>NZ_CAXUPB020000001.1:0-5294587 GCF_964252725.1 Massilia sp. LjRoot122
CCTCGCGAAGTCTTCAAAAACGACCCACTCGGGTCGTTTTTGTTTTATGGCATGTTTTCCATCGCACAGATACCTGGACAATTCCCCTCATAAAATATTTCAACAACGACAACATATCGTTCCGGGCGTGCCATCGTGGCTGCGCTCCCCCATGTTAAGCTGTACAACCTAGACAAAGGCAGGCCCATGAACGCGTTAGTAAAGACCGGCATCGCCGGACTCGACGAGGTACTGCACGGCGGGATTCCCCGCAATAACAACCTGATCGTGGAAGGGCCGCCCGGCTCGGGCAAGACCACCTTCGGGCTGGGCTTCATCTACCACGGTGCCCTGGAATGCGACGAGCCGGGCGCCATCGTGTCCTTCGAACTGGATCCCGCCAAGCTGCTGCGCGACGCCGCCGGCTTTAGCTGGGACCTGCAGGGCATGATCGACCAAGGCAAGATCAAGATCATCCAGACCAGCCCCGCTGTATTGCTGAGCGAGTTCCGCAGCGAGGACGGCGCCTTCGCCGCCGCGCTGGTCGACATGGGCGCCAAGCGCCTGCTGATCGACGGCCTGACGCCGCTGCGCCTGTATGCGGAAGTCAACGACATTCCCTTCCGCGAAGACGTGCACCTGCTGATCGAGGGCCTGACCCGCCTGGGCGTGACCACCATGGTGACGGCCGAGCGCGACGAAACGATGACCGGCGTGCTGGCGCACGAGCGCTTCGTCTTCGACACCATCATCTCGCTCACGCGCGAGGAATCGCGGCGCCGCGTCAGCCGCCGCCTGACCGTGACCAAGTCGCGCGGCCAGGACTACATCGCCGGCAGCCACACCATGCGCATCGAACCGGAGGTGGGCGTGCACGTGTACCGCCGCGCCCAGTCGCGCCCGGTTGCTTCGGCCGACCAGCCCACCTCGGAAGAGCGCCTGTCGACCGGTTCTGCTTCCATCGACAAGATGATGGACGGCGGCATCTATAAAGGCTCGGTGACGCTGGTGAGCGGCATTTCCGGTACCGGCAAGACGGTATTGAGCGTCCAGTTCCTGACCAATGTCATCGCCGAGGGCCGCAAGGGACTGCTGGTAAGCCTGGACGAGCACCCTGCCCAGCTGATCCGCAACGCCAGGTCGCTCGGTTTCGACCTGCAGCCCCTGGTCGACGCGGGCAAGCTGTACATCCATTACGAGTCGCCGCTGGAACTCGAACTGGACGTGCACTTCGACCGCATCGTCAAGCTGGTCGAAGAGCAGCAGATCGATTGCGTCGTGTTCGATTCGATTGCCGTCTACGAAATGACCAGCCGCGACGAGGTCGCCGACTACCTGTACGCGCTGGCGAGCTTCTTCAAGAACCGCCTGGCCACGACCCTGTTCAACTACGAGAGCCCGGAACTGCTGGGCGTGTCGCAGATCAGCGAGGAACTCAAGGGTTCGCACCTGGTCGACAACATCATCCTGCTCAACTACGTCGAGGTTTCCACCGTGCTGCGCCGGGCGCTGGCGGTGCCGAAGGTCAGGGGCAGCCGCAACCAGCAGGTCACGCGCGAATACACGATCGGCGTGGGCGGGCTGCTCCTGCTGGACGAAAGCGCCAGCGATACCCCGGCCGTGCCGCAGCTGCCGTTCTCGTCCTATTACGGCTTGCTGTCGCGCTCACCGTCGCGCCAGAGCCCGGCAGTCGAGGAAGCCCTGGCCAATGGCCAGCCGCTGCCCGACTCGACGCGCCTTCCGGCTGAACCCAAGCAGTGATCAAGATCGAATTGCCGGACAAGCCACCAGTCGACTGGGACGACTGGCACAAGCCCCTACGGCAGTTCACCGAGGCGACCGGCCTCGTCACCTCGGCCTACGACACCGCGGGCGTGCGCCGCATCGGTCCCATCGCTGGCTCGCGCCTGGCCAAGCTGCTGGCGGAGCGCTCGCGCCTGTGGGCCGAGGACGGACCAGGCACCGAGCTCGAGCGCAGCCTGGTGCAGCGCGCCTGCGCGCAGGGCAGCTCGGCGTCGGCCCAGTTCGAAGGCTTTCGCGTCTGTTCCCAGCCCCTGCTGCTGCGTGGCCAGGTCTACGGGGTGCTGGTATTCGGCTGGCGCTTTGCCGACTTCAGTTCGCCGCTGGCCTGCGAGCGCATCGCCAAGCAGATCGGCCTGGCCGGCCACCTGCTGTGGAATGAGGCGCGGCTTGATGCGCCGGTATCGGAACAGCGCATGGGCACCTATGCGGCCTTGCTCGGCACGCTGTCGAGCACGCTCGACCGCCAGCGCGAAACCATCGATGACCTGACCCGCGTCAACCGGACGCGCGAGTTGTTCCTGGCCACGGTCTCGCACGAAATGCGTACCCCGCTGTCGGCCTTGTCGATGCGCATCGAACTGATGCTGCGCACGATTCCCGACTTGCCCCCGGCAGCGGTGAGCGGACTCGAAGCGATGCGCGTGCACGTGCGCCAGGAAGCCGGCATGGTCGACGACCTGATCGATGCGGCACGCACCCTGACCGGGCACATGTCGATCACGCGTGCCCCGGTGATGCTGGGCCAGATCCTGCGCGACGCCATCTCGACGGTGGAAACCCACGCCCACGCCAAGCGTATCCGGATGCAGGTCACCCCGAGCGATTATGGCGACCACATCCACTTCGAGGCCGACGGACGGCGCCTGCAGCAGGTGGTCTGGAACCTGCTGTTCAATGCCGTGAAATTCACCCCGGCCGACGGCATCATCCGGATCCGGATCCGGCGCCTGGACGGCATGGTGGAGATCGACATCACCGACTCCGGCCAGGGTATCGAGGCGGACGACTTGCCCCACGTATTCAGCGCCTTCAAGCTGCAGCAGCACGACAACGCCACCGGCCTGGGGCTGGGGCTGTACATCGCGCGCCGCATCGTCGAACTGCACGGCGGCACGCTCAGCGCCAGCAGCCTTGGGCGCGGCCAGGGAGCCACCTTCGCGATCCGGCTCCCTGTCGCGGCCCGTTCAACTTAAGTCAAAGGCAGCGACTCGATCCGGTACCACAGCTCCCAGTCCTTCAGGCGCTCCGGGTCCGGCGTTTCGTCGTCCGGCCGGTACTGCCCGACCCAGGTCTCCGGCGGGCCATCGAAGGCACGGCTGAACAGCACCAGCGGGTGGTCGTGGAACAGGGAATGGTCGGAAGGCAGGATTGCCAGCCGCAAGCGGTCGCTTTCCGCCACATAGCCTTCGAACACGCAGGCATCGAGCGTGATTTCCTTGTGCTTCGGCTTGAGGTAGCCCTTGTGCGGCAGGGTCACCTCATGCTGGCGGCAGCGGCTTTCGTTGAAGCCGACCGCGACCTTGAAGCGGTACTCGTCACGTGCAAACAAATGCGCATGCTTGTCCGTGATCCGCACTTTTTCGAGCACGATGCGGATGCGCGATACCGCAGCCAGTCCGCGGGCGCGCGTCAGCCGGAATTCGAAGGTGCTGCCGCCGATCAGCAGGCCATCCCTGCGCTGGAACACCGCCAGCCGGTTCAGGTCGGTGTACGACGAACGCCGCGAGGGGAAGGCGGTGAGCGCGCCGTGCAGCACTTCGCCCGGCCCGAGCGGAATGCCGCGCAGCTCGGCCAGTTTGGCCGGGTCGAGTTCGTACAGGTGGGTGGTGTCGAGCCGGGCCAGCAGCTCCTGCAGGTGGCGGCCGCCTTCGCCGCCGCGCGCGCCCCAGTCCCCGAGATATTCCCCCGGGCGCAGCGGATAGACGGTCGCGTTGCGCAGCGCGGTCTCGGGATTGGCGAAGCGGTGCCGGCCCAGCAGCAGCCCGAGGTTGGCGCCATCGAAGCGGGTGGCATCGACCAGGATGTCGATCAGCGCCTCCGTTGCCGAGGCGTTATGGAAATCGATGCCCATGATTTTCTGGCCCGAGGACGGTCCGGCGCTCACGACATTCAGGTTCTTCAGGCAGACCCGTTTTTCGTTGGGCACCAGCAGGCCGGGATCGAGCTGGGTGGTGGTGATCGGGTCTTCGGTACAGGTCGAGACGGCCAGCACGCAGCTGTGCGTGGCCGCGCCCGCCGGCACGGTCCAGTCCCAGCTCACGATCACCGGACGGTTCGGCTCGAGCAGGGCGATACTGCGTGCCGGGCCGATCGGCCGCCACACGGTACCGGACGGGTCGCTGCCCGGGAACGCGCTCCAGAAGTCGCCAGGCAGCGCCGGCAGGCCGGCCGAGGCGTCGGCAAAGAAGGCGCGCACCCGGACATTGGTGGCGTTCTGCCAGCCGCGGTTGTGCACCTGCAGGTAGAAACGGTTGCTGGTGCCGCGCACGGCGTCCTGGTGCAGCACTTCGTTATCGAACTCGACGCCGTCGAATACCGCGTCCGGCGTGTACAGCCCGGACGACTGCACCTTGATGTCGGGGCTCATCCACCAGTATTCGTCGCTGGTGATGTCGAGCGGATCCGGCTCGCCCGAGGGCGAGGGGAAGCGTTCGCCGGTGTCGAGCTCGCTGTCGCGCAGGTACAGGTCGACCACCGGCTCGACCACCGTCGAGATCGACACCTTGTACATGCCGCGCCCCATCGTTGCCGCATACAGCGCCCGGTCCTCCGGATCGATGTGCAGGTCGGTGATGGGCACATTGGGCAGGCCGGCGTCGAAGGCGTGCCAGCTGGTGCCGCCGCTCGTGGTGCGGAACGCGCCGACGTCGGTGCCGGCATACACGATCAGCGGGTTGGACGGATCGAGTTCGATGGCATTCACGCCGACGTTCGGCAGGTTGCCGCTGATGTCGGTCCAGCTGTTGCCGCCATTGGTGCTGCGGTACACGGCCTGGGCGCCGGGACCGGCCGCCGGCCCGCCGGCGGACACGAACACCCGCTCGCGGTCGGCGCGGTCCACGACCACGTCGGTGATGGCCCGGCCGGGCAGGGTCGCCGTGGTCTTGTTGGCCCAGGTCGTCGTGGCGCCGCCGTCGTCGGTGCGGAATACCTGCGCGCCGGCTGTCGCGTACACCCGGTTCGAATCGGTCGGGGCCACGGCGATCGAACTGATCTGGTCACCAAAATTCTGGCTGACCGGCACCCAGGGCGTGGCGGTGCCGTCCGTGGTCTTGTGGACGATGGTCGTGCCGATGTACAGCGTGTTCGGCGCGGCCGGGTCCATCGTCAGCACGCCCACCCAGCTGCTGGTGCCGGTCAGGCCGGCGGTGATGCTGGTCCAGGTGACGCCGCCATTGAAGGTCTTGCGCAGGCCGGTGTTCTGGGTCTCCGCATACATGATGTGCGGATCGGTCGGATGGATTACCAGGTAGCCGCCGTCGCCGCCCAGGATCCCGCGCCAGGTCAGGCCGCCAGTGCTGACGTTGGTGCCGTTGTCCTGGGTGCCGCCGCCGATCACGGTGGAAAACCGCTGCCATGCGTTGACGTCGTAGAACTGGGTCACGATCAGGCCGTCACTGGTCTTTTCCCAGACCGCGCCCTTGGTGGTCGAGCGGTACACGCCGCCGTCGCTGCAGTGGTACACGATGTTCGGGTCGGACGGCGCGAATACCGCGCGGTGGTAATCGGCGTGCAGCAGGCTGCCCGAGAACCCGGTCCAGCTGGCGCCGGCATTGGTCGTGCGCTCGGCGCCGACTCCGCCCGCGAAGATGGTGTTGTCGTCATCCGGGGCCACCGCCAGCATGTTGGTCCATTCGTGGTAGGCCGCGCCGCCATGCGCGCCGGCCAGCGTGGTCCAGGTGCTGCCGCCGTTGGTGCTGCGGTAGATGGTGCCGTCGCGCTTGGCGAGGATGTGGTTCGAACCGGATGCGCCGCTGCGGCCGATCGCCAGGCGCAGCCAGCTGGCGTCGGCGCCGGTCGGGCCGGCCGCCAGCCCGGTCCAGGTGGTGCCGCCGTTGATCGTCTTGTAGATGCGGTCGGAGCGCACCGCGATGTACAGGATGCTGGCATTGTTCGGGTCGATCACGGCATCGGAAATCTCACCCGTGCGCAGCGTCGACCAGGTGATGCCGCCGTCGAGCGAGCGTTCGAAGCCGGAATCGCCCGCGATGTAGACGACCTGGGCATTGGTCGGCGACACCAGTACCTGGGCCACGCGACGGGCCGTCACGCCGGTGCGCAGCGTCCAGGTGGCGCCGGCGTCGTTCGACACATACAGGCCGGCGCCCGGATAGCCCGGCCCCCAGCCCGGCGTCCACTCGCCGGTGCCGACGTAGACGACGTTGGGATTGGATGGCGCGATCGCAATCGCGACCGCCGCCATCGTGAGGGTGGTGTCCCACAATGGCCGCCAGGTTTCGCAGCTGTCCACGCTCTTCCAGACGCCGCCGCTGGCCGCGCCGGCATACACGATCCTGGGGTCGGTCGGATGCACGGCCAGCGCCTTCACGCGGCCATTGACGTTGCGCGGGCCGATGCTGAACCAGGGCCTGCCGGCCGCCGACGGTCCGCTGCCATAGGCGGCCAGGTGGGGAATCTGGCCCCGAAACTGCTCGATCAGGCGCGCCTTGTAGGCAAACCCGTCGCGCCACAGCTGGTCAAGGGCACGCACGTCGGTGGTGCGGAAATGGTGGAACCAGTCGCGCCGGTATTCCAGTTCGCGCTTGCGACGGCCAAAGTCGACCCTCTCCCTGTTGTCTTGCATGTAGGTATCCATGTTTGCCTGCCCTTATGCTGGTTGGTGTCTGGAAGTGCCACCAACCAGATTAGTGTGGGGCTGGCGTCGGGGTACTGATGCAATCCTCTTGCATCGAGGCCCTTGGCTTCGATCAAGGGTTTGATCTTGCTCAGGCCAACAATGACAAATTGTTATAGTTGTAACAATATGTATATCGGCTGAAGGCGCCAGGCTGGTTTTCCAGAGCGATCGTCATGGCGCGATTGGGCTTCTTCCTGCTTCGTACAACGTGCTGGCATCAGCAAGCAAAAGCGTGGTTTATGCGCTCGTCTAGACAGCTTTCACCGCCCAGCAGCGGGCGGAATTCGGTTGACTTCCCAATTGAACAAACTTATCTTAATTTCATCGATGATCAGCTTAAAGTGCTGCTTCTTTGATAATTTTCAATTCGTGCGGTGACGTGGAGGGGCACTGTTGCTCCTCCCGGGAAGCGTTTGCGCGACGTTCAATAACACCCTGTTGCCGCCTTTGATGAACCTACTGACTGGGCCGCCGCCTTCTGGTGGAACCTGGCACTGACGCTCGCCGCGTCGTGTCCGTGGCCGGTCCAATGGAGGACGCATGAATGTGTTAATGGTAGGTGCAGGCAATGCGGGATGTGCGCTCGGCGCCATCCTCGCACAGGACGGGCACCGGGTCGCCTTGCTGAAAACCTCGCACTCGCTGCACGACCAGAACTTCGATACCGTGCGCGACACTCGCACGATCAAGCTCATCAGCAATCCCAAAGGCGGCGAGACCAGCACGGCGTCCATCGCCCTGGCCACCCGCGACGTCGGCGAAGCCTTCGCCGAGACGCCGGACGCGATCTTCATCACGACCCAGACCCAGTGCCATGCCGAGATCGCCGAGCTGATCGGCCCCTACCTGAAGGCACACCAATTGGTGCTGCTGGCGCCCGGCTACATGGGCTCCTGCTATTTCCTGCCCTACCAGCAGAAGGAGAATTTCCTGCTGGCGGAAGGCGAAAGCCTTCCCTACGACGCCCGCATCGTCGAGCCGGGCGTGGTCAACGTCCTGTTCCGCAATACGCGCAACGCGCTGGCCTTCCTGCCGCGCGAGCGCGCCGCCGAAGGACTGGAGCGCGCGGCCCGCCTGTTCCCGACCTATGTCGCGACGCGCAGCAATGTGGTCGAGTCGGCGATGCACAACCCGAACCTGATCGTGCACACCATCGGCACCCTGCTGTCCGCCAGCCGCATCGAACACTCGGAAGGCGAATTCTGGATGTACCGCGAAGCCTTCACCCCGTCCGTCCTCAACCTGCTGTACAAGCTCGACGCGGAAAAGAACGCCGTCATCGCGGCCACCGGGGGCAAGCCTTCGCCTTATTTCGACGAATGCAAATTCCGTAACGAGGAAGACCTGTCGCAGCCCTCGATCTCCGTGTTCCGCCGCTACGCGCGCGAAGGCGGGCCGAAGGGACCGGCAACGCTGCAGACCCGCTTCATCACCGAAGACGTACCGATGGGCCTGGCGCTGCTGTCCTCGATCGGCCGCCTGATGGGCGTGCCGACCCCGACGGCCGACGCGCTGATCGTGATCGCCAGCGGCCTGCTCGACCGCGACTTCGCGGCCGAGGCGCGTACGCTGGAAAGGCTGGGGCTGGGCGACAAGTCGGCGGCGGAGTTCAACCGCGTACTGAATGGGTGACGCCGTGACCATCCACGACCTGCTGGCCAAACCTTATTACGCCTGGCGCCGTTACATCCCGAGCCGCGTCCTTTATCATCCCGACTTCTTCAGCGTGCTCGACATGCTGGCGCAGGACAAGACCACCGTCGCCGAGCAGGCCCAGGCACGCTTGCGCAAGATCCTCGTCCATGCGCTGCAACATGTGCCCTACTACCAGCGCAGCGTCAAGCTGAGCGTCGACGAGGCGCAGAACGAACCCGTGCACGAGGTGCTGGCTGCCTTCCCCTTCCTTTCCAAGGAAGAAGTGATGTCGCAGCAGCGCGATTTTCTCGACTGCCGGCTCGATCCGGAAAAGCTGATGTACGCGACCAGTGGCGGCTCGTCCGGGCAGGGCATCGGCCTGTGGCGCACCAAGCGCCTCGCCGACATCGAGAAAGCCTTTTTCACGCACGAGTGGGGCAAGCTCGGTTTTTCCTTCGACAAGTCGCGCATCCTCCGTATCGGCGCCGACGCACGCCGCCTGGCGCACGAAGAACCGGCCCGCGTGGTGGGCAACCGCCTGATGCTGTCGCCCTATCACATCCACGGGCAGCACAAGGCGGCCATTGTCGAGGCGATCAGGCGCTTCCGCCCCGAGTACGTGCACGGCTACCCGAGTTCGGTGACGGCGCTGGCCGAGCTGGTCGAGTCGCGCGAGCTCGACGTGCAGGTCAAGGCGGTGTTGCTGGCCTCCGAACCGGCCACGCCGGCGCAGCTCGCGGCGATTCGCCGGCTGTTCGGATCGCCCGTGTCCCTGAATTACGGCCTGTCGGAGCGCACCAACCTCGCCTTCCTCAAGGTCGACGATCGCGGCACCTCGGATTACCAGTTCCAGCCGCTCTACGGCTGGAACGAAAACCGCATGGACGGCGATCGTCCCGAAATCGTCGGCACCTCCTTATGGAACGACGTGATGCCGCTGATCCGTTACCGGACCAACGATTATGGCTTGATCGATGCGGATGGCCGCTGCCCGGGCATCGACGGCCGCGGTCATGAATTCCTGGTCGACCGCAGCGGCAAGCGCATACCGGGTCTGTCGATCGTCATCGACGAGGTGACCTGGGACTTCGTGCGCCTGTATCAGGTGCGGCAGAAGAAGGCGGGCGAGATCACGCTGGCGGTAGTGCCGCGCCATGGCAGCCTGAACGACGAACAGCGCGCCTTCGTGCTGGATGCCCAGCAGCGCCGCTGGGGCGGTTTCTTCGACATCTCGCTGCAGGAAGAGAACGACATCCCGCTGGCGTCGAACGGCAAGCGCAAGCTGGTGGTGAATTCGCTGAACGTCTGAGCGGCTGCGCCTCCCCGGCGGCTTATGCCGGGGGACGCACCAGTGCCGCGCTGCGCAGAATCGGGTCCTCGTTGCCGATGCAGAGGACCGGCGCATTGCGCTCGAGCGCATGGTAGCGCGCCAGCACAAGCACCGTCACGAAGGGCACGGCCCCGCAGCTCCCACTGCCGAGGCCGATGCGGACGATGTCGTCAGCCGCATCGACTTGCTCTAGCGCGGGCGCGCTCAAACCCATCAGTTCGAGCACGCGGTTGGAGCGGTGGGCGGTGTCGGCCACGATCATCGCGATCTGCGACAGCTCGATGGCGCCGGCCTTGCCGATCTGCGTCGCCATATCCAGCAACAGTGTCGAATCGACCCGACGCGCATCGTCGGCGGAGCTGTCCCGGCGCTGCTCGTCGATGGGACCCAGCAAGGCGAACTCTGCGCCGCAGGCCTGCGCCTGCCGCAGATCGGTCAACAGCAGGCCGGCAGCGCCCTCGCCGGGAATCTGGCCCCGCGCTTGTGATGATGAGGTGAACAGCTGGGAGCTTGCTGCGAGGCGGTCGACGCTTTCCTGTCCGATCAGGGAGGCGCAGGCGATGACCATCGCCACCAAGGGCCTGTCATTCGATGGTGTTGGCAATAGCTTTGCGAGTGCGGCGGTGGGCGTGATTGCAGGGTTTTGCTCCACTGAGTCCAGTGCGGCGATGCTGGCTTCCGGCCAGCCGTACTGGCAGACGGTGTGCTTGAGCCACATCGTTGCCGCACGCTGGACGTCGGACGCCCAGTCATGGGGGAGCATCAGCCTGAGCTGAAGTGTAGGCGGCTGTCCTTCGATGGGCATCAACTCGCCCGCAGCGAGGCTGGCCAGTTCGCTCGCGACGCCGGTGGCCAGCGTCAGCGCACGCCATTGTTCTGCGCTGAAGAGGGTTTGTATTCCCTGGCTGGACAGCCATTCCGCTATCTCATCCTGCAGCGCTTCATCCAGCGCATCCTCACTGCGCGCAGCCATGGCCGGGAAGCCGTTGTCGTCGACCAATTCCTTGTCGAGGTCGGCACGGGCTTCGTTTTCGGCGATGGCGCTGGCGAGCTCTTCCGCCGAGGCGCCGTGCGGGGAACGCAGTGCGGTTGCCACGATGGCCAGTACTGGTGTGGTCGTTACCGCATCTACCCTTGATGAAGAGGACGCTGGCTTTGAGGTACTAGCAGGAATGAACGCGGCACGGGCCATGATCGCTTTCTGTCCTCCCCAGAAGGCAAACAGCACACCCACGGGCATAAGGAGCAACCCCAGTGCCAGGTCGCCCGTCCCAGGGTTATGGTCGGTGACATGCCAGTAGCCAACTGCGAGCGTCCAGCAGACGAAAAAGGTAATCACAACGATTGCGCCGAGCTTGAGCCATTCGGCAGTCACGCGTGTGGGTGCTGTTGTAGTGGTTGTCATAGTCGCTTAGAGGTTGTCGATGCTTGCCTGTTGTCCTGCAATGAGGGTGGCGCCGCAAGCCGTTTTGTCTCCATGCCGCGCTGCCGGCTTGCCGTCGATGATGAGTGTCGAGTCGCCGCTGACGATCGGATTCGAACCGTGCTTTGGGCAGACTGTCTTGTCGCCCATTCGCGCAATGCCGGCCCCACCGGTATCGCTATGCGGGGAAGCTTCGACGACGACTCCCCCATGAGATGTTTTATCGCCGAGTTTGATCAGTGGACCTGCCATAGTTCCCCCTTACGACGCTTTAACGATCCAAAATATGGCTAATGGCAGCTAGTTCTGTTTCTCGTCCCACTGCCAAATGGTATTTCCGTAAGCGGAGTCCAGTTTTGGGAAGACTTCACCTTGGGTAAAAAAGCGGCGTGGTCCTGAAGACGCTGGACTGAAATAAAAGCCGCTTATTTCACAGCGCTTTCCTGCTTCAACGCGACGTTCTTCATGTGCCGATTGATCGATCTCAGTACCAATTTCCTCGGATTCGGCTTCTAAAATCTCTACGTAATACCACTTTGAAGGCGCCGATGTGAACGCATTTCGTGCAACCAGACTCGGGGCAAGATCCGGTGTAAAGTCCTCAGCATAAAAAGGATCGTCTGTTAACTCTGTTGCGTTTGGATTCTTCTGGACAAATTCAAGCATTGCTTCGTCGTCCAGCCATAGTTTAGATCTGCCGACGGTGGCAAGGGCTTTTTGACCTAGATCGTTAAAGATAGAACACTCTAGAAGCTCGCCATACTCGTTACCGTTCCATGCAAACTGCAGGGCACCATCCGGATATTCAGAGGAAATATATACACCAGTCTTCGGAGGAATCTTCCCATGTTCACAATTGATATCTTCGCGAATTCTAAATTTGGGCAACCGGGGAAACGTCGATGCGTGTTCTTGCCATGCTAAAGCAAAACCGAAATCGTCCCACCTGCTATCAACCTGGCCTTTTTCCATCGTGTCATCAATGTATCTAGCATATTTCGAAATAGACGCAAACATTTCATCAAATTTCTCTTCCTCTACAGGCAGAGTCCATTGCATTGAAAATTCTGCCATTCCCCGGCCACATTGATAAGCTCCTGTTACGTGATAAATTTCTGAAGAGCGATCTGCTATATGTCTTGCCACTGACAATCCAAAATCCGCTAGAAAGGACCAAGCATGGTTGGACCAATTTTCGCTTGTGTCACGATCTCCCCATCGGGGATCTTTCAAAAAACGGTCTCGGCCTTCTTCACGGCTCTTGTCCAGTATCCCGTCAACAAACCTCTGAAGTTCACGAACGCGCTCATGAAGCCCTTTTAAGTATTCATCAGAAGCAAAAAAATAAAGCAAAGCGGCTTGCTTCTTTTGCCAAGTTGTCAGGGTTTTATTTGATGTCATTTGGTATCTAACTCTCGATATCAAGAAAATGGGTTTATGGTCTAAAAGAGGTCACTTGCCCGGGTAGGGCGGGCAAACCGATCTTGTCTGGCAATCCGGTGCCGTCAAAATCCGTGTAACCCCATCCGGTTTCAAAAGGCCCACTTATATTTGGATGCGTGATCTTCTGTCGAATTCCCAAATATTCTTCTTGCTCAGATTTTGGTAGTTTGTAAAAATCGTCCTGACTAATGGACTCGTGCAGAGAATTTTTATCATACTTCTTGTAATATCTCATTATGTCATTGCGTCGATCGTTCCTTTCGACGTTGAATGCTATCTGTTCCCATCCACCTTCCAAATGCCTGTCCGGTAGCGAATCTTTTTTCTGACTAGATGCCGGGCCTCGCCACACCTTTAATGTTTCGCCGGGCTTTACGTCATAGACAACAATTGACCGTTCACATTCCAGTCGGGCCAAACGGCTAAATATTTCCGCCAAGCAGCGCGTGGATCGGGAGAATTTTGAATCTCGTTGAAAACCTTTTCACTGATCCAGCAATCGCTCATAGCTCGACTGTTTGGCGACAGAACACGAATAAGCGGTGCTGGGCCTTTTATTTCATCGGAACTCAATTTGTGAAAAGATTTGATATTTTGTTCTGATAGATTGGGCCAGCCGCCCTTGACCTTTTTTTCTATCTTTTTAGCATAGCGATCAAGTTTTGCTTCGGACCAAGGAAGATTGTTGCCTTCATTGAGCCACTTTGGACACGGCCGTGGCCGGCGCATTAATGTAACCGCAGTCGCTTCAGGTAACGCGCCGCGATAATGCACATTGTTCAGATTGACAATCGCTTTCCTGCTCAGTGCTGTCTCTCCCAGCAAGCGCATAATGATGGCGTCAAATATGGCGTCAATGGTGAGATTGACCTTTGCTATCCCTTCAGTGGCCCTGGAGCGTACCCACATTACTTGTTCTAATGCTTGAGAGGCTCTAGGGCCGACTACTGGGACATGAGAAACCTTGTCAGTAAGTTGTCGCAGTGTTGCGATGGCAGAATCGAACGCTTTGATCAGTTCTGCAGCGCCGGTTTTCGTTTTAACTTTCTTGATCTCGTTAGCAAGCCAGGTAAAGACGTCATCGATGTTGTGCTCTCGCAGATACGTTTGAAAGGCTCGCCGGCGTAGCAGCGCTACAACCCATGTAATAGCTTTGTCCACGGCTGCGATAATTGCGTTTCCGCCAGCGCGTCGAACAAAGGCAAAGAAGATCTTCAAGACGCCTTTCACAAACGAGCCAAGGAAAGGAACAAGGCCGATAAGTGTCAAAGCAAGCGCGACCCAAGCCCATGTATCGGATGTGTCTTCCCTGAGCTTCTTACAGTTCGCGATCAAGTCGCGTACATCGCACACTTGGTCGACCAAAGGAATCATCGATATTGCCGCGTCAACGACGATTTGACTTGTCGATCGGTTTTCGTTGAAGTCACCCTGAACGGCTTGCCAAAACCACTCCCATGGATTGGAACTTACCTCTTCCTCCGGACCTTGCTCGTTCGTGGTCCAGGCAAGCGCATCGCGCATCTGTGTCGCATTAATGTCGGGCATGGATTATTCCAATGGACAGTGGTCAGGCGTCGCGCTCAGCCAAGCAGCTTCTGTAGTGGGTCATGCGGCTTTTCATCTTTTGGCTTACGCGGTTTGTAGATCACCTTTTTCACTGGCTTGTTGTCGACGTTCTCATGGCGTGCCTTTCCGTTACTGTCCAGCGTCCCCGTCAGGACCGGACCTTTATCGAAATGGATCTCGTATTCCACGTCAGGAATGCCTTCTCCAATCTCGGCGTCTAGATAGTTCAGAGAGATCCAGTTGCGAGCTTCTTCGCTTAACTCGCCGGGCAGGTTCTGAAGCTTGGCTGTCTGTCGCCCACCCTTGTCGAACACATGCTGCCCACCCTTCACCGAAAACGTCCCCGGACAAGCAAACGTAATATCCCCGCCCTCCAGCGTGATCGACGACTCCCCCGCCTGCAGCACGATCTTTTCCTTCGCCTTGATCTCGATGCAGTCATTCACCGAGATCACCGTGATCTCCTTGTCCGCCAAGATCTCCAGCCCATCCGTATGCGCCTGCAGCGACACCGGCCCATTCGCCGCGATCGCCTGGATCCCGCCCGAATGCGTAAACAAACTGGTCGCCCCACCGGACACCGACGAAAACGTATGCCCCGCCGTCATGTGCATGTCCGACTGCGTAGTCCAGTGCAAATGCCTCCCCGCGTACAGCACCGTCGACGCCGGCGTCGCCCAGTTGATACTCGCCGCCGAATCCATCAGCACGATCGGCGAAGCAAACTTCTCCACAGGCTGTGACGAATCCAGCTCGCGTGACCCCGGCCTGGCCTTGAATGCCGCCTGCCCATTCACCGGCCCCTCGTACTTGCCCTTGGCCTGCGGATCGATCTGCTCGATGAACTCGGCCTGCGCCTTCAAGGCATCCTTGCTGAACAGCGCCTGCTGCGCTGCCGCCGCATCCCCCAGCGTGGTGGACAACTCGTGAGCACTCTTGAACTGCGCCACCGCTTCCGCCACATCCATCTGCGTCGACGACACGCTGCTCCCCAGCGCAGGCCGCGCACGGGTCGACAGCAGCACACCTTCCCCACCGCGAATCACCGCCCAGGCATCGGTGCGCAATTCAAAACCGCTGCCGCGATAAGCGCCCCGCTGCGCCGTACCCGGCTCCTGGTGAATCAGGTACCCCAGATTGAGCTGCGTCGCCCCGACACTGGTCGCCAGCCGCATGCGCAGCTGCCCGGTCGTGTCGTCGATCTGCCACTGGTTGTAGCCGCTGCCATCGACATTCCGGGTGTGGATCCCGGACAGGACTCCCGCGTGATTGACGCCTGAATCGACGCCTGCGGAAAACGGCGGCAGGTCCGCCCCGTTGTACAGCTGCGCCACGACCACGGGCCGGTCGATATCGCCTTCGATGAAATCGACCAGCACTTCCGTCCCGATACGCGGCGTGAACACCGTTCCCCAGTTGGGACCGGCCAGCGCCTCGGCCACCCGCACCCACGTGCCCGAGATCTCGTTACCCGGTGCGCAGCCTTTCTCGTCCGTGTTGTGCACCATGCCCCCGGCATTCGGCCGCGCACCGCGCTGCCACGCGAACTGCACACGCACCTGGTGATCGCGGTTGGTGGTCGACACGGCATCCGCCAGCCCGACAACCAGGGCGCACTGCGGCCCGGCCGCCGTGATCCGATGCGGCGCCGCGCTCAAGCGAGGCACGAGCGGCACCAGCTCGCGCACGCAGCCAAACACATTGCGATAGGTCCCGTTTTCGACGCCCGACGAAGAAGCGCTTGCAATGCCGGTCTCGAAGTTGTTACGCGCCTCGTGCCGCACCCACAGCAGCTTGAAGGCATTCGCACCCTCGGGATACCGGTCATGCTGGGTCAGCTGGAAGGCATGGCCGGCCGCCAGCCTGCGCACTGCCCCGGTCCCTTCGAAAACCTTGTTCTCCAGCTCGAGCGCCTGCAGCATCAACTCGCTGTGCGCATCCGCTGCGCCACGCTCGGCAACGATGCGTTCCCCGCTGCCGTCGTACAGCGGCAGCAGGGGCAGGTCTCCCGCATCGAGCATGGACTCGTGCTCGTAACCCGGCGCCAGCAGTTGCGCAGGATCCCAGCTGCTGATCGTCACCGCATTGGCCTGCACGCGCCGGCGCGCCCGGAAGCCGTCGATCGCATCATCTACCTCGGTCGCACGCACCCCATGAAAGCGGATCACGTCTCCGCCCGGCATCGGGGGGGCCATTGCCCTGCTGTCGAACACGAGCAGACTATGCTTCGCCTGCCCATGCGCGCCGTCTTCCGCATGCTCCCCCTGCTCATGCTCGAAGCGCCAGTTCAAGCCTTCCGACGCCAGCAGCCGCGTGAAGAAATCCAGGTCGCTCTCGCGGTATTGGGTGCAGACCGCACGCGGCGACAGCCCCTGCGTGATGTCGAAATCAAAACGCAGCTGTGGATAATCCGCGAGTAATTCACAGACGATCTCGCGAACGTTCTTGTCCTGGAAGAGGTAGCTGTCACGGCGCAGCGCCAGCATGGCCAGGGCGGGTTCCAGCCGCAGCCGGTAGCGCGCCACCCCGCCATCCGCCCCCAGCCACGAGGCTGCAGTGCACAGCCCGTGCCACATGCGCCGCGAACCGTCCGGCTGCAGCAGGCCGATGGTGAGTTCTTCGCCGATGAACAGCGCCAGGTCGAGATCCGTCGAGGTGCTGAGCGCATCGACGTCGAAGGCGAACAGTTCGTTGACGGCTTCGCGGCCGCTGAAGCCTTCCGCCACCAGCGATTCCGGCAGGGAGCTGTCCTGGGCGCTGGCAAGGGTGATGAGCCGCGCGTGCTGGCTCAAGCCCGTGTCGAAGATGCTCAAGGGCCCCTTCATGCGGCAACGGCCAGCAGCTCCAGCCGCAATTCCTTCATGCCGGCCGGGACGTAGATCGAGATCGATTGTGCCTTGAGCATGCGCTCGTACATCGGCCCCTTCGCTTCGAGGACGAAGTAGCAGGTCTCGGGACGCACCGGCACCGCCGCCGGCAGTTGCGGCGCGTACTGCAGACGCACGCCCGGCAGCGCCGACAGCACGAACTTCTCGACGTCGTCCGGCGCGCCCACCTTGAAGCGCAGCGGCACCACATCCACCAGCTCCACCGCCGGAATGGCCGCCGACACCGCGATGTAGAAGGTGGTCCGCTCGTCGATCTTGCCCGAGTCGAGCGCGCCGATGTGGTAGGAGGGCCGCACTTCGCTGAGCGCGATCGCGAAGTATTTCGAGGAGATCACCGTGTCGAGCAGCTCGCGGATGATGGCGTGCAGCTTGGTGAACGACGGTCCCGGGTCATTGTGCTGGTAGGGCGGCAGGTCGCCCAAGGTCCAGCTCTTGGAGAAAGTCATCAGGCCGCCCGCCACGTCGAGCAGCTGCTCGTACAGGCGCTCCGGGTGCAGCGCCGGGTGGTTGAAGTGGTGGGTCAGGGTCGCATAGGCGGAACTGGCCGTGTGCAGCAGCCAGAACGAGGACATGTCGCCCGAGCGGAACTCCACCACGTTGCGGCTCGGCTCGCGCTGGTGCCCGTACAGCGCGGCGGTCTTGGCCTGCAGCGCGTCGAGCAGGCGGCGCAGCTGCTGGAACAGGAGCGGGGCCGCGCCCACCGACAGCGTCGGCGGCACGAAGCTCTCGTCCATCTCGAAGCCGCCGGTGGAGGCGCGCCGCAGGCGCAGCAGCGGGAAGTGGATGTAGGAGTCGCGCGGCTCCGCTTCCGACACCAGCCGCACCGCCTTTTTCAGGTAGGCCAGCTGCACCGGCGCGGCCTGGGTGTACAGGTCGGGCGTGTCCTGGTTCGCCTGCACGAAGCGCGCCGTGCTGTTGGTCTGCCCGTGTGGCGTGAAGTTGCCGCTGAAGGGTTTCAGGCCGGGCAGGGCGACGTAATAGGTGATGGTCTGCGTCGATGGCGGCAGCAGGCTCAGGTCCACCGCCTCGGGCAATGCGTCGATGTCGGGCGCGTCGACCAGCTCCCCATCCTGGAAGCGCACCGAGAGCGCCAGCAGCCGCAGCACGCTGTTGGCCAGCGCCTCGCGGTCGACCTGCAAGGCCTCGACGCCCCAGGCATAGGGATGCACGGCCTTGATGCTCTTGTGGAGGCATTGCTCGTGGTAGTGGTCTTGCCGCTGGAAGTGTTGTGGGCGCAATAACAGGCCCTCACCCCATAAGACTTTGCTGGTCATCTTTGCCTTCCCTCAAGATTTGGTGGAACGACGCAGCGGAAACCATAACAACTGGAAAGGGTTACCAATGTGAAGTTGATCAAACGTTGGCACTGCCCGCCATGGCAACATCGGATGTCGTTATTCAGGGGATGCCCATGAAGGGATACACGCCAGGCTTGTTCGACCGCCTGCTGGGTGTGCAGGAACGCGGAAGGTCCGCAGCGCAGCGCATGACGATCGAAGAGCTGAAAGACACGGTGGCGCGCGACCTCGAGGCCCTGCTCAACACGCGCGCCAGCATCCCGGAAGGCATGCTCAAGGCCTATCCCGAGTGCAGCCGCTCGATGGTCACCTATGGCCTGGGCGATTTCGCCGACCTGTGCCTCTCGAGCCCCACCGACCGCGCCGCCATCTGCGCCAGCATCGAGAAAACCATCGGCTGCCACGAGCCGCGCCTGCGCAAGGTGCGCGCCAGCCTGGATCTGCAGGGCGATTCGGTGAACCGCCTGAATTTTTCGATCACGGCCGTGCTGGTGGCGAGCGTGTCGCAGGAGCCGGTCAACTTCGACGCCGTCCTGACCCCGTCGACCCTGCAGTACAGCATCAGCAAGGCCGGCAAGGCAGGTAGAGGGTGAGCATGGAACAGATGCTCCCCTATTACGAAAGCGAACTCGCTTACCTGCGCCGCAACCTGCGCGAATTCGCCGAGCGCTACCCGCGCATCGCCGGGCGCCTCCTGATCAGCGGCGAAGTCTGCGAAGACCCGCACACCGAGCGCATGATCGAATCCTTCGCGCTGCTCAATGCGCGCATCGCCAAGCGCCTCGACGACGACTACCCGGAATTCACCGAAGCGCTGTTCGAGGTGCTGTACCCGCACTACCTGCGTCCCTTCCCTTCCTGCTCGATCGCGCGCATGGACTTCGGCGGCACGACCAAGCAGGCCGGGACCAGCGTGATCGCGCGCGGCACCCAACTGAACACGCGCCCGGTGCGCGGCGCGGCCTGCACCTTCCGCACCGTGTATCCGGTCACTGTGGCGCCGCTGGCGCTCACCAGGGCGGCCTTCTCGGCCATCATCGATGCCCCCGAGGCCGTGCGGCTGCCGGGCACCGCGTCCTCCAGCATCAGCCTGACGATCGCCTGCACCGCCGAACAGGGCTCGATCGCCCAGCTCGGGCTGCCGCTGCTGCGCGTCTTCCTCGACGGCGAACCCTCGTTCTGCGCCGCCCTGCGCGATGCGCTGTTCATGCGCAGCGTCGCGGCCTGGGTGGAAGCCGACGATAGCGGCGTTTGGCGCGCGCTGCCCGCGGTCCCGGTGCGGCCGGCCGGCTTCGACGACGAGGAATCCCTGATCGACTTCCCGGCGCGCTCACATGCGGCCTACCGCCTGCTGACCGAATACTTCAGCTTCCCCGAGAAGTTCAATTTTGTCGACATCGATCTGCAGGCGCTGGCCGCCCACGCGCCGCCCGGTGCGCGCACCCTGACCCTGCACCTGGCCCTGTCCGGACTGCGCTCCGACTCGAACCTCGCGCGTATGCTCGGCACCCTGTCGACCAACAACGTGCTGCTCGGCTGCACCCCGGTGATCAACCTGTTCCGCCAGCGCGGCGAACCGATCCGCGTGACCCACACCACGGCCAGCTATCCGGTGCTGGCCGACGCGCGCCGCGCCTACGCCTACGAGGTCTATGCGATCGAATCGCTGAGCCTCATCCGCCAGACGCCGCAGGGTGAAACCCTGGTGCAGTTCCGCCCCTTCTATGCACTCAAGCATGCGCAGACGCCGGAAGACGCCGGCCACTACTACGCGGTGCGGCGCGACGAGGCCTTGGCCGACCGGAGCCCCGGCTTCGAAACCCAGGTATCGATCGTCGACATCGATTTCGATCCGGCCGAAGTGGAAACCGACACCCTGAACATCGAACTGACCTGCACCAACCGCGACCTGCCGGCGCTGCTTCCCTATGGCCAGCAGGGCGGCGACCTGTTCCTCGAAGGCGGATCGAGCGTGCGCGCGATCGCATTCCTGCGCAAGCCGAGCGCCTCCTACCGCTTTGCCAGCGGGCGCGGGGCGCACTGGCGCCTGATCTCGCACCTGGCGCTGAACCACCTGTCGCTGGCCGACGGCGGCGTCGATGCCTTCCGCGAGATTCTGGCGCTGTACGACCTGCCGCGTTCTCCGTCCTCGCAGCGCCAGATCGGCGGCGTCAAGGCGATCGTCCAGCGTGCCACCACCGCCTGGCTGTCCGGTAACCCGTTTACCTGCCTGGTACGCGGCGTCGAGGTGCGCCTCAGCATCGACGAAGAGGCCTTCGTCGGCAGCGGCATCCACGCTTTCGCCCAGATCGTCGAGCGTTTCCTGGCCCTGTACGTGCATGCCAACAGCTTCACCCAGCTGGTGATCGTATCGAGCAAAACCGGAGAAGACTTATTGACATGCCAGCCACGCAGCGGCGATATGAGCCTGCTGTAATCGACCGCCTGTTCCGCGAGCCCTACCGCTTCGACTATGTGCAGGCGGTGCGCTTGCTCGAGCTGTGGCTGCGCCGCCGCGGCGAGCCTTCGCGCGACCTGGTGGCGCGCTTCCTGCGCTTCCAGAATTCGGTGTCGCTCGGTTTTCCGCCCAGCCAGCTCGAAGCCATCCAGGCCGAACCGCGCGACATCGCTACCCAGCCGGCGGCGCTTGCCGCCGCGCTGCACGCGGGGGCGCTCAAGCATGTGTGCCTGACGCCTTCCTTCATGGGCCTGCTCGGCAGCCACGGCGTGCTGCCCCTGCACTACACCGAGCGCATTGCCGAGCACCAGTCGCAGGCCAAGGGAGAAGACGAAGCGGAAGGCGCCCGCGCCTTCCTCGACACCTTCTCGAACCGCTCGCTGGCCCTGTTCTACGAAGCCTGGCGCAAGTACCGGCTGGCCTTGCAATACCAGCTGGACGGCCACGACGCCTTCCTGCCCCTGCTCCTGAGCCTCGCCGGACTGGGCAATGGCGCGCTGCGCGGCCGCCTGTCCGGCAGCGTGGAGGGCGCGGTGCTGGACGAGTCGATCGCCTATTTTGCCGGCTCGATGCGCCAGCGTCCGGCCTCGAGCGTGCAGCTGGCGCGGGTGCTGTCGGAGTACTTCGGACAGCAGGTCGTCGCCGAGCAGTTCGTCGGCTGCTGGTATGCCGTGCCCCCCGAGCAGCAGACCATGCTGGGCAGCGACCATGCGCTGCTCGGCGCCAGCACGATCGCCGGCGCGCGCGTCTGGCAGCGCGACCTGCGGCTGCGGCTGGTGGTGGGACCGCTGGACCGGCCCGGCTTCAACGACTTCCTGCCGGGCGGCCTGGCTGCACGGGCGCTGCGCAGCATGCTGGCGATGTTTACCGGCCTGTCGCTCGAATACGAAGTGGAGCTGGTGCTGCTGGCCGCGGACGTGCGCAACGTGCGGCTGGAGGGCGATGAAGGCCGCCTGGGCTGGGATGCCTACCTGGTCGAGGGCCTGCAGACGGAAGACCGGCGCGACGTGCGCTACGAATTGAATGTCTAGGGATCAGCGCTTGTCCATCTCGCGCTCCAGGTCCACCCGCAGCATGTAGGCGGTCGGCGTCAGCCCGCGGTCGCCCGGCGTATAAAAAATGCCCGGCAGCACGCCGTCTTCTTCGAGCTGCGGCAGCAGGTCGCTCATCAGGTCGTCCAGCGGAAAGGCTTGCGGTTCGTAGCCGTCCCACTCGTATTCCGCGCACAGGTCGGCGAATTCGCTGGCCGGCCACATGGCGAACACCAGGGTGCCGTCGTCGGTCTTGGCCAGCGCCCAGCCGTCGCGGTACAGCCCCCACACTTCTCCCGTTTGCGCCACCTGCTGCACGAAGTGTGCATAGCGCTGCTGCGCGGGCAGGGTGACCACGTCCGCCAGCTGCTGCGCGCCGAGCTTGATTGCTGAAAGTGTCTGCTCGCTCAAGATATCCACCGCCGAAAATTGCTCTCTTTGTGAGGATACGCCGGATCGCGAATCGGTGGCGCAGGCACGGATGATTACCTGGGAGGTAATCGCCACGGCACACGCGGATGCGCAGAATGGCTCCTGTCGAAACGCCAACCACCACAGGAGATAATCATGAACAACGCAAGCACGATTGCCCAACAGTACCTGGCAGCCTGGAACGAAGCCGACGGCGCCGCCCGCCGCGCCCACGTCCGCCAGCTGTTCACCGCCAACGCCCGCTACGTCGATCCGATGATGCAGGGCAGCGGCCACGAAGGCATCGAGACCCTGATCGCCGGCGCCCAGCTGCACTTTCCGGGGCACCGTTTCGAGCTGGCCGGCGTCCCGGACGGGCACAACAACGTAGTGCGCTTCTCGTGGACCTTGCGTGCGCCGGATGGCGACAGCGTGGCCCACGGCACCGACGTCGCTGTGATCGCCGGCGACGGACGCCTGGCCAGCGTCACCGGCTTCCTCGACAAGGCTTGAGTTCGCGGAAGCCTTGGGCCACAATCGGCCGCAATCTGACAGGGAGGCTGCATGGACACCGTCGCAGGCGGGGTGGAACACCGGTACTTCAGCGATTTCGCCGCCGCGCTGCGCTACTGGCGCGGCAAGCGCGGGCTCAGCCAGCTGAAACTGTCGGTCGACGCCGGCATCTCGCAGCGCCACCTGAGCTTCCTGGAGACGGGCAGGGCGGCTCCCAGCCGCGACCTGATCCTCAAGCTGGGCCTGGTGCTCGACATTCCGCTGCGCCAGCGTAACGCCATGCTGCTGGCGGCCGGCTTCGCGCCGGCCTACCGTGAACGCTGCCTGCAGGATCCGGAACTGGCCGCCGTGATGCAGGCGCTCGACTTCATGCTGGCCCAGCAGGCGCCCTATCCGGCCCTCGTCGTCGACCGGCTGTGGAACCTGGTGATGGCAAACGAGCCGGCGGCGCGCATGATGCGCTGGTTCCTCGGCATGCCGGCCCACGCGCCGATCCCGCGCGACGGCTCGGTCAACGTCATCAAGCTGACCCTCGACCCGAACGGGCTGCGGCGCCACCTGGTGAACTGGGAAGACGTCTGCACCGACCTGCTGCAGTGGGTGCAGCGCGAAGCCATGGGCGACGGCCCAGGCAGCGAAGCGACCCGGCTGCTGGACGAGCTGATGGCGCTGCCCGGCATCGCGCAGGCGGCCAGCCAGCCTAACCTCGACCGCCGCGCCCTGCCCTTCCTGCCGGTCCAGCTGCGCAAGGACGCCGTCACGCTGAACCTGTTCACCACCATCACCACCCTGGGTACGCCGCACGACGTCACCGTGCACGAACTGCGGCTGGAATCCTTCTTCCCGGCGGATGCGGCGAGCCGCCAGTGGTTCGAGGCGCAGGCGCTGGGCTGAGGATTGGGGATAAGATTGGCGTTTTCCACAAGCGCACCCACCGATGTCCTTCGATTTCCTGCCTTTCGGCCGCATGGCCGGCCTGTTCTTCGTCACCGCCATCGCCGAGCTGCTCGGCTGCTACCTGCCGCTGTTGTGGCTGACCGGGAAGGGTTCCGCATGGCTGCTGCTGCCGGCGGCCCTCAGCCTGGTGGCCTTCGTGTGGCTGCTGACCCTGCACCCGGCCGCCAGCGGCCGCGTCTACGCCAGTTACGGGGCGGTCTACATCGCCACCGCGCTGGCCTGGCTATGGGTGGTGGACGGCATCAAGCCGGTGTGGAGCGACTATGCCGGCGTGGCGCTGGCGCTGGCCGGGGCGGCCTGCATCGCGCTGGGCCACCGCCAGGCCTGACGCGGTATCAAGCGGTCAGCTTCGCTAACAGATCCTGCACCACGTCCAGCTGCACCGGCTTGGTCAGGTGCTGGTCGAAGCCGGCCTCGCGCGACTTCTGGCGGTCGCTGTCGGCGCCCCATCCGGTCAGGGCGATCAGCGTCATGTTTTCCAGCCCGGCGATCTGGCGCATCGCGCGGGCGGTGTCGTAGCCGTCCATGCCGGGCATGCCGATGTCGAGGAAGGCGAGCTGCGGCCGGAAGGCCTTCGCGGCCTCCAGCGCCTCCGCGCCGCCGTGGGCCACCCGGGTAGCGTAGCCGCAGGCCTCGAGGATCATCGACAGGGTCAGCGCCGCATCGACGTTGTCGTCCACCACCAGGATCTTCGTGCCTTCCACGGCACTGCCGTCACTGTCATCCGGACGGACGTCGGGAGCCGGCGCCGGCCTTGCGTGCACCAGCGGCAGGCGCACGGTGAACACGCTGCCGCTTCCCGGTCCCGCGCTGGATGCCGACACCGTCCCGCCATGCATGTCCACCAGCCGGCGCACGAGCGACAGGCCGATCCCGAGGCCGCCCTGGGCGCGCGCGAGGTGGTGCCCGACCTGGCTGAACATCTCGAATACCGCGGACAGCGCCTCCTGCGGAATGCCGATGCCGTTGTCCGAGACCGCGATCAGCGCTTCCTCGCCTTCCACCCGCATCGAGAGGCCGATGCGGCCGCCGGCCGGCGTGTACTTGGCTGCATTGTTGAGCAGGTTGGCCACCACCTGGGCGATGCGGGTGACGTCGACCTCGGCCGGCACCGCCGCATCCGGCACCTCGATCGAGAGCTCGTGGCGTGCCGCTTCGATCAGCGGCAGGCTGGTTTCGACGGCGCTCGACAGCACCGTGCGCAGGTCGGCGTGCTCCTTCTTGAGTTCCAGCTTGCCGCCGCTGATGCGGGCGATGTCGAGCAGGTCGTCGATCAGGTGCACCATGTGGCTGACCTGGCGTTCCATCATCTCGCGCACCCGCGCCACCGAGGCGGCGTTGTCGCCGTGCAGGCGCATCACCGACAGGCCGCTGCGGATCGGCGCCAGCGGGTTGCGCAGTTCATGCGCCAGCGTGGCCAGGAATTCGGTCTTGCGCTGGTCCGCTTCCGCCAGGTCGCTGGCCAGCTTGACCAGGGTATCCTCGGAGCGCTTGCGGTCCGTGATGTCGCTGAACAGCAGCGCCACCCGTTTGCTGCCCGCTCCGCCGAGGCGGGTGGCATACACGTCGAACCAGCGTTCCATGGCCGGCGCCTCGCTCTCGAAGCGCACCGGCTCGCCGGTCTGCGCGACCCGCCCGTAGGTCTCGAACCAGACGCCGTCGAGGTCCGGGACCAGCTCCTTCGCCGTCCGGCCCACGGCGTCGCGCAGGCCGGTGTGGGATTCGAACATCTTGTTCATCTCGAGGAAGCGGTAGTCCACCGGCCGCTCCTGCTCGTCGAAGATCATCTCGAAGATGCAGAAGCCCTGGTCGACCGATTCGAACAGGGTGCGGTAGCGTTCCTCGCTGGCGCGTAGCTTCTCGGCCGCCAGCGTGCGGTCGGTCACGTCGATGCCGTGCACCAGGATGCCCGTCACCCGGCCGTCGGGTTCGCGCAGCGGCATGTAGACCTGGTCGACGAAGCGCCGCTCCAGCGGCGCGCCCGGGGAGCGCTGCAGCATCACCGGCACGTCGGTGCCGAATACCGGTTCGCCGCTGCGGTACACCCCGTCCAGCAGTTCGATGAAACCCTGCCCGGCGAGCTCCGGCAGCGCCTTCAGCAGCGGTACGCCGATCGATTCGCGCCCACCGACCAGCTGCAGGTAGCGCGCATTCACCATCTCGAACACGTGGTCCGGCCCTGTGAACACGCACATGAAGGCCGGCGCCTGCCGGAACACGTCGTCCATGCGCTGCTTGGCGCTGCGCAGCTGGGCCATCAGGCCTTCGCGCTCGGCATCGGCGCGCACCTGGTCGGTGACCTCGCGCGAGGTCGCCAGCAGGCCGTCCTGCCCGACCCGGCTGATGGTGACGTCCCACCATTTGAGGGTGCCGCGCGCGGTCGGGCAGGGCGCGCGCAGGCGCGCGATGCCGGTCGCGCGTGCCGCGGCCATGGCGGCCTGGATCTCGGGTTGCTTTGCTTCCGGCCAGAATGCCAGCCAGGGCCGTCCGCGGACGGCATCCTTACCGTCGAGTTCCATGGCGCACACGCCATTCTGGTTGATCGCGACGATATGACCCTCCGCGTCGAGCAGCTTGACGCAGTCGGGGCTGGCTTCGAAGAGCTGGTAGCCGAGGGTGGCCGGGTCGAGCGCCATGACGGTGCTGCTGCTGTCCTGCATCGGAGGTCCTTGTTGGGTGCGGGAAGTATATCTGCATACATTTTCGCCCGGCGCCGGCTTAGCGAATGTCACACAACTGTTATCGAATGGTCACAAAGCCGTCATGTTCGCTGCCTACCATGCACGGACTTTTCCTAACAACCAACAGGATTACCCGTGAACAAGCCGACCGACCTCGTTTCGTCGAACGAACACTTCAGCACCGTCCTCGAAGCCCGCCTGAGCCGCCGCAGCCTGCTGCGCGGCGGCGCAGCGACCGCTGCCTCCGCGCTGCTGGGCGCCATCGGCTTGAGCGGCTGCGGCGGCTCGGACAACGAACCCGTCACCGCCCCGCCGGTGGCCACCAACCCGCCGGAGAAGCTGCTCGGTTTCAGCGCCGTCTCCAAGAGCCTGGCCGATGCCGTCGTCGTCCCGGCCGGCTACACCGCCAGCGTGCTGTACGCGCTGGGCGATCCGCTGACCGCCAATACCGCCGCGTTCAAGAACGACGGCACCGACACCGACATGGAAAACCGCGCCGGCGACCATCACGACGGCATGGAATTCTTCCCGCTGTCCGCCACCGGTACCGCATCCACCAGTGCCAACGATCGCGGCCTGCTGGCGATGAACCATGAAGCCACCACCGACGAAAAGCTGTCGTCCCACTTCGTGCACCCGAACGGCGGTACCCAGAGCCTGCCGCGCCCGGCCGCGGAAGTGGACAAGGAAATGGCGCTGCACGGCCTGTCGGTGGTCGAAGTGCGCCGCAACGCAGGCAAGTGGGAATACCTGAAGGAGTCCAGCTTCAACCGCCGCGTGCACCAGCAGACCGATGTCGAACTCTCCGGCCCGGTGCGCGGCAATGCGCTGGTAGTGACCAAATATTCGACCAATGGCACGAAGATCCGCGGCACCCTGAACAACTGCGGCACCGGAAGGACCCCGTGGAACACTTACCTGTCGGGCGAAGAGAACTGGTCGAACTACTTCATCCGCGGCGCCCAGGATAACGCCGCGCGCGGCAACGACAAGAGCGTCACCTCGCTGAACCGTTATGGCCGCAGCCAGGGCGCGGCCTCGCGCCACGGCTGGGAGACCGGCGGTACCGAGGACAAGTACGCACGCTGGGACATCAGCAAGAAAGGCGCTTCCGTCGACGGCAGCGACGACTACCGCAACGAGATGAACGGCATGGGTTACATCGTCGAGATGGACGCCTACGACAAGAGTAAATCCATCAAGAAGCGCACCGCGCTGGGCCGTTTTGCCCACGAGAGCGCCGTCTTCGGCAAACCGGTCGCGGGCCAGCCGCTGGCCGTGTACATGGGCGATGATTCGCGCAATGAGTACATCTTCAAGTTCGTGTCGAGCGCGGTCTGGTCCGCCGCCGACGCGACCGCCGCCGACCGCATCGCCACCGGCGACAAGTACCTCGACAGCGGCAAGCTGTACGTCGCGAAGTTCGCCGCCGACGGCAGCGGTCAATGGATCGAGCTGTCGATCAGCAATCAGGCAATCGCTTCCTACGCCGGCTACAAGTTCGCCGACCAGGCCGACGTGCTGGTGAATGCTCGCCTGGCCGGCGATGCAGTCGGCGCGACCAGGATGGACCGCCCTGAATGGTGCTCGGTACATCCCGGCACGGGCGAGATCTACTTCACGCTGACCAACAACAGCAATCGTCGCGTCGAACCAAGCGGCTCGAGCCAGGCCGCACCGGACGGCGCCAACCCGCGTGTCTACACCGACATGAAGGGAAGCAGCGCGCAGCAGGGCAACCCGAACGGCCATGTGGTGCGCGTCAAGGAAGGCGCCGCCGGCTCCACGGCCACCGGCTTCACCTGGGACGTTTACCTGTTCGGCGCCGAAGCCGGTGCGGATGCCTCGAAAGTCAACCTGTCGGGTCTCACCGCCGACCAGGACTTTTCGAGCCCGGACGGCCTGGCTTTCAGTACCTCCACCGGCATCTGCTGGATCCAGACCGATGACGGCGCCTATACCGACGTCACCAACTGCATGATGCTGGCCGGCGTGCCGGGCCAGGTGGGCGATGGCAAGAAGCTCACGCTGAGCTACCCGCGCGCCGACGGCAGCACCCTGGCGGTGGACAGCTACGTCGGCAAGGCCGCCACCGCGGACACGCTCAAGCGCTTCCTGGTCGGCCCGGTCGGTTCGGAGATCACCGGAATCGCCGAGACCCCGGACGGCAAGGCGCTGTTCGTGAACATCCAGCACCCGGGCGAGAACACCGCATCAGGCAACCTCGCCGACCCGGCCAAGTACACCAGCCAGTGGCCGTCGAACGCCGGTTACGGCGCCGGCAAGCGCCCGCGCTCGGCGACCATCGTGATCACCAAGAACGACGGTGGCCGCATCGGTACCTGACCGGACTTCACTTCTCCCATCTTTGGGGCTGGCGTGCAGGCGTCCAGCCCTTTTTTTCGTCCATCGCAAGGCTCGGTCCTTCAAGGCATGCCAGCATCGGGGATGCACCATTCCTGCCGCAGGAGCACATCATGCTGACCGTATCGCTTCCCACCTACCACCGCATCACCCGTGCCAGCGCCCTGTACGACATCTTCGTCACCGCGCCCTTCGCCACGCCCTGGACCTTCGCCCTGGTTTATCCGCAGCTGTCGGAGACGAATGTCTGGCTCGGCGGGGCGCCGCTGCCGGCCTTCGGGCTGGTCCACGTCCTGATCACCTGCCTGATGGGCAGCCTGGTGATGCTGTGGTCCTTCATGCGCCTGGGCGAACCGAGCCTGGTGCTTGGCCACTACGACGGCATCGGACGCTTCATGTTCTCGGCCTGGATGGCCTGGGCCCTGCTGCAGGGCGGATTGCCGCTGGTCTGGCTATTCCTGGTCCCCGAGCTGTTGTGGGGCGTGGCGCAGTGGCTGCCGGTGACGCCGGCCCAGGTGCCGGAGCGCCGCCAGCGCGCCAGCCTGACTTTGGTACGCGCTTCCTAGACCGGCAGCGGCAGCAGCACCTCGCGCGCAGCCGCCACCAGGGCCGCACCCATGCGCTCCAGCCGCGGCGGCTGGATGCGCCAGGCATGCCAGTACAGCGGCACGTCCACGGTCAGCTCGGGCGCCAGGTCCACCAGGCTGCCATCCTCGAGCATGGCGCCGCACTGCTCCATCGGCAGCATGCCGTAGCCCATGCCGATCCGGATCGCCGCCACGTAGGGGTCGCTGGCCGGCACGTAGTGGAAGGGGTAGGCCCCTTCCGGCAGGCCGAAGTGCCTTAGCAGGAAGGCCGACTGCAGCGAGTCCTTGCGGTCGAACACCACCACCGGCGCCCGGCGCGCGTTCTCGCGATTGAAACCGTCGGCGAAATACTGCTGGGCGAAGGCCCTGGAGGCCACCATCCGGTAGCGCATCAGACCCAGCGGGCTCACGCTGCAGCCGTGCATCGGCGTCGCTTCGCCCGCCACGCAGGCCACCGCGCGGCCTTGCTCCAGCAGGGCGAAGGTGTGGCCCTGGTTGTCGAGCACGAATTCCACCAGCAAGCCTTCCCGCGCCAGGATCGGCGCCAGCGCCGGCAGCAGCCAGGTGGCGAGGGTGTCGTTGTTGACCGCCAGCGCGACCCGTCCCAGGCCCTCGTCCGTCCCCATCTCCGCCAGAAACTCGGATTCCAGCAGGCTGGAACGGCGCAGGTACTGCAGCAGGCGCGTGCCCGGCCCGGTCGGGCGGCAGGGCCGGCTGCGCACCAGCAGCGGGGTGCCGAAGTCCTGTTCCAGCGCCGAGATGCGCTGCGAGACGGCCGAGGGGCTGAGGGCCAGCTGGGCGGCCGCTGCTTCCAGGCTGCCGGTGTCGACGGCGGCGATGAAGGCGGCGCTGCGGCGGGGATCGATCTGCATATATTCAGTTTTTCTTAACTAAGTTTAGAAATCATGAATATATTTGAATTAAAGACGCGGGTGGATGAGCATGGTGACTTTCGTGAAGGAGCATCATGTTTTCGCAACAGGTTTTTTTGCAGGGGCTGGGCCTGGGGGCGAGCCTGATCATGGCGATCGGCGCGCAGAACGCCCACGTGATCCGCACCGGCGTGCGCGGCGAGCACGTGCTGGCCACGGTTGCCACCTGCATCGTGGTCGACGTGACGCTGATCGCGCTCGGTATCGCCGGCCTGGGCGCGCTGGTGCAGGCCTCGGCCAGCCTGATGGCGGTGGCGCGCTACGGCGGGGCCGTCTTCCTCGTCTGGTACGGCTGGCGCTGCTGGAAGAGCAGCCTGCGCGGCGGCGCCGCGCTCGCAGCGTCGGCGGATGCGAACAGCCAGACCCTGGGCCGGGCCCTGGCCACCGTGCTGGCGCTGTCCCTGCTCAATCCCCACGTCTACCTCGACACCGTGGTGCTGCTCGGCGCGGTCGGCAGCAGCCTGGCCGGCGACGCCCGTCCCTCCTTCGCCCTCGGCGCGATGACGGCTTCGGTGCTGTGGTTCTCCGCGCTTGGCCTCGGTGCGCAGCGCTTCGCATCCGTGCTTGGCCGTCCGGCGGTATGGCGTGCGATCGAAGCCTGTACCGGCTCGCTGATGCTGGTGCTGGCCTTCCTGCTGGTGCGCGGCGCGTGATCCTGCGGGTCTGGCTATACTGATGGCCTGACCAGACCTGCCGGAGCCGCACCATGAGCCACGACCTGCTGTCAAAGCTGGACATCCGCTACCCCATCATCCAGGCCCCGATGGCGGGCATCTCGACCCCGGCGCTGGCCGCCGCCGTCTCGCAGGCGGGCGGGCTGGGCTCGATCGCCGTCGGCACCTCGACGCCCGAGCAGGCGCGCGCGGCCATCGCGGCGGTGCGCGAGAAGACCGACCGTCCCTTCAACGTCAACGTGTTCACCCATGCGCCCGCGCAGGCCGACCCGGCGCGCGAAGCCGCCTGGCTGGCATGGCTGCGGCCGCACTTCGCACGCTTCGGCGCCGAGCCGCCGGCCAGGCTCAGCGAAATCTACCGCAGCTTCCTGGCGGACGAAGCGATGTTCGCGCTGCTGCTGGAACAGCGCCCTGCCGTGGTCAGCTTCCATTTCGGCCTGCCGCCGCAGGAAAAAATCGACGCGCTGAAGGCTGCCGGCATCGTCCTGTTCACCACCGCGACCTCGCTCGACGAAGCGCGGCGGATCGAGGCGGCCGGCATCGACGTGATCGTCGCCCAGGGCATCGAGGCCGGTGGCCACCGCGGCATCTTCGATCCCTCCGCGCCCGATCCGGCCCTGCCCACGGTCGAACTGCTGGAGCAGTTGCACGGCAAGGTCTCGCTGCCGCTGGTCGCCGCCGGCGGCATCATGGACGGAAAACACATCCGCACCGCGCTCTACCACGGCGCCAGCGCGGTCCAGATGGGCAGCGCCTTCATCGCCTGTCCGGAATCGATGGCGCCGCCGCACCACCGCGCCCTGATCGCGGCGGGCAGCGGCCTGCGGACCGAGATGACGGCGGTTATCTCGGGACGGCCGGCGCGCGGCATCGCCAACGCCCTGTTCACCGAAGTCGGCGCCGCCGGCCACCCGCCGCTGCCGGACTACCCCATCACCTACGACGCCGCCAAGGCCCTGCATGCCGCGGCATCGGCCAAGGGCAGCCAGGACTATTCCGTGAACTGGGGCGGGACCAACTTCGCCCAGGCGCGCGCCATGCCGGCGGCCGAACTGGTCGCCTTGCTGGCAGCGGAGATGAACGAAACCGCCTAGATGCCGCGTGCCAGCCGGCGGCAGCGCTCCTCGACCAGCGCATGCAGCAGCTTCACCGCCGGCGAGAACTGCCTGCGGTGCGGGCAGACCAGGTTCAGGGGCGTGGGCTCGCCCTGCACTTCCGGCAGCAGTACTTCCAGCCGCCCCTGCGCGACGTCCTCGCTGACGTCGAGCCAGGATTTATAGGCGATCCCCTCGCCGGCCAGCGCCCAGCGCCGCACCACTTCCGCATCGTCGCTCACCAGCCGTCCCGCCACCTGCACCAGCCGCGCGCCTTCCGCAGCAGGGAAGGACCAGCGGTCGTAGGCGCGGCCGCGCAGCCGGTATTGCAGGCAGTTGTGGGCAGACAGCTCATCCAGGCTGGCAGGCCGTCCGTGGCGCGCGATGTAATCGGATGAGGCCACCAGCACGCGGCGGTTGCCGGGTGCGACTGGCAGCGCGACATAGCTGGCATCGTCGATCTGCCCGTAGCGCAGGGCGATGTCGACCGGATCGCGGAACACGTCCGCCACCTGGTCCGAGACCAGCAGCTGGATGTCGAGGCCGGGATGGTCGCGGCGGAATTCCGAAATCCAGGGCAACAGCAGGTTGCGCCCGAAGTCCGAGGGCGCGGCGATCTGCAGCGTACCGGTAAGAACGCCGGCATCGCCGCGCATGCCCTCGAAGCCGTCGCGCAGGGCCTGCAGCGCGTCCTGGGCGAAGGGCAGGTAGCGCCTGCCCTCTTCCGTCAGGCGCAGGCTGCGCGTCGAGCGCGCGAACAGGCGGATGTCGAGTTCGCGCTCGAGGCGCCCGATCGCCGCGCTGGCCTGCCCGGGCAGCAGGTTGACCTCGCGCGCGGCCTTCGAAAAGCTGCCCAGGGCCGCGGTGCGGACGAACAGCGCCAGGTCGTCGAGCCGGATCATTTTCTCTCTAGCTGTGAAAGTGAAATCGCTCCAGGCCGGTTTTTCCGCGCCTGAGCCCTTACTAGAATGTCCGGCAAGGCAAACTTACCGGAGATTCAACATGAAAGCAGTAGTGTATACCCAGCATGGCCTGCCCATCGGCGACCCCCGGTCCCTGCAGGACACCGAGCTGCCGATGCCCCTGGCCGGCCCGCACGAGCTGCTTGTCGAAGTGCGCGCCGTGTCGGTCAACCCGGTCGATACCAAGATTCGCCTGGGCGCTCCCGTCACCGAACCGCGGGTGCTGGGCTGGGACGCGAGCGGCATCGTGCGTGGCGTGGGTGCCGCGGTGACGCTGTTCAAAGAAGGCGACGAAGTGTTCTATGCCGGCTCGCTGCTGCGCCCCGGTTCGAACAGCCAGTTCCAGACGGTGGACGAGCGCATCGTCGGCCGCAAGCCGGCCAGCCTGGACTTCGCCCAGTCGGCCGCCCTGCCCCTGACCGCGATCACGGCCTGGGAACTGCTGTTCGACCGCCTCAAGGTGGCCGAGGGCGGCGGCGCCGGCAAATCGTTGCTGGTGATCGGCGCGGCCGGCGGCGTCGGCTCGATCCTGGTCCAGCTGGCGCGCACGCTCACGAAGCTGACGATTATCGGCACCGCCTCCCGCGAAGAAACCCGCAACTGGGTGCGCGAACTCGGCGCCCACCACGTCATCGACCATGGCCGGCCCCTGCAGGAACAGCTGGAAGCGATTACCATCCCGGAGGTGGACATCGTCATCAGCCTGACCCACACCGACCAGCACTATCCCGCCATCGTCGAGGTGCTCGCGCCGCAGGGCCAGTTCGCGCTGATCGACGATCCGGCCACGCTCGATGCCGTACCGCTCAAGCGCAAGTCGATCTCGCTGCACTGGGAACTGATGTTCACCCGCTCCATGTTCGCCACCGCGGACATGGTCAAGCAGCACGAACTCCTGAACCGCGTCGCGCAGATGGTCGACGCCGGCCTGCTGCGCACCACGCTGGGCCAGCACTTCGGCCGCATCTCGGCGGAGAACCTGCGCCGCGCGCACGCGTTGATCGAGAGCGGCCGCGCGGTCGGCAAGATCGTGCTCGAAGATTTTTAAGACTGACAGTAAAAGGAAACAAGATGGATATTCTCGCAGCAGCCCGCAAGCGCCATACCGCCAAGGCCTACGACAGCGCACGCCGCGTCCCCGAAGAACTGATGCAGCAGGTGTACAGCCTGCTGCGCCACAGCCCGTCCTCGGTGAACTCGCAGCCCTGGCACTTCATCGTCGCCAATACGCCGGAAGGCAAGGCGCGCGTGGCGAAGGCGGCCCAGGGCGGCTACGGCTACAACGCCGCCAAGATCCTCGACGCCTCGCACGTGATCGTGTTCTGCTCGCGCATCGACATGGACGACGCCCACCTGGAGCGCCTGCTGGCGCAGGAAGCGCGCGACGGCCGCTTCCGCGACGATGCCGCCCGCGCCGGGCAGGATGCGGGCCGGCGCGGCTATGTGCGCACCCACCGCTACACCACGCGCGACATGCCGCAGTGGCTGGAAAAGCAGGTCTACCTGGCGCTGGGCACCGCCCTGCTGGGCGCCGCTTCGCTGGGCATCGACGCCACCCCGATGGAAGGCTTCGACCAGAAGATCCTGGACGAGGAATTCGGCCTGCACGCACAGGGCCTGGCCAGCGTGGTGCTGGCGAGCTTCGGCTACAGCTCGGAAGCGGACTTCAATGCCGGGCTGCCGAAATCGCGCCTGGCGCAAGAGCTGACGTTTACTTTCGTCTGAGCCTGCCGGTGTTCATGGCAGCGTTTTTTCCATGAACACCGATTCCAGCCCGAGGCCGCTGCGGTGCGGGTAGGTCTCGCGGCGCACGGCCACGTAGCCGGCACGCTCGTAGAAGGGCAGCGCGTTGAGCGAGGCGGATAGAAAGAGCCGGTGCAGGCCGCGTTCCCGTGCCATCGCGTCGAGCGCCGCCAGCAGTTGCCGTGCGATGCCGCGCCCCTGCTCTGCCGGGTCGACGAAGGCGGCATCGAGTTCGCCCGTTTCCAGGTCGAGGATGGCGTAGCCCAGCATCCGGCCCCCTTCTTCCATCACCAGCCCGCCTCCCGCTTCCAGAAGCCGCGGCAGCCTGTCGGGCGGCGCGGCGGCGCACCAGGCCTCGATCACCTGCGGCGCATAATGCGAGGCGCAGCTGACCCTGACTGCGCGGGTGCGCAGCTCCCATAGTGCGGCGATGTCGGCCACGAGGGCCTGGCGTTGGATCGGCATGTGTCCAAGCATAGCCGCTAGCGGGCGGCTGCGTGCATAAAAAATGGGCGTAGAATGGTTTGCCCTTCCTTGACAGGAGTGTCTCCATGAAACGCTCGCGTTTACTTGCACCCTTGCTGGCCGCACTGGTGGCCACCACCGCTTCCGCCCATCACGGCTGGAGCGAATACAACGCCGACAAGCCCTTGACGCTGAGCGGCACCATCGAGGAGTCGGGCTATATGCAGCCCCACGGCTTCGTCCGCCTCAAGACCGCCGACAAGACCTGGCTGGTGGTGCTGGCGCCGCCGGGACGCATGGAGAACCGCGGCCTGCCGAAGGAAAACCTGGCAGTGGGCGGCCAGGCCACGGTCCAGGGTTATCCACACCGCAGCAACGCGACCGAACTGCGCGCCGAACGCATCACCATCAAGGACAAGACCACGGAGCTGCGCTGATGCCGGTAAGCGACGCGGCGAACATCGCCGCGTCCTTGCCGCTGGCCCAGGCCATGCGCGAGCACGCATGGCTGTACCCGATCGTCGAGACCCTCCACATCATCGGTTTCGCCGTGCTGGTGGGCGCGGTGGCGATGTTCGACCTGCGCGTGCTCGGTTTCGGCCGCCAGCTGCCGGTGAAGGCGCTGGCGCGCCACCTGCTGCCCTGGTCGGCCGGCAGCATGCTGCTGGTGCTGCCCACCGGGCTGCTGCTGTTCGTGGCCGATCCGCTGGCGCTGCTGGCCAACCGCGTATTCCTGCTCAAGCTCGCCCTGATCGCCGTGGCCGGCCTGAATGCGCTCGCCTTCCATGCCGGTCCTTACCGCCGTGCCGAGGCCTGGCCCCAACGGGCGCCGGGTCGCGCCCTCCTGCACGCCCTGCTCTCGCTCGGCCTGTGGATCGCCGTGATCGCGTGCGGGCGCCTGCTGGCCTATTTCTAGCAGTTGCACTATGCTGGGCGGATCATGTGCGTCAACTACCATTCCCCCACCCGTGAACAGTTCGGCACCCTGGGCGCCTTCAGCGAGCTGCCGGCCGACTGGCGCTGGCCCGACGAAGTCTGGAAGGATTACAGCGCGCCGATCATCCGCCGCGGCAGCGACGGCAGCCCCTCGGCCTGCCTGGCCAGCTACGGCATGGTGCCGCGCCGTCACATCCCGCCCGGCGTCAAACCCTTCGACACCATGAACGCGCGCGCCGAATCGCTGGGCGAGCGGCGCTCGTTTTCCCCAAGCTGGCGCCGGCTGCAGCTGTGCGCGGTGCCGATGGTCTGGTTCTACGAACCCTGCTACGAAAGCGGCCGCGCGGTGCGGCATGCGATCGGCATGCAGGACGACAGCCTGTTCTTCGTCGCCGGCCTGTGGCGCGAGTGGACCGAAGCCGATGGCCGGGTCGAGTCCTCGTTCACCCAGATCACCATTAACGCCGACGAGCACCCCCTGATGTCGCGCATGCACAAGCCAGACGACGAAAAGCGCTCGCTGGTCGTGATCGCGCCCGACGAACTCGAAGACTGGCTGGCCTGCCGCGACGTCGAGACGGCGCGCAGCTTCCTGCGCCACTATCCGGCAGCGGGCATGAAGACCTGGGCGGCGCCGCAGACCGTGAAGAAGAGCGCGGAGCCGTCGCCGAACCTGTCGCTGTTTTAGGCGATCGTGCTACAGTTCTCAGCATGATGCTGAAACCACTTGCCACCTTCGTCCTCGCCACGACGCTTGCCAGCGCAGCCCAGGCAGCCGTCCCCATTTACGGCTTCGTCGTCAAGAACAGCTACCCGCACGATCCTAAGGCCTTCACCCAGGGCCTGTTCTTCCGTGACGGCCACCTGTACGAAACCACCGGCCGCAACGGGACTTCCTCGCTGCGCAAGGTGGAGCTCACGAGCGGCAAGGTGCTGCAGAAGGCCGACATGCCGGCCGACGTGTTCGGCGAAGGCTCGACCCCGGTCGGGAACGACATTCTCGCCCTGACCTGGACCTCGCAGGTCGGCTATGTGTTCGACAAGAAGACCTTCAAGCTGAAGCAGACCTTCAAGTACGTCGGCGAAGGCTGGGGCCTGGCCAGCGATGCGAAGCAGGTCTACATGAGCGACGGCAGTTCCTTCATCCGCATCCTGGAACCGAAGACCATGAAGGAGCTGCGCCGCATCCAGGTGAGCCATGGAGGAAAAGCGATTCCCCAGCTGAACGAGCTCGAGATGGTCGATGGTGAGCTGTTCTCGAACGTCTGGGGCACCGAGCTGATCCTGCGCATCGATCCCGCCAGCGGCGCGGTGAAGGGCGTGATCAACCTCGACGGGCTGCTGCCGCCGGCGCAGCGCGGCACCCTCGATCCCGACGCCGTCCTGAACGGCATCGCCTGGGACAGCAAGGGCAAGCGCCTGTTCGTCACCGGCAAGCTGTGGCCCAGGCTGTACGAGATCGAGCTGGTGCCGCAGAAGCGCTAGTTATCCTCGGGCGGTCACGTCGATGACCACCTTGCCGAAGTGCGAACCCGATTCCATGTAGCGGTAGGCGTCCTGGGCCTGCCCGAAGGGGAACACGCGGTCGATCACCGGCTTCAGGCTTGTGGTGTCGGCAAAGCGCATCACGTCGTCCAGCATGCTGCGGCTGCCCACGAAAATACCGACCATGCGCTTGGCCGTGGCCAGCAGCGAGGCCGGGTTGACTTCGCCGCCGAAGCCGCTGACGCCGCCGATGATCGCCACCGTGCCGCCCATCGCCGCCGCCGACACCGAGCGGTTCACGGTGCCCTTGCCGCCGACTTCCAGCACCACGTTCGCGCCCCTGCCCTGCGTCACGGCCAGCACTTCCTCGTGCCATTCCGGGATCGTGCCGTAGTTGATGGTGTGGTGGGCGCCGAGTTCGCGGGCACGCGCCAGTTTCTCGTCGCTCGAGGAGGTGATGATGGTGCGCAGGCCGGCCGCTTTCGCCAGCTGCATGCCCAGTACCGAGACCCCGCCGGTCCCCAGCAGCAGCGCGGTGTCGCCCGGCTTGATCCCGTTGCTCGACACGAAGATCGCATTCCAGGCGGTGACGCCCGCGCAGGGCATGGTGGAGGCCTCGACGAAGCTCAGCGAGGCCGGGATCTTCGCCAGCGCATCCTCGTGCAGCACCACTTCCTCGGCCAGCATGCCATCGATGTCGCCGCCCAGCGCGTGGCGGATCTTGTCCGGCGCGGTCGGCCCGTCCTGCCAGTAGGGGAAGAAGGAGCCGGCCACCCGGTCGCCGACCTGCACCCGGGTGACACCCGGACCGAGTTCCAGCACTTCGCCGGCGCCGTCCGAGCAGGGGATGATGGGATCGTCGACGGTGACCAGGTAGTTGCCGCTGGCGACCATCAGGTCGCGGTAGTTCAGCGACACGGCATGCACGCGGATGCGCACTTCGCCGTGGCCCAGGTTGCGGTCCGGGTAATCGATGCATTGCAGCCCGTCGATGTTGGCGCCGGGAAGGATCTGGTAAGCCCGCATGGGTGGTTCTCCTTTGATCGGTTGTAGATTGGTCACATCGGCTTGGCCACCATCAGCCAGAAGATCACGACGAAGGCGATGAAGGCCGGCACGCCGAGCGCGATCCAGATGCGGAAGTAACGCCAGTACTGCGGCGTCAATCCGGTATTGTTGCGCGCCGCCTCCTGGGCGATGTCGCGCATGCGGATCTGCAGCCACACCACCGGCAGCCAGCAGGCGCCGGCCAGCACGTACAGCAGAATCGACCACATGATCCACTTGCTGTGCAGCGGATAGCCCGCCAGGTGGATCATGTAGAAGCCGGTGAGCGGCTGCAGGATGGCGGTGCTGGCCGTGAACAGCCAGTCGGCGACCACCACGTATTTCGCCACCACGGCGATGGCCCGCACGTCGCGGCTGAGGTTCGCGAACAGCATGTACCACGCCGAGCCGATGCCGGTCCCGAACAGGAAGGTCGAGGACAGGATGTGCAGCCACTTGATGACGACGTAGTCCATCTATTGTTCCTCCAGTTCGTAGAGCAGCCAGATGGCTGCCAGCATGGGCAGGTTCTTGGTGAGCGGGCCGTAGGGGTGCAGCAGGAATTCCGGCAGCCTGATGGCGATGACGACGGTATAGAAGCCGATCAGGCCGAGCTGCGCCAGCCACAGCCAGCGCCGCCGCGCCAGGAACAGGATGCCCAGGCCCAGCGCCAGGTCGAAGCTGGCGGCGCCGTACAGCATCAGCGGCTGCAGTGCCGCGGGGATGCCGGTGCGCGCCAGCAGCTCATAGCTGGCTTGCACCGGGTACAGGCCGTAGGAGACGATGGCGGTGATGATCCACACCGCCGCGATGCTCAGGCGCAGGACGGGCAGCAGCCAGCCCAGCTTGGCCTGGCTGCGTTCGGCGCCGGGATCGCGGATGAAGTCCCGCACCGGACGCGGCGGGTGGCCGAGCAGCTGGGTCGTCATCGACACGTCGCCCGCGTTGCCGCGGTTCAGCATGCGCAGCGCGTCCTCGTCCAGCAGCCCGCCCGGCAGCAGGCTGCCGGCCTTCGCCACCAGCCGCGCCAGCGCGCCCGGCAGCGGCAGCACCGCTTGACGTCCCATGCCCATGGCCGTGCGCAGCGCCTGCAGGTAGTCGGTGAAGGGCATGGCCTGCGGCCCCACCAGGGGCACCCGCAGCGCGGTGCCGGAACCCGGGCTCAGGGGCAGGCGCTGCCTGAGCAGCCCGGCAATGGCCGCCGCCAGGTCGTCGATGTGGATCGGCTGCACCAGTTGCGGGGCGCTGCCGAAACGCAGGGTGAGCGGCATGCTGGCCAGGGTGCGAAAAACTTTGGCGCTGGCGCCCTCGCCGCCATACACGAGCGAGGGCTGCACGATGTAGGCGCGCACCGGGAGCGCGGCCAGGTAGTCGTCGGCGGCCTTCTTGGACAGGTGGTAGGGGGTATCGGCCTCGCTGTCCGCGCCCAGCGCCGACAGCTGGATCACCATCTGCACCTCGTGCGATTCGGCGCAGGCCGCGAACAGGGCGCGCGGCGCTTCGACATGCAGGCGCTCGAAGGTCTGGCTGCCGGATTCGCGGAAGATGCCGACCGTGTTGATCACCGCGTCGATGCCCTTGATGCGCGCCAGCCAGACCGATTTATCGGTATCGTTGGCGAAGTCTGCATGGATGGTCGTGAGGCGCGGTTCAGTACTGGTCTTGACCCGGCGCACCGCGCAGACGACGTGGTGGCCTTCGGCCAGCAATGCCTGCAGCAGGTGCTGTCCGATGAAACCGCTGGCGCCCGTCAGCAAGATCCGCATCCATGCTTCCTTTCACGTATCCAGTTCAATCAAGAGGACCTTATGCAAACCTGGAACTCCTCGGCACTACAGCGCGGGCTCGTGTCCGGCGCCACCTCCAGCATCCTGTCGACGGTCGCGCTGGCGGTACTCGGCAAGAAGGAAACCGGCAGCGCCTTCGCTCCCACCAATGCGGTCAGCCACTGGATCTACGGCGACAAGGCGGCGCGCCACAGCAGCCCGTCGATGCGCTACACGGTGCCGGGCTACATCATCCACCATGCCAGCGCCACCTTCTGGTCGATCCTGTTTGAGCGCTTCGCCGGCAAGTATCTCGACCGCAAGACGCCGGTCGGCATGCTGACCGCGGCTGCGGCCACCTCGGCCTTCGCCTGCTTCGCCGACTACAAGCTCACGCCCAAGCGTTTCCAGCCGGGTTACGAGAAGCACCTGTCCAAGCCCTCGCTGGCGATCGTCTACGCCGGCTTCGCGCTGGGCCTGGCCGCGGGCGCCGCGCTAATCCGTCGCAAGTAGTCTAGAGCAGGCGCAAAAAACGTGCCGCCCTATGTCTACGCGTTAATGGCACACGGGGTCATCGGGGCCCTCGACGTGTTCATCAACCACGAATGGCTGGCCAGGCTGCCGTCGCGGCGCGAGTGTGTTGCCGAAGAGCGGCTGCACAGCGCGCGCGAATTCCTGTTCGCGGCGCTGTTCGCTTCGCTCGCCTGGTTCGAGTGGCATGGCGCGTTCGTGTGGTGGATCGTGGCGTTGTTCGCCGGCGAACTGCTGGTGTCGGCGCGCGACGTGGTGGTGGAAGGCGATGTCCGCCAGCTGCCGGCCAGCGAACGCTTCCTGCACCTGTTCCTGTTCATGAACCTGGGAATCATGTACACGCTCACCGGGCAGGCGCTGCCGGGATGGCATGCGCTGCCGGCCGGACTGGCGCCGGTGAACCATGGATGGGCGAGCTGGGTGTTGACGGCGATGGCGCTGGGGGCGCTGGGATGGGCGCTGCGGGACGGGCTGGCTGCCCTGCGCCTGGGGCGCAAGGCAGCCGTGGTGTGAAGGATCAGTGCGCGGCGGCGGCCTTCTTGCCGCGCATGCGCTGCACGACCGTCACGACCGCCAGCACGATGGCGCCGACGATGACGCCGGCGAGCGCATCCACCACCGTCGGGGTGATGGCCGCCAGCACGCCGCCGACGCCCGGCACGCCCGCCGTCATGTGGGCCGCTTCTTCCGAGAAGTGGTGCAGCGGGGCCCAGGCATGGCCGATGATGCCGCCGCCGACCATGAACATGGCCGCGGTGCCGACCACCGACAGGACTTTCATCAGGCGCGGCGCCGTGGCCAGCAGCAGCTTGCCGGTGTTGCGCGCCAGGCCGCCGGCCTTCCGGCTCAGGTAGACGCCGGCGTCGTCCATCTTGACGATGGCGGCCACCAGGCCGTACACGCCGACCGTCATTGCCAGCGCGATGGTCACCAGCACCATGACCTGCTGGCTGAAGGGCGCATTCTCGACGGTGCCGAGGGCGATCACGATGATCTCTGCCGAAAGGATGAAGTCGGTGCGGATGGCACCCTTGACCTTCTCCTGCTCGAGCGCCTGCATGTCGATCGCGGGATTGGCGACCGCTTCGGCCAGCTTGGCCTTGTGCTCGGCGTCTTCCTTGCCGTGCAAGAATTTGTGCGCGAGCTTCTCGGCCCCTTCGAAGCACAGGAAGGCGCCGCCGATCACCAGCAGCGGCGTGATCAGCCAGGGAACGAAAGCGGAAATGGCCAGCGCGGCCGGCACCAGGATTGCCTTGTTCTTGAAGGAGCCCTTCGCCACTGACCAGACCACGGGGATTTCACGCTCGGCATTGACGCCGGTTACCTGCTGGGCGTTGAGCGCCAGGTCGTCGCCCAGCACGCCGGCGGTCTTCTTCGCCGCCACCTTGCTCATCACCGCCACGTCGTCGAGGACGCTTGCGATATCGTCCAGTAATAACAGCAGACTGCCAGCCATCGTTGCTCCCATCATGTCAAGTTCGCATCATCTTACCCGACGGCGGATTTGCAGTCACACGGTTCAGCGCGGCTTTTTGCATTCCAGTCCCGTAAATCTGCATCTCGTCGCTTTTGGCGGGCATTCCAAAATGCACATACGTATAGTGCAAGGCTGTTGGCTGCGGTACTGCAGCCTCGCCACCGAAGGAGATGCCATGAATACCGAATCGACCCTGCAAGCCGTCCACGCTGCCCCAGCTGCACGCCGTGCCCGCCCGCCGAAACGCAAGACCCGCATCACGATCTACCTCGACGACGAAGTCCTGAACGAATTCCGCAACCTGTCGGAGCGCTGCGGCACCGGTTACCAGACCCTGATCAACGCCGCGCTGCGCCACCGTTTGGCGGTCCCGGGCGTCGAAAACAGCCTGGCATAAGGCTTTCCTTGCGTTCGCCTCCGGAGGCGAGATTACATAGAGCAATAATTATGCTAATCTTCCCGCTCTTTTAACCCCGGAGGAACCATGAAAAAAGGCGAACTGATCGCGGAATTCGCGAAGCGCACCGAGATGTCCGGCGCGGCTGCCAATACCGCCGTCAATACGATCATCGAGATCATCACCGAGCGCCTGAAAAAGGGCGACACGGTCGGTATCACCGGCTTCGGCACCTTCTCGGTCACCAAGCGCGCTGCGCGCAAGGGCCGTAACCCGGCAACCGGCGATGTCATCAAGATCGCAGCATCGAAGACCCCGCGCTTCGCTGCCGGCGCGACGCTGAAAGCAGCCGTCAACCCGAAGAAGAAGTAAGCACTACCCAGGCCCCGCGCCGCGCTCCGGTATATCCGGACGCGCGCGCTGGCCGCGTTGTATCCTCCTCCCCTATTTCCCCACTTCCCGCAGCAGCATGAGCTTCGCCACCTGGATCGCCTTCGTCATCGCCGGTTCGCTGATCGCCATTTCGCCCGGCTCCGGCGCGGTGCTGTCAATGTCGCACGGCCTCGCCTACGGGCTCAAGAAAGCCAGCGCCACCGTGCTGGGCCTGCAGTTCGGCCTGATCCTGGTGCTGGTCATCGCCGGCGCCGGCGTCGGTTCGCTGCTGCTGGCGTCCTCGCTGGCCTTCACCGTGGTGAAGATCGTCGGCGCGCTGTACCTGATCTATCTCGGCATCGCGCAGTGGCGCGCACCGGTCAAGCCGGCGGCCGACGCCGGCGCCCTGAACCCCGCCGGCCTGCCCGCGCACCCGAGCTTCGGCAAGCGCGTGATGACCGGCTTCCTCACCAACGCCACCAACCCCAAGGGCATCATCTTCATGGTCGCGGTGCTGCCGCAGTTCATCACCAAGGAAGCGCCGCTGCTGCCGCAGCTGGCGATCCTGGGCGTGACCATGGTGACCATCGACTCGATCGTCATGCACGGCTATGCCGCACTGGCCTCGTCGATGCAGCGCTTCTTCCGCGATGCGCGCGCGGTGAAGCTCCAGAACCGCATCTTCGGCGCGGTGCTGGTCCTCATGGGCTCCTTGTTATTCCTGGTCGAACCCGGCCGCCGCGCCTGAGGCGGCTCCTGTATCTGTCACTCGGCTTTGAAACTTTCTGTAAGTTGCGTAGTCCCGAGCGCCGCTCGCGCGTTTAATCTGCTAGCAGCCCATCGTCCACGTTCCCTCCGGAGCCCGCCATGCCCAAGCAATTCGCCAAGACCGCCGTGATGCTCGCGCTCGCGGCCCTATCCACTGTCGCCATGGCGCAGAACACCCTGGACACGGAGCCGCCGGGCCGCGTGGGCCGCGTCTCGCTCGCCCAGGGCAAGGTCAGCATCAGCGGCGAGGTGGGCGACACCACGACCGATGCCCTGGTCAACTGGCCGATCACCACGCGCAACCTGATCACCACCCAGCCGAACGGACGCACCGAGCTGCGCATCGGTTCGACCGCGGTCCGTATCGACGACGACAGCTCGCTCGAGGTGACCGAACTGGATGACGACAGCCTGCGCCTGCGCCTGCACTACGGCAGCGCCAGCATCCGCATCCTGAGCGAGGAGGTGCTGCCCGAATTCGAATTGACGACGCCGCAAGGCCGCGTGCGCATGACCCGCCCGGGCCGCCTGCGCGTGGACGCCGAGCGCGTACGCGACACCAGCGTAGTGAGCGTGTTCGACGGCGAAGCCCGCGTCGACGGCGGCGGCGCCAGCCTGACCGTCCGCGCCGGCCGCAGCGCCGAGCTGCGCGACGACGACGTGCGCACCCTGCAGGCGCAGCGCGACGCCTTCGACGACTGGGCCCTGGCGCGCGACCGGACGCTCGACGGATCGCGCTCGGCGCAATACGTCACCACTGAAATGACCGGCTACGAGGAACTGGACCGCCACGGCACCTGGCAGGAAGACATCGAGTACGGCCCGCTGTGGATCCCGTCGGTGGCCTCGAGCTGGGTGCCCTACCGCGACGGCCGCTGGACCTGGATCGCCCCCTGGGGCTGGACCTGGGTCGACAACGCGTCCTGGGGCTATGCGCCCTTCCACTACGGCCGCTGGGTGCAGGTGCGCAACCGCTGGGCCTGGGCGCCGGGCCACAGGCAACACCACGGCCGCCGTCCGATCTGGGCGCCTGCGCTGGTCGGCTGGGTCGGCGGCGGCAACTGGAGCGTGAACTTCCACTCGCACGGTTCGCGTCCGGCCACCGGCTGGTACCCGCTCGGCCCGCGCGACCACTACGTGCCCCACTACCGCCTGTCGGACGAGCGCCTGCGCCGCCTGAACAGCTGGAGCGCGCGTGACCGCGACGGCGATGGCCGCCGCGACCGCGACCGCGACCGCAACAACGACGGCGTGCCCGACTACCGCCAGCGCGGCCTGACCGTGGTGCCGCATGCGAACTTCGGCCAGCGCGGCCCGGTCGTGGTGTCGAACGTGCCGCGGGCGAACCCGACCCAGGCCCTGCCGACCATCCCGGGCGCCGCACCGCCGGCGCCGCAAGGATGGCGCGACCGGGCGAATGCACGCCGCGACAGCGACCGCGACGGCATCCCGGACCGCGTCGACCGCGACCGCGATGGCGACGGCGTGCCGAACCGGGTCGACCGTGACCGCGACGGCGACGGCATCCGCAACCGCGCCGACAGTGACCGCAACAACGACGGCCTGCGCGACCGCGCCGACCGTGACAACGACGGTATCCGTAACCGCTTCGACCGCGATCGTGACGGCGATGGCATCCCGAACCGGATCGACAACGACAACCGGGGCCGCGAACGCTTCAACGCCGGCCAGCGTCCGCCGGTGCTGACGACCAACCCGGCGCCGCGTCCGCCGGTGGCGGCCATCCAGCCGGGGGTGATCACGGCGCCGCCGCCGCCGGCACCGGCGCCCGTGGTGGTGCAGGAACCGGCCCGTCCGCAGCCCTGGGCACGCGCCGGACGCGACAACGAGCGTCCCGAGCGTGCCGACCGCTGGGAGCGCGCCGACCGCGGCGACCGTGGCGAGCGTTTCGAAGGCCGCCGCGAACGTCCGCAGCAGGTGATGGCGGCGCCGCAGCCGGCCGCCCCGAGCATGCCGCCGCCCCAGGCGATTGCGCCGCCACCGCCGCCGCCGCGTGCGATGGCGCCGGCGCCCGCGCCGGAAGCGCCGCGCGCCCGCCTCGAGCGCCGGTCCGAAACCCTGGACAGCAACCGTCCCAACGAGCGCGAACGCTGACATGAGAAGAGCCGGATGATCCATCCGGCTCTTTTTACATGGAGCGTGCGACACCGATTACTCCGCCGTTTGCGTCGTCTGTCGCCCCAAACTACCGTTCGTCACATTTCGCTCGCGACCTGGACGGCATCCCGATACAGTGGCATCACTCGCTCGCAGGCAGCAGCGCTGCTCCGAGCGACCCGAATGTCCCGCTATTTCTCCCATTCAAAGAAATAGTTCAGGCCGGCCACAGCGCCGGCCTCTTTTTTTCCGGCAGTGCAGCTCCATATGGGATTGGCTACAATGCCGCTTTGCACAGGACAAATACCATGGACCCCAAAGAATCCCTCATCGAATACCCGAGCGACTTCCCGATCAAGGTGATGGGCGCTACGCACGTCGACTTCGCGCCGACGATCGTCGAGGTCATCATGAAGCTGGATCCGACTTTCCATGCTGGCAAGATGCAGAGCCGTCCTTCGGCCAAGGGTAACTACACCGGCCTGACCGTGACCGTGCGCGCCACCAGCCGCGAGATGCTGGACGACGTCTACCGCGCCCTGTCGTCCCACGAAATGGTGAAAATGGTCCTGTAAGGGCTTGGCGGAAAAGGGACAGCCGGCAGGCGCAACGCATCGCGCTGGCTTATAATGGCAGGGCTGTCCATACTTCCGCCCTATATCCTTCATGTCCTCGACCCGTCCCGCCCTGCCGCTGATTCGCGCGCTCGGCCGCGCCGACTACGAACCGACCTTCGCCGCGATGCGCGCCTTTACCGACGCGCGTACGCCCGAGACGCAGGACGAGCTGTGGATCGTCGAACATCCCCCCGTATTCACGCTGGGCCTGGGCGCCGACCGCGCCCACGTGCTGGCGCCCCACGGCGTGCCCGTGGTCCAGACCGACCGCGGCGGCGAGGTGACCTACCACGGTCCCGGCCAGGTCGTGATCTACCTGCTGATGGACCTGCGCCGCAACAAACCGGGCGGCAAGCTCTACGCCCGTCAGTTTGTGGAAAAAATCGAACAGGCGGTCATCGAGGTGCTGGCGGCGTATAATCTCGCGGGCGAACGCGTTGCCGGGGCGCCCGGCATCTATATCGCGGAAGGCCCACGCAAGGGCGCGAAGATCGCCGCCCTCGGCCTCAAGGTGCGCGGCAACGGCTGCACCTACCATGGCGTGTCGCTGAACGTGGCGATGGACTTGGCCCCGTTCACGTGGATCAACCCGTGTGGATATTCGGGCCTGGCCACGGTCGACATGCGCACCATGGGTGTGGAAGCCCCGCTGGCGGATGTCCAGCAGGCGCTGGCGCAGGAACTCGTGCGCCAACTGGCAGCAGGCGAAGCGCTTGCGCCAGAAACCGAACAAACTCTCTGAATGGAAGCCCGCCAGGGCACGAGCCAATGACCACCGACACCAACACCGGTACTGCCCAAGCCTACGACGCCACCGAAAAGCAGAAGGGCGCCAGCAAGACCTCGCGCATCCCGATCAAGATCGTCCCGATCGCCGACACCGAGCGCCTGAAGAAGCCAGACTGGATCCGCGTGAAGGCCGCGACCGCTTCCTCGCGCTTCTACGAGATCAAGGACATCCTGCGCGCCAACAACCTGGTGACCGTGTGCGAAGAGGCGAGCTGCCCGAACATCGGCGAATGCTTCGGCAAGGGCACCGCGACCTTCATGATCATGGGCGACAAGTGCACCCGCCGCTGCCCGTTCTGCGACGTCGGCCACGGCCGTCCGGACCCGCTCGACGTGAACGAGCCGGGCAACCTGGCCAAGACCATCGCCGACCTGCGCCTGTCCTACGTCGTGATCACCTCGGTCGACCGCGACGACCTGCGTGACGGCGGCGCCGCCCACTTCGTCGAGTGCATCACCAAGACCCGCGCCCTGTCGCCGAACACCAAGATCGAAGTGCTGGTGCCGGACTTCCGCGGCCGCCTCGAAAAGGCCCTGAACATCTTCGCCGACGGCCTGCCGGACGTCATGAACCACAACCTGGAAACCGTGCCGCGCCTGTACAAGGAAGCGCGCCCGGGCGCAGACTACCAGCACTCGCTGGTGCTGCTGCGCGACTTCAAGAAGATGTACCCGAGCGCGGTCACCAAGTCGGGCCTGATGGTGGGCCTGGGCGAGACCGACGAAGAGATCCTGGAAGTCATGCGCGACATGCGCGCGCACGACATCGACATGCTGACCATCGGCCAGTACCTGGCGCCGTCGAACTCGCACCTGCCGGTGCGCCGCTACGTGCACCCGGACACCTTCAAGATGTTCGAAGAAAAGGCCTACGAGATGGGCTTCGTGCACGCCGCCGTGGGCGCGATGGTGCGGTCGTCGTATCACGCCGACCAGCAGGCGCACGAGGCGGGCGTCGCAGCGTAAGCTGTCTCGATTCCCTCTGCCGGCCGGCCCCGCGACAAGCGGCGCCGGCCGGTTTGTTTTTGTCCTGAGGCATCATCGCCGATGGGCGCCGCGCAGCGGAGCCGTGCATGGCCGCTCCCTGCGATATAGTTGATATCAACCAGACATCACGCAAGCAACCATGACTCATTCCCATCCCCCATCCGACGACACCGAACACGACGACGCCTTCCTCGAACGCGAACTCGACTTCGCCGAACGCGGCATCGAACTGGTCAAGATGGAAGGCCGCGTCTTCCTGCGCTTCTCGGGCGAGGTGCGCTACGAGGGCCTGCGCGTGCCCTATCGCCTGGTGCCCTCGCGCGGCGTGCTGGCCAAGCCGAGCAAATGGCGCAAGATGGACATACTGGCGCGGCGCGACCTGCTGGAACAACGGGCTACCCCGGACGCCATCGAGGAGCTGCAGACCCAGGTCGAAGCCTTCGTGCGCGACATCGCCGAAGAGGCCGACGACTTCGGCTGGGACCCGCTGCTGTTCCTGCACGTGCTCGACGAGCTGGAGACCTCGGAGCCGGCCGAATACGTGTTCCAGCGCATCTCGCAGCGCCTGACCCACGCGATCGAGCGCGAGCAGGAAGAGCGCCACGCCGCGCGCACCAAGGAAAGCATCAACCTGGCCGAGTACCCGGAATCCTTCGAGGTGGCCAGCCGCATGGGGCGCAAGTTCATCGCCCTGCTCGGGCCCACCAATTCGGGCAAGACCCACCGCGCGATGGAAGCGTTGGCCAAGGCCGAGAGCGGGGTCTACCTCGCGCCGCTGCGCCTGCTGGCGCTGGAAAACTACGAGCGCCTGCAGAATGCGCGCCCGCACGGCAAAGAGATCAAGGTCAGCCTGATCACCGGCGAGGAGCGCCGCATCGCCGAAGGCGCGACCCACGTCGCCAGCACCGTCGAAATGCTCGACACCAAGACGCCGGTCGAGGTGGCAGTGATCGACGAGATCCAGATGCTGGCTGACCGCGACCGCGGCGCCGCCTGGACCGCGGCCGTGTGCGGCGCACCTGCAGCCACCGTGTTCCTGGTCGGCGCACCGGAAGCGCGCCGTGCCATCGAGGCGCTGGCCGAACGACTCGAGGTGCCGCTCGAAGTCCACGTATTGAAACGCATGGCGCCGCTGGCGATGGAGCCCTCGCCGGTGCGCAAGCTCGGCAACCTGCGCCGCGGCGACGCCGTCATCGCCTTCTCGCGGCGCGACGTGCTGATGTGGCGCGACATGATCACCGAGAAGGGTTTATCGGTCGCCACCGTGTACGGCAACCTGTCGCCGGAAGTGCGGCGCGCGCAGGCCGAGCGCTTCCGCGAGGGGCAGGCCGACATCGTGGTCGGCACCGACGCGCTGGCGATGGGCCTGAACATGCCGATTGCGCGCATCGTGATGACCACCACGGTCAAGTACAACGGCTACGAGGAAGAAGAAATCTCGGCGGCCCTGGCCAAGCAGATCGCCGGCCGGGCAGGGCGCTACGGCGTGCATGAAGAAGGCTTTGTCGCCGGCTATGACGACGAGACCCACACCGTGATGCGCGCGCTGATGAAGGAAAAGATTCCGCCGGTGCCGGCCACCGGCTTCGCGGTGGCGCCCTCGCTTGAGCAGCTGCACCGCATCTCGTCCGTGACCGGTGAAACCTCGCTGGTCAAGCTCCTGAAGCGCTTCGTGCACAACATCGACGTGCCGGACGGCTTCTTCTACCCGCGCATCACCGAGGAACAGAACGAACGCGCCGAGTGGCTCGATACCCTGCCCCTGTCGGTGGCAGAGAAGTTCATGCTGTCCCTGGTGCCGATTTCGAGCAGGGTCCCGGTGCTGCAGAGCGCGTGGGAGCACTGGGCGCTGTCGCTGGCCAAGAAGAAGATCTGCAAGCTGACGCCGCCTGCGCAGGAGCTGTTCTACATGAACCTGCAGGAGGTCGAGGATACCTGCCGCATGTATTCGGCCTATGCCTGGCTGGGCTACCGCGAGCCGGAGCATTTTCCGAGTATCGAGCTGGCGCAGCAGCTGGCGAGGGAGGCGTCGGAACGGGTGGATGCGATCCTGCAGCAGCAGAATACGGCGGCAAGGCAGCGGGGTGGTTCTTCGGGTGGAGGGAAACGCAGGCGTTAGCCTTCGGCAGGATTCAGGCGCACGGTGTACGATCCCGCTTTTACCCAAGAAGCGACAGCACCGTGAATCAGAAACACACCCCAGAATCCTTCAACGAATTCGGCAAGTCCTTCCTGCCCGGCCACCTCGGTATCCAGATCACCGAAGTCGCCGAATGCCGCGTCTGCGCCGAGCTCCCCGTCCTGCCTCACCTGCTGGCGCCGAACGGCTACCTGCACGCCGGCAGCGTGGTCACGCTGGCCGACACCGCGGCCGGCTATGCCTGCGTCGCCCACCTGCCGGAAGGCGCGCACAGCTTCACGACCATCGAACTGAAATCGAACCACCTCGGCACCGCGCGCCAGGGCACGATCGCCGTCGTGGCGACCGCCGTCCACTTGGGACGCACGACGCAGGTATGGGATGCGACCGTGACCGACAAGGACAGCGGCAAGACCATTGCCCTGTTCCGCTGCACCCAGATGATCTTGTATCCGAAAGCTTAAGAAGCCAGCTCTTTCTCGAGCAGCTTGTGCAGGGCCGCGAAATCCGGCTCGCCCACATACTGCTTGATGATCTTGCCGTTCTTGTCGATCACGAAGGTGGTCGGCGTCAGGCTGACGTCGCCGAACTGCTTCGCGATGTCGCCGGCTGAATCGATCGCGACGGTGAAGGGCAGCCGGCGCGTCTCGCTGAAGTTCAGCACGTAGTTGGGCGGGTCGTACTGCATCGCCACCGCCACGAACTCCAGGCCCTGTGCCTTGTACTTGTTGTAGGTCTCGACCATCTGCGGCATCTCCTTGACGCAAGTGACGCAGGAGGTCGCCCAGAAGTTCACCATCACCACCTTGCCGCGCAGGGACTCGGTACTGATCTTGTCGCCGGCGATGCTGATGAAGGTGACGTTCGGCGCGGGCGTGGCGCTGTTGAACGAGGCGTAGCCGATGCCGGCCAGCGCCAGCACCACCGCGCCGATGGCGGCGGGCTTGAACCAGGAGCGGGAAGAAGGGGAGGTGGTCATGGCGTTAGCGGATAAAGAAACGGCAGGACCGCAGTCCTGCCGTCGAGGCATCAACCCTGGGCCGGGGCGGCCATGTTGGCGCGCGGATCTTCTTCGGCAATGTACTCGAAGATCTTGACGACGCGGTTCACGCCGGCGACGCCCTTGGCGACATCGGCCGCGATATTGCCTTCACGCGGAGTGACGAGGCCCATCAGGTAGACGACGCCGCGCTCGGTGGTCACCTTGAAGGCGGTGGCCGAGACGGTCTTCTTGTCGACCAGGCTGGCCTTGACCTTGGTGGTGATCAACGCATCGTTCGAACGCGAGGTGTAGCTCGACGGGCCGGCGATTTCCAGCTCGTTGATGACCGAGACCACGTTGTCGATCGCGCGCACTTCACGCTCGGCCGCCTGCTTCATGGCTTCGTCGCGGACTTCGCCGGTCAGCAGCACCTTGCGGTTGTAGCTGGTGACGTTGACGTGGCCGTTCTCGCCGGTGAGCTGCTGCATCTTGATCTCGGCCTTGACGTTGATCGACTTGTCTTCCGTCTGCATGCCGATGGTGCGGCGGTCGTTGGACGCCAGGGCGGTCGCCGCGGCGCCGCCTACCGCCAGGGCCACGCAGCCCGACAGCGAGGCAGCCAGTGCGGTTCCCAGTACGATTTTCGACAGCAGGCCGGCCAGCGGGCGCTTATTGGTCATTCTTCATCTCCTCCGAACAATGCGACGTCGATGCCGTCGCAGATGCAGTGAATTGCGCACAGGTGGACTTCCTGGATGCGCGCGGTACGTGCGTGAGGCACGTTGATATGGACATCGGCATCGGTCAGCAGCTTGCCGAGGGCGCCGCCGTCCTTGCCGGTGAAGGCGACGATGCGCATCTCGCGTTCCAGCGCGGCTTCCACCGCAGCCAGCACGTTGGCCGAGTTGCCCGAGGTCGAGATCGCCAGCAGGATGTCGCCGGCCTGGCCGAAGGCTTGCACCTGCTTCGAGAAGATGTCCTTGAAACTATAGTCATTGCCGACGGCCGTGATGATCGAGGTGTCGGTGGTCAGCGCGATGGCCGGGAGCGGGAAACGCTCGCGTTCGAAGCGTCCGACGAGCTCGGCAGCGAAATGCTGGCAGTCGGCGGCGGAACCGCCGTTACCGCAAGCCAGGATCTTGTTGCCGTTGGACAGGGCGCCGAACATGAGTTCGACGGCCTGCGAAATGGGTTGGGCCAGGGCAGGCGCCGACTTCATCTTGAGATCGGCGCTCTCCTGGAAGTGAGCGAGGATGCGTTGAGTATTCATAGCCGGAGATTATAGTGCAGTGGCAACCCAGACCGGGCAACCACGGTAAAAATTGCTTACATTTCAATGGCCTTAGTTGATCACGTCTTGCAACCATGTCAACTGTTCGCCATCGATGGCGACCACATCGAAGCGGCAGGGCGGTGTGACGGCAAAACGCAACAGGTAGACCTGGGCCGCACGTACCAGGCGGCGGATCTTGGCGGGAGTGATGCTGGCGGCGGCGCCGCCGTATTCGCCATTGGCGCGCTGGCGCACCTCGACGAACACCAGGGTGTCGCCATCGCGCATGACCAAGTCGATTTCCCCGCCTTTACAGCGGAAATTCTCCTCGACCGGCGTCAAGCCGTGGCGACGCAGGTGGAGCAGGGCGGCCCGCTCCCAGTCGCGGCCCTGGGCCTGCCGCAGTGACAGGCGCAGCGGCCACATGCTCAGCGCCCGAAGGCCACCGCTTCGAACCTGCCGTCGCGGTAGACGGTGCCGGTTTCAACACGGCGGAATCCGGAGGCACCGGCGCCCATGTTCACCGACAGGCGGCCGGTTACGCCGTCCAGCTCGAAGGAAGTGTTGGGGCGCAGGGCCAGTTCGCGGGCGATGCGGAAGGCGTCGATGCCGAGGGCGTACAGGCGCTGCATGTCGAAGCCGTCGCTGGTGCCGCCCCAGCGCGGGTAGCTCGCCACCAGCGGATGTTCGGGCTGCACGGTCCAGGGCAGGTCGAGGATGCGCACGCCGGCCAGTTCCGGCCCCGCGGTGGCCGGATCGCGGCCCGGGTTGACGGAGGCCGTGCCATAGGTCGGCAGCGAGGTGCCGATGGCGCTGCGCACCTGGCGCAGCTGGACCGCGTCGAGGGCGGCGAACACCACTTGCGGCGGGTCGACCTGCAGGCGTGCGCGCAGCTCGGCCAGCGCATTGCCGTCGACGTAGCCGTCGCTGCTGGGCAGTTCGACGACCGCATTGTTCAGGCCCAGCTGCGACCAGCGCGCCGTGAAGGCGCCCGACAGGCGCTGCTGCCAGGCGGCCGGGCCGGTCAGCACCAGGGCGCGGGCGGCCGGCTGTTCCGCCGCGGCCCAGTCGGCGACCTGGCGCGCCTCGTCCTCGAGCGACAGGCCGACCACCAGCATCTGGCGCGGCAGCGGGCCATTGGTTTGCGGGTGGTTCAGGGCGATGGTCGGTTTGGTGACGGCGCCGCTGGCGGCCAGTGCGGCCACGGCGGGGCGGGCCAGGGGGCCGACCACGATGTCGTGCTGCTCGGCCGCACGTGCGTAGGCGTCGAGCGTGGCTTGCGATGAATCGCCGGTAGGAATCACGTTGACGCTCACGCCATTGCGGTCGCGCTCGTAACCTGCCATGAAGCCGGCACGCACCGCTTCGGCCGGCTGCGCCAGCGCGCCGGACTGCAGCGGCAGCAAGAGGGCGATGCGCACACCCGGACGGTTGAGGTCGGCGGCGAGCGGGCGGCCATTGGTGGACGGCAGCACCTCGACCGGACTGGTTTGTACGGGGGCGGCCGGCGCGGGCGGTGTATAAGTGGGCTCGGCAGGCGGCGGGCTTGCTATCGGCGCGGCGGGCGCGCAAAATCCGCCCGGTACGCCGCAACCAGTGTCGGGCGGCAAAGGTGTGCTTCCGCAGGCAGCGAGCAGGCCGAGCGCTGCCGTGGCCAGCAGCGCCTTGATATTTTTTTTCTTCAGCATCGGAACCCCTTATGACAGAACAGCAGACCATCGACATCGCCCGGCTTCCCGTCATGGGCGAAGCGGCCCAGCAGTCCTATCCTACCGCAACGCTGTATGTCGTGGCTACACCGATTGGCAACGTCACCGACATCACGCTGCGTGCACTGCACCTGCTGGCGCTGGCGGATGTCGTGGCCTGCGAGGACACGCGCAAGACCGGTGCGCTGTTGCAGCGCTTTGGATTGAGCAAGCAGACCATCGCCGCCCACATGCACAACGAGCGCGAGGTGGCGGACAAGATCGTCGAACGCCTGCACGCCGGCCAGCGCGTGGCCCTGGTGTCGGATGCGGGCACGCCGGCGGTGTCGGACCCGGGCGCGCGCATCGTCGACGCGGTACGCGCGGCGGGGCTGAACGTGGTGCCGCTGCCGGGACCGTCGGCGGCCATCGCCGCCTTGTCGGCAAGCGGGCTGGTGAACGACCGTTTTCACTTCGTCGGCTTCCTGCCGGCAAAACCGAAACAGCGCGAAGCCGCCTTGGCCGAGCTGGTGCGCGAGACCTCGACGATCGTCCTGTACGAAGCGCCGCACCGGATCGTCGAGTGCGTCGAAGGCTTGATGAGCACTTTCGAACCGACCCGCCAGGTGGTGTTCGCGCGCGAGCTGAGCAAGATGTTCGAGGAAGTGCACCGTTGCCCGCTGGGCGAGGCACTGGCCTGGGTCAAGGCCGACCAGCACCGCGAGCGCGGCGAATTCGTCGTGCTGGTGGAAGGGGCGGTGCTGGAGACCGATGCGCAGGATGCCGAAGCGGAGCGCATCTTGCAGATACTCCTGAGCGAATGCTCGGTGAAGCAGGCCGCCAACCTGGCTGCGCAAATAACAGGGCGCAAGAAGAACGCGCTGTACGAACGCGCGCTGCAGATCAAGGGCGAGTAATCGCTCCTGAACCGTGTTGCGGCCCCGTCGCCAGGGACACCAGCGCGGCGCCCGCGGACACGATCAGCGCATCTTCGATCAGGCCGCTGCGGGTCTGGCCGATGCTCGCCATGGCCTGCTTGCGGGCGGCCAGCGTCAGGTAGGCCAGTGGGACGGCGGTAGCGATGGCGAGCGCTGCGCCGGTCTTCTCGCGGCCATGCGGCGCCAAGGCCGCACCGGCGATCCCGGCGCTCATCACGCGCGCCAGCAGTCCCAGGAAGACGGTGCGGTCGGGCGCGGTCTTCATCTTGTCACCGAGCAGTTCTCCGACGCCCATGGCGAGCGCACCGTACTTGAACAAGGGGCGATCCAGCAGGAACAGATCCCCCGGCGTATCGCGATGGGCAAGGCGTGCCGTGGCAATCGTGGCCATCGGCGTCATGGAACGCGCACTGGCGACGGCGCCGATCAGGGCGGAAAAGAGCAGGCTGCGTTTCATGTTGACTATTCCTATCAGTAAAAGACCTGCCTCGATTCTAGACAGGCCCTCACTGTCGCGTCGCCACTGAGGCACACCCTACCATTTGCAGCCGCTGTCCTTCTTGTCCATCATGAGGAGGAGCGGAGCCAGCAATCCTCCCGGAATGCCATCCTTGCAGTTGCGGCGCTTGGCCTTGCTGATCGCTTTGGCAAACTTCGATTCGGTTTCCAATGGCGGATCGGGAAACTGCGCCACCGCCGTTCCCTCGCGGCCGAGCTTGGTCTGACTCGCCAATTCCCGCGCCGTTTGCTTGGCGGCGTTCATGTCGAACTTCGGTGCATCGTCCTTGCTGTCGCTGTCGGGAACCGGTTCAGCCGGCTGCTGCACCGTGAACGGCTCCCCAACGCTCTCCTGCACCGGCGCGGGCCGGCGCGCACGCCGTGACGCCGCAGCCTTGGAAAGCGCGCGTGGTGCTGCCTGTACCGTGGGTGGTGCCGGTAGTGGAGGTGGTGGCCGGATCGTGACCGTGATCGAAGAGGGCGCTTCAGGCTCGACCAGCGGCGCGAACGGCCCCGCGTGGCGATAAGCGAACATCAGCAGCAGGTGCACGGCAAGCGACACGCCGACACCCGCCAGGAAGCGCTTGTTGCCCCTGGTAATGTCGTCATGCATGCTGGTGGGGGCTGCCGGATTCACAATATTGTCCGCTCGATCACTATCCAAATAATGCGACAGAGAATACGGCGATCCGCTTATTTCGCCCTTAAGCCTTGACCGAAGCTTTCCGACGCGCTATGATCGTTGTCTTCGGAGTGTAGCGCAGCCCGGTAGCGCACCTGGTTTGGGACCAGGGGGTCCAAGGTTCGAATCCTTGTACTCCGACCAGTTTCAAGAGAAGAGCCGACAGTGAAAACTGTCGGCTTTTTTTTTTTTTTTTTTTCGTTTCCGGAGCCGGTTTCAGCCGGCGCGCTTGGCGGCGATCGCATTTCCCGCGCGGCTGGCGCCCTTGCGGCCCAGCTGCTGCGAGATGAACTGTCCCGCATCCACCACCTGGTCGAGGTCGATGCCGGTCTCGATGCCCAGCCCGTTCATCAGGTAGAGCACATCCTCGGTGGCGACGTTGCCGGTCGCACCCTTCGCATACGGGCAGCCGCCCAGTCCCGATACCGACGAGTGGAAGATGGCCACGCCCACTTCCAGTGCCGCGTAGATGTTGGCCAGCGCTTGGCCGTAGGTGTCGTGGAAATGGCCGGACAGGCGTTCCAGCGGGAATTCCTGGGCCGCACGCAGCATCACGGCCTGGGTCTTGCGCGCGGTCGAGACGCCGATGGTGTCGGCGATGTCGATTTCGTCGCAGCCGAGGTCGCGCATGCGGCGCACCACGTCGGCCACCGCATCCAGCGGCACCTCGCCCTGGTAGGGGCAGCCGAAGGCCGTGCTGATCGAGCCGCGCAGGCGCAAGTTATTGGCTTTGGCGGCTTTCGCCACCGGCTCGAAGCGCGCGATCGATTCGGCGATCGAGCAGTTGATGTTCTTCTGCGAGAAGGCTTCCGAGGCCGACCCGAAGATCACGACTTCGTCGGCCCTGGCCGCCAATGCCGCTTCGAAGCCCTGCATGTTCGGCGTCAGCGCCGAGTAGATCGTGCCCGGCAGGCGTTCGATGCCGGCCATGACTTCGGCGCTGGTGGCCATCTGCGGCACCCACTTGGGCGAGACGAAGGACGCCGCCTCGACGTTGGCGAAGCCCGCACGTGCGAGGCGGTTCACCAGTTCGATCTTGACGGCGGCGGACAGGGCTTCCTTCTCGTTCTGCAGGCCGTCGCGCGGCCCCACTTCGACGATCTTGACCTTGTTCGGCAAGCTGGCTTGGTTCATTCTTTCAATATCCTAGATCGCGGTCGACGATGTCGCCGACGGGTTGGCCGCTCTCCAGCTTCGCGATCTTGTCGGCGATCTGGAGCACGGCGTCGTGGCGCACGGTGAGCGCCGAAATATGCGGGGTGATGCTGATGCGCGGCTCGTTCCAGAACGGGTGCGGCGCCGGCAGCGGTTCGTGGCGGAACACGTCGAGCGTGGCGCCGGCGATGTGGCCGGAACGGATCAGGGTCATCAGGTCGGGCTCGGCCAGGATGGCGCCGCGCGAGACGTTGATCAGGTAGGCGCCCGGCTGCAGCTTGCCCAGGTTGTGGCGGTCGAGCAGGTTCGCGGTTTCTGGCGTGAGCGGCAGCATGCAGACCAGCACGCGGGTGCCGCGCAGGAAGGGATCCAGCCCCTCGGTGCCGTGGAAGCACTCGACGCCGGGGATGTCCTTGGGCGTGCGGCTCCAGCCGCGCACCGGGAAGCCGAACAGGCGCATCGCCTCGACCACCGGCAGGCCGAGCCTGCCGAGACCCATGATCCCGACCGAGAACTCTTCCTTGGGCGTGAGCGGCAGCGGGTCCCAGACGCCATGGCGGGCCTGCTGTTCGTAGTCGTCGAAGTGACGGTAGTAGCGCAGCACCGCGTGCGCAACGTACTCCGCCATCTGCACGCCCATGCCGGCGTCGCCCAGGCGCACAATCGGCACCGGCGGCAGGGCCTCGCCCAGCTTGAGCAGGGCATCGACCCCGGCGCCCATCAGGAAGATCGCGCGCACGTGCGCGAGCTGGTCCAGCAGGGCCGGCGTCGGGCTCCAGACGACCGCGTAGTCGCAGGGCGGCAGCGCTTCGCCCTCTTTCCATGCGACGGTTTCCACCTGCGGCATGACGGCGGCGAATTCGCGCGCCCATGGCTCGATCACGCCGTCTCCGCGGTACAGGAGTATGCGCATGTCTCCCCCTCTATAATTTTTATATTGGTGTTACGCCGCTTTAAAAGCCAGCAGCGGCGCGCCATCCGCCACCTGGTCGCCAACCTGGTACAGCACTTCTTCCACCAGGCCGTCGCTCGGCGCGGAAATCGTGTGCTCCATCTTCATCGCTTCCATGATCACCAGCGGCTCGCCCTTTTTCACTTCCTTGCCGGACGAGGCCAGCACCGCCACCACTTTACCCGGCATCGGCGCGGTCAGGCGTCCGCCCGCCGATTCCTGCTCGCCGGCGTGCGCCATCGGATCATTGTACGCCAGGGTGTAATGACGGCCACCGGTGAATACGTGGAACAGGTCGCCGTCGCGGCGCACGCTGCCGTGCAGCGAGGCCTCGCCCAGGCGGATGCTCAGTTCGGCGCCTTCGTGACGGACCAGCTCCAGGGACTGGCGCTCGCCGTTGGCGTCGATTTCCCAGCCGTGGGCGCCATAAGTCAGGCCGACTTTGTAGCCTTCCGCGCCGCTGAACTCGTCGGCAAACGACAGGCTGCGGCGGTAGGCGCTGTTCATGCGCCAGCCGCGTGCCTGGGCCCAGGGGTCGGCCGGGTTGGCCGCACCGCGGACGGTTTCGCCGCTGCTCAGCGCCAGCGCGGCCAGGGCCAGGGCGCCCAGCGGGGCCGCGGAAGGCAGGGGGAACAGGGCTTCACCGTGACGGTCGATCAGGCCGGTGTCCAGGTCGGCGGTCGAGAAGGCCTCGCCTTCGACCAGGCGCTTGAGGAAAGCAATGTTGGTGGCCAGGCCGACGATCTGGAACTCGGCCAGGGCCTGCGACAGGCGCGCCAGGGCTTGCGTGCGGTCGGCGCCCCAGACGATCAGCTTGGCGATCATCGGGTCGTAGAAGGGCGAAATCGCATCCCCTTCGCGCACGCCGGAATCCACGCGCACGGCGGCCGGGTTGGTCCCCGAGGCGCCCAGCTCGAACGCGACGGCGTTCGGGGTATCCATGTGGCGCAGGGTGCCGATCGAGGGCAGGAAGCCCTTTTCCGGGTTCTCGGCGTACACGCGCGCCTCGATCGCGTGGCCGTGGATCCCCAGTTCGCTCTGCTTCTTCGGCAGCGGCTCGCCGAAGGCGACGCGCAGCTGCCATTCGACCAGGTCGGTGCCGGTGATCATCTCGGTGACCGGGTGCTCCACCTGCAGGCGGGTGTTCATCTCCATGAAGTAGAAGGAGCCGTCCTGGTTGGCGATGAATTCCACGGTGCCGGCGCCCACGTAGCCGACCGCGCGCGCGGCATTCACGGCGGCCTCGCCCATGGCGGCGCGGCGGTCCTGGCTCATGCCCGGCGCCGGCGCTTCTTCCAGCACTTTCTGGTGGCGGCGCTGCACCGAGCAGTCGCGCTCGTGCAGGTAGACGCAGTTGCCGTGGCTGTCGGCGAACACCTGGATCTCGATGTGGCGCGGGCGGATCAGGTATTTCTCGACCAGCACCTTGTCGTCGCCGAAGGAGCTGATCGCTTCGCGCTTGCAGGAGGCCAGCGCGGCTTCGAAGTCTTCCGAGCGCTCGACCACGCGCATGCCCTTGCCGCCGCCGCCGGCGCTGGCCTTGAGCAGCACCGGATAGCCGATGCGGTCGGCCTGTTCGCGCAGGAAGGCAGGGTCCTGGTTGTCGCCGTGGTAGCCCGGCACCAGCGGCACGCGGGCAGCCTCCATCAGCTGCTTGGCGGCCGACTTGGAACCCATCGCGCGCATCGAGGAACCCGGCGGGCCGATGAAGACCAGGCCGGCGGCCTGCACGGCTTCGGCAAACTCCGCGTTCTCCGACAGGAAGCCATAGCCAGGGTGGATCGCCTGGGCGCCGGTAGCCTTGGCCACCTCGATGATCTTCTGGCCGCGCAGGTAGCTGTCCTTGGCGGCGGCCGGTCCGATCAGCACCGCCTCATCGCAGACCGCCACGTGTTTCGACCCCGCGTCGGCTTCCGAATACACGGCGACGGTGCGGATACCCATGCGGCGCGCGGTGGCGGCGACACGGCAGGCGATTTCGCCACGGTTGGCGATGAGGATTTTGGTGAACATGCGTTTGACTTTCGCTTTTTGGTTATTCGTTCATTGGCGGCCGTGTCTCCCCGGCCGCCCTCACATGCTTAGCAGCCGCAGGCAGCCTTCGGCGCAGATTCCAGCGTTGCCGCGCGGGTCTTGAGGCCCAGCTTCTCGAGCAGCACGCGGTCGTCGTCCGCTTCCGGGTTGCCGGTGGTGAGCAGCTTGTCGCCGTAGAAGATCGAGTTGGCGCCGGCCATGAAGCACATCGCCTGCACGGCTTCGCCCAGTTCGCGGCGGCCGGCGGACAGTCGCACGCGCGCCTGCGGCATGGTGATGCGGGCCACGGCGATGGTGCGCACGAATTCGATCGGGTCGAGCTTTTCGATGCCGTGCAGCGGCGTGCCTTCGACCTGCACCAGGTGGTTGACCGGCACCGATTCCGGATACGGATTCAGGTTGGCCAGCTGGGCAATCAGGCCGGCGCGCTGCTCGCGCGTCTCGCCCATGCCCACGATGCCGCCGCAGCAGACCTTCAGGCCGGCGCTGCGCACGCGGCCCAGGGTGTCCAGCCGGTCCTGGTACTCGCGGGTCGAGATCACGTTGTTGTAGAAGTCGGGCGCGGTATCGATGTTGTGGTTGTAGTAGTCCAGGCCCGCCTTCTTCAGCTGTTCGGCCTGGCCTTCTTCCAGCATGCCCAGGGTGGCGCAGGTTTCCATGCCGAGCGCCTTCACTTCGCGCACCATGGTTTCGACCTTCTCCATGTCGCGCTCCTTCGGGCTGCGCCAGGCGGCGCCCATGCAGAAGCGGGTCGCGCCATTCGCCTTGGCTTCGCGCGCCGCGTCCAGCACGGTGTCGAGGTCGAGGATCTTCTTGGCTTCGACGCCGGTGTCGTAGCGCGCGGCCTGCGGGCAGTAGCCGCAGTCCTCTTCGCAGCCGCCGGTCTTGATCGACAGCAGGGTGGCCAGCTCGACGTCGCCGTCCGGGAAGTTGGCGCGGTGCGCGGTTTGCGCGCGGTGCATCAGTTCATTGAAGGGCAGCTCGAACAGGGCCAGCACGTCGGCCAGCGGCCAGGTGGCGTTGTCCGCCTGCTTGATGGCGACAGGACGGTGGAGAGCGACGGTATTGGTTTGGGACATCTTGGTTTCCTTCTAGGTCTGGACGCGCGGGGAATGCCAGCCTGGCAGTCCCGCGAGATCGATATATTCGGCGGCGGCTTGCGCCGTCGGGTGCTCCAGGCGGGGCACGTGGCCCAGCAGCGGCGCCGGAATGCGTTGTTCCAGCGCGTCGATGTTTTCGCGCATGAAGCGCATGTTCGGGTCGACCGTGTTGGCGACCCAGCCGGCCAGCACCAGGCCGCGCGCCACGATCGCCTCCACGGTCAGGAGGGCATGGCTGATGCAGCCCAGGCGCAGGCCCACCACCAGGATCACCGGCAGGTTGAGTTGCATCGCCAGGTCGGCGCTGTCGAAATCCTCGTTGAAGGGCACGCGGAAACCGCCCACGCCTTCGACCACGACGGCGTCCGAAGCCGCATGGACTTCGGTGTAGGCGGCCAGGATCGGCACCGGTTCGATGCGCACGCCTTCGAGTGCGGCCGCGATGTGCGGCGCGGCCGGTTCCTTCAGCATGAAGGGCGTCGTGATGCTGGATGGCAGGTGCACGTTGCCGGCGGCGCGCAGCATGTCGGCGTCCTCGTTATGCAGCTCGCCGTCAACCAGCTCGGCGCCGGCCGCCACCGGCTTCATGCCGCAGGCGCGGCGTCCGCTTGCCGCCAGCTTGTGCAGGATGGCGGCCGACACCAGGGTCTTGCCGATCTCGGTATCGGTGCCGGTGACGAAGCAGCAGAAGCGCGCCGGCACGCTGTCGAAGGTCTGGGCTTCCGGCTTCGGCTCCGCGACCGCGGCGCCCGCCGTGGCAGGCATCGGGACAGCGACGGCCGGCGTCAGCGCCAGCGGCTGGTCGGGTTCGTTCAGGTTCTTCATGCTGTGGTCCTTTCCAGTGCATTCAGCGCGCGCGCCAGCTGCGCCACCTCGTCGTGGGTGTGCGCCGCCGACAAGGTCACGCGCAGGCGCGCCGTTCCGGGCGCCACGGTGGGCGGACGGATGGCCGGCACCCACAGTCCCTGTTCGTGCAGGGCGGCGGCGGCGCGCAGCGCGTCCTCGTTGCTGCCGATGATGAGCGGCTGGATCGCGGTGCTTGATGCCAGCAGCTGCCAGCGCTGTGGACGCAACGCATCCTGCAGGTGGTCCACCAGCGCGGCCAGGTGGGCGCGGCGCTGCGCACCTTCCGCGCCGCCGATGATGTCGAGGCTGGCCTGCAGCGCATGCGCCAGCGCCGGCGGTGCGGCCGTGGTGTAGATATAGGGGCGGGCACGCTGCACCAGCAGCTCGATCACGCTGGCATGGGCCGCAATGAAGGCGCCGCCCACGCCGGCCGCCTTGCCGAGCGTGCCGATATAGACCAGGTTCGGCGAGCGCAGCTTGAAATGTTCCAGCGCGCCGCGGCCGGTGTCGCCCAGCACGCCGAAGCCGTGGGCGTCGTCCACCACCAGCCAGGCGCCGTGGCGCTCGCACAGAGCGAGAAGTTGCGGCAGCGGGGCGAGGTTGCCGTCCATGCTGAACACGCTGTCGGTCACGACGATTCTGGTGCCCGCCGTGCTGGCCTGCAGCTGCTGTTCCAGGGCCTCGACGTCGCCGTGCGGGTAGACCGTCACGCCGGCCTTGGCCAGGCGCGCGCCGTCGATCAGTGAGGCATGGTTCAGCGCTTCCGAGAAGATCATCGCATCGGCATCGGCGCCCAGCGCGGTCAGCACCGCGAGGTTGGCCATGTAGCCGGTGCACAGGTACAAGGCACGCGCCTGCTCGATGTAGGGGGACAGCCACTCGCCGAAGCGTTCTTCCAGCAGCGCGTGTGCGCGGCTGTGGCCACTGACCAGGTGCGAGGCGCCGCTGCCGGCGCCGTAGCGCGCCGCGCCTTCCTGCAAGGCGTTGACGACGGCAGGGTGCGAGGCCAGGCCGAGGTAGTCGTTGCTGCAGAAGGCCAGCAGCGGGCGGCCATCCACCACCTGGCGCGGCGCGCAGGGGCTGTCGGCCACGCGCAGGCGGCGCGTCAGGCTTTGCGCCGCGATGGCGTCGAGCTTGCGGTCGATGCCCTTGATCAGGTCCATGGTACTCACGCCGCGATCACCGATTCGAAGACCTTCTGCGTGCGCGCGGCGATGCCGGCGACCTCTTCGTCGTCCAGCACGTAGGGCGGCATCAGGTAGACCGTGCGGCCGATCGGGCGCAGCAGCAATTCGTTTTCCACCGCCGTGGTGAAGAAGCGGCGTGCAAAGGTCGAGGCGCGCGCCGGATCGGGTTCCACCGCGTCGAACGCGAAGATCATGCCGCGCTGGCGGAAGTGGGTGCTGCGCTCGTGCTCGGCCAGCGGGGCCAGTGCGATGGTCAGCTTGGTGGCCAGCTCGCGGTTGCGGTTCAGGACGTCGTCTTCCTCGAAGATGGCGAGCGTGGCCAGCGCCGCGCGGCAGGCCAGCGGATTGCCGGTGTAGGAGTGCGAGTGCAGGAAGCCGCGCGTGATGTCTTCGCTGTAGAAGGCCTGGTAGATTGCGTCGCTGCTGAGCACCAGCGAGAGCGGCAGGTAGCCGCCGCTGATGCCTTTCGACAGGCACAGGAAGTCAGGCCAGATGGCCGCCTGCTCGCAGGCGAAGAAGGTGCCGGTGCGGCCGCAGCCGACCGCGATCTCGTCGGCGATCAGGTGCACGTGGTGCTCGTCGCACAGCTTGCGCAGCAGTTCCAGGTAGAGCGGGTCGTACATCGCCATGCCGGTGGCGCACTGCACCAGCGGCTCGACGATGATGGCCGCGATCTTGTCGCCGCGTTCCTCGAACAGGGTGCGCACGTCCTGGATGGCACGGCGTGCCACGTCCTGGACCGATTCGCCTTCCCTGGCCGTGCGCGCATCCGGTGCCGGCACCACGTGGGAGGCGCGCAGCAGCGGGCCGTAGGCATCCTTGAACAGCGGAACGTCGGTGACGGCGAGCGCGCCGATGGTCTCGCCGTGGTAGCTGCCCTGCAGGCAGACGAATTCCTGCTTGCCCGGGTAGCCGGCGTTGCGCCAGGCGTGGAAGCTCATCTTCATCGCGATCTCGACCGCCGAGGCGCCGTCCGAGGCGTAGAAGGCATGGCCCAGGTTGTGGCCGGTGAGGGCGGCGAGTTTTTCCGACAGTTCGATCACCGGCTCATGGGTGAAGCCGGCCAGCATCGCGTGTTCCAGCTTGTCCAGCTGGTCCTTCAGCGCCGCATTGATGCGCGGGTTCGCGTGGCCGAACAGGTTGACCCACCAGGAGCTGATGCCGTCCAGGTAGCGGCGGCCTTCGTGGTCGTACAGCCACGGGCCCTTGCCGTGGCTGACCGCGATCAGCGGCACCTCTTCGTGGTGCTGCATCTGGGTGCACGGGTGCCACACGCTGCGCAGGCTGCGTGCGATCCAGTCGGAAGAGGTCTGCTGCTTCACAATCAATCCAATCCAATACTATTTAATTCAGCCAGGTCGGCTTGCGCTTCTCGAGGAAGGACGCCACGCCTTCGCGGCCCTCCAGCGAGGCGCGGATTTCGGCAATGCGGTTCGCGGTATCCGCCAGCAGTGCGTCGTCGACCTGCTGGCCCACCACCTCGCGCACCAGCTTCTTGGCCTCGCGCACGGCATTCGGGCTGTTCGTCACCAGCGACTTCACGATGCCGGCCACGGTGGCATCCAGCGCCTCGGCGGCGACCACTTCATGCGCGAAGCCGATCCGGCGGGCCTCCTGGGCGTCGAAGCGCTCGGCGGTGAGGAAGTAGCGGCGCGAGGCCTGTTCGCCCATGGCCTTGATGACATAGGGCGAGATGGTGGCCGGGATCAGGCCCAGCTTCACCTCGGACAGGCAGAAGTGCGCCACCGCGCTGGCGACCACGATGTCGCAGGCCGCCACCAGGCCCATGCCACCGGCGTAGCAGTCGCCCTGTACCTTGGCGACGGTGGGTTTCGGGCACAGGTAGATGGTGCGCAGCATGTCGGCCAGGCGCGCGGCGTCCTGCTGGTTCTCGCTGTGCGAGTAGCCGGCCATCTTCTTCATCCAGTTCAGGTCCGCGCCGGCGCAGAAGGCCGGGCCGTTGGCGGCCAGCACGATGGCGCGCACACCCTCGTGGCGTCCCAGTTCGTCGAAGGCCAGCGCCAGTTCGGCGATGGCGTGCTCGTTGAAGGCGTTGCGCAGGTCGGGACGGTTCAGGGTGACGGCGGCCACCTTGTCGTCGATCGAGACGGTGAGGGTCTGATATTCCATGTCGTCTCCTCCTTACATCCGGAACACGCCGAACTTCGTGTCTTCGATCGGCGCGTTGAGCGCGGCCGACAAACCGAGACCCAGCACGGTGCGGGTATCGGCCGGATCGATGACGCCGTCGTCCCACAGGCGCGCGCTGGCATAGTAGGGGTGGCCCTGGTGCTCGTACTGTTCCTTGATCGGCTGCTTGAAGGCGGCTTCTTCCTCCGCCGACCACTGGCCGCCCTTGCCTTCGATGCCGTCGCGCTTGACCGTGGCCAGCACGGATGCCGCCTGGTCGCCGCCCATCACCGAGATGCGCGCGTTCGGCCACATCCACAGGAAGCGCGGCGAGAAGGCGCGGCCGCACATGCCGTAGTTACCCGCGCCGAAGGAGCCGCCGATGATGACGGTGAACTTCGGCACCGAGGCGGTGGCGACCGCGGTCACCATCTTGGCGCCATTGCGGGCGATGCCCTCGTTTTCGTACTTGCGGCCGACCATGAAGCCGGTGATGTTCTGCAGGAAGACCAGCGGGATCTTGCGCTGGCAGCACAGCTCGATGAAATGGGCGCCCTTCAGCGCCGACTCCGAGAACAGGATGCCGTTGTTAGCGATGATGCCGACCTTCATGCCGTAGATATGGGCAAAGCCGCACACCAGCGTCGTGCCGTAGCGCGCCTTGAACTCGTCGAATTCGCTGCCGTCGACCACGCGCGCGATCACTTCGCGCACGTCGAAGGGCTTGCGGGTATCGACCGGGATCACGCCGTACAGTTCTTCCGGTGCATATTTGGGCTCGACGCTTTCGCGCAGCGCGCCCTGCACCGGCTTGACCCGGTTCAGGTTCGACACGATGGTGCGCGCCAGCGACAGCGCATGTAAATCGTTCTGGGCCAGGTGGTCGGCCACGCCCGACAGGCGGGTGTGGACGTCGCCGCCGCCCAGGTCTTCAGCCGTGACCACTTCGCCGGTCGCCGCCTTCACCAGCGGCGGGCCGCCCAGGAAGATGGTGCCCTGTTCCTTGACGATGATCGATTCGTCGCTCATCGCCGGCACGTAGGCGCCGCCGGCCGTGCAGGAACCCATCACCACCGCGATCTGCGGGATGCCCTTGGCGGACAGGTTGGCCTGGTTGTAGAAAATGCGGCCGAAGTGGTCGCGGTCCGGGAACACGTCGTCCTGGTTCGGCAGGTTGGCGCCGCCCGAGTCGACCAGGTAGATGCAGGGCAGGTGGTTCTGCTCGGCGATCTCCTGGGCGCGCAGGTGCTTCTTGACCGTCATCGGGTAATAGGTGCCGCCCTTGACCGTGGCGTCGTTACAGACGATCACGACTTCCTGGCCGGCGACGCGGCCGATGCCGGTGATGATGCCGGCGGCCGGCGCTGCGCCCTCATACATGTCGTAGGCGGCCAGCTGGGAGAACTCGAGGAAGGGCGTGCCCGGGTCGAGCAGCATCTGCACGCGGTCGCGCGGCAGCAGCTTGCCGCGCGCGACGTGCTTGGCGCTCGCGGCCTCGCCGCCGCCCTGGGCCATCTGGGCCACCTTGGCGCGCAAATCGTCGACGATGGCCTGCATGGCCGCGGCATTGGCCTTGAAGTCTTCACCGCGCGGGTTGAGTTTGCTCTCGATCTGGGGCATTGCCGTCCTCTATGTCTCTGCTGTTCTGTATTTATTCAGGGAAACTGCCGTCTAGGTAATACCAGCGCGGCGCCCCGGTCTCGGGATCGGGCTCGCGCAGGAAGCGGCTGACTTCGTGCAGCCGGTGCGCCCGTCCGCCCACCTTGAAGCGGGCGACGAATTCGACGGTGTCGCTGTCTGGATCGTCCGGTGAATTTACTTTACGTTGACGTAAACGTAAAGCAGATTTTATCTCAAGGCCGAGCCAGCGGATGGGTTCTTTCTCATCAATGATGGACTCTGCCGGGCGGGTGGTCGGATGCCATGTTGCCAGCAGATAAGGCTCATTCTTGAGCGCATACGCAGTGTAGCGCGAGCGCATCAGGGCCTCGGCCGTGGGCGGCAGCGCTTCGCCGGCGATGAAAGGGCCACAGCAGGCGGCCAGCGACGGCCCGCCGCAGGGACAGGCTTCGAAGGTGGTCGTTTTGGACATGGCCGCCATTATCCGCGAATTTTTCTGCAGCCATGGTCCGGACAAGCATAAGTTAACAGACTTGCTCACCTGGGAGGTGCAGATGATAAGTCCGTGGTAACACAGTAAAAATACTGCTACTACCAAGATCTAAACAAATCTAACAAAGTATAAGTTCAATGGCTTATACTTTGTTAGAAATCCCTATATAGAGCTCCCTATGGATCCCGTAAGAAACCCTTTTGCCCCTGGCGCAGGTAGTCAACCTCCAGAACTTGCAGGTCGACAAGCAATTATCGAAGATGCGCGTGTTGCGATCGAGCGGGCCATACTTTGTAAATCAAGCCGCTCCCAAATGTTCCTCGGCTTACGGGGCGTGGGTAAGACCGTTCTCCTGAATGCGGTCGACACTATGGCCAGAGAACGGGGCCACCTGACTTCTATGATCGAAGCACCTGAGAATAAATCCTTGGGTGAACAGTTGTTGCCACGCGTGCATCAGGTATTGCGCAAGCTGTCGTTGACCGACCACGCAAAGGCCAAGGCCTACGATGCGATGCGGGCACTCAGATCGTTTGCCTCGGTATTTAAATTTGAATACGGCGACGTCGCCATTGCGGTTGAGCCCGAAGTAGGTGTGGCCGACAGCGGGGATCTGGAAAATGATCTTCCCGAGTTATTTATGCGTGTTGGCGAGGCTGCCAAGGCTGCCGGGAAGGCTTGGACGCTCCTGATCGATGAAGTTCAATACTTGAGTCAAAAAGATCTGGCTGCACTCATCGTATCACTGCACAAGATCAATCAGGCCGGCCTGCCTGTCCTATTCTTTGGTGCCGGACTTCCCCAAGTTGCAGCACTGTCGGGAGAAGCTAAATCGTATGCGGAGAGGCTATTCCACTACCCGGATGTCGGTGCATTGCCGGAAGCCGATGCCAAGGCCGCAATCCGCCAGCCTGTCAATGAGGAAGGGGCGGCCATCGATAACGACGCCCTCGCTGAAATTTTCCACAAGACCAGGGGCTATCCATACTTCCTTCAAGAATGGGGTCATCAGTCCTGGAACCTAGCCATTGGCAATACCATTACCTTGGACGATGCAAGGCAAGCCGAAGCAGCAACGCTCAAGCGTCTGGACGAAGGATTTTTTAAGGTGCGCTTCGACCGCCTTACGCCAAAGGAACGAGAGTACGTGATTGCGATGGCGAAGTTGGGCAACGGTCCATATCGTTCGTCCGACGTTGCAGATGCGCTTGGTGAAACTGCGCAGAGCCTTGGTCCACGGCGTGCACAGATCATCAGCAAAGGGATGATTTATAGCCCCTCTCATGGCGACATCGCGTTCACTGTACCAATGTTCAATGATTACTTGATCCGTAATCTGGCCAGCCTTGGCTGAGTGTGCGACCGGTATGAGCTGATTTTTAGCTGCGCAGGGTCAGTCCATCCAACGCAAACGGCGGCGCCTCCCCCCGCATCGCCCCCGCCAGCAGGCTGGCGCTGCCGCAGGCGAAAGTGAAGCCGAGCGGACCGTGGCCCACGTTCAGCCACAGGTTGCCGTAGGGCGTGGCGCCGATGATCGGGGCGCTGCTCGGGGTGGCGGGGCGCAGGCCGGCCCAGACCGAGAGCTTCGAATAGTCGGCCGCGCGCGGCATGGTTTCCTTCACCTGGCGGGTCAGGCCCTCCACGCGTTTCGGATTGTGGCTCAGGTCTTCCCCCACCATATCGACCATGGCCGCCACCCGCAGCTTGTTGCCGATGCGGGCATACAGCACCTTGCGTTCGAAGTCGGTGACGCTGATTTCCGGCGCCACGTCGTCGGCACGGATCGGGGCGGTCAGGCTGTAACCCTTGAGCGGATAGAGCGGCAGGGTGATGCCGACCGTATCCGACAGGCTGCGGCTCTGGATGCCGGCCGCCAGCACGTAGCTGTCGGCCTGGATGGTGCCGGTGTCGGTTTCGACCCCGGTGATGCGGCCCTTGTCGGCCAGCAGGCGGCGCGCCTCGCCATGGACGAAGCCGTCGAAGCGCGGATGCTCGCGCAGGCGCGCGGCCAGCGCCAGGCAGAAGGCATGGCAGTCGGCCACCGCTTCGCCGCTGTTGTAGATACCGCCGGCCAGCAGCGGCTCGGCCGCGGCCAGCGAAGGTTCGCGCGCGGCGCATTCCGCGGCCGACCAGATCTCGCCGGCGCCGGCCTTGCCGGCCGCCTTTTCGAATACGTCGCGCGAGCGGTAGACCACCAGCTTGCCGGCGTCGCGCCATTCGAATTCGTCCAGTGGGACCGTGACTTCGAGCTGCTTCATGCCCTGGCGCGACAATTCACCCAGTTCCAGCAGCTTGGCCGTGGTCTTGCGGTTGACGTCGGCGCGGCAGTGCGCCAGGAAGCTGGCCAGCCAGCGGTACTGGCGCAGGTCGGCTTCGGGGCGGAAATGCAGGGGACCGGTGTCCTGGAACATCCATTGCAGGGCCTTCAGCGGCACGCCCTCGTCGGCCAGGGGCGACACGTAGCGGTAGCTGAGCTGCCCGCCGTTGCCGTAGCTTGACCCGCTGCCGACTTCCGGCGCCCGTTCCAGCAGACTGACGCGGAAGCCGGCTTCCGCCAGCCACCAGGCCGAGGTCAGGCCGACCACGCCGCCACCGATGACGAGGACTTGTTCTTTCGGTTGACGAGCTTGAACTACTTGCTGCTGCATCCTGCACTCTTCTTGTTGAACTTGGTCGTTGAGCTTAGGCGCTGGGCCGGACGAGGGCCAATGAAAGTCGCGCCAAGCGCCATAACCGGGGTATATGCACACATTGATATCATGTTGCCCCCCGTTGGCCGAGGATGGCCTGGCGGTGGAGGGCCGTGAGGATGCGTTCCTCGTAGCGCGCCATGGCCGAATAGCGTCCCTGCTGCTGCTCCGGGTCGGCCGAACTGCCGCCGGTCAGCACCACCATGCCGTTGCCGCGCGCGAGGTCGGCGGCGAAGACCGAACGCAGGCCATAGGCTTCGCCCAGGTGGCCGACGCCTTCGAAGCCGCCGCCGTCGACCAGCCCCATGCCGGGACGGTCGGGGAAGTGCTGGTTGCCGAGCCCCCAAGCCTGGTACAGGCCGTTCAGCGTGTCGCCATTCTTGCCGTCGTTGGTCCACTGGCGCGTCAACATGCGCTCGAGCGTGGCGCGCTGGAACAGGCGGGTGTTCCCATGGACGCCGCCGTTCATCAGCATGCGCATCACGACACCCATGGACGGCGCCGAGATGCGCAGGCCGCCGGTCGGGCTGAAGGGAGTGGCATTGCTGCCTGGGGCCGCAGTGGCTGTCCCCACCGGCAGGACCGGCGGCTTGGCGCTGTAGTCGTCCACCTGGGCAATCCATGGTCCAGCCGCGTTCCAGATCTCGGTGTCGACCGTGCGCTTGCGGTACAGGGTGGCGAGATTGCCGAGTGCCGCGGGCGCGAGGCCCGCCGGGCTGTAGCCGGCCTGGATGCCGAGCGGCTGGAACAGCAGGCGCTCCATCAGCAGGTCGAAACGCTCGCCGGCGATGCGCTCCATGACGGTGCCGATCACGCCCCAGGCCAGGTTACAGTAGGTGAAGTAATTGCCCGGACCGGCGCGGTCGGACCACATCTTGCCGTCGCCGTAGAGCGCGCCGCCCGGCACCAGCACGTCCTTCAGCGACACCGGCAGCTGCCAGGAATAGCCGGCGTCGTCGCGCAGCGACGAGGTGTGGGTCAGCAGGTGGCGCAGCGTGACCGGGCGCTGCGGGAAATGCGGATTGCGCACGCTGTAGCCGAGGTAGGTCGAGACGTCGGCGTCGAGCTCGGCGCGGCCCCCTTCCACCAGGCGCATCAGGCCCAGCGTCGTCATCATCTTGGAAATCGAGGCGATGCGGTACAGCGTGTCCGGCGTGGCAGGGCGGTCAGGGCTGCCGATGAAACGGCGTCCGAAGGCTTGCTGGTACACCGGCTGTCCGGCGCGGATCGCCAGCACCGACAGGCTGGCCAGCTGCATGTCCGGGTCGTTCGCGATGGCGGCCAGCTCGGCGTCGAGCGCTTGGCGCGCACCAGCCGGGGCGCCGGAAGACGGCGGGGCTGCGAACAGGGGCTCGACCGCGCCCAGCAGGGCCACACCCAGCAAGCTTCGCCTGCGCTCGTTCATTCCGGTCTCCTTTATTTGTCTCTGGACGAGCATACGGAGTGACAGGAAGGATTGCCAAATGAATAGCCGTCGCCTTGGCATAACCCTTTTATATTGGTATCAAGTGGTATGCTCATAAGCCAGGAGAATGCATATACAAAGCTTTTTCATGGACCGCGCCGTGCCGGGGACGAAGCTTGCCGTTACACTTTGTACAAGCCCCCGATGACGCCGATGACGACAAGCAGCCCAACTTTCCAGGTCGACCTGACCGACAACTCGCCGCTGTACATGCAGCTGGCGCGCAAGCTCGCGCAAGACGTGCGCGACGGCCGCTACCAGGCCGACCAGGCCCTGCCCTCCGAACGCACGCTGTCCGAGCAGCTCGACGTCTCGCGCGTCACCGCGCGCAAGGCGATCGACCAGCTGGTCGACCAGGGCCTGGTGGTACGCCGGCGCGGCTCCGGTAATTACATCGCGCCGCGCATCGAGCAGCCGCTGTCCGACCTGTCGAGCTTTTCCGAGCAGCTCCAGCAGCGCGGCTATACGCCCAGCAGCCACTGGCTGCGCCGCGAGCTCATGCTGGCCGACGCCGACGAACAGCTGTCGCTGGGCCTGTCGCCGAATACCCGCGTGGCGCGCCTCGAGCGCCTGCGCCTGGCCGACGGGGTGGTGATGGCCTATGAAGTCAGCGTGATTCCGGCCACCGTGCTGCCGCGCCCCGACAACGTGGGCGGCTCGCTGTATGCCCACCTGGCCAAGACCGGGCACATGCCGGTGCGCGCACTGCAGCACCTGCGCGCGATGAACGCCTCCGCCGAACTGGCGGCGCGCCTCGACGTGCCCGAAGGCCGTGCGGTCCTGTTCATCACGCGGGTCGGCTACCTGGAATCGGGCGAGCCGGTGGAGCTGACGCACTCTTATTGCTTGAGCGACCATTACGACTTCGTCGCTGAATTGCGCCGTCCAGCATAACTTTTCGGCATGATGAAGGGCGCAGCTTTCATGGGCCGCCCATCGCAATTGGTATTACACTGGTTTTATCGATCACTCCGCATCTAGAAGACACGGCAATGCTGAAAACCGAAACCCCGGCCCAGGACCACGCGACCCTCGACCAATACCCGACCACGGAACTGGTACACGTATTCGTCGACGACCAGGTCAAGGCCGTCGACGCGGTCCGCGCCGCCGCACCGCGCATCGCCGCCGCGATCACCGCAGCCCTGCCGCGCATGGAAGCGGGCGGCCGGCTGGTCTACGTCGGCGCCGGCACTTCCGGCCGCCTGGGGGTGCTGGACAGCGTCGAGCTGAACCCGACCTTCTCGTGGCCGCACGGCCGCGCGGTGGCGCTGCTGGCCGGTGGCGCCGAGGCGATGTTCGTCGCGGTCGAAGGCGCCGAGGACGACCATGACCAGGGCGCCGCCGACCTGAAGAGCGTGAACGTGGGACCGGACGACGTGGTGCTGCTGCTGGCCGCGTCGGGTTTCACCCCGTATGTACTGGGTGCGCTGCGCCATGCGCGCACGGTGGGTGCGCTGACCATCGGCTTTTCCAACAACGCCGACGCCCCCGTCGCCAGCGAAGCCGAGATCGGCATTACCCTCGATACCGGACCGGAAGCGATTTCCGGCTCCACCCGCCTGAAGGCCGGCACCTCGCAAAAGATCGCGCTGAACACCTTCTCCAGCGGACTGATGGTGCGTTTGAACAAGGTTTACGGCAACCTGATGGTAGACTTCCGCGCTACCAATGCCAAGCTGGTGCGACGCGCCATCCGGCTGACCAGTTTCGCCACCGGCGCCGACGAAGCGGCCGCGCAGGCGGTGCTGGAACAGTGCGGCTTCCACGTCAAGACGGCGATCGTGGCCCTGATCAAACAAACCAGTGTCGAGCAGGCGCAAGCCCTCCTGGCGGCGGCGCGCGGCAGCGTGCGCGACGCCATCGCGTAATTCCAGCCCGGCGCACGCGGTGTGCGCCCCGCCGGCCGACCACGAAAGACCTATGCAGACTTCGCTCGCCAAGAATTCGTCTTCCAGCAACCCGTGGTCCTGGATCCCGTCCCTGTACTTTGCGCAGGCCATCCCCTACGTGGTGGTGATGAGCCTGTCCGTCATCATGTACAAGGACATGGGCGTGTCGAACTCCGACATCGCCTTCTATACCAGCCTGCTGTACCTGCCCTGGGTGATCAAGCCCCTGTGGTCGCCGGTGGTCGACATGTTCGGCACCAAGCGCCGCTGGACCGTGCTGCTGCAGCTGGGCGTCGCGGCCTCGCTGGTGGCGGTCGGCCTGTCCCTGCAGCTGCCCAACTTTTTCGTGGCCAGCCTTGCCGTGATGTGGCTGATGGCCTTCAGTTCCGCCACCCATGACATCTCGGCCGACGGCTTCTACATGCTCGGCCTGCGCCAGCAGCAGCAGGCCGCTTTCGTGGGCGTGCGCTCCACCTTCTACCGCCTGGCCACCTTGTCGGTGCAGGGCCCGCTGGTGGTGCTGGCCGGTTACCTGGCCACCCGCCTGGGCAGCGTCAACCAGGCCTGGGCCATCGTGTTCTTCGTGCTGGCCGGCCTGTTCTTCCTGGCCTTCCTGTGGCACGGGATGATCCTGCCCAAGCCGGACAGCGACCACGCGGTGAGGGGCAGCAGCAACCCGCTGCGCGACTTCTTCACCACCTTCGTGCTGTTCTTCCGCAAGCGCGACATCTGGCTGATCCTCGGTTTCATCCTGACCTTCCGCCTGGGCGAAGCCCAGCTCCTGAAGCTGGTCGCGCCCTTCCTGAAAGACCCGCTGGCCGTGGGCGGCCTGGGCCTCACCACCGAGCAGTACGGCATCGCCTACGGCACCATCGGCATCGCGTTCCTGACCATGGGCGGCCTGGCCGGCGGCTACCTGATCTCGCGCCTGGGCCTGAAACGCTGCCTGTGGGTGATGGTGGTCGCGATCCACCTCCCGGACCTGGTCTTCGTCTACCTGTCGCAGACCCAGCCGACCAGCTTCGCCGTGGTCTGCGCCGCGCTGGCGATCGAGCAGTTCGGCTACGGCTTCGGCTTCACCGCGATGATGCTGTACATGATCATGGTCTGCGAAGGCGAGCACAAGACGGCCCACTACGCGATCTGCACCGGCTTCATGGCCCTCGGCATGATGGTGCCGGGGATGTGGAGCGGCGACCTGCAGGAATACCTCGGCTACAAGAACTTCTTCGTCTGGGCGTGTCTGTCGACCATCCCGGCCTTCATCATGGCCGCCCTCGTGAAGATCGACCCGGAATTCGGGAAAAAATAACAGCAATGCGCGATGCACCCGTGCGCCTGACCTCGCTCGACGCCTTCCGCGGCTTCACCATTGCCGCGATGGTGCTCGTGAATAATCCGGGCGACTGGGGCAATCTGCACGCGCAGCTGGCCCACGCCAAATGGCATGGCTGGACCTTCACCGACTGCATCTTCCCCTTCTTCCTGTTCATCGGCGGCGTCGCCATGACGCTGTCGCTCGGCCGCCTGGCCGCCGCCGGCGCCGACAAGCCGCGCCTGCTGCTCAAGCTGGCGCAGCGCGCGGCCCTGATCTTCCTGATCGGCTTCCTGCTCAACCTGATTCCGCGCTTCGACGTCGAGACGGTGCGCATCCCCGGCGTCCTGCAGCGCATCGCCCTGTGCACGCTGCTGGCCGCGCCGCTGGTCGTCTACCTGGGCTGGCGCGCGCAACTGGCCGTGATCGCGGCGCTGCTGGCGCTGTATTCTGTGCTGATGCTGTGGGTGCCGGTGCCGGGCATCGGCGCCGGCGTGCTCGAGCCGGGCCAGGACTTCGGCGCGTACATCGACCGCATGGTCCTGGACGGCCATATGTGGGTGCAATCCAAGACCTGGGACCCGGAAGGCCTGGTGAGCACCATCCCGGCCCTGTGCAGCCAGCTGTTCGGCGTGCTCGCCGGGCGCCTGCTGGCGGCGCAGCTGCCGCGCATCGAACAGACGGCATGGATGCTGTTCGCCGGCCTGGTGTTCCTGGCGCTGGGGTCGAGCCTGGATGCGCTGCTCATGCCGATCAATAAAAGCCTGTGGACGGTATCCTACTGCCTGTGGATGACCGGCTGGGCGCTGCTGGCCTTCGGCGTGTTCTACTGGCTGCTCGACGCCAATCCTCATGCGCTCGTGCGCGAACGCGCCGCCGTCTGGGCCAGGCCCTTCGTCATCTACGGCATGAACGCGCTGTTCATCTTCGCGTTCTCCGGATTCGTCGCCAAGATGCTCGGTTTTATCAAGCTGGCGCAGCCCGACGGCAGCCAGCTTTCGCTCGGCCGCACGCTGTACGCGCCGATCAAGGCGCTGCCGATCGGCGCCGCCAATACGTCGCTGTTATATGCCATCCTCTTCAACGCCTGCATGTTCGCGATTGCTTACGGCATGTGGCGCAAGCGGTGGTTCGTCAAAGTCTAAGAACAAAGGAGAGGACTTGAAGCCTGACCTGAATAAACGCGCGTTCACGCTGGGAGCCATGGGCGGTGCGCTGGCGCTGGCCGGATTCCTCGGCGCCTGCACCACCCAGCCGACCGCCCCCGGCGCAGCCGACTTGCCGCCGCCGGCGCCGCGCGAATTCCGCGCCGCCTGGGTATCGACCGTCGCCAACATCGACTGGCCGAGCAAGCCGGGCCTGCCGAGCGGCCAGCAGCAGGCGGAGGCCATCGCCATCCTCGAGCGCGCAGTCAGCCTCAAGCTGAACGCGATCGTGCTGCAGGTGCGTCCGGCGGCCGATGCGATCTATCCCTCGCCGATCGAGCCCTGGACCGAATACCTGACCGGCGCCCAGGGCAAGCCCCCGATGCCGATGTACGACCCGCTCGCCTTCTGGATCAAGGAAGCGCACGCGCGCGGCCTCGAGCTGCACGCCTGGTTCAATCCCTACCGCGCGCGCCACGACAACGCGCGTTCGCCGAGCGCGCCCAACCACATCACCAACACCATCCCGTCCGCCGTCAAACGCTACGGGAAGTTCATGTGGATGGACCCGGGCGAAGAAGCCGCGTCGAAGCAGACCATGGACGTGATCCTCGACGTGGTGCGCCGCTACGACATCGACGGCGTGCACATCGACGATTACTTCTACCCCTACCCGATCGCGGCGCCGGAAGTCGCGGGCAATGCCCAGGCGCTCGACGGCAACGGCAAGCCTGCGGCCAAGGAACTCGACTTTCCCGACGGCCCGGCCTGGGAGCGCTACCTGGCTGGCGGCGGCAAGCTCGATCGCCCGTCCTGGCGCCGTGACAACGTCAACCGCCTGATCGAAGCCATGTACAAGGGCATCCACAAGGAGAAGAGCTGGGTGCGCTTCGGCATCAGCCCCTTTGGCATGGGCCGTCCGGACCGCCGCCCGCCCGGCATCTCGGGCTTCTCGCAGTACGACAAGCTGTATGCGGACGCCGAGCTGTGGCTGGAAAAGGGCTGGCTCGACTACTTCGTGCCGCAGCTGTACTGGCCGATCGCCCAGACCGCCCAGTCCTATCCGGTGCTGCTCGACTACTGGATTTCGCAGAACCCGCAGGGCCGCCACATGTGGCCGGGCCTGTTCACCAGCCGCATCGGTGCAGCGCCGCCGACCCTGAACTACGAGCCGAAAGAAATCGTGGACCAGATCGCGCTGACGCGCCAGCGCCCGCTGGCGACCGGCCACGTCCACTTCAGCATGGTCGCCCTGACCCAGAACCGCAAGGGCATCAGCGACCAGCTGCGCGCCACCACCTACCAGGGCGATGCCCTGGTGCCGGCCACCCCGTGGCTGCCCAGCCCGGGCCCCGGCACGCCACAGGTCTCCGCCGTGCGCGGCAAGAACGGTGTCGCGCTCAAGCTCAAGGCCGGCAAGGCGACCATGCTGTACGCGATCTGGGCGCGCCACGGCGGCGAATGGCGCTTCTCGGTGGCGCCGGCCGCGCGCGTGGACTGGACCGTGCCGGACGACGCCAAGCTCGGCGCCGCCGACCTGGTGGTGGTGAGCGCGGTGGACCGCCTCGGCAAGGAAGGCGCGCGCGTGCAGGCATGGCGCAAACCGTCATAATGTTGAACATGCACGAACTGGAGCAAGACAAGCTGGGGCTCGGCATCGATGCCGGCGGCACCCAGACCCGCTGGGCCCTGGCGGCGCCCGGCGGCCGCATCGTGGCCGAAGGCACGGCAGGCGGCCTGTCGGCCCTGCAGATGGGCAGCGCCGAGGGGCGCGAATCCGTGCAGGCGACCTTCGCTGCGATCGCCGGCGCCGTGCTGGCCCATGGCCGACCGGCGGCGGTGCGCGCCGGCCTGACCGGCTTCGGCGGCGACGGCGCTCCCCTGCAGCGCTGCCTGGGTGAGCTGCTTGGCCTCGACCCGCAGGCGGTGGTGCTGAGCAACGACATCGAAATTGCCTACCTCGCCAGCTTCAGGCCGGGCGAGGGCTACCTCGTGTACGCAGGCACCGGCTCGATCGGCGCCTTCATCGACGAACACAAGGGCTTTCATCGTGCGGGCGGCCGCGGCGTGGTGCTGGACGACGGCGGCGGCGGCTTCTGGATCGCCCGCGAAGCACTGCGCCATATCTGGCGCATCGAGGACGAGTGTCCCGGCGCCTGGGAAGCCTCGCCGATGGCGCACGCCGTGTTCCAGCACGTGGGCGGCTCGGACTGGTCGTTCTCGCGCCAGTTCATCTATGGCCGCGAACGCGGCGAAGTCGGCAAGCTGGCGATCGCGGTCGCCGCGACCGCCGAGCGCGATCCGGCCGCCGCTGCTATCCTGCGCGAAGCCGGCCGTGAACTGGCCCGGCTGGCGCAGGCGCTGGTCAGCCGTTTCGGCCCGCGCCCGGTGGCCCTGGCCGGCCGCGCCGCCGAGCTGCACCCGCTGATCGTCGAGACCATGCGCGCGGCGCTGCCGCCGGAAACCACGCTCAACCAGACCGGAGTGCGCGCTCACTACGCTGCCGCGCGGCTGGCTGCCGAGCCACAGCACTCCACCCTTTAACCCAGACCCTGCATTCACGCCGATGAAAAACCTGATCGTCCCCGTCATTCTCGCCCTGCTGGCAGGCTGTACCACTGCCCCGATCGGCCCCAAGATCGACACTACCTACACTGCCAAGGGCCAGTCGAGCCGGGCACGCTTCCTGGTGCTGCATTACACCGTGTCCGATACGCCGGCCTCGATCAAGATCCTGACCGAGCAGCAGGTGAGTTCCCACTACCTGGTCACCGACGGCGCCCAGCCGCTCATCTACCGCTTGGTCGACGAGAACCGCGCGGCCTACCATGCCGGCAACTCGAGCTGGAAGAACTACACCCAGCTGAACAACAGCTCGATCGGCATCGAGATCGTGAACGCCGGCTGGACCGCCACGCCCGATGGCGGCCGCATGTTCTACCCCTTCCCGCAAGCCCAGATGGATGTCCTGGTCCCGCTGCTGAAGGACATCGTCCAGCGCCACGGCATCGCGCCCGAGAACGTCCTCGGCCACAGCGACATCGCGCCGCAGCGCAAGCAGGACCCGGGGCCGCTGTTCCCATGGGCGCGCCTGGCACAGGAAGGCCTGGTGCTGTGGCCGGATGCGAACCGGGTCGCCCTGGTACGGCCGGCCTTCGACGCGGTGCTGCCCGACATCTTCTGGTTCCAGCGCAAGCTGGCCACCCACGGCTACGCCATCCAGCAGACCGGGGTGCTCGACCCGCAGACCCGCACCGTGCTGCAGGCCTTCCAGATGAAATACCGCCCGGCCGACTTCGCCGGCAACCCGGATGCGGAAACCGCGACCCTGCTCGAGGTGCTGACCACGCCGGCGAATGCGCCGCTGCCCGTGATTCCGCCGCCGTTGACCACCTCGCCGGTGCCGCCGCTGCCGCCGGCGACCGAGCCGGCCCCGGTGGTCCCGGAAACTGCGCCCGCCCCGGCGGCGCCGGTGCCGCTCCCGCTCCCGAACCCGGCCGTGCCGACGCCGGTGCCGACCCCGGCCACGCCGCCGGTCCCGGCCCCGGTGCCGGCTGCGCCCGCCAACCCAGCCGTTGTGAACACGCCGTGACCCATCGCCGCAGCCGGGTTTTCCCTGTATCCTTCGGAAAATCCGCGCCGTGCGCGCGGAGCCCCTATTGAAGGATTAAGCGATGCGCCTGCGCCATATCGAAGTTTTCCACGCCATCATGCAGGTCGGTACCATCAGCGGTGCCGCCCAGGTTCTCCACATCTCGCAGCCGGCTGTGACGAAAGTCCTGCAGCACGCCGAGCTGCAGCTGGGCATGCCGCTGTTCGAGCGCGTGCGCGGCAAGCTGTATCCGAAGCCCGAGGCGCACCGCCTGTTCGCCGAGACCGAGAAGCTGAACCGCGACCTGCAGGGCATCCGCCGCCTCGCGGCCAGCCTGAAGGGCCGCGCGGTGGAGACCGTGCGCCTGGTGTCGACGCCGACCATCGCGATCAGCGTGCTGCCGCAGGCGATGACGGTGTGGCGCCGCGACTTCCCGCAGGCGCGCTGCGAGCTGGCGACCCAGCACACCAGCGAGATCGTGAACGCGCTGCGCCTGGGCGAAGCCGACCTGGCGCTGTCGCTGCAGGATCCGCGCCACCCGGGCATCGTGGCTGAGCCTATCGCGCACGGCAACCTGACCGTGATGGCGCCCGCCGGCACCTGGAGCGAAGAAGAGCGCGCCAAACCCTTCACGGCCGAAGGCCTGACCGGGGAGCTGATCGGCCTGAACGACGGCGACCCGCTGGGCGAGATCGTGGTCGCGGCCTGCGAGGCGCAGGGTGTGCAGCCGGTCTACCACACCGTGGTGCAGACCTACCAGATCGCGCGTTCGCTGGTGGAAGCCGGTGCCGGCGTGGCCGTGCTCGATCCGTTCACCGCCGCCTCGGCCGACCCGGCCAAGGTGCAGTGCCGCACTTGGTCGCCCGCGATGCCGGTGCACCTGTATTTGCTGAGCGCCAGCCATTCCCCCTTGTCGCACGGGGCGCGGGAGCTGGCCAACTGTATCGGCGCGACCGCGCGCGCCTGTCTGGAAAAAGCCTGTTCATGACCTTGACTGTCGCCAGCGAGGAGATCACCGGCAGCCCCGAATTCCGCCATCTGACCAGCATCGCCGGTATCGCGATCGACCTGCGCTACGCGACGTCGAACAACTTCGTCGGACGCGACCTGTATTCGCCCTTCGACTGCGCCTGGCTGCACCGCGACGCCGCTGCGGCCCTCGAACAGGTCGTGGCCTGGCTGAAGCAACGCCGTCCCGGCTATACCGCACTGGTGCTCGACGCCCTGCGCCCGCAGCGCGTGCAGCAGCAGCTGTGGGATGCGCTCGATGGCACCGGCCTGCAGATGTACCTGGCCAACCCGGCGCGCGGCTCGATCCATTCCTACGGCATGGCGCTCGACATCACCCTGCTGGACGAGCAGGGCCGCGAGCTCGACATGGGCACCGGCTTCGACGACATGACCAATTTGTCGCACCCGGCGCTGGAAGAGGGCTTCCTGCTGAGCGGTGAGCTCAGCGAAGCCCAGGTAGCCAACCGCCGCCTGCTGCGCGAAGCGATGCTGGAGGCCGGCTTCTTCGGCATCAATACCGAATGGTGGCATTTCGACTGCGGCGACCGCGAACTGGTGCGCGCCACTTACCGCCGCGTGCTCTGACCGGGCCGATGACGCCATCATTTCCCCTGCGCTGGCTGCACGGCGTCCTCGCCGCCGCCTGTTTGGTGCTGGCCCCGCAACTGCATGCGCAATCGGTGGCGCTGAGCTTCGACGACGGTCCGACCCTGGCCGCCACCCCGCGCCTGACGCCGCAGGCCCGCAATGAGGCGATGCTGGCGGCGCTGGCGAAGCACAAGGTGAAGGCCGCGCTGTTCGTCACGGCCGCCAACGGGGCCGTCAAGCCCGAAGGGCTGGCGCTGGCGCGCGCCTGGGGCGGGCAGGGCCACGTGGTGGCGAACCACACCATGACCCACCCCGACCTGAACAAGGCCACGACCACCCTGGCGCAATACCAGCAGGAAGTGCTCGACTGCGACCGCATCGTATCGGCGCTGCCCGGCTACCAGAAATGGTTCCGCTTCACCTACCTGCGCGAAGGGAACACGCCGGAAAAGAGCGAGGGCATGCGTGCTTTCCTGCGCGAGCAGGGCTACCGCAATGCCTACGTCACGCTCGACACCAGCGACTGGCGCCTGAACGACAAACTGGTCGAGGTGCTGGAGAAGAATCCGAAGGCGGACCTTGAACCGATCCGCCAGGCCTACCTGTCCCACATCCGCCAGCGTGCGCTGGCCTACCGCGCCCTGTCGCAGCGGCTGCAGGGCAGGGATATCCCGCAGATGATGCTGATGCACCATAACCTGATCAATGCGCTGTGGCTGGACGACGTGATCCGCCAGTTCAAGGAGATGGGCTGGACCATCGTCACCCCGGCCGAGGCCTTCGCCGACCCGGTCTACCAGCTCGAACCGCAGCGCAAGGTGCCGGGCCAGAGCCTGTTGATCTCAATGGGACGCAGCCTGGGCTTGACGACGCAGGACATCGGCCTGCGGCTGATGGACGACGGCGACTTCGAGATCGAGGCGCTCAGGCGGCAGGGACTCTGAGCGCTGTCGCTTACGGCGCCACAGGCGCCGCCTGCACGGCCGGCTGCTGCTGTTGAACGGCCCCCGACCGCGCCACCCAATCCACCAGCGCATCCAGCACCGCGCGCCCGCGCCCGTTGCCCGCATCCTCGCTGTTCACGATCGCGACGAATACGTTCTGCACCCCGTTCGCATCCGGCACATAGCCCGCCAGCGCCACCACGTTGCGCAGCGTGCCGGTCTTGAGGCGCGCCCGGCCTGCCGCCGGCGTGCCTTGCAGGCGGCGGCGCAGGGTGCCGTCGATGCCGGCGATCGGCATGCTGGCCTGGAATTCCGGCGCCCAGTTGCTGCGCAGGCCGGCCTGCAGCAGATAAGCCATCTGCTGGGCCGTGATGCGTTCCGTGCGCGACAGGCCGGAGCCGTTCTCGATCACGAAGCCGGTATCGTCGATGCGCTGGCTGCGCATCCATTCGCGTACCGCGGCATCCGAACGCGCAAAGGTGGTTTCGCCATTCGGCGGCAGCGCGAAACTGCCGGCCGCCGGATCGGGCTGCAGGCTGCCCAGGCTCAGGAACAGGGTGCGTGCCAGCAGGTTGTCCGAGGGCTTGTTGGTGTCGCGCACCAGCTCCGGCAGCATGCGCGAGGTGTGCTCGGCCAGCAGGCGCGACTCCGGCGGCGCCGTGCCCGCCACAGTCTTGCCGCTGAATTTTCCGCCCAGTTCCTTCCACTTCTGGCGGAACAGGCGGTCGAGGTAGTCGTCGCGGTCCAGCACGTTGATGCTGTAGCTGCGCGCGCACTCCTTGGGGAAGGTCCCGTGCAGGATCACCTTGATGCGGCCATCCTTCTGGCGCACCGCTTCCGGCAGCTTCCAGCCGTCTTCCCACTTCGCACAGTCGGCGTCGACCAGGGTCATATCGGAGCCGATGCTGACGCGGTCGAGCGCCGGCTGCATCTCCAGCTTCAGGCGCTTGCCGGTCGAGCGCATGTCGATCTGCAGCATGTTCTTGTTGACCAGCAGCGGGTCCGGGATCACGTTGTAATACGCCTCGGGCGACTCGTCGAAGGGCGGCAGGCCGAGGTCGAGGCGGGCCGGTTCCCACAGGCTGCGGTCCAGCACCAGGTCGCCCTCGATGCGGCGGATGCCCTGGTAGTGCAGGGCACGCAGCATGTTCTCCAGGTGTTCGCCGGAGAAGTCGGCGTCGGCGCCGCCCTTCAGGATCAGGTTGCCGCGCAGGACGCCCTTCTCGATGTCGCCCGTGGTGCGCAGCTCGGTGCGGCCGCGGAAGGCGGGACCGAGGCGTTCCAGGCTGATCATGGTCGTCACCAGCTTCATGGTCGATGCCGGCTGCATCGGCCGGTCGGCCTGGTGCGACAGCAGCGCGCTGTCGCCCTTGAGCACCAGCACCGCGAGGGCGTCTTCCGGCAGGCCCTGCTGGGCCAGCACCTGCGCCAGCGGCGCCGGCAGCTGGGCGTGGGCGCTGCCGAAGACAGCGACGAGAACAGTGGCAAGGGCGAGGCGGCGGAACATGAACAACTCCTTAACCGAAGAACAGATAGGCGACGAAGATGGCGCCGATGACGCCGGCCAGGTCGGCCAGCAGGCCGTAGCCGATCGCATAGCGGCTCTTGCGGATGCCGACCGAGCCGAAATACAGCGCGATGATGTAGAAGGTGGTGTCGGCGGCGCCCTGCAGGATGCTGGCCAGGCGGCCGACGAAGGAGTCGACCCCGTAGGTGGTCATCGCATCGATCATCATGGCGCGCGAGCCGCTGCCCGACAGCGGTTTCATGAGCGCGGTCGGCAGCGCGCCGACGAAGTCCGTGGGCAGGCCGAGTGCGGTAAAGATCCAGGCGAAGCCGCTGACGATCCAGCCCAGGATGCCCGAATTGCGCACCACGCTGATCGCCACCAGCATGCCGACCAGGTAGGGAATGATCCTCAGCGAGGTTTCGATGCCGCCCTTGGCGCCCTCGATGAAGGCTTCGAACACGTTCACCTTCTTCGCCAGCGCGCCGACCATGAAGGCGGCGATGACCGAGAACAGGATCAGGTTGGCGGCGACCACCGAGACCAGCTGGATCTGCGCCTTGTCGAGGAAGACCGTGAAGTACCAGACCAGCAGGCCGATCAGGGCGGTCAGGCCGCCGATCCAGCCGAAGACGGCGGGGTGGAGCAGGTTGATGCGCTGGCGCAGGCTGACGGCGATGATGCCGGTCATGGTCGAGCAGTAGGTCGCGATCAGGGTCGGGATGAAGATGTCGGCCGGGTTGGCCGCGCCCAGGATCGCGCGCTGGGCCATGATCGCCAGCGGGATGATGGTCAGGCCCGAGGTCTGGATCACCAGGAACATGATCTGGGCGTCGCTGGCCTCGTCCTTGCTGGGGTTCAGCGACTGCAGGCTTTCCATGGCCTTCAGGCCGAAGGGGGTGGCGGCGTTGTCCAGGCCCAGCATGTTGGCCGAGAAGTTCATCACCATGTGGCCGTTGGCCGGATGGTCTTTCGGCACGCCCGGGAAGATGCGCGAGAAGAAGGGGGCGATGACGCGCGCGAACAGCTTGATGGCGCCGGCCTTCTCGCCGACGTTCATGATCCCGAGCCAGAGCGTCATGACGCCGGCCAGCGGCAGGGCGATGTCCATCACCGCCATCTTGGCCGACGAGAAGGTGCCGTCGATGATGCGCTTGAAGATTTCTGAGTCGCCCAGGAACAGCCACTGCGCGAGTGCCGCGATGAAGCCGACGAGGAAAAAGCCAGTCCAGATGTAATTGAGTGCCATATGATTACTGCCGCTGAGGTCTTGCGATTGTGCAGCGGAGAGTATAGGCCGAGAGCAAGCTGCGCAGATGAAAGAATGCGTTTGAGCCATGTTGAAAAGTTATGAGTCATTTTTTTGTTTGCTCAATGGCATCAGAATCAGGGCATAATCTTTTTTCCACACCACAAAAGAGACCAGCATGCGTCGTCCATTTCGCCCTAGCCTGTGCAGCCTCGTTTTCGTCCTCGGCAGCGTCGCCGCCGTGCATGCCTACGCGCAGGCGCCAGCCGCGAGCCGTAGTGAACGCGTGGCTGCGCTCCTGCCCGAAATAGACAAGATGTATACGGACCTGGCCGGCAAGGAACACCTGCCGGGCCTGGTCTATGGTGTGGTCCTCGACGGCAAGCTGGTGCATGCCCGTGCGCTCGGCCTGGCCGACGTGGAACGCAAGATCCCGGCGACCAGCTCAAGCGAATTCCGCATCGCCTCGATGACGAAAAGCTTTGTGGCGATGGCGGCGCTGAAGCTGCGTGACGATGGCAAGCTGAGGCTCGATGATCCGGTCGCCAACTACCTGCCCGAACTGCGCCGCATCCAGCTGCCGACCACCGACTCGCCGGCGCTGACGATTCGCCAGCTGATGACCATGACTACCGGGCTGCCGGAGGACAATCCCTGGGGCGACCGCCAGATGGCCCTTCCCAGCGCCAGGATCGAACAGTTGATTGGCGCCGGACTGTCGTTTTCCAACGCGCCCGGACATACTTTCGAGTACAGCAACCTCGGCTACATCCTGCTGGGCAAGGTGGTGAGCAAGGTCTCGGGCATGCGCTTCCAGGACTACGTCACGCGCGAGATCCTGCGGCCGCTCGGCATGAACAACACGCGCTGGGAATATACGCAAGCCTCGCCGGGCAAGCTCGCGCTGGGCTACCGCTGGGACCGCGACCACTGGGAGCTCGAGCCGATCCTGCCCGATGGCGACGGCGCCGCGATGGGCGGGCTGATCACGACAATGGATGACTTTGCGCGCTACGTCGCCTTCCACCTGGACGCCTGGCCGGCCCGCAGCGAACCAGATCGCGGACCGCTGCGCCGTGCCACGCTGCGCGAGATGCAGCTGCCGCAGGTGTTTGCGGGCCTGGGTGCCAGGGCCACCCTGAGCGACGGCAAAACGCCGAACCCGAACGTCAGTTTCTACAGCTACGGCCTGGTCTGGTCGCGCGACAGCCGCCAAGTGGTAAGCTCGGGCCATTCGGGCGGGCTGCCCGGCTTTGGCAGCCAGTACCGTTTCGCACCGGACCATGGCGTGGGGGTGTTTGCCTTCACCAACCTGCGCTACGGGCCGGTCTACGGGCCGACGGCCAAAGCGCTGGCCATCCTGGTCGAGCGTGCCGATCTTGGCCCGCGGCCGGTCGCCGTATCGCCGATCCTGGCGACGCGCCATACGCAGGTGGCACAGCTGCTGCAGTCGTGGGATGCGTCCCTGGGAAGCGCGATCGCGGCCGAAAACCTGTTCCTCGACCGCTCGCGCGAAGACTGGATCGCGCACGCGCGCGAAAAGCTGGAGCCGATCGGGAAGATCACCTCGGTCGGCCCGATCAAGGCCGAAAATGGCTTGCGTGGCAGCTTCCCCTTGCATGGCGAGCGCGGCACGGTGAACGTCGCATTCACGCTCACCCCCGAACGCGAGCCCAAGGTCCAGGAGATCACCCTTACGCCAGTGAAGCAATAGCGCCATGAAACTCCGCCTGAGCGCCGCCGCCCTCCTGTTTCCCCTGCTGTGCGCCGGCAGCGCGGGCGCGCAAGCGCCGACCAGGGCGCCCGCGCAGGAAAAAGTCCTGCGCATGTTCCTGTCCACCAGCGAGACCGGTCTGGACCCGGCCGTGGCCTCGGACAATGCCACCCTGTCGCTGCTCGAAAACCTGTTCGATCCGCTGCTGCGCTACGACTACCTGGCGCGCCCGGCCAGGCTGCGCCCGAACACCGCCACCGCCATGCCCGAGGTGAGCGCGGACGGCCTGACTTATACCTTCCGCATCCGCCCCGGCATTCATTTCACGCCCGACCCGGCTTTCAAAGGGGTGAAGCGCGAGATGACGGCCCAGGACTACGTCTACAGCATCAAGCGCCTGAGCGACCCGGCAACCAGGTCGCCCTGGGCCGCCATGTTCGAGGGGGTGACCGAGCTGCGCGCCCTCGACCGCCACAGCTTGCGCATCCGCCTGAAGGCTCCGGACAACAACTTCCTGTTCTATCTGGCGATACCCGCGTCAGGCGCGGTAGCGCGCGAAGTGATCGAGGCCTATCCGGGCCAGGCCGGCAACCACCCGGTCGGCACCGGCCCCTTCATGGTCGGCGAGTGGAAGCGCAGCGACCGCATCGTCTTGCTGGCCAATCCGTATTCGACCGCCGTGTTCCACGCCACGCCGGGCGACAATCCTGAAGACAAGGCCATCGCCGCGGCATTGGAAGGCAAGCGCCTGCCGCGGGTGGAGCGGATCGAGGTGCGCATCGCCGAGGAATTCCAGGGCCGCATGCTGGGCTTCCTGAACGCCGAGTACGACTACCTCGAGCAGATCCCGGAATCGATGACCGACATGGTGGTGCGCGACGGCCAGCTCAAGCCGGAGCTGGCGGCGCGCGGCATCGTGCTGTCGCGCTTCCCGGTGCTGCAGACCTACTACATGTGGATGAACATGAACGACCCGGTGGTCGGCGGCTACGGCAAGGACAAGGTGGCGCTGCGGCGGGCGATCTCGCTGGCCTATAACAATGCCGAGGACATCGCCCTGTTGAAGAAGGGCTTTGCGATCAAGGCCGAATCGCCGCTGCCGCCCAATGTGCTGGGCTACGACCCGAATTACCGCAGTCCGGTGCCCTATGACCCGGCGCTGGCGAATGCGCTGCTGGACCGCTACGGTTATACCCGGCGCGACCCGGACGGGTTCAGGCGCACCCCCGACAACCGGCCGCTGACCTTGACCATGCACAGCGAAGCCACGGTCGGCGGCCGCCTGCGCGACGAGTTGTGGCGCAAGTGCCTGAACGCGATCGGCCTGCGCGTGAGCTTCAAGTCGGACAAGAAGACCGAGATCATCAAGGCTTCGCGCCTGGGCACGGTGCAGATGTTCGAGAGTAACTGGATCGCCGACTTCCCCGACGGCGACAACTTCTACCAGCTGCTGTACGGCCCGAATGCCGGCCGCGCCAACTATGCGCGCTTCAACCTGCCGGCCTATAACGAACGCTATGAACAGGCACGGCTCTTGAGCGATGGACCGGCGCGCCAGAAACTGTATTTCGAGATGAACCAGCTGATCCACGCGTATAACCCCTGGGTGCCTTTGACCCATGTTTTATCGGGCGATCTGCGCCATCCGTGGTTGAAAAACTACAAACGCCATCCGGTCGAATTCACGAGCTGGCGCTATCTGGATGTCGATGTTGCGCAAAGAGCACGTTCTGGCAGAGTGACGCGCTAGTATCCGTGAGTTTTTCCTAAATAAAACATTCCTGTTAGTTATACTGGCCGCCGGATATTTCATTGGATAGGCCTAGACAGGGGCCTTACTCTGAAATCGAAAAATAACGTAATGCAAAGACATTGCGGCTACGAAAATCCGGTCGATCCCCCGCGACCGCCAAGGGAAAACGTTAGGAGAAACGCGTGAAGTTAAAGAAGCTCGCCCATTTGATCGCCCTGATGGGAGCGGTCAGCCCGGCCATCGCACAGAACGTGCAGACGACCGGCCCGATGCAGCGTGTCGAGATCACCGGCAGTAGCATCAAGCGCATCGCCAAGGAAGGCGCGCTGCCGGTCGAGATCATCACTGCCAGGCAGTTGGAAGACCAGGGTATCGTCACCGCCGAGCAACTGATCGCAACGCTGAACGTCAACGGCAACGGCTCGGACAACCTGGCTTCGAACGCCGACGTCACTTCGGGCGCCCAGCGCGGCAACAATGGCGCTTCATCCGCCAACCTGCGCGGCCAAGGCGCCGATTCGACCCTGGTGCTGCTGAACGGCCGCCGCGTGGCGACCCACGGCATGAAGGGCTCGGCGGTCGACCTGAACTCGATCCCGATGGCGGCGGTCGAGCGCGTCGAGGTGCTGAAGGACGGCGCTTCCGCGATCTACGGCACCGACGCGATCGGCGGCGTGATCAACTTCATCCTGAAAAAGAACTACAAGGGTCTGGAAACCCAGGCCTTCGTCGACGTTACCGAGGCGGGCGGCAGCGAGATCGGCCGTGCTTCCATCACCGGCGGCTGGGGCGACCTGCAGACCGACGGCTGGAATGTGCTGGCCACCTTCTCGCACAGCCAGAACAAGGCCCTGCGCGGCGACCAGCGCGACTTCGTGAACACCTTCCAGCCGGACCGCGGCGTCTCGGTCGACACCCGCGGTTCGCCGCACGCCAACGTGTTCGCCACCAGCGTCGGCCCGTCGCTGCTGTCGCGCACCGGCACCGGCCCGACCATCCCTGGCGGCGGCAGCACCACCTATAGCGGCGTCAGCATCCTCGACCTGCCGGGCGGCGCGGGCTGCACCAGCATCGACGGCATGGGTCCGTACGACGAGAAGCTGTGGAACAGCGCCGGCGCCGCCTATGGCTGCGCCTGGGACACCGGCCGCGCGGCCGTGCTGCAGCAGCCGGTCAAGAACAGCAACGCGCTGGCACGCGCCACTTTCCAGTCGGGCGACCACCAGTTCTTCATCGAAGGCGTGGGCTCGAACGTCGAAGTGGCCAAGCGCTTCTCGCCGAACCAGATCTCGCCGTCGGCATCGACCTTTGGCGCATCGTCGTTCTACCCGCGCACCGGCGCCGCCTACGACACCGTGTACAACGCACTGGTCAAGGTGTTCCCGAGCGTCGCGGCCAACTACGGCCTGCCGATCGCCTACCGCTGGCGCTGCATGGAGTGCGGCAACCGTGAGATCGTGACCGAAAGCAAAGCCGCGCGCCTGCTGATCGGCGCCGACGGCCCGGTCAACCTGTTCGGCCGCAGCTTCGACTACCGTGTCGGCGCTTCGCGCGCCTTCAGCGAGTCGGAATCGCTGCTGGGCACCGGCTTCAACTACACCGTCGCCCTGGCCAACGCCCTGGGCAGCGGCAAGATCAACCCCTTCCTGCTGCCGGGCCAGACCCAGTCGCAGGAAGCGGTTGACCTGATCAAGAGCACCTCGGCCGCCGGCGTCACCCTGTACGGCGGCAAGACCATCCTGACCCAGGTCGACGGCGCCCTGTCGGGCGAGCTGTTCAACCTGCCGGCCGGCGCCGTGATGGGCGCGCTCGGTTTCGACCTGCGCCGTGAAGAGTACAAGTTCAATGGCGACAAGCGCGCTTCGGCCGCCCGTCCGGCGATCCTGAACGCGCCATTCGACGACACCAACGCGCTGGACGGCGTGCACCGCGACATCAAGGCGATCTACGCCGAGCTGCTGGTGCCGGTGACCAAGGACCTGGAAGTGACGCTGGCCGTCCGCCGCGACCACTACAGCGGCATCGGCAGCACTACCAACCCGAAGGTCTCGTTCCGTTACCAGCCGATGCCGCAGCTGCTGTTCCGCGGTTCGTACAACGAAGGCTTCCGCGCCCCGTCGTTCAACCAGCTGTTCAACGGCATCACCGAGTCGCCGTACGCCGGCAAGGACTTGGTCGATCCGGCCAAGTGCCCGACCGGTCTGGTCGACGCGAGCAAGCCGGGCTGCGAGTCGATCACCCCGACCATCTGGACCGGCGGCAAGAGCGACCTGGGTCCGGAAACCGCGAAGCAGGGCACCGTCGGCGTCGTGATCGAGCCGTTCAACTGGTTCTCGGCCAACGCCGACCTGTGGGAGATCCGCAAGCAGAACACCATCGATTCGTTCAGCACCGCGACCATGGTGGCGAACTACAACCTGTTCGCAAATCGTTTCGGCCGCGACGTGGCAACGGGCAATATCACCGTCATCGACCAGCGCTGGGTCAACGCCGGCGAGCGCATTACCCGCGGCCTCGAGCTGGGTGCCCGCTTTAACGGTAAATTCAGCACCGGCTCGCAGTGGACCCTGGGTATCGACGGTTCGCGCCTGCTCGAGAAGAAGTCGCGCGCCACTACCAATGCGGAATTCGGCAAGAGCGAAGTGGGCCGCTTCACCTTCACCGGCGACCTGGGCCTGAAGTGGAAGCACAGCGCCTACGCGACCTACAAGTTCGGCAACTGGAGCACCATGCTGCAGAACATCTACCGTGCCGGCTACGATGACCAGGTGCTGCCGGGCGTGGCCAACGGCCTGGTGAAACCGTCGAACTACAATCCGAAAGTGGATGCCTACTCGATCTTCCACCTGACGACGACCTACACCGGCATCAAGAACGTGACGCTGACCGCGGGTATCAAGAACCTCCTGGACGAAGATCCGCCGTTCGCGATCACCTACGACAGCAACACCGGTGCAGGCAGCTCGTGGGAGCCGCGCGTGGCCGACCCGCGTGGCCGTTCGTTCACCCTGATGGCGACCTACAAGTTCTTCTAAGTTGATCGCTTCAGGCGGCCCGCTGTCGACGGAGGCATCCCGGCTCCGCGGCGCGGGCCGTTTTCATTGGATAGCCAGTTCCGCATGATGCTCAGTCGACGCGGCTTCGGCACCCTTGCCGCCGCCGCTGTTTCCACTCCCGGCCTTGCCGCCGCCGCCCCCGCGCGTGCCGCAAGACGCCTCATCAAACCCCCGCGCCTGCGCCCCGGCGACCTGGTCGGCCTGATCGCCCCCGGCGGCTACGCCAGCGACAGCACGATCGAAAAATCCGTACGCAACATCGAAGCACTGGGCCTGCGTGTGAAAGTGGGTACTTACCTGCGCGCCGTGCACGGCAACTATGCCGGCGCGGTCCAGCAGCGCCTGGCCGACCTGCACGCCATGTTCGCGGACCCCGAAGTGAAGATGATCTGGCCGGTGCGCGGCGGCTCCGGCTGCATCTCGCTGCTGTCCGGCCTGGACTATCCACTGATCCGCCGCAGCCCGAAGATCCTGCTCGGCTACTCCGACATCACCGCGCTGCACCTGGCCATCCACAACAAGACCGGCCTGGTGAGCTTCCATGGTCCGGTGGCCTCGTCCACGCTGGCCGATTACCCGCGCGAGCACATGCTGGCGGTGCTGTGCGATCCGCGCGCCACCTACACGATCCCGATGGCGCCGGAGAACGTCCTGAAGGCGCAGACCGCGCCGCATTTCGGCATCCGCACCCTGACCTCGGGCGTGGCCAGCGGCCCGCTCCTGGGCGGCAACCTGTCGATCGTGGCGGCGCTGTGCGGTACGCCGTATGCGGCCGACTTCCGCGGCGGCCTGCTGTTCCTGGAAGAGGTGGACGAGGCGCCTTACCGGCTGGACCGCTGGATGACCCAGCTCGATCTTTCATTCGGCTTCGCCAGTGCGGCCGGGGTCATGGTCGGCGTCTGCGAGGATTGCGCGCCCGAGGAGGGCAAGCGCTCGCTGAGCCTCGACGAAACCTTCGACCAGCACCTCAAACCCTTGACCGTCCCGGCGGTGACCGGGTATTCGATCGGCCATATCCGCCACCAGTTCACGGTCCCGATGGGCATCCAGGCCCGGCTCGACACCGCGGCCCAAACCGTGACCCTGCTCGAACCCGCCGTTTCCTGAACCGAGCCGAAAGCGCCTACTTCTGCACCTGGAAACGGAACCTGAGCGGGAAGATCATCTCGCAGGGCGCGCCGCCGCACAGCGCGGGTTTGAAGCGCTGCACCATGCCGATCATCGCCAGGTAGCGCGCGAATTCGCGGTGCGGGACGCCATAGGTGCTGGCGCTGGTCGGGACGCCGTCGGCGCCCACCGTGACGTAGACGGTCGCGTCGCCCCGGTAGTCCAGGAACCTGCGGTACAGGTCGGCGATTCCCTTGTAGTAGGCGCGCGTGCCCTTGAGCGGATACGGCGGCTCGTCGCGCTCACCCAGCAGGCACAGGGAAACGAGGAGGGAGCGGGGGAGAGGAGTCCTCGGCCCAGTATAGGGCGGCCCTCTTGCCGGTCAATGCGGGTGGCATGAAGTGGCGGCTTCAGTCAAGCGCATGCTCATCGACACCGCGCCGACCTGCGCGTCGCCGATGCGGTACAGGTCCGCCACTTCGCCGGTTTCATGGAAGCCGGTGCGCACGTAGAGCGCGCGCGCCTTGTGGTTCTGCGCCAGCACCTCGAGGTCGACCCAGGCGAAGCCGGCGCTGCGGGCCCAGGCCAGCGCCTCCCGCACCAGCCGGGTACCGAGGCCGGCGCGGCGCAGGTCGTGGCGCACGCCCATGCCGAGCAGGGCACGGTGGCTGGAGGCCGGTTCCGGCCGGCCGCGCAGGTCGATGTGGCCGGCCACCGCGCCGTCGTCATCCAGCGCGATCCATACCTGGCGCCAGCCGGGCTGGCCCACCGGCGTCGCCACGCCGGCCGCGAAGCGCTCGCGCATGGCAGCCGGCACGCCGTCCGTCGTCGGCGCCATCGGCTGGAACAGCAGGCCGTCGCGGCCGTTTTCCGCCAGCTGTTCGCCCAGGTAGGCGAACAGCGCCGGCAGGTCTTCTTGCGCCGCAGGTCGAATGCTGATCACAGCGCGCGCGCGATCAGGATCTTCTGGATGTCGCTGGTGCCTTCGTAGATCTGGCACACGCGCACGTCGCGGTAGATGCGCTCGACCGGGAAGTCGGCCACGTAGCCGTAGCCGCCGAACACCTGCATGGCGCTGGACACCACGCGTTCGGCCATCTCGGAGGCGAACAGCTTGGCCATCGCGGCTTCCTTCAGGCAGGGCAGGCCCGCGTCCTTCATCGACGCAGCATGCAGGATCAGCTGGCGCGCGGCCTCGATCTGCATCGCCATCTCGGCCAGGCGGAACTGCACCGCCTGGTGCTCGAAGATCGGCTTGCCGAAGCTGGTCCGGTCTTTCGCATACGCCAGCGCCGCCTCGTAGGCCGCGCGCGCCATGCCGACCGACTGCGAGGCGATGCCGATGCGGCCGCCCTCGAGGCCGGACAGGGCGATCTTGTAGCCCATGCCTTCCTCGCCGATCAGGTTCGCGGCGGGCACGCGGCAGTTGTCGAACACGATCTGCGCCGTGTCCGAGGAGTGCTGGCCCATCTTCTCTTCGATGCCGGCGACGATGTAGCCCGGGGTGTCGGTCGGTACCCAGAAGGCGCTGATGCCCTTCTTGCCGGCCGCCTTGTCGGTGACGGCCATGACGATGGCGACGTCGCCGTACTTGCCGCTGGTGATGAACTGCTTGGTACCGTTGATGACGTAGTCGTCACCGTCACGCACGGCCGTGGTGCGCAGCGCCGCGGCGTCGCTGCCGGTATGCGGTTCGGTGAGGGCGAAGGCGCCCAGCATCTCGCCTTGGGCCAGCGGGCGCAGGAAGCGTTCTTTCTGCTCCTCGTTCGCATACATCATGGCGATCGAGCAGACCGGGCAGTTGTTGACCGAGATGATGGTCGAGGTGCCGCCGTCGCCGGCCGCGATTTCTTCCAGCACCAGCGCCAGCGACACGTAGTCGAGGCCCGCGCCGCCGTACTGCTCCGGCACCGCGACGCCGAAGGCGCCCAGCCCGGCCAGTTCCTTCAGTTCTTCCTTGGGGAAGTAGTGTTCGCGGTCCCAGCGCGCGGCGTTGGGGGCCAGGCGCTCCTGCGCGTAGCTGCGCAGGGCGTCGCGGATCATCTGGTGTTCTTCGCTCAGAATCATGGTGTCTCGTTGTTTGTCATGCGTTATGGGCTTACCACGGGATCGGCGTGCCGTCGCGGTCGAGGAAGGCGCCGTTGCTGGACTTGTCCAGCTGCGCCAGGGTGGCGCGCAGCTCGCGCACGCTCTGTTCGGGCGTGAGGGTGGCCCCGGCGCCGCCCATGTCGGTCTGGACCCAACCCGGGTGGAAGGACACGCAGGTCGCTCCCTGCGCGCCGTAGGTGATGGCGGCATCGGCCAGCACCGAGTTGAGCGCGGCCTTGCTGGCGCGGTACAGCGTGGCTTCGGTCGAGTTGCGTGCGCCGATCGAGCCCATCTTGGAAGACAGCACGGCCAGCTTGCCGCCCCGGGTGGCCACCAGTGGGCCGATGATCGGGAGCAGGCGCATCGCCGCCAGCACGTTGGTGTGCATGACGGTGTCGAATTCCGGGCCGGTCGGGAAGCCCGAGCCCGACGGACCGTAGACGCCGGCCACCAGCCAGGCCACGTCGACCTGTTCGTCGTCGAGCCGCCAGCCCAGCGCGGCGATCGAATCGGCGCTGGTGACGTCGAGCTGGTGGGCGGTCGCGCCCATCCGGGTCAGCTCGTCGCAGTCTTCCTGCTTGCGGGCGGTGGCGATCACGCGCCAGCCGTCCTCGCGGTACTGGCGCACCATTTCGTGGCCGATGCCGCGCGAGGCGCCGAGGATCAGAACAGTAGGCATGGCAGGCTCCTTGTGTGGTTTTTCGTAGGGTGGGCGGCTCTGCCGCCCGCGCGTTCAAATATAACCAGCATATCGTTAACGCATCTGCTGGTTGAACGCGCGGGCGGGAAAACAGTCCACTGGACTGTTTTCCCCCGCCCACCCTACAACGGCGTAAAGCCGTCGATGCAATTAAACCAGCTCGATCGCCATCGCGGTGGCTTCGCCGCCGCCGATGCACAGCGATGCAACGCCGCGCTTGCCGCCGGTGCGCTTCAGTGCGCCCAGCAGGGTGACGATGATGCGCGCGCCCGAGGCGCCGATCGGGTGGCCCAGGGCGCAGGCGCCGCCGTGGATGTTGACCTTGTTGTGCGGGATGTCGAGCTCGCGCATGGCGGCCATCGGCACCGCGGCGAAGGCTTCGTTGATCTCGAACAGGTCGACGTCGCCCGCGGTCCAGCCGGTCTTCTTGAACAGCTTCTGCATCGCGCCGATCGGGGCGGTGGTGAACAGGTTCGGTTCCTGGGCATGGGTGGCGTGGCCGAGGACGCGGGCGATCGGGGTCAGGCCCAGTTCCTTGGCCTTCGATTCGCGCATCATCACCAGGGCGGCGGCGCCGTCATTGATCGACGAGGACGAGGCGGCGGTCACGGTGCCGTCCTTCTTGAATGCCGGCTTCAGGGAAGGGATCTTGTCGACCTTGGCCTTCATCGGGCCTTCATCCTTCTCGACCAGCAGCTCGCCGGTGCGGGTGGCGACGGAGACCGGCGCTACTTCCCAGTTGAACCAGCCTTCATTGTTGGCGGCCTGGGCGCGCTTGACCGATTCGATCGCGAAGTTGTCCTGCTCTTCGCGCGTGAACTGGTAAGTGGCCACGCACTCTTCGGCAAAGGTCCCCATCGAGCGGCCTTCACCGGTCTTCTCGTTGCGCGAGTAGGCGTCTTCCAGGCCGTCGAGCATCATGTGGTCGAACATCGGCGCATGGCCGATGCGGTAGCCGCCGCGTGCTTTCGGGATCAGGTAGGGGGCGTTGGTCATCGATTCCATGCCGCCCGCGACGACCACGTCGGCGCTGCCGGCCACCAGCTGGTCATGGGCGAAGATCGCGGCCTGCATGGCAGAGCCGCACATTTTCGAGAGGGTCACGGCGCCGGTCGACAGCGGCAGGCCGGCCTTGATCAGGGCCTGGCGCGCCGGGGCCTGGCCCTGGCCTGCCATCAGGCAGTTACCGAAGTAGACGTGCTCGACGCTGTTGGCGTCGACGCCGGCGCGTTCCACCGCGGCCTTGATCGCCACCGCGCCGAGGTCGCTCGCCGACTTCGACGAAAAATCGCCCTGGAAGGCGCCCATCGGGGTACGGGCGGCGCCGACGATAACGACTGGATCATTCATTGTGTAGGTTCTCCAAAATGGGTGGGGTTGTCCGGTTGCAGAATCGGATCTGCTGGGGGTAAGGAAACACGTCGTCGATGACGCCTTCCAGGATGCGGTCTTTGTGGGATTGCCAATACGCGCGGGTCAGGAGCTCCGCGTGGTGCTTCATAAAGTAGTGCCGGATGGTCGGATTTCCAAGAAGGAAACGGCCAAATTGTTCCGGGAAGACGTCGTGCCTGCCGATCGGGTACCAGGGTTCCGAGGCCATCTCGTCCTCTTCGTTGCGCGCTTCCGGGATGTCGCGGAAGTTGCAGTCGCTGAGGTAGTCGATTTCGTCATAATCGTAGAACACGACGCGGCCGTGGCGGGTGACGCCGAAATTCTTGTACAGCATGTCGCCGGGGAAGATATTCGCGGCGACCAGGTCCTTGATCGCATTGCCGTATTCGCGCACGCCGTGCTCGATGCGCTCCTCGTCGCCCGCCGCCTGGGCCTCGGACAGGTAGATATTCAGGGGCACCATGCGGCGTTCGATGTAGAGGTGGCGCACGATGATGCGCTCGCCTTCGATCTCGACCAGCGAGGGTGCGTGCTGCTGCAGCTCGGCCAGCAGCTCTTCCGAGAAGCGCGCCAGCGGGAAGGCGACGTCGGAATACTCGAGGGTGTCGGCCATGCGCCCGACCCGGTCGTGGTGCTTCACCAGCAGGTACTTTTCCTTGACCTGGGCGCGCGTGGTGTCCTTCGGCGGCGGATAGAAATCCTTGATCACCTTGAACACGTAGGGGAAGGAAGGCAGCTCGAACACCAGCATCACCAGGCCGCGGATGCCGGGTGAGATGCGGAACAGGTCGGAACTGTGCTTCAGGTGCTGCAGGAAGTCGCGGTAGAACAGAGTCTTGCCCTGCTTCTGCAGGCCCAGCACCGTGTAGATCTCGCTGCGCGGCTTGCGCGGCATCAGGCTGCGCAGAAAACCCACGTAGGCAGAGGGCACTTCCATGTCGACCAAAAAGTAGGCGCGCGTGAAGCTGAACAGCAGGGTGATGTGGTAGACGTCGGTCAGCACCGTGTCCAGCACCAGCTGGCCATGGCGGTCGTGCAGCACCGGGATCACGAAGGGATAGTCGCGCGGGCCGTTGATGGCGCGGCCGACGATGTAGGCGGCCTTGTTGCGGAAGAAGGGGCTCGAGAGCACCTGCAGCTGCAGGTTCGGTTCCGCACGCGCCAGGCCGAAGGCCTCGCTCATGCGCGCCTCGACGCTGGCGACGTCGCGGTCGAGGTCGGCGAAGGGCAGGTCGAACTGGAAGTTGGTGACCGCCCGGCGCAGGGCGAAGCGCAGGCCGTCGGCGGCCGGATAGTAGACGCGGTAGGTCGGCAGCGGCTCGTCGTTCTCGATGTACTCGGTGGAGATCACCGGGCGCACGAAGATGTAATCGTTATGGTAATAGCTGCGGTGCAGGATGATGCAGCTGACCGAGTTGAAGAAGGTTTCGGCAAGTTCCGGCTGCTTGTGGCCGGACAGCAGGCCGATGTAATGCAGCTTGGTTTCGCGCCAGACCGGGTCGAGGAGTTCTTCGGGCTGGTATTCGTCCTGCAAAATGCGGACGCATTCCTGCACGCGCTGGTCGTAGTAATCGATGCGCTCGCGCGCGGCTTGCTGGGCGGTGGCCCAGTCGGCGGTCTCGAAGTAACGGCGGGCCTGCTGGCTGGCCTGGCGGAACAGGCGGTAATGCTTGTCGAAGCCGTCCAGGATGGTGCGCGCGATGTCGAATGCGATCTGGGAAGACAGCAGTTTGGGGAACGCTTGCTGGGTCATCGTTCGTCTCGCGCGTGGACCGAGGTGGTGTTCATTCTATGGCAACGGTTGCGCTGCACAAGCATAAAACGCGGCCACCATCCTTAGCACGTCGTTCCGGCGAAGGCCGGAACCCAATTTTGCTTGCGTACCTTTAGCTTCAGAAGCTGTTGGTACGCTACGAACTTGGATTCCCGCCTGCGCGGGAATGACGGTCTTTCGGCTAAAGGAAGAAGATTTCTACCTTCAGGCCCGCCCTACAAATTACATCGTCTCGCCGAACAGCTCGCGGCCGATCAGCATGCGGCGGATCTCGCTGGTGCCCGCGCCGATCTCGTACAGCTTGGCGTCGCGCCACAGGCGGCCGACCGGGTATTCGTTGATGTAGCCGTTGCCGCCCAGGGTCTGGATCGCTTCGCCGGCCATCCAGGTCGCCTTCTCGGCGCTGTACAGGATGGCGCCGGCGGCGTCCTTGCGCAGGGCGCGCACCTGCTCCGGCAAGGTCGCGCGGTCGCAGGCCTGGCCCACGGCGTAGACGTAGGCACGGCAAGCCATCATGGTCGAGTACATGTCGGCGATCTTGCCCTGCATGAGCTGGAACTCGCCGATCGCCTGGCCGAACTGCTTGCGCTCGTGGATGTAGGGCACCACCGAGTCCATGCAGGCCGACATGATGCCCAGCGGACCGCCCGACAGCACGGTACGCTCGAAGTCCAGGCCCGACATCAGGACGTTGACGCCCTTGCCGAGGCCGCCCAGCACGTTCTCGACCGGCACTTCGCAGTCCTGGAACACCAGTTCGCCGGTGTGCGAACCGCGCATGCCCAGCTTGTCGAGCTTCTGGGCGATCGAGAAGCCTTTGAAGCCCTTCTCGATCAGGAAGGCGGTCATGCCGCGCGGGCCCGCTTCGAGGTCGGTCTTGGCGTACACCACCAGGGTGTCGGCGTCCGGACCGTTGGTGATCCACATCTTGGTGCCGTTCAGGACGTAGCGGTCGCCCTTCAGCTCGGCCTTCAGCTTCATGCTGACGACGTCGGAACCGGCATTCGGCTCGGACATGGCCAGCGCACCCACGTGCTCGCCCGAGATCAGCTTCGGCAGGTACTTGCGCTTCTGCTCTTCATTGCCGTTGCGCTTGATCTGGTTGACGCACAGGTTCGAGTGGGCGCCGTAGGACAGGCCGACCGAGGCCGAGGCGCGCGAGATTTCTTCCATGGCGACGATGTGCGCCAGGTAGCCCATGTTGGCGCCGCCGTATTCCTCGCTGACGGTGATGCCCAGCAGGCCGAGTTCGCCCATCTTCTTCCACAGGTCCATCGGGAACTGGTCGCTACGGTCGATCTCCGCGGCGCGCGGTGCGATTTCGGCTGCCGCGAACTGTTGTACGGCTTCGCGCAGCGCGGCGATGTCTTCGCCATGGTCAAAGGTCAGGCCTGGGAGATGCAGCATGTCGTCCTCACGGTGAACGGTGGTTGAGCAGAATTAAGGGTGAATCATACTCGCCTCTTACGTTAACGTAAACGTCAACTAAAAGGCGAAAAAAGCGGGAGCAAAAGCCCCCGCGATGGTCAGGCGGCGTCCTGGCGCGCGCCGTTTTCCGCCAGCAGGCGGCGGCACTCTTCCTCGTGGGCGGAAATTTCTTCCAGCGCCATCTCGATGTCGGCGCGCTGCTGTTCGAGGGTCACGCGCTGGTGGGCCAGCACGCCGAGGAAGCGGTCGATCTGGGCGACGGTGTCGCGCGGCGACTCGTACATGTCGACGATGCTCTTGATTTCCGACAGGGTCAGGCCGAGGCGCTTGCCGCGCAAGGTCAGTTTCAAGCGGGTGCGGTCGCGCGGGGTGTAGACGCGGTTGCGTCCGCCCACGCCTTCGCGCTTGGGACTGAGCAGTCCCTGGTCTTCATAGAAGCGGATCGCGCGGGCGGTGATGTCGAATTCGCGGGCCAGTTCGGCGATGGTGTAAGTGACCATGGTGCTATGAGGTGAAGAAAAGCCTGGGCAAGGGAAGCAAAACCCGGAATCGCTTACAATCGATGTCGGCGCATTTCCGTTTACGTTAACGTTAATGGCATTGTAGCGTGCCCGCTTGTCGACGAACACGAAAGTTTTCCATGAATCCGCTCGAAGCTCAGCTCCACTATCCCCTTGGCGACACCATCCCGGCACCCGGCATGGTCCAGGAACTGGCGCCGGGCTTGGCCTGGATCCGCATGCCGCTGCCCTTTGCGCTCGACCACATCAATCTGTGGCTGCTGCGCGACGAGCGGGAGGGGCAAGCGGGATGGAGCGTGGTCGACTGCGGCGCCGGTACCGACGCCACCCGCGACGCTTGGGAACAGGTGCTGGCCGAGGGCCTGCAGGGCGCGCCCTTGCTGCGCGTGTTCGCTACTCACTGCCATCCCGACCACGTCGGCCTGTCCGGCTGGCTCGCCAGCCGCTTCGATGCGCCCTTCGTGACGACGGCCGGCGAGTTCGCCTTCGCCCGCATGATGGCGGCGGCGCTGCCGGGCGTCGATGGCCCCTCGGCCCTGCCTCACTTCGAGCGCCATGGCCTGGTGGATCCGGCCATGCTGGAACAGATGCGCAGCCGCCGCAATTACTATCCCTCGCTGGTGCCGGCCGTGCCGGAAGCCTATACCCGCCTGCAGGACGGCGACTCCGTCGAGGTCGGCGGCAGGCATTGGCGTGTGATCACCGGTTTCGGCCACTCGCCCGAGCACGCTTCGTTGTATTGCGAGGAACTGAATGTCCTGATTTCCGGCGACATGGTCTTGCCGCGTATCTCGACCAATGTCTCGGTCTTCGCGGTCGAGCCGGAAGGCAACCCGCTCGCGCTGTATTTGCAGTCGCTGAAAAAGTTCACAAACTTGCCTGAGGACACACTCGTCCTGCCCTCACACGGCAAGCCTTTCCGAGGCCTGCATACCCGTATTGCTCAGTTGCATGATCACCACGCGGCGCGCCTGGCCGAAGTGCTTGCCGCCTGCGCCGAGCCGCGCTCCGCGGTCGACATCGTGCCCATGATGTTCCGCCGCCAGCTCGACGCCCACCAGCTCAGTTTCGCTCTGGGGGAGGCCCTGGCCCACCTGCACAAATTGTGGCAGGACGGGATGCTTCGCCGCACGAAGCACAGCGACGGCATCATCCGCTTCCAGCTGGCCTGAGCCGGCTTTCTCCGCAAGCAGGGTTCTACCAGCTGTGCATATTTGTTGCGCGCAACCGTGCGGCAATGTCATACTTTTTCCGTTAGGATATATTTGCATTCTCCAAATGGGGAATTGATGTAATATTCCCGATCCGAAAAAACCTGCTAATTCTATTAAATAATCACATCTTTGTTACTTGATAAGGGTATGATTGTCCGTTGAGGCTTCTCAGCAATAGAAAGCCGGCCGCCCCAGTTCGGCCAACTGCACCTAACGTAAGCAATGCAATGAATTCAACCAATGAACGGGAGAGCTTCAGTGAGCGCCTGCAGCAGGCGCTGAAGAACGCCCACTACTCGCCCGATAGCCCGACCCGCCTCGCCAGGGAATTCAACATCCGTTTCGAGGGCCGCCCGATCACGGTGCACGCTGCTCGTAAATGGCTGGTGGGCGAAGCCATCCCGACCCAGGAAAAATTGCGCATGATCGCCCAGTGGCTGGGCGTGCCGGCCGACTGGCTGCGCTTCGGCGGCGCGGAACATGCTGCCGCCGGCACCGAGGCAAACGGGGGCGGTGCCCGCTTCGAGTCTGCCGACGTCAAGCTGATTGCAGATTTGCAACGCCTGGACGAACATCATCGCCAGCTCGCGCGCGAGTTCATTCGGATGCTGGTCCGGATGAATCACCAGAAGTCTGAGCAAAAATAGTTTCGCAACTGCACTTTTCGTGACTCCCGGAACGCACAAACGGCCCGGTGTAGGTCATAATCACCTTCGTGGCGAGCGGATCCGCCGCCACAGGGTCACGTCAAGGAGCAGCCGCCGTATGCGAAACAATTACGCCAACACCGCCCAGCTCAAGGAACTGATGACCGCACCGCCGATGACGGCGGCGCGCCATGCCGAGGTAATGCGACAACGCAATGCCAGGCGGCGGATGATTGAGGAAGCACGCGAGGCAAAGAAGGCCGACGATCCTTTCGACGGCGAGAAGCGCTGAAGCAGCGCCTTAGTCGCCCTGCGCGTCTTTCATGCCGCCCCAGCGCGGGGCATGGGCGTTGTCGAGCCCGAGGAGGTCGACCGCCCGGTCGACCGTATGCTCGACCATCTCTTCGATGGTCGCCGGCCGGTGGTAGAAGCTCGGCAGCGGCGGAAACACGATCCCACCCATTTCCGTCACGGCAGTCATATTGCGCAGGTGCGCCAGGTTGAACGGCGTCTCGCGCACCATCAGCACCAGCCTGCGCCTTTCCTTCAGCATCACGTCCGCAGCGCGCGTGACGAGATTGTCCGACAGTCCGTGCGCGACGGCGGCCAGGGTTCTCATCGAACAGGGAGCGATCACCATGCCGTCGGTCTGGAACGAACCGCTGGCGATCGAGGCGCCGATGTCGCGGTTGCGGTGGACGACGTGGGCCAGCGCTTCGGCATCGCGCCGCTGCAGGCCGAGTTCCTGGTGCAGGGTGAGGGAGGCGGCGTCGGAAATGACCAGATGGGTCTCGACGCCGGGAGTCGCGTGCAGGCGCCGCAGCAGCTGCACGCCATAGACCGCGCCGGTCGCGCCGGTGATGGCGACAATAATCCGGCGCGGGCGGACCGTCATGCGATCAGCCGTTCTTCAGCAGGGTCTGCAGTTCGCCCGATTCATACATCTCGTTCATGATGTCGGAACCGCCGACGAATTCGCCGCGCACGTAGAGTTGCGGGATGGTCGGCCAGTTCGAGTAGTCCTTGATGCCCTGGCGAACTTCCGCGTCCTCGAGCACGTTGACGGTGGCGATGTTGTCGACGCCGCAGGCTTTCAGGATCTGGATGGCGCGGCCCGAGAAGCCGCATTGCGGGAACTGGGCGGTGCCCTTCATGAACAGCACGACCGGGGTATTGGTCACGGTCTCTTTGATCCAGGTTTGAACGTCGCTCATGTGTGTGCCTTCAGTGAGAATGGAATAGATGCCGACATTTTATAAGAATTCGGCAGGACGGGCATTGGCGGGCTTGTGACAATCGGCGGATTTTTGTCGAAAAATCCCCGCTATGATGGACTTCATGCTACTCGAACTGGAGTCACCATGACCGCCTACCGGGGCTTTGCCTCCATGCCGTCGCCGCTGCTGTGGGTGATGACGGCGTTTTTCTTCATTCCGGGGCTGTACGACGTGCTGACCGGGACGCTCCAGGAGCCGCTGGAAGACCGCATGCTCGACATTGCCGAACTGATCACGGGCGTCTTCCTGCTGTACTGCGCCGTGCAGGCTTACCGGGACCGGCGCAGCGCGCTCGCGTCGCGCCGCACGACCATGATCGGCTACGCCTGCTTCGGCCTGTTCTGCCTGTGCTTCATCGTGAAAGTGGGCGCGACCGCGCTGCGCATCTTCCCCTGATCGGGCCGGCCGGCCTGGGCGGAGGACATCGACTGCGGTATGATCGCGCGGATTTCTTCCACTCCCAGGTCCCAGCCATGCAACAGCCACCCCGCCGCGGTCCGAACGCCGGCACCAATTTCCTGATCGCCGCCCTGCTCGGCATTCCCGGCATCATCAACCTCGTCGGCGGCATCATGCGCAGCGGCTTGGGCGAAATCATCTGCGGCCTGGCGGCGCTCGGCTACGCGCTGTTGCTGGTGCGCGACGGCCTGTCCATCCGCAAGACCGGCCGCCCGGCCATGCCGCAGTCGCGCATGCTCCTGACCGGCTTCGGCTTCCTGAGCGTATACATGGTCGGCCTCTACCTCAAGCACGCGGGCTGACGCCGGCTTACTTTTTCAGCTTGGCGAAGGCCGCCGCCATCGCGCCGCCGGCGTTCTGGGCGGGGCGTTCCTGGCGCTGGTGCTGCGCCACGCGTTTGCGGTCGTCGCGGTCGCCGCGCTGCTGCGGCTGCGCGCCCGGCTGCGGCGCACTGTCCGACAGGCGCATGGTCAGTGCGATGCGCTTGCGCTTGGGGTCCACTTCCAGCACCTTGACCTTCACCACCTGGCCGGCCTTGACCACCGTGTGCGGATCCTTCACGAAGGTATTCGACAGCGCCGAGATGTGCACCAGTCCATCCTGGTGCACGCCGATGTCGACAAAAGCGCCGAAGGCCGCGACGTTGGTGACCACGCCTTCCAGGATCATGTCCGGGCGCAGGTCCGAGATCTCTTCCACGCCTTCCTTGAAGGTCGCGGTGGTGAATTCCGGACGCGGGTCGCGGCCCGGCTTTTCCAGTTCCTTCAGGATGTCGGTCACGGTCGGCACACCGAATTTTTCATCGGCATACCTGGCCGGGTTCAGCGACTTGATGAGGGAGCTGTCGCCGATGACCGCCTTCATGTCGCGCTTGATGTCGGCCAGGATGCGCTGCACCACCGGATAGGATTCCGGGTGGACCGCCGAGGCGTCGAGCGGGTTCTCGCCGTTCATCACGCGCAGGAAGCCGGCCGCCTGCTCGAAGGTCTTGTCGCCCAGGCGCGGCACCTTCTTCAATGCCGCGCGCGAGCTGAAGGCGCCCTGCATGTCGCGGTAGTTCACGATGCTCTGCGCCACGCTGCCCGACAGACCCGAGACGCGTGCCAGCAGCGGCGCCGAAGCGGTATTCACGTCCACGCCCACCGCGTTCACGCAGTCCTCGACCACCGCATCGAGCGAGCGCGCGAGCTGGGTCTGCGACACGTCGTGCTGGTACTGGCCGACGCCGATCGACTTCGGATCGATCTTGACCAGTTCCGCCAGCGGGTCCTGCAGGCGGCGTGCGATCGACACCGCGCCGCGCAGCGAGACGTCCAGCTCCGGCAATTCGCGCGAAGCGAATTCCGAGGCCGAGTAGACCGAGGCGCCGGCTTCCGACACGACGATCTTGGTCAGCTTGAGTTCCGGACGCCCCTTGATCAGGTCCTGGGCCAGCTTGTCGGTCTCGCGCGAGGCGGTGCCGTTGCCGATCGAGATCAGCGACACCTTATGCCTGGCCGCCAGCTGGCCCAGCACGTGCAGGGCGCCATCCCAGTCGTTGCGCGGCTGGTGCGGGTAGACCGTGGCGGTATCGACCACCTTGCCGGTGGCGTCCACCACCGCTACCTTGACGCCGGTACGCAGGCCCGGGTCCAGGCCCATGGTCGCGCGCGGGCCGGCCGGCGCGGCCAGCAGCAGCGCCTTCAGGTTGCGGGCGAAGACCTGGATGGCGTCGAGTTCGGCCTTCTCGCGCAGCGCGCCCATCAGCTCGGTCTCGATGTACATGAAGCTCTTCACGCGCCAGGTCCAGCGCGCGGTGTCGAGCAGCCATTTGTCGGCCGGGCGGCCCGCGCCCTTGATGCCGAAGGCGGCGCAGATGCGGCTTTCGCAGGGATTGTGCGGGGCGTCCCACTTCGGCTTTTCCGGTTCCGAGTCGAGGCGCAGGGTGACGTCCAGCACGCCCTCGCGGCGGCCGCGATTCAAGGCCAGCGCGCGGTGCGAGGGGATAGTCGACAGGGTCTCGGAATAGTCGAAGTAGTCGGCGAACTTCTCGCCCGCGTCTTCCTGGCCGGCCACGACTTTTGATTCGACCACGCCGTGCTCCTGCACGTATTCGCGCAGCGACTGCAGCAGGCCCGCGTCTTCGGCGAAGCGCTCCATCAGGATCTGGCGCGCGCCGTCCAGGGCCGCCTTCACGTCGGGCACGCCCGGGTTGGCGCCGCCGTCGGCATTGGTGAAGGCCTCGCGCAGGTAGCCGGCGGCCACCTCGTCCGGATTCAGCGAGGGGTCGCCCAGCAGCGCCTCGGCCAGCGGCGCCAGGCCCGCTTCGATCGCGATCTGCGCCTTGGTGCGGCGCTTCTGCTTGTAGGGGAGGTAGAGGTCTTCGAGGCGGGTCTTGTCCTCGGCATGCGTGATCGCATCGAGCAGCTCGGGCGTCATCTTGTTCTGCTCGGTGATCGACGCGATGATCGATGCGCGGCGGTCTTCGAGCTCGCGCAGGTAGCGCAGGCGCTCTTCCAGAAGCCGCAGTTGTATGTCGTCGAGTCCGCCGGTGGCTTCCTTGCGGTAGCGCGCGATGAAGGGCACGGTGGCGCCTTCGTCGAGCAGGGCGACGGCGGCGGCCACCTGGGCCGGTTTGGCGGACAGTTCGAGGGCGAGACGTTGTTCGATGGATGGCAGCATTGGTGCGGTGGTCATGCGCATACGCGCGTGGATCTGAAAGGTCAAGCAAACAATGATACGCAATCGCGACGGATACGCCAGTCTTGACAGCGCCATCCGATCATGCGAGAACAGTCGACTGCACGTTGAATTCATTGTGCACGGACTTGGTGCGGACAAGTTTTGTCCGCTACGTGCGATTCCGAACAAAACGGAAGCGCCCGTATGAAGGATAATGTTCTTTATTGTCGTTTTTAATACAGACACACGAGACCCATGCACACAGTCGATGATCATCGCGAGAACGCCAGCGACGCACCCGCGGTTTCACCCGCAGTCGCCCGCGCTCCCGCACGCGCTCCCGCCCTGCCCGCGCCGGTGGTGAGCTGGCTGCAAAGGGTCGAGGCGGCGGCGCATCCGCAGCCCAAACTGACCGACGAGGTCGCCGATCCGAAGGCCGTGCAGTACAAGTTCGTCTACGTGATGGCGCCCACCAGCGGCGGCCGCCACGTCGCGATCTGCCTGTGCAAGGCGCGCCTGCGCCCGAACGGCGACGTCGCCGCCGCCAGCCCGGTGAGCGAAGTGTTCTCGCTGCTGTCGGCGCCGCCGGCCTACCTCGAGGGCGACGACGTCGACCTGGTGCGCTTCTTCATCGCCATGCGCAGCGGCTCGACCCAGGGCACCAGCGCCACCGAACCGAAAGGCAAGGTAGGTGCGATCCTGCTGCACATGCTGCTTGAACAAGGCAAGCTGCTGTGGGCGAACTCGTGGTCCGACATGGCCAACGGCCTGGTCTACCCGCTGCAGGCCGGCCCGACCCGCCTGGCCAGCCTGGCCTGGCGCGACGAGGGCCGCGTGGCCAAGCTCGGATGGTCGGTGGAACCGGCCAAGGGCGCGACCCATAGCGCGGCCGACCAGATCGACTACATGCTGCCGACCGACCCGCCGTGGTACATCGACAACCTGTCGATCGGCCCGCTCGAACTGAATCGCGGCGGCATCGACATCTCGCTGGCCGAACTGCAGGCCCTGGTGGCCCAGGCCCCGGCCCTCACCGGCACCGACAAGAAGCGCGTCTCGCAGCTGCTGCTGGCCCACGGCCTGCAGTCCCTGATGCCGCTGCCGCAGCCGCTGACCCAGCGCCTGCGCAACGACGTCAAACCGATTCCGCACCTGCTGCTCGAAGCGGTGCAGCTGGCCGACGGCGGCACGCCGCGCTGGCAGGACTTCGCCGTGCTGGCCTATGACTACGACGGCCAGCGCGTCTCCTTCGACCCGGCCCAGCGCGTGGTGCGCCAGATCGGCGACGTCACCGAGATCATCGAGCGCGACCCGAAGGCCGAAGCCGCGGCGCTCAACACACTCAACGAGATCGGCTTCCGCAAGCCCGTCACCGCGCCGTTCAACGCGATGGCCGGCGCGCTGGCGCTCGACAGCCAGGCGCACTGGCTGCGCTTCGCCGAGAACGACCTCGATGCGCTGTCCGACGCCGGCTGGCACGTCCAGAAGTCGGCCAAGTACCGCTACGACGTGGTGCCGGTCGAAGACTGGTATGCCGATATCGACGAACCCGAAGAAGCCGGTAATGCCTGGTTCGAACTCGAACTGGGCATCGTGGTGGGACGCAAGCGCGTGCCGCTGCTGCCGGTGCTGGTGCAGCTGATCCGCAGCGCGCCCGCCGACTTCGACCCGGCCGTGCTGGCCGCGCATGCCGAAGCCGACCAGATGCTGGCGACCCTGCCCGACGGCGTGCGCGTGGCGCTGCCCTGGGGCCGCCTGAAGCCCATCCTCGCCACCCTCGGCGAGCTGTACTTCAACGACAAGATCAAGGCCCGCATGCGCCTGTCGACGCTGGACGCGGCGCGCCTGGAGGACCTGGCGCGCGGCCTCGAGCTGCGCTGGACCGGCGGCGAGCGCCTGCGCGAGACCGGCCGCAAGCTGAGCCAGTTCGGTTCGGTCAAGAAGGTCGAGCCGCCAAAGGGCCTGCAGGCTACCCTGCGCGACTACCAGCTCGACGGCCTGTCATGGATGCAGTTCCTGCGCGAGTACGACCTCGGCGGCATCCTGGCCGACGACATGGGCCTCGGCAAAACCGTCCAGACGATCGCCCACATCCTCATCGAGAAGGAAGCGGGCCGCCTGACCAGCCCGGCCCTGGTGATCGCGCCGACCAGCCTGATGACCAACTGGTTCGACGAAGCCGCGCGCTTCGCCCCGAGCCTGAAGGTGCTGCTCCTGCAGGGCAAGGAGCGCATGGACCTGTTCGACCAGATCGACAGCGCCGACATCGTCCTGACCACCTATGCGCTGCTGCCGCGCGACGAAGAGAAGCTGCGCGAGCACCACTATCACCTGGTGATCCTGGACGAATCGCACTACATCAAGAACACCCGCTCCAAGGCGGCGCAGACGGCCGGCTCGCTGAATGCGCGCCACCGCCTGTGCCTGTCCGGCACGCCGCTCGAGAACCACCTGGGCGAGCTGTGGTCGCAGTTCCACTTCCTGCTGCCCGGCCTGCTGGGCGACGAGAAGACCTTCAACAGCCAGTTCCGCCACCCGATCGAACGCCAGGACGATGCGGTGCGCCGCATCTTGCTGAGCCGCCGCATCAAGCCCTTCCTGCTGCGCCGGACCAAGGACCACGTGGCCAAGGAACTGCCGGAGAAGACCGAGATGGTGCGCCGCATCGAACTGTCCGGCCCGCAGCGCGACCTGTACGAGACCGTACGCCTGGCGATGGACAAGAAGGTGCGCGACGAGATCGACCGCAAGGGCGTGGCGCGCAGCCAGATCGTCATCCTGGAAGCGCTGCTCAAGCTGCGCCAGGTCTGCTGCGACCCGCGCCTGGTGAAGGCCATGCCGGGCAAGAAGAACACGGCGGCGGTGTCGGCCAAGCTGACCGACCTGATGCAGATGGTCGAAGACCTGCTGGGCGAAGGCCGCAAGATCCTCGTGTTCTCGCAGTTCACCAGCATGCTGGCCCTCATCGAGGAAGAGCTCGACGCGCGCGGGATCCGCTACGCCCTGCTGACCGGCGAAACGCGCGACCGCTCGGCCCAGGTGGCCGCCTTCCAGCAGGGCGCGGTACCGATCTTCCTGATCAGCCTGAAGGCCGGCGGCGTCGGCCTGAATCTCACCGCGGCCGACACCGTGATCCACTATGACCCATGGTGGAACCCGGCGGCCGAAAACCAGGCCACCGACCGTGCCTGGCGCATCGGGCAGGACAAGCCGGTGTTCGTGTACAAGCTGATCGCCAAGGGGACGCTGGAAGAAAAGATCCAGCTGCTGCAGCAGAAGAAGTCGGAGCTGGCGGCGTCGATCCTGTCCGAAGGCGAATCCCAGAAGATGGCGCTGACGCAGGAAGACCTGCAGGCGATCTTCGCGCCGCTGGAAGACTGATTCTCAGGTTTGAATAAAAAAGGCGGCTGGTTTTCACCAGCCGCCTTTGTTTTCAGGTAAATACGGAGCGCCTAACAAAACCCGAGGGCAAGGCGCATCGTCGAAGACAGTACGCTAGTACGGCGAGACGATGCAACGCAGCCATCGGGGAATTGTTAGGCGCTCTTACTTGTAAAACGCTTCGACCTTGCCCTTCAGCTTGATCAGCATCGGCTTGCCCTTGCGGTCGAGCGTGCGGCCGGCGGCGACCTTGATCCAGCCTTCGCTCATGCAATACTCTTCCACGTCGTGGCGGTCCTTGTCGTTGAAGCGGATGCCGATCTCGTGCTGGAAGACGTCGCGGTTATGAAAAGGGCTGCTCGGGTCGATCGAGAGCCGGTCCGGGAGTGGGGGGAGGGTAGCGGTATCGTTCATAGACGCGAATTATCCACCAAAACGCTCGAAATGGCGCACTTTTCACGACGCGGCGCGCCGCCGAAAAGCTCATCCCGCGCCCGCTTCTATACAAACAGGCAAGACCAACGATATACTGCCTGACAATCTTCATTGTCCCATCGATAACAGAAAGTGCCCGATGATCCGTAGCACGGCTGCCGTCCCACCTGCTCCGGCCAGTCCGGAGTCAGGCATTGACAGTATCGATGTCCAGTTCCGCACCATCGCCGAACTCGCCGGCGACATCGCCCTCAGCATCGATCTGCCCACCCTCTGCCTGCGTTACCTGAGCCCGGCCTTCTCCGCATTGCTGGGCTACGACGCCGCTGCGCTGCAGGAGGCGATCGCCGGCAGCGGCCCCCGTGAAGCCCTGGGTGCGCTCGGCCTGCACCTGGCGGCAGGCAGCGAGGGCGAGCCCGGCGCACGCCGCGTGCAGGAAGTCGAGGTGCGCAACGCGGACGGCCATCCGGTCGGGCTGCAGGTGATCACGACGGTGCTGCGCAACGCGGACGGCAGCAGCTCGCTGGTGGGACTGCTGCGTGACCTGTCGGCGCAGCGCGCCCTCCTGGCCGAGCAGCGCCGCTTCGCGAGCATGCTGAACCACGAATTCCGCACGCCGCTGGCGACCATCGACGGCGCCATCCAGCGCCTGGAAGCGACCTCGCAGGGTGCCGACGAAGCCCTGCGCCAGCGCTACCGCAAGATCGCGGTCGCGACCGACCGCCTGATCGCCATGCTCGACGAATACCTGTCGCCGGACCGCATGGCTGCGATCGGCAAAGTGCGCCAGCCGAACACCATCGCCGCGCGCGCGCTGCTGGAGGAGGGCGTGAAGCAGCTGCGCGAAGCGGGACGCGAGGCACTGGTCGAGGCGGACGAACTGAGCCTGGGACTGCGCGGCGAGCCCGAAGGATTGCGGCTGGCGCTGAAGGTCATGGTCGACAATGCCCTGCTGTTCTCGCCGGCCGGCAGCCCGGTGGCGCTGGGTGCACGCCGCAGCGGCAACGGGATCGAGTTCACGGTGCGCGACCAGGGCAGAGGCGTACCGGCGCAGGACGCCGTCCACATTTTCGACAAGGGCTACCGCGGCGCCAATGCCGCCGGCTTGCCGGGCAGCGGCCTCGGTTTGTACCTGGCGCGTTCGATCGTCGACGTCCATGGCGGCCTGCTGCGCCTCGCGAACACGAGGGGCGGCGCAGAATTTAAGCTCTGGCTACCCGCCATGGATATTAGCGGGCAACAACAACTTGCCTCATCCTCTCCCAACAGTGATAATCGGAACGATCATTAACATGGCTTATCCATGACGCAGATACTGATTGTTGAAGACAATGGCGAATACGCAGACGACATGGCCGAGTTCCTGAGGGAGCTCGACCACGAGGTCACGATCGCCAAGACCGCGAGCGAAATGTGGGCGGCGCTGACGCGCACGCCGGCGGCGGTCGTCGTTCTCGACCTCGGCCTGCCGGACGAAGACGGTTTCAACGTCATTCCGCGGATGCGCCAGCTGTATCCCGAGATCGGCCTGCTGGTGCTGACGGGCCGCGTCGCCTTCGACCACCGCATCCTCGGCTTGCGCCTGGGAGCCGACCACTACCTGACCAAGCCGATCAAGTTCCCCGAACTGGCAGCCCACATCGAAGCGCTGGACCGCCGCGTGCGTCCGGCCGACCCGGCACCGGCGCCGAGCAAGTGGACCCTGCGCGTGAGCGCGCGCCAGCTCGAGCTGGGCGGCAAGGTGATCGACCTGACCGAAAAGGAGTGCAACTTCCTGCACCTCCTGACCATCAACACCCGTCCGGTGCCGCGCCAGGTGATCGTGGCCGGCATGGGCGGCGAAGACCCGGACGCCAGCCGCCGGGTCGACATGCTGGTCTACCGCCTGCGCAAGAAAGCCCGCTCCGGCCTCGGCCAGGACCTGCCCCTGCGCAGCGCCTACGGCGAAGGCTACAGCCTGTCCGCCGGCTTTACGCTCGCCTGAGTCTGGGAAAACGCTAATTGGGGACAGAGTCAGCCGGATTTTCGGCTGCCTCGAGATTAATTGGGGACAGAGTGAAGTTTCTGGGCTAAAATGCCTGCTCGACTTTTGAGCACGCCATGGCACGCCTTCCCCGACTCATCATCCCGAACCAGCCGCACCACCTCATCCAGCGCGGCAACAACCGCCAGCCCATCTTCCGCGAAGAGATCGACTACCAGCGCTTCCTCGCCTGGCTGAAGGAAGCGGCACGCTTCTACGAGGTGGCGATCCATGCCTATGTGCTGATGCCCAACCACCTGCATTTGCTCGCCACGCCGTCGGACAATGCCGGGCTGGCGCTGATGATGCAGAAGGTCGGGCGCTTCTACGTCCCCTGGTTCAACCACAAGTACGAGCGCAGCGGCGGCCTGTTCGAGGGGCGTTTCCGTACCTCGCTGATCGATACCGAGCACTATTTCCTGGCCTGCAGCCGCTACATCGAGCTCAACCCGGTGCGCGCCGGCCTGGCGGCGGGGCCGCTCGACTATCCCTGGTCGAGCTATGCCCACCATGCCGGCGTCCGTGCCGACGGCATCGTCACCGACCATCTGCTCTACTGGGGCCTGGGCAACACGCCTTTCCAGCGCGAAGCGGCCTATACCGAACTGGTCATGCAGGGCATTCCCCAGGAGGAGGTCGACTTCTTGACGACCTCGGTGTTGAAGAACCAGCCTCTGGGTTCGGATGCTTTCAAGGCGGAACTGGAGCGCAAGACCAAGCGCCAGATCCTGCCTGCCAAACGCGGACGGCCATTCCGGGAGCCGATTCCGCCGCTTCCGCAAGCATAAGCAATCACCAATCGATCAAGGGCACGATTATTCGTGCCCTTTTTTATTCAAAGCCTGCTGGAGCACGGTAAACCCGGCACTTTGTGAACTCCAGGTGCGATGCCGGGGCCGTAAGCAGCGCACTGCTCAGCCATACAAATCAAGGACTTATCTATACAAAATGGCCGATCGTTCAGCCTTGATTGACTCTGTCCCTAATTAATAGCGAGTTCAAAAAGTTGTCAAACAATTCGACTCTGACCCTAATTATTAGGGTTGCGAGTTCTGCTGCATTGCACTATTCTCGATCTTCGACCCCCGAAAAAGTTGTGGAGATTGCCTCATGATTGCCCAAGGTTTGTACGATCCCGCCAATGAACACGATGCCTGCGGCGTCGGTTTCATCGCCCATATCAAGGGCAACAAGAGCCACTCGATCATCGAGCAGGGCCTGCAGATTCTGAAGAACCTCGACCACCGCGGCGCGGTCGGCGCAGACGCCCTGATGGGCGACGGCGCCGGCATCCTGATCCAGATCCCGGACCAGTACTTCCGCGACGAGATGGCCAAGCAGGGTGTGGAACTGCCGCCGCCCGGCGAATACGGCGTCGGCATGGTGTTCCTGCCGAAAGAGCACGCCTCGCGCATCGCTTGCGAACAGGAAATCGAACGCGCCGTGCGCATCGAAGGCCAGGTCGTGCTCGGCTGGCGCAACGTGCCGGTCGACGAGACCATGCCGATGTCGCCCTTCGTGAAAGCGAAAGAACCGGTGATCCGCCAGATCTTCATCGGCCGTGGCCCGGACATCATGGTCACCGACGCGCTCGAGCGTAAGCTCTACGTGATCCGCAAATCCTCCGGCCACGCGATCCAGGCCCTGAAACTCCTGCACGGCAAGGAGTTCTTCGTGCCTTCGATGTCGGCCCGCACCATCGTCTACAAGGGCCTGCTGCTGGCCGACCAGGTCGGCGTCTATTACAAGGACCTGCAGGACCCGCGCTGCATCTCGGCACTCAGCCTGGTGCACCAGCGCTTCTCGACCAACACCTTCCCGGAATGGCCGCTGGCCCACCCTTACCGCCTGATCGCGCACAACGGCGAGATCAACACCGTCAAGGGCAACTTCAACTGGACCCGCGCCCGCGAAGGCATGCTGAAATCGGCCGTGCTGGGCGAAGACCTGGGCAAGCTGTTCCCGCTGATCTATGAAGGCCAGTCCGACACCGCCTGCTTCGACAACGCGCTCGAACTGCTGGTGATGGCCGGCTATCCGGTCGCCCAGGCGATGATGATGATGATCCCGGAAGCCTGGGAGAACCACACCTCGATGGACGACAACCGCCGCGCCTTCTACGAATACCACGCCGCGATGATGGAACCATGGGACGGCCCGGCCGCCATGGCCTTCACCGACGGCCGCCACATCGGCGGCACCCTGGACCGCAACGGCCTGCGTCCGGCGCGCTACGTCATCACCGAGGACGACCTGGTGGTGATGGCTTCCGAATCCGGCGTGCTGCCGATCCCGGAATCGCGCATCGTCAAGAAATGGCGCCTCCAGCCGGGCAAGATGTTCCTGATCGACCTCGAAGCCGGCCGCATCATCGACGACAAGGAACTCAAGGACACCTACTCGAACGCCAAGCCGTATAAAGCCTGGATCAAGTCGGTGCGCATCAAGCTCAACGAAATCAAGCTGTCCGAATCCCAGCTGGCCCAGAACCGCACCAAAGACCAGCCGGCCCAGGGCGAAAAGACCGCGGTCCCGCTGCTCGACCGCCAGCAGGCCTTCGGCTATACCCAGGAAGACCTGAAGTTCCTGATGGCGCCGATGGCCGTGCTGGCCGAGGAAGCCACCGGCTCGATGGGCAACGACTCGCCGCTGGCGGTGATGTCGAACAAGCTCAAGCCGCTGTATAACTATTTCAAGCAGCTGTTTGCCCAGGTGACCAACCCGCCGATCGACCCGATCCGCGAAGCCATGGTGATGTCGCTGGTGTCCTTCATCGGACCGAAGCCGAACCTGCTGGACACCAACAACGTCAACCCGCCGATGCGTCTCGAAGTCTCGCAGCCTGTCCTCGGCTTCGACGACATGGCGCGCCTGCGCTCCATCAGCCTGCACACCGGCGGCAAGTTCAAGTCGTATGAGCTGAACATCTGCTACCCGGTCGCCTGGGGCAAGGAAGGCATCGAAGCCTCGCTGGCCTCGCTGTGCGCGGAAGCCGTGGACGCGGTCAAGTCGGGCCACAACATCCTGATCGTCTCGGACCGCAACATGTCGTCCGAGCAGGTCGCGATTCCTGCGCTGCTCGCCACCTCGACCATCCACCAGCACCTGGTCGGCCGCGGCCTGCGCGCCTCCACCGGCCTGGTGGTCGAAACCGGCTCGGCGCGCGAGACCCACCACTTCGCCCTGCTGGCCGGCTACGGCGCGGAAGCCGTGCACCCCTACCTGGCCCTGGAAACCCTGGCCGACCTGGCGCACAACCTGCCGCACGAGATGGACGCCGACAAGGCGATCTACAACTACACCAAAGCGGTTGGCAAGGGCCTCATGAAGGTGATGTCCAAGATGGGCATCTCCACCTACATGTCCTATTGCGGCGCCCAGATCTTCGAAGCCGTTGGCCTGAACAAGTCGCTGGTCGACAAGTACTTCCGCGGCACCTCGTCGACCGTCGAAGGCATCGGCCTGTTCGAAGTGGCGGAAGAAGCGCTGCGCCTGCATGCACTGGCCTTCAGCAACGACCCGGTGCTGGCCAACGCCCTCGATACCGGCGGCGAATACGCCTTCCGCGTGCGCGGCGAAGACCACCTGTGGACCCCGGACGCGATCGCGAAACTGCAGCACTCGACCCGCGCCAACAATTTCAACACCTATAAAGAGTACGCGCAGATCATCAACGACCAGAGCCGCCGCCACCTGACGCTGCGCGGCCTGTTCGAGTTCAAGATCGATCCGTCGAAAGCCATCCCGCTGGAAGAAGTCGAGCCGGCCAAGGAAATCGTCAAGCGCTTCGCCACCGGCGCCATGTCGCTCGGCTCGATCTCGACCGAGGCGCATGCCACGCTGGCCATCGCCATGAACCGCATCGGCGGCAAATCGAACACCGGCGAAGGCGGCGAAGACCCGCGCCGCTACATGGGCGAGTTCAAGGGCATCAAGATCGCCAAGGGCGAGACCCTGGCCTCGATCCTGGGCTCGGACCGCGTGGTGGCCGACATCCCGCTGGAAGAGGGCGACTCGCTGCGCTCGAAGATCAAGCAGGTGGCGTCGGGCCGCTTCGGCGTCTCCGCCGAGTACCTGGCATCGGCCGACCAGATCCAGATCAAGATGGCGCAGGGCGCCAAGCCGGGCGAAGGCGGCCAGCTGCCGGGCCACAAGGTGACCGAGTACATCGCCTCGCTGCGCGTGTCGGTGCCGGGCGTAGGCCTGATCTCGCCGCCGCCGCACCACGACATCTATTCGATCGAAGACCTGGCGCAGCTGATCCACGACCTGAAGAACGCCAACCCGAACGCCTCGATCTCGGTGAAGCTGGTGTCGGAAGTCGGCATCGGCACCGTCGCCGCGGGCGTCTCGAAGGCCAAGGCCGACCACGTGGTGGTCGCCGGCCACGATGGCGGCACCGGCGCTTCGCCGCTGTCCTCGGTCAAGCACGCCGGCACCCCATGGGAGCTGGGCCTGGCCGAGACCCAGCAGACGCTGGTGCTGAACGGCCTGCGCAGCCGCATCCGCGTCCAGGCCGACGGCCAGATGCGTACCGGCCGTGACGTGGTCGTCGCTGCGATGCTGGGCGCCGACGAAATCGGCTTCGCCACCGCACCGCTGGTGGTGGAAGGCTGCATCATGATGCGCAAGTGCCACCTGAATACCTGCCCGGTGGGCGTGGCGACGCAAGACCCGGTCCTGCGCGCCAAGTTCCAGGGCAAGCCGGAACACGTGGTGAACTACTTCTTCTTCGTCGCCGAAGAAGCGCGCCAGCTGATGGCGCAGCTGGGCATCCGCAGCTACGACGAACTGATCGGCCGTACCGACCTGCTCGACAAGGCCAAGGCAGTCGGGCACTGGAAGGCGCAGGGCCTGGACTTCTCGAACATCTTCTACCAGCCGAAGGTCGACTCGCCGCGCGCCTTGCTCCACACCGACGCCCAGGACCATGGCCTGGACAAGGCACTGGACCACAAGCTGATCGCGCAGGCCAAGGCCGCGCTGGAGAAGGGCGAGCGCGTGTCCTTCATCTCGCCGGTGAAGAACCTGAACCGCACCGTCGGCACCATGCTGTCGGGCGAAGTGGCCAAGCGCTACGGCCATGCCGGCCTGCCGGACGACACCATCCACATCCAGCTGCAGGGCACCGCCGGCCAGTCGGCCGCGGCCTTCCTGGCGGCCGGCATCACGATCGACCTGGTGGGTGAAGGCAACGACTACGTCGGCAAGGGCCTGTCGGGCGGCCGCATCATCGTGCGTCCGAACACCGAGTTCCGCGGCTGGGCGGTGGACAACATCATCGTCGGCAACACCGTGCTGTATGGCGCGATTTCCGGCGAAGCCTTCTTCAACGGCGTGGCCGGCGAGCGTTTCGCGGTGCGTAACTCGGGCGCCGTCGCGGTGGTCGAGGGCTGCGGCGACCACGGTTGCGAATACATGACCGGCGGTACCGTGGTGGTGCTGGGCGAGACCGGCCGTAACTTCGCGGCGGGCATGTCGGGCGGCGTCGCCTACGTGTACGACCCGAAGGGCGAGTTCGAAGGCAAGTGCAATACCACGATGGTGAACCTGGAGCCGGTGCTGACGACCAAGCAGCAGGGCCAGGCTGGCCCGGCCGGCTGGCACAGCCAGACCCGCAACGGCGAGCGCGAGTCGGACGAAATCATCCTGCGCCGCCTGATCGAGCGCCACTTCAAGCACACCGGTTCGACCCGTGCGCGCAACCTGCTGGACGACTGGGCCAACAGCCGCGGCAAGTTCGTGAAGGTCTTCCCGACCGACTACAAGCGCGCGCTCGAGGAGATGCACAACTCGAGCATGGAAGAAGCGAACGACAAGATCGAGCTGGCAGCTTAACCAACGCACTCAAGCAACGTCGTCCCGGCGCAGGCCGGGACCCAAGTTGCTAGCGCACCGATAACGTAAAACCGGATCACGACACCTAGCACGTCGTTCCCGCGCAGGCGGGAACCCAATTTTGCGAGAGCTGACGATACGCAGCGAACTTGGATTCCCGCCTTCGCGGGAATGACGGTGGTGGGGTGACGGTGATGGCAGGAATAAAGGAAGTGGCGGAGCTGCTTCCCGACCGACAAAAGGAAAACAACGTGGGCAAAATTACCGGCTTCATGGAATTCGAACGGCAGGAAGAGGGCCACCTCGAGCCGACCGATCGCGTCAAGAACTACAAGGAATTCGTGCTGACCCTGACCGACGGCCAGGCCAAGGTCCAGGGCGCGCGCTGCATGGATTGCGGCATCCCCTTCTGTAACACGGGCTGCCCGGTCAACAACCAGATCCCGGACTGGAACGACCTGGTCTATCACGGCAACTACCGCTCGGCGGTCGAGAACCTCCACTCGACCAATAACTTCCCCGAGTTCACCGGCCGCATCTGCCCGGCGCCCTGCGAGTCGGCCTGCACGCTCGGCATCAATGACGAACCGGTCGGCATCAAGTCGATCGAACGCAAGATCGCCGACGCCGGCTGGGAGCACGGCTGGATCGTGCCGCAACCGCCCGCCGTCAAGACCGGCAAGACGGTCGCCGTGGTCGGCTCGGGCCCGGCCGGCCTGGCCGCCGCCCAGCAGCTGGCGCGCGCCGGCCACGACGTGACCGTGTTCGAGAAGAGCGACCGCATCGGCGGCCTGCTGCGCTACGGCATCCCCGACTTCAAGATGGAGAAGGACCTGATCGACCGTCGCGTCGAACAGATGAAGGCGGAAGGCGTCACCTTCCGCACCAGCGTCCTGATCGGCAAGGACTTCCCGGCCACCGTCAGCAACATGGCGCGCGACACCATCTTCCCGGAAGACCTGGAGAAGGACTTCGACGCGGTGGTCCTGGCCGGCGGCGCCGAGCAGCCGCGCGACCTGCCGGTGCCCGGCCGTGAACTGAAGGGCGTGCACTTCGCGATGGACTTCCTGCCGCAGCAGAACCGGGTGAATGCCGGCGACAAGCTGAAGGACCAGATCAAGGCCACCGGCAAGCATGTGGTCGTGATCGGCGGCGGCGACACCGGTTCCGACTGCGTCGGTACCTCGAACCGCCACGGCGCAGCCTCGGTGACCCAGTTCGAACTGATGCCGATGCCGCCGGAGCAGGAAAACAAGCCGCTGGTCTGGCCTTACTGGCCGACCCGCCTGCGCACCTCGTCCTCGCACGAGGAAGGCTGCCAGCGCGACTGGGCGGTGGCGACCAAGCGCCTGGAAGGCAAGGGCGGCAAGGTCGACAAGCTGGTCGCCTGCCGCGTCGAATGGAAAGACGGCAAGATGGTCGAGGTGCCGGATTCCGAGTTCGAGATGAAGGCCGACCTGGTCTTCCTGGCAATGGGCTTCGTGTCGCCGGTGCAGAACGTGCTGGACGCTTTCGGGGTGCAGAAGGATGCGCGCGGCAATGCCCGCGCCGCCACCGAGGGCGAGCGTTCCTACCAGACCTCGAAGCCGAAGGTGTTCGCCGCCGGCGACATGCGCCGCGGCCAGTCGCTGGTGGTGTGGGCGATCCGCGAAGGCCGCCAGTGCGCCCGTTCGGTCGACGAATTCCTGATGGGCAGTTCGGTGCTGCCGCGCTGATTCCAGCGAACAAGAACCAAGGCGGCTAAGGCCGCCTTTTCTTTTGGCGGCTCCGGAATACTGTGGACAGCGTCCAACAGCCCAGTGGTATTTACCGCTGACGGCCAGACTTGTGTGCGTGCCCGCACGATGGCCAACCGAGCAATGTCCGTACGCTAAGCCTTATTGCAGTGCATCAGATGACATAAAATAACATGCGGCAAAAAAGATACATCCGCAAATGTATGGTAAGTTGCCCTATGGTATTTATTGATATGATTCAATAAATACTATGTTGCGAGATATACATATCCCTTAAAAAACAGGGCCTTACAAGCGCGAATATCTGACCCATCGGTTATTTTTATTGCATCAACATCGCCAGGAAGCGCCCCAAAATGGCCTGCCTCAAGCGGGGATGTAACTTTCTGCACTACAATAACGGATTACCTAAATACCAAACACGCTGTGTCCAACCTAGTCGAAATCCGCGATCTGCACTTTGCGTACGGAGAGCGTTCCATCCTGTCGAACCTCCGCATGGACTTTCCACGCGGCAAGCTCGTGGCCGTCATGGGCGGCTCGGGCTGTGGCAAGACCACGGTCCTGCGCCTGATCGGCGGCCAGATCCGTCCGCAGCGCGGCGAGGTACGCGTGGGCGGCGAGGTCGTGCACCAGCTGAATACCGAAGGCTTGTACCGCCTGCGCCGCCGCATGGGCATGCTGTTCCAGTTCGGTGCGCTGTTCACCGACCTGTCGGTGTTCGACAACGTCGCCTTCCCGCTGCGCGAACACACCGACCTGCCGGAAGAGCTGATCCGCGACCTGGTCCTGATGAAGCTGAATGCCGTCGGCCTGCGCAATGCGCATCGCCTGAAGCCGGCCGAGATCTCGGGCGGCATGGCGCGCCGCGTCGCCGTTGCCCGCGCCGTCGCGCTGGATCCCGAACTGATCATGTACGACGAGCCTTTCGCCGGCCTCGACCCGATCTCGATGGGCGTCACCGCCAACCTGATCCGCAACCTGAACGACGCCCTCGGCTCGACTTCGATCCTGGTTTCGCACGACGTGCACGAGTGCTTCGCGATCGCCGATTACGTGTATTTCATGTCGGCAGGCAAGATCGTCGCCGAAGGTACGCCGGCCGACCTGCGCGTGTCGGAAGACCCGTACGTGAAGCAGTTCGTGAACGCCGCGCCGGACGGACCAGTGCCCTTCCACTACCCCGGCAAGTCGCTGGCCGACGACCTCGGCCTGGGAGTGCGCAAATGATCACGCGCCTCCTGGAAACCGTCGGCCGCACCGTGCGCGAAGCCATCGCCAGCGTCGGTTTCGCCACCCGTGCCTTCTTCAACCTGCTCGGCGTCTCCCCCGGCGCCTTCAGGCGCCCGGCCCTGATTTCGGAGCAGATCCACTTCATCGGCAACTATTCGCTGGTGATCATCATCGTGTCCGGCCTGTTCGTCGGCATGGTCCTTGGCCTGCAGGGGTATTACACGCTGAACCAATACGGCGCCGAACAGGCGCTCGGCCAGGTCGTGGCCCTGGCCCTGGTGCGCGAACTGGGTCCCGTGGTGACCGCGCTGCTGTTCGCGGGCCGCGCCGGCACCTCGCTCACCGCCCAGATCGGCCTGATGAAGGCCGGTGAGCAGCTGTCCGCCATGGAAATGATGGCCATTAATCCGGTCCAGCGCGTGCTGGCGCCGCGCTTCTGGGGCGGCGTCATCGCGATGCCGATCTTGGCTGCCGTGTTCTCGGCCGTGGGCGTGTTCGGCGGCTACCTGGTCGGCGTGCAGCTGATCGGCGTGGACGAAGGCGCGTTCTGGTCGCAGATGCAGTCCGGCGTGGATGTGCGTGCTGACGTACTGAACGGTGTACTCAAAAGCTTTATCTTCGGTATCGCGGTCACGTTCACGGCGCTGTTCCAGGGTTACCAGACCAAGCCGACCCCCGAGGACGTGTCGCGCGCCACCACGCGCACCGTCGTCATTGCGTCGCTGATGGTCTGGGGCCTGGACTTCATCATGACCGCCTTGATGTTCAATAAGTAATAAATTAAACAAGATTTACTAGGGTATTCGTATGCACCGCAAAACTATCGATGTCTGGGTTGGCCTGTTCGTCCTGCTGGGCGTGGCTTCGCTGCTGTTCCTGGCCCTGCAGGCCGGCAACATGAGCACGATTTCGTTCAGCAAGACCTACGCCGTGACCGGCAAGTTCGACAACATCGGCGGCCTCAAGCCGCAGGCGCCGGTCAAGAGCGCCGGCGTGGTGGTCGGCCGCGTGGGTGAAATCAGCTTCGACGACAAGACCTACCAGGCGCTCGTGCGCCTCGATATGGAGCCAGGATATAAATTCCCGAAAGACAGTTCGTTGAAGATCCTGACCGCCGGCCTGCTCGGCGAGCAGTACATCGGCATCGAACCGGGTGGCGACACCCAGAACCTGGTCGACGGCGACCGCATCAACCGTACCCAGTCGGCAACGGTGCTCGAAGACCTGATCAACCAATTCATCTATAGCAAGGCCGCTGAAGGAAAGGAAGGTAGTGAATGAAACACGCACCACACCGTACCACCGGCCGTATCCACGGGCTTGCGGCAATCGCCGCCGCCATGCTGCTGACCGGCTGCGCCACGACGCAGAATCCGCAGGACCCGCTCGAAGGCTATAACCGCGCCGTCTTCACGTTCAACGATGCAGTCGACCGCAGCGTCCTGAAGCCGACCGCCACCGCCTACAAGAACGTCACCCCGAGCTTCCTGCAGACCGGCGTGAACAATTTCTTCGGCAACCTGTCCGACGCCTGGAGCGCAGTGAATAACCTGCTGCAAGGCAAGCCCGAGGCCGGCATGGGCGACGTCACCCGCGTCGCCGTGAACTCGACCTTCGGCATCTTCGGCCTGCTCGACATCGCCTCGGAAGCCGGCATCCAGAAGCACAACGAAGACTTCGGCCAGACCCTGGGCGTCTGGGGCGTTCCAAGCGGCCCCTTCTTGATGTTGCCGATCCTGGGCCCATCTACGGTACGCGACACCGCCGCACTACCGGCCGATATCGGCGGCGACATCTGGAAGTACAAGGAGCCGGCCAACTGGCGCAACATCGGCGCCGCGGTGCGCGTGGTCGACAAGCGCGCCAGCCTGCTGGATGCGGGCAAGCTGCTGGAAGATGCCGCCCTCGACCGCTACGAGTTCATCCGCGACGGCTACATGCAGCGCCGCCAGAGCCAGGTCTACGACGGCAACGTGCCGCGCCAGGCTGAAGACGCGGAGGCGGCGACCAGCAATGCCGAACCGGCCGCCGACCCGGCGGGCAAGGGGACGGCGCAGCCGTCCGAAAAAACGCCGTCGAAGTAACAAGTCCTTACACACCGGTGTCATCCGTAACCGGCAAGAAGAGTTAACAGGGGATGTCCCGCCGGCCATGTGGCGCGGCGGGTCCCACAAATAAGGAAACCACATGAAGCCCATCATCCAACTGATCGCAGCAGCAAGCGCCACCATCGCCTTCGCCACCTCGGCCATCGCCGCCGAAGCCCCGGACGCGCTGGTCAAGCGCATCAGCGCCGACGTCATCGACACCGTCAAGGCCGACAAGGACATCCAGGCCGGCAACCGCAACAAGATCATGGATCTGGTGAACTCGAAGATCCTGCCGCACGTCGACGCCGAAAAGATGACCCAGCAGGCGGCCGGCCGCTTCTGGCGCCAGGCCACCCCGGAGCAGCAGAAAGCACTGACCAAGGAATTCACCACCCTGCTGGTGTACACCTACTCGGGCGCGCTGTCGACCATCAAGAACGAGACCGTCGAATTCAAGCCGATGCGTGCCGAAGCCGGCGCCACCGACGTGGAAGTGCGCTCGCAGGTGAACGTCACCCGCGGCGAGCCGATCACCCTGAACTACCGCCTGGCCAACGGCCCGCAGGGCTGGAAGATCTACGACATCAACGTGCTGGGCGCGTGGCTGGTCGAGACCTACAAGGGCACCTTCGCCAGCGAGATCAACAAGGGCGGCGTCGATGGCCTGGTCAAGAAGCTGGCCGAGCGTAACCAGCAGCTGGCTGCGCGCCCGCTGAAGGCACCGAAGTAATGGCCGAAGCCAATCCCATGCTCTCGCTCGATGCCCTGACTTTCCAGAGCGCCCGCGGTGCGCTGGAGCAGGGCTGCGCGGCGATCGCCGCCGGCGAAACCGTGTTCGACCTCGGCGGCGTGAGCGCCGCCGATTCGTCCGGCGTGGCCGTGCTGCTGGCCTGGCAGCGCCGCGCGCTGGCGGCCGGCCAGCGCCTCAGCTTCATCAACGTTCCCTGCAACGTGCAAAAGCTGGCCGCGCTGTACGGCGTCGACCAGCTCCTGTCGTAGGGTGGACGGCTTCGCCGTCCGCGCGTTCAACCAGCTCAAGATCATTCGTATCGTCTGTTCGAAGGTGATTTGAACGCGCGGGCGGGAAAACAGTCCACTGGACTGTTTTCCCCCGCCCACCCTACGAACCCCGCCCGCAGCAAAATTCCCCGCCGGCCTCTTGTATTTGCGATTTCCCCTATAATGGGTCGTTTCTTCCGCACGGCCTTGCGCGCCCGCGCCGCCGCTCCCAACAAGAATGACAGCGATCCAGATTAACAGCGTCGAGAAAAGCTACAAGGGCTTCAAAGCCCTCAAGGGCGTTTCCCTGAGCATCGAGGAAGGCGAGTTCTTCGGCCTCCTCGGCCCCAACGGCGCCGGCAAGACCACCCTGATTTCCACCATCGCCGGGCTGATCCGCCCGGACGTCGGCAGCGTCAAGATCCATGGCCACGACGTCGTGAGCGACTTCCGCGAAGCGCGCAAGCGCCTCGGCGTGGTGCCGCAGGAACTGGTGTTCGATCCCTTCTTCACCGTGCGCGAGACCCTGCGCCTGCAGTCGGGCTACTTCGGCATCAAGAACAACGAGGCCTGGATCGACGAGGTCATGCACAACCTCGACCTCACCAACAAGGCCGACGTCAACATGCGTGCCCTGTCGGGCGGCATGAAGCGCCGCGTGCTGGTCGCCCAGGCGCTGGTGCACAAGCCGCCGGTGATCGTGCTGGACGAGCCGACCGCCGGCGTCGACGTCGAGCTGCGCCAGACCCTCTGGAAGTTCATCTCGCGCCTGAACCGCGAAGGCCATACCGTGGTGCTGACCACCCACTATCTCGAAGAAGCCCAGGCCATGTGCCAGCGCGTCGCCATGCTCAAGCTCGGTGAAGTGGTGGCGCTGGACACCATGTCGGCGCTGCTGCGCCGCGTGTCGGGTTCGCAGCTGGTGGTGCACCTGAAGAGCGGCACGCTGCCGGAAGGCCTGCGCCATCTGGTCTCGCACGACGAGCACAACAACGGCAACAAGTACACGCTGCGCGTCAACGACGTCAACGAAGTCGAGCCTATCCTGGCCAGCCTGCGCGCCGGCGGTGCCGTGATCGACGAGATGCAGCTCGAGCAGGCCGACCTGGAAGACATCTTCCTGCAAGTGGTCGGCGACAAGCAGGAAGGGGGCCCGCAATGAACCTGTTCTCGGTGGGTTTCCGCACCCTGTTTTATAAAGAGTCGCTGCGCTTCTGGAAAGTGGCGACCCAGACCATCGCCGCGCCGGTCGTGACGGCCATGCTGTACCTGCTGATCTTCGGCCACGTGCTGGACGGCCGCGTCGAGATGCTGGACGGCGTCAGCTACACCGCCTTCCTGATCCCGGGCCTGGTGATGATGAGCGTGTTGCAGAACTCCTTTGCCAACTCGTCCTCGTCGCTGATCCAGTCCAAGATCACCGGCAACCTGGTGTTCATCCTGCTGCCGCCGCTGTCGCATGCCGAGATCCTGTCGGCCTACGTGGGCGCCGCAATCCTGCGCGGTGTCGTGGTCGGCTTCGGCGTGTTCGTGATCACCGCCTGGTTCGCCCACCTGAGTTTCGTGGCGCCGCTGTGGATCCTGGTGTTCGCCTTCCTGGGCGCCGCCATCCTCGGCACCATGGGCGTGATCGCCGGCATCTGGGCCGAGAAGTTCGACCAGCTGGCCGCTTTCCAGAACTTCCTGATCATGCCGGCCACCTTCCTGGCCGGGGTGTTCTATTCCATCCAAAAACTGCCGCCGTTCTGGCTGGCGGTCTCGCATTTCAACCCGTTCTTTTATATGATTGACGGGTTCCGCTATGGATTCTTCGGCAAGTCCGACGTCTCGCCCTGGACCAGCCTGGCCATCGTGTCGGTGTTCTTCGTGGTGCTGGCGGCCATTGCGATCAATATGCTCAAGCGTGGCTACAAGCTACGTCACTAAAGAATTCACCGGAGTTACCCGTGTCGACCACACCTGAACTGATCCACAGCTACATCAGCGCCGGCCTCGAATGCACCCACCTTCATGTCGAAGGCGACGGCCAGCATTTCACGGCGGTCATCGTGTCCCCGAGCTTTGCCGGCAAGCGTCCGATCCAGCGCCACCAGCTGGTGTACGCCGCGCTCGGCGACCGCATGCGCGAGGAAATCCACGCGCTGTCGATGAAAACCCTCACTCCTGAAGAGTACCAAGGATAATTATGGACAAGCTCCAGATCGTCGGCGGCAAGCGCCTGAATGGCGAGATTTCGGTGTCGGGCGCCAAGAACGCCGCGCTGCCCATCCTGTGCGCCGGCCTGCTCACCGCAGGGGACGTCGAACTGTCGAACGTGCCGCGCCTGCATGACGTGCGCACCATCCTCAAGCTGCTCGCCCAGACCGGCCTCAAGGTCACCCAGGACGACGAGCGCGTGACGCTCAACGGCGCCAACATCAGCTCGCTGGAAGCGCCGTATGAGCTGGTCAAGACCATGCGCGCCTCGATCCTGGTGCTGGGACCGCTGCTGGCGCGCTTCGGCCAGGCCAAGGTCTCGCTGCCGGGCGGCTGCGCGATCGGTTCACGTCCGGTCGACCAGCACATCAAGGGCCTGCGCCAGATGGGCGCCGAGATCACGATCGAAGGCGGCTACATCTATGCCAAGACCAACGGCAAGCTGAAGGGCGCGCGCATCCACACCGACATGATCACCGTCACCGGCACCGAAAACCTGCTGATGGCGGCCACGCTGGCCGAAGGCGAGACCGTGCTGGAGAACGCCGCGCGCGAGCCGGAAGTGACCGACCTGGCCAACCTGCTGGTGGCCATGGGCGCGAAGATCGAGGGCATCGGCACCGACCGCCTGGTGATCCAGGGCGTCGACGCCCTGCACGGCGCGCAGCACGCCGTGATCTCGGACCGCATCGAAGCCGCGACCTTCCTGTGCGCGGTGGCGGCCACCGGCGGCGACATCGTCCTGACCAACACCCGTACCGACATCTTCGACGTGGCGCTCGACAAGCTGCGCGAGATCGGCCTGCAGCTCGACGTGGGCACGAACACCATCCGCGCCCGCATGGACGGCCGTCCGAACCCGGTCTCGTTCCGCACGACGGAATACCCGGGCTTCCCGACCGACATGCAGGCCCAGTTCATGGCCGTGAACATCCTGGCTTCGGGCCCGAGCAAGGTCACCGAAACCATCTTCGAGAACCGCTTCATGCACGTGCAGGAGATGAACCGCCTCGGCGCCCACATCTCCACCGAGGGCAACACCGCCTTCATCAAGGGCGTGGACCGCCTGGTCGGCGCGCCGGTCATGGCGACCGACCTGCGTGCCTCGGCCTCGCTGGTGATCGCCGGCATGGCGGCCGAGGGCACGACCCTGATCGACCGTATCTATCACCTCGACCGCGGCTACGACCGCATGGAAGTGAAGCTATCGGCCGTGGGCGCGGACATCGTGCGCATCAAATGAGCGAGATCGGTAAAAACGGCGGGCCGGGCCTGATCCTGGCCCTGTCCAAGGGCCGCATCTTCGAGGACACCCTGCCGCTGCTGGCGGCGGCGGGCATCACCGTCACCGAGAATCCGGAAACCTCGCGCAAGCTGATCCTGCCGACCAACGACCCGGGCGTGCGCGTGCTGATCGTGCGCGCCAGCGACGTGCCGACCTATGTCCAGCACGGCGCCGCCGACTTCGGCGTGGCCGGCAAGGACGTGCTGCTCGAGCATGGCGGCGAAGGCCTGTACCAGCCGATCGACCTGCGCATCGCCTGCTGCCGCATGTCGGTGGCGGTGAATGCCGGCTTCGACTACGAGACCGCGGTGCGCCAGGGCGCGCGCCTGCGCGTGGCGACCAAGTTCGTCAACACCGCGCGCGAGCACTTCGCGAGCAAGGGCGTGCACGTCGACTTGATCAAGCTGTACGGCTCGATGGAACTGGCACCGCTGGTCGGCCTGTCCGACGCCATCGTCGACGTGGTCTCGACCGGCGGCACCCTGCGTGCCAACAACCTGGTCGAAGTCGAAAAGATCATGGACATCTCCTCGCGCCTGGTGGTGAACCAGGCCGCGCTCAAGCTCAAGCGCGAGCGTCTGCAACCCATCCTCGACGCCTTCCAACGGGCGTCGTCACAACAAGGCTGAAGCAAATGGCAGTACAGATCCGCAAGCTCGACTCCACCGCACCCGACTTCAGGCAGACGCTCGACGCGCTGCTGGCCTTCGAGGCCGAGACCGACGACGCCATCGAATCGGCGGTCGCGAAGATCCTGGCGGACGTGAAGCATCGCGGTGATGCTGCCGTGCTCGAATACACGAACAAGTTCGACCGCATCCCGAATGGCGGCGCCGCTTCGATGGCCGCCTTCGACATTGGACAGGCCGAACTCGACGCTGCCCTGGCCGCGCTGCCGGAGACCCAACGCGCCGCCCTGCGCACGGCCGCCGAGCGCATCCGCGTGTTCCACGAGCGCCAGAAGCAGGAACTCAAGGGTTTCAGCTTTACCGAGCCTGACGGCACCGTGCTGGGCCAGCGCGTGACCCCGCTGGACCGCGTCGGCATCTACGTCCCCGGCGGCAAGGCCGCCTATCCGTCCTCGGTGCTGATGAATGCGATCCCGGCCCAGGTGGCGGGCGTGCGGGAAATCGTGATGGTGGTGCCGACCCCGGACGGCGTGAAGAACCAGATGGTGCTGGCCGCCGCCGCGATCGCCGGCGTCACCCGCGTGATCACCATCGGCGGCGCCCAGGCCGTCGGCGCCCTGGCCTACGGCACCGAAACGATTCCGGCGGTGGACAAGATCGTCGGCCCCGGCAATGCCTACGTCGCGGCGGCCAAGCGCCGCGTGTTCGGCACGGTCGGCATCGACATGATCGCCGGCCCGTCCGAGATCCTGGTGCTGTGCGACGGCACCACCGACCCGGACTGGGTGGCGATGGACCTGTTCTCGCAGGCCGAGCACGACGAGCTGGCCCAGGCCATCCTGCTGTGCCCCGATGCGGACTACATCGCCCGCGTGGAAGCGAGCATCCACAAGCTGCTGCCGACCATGCCGCGACATGAAACCATCACGACTTCGCTGAGCGACCGCGGCGCCCTGGTCAAGGTGCGCGACATGGACGAAGCATGTGAGATCGCCAACGCCATCGCGGCCGAGCACCTCGAGATCTCGGCCGAAGCGCCACTGCAGTGGGCGGACAAGATCCGCCACGCGGGCGCCATGTTCCTGGGCCGCTTCTCGTCCGAGTCCCTGGGGGACTACTGCTGCGGCCCGAACCACGTGCTGCCGACCTCGCGCACCGCGCGCTTCTCGTCGCCGCTGGGCGTGTATGACTTCCAGAAGCGTTCGTCCATCATCCAGGTGAGCGAGCAGGGCGCCCAGACGCTCGGCAAGGTCGCGGCCGAACTGGCCTACGGCGAAGGACTGCAGGCGCACGCCCGCAGTGCCGAGCTGAGAATCAAATCATGAGCAGCTGGGTCGACCAGGTGTTCTGCGAGGATGCGCTGTCGGGGATGGCGCGCATTCCCGATGGGTCCATCGACCTGATCCTGACCGACCCGCCCTACAACCTCGGCAAGGACTACGGTAACACCTCCGACCAGCAGGGCGTCGAGGAGTATCTGGCCTGGACCGAGCGCTGGATCGATGCCGCGCTGCCCAAACTCAAGCCGAATGGCAGTCTCTATATTTTCCTGACCTGGCGCTTCGCGCCCGAGATCTTCGTCATGCTGAAGAAGCGCATGACGATGATGAACGAGATCATCTGGGACCGCCGCGTGCCCTCGATGGGCGGCAGCGTGCGCAGTTTCTCTTCGGTGCACGACACCATCGGTTTCTTCGTGAACCGCAAGGATTATTACTTCGATCTCGACGCCGTCCGCATCCCCTACGACGCCGAGACCAAGAAGGCGCGCTCGCGCTCGATTTTCATTGGCGCCAAGTGGCTGGAAGTGGGCTACAACCCGAAGGACGTGTGGAGCGTGTCGCGCCTGCACCGCGAACATCCGGAACGCGCCGACCACCCGACCCAGAAGCCGCTCGAGATCATCGAGCGCATGGTCAAGGCGTCCTGCCCGGCCGGCGGCATCGTGCTCGACCCCTTCATGGGCAGCGGCACCACCGCCATCGCCGCGCGCCAGGCCGGCCGCCATTTCACCGGCTTCGAACTGAACCCCGACTACTGCGACATCATCCGCGCGCGCCTGGCCGCGCCCGAGGTACCGGTTGCAGGTAAAAAACGCAAGGCTGCCGCGAAGAGCAGCCCCCTGAACGAGGAAACCGCATGAGCGCCATTGACAAGCTGATCGAGAGCACCATCCGCGAAGACGTCCGCAACATCGCCAGCTACCATGTGCCGGATGCGAGCGGCTACATCAAGCTCGACGCCATGGAGAACCCCTACCAGCTGCCCGACGCGCTGCGTGCGGAACTCGGCCAGCGCCTGGCCGATGCCGCCCTGAACCGCTATCCGGTGGCTTCCTACGCCACCCTGAAGGGCAAGATCTGCGCCGGCCTGGGTGTCCCGTCCGGCTACGACGTCCTGCTCGGCAACGGTTCGGACGAGCTCATTTCGATCATGGCGACCGCCGTGGCGCGGCAAGACAAGCGGGCAGTCGTCATGGCGCCGACCCCGGCCTTCGTGATGTTCTCGCGCTCGGCCCAGTTCGCGGGCGCGGACTTCGTCGGCATTCCGGTGAAAGCCGACTTCTCGCTCGACCTGCCGGCCATGCTGGCCGCGATCGAACAGCACCGGCCGGCGCTGGTATTCCTGGCCTACCCGAACAACCCGACCGGCAACCTGTTCGACGCCGAGGCCATGACGGCCATCATCCGCGCGCTGGGCGAGACCGGCATCGCGGTGGTGGACGAGGCCTACCAGCCCTTCGCGAAGAAGAGCTTCATGGGCCGCCTGCCGGAGTTCCCGAACCTGGTCGTGATGCGCACCCTGTCCAAGCTGGGCCTGGCCGGCATCCGCCTCGGCTACCTGTCGGGCGACCCGAAACTGCTGGAGCAGTTCGAGAAGGTGCGTCCGCCCTACAACGTCAACGTGCTGACCCAGGTGGCCGCCGAGTTCGCGCTCGACCACCTCGACGTGCTCGACCAGCAGGCCGAGTTGCTGAACGCCGAGCGCAGCCGCCTGACCGCCGAACTGGCGGCGCTGCCGGGAGTCGAAGTGTTTCCGTCGGCCGCGAATTTCATCTCGATGCGCGTGCCGGATGCGGACAAGGCCTGTTCAGAACTGCGCGCCGAAAAGGTCTTGATTAAGAATTTGGGTAAAATGGACAAGATGCTGACCAACTGCATCCGCGTCACGGTCAGTACACCCGACGAAAACACCGCATTCCTGAATGCCCTGAAAGCATCCCTATAAGCGCAGCTCTTCCATTCGGAAAGCCGCCCAGATGAGCACCTAGCAATGACCCGCACCGCCGAAATCACGCGCAACACCAACGAGACGCAGATCCGCGTCGCGATCAACCTCGACGGCACCGGCCGCCAGAAGCTCAATACCGGCGTCCCCTTCCTCGACCATATGCTCGACCAGATCGCGCGCCACGGCATGATCGACCTCGAGGTCGACGCCGTCGGCGACCTGCACATCGACGCCCACCATACCGTCGAGGACACCGGCATCACGCTCGGCATGGCGGTGGCCAAGGCCGTGGGCGACAAGAAGGGCATGGTGCGCTACGGCCACTCCTACGTGCCGCTGGACGAAGCGCTGTCGCGCGTGGTCATCGACTTCTCGGGCCGTCCCGGCCTGGAAATGCATATCCCCTGGACGCGCGCCATGATCGGCACGTTCGACGTCGACCTGACGGGCGAATTCTTCCGCGGCTTCGTGAACCACGCCGGCGTGACCCTGCACATCGACAACCTGCGCGGCGTGAACGCGCACCACCAGTGCGAGACCGTGTTCAAGGCCTTCGGCCGCGCGCTGCGCATGGCGACGACGCTGGACGAGCGCGCCGCCGGCATCATCCCTTCGACCAAAGGCAGCCTGTAAGCGACCATCATGACGAACAAGATTGTGGTGGTCGATGGCCTGGGTAACCTGCGTTCGGTGGCGCAGGCGCTGCGCGCCGCCGCGCCCGAGGCCGACATCCTGGTGTCGAACAATCCAGCCGACATCGACGCCGCCGACCGCATCGTGCTGCCGGGCCAGGGCGCGATGCGCGACTGCATGCGCAGCCTGCGCGAATCCGGCGCCGAAGAGGCCCTGCTGCGCGCGGTGAAGAACCGCCCGGTGATGGGCGTGTGCGTCGGCGAGCAGATGCTGTTCGACGCGAGCGAAGAAAACGAGGGCACGCCGGGCCTCGGCCTGTTGCCGGGCAAGGTGGTGCGCTTCCAGCTGGACGGCAAGCTGCAGGCCGACGGCTCGCGCTTCAAGGTGCCCCAGATGGGCTGGAACCGCGTGCGCCAGACCCGCGCCCACCCGCTCTGGGAAGGCGTCGAGGACGGCAGTTATTTCTATTTCGTGCACAGCTACTACGCTGCGCCTCTTGAAGCGGCCGATACCATCGGCGAAGCCGACTACGGCGGGCACTACACCTGCGCCGTCGCGCGCGACAACCTCGTCGCCACCCAGTTCCACCCCGAGAAGAGCGCTGCCGCCGGCCTGCGCCTGTACCGTAATTTCATCCACTGGAAGCCGTGAACGCGTTCACGCCAACCCCAACGTCAACCAACCGACAACGACCATGCTGCTGATTCCCGCCATCGACCTGAAAGACGGTCACTGCGTTCGCCTGAAACAGGGCGACATGGACCTCGCCACCGTGTTTTCCGAAGACCCCGCCGAAATGGCGCTGCACTGGCTCAAGAAGGGCGCGCGCCGGCTGCACCTGGTCGACCTGAACGGCGCCTTCGCCGGCAAGCCGAAGAACGAGGCAGCGATCAAGTCCATCCTGAGCGTGGTGCAGGACTACGCCGAAGAGAACGGCATCGAAGAGATCCCGGTCCAGCTGGGCGGCGGCATCCGCGACCTCGACACCATCGAGCGCTACCTGGACGACGGCATCACCTACATCATCGTCGGCACCGCCGCGGTGAAGAATCCGGGCTTCCTGCACGACGCCTGCGGCGCCTTCCCGGGCTCGATCATCGTCGGCCTGGATGCCAAGGACGGCAAGGTCGCGACCGACGGCTGGAGCAAGATGTCGGGCCACGAAGTCATCGACCTGGCCAAGAAGTTCGAAGGCTACGGCGTCGAATCGATCGTCTACACCGACATCGGCCGCGACGGCATGATGGCCGGCGTGAACATCGAAGCCACCGTCAAGCTGGCCCAGGCGGTGCGCATCCCGATCATTGCCTCGGGCGGCGTGCACAACCTGGCCGACGTCGAAGCGCTGTGCGCGGTGCAGGACGAAGGCATCGAAGGCGTGATCTGCGGCCGTTCGATCTACGAAGGCACGCTCGACCTGGCATCGGCCCAGGAACGCGCCGACGCACTGACTGAAGGGGCGCAGGCGTAAGCCACCAGCCTAAAGACCGTCGTTCCGGCGAAGGCCGGAACCCAATTTCTGCTTGCGTTTCGACTGTTCATGCAAAATTGGATCCCGGCCTTCGCCGGGATGACGTGCTAAAGCTAACGCAAAGAATTTTATGCTCGCAAAACGCATCATCCCCTGCCTCGACGTCACCGGCGGCCGCGTGGTCAAGGGCGTCAACTTCACCGAGCTGCGCGACGCCGGCGACCCGGTCGAGATCGCGCGCCGCTACGATGGCCAGGGCGCCGACGAGATCACCTTCCTCGACATCACCGCCTCGAGCGACGGCCGCGACCTGATCCTGCCGATCATCGAAGCCGTGGCCTCGACCGTGTTCATCCCGCTTACCGTCGGTGGCGGCGTGCGCAAGGTCGAAGACGTGCGCCGCCTGCTGAATGCCGGCGCCGACAAGGTGTCCATGAACACCTCGGCCGTCACCAATCCGCAGCTGGTGTTCGACGCCTCGCAGAAGCACGGCTCGCAGTGCATCGTGGTGGCGATCGACGCCAAGCAGGTCGCACCCGGCAAGTGGGAAGTCTTCACCCACGGCGGCCGCAACGCCACCGGCCTCGACGCCGTCGCATGGGCGCAGAAAATGGAAAGCCTGGGCGCCGGCGAGTTGCTGCTCACCTCGATGGACCGCGACGGCACCAAGTCCGGCTTCGACCTGGGCCTGACGCGCGCCGTGTCCGACGCGGTCGGCATCCCCGTGATCGCCTCGGGCGGCGTGGGCGGCCTGCAAGACCTGGCCGACGGCATCCTGCAGGGCCACGCCGACGCGGTCCTGGCCGCCAGCATCTTCCACTACGGGCAGCACACGGTCGGCGAAGCCAAGCGCTTCATGGCCGAGCGTGGCATTCCCATGCGTCTCGAGTAACGAATACCATGCCGAACAAGTGGCTCAACAAGGTCCGTTGGGACGAGAACGGCCTGGTGCCGGTGATCGCCCAGGAGGCCGCAAGCGGCGACATCCTGATGTTCGCCTGGATGAACCGCGACGCGCTCGCCAGGACGGTGGAGCTGGGCGAAGCCGTCTACTGGAGCCGCTCGCGCAAGAAGCTGTGGCACAAGGGCGAAGAGTCCGGCCACACCCAGAAGGTGCTGGAGATCCGCCTCGACTGCGACGAAGACGTCGTGCTGCTCAAGATCGAGCAGACCGGCGGCATCGCCTGCCACACCGGGCGCCATTCCTGCTTCTTCCAAAGATTCAACCCCGACGGCGCGGAGTGGCAGGCGGTCGACCCGGTGCTGCAGGATCCCGACACCATCTATTCCCCGAACAAGACATCCCATGAGTGACATCCTGGCCCGCGTCGCGGCCGTGATCGAATCGCGCAAGCCGGAAGCCGGCGGCGATCCCGCGACTTCCTACGTCGCCAAGCTGTTCAGCAAGGGCGACGACGCCATCCTCAAGAAGATCGGCGAGGAAGCCACCGAAACCGTGATGGCCGCCAAGGACGCGCGCGTCTCGGGCGACGCCTCCAAAGTGCTGTACGAGACCGCCGACCTGTGGTTCCACACGATGGTGTTGCTGGCGCAGTTCGGCTTGACGCCGCAGCAGGTGATCGACGAGCTGGCCCGGCGCGAAGGCCTGTCCGGCCTCGACGAAAAAGCGGCGCGCAAGGATTAGTAAGCGCCTACTTACACTTGTCATGCTCTCAGGCGGTGTCATAATCAGCGTTCGCCGTCATAACGGTGTCATGGGACGCCGCTAGGATGCATGGTGTAACAAAGATCTGGAGACAAGATGGATAACTGCATTTTTTGCAAGATCGTCGCCAAACAGATTCCGGCCAGCGTCGTGTATGAAGACGACGACGTGCTGGCCTTCAAGGACATCAACCCGGCCGCTCCGGTCCACCTGCTGGTGATCCCGAAGCTGCACGTGGCCACCCTGTCCGATTGCACCGCGGAGCACACCGCCGTGCTGGCCAAGATGCTGACCCTGGTGCCGAAGCTTGCAGAAGAGCATGGCGTTGCCGTGAAGAGCGACGGCAATGGCGGACGCAGCGGTGGATTCAAGACCCTGATCAATACCGGGCCGGACGGCGGGCAGGAGGTCTATCACCTGCACCTGCATATGTACGGCGGCAAGCGTCCGTGGCGCGGCCTCGGTACCTGAGCGCAACAAAACTTTTAATGCGGGCAAGATGTCCTGCATGGCGTATACTGAAACTTAGACTTTCCCGATTTACAGGCGCGCTGCGCCCGCTAGGAGACAAACATGGGTTCGATGAGTATTTGGCACTGGGTAATTGTCCTGGTCGTTGTGATGCTGATTTTCGGCACCAAGAAGATCGGCAATATCGGTGGCGACCTCGGCAAGGCAGTAAAAGGGTTCAAGGATGGCGTGAAGGGCGAGGACGACAAGGCGAATCCGAACGCCAACCCGTCGACCACCCAGCCACCGCAGCAGCCTCAGCAAGTGAGTGACAAGTCGACCATCGACGTCGAAGCCCGCGACAAGACCCGCCAGTAATCGACGGGCATGATCGATCTCGGACTGTCGAAACTGGCGATCATCGGCGTTGTCGCGCTGATCGTGATCGGCCCTGAAAAGCTGCCGAAGGTGGCGCGCATGGCGGGCACCCTGTACGGGCGCGCCCAGCGCTACCTGCACGATGTCAAGTCCGAGGTCAGCCGCGAGATCGAGCTCGACGAGCTGCGCAACCTGCACAAGGAAGTGCACGAGAGCGCAGAATCGTTCAAGTCCGAGGTCGAGCAGTCCATGTCCAGCCACGTCGACGAGGTCGAAGCGCTGTGGGACGGCAGGGAGCACGTGTCCTCATCGTCTTCCTCCTCGGGCGCGTCCTTCGTCAGCACCAGCGACATCGAGCGCAAGGCGCGCGACTTCCGCCGCAAGAAGCTGGTGCGTACCTCGGCCGTGCCGGCCTGGTACAAGCACCGCAACGGCGGCAAGACCCATGTGCTTTCCGGTGCCGCGCGCGTGCGCAAGTTCCGCCCAAGCTCCAGCAAATCCAAGAGTTCGTTTTTCTAAATGACCGAAGAAGCCGCAGGCGAAGAAACCTTCATCTCCCACCTCGTCGAACTGCGTGACCGCCTGGTCAAGGCGTCGATCGGGATCGCCATCGCCTGCGCGGCCCTGTTCATCTGGCCGGGGCCGTCGCACGTCTACGACCTGCTGGCCGCGCCGATGGTCGCTTCGCTGCCGGCCGGCTCGACGATGATCGCCACCGGCGTCATCTCGCCCTTCCTGGTGCCCATGAAGGTGACGCTGCTGCTGGCCTTCATCCTGGCGCTGCCCTGGGTGTTCTACCAGATGTGGGCCTTCATCGCGCCCGGCCTGTACGCGCATGAAAAGCGCCTGGTGCTGCCGCTGGTGATCTCGTCCTCGCTGCTGTTCATCGGCGGCGTGGCCTTCTGCTACTTCTTCGTGTTCGGCCGCGTGTTCCAGTTCATCGGCGAATTCGCGCCATCCTCGATCGCGGTGACGCCGGACATCGAGAACTACCTCGACTTCGTCATGTCGATGTGCCTGGCCTTTGGCTGCACCTTCGAGGTGCCGGTGGTGGTGGTGATCCTGGTGCGCATGGGGATCGTCAGCATCGAGAAACTGAAGGAAATCCGCTCCTACGTGATCGTCGGCGCCTTCGTCATCGCCGCCATCGTGACGCCGCCGGACGTGGTCAGCCAGCTGGCGCTGGCCATCCCGATGTGCCTGCTCTATGAACTGGGCCTGCTGGTGGCTCCGATCTTTGCGCGCGTCACGCGTGCTCCCGAAGAGCACGCGTAAGCAGCACGCTAGTTCGACCTCAGGACGCCGCCGTTCCCGAGTCCCCCTTCGACCGACTGGGCCTTGTAGGCCCTGACCGCCTTCACCATCTGGTTGTACGAATCCATGAAGGAGGCGGCCAGCACCTTACCCTGAGGTGAGTTGCTGAAGCCGTGCGCGCCCGCCAGTCCGCCCTTGAAGAAGCCGGCCAGCATGCCGAAGTCCCATTTCTGGGCGCTGCCCTCGGCCGCCGCAAGCTGGACGCCCGAGCGGTTGTCCGTCAGCAGCAGCATGGTCGAGGCCTCGTTCGATTTCATCGAGCCGCCGATCAGCGAGGCCACGACGCCGATCTTGCCGCCCACCAGGCCACCCAAGCCGCCTGTGCCTTTCTGGCTGAAGGTGATCGAGGGCGTCATGCTGTAGTCGGCTGCCGCCATCATGCCCTTGCCGATATTGCTGGTCTTGCGCAGTTCTCCCGACTCCATCAGGGCGCGCTCGCCCTGCATGTTGCGGAAGGCTTGACCGCGCTCGACGATGACGAAGCAGTTCGACTGCTGGATGATCATGCGCAGCAACGGCACCGTGCTCTGCATGCGGTATTCGGCGGTGAACTGGTTCAGCCAGGGCTGGTTCGCTTCCTCGACGATGGACAGCGTGCCGAGGCTCTTGTCACAGCGCTCGAGCCGGCTGTTGGCATCGAGCGCTGTCGTGCCGCCGACCGAACCGGTGGCGACGGTCTTAGCGCCGGAGGCGCCGATGCTGGGCGCGGTGGCGCAGCCGGTGGCGGAGAGCGAGGCAAGCAGCAGGAGAAGCGCTTTCATGCAGGTGTCCTTGTGGTCGGATGGGCAGGACACCAATGCTACGAACAGTGCTTCAGTGCAGCTTATCCTTCCTCAAGCGGCCTGTCCGGCGCCGACGACCCAAGACAAGGCCGGAGCGATCCCTTATGTCGTTCGGCTAAGGCTGTGTGCTGCAGTAGGCGAGCGCCGCAATCAAGCCAATGACCATCCCTACCCGGATGGCAAATGCCATTACCCGGGCAATCAATTTCGCGATGGTGAGCTGGACCACGATGGCGACGACGATGGCGACGCCCCATGCTTCGCTGAGCGACATCGAGCCGTCGCGATAGGCAAGATATGCAGCAGCAGCTCCGCACAGCAGGGACACCAGGATTTCCGGGGAAAGCGCGCTGCCGTGAGGGGCAGGATCTGCTTCCTCGACGTAACCTGTACCGCCGCACAGCATGCAGGTTGCCGTGCTGCCTCCCAGCGTTGGCCGCACGCCGGTCGCATTACAAAGGTGACATGGGTACCGCATAAGCACCTCCCCAACGGCGTCGCCGAGGATTGTTCCAACGCACTGCATGCGTTCGACCCCTGAATCCAGTGATTGTTCCAGTGATTGAAAAATGCCGTCCAGGCCAGGCTGGACGGCATTCAGGCTGGTGCATGCCGCGCTGCGCTTACGGGCAATTCCCGATGACGTAGTAGCCGCTCGAAGTCTGCGCCAGCGTCGTGGAATAGAACGTATTGTTCAGCCCCATGTTCTGGTTCGACCCATTGGCCAGCGCGTATCCACCGCTGTTGTGCGCCCGCCCGGCCGTCACGTGGGCGTAGTTGCTGGCCGTCGTCGTGGTGCACACAAAGCCGGAGGTCGTCGTGCCCGTGACGCCCGCCGACTTCGCGCTCTCCACGCCGTTGCCGGTTGCCGAGACCTGGTAGGTGTAGCTGGTCGACGCCGCCAGGCCGCCATCGGTATAGCTCGTGACCGTCAGCGGCGTGCCGTTGACCTTGGCGCCATTGCGATAGAGGTTGTAGCCGATGGCGCCGTTCGAGGCATTCCAGGATAGCGCGATGCTGTTCGCCGTGCGCATGCCGACCGCCAGGCCGGCAGGAGGCTGCAGCGCCGGCGCCGACCCGACCAGGAATTGCGCGATGCTGCAGGCGCTCGACGTCAGTCCGGTGCTGTTGTTGGTGGCCGTGACCGTACCCGAGTAGTAACCGTCCGCGCGCGCCGCATAGGCTTTGCTGAAGCCAGCGCCGCTGCCGGCCGCGCTGTCGTCCACCGGGGTCGGGCCGTTCAGCACCACGCGGTAGCTGCCGATCGCGCCGCCGGCATCGGTGGCGGCGCCGCTTACCGTGACCGTCGAACCCGACACGCTGGCGCTGCACGAGCTCATGCTTGGAGGCGCCGCGCGCGCCACCCGCAGGTTGTTCTTGAACCAGAAGTCCATCACGAAGGCCGGGTAGTTGACCTTGGTGGCGTCGACGTAGTTGCTGTTCTGGCCACCGGTGCCGGCCGGCCAGGCGTGGCCCATGCCCGTGACCACGATTTCCGAGGTCCGCGTGTTCCCGTTGCTGTCGGTGTAGGGCACATTGCTGCCGCCGGTCGGCACCGTGACCGCCGCGCCCTTCGTATATGTGCCGCCGTAGACCTGGCGCATCGCCGCTGCGTTGAGCGGGCCGTAGGCCTGCGCCACCGTGTAGTCGTTGGTGCCCCAGATCACGCCGGCGACCTGGGTCGAGAAGTGGCTGGTGTTGGTACCGGCCCAGCTGGTGCAGCTGCCGGCCACGCTGCTGGACGTGGTGCCGGAGGGGACCGTCGAGATCTGCGAGGTCGACACGGTCGGCGCCGGCCCCGCATTGATGCCGATGCCGGCGAAGATGTCGGGCGCCACGCAGCCCATCACCATGGTCTTGGCGCCGCCCGAGGACAGGCCGGTGACGTAGATCTGCTTGGGGTCGATCGCATACTGCGGGTTGCTGACGAAGCGGTTGATCAGGTCGAGCAGCACCGCGTTGTGGCCGTAGCTGCGGCTGCGGTTGGTGGCGGCCCAGTCCCAGCAATGGGCGCCGTACAGGTTGCCGGTGGCGTTCGGTGCGAGGATCACGGCGCCGTACTGGTCGGCGGCCGCCTTCCAGTTGTAGCCGGCGTCGCTCGTCCCTGCGATCACGTCATTCGCCGCGGTCTGGGCGCAGCCGTGCAGCACCAGCACCAGCGCGCGCTTGCCGCCCAGGGCAGGCGTGGTCGCCGGCCAGTAGTAGTAGCCGGTGAGGGCGCCGCCGTTGGTGGTGTCGGTGGCCCAGGTCTGGTTGGCGCTCCAGGTAGCGGGTCCGGCCTGGAGTTGCGCGGACGCCGGCGCCGCGACGGCCAGGGCCAGGCAGGCGGCGAGCGCCACCTGTTTGAGTTTGCATGCCATTGAAAGTCTCCGTTCTGTTTGTCGGCACTGCGGGACCGGCGTGGCAGGGACGTGACGGGGCCACGCCGATGCCGCAACCGGGAATCGGTGGAACAGGTGAAACGAGAGGAAAACCTGGCGGAGTGCGCGGCTAGGACGCCGGCGCGGGAGGGGAAATCATGGTCGTCTCCGGCTTATGCTTGTAAGACGTCCATTCTAGCTTTGGAGACATTGCGCACAAGCGGGCACGCGAGCACGCCGCTTGTGCGCTTTTGCACAGGCGATTGCCTGTGCAAAATCAACACATTGTCACTGCATCAGCTCGGAAATCATCTTCACCGGCGCGTTGCCGTAGCTGAGGAACTGGTCGTGGAATTCCTTCAGGTCGAAGCGTTCGCCCAGCTGCTGCTTGCGGCGCTCGCGCAGTTCCATGATCTGCTCGTAGCCGCTGTAGTAGCTGGTCAGCTGCACCGAGGTGAGCGTCACCCGGCGCCACTTCTCGTCGGCTTCCTGGCGGGTCTGGAAGGCCTGGCGCACCAGCAGGTCGATCGCCTCCTGCTGGCCCATGCCGAGCACGTGGACGCTGTAGTCGAGGATGGTGTTGGTCACGCTGCGCAGGTTCCACTTCGAGTACATCAGCCACATCTCGGGCGCGTTGTCGCCATAGCCGGCTTCCAGCATCATGCGCTCGCCGTACACCGCCCAGCCCTCGACCATGGCGCCGTTCCCGAACAGTGATTTCACCAGCGAGGGCGAACGGTTCGCATACACCAGCTGCGCGTAATGGCCCGGGATCGCTTCGTGGATGTTCAGGATCTGCAGGATCCATTCGTTGTACTCGCGCAGGCTGCTCTCGGCCTGTTCCGGGCTCAGACCGTCGAGCGGGGTGACGTTATAGTAGGTCTTGTCCTTCGGGCGGTAGGGGCCGGGCGCGTCGATGCTGGCGCCGGCCACGCCGCGCTGGTACATCGGGGTCTCGCGCACTTCCAGCGGCTTGTCGGCGTCCAGCGTGAGCAGGTTTTTCTCGGTGACGAACTTGTGCAGGGCCGGGATCTGGCGGCGGATCTCGGGCAGGAAGTTCTCGCGCGAGACGTGGCGGCTCGAGAGCTTGTCGATCATCATGCCGATCTTCTGGAAGCGGTCGCGCGGCTTGGCCCTGCCTTCCATGTAGCGCGGCCACAGTTCGTCCGAGATCCTGTCCATGCGGGTGAGCAGCTCTTCGCGCGTGGCCAGGGCCTTGCGGAAGGTCTGTTCGGCACTGCTGGACGACTGGATCTCGAGCGCGAACTTCTGCTCGTACAGCTCCTTGCCGGCGCGGAAGGGGCGCGGCTTGGCCATGTCCTTGTCGAGCGCGCTCAGGAAGTCGACGTAGGCCAGCACCGCGCTGCCGGCGTTGGCGATGCGCTGCGCGAAGATCGCTTTTTCCTGCGTATTCAGGATCGATTCCTGCGCCGCCTTGCCCAGGTCGGCCAGCACCGCGATGGTGCCCGGCGCCTGTGCGATGGCGAGCTGGGTGTGCTCGCGGGTCGGATTCACGATCGAGGCCTGCGCCGCCTCGTAATAGGCCGGCACCGTGGCCAGGCGCTTGAGGATGGTGCGCAGGCGCTGCGGTTTGGCCGCGTATTCGGTATTCAGGATCAGGTCGAGCGGCTGGGCGATGTTGTACATCGACGGGTTCCACTCGTACTCACGCCAGGTGCTGAGGTTCCAGCGGTCCTTCTCCAGCTTGTTCACCAGCAGGGCCAGGTCGGTGCGCTGGCGCGCCGACAGCTGCCGGGTATCGAGCTTGCTGAACTTGTCGAGCCACTCGTTGGCGAAGGCCAGCTTCTTCGCGCGGGTGGCGGCATCCGGGATGGTCAGGTTGGCGGCCTGGTCGAACTTGCCGACGTAGATGCCGCCTTCCGGGTCGACGCGCCACAGCGCGGTCAGGTACTGCATGCTCATGGAATCGAAGCGGCGGTCGAGGCGCTTTTCGTTGGCGTTTGCGACCGGTGCCGCAGCGACTGGTGCCGCAGCGACCGCGGTCGCAGCAACCGCCGTGGCGGCGCTAGCGACAGCAGCTTTCTTTACAGCCTTCTTGACCGGCGCCTTGACTTTCTTCGTTTTCGATTTGACCACTTTCGTGGCTTTCGCCTTGCCCTTGGCAGGCTTGCTCGGCTTGGCGCTGGCCGGCGCCAGCGCGAAACTCGCCAGCAGGACTGCCAGCGCGATCTTTGTTTTCATCATTCTGTTCGAACCCTGCAAATATAAAGGTCGGCGCTCGCCTGCGCGGCAGGCGCAAGGCTGAGCCACGGAAGAGTAGCACCATTCAGCCCGCTTGCGGCGGCCTGAAACATTCGGACACTTAGCCCATACTTAATCGACGGCGCCCGAGCGCAGCATCTGCTGGTGCATGGCGTTGACCGTTTCGACAGCCTTGCGGCCATGCGCGATGTGGTGCAGGACGATCTCGCTGTCCCTGGTGAAGCGGTGGCCGATGCGCACCGTGTACGAACGCGTCGCCCAGCTGACGAAGCCGTTGACATAGCTGGCCTCGTCCATGTCGCGCCACTTCACGCCGGACACGCCGCGCTTCCACGGCAGGAAGCCCGAGACCACCCAGACGCCGACGTCGTCGTAGTACAGCTGCACGCTGCGCACCTGCAGGAACTGGTAGGCGACCAGCAGGGCCGACCCGGCCAGCACCGCGGCGGCGGCGATCTCGTTCCACAGGAAGGCGGCAGGCAGCGCGACGAAGAACAGCAGCGCCGCCAGCACCAGGATGCCCGCATAAGCCGTCCAGGATTTGATGCCGATGACACGGGCTTGGGGTGCCGTTGCCGCTTTGTCCAGTTCCATGCGTCTTTACTCATCCATAAAAGTGGCATGATCACATGGAATGTCATGCAGCGCCAAGGCCCTGCTTCAGCATCGCCAGCATCTCGCCGGGCGACATGCGCGCCGCGATCTCGGTTCCTTCCAACAGGCTGTCCGCCAGGTCGCGCTTGCGGTGGTGCAGTTCGACGATGCCTTCCTCGATGGTGCCGCGTGCGACCAGGCGGTAGATCGTCACCGGCCGCTGCTGGCCCATGCGGTGGGCGCGGTCCGAGGCCTGGTCTTCCACCGCCGGATTCCACCACGGGTCCATGTGGATCACGTAGTCGGCCGCGGTCAGGTTGATGCCGACGCCGCCCGCCTTCAGGCTGATGAGGAACAGCTCACCCTCGCCGGCCTGGAAGGCATCCACGCGGCGCTTCCGTTCCTGCATCGGGGTGGCGCCGTCGAGGTACTGGTAGGGGACGTGCTTGCCGTCGAGGTACTTGCGGATCAAGCTCAGATGGTCCACGAACTGGCTGAACACCAGCACCTTGTGGCGGTTCTCCAGCAGGCCGTCGACCAGGCGTGCGAAGGCGATCAGCTTGCTGCTGGCGATGCCGGCGCCGGGCGCCACCAGTTCCGGATTGCAGACGGCGCGGCGCAACCGCATCATCTCGGCCAGGATCTCGATCGATTTCTGGCTCTCCGGCGCTTCCAGCGCGGCCAGCTTGTCGAGCGCATCGCGGCGCAGCGATTCGTACAGGGCGCTTTCTTCCTGGGTCAGCTCGACCGGCACCACGATCTCGGTGCGCGGTGGCAGCTCGGTCAGCACCTGCGCCTTGGTGCGGCGCAGGATGAAGGGCTGCGTCAGCCGGCGCAGGCGCGTACGCGCACCGAGTTCGGCACGTTTGTCTTGCGCCTTTTCGATGGGGCCGGCGAAGCGCAGCTGGAACTGGTCGGCGCTGCCCAGCAGGCCGGGGTTGATGAACCTGAACAGGTTCCACAGCTCGCCCAGGTGGTTTTCCAGCGGCGTGCCGGTGGCCGCCATGCGGAAGTTCCCCTGCAGCGCCATCACGGCCTGCGAGCGCTTGGTATGCATGTTCTTGATGGCCTGCGCCTCGTCCAGCACGATGCTGTGCCATGGACGTTTCGCGAACAGCGGCGCTTCCTGCTGCAGCAGGCCGTAGCTCGCCACCACCACGTCGAAGGGGCCGGCTTCTTCCAGCATCGCTGCACGGTCGCCCGGCCCGAACAGCTTGAGGTTCAGGGTCGGCGCGAAGCGCTGGGCTTCGGCGATCCAGTTCAGGCAGACCGAGGTCGGCGCAATCACCAGCGCCGGACCCTCGGGGGCGCGCGTGAGCAGCAGGGCGAGCGCCTGCAGCGTTTTACCCAGGCCCATGTCGTCGGCCAGGCAGGCGCCCACGCCCCAATGCGCGAGGCGTCCCAGCCATTCGAATCCCTCGCGCTGGTAGTCGCGCAGTTCGGCCTGCAGGGTGGAGGGCGGGGCCGGCGTAAAAGCTTCGCTGTCCGCGATGCGCTGCAGGTGCCGGCGCCAGGCCGCATCGCTCTCCACGCCACCCGCATCGCGGGCTAGTTCGGCCAGCGAAAAACTCGCCAGCGGATGCATGCGCAGCTCGTCGCCGTGCATGGTCCCGTAGTCGGCCAGCTCCATCAGACGCCGGTGCAGCTCGTCGCTCAGGGCCAGGTATTCGTTGTCGCTCAGCGCGACAAAACGGCTTTTCCCTTCGCGTACGCGTTCGAGCAGCGTGCGCAGGTCGAGCACGCGCTGCTCGTCGACGACGATGTCGCCATTGGCCGCGAACCAGTCGCGGTCGCGCCGGATCTGGATGCGCACCGATTTCGAGGTCGCGCGCTTCGCCACGCGGAACTTCTCGCCTTCCGGCCAGGCCACCACTACCTTCGCCGGGTCGAGGCCGCGCAGCTCCTCCACCAGCTCCAGGCACAGCAGGGGCTGGCCCAGCAGCCACTCGCCGTGCTCGAATTCACCGTGTTCGAGCGCATGGCAGGCACCGACCAGCTGGCGCTCGGCTTCGCGCTCCGCGTTCAGGTCGCGCCGTGCTTCCGTGCGCACGCCGTTCACGTCGGCGATCACGCTTTCGGCGCCGGTGCCGGGCGCATAGTAGGCGCCCTTGTCGAGCGGGCGCACCAGCACCTGCATGCTCAGGCCCTGCTGGTAGGGACGCAGGTGCAGGTGCAGGCGCGGATCGGCCGCCACCTGCTCGATGTCGCCCGGGCTGGCGCCGATGTCCGACTGCACCGTGACGATCGAGGAAATCGCGCTGATCGCGCGCAGGACGCGGCGCTCGGCATCAAGCGGCACTTCCAGGCCATCGCCGACGATGGCGGCGATGCGGCGGTGTTCCTCGCCGATGCGTACCAGGCGCAGGCGGGTCGGCGTTTCGCGGGTGACGATGACCTCGCCGTCCTGTTCGCCCGGGGCAGGGCGCAGCGAGATCGTGACCTTGCCGCCGCGCGCCTTGACGTGCAGCTCCGGCTCGCCCGGCAGCAGTTCGACCCGCGTGCCGGGCGAGTCCATCCAGAACAGCAGCGGATGGCCGACCAGCGCGGCGACCGCCTTGTCCAGCTCGAACTCGAAACGGATGCCGGTGCTGCCGTAGTAGCGCCGCCCGGCGATGCTGGCGGCGGCCTGCACGTCCTGGGCGGTGAGGAAGTCGAGTTCGCGGGCGTCTTCGGCCAGGCGCTTCAGGCCGATGGCGCGGCCGCGGCTCCAGCCGCCCTGCGCATCGCGCTTCTGTTCGCGTGGTTCCAGCTCGCGCACGCCCATGTGCTCGTCGTAGCGGATCATCCACACCAGGCGCGACTCGCGCACCACTTCGGCGTTCAGGGCCGGCTGCAGGTTGATGAGGGCGTTGAGCTGGCGTTCCCAGGGTTCCTCGCGCTCGAACCAGTGGGTCAGGTCGGTGAAGCGGCCTGCCCTGCGCAGTTCGGCGGCGCGCCCTTCATGGCTGACGGCGTCGGCGCCGCCGATCTGGCCCAGCAGGGCGGCCAGCTGGGCCGACAGCAGGTCGAAGCCGGCGCCTTCCGACTGCGCCAGCATGTCCTCGATGTCCTTGCGCTTGCCCTGCAGTTGCGGCAGGCCGAGCCAGTGGTGCATCAGCGCGCGGAAGGTGAAAGGCTCGAGCGCCATCTCCCAGCTGCGCGAGGCCAGCACCGCGGCGTCGACCGTGCCGCGCCTGATCTCCTGCAGCATGCTGAGCTGGAAGACCACGGCGGTTTCGGGACGCTGCACCGCGCGGGTAGCGATGTCGAGCCAGGCATCGGCCAGCTTCAGCTGTGCCGGCTGCTTGCTGCGCAGGAGGGTGGCGAGGTAGAGGTGGGCGCCGATGCCGTCGAAGATGGCCTTGCGCTTGCCGGTCTCGCGGCGCAGCTGCTTGAGTGCCCCTTCGACGCCCGGCAGGGCGGCATCAGGATCGTCGCGCAGCAGGGCAATCACGCTGCGCAGGAACAGCCCGGCGGCATCGTCGACATCGAGCAGCAGCGCCGATGCCTCGTCCAGGCGTCCGCACAGGATCAAGTGTTCGCCGAGCGCGATGCGCAGCGCGATCGAGGGATCGCCCTGGGCCGCGTGGCGTTCGGCGGCGGCGCGGATCGCGGGCGCCAGCCCGGGTTCGCGCTGCGCATGCTGGACCAGCACCGCCAGCACGCCGTCGCGCAGCGAGGGATCGATGCGGTCCAGCAGGGCCGGATCGAAGGGGCGGGCGCAGACCTCGACCAGCGGGTGCAGGTAGGAGGCTTCATGGCAGCGCAGGCAGGCCGCCAGCAGCGGCGTGACGCTGGAACCGGTTTCGCCGGCCAGCAGCGCCATGCGCAGCAGGGCCAGTCCCTGGCGGTAGCTGCGCAGCACGGGCGCGCCCTGCCAGTCGCGGCGCAGCGGCGTGACCTGTTCGTAGGCGCTGCGCAGGGCGTCGAAGCTGCCATTCTCCAGCGCCAGTGCGAGCGCGGGCCAGACGGCGGCAGGCGCAATCGTGAAACCGCGCCCGACGACGTCGTTGACGAGACCGGCCTCGCGCAGGCGCGCCAGCTCGGCCGCCCACTGTTCGGGCGGCAGCGGCAGGCCGGCCGCCATCAGGTGTTCGAGGATGCGCTGGCGGCCCATCGGCTCGCCGATCAGGGCCAGCAGGGACAGGATCGCCTGTTCGCCCGTGTCGAGTTCGGAAACACTCATGCAGGCAGGTTCTCGATCTCCACCGCCGGCAGACCGGCAGGTACGGGGATGTTAAAAACGCGCAGGTAGAACACCAGCTCCGCTTCCAGCGTCTTCACCACGCTCTCGGCCTTGCGGAAGCCGTGGCCTTCGCCCTCCAGGGTGATGTAGGCCACCGGCACCTGGCGCGCGCGCAGCGCCTCGACCATCGTCTCGGACTGCTGGGGCGGCACCACCATGTCGTCCAGGCCCTGGAAGAAGATCATCGGCCGCTTCAGCTTGTCGGTGTGGTGGATCGGCGAGCGCTCGCGGTAGACGCGTTCGGCCTGCTCGGGCGGCGCGATCAGGTACTGGTTGTAGTGCGACTCGAACTTGTGCGAGTCCGCATCCAGCCCGGCCAGGTCGGACACGCCGTAGTAGCAGGCGCCGGCCTTGAACACGTCGTGGAAGGCGAGGGCGCACAGGGTCGTCAGGCCGCCCGCGCTGCTGCCGCGCACCAGCAGGCGCGCCGGATCGGCCAGGCCCTGTTGCGCCAGGTGGCGCGCGCCGGCCACGCAGTCCTCGACGTCGACCACGCCCCACTGGCCCTTGAGCAGGTCGCGGTAGGCGCGGCCGAAGCCGGTGCTGCCGCCATAGTTCACGTCGAGCACGGCGAAACCGCGGCTGGTCCAGAACTGGGTCGCCAGCTTCAGGGTGCTGGCCGCCATGCCGGTCGGGCCGCCGTGGCCAATGACGATCAGGGGCGGCAGTTCGCCGTCTTGCGGGGCGAAATCGGCATTGGTTGGCGGATAATGGAAGGCGTAGGCGCTGCGGCCGTTCGCGCTCGGGTAGCTGATCGACTGCGGAATCGACAGGTAGCCCGTGGGCGGCAACTGGGCGATCGAACGCGCCAGCACTTCATGTGTACCACCCTCGAGGTCGATGCGGGCGAGTTCGAGCGCCAGGGTCGGCGCACCGCCCAGCAGCGCCACCGTCTGTGTATTCACGCGCAGTTCGCGGATTTCTTCATAGGGCGTCGCGACCTCGGTCAGGACGCCGCCGCGCAGGCGCGCCAGCTTGCTGACGCCGCCCTCGACGTAGGCGCACACGATCTCGTCGTCCGAGCGGAAGCCGTACAGCGAGCCGCCAAAGGTCCACAAGGGCCCGCCGAACTCCGCCTCGCGCGGGCACAGCGGCTGCACCACGCCATGTTCAAAACGGTACAGGTTCCACCAACCGCTGCGGTCGGACACGAAGTGCAGCACACCGCCCGGCGACCATTCCGGCTGGCAGACCGATTCCTGCGGCCCGCCCGCCACCAGCCGGCCATTGGCCAGGCTGCCGTCTTCCTGGATGTCGGCCAGCCACAGCTCGCTGCCTTCCCAGGGCATGCGCGGATGGTCCCAGCACAGCCAGGCCAGGTGGCGGCCGTCCGGCGAGATGCGCGGCGCCGCATAGAAGTCGTTGCCGTCGACCAGTACGGTCTCCTTGCCGTCGAAGCCGATGGCGGCAATCGTGTTTTCCGGATAGTGGCCGCCGGCCGAGTGGTCCTCGCGCACGCTGACCAGGCGGCGGTGCCCTGCATCGACCACGAAGTCGGCATAGCGCCGGCCATTGCCTTCGGCGGTGAGCGGCACTGGTTCAGCGCCGGCTTCGACCCGGTACAGCCGGCTGTCGCCATGGTTGGAGAACCAGGCCAGGCCATCGGAGACCGCATAGGCACCGCCGCCGTACTCATGCACCTTGCTGCGCACGTTGAACGGCGCCGGCGTCAGTTCGCCGCTGCTGCCGACCAGCGTCGAGCGCCCCGCCTCGCTGGCCCGACCTTCCAGCCAATACAGGCTGGCGCCGTCGAGCATGAGCGAGGCCAGCGGCGTGGCGCCGGCCGCGACGACCGAGGCGGTGATCGGGGACGTCCAGGTGCCGCAGGGAGCTTGCTGTTTGGTCATGACGGGTTCCTTCGTTGACTGAAATCGCATTATAAGTGGCGCCCCGGTGATGCGATAATAGAGGTTTTCCCTCCGCATTCATTGCCAGCCATGCCACAATTCGCCCCGCTTCAGAACGACACCTTCCTGCGTGCGCTGCTGCGCCAGCCGACCGACTACACCCCGGTGTGGCTGATGCGCCAGGCGGGCCGCTACCTGCCGGAATACCGCGCCACGCGCCAGCAGGCCGGTTCCTTCCTGGGGCTGGCAAAGAATCCGGATTTCGCCACCGAAGTCACCCTGCAGCCGCTCGACCGCTACCCGCTGGATGCGTCGATCCTGTTCTCGGACATCCTGACCGTGCCGGATGCGATGGGCCTGGGCCTCTACTTCGCCGACGGCGAGGGCCCGAAGTTCGAGCGTCCGCTGCGCACGGAAGCGGAGGTGCGCGCCCTGCAGGTACCGGATATGGCGTCGCTCGACTATGTCTTCAAGGCGGTGACCCAGATCCGCACCGCCATCAACGGCCGCGTGCCGCTGATCGGCTTCTCGGGCAGCCCCTGGACCCTGGCCTGCTACATGGTCGAAGGCGGCGGTTCGCGCGAATTCCACACCATCAAGAAGATGATGTACCAGCGCCCGGACCTGATGCACCACATCCTGGACACCAATGCGCGCGCCGTGGCCCAGTACCTGAACGCCCAGATCGATGCCGGCGCCCAGGCCGTGATGATCTTCGATTCCTGGGGCGGCGCGCTGGCCGACGGCGCCTACCAGGAATTCTCACTGAATTACATGCGCCAGGTGCTCGGCCAGCTGCAGCGCGAGAAGGATGGAGTCCGCATCCCGGCCATCGTGTTCACCAAGGGCGGCGGCCTGTGGCTGGACGAAATGGCGGACATCGGCGCCGATGCGCTGGGCCTGGACTGGACCGTCAACCTGGGCAAGGCCCGGGCGCTGGTGGGCGACCGCGTGGCCTTGCAGGGCAACCTCGATCCGGCCATCCTGTTCGCCGCGCCGGAGCAGATCCAGGCCGAGGTCGAGCGCTCGCTGACCGCTTACGGCAAGCCGTCGAGCGGCCATGGCCACGTATTCAACCTGGGTCACGGCATCTCGCAGTTCACCCCGCCGGAGTCGGTGACGGCCATGGTCGAGGCTGTGCACAGCTTCAGCCGCAAGCAGCGCGCCGCCTGATGTGATCCCTGCTGCGGGGTGTATTTCCGCAGCAAAATCACACTTGTTCACAAGTTCGTCAAACCTCAAAATTATTCCTGTGGACATCTTCGCTGAGTATGAAAATACATAAGCTAATGATTATTAAGGGTTTTTTTCATGGCGAACTGTAGGTATACACAGTAGGGATGATGGTCCACATGTAAATTGTCCCGGCTTCCTGTCCATTGTTCACAAAGTTATGCACAGGATGATGGATGAGTTGGGAAAAGTGCTTGGTTTACGCGGACTTAGCTCAACTCTTCAAGTAAGGTCTGAAGATTCTGGTGCAGCGCAGCGAGTTTTCCCAGTGCACATGTGCAGTTATGCACAGCAAGCCGATTCCAGACCGACTTGTTAACAGGGATAACTCGTGGTTTGCAAGTGATTGAATTTATTGGGTAATTTCTTGTTGTTCCAGTGAATCACCCGAATCGAGTTGATCTAACGTAAACCTCGAACGGGGTCAAGTACAGCGCTATTCACAAAGTTTTCCACAGCTTTACTGCAAACAAAGAAGGTTGAATTTGGCACACTGCTTCCTCCAGGTCGCGCTCGATACGCCGCTCAACAGCTGCTTCGATTACCGCTGGGATTGCCAGCCGGGCGAAGCGCCGGCGGTGGGCCAGCTGGTGCTGGTGCCGTTCGCGCGGCGCGAGGTGGTGGGCATCATCGTCGCCGTGAAGCAGGACAGCGAGGTCCCGCCGGACAAGCTCAAGGATGCGATCGCCGTGCGCAGCCAGCTGGCGCCGCTGCCCGAGCGCTGGCTGGCGCTGGTGCGCTTCGCCGCCGACTACTACCAGCGCCCCTTGGGCGAGGTGGCCCTGCCCGGCCTGCCCAAGAACCTGCGGGTGCCGAAGACCGTGGCGCTCGACCGCGCGCTCAAAAAACTGGCAAAGGAAGACGACGCGCACGACCCCACGCCCTCCGGCATGCCCGTGCTGAACCCGGCGCAGCAGGAGGCGGCCAACGCCATCGGCGGGGCCGAGGGCTTCACGCCGATCCTGCTGTACGGCGTCACCGGCAGCGGCAAGACCGAGGTCTACCTGCAGGCCTGCGCCCAGGTGCTGGCGCGCGATGCCGACGCCCAGATCCTGATCCTGGTCCCCGAGATCAACCTGACGCCCCAGCTGGAAGGGAATATCCGCGCGCGCTTCCCCGGCGTGATGCTGGCCACCCTGCACAGCAGCCTGTCCGAGGGCGAGCGCATGCTGCACTGGCTGGCCGCCCACCAGGGCAGGGCGCGCATCGTGCTGGGCACGCGCCTGGCCATCCTGTCCTCGCTGCCGCACCTGAAGCTGATCGTCATCGACGAGGAACACGACCCCTCGTACAAGCAGCAGGAAGGCCTGCGCTATTCGGCGCGCGACCTGGCGGTCTGGCGCGCCCACCAGCTGGCGATCCCGATCGTGCTCGGCTCGGCCACGCCCTCGCTCGAGACCTGGCACCACGCCGGCTCGCGCCGCTACCGCAAGCTGGAGCTGCGCGAGCGCGCCGTGCGCGACGCCGTGCTGCCCACCGTAAAGCTGGTCGACATGGAGCGCGACCGCCCCAAGGACGGCCTGACGGGCGCCCTGATCGCGGCGCTGCGCGGGCGCCTGGACCGCGGCGAGCAATCGCTGCTGTTCCTGAACCGGCGCGGCTATGCCCCGGTGATCTGCTGCGACGCCTGCGGCTGGATCAGCAACTGCACCCGCTGCACCGCCTTCATGGTGCTGCACCGTCCCGAGCACCGGCTGCGCTGCCACCACTGCAGCCTCGAGCTGCGTATTCCGCGCCATTGCCCGACCTGCGGCAACGTCGACCTGCAGCCGCTCGGGCGCGGCACCCAGCGCGTCGAAGAGGGCCTGCAGGCGATGTTCCCGGAAGCGCGCATCCTGCGCATCGATGCCGATTCCACGCGCCTGAAGGGCAGCGCGCAGGCGGCCTTCGACACCGTGCACCGGGGCGAGGTGGACATCCTGGTCGGCACGCAAATGGTCGCCAAGGGCCACGACTTCAAGAAGCTGACCCTGGTCGGCATCCTCAACCCGGACACCGCGCTGTTCTCGCAGGACTACCGCGCCAGCGAGCGCCTGTTCGCCCAGCTGATGCAGGTGGCGGGGCGCGCCGGACGTGCCGGGGCGGCCTCGGAGGTGCTGGTGCAGACCCGTTACGCCAGCCACCCGCTGTACGGCGCCCTGATGCGCCACGACTACGACCGCTTCGCCGGCAGCCTGCTGGAAGAGCGCCGCCAGGCCGGGCTGCCGCCCTTCATGTACCAGGCGCTGCTGCGGGCGGAGGCGCCCGAACTGGCCACGGCGATCGCCTTCCTGGAGGCGGCGCGCGACAGCCTGGTGTTCGACGCGGTGATGATCAACGACCCGATCCCGATGACGATGACCCGCGTGCACAACGTCGACCGCGCCCAGCTGCTGGTGGAGTCCGCATCGCGTCCGGCGCTGCAGGCTTTCCTGCGCGAATGGGTCGAGATCCTGCGCGCCATGAAGTCGCGGGTGCGCTGGTCGCTCGAGGTCGATCCGCTCGATATCTGAGCGCATGTGGCCTTCGGTGAGAATTCGCCGTCATCCGTCCTGCTAGACTGGTTCGCCACCACGACCGGAGTCAATCACCATGCGCGCACCGACCACCGCCATCCTGCTGCTTGCCATGCTCGGCGCGGCAGCCAGTGCCCATGCCGGCACCCGTTCCGGCGCCCTGGCCGTCGATGGGATCCGCAACGGCATTGCGGCGCGCGACTGCAGCCTGGCCGTGGACCGGCTCAAGAGCGGCCTGAAGAACGAATACCCGGAAGTCCTGCTGCTGGCCGGTTCGCTGTACGAGAACGGCATCTGCGTCAAGCGCGACTGGCCGCGCGCGGTGGATTTCTACGCGCGGGCGCACGCGGCCGGCGAGAAGGATGCGGCGGCCCGGATCGCGGCCGGCTATGCCGACCCGGCCAACGGTCCGGACGTCGCCGCCGCCCTGTGGTGGGCCCTGAAACATACGCCATTCCGGCCAGCCCCTTGCACGGTCCCGAAAGAGGCCCTGGCCGATCCCGACCGCTTCGTGGCGGAACTCAAGGCCTGGCCGCAGGCGCGGCTGTCGACCTGCAATTACCTGGCCGGCGTGATGTCCACGATTGCGGCCGAGGTGAAGTATCCGGAACTGGCGGCGGCCCATGCGATCGGCGGCGACGTGACCCTGCGCTTCCTGCCGGGTGTGCCGCGGATCGAGCTGCAGCGCGGCGAATCACGCGAATACGAGATGGTGGGCTGGGTCAATGCCGATGCGCTGCGCGACCGCAAGTCACGCAGGATGGCCGACGGTTTCCAGGCCGCCCTCAGCACCGTCGGCAACCGCGCCCTGGCGCGCTATCCCCACCCGGGCGGCATACCTGAAGACGCTTTGATTACGGTGAAATACAGCTTCGGCATGGAGCACGACAGGAAGCCTTGCACGGTCTCCCAACCCTGTTCCCCGAATTAGCGTATCGTTCCGCTGTGATTTTGCGGAGGACGCGATGAAGAAACTGGACGTGGATGTCGCCATCATCGGCACCGGCACCGCCGGCATGACGGCCTACCGGGCGGCGAAGGCGCAGGGCGCGCGCACCGTGGTCATCGAAAGCGGTCACTACGGCACCACCTGCGCGCGCGTCGGCTGCATGCCGAGCAAGCTCCTGATCGCCGCGGCGGAAGCGGCCCATACGATGCAGCACAGCGCGCCTTTCGGCGTGCACGCGGGCCAGGTCCGCATCGATGGGCCCGCCGTGATGGAACGCGTGCGGCGCGAGCGCGACCGCTTCGTCGGCTTCGTGCTGGAAGGCGTCGACTCCTTCGCCGACGAAGACAAGCTGCGCGGCCATGCGCGCTTCACCGGTCCGCACACGCTGATGGTGGACGAGCACACCGAGATCAACGCCGCACGCATCGTGATCGCTACCGGCTCCACGCCGCTGCGCCTGCCGGCGCTGGAAAACGTCGGCCCCGGCATCGTCACCAGCGACGACGTGTTCTACTGGGAAGACCTGCCGAAGTCGGTCGCCGTGATCGGCACCGGCGTGATCGGCCTGGAAATCGGCCAGGCCCTGCAGCGCCTGGGTGTGCGCGTGAAGCTGTTCGCGCGCGGCGGCAGCATCGCCCAGCTCAGCGACCCGGAAGTGCTGCGCAGCGCCACCCGCGTGCTCACCGAAGAACTCGACATCCAGTTCCAGTCGAAGGTGGTGGGCGCGGTGCAGGACGGCGAAGAGGTCGCGCTCACCGTCAGCGACGCCCTGGGCGAGGAAAAGACCGAGCGCTTCCAGTATGTGCTGATGGCGGCCGGCCGCACCCCCAACGTGCACGGCATCGGCCTCGAGCACACAGGGCTGGAGCGCGGCGCCGACGGCATCCCGCTGTTCGACGCGCGCACCATGCAATGCGGGACCAGCCACATCTTCATCGCCGGCGACGCCAACAACGAGCGCCCGCTGCTGCACGACGCGGCCGACCACGGCAAGATCGCCGGCGACAACGCAGGCCGTTACCCGGACGTGCGTCCCGGCCTGCGCCGCACGCCGATCGCGGTGGCCTTCACCGACCCGAACATCGCCACCCTGGGCGCCAGCTACCGCCAGCTCTGCGAAGGCGGCAAGCGCAAGTTCGCGGTGGGCGCAGTCTCCTTCGCGAACCAGGGCCGCAGCCGGGTGATGTTGCAGAACAAGGGGATGCTGCGGGTGTATGCGGAATTCGGCTCGCGCCGCTTCCTGGGCGCCGAGATGATCGCGCCGCGCGCCGAGCACCTGGCGCACACGCTGTCCTGGGCCTGCCAGATGCGCATGACGGTGGACCAGATGCTGGACATGCCCTTCTACCATCCGGTGATCGAGGAAGGCGTGCGCACCGCCCTGCGCGACCTGGCGCAATGCCTGACCAGGGGCGAGAGCGAGGTCGACGCGGCGGACAGCGAGCCGGGAACGTAAATCAGTTCAAATAGCTGGCATCCAGCTTGCCTTCGCCGGCCAGCTGGCGCAGGATGCGCACCGTGTCGATGTCGGCTTCCTGGTAAGCCGAACGCTTGAAGTCGTCGTACATGGCGTTGGCCGGGTCGGTATGCTCGCCCTGGCCGTCGTCGTAGCAGAAGCGCAGCAGCAGCACGGCATCGCCGGGCGCCTCGATGACCATCTTCAGGCTGGAGGCGGCGATTTCGCCCTGGGCCGGCACTTCGTAGCGCACTTCCTTCAGCGGCGTCATGTGCACGACGTCGTCGATCACCAGGTCGCCGTAGCGCAGGCGGCGATGGAAGCTGCCGCTGCTGCGTTCGCCGATCGTGCATTCGTCCAGGTGCGGCACGAACATGGTCGGCGATTCGGCGCGCAGCACCAGCCCGCGCCACAGCTGTTCGATCGAAATGGTGTCGATCAGCGGATTGAGCGGATCGTTGATCTGGATGAGATGTTCAAATTTCATGGTGCAGTCCACATAAGCCTTGGCGCGGGGCGCCACAAGGGAGAGATGGTACCCGATCGTGGGACGCTCCGTCGCCTTGGTCTCAGTTATTGCCTAAAAATAGGGCATGCTGCTTGCGCTGGAAAAAGGCGATCGCCACCAGGATCGCGAACGAGATCGCCAGCAGCACCAGCGCATAGGAATGCGCCGCCGCATAGTTGAGCTTTTGCGCCTCGTCGTAGAGGGCGATCGAGGCCACCCGGGTCTGGCCCGGGATGTTCCCGCCCAACATCAGCACGACGCCGAACTCGCCCATGGTATGGGCAAAGCTGAGCGACAGGCCGGTCAGGATGCCGTTGCGCGACAGCGGCAGCACCACCGAGAAGAAGGTCTGGCGCCGGGTCAGGCCCAGGGCCAGGGCCGACTGCACCAGGTCGCGGCTGACGTTGCGGAAGGCCGACTGGATCGGCTGCACCGCGAAGGGCAGGCTGTATACCACCGAGCCCGCCACCAGCCCCGCAAACGAGAAGGGCAGGGGATGCCCGAATATCGACAGCCAGGCCGCGCCCAGCGGCTGCTGCGGCGACATCAGCATCAAGAGGTAAAAGCCGATCACCGTCGGCGGCAGCACGATCGGCAGGCTGACCAGGGTCTCGATGAACAGGATGCCGCGCATGCGGCTGGTATTCAGCCAGTTGGCGAGGGGAATGGCGATCGCCAGCAGCACCAGCGCGGTCACCAGCGACAGGCGCAGGGTGAGCGCGAGCGCGTCCCACAGCTCGGGCGTAAAGGCGAAGCCGGCCGCGGAAAACTCAGTCATTCGCCGGGGGCAGGCCGAAACCGTTGCGCTCCAAAATGGCGCGCGCCGCCGGCGAACCGAGGAAGCGCACGAAGCGCGCGGCCAGCGGCTGGCCGCTACCCGCGCGGGTGACGATGGCGCCCTGTTCGATCGGCGCCAGGCCCGCGTCGCTGATCAGGTGGTAGCGGCCCACGCCCGCCATCTTCGGCGAGCGCACGGTGGCCAGCGACACGATGCCCAGCTGGGCATTGCCGGTCTGGACGAACTGGGCGGCCTGGGCGATGTTCTCGCCGATCACCAGGCGCGGCTGCACCGCGTCCCACAGTTTGTCGCGTTCCAGCGCGGCCCTGGCGGCGCGGCCATAGGGAGCGGTGTCGGGATTGCCGATGGCGACGCGCGCCACCCGCGGGTCGCGCAGCACGGACAGCCCCTGCGCCACATCGAAGCGGGGATCGAGGGTCCACAGTACGATGCGGCCGATGGCGTAGGGACGCAGGGTGGCGGCGTCGGCCGCGCCCAGCTTCGCCAGCTGGGTCGGGTACGTCATGTCGGCCGAGAGAAGAACGTGGAAGGGCGCGCCGTGGCGGATCTGGGCGAAGAAATTGCCGGAAGCGCCGGTGGACACCTTCACTTCCGCCTCGGGCACCTCCTTGCGGAAGGCGGCCGCCAGCTCATCGATGCAATACGCCAGGTCGCTGGCCGCGGCCACCAGCAATGGGGCTGCCTGGAGCGGCCCCGCAAGCAGTGTTGCAAACAAGATGACAAGCAATTTTTTCATGGATTCATTTTAGCGCGCCGGCCGACTCATCGTTACAATACCCGGCCATTCTGCAGAAATCTTTCCCATGTCCAACGCACCAAAATTCGGCCTCAACGGGCCGCAAAGCGAAGCCGTGCTCTATCTCGACGGCCCCTGCCTGGTGCTGGCCGGCGCCGGCTCGGGCAAGACGCGCGTCATTACGCAGAAGATCGCCTACATGATCGAAGACCGCGGCTACGACCCGCGCACGATTGCCGCCCTGACCTTCACCAACAAGGCGGCCCTCGAGATGCAGGAGCGTATCGCCAAGCTGCTCAAGCAGCCCAAGCAGGCCAAGCAGCTGACCGTTTCCACCTTCCACTCGCTGGGCGTCAAGATCCTGCGCCAGGAAGCGGCCGGCGTCGGCCTCAAGGACAAGTTCTCGATCATGGACAGCGACGATTGCTATACGGTCGTGTCCGACCTGGCGCTGACCACGGACAAGCAGGAAATCCGCCGCATCCAGAACGCCATCTCGCTGTGGAAGAACGGCCTGGTCGATCCGGAAGACGCGATCCGCAATGCGAAGGACGAAGACGAAGCCATGTCGGCGCGGGTCTACCGCAGCTACCTGGCCACGCTGCAGGCCTACCAGGCGGTCGACTTCGACGACCTGATCCGCCTGCCGGTGGAGCTGTTCCGCAACAACGAATCGATCCGCGACCGCTGGCAGCGCCGCCTGCGCTATTTGCTGATGGATGAATATCAGGACACCAACACCTGCCAGTACGAGCTGGTCAAGCTGCTGGTCACGGGTCTCGGTAAAAAGCCGATGTTCACGGCCGTGGGCGACGACGACCAGGCGATCTACGCCTGGCGCGGCGCCTCGGTCGAAAACCTGAAGACACTGCAGACCGACTTCCCCGACCTGCGCGTCATCAAGCTGGAACAGAACTACCGCTCGACTACCCGCATCCTGCAGGCGGCCAATGCCGTCATCGGCAACAACCCCAAGCTGTTCGAGAAGTCGCTGTGGTCCGAGCACGGCCTGGGCGAGCCGATCGAGGTGCTGGGCATGCAGAGCGACGAAACGGAAGCCGAGCAGATCGCCATCATGATCTCGGCCGACCATTTCCAGCGCAAGAACAAGTGGACCGACTACGCCATCCTGTACCGCGGCAACCACCAGTCGCGCGTGATCGAGCAGGCCCTGCGCAAGGAACGCATCCCCTACACCATGTCGGGCGGCCAGAGCTTCTTCGACAAGGCCGAGATCAAGGACATCATCGCCTACCTGCGCCTGATCGCCAACCAGGACGACGACCCCGCCTTCATCCGCGCCGTCACGACGCCGAAGCGCGGGGTCGGCATGGCCACGCTCGAGACCCTGGGCGAGTTCTCCAAGCAGTGGAACTGCTCGCTGTTCGAGGCGGCGCGCAAGAACGGGCTGGAAGCCAAGCTGGCCGAGCGCCAGCTGGCGCCGCTGCGCGACTTCTGCCGCTTCCTGCTGGAGCTGGAAGACCGCGCCACCCGCCCGGGCCCCTCGGGCAGCGGCGACAATGCCGCCGAGGTGCTGGACGACATGATGAAGGAGATGAACTACGAGCACTACCTGTACGAGAGTTTCGACGACCGCGCGGCCCAGGCCAAGTGGCAGAACGTGCTCGAGTTCACCAACTGGCTGAAGGAACGCGGCCGGGGCGGGCGCGACCGCGACGGCGAAGAAAAGAACCTGCTGGAACTGACCCAGATGGTGGCCCTGATGTCGATGCTCGAGGGCCAGGATGAGGAGCAGGATGCCGTGCGCATGTCGACCCTGCACGCGTCCAAGGGCCTGGAATACCCGCACGTGTTCCTGGTCGGGGTGGAAGAGGGCATCCTGCCGCACAAGGGTGACCCGGATGCGCCGGTGGAAGTCATCGCCGCCCGCATCCAGGAAGAGCGGCGCCTGATGTACGTGGGGATCACGCGTGCCCAGCGCACCCTGCGCCTGACCTGGTGCAAGAAGCGCAAGCGCGCCGGCGAACTGGTGCACTGCGAGCCCTCCCGCTTCATCAAGGAGATGGCGCTGGACGTCGGCGACGCCCCGCCGAAGGAGACCGAGATCCTGAGCCCGAAGGAAAGACTGGCCAGCCTGAAGGCCCTGCTGGCCATGCCGAAAGCATAAGTACGTTGCGCATAAGCCTTGTAGGGCTGTCAATCGCTGCGCACGATTGAAATTCTTATTTGACTTCGACTGTGCCGCAGGAAATACTTTCCGGAAAGCGAGCTCAGCGTACGAGCGTTCGCGTCCACTTTTTTACTGTTAGCGCGCAATGGCAACCGTTTCCGATTTAGAAATTACGCCCCTGTCCGGGCTGAACCACATCGACGCACTGCTCGACATCGGCCCCGACTGGAACTTCATGACCGCGGGCGGCAATACGATTTACTACACGTTCTCGATCAACTCGGGCAACGAGGTGAATCCGGATACCGGCGTGGCGGTCACCGGGCAGGAGGCATTTACCCTGTCCCAGCAGGCTGGCGCGCGCACCGCGTTCAATTACCTGCGTGAGGTCACCGGCATCAACTTCGTCGAGACTACGACCGGCAGCAGTGCCCAGCTCCACCTCGCGAACCTGAATATTCAAGACCCCTTGACGACCGGCCTGTGCAGCTGGCTGGCCCCGTATTCGTATTCCGGGACCACCCTGCTCAACTACAAGCCGGACGCCTATGTCTATCTCGACAACGCAGAGTGGCGCGACGCCAACTTCAGCCTCGCACCAGGCAGCACCGGTTACCAGACCCTGCTGCATGAGCTGGGACATGCGCTCGGCCTGAAGCACCCGTTCGACGAAGGCGTCCAGTTGGCGGGCGGCGACAACACCTCGAACACGCTGATGTCCTACACCGACGCGGGTGGCCCCTACAGCGTCTTCAGCCCCTACGATATCGCCGCCTTGAACTGGCTTTACGGCCGCGACGGCCTGGGCGGCGCGCTGGGCCTGAACTCGACCGGACGCTACATCACTGGAACGACCCGCGATGACACATTGCAAAGCAAGGGAGGAAATGACGTGATTGATGGAGGCGATGGCAACGACACGGCGCTGTTCAGCGGCGCCCGCAGCACCTACAACATTGCTGCCACCAGCAATGGCGACCTGACCGTCAACGGCGGGGGAAGCACAGTTACCCTGAAATCGATCGAGCAACTGCGCTTTGCCGACATGACCGTGCAGCGCGCTAACGTCGTCGATGTGACGCCGCCGGGTACGCCGGTCATCGTCGTGCAAAAAAATGCCTCGACAGGATATCTTTCGACCGGCAACACCCTGGTCGTCAACGGCCAGGCTGAAGCGAATTCGCTCCTGCGGGTGTATAGCGGCAACCAGCTGATCTCCGAGACCAGGATCGATAACACCGGGGTCTTCAGCATCAAGGCAGGCGTCTTCGCCGATGGCACCAATTACTCGGTGCGCGCGACCGCCACCGACGCTGCCGGTAATGTGTCCGCGTTCAGCGCGCCGATCAGCTTCAATGTCGACGCCACGCCACCGGTCGCGCCCACCGGGTCGATGAGCTTCGCCAGCCCCAACCAGCCGGTCTTCGAGGGCAAGGCTGAAGCCGGCACCTTGATCCAGCTGGTACGCGTCACCGACGCCGTCGAGATCGGGCGCACCGTCGTCAAGGCGGATGGCACCTGGCGCGTCGATTCGCCTGCGCTGCCGAACGGCACCTACAAGGTCCTGCCGTCGTCGGTCGACATCGCGAACAACTCGCGAAGCGGTCTGGCCTACCTCGATTTCACGATCGACAGTGCGCTCAACCTGACCGGTGACGGCCTCGCCAACCGCTTCGCGCCGGGCGCCGGCAATAACGCCATCGATGGCATGGGTGGCATCGACACCGTCGCGTACGCCGGCGCGATCAGCAATTTCACGATCCAGCGCGGTGTCTATGGCGTGGGCGTCACCGACAAGAGCGGTGCGCTGGGCACTGATAACCTGGTCAACGTCGAACGTATCCAGTTCGCCGACGGCTGGAAGGCGATCGACATCGATGGCATTGGCGGCCAGGTCTACCGCCTGTACGAGGCTGTCTTTGGCCGCCCGTCGGACACGACCGGCATGGGCTACTGGATCAATCGCATGGAAAAAGGTACCAGCCTGCTGCAGGTATCCAAGGAATTCATCACCAACCAGCCAGAGTTCGACAAACTGTATGGCGCGAACCCGAGCGACGGCGATTTCCTGATCAAGTTGTATCAGAACATCCTCGACCGCGCACCGGATGCTGCCGGTTACGCATATTGGGTGGAGCGTATCGTCGACAGCAGTCGCGAGCAGATCCTGATGGAATTCAGCGAAGGTTTTGAGAACCAGGCCCAGGTGATTGGCACCATCAGCGGCGGTATCGACTACACTCCCTGGACCGGCGCTTGACGCAGGAGTAGGCGCGAGACTGGCATAATGCCGGTTTTGCGCCGGAGTCAATCGTGAGCCAGGAAGACCGTTTTATCGACATCGAGATCAAGCTCGCGCATCAGGAAGACCTGGTCGAGACCTTGAACGAGACCATCTACCGCCAGGGCCGCCGCATCGACCAGCTCGAAGCCCTGGTCGCCTCGCTGGTGGACCACGTCCGCACCCTGCAATCCACCCGCCAGGGTCCGGTCAACGAGAAACCGCCTCACTACTGACCGCGTTCGCCAGCATCGCGCCGAGCCGCTTGCCCAGGCACAGCAGGGTAAGCGTAGGGGGCAATCCCCACGGCTGCGGAATCACCGACGCATCGCACACGTAGAGTCCCGGCGCGGCACGCAGCTCGCTGTCCACGCCCTCGCCGATACGGACGCTGCCGCCCGGATGCGCGGCAAAATGGTGGGTCGTGAACAGCTGTTTCGCGCCGGCCTGTTCCAGGATCGTGCGCGCCATCCCGATACCCCTTGCAAGACGCCCCCGGTCGCCTGGGCTCAGGCGCTTGTCCACCCAGCGCGGGCCGACGGCCCCGCCGATGTCGTCGCGGATCTTCACCATCAGGCTCAGCGTGCGCCGGTGCGCCGCGAGGCGGTCGACGCGGCCGGCCTGCAGCGCGAAGGCCGCGTACATCGGCGCCGGCAAAGTCAGGTCGGCCAGGGAAATCCCGTCCTCATGGAAGCTGGCGCCGGCCGCCATCGGCACTTCGGCGCCGCCGTCGAGTTCCTCGACGCTGCCCATGACCGCCACCACCGGGTCGCTGAAGAAGGGCGCAAGGCGTGGTCCCAGGCCGGAGGCATGCAGCAGGCGCGGGCTGCCGATGCCGCCGCCAGCCAGCACCACCAGCGGCGCGCGCGCCTCGCGGTCGGCGCCGTCGCGCCGGAATGCCACGCCGGCCGCACGGCCGTTTTCCATCAGCACGCGCCGCACCCGGCTGCGGTCCAGCAGCACGGCGCCGTGGGCGCAGGCCTCGTCGACGAAATCGCGCGCGCTCCACTTGGCGCCGTAGGGGCAGCCGTACACGCAGCGCCAGCAGCCGCTGCGGCAGGCCTGGGGACGGATCATCTTGTCGAGCTTTTCCCATGTGAGGCCGGCGGCGCGCGCGGCAAGCATGATGCGGGTAGCCATCGGGCCGACCAGGCTGTCGGGCAGGGGCGCCAGCGGCAGTTCCTCGCGCAGCGCGGCGAGGAAGGGCGCCAGGTCGATGCCATGGGCCGCGAACATGGCGGGCGGGGGCGGGGCGGCGGTGGCGAAGTTCAGTGCCGAGCTGCCGCCCAATCCCGTGCCGGCCACCAGCAGCGAGGCGTCGCGGTGCAGCCAGGCGCCGCGGCCGGGCAGCGCCATCGTGGCCATCTGGCCCAGGGTGCCGCGCAGGGGCGCGGCGCTGCCCTGTTCGAGGATGAGGACGCGGGCGCCCGCGCGCGCCAGTTCACGCGCCGTGCTGGCGCCGCTGGGGCCGGTGCCGACGACGATGGCGTCGAAGGAGGGTGCGGTAGAAGAATCCATGGTGTCGAGGCGGATCCTAGCACGCGCTTTTGAAACACGGCTGATACATGCGGATACATGCCTGATACATACCGTTTTTGTTGTGACGGCATGCGTATTAGTTGCTATGATCTTCGCGCAACGGCTGTCGAGCACGCCCGGCAGCTCCTTCCCCAGCGTCCGAAAGATCCAATGAACCGACCATCCCTGTTCATCGTTGCCGCAAGCCTCGCCTTATCGCATGCGGCCGCAGTCGCCGCACCTTCCCTCGACGCCGCCAATCCGTTCGCCCAGCCCAGCAGCCTGCCGCTGAACTACCCGGCCTTCGATAAGATCAAGAACGAGCACTTCCTGCCGGCCTACGCCGCCGGCATGGCCGAGCACCTGCGCGAGATCGACGCCATCGCCAGGAGCAAGGCGGCGCCGACCTTCGACAACACCATCGTCGCCATGGAGCGCACCGGCCAGATGCTGTCGCGCGTGGCCGCGGTGTTCTCCAACCTGCAGACGGCGAACACCAACGACGTGCTGGATGCGGTCGACCGCGAGATGTCGCCGAAACTGGCGGCGCACAACGACGCGATCTACCTGAACCCGGCCCTGTTCCAGCGCGTGAAGACCCTGCACGACAAGCGCGCCACCCTGGGGCTGGACGCCGAATCGAAGCACCTGCTCGAGCGCGTGTACAAGGAATTCGTGCGCGCCGGCGCCAACCTGTCCGCCGCCAACAAGGACAAGCTCAAGAAGTACAACGCCGAAATCGCCTCGCTGCAGTCGGACTTCTCGCAGCGCGTGCTGAAGGAAGCCAATGCCTCGGCCCTGGTCGTGGATAGCCGCGAAGAACTGGCCGGCTTCTCGGATGCCGAGATCAATGCGGCGGCAAGCGAAGCGGAAAAGCGCGGCCTGAAGGGCAAGTACGCGATCGCCATCGTCAACACCAGCAGCCAGCCGGCGCTGTCCAGCCTCACCAACCGTAAGACCCGCGAACGCCTGATGGCCGCGTCCCTGAACCGCGGCAGCCGTGGCGGCCAGTTCGATTCGCGCGAGCTGGTGCTCAAGCTGGCCAGACTGCGCGCGGAACGCGCCGCGCTGCTGGGCTACCCGAACTACGCGGCCTACTCGCAGGAGCTGGAGACCGCCAAGAACCCGGCGGCCGTGAACAAGCTGCTGGCCGAACTGGCCAAGCCGGCGGTGAATAACGCGCGCAAGGAAGCGGCCGAGATCCAGAAGGTGATCGACCAGGAAAAGGGCGGCTTCCAGGTCGCCAGCTATGACTGGCCGATCTACCAGGACAAGGTGCGCGCCGCCAGGTACAACTTCGACGAGAACCAGCTGCGCCCCTACTTCGAGCTGAACCGCGTGCTGGTGGATGGCGTGTTCTTCGCCGCCACCAAGGAATACGGCATCACCTTCAAGGAACGCAAGGACCTGCCGGTCTACGACCCGGACGTGCGCGTGTTCGATGTGTTCGACCACGACGGCAAGCAGCTGGCGATCTTCCTGTTCGACCCCTACGCCCGCGGCAACAAGCAGGGCGGCGCCTGGATGAACGAGTACGTGTCGCAGTCGCAGCTGCTGGGCAAGCGCCCCGTGGTCGGCAACCACCTGAACATCCCGAAGCCGCCGAAGGGCGAGCCGACCCTGCTGACCTACGACGAAGTGCGCACCGCCTTCCACGAGTTCGGCCACGCGCTGCACGGCATGTTCTCGAACGTGAAGTACCCGCATTTCTCGGGCACCAACGTGCCGCGTGACTTCGTCGAGTACCCGTCGCAGGTCAACGAGATGTGGGCGATCTGGCCGGAAGTGCTGGCCAACTATGCGAAGCATCACCAGACCGGCGCGCCGATGCCGAAGGAACTGCTGGACAAGGTGGTCGCTTCCAAGAAGTTCAACCAGGGCTACATGACCACCGAGTACCTGGCCGCCTCGCTGCTCGACCAGCGCTGGCACCAGCTCAAGCCGAGCGAGATCCCGAGCGACGTGCTGGCCTTCGAGGCCAAAGCGCTGAAGGAAGCCGGGGTCGACTTCGCCCCGGTTCCGCCGCGCTACCGCACGACCTATTTCTCGCACTCGATGAACGGCGGCTACTCGGCCGGCTACTACGCCTACCTGTGGAGCGAGAAGCTCGACGCCGACACGGTGCAATGGTTCACCCAGAGCGGCGGGCTGTCGCGCAAGAACGGCGACCACTTCCGCAAGACCCTGCTGTCGCGCGGCGGCAGCGCCGATGCGATGGACCTGTTCCGCAGCTTCCGCGGCCGCGACCCGGTCATCGAGCCGCTGCTCGAACGCCGTGGCCTGACCGGTAACTAATCTTTTCCTGCGCACGTCCAGCGCCGCCGGGCCACAAGCCCGGCGGTGCCGGGGCGGGCGTGTTTCAACGCAGTTCATTCAACACCGAGACACCATGAATCGTCCCCGTATGCTCCTGATTGCGGCCAGCGTCGCGATGGCCAACCTGGCCTATGCCGCACCGCTCGACGCGTCCAACCCCTTCGCCAAGCCGAGCACCCTCCAGTACGGCTACCCGGCCTTCGACAAGATCAGGAACGAGCACTTCGCACCGGCCTTCGCGGAAGGCATGCGCGAGCAGGCTCTTGAAGTCGACGCCATCGCCAACAACAAGGCGGCACCGAGCTTCGAGAACACCATCGTCGCGATGGAACGTTCGGGCCGCCTCCTGAACCGCGTGTCCGCGGTCTTCGGCACCCTGGTCGGCTCCTACACCAACGATACCCTGCAGGCCCTGGACAAGGAACTGGCACCCAAGCTGGCCGCGCACGGCGACGCGATCCGCCTGAACCCGAAGCTGTTCCAGCGCATCGAGACCCTGTACGCCAAGCGCACCAAGCTGGGCCTGGACGCCGAGTCGGCCTACCTGATCGAGCGCTACCACAAGGACTTCGTGCGCGCCGGCGCCAAGCTCTCCAGCGCCGACAAGGACAAGCTGCGCGAGTACAACGGCAAGCTGGCCGCGCTGCAGACCCAGTTCAGCCAGAACGTGCTGAAGGAAGTGAATGCCTCGGCCTTCGTGGTCGACACCCGCGAGGAGCTGGCTGGCCTGCCGGAGAAGGTGATCGACGCCGCCGCCGCCGAAGCGAAGAAGCGCGGCCTGGACGGCAAGTTCGTGATCCCGGTCGTGAACACCACCCAGCAGGGTCCGCTGTCGCAGCTGAGCAATCGCGCCACCCGCGAGAAGCTGCTGGCCGTGTCGCTGGTGCGCGGTTCGCGCGGCGGCGAATTCGACAACCGCGAAGCCGTGCTGCAGCTGGCCAAGCTGCGTGCCGAACGCGCCGAGCTGCTGGGCTACGCCAGCCACGCCGCCTACTCGCTGGAAGACCAGACCGCCAAGGACACCACCGCCGTCAACAAGCTGCTGTCCGACCTGGCCGTGCCGGCCGTGCGCAATGCGAAGAAGGAAGCGGCCGAGATCCAGGAAATGATCGATGCCGAGAAGGGTAACTTCAAGGTCGCGGCCTACGATTGGAACTACTACAGCGACAAGGTACGCACCGCGAAGTACGCCTTCGACGCCAAGCAGTTGAAACCTTACTTCGAGCTGAACCGCGTGCTGGAAGACGGCGCCTTCTTCGCCGCCAACAAGCTGTGGGGCATCACTTTCAAGGAACGCAAGGACCTGCCGACCTACGACGCCGACGTGCGCGTGTACGACGTGTTCGAGGCGAACGGCGAACACCTGGCGATCTTCGTGCTCGATCCGTATGCGCGCGCGAACAAGCGCGGCGGCGCCTGGATGGGCGCCCTGGTCAGCCAGAGCACCCTGCTGGGCGACAAGCCGGTCATCACCAACAACCTGAACCTGGCCAAGCCGGCGCCGGGCGAGCCGACCCTGCTGACCTGGGACGAAGTGCGCACCACCTTCCACGAGTTCGGCCACGGTACCCACGGCTGGTTCTCGAAGGTGAAGTACCCGCGCTTCTCGGGCACCAGCGTACCGCGCGACTACGTCGAGCTGCCCTCGCAGGTCTACGAGATGTGGATGGCCTGGCCGGAAGTGCTGGCCAACTATGCGAAGCACTACCAGACCGGCGCGCCGATGCCGAAAGAACTGCTGGACAAGCTGCGCGCCTCGCAGCAGTTCAATGAAGGCTACCGCACCACCGAGTACCTGGCGGCCGCGGTGCTCGACCAGCGCTGGCACCAGCTCGGCTCGAAAGCCATTCCTTCCGACGTCAAGAGCTTCGAAGAGCAGGCGCTGAAGGATGCGGGCCTGGACTTCGCGCCGGTCCCGCCGCGCTACAGCTCGACCTACTTCTCGCACGCCTTCTCGGGCGGCTACTCGGCCGGCTACTACAGCTACCTGTGGGCCGAGCGCCTCGATGCCGACGCCGGCGAGTGGTTCAAGGAGAACGGCGGCTTGAACCGCAAGAACGGCGAGCGCTTCCGCAAGATGGTGCTGTCGAAGGGCGGCACCATGGACGCGGTGCAGATGTACCGCAGCTTCCGCGGCCGTGACCCGGTCATCGAGCCGCTGCTCGAGCGCCGCGGCCTGAACTGATCTGCTATTTACTACAACCATAAAGAGGACAACATGATCCGTCCACACATCCTGCTCGTCGCCGCTGCCAGTGTTGCTTCGACCTTGGCCTATGCCGCCCCGGCTTCGATGCTCGAAGCCTCGAACCCCTTCGCCAAGCCGAGCACCCTGCCGTTCCAGTACCCGGCCTGGGACAAGATCAAGAACGAGCATTTCGCCCCGGCCTTTGCCGAAGCGATGCGCCAGGAAACGCTCGAGATGGAAGCGATCGCCAACAACAAGGCCGCTCCGACCCTCGAAAACACCATCGTCGCGATGGAGCGCTCGGGCCAGCTCATGAACCGGGTCGGCGCCGCCTTCGGCACCCTGACCGGTTCCTATACCAACGACACCCTGATCGCCCTCGCAAAGGACCTGGCGCCGAAGCTGTCGGCTCACAATGACGCGATCCGCCTGAACCCGAAACTGTACGCGCGCATCAAGTCGCTGTACGACAAGCGCAACAAGCTGGGCCTGGACGCCGAGTCGAAATACCTGATCGAGCGCTACCACACCGACTTCGTGCGCGCCGGCGCCAAGCTGTCCGATGCCGACAAGCAGAAGCTGAAGGAAATGAACGGCCAGCTGGCCGCGCTGTCGACCCAGTTCGCCCAGAACGTGCTGAAGGAAGCGAATGCCTCGGCCCTGGTGGTGGAGAGCCGCGCCGAACTGGCCGGCATGTCCGACAAGGCGATCGACGCCGCCGCCGCGGAAGGCAAGAAGCGTGGCCTGGACGGCAAGTTCGTGATCCCGGTCGTGAACACCACCCAGCAGGCCGGCCTGTCGGTGCTGACCAACCGTGCCACCCGCGAAAAACTGCTGGCGGCCTCGCTGGCGCGCGGCTCGCGCGGCGGCGACTACGACAACCGCGAGGTCGTGCTGAAGCTCGCCAAGCTGCGCGCCGAGCGCGCCGTGCTGCTGGGCTACCCGAACCATGCGGCCTACAACCTGGAAGACCAGACCGCCAAGAATACCAAGGCCGTCAACCAGCTGCTGGCCGACTTCGCCAAGCCGGCGGTGAGCAACGCACGCAAGGAAGCGGCCGAAATCCAGAAGGTGATCGACCAGGAGAAGGGTGGCTTCCAGGCCGCCGCCCACGACTGGGCCTTCTACAGCGACAAGGTACGCGCCGCCAAGTACGCCTTCGACGGCAGCCAGCTGAAGCCTTACTTTGAACTGAACCGCGTGCTGGTCGACGGCGTGTTCTTCGCAGCGAACAAGGAATTCGGCATCAGCTTCAAGGAGCGCAAGGACCTGCCGACCTACGACCCGGACGTGCGCGTGTTCGACGTGTTCGACCACGACGGCAAGCAGCTCGCGATCTTCACCTTCGACCCCTACGCACGCTCCACCAAGCGCGGCGGCGCCTGGGCCAATGCCTGGGTCCCGCAATCCAAGCTGATGGGAACCAAGCCGGTCATCGCCAACAACCTGAACATCGCCAAGCCGGCGGCGGGCGAGCCGACCCTGCTGACCTATGACGAAGTGCGCACCACCTTCCACGAGTTCGGCCACGCGCTGCACGGCATGTTCTCGGATGTGAAGTACCCGCGCTTCTCGGGCTCGCGCGTGCCGCGCGACTACGTCGAGTTCCCGTCGCAGGTGAACGAGATGTGGATGACCTGGCCGGAGGTGCTGGCCAATTACGCGAAGCACTACCAGACCGGCGCGCCGATGCCGAAGGAGTTGCTGGACAAGGTGCAGGCCTCGCAGCAGTTCAACGAAGGCTTCCGCACCACCGAGTACCTGGCGGCGTCCCTGCTCGACCAGGCCTGGCACCAGCTGTCGCCGAAGGAGATCCCGCTAGATGTACTGGCCTTCGAGGGTGACGCGCTGAAGAAGGCGGGCGTGGACTTCGCCCTGGTGCCGCCGCGCTACCGCACCACCTACTTCTCGCACACCTTCGCGGGCGGCTACTCGGCCGGCTACTACGGCTACCTGTGGGCCGAGAAGCTGGACGCGGACACCGTCAACTGGTTCAAGGAAAATGGCGGCCTGACCCGCAAGAACGGCGACCACTTCCGCAAGACCCTGCTGTCGCGTGGCGGCACCATCGATGCGATGAAGATGTACCGCAACTTCAGCGGGCGCGATGCGCAGGTGCGTCCGCTGCTGGAACGCCGTGGGCTGACGGGCGAATAAACCGCTGCTTCATCGCGTAAAATCGGGGGACCCGTGCCGCTGGCATGGGTCCCCTTTTCTTATGGCCTATGGCAGCAAGCGATGAGTGTTCAGTCTCTCCACGGTATTACCTTAGAATCCCTGTTAACCCGCCTCGTCGAGCATTACGGCTGGGAAGGCCTCGGCCGCCGGATCGACATTAATTGTTTCCAGAAAGACCCGAGCATCAAGTCGAGCCTGAAGTTTTTGCGTCGCACCCCATGGGCGCGCGAGCAGGTCGAGGCGCTGTACCTCGAGACCCGCTTCACCAACTAGCGAGAGCGACATGCTGAACGAGAACGAGAACCTGAATGAGCGCAATACGAACCTGAAGGCGCACCTGAAAGCCCTGCACCGGCAGTTGCAGGAAACCGACAACGTCGATCCGGAACTGGAAACCCTGCTGCGCCAGCTCGACGGCGACATCGACCGGGCCCTGGCGCGCCGGGCGGAGAGCGAGCTCGACCTGAACACCTACGGGCTGTCTTCGCGCACCCAGGAGCTGGCGGCCCGCTTCAATGCGAACCACCCGACCGTCTCGGCCGGGCTGCGCCAGCTGGGCAATATGCTGTCCAATATGGGTATCTGAGCCTACTGCCGTGCAGCAAGTCATTGATAAGTAAGCCATTTTTGGGTCGATGGGGCGACCCGAAAACGGTTTTCCGGTACAATACCGGCCAATGAACTCCCCAGTAAATCTCTTTGCGAGCGTCCCGAAGCGCTCCAGCCGCGCTGCCGCTGCGCCTTTCCTCCCGATGTCCCGTGCAGAAATGGACAAGCTCGGGTGGGATTCGTGCGACATCATCCTGGTCACCGGCGACGCCTACATCGACCACCCGAGCTTCGGGATGGCGCTGGTCGGCCGCCTGCTGGAAGCGCAGGGCTACCGCGTCGGCATCATCAGCCAGCCGGACTGGACCTCGGTCGAGCCCTTCCGCGCGCTCGGCAAGCCGAACCTCTACTGGGGCATTACCGCCGGCAACATGGACTCGATGGTCAACCGCTACACGGCCGACCGCAAGATCCGTTCCGACGACGCCTACACCCCGAACGCCGAGCCGAACAAGCGTCCGGACCGCGCCGTCACCGTCTACTGCCAGCGCGCCCGCGAAGCCTTCCCGGGCGTGCCGGTGATCGCCGGCAGCATCGAAGCCTCGCTGCGCCGCATCGCCCACTACGACTACTGGTCGGACAAGGTGCGCCGCTCGGTGCTGTTCGAATCGAAGGCCGACCTGCTCATCTTCGGCAACGCCGAACGCGCCCTGGTGGACGTGACGCGCCGCATCGCCGCCGGCGAGAACATCAAGAACATCCGCGACCTGCGCGGCACCGCCTTCCTGGTGCCGCACGGCTGGCTGCCGGACGAAGAGTGGAGCGTGCACAACTCGACCCGCGTCGACGTGCCGGGCCGCGTCGATCCGCATCCGAGCCCCTACGCGATGGCCCAGGAAGACACCACCGCCTGCGCCACCGAGAACGCGCAGCCGGAACCGGTGGTGAAACCGGTGGTGATCATGACGCGCGAAGAGCGCCAGGCCGCCGCCCGCGAAAAGGCGAGAAAGACCGTGGTGCGCCTGCCGTCCTTCGAGACCGTCAGCACCGACCCGGTGATGTACGCGCATGCCTCGCGCGTGTTCCACCTCGAGTCGAACCCGGGCAATGCGCGCGCGCTGGTGCAGCAGCACGGCGACCGCGACGTCTGGCTGAACGCGCCGCCGCTGCCGCTGGCCATGGACGAGATGGACAACGTCTACGACCTGCCGTATGCGCGCGCCCCGCACCCGAGCTACGGCAAGGCCCACATCCCGGCCTGGGAAATGATCCGCTATTCGGTCAACATCATGCGCGGCTGCTTCGGCGGCTGCACCTTCTGCTCGATCACCGAGCACGAAGGCCGCATCATCCAGAGCCGCTCGGAGCCCTCGATCCTGCGCGAGATCGAACTGATTCGCGACACCACCAAGAACTTCGCCGGCACCATCACCGACCTGGGCGGCCCGACGGCCAACATGTACCGCCTGGCCTGCAAGGACAAGAAGATCGAGGAATCCTGCCGCCGCCTGTCGTGCGTGTACCCGACCATCTGCAGCAACCTCGGCACCGACCACAGCAAGCTGATCTCGCTGTACCGCAAGGCGCGCGCGATCCCGGGCATCAAGAAGATCCTGATCGGCTCCGGCCTGCGCTACGACCTGGCGGTGCGCTCGCCCGAGTACGTCAAGGAACTCGTCACCCACCACGTGGGCGGCCTGCTGAAGATCGCGCCTGAGCACACCGAGCAGGGCACCTTGTCGAAGATGATGAAGCCGGGTATCGGCGCCTACGACGAGTTCAAGCGCCTGTTCGACAAGTACTCGATCGAGGCCGGCAAGAAGCAGTACCTGATCCCTTACTTCATCGCGGCGCATCCGGGTTCGACCGACGAGGACATGCTGAACCTGGCCCTGTGGCTGAAGAAGAACAACTTCAAGCTCGACCAGGTGCAGACCTTCACGCCGACCCCGATGGCGATGGCCACCACCATGTACCACTCGGGCAAGAACCCGCTGGCGAAGGTGACCGAGGATTCGGAAGTCGTCGAGACCGCGAAGAGCGGCAAGACGCGCAAGCTGCACAAGGCCTTCCTGCGCTACTACGACCCGGAGAACTGGCCGGTCATCCGCGAGGGCCTGCGCCGCATGGGCCGCGGCGACCTGATCGGCAACGGCGAGCGCCACCTGGTGCCGGCGACCGACGAGGGCGCGACGATGGTGCGCGAAGACCGGCGCGTGCCGGGCGGCGTGCCGAAGGGCCGTGTGATCGAGGTGGCGCCGAAGCGCAAGGCGGCCGGCGCGCCGTCCATGCCGCCGCCGGGCAAGGTGAAGGCATCGATCCTGTCGACCATCAAGACCAAGCCCAAGGCGGGCAGCAACAAACGTTAAAGGAAAACCGGAGCATGCTCCGGTTTTTTTTCGTCACAAGCCCGCGTTCGGCGTCGGCGCCCCGCGCCGTTCGCGCGCGATGTCCAGGTCCACGCTGGCCTGGCGCGTGCGCAGCGCGCGCGCATAGCGGTGCCGCGCGCGCAGGCGCGGATTGGTCACCAGCCGGCCCAGGGTCTCGCCCACCACCATCACCACGCCCAGCAGCGGCAGCACCAGCATCAGCCCGACCACGCCGGCCAGCGCGCCGCCGATGAAGATCATCAGCACCGTCACCAGCGGATGCACGCGGATGCTGCGCCCCAGGGTCAGCGGCATGAACACGAAGTCGTCGAGCAGGCGCACCAGCACGAACACGCCGATCGCGCCGTAGGCGATGAAGGGATTGCTGGGTGCATCGGTCGAGGCCACGATCACCACCAGCACGCAGCCGACCACCGAACCCACGAAGGGCACCCAGGCCAAGACCGCCGACATCAGGCCGAGCAGCAGCGGTGAAGACACGCCGATGGTCCACAGGCCCAGCGCCAGCACCGCGGTGTCGAGCACGGTCAGCTTGAGCAGGCCGTCGAAATAGCGGCGCGCGGTCTGGTCGACTTCGTGCAGCAGGTACAAGGCGCGCTCGAAGTAGGCGTTCGGCACCGCACGCGCCAGGAACTTCTTGAAGCGCAGGCCGTCGCGCAGCAAGAAGAAGGTGAGGAAGGGCGCCAGCAGCAGCGAGGGCACCCAGGTCGCCAGCGCCACCAGGATCTCGCCCAGGTGCTTCTCCGCGAAGTTGTCGGTGTGGGTGCGGAAGATCGCGTTGACGGTCGAGGTCAGGTGCATCTCGGCCAGCAGCGGGAACCTCTTCTCCAGCAGGGTCATGGTGTTGTGCACGAAGGCGATCCCGCCGTCGAGGTAGAGGCCGACCGTCTTTTCCCACGAATCTTCTTCCGGCCCGCGGCTCCATGAGAAGGCGGCGGTCAGGGCCAGCGTGAGGAAGGCGAAGAACATCAGGCAGACCAGCATCGCGGCGGCATTGCGGCTATGGCCGGCGCGCACCAGACGCTGCATCGGCCCGACCAGGATGTAATGCAGCACCCCGCCGAAGAGGAAGGGCAGGGCCAGCCACAGCATCTGCTGCACGACCAGCAGCAGCACGCAGGTGGCGGCGATGATGCCGGTCCAGACCACCGGACCGGCGCGCTCGCTGCTGTTCATAGCGCTTCCAGCTGGGGACGGCCGGTGCCCATCCATTCGCGCAGGCGCAGGCCGATGTGGCGCGCCAGCGCCAGCGAGATCTTGTAGCCGATCACGGCGTCGGTCTCGAGCAGTCCGAGGAAGTCGGCGCGGAAGAACACCGCCATCTCGCAGGGCTCGACGGCGCGCGCCTGGGCATTGCGCGGCGAATTGTCGAGCAGGGCCAGGTCGCCGAAGAAGCTGCCCGGCTCGAGCTCGGCCACGACCTGGTTGCTGCCCTGGTGGAGCTTGTTGATCACCACCCGGCCGCTCATGATCAGGTACAGGGCCTGGCCTTCTTCGCCTTCGTCGAAGACGATTTCATCGGTCAGGTAGCGGCGCTCGTGCAGCAGGCCGTCGACGATTTTCAGTTCCAGGGGCGTCAGCGTCGAGAACAGCGAGGTGTTCTTGAGGCGATGCAGGCGCGGCGACATCTTGGGCGGCTTGAGGAAACCGAAAATCACGATTGCTCCGGAATGGTGCGTTGTTTGTTGTCGGATGATTATCCGCTATCAAGTGCTGCCGTGCATCAAAAACTGTGTCGCGGAAGTGTCTCGGTAAAAAGTGTTGCGCTTTGCTCATGTTGGTCTCTTGTCTGTTCAATTATGCGGACCCGTGACGCAAAACCGTGTAACATTAATTCTCTGTGGAAATATATGTTGTACATTTAATATGATGGTAGTGTTGGCATCGCCGCCTGAGCTCCGGGAACCGTCGTGATCGACATCCCTTCCTTTGTATTGGCGCTTGGCGTCGGCAACATTGCATTCGCCGTGCTCATGGCCGGCTACACACATGGCGCCGCGCCCAGTCCGGGCTTGCGCCTGTGGATGTGGGCACGCTTCGGCATCGGCCTGTGCCAGCTGCTGGGATGGAGCCGGCCCTACCTGGACATGCCGGCGCTGAACGGCGTCGAGGGCGCCAGCTGGATCCTCGCGATTTCGCTGGAGGTGGCCGCTTACTGCATCTTCTTCGGCTTCGAACGCTGGCAACGCGTCCTGGTGCCGGTGTCGGCGCTGGCCTTGGCCGTCGTGCTGGCGGCCGGCAGCGCCGGCGCACCGGTCCCCTACCTGACCGCGCTGGTGGCCGGCGTGGTTGCCCTGTTCGCCGCGGCGATGGCCTCGATCCTGCTGCGCCCGCGCCGCCGTGCATCGCTGCTGCAGCGGATCATCGGCGTCAACGACGCCGTGTTCGCGGTATCGGTGGTCGTGTGGGCCGTCGGTTGCCTCGACAGCGAGGGCCCCCCCGGGCAGTGCACCGCACAGGAATACGCCTACATGGCCGGCTACCTCCTGATGATCGTGAACGGCTTCGGTTTCCTGTTGCTGTGCAAGGAGAAGGACGATGCCGAGATGGCGCGCCTGGCCACCACCGACAGCCTGACCGGCCTGCCGAACCGCCATGCCTTCCTCGAGCGTGCCGAACATGCGCGCCAGGCCGCGCTGCGCCAGCGCCAGCCGCTGGCGCTGGCGATGATGGACATCGACCACTTCAAGCAGATCAACGACCGCTTCGGGCATGCCACCGGTGATGAAGCCCTGGTCGTGTTTGCCCGGACCTTGCGCGAGACCCTGCGCGCGCATGAGACCGTCGGGCGGCTGGGCGGGGAAGAGTTTGCGATGGTGCTGCCGGGGACGGACTTGAGTGGGGCCGTGCAGGCTGCGGAACGGCTAAGGCAGGCGGTGCGGGAGGCGATGGTGATTACCAGCGTCACACCGTACACGATGACGGTCAGTATCGGGGTGGTGGTGCTGGATCCGAACGAGACGCTGGGGATGGGGCTGGCGCGGGCGGATCATGCGCTGTATGCGGCGAAGAGTGGGGGGCGAGACCGGGTTGAGGTGGGCAGGCCGCAGCAACAGCGGGCGTAGGGTGTACGGCTTTGCCGTACGCGCGTTCAAACTACGGAAATGCTGCCTGCGCGCTCATTCATATGTTGGTTGAACGCGCGGCCGGCGGAGCCGACCACCCTACGAAAATCGAACGAAAACGGAAAAAGAAAAAGGGTCCGATTTCTCGGACCCTTTTTCCTTGATGCTGGCGGAGCGGACGGGGCTCGAACCCGCGACCCCCGGCGTGACAGGCCGGTATTCTAACCAACTGAACTACCGCTCCGTTTACTCTGATCATTACTTCGATCAACCATCTGAATTGCGTGGTGGGCGCTGAGAGGCTCGAACTCCCGACCTAATCCTTGTAAGGGATCCGCTCTACCAACTGAGCTAAGCGCCCGGCTCTCTATTCAGAGGTTTCTGTCTGACGCTTGTCATTGCGTCCGAAGAGGCCCGAATTATAGAGGTTGGAATTCGAGGTGTGCAAGGGTTTTTGAAAAAAAATTGAAAACCCATCGATTGAGCGCGTTTTCACCGTCCCGGCGCTTTTGTGTAAAGATCATTGCTTCGCTCCGAGACGAGAACCGACCATGCTCACCGCCCACCCGCTGCTGCAGCACCTGTTCGATGCCGCCATGGCCGCCGCCGATCCCTATCACCTGATCGCACCGCATCTGCCGCCGCCGCCCAAGGGACGGACCCTGGTGCTGGGCGCCGGCAAGGCGGCCGCGCGCATGGCCGAGGCGGTCGAGCGCCACTGGCAGGGTCCGCTTGAAGGACTGGTGGTTACGCGCTACGGCCATGGCGCGCCGACCCGTCACATCGAGGTGATCGAAGCCGGCCATCCGGTGCCGGACGCCGCCGGCGAGGAAGCGGCGCGGCGCATGCTGGAAGCGGCCGCGGGACTGGGACCGGACGACCTGGTGCTGTGCCTGGTGTCCGGCGGCGGCTCGGCCCTGATGTCGCTGCCCGCGCCCGGCATCAGCTTCGAGGAGAAGCGCGCGCTGAACCGCGAGCTGCTGCGCTGCGGCGCGCCGATCGGCGAGATGAACCGCGTGCGGCGCCACCTGTCGGCGATCAAGGGCGGGCGGCTGGCGCTGGCCTGCCATCCGGCGCGCGTGGTGACGCTGGTGGTGTCGGACGTGCCGGGTGACGATCCGGCCGTGGTCGCCTCGGGGCCGACCGTCCCCGACGGCAGTACCGGCGCCGATGCCCTTGCCATCCTCGAGAAATACGGCATCGCCATCTCCGACAAGGTCCGTGCGGTGCTGGCCGATCCACAGCTGGCTGCGCCGCTGCCGGGCGACCCGCGCCTGGCGCGCAACGAGACCCATGTCATCGTCACCGCCCAGCAAGCGCTCGATGCCGCGGCAAGTGCCGCGCGCGCCGCCGGCTATGCGCCGCTGATCCTGTCCTCGAGCATGGAAGGGGAGGCGCGCGAGGTCGCGCTGGTGCATGCCGGTATCGCGCGCCAGGTCCTGCAGCATGGGCAGCCCTTGCCCGCGCCCTGCGTCATCCTGTCCGGCGGCGAGACCAGCGTCACCGTGCGCGGACAGGGAAGGGGCGGGCGCAACGTCGAATTCCTGCTGGCCCTTGCCGTCGCGCTCGACGGCCTGCCGGGCGTGCATGCGATCGCCGCCGACACCGACGGCATCGACGGCACCGAGGACAATGCCGGCGCCTGGCTGGCGCCGGGCACGCTGGCCCGGGCCCGCGCACAGGGCCTGGATGCGCGGGCGCGCCTGCTGGACAACGACGGCTACGGCTTCTTCGGCGCGCTCGGCCAGCTGGTGGTCACCGGCCCGACCCGCACCAATGTCAACGATTTCCGCGCCATCGTCATCGAAACGGATGTGTTGTAACCAGGTTGCAAAAAGCGCCAAACGTTCCGTTTCTCCTTGCTATTGCACGTATTCATCAATGACAATACGCGCTTTATCGAACCGGCAAGCTTAAGACATCCACAAGATGCACTGCCGGCAGGCGGAGCATACCGCTGCGACGACAAGAGAGAACGGGGACATCGGTTCTTTTATCAATCCATAGGAAAAACTCCATGATGAAGATGTCCAAGATGCACAGGCGCGTGCTCGCCGCACTGGCACTGAGCGCCGCCATGCCGGTCCAGGCCCAGACCACCGCGGCCAGCCAGGCCCCGGAACTGCAGACCGTCACCGTGACCGCGCAGCGCCGCACCGAAAACATCCGTGAAGTACCGGTGTCCGTCACCGCGCTCAAGGGCGAAAAGCTCGACGTCCTGATCTCCGGCGGCGAAGACATCCGCCTGCTGGCCGGCAAGGTGCCGAGCCTGAACGTCGAATCCTCCAACGGCCGTACCTTCCCGCGCTTCTACATCCGCGGCTACGGCAACACCGATTTCAATACCTTCGCCTCGCAGCCGGTGTCGCTGGTGTATGACGACGTGGTGCAGGAAAACCCGATCCTGAAGGGCTTCCCGATCTTCGACCTGGCCAGCGTCGAAGTGCTGCGCGGCCCGCAGGGCACGCTGTTCGGCCGCAACACCCCGGCCGGCGTGGTCAAGTTCGAATCGGAGCGTCCGAAGCTGGGCAAGACCGAGGGCTATTACAACCTGTCGCTGGCGAGCCGCCAGACCGCCAACGTCGAAGGCGCGGTCAACGTGCCGCTGTCCGACAAGTGGGCGATGCGTGTGTCGGCCGTCGGCCAGCACCGCGACGACTACGTCGACAACTTCGCCGACGTGGCGAAAACCCAGAAGCGCAACGAACTCGACGGCTACAACGAGCACGCCGAGCGCGTCCAGTTCCTGTACAGCCCGGACAGCAGCTTCAACGCCCTGCTGAACCTGCATCAGCGCAACACCAACGGCAGCGCCCGCCTGTTCCGCGCGAACCTGATCGGGAAGGGCACGAACAAGATCGTCCCGGGTTACGACCTCGACAGCATCGTCACCAACGCCGACAACTGGCAGCGCCTGAAGACCAACGGCGCCAACCTGCGCCTGAGCTGGGACCTGGGCAGCGTGCGCCTGTTCTCGATCACCGGCTACGAGCACGTCAGCGACTACTACAGCCGCGGCGACATCGACGGCGGCACCCCGGCCGGCCCGGGCTTCATCCCCTTCCAGGTCCAGACCGGCGGCTACATCAGCGACCTCGACCAGTACACCCAGGAATTCCGCGTCGAATCGAAGAATGCCGGCCCGCTGAACTGGCAGACCGGCCTCTACTTCTTCGACGAAGATGCGACCGGCGGCAGCGACAACTTCAACGATGCCGGCACGCGCACCTCGCGCCTGGTCAGCAACCAGAAGAACGACGCCTGGGCCGCATTCGCCTCGGTGAACTACAGCATCAGCCCGGACTGGACCGTCCGCGGCGGCCTGCGCTACACCAAGGACGAGAAGGAATTCGGCACCCTGGTGAACGAAAACGTCACCCAGATCGGCCCGCGTTCGGTGAGCACCAGCCAGGACAAGTTCAACTGGGACCTGTCGGCAACGTACAAGCTGAGCCCGACCGTGAACGTCTACGGCCGCGTCGCCACCGGCTTCCGCGCCCCGAGTATCGCCGCCGCCTCAGCCGCGGTGCCGATCACGGTGGCCGATTCGGAAACCATCACCTCCTACGAGCTGGGCCTGAAGGCCGACCTGTTCGAGCGCCGTGCGCGCACCTCGTTCTCGGTGTATGACTACACCGTCAAGGACCAGCAGCTGACCGTGGTGGGCGGCAATTCGAACGTCAACCGCCTGATCAATGCCGACCGCACCAAGGGCAAGGGCGCCGAGTTCGACTTCGAAGCGGCCGTCAGCACCGCCCTGCGCGTGAGCGCCGGCGCGAGCTACAACTACACCCAGATCCGCGACGCCAGCCTGTCGGTGAACCGTTGCGGTTCGTGCACCGTGACCGATCCGGTGAACGCCGCCGGCCGCGTCGTCATCGACGGCAACTCGCTGCCGCAGGCGCCGCGCTGGACCGTCAACGCGACCGCCCGCTACGGCGTGCCTTTCCGCGACGGCGAGCTGTACTTCTTCACCGACTGGTCCTACCGCAGCAAGATCAACTTCTTCCTGTATGAAGCGGCCGAGTTCGTCGGCGCGCCGCTGACGGAAGGCGGCGTGCGTCTGGGCTACATCTTCGGTGGCGGCAAGTATGAAGTGGCGGCCTTCGGCCGTAACGTGCTCGACCAGCGTCGCATCACCGGCGCCATCGACTTCAACAACCTGACCGGCTTCACCAACGAGCCGCGCCAGTGGGGCGTGCAGTTCAAGGGCAACTTCTGAGCTGTTCCCACCCTATGAGAAAGGCCGCGCTTGCGCGGCCTTTTTTTTGTCCTTGAGACTGAACAAAATGAGCTCCTTTACATTATCCCAAGGTAAAGCGCTTTGAGATATGTCAACACAATTGTGGCATACGTTATTTGCCAAAATTAACGTTTCGCCGAAGAAAACGTGTTTTTGCAATAGTTCATTGTCACAGTGTTGTTAATACACCGAAATTGTATCGAATTGTCACTCACAAGCTCTTCCTTTCGTATTACGCTGCTTTTCGCTGCAATCAGACGGCACCGGCAATGACCGGAAATCAATGACACAGGCGAGGGTCATTTCGCTTGACGGAAAACACTAACAAGGAAGAAACATGAAGCAAACGCATTCGATTCATCCTGCAATGTTGAAGATGTGCGCTGCAATCTCGCTGGCGCTGGTGGCGGCTTCGGCCGGCGCGGCCGAGCAGAAATTCATCGTGGAGACAGACCGTATCATTGTGAAGTACAAGGACTCGCAGCCTGCAGCCAAGGGCCAGGCCCGCGCCGCGGCAGTGACCGCCGACCGCAAGGCCAAACTGGACCGTGCAGGCCAGGAATTCGGCATGACCGTCAGCGAAAGCCACGCCATTTCGACCGGCGCCCACGTGTTCAAGCTGAACGGCCGCAAGCACCTCGACGAGGTGCAGAAGCTGGCTGCCGAAATGATGGCACGCGACCCGAACATCGAATACGCCGAGCCGGACCGCATCATGAGCCACATGGCGACGGCGAATGACCCGTACTACGCCCAGCAGTGGCACTACACCGACGCCACCGGCGGCCTGCGCCTGCCGACCGCCTGGGACAAGTCGACCGGCACCGGCGTGGTCGTGGCCGTGATCGACACCGGCTACCGTCCGCACGCCGACCTGAGCGGCCAGTTCCTGGCAGGCTATGACTTCATCAGCACCGCCGCTGTCGGCAACGACGGTAACGGCCGCGACAGCGATGCGAGCGATCCGGGCGACTGGGTGGCCGCGGGCGAATGCGGCACCGGCTCGCCGGCGTCGGGCTCGAGCTGGCACGGTACCCACGTGGCCGGCACCGTGGCCGCCAAGACCAACAACAGCCTGGGCGTGGCCGGTGTCGCATACAACGCCAAGATCGTGCCGGTGCGCGTGCTCGGCAAGTGCGGCGGCTACACCTCGGACATCGCCGACGCCATCACCTGGTCGTCGGGCGGCACCGTGACCGGCGTGCCGGCCAACGCCAACAAGGCGAAGGTGCTGAACATGTCGCTGGGCGGCACCGGTGCCTGCGACGCCACCACCCAGACCGCGATCAACGGCGCCCGTTCGCGCGGTTCGGTCGTCGTCGTGGCGGCCGGCAACGACAACATGAACGTCAGCAACGCCAGCCCGGCGAACTGCTCGGGCGTGATCGCCGTGGCAGCCACCGGCAAGACCGGCGGCCGTGCTTCGTACTCGAACTACGGCACCCTGGTCGACGTGGCGGCCCCTGGCGGCGACGGCAGCTACAGCGTAATCTCGACCCTGAACGCGGGCACCAGCTCGCCGGGCGCCGACAACTATGCCGGCTACCAGGGCACCTCGATGGCGACCCCGCACGTGGCCGGCGTGGCTGCGCTGATGTTCGCGGCCAAGTCGACCCTGACCGTGGACCAGGTCGAGAGCATGCTGAAGTCGACCGCGCGCGCCTTCCCGGCAACCTGCTCGGGCTGCGGCACCGGCATCGTGGACGCGACCGCGGCAGTGGACGCTGCGATCGGCGGCGTCACCCCGCCGCCCGCTCCGACCATCGCTGAAACCGAGTCGAACAACACGCTCAGCACCGCCAACCTGATCTCGACCAGCGGCACCACCGTGAACGGCGTCATGTCGACCTCGACCGATACGGATTACTTCCGTGTCGATCTGCCTGCAGGCAAGACCCTGAGCGCGACCATGACCCCGAACAGCACCTCGGACTACGACCTGTACATCTACAACAGCGCGGGCACCCTGCTCAGCCGTAGCGAGAACGGTACCGGCGCGGTCGACAGCGCTACTTCGGCCAACACCGGCACCACCACTGCGAGCCGCTACGTGCGCGTGGTGTACTACAGCGGCGGCACCGGCGCGACCAGCGGCAAGTACACCCTGAAGGCGAGCTGGTAAGTCATAGGACGAAGCGGCGCACTCCCCTGCGCCGGCTTCATCCGGGGAACGCGCGGCTTGCCGCGCGTTCTTTTTTGGCGCCTTGCAATAACTCGACTTTCGACGGATACTGTATGGAATGACAGTAGTCGGCTCCGCCGTCACGTGAATCCCCCGCTCCGTAAAATCATCCACTGCGATTGCGACTGTTTCTACGCATCGGTCGAAATGCGCGACGACCCCTCGCTGCGCGGGCGCCCGCTCGCCGTCGGCGGCCGTCCCGACCAGCGCGGGGTGATCGCGACCTGCAATTACGAAGCGCGCCGCTTCGGCATCCACTCGGCCATGGCGACGGCCCAGGCCATGAAGCTGTGCCCGCAGCTGCTGGTGATTCCGCCGGCAATGGAAAAGTACCGCATCGCCTCGCGCCAGATCATGGACATCTACCGCGACTACACCGAGCTGGTGGAACCGCTCTCGCTCGACGAGGCCTACCTCGACGTCAGCGATTCGCCCCATTGCAAGGGCAGCGCCACCCTGATCGCCCAGGAAATCCGGCAACGCATCTTCGAGACCGTCGGCATCACCGCCTCGGCCGGGGTGGCGCCGAACAAGTTCGTGGCCAAGATCGCCAGCGACTGGAACAAGCCGGACGGGCTGTTCCTGGTGCGGCCGGAAGAGGTGGACGCCTTCGTTGCCGCCTTGCCGGTCAAGAAGCTGTATGGCGTCGGCAAGGTGACGGCCGAGAAGATGAGCCGGCTCGGGCTGCAGACCTGCGCCGACATGCGCAGCTGGAGCATCGAACGCCTGACCGAGCACTTCGGCAGCTTCGGTTACCGCCTGCACAAGCTCTGCCGCGGCATCGATGACCGTGAAGTCAACACCTCGCGCGAGCGCAAGTCGATCAGCACCGAGGAAACCTACACGCCCGACGTGCCGAACCTGGACGCCTGCCTGAAGCTGCTGCCGGATTTATACGAGCACCTGCTGGGCCGCATCAAGCGCAACGGTGCTGAAAAATTCATCAACAAGCTCTTCGTGAAGATCAAGTTCTCGGACTTCCAGCAGACCACGGTCGAGTGTGTTGGCTATGCGCCACATATCCCGACCTATGCGCGCCTGATGGAAACCGGCTGGGCCCGTCATAGCCGTCCGGTGCGGCTGCTGGGCGTCGGCGTGCGGCTGGGCGACACCGAGACGGTCGAGCAACTGCGCCTGTTCGATGACGCCATGCCGGCGGCGATCGTCGAGGCAGTTGGCGACTCGGCAACAGATTAATTTTTTCCCTTAACGGCTGGCTGCAATTGCTCTCTGGCAGCGTAGAATGTCGTTCCCTTGAAATACTGAAACAATCGGATAACAGCGTATGTGGTTCAAGAATCTCCAGATTTACCGCCTGCCCGCTCCTTGGGCATTCAACCCTGAACAGATGGAAGAAGCACTGCAGTCGCAGGCTTTCACGCCCGCGAGCAGCAATGAGCTGCTGCGCCAGGGCTGGGATTCGCCACGCGGCAATGGCAAGCTGGTGCACGTCGTCAACAAGCAGATGCTGATGATGCTGGGCACCGAGAAGAAGCTGCTGCCGAGCTCGGTCATCAACCAGGTCGCCAAGGCCAAGGCCGCCGAGCTGGAAGAGCAGCAGGGCTTCCCGCCGGGCAAGAAGGCGATGAAGGAACTGAAGGAACGCGTGGCCGACGAACTGCTGCCGCGCGCCTTCTCGATCCGCAGCAATGTCTGGGTCTGGATCGACCCGGTCAACGGCTGGCTGGTGGTCGATGCCGCCAGCCCGTCGAAGGCGGACGACGTCATCAAGCTGCTGCTCAAGGCGGTCGACCGCCTGCCGCTCGAATCGCTGCGCGTGCAGCGTTCGCCGGTGGCCGTGATGACCGGCTGGCTGGAAGCGGACGAAGCGCCTTACGGCTTCACGATCGACCAGGACACCGAACTGCGCGCCACCGGCGAAAGCCGCGCGGCCGTGCGCTACGTGAAGCACACCCTGGAACCGGACGACATCCGCCGCCACATCGCCGCCGGCAAGCAGTGCACCCGCCTGGCCATGACCTGGACCGACCGCATCAGCTTCGTGCTGACCGAGTCGCTGGCGATCAAGGGCATCAAGCCGCTGGACGTGATCAAGGAAGGCGAAGCCGTCACCTATAGCGATGATGAGCGTTTCGATAACGACATCATGCTGATGACGGGTGAACTGGCCAAGCTGATGGCGGATGTGGTTGAAGCCTTGGGTGGCGAAGCCAAGGCCTAAGCAGGCCACCAGCGCTCATTATTTGAGTTAGCACGTCGTTCCGGCGAAGGCCGGAACCCAAGTTTGCATGCGTTTCGATAGCGCATGCAAAATTGGATCCCGGCCTTCGCCGGGATGACGGTCTTTAGGTTACAGGCAAGTGTAGTTTTAGTAGCGGTTCAAAGTCTTCTGAACTACTTCTCCCCCACCATCTCCTCACTGGTCGACGGCTCATCTCCCTGTTCCGCCCGGCCATTCGAATAGGTCGGCCCCGCCCGGTTCTGGTGCGGGGCCGGCTTGCCCGGCAGCGGCGGCAAGGCCTTGGCCTGTTCCAGGTCGATCCCTGCCATTTCCGCCACGCGCCGTCCGTAATCCTCGTCGCAATGCCACAGGTGCCACACCATGCGCAGCTGGATCGGCGCCGGGCATTTCCTGAGGTCGCCACCGACGTTGCTGACCAGGTCGTCGCGTTCCCAATCTTCGAAACTGCGGTAGCGCGCGCCGGCCTGGGCGTAGTCGTCCATCGTGCGGGTGGTCTGGTAGCGGCCCAGGTGGCCTTCCACGTGCTGGTGGTACTCCCTCTCCGGCTTGGGCGCCTCGCTGTAGCCCCCCATCAGGCTCGGCTCGTAGTTGATGTGCTTGTCCTCGCCGCGGCCGTCCACGTAATAGGTCATCTGGCCGTCGCGCTGGTTGGTGCGCGCGGCCGCCCCTTCCTGCGGCTGGTTGATCGGCAGCTGCAGGTAGTTCGGGCCCACGCGGTAGCGCTGGGTGTCGGAATAGGACAGGGTGCGGCCCTGCAGCATCTTGTCGTCCGAGAAGTCGATGCCGTCCACCAGCACGCCGGTGCCGAAGGCTGACTGCTCGGTCTCCGCGAAGACGTTGTCCGGGTTCTTGTTGAGCACGATGCGGCCCACCGGCAGCAGCGGGAAGCGGTCTTCCGGCCAGCGCTTGGTATCGTCGAGCGGGTCGAAATCGAGTTCCGGATGCTCGCCGTCGCTCATCATCTGCACGCAGAATTCCCATTCCGGATAGTCGCCGCGCTCGATCGCCTCGTACAGGTCGCGCGTGGCGTGGCTGGTATCGTGGGCCTGGATCTCGGCGGCCTGTTGCGCAGTCAGATTGCGCACGCCCTGTTTCGGCTCGAAGTGGAACTTCACCAGGTGGGCCACGCCCTGGTCGTTGACCAATTTATAGGTGTTCACGCCCGAGCCTTCCATCTCGCGGTAGCTGGCTGGAATGCCCCATGGGCTCTTGACCCAGGTAACCATGTGCAAGGCCTCCGGGTGGCTGCAGATGAAGTCGTAGAAGCGCCACGGCTCCTGCTGGTTGGTGACCGGGTCCGGCTTGAACGCGTGGATCATGTCCGGGAACTTGATCGCATCGCGGATGAAGAAGACCTTGAGGTTGTTGCCGACCAGGTCCCAGTTGCCGTCGACGGTCTTGAACTTGATCGCGAAGCCGCGCGGGTCGCGCGCCGTCTCGGGCGACTCCTTGCCGCCGATCACGGTGGAGAAACGCACGAAGATCGGTGTCTGCACGCCGAGTTCGTTCAATACGCGGGCGCGCGTGTACTTGCCGGCGGCTTCGCCGCCGATGGTCCCGTAGGGCTCGAAGAAACCGTGGGCGCCGGTGCCGCGCGCGTGCACGACGCGCTCCGGAATGCGCTCGCGGTCGAAATGGGTGATCTTTTCGATGAACTGGTAATTCTCGAGCGTGGCCGGACCACGTTCACCCACCGAGCGCAGCGACTGGTTGTCGCGGACCGGGTGGCCCTGGCGCGTGGTCAGGATGGGACGCTGCTCGTTCATTGCACCTCTCCTCGTACGATTCGATCAGAGAGCGCAGTATAGGCAGGCACGCGCATGGGTAGCGCGCGCCTGCCTGCAGGAATTAGAGCTGCTGGAACACGCCGGCGGCGCGGTTCTTGGTGACGTTATCCCACGGGAACACCTGGCCGTTCATGGCGACGTAGACACCGGCCGGCAGGGTCTGGGCGACGCCGCAGGCGAAGCCGAGGTTGAACAGGGCGTCGGAATTTGCGATCTCGTAGGGGATCATGGCGCCGGTCAGCACGATGGTCTGGCCCAGGTCTGCCGCACCGAGGACGGCCGCGGTTTCGCGCATGGTGTCGGTGCCGTGGATGATGACGATGGCTTTCTCTTTTGCGGCCTGGCAGGAAGCCAGCACGCGCTGGCGGTCGGGGTCCTGCATGTCGAGCGAGTCGAGCAGCGGCAGCACCTCCAGCTCGACGGGAACGGTCATGCGCGAGCGCGCGATCACCGCCGGCAGATGGCTGTCGGCAAAGCCGAGGATGCCGTTCAGTTCATTATAGTGTTTGTCGAAAGTGCCACCGGTGGCGATGATTCGCAAAGTCATGTTGGTTTGTCCACGTGCAGAAAAAAGGTGGCTAATGATAGCCGCAAATGGGTATGTATCCGTGTGTTACTGCGCTAGAATCGTCCGGATCGGATGAGTACATTCTCCTATCTCCTTTCTCTTCTTCACTTACTCCCATGAAAGCCGTCGCACCAGGCACCGTCATCTTCCACCGCCATCGAGGCTATGGCGTGATCACCCACGTCAACCTGCTGACCGGCTGGATCTCGGCGCGCTTCGGCAGCGAGCAGCGCACGCTCGACCTGAACCTGTCGAGCGACGAGGTGCAGCACGCGGATGGCGAACCGATCCTGTTCCGCCGCACGCCGCCGGACCGCATGCCGCATGCGCGCCTGATGGAGGTGGTGCGCGCACTGCACAAGGCGGGCTACCAGAAACTCTACCTGTACTCCTGGCCCAAGCCGTCCGGACTGCACTGGCGCTGGCATCTGTTCACCGGCCCGCGCAACTGGATGCAGCGCACCTGGCGCGAAGGCTGGTATGGCTCGGGCGCGGACTACAACAATAATCCGGTGATGGGCTGGGGCGATACGCCGGGCGCCAGCACGGACGAGCTGATCCATGCGCTGGCGAAGTTCGATCCCCAGGGGCTGGCGCAGGCGCTGGGCCGCGACGAAGACCACACGGCCTGGTTCGACCAGGTGTGCGAACTGCTGCTGCCGGGCTACATGTACAGCCTCAATATGGAGCGCCCGGTCGGTGGCGGGCTGGTGGAGGCGCCGCCGGTGCCGGTGGTGCCGGTGCGCGCAGGGCTCCAGCCTTATGCCGGGCCGGCGATCGGCTGGCCGCCGGGCTGGGCCGGCCTGTGGACCGGCACCCACGTGATGCCGGTGCGGCGCCCCAGTTTCACCGGCACGCCTGAGCTGAAGCAGGAAAGTTAACGCTTGCCCAGCGCTTCCGGATTCAGGATATTGTCCGGCCGCCCCGCCGCGAAGCGCAGCACGTTCTCGAAGGCCGTCTGGAAATAGATTTCGTAGCTGTCCTGCTCCACGTAGCCCAGGTGCGGCGTCGCCAGTACCGTCGGGATGCGCAGCAAGGGCGAATCCCCACGCAGGGGTTCATTGCTGAACACGTCCAGCGCCGCATAGCCCGGCCGCCCCGCGCGCAGGGCCTGCTCCAGCGCGCCTTCGTCGACCAGCTCGGCCCGGCTCGTGTTGACGAACAGGGCATCCGGCTTCATGCGCGCGAAATCCTCGGCCTTCACGATGCCGCGTGTTGCCTCCGAAAGGCGCAGGTGTACGGTGAGCACGTCCGCCTGCGCGAACAGCGCCTCGCGCGACACCGCCGCCTCGAAGCCATCGCCCACGGCCGCCTGCCGGCTGCCCTCGCTTCCCCAGACCAGCACGCGCATGCCGAAGGCGCGCGCATACCCGGCCACCAGCTGGCCGATCTTGCCGTAGCCCCAGATCGCCAAGGTACGCCCACGCAGCGAGCGCCCCAGGCCATTCAGCACTGGGTTGGTCGAGGCCGTCTGCCACAGGCCGTCCTTCAGGTTATTCGCATACGGCACGATCTTGCGGCTGGCCGCCATGATCAGGGCCCAGGTGAGTTCGGACGGCGCCACCGGCGAGCCGATGCCTTCGGCGATCGCGATGCCGTGTTCGGTTGCCGCCGCGACGTCGATGTGCCCGCTGACCTTGCCGGTCTGCGAGATCAGCTTCAGGTTCGGCAGGCGTGCCAGCAACGCAGCCGGGAAGGCGGTGCGCTCGCGGATCAGCACGACCGCGTCGTAAGGGGCCAGCCGGATCGCCAGCTGACCCAGTCCGCGCGCCGCATGACTGAAGACCTTGACCTCGTACCCGTCCAGCAGGCGGAAGCAGGAAAGGCCGCGCACCGCGTCCTGGTAATCGTCCAAAACAGCTATTCGCATGAGAGTTTCTTCCAATAAACGTTTGTCGCGTAGCGAAATAACAGGTTCCAAAAAGCTGCCGAATAGCCTACTACATTACTCGGGCATTTCTGCTACTTTTTTGTAGTAGCTGAGCGTAAATCGGGGTTTTCCGGGTGTACAATCGGCCAATTCTTGAGGGTTTGACACGCTCGTATCGAACCCGGCAGCACCGTTCCCGGTCTCTCTCTAGAGACCGTCGACACGACCGCCGTAAACCGCCGCGCTCCGCTGGAGCGACACGCCATTTTAAGGCACGGCCAGACGACGATCCTGCCGTGCCTGGAACAGACAGCATTCTTAATTGGCATTGGAGGTATCTATGAACCAGCCCGTGATGGGCGGCGTCGCCGCTTTGAACGTTCCCGCTCACGTCAAACACCAGCAGCTCATCAATTGGGTCGCGGACATCGCCGCCCTGACGAAGCCTGACAGCATCTACTGGTGCGACGGTTCCGAGGAAGAGTACGACCGCCTGTGCGCACAGATGGTCGAAGCCGGCACCATGAAAAAGCTGAATCCGGCAAAGCGCCCGAATTCCTACCTGGCCTGGTCCGACCCGTCGGACGTCGCCCGCGTCGAAGACCGCACCTATATCTGCTCGGCCACCAAGGAGCAGGCTGGCCCGACTAACAACTGGATGGACCCGGCCGAGATGCGCCGCACCCTGAACGGCCTGTTCGACGGCTGCATGGCCGGCCGCACCCTGTACGTGGTGCCGTTCTCGATGGGCCCGCTGGGTTCGCCGATCGCCCACATCGGCGTGGAACTGTCCGACTCGCCTTATGTCGCCGTCAACATGCGCATCATGACGCGCATGGGCAAGGCCGTGTTCGACGTGCTCGGTACCGATGGCGACTTCGTGCCCTGCGTGCACACCGTCGGCATGCCGCTGGCCGCCGGCCAGAAGGACGTGCCATGGCCGTGCAACAGCACCAAGTACATCGTCCACTACCCGGAAACCCGCGAGATCTGGTCCTTCGGTTCGGGCTACGGCGGCAACGCGCTGCTGGGCAAGAAATGCTTCGCACTGCGCATCGCCTCGAACATGGGCCACCAGGAAGCCCAACAGGGCGGCACCGGCTGGCTGGCCGAGCACATGCTGATCCTGGGCGTCGAATCGCCCAAGGGTGAGAAGAAATACGTGGCCGCCGCCTTCCCTTCGGCCTGCGGCAAGACCAACTTCGCTATGCTGATCCCGCCGAAAGCCTTCGACGGCTGGAAGGTGACCACCATCGGCGACGACATCGCCTGGATCAAGCCGGGCCAGGACGGCAAGCTGTACGCCATCAACCCGGAAGCCGGCTACTTCGGCGTGGCCCCGGGCACCAATGACAAGACCAATCCGAACTGCATGGCCTCGCTGCGCGAGAACGTCATCTTCACCAACGTGGCGCTGACCGACGACGGCGACGTGTGGTGGGAAGGCATGAGCAAGCAGGCGCCGGATCATTTGATCGACTGGCAGGGCAAGGACTGGACCCCGGCATCGGGCACCAAGGCCGCCCACCCGAACGCGCGCTTCACCGTCGCCGCGACCCAGAACCCGGTCATCGACGCCGCCTGGGACGACCCGGCCGGCGTGCCGATCTCGGCCTTCATCTTCGGCGGCCGCCGCTCGACCACCGTGCCGCTGGTGACCGAAGCCAATAACTGGGTGGAAGGCGTGTACATGGCCGCCACCATGGGCTCGGAAACCACCGCCGCCGCTGCCGGCCAGATGGGCATCGTGCGCCGCGATCCGTTCGCGATGCTGCCCTTCATCGGCTACAACATGAGCGACTACTTCCAGCACTGGCTGGACCTGGGCAAGAAAGTCGAAGCCAAGGGCAGCGTACCGAAGATCTTCTGCGTCAACTGGTTCCGCACCGGCGAAGACGGCGGCTTCGTGTGGCCGGGCTACGGCGACAACATGCGCGTGCTGAAGTGGATCCTCGACCGCGCCGAAGGCGGCGCCCAGGGCGGCCAGCAGCACCTGTTCGGCACTTCGCCGAACTACGGCGACCTGAACTGGGAAGGCATCGACTTCACCGAGCAGCAGTTCACCCAGATCACCTCGATCGACAAGGCCGCCTGGAACGAAGAGCTGAAGCTGCACAGCGAGCTGTTCGAAAAGCTGGCTTACCACCTGCCGCAAGAGCTGGTGGATACCAAGGCCAAGCTGGAGAAGCAGCTGGCTGCTTGAGCGACCTGAACTGCTGAGATGACAGGGGTGGTGCCGCTTGGCGCCACCCCTGTTTTTATTGGCCGTTTGCATCTTGCACGTGGTCTTTTTTCCAGTTTCAAACTGGCGCTCCCCGAACGGCGTGCGGATTAGGCTTTTGGTTTTCCACCGCCATGCAAAAAAGGAGAGACCATGAATGCGACCATGAAGCAGCTCGTTGCGGCTTTGCTTGCCGCACTGCTGGCAGGAAGCGCCGCCGCCCAGGTGGGGGCGGCGCGGCAGGCGGCGACCCCGGGCACAGAGCGCAACAGGGAAGAGATGCGGGATGCGACCACGCACATCAACAAGGCCATCGAAGTCATCGGCCAGATGCAGGCGACACCGGACATGCGCGCGCAACTGCAGCGTGCGCGCGGCGTGTTCGTCGTGCCGGATTACGGCCAGGCAGCCCTGGGTGTCGGTGCGCGCGGCGGCGCCGGCGTGCTGCTGGTGAAAGTCGGCAACAGCTGGGGCAACCCGGCCTTCTATAACTTCGGCGGGGTCAGCGCCGGCTTGCAGGCCGGCGTGGAGGCCGGCGCCATCGCCTTCGTCCTGAATGACCAGAAGGCGATGAACAGCTTCATGCAGAACAATAAATTCGCCCTGAATGCCGACGCCGGCCTGACGCTGGTGAACTGGTCGAAGCAGGGCGTGGGATCGGCCGGCTGGGGCAACATCACCGTGTGGTCCGATACCGAAGGCCTGTTCGGCGGTGCGGCGGTCAGCGTGGCCGATGTCGATTACGACGAAGACGAAACCGCAGCCTATTACGGGCGCCAGGTGGCGGCACGCGATGTCCTGAGCGGGAAGATCCGCAATCCGCAGGCCGATGCCTTGCGCCAGGCCCTGGCCAACATCACCAGCGGCAAGGGCGCGGCCAGCATGGGCAGCAGCGCGGCCGGCACCACCGGCTCGGGCACCAAGGCCAGGAACGACAAGATGGAAAACGAGCGCAGCCGCGACCGCTAGCTGAAGCCGACCCCGCGCGCCATTGCGGCCGCAAAGATGGGAATCAGTGCGAACACGTGGACCTCGGCAAGCATGATGCGGCGCAGCTTGCCGACGTCCTCCTGCTGCGGCACGAAGGCCGCATCGGCCTTGAGCGCTTTTTGCCAGGCCGCGATGCGCATGGTCGGCCGGATCGAGAGCAGCCCGACCGCGCCGAAGGCGGCGATCTTGGCCCAGAACATGGGATTCTGCAGGTAGAAGTCGGCCCCCTTGGCGCCGTGCCAGACGCGGACGCCGCCGACGGCCAGGATGGCCAGCGACAGCATGCCGTAGGCGGCATCGAAGCGCCCCAGCAGCCTGACCGTGCCGGGCGACATGGCGGCGGGCCGCATCAGGGCCAGCTCGGCGGCCAGCACGGCCGCAAGACCGAACACGATCAGGTGGTGGAGGCTGGCAAGCACGAGGTCGCTCATGATGCGGAACTGGGCTGTTGAGGTGCGCCCAATGTATCACGGCTGCGACCGGCAAAAAAAGAAGAGGCCGAAGCCTCTTCCCTTTGTTACCGTTCCGGCATCACTGCTTCAGCAGCGGTTTCAGATACTTGCCGGTGACGCTGGCCTTGTTCTTCGCCACCTCTTCCGGCGTACCGCTGGCGACGATCTGGCCGCCGCCCGCGCCGCCTTCCGGACCCAGGTCGACGATCCAGTCGGCCGTCTTGATCACGTCGAGGTTGTGCTCGATGATGGCCAGGGTATTGCCCTGGTCGCGCAGGCGGTGGATCACCTTCAGCAGCAGGTCGATATCGGCGAAGTGCAGGCCGGTGGTCGGTTCATCCAGGATGTACAGGGTACGTCCGGTATCGCGCTTGGACAGTTCCAGCGACAGCTTGACGCGCTGCGCCTCGCCGCCCGACAGCGTGGTCGCGCTCTGGCCCAGCTTGATGTAGCCGAGGCCGACGTCCAGCAGGGTCTGCAGCTTGCGCGCGATGACCGGCACCGGCTTGAAGAACTCGTGCGCGTCCTCGACCGTCATCTCCAGCACTTCGGTGATGTTCTTGCCCTTGTACTGCACCTCGAGCGTCTCGCGGTTGTAGCGCTTGCCGTGGCAAACGTCGCAGGGAACGTACACGTCCGGCAGGAAGTGCATCTCGACCTTGATCACGCCGTCACCCTGGCAGGCTTCACAGCGGCCGCCCTTCACGTTGAACGAGAAGCGGCCCGCCGAGTAGCCGCGTTCCTTCGCGGTCGGCACCGTCGCGAACAGGTCGCGGATCGGCGTGAACAGGCCGGTGTAGGTCGCCGGATTCGAACGCGGGGTGCGGCCGATCGGCGCCTGGTCGACCGAGATCACCTTGTCGAAGTGTTCCAGGCCGTGGATCGAATCGTGCTCTGCAGGTTCGGTCTGCGAACCATACAGGTGGCGCGACAGGGCCGGATACAGGGTGTCGTTGATCAGGGTCGACTTGCCCGAGCCCGAGACACCGGCGATGCAGGTCATCAGGCCCACCGGCAGCGTCAGCGACACGTTCTTCAGGTTGTTGCCCCTGGCGCCGGTAATCACCAGCTGGCGCGCCGGGTCGGCCTTGGTGCGCTTTTTCGGCACGGCGATCTTGCGGCGGCCGTCCAGGTACTGGGCGGTCACCGAGTGCTCGTTCTTCATGATCTGCTCGAGCGTGCCTTCGGCGATGATCTGGCCGCCATGCACGCCGGCGCCCGGACCCATGTCGACGATGTAGTCGGCGGTACGGATCGCGTCCTCGTCGTGCTCCACCACCAGCACGCTGTTGCCGATGTCGCGCAGGTGCTTCAGGGTCGCGATCAGGCGGTCGTTGTCGCGCTGGTGCAGGCCGATCGAAGGTTCGTCCAGCACGTACATGACGCCGGTCAGGCCCGAGCCGATCTGCGAGGCCAGGCGGATGCGCTGGGCTTCGCCGCCGGACAGGGTGTCGGCACTGCGGTCGAGCGACAGGTAATCGAGGCCGACGTTGTTCAGGAACTTCAGGCGGGCCGTGATTTCCTTGATGACGCGCTCGGCGATGTCCTTCTTGGCGCCGGTCAGTTCCAGGGTCTCGAAGAAGTCCAGCGTATCGCGCAGCGGCTTGTCGGACACTTCATAGATGGCGCGTTGCTGGGCGCCCTGGCCGATCTTCACATAGCGCGCTTCGGTGCGCAGGCGCGCGCCTTCGCAGGCCGGGCACTTCTTCTCGTTGATGAACTTGGCCAGCTCTTCCTTGACCGCCATCGAGTCGGTCTCGCGGTAGCGCCGCTGCAGGTTGTTGACCACGCCTTCGAAGGTGTGTTCGCGGATCACGGTGCGGCCACGCTCGTTGACGTAGCTGAACGGGATCGAGGTCTTGCCGGAGCCGAACAGCACGGCTTCCTGCGCCGTCTTCGGCAGGGTCTCGAAGGGCTTGTCGAGGTCGAAGTCATAGTGGGCCGCCAGGCTCTGCAGCATCTGGTAGTAGAACTGGTTGCGGCGGTCCCAGCCCTTCACGGCGCCGGAGGCCAGCGACAGGTGCGGGAAGGCGACGATGCGCTTCGGATCGAAGAACTCGATGTGGCCGAGGCCGTCGCACTCCTGGCAGGCGCCCATCGGGTTGTTGAAGGAGAACAGGCGCGGCTCGAGCTCCTGCAGCGAATAGCCGCAGACGTTACAGGCGAACTTGTTCGAGAACACCGTTTCCTTCTCGGTGTCCATCTCATAGGCCACGGCGCGGCCATCGGCCAGGCGCAGCGCGGTCTCGAAGCTTTCGGCCAGGCGCTGCTTGATCTCGGGATTGACCTTGACGCGGTCGATCACGACATCGATGGTGTGTTTTTCGGTCTTCTTGAGCTTGGGCAGCTCGTCGATCTCATAGATCTTGGCCGCGTTGACGCCGCTGGCGACGCGGAAGCGTACGAAGCCCTGGGCCTGCATGGCCTGGAACAGGTCGCCGTGCTCGCCCTTGCGGTTGGCCACGACCGGCGCCAGGATCATCAGCTTGGTGCCTTCCGGCATGGCCAGCACGCTGTCGACCATCTGCGACACGGTCTGGGCCGCAAGCGGCTCCTGCGGGTGGTCCGGGCAGTAGGGCGTGCCGACGCGCGCGTACAGCAGGCGCAGGTAGTCGTGGATCTCGGTGACGGTGCCGACGGTCGAACGCGGGTTGTGCGAGGTGGCTTTCTGCTCGATCGAGATCGCCGGCGACAGGCCTTCGATCAGGTCGACGTCCGGCTTTTCCATCAGCTGCAGGAACTGGCGCGCGTAGGCCGACAGCGACTCGACGTAGCGGCGCTGGCCTTCGGCATACAGGGTGTCGAAGGCGAGCGAGGACTTGCCCGAACCTGAGAGGCCGGTGATGACGATCAGCTTGTTACGCGGAAGGTCGAGGTTGATGTTCTTGAGGTTGTGCGTGCGCGCGCCGCGGATTCGAATTTCTTCCATTAGTTTTTTTGCAGGCTTTCAGTAAGTTTGCAGGGCCGGCGCACGATAAATGGTCGCGGTGAGCGGGCCAATCAGGGAGAACCTAGTAGTGTAGCTGGTTTTTGGAAGTGCTGTACATGCATCCAGCACTTTTGTGCCGTCAGGATACGTTTCCATAGCAATCTGGAACGGATCATGCCGGGGGATTGTCCGTATGTGGGCCGCTCGCCCTTCTCTTCAATGGCAAAGCGTTCAGAAACCCGGGAATTTTTACCGGAGGGCGGGACAATCCCCCGGCGGGCTTGTCAATCAGGCTCAATCGTGTGCTGGCCGGGCGTGTAAAAAATCCCTTTTTTTCGCTGCTCATCGGCCCCATAATAGTCGGCTGCAGCACCACGTTCCCTGACGCTTAGTCACGTGCAGAGTCAGGGCTCTACAAAATTTACTGGAGTATCAACATGGCATCAGTTAACAAGGTCATCATCGTCGGCAACCTGGGCCGCGATCCGGAAATCCGCTACATGCCGAGCGGCGACGCAATCGCGAACATCGCGGTCGCCACCTCGTACAAGTCGAAGGACCGCAACACCGGCGAACAGAAAGAGCTGACCGAGTGGCACCGCATCTCGTTCTTCGGCCGCCTGGCCGAGATCGTGGGCCAGTACCTCAAGAAGGGCTCGTCGGTCTACGTCGAAGGCCGCCTGCAGACCCGCAAGTACACCGACAAGGACGGCATCGAGCGCTACGCGACCGACATCATCGCCGAGAACATGCAGATGCTGGGCGGCCGCCAGGGCATGGGCGGCGACGCCGGCATGGGTGGCATGGATGACGGCGGCGGCTACGAGCCGCAGCAGCGCCCGGCCCCGCGCCAGGCCCCACCGGCACCGGCAGCCCGTCCGCAGCCGAAACCGGCACCGAACTTCTCGGACATGGACGACGACATTCCGTTCTGATCGCGCAGCGTTTCAGCACAGCTAAAAACGGATGGGCCGCGAGGCCCATCCGTTTTTTTATTGCGCGGCGCTCCGGCTCAGGCGGCGAAACCGCCATCGATCAGCAGGTCGGCCCCGGTCACGAAGGCCGCTTCCGGACTCGCCAGGTAGGCCACCATGCCCGCGATCTCGTCGGCGTGCCCGTGGCGCGGTACGGCCATCAAGCCATGCAGGAAAGTGGCGAACTCGCCTTCGGCAGGATTCATGTCGGTATCGACCGGGCCGGGCTGGACGTTGTTGACCGTGATGTTGCGCGGGCCCAGGTCGCGCGCCAGTCCCTTGGCCAGTCCGGTCAGGGCCGACTTGCTCATCGCGTAGGCGGCGCCGCCGGTGAACGGCATGCGCAAGGCGTTGGTACTGCTGATGTTGATGATCCGGCCGCCGTCGCGCATGTGCGCCGCCGCCGCTTTCGCCGCGACGAAGACGGCGCGCACGTTGACCGCCAGGGTGCGGTCGAAATCCTCGAGCGTGAATTCATCGAGCGGCCCGAGCAGCAGGACGCCGGCATTGTTGACCAGGATGTCGAGGCGGCCGAAGCGGTCCGCCGCAGCGTCGATCGCCTGGGTCAGTGCCGCGGGATTCGCGGCGTCGGCTTGCACGGCGACGGCCTTGCCGCCGCTGTCCTTGATGCTGTCGGCCAGCGCCAGCGCTGCGGCGCTCGACGCCCCGTAGCCGATCACGACCTGCGCGCCTTCGCGGGCAAGACGCTGTGCGATCGCCGCGCCGATGCCGCGCGAGCCGCCGCTGACGAATGCTACTTTTCCTTCGAGCCTGGTGTTCATGGTGGTCCCTTTCGTAAGTGGATGGGACCAAGTATCGGCGCAGTAGATTGATACCGGTAGTCATAGCTCAGGCATTTCAGTTTCAACCCATGATATAAAGTCTTCATGCAGAATGAACTTGCCATCCATCTCGACGCCTTCATCGCCTCGGTCGAGGAAGCCGGCTTCTCGGCGGCGGCGCGCCGGCTCGGCGTCACCCCGGCCGCCGTCAGCAAGAGCGTGGCCCGCCTCGAGGCCGGATTGGGCGTACGCCTGTTCCAGCGCAGCACGCGCAGCCTGGGCCTGACGGCCGAAGGGGAGCTGCTCTACCGCCAGGTGGGCCTGCCCTGGCGCGACATCGGCGATGCCTTCGGCGAGCTGCGCCAGGGAGCCGGCAAACCGGCGGGAAACCTCAAGATATCGATGGCCCCGGCGGTCGGGCGCCTGTACTTCGTGCCGCTGCTCGAGGACTTCCTGGCGCAGTACCCGGATATCGTCCCCGACATCTGGTTCGACAACCGCCAGGTCGACCTGGTGGCGGAAGGCTTCGACGTCGCCATCGGCGGCGGCATCGAACTGACCGAGGGCCTGGTCGCGCGCGAACTGTCACAGGTGCGGATCGTGCCGGTGGCTTCGCCCGCCTATCTCGAACGCCATGGCACGCCCGACACGCCGTCCGCACTGGCCTCGCACCGCGGCCTGTTGCGCCGTTCGATCGTGTCGCGGCGCCTGGTCAGCTGGGAACTGCACAGCGACAGCGGCGAGCAGGTGGTGGCCGAGATCCGCCCGGCCGCCGTGTTCGACGATCCGGAAGCGATGGCGCGCGCCGCTGCCTGCGGACTGGGCATCGCGCTGCTGCCGCTGCCGCATGCGCTGCCCCTGCTCGAGAGCGGGGAACTGGTGCGCATCCTGCCGCGCTGGCATGCGAACACCCGGCCACTGTTCATCTATTACGCGAGCCGCAAGCTGGTGCCGGCCAAGGTCCGGGTCTTCGTCGAGTATGTCGTCGAACAGTTCAGGGCACGCGGGATCGCCCGGCGTTTTTCCGGCCAGGCGGGGAGCTGGAGCGCCTGACAATTCCCCCGATGGCCCCTGGCTTACCGATCGGTATGTATTGTTCCGATCAGGCGCAGCTTGGCCAAAAAATTACCGATCTATCAGTTTCTGTTCTGATCAAGCTTTTTAGGACTATAATCTTACCGATCGCGCATATCAGAAACCACCATGGAAAAGACAGCTGTTTCTCCAAGCGCCTGGAACGAAAAGGCCATCACTTCCGTACACGAACTCGGGATCGCAGTCCGTGAGGTGCGGAAGGGCCAGGGCATGACCCAGCAGGATGTATCGGGGCTGGCCGGGTTCGGCAATCGCTTCATCATCGACCTTGAACATGGCAAGGAAACTGTTCAGATGCAAAAAGTGATCGACGTGCTCGGTTTGCTTGGGCTGGAACTGGTCATCCGGAAAGCCTGATCATGGCAAAGCACAAGCCATTACCACCGGCCTTGGCGGTATTCGGGCCGGATGGCCTGATCGGCAGCCTGTATCCGACAGACCCACTGAGCTTCCGCTACAGCTCCACCTGGCTGGACAAGCCCGATGCGCAAGCCCTGCATCCTGCATTGCCCCGGGGCCCCGAAGCGCTCGACTCCGAATTCGTCAACGCATTCTTCGAAAACCTGCTTCCGGAAGGAGACCAGCGCACGCTCGTCATGATGAGGGAGCAGGTCTCGACCGTATTTGGCCTGTTGTCCCGCATCGGGGGAGAATGTGCCGGTTCGGTCGTCCTGCTGCCGGAAGGAGAGGAGCCGCAGCGGCCGATCTACCAGCGCCTGGACTGGGAACAGGTGGATGCCCTGGTTCACCGGGGGGCGGGAACGGCCGAACGCAAGGCCATCGACAAGGCTGCGAAAGGCATGCCGGAACCCCGTATGTCGATCTCGGGTGCGCAGCACAAGATCCTGCTGTATATCGACGATGACGGAACGCCATGCCGCCCAATGGGAAGTTCGCCGTCGACCCATATCCTCAAGCCCGATATCGTCCGCTCCGACATCAAGGTCTTCGCATCGGCTGCGAACGAAACCATCATGATGCTCGCCGCACGACGCTGCGGCCTGCCGACGGCGGCAGTGAGCTACCAGCCAGAGACCCGGGCATGCCTGGTGGAGCGCTATGACCGGCAGCCCGGGGAAGACCATGCGCTGCGGAGGCTTTGGCAGGCGGATTTTTGCCAATTGCTCGGCAAGCCGTCCGACGTCAAATACGAACACGACGGCGGACCCGGCTTTCCGGAATGTTTCGCACTCCTGAAGCAGTCCACCCAGCCCGGCGTGGACCAGCGTCACCTGCTACGCTGGCTGTTCTTCAATCTTTATACGGGAAATAACGATTCGCACGCCAAGAACCTGTCCATGATCGCGGCAGGACGCGGCATGCGGCTTGCGCCCTTCTATGACCTGATGTGCACGCGGGCCTACACCGGCCTTGGAACGCACTTCGCCTTGTCGATTGGCGGCGAAACCGATCCAGGAAAGATGACGCAGGAACATTTCCTTGTATTGGCTAACACCCTCGGAATTGGGTCGAAGTACCTCCTGAAACTCGCAAGAGAGATGGCCCTTGCGGTCGACGTCGCGGTCCCGGCTGCGGCGGCCGATGTCATGCCCTCGCTGGACGCCGGCCAGCGTGTACTGGCGGAGCGTATCGTCGACAAGGTGGCCTCCATCACGCGCAGGATGCGACAGCGGATCGTCGGCGCGTGATCCTCAGTCGGGCTCACCGGGCCGGCGCGGCTTCGGACTGTCGGCGATCGCATAGACATCCCCTGCCGTTGCCCCGGCATCAAGCCTGCGCGCCCGCAGGTCGCGGTACACGGCGGCGCGCATGATCGTCATCGACACCACCGGGGCCGTCAGCAGGATGAACACCGAGATGATGACTTCGTGGATCACGGGCCGCGACTGCGCCGCCGTGAAGTAGAGCATCGAGGCCAGCAGCAGGCAGCCGGCACCGAGCGTGACGGTGACGGCCGGGCCGTGGATGCGCTGGTAGAAGGTGGGCAGGCGCAGCAGGCCGAGCGCGCCGATCAGGACGATGCTGGCGCCCAGTACCAGCAGCAGGGCCACCGGCAACGCCGCCCAGGCGGGGATGTGTTCGATGCCGCTCATTCCGCTGTTCATTCGATAATCTCCCCACGCATCAGGAACTTCGCCATCGCCACCGTCGACACGAAGCCCACCAGCGCGATCAGGATCGCCACCTCGAAATACACCTGGGTGCCGAAGCGGATGCCCAGCACCAGGGCCAGCAAAATACCGCACATCCACAGCGTGTCCAGCGCCAGCACCCGGTCGTGTCCCGAGGGTCCGATCAGCAGGCGCAGCGCGCAGAAGCCCATCGCCACCAGCACGCACACCATCGCGTAGCCGATCGCCAGTTCAAGAAGGGTTTGCATGGTCATCCTCCGATTCGAAGATCTTGATGAGGGGCCGCTCGTAACGGCCCTTGATGGTATCGACCCACCACTGGCGGTCGTGCAGGTCGAACACGTGCAGCGACAGCTCGTGCTGCTCCGGGAAGATCTCCACCCACACCGTCCCCGGCGTCATGTTGATCAGGCAGGACAGCATCGCCAGGCCGTAGGGGTCGCGCAGCGTCAGCGGCACGCGGATGAACTGCGCATTCACGCTTGCATGGTCGCGGAACAGGATGATGCGGCACACGTTGAAGCTCGAGCGGATGATCTCGACCGAGGCCATGCCGATCAGGCGCAGGATGGTCAGCGGCGCGCGCAGGCGCGGATAGCCGAAGGGCTGCAGCCGGCGCGTCAGCAGCGGCACCGCGATGCCCAGCGCCGCGCCGAACAGCAGGTTGGCCGGGTCGAGCGTCTGGTTCAGCAGCAGCCACAGCGCACACAGGGACAGCGACACGATGGGGAAGGGCAGCCAGGGCGTCATGGTGCCTCCGGTCCGGGTACGGGCGGCGTGCCCAGCACCTGGTCGATGTACAGGGCGGGACGGTGCAGATCGCCGCTGGCGCGCGCCAGGTAGTCGTAGACCGGCTGCGCCTGCACCGTCAGCAGCACCGACACCAGCAGCAGCCCTGCCACCGGCAGCGCTTCCGCAGCGTGCAGGCGCGGCGGGCCGAGGGTCTCCGCGGCCCAGAAGGTGCGCACGCCGAAGCGCATCAGCGAAACGATGGCGACCAGGCCGGACACGATCACCAGCGCCATCAGGGTCCAGCCGCCGGCGCCGATCGGGGGCAGGCCCGGCCCGGGGTTGATCAGCGCATGGAACATGCCGAATTTGGCGACGAAGCCCGACAGCGGCGGCAGGCCGGCGATCATCAGGGCGCAGGCGGTGAAGGCCAGCGACAGGAAGGCCATCGCGGCCGGCACGCCGCGGCCCTTCGGTTCGGCCGGCGTGTCCTCGACGGCATAGACCTCCATCGTCAGCGCCAGCATCGCGGCGCCCGGCGTGCGGATGCGGTCGACCAGTTCGATCAGGAGCACGAAGGCGGCAATCGCCACCGTGGAGGCGACGAAGTAGTACAGCCCGGCGGTCACGAGGGGCTGCTGGCCATAGCCGGTCACGGCCAGCAGCGTGCCGGAGGAGACGATCGCCGCATAGCCGGCCAGGCGCCCGGCGCTGTCGGTGGCCAGCATGCCGGCCGCGCCGAACACGATGGTCGCCATCCCGCCCCACAGCAGGGCGTCGTAGCCGAAGCGCGCCGTCTCGGAGCTCCCTTCCGGGAACACCAGCAGCCAGATGCGCAGGATGACGTAGGCGCCGACCTTGGTCATCAGGACCAGCATCGCGGCCACCGGCGGCGAGGCCGCGGCATAGGTGGTCGGCAGCCAGAAGCCGAGCGGCCACATGGCGCCCTTGACCAGGAAGGCCAGCGCCAGCACCGCCACGCCCGCCTTGAGCAGGCCGGCGGCCTGCGGCGGCAGCGTCCCGACCCGCTGCGCCAGGTCGGCCATGTTGAGCGTGCCGGTGGTGGCGTAGATCAATGCGACGCCGATCAGGAACAGCAGGGCGGCGGCCAGGTTGACCGCGATGTACTGCATGCTGGCGCGCAGGCGCGCCACGTTGTAGCCGTGCAGGACCAGGCCGTAGGAGGCGGCCAGCATCACCTCGAAGAACACGAACAGGTTGAACAGGTCGTGGGTCAGGAAGGCGCCGTTGATCCCCATGAGCAGGAACTGGAACAGCGAATGGAAGTGCACGCCGATCCGGCCCCAGCGCGGCTGCGCGTAATGCAGGGCGGCCAGGGCCAGCACCGCGGTGAGCACCAGCATCATGGCCGACAGGCGGTCGGCCACCAGGGAGATGCCGAAAGGCGCGGCCCAGTTGGCGGCGAAATAGGCCCGCACGCCACCGGCCCATGCGCCATCCGTGAGCAGCACCAGCGCCAGCGCATTCGCGAGCAGGCCCAGCACCGAGGCATAGCCGGCCGCGAACTTCAGGCGGTGGCGGCCTTCGGTCAGCGGCGCGAGCAGGGCGCCGCACAGCAGCGGCAGCAGCACCGGGACGATCACGAGGTGGTGCATCCAGTCCAGCGTCATGCCTCTGGTTCCTCCCCATCCACGTGGTCGGTGCCGGTCAGGCCGCGCGCGCCGATCATCACCACCAGGTAGAGCGCGGTGGTGGCGAAGCCGATCACGATGGCGGTGAGCACCAGTGCCTGCGGCACCGGATCGGCCAGCGCGGCAGGGTCGGGCGCCGTGCCGGCCGGCGTCAGCGGCGGCCGGTCCACGCTGAGGCGGCCCATGGCGAAGATGAACAGGTTGACGGCGTAGGACATCAGCATCAGGCCGATCAGCACCTGGAAGCTGCGCGGACGCAGCACCAGCCAGATGCCGGAGCCGAACACGATGCCGATCGCGAGTGCCAGCACGATCTCCATCAGCCGATCTCCTTGGTGGGCGGGATCGCCGCCAGCGCGGCGGCGCTGGGTTTGCCGGCCAGCGGCGTGCGCCGGCTGCGCAGCGACTGGTGGGCGAGCGCCACCAGGATCAGCATGGTGGTGCCGACGACCACCAGGAACACGCCCAGGTCGAACACGAAGGCCGAGGGCAGGTGCAGCTCGCCGAGCAGCGGCAGCGTGAGGTGGGCGGTGTGGCTGGTCAGGAAGGGATAGCCGGCCAGCCAGGCGCCGATGCCGGTGCCGCAGGCGGTGACCAGGCCCCAGCCGATCCAGCGGTGCGGCCGCAGGCGCAGGTGCGATTCGACCCAGTCGGTGCCGGCCACCATGTACTGCACGATGAGGGCGGTGGCGAAGATCAGGCCCGCCACGAAGCCGCCGCCCGGCAGGTTGTGGCCGCGCATGAAGAAGTACACGGCGACCACGCCCATCACCGGCAGCAGGAAGCGCAGGTAGACCGACTGCACCATCAGGTAGCCGTCGCGCGCCTGCTGGCCCGGCTTCTGGCCGACCGCCGGGTCGACGTCGTTGGCCTGCTGCACCGGGATGGCGATGCTCTCCGGCGCCGGGCGGAAGCGGCGCAGCAGGGCGTAGACAGTGAGTGCCACCGCCGACAGCACGGTGATCTCGCCCATCGTGTCGAAGCCGCGGAAGTCCACCAGCAGCACGTTGACGACGTTGGCGCCGCCACCTTCGGGCAGGGCGCGCAGCACGAAGAAGTCGCGGATGCTGGTGCCGCCCGCCTGCGGGGAAGTCAGGACCGCATAGCTCGCCGCCGCCAGTCCCAGGCCGCCGGCAGCCGCAATCAGTGCGTCGCGCGAGCGGCGCAGCCAGGCGCTCGGCGGGACGCGCGCCGCCAGGTAGGCGGGGCGGAAGCGCGGCGGCAGCCAGCGCAGGCCGAGCAGGATCAGGACCGTGGTCACCGTCTCGACCATCAGCTGGGTCAGGGCCAGGTCCGGCGCCGACAGCCACAGGAAGGTGGCGCTGGTGGCCAGCCCGGTGCCGCCGACCAGGGCCAGGGCCGCCAGCCGGTGGTACTTGGCCTTCCAGGCCGCGGCCACGGCGCAGCCCGCGCCGATCAGCCACAGCAAGGCAAACAGGGGATCGGCGCCGGCCGGCTGCGGCATCGTGATATCGATGACCGGCCCGGCGAGCAGCAGCGGCACGACCACCATCGCCGCCATGAGCACCAGCAGCTGCGGCTGCAGCCGCTGGGTGCCGGCCAGGCGCAGCAGCCAGGCCGCGCCCTGCGACAGGCCGACCAGCACGTTCTCGTAGAGCTGGGCGCCTTTCAGGCGGTGCAGCACCGGCACCCGGTCGCGCTGCGCCAGCTCGAACCAGTTGCGCAGCACCAGGTAGCCGACCAGGCCGCCCGCCAGCGCGATCATGCTCATCAGGAGCGGCAGGTTGACTCCGTGCCAGATCGCCAGGCTGTATTCGGGCATGGTGGGGCCGAGAACCGAGTGCGCGGCCACCGCCAGCACGTCGCCCACCACGCGCTCGGGCATCACGCCCACCGCGATGCACAGCAGGACCAGGCACTCGATCGGTACCCGCATCCAGCGCGGCGGCTCGTGCGGTTCGTCCGGCAGGTCGTGCGCCAGCGGCCCGAAGAAGACGCTGATGAAGCGCAGCGAGTAGATCACGCTGAACAGCCCCATCATGCCGGCCGCCACCGACATCCACCAGTTCTCGCTGCCGCCCACCACCATGGTCTCGGCAAAAAACATCTCCTTCGACAGGAAGCCGTTCATCAGCGGTACCCCCGCCATGGCCGCGGTGGCCACGATGGCCAGGGCCGCGGTGTGCGGCATGGCGCGCTTCAGGCCGCGCAGCTGGCGCATGTCGCGGGTGCCGCTCTCGTGGTCGACGATGCCGACCGCCATGAACAGCGAGGCCTTGAACACCGCGTGGTTCATGGTGTGGAAGATCGCGGCCACCACCGACAGCGGCGTCCCGATGCTCAGCAGGACGGTGATCAGCCCGAGGTGGCTGATGGTCGAATAGGCCAGCAGGCCCTTCATGTCGTACTGGAAGATCGCAAAGAAGGACCCCAGCAGCAGGGTGCAGACGCCGGCGGCGCCGAGGATCCAGGTCCACTCCTCGGTGCCGGCCAGCGCCGGCCATAGGCGGATCAGGAGGAACACGCCGGCCTTGACCATCGTGGCCGAGTGCAGGAAGGCGGAGACCGGCGTCGGCGCCGCCATCGCATGCGGCAGCCAGAAGTGGAAGGGGAACTGCGCGCTCTTGGTCAGGGCTCCCAGCAGCACCAGCACCAGGGCCGGCACATACCAGTCGTGGGCGCGGATCCGGTTGCCGGCCGCCAGCACGTCCTGCAGCGCGTAGCTGCCCGCGATGTGGCCGAGCAGCAGGACCCCGGCCAGCAGGCACAGGCCGCCGATGGTGGTGACCGTGAAGGCCATGCGGGCGCCGCGTCGGGCGTCATTGCGCTCCTGCCAGTAGCCGATCAGGAGGAAGGAGGTAACGCTGGTCAGCTCCCAGAACACGACCAGCTGGATCAGGTTCCCCGACAGGACCACGCCGAGCATCGCGCCCATGAAGGCCATCATGTAGGCATAGAAACGGGGCACCGGATCGCGCCGCGACATGTAATAGCGGGCATACAGCAGCACCAGCACCCCGATGCCGAGCACCATGATGGCGAAGACCCAGGCCAGGCCGTCCATGCGCAGCACGATGTCGAGCCCGAAAGCAGGCAGCCAGGCATAGTGTTCCTGCGGCACGGCGCCGCCTGCGATGAGGTCGAAACGGGAGACGGCCAGCGCCAGGGCTGCCAGGGTGGCGATGCCGGCGACCGCGGCGGGACGGTCGCGCGAGTCGCCGGGCATGCAGGCTGCAACAAAAGCGGCGGCGAAGGGGAGCAGGAGCAGGACCAGCAGCATCACGTCTCCATGCTGAAGCAATGGCAAATGCGTCAACTGTACTGTTTTTAAATAAAGCGCGGCAACGCGTTTCCTTGGGAATATTTGGCAGTCGGCAAGGCAACACCCGGCGACAGGCCGTGCGCGCGTTGGCCCCGTGCATTGGTAACATGCCAGGATGCACATCCTCTGGAGCTACCTGCGTCCGCACTGGCGCCTGGCCGCACTGGCCCTGCTGCTGGCCGGCCTCGCTCAGGTACTGAACCTGGTCGACCCCATCATCTTCGGCAAGATCATCGACGACTATGCCCTCCACCGCGGCGGCAAGACCGATGAGGAACTGGTGGCGGGCGTGCTGCGCCTGCTCGGCCTGGCGGTGCTGGTGGCCCTGCTGGCGCGCCTGGCCAAGGCGCTGCAGGAATACGTGACGCGGCTGGTGGTGCAGAAGCTGGGCGTGGCGATCTTCAACGACGGCCTGCGCCAGGTGCTGCGCCTGAAGTACCAGGAATTCGAAGACCTGCGCAGCGGCGAGACCCTGTCGCTGCTGCAGAAGGTGCGCGCCGACAGCGAGCGCTTCATCAACACCTTCATCAATACGGTGTTTGCATCGACGGTCGGGGTCTCCTTCCTGGTCTGGTACGCGGTCACCAAGCACTGGCTGCTGGTGCCGGTCTTCCTGGTCGGGGTGCTGGTGCTGGGCGGGCTCACCGGGCTGCTGAGCCGCGAGATCAAGACCCAGCAGCGCTCGATCGTGCGCGAGACCAACCGCAATTCCGGCTTCATCACCGAGTCGCTGCGCAACATCGAACTGATCAAGAGCCTGGGCCTGACCTTTACCGAGATCCGCCGCCTGAAGGCGCAGACCGACAGCATCTTCGCGCTCGAGATGGAGAAGGTGAAGCGCATCCGGCTGCTCTCCTTCCTGCAGGGGAGCACGCTGAGCCTGTTGAAACTGGCGATCCTGTTCGCGCTGCTGTGGCTGATTTTCCGCGACGTCCTCTCGACCGGCGAGCTGATCGCGATGCAGTTCATCTCGGTGGCGATCTTCGCGCCGCTCCAGGAGCTGGGCAACATCATCCTGGCGCACCGCGAGGTCGAGGCTTCGCTGCTGAACTTCCGCACGCTGATGGACAAGCCGATCGAGCGCCGCCCGCAGGACTTCGTCGAGATCGGGCCGCTCGGGCAGATCCGCTTCGCCGAGGTCGGCTTCCGCCACAAGGGGGCGCTGGAGGATTCGCTGGTGGACATCTCGTTCAGCGCGGCCCTGGGCCAGACCGTTGCCTTCGTCGGTCCGTCCGGATCGGGCAAGTCGACCCTGGTCAAGCTGCTGGTGGGGCTGTACACGCCGGCGCGCGGCAAGGTGTTCTACAACGAGATCTCGACCGAAGACCTGCGCTACAACGAGGCGCGCCGCCAGATCGGCTTCGTCACGCAGGAGACCCACCTGTTCGCCGGCACCCTCCGCGACAACCTGCTGTTCGTGAAGCCGGATGCGACGGATGCGCAGATCATGGCGGCGCTGCAGCAGGCGTCGTGCGCCGGTCTGGTCAACAGGTCGCCCGAGGGGCTGGACACCGTCATCGGCGAGCGCGGCATGAAGCTGTCGGGCGGCGAGAAGCAGCGCCTGTCGATCGCCCGCGCCCTGGTGCGCGAGCCGCGCCTGCTGATCTTCGATGAAGCCACGTCGGCGCTGGACTCGCTGACGGAAGAGCAGATCACCAACACCGTGCGCGACATCTCGGCGCGCGCCAGCCAGATCACGATCCTGATCGCGCACCGGCTCTCGACCGTGATGCACGCGGACACCATCTACGTGCTGGAAAAGGGCCGCGTCGTCGAAACCGGTTCGCACGAGGCGCTGGTGGCGCAGAAGGGGCTGTACTACGCGATGTGGCGCCAGCAGATCGGGGAGCGGCCGGTGCCGGTCGGCTTCGCTATTATTTAAAGTAAATAAATGCGCGAATTCGCGATTTCGATAAGTAAATGAATGCGGCTTTGTCAGCGTCTTTCAATAATTTTATTTTTGAAAATTTACCCGAGTCGCATTTCACGCCGTTGAAATAATGCGTGAGAATTTATGGTCTGGCAGATAGTCTGCGATGTAATCTTCTTTTTTCTGTTGTTTTGGCCTTGAACGCAGTGCAACAATCTTGCTCCGATGAATATGTATCTACTATCATTAAAATTCGGAAACAAGATCGCAGTTCAGCCAGTTGACTGCTTAAACAATGAAAAAAGTGCCAGCCAAAATAACTGTAGCGGCCCTCGCTATCAGTATCACCGGGTGCGCGACAGCGCCTGGCCAAGGGGGAATGGGTCAGGCATTCAACGACACCTTCAATAACGCGGATCCATGCGCGAATAATGCCCGTAACACGGGCTTGGTCGTCGGCGCGCTTGCTGGTGCATTGATCGGGGCCAAGCTCGGTAACAAGGACAAGGGCGCCGTGCTGGCGGGAGCACTCATCGGCTCTGCCGCAGGCGGCCTCATCGGGGCGGACATTGATCAGCGGCGCTGTGAACTGGCCAAGGTTGCGCGGCAGTACGATCTGCAGATGAGTTTTGCAGCGGTGGCCAGCAATGGCGCCGTTGTGTCGGACGCCGAATTGAATGGAGCGGGAAATGCCGATGCGATCAAGAAGAATGCGATCGGCCATATCGTTTCGCTACAGGATGGCAGCGCCCAAGGCGGACATTTCGAAAGTAATTCAGCGGTGCTGACGAGACGCGCCGAACAGTATTTCTCGGCCATTGCGGACGTCTATAACCTGGAAAAATCCACCCGGGGCGCCCAAGCGTCGAATGCCGGACGCAAGCTCTTATTGGTCGGCCATACCGACGATACTGGTTCTTCCGCCATGAATGCCGATTTGTCGGAGCGCCGTGCGCGCGCCGTGGCCGAATATCTGGAGCGCCGCGGCATTCCGCGTGAACAGGTGTATTACCAGGGGGCCGGCGAAGTCTATCCGGTGGCGGACAATCATAGCGAAACGGGCCGTTTGCAGAATCGCCGGGTCGACATCGTGGAACTGTCGAATGGAGAGAGTTTCAGCAAGTATCTCGAAGCCCGCCGCCCGAATTACCAGTATTACCGCGGTACGCCCGCTGACACCGTGCCGGCCAGGGAAACCGCGCAGCGTGTGGCGGCACGCCCCGCCGCGGCCACTCCGCCGCGGCCGGCCGCACGACGCAGCGCGGTGCCGACCACCCGCCCCCAAGCGGACAAGCCGGTGGCCGCAGCAGCCAGGACTTCGCCGGCAGTACCCCCAGGCAATCGTACTCCTGCCATCACCGCCGCCACCGCCACGATGGCCCACGCCGTTCCGCTGAAAGTGGTGGGCAAGTCACTCGACTTCGGCGGCACGCCGCTGCTGGAGACGAAACTTGCCGCCTCCGGCGTCGGGGCAGTCCAGCAAAAGCGCCCGCTGTTCAGCTTGATCAGCACCGCCTATGCCAGCGACTCGCCGGTCGTTTCGGAATGCACGCAAGACCGTCCCCGCGTTTCCGGAGCGGTCAAGGCACTCAAGGACGGCGCCACCTACAGGGTAAATGAACATGTGCCTGGCCTGTATGGCAAGACGTGGACCCAGCGTGTCAATGGCCACCAGGTCGTGATCAACAAGGTCGCGGTACTGGCAAGCGAAGCATCGCTGGCGCAGTTCCCCGAACTGAAGGTCTACGCGAGTTACGACCCCGCGAGCAACCGAAATCCGAAGCCGGACGTGTCCCTGAGGCCGGAGGTGAATACCTATCTTGGCGAAGGCGGAATCCTGTACCGCATCTTCACCAACGGCGCGGCCGGCATGCAGTGCATCGACATCCTCTACAGCCGCCAGGGCGGTGTAGCGGCCAAGGACGGCAACATCGTGTATGCCCACGACAAGCAACTGTACGTCTCCCCATTTAAACCTGTGATCGCCAATTAAACGCCATGCTCTCCGACTTCCTTCATACATATCCCGCGCTGGTATGGGCCATCCTCTACACGGCCGTCGCAGCCATCTTGCTTTCCCTGATGTGGGACAAGCTGAAATGGTGGTGGCTCAATACCTGGTATAACTTCCCGGTTATCGGCAAGACGGCCCGCCTGTCCAAGGACCTGCATCAGACCACGGATGGCAGCGGATGGTTCAAATCCGAACGTGCGCTGTGCCAGGACTACAAGGGCTTCGTCCAGGTGCAGTCGGAATTCGACTTCAACGAACGCACGAGCTACCTGCAGAAAGCCGGCGACAACGGACGCACGTTGACGCCGCTTGCCATCTGGGTGCTGATCGTCGGTTTCGTGTTCGTCGAAGCCCAGGGTTTCAGCTATGTGCTTGCCGGTTATACCGTGCCGGGGGCAAGCGAAACAACGCAAAAATACGCCGCCATCGGCATCGCCTTCATCGTTTCCGCTCTCTGTGTGCTGCTGACTCATGCGGCAGGTCAGGAACTGTACCGCTCGCTCAAGATCAAGCGCGCGCGCAAGGACTGGATCGAGGATGGACGCCGCCATAAGCTGCGGACCCGTTCCATGCCCTTGACGACTTCCCAGCATCTCGACGATGAGGAGCCGGAGTACACCCAGATCTCCAACCGCGTCGGGATCGATGCCAGCTTTGTGGTCAGCTGGGCTACCCTCGCTTTCGTGCTGATGATTGCGGTCGGCGCAACTTACGTCCGCGTGCAGAGCGCGAACAAACTGATGGACGATGCCGTCCGTATGCAGAAGAGCGAGCTGGTGCAGCAGCAAAACACCAGCGTCGGTATCGACCTGGCGCAGCAGAACGTCTTGCCCGATGCGGATGCGCAATCCAATCTGGAGGCCGACGGCAAAGCAGTCGAAGAAGCGGCGCAGTACGACCTGCACGGCTACTGGGTGACCTTCGCCATCCTCGCGGTGCTGTTCGTTTTCCTGCAGGGCCTGGGCGTTCTGTTCGGCTACCGCTGGGGTTTCGCCGGCGAGAACAGCAAGGCGGCATTCAAGGCCTTGGGGAAAGGAAAGTACCTGACGTATGGCGACGTACGCATGGCGTCGCAGCATTTCATCGACAAGGCGCAGAACCAGCTGGAAAACCTCCAGCAGCGCATGATTCAGCACCATGCGGAACAGGGAACGGGCGTGGCCGTGCATCCGACCAAGTCCTTCCTTGAATTCCTGGACAGTACCGACAAGCAGGAAACCGACTATCGCAGCAAGAAGCGCGAAGCGCTTCAGCAGGAGCAGCAGCGCGCCAAGGAAGATCACCAGCGCCGGAAGGCGCGCGAGCACGACAGGGCCGCCGCCACGGTCGCCGCCCCGGCCACGCCGGTGGCGCAGGACGAGGAAACGCCGCCGGAGCCGAAGCTCGCGCGTGCTAGTGAGGTCGAGATCGCCATTCGCGAACTGGACCGCGTTGGCGACGACATTCAAGCGAAGCGCAGCTACCTCGACACGCTCCCGGAACACGTGTTCACGGAAGTGAAAATCGTGTTGCAGGAACGGAAGGAAGCGAAGGAGCTCGCGAAGAAACAGCGTGCTGCCGAGATCGAGGACCTGCTGTGAAGAAAACCGTTTTGCTGACCTTGGCGGCCGCCCTGGCGAGCGGCCCCGCCGCTGCCTGGGTAGAAGATGCCGTTCCGAGCTGCTACGACGCAAAGATCGGCGTCGCTCCAGCGTCTGTCGGCACCGAGCTGTTCGTCCTGATTGACCAGACCACCGTGTTCGATCCTACCCTGCAGCAACAGGTGGCCGACAATATTCGCCCCTTCATGACAGCTGGGCATGCATATTCGGTCCTGAGTTTTTCGGCGTTTTCTCAGGGGCGGTATGCGCAGGTACTGAGTGCGGGGACCATCGAGCCCTTGATCGCTCCCGCGGCGCGAGACGACATCCCGAAGGCAGCGCTGGCCAAATTCGACAGTTGCGCAAAGCGCCAGCCGAACGTCGCGATGCAGGCCATTGGCAATGCCTTGCGCGCCGGCTTCGGCGGCGCAAATGCCAGCCTCGGAAAATCCGACGTCCTGGCATCTCTGAAGGCGATCTCGGCGCGGGTCAAGAAATCGCCAGCCCGGCAAAGGGTCGTCCTGCTGGCGTCGGACATGCTCGAGAACTCATCCGTCACCAGTTTTTATGGCGCACGCGGCGAATCGGTGCGGCAAATCGATCCTGCCAAGGAGCTGAGAGACGCAGTCGATCATGAGCTGATAGCGGATTTTGGCGGAGCCAGGATCTACGTGATCGGAGCCGGCTTGCTTGCTGAGGAAGGAAAGAAAGGCGGCAAGTATCGTGATCCTAAAACGATGCGGGCGCTGACCAATTTCTGGAACAGTTATTTTCAGAAATCGAATGCCACGGTGGTCGAGATCGGCCAGCCCGCACTCCTGACGCCCCTGTCCCGCTGAGCGGACCAGGAAAAGGGCGGAAAACAGCTCAGGTGTCCGAGGGATAACGCAGGCCGATCTGCCCCCGGATCCGGTCGAGCACCGTCATGACCGACAGCGTGTCCTCGTGCGTCATCAGCGGATGCTCGATCAGGCCCTCGCGCAGGCAGCGGCCGGCTTCGATGGCCTCATGGGTGTAGCCGTTGCCGAGGTAGGGCGTCGGGATAGTGCGCGAGGAGCCGTCCTGCAGCTCGACGGTGATGCGATCGGTCAGGTGGAACAGGCGGTGCATGCGGATGCTGCCGCCCGTGCCGGAGACGATCAGCTCGGAAGCCGAGCGTGCGCGGATCGAGCAGCTGCAGACCGAGAGCGTGCCGCCGCCGTGCTTCATGATGAAGGCGGTGCTGGTGTCGACGCCGCTGTCGCCCACGATGGCCTCCGCATGGACGCTTTCCGCCTTGCCCAGCAAGGCGCAGGCGATCGACAGCGGGTAGATGCCGAGGTCGAGCAGCGCACCACCGCCCAGTTCGCGCTTGTTGATGCGGTGCTCGGAATCGGTGGTGGCCGAGAAACCGAAATCCGCATGCACCTGCGTGACCGTGCCGATGTCGCCGGAGGCCATGATGCGCTTCACCTCCGCCAGGGCCGGCAGGAAGCGCGTCCACATGGCTTCCATCAGGAACAGGTTCTTGGCGCGGGCCAGGGCCACCATTTCACCGGCCTCGCGCCGGTTCATGGCAAAGGGTTTTTCGCACAGCACGGCCTTGCCGCCGCCCAGCGCCAGCAAGGTGTTTGGCGCGTGCATCGGGTGCGGCGTGGCGATATAGATGATGTCGACGCCGTCCGCGCCGGCCAGTTCCTCATACGAGCCGTAGGCCGCAGTGTCCACACCTTTGGCGCCGAGTTCGCGCGCGAAGGCCTGGGCGCTGTCCAGCGTGCGCGAGCCCACCGCCGCCAGCACCGCGCCGGGCGCGTGCTTCAGTCCGAGTGCGAAGGCGCGCGCGATGCCGCCCGTGCCCAGGATGCCCCATCGTACCGTGTCGTCCATCAGAGTTCTCCCTTGAGGAACCGCCATGTGCAGGATACTCCCGGACGCCGGAGCTGGGAATGGCGCGGGCTCCAGTAATAAAATCGCTTGCAATTAAATAGCGCGCTATATATTATTAGGTCGTGCACTATCTAATCGCCAGGCAAACCTGGCACCGACCAGCAAAGGAGCATCACCATGGCAATCGAAAAAGTCCTCTACCGTGCAAGCGCCAAAGCCACCGGCGGCCGCGATGGCCGTGCCGTCTCGTCCGACAACGCACTCGACGTCAAGCTGTCGACCCCGAAAGAACTCGGCGGCGCGGGCGGCGAGGGCACCAATCCGGAGCAGCTGTTCGCGGCCGGCTACTCGGCCTGCTTCCTCGGCGCGATGAAGTTCGTGGCTGCGCGCGACAAGCTGAAGATTTCGCCGGACGTGTCGGTGCAGGGCAGCGTCGGCATCGGTCCGATCCCGGCCGGCTTCGGCATCGAGGTGACGTTACAGATCAGCCTGCCGGGCGTGCCGGAAGAGGAAGCGCGTTTGCTGGTCGAGCGTGCACATCTTGTTTGCCCGTATTCGAATGCGACGCGCGGCAATATCGACGTGAGCCTGGAACTGATTTAATGATCTGAAGTAATGCGGCATGTGTATGCCACATATTCGCACGCCATATATTTCACAATTGGCTGCATTCGGTAATTAATTAGGTGCGGGAATTCTTATAGCGGGAAATACGTTTTCGGAATAATGCCGAGTCCGTATTTTCCGCTATTTTTTTGTCCATTCCTTATCAAAAAATATGCCTTTCCGCGGTCGCCTCGACAGGGAAGGTAAAGAGAAAACTCAACAGTAAATTCATCTAACTGCACGCTTTTGCGGCAATTTGCCGTGCTTCCTCTATGGTTTGATAATGCTTCACTAACAGAGTTGTCATGTTTGCGTCGACGGAAAACAACAAGCGAAAATATTTTTCCGTACGGCAAACACAGAATTTTTCCGGTCGTTAAAATTGCCTCCCATCAGCTTCCTGACGCCAACTAATTCCGGTTGGCGTTTGCATTTCAGGGTCAGTTGGCAGTTTTTAATTACCTCAAAAATTTAACAATTCGGTTCTTTCAATGCACACCACTGTTTCTGCACCACGTTCGCTTTCCTTTGCGCAGACCCAGCAGTACGCGCTGCCGGTCCTGTTCGCGCTGTTCGGCCTGATCATGGGCTCGTGGGCCGGCCGCATCCCGGCCCTGGCCGAGCGTGTCCAGGTGTCCCACTCGGCCCTGTCGATGGTCCTGCTGTGCGGCGGCCTGGGCGCCGTCGTCTCCTACCCGATCTCTTCCTTCCTGATGGGCCGTTTCGGCGCCCGCAAGTCGCTGCTGGTCTCGGGCATGGCCCTGTTGTGCGTGCTGGTGTCGATCGGCATGGCGCCGACCGTGCCGCGCCTGATGCTGTCGGTCCTGATGCTGGGCATCACCGCCAGCACCTTCGACGTCGCCATCAACTCGGCCGCGACCAGGCGTGAAAAGCAGACCGGCAAGTCGGAACTGTCGATGTTGCATGGTATCGGCTGCGCCGGCGGCCTGGCGGGCGCGACCCTCGGCAGCCTGATGGCCAGCATGAAGATCGCCCCGGCCACCCACTTCCTGATGCTGGCCGGTCCGCTGGCCCTGGTGCTGTGGGCTGCGTTCACCATGATGGACGCCGACGACAGCGTCGAAAAGGTCGAGAAGAAGTCGTTCTCGCTGCCGCGCGGTCCGCTGGCGCTGCTGGGCCTGCTGGGCTTCCTCGGTTCGATGTCGGAAGGCAGCATCGCCGACTGGAGCGGCGTGTTCCTGAAAGAGCACTTCGGTGCCTCGGACGGCCTGGCGCCGCTGGCCCTGTCGGCGTTCTCGGTCATGATGCTGCTGTCGCGCATGGTCGGCGACAAGATGAAAGTGCGCTTCGGCGCCCAGCGCCTTGTCACCATCGGCTCGCTGGTGTCGGCATCCGGCCTGTTCTTCGCCGTGGTGGCCCCGAACGCCTACGTCGCCCTGGGCGGCTTCGCGATTGCCGGCCTCGGCCTGTCGCTGCTGTTCCCCTTCGTGTTCAGCGCAGCCGGCGCACAAGGCCCGATGGCTCTGGCCGCCGTCGCCAGCATGGCCTACAGCGGCAGCCTGATGGGCCCGCCGGTGATCGGCGCCGTCGCCCACTTCGTCGGCATGCAGGCAGCGATCGCCTACGTCGGCGGCCTGTCGCTGGTCATCGCCTTCGTTGCCAGCCGTACCAAACTGCTGAAGTAATGTGTTCGCCGGCCCAGGGGCCGGCACCCGATCCTCGCACGGCGCAAGCCGGCTTCCAACGCAGACCGCGCCCGCGCCGTCTGCGTTTTTTTTGCGCTGGCCCAAGCCAGCCCGGCACTGGCCGAACTTCGCCTGTCGCGCCGTCTCCAAGGTCTTTGACGACACTGATCAGGGAGATGCCATGACGAGCAAAGTCGATGCGGTCGCGGTGACGCAATTCCACGATGGTGAGCTGGCCCAGCCCGACTGGCCAGTCCTGCATCGCATGCCCGAGCTGCCCGGGGCCTGGCACGCCATCGATGCGAACCACCGCTACAACTGCCTGCTGTGGCAAGAAGAAGACCGCGCGCGCCGGCTCGACGTGCCGGCCGCCGAGATCGCCACCAGCAAGCGCCTGATCGACCGCTACAACCAGCAGCGCAACGATGCGGTCGAAGCGATCGACGAAGCGCTGCTTGCCGGCCTCGGCGGCGCCGAACCCGGTCCCGAGGCCCGCCTGTCGAGCGAGACGCCGGGTGCGATGATCGACCGGCTGTCGATCCTGGCGCTCAAGATCCATCATATGCGCCTGCAGACCGAGCGCAGCGAAGCCGGGCATGCGCACGTGCAGTCATGCAGCGCCCGGCTGCAGCGCCTGATTACCCAGCGCCACGACCTGGCCGCCTGCCTCGACCAGCTGCTGCGCGAGGCCCGCGCGGGCCAGGCCTATTTCAAGGTCTACCGCCAGTTCAAGATGTACAACGACCCCGCGCTGAATCCCTACCTGTACGGGCGTGCGGCGGGCGGCGCGGCGCCGGCGGGAAGCTGAATGAGCCTGCCGCGCATCGACGTCCTGGTCCCTACCTGCAACAGGCCGGCGGCGCTGGCGGTCACGCTGACCGCGCTCGGCGCCCAGGATTACCCCGAGCTGCGCATCGTCGTGTCCGACCAGACCGAAGGGACCAGCGCCCTCGGGCAAGCCGAGGTGGTGGCCGTGCTGCGCTACCTGCGGGCACGCGGCCGGCAGGTCGAGACCTGGCATCACCTGCCGCGGCGCGGCATGGCGGAGCAGCGCGCCTTCCTGCTGGCCCAGGCCCATGCACCTTGTTGCCTGTTCGTGGACGACGACGTCATCCTCGAGCCGGATCTGATCGGGCGCCTGCATGGCCTGCTGGTGCGGCACGGCTGCGGTTTCGTGGGCAGCGCAGTACACGGCCTGAGCTACCTGGGGCAGCACAGGCCGGCGCAGGAGGCGCTCACCTTCTGGGAAGGCCGGGTCGAGCCGGAAACCGTCTTGCCGGGCAGTGGCGCCTGGGCACGCCATCACCTGCATAGCGCGGCCAACCTGTTCCACCTGCAGCGGCGCCTGGCTGTCCCTCCCGGGCAGTCACGCGCCTACCGGGTGGCCTGGGTCGGCGGTTGCGTGATGTTCGATACCGCCAGGCTGCGCGCCGCGGGCGGCTTCGATTTCTGGCCGGCCCTGCCGCCGGGCCATTGCGGCGAAGACGTGCTCGCCCAGTTACGCGTGATGGAGCGCTTCGGCGGTTGCGGCATGCTGCCTTCGGGCGCTTATCACATGGAGTTGCCGACCACGCTGAAGGCGCGTGAGGTCGATGCACCCTGGGCCCTGCTGCCGCACGGCGACCCGCCGGGGCAGGGACAGGCGCGGCCATGAGTCCGGCGGCAGCGCGCCTCGATGGGGTGGCGAAGATCGCCGTCCTGCGGCCGAACGCGGTAGGTGATTTCGTCTTTGCCCTCCCGGCCTTGCATGCGCTGAAGCATGCCTATCCCGATGCCGAACTGGTCTTCCTTGGCAAGGCCTGGCATGCAGATTTTTTGGAAGGACGGCCGGGACCGGTCGACCGTGTCGTCGTCATGCCGCCGGTGCCCGGCGTGGGCGCACCGGTGGACAGGCCTGCCGACGGCAGCGCGGTCGAGCGTTTCGTCGAGCGCATGCGGGATGAGCGCTTCGACATCGTGGCGCAAATGTATGGCGGGGGACGGCACTCGAATCCCTTTACCGGGCGCCTCGGCGCGCGCCTGGTCATCGGCGCCCGCGCGGACGGCGCACCGGCCCTCGAGCGCTGGGTGCCGCATGTCGAGCCGGGCAACCGGCGGCTGGCCCTGCTGGAGATCGCCGCGCTGGCAGGGGGCACGCCGCCATGGCTGCCGCGTGAACTGGAGCTCACGCCGGCCGACCGGGCGGCTGCGGCGCAGGAGCTCCCGCCGGACCCGGCTGCGGCGCAGCCTGGCCAGCCGTCCAAGCCTTCCCGCCCATTGGTGCTGCTCCAGCCGGGATCGTCCGATCCGCGCCGGTGCTGGCCGGCAGGCCGGTTCGCCGCGCTCGGCGATGCGCTTGCCGCGGCCGGTGCGCTCGTCGCCGTCAACGGTACGGCGCAGGAAGCCGGTCTCGTGCGGCGTATCGTCGACGGCATGCGCCACCCCGCCCTCAATCTTGCAGGGAAACTGGGTCTGGGTGGCCTGTGCGGCGTGCTCGAGCGTTCTGCGCTGGTGGTGTCCAACGATACCGGGCCGCTGCACCTGGCCCTGGCGATCGGCACGCCGGCAGTCGGCATCTTCTGGCATACGAACCTGGTCGACGGCGCACCCTTGCGGCCCGGCTTGCTGCGGGCGGCCGTCTCGGCACAAGTCAGCTGCCCCGTGTGCGGCGCCGACAACCGCGCCTCGCGGTGTCCGCACCAGGAAAGCTTCGTGGATGACATCCCGGTCGACGAGGTGCTTGGTCTTGCGCTGTCGCAGCTGCGCACGCAGCAGCACTGCGTCGATCACCAGTAAGGCCACATCCCCGCCGCGCGCTGCCCGCTCGGCGCCGTTCCGGTGAGCAGGGCGCGTGCATGCTGGAGCACCACGGCGGCACGTTCGGCGGCAGGGTCCCAGATGCAGCGGTGGCGCTGCCGGTCGAGCGGAGCCCAGCGGGCGATGTCGGCCTTGCTGAACACCACCACGCTGCTGAGTCCCAGGCCGGCTGCAATGTGCGACACGCCGGTATCGTTGCAGATCAGCAGCCGGGCTCGGCTCATCAGTGCCGCCATCGCACCGATCGAGATCGGCGCCGCCGCTTCGATCGCCGGCGTGCGCATGTGCTGCGCCACCGCACGCGCCAGCGGTGCTTCGGCAGCCGAACCGGTCAGCACGGTGTCGAGTCCGAATTCCTGCTTGAGCTGGTCCGCCACTTCGGCAAACCGCTCCGGCGGCCAGCACTTGTCGCGCGTACGTGCACCGGGATGGATGCAGATGTAGTTGCCGGGTTCGAGATCGGGCGCGGCATTGCTGGCTTCGAGTTCGTCGATGTCCTCGCGCCGCACCGGGAACTCGAGCTGGGTGCCCGCGTCCGGTGCGCCCAGCCGGTCCAGCAGGGTCAAGAGTCTTTCCTGCTCCGCGCCTGCTTCGGGATAGGGCAGGAGCAGTGTCCGGTCGGTCTGGCTCGCTTCGCCGCGCGTGAAGCCGGCCATCGCGCGGGCGCCGAACCCGGCCACGATATGGTTCGTCACGTCGCCGCTGCCATGCAGCTGCAGCGCCAGGTCGAAGCCCCGATCGCAGATGGCTGCGTAGTAGGAAGGCAGCCCGTCGTGGTGGACTGCCTGTTCCGGCAGCAGCGGATGTCCCGGAAAGGGAATGAATTCGTTGACGTAGGCGTCGAAGCGCCGGGCGAACTGCGCCGCCCATGGCAAGCCTGTGAGGACGACCAGGGCATCCGGCAAGGCAGCGCGCAGTGCGCGCAATGCGGGCACCGCACAGAGCATGTCCCCCAGTTGCAGGGCACGGAATACGATGACGCTGCGAATAGCGTGACGGTACAGGAACGAACGCCGGTTCATGTGCTCTCCAATAGTCTAGCTTCGTGCAGGCTCTATGATCCAGGGACACTTGGCGGGTGCAGAGCCGGATTGGATAAGTCAATCGTCCCGGCGCCAGCTCATACCGGCAGCTCCGGTTCGCTGCGCTTGGTGACCAGGAAGGGCGGGATCGCCAGTGCATGCAGGGGCATCCGCCGGAACGCGCTGTACAGGTGCGCGAGGTGGTGCGAGATGCGTGCGCCCGGCTCCCGTGCGACAGCGTCAGCGTGGCGGCCAGTTCTTCTTCTTCGTAGACGGGCAGGCCGCGGATTTCTTCGTCGTCCGAGAAGCACTCGACCACGATGTCGACCGGGCGCTCGAGGCCGGGCAGGCGCGGCAGGTAGTGCTCGCGCAGGTCGCCGGGCTTGCCCCAGTGGTGCTTACGGCGGGTAAAGCGTTCTTTCTGGATGGCCCAGGCCAAGTGCGAACCATGCATCAGGCAGATGCTGGCGTCCTGGGTCCGGTTAATGGCAAGCATAATCGGAGTGTCGTTCATCGTCTTCTGCTATCGAAAACGTGGACACAAATGTGCACCGTTCTCTTCCTGCCCCGAGCCGTCCTGCTGACCGAGCTCGTACCTGACAGGCGTGACTTTCCCGCCTCCCGCCGGCACCAGGCCGGCGGCAGTGCCGGGCGTTACCGCCTGGCTCGCCACGGGTAGCGCCCTTGCCGCCGCGAGGGCGCCGGTGGCGAGCCGTTGCAGATTGATCGCGGCGTTCAGGTCGCGGTCGTGGTCGGCGTCGTACCCGCCGCAGGTCCAGCTGCGCTGGCCGAGGGCGAGACCGGCGTTTTTCGTGCCACACCTGGAGCACAGCTTGCTGGACGGGTACCAGCGGTCCGCCAGCACCAGCTCCGTGCCGAAGCGCAGCGCCTTGTACTGCAGCTGGCGCCGGATTTCGTAGAAACCGACGTCGGCGATCGCGCGCGACAGGCGGACATTAGCCAGCATGCCCTTCACGTTCAGGTCCTCGATCACGACCGCTTGGTTTTCGCGGCAGAGACGGGTGGTGAGCTTGTAGAGGAAATCGTGGCGCACCCGCGCGATGCGCGCGTGCAGGTGCGCCAGTGCCTGGATTGCCCTGGTTTGGTTGTTCGACACAGGTAGCCGCGCGCCCTTCGGGATCCGGCAGTAGGCGACTGTCCGGCGCGGTGTCGCTGGCGGTGCGAGGCGCAGGAACGCACGCAGCTGGCTCTCGGTGTAACGACGCCGGTTGCTGGCGGTGCGCGCTGCCGGGACGAGCCGCCCATCCCGGTCCCAACGCTGCAGCGTCTTCATCGTGGCCCCCACCAGCCTCGCGGCCTGTCCGATCCCTATCGTGCTTTTCATGATGATATTTGGACACTTCAGCTCACATTTGGTTCGGCTAGAGTCGAGCTCCTGAATCCGAGTCAATGCCGCGAAGGGCTCAACTTGGAGCCTGATGAGCAGCATTGGTTCACGCCGTTTGCGACTTGCCGGCAGGCCGCGACGAAGCCTTAACCGGGGCGCAAGAGCGACACCTGGAAAGACGGTATGATCGAGGCATTGCCCCGCCTGCCTACTGGCCGACCATGCTCCAGACACCTGCTTCCTTCACGCCGCTGTTCGCACCCCGTCCCGATCCCGCGCCCCTGAGCTTCCTGTTCCACGGCGGCAGGCTGCTGGTGCGCGAACACGACCTCGCCCTGCCCGACGCCGCGACCCTGGAGCGGCTGGAGGTGGACCGCGCCCGCCTGCAGCCGCTCGGCCTGCATGGCGAACGCTATTGCGAGACCGGCTGGTTCGACAGCGAACCCGCACTGCCGCCGGGCTATGCCCTGCGCGGCCTGCGCGCGCTGTTCGCGGACATGGATGAAGCGCTGCTGGGACTGGCGGCGCGCGCCGCCCAGGTCGCCGAATGGGCGCGCACCCACCGCTTCTGCGGCGCCTGCGGCAGCGGCACCGTGCTCGCCGCCGGCGAGCGCTGCTACAAGTGCGTGCAGTGCGGGCACATGGCCTATCCGCGCATCTCACCGGCCATGATGGTGCTGATCAAGAAGGGCGACAGCGTGCTGCTGGCGATGCACGTCGCTTCGCCCACCAAACGCTTCGTGCCGCTGGCCGGCTTCCTGGAGGCGGGCGAGTCGGTGGAGGAGGCGATCCACCGCGAGGTATATGAGGAAGTGGGATTGCGGGTACAGAACCTGCGCTATTTCGCCAGCCAGTCCTGGCCCTTCCCGCATTCGCTGATGCTGGCGTTCACGGCCGACTACCTGGACGGCGAGATCCGGGTCGATGCATCTGAGATTTCGGAAGCGCGCTGGTTCGGGCCGGATGACGAGTGGCCCGAACGGGTGCCGCACATTTCAGTGTCGAGCGTGCTGGTGGACGCGCACCGCCCACCGGGACGATAGCGTTCAGGTCTGGGCCGGCACACTGTCCCGCGCGCTGCGGGTAGCTGGCTGCGGCTGGGACTGGGGCTTGGCCCCGGTACTACGCAGCTGGATCGCACGCTGCAGCAGGTCGAACCAGAAGGGTGCGCCGAACAGCGTGGTGCCGGCGGTGATCAGCCAGCCGGCCACCTGCAGCGCGAAGGCGGAATCGAGCTGCGGCGGGAAGCTGCTCCAGCCGATCGGCATCGCCCACAGCTGGCGCAGCGCTTCGGCGTCGAGCGCGCTGGGGGCCGCCTGGATCTGCGCCGCCAGCGTCGGGTTTTGCCACAGGGTCTGGAACAGGTGGATGCTGTCGATATTCAGCATGATCGTCAGCAGCAGGGCCAGCAGGAAGGAGATCAGCAGCTGGCGCCGCTTGTAGACGCCGGACAGGCGCTCCATCGCGCTGTTGAACCAGCCGGCGATACCGTCCTGGAAACGCTGCAGGTCGCCGCCGGCCTGGCGGTGCAGCGCCAGCAGCACGCGTTTCACCTGCTCGTCGGGCAGGGCGTCGATTGCGGCCTGCAGCGGAATGGCCGGGTTGCTGCGCAGCGAATCGAGCAGCGCGATCGCGAAGTGGGCGGGTTCGATGTAGGATGGTTTGACGGACAGGGGGCGCCGGGCCTTGCCGCCGCCGTGAGGATTGACCAGTGGGTGGTCATACAGGCTCTGCGCCAGCGCTTCGCAGCGCGGGTCGTCCAGCATGCGCTTGACGGCGTCGAGCAGCATGTTGGCGCGCAGGCTGAACGCCGCCGCCAGCGCTTCCTGCACGGTACTGACGACCAGCGCCAGGATGCCGTAGCAAAACGTCAAACCGATGGCGACTTCGAGGACGGTGCTGCCGAACATGGCGATCTCCCAGGCGAGGAACCACCTTCGACGCTACGCCTGGCCCAAGGTCGACACATTAACTTTGCTCAATAAACCGGCAGTGGCCGCTGCCCTGCACGCATTTTCTATATACTTGCGGCAATCGATTTTTTAAGGTTCACCATGTCTGACAAAGAAGCTTTCACCGAACAAGACTGGCGCCGCCTGCTGGCCAGCCTGGGCGAAGATCCCGACCGTCCGGGCCTGCAGGAAACGCCGCACCGCGTGGCGAAAGCCTGGAAACACTGGACCTCGGGCTACGCCCAGGATCCGGTCGAAGTGCTCAAGGCCTTCGAGGACGGCGCCGAGGAATACAACGAACTGATCGTGGTGCGCAACATCCCGGTCTACAGCCATTGCGAGCACCACCTGGCGCCCTTCTTCGGCAAGGCCACCGTCGGCTACCTGCCGAACGGGAAGATCGTCGGCCTCTCGAAGCTGACCCGCCTGGTCGACATCTTCTCCAAGCGCCTGCAGGTGCAGGAACGCATGACGATCCAGATCGCCAACGCGCTGATGGAAGTGCTGGAACCGAAGGCGGTCGGCGTGGTGGTGAAATGCCGCCACCTGTGCATGGAAAGCCGTGGCATCCGCGCCATCGGCGAAGAGACCATCACCTCGGCCATGCTGGGTGAACTGCAGCCGAACCTGGCCTTACGCACGGAATTCCTCGCTTTGGCGCGCGACTAGGACTAAGCTGGTAACAGTCGGACCTCCGGCCGGCCCTCGTGGCCGGGCTCGCCTTGGAACCTGTTCCGGATCGCCGATCTCCAAGTAATTTTCGGAGGGCGCGCCATGGAACGTCCGGCTTATCCCAGCGATATTTCTCGCGAACAGTTCGAGCCTGTGCGCAGCATGCTGGAAGCGGCGCGTCGCAAGACCCGCCCGCGCAAGCACGACTTGTACGACGTGTTCTGCGCCGTCCTCTATTTTCTCCATACCGGCGCCACCTGGCGCAGCATGCCGCCGGGTTTCCCGCCCTGGCGTACCGTGCACGAATATTTCACGCAGTGGACCATGCTGCGCGACGGCGACCAGACCCTGCTCGAAAGCGCGCTCGAGAAATCGGGGCGCGAGATGGAACTGACGCAATTGCGGCGTTTGCTCAACCGACGTTGAGCTGTCGCAGTTATGTGCGACATCGCGCACACATTGTCACAATCTGTTGCACTTCTTGAAAAGTGCGCCATCCGGACTCGGCTACTCTAAGAAAAATTGTCAATATTTTATCTTCGAGCCGGCGCCATGTTCGAGCATCTCAACCTCATCCTGTTTTCCGCCCTCAACGCCCATGCCGGATTGACCGGCTGGCAATTGCTGGGCGCAATATTTGCCGCGCAGTGGCTGATCTTCGTGATGCCGCTGTCCCTCGTCATGCTGTGGATCGGCGGCACCGGGCCGGTGCGCGAAGTTGCGCTGCGCGCCTTCATCGCGGCGCTGTGCGCGCTCACGCTGAACGGCCTGATCGGCCAGTTCTGGTACAGCCCGCAGCCCTTCGTCCTCGAGGTCGGCCAGACCTTCCTATTGCACGATCCGGACAGTTCTTTCCCGAGCGACCATGCCACCAGCATCTTCTCGGTGGCCCTGGTGCTGGCCTTCAGCCGCGTGCAGGAGGCGCGCCGGATCGGGTGCTTGCTGCTGCCGCTGGCGCTGGTAGTGGCCTGGTCGCGCGTCTACGTGGGCGTGCACTGGCCGAAGGACATGGTGGGGGCGCTCCTCATGTCGGCAGCGATGGCCCTGCTGGTATCGACGCCGGCAGCGCGCGCGTTTTGCGCGTCCTTGTTGCCGGTAACGGAAAACCTGTACCGCCGCGTGCTGGCGGTGCCGATCGGGCGCGGCTGGCTGCGCCCCTGAAGAGTAGGCTGGCGCGGCCGGCAATGTACCGGTCGCCATCTGCGTCGTACGGGGGATCCAACGCACGCAGGACGCGTGGACGGGTTCCCGTGCCGGCCGCGCTTTCCTACCTTGTCTTCTCAGCTCCCGCTTGCATTGGCCGCCTCGAATACCAGCTTGTCGTGCTCGTCGAGATGGAAACTGCCCAGCGCTTGGCCGGTGACGGCGCTCGCGTCCGGTGCTTCCAGTTCGGTACAGCCCTGGGTGTCGACCTGCCAGACATCCTCGCCCACACGCAATGTGTACACGGTGGGACCGCTGGCGAACAGCTCGATCTCCAGGCCCGACAGGGATACCTTGCCCAGCTCCATCTGGCGCTGGCAGTCCGGCATCCGGGCGGCGGTCAGGCGCAGCGTCGCCTCCTTGCTCCAGAAATAGTCCTGCACCACGCGCAAGGTCAGCGCATGCTCCTTGCCCTCGATCTGGTAACTGGCCCAGTCGTTGACGCAGCCGGCCAGCAGCAGCGGTGCAAACAGGGCCGCAGTCAGCGGGCGAAGCAGGGTGAATGGCGTGCGCATGGTGGTTCCGTTGTCAAAAGATGCATGAGTGCATCGCCTGACGGAGTATAGAAGGGGCATCGGACGGGCGCAACCGCGCGCGCCATGCCGGGCCGTTCAGAAATCCACCCCCAGCGTGAGCGAACCGATGGTATGGCGCGGCACCGGCACCGGCGCGCGGAACTCGGCCGTGCGGCGGGTGGCGCGCAGCTGCGCGAACCAGGGACCGTGGTCGCGGCCGCGCGTGCCGGGGAAATCGAGGCGCAGTCCGGCCGTCAGGTCGCCGACCCAGCGCCGCGGCTTCACGCCCGGGTCGTTCTTCCAGGGCCGCCCTTCCAGGAACAGGTTGTAGGCCATGCCGCGCGCCTCGACGCCCAGCATCAGCGTGCACTGGACCCAGCGCCAGCGGCAGGCCGTCTCCACGCCCGTCACGCGGTTGACGATGCCCGGCGGCGCCGGCGCGACGAGCGGCAGGTTCTTGCCGATCGTGATGCTCAGGCCGACCGCGGCATAGCTCATGATGCTGCCGGCGGCCAGGCGCCAGTGGCCGGCCGTGCGCAGCTGCACGTCCCCGGCTAGCTGGCCGGAAAGCAGCGGCCAGGCCGAGCGCCGCTCGGCCGAGACCAGCAGCGCCAGCGTGTTGCCGACCTGGTGGTCCCAGCCTTGCGGCGCTGGGCGGTCCATGATGCGGTGGAATAGTTTCTGGGCCGGTTCGGCCAGCGACAGCCTGCCGGTGACGCCGGCCTGGGCCGTCAGGGTCGTGATCGCGGCGCCATCCGGCGCCAGGAACAGCCACTGGCGCTCGGCGTAGAGCAGGCCGGCCCAGGGGCGGTCGAAGGGCTGCGCTGCGGCGATGGTGATGTCGGCCGGGGTGTACATCAGCTGGCCGACGCTGTGCTGGGAGAGCATGAAGCGCGCATCGCCGCAGCCGAACAGGCGGCAGGCGCCATTGGTCCAGCGCCGCACCAGCTCGCCGCGCTCGTCCTGGGCCGTGCGCGCGCTGAACTGGATGCCGTTGGTGTAGTAGCGGTCGGTCTTGAACCAGCTGTCGTTGTCCACGGTGACGAAGCGGGCTTCCTGGGCCGCACAGGGAAGCGCCAACAGGAAGGCAGATACCGCAATGGTGCGCATGGTCGTCCTTTCTCGCTCGAAACATCTCCCAGTCTTGTGCCTGCGGTAAAGCGGTTCTTGATCAGGCACAGCAATGGTGCGATTCGAGACGGACACCGTGGATTCGGGTTTTAAGCGAAGATAGAAGCGAAGGAGCACAGACCATGAAGCACGAACAGACCAAGGAAGACTTCGAGCTGCTCACGCCCGCGGGGGGCAAGCCGGTCAAGATGTGGACCCAGGGCGTCCCGGTCGAGGCCGAGGCGAAGGAACAGCTCGAAAAGCTGGCGCAATTGCCTTTCGTGTTCCACCACGTCGCCGTGATGCCGGACGTCCATGTTGGCAAAGGGTCGACCATCGGCAGCGTGATCCCGACCCTGGGCGCGGTGATCCCGGCCGCGGTCGGCGTGGACATCGGCTGCGGCATGATGGCCGCCAAGACCACCTTGCGCGCCGGCGACCTGCCCGACAACCTGCACGGCTTGCGCAGCGCCATCGAACAGGCGGTGCCGCACGGGATGTCGCCCAAGACCCGCGGCCACAAGGGCCGCGACGTCGGTTCCTGGAACAATCCGCCGCCGCCTGTCGATGCCGGCTGGGCCAAGCTGAAGGGCGAGTTCGACGAGATCTGCCGCAAGTACCCGAAGCTGCGCGGCACCAACAACTACAAGCACCTGGGTACGCTAGGCAGCGGCAACCACTTCGTCGAGGTCTGCCTGGATGAGGAAGGCTCCGTCTGGGTGATGCTGCACTCCGGCTCGCGCGGCGTCGGCAATGCCATCGGCACCCATTTCATCGAGCTGGCGCGCCAGGACATGCGGCGCCACATGGTCAACCTGCCCGACCAGGACCTGGCCTACCTCGAGGAAGGCACCGAGCACTACGACGATTACGTGGAAGCGGTCGGCTGGGCGCAGAAGTTCGCGCGCATCAACCGCGAAGTGATGATGCACAACGTGATCCGGGCGATGCGCGAGGTGATCCCGAAACCCTTCGAGACGCATGTGGAGGCGGTCAATTGCCACCACAACTATGTGCAGAAGGAGAGGCACTTCGGCAAGGATGTGTTCGTCACCCGCAAGGGCGCGGTGTCGGCGCGTGAGGGCGAGCTCGGCATCATTCCGGGCTCGATGGGCGCGAAGAGTTTTATCGTGCGCGGCAAGGGCAACCCGGAAAGTTTTAACAGCTGCAGCCATGGCGCCGGCCGCGTCATGAGCCGCACCGAGGCCAAGCGTCGCTTTACCAGGCTGGATGCCGAACGTGCCACCGAAGGCGTGGAATGCCGCAAGGACGAGGGTGTGATCGACGAGATCCCGATGGCCTACAAGGACATCGACGCCGTCATGCATGCGCAGCGCGACCTGGTCGAGGTCGTGCACACGCTTAAACAGGTGGTCTGTGTGAAGGGCTAGGCGGACGCAGGATGTGCAGCAGTTCGGCCGGCGTGCCGAACTCGCGCTCCGGCGCCACCCGCCGCAGCGTCTCGATCGGCGCATAGCCCCAGCTTACCGCGCCGAAGGCCACCCCGGCCCGGCGCGCGGCATCGGCGTCCAGCGCCTGGTCACCCACGTACAGCGCATGCGCCGCCGGCACCGCCGCGCGTTTCACCACCTTGCGGATGCGTCCGGCCTTGCCGAACACCGACATCCCGCATTCGTAGTGCCCGAACAGGGCACTCAGGTGCGGGCCCAGCACCAGGCGCACGTTCTGCTCCGAATTCGAGGACACGATCGCCAGCCGCACGCCTTCGCGGTCCAGGCCGTGCAAGGCTTCCCTGACGCCTTCGAACAGCGGGATGCGCGCCGCGTTCTCGCGCATCAGGCCGATGAAGCTGCGCGAGGCCAGCGGCAGCTTCCAGGCCGGCATGCCGACGTGGCGCATGATGGCGCGGGTATCGTGGTGGCGCAGGTCCTGGGCCTCGGACGCGCCGACGCGCCGGAAGCCGTGCTCGTCGGCGATCTGGTTGAACACGCTGATGAAGAAGGGGAAGGAATCGGCCAGCGTGCCGTCGAAGTCGAATATGGCGAGGCGGTAGGACATGGGCGTAGGCGAGCGTGGACAGCCCGATTATAGGGTGGCGCGGCCGGACGTGTTGTTATCTTGCGCCGTCGAGATGGCGTTTTCTTGAATACATGAACATTTCCTGCCAGAATTTTGCTCGTTGCTATCCTGAAAAGAACATCATGATCCAGAACGCCGACGACTACTTCGACATGGCCCGCAGCGCGTCGCCTCTTCCCGTGAACCAAGCTTCGCAGGCGATTCCCGAAGTGGTCGATGCCAATGGCGACGGCATCAAGGACATCCTGACTTTCGGCGCCTATTACCCGTTCAACGGCAGCAGCGCGACCGGCCAGCCGGCTCTGCTCATGCTGGGCAAGGGCGACGGCACCTACACGCCGGCCCCGGAAGGCATGCTGCCCTCGACCTTCACCACCATCCACCCGCGCGAAGTAATCCAGGCCGACTTCAACAAGGACGGGCTGATGGACCTGTTCGTGGCCGACCACGGCTATGACGCCGCACCCTTCCCGGGCGCGCAGAACAAGCTCTTGCTGGGCAAGGCCGGCGGCGGCTATATCGACGCCAGCGCCAACCTGCCGCAGGTTGTCGACTACACGCACAGCGCGGCGCTGGGCGACATCAACCGCGACGGCAACCTCGACATCTTCGTCGGCAACATGAGCAGCCCGGCCAGCCCGACCGAATCCTATGTGCTGTTCGGTGACGGCATCGGCAAGTTCACCCGCTCCAACGCCGGCCTGCCGGTCGAGGGCGATGGCTTGCTGAACCGCCAGAACGGCGGCTTCGGCTTCACGGCCTCGCTGCTGACCGACCTGAACGGCGACGGCCGGCTCGACCTGATACTGGGCAACGACGGCAATCCCTACAACCGAGAGCACCGTTCGCTGGTCTTCTGGAACACGGGGGCAGGCTTCAATGGGGCCACCTTTACCCCCCTGCCGCAGGGCTACTTTGGCGACAACCGCATCGTGCACGACATCGCGGCGATGGACATTGACGGCGACGGCGACCAGGACCTGCTGCTGCTGTCCTCGGAGTCGGCGCCGAGCACGGCCTATGCCGACGGCTGGTCGCTCGAGGTGGTGCGCAACGACGGCGGCAGCTTCGTCGACGCCACCCTTGACCACTTCAAGGCGGCCGACAGCCGCGAAGGCTTGCCCGGCCAGGACAGCGACATCGGCGCCAGCCAGTTCATCCGCCTGATGGATGCGAACGGCGACGGCACCCGCGACATCGTCATCACCCAGTTCATGAACGACAAGCCGACCGCGAACACGCCCATCGTCTGGGCCAACGACGGTTTCGGCCACTTCGAGGTGGCGCTGCGCGCCGGCCAGCTGAACACCCTGGCCAATGATCCCTACTTCGTCGGCGTGTTCAACCTCCCGGTCCAGACCGACAAGGGCCTGAGCTTCAGCGCCATCAACAGCTACCAGGGCACGGTCTATGCCAACACCGCCCTGGCCACCAGCGTCCTGCCGCCGGCCGCCACCATCATCGCCACGGCGCGCAACGACGTGATCGTGCAGAACACCGCCAGCAATACCATCAACGGCGGCGAGGGTCGCGACAAGGTGGTGTATGCGAAGGCGGCGGCAGGCTACCAGGTGAGCGTAAAGGATGGCGTCGCGACGGTACGCGACCTGTCCGGTGCGGACGGCACCGACACGCTGCTGAACGTCGAGCGCCTGCAGTTCGGCGACCTCGGCATCGCGCTGGACGTGGACGGCACCGCCGGCCAGGCCTACCGCGTCTACCAGGCCGCGTTCGCGCGCACCCCCGACCTGCCGGGGCTGGGCTACTGGCTGGCCCAGATGGACAACGGCGTCTCGCTGAGCGCCGTGGCGGGTGGGTTCGTCGCCTCGGACGAGTTCCGCAAGGTGTATGGCGCAGCCCCCAGCAACCGCGAGATCGTCGAGAAGTTCTACGAGAACGTGCTGCGCCGTCCGGGAGAGAAGGCCGGCGTCGAATACTGGACCTCGATCCTCGACAACAAGCAGGCGACCGTCGCCGACGTGCTGGTCGGCTTCAGCGAAGGCCATGAAAACCAGGCTGCGCTGGTGGGCGTGATGGCCAACGGCGTGGCCTACACGCCCTACGGCTGACGCAGACGGTCAGGCGGTGCCGCCGTTGGCGCGCAGCACCTGGCCATTGATCCAGCCCGATTCCTCGCTCACCAGGAAGGACACGATGCGCGCGATGTCGCCCGGCTCGCCCAGGCGCTCGAGCGGCGGCAGCTTCGCGAAGTGCTCGATCTGCTCCTGGGTCTTCCCCGTGAAGAACAGTTCGGTGGCCACCGGCCCCGGCGCCACCGTGTTGACGCGGATGCGGCGTCCGCGCAGCTCCTTCGCGAACACGGCGCCCATCGCTTCCACCGCCGCCTTGCTGGCGCTGTAGATGGCGTAGCCGGGCAGCTTCATCGCCAGCACGGAGGTGGAGAAATTCACGATGCGCCCGCCGTCGTTCAGGCGGCGCGCCGCTTCGCGCAGGGTGTTGAATGTACCCTGCACGTTCACGCCGAAGGTCTGGGCGAACAGCTCGTCGCTGGTGTCGGCCAGCGGCATGGTCTTGAGCACGCCGGCATTGTTCACCAGGACGTCCACCTTGCCCAGCTCGCGCTCGGCGGTGTCGAACAGGGCGCGTACTTCCTCGGCGTTCGCGACGTCGGCCTTGACCGCGATCGCGCTGTGGCCGCAGGCATGCAGGGTCGCGATCACGCGATGGGCTTCGGCCTCGTTGCTGGCGTAGTTGACGACCACCTGGTAGCCGTCTTCGGCCAGCCGCTGGGCGAGGGCGGCGCCGATGCCGCGCGAGGCGCCGGTGACGATGGCGACCGGCCGGGTGTCCTGGTTCATGCTGCCTCCTGTGTGGTGAGTGGATGACAGCATGATGGACTATTATCGGAAAAAGATAATTAGCTGCTATGTAGCAAGATTATTCCGCTTCCTTCAACAATGCGGGTAAAGGAGACCGTCTCGCCATCGCCCGGCACCCACAGGCGCTCCGCCACGCCGGCCGCGCGCGCAGCAATCACCAGCTCGCGGCGCGTCACCGGGCAATGGCTCAGCGCCTCCAGGTGGTTGGCCACCACGCTGCCGGTCGTCACCCGCATGAGGCGCATCACTTCTTCCGCGTTCATGATGATCTCGTGCCCCAGGTCGAAACGGGCGCCGCCGGCCGGCACCAGGCAGACGTCCGGCTGGCGGCGCGCGACGAAGTCCGCTACCCGCGGCGTCAGGATGGTGTCGCCCGACAGGTAGAGGGTCGGCTCGCCCGGCATCTCGATGAAGTAGCCGACCCCGTGTTCCATCAGCAGGGCCACCGCGCCGCGCCCGTGGCGGCAGGGCACCGTCGTGACCTGGCCGCGCAGGAAGGGCTGAGGCGCATGGGCGCTGCTGGCCAGCGGCTGCACGTTCAGGCCGCGTCCGCGCAGGTAATCCGCGTCGTGCGGCGTGCAGATGACGGGGATGCCGCGCTCGCGCAGCCAGCGCTTGCCGGCGCGGTCGAGGTGGTCGAAGTGACCCTTCTGGCAGTGCGTGATGAGGCAATGGGTGACGCCGTCGAGCAGGGCCTCGCTTGTTTGCGGCAGGTCGACGGTCGGATTGCGTGCGCGCCCGCCGCCGAACTTCAGCGCCGGCAAGGCGTCTTTCGGCGCCAGCATGGGATCGACCAGGATGCGGTAGGGACCGAGTTCGATGATGGCGGTGGCATTGCGCAGCTGGGTGATCTTCATGGGATGCTCCGGTTCGAGGGAATGGAGGCATTGTCCGCCGGCGCGCCATCTGCTTAAATGGCAGGGATCGACATAAACCATCCATTTCACGCCATGGCCACTTCTCCGCTTCGCGTCGGTCTGCTGCTCTACCCGGGCTGCATGCCGGCCGGGCTGCTTGCCTTCGCCGACTTGCTGCACGCCGCCAACCGCCGCGCGGGACGGCAGCTGTTCGAGACCCTTTACGTGGCCGCATCGGGCGATGTCGTGGAGTGCGCGCACGGCCTGCGCCTGCCTGCCCAGGCCCGGCTCGATGCGGCGCAGCTGGACGCGCTGCTGGTGCCCGGCTTCTGGAGCGAATCCGCGCACCAGGTGGAAGCGGCGCTGGCCGACAACGCGGGCCTGGCCGCCCTCATCGGCCGGCTCGGCAAGGATGTCATGGTGTGGAGTTACTGCACCGGCGTGTGCCTGGCGGCCGCCGCGCGCCGCCTGGACCGGCAGGCCGCGACCATCACCTGGTGGCTGGCCGACGCCGCGCGCGAACGCTTTCCGCGCGTGGACTGGCAGGTCGAGCGCACCTGCGTGTTCAACGAGAACAGTGCGACCGCCTCGGGCGTCAACGGCTATCTGCCGATCGCGCAGGCCCTGATCGAGCAGCGCCTCAGCATCGACGCCTACCGCGACCTGACCCGGCTGATGGTGCTGCCGCGCCCCGAGCGCACCCACCAGGCCTTCCAGACGGTGAACCTGATCGGCCAGCCCGGCCGCCTGATGCAGCGCCTGCACGACACGGTCGAGCGCCTGCCCGCGTTCGAGGTGACGCTGGCGCGCCTGGCGCAGGAACTGGGGACGACCGAGCGCACCCTGTCGCGCAAGGTCGGCGCGGCCACCGGGACGCCGGCCGCAAGCTGGGTGCGGCGCATCAAGCTGAATCAGGTGAGCGAGCGCCTGATCCACACCTCGGCGCCGGCCAGCAGCATCAGCGCGGATCTCGGCTTCAGCAGCGATGCCGGCATGCGCCGCATGTTCAAGGAAGTCACCGGCATGACGACGGCGCAGTACCGGCAGGCGTTTGGACGTGCCTGAGCCTCAGGCGGCGATCGCGGTCTCGCCCGTGTCCGCGGCGGCCAGGTGGCGGTTCACTGCCGACAGCACCGCGCGGAACGAGGCCGTCACGATATTGCTGTCGATGCCGACGCCGAACAGGGTCTGGCCGCTGCCCACCCGCAGCTCGACGTAGCAGGCGGCGCGCGCATCGGCGCCGCGGCCGATCGCGTGTTCGTGGTAGTCCATCACACGGATGTCGAGGCCGAGCGCGTTGACGAAGGCGTCGATCGGGCCGTTGCCTTCACCCTTCAGGGCCTGGGGCGCGTGGTGGCGCGCCACGTTCAGGTCGATCTGCACGCCGTGCGCGCTGTCTTCCATCATGCGATGCGCGACGTATTCGTAGGGCGTGTCCTGCTCCAGGTATTCGCGCGAGAACAGGGCGTGAATGTCGGAGGCGGCGACTTCGCGGCCGGTCTGGTCGGCCATGCGCTGCACCGCGCGCGAGAACTCGATCTGCAGGCGGCGCGGCAGCTCCAGGCCGTATTCCTGCTGCAGCAGGTAGGCCATGCCGCCCTTGCCGGACTGGCTGTTGACACGGATGACGGCGTCGTAGCTGCGTCCCAGGTCGGCCGGGTCGATCGGCAGGTAGGGCACTTCCCACAGCGCGTCCGGCTTCTGCACGGCGAAGCCCTTCTTGATGGCGTCCTGGTGCGAGCCGGAGAAGGCGGTGAACACCAGGTCGCCCGCATACGGATGGCGCGGGTGCACCGGCAGCTGGTTGCATTCCTCCACCAGCTGGCGCACCGCATCGATGTCCGAGAAGTCCAGGCCCGGGTCGATGCCCTGGGTGTAGAGGTTCATGGCCAGGGTCACCAGGTCGACGTTGCCGGTGCGCTCGCCATTGCCGAACAGGCAGCCCTCGACCCGGTCGGCGCCGGCCATCACGGCCAGTTCGGCCGCCGCCACGGCGGTGCCGCGGTCATTGTGCGGGTGCACGCTGATGACCAGCGACTCGCGGCGCTCCAGGTGGCGGCACATCCACTCGATCTGGTCGGCGTAGACATTGGGCGTGCTCGCCTCCACGGTGGAGGGCAGGTTGACGATCATCGGGTTCTGCGGCGTCGGCTGCCACACGGCGCTCACGGCATCCACGATCTGCTTCGAGAAATCGAGCTCGGTGGTCGAGAAGGATTCCGGCGAATACTCGAGGCCCCATTGGGTCTGCGGATGCTGGGCCACCAGTTCCTTGATCAGCTGCGTGCCCTTCACCGCGATCTGCACGATCTCCTCGCGTTCCATGCCGAACACCACGCGGCGGAACACCGGCGCCACCGAGTTGTACACGTGGACGACCGCGCGTTTCGCACCGGCCGCCGACGCCACCGTGCGGCGGATCAGCTCATCGCGCGCCTGGGTCAGCACGATGATGGTTACGTCGTCCGGGATGCGCTTCTCGTCGACCAGCATGCGCACGAAATCGAAATCGGTCTGCGAGGCAGAAGGGAAGCCGACCTCGATCTCCTTGATGCCGATCTTGACCAGCATCTCGAAGAAGCGCAGCTTCTTCTCGGGGCTCATCGGCTCGATCAATGCCTGGTTGCCGTCGCGCAGGTCGGTGCTCATCCAGACCGGCGGCTTCGCGATGACGGCATTCGGCCATTGGCGGTCGGCCAGCGGGACGGCGGGGAAAGGACGGTATTTGGCGGCGGGGTTCTTCAGCATGATCGTTTGCTCCTGGTTTGCGGTACACGGTGCGCCTTGCGAGGCGGGGTGTGGCGGCAGGCTGCCGGACGGGCCACGAACGCTAGGCCCGGCAACCGGTCGGTAGCTTTAGCAGCAGGCGGACAAGCGCGCGCGAACCTGCTGCCAGGCTGGTGCCGGTAGCGGAGAACGACGAAGTAGGGAAGGTAATCTTGGACATCGGTACAACTCCTGGCTGCTTGTTTGGCCGGCATAGGCGCCGGGACGTACGGGCGTGGATTACGCGCGTAGTAGCAGTAGGGAAGTCGACAGATGCAGGTGGAAGGACATGCGATCCACTCTAAAAGAGGAGTGGACCGTATGTCAAGGAAAAAATTGTGCGGTGCAGAATACTCAGAGCCGCTCCAGCAGCGCCGGCAGCTCCCTGACGAAGGCATCGCGCACCCGCAGTCCGGCGCGGCCGCCGGGTTCGCGCTGCGCATCCTGCACCAGCCGCGCGAACACCACCGTGCGTTTGCCGTCGCTGGTCCAGCCCACCAGCCAGCCGTGCGGCAGCGCGCCCGGTTCCGAGCCGGTGCCGGTCTTGGCGTAGAGATCCCAGCCGTTGCGCAGGCGCGGGTAGCGCATCAGCGAGGCCGTCATGTCGACCGCCTTGCCCGTCACCGGCAGGGTGCGGTTGACCAGCTTGCGCAGGAACACGGCCTGCTCGTCGGGGGAGATTTTCAGCGAATTGCTTAGCCAGGCCTGGGTCAGCCCGCCGGAGGCGTCGCGGTTGCCGTAGTCGAAGCGGTCGAGGTAGGACTGGAAGCGCTCCGTGCCCAGGCGCGTGGTGAGCTGCTGCGAATACCAGACCACCGAATGCTTCATCCACGCGCTTGGACCGGTGGCGCTGCGCCATTCCGGCAGCCAGTCCACATAACCCGCGCGGAAGGGCAGCAGCGGCGCCGATGCATCCTGCAGGATGCCGCTGTCGAAGCCCATCAGGCTGATCGCCACCTTGAAGGTCGAGGCGGGCGTCAAGCGCTGCTCGCACTGGCCCTCGCGCAGCAGCGTCTTGCCGCTCGCGGCATCGACCAGCAGGGTGCAGTGGATCGCGTCCCGGGCTGCCGCCGGAAGCGCGGCGGCGGCCAGCACCAGGGCCATCACGACATTCTTGTTCATCGCGTCTCCGTCAAACCGTGCAGTATAGCAAGCGGCCTTGACCGCCCGCAGGCACTGCAGGGCCAATGCTGTTATACTGGACCCAGCGGGTAGGGTATTGCCTTGCCGCTTCCGGTTGCCTCGCTGTGCCCGTGCAGGTGCAAGGCGACATACCGGTCACGCCAGAAAATGGATCCGCATGAGCGGGCTTTTTTCTTCTTCCCCTCCTGGCTGTCCCAGGCCGGGCTCCCCACACGTGGCGACATGCCGCGACTCCCTCCCCACTGTCGACCCGCTGCGCCGGGACGCACCCTTTCCAGGAGCCACCATGGCAAAAGAAGAACTGATCGAAATGAACGGCCTTGTCTGCGAAGTGCTGCCCGAACTGCGTTTCCGCGTCGACCTCGACAACGGACACAAGATGATCGCGTACACCGCCGGCCGCATGAAGAAAAACCACATCCGTATCCTGGCCGGCGACCGCGTGACGCTCGAGCTGTCGCCCTACGACCTGACCAAGGGCCGGATCGTGTTCCGCCACATCGAAACCCGCGGCCCGGCCGCACCACGCCGCGCGCCTCCGCGCCGCCGTTAATACCGGGCAGGCGTGCGCGCCGCCGTCAGGAAGGGTTCATACTCCGGTATGCCTACCTGACGACGGGAGCACGCGATGGACCAGCTACTGCTTTTCCTGGCCGATGGCCTGACCAAGGCGCCGGCATCCGGCATCGTGGCCTACACGCTGCTGGCGACGCACGTGACCATCGTCGCCGTGACCGTCTACCTGCACCGCCACCAGGCGCACCGCGCCCTCTCGCTCCACCCCCTCGTCTCCCATTTCTTCCGCTTCTGGCTGTGGCTGACCACCGGCATGGTGACGCGCGAATGGGTCGCCATCCACCGCCACCACCACGCGCACTGCGAACGCGAGGGCGATCCGCACAGCCCGCGCCAGGTGGGCCTGCGCACCGTGCTGCTGCGCGGCGCGGAACTCTATCGCAGCGCCAGCAACGACCAAGAAGCGATCGCGCGTTATGCGGCCGGCTGCCCCGACGACTGGATCGAACGCCGCCTGTACAGCCGCTTCACCTGGCAGGGCGTGGGCCTGCTCCTGATCATCGACGTACTGCTGTTCGGCGTCATCGGCCTGTCGGTCTGGGGCATCCAGATGCTGTGGATTCCCGTGCTGGCGGCGGGCGTGATCAACGGCGCCGGCCATGCCATCGGCTACCGCAACTTCGACTGCCCGGAAGCGGCGACCAACATCCTGCCTTTCGGCCTGCTGATCGGCGGCGAAGAGCTGCACAACAACCACCATACCTTCGCCTGCTCGGCCAAGATGTCGGTGAAGTGGTATGAGTTCGACATCGGTTGGATGTACATCCGGATGCTGGAATGGCTGCGGCTGGCGAAGGCGCGGCCGCTGCCGGCCGCACCCGGCATCCGCTACCGCCACGCGACCGTCGATGCCATGACCCTGCGCGCCGTGCTGGCCAACCGCGCACGCGTGATGGCGGCCCTGAATGCACGGCTCAAGCCGGTGTGGCGGCGCGAACTGCGCGGTATCCCGCTCGGCGCCGGGATCGACCGGAGAACCGTCCTGCGCCTCCTGATGCGCGACCCGGGCTACCTGGACGGCGAGGAACAGGGCCGGCTGGGTGGCGTGCTGGCCGCCAGCGACTACCTGCGCCGGGTGCAGGCCCTGCGCGAGCAGCTGGCGCAGCTGTGGCAGCGCTCGCTGGCCAGCGAGGAGCAGCTGCAGGAGGCCTTGAGCGCATGGTGCGCAAGGGCGGCTGCCGACAGCTGTGCACAGCTGCGCGGGTTCGCCGCCGAGCTGCGCGGCTACGCCTGATTCAACGGTGTTATAAACAAGTGTGATCGGCCTTACAATGTTGCTACCGTAAAAACAGGTAGGCGACGATCCATGGCCCATATCCATCCTGCCGGCTGGCGCGAGATGTCCGTCACCGGTTCCGCCGCGCGTGAAATCGAAACCCTGGCGCTGCTCGAGAAGCGCCTGTCCGACACACCCTACGAGATCTACCACGGCGTCCACTGGACCAACGTCGAACACGGTTTCTCGGCCTACGGCGACATCGACTTCATCATCCTGGCGCCGAACGGCAGGCTGTTGCTGATCGAGCAGATCGCCGGCTTCCTGAACGAGTCCCGCGACGGCCTGGTGAAGAACTACCAGGGGAAGCCGCGCAAGATCCGCCACCAGATCCTGCACACCATCGAAGGCTTCGCCAAGCGCTACCAGGGCGAGCTGTCGATCGACTACCTGCTGTACTGCCCCGACTACATCGTCAAGGACCCGCAGCAGGCCGGCATAGACCCCAACCACATCATCGACGCCACCACCAAGGGCCGGCTGGGCGCGAAGATCCGCGAGATCCTGCCGCTGACGCCGCGCACCGAGGACTTCGACCGGGTCACGCGCTACCTCGGCGACACCCTGAGCCTGCGCCCCGACCCGAGCTCGATGATCGGCTGTGCCACGCAGATGGTGACGCGCCTGTCGGGCGGCCTCGCCACCTGGGCGCAGCGCCTCGAGTTCACGCCCTACCGCCTGCGCGTGATGGGCACCGCCGGCAGCGGCAAGACCCAGCTGGCGCTGGCCGAATACACGGCCGCGATCGACGCCGGCCTGCGCCCGCTCTACGTCTGCTTCAACCGCCCGCTGGCCGACCACATCGAGCGCCTGGTGCCCGTCGGCGGGCGGGTCGCCAACTTCCACGAACTGTGCGACGCCTGGCTGCGCGCCCAAGGCAAGACGCCCGACTACGGCTCGCCCACGGTCTGGGCCGAGATCGAAGGCTCTCTCGCTTCGGCCGACCTGCCCGAGACCTGGCAGTACGACGTCGTCATCGTCGACGAGGGCCAGGACTTCTCGACCACCTGGCGCGACATCGTGCTGCGCATGCTGAGGGAAGGCGGGCGCGCCATCTGGCTGGAAGACCCGGACCAGAACCTGTACGGCAAGCAGAGTGTCCCGCTGCCGGGCTGGGTGGTGCTGCATTCGAACACCAACTACCGCAGCCCGCGCCAGATCGTGCAGATGCTCAGCTCCATCGGCGCCGTGAGCCAGCCGGTGGAGGCGGGCAGCCCCTTCAAGGGCGCCGACATCGAGGAGCTGACCTATCCGGAAGGCGATACCGAAGCGATGCTGGGGCAGACCCGGCGCGCCGTCACGACCTGCCTGGCCGCCGGCTTCCAGCGCCAGGACATCGCGATCTGCTCCTTCCGCGGGCGCGAGAAGTCGGCCATTCTCAAGCTGGACAAGCTGAGCGACGCCCACACGCTGCGCTCCTTCACCGGCGCCTACGACCTGTTCGGCAACCCGGTGTTCCGCGAGGGTGGGCTGCTGGCGGAATCGGTGTACCGCTTCAAGGGGCAGTCGGCGCCGGCGCTGATCTTCACCGAGATCGATTTCGAAGAGATGGACGAGCTGACCCTGAGAAAACTGTTCGTTGGCATGACGCGTGCGCGCCTGAAACTCGTGCTGGTGATGAGCGAGCGCGCCTCGGTGCAGATCCTGGACCGCATGTGACGAGGGTGGCGGCCGCGCATTTCATGCGAGGCTCATGACGAATCCCGGAGGCGGGGCTACGGGCGCGTGCTAGCATTTGCTGATCGGATTTCCGGAGATGCGTTCATGAAGAAGCAGGGAGTCAATACCGCGGCGCGCAGGCGCCTGCGCCTGGCATGTGCATCCGCGGCCATGCTGCTGCTGGCCGCCTGTGGCGACCATCCGCCGGCGGACGACGGCGAGGACGACAAGCCGCCGCCGTCGCAAACCGCCATCAGCATCGTCGCCGGCCACGCGTCCGAGTCCGGCAGCAGCAACGCCACCGGCGAAGCGGCGCGCTTCAATGGACCGCGCGGCATCGCGGTCGACGCCGCCGGCAACCTGTACGTGGCGGACACCGGGAACGACGCCATCCGCAAGATCACCCCGGCCGGCGTCGTCACCACGCTGGCCGGGGCCGCGGGCACCAGCCAGTACATCGACGGGCCCGGCGACCGCGCGCGCTTCCTCGAACCCGGCGCGCTGGCGATCGACCCCAGCGGCACCCTGTTCGTTACCGACGAGATGCGCATCCGCAGCGTGAGCAGCACCGGCCAGGTGGCCACGGTGGCGACCATCCCGGTGGGCAGCAATGTCACCGCCGGCAGCATGGCGGCGGTGACCCCGAAAGGCATCGCGGTCGACGCGCGCAACAACCTGCTGGTGACCAACGGCCTGAGTACGCGCCGCATCGTGTCCGGCAGCACCGCCATGCTGGAAGGTCCGGAGGTGGCCCAGGACCTGTTCGGCACGCGCACCGCCGAAGCGCGCGGGGTGGCGACCGACAGCAGCAACAACGTCTATGTGTTCGACCTGCAGCGCAGGATCAGCCGGACCAACAATGCCATGATCGCCGCCATGAACGTCCTGACGCCGCTTGCGGGCACGGCGGGTGCGCGCGGCGCGGCCAACGGCACGGGTGCCGCGGCCAGCTTCGAGGAAGTGGTGGCGCTGACAGTCGACCTGCAGGGCAATGTCTATGCGGCTGACGCGGTCAACAACCTGGTGCGCAAGATCACGCCGGCCGGCGTGGTGACGACGATTGCCGGCACCGTGCGCGCCTCGGCGCTGCAGACGGGGAACCTGCCGGGCAGCCTGGCGGCCATCCGGGGCATCACGAACGATGGCAAGGGCAACTTGTACGCGACCTCGGGAAACGCGATCATCAAGATCAAGCTGCCATAGGCCAGTCGAGTTATTTGCCGATGGCTGCGGTGGCAACGCCCTGCGCCACGCTGTTCTTGCTGGTCGTGGTGGTGAGCGCGAACAGCGGCTTGCGCGGCGACTTATCGGTGGTCCATTCATAGGCGACGGTGCTCTTGACGCCGTCCGGGCCCTTGTCCGAAGTGTTGCGCTTGCGCTCGCTGCGGAAGGGTTCCGGGGCCTTGCCCACCGTCTTTTCGAACATGGCCTGGACCGTGGTGGCCGGCACTGTCTTGGCGTACAGCGCGCACAAATTCTTGTCTGAATGGACGACCAGGATGAACTGGCCGTGCTGGCTCGGCACGGACCAGGCATTGCCCTTGGCGCCCTGCAGGAACATGGCTGCGGCTTCCGCCGGCAGCTGGGGAAATGCCTTCAGCTCGTTGCGCAGGCCGTCGAAGTCGTGCAGGTACTTCAGGCAGTGCTTGGAATAGATATCCATGAAGGCGGCGGCCTGCTGTTCAGGCGCAGCGATAGCGATTGAAGATAGCAAGGTTCCTCCCAGGATAGTGGCGGCTTGACGAAGAAGTCGCATAAAGTCGTGCTCCGGCTGGTTTCTGGTACGTCTTACTATAGCAACTCAGCCCTGAAATGCCGGGTTGCCTAAGGCAAACGTACGCGAGGAGGGAGCACATGGCACGCGTCTACAAGAAGCTGGATTTTCCAACTGAAAAGATCCGCCGCTACCTGGAGCCAGGGCCGATCGTGCTCGTCAGTTCAAGCTGGGAAGGGCAGCGCAACATCATGACCATGGGCTGGCATACGGTGATGGACTTTTCGCCCGCCCTGGTGGGCTGCGTGATCGCGTCGAGCAACCACAGTTTCGAGCTACTGCGGAAGAGCCGGGAATGCGTCATCAACCTGCCGACCACGGCCTTGCTGGATGCCGTGGTGGGTATTGGCACCACGTCCGGGAGCGAAATCGACAAGTTCGAGCGCTTCGCTCTAACGCCGGAATCAGTGGAAGGTGTTGATGCACCGGCCATCCGTGAATGCCATGCTCACTTCGTTTGCCGGCTGCATGATGACAGTCTGGTGGACAAGTACAACTTCTTCATCTGGGAAGTGGTCGCGGCGCGGGTGGCGAGGACGCCCAAGCATCCGGAGACGGTGCACTATACCGGCGAAGGCTTGTTCATGGTGGCGGGGAAAGTGGTCAGCCGTCGCTCGGCGGGCTTGTTGGCCATGGAGCCGAGCTGACATTGCGTCGCGTCGTTAGATAAGGATAGTGTTGTCCATTAGTTCCGGTACTTCGACAATCAGACGCGCTACGCGCTGGTACAGTGCGAGCTTGAACTCATCGCGGTCTTTGGAGTAGTGACAACGTCGATGACAGTTCGGGCAAAGCGCTACAGCATTTGTCGTCTTATCTGAACCGTGGCTCGACAAGGGCATGACGTGATGGACTTCGAGATACGGTAGGCCATCCATTCCAGTAAACGGCGCAGGATCGCCACAGCCTTCACATTGGCCATTCGCCGACTGCAGTACCCAAGCTTTTACTGCAGGATCGCGAACATAAGTGCTTGTCGTGATCGTGACAATCTCGGGTGATTGCGATCCGCGTGGTACGGTGCCAAGATGCCGTGTCCGCAAATCGGAAACGCGCTCCGACAGTACGTTCGCATGGGGTGTCGGAACATACGCCTCGAGAGACTCGACACCTTGGGCGCTCAGCAAGGCGATTATTTTTTCCTTGACGGCTGAGCCGATATTCCGTGCCGGCAGATAGCCCGCAATATATGGCATTTTCATTTCATACAAAGCGGCTGAAATATTCTGCATCCGGAACTCGATCGAGCCTTTCGTCCTGCCGGCGAGTGGACCAGCGCGCAGTTCGCGGTTGACTGCAGCTTTGTTATAGCCGACACCGTGCAGCTCCGCATGCAGCATTTTCAGATAAGCCTTGATCGTAACGGCTAGCTCGGTGTCGCTCCAGGCGCTGGAATCGATTGGCGATGAAGATAGGTCGGACATGGACTGATCGGCACTCCTTCCGCTCAGTCTACTTTTTGTTCAATATCTTCTCAACAATAATATTGCTGTGGCGTTCGAGATCGAAACAGTTGCGCGATTCACACGTGATGCGCAATTCATCGTCTAGCGATGAGAATATCTTTCCCGCTATCAATTCTCGTTTGGTAGCATCTCGAGATGAACGATCTCTCTGCTACCGGACTGACTCCTCCCCGGATCCGTCGCCGCCAAACCCTGGCCCTTGTACTGCTGGTGATTACCGGCGTTATCAACTACCTCGACCGTGCTACCCTGGCCGTCGCCAATGAATTTATTCGGGCCGACCTCGACCTCTCGCTTGGACAGATGGGCCTGTTGCTGTCGGCCTTCTCCTGGAGCTACGCGCTGTGCCAGCTTCCAGTCGGCGCCCTGGTCGACAAGATCGGTCCGCGCTGGCTGCTTGGCGCGGGCCTGGTCCTCTGGTCGCTGGCGCAAGCCGCGGGCGGGCTGGTGTCGACCTTCGGCTGGTTCGTGCTCGCACGGGTCGTGCTCGGTATCGGCGAGGCGCCGCAGTTCCCGGCTGCAGCACGGGTGGTGAGCAACTGGTTTCCGATAAGGTCGCGCGGTACGCCAACGGGGATCTACAACTCGGCATCGCCACTGGGCTTTGCGCTCGCGCCGCTGTGCCTCTCTCCCCTGATTGCCGCGACCAGCTGGCATTGGGCATTCTTCGTCACCGGCGCGCTCGGCATCGTGGCAGCCGTTGTCTGGGTGATGCTGTATCGCGATCCGGTGCGTGAACAGCTGTCGGAGGCCGAGCGTGCCTACCTGGACGAAGGGCAGAGCCTAGAGCCCGCGCCGAAAACCGATTTCGCGGCCTGGCGTGCACTGTTCCGCCAGCGCGCTACCTGGGGCATGATGCTCGGCTTCTTTGGCTCGGTCTATCTGAACTGGGTCTTCCTCACCTGGCTGCCGGGTTACCTGCGGACCGAACGCCACATGGACGTGGCCTACGTCGGCGTGGCAGCCACGATCCCCTTCCTGTGCGGCTTCGCCGGCGCCCTGGTGGCAGGCTGGGCCTCCGACCGGATTACCCGCCGTGCGGCGTCGACGGTGTTGGGCCGCCGTACGGCGGTGGTGCTGGCCATGCTGGGCATGGTGGCGTTCACGATTCCAGCTGCGCTGGTCGAGAGCAATACCGCGGCCATCGCCTGCATCTCGGTCGTGATTTTCCTGGCCAACGCGGCGTCGGCCTGTTCGTGGTCGCTCGTTACCGCAGTGGCGCCGCGCAGCCGCGTGGCTTCACTCGGTGCGATCCAGAACTTCGGTGGATTCATCGGTAGCGCGCTGGCCCCGATCTTCACCGGTTATATCGCGCAGAGCTGGTCCTTTGTACCCGCCTTGCTGACGGGGGCGGGCATCGCTTTCCTTGGCGCGATGTCGTATCAGTTCCTGGTTGTCAGGCCGATCCCCGAGCAGGAATAAGCGACTTTCGCTTCTGATGGAAAAATAAAAACGGCCTCGTAAGAGGCCGTTTTAACGTGGAGTGAAAAACGCTTAAACGTCGATATTCCCCGCCTGCAGCGCATTGGTCTCGATGAAGTTACGACGCGGTTCCACTTCATCCCCCATCAGCGTGGTAAAGATCTGGTCCGCCGCAATCGCATCCTCGATCTGCACCTTGAGCAAACGACGCACGGTCGGATCCATCGTGGTCTCCCACAGCTGTTCCGGATTCATCTCACCCAGACCCTTGTAGCGCTGCTTCGACACGCCGCGTTCCGCTTCTTCACGCAGCCAGATCATGGCTTCGTGGAAGCCGCGCACCGCGAACTCCTTCATCTTCTCGCCTTCGCCACGGCGCATGATGGCGCCTTCGCCCATCAGGCCCTGGAAGGTGGCGGCCGCATTGGCCAGCACGGCGTAGTCGTTGCTCTGCACGAAGTCGGCGTCGATCGAGGTGACGTTCACGTTACCGTGACGCATACGCTCGATCCGCAGCGCGTGCTTCTCCGACAGCTCGTCCGAACGCACCACAACCTTCACCGCCGGATCGTTGATCGCCGCTTCCATCGCCTTGGCCGAAGCCACGGCGTCGTCGAGCGTCGTCATCTGCAGCGTCACGCCGCTCATGATTGCGGTCAACGCAGCGCGGTCGATCACGCGGGTCAGGCGCATCATGATGGCGTTGGCCAGGTTGTACTGCTGCACCAGCGCGCTCAGGCCTTCGCCGGTGATCGGGTCGGCGCCTTCACGCGGGATCAGGGAGGCGGTGTTCAGCGCCACCGTCATCATGTAGCTCGCTTCCTCGACGTCGTCCTTCAGGTAGCGCTCATCACGGCCGGACTTTACCTTGTACAGCGGCGGCTGCGCGATGTAGATGTGGCCGCGCTCCACCAGCTGCGGCATCTGGCGGTAGAACAGGGTCAGCAGCAGGGTGCGGATGTGGGCGCCGTCGACGTCCGCGTCGGTCATGATGATGATGCGGTGGTAGCGCAGCTTGTCGACGTTGAATTCGTCCGGGCCGATCGAGGTGCCGAGGGTCGCGATCAGGGTGGTGATCTGCTCCGACGACAGCATCTTCTCGAAGCGCGCCTTTTCCACGTTCAGCACCTTGCCGCGCAGCGGCAGGATGGCCTGGAACTTGCGGTCGCGGCCCTGCTTGGCGGAACCGCCTGCGGAGTCACCCTCGACGATGTACAGTTCGGCCAGCGCCGGGTCGCGTTCCTGGCAGTCGGCCAGCTTCGACGACAGGCCCAGGCCGTCCATCACGCCCTTGCGGCGGGTCAGGTCGCGCGCCTTGCGTGCCGCTTCGCGTGCACGGGCAGCTTCCACGATCTTGCCGCAGATGATCTTGGCGTCGTTCGGCTTCTCCATCAGGAAATCGGTCAGCGTCTTGGCGACGATTTCTTCCACCGGGCCGCGCACTTCCGACGACACCAGTTTATCTTTGGTCTGCGACGAGAACTTCGGCTCCGGTACCTTCACCGACAGCACGCAGGTCAGGCCTTCGCGCATGTCGTCGCCCGAGATCTCGACCTTCGCCTTCTTGGCGAAGTCGTTCTCGTCGATGTACTTGTTGATCACGCGCGTCATCGCCGCACGCAGGCCGGTCAGGTGGGTGCCGCCGTCGCGCTGCGGGATGTTGTTGGTGAAGCACAGCACCTGCTCGTTGTAGGCGTCGTTCCACTGCATCGACACGTCCACCGAGATGTTGGTGCCCTGGTCCGACAGGCGGTCGCCGGTGGCCTGGAACACGGTCGGGTGCAGGACGGTCTTGGCCTTGTTGATGTACTCCACGAAGCCGCGGGTGCCGCCTTCGAAGGCGAACACTTCTTCCTTGCCGGTGCGGTGGTCGCTCAGCTTGATGTTGACGCCGTTGTTCAGGAAGGAGAGTTCGCGGATGCGCTTCGACAGGATCTCGTAGTGGAATTCGACGTGGGTGAAAATCTCTTCGTCGGCCCAGAAGTGCACCTCGGTGCCGCGCTTGTCGGTATCGCCGATCACCTTCATCGGCGAGACTTCGACGCCATCGACGACCTCGATCAGGCGGTCGATCGGGGCACCACGCACGAATTCCAGCTGGTGCACCTTGCCTTTTTGACGCACGGTCACGCGCAGCAGCTTCGACAGCGCGTTCACGCACGAGACGCCGACGCCGTGCAGGCCGCCGGACACCTTGTAGGAGTTCTGGTTGAACTTGCCGCCGGCGTGCAGTTCGGTCAGGGCGATCTCGGTCGCCGAGCGCTTCGGCTCGTGCTTGTCGTCCATCTTGACGCCGGTCGGGATGCCGCGGCCGTTGTCGGTGATCGAGATCGAGTTGTCGGAGTGGATCGTGACGTGGATCTCGGTGCAGTAGCCGGCCAGGGCCTCGTCGATCGAGTTGTCGAGCACCTCGAACACCAGGTGGTGCAGGCCGGTGCCGTCCGAGGTGTCGCCAATGTACATGCCCGGACGCTTGCGCACCGCTTCCAGGCCTTCCAGGATCTGGATCGAGGACGCGCCGTAGTCGTCCGCTTTAGGGACGGGGGTCATTTCTGGTTGGGTATTCTCGGACATGGACTGCTTTCTCTATAAAACGGTGATTCAGTGCCGCTTGGTAGTCAGGCTGCTTCAACCTTCACCAGCAGCTCCTGAACCGTCATCCCGGCGGAGGCCGGGATCCAATTTGCGTGAACATCAACGAACTTGGGTCCCGGCCTGCGCCGGGACGACGGGTTGAGGCTATCTCTTAGTACTAACGATACGGGCTGCTCAACTATTCAGTCGATGATCAAATTCGCATCGGCATGACGACATACTTGAAGTCGCCATTCTCGGGAATCGAGATCAGCGCCGACGAATTCGAGTCGCCCAGCGCGATGTTCACCTGGTCGCACTTGAGGTTGTTCAGCACGTCGAGCAGGTAAGTGACATTGAAGCCGATGTCGATGGTGTCACCGCCGTAGTCGATCTCGAGTTCTTCGACCGCCTCTTCCTGGTCGGCGTTGGTCGAGCTGATCTTCATGACGCCCGGCTCGATGATGCAGCGTACGCCCTTGAACTTATCGCTGGTCATGATCGCAGCGCGCTGCAGCGAGCGCAGCAGCTCATCGCGGCCGATCGTGAACTCGTTCTTGTAACCTTTCGGGATCACGCGGGTGTAATCAGGGAACTTGCCCTCGACCAGCTTCGAGACCAGCTCGATGTCGGCGAAGGTCAGTTTCACCTGCGAGGCGGCGATGTCCAGGCGCACTTCCTCGTCGCTTTCTTCCAACAGGCGCTGCAGTTCGATGATGGTCTTGCGCGGGATGATCACTTCCTGGCGCTCGAAGGACTGCTCGGTCTCCACCTGGCAGAAGGCCAGGCGGTGGCCGTCGGTCGCCACGGCGATGATGTTCTGGCCGTCCAGCACCAGCAGCAGGCCGTTCAGGTAGTAGCGGATGTCCTGCTGGGCCATCGAGAAGTGCACCATGTTGAACAGGTGCTTCAGCGTCTTCTGCGGCAGGGTCACCGAGGCGTTATAGGTGTCGGCCACCGACACGGTCGGGAATTCTTCCGCGGCCAGGGTCTGCAGGGCGAAGCGCGACTTGCCGCTCTGGACGGCCAGGCGCTTGTTCTGCAGGGTCATGGTGACGTCGCCCGACTCCGGCAGCGCGCGCAGGATGTCGAGCAGCTTGCGGGCCGCCACCGTGGTGCCGGTCACGTCATCGCCCGAGCCGATGTTGGCGAGCGTGGTGATCTGCACTTCAGTGTCGGTCGAGAGGAACGAGACGCTTTCGCCGTCCTTGCGAATGAGGATATTGGCCAGAATCGGCATAGTGTGCCGACGCTCGACAATACCGCTCACGATCTGCAGTGGCCGGAGAAGCGTGTCTCGGGTGGTTTTGACCAGTTGCATAGATATCCTCAAATAATTATTAATGTATTTATTGCTACTACACTATTTTGCCAATTGCCGGGAGAGAACACAAACGTCGGCGCATAACCCGGCCGGCATAATCCTTTAGCCCTTCAGCGTCTGCTCCAGCACGTGCAGCTCGTGGTTGCATTCGGCGTTCTTCTGGCGGTCCGCTGCGATCTTGCGCACCGCGTGCAGCACGGTCGTGTGGTCGCGGCCGCCGAACAGCTCGCCGATCTCCGGCAGGCTCTTTTGCGTCAGTTCCTTGGCCAGGTACATGGCGATCTGGCGCGGGCGGGCGATGTTCGCCGGGCGGCGCTTGGAGTACATGTCCGCCACCTTGATGTTGAAGAAGTCCGCGACCGTCTTCTGGATGTTCTCCACCGAGATCTGGCGGTTCTGCACCGACAGCAGGTCTTTCAGGGCTTCCTTCACCACGTCGATGGTGATGTCCTTGCCGTGGAAGCGCGAGTAGGCCAGGATCTTGCGCAGCGCGCCTTCCAGTTCGCGCACGTTCGAGCGCAGGTGCTTGGCCACGAAGAAGGCGACGTCGTCCGACAGGGTGACGTTTTCGGACTGCGCTTTCTTCAGCAAAATCGCCACGCGCATTTCCAGCTCCGGCGGCTCGATCGCCACCGTCAGGCCGGAGTCGAAGCGCGAGATCAGGCGGTCGTCCATGCCGGTGATCTCTTTCGGATAGGTATCCGAGGTGATGATGATCTGCTTCTTGGCGGCGATCAGGGCTTCGAAGGCATAGAAGAACTCTTCCTGCGTGCGGCTCTTGCCGCCGAAGAATTGGATATCGTCGATCAGCAGCATGTCGAGCGAATGGTAGTAATGCTTGAAGTCGTCGAAGCCCTTGCGCTGGTAAGCGGTGACGACGTCGCGCACGTACTGCTCGGCGTGGATGTAGCGGATGCGCGCGTTCGGGTTGTCGGCCATGACCTGGTTGCCGATCGCATGGATCAGGTGGGTCTTACCGAGGCCGACGCCGCCGTAGAAGAACAGCGGGTTGTACGAGATGCCCGGGTTGTTGGCGACCTGGATCGCGGCGGCGCGCGCCAGCTGGTTGGCCTTACCGGTGACGAAGCTGTCGAAGGTGAGGTCGGTGTTGATCCGGCTCTGCTCGCGCTTGGGCGAGTTGGCGATGTTCACGTTCCCCTGGCTCGGCGCTTCCGGCTGGCGCGGCGCATCGAAGTTGGTCGCGCTGCCGTTGGCACTGCCCGCGCCGGTCGATGCGGGGCCCGCCGGCTTCTTGGCCGGATTGTTCTTCGGGTCGAGCACGAACTGCACTTCCACCGGCGCTTCCCAGTACTGGCAGGCGAGCTCGGTGATGCGAGTGGCGAACTGGGTCTTGACCCAGTCGAGCTTGAACCGGTTCGGTGCGGCGATGCGCAGCTTGCCTTCCTCGTAATCGAGGACGACGAGCGATTTGATCCACGCACTGTATTGCTGTGGAGTCAGCTCGAGTTCCAGCTGCGCGGAACAGGTCTGCCAAAAGTTTTCCATACTTCGCTAGTTGATACGTAACACGCTATTTTACCTGTCTCGGCCGAAGTTATCCACAGGTTGGGCCCACTATTTTCAACCGGCGCCGCGCTTTTTGCAGCACATCAGGGGACGGGGGAGGGCGACAGGGGAGCTCATCAGGAAACAACAGCATTCTTGACAGCTGGACCGAAAATCGAGTCTAATTCAGGGTTCCCCGTCCGTGCACCCTGTCAAGCTGATAAATCGGCGTGTAGCTGCGCTGGCGAAAATGAGTATCTGCTAAGGCGTGACGCTGGCTTAACCATCTGCGAACTGTCATTGGCGACGAATCCTGACACGACGTCAGACCCGATTTTGCACTTTCTTTTGCTTTAAGCGAGACCACCATGAAACGTACTTACCAACCTTCCGTCGTCCGTCGCAAGCGCACGCACGGCTTCCGCGCACGTATGGCTACCCGTGGTGGCCGTCAAGTCCTGAACGCACGCCGCGCCAAGGGCCGCAAGCGCCTGGCTGTCTAAGTTTTTCTTAGACCAGATCGACGCGGTCGGTATGACAGGCGAAGGTTCGCACGACTTCGCGCGCGTTCGGCGTATCGTTAAAACGGATGAGTTTTCATCCGTTTTTCGTTTGCGGCCGGCGCAAAAATCCGCGCATTTCGTGCTCTATACCCGACCTAATTCCCTGCCGCATGCGCGGCTGGGCGTCGTTGCGGCCAAGCGTTTCGCACCACGCGCCGTCACCCGCAACACGATCAAGCGCGTCACGCGCGAGCTGTTCCGCACCAGCGAACTGCAGCCGTTCGATTGCATCGTGCGCCTGTCACGGCCGGTCAACAGCAAGGACGGGCCGGCTACTACGCGCGCTCTGAAGGCCGAGCTGCGCGCCGAGCTCACCCGCCTGTTCGCCTCCCAGCGCCCGCGCCGGGCCACTACGCCCCCGCCATCGCCATGAAGACGCTGCTGGTCTGGTTCCTTCGCGGCTACCAGCTGCTGCTGTCCCCGCTGCTCGGGCAGAAATGCCGTTTTTATCCGACCTGCTCCAATTACGCGATCGAAGCGCTGCGCGTGCACGGCGCCGCCCGCGGCTCGCTGCTGGCCGCGCGCCGCGTGTGCCGCTGCCATCCGTGGAACCCGGGTGGGGTCGATTTCGTTCCACCACCAGCCGCTCGCGGTTGTAAACACTCCTGACTAGACTCCAATGGAACTCAATAAACGTACCGTCCTGTGGATCGTGTTCGCCATTTCCCTGATTGTTCTCTGGAACAACTGGATGGTGGCCAACGGTAAACAGTCGCTGTTCTCGCCGGCCCCGCCCGCCGCCCAGGTGGCGCAGCAGCAGGCCAAGCCGAACGACGTGCCGGCCGCCGCCCAGGCAGGCGCCGCCGCCGTGCCCGGCGCCGCACCTGCGGCTCCGGCGACCCAGCGCATCACCATCACCACCGACGTGGTGAAGGCCGACATCGACACCCTCGGCGGCGTCATCAAGCGCCTCGAGCTGCTGCACTTCGCCGACGAGACCGACAAGACCAAGAACAAGGTGCTGTTCAACGTGGGTGGCAACAACACCTACCTCGGCCAGACCGGCCTGGTCGGCTCGACCCCGGCCGGCGTCATGCCGAACCACGCGACCCCGTTCGTGGCCCGTCCGCTCTCGCGCGCCGCCGACGGCACCGTGCAGCTGGTGCTGGATGCGGAGCAGGGCGGTGTGCGCCTGACCAAGACCTTCACCTTCCGCAAGGGCGACTACACCATCGGCATCCGTCACGATGTGACCAACCTGACCGCCGCACCGGTGCAGCCGTCGCTCTACCTGCAGCTGCAGCACGACGGCAACAAGCCGGCCAACGATTCGTGGTTCATGTCGAGCTACACCGGCCCGACCCTGTACACCGCGGAAGACAAGTACCAGAAGCTGACCTTCGCCGACATCGAAGACGGCAGCGTCCAGCATTCGAAGAAGGCCAACAACGGCTGGATCGCGATCTCGCAGCACTTCTTCGTGTCGGCCTTCATCCCGGCCGACAAGGCGCAGCGCGAGATCTTCACCAAGAAGATCGCGACCAACCTGTATGCGATCGGCACCGTGCAGCCGCTGGGCACCGTGGCGCCGGGCGCCACCGTGTCGAACGACACCCGCCTGTATTCGGGCCCGCAGGACGAGAAGACCCTGGAAACCATCGCCCCTGGCCTGGAACTGGTCAAGGACTACGGCATGCTGACCATCATCGCCAAGCCTATCTTCTGGGTGATGGACCACCTGCACTCGCTGCTGGGTAACTGGGGCTGGACCATCGTCGCCCTGACTGTCCTGATCAAGCTGGCCTTCTTCCCGCTGTCGGCGGCCGGCTACCGCAGCATGGCCAAGATGCGCGTGGTGACGCCGAAGATGCAGGCGATCCGCGAGCGCTACAAGAACGATCCGCAGAAGATGCAGCAGGCCACCATGGAGCTGTACAAGACCGAGAAGATCAACCCGCTGGGCGGCTGCCTGCCGATCCTGGTGCAGATGCCGGTGTTCTTCGCCCTGTACTGGGTGCTGCAATCGTCGGTCGAGATGCGCGGCGCGCCGTGGGTCCTGTGGATCGACGACCTGACCGCGCCTGACCCCTACTTCATCCTGCCGGTCATCTACGCGGTGTCGATGTTCATCACCACCAAGCTGAACCCGCAGCCGACCGATCCGGTGCAGGCGAAGATGATGCTGTTCATGCCGCTGGCGTTCTCGGTGATCTTCTTCTTCTTCCCGTCGGGACTGGTGCTGTACTGGGTGGTCAACAACATCCTGTCGATCGCGCAGCAGTGGGTCATCACCAAGAAGTTCGAAGGCGGCACGGCGAAGTAATCGCTGGTCTTCGGATAGTGGAAGCCCGCGCTTGCGCGGGCTTTTTTACTTCTTGGCTGCGCATAGGAATTGGGTCCCGGCCTTCGCCGGGACGACGGTCTTAAGGGTGCGAGCTAGGGATATTTCTACGACCTGCTCAAGTTGATCCGTCGTTCCGGCGAAGGCCGGAACCCAATTTTGCAAGAACACCACTACCGCCCCCTTGCACCCGTATCCCTTACAATCCCCTCATGAAACTCGACACCTCCCCCATCGCCGCCATCGCCACCGCCCCCGGCCGCGGCGGCATCGGCGTCGTGCGCGCCTCCGGCAAAGCGCTGCCCGAACTGATCGACGCCCTGTTCCCCGGTGTGAAGCTCAGCCCCCGCCACGCCACCTACATCCCGTTCAAGGCCGCCAATGGCGACGTGATCGACGAGGGGCTGGCCCTGTACTTCAAGGGTCCGCATTCCTACACCGGCGAAGACGTGCTCGAACTGCAGGGCCACGGTGGCCCGGTCGTGCTGCAGATGCTGCTCGCGCGTGTGCTGGAGGCGGGTGCGCCGTTCGGCCTGCGCCTGGCTGAACCCGGCGAATTCACCCGCCGCGCCTTCTTGAACGACAAGCTCGATCTGGCCCAGGCCGAGGCGGTGGCGGACCTGATCGACGCCTCCACCGAAGCGGCGGCGAAATCCGCATCGCAGTCGCTGTCCGGCGCCTTCTCCCAGGTGGTGCACGAGCTGGTCGACCAGACCATCAATCTGCGCATGCTGGTCGAGGCCACCCTCGACTTCCCGGAAGAGGAAATCGACTTCCTCGAAAAATCGAATGCGCGCGGCCAGCTGGCCGGCATCATCGAGGCGCTCGAGAACGTGTTCCGCCAGGCGGCGCAAGGAGCATTGCTGCGCGAAGGCCTGAACGTGGTGCTGGTGGGCCAGCCGAACGTCGGCAAGTCCTCGCTGCTGAACGCCCTGGCCGGCGCCGACGTCGCGATCGTCACGCCGATCGCCGGCACCACGCGCGACAAGGTCACCGAGACCATCCAGATCGAAGGCATCCCGCTCAACATCGTCGACACCGCCGGCATCCGCACGGATGAGGGCATCGACGTGGTCGAGCGCATCGGCATCGAGCGCACCTGGGGCGAGGTCGGCAAGGCCGACGTGATCCTGCACCTGCTCGACGCCAACCTCGGGCCGAGCGCGGAGGACGAGAAGATTGCCGCCGCCTTCCCGCAGGGCGTGCCGGTGCTGCGCATCTGGAACAAGATCGACCTGTCGGGCCACAAGCCGTCGATGGACGAGTCGCCCGATGCGACCCACCTCTACCTGTCGGCCAACGAAAAACTCGGCATCGACCTGCTGCGCACCGAGCTGCTGCGCATCGCCGGCTGGCAGCAGACCGGCGAATCGCTGTACCTGGCGCGCGAACGCCACCTGATCGCGCTGCGCGCCGCGCGCGAGCACCTGGAGCTGGCGCGCCAGCACGCGATGCAGGACGACCAGTCGCTCGACCTGTTCGCCGAGGAGCTGCGCCTGGCACAGGACCAGCTGTCGAGCATTACCGGGCAGTTCACGCCGGACGACTTGCTGGGGGTGATTTTCAGCCGCTTCTGTATCGGCAAGTAGCAATCGTATCGTCACGGCAGGATGCGTGCCGGCATGCTAGGCTAAACCCTACAGACTGGACAGGAGGGCAGGCAGGATGGCGATCACTCACGGTTTCAAGCGGCAGCGCCGGCTGGTGCATGCAGGCGCGCTGTTGGCCGCCTGCGTCCTGCTGTCCTCCTGCGCCAGCCTGAGCGGCCCGCGCAAGGTCGAGATCCCCCTGCACAAGCTGCAGGCCGGCCTGGAACGCCGCTTCCCCCTCAGCCATCCCCTGATGGGCCTGTTCGACATCCGCCTGCAGCGCCCGATGCTGTCGCTCCAGCCGGAGCCCGGCCGGGTCGCGCTGGCGCTGGACGCCTCGGTATCGCCGCCCTTCGCGCGCGATACCTGGAGCGGCAGCCTGGCCTTCTCGGGCCGCCTCTACGTCGATCCCGGCCGCCCGGCCGTGATGATGGCCGAACCGCGCGTCGACCGGGTGGCGATCGGCGCCAATCCCGAGGCCGAGCGCCAGATCGCACGCCTGGCCAGTTCTCTCATCGACACCGTCGTGCGTGACACCCCGGTCTACACCTTCAATCCGGGTGACCTGCGTTATGCCGGCGTCCAGTACATCCCGACGCGTATCGAAACCACACGTTCTGGTTTGCTGGTGACGCTGGAGCCGGCGAAATAGCGCACAGTCGCTTTCGCGCCACGCATACGCAGAATGCGTACATAAAAATTAGCAGTAGGATATTATTTTTGCATCTGGGGGGGCGGAGGCGAAATACAGCGCAGCTCCTTGGAGGGGTGTTGTTCGCAGCTTGCATCGGCCATCCCAACGGGTTCGTCGAGGATTGCAGAGCCAGTCCATTCGGCGCACACTGAGCGAAGTGGAATGGCACTGAACTGCCGTGGCGCGCATGCGCCGCGGTCCGCGCTTGAGGTTTCTCATGGGCACGATGTTCCGCTGAAGTAATCTTGGTTGGACTTCAGTTTGTCGTGTAGGGGGTGGATCTTGGAAACGACACAGGAAAGTTTTCCGGACAACGGGCTGGCAAGCGAGCCAGTGCTGGCCGCGGTAGTGAGCACCGTTATGCCGTCGCGAGCGAGTCTGCCTGCGAAAGGTTCGTGTTGGTATTGCGAGAAACCGCTCGACAGTGTGCGCCGTTTCTGCGGCAAGACCTGCGCCGATTCGTTCGACGAGGAAGCGGAATTTACACGCTAGACCGGGCGTCCAGCATGGACAGCGCCCGTTCGTAATCGAAGGCCCTCAGCGCCGCTTCCAGTTCCGCCATGCGCGCCGCACCCAGGTGGGTGCGCAGTCCGGCGCGCTTCTCCGCCATGAAATCCTGTGCACCGCTGTCGCCGAGGTCGAGCAGCATGCGCAGCTGCGCGATATCGCTCTCGGCCAGCGTGGCCGCTTCTTCCGGAGGAATGTTTGCTGCGGGCGCCACGATCAGGCCGTCGGCGTGCGCGATCACCCGCGCCAGTTCCGCTTCCAGCCGGTCGAGCAGTTGGGGAGCGGCCGGTGCGCCGGCGCGCAGCAGCTGTTCGACGTCCACCGCCAGCGCGCGCAGGCCGCGCGCTTCGATCATCGCGGCCGCGCCCTTGAGGGTATGGGCGATGCGGTGTGCCAGCGTGGTGTCGCCGGCGGCGATGGCGGCGCGCAGGCGTGCCACGTTGTCGGCGTAGTCTGAACGGAAACGGGTGAGGACGCGCAGGTACATCGCGCGGTCGCCCATCATCCGTTCGAGGCCGGCGGCGGAGTCGAGCGCCGGCGCCGGATCTGGGCTGGCTGAGGCGGGAAGCGGGTTCACCGCGTCGTGAACGACCAGTCCCGGGTCACCGGGGCGCCGTTCACCGTACCGGAGAAACTCACCTCATACGTGGTGGCGGCCTGCAGCGGCGCCAGCGGGACGATCGCGATCGCGGTGCGCTGCGACGCGGTGGCCGACGAATTCACTACCTGCACCTGCAGGTTGGCGCCGCCGCGCGGACGGATGGTAAAGGTCTGCATCGTCACCGGGGCGTCGATGTTCGCATGCACGCTGACCGGGTAGCCCACGTTGTTGATGCCCGCGACCGGATCCGGTTCCTCGGTGTCGCTGAAGAAGTTCGGCACCACGCCGGTCTGGCCGTTGAAGGGCCAGGTCACGACGGTGTTGGCGGCGATGCCGGGGCCGAAGCCGTTGCGGGTCGCGAAGTCGGCGGTGAAGTAGTTGTACCGGCTCGAGGAATTGATGGCGGCGCCGGTGCCGAGCTCGCGGAACTTCGGCTCGAACATCACGAAGCGGTGGTAGATCGCGGTGATCAGTTCTTCGGCCATGAAGAAACCGGTGCCGTTGGTCGCGGCCGAGATCACCTCGCCATAGGCATAGCCGGTGGCCGGGATGGTATAGCCGGCCGCGTTCAGGCGGTCCTTCAGCGTGGCGCCGGTGAAGCCCTGCTTGCCCGCGACCTGGTCGTGGCTCATCAGGTTGTTGATGCGCAGGTACTCGGAGTGACCCAGCGCCGCACGGTTGATCAGCACGTTCTCGGTCACCGCCGGCACGCCGGCCTGGGCACGGCGGTAGTTGATCCAGTTGCGGCCATCGATGGCGATGTCGTTGGTGGCCGTCGGCGCGGAAGCATCCGGCACGGTGCTCGGAGTGCTGGTGGTCGGCGGTGGGGTGACCGCGGTCGGGGACGCGACGGCGCCGCCCGTGCTGTCGCTGCCGCCACCGCCGCATGCGGCCAGGGTCGACGCGGCCACCAATGCGGCGATGAGGGAACGCCAGCGGGGCATATAGCTCATGTTGCAACTCCTGTCAATACTGTGAAACGAAGCGACATTCTAGAGCAAAAAAGAGGCAGACGCTGGCCTCGTTGTTGCGCGACGGCCGGCTTATTTCGCTCCCTGTAGAATATGGTATCGACCTTCTTGCCGAGCCTTCAATTGTCATCGACCAAACGCACCAGCCGCGAGCACCTCGCGCGCGCCAAGTTCGCCCTGCCCAGCTTCGTGACCTTGCTGTCGATCGCCTGCGGCTTCGGCAGCATCGTGATCTCGGTGGACAACGCGCACGTCGGCGCGCCCGCCGATTACCGGCTGGCGGCAATCCTGCTGGTGCTGGCCGGCGTATTCGATGCGCTCGATGGTTTCGTCGCGCGTCTCACCAAGACCCAGTCCAGCTTCGGCGTGCAGCTCGACTCGATCGCCGACGTGATGAACTTCGGCTGCGCGCCGGGCCTCCTGTTGTATTGCTACGGCTTCGCGCAGCAAAGTGCCGCCCACCCGACCCTGGTGCGCATGGGCGGCCTGGCCTGCTTCGTGTTCGTCGCCTGCGGCGCCCTGCGCCTGGCGCGCTTCAACGTCATGGTGGGCCGCACCGACCCGCGCTACTTCGTCGGCATGCCGATCACCGCCGGCGCGGCCTGCGTGGCCTCGGTGGTGGTGGCCTGGCCCGATCCGGCGACCACGATGGCGCAGTGTTTCGCGATCATGGCGCTGATGCTGGTGGTGGGGACGCTGATGGTGTCGACCATCCGCTTCCCGAGCTCGAAGCACCCGCGCGGCAAGGTGATGCTGGCGCTGCTGGCAGTGTGCGCGGTGCTGCTGGCGGTGCTGCAGACGCGCTTCTTCGTGCTGTTCTTCCTGCTGTACGTGTGCGCGACCCTGCTGCTGAATATCGCCTGGCGCACCGGCTGGCGCGGCATCGCACCGCCCGTGGTCTACGAGGACTGATCAGGCAAACTTGTCGAGCATGGCCGCCAGGTGGGCGGCGCGTGCCTTGCCTTCCTCGAGATCGGCGGCGGTCGCCGTTTGCGTCTGGATCGCGCCCGCCAGCAACTGTACGAAGGAGCGGTCGAGCGCCTTGCGCGCCGCCGCCATCTGCTGGGCCACGGCATCGACGTCCGACGGTCCGGCCGCCAGCGCCACCAGCTTCTGCACTCCGCGCAGCTGGCCTTCGATGCGCGCCAGCCGGTTCAGCAGGTCTTTCTTCTGCTGCGCGGTGAGGGCGCTGCCCTCGACGATCTTGAGCGGGGTGTCGGCCATGTGCTTGTCCTTCAGGCCACTTCGTGTCCCCGCGCGGCGCGCAGGATGCGGAACCAGTCGCCGCGTTCGAGCTGGAAGCCGGTGCCCGCCACCGCTTCGCGGATCGCTTCGAAGCGTCCGGTGCCGGTGAGCGGGATCGGACGGCTCGGAAGCTGCATGATCCAGGCGAACAGCACGCTGGCGAAGGGCTTCTGCATGCGGTCGGCGATTTCCTGGACCACCGCGCGGACATTGGCGGCATTCGCATCGCTTGATGTGAACAGGCGGCCGCCGCCCAGCGGCGACCAGATCATCGGCGCGATGCGCAGGTCCTGCATGCCGTCGAAGGTCTGGTCGAACATCGGTGTTGTGAACATCGGCGAGAACTCGACCTGGTTGGTGGCGAGGGCCACGCGGCGGTTCAGGCATTCGAACTGGTGGCGCGTGAAGTTCGACACGCCCACGTGGCGCACCTTGCCGCTCTGCTGCAGTCGGGTGAAGGCTTCGGCGACCTCGTCGAAGTCCATCAGCGGGTCGGGGCGGTGGATCAGCAGCAGGTCGAGGTGGCTCGTCCCCAGCCGGCGCAGCGATTCCTCGGCCGAGGCGATGATGTGGCCGGCCGTGGTGTCGTAATGCTGGATGCCGTGCTGCGGGTATTTTTCGGAGATCAGCTTGATGCCGCACTTGCTCACCAGCTCGATGCGCTCGCGCAGCGAAGGCTGGGCGCGCAGGGCTTCGCCGAACACGCCTTCGACGCCGTAGTCGCCGTAGATGTCGGCATGGTCGAAGGAAGTGACGCCGAGTTCGATGCACTGCTCGACGAAGGCCACGCGCTGTTCGACCGACATGCCCCATTCGTTCATGCGCCACATGCCGGCCACGATGCGTGACAGTTCGGGGCCGCCCTCGCGCGTGGTGATGCGGGGGCAGTGCAGGTCGGCGGGGAGCGGGTGGGTCATCGCGGTGGGTCCTGTGGTCTTAATTGCACGATTATAGCGGTGCAGGGATAGGCTGTTGGCGTGCACGCAAACTTGGGTTCCGGCCTTCGCCGGAACGACGGCTCATCCTTAAGTGGTACTTTCAGCACGTCATCCCGGCGAAGGCCGGGATCCAAGTTCGTTGCGACCCACCGCGCTTCCTTCACCACAAACGCAAGAAAAAAAAAGCCCGCCCGGCTTGCGCACGGGCGGGCTTTCAGGAACGATCAGGAGATCACTGCATCCAGAGACGCATCGAATCCCAGGCACGCCCGAAGATGCTCGCTTCCTGCACTTCGTCCAGCGTCACCAGCGGCAGCGCGATCAGCGGCTTGCCGTCGACCAGGATCTTCAGCGTGCCGACCTGCGCATTGCGCGCCAGCGGCGCGACCAGCGGATCCTTGCGATCGATGGCCGCCTTCATCTTCGCGGCCACGCCCTTCGGCACGGTCACCAGCACGTCGCGGTTGAAGCCGATCTTCACGGTCGATTCCGAACCCTTCCACACCGGCGGGGTCGCCACCGCCTGGCCCTTCGAGTACAGCTTGACGGTGTCGAAGTTCTGGAAGCCCCAGTTCAGCAGCTTCTGGCTCTCCTGGGTGCGCACCGCATCCGAGGCGGTGCCCAGCACCACCGAGATCAGGCGGCGCTGGCCGGCGTTGCCGTTCGGGCGGCGTGCCGAGGCGATCATGCTGTAGCCCGAGGAATCGGTGTGGCCGGTCTTCATGCCGTCCACGGTCGGGTCCAGCCACAGCAGGCGGTTGCGGTTCTGCTGGGTGATCTTGTTGTAGGTGAACTGCTTGACCGAGTCGATTTTGTAGAACTGGGGGAAGTCGCGGATCACGCTGGCCGCCATGATCGACAGGTCGCTCGCGGTCGAGAAGTTGTTCGCGTCCGGCAGGCCGTGCGGGTTGGCCCAGCGCGTGTTCTTCATGCCCAGGCGCTGGGCTTCGCGGTTCATCAGCGTGACGAAGGTGCCTTCGTCGCCGGCCACGGCTTCCGCCAGCGCCACCGCCGCGTCGTTACCCGACTGGATCATCAGGCCGTGCAGCAGGTCGTTGACCGACACCGGCACCTTGGGATCGATGAACATCTTCGAGCTGCTGGCGTCGACTTTCCAGGCGCGGGTCGAGACGTTGACCATGGTGTCCAGCGTCAGGCGCTTGTCGCGCAGCGCGGCGAAGGTCACGTAGGCCGTCATGACCTTGGTGAGCGAAGCCGGTTCGATACGGGCGTGGGGGTCTTGTGCCGCGATGACCTGGCCGCTGGTCGCGTCGAGCAGGAGCCAGGACTTGGCGGCAACGGTCGGCGCGGGGACGGTCTGTGCGCTGGCCGAAGCCATCAGCAGGCTGGCGGCCACGGCCGCTAACAGTTTTTTCATGGGGGTCGCTCTGTAAAAAATGCTAATGCGGAAGTGCGCAAGGCAATACCGTCAGGTATTGCCTCAAGAGAAGAGCCTAATTATTGCACAGCGACGGGGTCAAATGTCACGCCGCCACATTTCTACGACAAGATTTTTAATGTGGCCAAGCTTGCGGTGGAAGAAGTGGTCGGCGCCCGGGATCACGGTCACGGGGATGTCGAGCGGGCGCGCCCAGTCGAACACTTCCTGCAGCGTGATCGTATCGTCCAGTTCGCCGTGGATCAGGATGGTATCAAGCGGGACCGGCGGCATCGGCCACTTGCCGGCCGCGGTGCCGACCAGCGCCAGGCGCTCGGCCGGACGGCCCTCGGCGATCAGGCGCTGCTGGAACTGGGCCTGCACGAAGGTGCCGAAGGAGAAACCGGACAGCGCCACCGGCAGGCCCGGGTACTGCTGCGTCATGTGCTTGTACATGACGTCCATGTCGTCCACCTCGCCGCGGCCGTCGTCATGCACGCCTTCCGACTCGCCCACGCCGCGGAAGTTGAAGCGCGCGGTGGCGTAGCCGAGGGTGACGAAGGTGCGCGCCAGGGTCTGGGCCACCTTGTTTTCCATGGTGCCGCCATACAGCGGGTGCGGGTGCGCGACCAGCGCGATGCCGCGCGGTTCGCCTTCCGGCAGGTCGAGGATGCACTGCATCTTGCCGGCGTGGCCGTCGAGGGTAAACTTGTGCGAATACTTATTCATTACTTATCAATGCTTGATCAGATTTTCAGGCGTTCCACGACCTTGCCGCCCACCAGGTGGGTGTCGATGATGTCGTCGATGTCGGAGGTGTCCACGTAGGTGTACCAGGTGCCTTCCGGGTAGACCACGAGTACCGGGCCTTCCTCGCAGCGGTCGAGGCAGCCGGACTGGTTGATGCGCACCTTGCCCTGGCCGCTCAGGCCGAGTTCCTTGATGCGCTTCTTGGCGTGCTTCTGGGCCTTCTCGGCGCCGCACTTGCCGCAGCTCTGGCGCGCATCCTTGCCGTCGCGCTCGTTCATGCAGAAGAAGACGTGGTGCTGGTAGAAGGATTGTTCGTCGCTCATGTCGGTCTCGTCAAAGAAGTTTGCAGCCGCAATGATACGGCAAATGCCTAGGGAGCCAGGTCCGGCGGGACCGGGCGCGGCTCCTGGCGGTTCAACTGGTGCGAAGGGAGCAGCAGGAACCACAGCGCGAGGAAGGGCCACATCAGCGACAGGAACTGGGCCGCCCCATTGAAGTTCAGGAACTTGCCCTGTACCCAGCCCTGCAGGGTGGAGACGAAATACGGGTTCACCGGCACCGTGTTGACCACGATGAGGCTGAACACCAGGGTCACGACCGCTAGCCGGCGTTGCGCCACCTGGGGCGCGAACACCAGGCCGGCCAGCATGATCATGCCGATGATGAAGCCGCCTTCCGCGCCGGGCGTCACCCAGACGAAGGCGTTATCCGGCCGGAACAGCAGCGAGCTGGCCAGCGCCTTGACCAGCAGTGCCGCGGCCAGGAAGATCACCATCAGCAGGAAGCGCGGCGCGCTGCGGCGCACCAGGCACATGAGGGTGAGCACGGCGCCGGTCATGCCGCAGGCCGTGATGATGGTCTCGGACAGCCAGTACTGCTCCACCGTCATCGGTGCACCGGGACGCAGCATGCTCACCAGGTCGATATCGCTGTCGAACCAGCGCGACAGCCAGCCGGAGACGATGGGCAGCACCTGGCCGTGGCCGAACAGATAGCTTTGCGGGTAGATCTGCGCCAGCGGCCACAGGGCCACCAGCACCAGGCCCTGGCTGGCGTAGGGCGCGAACCAGCGCCGCCGCAGCTGGAACAGGCGGCTGCGGTCGAGCAGGCCGGGCGCCCACCAGGCCCCCAGCAGGGCGCCCAGCAGGCAGCCGCCGGCATTGGTGATGAGGTCGAGGTTGGAGGGCACGCGGCTGGGCAGGAAGTTCTGCACCGCTTCCATCGTGATCGTGACCAGGATGCCGCCGAGCGCCGCCAGCAGCACCGCCCAGATGCCGCGCAGGCGCGGATACACCGACAGCACCAGCAGCACGCCGAGCGGCACGTAGCCGAACACGTTGACGCCGACGTCGAAGCCGGTCCAGTAGCGCTGCTTGGCCAGGTTGAGGAAGGTGAACAGCGGCAGGCCGCTGTCGCGCCAGCCCGTGAACGGATACCAGCTGGCGTAGATGATCAGCAGCAGGTAGGCCAGCAGCGCCGCCCGTGCGATCGGCGAGCCGCGTCCGTCGCGCGGGCGTTCGCGCTGCTCCACGACGGCGTTTGGCTTGGTCATCGTTTTCGGGTGTCGACCGTCGCCAGCCAGGCCAGGATGTCGGCCGCGACGGCATCGGTGCTGGTGGCCAGGGCGCGCGCGCCGCCCGGAGCATCGGCGCTCGGGGCCGGCGTGATCCGGGTGAAGCTGCGCTGGTCGAGCAGGCGGTGGTCGCTGAACAGCGAGGCGCGCAGGGTGATCTGGCCTTCGCTCTGGCTCACGCCGCTGAAGCCGTGGACGAAGTCGTCCACCTCGATGCGCAGCAGCGGCACGCCGGTGGAGGCGTCGGTGGCCGACAGCACCTTCATGCCCGACTGCGCCAGGCGCGCCTTGACGCGCTGGGTGAGCATCTGCAGCGGGTTGCTGGCCCAGCGGCTGTTGGCATAGGTGCGGGCCTGCAGCGCATCGGCGTAGTTCAGGCGGTAGTACATGCGCTCGTTCTCGAGGGCGGCCGGGCCGGTGGCGTCCATGACGACCAGCGCGGGCAAGGCTGCCGGTGCGGCCGCCTGCTGGCTGTTCGGTGCGGCCGGACCGAAATCATAGGTCGTGCTTTCCTGGGCCTTGTTGCTGGCGCAGCCGGCCAGCAGGACGGCGGACGCCGCGAGGGCGAGCAGGGAGCGGATCGGAAAACGAAGCAAATCAGCGGTCACGTTGGTCCTCATTTGGTCGGTGGCACGAAGCCCGGTTCGCCCGGTCCCGGCTGGGCGCCCGGGGCGCCGAACAGGATGCTCTGCGGGCGGTCGGACAGCGAGGTGGCGGTGCGCTTCACGGCGCGCAGCGCGCCGCGCGCCTCGTCGGTCATTTGGACGACGTGCGGCAGGGTTTCGAGTTCGAGTTCGCTGGTGGCCGACTGCAGCGAGCCGACCGCGCCGTTCAGGCGCTCGAGCGGGCCGTCCGGGGCCTGCAGGCGGGTGGCGAGCTGGCTGTAGTTATTGGCGGTGGCGCTGATGTTGCCGGCCGCCGCGTCGAAGGAGCTCAGGCTGCGTTCGAGTTTCGCGGTGAGCGCCGGCATGCGCTCGATGGTCGGCTCCAGCTTTTGCGGAATGGCGGCATAGGCGTCGGCCGCCTTGCCGATGCTGTCGAAGGCGCCGATGATGGTCTTCTGGTTTTCCGGGCCGAGCATCTTGTCCAGGCTCTCGGTGATCTGCTCGGTCTTGTCGAGGATGGCCAGGCCGCGCTTTTCCAGCTGGTCGAGCAGGCCCGGACGCAGCGGGATACGCGCCGGCCGGTCTTCGCTGGCCGCCAGGCGCGGCGAGCCGGTACGGTCGTCGTCGAGCTGGATGAAGGCGATGCCGGTCACGCCCTGGTAGCCGAGCGAGGCGAAGGTGGTGGTGGTGATCGGCGAATCCTTCTCGACCGACAGGCGGATCAGGATCTGGCCGGTGACGCGCGGGTCGAACACGATCTCGTCCACGCGGCCCACTTCCAGGCCGCGGTAGCGCACGGTCGCTTGCGGGTTGAGGCCCGGGATCGACTGCGTGGTGACGATCTCATAGGGCAGCAGCTCGGTGCGGTCGCGGTTGAACCACAGCCCGGCCAGCACCGCCGCAACCACCAGGGCGATCGTGAACACGCCCGTCATCAGGGCATACGACCTGTTTTCCATACTCAGTCCTCCGAATCGTTCTGGGCCTGGCGCTCTTCGAGCACTTCGAGTGCCCGCTGGCCGCGCGGGCCCAGGAAAAAGTGTTTGATGAAGGGATGCTCGACCCGCAGCACGTCGCAGGCCGGCCCGACCGCCAGCACGTGCTTTTCCGCCAGCACGGCGATGCGCGAGGACAGCGCGAACAGCGTGTCGAGGTCGTGGGTGACCATCACCACGGTGAGCTTCAGCTCACTGTGCAGGGTCTGGATCAGCGCCACGAAGGCATCCGAGAGGTCGGGGTCGAGCCCCGCGGTCGGTTCGTCCAGGAACAATAGTTGGGGTTCGAGCGCCAGGGCGCGCGCCAGCGCCGCGCGCTTGACCATCCCGCCCGACAGGTCGGACGGCATCTTGTTGGCATGCTCGGGACCGAGGCCGACCATGTCCATCTTGAGCAGCACGGCGTCGCGGATCACGTCCTCGGGCAGCGCGCGCAGTTCGCGCATGGGGAAGGCGATGTTGTCGAACACGCTCAGGGCCGAGTACAGCGCGCCCTGCTGGAACAGCATGCCCCAGTGGTTGCGCATGTGCTGCAGCTGCTCCGGATCGGCCTGGGTGATGTCCTCGCCGAACACCTTGACGCAGCCTTGCGAGGGATGTTCCAGGCCCAGCATCTGGCGCAGCAGCACGGTCTTGCCGGTGCCCGAGCCGCCGACGATGGTGAGGATCTCGCCGGCGTAGATGTCGAGGTTCAGGTCCTGGTGCACCACGGTGCGGCCGAAGCGCGTCCACAGGTTGCGGATCTCGACCACCGGTGGCCCGACGTCTTCCTCGGGGCGCTTGTTCAGGCGCTGCGGCTGGCGGTCTTTTATGTCGGCCATCAGAACCCCACGTCGTTGAAGATGATGGCGAACACCGCGTCCGCCAGGATGACCACGGTGATCGCGGTGACCACCGCGGTGGTGGTGCCGCGGCCCAGGCTTTCGGTGTTCGGCTGGATGCGCAGGCCGAAGTGGCAGGACACCAGCGCGATCAGCATGCCGAACACGCAGCCCTTGAGCAGGCCGATCGTGTAGTTCACCACCGGTACCGCGTCCGGCAGCTTCTGGATGAAGTAGCGGAACGACAGGCCCAGCTCGATCTTGGCCGAGACCATGCCGCCGATCAGGGCCATCGCATCGGTCCAGACCACCAGCAGCGGCATCGAGATCGCCAGGGCGATCACCTTGGGCATGATCAGGCGCTGGCCGTGCGAGATGCCCATCACCAGCATGGCGTCGAGCTCCTCGGTCACCCGCATCACGCCCAGCTGCGCGGTGATGGACGAACCGGAGCGGCCGGCCACCAGGATCGCCGCCAGCAGCGGGCCGAGTTCGCGGATCACGGACATGCCCAGGATATTGACGATGTAGATGTCGCCGCCGAACATGCGCAGCTGCTGCGAGGACAGGAAGGACAGCACGACCCCGATCAGGAAACCGACCATGGCCGTGATGCCGAGCGCCTGGAAGCCGGAGTGGTAGATGTTGGCCGAGATTTCGCGCCAGGGACCGGCCTGCGGGCGGCGGATGAAGCGCCCGAAGTCCAGTACCAGCTGGCCGATCAGGCCGACGAAGCCGCGCAGGTGTTCAAAAAAGGACAGGACGCCGCCGCCCAGGACGATCAGCCAGTTCAGCGGGCTGACCCGGTGGCGCGGCAGCTTGATGGCGCTGGCCTTCTCGATGCGGCCGAACAGTTCTTCGTGCTGCGGGTCGAGCGTGAGGCGCTCGGGGCGCTGCTTGCCCCAGGCGTTCCAGAACATCTGGGCGCCGACGTGGTCGAGACGCTCGATGTTCGACAGGTCCCATTCGAGCGTCTGCTTGTGCTTGAGCGCCGCCAGGGTGCGGGTGATCGCCTTGAGGACGCCGCGCCGGCCCAGCGTATGCACCTGCCAGACGCCGCTGGCCACGATAGATTGGGTCGCGCCGCTGCCCGAAGCCTTGTCTGGATGCTGGATGCTTAATATTGGCGCGTTTTCAATCTGCATTGCGCCAGTGTAAAAGAGAATCGTTATCGCTGCTACACGGTTACCGTGTCAGGCAGCAAGATGACGCACCTGGCGCTGCGGCGCTGCGGCCACCGGCGTATGCACCGTGGCGGTGTCGACCTTGCCCGCATAGTCGCTGGCCAGCAGCGCCGCGGCCTCCGCGCGTCCCATGCCGCGCAGCTGCAGCCATTCCTGCACCAACTTCGCCAGCTTCTCGAGCGCGATGCGGTGGGTGGCATCGGTCTTGGTGTAGATCCAGCTTGAAAAAGCCATGAAGTTGTCGAAGGGGGCGTCCGCCAGCAGCGCGCGCGTGGTATTGGCGAAGCGGCCCGAATTGGCGACCAGGTCCCAGTATCGGGCGAAACGCACCAGGCGCTGCATGGCCGGGAAGTCGATCAGGCTGGTCGCCAGCACGGTATAGGGCGGATAGGGATCGTAGACCATGCCGAAGGGCTCGGTGTGGCGGATGATCGGGGTGCCGCGCAGGCGCTTGAGGATGCCGAACTGGATTTCCTGGGCGCCCAGCCCGACCAGCTGGTCGAAGCCGCGCGCGAAGCTGGCCACGTCCTCGCCCGGCAGGCCGGCGATCAGGTCCACGTGAAGGTGAGTGGTCGAGTGTTCGGTCAGCCAGCGGATGTTGTCGGCGGCCTTGGCATTGTCCTGGCGCCGGCTCACCAGGGCCTGCACCTCGGGGTTGAAGCTCTGGATGCCGATCTCGAACTGCAGGGCGCCCGGCGGGAATTTGGCGATGCTGTCCTTCAGGGCATCCGGCAGGTGGTCGGGAACCAGCTCGAAGTGGGCGTAGACCGGGTCATCCGGGTTCGCTTCCAGCTTGTCGAGGAAGAACTGCATGATGCGCAGGCTGGTCTTGACGTTCAGGTTGAAGGTGCGGTCGACGAACTTGAACAGGCGCGCGCCGCGTGCATACAGCGACTCCATCTCGGCCAGGAAGGCGTCGAGCGGGAAGGGCCAGGCGGTCTTGTCGAGCGAGGACAGGCAGAACTCGCACTTGAACGGGCAGCCGCGCGAGGCTTCCACGTACAGGGTGCGGTGGGCGATGTCCTCGTCACTATATAAAGAGTAGGGAAGGGCGATCTCCGCCATCGGCGGCTGCACGCCGGCATGCACCTTCATCAGCGGCTTGGGGCCGTTCAGGATCTCGCCGCACAGCTTGGGGAACGTCACGTCGCCCCAACCGGTCACCACGTAGTCTGCCAGGCGCACGATCTCCTGCTCGCCGGTCTCGTGCGAGACCTCGGGGCCGCCCAGGATCACGGTCACCTGCGGCGCCACGCGCTTGAGCATGGCCACCAGGCGGGTGGTCTCCTCGACGTTCCAGATATAGACGCCCAGGCCGACGATGCGCGGTGCGTGGGCCAGGATGCGCTCGACCAGGTCGCTGGTCTTGGCGCCGATGACGAATTCGTGGATGCGCGTCTCCGACTGCAGCGGGCCCATGTTGGCCAGCAGATAACGGAGTCCGAGGGAAGCGTGGGTGTAGCGCGCGTTGAGCGTGGAAAGCAGGATGGTCATCCCGCGCATTGTACCGAATGCGCGGGCGCCGAATACAGGGAAGCGAATGCTTCCCTGGGCGATACTTCAGCTTATTGCTTGACGGTACGGGTACCGACCACTTCGATGGTCACGCGGCGGTTCTTGGCGCGGCCTTCGGCGGTAGCGTTGTCGGCGACCGGCTGGGTCTCGCCCTTGCCTTCGGTGTACAGGCGGGCCGGATCCAGGCCTTTCGACACCATGTAGGCCTTGACGGCTTCGGCGCGGCGCAGCGACAGCTTGTCGTTGTAGGCGTTGGTGCCGACCGAGTCGGTGTGGCCGACGGCGATCATGACTTCGGTGTTCAGGCCTTCCAGTTTCGACATGAACTCATCCAGTGCCGCCTTGCCTTCCGGCTTGACGATCGCCTTGTCGAAGTCGAACAGGGCTTCCGCCGCGATCGAGACTTTTTCCGAGGTCGGAACCGGTTCCGGTGCCGGCTGGACCGGGGCGGCGACTGGCGCCGGTGCAGGTGCCGGGGCCACTTCGACCGGTGCCGGTGCGACGTAGGCGGCCTTGGCCGGACGGCCGAACTTGTAGACCAGGCTCAGGGACGCCATGTCGACGTCGCCGCGGTTTTGCACGGCATCTTTCACGCGGTAGCGTTCGACTTCGGCGCGCAGTGCCAGCGCTTCGGTGAACTTGAACTCGGCGCCCAGGCCGAATTTCGCAGCGCGGCGGCCGCCTTCCGGATTCGGCGTGATGACGGCATTCAGCACGTTGCCGGTGTAATGGTTATGCGACTTCGCGTATTGCCAGCCGGCGCGGCCCAGCAGCGAGAAGCGCTCGGTCAGCGGCAGCTGGCCGACCAGGTCCAGGTTCCAGCCGCGGAACTCGCGTTCGCCGCGCAGCACGCGGTTGGCGGTGGTGCCGGCTTCGAAGGTGAATTCGCCCAGGTTGAAGTAGCCGCCTTCGACTGCGAAGTAGCGGTTGAACTGTTTGCCGACGAAGAACTTGTAGCCCTTGTCGCGGTTGTCCGCGGTATAGGAAGTCAGGGGCAGGCCGGCCTGGGACATGCGGCGCGCCAGGTCGTTGTCATAGATCTTGGCGCGCGTACGGCCGATGCCCGCGCCCATGTACCAGGCGCTGTTGGCCCAGTCAGGGTTCACGAAGCTGCTGCTGGTGTCGGTTGGCTGTTGGGCGACGGTGTCCTGCGGCGCTGCGTGGGCGCTCATCATGGTTGCGCAGGCGAGGGCGATCAGTGCGGCGAGTTTGCTGGAAGTTTTCATTTTTTTAGGTTCGATATGCGATGACAGGGTTAAAGACTTGGGTGAATTGCTGAGTGAAGTATTACCTTTCGGCATCTTCCTTTCTGTTCGTTATCTCGCATAAAGAGAAATATTCTCAAAATAACAACAGCAACTTCCTCCCTCTTATGCTCATCAATTCATGCCTTTCGCATATCGTGCGCGCGATGCTTCAGAGTTAAAGTGACGCGTTATTCAACTGTTAACTCTTGCCATCGCCGCAGAAAGGTTCTCATGCAAGCCCGGACCAGCGCATTCCAGCTTCCCCTCAGGCTTCTGTTCACAACGACGATCGCTCTGGCGCTGGGCGCCTGCGGCCGCGGCCAGGAGGCCGGGCAGTCGGCGGCGATGTCGAAGACTGCCTCCAATAAAGAGGCCGTCGCCCGTATCAAGGTCGATGTCGCCCGCACGACCCACGGTGTGCCGCATGTGCGGGCCACGGACTTCCGCAGCCTCGGCTACGGCTTGGCCTATGCCTATGCCCAGGATAACGTCTGCATGTTTGCCGATTCGCTGCTGACCGTGCGCGGCGAGCGCTCGCTGTACTTCGGCGCCGAGGCGCGTCCGCGCCAGCGCACCGGCGACGAATACGGGGGCGGCAGCGGCTTCATGGATTTGAAGAATGAAGACAGCGATTTCTTCTTCAAGGGCTATCTCGACCTCGACCGCCTGCGCGCCGACTATGCCGCCGGCCCGTCTGAGCCGCGCCAGCTGCTCGAAGGTTTTGTCGATGGCTATAACCGCTACCTGAAAGACTATGCCGGCAAGCTGCCCGCCGCCTGCGCCGGCGCCAAGTGGGTCAAGCCGATGAGCTTCGACGACATGGCCCTGGTGGTGGCCGAAAAGGCGCTGCATGCTTCCGGCCAGGTCTTCGCCGCCGATTTCGTCGCTGCGGGCCGCATCCCCGGCGCGACCGTGAGTCTGGCCAAGGCATCACCGCGCAAGCTCGATACCCGCAGCCTGGTGGCCCAGCTCGAACAGCTCAAGCGCCAGGGCATCGGCAGCAATGCGCTGGCGGTCGGCAAGGACGCGTCCAGCAACGGCCGTGGTCTCCTGTTCGGCAACCCGCACTTCCCATGGACCACCACCGACCGCTTCTACCAGGCGCACCTGACGGTCCCGGGCCGCTACGACGCGATGGGGGTGATCATCGGCGGCGTGCCGGCGGTCGTCATCGGCTTCAACCGCGACGTGGCCTGGAGCCACACTGTGACCACCGCCTACCATTTCACCACCTTCCGCCTGGCGCTGGACGCCGGTGACCCGACCGGCACCACCTACCTGTTCGATGGCGAGCGGCGCAAGATGCGCTCCAAGACCGTCACCGTTGAAGCCCTGCAGCCTGACGGTTCGGTAAGCCGGCGCAGCAAGGCCTTCTATTTCAGCCACCAGGGCGCCGTCATCGTCCGTCCCGAAGCCGGCATGAGCTGGAGCTCGGCCGCCGCCTTCGTGCTGGCGGACCCGAACCGCAACAATACCCGCATGCTGGAACAATGGCTGGGCATCGGCACGGCCGGCAGCGTGCGCGAACTGAAGGCTTCGCTCGACAAGGTGGTGGGCCTGCCCTGGGTGAACACGATCGCGGCCGACCGCGACGGCAATACCTTGTATGCGGACGCCAGCGTGGTGCCGCATATGAATACGGACAAGTTCATCAACGGCTGCCTGCTGCTGGAAGCCGCCCTGATGTTCGACGGTTCGCGCAGCAGCTGCGCCTGGGGCCAGGATGCGGGTGCGCCAAGCGGCATCTACTCGCCGAAGAACGCGCCCTGGATGATGCGCACCGATTATGTCGGCAATTCCAACGACAGCTATTGGCTGACCAATCCGAAAGAGCGCTTGACCGGCCCCGCGCCCTTCGGCTACTCGCCGCTGTATGGCAGCGCCGGTATCGAACAGAGCCTGCGTACCCGCCTCGGCTTCCGCCAGCTCGAGGAGATGCTGGCGCAAAAGCGCAGGCTGGGCCTGGCGGACATGCAGGCGCTGGCCTTCTCGAACCGCGTCCATGCGGCCGAACTGGTGCTGCCTGAACTGCTGACTGCCTGCGCCGCCCTCAGCAATGAGCTGTCTCACCGCGCCTGCAACACCTTGCAGGCCTGGGACCGCCGCGCCGACGTCGACAGCCGTGGTGCAGTCCTGTTCCGTGAATTCTGGAGCATCGCCTCCCGGATTCCGAACAAGTGGGCCACGCCTTTCGATCCGGCCGACCCGGTGCATACCCCGCACGGCGTGGCGCCGGCGGCGATGCCGGCCATGCTGGTAGCCTTACGTACTGCGGCTGCGAAGCTGGACTCGCTCGGCGTGCCGCTCGACGGCCGGCTCGGCGACTACCAGGTGGAGCCGCGCAATGGTGTGCGTATTCCTCTGCATGGCGGGAATGGCGATGAGGAAGGCAGCTATAGTTCGCTGACCATGGCCACGCCGCTGACCCCGGCCGGCTATCTGGGTGTGTACTGGGGCCAGAGCTATATCCAGACCGTCGGTTTCGACGAGCGGGGCCCGGTGGCCCAGGCGATGCTGACCTACGGCCAGTCGACCGATCCCAAGTCGCCCTGGTATGCCGATCAGACCAAGGTGTACTCACGCAAGGGATGGCCGGTGCTGCCGTTCACGCCCGACAGGATCCAGGCTGACCCTCACTACACGAGCATGACGCTGCGGGACTAGGCCGCGGGGAAGCTGCAGGAATGCGGCGCCGCAGGCGCCGTATTTTTTTGGCGAATCCGACGCACACTTCAAAAAATGGGTGTTGACGACACTCATCAGATCGCGCATAATCTCATTCCTCTGCTGCTGACGAACACAACGCTTCGCAGCGATAGCAAGAGACAGAACAACGGTTCTTTAACAATTAACAGTCGATAAGTGTGGGCGTTTGATGAAGGTGCCGCTGACTTCGGTCAGTGAATACTTAAATTATCAAATGTTCACAAAAGTATTAACGTTGCTCAGCAATGAGCGACGGTCAGTATCTTGAGTGAGCGACCCCTGAGAAATCAGGGTGACACGAAAGTGTCAACAAACAGAGATTGAACTGAAGAGTTTGATCCTGGCTCAGATTGAACGCTGGCGGCATGCTTTACACATGCAAGTCGAACGGCAGCGCGGGGCAACCTGGCGGCGAGTGGCGAACGGGTGAGTAATATATCGGAACGTACCCAGAAGTGGGGGATAACGTAGCGAAAGTTACGCTAATACCGCATACGATCTACGGATGAAAGTGGGGGACCTTCGGGCCTCATGCTTTTGGAGCGGCCGATATCTGATTAGCTAGTTGGTGAGGTAAAGGCTCACCAAGGCGACGATCAGTAGCTGGTCTGAGAGGACGACCAGCCACACTGGAACTGAGACACGGTCCAGACTCCTACGGGAGGCAGCAGTGGGGAATTTTGGACAATGGGCGCAAGCCTGATCCAGCAATGCCGCGTGAGTGAAGAAGGCCTTCGGGTTGTAAAGCTCTTTTGTCAGGGAAGAAACGGTTGGGGCTAATATCCTCGGCTAATGACGGTACCTGAAGAATAAGCACCGGCTAACTACGTGCCAGCAGCCGCGGTAATACGTAGGGTGCAAGCGTTAATCGGAATTACTGGGCGTAAAGCGTGCGCAGGCGGTTTTGTAAGTCTGTCGTGAAAGCCCCGGGCTCAACCTGGGAATTGCGATGGAGACTGCAAGGCTTGAATCTGGCAGAGGGGGGTAGAATTCCACGTGTAGCAGTGAAATGCGTAGAGATGTGGAGGAACACCGATGGCGAAGGCAGCCCCCTGGGTCAAGATTGACGCTCATGCACGAAAGCGTGGGGAGCAAACAGGATTAGATACCCTGGTAGTCCACGCCCTAAACGATGTCTACTAGTTGTCGGGTTTTAATTAACTTGGTAACGCAGCTAACGCGTGAAGTAGACCGCCTGGGGAGTACGGTCGCAAGATTAAAACTCAAAGGAATTGACGGGGACCCGCACAAGCGGTGGATGATGTGGATTAATTCGATGCAACGCGAAAAACCTTACCTACCCTTGACATGGAAGGAATCCTGGAGAGATCTGGGAGTGCCCGAAAGGGAACCTTCACACAGGTGCTGCATGGCTGTCGTCAGCTCGTGTCGTGAGATGTTGGGTTAAGTCCCGCAACGAGCGCAACCCTTGTCATTAGTTGCTACGCAAGAGCACTCTAATGAGACTGCCGGTGACAAACCGGAGGAAGGTGGGGATGACGTCAAGTCCTCATGGCCCTTATGGGTAGGGCTTCACACGTCATACAATGGTACATACAGAGGGCCGCCAACCCGCGAGGGGGAGCTAATCCCAGAAAGTGTATCGTAGTCCGGATTGTAGTCTGCAACTCGACTACATGAAGTTGGAATCGCTAGTAATCGCGGATCAGCATGTCGCGGTGAATACGTTCCCGGGTCTTGTACACACCGCCCGTCACACCATGGGAGCGGGTTTTACCAGAAGTAGGTAGCTTAACCGCAAGGAGGGCGCTTACCACGGTAGGATTCGTGACTGGGGTGAAGTCGTAACAAGGTAGCCGTATCGGAAGGTGCGGCTGGATCACCTCCTTTCTAGAGTAGCACCAGAGTCTAGTACTCATCATCAAGCGTCCACGCTTATCGGCTGTTAGTAAAGAGAACAACAGTGTATGTCGGGGCTGTAGCTCAGCTGGTTAGAGCACCGTGTTGATAACGCGGGGGTCGTTGGTTCGAGTCCAACCAGCCCTACCAAGTTATCGTCGTCGGGATTAGTCTGGGGGATTAGCTCAGCTGGGAGAGCACCTGCTTTGCAAGCAGGGGGTCGTCGGTTCGATCCCGTCATCCTCCACCATTCATCTGTTCTGACTATATTTATGTAAAGCCTGTGCTTTAGATAAGTGTAGTTCTCGTTCTTTAACAATCTGGAAGAAGTAAAGTTTTTTTAAGCGTGCATGTAAAAATGCACACTTAGGGTAGTAATCAAGTATCAACAAACATGCAACGAGCTGTACTCTTGATTTCTATGACGATCTCTGTAACTCATGCAGAGGCCAACGTTATAGGGACAAGCGAATAAGTGCACATGGTGGATGCCTTGGCGATTACAGGCGATGAAGGACGTAGTAGCTTGCGATAAGCTGCGGGGAGTGAGCAAACACACTTTGATCCGCAGATTTCCGAATGGGGAAACCCGGCCTTTTAGGTCATTGCATGCTGAATACATAGGTATGCAAAGCGAACGCGGCGAACTGAAACATCTAAGTAGCTGCAGGAAAAGAAATCAACCGAGATTCCCAAAGTAGTGGCGAGCGAAATGGGATGAGCCTGTACGTGATAGTCGATTGGATAGTGGAACAACCTGGAAATGTTGGCCATAGCGGGTGATAGCCCCGTACACGAAATCCAAACGGTGGTACTAAGCGTACGACAAGTAGGGCGGGACACGAGAAATCCTGTCTGAACATGGGGGGACCATCCTCCAAGGCTAAATACTCGTAATCGACCGATAGTGAACCAGTACCGTGAGGGAAAGGCGAAAAGAACCCCGGGAGGGGAGTGAAATAGATCCTGAAACCGTGTGCATACAAACAGTCGGAGCCTCTTTATGGGGTGACGGCGTACCTTTTGTATAATGGGTCAGCGACTTACATTCAGTGGCGAGGTTAACCGAATAGGGGAGCCGTAGAGAAATCGAGTCCGAACAGGGCGACAGTCGCTGGGTGTAGACCCGAAACCAAGTGATCTACCCATGGCCAGGATGAAGGTGCGGTAACACGCCCTGGAGGTCCGAACCCACTAATGTTGAAAAATTAGGGGATGAGCTGTGGGTAGGGGTGAAAGGCTAAACAAACTTGGAAATAGCTGGTTCTCTCCGAAAACTATTTAGGTAGTGCCTCAAGTATCACCATCGGGGGTAGAGCACTGTTATGGCTAGGGGGTCATTGCGACTTACCAAACCATTGCAAACTCCGAATACCGATGAGTGCGAGCTTGGGAGACAGACGTCGGGTGCTAACGTCCGGCGTCAAGAGGGAAACAACCCAGACCGCCAGCTAAGGTCCCAAAGATTGGCTAAGTGGAAAACGAAGTGGGAAGGCTAAAACAGTCAGGATGTTGGCTTAGAAGCAGCCACCATTTAAAGAAAGCGTAATAGCTCACTGATCGAGTCGTCCTGCGCGGAAGATGTAACGGGGCTAAGCCAGTCACCGAAGCTGCGGATATCTAGCAATAGATATGGTAGGAGAGCGTTCTGTAAGCCTGCGAAGGTGTCTTGTGAAGGATGCTGGAGGTATCAGAAGTGCGAATGCTGACATGAGTAGCGATAATGCGGGTGAAAAGCCCGCACGCCGTAAGCCCAAGGTTTCCTGTTCAACGTTCATCGGAGCAGGGTGAGTCGGCCCCTAAGGCGAGGCAGAGATGCGTAGCTGATGGGAAGCAGGTTAATATTCCTGCACCGTCGTATGATGCGATGGGGGGACGGATCGCGGAAGGTTGTCTAACTGTTGGAATAGTTAGTTTCTGCCTCATAGAAGGCGCTTAGGCAAATCCGGGCGCGTAATTCAAGGGGGTGGGACGAGCGGCCTTGTGCTGCGAAGCAATCGGAAGTGGTTCCAAGAAAAGCCTCTAAGCTTCAGTCATACGAGACCGTACCGCAAACCGACACAGGTGGGCGAGATGAGTATTCTAAGGCGCTTGAGAGAACTCGGGAGAAGGAACTCGGCAAATTGGTACCGTAACTTCGGGATAAGGTACGCCCCGGTAGCTTGACCACTTTACTGTGGAAGGGTGAAAGGGTTGCAATAAACTGGTGGCTGCGACTGTTTAATAAAAACACAGCACTCTGCAAACACGAAAGTGGACGTATAGGGTGTGACGCCTGCCCGGTGCTGGAAGATTAAATGATGGGGTGCAAGCTCTTGATTGAAGTCCCAGTAAACGGCGGCCGTAACTATAACGGTCCTAAGGTAGCGAAATTCCTTGTCGGGTAAGTTCCGACCTGCACGAATGGCGTAACGATGGCCACACTGTCTCCTCCCGAGACTCAGCGAAGTTGAAATGTTTGTGATGATGCAATCTACCCGCGGCTAGACGGAAAGACCCCATGAACCTTTACTGTAGCTTTGCATTGGACTTTGAACCAATCTGTGTAGGATAGGTGGGAGGCTTTGAAGCGGGGACGCCAGTTCTCGTGGAGCCATCCTTGAAATACCACCCTGGTTTGTTTGAGGTTCTAACCTTGGTCCGTTATCCGGATCGGGGACAGTGCATGGTAGGCAGTTTGACTGGGGCGGTCTCCTCCTAAAGTGTAACGGAGGAGTTCGAAGGTACGCTAGGTACGGTCGGACATCGTGCTAATAGTGCAATGGCATAAGCGTGCTTAACTGCGAGACCGACAAGTCGAGCAGGTACGAAAGTAGGACATAGTGATCCGGTGGTTCTGTATGGAAGGGCCATCGCTCAACGGATAAAAGGTACTCTGGGGATAACAGGCTGATTCCTCCCAAGAGTTCATATCGACGGGGGAGTTTGGCACCTCGATGTCGGCTCATCACATCCTGGGGCTGTAGCCGGTCCCAAGGGTATGGCTGTTCGCCATTTAAAGTGGTACGTGAGCTGGGTTTAAAACGTCGTGAGACAGTTTGGTCCCTATCTGCCGTGGGCGTTGGAAATTTGAAGGGGGCTGCTCCTAGTACGAGAGGACCGGAGTGGACGAACCTCTGGTGTACCGGTTGTCACGCCAGTGGCATTGCCGGGTAGCTAAGTTCGGAAGAGATAACCGCTGAAAGCATCTAAGCGGGAAACTTGCCTTGAGATGAGATTTCCCGGAGCCTTGAGCTCCTTGAAGGGTCGTTCGAGACCAGGACGTTGATAGGCTGGGTGTGGAAGTGCAGTAATGCATTAAGCTAACCAGTACTAATTGCCCGTACGGCTTGTCCCTATAACCTTGGTAGGCTATAGATCAAGTCAAGAATACAGCTGCAGTTTGTTGATACTGCTACCCCAAGAATAAAAAGAAACTTACTTCTTCCCGGATTGTGGATGGCTCGCAAGAGACGTCCAGACAAGTCAAAGCCTGATGACCATAGCAAGTCGGTCCCACCCCTTCCCATCCCGAACAGGACCGTGAAACGACTTTGCGCCGATGATAGTGCTGCAACCAGTGTGAAAGTAGGTTATCGTCAGGCTAGTTATAAGAAAAAGCCCGCAGAGTGATCTCTGCGGGCTTTTTTGCGTCTGCACGCTGGAGTTTCGTTCTTTCATCGATAAGCGTTCTGCAGCGCGTGTTAATAGTAACTCCCGTTGTAAATACCTTGCCCCGACCTACACTGAAACAAGCAAAATCATACAAGGGGATATCGTGAAAAATCGACACACATTGACGGCCGTGCATGCGGTCGCAGCAGTAGTGCTCTCTGCCGGACTCGGCGGGTGCGCAATGACTGGTCAGTCCTATGGCGGATATGACGATTATTATCCAGGCGTCGGTTACGCGGGCCAGAGCGCTCCACTCGTCGCGTCGAACAGTGGTCGCTGACAAAGCTCCAGCGCAGCCGCTGATCCCAACAAGCCCGCTCCTGATCCAGCGGGCTTTTTCGTATCGGTTTCCGGACAGCGTTCGCTCAGTCTTCCGCCAGCAACTGCTGCACCACCCGCGACATCTCCTCGAGCTGCCAGGCTTGTACAGCAGGTGGGTACGCTCGGGGATATCGTCGTCCTCCGCCCCCGCGTCCTTATCTGTACAGTGCTGAGGTTTCAGGCGAGGCCAAGCTTGCCGTTGAGGCGCAGTTCAAGCTTGTCCCAGAAGCGGTCGTGAATCGGGAGGAGTAGCACGTTGCAGACGGGCTCAAGAATTGCGGCCATGCCGCCGAAGGCCAGCGAGCCTGTGGCGAAATACATCACTACGAATGCAATAGCCATGTGAAAGCTAGTTTGGCTCAGCTTTTCCGCAGCAATGCGCAGGTAACGATCGCGATTGCCGACCGCCCGGGCGCGGATCGCCGACCATGCCTTTTCGTGCAGTGGAAGCAGCAGGACATTGATCACCGGCTCGATCAGGACCGCCAGGCCGCCGAAGAGCACGGATCCGGTGATGGCATAGGCGATCGCGAATGCGATTGCCATGTGGGCGACGACCTGGCTGGTTTTCTTGGCGGCGATGACCATGCTTGTTCTTCCTATGCTTTGTTAACCCTACTGTAGGCAAATGATATCGATTCTCATTCATAGTTTGAAGTGAATTAAAATGAATGAATCGATAGATTTGTTCTATGGGCGTGAAAAGCTTAGGCTGAACTGAAGCCGTCGCATGTTCAATAACTCGCCACTTGCGCAGGGTGGCAGGCATTTGATATAGTCTCGTTCCTCTGACGCGAAAGCAGCCTGCAAGGCAGCGACAGCGAAAGAGACGAGGGGTTGACGAGTTAAGCGAAACACTGCATAATCTCACTTCTCTGCTGCTGACGAACACAACGCTTCGCACGGTGCAGCAAGGTAGTACAGAAAACGGACTAGGCGTCCCCGTTCTTTAACAATTAACAGTCGATAAGTGTGGGCGTTTGATGAAGGTGCCGCTGACTTCGGTCAGTGATTACTTAAATTATCAAATGTTCACAAAAGTATTAACGTTGCTCAGCAATGAGCGGCGGTCAGTATCTTGAGTGAGCGACCCCTGAGAAATCAGGGTGACACGAAAGTGTCAACAAACAGAGATTGAACTGAAGAGTTTGATCCTGGCTCAGATTGAACGCTGGCGGCATGCTTTACACATGCAAGTCGAACGGCAGCGCGGGGCAACCTGGCGGCGAGTGGCGAACGGGTGAGTAATATATCGGAACGTACCCAGAAGTGGGGGATAACGTAGCGAAAGTTACGCTAATACCGCATACGATCTACGGATGAAAGTGGGGGACCTTCGGGCCTCATGCTTTTGGAGCGGCCGATATCTGATTAGCTAGTTGGTAGGGTAAAGGCCTACCAAGGCGACGATCAGTAGCTGGTCTGAGAGGACGACCAGCCACACTGGAACTGAGACACGGTCCAGACTCCTACGGGAGGCAGCAGTGGGGAATTTTGGACAATGGGCGCAAGCCTGATCCAGCAATGCCGCGTGAGTGAAGAAGGCCTTCGGGTTGTAAAGCTCTTTTGTCAGGGAAGAAACGGCTGGGGCTAATATCCTCGGCTAATGACGGTACCTGAAGAATAAGCACCGGCTAACTACGTGCCAGCAGCCGCGGTAATACGTAGGGTGCAAGCGTTAATCGGAATTACTGGGCGTAAAGCGTGCGCAGGCGGTTTTGTAAGTCTGTCGTGAAAGCCCCGGGCTCAACCTGGGAATTGCGATGGAGACTGCAAGGCTTGAATCTGGCAGAGGGGGGTAGAATTCCACGTGTAGCAGTGAAATGCGTAGAGATGTGGAGGAACACCGATGGCGAAGGCAGCCCCCTGGGTCAAGATTGACGCTCATGCACGAAAGCGTGGGGAGCAAACAGGATTAGATACCCTGGTAGTCCACGCCCTAAACGATGTCTACTAGTTGTCGGGTTTTAATTAACTTGGTAACGCAGCTAACGCGTGAAGTAGACCGCCTGGGGAGTACGGTCGCAAGATTAAAACTCAAAGGAATTGACGGGGACCCGCACAAGCGGTGGATGATGTGGATTAATTCGATGCAACGCGAAAAACCTTACCTACCCTTGACATGGAAGGAATCCTGGAGAGATCCGGGAGTGCCCGAAAGGGAACCTTCACACAGGTGCTGCATGGCTGTCGTCAGCTCGTGTCGTGAGATGTTGGGTTAAGTCCCGCAACGAGCGCAACCCTTGTCATTAGTTGCTACGCAAGAGCACTCTAATGAGACTGCCGGTGACAAACCGGAGGAAGGTGGGGATGACGTCAAGTCCTCATGGCCCTTATGGGTAGGGCTTCACACGTCATACAATGGTACATACAGAGGGCCGCCAACCCGCGAGGGGGAGCTAATCCCAGAAAGTGTATCGTAGTCCGGATTGTAGTCTGCAACTCGACTACATGAAGTTGGAATCGCTAGTAATCGCGGATCAGCATGTCGCGGTGAATACGTTCCCGGGTCTTGTACACACCGCCCGTCACACCATGGGAGCGGGTTTTACCAGAAGTAGGTAGCTTAACCGCAAGGAGGGCGCTTACCACGGTAGGATTCGTGACTGGGGTGAAGTCGTAACAAGGTAGCCGTATCGGAAGGTGCGGCTGGATCACCTCCTTTCTAGAGTAGCACCGGAGCTAGTCTCCACATCAAGCGTCCACGCTTATCGGCTGTTAGTAAAGAGAACAACAGTGTATGTCGGGGCTGTAGCTCAGCTGGTTAGAGCACCGTGTTGATAACGCGGGGGTCGTTGGTTCGAGTCCAACCAGCCCTACCAAGTTATCGCAAGAAAACGGGGGATTAGCTCAGCTGGGAGAGCACCTGCTTTGCAAGCAGGGGGTCGTCGGTTCGATCCCGTCATCCTCCACCATTACCTGGTTCTGAAAGCACAAACGTAAGCATAGATGCTTAGGTTTGGTCTTTTCGAGATCACTGTTTTTTCGTTCTTTAACAATCTGGAAGAAGTAAAGTTTTTTTAAGCGTGCATGTAAAAATGCACACTTAGGGTAGTAATCAAGTATCAACAAACATGCAACGAGCTGTACTCTTGATTTCTATGACGATCCCTGTTGTCAGCAGGGGCCAACGTTATAGGGACAAGCGAATAAGTGCACATGGTGGATGCCTTGGCGATTACAGGCGATGAAGGACGTAGTAGCTTGCGATAAGCTGCGGGGAGTGAGCAAACACACTTTGATCCGCAGATTTCCGAATGGGGAAACCCGGCCTTTTAGGTCATTGCATGCTGAATACATAGGTATGCAAAGCGAACGCGGCGAACTGAAACATCTAAGTAGCTGCAGGAAAAGAAATCAACCGAGATTCCCAAAGTAGTGGCGAGCGAAATGGGATGAGCCTGTACGTGATAGTCGATTGGATAGTGGAACAACCTGGAAATGTTGGCCATAGCGGGTGATAGCCCCGTACACGAAATCCAAACGGTGATACTAAGCGTACGACAAGTAGGGCGGGACACGAGAAATCCTGTCTGAACATGGGGGGACCATCCTCCAAGGCTAAATACTCGTAATCGACCGATAGTGAACCAGTACCGTGAGGGAAAGGCGAAAAGAACCCCGGGAGGGGAGTGAAATAGATCCTGAAACCGTGTGCATACAAACAGTCGGAGCCTCTTTATGGGGTGACGGCGTACCTTTTGTATAATGGGTCAGCGACTTACATTCAGTGGCGAGGTTAACCGAATAGGGGAGCCGTAGAGAAATCGAGTCCGAACAGGGCGACAGTCGCTGGGTGTAGACCCGAAACCAAGTGATCTACCCATGGCCAGGATGAAGGTGCGGTAACACGCCCTGGAGGTCCGAACCCACTAATGTTGAAAAATTAGGGGATGAGCTGTGGGTAGGGGTGAAAGGCTAAACAAACTTGGAAATAGCTGGTTCTCTCCGAAAACTATTTAGGTAGTGCCTCAAGTATCACCATCGGGGGTAGAGCACTGTTATGGCTAGGGGGTCATTGCGACTTACCAAACCATTGCAAACTCCGAATACCGATGAGTGCGAGCTTGGGAGACAGACGTCGGGTGCTAACGTCCGGCGTCAAGAGGGAAACAACCCAGACCGCCAGCTAAGGTCCCAAAGATTGGCTAAGTGGAAAACGAAGTGGGAAGGCTAAAACAGTCAGGATGTTGGCTTAGAAGCAGCCACCATTTAAAGAAAGCGTAATAGCTCACTGATCGAGTCGTCCTGCGCGGAAGATGTAACGGGGCTAAGCCAGTCACCGAAGCTGCGGATATCTAGCAATAGATATGGTAGGAGAGCGTTCTGTAAGCCTGCGAAGGTGTCTTGTGAAGGATGCTGGAGGTATCAGAAGTGCGAATGCTGACATGAGTAGCGATAATGCGGGTGAAAAGCCCGCACGCCGTAAGCCCAAGGTTTCCTGTTCAACGTTCATCGGAGCAGGGTGAGTCGGCCCCTAAGGCGAGGCAGAGATGCGTAGCTGATGGGAAGCAGGTTAATATTCCTGCACCGTCGTATGATGCGATGGGGGGACGGATCGCGGAAGGTTGTCTAACTGTTGGAATAGTTAGTTTCTGCTTCATAGAAGGTGCTTAGGCAAATCCGGGCACGTAATTCAAGGGAGTGGGACGAGCGGCCTTGTGCTGCGAAGCAATCGGAAGTGGTTCCAAGAAAAGCCTCTAAGCTTCAGTCATACGAGACCGTACCGCAAACCGACACAGGTGGGCGAGATGAGTATTCTAAGGCGCTTGAGAGAACTCGGGAGAAGGAACTCGGCAAATTGGTACCGTAACTTCGGGATAAGGTACGCCCCGGTAGCTTGACCACTTTACTGTGGAAGGGTGAAAGGGTTGCAATAAACTGGTGGCTGCGACTGTTTAATAAAAACACAGCACTCTGCAAACACGAAAGTGGACGTATAGGGTGTGACGCCTGCCCGGTGCTGGAAGATTAAATGATGGGGTGCAAGCTCTTGATTGAAGTCCCAGTAAACGGCGGCCGTAACTATAACGGTCCTAAGGTAGCGAAATTCCTTGTCGGGTAAGTTCCGACCTGCACGAATGGCGTAACGATGGCCACACTGTCTCCTCCCGAGACTCAGCGAAGTTGAAATGTTTGTGATGATGCAATCTACCCGCGGCTAGACGGAAAGACCCCATGAACCTTTACTGTAGCTTTGCATTGGACTTTGAACCAATCTGTGTAGGATAGGTGGGAGGCTTTGAAGCGGGGACGCCAGTTCTCGTGGAGCCATCCTTGAAATACCACCCTGGTTTGTTTGAGGTTCTAACCTTGGTCCGTTATCCGGATCGGGGACAGTGCATGGTAGGCAGTTTGACTGGGGCGGTCTCCTCCTAAAGTGTAACGGAGGAGTTCGAAGGTACGCTAGGTACGGTCGGACATCGTGCTAATAGTGCAATGGCATAAGCGTGCTTAACTGCGAGACCGACAAGTCGAGCAGGTACGAAAGTAGGACATAGTGATCCGGTGGTTCTGTATGGAAGGGCCATCGCTCAACGGATAAAAGGTACTCTGGGGATAACAGGCTGATTCCTCCCAAGAGTTCATATCGACGGGGGAGTTTGGCACCTCGATGTCGGCTCATCACATCCTGGGGCTGTAGCCGGTCCCAAGGGTATGGCTGTTCGCCATTTAAAGTGGTACGTGAGCTGGGTTTAAAACGTCGTGAGACAGTTTGGTCCCTATCTGCCGTGGGCGTTGGAAATTTGAAGGGGGCTGCTCCTAGTACGAGAGGACCGGAGTGGACGAACCTCTGGTGTACCGGTTGTCACGCCAGTGGCATTGCCGGGTAGCTAAGTTCGGAAGAGATAACCGCTGAAAGCATCTAAGCGGGAAACTTGCCTTGAGATGAGATTTCCCGGAGCCTTGAGCTCCTTGAAGGGTCGTTCGAGACCAGGACGTTGATAGGCTGGGTGTGGAAGTGCAGTAATGCATTAAGCTAACCAGTACTAATTGCCCGTACGGCTTGTCCCTATAACCTTGGTAGGCTATAGACAAGTCAAGAATACAGCTGCAGTTTGTTGATACTGCTACCCCAAGAATAAAAAGAAACTTACTTCTTCCCGGATTGTGGATGGCTCGCAAGAGACATCCAGACAAGTCAAAGCCTGATGACCATAGCAAGTCGGTCCCACCCCTTCCCATCCCGAACAGGACCGTGAAACGACTTTGCGCCGATGATAGTGCTGCAACCAGTGTGAAAGTAGGTTATCGTCAGGCTAGTTATAAGAGAAAGCCCACTCAGTGATCTGAGTGGGCTTTTTTGCGTTTGTGCTTTCAAAAAGAAAGCTCAACCATGTAAGCCGCCGCAAGGCGCGCAAATTTCAACGCGTGCGCTGTCTGCCCGCCCGAGTTGGCCAGGGTATCCCGGGACGTGTGGATCGTCGGGTTATCGCGCGCAAACGATGATTCGAAGGGCATCGATACCGGATAGCCCTGGGCATCCCAGCTCGCGTGATCCGAACAGCCATAGCCGCATTTGTCATAGCCGAGCTTGAGTTCGGGAAGATAGGCGCCGACGAGTTCGGCGATGAATGCGTTCTGTGCAGCGTTCGTGTAGTCGGTGAGCAGATAGATGTCGTTTGGCGCACCTTTGTAATTGGTCATGTCGAGCTGGAGCACCCCCGCAACTTTCCTGTTCGCTTGCTTGAACTGCTTCGCAATGTCCTGCGACCCCCGCAATCCCACTTCTTCTGCCGCGTAGGCAATGACATGGATCGACCTGCGTGGGCGGTAGCCGCTGTCGATCAGCGCCCGAATTGCCTCGGTCATGCTGGCCACCCCGGAAGCATCGTCATCGGCACCGGGCGCGCGTGCCGTCTCGCTCATGCCGAAGCTGATAATGGAATCGAGATGCGCTCCGACCACGACGTATTCGTCAGCCAGGTCCGTGCCCGTGATGGTCAAGGTGACGGAGGATTGGGGGTAGCCCTTATGAGCGACCAGGGCGACCGAGATGTCTTCGCGGCCAGCCGCCAGCTCGCGCCAGGCCGACAACAGCCAGTTCGATGCCTCCACGCCTGACTTGCTCGCGTAGTAGCGGTTGGTAAAGGCGCTAAGGGCCAGGATCGTCGATTCAATCGGCTTTTCCTGCATGTTCGCCAATATCGGTTCGACGACGTCGCGCCGATGGATCCCGTACAGGCGCGCCGGCAGGACAAAGCGCCGCCGGTCGAGGGCGGCGCGCGCCTCGCTTTCGCTCGCGTGATACATGAAGCCGCCGCATTGCCCCATGCGCTGGTGGATCGCGGCGGCAATGGTCACGAGCTTGCCTTCGTCCAGAACCACCGCATGCACCTTTTCCGATCCATCCTCGACGCGGACCTGGCGGCTCTCGATCGAGGTCAACTCAGGCGCGACGGTCTTTATCTGCCGAAAGGCGGCATCGCCAATGGTGATCCACGCACGTTTCCTGGGCGGGGAGCCCGCGCTCGCGGCAAGGCTAAGGCAAAGGATGGAAAACAGGCAGAGCTTCAGCAGGCCGGACGTCATCGTCGTTCCCCGAGGCATGGCAGAAAAAAATCCTAGCAGTCCCGACGATGCTGCCGCTTGCCTCGCCTCAATGTATAGCCGACCAGCTCTTTCGCTACCTGAACGGTAATCGTACGGTGATTCCTACAGCACCTCGGAGGCTTCTCCTATACAGCCCCACTGTTTCGGCGCGCATGATCGTTCCATCGGTTCAGCGAAGCGAAGGAGGAATCATGAAATCGAAGGAAAAAAACCTCGGTGGAGACAACCGTGCGCGCGGTATCCACAAGCCGAAAGGCGTGACGGTTGCCGAAGGCAGCATGCAGACGCGCGCGCCCGGCGCCGTGATGCCGGGCGGACCTGAGTCACCGTTCAGGATGGCGAGCACGGGGTCGCAGCAGTCGGACACCAGCGGCCGCGGCCAACGCGGCGGCGCCGGTGCCGTCCACCAGGGCTGGAGCGCACGCCAGCGTGGCGAACGGATGCAGGCACAGGCGGAACAGAACCGCCTGGGCGAGGTTCAGCAATCCGGCCAGGGTGGCATCGAGCAATACCAGCATGCCGGCTCCCAGCAGTCGGACTCCGGCCAGGGTGGCGGCAAAGGCCTGCAGGGCCGCCCCGACCTGCCCGCCTCCGACTTCGGCAGCAAGCCGAACAAGAAGAATCCCGGCAGCTGAACGCCGGCGCGGAACATTGCGAGCCCGGGTTTCCCGGGTTTTTTTACGTCCAAGGTCCAGCCGCCACCAGCGTGGAAACCGTCTCCCGTCGCAATCTGGGGCACAATGCAACTGTCAGCCTTGCCATTTCAACCATGACAGGAGAAGCATGAACGAACAGGTCGCCCGCAATGTCGTACTGGTGCGCGCCATCGAGTCCGCCGACGTCAATCACGAGGTATTGAGCGACGACGACCGCAAGTACGCGAGCCGCAGCGCAAAAGAGCTCGCCGCCTGGCAGGCCGCCGACAGCAAGACCGCCGTCGGCCAGCATCATTTCCTGCAGCAGCGCTCCGAACAGATCCTGAAACGCCTGGGCGAACGCTCGCCGGCCTTCGGCGCATTCGCGAAACGCCGGCTGGGCCTGGGCGGCGTCTGGCTCGCCCTGCCATTCCTGGCCTTCGTCAGCGGCGCAGCCATCGACCGCATCGCCGATCCGCATCGCGTCGACCTGCTCTCCGCCCCCTTCCTCCTGATCATTGGCTGGAACCTGCTGGTCTATCTCTTCATGCTGGTGTGGGCGCTCATTCCAGGCAAACGCCATGGATGGGCGGGACCGAAGCTGCTGCGGCGCCTGAGCGTGGGCAAGGCTGTGGTACCGCGCAAGCTCCCGAAGCCCATGGCCGAAGGCCTTGCCGTCTTCATGGCCGAATGGGCCGCCCTGAGCGAACCGCTCACCCGGGCGCGCCTGCGCCGCACCATTCACCTGGCTGCCGCCGGTTTCGCGCTCGGGGCCATCGCCTCGTTGTATGCGCGCGGCCTGCTGACCCAGTACGTGGTCGGCTGGGAGAGCACCTTCCTCGACGGCCGCCAGGTGCACACGCTGCTGTCCTGGCTGTTCATGCCGGCGATGACCGTGTTCCCCTTCTTACAGGGCTTCTCGCTGGCCGAGATCGAACTGTTGCGCTTCGGGCGCACCGTCAGCGCCGCGAGCGGTGAGCGCTGGGTCCACCTGTACGGCGCCACGCTGCTGCTGCTCGTCGTACTGCCGCGCCTCCTGCTCGCGGGCTTTGCCGCCTGGCGCGCACGGCGTCTGGCGCGCCAGTTCCCGCTCGACCTCGACCAGCCCTATTACCGCAAGCTGGCGGACAGCATCGGCGCCGGCACCCCGGCCTTGCTGCGTGTGCTCCCCTATAGCTACACGCTCGACGAGGCGCGCGACCGCGGCCTGTGGGCGATCGCGGCAAGCGCCCTGGGTGCGCAGACGCGTGTCCAGCTGCGCCCGGCCGCCGCTTACGGCACGGAACCCAAGGACGCCCTGCGCGATACAGCGCTCGACGAGGCGGGCGTCACCGTCACCGCCGTCCTGTTCAGCCTTGCCGCCACGCCCGAGAAGGAAAACCACGGCGCCTTCCTCGATTACCTGAGCAAGCGCGTACGGCGCGGCGTCGCCGTGCTGGTGGACGAGTCGCCCCTGGTCGAGCGCATCGGCGAGCAGCAGGGCAATGCCGCCCGCGTGGCGGAACGCACTGCGCTATGGCGCCAGTTCTGCAGCTTCCACGGCACCTCAGCCACCTTCGTGAACCTGCTCCAGCCAGACAAATATCCGCTCGAGCTGGGCGCGGGCCTGAACCTGCCGGAGCTGCGATGAGCGAGCCGGTAAACATCCAGTTCGCGCTCGTCTCGCACACCAACAACGGCAAGACGACGCTGGCCCGCACCCTGGTCGGCATGGACGTCGGCGAGGTGCGCGACGCCGCCCACGTGACCCAGTTTGCCGAAGCCCACCCGCTGCAGCAAAGCGAGGCCGGCGACACCCTCATGCTGTGGGACACACCGGGCTTCGGCGATTCGGTGCGGCTGTTGAAGCGCCTGTCGATGGCGGGCAATCCGATCGGCTGGTTCCTGCGCGAGGTCTTCGACCGCTACCGCGACCGCCCGTTCTGGCTGAGCCAGCAGGCGCTGCGCGCGGCGAAGGAAGAAGCCGACGTGATCCTCTACCTGGTCAACTCCTCGGAGTCGCCGCAGGATGCCGGCTACCTGCCGTCCGAGATGAAGATTTTGGAATGGCTCGCCAAGCCGGTCGTCGTCCTGCTCAACCAGATGGGACCACCGCGTCCCGGCGCCGAGGAATCCGGCGAGCAGGGACGCTGGCGTCAGCACCTGGCCCAGTTCCCGGTGGTGAAGGAGGTGCTGCCGCTCGACGCCTTCGCCCGCTGCTGGGTGCACGAACATGTGTTCTACGAAGCGATCGGACGCCTGGTCGACGAAGCGAAGCAGCCCGGCTATGCGCGCCTGCTCGAGGCCTGGTCCGCAGCCAACCGCCAACGCTACCTCGCCGCCCTGCGCGTCTCGGCCGAACAGCTGGCGGCGGCGGCGCGCGACGCCGAACCGATCGCGGAAGAAGGGCGCAGCATGCTGCGCAGCGCGCTCAAGGCGGTCGGCATCGGCAAGGACGAACAGCGGCGGCAGGAACTGGCGATGGCGGCACTGGTCGAGCGCCTGAATGCCCGCATCAACGGCGCGACCGCCCGCATGTTGGCACTGTACCGGATCGACCCGGGCCAGGCGTTGACCATCAATGCGCGCGTGCGCGACAACTTCGCCGTGCGTGCCCCGGTCGACAAGGCGCAGGCCGGATTGCTCGGCGCGGTCGTCTCGGGTGCGGCGACCGGGCTGTCGGCCGACATGATGGCCGGCGGGCTGACCATGGGGGCGGGCGCCCTGCTCGGTGCGATCGTCGGCGGCCTGACGATGGCCGGCGCTGCCTGGGGCTTCAACCAGGGCACGGACCGCAACAAGCCGGGCGTGCAGTTCGCCGATCCCTTCCTGCAGTCGCTGCTGGTCGGTGCGGTGCTGCGCTACCTGGCGGTGGCGCACTTCGGCCGAGGGCGCGGCAACTGGGTCGAGGGCGAAGCGCCGGCTTTCTGGCAGACCGAGGTCGAGCGGGCGCTGGCCGAGCGCGCAGCCGGCCAGCCCGAGCTGTGGCAGGCCGTACGCGCCGCGCCGGACGATGCGACGGCGGCAAGGCTGGTGGAGGACGTGCTGCGGCCCGCGACCGACGCCACGCTGGCCAGGCTCTATCCCGACGTCGCACTACCCGCGCGCACGGACGTCAAACCTGTCTAGAACTGGTACTGCGCGCTCGCGCCCAGGATCCAATTGCGGCCGGGCGCGGCTTCGTAATAACGGCGATTGGCATCGCCCACGATGACCGAGCCGACGTAGCCGCGGTCGAACAGGTTGTTCAGGCGTGCGAACTGCCTGAGCCGCCATCCGCCCAACTGCTGGCTGGCCTGCACCCGCGCGTTGAAGATCGCATAGCCCGGTGCCGGTATCGCGCTATTCGTATCCTCCGCATAGACACGGCTGTTCGCGATCGTCTCCAGGGCCGCGCCGAAGCGGCCGGCCTGCTCCTTCCAGCCCAGCTCACCGTACAGGCTGGATTTCGGGATGCCCGGCAGCCGGCTGCCGCGCGGCACGGCGCCAAAGCCTTCCTCGTAGGTGGCGCGCAGCGCGGTGAGCGCGAGGCGTGCGTTCCAGCCCGCGCCGAGTTCCGCATCGAGCGACAGCTCGCCGCCCTGGCGCAGCGTCGCGCTGGCATTGCGGTAGCTGGTGCGGCCGCCCGAGGAGCTGTCTACGACCAGCTCGTCCTGCGTGCGGACCTGGAACACGGCGGCATTCACGCGCACCCCGGGTTGAAGCATCGCCTTGACGCCGGCTTCGAGGTGCTTGCCGATGGCCGGCGCAAGGCCGAAGTTGAAGCCGGCACCGGTCCCGGAATAAAACAGTTCGTTCAGGGTCGGGGTTTCGAAGCCGCGCGCGGCACTGGCGTAGACGTTCAGCGAAGGCGACACCTTGTACAGCACCCCGAGCAGCGGCGAGGTATGGCTGTACTCGACGCTGCCGCTGTCGTTGCCGTTGGAGAGGAAGTGGTCGCTTACATCGAAGCTGATGCGGCTGCGGCGCAGGCCGCCGGTCAAGACCCAGCGATCGCGCTCCCACTCCAGCTGGGCGTAGGGATCGAGGCTTCTGACGTCATTCTGCTCGTCGCGGCGCAGATTCCCCTTCACGCCGAAGGTATTGCCGACGAAGTTCTCGAAGCCCTGGCGGGCGTCGCGCGAGCGCGCCAGCTCGATGCCGACGGTCGCACGCAGCGTGCCGCCTGCCAGTGGGCGGACCGCCCGCCAGTTGGCATCGATGCCGTGGAAGTCGCGGTCGAAATCGATCACGCCGCCCGAGTGCGTGGGCGGTGCCTGGAAGCCGCGCGAGAAGGACTGGTACTGGATCACGCGGCGGTTGCCGCCGTAGGCGGTCAGCAGCAGGCGGTCGGGCCCGAAGCGCTGTTCCCAGCTGAGGCCGAACTGCTGGTGGTCGATGCTCTTGCGCGTGTCGTAGCGCTCGGCCAGCGTGCGTGGGGGCGACTGGGTGTCGGTGGCGTCGATCTCGCCGGCGCGCGGGTCACGCTGGTAGGTGGCCCAGGTCACGCCCAGCGGATCCTGGGTATCGTCCTGGCGCAGGCCGCTCGCCGTGATGACCAGGCGGCTGTCGGCCGTGGGCTCGGCCACGAGCTTGGCGTAGGCCTGGTCGCGGGTGGCGGCGCTGTGCTCGCGGTAGCCATCGGTCTCGAAGCGTGAGGCATCCAACAGGTAGCCAAGTTTGCCGCTTTTGCCCTGGGCGTTGATGTCGGTCTTGCGCAGGCCGTCGCTGCCGGCGGCGAAACTGGTTTCGACAGCCGGCGCTCCCTTGGGATCACGCGTGAACAGTTGGACCACGCCGCCGGAGTGGTTGCCGTACAGGGCGGAGAAGGGGCCGCGCAATACTTCGATGCGCTCGGCCATGTCGAGGTTGAAGGTCGCGGCCTGGCCCTGGCCGTCCGGCATGGTGGCCGGGATGCCGTCCGCCACCAGGCGCACCCCACGCACACCGAATGCCGAGCGCGCGCCGAAACCGCGTGAGGAGATCTGCAGGTCCTGCGCATAATTCTGGCGGTCGCGTGCGACCAGGCCGGGCACGGCGGCCAAAGCCTCGGAGGCATTGACCCGCGGCTGGGTATCCCGGATCTGCGCCGCGTCGACGATGTCGATCGCGGCAGGCAGGTCGAAACTGGCGTGTTCGGAGCGGGTGGCGCTGACCACCACGACATTCATGGGGGAGCGAACCTCCTTTGCGACAGCGCAGAGTGGGGCCGACATGCATGCTGCGGCGATGGCGGTCCGGCGGAACAAGGGATGCTTCATATAATCTCCAATTACTCACAGCACCCGTACAACCGGCATGCTGGTACGGCAGGCAATATACCCGGCATTGATAAAACGGACACGCACAGCAACTCCCTCGCACGCAGAGCAGGGCTTGCGGACTCTGCCAGGGTTTGTTATAGTTCGCCTCCGCTTCAGCAAGGCCGCAAGGCAGGACTGAAAAAGGTTAACGTAATCAAGTGGTTACGTTGACAAGGTCCGCAGAGAAATCTGCAACGAAGCGAACGAGGGGTTGACGAGTTAAGCGAAACACTGCATAATCTCACTTCTCTGCTGCTGACGAACACAACGCTTCGCACGGTGCAGCAAGCTAGTACAGAACACGGTTCTTTAACAATTAACAGTCGATAAGTGTGGGCGTTTGATGAAGGTGCCGGCTGAGTTCGCTCAGCTGCATACTTAAATTATCAAATGTTCACAAAAGTATTAACGTTGCTCAGCAATGAGCGACGGTCAGTATCTTGAGTGAGCGACCCCTGAGAAATCAGGGTGACACGAAAGTGTCAACAAACAGAGATTGAACTGAAGAGTTTGATCCTGGCTCAGATTGAACGCTGGCGGCATGCTTTACACATGCAAGTCGAACGGCAGCGCGGGGCAACCTGGCGGCGAGTGGCGAACGGGTGAGTAATATATCGGAACGTACCCAGAAGTGGGGGATAACGTAGCGAAAGTTACGCTAATACCGCATACGATCTACGGATGAAAGTGGGGGACCTTCGGGCCTCATGCTTTTGGAGCGGCCGATATCTGATTAGCTAGTTGGTGAGGTAAAGGCTCACCAAGGCGACGATCAGTAGCTGGTCTGAGAGGACGACCAGCCACACTGGAACTGAGACACGGTCCAGACTCCTACGGGAGGCAGCAGTGGGGAATTTTGGACAATGGGCGCAAGCCTGATCCAGCAATGCCGCGTGAGTGAAGAAGGCCTTCGGGTTGTAAAGCTCTTTTGTCAGGGAAGAAACGGCTGAGGCTAATATCCTCGGCTAATGACGGTACCTGAAGAATAAGCACCGGCTAACTACGTGCCAGCAGCCGCGGTAATACGTAGGGTGCAAGCGTTAATCGGAATTACTGGGCGTAAAGCGTGCGCAGGCGGTTTTGTAAGTCTGTCGTGAAAGCCCCGGGCTCAACCTGGGAATTGCGATGGAGACTGCAAGGCTTGAATCTGGCAGAGGGGGGTAGAATTCCACGTGTAGCAGTGAAATGCGTAGAGATGTGGAGGAACACCGATGGCGAAGGCAGCCCCCTGGGTCAAGATTGACGCTCATGCACGAAAGCGTGGGGAGCAAACAGGATTAGATACCCTGGTAGTCCACGCCCTAAACGATGTCTACTAGTTGTCGGGTTTTAATTAACTTGGTAACGCAGCTAACGCGTGAAGTAGACCGCCTGGGGAGTACGGTCGCAAGATTAAAACTCAAAGGAATTGACGGGGACCCGCACAAGCGGTGGATGATGTGGATTAATTCGATGCAACGCGAAAAACCTTACCTACCCTTGACATGGAAGGAATCCCGGAGAGATCCGGGAGTGCCCGAAAGGGAACCTTCACACAGGTGCTGCATGGCTGTCGTCAGCTCGTGTCGTGAGATGTTGGGTTAAGTCCCGCAACGAGCGCAACCCTTGTCATTAGTTGCTACGCAAGAGCACTCTAATGAGACTGCCGGTGACAAACCGGAGGAAGGTGGGGATGACGTCAAGTCCTCATGGCCCTTATGGGTAGGGCTTCACACGTCATACAATGGTACATACAGAGGGCCGCCAACCCGCGAGGGGGAGCTAATCCCAGAAAGTGTATCGTAGTCCGGATTGTAGTCTGCAACTCGACTACATGAAGTTGGAATCGCTAGTAATCGCGGATCAGCATGTCGCGGTGAATACGTTCCCGGGTCTTGTACACACCGCCCGTCACACCATGGGAGCGGGTTTTACCAGAAGTAGGTAGCTTAACCGCAAGGAGGGCGCTTACCACGGTAGGATTCGTGACTGGGGTGAAGTCGTAACAAGGTAGCCGTATCGGAAGGTGCGGCTGGATCACCTCCTTTCTAGAGTAGCACCGGAGCTAGTCTCCACATCAAGCGTCCACGCTTATCGGCTGTTAGTAAAGAGAACAACAGTGTATGTCGGGGCTGTAGCTCAGCTGGTTAGAGCACCGTGTTGATAACGCGGGGGTCGTTGGTTCGAGTCCAACCAGCCCTACCAAGTTATCGCAAGAAAACGGGGGATTAGCTCAGCTGGGAGAGCACCTGCTTTGCAAGCAGGGGGTCGTCGGTTCGATCCCGTCATCCTCCACCATTACCTGGTTCTGAAAGCACAAACGTAAGCATAGATGCTTAGGTTTGGTCTTTTCGAGATCACTGTTTTTTCGTTCTTTAACAATCTGGAAGAAGTAAAGTTTTTTTAAGCGTGCATGTAAAAGTGCACACTTAGGGTAGTAATCAAGTATCAACAAACATGCAACGAGCTGTACTCTTGATTTCTATGACGATCTCTGTAACTCATGCAGAGGCCAACGTTATAGGGACAAGCGAATAAGTGCACATGGTGGATGCCTTGGCGATTACAGGCGATGAAGGACGTAGTAGCTTGCGATAAGCTGCGGGGAGTGAGCAAACACACTTTGATCCGCAGATTTCCGAATGGGGAAACCCGGCCTTTTAGGTCATTGCATGCTGAATACATAGGTATGCAAAGCGAACGCGGCGAACTGAAACATCTAAGTAGCTGCAGGAAAAGAAATCAACCGAGATTCCCAAAGTAGTGGCGAGCGAAATGGGATGAGCCTGTACGTGATAGTCGATTGGATAGTGGAACAACCTGGAAATGTTGGCCATAGCGGGTGATAGCCCCGTACACGAAATCCAAACGGTGATACTAAGCGTACGACAAGTAGGGCGGGACACGAGAAATCCTGTCTGAACATGGGGGGACCATCCTCCAAGGCTAAATACTCGTAATCGACCGATAGTGAACCAGTACCGTGAGGGAAAGGCGAAAAGAACCCCGGGAGGGGAGTGAAATAGATCCTGAAACCGTGTGCATACAAACAGTCGGAGCCTCTTTATGGGGTGACGGCGTACCTTTTGTATAATGGGTCAGCGACTTACATTCAGTGGCGAGGTTAACCGAATAGGGGAGCCGTAGAGAAATCGAGTCCGAACAGGGCGACAGTCGCTGGGTGTAGACCCGAAACCAAGTGATCTACCCATGGCCAGGATGAAGGTGCGGTAACACGCCCTGGAGGTCCGAACCCACTAATGTTGAAAAATTAGGGGATGAGCTGTGGGTAGGGGTGAAAGGCTAAACAAACTTGGAAATAGCTGGTTCTCTCCGAAAACTATTTAGGTAGTGCCTCAAGTATCACCATCGGGGGTAGAGCACTGTTATGGCTAGGGGGTCATTGCGACTTACCAAACCATTGCAAACTCCGAATACCGATGAGTGCGAGCTTGGGAGACAGACGTCGGGTGCTAACGTCCGGCGTCAAGAGGGAAACAACCCAGACCGCCAGCTAAGGTCCCAAAGATTGGCTAAGTGGAAAACGAAGTGGGAAGGCTAAAACAGTCAGGATGTTGGCTTAGAAGCAGCCACCATTTAAAGAAAGCGTAATAGCTCACTGATCGAGTCGTCCTGCGCGGAAGATGTAACGGGGCTAAGCCAGTCACCGAAGCTGCGGATATATTTCTCGTGATTTATCACTTGATCTATATGGTAGGAGAGCGTTCTGTAAGCCTGCGAAGGTGTCTTGTGAAGGATGCTGGAGGTATCAGAAGTGCGAATGCTGACATGAGTAGCGATAATGCGGGTGAAAAGCCCGCACGCCGTAAGCCCAAGGTTTCCTGTTCAACGTTCATCGGAGCAGGGTGAGTCGGCCCCTAAGGCGAGGCAGAGATGCGTAGCTGATGGGAAGCAGGTTAATATTCCTGCACCGTCGTATGATGCGATGGGGGGACGGATCGCGGAAGGTTGTCTAACTGTTGGAATAGTTAGTTTCTGCTTCATAGAAGGTGCTTAGGCAAATCCGGGCACGTAATTCAAGGGAGTGGGACGAGCGGCCTTGTGCTGCGAAGCAATCGGAAGTGGTTCCAAGAAAAGCCTCTAAGCTTCAGTCATACGAGACCGTACCGCAAACCGACACAGGTGGGCGAGATGAGTATTCTAAGGCGCTTGAGAGAACTCGGGAGAAGGAACTCGGCAAATTGGTACCGTAACTTCGGGATAAGGTACGCCCCGGTAGCTTGACCACTTTACTGTGGAAGGGTGAAAGGGTTGCAATAAACTGGTGGCTGCGACTGTTTAATAAAAACACAGCACTCTGCAAACACGAAAGTGGACGTATAGGGTGTGACGCCTGCCCGGTGCTGGAAGATTAAATGATGGGGTGCAAGCTCTTGATTGAAGTCCCAGTAAACGGCGGCCGTAACTATAACGGTCCTAAGGTAGCGAAATTCCTTGTCGGGTAAGTTCCGACCTGCACGAATGGCGTAACGATGGCCACACTGTCTCCTCCCGAGACTCAGCGAAGTTGAAATGTTTGTGATGATGCAATCTACCCGCGGCTAGACGGAAAGACCCCATGAACCTTTACTGTAGCTTTGCATTGGACTTTGAACCAATCTGTGTAGGATAGGTGGGAGGCTTTGAAGCGGGGACGCCAGTTCTCGTGGAGCCATCCTTGAAATACCACCCTGGTTTGTTTGAGGTTCTAACCTTGGTCCGTTATCCGGATCGGGGACAGTGCATGGTAGGCAGTTTGACTGGGGCGGTCTCCTCCTAAAGTGTAACGGAGGAGTTCGAAGGTACGCTAGGTACGGTCGGACATCGTGCTAATAGTGCAATGGCATAAGCGTGCTTAACTGCGAGACCGACAAGTCGAGCAGGTACGAAAGTAGGACATAGTGATCCGGTGGTTCTGTATGGAAGGGCCATCGCTCAACGGATAAAAGGTACTCTGGGGATAACAGGCTGATTCCTCCCAAGAGTTCATATCGACGGGGGAGTTTGGCACCTCGATGTCGGCTCATCACATCCTGGGGCTGTAGCCGGTCCCAAGGGTATGGCTGTTCGCCATTTAAAGTGGTACGTGAGCTGGGTTTAAAACGTCGTGAGACAGTTTGGTCCCTATCTGCCGTGGGCGTTGGAAATTTGAAGGGGGCTGCTCCTAGTACGAGAGGACCGGAGTGGACGAACCTCTGGTGTACCGGTTGTCACGCCAGTGGCATTGCCGGGTAGCTAAGTTCGGAAGAGATAACCGCTGAAAGCATCTAAGCGGGAAACTTGCCTTGAGATGAGATTTCCCGGAGCCTTGAGCTCCTTGAAGGGTCGTTCGAGACCAGGACGTTGATAGGCTGGGTGTGGAAGTGCAGTAATGCATTAAGCTAACCAGTACTAATTGCCCGTACGGCTTGTCCCTATAACCTTGGTAGGCTATAGATCAAGTCAAGAATACAGCTGCAGTTTGTTGATACTGCTACCCCAAGAATAAAAAGAAACTTACTTCTTCCCGGATTGTGGATGGCTCGCAAGAGACGTCCAGACAAGTCAAAGCCTGATGACCATAGCAAGTCGGTCCCACCCCTTCCCATCCCGAACAGGACCGTGAAACGACTTTGCGCCGATGATAGTGCTGCAACCAGTGTGAAAGTAGGTTATCGTCAGGCTAGTTATAAGAAAAAGCCCGCAGAGTGATCTCTGCGGGCTTTTTTGCGTTTGTGCGTTCCGGGTTAGCAAACGTAACGTTCGTTGAAATCCCCGTGCCCGAGCCTAGACTGAACTGACACTCACCGGCAGGGGAATCACATGATTGCTCGAAGCGTAAGACTAGTAAAACGATGTGCGGTCGGGCTCCTGCTGGCTGCAGGACTCGGCGGATGTGCGGTCTACGGGCCGCCCTACGCGGGCTACGATCCTTACTATGGTTCAGGCGGCTACTCCAGTTATGTCGGTCCCCCGGTCGAATTGAATCTGGGACTCGGCTATTACGGCGGTTCGCGCTATGACCACCACCGTGGTCACGGCTGGCGCGACGGCCGGGGTCACCACCGCGGTGGTGGCTGGGATCGTGGCCGGGGCCGCGGTCGTCACTGATCGTTCAGACGCCGTCGCTGGCGACCGGCTCCGCTTCCTTGGCCTTGACCTGGCCACGGCTGATGCTGTCGCCATCGTTGCGGCGCAGGCGCCAGAACACGGCCGAGGACAGCAGGGTCAGCACCGCCAGGGTCGCGAAACCATGGTGCAGCGCCTGCGACACCAGCACCCGGTTGTCCTGCGCCACCGGCCCCAGGAACCAGGCGGTGACGATCGATCCCGCGGCCAGGCCGAAGCTCATCGACAGCTGCTGGAAGGAGCTCGACATCGTACTCGCCATGCTCGAGTCCTGCGGCTCGATGTCGGCATAGGCCAGCGTGTTCATGCTCGAGAACTGCAGCGAATTGAAGAAACCCTGCGCCAGGCTGATCGCGACGATGACGTAGAAGGGCGTGCCGGGGCCGACCAGGGTAAACAGGGAGATCGTCAGCCCGATGAACACTGTGTTCACGGTCAGCACCTGCCGGTAGCCGAAGCGCGCCAGCAGCCTGGGCGCGAACATCTTCATGCCCATGGCCGCCGCCGCGGCCGGCATCATCAGGAGGCCCGACTGCCAGGCCGGCAGGCCGAGGCCGAGCTGGTACAGCAGCGGCAGCAGGAAGGGCAGGGCGCCCACGCCCAAGCGGGTCAGGAAGCCTCCCGCCACCGAAATGCGGAAGGTACGCACCTTGAACAAGCTGAGCTGCAGCAGCGGATGCTTGATGCGCAGGGCATGCCAGGCATAGGCAGCCAGCAGGGCGAGGGACAGCGCCAGCAGCAGCGCGGCTGTCGCCGCATCCAGCCTGTGCTCGCCGAACACTTCCAGCAGCCAGGACAGGATGGCGGTGCCGCTGCTGAACAGGATCAGGCCGATGACGTCGAGCGGACGCCGTTCGTGTCCCTGGTAATCGGGCATGTGCTTCCAGACCAGGTAGAGCGCCGCCAGGCCGACCGGCACGTTGACGAAGAAGATCACGCGCCACGAGGTCCAGTGCACGATCAGCCCGCCGACCGTCGGCCCCAGCAGCGGCCCGATCAGCGCCGGGATGATCACGAAGTTCATCGCGCCCAGCAGTTCATGCTTGGGGAAGGTGCGCACGATGGCCAGGCGGCCGACCGGCATCATCATTGCGCCGCCCAGCCCCTGCAGCAGGCGCGCGGCCGTCATCATGTGCGCGTTCACGGACAGGCCGCACAGGACCGAGGCAATGGTGAAGATCGAGATGGCGATGAAGAACACGCGCCGGGTGCCGAAGCGGTCCGCCATCCAGCCGCTGAGCGGGATGCCGACGGCCAGGCCGAGGATATAGCTGGTCACCACCGATTTCAGGCTCAGCGGCGTGACCTGCAGGCTGGCGGCGATGCTCGGGATGGCGGTGTTGACGATCGTGGCGTCGAGCTGCTCCATGAACAGGGCAGTCGCGACGAGCCAGGGCAGGTAGCGCTTGATGATGCTGGGATCGGTCAATCGGGCCTCGTGTTACCGGCAGGCCGGGGCGGCCCGCCTCGGCCCGATTGTGCCATGGATCGCCGCCGGGCCACGCCCGGCTGGGCGATACTCAGAAGCGGTAAGCCGCCTTGGCGATGATCCAGTTCGCGCCGGCATTCGGGCGCTTGATGCTGGCGTTCGAGTAGTGCTGGAACTTCAGGCCGAAGTCCCACTTGGCGGTGGTGTAGCCTACGCCGACGTGGTCGCCGAACTGGAAGGCGGTGGCCAGCTCCTTGTCCTCGTTCTTGTAGAGCGTGGAGAACAGGTTGACGCCGATGCCGATCTCGCCGTACAGGCCGAGCTTGCTGTCGCTCTGGTAGCGGAACACCGGGGTGAAGCCGACCACGGCGATGTTCTTCTTGCGACCCGGCACGTTCTGGTAGGCGTTCAGGCGCCACAGGGCCAAGTTGGTTTCCCAGTAGCCCGACAGGTGATAGCCATTGCGGGCGAACCAGCGCTGCTCCCAGTCGTTCTGCACGGCGAGGCGCAGCATGCGTTGTTCCGGATTGGTGCCGAACTCGACCGATGCAGAGTCTACCCAGCCGCCGAGAGGCTGGTTCTGGGCCTGGGCGGCCTGGGCGAACGAAGCAGCCGCGAGCGCGACAGCGATGCCGGCAAATTTTTTCACGTTAGGCATGTTCTTCTTTCTTGGCAGTGCAACAATATTGTGCAACGCACTATTGTACTAGCGAGAACAAATCGGTGCTGACCGCCACCTTGTGCTGTCGCGAAGGTATCATAGACACCCCGCAGAACGCTTACCCTTTTCCCCATTCCCGCATGACCGAACCGACCAGCACTCCCCTGTATCCGCTCGCGGCGCCGACCCAGCAGCAAGTCGCGCCCACCGTCCTGCCGCACGACCCCGTGGCGGATCATATTGCCACCCATCTGGGCCGGATCGACACCGTGTTCCACGACACCATTGCCGACCCGGTACAGGTCGACATCCACGTGGTACCCGCCAACGAGCGCACGCCCTTCCTGCGCCTGGTGACCTCGGGCATGAGCAGCCGCCCGATGACCGTGCCGGAAGGCGCGCCGCCCTTCGCCGAGCTGATGATTGCCCTGCCCGCGGACTGGAAGCTGGACGAGCAATCAGTGAAGGATGAGCGCTGGTACTGGCCGGTGGCCCTGCTGCGCCACCTGGCCCACTATCCGCACCAACACGCGACCTGGCTCGGCCTCGGCCACACGCTGCCGAATGGCCATCCGGCCAAGCCCTATGCGAAAGGTGTCGCGTTCAGCGGCGCCATTCTGCTGCCGCCGGCTTCGGCGCCGGATGCCTTCGCCTCGCTCGAACGCGACGGCAAGGACATCTATTTCCACTGCGTCGTGCCGCTCTACGACGCCGAGCTGAACCTCGTGAAGCGCAAGGGCTTCCCTGCGCTGCTCGACGGCTTCAACGAGAAGGGCGTCACGGACCTGGTGGTCCCCGGCCGCAAGAACACGGTCAAGAAGTTCCTCGGGCTGTTCTGATGAGGACCATCGCCTTCCTCGGCATCGGCCTGATGGGAAGGCCGATGGCCGGCCGCCTCGCGCAGGCCGGTTTCCCGGTACGCGCCTGGAACCGCACGTTCGCCAAGGCCGAAGTCCTGCGCGGCAGCGGAGCCGAGCCGGTGGCGGAACTGGCGCAGGCAGTGCGCGGAGCGCAGGTGGTGATCTCCATGCTCGAAGCCGGGCCGGTGGTGGGCGAGGTGATCGCCGCCGCGCTGCCCGCGCTCGACCCGGGCACGCTGTGGATCGACATGAGCTCGACGCGCCACGATGAAGCGCTTGCCTTCCACGCCACGCTGGCAGCCCAGGCTTGCCGTTTCGTGGATGCACCGGTGTCGGGCGGCGTCGGCGGCGCCGAAGCGGGAACGCTGGCCATCATGGCGGGCGGAGACGTCGCCGACTTTGACCAGGTGGTAAAAGTATTCGGGGCGATGGGCAGGCCCCAGCGCGTCGGTCCGGTGGGCAGCGGCCAGGTGGCCAAGCTGTGCAACCAGCTGATCGTCGGCGCGACCCTGAACGTGGTGGCCGAGGCGCTGTTGCTGGCGCAAGCGGCGGGCGCCGATCCGGCGGCAGTGCGCGAAGCGATCCGTGGCGGCTTCGCGGGAAGCCGCATCCTGGACGTGCATGGACAGCGCATGCTGGACCGGAACTTCCTACCGGGCGGGCAGGTGAAGAGCCAACTGAAGGATTTGCGGAATGTGCTGGCGGCCGCAGGGGCGGCCGGATTGACGCTGCCGCTGACGGAGCTGGTGACGCGGCAGTACGAGACGATCGAGCCCGTGCTGCCGGCGGCGGATCATGCGGCGGCGCTGCTGGCGCTGGAACAGATGAATCCCGGCTTCAGGCTGGGCGACGCGGCGGACCAGCTTCCGTAGGGTGGGCGGCTTCGCCGCCCACGCGGTGATCGCCGCAATTGGATATGCCGCGGCCGTACCGGCACAGTTGACCGCGTGGGCGGGAAACCCGCCCACCCTACAACGGCAGACTCATCTCCACCAGCCTCACCCAGAAACTCCCCCCGATCGGCAGCAGATTGTCGTTGAAGTCATAACTCGTGTTATGCAGCTGGCAGGGCCCCAGCCCATGCCCGCCCGCGCGGTGCGCCCCTTCGCCATTGCCGATGAACACATAGCAGCCCGGCTTTTCCTGCAGCATGAAGGCAAAGTCTTCCGCCCCCATGGTCGGCTCGACATTGGTATCCACCCGATCGGCCCCCACCACCGCCCGCATCGCCTCGACCGCGAAGGCGGTCTGTTCCGGATGGTTGATCAGCGGCGGATAGTTGCGCTTGAAACTGAAGTCGACCGAGGCATTGAAGGCTGAAGCCACACCCGACGCGATCTCTTCCATGCGGCGCTGGATCAGGTCCAGTACGTCGGTCGAGAAGGTACGCACGGTGCCGACCAGCTCAGCTTCGTCGGGGATCACGTTGGTGGCGCTGCCCGCGTGGATCTGGGTGATCGACAGCACCGCCGACGCGAGCGGATTCTTTTCGCGCGAGACGATGGTCTGCCAGGCCTGGGCGATCTGCACCGCCACCATCACCGGATCGATGCCGCGGTGCGGCTGCGCCGCGTGACAGCCCTTGCCGCGCACGGTCACGCGGAACTCGTTACTGGATGCCATCATCGGCCCCGCCACGACGCCGAAGTTCCCCTCCGGGATGCCCGGCCAGTTGTGCATGCCGTACACGGCCTCCATCGGGAACTGCTCGAACAGGCCGTCGTCCATCATGCGGCGCGCGCCGCCGCCGCCTTCTTCGGCCGGCTGGAAGATCAGGTAGACCGTGCCGTCGAAATTGCGCTGTGTCGACAGGTGGTGGGCCGCGCCGAGCAGCATGGCCGTATGGCCGTCATGGCCGCAGGCGTGCATCTTGCCCGGATGGCGCGAGGTATGGGCAAAAGCGTTCGTCTCCTGCATCGGCAGGGCGTCCATGTCGGCGCGCAGGCCGATCGCGCGCTTCGAGCTGCCGTTCTTGATGATGCCGACCACGCCGGTCACGCCCAGGCCGCGCACGATCGGGATGCCCCATTCGGTCAGCCGCGCCGCCACCACGTCGGCGGTGCGCTGTTCTTCGTAGCACAGCTCCGGATGCGCATGCAGGTCGCGCCGGATCTCCTGCAGTTCGGGCTGAAAGGCAAGGAGTGGTTCCACGAGTTTCATTTGTCTCTCCGTTTTTTGTCATGCTTGCATTGCATGTCTTGAACCATTGTAGCCTGCCTCAAACAGTCCATGAAAGAGGGGGCACGGACCATGCCGGAATCGTTTACAGTATTGGTTTAACGAAGCACTCCAGCCTCTTCCCCGCCCATGCCAGTCACACAAGTCCGCGCCGCCTGCCCCCACGATTGCCCCGATACCTGCGCCATCCTCGTCACCGTCGACAATGGCGTGGCCGTCGAAGTCAAGGGCGATCCGGAGCATCCGACCACGGCGGGCGTGCTGTGCACCAAGGTGTCGCGCTACGTCGAGCGCACCTACCACCCGGACCGCGTGCTGTACCCGATGCGCCGCGTCGGCCGCAAGGGCGAAGGAAAATTCAAACGCATCAGCTGGAACGAGGCGATCGACGAGATCGCCGCCCGCCTGGGCGAGATCGCCGCCCGCGACCCCCAGGCCATCCTGCCGTACAGCTATGCCGGCACCATGGGACTGGTGCAGGGCGATTCGATGTCGCTGCGCTTCTTCAACAAGCTGGGCGCCTCGCTGCTCGACCGTACCATCTGCGCCACGGCCGGCGCGACCGGTTACAAGTACAGCATCGGCGGCTCGATCGGCACCGACATCGAACAGTTCCAGGACGCCAAGCTGATCCTGATCTGGGGCGGCAACCCGATCGCCTCCAACCTGCACTTCTGGATGCGGGTCCAGGAAGCCAAGCGCCGCGGCGCCAGGCTGATCGCGATCGATCCCTACCGCTCGCTGACGGCCGAGAAATGCCACCAGCACATTGCCCTGCTGCCAGGCACGGATGCCGCGCTGGCGCTGGGCATGATGCACGTCCTCATCCAGGAAGACCTGATCGACCACGATTACGTGGCCAAGTACACCCTCGGCTACGAGGAACTCAAGGCGCGCGCCCTCGAATGGACGCCGGAACGCACCGCCGCGACCTGCGGCATCACGGCGCAGGAAGTGGTCGACCTGGCGCGCGTGTACGGCCAGAGCGCACGAAGCGGCGAGGGCACGGCGATCCGCATGAACTATGGCCTGCAGCGCGTGCGCGGCGGCGGCATGGCGGTGCGCAATATCGCCTGCCTGCCGGCACTGGTCGGCGCCTGGCGCCACAAGGCCGGCGGCGTGCAGCTGTCGACCTCGGGCTCCTTCCCGGCCGACCGTCCGGCCCTGCAGCGTCCCGATCTGCTGGATGGCCGCATGCCGCGCACCATCAACATGACCACCATCGGCGACGACCTGCTCGAGGATGCCTCGCCGGAGTTCGGCCCGAAGATCGAAGCCGTGATCGTCTACAACGCCAACCCGCTGGCCATCGCCCCCGACTCGGCGAAAGTGCAGAAGGGTTTCGAGCGCGAAGACCTGTTCACCGTGGTGCTGGAACACTTCCAGACCGACAGCGCCGACTACGCCGACATCCTGCTGCCGGCCACCACCCAGCTCGAGCACGTCGACGCCCACCTGGCCTATGGCCACCTGTACATGATGGCAAACAACGCCGCCATCGAGCCGGTCGGCGAAGCCAAGCCGAACACCGAGTTCTTCCGTCTGCTGGCCGCGCGCATGGGCTTCGACGATCCCTGCTTCAGCGAGACCGACGACGAGATCGCCGCCCAGGCCTTCGACAAGCGCCACGAGCGCGCGGTGCACTTCGACTGGGAGTCGCTCAAGCAGAAGGGCTGGCAGAAACTCAACATGCCGGAGGCGCCCTTCGCCGAAGGCGGCTTCCCGACCCCGTCGGGCAAGTGCGAATTCTATTCGAGCAGCATGGCGCGCGACGGGCTCGACCCGGTCCCGGCCTATATCCCGCCGTATGAATCGGCCGCCTCCAACCCTGAGCTGGCAAGCAAGTACCCGTTGGCGATGATCTCGCCTCCGGCAAGGAACTTCCTCAACTCAAGCTTTGTCAATGTACAGAGCCTACGCGCAACCGAGGGCGAGCCGCACCTCGACATGCACCCGAACGACGCCGCACGACGCGGCATCGCTCACGGCGACATGGCGCGTATTTATAACGACCGCGGCTCGTTCGTCGCCCGTGCCCGCGTCACCGACAAGGCGCGCGAAGGGCTGGTGGTGGGCTTGTCGATCTGGTGGAAGAAACTCGCCAGCGACGGCAAGAATGCCAATGAAGTGACCAGCCAGCGTTTGACCGACATGGGCAGGGCGCCTACTTTCTACGACACCCTGGTGCAGGTTGAAAAATCTGCGCCTCCAACGCGAGATGAAACCCTCTAGATTTTCCCAGGCCTTCCGGCCCTTGATGGCCGCCGCAGCTGCGGCCCTGATGTTGTCAAGCTGCTCATCCCTCTCCTACTACTCCCAGGCCGCACAAGGCCAGCTCGAACTGCTGACGGATTCCCGTCCGATCGATGACTGGCTGGCCGACCCCGCCACCAACGCCAAGCTGCGCCACCGTCTCGAGGCGGCGCGCCAGATCCGCCGCTACGCGATCCAGGAACTCAAGCTGCCCGACAACGGCAGCTATACCAACTTCACCAACATCAAGCGTCCCTACGTGCTGTGGAACGTGGTCGCCACGCCCGAGCTGTCGCTGAAACCCATGCAGTGGTGCTTCCCGGTGGCCGGCTGCGTCAACTACCGCGGCTACTACAGCAAGCAGGAAGCCCAGGCCTATGCGAAGGAGCTGCGCAGGCAGGGCCATGACGTCGAAGTGGGCGGCGTCAGCGCCTATTCGACCCTGGGCTGGTTCAGCGATCCCCTGATCTCGACCTTCATCCATTATCCGGATGCCGAACTGGCGCGCCTGATCATCCACGAACTGGCGCACCAGGTAGTCTACGTGCAGGGCGATTCGAAGTTCAACGAATCCTTCGCCAGCGCGGTGGAGCAGGCCGGCGTCGAAGGCTGGCTGGAGCGCTTCGGCAACGACGGCATGCGCGAGGCCTTCCAGCGCTACACCGTGCGCAAGAAGGATTTCATGGCGCTGCTGGTGCGTTACCGCGGCGAGCTGGAGAAGACCTATGCCAGCGCCCTGAGCCAGGATGAAAAGCGCGCCACCAAGGCCCGCCTGTTCATTGCGCTGAAGGACGACTACCAGGTGCTGAAGGCGAACTGGGGCGGCTATTCGGGTTACGACCGCTTCTTCGCCGAGCCGCTGTCGAACGCCCACCTGGCCTCGATCGCCACCTACAACGACTTCGTCCCCGCCTTCCGTGCCCTGATGCGCAAGGAGCGTTCCTGGCCCGCTTTCTACAAGTCGGTCAACCGGCTTGCCAAGCTCGACAAGGCCGACCGCCACCGGGTGCTGGCCAAGCTGGCAGCGCCGGCGCCGACCGCGCCGCTCGTGGTGCAGCGCAGCATGGGCGCGACCACTGGATATAGCAAATAAGGCAGTGTAGAGGACACGTTCCAATCGACTTAAAAGAACTTGCGCGCATTGGCGCTGCCCGATAGCATCACAGACAGGCGATAGCAAAGGCGCAAGCTTCGCGCGCGCCTGCTCGGACCACAACGATAACTATTCGAGACAAGAGGGCATCCGATGGACAAGATCTGGTTGAAGGCCTACCCCCCGAACGTTCCTGCTGAGATCAATCCGGACCAGTACGGCTCGCTCGTGCACATGCTGGACGAGTCCTTCAGCAAGTACGCCGACCGCAACGCCTATGTCTGCATGGACAAGTTCCTGACCTATGGCGAGCTGGATGCCTACTCGAAGAAGCTGGCGGCCTGGCTGCAGAGCCGCGGCATGGAACGCGGCGCGCGCGTGGCGATCATGATGCCGAACGTGCTGCAATACCCCATCGCGATCGCGGCCGTGCTGCGCGCCGGCTACACCGTGGTCAACGTCAACCCGCTGTACACGCCGCGCGAGCTCGAGCACCAGATCAAGGACTCGGGCAGCGAAGCGATCATCGTGCTCGAAAACTTCGCGCACACGGTGCAGCAGGTGATGGGCAAGACCCCGCTCAAGCACGTGGTGGTGGCGAGCATGGGCGAGATGCTGGGCGGCGCCAAGGGCATGCTGGTCAACTTCGTGGTCCGCAACGTCAAGAAGATGGTGCCGGAGTTCTCGCTGCCGAACATGGTGCGCTTCAAGGACACCCTGTCGCAGGGCGCGAAGATGCCGTTCACGAAGGTCGAGCTCAAGTCCTCGGACGTCGCCTTCCTGCAGTACACCGGCGGCACCACCGGCGTCTCGAAGGGCGCGACGCTCACGCACCGCAACGTGATCGCCAACGTGCTCCAGACCGAAGCCTGGTCGGCGCCGGCGATGGGCGCATCGAACGAGCAGACCGTGATCGTCTGCGCGCTGCCGCTGTACCACATCTTCGCGCTGACGGCCTGCGCGATGTGGGGCATGCGCACCGGCGCCCTGAACATCCTGATCGTGAACCCGCGCGACATCCCGGGCTTCATCAAGGAGCTGGGCAAGTACAAGATCAACATGCTGCCGGCGGTGAACACGCTGTACAACGCGCTGGTGAATCACCCGGACATCGGGACCGTGGACTTCTCGGGCCTGAAGATATCGAACGGCGGCGGCATGGCGGTGCAGAAGGCCGTCAACGACAAATGGAAGCAGGTCACGGGCACCGCGATCATCGAAGGCTACGGCCTGTCGGAGACCGCGCCGGTGGCCACCTGCAACCGCGCCGACGTGAAGGAATTCACCGGCACCATCGGCCTGCCGATTCCGTCCACCGACATCGCGATCCTGGATGACGAAGGCAAGCCGATGGCGCTCGGTCAGATCGGCGAGATCGCGATCCGCGGTCCGCAGGTGATGGCGGGCTACTGGAACCGCCCGGACGAAACGGCCAAGGTCATGACGCCGGACGGCTTCTTCAAGTCGGGCGACGTCGGCATCATGGACGAGAACGGCTACGTGAAGATCGTCGACCGCAAGAAGGACATGATCCTGGTCTCGGGCTTCAACGTCTACCCGAACGAACTGGAAGGCGTGATCGCCGGCCACCCGGGCGTGCTGGAATGCGCCGTGATCGGCGTGCCGGACGAGCATTCCGGCGAAGCGGTGAAGGTATTCGTGGTGCGCAAGGACCCGAACCTGACCGCCGAGCAACTGATGGACTACTGCAAGCAGCAGTTCACCGGCTACAAGAAACCGAAGTACATCGAGTTCCGCGACGAACTGCCGAAGACCAACGTCGGCAAGATCCTGCGGCGCGCATTGAGGGACGAAAAGCAGGCGCAGGCGGAACACGCCTGATCGCAGCATGACGGCCGGCAGCATGCCGGCCCGCACGAGGCCGCCCGCATGCGGGCGGCTTCGCGTTTTATTGGACAGCATTGACACGGAAGGTAGGGCACGGATGGACAAGTTTTGGCTCAAGTCGTATGAGGAAGGCGTACCTGCGGAGATCGATCCGACGCAGTACCGCTCCCTGACGCATCTGCTGGAGGAGGCGTTCCGCAAGTACGCCGACCGCAATGCCTACGCGTGCATGGGCAAGACCCTGACTTTCGCCGAACTGGACCGCCTGTCCGGCCGCATGGCCGCCTGGCTGCAGGGCCGCGGCCTCAAGCCCGGCGCGCGCGTGGCCATCATGCTGCCGAACGTGCTGCAGTACCCGGTGGCGATGGCCGCCGTGCTGCGCGCCGGCTACGTGATCGTCAACGTCAATCCGCTCTACACCCCGCGCGAGCTGCAGCACCAGCTGACCGATTCCGGTGCCGAGGCCATCGTGGTGCTGGAGAACTTCGCCCACACGCTCGAGCAGGTGATCGGTAAAACCCAGGTCAAGCACGTCGTGGTCGCCAGCATGGGCGACCTGCTGGGCGGCCTGAAGGGCATGCTGGTCAATCTGGTGGTCCGTAAGGTCAAGAAGATGGTGCCGGCCTGGTCGCTGCCGGGTTCGATCGGCTTCAAGCGCATGCTGGCGGACGCCACCGGCGCCACCCTGCGCCCGGTCGCCATCGGCCACGACGACGTCGCCTTCCTGCAATACACCGGCGGCACCACCGGCGTCTCGAAGGGCGCCGTGCTGCTGCACAAGCACGTGATCGCCAACGTGCTGCAGAACGAAGCCTGGTTTGCACCGACCCTCAGCAAGATCAAGGCCGGCGAACAGGCCCAGTTCGTGTGCGCGCTGCCGCTGTACCACATCTATGCCCTGACCGTGTGTGCGCTGCTGGGCCTGCGCGTGGGCGGCATGAATTTGCTCATCCCGAACCCGCGCGACATCCCGGGCTTCATCAAGGAGCTGGCCAACTACCGCATCAATATCTTCCCGGCCGTGAATACGCTGTATAACGGCCTGGTGAATAACGCAGAATTTGCCAAGCTCGACTTCTCGGGCATGCTGGTGTGCCCGGGCGGCGGCATGGCGGTGCAGAAGGCGGTGGCGGACAAGTGGCTGCAAATCACCGGCACCCCGATCGTCGAAGGCTACGGCCTGTCCGAGACCTCGCCGGTGGTTACCGCGAACCGTTGCGACATCACCGATTTCACCGGCACCATCGGCCTGCCGCTGCCATCGACCGAGATCCGCATCCTGGACGAAGCCGACAAGGAAGTTCCGTTCGGCACCGCCGGCGAGATCGCCGTGCGCGGCCCACAGGTGATGGCCGGCTACTGGCAGCGCGACGACGAAACCGCCAAGGTCATGACCGCGGACGGCTTCTTCAAGACCGGCGACGTCGGCATCATGAACGAGCAGGGCTACACCCGCATCGTGGACCGCAAGAAGGACATGATCCTGGTGTCCGGCTTCAACGTCTATCCGAACGAGATCGAAGGCGTGGTCGCCGCGATGCCGGGCGTGCTGGAAGTGGCGTGCGTCGGCGTGCCGGACAAGAACTCGGGCGAGGCGGTGAAGCTGTACATCGTGAAAAAAGATCCTTCCCTGAGCAGCGATGCGGTGATCGCCTACTGCAAGGAGCAGTTCACGGGCTACAAGCGGCCGAAATACGTCGAGTTCCGCGAGACCTTGCCGAAGACGAACGTGGGCAAGATCCTGCGGCGCGAATTGCGCGATGAAAAGACGTCGGCCTGAGCTGACACCGAAGCCGGCGCCTCGCCGGCTTTTTCTTTATTGGTGAGAAATCAGCGAATCGAGCGGCGGCAGCTGGCGCGGCTTGCGGTCCGGGCCGGTGGCGACATAGGTCAGCTGGGCTTCGGTCACTTTCACGACATCCGCCTGCAGGCGGTTGCGCTCGGCATAGACTTCGACGCACACGGTGATCGAAGTATTGCCGACCTTGACGATTTCGGCATAGAAGGACAGCAGGTCGCCCACGAACACCGGCTGCTTGAACAGGAAAGAGTTCACGGCGATGGTCGCCACGCGTCCGTTCGCGCGGCGGGTGGCCGGCAGCGAACCGGCGACGTCGACCTGGGCCATGATCCAGCCGCCGAACACGTCGCCGTACACGTTCGCATCGGACGGCGCCGGCATCACGCGCAGTTCGGGCATCTTGCCTTGCGGCAGGCGGGTGGAAGAGGTGGGGGCGGCATTTTGTGGCGTGGTCATCTTGTTTTCTCGGTAAAAGCTACAATCGTCCCGAATTGAACCATAAATCCCCCAGCCCTGCCATGCGACGCACTCCAGCCTCATCCGTACCCTTGCCGCCCGATTCGAAGGGCGTGCCCCGCAATGACTGGGCCACCCTGCGCACCCTGTTCCCCTACCTGTGGGTGTACAAGTGGCGGGTAATGGCCGCGCTCGCCGCGTTGATCGGCGCCAAGATGGCCAACGTCGGCGTGCCGCTGGTGCTCAAGCAGCTCATCGACCAGCTCGCGATCGACCCGGCCAATCCGAAAGCCCTGCTGGTGCTGCCGCTCGGCGCGCTGGTCGCCTACGGCCTGCTGCGCCTGTCCACCACGGTATTTACCGAGCTGCGCGAATTCCTGTTTGCGCGCGTGACCCAGCGCGCGGTGAGGACGATCGCGCTGAAGGTGTTCCGCCACCTGCACGCACTGTCGCTGCGCTTCCACCTGAACCGCCAGACCGGCGGCATGACGCGCGACATCGAGCGCGGCACCCGCGGCGTGAATTCCCTGATCTCGTATTCGCTGTTCAACGTGCTGCCGACCCTGGTGGAGATCACGCTGGTGCTCGGCTACCTGGTGCTGAATTACGACATCTGGTTCAGTGCGATCACCGCGGTGGCGCTGGCGAGCTATATCGCCTTCACCGTGGTCGTGACCGAATGGCGCACCCACTTCCGCCGCACGATGAACGACCTGGATTCCAAGGCGAATACCAAGGCGATCGACTCGCTGCTCAACTACGAGACCGTGAAATACTTCGGCAACGAGGAATACGAGGCCAGGCGCTACGACCAGGGCCTGCAGAGCTTCGAGAACGCCGCCGTGCGCTCGCAGACCTCGCTGTCCTTCCTGAACACGGGCCAGTCCCTGATCATCGCCACCGCCGTGACGCTGATCCTGTGGCGCGCCACCGAAGGCGTGATCGCCGGGACCATGACCCTGGGCGACCTGGTGCTGGTCAACTCCTTCATGATCCAGCTGTACATCCCGCTGAACTTCCTCGGCGTGATCTACCGCGAGATCAAGCAGAGCCTGGCCGACATGGAACGCCTGTTCTCGCTGCTCGACCAGAACCGCGAAGTGGCCGACTCCGCGGGTGCCCAGCCCCTGCTGACCCATGGTGCCCAGGTCGAGTTCTCGCACGTCGAATTCAGCTATGAAAGCAAGCGCCAGATCCTGTTTGACGTCGATTTCACCATCCCGGCCGGCACCACGACCGCGGTGGTGGGGCATAGCGGCTCGGGCAAGTCGACCCTGTCACGCCTGCTGTTCCGCTTCTACGACGTGAATGGCGGCGCGATCCGCATCGATGGGCAGGACCTGCGCAACATCACCCAAACCTCGCTGCGCGCGGCGATCGGCATCGTGCCCCAGGACACGGTGCTGTTCAACGACACGATCGAATACAACATCGCCTACGGCAAGCCGGGCGCCTCGCACGCGGATATCGTGGCGGCGGCGCGGGCAGCCTCGATCCACGACTTCATCGAGAGCCTGCCGGACGGCTACCAGACCATGGTGGGCGAGCGCGGGCTGAAGCTGTCGGGCGGCGAAAAGCAGCGCGTGGCGATCGCGCGCACGCTGTTGAAGAACCCGGCGATCCTGATCTTCGACGAGGCGACCTCGGCGCTGGATTCGAAGTCGGAGCAGGCGATCCAGGCCCAGCTGAAGGAAATCGCGAAAGACCGTACCACTTTGGTGATCGCGCACCGGCTGTCCACCATCGCCGACGCGCAGCAGATCATCGTGCTGGACCACGGGCGCATCGTGGAGCGCGGCACGCACGGCTCGCTGCTGGCGGCGCGCGGCCTGTATGCGCAGATGTGGGAAAGGCAGCTGGCGCGGCCGGACGAGGAGCTGGCCTCGCCGCCGCTGGAGATTGCGAAGTAGTCAGGCCACCTTCGCTTAATTTGGCCTGCGCCTTCAAGAACGTCATCCCGGCGAAGGCCGGGATCCAGGTTTGCATGCAAACTGCTTCTGCATGCGTTCTCACTGATCACAAGAATTGGATTCCGGCCTTCGCCGGAATGACGGTTCTACGGTTAGTAACTGCGGTTGAACTTCATGGCTTCCTGTAGACGACCCCGTCCTTCATCACGAACTTCACCTGCTCGAGCACTTTCACGTCGCGCAGCGGATCGCCTTCGACGGCGATGATGTCCGCGGCGAAGCCCGGTTCGACCGCACCCAGGCGTCCGGGCTGGTCGAGCAGGGCGGCGGCGTGCACGGTCGCCGAACGGATGGCTTCCACCGGCGACATGCCCGCTTCCACCATGTAGCCGAACTCCTTCGCGTTCTCGCCGTGCGGGAACACGCCGGCATCGGTGCCGAAGGCGATCTTCACGCCGGCCTTGTGGGCGCGCGCGAAGGTGGCTTGCAGCTGCGGTCCGATCGCGGCCGCCTTCGGGCGCACCAGCGCCGAATAGTAGTCCGGGATCTTGGCCTTGTCCGCCACGTAGCGGCCGGCCGAGATGGTCGGTACGTACCAGTGGCCGGTCTTCTTGAACAGGGCGATGGTCTCGTCGTCCATCAGGGTGCCGTGCTCGATCGAGTCGACGCCGGCGCGCAGCGCGCGCTTCATGCCTTCGGCGCCGTGGGCGTGGGCCGCGACGCGGAAGCCGTAGTCTTTCGCCGTGCTGACGATGGCCTTCAGCTCGTCCTCGGTGTACTGCGAGTTCTGGCCATTGGCGGCCTGGCTCAGCACGCCGCCGGTGGCGGTGATCTTGATCAGGTCCGCGCCTTCCTTGTAGCGCTGGCGCACGGCCTGGCGGCCTTCTTCCGGGCTGTCGATCACGCCCTTTTCAGGACCGGGGGCGCCGATCTTCTCGCTCAGGAAATGGGACAGGTTGTTGGTCGGGTCGGCATGGCCGCCGGTGGTGGCGATCGACTTCCCGGCGGTGAACATGCGCGGACCGGGGATCTCGCCGGCGGCGATGGCGCGCTTGAGCGAGACGTTCAGGCCATCGGCCGCACCGAGGTCGCGCACCGTGGTGAAACCGGCCATCAGGGTGCGGTGGGCGTATTTCACCGAGCGGAAGGCCATGTCCTGCGGATCGGCGGTCAGGCGGTCGCGATAGGCCTCGACCACAGGCGCGGTCTCGCTGGTCAGGTGCACGTGCATGTCGATCAGGCCCGGCAGGCAGGCGTGGCGCGACAGGTCGACATTGCCTGCCGCCTGGGTCATCGGGCCGACCGATTTCACGACGCCGTTCTCGACCACGATGCTGACGCGCTCGCGCCAGGTGCCGCTCTTGACGTCCAGCAGGCGGCCGCAGTCGATGGTCTGAGTGGCGGCCTGGGCGCCGCCAAATGCGCCCAGCAGCAGGCCTGCCATATAAAGCTGTTTCATGTCTCGCTCCTCATGTTCTCGTTATGTGAAAAAGGCCCTCCATCGCTGGAAGGCCTTTCGTGGTGAAACCTGTCTTGATGCTTAGCGCAGCGGTGCGACCGCCGGGTCCTTGTTCGGCTCCGCCAGATCGCCTTCCCACTTCGCGACCACGGCGGTGGCGATGCCGTTGCCGATCACGTTGGTGGCCGAACGGGCCATGTCCAGGAAGTGGTCGATGCCCAGCAGGAGCAGCAGGCCGGCTTCCGGGATGTTGAACTGGGCCAGGGTGGCGGCGATCACGACCAGCGAGGCGCGCGGCACGCCGGCCATGCCCTTCGAGGTCAGCATCAGCACCAGCATCATGGTCAGCTGGGTCGAGATGTCCAGCTCGATGCCGTAGGCCTGGGCGATGAACACGGCCGCGAAGGTGCAGTACATCATCGAGCCGTCGAGGTTGAACGAGTAGCCGATCGGCAGCACGAAGGCGGCCAGGCGGTTCTTGACGCCGAAGCGCTCCAGGCCTTCCAGGGTCTTCGGGAAGGCCGCTTCCGACGAGGCGCAGGTATAGGCCAGGATGGTCGGTTCCTTCAGTTCGGAGATCAGGCGCAGCACGCGCGGTCCGAGGAAGGCCATGCCGATCAGGATCAGCACCACCCACAGCAGGACGATGCCGAGGTAGAACTCGGCCATGAAGATGCCGTAGGTCGACAGCACGCCCAGGCCGCTCTTGGCGATGACGCCGGCGACTGCCGCGAACACCGCGATCGGCGCGAAGTTCATCACGTAGCCGGTGACCTTCAGCATGATGTGGGCGATGCCGTCCACGGCGTCGATCAGCGGGGTGGCGCGCGCGCCGACGGCGGCGGCGGCGGTGCCGAAGAACACCGAGAACACCACGATCTGCAGGATCTCGTTCTTCGCCATGCCCTCGAAGATCGAGGTCGGGATCAGGTGGGTGATGAAGTCCTTCAGGGTCAGGCTGGAGGTGGTGATGCCCGACGCGGTGCCGACCGGCGGCACGGCACCCGACAGGGCCATCGCGTCGCCCGGACGGAACAGGTTCACCAGGATCAGGCCCAGCGACAGCGAGATGACCGAGGCAATCACGAACCAGCCCAATGCCTTGACGCCGATGCGGCCCACTTCCTTGGCGTCGCCCATCTTGGCGATGCCGACCACCAGGGTCGAGAACACCAGCGGTGCGATGATCATCTTGATCAGGCGCAGGAACATGGTGGTGATCAGCGACATCGTGTCCGCAAACCCGGCCGGGTTCTCGAAGCTGGTGTTGGCCACGTAACCGACGACGATGCCGAGCACGAGGCCGATCAGGATGTAGGTAGTCAGGCGGTTCTTTTTTTCCATAATGCTTCCTGTCTCGTGGACCTGTGCAAAACCCGCGGCAGCGGTTGCCACTGTCGCAAGTCAAATTATCGGTAATTCTTGGGGAGGAACGGCAGATCGTTCTGGTAGGTAAAGCAAGTTCCGAAGTATCCTTGTCGCTAGAAATGCTGTCAAGCATGCTTACACGAGTACAAGGAAACAGGCAACAGATGATCGACATCGACAATGTCAGCAAGTGGTACGGCAGTTTCCAGGTGCTGCGCGACTGCAGCACCCGGGTCGCGCGCGGCGACGTGGTCGTGGTGTGCGGGCCGTCCGGCTCCGGAAAATCCACCCTGATCAAGACCGTCAACGGGCTCGAAGCCTTTCAGCAGGGCAAGGTCGTGGTGGATGGCATCGACGTGGGCGACCCCAGGACCAACTTGTCGCAGTTGCGTGCCCGCATCGGCATGGTGTTCCAGAACTTCGAGCTGTTCCCGCACCTGTCGGTACGCGACAACCTGACGCTGGCCCAGGTCAAGGTGCTGGGGCGCGGCAAGGACGAGGCGCTCGAGCGCGGCCTGGCCTACCTGGACCGCGTCGGCCTGCTGGCCCACAAGGACAAGTTCCCGAGCCAGCTCTCCGGCGGCCAGCAGCAGCGCGTGGCGATCGCGCGCGCGCTGGCGATGGACCCGGTGGCGATGCTGTTCGACGAGCCGACCTCCGCGCTCGATCCGGAGATGATCGGCGAGGTGCTCGACGTGATGGTGGGGCTGGCGCAGGACGGCATGACCATGATGGTCGTCACCCACGAGATGGGCTTCGCGCGCAAGGTGGCCGACCGGATCGTCTTCATGGACCACGGCAGCATCGTCGAGGACAGCCCCAAGGAAGACTTCTTCGGCGCCCCCCGCTCGGAGCGGGCACGCGAGTTCCTGGCGCGGATCATTCACTAGACTTACCACATACGACAACGGCGCCCGCAGGCGCCCTTGTTCTTTAGGCAGACCGCCGGATTACTTCTGCTTGCGGCGGCGCGAGCCGGTCAGTGCGGCCGCGCCCAGCGTGAACAGGGCGATCGATGCCGGTTCCGGGACGTCCCAGCCGATGGCATCGAACATCTGAAGGTCCATCTGGCTGATCGCCAGACGCTCGCCACCGCCGGCGGTCGGGTCCATGATGCCGATACCGCGATCGTCTTTCCAGTGGCTGGCCTGGTTACCGTCGCCGTGATCCGTGCCGTTCGAAAAGATCGATAAGGTGGTAGTGCAATTATCCAGCGAGAAGTATTTATTGCGATTGTCGGCGGACCAGTCGATATGGGCGCCGGCAGCCTTGCTCTCGGGCGAGCAGCGGAAGACGTCACTCGGGCTAACGTAGGGGAAGCTCGCTGCCGCGTAGTTCAGCGTCATGGCGTAGTCGAGAATGTCGACGCCGCTCGAGAAGCCGAGTGCATGGCCGATTTCATGGGCCGCGACGCCGATGAAGTCGAGCTTGCCCGCGTCGATGCCATCGGTCGGATCGAAGTCGAAGACGGGAGCGAAGTCGCTGCTGAACGAGATTGCGCCGTCCGAACGCATGTCGCTGTTGGCGATCAGGCCGAGAGCGCGGAGATTCGCCGTGTTGACGTTGATATATCTATTGTTGTTTTCGCAACCTTGGTCCAGGAAGGTGGCGGTACTGCCCGCGCCTGCAGGGTTGGAAGTGGTACCGTTCATCAGCATGCTCAGGCATTGAACATTCGGCAGGTTGGCGACCGCATTCTTGTCGAGCCACGACTTCGCGTCAGCTGCCAGGAAATGGCGGAAGTTTCCGTAGGTCATCCAGAGGGACTCTGAATAGGTCGAGCCAATTACCCTGTCTGGAAGATCTGCGAAATCGATGTCCAGGTTGACCTGCACATTGTCGTGCAGAACTGCCTCCCAGCGCTTGGCAGCGCTCTCGAAACCGGCCAAGGCACGAGCATCCATGTCCGGCCTGGCGTTGAAGTTAATGACGAGCGCTTGTGCCGAGCTCGCGTATGCGCAAGCAAGCAGAGGAACGACCTTGAGCAGGGTTTTCAGGTTTTTCATTAGTCTTTGTTTCCGTAATTTGAAATTATTCTTGAGACTTCGCTAGTTTGGTCTGAACCGCCTTATTTTCGCGGTAAATTCTCATATGCAAATTTCAAGCCAGAAACAATAAGATGTTGTTTATCAATGGAAAAATTTAATTAGAGAAAACGTTGCATTGCACAGTGTAAAATTTTTCGGCACTTTGTTCTTGTCTATGAAGCAATCGAACGTGGATGGCTGCCCTGCGCACAGTGGCTCCGGTAAAATGTCGGCATCCGCAATCCGAGAGCCGCCATGTCCCCCATCGAAACCCCCGACACCATCACCATCACCCGCCCCGACGACTGGCACCTGCACCTGCGCGACGGCGCGGCGCTTGCCAGCGTCCTGCCGCACAGCGCACGCCAGTTCGCGCGCGCGATCGTGATGCCCAACCTGAGGCCGCCGGTCACCACGACCGCCGCCGCCGCCGCCTACCGCGAGCGCATCCTGGCGGCGTTGCCGGAGGGCGTGTCCTTCGAGCCGCTGATGACGCTGTACCTGACCGACAATACCGATCCGGACGAGATCCGCCGCGCCCAGGATTCCGGTTTCGTCCACGCGGTCAAGCTGTATCCGGCCGGCGCCACCACCAATTCGGACGCCGGCGTCACCGACCTGAAGAAGTGCTACAAGACGCTGGAAGTGATGCAGGAAGTCGGCATGCCCCTGCTGGTGCATGGCGAAGTGACGGACAATGACATCGACCTGTTCGACCGCGAGGCCGTGTTCATCGAGCGCGTCATGCGCCCGCTGCGCAGCGCCATGCCGGTCCTGAAGGTGGTGTTCGAGCACATCACCACCAAGGAAGCGGCCCAGTACGTGGCCGAGGCGGACGGCCCGATCGCGGCCACCATCACCGCCCACCACCTGCTGTACAACCGCAACGAGATCTTCCGCGGCGGCATCCGCCCGCACTACTACTGCCTGCCGGTGCTCAAGCGCGAGGAACACCGCCTGGCGCTGGTGACCGCCGCCACCAGCGGCGACGAGCGCTTCTTCCTCGGCACCGACTCGGCGCCGCACGCGGTGCACACCAAGTACGCGGCCTGCGGCTGCGCCGGCTGCTACACCGCGCTGCATGCGATGGAGATGTATACCGAAGCCTTCGCCCAGGCCGGCGCCCTCGACAAACTGGAAGCCTTCGCCAGCCTGAACGGTCCGGCCTTCTACGAGCTGCCGGTCAACGAAGGGACGATCACGCTCAAGCGCGAAGCCTGGACCCTGCCGGAAACCGTCCCCTTCGGCGAACACCAGCTGGTGCCGCTCAATGCCGGCGAGACCATCAACTGGAAGATGGTGTAAGGGACTCCATGTTGTCCCAGATCGACTGGTCGCGTCCGTGGTACGACACGGTGCGGCCGGCCTTCGAGCGCCTGGGCCTGGCAGGTGAGGGCTTCATCGACGCCTTCAACCGCAGCGCCGCGGCGCTCGGCCTGCGCAACCACGCGGGCCTGCCGCTGCGTTTCGTGCCGCAGGCCGCGCTGCCGGAGGGGACGGCCTACGAGGAATTCATCGGCGCCACCGGCCAGGTCCCGACCCGCGACAACCTGCACGACTTCTTCAATGGCCTGGTGTGGCAGACCTTCCCGCTCATCAAGCGCGAGCTGAACGCCCTGCAGGCGGCGCAGATCGCCCAGGCCGGCATCGGCAAGTCGCGCGGCCCGGCCCGCGATGCCGCCACCATCTTCGACGAGAATGCCGCGCTGCTGCTGGTGCGCGAGGGCAGTGCCGGACGCCTGCTGGTCGACGAGCTGCGTTCCCACCAATGGCTCGCCGCGCTGTTCGACCAGCGCGCCATGTTCGGCAGCGACGTGGAACTCTGGCTGTTCGGCCATGCGCTGATGGAGAAACTGGTGGCGCCGCGCAAGGCCATCACCGCGCATACGCTTGTCATCTTCGTGGGCGATGATGTGCTCTCCCTGCCGCCGGAGGGCAGGCGCGCCTGGCTCGACGCCCACGTGGCCGCGCAGTTGACCAGTGAAGGCTTGACTACCGCCGGCTTCACGCCGCTGCCGGTGCTCGGCGTGCCGGGCTGGTGGCCGGGACAGGACCAGGACTTTTATCTCGACACCACCGTCTTCCGTCCAAAACGGCAGGCGACCTGAAAGGAATACCGATGGCAAACGCAGTACGCTGGGGCATCCTCGGCACGGGCAAGATCGCGCGCGCCTTCGCCACCGCACTAGGGGATGTGCCGGGCGCCGTGCTGGCGGCAGTCGCCTCGCGCAGCCTCGAGAAGGCCCAGGCTTTTGCGCAGGAGTTCAATGCTGTGACCGCCTATGCTTCCTACCATGAGCTGGCCGATGCCGAGGGCATCGACCTGGTCTACGTCGCCACCCCGCATCCCCAGCATGCCGACAATGCCCTGATGGCGCTGCGCGCCGGCAAGGGCGTGCTGGTCGAGAAACCGTTCACGATGAACCTGCGCGAAGCCGAGCAGGTGGTGACGCTGGCGCGCTCGCGCCGCCTGTTCCTGATGGAGGCGATGTGGACGCGCTTCCTGCCGGCCTTCGACGAAGTCCGGCGCATCATCGCCTCCGGCGAGATCGGCACGGTGCACCAGGTGGTGGCCGACTTCGGCTTCACCGCGAACTTCGGCCCCGAACACCGCGCCTTCAATCCGGAGCTCGGCGGCGGCGCACTGCTGGATCTCGGCATCTATCCGCTGTCGATCGCCACCGCACTGCTCGGCCCGGTGGCCGAGATCAGGGCGCAGGCCGAGCTGGGCGCGACCGGCGTCGACGTGCAGACCGGCTTCACGCTCAGGCACGAAGGCGGCGGGATGTCGGTGAGCAGCTGCTCGTTCCAGGCACGCACGCCTTGCGAGCTGACGGTGTCGGGCACGCGCGGCCACGTGCGCATGAACACCATGTTCCACCGCGCGAAGAGCGTCACCGTGGCCCTCGACGACGGCAGCACGCGCACGGTCGACACGCCCTATCTCGGCAACGGCTACGTCCACGAAGTGATGGAAGCGCAGCGCTGCTTCCGTGCCGGGCTGCTGGAGAGCCCGGGCATGAAGCTCGAGGAGACGCTGGCGCTGATGGGCGTGATGGACGAGATCCGGCGCCAGATCGGGCTGGCCTACGACAGCGACCGCAGGCGCGTCCGGCCGCTGCAGCGCGAAGGCGGGGAAGTGGAGGATGACGGTGGATGGCGTCGAACTGAGCCGGGACGAGTGAGATGACGCTGCGCACGGTCGTCCCCATCCTGCGCATGTTCGACGAAGCGAAGGCGCGCGAATTCTACGTCGGCTTCCTCGGCTTCCGGGTCGATTGGGAGCACCGCTTCGAACCCGGCCTGCCGCTCTACCTGCAGGTGTCGCGCGACGGCTGCATCCTGCATCTGAGCGAACACCATGGCGACTGCTGCCCCGGCGCGGCAATGCGCATCGAGGTCGGCGACATCGACGCCTATCATGCGGAGCTGACGGCGAAGCAGTACGGCTACGCCCGGCCGGAGGTCGGCGACACGCCCTGGGGCTCGCGCGACATGTCGGTGAAGGATCCCTTCGGGAACCGGCTGACTTTTACCAGCGCGATCAGTACCTGAAGCGGCCGTTCAGCGTGCGCCGGTCGCGGCGTCCAGCCGCTTGAACAGCTCCCGGTGCAGGTCGAGCGTGTACTTCGTCATGTGCCGGCGCGCGTGCCCGATCTCCTTCAGCTCGCGCTGCGCCAGCGCCTCGTCGCGCGCGGCGAGCGCCCACAACGCCAGCTCCACCCGCGCCTCGATGCTGCCGAAACGTTCCGCCACCATCGCGAACTGGGCGCCGGCCTGCTCCTGCCGGCCGGCTGCCGCATAGGCACGGCCCAGTACCAGCCCGACTTCTTCCGGACGATAGCCGGCCTGCTTCGCCTGCAACTGCTCGAGCAGGCCGATCGCTGCTTGCGGCCGGCCGTGTGCCGCCTGCGCGCGTGCCGCGCCCAGGATCACGCCGGCATCGCCCGCGAACGGTCCCTGCAGGCAGGCCTCGTACTGCGCCACCGCCTCCGCGGTCTGCCCGTTGTCCAGCAGCGCGGCAGCCAGGCGCATCTGGTTGTGCGCGGTCGGCGTCAGGTCGAAGGCCTCCCGGGCCTCGCGCACGTCGCGGCCCGGGTCGAGCTTCTTCTGCAGCGCGTGCCCGGCCTGGCGGGCCTGGCGTTCGAGGCGCGAATGCGGCAGGAAGACCGCCGCAAAGTAGACGATGCTGCCGAGCAGGGGGAAGGAGAACAGGATCAGCAGCCAGTACATCGGCCGTCCCGTGCGCACGGCATGGACGGCGAAGAAGATGGCGACGATCAGGTGAAGTCCGAGTCCGAGGATGGGCATGGCCGTGGGCAGTGTGGGATGAAGCCGCCACGATAGCCCGGTTCGGGTAGCGGATGTCTATCGGATTGTCACGAGCTGCGCCCCATCGAGCGTCATACCTTCAGGAATTCCTCGCGCCCGCCCAGCCAGCGCGTCAGGTGGGCATCGATGATCGCCATGTACTCGGGCCGGTCGCCGTTGTCCAGCAGGTACTGGGCCACGTCGCGCGCCTTGTCCACGATCCACTGGTCGGCTTCCAGGTCGGCGAAGCGCAGCATCGCCTCGCCCGACTGGCGCGCGCCCAGGAATTCGCCGGGACCGCGGATCTCCAGGTCGCGCCGCGCGATCTCGAAGCCGTCGGTGGTCTCGCGCATCGTCAGCAGGCGCTGCTTGGCGACCTGGCCCAGCGGGCTCTGATACAGAAGCAGGCACACGCTCGCCGCCGAGCCCCGGCCCACGCGGCCGCGCAGCTGGTGCAGCTGCGACAGGCCGAAGCGCTCGGCGTGCTCGATCACCATCAGCGAGGCGTTCGGCACGTCGACGCCGACCTCGATCACGGTGGTCGCCACCAGCACGTGGATATCGCCGGCGATGAATGCGTCCATGATGATCTGCTTCTCGGCCGGCTTGAGGCGGCCGTGCACCAGCCCCACCTGCAGATCGGGCAGGGCCTCGGCCAGGGTCTCGTAGGTCTCGGTGGCGGTCTGCAGCTGCAGCACCTCGGATTCCTCGATCAGCGGGCAGACCCAGTACACCTGGCGGCCTTCCTGCGCGGCCGCGTGCACGCGCTCGATCACTTCGTCGCGCCGGTTCTGGTCGATGGCGCGCGTGACGATCGGGCTGCGACCCGGCGGCAGTTCGTCGATCACCGAGACTTCGAGGTCGGCGTAATAGGTCATGGCCAGTGTGCGCGGGATCGGGGTGGCCGACATCATCAGCTGGTGCGGCACCAGGCCGTCGCTGCCCTTGTTGCGCAGGGTGAGGCGCTGGCCGACGCCGAAGCGGTGCTGCTCGTCGACGATCACCAGGCCCAGGCGCGCGAACTGCACCGTGTCCTGGATCAGGGCGTGGGTACCGATCACCAGTTTCGCTGCGCCGGATTCGATCAGCTCCTTGGCCGCGTCCTTTTCCTTCTTTTTCAGGCTGCCGGTCAGCCAGGCCACCTTGACGCCGAGCGGTTCCATCCAGGCCGCGATCTTGCGGAAGTGCTGCTCGGCCAGGATTTCGGTGGGCGCCATCAGGGCTGCCTGGTAGCCGCTGTCGATCGCCTGGGCCGCGGCGAGCGCCGACACCACGGTCTTGCCGCTGCCGACGTCGCCCTGCAGCAGGCGCTGCATCGGGTAGCCTTCGCGCAGGTCGGCGCCGATCTCCTTGACTACCCGCTGCTGCGCGCCCGTCAGCTTGAAGGGCAGGGCCGCGAGGAAGGCGGCGGACAGGGCGCCGACCGCGCGCAGTTGCGGCGCGCCTTTTTCGCGCCGGGCGCGCTGCGCCCGTTTCAGGGAGAGCTGCTGGGCCAGCAGCTCGTCGAACTTCATGCGGGTCCAGGCCGGGTGCGAGCGCTCGGTCAGCGCGTATTCGTCGACGTCGGCCGGCGGGTAATGCAGCAAGCGCACCGAGGGTTCGAAGTCCCACAGCTGCAGGCGACTCAGGAAAGCATTGGGCAGGGTGTCGCGCCAGTCGACCCGCTTCATGGCATCCGTGATCGCGCGCCGCATCACGGTTTGCGACAGGCCTTCGCCGGCCGGGTAGACCGGGGTGAGCGAAGTCGGCAGCGGAGCGCCCTCGTTGATCACTTTATAGGTCGGGTGGACCATCTCGGCCCCGAAGAAGCCGTGCTTCAGTTCGCCCCGGGCACGCACCCTCACGCCTTCAGACAATTGCTTGACCTGGCTGCCGTAGAAATTCATGAAGCGCAGCTGCAGCTCGCCGGTCTCGTCGGCGATCTGCACCAGCAGCTGGCGCCGTGGCTTGTAGGTGATTTCATTCTTGACCACGACGCCTTCGACCTGCCAGGTCTGGAGCCCGCGCATGGCGGCTTCGCGGATCGTGACCACTTTGGTCTCGTCCTCGTAGCGCAGCGGCAGGTGCAGCACCAGGTCCATGTCGGTGCGCAGGCCCAGCCGGGCGAGCTTGGATTTAACAGTTTTTGGGGCAGATGGGGTCTTGGTGGCGGGCATATTGCGGCATTTAAGCAGATGCTGGCGTAAAATAGAGGGTTCGCCGCACGCATTGCAGCCTCTATTGTAAGGCTGTCAGCATCCATTTTCCCAGAATTGACAACAATGTACTCGCTTTCCGATTTCGATTTCGACCTGCCGCCAGAGCGGATCGCGCAGCTTCCGCTGCCGGACCGGAGTGCCTCGCGCCTGCTGCAGCTCGATGGCGACCGCATCACCGACCGCCATTTCGCCGACATCGTCGACCAGCTCCAGCCGGGCGACCTGCTGGTGATGAACAATACGCGCGTGCTGAAGGCGCGCTTCTTCGGCGTCAAGGAAACCGGCGGCCAGGTGGAAGTGCTGGTCGAGCGCGTGCTGGACAACCGCACGGTGCTGGCGCAGGTACGCGCCTCGAAGTCGCCCAAGCCGGGCAATCGCATCCGCCTGGCCGACGCTTTCGGCGTCACGGTCGGCGAGCGCGCCGGAGAATTCTTCACCCTGCATTTCGAAGGCGACGTGTTCGAGCTGATCGAGGCCCACGGCCGCCTGCCGCTGCCGCCCTACATCGAGCACACGGCCGACGAATTCGACGAGCAGCGCTACCAGACCGTGTATTCGAAGGAGCCGGGTGCGGTGGCCGCGCCGACCGCCGGCCTGCATTTCGACCAGCCGCTGCTGGACCGCCTGCTTGAGAAAGGCATCAAGTTCGCCTATGTGACCCTGCACGTGGGCGCCGGCACCTTCCAGCCGGTGCGGGTCGAGGACCTGTCGGCGCACAAGATGCACACCGAGTGGTACACGATTCCCCAGGAGACCGTGGACGCGGTGCGCGCCGCGAAAGCGGCGGGCCGCGACGTCGTGGCAGTCGGCACCACCTCCCTGCGCGCGCTGGAATCGGCGTCCCAATCCGGCGCGCTGGTGACGGGCAGCGGCGACACCGCGCTGTTCATCACGCCGGGCTACAGCTTCAAGACCGTCACGCGCCTGATCACCAATTTCCACCTGCCGAAGTCGACGCTCATGATGCTGGTGTCGGCCTTTGCCGGCTACGACGAGATCCGCAAGGCCTACCAGCATGCGATCGCCAATGAATACCGCTTCTTCAGCTATGGCGACGCCATGCTGCTGACGACAACATCTCGCTAAACCATACCGATGCTCGAATTTACCCTCCTTAAAAAAGACACCAGCGGCCTGTCGCATGCGCGCCGCGGCCGCCTTAAGCTCAACCACGGCACCATCGAAACCCCGATCTTCATGCCGGTCGGGACCTACGGCTCGGTCAAGGCGATGGACCCGATCGAACTGCGCGAAGTCGGTTCGCAGATCATCCTGGGTAATACCTTCCACCTGTGGCTGCGCCCGGGCACGGCGGTGCTGGACAAGTTCGGCGGCCTGCACAAGTTCATGGGCTGGGATGGCCCGATCCTGACCGACTCGGGCGGCTTCCAGGTGTTCTCGCTGGGCGCGATGCGCAAGATCACGGAAGAGGGCGTGAAGTTCGCCTCGCCGATCGACGGTTCGCGCCAGTTCCTGTCGCCGGAAGTGTCGATGCAGATCCAGCGTTCGCTCAACTCGGACATCGTGATGCAGTTCGACGAGTGCACCCCCTACGAAATAGATGGGAGACCCGCGACGGCCGAAGAGGCGGCCAAGTCGATGCGCATGTCGCTGCGCTGGGCGCAGCGCTCGATGAACGAGTTCAATCGCGGCGAGAACCCGAACGCGCTGTTCGGCATCGTCCAGGGCGGCATGTACGAGCACCTGCGCGACGAGTCGCTGGCGGGCCTGGAAGACATCAACTTCCCGGGCCTGGCGATCGGCGGCCTGTCGGTGGGCGAGCCGAAGGAAGACATGCAGCGCATCCTGGCCCACGTCGGCCCGCGCCTGCCGGAGAACAAGCCGCACTACCTGATGGGCGTCGGTACGCCGGAAGACCTGGTCGAGGGCGTGGCCAATGGCGTGGACATGTTCGACTGCGTGATGCCGACCCGGAATGCGCGCAACGGCTGGCTGTTCACCCGCTTCGGCGACGTCAAGATCAAGAATGCCCGTTACAAGGATGACCAGGCGCCGCTCGACGAGTCCTGCGATTGCTATTGCTGCAAGAATTTCTCGCGCGCCTACCTGCACCACCTGCACCGCTCGAACGAGATCCTGGGCGCGCGCCTGAATACCATCCACAACCTGCACTTCTACCTGAAGATCATGCAGGAGATGCGGGACGCGATCGATGCGGACAAGTTCAACGAATTCCGGATCCAGTTCCGGGCTGATCGCACGCGCGGGGTGTAGCGAGTTGGACGGCCCAGCCGTCCATCACGTGCATTAATTTTCCTGCAACATCTTGCAATTTGGAATTGCAAACCTACATACCTCCAGATTGTCCCCGGCCTTCCTGCCGGTGCTAGAATACACCGCTTAATTTTTTAATCTCACACTCGGAGTACTTGTGTTCATTTCCAACGCGTACGCGCAAACCACCGCCGCAGCCGATCCAGGCCTGATGGGTAGCCTGACCACTTTCCTGCCGCTGATCCTGATGTTCGTGGTCATGTATTTCCTCATGATCCGTCCGCAGCAGAAGCGCCAGCGCGAGCTGAAGGCGATGATGGATGCGCTGACCAAGGGCGATGAAGTGGCGACTGCCGGCGGCATCCTCGGCCGCGTGACCAAGGTGGCAGACACCTATGTGACGATCGAAGTGTCGACCGGTACCGAAATCGTGGTCCAGAAGAATGCAGTGACGACGCTGCTGCCGAAAGGCACCCTGAAGGCCCTGTAAGTCAGTAAGCATCGCGGCGGCCCTGCGGGGCCGCATCGTGCCCAACATTGAATGCTGGAACACTATGAATCGCTATCCCGTCTGGAAATATTTATTGATCGCCGTCGCGCTCCTGCTGGGAGCGCTGTTCACGGCGCCGAACTACTTCGGCGAATCGCCGGCACTGCAGGTTACCACCGGTAAATCGACGGTCAATATCACCAGCGCCACCGTCGGCATGGTCGAGGATGCGCTCAAGCGCAATGGTGTTCCGGCCACCGGCATCGGCCTCGAAGGCAGCGGCAACAGCACCTCGGTGCGCGCGCGCTTCGCCACCACCGACGCCCAGTTCAAGGCGAAACTGGCGCTCGAACGCGACCTGAACCGCGACCCGGAAAACGCCGATTACATCGTCACCGTCAATCTGGCGAAGAACACCCCGGCCTGGATGGAATCCATCGGCGCCAAGCCCATGAACCTGGGCCTGGACCTGCGCGGCGGCGTGCACTTCCTGCTGCAGGTCGACGGCAAGGCCGTGCTCGACACCAAGGTCAAGGGTGTGCAGGCCGGCGTGCGCAGCCAGCTGCGCGACCAGAACATCCGCCACGCCGGCATCGAGCGTGTCGGCAACGCCATCGAAGTGCGCTTCCGCGACGAAGCGACCCGCACCGCCGCCCGTAATGCGCTGGCCAAGCAGATGCAGGACCTGGCCTTCGCCGATGCCGCCGACGGCACCGAGCTGAAGCTGGTCGTCACCCTGAAGCCGGAGGCGCTCAAGCGCACCGTCGAAGACGGCGTGAAGCAGAACATCGCCACCCTGTCCAAGCGTATCAACGAACTGGGCACTAGCGAGCCGCTGATCCAGCAGCAGGGCGCCGACCGCATCATCGTCCAGCTGCCGGGCGTGCAGGACGTGGCGCGCGCCAAGGACATCATCGGCCGCACCGCCACCCTGGAACTGCGCATGGTCGACTCGACCGTGACCCCGGGCACCGAGCTGACCGCCGCCATCCCGCTGAATTCGGAACTGTTCACCGAAGGCCGCGGCGCCCCGATCGTGGTCTCGAAGGACATCATCCTGACCGGCGACTACATCTCGAGCGCCGTCGCCAGCTTCGACCAGAACCAGCAGCCGGCCGTCTCGCTCGACCTGAACGGCGACGGTGGCCGCCGCATCCGCATGGCCACCCGTGAAAACGTCGGCAAGCGCATGGCCATCCTGCTGAAGGAAAAGGGCAAGTACAGCGTGCTGTCGGCCCCGACCATCCAGAGCGAACTGGGTTCGACCTTCCAGATCACCAACATGGGCACCTCGGAAGACGCGAACGAGCTGGCGCTGCTGCTGCGCTCGGGCGCGCTGTCGGCGCCGATGGAATTCATCGAGGAACGCGTGATCGGCCCGCAACTGGGCGCCGAGAACATCGATCGCGGCCTGAAGTCCACCGTCTGGGGCTTCGCGGCGATTGCGGTCTTCATGATCGTCTACTACCACCTGGTGGGCTTCTTCAGCGCGCTGGCGCTGGCTGCCAACGTGCTGTTCCTGCTGGCGCTGCTGTCGATGATGCAGATCACCCTGACCCTGCCGGGTATCGCGGCAATTGCGCTGACACTTGGTATGGCGATCGATGCGAACGTGCTGATCAACGAGCGCATCCGCGAGGAGCTGCGTGCCGGCGCCACGCCGCAGGTAGCGATCAACGCCGGCTTCAAGCATGCCTGGGACACGATTTTCGACTCCAACGTCACCGCCCTGATCGTCGGCCTGGCGCTGCTGATCTTCGGTTCGGGCCCGGTGCGCGGCTTCGCCGTGGTGCACTGCCTGGGCATCGTGACCTCGATGTTCTCGGCCGTGTTCGTGTCGCGTGGCTTCATCAACCTCTGGTATGGCCGCAAGAAGAAACTGACCCACATCTCGATCGGTACGGTCTGGAAAGAAGGCTTCACGCCTAACAAGCAAAACGCGACTCAGGAATAAACATGGAACTTTTCAAGATCAAACGGGACATCCCGTTCATGCGCCATGCCGTGATCCTCAATGTGATCTCGGCGGTGACCTTCCTGGCGGCGGTGTTCTTCCTGGTGACCAAGAACCTGAATTACTCGGTGGAGTTCACCGGCGGTACCGTGATGGAGCTGAGCTATCCGCACGCGGCGGACCAGGAGAAGATCCGCGGCACCCTGCGTGGCATCGGCTATGAAGCGCCCGAGGTGACCAGCTTCGGCAATGCGCAGACCGTACTGCTGCGCCTGCCGATCATCGAGGGCCAGGCGGCGGCCGGCTCCTCGACCAAGGTGTTCAATGCTGTCTGCGCGTCCGAGCAAGGCACGCCGAAAGTCACCCAGGTGACGACCGACAAGGGCCAGCAGGTCAACCGTACCAGCTGCGTGGACGCGGCCGGCAAGGAACTGGTCAGCCAGCAGCGCGTCGAATTCGTCGGCCCTGCGGTCGGTGAAGAGCTGGCCCAGAACGGCCTGAACGCACTGATCATGGTGATCATCGGCGTGGTCGCCTACCTGGCGATCCGCTTCGAATGGAAGTTCGCGGTCTCGGCGATTATCGCGAACCTGCACGACGTGGTCATCATCCTGGGCTTCTTCGCCTTCTTCCAGTGGGAATTCTCGCTGACGGTGCTGGCGGCGATCCTGGCGGTGCTGGGCTATTCGGTCAACGAATCGGTCGTCATCTTCGACCGGATCCGCGAGATGTTCCGCAAGCAGCGCAAGATGAGCGTGCCGGAAGTGATGGATCACGCGATCACCTCCACCATCTCGCGTACCATCATCACCCACGGTTCGACCCAGATCATGGTGCTGTCGATGCTGCTGTTCGGCGGTCACGCGCTGCACTACTTCGCGCTGGCACTGACCATCGGTATCTGCTTCGGCATCTATTCCTCGGTGTTCGTCGCCGCGGCACTGGCCATGTGGCTGGGCGTGAAGCGCGAAGACCTGATCAAGCCGGTGAAGGAAAAAGACGAGACCGACGGCGCCGTGGTGTAAAGACGCTGCCCTCTAAAAATGCCGCCCCGGCCCTGCCGCGGCGGCATTTTTTACATCCAGATCAACCCGGTGACACAATTTGGCTGTTTACGTGCGGTAACGCACAGAATCGCATGGGCCCGGTCCCTATAGTGGACCTGTCTCTTTCAGGACATCCCTAGTTTTGGACTTCACCCGCCCCCTCACCGGAGCGGGTTTTTTTTTGCGCACACGTCGTCTTACAGATATTTCGCCCACAATTCGTTGGCGAGGCGGCCCGCTGGGTCGACGCGGCGTTTGAGCGCGCGCAACTCTCCCGCTTCAGGGTAGGCCTGTTCGAACTGGCTGCGCGTGGCGTGCAGCTGGTAGGGCAGGTAATAGCGTCCACCGAAGGCGAGGGCGGTGTCGATCATGGCGCGGGTCCAGTCGCCCGCCCGGCGCCGGGCATCGGCATGGGTGCGTTGCTTGTAGTACACCACGAAGGAAAATACCTCTTCCTTGGCCCAGGGCAGCAAGCTCGTCAGGTCGGCCGGCGAATGCCGCACCGACACGTTCAGCACCTCGGCCTCGTGCTCCCGGATGACGGCGGCCATGGCGCGGGCGTAGGCGGCGAAATGGCGCACCGGGATGAAATACTCCTGCAGCACATAGGTCGAGATCCGGCGCGTGCGCGGCTCCAGCTCCGCGACGTCGAGGCTGGCCTCGTGGTTGCGCCACTTGACCGCCGGCTTGGCCAGCAGCAGCGGATGGATCAGCTTGCTGCGCAGCAGGTCGCCGCGCGGCAGCTCGGTCATGGCGAACAGCAGGTTCTGGTGCAAGCCGTAGGACTGGCCGCGCGCCACCAGCCGCGCCCTTTCGGTCAGGGCTTTCGAGGTCCGGCGCCAGGAGACGGCCACCGGTGCGTCGAACTGCGGCGGCAGCAGGTCGGCGTTGTGGAAGATGCAGTCCCCGCCCTCGATGTTGCGCCGGAAGTAGGCGGGATAGTCGTCGAGCGCGAGCTCATCGACGATGCGCTCGATGCGCGTATTCTGTGCCAGCGCGAGTTCGACCTCGGTGATCACGCCCACTGCACCATACCCGCCTGCGGCTGCGCGGAACAGGTCGGCGTTGCGGGTGCGGGTCGCCTCCACGACCGAGCCATCCGCCAGCACCAGCTGCAGGGCGCGCACGGAATTCACCACCGGTCCGTTGCCGACGTAACGCCCGTGCGCATTCACGGAGACGGCGCCGCCCACGGTGAAGTTGGCATAGCTCTGCATGGTGTGCACCGCCAGGCCGAGCGGGTCGAGTGCGTCCTGCAGGTCGCGCCAGCGCATCCCGGCCTGGACCCGGGCCAGCTTCGCGCCTGCGTCGAGCCGGATGAGCCGGTTCATGCCGCGCATGTCGAGGTGCAAGCCACCCTGGATGGCGGCCTGGCCGCCCATGCTGTAGCGGCCGCCGCCGACCGCGATCTTGCCGGGCCAGCTGCGCAGGGCCTGTGCGACCTCTTCCGTGGTGGCCGGCGCCGCGACCCGCGCGACTTCGACCGGATACAGCCCGGTGATGTTAGGGACCAGGATGCCGGGCGCGGCGAGGGCCTGCGGCGGCACGAGGGTGAGCAGGCTGGCCCCGGCGAGGGCCTGGGCCAGGAAGCGGCGGCGAGGTGGATGCATGTGCTGGACTGGTCGAGGTTGATCAAGAAGATGAACCCGAAGCTTCCGGCAAAACCGGGGCCTTGCCAAAACAATCCTGCGTCGGTAGCGCGCTGCGATACCGCGCGTATCGGGCGCTAAGTGAATCAGCGCACGGAATGCGGACCAGTGAAGGCTTATAGTGGAACCGTCTCTTTCAGGACATCCCTAGTTTTGGACTTCACCCGCTCTCGCTGAGCGGGTTTTTTTTTGCCGCTGCGCCCGGGATCGCGTTCTGTGTGAATCAGCGCACGGAAGCGGCCCCGGGCGGACCTTATAGTGGAAGCGTCTCTTTCAGGACATCCCTAGTTTTGGACTTTGCCCGCTCCCTGAGCGGGCATTTTTTTTGCGGGCTTCACTCCTGCGCGACATCGCCAAGGCCGCCAGGGCAGTGGCGAACAGGCCGAGCATGGCCGGCTCCGGCACCGTGAAGTCATCCATGGCCCATTGCGTGCCGCTGCTGTTGTAGATGACGAGCGTATCGATCCCCGACCAGCCGAGCCCGATCCACACCGGCGCGATCGTATCGACCACGTAGGACGCCGTGGTGGAATACAGCAGCTGGCCATCGCGCCAGCCGTCGAAGGCCAGTTCCTGCTCGAGCCAGGCGGAGGTGAAGAAGGCGCCGGCAAAGTTGAAGCCGCCCGCCTTCGAGATCGCGGCAATGCCGCCGTCGCGGTTGAAGGCGGTGTTCGCGAACGAGACCGTGCCGGCGGCGTAGCCGCTGTCGGGATAGGCATCGGCCCGGATGGCGCCGACATTGTCCCAGTCGAAGCCCTGGTAGCCGTTGGCGATCGCTTCGGTTTCGTCACCCGGCAGGTCGTCGAAGCCGATCACGCCGGCGGAAGCGCCCGCCGAGGCCAGCAACAGCATCAGGGAGAAGGCAATAGTTTTCATGTGCTAGTCCTTGAAGTAAGTGCTTGCTCAACGGGCCAGGGCCGCGACGTCGGCATCGCTCAAGGCGCTGCCATAGATGCGCAGCTCATCCATCGACCCTTTATAGGGCGTATCCCACCAGTTCACACCCAGCGCGAATACGCCGCTCGTCGTGGTGAACACGTTCGGGAAGTTGCTGCCGCTGAAGCGCCTTACTCCATCCACGTAGACATTGACGGCACCGTTCCTGACCGTGAAGGCCAGGTGCGACCAGCGGCCGACCGGCAGGTTCATGCCCAGCCCCGCGTCGTACCAAGCCGTCCCCGACCACAGCATGGACGCGCCGTTGACGAACTCATGCCCCATCGGCAGCAAGCTGATCCACGAGTCGGCCGTCCGGGCGCCGAAGAAGGTGGTCGTGAACGGCGTCAATTGCGCCGGCTTGAGCCAGAGCGCGACCGTGTAGTTGTTGGTCGTGATCAGGCCGTTCGGCAGGCGGATGCCGCTGGCGCCGTTGAAGACCGCGGCATTGCCCTTGGCGCCCGCTTCATAGCCGATGCTGCCTCCAGCCACGTCGAGCCGGTTGCCGACCACGCTGCCCGGCGCCGCTGCGCCGCTGGCGTCGAGCAGGTTGCCGTCGAAGGGGTAATGCGCCAGCAGGCCGCCGGCCTTGCGCACCGTGACGGCGAAGCTCTTCACGGCGCTGGCCGTGCCCTTGCTGATCCGCGCAGTGAGGGTCACGGTGACGTCGGTGGTGGCAGGGGTGACGACCCCGGTGTTGCTGACGATGGCCGGATGCGAGGACGTCCAGGCGATGGTCGCGCCGCGCGCCGCCGAGGTCGGCAAGTTCAGGTTGGCGCTCACCGCCGCGGTATTGCCCAGGCTGAGCTCTGCATAGATCGCATTCACCACCTGCGCGTCGGTGCGCGGAATCAAACGGCTGCCGAACACCGCCACCCCTTCGTGCGACAGGGCCGACAGGGTCATGACATAGCTTTTCGAGGTCTCGTCCCACTGGCTCAGGAACACGCCCTTGTAAGGCGAGGGCGAGCCGGCGAGGCGCAGTTCGACCCTGTTGGTGCCGGTAAGCAGCCAGCTGCCCGTCACCGCGCCGCTCACCGAACCATTGATGTTCAGTGTGATCGGCTGCGACTTCTTGACGGCGGCAGAGATATCCTTGCCATGGTTGACGAACAGGTAGTCGCCGATCACGAACTCGCGGCGCACCAGGTTGAGATTCTCTTTCGCGTAGCGGTAGGGCGCGACGACCGGCCAGCCGTCGGCATTCATGAACATCTGGTGCACCCGGATCTCGTGCTGTTCGCCGCGCTCGGGGAAGCGCGCATGGAACACCAGGAAATGCTTGCCGGTCGCGGCATCGTAATAGGCCGAGTTATGGCCGGGCGACACGTAGCCGGTGCCGATGCCGGTGCCGGCCTCGCCCAGCTTGCGCTCGAACAGGTAGTTCCCCATCAGCTTGACGCCGTAGGGCGCGATCGAGGCGTCGTCGAACAGCGGCTTGGCTGGATCCGACCTGACATTGGCCATGTCATTGCCCTGGGCATCCAGGTAGGGGCCATTCGGATTGAGCGAGCGCGCCACCCGCATGTTGTAGCCGCCATTCGCATCCAGGCCACCGAAGGAGGTGAACATGTAGTAGTAGGAGGTGGCCGGGCTGTACATCACGAAGGCCCCTTCGATGCGGCTGTGGTTGCCGCCGATGAGGCGCTTGCCGTAGCCCTGGCCGGGCAAGGGCATGCCGTTACTCGGGTTCATCTGCATGATGAAGATCCCGCCCGAATACGAGCCGTAGATCATCCACAGGCGGCCCGCATTGTCCGAAAATACATGCGGGTCGACCGCATTCGGATGCTTCAGGGCGTCATACACCGTGCCGTCGTGGCTGGTCTGCCCCCACATGCCGGAGCGCAGGATGATGCCCTTGTCGACATACGGCCCTTCGATGCGGTCGGCCACGGCAATGCCGAGGGCGGAGCGGGGAGAATCGCCCTTGCAGGCGTTGTAGTACATGTAGAACTTGCCGTCGGCCAGCTGCCTGACGTCCGCCGCCCACAGGGTATTCGATTGTGCCCAGGCGAAGGTTTCGGACAGTTCCGTGAACACGTTGGCCGCGCCATTCAGGAACAGGGGATTGGTCGCGCTGACGCCGTCGCTGACCTGCTGCCAGTTCATCAGGTCGGTGGACTTCGCGGCAGCGAGGTGGGAGCCGAAGACGTAGTACGTGTCGCCCGACTTGACCACCGACGGGTCGTGGACGGACGCGTTCTTGAAGGTGATGGGCGTGAATCCGGCCTGGGCGGCGGCGTTCGGGGAAACCAGGGATGAGGCCAACAGCGCCCCCATCCCCCACAGCGCGAGGGTGTTCTTCATTGCATGTCTCCGTGAGCTTTTTGTTATGCCGTATGAACGGTGCATACAAAGCTTGAAGACGTTTGTGCTTATTTACTAATGAGATTAATACGGCAGTCGATACCGGTATCGGTATCGACTGCAGAGCCGCTCAGAGCAGGGCGGCGGTGAGGCTCTTCACTTCCTCGGCCGATTCGGCGAGGACCTGGGCCAGGGTGCCTTCGCCGACCGTGAAGTCGATGGTGGCGGCGGAAGCCAGGGTGGTGGCGCCCGGACGCTCGTGCAGCGGGGACGGGAAGGGCGCCAGGTCGTTGGCAAGCAGCAGGGTGTCGCCCAGGGTTTCCGGCGGCAGCGCGCGCATGCCGTTCCACAGGGCTTCGATGGCGCCCATCACCGGCACCGGCACGCCGAGCTTGATCAGCACGCCGCGGCCGATCGCCACTTCGCCATGCTCGATCCATTCGTCGGCGCTGTTCCCGGCATCATCGTCGAGCAGGCCGGGGAATTCCTCGGCGCGCGAGAGCAGGTAGAAGCCGCCGACTTCGTGCACGATGCCGGCGAACATCGCGGTTTCGGGGTCGACGAAGGAAACGCGGCGCGCGATCACCTGGGCCAGCGCGGCCACGTGGGCCGAGTGGATCCAGAGCGCATCGGCCTTGGCGCGCAGGCCGGGGTCGCTGATTTCGCTGGCCAGCTGGCGCACGATGACGGAGGCGGCCAGTGCGCCGAGCGTACGGAAGCCGACGCGCTGGACCGCCGCGCGGACGTTGGTGACGTCGTGTCCGGCACGGTTGTAGGCCACCGAATTGGCGATCGCCACCGTGCGTGCGGCGAGCAGGGGTTCGGCCTGCACCAGGCGCGCCGCCATGTCGGCGTGGCAGTCGGGCTCGTTGAGCGCGCGCTGCAGCTTGAGCGTCGCGTCGACGTTCGTCGGAAAGCTGAGTTCGCCGCGGCTGGCCTGGGCGGCGATGCTCTTGAGTGCGGAGAGTCGGTCCATCGAAAAATTATACCCCCATCCCCTTGTCAAGTTTAGAAAAATTGCCTTGTGGAATTTTTCTAAGGTTTGAGCCAGCTCAAGGTTCGCTGAAGATGGCGTCGCAGCCTTCCTTCTGCTCTTCGAGGTCCTGCAGTTCGTCTACCAGGCCGAGGTCGAGCAGCTCTTCGCTTGCGTTCATGAAACTGTTGAGCTTGGTTGCACCGATGAGGCGGTAGATCTCGCCGGCTTCGTTGCGCACGCCGATCAGCATGGCTTCCTGTTTGACTTCGTCCAGCGGCGCGACATCGAGCAGGATGTTGCCGATGATGTGCTTGTCGAAATGGGCAGGCTTTTTGCCTTCGATGAGGGATGTTTTCAAGGCAATTCCTTTGCTTGTGGTGATTGGGGAGGAAGACTGCCGGCGGCGATCTGGTCGCGCAGCCTGCGCAAGACGTTTTCCAGGGCGTCGAAGTCGGCATCGCCGTAGTGCGCGAACAGCTGCTTGCCGTGCGCCACCACCTTGGGGAACACGTCGCCGAATACGGCTTCGCCCGCGGGCGTGAGGCGCACGAAGAAGGAGCGCTTGTCGTCGCTGCTGCGTTCGCGCACCACGAGGCCTTTCTGTTCCAGCCGTTCGATGACGCCGGTGAGTGTGCCCTTGGTGATCAGGGTGCGCTCGCCGAGCTCCTTGTAGCTCATGCCGGGCGTGTTGCCCAGCGTGGCAATGATATCGAACTGTGCGTGCGTCAGCCCATGCTGGCGCACCGATTCGCCGGAAAAACGCTCGAAGCCCTGCATGCACTCGGCCAGCAGCCGGACACTCTTTAGATATCGTTCCCCCATGGGCGGATTATAGCTGGCCGGCGCGGTTTTGCCGGATCGACATGCGTCCCCGGGACGGGCATGATCGGTCCCGGATCATTATCTCCGGTATCATTCCACCTTGATGACACCGCCGATCCATCCCGATGCCGCCTGCTGACCTGTCCCAACTGGCACAGGAGCGTCCGCTGCGCGTGTTGCTGGTGAACGCGGGCGAGCCGGACATGCTGACCTGGTCCGGCCTGGTCCAGCCCTTGCGCCTGGCGGCCAAGCTGCTGGGGCCCGAGCTGCTGCACGTCGACGTGCGCAGCCCCGACAAGTTCACTGCCGATTCCCAGCGCCACTGGCACCTGGTGCTGCTGGTGGCCGACGAGGCCGAAGCGGCGCTCAAGCCCGCCAACTGCCGCGTCCTGGTCGAGCGCTGCCGCGCGGCGCCGTTCTGGGGCGGCGTCGGCGCCGGCGTGCTGTGGCTGGCCGATGCCGGGGCGCTGCACGGCGTGCGGACCGCGCTGCCCTGGGCCCTGTATCCGGACACCAATGCGCTGGCCGAGCAGGCCCTGTTCACACCGAATCTCTTCGAATTCGACCGCAACCGCCTGACCTGCTGCGGCGGCGCGGCCAGCATCGACTTCGCCCTGACCCTGATCGAGATGCTGTTCGGCGCGGCGGTGCAGGCGCAGGTGAAGGAAATCCTGTGCGTGGACCGCGTGCGCGGCAAGGACGAGCGCCAGCGGGTGGCGCTGCAGGCCCGTTTCGGCACCCTGCAGCCGAAGCTGACCGAGGCGGTGGCCTTGATGGAGGCCAACATCGAAGAACCGCTCTCGACCGACGAGATCGCCGGCCTGGCCGGCATCTCGCGGCGCCAGCTGGAGCGCCTGTTCAAGCAATACCTCGGCAGCCTGCCCTCGCGCTACTACCTCGAATTGCGCCTGCAGCGGGCGCGCAAGCTGCTGCTCGACACCAATTATTCGATCGTGCAGGTGGGGCTGATGTGCGGGTTCTCGTCGGGCTCGCATTTTTCCACGGCGTTTGGGGCGCTTTTCGGGAATACGCCAAGGGAAGAGCGGCAACGCAAGTTGGGGCAGTAGAGATGGAATACCTGCAACTTATGTTTGCGGCCACCTGCGTAAGAGCGTCATCCCGGCGAAGGCCGGGATCCAATTCCGTAGAGCAGTGAGAACGCTGGCAGTACCTCGGAGCACGCAAACTTAGGTACCGGCCTCCGCCGGTACGACGCGCCGGTGGCTACCGGAGATGCAGCTTGCCATTCCCGCAATATTTCTCCGACTAAAAACGAAAATCCCTGTCGCACTTCTGCAAGAACTTGTCAGGGTGGCTTTCTATAATGGCTCGAACCTGCGCTGCACCGTCCGCGCACCAACCGACTATTGATGAGGAAGAAGCCATGAACGCAAACCTTGATTCCGGTGTCACCACGCGGCCTGTCACCCGGCAGACCTTCGACGAAGTCCTCGTCCCGACCTACGCCCCGGCCGCCATGGTGCCGGTGCGCGCCGCGGGCCTGGACGTGTGGGACCAGGAAGGCAAGCGTTACCTGGACTTCACCTCGGGCATCGCCGTCTCGAGCCTGGGCCATTGCAACCCGGCCGTCGTGGCGGCGGTGACCGAGCAGATCAACACCCTCTGGCACCTCGGCAACGGCTACACCAACGAGCCGGTGCTGCGCCTGGGCCGCGCCCTGACCGAAGCTACCTTCGCCGACCGCGCCTTCTTCTGCAATTCGGGCGCCGAAGCCAATGAAGCGGCCCTGAAGCTGGCCCGCAAGTACGCGCACACCAAGTTCGGCGCGCACAAGTCGCGCATCGTGTCCTGCCTGTCGTCCTTCCACGGCCGTACCCTGTTCACCGTCTCGGTGGGCGGCCAGCCGAAGTACACCGAAGGCTTCGAGCCGCTGCCGCAGGAAATCAACCACATCCCGTACAACGACATCGAAGCCGCGCGCGCCGCCATCACCGACGACGTCGCCGCCGTGATCGTCGAGCCGATCCAGGGCGAGGGCGGCGTGATCCCGGGCGACCACGCCTACCTGAAGGCCCTGCGCGAACTCTGCGACCAGACCGGCGCGCTGCTGGTGTTCGACGAAGTGCAGTCGGGCGTCGGCCGCACCGGCGCCTTCTACGCCTATATGGACACCGGCGTCACCCCGGACATCCTGACCTCGGCCAAGGCCCTGGGCAACGGCTACCCGATCGGCGCCATGCTGACCACCGAGGAAATCGGCCTGCACCTGAACGTCGGCTCGCACGGCACCACCTACGGCGGCAACCCGCTGGCCGGCACCGTCGGCCTGAAGGTCGTCGAGACCATCAACCAGCCGAGCTTCCTGGCACGCGTGCGTGAAGCCAGCAGCAAGATCTTTGCCAACCTCGAAAAGCTGGCCGGCGACTATCCGCAGCTGTTCGGCAAGCCGCGCGGCCTGGGTCTCCTGATTGGCCTGCCGATGGCCGGCGACTTCAAGGGCCGCGCCAAGGACTACACCAAGATCTGCGAAAAGCTCGGCCTGATGCTGCTGATCGCCGGCCCGGACGTGGTACGCCTGGCGCCGGCCCTGGTGGTGTCGGACGAACAGATCGCGGAAGCGGACCGCCTGATGCGCGAAGCCGTCGAGGCCTTCCTCGCCGCGTAAGCCCGTGCGATCCCGGCCGGCACACCTCCACGGGTGTGCCGGCCTCGCTGTTTGAGTTGATCTCTTTCCAGGAGTTCGCATGTATGTAGTCCGACCGGTTGAACGCGGAGATATCGGCGCCCTCGAGGCATTGGGGGCGGTGTCGATCCCCGGCGTGCACACGCTGCCGCGCACGCGCGAAGCCATCGTCGCGGCGGTCGAGCGCTCCATCGCCTCGTTCGCCGCCCACGTCGACATCCCGAGCGAGGAGTCGTACCAGTTCGTGCTCGAGGACCTGCGTACCCGCGACGTGGTCGGCACCTCGTCGATCCACGCCTCGGCCGGTTCGAACGGCACCTATTTCGCCTTCCGCAACGACGTGATCCAGCAGGTCTCGCGCGACCTGAACATCAGCCACAGCGTGCACGCGCTGACCCTGTGCTCGGAACTGACGGCCTACTCGCACCTGTCGGGCTTCTACGTCCGCAACCGCGACAATGCCGGCACCGAGGCGGCCCTGCTGTCGCGTGCGCGCCTGCTGTACGCCGTGCTGGCGCCGCAGCGCTTCGGCGACCGCTTCTTCGTGCCGCTGGCCGGCGTCACCGACAGCGACGGCCAGTCGCCTTTCTGGAATGCGCTGGGCCGCAAGTTCTTCAAGATGGACTTCCTCGACGCCGAGCGCGTCATCGACGGCGCCCGCAACCGCACCATGATCGTCGAGCTGATGCCGCACTACCCGGTCTACGTGCCGCTGCTGCCGGGCGACGCCCAGGCTGCGCTCGGCCAGATCCACCCGAGCGGCCAGCTGGCCTTCCAGCTGCTCACGCAAGAGGGCTTCGAGGCCGACGAGTACATCGACATCTTCGACGGCGGCCCGATCCTGCAGGCCCACAAGAACGCCCTGCGCTCGTTCTGCGCCTCGCAGGTGCGCCAGGTCGAGAACGCCGGCCGCGCGGCAGGCGCCGACGAGATGGTGACTTACGCAGTGGCCAGCAGCGAACAACACTTCCGCGCCGTCATCGCCGCCTGCCCGCCGGCCGAGTCGGGCCAGGCAATCTGCCTGCCGCGCGAAGCCCAGCAGGCGCTGGGTGTTTCCGCGGGCGACAGCGTCACCTGCGTGCGCATCTGAGAGAGGACCCGATGCTCGTAATCCGTGCAGTGAACACCGACGACCTGGACGCCCTGATCGAGATGGCGCGCCAGGCCGGCAGCGGCATGACCACGCTGAAACCCGACCGCAAGATGCTGGGCGACCGCGTCGCGACCGCGGTGGCCTCCTTCAACCAGAGCATTCCGCCCGAGCAGCGCGACTACATGTTCGTGCTCGAGCACACCGAAGATGCGCGCATCGCCGGCGTGTGCGCGATCAAGGGCGCGGTCGGCCTCACCGAGCCCTTCTACAACTACCGCATCGGCACCCTGGTGCACAGCAGCCGCGAACTGAACGTGTTCACGCGGATGGAAACCCTGTACCTGTCGAACGACCTGACCGGCTCGTCGGAACTGTGCTCGCTGTTCCTGCTGCCGCAGTACCGCGCCGGCTTCAACGGCAAGTGGCTGTCGAAGAGCCGCTTCCTGTTCATCGCCCAGTTCCAGCAGCTGTTCACCGAGAAGATCATCGCCGAAATGCGCGGCTACCAGGACGAGAACGGCAGCTCGCCCTTCTACGAAGGCCTGGGCCGCCACTTCTTCAAGATGGACTTCGACCACGTCGACGGCCTCACCGCACTCGGCAAGAAGTCCTTCATCGCCGAACTGATGCCGCGCCAGCCCCTGTACGTGGACTACCTGCCGGAGTCGGCGCGCGACGTCATCGGCAAGGTCCACACCTCGACCCTGCCGGCGCGCAAGCTGCTGGAAAACGAAGGCATGTACTACGAAGGCTACGTCGACATCTTCGACGCCGGCCCGGTGCTGCAGGGCCGCGTGTCCGAGCTGCGCGCGGTGCGCGACAGCGTGCTGGCGGTCGCCGAGGAAGGAAGCCACGAAGGCGAGACTGAACACCTCTTGGTATCGAACACCAAGCTCACCGATTTCCGCATGATCCTGACCCGTGCCGTGCCCGGCGCCACCCGCATCGCGCTGTCGGCCCAGGAGCTGTCGCAGCTGCACGTGCAGGCCGGCGACGAAGTACGCACGCTGCCCCTCAACACAAGGAAGAACGCGAATGCCTAATCTCTCGAACTACATCGGCGGCGAGTGGCTCGCCGGCAGTGGCCTGGAGCTGGTCACCATCGATCCGTCCACCGGAAACCAGACCTGGACCAGCAATGCCTCCACGGCGGAAGATGTCGCACGTGCCGCCGCCGCGGCGCGCGCCAGCTTCGAATCCTGGGCGCTGACGCCGCTGGAAGAGCGCATTCTGGTGGCCACGCGCTTCCGCGACCTGCTGAAGGAGCACAGCGAGGAACTGGCGTCGATCATCGCCGAGGAAGTCGGCAAGCCCCTGTGGGAAGCGCGTACCGAAGTGGCCACCATGGCCAACAAGATCGACATCTCGGTCCAGTCCCATGGCGCCCGCACCGGCGAAACAGCAAGCAAGGTCGCCGACGGCAATGCCGTGCTGCGCCACCGCCCGCACGGCGTGTTCGCGGTCTACGGCCCCTACAACTTCCCGGGCCACCTGCCGAACGGCCACATCGTGCCGGCCCTGATCGCCGGGAACACCGTGGTCTTCAAGCCGAGCGAGTATGCGCCGCGCACCGCGGTGAAGACCGTGCAGCTGTGGGAACAGGCCGGCCTGCCGAAGGGCGTGCTGAACCTGGTGAACGGCGGCCGCGACACCGGCGTGGCGCTCGGCCAGGACCCAGGCATCGACGGCATCCTGTTCACCGGCAGCAGCCAGACCGGCATCGCCCTGCACAAGCAGTTCGGCGGCAAGCCGGGCAAGATGCTGGCGCTGGAAATGGGCGGCAACAACCCGCTGGTGGTGTGGGACATCCCGACCGATCCCACATTGCTGGACGCCGCCGTGCACCACACCGTGATGTCGGCCTTCATCTCGGCCGGCCAGCGCTGCACCTGCGCGCGCCGCCTGGTTATTCAAGATACGCCGGCGGGACAGGCCTTCCTTGACCGATTGGTAAAAATCGCGGCTACCCTGCAGCCTGGCCCTTCGAAGGCCGAGCCGCAGCCCTTCATGGGCCCGGTGGTCTCGGCAGCCGTCGCCGCCCGCCTGGTCGAGGCGCAGGCCGACATGGCCGCCAAGGGCGGCAAGGTGCTGCTGCAAATGAAGCAGCCCGACCCGAACGCAGGTTTCGTCACCGCCGGCATCGTCGACACCACCGATGCGCAAGGCATCCCGGACGAAGAGTGGTTCGGCCCGCTGCTCCAGGTGATCCGGGTGAAGGACTTCGACCAGGCCCTGCGCGTGGCCAACGCCACCGAATACGGCCTGGCCGCGGCCCTGCTGTCGCCGTCCGAGGAACTGTGGAAGCGCTTTTCGGTGCGTGCCCGCGCCGGCATCGTCAACTGGAACCGCCCGACCACCGGCGCGGCCAGCTCGGCCCCCTTCGGCGGCGTCGGCAAATCGGGCAACCACCGCCCGAGCGCCTACTATGCCGCCGATTACTGCGCCTACCCGGTCGCTTCGATCGAGACGGCGGAACTCGAACTGCCGGCCAAGCTGTCGCCCGGCCTGACCTTCTGAGACCCATGCGTACTGCCCGCGAATACAACTTCGACGGCCTGGTTGGCCCGTCCCACAATTACGCCGGTCTCTCGTTCGGCAACGTCGCCTCGTTCAGCAACGTGCGCAGCGCCTCCAACCCGCGCCAGGCCGCCCTGCAGGGCCTGGCCAAGATGCGCGAACTGGCCGCGCGCGGCTACGCCCAGGCCGTGATGCCGCCGCAGGCGCGTCCGAACTTCCGCCTGCTGCGCCGCATCGGCTTTTCGGGCACCGACGCCGATGTGCTGGCGCGCGCCTTCCGCGAAGCGCCCGTGATCCTGGCCTGCGCGTATTCCGCGGCGCCGATGTGGACCGCCAACGCGGCCACCGTCAGCCCCTCGGCCGACACCGCCGACGGCCGCGTGCACTTCACGCCGGCGAACCTGAACAACAAGCTGCACCGCTCGGAAGAGTACGTGCAGGCCACCCGCACACTGCGCGCCATCTTCGGCGACAGCAGCCGCTTCGTGGTGCATGACGCGCTGCCGCCGGTGCCGGCCTTCGGCGACGAGGGCGCCGCCAACCACACCCGTTTCGCCGCAGCGCATGGCGCGGCCGGCGTGGAATTCTTCGTGGTCGGCCGCGCCGAGTTCGATCCCTCGGCTCCGGCCCCGAAAAAGTACCCGGCGCGCCAGACCCTGGAAGCCTCGCAGGCGGTCGCCCGCCTGCACGGCCTGGATGCGGCGCGCACCGTGTTCGCCTTCCAGAATCCGGACGTGATCGACCAGGGCGTGTTCCACAACGACGTGATCTCGGTCGGCAACGGCAACGTGCTGTTCTACCATGACCAGGCCTTCGTCGACGAAGCGGGCACGCTGGACGCGCTGCGCCGCGCCCTGGGCGCCGTCGATACCGACCTGGTGCCGGTGCGCGTCGCGACGGGCCAGGTGCCGGTGGCCGATGCCGTGGCCAGCTACCTGTTCAACAGCCAGCTGCTCACCCGGCCGGATGGCCGCATGGCGCTGGTGGTGCCGCACGAATGCCGCGAGAACGAGGCGGTGTCGCGCTACCTGGCCGGGATGGTGGCCGGCGACGGCCCGATCGACGAGCTGCTGGAATTCGACCTGCGCCAGAGCATGCGCAACGGCGGCGGGCCGGCCTGCCTGCGCCTGCGCGTGGCCCTGACCGAGGACGAGGCGCAGGCGATGCACGGCGACGTGATCATGACCGAAGCCCTGTACGTGCAGCTGACCGCCTGGGTGGAGAAGCACTACCGCGACCGCATCGAGCCGAAGGACCTGGCCGACCCGCAGCTCGCGATCGAATGCATGACGGCGCTCGAGGAACTCGAACGCATCCTCGGCCTGCCGGGCCTGTACGACCTGTCGTAAGACCCGGCGGGCATGTTTTAATAACGGATTCGGACGGGACACCCCCGTCCATATAAAGCCAGGGCGGCGCGAAGCCACAAGCAAGAGCGCGCCCCGGCACACAAACTTTGGAGAAGCAACCATGAAAGACATGCCTCAAGATTTGCGCAGCCAGACGCTCACGCTGGTCAACGCAAACCAGTCCGCCGCCGGCGCCAATGCGCAGGTGGGCGCGCTCATCAGCGCCTGGCTCGGATCCCTCGACGACGAAGACCTGGCCGGCACCGCGCCCGAGAGCCTGGCGCCGGTGCTGTGGGAAGGTTTCTCGCAGCTGGCCCAGCGCAGCGGCCCTGGCTGCCAGATCGCGCAGATGCGCTACTCCGACGGACGTGGCGGCATGGCCACCGCGCTGCTGATCCTGAACGACGACATGCCTTACCTGGTCGACTCCTTCGTCATGGCCCTGCGCAAGGAGCGCCAGACCGCGGCCGGCGTGATGAACGCCGTGCTGCCGGTGCGCCGTGACGCCAACGGCCTGGCGACCGCCGTCGGCGAAGCCGGCGCGCCGCTGGAATCGATCGTCCTGATCCTGATGAGCGACGAACTCGAATTCGCCGAACTCGACGCCCTGACCGCGCGCATCCGCATGGTCGCCAACGATGCCGCCACCGTGCACCGCGACGCAGTCAAGCTGGCCGACCGCATGACCGCGGTGGCCGCCGCAGCCGCCAACGGCGGCACCCCGGAAGGCCAGGAAGTGGCCGCCTTCCTCGAGTGGGCCAAGAACGAGGGCTTCGAGCCCTTCGGCTACGCCTATTACGTGGTGAAGGAAGGCGCGCGTGAACTCGAGCGCGACATCCCGAGCCGCATCGGCGTGCTGCAGGACACCACCCACCCGGTCTACGGCACCTGCCTGGCCAACATCCCGGGCGACTTCGAAACCCTGTCGCGCCGTGCCGACACCCTGTCGATCGTCAAGGCCGACGTCGAAGGCACCCTGCACCGCGACCAGCCGCTCGACTTCATCGGCGTGCGCAACACCGACGCCCAGGGCAAGATCCTGGGCGAGCACTGCTTCGTCGGCCTGTTCACCCGCGCCGCCACCTCGACCCCGCTGGCGCGCCTGCCGTTCGCGCGCGGCCGCGTCGCCAAGGTGCTGTCGATCGCCGGCGTGCGCCAGGAAGGCTTCCGCGCCGAGAAATTCGTCGAGATCCTCGAATCGCTGCCGCGCACCGAAGCGCTGGAAGCCGATCCGGAATGGCTGGCCCAGGTGTGCAGCTCGGTGGTGTCGATGTACAAGCAGCCGCGCCCGAAAGTCTTCGCGCGCCGCGACGTGTATGCGCGCCACCTGAACGTGCTGGTCTACCTGCCGCGCGAGCGCTACAGCGCCGCGGTGGCGTCCAGCCTGGCCTCGGCCCTGAAGGACAGCTCGGGCGCGCGCGAAGTGCGCGTGCAGACCCTGGTGGCCGACGGCCCGCTGGCCCGCGTGTACCTGATCGCGCACGCCGCCCGCTACCCGCTCGACCTCGAAACCGACATCCAGCAGCCGCTGCTGGCGGTGCTGGACGGCTGGCATGACCGCTTCGCCGCCGTCACCAACACCATCGAAGACGCCGGTCTGCGTAGCAGCTTGCGCAAGCTCGGCGCCAACCTGCCGGTCTCCTTCGTCACCAACACCGCGCCGGAAACCGCCTTCCGCGACCTGCAGGCCCTGCTGAAGAACGGCCAGCCGGACCGTGTCGTCGCACGCGTCGAACCGGGCGACGACGCCAACGGCATCGACGCTTCGATCCGCCTGTACTCGGGAGAGGTCGTACCTTCGCTGTCGCGCATCCTGCCGGCCCTGCAGAACGCGGGCATTGCCGTGGACCGCGAGCAGACCTGGTCGTTCACCACCACCGACGGCGCCCGCCATCACGTCACCGCGCTGGCGGTGGACGACGAAAGCGGCGCCAAGCTGGTCAAGCCGGGCGTCATCCCGGTGGCCGAAGAACTGTTCACCGCGCTGTTCAACAACAACGCCGAAGACGGCCGCATGAACGGCCTGACCATCGAAGGCGGCCTGTCGATGCGCGAAGTGCAGCTGGTGCGCGCCTACATCAGCTACTGGCGCCAGCTCGGCTCCAAGTTCTCGGTGCGCTACATGGCCGAGACCCTGCGCACCCAGCCGGCCCTGGTGAAGGATTTCGTCACCGGTTTCCTGCTGCGCTTCGATCCAAAGGTCGGCGACTCCGAGCACGGTCTAGGGACCGCCAAGCTGGCCGCCCTGAAGGCCGGCCTGTCGACCGTGAACCACGCCGACACCGAAGAGATCATGGCGGCCCTGGTCGACCTGGCCCTGGCCACCGTGCGCACCAATTACTTCCAGAACGACGGCGAGAAGATCATCTTCAAGGTCGACACCAGCAACCTGGCGCTGGCGCCGGAACCGCGTCCGTACCGCGAGATCTACGTGTTCTCGCGCCGCTTCGAAGGCGTGCACCTGCGCGGCGGCCCGGTCGCCCGCGGCGGCCTGCGCTGGTCGGACCGCATGGAAGACTACCGCACCGAAGTGCTGGGCCTGGTGAAGGCGCAGATGGTGAAGAACGCCGTCATCGTGCCGGCCGGCTCGAAGGGCGGTTTCGTGTGCAAGCAGATGCCGACCGGCGCCGCGCGTGAAGTGGTGGCGGCCGAAGGCGAAGCATGCTACCGCGAGTTCATCGCCAGCCTGCTGGAAGTGACCGACAACCGCGTACGCGGTTCCATCGTCCCGCCGGAAAACACCGTGCGCCACGACCAGGACGATCCTTACCTGGTGGTGGCCGCCGACAAGGGCACCGCGACCTTCTCGGACATCGCCAACAGCATCGCCGTCAAGCGCGGCTTCTGGCTGGGCGACGCCTTCGCATCGGGCGGCTCGAACGGCTACGACCACAAGAAGATGGGCATCACCGCCAAGGGCGCCTTCGAAGCGGTCAAGCGCCACTTCTATGAACTGGGCCACGACATGAGCACCACCCCGGTGACCATGGTCGGCGTGGGCGACATGTCGGGCGACGTGTTCGGCAACGGCGTGCTGTTGTCGCGCCAGCTGAAAGTGCTGGCAGCCTTCGACCACCGCCACATCTTCCTGGATCCGACCCCGGACGTCGAAGCATCGTTCAAGGAGCGCCAGCGCATGTTCGCGCTGCCGCGCTCCTCGTGGGAAGACTACGACAAGGGCCTGATCTCGCAGGGCGGCGGCGTGTTCCCGCGCACCGCACGCTCGATCGAGCTGACCCCGGAAGTCCGTGCAGCGCTGGATATCAAGGAAACCGCGCTGACGCCGGAAGAGCTGATGCACCGCATCCTGCTGGCGCCGGTGGACCTGTTCTACAACGGCGGCATCGGTACCTACATCAAGTCGTCCAATGAAACCCATGCGCAGGTGAAGGACCGCGCCAATGACCGCATCCGCGTCAACGGCAACGAACTGCGCTGCAAGGTGGTGGCCGAAGGCGGCAACCTGGGCGCGACCCAGGCCGGCCGTATCGAATTCGCCCTGGCCGGCGGCCGCATCTTCACCGATGCGATCGACAACTCGGCGGGCGTGGACTGCTCCGACCACGAAGTCAACATCAAGATCTGGCTGGACACCGAAGTCAATGCCGGCGAGCTGCCGGAAGCCGACCGCAACCGTGTGCTGAACGAAATGACCGGCGCCGTGGAAGACCTGGTCCTGCGCGACAACACCCTGCAGACCCACCTGCTGACCCGCGAAGCACAGGCGCAAACCACGGCTTCGGTGGTGGACGGCTACGCCGCCCTGATCACCAACCTGGAATCGGAAGGCGCGGTCAACCGCGAACTGGAGCAGCTGCCGAGCGACACCGAACTGCAGCGCCGCAAGGCCCTGGGCCTGGGCTTGAGCGCGCCGGAACTGGCGGTGGTCATCGCCAACGTGAAGAACCGCTTCAAGCGCACCCTGTCGGCGCTCGACCTGACGAGCGAATCCTGGGCCGAGTCGCTGCTGCGTCCTTACTTCCCGGCCCAGCTGGTCGCCACCCGCAACCCGCTGAACCATCCGCTGGCGAACGCCATCCTGGCAACCGTGCTGGCCAACGAAGCGGTCAACCGCTGCGGTCCGCTGATGCTGCGCGACCTGGCCGCCGAGCACCGCGTCGAGGAAACCGAAGTAGTGAAGGGCTGGGCGCGCGCCTGGTCGGCGCTGCACCTGGCGCCTGTGTTCGACGCGCTCGACGCCGATGCGCTGAAAGTGCCGCGTGACGTCTCGATGGCGGTCGACGCGCGTACCCGTGCGCTGCTGCGCGCCGTGATCGAAGGCGTGCTGTCGCTCCCGGCCGGCACCGACGGCATGGCCGAGCTGTCCACGCTGTTCGGCCAGGCCGACCAGCTGCGCAGCCTGACCCCGGCCCGTTCGGAAGCCGATGGCCACAGCGGCCTGCCGGCCTCGTTCACCGCGGCCTGGAAGGCGGTCGAGACCATCGAGTCGCTGGCCACCTTCCTGTTCGCAGCGGTGTCGGTGCAGCGTCCGAGCGGCATGAGCCTGGCCCAGTTCCTGCAGGTCGGCATGGCGCTGCGCCAGCAGGCCGGCATCGACACGCTCGAGCGCGGCCTCAAGCTGCCGGCGCAGAGCAAGTCGCAGGAACAGCTGCGCAACTACGCGATGCAGGCCCTGCGCCGCACCCAGCAGCGCCTGCTGCTGCAGGTGATCGAGCGTGCCGGCATGGGCGGCGACCCGCTGGCAGCCGTTGGCGAAGTCACCAAGGCGCGCGGCCTGACCGGCTTCGCACAGCCGGTCGAGCTCGAGCAGGCCATGCTCGACGTCTGGGCGCTGTCGGAAGGTTCGAGCCCGGACCGTCTGGCTGCATAAGGTATGAGCGCAGCCGCAAACCCTGCGCTGCCGGAAGCGGTGCGCGCCCTGGCCGAAGCCGACTTCGGCGCGGTCGCGCAGCGCTTCGCGGAGGCCGGCTTCACGGTCGGCCTGCCGGCGCCCGGCATCATCACGGTGAAAGGCGCTGCGCAGGATCGGCAGCGTCCCGCCGTGCTGGTGTCGGTGGGCGTGCATGGCGACGAGACCGGGCCCATCGAGATGGTGGCCTGGCTGCTCGAAGCCCTGTCGCGCACGCCGCGAGAACTGGCGGTGGACCTGATGCTCTGCGTCGGGAACATCGACGCGATCGCGGCCGGCAAACGCTTCATCGATGCGGACCTGAACCGCATGTTCCGTGCCGACCGCGGTTCGCTGGCCTCTGCTTTCGAAGCGGCGCGGGCCGACGCGCTCATCGCCGCCACCTGCGCCTTCTTCGAGGGTGCGGGGCCGCAGCGCTGGCATCTCGACCTGCACACGGCGATCCGGCCCTCGCACTATCCGATGTTCGCGATCGTGCCCGAGATCATTCCCGATGCGCCGCGCAAGGCGCTGATCGACTGGCTGGGGCAGGCGGCGATCGGCGCCGTCATCATGAATCCGAAGTCGGTGGGCACCTATAGTTACTACTCCGCGGAGCACCATGGCGCCGCGGGCAGCACCGTGGAGCTGGGGCGGGTCGGGACGCTGGGGCAGAACGACCTGTCGCAGTTCGCCGATGCTTCCGCAGCGCTCGACCGTCTGCTGCGTGGCTTGCCCGGCCTGCCGGCCAGGGCGGCGCCGCACGTGTTCGCGACGGCGCGCCAGGTGATCAAGCTGTCGGATGCCTTCAGCATGTCGGTGGGGCGCGAGACCTGGAACTTCACGCCGATGAAGAAGGGTGAGGTGATCGCGACGGATGGGGACACGGTGTACCGTGTGGAGCACGACGAGGAGCTGGTGGTGTTTCCGAATCCGGATGTCAGGGTTGGTTTGCGTGCGGGGCTGATGGTCACGCGGATTGGCTGATCAAGCAAACTTAGGTTCCCGCCTGCGCGGGAACGACGTATTTATTGTGTTGGCTTTAAGACCGTCATGCCCGCCACCGGCGGCCATGCCTCCCCGCGCAGGCGGGGATCCAAGTTCCTCACCAACGTCGCAGCATCAAAATTACCACTGCACTAGACTGAAGCCTTTGCCCGAACAAGCGGAGGCTTCATGAGCAGCATGCTTTTCTCCCCAGTCAGCCTGGGGCCCCTGCAACTCCCCAACCGCATCGCCATCGCGCCGATGTGCCAGTACTCTGCCGTCGACGGCCTGCCGACCGACTGGCACATGATTCATCTCGGTAACCTGGCCCTGTCCGGCGCCGGCCTGCTCATCATCGAAGCGACGGCCGTCACGCCGCATGGCCGCATCTCTCCGGACGACCTGGGCCTGTGGTCCGACGCCCACCAGGAAGCGCTGGCTCCCGTCATCCGCGCCATGCGCCGCCATTCGCCCATCAAGATCGCCATCCAGCTGGCCCACGCCGGCCGCAAGGCCTCGACCCAGGTGCCGTGGGAAGGCGGCGCCCAGATCGCTCCCGACCAGCCACGCGGCTGGCAGAGCGTCGCGCCGTCCGCCCTGGCGCACGGGCAGGACGAGGTCGCGCCGCTGGCGCTCGAGACCGAGGGCCTGGTGCGCGTCAAGGAAGCGTTCGTCGCCGCCGCCGTCCGCGCCCACGCGCTCGGTCTCGACGGCATCGAGCTGCATGCCGCCCACGGCTACCTGCTGCACCAGTTCCTGTCGCCGCTGTCGAATACCCGTGACGACGAGTACGGCGGTTCACTCGAGAACCGCATGCGCTTCCCGCTCGAGGTCTTCGAGGCCGTGCGCGCCGCCGTGCCGCGCGAGATGGCGGTGGGCATGCGCATTTCGGCCACCGACTGGGTCGAAGGCGCTTGGGAGATCGAGCAGAGCCTGCGCTTCGCCCAGGCGCTCAAGGCGCGCGCTTGCGACTTCATCCACGTCTCCACCGGCGGCCTGTCGCCGCTGCAGAAGATCCCGGTCAAGCCGGGCTATCAGGTCGAGTTCGCCGAGCGCATCAAGCGCGAGACCGGCATGCCGACCATCGGCGTGGGCCTGATCACCGAAGCGCAGCACGCGGAAAGCATCCTGCAGCAGGGCCAGGCCGACTTGATCGGCCTGGCGCGCGCCATGCTGTACGACCCGCGCTGGCCCTGGCATGCGGCGGCCGAGCTGGGCGCCCAGGTGGCCGCGCCGCCCCAGTACTGGCGCTCGCAGCCGCGTGAACACAAGGAGCTGTTCGGCAGTATGCGTGTGGGATAGGAGCGCAGTTCAGGGAGCATTTCCTGCAGCCTGTCGCACGGGGAGGGCGGCGGGATGGAGGGCTTGTTACAGTCGCAGCTTCAACCACCACAAAGGATTCCCGCCATGCGTACGCCACGTGCCTTACTTGCCCTCGCTGCCGTCGCCGCACTCGCCTCCCTGGGCGGCTGCGCCATCATCGTGTCGCCGAACGACGGCGACGTGCGCATGCGGACGGTGTTCAGCGACAGCGCGGTCGAGGGCGACGGCATTGCGGCGCGCGACCAGCGCCAGGTGGCTGCGCACGGTGAGCTGGAAGTGAGCGGTTCGATGCAGGTCGAGGTGCGCGTCGGCCCGGCGCCCTCGCTGCTGGTCGAAGCCGACGGTAACCTGCTGCCCTATATCCGCACCGAGGCGAGCGGCAATACGCTGAAGATCGCCAACGAGCGCAGCCTGCGCAGCAAGACGCCGGTACGGATCGTCTACACCACCCCGCGCCTGACCGAGGTACGCGCCTCGGGCTCGGGCCAGGTGGTGGTGTCGGGCCTGGACGGCGCACCGCTGGCGGTGCGCAAGAGCGGTTCGGGACAGGTGCGGCTGGCAGGGAAGGTCGACAGCCTGCAGGCGCGCGTGAGCGGTTCGGGCGTCCTCGATGCGGGTGAGCTGCGCAGTGCCAGCGCGGACCTGAGCCTGGCGGGTTCGGGTCGCATGAACATCGGCGAGATCCGCGGCGACTATGCGCGCGTCTCGGTGGCCGGTTCGGGCGTGCTGCAGGCCGGCGGCGCGGTGCGTTCGCTGAACGCGCGCGTCGCGGGCTCGGGCAGCGTCGACCTGGCGGGCCTGTCGACCCAGGACGCCGACCTGGCGGCCGACGGTTCGGGCGGGATCCGCGCCACCGTCAAGCAATCGCTGATTGCGCACGGCGGCGGGTCGGGCGGTATCCGGGTGTACGGGCATCCAGCCAGGAGCAGCGTCACGGGCCGTAACGTGCACCTGCTGGATTGATGGGGGGAGTTACAGCAGGTTGTCCAGCAGGTCCGGACCGAACACCTCGCGGTGCAGGCGGCTTGCGGGGGCACCTGCCGCCAGCAGGGCGTTCCACTGGGCCTGCATGAAGGGCAGCGGGCCGCACATGTAGACCTCGGTCTCGGTACGCGGCCACGACGGCAGGCGCTCCAGGTCCATCTTCCCTTTCAATACACCCGGCAGCTCGCCTTCCTCGTGGAAGCTCAGCACGTGCAGGTGCGGCATGCGCGCCTGGGCGGCGGCGACATCAGCCTGATGCGCGTGGTGGGCCGCGTTGCGGGCGGCATGGGCGAAGATCACGCGGCGTTCCGGATTCACCATCGCGATGCGGTTCAGCGCCGCGATCATCGGCGTGATGCCGACGCCGGCCGACAGCAGCACCACCGGCTCGTTCGATTCGGTATCCGGCAGGAAGTCGCCGAACGGATGGGTCACGTGCAGCACGTCGTCCACGTTGACATTGTCGTGCAGCCAGGTCGAGACCTCGCCGGCCGGGTGGGCGCCGCCATCCTCGCGTTTGACCGAGATACGCAGGCTGTCCTTGCCGTTCGCATCCGACAGGCTGTACTGGCGCAGCTGGCGACGGCCGTCCTTGAAGTCCACCGCCACGCTCACGTACTGGCCGGCCTTGAAGGCCGGCAGGGCGCCGCCGTCGAGCGGGACAAAGCGGATCGAGATCACGTTGTCGCTCTCGCGCACCACTTCCGTCACGCGCATCGCGCGGGTCTCGCCCGGCTGCACGCCGGCCTCTTCGTACATCTTCGCTTCCGCATCGATCAGCAGGCGCGCCAGCGAGGTATAGGCTTCTTCCCAGGCTTTCAATAGCGGCTCGGTGGCGGCATCGCCCAGCACGGTCTTGATCGCGCCGAGCAGGTGGTGGCCGACGATCGGGTAGTGGTCGGCACGGATGCCCACCGAGGCGTGCTTGTGCACGATGCGGCTCACCACCGGGCCGAGCGCCGCGGCGTTGCCGATGTTGGCGGCATACGCGAACACCGCCGACGCCAGCGATTGCTGCTGCGCGCCGCTGGCCTGGTTACCCATGTTGAACAGCTTCGTCAGCTCCGGATGGGCCGCGAACATGCTGCGGTAGAAGGTAGGGGTGATGGCCAGGCCGTGCTCGCGCAGGACGGGGACGGAGGCGTCGATGTAGGGGCGGGAAGCGCTCGAGATCATGGTGTTTTCCTTAATAGATGCATAGACAATGCATGTTTAAAGCTGAAAAAATGGTCCGGACTGGATGGGCTGATCCGTGCGGACGCAAGCATTCTACCAAAAGATGCTGAGCAAATGCATCTTTGAGCAAACATTTTTATTGCGAGAACTCAAAACCCCTATAATCGCTGGTTTGATTGGCGCTCTATCAAGCAGCCGAACCGAGACAAACCGCGCTGCGACAGGCCGCGCCACCAAAGGACTTGCCGTGAATCTGACCCTGGGCCAAAAGCTGATTCGTACCAAACAGGCTGAACGTCACCATGAAGACAGCAGCACCGGCGGTGGCCTGCAACGCTCGCTCAGCCTGTTTCCGTTGACGATGATCGGGGTCGGCGCCACCATCGGCACCGGTATCTTCTTCACCATGGTCGAGGCGGTGCCGAAGGCCGGTCCGGCCGTTATCCTGTCCTTCCTGCTGGCCGCCCTCACCGCCGGCCTGACCGCGCTGTGCTACGCCGAGCTGGCGGGCCGCGTTCCCGCCGCAGGTTCCTCGTATTCCTTCGCCTATGCGACCGTCGGCGAGTTCGCCGCCTTCATCGTGGCGGCCTGCCTGCTGCTCGAGTACGGTCTGGCCGGAAGCGCGGTGGCGATCGGCTGGTCGGACTACCTGAACAACTTCCTGGTGAACGCCTTCGGCTGGGAGATCCCGGCGCAGCTGCGTTCGCCGATGTTCGTGTCGGACCACCACAACGTCCACTTCAACCCGGGCAACTTCAACCTGCCGCCGGTGATCCTGGTGGCGATGTGCTGCATCCTGCTGATCCGCGGTACCAAGGAATCGGCGACCACCAACGCCATCATGGTGCTGGTCAAGCTGGCGATCCTGATCTTCTTCTCGGTGATCGCCTTCACCGGCTTCGACGCCGCCAATTTCACGCCTTTCTTCAGCCCCGACCCCGACAGCGGCTACGTGGGCATGGCCGGCGTGACCGCCGCCGCGGGCACCGTGTTCTTCTCCTTCATCGGCCTGGACACCATCGCCACCGCCGGCGAGGAAACCAACAACCCGCGCCGCAACGTGCCGATCGGGATCCTGGCCGCGCTGCTGATCGTGACCGTGTTCTACCTGCTGGTGGCCTTCGCCGCGATGGGCGCCCAGCCCGCGCGCATGTTCGCGGGCCAGGAAGCCGGCCTGTCGGTGATCCTGCAGAACGTCACCGGCCAGGCCTGGCCGGCCCTGGTGCTGTCGCTCGGCGCGGTGGTGTCGGTGTTCTCGGTGACCCTGGTGACGATCTACGGCCAGACCCGCATCCTGTATGCGATCAGCCGCGACGGCCTGATCCCGAAGACCTTCCAGAAGGTGAACAAGCGTACCCTGGCCCCGGTCAGCAACACCATCATCGTCTGCCTCGTGGTGGGCGCGGTGGCCGGCCTGGTCGACGCCACCTTCCTGTGGGACATGGTGAGCATGGGCACGCTGACCGCCTTCATCGTGGTGTCGATCGCGGTGCCGGTGATCCGCGCCAAGCAGGGCCGCGGCGAGCCAGGCAACTTCCGCGTGCCCTTCGGCCCTTACGTGATCCCCGGCCTGTCGGTGCTGGCCTGCCTGTACATCATGAAGGACCTGTCGCCGGCCACCTTCCGCGTATTCTTCATCTGGATGGGCGTGGCGGTGGCGACCTACTTCCTGTACAGCGTGCGCCACAGCCGCCTGAACAAGGCGCAGTAAGCGGAGTACCGGATTGGAGAATTTCGAAAGGCGGCGCGACCGCTTCGCATTGTTCGATGCGATGGAGAGCGCCGCGGTCAACATCTGCTTCCCGCTCGACTTGCCGGACTTCCGGCCCTGGTGCAAGGAACAGGGCCTGGCGCCTTTCCACGTGCTGCTGTGCGCCGTGCTGCGCGCGGTGCTGAAGGTCGAGAACTTCCGCTACCGCATCCTGGACGGCGACGTGATCCGCATCGACCGCCTGATCCCGTCCTTCACGGTGGTCAACCAGCACAATGACCTGAACTTCGCCCAGTTCGACTGGTCGGACGACTTGCGCGAGTTCGTCGCACGCGGCATCGCTGCGCGCGAGCAGGCGAGCAGCATGGCGGCCCTGAACATGGAATACGCCGCCAGGACGCCGCGCGAGGCCAGGGAGCAGGTTTTCGTCACCTGCATCCCCTGGCTGGCCTTCACCTCGATCCAGCATCCGAGCGCCTCGCTGGCGCAGCCGGACATTCCTTCGTTCGCGTGGGGGAAATTCAGGGATGGCGCACACGGCCGCCTCGAGCTGCCGTTCTCGGTGCAGGCCCACCACGGCTTCGTCGACGGCTTCCACATCCACCAGCTGGCGCAGCAGATCGCGGCCGAGCTGGAAGCGATGATGTGCTGATCCCCACGCGCCAATAAAAAAGCCACGCGGCCTTGCGGCGGCGTGGCTTCCTCATGCGTGGCGCCCGCAGGCGCCAGCAGGACGCTTTATTGCACGTTCATTTCCTTCAGCAGGTTGTCGGCCTTGTCCACATGCTTCATGTTCCACAGTATGTAGCGGCTGTCGACCTGGATCGAGCGGGTCATGGCCTTGTTGAAGTCCCAGTCCGAGATGATCGAATCCAGGGTGCCGTCGAAGGCCAGGCCGATCAGTTCGCCCTTCGAGTTCAGCGCAGCCGAACCCGAGTTGCCGCCGGTGATGTCCAGCGTCGCCAGGTAGTTGACCGGCACGGTCTTCAGCTTCGGATCGACGTACTTGCCGAAGTCCTTGGACTGGATCGCCGCCAGCTGGGCTGCCGGTGCGTTGAACTCGCCTTCGCCGGTGTGCTTGGCCACGATGCCTTTCGGGGTCGTGAACGCGGTCCAGGAACCGGTGCCGTCGGCGCCGACGTCACGGCCGGCGACCTTGCCGAAGGTGACGCGCAGGGTGCCGTTGGCGTCCGGGTAGACGGCCTGGCCGCGGCTGTTCATGTAGGCGATCTTGGCGCGCATGTAGTTGCCGTAGGCTTGCTGGATCTTGCCTGCCAGTTCCTCTTCCTTGGCTTCATCCTTCATGCCGGCGTCGTACATGGCGACGGCGGCCTTGATGAAGCTGTCGTTCGAAGCCTGGAATTCGGCCGGCGACTTCTTCAGCCACGCGCTGCGCTCTTCCTTGTTGGCCAGCTTGGAGCCGGCGTAGATGCGGTCCAGTGCGGCCTTCAGCTCGGCCTCGCTCATGCCGGCGCGCAGCCCCAGGGCGGCGTCGAAGGCGGCGTCATGCTCGGCGGCAGGCTGCGCGTTGTACTTGCTCAGGAAGTTCAGCACCAGCGCCTTGTCGACCTTTTCGTCGTAGGTGCGGTCCTGGCCGGCGATGACCGAGTTCCAGCGCGGCAGGTCGCGTTCCTGGAAGCCCGACTTGCGCTCGGCGTCCGGCTTGGTGCGCTCGTTGGCCAGGCGGTACAGCGAACGTGCCGAGGACAGGAACTTCGGCTGCGCGTAGCCCAGGTAGAAGCCCTTCTTGGCGTTGGCGTCGCGCTCGGCGATCAGCTTCTCGGCCTGCTCGATGTCGGCGGCGTACTGCGCCTTGCGGGCCGGGTTGGCGTTGACCCATGCCTTCAGGGCATTGTGCTCGGCCGTCTTACGCTGCAGGAAATCGCTGTTCGCGTACGAGGTCAGCATGCCCTTGCGGTTCTTGTAGTAGTTGTTGACGCTGGCGATCTGGCCGGCGTACTTCAGCTTGGCGGCCGGATCGGTCTTGGTCTCGCGCTCGATGATCGCCAGGGTCTCGCCCGATGCCGCAACAAACGCCGGGTAGTTCCAGTCGAAGGTCGAGGCGACTTCCGACGGCAGGCGGTGGCGGTTGGTGCGGCCCGGGTAGCCCAGCACCATCACGAAGTCGCCTTCCTTGGCGCTGGCGCTCGGGGCGGCGACCTTCAGCACGTGCTTCGGCTGGTAAGGCACGTTGTCCTTCGAGAACTCGGCGGCCTTGCCGTCCTTGCTCACGTAGGCGCGGTAGAAGCCGTAGTCGCCGGTGTGGCGCGGCCACATCCAGTTGTCGGTGTCGCCGCCGAACTTGCCGACGCCGGCCGGCGGTGCGTGCACCAGGCGCACGTCACGGATCTCGAGCTGCTTCAGGCGGTAGAACTCCAGGCCGCCGTAGTAGCTGGCCACGGTGCAGCGGTAGCCGGCCGACTGTTCGCACTCGGCCACCAGTTTCTTCTGGTTCTTCTCGATGGCGTCGATGCGCGCCTTGCCGCTCAGCTTGGCGACTTCCGGGGTGATGACCTGGCTGCTGACGTTCGCCACTTCCTCGGTCACGTAGACGCGGCTGCCCGGGGCGGCCGGCAGTTCTTCAGCGAAGGTCTTGGCCAGGAAGCCGTTGGCCAGCAGGTCGCGTTCCGGGGTCGAGTTGACCGCCACGCTGTTGTACACGCAGTGGTGGTTGGTGACCACCAGGCCCTGCGGCGAGACGAACGAGGCCGAGCAGCCGCCCAGGCTCACGATCGCGCCCATCGGGAATTCGGTCAGCTTGGTCAGGGTGGACGGATCCAGCTTGAGGCCGGCGGCTTTCAGTTGCTTGGCTACTTGTGGCAGCTGCTGCGGCATCCACATGCCTTCGTCCGCGTGTGCGGCGAAGCTGGTGAGGATGGCGAGCGAGAGGAGGGTCTTTTTCATTCGCGTCTGTCTGGTTGGGATGGGAACTCGTGGGCTCCGCGGAGCATCCGAGAGTATCCGTAATCCACATATGCATCGTCAACCAATATTTCGTTCAGACAAAGCGATACTTTTTTTCTCAAAAGAATGTGTTTACAACTGGGCGCTGATGAGCGAGCTGATGCTCGTCGTGATGCGATCCCACCATGAACGCTCGCGGAATTCGACCTTCGTTACCGGGTTCGCGCGGCGCCAGTCGTCCTCGAAAATGGCGCTCTGTTCGCGCGCGAAGCCTTCGTGCACGACATTCAGGTTGGCCTCGTCGTTGATGCTGAAGGAGCGGTTGTCGAAGTTGGTCGAGCCAACCGACACCAGCAGCTTGTCGACGATCAGCGCCTTCACGTGGTACATCGTGGGCTGGTATTCGGCCAGCTTCACGCCCGCGGCCAGCAGTTCGCCCCAGCGCTCGCGCGAGGCCGCCTTTACCAGGTCCGAGTCGATGATCTTGCCCGGCATCAGGATGCGTACGCGCACGCCGCGCTTCGCCGCCTCGATCAGGGTGCGGATGGTCAGGTCGTCGGGCACGAAATAAGCGGCCGCCAGGTCGATGGTCTTGCGCGCCGAGGTGATCGCCATCAGGTACATCAGGTGCATCGATTCGCTGCCGCCGGTCGGCGAACTGGAGAACATCTGGGCCGGCATGTCGCCCACGTGCTGCAGGGCCGGGAAATAATCGGGACCGTCGAGGACGGTGCCGGTGGCTTTCAGCCAGTTGTCGTTGAACACGGCCTGGACCTGGCCCACCACCGGGCCTTCGATGCGGAAATGGGTGTCGCGCCAGTGCTTTTCGTCCTGGGCATTGCCGCGCCACTGGTCGGCGATGCCGACCCCGCCGGTGTAGCCGACCTTGCCGTCGATCACCAGGAGCTTGCGGTGGGTGCGGTTGTTCAGGCGCGCCAGTTTCCACCAAACAGGCTTGTGGTAGCGCTGCACCTGCACGCCGGCCGCTTTCATCGCGTCGATCTGGGCCAGGTCCATTTTCACGCTGCCCATGAAGTCGAGCATCACGTGCACTTTCACTCCGGCGCGGGCGCGTTCCATCAGGGCATCGGCGAATTCGCGTCCGATCGACTCCGACCAGTAGATATAGGTTTCGAAGGTGATCGTTTTCTTGGCAGAGCGGATCGCTTCGAGCATGGAGGGAAAGATCTGGTCGCCGTTCAGCAGCGCCTCGACCTTGTTACCTTCAAGAATGGGCGGGCCGAGCAGGACGCCCAGCGAGCGGCGGAACTGCGGGTCGTTGGTATCGTACAGGCGGACCAGGCGGGCCTCGATCTGCTTTTCGCTCGGCATGAAATTGAGCGCGAGCACGCCTCCGACCAGGGTGAGGGCGGCCGTGACAAGGATGGTCCAGAATCGTTTGGGTGACATAAAGGGAATGCGGGCGTAAAAAAACCAACGCATGAAGCGTTGGTTTTTAGGAAGAGCACATCACTGCTGATTAACGAACACGGCCGCGACGCAGCAGGTTCACGATGGCCAGCAGGATGACAGCGCCCAGGAAGGAGACCAGCAGCGACGAGACGCTGAAGTCGTCGGAGTTGATGGTGCCCGAGCCGAACAGCGGCGACAGGAGCCAGCCACCCAGGAAGGCGCCAACGATACCAACCACGACATTGAGAATCATGCCCTGTTCTGCGTCGGTCTTCATGATCATGCTGGCGAGCCAGCCCAGAATGCCACCGACAACGATCCAAATGATGAATAACATGGTGTACCTCCTTCAAGTGTAAGAAAACATACCCCCAGGCCGATTGAATTGCCGTGGCCATGGAGAAAAGTCTAGAGACCAGTCCCCTTCAGGTCGGTGCGGCAACGAACGTTAGACGGCGAAACTCCAAGCCTGTTCTGGCATTCCGAACCGTCGAGCGAAAAGAAACGGGTAGGGTGCGTCAGCGAACAGAAGAGGTCCGGTGCGGGGAATAAGGTTTCAACACTTGCAATGTTTATCCGTTTGCAGGACCCAGCACCTGAACCTTCTGAAAGGATTCGCCATGAGTAACTACGATTCGAATAACAACCAAAACACCAATAAGAATTCCCGCATGGTCACCGGCCTGTTCCCCGACCGTGCCAGCGCAGAACGTGCCTATTCCTCGATCTCGACCCGTGGCTACACCAAGGACGACGTCAACCTGATGATGTCGGACGAAGCCCGCAAGACGCACTTCAAGGACACCGATACTGAACTGGGCAGCAAGGCCGCCGAAGGCGCCGGCATCGGCGCCGGCATCGGCGGCACCATCGGCGCCGTGCTGGCAGGCATCGCCGCTGTCGGCACCACCCTCGTACTCCCGGGGCTCGGCCTGGTGGTGGCCGGTCCGCTGGCAGCGGCACTGGCCGGCGCCGGCGCCGGCGGCCTCACCGGCGGCCTGATCGGCGCGCTGATCGGTGCCGGCATTCCGGAAGACCGCGCCGCACACTATGAAGAAGGCATCAAGCGCGGCGGCATCGTGATGGGCGTGAATGCCCGTTCGGACGAAGATGCCCGTCATATCGAACAATCCTTCACCGACAATGGCGGCAGCCACGTGATCGGCGCCGGCATCGGCGCGCTCGGCGGCGCGGCGCTTGGCGCAGGCATCGGTTCGGCGGCCGGCCCGATCGGCACCGTGGCGGGCGCCGCCATCGGTGCGGTCACCGGCGGCATGGCCGGCAAGGGCGTCGGCGAAGTCGTCAACCCGAAAGCGGGCGACGACCTGTCGGAACACTATCTGGCCAAGGGCGTCGGCGCCGGCAGCGGCGCGGCCGTGGGCGCGATGGCGGGTGCGGCGGCCGGCCCGATCGGCATGGCTGCCGGTGCGGTGGTCGGCGGCCTGGCGGGCGGCGCGGCCGGCCGTGGCGCGGGCGAAGTCGTGAACCCGAAAGCGGGCGACGACCTGAACGACCATAACCTGGCCCAGGGCGTGGGCGGTGCAGGCGGCGCAGCCGTCGGCGCGGCGGTTGGTTCGGTGGCGGGCCCGGTCGGCACCGCTGCGGGCGCGGTCATCGGCGGCCTGGCAGGCGGCGCGGCCGGCCAGGGTACGGGCGAAGTCGTCAACCCGAAACCGGGCGACGAACTGCGTGACCACCACCTGGGCACCGGCGTCGGCGCCGGCGCAGGTGCAGCGGTAGGCGGTTCGGTGATCGGCGGCGCAGTGGGCGGCCCGGTCGGCGCGGTGGTGGGTGCCGGCATCGGCGCGGCGGTCGGCGGCATGGCCGGCAAGGGCGTGGCCAAGATGGTCAACCCGGCGGAAGAAGACGCCCACTGGCGCGGCCAGTACCAGACCCAGCCGTACTACACCCCGGGTTACACCTACGATGACTATCAGCCAGCCTATGCGCTGGGCTACAACTCGGCCGGCCGCTATCCGGGCAGCTACGACATGCACGAGAACGAGCTGTCGAGCGAATGGGAACGCACCAAGGGCAATTCGCGCCTGAGCTGGGACCAGGCCAAGCACGCCTCGCGCGCTGCATGGCACAAGGTCGAGCGCGCCATTCCGGGTGATGCGGACCGCGACGGCCGCTAAGCAGCAGATTCGCTAGCGTAAAAAAAGCCTCGGTGCTTCACGGCACCGAGGCTTTTCCTTTTGGCGAAAGGGATTACTGCTTGACCGCTTCCACCTGGATCGCCAGCTTCACTTCCGGCGAGAAGGCCGGCAGGCCGAAGGTGACGCCGAAATCGCCGCGGTTGAACGTGGCGCTGGCATCGGCGCCGCACACTTCGCGCTTCAGGCGCGGGTGGTCGATGCACTTGAACTTGTTGATGGTCAGGGCCAGCGGCTTGGTCACGCCTTGCAGGGTCAGCTCGCCCTGGGCCGAGGTGGGCACGTCGCCGGTGAAGGTGATCGACTTGGCCTTGAAGGTCGCGGTCGGGAATTGGGCGACATCGAAGATGTCCGCCTTCTTGGCGTGCGCGTTCATGCCCTCGTGGCCGAAATCGATGGTGGTGGTGTCGATCACGATGTCGATGCTGCCGGTCTTGGCGGCGCGGTCCAGGGTGACGCTGCCCTCGGTCTTGTTGAACTTGCCGCGCCAGACCGAGATGCCCATGTGGTCGGCCTCGAAGCTCGGGTAGGTGTGGTTCGGGTCGATCTTGTAGGTGTCGGCGGCGAAAGCGAAGCCGGCGCCGAGGGTGCTCGAAGCGGCCAGGGCCGCGATCAGGTGCTTGATTTTCATTGAACTATTCCTTGCTGATGTGTTGAGTGTGGAGCTGCGTGTGGATTACTGGGCCGCGGCGACGCGGAACTTGATGACGACTTCATCGGCGACCATGCTCGTGTCTTTCCACTCGTCCTCGCCGATGTTGAAGGCCAGCCGCTTGATCGGCAACTGGCCCTCGAATACCTGTTTGCCCGCTTCCGTTTTCACGGTCAGGGGGAAGCGCACGTCGGCGCTGCGGCCCTTGATGGTCAGCTTGCCGCTGACGTTCAGCTTGCCCGCGCCGGCCGCGGCAATGCTCGAGGACACGAAGCTCGCCTTCGGGAACTGGGCGGTGTTGAACCACTCCTTCTTGGTGACTTCCTTGTTGTAGTCGGGATCGCCCAGGTCGAGGCTGGCGGTTTGAATCTCGACCGTCGCCTTCGAGGCGGCCGGCTTGGCGGCGTCATAGTCGATGTGCGCCGTGAACTGCTTGAACTTCGCCTCGACCGGCACGCCCATCTGCTTGAAGGTGGCCGTCACACTGCTTTTCGCAGGGTCGGTCTTCAGCACCGCGGCACCCGCGAAGGCAGTGGCGAACAGGGAGGCCAGCAGCAGGCCCTTGATTGTCTTCATGAGAACTCCTTACGCTTGGAAAAAGGCAGCATGCGCGCCATCACGCCGTCGCGGTCGACGAGCAGGTGCTTGAACGCAGCCGCCACGTGCACGCCGACCAGCGCGGCGAGCAGCATGTTGAGCCAGTAGTGGACATCCTTCAGCACCACTTTCAGGGCGGGGTCGGGACCGATCAGGACCGGCAGTTCGAGCACGCCGAACCAGACCACCGGATAGCCGGTCGACAGGCTGTAGAAGTAGCCGGACAGCGGCACCGCGAACATCAGGACGTACAGCAGCCAGTGCAGGCCATGGGCCGCGCCGCGCTGCCAGGCGGACATCTGGTCGGCGTAGGCGGGCGGGTGGCGGAACAGGCGCCACAGCAGGCGCAGGGCAGCCAGGGCGAGCACGGTGACGCCGGCCCACTTGTGCCAGTTGAAGTACTTCAGCTTGGCCGGCGTGATGCCGGGGATATCGGTCATGACCAGGCCGAGCGTGAACGTCCCGATGATCAGCAGCGCGATCAGCCAGTGCAGAACAATGGCCGGGATGGTATAGCGGGACATAAAATTTATATTTTGGAAAGTTGTACGCGTTAGAACTAACTATACCAGTCTTTACTTCCCGCTGCTGCCGGGAGTAATTTTTTCCGCTAAGTACACTAGCACGGAATGCAAAACATGCCCAGGCGCAGCAAGCAGAATGTAAAATCAGCAAACAACACCGTTATCACTAATTGCTGGCGGATACTTTTAATGCCGGGGAGTAAGCTATGCGCGCACCATCCTTTCTGTTTTCCCTGCGTCCCCCGCTGCGTCTGATTGCAAGCTGCTTCGGCGTGATGATGGCACTGCCGGCTGTTGCCGAAGAGCTCATGTCCGGGCGACCTGCCAGCCTGGCCGACCTGTCGATCGAAGAACTGGCAAACATCGAGATCACGTCCGTTTCCAAGAAGCCGGAGCGCCTGCTCGACGCGCCTGCCTCGGTGTTCGTCATCACCGGCGAAGATATCCGGCGCTCGGGGGCGCGCAGCCTGCCCGAAGCGCTGCGGCTCGCCCCCAACCTGCACGTGGGGCAGCGCTCCAGCTTCGGCTACGCGATCAGCGCACGCGGCCTCAACGGCAGCAGCAACAGCGCCCCCAACAAGCTGCTGGTGATGATCGACGGGCGCTCCGTATACGCGCCGCTGTTCTCGGGCGTGTTCTGGGACATGCAGGACCTGATGCTGGAAGACGTCGAGCGCATCGAGGTCATCAGCGGTCCGGGCGGCACCCTCTGGGGCGTCAACGCCGTCAACGGCGTCATCAACATTACCACGCGCCCGGCCGGGGCGACCCAGGGCGGCCTGGCGGTGCTGCGCGGGACCACCGATGGCGCCGATGCCGCATTCCGCCAGGGAGGGCAAAGCGGCGAGGCCAGCTGGCGCGTCTACGGCAAGGTGCTGCAGCGCTCGCATAGCGAGACGGAGGCGGGAGCACGCGTCAACGATGCCTGGCGCCAGGCCCAGCTCGGCTTCCGGACCGACTGGAAGCGCGGGGCGGACAGTGTCAGCGTGAATGGCAACGCGTATCGCGGCCGGCTTGAACAACCCGAGCCGGGCGAGATATCGGTCAGCGGCACCGCGCTCCGCCTGGGCGAGATCGATACCGAAGGCGCCAACCTGAGCGCGCGCTGGGAACATGCGCTGGCCGCCGGCGGGCAGCTGTCAGTGGAGGCCTATCTCGACTACACACGGCGCCAGGTGCCGCCCACCTTCACCGAATCGCTGCAGATCGCCGACCTGCAGGTCCAGCACACGCTGCCGGCCTGGGGCCGCCACAGCCTGGTGTGGGGAGCGAGCCTGCGCCACAGCTGGGACAAGGTGGCGAACAGCGAAGTGATCGCCTTCCTGCCGGCGCACACACAGCAGACCTGGGCCAGCCTGTTCGCCCAGGACGAGATCGCACTGAGGCCCGACCTGAGCCTGACCCTGGGTGGCCGCATCGAGCGCAACGACTATACCGGCAACGAATTCCTGCCCACCGCGCGCCTGTCCTGGCGCCTGGCGCCGCGCCACGCGCTGTGGAGCGCGCTGTCGCGCACCGTACGCGCACCGACCCGGCTCGACGTGGACGCCTTCATTCCCGGCCGCCCGCCCTATCTGCTGCGCGGCGGACCGCGCGTGCGGGCCGAAGTGGCGCGCGTGGTCGAAGTGGGCTACCGCGGCCAGCCGATGGACGGCCTGTCGACCACCGTCACGCTGTTCCATAACCAGTACGACCACCTGCGCACGCAGGAAGTCGATCCGACCCGGACCTTCATCACCTTCGACAGCCTGATGGAAGGGAAGGCGAGCGGCATCGAGATGTGGGGAAGCTACCAGATGACGGACGCCTGGCGCCTGTCGGCCGGCTTCACGGCGCTGCGCGAACGGCTGCACACGAAGCCGGGCAGCACCGACCGCGTGAGTCCCGGCACTGCCGGGAAAGATCCGGAGCATACGCTGCAGCTGCGCTCGCAGTACAGCTTCGACGACCGGCGCGAGCTGGACCTGGCGCTGCGCAAAGTGGCTGCGCTGGAGAACCCCGCGGTGCCCGCCTACTGGGCGCTCGACGCGCGTTTCGGCTGGCGCCTGGCGCCCAATCTGGCATTGTCGGTGGTGGGGCAGAACCTGAACGGCAGCCACGCCGAGTACGGCGCGGCCGGGACGCGGGCGGAAGTCGACCGCAGGCTGGGCGTGAAGCTGGAGTGGAGCTTGTAGGTGGAGGAGGAGGGGGCCGCGACCGGCCCCCTGCCGATCAGATGGCTTTTGCCAGCTGCGCGGCCAGGCCGGTGTAGTTCGCCGGCGTCATCTGCATCAGAAGATCCTTGGCCTCCTGCGGCACCGCCAGCTTGCCGATGAACTCCTGCAGCGCTTCGCGGGTGATGCCCTTGCCGCGGGTGAGTTCCTTCAGCTGCTCGTACGGGTTCTCGATGCCGTAGCGGCGCATCACGGTCTGCACCGGCTCGGCCAGCACTTCCCAGCTCGCGTCCAGGTCCGCTTCGAGACGGGCCGCATTCACTTCCAGCTTGTTCAGGCCGCGCAGGCAGCTGTCGTAGGCCAGCAGCGCGTAGCCGAAACCGACGCCGATGTTGCGCAGCACGGTCGAATCGGTCAGGTCGCGCTGCATGCGCGAGACCGGCAGCTTCTCGGCCATGTGGCGCAGCACCGCGTTGGCCAGGCCCAGGTTGCCCTCCGAGTTCTCGAAGTCGATCGGGTTGACCTTGTGCGGCATGGTCGACGAGCCGATCTCGCCGGCGCGCAGCTTCTGCTTGAAGTAGCCGAGCGAGACGTAGGTCCAGATGTCGCGGTTCAGGTCGAGCAGGATGGTGTTGGCGCGCGCGATGGCGTCGAACATCTCGGCCATGTAGTCGTGCGGCTCGATCTGGATGGTGTAGGGATTGAAGACCAGTCCCAGGCGGTTCTCGATGACCTCCTTCGAGAAGGCCGGCCAGTCGAAGCCCGGGTAGGCCGACAGGTGGGCGTTGTAGTTGCCGACCGCGCCGTTCATCTTGCCGAGGATCTCGACCGAGGCGATGCGCTGCACGGCGCGCTGCAGGCGCGCGACCACGTTGGCGAATTCCTTGCCGAGGGTGGTCGGGCTGGCGGTCTGGCCGTGGGTGCGCGACAGCATCGGCAGCGCCGCATTGGTGTGGGCGATCTCGGTCAGCTTGGCGATGATGTTCTGCAGGGCCGGCAGCAGCACGCCGTCGCGCGCGCTCTTGAGCATCATGCCGTGCGAGGTGTTGTTGATGTCTTCCGAGGTGCAGCCGAAGTGGATGAATTCGCTCGCCGCGACCAGCTCCGGCACGTCCTTCACCTGCTCCTTGAGCCAGTACTCCACTGCCTTGACGTCATGGTTGGTGACCGCCTCGATCTCCTTGATGCGCGCCGCCTCGGCATCGCCGAAGTTCGCGGCCATGCGTTCGAGGTGAGCGTTCGCTTCCGCGGAGAACGGCTTGATCTCCGGGAAGCCGGCCTGCGACAGCGCCTGCAGCCAGGCGATTTCGACTTTCACGCGGTGGTGCATGAAGCCCGCTTCCGACAGGATCGGGCGCAGCTTGTCGGTTTTCGACGCGTAGCGGCCATCCAGCGGGGACAGGGCCGACAGGGTAGCCGATTGGGCAGATGAGGGAACGGTAGAGGTCATGGCGGGCGGTCCGTGCAAAAACGCGGATTTTACCACCGGGTGGCTTCCCCGGCTTTGCGCGCGCGGCCACGCCGGCCGGCCGCGACGCTACTTTGGCGCAGACAAGCGCCGAAACGGCGATGCTATACTGGCATCCAATCTTCTACTCCGGGCATGTATGAAACTCATCGGTTCCCTCACCAGTCCCTATGTGCGCAAAGTCCGTGTCGTCATGGCGGACAAGAAGCTCGACTTCAGTTTTGAACAGGAAAACGTCTGGGGTCCGGAAACCACCATCCAGGAAGTCAACCCGCTGGGCAAGGTTCCCTGCCTGATCATGGAAGACGGCAGCACGCTGTACGACTCGCGCGTGATCGCCGAATACCTCGACACCATCTCCCCGGTCTGCAAGCTGCTGCCGCCGAACGGCCGTGACCGTGCCGAAGTCAAGCTATGGGAAGCGCTGGCCGACGGCGTCATCGAGGCTGCCGTCCTGGTCTTCGTCGAGCGGCGCGATCGTGCGCCGGAGCTGCAGAGCGCGAAGTGGATCGAACGTCAATTGGGCAAGATGCACGCAGGCCTGCACGAGATGTCCGCCAAACTGGGCGATTCGGCTTGGTGCATGGGCATCCACTACACGCTGGCCGACGTCGCCGTCGGTTGCGCACTGGGCTGGCTGGCCCTGCGCTTCCCCGAGATCGGCTGGCGCGGCGATTACCCGAACCTGGCGCGCCTGGCCGATAAACTCGCCGAACGTCCTTCGTTCCGCGACACTGCGCCTCCAGTCGCGTGAGCACCGTCATCTTCGGCGAGGCGCTGGTCGACGACTTCAGCACCGAGCAGGTGGTCGGCGGCGCGCCCTTCAACGTGGCGCGCCACCTGGCCGCCTTCATGGCGCCGCAGCTGATGATCACCCGCATCGGCAAGGACAAGCCTGGCCTGGCGGTGCGCGCCGAATTCGAGCGCTTCGCGATGAGCGAAGCCGGGCTGCAGCTCGACGCCATCGAGGAGACCGGCCGCGTGCTGGTCGAACGCGGCGCGCGCGGCGGCCACCGCTTCACGATCCTGCCGAACCAGGCCTACGATTTCATCGACCGCACCCAGGCCCGGGCAGCGCTCGACCAGGCGCAGCCCGGCATCTTCTATTACGGCACCCTGGCCCAGCGCAACGAGCGCTCGCGCGCCACCCTGATGTCCCTGCTCGGGACCACGGCGGCGCTGCGCTACCTCGACCTGAACCTGCGCGAGGGCCAGGTGGACGAGCGCGTCGTCACGCGCTCGCTGCAGGAAGCGAATATCGCCAAGGTCAACGAGGAAGAACTGCAGGCCCTGTTCGGCTGGTATTTCCAGATCAAGGCGGATGCGCCGGCAATGTCGGCCGACGAGGTGCGCGCCTCGTGCCAGGCGCTGCTGCAGATGTTCTCGCTCGATGCGCTGATCGTCACGCTGGGCCACCGCGGCTCGGTCTACTTCAGCGCGGACGGGAACGTGCTCATGCACCGCGATAACCCGGCGCCGCCCTTCGTGATCGACACGGTCGGCGCGGGCGATGCCTTCTCGGCGATTTTCCTGCTGGGGAAGATGCGGGGCTGGCCGCTCGATGTGTCGCTGGCCAGGGCCAACGAGTTCGCGGGAGCGATCTGCGCGATCCCGGGCGCGGTGCCGCGGGATCTCGGCTTGTATGACCAGTGGATGAGGAAGTGGCGCCAGGCTGAAGAGCCGGCGCGGTTTACTCGCTGATCTGGCTCTGCAGGTAGTTCTGGATGCCGACCTTCACGATCAGGTCCAGCTGCGTCTCCAGCCACTCGATATGCTCCTCGGTATCCTCGAGGATCATCAGGAACAGGTCGCGGGTCACGTAGTCCGCCGCCGCTTCCGCCGCCGCGATGCCTTCCTTGACCGTCACCTGGGCCGCGCGCTCGAGCTTCAGGTCGCATTCCAGCATTTCCTGGGTCGATTCACCGATGAGCAGCTTGTGCAGCGCCTGCAGGTTCGGCAGGCCGTCGAGCATCAGGATGCGGTCGATCAGCTTGTCGGCATGCTTCATCTCGCCGATCGATTCGTCGTATTCCTTCTTCGCCAGCTTGCCGAAGCCCCAGTGGCGGTACATGCGCGCATGCAGGAAGTACTGGTTGACTGCGGTGAGTTCGTTGGTCAGCTGCGCGTTGAGCAGACGGATGATGTTGGGATCGCCCTTCATGGAATGCTTTCGGTGATGTTGGATAGACACCATGATAGCAAACAAGCTGTCGGAAATCGGCTAAAAACCGGCGAAAATCCCGAAAAAACCGCCTCAAAAGCAGGGAAAATCATCGAAATGCGCCGTAATAGTAAGCGTTCTCGTTCCATCGCGAGAACGCTTCTCACTACGAAAAAAAACCCCGCACATGGCGGGGCAGGAGAGAGCCGATTTTGCCTCAGGCCGCTTGGGGAACGCGGCGCACTTCGGTGATCGTGGTCTTGCTGTCCAGGTGTTCGTTGAGAACTTCGCGTGCATAGCTGACGCATTTACCGCACATGGTGCCGACGCCCAGTTCCTTGTGCAGTTCGGCGACCGAGGAGATGCCGAGGTCGACCGCCTGGCGGATTTCGCGGTCAGAAATGTTGTTGCAAACACAGACGATCATCGTTGCGGCTCCTTGCCATTATCATCACATGAATGAGAATCAATCTCATTCGTGTTCTATTCTGCTGAAACTCGGCGGCGTTTGCAACTGATTTTTGTGATGTGCGCGCAAATTCAGGCGAGAATGATCACCCTGCAAATAGAAATAATTCGCATTTAGGTTTATCATGCACATATCTGTCTCATCAGCGCTACATATGTAGTCCTACTATCCGGACGCGACCATGACCTTAGCTCCCAGCCTCACCACCCTCGACGCCCTCCAGCCTGGCCAGAGCGCCACTGTGATCCACCTTGCACCGGCGGAGCAGCAGGGCGCCGGCGACGTCCAGCGCCGCCTGATGGAACTCGGCTTCGTACCGGGCGAGCGCATCCGCGTGCTCAAGCGCGTGCTGGGCGGCCCGCTGGCGGTCAAGGTCGGCGAGTCCACCTTCGCCTTGCGCCGCTTCGAAGCGGCCCTCGTGTCGATCAAGCCGGAATAAGCGGATGGGAGTCATGGAACAACAGGTGGCGTCGCGTACGCCCCTGGTCGCACTACTCGGCAATCCCAACTGCGGCAAGACCGCACTGTTCAACCGTTTGACCGGCTCGCGCCAGAAGGTCGCGAACTATGCCGGCGTGACCATCGAACGCAAGGAAGGCAGCTTTACGTCGCCCGCCGGCCGCGCCTTCCGCGTGCTCGACTTGCCGGGCGCCTACAGCCTGAGCGCCCAGACCCCGGACGAAGCCATCACGCGCGACGTGGTGGCCGGCCTGCGTGCCGGCGAAGCCGCGCCCGACGCCATCCTGTGCGTGGTAAACGCGACAAATTTGCGCCTGAACCTGCGCATGGTGCTGGAGCTCAAGCGCCTCGGCCTGCCGATGGTGCTCGTGTTGAACATGGTCGACGTCGCGCGCAAGCGCGGCATCGCCATCGATACCGCCAAGCTGTCGGCGGCGCTGGGCATGCCGGTGGTCGAAACCGTCGCCATCCAGGCCGGCGGCGAACAAGGCCTGCTGGCTGAACTCGACCGCATGGCCTTCGACGCCCCTGTCAAAGCCAATCCGCTCTCGGCGATCGACGCGGTGCCGGTCGAGGAAACCCAGCGCGAAGTGCGCCGCATCCTCGACCTCGCCGTCTCCAGCGGCGCCGACCGCGGCAACCTGACCGAAAAGATCGACAACGTGGTGCTGCACCCGGTGCTCGGCCCGGTGCTGCTGGCCGCGCTGATGTTCCTGATCTTCCAGGCCGTGTTCAGCTGGGCCGGCACCCCGATGGACCTGATCGAGGCGGGCGTCGGCGCCCTCGGCGAGCAGGTCGGCCTGCTGCTGGGCGAAGGCGTGCTGCACAGCCTGATCGTGGACGGCATCATCGCCGGCGTCGGCAGCGTGCTGGTGTTCCTGCCGCAGATCCTGATCCTGTTCTTCTTCATCCTGCTGCTGGAAGACGTGGGCTACCTGCCGCGCGCCGCCTTCCTGCTCGACCGCATCATGGGCAGCGTGGGCCTGTCGGGCCGCGCCTTCCTGCCGCTGCTGTCCTCCTTCGCCTGCGCGATCCCCGGCATCATGGCCGCGCGCACCATCCAGAACCCGCGCGACCGCCTGGTGACGATCATGATCGCGCCGCTCATGACCTGCTCGGCGCGCCTGCCGGTGTACGCGCTCCTGATCGCCGCCTTCATCCCGGACCGCGAGGTCGCCGGCCTGATGAACCTGCAGGGCCTGGTGCTGTTCGTGCTGTACATGGCCGGCATCCTGAGCGCGATGGCGGTGGCCTGGTTCATGAAGCGCCGCAGCGACTACAAGCAGCACGCCCTCATGATGGAACTGCCGGCCTACCACTGGCCGCAGCCGCGCGCCCTGGCCATGGGCCTGTGGGAACGCGCCAAGATCTTCCTGAAGCGGGTCGGTACCCTGATCCTCACCATGATGATCCTGCTGTGGGTGCTGTCGAGCTTCCCGGGCGCACCGGAAGGCGCGACCCATCCGCCGGTGTACTACAGCGTGGCCGGCATGATCGGCCGCGCCCTGGAATTTCTGCTGGCCCCGATCGGCTTCGGCTGGGAGATCGCGATCGCCCTGGTGCCGGGCATGGCCGCGCGCGAAGTGGCGGTCGGCGCCCTGGGCCAGGTGTATGCGCTGTCGGGCGGCGACGAAGTCGGCAACACCCTGGCGCCGCTGATCGCGCAATCCTGGTCGCTGGCCACCGGCCTGTCGCTGCTCACCTGGTACGTGTATGCGCCGCACTGCCTGCCGACCCTGGCCACGGTGGCGCGCGAGACCGGCAACCGCCGCTACGCCTGGATCATGGCCGGCTACATGTTCGGCCTGGCCTACGTGGCCGCCTTCATCGTCTACCGCGTGACCTTGTACTTCACGGGGGGCTGAGCATGTGGCAGGAGCTGGTAGCCGGAATCATCGTCGCGCTGGCCGTGCTCTACGTCGGCGCGAAGTACCTGCCCGACAGCTGGCGCCGCGCCATCGTGCACCGCCTGTCGCAGGGCGGAAAGCAATCGACGCTGGTGAAGTGGCTCGACACCTCGGCCAGCTGCGGCAGCGGCTGCAACAGCTGCAATACCTGTGGGCCGTCCGAGCCCGCGCCGCCGCCCGGCAAGGGCAGCGGCAGGGTCATCAAGATCCACGAACGGCGTTAAGTTAATCCCCCGCGACGGTGTGCCAGACCCCGCCGACGCCGTCGCCGGTCTTGTCTCCCGCTTTCTTGTCTTTCACGAAGGTGTACAGGGGCTTGCCCTTGTGGGCCAGCTGCTTGCCGCCATCCTCGCGCGTGACGACCGAGTAGGGCGCCGGCGGCGTGCCTTCGGCCATGACCGGCGGCCAGTTCTTGGCGCAGGTCGCGACGCAGCTGCTCTTGCCGCTGTTCGGTACGTCCTTGTCGTAGGTGTAGATCGTCATGCCGGCACTATTGACGAGCATGCCGCCGGCGGCCGGCAAGGGCGCCGGGTCGGTGGCTAGGGCGGTGGAAGAGAACAGCAGGGCGAGAACAGCGGTACTGACGCGAAGCAATTTCATATAGCCTCCTGGTCGTTCACTGCGTGGGTGGACGTCCATTCTAGTCCGCTTGCGCCGCCAAGGCATCCACTGCTGCGATCAGCCGCTGCGCGTCATAGGGCGCATGCACCTTGATGTCGTTGTCGAAGTAGCAGTAGACGTCGCGTTCCTTGCGCCAGGCATGGATGCGCGCGGCCCAGGCTGCGATGGCCGCGTCTTCATAACCGCTCGCATACAGTTCCTTGTCGCCGTGCAGCCGGATGTAGACAAAGTCCGCGGTCACGTCTTCGCACAGCGGCCACCTGCCGGCGGTGTCGGCCACCACCAGGGCGACGTTGTAGCGGCGCAGCATGGCGATGAAGGCAGGATCCAGGAAGCTCTCGTTGCGGATCTCCACCGCGTGGCGCATCGGCCGCTTCGGCCCGGCTTCGAGCGAGACCCGGCCTTCCATGCGCGGCTGGTACTGCAGCGCGAGTTCGCGGGCGCTATCGGTGTCCTGGGGCAGCAGCGACAGGAAGTGCTCGAAGCGCTGGGGGTCGAACTTCACCACCGGTGGGAACTGCCACAGGAAGGGGCCGAGCTTCTCGCGCAGCTCGAACACGCCCGAGGCCAGCACATTGGCCAGCGGGCCTTCGATGTCCTTCAGCTTGAGCATGTGGGTCAGGAAGCGGTTGCCCTTGAGCGCGAACACGAAGCCGGGCGGCGTCGCCGCATGCCAGGCGGCGTAGCTTTCCGGCCGCTGCAGCGAATAGAAGGAGCCGTTGATCTCGATGCTGGGCAGCTGGCTTGCCGCGTATGCGAGCTCGCGGTGCTGGGCCAGTCCCTTTGGATAGAACACGCCGCGCCAGGGCAGGTAGCGCCAGCCGGAAATGCCGATGTAGACCGATCCGCTCATGGTGCAAGGATACGCCGGCGGGTCCGTCGGCAGGCGCACAGCATGCTAAGCTGGCAGCCTCGCGAAACTCCACGGAAGCAGCCCATGATCGTCGTCCACCACCTGAACAATTCGCGCTCGCAGCGCATCCTGTGGCTGCTCGAAGAGCTCGGGCTGGAATACGAGATCAAGAAGTACCAGCGCGACCCCAAGACCATGCTGGCGCCGCCGGAACTGAAGGCGGTGCACCCGCTCGGCAAGTCGCCGGTGATCACCGACGGCGACACCGTGGTGGCGGAGTCCGGCGCGATCGTCGAATACCTCACCGGCCGCTACGGCAACGGGCGCCTGGTGCCCGCCGCCGGCACCCCGGAACGCCTGCGCTACACCTACTTCCTGCACTTCGCCGAAGGCTCGGCCATGTCGCCGCTCTTGATGAAGCTGGTGTTCGACAAGGTCGAGAACGGCCCGATGCCCTTCTTCGCGAAACCGATCGCGCGCGCGATCGCGCGCAAGGTCAAGGCCGGCTTCATCATGCCCAACATCCGCAGCCAGCTCGATTTCCTGGAGAGCGAGTTGGGCAAATCAAGCTGGTTCGCCGGCGAGGAGTTCAGCGCCGCCGACATCCAGATGAGCTTTGCGCTGGAAGCGGCCGCCTCGCGCGGCGGGCTCGGCAGCCAGTACCCGAAGCTGGCCGCCTTCCTCCAGACGATCCACGCGCGTCCGGCCTACCAGCGCGCGCTGGAGCGCGGCGGAAAATACGATTACGCATAGTACGGGTCGGCCCGTCCGGTTTATCATGGCGGCGCCGCATCAACCGAACCACCACCATGAGCAAACAGGGAAAGCTGCTCGCGATCGATGGCCTGAACATCGTGCGCCGCGTCTACGAAGCCAGCCCCGAACCGGATTCCGACCTGAAGGCCAGCATCGCGCTGCGCCATGCGTTTTCGTCCTTCCGCAACGTGCTGGAAGCGCATGCGCCCACCCACGTGCTGGCGGCCTTCGATTACGGCGGTCCGAACTGGCGCCACACCCTCTACCCGCGCTACCGCGAGGGACGCGCCGCCATGCCCGCGCCGCTGCGCGAGGCCCTGCCGGACTTCCACGAACGCCTGCGCCAGGCCGGCCTGCACGTGCTGGCGCTGCCCGAGGTCGAGGCCGACGACGTGATCGCGACCGGCGTCATGCGCTGGCTGCAGGAAGGGCGGGGCGAGGCCATCGTGGCGACCACCGACAAGGACCTGCACATCCTGATCGCGCACGGGGCGCTGGTGTGGGACCACTTCAAGAACGAATGGCATGACGACGCCTGGGTGCGCCAGCGCTTCGGCGTGGCACCGGAACTGCTGCACGACCTGCTGGCCCTGATGGGCGACCCGACCGACGGCGTGCCGGGCGTCTCGAAGTTCGGCATGAAGACCGCGGCGCGCCTGCTCAATGCCTACGGCAGCCTGGACGCCGTGGTCGCCGGGGCCGGCATCCTCAAGACCCCGCTGGGCGAAAGGCTGCGCGCCGAGCGGGAGATACTCGCGATATCGCGCCGGCTGGTCGAGCTCAAGCTGGACGTGCGGCTGGGCGTGACCTGGAACATGCTGGCCTATGAATCACACTGAAGGGAAGAGGCGATGCTGAAGGCAGTGATCGTGGACGGCAGCGCCATCGCGCGCGGCCTGCTCAACACCGTGCTGCTCGACGGCGGCTACGACGTCGTCGCGCAGACGCACACCGGCACGCTCGGCTACGGCCTGGCGATGAAGCACCGTCCGCAGATCGTCTGCATCGCGCGCGAGCAGGTCGAGGACGGCAGCCGCATCGTCGAGGAACTGCGCGCCCGGCTGCCGAAGGCGATGATCTTCATGGTGTCGGGCACGCTCGATGCCGCCGCCATCCAGGATGCGCTGGGGCGCGGCGTACACGGCTTCATCGTCAAGCCCTTCAAGGCCGATGCCGTGCTCAAGACGATCCGCAATACCGTGATCGCGGTCGTCCGCAAGCAACAGGCGGCCGCGGGCAGCGCGGAATAGCCGGGCCGGCGCTCAGCCGCGCCGTTTGAGCTCGTCCGACGCGATCGCCGCCAGTGCGCACAGGGCGTGCAATTCGCGCTCGCGCAGACGGCGCGGCTCGCGGTCCAGCACGCACAGGGTGCCGAAGCGGCGCCCCTGCGCATCTTCCAGCGGCACCCCGGCATAGAAGCGCACGTGCGGCGCCCGGGTCACCAGCGGATTGGCGGCGAAACGCGCATCGTTGGCGGCGTCGCCCACCATGAAGGCTTCGCCGGTGGCCAGCGCCTGGTTGCAGAACGCCCACTCGCGCGGCGTCTCCCGCAACTCGAGGCCGACGCGCGCCTTGAACCACTGACGCTGTCCCGCCAGCACCGTGAGCAGCGCCATCGGGCAGTCCGTCACCTGCGCGGCCAGCCGCACCAGGCGGTCGAACACTTCCTCGGGCGGCGTATCGAGCAGTGGGTGGGTGGAGAGCGCCTCGAAGGCCCGCGCGGCCGGCACAAGCGGGACGGCTGCGGCGGCTGCGCCGTCGGACCCTGCCTGGGCCGCGCCCCGATCCTGCCGCGCCTGCAGCTGGCGCACCGCGCTCAGGCGCACGCGCCGGTGCCCGCCGGGCGTCTTCCAGGCCGGCAGTGCGCCGCTCTCCATCCAGAGCTGCGTGGTGCTGACGGCAACGCCCAGCATGTCCGCTGCTTCCCGCGTCGTCAGGATCGGATCGTCCTCGCTCATATTTTTGGTGATTTGTAGTAGATATATTTATTCTACCCGAATCCCGGCAATATTTGACGAAAATGCGCGAAACTCGCATAAACTATTGGCCGCAAGCATTGCATAGCCTGAATATGCCCGCATAATCGTCACTTTCGATAATACGGCTGCCGCATGAATCATCAAGCTGTCGCACGACCTCGGCCACCGGTTGGTGGCGGAAGGCGTGGAGACGGAGGAAGCGGCGCAGCTGCTGCGCGCGGCGGGCTGCGACGAGGCGCAGGCTTACTACCATGGACGCCCGATGGCGCCGGCGGCTGCCTCAGGCAGCGCTGGTGTCGATGATCCCGCCACCCAGGCAGACGTCGCCGTCATACAGCACGGCCGACTGACCCGGCGTCACCGCCCACTGCGGCTCCACGAAATCGAGCGTGAAGCGCTCCATCCCGTCGGCGCGCACGGTGCAGGCCACGTCGGCCTGGCGGTAGCGGGTCTTGGCCGACAGTACCCGGCCTTCGCCAGGCGCGCTTGGGGGCTCGCCCGCAGTCCAGCTGGCCTGGCCGGCTTCCAGGCTCGGCGACAGCAGCCACGGATGGTCGTGGCCCTGCACGATGTAGAGCGTGTTGGTGGCCACGTCCTTGCGCGCCACGAACCACGGCTCGCTGATGCCGTCCGCGTTCTTGCGCGACTTCAGGCCGCCGATCCCGATGCCCTTGCGCTGGCCCAGCGTGTAGAAGGACAGGCCGATGTGCTCGCCCACGGTTTCGCCGGTATCGAGCTTCATCGGACCCGGCTTGTGCGACAGGTAGCGGTTCAGGAATTCGCGGAAGGGGCGCTCGCCGATGAAGCAGATGCCGGTCGAGTCCTTTTTCTGGGCGTTGGGCAGGCCCAGGCGCTCGGCGATCTTGCGCACCTCGGTCTTCGGGATCTCGCCCAGCGGGAACAGCGACTTCGAGAGCTGGGCCTGGTTCAGGCGGTGCAGGAAGTAGCTCTGGTCCTTGGTGTGATCGAAGGCCTTCAACAGCTCGAAGCGGCCCGCGTTCTCGCGCACGCGCGCATAGTGGCCGGTCGCGATCAGGTCGGCGCCCAGCTTCATCGCATGGTCGAGGAAGGCCTTGAACTTGATCTCGGCGTTGCACAGCACGTCCGGGTTCGGCGTGCGGCCGGCCTGGTACTCGCGCAGGAATTCCGCGAACACGCGGTCCTTGTATTCGGCGGCGAAATTGACCGCCTCGATGTCGACGCCGACCACGTCGGCCACGCTGGCCGCGTCGATCCAGTCCTGGCGCGTCGAGCAGTATTCCGAGTCGTCGTCGTCTTCCCAGTTCTTCATGAACAGGCCGATCACCTCGTAGCCCTGTTCCTTCAGCATCCACGCCGCGACGGAGGAGTCGACGCCGCCCGACATCCCGATCACGACTTTTTTCTTGCTCATTTCTGTTTCCGTTCTTTTAAATCCCGCCCTCGAAGACTGAGGGATGGGTATACAGCAGGTGCAGCGGGGTGCGGTGGCCGGCCAGGTAGTCGTCCACGCATTGCAGCACGATCGGGCTGCGGTGGCGTTCGGCCGTGGCGGCGATCTCGTCGCGCGTCATCCACAAGGTGCGCAGGATGCCCTCGTCGAGCGGCTGGTCCAGCTCGCGGCCGGCGTGGCCGCAGAAGGTGAAGCGCAGGTAGGTGACGTCGGTACCGCGCGATTTCGAATGGTAGCGCGACATGTACATGCCGACCAGCGCGGTCGGGATGAATTCGTGCGCGGTTTCCTCCAGCGCCTCGCGCACCACCGCCTGTTCGAGCGACTCGTGCGGGTCGAGGTGCCCGGCCGGCTGGTTCAGCTTCACGCCTTCGCTCGTCTCTTCCTCGATCAGCAGGAAACGTCCATCGCGCTCGATGATCGCGGCGACGGTCACGGATGGTTTGAAGATATCGGTCATGCGCGTCCTTGAAAATGAGCCGACATTCTACCTTGACAGCGGGCATCTTCGCTCATCCGGGGCGCTTCCTGTGCGCTTGCCTGTCGTTAAATGGCCTTGATCTATTGCAAATAACTGGGCAGTGCGGCTGGCATTCATCAGACTTCGTGGACACAATCGAACATTGGCTTTTTAGTATTTGTTATTAAGCAATTGCTGTGTTTACATGTTAGATTGTCGGCAGATGTGTCCACCGAACGGAGGCTTCATGAGAATTGGCATACCGGCCGAGACCAGGCCGGGCGAGACCCGCGTTGCTGCAACTCCCGAAACCGTCAAGAAGCTGGCCGCGCGTCATCAGGTCCAGGTCGAAGCCGGCGCCGGGGTCAAGGCGTCGATTCCCGACGCCGCCTATGAAGCGGCCGGGGCCACCATCGTCGACGCCGCCACCGCCTTCGGCGCCGACATGGTGCTCAAGGTGCGCAGTCCCGACGCCGGCGAACTCGCCCGCATGCGCCCCGGCAGCGTCCTGGTCGGCATGCTCAACCCCTTCGATACCGAGAACCTGGCCGCGCTGGCCGGCGCCGGCCTGACCGCCTTCGCGCTCGAGGCCGCGCCGCGCATCACGCGTGCCCAGTCGATGGACGTGCTGTCGAGCCAAGCCAACATCGCCGGCTACAAGGCCGTGATGCTGGCCGCGAACACCTATGGACGCTTCATGCCGATGCTGATGACGGCGGCCGGCACGGTCAAGGCGGCGCGAGTCCTGATCATGGGCGTCGGCGTGGCCGGCCTGCAGGCCATCGCCACCGCCAAGCGCCTGGGCGCCGTGATCGAAGCCTCCGACGTGCGCCCGCCGGTGAAGGAGCAGGTCGAGTCGCTCGGCGCCAAGTTCATCGACGTGCCCTACGAGACCGACGAGGAGCGCGAGATCGCCAAGGGCGCGGGCGGCTACGCGCGGCCGATGCCGGCCGGCTGGATGCAGCGCCAGGCCGCGCTGGTGCACGAGCGCGCCAAACTGGCCGACATCATCATCACCACCGCCCTGATCCCGGGCCGCAAGGCGCCGACCCTGATATCCGAAGAGACGGTGCAGGCCATGAAACCGGGCTCGGTGATCGTCGACATGGCGATCGAGCAGGGCGGCAACTGCCCGCTGACGGAGCTGGGCCGCACGGTGATCAAGCACGGGGTGCACATCATCGGCGAACCGAACCTGGCGTCCATGGTGGCGGCCGATGCTTCCGCCCTGTATTCACGGAATGTGCTGGACTTCCTCAAGCTGGTCATCGACAAGGAAGACAAGTTCGTGATCGACCGCGAGGACGAGATCGTGCGCGCCACCCTGGTGTGCGCCGACGGGACAGTGCTGCGGACATAAGAAGAGGAGCGAAGCATGGAAATCAGCCATACCATCATCAACCTGATCATCTTCGTGCTGGCCATCTACGTCGGCTACCACGTGGTCTGGAACGTCACCCCCGCGCTGCACACGCCGCTGATGGCGGTGACCAACGCGATCTCGGCCATCATCATCGTCGGCGCCATGCTGGCCGCCGGCCTCACCGAAGGGCTGGCCGGGCAGGTATCCGGCACCCTCGCGGTGGCACTGGCCGCGGTGAACGTGTTCGGCGGCTTCATGGTCACGCGCCGCATGCTCGAGATGTTCAAGAAGAAGGAGCCCAAGGCTGCCAAGGCTCCGGCGACGGAGGAGCGGGCATGAACTTCATCAGCATGAATGTGGTGACCCTGCTCTACCTGGTGGCCTCGATCTGCTTCATCCAGGCGCTCAAGGGCCTGTCCTCGCCGTCGACGGCGCGCCTCGGGAACAGCTTCGGCATGGCCGGCATGGCGATCGCCGTGCTGACCACGGTGGCCCTGATCTTCAAGCTGCAGGCCGAACTGGCGACCGGCCATGGCATGGGCTTCCCGCTGGTGATCCTGGGCGTGGTGGTGGGTGGCGCGATCGGCGCGGTGGCGGCGAAGAAGGTCGAGATGACCAAGATGCCGGAGCTGGTCGCGGCGATGCACTCGCTGATCGGCCTGGCCGCGGTCTGCATCGCGATCGCCGCGGTGTCCGAGCCCTGGGCCTTCAACATCGCCACCCGCGACGCCCCGCTCCCCTTCGGCAACCGCCTGGAACTGTTCATCGGCACCTTCGTGGGCGCGGTGACCTTCTCGGGTTCGGTGATCGCCTTCGGCAAGCTGTCGGGCAAGTACAAGTTCCGCCTGTTCCAGGGCGCGCCGGTGCGCTTCGCCGGGCAGCACATCCTGAACCTGGTGCTGGCGATCGCGATCGTCGCGCTGGGCCTGATGTTCTGCTTCGACGCCAACGTGGCGCCAGCCTGGACCCCCTTCATCATCATGGCCGCGCTGTCCTTCGTGCTGGGCGTGCTGATCATCATCCCGATCGGCGGCGCCGACATGCCGGTGGTGGTGTCGATGCTGAACTCCTATTCCGGCTGGGCGGCGGCGGGCATCGGCTTCTCGCTGAACAACTCGATGCTGATCATCGCCGGCTCGCTGGTGGGCTCGAGCGGCGCGATCCTCTCGTACATCATGTGCAAGGCGATGAACCGCTCCTTCTTCAACGTGCTGCTGGGCGGCTTCGGCGGCGAGGCGGTCGTGGACGACGGCGGCGCCAAGGAACAGCGCCCGGTGAAATCCGGCTCGGCGGACGATGCCGCCTTCATCCTGCAGAACGCGGAATCGGTGATCATCGTCCCCGGCTACGGCCTGGCGGTGGCGCGCGCCCAGCACTCGGTGAAGGAACTGGTCGACAAGCTGACCGAGCACGGCGTGCAGGTGCGCTACGCGATCCACCCGGTGGCCGGCCGCATGCCGGGCCACATGAACGTGCTGCTGGCCGAGGCCGAAGTGCCCTACGACCAGGTGGTCGAGATGGAAGACATCAACGGCGAGTTCGGCCAGACCGACGTGGTGCTGGTGCTGGGTGCGAACGACGTGGTGAACCCGGCGGCCAAGGACCCGAAATCGCCGATCGCCGGCATGCCGATCCTCGAGGCCTACAAAGCCAAGAGCATCATCGTCAACAAGCGCTCGATGGCTTCCGGCTACGCGGGCCTGGACAACGACCTGTTCTACCAGCCGAACACGATGATGGTCTTCGGCGACGCCAAGAAGGTGATCGAATCGATGGTCAAGGCCGTCGAGTAATCACTATCCCTGCAAACAAATGAGGGTCAGAGTAATAAATCGACGCTGACCCTATTTTTTATATGACGCATCGATTCCCCGTACCAAGGCTGTCCGAGCAGATCGAACAGGAGTGGGCCAAGGAACTCGCGACCTACTTTGGCAGGGCGGAAGAGGACGTGTTCCACCAGGTTCGGCCATGGTTGTCCTTTCCAAACCAGCTCGTGCGCATTGAATTGATGGACGGCTCTTGCCTCGACTTCAAGTTTTGCATAGCCATCGTCAGCGAGGAAAAACGCGCCATCGCAGTCTTCACCGAGCACTGCGGGAATCACGTGTTCCCCTGCCATGAAGCGAAGGTATATCAGGATGGAGAGCTGGTCTGGGCGGCGCCGCGAAGCGGCGTGGAAATACTGTTCTTCAAGGTCTTCGGCAAATTGATCGCCGTTGTAGGACAGCCGGGATCATGGCAGGCCTTCTACCCGGGCACGAACGGGACGTGCAGGCCGGCCGACTTCATCATTCCCGACGACGTCACGGAAGATGGCATGGCCGAGTATCTGGACGACCTGTTCCACGAAGATGCCACCCCAAAGCACAACACCGTCGAGCGCGTTTACCCTTGACCCTATTTAGTTAGTGGGTCAGCGGCGGCCGAACATCATCAGCTCGGCCAGCAGCAGGCGGGCGGGCTTGACGAGGTCCAGCGCGGCCAGCGACAGGCCCAGCAAGGGCTGCAGCGGGCCGCCGCCGGTGAAGGCGCGGGCCATGGTGTCGGTCAGGGAGATCGTCAGGCGCCGGTCCTGCGCGCGCTCGCTCATGAAGGCCTCGACCGCTTCCGGCGTGGCGCCGCGTGCCAGCTGGCGCGCCAGCACGGCGGCGTCGCGCAGGCCGAGGTTCAGGCCCTGGCCGGCGACCGGGTGCAGGGTTTGCGCGGCGTTGCCGATCGCGACCGTGCGCGCGGTGGCGCGCGCTTCGGCGTTCAGGCCGAGCGGGAAGGCGACGCGCGGCGAGCTGGCCGTGAATGCGCCGAGGCGGGTGCCGAAGGCCTCGCCCAGCTGCTTCAAGAACGCGGCATCGTCGAGCAACTGGACGTCCGTCGCACGCTCCGGGCGCATGCACCACACCAGCGCGTACTGGTGGCCGTCGCCATCGTCCTGCGGCAGCAGCGCCAGCGGGCCTTCGTCGGTGAAACGCTCGAAGGCGCGGTGCGCGACCGGTTCGCTCACGGTCACGCGCGCGATCAGGGCCGTCTGCCCGTAGTCGCGCTGCCGGGCCTTGCTTTCCTGCTGGCCGAACACGCCGCCTTCGGCCTGCACCGCCACCTGCGCGAACACGCTGCGGCCGTCGTCCAGGCGCAGCGCTACGCCGCTGTCTTCTTCATCGAAGGACTCGACCCGCGCCGGGCGCAGCGTGGCCACGCCGGCCTGGTCGCAGGCGCGCGCCAGCGCGTCGACCACGGCGCCGTAGCGCGCGACGTAACCCAGTGCCGGCAGCTTGTGCTCGGCGCGGTCCATCAGGCTGCGGCCAAGCTGGCCGCGGCGCGAGACGTGGATCTCGTGGATCGGCGTGGCCGGCAGCGGCCAGGCCCGCACTTCCTCCAGCAGCTGCACGCTGCCCCAGGACAGCGCGATCGAGCGCGGATCGCTGATCGCCTGGCCCAGCGACTTGCCGTCGATGAGGGCGATGCGCTTGCCGTCCACCCCGCGCCGCACCAGGAAGGCGGCCAGTGCCAGTCCTACCGGACCGGCGCCACAGATCGCCACATCGACATCGATCCGCTCGTCCGCCATCAACGCTCCTCCATCAGTGCTTCAATCTCCACGACGCTCTTCGGCGCGTCGCCGGACAGGATGCGGCAGCCATCCGCGGTGACGATCACGTCGTCCTCGATCCGGATGCCGATGTTCCAGAACTGCTCGGGCACGCCTTCGCCCGGCCGCACGTAGATGCCCGGCTCCACCGTCAGCGCCATCCCTGCCAGCAGGGCGCGCGAGGGTCGCTCGGCGACGCTCAGGTCGCGATAGGGCCCGACGTCGTGCACGTCCATGCCGAGCCAGTGGCCGGTGCCGTGCATGTAGAACTGCAGGTGGGCCTTGTCGGCGATCGCGTCCTCGGCCGACGCATATTTCTGGCGATCGAGCAGGCCGAGGTCCAGCATGCCGCTTGCCAGCACCTGCACCGCCGCTTCGTGCATGCCGCTGTAGGGCCGGCCCGGGACGATGGCGGCGAAGGCCGCCTGCTGGGCCTGCAGCACCAGCTCGTACAGGAGCTTCTGGGGCGTGCTGAAACGTCCGCTCACCGGCCAGGTGCGCGTGATGTCCGAGGCGTAGCCGTCCAGCTCGCAGCCGGCGTCGACCAGCACCAGTTCGCCCTCGCGGCACTGGCGATTGTTCTGGTTGTAGTGCAGCACGCAGGCGTTGGCGCCGGACGCGACGATCGGGGTATAGGCCGGGAACTGGGCGCCGTTGCGGCGGAATTCGTGCAGCAGCTCGGCTTCGATCTCGTACTCGAAGACGCCGGGACGCGTGAAGCGCATGGCGCGCGCGTGGGCCGCGGCGGCGATGCTTGCCGCGCGCCCCATGATCGCCTGTTCGTCCGCATCCTTCAGCAGGCGCATGTCGTCGAGGATGCCGAGCAGGTGGTGGGTGGTGCCGGGCGCCGCGATGCCGCTGCGGCCCTGCGCGCGCACGGCCTTGAGCCAGCCGCTCACCTGCGCATCCAGGGCGGCGCTGTGGCCGAGGGCGTAGTACAGCGCCGGCGCGTTGGCCAGCAGCTTGCCCATCTGCGCATCCAGTTCGCCGATAGGGAAGGCTTCGTCGAAGCCGAAAGCGAGGCGCGCCGCCTCCGGCCCGTAGCGGTAGCCGTCCCAGATCTCGCGCTCGAGGTTCTTTTCGCGGCAGAACAGGACCGAGCGCGCCGGCAGCTCGCCTGATGCGGCGACGAGCACCAGCACCGCTTCCGGTTCCGTAAAACCGCTCAGGTAATAGAAATAGCTGTCGTGCCGGTAGGGATAGTCGCTGTCGCCGTTGCGCAGTACCTCGGGCGCGGTGGCCAGCACCGCGACCGATCCCGGCTGCATGCACGCCGCCAGGCGCGCACGGCGTTCGATGTAGGGAGCCGCGGCCGCGGTCATGACCCCGTCTTGGCCGCTCCCAGCGGCGCGTTCAGTTCTTCCAGCTGGCGCGCGGTGCCGACGTTGACCCACAGGCCATCGTACAGCTCGCCGCCCACGCGGCCCTGCTCGATGAACTTGCGCATCAGGGGACCGAACTTGACGAACTCGCCCGCCTTGATGCCCTCGAACATCTCGGGACGGTAGACGCCGATGCCCGCGAAGTTCCACTTCAGCTCACCCTCGTTGCGCAGGGTGTACATGTCGAGGGCGAAGTCGCCGTCCGGGTTGTGCCAGGGGTTTGGCGTCAGCCACAGCCAGGCGATGTCGCGTTTATCCGGCGGGTAGGGAATGCCCAGCATGTCCTTGTCCTTCAGGACGTCGACCACCTGCGAGAAATCGAAGTAGGGCGCATAGATGTCGCCCGACACCGCCAGGAAGGGTTCGTCGCCCAGCAGGTGCAGGGCATTGGCGATGCCGCCCGCGGTCTCGAGCGGGGTCGGTTCGTGCGAGTACACGATGCGGGCGCCGTATTTGCTGCCGTCGCCCAGCTCTTCCTCGATCATGTGGCCGAGGTGCGAGTGGTTGATGACGATGTCGGTGATCCCGGCACGCACCAGGTTCAGCACGTGGTAGGTGATCATCGGCCGTCCGCGCACTTTCAGCAGCGGCTTGGGGCAGGCGTCCGTGAGCGGGCGCATGCGCTCGCCGCGGCCGGCGGCGAAAATCATGGCTTTCATGAGAATGGACCCGTCGTCAGAAGGTGTAGCCGACCGCCGGCGCCTTGTCCTCGAGCGCGTCGAGGAGGCGGAGCAGCGGTTTCAGTTCGGTGTAGCGGTTGGCGGTGCGGCGCACGTACTCCATCACCGTCGGCAGGTCGCCCATGTAATTCGGCTTGCTGTCGCGGTAGTTCAGGCGGCAGAAGATCCCGAGGATCTTCAGGTGGCGCTGCAGGGCCATGAACTCGAAGTCGCGGTAGAAGGCGTCGATGTCCGGATTCACCGGCAGGCCCACCTGCTTGGCGCTCTGCCAGTAGCGCACCACCCAGTCCAGCACGATCTCTTCGTCCCACTGGATGTAGGCGTCGCGCAGCAGCGAGCCGAGGTCGTAGGTGACCGGGCCGTAGACCGCGTCCTGGAAATCGAGCACGCCCGGGTTGCCCTGTTCGAGCCACATCAGGTTACGCGAATGGAAGTCGCGGTGCATGTAGACCTGCTGCTGGGCCAGCACGTTGGCGGTGATCGCTTCGAACACCTTGTCCAGCGTCGCCTGCTGCTTGTCGTCGAGCGTCACGCCGAGGTGGCGGTTGATGAACCACTCCGGGAACAGGTTCATCTCGCGCAGCACGAAGGCGCGGTCGAATTCCGGCAGCTTGCCGGGCTGGCTGGCCAGCTGGAACTTGAGCAGGGCGTCGACCGCGTCCGAATACATGAAGGCGGCATTGTCCGAATCGAGGCGCTGCAGGTAGGTGGTCACGCCGAGGTCGGACAGCAGCAGGAAGCCGCTCTCCACCTTGCGGTCGACGATCGCCGGCACCGTGACGCCGGCGTCCATCAGGAGGCCCTGCACGTGGATGAAGGCCGGCACGTTCTCGCGCTCGGGCGGCGCATCCATGGCGACCAGGGTGGCGCCCAGCTTCTCGCGCATCGCTGGCACAACGTCGTAACGGAAATAGCGTCGGAAACTGGCATCCGCGGATGCCGGGCGGCCGGTTTCCACTTCCACCAGGCCGGTCGATGCCAGCCATTCGGTCAGCTGCTGCAGGCGCGCGTCCTGGCTGCCGGAAGTGGAGGAATTTTGATACAAAGAAGACATGAAGCGGCCTGGTGAAACGGGTTGATCGAAATTATTCCCATATAATAAGGGATTCATCCCAAAAATACCGCCCTTTATGGCGCACGCAGATTCTCCATGAGCTGGTTTTCGGCCCACCCATTTCCCCCGCGCCAGGCGCTCGCATTGTATGTACTGGCCAGCGCAGCGGCCGGCATGTCCTTGCCCCTGCATGCACAGAACGTAGTACCGGCGCCACACCCGGATGAGCAGGACCTGCCGATCACGATCCACGCCGAGGACATCAGCGGCCGTCCCGACCGCCAGCTGAACCTCGAGCGCAATGTCGAACTGACACGTGGCCAGACCCGCCTGACCGCCGACAGCGCCTGCTACATGCGCGTCGAAGACCAGGTGACGGCCACCGGCAACGTCAAGATGTGGCGCTTCGGCGACCGCTACAAGGGCGACGAGCTGCAGCTGAACCTGGAGACCGGCAAGGGCTACGTGCTGCGTCCCGAATACCGTTTGCAGCTGAATAACGCCCAGGGCAATGCCTCGCGCATCGACTTCCTCGGCGAAGACGTGGCGCTGGTGCGCGACGGCACCTACAGCACCTGCGAAGGCCCGGATCCGGACTGGTACCTGAAATCGAGCACGTTGCGCCTGGACAGCGGGCGCGACGTCGGCCTGGCCGGCAAGACCGTCATCTATTTCAAGGACGTGCCGATCATCGGCACCCCGGCCCTGTCGTTCTCGCTGTCGGGCGCGCGCCGCTCCGGCTGGCTGGCGCCCACCGTGGGCTTCGGCTCCAAGGGCAAGGCCGAGATCATGGTGCCGTATTACTTCAACATCGCGCCCAACCGCGACCTGACGCTGTATCCGCGCATGATGTTCGACCGCGGCCTGCAGCTCGGCGCCACCGGACGCTACCTCGGCGTCACCGGGCTCGGTGCCTACCAGGGCGAGACCCACCTCGAGGGCCTGCGCAAGGACCGCGAGACCGGCGAGGACCGCTGGCGCGTCGATTCGGTCCACACCCAGGCACTCGGCCCGGGCTGGTCCTACGGCTGGAACCTGCATGCGGCTTCCGACGACGAATACCCGAGCGACTTCTCGCGTACCGTGGCCGCCAGCGCCGAGCGCCAGCTGCTGCGCGAAGTGCGCACCGACTTCGTCGGCCAGTACTGGAACCTGAGCGCGCGCGCCCAGAACTACCAGGTGCTGCAAGACCCGGCCGCGGCCAACAACCCGAGCCTGACGGTGCCGCGCCCCTACGACCGCATGCCGCAGATTAACTTCCACGCCGGCCGCTACGACGTCAAGGGCTTCGACTGGGCGGTGGATGCCGAGGCGGTCAGCTTCTGGCACCCGGACCTGTTGCGCGGCAACCGTGCCGTGGCCGTGGCCCAGGTCAGCTACCCGATCGTGCGCCCGGGCTGGTTCATCACGCCGAAAGTCATCAGCCACCACAGCAAGTACGACCTGGACCGCGCCAACGGCTACACCGGCCCGACCAAGCTGTCGCGCAGCCTGAACACCGTCTCACTCGACAGCGGCCTGGTGTTCGAGCGCGATACCACGCTGTTCAAGAGCGCCATGACCCAGACCCTGGAACCGCGCCTGTTCTACGTCTACACGCCGTACAAGAACCAGGACCTGTTCCCGGTATTCGACACCGGCCGCTCGGGCTTCAACTACGCCCAGCTGTTCAGCGAGAACCGCTATGTCGGCCTGGACCGCGTGTCCGACGCCAACCAGCTGACCGCCGCCCTGGTGTCGCGCTTCATCCAGCCGGACGGCGCCGAGCGCCTGCGCCTGGCCTTCGGCCAGCGCATGTACTTCAAGGAGCCGCGCGTCCGCCTGCCGGGCGAAGCGCTGCACCAGAGCCGCTCGGACGTGCTGCTGGCGGCCTCGGGCCGCATTTCCGAGACCTGGAGCTTCGATAGCGGCGTACAATATGACGCGACCGGCAGCAACCTGTACAGCTCGAACCTGAGCACGCAGTGGCGGCCGGCCGCGATGAAGGTCCTGAACGCCGAATACCGTTACCAGCGTGGCAGCTTCCGCAACGTCGACCTGTCGGGCCAGTGGCCCCTGTCGTCCCGCTGGTACGGCGTCGGCCGCGTGAGCTACGCGCTGCGCTCCTACACCGTGGGAAATGCGACGCCAGGCAAGGGCAAGCTGCTCGAGAGCCTCGTGGGGCTCGAGTACAAGGCCGACTGCTGGGTGTTCCGCGCCGGCGTCCAGCGCTTCGTGACCGCCGCCCAGACCACCTCGACGCCGATCTTCTTCCAGCTCGAGCTCAATGGGCTGTCGCGCCTGGGATCGGGCAACCCGCTCGAGACGTTCAACAAGAGCGTCCCGGGCTACCAGCAGCTGAACACGAATGTGGGGCGTCCCTGATTTTTAAGGACGCCTTAACCGCCGTGGAGTACACTCCCCGCCGGACAATTGAATGATTCTTCACCCTGAATGAGTGCTTTCCCGATGACGCGTTCCACCCGTATGCACCAACTCAAGCTTGCCGCAGCCCTGCTGTGTGCGCTGACCGCGGGCCAGGTCATGGCCCAAGCTGCCGCCCCGGCCACCAAGCCGGGCAGCGGCTTCCTGCCGCCGGCGTCCAGCAGCGCCAAGGTGATCGATTCGATCCACGTCGTGGTCAATGACGAAGTGATCACGAAAAACGAAGTGCGCAACCGCGTGGCCCAGACCGTGCAGAACCTGAAGGCGCGCAACGTGCAGCTGCCGGACCAGACCACCCTGGAACGCCAGGTGGTCGAGTCGATGATCGTCGAGCGTGCCCAGCTGCAGCTGGCCAAGGAAATGGGCGTGCGCGTCGACGACCGCCGGCTCGACGCCACCATCGGCCGCATCGCCGAGAACCAGAAGATGTCGGTGCAGGAGCTGCGCAACCAGATGGAAAAAGAGGGTCTGGCCTACGGCCAGTTCCGCGAAGACATCCGCAACGAAATCATGATGCAGCAGCTGCGCGAGCATGAGGTCGATTCCAAGATCCAGGTCTCGGAAGCCGAGATCGACACCTACCTCGCCGCTTCCAAGGCCGCCGCAGCCGAGCGGGTCGAGATGAACCTGGCCCAGATCCTGGTGGCGGTGCCCGAGAACGCTTCGCCCGAGCAGATCGCCGCACGCCGCGCGCGCGCCGAGGAAGTGGCGCGCCAGCTGCGCACCGGCGCCGAATTCGGCAAGATGGCCGCGACCTATTCCGACGCACCCGACGCCCTGAAGGGCGGCGACATCGGCTGGCGCGATCCGGACCGCCTGCCGCCGGTCTTCGCGACCGAGCTGCGCAAGCTGAATGCCGGCCAGGTCACCCCGATCATCAAGACCAACGTCGGCTTCCACATCCTGCGCGTGGCCGACAAGCGCAGGCTGGCCGAAGCCGCCGCGAACGAGCCGGCCGTGGTCCAGCAGACCCGCGTCAGCCACATCCTCATGAAGCCGACGCCGACCATGACCGCGGCCGACGTCAAGAAGAAGCTGCTCGAACTGAAGGAAAAGGTCGTCAACAAGACCGCCACCTTCGAAGACCTGGCACGCCAGAACAGCCAGGAACCGGGCAGCGCGGCCAAGGGCGGCGACCTGGGTTGGCTGGAACCGGGCGATGCCGGTCCGGAATTCGACCAGGCCCTGAGCACCCTGAAACCGGGCGAGATCTCGGACGTCATCGAGTCCTCGTTCGGCTTCCACATCCTGCGCGTTACCGAGCGCAAGTCCGAAGACCAGAGCGCGCAGAAGGAACGCAACGCGGCACGCCAGGTCCTGCGCGAGCGCAAGATGCAGGAAGGTCTGGAAGACTGGATGCGCCAGGTGCGCGACCGCGCCTACGTCGAGTTCCGCGAGGAGCAGTAATCCATGACCGCGGGCGATTTGCGCCGGCCTTGCGCGGCCCGGCCAACCCTCGCGGTCACGGTCGGCGAGCCGGCCGGCATCGGTCCCGAAATCTCGATCCGCGCGGCCTGGGCGCTGCGCGAATCCGCCAACTGCGTGCTGGTCGGCGACGCCGCCTTCCTGGCGCTTACCGCCAGCCTGATCGATCCCGCCATCCGCCTGTCGGCACTGTCGATCCAGGCCCTGCGTAACGGCGGCCTGCCACAGTTCGGCAAGGACCGGCTGGCCGTGGTCGACGTGCCGCTCGCCGCGCACGTGGTGCCGGGCCGGCTGGACGCCGAGAACGGACGCGCCGTGCTGGCCACCCTGGACCTCGCGATCGAAGGCGCTAAAGTAGGCTGGTTCGACGGCATCGTCACCGCGCCGCTCCAGAAAAGCACCATCAACGACGCCGGCGTGGCCTTTTCCGGCCATACCGAATACCTGGCCGAGAAGACCGCTACCCCGAAGGTCGTGATGATGCTGGCAGGGCAGCCGGGCGGCGATCAGCCCTACCTGCGGGTGGCGTTGGCCACCACCCACCTGCCCCTCAAGGATGTCCCCGGCGCGCTGACGCACGAGAACCTGGCGCGGGTGATCGACATCATCGACGCCGACCTGAAGGGCAAATTCGGGATCGCCGCGCCGCGCATCCTGGTCACCGGCCTGAACCCGCACGCGGGCGAGAACGGCTACCTGGGGCGCGAGGAGATCGAGGTCATCACGCCGGTGCTGGAAGAGGCCAGGGCGCGCGGCATCGACGCGCGCGGCCCCTATCCGGCCGACACCCTGTTCCAGCCGAAGTACCTCTCGGGGGCCGACTGCGTACTGGCGATGTACCACGACCAGGGCCTGCCGGTGCTGAAGCACGCCACCTTCGGACGCGGCATCAACGTCACGCTCGGCCTGCCGATCGTGCGCACCTCGGTCGACCACGGTACCGCGCTCGACCTCGCGGCCCGGGGGCTGGGCCTGGCCGACTGCGGCAGCATGGAAGAGGCGATCCGCGCCGCCATGCAGATGGCATCAACAACAAGAAAGTAATCATGAAACACGTCGCACGCAAGCGCTTCGGCCAGAACTTCCTGACCGACAAACTCGTCCTGGACAACATCATCGACGCCATCGGGCCGTCCCGCGGCGAGACGATGGTCGAGATCGGCCCCGGCCTGGCCGCCATGACGGCGCTGCTGCTCAAGTCGCTCGACCATATGCACGTGGTGGAACTCGACCGCGACCTGGTGGCGCGCCTGGAAAAAGCCTACCCGCGCGAGAAGCTCACCGTGCACTCGGGCGATGCGCTGAAATTCGATTTCGGTTCGATTCCGGTGCCGGAAGGGCAGAAGCTGCGCGTGGTCGGCAACCTGCCGTACAACATCTCGAGCCCGCTGCTGTTCCACCTGGCCGAATTCGCGCCGCTGGTCGAGGACCAGCACTTCATGCTGCAGAAGGAAGTGGTCGAACGCATGGTGGCCGAGCCGGGCACCAAGGCCTACAGCCGCCTGTCGGTGATGCTGCAGTGGCGCTACGACATGGACCTGCTGTTCATCGTCCCGCCGACCGCCTTCGACCCGCCGCCGCAGGTCGATTCGGCCATCGTGCGCATGATCCCCAAGCGCCAGATGCTGGAAGTCGATGGCGCCACGCTGGAAAAGGTCGTGGCCAAGGCCTTCTCGCAGCGCCGCAAGGTGATCCGCAACTGCGTGGCAGGGATGTTCACCGAGGCGCAGCTGGTCGAGGCGGGGATCGATCCGGGGGCGCGGCCGGAGGCGGTGGGGCTGGAGCAGTACGTGGCGTTGGCGAATCTGCTCTGATCAGTGCCGAAGTCGCGGTATTAGAAACCTGTATAGGTAACCAACGTCGTTCCGGCGAAGGCCGGAACCCAATTCCGTTGCGTTCCGCTGTCGCGTGCACTAGCTGGCAGAAGCGGTACGCCAGCAAACTTGGATCCCGGCCTTCGCCGGGATGACGGATCCAAGACTAACGATTATCGTAATCGCCAGTGCATAGCTGGCAAATACTTAAACCCCTGCTCTACATTGCGCCGCACAATCGCGGCGCATCCCGCATTTCGTCCCTTCATCCGCCGTTTTTTGCAGTCCGTCGCAGCCCGCTGGAGCCTTCGGGGCCCATTGGATACAGTGCATCCATCGACAGCCGCAATACATCAAGAAGCGGCCAACCAGCCAACCGAAGGAGCACGACAATGAACACCCTCAAGCACATGGAAGCCATCTTCATCGCCGCCCTGGTCCTCGCCGGCGCCAGCAGCTTCGCGCAGGCCGCCAACAGCCGCGCCGCCGAGGCCTACAACGCCCAGGTGTCGGTCGGCGATGCCCAGGTCGCCGTCGTGAAGGTAACGGCCAAGCGTCCGGCCTGACCCGGATATGCAGGCGAAAAAAAAGCCCGCTGTTGAGGCGGGCTTAAATCCAATTCTTTTCTGAGGAGAGTTGGAGGAGACAGGAGTTAGTATGCTGCGTTACAGCATATAAGTCCAATTTCCCTTTCGCATACTCGACATAAGTTTTGCGAATATCTCAGGTCGGAACGCAGTTGATGTTGATGTTGGTGACGTCGGCGTCGCCCATGGTGCCGGTCGGGTTCTCGACCGTGCAGACGCGGCCCTTCGGCTGGGTGACGATGGTCACGCCGTAGGTCTGGTTGTACGGTACCGACCCCGCCATGAAGTAGTCGAACGCAGCGCCCGTTGTGTTGGTTTCGGCTGGAATGATGATGGTCGAGCCGGTGGTGCTGCCGTTGGTCAGCACCAGGCCGGTATTGTCCTTGGTCAGCCCGGTGACCTTGCCGCCGATCCGGAATTCATTGATGAAGCACTCGAAGCGTGCGTTGATCGACGCCAGGCGGCCGGCCGTGTCGGCATTGCTCAGCGGGAAGAACTGGTGGACGCGGCAGTTCTGGTGCAGCGGCGGGCTGGACACCGTCACACTGTAGGTGTCGCCGTACTCGAGCTTGTTCGGGAAGCTGAAGGTGACCGGGTCGCCAGCCTTGGCGGGCGGGGCCAGGTTGATGCTGGTGCCGTTATTGGTGAGCACCATGCCCGGGTAGACCACGCCGTCGACGCTGCCGCCCACGGTGTAATCATCGTCGCCGCCGCCACCGCAGGATGCCAGGGTCACTGCCATTGCCAGCATGCTTGCCGGACGGATCAGGGAAAACGTCATGAAGGTTGCTCCAGTTTAAGTGCGGGGACCGCAGGTGACCGCCACATTGGTGATGTCGTTCGCGCCCACCGTGCCGGTGCCGTTGGCGACCGTGCAGGTCTGGTTGTCGGGCTGGGTCAGGATGGCGACGCCGTAGGGCGCATCTTCGTTGACCTTGGCCATGCTGAAGGAGGTGGCGCCCGCGGGAACCGGAACGCGGTCCGCGCCGTTGACCAGCACCAGGTTGTTGCCGACCAGGCCGGATACCGTGCCCTTCAGCTCATGCTGGCGGATGGTGCAGGTGATGCGGATGGTATTGATGCTGAACGCCACCTTGCCCTTGTTGTCCGTCGCCTGGCAGTCGGCCGCGTTGCTCGGGAAGCTCTTGATCGTGACGTTGTAGCTGGAATCGGTTTCCACCAGCTCCGGGAAATAGAACTCGCCGACGCCGCTGTTGGTCGGATTGATGGCCAGGTCGGCACCGCCGTTGTTCTGTACGACCAGGCCGGGCTTGGTCACGCCGGTGAAGGTGCCGCCGACATACAGGTCGCCATCGCTGCCGCCGCACGCGGACAGCGCCAGCGCGCATGCCAGTGCAGCCCCGGCACGCAGGTAGGAACTCTTCATAATTTCTCCAAAAAATCTGACTGGTGAACGTGCAAAGCGTGTGCAAGTGATCAGCGGACACGCAGTTGGACGCTCATCGCCCAACATTTATCGCCCAACATTTTAGTGCATTTGGCAAGCAGCTGGACGGTTTGCCTTTGTATCACGGTGTAACCGTCGGTATTTGGGATCCGGAACCGAGACCGATTGCTTTCTACGGGCGTGCTCGCTATGCTTGGACCAGCTACCCATCTCCCAATCGACCACGTCATGACGCAGCGCCGCCCCTGGCCCAAAGCAGTATTGTTCGACCTCGACGAGACCCTGTGGCCGATCGCCCCGGTGATCATCGAGGCCGAGCAGATCCTGTTCGCCTGGCTGCGCGCGCATGCGCCGCGGGTGGCGCAGCAGTACACGATCGAGACGCTGCGCCAGGCCCGGCTCGAGCTGCTGGCGCGCCAGCCCGAATTCCAGCTCGACCTGGGCGCCCTGCGCCGGGCCGGCCTGATCGCCGCCTTCGAGCAGGCCGGCGAGGATGCCGGCAAGGTGGAGCAGGCCATGGCCGAATTCTTCGCCGCCCGCAACGCGGTGATCCCCTATGACGACGTGCTGCCCGGCCTGCTGCGCCTGAAGGGCAGGGTGAAGATCGGCTCCGTCACCAACGGCAATGCCGACCTGCAGACGATCGGCCTGGCGCGCCATTTCGACGCTTCGGTGGCCGCGCCCAGCTTCGGTGTCGCCAAGCCGGACGTAAAGATCTTCCTGGAAGCCTGCCGGCTGCTGGATGTGGCGCCGCAGGAGGCGGTCTACGTGGGCGACGACCTGCGGCTCGACGTCTACGGCGCCCAGCGCGCCGGGCTGCGCGCGGTGTGGATGAACCGGACCGGCCAGGTGAACTACCTGCCGGATGAGGTCAAGCCCGACGCCGAGGTGCACAGCCTGGACGGATTGCTGGACTGGCTCAAGCGCGAGCACGACTGAACTGGCGCCGCGTCTACCAACGCGTGCATAATATGAGCATGCAACTCGAACCCCGCGCCCAGACCCTGCTCAAAGCCCTCGTCGAGCGCTACATCGCCGACGGCCAGCCCGTCGGATCGCGCGCGCTCTCGAAGATTTCCGGCCTCGACCTGTCGCCGGCCACGATCCGCAACATCATGGCCGACCTCGAGGAAATGGGCTACGTGTCCAGCCCGCACACCTCGGCCGGCCGGATTCCCACCCCGCGCGGCTACCGGCTGTTCGTCGATACCCTGCTCACCGTGCAGCACATCGACGAGCACGCGGTCGGCGCCCAGAACATGCGCCTGCCGAGCCATCATCCGCAGAAGCTCATCGCCAACGCGGCCCAGATGCTGTCCTCGCTGTCGACCTTCGCCGGGGTGGTGCAGAGCCCGCGGCGCGAATCGGTGTTCCAGCAGATCGAATTCCTCCGTTTGTCCGAAAAGCGCATCCTGCTGGTGATCGTCGACCCGCGCGGCGACGTCCAGAACCGGCTGCTGCTGACTGACGTCGACTACACGCCGGGGCAACTGATCCAGTCGGCCAATTACCTGAACCAGAACTACGCGGGACTCACCTTCGACGAGGTGCGCAAGCGCCTGGGCGGCGAGCTGCGCCAGCTGCGCGACGACATGGGCCGCCTGATGCAGGTGGCGGTGGAGGCGGGCAGCGAGGCGATGGCCGAGGGCGACGACATGGTGATCGCGGGCGAACGCAACCTGCTGTCGGTGTCGGACCTGTCGTCCAACATGAGCTCCTTGCGCCAGATGTTCGAGATGTTCGAGCAGAAGACCGGCCTGATGCAGCTGCTCGACGTGTCGAGCAAGGCGGGCGGGGTGCAGATCTTCATCGGCGGCGAGTCGAAGCTGGTGCCGATGGACGAAATGAGCGTGGTGACCGCGCCCTACGAGGTCAACGGCCGCATCGTCGGCACCCTGGGGGTGATCGGGCCGACGCGCATGGCCTATGAGCGCGTGATCCCGATCGTGGATATCACCGCGAAGCTGCTGTCGAATGCCCTGAGCCAGTCCTGAAGCGCGGCTGCCCCCGCATTGCGCCAGATCGCCTCCGCCCGGCTGTGCGCGGTGTACGGTGTATTCAACCGTACCCACGAAGGGAGTCTCCCATGTTGACCAGGACTTTGCGTGTGCCGGCGCTGCTCGGCATGAGCTTCCTTGCTGCCTGCGGCAGCGACGACAGGCCCGACAAGCCCGAGCCGCCGCTCGACCCGGACCTGGTCGCCGAGGGACGCAAGATTTTCCGCTTCGACAGCTTCGGCGACGAGGCGCGCTGGACCGATACCCTGCGCATGCACGAGGTCATCGCGGCGCAGGTGGACCCGGTCACGGCCCTGTCGGTCGGCCTGAAGGTCGATGCCGAGGCGCTGCCTCCCGCCGTCTTGCAAGGCATCAAGGATGGCAGCGTGGACCTGCGCAGCCCGCAAACCACGGTCACGCTGCTCAAGCTCAATGCGGTGGTGGGCCTGGTCGGCAAGGTCGAAACCGTGCACGGGAAGGACGTGCTCAAACGGGTCGGCACGACCTGCGCGCTGTGCCACTCCACCGTCGATAATGCATTTGCGCCCGGGATCGGCAAGCGTCTCGACGGCTGGGCCAACCGTGACCTGAACCCGGGGGCGATCATTGCGCTGTCGCCTGCGCTGAGCGCGGCCCAGAAGGCGGTCTACAATTCCTGGGGCAAGGGAAAGTACGATCCCCGCTTCAACCTGGACGGCATCAACGGCCCCGTGCTCATTCCCCCGGCGTACGGCCTGAAAGGCATCCACCGGATCACCTATACCGGCGACGGCGATGACGTCAGCTACTGGAACCGCTACGTGGCCGTCACCCAGATGGGCGGCCTGGGCAGCTTTTCCGACCCACGCATCGGCGTGGACGTGCGCAACGGCGAGGTCGACCTGGTCGGCCCCAAGCTGCCGGCCCTGCGGGCCTACCAGCTATCGCTCGAGGCGCCGCCAGCGCCGGCCCACAGTGTCGACGTGGCCGCGGCCGCGCGAGGCGCGCAGTTGTTCAGGGGAAAGGCACACTGCATCAGCTGCCACAGCGGAGAAAAATTCACGGACGCGAACCTGAGGCTGCATCCGGCCGCGGATGTGGTCAGCGAGCCGGAGCCCGGTGGCGCGCCCAGCTATGCCTCACGGTCGGCGACCAGGCAGTACCGGACCACGCCCTTGCGGGGCCTGTGGCAGCACCCGCCGTACTTTCACAACGGCAGCGCCGCCAGCACGGCGGACGTGGTGGCGGCCTATAACACGCGCAAGAGGCTGGGATTGAGTGCTGCGGAAATCTCGGACCTGGCCGAGTACCTCAAGTCCTTGTAAGACGGAGCGCGGCCGGACCGGCGGTCCGGCCTGCCGGGCGCTTAGTGCCGGTGCGGGCAGGCCGGCTTCACGCAATTCCCGTAGATCGCCAGCGAGTGCTCGGCGATCTTGAAACCGCGCTCCACGGCGATCTTGTGCTGGCGCGCTTCGATTTCTTCGTCGTAGAACTCTTCCACGTGGCCGCAGTCGAGGCAGACGAGGTGGTCGTGGTGCGAGCCGGCGTTCAGCTCGTAGATGGCCTTGCCGGTCTCGAAGTGGTTGCGGTTCAGCAGGCCGGCCTGCTCGAACTGGGTCAGCACGCGGTAGACGGTGGCCAGGCCGACGTCCATGTTGTCGGCCAGGAGGATTTTGTAGACATCTTCCGCCGTCAGGTGCCGAACGGAGCTGTTCTGGAAGATTTCCAGGATTTTCAGTCGTGGCAAAGTTGCCTTCAGGCCGCTGGCTTTCAGGTCGGTAGGGTTGTTACTCATGGCGGTTACTCATCTTGTTGCTCGTAGTTTGGCATAGTGCTTTATGATATAGCGTTTTGGAGCTCCCGCTCAAACGTTTTGAGGTTACCTATGCGCGTCAAACAAGCCGTTCTCCACCGATTTTCAAGCCGGGCAGCCCTCGCGGCCGGCCTTGCATGCACGCTGATGCTGTCCGGCTGCGCCGCCTGGCGCAACCAGACGCGTCCCGCGCCGCCGGTGAGCACGGACGCGGCGGCAGTCTCCGCCGACGCACAGAAGTCGGCCGCCGCCGCCAATGCGGGCGCCCAGACCGTCCAGGCCACCAAGCTGCAGAAGTTCTTCTGGATCTTCTCGCCCTACCGCCCCGACATCCAGCAGGGTAACTTCGTCTCGCAGGAGATGCTGGCCCAGCTGAAGGTCGGCCAGTCGCGCGACCAGGTGCGCTTCATCCTCGGTTCCCCTCTGCTGAACGACGTGTTCCACGAAGACCGCTGGGACTACCCCTTCTACCTCGCGCGCGGCAACGGCGAGCTGACCACCAGCCGCGTCACCGTGTTCTTCAAGGACGACAAGGTCGAGCGCTTCGAAGGCGGCAACCTGCCGACCGAGCGCGAATACATCGACCGCATCGCCGGTCCGGCCAAGGTGAGCAACAAGGCCAAGCCGGAATCGCGTCCGGTCGAACCGGCCAAGGTCGGCGGCGCTCCGGTCATTCAGCCATGAACTGCGCAGCCATGAACGCATTGAAAATCGCCGTCGCCGGCGCCGACGGCCGCATGGGCCGCATGCTGGTCGACGCCATTGGCGCCGCGCCGGACGCCGTGCTGGCGGGCGCACTGGGCCTGGCCGGCTCGCCCTCGATCGGCATGGACGCGGGTGCCTTCTCGGGCCAGCTGACCGGCGTGGTCATCCAGTCCGACCTGGCGGCCGGCCTGAAAGATGCCGACGTCCTGATCGACTTCACCCGTCCGGAAGGCACGCTGCAGCACCTGGAATACTGCGTCGCCAACAATGTGCAGCTGGTGATCGGCACCACCGGTTTCGACGAAGCCGGCAAGGCCGCGATCCGCGCCGCCGGCGAGAAGATCGGCATCGTGTTCGCCCCGAACATGAGCGTGGGCGTGAACGTCACCCTCAAGCTGCTCGAAATGGCGGCGAAGAGCTTCAGCGAAGGCTACGACATCGAGATCGTCGAAGCGCACCACCGCCACAAGGTGGACGCGCCGAGCGGCACCGCGCTGAAGATGGGCGAAGTGATCGCCGACGCGCTGGGCCGCGACCTGAAGGAATGCGCCGTCTACGGCCGCGAAGGCGTGACCGGCGAGCGCGACCCGTCCACCATCGGCTTCGCCACCGTGCGCGGCGGCGACGTGGTGGGCGACCACACCGTGATGTTCCTCGGTACCGGCGAGCGCATCGAGATCAGCCACAAGTCGAGCAGCCGCGTCACCTACGCCCACGGCGCCCTGCGCGCCGCACGTTTCCTGGCGGGCAAGCCGAATGGCCTGTTCGACATGCACGACGTGCTGGGCCTGAAGGGCTGATCATGGCAGTCGCGGAACTGAACGGCGCGGCCATCGTCGACGAGGCCTCCTTCCATGCCGAGAGCCGGCGTGCGTTCGGCTTTCCCGAGTCGTATGCCGACAGCATCGACGCCTGGGTCGACTGCATGAGCTACCTGCGCGACGAAGAGAACATGACCAAGTTCCGGCTCAAGCCGAACGAGGTGCTGGAAATCGTCGTGGCGGATGCCGACAAGATGAAGGCGGCCGTGCCCGATCTGCTGGAAGAGATCGCGTTTTGCATCGGCGGCATCAACGAGCGTTACGAGGATTACGGCGAGAAGCCGGCGCTGGAACTGGTGCTGCGCTAAAGCCGGCCGGCGCCATCCCCGACCGCCATCCCTGCCACGGCAGGCATGGCGGTTTTTCATTTTTGCATTGCAGTATAATGTCCGGTTCCACCCCTCCATTACGTCTGCAGAAATCATGCAAGAAAAATATAGTCCAGCCGAAGTAGAACAGGCCGCCCAGGCCTACTGGAAGTCGATCGACGCCTATAAGGCCGTCGAACACGACCCGCGTTTCCCAAAAGGCAAGTATTACGCCTGCTCGATGCTGCCTTACCCGTCGGGCAAGCTGCACATGGGTCACGTGCGCAACTATACGATCAATGACGTGATGTACCGCTACCTGCGGATGAACGGCTACAACGTGCTGATGCCGATGGGCTGGGATGCCTTCGGCATGCCGGCCGAGAATGCGGCGATGGCGAACAACGTGCCCCCTAGCGAGTGGACCTATTCGAACATCGCCCACATGCGCGGGCAGATGGAATCGATGGGCCTGGCTATCGACTGGTCGCGCGAGATGACCGCCTGCAAGCCGGAATACTACAAGTGGAACCAGTGGATGTTCCTCAAGATGCTCGAGAAGGGCATCATCTACCAGAAGACCGGCACCGTGAACTGGGACCCGGTGGACCAGACCGTGCTGGCGAATGAACAGGTGGTGGATGGCCGCGGCTGGCGTTCGGGCGCACTGATCGAGAAGCGCGAGATCCCGATGTACTACGTGCGCATCACCGAGTACGCGGACGAGCTGCTGGACTACGTGGACAACAAGCTGCCGGGCTGGCCGGAGCGCGTGCGCATCATGCAGGCCAACTGGATCGGCAAGTCGACCGGTGTGCGCTTCGCCTTCCCGCACGTGATCATGGACGAAGCCGGTGAGCTGATCAACGAAGGCAAGCTGTACGTCTTCACCACCCGCGCCGACACCATCATGGGCGTGACCTTCTGCGCCGTGGCGGCCGAGCACCCGCTGGCCCAGCACGCCGCAAAGAACAACCCGGAACTGCAGGCCTTCATCGCCGAGTGCAAGCTGGGCTCCGTGATCGAAGCCGACATGGCGACGATGGAGAAGAAGGGCATGCCGACCGGCCTGTCCGTCACCCACCCGGTCACCGGCGAACAAGTGCCGGTCTGGGTCGGCAATTACGTCCTGATGACCTACGGCGACGGCGCCGTGATGGGCGTGCCGGCCCACGACGAGCGCGACTTCGGCTTCGCCAAGAAGTATGACCTGCCGATCAAGCAGGTAGTCGCCGTCGAAGGCCAGGAGTTCTCGCTGGACGGCTGGCAGGAGTGGTACGGCGACAAGGAGCAGGGCAAGACCATCAATTCGGGCAAGTACGACGGCCTCGATTACATCGCCGCCGTCAATGCGGTGGCGGGCGACCTGGCCGCGCAAGGCCTGGGGGACAAGAAGGTCACCTTCCGCCTGCGCGACTGGGGCATCTCGCGCCAGCGCTACTGGGGCACCCCGATCCCGATGATCCACTGCGGCGACTGCGGCGCCGTGCCGGTTCCCGAGCAGGACCTGCCGGTCGTGCTGCCGGAACACCTGGTCCCGGACGGCACCGGCAACCCGCTCAACAAGGACGAAAGCTTCCTGGCCTGCTCCTGCCCGAAGTGCGGCAAGCCGGCGCGCCGCGAGACCGACACGATGGACACCTTCATCGACTCGTCCTGGTACTACATGCGCTATACCTCGCCGGGTTCGAACGACAAGATGGTCGACGAGCGCAACGACTACTGGATGCCGATGGACCAGTACATCGGCGGCATCGAGCATGCCGTCATGCACCTGCTGTACGCGCGTTTCTGGACCAAGGTGATGCGCGACTTCGGCCTGCTGAAGTTCGACGAGCCTTTCGTCAACCTGCTGACCCAGGGCATGGTGCTGAACGAGACCTACTACCGCGAGGACGCGTCCAGCAAGAAGACCTGGTTCAACCCGGCCGACGTCGAACTCACCTTCGACGACAAGGGCCGCCCGCAGAGCGCGGTGCTGAAATCGGACGGCCAGCCGGTCCAGATCGGCGGCACCGAGAAGATGTCGAAGTCGAAGAACAACGGCATCGACCCGCAGGCACAGATCGAGCAGTACGGCGCGGATACCGCGCGCCTGTTCACCATGTTCGCCTCGCCGCCGGAGCAGACCCTGGAGTGGTCGAACAGCGGCGTCGAAGGTGCGAGCCGCTTCCTGCGCCGCGTCTGGGCCTATGGCTACGCGCAGCGCGAGCGCATTGCATCGGCACTCAAGGGCCAGCAGCAAGGCGCGCTGGACGATGCCCAGAAGACCCTGCGCCGCGAAGTGCACAAGGTGCTGCAGCAGGCAGACTACGACCTGAAGCGCATCCAGTACAACACGGTCGTCTCGGCCTGCATGAAGATGCTCAATACCCTGGAGTCGAGCAAGCTGGCCGAAGGCGTGGCGAGCGATGCGGTGATCGCGGAAGGCTTCTCGATCTTCCTGCGCCTGCTGAATCCGGTGGCGCCGCACATCACCCACGCCCTGTGGCAGGACCTGGGCTATGCCACGGTCTACGGCGACATCCTCAACGTGCAGTGGCCGGAAGTCGACCCGGCCGCGCTGGAACAGTCCGAGATCGAACTGATGATCCAGGTGAACGGCAAGCTGCGCGGCTCGGTGAAGGTGGCCAAGGATGCCGACAAGGCGAGCATCGAAACCGCCGCGCTGGCCGAGGAATCGGTGCAGAAGTTCATCGAAGGCACGCCGAAGAAGGTCATCGTCGTCCCCGGTAAACTCGTCAACATCGTGGTGTAAGCGATGAGGACCATCGTGGTGCGTATGTTCGTGGCGCTGCTTGCAGCGGCAACCCTGGCGGGTTGCGGCTTCAAGCTGCGCGGCTCGGGCGACCAGTACAACATGCCCTTCCAGAGCATCTACCTGGCCTTCCCCGAGACCTCGCCGCTGGGCACTGAGCTCAAGCGCAACCTGCGCGCGGGCGACAACGTGCGCATCGAGGACGACGCGTCGAAGGCGCAGGCCCTGTTCGACGTGCTGTCCGAGTCGCGCGGCAAGGCCATCCTGTCGCTGAACAGCCTGGGCCGGGTGCGTGAGTACTCGCTGAGCTACACCCTGGTGTTCCGCGTGCGCGATGCCAACAACAAGGAACTGCTGGGACCGACCGAGATCACCCTGCGCCGCAACATCGCCTTCGACGAATCGCAGGTGCTGGCCAAGGAATCGGAAGAGCAGCTCCTGTACCGCGACATGCAGGCCGACCTGGTGCAGCAGATCATGCGCCGCCTGGCCGCCATCAAACCGATTTGAACCCGAGCCATGCAACTGCGGCCTGAGGCCCTCGAGGGCCACCTGGCCAAGGGCCTCGCGCCCTTGTACGTGATCACCAGCGACGAGCACCTGCTCGCGCTGGAAGCGGCCGACCGTATTCGCAAGACCGCGCGCGCCCAGGGCTACACCGAGCGCGACGTGCTCACGGTCGAGCGTAACTTCAAGTGGGGCGAGCTGCTGGCGTCGAACCAGGCCATGTCCCTGTTCGGCGACAAGAAGCTGATCGAGCTGCGCATCCCGAGCGGCAAGCCGGGCAAGGACGGCAGCGCGGCCCTGCAGGCCTATGCGAAGGACCTCGGTCCCGACAACCTGACCCTGATCACCCTGCCCAAGCTGGACTGGCAGACCGCCAAGGCCTCGTGGGTGGCGGCGCTGCAGCAGGCCGCGGTCTACATCGAGATCCCGAACGTGGAACGCCCCGCATTGCCGGGCTGGATCGGCATGCGCCTCTCCGCGCAGGGCCAGAGCGCCGAGCGCCAGAGCCTGGACTTCATTGCCGACCGCGTCGAAGGCAACCTGCTGGCGGCGCACCAGGAAATCCAGAAGCTCGGCCTGCTCTACGAGCCGGGCAAGCTGAGTTTCGAGCAGGTGCATGACGCCGTGCTGAACGTGGCGCGCTACGACGTGTTCAAGCTGTCCGAAGCCATGTTGCAGGGCGACCCGGCGCGCCTGGCGCGCATGCTCGACGGCCTGAAAGGCGAGGGCGAGGCCCTGCCCCTGGTTTTGTGGGCCGTCAGTGAAGAAATCCGCACGCTGCTAAAATTGAAATCCGGGATGGCGCAGGGCCGTCCGCTGGGCGCGCTGCTGAAGGAATACCGCATCTGGGGTCCACGCGAGCGGATGATGGAGCCGGCGCTGAGGCGCGTGTCCGTTGCCACGCTGGAAGCGGCCCTGCAAGAGGCGGCGCAGGTCGACCGCATGGTCAAGGGCCTGCGCGCGAAAGCGTTTGCCGGGGACGCGTGGGATGCCATGCTCCAGCTGGCGCTCAGAGTTGCGCGGTAACGGATCACGTTCATCGTAGGGTGGGCGGGTCTCCCGCCCACGCGTCCAACCGGCTGCTGCGTTACTCAACTGCTGTTTGAACGCGTGGGCGGCAAAGCCGCCCACCCTACGAAAACCGAAACGGGCTACACGATGGACATCACCGAACACATGCACTCCATGGGCCGCAAGGCCCGTGCCGCTTCGCGCGCGATGGCGCGCGCCGACGGCGTCACCCGCAACCGCGCGCTGCTCCTGATCGCCGAGGCCATCGAGCGCGATGCGGACGTGCTGCGCGCCGCCAACCAGCAGGACATGGAAGCTGCCCGCGCCGGCGGCCTGGAACCGGCGCTGCTCGACCGCCTGGCGCTGTCCGACAGCGCCATCACGACCATGGTCGAGGGACTGCGCCAGATCGTCACCTTGCCGGATCCGGTCGGCGAGATCACCAACATGAAGTCGCGCCCGAGCGGCATCCAGGTCGGCCAGATGCGGGTGCCGCTGGGCGTCATCGGCATCATCTACGAAGCCCGTCCGAACGTGACGGTGGACGCGGCCGGCCTGTGCATCAAGAGCGGCAACGCGGCCATCCTGCGCGGCGGTTCGGAAGCGATCCACTGCAACCGTGCGCTGGCCAAACTGGTGAGCGAAGGCCTGCAGGGCGCCGGCCTGCCGCTGGACGCGGTGCAGGTGGTCGACACGACCGACCGCGCCGCCGTCGGCGCCCTGATCACCATGCCGCAGTACGTGGACGTGATCGTCCCGCGCGGCGGCAAGGGCCTGATCGCGCGCCTGATGGAAGAGTCGACCGTCCCGATGATCAAGCACCTGGACGGCATCTGCCACGTGTATATCGACGACAAGGCCGACATCGCCAAGGCGCTGCCGGTGGCCTTCAACGCCAAGTGCCACCGCTACGGCACCTGCAACACCATGGAAACGCTGCTGGTCGCCCGTGCGATCGCGCCAACCGTGCTGCCGCAGCTGGCGGAGCTGTACCAGACCAAGGAGGTCGAGCTGCGCGCGGATGCCGAGGCGCATGCGATCCTGGCCGGCTATCCGTACCTGGCGCATGCGACCGAACAGGACTGGAGCACCGAATACCTGGCGCCGATCCTGGCGATCCGCGTGGTGGAAGGGCTGGACGGGGCGATCGACCACATCAACACCTGGTCGTCGAAGCACACGGAAGCCATCATCACCGAAGACTACAGTGCCGCCCTGCGTTTCCTGCGCGAGGTGGATTCCGCCTCGGTGATGGTGAACGCCTCGACGCGTTTCGCCGACGGCTTCGAATACGGGCTGGGCGCGGAGATCGGCATCTCGAACGACAAGCTGCACGCACGCGGGCCGGTCGGGCTGGAAGGACTGACCTCACTGAAGTACGTCGTGTTCGGGCACGGCGAAGTGCGCAGCTAAACAGGAACGAGAACCGCATGTACCTCTGGATCAAGGCCCTGCACATCGTCTTCATCGCGTCCTGGTTCGCCGGACTGTTCTACTTGCCGCGCATCTTCGTCAACCTGGCCCAGGAAACCAACCCGGCCGCGCTCGAGCGCCTGCTGGGCATGGGACGCCGCCTGTACCGCTTCACCACCATCCTGGCCGTGCCGGCGCTGCTGCTGGGCCTCTGGCTGTGGCTGGGCTACGGGATCCAGGGCGGCTGGCTGCACGCGAAGCTCGCGCTCGTGCTGCTGGTGATCGGCTACCATCATGCCTGCGGATCGCTGCTCAGGAAATTCGAGCGCGGGGCGAACGTGCGCAGCCATAAGTGGTATCGCTACTTCAATGAAGTGCCGGTGCTGTTGTTGCTGGCGATTGTGGTTTTGGTGGTGGTGAAGCCGTTCTAAGAGTTAGCTGTAGAACGTCATCCCGGCGAAGGCCGGGATCCAAGTTCGTCGATCCGCCGCGAACGTCAAATTAGGTTCCGGCCTTCGCAGGAACGACGGTTTTTCAGTTAGCGGTACTGATACTGCTAACTTGCTTATAAGTTTTATTAACGGACAAAGGGTACCCCTCATGGCCTCATACTTTTGCCCATGCCCGCGCGGCATGGAAGCGGCACTTGCCGAAGAACTGGGCGAAATCGCCCAGCAAAGCACCACGATGAAGGTGCACAACCAGGTGCCGGGCGGCGTGCACTGCTCCGGCGCGATGCTGGACGCCTACCGCATCAACCTGCACTCGCGCATCGCCTCGCGCGTCCTGATGCGCATGGGGCAGCGCAGCTACAACAACGAAAACGACATCTACGACCTGGTGCTCGAGCAGCCCTGGGAAGACTGGTTCGGCGTCAACCACACCATCCGCGTCGACGTCACCGCGGTGAAATCCCCGCTGAAGAGCCTCGAATTCACCACGCTGAAGATCAAGGATGCCGTCTGCGACCGCTTCCGCGACCAGTTCAACAAGCGTCCTTCGGTCGACACCCGCGAGCCGGACATGCGCATCGTCGGCTTCCTCGACCAGCGCAACTTCATCATCTACCTCGACACCTCGGGCGAAGCGCTGTTCAAGCGCGGCTGGCGTGAAGAGACGGGCGACGCGCCGCTGCGCGAGAACCTGGCCGCCGGCATGCTGCGCGTGGCCGGCTGGAAGCCGGGCGTGCCGCTGTTCGATCCGATGTGCGGCTCCGGCACCATCCTGGTCGAAGCGGCCCAGATGGTACAGGGCATTCCGCCAGGTGCGCGCCGCCGCTTCGCCTTCGAGAAGTTCGCCGACTTCGACCGCGAGGCCTGGGCGGCGATGAAGGCCGAGATCAAGCCGAATCCGCTGCCGAGCGAGCCGACCATCTTCGGCTCCGACATCTCGGGCGACATGGTCGCCATGACCCGCCACAACCTGAAGATCGCCGGCATCCTGTTCGAGGTGCCGCTCAAGCAGATCGAGGCCCAGCACGTGTCGCCGCCGACGGAACAGCCGGGCATCCTGCTCACCAATCCGCCCTACGGCGAGCGCATCGGCGTGCGCGGCGACTCCACCGTCCCGCAGGACGAGATGGCGGTGTCCTTCTATTCCGCGCTCGGCACCACGCTCAAGCAGCGCTTCGCCGGCTGGACCGCCTTCCTGTTCACGGCCGATTTGCAGCTGCCCAAGCTGCTGCGCCTGAAGGAGTCGCGCAAGACCCCGTTCTTCAACGGCGCGCTGGAATGCCGCCTGTTCCGCTTCGACATGGTGGCCGGCTTCAATCGCCGCGAGGAAGCCAAGCCAAAACAGGAGCAATAAGCCCCGATGCTGCCGCCGACCGAACCCGACGACTTGCCCAAGGATCCGGTCACCCCGGTTCCGTTGCCCCCGCCGCACAAGATCGCGATGCTCACGGCCGGCGGCCTGGCTACGCTGCTGGCCGCGCTGTCGATGCTGGGACCGTTCTCGATCGACGCCTACCTGCCGGCCTTCCCGCAGATCCGCGCCGATCTGAATGCCTCGGCACTGGAAGTGCAGCAGACGCTCACCGCCTACATGCTGGCCTTCGCCGGCATGGTGCTGTGGCATGGCGCGCTGTCGGATGCCTTCGGCCGGCGCAACGTGATCCTGTTCGCGCTGGTCGTGTTCGCGATCGGCACCTTCGGCTGCGCGGCGGCCAGTTCGGTGCACTACCTGTGGGTGTTCCGCATCATGCAGGGCGTGTCCGCGGGGGCGGGCGTGGTGGTGGGCCGCGCCATCATCCGCGACCTGTATTCGGACGCGGCGGCGGCAAGGCTGCTGTCGATGGTGACCATGATCTTCTCGATCGCCCCGGCCATCGCGCCGGTGCTGGGCGGCTGGATCGTGAGCTTCTTCGACTGGCGCGCGATCTTCCTCGCGTTGTGCGTCTACACCGTGGCGCTGGGCTGGTTCTCGTGGAAGCACCTGCCCGAGACCGTGCCGGTGGAGAAGCGCCAGCCCTTCAATCCGCGCTTCCTGGCCCAGAGCTATGGCGCCATCTTCAGCTCCTTCCTGTTCCACATGAAGGCGGGCGTGGTGGCGATGAACTTCGCCGGCCTGTTCCTGTACATCGCGGCGGCGCCGGTACTGCTGCCCGAGCACCTGGGCCTGGGCCCGTCGCAGTTCGCCTGGCTGTTCGTGCCGACCGTGAGCGGGATCTTCCTGGGTGCACTGGCGGCCAACCGCATGGCGGGCAAGCTGAGCTTCGCGCGCCAGATCCGTGTCGGCTTCTTCTTCATGCTGGGGGCGATCACCTTCAATGTGGCTTACCACAGCTTCCTGCCGCCGTCGCTGCCCTGGAGCGTGGCGCACATGTTCTTCTTCACCTTCGGCAGCTCGATCATCGCGCCGGGGGCGACCCTGCTGGCGCTCGACCTGTTCCCGCACATCCGCGGCACCGTGGCTTCCTGCCAGTCCTTCGTCACCACGCTGATGGGCGCGATCGTGGCCGGCGTGATCGCGCCGATGCTGTCGCACTCGGTGCTGGCGCTGGCGCTTGGCCAGGCCGGCTTCGCGCTGCTGGCGCTAAGTTTCTGGGCCACGGCGCGGCGCTACCGGCGCCAGAAGATCCGCGACGGGCACCCGATGCCCTGATGAAATAAAATTACACGTATGCATGCATATTGAAATACTATTTCGCCTGTTCGGGAATTGTCGGGTTGCGTCTATAGCTCTAGAGCGACATCCCGACAACACTTTTTACAGAAAGTATTGTTCCCGATCAGAAATGTCTATATGCTAAGATAAGTTTTTCGTGCCTAGAACAAACCTCGAAACATTGTTCTGTTTGGTAGATGAAAAAGCAAGACTGTGTGGCAGCCCGTCCTGGGCTGCCTCAGCTAACCCACAAGCGGCCACGTTTGAGACCATGCAACCATCGGATCAGGATATTCGCAATCGCCTGCTGATTGCCCGTCTGCCGGCCATGCCGCAGATCCTCGTGCGTCTCATCGAACACCTGCAGGCCGACGACCTCGGCATGCCGGAACTGGCCGCCCTGATCTCGAAGGATGCCGGCATGACCGGCAAGCTGCTGGCGGTCGCCAACAGTTCGGCCTACCAGCGCCATCACCGCAACGTCAACCTCGAGCAGTCGCTGGTCGCCCTCGGCACCGACATGATCAAGACCCTGGTCATCAGCGACTCGGTATTCCAGACCTTTAACAACTTCCCGCATTCGGGCAGTACCGACCTGCGCGCCTTCTGGAAGAACTCCTTGAGCGCGGCCGTGATCGCGAAGGAGATCGCGCGCCTGGTCGACTACCCGCACCTGGAAGAAGCCTACCTGGCCGGCCTGCTGCACAACGTCGGCCGCCTCGCGCTGCTGGCCACGGCGCCCAAGGAATACGCCTTCAACTTCACCGCGCGCGACGACGAGGACCTGTGCGCCGTCGAGCAGCGCACCCTGCAGATCACCCATGCCGAAGCCGGCGCCTGGCTGATCGAGCGCTGGCAGCTCGATTCCTTCCTGGCCGACGCGGTGCTGTACCACCACGAAGCCAGCGACCGCATCGAGTCGGCCCATCCCCTGATCCGCATCGTGCGCCTGGCGCACGTGCTGTCCAGCCATGCGGGCGAGGAGCCGGTCGTGCGCGACGCCGCCGCCCTGTGCGGCCTCGACGCCGAGCAGGTCGGCAGGCTGCTCGACGGCGCCGCGCGCCAGGTCGACAAGGCCGCCGCCCACCTGGGCATCGACCTGGCCGGCGCCGACGACATCCCGGCGCCGCCGGCCTATGCGCCGCCGGCGCTCGACCCGGTGCAGCAGCGCCTGTCCGAGGAGGTGCGCAACATGGTGCTGGTCTCGGAAGTGGGCCAGAGCTTCGCGCGCCAGCAGGGCGAATCCGGCCTGCTGGAAGCGATGACGCGCTCGGCGCGCATCCTGTTCGACTTCGGCAGCGCCGTGGTCCTGCTCGAGAACCCGACCGGGCACGCGCTGGTCGGCGCGCCCACCCAGGGCAGCCAGCGCATCGCCGAATTCGCCGTGCCGCTGGCCAAGGGCGGCGCGATCGCCAAGAGCGCGCTGGAGCGCCGCCCGGCCTTCATCGGCAGCGACGGCGACTCGCTCGGCCTGGCCGAGGAACAGTTGCTGCGCATGCTCGGCACCGACAGCCTGGTGTGCGTGCCGCTGGTCGCCGGCGCGCGCTGCCTGGGCGTCCTGATCGGCGGCATCGCCAGCTGGCAGGTCCCGGTCTGCCAGCGGCGCGAGCGCTTCATGCAGTCCTTCGGGGCGCAGGCCGCCACCGCGCTGGAAAACATGCTGTCCGAGCGCGGCCATGCACGGCGCCAGCTCGCCCACGTGGCCGAGGAATACCGCGAGGCCTCGCGCCGCGTGGTGCACGAGGTGAACAACCCGCTGTCGATCATCAAGAACTACCTGAGTGTCCTCGACAGCAAGCTGGCGCGCCAGGAACCGGTGAGCAGCGAGATGTCGATCCTGAACGAAGAGATCGACCGCGTCGGCCAGCTGGTCAGCAGCCTGGCCGACCTCAAGCCGGTCGACACCGGCCCGCGCCCGACCGACGTCGCCAAGGTGGTGGACGAGGTGCAGCGCCTGTTCCGCAGTACCGGCTTCGTCCCCAGCACGGTCGACATCAACGTCACCATGCACGAGGAAGCGACCCGCATCGAGGGCGACGCCGACGTGCTCAAGCAGATCCTGGTGAACCTGGTGAAGAACGCGATCGAGGCGCTCGGCACGACCGGCGGCCGCGTGGAGATCGTCAACCGCGGCCACGTCAACCGCGAGCGCCAGCTGTACCTGGAACTGGTCGTCAGCGACAACGGTCCCGGCCTGTCGCGCGAGGTGCTGACCCATCTGTTCTCGCCGGTGAAGAGCACCAAGGACGGCGCCCACCACGGACTGGGCCTGTCGATCGTCCACAGCCTGGTCAAGAAACTGGGCGGCCACATCGCCTGCCGCAGCGGCCGCAGCGGCACTGCATTCGAAATTCTCCTGCCGGCGTGGTCCGGCGCCGGCACCGCCGCGACGCCGGTCGCGCTGCCGGCCCGCGCGCTGGGCTCTGCATAAAGTCATGATGAACGCGCACAACGCAATGTTCGAGCCGGCTGCATACAGCCCGCCGCTCGACACCGACAGCCAGCCGCGCCTGCTGCTGGTCGACGACGAGCCGCGCCTGCTCTCGTCGCTGTACGAGCTGCTGCGCGACCGCGGTTACCAGCTGACCACCGCGTCTTCCGGCAGCGAGGCCCTGGCCCACCTGTCGCGCCTGCGCTTCGACCTGGTCCTGCTCGACCTGCGCCTGCCCGACATCGGCGGCCACGAGATCATGGACTTCATCAACCAGAAGGGCATCGACGCCGACGTTATCGTGATGAGCGGCGAGGTCGGCATCGACGCGGCGATCGGCGCGCTCAAGCGCGGCGCCTACGACTACCTGCGCAAGCCCTATGCCAGAGAAGAGCTGCTGGCAACGGTCGCCAACGCGCTCAAGGGCCGCCGCCTGGCGCTCGAGAACCAGCGCATGGCCAACCAGCTGGACGCCTCCGAGAAGATGTACCGCTACCTGGTGGACTCCTCGCCGGACATCATCTACACCCTGAACCACGAAGGCCGCTTCACTTTCGTGAACGACCGCGCCTACCAGCTGCTCGGCTACTCGCGCGACGAGCTGCTCGGCAAGCACTATTCGGTGCTGGTGCACGAAGAAGACCTGGAGCGCGCGCGCTACGTCTTCAACGAGCGCCGCGTCGACGAACGCGCCTCGCGCAACGTCGAGCTGCGCCTGAAGTGCAGGAGTGGCGGCAGCAACAGCCCGGAACGCACCTTCAACAACACCCTGATGACGATCTCGCTGAACGCGATCGGCATGCACGTGCCCGACCAGGAAGTGAAGAAGCTCGAGTTCTTCGGCACCTACGGCGTGGCGCGTGACATCACCGACCGCAAGCGCGCCGAGGAAGTCATCTCCTACCAGGCCTACCACGACATCCTGACCGACCTGCCGAACCGCATCCTGTTCAAGGATCGCCTGGGGCTGGCGGTGATCCAGGCCAAGCGCAAGAAGACCGAGCTGGCGGTGATGTTCATCGACCTGGACCGCTTCAAGCTGGTCAACGACACCCTCGGCCACGTGAAGGGCGACGAGCTGCTGCAGCAGGCCGCCACCCGCCTGAAGGGCTGCCTGCGCAAGGGCGACACCCTGGCGCGCCAGGGCGGCGACGAATTCACCATCGTGCTGCCGGAACTGCGCGACCGCGACGACGCGCGCATGGTGGCCGACAAATTCCTGGAGACCCTGCAGGAGCCGTTCGACCTGGACGGCCACGAGGTGCACATCTCGGCCTCGATCGGCATCGCGATCTACCCGAACGACGGCGAATCGATCGACGAGCTGCTGCGCCATGCCGACATCGCCATGTACCAGGTCAAGGCCCAGGGCAAGAACGGCCACAGCTTCTACCATACGTCGATGCTGGACATCTCGCACCAGAAGATCGCCCTCGAGCAGGCGCTGCGCCGCGCGCTCGAGCAGGACGAGCTGGAGATGTACTACCAGCCGCAGATCGACGCCCTGACCGGCCGCATCGTCGGCGCCGAGGCGCTGATGCGCTGGAACCACCCGACCCGCGGCCTGCTGTCGGCCGGCGAGTTCCTGCCCTTCGCCGAAGAAAACGGGCTGATGCTGCCGATCTCGGACTGGATGATCGGCGCGCTGTGCCGCGACATGCTGCAGTGGAATGCCTCGGGCACCGACCACGTGCGCCTGTCGCTCAACCTGTCCCCGCAATACCTCGACCGCGGCGACTTCTTCGAGAAGATGCGCAATGCGCTGGTGCGCTACGGGATCGCGCCGGGCCAGATCGAAGTCGAGATCACCGAGAACATCTGCATCCGCAACCCGCAGTACGCGATCGAACAGCTGAACAAGCTGTGCCAGCTCGGCGTGTCGGTGGCGATCGACGACTTCGGCACCGGCTACTCCTCGCTGTCCTACCTGCACCGCTTCCCGATCCACACGGTCAAGATCGACCAGTCCTTCGTGAAAGAAATCCACGAAGAGGGCGGCCACTATCCGGTGATCCTGGCGATCATCTCGATCGCGCGCGGCCTGGGCCTGAACCTGATCGCGGAAGGCGTCGAGACCGAGGAACAGGCACGCTACCTGCGCTCGAACGGCTGCATGACCATGCAGGGCTACCTGTACTACCGCCCGATCCCGCTGGGCGAATTCATGAAGTCGCTGCGCACCCAGCCGACGCTGTTCGGCCTGCGCGCAATCCAGGCCTGACCGGAACAGGCCATGCTCGACATCCCGGCACCAGCCAGCGACACGGAAGCCCGTTACAGCGCCGAATTCCTGCGTGTCAAAGGGATGGCCGAGCGCGGCGTGCCGGCCGCCCAGCACAGCCTGGGCTTCATGTACGCCAACGGCCAGGGCGTGGCGCAGAACTATGAGCTGGCGGTCGCCTGGTACCGCATGGCGGCCAGCGCCGACCTCGAACTGGCCCAGTACAACCTCGGCGTGATGTTCCAGAAGGGGCAAGGCGTGGCCCAGGACTACGGCCAGGCCGCCTACTGGTACGGCCGCGCAGCAAGCCAGGGCTACGCGCCGGCGCAGTACAACCTGGGCTGGCTGTATGCCAAGGGCCAGGGCGTGCCGAACGACGTGCAGCAGGCGCTGCACTGGTTCAGCCAGGCCGCCGACCAGGGCGAGCCGGGCGCGCAGCACAACCTCGGCATGATGTACGAGACCGGCAAGGGCGTGCCGCAAGACCAGGATGCGGCGACCGAGTGGTACCGTCGCGCCGCAAGCCAGGGCTATGCACGCTCGCAGTTCAGCCTGGCGCTGCGCAGCAGCGGCGCCCAGGCCGTCGACTGGTTCCGCAAGGCCGCCGAGCAGGGCTACGCGCCGGCCCAGTTCAACCTCGGCCTGCGCTACGACAAGGGGCAGGACGTCGAGCAGGACAGCGAGCGCGCCATCCTGTGGTACGGGCGCGCCGCCGAACAGGGACACGCCAGCTCGCAGTTCAACCTTGCCCTGATCCACGACAGCGGCCACGGCGTGCCGCGCGACGAAGCGCTGGCCCTGCACTGGTACCGCCGCGCGGCCGAACAGGGCCATGCCGGCGCGCAGGACAACCTCGGCGTGCGCTACGAGCACGGCCAGGGCGTCGATCGCAATCCGGCCCAGGCCGCGCACTGGTACCGCCAGGCGGCCGAGCAGGGCATGCCCTCGGCGCAGTACCACCTCGGCCAGCTGTTCGATGCCGGCAACGGCGTCCCTGGTGATCCCGAACAGGCGGCGCACTGGTACCGCCAGGCGGCCGAGCAGGGCCACCTGCGTGCCCAGTTCGACCTCGGCCTGCGCTTCGAAGCCGGCGTCGGCGTGGCGCGCGACGAGGCGCAGGCGCTCGAGTGGTACCGCCGCGCCGCGCACCAGGATTACGCGCCGGCCCAGTACATGGTCGGCGCGCTGCTGGACCGCGCCGAGCACGCCGATCCGCGCGAAGCCACCGACTGGTTCCACAAGGCCGCCGACCAGGGCCACGCGCTGGCCCAGTTCGAGCTCGGCCTGCGCCACGACTGCGGCAAGGGCATCGAGCGCGATTACGAAGCCGCCCACTTCTGGTACCTGTGCGCCGCGCGCCAAGGCCATGCACGGGCACAGTTCAACCTCGGCGTGATGTATTCGGCGGGGCAGGGCGTGCAGCGCGACCTGGTCGAGGCCTACGGCTGGCTGCAGCGCGCCGGCGGTGCGGGCGTGGCGGCGGCGTCAGGTTACCTGAAGAAAATCGCGGCGCGCATGGAGCCGCACTTGCTGGCGCAGGCGCAGGGCTTCGCCTGAGCTGGCGTCAGCTCAGCGATTCCTGTAGGGTGGGCGGCTGCGCCGCCCACGCGTTCAACCAGCGCATGATCGGACGGGACGCATACATACAACTACCAGTCCACGAGACGCCATGAAAAAATTTGCACTTCCCATGCTGCTCGGCCTCGCAGCCTTCGCAGCAGTGCCCTCGCACGCCGCAGCGCCCACCACCTCCGCCAAAACGACCATCTTCGACCGCAAGGCCTACAGCATCGAGCACAAGAAATTCGTGCTGCCCAACGGCCTGACCTTGCTGGTCCACACCGACCACAGCGTGCCGGTGGTCGGCGTGAACATGTGGTACCACGTCGGTTCGCGCAACGAGAAGCGCGGCAAGACCGGCTTTGCCCACCTGTTCGAGCACTTCTTCTTCAACGGTTCCGAGAACTACCCGCACGGCTTCCGCGAGGCGATGGACGACCTCGGCGCGAACAACCGCAATGGCACCACCAACACCGACCGCACCAACTTCTTCGAAGACGTGCCGGTGTCGGCGCTCGAGCGCACCCTGTTCCTGGAATCGGACCGCATGGGCTTCCTCGGCAACTACATCTCGAAGGAGATGCTGGAGCGCGAGCGCGGCGTGGTGCAGAACGAGAAGCGCCAGGGCGAGAACCAGCCGTATGGCCGCGTGCGCATGGAAATCTCGGCCAAGATGTACCCGTACTCGCATCCGTATTCGTGGTCGACCATCGGCTACATGGAAGACCTGCAGGCCGCCTCGCTGGACGACATCAAGGAGTGGTACCGCACCTATTACGGCCCGAACAACGCGGTGATCTCGCTGGCCGGCGACATCACCCCGGAGCGCGCCTATGAGCTGGTAAACAAGTACTTCGGCGCGATCCCGCCGGGCCCGCCGCTGCCGCGCACCGAGAAGTGGATCCCCCAGCTGGACCGCAACATCCGCGACGAGATGGAAGACCACGTGCCGCAGGTGCGCATCTACCGCAGCTGGCATACCTCTTCCTGGCGCGATACCGACACCCAGCGCCTGAACCTGCTGGCCGGCGTGCTGGCCGGATCGAAGAACGCACGCCTGGACAAGCGCCTGGTGTACGAAAAGGGCATGGCCACCGGCGTGTCGGCCTATGTGAACGATGCGGAGCTGGGCGGCACCTTCAACCTGTCGGTCACCGTCAAGCCGGGCGTCGACCCGATGGAAGTGGAACGCGAGATGGAGCGCGTGGTGGCCGAGCTGCTGGAGAAGGGCCCGACCGAAGCGGAACTGAAACGCGTGAAAACCCGCGACCTGGCCGATTTCGCCCGCAGCCTGGAGCGCGTGGGCGGCATGGGCGGCCGCAACGACGTGCTGGCCGAAAGCCAGACCTACGGCGGCAAGCCCGACGCCTACCTCGACCGCCTCGAGATCTTCGCCACCAGCGGCCCGGCCGACGTGAAGACGGCCGCCAACCGCTGGCTGCGCGCCAACCACTACACGATGACGGTGCGTCCGTCGTCCAAGCTGGCCGCGGCCAAGTCGACGCTGGACCGCAAGAAGCTCCCAGGCCTGGGCGAGGCGCCTGATGTGAAGTTCCCGGCGCTGCAGCGCGCCCAGCTGAAGAACGGCCTGAAGGTCGTGCTGCTGGAGCGCCACTCGGCTCCGATCGTGAACGTCTCGCTGGCGGTCGATGCCGGCGCGGCCTCGGACACCGCCGCCAAGGCCGGTGCCGCCTCGCTGGCGCTCGACCTGCTGGACAAGGGCACCAAGACGCGCGACGCCTTCGCCCTGTCGGACGCGCTGGAAAACCTCGGCGCGCGCCTGTACACCGGTACCGGCCAGGACCAGTCGCTGGTGCGCCTGCAGGCGACCTCCGCCAACCTGGCGCCCTCGCTCGCCCTGATGGCGGAAGCCGCGCTGACCCCAGCCTTCCCGCAGGACCAGTTCGCCCTGTCGAAGAGCCGCCGCATCGCCGGCATCGCCCAGGAAAAGGCACAGCCGAACAGCCTGGCCCTGCGCCTGGTGCCCTCGGTGCTGTACGGCGCCGAGCATGCCTACGGCAAGCCCGCTTCCGGCTTCGAGGCCAGCGTGCAAAGCCTGACCCGCGACGACCTGATGGCATGGCACGCCGCCTGGTTCAAGCCGGGCAGCGCCACCATCGTCGTCGCCGGCGACACCAGCATGGACAAGCTGCTGCCGGCGCTGGAAGCGAGCTTCGGCAAGTGGCAGCAGGGCACGGCACCGAGCAAGAAGATGACGACCGTGCCGGCGACCCAGGGCAAGCGCCTGATCCTGGTGGACAAGCCGGATGCGCCGCAGTCGACCATCGTCGCGACCCACATCTCGCATGCCTATGGCCAGCCGGAAGACCTGGCGATCGAGCCGGTGATGGTGAACTTCGGCGGCATGGCGACCTCGCGCCTGAACCGCAACCTGCGTCTCGACAAGCACTGGAGCTACGGCACCCAGGCACGCCTGACCGAAGTGCGCGGCCAGCGTCCGTTCTACATCATTGCGCCGGTACAGACCGACAAGACGATCGAAGCGATGCGTGAAGTGCAGAAGGAACTGCGCGGCGTGGCCGGCGAGCGTCCGCTGGTGGGCACCGAGTACGAGAGCATCATGCGCAGCATGACCTCGCGCCTGCCGGGCCGCTACTCCACCCTGGCCGCGCTCGAATCGGCCGGACTGGAGGCCGTGAACCTGGGCCTGGCCGACGACTACTGGAGCAAGTACGCGTCGAACGTGCGCGCGCTTACGCCGGAGCAGCTGGGTGCTGCGTCGTCGAAGTTCATCAAGCCGGACGAGGCGGTGTGGATGGTAATCGGTGACCTGCGCAAGATCGAGGCGGGCGTGCGCTCGCTCGGTTGGGGCGAGGTGACCGTAGTGGATGCGGATGGCAAGCCGATTCGCTGATGTGAGCTGATTTTGTTGTAACGGGAAGCCCGGTTTTCAACCGGGCTTTTTTTACGCTAATGGCTGAGCGACGGAATTGGGTTCCGGCCTTCGCCGGAACGACGGTTTTCAGGCTAACAAATCAAGTTAGCGTCAACTCTTCAGTTAGCTTTGAAACCGTCATCCCGGCGAAGGCCGGGATCCAAGTTTGCATGCCCACCGACCCGCCTCCTTACACTATCTGTCCCAGCTTTGAACCGCCAAAACCCTGCACACTTGACCTTCAAGGTCCTGTGCATACGCGCGCGATAGTATACTGTATGCCCATACAGTTCAGAGCGTGCGATGGAACTCAACGACAAACTGGAAATCCTGGCCGACGCCGCGAAATACGACGCGTCCTGCGCCAGCAGCGGTGCGCCGAAACGTTCGTCCGAGGACAAGGACGGCTTCGGCGCCACCACCGGCATGGGCATCTGCCACAGCTACACGCCGGACGGTCGCTGCGTCTCGCTGCTGAAGATCCTGCTCACCAACTTCTGCATCTACGACTGCCAGTACTGCATCAACCGCCGCAGCTCGAATGTGCCGCGCGCCCGCTTCTCGGTCGAGGAGGTGGTCAAGCTCACCCATGACTTCTACGTCCGCAACTACATCGACGGCCTGTTCCTGAGCTCGGGCATCATCCAGTCCGCCGACTACACCATGGAGCAGCTGGTGGCCGTGGCGCGCCAGCTGCGCGAGGTGCACGGCTTCCGCGGCTACATCCACCTCAAGACCATTCCGGATGCCGACCCGCTGCTCATCGAAGAAGCGGGGCGCTGGGCCGACCGCCTGTCGGTCAACATCGAGCTGCCGACCCACGACAGCGTGACCCGCCTCGCGCCCGAGAAAAACGTCCACACCATCAAGCTGGCGATGGGCTCGATCCGGCGCAAGCTCGACGAAAAGGCCGAGGAGCCGAAGGCGCCCAGCTTCGCGCCGGCCGGCCAGAGCACGCAGATGATCGTCGGCGCCGACGCCAGCGACGACCACACCATCCTCAACACCGCCGAGACCCTGTACGGCAGCTACAAGCTGAAACGGGTGTACTACTCGGCCTTCAGCCCGATTCCGCAAAGCCCCAAGAGCGTGCCGGCGGCGCCGCCGCCGCTGCTGCGCGAGCACCGCCTGTACCAGGCCGACTTCCTGCTGCGCGGCTACGGCTTCACGGCGGGCGAGCTGATGCCCACCTCCGGCAACCTGGCGCTCGACGTCGACCCCAAGCTGGGCTGGGCACTCAGCAACCGCGAGCACTTCCCGCTCGACCTGAACCGCGCCGACGAAAGCATGATCGCGCGCGTGCCGGGCATCGGCATCCGCAACGCGAAACGCATCGTGGAGCTGCGCCGCCTCCGGCGCATCCGCTGGGAAGACCTGTCGCGCCTGCGCTGCAGCATGAAGAAGCTGGCGCCCTTCATCGTCACGGCCGACTACAAGCCGGTGCAGGGCGCGGCCAGTTCCCACCTCCTCCGGCGCCACCTGGCCGATGCGCCCGAGCAGATGAATTTGTGGCCGGAATTGCAGGCCGCATGATCCAGGCGCCACAGGTGGCGAGCTTCGAAGAGTGGCGCACGGCCGCGCGCGACCTGCTGCGCGCCGGCGTGCGGCCAGAAGCGGTCAACTGGGGCGCGCCCGAGGGTGGCGACCTGTTCTCGGGTGCGCCGACGCCGGCGCCGGCGCAGCATAATGCGGACATCACGACACAAGCACCGCATGTGCCACGATCCTTGCTCGAGATGCTGCAGAAAGCCGCCTGCTTCCGCGCGCCCGACCGCTGGGCTTTTCTCTACCGGGTGCTGTGGCGCTGGACGCAGGGCGAGCACGACGTGCAGTCGCCCGCCGACCCGGACGGCAGCCGCCTGCACGGCATGGTCAAGGCGGTGCGCCGCGAGGAGCACGACATGCATGCCTACATCCGATTCCGCGAGCGCCCGCTAGATGCCGGCCCGCCGCGCTTCGTCGCCTGGTTCGAGCCGCGCCACGAGGTGCTGCCCCAGGTGGCCGAGCATTTCGTGGCCCGCATGGGCAAGCTCAGCTGGATGATCGCCACGCCCGAGGCCAGCGTGCTGTGGGATGGCCAGGCCCTGCACCACACCGGCCCGCTGATGTCGAGCGCCGCCGATCTGGACGACGCCGGCGAAGCGCTCTGGCTCACCTATTACCGCAGCATCTTCAATCCGGCCCGGGTCAACGCCCAGCTGATGCAGAGCCATATTCCCTCGCGCTTCTGGAAGAACCTGCCGGAAGGCGCGATCGTGCCTTCGCTGGTGAGCCAGGCCGAGCTCGGGGCGCGCAAGATCGGCCAGGTGCAGGCGGTGGGACGGCGCAGCGGCGCCACCATCCCGATCAGCGCCGAAGCCGCGCAGCCCGACCGCGAGCAGCCCTCCAAGCTGGACGAATGCCGGCGCTGCGAGCTGTGGCAATACGCTACCCAGGCGGTCGGCGGCGAGGGAGCAAAGCGGGCGCAGATCATGGTCGTCGGCGAACAGCCGGGCGACCAGGAAGACCTGGCCGGCAAACCCTTCGTCGGACCGGCCGGCAAGCTGCTCGACCGCGTGTTCGCCCAGGCCGAAGTCGACCGCAAGACCATCTACCTCACCAACGCGGTCAAACACTTCAAATGGGAGCCGCGCGGCAAGCGCCGCCTGCACAAGACCCCGGTCCAGCGCGAGATCGAGGCCTGCCACTACTGGCTCGAGAAAGAGCTGGCTGCGGTCAAGCCGAAGGTGATCGTGGCCATGGGCGCGACCGCGCTCAAGTCGGTGATGCGCAAGGCCACCGTCACGCTGAAGGACACCCTGGGCAAACCGATCCGCCACGACGGCATCTGGGTGGTGACGATCTACCACCCCTCCTACGTGCTGCGGGTGCCGGACGAAGCCGCCAAGCAGGAAGCCTTCTCGGTGATGGTGAAGGGCCTGAAGCTGGCGCACGAGCTGCTCGAACGGCCCGACCTTCCGGAACCGGACTGACGTCGCCGGAATGGCTGAGTGTTGCGCCGAGGACGCACGGCAGTAAAAACCCGTTATCGAATAATTCACAATCGCGTGAATATTCACATTTGTCTCGTAATATTTCCGTACGGCATTAATTGTTGGCCTCCTGCCTGCCGACGGACCTACGAGACATCATGATTTCATCCCTTCGCCGGCTGCTGCCGGCTTCCCTGCTGCTGCTGGCCATGCCCACCGTCCAGGCCGGCGGCCAGGAAGCCGCCCCGGCCGCCACCGTCACCACCACCCTTGGCGTGGCGTCCCAATACGTCTCGCGCGGGATGCGCCAGACCTGGGGCAAACCCGCGCTGCAGGCAGGCCTCGATGTCATCCATCCGAGCGGCTGGTCGTTCGGCACCTGGGCCTCGACCGTCAGCGACCGCTTCATCGAGGGTGGCCGGGTCGAATGGGACCTGTACGGCGGCTACGCCGGCACCTTCGGGCCGGTCGGCTACAGCCTGACGGCGATGCATTACCGCTATCCGGGCGCCCGCATCGGCGCCACCGGCACCAGATACGACTACACCGAACTGGTGCCCGGCCTGAGCTTCGGCGCCCTGTATGCAAAGTACTACCGCACGGTGTCGCGCGACTTCTTCGGCATCACGGACGCGCGCGGCACCGGCTACCTGGACCTCGGCGCCAACCACGACCTGGGTGGCGGCTATACGCTCAACCTGCACCTGGGTGAGGGCCGCGTGGCGGGCGCCGGCAACGACATCTGGGACTGGCGCGATGCAAAAGCGGGTGTCACCAGGGCGTTCGACGGCGGCTGGACCGTCGCCGCCGCTTACACCCGCGCCTGGGGCGCCACCGATGCCTACGACCGCTACACCACCGGCGTGCCGCGCGCAGACGGCGCCATCGCTTATTCCAATCCCGCCAAGGCTACGCTCGCCGTGAGCGTCGCCCGCAGCTTCTGATAACGAGAGAGACGACCATGAACAAGCAAACGATTTCGCGCCGCTTCTCCCTTTCCCTGAGCGCCAAGATCTGCGTCACCGCCACCATCCTGGTGGTGGCGAGCATGGGCGTGACCTCGGCCTTCATCGCCGTCAAGAACAGCGAGAGCGCCGAGGCGGCGGCGATGCGCGAGGCGCGCACGCTGACGGAGGAAGCATCGGCGCTCCTCAAGGGCCGGATCGCAGCCAACCTGTCGACCCTGGAAAGCGTGGCCACGACGCTGGGCGCCACCCAAGGCGCCGGCCAGGCGATGACGCGCGAGCAGATCGCCGGCGCGGTCAGCGCCACGCTGGCGGGCTCCGAAGAGTTCATCGGCAGCTCGGCCGCCTATGAACCGGATGCGCTGGACGGCAGGGATGCCGAGTTCGCCGGCCAGGCGCCGATGTACGACGCAACGGGCCGTTTCATGCCTTACTGGACGCGCAGCCCCCAAGGCAAGGTGAATGTCGAACCGATCGTGTTCGTCACCACCCCGGGCGGCAACGACTGGTACGACGTGCCGAAGGCCACCGGCCGCTCGCACTTCACCGAACCCTACATGTACCCGATCAACGGCAAGAACGTGCTGATCGCCTCGCTGGCGGCCCCGATCAAAGTGGACGGCCAGTTCAAGGGCGTCGTCACGGGCGACTTCCAGCTCACCACGCTCGGCACCATGCTGGGCGAGATGAAGCTGATGGAGCAGGGCACGCTGGCGCTGATCTCGAACCACGGCCTGTACGCCAGCAACAAGGACCATGCCCGCAACGGCAAGAAGGCCGATGACCTGCCGGCCGCCGCGCTGGAAGCGGTCAGGCAGGGCAAGCCCTACGAATACATCGACGACAAGGGCATCGTGCACCTGCTGCAGCCCCTGCGCGTGTCGCCCGACGTCGCGCCATGGGCGATCTCGCTGGCCTTCCCGCACAGCGTGGCGACGGCCCCGGCGCGCGAACTGGCCGGCTACGCGGCGCTGGTCTCGGTGCTCTGCGCCGTGGCCGCCGTGTTCGTGATGGTGACAGTGCAGCGCCGCCTGACCCGTCCGCTGCGCGTACTGGGCCACGCCATGACCGATCTGGCGGGCGGCAATGCCGACCTGAGCGCGCGTCTCGAGGCGCGCGGCAACGACGAGCTGGCCGAGATCGCCCGCGGTTTCAATACCTTCGTGGCCAAGATCCAGGACGTGCTGGCACGCGTGCGCAGCAGCTCCGACGCGGTGGCGACGGCATCGAGCGAGATCCGCCAGGGGAACGCCGACCTGTCGGTGCGCACCGAACAGCAGGCCAGCGCGCTCGAGGAAACCGCGGCGTCGATGGAAGAGCTGAACGGTACCGTGAAGCAGAACGCGGACAATGCGCGCCAGGCCAAGCAGCTGGCCGGGTCGGCCAGCGAGATCGCCACGCGCGGCGGCGACGTGGTGGCCCAGGTGGTCGACACCATGGCCTCGATCAGCGACGCGTCGAAGAAGGTGGTGGACATCATCAGCGTCATCGACGGCATCGCCTTCCAGACCAATATCCTGGCGTTGAACGCCGCCGTCGAAGCGGCGCGCGCCGGCGAGCAGGGCCGCGGCTTCGCCGTGGTGGCGACCGAGGTGCGCAACCTGGCGCAGCGCAGCGCCGCCGCCGCCAAGGAGATCAAGGCCCTGATCGGCGATTCGGTCGACAAGGTCAGCATGGGCACCATGCTGGTCGAGGAAGCAGGCAAGACGATGGAAGAGGTGGTGTCCAGCGTGCGCCGGGTGAGCGACATCGTCGCCGAGATCAGCGCCGCCAGCGCGGAGCAGAGCACCGGCATCGGCCAGGTCAACCAGGCCATCGTGCAGATGGACGGCGTGACCCAGCAGAACGCGGCCCTGGTCGAGGAAGCGGCCGCCGCGGCGGAAAGCCTGCAGCAGCAGGCGGCCACCCTGGTGGCGCTGGTGGGCGAGTTCAAGATCGAGGACGACGCCCACGCGCAGCCGGCCGCACGCCCGCAGCCCGGCAAAGCGGCGCCGGCGCGCCTGGCCATGCAGGCGGCATGAAGTGCGGAAGGCGCCGCGCTGCTTAAGGCATCGCTAAGCGCCTGCCCGTATTGACGGGTTAAGCTTGACGGACAATCAACAACAAGGATGTCCTGATGCTCAAACTCGCGATCGTTCCTGCGCTGTGCCTCGCCCTGTGCGCGGCACCCGTCCACGCCCAGACGGACGGTCCGGCAGACCCGCCAGCGGCCTCCGCCGACACCGCGCCGGCGGCGACCGAACAGATCCTGGTCGTCGGCCAGAAGCCCGGTCCCGGCATGTGGAAGGTGTCGAAGGGCGATCACGTGCTGTGGATCTTCGGCGACTACGCGCCGCTGCCGATCAAGATGCAATGGCGCTCGCACGAAGTCGAAGCCGTGATCGCCCGTTCGCAGGAATACCTGGCGCCGCCGGTCGCGAGTGCGTCGGTCGGCTACTTCAAGGGCGCACTCCTGCTGCCCTCGCTCATCGGCATCAACAAGATTCCCGATGGCGCAACGCTGCGTGAGGTGCTGCCGCCGGATGTCTATGCGCGCTGGCAGCCGATGAAAGAGAAATACCTTCCCAAGAACGACGAGCGCGAGCGCCCGGTCTTCGTGGCGGGCCAGCTGTTCGGTTCCGCGCTGGCCAAGGCCGGCCTGACTACGCGCACCGGCGTGCGCAAGCAGGTCGAGAAGATCGTCGACGACAAGAAGCTGAAGGTGACGCGGTCCAGGATCGAACTGCCGATGGATAACGCACGACGCATGATCAAGGATTTCAAGAAGTCGCCGGTCGAGGATGCGGCCTGCCTGAATTCCACGATCGCCCGGCTCGAAACCGACATCGATGCCATGCGGGTGCGCGCGAATGCCTGGGCCAAGGGCGACATCGACGGCATCCGCAAGCTCGACTTCGTCGATCACGAAGAGAATTGCCGGGACGTGATCCTGAACAGCGCCGCCGTGCGCGACGATCCGGCCTTCCAGTCGGTGCGTCCGCGCCTGAAGGCCATGTGGGTGGCGGCGGCGGAGAGTGCGCTGGAGAGGAACGCATCGAGCTTCGCGCTGCTGCCGATGCGGGATATCCTGGATCCGAAGGGGATGGTGGCGGCGCTGGCTGCCAAAGGCTATACGGTCGAGCAGCCGGAATAGGCGGCGGTCCTGCAAATTTGTCAAAGCGCGACAAACGCGCGTAGAATGCAGGCAACGCGGGTGTAGCTCAATGGTAGAGCAGAAGCTTCCCAAGCTTACGACGAGGGTTCGATTCCCTTCACCCGCTCCATAGTAGAAACAGCCCTGTATCGCCCTCCTGCCTGCTCCACAAAATCCAACGCGCTCCACAAAAAATAATCCCGACCAGATGTTGCGGGATTCAACACAGCCGTTAAGTTGGCAAATCTACCTGTGACCTGCGTCACTGTTGCTCGCGAGGCTCAAGCGTACCCAGCGGAAAAAGCCGACTCTGCTTAGCGATTGCCAAAAGGTACGGGACGCTCATCAGTACAAACGCTGTGATAACTTGGCTCATCAGTAAAAAGGACTCAACTACTAACAATCGTCTTCAACTGGTCGCTGTCAGCGCTAGCGGTTTCGTACGAACTTTTTGAGCGAGGTTTCGAATTATGTCCAAGTCATATTCGGGGTCTGGTTGGCATTTGTACAGGACCGCCGCCACAGTTTCAATCGCCGCTTTTGCGCTCGTAGGCTGCGCAACCACAAATCCAGCCCCGCCAGAGAAGCGTATCGAGCGGCTCGACAAGAATGCCATGCAGTCAGCGGTAGCTGACGGTGTCAGCACGAGTCTCGCTCTGTCGGCAGGAGCACTGGAAGCAAATCCGATGGCCGTCACGTCACCCCTCGGGATTCTCGCGCTAACCGGTGCGAAGATCGGGCTGGTTAAATTTGCAGACCGTCTACCGGAAAACGAGAAGCGGCTAGTGATCAAGACTACCAGTGCAGTATGGGGTGGCGCTGCAGTCAACAACCTGATGGTAATAATGTCCGCCGCCCCAGCGGTAGCGATCGGAGCCGGAGTGGTCGCTGGGGTGATGTGGTGGATGCATAGCACCAAGGTCTACGCTCAAGCCGACCGAGAAATTGCAGCGCGCGAGGAGAAGTTGCAGCAGGAGGCGAACCAACCCACGGTCGCCGCGATGGAATAATTGCGTAGTTTCTGCGGGTGAAGCAGCACCCGCTGGGCCATCGCGGAGTGCGAGGTCGGCGTCGCATGACGTATCCCCTGCGCGGGCGCGCCGCGTCCAGCGCCGGCGCGGTATGCTCGCATCCTTCCCGTCCCACCCGACAAGGAGCGCCCGCATGCTACTCGCTTCCCGATCGCGCCGCCGCCTGCTCGCATCGCTGCTGGCCTTGCCGGCCTTCGCTCATGCCCAAGGCCGGCCGGCACTCCTGACCCGCGCCATCCCTTCCTCCGGCGAGCAGATCCCGGTGGTCGGCCTGGGCAGCTGGATCACCTTCAACGTCGGCCGCGATCCTGTTGCCCGTGCCGAGTGCGCCGCGGTGATGCGCCAGTTCTTCGCCGGCGGCGGAAGACTCATCGATTCCTCGCCCATGTACGGCTCGGCGCAGGAAGTGATCGGGGAAGCCGTGGCCAAGCTCAAGCCGGCGCAGCTCTTCAGCGCCGACAAGGTATGGATCGGCGAAGGCGCGCAGGGACCGGCGCAGGCCGAGGCTTCGCGCCGCCTGTGGCAAATCCCCCGCTTCGACCTGCTGCAGGTGCATAACCTGCTGGCCTGGGAAGCCCACCTGCCCATGCTGTTGCGGATGAAGCGGGAAGGGCGGCTGCGCTACGTCGGCATCACTACCTCGGAAGGACGCCGGCATGCCGAGATCCTGAAGATCATGGCGAGCCAACCGATCGACTTCGTGCAGGTTTCGTACAACGTGCTCGACCGCGAAGTGGAACAGCGCATCCTGCCGCTGGCGCGCGAGCGGCGCATCGGCGTGATCGTCAACCGGCCCTTCCGGCAAGGGGACCTGACCCGGGCACTGGCGGGCAAGCGCCTGCCCGGTTGGGCCGCGGAGATCGGCTGCACTACCTGGGCCCAGGCGCTACTCAAGTTCATCGTGGCCCATCCGGCGGTGACTTGCGCGATTCCCGCCACCTCCAGCGTCGCCCACGTGCGCGAGAACCTGCTGGCCGCGACCGGGCCGCTGCCGGACGAGGCGCTGCGCCGCCGCATCGTCCAGGATGTCGAAAGGCTGGCATGAGCGAGTGGTGGACGTATTCGCTATCCGACTTCCTGATGTTCTCGGCGCGGACCTATTACCGCCAGTTCGAGCTGATGAACCGCGAGCTGTGGCCGCTGCAGCTGCTGGCGCTTGGCGCCGGCATCGCCGTCCTGGCCTGCATGCTGCGCATCAAGGCGAGGATCGCGTTCGCGCTGCTCGGACTGGCCTGGCCGTCGGTCGCCTGGGCCTACCACCTGCAGCGCTATGCCGACATCCATACCGCGGCGCCGTATTTTGCGCTGGGCTATTGCATCCAGGCCGGCCTGCTGGCGTGGATGGCGACAAGAAGGCATGCGGCGCCATCTCCGGGCAGGATGGCGACGCTCATCGTCGTGCTGGGGCTGGCGGGGTATCCCTTGCTGGCAGCGCTGCATGGACGCAGCTGGTGGCAGGCTGAAGTCTTCGGCTTCGCGCCCGACCCGACCGTCGCCGTAACGTTTGGGGCCTTGCTGTTCTGGCGCGCGCCCTGGCCGTTGTGGGTGATCCCGGTGCTGTGGTCGGCTGCCAGCAGCGCCACGCTCATGGAACTGCGGGCGCCGCTTCCCTGGCTGCTGCTGGTGCTGGCCTTCCTCGCTGTGGCAGCGGGCCTGGCGCGTCGTTCAGGACGACAGCAGGTCGCCGCTGCGGAATGATTCCGTCCCGGCGATTTTGCAGACGTGCATCCCGCGCAGCAGGTGCCTATGCGCCGTGCTCGCGAACAGCAGCCCGGCGTGTTCCGCCGCCAGCGTCGTGACCTGGCCGCTCACCGGGTTGACGATGTCCGCCACCGGCTCGCCCCGTTCCACCAGCTCGCCCAGCTTCTTGTGGAAGACCAGCACGCCGGCATGCGGCGCTTCGAGCGGCTCGACGGCATTCAGTGGCGTCGCGCGGCAAGGCGTTTCCGGCAACGGCTCGAGTGGGATGTCGAGCACGCCGGCATGGCCCAGGTACTGCAGCATGGCCGCGGCGTCGGCGCGCGCGTAGTCGTAGCGCACGTCGTTCTCGCCGCGCAGTTCGACCGTGACCGCGATGCAGGAGGGCGGAATCGCCGTGCCTTCGAAGTGGTCGGCCAGGTCCCACCACAGGCGGCTGCAGGCTTCGTCGAAGGCTTCGCCGCCCGAGACCTTGGCCACCAGCAGCACGCGCGCACCGAGTAGGGCCATCAGCGGTTCCACCGCCTCGACCAGCGGCGTGCCGGTGTACATGTGCATCAGCGCTTCGTTATCGCAGTGCAGGTCGAGCACGATGTCGGCGTCGATCGCCATCGACAGCAGGGTCTTCTTGAGGGTCTCGGCATCGTCCTTCGGTTCCCACAGACCGACCTGGTGACGGGCATGCTCGCGAATGAGGGCGACGTTGGCGTCCACGTCACTGCCGAGCTTGCCTTCGAGCGACTTCTTGAGGTCGTCCGCCACGTGCCGGTAGAGGCGGTTGAAATTGGTGCCGGTCGTCAGGTGGTAGCGGCCGAAGGGTGCGCCATGGATCACCTGCGACAGGCCGAGCGGATTGGCCGCCGGCACCAGGATGATCTCTCCCTTGACCCGGCCTTCCGCATCCAGCCGTTCCAGTTCCTGGCGCAGGAAGTGCGCCACCAGCATGGCCGGCACCTCGTCGGCATGGACGGCGGCCTGGATATACACCTTCTTGCCGCTGCCCGGGCTGCCGTAATGGAAGGAGGTCAGGTGGGCGGTGGCGACGTTCTCGTCGACGGCGATCGGGTGTTTCATCGAATGCATGGGAGGGCTTCCTGTGCTCGGCAAGGGTGAAAACACGATTATGCGCGATTCCGCCGCAAGGCTACGCACGCCGCGTGGGCTATAATGACAGCCGTTTTTTCCTCACTCACTTTCCCCATGTCTTCTGAAAAGCCCACCAACGGCCCGGCGCGGTCCATGCTTTACGATCCGACCGAGCACCGCATCCGCAGCTTCGTCACGCGGGCCGGCCGCCTGTCGACCGCGCAGGCGCGCGCCCTGGAGGAGCTCGGTCCGAAGTACCTGATCGAGTATAAAAAGCAGACGCTGGACCTGGAAGGCGCTTTTGGCCGCAAGGCGCCGGTGGTCCTCGAGATCGGTTTCGGCATGGGCGACACCACCGCCCACATCGCGCGCCTGATGCCGGAGAAGGATTTCATCGGCGTCGAGGTGCACACGCCGGGCGTGGGCAGCCTGCTCAAGCAGATCGGCGAGCAGGGCATCGAGAACCTGCGCCTGATCCAGCACGACGTGGTCGAGGTGCTGGCCAACATGATCGCCGACGGCTCCCTGGCCGGCGTGCACGTGTTCTTCCCGGACCCCTGGCACAAGGCGCGCCACAACAAGCGCCGCCTGATCCAGCCGGCCTTCGTGAAGGTCCTGTGCGACAAGCTGGCGCCGGGCGGCTACATTCACCTCGCCACCGACTGGGAAGACTACGCGGTGCAGATGCTGGAAGTGCTGGGCAACGAGCCGGCGCTGCAGAACACGGCGGAAGGCTATGCGCCGCAGCCGGAATACCGTCCGCTGACCAAGTTCGAGAACCGCGGCCTCAAGCTGGGCCACGGCGTCTGGGATCTCGTCTTCACCAAGAAATAAGCGCCAACTACATCATCTCGTTGATGATGGCGACGATTTCATCGCCGTAGGACACGAGCTTCTTCTCGCCGACGCCTGACACGCCGCGCAGCGCGTCGAGCGAGCCGGGTTTGACCTTGGCGATCTCGCGCAGGGTCGCATCCTGGAACACGACATAGGCCGGCACGCCATGCTCGCGCGCGGTGCCCATGCGCCAGGAACGCAGGCGGTCGAAGATCGCCTGCTCGGAACGCGACAATTCCAGTTCCTCGTAACCACTGCTGCGCGAGGACGAAGGCCGCTTGGCCTTGACCGGTTTCTGGTACTGGCGCAGCTGCACCTTCTGCTCGCCCTTGAGCACCGGGCGCGCGGCGTCGGTCAACTTCAGCGAACTGAAGGCATCGTGGTCGACCGTGACGAAACCGAGGGCGATCGCCTGGCGCACGATGGCGCGCCATTCCTGTTCGGAGCGGTCGGCGCCGACGCCGTAGACGGTAAGCTTGTCGTGGTGCCACTGGCTGATGCGTTCGGTCTGGGCGCCACGCAGCACGTCGATCACGTGGCCGGCCGCGAACCGTTGATCGACCCGATACACCGTCGACAGCAGCTTTTGCATCGGCACCGTGCCGTCCACCTGCACCGGCGGGATCAGGCAGGTGTCGCAGTTGCCGCAAGGGCCGGAACGCTCGCCGAAGTAGTCGAGCAGGCGCATGCGGCGGCAGCTCAGCGTCTCGCACAGGCCGAGCATGGCGTCGAGCTTCATTGACAGCACGCGCTTGAAGGTTTCGTCGGCTTCGGATTCGTCGATCATCCGGCGCTGCAGCACCACGTCCTGCAGGCCGTAGGCCATCCAGGCGCTGGCCGGGAGGCCGTCGCGGCCGGCGCGGCCGGTCTCCTGGTAATACCCCTCGAGGCTCTTGGGCAGGTCGAGGTGGCAGACGTAGCGCACGTCCGGCTTGTCGATGCCCATGCCGAAGGCGATGGTCGCGACCATCGTGATGTTGTCTTCACGCAGGAAGCGGGCCTGGTTCGCCGCGCGCTGGCTGTATTCCATGCCGGCGTGGTAGGGCAGGGCGCGGATGCCGTGCTCGTTCAGGAAGTCGGCGGTTTCCTCGACCTTCTTGCGCGACAGGCAGTAGACGATGCCGGAATCCTGCGGATGCTCGCTGCTGATGAAGTCGAGCAGCTGCTTGCGGCCGGTGGTCTTCTCGACGATGGAATAGCGGATGTTCGGGCGGTCGAAGGACGAGACGAACTTGCGCGCATCGTCCAGTTGCAGGCGGTGCGCGATTTCGTCACGGGTCTGCTGGTCGGCGGTCGCGGTGAGCGCGATGCGCGGGATGCCCGGGTAACGCTCGTGCAGGACCGACAGGCGGATGTATTCCGGCCGGAAGTCGTGGCCCCATTGCGACACGCAGTGCGCTTCGTCGATGGCGAACAGCGAGATCGGCGAGGCGTCGAAGAGTTCCAGGCAGCGCTGCGTCAGCAGACGCTCGGGCGCCACGTAGACGAGGTCGATTTCTCCGCTGCGCACCAGGCGCTCGATGCGCAGGGTTTCCTCGAAGGTCTGGGTCGAGTTGAGGAAGGCGGCGCGGACGCCGACTTCTTCCAGTGCGTCGACCTGGTCCTGCATCAGCGCGATCAGCGGCGAGACGACCACGCCCACCCCGTCGCGCAGCAGCGCCGGGATCTGGTAGCACAGCGACTTGCCGCCGCCGGTGGGCATCAGGACGAGTGCGTCGCCGCCGCTGGCCACGTGCTCGACGATCTCCCCTTGCTGCCCGCGGAAGGCGGGATAGCCGAAGACCGTCTCGAGGACGTGGAGGGCGCGCGCGCCGATATCGGTTGTCATACTTTACTTACTATTTATTCAGCCCACACGACGAGGTCGAAGTGCGCAGTCACGAGTACCAGGATACCGAATACGATACGGTACCAGGCGAAGATCGTGAAGTCGTGCGTGCTGATGTAGCGCAGAAGCCAGCGCACGCACAGGAAGGCCGAACCGAAGGCCGCCAGGCCGCCCAGGGCGAACATCGGCAGGTCGGCCATCGACAGCAGGTGGCGTTCCTTGATCACCGAGTAGACGGTGGCGCCGAGCAGGGTCGGGATCGCCAGGAAGAAGGAGAATTCCGTGGCCGCCTTGCGCGACAGGCCAAACAGCATGCCGCCGATAATCGTCGCACCGGAACGGCTGGTGCCCGGGATCAGGGCGAAGGCCTGGGCCAGGCCGACCTTCAGCGCGTCCTTGTAGCTCATGTCGTCCACGCTGTCCACGCGGGCCTTGTGCTCGCCGCCGGTGTGGCGGCGTTCCACCCACAGGATCACCAGGCCGCCGACGATGAAGGCGGTCGCCACCGGGACCGGTGCGAACAGTTCCGCCTTGATCAGCCCGCTGAACAGGAAACCGAGCAGGGCCGCCGGGAAGAAGGCGATCAGGATATTCAGGACGAAGCGGCGCTGCTTCGGATCGGAGCCGAGGCCGGAGACGACGCTGGCGATGCGCCGGCGGTATTCCCAGATCACGGCCAGCATGGCGCCGGCCTGGATGGCGATCTCGAAGACCTTGACCTTCTCGCCGGTGAAATTCAGCAGGCTGCCCGCGAGGATCAGGTGGCCGGTGGAGGAAATCGGGAGGAACTCGGTGAAGCCTTCGACCAGGCCCATGATGATCGCCTTGATGGCGAGAAGAATGTCCATTAGGGGTAACAGTAAGCGTAAGAAATCGGCTGGGTGCGGTGTACGGGGAATTCCGTGGAGGTGCGGCGGGGTCGAAGCTTATCATGATCACAACAGCTGGGGCGCACCTGCTGTGTCCGGTGCAAGATTGTACCGCGCCACGCTTGCCATAGGGTTAGCTCATCGGCATGACTGGAAAATTCTGTCGTGCGCCGCGGCCCCGAACGCGTGCTACACTCGACCGCATGAGTATTCCTGACTCAAACGAATGAGCATTTTTGTTGTTCTCATCCTTGCTGCGCTTGCCTGGGCAGCATTCCACGGGTGGCAATTGCCCAACTCCTTGCGTTACCGACCCTGCCAGGGCCGGGCCTGGCGCAGCACTTTCCCTACCGCTTCGCGTAAAGACATTCGCGATTTCCTGTCCGTCTTCGTGTCCGCTTTCTCCTTCCGCGACAGCGAGAAGCTGCACTTCCGTCCGGACGACGAGGTGCTCGGCATCTACCGCGCGGTCAACCCGACCCGCTGGCTGCCGGAGGCCCAGGAAATCGAGACGCTGGCGAAGGCGCTGCGCGACAAGTACGGCCTGATGCTCGACGATATCTGGCACGAAGGGCTGACCCTGGGCGGGCTGTTCCAGCGCGTGCAGCAGGCGCGCGGCAAGACCGCTTCGGCGTAAGCGGACAGGCGCGGCAGGCAGATTACCCTGCGCGGGTAGGGGGCCAGTCTTGCTTTTCGTAAGCACGGCGCCATGTGCGCGCCATGCTAAAAGAGAAACTGAACTGGCGTCGGCCGCTGTTCTATGTCTTGTTGCCGATCTTTTTCGTGATGGCCTTCCTCGGCTTTCCCCTGCCCGTGGCGCCGCCGCCCGCGACCAAGCCGGCGGTCGAGCATGCTGTCGTCATCAAGAAGAAAAAGAAGCGCTTCGGGCTGCTCACGCTCAAAGGCGAGGCGGACGATGAGAATCCAGGGGCGCCGTAGCGCGTTCGAGCTCGTCCAGCCAGCGGATCGCCTGCTCCCGGCTGTTCCCGCACATTTCCATTGAAGGCTGCAAACCGCCGCAAAAGGCCGGACGTTCGGGCCGGCCGAAGATGCGGCAGCGCTCGTCCTCACCCAGCTGGACGCAGCGCACGCCGGCCGGCTTCCCGTCGGGCATGCCGGGAATCGGGCTGGTAATCGAAGGCGCGGTGCAGCAGGCGCCGCAGTTGTCTCTGCACTGCATGGTGGGGTAGAGAAGAAAAAGGCAGGGCGGAAGTATAGCGCCGCCGGCCCCGTAGCGGGCGCGTCGCCCGCCGTTTTCCTGCTACGTTGCATCCATCGCACATGCACAAGCAGGAGGTCCCGTGTCCAGTCCCCTCAAACCCCTGAACCGTCAGGTCATGGTGATCACCGGCGCATCGAGTGGGATCGGCCTGGCCACCGCCCAGGAAGCGGCGAAGCAGGGCGCCAAGCTGGTGCTGGCCGCGCGCGGGGCCGACGTGCTCGAGGCGGTCCGGCAGGGGCTGGTCGAGAACGGCTTCGAGGCGATCGCCGTCGTGGCCGACGTCGCCGAGCGTGCCCAGGTCGAGCGCATCGCCCAGGTCGCGATCGAGCGCTATGGCCGCATCGACACCTGGGTCAACAATGCCGGCAGCACCATCTACGGCCGCCTCGACCAGGTCTCGGAAGAAGACAGCCGGCGCCTGTTCGACATCAATTTCTGGGGCATGGTGCACGGCTCGCTGGTGGCGCTGCCGCACCTGACGCGCCAGGGCGGCGCCCTGATCAACCTCGGCAGCGAGGCCTCCGAAGTGGCGATCCCGATGCAGGGCATGTACTCGGCCAGCAAGCACGCGGTGAAAGGCTTCACCGACGCCTTGCGCATCGAGGTCGAGCAGGTGGACGGCGCCCCGGTGTCGATCACCCTGATCGAGCCGACCGCCGTCGACACGCCGCTGCCCGAGCATGCGCGCAACTACATGGACCGCGAACCGAAGCTGCCCGGGCCCCAGGTCGACCCGCATGAGGTGGCAGCGGCCATCCTGCATGCGGCGGTGGTGCCGATGCGGACCGTCAGGGTCGGTGTCATGGCCGAGCTCGATGTTTTGATGGGGAAGATTGCGCCCGGCCTGGTCGACCGCCTGTCGGTATTCCAGGTACCGCGCCAGCAGCAGGACAGCCCGCCGCGCAACCCCGACGGCGGCCTGTACGACTCGCGTGCCAACGGCCGTATTTACGGCCCGGGTATGAGCTGAAGGAATGATGTAAATACCTGTTTATATTGACAGTTTCGGTAACACAAGGATTGCTTGACTGCCCCACAAGCCCCGTCTATAGTCTTTGACTCTTCAGTTGGTTTCTAGGCAGAAAGATGCAATGTCCACTCGACAGCAAGCCGCGGTGGGAGCGCCGGAAGGATGCCCGACCCCAGGAGCTCCTTGCTGCCGCCATTGAGCTGTTCGTCGAACACGGCTTTGCCGCTACCCGCCTCGAAGACGTCGCGCGCCGCGCCGGCGTGTCCAAGGGAACGCTGTACCTCTACTTCACGAACAAGGAAGAACTGTTCAAGGCCGTCGTGCGCGAGAGCATCCTTCCTTTCCTGGGCAAGGCCGAACTGTCGGTTGCCGAATTCGAGGGACACAGCGCCGAGCTCCTGCGCAGCGTGGTCATGAACTGGTCGCGCCAGATCGGCCAGAGCAAGGCCTCGGGCCTGGGCAAGCTGATGCTTGCCGAAGCCGTCAATTTCCCGGAACTGGCCAGATTCTATCGGGAAGAGGTCATGAGCCGGACCGTCCGCATGATCTCGAGCATCCTCGAACGGGGCGTGAACCGGGGCGAGTTCCGCAGCTTCGACATCACCCAGATGACCCAGGTGCTGATCGCGCCGATGATGATGCTCAATGTATGGAAGCACTCGGCCGTCGCGCCTTGCGACTGCAGCGATCTGGATCCCCAGGCATTTCTCGAAAATCTGCTCGACCTCACGCTTAACGGCCTCCTTCCCCGCGCCGCTTGAGTTGCCATTTGCGCCAGGACGCCGTTTTCCCGGCGTTCAACCCCTCTAAACTGCAGACTGTCGCAATTTCCCCTGGTCTCGGGCAGCCCATCGCTAAGATGTGCGTCCTGAGGCCGTTCAACGATAAAATATCGGATTATTTATTTTTCCACCGAGAACTCAGATGAATATCGAACAAGCCCGCTTCAACATGATCGAACAGCAGATCCGTCCGTGGAACGTGCTCGACCAGGACGTGCTGGACATGCTGCACGTCGTCAAGCGCGAACAGTTCGTGCCGGCCGCGTACCAGAATCTGGCGTTTGCGGACGTCGAGATCCCGCTGCCGGGCGGTGAAGCGATGTTCAACCCGAAGGTCGAAGCGCGCATCGTGCAGGAACTGGCGATCAAGAAGCATGAGAACGTCCTCGAAGTCGGCGCCGGCTCGGGCTACATGGCGGCACTGCTGGCGCACAAGGCGCGCCACGTGACCACCGTGGAGATCCAGCCGGAAGCCGCAAGGCTGGCGCAGGAGAACCTGTCCCGCGCCGGCGTCGGCAACGTGACGGTCGAAGAGGGCAATGGCGCCAGCGGCTGGGACAAGGGCGCGCCCTACGACGTGATCCTGGTGTCGGGCGGCCTGCCGGTGCTGCCGGAAGCGCTGCTCAAGCAGGTGAAGGTGGGCGGCCGCCTGGGTGTGATTCTGGGCGATGCGCCGGCGATGAGCTTCAACATCGTCACCCGTACCTCGGAAACGGGCTACGACACGGTCAAGATCTTCGAGACCAATGTCAAGCCGCTGACGGGTGCGCAGACGCCGTCGCGCTTCCAGTTCTGAGGCCGCGATGCAGCACATGACCGCACCGGAGCTGGCAGCCCGGCTCGCCGATCCGGCGGCCGAGCAGCCGCTCTTGCTGGACGTGCGCGAGAACTGGGAATTCGCCACCTGCCACATCGCAGGTTCGACCCAGATCCCGATGCACCTGGTGCCGATCCGCGCCGGAGAATTGCCGGATGACCGAGAAATCGTGTGCATCTGCCATCACGGGGCACGCAGCATGCAGGTTGCTGCCTTCCTCGAACGGAACGGGTTTGACAAAGTAACCAATTTGACGGGCGGGGTACACGCCTGGGCCGTACAGGTCGATCCTTCGATGCCGAAGTACTGACCTGCTTCCTAACTTTTGATGACTCCTGTGGAGAACGTGATGCAGAAACCCCTTCTTGCCGTGCTGGTCGCCAGCGCACTCTTTTCGCTCAATGCCAGCGCGGCCGATTTGATCCAGGTGTACCAGCAGGCACTGGCCAACGACGCGACGTTTGCAAGCGCGCGCGCATCGGCCGCCGCCGGCCGGGAGCGGATCGTTCAGGGGCGTGCAGGACTTCTCCCGGTCGTCGGCATCACCGGCAGCAGCATCAAGAACGACCGCGACGACTCGCCCTGGAACGAGGGCACGGTGATCAGCACCGATCCGCTCACCGGCGCCCAGACCCGGGTGCAGGGAAGCGGTTCGAACCTGCACGCCACCACGTTCACGATCGCGCTGACCCAGCCGCTGTTCCGCTGGGATCGCTGGGAAACCTACCAGCAGAGCAAGCTGCAGCAATCCATCTCCGAAGCCCAGTTCGCCCAGGCCCAGCAGGACCTGATCACCCGCGTCGCCCAAGCTTACTTCGACGTGCTGGCGGCCCAGGACAAGCTGGAATCGACCCGCGCCCAGAAGACCGCGGTGACCGAGCAGCTGGCATCGGCCAAGCGCAACTTCGAAGTCGGTACCCAGACCATCACCGACACCCACGAAGCGCAGGCGGCCTATGACCTGGTGATCGCCCAGGAATTCGCGGCGGTGAACGACCTGGACAACAAGCGCAATGCGCTGCAGGCCATCATCGGCGCCGAACCCAGCGCGCTGGCGCCGCTGAAGCCCGGCATCACCCTGGTGGCGCCGTCGCCAGCCAACCCCGACCCATGGGTGTCGTCGGCGGAGAACGACAACTACGGCGTCGCCGTGTCGCAGCTGCAGGTGGAAGTGGCCAAGCGCGAAATCTCGAAGACCCGCGCCGGCCACTACCCGACCCTGGACCTGGTGGCCAGCTCGCAGCGCACCGACGTCCATGGCCGCAAGGACGGTTCCGGCCTCGGCACCAACAAGGGTATCGGCGTGCAGTTCACGGTCCCGATCTTCAACGGCTTCGGCGTGACCAGCCGCGTACGCGAAACCATCGCGCTGGAAGACAAGGCCCGCAACGACCTCGAGGCGACCAAGCGCCAGGCGGCCCTGCAGGCGCGCCAGGCCTACCTCGGCGTGAACAGCGGCATGGCCCAGGTCAAGGCGCTGGAAGCGGCGGAAGTGTCGAGCCAGTCGGCACTGGAATCGAACAAGCTGGGTTACCAGGTCGGCGTGCGCATCAACATCGACGTGCTGAATGCCCAGCGCCAGCTGTACCAGACCCGCACCGACCTGTCGCGTGCACGTTACGACACCATCCTGAACGGCCTGCGCCTGAAGGCTGCCTCCGGCTCGCTGCGCGAGTCGGACCTGGCGGCGGTGAACAACCTGCTCGACAAGTAATCGCCGCGCAGGCCTGGCCTGCCGCGGAATGTGAAAAGCCCGGACCTTGTCGTCCGGGCTTTTTGTTTTTGAACACGCGCTAACTCATTGATTCCACGACAAAATAGTTGACGCACGACAAGTCGCACTTGGGCGGATTTTTTTGCAAAACTGATAAACTGACAACGTTAATGCCGCTTGAATGGCAGTGCGGAAGAGACCGCCTGCCGGCAGGAGCGGCCTCAGGAATTCTCCATCCCCCTAAGGAAAAACAACATGCAAAAGAACATCGCGATTGTCGGCGCCGGTTTTTCCGGGGCTGTCATTGCCAACCAGCTCGCCAAGGCTGGCTACACCGTCGAGATCTTCGAATCGCGCCCGCACATCGCGGGTAACTGCCACTCCGAGCGCGATGCCGAGACCGGCGTCATGGTGCACATCTACGGTCCGCACATCTTCCACACCGACATCGAGCGCGTGTGGGAGTTCGTCAACGGCTACAGCCGCTTCATGCCCTACGTGAACCGCGTCAAGGCGATCACCAACAACAGCGTCTATACGCTGCCGATCAACCTGCTGACGATTAACCAGTTCTTCGGCAAGACCTTCCGCCCGGCCGAAGCCCAGGAATTCCTCGCTTCGCTGGGCGACAAGTCGATAGAGAACCCGGTGACCTTCGAAGACCAGGCGCTGCGCTTCGTCGGCCGCGAACTGTACGAAGCCTTCTTCAAGACCTACACCGTCAAGCAGTGGGGCATGCAGCCGACCGAGCTCCCGGCCAGCATCCTCAAGCGCCTGCCGGTGCGCTTCAACTACGACGACAACTACTTCGCGCACAAGTACCAGGGCATGCCGGAAGACGGCTATACCGCGCTGGTCGAGAAGATCATGGACGTGCCGGGCATCACCCTGCACCTGAACACCAGGTTCGACCCGGCCCTGAAAGGCGACTACGCGCACGTGTTCTACAGCGGCCCGATCGACGCCTGGTTCAATCACTCCGAAGGCCGCCTGCCTTACCGCACGCTCGACTTCGAGGTCTTCCGCGACACCGGCGACTACCAGGGCAATGCCGTCATCAACTACTGCGACGACAGCCAGCCGTATACCCGCATCACCGAGCACAAGCACTTTTCGCCGTGGGAAAAGCACGAGAAGACCCTGTGCTACAAGGAATTCAGCCGTCAGTGCGAAGAGAAGGACATTCCTTACTACCCGATCCGCCAGGCGCGCGACAAGCAGCAGCTGGAACGCTACGTGAACGTGGCGCGCGAGGAGCCGAACGTGACCTTCGTCGGCCGCCTCGGCACCTACCGCTACCTGGACATGGACGTGACCATCAACGAAGCGCTGGCGACCAGCGACAAGTTCCTCGAATGCGCCAAGGGCAACGCGCGCATGCCGGCCTTCGTGATCGATCCGCTGGCATAAGAAAACGGCGGCCGTACAGGCCGCCGTTGTGTTCTGCAGCCTGTGCTTAGCTGCTCAGGCCGGCGCCGGCCGCATTGTCCTTGCGCTCGATCAGCTCGACCTTGTAGCCGTCCGGATCGGTGATGAAGGCGATCACGGTGCTGCCGCCCTTGACCGGGCCCGGCTCGCGCGTGATGTTGCCCCCTAGGGCGCGCACCTGGTCGCAGGTGGCGTAGATGTCCTCGGTCGAGAGGGCGATGTGGCCGTAGGCGGTGCCCATGTCGTAGCTGTCGACGCCGTAGTTGTAGGTCAGTTCGAGTTCCGCGTGGTCCGGGTTGCTGCCGTAGCCGAGGAAGGCGAGCTTGTACTTGTACTCGGGATTGTCGCTAGTGCGCAGCAGCTTCATGCCGAGGACATTGGTGTAGAAGTCGATGGAACGCTGCAGGTCGCCGACGCGGAGCATGGTGTGAAGAATGCGCATGGAAGAGTCCTTCTGGTGATTCGGAAAGCGGTCATTCTATGCGCTGGCGGCGGATCCTGCAGAGTACGAATTCGCCTCAGTTTTCCAGCTTCGCCGTCATCGTGATGTTCGCGTTCAGCAGCTTCGACACCGGGCAGTTTTCCTTCGCAGTGTTGGCCGCCTTGTCGAAGGCTTCCTGGCTGGCGCCGGGGATCCTGGCCACCAGGTCGAGGTGCACCGCGGTGATCGAGAAGCCGCCTTCGACTTTTTCCATCGAAACCGTTGCCGTGGTGCGCAGTTCCTGGGCCGTCATGCCGGCCTGGCCCAGCTGGCCGGACAGCGCCATCGTGAAGCAGCCCGCGTGGGCGGCGCCGATCAGTTCTTCCGGATTGGTGCCGGGGCCGTCCTCGAAGCGGGTATTGAAGCCGTACTGGGCGTCCTTGAGCACGCCGCTCGCGGTCGAGACCGCACCCTTGCCGTCCTTCAGGCCACCGCTCCAGACGGCACTGCCGTTACGCTTGATGGTCATCGTATTCCTTTCAAAGATTGTTCTTGTCCGCCGTGTCGTTGGCGGTGTCGTGCCGGCGCATCGAGCGGTTGGCGTCCGGCTGCGGCTTGGCCTGGCCGGTGGCGCCGGCCGCCGGTTCGACCGCCTTTTCCAGGCCGTCCGGGTTGGTGCCGTAGCAGTCGGTGTTCTGCAGGCCCTGCGCCATATCCGACGCGGCCTGCTCCATGATGCCGCGCGGTTCCTGGTCCTGCGCGTCCGGGCTTTCGTCGCGCTCGTGCGGCTGGCGCTTGACGCCATCGTTCTCGATCGGTGCCTTCGTGTTGACGAAGCGGTCCTTGGTTTCGGTGACCATGTCAGCCCTCCTTCCATATTGCAGTTAATTCAATCCTAACCGTGCCCCGCCGAAGAAGTCGCGCAATTGGATGTGTGAGAATGCGAGATGCTTTTTTGCAATTAACCGCTTAACATGGCAGCTTGGATGACATTGCCGGATCCGCCCCATGACCACTGAAGCTCTCCTGATCCACGACCATGCCGACGCCTGCAAGAACTGCGGCACGGCTACGCACGGCAATTACTGCCACCAGTGCGGCCAGCCGGCCCATGTGCACGTGCCCAGCGCACGCGAGTTCCTGCATGAATTCCTCGGGCATTACGTGGCGCTGGAAGGCAAGCTGTGGAAGTCGCTGGCGCTGCTGCTGTTCAAGCCGGGCTTCCTGAGCCGCGAGTACATCGAGGGCCGGCGCGTGCGCTATGTCGAGCCGCTGCGCCTCTACCTGACGTTCAGCATCATCTTCTTTGCGCTGTTCAAGTTGAGCGCGGTCGATATCATCAACATCGGCAACGGACGCGATAGTACGCGGCCTGCGGTGAGCGCGCCGGCCGCCGTCCAGGCGCCGGACGAAGACCTCAGCAGGGTAGGGAGCGAGGCCCGCCTCTGGCTGCGCGGCATCAGCCCGCGCCTGGAGCAGGGGGCCGACCGCTTCCTCGCCATGCCGCGGGAAGAACAGAAGGCCACGTCCAAGCGCGTCTTCTTCAGCTATACGCCGTATGCGATCTTCCTGATGATGCCGGTGTTCGCCCTGTACCTGAAACTGCTCTACCTCGGCTCCGGCCGGCGCTATGGCGAACACTTCCTGTTCGCCCTGCACAGCAATGCCTTCGCCTTCTTCATGCTGAGCCTGTTCATACTGGCGGACGGCTGGAACTTCGTCCGCTTCGTGCTCCTCGCCTGGCTGGTGTTCTATCTACCGACCGCGATGCGGCGGGTGTACGGCGGCGGCCGGGCCATGACGGCGCTGCGCTGGGTCGTGCTGCTGGCGCTGCACCTGCTCACCCTGGTGACGGTGGTGTCGCTGGCGGTGGCGCTCGGCCTGCTGCTCTGATCTTGCCGGAAGCGAGCGGCGCCCTTATACTGTTTATTTGTACAGTCATTTGACGGGCGCCCATAGGGAGCCATATAGCAGACGCAGGGATAATCGGTTAATCTCCGTAGTCCCTACTCAATCGCCCTGGACCCATGTCAGTGTCGCCTGAAAAGCAAAAAATCATCGCGCTCGTAGTGCGGCAGAACACTCCCGGCATCGAAGAGCCGGCCAGGCAGCTCACGGATTTCCTGTCCGGGGAAGGCTACCGCGTCGTGTTCGAGACCGAAACCGCGGCCTACCTGGGCATCGCGGGTATCGAGGCCATGACGGTGACCGAGATCGGCGAGCAGGGCAGCTACGCGGTCGTGATGGGCGGCGACGGCACCATGCTCGGCATCGCGCGCCAGCTCGCCAAGTACCACATCCCGCTCATCGGCATCAACTCCGGCCGGCTGGGCTTCATCACCGACATCCCGCTCGACCGCATGGTGCCGGCGCTGCACGAGATCCTGCAGGGCCGGGGCCGGATCGAAGAGCGCACGCTGCTCGAGGCGCGCGTGGTGCGCGACGACAGCGAGATCTTTTGCAGCGTGGCCTTCAACGACGTGGTGGTGGCGCGTGGCACCGGCGCCGGCATGGTCGAGCTCAAGGTCGGCGTGGACGGCGAGTTCATGTACAACCAGCGCGCCGACGGCCTGATCGTCTCCACCCCCACCGGTTCGACCGCGTATGCGCTGTCGGCCGGCGGCCCGCTGCTGCATCCGAGCCTGCAGGGCATCGTGCTGGTGCCAATCGCCCCGCATGCGCTGTCGAACCGGCCGATCGTCGTGCCCGAGTCGAGCGAGATCGTGGTGGAACTGGTGGCGGGACGCGACATCAGCGTCAACTTCGACATGCAGACCTTCACCAGCCTGCAGCTGGGCGACCGCATCGTCATCTCGCGCTCGCCGCACACGATCACCTTCCTGCACCCGCGCGGCTGGAGCTATTACCATACGCTGCGCGAAAAGCTGCACTGGAACGAATACCCGACCAACGAAGGCAAGCTCACCTGAGCATCGATAGCCACGACAGGAGACCTGATTTTTCATGCTGCGCACACTTACCATCCGTGACTTCGTCATTGTCGACGCCATCGAGCTCGAGTTCGCGAACGGCTTCACGGTGTTCACCGGCGAGACCGGCGCCGGCAAGTCGATCCTGATCGACGCGCTGCAACTGGCGTTGGGCGGGCGCGGCGACGCGAGCATGGTGCGGGAGGGAACCACCAAGGCCGACATCACGGCCGACTTCGCAGTGACCGAAGCCGCCGCTGCCTGGCTGGCGCAGCACGAATTCGGCAGCGAGGAAGGCGGGGCGCTGCTGCGCCGCGTGATCGACAACGCCGGCCGCTCCAAGGCCTACATCAACGGCATCAGTGCCACCGCCGCGCAGTTGCGCGAGTTGGGCGACATGCTGGTCGACATCCACGGCCAGCACGCGCACCAGTCGCTGCTCAAGAACGATGCCCAGCGTGCCCTGCTCGACAACCAGATCGCCGTGCGCGATGCGGCCGCCAGCGAAGAAGTACAGGCCGTGGCGCTCGCCTACAAGGCCTGGAAGGCGCTGGTGCGCCAGCGCGAGGAATTCGAAAACGATGCCCGTAATGTGCTGATCGAGCGCGAGCGCCTGGAATGGCAGGTGAGCGAGCTCGACAAATTGGCGCCGAAGGCCGGCGAGTGGACCGAGATCAGCAACGAGCACAGCCGCCTGTCGCACGCGGCCAGTCTGCTCGATGGCGCGCAGGAAGCGCTGCAGGCCATCTCGGAAGCCGACCAGCCGATCCTGTCACAGCTGTCCTCGCTGAACACCAAGCTGGGCAAGCTGGTGAGCGTGGATGCCGAACTGCAGGCCGTGCTCGACTGCATGGAGCCGGCCCGCATCCAGCTGCAGGAAGCGGTGTACGCGCTGAACAACTACATCGACAAGGTCGAACTCGACCCGGCCCGCCTGCGCGAAGTGGACGCCCGCATGGAAGCGCTGCACAGCGCCGCGCGCAAGTACCACGTCACGCCGGAAGAGCTGCACGAGGAGCATGCGGCGCTGGCCACCCGCCTGCGCCAGCTGGCCGACGCCAGCGACATCGACGGCCTGCGCAAGCAGGAAGAGAAGGCCAGGGCGGCCTACATGGAAGTGGCGCGGCGCCTGTCGAAGCGGCGGCAACAGGCGGCCGTCGAGCTGGGCAAGGGCGTGACCTCGGCGATGCAGGAGCTGAGCATGAGCGGCGGCAGCTTCGCGGTAGCGCTGAACGAAGGCGAGCCGGGCGCGCATGGCCTGGAGCAGGTCGAATTCCTGGTGGCCGGCCATGCCGGCGTGGCGCCGCGGCCGCTGGCCAAGGTGGCCTCGGGCGGCGAACTGGCGCGCATCTCGCTGGCGATCGCCGTGATCACCGCGCACGCGACCACCACGCCGACCCTGATCTTCGACGAGGTCGACACCGGCATCGGCGGCGGCGTGGCCGAGGTGGTGGGCCGTCTGCTCAAGCGCCTGGGCCAGCAGCGCCAGGTACTGTGCGTCACCCACCTGCCGCAGGTGGCGAGCCAGGCCAACCAGCACTTCCAGGTCGCCAAGGGCACCACCGGCGAGGGCCGCACGGTGTCGCGCATCGACGTGCTCGATACCCGGGCTCGGGTGGAAGAGGTGGCGCGCATGCTGGGCGGGATCGAGATTACGGAGACGACGCGCAAGCATGCGCGAGAGTTGCTGGCGTCGTAGGGTGGGCGGGTCTCCCGCCCACGCGGTGATAGTTGGCGGCAAGATCACCGAGCACGAAACCAGAGCCGTTAGCAATCACCGCGTGGGCGGCACAGCCGCCCACCCTACCGTCATCCGGAATTCACCATTCTGTGGCAAAGTGACAAACGCTCCGCCTTCGGCGAGCTTGTCCAACCATGACTAGGAGAATCTCGAATGAGCATCGAAAAAGTGCTGTACCGCGCCCAGGCCACCTCGCAAGGCGGCCGTGAAGGCAGCTCGAAAAGTTCCGACAATGTGCTTGACCTGAAGCTGAGCACCCCGAAAGAACTCGGCGGCGGTGGCGGTTCCGGCACCAATCCCGAGCAGTTGTTCGCGGCCGGCTATTCCGCCTGCTTCCTCGGCGCCCTGAAGTTTGTGGCCGGCAAGGAAGGCGTGTCGCTGCCGCAGGACCTGACCGTCACCGGCGACGTCGGCATCGGCCAGATCCCGACCGGCTTCGGCATCGAAGTCGACCTGAGCATCAAGGCACCCGGCATGGACCAGGCCCAGCTGAAAGACCTGGTCGACAAGGCCCACGTGGTCTGCCCGTACTCGAACGCCACCCGCAACAACATCGACGTGCGCCTGCACACCACGACTTGACCCGTTGTTGTTGGCTGTAGACACGTCAGCCAGGGGGGCGCCACTTATAATGACGGGCGTCCCTTCAATCACTTGAGCTCATGCCTTTCAGAAAAGAACCGCCTTTCCCCCACGGTACCGTGCCCGGCAGCGCCATCGTGCTGGTCAACCTCGGCACGCCGGACGAACCCACCCGCAAGGCCGTCCGCCGCTACCTGAAGCAGTTCCTTTCCGATCCGCGCGTGGTCGAGATCCCGGCCCGGATCTGGTGGTTCATCCTGAACCTGTTCATCCTGCCTTTCCGCTCCGGCCAGTCGGCCGCCAAGTACCGCACCATCTGGACCAGGGAAGGCTCGCCGCTGAAGGTGCATACCCAGAAGCAGGCGGCCCTGCTGGAAAAGACCCTTGCCGAGCGCGGCCATGAAGGCGTGAAGGTGGTGATGGCGATGCGCTACGGCTCGCCCTCGCTGCCCGACGTGCTGGACCGCCTGCAGGCCGAGTACTGCCAGCGCATCGTGGTCCTGCCGGCCTATCCCCAGTATTCCGGCACCACCACCGCCTCGGTCTGGGACGCCGTCTACGCCCACTATGCGCGCATTCGCAACGTCCCCGAGCTGCGCCTGGTACGCCACTACCACGACCACGAAGGCTATATCGAGGCGCTGCGCGTCCAGGTCGAATCCTATTGGGAAGCCCACGGCCGCGGCCAGAAGCTGGTGATGAGTTTCCACGGCACCCCCAAGCGCACCCTGATGCTCGGCGACCCGTATTTCTGCGAATGCCAGAAGACCGCGCGCCTGCTGGCGGTGGCCCTGGGCATGGGCGCCGACGAATACATCGTCACCTTCCAGTCGCGTTTCGGCAAGGCCGAGTGGCTGCAGCCCTATACCGCGCCCACCGTGCAGGAACTGGCGCGCCAGGGACTGGAGCGGATCGACGTCATCTGCCCCGGCTTCACCAGCGACTGCCTGGAAACCCTGGAAGAGATCAACATGGAAGTGCGCCACGATTTCGAGGCCGCCGGGGGCAAGGAATACCACTACATCCCCTGCCTGAACGAGTCGCCGGCCTGGATCACGGGCCTGGCCGAGGTCGCCGAACAGCACCTGATCGGCTGGCCGACCATCCTCACGCCGGCCCAGCGCGCGGCCCGGCGCCGTGATGCACAGGTCGGTGCCCAGCACGCCGCCCAGCTGGGGGCCTAAAGCTGGATCTTATCGACCTGTTAAAATAAGCGCTTACCCGTCAATGCCAGGGCGCCGCGCCGATACCGACGTAGCACAGCCATGCCAGCACCGCCAGGGTGTACAGCACGACGGCGCCACTGATCAGTTGAAGTCTCATGATGTCTGTCCGGTAGTGCGGCCCCCGCCGCAAGCTTGACAGAAAGAGTAAGACTTTTCGCTGGGAAATGATTCAGGGAAACCGTAAATCTTGTAACAAATGATTTCCACTTTTTCACGGGCTCACTTGGAAATGCCCCTTGAAAATGTAGGACATCGCCCCATGTAGGGCCCTGTGTGTCAGGCAGGACACGTTACCAACTCAGCCAAGTCCTTGATTCTAGGAGTTTTTTCGATGCAAGACCAAGAAAACCAAGAGCTGTCCAAGCAGGACAACGCCGCAGCGCAGGCGGATACCACCGCAGCAGCCGCGACCGAGGCTGCACAAGCCAGCGCCGGCCAGGCAGGCGTTCCGCCATCCGGAGCGCCGGCCGCCCCTGAGTCGGACCTGGAAGCCCAGCTGAGCGCTACCGAGGCCAAACTGGCCGAAATGCATGACGCCTTCATGCGCGCGAAAGCCGACGCGGAAAACATCCGCCGCCGCGCCCAGGAAGACGTCACCAAGGCCCATAAATTCGCCATCGAAAGCTTCGCCGAGGCCATGGTGCCGGTGCGCGACAGCCTGGAAATGGCGCTGAAGGTCGAGACCCAGACCGTCGAAGCCATCCGCGAAGGCGTCGAAATGACGCTCAAGCAGCTGACCGCCGCGTTCGAAAAGAACCGCCTGGTCGAAGTCATGCCGGCAGCGGGCGAGAAACTCGACCCGAACAAGCACCAGGCCGTGGCCGTGGTGCCGTCCGAGCAGGAGGCCAATACCGTGGTCACCGTGCTGCAAAAGGGCTACATGATCGCCGACCGCCTGCTGCGTCCGGCCATCGTGACGGCAGCAGCGCCGAAGTAAAGCAGGAGCTGGACGCTGCGGCCCTTGAAAGCACGCAGTATTTCCCAATATTGAATCCATCCGAAACTACAGCATTTAAAAGGAAAACAACTATGGGCAAGATCATCGGTATTGACCTGGGAACCACCAACTCCTGCGTCGCGATCATGGAGAATGGCCAGCCGAAGGTCATCGAGAACGCGGAAGGCGCGCGCACCACGCCGTCGATCATCGCTTACCAGGAAGACGGCGAGATCCTCGTCGGCGCCCCGGCGAAGCGCCAGGCTGTGACCAACCCGAAGAACACCCTGTTCGCGGTGAAGCGCCTGATCGGCCGCAAGTTCGCCGAGAAGGAAGTCCAGAAAGACATCTCGCTGATGCCTTACCAGATCATGGGCGCCGACAACGGCGACGCATGGGTCGGCGTGCGCGACAAGAAGCTGGCGCCGCCGCAGATCTCGGCTGAAGTCCTGCGCAAGATGAAGAAGACCGCCGAAGACTACCTCGGCGAAGAAGTGACCGAAGCCGTCATCACCGTCCCGGCCTACTTCAACGACTCGCAGCGCCAGGCGACCAAGGACGCCGGCCGCATCGCGGGCCTGGACGTCAAGCGCATCATCAACGAGCCGACCGCGGCCGCGCTGGCATTCGGCCTGGACAAGACCGACAAGGGTGACCGCAAGATCGCCGTGTACGACCTCGGCGGCGGCACCTTCGACGTGTCGATCATCGAGATCGCCGACGTCGACGGCGAGAAGCAGTTCGAAGTGCTGTCGACCAACGGCGACACCTTCCTGGGCGGCGAAGACTTCGACCAGCGCATCATCGACTACATCATCGACGAATTCCGCAAGATCAACGGCCTCGACCTGTCGAAAGACGCGATCGCCCTGCAGCGCATCAAGGCATCGGCCGAGCGCGCGAAGATCGAACTGTCGTCCTCGCAGCAGACCGAGATCAACGAGCCCTACATCGCCATGGCGAACGGCGCGCCGGTGCACCTGAACCTGAAGATGACCCGCGCCAAGCTGGAATCACTGGTCGAGGAACTGATCTCGAAGACCATCGAGCCGTGCCGCATCGCCATCAAGGATGCCGGCGTCAAGGTCTCGGACATCGACGACATCATCCTGGTCGGCGGCATGACCCGTATGCCGAAGGTGCAGGAGAAGGTCAAGGAGTTCTTCGGCAAGGATCCGCGCAAGGACGTCAACCCGGACGAGGCCGTCGCTGTCGGCGCCGCCATCCAGGGTTCGGTCCTGTCGGGCGAGCGCAAGGACCTGCTGCTGCTGGACGTGACCCCGCTGTCGCTGGGTATCGAAACCCTGGGCGGCGTGATGACCAAGATGATCCACAAGAACACCACGATCCCGACCAAGTTCTCGCAGGTGTTCTCGACCGCCGACGACAACCAGCCGGCCGTGACCATCAAGGTCTACCAGGGCGAGCGTGAAATCGCAGCGGGCAACAAGGGCCTGGGCGAGTTCAACCTCGAAGGCATCCCGCCGGCGGCACGCGGCACCCCGCAGATCGAAGTGACCTTCGACATCGACGCCAACGGCATCCTGCACGTGGGCGCGAAGGACAAGGCCACCGGCAAGGAAAACAAGATCACCATCAAGGCCAACTCGGGCCTGTCGGAAGAAGAAATCCAGAAGATGGTGAAGGATGCCGAGCTGAACGCGGAAGAGGACAAGAAGGTCAAGGAACTGGCAGAAGCCCGCAACCAGGGCGATGCGCTGGTCCACTCGACCAAGAAGTCCCTGACCGAGTACGGCGACAAGCTGGAAGCCGGCGAGAAGGAAAAGATCGAAGCGGCGATCACCGACCTGGAAGGCGCGATCAAGAGCGGCGACAAGGCGGACATCGACGCCAAGACCGCGGCCCTGTCGGAAGCGGCCCAGAAGCTGGGTGAGAAGATGTACGCCGACATGCAGGCGCAGCAGGCCGGCGCGGCCGGCGGCCAGCAGGCTGGCGGCCAGGGCGGCGAATCGGCTCCACAGCAGGACGACGTGGTGGACGCCGACTTCAAGGAAGTGAAAGACGCTAAGTAATCCCGGGCGGGGCAGGTACATGAGACCCGCCCCGCAGCACGGGACAGGCCGAGCCGCTGCGACCGATTGGTTTCCCGGCTCGGTTTTTTTGCATACACCGTTTTACCAGATCAACAAGCAAGGTGCCGCCAATGGCAAAGCGTGATTTTTACGAGATCCTCGGGGTCGCGAAGAATGCGTCGGAAGACGACATCAAGAAGTCGTATCGCAAGCTCGCGATGAAGTACCACCCCGACCGCAATCCCGACAACAAGGAAGCGGAAGAGAAGTTCAAGGAGGTCAAGGAAGCCTACGAGATGCTGACCAATCCGGAGAAGCGCGAGGCCTATGACCGCTACGGTCATGCCGGCGTCGATCCGAACATGGGCGGCGGAGGCTTCGGCGGCGGCGCAGGCGGTTTCGGCGATGCCTTCGGCGACATCTTCGGCGACATCTTCGGCGGTGGCCGTGGCGGCCGCGGCGGCGGACCCCAGGTCTACCGCGGCGCCGACCTGCGCTACAACCTCGAGATCACCCTGGAGCAGGCGGCGCACGGCTACGAGACCACCATCCGCGTGCCGAGCTGGGACAAGTGCGACACCTGCCACGGCAGCGGCGCCAAGCCGGGCACCCAGCCGGTCACCTGCACCACCTGCTCGGGCCACGGCCAGGTGCGCATGCAGCAAGGCTTCTTCAGCATCCAGCAGACCTGCCCGAAGTGCCACGGCAGCGGCAAGATCATTCCGGAACCCTGCGCAGCCTGCGGCGGCGCCGGACGCATCAAGCGCAACAAGACGCTGGAAGTGAAGATCCCGGCCGGTATCGACAACGGCATGCGCATCCGCTCGACCGGCAACGGCGAGCCGGGCACCAACGGCGGGCCGCCGGGCGACCTGTACGTGGAGATCCACATCAAGCCGCACCAGGTGTTCCAGCGTGAAGGCGACGACCTGCACTGCGAGATGCCGATCTCCTTCGCCAAGGCGGCGCTGGGCGGCGAAATCGAAGTGCCGACCCTGACCGGCAAGGTGTCGTTCACGGTGCCTGAAGGTACCCAGACCGGCAAGACCTTCCGCCTCAAGGGCAAGGGCGTCAAGGGCGTGCGCTCGGGCTATACCGGCGACCTGTTCTGCCACGTGGTGGTCGAGACCCCGGTCAAGCTGACCGAGAAGCAGAAGGACCTGCTGCGCGAGTTCGAACGCTCGACCAACGAAGGCGGCGCCAAGCACAGCCCGCAGAGCAAGGGCTGGATGGACAAGGTCAAGGACTTCTTCGAGTAAGCAGCCGAATCAAACCGCCGGGCGGCGCAAGTCCCCGGCGGTTTTTTTTCGTTGGTATACTTACCTATTCAGCATGCATTGCATCATAGGGAGAAACATGGACAACAAGACGACGGGCGTGACCGCCGAAGACCTCTTCGCACGCAACCGCAAATGGGCTGCCTCGATGGTGGCCGAAGACCCGACCTTCTTCAAGGCGCTGTCGGAACAGCAGGCCCCGGAATACCTGTGGATCGGCTGCTCGGACAGCCGCGTGCCGGCCAACGAGCTGCTGGGCATGGCCCCGGGTGAACTGTTCGTGCACCGGAACATCGCCAACGTGGTGGTGCACTCGGACCTGAACTGCCTGAGCGTGCTGCAGTTCGCGATCGACGTGCTGAAGGTGAAGCACATCATCATCTGCGGCCACTACGGCTGCTCGGGCGTGGGCGCGGCGCTGACCGGCGCCCGCGTCGGCCTCGCCGACAACTGGTTGGGCCACGTGCGCGACGTGCGCGAGAAGCATGGCCAGTACCTCGGCAACGTGTCGGGCCGCGCGGCGGTCAACCGCCTGGTGGAGCTGAACGTGGCCGAGCAGGTGGTCAACGTGGCGCACACGACCATCGTGCGCGACGCTTGGGAACGCGGCCAGCCGCTGACCATTCACAGCTGGGTCTACGGCGTGCACGACGGCCTGCTGCGCGACCTCGGCATCACGGTCAGCAGCTTCGAGGAGATCGCGCCCAAGCGCGAGCGCATGTTGAGCGGCTACATCGACGGGGAGCAGGTGCGTGACGAACGTCGCGGACAGTGAGCTGACCCGGCTGCGCGATCTCGTCCGCGCCTTCGTGGACGAGCGCGACTGGGACCAGTTCCATACGCCGAAGAACCTCGCCTCGGCCTTGACGGTCGAGGCGGCGGAGCTGCTGGAACACTTCCAGTGGCTGCAGCATGGACGACTCGAGGAACTCGGTCCTGACAAGCTGGACCAGGTGCGGCACGAGATGGCCGACGTGCTGGTCTACCTGGTGCGCCTGGCCGACAAGCTGGATGTCGACCTGTTCGCTGCCGTGCAGGAGAAGATGGTGCTCAACCGGGAGAAATACCCGGCCGAGCAGGTGCGTGGCGACGCGCGCAAGTACTACGAATACAAGAAATAATCCCGCCGGGCGGCACCACGCCGCCTATTGCCGTGACGAAATAAAATTTCATTACTTCGTTTCCCATGAAATAGTATTTCGTCACCGGTGCTGCCTTACCGTGTTGGCATGCTTCTCGAGTTACCGTTAAGATTTTGCTATGGAACTCAGTTCCTTGGCAGATCAGCACAAGCACGCTCCAGCCGCGCCACATTGATCTGGCGCAGCTGATCTGAATCATTGGCCACTCGCGCCCGGACCAGAATGCTCGTATCATGGTTTCGTGCGCTTCACGACAAGGTAGAGACCATGCGCCCCATCGTCATCGTCCCCGCATGCACCCGTGATTTCGGCGAACACCCTTATCACGCGGCCCAGCACAAGTATGTCGACGCCGTCGTCCTCGGCGCCGATTGCGCCCCCATGATCCTGCCTTCCCTGGGCGCCTCGCTTGACCTGGAAACCATGCTGGCCCTGTGCGACGGCATCATGCTGACCGGCTCGGCCTCGAACGTCCATCCCAGCTACTATTCCGAGGAAGTGCTCGACCCTTCGCTGCCGCAGGATCCGGCGCGCGACCAGACCACGCTGCCCCTGATCCGCGAAGCGGTCAAGCGCGGCATCCCGATCATCGCGATCTGCCGTGGTTTCCAGGAGATGAACGTGGCGCTCGGCGGCAGCCTGCACCAGGCGGTGCAGGCCGTAGCCGGCAAGTTCGACCACCGCGAGAATCCCGAGCTCGGCATGGACGAGCAGTACGGCGACGCCCATAACGTCATGCTCACGCCCGGCGGCTGCCTCGAGCGCATGCTGGGGCAGCCGGAGATCCCGGTGAACTCGCTGCACGGGCAGGGCATCCACGAACTCGCGCCCGGCCTGACGGTCGAAGCAGTAGCGGAGGACGGGCTGGTCGAAGCCTTTTCCGTGTCGACCGCGCCCGGCTTCACGCTGGCGGTGCAGTGGCACCCCGAGTGGCGCATCCAGCACAACCCGTATTCGATGAAGATGTTCGGCGCCTTCGGCCAGGCCTGCCGCGATTACCAAGCCCAGAAACAACGGAGTTCCGCATGAGCGAAGTCGCCAACCGGACGGCCTGCCTGTGGGCGACGAGTGCCGTTCCCTAGCTTCCCTGCCTGAACCGAGCAGCGCGCATGCGTGCGCGCGTATCCCAAACAGACAGTGAGGCAATCATGGCAATCCGCGACAATTTTTCTTACACCGACATGGAGGAGTGGCTCAACGCCAAACGGGTCACCGAAATCGAATGCCTGGTCCCCGACCTGACCGGTGTCGCCCGTGGAAAAATCCTCCCCCGCATCAAGTTCACCGACGACCGCGGCATGCGCATCCCCGAAGTGGTGCTGGGCATGACCGTCACCGGCAATACCCCCGAGCGCGACGAATCCTATAACCGCGCCATCGCGGTCACCGACCGCGACATGATCCTCAAGGCCGACCCGACCACCATCACCATGGTGCCCTGGGCGGTCGACCCGACCGCGCAGGTCATCCACGACTGCTATTTCTCCGACGGCACGCTGGTCGACTATGCGCCGCGCAGCGTGCTGCGCCGTGTGCTCAAGCTCTACGCCGAGCGCGGCTGGAAGCCGGTGGTGGCGCCCGAGCTCGAGTTCTACCTCACGGCCAAGAACATCGATCCCAACCTGCCGCTCACCTCGCCGGTCGGCCGCAGCGGCCGCGCCGAGACCAGCCGCCAGGTCTACAGCATCGACGCCGTCAACGAATTCGACCCGCTGTTCGAGGACATCTACGATTACTGCGAGATGATGAACCTCGACGTCGACACCCTCATCCACGAGATCGGCGCCGGCCAGATGGAGATCAACTTCCTGCACGGCGACCCGCTGGGGCTGGCGGACAAGGTCTTCTACTTCAAGCGCACCCTGCGCGAGGCCGCGCTCAAGCACGAGATGTACGCGACCTTCATGGCCAAGCCGATGGCCGACGAGCCCGGCTCGGCGATGCACGTGCACCAGAGCGTGGTCGACCTGGACAGCGGCCGCAACATCTTCAGCAATCCCGACGGCACGGAGGCGCCGTCCTTCCGCCACTACATCGGCGGCCTGCAGCGCTACATGCCCTCGGCGATGGCCATCATCGCGCCCTACGTGAATTCCTACCGCCGCATCGTGCGCCACTCGGCGGCGCCGATCAACCTGCAGTGGGGCATGGACAACCGCACCGTGGGCTTCCGCGTGCCGGTGTCGGGCGCCCAGGACCGGCGCGTCGAGAACCGCGTGATCGGTGCCGACGCCAATCCCTACCTGGCGCTGGCCGTGACCCTGGCCTGCGGCTACCTGGGCATGCTCGATGCGGTCGAGCCGAGCGGCATGGTCGAGGGCAGCGCCTACGACATGCCGGTCGAGCTGCCGCAGGGCCTGTCCGAAGCCATCACCCTGCTGCGCCGCGAAGACCGTTTGCGCGACGTGCTGGGCGAGCGCTTCATCGACGTGTACTCCGCGGTGAAGGACCTCGAGCACCAGGAGTTCATGCGCGTCATCAGTCCGTGGGAGCGGGAACACCTGCTGCTGCACGTCTGATCGGGCCACGTTGGCTGGTTCACACAAAAAAATGGGAGCCGATCATGACTACCAATACGCCAGTGGCCTCGCTGCGCATCACCGCGCCCGAGGCATGCGAGACCTATGACACCCGGGAGCTGCAGCGCCTCGACAGCGCGCACTTCCTGCACCCCTTCACCGACCACGCCGCGCTGAGGGAACGCGGCGCGCGCGTGATCGTGCGCGCCGAGGACGTCTACCTGTGGGATTCGGACGGCAAGAAGATCATCGACGGCATGGCCGGCCTGTGGTGCGTGAATGCCGGCTATGGCCGCGCCAGCATCGCCGACGCGGTGCACGCCCAGATGCTGCAGCTGCCTTTCTATAACAGCTTCTTCAACACCACCAACGTGCCCGCCGTGAAACTGGCGGCGCTGCTGGCGCGCATCGCACCGCAGCCCTTCCAGCACGTGTTCTTCACCGGCAGCGGCTCGGAAGCGAACGACACCATCGTGCGCATGGTGCGGCGCTACTGGCAGCTAGCCGGCAAGCCCGATCGCGAGGTCATCATCAGCCGCCGCAACGCCTACCACGGCTCTACCCTCGCCGGGGCCTCGCTGGGCGGCATGGCCGGCATGCACGCCCAGGGCGGACTGCCGATTCCCGGCATCGTCCACATCGGGCAGCCGAACTACGCCGAGGGCGGGCGCGGCATGAGCGAGGCCGAGTTCGGCCTGGCGGCCGCCGGCTGGCTGGAGGAGAAAATCCTGGAAGTGGGTCCCGACAAGGTGGCGGCCTTCATCGGCGAACCGGTGCAGGGCGCGGGCGGCGTCATCATCCCGCCTTCGACCTACTGGCCCGAGATCCAGCGCATCTGCGACAAGTACGACATCCTGCTGGTGTCGGACGAAGTGATCTGCGGCTTCGGCCGCCTGGGCACCTGGTTCGGCTGCGAGCTGATGGGCTTCCAGCCCGACCTGATCGCCTTCGCCAAGGGCGTGACCTCGGGCTACGTACCGCTGGGCGGGGTGCTGGTGGGCGGGCGCGTGGCGCATGTGCTGATCGAGAAGGGCGGCGACTTCAACCACGGCTTCACCTATTCCGGCCACCCGGCGGCCTGCGCGGCGGCGCTGGAAAACATCCGCATCATCGAGGCCGAAGGGCTGGTGGAGCGCGTGGCGCTGGAGACCGGGCCGCACTTGAAGTCGCGCTTTGCTTCGCTGGCGATGCATCCGCTGGTGGGCCATGCCGAAACCTGCGGCATGACGGCGGGGCTGAACCTGGTGCGCCGCAAGGGGCCCACGGTGCATGACTGCGAAGCCTTCCCTGCGGCTCACGCGGTGGGGATGCTGTGCCGGAAGCACATGTTCGACAACGGGGTGATCATGCGCGCGGTCGGCGACCGCATGATCGTGGCGCCGCCGCTGTCGATGACGACCGTGCAGATCGACGAGATGGTGGAGCGGATCGGGTATTGCCTGGATTTGACGCTGGAGGAGGTGGTGGGGCGGGGGTGGATGGAGTAGCTGGTGGTTTGCAGCGAACTTGGGTCCCGGCCTGCGCCGGGACGACGGTTTTTTGGCAAACAGTAGAAGCGTTGCCGTCAGCCCGCTACCCTTGAACCGTCATGCGCGCCACTGGCGCCCATGACTCCCGGCGAAGGCCGGGATCCAATTCCGCAGACTAGTGTGAACTCAAGCGCTCGCCACGATATGCTTGGTCGGTTCCCCACCATTCCGGAAAAACTGCGGCGCCAGCGAGCCCACGAACATGCCCGCGAAGGCCGCCAGCAGCCCTGCCAGCTGCCCCGGGAAATGCTCGCCCCAGGTAGTCACGCCCTCGAAGAACAGCAGCCACACGATGATGCCCGCGCCGATCGACAGGATCGCGCCCTGGGTGGTGGCGCGCTTCCAGTACAGGCCCATCACCAGCGGCACGAAGGCCCCGACCAGGGTCACCTGGTAGGCGCTCGACACCAGCTCGTAGATCGAGGTGCCTTCCATCGCGATCGCATACGCCAGCACCAGGGCCGCGAAGATCACGATGGTGATGCGCATGGCCAGCAGGTTCTGCTTGTCGCTCATGCCCGGACGCAGGTTCTTGAGGATGTTCTCGACGAAGCTGGTCGACGGCGCCAGCAGGGTGGCCGACGAGGTGCTCTTGATCGCCGACAGCAGGGCGCCGAAGAACAGGATCTGCATCACCAGGGGCATCTTGGTCATGATGAAGGTCGGCAGCAGGCGCTGGTAGTCGTTCTGGGCGATCTCCATCGCCGAGTTGCCCATCACCACCACGGCCGCGGCGACGATGAACATCGGCACGAAGGCGAACAGGATGTAGCTGGCGCCGCCGATCACGGCGCCGGTGCGCGCGGTCGGCGCGTCCTTGGCCGACATCACGCGCTGGAACACGTCCTGCTGCGGGATCGAGCCGAACATCATGGTGACGGCCGCGCCCACGAAGAAGGCGATGTCGGTGAAGCTCGGCTCCGGCAGCACGCGCCACAGGTCGGCCTGCTGGGCCATCGCGAACACCTTGTCCGAACCGCCGGCCAGGTCGGCCGCGAAGAAGGCGATGATGGTCATGCCCACCACCAGCACGATCATCTGGACGAAGTCGGTGATCGCCACCGCCAGGAAGCCGCCCACCACCACGTAGATCAGCACCGCCAGGGTACCGATCAGCATGCCCATGGCCGGCGACATCGCGCCATTGGTCAGCACCGTGAACACCAGGCCCAGCGCGGTGATCTGCGCCGCCACCCAGCCCAGGTAGCTCAGGATGATCGCCACCGAGCAGAAGATCTCGATGCCCTTGCCGTAGCGCTGGCGGTAGTAGTCGCCGATGGTCAGCAGATTCAGCTTGTACAGTTTCGACGCGAAGAACAGGCCGACCAGGATCAAGCACATGCCGGCGCCGAAGGGGTCTTCGATGATGGCGTTCAGGCCGCCCTGCACGAACTTGGCCGGCACGCCCATCACGGTCTCGGCGCCGAACCAGGTCGCGAAGGTGGTCGTGATCACCATGACCAGCGGCAGGCTGCGGCCGGCCACCGCGAAGTCGGCGGTATTCTTGATCCGCGTACCCGCCCACATCCCGAGCCCCAGCGTGCCGAGCAGGTAAAGCGCGACGAAAACGATCAAAGTGGTATTCATGCGGTGGGATTCCGGAAGAAGAAAGTTATCGGGCGGAAAATCCGCGATTATAAATGCAGAATCCGGCAGTTGGATCAACTTTGCTAGGATTCGGCATCGAGTGTTGCTCAACAGTGAAGGAAACTGGCATGTCCACGACAAACTGGCATGAACGGGCCGCGCAGCTGGCCATCGACGGCCGCGCATTCATTGACGGATTCCGGGTCGAAGCCCGCTCCGGCGCGCGTTTCGACTGCATCTCTCCGGTCGACGGCCGCAAGCTGGCCGAGGTCGCGCGCTGCGAGGCAGCGGACGCCGACGCCGCCGTCGCCAGCGCCCGCGCCGCCTTCGAGGACGGCCGCTGGGCCGGCATGGCGCCCGCCGCCCGCAAGCGCGTGCTGATCCGCTTTGCCGACCTGATGCTGGAGCACCGCGACGAGCTGGCGCTGCTGGAAACCCTCGACATGGGCAAGCCGATCCGCTACAGCCTGAGCGTGGACGTGCAGCTGGCGCAGAACTGCATCCGCTGGTACGGCGAGGCGATCGACAAGATCTACGACCAGGTGGCGCCCACCGGCGCGGACAGCCTGGCCCTGATCACGCGCGAGCCGGTCGGCGTGGTCGCGGCCATCATTCCCTGGAACTACCCGATGCTGATGGCGGCCTGGAAGATCGGCCCGGCGCTCGCCGCCGGCAACAGCCTGGTCCTCAAGCCGTCCGAGAAAGCCCCCTTGACGTCCCTGCGCCTGGCCGAACTGGCGCTCGAGGCCGGCGTGCCGCCCGGCGTGTTCAATGTGCTGCCCGGCTATGGGGGCGAGGCGGGCAGCGCGCTGGGCCTGCACATGGACGTGGACTGCATCGCCTTCACCGGCTCGACCCGCACCGGCAAGCAGATCGTCCAGATGGCGGGGCAGTCGAACCTGAAGCGTGCCTGGACGGAACTGGGCGGCAAGTCGGCCAATATCGTCTGCGCCGACTGCCCCGACCTGGATGCCGCGGTGGAAAGCGCGATCGGCTCGATCTATTTCAACCAGGGCGAAAGCTGCAATGCGCCCTCGCGCTTGTTCGTCGAAGCGTCGATCAAGGACGCCTTCCTGGAAAAAGCGCTCGCGCTGCTTCCACGCCATGCGCCGGGCGATCCGCTGCACGAAGACACGGTGATGGGCGCCATCGTCGACCCGGTCCAGATGAAGACGGTGCTCGGCTACATCGAGGACGGCAAGCGCGAGGGCGCACGCCTGCTCGCGGGCGGCAACGCGGCGCGCCAGGACAGCGGCGGCCTGTACGTCGAGCCGACCCTGTTCGACGGCGTCGACGCCGGCATGCGCATCGCGCGCGAAGAGATCTTCGGGCCGGTGCTGTCGGTGCTGTCCTTTACCGACCTGGATGAAGCGGTGCGGCAGGCGAATGCCACGCCCTACGGCCTGGCCGCCGCCGTGTGGACCGCGGACATGAGCAAGGCGATCCGCACCTCACGCGCGCTGCGCGCCGGGACGGTGCACGTCAACCAGTACGACAACGACGACATCACCGTGCCCTTCGGCGGCTACAAGCAGTCGGGCAATGGGCGCGACAAGTCGCTGCATGCCTTCGACAAGTACACGGAGCTGAAGACGACCTGGATCCGGGTCGGCTGAGCCGAAGTATTGCCTGTTGAAAATACCGTTTTCCTGTTGAGTCTGTTTTCGTTCACACAATTGAAGAGTTGTTTGCTTATGTAGAAGTTTTCGAAATAAACTCTATTGGCACACATGCATAGGTGTGGGCGCATATAAGGTCCCTAGCCCCTTCAGCGGGCACATCATAAAGCAGTCAATCGGAGAACACGCATGGCACACCAGCACACTCGCGTTTCGAAACTCAGTATCTGCCTGACCTCCCTGGTCGCCGCCGGCGTCCTCGGCAGCGCGCAGGCCGCGCCACCCGACACTACCCGTGTCATCGTGGCCTTCAAGCCCGGTTCGGCCGCAAAGATGAAATCCGCCGTCGCTGCCGCGAAGGGCGCAGTCAAGCACGAGATCTTCGGCATGAATGCCATGGCCATCGAAGTCCCGGCCACTGCCCTGAAAGGCCTGGAGAATAACCCGAACGTCGAGTACATCGAAGAAGACGTGCTGCGCCAACCCTTCGCCCTGACTTCGCCATCCGCCGGGACCCAGTATGCGAGGGGCCAGCTGATCCCCTACGGTATCGAGTTGGTGCAGGCCGACCAGCTGTCGGACAGCGCCGCCGCCAACCGCATGGTCTGCATCATCGACTCCGGCTACGACCGCAACCACGAAGACCTGGCGGGAAACAGCGTGACCGGCGAATACGATGCCGGCACCGGCAACTGGTACACCGACGAGAACCACCATGGCACCCACGTCGCCGGCACGATTGCCGCCATCAACAACAGCAACACCGGCGTGGTTGGCGTGGCCGCCAACAAGAAGCTCAAGCTGCACATCGTGAAGGTGTTCGGCAAGGATGGTTGGGCCTATTCCTCGACCCTGGCCTCGGCCGCCAACAAGTGCGGCAAAGCCGGCGCCAACGTGATCAGCATGTCGCTGGGCGGCGCGCGCAAGAGCACCACCGAGCAGCAGGCCTTCGACAAGCTGCAGGCCGAGGGCAGGTTGAGCATCGCGGCCGCGGGCAACGACGGCAACCGCATCGTTTCCTACCCGGCCGGCTACGCGAGCGTGGTCATGGTCGGTGCGCTCGACGAGAAGACGCAGTGGGCCAGCTTCTCGCAGTACAACAACAAGGTCGAGCTATCGGCGCCGGGCGTCAGCGTGCTGTCGACCGTGCCGATGGGCGGCGGCATCGAAGGCGCGGTGACCGTGGGCGGCGTGCCGTATGCCGCCGGTGCGATGGAAGGCTCGCCGGTCAAGAGCGCGACCGCGGCGCTGGCCGACTTCGGCATCGGCGACACGGTCAACAGCGCCGTTGCAGGCAAGGTCTGCCTGATCCAGCGCGGCAGCATCGACTTCGCCACCAAGGTCACGAACTGCCAGACCAGCGGCGGCGTCGGCGCCATCGTGTACAACAACGTGGCTGGCGGTTTCGGCGGCACCCTGGGCACCACCGTGACGAATATTCCCTCGGTGACTGCAAGCGACACCGACGGCGCGGCGATGAAGGCGCAGATCGGCCAGAGCGCCACCGTGAGCGTGAAGGCGACCAACTACGCCTATTACGACGGCACCTCGATGGCGACGCCGCACGTGTCGGCCGTCGCCGCCCTGGTGTGGAGCTACTTCCCGACCTGCAGCGGCGCGCAGATCCGTGCCTCGCTGAACAACAGCGCCCTTGACCTGGGCCCGGCCGGCCGCGACGTCAAGTACGGCTACGGCATGGTGCAGGCGAAAGCCGCCTACGACCGCATCAAGTCTATGGGCTGCGGCAACTAGTCTTCGCAGCTTCGCATGCAAGGGCGCTGCGGCGCCCTTTTTCATGCGCGCTGCGCGGCAGGCTGCTCGTGTATCCTTGGCCGTCATGAAAAAGTTCAAGCTGCGCGCGCCGGTCACCATCGCCACCATCCTGAGCCTGCTGGTGCTGGGCATCGCGCTGAGCGTACTGGCGCGCGGCATCCGGAACCAGTCCGAGTCCTGGCAATGGGTGGTGCATACGCGCGAGGTGCTGGAGCACGTGCAGGCCACCCTGACGCTGGCCAGCGAAGCGGAAGCCGCGCAGCGCGGCTTCCTGTTGACCGGCAACGAACGATTCGTCGACAGCTACCGCCAGGCCCGCGGCGATGTGCTGCCCGAGCTTGCACGGCTGCGCGAACTGACCCGGGACAATCCCCGGCAGCAGGCGGCCCTGCGTCCCTTCGAGGAAACGGTGCGGATGCGTATCGACCTGCTCGAGCGCGTCATGCAGATGGTGCGCGCCGGCAGGGAGCCCGACCTGGCGCTGCTGGAATCCGGACGGGTGCTCAAGCAAAAGATCCTGGCGCATGCGGAGGTGATCCGCACACAGGAGCGGCGCCTGCTGCAGGAGCGCCAGCAGCGCGTCGACAGCGGGCGCCGCGAACTGATCGCGGCCTTCGCCACCACCGCGGCGGTGGCGGCCTTCCTGGTCGTCCTGTTGTGGGTGGTGTCCTCGCGCGACGCGGCGCGCCTGCTGGCCGAGCGTGCCCGGCTCGACGCGACGCTGCGCAGTATCGGCGATGGCGTGATCGCGACCGACCTGCAAGGTACGGTCAGCCTGATGAACCGGGTGGCGGAGGAACTGACCGGCATCTCCGAACCGCGCGGCGTCGGCATGCGGCTCGACCAGGTGCTGCGCTTTCGCGAGCGCAGCAGCGGCCAGCCGGTCGCACTCGACGACGCCATCCACGACCGCGGCGAGCGGGCCGTCCTGGCCTCGAATGGCGGCGGCGAACATGCCATCGAGCTGAGCGCCGCGCCCATCGCACCGAACGGCGCCGGTGCCACGGGCACGGTGCTGGTGTTCCGCGACGTTACCGAGCGCAATGCACGCGCACGTGCCCTGGCCGAGTCGGAGCGCAAGCTGATCGAGGCCAACCAGATGCTCGAGCAGCGTGTCGAGGAAAGGACGGAACAGATCGCGGAAGCCAATGCCGAGCTGCGCGCCTTCGCCCACACCGTGGCGCACGACCTGCGCGCGCCGCTGCGCAACGTGGAGGGCTTCGCCACCGCGCTGATCGAGGACGAGGCGGAGCGCATGTCCGAGGATGGCAGGCTGTTCGCGAATCGCATCGTGGCCGCCGTGGTGCGCATGGACCGCCTGATCACCGACCTGCTGGCCTACAGCCGCCTGTCGCGCGCCGAATTGCGCCTGGAGCGCGTCGACCTCGGCATCGTCATGAAGACTGTCCTGCGCGACCTCGAGGCCCAACTCGGCGACAGCGGCGCGCGACTCGACATCGCCCAGCCCTTGCCGGCGGTGCGGGGCAATGCGACCATCCTGGTGCAGGTCATCGCCAACCTGGTGTCGAACGCCGTCAAGTTCGTGGACAAGGGCGTGGTCCCGCACATCGGCGTCAGTGCCGCGCGTGACGGGATGGCGGTGCGGCTGCTGATCGCCGATAATGGCATCGGTATCGCGCCGGAACACCGCGAGCACGTGTTCGGCGTGTTCGAGCGCCTCCATGGCCACGAACGCTATCCCGGCACCGGAATCGGCCTGGCGATCGTCAAGAAAGGCCTCGAGCGCATGGACGGGACCGTACGGATCATGGCGCGGGAGGGCGGCGGCAGCATCTTCGAACTGAGCATGCCGGCTGCCGACTGAGGACAAGGGAGAGAGACATGGAAAGCATGAGCCACGAGGATGACATGGCAGGCCTGCCGGTCATCCTGCTGGTGGAGGACAATCCCGACGATGTGCTGCTGGCGCGGCGCGCCGTGAAGAAGGCCGCCCTGCCGGTCTCGATGCAGGTCGTGGAAGACGGCGACAAGGCCGTCGCCTACCTCGACGGCAGCGGGCAGTTCGGCGATCGCGAGCGCTCGCCGCTGCCGGCGCTGATCCTGCTCGACCTGAAGCTGCCCAAGCGCTCCGGCCTGGAAGTATTGCGCTGGGTGCGCAGCCAGCCGGCGCTGGACACCACGCCGGTGGTGGTGCTGACCTCGTCGAGCGAAGACGAAGACATCCAGAAAGCCTATACGCTGGGCGCCAATTCCTACCTGCAGAAACCGGTGGCCTTCAACGGCCTGGTCCAGCTGCTCGGCATGCTCGACCTGTACTGGCTGAGGAACAACCTGAGCGTTCCGCCGGCCCCGGCCCCGGCGCCGCATTGAACAAGCATCGATGACACTGAACATACTCCTGCTCGACGATAATCCGGACGACCGCGCCCTGGCGCGGCGCGAGCTGGAACGCAACCTGCCGGGCTGCGACATCGCCGAGGTGGGCGACCGTGCCGCCTGGGAGCGCGAACTGCAGGCCGGCCTGCGGGTCGACATCGTCATCACCGATTTCCAGATGCGCTGGATCACCGGCCTGGACATCCTCAAGCAGGTCAAGGCTTTCGACGCGCAGATGCCGGTCATCATGTTCACCGCCACCGGCACCCAGGAAATCGCGGTCGAGGCGATGAAACTCGGGCTCGACGACTACGTCATCAAGAGCCCGCGCCACTACGCACGCCTGCCGGTGGGGGTGCGTACCTGCCTCGACCGCAAGGAGATCCGAGCGCGCGCGATGCGTTCGGAAACCCGCCTGGCCGCCCTGCTGGAAAACATCCACCTCGGCGTGTTCCGCATGTCGCTCGAGGGCAGTCTGGAAGAGGCCAACCGCGCCTTCTGGACCATGCTCGGGGGCGACCCCAGCGCCCCGGACTCCTTGCGCCATCCGCTGCTCGACCAGGTGAGGAGCCGCCTGCCGCAGCTGCGGACGGCCTTCGATACCGCCGAACTGCAGGCCGACCTGCAGGCCGAAGTTGGCGCGAGCGACGAGCACGGGCGCTTTTACGTCGTCAAGCTGGTGCGGGTCAGGGTCAACGGCCACGAGGCCATCGATGGCATCGTCGAAGACGCCACCTCGCTGCGCCGGGCCGGTGCCGAGATCCACCGCCTGAATGCGGAACTCGAGCAGCGCATCGTCGAACGCACCCGGCAGCTGCAGGAAGCCAACGAGGCGCTCGAGACCTTCGGCTTCTCGGTCTCGCACGACCTGCGCGAGCCGCTGCGCACCATCCAGGGCTATGCCGCGGCGCTGCGCCAGGACCTGTCGGCGCGCGACTTCAGCAACTTCGAGCAGTACGTCGACCGCATCAACGCCATTGCCCGCCGCATCGACCTGATGGTGTCGGACCTGCTCGAGTTCGCGCGCCTGTCGCGCGCCGAGATCAGCACCGACAGCCTGCCGCTGCTCGACCTGGTGCAGGAGGCGCGCGCCTCCTTGCAGTGCGAACCGGCCTTCCAGGCGGCCGACATCCAGGTCGATATGCCCCAGGACCTGATGGTGCGGGCGCACCGGCCGATCCTGGTGCAGGCCCTGACCAACCTGCTCGGCAACGCCGTCAAGTTCGTCCGTCCCGACACCCATGCCGCGGTGCAGTTCGTGGCGCGCGCGCGCGGGCGCACGGTGCGGATCGAGGTGCAGGACAACGGCATCGGCATGGCCGATGAAGCCAGGGCGCGCGTGTTCAACGTGTTCGAGCGCCTGCATGGCGAGGAGGAATACCCGGGCACCGGCATCGGCCTGGCGATCGTCAAGAAAGGGGTGGAGCGCATGAACGGCAGCGTGGGTGTCGAAGCGGCGCCCGGCATCGGGTCGAACTTCTGGATCGAGCTGCCCGGTGCCTGAGCAATTCGCCAACGAGGGACCGCTGCGGGTCCTGCTCATCGACGACAATCCCGACGACCGGGCGCTGGTCGAGCGCGAGCTGCGGCTGCGCATCGAGCAGGTCGCGGTGCGCCACATCAGTGATGCCGCCATGCTGGCCGAAGCGCTGGACGGCGGCGGTTTCGATGTCGCGGTCACCGACTACCGGCTGCGTTGGACGGTCGGCACCGAGGTGCTGCGCGAGATCAAGCGGCGCTATCCGCAGGTGCCGGTCATCATGTTCACCGGCAGCGGCAACGAGGAAGTCGCCGTCGACGCCATGAAGGAGGGCCTGGACGACTACATCACCAAGACGCCCAAGCATTACCCGCGCGTTCCCTTCGCCGTCATCGGCTGCTTCGAACGGGTGCACAACCGCGCCAGGCTGCAGGAATCGCTGGCGCGCGAGTCGCTCGCCAAGGCCCGCCTCGAGATCGCCCTGCAATCGGCCGGCATGGCGACCTGGCAGGTCGACATCGGCAGCGGGCAGCTGAGCTGCTCGGACGATGTCGGGCCGATGTTCGGCCAGCCGCGCGGATTCGTCCATGCCAGCCCGGCGCAGGCGCTGGAACAGGTGCATCCCGAGGACCGTGCAGGACTGCTCGCGGTCTGGCACGCCGCCCTCGAAGACGATGGCCGTGTCGCCGCCGAGTTCCGCGTGCTGGGCGCCGACGGCCAGCTGCGCTGGCTCGCCGGCAGCGGCAAGCTGCTGCGCAAGCACGACGGCGAGACCTCCCTCGTCATCGGCACCCTGCGCGACGTGACGGCCGAGGTAGGGGACAAGGAGCACCAGCGCAAGCAGCAGGAAGAGCTGCAAACCATCCTTGACGTGCTGCCGGTCGGCATCGCCATCAGCCACGATGCCGAAGCGCGGCACATCAGCATCACGCCCTATTTTTCCGCGCTGCTCGGCGTCGACCACGGCAGCGACTACGACCGGATCGGCACCAACGAACGCCCCTATCGCTACCTGCGCGGCGGCGAAGTCCTCGCGCCGGACGACTGGCCAATGCGGGTCGCGGCGCGGCTCGGCAGGCCGGTGCGTGGCGAAGAACTCGACGTGCAGTTCGACGATGGCCGTGCACTCACCATCCTGGTGAGTGCGGCGCCGCTGTTCGACACGGAAGGACGGGTACGTGGGGCGGTCGCGGCCATCATGGATGTCAGCGCGCTCAAGAACGTCCAGCGCGAGCTGGAGAAGGCGAACCGGCAGAAGAGCGAGTTCCTGTCGGTGCTGGCGCACGAATTGCGCAACCCGATGGCCGCCATCGGCTACTCGGTCGAGATGCTGCGCCATGTGGCTTCCCCCGCCACCATCGGCAAGGCGCGCGACGTCATCAGCCGTCAGACCCGTCACATGGGGCGCCTGCTCGACGACCTGCTCGACCTGAGCCGCATCACCCTCAACCGGATCGAACTCGAGACCCGTCCGGTCGACCTGCGGCGCACCATCGAACTGGCCTATGAAAGCACGCGTGCGCTGATCGAATCGCTTGGCCACGACATCCGTTTCGATTTGCCGGCGGCACCCATCATGGTGCCGGGCGACGAGGTAAGGCTGACCCAGATCATCAGCAACGTCCTGAACAACGCCGCCAAGTTCACCCCGGCGCATGGCGCGATCACGGTTCGCGCCGTCAGCGCAGAGGGGCGCGCCGTCGTCACCGTCAGCGACAACGGCGCCGGCATTGCACCGGACCAGCTGGAATCCGTGTTCGACATGTTCTCCCAGGGGCAGTCGAAGGTCAGCGGCGGGCCGGAAGGCCTCGGCATCGGCCTGGCGGTGGTGCGCAAGCTGGTCGACCTGCACGGCGGCACGGTGCGGGCCTTCAGCGAAGGCGGCGGGCAGGGCACGACGGTCCGGATCGAGCTGCCGTGCATGGATTCCGGCACTGCCGAAGAGCAGGCGCCGGCCAGCGCCGCCCCGGCGTCCGACACGCATGTGCGGCTGCTGGTGGCCGATGACAACGTCGACGCCGCCGACCTGCTGGGCGAGGTGCTGCGCATGGAGGGGTATGCGGTCCAGGTGGCCTACGATGGCAGGGAAGCCATGCAGATGGCGGAGCAATGGCGGCCGGACGCGCTGGTGCTCGACATCGGCATGCCGCACGCGAACGGCATCGAGGTGGCGCGCTGGGTGCGGGCACAGGACTGGGGCCGGAGTGTGGCGCTGGTCGCGGTGACCGGCTGGGGCCAGCAGCAGGACCGCAGCGCAACGCTGGAGGCGGGATTCGACGATCACCTGGTCAAGCCGGTCAGCCCGCAGGACGTGGCGGCGGCCGTCAGCCGGCACCTGGGCAGATAGTACCTAGATCGCCATGTCGCGCAGGACCTTCGAGGCGTCGCGGTTGGCCCCCAGCACGGTTCCGTCGCGCATGTGGATCTGCAGCTGCGACTGGTCATCCGCCCGCATCGATTCCACGAAGTCGAGGTTGACCAGGGCCGAGCGGTGGATGCGCACGAAGCGCGCCGGGTCGAGCTGGGCCTCGAGCTCCGAGATGCCGATCCGGACCAGGAAGCTCTGGCCGCGCGCCGTGATCACCGTGTATTTCGAATCCGACTTCATGTACTCGATGTCGGCGGCCGCCAGCGGGAAGATGCGCCCGCGGTCGCGCACCAGGATGCGTTCCAGCCGCGCCGGCACCGCGTGCGCCCGTGCCAGGACCTGGCCGAGTGATTCACGTTCATGTCCCGGTCCCTCCAGCAGCCGCGCCACCGCGGCGGCGAAGCGCGCCTGCGTGAAGGGCTTGAGCAGGTAGTCCACCGCATTCAGCTCGAAGGCCGTCACCGCGTACTGGTCGTAGGCCGTGGTGAACACGATCCTGGGCAGGTAGTCGAGCCGGCGCAGCACCTCCAGGCCGGTCATCTCAGGCATCTGGATGTCCATGAACACGACCTCGGGACGCAGGCGTCCGATTTGGGCCAGGGCGCTGGCGCCGTCCGCCGCTTCGCCCACCAGGCGCAGGGACGGATGCCTGTAGATGGCGTCGCGCAGCACGTCGCGCGCCAGCGGCTCGTCTTCGGCAAAAAAGGCGGTTCTCATGCTCATGCGTAGCTCTCCTCGCGGATGGCGGGAATGGTGACGGACACGCTGAAGCCGGCCCCGGGCGCGCTGCGCACGCCCAGGGCGGCGCGGCCGCCGTAGTCCAGCTGCAGGCGCCGCTCGACGGTGCGCAGGCCCAGGCCGGGCGAGGCGGCCATCTGCGCCGGATCGGCGCCGGGGCCGGTGTCGCGCACCGTCATGGTCAGTTCGCCGGTCGCGGGATCGCGCCGGGTGCGGATGTGCAGGATGCCCGGCCGGCTGTGCGGATTGAAGGCGTGCTTGATGCTGTTCTCGACCAGCGGCTGCAGCGACAGGGCGGGCAGCGGATGGTCGCCCGCATCCTCGTCGAGGTCCCACTCGACATGCAGGCGCTCGCCCAGGCGCAGCTGTTCCAGTTCCAGGTAGTCGCGCACGAAGCCGAGTTCGGCGTCGAGGGTCACGCGGTCGCTGCCGCCACGTTCCGTGTCGAGCACGTAGCGCAGCATGTCCGAGAACTGGAACAGCGCGGTCTCGGCGGCCGCCGGGTTGCGCTGGGTGAGCGCGATGATCGAGTGCAGGGTGTTGAACAGGAAGTGAGGATTGAGCTTGTTGCGCAGCGCGCTCAGTTCCGAGGCGATCACCAGGTTCTGGGCCTCCTTCATCGCCAGCGCCTGGCGGTGCGCGGCGTCGCGGGCGCGGATCAGGTGGAAGATGCCGGCCCCCAGCAGGTAGGTCATGACGTGGTAGAGCAGGGGCCAGACGTACCAGCTGATCGGCTTGGCGGAGTTGAACAGCAGCCAGAAGGGTGTCTGCGAGACCACGGAGAACGCGAAGCCCGCCACGATGTGGGTGCCGATGACGGTGGACGGGCGGTAGGCGCGGCGGCCGAGGAAGCCGGTCAGCGGCCAGGCCAGCGCCAGCAGCAGGGCGGAGGGCAGCAGGCTGGCCAGGGTCAGCATCCAGCGGGCCGCATCGAAGCGGCCGGCCGCCAGGATGTCCAGCTGGTCGGCGGAGGACAGGAAAATCCCGTACACCAGCCAGGCCCCGATGTAGATGCGCCACATCAGGCCCTGTCCGGTCGGTTTGGAAGGCGTTGTATTCATGTCTGCAGTATCGCCCTAGATGAGGCGGTGCGGGAGCACCGTGCCACGAACTGCAAGATCCGGGGTCCGAACTGAGGATTACGGGCAGGGCAGGGTAATGGTCAGCCGCGTGCGGCCGTGGCCCGTGTCCATGCTCACGCTGCCGCCCTGCACCTCGGCCATGAGGCGGATCGAGTAGGTGCCCAGGCCGTTGCCGCCGATCTTGCTTGATGGCGCGTACTTCTCGAAGAAACGCTCGCGCGCCGCCGGCGGCACGTCGCCGGCATTGTCGATCATGACGTGCAGGTTGCCGTAGCCGGGCGCGATGGACACGCTCACCTTGCCGGCAGGGGGCGAGGCCTCGATCGCGTTCTTCAGCACGTTGTTGAACAGCGAATAGCACAGCAGCGGCTCGCCCAGGCAGCTCACGCCCTCGGGCTGCTCGTAGCCGACGCTGACGTCGTCGTTGTCGAAGGTGAACTGGGCCTGCCGGCAGATCCTGCCCAGCATGTCGCCCAGGTCGAACACCTGCAGCGCCGGCTGGTAGCTGCCCTGTTCCATCTTGTAGACGTCGAGGGTGCGGTTGATCATCTCGAGCGCGTTCTCGGCCGCGGTCTCGATCATGTGGGCGTGTTCGCGCTGGCTCGGCGTGAGCGGGCTGACGAGCAGCGCCTGGCTGCCGTGCAGGGCCACGGCGATCGGGCTTTTCAGGTCGTGGCGCGTGATGCGGTCGACGTCCTCGCGCAGGCGCGCGTTCTCGATCAGGAGTTCGTTCTGGCGCTTGACGTCCTGCAGGGCGGTGGCCAGCAGCAGGTGCGCCGACAGGCGCGCTTTCAGGATGGTCGGGTCGGCCGGCTTGGACACGTAGTCCACCGCGCCCAGGCGCAGGCCGGCCACCACGTCCTCGGTACCGTCGCGCGCCGACAGGAAGATGATCGGGATGTGCGCGGTCTTCGGATTGGCCTTCAGCTGGCGGCAGGTCTCGAAGCCGTCCATGAGCGGCATCATGATGTCGAGCAGGATCAGGTCGATGTGGAAGGCATCCGCGATCTCGAGCGCCTTCTTGCCGCTGATCGCGACCTTGATCGCGTATTCGTCCTTCAGCACGCCGGCCAGCACCTCGATGTTGGTCGGGATGTCGTCCACGATCAGCACCGTGGATTTCTTCACGCGTTCGCCGATCGGCGCATCCAGGCCGATGACGTTCGATTCGGGCAGCACGGCTGCCGCCGGCTCAGGCACCGGCACGGGCGCCGGCTTCGGCACGGGCGCCGGTGCGGGGGCAGGCGGATGCTGGCGCGCGAACGGGCCCGGTGCGGTCTCGAGCTGCACGCCCAGCATGCTCATGAACTTGCAGGCGAAGCTGTGCACCGTGAAGGGCTTGATCATGTAGGCGTTCACGCCGGCCTGCAGCGCGGTGCGCACCGACTGCGGATTCGCTTCCGCGGTCAGCATCATGAACGGCGTGTTCGCATAGCGATGGTCGGTCCGCATCCACTTGAGCAGGTCGATCCCGCTCATCACCGGCATGCCCCAGTCGCCCACCACGATGTCGATCTGCTGCTTGCGCATGAGGTCCTGCGCGGTCTTGCCGTTATCGGCCTGGAACACGTTCAGGAAGCCGAGTTCCGCGAGCACCTGGCGCACGTGGGTGCGGATCAGGAGGTAGTCGTCGACGATGAGGATGGAAGCGGACTTGTCCATGGATTTCTCTTACTAAAGTAGATGAAGTTTAACAACTTATGGGCAAGCCGCATACGGTCTTGTTGTATGCATGACAGCATTTACTCTGCATGAATTATCCTGTTTATTGCGTAAACTTGCATGTTTCTGCGTGTATGCGTAAAGTCCTGTCCATTCATCAGGAGAACACATGCAACTCGCAGAAGAACGCCGGCAATCGATCATCGACGCGGTCGACAAGGAAGGGCGGGTGCTTGCCGCCGAACTGGCGCAGCGGCTGAATACGTCCGAGGATACGATCCGGCGCGACCTGCGCGAGCTCGACGCCGCCGGCCTGCTGCGCCGCGTGCACGGCGGCGCGATGCGGCGCACCAGCGTCGCCAGCTTCGGCGAGCGCGCCGAAAGCGACCTGGCGCGCAAGGCCGCGCTGGCCCAGCTGCTGCGCGACTGCATCCGCCCCGGCGACACGGTACTGATCGACGCCGGCTCGACCAACCTCGCCGTAGCCCGCCTGCTGGAAGACGGCCAGGCCGCCACCATCGTCACCAACAGCCCGCAGGTGGCGCTGGCGCTGGGCGAGTTCCGCCGCACGCGCGTGGTGCTGCTGGGCGGGACCTACCACGCCGCGCAAGGCGCGGTGCTGGGCGCCTGGACCCTGGCCGAACTCCAGCAGCTGCGCGCCGACCTGTGCATCGTCGGCATCTGCGCGCTCGATCCCGAGCGGGGACTGGCCACCGCTGACGCCGAGGAAGCGGGCATCAAGGCCGCCATGCTGTCCGGCAGCGTGCGCCGCGCGGCGGCCGTGCTGAACGAACGCCTGGCCGACAGCGCGCCTTTCCTGTTCGGCCGGCTGGCGGAGCTCGACCACCTGGTGCTCGAAGCCGACGCGCCCGCCGACATCATCGCCCGCCTGCGCCAGGCGCATCCGGGACTCGACATCAAGCTTGCAGCCAGGGCCAGGACATGAGCCGGAATCAAGGCAGCACTTCCCTCGCGGCCGCACGCTGGTCGATCTCGACCGTCTTCCTGCTCAACGGCGCCGGCATCGGCCTGTGGGCCGCGCACGTGCCGGTGGTGCAGGCACGCGCCGGCATCGATACCGCGACCTTGAGCATGGTCCTGCTCACCATCGCCGCCGGTGCACTGCTCGCCATGCCGCTGATGGGCGGCTTCACGGCGCGCTGGGGCACGCGCCGCATGACCCTGGCATCCGGCTTCCTGTTCGCACCGATGCTGGCGCTGGTCATGAACGTCAGCGACCTGCCCCTGCTGTTCGCGGCGGCCTTCGTTTTCGGTATCAGCAACGGCGCACTGGACGTGGCGATGAACGCCAATGCCAGCGAGGTCGAGACCGCGCGCGGCATCCCGACCATGTCGTCCTTCCACGGCTTCTTCAGCCTGGGTGGCCTGCTGGGGGCGGCGCTGGGCGGCATGATCCTCAAGCAGGGCTGGGGCGACGGGCAGGGTGCGCTGGCCATGGGCATTCTGACCGCGCTGGTCCTGGCCGCGGCCGCGCCGCGCGTGATGGCCTTCGCGCCCAGTCATGAAGCGGGCAGCCACTTCCAGCTGCCGCGCGGCGCCGCCCTGAGCCTCGGCCTGCTGGCGCTGCTGTGCTTCGCGGTCGAGGGCGCGCTGGTGGACTGGAGCGCGCTCCTGATGCAGGAACGTACCGGCGCCGAGCCGGCGACGGCGGCGCTGGCCTACTCCGCCTTCTCGATCGCGATGGCCGCCTGCCGCTTCGCGGGCGACCGCATGATCCTGCGCTTCGGTGCGCTGCGCGTGATGGTGCTGGGCGGCCTGGCGATGTTCGCGGGCCTGGCGACGGCGGTGCTGAGCACCCACTTCCTGCTGTCGGCGGCCGGCTTCGCCCTGATCGGCATCGGCGCGGCCAACGTGGTGCCGCTGCTGTTCGGTGCCGCCTCGCGTATTCCTGGCATGAGTGCGGGCGCGGGCGTGGCGGCGGTAGCGACCCTGGGCTATGGCGGCCTGCTGCTGGCGCCGCCGGTGCTGGGCTATATCGCGGCGCAGGCCAGCATCATGGTGGCGCTGGGCATGCTGTCCCTGTCGGGACTGGTGATTGCGCTGAGCGCGGGGGTGATCAAACGCCATGCCTGATCCCACCGCCGAAATTACTTGACAACAATTTCGGGTGATCCTAAAGTGATATCACTTTGATGTTACTTTTCTGGAGGGGGATCGAGCATGAATGCAGCACACACTCGCCGCGAAATGGCGTTCTCGTCCGCGAATGGCTACCTGGCAGCCATTGCCGGCGTCATCCTGCTGGGCGGCGCCGTCTACCTGTTCAATACCGGGCTCGAGCCTGCCAATGGTCTTCTCCCTTTCCTGGGCAGCCTGTTGATGGTGCTGGCCGGGGTCATCTGCCTGACCGGCCTGTTCATGCTCCAGCCGAATGAAAGCGCGATCCTCACCCTGTTCGGCAAGTACATCGGTACCGACCGCAGCGAAGGCCTGCGCTGGGCCTTCCCCCTCTACGTCAAGCGCCGGCTGTCGCTGCGCGCCCGCAACTTCAACGCGCCGACCCTGAAGGTCAACGACAAGCGCGGCAATCCAGTCGAGATCAGCGCAGCCGTCGTCTGGCGCGTCCGCGATACCGCCCAGGCCGTGTTCGAAGTGGACGATTTCGAGCGCTACGTCTCGATCCAGGCCGAAGCCGCGCTGCGCCACCTGGCATCGCAGTATGCCTACGACGAGGGCGAAGATCTGCCGGAAGGCGAAACCACGCTGCGCGCCGGCATGGATGTCGTCGCCGACGCGCTCAAATGCGAGCTGCAGGCGCGCTTCGAGGCGGCCGGTGTCGAGGTGCTCGACGCCAAGCTCACCCACCTGGCCTATGCCGCCGAGATCGCCCAGGTCATGCTGCGCCGCCAACAGGCCGAGGCCATCATCAGCGCCCGTGCGAAAATCGTGCATGGCGCCGTGAGCATGGTGGAAGCGGCGCTGAAGGGCTTGTCCGAGCGGGGCATCGTCGAACTCGACGACGAGCGCAAGGCGGCCATGGTCAGCAACCTGCTCGTGGTGCTGTGTTCGGACAAGGAAACCCAGCCGATCGTCAACACGGGCACCCTCTACAACTAGCAGCCGACGAGCATGGCAAGTCCCGGTAAAAAGGCATTCCCCCTACGAATCGATCCTGCATTGTGGGAGGAGTTGCAGCGCCTCGCCGCCCGCGACCTGCGCAGTGTGAATGCGGAAATCGAGTTCCTGCTGAGGGAGGGGCTGGCGCGGCGCGGGGTGAAGCACATCGAGGCGGGGAGCAAGAAAGACGGCGCGGAGGATGCGTAGCGCGCTGCTGCCCGGTAGTGAGATCAACAGGAGGTCAAGGTATGGGTAAATCGTGGTTTGGTCCGAGGAAGTTCGGCTTTGGCGTCACGCCAGTTACCTGGCAAGGGTGGATCTGCACATTATTGCTCGTCATCGTCTTCACAGGGCTCATCGTGATGCTTTTTTGAGATGTCAGGCAAGCCATGAAGCGTAGTTCAAACGGCGGACTCGTCTATTCGACAGAAACTGGCCGCATGTGCCCCGACTGCCGGCAGCCGGTATCCGCATGCAGCTGCAAGCAGGCCAAGGCCGTGCCCGCCGGCGATGGCGTCGCCCGCGTATCGCGCCAGTCGAAGGGCCGCGGCGGCAAGACCGTCACGCTCGTCAAAGGTCTGGCCCTCGATCCCCTTGCATTGGCCGTGCTGGGCAAGCAGTTGCGCACCGCCTGCGGCTGCGGCGGCACCGTGAAGGATGGCGTGATCGAAGTGCAGGGCGACCACTGCGACCGGATCATGGAAGAACTGAAAAAACTCGGCCACCAAGTGAAGCGCGCCGGCGGCTGAAGCTCTGTTGTAGCAATCAGGAAATTGCAATACTATCCAGAACGCCTTGGCGTGTTGCCGCCCTTCTCCTTAAGGACCTGATTGCATGAAGATTCTTCCCTTGACCCTGTTGGTGGCCGCCTGCTTCGCGCCCGCCTTGTCGATGCCGGCACATGCCGCCGCCAAGCCGGCCGCAGCCACGCCGAAGGCCGGGCTGAAGGTGGACTATCAAAAGTTCACCCTGCCCAACGGCCTCGACGTGATCTTCCACATCGACCGCTCCGATCCGGTCGTCGCCGTCAACCTGACGGCCCACGTGGGCTCGGCCCGCGAGAAGGCCGGCCGCACCGGCTTCGCCCACCTGTTCGAGCACCTGCTGTTCCTGGAATCGGAAAACCTGGGCAAGGGCGGCCTCGACAAGATGAGCGCGCGCATCGGCGGCTCCGGCGCCAACGGCTCGACCTCGCAGGACCGCACCAACTACCTGCAGACTGTTCCCAAGGACGCGCTCGAGAAGATGATCTGGGCCGAAGCGGACAAGCTCGGCTGGTTCATCAACACGGTCACCGATCCGGTGCTGGCCAAGGAAAAGCAGGTCGTCAAGAACGAGAAGCGCCAGGGCGTGGACAACGCGCCCTATGGCCACACCCGCTACGTCATCAACAAGGCCCTGTACCCGGCCGACCACCCCTACAACTGGCAGGTCATCGGTTCGCTCGACGACCTGCAGAACGCGACCCTGGACGACGTCAAGGAATTCTTCCGCCTGTGGTACGTGCCGAACAACGTGACCCTGGTGCTGGCCGGCGATTTCGACCCGGTCCAGGCGCGCAAGTGGGTCGAGAAGTATTTTTCCGAGATCAAGCGCGGCGCGCCGATGAAGGCCATGGCCAAGCGTCCCGGCGTGGTGAAGGAAACCGTCAAGCTGGCCCACGAAGACAACTTCGCGAAGCTGCCCGAGCTGAACATGGCCTGGCCCACCGTCGAGGACTTGCACGAGGACTCGTATGCGCTCGAGGTGCTGGCCGAATACCTGTCGCAGACCAAGCGCGCGCCTTTTTATAAGGTGCTGGTGGAAGACAGCAAGCTGGCCCCGAACGTTCAGATCGGCAACCAGACCTCGGAACTGGCGGGCCAGTTCATGCTGCGCATCCGCGCCTTCGAAGGCAAGCCCCTCGACGAGGTGGCCGCCGCGGTCGACAAGGCCTTCGCCAAGTTCGAACAGGAAGGCATTTCCGAACGCGACCTGAACCGCATCAAGGCCGGCCTCGAGACCCGCTTCTACAACTCGGTGTCCAGCGTGCTTGGCAAATCGGCCCTGCTGGCCGAGTACAACTACCTGACCGGCAATCCGGGTTATGTGGCGCAGAGCGTCAGGAAGACGCTGGCGGTGACGCCGGCCGACGTGCGCCGCGTGTACGACACCTACATCAAGGGCAAGCCCTTTGTCGCGACCAGTTTCGTCCCGAAGGGCAAGCTGGCCCTCGCCTTGAGCGGATCGGGCAAAGCCGACGTCGTCGAAGAGAAGGTCGTGCAAGGCGCGGAGAATGCCGTCGACCCGAGCGTGAGCGCGGAATACACGAAGACCCCGTCCAGCTTCGACCGCAGCAAGGAACCCGCCTACGGCCCGACGCCGGAGGTGAAAGTGCCGCAGGTGTGGGAATCGACGCTGGCGAACGGCATGCGCGTGGTCGGCATCGAAAACAATGAAGTGCCGCTGGTGCAGTTCGATATCGCGATCGACGGCGGCCTGCTGCTCGACAAGCCGGAAAAGGTGGGCGTGGCCAACCTGATGGCGCGCCTGATGACCCAGGGGACCGCGAAGAAGACCCCGCAGGAACTGGAAGAAGCGATCCAGCAGCTAGGCGCGAGCATCAATGTGTTCGCACGGCCCGAGGACGTGCGCATCAGCGTCACGACCCTGGCACGCAATTACCGCGCGACCCTGGCCCTGGTCGAGGAAATCCTGCTGCAGCCGCGCTGGGACGAGAAGGAATTCGCCCTGATCAAGCAGAGCGTGCTGAGCCAGATTCGCCAGCAGGACGCCGATCCGAATGCGCTGGCCAGCCGCAATTTCGGCCAGCTGATCTACGGTAAGGACGATCCTCGTTCGCGCAACATCCTCGGCACCGCCGCGAGCGTGAATGCGATCACCATCGATGACCTGAAGGGCTATTACCAGGCCAAGCTGTCGCCCTCGAGGGCGCGCATGCACGTGGTCGGCGCCCTGCCGAAAGCGGCCGTCGCGAGTTCGCTGGCCGGCCTGAGCCGCGCGTGGAAGGCGAAGGAGGTAGCGCTGCCGCCAGCGGCGGCGGCCACCAGCCTGCCGCCGGCCAAGGTCTACTTCGTCGACGTGCCGGATGCGAAGCAATCGGTGCTGCACATCGGCTACCGTGCGCTGGCCGTGACCGACCAGGACTACTACCCGGCCACCGTGGCGAACTACATCCTGGGCGGCGGCGGTTTCGCATCGCGCCTGACCCAGCAGCTGCGCGAGGGCAAGGGCTATACCTACGGGATCAATTCGAGCTTCGGCGGCAGCAAGAGCGCCGGGCCCTTCATCATCGCCAGCGGCGTGCGCAGCAACGTCACGCTCGAATCGACCCAGCTGGTGAAGCAGATCCTGCAGGACTACGCCCCGACCTATTCGGCGGCCGACCTGGAGACGACCAAGAACTTCCTCATCAAGAGCAATGCGCGTGCCTTCGAAACCTCTGCGGCCAAGCTGGGCATGCTCGACAACGTCAGCAAGTACGGCTGGCGCGCCAACTACATCAAGGAGCGCGAACAGATCGTCAAGGCGATGACGCTGCCGCAGGTCCAGGCCTTGTCGCAGAAGTACCTGGACCCGTCGAAGATGGTCTGGCTGGTGGTCGGCGATGCGAAGACCCAGCTGCCGCGGATGAAGGAACTGGGCTTCGACGAACCGGTCCTGATCGCCAGGTAAGCCAATCACTACAAGGAGATAACACGATGTTCAGTCATGTGATGGTCGGGTCGAACGATATCGAGCGCTCGAAGCGCTTCTACGACGCCGTGCTGGCGACGCTCGGCGCCGGCGAGGCGTTCCGGAACCAGGCGCCGACCGGCCAGGCCCGGCTCTTCTACCGCCACGACGGCGCCGCCTTCTGCATCACGGAGCCGATCAACGGCGAGGCCGCGTGCGTCGCCAACGGCGGCACCATCGGTTTCAAATGCAGTTCGCCGGAACAGGTGCAGCAGTTCCACAAGGCCGCGCTGGCGCATGGCGGCAGCACCTGCGAGAACCCGCCGGGCCTGCGCGAAGGCAGCCTGGGCACGATGTACCTGGCCTACGTCCGCGACCCCGACGGCAACAAGCTCTGCGCCCTGCATCGGCCGAAATGAGAGCAGCCCTTCCGCTCGTCCGGAAGGGCTGTGAGCCTTAGAAGATGAAGTCGCTCATCACCGGCATGGCCGTATTGCCGTACATGGCGAAGGCCATGTCGGTGCCGCTCGTGTAGTTGCCGTCGCCGTTGACGTCCACCAGCATCCAGCCATCGTCCTCGCCATACATGGCGAAGGCGATCGAACGGTCCACGCCCTTGTCGTTGAACACGTCCACGCCGTTCTTGAGCGCGGATTGCAGGATGTGGTCGGTGTTCGAGGCAACGCTGAACTTGACGAAGCCGTCGCGGTTCGCGCCGGCCGCCAGGTGCAGGGCCGACAGGTCGATCTTGTCCACGCCGACCTGGAAGTTGTGGATCACGTCGTAGCCGTTGACCTGCTTGCTGGTCTGGGTGGCCCAGATCAGCTGCGAATCGCTGGCCTTGGTGAACACGATGGTGTCCTTCACCTGCTTGTCGCGGAACAGGACCGCCTCGTCCCTGATGCCGCCGTTACCCTGGAAGACGCCGCCGGCCGCGGTCGACGTGTAGTAATCGGTGCCCTGGCTGCCGATGTAGTCCAGCGCAGTCTGGGGAGCGCCGGCGCTGCGGCCCACGCCGTCGAAGCTCAGGTTGCCGGTCGAACCCGATGCGTCGAAGCGCGTAAGGGTATTGGACGTGACCTGCACGAAGTCGATGCTCGCATCGCCCGTCACGAGGATCGTCTTGCTGCCCTCGGCGCGCAGGAAGCCGAAGCTGTTCACATAATCCGACGCGATCCGGCCTTCGTTGGTGCTGGTCGCCGGATTGTCGGGTTCCATCTTGTTGACGGTGGAATGCAGGGTGATCGTCTCGATGCCGCTGGTTTCGAAGTTGTTCGCCTTGACCAGGCCGTTGCTGCGGTTGTCGGCCGCGGCGTCGTTCGCGCTCATGCTGATCGTCAGCTTGTCGTTGGCACCGGACGCATCCTTCAGGCTGAACTTGATGTTCGCGCCGACCACGAAGTTATCCGCCGGCGCGCCGGTCAGGTCGGGATTGACGTCCTGGCTGACCATCTCGATGCGGGAATCGGCCCTGCCGTTGGTGAACTCGACCTCGCCGCGCTGCCGTGCATGGGTGTGCAGGGTGGTGACGCTGCCCACGCGATCGAGGTCATACGTGCCTTTGCCGCTCGAGAAGTCGAGCGTTTCGAAATTGCTGTAGACCGGGACGCCGGTGGTGGCCAGGAGGGCGGCATCGTTGATCACGACGGTATCGAGGCCGGCGCCGGCGTCGACCTTCGCCCCGCTCAGTGCGGCCTGGACGAAGTCGTAGTAGTCGTTGCCCGCGCCCAGCTCGACCACGGCGTTGCCGGCCAGGGCGCCTTTCATCGACAGCTTGTCCACGCCCGATCCGCCCTTGACCGACAGGCCCGCCACGCTGGCCACGGTGAGGGTATTCGCGCCGCTCGACTGCGCGCCGTCGAAGCTGGTCAGGGATGCGATGCCCGAGACGTCGGCGCTGAACGTGCCGGCGCCCGTCAAGCTCATGGTGGCCAGCTTGTCGTCCGCGGCCAGCGCAGTGGTAGTCAGCTGGAAGCTGGTGCTGTTATCGATATTCAGCGTCGTGGCCCTGGCTGCCGCCAGGTTGATGTTCGAACCCTCGTCGGCCGGCCCGGGAGCGACCTTCAGCTTGACCGTTTTGGAGTTGGCATCGGTGACGGTCGCGCCGTTGCCGACGCCGTTCAGGTGCAGGGCCAGCGTATGGTCCGCGGTGCCGTTGTTGATGGTCGCCGCCTGGGTGGTGTTGGCCAGGCCGACCGTGGTGAGCGCATTGCCGGTGAGCGTGGCCGCAGCCGTGTTGCCGCTCACCCAGACCGCGTGGCCGCCATTGGTAGTGACGGTGCCGGCGCTGGTCTGGACGCCCAGTTCAACCGTGTCGGCGACCTTCACGTTGACGGGGCCGGTAGTGTCGAAGGCGACCTGGCGCAGGTCGGTGAAACCCGACAGATCGTAGGCGTTGGCATTGCCAATTCCGCCTTTGGTGCTGATGGCGAGTTCCTGGATATTGGTCAGCGTTGCCCCGGCCGGTGGCGTGGCCGCCAGAGCATTGGCCTCGTCCATGACAAGCAGGGTATTGCGGCCGCCGCCGCCATGGATGCTGTCACCGGCCGAGAAGGTGGCGGCGGTGGCATGGTAGACATCGTCGCCGCCGCCGCCCTTGAAGGCGACGCCGGTATCGGCCCCTGCGCTCAGGGTGAAGAGGATCGTCGCTTTGCTCGCCGCGACGAAGTCCGCGGTCGAGGTGCTCAGCTTGGCGACAGCGTCCGCCAGCGAGGCGTCGGTGGTGACCGAGGAGGTCAGCCCCTTGGCGAATGCCAGGGCCTCGGTGCCGTTGTAGGCGGCTTTTTCCGGATGCACGTCCAGCGCGCCGGTGAAGCTGGTCGCAAACTTGACCTTGTTGTTGTAGGCGACCAGGTCGGCGCCCTGTGCGCCGCCGGCGATGGCGGTCACCACGCCGTCCACGGTGATCTGGCGGGCATCGAGCGCCTTGGCCCAGTAATCGAGGCCTGCCGGCTCGCCGTCGCGGCCGAACAGGTTCTGGTACACGGTGTTGACCACGCTGCGGTTGTCCTTGCCGCCGTAGACCGAGAGGTACTCGTCCGCAGAGGCGAAGGCGGCCGAGACCGAGGAAGTATTGCCGCCCTGGGCTTCGACGACGCCCTGCCAGTATGCCAACCCGGCCGGATCGGCAGGACGGTTGTAGTACGCGACGTACAGTTGTTGGATCTCTTTCTCGTAGTTTGCCATGCTGTGCTCCAGATTGTTTCGGTTCATCTGAGGGCGACTGTCTCATGCAGTCGACCGGTGTGAAACATTCTGGCAGAGGCTGTTGGGGAATACCGCCCCCCCTCAAGGGGGAAAGGAGGGGGGTATGCACCCCGTATGCACGCCGATTTTCAGGCGTAATCGCGAAGAACCGTGTACACGCCGTTCTTCGATTCGACCAGCGAATAGCCGCGCGCGTCCCATATGACTGGTGGGCCATCGGGAGGCAGGGTGGCGCCGCCCGCGCGGCGCGCCATCGTCACGTGCGGACGGTAGCTGCGTGTTTCCGGCGGCAGACCGAGCGCCACCAGGGCAGTGGACAGGCGCGCGTTCAGCGCCAGCAGCTCGGGCGGCGCGCGTTCGGGTTCCAGCACCGCGATCCCGTTATGCCACAAGGCGGCGCGATTCAGTTCGAGGCGGAAGGGGTCGAAGGGCACCGCAAAACCCTCCAGCAGTTCCGGCAGGCGCTCGCCCGGGACGGCGCCGAGGAAGTGCAGGGTGACGTGCAGCTTGTCGGCATGGACGGGCGAGGCGCTCTTCGGCCAGGCCCAGGCATCGCGCCGCTCCTTCAGCAGGTGGCGCAGGCCGGGGTCGGGCCACAGGGCGAGGAACAGGCGCCTGTCCACGAAGGCCTCAGAAGCAGTGTTCCGGCGCCGGGAAGCTGCCGTCCTTCACCGCCGCCACATAGCTGGTCACCGCCGCGTCGATGCTGGTCTGGCCTTCCATGAAGTTGCGCACGAAGCGTGCCTTGCGGCCCGGGAAGACGCCCAGCAGGTCGTGCATCACCAGCACCTGGCCGGAGCAATCCGGGCCGGCGCCGATGCCGATGGTCGGCATGGCCAGCAGTTCGGTGACTTCCTTGCCCAGCGCCGCGGGAATCGCTTCCAGCACCACCATCGACGCGCCCGCCGCCTGCAGCGCCAGGCCGTCGGCCTTCAGCTGCTCGGCCGCCGCATCGGTCTTGCCCTGCACCTTGAAGCCGCCGAAGGCATGCACGAACTGCGGCGTCAGGCCGATGTGGGCGCACACCGGAATGCCGCGCTCGACCAGGAAGCGCACGGTCTCGGCCAGCCAGGCGCCGCCCTCGATCTTGACCATCTGGGCGCCGGCGCGCATCAGCGTGACCGCGTTGTTGTAGGCCTCGACCGGGGTCGTGTAGCTGCCGAAGGGCATGTCGGCCAGCACCAGGGCCAGCTTGTTGCCGCGTGCGACAGACGCCGTGTGGTAGGCCACATCGGCCACCGTCACCGGCAGGGTCGAATCGTAGCCGGCGCAGACCATGCCCAGCGAATCGCCGATCAGCAGCACGTCGACGCCACAGCGGTCCATCAGCGAGGCGAAGCTGGCGTCGTAGGCGGTCAGCATCGCGATCTTGTCGCCCGCCGCGCGCATGGACAGCAGCGCGGGCGCGGTGACGGCCTTGCGGACGGGTTTCGGGGCATCGTTGGCGGCCGGATCCTGACCCTGCAGGTAAGCGCTCATGAAAATCCTTTTAAGACGGTCGTACGGAAACGCGTAGTGTAATGCGGCGGAAGCAAACGCGCATGGTATTCGTCAGAACGGGCGTGCCGGCGGCCGCTAGGACCGCTGCCGATCGATCAGGACGCTGATCGTTTCCGCGTCCGCACAGGCGCCGTATTGACGATGATGTATGTTGTCCGTGTGTGCGTAAAAGGGCGCCTGCGGGCGTGATCCGGATGGACTTTGCTTATCTGAGGACTGCCATCCGCGAGGGGATTTGCCACAACCATTGCGTGCTGTGCGGGGCCGCGCTGAACAGCTATCTCGACGAGCTGCCATGCCCGCACTGGTTCCTGGTGCCCGGGTGGCGCGGTTTTCGCAACCGGACACTGGCGCGGGTGTTCGAGCTGTTCGAGCTTGCCCAGCTGGTCGACTACCTGAAGATCGCTGCCGCATCCCGGCATGCGGGCGAGCAGGGAATTCCCTGGCGCCTGGGTGAGGTCGAGGGCAGCGTCGGCATCGCGATCCCCTGGGGCCGCCGCCGCTGGGAATTCAGCTACGACCAGCGCGACATCGGTCCGGATGGCAGGGTGCGGCGCTTCCTGCTGGCGATCCGTTATGACGAGGCGCTGGTCGACCAGGCGCAGATCACGCTGGCCGGCGACCGTGGCCGGGTCGTGGTGAAGCCGCTGATACAACGCCGGCGCGCGGTGGCGCCGGGTTAAGCGCAGGACCTTAGAACTTGTACGACAGTCCCAGCGCAAACGTGCGGCCCGAGTGGGCGTACAGCAGCGTATCGTTGCGCTGCGAATCGCGGCCATAGCGCAGCGGTTCGTCGGTCAGGTTCGAGCCTTCCAGGCTGACGCGCAGGTTCGGCGTCACGTTGTACGACATCGAGAAGTCCAGGTTGGTCGCAGCGTCCACGAAGGTGTAGTCGTGGCCATTGACGTCACCCAGCACGTTGAACAGGTACTCCGAGCGGTGCGCCGCCGAGACGCGTGCGCTGAACTTCGAATCTTCGTAGTACAGCGTGAGGTTGCCGGCCTTGGGCGACATGCCGACCAGGTTGGCGTCCATCGTCAGCGCCGGCAGGGTGGCAGTGGCGGTGCGGGTGATGTAGGTGATGGTCGACTTCACGCGGGTGTAGTTGGCCAGCAGGCCGAAGTTGCTCCACATGCCCGGCAGGAAGTTGAACGGCGCCTGCAGGTTGAACTCGAAGCCATTGAGCGGACCGCCCGGCGTGTTGGCCGCGCGGCTCACCGTCACCACCGATCCCGGCAGGGTCGGGCAGGCCGGGGTGCCGCCGGTGAGCGAGCAGCCGCCCCCGCCGCTCAGCAGCGCATCCGGCAGGCCCAGGGTGTTGTAGGGGACGCGCTCGCTGATGCGCTGGATGTAGGTGGCGATCTCCTTGCGGAAGAAGCCCACCGAGACCATCGCGTTCTTGTCGTAGTACCACTCGGCCTGCAGGTCGTAGGTCTTGGCGCGGATCGGGTCGAGCGAGGGATTGCCGATGCTGACGGTCTGGGCCTGGGTATTGACGGCCGCCGACGGCGCCAGGTCCACGTACTCGGGACGCGACAGGGTCTTGCCGGCCGAGAAGCGCAGGTAGACGTCGTTCGGCAGCTGCGCGGTCAGGTTCAGGGCCGGCAGGTAATCGCGGTACTTCTTGTCGGAGCTGACCTCGGTCAGGGTGCCGCCGGCGTTGACCAGCGCGGCCGCGGTGGCGCGGGTTTCGGCCGCGCGCACGCCGGCATTGCCGCGCAGGGTCACCGGGCCGACGTCGTAGTTGAAATCGGCCGACAGGTAGAGCGCATCGATCTTCTCCTTCACGCGGCGGTTCGACTGGGTCAGCAGCTGGTATTCCGAACCCGGCACGGCGGCGCAGTGGCACTCGATGTCCCACACCTTGCGGAACTTGTCGAGGTCGACCGCCACCCACTGGCCCGGGTAGCCCGAACCTTCCAGGCCGCGGCCGAAATTGCTGATCATGCGGGTCACGCTGGCCATCTGGAAGCCGGCCGGGTTGGGCAGGCCGTTCGGCGCGCCGGAGCCCACTTCGAAGTTGGTCCAGGTGTTCTCGCGTGCCGACAGCCCCGAGCGCAGGGTCAGGTTCTGGTTGACTTCCCAGCTGGCGCCCACGGCATTGGTTTTCAGGCGGTTGCCGGTGTCCAGCTTGCGGCCGACGAACTGGCCGTGCACGGTGCCGTCCGGATCGACCGGACCCCAGCTGAAGTTGTTCGGATTGGCCACGTCGATGCCGAAGTTGAGCGTCGGGACCTTGCGGTTCTGGCGGAAATCGAACACGAAGCCGTTGACGTTCGGCGAGTCGATCTGCACGGTGGCGCGCATCGGCGAATCGAGGCTGGATCGCGAGACGCCGCTCATGAAGTCAAACTTGATCGTGTCGGTCAGCTTGTGGCTGCCCGAGAACACGTGTTGGCGGAACTTGGTGTTGTTCACGTCCAGCAGGCCTTCCGAGCGGATGTCCACGCCGTTGAACCTGCCGTATTCCCAGCTGCCGTTGCCGTTGAACGAGGATTCCACGATCGAGGTCTGCGGCTTGCCGTTGGCGGCGGCCAGGCTGCGGCCGAAGGAGATGGCCGAGATGTAGTTGTCGTAGCGGTCGTTCTTGAAGTCGCCGCCCAGCAGGTCCAGGTTGAGTTCCGTGCCGGCGGCGGGACGCCACTGGAAGGCGGCGGTCAGGCCGGCGCGTTCGTACTCGGCCACCGAGCGGCGGTAGCGCGGGATGCGCGGGTGGAAGGCGCCCGAGCCCGGCGCCGGATTCGCGACCGTGCCGCCAAAGTTGTCGGTGCGGCCGAACACGTCGTTGTAGGCCGCGGCGGTGGAGGTGCGCGGCAGGTTGAAGCCGCAGTTGGTGGCGGTAATGCCCTTTACTGCAGAATTGGCCGGGTTCTGCGGTGTCGCGCCCAGCGGCGAGCAGAAGCCGCCGTCCGCGTTCGCCGACAGCATCTCGACCGCCTCATAGCCTTCTTCGGTGGCCTGGCGCTTCGAGTAGGCGCCCGAGACCAGGAAGCCCAGCTTGCCGATGCCGGTGTCCCAGCGGTTCGAATACAGGGCGGTGGCCCGGGGAGCGGGGCGGTGCGCCAGGGTGTTGTAGGTCTGCTGGCCGGCCACGGTGATGGTCTCGCCCTTGAAATCGAAGGGCCGCGCGGCGCGCAGGTCGACGGTGGCGCCCAGCGAGCCTTCCTCGATCGCGGCTTCCGAGGTCTTGCGCACTTCCAGGCTGTTGAACAGCTCGGACGCGAACACCGAGAAGTCGAAGGCGCGCGAACGGTTGGTGCTGCCGTTGATGTCCGAGGCGCCGGTCGCCGAGATGGCTTCGATGCCGTTGATGCGCACGCGCGTGAAACCCGCGTTCAGGCCGCGCACGCTGATCTGCTTGCCCTCGCCGCCGTCGCCGCGTGCCAGCGAGACGCCCGGAACGCGCTGCAGCGATTCGGCCAGGTTCGCATCGGGGAACTTGGCGATGTCCTCGGCCTTGATGACGTCGACGATGCCGTCGGTGTTCTTCTTGACGTTCAAGGCGCTGTTCAGGCTGGCGCGAAAGCCGGTCACGACCACGGTGCTGGTGTTGTCCGGCGCCGGCTGTTCCTGTGCCGGCTGTTCCTGCGCCTGTGCCTGGCCGAAGAGGGCGGCCACGGCGAAGGCGCTGGCCGTCAGTTTGAATGTGTGGACACGCTGGCCGTGGCTGCGCTTGGGGTCTGTCATATTGTCTCCGAGTGATGGATTTTTGCTCTGCTCGTATTTATTCTCGGGCAGATCGGAGAGCTTGATGAGCAGCCGGCGCCAAACGCTCAAGCTGTTGATCTTGATTATTCAGCGTGCATCGTATTGACGACTGTGACGCCAGAAATAATCAGATTCTTGATTATCGGCCGACGAAGAGGAAGCCCACCGCCGCCATGATGCAGGCGAAGGCGGCGAGATGACGCCATGAGACGGGTTCGCCGAGGACGGTCACCATGAAGACGCCGAACACGACCAGGGCGATCGCTTCCTGCATGACTTTCAGCTGCCCGGCGCTCCAGCCGCTCGCGAAACCGATGCGGTTTGCCGGGACGGCGAGGCAGTACTCGACGAAGGCGATGCCCCAGCTGATCAGGATGACGCTCAGGAGCGGCTTGTGCATGCCGCCCTTGAGATGCCAGTACCAGGCGATCGTCATGAAGATGTTCGAGGCGGCGAGCAGCAGGAAGGTGGTCATCGAACGAAGCTTAGCCGATCTTCTCGACGGCCTGGCTGGCCACCAGGGGCAGGTAGTCGTGCACCGGGCCGACGCCCGGGATGACGAGATCCGGCGCGATTTCGGCCAGCGGCGCCAGCACGAAGCCGCGCTCGTGCATGCGCGGGTGCGGCACCGTGAGGGTCTCGGTGGCGATGGTTTGGTCGCCGTAGAGCAGCAGGTCGAGGTCGAGGGTGCGCGGCGCGTTGCGGTAGGGCCGTTCGCGGCCGTGCGCCTGTTCGATGTCCTGCAGGGCCTGCAGGAGTTCATGCGGGTCGAGCGCGGTGTCGATGCAGGCGACCGCATTGATGTAGTCGTCGCCGCTGGAGTCGACCGGCGCCGTGCGGTACAGGCCCGAGGTTTCGATCACCGTCGTGCCGTGCACCAGGGCGAGCCGGCGCAGCGCATCGAGCACGTTGGCCTGCGCGTCGCCGAGGTTCGCACCGATGCCGACGAAGGCGATCATTCCTCGCCGCCACCCTGTGGTGCCGGTGCTTCTCCGCCTTCGCCGCCACTACCCTTGCGCGGGCCGCGGCGCGGCGGGCGCTTGCGCTTCTGCGGTTCGCCGCTGCGACCCTGGCCCGCTTCACCGTTGCGGGGACGGGCATTGGCCGCCGCCAGCAGGGCTTCGCGCTCGCCGCCTTCGGCCGCATAGAACGCGGTCCACCATTCGCCGATGTCGCCCGGCAGTTCGCCCGATTCGCAGCGCAGCAGCAGGAAGTCGTAGCCGGCGCGGAAGCGCGGGTGCTCGAGCAGCTTGAAGGGCGCCTTGCCGGTGCGGCGCTCGAAGCGCGGCTGCATGGCCCAGATGTCGCGCATGTCGGTGGCGATGCGGCGCTGCAGGGCCAGGTTCTCGGTCTGGGTGTCGAGCACGTCGTCGGCGGCCAGGTGCAGGGCCGGGATCGGCGCTTCGCCGGCGGCGCGGTAGGCGTTCCACTTCTCCAGCACCTGGTGCCACAGCAGCGAGGCGAACAGGAAGCCCGGGGAAACGCCCTTGCCGGCCTTGACGCGGCCATCGGTCGATTCCAGCGCCAGCGTGACGAACTTCATGCCGATTGGCTGCTCCAGCACGACGTCCAGCAGCGGCAGCAGGCCGTGGTGCAGGCCGGCCGAGCGCAGCTCCTTGAGGCAGGCCAGCGCGTGGCCCGACAGCAGGAGCTTGAGCATTTCGTCGAACACGCGCGCGGCCGGCACGTTGTCGATCAGCGGGGCCATCACGGGAATCGGCGCGCGCGTGGTCGGCTCGATGGTGAAGCCGAGTTTCGCCGCGAAGCGCACCACGCGCAGCATGCGCACCGGGTCTTCGCGGTAGCGCGCTTCCGGCACGCCGATGATGCGCAGCAGCTTGGCGCGGATGTCCTCGATGCCGCCATGGTAGTCCAGCACCGTCTGGGTGGCCGGGTCGTAGTACATGGCGTTGATGGTGAAGTCGCGCCGTGCCGCATCCTCGTGCTGGGGACCGAAGTTGTTGTCACGCAGGACCCGGCCATGCTCGTCCTTCGGCGCGTTGTCGCTGCCGTTGCCGCGGAAGGTGGTCACTTCCAGCAGGTCCTGGCCGAACATCACGTGCACGATCTGGAAGCGGCGGCCGATGATGAAGGCGCGCCGGAACAGGCGCTTGACCTGCTCGGGCGTGGCGTCGGTGGCGATGTCGAAGTCCTTGGGCTTCACGCCCAGCAGCAGGTCGCGCACGGCGCCGCCCACCACGAAGGCCTGGAAGCCGGCCTCCTGCAGCGTCTGGGTCACCGTGACCGCGTTGCGCGACACGTTGCGTGGGTCGATCTTGTGCTCTTCCGGTCCCAGGATGACCGGTTGGGTCGGGTCGCGGCCGTCGTCTTTTACGCCGAGGATCTTGCGGATGAATTTCTTAATCATTGAAGAGATGAATGGTTGGCCAACCCTGCGATTGCGCGTGGGCGGCGAGCTTGGCGCTCGGGTTGGTGGCGACCGGATGGCTGACGATCGACAGCAGCGGCAGGTCGTTGTGCGAGTCGCTGTAGAAATGGCAGCGCTCGAACGCGTCGAAGCGGGTGCCGAGGCGCTCCAGCCAGGCGTGCATGTGGGTGATCTTGCCCGGGCCGGAAGTCGGCGTTCCCAGCAGCTTGCCTGTCAGGTTGCCGTCGGCGTCGTATTCCGGCATCGCGCCGATGTGGTGCTCAACCCCGAAGCGCGCTGCGATCGGCGCCGTGATGTGGTAATTGGTGGCGGTGATGATCGCCACCAGGTCGCCGGCATCCTGGTGCTCGCGCACCAGTTTCAAGGCTTGCGGCCTGATCGCCGGCTCGATGACCTCGGCCATGTAGCGCGCGTACAAGGCATCGAGCTGCGCCCGCGGGAAGCGTGCCAGGGTGCCGAGGGCGAACTCGAGGTATTCGACCGGGTCGAGGATGCCGGCCTGGTACTGGGCGAAGAACTCGTCGTTGCGGCGGCGGAAGGCGGTTTCGTCCACCGCGCCAATGCGGACCAGGAACTCACCCCATTCATAATCCGAATCGATCGGCAGCAGGGTGTGGTCGAGGTCGAACAGCGCAAGGTTTTTCATTCTTTGGTTTCCGACTGCTGGTTTTCTTGCAGCAACAAATCACGCAGCAGCGGCAGGGTGACGGGACGCTGGGTCTCGAGCGAATACTGGTCGAGAGCGTCCAGCATCGTCGCCAGCGACCGCATGTCGCGCTTGAAGTGAGACAACAAATAGGGTAACACGCTGGCCGACAGCGTCAAACCGCGCGCTTCGGCGGCCTGGGTGAGCGCGGCGATCTTCTCGTCGTCCGATAGGCCCTTGATCTGGTAGATCAGGCCCCAGCCCATGCGCGTACGCAGGTCTTCCCGCACGCCCAGCACGGCCGGCGGCACCGGGCCGGTGCTGACCATGTAGGCGCCGTGCTCGCGGATCTGGTTGAACAGGGCGAAGGCGTCGATCTGGCGCTGCGGCGAGAGGCGGTCGCAGTCGTCCAGCAGATAGAGGGTCACAGCATCCGTGTGGACGAACTGGTCTGCCGGGGCATCGAAGGGAATGTAGCGCGAGGCCGGGCTGGCCGCCAGCGCCTGCAGCAAATGGGTCTTGCCGGCGCCGGTGTCGCCCCACAGGTAGGCGAAATGCTCGCGCGAAGCACGCTGCGCGAACTGGTGCATCAGGTGCGCCAGTTCGGCATTCTCGCCCACCTGGAAGGTGTCGAGGCTGTGCGCCGGTTCGGCGCCTAAATCGAGCACCAGCTGTTTCATGGCGTCGGGCTCACGTTAAAAGTCATATGCTTCAGGCATTATAAAAGCTGCTGCGCAGGTAGTGGGTGCGCACGTGGCGAAAGCCGACCATCAGCACCGCCGAGGCGGGCAAGGCCAGCAGCACGCCGGCGAAGCCGAACAGCTCGCCGAAGGCCATCAGGGCGAAGATCACGGCCAGCGGGTGCAGGCCGATGCGCTCGCCCACCAGGCGCGGCGTCAGGAAGAAGCTTTCGATCAGTTGGCCCGCCGTGTAGATCGCCACGACCCAGGCCAGGCCGGTCCAGTCAGCGAACTGCAGCAGCGCCGCGATCAGGGCCAGCAGCATCCCGAGGCCGAAGCCGAGGTAGGGCACGAAGCCCAGCAGGCCGGTGAGCACGCCGACCGGCAGCGCCACGTCCAGCCCGAGGATGGCCAGCGCCGCCGAGTAGTACACGGCCAGCACGATCATCACCAGCAGCTGGCCGCGCAGGTACTGGGCCAGCAGTTCGTCCGATTCGCGCGCCATGCCGCCCACCTGCTGCGCCCAGCGGCGCGGGATGGCGCCTTCGATGCGGGCCAGCAGGTGGTGCCAGTCGACCAGCAGGTAGAACAGCACCACCGGCACCAGGGTCAGCGTCGCGATCCAGCCCAGCAGGGCGCTGCCGCCCACCCGGACCTTGGCCAGCACCGTGGTCCAGAGGTCGTCGCCGCTGGCCGCCACCTGCTGCTCGATCAGCTGGCGCAGGCCGGCGCTGTCGAGTTTGACGTTGATGCCGTAGCCGGCCAGCCAGGGCGAGACGAAGGTGTCGAGCCAGGTGAAGAAGGCGGGGATCTTGGCCTGCAGCAGGGGGATTTCGGCGCGCAGCACCGGCACCACGACCAGCACCAGCGCGATCACGGCGGCGAAGAAGGCGGTGAGGACGATGGAAACGGCGACCACGCGCGGCATCCGGCTCTTGCCCAGGCGCGCATGGGCCAGGCGGTCGACGGCGCCGTTCAGCATGTAGGCGAGGATGGCCGCCGCGATGAAGGGCGACAGGATCGGCCCGAGGGTGTACAACAGCAGCGCCACCGCCAGCCAGAGCGCCAACCAGAACGTGGACTGTTTTTGCTCCGGGGTCAGAAAAAAGGGCATGCCGTTATTGTTATTTTGCTAAAACGGGTTGTAAATGGGGCGCAAACGGGTTGGAAAGAGGCCGTTTTGCTAAAATAGCGGATTGACCAGGTTTGCACGGTCTCCGCCTTCTATTTTACCGCCTCCGCTGCCAAATACCATGAGCCAACCATCTAATGTTTCCCTCTCCTACCGCGACGCCGGTGTCGACATCGACGCAGGCGACGCCCTGGTCGAAGCGATCAAGCCCTTTGCCAAGCGCACCATGCGCGAAGGCGTCCTGGGCGGCATCGGCGGTTTTGGCGGCCTGTTCGAGATCAGCAAGAAGTTCAAGGAGCCGGTCCTGGTCTCCGGTACGGACGGCGTCGGCACCAAGCTCAAGCTGGCTTTCGAGCTGAACCGCCATGACACGGTCGGCATCGACCTGGTCGCCATGAGCGTCAACGACATCCTGGTGCAGGGCGCCGAGCCGCTGTTCTTCCTCGACTACTTCGCCTGCGGCAAGCTGGACGTGGCAACCGCGACCGCGGTCGTCAAGGGCATCGCCGAAGGCTGCGAGCAGTCCGGCTGCGCCCTGCTGGGCGGCGAGACCGCCGAGATGCCGGGCATGTACCCGGACGGCGAATACGACCTGGCCGGCTTCGCCGTCGGTGCAGTCGAAAAATCGCAGATCATCGACGGCAGCAAGATCACCCCGGGCGACGTGGTGCTGGGCCTGGCTTCGTCGGGCATCCACTCGAACGGTTATTCGCTGGTGCGCAAGATCATCGAGGTCGCCAAGCCGGACCTGGAAGCCGACTTCCACGGCCGCAAGCTGTCCGACGTGCTGATGGCGCCGACCCGCCTGTACGTCAAGCCGCTGCTGGCGCTGATGGCCTCGATGGAAGTGAAGGGCCTGGTGCACATCACCGGCGGCGGCCTGGTCGAGAACATCCCGCGCGTGCTGGCCGATCACCTGACCGCCGTCCTGGACGCCAAGTCCTGGACCATGCCGCCGCTGTTCCAGTGGCTGCAGCAGCACGGCGGCGTGGCCGACTCCGAGATGCACCGCGTGTTCAACTGCGGTATCGGCATGACCGTCATCGTGGCCAGGGAAAACGCGGATGCGGCGATGGCGCAGCTGCAGGCCGCGGGCGAGACCGTGTACCGCATCGGCGAGATCCGTGCGCGCGAAGAAGGGCAGGCGCAGACCGTCGTGCAGTAAGCACGTCGTCTGATGCAAGCAAAACGGGCGCCGAGGCGCCCGTTTTGCTTGGGAGCGGCTGCATTTACTTCGCAGCGCTGTCTCCGATGTGCTTCCCCAGGAAGGTCTCTACCCGCTTCCAGAAATCGAAGCGGTTCTGCGGCCGCGTCCACCCATGTCCCTCGTCCTGGTACACCACCCAGTCCACCTGCTTGTTGTGGGCCTGCACCGCATCGCGGAACAGGTTGCCGTGGTAGAGCGGCACGCGGCGATCGACCGCCCCATAGGCCAGCAGCAGCGGCTGGGTGATCTTCGCGGCCTGCTGGATCGGTGAGGTGGCCTTGAACTGCGCCGCGTCCTTGACCTGGTCGCCGATCATCAGCGGCATGCCATGGTTCTTCCAGTCGTCCGTCATGTCCGAGTCGAAGCTCCAGTGGCCGTTGTACAGCAGGTTGATGTCGGTGACGCCCACGAAATTGATGCCGCACTTGTACAGGTCGGGGTCGTTCACCAGGCCCATCAGCGCCGCGTAACCGCCGTAGCTGGCCCCGGCGATGCAGATGCGCTTGGGGTCGGCCAGGCCCTGGGCGATCGCCCAGCGCGCGGCGTCGGCGATGTCGTCCTGCATCGCCAGGCCCCATTGCTTCCAGCCGGCCCGGAAGTGTGCCGTGCCGTAGCCGCGGCTGCCGCGGAAGTCCGGCTCCAGCACCGCGTAGCCGCGCGAGGCCAGGAACTGGGTTTCCGGATCCCAGCCCCAATGGTTGCCGCGTACGTAGGGGCCCCCATGCACCATCACCACCAGCGGCAGGTTCTTCGTCGCGCCGGCCGGCACCGTGAGCAGGGCCGGGATCTCGCGGCCGTCGCGCGCCTTGTAGCGCACCGGGTCCTGGCGCCCCATCCTGGCCGGATCGATGCCATCGCGGCTGCTGCCGATCGGGTTCAGCCTGCCGCTGGCGGGGTGGTACAGGTGGAAGGACAGCGGACGGACGTCGGAGACGGAGCGCACCAGTACCCAGGGAGCGTCGGCACGCGAGGCCACCGAGATCAGGTTGACGCCGCCCGGCAGCAGCTTGTCGACGTCCTGCTGGATCTTCTGCATGTCCTTGTCGAACCAGACGATGCCCGGGGCATCGGTCTCGATGGAGGCGCCCAGCAGTTTGCCGCGCCGGCTGATCAGCGCACCGTCGAAATCGTAGCCCGGCATGACGACCACGCCTTCCGGGTTGATCTTCCCGGTCGCCAGGTCGAGCGTATGCAGCGCCGCCGCATCCTTGCCGGCGTGGGCGCGCACATAGAGCGTACCGTCCGCACCGAAACCGACCGGCGTGAACCCTTCCTTGCTGCCCGAGTAGGTCGGGTATTGCGCGATGGTGCGCCAGTCGCCGCTGGCCGGCTCGCGGTAGTAAACGCTCGTCTTGCCGGCGGTGGAGTACATCCCCAGGCGCGGTTCGCCGGCATTGTCGAGCAGCCAGCTGTCGATCGGTCCCGGCCGCTGCACGGCTTGCGAGCGTCCCGTCACGGTATCGAGGCGCAGCAGGCTGAGACTCTCGACCTCGTCGTTCTGGTCGATGTTGTAGCTGGTGACGTAGACATGGTCCGAATCCTGGGCGCCGCGTTGGCCCAGCATGAAGGTATGCCAGGGCAGGACGTGACGCCCGATCTGGGTGCCGCCCTCGGCGACGATGTCGCCGCGCCGGTTGGCCAGTTGGCGCAGGGCGCTGCCGTCGCGGTTGACCGCATACAGGCCGCTCGCCATGTAGTTCCCGCCCGGACCGATCTGCTTGTCGGTGACGTTGAACAGCAGGCGGTCGTCGTTCACCCACTGGAAGCGCAGGACATCGACATTCTGGTAGCCGGCTACCGGGGTGGCCTTGTTTTCCTGCAGGTCGACCACCACCAGCATGTCGCGCCGGCCGGCTGCGCCCGACAGGGCCGCCAGGTAGCGCCCGCTCGGCGACAGTTCGGCGTTGGCCAGCAGAGGATTGGAGAAGAACAGCTCGACCGGCGGCAGCGCGGATGCGGCGGGGGACTGCGCTTGTGCAAGGGGGCCCGTCAGCGCGCAGGCAAGTGCCGCGGCGAAGGCGGTGCCGTGCAGCGCCCGGCGAAGGAATGAGGTCATGTTGGCTCTTTCGAAAGTATCAGCCGTGAAGGCGAGCCAACAATACCAGTCTCGCGCGCGGGGCAAAACCGGGAATGCGGCCTGAACGCCAAGCGATGCGGCATGCATACGGTTTGTCGCGCCGATGCAAAAGTGGTGCGGACTAGGCTTCGTCTTCCGGCGCCCGGATGTAATCCGCCATGCCCAGGCTGGCGCGGCTCGGCGGCGCGCTCAGCAGGCTGCCGGCCACGGTCGCGAGCAGCCCGGCCGGCACCCCGAACACGCCGGCCGCCAGCGGCTGGATGCCGAGCCAGGAGGCGTCCAGGCTGCCGCCCAGGGTCGGGCTGGCGCGCAGCATGTACCACAGGCAGACCAGGAAGCCCGTGACCATGCCCGCGATCGCCCCCGTGTGGTTGGCACGCTTCCAGAAGACGCCCAGCACCAGCACGGGAAAAAGCGTAGAACCAGCAAGCGAGAAGGCCGCGCCTACCAGGGAGAGGATGTCGGCCGGCTTTTGCGAGGCGGCGTAGGCCGCGATGAAGGCCACCGCCAACAGCAGCAGCTTGGAAATCGTCACCCGCTTCTGGGTCGAGGCGCCCGGGTCGACCATCTTGTAATAGACGTCGTGCGACAGGGCGTTGGAGATCGCCAGCAGCAGGCCGTCGGCCGTGGACAGCGCCGCCGCCAGGCCGCCCGCCGCCACCAGGCCCGAGATCACGTAGGGCAGGCCGCCGATCTCGGGCGTGGCGAGCACCAGCACGTCGGCATCGATCGCGACCTCGGCCAGCTGCACGATGCCGTCGCCGTTGATGTCGGCGATGCTGAGCAGGGGATTGACCTTGTCCACGTTCGACCAGTACGACACCCAGGTCGGCAGAGAAGAAAAGTCGCTGCCGACCAGGGCGGTATAGATGTCGTACTTGGCCAGCACCGCCAGCGCCGGGATGGTCAGGTAGATCAGCAGGATGAAGAACAGGGTCCAGAACACCGACACCCGGGTCTCGTTCACCGAGGGCGTGGTGTAGGCCCGCATCAGGATGTGGGGCAGGGCGGCGGTGCCGAACATCAGGCAGAACACCACGGCCAGGAAGTTGTTGCGGCGCTTGTCCGATTCTTCTTCGGTCGCGCCGGGGAAGGGCACCGTGTGCGGCACCGGCGGGCGGGCGCGCGCCAGGTTGGCATCGCGCAGCTCGAGCCACAGCGCCCGTGCTTCGTCGGCCGAACCGGGATAGGTATGGAGCGCGCGCTCGGCCTGGCGCACTTCGGCCAGCGAGGCATTCTGGGAGCGTACCGCCATCAGGCGGCGCTGCGCTTCCAGCTTGCCGGTTTCCCACGACGCCGGCAGGCCGGCGAGGCGGATGGCATATTCGCCGGCGCGGCGCCGGAACTCGGCGCGCACCTGTTCCTCGCGCGGGTCTTTTTCCAGCTGCTGCTCGCGCGCGGCGAGCTTGGGCAGCAGCGAACCGTAGGCCACCTGCGGCACCGGGTTGTCGGCATGCTTGGCCGCCAGCCAGATACTCGGGATCAGGAAGGCCACCAGCAGGATGATGTATTGCGCCACCTGGGTCCAGGTGATGCCGCGCATCCCGCCCAGGAACGAGCAGACAAGAATGGAAGCCAGGCCCAGGAAGATGCCGACCGAGAAGTCGACGCCGGTGAAGCGCGAGGCGATCAGGCCGACCGCGTAGATCTGCGCCACCACGTAGGTGAACGAGACCAGGATGGTGGCCGCCACCGCCAGCGCCCGCACCGGTCCGCCCCGTCCGCCCGCGCCGCCGCCGTAGCGCGCCGCCAGGAAATCGGGGATGGTGTACTGCCCGAACTTGCGCAGGTAGGGCGCGATCAGCAGGGCGACCAGCACGAAGCCGCCGGTCCAGCCCATGATGTAGGCCAGGCCGTCGAAGCCGTACAGGTACAGGCCGCCGGCCAGGCTGATGAAGCTGGCCGCCGAGATCCAGTCGGCGGCGGTGGCCATGCCGTTGAACAGGGCCGGCACCCGCCGCCCGGCCACGTAGTATTCGGTGACGTTCGAGGTGCGCGCCACCACCCCGATGGTGGCATACAGCGCGATGGTGGCGAACATGAAGATGTAGCCGATCCACAGGCGCGGCATGCCTTCCTGCTCGAGCAGCGCGAGCGACACCAGGAACAGGGCGAAGCAGGCGGTGTACCAGAGGTAGTAGCGCGACAGCTTGCGGAAGTAGGGCGGTCTGGTCGCGCTCATGCGTCCCCCCGCGCCGCGGCCTCGTACAGGCGGTCGAGCCGGCGCAGGCGCCAGGCGTAGAGCGCGATGACCGCCAGCGATACCAGCGAGGCGCCCTGGGCCGCCATGTAGAAGGACAGCGGCCAGCCGAACACGGTGAAGCGCGCCAGCTCGCGCGCGAAGAACACGGTGCCGAAGCCGGTGCACAGCCACAGCGTCATCAGGACGGCGGTCAGGCGCCGGGTCGCCCGCCAGTGGGCCGCGCGCGCCGCCTCGCGGCGGGCGAGGGCCGCGCCGCCGGGTGGGCCGGAAGGCGTGGGCGTGGGGTCAAGCGGCGTCGTCGGGCTCATGGGCTGGGGGCGGGAAGGTCAGGCGGAACAGGCTGCCCGGGTACCGGGGCGAGTGGCTGCGCGGATTGTTGAAGATGTCGATCTCGGCGCCGTGCTGCTGTGCGATCTCGCGCACGATCGCCAGTCCCAGGCCGCTGCCCTGCACGTTGCTGCCGAGGATGCGGTAGAAGCGCTCGAACACGTGGGCGCGCTCGCCCGGTGCGATGCCGGGACCGGTGTCCTCGACTTCGAGCAGGGCGTGTTCGCCGTCGCGCCGCACGCGCACCGTCACGCTGCCGCCCTGCGGGGTATAGCGCAGCGCGTTGTCGATCAGGTTCGACAGCAGCTCGCGCAGCATCAGCGCGTTGCCGGCAATCTGCAGGGTCTCTTCCGGCGGCTCGAAGCCGAGGTCGATGCGGTGCGCGAACGAGGCCTGCACCCAGTCCTGCACGGTGGCGCGGGCCAGCTGGGCCAGGTCGATCTCTTCGAAGGCCAGGCCGGCATGGGGCTGGTTTTCTGCGCGGGCCAGGGCCAGCAACTGGTTGACCAGGCGCGTGGCCGATTCCGAGCTCTGGGCCAGCTGCTCGAGCGAGCGGTGGATCTCGCTCGGGTCGACCTGGCGCAGCGCCAGCTCGGACTGCATGCGCATGCCGGCCAGCGGCGTCTTCATCTGGTGCGCGGCGTCGGCGATGAAGCGCTTCTGCATCTCGACGGTCTGGGCCAGACGCTCGAGCATGTCGTTGAACGAGCCCACCAGCGGCGAGATCTCTTCCGGCACCTGGCGCGGGTCGATCGGCGACAGGTCGTCCTGCGGGCGCGCGCGGATGCGCTCCTGCAGCTCGGCCAGCGGGGACAGGCCGCGCGACAGCGCGAACCAGACCAGCGCCAGGATCACCGGCAGGATGATGAACTGGGGCAGGATCACGCCCTTGATGATTTCGTTGGCCAGGTTGGCGCGCTTGTCGAGGGTTTCCGCGACCTGCACCAGGGCCAGGTCACCTGGGTTGGCTGTGGCCTGGCCGGGTGCGCGCAGCGGATCGAGGCTGACCCAGGAGTAGGCGACGCGTACCGGGGTGCCGTGGATGCTGTCGTTCCGGAACACCACGGTGCCGCCCTGGGGGCGTTCGCCGTCGTTGCCGCCCTTGCCGGGCCTGGGATGCGGCAGGTCGCGGTCGCCGTCGATGTGGGCGCCGTCCGGGCCGCTGATCTGGAAGTAGACGCTGTCCACGTCGTCGGCGCGCAGCACGTCGAGCGCGCTGCCCGGCAGCTGCGCCACGGGCCGCCCGGCCACCGTGCGGATCTGCTGCGACAGCACGGTGACGCGGTCTTCGAGCGCATCGTCGAAGGGCTGGTTGGCGATCGATTTCGCCACCAGGTAGGTGATCGCGATGCTCATCGGCCACAGCAGCAGCAGCGGGGCCAGCATCCAGTCGAGGATCTCGCCGAACAGCGAGTGCCGGATGTTCTCGTCGGGCTCGGGGTTGGGCGGAACGTAGGGCTGCAGCCCGTCCCGTCCCGTCTCCGGCGCGGGAGGATCCGCCAGCCCGGCGTCGCGCTCGTTCACTTGCTCTCTGGAGCCGGCGCGCGCGGGGCGTCGGAGAATTTCTCGAGGCAGTAGCCGAGGCCGCGCACGGTGGCGATGCGCACGCCGCCGACCTCGATCTTCTTGCGCAGGCGGTGCACGTAGACCTCGATGGCATTGTTCGAGACTTCCTCGCCCCATTCGCACAGGTGGTCGACCAGCTGCTCCTTGGAGACCAGGCGCCCGGTGCGCGCCAGCAGCACTTCGAGCAGGCCGAGTTCGCGCGCCGACAGGTCGAGCATCTGGTCGTTGATGTAGGCGCTGCGGCCGACCTGGTCGTACACCAGCGGGCCGTGGCGCACCACGGCGGGGCCGCCGCCGGCGCCGCGGCGGGTGAGGGCGCGCACCCGCGCCTCCAGCTCCGACAGGGCGAAGGGCTTGGCCATGTAGTCGTCGGCCCCGAGGTCGAGGCCCTCGACGCGCTGCTCGACCGAATCGGCGGCGGTGAGGATCAGCACCGGCAGCAGCGAAGAGCGCGCGCGCAGGCGGCGCAGCACTTCCAGGCCGGACAGCTTGGGCAGGCCGAGGTCGAGGATGAGGAGGTCGAACTCCTGGGTGGACAGGGCCGTGTCGGCATCCTGGCCGTTCTTGACGCAATCGATCGCATAGCCGGACTGGCGCAGGGAACGCGTTAATCCATCGGCAAGTACGCTATCATCTTCGGCGAGCAGAATTCGCATGGGGACCACCTGTAAAACGTTAAGCCTTCAACAGGCCCTATTGTGTTTGATTTATCGCAACAATGCGAGCCTCGCGGATAACAACACCGAGACTTTTTTCGCTTGCCTAAACCACTGGATTTATATACAGTAGTGGCTTGATTTCGCTTGCTTGAACAACTGGATTTATATACAGTGGTTCTCTTGATTTTAGCGGTAGCGCCCCTACCTTGCCTACTCCACAGCTGAAAGTACACCATGGACGACAAAAAAATCGCATTGAATGTTGCCGAAAAAGGCAAAGCGCTGGCAGCCGCCCTGGCGCAGATTGAAAAGCAGTTTGGCAAGGGCTCGGTCATGCGCATGGATTCCAACATGCCGGTCGAGGAAGTCCAGACTGTTTCCACCGGCTCGCTGGGCCTGGACATCGCGCTGGGCGTCGGTGGCCTGCCGCGCGGCCGTATCGTCGAGATCTACGGTCCTGAATCGTCGGGTAAAACCACCCTGACCTTGCAGACCATCGCCCAGATGCAGAAACTGGGTGGCACCTGCGCCTTCATCGACGCCGAGCACGCGCTCGACGTGGGCTATGCGCAGAAGCTGGGCATCAAGCTGGACGAGCTGCTGATCTCGCAGCCGGACACCGGCGAACAGGCGCTTGAAATTACCGACGCCCTGGTGCGTTCGGGCTCGGTCGACCTCGTGGTCATCGACTCGGTGGCGGCACTGACCCCGCGCGCCGAGATCGAAGGCGACATGGGCGACTCGCTCCCGGGCCTGCAGGCGCGACTGATGTCGCAGGCGCTGCGCAAGCTGACCGCCTCGATCAACCGCACCAACACCCTGGTCATCTTCATCAACCAGATCCGTATGAAGATCGGCGTGATGTTCGGCAGCCCGGAAACCACGACCGGCGGTAACGCGCTGAAGTTCTACGCCTCCGTGCGTATGGACATCCGCCGTACCGGCTCGATCAAGTCGGGCGACGAAGTGATCGGTAACGAAACCAAGGTCAAGGTCGTCAAGAACAAGATCGCGCCGCCGTTCCGCGAAGCCCACTTCGACATCCTGTACGGAGAAGGCACCTCGCGCGAAGGCGAAATCCTGGATCTGGGCGCCGACAACAAGATCGTCGAGAAGTCGGGCTCGTGGTACAGCTATAACGGCGAACGCATTGGCCAGGGCAAGGACAACGCCCGCCTGTTCCTGAAAGAGCGTCCGGCACTGGCACGCGAAATCGAGAACAAGGTCCGTGCTGCGCTGGGCGTGCGTGAACTGCCGCCGGTCCTCGCTGCTGTCGAAGACAGCGGCAAGGACAAGCTGAAGGCAGTCGGCGAGTAATCGCTGTCTTGTAGAGTGCCTATGCCTGCACCCCAGCTGAGCCTCAAAGGGCGGGCGCTGCGTTATCTCTCGCAGCGCGAGCACAGCCGGCTCGAGCTGGGGCGCAAGCTGGCCCGTTATGCCGAGGAGGGCGAGGATGTGGAAGCCCTCCTGGATTTCCTTGAAAAAAACAACTGGCTGTCGCAGGAACGTTTTGCCGAATCGCTCATCAACCGGCGGGCGGCACGTTTCGGCAACAGCCGGGTGATGGCCGAGCTGCAAAGCCACGGCGTCAAAGGCGAAGCCTTGGATGACATCAAAGCCTCGCTTGCCGACAGCGAGACGGCGCGTGCCTCCGAAGTGTGGCAGCGCAAGTTCGGCACCGTCGCCGTCGATGCGGCCGAGCGAGCCAAGCAGATGCGTTTCCTGCTGCAGCGTGGTTTCTCCCAACGCGCTGCACGGGCCGCGATGCAGGGCGCTCCCGACGACGACGAGCTGTAGCAGGGGTGGGTTCACACTTGCTACGATGATGAGCCGGCCTGGCCCCAGGCTGCTCTGACGATATGCCAGGCCTGGCCGCTGGCCTGCTGTATCACCTTTCGATCACATGACAGCTTTCCAGCTTCTTATATAGAGAAGCTGAAAGCGCTGCTCCGGCGCCAGCGTGGAGCGTCATCTCCGATATGCTCCGGCATATTCCTCAACGGACGATGGCGCTGCACGCTGGCGCTGTGCGTTTACCCGCTGATTACCAGCTGATTGGTCCTGCCGCTACTGCAACCCGTCCAGCCACCTGCAATATTGACCACTCAGCAAGAAAGCCCGCCAATATCGCTGCAACGCGGCAAAAAGGCCTCTGTTGCAGTGCAACCGACAACGCCCTGTGCTAAACTTTCACGGTTTAAGCAGCGCCGCATGAGCGGTTGTTGTCGTAGAAGCTACGGCAACGTGCATGAAGCACACTGGCTGCACCACTAACCGCCGCGCAAGCGGCATTGGTTTTTATGCCCCTGTCTCCTCCCGTATCGCGCTCGCTCCGGCATACGCGCGCCATTACCGTCGAAGCCTATGCGCGCGACGATGGCCTGTGGGATCTGGACGCCAGTATCCGCGACGTCAAAACCCTTGACATCCCCCTCCCTTCCGGCACCCGTCCGGGCGGGACGCCCGTACACGACCTCAAGCTGCGCGTCACCATCGACCGCAAGCTGACCATCGTGGACGCCGAAGCTGCCTCCGATTCCGTTCCGTATCCCGGTTTCTGCGAGACGATAGGCCCTGCTTACAAAAAGCTGGTCGGTCTGTCGCTGATGAACCACTTCCGGCTGCACCTGAAAGACCGCCTCACGGGCGTGCTCGGTTGCACCCACCTGACCGAATTGGCCCAGGTGCTGCCCACGGCAGCGCTGCAGGCCTACGCCGACGACGTGTTCGACACCCGCGGCGGCGCCGACGACAACTCGGCCGAACGGCCTTTCGAGCTCGACCGTTGCCATGCGCTGCGCAGCGACGGACCGGCCGTGGCCACCTACTATCCCCGCTGGTCGATCAAAGCAGTGTCGGGTTAGCATTCGCTGTTTGTCATTTTTTGTAATTCAACCGTATTTCTAATTCAGTAATAGAAGAAGGGAAGCCAGCATGAAAATCCATGAGTATCAAGGCAAAGAGATCCTCCGAAAGTTCGGAGTGACCGTTCCGCGCGGCATTCCGTGCATGAACGTGGAAGAGGCGGTCAAGGCCGCTGAAGAGCTGGGCGGCCCGGTCTGGGTCGTCAAGGCGCAGATCCATGCCGGTGGCCGTGGTAAAGGCGGCGGCGTCAAGGTTGCCAAGTCGCTGGAACAGGTCAAGGAATACTCGGACCAGATCATGGGCATGCAGCTGATCACGCACCAGACCAGCCCGGAAGGCCAGAAAGTCCGCCGCCTGCTGATCGAAGAAGGCGCTGACATCAAGAAGGAACTGTACGTGTCGCTGGTCACCGACCGCGTCACCCAGAAAGTCGTGATGATGGCCTCGTCGGAAGGCGGCATGGACATCGAAGAAGTCGCGCACAGCAACCCGGAAAAGATCCACAACGTCGTGATCGAACCGTCGGTCGGCCTGACCGATGAGCAGGCAGACGACGTCGCCCGCAAGATCGGCGTGCCGGAAGCGTCGATCGTCGACGCCCGCACCAACCTGCAGGGCCTGTACAAGGCGTACTGGGAAACCGACGCATCGCTGGCCGAAATCAACCCGCTGATCCTGACCGGTTCGGGCAAGGTCATCGCTCTGGACGCCAAGTTCAACTTCGATTCGAACGCCCTGTTCCGTCATCCGGAAATCGTCGCCTACCGCGACCTGGACGAAGAAGATCCAGCTGAAGTCGAAGCATCGAAGTTCGACCTGGCTTACATCTCGCTCGACGGCAACATCGGCTGCCTGGTGAACGGCGCCGGCCTGGCCATGGCCACCATGGACACCATCAAGCTGTTCGGCGGCGAGCCGGCCAACTTCCTGGACGTCGGCGGCGGCGCGACCGCAGAGAAGGTCACCGAAGCATTCAAGATCATGCTGAAGAACCCGGGCCTGAAGGCCATCCTGGTCAACATCTTCGGCGGCATCATGCGCTGCGACGTGATCGCCGAAGGCGTCATCACCGCATCGAAAGCTGTCTCGCTGCAAGTGCCGCTGGTCGTCCGCATGAAGGGCACCAACGAAGACCTGGGCAAGAAGATGCTGGCTGACTCCGGCCTGCCGATCATCGCCGCAGACACCATGGAAGACGCAGCGAAGCAGGTCGTTGCCGCTGCCGCTGGCCAAGCCTAATTCGCGAAGGAAATAAAAATGTCGATTCTGATTAACAAAGACACCAAAGTCATCACCCAAGGTATCACCGGCAAGACCGGCCAGTTCCACACCCGCATGTGCCGCGACTACGCGAACGGCCGTGAAGCCTTCGTGGCAGGCGTGAACCCGAAGAAAGCCGGCGAAGATTTCGAAGGCATCCCGATCTACGCATCGGTCAAGGAAGCGAAGTCGGAAACCGGCGCCACCGTGTCGGTGATCTACGTTCCGCCGGCAGGTGCTGCCGCCGCGATCTGGGAAGCCGTCGAAGCCGAGCTCGACCTGGCAATCTGCATCACCGAAGGCATCCCTGTCCGTGACATGATGGAAGTCAAGGACCGTATGGCCAAGGCCGGTTCGAAGACCCTGCTGCTGGGCCCGAACTGCCCAGGCCTGATCACCCCGGACGAGATCAAGATCGGCATCATGCCGGGTCACATCCACCGCAAGGGCCGTATCGGCGTCGTCTCGCGCTCGGGCACCCTGACCTATGAAGCAGTCGGTCAGCTGACCGCACTGGGCCTGGGCCAGTCGTCGGCAGTCGGCATCGGCGGCGACCCGATCAATGGTCTGAAGCACATCGACGTGATGCGCATGTTCAACGACGATCCGGATACCGACGCAGTCATCATGATCGGCGAGATCGGCGGCCCGGACGAGGCGAACGCTGCTCAGTGGATCAAGGACAACATGAAGAAGCCGGTCGTCGGCTTCATCGCTGGTGTCACCGCGCCTCCGGGCAAGCGCATGGGCCATGCCGGCGCGCTGATCTCGGGCGGCGCCGATACCGCGCAAGCCAAGCTGGAAATCATGGAAGCCTGCGGCATCACCGTCACCAAGAACCCGTCGGAAATGGCTCGCCTGCTGAAGGCCATGCTGTAATCTGACCGTTTCATGGTCGACGAAGACGGGGAGCTGAGGCTCCCCGTTTTTATTTGCTGCCTGACCTGACAAATTGCGTTACGTAAACTGTCCACTGACAAAAATTGCTAAGCTCAAGTGACAAATTTTGTCCCTGCTCAAGCCAAAACTTGTCCTGGCACGCTGTTTTGTTATCTCCGCACTAATAAAATCAGCATTTTTCGGGCTGGCATACCACTTGCATATAAGAAAGCGTGGCAACAAGCAGTAACCCAATCACCTGATACACCACCTGGAGAGATAGACATGAACTTCAAGCAAATGCAAACCAAAGCACAAGGCGGCTTCACCCTGATCGAACTGATGATCGTCGTCGCGATCATCGGTATCCTGGCAGCCGTCGCAATCCCGGCCTACAGCGACTACACCGCGAAAGCCAAAGTCAGCGAAGCCTCGTCGATCTCGCAGCCGGCCCGCCTGGCCATCGCACAGGCATTCAACGAAGGTAGCCTGTCTACCTCCACGACTAACACCACCCTCGGCCTGCCGGCTGCAACTTCGATCACCAGCTCGTACGTCACCTCGGTTACCGCTGCGGGTACCGCCGCAGACAAGGGTACCGTCACCGTTGTCATGAAGGGCACCAACAACGCCGGCATCGACACCAAGAAACTGGTCTATCTGATCACCTGTGTCGAAGGTGCACAGTGCACCACGACCTACGACGCATCGACCGACGTGACCGAAAAGTACCGTCCGAAGCTGTAATCGTCTGACCGTCATGCCGCCCTGGCATGACAATGACAAACAGCCCGCTGCATAGCGGGCTGTTTGCTTTTCAGGCTTAGCGCGCCGGCTGCGGCTGCAGATACCGATCCAGCCACTTCACCACCGTGTGATGCCATTGCACCGAGTTGGCCGGCTTGAGCACCCAGTGGTTCTCGTCCGGGAATACCAGCAGCTGGCTGTCGATGCCCTTGCGCTGCAGCGCCGTGAAGGTCGACAGCGCCTGCGCCGTCGGAATCCGAAAATCGAGGTCGCCCTGGATCACCAGCATCGGGGTCTTCCACTTGTTCACGTGATGGACCGGATTGAAGCGCTCGTGCTTGTCCGGCACCGCGAAGTAGGCGCCGCCGTTTTCCCAGTCAGTGAACCATTGTTCCTCGGTCGAGTAGGCCATGCCGCGGCTGTCGAAGACGCCGTCGTGGTTGACCAGGCAGCGGAAGCCGTCGTTCCAGTTCCCAGCGATCCAGTTCATCATGTAGCCGCCGTAGGACGCACCCAGGGCGCAGCTGCGTTCGCGGTCGAGCCAGGGGAACTTCTTCACCGCCGCGTCCAGGCCCTTGCGCAGGTCCTCGAGCGGCTTGCCGCCCCAGTCGCCGCTGATCGAATCGGTGAACTTCTGGCCGTAGCCGGTCGAACCATGGAAGTCGATGAACACGGTGGCATAGCCGGCGCCCGCATACACCTGCGGATTCCAGCGGTAGCTCCAGCCGTTGCCGAAGCTGCCCTGCGGGCCGCCATGCACCAGGAAGGCGACCGGATACTTCTTGCCCGGTTCGGCATTCCAGGGTTTCATCACGTGGCCATACACCGTCTCGCCATTGGCACCGGCAAAGCTGAACTGCTCGTACTGGCCCCAGCGCACCTCGGCCAGGCGCTCGGCGTTCAGCGTCGTCAGCTGCGAGGGCTGGCTGCCCAGCTTCATCGCGAACAGCTGCGCGCCGGAGGCCAGGTTGGCCTGGGTGTAGGCGACGGTATCGCGGCGGACGTCGAAGGCGCCGACCGCGCCCTTGCCGGTCAGTGCGTCTACCCGTCCGGTGGCGACGTCGATCGAGAACAGGCGGTGCTGGCCCAGGTCTTCGGCATCGACGATCAGCGCCTTGCCGTCGGCGCGCCAGTGCAGGCTGCCGGCCGAGCGGTCCCAGTCGGCGGCCAGCTTGCGTTTTTGGCCGCTGGCCACGTCCATCAGCATCACCTGGTAGCGGTCGGCCTCGAAGCCGGGGCGCGCCATTGCCAGCCAGGCGAGGGTGCGGCCGTCCGGCGAGTACACGCCCTTGGTGTCCCAGGCCGGATTATCGGCCGTCAGGTTGCGCGGCGCGGCGCCGCCCGCGGCCGGCACGGTGTACAGGTCGAAGTTGGTCGACCAGGCCTCGGTCTTGCCGGCGATGCGGGCGGCGAACACGATGGTCTTGCCGTCCGGGCTGAAGCGGAACTCCTCGCGGTCGCCGAAAGGCTTCGAAGGCACATCGCCATCGAGCACACCTGACAGGCTGACTGGCGCGCTGCTCAGCTTCCCGCCGGCATCGAGGGGCGCCGAGAACAGCACGTTGTTGCGGCCGTCGCTCCAGGTATCCCAGTGGCGCACGAACAGGCGGTCGTACAGCTTGCCGCTGGCCTTGTCCTTTTCCTCCGCATCGAGGCGCTGTTTGGTGCAGGCGAGGTCGGCGCAGTCGCGGAACACCGACAGGCTCATCGCCACCCGGTCTCCCGTGGGAGACACACGGAAACTCTCGACGTCGAGCGGCAGGTCGGTGACTTTCACCGGCTCGGCGGCTTTGCCTCCTGCCAGCGGCAAGCGCCACAGCTGTGACGAGCCCGAACGGGTCGACAGGAAGTAGACGGCGTCGCCCGAGGGCGACCACTCCGGCTCGGTGCTGCTCGAGGCGTGATTGGTCAGGCGTTGCGGCACCGGCTTGGCGGCGCGCAGGTCGACCAGCCAGAGTTCCGTGTGACCGCGATTCTTGCTCATGTCCGTGCTGCGCACGGTGTAAACGACGCGGCTCGCGTCAGGCGACACGGCCGGGCTGCCCACCCGTTCCATGTTCACCAGGTCTTCCACGGTAAAGCCGCGCGGTGCGGCCATTGCGCTCGTGGCAGCCAGGGTTGCCACTGCGATTGGTAGCAAGCGCAGCAGGCTCGGCAAACGAAGATTCATGCTCCATCCTCGTTGTCATCTCGGTAGGCGGCAGGGCGCCGCTTACGCAGGCCAGCAATTTACCATGTGACATTGAAGAAGGATTCAGACGATCTTGAACCGGTCCGCCAGCAGCGCCTCGTAGGTCATGTTCTGCAGCAGCGTGTAGTGCACGGGATCGAGGTCGACGAACTGGACGCCGTAGCTGTAGACATCCGGCTTGTCCGGCGCCGGCCTGGCTACCGTCATGTTCCTGACGGCGGCCAGGCTCTCGACCGGCACTTCTTCGTTGGTGGGCGGCGTCGCCAGCGTGAATCCCAGCGTGACCACTTCGCTGCCAGGCGGCAGCGGATACTCGGATTCGATCCTCGCACCCGTGACCGAGACGTTCGTCAGCATGCAGGCGGCCGAGGAGGCTTTGCCGTCGATCATGGACACGCTCGCCGGAATCTCGGCCTTGACCCGCATCGCACCGCGCAGGCTGGTGCCCTGGATCGAGCTCGGGAAGGACAAGTGTACGTAGTTGAGCGGGCGCGCGAATACGCGCTCGACCGAGCAGGCGAAGGAACACACGTTCACCCCCGAGAACACCCTGATCGTCAGCCGGTCGCCTTCCGTCATCGCGATCGGCGCGCCGTTCTCGGTAGGGATCTTGATGATGAGGTACTCGTCCTTCACGTAGCCGATCAGGGTCGAGAAATACTGGGCCGGCTTCAGGTGCCGGTGAGTCATCACCTGCAGGCGGACGCCGACCTGCAGGTTCATGGTCTCGAACTCGAATTCCTGGGGCTTGAGTTCGCGAGCTGGTTCAGTGTTCATGTGATGCTGGGCTTGGCGCGTTGTCGAGAAGATACGCGAAAAGCGGCATCATATCAGCTTATATGTATCTCGGCCGCAGCCTATTGGGACGATGAGAATCGTGCTGATCGTCAGATCTCGGCAGTCCAGTCCCCGCTCTTGCCGCCATGCTTTTCCAGCACCCGCACATTGGTCATGACCATCCCCCGGTCCACCGCCTTGCACATGTCATAAACCGTCAGGAGCCCCACCTGCACCGCCGTCAGCGCTTCCATCTCGACTCCGGTCTTGCCGATGGTTTCCACCTGCGCCCTGCAATGCACGCTGCTGGCCGCCGCATCCACCTCGAAGTCGACCGCCACCCGCGTGATCGGCAGCGGATGGCAGAGCGGCACCAGGTCGCTGGTGCGCTTCGACGCCATGATGGCGGCAATCCGTGCAATCCCGATCACGTCCCCCTTTTTCGCATTGCCCGACTGGATCAGCGCCAGGGTCTCCGGCTTCATGCGGATGGTGCCGGCCGCGACGGCGATGCGGTGGGTGTCCTGCTTGGCGCCGACGTCGACCATGTGGGCCTGGCCGGTGGCGTCGAAGTGGGTCAGTTGGTCTGGGGCTGGAGTGGATGGGTTCATTGCAAGGTAAATAAGCTTGTGGAACAAAGTGTTTCGAGGGCAGCAATGCGGCTGCGGATGCGGTTATCATAGCATTGTGAAATATGCTCCCCGCCCAGCATCGGCGCGCCGCTGGCGCCCTGCGTTGACCGCCATTGCCCTGTGCACGGCGGCCGCTTTCGCCATTGCCGCTCCCGCCGCGCCCCTGCAAAAACCAGACAACATGAAATTGCCGACGCTTGGCGACAGCGCGCGGCAAGATCTGTCGCCCGTGCTCGAACGTAAGCTCGGCGAGGAAATCATGCACGACGTCCGGCGCGACCCGAGCTACCTCGACGACGACCCGATCACCGAGTACCTGAATAACCTCGGCAATGCACTGGTGTCGGCCGTGCCCGGCGCACGCGGCGAGACCAACGCCGACTTCACCTTCTTCGCCATGCGCGATCCGAACCTGAACGCCTTCGCCCTGCCGGGCGGCTTCATCGGCGCGCATACGGGCCTGATCGTCGCGGCACAGAAGGAATCCGAGCTGGCCGGCGTGATGGCCCACGAGGTCGGCCACGTGTCGCAGCGCCACATTGCCCGTATGATCGGGCAGCAGAAACAGGATGTGCTGCTGCCGCTGGCGTCGATGATCCTCGCTGCGCTCGCCGCCAAGGCCAGTCCGGATGCCGCGATGGGGGTCCTGATGGGCGGGCAGGGCCTGGCCGTGCAGCGCCAGCTGAACTTCAGCCGGGACGCCGAGCGCGAGGCCGACCGCGTCGGTTTCCAGATCATGAGCGCCGGCGGCTATGACGTCACCGGCATCGTCGGCTTCTTCAAGCGCCTGCAGAGCGCCACCCGGCTGTCCGGCGACATCCCCGCCCACCTGGCCCACCTGAGCAGCCACCCGCTGACGGCCGAGCGCATCACCGACATGCAGGCGCGCATCCGCGAGATCCCGAAAAAGGCGCGCGTGGACAACCTCGACTTCCAGCTGGTGCGCGCGCGTGCCCGCGTGCTGCAGGACGAGAGCGTCAGCGGCCGCCGCGACACGAAGAATGCATTCGACACCCAGCTCAAGGACCCGCACCGCCACCAGCAGGCCGGTGCGCAGTACGGCCTGGCCCTGATGGCGCTGCGCCAGGGGAAGGTGGCCGAGGCGCAAAGCTGGCTCGACAAGGCGCGCGCGACCGTCAAGCCGAAGGAGGGCGTGCTGTCGGTCGAATCGAATGCGGGCGATGGCGCGGCGATGTTCGCCGGCCTGTCGATCGAGATCAGGCTGGCGCCCAACCAGGCGCCGGAGGTCGCGCAGCAGGCCGTGGCAGAGGCGGACGCGGCGCGCCAGCGCTATCCGCTGTCGCGCGCCATCGCCCGCCAGTATGGCGAGGCCCTGATCGCGGCCGGCAAGCTCGAGGAAGCGACGCGCTACCTGCGCGAACAGACCCTGCTCTACCGCCAGGAACCGAAGCTGCACGACATGCTCGCGCGGGCCTATGCCAAGCAGGGCAAGATTGCCCTGCAGCACATGGCGCTGGCGGAATCCTACGTGATCGCGGGCGCGCTGCCGGCGGCGGTGGCGCAGCTCGACCTGGCGCGCAAGGCGGGCGACGTCTCGTTCTACGACCAGGCCGTCATCGATGCGCGCGAACGCGAGCTGAAGGCGCGCGAGAAGGCCGAGAAGGAAGAAGAGAAGGAGCGCTAGGACCTCAGGTGCCCGGCGCCTGCACGTAGCCGAAACGGCGCCGCAGCGCTTCCGCCGACAGCCTTTCCACCTTCACGCGGCTGTCTTCCAGCACCAGCGCCAGCTCGTCCGAGTCGTCCTCCAGCCAAGCCATGATCGCTTCGACCGAGGCCGGCCGGCCGTCCAGTTCCATACGCGCCAGCACCTGGGCCACGTCGCGGTCGTCGAGCTGGGCGACGACCTCGCCCGCCTGCAGGATCAGCGCACCGGCGTCGGTCATGAATGCTGCCTCGGGCGCCGCCAGGGCCTCCCCGGTCTGCAGCACGAAGCCCTGCGCCGGATCGGTACGCGCAATATAAGGCGTCGCTTCCAGCTTGACGTAGACCCGCTGCGGTCCGTTCTGGAAATACCAGCAGCCCTTGTCGTCGTGCGCGTAATTGCGGTTGATGAAACCCACCAGCGCCGCGTTGGCCAGCTTGTCGCCGGGGGCATTGGCGCGCTGCGCCGCTTCGTCGCGCATGCGCCAGTTGCCGCGTGCATCCAGCGCCAGCCAGCCGTAGCAGTGCGGTACGTTCGGCCACTTGGCCATTGCCTGTTTTACGATGTCGTCCATAGTCTCAAGCTTCGCATGCTTCGGCCGTGCCGGGCGCGCGTGTCGCGGCGGGCGCGGCCTGGTCGAAGAAATCCAGGATGCGCCGCGGCAGCCAGTCGATCCGTCCGGGGAAGGGCCCGACGGCGAAGCCGACGTGGCCGCCTTCTTCAGGATACTCCAGCGTCACCGCCTTCGATGCGGTCGCGGGCAAATGCTCGCCCGGCAGGAAGGGGTCGTTGCGGGCATTCAGCACCAGCGTCGGCACCGTGATCTCGTGCAGCACGTGGCGGGCGCTGGCGCGGTGCCAGTAGTCGTCGGTATCCTTGTAGCCATGCAGCGGCGCCGTCACCACGTTGTCGAAGGCGTAGAGGTCGCGTGCGCCGAGCAGGGCGGCGCGGTCGAACAGGCCGGGATAGCGTTCCAGCTTGGCCAGGCACTTGGGCTTGAGCGTCTGCAGGAACATGCGGGTGTACAGCATGTTGAAGCCGGACGACAGCGCCGCGCCGCCGCGCGCCAGGTCGAGCGGCGCCGACACCGCGCAGGCGGCGTCGACGATCTCCGCTCCGTGGCGGGATTCGCCCAGCCAGCGCAGCAGCGCATTGCCGCCCAGGGATACGCCGGCCGCGAAGACTGGCCCATGCGCACGCGCATGCAGCTTGCGCACGATCCACTCGACTTCCGCGGCGTCGCCCGAGTGGTAGAAGCGCGGCATCAGGTTGGCTTCGCCCGAACAGCCGCGGAAATGCGGCACCGCGCCGGACCAGCCGCGTTCGCGCAGCGCGTCCATCAGGCTGCGCGCGTAATGGCTGTTGGAGGAGCCTTCCAGGCCATGGAACAGCACGACCAGCGGCTTGCCCGGCTGGCCGTCGACGAAATCGACGTCGATGAAATCGCCGTCCGCACTGGTCCAGCGCTCGCGCCGGTAGACGACGGGCGGCTTGGCGACGTAGGTCGCCGGATAGATGGTCTGGAGGTGGCCGCCAGGCAGCCACGCAGGCGCACGATAGGACATGCTGTAGGCCGCGGCCGGTCGGCGCGGCGGAAGGATCAGTGGTGCTTGAGCTCGACGCCCGGGGCCAGGCGGTACTGGGTGCCGCAGTACGGGCACTTGGCATCGCCGTGGTGGTCGAAATCGAGGAAGACGCGCGGGTGCGAGGACCACAGCGGCATTGCCGGATTCGGGCAGTGCGCCGGCAGGTCTTTGGCCTCGAGTTCCACCACAGGCATCGTCGTTTGGGTCATCTGGTTTTCTCCGTCAAATGGGATGTGCGCAAAAACACGATTCTATCCGATTCAACCTGCATACCGAAATGATCGGTAGAATATCAAACTGATCATCATCGAGCCCGGGACGCCGTATTTGCACCGCGTTGCCAGCCCCTTACATGCGTTTCATGCCCGACCGTTTCAAGCCCGTCCCTGTGCCCGCCCGTCACGGCAGTTGCAGGAAAACCACATGAGCCCGGCTGCGCCGCCAGGCGGACAGCCCATCGAAGCCCATGACCCCGCCGCCTGGCGCGAGGGTTTCAAGGCCGGCCTGCCGACCCTGTTCGGCATTGCCGCCTGGGGCCTGGTGGTCGGCATCGCGATGGTCAAGACCGGCTTGACGGCGGTGCAGGCGGTCGGCATGACCCTGCTGGTCTTCGCCGGTTCCGCCCAGCTTGCTTCACTGCCCCTGATCGCGGCGGCCGCGCCGATCTGGGTCATTTTCGCAACCGCGCTGGTCGTCAACCTGCGCTTCGTCATCTTCTCCGCCTTGCTCGGCCCGCACTTCGCCCATCTGCCCTGGAAGCAGCGCTTCCTGCTCGGCTACGTTTCCGGCGACCTGACGGTCGCCATGTTCCTGCAGCGCTACCCGACCGCCGAACGGGTTGCCGGCAAGCTGTCCTACCTGAAGGGGCTGATGTACCCGAACTGGTTCGCCTGGCAGATCGGTTCGCTGACCGGCATCTTCCTGGGCAGCGCCATCCCTTCCGAATGGGGGCTGGGCTTTGCCGGCACGCTGGCAATCCTGTGCATCATGGTTCCGCTGATTATCAATAACGCTGCGCTGTGCGGGGTGGCAGTGGCGCTGGCGGTGTCGGTGCTGGCCTATGGCTTGCCGTACAAGCTGGGGCTGCTGCTGGCGGTCGTGCTCGGCATGGTCACCGCCATGGCGGTCGAGGAAACCCTGGCCAAGCGAAAGGCCAAGCATGTCTGACTGGGAAATCTGGATCACCATCGGCGTGCTGTGCGTGGCCACCGCCGCCACCCGCAGCTCGTTCTGGCTGATTGGCCACCGCGTGAGCATCCCGCCCCGGGTGCAGGAGATGCTGCGCTATGCGCCGGCCTGTGCCCTGGCCGCGATCATCGGGCCTGACCTGCTGGTCGATACCCAAGGCCATGCGCAGTTCACGCTGGCCAATCCGAAGCTGATCGCCGGCCTGGCGGCGCTCGCCTTTTATCTGTGGCGCCGCAGCATGCTGATGACCATCTTCTTCGGCATGGGAGTCTTTACACTCTTGCGCGTACTGCAGGTTTTCGAGTAGCTGCCCTCATGTACAATGACGGTTTTTCACTATTTCACTGTTGACTAGCCAATGGACGACGTTCTCAGTTTCACCCGTTTGCAAGACCTGATCGACCGCGACGCGCTGAAAAACAAGCGCGTATTCATCCGCGCCGACCTGAACGTACCGCAGGATGACGCTGGCAATATCACCGAAGACACCCGTGTCCGCGCCTCCGTGCCGGCGATCCAGGCTGCCCTGAAGGCCGGCGCCGCCGTGATGGTCACCTCGCACCTGGGCCGCCCGACCGAGGGTGAGTTCAAGCCGGAAGACAGCCTGGCGCCGGTCGCCGCGCGCCTGTCCGAGCTGCTCGGCCAAGCGGTGGAACTGAAGCAGGACTGGGTTGGCGGCGTCGATGTCGCTCCAGGCCAGGTCGTGCTGCTGGAAAACTGCCGCGTCAACAAGGGCGAAAAGAAGAACAGCGACGAACTGGCCGAGAAGATGGCCAAGCTCTGCGACGTCTACGTCAACGACGCCTTCGGCACCGCGCACCGCGCCGAAGCGACCACCCACGGCATCGCAAAGTTTGCCCCAATCGTCGCGGCAGGACCGCTGCTGGCCGCCGAGCTGGATGCGCTGGGCAAGGCCCTGGGCCAGCCGACCCGTCCGCTGCTGGCCATCGTTGCCGGCTCGAAAGTGTCGAGCAAGCTGACCATCCTGCAGAGCCTGGCCGGTAAAGTGGACAACCTGATCGTCGGCGGCGGCATCGCCAACACCTTCATGAAGGCCGTCGGCCTGAACATCGGCAAGTCGCTGGTCGAGAACGACCTGGTCGGCGAAGCCAAGCAGATCATCGACATGATGGCCGCCCGCGGCGCCAAGGTGCCGATCCCGGTCGACGTGGTCTGCGCCAAGGAATTCAGCCCGAACGCCGCTGCGACGGTAAAGGAAGTGGCCGACGTGGCGGATGACGACATGATCCTCGACATCGGCCCGAAGACCGCCGCCATGCTGGCCGAGCAGGTGGCCAAGGCCGGCACCATCGTCTGGAACGGCCCGGTCGGCGTGTTCGAGTTCGACCAGTTCGCCGAAGGCACCAAGACCCTGGCCATGGCCATCGCCAAGTCGCAAGGCTTCTCGATCGCCGGCGGCGGCGACACCCTGGCCGCGATCGCCAAGTACGACATCGGCGACCAGATCGGCTACATCTCGACCGGCGGCGGCGCCTTCCTCGAGTTCCTGGAAGGGAAGACCCTGCCGGCAGTCGAGATCCTGCTCCAGCGTAACGCCAAGTAAGTGATACCAGCGCAGCCCCGAGGCTGCGCTTCTCTTTCAGAATCAAGGAAAGCCAACCCATGCAAGCTGCGCGCCCTCTGTACAACGCCACCAAGATCGTTGCCACCATCGGCCCGGCGTCGACCGACTTCGACATCCTCGTCAAAATGATCCGTGCCGGCGTCGACGTCGTGCGCCTGAACTTCTCGCATGGCAAGGCGCAAGATCACATCGACCGCGCCGAGCTGGTGCGCCGTGCCGCCGCCGAATGCGGCGTCGAGGTGGCGATCATGGCCGACATGCAGGGGCCGAAGATCCGCGTCGGTAAGTTTGAAGAAGGCAAGATCTTCCTGAACAACGGCGACAAGTTCATCCTGGATGCGAAGTGGGGCGACAACGGCGAATTGGGCAACCAGGAACGTGTCGGCCTCGACTACAAGGCGCTGCCGCGCGACGTCAAGCCGGGCGACAAGCTGCTGCTCAACGACGGCCTGATCGTGCTGGTCGTCGACAAGGTCATGGGCCACGAGATCTTCACCACCGTCAAGGTCGGTGGCGAACTGTCGAACAACAAGGGCATCAACCGCCAGGGCGGCGGCCTGACCGCGCCGGCCCTGACCTCGAAGGACATGGAAGACATCAAGACCGCGATGAGCTTCCAGGCCGACTACCTGGCGATCTCCTTCCCGAAGAACGCCACCGACATGGAAATGGCGCGCCAGCTGGCCAACATCGCCGGCGAGCGCTACGGCCACAAGCCGATGATGATCGCCAAGATCGAGCGCGCGGAAGCCATTCCCGTGCTGCAGGAAATCCTCGATGCCTCGGACGGCATCATGGTCGCGCGTGGCGACCTGGCGGTGGAAGTGGGCAATGCGGCCGTGCCGGCGCTGCAGAAGCGCATGATCAAGATGGCGCGCGCCTCGAACAAGCTGGCCATCACCGCGACCCAGATGATGGAGTCGATGATCGTCAACGCGGTGCCGACCCGCGCCGAAGTGTCCGACGTGGCCAACGCCGTGCTGGACGGCACCGACGCCGTCATGACCTCGGCCGAGACCGCATCGGGCAAGTACCCGGTCGAGACCGTCGAAATGATGGCCGCCATCTGCCTCGAGGCAGAACAATCCGAATACAACAAGCAGGATGCAGATTTCCTGAATGTCCAGTTCACCCGCATCGACCAGTCGATCGCCTACGGCACCCTGTTCACGGCCCATCACCTGAAGGTGAAGGCGATCGTGGCCCTGACCGAATCGGGCTCGACCGCGCTGTGGATGAGCCGCCACTCGATCGACACCCCGATCTTCGCCCTGACCCCGCTGCAGACGACGCAGCGCAAGGCGTCGCTGTACCGGAACGTGCGAGCATTCCACCTCCTGCAGGAAGGCGGCAGCCACGCTGTGCTGCGCCGCGCAGAAGAGGTCCTGATCAACGAAGGCATGGTGCGCAAGGGCGACCTGATCGTCGTGACCTGGGGCTCGCCGATGGGGCAGGCCGGCGGCACCAACGCGCTCAAGATCGTGCGCGTGGGCGAGCTGGACGAAATAGTTTCTTAATTGTTTGGAGTAATCAACCATGGCACTCGTATCGATGCGTCAACTGCTGGACCATGCCGCCGAACACGGCTACGGCCTGCCGGCGTTTAACGTCAACAACCTGGAGCAGGTGCAGGCCATCATGGCCGCCGCCGACGCGGTCAACGCGCCGGTGATCATGCAGGCCTCGGCCGGCGCCCGCAAATACGCAGGCGAAGCCTTCCTGCGCCACCTGATCGACGCCGCCGTCGAAGCCTACCCGCACATCCCGGTCGTCATGCACCAGGACCACGGCCAGTCGCCGGCGGTCTGCATGGCCGCGATCCGTTCGGGCTTCACCTCGGTGATGATGGACGGTTCGCTCGAAGCCGACGGCAAGTCGGTCGCTTCCTATGAATACAACGTCGAAGTGTCGAAAGAAGTCGTGAAATTCGCGCACTCGATCGGCGTGACGGTCGAAGCCGAACTGGGCGTGCTCGGTTCGCTGGAAACCATGAAGGGCGACAAGGAAGACGGCCACGGCGCCGACGGCACCATGACCCGCGAGCAGCTGCTGACCGACGTGGCGCAGGCCGCCGACTTCGTCGCCAAGACGCAGTGCGACGCACTGGCCATCGCCATCGGCACCTCGCACGGCGCCTACAAGTTCACCCGCAAGCCGACCGGCGACATCCTGGCGATCGACCGTATCAAGGAAATCCACGCACGCATCCCGAACACCCACCTGGTGATGCACGGTTCCTCGTCGGTGCCGCAGGAACTGCTGGCGATCATCCGTGAATTCGGCGGCGACATGAAAGAGACCTACGGCGTGCCGGTCGAAGAGATCCAGGAAGGCATCAAGCACGGCGTCCGCAAGATCAACATCGACACCGACATCCGCCTGGCCATGACCGCTGCGATCCGCAAGTACATGTTCCAGAACCCGTCGAAGTTCGACCCGCGCGACTACCTGAAGCCGGCCCGCGAAGCCGCGATGGAAGTCTGCAAGGCGCGTTACCTGTCCTTCGGCTGCGAAGGCATGGCCGCGAAGATCAAGCCGATGCCGTTGGACAAGATGGCCGAGCGCTACAAGTTGGGCGAACTGGCCCAGATCGTGCAGTAATTGCTTGCGTGGCAGGATTCGCAAAAGCCGATCCTGCCACTATCCGTTTCAACGTCATCCCGGCGCAGGCCGGGATCCAATTTCCTCACCGCAGTCGACAAGTTTTCTGCAGTCGACACGCAAACAAACTTGGGTCCCGGCCTTCGCCGGGACGACGTCTCGCGAATTGACGTAAAATTACGCACTGGCCCAGGCCACCCCCAGACCTGACCCACTCGACCGGCGACAATCCCGGTCCCGTTTCCCTGATATCCCATCTATGAACAGCCTCTACGAATCCACCATCCAGTCCCTGCCACTGCTCGGCCGCGGCAAGGTACGCGACAACTACGCTGTCGGCGACGACAAGATCCTGATCGTCACGACCGACCGCCTGTCGGCTTTCGACGTTGTCATGAACGAGCCGATCCCAGGCAAGGGCATGGTGCTGAACCAGATGAGCGACTTCTGGTTCGAGAAGCTCGGCCACATCGTGCCGAACCACCTGACCGGCGTCGCGCCGGAATCCGTCGTGGCACCGGAAGAAGTGGAGCAGGTCCGCGGCCGCGCCGTCGTGGCCAAGCGCCTCAAGCCAATCCTGGTCGAAGCCGTCGTGCGCGGCTACATCATCGGTTCGGGCTGGAAGGATTATCAGGAAAGCGGCGCCATCTGCGGCATCCAGCTGCCCGCCGGCCTGCGCCAGGCCGACAAGCTGCCGCAGCCGCTGTTCACCCCGGCGGCCAAGGCCGACATCGGCGAACACGACGAGAACATCTCCTTCGAAGAGATGGAGCAGCGCATCGGCAAGGAACTCGCCGCCAAGATGCGCGACATCAGCATCCAGCTGTACACCGCCGCCGCCGAATACGCCGCTACCCGCGGCATCATCATCGCCGACACCAAGTTCGAATTCGGCCTGGACGACAACGGCGTCCTGCACCTGATGGACGAAGTGCTGACCGCCGACTCCTCGCGCTTCTGGCCGGCCGACTCCTACGCGCCGGGCATGTCGCCGCCGTCCTTCGACAAGCAGTTCGTGCGCGACTACCTCGAAACCCTGACCGACTGGGGCAAGACCGCTCCGGCCCCGGCCCTGCCGCCGGACGTCATCGCCAAGACCCAGGCCAAGTATTTCGAAGCCATCGAACGCCTCACCGGCGACAAGCTGAAGGCCTGAGCAATGACCGATCAAGCAAAACCAGTCGTTGGCGTCATCATGGGTTCCTCGTCCGACTGGGACGTGATGAAGAACGCGGTGGACGTGCTGAAGCAATTTGGCGTGCCCTTCGAGGCGCAGGTGATCTCGGCGCACCGCATGCCGGACGAGATGTTCACCTACGCTGAAACCGCACGTGCGCGCGGCCTGCGCGCGATCATCGCCGGGGCAGGGGGCGCCGCCCACCTGCCGGGCATGGTGGCCGCCAAGACCATCGTGCCGGTGCTGGGCGTGCCGGTACCATCGAAGTACCTGCGCGGCGAGGATTCGCTGCTGTCGATCGTGCAGATGCCGAAAGGCGTGCCGGTGTCGACCTTTGCCATCGGCGAAGCCGGCGCCGCCAACGCGGCCCTGACCGCGGTGGCGATCCTGGCTGCTACCGACGACGCGCTGGCCGAGAAGCTGCTGGCCTTCCGCCTCGAACAGACCGCGGCCGCCCAGGCCATGACCCTTCCCGTCTGAAAAATGCCTAAAGTGACCAACTCGGCAATGGCGGTGCCATTGCTTCCCACCGCCCATCCGTCGGCCTGGCTCGGCGTGATGGGCGGCGGCCAGCTCGGCCGCATGTTCGCCCACGCCGCCCAGGCGATGGGCTACAAGGTCGCCGTGCTCGAGCCAAGCAAGGATTGCCCGGCAGGGCAGGTCGCCGAGCGCCTGATCACGGGCGGCTACAGCGATGCCGCCGGCCTGGCCGAACTCGCGCAGCAATGCGTGGCTGTCACCACCGAATTCGAGAACGTCCCGGCCGACAGCATGGCCTGGCTGGGCGAGCGCAGCTTCGTGGCGCCCGCCGCCTCCTGCGTGTCGATCGCCCAGGACCGCATCGCCGAGAAGCGCTTCTTCGTCGAGTGCGCACCGACGTCCGGCGTGATGCCGGCCCCGCACAAGACCATCGCCTCGCACGCCGACATCGACGCCATCGGCGACGAGCTGCTGCCGGGCATCCTCAAGACCGTGCGCATGGGCTATGACGGCAAGGGCCAGGTACGCGTGCGCACCCGCGAGGACGTGCGCGCCGCCTTCGACGCCATGCAGGGCGTGACCTGCCTGCTGGAGAAGATGCTGCCGCTGGCCTACGAGGTCTCGGTGCTGACCGCGCGCGGCCATGACGGCGCCTCGGTGGTCTATCCGATTGCCGAGAACGTGCACCGCGACGGCATCCTGTTCACGACCACGGTGCCGGGACCGAACGTGTCCGAGGCCTGCGCGAAACAGGCGCAGGATGCGGCGCGCGCCATCGTGGCCCAGCTGGGCTATGTGGGCGTGCTGTGCATCGAGTTCTTCGTGCTTGCCGATGGCACCCTGGTGGTCAACGAGATGGCCCCGCGTCCGCACAACAGCGGCCACTACACCATCGACGCCTGCATCACCAGCCAGTTCGCGCAGCAGGTACGCGCGATGGCGCGCCTGCCGCTGGGCGACGTGCGCCAGCATTCGCCGGCCGTCATGCTGAACATCCTGGGCGACGTGTGGTTCGACGGCGATAGCGACACCCCGCGCGAGCCGGCCTGGAATCGCGTGCTGGCGCTGCCGGGCGCGAACCTGCACCTGTACGGCAAGGACGATCCGCGCCGTGCACGCAAGATGGGCCACATCAGCTTCGTTGCGCCGACGCTGGCTGAAGCACAGGACAGCTTGCGCCAGGCCTGCGCCATTCTCGGCATTCCGGAGTAAGGATGGAACTCCAGGACCTGGACCAGGCCGCCATCGCGGCGGCCGCACGCGCGCTGGAAGACGGCGCGCTGGTCGCCTTCCCGACCGAGACCGTATACGGCCTCGGCGCGGACGCCGAGAACCCGGCGGCCGTCGCGGCCATCTATGCCGCCAAGGGCCGGCCGCAAGACCACCCGGTGATCGTGCACCTGGCGCCCGATGCGCCGCTCGACTACTGGGCGACCGACATCCCGCGCGAAGCCCATGCGCTGGCCGAGGCCTTCTGGCCCGGCCCGCTGACCATGATCCTCAAGCGCGCAGCGAACATCCCGGATGCCGTCAGCGGCGGCCAGGACACGGTCGGCCTGCGCTGCCCTTCGCACCCGGTGGCGATCGCGCTGCTGCGCGCCTTCAAGGGCGGGAAGGGCGGCGTCGCGGCGCCTTCGGCCAACAAGTTCGGCGCGGTCAGCCCGACCCTGGCCCAGCACGTGCGCGACGAATTCGGCCAGGATGGATCGGTGGCCATGGTGCTGGACGGCGGCGCCTCGCAGGTCGGGATCGAATCGACCATCGTCGACCTGTCGCGCCTGGCCACGCATGGCCCGGTGCTGCTGCGTCCCGGCCACATCAGTGCCGACGCCATCGCGGCCGTGATCGACCAGGTGCCGAGCGCCCCCGATGCCGCCGCACCGCGCGCCTCGGGCACGCTGGAATCGCATTACGCGCCGCATACGCCGGTGGCGATGCAGGACGGCGCGCAACTGCGCCAGACCCTGGCCGAACTCGCGGCGGCGGGACGCAAGGTCGCGCTGATCCATTACTCCGACATGCCTCCAACGCATGCCGCGCTGCGCCTGCCGGCCACCCCGGACGGCTTCGCCCACGCCCTGTACGCCGCGCTGCGCGCGATGGACGGCCAAGGCGCCGACCTGATCCTGGTCGAGGCGCCGCCGCAGGACGGGGCTTGGCTGGGCGTCAATGACCGCCTGCGCCGGGCCGCTCACGGCTCGACCGGCATCGTGCATGGCCTGCTGAACCAGTTCACACCGAAGGCCTGAGCAGGCTCATGGAGCAGAACGCCCGTACGTACGGGCGTTCTTCCATATCAAACTGTTTTCCAAAGCATTTTATTCTTGCCGCATGGCAGGGATATAATCGCGTCCCCGGATGTTGTCTGTTGTCACAGAAAACTGACGTGCAGGCAAGCATTCTCTATACAAGAAAGTTGAACACTGGCATATTATTGTGATACGAATAGCACGCCCGTTCGTTTCAAAATAACCACTTTAGGAGACACAATGCGTCAAACCAAACTCGCGCTTGCCCTGCTGACGGCAGCGGTGCTGGCAGCCTGCGGCGGTACCAGCCCGGGCGGCGGCGACCAAACGCAGAAGCTCAAGTTCACCCAGCAGGTCTCCTTCGGCGACAGCCTCTCGGACGTGGGCACCTATGCCGTCGGCGCGGTCAAGACCGCAGGCGGCGGCAAGTTCACCATCAACGGTGACGGCACCGCCAAGAACCCTGAGCTGAACGGCAAGATCTGGGTCGACTTCCTGGCAGCCGAGCTGCGCCTGCCGGCGCCCTGCGCCGCCCAGACCGGCCTGGAAGGCGATGCCGCCCGCGGCTTCTCGGTCCCGATCAGCAACAACCTGAATTGCTTCAACTACGCCCAGGGCGGTTCGCGCGTGACCAACCCGATCGGCCCGGGCAACAAGGCGACCGGCTCGCCGATCGGCGAAATGACGGTGCCGCTGGTGACCCAGGTCGCCAACCACCTGTCCCGCAACGGCAACAAGTTCAGCGGCACCGAACTGGTCACCCTCCTGTCGGGCGGTAACGACGTGCTGATGGCGCTGAGCACCCTGCAGGCATCCGCGACCGCCGCCGGCAGCGCCGCCGGTGCGCAAGCCTTCGGCACCTCGCTGACCATGCAGCTGGCAGCCGGCGCCACCAACCCGCAGACCGCCGCCCAGGCAATCGGCGCGGCCATCGCCGCCGAGAGCGCACGTGCGGGCAGCAGCACCCAGACCATCGTCGCCGCCGCCGTCGGCGCCGCCGCTCGCCAGCCGGGCAACGCGGCCGTGGCCCAGGCTTCGGTGTATGGCCCGATGGTTACCAAGGCAACGGCCGACGCGACCGCTGCCGGCAACAAGGCCGGCGCCGACTACCTGAGCGCCAACGGTCCGAAGCTGGTCCAGGACCTGGGCGCCGCCGGCGCGCAGATGGCGGCGCTGGTGAAGAACGAAGTCGTCGGCAAGGGCGCCAAGTACGTCGTGGTCGCCAACCTGCCGGACGTGGCCAGCACCCCGGCCGCCAAGTCGAAGTCCGCCGAGGTCCAGCAGCTGACCGCCGCCATGGTCAACGCCTTCAACGCCCAGCTGAAGGCCGGCCTGGGCGCGGAAGACCCGCGCATCCTGTACGTCGACCTCTACACCGTCAGCAACGACCAGGTGAAGAACCCGGCGCCGTACGGCCTGACCAATACCTCGACCCCGGCCTGCGGCCCGAACGCACTGGGCACCACTTCCCTGATCTGCACCAACTCCAACACGGTGGCCGGTGACGTCAGCCGCTACATGTTCGCCGACGACATCCACCCGACGCCGTTCGAGAACAACCTGGTGGCGCGTTACGTGCTGAAGGACATGGCCGTCAAGGGCTGGCTGTAAGACGAGGCAGGCCCGTCCCGGAAGGACGGGCCTCTACAACAGATTTCAGGAGAAAAGATGAAAGTACGTTTCAACAGCCTCGTCAAAGTGCTGGGCGTGGCCGCCGCGCTAGCCTGCGCCTCGACGGCATCGGCCCAGTCGGCCGGCCAGCTCACCGTCAAGTTCGGCCTCAACCAGCTGACCCCGAAGGTCGAGAGCGGCGACATCAGCGCGCCGGCCCTGCCGGGCACCAAGGCGGACGTCGGCAAGGACCTCCAGCCGGTGCTGAGCTTTACCTACGGCCTGACCGATAACATCTCGCTCGAGACCTGCCTGGGCACGCCCTACAAGCACGCCATCTACGGCGCGGGCGCCATCGCCGGCACCGGCGAGCTGGGTACCGTCGAAGCGCTGCCGCCGACCCTGTTCGCGCAGTACCGCTTCGGCGCACCGAACGCGCTTTTCCGTCCCTTCGTCGGCATCGGCGCCACCTATGCCTACTTCATGAAGGAACGTGGTTCGGCCAAGATGACCGCGATCACCAACCCGGGCAACGGCGTGCCGACGACCTTCAGCATCGACAACAAGTTCACCTACACCGGCCAAATCGGCGTGGCGATGAACATGAACGAGCGCTGGTTCGCCGACGTGACCGTCAACAAGAGCCGCCTGCGCACCGACGTGCACTTCTCGACCGGCCAGAAGCAGCACATGAAGCTGGATCCGGTGGCGGTCATGGTGGCTGTGGGCTACAAGTTCTAAGCAGCGCTTCGCTCCCTTCGAAGGCCCGCCGTGTGCGGGCCTTTTTCTTGGCGCCGTCGAAAACAGTCTTGCGCTGCGCGCTAACAATCGATGGGCCCGACGCACCTACAATCCTTGCAACGCATCCACCGCGCAAGGAGAACCACATGAACCATCCCGCCACCCCCGACATCGCGCCGGGCATGGTGCGCCTGCTGGCCGTTTCCGCCGGCCTCATTGTCGCCAACCTGTACTACGCCCAGACCCTGGTCGGGCCGATCAGCAGCGCCACCGGCCTGTCCGCCGAAGCCGCGGGCCTGATCGTCACCTTGACCCAGGTCGGCTACGCGCTCGGCCTGCTTTTCATCGTCCCGCTCGGGGACTTGCTGGAAAACCGCAGGCTGGTGGTCGGCGCACTGCTCGCGACCGCGGTGGCCCTGGGTGTCGCGGCCGGCAGCACCAGTGCCTGGAGCTTCCTGGCGGCCTCGCTCGGCATCGGACTCGGTTCGGTGGCGGCGCAGGTGCTGGTGCCTTTCGCGGCCCACCTGTCGCGCGAGGAAACCCGTGGCCAGGCCGTCGGCAAGGTGGTCAGCGGCCTGCTGTTGGGGATCATGCTGGCGCGTCCGGCCGCCAGCCTGATGGCCGACCACGCCGGCTGGCATGCCGTGTTCGGCACGGCCGCTGCCGCCATGCTGGTGCTGGCCTTCGTCCTGCGCCACAAGCTGCCGCAACGCCAGCCTGTGCAGCAGCTGGGCTACGGCCAGTTGATCGGCTCGCTGTGGACCCTGCTGGCCGGCACTCCGCTGCTGCGCCGCCGCGCCGCCTACCACGCGGGACTGTTTGGGGCCTTCAGCCTGTTCTGGACCGTTACCCCGATGGTGCTGGAAGGCCCGCAGTTCGGCCTGTCGCAGACCGGTATCGCCATCTTCGCCCTGGTCGGGATGGCGGGCGCCATCGCGTCGCCGGTGGCGGGACGCCTGGCCGACCGCGGCCATACCTTGCCCGCCACGGCAGCGGCCCTGGTGCTGGGCATCGCCGGCTTCGCGTTGCCGCTGTTCCAGCCGGCCTCGCGCGAACTCGCCATCGGCGTGCTGGCCCTGGCCTCGATCGTGCTCGACATGGCGGTGGCCGCCAACCTGGTGCTGGGGCAGCGCGCCATCTTCGGGCTCGGCGCCGAGGTACGCAGCCGCCTGAACGGCATCTACTTCGCCCTGTTCTTCGGCGGCGGCGCGCTCGGTTCGGCGGCTGGGGCCTGGGTGTATGCGCACCACGGCTGGCACGCCGCGCTGCTGGCCGGCATGGCTTTCCCGGCCGCGGCACTGGTCTACTGGCTGGGTGAACTGCCGGGACGCGCCGCGGCGCTGCGCAAGGCGGGCTGACGGGGGACGCATCATTCCAGCGGTACGCCCGATCGCGCCAGGTGCTCGGCCAGCAGCTCGACGAAGCTGCGGATCGACTCCGAACCGCGGCGGTTGGCCTGGTAGAGCGCATACAGGGCCACGTCCATCGGTCCCGGATTCACCTCGTAGTCTTCCAGCACCTGTACCAGCCGTCCTGCCCGCAGGTCCTCGTGCACCAGCCAGCGCGCCAGCATCGCGATACCGAGGCCGGCGACGGCGGCCTGGCGCAGGATCTCGGCGTTGTCGGCCTGGACGACGCCCTTGATCGCCACTTCTTCCACCTGCATGCCGGTTTCACCGTCGTCCTTGCGCCCCAGGCGCCAGCCGCGGCGATGCTCGGCATAGCTGAACTGCAGGCAGTCGTGCCGGGACAGTTCCGCCGGAGCTTGCGGCACACCATGGCGCTGAAGGTAGGCGGGACTGGCGCACAGCACGCGGCCATGCCCGGCCAGGCGGCGCGCCACCAGTGTCGCCTCCGGATCGAGGCTGCCGATGCGGATCGCCACGTCGATCGACTCGTCGACCAGGCTGACCGCGCTGTCGCTCAGGCGCAGGTCGAGCGCAAGGCGCGGGTGGCGTGCGCGCAGCGCCGGCAGAATCGGTGCGATGTGCAGCGCCGCGAAGGTGACCGGGGCCGCGACGCGCAGCACGCCGGCGGCGCCGAGCGCGCCGGTACTCGCCGCATCGTCGGCGGCATCGAGTTGCGCAAGGATGCGCTGCGCGTCCTCGTAATAGGCGCGGCCCGCTTCGGTCAGCGTGACACTGCGGGTCGAACGGTTCAGCAGCACCGCGCCGAGCCGTCCTTCGAGTGCGTCGACGACGCGGGTGACCGAGGACGTCACCACCCCCAGCTGGCGTGCCGCCGCCGAGAAACCGCCGCAGGCGGCGACGGCGCAGAAGGTAGTGAGTTCGGCGAAGCGGTCCATGGCGGTCCTGTAGATAGGGTCCAGCGCATCTTTCCATATGCGGGGCACGATGACAAGAAGGATGAAAGCCCTTCGCCATGAAAAAAGCCCGCGCAAGCGCGGGCCGGGAAGCACTGCAGGAGATTCGATCAGAACTTGTAGCGCAGCCCCGCCAGGAACTCGCGCCCGGTGACGTTGTTCACCACCACGCTGTTGCGTGCGCGGCTGATGAACTGGTCGTTCGCTTCGTTGGTCAGGTTGACGCCTTCCAGCGTGAACTCGAGGCGCTCGTTCCACTTGTACGAGAGCGACACGTCCACGTTGAAGGTTTCGTTCTTGCCTTCGACGTCGTTGTTGTTCTGGCCCGGCACGCGGGTGATGAACGAGGAACGCTTGGCGCCCGACACGCGCGCGCTGAACTTGCCGTCATCGTAGTAGAGCGTCGCATTCCAGGACTTCGGCGACAGGTTCAGCAGGTCGTCGACGATGCGCTCGTTGCTGGTCGGCGAGACCGCGTACTCGATCTTCGAGCTCACCTTGGTGTAGTTCAGCAGCGTGCCGAAGTTGCGGCCCCAGCCCGGCAGGAAGGTGAACGGCTGCTGGTAGTTCAGCTCGAAGCCCTTCAGCTTGCCGCCATCGGTGTTGATCGGCGCCGTCACCTGGAACACTTCTTCACCGTTGAAGTTGGCCGGCAGCAGCGACAGCGGCAGGCCGGTCTCGCGGAAGGGCACGTTGGTGCGCAGCGACTGGATGTAGGTGTCGATGTTCTTCTGGAACAGGCCCAGGCCGACGAAGGCGTTCTTGCCGAAGTAGTACTCGAAGCTGGAATCGAAGGTCTTGGCGCGGAAGGGTTTCAGCAGCGGGTTGCCGGTGTTGATCGTCAGCGTGCCGGTGGTCGAGATGGTGCCGCCCGGCGACAGGAAGCCCAGCTGCGGACGGGTCATCACCTTGGCCGCGCCGAAGCGGACGATGAAGTCCTGGGTCAGGTTGGCCGCGATGTTAAACGAGGGCAGGGTGTCCTTGTACTCGTGGTTCACCTTCACCGCGGTGCCGCCGCCGGCCGCCTGGTAGCCGATCGCTTCCAGCTCGGTCTTCACGTGGCGCACGCCGAGGTTGCCGCGCACCGGGATGTTCCACAGGTCGTAGCGGAATTCGCCCATCAGGTAGAAGCCGTCGTCGCGCTCGGTGACGGTGCGGTTGTTGCCGCGAGCGTTGCCGTTGGTGATCGAGGACAGGGTGAAGTCGCCCGGACCGCCTGCGGGGCCGGCCTTGATGCAGTTGCAGTAGATGTCGTAGGCGGCGGCGATCGCGGACAGGTTCGGGATCACCCAGCCAGTTGCGTTAGCGCCCGGCATATCGAGGCCCTTGCCGAAGCCGGTGACGGTCGTGGTCAGGCCGGTTGAACCTGCCGCGGGGGCGAAGATCGTGTCGTTCTGGTTCACGCGGCGGAATTCAAAGGTGTCCGACTCGTACTTCTTGCGGTTGAGGCCACCCTTGAAGCTGAGGTGATCGCTGGCTTCCCAGGCCAGGTCGAACTGGCCGACGTCGTTGACGTTGGTCGCGCCCTGCGGGCGGATACGGATCTCGCTGCTGGTCGTGTTCGGGATGGTGTTCGGCTGGGTGCCGCTGGCCACCTGCGGTACGCTGATGATGCCGAGCGCGCCGTTCGCGGCCATCGGGTCGAACGGGTAGCTGATCGCCGGCAGGCGGTCGTCGCCGCGGAAGTCGATCGTGTAGCCGTTCACGTTCAGCGCGTCCAGCGTGACGGTGGTCTGCACCGGGTTGCGGAACTTCGAGTTCGCGCGGCCGACCTTGGCGCTCATGCTCCAGCTGTCGTTGAACTTGTGCTCCAGCGTCAGGGTCGGCTGGGTGAAGGTGGTGTTCAGTTCATCGAAGCGCGATTCCGAGCGGATGTCCACGCCGTTGTAGCGGCCGTACAGGAGGGCGCCGTTCGGCGCGTACTGCGCTTCGACCACGCTCATCTGCGGCTTGCCGCCCTGGGTGGCGCTGCGGCTGAACGAGATCGCCTGCAGGAAGTCTTCCTGGCGCGTTGCATCCAGCTTCGAGTACAGCATGTCGAAGGTGAGCAGGGTGCCGCGCTGGGGACGCCATTGCACCGAGGCGGTCAGGCCGAGGCGGTCCTGGTCGTGGGTCAGGCGGCCGTATCTAGGCAGGCGCGGATGGAAGTTGTTGACGCTGCTGGCCGCGTTGTAGGCATCGGTGGCGGCTTGCGAGGCCGGCAGGCGCGGCACGCCCTGGGCCGCCGGGCCGCAGGTGGTGGCGGTCGAGTTGGCCGGGTTGTTGGCGACGCCCATCGGCGCGCACCAGCCGCCCGACGAGGGGCCGTTATCCCAGCGCACCGTGCTGAAGCCTTCTTCCAGTACGCGGCGCTTGGAGAAGGCGCCCGAGACCAGCACGCCCAGGGTGCGGTCCATGAAGGTATTCGACAGCATGAAGGCAACGCGCGGGTCGATCTTTTCCGAGCCGTCGTTGTACTTGCCCTTGGCCGCGATGGTGGCGTTGAAGCCTTTCAGGTCGAAGGGGCGCAGAGTCTGCAGGTCGACGGTGGCGCCGAGCGAGCCTTCGTCGACGTCGGCCGAAGAGCTCTTGCGCACGGTGAGGGAGCTGAACAGTTCAGAAGCGAACACATTGAAGTCGAAGCCGCGGCCGCGGTTGGTGCCGCCCGAGCTGTCGGTGCCGCCGGTGGTGGCGAGGCCCTCGATGCCGTTGATGCGCACCCGGGTGAAGTCCTGGCCCAGGCCGCGCACCGTGATGTTGCGGCCTTCGCCGGCATCACGGTCGATCACGACGCCCGGCACGCGCTGCAGCGATTCGGCCAGGTTCGTATCGGGGAACTTGCCCATGTCTTCAGACTTGATGACGTCGACAATGCCGTTGTCCTGGCGCTTGGCGTTGAGCGCGCTCTCGAGCGAGGCGCGCAGGCCGGTCACCTGGACCGTCTGGATCTGTTGTGGCTGGGCGGCCGGGGCATCCTGGGCAAAGGCGGCGCCAATGGAAAGGGCGGACACCGATGCCGAGCCGAGCAGGCGCAGGGTAAGTTGACGTAAGGCGGCACGTTGCTTTGTTTGTTTCATGCTGTCTCCATGCGTTTTTAGCTAGATCTGGTCAGGCCAGTTTCTAGATTTTACGGCAATGTTGACAGATTTGGTCAGGCCACTTCAAATAAATACATGAATTGGCCTGACCTATCCCGTATTAGGGATTGCTTGAAGACAGGGTCGTGTCGTAGCGCTTGCCGCCGATGGTGACCTTGTCGAGGGTGATGCCGGTGGCGTTGTGCAGGAACCACGGCTGGGCGCCGTTCTTCGGAGTGCCGAAGTCCGAATCGCTGATGCGCACGCGGGTGATCGGCAGGATCGGGGTACCGGCCGGGCCGTTGAAGCTGGAGGCGACCGGGCCCAGCAGCACGAAGGCCTGGTAGCACGAGAACTTGCCGCTGCCGGTGTCGACATTGCCGGTGCGGATGCCGCGGATGTCGATGTCCGAGACCTGCGGCGGGCGGATGCGCACCGCATCGTCGCCCGGCACGTAGTCGCAGTCGATCGTGATGATCGCGCCGGCGGTCGAGGCCACCGGCTGGGTGATTTCCTTCGCACCGTCGAGCGGCTTGTACAGCATCGGTTCGATCTTGACGCCGTTCGGGATGCTGACGTCGCGCACGTACAGGTGGCGCAGGAAGCCGCCGCGGTTCATGTTGGTCTTGAGGCGGATCGCGGTGTTCAGCGGCTTCTTGGCCCAATGCGTGTTGCGGAACTCGAGCTGCTGGGCGTAGACGTGCTCGATGCCGCCGGCCATCTCGCTGCCGAGGGTCACGCCGCCATGGCCGCTATTCATGATGCAGCGCTGGATCACGATATTGCGCGTCGGCCCATGCTGCGTATCGAGGTTCTTGCCTGCCTTGATCGCGATGCAGTCGTCGCCGTTGTTGAAGGTGCAGTCTTCCACCAGCACGCCGTCGCAGGCTTCCGGGTCGAAGCCGTCGCTGTTCGGGCCCAGGCTTTCCATGTTCACGCCGCGCATCGCCAGGTCACGGCAGTTCACCGGATGGTGCAGCCAGAACGGCGCGGCGTTCACCTGGTAGCCCTGCAGCAGCACCTTGTCGCAGCCGATGAACTCGATCATGCAGGGACGCAGGAAGTGGCCGCGGCCGAACACGCGGCGCGCCACCGGCACCCCGGCTTCCGACAGGGCCGGCAGGTAGCGCGAATCGGTCTGCCAGCCTTCGCCCTGGATCAGGGCGCGCTGCGCCGCCGGCAGCGTCGGCGCCACCTTGTCCAGCGGCGGGTTGGCCGGGTTGGCGGCGATCTCGGTGCGGGTGCGCAGCGGTGTGCCGCGGCCTTTCCAGTCCCACCAGCATTCGTCCGGTTTGTCCTCGAAAGGCACGCCGCCCTGGCCGTTCAGGATGCTGGTCCAGTCGGCGCCGGTGAGCGCGATGTTGGTCTGCTTGTGGGCATAGACCATCGGCGAGTAGTTCAGGCAGTCGTTGCCCTGCCAGCGCGACAGGGTCAGCTTGCCGTTCGGGCCGCAATCGAATTCGCCGTGGCGTGCATAGTGTTCCGGATTGGCCGAGAAATGCACGCGGGCGCCCGCGGCCAGGTGCACGTGCACGTTCGAGCGCAGCACGATCGGGCCGGCGCAATACCAGTCGCCGGCAGGGATCAGGACCCGGCCGCCGCCCTTGGCGTGGCAGGCCGCGATGGCGGCCGTGATCGCCGGGTAGGCGTCGGGCGAGCCGGGGGCAGGCGTGCGCACGGTGCCGTTGACCAGCGAGGCGACCTGTCCCTTGGCCTCGACCATGGTGCAAGGCCTGGCGCCATAGGCGGTGATAGGGAAGTCTTCGTCGCGGAAGCGCAGCGGGGTGGCGAGGCGCGCGATGATGTCATTGGCGCGCTGCCAGGGATCGGCAGCAGTCATCTTGGCACCCGGGATGGCGCAGCCGGCCCCGCCCAACAGCAGGCCGGCGGCAGGAATGGTGCGCAGCAGGGCGCGGCGGCGTGGCTGGAATGTCATCGTCATCTCACTTCCCGGATTTGAGCGTCACGCGCACCGGATTGCCATCGCGCGCAGCGGTATCCTGCGCCAGGCGCTGCCACTGGGCGAGTGTGGTGATGTCGCCGGCGCGGCTCCAGGCGCCGCCGGCGTAGTAGCGCAGCGGCTTGCCGGAAGTGGCCTTGGCCAGGATCAGCTCGTTCAGCTTGTCCTGGGTGAAGCCTTCCGCGCCGGGCAGTACGACCGCGGTGCCGAAGGCGCCATTGCTCTTCTGCTCGATCCACTGCAGCAGCACCGGGCCTTCGCGCTTGACCGTGATGACCGGATCCTGGCCTTTGTCGCTCGGGTTCTTGTTCAGGCCTACCGCAACCGTGATCGGCTCGCTACCCTCGTACTGGAAGATGCTCTCGATGCGGTCGAGCTGACGGCCGGCGTCGACCGTGAAGCGCTTGACCTCACTGACCGGCTTGCCGGCGGCATCCCAGTTTGCATAGTGCAGTTCGAAGACCGCACGCACCGGACCGTTGGCCAGCACCTTCCACGAAGCGTAGTTCACGCTGGTGTAGAGCTGCTTGCCGTCCCACACGCCGGTGCCGCCCGCGCCGCGCGACTTGCCGACCTGGTACATGTCCATGCCCTCACCCTCGTCCTCGTGGTAGTGGTCATGGCCCTTGTTGTACCAGCGGTCGACGATCGGATACGGGACGCGCTTGAACCACAGGTCCAGGCCGCTCGTCACCAGCACTTCCTTGTTCGTGCCGCTAGGTGCGGGTGCGGCCAGGGCCGGACCGTAGGTGCGGTGCGCCACCTTGTCGTTTTCCCAGGCGAAGTCGTCGAGGCGTTCCTGCACGTAGCGGGCATAGGCCTTCTGGGCGAACACCGGCGCCACCGTATCGATCTTCTCGACGGTGAAGCTGGCGCTCTTCTCGCCCGGGGCGAAGCTGTGCTGGAACAGCAGCTCGCCGTAGGCGATGCCTTTACCCTCAGGATCCTTGGACAGCGGCGCCACGTTGGTCACCTGGTAGGGCAGCACGCGGCCCTTGGCGTCCTTCACCGCGATCTTCTGGATCAGCGCGCCGGGCAGGGCGGCATTCACGTCGCTCCAGGGAATCGAGATGGTCTCGGACGGACGTGCGATGGACAGGTCGTGCTGGACGCTTACCGCCAGTTTTTCGGCGGCGTAGGCGTTCAGCGATGCGGCCAGTGCCGCGGCCAGGATCAGTCGTTTCATGGGTTCGCTCGGTGATGGACGCATCATTGCTGATGCTTGTTGTAGTCGGTCTTGCCCCCTTTGGGCACGTAATGATACGTGCGAACCTTGTGCTGGATCTCGAAAGCCGGATTGTTCATCAGCTTGATGATCTCGGCGCCGGCCAGCAGGGTCGGGCCGTAGCCGTGCAGGGCGTCGACGCTGGTCGGGCGGTTGTAGTAATAGACCATGTCGCCGGCCAGGGTGGTGCCGACGCAGGTGCCTTCTACTTCGCCTTTGGCGGTGATGCGGGTCGACACGCCGACCCAGCCGGCCTGCGCGATCGAACCGTAGGTGGTCGGGCTGACCCAGCCCTGGTTGACCGCGTGCGCGATCACGTAGGTGAAGATGGCGCTGGCCGAGGTCTCGAGGTAGGAGTCGTTCCGGTCCAGCATCTGGTGCCACAGGCCGCTGCCCGACTGCAGTTCGGCGATGCCCTTGATCGAAGCGCGCAGCTGCTCCAGCACCCTTGGATAGCCCGGGTGGTCCTTCGGCAGCACGTCGAGCAGGTCGGACATGGCCAGCACCGCCCAGCCGTTGGCGCGCGCCCAGTAGAAGCGCGGCGCGTCCGGGTGGTTGGCGTGCCAGCCGTGGGTGTACAGCTTGTTCTGGGCGTTGAACAGGCGCTTGCTCATGCCCATCACATTGTTGACGGCGTCGTCGAAGTGCTTGCGATCACCCGTCAGGCGGCCCATCTCGGCCAGCAAGGGGATGCTCATGTACATGTCGTCGCCCCACAGCGAGACTGCCTGCGGACGCTTGCGCGCCATGGTGCCGTCGTCGAGGCGGAACTGCTTGTTGATCACCCAGTCGCTGCAGGTGTCGATCATGGGCTTGAGGTCCGGGCCGACCTTGGCCAGGCGCGCGCGGATCAGGGCGGCGCACATCGAGCCGGAATCGTCCAGCGAGTGCGGGTCGAGGAAGCGTATGAAGCTGTTGGCCCGATCGAGGCGGAATTTCTGTTCCTGGGCGCGGAAGTAGGGAAGGGTCTGGGAGAAGAACTGGAAATGGCGCTGGCTCATCGCCGTGAAGCTTTGGTCGCCGGTGGCTTCCGCCGCTCTCAAGAGGCCCGAGTGGACCACGCCCATTTCATATACCTGGATGCCGTAGTCGCCCCTGCTGGGCTCGAAGATCGCGTCGGCGTTCGGCGTCTTCAGGTCAGTGATCTGGTCGCCGGTCTTCTTGTTGATGATCCGGGTCGGCGTCGCCTGATCCATGTAGCCGCGGATCGCCTTGAGCTGGGCCGTCACTTCCGCCACCACCGGCTTCTTGTACGGCACCGGGTAAGTGCCTTCGGAATGGTCCAGCAGGTTCTTGTTGTCGGTGTTGCGGTACTGACCACCCTGGGCCAGGGCGGGGCCGCAGGCGAGGGCGCATCCTAATACAGTGGCAAGCGAAGCTGCCAGCAGGGTCGTCTTCATATGTCTCCGGTGCGCGGATTTGTCCGCTTCGTTCGTCTTACTAGGTATACAGCTGCGGTTTGACTACATTTTGGTCAGGCCATTCTAATTTGGTCGGGCCAAAATCGCAAGGTGGACTAGCCACTGTGCGGACTTGTATGGCATACTGAAAAAGAACCTACCGACCAAGGCACGACCATCATGACCACCCAAGTTCCGCGCACCATCCGCATGCAGGCCAGCGACAACGTCGCCATCGTCGTCAACGACGGCGGACTGCCCGCGGGCACCGTCTTTCCGGACGGTTTGACCCTGCTCGAAGGCGTGCCCCAAGGGCACAAGGTGTCGCTCGTGGACCTGGCGGACGGCGATGCCGTCATCCGCTACGGCGTGACGATCGGCTACGCCAACGGCGCGATCCCGCGCGGCAGCTGGGTATCGGAGCGCGTGCTGCGCATGCCGGCGGCACGCTCGCTCGATGACCTGCCCATCGGTACGCGTGCGGTGGCGGCCGTCCAGGACCTGGAAGGCTTTACCTTCGAAGGTTACCGCAACAAGGACGGTTCGGTCGGCACGCGCAACATCATGGCCATCACCAGCACCGTGCAATGCGTCTCGGGCGTGATCGACTACGCGGTCAAGCGCATCAAGGAAGAGCTGCTGCCGCGCTACCCGAACGTCGAGGACATTGTCGCGCTCGAGCACGTATACGGCTGCGGCGTGGCGATCGACGCCCCGGGCGCCGAGATCCCGATCAAGACCATCCGCAACCTGTCGCGCAACCCGAACTTCGGCGACAGCGTGATGGTCGTGAGCCTGGGCTGCGAAAAGCTGCCGCCGGCGCGCCTGTTCCCGGCCGGCTCCATCCCGATCGGCAATGCCGAACCCTCGGTCGTCACCCTGCAGGACCAGCAGCACGTCGGCTTCATGTCGATGATCGACAACCTGATGCAGACCGCCGAGAAGCACCTGCAGGAACTGAACGCGCGCCAGCGCGTCACCTGCCCGGCGTCCGACCTGGTGGTCGGCGTCCAGTGCGGCGGCAGCGATGCCTTCTCCGGCGTCACCGCCAACCCGGCCGTCGGCTTCGCCACCGACCTGCTGGTGCGCGCCGGCGCCGCCGTGATGTTCTCCGAGGTTACGGAAGTCCGTGACGGCATCGACCAGTTGACCGCGCGCGCCGCGACACCCGAGATCGCCCAGGCGATGGTGCGCGAGATGCAGTGGTACGACGATTACCTGGTGCGCGGCGGCGTCGACCGCAGCGCCAACACCACGCCCGGCAACAAGAAGGGCGGCCTGTCGAACATCGTGGAAAAAGCCATGGGTTCGATCGTCAAGTCGGGCACCACGGCGATTACCGGCGTGCTGTCGCCGGGTGAGAAGCTCCAGCAGAAGGGCCTGATCTACGCCGCCACCCCGGCCAGCGATTTCATCTGCGGCACCCTGCAGATGGCCGCCGGGATGAACGTGCACATCTTCACCACCGGCCGCGGTACCCCCTACGGCCTGGCGGCGGTCCCGGTCATCAAGGTGGCCACCCGCACCGAGCTGGCCAACCGCTGGCATGACCTGATGGACGTGAATGCCGGGCGCATCGCCAGCGGAGAGGCTACTATCGAGGATGTGGGCTGGGAGCTGTTCCGCCTGATCCTCGACGTGGCCAGCGGGCGCAAGACCTGGGCCGAACACTGGAAACTGCATAATGCGCTGGCGCTGTTCAATCCTGCGCCGGTGACCTGAACCAAAATTGCGCTGTTACTGCCGCGTAGGGTGGACGGCTTCGCCGTCCGCGCGTTCGACTAACGCTTGCGTCTCCACATCGCTCGCACTAGTTGAACGCGCGGGCGGGAGACCCGCCCACCCTACGACGGCGCGACGAAATCAAGGAGTTTTGACATGACCGAAGCCGCAAAAGGCAAACCATTCAAACGCATCCTGCTGACCGGCGCCGCCGGCGGCCTCGGCAAGGTGCTACGCGACCGCATCAAGCCCTGGGCGGAAGTCGTGCGCCTGTCCGACGTCGCCGACATGGGCGAAGCGCGCGAGGGCGAGGAAATCGTCCAGTGCGACCTGGCCGACAAGGAAGCGGTTCTGAAACTGCTGGAAGGCGTGGACGCGGTGCTGCACTTCGGCGGCATCTCCACCGAAAAGCCTTTCGAGCCGATCATGCAGGCCAACATCCTCGGCGTGGCCAATCTGTACGAAGCCCTGCACAAGGCGGGCACCAAGCGCGTGATCTTCGCCAGCTCGAACCACGCGATCGGCTACCACCACGTCAACACGGTGCTGGACGCGAACTCGCCGACCCGCCCGGACAGCTACTACGGCCTGTCGAAAGTCTTCGGCGAGCAGATCGCGCGCTATTACTACGACCGCTTCGGCATCGAGACCGTGTGCGTGCGCATCGGCTCGAGCTTCCCCGAACCAGCCAACAAGCGCATGATGAGCACCTGGTTCTCCTACGACGACCTGACCGAACTGCTGCGCTGCTCGCTGTTCGCACCGCGCGTCGGCCACACGATCGTCTACGGCATGTCCGACAACGACAGCGTCTGGTGGGACAACCGCCTGGCCTCGCACCTGGGCTACAAGCCGAAGGACAGCTCCTCGAAATTCGCGCACCTGTTCCCGGATACCTCCGAGTTCCCGGCCAAGGACGACGTCACTACGATGTACCAGGGCGGCAAGTTCCTGCTCGACGGGCCGCAATACTGACCCATGCTCGACCGGCTCACGCTGCGCAACGCCAGCCTGCTGGCAGAGGTCGTGCCCCAGATAGGCGGCGGCCTCGCGCGGCTGGACTGGCTGCGCGGCGATACAGCCCGGCCGCTGCAGCTGTTGCGTGGCCTGCCGCCTGAAGTCACCGACTTGCCGCTGCCCGGGCAGCTGGCCTGCTTCCCTCTGCTGCCCTGGTCGAACCGGATGGCGCCCTCCGGCTTCGCCTTCGAAGGCAAGCGCCACATACCCGCACCCAACCGGGCCGGCGAGCCTTGCCCGATCCATGGCGACGGCTGGCAGCAGCCCTGGCGCGTGGCGGCACACGTCGACACTTCCCTGACCCTGACGCTCGATCGCCGGGATGCCGCGCCTTTCGCCTATACGGCCGAGCTGCGCTATACCCTGGCCGATGACGCATTGGTGGTGGAACTCAGCGTGCGCAACGCGGGGCGCAGCGCGCTGCCTTTCGGACTTGGCCTGCATCCCTGGATGCCCGATCCGCAGGGAGCGCGGCTGGAGGCCGGCGCCAACAGCGTGTGGATGGCCGGACCGGACAAGCTGCCGCTCATGCGCCAGGACATTCCCGCCCACTGGCGCTTCGACAAGCCGTCACCCTTGCCACTGGACGGCGTCGACAACGTATTCGAGGGCTGGCATGGCGCCGCCCGTATCACCTGGCCGGAACGCGGCCTGGCACTGGAGGTACAAGCCGACATGGACTACTTCATCCTTTACGTTCCGCCGGGGCGCGACTTCTTCTGCTTCGAACCGGTGGACCACCCGATCAACGCGCACAAGCTGCCGGGCTACCCGGGCCTGACCGTGCTGGCCCCGGGCGCCACGCTGCGGCGCCGTTGCGTGTTCCGCGGAGAGGCGCTATGAAGCGGCTGACGGTGGGAATGCTGCTGGGCCTTGCCATGACGGCCGCCGCCGCCCAGGCGCCGTACAACGCCGAAACGACTTACCGCAAGCTGGTCCGCGACTATCCCGATATCCGGATCGCCAGCGCCGACATCGCCGCGCCGGTCCAGGTACGCAAGGACCTGGTGTACCTGCAGCGCGGCGACCTGCCGCTGGCGCTCGACCTCTACCTGCCGGGACCGGTCGGAAAACCGGTACCGCTGGTGATCCTGGTGCATGGCGGCGGCTGGGCGAGCGGCCAACGCAGCAACCTGGCGCCGCTCGCTTCCCGGCTCGCCGCGCGAGGCTATGCCGCCGCCACCGTCAGTTACCGCCTGTCCGGACAGGCGCTCTATCCCGCGGCAATCCATGACGTGAAGGAAGCGCTGCGCTGGCTGCGTCAGCATGCCGGCAGCTTCGGCCTCGATCCCGCGCGCGTCGCCATCGCCGGCGGCTCGGCCGGCGGGCAGATCGCCTCGCTGGTCGGCATGACGGAACCGCAAGCGATCCGCGCCGTGGTGAACATCGACGGCCTGTCCGACTTCACGACGGAAGCCGCGCGCAAGCACGAGGACGACCCGAACAAGAAGCCCTCGGCTGCAGGCGCCTGGTTCGGCGGACGCTATGCCGAGAAAGAGGCCCTGTGGCGCGAAGCCTCGCCCATCACCCATGCCGGCAAGGACAGCCCGCCGGTGCTGTTCATCGTCAGCGGCGTGCCGCGCTTCTCGGTGGGACGCGAGGCGATGGCGGCCAGGCTGGCCGCGCATGGCATCCACACCGATACCGTCGCGCTGCCCGGTACCCCGCATTCGTTCTGGCTGTTCGATCCGTGGCTGGCGCCGACCGTCGATGCGATGGCGAACTTCCTCGAGCGCGTGCTCGGCAGTTAGCGCCGGCTCATGCGCTGCCGAACCTCAGCCGGTACCACACGATGCCGATGAGTTCATACATGGCGTACCAGGACCGGCGCAAACCCTCGGCACTGGGCACCCAGGCATGGATACTGCGGGCCTGTCCGCTGAAGAACATGGTCGGCGCATCGACGACTTCGATTCCGGCGCGTTCGAATGCGGCGCGGGAGCGCGCCATGTGCATGGCATCGGTCACCAGCAGGACGCGCCGGATGCCGTCAGCACGCAGCAGCGCGGCGCTGAAGGCCGCGTTTTCGCCGGTGTCGCGGGAGCGCGCCTCGATCCACTTGACGGGCACCCCGAAATCCTCGCGCAACGCCACCGCCATGGCATCGGCCAGTGAGTAGGGCCGCTCGTCCGGCGCCGGGGTGCCGGCGCTGCCGCCGCTGACGAGGATGGGCAGTGCGGTGCGCCGCTGCAGGTGCGCTGCATAGCGCACGCGCGCCAGGGCGGTGTAGTCGGGAATGTCGCGGCCGCCGTATTCGGGGGCGTCACGGAGCCGTCCGGCCGACAGCACCACGATCGCCTGTGCCCCGGCGCGCTCGGGCGAATGCAGCGGCGCGGTCATCCGTTCCAGCGGCCGGATGAACAGGTCGGCCACTGCGGTCGTGGACAGGAGGGCGAGTGCCGCCAGCGCGACGCCGGCGATGCCGCGTCCGGCGCGTGGCCAGCGACGCCGCATCGCCAGTCCCGCGAGGATGAGCAGGAACAGGCTCGTTGGAGGCAGGAACAGGCTGCGCGGGATGGCGTTGATAAGGTCGAGCATGGGGGCGAGGGCCGAAATCGGTAGGAGCAGGTCCGACATCCTAGCCTATCCTGGGCCGCCGCCCCTCACGCTCAGGCTTGCAGGGTCGTGTTATGAACCTTGCCCGCGATGCGCACGTTCGTCAGCCTGACGTTGCGGACGTTGTGGATGAACCAGGGCTGGTCCGCGTTCACCGGCGTGCCGAAATCGCAGTCGGTGATCGTCACGTCGCGGATCGGCAGGATCTGCGCCGGCTTGTCGCCGTTGTAGTCGAAGGCGACGGGGCCGAGCAGCAGCAGGGCCTGGTAGCACGAGCGCGGCCCATCCTTGGTAGCGACGTTGCCGACCCTGACGCCCGAGATGTGGACGTGCTCCACGACCGGCGGGCGGGTGCGTACGTTGTCCGCGTTCGGCGCATAGTCGCAGTCGAAGGTGATCACGGCGCCGGCGCCGGATCCCACCGACTTTGGCTGGATCGGCGAGCCCGGGAGCGGGGTGTAGAACTGCGGCTTCAGGTTCACGCCGTTCGGCATGCTCACGTTGCGCACGTAGAAGTGGCGCAGGAAGCCGCCCCGGTTCATGTTGGTCTTGAGACGGATCGCGGTATTCAGCGGATCCGTGGCCCAGTGCGTATTGCGGAACTCGATGTCCTGCGCGTACACGTGCTGGATCCCGCCCGACATTTCGCTGCCCAGGGTCACGCCGCCGTGGCCGCTGTTCATGACGCAGTTCTGGATCACCACGTTCTGGGTCGGGCCGAACTGGGTATCGAGGTTCTTGCCCGCCTTGATCGCAATGCAGTCGTCGCCGCTGTTGAAGGTGCAGCCGTCCACCAGCACGGTATTGCAGGCTTCCGGATCGAAGCCGTCGCTGTTCGGACCCATGCTGTCCATGTGCACGCCGCGGATCTCCAGCTTGCTGCAGTTGACCGGGTGGTGCTGCCAGAACGGCGACTGGTTCAGCTGGTAGCCCTGCAGCAGCACCCTGGTGCAGCCGATGAATTCGACCATGCAGGGGCGCAGGTAGTGGCCGCGGCCGAACACGCGCTTGGCCACCGGCACGCCGGCTTCCGACAGGGTCGGCAGGTAGGCTTCGTCGGTGCGCCACTTGTCGTTCTTGCCTTCCATGAGCGCCACCTGGGCGTCGTTCAGCTTGGGGGCGAGGGCCCGGATCGAGGCCGGGTTGGCCGGGTTCACGGCAATCTGGGTGCGCTGCAGGTTCGGGCTCTTCCCTGCCACGCCCTTGCGCTTGCCTTTCCAGTCCCACCAGGTCTCGCCATCGGCGCGCGGCACGCCGCCCTGGCCGTCCAGGATGCTGGTCCAGTCTTCGCCGGTGAGGGCGATGTTGGTCTGGCCATAGGCGTAGACCATTGGCGAATAGTTCAGGCAGTCGTTGCTCTGCCAGCGCGAAATCACCAGCTTGCCGCTTGGGCCGCAGTCGTAGTCGCCGTATTTCGCGAAGTCTTCCGGATCGTTGCTGAAGTAGACGTGGGCGCCCTTCGCCAGGTGCACGTTGACGTTCGATTTCAGGACGATCGGACCCTTCACCAGCCAGTTACCGGCCGGGATCACGACCCGGCCGCCACCCGCCGCGCTGCAGGCGGCGATGGCAGCGGCGATCGCGGCATAGCAATCCCTCGCGCCCGGCGCCGGGGTGCTGAGCTTGCCCTCTTCGTGGTCGGCGACATAGCCGGTGACCATGATCGTCTCGCAGGGCTCGGCGCCGTAGGCGGTGATCACGAAGTCGCGCTTGGGAAAGACCAGCGGCTTCCTGAACTGGTCGATGATGCCCTGGGCGCGGGCCCATGGATCGTCCTTGGCGGACGTGCTGGACTTCTTGGCGGCGAGTGCCGGGCCGGCGACCGTCAGGCCGGCCACCGATGCCGATGCGGCGCACAGCAGGGAACGGCGCTGCGGGTTGATCTGTTTGGTGCTCATGTCGTCTCCGGGGATGATTGGATGTGCAGCTTGCCGGCGCCTGCATGGGCGCGGACGTGGGCGGGAACGGCGCCGGCGGGAAGTGCGGTGAAGGGGTAGGGCACGCTCCACGCGGGGGCATCGCGTCCGCAGGGCGCCAGGGGCGCACCGTTCAGCAGCGAGCCGCTGTCGCTGAAGCTGCCGGCGTCGGCGCCGGTGGCGAAAGCGCGTACCGCATCCTGGCAGTTGCGCGCACCGGCGATCTCGAAGGCGTTCGCATGCGAGACGATGCGCGCCTGCCTGGCCACGCCGACGCTGTAGCCGTGGCGGTAGGCCGAATGCTTGCGGTCGCCGACGTGGTAGTTGTTGAACAGGTGGACCTGGCCGAAGCGCACGCGCGGCGCGCGGCCGGCGATGTGTTCGAACAGGTTGTTGTTGAAGGTGACGCGCAGGCGGCCGGCGTCGTCCACCGCCTTGTCACTGGCGCCGACCAGCGTGTTCTTCGTGTGCAGCGCGAAATGGTTGTACGAGACCGTCACGTAGTCGCTGGCTTCGCGGATGTCGAGGGCACCGTCATGGCACTGCCTGGTTTTGCCATTCTCGACCGGGAGCGTGTCGTCCGTGAACGGCGCGTCGGTAAAGCTGTTGTGGTCGACCCAGACATGCTGCGAGCCGACGATCGAGATGGCGTCGAATTCCGCGTTCCAGTTGCCCTCGTCCCCGTCTTGCGGATCCCAGGTCGGCTCGACGTCGCAGGGATTGCGCAGCTTGAGATTGCGGATGATGACCTGCGTGACCTTCGATACCAGCAGGTGGGCGTTGATAAAGCCCGCGCCGGTGCCGAGGCCGACCAGCGTGGTATTGGCCGGCAGGCGTACCAGGCCGCGTTTGGCCTGGTCGGCATGGCTGCTGAAGGGGCGGCCTTCGCTCATGTCGATGACGCCGTCCACCTGGACGATCCGGCTGCCCTGGATGGTCTTGCCCAGTGCGCTGCGCAACTGTGCCGCATTGCTGACGGTCAGGATGTTGGCGGCGGGGGCATCCGCGCCGCCGCGGGTACCGCCTGCCTGTGCGGCCCAGCCGTCCGCCGGCGCCGCCTCGCGGATGGGCGCGGAAGCGGCAAGCGCCGGACCTGCCAGCACGGCCGAGACGATCAGGGCAAAGGGGAGCTTCTTCATGAGGATCGCTTGCGTTGGCTGAATATGCACAGGGCGGACGGTATGCCCGTCCGCCCTGTGTCGGTCACGAACTACGGACGCTTAGAACGTGTAGTCCGCACGCACCGTGAAGGCGCGCCCGATCGGCTTGGCGATGTTCTGCGCAAACACGACACGCGAGGACAGGCGCTGGTTCGACAGCGGCGGATCGGTGTCGAACAGGTTGTTCACGCCGGCGCCGACCTTGAGGTTCTTCGAGAACTTGTAGGTGGTCGACAGGTTGTACACGCGGTAGGGCGCGATCACGTTGTAGAACGGCTGGCCCGGCTGCTGGGTCGGCAGGGCGTTGGTGTCTTCGTAGCTCGACGAGTACTGCTGCGTCAGCTGGGCGAAGAAGGGACCGTAGTTCCAGTTCACGCGCGCCTGGTGCTTCCACTTGAAGATGTAAGTGTTGGCCGAGGTGGAACCGGTGGACAGGGCGCCGATCCGGCCGACGCTGTCGACCCATGGGCTGCCGGCGTCGTTCTGGCCTTCGTACTTGTCGGTGTAGGTGCCGTCCATCGAGAAGCCGAAGCGTCCCCACTTCTGGGTCGGCAGCGAGTAGTTCAGGCTCAGGTCGATGCCCTGGGTCTTCAGACCGCCCATGTTCAGGCGCGTCTTCGTGATGTACTGCAGCGTGCCGTCCGGATTACGCACGAACAGGTCCTGGTAGCGCGCCAGGTTGTCGAAGATGGAATCTTCGTTGATCTGGGCGATCGTGCCCTTCATGTCGATCTTCCAGAAATCGACGGTGGCAACGAAGTTCTTGACCGGTTCGACCACGAAGCCGACGGTGTAGGTCTTCGACTTTTCCGGCTCGAGGTCCGGGTTGGCGCCGGTGAGCGTGGTCAGGCGCGTGTTGCAGACGCGCTCGGCGTCGAGGCCGAGGCCGGCGAAACGCGGATCGGTGGTCAGGGTACCGGAACCGGCCACGTTCGGGGTGGCGCTCGGGCACAGCAGCGGGTCGTCCCAGCTCGAGGTCGACGGGGTCAGCGTGCGCGGGGTGCCGTACAGTTCGGGCAGGGTCGGTGCACGGAAACCGGTGCTGACCGTACCACGCACCATCAGCTGCTTGAGCGGCTGGTAGCGGAAGCTGGCCTTCGGGTTGAAGGTCGAACCGAAGTCGCTGAAATGGTCGCCGCGCACCGCGAAGTTCAGGTTCAGCTGTTTCGTGACGGGCGCATCGAGTTCGGCGTACAGGCCGGCGACACGGCGCGCGCCGCTCGGGTTATTGCCCGGCGCGCCGGAGACCCGCCAGACCACCTCGTCGGCGATCATGCGCGCATCTTCCTCGTAGGTCTCGCGGTGCCAGTCGCCGCCGACGGCCAGGCCGAGGGAGCCGCCCGGCAGGTCCATCAGCGTGCGGCTCAGGTTGAAATCGACACCGTAGTGGCGCACGTCGGCCACGCGGAAGTCCTCGCCGTCGGCCGAGATGCTGTCGAGGTAGGCGCGGCCGGCCGCATCCTGCGCGCCGAACGGGTTCAGGGTGCCATTGGCGACACCGGCGTAGACGGCCGGGGTGCGCACGAAGTTTTCCTTGAAGCCGGTGTCGCGGTGGCTGTATCCATACGATCCGCCGACGCGATAATCCCAACCCTTGATCTGGCCTTCGTCGGCGACGACCAGGCGGCCGTTTTTCTGCACGTCGTGCAGCTTGGCTGCGCCCAGCTCGTCCAGGCTCCAGGTCAGCGCCAGGTCTTCGCCGTTCAGGCCGGCCACGGCCGGCACGCCGCCGCTGCCGCCCGGGTACCACTTGCTGGCCTTGGTGATCATCAGGGGCTTGCGCGACGCGGTCAGGACGTCATAGTTGGTATTCGCGCCGAAGGGCTGCGGCGGGCTGATGGCGTCGATGTAGGAGCGCGACAGGTTCAGTTCCACCGTCAGCACGCCGCCGTCGCCGTGGGCCAGGCTGCCCTTGGTGAACAGGGTGACCTGCTGGTTTTCCGGCAGCAGCTGCGGGTAGATGGTCGGGTCGGTGATGCAGGTCTTGCCGCCGTTGGCATTGGTGCGGGTCGAGGGCACCGTGGTCTGGGGCAGGCCCGGCGCCACGCAGCCGCTTGCGAAATACGGGTTGCCGGTGATGTTGGCCGACTTGCCGTTGCGGTAGATCGTGTAGTTCGCGGGCGATGCCGAGCCGCCCGAGGTGTTCGCGGTGAACGGGTTGCCGCCGAGCGCAGCCAGCTTGACCGGATCCCAGATGTTCGGGCGGTCCTTCTGCATCAGCGATTCGCGGCGCTGGGCGCTGAAGGCGGTGTAGACGTTCCAGCCGTCGGTCGCCAGGTCGCCCTTGCCGGCGACGAGGGTGACGCGCTTCTGGTCGCCGCCGCCGGATTTTTGCGGCTGCACGGTGCTGGCGTGGATGGTCACGTCCTTGACCGATTGCTTGGTGATGAAGTTGACCACGCCGGCGATCGCGTCGGTGCCGTACAGGGCCGAGGCGCCGTCACGCAGCACTTCGACGCGCTCGATGGCGGCCATCGGGATGACGTCGACGTTGACCGAACTGGCGCCCAGCGCCTCGTTCGCCAGGCGGCGGCCATTCAGCAGGACCAGGGTACGGTTGGTGTTCAGGCCGCGCATGTTGATCATGGTGCCGCCGCCGCCGCCGCCAACCGGTTCATTGGTTGCGGCAACGGTCAGGGCCACCGCGACTTCCGTCATCGTGGTCAGGCCCTGGTTGGTCAGCTCTTCGGCCTTGTAGGTGGTCAGCGGCAGGGCGTTCTCGGTGGCGAGGCGCTTGATCGAGGAACCGGTGACTTCGACGCGTTGCATCGGCGCTTCCTGCGCCGCTGCGGTATTCGTCATGGTGAGCACTGCGGCAGCGACTGCCGACAGAAGGAAGCGCGGTTGGGCCAGGCGCGGCCCGGTGATTCTCTGGTGTTTCACTGCATGTCTCCTGCTTAAATCGTCGAGTGCGTCCTGTGTCGTCCTGGATCGCGTGGTCCATGGTCAGCGCTGTGGTTCGCGGGCGGCCTGGTCATTCAGAGGCGCCATGAAGGATATTCAGCGGATGATTGGATGTTGGCGATTCTACTTTGGTCTGACCGCTTTCGCAATCTGGACTTGCCACTTATTTTTATTGGACTGTAAATACGCGCTAACTGGTCGAGCCAATTATTGAAAAAATAATGTTGCGCAGCATGCAGCGGCGCGCTGGACGAGGCAGCGCGCCGTGAGGCGTGGAGAGGGGAGCAGCCGGGACGGCGTCCCGGCGGACGATCAGCCGCGCGAGAAGGTGCGGGTCACGCGGTCGAGGTGGGCGCGCATGGCGGTGCGGGCGCCGGCCACGTCATGCGAGGCGATGGCGGCGAAGATGTTGCGGTGGTCGATCAGGGTCTGCTGGCGCAATTCCTCGGTCTGGAAGTGCTCCTTCAACTTGTGCCAGAGCGAGCCGCGCTGGCTCCACAGGTATTCGATCACGCCGACCATGGCGCTGTTGCCGGTGGCGCGCGCGATCGCCAGGTGGAAGTTGCGGTCGGCCGATTCATTGCCGCTGCGTTCTTCGTGGTGCTGCTCCATCTCTTCGACCGCGCGCAGGATGGCGTCGATGGCCGAATCGCTGGCGTGTTTCGCGGCCAGCGCCGCCACCTCGACCTCGATCAGGCGGCGAGCGGCCAGCACTTCGAAGGGGCCGGGACCGGCGGTCGGTACTTCGGCCTGCGGCCTGGCCTGTTCGCTGACGTAGACCCCCGAGCCGCCGCGCACTTCGACCGTGCCGCCCAGTTCGAGGGCGATCAGGGCTTCGCGCAGCGAGGTGCGGCTGACACCGAGCTTGGTTGCCAGCTCGCGTTCGGCCGGCAGGCGCTCGCCCGGCTGGATGCTCTCGGCGCGGATCAGCTCTTCGATCTTGGCCGAGACCACCCGGTACAGCCGCGGCTCGTTGGCGCTGGTGTCGTTCAGCGCAGCGGTTTTCTTCATCGATGGTCCGTCTGGATAATTGGTGGCCGAAGCCAAACAAGGAATCTTAGTTTGGCGCGGGTGTTGTTGCAAGTGGACCAACCAATTATACGTCAACGGCGACCGTGTTTACGGTTGAGCTATGACGGTCATCCCCATCATCGAGCTCGTCGATCAGCCTGCGCAGTTCCTGGATGTCCGCCTGCGAGAGCTTGCGCCGGCTGCCGAAATGCGCGACCAGCGGCGCGATGCGCCCGCCGAACAGGCGCTGCACCAGGCTTTCGCTCTCGCGCGCCAGCCAGGCTTCGCGCGGCAGGATGGCAGAGTAGAGGAAGCGCCGTCCATCCTTCTGCGCGGCGATCGCGCCTTTCTTGAGCAGGCGGTTGAGCAGGGTCTTGACGGTGGCGGTCTGCCAGTGCTGGCTCTCGGAGAGTGCGACCACGACCTGCTCGGCCACGACCGGGCCGGGAGCGCGCCACAGCACTTCCATGACATGCGACTCGGCGTCGCTGATGTTGATTCCCGACGTATTCGACATGACAGTACCATTTACAGTTGTAATCTCAATCAATGATTACAGCTGTAAACGGCACTGTCAAGCGCGGCGAGACCCTTTATGCGCGGAGGGTCAAGGCTGGGGATTCCAGCCGCGCGCCGCGAACACCGCGGCGCGGCTGGACAGGCGTTCGGCCTGCGCGCGGTCCATCTGGAAGCCGCCGTAGCTGCGCGGCTGTCCGTCCTCCGTCTTGTTCCCGTATTCGCGGAAGCCGCCCTGGACGGGATTCGGCACCGGCTTGCGGTACCAGGCATCCGGGGCGATGTGCGGGCCGACGCTGCAGCCGATGAAGGCCACGTTGTCCCAGGTGTTGGCGGTGCCGGGCGAGCGTGCGAAATAGGTGGCGCCGTCGGGGGGCAGGTTCCCCAGCGGGCCGGGGCCGCGGGTCAGGCGCGAACGCAGGAAGATGAAGCCCGGTTCATCCTTGCCCACGGTGCGCGCCTGCACGATGTAGCCGCCGCTGTCCGGATTGGCGCTGTCGCCGACGGTGCGCAGTTCGCTGTCCTCGAACAGGGCCGCGCGGTTGTTCCCCCAGACGAAATCGACGTTGCCTTCGATGAGCGATTTGTGGAACCAGGCGTAGCCATGCAGCTGCAGCGTGTCCTGCTCGCTAATGAAGTGGGCATTGCGCACCAGCAGGCGCCCTTGGTCGCTGAAGAAGAAGATGGTCTCGGCCTGCGCCGAGTGGCCGTCGCTGCGGCGGGTGCTGTTGTGCAGCGCGATGTCGCGGATCTCCAGCAGGTCGACGTCCTGGGCCAGGAACTGGGCGCGGCCGCCGAGCAGGCCGGCGCTGCCTTCCGGCTGCCCCGTGCCGGAGCCCGGGTTGCGGGTTTCGCTGTTGGCGGCCCGGATGATCGTCGCCTCGCGGCTCTGGCCGCGCAGCGTGACATTGTCCTTGTCGCGCAGGTAGAGCAGCTCCGGGTAGACGCCGTCGCGCACGTTCACCGTGACCGCCTGCTCGCGCGGCAGGGACATGGCGTGGTCGAGCGCGGCCTGCACGGTGCGGAAGTCGGCACGGCCATCGTCGTCCACGGTGACGCTGTCGCCCACCGGCTTGTGCGGGGTGATGCGGAAGGACCAGCGTGCGCCCGCGAAACCCCTGGCGCGTACCAGGCCGGCATCGACCACTGCTTCATAGTCGAGGCCATATTCGAGCGCCTGCGGCATCCGCACGCGCAGTTCCTTGCCCTGCAGCGTGATCGGATGCTGGCGCACCAGGCGCCGGCGTCCCTGCGGACCGAGCGGGGTGATGGCTTCGCCGGGGCGCACCACGGCGACCAGCGCCTTGTCGCGTTTGCGGTAGATGCGCACGCTGCCTTCGCCGCTCAGGGCCGGCTGTTCCGCGAAGACCAGGCGCAGCGGCGTGTCGGGCGGGACGCCGCGCTCGCCATGTGCCGGGTAGGCGGTAGCGGCGGCCGGGAGCGCGGCCGTGGCCGGCGCGGAAAACGGCGCGCCGACGGTGGCCGTGAAGACCGCCTGGGCCCATGGATCATCCAGGCTGCGCACGGTGATGGTGGTGCGGCCGGCCGCGAGCGGCGTGACGCGCAAGGCCCCGCCGGAGACCTCGGCGACGGCGATGCGCGGATCTGCGGCGACGGCGGCAATGCGGGATGCGCCGCCGACGCGGATGGCTTCCGGCGTATCGCCCGCCTGCAGCGCAAGGCGGTCCGCGCCGACGTGTACGGTGACGCGCTCGGGAGGCGTGCCGGCCGGGCCGCCGCGCAAGTCGAGCAGCGTGTTGGCGCCGGCGTCCCAGGAAATCGCCTGCACGGCCGGGAAGGGGGGCGCCACCAGCCAGGTCGCGCGCTCGCCGTCCACCAGCACGTTCAGCAGCTCGCCCTGCGGGCCCGGCTCGGCCGCATAGCGCAGTACCACCGGAACGCCCGGCAGCGAGGCATTGCGGCGCACCTGCTTGATGCGCCTGATCTCGCCGCCGCGCGATTCCAGCAGCTCCACCTGGAACACCTTGCCGCCATCGACCAGCTGCAGGCTCGCGCCCTGCCAGTCGCCGTTCGCATCCTGGCGTGCGCGCAGCAGGAAGGGGCTGCCCGCGGCAGGGACGAAACGTGCCTCGGCATAGCCGTCCGCTTTTTCCTGCATGGGCCGCGGGCCGGCATTGTCGCGCACATGGCGCGCCACCTCGGCCGCCGGCAGGGCGGTGAAGCCGTAGGGCACGCGCCAGCCGGCGTCGCCGCCGTAGGGGCAATCCGCGAGCGCTGCGCCGTTCAGCAGCGAGCCCTGGTCGGTGAAGATGCCCGGGCTCGCACCCGGATCGCGCACGAGCTGCCGGCAGCTGTTCGCACCCGCGATGTCGAAGGCATTGGCACTCGAGATGATGCGCGAGGCGTGGGCCACGCCGACGCTGTAGCCGTGGCCGTAGACCGGGTGCTTGCGGTCGCCGACGTAATAATTGTTCAGCAGGTGGACCTGGCCGTAGCGCACCCGTGGGGCGCGCTCGGCGACGTGTTCGAACAGGTTGCCCTTGAGCGTGATGCGCAGGTGTCCCTGGTCGCCGGTGGCGCGGTCGCTCGAGCCGATCAGGAGGTTTTTTTCGTGGAGCGTGAAGTGGTTGTAGCTGACGCTGACGAAATCCGAGGCCTGGTTGATGTCGAGTGCACCGTCGTGGCATTGCTTCAGCTTGCCGTTCTCGACCGGCTGCCTGTCGTCGGTGGCCGGGGCGTCGGTGAAGCTGTTGTGGTCGATCCAGACGTGGCGCGCGTTCGAGACCGTGATGGCGTCGAACAGGGAGTTCCAGTTACCCTTGGGGCCGTCCTTCGGATCCCAGCGCGGCGCCACGTCGCAGGGATTGCGCAGCGCGAGGTTGCGGATGACCACCTGCGAGACGTTGGCTACCGCCAGGGAGGCGTTGACGAAACCCGCGCCCGGGGCCACGCCGATCAGCGTGGTGTTCGACGGGATGCGCAGCGTGCCGCGTTTGCCCTGGTCTTCGCTGTTGCCATAGGGCCGGCCCTCGCTCATGTCGATGGCCGCCGCCACGCGCACGATGCGCGCCGGCGCCGGCGCCTCCAGCGCCGCCAGCAGCTGCGCACGGTCGCGCACGGTGTACACATGGGCGGGACTGGCCAGCGCGCCGCCGCGGGTGCCGCCTTCTTGCGCGGCCCAGCCGTCGAAGGGTGCATGCTGGCGTTCGGCCGTGGGCATCGGGACCGCGGCCGTCGCGGGCCGGAAGGGCGGCGGCGTGAGCGGCGCGGCCACTGCGCCTGCCGCGGCCAGCCCGGCCAGTGCGAAGGACAGCTTCACTGTGCACCCCGCATCGACGCCGACAGGGCCGGCACCTTGCGCACGAGTTCCTGCGCCACGATGCTGGAGAAGCGTTCGGCGCCGAGCGGGCCGAGGTGGGTGTAATCGAAATTCGAGCCGGTGCGCGCCAGCTTGTCCGCTTCCTGCTGGCCCATGGCCTGCACGGCCGCCAGCGACAGCGCATTCAGGTCGACCAGCGGCGTCCTGGTGCCGCGCGCGATCTCGCGCACCGTGCCGGCCCAGGGGGCGAGGTCGTTGCGCACATAGCCCTCCTTGAAGCTGCGGCGGGTCAGCGGCGTCACCAGCACCGGCACGCCGCCCAGCGCGCGCGCCTCTTCCACGTAGCGCTTCATGTTGGCCGGGAATTCGGTGACGTAGTCGGTGGAGCGACCCGGCTTGCCGGGCTGGTCGTTGTGGCCGAACTGGATCAGCACATAGGTCTTGCGGAAGCCCGCGCCGTCGCGCAGCAGGCCCATGACTTCATCCCAGCGCTTCTCGGCGCGGAAGCTTCCCGAACTGCGGCCGCCGCGCGCCAGGTTGTGGCAGGCCGTCTCCGGCGTGAAGCGCGCGCACAGGGCGTCGCCGTAGCCGGTGGTGCTGGCCATGGTGGAATCGCCGACCAGGATCACGCGGTCGGGCAGGGCCGGCGCGGCGCCGGCCTGGAGGGCGAAGAGCAGGGGGAGGGCAGAGACGAGAGAGCGGGCAAGACGTGGCATGGGCAGACTCCTGGATAATCGTCAGATTCTATTTTGGTCTGGCCAATTTATCAAGCGGCCAGGCCGGGATGCGGTTGTTGCATGTGAAGGACACTCGTCTTGTCATAAGATGTCAGACATCTTGTCTTGATATATAATCGTCTTGTCCTCTTCCCAATCCAGATATCTCCATGATCCCTTCGCAGCGCAAACCCCGCAACCTGGCACAAGGCGTCGTCGAACAGATCAGCAGCAGTATTCGCCAGGGCGTGCTCAAGCCGGGCGAGAAGCTGCCGACCGAATCGTCGATGATGTCCCAGCATGGGGTCAGCCGCACGGTGGTGCGCGAGGCGATTTCACACCTGCAGGCCTCGGGCCTGGTGCAGACCCGCCACGGCATCGGCACCTTCGTGCTGGAACCCGTGCCGCAGTCGGGCCTGGGCATCGATGCCGAGAGCATCCTGACCCTGCGCGACGTGCTCGCCATCCTGGAGTTGCGCATCGGCGTCGAGACCGAAACCGCCGGCCTGGCCGCCGCGCGCCGCAGCGACGAACAGGTGCGGGAGCTGGGCGCAGCGCTCGGCGAGATGCACGAGGCGATGGCGGTGGGCCGCTCGGCGGCGGAGGCCGACCGGCGTTTCCACCTGCTGATCGCGCAAGCCACCGGCAACCGTTATTTCGCCGACATCCTGACCCAGCTGGGTCACGCCATCATCCCGCGTGCACGCCTGAACACGGTGGAGCTGGAGCAGGACAAGCCCGCCAATTTCAACGAGCGCGTCAGCCGCGAGCACGACGACATCTTCCGCGCCATCGAACGGCGCGATCCGGAGGCCGCGCGCGCGGCCATGCGTACCCACCTGTCCAATAGCCGCGAACGCTTGGTGCAGGCGCAGCACCGTATCGAGTCGATGATCAATTAAAAAAATTTGAAATTTGTGCTTGCGGGGTCATCCGTTCAGTTGTACGATGACATACAACTTAGCAGCACATCTCACCCATCACTGTCTTGGAGACTCTGTAATGCAACCACTCGAACTACAAAAAGTCCTGTCGCACGGCCTGCTGTCCTTCCCAGTTACCGACTTCGATGCACAAGGTGACTTCAATCCGGCCGGCTACCGTTCCCGCCTCGAGTGGCTGGCACCGTACGGCGCGACCGCGCTGTTCGCCGCCGGCGGCACCGGTGAATACTTCTCGCTGCACGGCGAGGAATACAGCCAGATCGTCAAGACCGCGGTCGACACCTGCGCCGGCAGCGGCGTCGCGATCCTGGCAGGCTGCGGCGGCCCGACCCGCACCGCCATCGCCCACGCACAGGAAGCCGAGCGCCAGGGCGCGCAGGGCCTGCTGCTGCTGCCGCACTACCTGACCGAATCCAACCAGGACGGCCTGATCGCCCACGTCGAAGCGGTGTGCCGCTCCGTGAAGATCGGCGTGGTCGTGTACAACCGCGCTGCCTGCCGCCTGAGCGCGGATTCGCTGGCCAAGCTGGCCGACCGCTGCCCGAACCTGATCGGCTTCAAGGACGGCATCGGCGACATCGAACTGATGGTGTCGATCTATCGCAAGATGGGTGACCGCTTCAGCTACCTGGGCGGCCTGCCGACCGCGGAAGTGTATGCCGGCGCCTACAAGGCCCTGGGCACCCCGGTGTACTCGTCGGCCGTGTTCAACTTCGTGCCGCAACTGGCGATGGACTTCTACCACGCCACCGTCGCCGGCGACACCGCCACCACCAACCGCATGCTGGACGAGTTCTTCCTGCCTTACCTGGAGATCCGCAACCGCAAGGGCGGCTACGCCGTCAGCATCGTCAAGGCCGGCGCCCGCGTGGTCGGCCATGGCGCAGGTCCGGTGCGTCCGCCGCTGACCGACCTGACCCCGGCAGAAGACGAAATGCTGCTGGAACTGATCAAGAAACAAAAGAACGCGGTATAAGCCATGCAGATCACTGGTGAAATGATCATCGGCAGCCAACTCGTCCGCGGCAGCGCGGGCGAGGTGCAAGCCTACAACCCGTCCACCCGCGCCGAGATCGCACCTGGCTTCGGCCAGGCCACCGGCGCCGACGTGGAACGCGCCTGCGAACTCGCAGCCGCCGCCTTCGATCCCTATCGCGCCCTGCCGCTGGAGCAGCGCGCCCGCTTCCTGGAAGCGGTGGCCGAGCAGATCCTGGCCATCGGTTCGGCCCTGATCGAACGCGCCCAGCAGGAAACCGGCCTGCCGCAAGCCCGCCTGGAAGGCGAGCGCATGCGCACCGTGAACCAGCTGCGCCTGTTCGCGAAAGTGGTGCGCGACGGCCGCTTCCTGGGCGCGACCATCGATACCGCGCTGCCGGAACGCACCCCGCCGCGTCCCGACCTGCGCCTGTCCAAGATCGGCCTCGGCCCGGTCGTGGTCTTCGGCGCCAGTAACTTCCCGCTGGCCTTCTCGGTCGCGGGCGGCGACACCGCCTCGGCACTGGCAGCAGGCTGCCCGGTCATCGTGAAGGCGCACGGCGCCCACCTCGGCACCTCGGAACTGGTCGGCCGCGCCGTCCAGCGCGCGGTCGCCGAGTGCGGCCTGCCGGAAGGCGTGTTCTCGATGATCTTCGGCGACGGCCGTACCGTCGGCCAGCAGCTGGTCAGCCACCCGGCCATCAAGGCGGTCGGCTTCACCGGCTCGCGTGGCGGCGGCACCGCGCTGATGCGCACCGCAGCAAGCCGTCCGGAACCGATCCCGGTCTATGCCGAGATGAGCAGCGTGAACCCGGTGTTCTTCCTGCCGGCCGCGCTGGAAGAAGGCGGCGCCGCGCTGGCGAACGGCTTCGTCGACTCGCTGACGCTGGGCGTCGGCCAGTTCTGCACCAACCCGGGCCTGGTGTTCGCGGTCAAGGGCGCGGCACTGGACGCCTTCACTGCAGCGGCGACCACCGCGCTGGCAGGCAAGGGCGCCGGCACCATGCTGACCGCCGGCATCCATGACGCCTACAACAGCGGCATCGCGCGCTTCGGCGCCACCTCGGGCGTGCGCCTGGTGGCCCAGGGCAGCACCGAAGGTATCGGCTGCGCCGCCCAGGCAGCGCTGTACGAATGCGAAGCCGCCGACTTCCTGTCCAACCCGGACCTGCAGGACGAGGTCTTCGGCCCGGCCGCGCTGGTCGTGCGTTTCGACAGTGCCGAGCAGTTGCTGCGGGCAGCCGAGCAGCTGCACGGCCAGCTGACCGCGACCGTGCACGTGAAGCCGGCCGACCATCCGCTGGCGGCGCGCCTGCTGCCGGTGCTGGAGCGCAAGGCGGGCCGTGTGCTGTTCAACGGCTTCCCGACCGGCGTCGAAGTGTCGCATGCGATGGTCCACGGCGGCCCGTTCCCGGCCACCAGCGACAGCCGCAGCACCTCGGTGGGCGCGAGCGCGATCGACCGCTTCCTGCGTCCGGTGTGCTACCAGAACCTGCCGGAAGGCTTGCTGCCGGAAGCACTTCGCGACGACAATCCACTGCGCCTCGCACGCGTGCTGGACGGAGATTTGAAAGTCGCAGAGTAATGTGGGGGGCGCTACGGCGCCCCCTTTGTATCCCATCGCACCACCAGCCGGGGGAGACACCGGCTGTTTCATTTGAAGAGAACTGATCCCATGAATCAGCAAGTCATGAGCATGAGCCCAGAGCAAGCCTCCGGGCACACCTCCACGGTAGGCAAATACCGCTGGACCATCTGCGCCCTGCTGTTCTTCGCTACCACCATCAATTACCTCGACCGCCAGGTCCTGAGCCTGCTCGCGCCGCTGCTCACCAAGGAATTCGGCTGGTCGAACACCGACTACGCCAACATCACGGCGGTGTTCCAGTTCGTCTACGCGATCTCGATGCTGTTCGCCGGCCGCGTGATCGACCGCCTCGGCACCAAGCGCGCCTTCATCCTCGCGATCGTGGTGTGGTCGATCGGCGCCATCGCGCACGCCTACGCGATCGGCATCGGCACCGCCGTCAACAGCGTGTTCACCACCCTCGGCCTGGCCGCGGTACCGGTCTCGATCATCGGCTTCATGGTGGGCCGTGCGGTGCTGGCGATCGGCGAGGCGGGCAACTTCCCGGCCGCGATCAAGGCCACCGCCGAGTACTTCCCGAAACGCGAGCGTTCCTTCGCCACCGGCATCTTCAACTCCGGCGCCAACGTCGGCGCGATCCTGGCGCCGCTGACCGTGCCGCTGATCGCCGAATTCTGGGGCTGGCAGGCCGCCTTTATCATGGTCGGCGCCATCGGCTTCCTCTGGATGGGCATCTGGATCTGGCTGTACGACACGCCGGACCGCCAGAAGCGCCTCAGCGCGGGCGAACTGGCCTACATCAACAGCGACAGCGCACCCGTGGACGCCAGCCCGGCCGCGGCAGCGGCCAAGCCGAAAGCCTCCTGGTTCAAGCTGCTCGGCTACCGCCAGACCTGGGCCTTCGCCTTCGGCAAGTTCATGACCGACGGCGTGTGGTGGTTCTTCCTGTTCTGGCTGCCGAAGTACATGTCGGCCCAGTACGGCCTCACCGGCCCGGAAATGGTCGTGCCGCTGGCGGTCCTGTACAGCATGACGATGGTGGGTTCGATCGGCGGCGGCTGGCTGCCGACCTGGTTCATCGACCGCGGCCACAGCATCTACCAGGGCCGCATGCGCGCCATGTTCACCATCGCCCTGTTCCCGCTGGTGGTGCTGCTGGCCCAGCCGCTCGGCTACCTGGGCTTCTGGTTCCCGGTGATCCTGATCGGCATCGGCGCCTCGGCCCACCAGGCCTGGTCGGCCAACCTGTTCACCACCGTCTCCGACATGTTCCCGAAACACAGCGTCGGCTCGGTGGTCGGCATCGGCGGCATGGCCGGCGGCCTGGGCGGCGTGCTGCTCACCAAGCTGGGCGGCTGGCTGTTCGACTACTACGGTGCCCAGGGCCACCTGGAGACCGGCTACCTGATCATGTTCTCGATCTGCGCGCTGGCCTACATGGTCGCCTGGCTGGTGATGAAGGCCCTGGTGCCGGCACACCGCGAGATCACCGACCTGTAATGGCGATGGAGATCATCCGACTCGAGGGCGTGCACTGCGCCACCGGCGAGAGCCCGACCTGGAACGCGCTCGAAGGGGCGTGGTACTGGGTCGACATCCCGGCGCGCCGCGTCTGGCGCATGGAGCATGCCGGCGGCGCGCTGCGCCACTGGGAAGCGCCGGAGATGGTGGCCTGCGTGGCCGCCGCCTCTGACGGCAGCCTGGTGGCCGGCATGGAGACCGGCATCTTCCGCCTGCAGCTGGGTGGAGACGGCAAGGCCGAGGCCACACGCCTGGCGGCGCCTTCGGGCGACGCGCTGGGCCAAGGCATGCGCTTCAACGACGGGCGCTGCGACCGCCAGGGCCGCTTCTGGAGCGGCACCATGTTCATGGACATGGGCGCGGCGCGCGCGGTCGGCGGCTTGTACCGCTACAGCGCCGACGGCGAGCTGCACGGCCCGGTCGTCAGCAATATGCTGACCCAGAACGGCCTGGCCTGGTCGCCCGACGGCCGCACCATGTACCTGTCGGATTCGCATCCGCAGTGCCGCACGGTGTGGGCCTTCGACTATGACATCGAGCAGGGGATCCCGCACAACAAGCGGGTCTTCCTCGACCTGACCGGGCAGAAGGGCCGCCCCGACGGCGCCGCGGTCGATGCCGACGGCTGCTACTGGACCTGTGCCAACGACGCCGGCCTGGTGCAGCGCTTTACCCCGGACGGGAAGCTGGACCGCGAGATCGCGCTGCCGATGGCCAAGCCCTCGATGTGCGCTTTCGGCGGCCCGGCGCTCGACACCCTGCTGGTGACCTCGATCGATCCGGGCATCGGTGGCGACGCTGGCTCGGTGGTGATGTTGCGCCCGGGCGTGCAGGGTGTGGCGGAAACGCCGTTCGGCGCCGGCCGCTGACATCGACTTTCCGGCTTTCAGGCAGTAAGCTGTCGCGATTTCGTGAACGGTTTGCCTGGAATGCTGAAAGATGTCTGGTAATAGTAGTGATGCAATAAAACCAGCGGCGGCGCGCATGCCGCCGCTGCCCACCCTCGCCGCCACCCCCGAAGAGGAAGCCGCCCGCCGCCTGGCGCAGGAAGAGCGCGATGCGGCGGTGCGCGGTGTCGTCTCGATTCCCGCGATGCGCGAGGCCGTCAAGCGCACGGCACGCGCACTCCCCTCGATCTCCGAAGTGCCCCGCACGGGCCCCTTGAGTGCCGCGGTGTTCCAGCAGCGCGCCGAGCAGGGCCTGCCTTTCCTGATGAGCGGCCTGGTCGGGCGCTGGCCCCTGTGCGACCTTCCGCCGCAGGTCCTGTGCGACCGCTACAGCGAACTGCGGGTGCGGGCCCGCACCGGCGACTACATCAACAATGCCTTCCGCGCCGACCGTCCGATGCAGGACATGTCGATGCGCGAGTACCTGGAACTGGTGGCCTGCGGCAGCGGCGCATTGCCGCCTCCTTATGTCGGCAACCTCGAACTGCGTGAGCTGAACAGCCTGTGCCACTGGCCGACGTATTTTCGCAAGATGGGGCCGCCGCGCTTCTGGCTCGGCCCCACCGGCACGGTGACGCCCCTGCATTGCGACTTCGACGACAACATCTTCGCCCAGATCTGGGGGACCAAGCGCATCTTCCTGGTGCCGCCCCACCACGATGCCTACCTGTACGTGCGCGAAGCCAACCCGGTGCTGTTCGGATCGCCCGTCGATCCGGAAGCGCCCGACTTCGAGCGCTTCCCGCTGGCGCGCCAGGCCAACATGATCGAGTGCATCGTCCAGCCGGGCGAGCTGCTGTACGTGCCGGCCGGCTGGTACCACCAGGTGCGTGCGCTGAGTTTTTCGCTGTCCGCGAACCGCTGGGCGCGCGGCGTGCCGCTGGCGCTGCACGACGATCCCTCGGTGCGCCGCTAGTGGACGGTGCGCGCGTACTGGGCGAAATGCTCGGCGCTCAGCGCATGCTGGTAGAGAAAGCCCTGGTAGATGAAGCAGCCGGCGTCCGATAAAAACTGGCGCTGCCCCGGTGTCTCGACGCCCTCCGCGATCACCTGCAGGCCCAGGCTCTCGCCCAGCGCGATGATCGAGCGCACGATCGAGGCGTCGTTCTGGTCGGTCAGCACGTCGCGCATGAAGGACTGGTCGATCTTGAGCTGGTCGAGCGGCAGCTTGCGCAGGTAGGCCAGCGAGGAGTAGCCGGTGCCGAAGTCGTCCAGCGAGAAGCTGATGCCGCGCCGCTTGAGCGTGGCCATGGTGCGCGCGGTCTGGGTGAAGTCGCTCACCACCAGGCTTTCGGTCAGCTCGAGCTTGAGGCTGGAGGGCTGGACCCCGGTCTCTTCGAAAATCTGCTGCAGCATCGGTACGAAATCCGGCTCGATGAACTGGCCGGCGCTGACGTTGACCGACAGCGTCAGTCCGGCCGTGTCCGGGTAGCGCTGCCAGCGCGCCAGCTCGGCGCAGGCGGTGCGCAGCACCCAGCGTCCGATGTCGATGATCAGGCCGCTCTCTTCGGCGGCCCGGATGAACTCCGCCGGATACAGCAGCCTGCCGTCCGGCAGGCGCCAGCGCAGCAGCGCCTCGGCCCCGATCACCCGGCTGCTGCGATCCAGCTGCGGCTGGTAATGCAGGACGAACTCCTCGTCGCGCAGCGCGCGCCGCATCGCACTCTCCAGCTCGGCGCGGGCCGACCATGCGGCCTGCACTGCCGGGTCGTGGAAACGGTAGGTATTGCGTCCGCAAGCCTTGGCCTGGTACATCGCGGCGTCGGCCTGGCGCAAGGTCGATTCGACCGTGTCCACGGTGCCGCACATCGTGGTCACGCCGACGCTGACCGATACCGAATACATCATGTCGGCCAGCTGGAAGGGCGCCGCCATCGCGGCCACCACCTTGGCCGCTACCGTCTCGGCCTGGGCCGCGGCGCCTTCGCGCGTGTCGTCCCCTGGTTGGATCAGGATCACGAATTCATCGCCGCCGAGGCGCGCCACCATGTCGGCCTCGCGCACGCAGTGTTCGAGGCGGCGCGCCACCGCCTGCAGCAGCATGTCGCCGGCCGCATGGCCCTGGGAATCGTTCAGGTACTTGAAGTTGTCGAGGTCGCAGAACATCAGGGCGCCGCACTTGCGCGTGCGCGCGCTGCCCAGTAGGGCGCGGCGCAGGTGGTCGAGCAGGCTGGCACGGTTCGGCAGGTCGGTCAGCGGGTCGAAGAAGGCGAGGTGGTAGATCTTCGCTTCGTTGTGCTTGCGCTCGCTGATGTCGGTGCTGATCACCAGGATCTTCTGCGGCCCGCCCGCTTCGCGGTCGGCTGCCAGCAGGGTCCAGCGGGTGTCGGTCTCGATGCAGACGCCGTCGCGTCGCAGGTGCGACAGCTCGCCGCTCCACTCTCCGTTCGCGAGGGTGTTCTCGTAGGCGGCATGGTAGGCCGGCAGGTTTTCGCACAACAGCTCGGAAAATTTCTTGCCGCGCGCCTCGGTTCCACTCCAGCCGTAGAGCCGTTCGGCGCCATTGTTCCAGTAGGTGATGCGCGAATTCAGGTCCATCGCGATGATGGCATCGCGCGCCTGCTGCAGATAGGAAGCCTGCTCGTGCACCAGCATGTTTGCATTGCGCAGCTGGGTGTAGTCGAACAGGAAGCCTTCGAGCAGATGGCCATCACTTCCCGGCATGGCGGCGCCTTGTTCGAACACCCACTTGGTCTCGCCGTTGGCGCAGCGAATGCGGTAGGTCAGCTGGTAGGAGCGGCCTTGTTGAACGGCCAGGTTGACGCCGCGTTCGACGGGAAGCCGGTCCTCGGGATGGATGATGCCGGCGAAGCTGATGCCGGGACGCGCCAGGAAAGCCGCGGCGGAATAGCCGGTCAGCCGCTCGATGCCCTCGCTGGCGAATTCCATCGTCCAGTCACTGTCGACGCGGCAGCGGTAGGCCGCACCGGGCAGGTTTTGAAGCAGCCGTTCGAGCGACATCACATGGGCGTCGCTGACTGCGTGCGATTGCGGTCCGTCAAGAGCGCTCATGCGGCCTCTCGAAGTGGTCTAGGAACTTATAGATTTAGTTATGCAATGCCAGTAACCATGGTAGCGCAAAACTGCACCGTATTGACGCCGCGCGATTGAAATTCGAAAAGAATGTTGTAGTTGGGCTAGCGCCCGCAAGACAGAGCGCGCCGCTGGGCAGCGGCGCGCCTGGAGAGATCAGAACGCGGCGATGCCGGTCTGGGCACGGCCGAGAATCAGCGCGTGGATGTCGTGGGTGCCTTCGTAGGTGTTGACCACTTCGAGGTTGACCATGTGGCGCACGATGCCGAACTCATCCGAGATACCGTTGCCGCCCAGCATGTCCCTTGCGGTGCGGGCAATGTCCAGCGACTTGCCGCAGGAATTGCGCTTCATGATCGAGGTGATCTCGACGGCGGCAGTGCCTTCGTCCTTCATGCGGCCCAGGCGCAGGCAGCCCTGCAGGCCGAGGGTGATTTCGGTCTGCATGTCGGCCAGCTTCTTCTGCACCAGCTGGTTGGCGGCGAGGGGCTTGCCGAACTGCTTGCGGTCCAGCACGTACTGGCGCGCGGTGTGCCAGCAGTCTTCGGCCGCGCCCAGCGCGCCCCAGGCGATGCCGTAGCGCGCCGAGTTCAGGCAGGTGAACGGGCCCTTCAGGCCGCGCACCTCCGGGAAAGCGTTTTCTTCCGGGCAGAACACCTCGTCCATGACGATCTCGCCGGTGACCGAGGCGCGCAGGCCGAACTTTCCGTGGATGGCAGGGGCGCTCAGGCCCTTCCAGCCCTTTTCCAGCACGAAGCCGCGGATGGCGCCTTCATCGTCCTTGGCCCAGACCACGAACACGTCGGCGACCGGCGAGTTGGTGATCCACATCTTGGAACCGGTCAGCGAGTAGCCGCCCTCGACCTTGCGCGCGCGGGTGACCATCGAGCCCGGGTCGGAGCCGTGGTTCGGCTCGGTCAGGCCGAAGCAGCCGATCCATTCGCCGGTGGCCAGTTTCGGCAGGTATTTCTGTTTGGTTTCTTCATTGCCGAACTCATAGATCGGCACCATCACCAGTGAGGACTGCACGCTCATCATCGAGCGGTAGCCGGAGTCGACGCGCTCGACTTCGCGCGCGATCAGGCCGTAGGCCACGTAGTTCAGACCGGGGCCGCCGTACTGTTCCGGGATGGTCGGACCGAGCAGGCCGAGTTCGCCCATCTCGCGGAAGATCGCGTTGTCCATGCGCTCGTGGCGGAAAGCCTCGAGGATGCGCGGCTTCAGCTTGTCCTGGCTGTAGGCCGCGGCGGCGTCGCGCACCATGCGCTCCTCGTCGGTCAGCTGGCTGTTCAGCAGCAGCGGGTCATCCCAGTGGAAAGCGGCTTTGCGGGGCGAATCGGAATGGCTCATGGATCTTCCTGTCTCGGTGGGTTTTTTCACAAAACGAAGGCGTGCACCCGTCCCTGGGGCGCGCCATAGCCTGCCCATTATAGGAATGACGCAGCGCCGCATCTTTTGAATCTGCGACAGGCATTTTCATTTTTGCCCGGTTGGCAAGCCCTGCTTCATTGTGTAAAAGATACCGCTTGCGCCAGGCCGGCATTGCGCAGGCGCAGCATGTCCCTGGTCGGCGCAGAACCGAAATGGCGCGCGTACTCGCGGCTGAATTGCGAGGGGCTGGCATAGCCGACGCGCTGGCAGGCCAGGCCGGCATCCATGCCGCTCGACAGCATCAGGCGGCGCGCTTCCTGCAGGCGCAGCGTCTTCTGGAATTGCAGCGGGCTCATCGAGGTCAGCGACTTGAAATGCTCGTGCAGCGATGAGGCGCTCATGTGCGCCAGCGCGGCCATGTGCTCGATGCGGATCGGCTGGTCGTAATGGCGGCGGATCCAGTCGACCACCTTGCCGATCCGGTGCGATTCGATCCGCCCGAGCTGGGCCAGGCGGGCGCCGAACGGGCCGCGCAGCAGGCGCAGCACGATTTCGTCGATCGCCAGCGGCGCCAGCAGGGCGGCTTCCTCGGGCTGGCCGGCCAGGGCCACCAGGCGGGCGGCGGCATCGACAATGGCCTCGCCGGCCTGCGCCACATAGACGGCACGCTTGTCGGCGACGGCCGGCACCCCGTCCGGGTAGGCTTTCAGGATCAATTCCGCCAGGCGTTCCTGGTCGAAGTCGAGACGAAAGGACAGGTAGGGAGCCGCCACGCTGGCCTGCCGGATCATGGCGGCGATCGGCAGGTCGAGCGAGAAGATCATCATGCGCGACGGGTCGTACTCGTAGGACTCCTCGCCCAGCATGACGGTCTTGGCGCCCTGGGCCACGATGCACAGGGCAGGGCGGTGCAGGCCGTGCACCAGCTCGGCGCTGCTGGTGGAGGCACGGATGGCATGTACCCCGGGAATGCAGGTCTCGAAGGAACCGTCCTGGGGCGCGTTGGCGGCAAGCAGCCGCGCCAGCCGCGCGAGCGGCGTGGCTGGCTGCATGGCAGGCTGGGCGCCGGCGAGGATGGGAAACTGGGGCGAGTTCATGGCTCGATCGCAGGATACACCAGTCCACCCCAAGGCGCTCAGGAGGCGTGGTCGGTCGAGGACGACAGCGCGGCCATGCCGTTCAGCTCGCTCAACCTGGCGTCGATCGCTGTCCTCGCCATGACGAGTGCATCGCTGCCGGCCAGGAATTGCCTGGGCGGATTTTCCATACCGGCCAAGCGCAGCACGGCGGCGGCGAGTTTGGCAGGATCGCCCAGCTGCTTGCCGTGGTAGGCGCCATAGGCGTTCTCGACCGAGCCGTGCATGGCATAGTCCTCGATCACTTTCTGGCCGTAGCGGACCGAGGACTGGTCGAGGAAGTCGGTGCGGAAGAAGCCCGGCTCGACGGTGGTGAGCCTGATGTCGAACTTGGCCAGTTCCAGCGCCAGCGAGGCGGACAGGCCCTCGATCGCGTACTTGGTGGCGCAATAGACCGAGGCCCCGTCGAAGCCGGTGACGCCGGCGATCGAGCTGATGTTGATGACATGGCCGGCACGCTGGCTGCGCAGCACCGGCAGGGCGGCGCGCAGCACGTGCATGACGCCGAACACGTTGACGCCGAATTGCTGCTCGATCTCGGCCGGGGACAATTCCTCGAAGTTGCCCAGCAGGCCGTAGGCCGCGTTGTTGACGAGCACGTCGATGCGGCCGAAGCGCGCGACGGCGGCCTGGATCGCGGCCGGCGCCTGTTCCTGCCTGGCGACGTCGAGCTCGACCAGCGCGACCCGGGCCGGGTCGACCGAGGCGAAGCTGGTCTTCAGTTGTTGCAGGCTGCGGGCCGCCGCCACGACGTGGTCGCCGGCGGCGATGGCTGCGTGGGCGATTTCTGCGCCGATGCCGCGACCGGCGCCCGTGATGAACCAGACTTTAGGCATTTCTCTTCTCCAGGTTATGCCGCTGGGAGCGGCGTTGAGGTGAAGAGAATGGTAAGGCGCGGCTGGCGGCTGGACTTGCCTGAAAATCCGACAACTGGCGCGATCCTCGCCGGATGCAGTCCTATTCGGTTGCGCCGAATCGTCCGCCGTGGAACAGCAGGGCCGACTGCGGATGGACCGCGCATTCCTCGACTTCGCCGACAAAGATGACGTGGTCGCCTTCGGGATAGCGGCTGCGGTTGTGGCATTCGAACCAGGCCGAGACGCCCTTCAGGATCGGCTGGCCGGTACGCGACAGTTCGTAGTCGACGCCGTCGAAGGGATTCTCGATGCTGCGGCGCGAAAAGCGCAGCGCCAGTTCCTGCTGGCCGGCGGCCAGCACATTGATGACGTAGTGCGAGTTGCCGCTGAAGATGGGCAGGCTGTTGGCGCCGGCCCCCAGGCTCCACAGGACGAGCGGAGGCTCGAGCGAGACCGAGTTGAAGGAGCTGGCGGTCAGCCCGCGGAAAGAGCCGTCGGCAAGGCGCGTGGTGATGACGGTGACACCGGTGGCGAATTGCGACAGCGCATGGCGAAAATGCGCCGAATCGAAACCGCGCGTCGTGGCGCGGGGAGCACGTGTATTCATTGGACCGCCATTATGCCACTGTCGGGGCATTGGCCGGTTCCGCATCCTGCATTCACTGCAAGAAAGCCTGCTTTGCGTTACATTAAGTACCATCAAAACTGACGAACCAAGGTGTGCGATGAGCGAGCAATCAAGGAGCGAGGTAGCCATCCTGGGCGGCGGATGCTTCTGGTGCCTGGAGGCGGTCTACCTGGAAGCGCGCGGCGTGACGCGCGTGGAATCGGGCTATATGGGCGGCCAAGTCGTCAACCCGACCTACGAGCAAGTGTGCTCGGGAACTACCGGCCACGCCGAGGTGGTGCGGGTGGAGTTCGACCCGTCCGTGATCAGCTACCGCGACATCCTCGAGGTCTTCTTCACGATCCACGACCCGACCACGCCTGACCGCCAGGGCAACGACGTCGGTCCCCAGTACCGCTCGGTGATCTTCACCACCTCGCCGGAGCAGGAAGCCACGGCGCGCAAGGTGATGGCCGAGATGGCGGCGGTGTGGGACGCGCCGATCGTGACCCAGTTGCTGCCGCAAGAGACCTGGTACAAGGCCGAGGACTACCACCAGAATTATTTCGCGCAGCATCCGCTGCAGGGATATTGCGCCTTCGTGGTGGCGCCGAAGGTGGCAAAGTTCCGCAAGACCTTCAGCGAGCGCCTCAAGTAGGGTACATGTAACGGCGCGACCACGGCAGCTGTTCCACACTCCCATCCGCCTTCCCGCACACGATCTGGTAGAGGCTGATCCTGCCATGCGCGAAGGCATACGCGCAGCCGGCCAGGTACAGGTGCCAGATCCGGAAGTGCTTCTCGTCCGTCAGCGTCCGGATGTGCTCGGCGTTGTTCTCGACATTGTCGGTCCAGAGCGCGCAGGTCCTGGCGTAATGGCGCCGCAGGTTCTCGACGTCGCGTACTTCCAGCCCGCCTTCCTGCATCGCCCGCACCACGGTGGACAGGTGGGCCAGCTCGCCGTGCGGGAAGACGTACTGGTCGATGAATTCGCCGCCGCCATAGGGCGTGGCGCCGTTGTCGACATTGGTGGTCGTGATTCCGTGGTTCATCGCCACGCCGCCCGGCGCCAGCAGCCCGTTGAGGCGTGAAAAATACCCGGGCAGTTGCTGCACGCCGACGTGCTCGAACATGCCGACGCTGGTGATGCGGTCGTACTCGCCGTCGACGTCGCGGTAGTCCTGCAGGCGGATCTCGACCTGTCCCTGCAGGCCCGCGCGTTCGACCCGCTCGCGCGCAAGCCCCGCCTGGTTCTCCGACAGCGTGACGCCGATGCAGCGCGCGCCGAAGGCCTGCGCGGCGCGCAGCACCAGCGCGCCCCAGCCGCAGCCGATGTCGAGGAGCAGCTGGCCGGGCCGCAGGTCGATCTTGCGCAGGATGTGGTCGATCTTCTTCTGCTGCGCCGTGGCCAGGTCTTCGCTGCCGTTCTCGAAGTAGGCGCAGGAATACACCATGCCAGGGTCGAGCCAGGCCGCGTAGAAGTCGTTCGAGACGTCGTAGTGGTAGCGGATCGCCTCGGCGTCGGTCTGGCGGGTGTGCGGGGCAGCGCGGCGCAGCAGCTCGCCCAGGCGGCTGCGTCCCTTGTCGAGGCTGGCGGCCAGGGTATTGCCGACGTTGATGATGTCGGCGGCGCGGCCCTTGATGTCGATCGCGCCCTCGACGTAGGCGCGTCCGAGGTTGTACAGCGAGGGCGAGCGCAGGTAGCGCAGGGCGGAGCGGTCGGGGACGCGGATGGTCACGCGCGGATCCGGCGAGAACTCGATTTGCCGGCCGTCCCAGAGCTCGACCCGCAAGGGCAGGGACAGTTTGTCACGCAGGCCCGCACTCCAGGCCGACAGCATCATCTGTTCGAACACGGCTACCTCCGGCATTCACGGCCGGCATGCGCGTGATGAACCGCTTGCGCGGTAGCCGGCCTAAGGTTGCAAGCGCAGGCGGGTCCAGCTGCCGTCTTCCTGCCGCTCGTAGACGATGCGGTCGTGGAAGCGGGAGCGGCGTCCCTGCCAGAATTCCAGGCGCTCGGGCACGAGGCGGAAACCGCCCCAGTTTTCCGGACGCGCCGGTTCTTCACCGGCCTGCCGTGCCACGGCTTCGTAATTCTGTTCCAGCTCGGCACGGCTGCCGATCGGAGCGCTTTGGTGCGAGGCGATGGCCGACAGGCGGCTTTTCAGCGGCCGGCTGCGGAAATACCGGTCGCTTTCCTCGCTCGAGGTGCGCTCTACTCGTCCTTCGATGCGAACCTGACGTTCGAGTTCGCTCCAAAAGAATAACAAAGCTGCGTATTGATTATCCTCCAACTCCTGGCCTTTGCGGCTGTCGTAGTTGGTGTACCAGGTGAAGCCGCGCTCATCGAACTGCTTGACCAGCACGATGCGCGAACTCGGGCGGCCGTTGGCGGCCACCGTGGCCACCGACATGGCGTTCGGCTCGTTCACCTCGGCCTTCAGGGCCTGCTCGAACCACTGGGTGAACTGGAGCATCGGGTCGTCCAGCACCTCGTCTTCGTTCAGGCTGGCCTGGCCGTAATCCTTGCGCAGGTCGGCCACGGCCTGGCCGACCGAGGGCGGCGGGCTGGCCTCGGCGCCGATGCCGCGCCGGCGCTGCATCGCCTTGCCGAGTTGCGCCATCTGTTCCGGGCTGAACAGCCGCAGCGCCATCGGCGCCATCGTGCTTTCCTCGCGCTCCATGTGGGCCAGGTAGCGCTGGCTGAAACGCTGTACCGCGCTGGCCGACAGGCTTGCCGCCTGGCCCTCCGCGATGGCGCTCAGTTGCTCATGCAAATCCTGCCACAGCGCGTCCATCTCCTTGTGGTCCTGCAGGATCACCGGCGCCAGCGCCTGCAGCGTGGCGGCGTCGTCGCCTTGCGCCACCGCGCGCAGCATCGGGATCAGGTCCTGTTCCTCGTCGTCGTGGTGCAGGTGGGCCGCTTTCTCGAAGTAGTTCAGCACCGCGCGCGCCGCCTGGCGCGCCTGCTCGTCGGCGCCGAATTCAGGCAGGTGGGCGAGCAGCTTGTCGAGGGTCGCCAGCTGCTTGCGGATGCGTCCGTGGCAATGCTTGAGGACGGCAATCGGCTGGTCGAAATCGGGGGCAGTGTCGTGGAGGTTCAGAGTCATTGGCGTTTTGTTGACACACGAGAAGAATTTGATTGACTAGGAGCTATTTTAGTGCAGACGCGCAAGCGAGGTCCGTTAAAATGGCGGGATGAATCTGACTGACACCCCCACTCTTGCAGCCTCCCTGGACGACGAAGTCGACTTTGCGCGCCGCTTCGGCGGGATTGCGCGCCTCTACGGCGAGCGTGCGCTCGAACGCTTCCGTGCGGCGCACGTTTGCGTGATCGGTGTCGGCGGCGTCGGCTCCTGGATCGTCGAGGCGCTGGCGCGCAGCGCCGTCGGCCACCTGACCCTGATCGACCTCGACAACGTGGCCGAATCGAACATCAACCGCCAGCTGCAGGCACTCACCTCGACCGTCGGCATGCCGAAGATCGAGGCGCTGAAGCAGCGCATCGCCCAGATCAACCCGTTCTGCCAGGTGACCCTGGTCGAGGACTTCATCGATCCGGAGAACATCGAGACGATGATCGCCGGTAAAGGTTTCGACTACGTGGTCGACGCCATCGACGGCGTCAAGTCGAAGGCGGCCCTGATCGCCTACTGCAGCGCCAACAAGCTGCCGCTGGTCGTGATCGGCGGCGCCGGCGGCCAGACCGATCCGACCAAGATCGAAATACGCGACCTGGCCCGCACCGAACAGGAGCCGCTGCTGAAGAAGGTACGCAAGATCCTGCGCGCCCAGTACGGCTTCGCCAAGGGCGAAAAAAACAAGTACCACATCGACGCCGTGTTCTCGATGGAACCGCTGCGCTATCCCGAGAGCGGCGATGCCTGCGCGGTGGATCCGAACAGCATCACCGGCCTGAACTGCGCCGGCTTCGGCTCGAGCATGGTGGTCACGGCCACCTTCGGCATGGTGGCGGCCGGCCACCTGCTGCGCAAGCTGGCGGACGCCGCAAATGCCGAGACCTTGGCCGAGGCCAAACCTGTTGCTCACATGCAAACTGTGCAAGCGGAAGAGGCCTTGCTATCATAGGATCAGTTATTGATCACTTTGATGGAAGAGCCCACATGATCCGTCGTACCGCATTCGCCGCCCTGATGCTGGTGGCCACCGCTGCTGCCGCCCAGGATACCGCCGCCCAGCAGCAGGACGCCTCCAAGCCCACCACCCAGCCTGCGCCCGAGCAGCAGACCGTGCCGCAGGCCACCCAGCCGCAAAGCGTCCCGCCGCAAGCCGAGCCGGCGATCCCGGTGCCGCCGCCGCCCCAGGTCGAGATCATCGACCGCGTGGTCGGCAAGGGCAAGGAAGCCACCGTCGGCAGCAAGGTCCTGGTCCACTACACCGGCTGGCTGCACAAGCCGCTGGCGCCCAAGCAGCGCGGCAAGAAATTCGATTCCTCGCTCGACCGCGGCGACCCGCTCGAGTTCCAGCTCGGTGCCGGCATGGTCATCAAGGGTTGGGAGCAGGGCGTACAGGGCATGAAGACCGGCGGCAAGCGCACCCTGATCATCCCGAGCGCGCTGGCCTACGGCAAGCGCGGCGCCGGCGGCATGATCCCGCCCGATGCCGACCTGATCTTCGACGTGGAACTGATGAACGTGAAGTAAGTCCAAAGTCAACTCACCGGAGACCGGCATGCGCATCGCGAACGACGTTACTGAACTGATCGGCAACACTCCTCTCGTACGAATCCGCAGGCTGGCGCCGAAGGCAGGCGCCGAGATCCTCGGCAAGCTGGAGTTCCACAATCCCGCGCACAGCGTGAAGGACCGCATCGGCCTGGCCATGATCGAGGCCGCCGAGCGGGCCGGGATGATCAAGCCGGATACCATCATCGTCGAACCCACCAGCGGCAACACCGGCATCGCGCTGGCGATGGTGTGCGCCGCGCGCGGCTACCGCTGCAAGCTGGTGATGCCCGAGACCATGAGCAATGAACGGCGCATGCTGCTGCGCGCCTACGGCGCCGAACTGGTGCTCACGCCGGGCAGCGAAGGCATGCTGGGCGCGATCCGCCGTGCCGAGGAGCTGGTGGCCTCCGATCCGCGCTGCTTCATGCCGCAGCAGTTCAACAATCCGGCCAACCCGGAAGTCCACCGCAACACCACGGCCGAGGAAATCTGGCGCGACACCGACGGCCGCGTCGACATCCTGGTGGCCGGCGTCGGTACCGGCGGCACCATCACCGGTGTCAGTGAAGTGATCAAGGCGCGCAAGCCGGGCTTCCAGGCGATCGCCGTGGAGCCGGAAGCTTCTCCCATGCTGTCCAAGGGGACCAAGGGTCCGCACCCGATCCAGGGCATCGGCGCCGGCTTCGTGCCGGCGGTGCTGAATACCGGCGCCTACGACGAAGTGATCACCGTGAAGAACGAGGACGCCTTCGAAACCGCCCGCGCCGCGGCGCGCGAGGAAGGGCTGTTGGTCGGGATTTCGTCGGGCGCCGCCCTGTGGGCGGCGATGCAGGTGGCGCAGCGGCCGGAGAATGCGGGGAAGATGATCGTGACGATCATTCCCTCGTTTGGGGAGCGGTATTTGAGTACGGCCTTGTACGCCAACCTGGCGGGCTAAACGCTGGCGCTATCACTGCTCTTCAGCATTGGGTCCCGGCCTGCGCCGGGACGACGTTCTAGAGCAGGTGGGTAGAGACGGTTCCACCTTTTAGCCCGCACCCTGAGCACGTCGTCCCGGCGAAGGCCGGGACCCAAGTTCGTCGCGTCCCGTTACCGCGAACCTTCAGTGCGCATGCGCATGATCATGGTCGTGATCATGATCATGTCCCTCCAGCGCGCAATCATGATGCGTCGTCCCTTCCTCCACCTGCAGCGTGCAGTGGTGGATCCCGAAATCGCTCCTCAGCTTCGCCACCATCTCGTCCAGCACCCGGTCTCCCGGATAGCCGCCCGGCATCACCACGTGCGCCGTCAGCGCGTTCTCGGTCGTGCTCATCGCCCAGATGTGCAGGTCGTGCACTTCCTTCACGCCCGGCTGGGCGGCCAGGTAGCCCTGCACCGCGCCGACATCGATACCGGGCGGCACCGCCGCCATCGACAGCTGCACCGATTCGCGCAGCAGCGACCAGGTGCCGAGCACGATCACGAGCACGATCAGCAGGCTCACCGCCGGATCGATCCAGGTCCAGCCGGTGCCCATGATGACCAGCCCCGAGATCACCACGCCCAGCGACAGCGCCGCATCGGCTGCCATGTGCAGGTAGGCGCCGCGCACGTTCAGGTCGCCCTTGCTGCCGGCCATGAACAGCCAGGCCGAGAAGCCGTTGATCACGACCCCGATCGCCGCGACGATCGACACCGTCATGCCCTGCACCGGCGCCGGCTCGGCGAAGCGCTGCACCGCTTCCCAGGCGATGGCGCCGCAGGCCACCATCAGCAGCAGGCCGTTGGCCAGCGCCGCCAGGATCGACGAGCCGCGCAGGCCGTAGGTGTAGCGGCCCTTGGGCGCGCTCCTGGCCAGCACCGCCGCACCCCAGGCCAGCATCAGGCCGAGCACGTCGGACAGGTTGTGGCCGGCGTCCGCCATCAGCGCGGTGGAGTGGGCGATGAAGCCGTATACGAATTCGATGGCCACGAACAGCGCGTTGACGCCGATCGCCAGCGCGAAGGCGCGGCCGTTGCCGGCCGGGTCGGGCATGGGGTGATGGTGGTGTCCAAAGCCGTGATGGTGATCGTGATCGTGGTGGTGGTCGTGGCTCATGCATCGATTCCGTTGGCTGGTTCGGCGATGTGCTCGAACATGTTGGAGAGCAGGCTGCTGATGTGGGCGTCGGCGGCCGAGTAGAAGACCTGCTTGCCCTGGCGCTCGGCCTTGACGATGCGGGCGGCGCGCAGCAGGCGCAGGTGGTGGCTGACCAGTGAACTGGACAGGTCGAGGGAGGTGGCGATGTCGCCCACCGCGGTCGGCTGCGCCAGGCAGGCCAGCACGATGCGCAGGCGGGTGGCGTCGCCGAGCAGGTGGAACAGGTCCGCCAGCTCTTCCACGGCACCCGGGGCGTAGACGGATTCGAGATTGTTCATTATTTAACATGTGAAGACTTGTTCACATGTTATGCGAAATGCTCGCGTCCGGCAAGTGCCGATGACATGTTGAATGATCCCTGGCATCCGGATTACCACTTAGGCAAGGTGTACTTCCAAAAAATGAAGAACAAGTTGCCTTTATTCCGTCTACCCGGCGTGAACGCTGTCATGAGCGATAGACGGCCGACTTCAGCGGACATCAAGGGAAACGCTCCGGGAATCGGCAGGTAGCGCCTCACATCATGGCGTGCCGTAATGAATGCAGTGTACCCAACATGAAATGATGCTTCGCCCACTCGGGCAAGCGGATAAAGCCGGGCATAGCCCACAACCGGCTCAACTTTAAAATGCGAATCCTTGAAAGCCATCGCATAGAGGCCGTGCCATCCGCCCTGTGCATCTTTGAAGCTGCGGCCATAGCCCAGGCCGTAAGTGTTCTCGTTGAAGGACGCCACCATCCCTGGGCTGTAAGCGCGCCGGATGTGGTGCGTGTGCAGCGGCAGATAAATATCGGTATCGCCCTCATTCCAGATGCGTGCGAACTCTGAAACGACGGCGCTTTTGAACGAAGAGTTCGTCTCTGATTCTGCGGCGAACACCTGCGCTGTGCCACTCATGGCGAGAAGCACGGCAAGCAACAGTCGGTTCATCGAGACTGACCGAGGCATATTTACTCTGCGCGGCGCGGCAACTGCCCATCGCTGTCGCGCACTTCCGCCTCGCCCAGCCCCAACGGCTGCAGCTGCGGCAGGATCCGCTTGCGGTCGCCCACGGCCACCACGACCATCCGCTCCGGCACCAGGTACTTGCGCGCCGCGGCCTGCGCCTGCACCGCGGTGACGCTGGCCAGCTGGGCGGGCAGGCGGGCGTAGTAATCCGGCGGCAGGCCGTAGACGAAGATCTCGGCCAGGCTGGCGCCGATGTCGGCATTGGTCTCGAACGCCCCCGGTAGCGACAGTACCTGGGCGTCGCGGGCTGCCGCCAGCTCGGCGGGCGGCAGCGGCGTGCTGCGGATCGCCTCCAGCTCGCGGAAGATCTCGCGCGCCGAAGCGCCGGTGGCATCGCGCTGCACGCTGCCGGCGATGACGAAGGGCCCCGGCGTACGGTCGTAGCGGAAGTAAGAATGGATACCGTAGGTATACCCCTTGGTCTCGCGCAGGTTGTTGTTGAGTCGGCTGGAGAACATGCCGCCGAACGCGCCGTTCATCACTTGCAGCGCCGGGAAATCGGCGGTATCGCGGGCCACGCCGATGGCGGCCACGCGCAGCGCGGTCTGGACCGCGCCCGGCTGGTCGACCAGCACCAGGCGTGCGCCCGTGCCCGCCGGCTCGCCCGGCCCGCCCTCGGGCGCCTCGGCGCGCGGCCAGGCCGCGAAGCGCGCTTCCACCAGCGCCTTCAGCTCGCCGCGCGAGATGTCCCCCGACACCACCAGCGCGGCATTCTCCGGCACGTAGTGGCGGCGCCAGAAGTTCACCAGGTCGTCGCGCGTCACGGCGCGGATCGCCGGCTCGGTGCCGAGCTGGCCATAGCCCTTGGGGTGCCGGCTGCCGTACAGGGCGCCGAGCGCGGCCACCGCCGCCACGGTTTCGGGATCGTCGCGCTGCTGGATCAGTTCTCCGATGCGGTCGGCGCGCTGGCGCTCGACTTCCGCCGTCGGAAAGGCCGGACGCAGCACGATGTCGGCCATCACGTCGAGCGCCTGGGCGAAGGTCGCGCGCAGCGCCAGCAGCGACACGGTGGAGGCGTCCGCGCCGCTGCCGGTCTCCAGGAAGGCGCCGAGCTGCGCGATCTCGTCGGCGATCTGCGGCGCGCTGCGCGTGGCCGTGCCTTCTTCGAGCATCTGCGCCGTGAAGCCGGCCAGGCCGGGCAGGGCGGCGGGATTGGCGGCGCTGCCGCTGCGCACCACCAGCTGGCTCGATACCAGGGGCAGGCCGGGCTTGTGGTGGTGGATCACGGTCAGGCCGTTGGCCAGCTTGAAGGACTCGCCCTCGGGCAGCGTGAAGTGCGGCGCCGGGCCGGCCTTCGGCTGCTTGGCGCGCCAGGGTTCGGGGGTATTGCTCCCCGCGCCGATCGGCGCCGTCTTGCCGCTACCCCTCGCCTTCGGCAGGCGCGGATCGTCGATCACCGGTTTGCCGGGCAGGCCGGTGACCACGGCGCGGGCCTGATTGCGCAGGTAAGTGCGTACGGCGCGCTGCACGTCGGCCGGGGTGATGCGGCGCAGGCGCTCGACGTCCTTGGCCAGGTAACCGGGGTCGCCCGTGTACAGGTTGTAGTGGTTCAGCTGGTCCGCCAGCCCGTCGCCGCCGAGCTTTTCGATGGAACTCAGGAGCGCGGTCTCGATGCTGTTGCGGGCGCGCTCGACTTCGCGCTGCGAGGGACCGTGCTCGCGCAGCTGATTCAGCTCGGCATCGACCGCCGCTTCGAGCTCGCGCGCTTCGACCCCGGGACGCGCGGTGACGTCGATGATGAAGGTCGAGGCCAGGCCCTGGGAATTCTGGCTGGCGTCCACCTCCTGCGCGATCTGGCGCTCGTAGACCAGCTTCTTGTACAGACGGCTCGCCTTGCCGCCGCCCAGGATTTCCGCGGCCACCGCCAGCTCGGCGTCGCCGGGCTGGAAGGCCGGCGGCGTGAGCCAGCCCATGAACACGCGCGGCAGCTCGACGCGGTCGTGCACGACGACCCGGCGCTCGGCCGTGATCGGCGGCGTCGCCACGCTGGGGCGGGCCACCAGCGGGCTGCGCTTGAAACTGCCGAAATAGCGTTCGACCAGGGCCCGCGTCTTCACTTTATCGATGTCGCCGGCGATGACGATGCTGGCGTTGTTCGGCCCGTAGTAGCGCGCGAAGAACTGGCGCACGTCGTCCAGCTTCGCGTTCTGGATGTCGGCATGCGAGCCGATGATCGAGGCGTGATAGGGATGGCCCTTGGGGAACAGCGCATGCGCCAGCGCTTCCTCCACCAGGCCGTAGGGCTCGTCCTCGACGGTCTGGCGGCGTTCGTTGCGCACCACGTCCTGCTGGTTGCTGAGCGCCTTCTGGTCGAGCACGTCGAGCAGGTAGCCCATGCGGTCGGCGTGCACCCACAGCGCCAGCTCCAGCTGGTTCGAGGGCACGGTGTCGTAGTAGCTGGTGCTGTCGTAGCCGGTGCCGCCATTGCTGTCGGTCGCGCCCGCACCCTCCAGCAGGCGGTCGGCCATGCCGCGCGGGATGTGGCGCGTCGCCGAGAACATCATGTGTTCGAACAGGTGGGCGAAGCCGGTCAGCCCGGGGACTTCGTTGGCCGGACCGACGTGGTACCAGATGTTCACGGCCACGATCGGCAGGCGCCGGTCTTCGACCAGGATCAGCTGCAGGCCGTTGGCCAGCACGGTTTTTTCAAAAGCGACGGTGGGCAGTGGCGCCTGGACGGATGGGGCGCCGGCAGGCGTGGCAAGGGTAGTCATCATCAGGATAAGAACAAGGAGCCGGAAGAATTTCATGGGGTGCTCCGTTGGTGACGGCGCCGGATCGACTCAGTGGCAGCTTCCACGTCCATGGTCGAGCGTGGCGCCGGCCGGCACGCGGCCCGGGTCGGCCGGCAGGAAGCGCCACTCGTAGGCGCCGTCCAGCAGGCGCAGCGCCAGTACGCCATCATAACTGGCTTCGCGCACTTCGCTGTGCGGCGTGAACTGCAGGAAGGGCGTGGGGTAGGCCCCGCCGGTACCGACCACGAACTGGCGCACCCCGCGGATCGGGTCGAGCCGGCCGTCGGCATCTTGCGGCGCGAAGCGCTCGTAGTCGTGGTCGTGGCCGGACAGGACGAGTTCCGCGCCGGCCGCATGCAGCAGCGCGAACGCGTCGCGCATGCGCCCCGGGCCGAGGTGCCCGCCCGAGGTGTAGAGCGGATGGTGCCAGAAGGCGATGGTACAGCTGGCCTTCTGGCGCGCCAGCTCTTCGCGCAGCCAGGTGATCTGGGCGGCATGCGCGGCGCCTTCCAGGTTGCTGTCGAGCGAAATCACGAGCCAGCTGCCGAGCCGCAGGCTGTACCAGCTGTTTCCCGCGGGTTTCGCGCGTGCGCCGAAATAGGCGAAGTAGGGGGCGGCGCCGGGCGTCGCGTACTCGTGGTTGCCCGGCGTCGGCCAGGTGCGCTCGCGGAAGCGGCCCCAGGTCGGCCCGTAGCAGTGTTCGAACTCGGCCGCCGTGCCGTACTGGTAGGTATGGTCGCCCAGAGTCAGTACCGCGGACGCGGGATCGGCTCGCAGCAGTCCCTCGACCAGTGCGGCGGTGGCGGCGGCGCCGGACCAGCGCGGGTCGGGATGCTTGCAGCGTGCGATGTCGCCGGCCGCATACACCGTGTACGCAGCGGTATGGGCAAACGCCGGCCCGGCGGCGGCAAGCAGCGCCAGGCCGCCCAGCAGGCGCGGCGCCATCCGGATCATCGCGGGAGCTTCCGGCGCTGCTATTATTCGATGAAGCGCAGCAAGCCCCGCAGCGCATGCGCCACGGTCTGCTCGCGCACCGCCTTGCGGTCGCCCTGGAACACCAGGCGCTCGGTATAGGTCGTGTCGCCGCGCGACCAGCCGAAGCAGACCGTGCCGACCGGCTTGCCCGGCACCGCGCCGGTGGGGCCGGCGATGCCGGTGGTCGACACCGCCACGTCGGCCGTGCTGCTGGACAGCGCGCCCTCGGCCATCTTGCCGGCCACTTCCTCGCTCACCGAGCCGAATTGCGCGATGAGCGCGGCCGGTACATCCAGCAGCTCGGTCTTGGAATTGTTGGAATAGGTGACGAAGCCGCAGTCGAACCAGCCGGTGGAACCCGGGATTTCGGTGATCGCCTGGGACACGCCGCCCCCGGTGCAGGATTCGGCGGTGACCAGCACCAGGCGCTTGGCCTCGAGCGCCCGGCCAACTTTGGTAGCAAGATCTAGGATATCGTTCGTCACGTGAGGCTCCTTTGAGTGCGGGTTGGTCCGGTTCCATGGGGCGCACGCAAGCGGCGCGCTTTCATTCTAGCGCGGTCCGTGCTCGTCCGACACAGAAAGCACATACATAAACCAAGATGCATTTTTTACCCACCACGCATGCCCGTATTGACGAGTGGCCGAGGACTGAATCGTGAAAAGTTCCGTGCGACATGACACGAAGTCGTCAGCTATGCTGTACGCGCCGCCGCGCTTACCCGGCGGGCAGCTTGGACACCCGATTGTTTCGCCCATTGTTTCGATTTTTGTAGGACCCTGGATGCCGCTGGAACGAACTGCGCGTGACCGGATGGGGAAGGCGCAAGCTTGCGGCACTGCCGCGGCGCTCCCTGCTTTCCGGCCGATGGACCGGCATTGCCGCGCCGGCGGCATCCGCTCGCCTGCCCGGCCCGCGCCGGAGGCCGCATGACCCAGCGCCGCTCGATCCGCAGCAAGCTGGTGAGGGCGGTGATGACGACCACCTTCGTCGCCCTGCTGGTGTCGGTGGCGATCATCATCGTCTACGACCTGCGCAGCTACCACCGCAGCCTGCTCAACGACCTCGCCACCCAGGCCGAGCTGGTCGGGCACATGACCTCGGCCGCGCTGACCTTCGACGACCCGCGCCTGGCCAAGGAAAACCTGGCGCTGCTGCGTACCCGCCCGATGGTGCGCGCCGCCGCCATCTACGATGCCAACGGCGACCTGTTCGCCTCCTACCAGGCGGCGGGCGAGGCGCGCGCGCTGCCGGCGGCCCTGTCCGGCGCTCCGGCCGCCGACGCCAGGGACCTGGTCATCCACCAGCGCATCGTCGAGAACGGCGACACGCTCGGCACCGTCTACCTGCGCGCCGAGAACCAGCTGCTGGCGCGCACCCTCGATTACCTCAGCATCGCGCTCGGGGTGACCTTGCTGGCGATGGGGGTGGCCTATCTCCTGATGCGCCGCATGGGGCACGTGGTGACGGCGCCGATCGTGGCCATCACCGAGATCGCACGCGACGTCGTCGCCACCCGCGATTATTCGCGCCGCGCGCCGCGCATCAGCAACGACGAGGCCGGGGAACTGGTCGATTCCTTCAACGCCATGCTGACCGAGATCGAAGGCCGCACGCGCGAGCTCGAGACTTCCAGCAGCGAGATCGCGCGCGAGGTGGCGGAGCGCTCGCGCGCCCAGCAGGAAGTCATGCGGCTCAACGAGCAGCTCGAGCAGCGCGTGGACGAGCGCACCCTGCAGCTGGCGCTGGCCAACGCCGAGCTGGCCAATGCGATCGAGGAAGCGCGCAGCGCCAACCAGGCGAAATCGGCCTTCCTGTCCTCGATGAGCCACGAGCTGCGCACGCCGCTCAACGCCATCCTCGGCTTCGCCCAGATCCTGACCTCGGACTCGCTGCCCTCGACGCTCGAGCAGAAGAAGGAGTTCGCGAATCACATCCTGAAAAGCGGCCGCCACCTGCTCACCCTGATCAACGAGATCCTCGACCTGGCCAAGGTGGAATCGGGCACGGTGACCTTGTCGATGGAGCCGGTGGCGCTGAGCGACACCCTGCACGAAACGCGCACGATGGTCGAGCCGATCGCCGCCGGCCGCGGCGTGCGGGTGCTGTTCCCGGAAACGCCGGGGGCGGTGGTGCTGGCCGACCGCACGCGCCTGAAGCAGGTCCTGCTCAACCTGCTGTCGAACGCGGTGAAGTACAACCGCGAAGCCGGCGCCGTGGTGGTGACCTGCGAGCAGGTGGCCCCGAACCGCTTGCGCCTGTCGGTGCAGGACACCGGCGCCGGCCTCGATGCCGAGCAGGTGGCGAGCCTGTTCCAGCCCTTCAACCGGCTCGGCCAGGAAGGCGGCAGCCAGGAGGGCACCGGTATCGGCCTGGTGGTCACCAAGCGCCTGGTCGAGCTGATGGGCGGCGAGATCGGCGTCAGCAGCAGCCCCGGCGTGGGCAGCGTGTTCTGGATCGAGCTGGCCACCACGGCGCCGCTGGCGGCGCCGACCGAAGGTGCGGCGGCCGAAACGCCCGAGGTCGAGGCCGCACCAAATGAAGGAGAGCCGCACCTGATCCTGTATGTCGAGGACAACCCGGCCAACCTGCGCCTGGTGGAAGAGATCGTACGCTTCCGGTCCGACCTGCGGCTGTTGTCGGCGCTCGATGGCCACGTCGGCCTGTCGCTGGCGCGCGCGCACCAGCCGGAGATCATCCTGATGGACCTGAACCTGCCGGGCATGAGCGGCATCGAGGTGCTCAGGCAGTTGCGCGCCGACCCCCTCACCGCCGCCATCCCGGTCATTGCCCTGACCGCCAACGCCATGCCGCGCGACATCGAGCGCGGCCTGGCGGCGGGCTTCAACCGTTACCTGACCAAACCGATCGACATCGACAAGTTCACAGAGGCGATCAACAGTACGCTGGCGCAGCTTCATCCTCCGGGGAAGGGCGCAAAAGCAGAACCAGCCGAAAGGAAGGCCGAATGATTTCACTGCAAGACATCCGTCACGCGCGCATCCTCGTCGTGGACGACGAACCTGTCAACGTCCAGCTGCTCGAATACCTCCTCAAGACCACCGGTTACGAGAACGTCTCGAGCACCAACGACCCGCGCCAGGTGGTGTCGATGCACCTGAAACACCGCTTCGACCTGATCATCCTCGACCTGCACATGCCGGGCATGGACGGTTTCGACGTGATGGAAGCCCTGAAGCCGCTCGAGAGCGATTCCTGGCTGCCGGTGCTGGTGGTGACGGCGGAACCGGACAAGAAGCTGGCCGCGCTGGAAGCCGGCGCGCGCGACTTCATCGGCAAGCCCTTCGACACGGTCGAGGTCATGACGCGCATCCGCAACCTGCTCGAGGTGCGCCTGCTGCACCGCGAATCGCAGGACTACGGCGTGCAGCTGGAGCGCGAGGTGCGCGAGCGCACCGCCGAACTGGCGCGTTTCCGCGGCGCGATGGATGCGACGCCGGATGCGATCTTCCTGATCGATACCGCCTCGATGGCGATGGTGGACGTCTCGGACGGCGCCTGCCGCATGCTCGGCTTCTCGCGCGAGGCGCTGCTGCGCATCGATCCGGTGGCGCTGGGGCTGGCCACGCGCGAGCTGCTCGAGCGCCACCTGGCGGCCGATGCGCTGGCCCATGGGGGCGCGCATGCCGCCGTGCCGGACGTCGAGGGAGAGGCCGGCAAGGTGGAATTCGGCGCGCTGCCGGGCGACATCGTCGAGACCGAGCTGCTGCGTGCCGGCGGCCAGGGCGCGGTGGCGGTGGAGATCAGCTGGAAGCTGCAGGATCTGGGCAAGAGCCGCATGCTGATCGCGGTGGCGCGCGACATCAGCGAACGCCTGCATGCGCAGGAACGCATGCGCCACATGGCCAGCTATGACGCCCTGACCGGCTTGCCGAACCGTACCCTGTTCTTCCAGAACCTGCGCGACGCGATCGAGCTGGCGCGCGACAAGAACTGGCGCGTGGCGGTGCTGTGCATCACGCTCGACCGCTTCAAGATCATCAACGATTCGCTCGGCACCGCGCTCGGCGACGAACTGCTGCGCCAGTTCAGCACCCGCCTGGTGCGGGTGGTGCGCCTGCGCGATACGGTCGGGCGCCTGGGCGGCGACGAGTTCGCCCTGATCCTGACCATGACACGCGACCAGCAGGAGGCGGTCACGGTCGCCAACGACATCCGCGAGACCCTGCGCGCGCCCTTCGACCTGCACGGCCAGCAGGCCGCGCTGACGGCCAGCATCGGCATCGCCATGTATCCGGAAGACTCGACCGAGCCGGGCACCCTGGTCAAGTATGCCGACACCGCCATGGTGCGCGCCAAGGAAGCCGGGCGCGACGGCTACCGCTTCTTCACCGCCGGGATGAACGTGCAGGTGCTGGCGCGCCTCGACCTCGAGCTGGCGCTGCGCGGCGCGCTGGAAAACGGCCAGTTCGTGCTGTACTACCAGCCCAAGCTGGAACTCAACACCGGCCGCATCTCGGGCGTGGAGGCGCTGCTGCGCTGGAACCGTCCCGGCTTCGGGCTGGTGTACCCGGCCGAGTTCGTGCCGGTGATGGAAGAGACCGGCCTGGTGGTGCGGGTCGGCGAGTGGATCGTCGACGAAGCCTGCCGCCAGATCGCGGCCTGGAATGCACGTGGGGTACGCGATGTGCGGGTCGCGGTGAACGTGTCGAGCCGCCAGTTCGTCGAGGGTGACCTGGAAGGCGTGATCCGCGCCGCGCTGGAACGCCACAGGGTCGAGCCGGGGCTGCTCGAGCTGGAGCTGACCGAGAGCGCGCTGATGTCGAACGCCGAGCACACCATCGAGGTGCTGGGGCGCCTGAGGGAACTCGGCATCCGGATCGCGATCGACGACTTCGGCACCGGCTATTCTTCGCTCGCCTACCTCAAGCGCTTCCCGATCGACAAGCTGAAGATCGACATCGCCTTCGTGCGCGACATCGTGACCAATCCGGACGACGCGGCAATCGCGCTGGCCATCATCAGCATGGCGCACAGCCTGCACATGCAGGTGATCGCGGAGGGCGTCGAGACGCGCGCGCAGATGGCGTATTTGCGGCGCAACCGCTGCGACGAGATCCAGGGCTTCCACTTCTCGCGCGCGCTGCCGAGCGAGGAGCTGGTGCGCCTGGTGCAGGACAACCGCGCCCAGCCCGACCAGCCGCCGGCCCCGGACGACAAGGTGCAGACCCTGCTCATCGTCGACGACGACGTCAACGTGCTGACCGCCCTGCACCGCATGTTCAGGCGCGACAACTACCGCGTGCTGACGGCGTCCTCGCCGGCCGAAGGCTTCGAGCTGCTGGCGCTGTACCGGGTGCAGGTGATCCTGTGCGACCAGCGCATGCCGGTCATGAGCGGGACCGAGTTCCTCAGCAAGGTCAAGGAGATGTATCCGGACACCATCCGCATCATCCTGTCGGGCTATACGGGCGTGGAGACGGTGCTCGATTCGATCAATCGCGGGGCGATCTACCGCTTCTACACGAAGCCCTGGAATGACCTGCAGCTGCGCGAGAATATCCGGCTAGCCTTCCGCCATTACTGGCTGACGTATGGGCCCTACGATGACCGCAAGACGCCGCGCGAGGAGGCGGATAAATCGAACGCCGCCTGAGGATCAGCTGAAGTGATCCCACCCGCTCAGCTTCAGGTCAAGCGGCATCCCCTGCGCATCCACGCAGCGCAAGCCCGGTGCCGCGTCGATCTGGCCGACCCGGGTGACGGCGGTGCCGGTGGCCCGTCCTGCCTCCAGCACCGCCTCGCGATGCGCGGCCGGCGCCGTGAAGCACAACTCGTAATCGTCCCCGCCTGCCAGCGTAAACCTGCGCCGCAGTGCGGGTGCCTGGCGCGCCAGCACCGGCCCCGCCGGCAGCGCGTCGACGTCCAGCGTCGCCCCGACCTTTGACGCGGCCAGGATATGCCCGAGATCGCCCACCAGCCCATCCGAGATATCGAGCGCGGCATGCGCCACCGGCTGGGCGGCCAGCGCCAGGCCCAGGGCCACGCGCGGCGTCGGCATGTGCATCCGTTGCGCCGCCTGCGCGTGATCGGCAGCGGACAATTCCTGCTCCTTCCAATACCCGGCCAGCGCGAGGCGCGCATCGCCCAGCGTTCCCGAAATCCAGATGTCGTCGCCCACCCGCGCCGCGTCACGCCGCAGCGCATGCCCCGGCGCCAGCTCGCCGAACACCGTGATGCAGATGTTCAGCGGGCCCTTGGTGGTATCGCCGCCGACCAGCTCGCACCCATGCGCGTCGGCCAGTGCGAACAGCCCGCGCGAGAAGCCGTCCAGCCACGCCGGATCGGCTGCCGGCAGGGCGAGCGCCAGCGTGAAGGCCACGGGGCGCGCGCCCATCGCCGCCAGGTCCGACAGATTCACCGCCAGGCTTTTATGGCCCAGCATGAAGGGATCGGCGCCGGCGAAGAAGTGGCGGTCCTCGACCAGCATGTCGGACGAGATCGCCAGTTGGCGGCCGGGGGAGGGCGTCAACAGCGCGCAATCGTCGCCGATGCCGAGCGCGGCCCGGCTGGGGCGCTCGCGCTTGAAAAATTGTTTGATGAGGTCGAATTCGGAAAGCATGGAGCGGATTGTAAACGCCCTATAAAGTAATTAGCTTATTCAATAAACTTATAAACCAAACCACTGCTTGTTGAAAATACGTAGCCTTTGTCAACTGTTCGTCTGATAAAATTGGAGGTTCCCCTCTAGTATCAGGAAGGCTGCCAGGCATGGACTCGTCATCGGACAAGAAAGAAGAATTGCGTCAACAACTGCGTGCTGCAGCGCTTGAGTATCACCAGATTCCCCGCCCCGGCAAGATCAGCGTCACCCCGACCAAGGGCCTGCTGAACCAGCGCGACCTGGCGCTGGCGTATTCGCCGGGCGTCGCCGCGCCTTGCGAGGAGATCGTCAAGGACCCGGCCAATTCGTACAAGTACACTGCGCGCGGCAACCTGGTCGCGGTGATCTCGAACGGCACCGCCGTCCTCGGCCTGGGCAACATCGGCCCGCTGGCATCGAAGCCGGTCATGGAAGGCAAGGGCGTGCTGTTCAAGAAGTTCGCGGCGATCGACGTGTTCGACATCGAGATCAACGAGAACGATCCGGACAAGCTGGTCGACATCATCGCCTCGCTCGAGCCGACCTTCGGCGGCATCAACCTCGAGGACATCAAGGCGCCCGAGTGCTTCTACATCGAGCGCAAGCTGCGCGAGCGCATGAAGATCCCGGTCTTCCACGATGACCAGCACGGCACCGCCATCATCGTCGGCGCGGCCATCCTGAACGGCCTGAAGGTCGTCAACAAGGACATCAAGAGCTGCAAGCTGGTGGTCTCCGGCGCCGGCGCGGCCGCGCTGGCCTGCCTCGACCTGATCGTCGACCTCGGCTTCCCGATCGAGAACATCTTCGTCACCGACCTGGCCGGCGTGGTCTACAAGGGCCGCACCGAGCTGATGGACCCGGACAAGGAACGCTTCGCGCAAGAGACCGAGCACCGCTCGCTGGCCGAGGTGATCCCGGGCGCCGACATCTTCCTCGGCCTCTCGGCCGGCGGCGTCCTGAAGCAGGACATGGTCGCCAAGATGGCGCCGAACCCGCTGATCCTGGCACTGGCCAACCCGAACCCGGAAATCCTGCCTGAGGACGTGAAGGCGGTGCGCAGCGACGCCATCATCGCCACCGGCCGTTCGGACTACCCGAACCAGGTCAACAACGTCCTCTGCTTCCCCTACATGTTCCGCGGCGCGCTGGACTGCGGCGCGACCACCATCACCCGCGAAATGGAAATCGCGGTGGTGCATGCGATCGCCGACCTGGCCCACGCCGAGCAGTCGGACATCGTGGCCTCGGCCTACGGCATCAATAACCTGTCCTTCGGCCCGGAATACCTGATCCCGATGCCGTTCGACCCGCGCCTGCTGACCCACATCGCCCCGGCGGTGGCCAGGGCGGCCCAGGAAGGCGGCGTGGCGACGCGCCCGATCGCCGACATGGAAGCCTACGCCGAGAGCCTGCAGCAGTTCGTGTACCGCAGCGGCACCTTCATGAAGCCGCTGTTCTCGGTCGCCAAGAAGGCGCCGATGGAAGCCAAGCGCATCGTCTACGCCGAGGGCGAGGACGAGCGCGTGCTGCGCGCGGTGCAGGTGGTGGTCGACGAGAAGCTGGCGCGCCCGATCCTGGTCGGCCGCCCGGCGGTGCTGGAAAAGCGCATCGAGAAGTTCGGCCTGCGCCTCAAGCTGGGCCAGCACGTGGACGTGATCAACCCGGACTTCGACGAGCGCTACCGCGACTACTGGCAGTCCTACTACGAGCTGGGCATGCGCAAGGGCGTGACCATCGACATGGCCAAGCTCGAAATGCGCCGCCGCCATACCCTGATTGGCGCCATGATGGTCCAGAAGGGCGATGCGGACGGCTTGATCTGCGGCACCTACGGCACCACCCAGATGCACCTGCACTACATCGACCAGGTGCTGGGCAAGCGCGCGGGCAGCAACGTGTATGCGGCGATGAACTTCCTGATCACCCAGGACCGCCAGCTGGCCATCGTCGACACCCACGTCAACGAGAACCCGGATGCGCAGGAACTGGCGGAAATCACCGTCATGGCCGCCGAGGAGATGGAACGCTTCGGCATCCAGCCGCGCGCGGCCCTGCTGTCGCACTCGAACTTCGGCACCTCGAACAGCCCATCGGCGCAGAAAATGCGCGCAGTCCTGCCGCTGGTGCAGGCGATGAAGCCGGGCCTGGAAATCGACGGCGAGATGCACGGCGATACCGCGATCGAAGCCAAGGTGCGCGTCAAGATCATGCCGAACTCGGCGCTGACGGGCGACGCCAACCTGCTGATCATGCCGAACATCGACGCCGCCAACATCTCCTACAACCTGGTCAAGAGCGCGGCCGGCAACGGCATCGCGGTCGGCCCGATCCTGCTGGGCTGTGCGCGCCCGGTCCACATCCTGACGCCGTCGGCGACGGTGCGCCGTATCGTAAACATGACGGCGCTGTGTGTTGTGGATGCAGTGTCCCAAAGGTAAGTAAGTACTGACACGCACGAAAACACACGCCTGATGCGGCCCTTTGTGCTGCATCAGGCGTGTTTGTCTTTAAGTTTCATTGTTTGTCTTCGCACAAATACAACGGTAACAAACAGTAAGCGGGCGACGGGTGTGACCCGTTTCAGGGCATAATGACGAGATAATTGTTGCATTTATTGCAGCTGTTTCTTCCATGCAAGAAAGAGTGACAACACTTCCTCTCTGATACAATCCCGGCTGTCGTGAGTCTGGCGGCCTGCGAGACCATTCAAGTACCCAAGAATATGCATACAACAAAAAGAGCCCTCATCACTGGCATCACCGGCCAGGACGGCGCCTACCTGGCGCAGATTCTCCTGGAAAAGGGTTACCACGTGACCGGCACCTTCCGCCGCTCCAGCTCGGTCAACTTCTGGCGTATCGAAGAGCTCGGCATCGACAAGCACCCGAACCTGGCGCTGGTCGAGTATGACCTGACCGACCTGTCGTCCAGCATCCGCCTGGTCGACAGCAGCAAGCCGGACGAGGTCTATAACCTGGCGGCGCAGAGCTTCGTCGGCGTGTCCTTCGAGCAGCCGGTCACCACCGCCTCGATCACCGGCCTGGGCGCCGTCAACCTGCTGGAAGCGATCCGCATCATCAATCCGAAGATCCGTTTCTACCAGGCTTCCACGTCCGAGATGTTCGGCAAGGTGCAGGCCATTCCCCAGGTCGAGGAAACCCCGTTCTATCCGCGCAGCCCCTACGGCGTCGCCAAGCTGTACGCACACTGGATGACGGTCAACTACCGCGAATCCTACGGCATCTTCGGTTCCTCCGGCATCCTGTTCAACCACGAATCGCCGCTGCGCGGCCGCGAGTTCGTCACCCGCAAGATCACCGATTCGGTCGCCAAGATCGTCCTGAACAAGCTCGACGTGCTCGAACTGGGCAACCTCGACGCCAAGCGCGACTGGGGCTATGCCAAGGAATATGTCGAAGGCATGTGGCGCATCCTGCAGGCCGACGAGCCCGACACCTTCGTGCTGGCCACCAACCGCACCGAGACCGTACGCGACTTCGTCAGCATGGCCTTCAAGGGCGCCGGCATCAGCGTCGAATTCAGCGGCGAAGGCGAGAACGAAGTCGGTCATTGCGCCCGTACCGGCAAGGTCCTGGTGCGCGTGTCGCCCAAGTTCTACCGCCCGGCCGAAGTCGACCTGCTGATCGGCGATCCGGCCAAGGCCAGGCGCGTGCTCGGCTGGGAGCCGAAGACCACGCTCGAAGACCTGTGCCAGATGATGGTCGACGCCGACCTGCGTCGCAACGAAATCGGATTCTCGTTCTAAACCATGGAACGCATGGCCACGGATGACATCCCGGCGTTCATCGGCGGGAGGGAAGGCGAGGGACGTCGCGCGCTCATCACGGGCTTGCGCGGCTTCACCGGCTACTACATGGCACAGGAGCTGACGGCCGCCGGCTACCGTGTCTATGGCACCGTCATGCCGGGCGAAGAGCTTGGCCCCGACATCTTCCCGGTCGACCTGTGCGACCGCGAGGCCGTGGCGCGCATGGTCGACGAGGTGCAGCCCGACGTGGTCGCGCACCTGGCCGGCATCGCCTTCGTGGCCCACACGAATTCCGAACTGATCTACCGGGTCAACGTCGTCGGCACGCGCAACCTGCTGGAAGCGCTGGCCAATGGCAGGCACCGGCCCACCAGCGTGCTGCTGGCCTCATCGGCCAACATCTACGGCAATGCCAGCGTGCCCGTCATCGACGAGAACGTCCCGCCGGCGCCGGCCAACGACTATGCCGTCAGCAAGCTGGCCATGGAATACATGGCGCGCCTGTGGATGGACAAGCTGCCGATCACCATCGCGCGTCCATTCAATTACACCGGGGTCGGCCAGACCGACAACTTCCTGCTGCCGAAGATCGTGTCTCACTTCCGGCGCACCGAAAAACGCATCGAGCTGGGCAACCTGGCGATCGCGCGCGACTTTTCCGACGTGCGCATGGTGGCGCGCGCCTACCGCCGCCTGATGGCCGTGGCGCCCGCCGGCGAAGCCTTCAACGTCTGCTCGGGCAGCTCGCACTCGCTGGCCAACCTGATCGACATGATGAGCGAGATCGCCGGCTACCATATCGACGTGCACGTCAACCCTGCCTTCGTACGCGCCAACGACGTGCTCACGCTGTCAGGCAGCAACAGCAAGCTGACCGCCGTCATCGGCCAACTCGACCCGACGCCGCTGTCCGAGACGCTGCGCTGGATGTACCAGGCGTGAGTGGTGCGGGCGGTCTCACCGTCGGACTCGGAACGACCATGATCGAACCGGGCCTGACCGGCGGCCGCCTGGACGGCATCGGGGTCTATACCCGTGCCCTGATGCGCCACCTGCCGCGTGCCGGCTGCAGCGTGCTGCCGTATTCCTGGCCGCGCCTGCGCTCTGGTGGAACCGGCATCAGCATCGGCCAGCCCATGCCGCAATCCTTCGAAACCGCCTCGCTGGTCGACCTCGCCACGCCCGGCGCCCACCGCGTCCACATGCCGGCCGACCTGTTCCACGTCACCGACTACCGTATCGTGCGCATGGACTGCCCGGTGGTGGCCACCTTGCACGACGCGCTGCCGATCAAGTATCCCGAATGGTGCAACCCGCGCCTGCGCAGCATGAAGAACTGGCTGCAGCGCAAGGCCACGGCCAAGGCCGATCACGTGATCGCGCTCTCGCATTTCGCCATCGACGAACTGGTCGAATGCTTCGGGGTGAATCCGAACCGCGTCTCGGTGGTCTATTGCGGCGTCGATGACGAATGGCTCCTGCCTGCGGACGAAGCGGCCGTGGCCGCCACGCTCGCCGAAGTCCGGCTTAACCCAGGCTATTTCCTCACCGTCGGTACGCTACAACCGCGCAAGAACGTCGAGCGCCTGCTCGACGCCTGGCTGAGCCTGCCCAAGCCCCTGCGCGACGAGCGCGCCCTGGTGGTGGTGGGTGCGCGCGGCTGGCGCTGCGAGCAACTTGTGGCCCGGCTGCAAGCCGCGCAGGCCGGCGGCGAGAACCTGGTCTGGCTCGACAAACTTACCGACCCGCAGGCGCTGCGCCACATCTATGCCGGCGCGGGCGTGTTCGCTTTTCCTTCGCTGTACGAGGGCTTTGGCATCCCGGTGGTCGAGGCCTTCGCTTCGCGCGTACCGGTGGTCGCGTCGAACGCCAGTTCGCTGCCCGAGGTGACGCAGGGCGCGGCACTCGACGTCGATCCGCTCGACACCGGCGCGCTTGCCGCTGCGCTGAAGACCCTTGCCCTCGACACCCGTGAGCGCGGGCGCTGCATCGCCGCCGGACGGGCGCGCGCCGAACAACTGACCTGGCAGGCCACCGCACGGCAGACCGCCGAGGTGTACCGTGCAGTACTTTCGCAGTAAGCTTCCACTATGCGTGTCCTTCACTTCTACAAGACTTACTATCCAGACTCGGTCGGCGGCATCGAACAGGTGATCCGCCAGCTGTGCGTCGGCACGACGCGCCTGGGCGTGAGCAATACCGTGCTGTCGCTGTCGCGCCAGAAAAACCTTGCGCCGTTCCAGTTCGACGGCCATACCGTGGTCCGCGCGCCGCTGAACTTCGAGATCGCCTCGAACGGCTGCTCGCTGCAGGCGCTGGGCGCGCTGGCACGCCTGGCGCGCGAAGCCGACGTGGTGCACTACCACTTCCCCTGGCCCTTCATGGACCTGGCGCACTTCCTGGCGCGCGTGAACAAGCCGACCGTGGTCAGCTACCACTCCGACATCGTGCGCCAGAAGCGCTGGCTGCGCCTCTACCAGCCGCTCAAGTACCGTTTCTTCGACAGCGTCGATACCATCGTCGCCGCCTCGCCCAACTACCTGGCGTCCTCGCCGGTGCTGCAGCGCTACCGCGACAAGGCACGTGTCATCACCTACGGCCTGGACAAGTCCACCTATCCGAACGTCGAGCCTTGCCGCCTGGCGCACTGGCGGGCCAAGCTGGGACCGAAGTTCTTCCTGTTCGTGGGCGTGCTGCGCTACTACAAGGGCCTGAGCTTCCTGCTGGAAGCGGCCAAGGGCCTGGACTATCCGATCGTAATCGTCGGCACCGGGCCGGAAGAAATGGCCTTGAAGGAACAGGCCGCGCGCCTGGGACTGAAGCACCTGATGTTCGCCGGCGCGCTGGACGAAGCCGACAAGGCCGCCTTGCTGAGTCTGTGCTACGGCATGGTCTTCCCCTCGCACCTGCGTTCGGAAGCCTTCGGCATTTCGCTGCTGGAAGCCGCCATGTACGGCAAGCCGATGATCTCCTGCGAGATCGGCACCGGCACCACCTATATCAACCTGGCCGACGAGACCGGGCTGGTGGTGCCGCCTTCGGACCCCGCCGCCTTGCGCGCTGCGATGCAGGTGCTGTGGAACGATCCGGAGCTGGCCCGCCGCATGGGGGCGCGCGCGGAACAGCGCTACCACGCGCTGTTCACGTCGGAGCAGATGGCGGCCAACTATACCGACCTGTACCGGGAGCTGGTGGCGCGCAGGGCGACGGCGAATGCGGGAGGGCGTGTGGGATTGGCGGGCCTGCCGCCGACCCGCTAGGCCTCGGCCCAGCGCTGCTGCACCGCCCGTACCGCCGGCATCTGTTCGATGAACAGGTCCACCAGCGCCGGATCGAAGTGGCGGCCTTTCTGTTCGCGCAGGAAGTCGAGCGCCTCCTGCTCGGTCCAGGCTTTCTTGTACGGCCGCACCGAGGTCAGGGCGTCGAACACGTCGGCGATCGCCACGATGCGCCCGGCCAGCGGGATCGCGTCGCCGCGCAGCCCCTGCGGGTAGCCGCTGCCGTCGTACTTCTCGTGGTGGGTCAGCGCGATCTGCGAGGCCAGCGCCAGCATCCCGCCCTCATGCTCGCCGATGATCTCGGCGCCGATCGTCACGTGGCTCTGCATGACCTTCCATTCTTCCGGATCGAGCGGACCGGGCTTCTGCAGGATGCGGTCGGGGATGCCGATCTTGCCGACGTCGTGCATCGGCGCGGCGTGCAGCAGGTCGTCGGCCTCCACGTCGCTCATGCCGGCGGCGATGCCGAGGATGCGCGAGAAGTGGCTCATGCGGATCACGTGCAGGCCGGTCTCGTTGTCCTTGTACTCGGCCGCCAGGCCGAGGCGCTGGACGATTTCCAGGCGCGTCGCGCGCAGTTCTTCCATGCGCACCAGCGACAGGTGGGTGCGCACGCGCGCCCGCACGACCGGCGGGCTGACCGGCTTGGTGATGTAGTCCACCGCGCCGGCCTCGAAGCCTTCCAGCTCGTCGGCGGTGTCGGTCAGGGCGGTCACGAAGATCACCGGGATCGCCGCGGTATCGGGGTTGGCCTTGAGCGAGGCGCACACTTCATAGCCTGACATCCCCGGCATCATCACGTCGAGCAGCACCAGGTCGGGGCGCTCCTGGCGCGCCAGGTCGAGCGCGCGCGCGCCATCCTTGGCGAACAGCAGGCGGTAGTGGTCTTGCAGGATCTGGCGCAGCAGCTGCAGGTTGCTGGCCTCGTCGTCGACCGCGAGGATCAGGGGGCGGTTGTTCGGTTGGGTCATGCGGGGTCAATCCTGTGGTACGTGTTCGCCCAGGGTGGCCATCACGGCTTCCAGCTGTTCCAGGGCGGAGTCGAAGTCGAAGTCGCCGATCGCGCCCTGGATCTGGGCGACGCGCGGCGCGACCGGGTGCCCGGCCAGCGCCGCCACCAGTCCGGCCAGCGCGGCATCGTCGAGGGCGCCGCGGCGCAGGGCCTGCAGCAGCACGCCGCCGGCACGGCGCGCGCGCGCCAGGTCGAACGGGGCCGCCTCGGGCGCCAAGGTCGGCTGCGGGCTGCCGGCGCGGATCGCGGCGAGCGCCTCGGCCAGGGCCGCGGTGGACGCTTCCAATGCCTGGGCAGCCCCGCGCTCGTCGGTCGGCACGGCATTGGTGGCCTGCTCCAGCCTGGACAGGGCGTCCGACAGCTGCTCCAGGCCGACGTTGGCGGCCACGCCGCGCACCCTGTGTGCCAGCATGCGCAGTTCCTGGTGCGAACCGCCCGCCGCGTGCATCTGCAGGGTGGTGGCGAGGTCGCCGTACTGGCGGCCGAAGTGCTCGAGCGCCTCGGCGTAGACGTCGGCCTTGTCGGCCCAGCGGTGCAGGCCGGCGCGGCGGTTCAGCACCTCGCGCGCCGCGGCCGGGAGCGCGAGCGCATCCTTGTCGGCCTGCTGCTGGTCGAGGCCCAGCACGCGCGCGATCTCGTGCGACAGCGAGAACCAGTCGACCGGCTTGGTGGCGAAGCCGTCCATGCCCACTTCGACGCTGGCGCGGCGGTGCTCGGCCAGCACGCTGGCGGTCATCGCGATCACCGGCGTGCGGCGCTTGCCGGTGGCGGCCTCGAAGGCGCGGATCGCGCGGGTGGCGCTCAGGCCGTCGAGGGTCGGCATCTGGAAGTCCATCAGGACCAGGTCGAAGTCGCCGCGCTTGGCCTGTTCCAGCACTGCCGCGCCGTCAGCCACGGCGGTCAGGGTATGGCCGCGGCGCGTCATCAGGAGCTGCAGCAGTTCCAGGTTCTGCGGCACGTCGTCGGCCGCCAGCACGCGCAGCGGCGGCAGCACGGCGGCGCTGCGCACGCGCGGCGCCTGCTGGGCGAAGCGCGCCAGCACCAGGGGCAGGTGCACGTGGAAGCTGGTTCCCTTGCCGAGTTCGCTCTCGGCCCAGATCCGGCCGCCCATCAGCTCGACCAGCTGCTTGCAGATCGTGGTGCCGAGGCCGGTGCCGCCGAAGCGGCGCGTCATCGAGGCGTCGGCCTGGGTGAAGGGGTCGAAGATCGCCTGCAGGCGCTCCGGGGCGATGCCGATGCCGGTGTCGCTGACGATGATGCAGAGCTGGTCGCCCTCGGCGCGGACGCGCAGGGTGACAGTACCCTTCGGGGTGAACTTGATCGCGTTGTCGAGCAGGTTGGTCAGCACCTGGCGCACGCGCAGCTCGTCGCCGCGCAGGCCGGTCGGCAGCGCCGGGTCGTAGTGGATGTCCAGGTGCAGGCCCTTGGCGCGCGCGTTGGCGGCCAGGGTCGACGACAGTTCGTCGATCAGCGACAGCAGGTTGTAGTCGTTCTGCTCGAGCTCCACCGCGCCTTTTTCCAGCTTGGCGGTGTCGAGGATCTCGTTGAGCAGGCGCAGCAGGGAGCGGCCGGCATTGCGGATGGTGTCCAGGTGGCGCCGCTGTTCCTTGTTGAGTTCACCATCGAGCAGCACGTCGGTGAAGCCCAGGATCGAATTCATCGGCGTACGGATCTCGTGGCTCATGTTGGCCACGAAGCTTGCGCGCGCGGCGGCGGCCTGCTCGGCCTTGTCCTTGGCTTCGCGCAGCGCATCTTCCATTTCGCGGCGCTCGGTGATGTCGAGGATGACGCCGTCGAGCCAGGTCATTTTGCCGTCGTCATTGCGCACGCCGCTGCCGTTTTCCCAGAGCCAGCGCACGCTGCCGTCCCGGTGCAGCAGGCGGTATTCGACCAGGTAGGGGCGGTCTTCGCGCAGCGCGGCGTCCAGTTCTTCGTTGACGCGCACGCGGTCGGCCGCGTGCATCAGGGTGCCGTAGGGGCGGCGCGGCGGATCGCCCATGAAATCGGCCGGAGGGTAGCCGGTGATGCGTTCGACCGCATCGCTGATGAAGATCATCGGCCAGTCGCCATCGATCTCGCTACGGAAGGAGATGCCCGGGATGTTGCCGATCAGGGAGCGGAACTGCTGCTCGCTGGCGTGCAGCGCCTGCATGATGGCGCGGCGTTCGCTGATGTCGGTGATGAAGCAGACGAACAGGTCCTGGGTGCCGAGGCGCGCGTGGCCGATGGCGCGGCGGATCGGCACCAGGCTGCCGTCCTTGCGCTTGCCCATGATTTCGCTGCTGCCGGCAAGCGCTTCGGTATAGCCGTGCTCGATGATGCCCACCAGGCCGTCGTGCGAGGCGGCATCGTCATCGGCGAGCAGGAGGCTGGCGCTGCGGCCGATGATCTCGTCGCGCCGCCAGCCGAAGATGCGTTCGGCCGAGGCGTTGAATTCGGTGATGCTGCCGTCGCGCGCGATGGTGATCACGCCGTCCACCGTGGTGGTCAGGAGGGCGCGCATCCAGGCTTCGCTGCGCTGCAGTTCGAGGAACATCTGGCGGTAGCGCAGCAGGCCGTTGGCGGCCAGCACCAGGCCGGTGAAGACCACGGTGATGAGCGAAATCGCGAGCGCGAGGAAGTCGCTGTTCGAGGAGCCGGTGCCGCCCGGCTCGACCTGGCCGACGAAGCGTGCGGCCGCCATGCCGGTGTAGTGCATGCCGGCGATGGCGCAGCCCATCACGATGGCCGCCAGCAGCAGGCGGCGCGATTCGCTCAGCGACTTCAGGCGCGACAGGCCGAAACGCACGCCCAGGGCCAGCGTGGCCAGCACCACGGCGACCACGATCGACAGCGCGAACATGGCCGGGTCGTAGTGCAGTTCCAGCTTCATCTGCATGCCGGCCATGCCCGAATAGTGCATGGCGCCGATGCCGGCGCCGACCACGACGCCGCCCACCAGCAGGCCGGCCGGGCCCAGGCGCTGGCGCGAGATCAGCGACAAGGCCACCGCCGAGGCGCCGATGCTGGGCAGCGCCGACAGGATGGTGACCACAGGGTCATAGGTGATCGGCGTGCACAGGTTGAATGCCAGCATGCCAATGAAGTGCATGGCCCAGACCCCGGCGCCGAGGGCAAGGCTGCCACTGCCGAGCACGATGGCGCGATGGGTGCGGCTGGCAGCCGCCTGGCCGGCGATCTGCAGGCCCATCCAGGACGAGAAAATGGCGATCAGGACCGACAGCAGGACGAAGCGGGGTTCATAGATGCCAAAGGCGAGCAGCGACGGATCTTCCGGAACTGAAAATATTTGAAGCATGGGGCGGCTTGTGCGGTGGTTGGGCAGTGGTCAGCGCCCGGGAATGGTCTCAGCAGTATCTCATTTTCGTAAGGGAAAGTCTTGTTGAAGCCAGGAATCATGCGGGTTTGACCCGCTTATGTGTCGCGCATATGCCACCCAAAAGCCTCACGTAAAGACATGCATTGCGGAAAAATTCTTGCTAGTGCTACCCTGCATTTATCATCAGTCATTCGTCCGACCAGCCGTCCAGTCAGGGAAATATCTTGCATATTCGATATCTTGCGATTGCACTCGCCATGGTCAGCGCTGCGGCCGGCGCCGTCGAAGCCGCCGCCGCCAGGCCGCGGTTGTATATCACGACCGAAACCTCGGCGCCGTCGAGCATGCTGGACGGCAGGCGCGTGATCGGCATCGCCACCGACAAGGTGCGCGAAGCCATGCAGCGCGCCGGAATCGACTACAGCATCGACTTGCTGCCGTGGAAGCGCGCCTACCTGGCCGCGCAGCAACGCCCGGACGCCTGCGTGTATTCGACCTCGCGCACGCCGGAGCGGGAAGCTTTGTTCAAATGGGTGGGGCCGACCGCCATCGGCGAGTGGGTGTTGATGGGGCGCGCCGACAGCAAGCTGAAACTGCGCAGCCTCGAGGATGCCAGGGGCCTGCGCATCGGCACCTACAACGGCGACGCCCGCGACGCCTACCTGCGAGCACGGGGATTCCGCGTCGATGCCGCCAACGAAGACCTGGCGAATGCCGGCAAACTGCTGCTCGACCGCATCGACCTGTGGGCTGCCAGCCTGCGCAGCGGCAGCACGATCCTGGCCCGTTATGGCTACGACAAGAAGATCGTGCCGCTGCTGGTGTTCAAGCGTATCGAGGTCTACCTGGCCTGCAACCGTGGCGTGCCCGACACCGTGGTCGCCCGCCTGAACGCGGCCTTCGAATCGATCGCGCGTGACGGTACCGGGCGCCGCATCGAACGCAGCTACGAGAACTGGGGACAGCCGCTCAGGCAACCGTGAGGGCAGCTTGCCTATATCTTAGGTGTAAGAAATATCGACAACAAAAAAACCCGCACTCTTTGCAGGGATGCGGGTTTTCAGTTTGCTGCGAAATGTGAATTGTGGTGCCTCCGGCCGGAATCGAACCGGCACGCCTTACGGCGCTTGATTTTGAGTCAAGTGCGTCTACCAATTCCGCCACAGAGGCCCAATAGCAGGGGCGCATCTTAGCACATCGATTGCAGGAATGACCAGTGCCGCGAACCGCTCAGCATGCAATACGCTGCTGCAGCAGGCGCAGGCTGCCTACCGGCCCGACCACTTCCAAGGTGTGCGGCTGGACCGCCACCCGGATCGAGCCCTCGCGGCCGCGCAGCCAGGGCTGGGGGCGGAAATAGCTGATGCGGTCGGGATCGGACTCCGTGCGGCGGTAGCCGAGCGAGACCAGGGCTTCGTCGAGCGCGCTGATCATGTAATGGGCATCGAAGCGAGTGCGCATTTCGAAGCGCCCCGGCCCCATCATGGCAACCGGCATCAATCCGCCGGCCAGCGCCGGCAGCACGATGAAGGACAGCGGGGTCTCCGGGTCGATGGCGTGCAGCGCCAGCATCAGCAGCGGCAGGCCGACTGCCAGGGTCAGGGCCCAGGGAAGCAGCTGCCGCCAGGTGGCGGGACGGCGCAAAAAGAAGGGCCGTTCACGAATCCTTACGATTTCAGAAAAAGTAACGCTTTTCATTGTGTCTCCTCGCAGCGCTGTTTGAACGTTTGGCCTGTGACACAAAAAACGACCTGTTTTATTGTGACACCCAGCCCTTCAGAACCGTTGACTCCGCTCAATTGCGCCGCCTTGCATGCATAGGTTCTCATATCAGGCTGGCCTGCCGCGCACTGATGAAAAACATGCAGGAATCGTGCCAGATGCAAAAAGGCCGCCGGCGCTGAGGCGGGCGGCCTATGGAGGAGAGCGAAAAGTCAGCGGCGCTGGAACAGGCGGAAGCGTTCGCTGCGGTCGGAAGCGCGCCGGCCTTCCCACAGCACCGGGCTGCCGCGCAGGCCGTGACGGCGCGCGATCATGTCCTCATTGCGGTCTTTGATATTGTCCTGCAGCAGCACATAGTTGCAGCGCCCGCCCGCCAGGCCGGCGAAGGGCAGGCGGCCGAAGTAGGCGAAGGAGGCGCGCTGGGCCGGGCCGACATTGGTCTCGATGCAGTCGGCGTCATGCGGCAGGGCTGCCGCGATCTGCTGGGCGACGCCGGCATAGCTCCTGCCGTAGTTCAGGTCCGGCAGGAACAGGGTCATCAGCAGCACCCACAGCAGGATCAGCCCGCTCGAGGACAGTACCACCGCGCGCCACAGCACCGAAGGCTGGCGCGACAGGCGCCACTGGACCAGCATGATCCAGCCGATGCTGGCCGCGGCCGCGACCAGGAAGGCGATGATGCCGACTTCCGGCTTGAAGCCCGGCACCAGCTTGAGCGCGTTCTTGGCCAGCTGGGCCGGCCAGCCGGTGAGCTTGGCGATCCAGAACAGCCAGACCAGGGCGCCCAGGATGGTCAGCACCATCACCGAGAACCAGTCGATCGCATTGATCGCGCCGCGCTTCATGGTCGGCAGCCCGAAGGCGGCCATCAGCGCCAGCGGCGCCAGCATCTTGAGGAAGTCGCCGTTCTCCAGCTCCGGGTCGCACAGCAGCAGCAGGCTGAGGGCGATGAAGAACATCACCGGCATCACGATGTGCAGCAGGTGCTGCTGGCGCCGCCAGGCCCAGACTGCCCACAGGGCGAAGGGCCAGGCCGGCCAGAAGAACCATACGCCGATGCGGAAGAAGCCCTTCAGCGAGGCCAGGCCGGGCAGGCCGAGCTGGCTCGCGTTCCAGTCCAGCCATTCGCCGACCGGCGACAGGCCGTAGGGTTGCGCGAGCGCTGCCGGCACGATCCAGACCAGGGTGATAAGAAATCCGACACCGGCCGCGATCGCCATGTGGCGCAGGGTTTCACGGGTGGCCAGGTTCAGGTAGCGGGTGCAGGCGTACAGCGCCAGCACCAGCACTGCCGGCGCCAGGACGCCGCGCGTGAGCGCGAGCGCGCCCAGCGACAGGCCGACCAGCACGGCATTGCGGGTCGACGCGGTCTCGACGTAGCGCACCGCGCGGTACAGGAAATAGGCGAGCAGGGCGCCCTGCAGGGTCGCGGCCAGGGTCAGGTGGCTCTGCACCAGCAGGCCGAGGCAGCCGAGGTAGATCAGGACCGCGGTATCGCCCAAGGTGCGGCCGTAGTCGTCCGGTTCGGGCTGGCCGCCGAAGGCCAGGCGCAGCGGCTGGGCCTCGGCGCGGCGGCCCAGGTGGAAGGCGGTGTACCAGAGCGACATGGCGCCGGTGACGAAGATGCCGATGGTCGACACGCGCGCCGCCAGCACGTCGCCCAGGATCCAGCCGAACAGCTTGATGCACAGGGCGCCCAGCCAGAAGGCCAGCGGGCCTTGCTCGGCGGCGGCGAGGCCGGCGATGTTGGGATAGAGCCAGTCGGCGAAGCCGCCATGCGCCATGGTCCACATGATGCCGAAGCTGCCCGCGTCCTCTTTCCAGGGATGGCGGCCGATCAGGCCCGGCAGGATGTACAGCATGCCCAGCGCGAGCAGGGCCCAGCGGGGCAGCGCCAGTGTGGCGGCGGCGGGAAGGCGGACGGGTTTCATCGTTCAGTGAAGCGGAAAGAATAGTCGCGTAGTATAGCCGCGAAAAAAAAAGAAGCCGGAGAACCGGCTTCTTTTTTGGCAACTCCGGACGCTGGCGCCCGGGGCTTGCATGCTAGCTGGGCGATTAGCCGTTGGCGACCGAGGTCTTCGAACCGACGGTACCGAACTTCTGGCGGAACTTCTCGACGCGACCAGCGGTGTCGACGATCTTGTGCTTGCCGGTGTAGAACGGGTGCGATTCAGCCGAGACTTCGATCTTGATCAGCGGGTAATCCTTGCCTTCGAAGTTGATGGTGTCGCGGGTGTTGATGGTCGAGCGGGTGATGAACTTGAAATCGCACGACAGGTCGTGGAACACAACTTCGCGGTAATCCGGATGGATATCGTTCTTCATGATATTGCTTTCTCTAAGTTGGTAGCCAAACGGCACTTCGTCGGTCGTCCTGCTTCTTGACCCGATTGCCGATCACTTGCCAGGGGTTGGACTGAACCGGCGATTATAGATTGGTTTGCCGGCCGAGGCAATGCCAGGGCCGGTAAACGCTGCCAGCCTTGCTTATTCGGCAAGCGGCGCGGGCAGCGCCCTGCGCCGCAGCGCCACCGCCTCAAGCTGGCCCTCGAGCCTGAAAATGCTGGCCACCTCGGCCAGGCGGCGGGCCTGGTCGAGCATCGCCTGCGAGGCCGCTGCCGCCTGCTCCACCAGCGTTGCGTTCTGCTGGGTACCGTGGTCCATGCCGCTGATCGCGTGGTTGATCTGGTCGATGCCGGCGCTCTGCTCCTGGCTGGCGGTCATGATTTCGCCCATGATGCCGGTCACGCGCCGGACGCTGTCGACCACTTCGGTCATCGTCATGCCGGCTTCGTTCACCAGCCTGCTGCCGACTTCGACCTGACCGACCGAGTCATTGATCAGTTCCTTGATTTCCTTGGCGGCGGCGGCCGAGCGCTGGGCCAGCGAACGCACCTCCGACGCCACGACCGCGAAGCCGCGGCCTTGCTCGCCGGCACGCGCCGCTTCCACGGCGGCGTTCAGCGCCAGGATGTTGGTCTGGAAAGCGATGCCGTCGATCACGCCGATGATGTCGACGATCTTGCGCGAGGACGCGTCGATCGATCCCATGGTGTCCACCACCTGCGCCACCACGGCGCCACCCTTGGCGGCGACCTGCGAAGCGGTCAGCGCCAGTTCATTGGCCTGCCTTGCGTTGTCGGCGTTCTGGCGCACCGTGGAGGTCAGTTCTTCCATGGACGAGGCGGTTTCTTCCAGCGCGCTGGCCTGCTGTTCGGTACGGTCCGACAGGTCGCGGTTGCCGGCGGCGATCTGGCCCGACACCGTGGCGATGGTCTGGGTGCCGTGACGCAATTCGCCGATCACCTGGGCCAGGTTGTCGCGCATCTTCTGCATGGCGCGCAGCAGGCTGGCCTGGTCGTCGCGGCGCAGTTCGATGGCCACTGCAAGGTTGCCTTCGGCAATTTCACCGGCGAGGTGCTGGGCGGTGGCCGGTTCCGCGCCGAGCTGCCGGCTCAGGCGGCGGTACAGCAGGCACAGTCCGGCGGCGACGGCCAGCACCGACAACAGCAGCAGCGCGGCGGCCGCGACGAAGGCTTGCCGGCTTGCCTGTTCCGCGGCGGCCACGGCCAGACGGGTGCGTTCGTCGAGCAGCTGGAAGAAGGCGTCCACCGGCTTCATGATCTGCGCCTTGAAGCGGTGGTAGTCATTGCTGTGCACCAGCTGGCGCGCCATTTCCATGTCCGGGCCGTCCTTCGGCACGAAGCGTCCGCTGCCGTCGTCGAACAGGCCTTTCACGGCATTCATGGCCACCACCTCGGTCTTGACCAGGGCGTCCGAGTTGTCCTGGGCTTCCTTCAGCTTCGCGAATTCCTGTTGCGAGAAGCCGGCCTGCTTCATCAGCTCATTGAGCGAGATCGCGACGCTATCCGGGCGCGGCTTGCTCTCGCCGGCGGCCACGAAATCCCAATAGATGCGCTCGTAATGCTGGGGGCGCGGCTTCTTGCCGTTGCGGATGTCTAGGATGTCGAGGTATTGCTGTTCGTACCTGGCGTCGCCGGTAACCACATAGGTGCGCGCCAGGCGGGTCAGGTCGTCCGAACTCTGGCGCAGCTCGTCGGCCAGGATATAGGACTGGTAACGCACCTCGTAGGCGTGCGAGACCTGCGCCTGCGTTTGCCCGACGCGATACAGCGTCAGGGCGAACACGAGGGCCAGTGCGATCCATCCGAGCACGGCCCAGGTAAAGGTTTTTTTCATTGTCCAGGAAGTCATGTGTGTTTCGGCGACTGATTGTAAAGCTCGCAACACTAGCATGAGGCTGATGCTCTTATGCAATAGATATAGTCATGACAAATGAATTATGCGTTAAACATGAGAGATGTGTCTTTACAGCAACGTGAACCTCATGCATCGCTGCGCCAAATAAAAAAACGGACTCACGCGCTACGTGAATCCGTTTCTGGCGCATGCCGGCGGAGTGCCGGCATGGTGCGCGAACCTGCGGCCGCTTAGCCGCCGCGGCGCATCATGTCGAAGAACTCGACATTGTTCTTGGTCGCGCGCATCTTGTCGAGGATGAACTCCATCGCCTCGATCTCGTCCATCGAGTACAGCAGCTTGCGCAGGATCCAGATTTTCTGGAGCTGGTCCGGCTTGATCAGCAGCTCTTCGCGGCGGGTACCCGACTTGTTCAGGTTGATCGCCGGGTAGACGCGCTTCTCGGCCAGACGGCGCTCGAGGTGCACTTCCATGTTGCCGGTGCCCTTGAATTCTTCGTAGATCACGTCGTCCATGCGCGAGCCGGTCTCGATCAGCGCGGTCGCGACGATGGTCAGCGAGCCGCCTTCCTCGACGTTACGGGCGGCGCCGAAGAAGCGCTTCGGACGCTGCAGTGCGTTGGCGTCGACACCGCCGGTCAGCACCTTGCCCGAGGCCGGGATCACGGTGTTGTAGGCACGCGCCAGGCGGGTGATCGAGTCCAGCAGGATCACGACGTCCTTCTTCATCTCGACCAGGCGCTTGGCTTTTTCCAGCACCATCTCGGCGACCTGCACGTGGCGGGTGGCCGGTTCGTCAAAGGTCGAGGCGACCACTTCGCCGCGTACCGAACGCTGCATCTCGGTCACTTCTTCAGGACGCTCGTCGATCAGCAGGACGATCAGGGTCACGTCCGGGTGGTTGGCGGTGATCGCGTGGGCGATGTGCTGCAGCATGACCGACTTGCCCGACTTCGGCGAGGCCACCAGCAGGCCGCGCTGGCCCTTGCCGATCGGCGAGATCAGGTCGACGATGCGGCCGGTGATGTTCTCGGCGCCGTTCATGTCGCGCTCGAGACGCAGCGGCTCGTTCGGGTGCAGCGGGGTCAGGTTTTCGAACAGGATGCGGTGCTTCGAGGCTTCCGGCGATTCGCCGTTGACCTTGTCCACCTTCACCAGCGCGAAGTAGCGCTCGCCGTCCTTCGGCGTACGCACTTCGCCTTCGATCGAGTCACCCGTATGCAAGTTGAACCGGCGGATCTGCGACGGCGAGATGTAGATGTCGTCGGTCGAGGCCATGTAGCTGGCGTCCGGCGAGCGCAGGAAGCCGAAGCCGTCCGGCAGCACCTCGAGGGCGCCGTCGCCGAAGATCTGTTCGCCGCCTTTCGCGCGCTTCTTCAGGATCGCGAACATCAGTTCCTGTTTGCGCAGGCGGGCTGCGTTGTCGATGTCGAGGCCGATGGCCATCTCCAGCAGTGCGGAGACGTGCATTGCCTTCAGTTCAGATAAATGCATGTTTGTGTGGGTGTCCCGTGACGGGAAAGTAAAGGTAGGGGAGGGAACTACGTGGTCTATTTAAAGCTGGGAAGCACCGGAGCCGAGGCTTCCCGACATGACGGCAACGCGGGCGCGCTGCCGCCGCTCATGGTAACAGTATCAGATGTTGCTGTCGATGAACTGAACCAGCTGGCCCTTGGCCATGGCGCCAACCTTCTGCGCTGCTGCTTCGCCGTTCTTGAACAGGATCAGGGTCGGGATACCGCGGATGCCGAACTGGGCCGGTACGGCCTGGTTGGCGTCGACGTCGACCTTGGCCACCACCAGCTTGCCAGCGTATTGCTGGGCAACTTCTTCCAGGATCGGTGCAATCATCTTGCACGGGCCGCACCACTCGGCCCAGAAATCGACCAGGACCGGGAGCTCGGACTTGAGCACTTCGGCATCGAAGCTTGCATCGGTGATGTGTTTGATATTTTCGCTCATTATGTTCCTCAAAAGAGGTAAGGATCAATTAACGCCTGGCGGCCAATGCCGAACCTGCGTGGTCCTGGCCGACTTCGCGACCTGCTAATCGAATAACTAGCTGCTACACAATGGTGGAGGCACTGTGTGCAAAATTCAATATGGAAAGACGGCAGGGGGTGTCAGGCGGGGATGTGCCGAATAATACCCCATTTTTTCAAAAAGTGTGGGTCGGTTTGTACAAAATCTCAACATTGCACCGCCCGCCGCAACTGCTCGATCGCCAGCGGCTTGCGGAAGGCCCCTGCCACCTGCAGACCGAGGGCGCGCGCCAGCTCGGTGGCGGCGTTGCGCACGCCGTCTTCCAGCGCCGACACCAGGATCACGCGGCCATTGAAACCCTGGCGCGCCGCCGCCTGCAGGAACTCGATGCCGTCCATCTCGGGCATCGCCAGGTCGCAGATCAGGAGTTCGGGCGCGTGGCGCGGCAGGGCGGCCAGCGCGCGCCGCGCATCGATCTCGGCATGGATGTCGAAAGGACCGGCCCCGTCGCCCGTGTCGAGCAGGTCGAGCATGTCGCGCAGCACATCGAGCATGAAGCGGTCATCGTCGAGCAGCAGCACGCGGCGCGGGGCGGCATGCGGTGCGGGCGAGAAGGATGGCTTCATGCGGAATGGGTAGGCGGCGTTTGGAAGGGAGCCATTATGGCGAAGTTTTCCACTCTCGTGGAGATATTGAACAACGCTGGCCTCAAACGCTGCCCGTAAACCGCGCCAAGTGGCCTGGATGCCACATCGTGGCCACGGAGGCGACCCGGTCGCCCGAGGTGGTGCGGCGGTGCAGTACCAGGCAGGGCAGGCCTGCGCCGATCGCCAGCATGCCCGCCACTTCAGGCGGCGCCGGCTGGGCCTCGATGCCATAGGTCGCGCCCTGCAGCGGCGCGGCCGCCATCAGGTGCTCGTTCGGGGTGATGCTGCCGAAATCCTGCTCCAGGTAGCTCGGCGCGCAGTCCGGGTTGACCCAGCGGTCCTCGACCTGGATCGGCACGTCGTTCTCGAAGTGGACGATGATCGAGTGGTACAGCGTGACGCCGGGCGCCAGCTCGAACTCGGCCGCCAGCTCGTCGGTGGCAATCTCGGCGCGCAACAGGCGCAAATGGCTGCGGTGGGCACGGCCGCGCGCGCGGATCTCGTCGGCGATGTTGCGGATCTCGACCAGGGTCGCCTGGTATTTCTGCGGTGCCACATAGGTGCCCGAGCCCTGGCGCCGGGTCAGCACCTGCTCGGCGGTCAGCTCGCGGACCGCGCGGTTGACGGTCATGCGCGAGACCCCGAACTGGCGCACCAGCGCCTGCTCGGAGGGCACCAGGTCGCCTTCTTTCCAGCGGCCGGACGCGATTTCGCCGACCAGGTAATCCTTGATTCGCTGGAAAATGGGGGTGCTGTCTTGCGCGATCGGTTCTTCCAAACTACTCTCCGGGAAGCATGGGCGGCGAGCTGCCGCGACACCGGATTCTAGCACCGCAATTCGAAAGCAAGACCCGGAGTGCCCCGGCGCAGGCCGGGCGCTACGCTGTGTGCATCCATCAGCAACCGGGAATCATCATGACAGCCATGACCAGCATCTTTGATACCGACGAGGCGCGCTGGGCCGCCGTGCAGCGCCGCGACCGCGACGCCGACGGCCAGTTCTATTATTCCGTGCGCAGCACGGGCGTGTACTGCCGGCCCTCCTGCCCCTCGCGCGGCGCACTGCGCGCCAACGTCGCCTTCCACGCCAGCCCGGCCGACGCCGAAGCGGCCGGCTTTCGCGCCTGCCTGCGCTGCAAGCCGGGGCAGCCGCCGCTGGCCGAGCGCCAGGCGGCGGCCGTGGCGCAGGCCTGCCGCCTGATCGACGCCGCCGAGGAGGCTCCCGACCTCGACAGCCTGGCGCAGGCGGTCGGCATGAGCCGCTTCCACTTCCACCGCATCTTCAAGGCCCACACCGGCATCACGCCGAAGGCCTATGCCGGCGCACGCCGCGCCGCCCGCCTGCAGCAGGGGCTGGCGGCGGCGCCGAGCGTCACCGACGCGCTGTACGAGGCCGGCTTCGGCTCGAGCGGTCGCTTCTACGATGCCAGTACCGGACTGCTGGGCATGACGCCGGGCCGCTACCGCGCGGGCGGGCAGGGCGAAACCATCCGCTTCGCCGTCGCCGCCTGTTCGCTCGGCGCGATCCTGGTGGCCAGCACGGAGCGCGGCATCTGCGCGATCCTGATCGGCGACGAACCCGAGCCGCTGGTGCACGACCTGCAGGAACGCTTCCCGCAGGCCGAGTTGATCGGCGCGGAGGCCGGCTACGAGCGCACGGTGGCGCAGGTGGTCGGCTTGGTCGAGGCGCCGCGCCTCGGGCTCGACCTGCCGCTCGACGTACGCGGCACCGCCTTCCAGCGCCGCGTATGGGAAGCGTTGCGCGCGGTTCCCGCGGGCTCCACCGTCAGCTACAGCGAACTGGCGGAACGGCTCGGCATGCCGACGGCGGCGCGCGCGGTCGCCGGCGCCTGCGCCGCCAATCCGGTGGCGGTGGCGATTCCCTGCCACCGCGTGGTGCGCACCGATGGCGCGCTGTCCGGCTACCGCTGGGGAATCGAACGCAAGCGCACCCTGCTCGACCGCGAGGCGGGGCAGTGATCGAGGTCGACTGGAGCCGCGTGGCCGACGACCTCGACGCCTTCGGCTGTGCCCTCATTCCCGGCCTGCTGGCGCCGCAGGATTGCGCAGCCGCCGCCGCGCTGTACGAGCGGCCGGCCCTGTTCCGCAGCCGGGTGCTGATGCAGCAGCATGGTTTCGGGCGCGGCGAGTACCAGTATTTCGCCTACCCGCTGCCGGCGCCGCTGGCGGCGTTGCGCACGGCCTTGTATCCGCCGCTGGCCGCCATCGCCAACCGCTGGCATGAGGTACTCGGCATCGACACCCGTTTTCCCGAAGCGCATGCGGACTACCTGGCGCGCTGCCATGCGGCCGGCCAGGTCAAGCCGACCCCGCTGCTGCTGCGCTACCGCGAAGGCGACTACAACTGCCTGCACCAGGACCTGTACGGCGAGCTGGTGTTCCCGCTGCAGGTGGCGCTGCTGCTGTCCCGGCCCGGCGAGGATTTCGAGGGCGGCGAATTCGTATTGACGGAGCAGCGCCCCCGCATGCAGTCCCGGGCCGAGGTGGTGCCGCTGGGGCAGGGCGATGCGGTCGTCTTCGCAGTGAATCAGCGGCCGGTGCAGGGCACGCGCGGGGTCTACCGGGTGGCGATGCGCCATGGCGTCAGCCGGCTGCGGCGCGGCACCCGGCACACACTGGGGATCATCTTCCACGACGCAGGCTAGAGCGCGACTATGCCCCATCCTTGATTTTCTATACACTCCCTTGGTGCCGCGCCCATGAAGCGCCGGACACCTATATAAACGGAGAATAGAAAGCATGCGCGTGCGCCACATCCCCCTTTCGTCCATGATCGTCCTTGCCGGCCTCGGCGTCCTCTCGTCGGCCCAGGCCGACACCGTCATCACCAACGCCAACGGCTACACCCTGAACGCCAGGGGCGAGCTGCTGCAGTTCAGCGCACTGGCCTTCGACGACAAAGGGCGCATCACCGCGGTCGGCAGCGCCGCCGAAGTGGCAGCCAAGGTGAAGAACGCGCGCCAGGTCGACATGCAGGGCCGCACCGTGCTGCCGGGCCTGATCGACGCCCACGGCCACGTGTTCGGCCTGGGCCAGCAGCTGACCCAGCTCGACCTCTCCGGCACCGCCTCGCTGGCCGATGCGATCAAGGCCATCACCACGTATTCGAAAGCGAACGCGAACCACGCCTGGATCCGCGGCCGCGGCTGGAACCAGGAGAACTGGAAACTGGGCCGCTTCCCGACCGCCGCCGAGCTGGATGCCGTGGTATCGGACCGTCCGGTATGGCTGGAACGCGTCGACGGGCACGCCGGCTGGGCCAACAGCCGCACCCTGGCCCTGGCCGGGATCACCAGGACCACGCCCGACCCGGTCGGCGGCAAGATCATGCGCGATGCGAACGGCGAGGCCACCGGCGTGCTGGTCGACGCGGCCCAGGAACTCGTCACCAAGGTGATGCCGGCCCAGACCGAGGCTGAGGGCCGCACGATGCTGGACCGTTCGCTGCAGGAGATCGCGCGCATGGGCCTGACCAGCGTGCACGATGCCGGCGTCGGCGTGGCGGAGGACCGCCTGTACCGCGACTACGCCGCTCAGCGCAAGCTGACGGCGCGCGTGTACGGCATGATCGGCGGCACCGACAAGGACTTTGACCAGTTGGCAAAAAATGGCCCGCTCCTGAACCATGCCGACGGCATGTACGCGCTGCGTGCAGTGAAACTGTATTCCGACGGCGCGCTGGGCAGCCGCGGCGCCGCCCTGCTCAAGCCCTACAGCGACGAGCCGCATTCGCACGGCCTGCTGTTCTTCAAGACCGCGCAGATGGACGCCATGATGAGCAAGGCCATGCGCAAGGGTTACCAGGTCAACGTGCACGCCATCGGTGACGCCGGCAACAAGCAGATCCTCGACATCTACAAGAAGGAACTGGCCGCGACCAAGAGCGGCGGGCAGCGCCACCGCATCGAGCACGCCCAGGTCGTGGCGCTGGAGGACATCCCGCGCTTCAAAACGCTCGGCATCATCCCCTCGATGCAGCCGACCCACGCGACCTCGGACAAGAACATGGCCGAGACACGCGTCGGCCCGGAACGCATCAAGGGCGCCTACGCCTGGCGCAGCTTCCTGCATCAAGGTTCGCGCATCGCCTGCGGCTCGGACTTCCCGGTGGAGTCGCCGAACCCCTTCTTCGGCATCCACGCCGCCGTCACCCGCATGGACCATGCCGGCCAGCCGGTGGCGGGCTGGTACCCGAACCAGGCGATGTCGTTGAAGGAAGCCTTCCGCTGCTTCACGCTGGACGCCGCCTATGCCGGCCACCAGGAAGACAGCCTCGGGTCGCTGGAGCCGGGCAAGCACGCCGACTTCATCGTGATCGACCGCGACCTGTTCCGTATGCCGACCTACGACATCTTCAAGACCGGTGTGCTGGAGACCTGGGTGGGCGGGAAGCAGGTGTTCAAGAAGTAATCGGGCGGGGGTCGATAAAATGAATTGACTTGGTTGTATAGACAACTTAGACTCATTGCTGATTCCAACCCAGGAGCCGCCATGAACTCACCGATTGACCCCCGTTTCGACCCGTCGCGCGTCATCCGCGCCCCGCGCGGCAGCGAACTCTCATGCAAGAGCTGGCTGACCGAAGCCGCCTACCGCATGATCCAGAATAACCTCGACGCCGAGGTCGCGGAAAACCCGCAAGCCCTGGTCGTCTACGGCGGCATCGGCCGCGCCGCCCGCAACTGGGAATGCTACGACCAGATCCTGGCCTCGCTGCGCACGCTGGAAGACAACGAGACCCTGTTGATCCAGTCCGGCAAGCCGGTCGGCGTGTTCCGCACCCATGCCGACGCGCCGCGCGTGCTGCTGGCGAACTCCAACCTGGTGCCCAAGTGGGCCAACTGGGAACATTTCAATGAACTCGACCGCAAGGGCCTGTTCATGTACGGCCAGATGACCGCCGGCAGCTGGATCTACATCGGCACCCAGGGCATCGTGCAGGGCACCTACGAGACTTTCGCCGAAGCCGGCCGCCAGCACTTCGGCGGCGATATGGCGGGCCGCTGGATCCTCACCGCCGGCCTGGGCGGCATGGGCGGCGCCCAGCCGCTGGCCGCGACCTTCGCCGGCGCGGTCTCGCTGAACATCGAATGCCAGCAGAGCAGCATCGACTTCCGCCTGCGCACCCGCTACCTCGACAAGCAGGCGCGCGACATCGACGAGGCGCTGGCGATGGTCAAGGAGTACACCGGCAAGCGCGAAGCCGTCTCCATCGGCCTGCTCGGCAATGCCGCCGACATCCTGCCGGAGCTGGTGCGCCGCGCCAGGGCGGGCGGCCTCGTGCCCGACCTGGTCACCGACCAGACCTCGGCCCACGACCTGATCAACGGCTACCTGCCTTCCGGCTGGACCGTGGAAGAGTGGAAGGCCGCGCAGCAGGATCCTGCGCAGCACGCGCGCCTGCAAGCCGCCGCCGCGGCATCCTGCGCCGTGCACGTGCGCGCCATCCTCGACTTCAAGGCCCTGGGTTCCTACGCCGTCGACTACGGCAACAACATCCGTCAGGTGGCGAAGGACGAGGGCGTCGAGAATGCCTTCGACTTCCCGGGCTTCGTGCCGGCCTACATCCGTCCCCAGTTCTGCGAGGGCCGCGGCCCCTTCCGCTGGGTGGCGCTGTCGGGTGACCCGGAAGACATCTATAAAACCGACGCCAAGATCAAGGAGCTGTTCCCGCAGCATGCCCGGGTGCACCGCTGGCTCGACATGGCGCGCGAGCGCATCGCCTTCCAGGGCCTGCCGGCACGCATCTGCTGGCTCGGCCTGGGCGAGCGCCACCTGGCCGGCCTGGCCTTCAACGAGATGGTGCGCACGGGCGAACTGAAGGCGCCGATCGTGATCGGCCGCGACCACCTCGACACCGGCTCGGTGGCGAGCCCGAACCGCGAGACCGAAGCCATGCGCGACGGCACCGACGCGGTGTCCGACTGGCCGCTGCTGAACGCCCTGCTGAACACCGCCGGCGGCGCCACCTGGGTCTCGCTGCACCACGGCGGCGGCGTGGGCATGGGCTACTCGCAGCACTCGGGCGTGGTCATCGTGGCCGACGGCACCGAGGCCGCAGCAGAGCGCCTGGCGCGCGTGCTGGTGAACGACAGCGGCTCGGGCGTGATGCGCCATGCCGACGCGGGCTATGAAAGCGCAATCGAGACGGCCAAGCGCAATGGCCTGAATCTCCCGATGATCAAGTAAGGTATTCACGATGAACGACTCGCACCACACCATTACCCTGCGCCCCGGCGAGCTGACGCTGTCCGAGCTGCGCGCCGTCTGGGCCGAGCACCTGCCCCTGAGCCTCGCCCCGGAAGCCTGGGAGCCGGTCAAGGCCTCCTGCGCGCTGGTGGAAAAGATCACCGCCAAGGGCGACCCGGCCTACGGCATCAACACCGGCTTCGGCATCCTGGCCAAGGCCCACATCCCGAACGACCGGCTGGAAGCGCTGCAGCGCAACCTGATCCTGTCGCACGCGGTGGGCACCGGTGAGCTCATCGCCGACAATGTCGTGCGCCTGATCGTGCTGACCAAGATCGGCAGCCTGGCGCGCGGCTATTCGGGCGTGCGCCCCCTGATCATCGAGACCCTGATCGCCCTGTACAACGCCGGCATCATGCCCGCCATCCCTTCGCAAGGCTCGGTCGGCGCCTCGGGCGACCTGGCGCCGCTGGCCCACATGACCCTCGCCATGCTTGGCGTCGGCCCGGTGCGTTACAAGGGCGAACTGATGGACGCCAAGCAGGCCCTGGGCGCCGCCGGCATCGAGCCGGTGACCCTGGCCGCCAAAGAGGGCCTGGCCCTGATCAACGGCACCCAGGTCTCGACCGCGCTGGCGCTGCACGGCCTGTTCATGGCCGAGCGCCTGCTGGAAGCGGGCATGGTGGCCGGCTCGCTGTCGGTCGACGCCGCACGCGGCAGCGACGCGCCTTTCGATGCGCGCATCCACGCGGTGCGCGGCCAGCCGGGCCAGATCGCCGCAGCGGGCATCTACCGTGAGCTGGTCAAGGGCAGCGCCATCCGCGCCTCGCACCTGGTAGGCGACGAGCGCGTGCAGGACCCGTACAGCCTGCGCTGCCAGCCGCAGGTGATGGGCGCGGCGATGGACCTGATCGCCAACGCCGGCCGCACCCTGCTGATCGAATCGAACGCCGTCACCGACAACCCGCTGCTGTTCCCTGAAGATGGCGCGATCATCTCGGGCGGTAACTTCCACGCCGAGCCGGTGGCCTTCGCCGCCGACACGCTGGCCCTGGCGATCGCCGAAATCGGCGCCTTGTCGGAACGCCGGATCGCGCTGCTGATCGACGCCAACCTGTCCGGCCTGCCGGCCTTCCTGGTGAAGGAGCCGGGCCTGAATTCCGGCTTCATGATCGCCCACGTCACCGCCGCCGCGCTGGCCTCGGAAAACAAGTCGCTGGCCCATCCGGCCAGCGTCGACAGCTTGCCGACCTCGGCCAACCAGGAAGACCACGTCAGCATGGCAACCTTCGCGGCGCGCCGTCTGCACCAGATGGCGCACAATACCTCCGTGATCGTGGGCATCGAGCTGCTGGCGGCGGCCCAGGGCATCGAATTCCACCGTCCCTTGCGGAGTTCCGAGCACCTCGAGCACGTGCACGCCCAGCTGCGCGCGCGGGTGGCGCCCTACGATGCGGACCGCTTCTTCGCCCCGGACATCGAGGCCGCGCGCCTGATGGTCGTGCACGGCGAGCTGTCGGCATCGTGCAAGGAACTGTTCACCGTACTGCACCCTTAATCTCGACAGGAGAGGACATGGATTTCCGGTTCAAGGCAGGCAAGCTTCCCATGCTCGTGTCGATGCCCCATGCGGGCACCGACATTCCGGACGAGGTGCTGGCCGCCATGGCGCCCTGCGCCGCCGCGCGCGCCGACACCGACTGGCACCTGCCCGAACTGTACGGCTTCCTGGAAGAGATGGGCGTGTCGACCATCTCGGCGCGCTGGTCGCGCTACCTGATCGACCTGAACCGCCCGCCCGAAAACACCAATCTCTACCCGGGCATGGACACCACCGGCCTGTGCCCGGTCGACACCTTCGGCCGCGAAAGCCTCTACCTGCCGGGCCGCACGCCCGACGAGGCCGAGGTGCGGCGCCGCCTGGAGCGCTACTGGATGCCCTACCACGAACAGCTGCGCACCGAACTTGCGCGCCTGAAACGCGAATTCGGCCGCGTGGTGCTGTGGGACGCGCATTCCATTGCCTCGCAAGTGCCGCGCTTCTTCGAAGGCCGCCTGCCGGACCTGAACTTCGGCACCGCGGACGGCAAGTCCTGCGATCCCGGAATGGAGGCGGCGGTGGTCGGCGTGGCACGCGCCCAGGAGCAGTTCAGCATTGCCGTCAACGGCCGCTTCAAGGGCGGTCACATCACGCGCAAGTACGGCCAGCCGCAAGACGGCGTGCACGCGATCCAGCTCGAGATGTGCCAGTGCCTGTACATGAACGAGGCGGCGCCCTTCGAATACCGTCCCGAGGTCGCGGCGAAAGTGCAGCCCCTCCTGAAGGACATGATCGGTGCTGCCACCGATTGGGTGCGCGCATGAGAGCCCTGTTCGCACGCCACGCATTGCTCCCCGACGGCTGGCGGCGCGACGTGCTGCTCGAATGGGATGCGCAGGGCGAGCTGACCCGGGTCGACGCGCGGGCCGCGGCGCCCCTGGGCGTGGCGCGCGCCGACTACGTCGTCCCCGGCATGGTCAACCTGCACTCGCACGCCTTCCAGCGTGCGCTGGGCGGCCTGACCGAGCGCGCCGGCGAGGGACCGGACAGCTTCTGGACCTGGCGCGACCTGATGTACCGCTTCGCCGCCCGCATCACCCCGGAGCAGATCGAGGCCATCGCCGCCCAGCTGTTCGTGGAGTGCCTGCGTCACGGCTATACCTCGGTGTGCGAATTCCACTACCTGCAGCGCGCACCAGGTGGCGAGCGCTACGCGCGGCCGGCCGAAACCGCCGAGCGCGTGGCCGCCGCCGGCCATGCCACCGGCATGGGCCTGACCCTGCTGCCGGTCCTGTACAGCCACGCCGGCTTCGGCGAACAGCCGCTGCGCCCCGAGCAGCGGCGCTTCCGCACGGGTGTCGACGACATCCTCGGCATCGTCGAAGCGCTCCAGCCCCTGCGCGGCGGCCAGCTCGAAGTCGGCGCCGCGCCGCATTCGCTGCGCGCGGCGACGATCCCGCAGATACGTGAACTGGTCTCCGGCCTGCCGGCCGGACGCCCGCTGCACATCCATATCGCCGAACAGATGCCCGAAGTCGAGCAGAGCCTCGCTTACTCGGGCCGGCGCCCGGTCGAGTACCTGGTGGAGCAGATCGGCATCGACGCGCGCTGGTGCCTGGTCCACGCCACCCACTTGGACGACGAGGAAGTGGCGGCGATCGCGCGCAGCGGCGCCGTTGCCGGCCTGTGCCCGACCACCGAGGCCAACCTCGGCGACGGCCTGTTCCCGCTGCAGCGCTTCATCGAGCTCGGCGGACGCTTCGGCATCGGCAGCGACAGCCACGTGTCGCAAAGCCCGGTCGAGGAGCTGCGCTGGCTGGAATACGGCCAGCGCCTGGTCCACCAGCGACGTAATATTGCGTTCACACGTCAACAGCGCGACGTCGGCCAGTACTTGTGGCAGACTTCCCTGCGCGGCGGCGCCCAGGCCGCGGGCCGCAAGATCGGCGCGCTCGCGCAAGGCCTGCGTGCCGACCTGCTGGTGCTGGACGGCGAGCATCCGAACCTGGACGGTGTGCGCGATGAGGACGTGCTCGGGCGCTTCCTGTTTTGCGGTAACGACAACCTGGTGCGCGATGTGCTGTGCGGCGGGCGCTGGGTGGTGCAGGGCGGCCGCCACGTGGCGCAGGATGCGATCGCGCAGCGCTACCGCCAGGCTCTTGGTGAATTGCGTGAACATAGTGAGGTGGGCCAATGACCGTACTGATCCCGTTCGCAGGACTGGCGCCGGTGCCGTGGAAAAACGGCGGCGGCAGCACGACCGAAATCGCCATCGGCCCGCCGGATGCCGGCTTCGAGGACTTCGACTGGCGCGTGAGCCTGGCCACCATCGAGAAGGATGGCGCCTTCTCGCTGTTTCCCGGCGTCGACCGCACCCTGGCCCTGGTCGAAGGCCACGGCATGACCCTCGAGATCGACGGCGAGCCGACCATGGTGACCGACGTCGACCCGGTGGTGGCCTTCGACGGCAGCTCGCAGGTCATCGCAAAGCTCAACCGCGGCGGCAGCACCGATTTCAATGCCATGACGCGCAGCGAGCGCTGCTACCACACCTTCGGCCGGCGCCGCCTGCTGGGCGACGCCGGCGCGGCATCGAACTTCGTGGCGCGCGCCGACGTGACCGTGCTGTTCCTGGCGGAGGGCGATGCCCTCGAACTGCGCAACGAAGAGGAGCGCATCGGCCTGGTGCGCTTCGACGCGGTGGTGCTGGAGCCGGGCTCGCGCTGGAAGCTCGAAGCGGGGCAGGGCGTGATCTACATCGTGGACATCTGGTACCACGAGGAAGAGGACGAAGAAAGCTATGAGTGAGGCGGCGGACCTGCTGTTCACCAACGTGCACCTGGCCACGATGGTGGACGGCTACGGCGAGCTGCGCGACGCCGCGCTGGCCGTGAAGGATGGCCGCATCGCCTGGCTCGGTCCGCGCGGCGACGCGCCCGCCGCCCTGGCGGAACACGATTGCGGCGGCGCCTGGATGACGCCCGGCCTGGTCGACTGCCACACCCACATCGTCCACGCCGGCAACCGCAGCAACGAATGGGAGGCGCGCCTGAACGGTGCCAGCTACGAGGACATCGCACGCCAGGGCGGCGGCATCATGTCCACCGTGCGCGCCACCCGCGAGGCCGACGTGGAGGCGCTGCTGGCGCAAAGCCTGCCGCGCGTGGCCAGGCTGCTGTCGGAAGGCGTCACCACGCTCGAGATCAAGTCGGGCTATGGCCTGGAGCTGGACGCCGAGGCGCGCATGCTGCGCGCGGCGCGCCTGGTCGGCGAGCGCCTGCCGGTGCGGGTGGCCACTACCTTCCTCGGCGCCCATGCACTGCCGCCGGAGTTCGCGGGCCGCGCCGACGATTACGTGGACGAGCTGTGCGCACGCATGCTGCCGCAGCTGGCGCAGGAGGGCCTGGTCGATGCGGTGGACGCGTTCTGCGAGCGGATCGGTTTCAGCAATGCGCAGACCGCGCGTGTGTTCGAAGCGGCGCGCGCGCTGGGCCTGCCGGTCAAGCTGCATGCCGAACAGCTGTCCGACCAGCAGGGCGCCGAACTGGTGGCGCGCCATGGCGGCCTGTCGGCCGACCACCTCGAATACCTGAGCCAGGCCGGCATCGATGCGATGGCGCGTGCCGGCACGGTGGCCGTGCTGCTGCCGGGCGCCTACTACTTCCTGCGCGAGACCGTGCAGCCGCCGATCGCCGCGCTGCGCGAAGCGGGGGTGGCGATGGCTGTCGCCACCGACTGCAACCCCGGCACCTCGCCGATGACTTCCCTGCTGCTGGCCATGAACATGGCCTGCACCCTGTGGCGCCTGACGCCGCGGGAAGCGCTTGCCGGCGCCACCAGCCACGCGGCGCGGGCGCTCGGCCTCCACGCCGACATCGGCACGCTGGAAGTGGGGAAGCGGGCCGACCTGGCCCTGTGGGACATCGCCCGGCCGGCCGACCTGGCCTATGCCATGGGGTCGAATCCCTGCCGCGGCGTGGTCAACGGCGGCGTCCTCAGGCAGGCGCACATCGCCGTCTAGGCTCGCCCGGCCCTTATCCCTTACGCATCCACAAGCAATCCCTTCCAGAATCCAAGCTGTTTGACTCTCGTCAAGCCGCGCAATTCCAGCTCAGGAATTATCACGTCAAGGGCAACACAAACACTCTCGTAACAAGGGTAACCGAATGTAAGGCTTAATTGATCATTAAGGATCCACACCTATAGTGTAAGCGTGTGATTCACCATCTCCCCTCCCCATTTGATAAAAATGGGTTCGCCCACGGCGCCTCCCGGCCCCGTGGGTTTTTCTTTGCGCGCGCTCAGGCGCGGCGCTCGGCCAAGGCGTCGAGGGTGTCGCCGGTGAGGCGGCAGATGCGCCAGTCGGGCAGGATGTCCGCGCCCATCTGCTTGTAGAAGTTGATGGCCGGCTCGTTCCAGTCCAGCACCGACCACTCGAAGCGGCCGCAATTGCGTTCGACGGCGATCTGCGCGAGGCGGGTCAGCATCCGGGTGCCATAGCCCTTGCCGCGGTGCGACTGGCGCACATACAGGTCTTCCAGGTACAGGCCCTTCCTGGTCAGGAAGGTCGAGAAGTTATGGAAGAACAGGGCGAAGCAGACTACCTCGCCGTCCTCCTCGCCGATGATGGCTTCGCAGGAGGGACGCTCGCCGAACAGGCCTTCGTGCAGCAAGTCTTCGGTGGCCACGACCAGATGTTCGAGCTTTTCGAACACGGCCAGTTCCACGATCATGGCGTGGATGTGGGTGATGTCGGTGGGGGTGGCGGGACGGATGGAAAAAGTGCTCATGGCGTTTCGAGAGGATTGTTCAGGTTTGCGGATCGCACAGGTTTGGCTGCGGGTGCGCGCAGGGCCCAGGCCACGCTGGCCAGGCACAGGACCATGCCGGCGAATTCGACCGGGCCGGGACGGTAGCCTTCGAGCTTGATCGACAACAGCACCGACAGCACCGGCGTGATGACGCCGATGTAGACGGTCTTCTGGGCGCCGATCCGCCCGATCAGGGTGAAGTAGGCGAAGAAGGCGATCACCGAGCCGAAGATCGACAGGTAGACCAGGCCGGCCCAGTAGGTGGGGCTGGAGGGCAGCACGAAGCGGTCGCCGCGCAGCAGCAGCCAGACGGTGACCAGGCAGGCGCCCCACAGCATCGACCAGGCCATGGTCAGCGGCAGGTTGGCGCATTCTTCCTTCACCTTGCTGACCACGATGCTGCCGGCCGAACTGGCGATGGTCGCGGCCAGCGCCAGGACCACGCCGGCAATGAATGCCGGGCTGCCCCCGGCCTGGAAATCGGCCCAGGCGGTGCTGATCGACTGCGAGAACAGCAGGGCGACGCCGGCGATGGCGACCACGCCGCAGGCGATGGTGCGGCGGCTGATGACGGTCCCGAAGAACAGGCTGCTCAGCAGCGGGGTCCAGAACACCATCAGCGCGAACATCACCGCCACCAGGCCCGAGACCACGTACTGCTCGGATTGATAGGTGCAGATGTAAGAGATGCAGAAGGTGAGCACGCCCTGCAGCGCCATCCAGCCATGGGTGCGCAGCGGCAGGCGCAGGCTGTCGCGGCGCGCCAGGCAGATCACGAAGAGCGTGGCGGCGGCGAGGAAGAAACGGTAGGCCACCGAGACGGCGGGCGGCGCTTCGCCCAGCTGCAGGGTGATGGCCCAGAAGGTCGAACCCCAGATCAGCGAGGCGACGGTGAAGAGGACGGAAGATGGCATCGCGCGAGTATACGTGCTCCCGCGCATTCACGCACGATGCGATATTCAGTACGCGAGCTTCATCCGGCGGTACAGGAAGGACAGCACGAACAGCGGCCCGATGAGCAGGAAGCGCAGGTCGTCGAAGAAGGAAGGCTTCTTGCCCTCGATCTTGTGGCCGACGAACTGGCCGATCCAGGCGACCACGAAGATCGCGATCGACAGCGGCAGCACCGTCATGGCCGGCATCAGCGCCAGGAGGCCCAGCATCACGGCGCTCATCACGCCCATGCCGATGGCGAAGCCGCGCGATAGTTTGGTGTAGTAATAGAGCGAGGCGAGGGTCGCCGCGATGGCCACCACCGGGTGCAGTGCCCACAGGATGCCCAGCAGGCTCAGGACGATCAGCGGGATGCACACGAAGTGGATGATCTCGTTGGTGTGGTTGCGGTGGCTTTCGGCGTAGCGCGCCAGCAGGATATCGATGGTGCGGGCGCGTTTGTGAAACTCTGGGCTGTGGTCCATGGCTGTCTCCGGCGTTTTTGTTTGCGACGATTCTACACCGTCTCCAGCGCCGTTTCCGCTACCGCCGCCGCGCTCCGCGGCGCCTGCAGGCGCAGGTTCGGATGGGCCGCGAACAGCTCGGAAATCCATTCGACGAAGACGCGCACCTTGGCCGACAGGTGGCGGTTCTGCGGGTAGACGACGTGCACCGGCAGCGGATCGCTGCGCCACTCGGGCAGCACCTGCAGCATGCGCCCGGCCGCGATATGCTGCAACAGCAGGTAGTCCGTCATCATGATGACGCCGAGGCCCGCCAGGCCCGCCTGCACGTAGGCATTCGAATCGTTCAGCGCGATGGAGCCGGGCAGGGCCACCTCGATGCGCTCGCCATCGCGGCTGAAATCCCATTTCGAGATCTTGCCGGTCTTGGCCGAGAAGTAGTTCACGCAGCGGTGGCGCTCCAGGTCGCGCGGATGCTGGGGCATGCCGAAGCGCTCGATGTAGGCGGGAGCGGCGGCGGTGACGAAGTTGATCACGCCGATGCGGCGCGCGATCAGGTTCGAATCGACCAGCTCGCCGCCGCGCACGGCGCAATCGACGCCTTCCTCGACCAGGTCGACCGGCCGGTCGGTGCTGCCCAGTTCCAGCGTGATGTCCGGATAGCGCTCGAAAAACGCGGGCAGGGCCGGGATCAGGATCTCCGAGGCCAGTCCGGTCGGGGTGTCGATGCGCAGGCGCCCGCTCGGGCTCAGGCGGTGGCGCGACAGCGATTCCTCGGCGTCGCGCACGTCCGACAGGATCTGCACGCAGCGTTCGTAATAGGCGGCGCCGTCCGAGGTGATCATCACCTGGCGCGTCGTGCGGTGCAGCAGTTTGACCGCCAGCGTCGATTCGAGCGTCTGGATCAGCGTCGAGACGGTCGCCTTGGGCAGGTTGAGCATTTCCGCCGCCTTGGTGAAGCTGCCGCAGTCGACGACCTGGATGAAAACTTCCATGGCCTGGAGCTTGTTCATGATAGTCCCTCTCATTCGGGAATCGCACTATTGTTCGGCAATATGAACAATCAATTCGGTATTGCCATCTTTATCCGATTGTAGTTGAAGACTATAGTGTGTGCATCGCAACAAAATGTAAACACATACGGAGCTGGCCATGAGCATGCGGGACGGGATCTTCACCACGGTAGCAGTCGCCCTGAGCGGGGTGGCGCTGGCGGGCCTGTTGGGGACCGACGCCTATTCGCAGGCTGCCGGCGCGGAAGCGCGCGGCCTGAAGGCGCTGTCGATGCAGGTCGAGATGCAGTGCGGCACTCCGTGCGAGGACGGCCAGGCCGGCCGCTGGGCCGTGGCCAATGAAGGAGCCCGGCCATGAGCGCGGTACTCGAAGACGTCCAGGCCAGCCTGGTCGAGGTGCGCGAACTCGACGTCGGCGGCGCCGAAGGCCCGCTGGCGGCGCGCCTCTACACGGCCGGCAGCCCGGCCAGGCGCGACACGCTGGTCGTGTTCTTCCACGGCGGCGGCTTCGTCTCGGGCGATTTGCAGGAAGCCGACGAATTCCTGCGCCATATGGCCCAGTGCAATGAAGAGCGCGCGGTACTCGCATCGAACTACACGCTGGCGACGGTGAAGCCTTTCCCGGCCGCGGTGGAAGACGCGCACGCCGTGCTGCTGTGGACCATGAAGCACAAGGCGAAGCTCGGCTGGTCCGGCAAGAAGCTGGTGGTGATGGGCATCGAGGCCGGCGCCAACCTGGCGGCCGTATGCGCCCTGATGGCGCGCGACCGCGCCGCACCGAAGCTGGCCGGCCAGATCCTGATCATGCCGATGCTCGACCCGGGCCTGTCGACCTGCTCGATGCGCCAGATGAACGAGTGCCCGGACCGCGAAAAGCTCACCAGCACCTGCGCCGAAGCCTACCGCGGCTACCTGCCGCATGCCGCCGACCGTGCGCACCCGTATGCCTCGCCGCTGCGCTCGACCCGGCTGAAGAACCTGCCGCCGGCCCTGATCCTCTCCGCCGAGGACGACCCATTGTGCGACGAGGCCGAACAATACGGTGCCAAACTGATCAACGCCGGCGTGCGCACCACCGTGCGGCGCATGCCGCCGGCCCCCTTGGTGGAGCCGGGCGGACGCAACGAATGTGCATGCAAGGTGCACGCGCTTGCGGAGATCGCAACCTTCCTTGCGGGACTGGATCGCTGACCGCTCAGCACCAGCCCTTACCAACACTGCCTTCCTGAGAACACCGTGCCGCGGGCACGGGAAGGCCCCGTTTTGCCCAAAAATCGTCGCCCACGCGACGTGAGGGTCCGTTTTACGAAAGAGGTGTGCCATGAACAGAACACCAGTCGACACCGGCGTCCAGCTGCGCAGCATGCGCTGTTGACGCCAGCACCCTTGCCGCGCTGAGCGCGCGGCCTCCTGACCACTAAGAAATACGGCATCCACGCCTGCGGGCGCGGACAGGCCCCCTTTTTTCCTCGCATCCGGCGCGAACCCGGCTGCGACAGGGATTGTTTTGTCTCTCAATAAGAAAGGTTCATCATGAACAACCAACAAATGGGCACAGTAAAAACACTCGTCGGGCTGCTTTCGGCCGCCGGCCTGGCAGGCGCGATGCTGACCGGCTGCGCCGATGCCAACAGCAAGGACGATGCGGCAGCCGCCGCGCCGGCCGCGCCGCCGGTCTCCGCGGCAGTCGTCATCGAAAAGCCGGTGGCCGAGACCCAGGAGTTCTCGGGCCGCCTGGAAGCGGTGGAAGTGGTCGAGATCCGTCCGCGCGTGAGCGGCTACATCACGGCCGTCAACTTCAAGCCGGGCGCCGAAGTGAAGAAGGGCGAGGTCCTGTTCGTGATCGACCCGCGCCCCTACCAGGCCGAAGCCGACCGCGCCGGCGCCGCTGCTGCTGCGGCCCGTGCCCGTGCCGACCTGGCGCGCCTCGAACTGCAGCGCGCCGAACGCCTGCTGCTTGATAAAGCCATCGCCCAACGCGAGTTCGACGAAAAGGCCGCGGCCCAGAAGGAACTCGACGCCAACGCCCGCGCCGCCCAGGCGCAACACGAGTCGGCACGCCTGAACCTGGCCTATACCCGCGTCACCGCGCCGATCGACGGCCGCGTGTCGAAGGCCGAGATCACCCTGGGCAACCTGGTCGACGCCAGCGCCGTGCTGACCTCCGTGGTCTCGCTCGACCGCATCTACGCCAGCTTCGACGGCGACGAACAGACCTACCTGCGGGTCGGCGCCCGCGCCCAGCGTGACAAGGGCGCCGTCGTCAAGATCGGCCTGGCCAACGAAGAAGGCTTCCCGCACGAAGGCAAACTGGAATTCGTCGACAACCAGCTGGACGCCCGTACCGGCAGCGTACGCATGCGCGCCACCCTGGCCAACCCGGACCGCGCGCTGGCGCCCGGCCTGTTCGCCCGTGTGCAGGTGGGCAGCGGCGTAGCCAACCAGGCCGTCGTGATCAACGAGCGTGCCGTGGGCACCGACCAGAGCCGCAAGTTCGTGGTGGTGGTGGGCGCCGACGGCAAGGCCGAGTACCGCCCGGTCACCCTGGGCCCGGTGGTGGACGGCATGCGGGTGGTGCGTTCGGGCCTGAAGGCGGGCGAGAAGATCGTCGTCAACGGCCTGCAGCGCGTGCGTCCCGGCGCGCCGGTCACGCCGCAGATCGTGCCGATGGATGCCGACCTGGCGGCGGCCAAGTCCGGCACCAAGCTGGCCCTGAACACCGCAGCCAAGGAGTAATCTGATGAACTTCTCACGCTTCTTCGTCGACAAACCGATCTTCGCGGTCGTGCTGTCGGTGATCGTCTTCGTGGGCGGCCTGATCTCGATCTTCAAGCTGCCGGTGTCCGAGTATCCGGAAGTGGTGCCGCCTTCGGTGGTGGTGCGTGCCCAGTACCCGGGCGCGAATCCGAAAGTGATCGCCGAAACCGTGGCCGCGCCGCTGGAAGAGCAGATCAACGGCATCGAGGACATGCTCTACATGTCCTCGCAAAACACCTCGGACGGCGCCCTGGCCCTGACCCTGACCTTCGCGATCGGCACCGACATCGACCGTGCCGAGAGCCAGGTGCAGAACCGGGTGCAGCGCGCGCTGCCGCGCCTGCCCGAGGAGGTGCGCCAGATCGGCGTCACCACCGTCAAGAGTTCGCCGAACCTGACCATGGTGGTCCACCTGAATTCGCCGGACGGCCGCTATGACGACCTGTACCTGCGCAATTACGCTGTGCTGAACATCAAGGACCAGCTGGTCCGCCTGAACGGCATGGGCGAGGTCCAGCTGTTCGGCTCGGGCGACTACGCCATGCGCGTCTGGCTCGATCCGCAGAAAGTGGCGGCGCGCAGCCTGACCGCGGGCGACGTGGTCGCCGCGATCCGCGAGCAGAACGTGCAGGTCGCGGCCGGCGTGGTCGGCCAGGGACCGAGCAAGGACGCCCAGTTCCAGCTGACCGTCAACACCCAGGGCCGCCTGTCGAGCGTCGAGGAATTCGGCGAGATCGTGGTCAAGGCCGGCGAGGATGGCGCCGTCACGCGCCTGAAGGACGTGGCGCGCCTGGAAATGGGCTCGAGCTCGTACGCGCTGCGTTCGCTCCTCAACAACAAGTCGGCGGTCGCGATCCCGATCTTCGAAGCGCCGAACGCCAATGCGCTGCAGCTGTCGACGGACGTGCGGGCCACCATGGAGACCTTGTCGAAGGATTTCCCGGAAGGCGTCGAGTACAGCATCGTCTACGACCCGACCCAGTTCGTGCGCGAGTCGATCGACTCGGTGATCAAGACCCTGCTGGAAGCCGTGGTGCTGGTTGCGCTGGTCGTCATCGTGTTCCTGCAGACCTGGCGCGCCTCGATCATTCCGCTGCTGGCGGTGCCGGTCTCGGTGGTCGGTACCTTCGCCGTGATGCTGATGTTCGGCTTCTCGATCAATACCCTGTCGCTGTTCGGGCTGGTGCTGGCGATCGGTATCGTGGTCGACGACGCCATCGTGGTGGTGGAAAACGTCGAGCGCAACATCGGCAACGGCCTGTCCCCGCATGACGCGACCATCCAGGCCATGAAGGAAGTGTCCGGCCCGATCATCGCCATCGCCCTGGTGCTGTGCGCCGTGTTCGTGCCGATCGCCTTCGTGTCCGGCCTGACCGGCCAGTTCTACCGCCAGTTCGCCCTGACCATCGCGATTTCCACCGTGATCTCGGCCTTCGTCTCGCTGACACTGGCCCCGGCCATGTCGGCAGCGCTCTTGAGGTCCCATGACGCGCCGAAGGACCGCCTGACCCGCGTGATGGACAAGATCTTCGGCCGCTTCTTCGCCGCCTTCAACCGTTTCTTCGGCCGTGCCTCGCACAGCTACGAAGGCGGCGTGAAGACCGTCCTGCGCCGCAAGACCGCGACCCTGGGCGTCTACCTGGTGCTGGGCGTGGCCGCTGTCTTCATGTTCAAGGTGGTGCCGCCGGGCTTCGTGCCGGCCCAGGACAAGGGTTACCTGATCGGCTTCGCCCAGCTGCCGGATGCCGCCTCGCTGGACCGCACCGATGAGGTGATCCGCAAGATGTCGAGCATCGCCAAGGAAATCCCGGGCGTGGAATCCTCGATCGCCTTCCCGGGCCTGTCGATCAACGGCTTCACCAATGCGCCGAATGCCGGCATCGTGTTCACCGGCCTGAAGCCGTTCAGCGAACGCAAGGGCAAGCCGGAGCAGTCGGCTGAAGCCATCGCCGCCGAGATCAACAAGCGCATGGGCGAAGTCAAGGACGCCTTCGTGATGGTGCTGCCGCCGCCCCCGGTGAACGGCCTGGGCACGACCGGCGGCTTCAAGCTGATGCTGGAAGACCGCGGCAACCTCGGTTACGACGAGCTGTATAAAGCCACGCAGGCGCTGCAGGCCAAGGCCTGGGGCACGCCGCAGCTGGCGGGCGTGTTCTCGAGCTACCAGATCAACGTGCCGCAGCTGTTCGCGGACGTCGACCGGGTGAAAGCCAAGCAGTTGGGCGTGCCGCTGGCGACCATCTACCAGACCTTGCAGGTGAACCTCGGCTCGCTGTACGTGAACGACTTCAACCAGTTCGGCCGCACCTACCAGGTGCGTGTCCAGGCCGATGCGCAGTTCCGCTCGCAGCCGGAGCAGATCGCCCAGCTGAAGGTCCGCAACGACAAGGGCGAGATGATCCCGCTGTCCAGCCTGATGAGCGTGAAGGACAGTTACGGCCCGGACCGCGTCCAGCGCTACAACAACTACGTGGCGGCCGACATCAACGGCGGCCCGGCGCCCGGCGTGTCCTCGGGCCAGGCCCAGGCCATCATGGAGCAGCTGGCCAAGGAAACGCTGCCGAAGGGGATCGCCTACGAGTGGACCGAGCTGACCTACCAGGAGATCCTGGCCGGTAACACCATGATCTACGTGTTCCCGCTGTGCGTGCTGCTGGTGTTCCTGGTGCTGGCCGCCCAGTACGAAAGCTGGACTCTGCCGCTGGCCGTGATCCTGATCGTGCCGATGTCGATCCTGTGCGCACTGGTGGGCGTCAAGCTGACCGGCGGCGACAACAACATCTTCACCCAGATCGCCCTGTTCGTGCTGGTGGGGCTGGCCTCGAAGAACGCGATCCTGATCGTGGAATTCGCCCGCGAGCTGGAAGACCACGGCCGCAGCGTCATCGACGCCGCGCTGGAAGCCTCCCGCCTGCGCCTGCGTCCGATCCTGATGACTTCGATCGCCTTCATCATGGGTGTGGTGCCGCTGGTGTTCTCGACCGGCGCCGGCGCCGAGATGCGCCACGCGATGGGCGTCGCGGTGTTCGCCGGCATGCTGGGCGTGACCTTCTTCGGCCTGTTCCTGACGCCGCTGTTCTACGTCCTGCTGCGCACGCTGGGCAAGCGTTTCGAGAAAAAAGCCCCGGTGGCGAAAGCCCCGGTCCTGGACCTGGAAGGAGTGCATTGAGATGACAAGCATGATCGCAAGGGGTGTGGCCCCGCTGTTGGCGGCACTGCTGCTCACGGCCTGCGCCACCCCGGACTTCAAGCAGCCGGCGGTCGAGACGCCGACCGCGTTCCGTAATACGCAACTGCCTGCCCAGGTTGAAGGCATTGAAGGCGCGCGCTGGAAGCCCGCCCAGCCGGCCGAGCAGCAGCCGCGCGGCCAGTGGTGGCTTGCTTTTAACGACCCGGCGCTGACGGCACTGGTCGACGAGGCCAGCGCCAACAACGCCAACCTGGCGGTGGCCGCAGCCCGCGTCAAGCAGGCCAGGGCGATCGCCGGTATCGCGGCAGCCGACCGCGTGCCGCAGGTCGGCGTCGGCATCGGCGCCCAGCGTGCCCGCCCGTCGGCATTCGAGTCCGGCCTGCCGCAAGGTGCGCCGACCCAGATTGCGACGAGTTACTCGGCCCAGTTGAGCGCCAGCTACGAGGTCGACCTGTTCGGCCGCGTGGCGGCCGGCGTGTCGGCGGCGCGCAGCGATGCCGCGACCTCCGAGGCGAACTTCCGCTCGGTGCTGCTGGCCCTGCAGGCCGACGTGGCGCAGACCTACTTCCGCCTGCGTGCCCTCGACGCCGAGCTGGAGACCCTGGTGCAGACCGTGCGCCTGCGTGACGAGAGCGTCAAGGTGACGCAGCGCCGCTTCGAGCTGGGCGACATCGGCGAGTTCGACCTGTCGCGTGCCCGCACCGAGCTGGCGACGGCGCGTGCCGAGGCGATCGGCCTGCAGCGCCAGCGCGCCACCGCCGAGCATGCGCTGGCGGTCCTGCTGGGCAAGCCGGCCTCGCATTACGTGGCTGGCCAGAGCCCGCTGCTGGACACCACCACGCTGCCGGCGATCCCGGCCGGCCTCCCGTCCTCGCTGCTGGAACGCCGTCCCGACATCGTCGCCGCACAGCGCACGATGGAAGCCTCGAACGCCCGCATCGGCGTGGCGCGCGGCGCGATGTTCCCGGCGCTGACCATCAGCGCGGCCGGCGGCGGCATCGGCGGCGCCTTCTCCGAGGTGTTCAAGTGGAGCAGCCGCTCTTGGGTGCTGGGCCTGCTGACCTCGATGCCGATCATCGACGGCGGCCGCAACCGCGCCAACGTGGAACGCAGCGAAGCGGCGCTGGAAGAGTCGGTGGGTGTCTACCGCCAGAGCGTGCTCACGGCCTTCGCCGAAGTCGAAGACAACCTGGCCGGCCTGCGCATCCTGTCCGGCCAGGCCGAGCAGATCGAGGCGGCGCGGCTGGCGGCGCGCCGCTCCGCGGACCTGGCGCAGAAGCTCTACGACGCCGGCCGTTCCAGCTACCTCGAGCTGCTCGACGCGCAGCGCAACCTGGCGGCGGTCGAACGCACGGCGGTACAACTGCGCGGCAACCGCGCGGTGACCACGGTGGCGCTGATTCGCGCGCTGGGTGGTGGCTGGGATGCCTCCCGTCCGGAGGCGGTTGCGCTGGCCAGCAACTGATCCATTTTTCCTGAGGCTGTTGCCCTTTGCGGCGGTGCGCATGAGCGTCCCGCCGCTTTTTTTATGTCGAGGTAGTGAAACTACAAAACCGACCTAGAATTCAATTGACACTGTAACGAGCTGAGCAGAGAATTTTCCCGTCAATTCCATGTATGTACGAAGTGTCGGATGGTTTTTGGTAGTTAAACTACCGGTTGTGCATGGCTGTTGATCCACGCCATCGCCGACATCGTGGTCAACCACCGTGTCGGCTCGACCGGATGGTCGGACTTCACCAACCCGAACTGGACCCGCTACACGATCGCCAATAACGACGAATGCAATTGCGGTCTCGGGAACGCCGATACCGGATCGGCCTTCAACGCCGGCCGCGACATCGACCATACCAATGTCGGCGAAACCCAGAACGGCATCATCAACTGGCTCAACTACACCCTCAAGCCGGTTGGATTCAGCGGGCTGCGCTCCGATTACGTGAAGGGCTTCGGCGCCCAGTACGCCGGGCAGTACGCGAATGCCTTCGGCGCCCAGTTCTGCGTGGGCGAGCTGTGGACCGACCTCGACCTGAACAACATCGACGGCCACCGCCAGCAGATCATGAACTGGATCAACGGCACCGGCAACAGCTGCGGCGCCTTCGATTTCACGACCAAGGGCCTGCTCAACGATGCGCTGGCCAATGGCAACTACTGGCGCCTGCGCGATTCTTCCGGCAAGCCGCAGGGCGCCGTGGGCTGGTGGCCGGCGATGGCGGTAACTTTCGTCGACAACCACGACACCGGCCCGTCCGAAAGCTGCGGCAGCGGCCAGAACCACTGGCCGGTGCCTTGCGGCGCGGTGATGCAGGGCTATGCCTATGTGCTGAGCCATCCGGGCATCCCGACGGTCTACTACCCGCACATCTACAACTGGAACCTGAAGACGCCGATCAGCGCCCTGATGGCGGCGCGCCGGACGGCGGGCGTGCATTCCACCTCGCCGGTCGCGATCCAGGCGGCCACGCAGGGCCTGTACGCGGCGATCGTCACCGGCAGCACCCGCCAGCTGGCGATGAAGATCGGTCCGAACAGCTGGAGCCCCGGCGCCGGCTGGACGCTGCAGACCTCCGGCAACAACTACGCGGTCTGGATGAAATAAGGCACGAGGACGGCGGGAGACGCATGGCCCCGCTACAATGCGCCCCATGACGACCCCAACGTCCTCCACCCTGACCGGGCTCGCGCCGGTCATCGACGCCGACGTGCGCATCCTCGTGCTGGGCAGTTTTCCCGGCGCGGCGTCGCTCGCCGCGGGCAAATACTATGCGCACCCGCGTAATCAATTCTGGCCGCTGATCTCGGCGGTGATCGGGGAAGACCTGGCCAGCCTGCCGTATGAAACACGCTTGAGGCGCCTGCTGGCGCACCACGTCGGCCTGTGGGACGTGCTGGCCGGCTGCGAACGCGAAGGCAGCCTTGATTCCGCCATCCGCAAGCCTGCCGCCAATGATTTCGAGCGCCTGCGCAGCCTGTGTCCGGAACTGGAAACGGTCGGCTTCAACGGCCAGGCTTCGGGCAAGTTCGCGCCGCAGTTCGCGGCGGCCGGCTACCGGACCGTCGTGCTGCCGTCGAGTTCTCCGGCGCATATGGCGATGAGCTTCGAGCAGAAGCTGGCGGTCTGGCGCCGACTCGTCGACGTGCCGGATCAGGCACCGTCCCTGGTTACGCAGGCTCCCTTATTCTGAGTCGGCCGCAACCGGCCAGGCTATCCGTGAAATCCGGCTTCGCGCTGATGACGTACAGCGAGAATCAGAACAGCATCGCTGTCGGATTCATAACTGTAGAGCGCAACATAGCCTGTTCTGCCTTGCGAAATGACGAGCTCTCGCATGTCATGCTCGGCCTGGCGGCCGATGAATGGATGTCGACTGAGGATTGTGATGGCCTCATCAATGAGGTCCAATGCTTCTAGTTGTGCCTCCAAGCCTTCGTCTGAAAGGAAGTCGCTAATTCGTTCCAAATCAGTCAGGGCACGGCTGGCATAACTTATTCTCGCCATGGCTTCTTGTCCGGCCTACTTGCTTGGCCATCTTTGAGGCGTTGGCGCAAGTAGACGCGTACGTCGTGGGCGTCATGCCCCAGACCCTCCTGCAGCATCTCAGCCTTGGCTTCACGTGCTTGCGCAACAAAGCTGGAGCGTTGTTCGACTGCCTGGGCGGCCTGCCTGATCGCATCGACCATGAATGCGTGAGGACTGACGCCCAGCTCTTGGGCAGCGACAGCGGCGCGCTGCTTTAGTTCATCAGGAAGTTTTAATGAGGTTGTTGCCATAGTTCACTCGCAAATGCTAGGTGCTACCAAGGTAACACCTTCGCGCGCGAAGTTCAAGCGCTAGCATCTATTGGATGCGCGTCCCGGTAGCACTCACCCGCCGCAGGTAGGCCAGCTTGGCCGAATACAGCTCCCGCATCTCCTGCCGCGTGCTGGAATCCACCGCCTTGGCGATCTGCTCGCGCGCGTGCTTGACGTCGCCCAGGCGCAGGTGGCTCACCCCGAGCCAGAAGCGGAATTCATCGTTGAAGGGCGCGCGCTTCACCTCGCGTTCGAACAGGCCCTTGGCGCGGTCGTAGTCGCCGGCGCGCAGGGCCACCATCCCCTCGTCGAAGAAGTGGTAGGGCGGGAAGGGCTCGATGCTGGCGATGCGTTGCGCCATTGCCTGCGACTCGGCGTGCTTGCCCTGGATGGCGAGCAGGGGTTGCAGGTTGCGCATCACCATCAGGTTTTCCGGCTCGCGCGCGAGCGCCGCGCGGTAGGTCTGCTCGGCCAGCGTGACGTCGCCGTGGCGGTCGTAGATCACGGCCAGGGTGTTGAGCGCCGCGACCATGCCGGGGCGCTTGCCGACCGCCGCGCGCGCCCACCAGTAGGCGTCGTCGGTGCGGCCCTGCACCAGCATTTCGGCGGCGCGGTTGTTCATGTACAGGGCGACGATGTCGTCTTCGTCCAGCTCGCGCGCGCGCAGGCGGGCCGCTTCGTCCTGCGGGATGAAGTCGACCACCAGCATTTCACCCAGGTCGCTGCTGCGCAGGCCGATTTCCGGCTTGCTGCCGATGGCGATGTTGACGTGCGCGTTGCCCAGGTAGAGGCCGGCCGTGCGGCTCCAGGTGCTGCCGGCGTCGATGCTGCGGAAGCGCACCGGCATGCCCAGTTCCTTGGCGAAGGCCGCGGTCATGATCACCAGCGACAGGCAGTTGCCGGCACGGTCGGCATAGGTTTCGGCGGCGGTGCGGGTCCTGGTGGATTCGTATTCGAGCTTCAGGTCGGTCTTGCTGTACAGGGCGTTGACCAGGCCGTGGCGCTGGCCGCTCTCGCGCAGGTGGCGCGAGAAGGCCGCGCTCTCCAGGTAGGAGCGCATCGCGGGACTGACGGCGAACAGGCCCTCGGCGCCGACTTTCTCGGAGGGCGGCGCGAAGCGCGCGTCCGCCAGCGGGGGAGGGGGCGCCGTGACGGGTTCCACGCTGGCGCAGCCGGCCAGCAGGGACAGGGACAGCAGGATGGCGAAGCATTTCATGACTCACTCCCAAGGGCGTACTTACAGCGAAGTATCTGCCTCTGCAAGGGCGATGTCAAAGGAGCGCCCAACAATTCCCCCGATGGCTGCGTTGCATCGTCTCGCCGTACTAGCGTACTGTCTTCGCGGTCCGCCGCTGCGGCGATGCGCCTTGCCCTCGGGGTTTTGTTCGGCGCTCTTGAAAAAGTGCTTAGTCCTCGTGGAAGGCTTCCACCAGTTCGTCCAGCAGCTCGGCCGTTTCTTCGTCCGACAGACCGAGATAAGCGCAGGCGGCGGCACCGCCCTTGTTCCACTCGAGCGACTCGCCATGGCCCTGGTAGCGGCAGATCGCGCTCTCGGCCAGCACCGACAGGGCGACCAGCGAGCGCACCGCAGCGGCGCTCGAGGCGTCGTCGAGCACGCTGAAATCGTGGTGGTGCAGGATGGCCCAGCCGACGTCGGCCGAGAGGCCCCAGTTGCGTGCCAGCAGGCAGCCGACTGAGGCATGGGAGCTGGAGTGGCGCTCGTCCTCGAGCGCCGTGAACGGACGTTCCGCTTCCAGGGAGGCGGCGGCGTAGGTCGCGGCGTAGTCGGGGAAGCGGTCCATCAGCAGCGGCACGCCGGTGTCGCAGAACAGGCCGAAGGTGTGGGCCACGTCCGGCTCGCCGATGCGCAGGCGGCGCGACAGGAACACCATGGCTTGCGCGCGGCGGGTCGACACGTCCCAGAAACTGGCCAGCGCCGCGCTGTTGGCGGGAATCGCCTGGCGCGCCAGCAGGCCGGTCATGAGGGCCGCGACCTGGTTGATGCCCAGGAACAGGATCGCCTGCTCGATCGACTTGGCCTTGCGCCGGCCGCCGTAGACCGCCGAATTGGCCAGCTTGAGCAGTGCGCCCGACATGCCGACGTCGCTCGCCACGATCTTGCCGATCGCTTCAGGCGAGGGGTCTTCCGACGACAGCTCGCGCTGCATGTCGGCGAGCAGGCTCGGGCGCGGCGGGATGCGGATCGATTTGATGAGGGCATCGACCTGGTCGAGGTGCTGGACAGGATCGGCGACGGTATTCATGGGCAGGGGCAGGAGGAGTTGCGGAAGAGAAACAAACAACCGTGCCACTATACCCCAGCGCACATTTCATTGCAGCAAAGCAATGTAAAAACATTATTTTTAAAACAATATTTTGTGTCAATTCCACCAAAACGCCGTTCAACAACAGCCCGGGTTAGAATCCGTGTATGGCCATTTCGACAATAGCAGGAATCGATTTTTCCCAGCCGGCGGAGATCGTGGGGCGCCAGTTGATCGGGGTGACGGTGCTGGTGGACGGCGTCGGCGGGCGGATCGTCGAGACCGAAGCCTACGACCGCGAAGACCCGGCTTCGCACGCCTTTTCCGGCCCCACCGAGCGCAACGCCTCCATGTTCGGCCCGCCCGCCCATGCCTACGTCTACCGCTCCTATGGCATCCACTGGTGCCTGAATTTCGTGTGCCGCGAAGAGGGCCATGGCGCCGGGGTCCTGATCCGGGCGCTCGAGCCGCTCGTCGGCCTGGACGAGATGCGCCGGCGCCGCGATGCGGATGACGAGTGGCTGCTGTGTTCCGGTCCCGGCAAGCTGTGCCAGGCGCTGGGCGTGACCCGCGCGCTGAACGGCATGGCCTTGTCGGAGGCGCCGTTCGAGCTGCTGCCCGGTCCCCCGGGACTGGAAGTCGTGACCGGGCCGCGCATCGGCATTTCGAAGGCGATGGACGTACCCTGGCGCTTCGGCTTGGCCGGTTCGCGCTTCGTCAGCCGGCCCTTCCGTTAAACCCTCACGCGCAGCGCCGGCTTGCGGCCGCAGGCAGGGCCGCGACCGCGCGCCCGCGCATCGCGCTGCCGGGTGCGCGCCGCTCCTGCAGGCCGTGGAAGCCTTGGTCGCCGTCTTCTTCCTCGATCGCCGGGGCCTCGATGCCGTCGAACTTGAAGATCGAGACCGCCTTGGCCAGGTTGACGGTCTGTTCGTGCAGGCTTTCGGCGGCGGCGGCGGCTTCTTCCACCAGCGCCGCGTTCTGCTGGGTCATGCCGTCCATCTGGCCGACCGCCTTGTTCACTTCGGCGATGCCGTCGGCCTGCTCGGTGCTGGCGATGCTGATGCGGCCGATGATGTCGTTCACCTGCTTCACCGAGGCGACGATGTCGCCCATGCTGGCGCCGGCCTCGCTCACCGAGGCGCTGCCGTCCTCGATGATCTTTACCGAGTCGGCAATCAGGGCCTTGATCTCGCGCGCCGCCGCCGCCGAGCGCTGCGCCAGGGTGCGCACTTCCGCCGCCACCACCGCGAAGCCGCGTCCCTGCTCGCCGGCGCGCGCCGCTTCCACCGCGGCGTTCAGGGCCAGCAGGTTGGTCTGGAACGAGATGCCGTCGATCACGCCGGTGATCTCGACGATCTTGCGCGAGCTGGCCTGGATCGATTCCATCGTCGCCACCGCGCGGCCGACCGCCTGGCCGCCGTTCGAGGCCAGCTGCTGCGCCTCGGCCGCCAGGTTGGAGGCGAGGCGCGCATTGTTGGCGTTCTCCTTGACCGCGGTGGTCAGTTCTTCCATGGTGCTGGCGGTCTGCTCGAGCGAGCCGGCCTGCAGTTCGGTGCGGGTCGACAGGTCCAGGTTGCCGCTGGCGATCTCCTTCGACGCGGTGTCGATCGAGCGCACCGAGCTCAATATGCTGCGCAGGGCGCCGTCCAGGCGCGTAATGCTGTGGTCGAGCGCGCGCGAGGTGTCGGCGATTTCGTCGCGCCCGCCGCCCGCTGTGCCGGAAGCGCGCAGGCGGCCGTCGGCCAGGTCGTTCACTACCGTGGCGATCGAGCGGATGTCGGCCAGCATGGCGCGCCGCACCAGCATCGTCACCATCAGCGACAGGCCGATCGACAGCAGCACCAGGCCGGCCATGGTGATGCCGAGCGAGCGGAATTCGGCCTTGGCGGCGGCGTGGGCTTCCACGCTCAGCTTCTTTTCCAGCGCCGCCAGGTTCTGCAAGCCGCTGTCGAGCGCCACGAACTGCTTCTCTGCCTTCTGCATCGAATTGGTGGCGATCGACTGGTCGACCTGGGCCAGCTCGATGGTCTCGCTCACCATCTTGCGGTAGCTCGCCAGCGCCGTCAGCGAGGCTTCGATCGGCGCGCGCTCGCTCGGCTCCGCCAGTTTCGCCAGGTCGCCCAGCCTGGTCCCGATCGCCGCGTGCTTCTTGTGGATGTCGGCGGTCAGGGCGGCCAGGCGGCTCTGGGCGAAGCTGCCGTTCACCCAGGCCAGCAACTGGTAGATGTTGGCATGGGCGAAGCGCGCCTCGCCCGCCACGTCGGCCACGGCCTGCAGGCGCGCGGCGCGTACCTGCACCATGTGCTCGAGCGAGGCGTTCTGGCGCACCATGCCGTAATAGGCGGCCGCCGACAGCATCGTCAGCAGCACCAGTACCAGGCCCGGGGCAAGCAGCAGTTTCGGGCCGATCCGTAGTTTGTTCAGCATGCTTGGCTCCGGGCGTGGACGGGAAGCTTATTTCTTGTAGATGCCGACTTCGAGCACCACGTCGTCGACCCGCTGGACGAAGGTGGTCTTCGGCTCGATCTTGCCGCTGGTCGGGTTCTTGTACTGGTAGTCGACCCAGCCCTTGCCCTTGGCGGCAGCCAGTTCGATGATCTCGCGGCGGTATTTCTTGCCGTTCGCGTCAGGCACGTCGGTCAGGTCCTTGCCGACGATCGAAGGGTTATAGGGATGGGCCAGCACGATGCCGGTCTTCAGGTCGCGAATATCCATGTACAGCTCGCCCTGGACGTAGTCCGCATCCTTGGCGTTGATCTTCTTCATCATTTCGTCCTTGCCCTTGGCCTTGACCAGGGCAACACCGCGCTCGACCATCGCGATGGCGTCTTTCTCGGTCGGGCCACTGGCGAGGACGGGGGCGGCGGCGATGGCCAGGCACAGGGCGGCGGTAGGTGCGAACAGTTTCATTGTTGACTCCTCGAGTGGAATTTTCTGGGACCAATATTGCTAAAGTGCATTGGCAAATGTACCGGGGTGGAAATGGCAGGGATTGCGGTGGCGCAATTGCATTGCGTACCAAGGGTGGGAAGCAGTGTTGGATTTAAGGTAAAAAAGTTGTTTTATTGCAATCATCTCATGTAGAATCGGCAGTTTCGTTGGCGGGTTGGCATGAAGCTAGAGAAACAGATTCCCTTCGAGGACGGGCCGGCAACGGCGCCTGCGGCCCACCTGGCCTACCGCCGCGACATCGACGGCCTGCGCGCCGTCGCCGTGCTGTCGGTGCTGCTGTTCCACGCCTTCCCGTCGGTGCTGCGGGGCGGTTTCATCGGCGTCGACGTCTTCTTCGTCATCTCCGGCTTTCTGATCTCGAGCATCCTGCTGCGCGAGCTGGAGGGGGGCAGCTTCAGCTTCGCCGGCTTCTACGCGCGCCGGGTGCGGCGCATCTTCCCGGCCCTGGTGCTGGTGCTGGGGTCCTGCCTCGCCTTCGGCTGGCTGGCCCTGTTCCCGGACGAGTACCAGCAGCTCGGCAAGCACGTGGTCGGCGGCGCCGGCTTCGCCGCCAACTTCTTCTATTGGGCCCAGGTCGGCTACTTCGACACCGCGGCCGACACCAAGCCGCTGCTGCATCTGTGGTCGCTCGGCATCGAGGAACAGTTCTACATCCTGTGGCCGATCATCCTGCTGCTGGGCTGGCGCTTGCGGGCCAAGCTGTTCGCGGTCGCGGCCTTGCTGGCGCTGGCTTCGTTTGCCGTCAACGTCGGCGGCATCGTCCACTACGCCAGCGCCACCTTCTATTCCCCGGCCAGCCGCGCCTGGGAATTGCTGCTGGGCGCCGGCCTGGCCTGCCTGCACGCGCGTCCGGCCGCCAGGTCTGTGGGGCTGCCGCGCGTCGCTCCCAATCTGCTTGCCTGGCTGGGTGTCGTCCTGCTGGCCGCCGGGCTGGCGCTGATCACGCGCAAGGACCAGTTCCCGGGATGGTTCGCACTGCTGCCCGCGCTCGGTGCGCTGCTGCTCATCGGCGCCGGACCGCAGGCCTGGTTCAACCGGGTCGTGCTGTCGAGCCGCCCCATGGTCTGGATCGGCCTGATCAGCTATCCGCTCTACCTGTGGCATTGGCCGCTGCTGTCCTTCGCCCAGATCATCGAGTCGCGCGAGCCGGCGCCGGCCATCCGCGCGGGTGCGCTGCTGCTCGCGCTCCTGCTGGCCTGGCTCACCTGGCGGGTGGTCGAGCGCCCGCTGCGCGGCGGCCCCGGCGCCGGCCGCGGCAAGCTCGCGGCACTGTGCGCGCTGATGGCCGCCTGCGCTGCCACAGGCGGATATATCTACCTGAACGAAGGCCTGCCGGGCCGCAAGCCGGTGCAGGACAACCTGGCCAACCAGAAGGCCTTGGTGGTGGTCGAGGACAGGGCCAATGCCGAGGCCTGCAAGAAGCGCTATGGCTTCGACTCGTCCTATGAATACTGCCTGCTGGCCGACGCGGCGAAGGATCCGACCGTGGTGCTGCTGGGCGACAGCCACGCCTACCACGTGGTTGCCGGCCTGACGAAGTATTACAGCGGCATCGGCGACAACCTCCTGATGCTGGGCACCCGCCATCCCTACTGGGGCCTCGACCCGCAGGGCGACCCCTACCAGCAAGCCACCCAGCCGATGCTGGAACTGGCCCTCGGCATGCCTTCGGTGAAGACCGTGGTGTTCTCGACCCACCTGCGCTTCGGCCCCGGTCCCGAGCAGCGCGTCTGGGTGGATGCGGCGCGCGAGACCTTCCGCCGCTTCACCGCCGCCGGCAAGCGCGTGATCTTCATGAACGACGTGCCGATCATCGGCTTCGACCCGCGTTCGTGCATCAAGCGCGCCGGGGTCGCTTCGTCGGCCACCCGCGTGCCCTGCGCGATCACGCGCGCCGAATGGGAACAGCAGATCAGGCAGCACCGCGAGATCCTGGGCGGCTTCGCCCGCGAATTCCCGCAGATCGCCTGGTTCGATTCGTCCGCCGCGCTGTGCGACGACAGCAGCTGCCGCGCCATGATCGACGGACGCCTGATGTACCGCGACGCCAACCACCTGAGCTACGACGGCGACCTGCTGGTCGGCAGGCACTTCGCCGAATGGATGCGCCGGCGCGCGACCAAATAATGCTCCTCTTGTGCTAACCCCCACCATAGGAACTGTCTGATTGATTGACGGCAATTCCGGGCCGATTTCCGCAACGTAAGATGAATTCTTACCGGCAATGTTTTACCCCCGCCGGATATTTCCATCCCTCGTTTCCTGGAGAACTCCCGTGATCACGACCGAATCGACTCCCTCCAAGTTCAAGCCCTATACCCGGCAGACGATCCACCTGGCGCGCCAGTGGCAATGGATGACGCCGGAGTTGCAGGAAGCGGTGCAGGTGGTGTCCCATGTGCTGCCGTTCCGCGTGAACGCCTACGTACTGGAGGAGCTGATCGACTGGGACAAGGTGCCGGACGATCCGATCTACCGGCTCACCTTCCCGCACCGCGACATGCTGCCCTCGAACGAGTACGAGCAGCTGCGCGAGCTGGTGCTGTACAAGAAGGACGAGACGGCCATTGCGAAGCTGGTGCACGGCATCCGCATGCGCATGAATCCGCATCCGGCCGGCCAGATGACGCACAACGTCCCGCGCGTGAACGACGCCCCGCTCAAGGGCCTGCAGCACAAGTACTTGTGCTGCTGTAAAACGTCTCTTTTTTGTTCTCAACTATTTGACGTAAATCAATGCAGAGTGAGCGGCACAAAGTCAAAATTTAAACATGACTACTCATCCATCATCGGATCAGTTTCGCAATGCTCGCCTCTTAGGTGCAGCCATACAATTGCGACGCACGCATGGCATCTTGTATGCAATGCGATTTCTTGAAGAGTATGGATTCGACACGTATGTGATCTGGGAAGTTCTTGGCTTGATTCCGGTTGAACGTCCTCTTGCTCAGGAACCCAACGCTAGCTCTTGTGATGTCTAGGGCCACCGCTCCGCACAAATAACGACAGAACACACTACTGGATTCTGCTCAATCCGACTGCGTGGCCGATCCGCTCTGTGCTGAGCAATCGGATGTTCATCTTCTTCATTTATTTCGCAGAATTCAGGGCTCCAGCCCGACGAAACTGGACCTGTATGTACGATGATACCCAGCGTATTTGCTGAAGGTGTATGATTCATACTTCTTGGGAATTGTAAATGGCAAACATGCAATAAAGTGGCCGAAATTTGACAAAATCGTTGTCGTATGTTATTATCGTTGTATCAGTACCACTCCGTTGTCCTGTCCGCGCTACTGATCTCGATTCCTTTCGAATCACTTCCATCCCCATTTTCTAACCTTGTAACTTTAGGAGGCTATTCCTATGCCTATGCATAAAGCTGTACCCGAGTTCGGTAAGCCGCTACGCGACGCCGATTTCTATAAAACCGTTGACGGCATCGTCACCACGCTTCGTCCCTTTTCCACCCTTCGAACGGTGGCGAATCACTTGAACTCTTTGGGCCTTCGGACCCCGAGCGGTCTTGAGTGGCATCGTATGCACGTCGCGAATTACGTGCGTCAACGCGGCCTGAGCACTAACACAAACACCAACACAAACTAAAAGGAAATCTTCATGACACAAGCAACCACTACTAATCCATCCGCCGCGATGCCAACTTCCCTCCACATCATCGGCCCCGCGTTTCCTGCGTTCGCTCAAGCATCGGTGCACATCCGCGCCGGGATGATCTTCCATCCAGATCGTCCAGTGGAGTTGTTCAACAACGGTAACGCTTCGTTCTACCTTGTTCAAGGCAACCCCGACCAAATCGCGATCAATATGGCTCGTGAGTCGAATGAACACGCACTAGCGCTCCAAGCAGCAGAGTTCAAAGCAGCGGTAAGACACGAAGCCGCGATTCTGGTAGAGCGCCAAACGCGTGAAGCTCTAGAGAAAAAGGTAACAGAAGCTGTCGCGGCTCACGAAAAAGAAATCGCTAAGTTGCGCAGGCAGGCCGAAGCAGAGCTAGCCAAGCTGAACCAGCAGTAACACCTCCCTCCTCAGCCGCCTGAGCAGGGCGCGCGTCTAGCCCAGCACTGCCGCTGGCTGCACTCCACAACACACTTCAAATCTGAGTCGTTGCGCCCGACAGGCCCTTCCTTTGCCTTGTCGCTGCGTGACTGAGGGGCGAGGTGCTGGGAATTTTAGGTACGTTCCGTAACATAGGCAGCCATACAGAAATGATGCAGACTCGCCCTCTCGGCGTTGAGACAACCGAAAACGACAAACAACATGATCAGACCACAAACGATTCCGCAAACTCGACGCCAGAGAGTTGTCTCTATCTCCGGCGTCCACCTTGAGCGCTCCTACGTCTTCTTGCCTGCGAAGACCTGGGAAGCCCTTGAGCGCCTTGCCAAAGCTCAGCATAGAAGCGGGAGCCAGATTATCGAGAACCTCATTTCCCTAGCCAGTAGTGGCAACCAAGTAACGGAGAACGCGAATGACAGTAGTACCACTGCCGGTAAGACAAGAACCTGAACCGACCGCTCCCAGTACCCAACAGCAGTACACCTTCGCTCAGGGGGAGCTGATCAAACAGTATCAAGCCTACCTTGCGAGCGCAGGCTACGCGAAGCTGTACAACGCAGCAAGTCCATATCCCCGCGTGATTTCGGGAGCCGCCCCACACGAACCGTTGCCGATGGCGTGGCTCAGTGGGGACTTCGCAGACTTTTGCCGGGAGCAGGGTAAGCAGCCTGTAAGACCGGCTCCGAGTCCAGACTACCTTGCAGATAGGCTCCAGTCAGTGACCGGAACGATCTTCTTGCCGAAGGGGCCTGCCATCGTCCGCGCTAAAGGAACGCGCCATCGTTACGTGAACACGTATCGGGAATTCGTGCCGGAGCATCCGCCTTGCAAGCTGTCCGCTCACTTCTTGGCCCTGTTGGAATGCATGTTTCCTGACCATGACGAGCGCCACACGTTCACGCAATACCTAGCTCACATGTTCCAGCAGCCTGAGGTGCGCCCGAGCTGGCATCCCATGTTGCTCAGCGAGACGGGGACCGGAAAAGGCTTCCTTTTCAACTCGATCCTGACGCCGCTGCTATGCAAGCAAACCATGCTGGTGAAGAAGTACTCTGAACTCGTCGGCAGGTTTGCCAATGCCATGGATGGCACGATCCTCGTCCAGTTGGACGACTGCAAATCAGGGCGTGCTGATACGCAAACGCAGTTGAAGTCGCTCATGACTGAAGAGCGTGTGCTGCTTGAGCAAAAAGGTCTGGCCGCTGGGATGGTCACTACCTACACGCGATTCATTCTTGCCAGCAATGAAGAAGTACCGCTGAACATCGACGATACAGATCGCCGTTGGTGGATACCGAAGCGTCTTGGCTACTCCCAAGGACTGAGCGGTGACGAAGGCAGGAAGGAGCGAGTGAGGAACGTGATTCAACCGCTCTCGGACGACTTGAAACACGAAGGCGCTCTTGAGGCAATCCACGACTACTTCATGCGCTATCCGCTAGACGGCTTCAACCCTAAGTCGGCTCCGATGACGGAAACCCTACGTGAGCAGATAACGAAGTCGATCACACAGGAGCAGGTTTTCACTACTGACTTCCTTGAAGAGCATGCGACGAAAGTTCTGAAGTCTGGCGCTCTGGGAGGCGCGTTCTCAAAAAACGGACTGAACAAGCCGAGTAACAAAGCCTTGTCTGAACTGCTGGCCTACGCTGGATATCGACAAGAATTGCTCGACGTGAACGGGCATAGGACCCGCTGGTGGTTCCCGGTTGCCATGCGACGACATGAGGCCGAAGCGATTCTAGCTGCACAAGAGCCGCAGGAGCCGTTTTAGAACGGACGCGGAACGGACGAAACACAGACGAAAAACAGACGCCCTCATAGGGGGAGCAGACGAAACGGACGAACTGCGAATTATTACTTCCAATATGTAGTTCCGTCCTCCTGAAAGGAGATAGCACATGAACATAGCAGCATCCATCTCGGCATCCGAACGCCAAGCTCTCGCGTTCTACGCGACGTTGCCTGTCCCCGTAGTACCTACCCAGACCTTCTCACCGCTCCTGCCAAGCCAGTATCGAGACGGAGCTAACGTTGAACTGGAAGGCAGGCCCGACGCCCTCGCTACTCAAGGCCGCAGCTACACCTTCATCGAGGCGAAGAATGGGACCCTGAATTTTCATCCTGACAAGGCCAGTTCGCACCGAGCACTGCAAGATGAATTCATGCGGACGATGCACGATGCCAGAGAGAAGACATACAACTTCTTGACTGACCACTTCTACCGCACCAGCCCTCGGGTCCTACTCGATCACGCATGGAACCATAGCTTGTTTAAGATGCTGGCACTTCAGGCAGAGCACGGATGGCAACGATACATCGTATGCTTCAAGAAGAACCCATCGCAAAAGGACGCCAAGCGTTACATCGAAGCGGGGTTGGTCTTCTGCACCGAGAAGACACTCCTGGATATGTTGCGTACTATAGAACTGGCTCAGCATGGGCTTTTCGTTCCATACGTACTGAAGACCCGAACCTACGGCTACAGCGTTACACCTGACCACCATGACCGGGAGCGTACATTTGCTGAAATCGCGATGTCAGACCGCAAGCGATACGAAGCCACTATCGCAGCTCACAACCGGAGCCTTGTTGCCCCCGATCCGTTCTGAAGGGCATGAAAAAAGCCGCGCCATGAGTTCATGACGCGGCTCTCATCAAGTTAGAACAAACTCAGTTGTCCCGGATGCGACCGCCAGTGCTGGCATACACTTTCGTACCTACCGAAGCGAAACCGCATGTATTGGCGAACGAAAACAGACTTAACCTTGTTGTTAAACATTTTGAACCCCTTGCAATTTGTCAACAGGGGCTGTTAATTCTTGCGTGCAGGCGCACGTTGACGTAAACTACCGTCGTCCGCTAAGACACTTGCGCCCGGTGAAAAGGTCGCCCCTGATCACCTCGCGCTTAGGCATTCCAGTGCCTAAGTAGTACAAGCAGCTCCTTTCTGCAAAAAACAGTTCTGCACTGTTGCCTTTAAGGCGTGGGTTGGAGATCGAAAGCCTCGTTTCCAGCGGGGCTTTCTTTTTTTATCAGCGACCATCCGTGAGTACGATCTGCCTTGAATCGGTGATCGCGACTAAGGATGCTGCTGACAGTTGCGGTTTTGTTGGTGCCGCCTACCTCGATTCCATCGAGGAAGAATTCCGCCACGAGATCATTTGTACGGCGTGGTTTTCCGTCCGCCAAAATGCGCAAAGCAGCTTCAACGACCTTATCCTTGACCGCAACCTTTGGAGCCTCAGGCAGAACTGAAGCAGCCTGAACATCCAAAGAAATGTCGAGGGCCTCAGATCGTACTGCTGACGCAGACAGGAACATCCGCAAGCCCGCGATTTTCGCTTCAACTACCTTGCGTCGCTCAGTGAGTCCCTTCAGCTCGTCATCCAACAGCGATATCTGCTGCATCACGTTCTTTTCAAACTCGTTCATTGCGTCCTTCCGTCAAGTGCCTCATCAGCGTGTGCTAATTATAAGCCCATTCCGGACATGTCAACACAATCTCGCAACGAAAATGTGAGAATTCGTTGATTTTCTCATTGCCAAGTTTGAAGAGTTTGATTTTTGTTTCCGCATGGAAACCAATGGTATGAATTTGAATCCGGCTACGTACTGCAATTTGCACCTAAAATCCACGAATTATGGTAGTCGCACACCGCAAACTAGAAACATGTTGATTTAAAGTTAACAATCTCGTTGCGAGAACATTTCCCTTCGTTGACTAACGATAAAGTTGACTATAAGAAATTGAAGATGTTGACGCGATGAGGTGCATCGGGTCCGATATCACAAGGGCAGGGTTGAAAGATAGTTCAGGCGAACTCAGCAAAAACCTATCAACCGGATTGCAATCTCTAGACCCTAGTGATATTATCACTGCATCTAGACTCTTGTGAAAAAGGACAAACAACATGACCAAATACGGCTACGCAAGAACGAGCACGATCGAGCAGGTAGCCGGACTGGCAGACCAAGTAGCGAAGTTGAAGGAAGCAGGCTGCACCGATCAGACGATTTATCAAGAACAGATCAGCAGCGTGAAGATGGCTGACCGGGTGGAGTTTACAAAGGTGCTGGCGAAGTTGGGGAAGGGAGATGTCCTGGTCTTCACCAGTCTCTCACGCGTAGCACGCTCGATGATCCACATGATCGAGATTGAAGCCGCTGTAGCCGCTGCCGGTGCTTCCATCCAGATTCTTGACATGAACGTTGACACCAGCACGCCCCAAGGCCGCTTGACGTTCAACCTGTTCAGCTCCATCGCTCAGTTCGAACGCGAAAACATGCTGGAACGACAGAAGGTAGGCATTGCTGCCGCTAAGGCCGAGGGTAAATACACTGGTCGTGCTCCCACGGCTCAAGCAAAGGCCGCGCAGGTGTTGAAGCTGCACAATAAAGGCTTGACCAAGGAAGAGATTGCGAAAGCCTGCGAAATAGGCATCGCTTCAGTGTACCGAATTATCAAAGCCCAGAAGCAAGCCGCCTGAGCCACAAAAAAGGCCGGATACTCATAGAGCACCCGGCCCACCTGACCTGTCAGGTCAGCCGTATTGAATCCAAGTGACAGCCACCCAAGACGCTAGTGTCAGGATCACTAAGAGCGTGACGACAAGTCCACCCCGCACATGCTCCTCAAATGCCTTCGGCCAAGCCGCTACGCCCATCACAACCGCAGCTAGCACGACCAAGATAGATGAAGAGCCGCTGAGCTTCTTCACATCGAGCGGGGACATAGCCTCGCCATCAACCGCCTCGTCTGGCGGAATGTTTGCTTTTGACATACTTACTCCGTGTCAGATTGCTATAGTAAAAAACACAATTGGACAAACTTTTCAATTGCACTTGATTGCAACCGGACTTAGAATGAGTTGCGCGCAACCGAAAAGTTGTGTAAACGGTTCGGTTGCAGCAACTCAGTCCCAAGCCCTCCTCGTAGGGTTACGAGGCTGTTGATCCTCCCTTCTTGGCAACTATCATTGCCATTTTTCGCTTCCACAGCGGGGGTCAAAACACGAGTAGGGCGGTTTGGCGACCGTTGACCTACTCACCTTTTCAGGCCCTTGTCTTGGACAAGGGCCTTTTCATTTCCTTAGCTACTAACTATTCAAAGTTCATAACCTCAATGCTGTCACAGCACTGCCCTGAGCGTCAATGATAAACGTACTGCGGCTCATCTACTTTGCTTACGCTCAATTTGTTGTAGGAATCGCTGAAATGAGCATGCACGAAATTCGTGAAAAACACAAAGCAGCGTCGCGATGTGCGTATATACTGTACAAATGTACAGTATTTCATTATGGCAAGCATGCAGGTTCGTATCGTCAAGATGAGGAATCACGGCGTCGAAATCGACAGACGTTTGTTACGTGATGCGGCTGGTGCTCGCGGTCTACTCATCATTGCAGATGTAACCGATCAAGGCCTGCATCGCCCCTGCAAGACGGCTCGACTGCTGCAAGGTGAGATGATCCGAGCCGAGCTGAAAGACGTGAGCCTCGTATGGGCTAACGATGGAAGAATGACTCTTGCCGGGTACGAACGAGTTGTGAGCGAAGCCGGGCAAGTAGTGGACTACCGGCAATCGTGGCTAGTCTTCATTGACAACGAAGCGGGAACGGCTGAGCTACCGAAGCGCCGGATTACTCCGACTAGGTAACTGGGATTTGTAGAGCCTCGTAGAGACGTTCTCAGCCCCAGCCTATCCTTCCCCCCCTGTTGGCCTCTCTGGCCGCGTCTATCGATATTTCCGTGGCCTGACAAGGGCTTCTAAACCGACGCCGGTAGCGGTTAAGACACGGTGGAGCGCTCGCTGATATATTCGCCTGGACTGTTGGCCCATCGTTCGACAGGCCATGTCCCGGAAAAACGGTTTTGAAAATTACGCTGGTACGGATTTCTGTCTCCGTGTACCCCTGCCATTCGGATTGGTCAACATGCCCTTAGCGCTAGAGCCGATGCCACCTTTCAGCAATCGCTTCTTGACGCCTGATGCGATGGTGTTAGCTTGTTCAAGACCCGGTAGCTCGCCCTTGCCACCTGTGAGAACGATATCGTCTGACTCTGGCGGCTCGCTCATATCATTATCGAGCGCTATGAACCCAATCTTGTTCTTTGCTACAGCAAACATCGCTATGGCTACGTCATGCTGGGTCAGCAGATAGCCCTCTGCGATACGAACTTGAACCGCCAATCGACGCAGGAAGGCGTTCACACGCCTGCGAGTAGGTTTGTCGGTAAAGTCGAGCTTTGCCCGTATCTCTTGTAGGGTTAGCTTTTCGCCGCCTGTCAGCATTCCTGTTAGCCGCGCTACCTCTGCCTTGAACTCCCTGATTCTGCCTTCACTTTTCAAGACGAGGCCATCATAAGTCGGAGAATCTGGGTTCTCTTCAAGCTTTGCTGCCCACTTCGCTAACTTAACCTGTTCGTCTAGTAGGTTCCCTTCTGCTACAGTCAACTCTCGGTGTAGCTTGTCAGGGTCAGGCATGACCAAGCTTATAGCGTCCAGATGCAGCAGCATCGCCATAAGCACATCTTCGCTTTCATCGAGCCGCACGTTCTTGGAGCCTTCACACGCACCGTAGCGGCGGTTTGCGCACATCAAGTAACGGAACTTAGTGCGATGAATGATGTTCATGGGACTACCACATGCCCCACAGAAGACAAGTTTTCCCCACACATTAAAGTCTGATGACTGCTTCGGGATTGAGCCGGTCTTGCGGGCCTCGATAATCGCTTGTGCGGACTTGAACGTGTTTTCGTCCACTGCTGCCGGGAAGTACTTCTGTATCGGCTCCCCACCGTCCTTTAGTGCAAGCTCGCCTATGGCAGCACGGTTTTGAAGAATCGAAAGAACTGCGGTAGTACCCCAACGACTGCCTTTGTTGAAGGTCTTGAACCGTTCAGGTTCTGCGTTTAGAGCTTGGGAAATTGCCGTGCTGCCCAATCCCTCAAGGCAGAGCCGGAAGATTTCACGGACGGTATCAGCATGATCGTTCAAGTGGTACTGCTTGTCGTCCCCGAGTGTGAGCCAGTTGCTAACGCGTCCGCCTATGTGATGTCCCGTTGCTCTCGCAGCGGCAAACCGATCTGCCCACTTACCGATACCTATCTCGCTCTTACGGGCGCTCTCCTTGTGCGCGTTGTCCAGATAGAGAACAGCTTGCAGAAGTTGCATAGAGTCCCGCTTTTCTGGGTCGAGCCTCATCTCAGGCTGAACAGTGACAACGGTAACTTCAAGCTTTAGCAGCCGTTGCAGCAGCCCTACGGCGTCCCACGGCTCCATGCGCGTTAAGCGGTCCAAATGCTCTAAGATCAGGATACTACCGGGTGGGATTTCGCCCGACTCACGAGCAGCAATGAACTCACCAAGTGCGCCTGTATTGACATTTGACCCGTCGAAACCTGAGACCGCCTCATCCGCGAACACGCGATCAGACAGCTCAACCTTGTTCTTCTCGCACCACTTGCGAGCTAAGGTCTGCTGACGATCAATGGATGTGTTGTGCCGCTGGGCGTCACTTGAAAATCGGGCGTAAGAATATGCTTTCATGATGGGCGTATTGTATCAGCACAGGTACAAGGAGACCGTGCTGTTCTTCCCGAGCTCGGGCCAGACCTGCCACGCTTACTGCACCTTCTGCTTCCGCTGGCCGCAGTTCGTCGGCATGGACGACATGAAGTTCGACGCCCGCGAAAGCAGCGAGCTGGTGTCCTACCTCGAGAACCATCCCGACGTCACCGACGTCCTGATCACCGGCGGCGACCCGATGATCATGAATACCCGTTCGCTGGCCGAGTTCCTCGAGCCGCTGCTGGAGCCGAACCTGGCCCACATCCAGAACATCCGCATCGGCACCAAGTCGGTGGCCTACTGGCCGCAGCGCTACGTGTCGGACAAGGACAGCGACGATTTGCTGCGCCTGTTCGAGAAAGTCGTTCGATCGGGGAAGAACCTGGCCATCATGGGCCACTACAACCACGCGGTGGAGCTGCGCGCGTCCGTAGCCCAGCAGGCGGTCAAGCGCATCGTCGGCACCGGCGCCACCCTGCGCATGCAGGGCCCGCTGATCCGCCACATCAACGAAGACCCGAAGAGCTGGGCCGAACTGTGGACCACCGGCGTGCGCCTGGGCGCCATCCCGTACTACATGTTCGTCGAGCGCGACACCGGCCCGCGCGACTACTTCGCGCTGCCGCTGGCGCGCGCCCACCAGATCTTCCAGGAGGCCTACTCGATGGTGTCGGGCCTGTCGCGCACCGTGCGCGGTCCCTCGATGAGCGCCTTCCCGGGCAAGGTGGTGATCGACGGCGTGGTGACGATCAACGGCGAGAAGCTGTTCGCGCTGCAGTTCCTGCAGGCGCGCAATCCGGAGTGGGTGCGCCGCCCCTTCTTCGCCAAGTACGATGCCGACGCCACCTGGCTCGACCACCTCAAGCCCGCTTTCGGACGCGACAAGTTCTTCTTCGAGCAGGAGGGCGGCAGTCCGCTGCACGGTCCCGGCGGTCGCGTCATCCCCCTGGTGCCGGCCGGGCAGCTGCGCGGCAACGCAACCCAGGACGCCGCCTGAGATCCGATCGGGGCCCGGCCATGCAGGACCAGACCAGCACGCCACGCCTGTCCGGCGTGGCGGTTTTTTTCTACGTGTTCCTGCCGTTCGCGCTGGGACACTACCTGTCGACACTGCTGCGCAACGTGAACGCGGTGCTGGCCCCCGACCTGGTGGGCGCGCTCGCGCTCACGCCGGCCGAGCTGGGACTGCTCACCAGCGCCTTCTTCTTCGCCTTCGCCCTGGTCCAGCTGCCGGTCGGCATCGCGCTCGACCGCTGGGGGCCGCGCAAGGTGCAGCTGACGATGATGCTGGTCGGCGCCATCGGCGCGCTGCTGTTCTCGCGCGGCAGCGGCTTCGGCCAGCTGGTGGTGGCGCGCGCCGTCATGGGCCTGGGCCTGGGTGGCTGCTTCATGGCGGCGGTCAAGGGAGTCTCGACCTGGATCACCCCAAGCAAGCTGCCCTCGGTGCACGGCTACCTGATCGCGGTAGGGGGACTGGGGGCGGCCACCGCCACCATGCCGGTGCGCCTGGTGCTCGAGTACACCGACTGGCGCGGCCTGTTCGTCATGCTGGCAGGGCTCACCGCCTGCTGCGGCCTGCTGATCGCGCTCGTGTACCCGCGCGACGATGGGAGCGGAGGCGCATCGGTGCCGAGGCGCGGCCCGCTGGGGCAGGCGCTGCGCGAAGTGTTCCGGGCGCCGGTGTTCCGCACCACGGCCTCGCTGGTCCTGATCCCGCATGCGGTGTTCTTCGGCATCCAGGGCTTGTGGATCGGACGCTGGCTGTCGGACGTGGCGCGCTTTCCCGACGCCGCCGTCGCCTACCTGCTGTACATGGGCATGGCCGCGGTGATCTTCGGCGCCATCGGGGTGGGCATGATCACCGAATGGGCCGGGCGGCGCGGCATCGCCCCGCTCGACGTCGCCGCCGCCGGCATCGCCGTCTTCCTGCTGGTGCAGGCCGGCTTCGTCGTCAGCTACAAGCCCAGCTTCCAGCTGCTGTCGGTGCTGTTCACCCTGGTCGGCACCATCACCGGGATCGAGTACGCCATCATCGCGCAATCGATGCCGCGCGAGCTGACCGGGCGCGCGGCGACCTGCCTGAACCTGTTGATCTTCATCGGCGCCTTCGTGGTGCAGGCCGGCTTCGGCCTGATGATCGGCCTGTGGCCGCTCGACGATGCGGGGCAGGTCCCGGCCATGGCCTACCGCGCGGCCTTCGCGATGCTTGTGCTGGTGCAACTGCCGGGCCTGGTCGGCTTCGTGCGGCGGCGCCGGCGCAAAGCGACGCGGGTGGTCGAGGAAGTACAGGCGGTCCCCACCTGAGGCTGGGTTTTCTCTGCGGTAACGGACGGCGCACTATTGCCAGATTGGCTAGTATGCCGGCAAAACGGGCGTCGTCCGTACCTACCGAGAGAACACCATGCGCGACCACACTCTGCTTCGCCTGTCGGCGGGCGCCACGCTCCTGCTGCTCGCTGCCTGCGCCGAAAAATCCACCCTGGCTCCCGGCGCCGACGTCGGTCCGCAGCCGACCCTGGTGGCGCCGAAGAAGTCCATGTTCCCGACCGTGGACATCGCCCCGGCCAAGGGCTGGCCGCAGGGCGGCAAGCCGGTCGCGGCGGCCGGACTGGCGGTGAATGCCATGGCTTCCGGCCTCGACCATCCACGCTGGCTGCACGTGCTGCCCAACGGCGACGTGCTGGTTGCCGAGAGCAATGCGCCGGAACGTCCGGAAGACAAGAAAGGCATCCGGGGCTACGTCATGGGCAAGGTGATGGCGAAGGCCGGCGCCGGCGTGCCGAGCGCGAACCGCATCACGCTGCTGCGCGACGCCGACGGCGACGGCGTGGCGGAGCTGAAGAAGGTCTTCCTGAAGGGCCTGAATTCGCCCTTCGGCATGGCGCTGGTCGGCGACATGCTGTACGTGGCGAACACCGACGGCATCGTGCGCTTCCCCTACAAGGAAGGCGACACCGAGATCACCGCGGGCGCGCAGCAGGTGGCGCCGCTGCCGGGCGGCCCGCTGAACCACCACTGGACCAAGAACATCATCGCCAGCCGGGACGGCCGCAAGCTGTACGCCACCTCGGGCTCGAACAGCAACGTCGCCGAAAACGGCATGGACAAGGAGGTCGACCGCGCCGCCATCCTCGAAGTGGACATCGCCAGCGGCAAGACCCGCCTGTTCGCGTCCGGCCTGCGCAACCCGAACGGCATGGCCTGGAACCCCGAAACCGGCGCCTTGTGGACCGTCGTGAACGAGCGCGACGAGATCGGCAGCGACCTGGTGCCGGACTACCTGACTTCGGTGAAGGACGGCGGCTTCTACGGCTGGCCCTACAGCTGGTACGGCCAGCACGTGGACGAGCGGGTCAAGCCGCCGCGCCCGGACCTGGTAGCCAAGGCCATCGCACCCGACTATGCGCTCGGTGCCCACGTGGCGGCGCTGGGGCTGGCCTTCTATACCGGTTCGCTGCTGCCCCAGTTCGCGAACGGCGCCATCATCGGCCAGCATGGTTCCTGGAACCGCAAGCCGCTGGCGGGCTACAACGTGGTCTACGTGCCGTTCAAGGAGGGCAAGCCGGCCGGCAAGCCGGTCGACATCCTGACGGGCTTCGTGGACAAGAATGGCGATGCGCTCGGCCGTCCGGTCGGCGTGGCGGTGAGCAAGCAGGGCGCGATCCTGGTCGCCGACGATGTCGGGAATGTGATCTGGCGCGTCACGCCGGCCGGCCAGTAGATCGTAGGGTGGGCGGGTCTCCCGCCCACCCTACGCACAGCCTGCGACGAGCAGCAAGGGCAGCCCGGTCCACACGATTCCCACCAGCGCCAGCACGGCGCTGAGTGCGGCCGCCCAGTCCAGCAGCCCGGCATGTTGTGGATCGCGCAGGATGCCGCGCTCACGCCAGGCCAGCCACAGGCACAGCAGCAGCGCCACGCCGCTTGCGACTCCCAGCAGCAGCCGGTCCGGCCCGCCCGCGCGCATCGCGGCCGGGGTGCACTGGGCCGCCGCCAGCAGGTAGCAGAAGCTGAAGTGCGCAGCCCATACCAGCAGGGGCAGGGTGCCGCGCACGAGCTGGCGGAAAAAATGGTCGTGCATGGTTTACTCCATCAGCAGCGGCATCAATGCCGGCAAGCCCTGCACCAGCGCCATGCCGGCCAGGCCCTGCAGCGTCGTGTAGTGCCAGAGCAGGGCGACGTTGTCGAGCGTGGCGCGGCTGTGTTCTCCCAAATGGCCGCGCCAGGCTCGCAGGCACAGGTAGGGGCCGGCGATCGCCAGCACTACCACGTGCAGGCCTTGGTAGCCGAGCAGCGCGCCGATCGCGGCGGCCCAGGCGCTGGCGCTCGGGTCGAGCCCGGCGAACTGGTGGCCGCGCAGGTCCAGCATGAAGGAGGCCGCGGTGCAGCCCAATGCCAGCAGCACCAGCCAGGGCAGGCGGCGCTTGCCGAGCGCGCGCACCGCCAGCAGCATCAGCGCCGAACCGGCCAGCAGCAGGCCGCCGGAGGCCAGCTGCCAGGGCAGGTCCGGCAGGGCGGCGCCGGGCGGCGGGCAGACCAGCAGGCGCATCGACACGTGGACATAGGTGTAGCCGAAGGAGGCGAAGATGCAGGCATCGACCACCAGCATGACCATCGTGCCCCACCACGACTGCGAGGCCGTGGTCCTGGCGTTCACCGGCAGCACCAGGTCGTCGGCGACGCGGGCATGCAGGATCGGCGGCTTGCGGTCCGACTGCCACAGCCAGGCCACCGTGCCGGCCACCGCCATCAGGCCGAACAGCCAGGCCAGCAGCATCGCCTTCACCGTCAGCAGCAGGAAGAAGCCGGCCGTGCCGAGGGCCGCGATGACCGGCAGCCAGCTGTCGCCCGGCAGCACCATCAGGTAGCGCGGCTCGGCCTGGACCGGGCTGGTGGCGATGGTCTCGCGCAGGCCGGTGGCGGTGCCGGGCAGGTAGTGCTGGCCGCGGTCGACTTCTTCCGACAAGGTCGGCTGGTCCCACAGCGGGTCATCCGAGGTGATGCGCGGGATGCTGCGGTTGCCGTAGGATTCCGAGGTGAGCCATTCGAGCGTCGGCGCATTCCAGGGATTGCCGACTTCCTTCTCGGGCCGGCGCAGGGTGCGCACGGCGTCGATGATGAAGAGCAGCACGCCGAAGGCGAACACGAAGGCGCCGACCGTGGACAGCATGTTCAGCAGCTGCCAGCCGAGCTGGGCGTCATAGGTATAGACCCGGCGCGGCATGCCGACCAGGCCGGTGATGTGCATCGGGAAGAAGGCGAGGTTGAAGCCGCCGAACATCAGCCAGAACACCCAGCGCGCCATCTTTTCCGACAGGGGCTGGCCCTTGATCAGCGGGAGCCAGTAGTACATCGCCGCGAACACCGGGAACACCATCCCGCCGATCAGCACGTAGTGCAGGTGGGCCACGATGAAATACGTGTCGTGCACCTGCCAGTCGAAGGGAATCACCGCCACCATCACGCCGGTCAGGCCGCCCAGCACGAAGATGAACATGAAGCCCATCAGGAACAGCGCCGGGGAGTGCATCTGCACGCGCCCGTTCCACAGCGTGGCGATCCAGGCGAACACCTGGATGCCGGTCGGGATCGCCACCGCCATGCTGGCCGCCGAGATGAAGCTCATCTCGAGCACGCCCAGGCCCGCCGCAAACATGTGGTGGGCCCACAGCGCGAAGCTGAAGAAGCCGACGCCGACCAGGGCTACGATGATGGCGCGCCGCCCCACCAGCCGGGTGGCGGCGATGGTCGGGATCATGGTCGAGACCATGCCGGCGGCGGGCAGGAAGATGATGTAGACCTCGGGGTGGCCGAAGAACCAGAACAGGTGCTGCCACAGGATCGGGTCGCCGCCGCGCTCGGCGATGAAGAAGGGCCAGTCGAAGGCGCGTTCCAGTTCCAGCAGGGCGGTGCCGGCGATCACCGCCGGGAAGGCGAACACGATCATCACCGCCACCACCAGCATGGCCCAGGCATACACCGGCATGCGGCGCAGCGTCATGCCGGGCGCGCGCGTGAACAGGATGCCGACGATCAGCTCGACCGCGCCGGCGATCGCCGAGATCTCGATGAAGCCGATCCCCAGCAGCCAGAAGTCGGCGTTCAGGCCGGGCGAATACTGGTTGCCCGTGTAGGGCGGGTACATGAACCAGCCGCCGTCCGGCGCCAGGCCGACGAAGATGGTGCAGAAGAAGGCCAGGCCGCCGAAGGCATAGGCCCAGTAGGCGTAGGCCGAGAGGCGCGGGAAGGGCAGGTCGCGCGCGCCCAGCATGTTCGGCAGCAGGTAGACCGCGATCGCCTCGACGATGGGAATCGCGAACAGGAACATCATCACCGTGCCGTGCATGGTGAAGACCTGGTTGTAAGTGTCCGGGCTGAGCAGGGTGTTGTCGGGCACGGCCAGCTGCACCCGCATCAGCAGCGCCAGGATGCCGGCCAGGATGAAGAACAGCAGCGCGGTGCCGATGTAGAGCAGGCCGATGCTGGTGTTATTCACCGACTTGAAGAAGCGCCAGCCGGTGGGGGTGCGCCAGACTTCCTTGAGGCGCTCGAATTCGCCGTCCGGACGGGGGAGTGAACTGGGCAAACTCATTTCAGGTGCTCGAGGTAGGTGGCCAGGGCGCGCAGCGTGTCGCGGTCGAGTTCCGGCGAACCGGGCATGAAGACGCCGGGCTTGGCGGCCTGCGGGTCGGCGATCCAGCCGCCCAGGGTGTCGCGGTGGGTGCGCAGCAGGCCGGCCCCGATGTGCATGCGGCTGCCGACGTGGGTCAGGTCGGGACCCAGGCGCGATCCTTCGGCCACGCCGCGGATCGTGTGGCAGGCCTGGCAGCGCTGTTCCAGGAAGACTCTGCGGCCGCGTTCGAGCACCGGGGAGTTCGCCGGCAGGGCCGGCTGGGCCTGGCGCGCCAGCCAGGCCGCGAAGTCCTGCGGGCTGGACGCCACCACGTGCAGCGCCATCCGCGCATGCTGGGCGCCGCAGTATTCGGCGCACTGGCCGCGGTAGATGCCGGGCTGGTCGGCGCGCAGGGTCAGGCCGGTGACCCGGCCCGGCACCATGTCGCGCTTTCCCGCCAGCGAGGGCACCCACAGGCTGTGGATCACGTCGGCCGAATTCAGGCCGAGGTAGACCGCGCGCCCGGTCGGGATGTGGATCTCGTTGGCGGTGACGATCTCGCGTCCGCTCGCCGGGTCGTGGTAGCGCACTTCCCACCACCACATCTTGGCGGTCACGGAAATGGTCAGCGCATCGCGCGAGGACTGCGGCGCCAGCTGGGTGCTGCGCCAGGTGCTCCAGGCCAGCAGCGCGGTGAGGACCACGACGGGGAAGGCGATGCCGCCGCCGCCGATCCACAGCAGCGCGCGTGCCGGCCGTTCGCGGCGCCGCAGGCTGAGCGCCAGCAGCGCCATCACGGCGGCGAAGATCAGGGCGCCGGCGCCGAACATCACCCAGGCGAACTGGCTGATGATGGCGGCGTCCCAGCCGGCCGGTTGCAGGACCGAGTGCAGGGCGCTGGTTGTCGTGCTCATCGGAGGGTGTACAGGAAGGCTGCGATGTGGCGCGCTTCCTGTTCCGTGAGGCCCATCGGCGGCATCTCGGTGCCGGGCTTGACGGCGTGCGGCACGCGCAGCCAGCGCAGCATGTTGGCGGGCTGGTTGGGGATGCCGCCGGCGATGTAGCTCAGGCGGCCGATGTGGTCGAGCGCCGGGCCTTCCCGGCCGGCCGCGCCCTGCACTCCCGGGATCGTGTGGCAGGCGCCGCACTGGTACTGGGTCACCAGGCGTAGGCCCTGCCGCACCTCGCCGCCGGGGACGATCGAACGTGGATCTTCCTTGCACCCGCCGAGCAGCACCGCGCCGGCCAGCATCATGCCGGCAAGTCCTCGGGTATGGCGGACGGAATCGCGGGAAGGGCAGGTGCGCACGCTTGGGGAATCGACATTGTTGGGGTGGCTTTTATAATACACAAAGAGTGATGCAATTTTTTTAACGAACCCAATCGGACGCACCCCTTTCCATGCTCTCGAACCGCCACCGGCTGATCGTGAAGACCGCTGTACTGACGCTGGTGGCGGCGGGCGTCAGCGCGGGAGCGGCCGGCCTCGCGGTCCTGTACGGCGGCTGGTACAACCTCGGGGCCACGGCCCAGCACTTCCCCTTCGTGTACACGGTGCTGGAAGAGGGCATGAAGCATTCGGTGCGCAATCACGCACAGGACATCGTGATGCCCAAGTCTGGATTAGGAGGCGAGCAGCAGCTGCGCCTGGGCGCCCGGGTCTACCGCGACAAGTGCGCGCAGTGCCACGGCGGACCCGGGTTTGCCCAGTCCACCATCGGCATGAGCATGCAGCCGATTCCGGGCCCGCTGGTGGATGCGACCCAGCGCTGGGAGCCGCGCGAGCTGTACTGGGTCACGAAGAACGGCATCAAGATGAGCGGCATGCCGGCCTGGGAATACCACCTGCGCGAGGACGAGCTGTGGGCGGTGGTGGCCTTCGTCACACGGATGCCGGCGATGAGCGCGCGGGACTATCGGGCGTGGACCGAGCAGAAAGCGGTGCCATGAAAGCCTGGACGATCCTGCCTATGGTCCTGGCGCTGGCGGCCTGCTCGCCCAAGCGCCCGCCGGTGGGCGTGCAGGGCGACCCGGAGCGCGGCAAGATCGCGGTGACGCAGTATGCCTGCCAGTCCTGCCACCTGATTCCCGGCGTGCCGGGATCGAAGGTCTACGTCGGCCGTCCCCTGTCGGATATGGCGCGGCGCAAGCTGCTGGCGGGCGCGCTGCCGGCCGACCAGGCCGGCCTGGTGCGCTGGATCCGCGATCCGCAATCGGTCGATCCCGACACCGCGATGCCGAACATGGGCGTGAGCGAGCGCGATGCCCTGGATATCAGCGCCTACCTCCTGACCCGCTGAGCTTTGGTATCATCGCCCCCTGTTCAACACGGGGAAGACAAGAATGAGATTGGTACGCTATGGCCGTCCCGGCAAGGAAAAGCCGGGCCTGTTCGACGAAGAAGGCCGCCTGCGCGACCTGTCCGGGATCATCGACGACATCGATGGGTCGCAACTGAACGACAAGGCACTGCGCAAGCTGGCGAAGACCGACTGGAAGACCCTGCCTCTGGTGCGCGGCAACCCGCGCCTGGGCGTGCCGGTCAAGGGTGTCGGCAAGTTCATCGGCATCGGCATGAACTATGCCGACCACGCCGCCGAGACCGGCGCCACGGTGCCGAAGGAACCGATCTTCTTCACCAAGGCCATCAGCTGCCTGTCCGGCCCGGACGATCCGGTCCAGCTGCCGAAGGGCTCGAAGAAGACCGACTGGGAAGTCGAGCTGGGCGTCGTGATCGGCACCCGCGCGCAATACGTCGGCGAAGACGAGGCGCTCAAGTACGTGGCCGGCTATTGCGTGGTCAACGACGTGTCCGAGCGCGCCTTCCAGTTCGAGCTGGGCTCGCAGTGGGACAAGGGCAAGGGTTGCGACACCTTCGGCCCGGTCGGTCCCTTCCTGGTGACCCGCGACGAAATCTACGACGTGCAGGACCTCGACCTCTACCTGGAACTGAACGGGAAGCGCATGCAGACCGGGAATACCGCCAACATGATCTTCACGGTGGCGCAAATCGTCAGCTACGTGTCGCGCTTCATGACCCTGGAGCCGGGCGACATCATCACCACCGGCACCCCGCCGGGCGTGGGCATGGGACGCTCGCCGCAGCGCTTCCTCAAGAAAGGCGACAAGCTGCGCCTCGGCATCGCGGGTCTGGGGGAGCAGCAGCAGGAAGTGGTGGCCTTCCCCAAGTAAGCCGCAAGCTAGTCCGGCATCGGTTCCGCGCTCGACGCCGGCACCGCCGTCCTGGCCGTGTTCATCACCATGGCCAGGAGGGTGTAGTACCCGTTGACCCCCATGAGATCGACCACCCCCTGCTCGCCGAACAGCGCGAGCGCGTCGGCGTACACCCGGTCCGATACCGATTTCCTTTCATGCAGCTCGACGCAGAAGTCGTGCACCACCGCTTCGTCCACCAGCATGTCCGCGGGCCGCCGGCGCTGCGCGATCGCGTGGATCACGGAGGCCGGAATGCCCACCTGGGCCGCGATCGGCGCGTGGATCGCCCATTCCACCTGCTGGTTCCACTGGCGCGCCGTGACCAGGATCGCCAGTTCCGACAGGCGCACCCCGATCGCGCTGCGGTAGCGCAGGTATTCGCCCATGCGCTGGGCATATTCCATCAGCTCGGGGCTGCGCAGCAGCGGCACGAAGGGCCCGTACACCGCGCCGCGCGGCCCGTCGATGATGGCCTGGGCCGCGGCGCGCTGGGCCGGGGTCATGGCGTCTGGCGCGATCGGTCCGAGTCGGTCGCTCATGGAATGGTTTGCATGTTGTAATTAGAAAATAATTGCACAGCGTTCTTTAAAAATCAAAAGAACCGGCGCGCGACACGCTTATCGTCAAATCCTTGTTCTGACGAAGGGAGTCGCAATGAGCCATATCCTCCACCGCAACCTGCGCCAGGTGCCGCCGACCGCGGTGTCCGCCGATGGTATCCGCATGCGCGACAAGGCCGGCCGGGTCTACATCGACGCCAGCGGCGGTGCGGCCGTGTCCTCGCTGGGCCACGGGCACCCGGACGTGATCGCCGCCATGCACCGCCAGATCGACCGCTGTGCCTATGCCCACACCTCTTTCTTCACCACCGACGTGGCCGAGGAGCTGGCGGACCGCCTGATCGCCGGCGCGCCCCAGGACATCGGCGGCGTCTACCTGGTCTCGGGCGGCTCGGAAGCGATGGAGACGGCGCTCAAGCTGGCGCGCCAGTACTGGGTGGAGGCGGGCGAAGCGCAGCGCCGGCTGTTCGTGGCGCGGCGCCAGAGCTACCACGGCAACACTCTGGGCGCGCTGGCGGTGGGCGGCAACGAGTGGCGCCGCAAGGCCTTCGCGCCGCTCCTGATGGACACGGTGCGGGTAGGGGCCTGCTACGAATACCGCGGCCGCGCCGCCCACCAGAGCGTGGACGACTACACCGCCGGCCTGCTCGACGAGCTGGAAACCCGGATCCTCGAGGCCGGGCCGGAGAACATCATCGCTTTCGTCGCCGAACCGGTGGTGGGTGCTACCGGCGGCGCGATCCCCCCGACGCCGGGCTACTTCCAGGGCGTGCGCGACATCTGCGACCGCTACCGCATCCTGTTCATCGCCGACGAGGTGATGTGCGGGATGGGCCGCACCGGCACCATGTACGCGATCGAGCAGGACGGCGTGGCGCCGGACATCATCGCGATCGCCAAGGGCCTGGGCGCCGGCTACCAGCCGATCGGCGCGGTGCTGGCGCACCAGACCATCGTCGACTGCCTGCGCGGCGGCAGCGGCGTGTTCCAGCACGGGCACACCTACATCGGCCATCCGGTGGCCGCCGCCGCCGCGCTGGAGGTGCAGAAGGTGATCGAGCGCGACGATCTGCTCGGGCGCGTGCGCAGCCACGGCGCCACGCTGCGGCGCATGCTGGGCGACGTCTTCGGGGTGCACGAGCACGTGGGCGACATCCGCGGACGCGGGATGTTCCTGGCGCTGGAATTCGTGCAGGACCGCGCAACAAAAGCGCCGTTCGCGCCGGAGCGCAAGCTGCATGCGGCGATCAAGGCCAAGGCGATGGAGAACGGGCTGATGGTGTACCCGATGGGCGGGACGATCGACGGACAGTATGGGGATCACGTGCTGCTGGCGCCGCCGTTCATTGCGACGGCGGCGGATCTGTCGGAGATCGTGTCAAGGCTGGCGGATGCGGTGGAGGCGGCGCTTCATATGTAGGGTGGACGGCTCCACCCCATCGTTCGAACGATCTGCAGCGCGGATTGCCGTCCGCGCGTTCAATCAGCGCACGATCAGCCGCGACGTCTGCTCAAGCGTGATTTGAACGCGCGGACGGCAAAGCCGTCCACCCTACGCGATTACTTTTCGCAGCCACTTCGAAATATCCTGCACCTCTTCCAGGCACAGCGAGTGCTGCATCATGTACTCGTGCCACTCGACCTGGTAACCCATCGATACCAGCACCTCTTTCGACTCGCGCGCACGGGCGAAAGGCACCACGTTGTCGTGGGTGCCGTGGGCCATGAAGATCGGCGTGGCCAGGCTTTCTTCGGTGCGTTCGGCCGCCACGGTGGCGGCCAGCGGCAGGTAGCCGGACAGGCACAGCATGCCGGCCAGCTTTTCCGGATGGCGCATGCCGGTCTGCAGGGTCATCGCGCAGCCCTGCGAGAAGCCGGCCAGGATGATGCGCGAGGCCGGGATGCCGCGCGCCTTTTCGCGGGCGATCAGCGCTTCCACGTCACGCTGCGAGGCGCGCAGGCCGCCTTCGTCCTCGCGGCGGGTCAGCTCGGCGCCGGTGATGTCGTACCAGGCGCGCATCACGTAGCCGCCGTTGATCGTCACCGGCATCGTCTTCGCATGCGGGAAGACGAAACGGATGCCGGGCAGGCCGGAGAGGTCCAGTTCGTTCACCAGCGGCACGAAGTCATTGCCGTCGGCGCCCAGGCCGTGCAGCCAGATGACCGCCACTTGCGGATTCGGCGCGGTTTCGATCTCGATGTTTTGCAGCAGTTGAGTCATTCAGTTTCCTTTAGGCCGCAGGAGGACGCAGCGCCGATTTCGGGCGGAAAGTCTTGCTGACGAGCGGGTTGGTTTCCATGTAGGGGCCGCCGATCAGGTCGATGCAGTAGGGGACGGCCGCGAAGATGCCGCCGACGAGCACATTGCCGGCATCGTCCTTCAGGCCTTCGAGCGTCTCCTTGATCGACTTCGGCTGGCCCGGCAGATTCATGACCAGGGCCGCGTGGCCATTGGTCTCGCGGATCACCGCGGTCTGGCGCGACAGGATCGCGGTCGGCACGAAGCGCAGGCTGATCTGGCGCATCTGTTCGCCGAAGCCGGGCATCTCCTTGGTCCCGACGGCAAGCGTCGCCTCGGGCGTCACGTCGCGCCTTGCGGGCCCGGTGCCGCCAGTGGTCAGGACCAGGTGGCAGCGCGCCGTGTCGACCAGGTCGACCAGGGTGCGTTCGATCTCCGCGCGTTCGTCGGGGATCAGGCGCGTTTCCAGTCGATAGGGGGTGGTGATCGCCTGCGCCAGCCAGTCGGTCAGGGCGGGAATGCCCTTGTCCTCGTAGACCCCGCCGCTGGCGCGGTCCGAGACCGACACCAGGCCGATCACCAGTTCGGCGTCACTCGTCGTCGGACTCGTCATCGACCGCTTCCTCGTCGCCGGCGTCGGCCTGCTTGGCCTTCTTGCCCAGGTCCTTCAGGATCTGGAAGATTTCGCGGTAGGCCTTGGGCGGCTTGTTCTCCGCCTGTTCCTTGCGCGCGTTGCGGATCAGGGTACGCAGGTGCTGCACGTCCAGTTCCGGGTTCTCTTCGAGCAGCTGGGTCAGGGCCTTGTCGTCGGCCAGCAGCTTTTCGCGGCGGCGTTCGAGGGCGTGCAGCGCGGCGGTCTCCGCCTTGGAGGCACCCTTCCAGCTGTCGATGGTGCGCTGGATGACGGCGACTTCTTCCTCGTCCAGGGTGCGCATCTTCTTGCCCACGAACTGCAGGGCGCGGCGGCGGCCCTCGTGGTTGCTGATGCTCTGGCAGGTCAGGATGGCTTCCTTGACGTCTTCCGGCATCTCGACGCGCTTGACGCGGTCGCGCGGCGCGTCGACCAGCTGTTCGCCGAGCTTCTGCAGCTCGTTCGACTGGCGCTTGGCCTCTGACTTGGACGGGCGTTCGTATTCTTGCTCGAATTCGTTGGACTGGAAGCCGACGGAGCCGCGATTTGGATTAGGCATGATATTGATTGATCCGATTGGCAGGGAGCCGATCAGTGAAAACTGTAAACGGCTGCTATGATAACTGTTTTAGGGCCCGCTACGAAAAACACGACATGAACGACTCCGCTTCGACCTCCGCGCCTACCGCCGTGTTCCCCCACACCCAGGACCAGCTGAAACAGCTCGCCCGCGACGTTTTGGCGTTTGCGAAAGAACAGGGCGCCACCGATGCCTCGGTCGAGATCAGCGAAGGGAGCGGCCTGTCGGTTTCCGTGCGTAAAGGCACGATCGAGACCATCGAGCAGAACCGCGACAAGGGCATCGGCGTCACCGTCTATTACGGCCAGCGGCGCGGCAACGCGAATACCTCCGATTTCTCGACCAAGTCCCTGAAGGATACCGTGGAAGCGGCCTGGAACATCGCCCGCTTCACCGCCGAAGACGACTGCGCCGGCCTGCCCGATGCCGAACTGCTGGAAACCAGCCCGCGCGACCTGCGCCTGTTCTACCCCTGGCAGATCAGCACCGAGGAAGCTGTCGAACTCGCCCAGCGCTGCGAGAACGCGGCCTTCGAGGTCGACCCGCGCATCAGCAACAGCGAAGGCGCCAGCGTCTACGTGCAGCAGTCGCACTTCGTCGGCGCCAATTCGCGCGGCTTCATCGGCGGCTACCCGTTCTCGCGCCACACCATCTCGGTGGCGCCGATCGCCGGCAAGGGCAACAAGATGCAGCGCGACGACTGGTACACCTCGGCGCGCGACCCCAAAAAACTGGCCAGGCCGGAAGCGGTCGGCCGCTATGCCGCCGAGCGCGCACTGGCGCGCCTGAATGCGCGCAAGCTCGACACCCGCACCTGCCCGGTGCTGTTCGAGGCGCCGCTGGCGGCCGGCCTGCTCGGCGCCTTCGTGCAAGCGGTGTCGGGCGGCGCGCTGTACCGCAAGTCGAGCTTCCTGCTCGACTCGCTCGGCAAGCAGGTCTTCCCGGACCACATCAACATCGTCGAAGACCCGCACCTGATCGGCGCGGTCGGCTCCGCGCCCTTCGATGAGGAAGGCGTGCGCACCACCCGCCGCAAAGTGGTCGACAATGGCGTGCTGCAGGGTTATTTCCTGTCCTCTTACTCGGCACGCAAGCTGGGCATGCAGACCACCGGTAACGCCGGCGGTTCGCACAATCTCGACCTGGTCTCGACGCAAACCAAACGTGCCGACGACTTCGAAGGCATGCTGCGCAAGATGGGTACCGGCCTGCTGGTCACCGAACTGATGGGCCAGGGCGTCAACTATGTCACCGGCGACTATTCGCGCGGCGCTTCCGGCTACTGGGTCGAGAACGGCGTGATCCAGTACCCGGTGGAAGAAATCACCATCGCAGGCAATATGCGAGAGATGTTCACGCAAATCGTGGCTATCGGCAACGATGTCCTCACCCGCGGCAACAAGTCCACCGGCTCGATCCTGATCGAGAAGATGGTCATTGCCGGCAGCTAAACAGGAGCAGGCCATGAGTAAATTCGTTCGCATCGACAAGGAAAACAGCCAGAAGAGCGTCCTGCTCAACCTCGACCTGGTGGCCACGGTCGAGCTGTCGCAACCTTCCGACCTGCTGAGCTCGGGCAACGAGGCCCGCAAGGCCTATGCGACCTTCCTGGCGCCCGACAAGACCACCATCGCCACCCTGCATTTCGATTCGCTCGCCGACGCAAGCAGCTGGGTGAACAAGCACCTCGGCGTCGAACTCTGATCCGCCCGCATGGCGGCTGAAAACAAGACCCGGGCAAACGGCGCCAGCGTGCGCGACTACCTCGCTGCGATTCCCGATGCCGGACGGCGCCAGGACTGCGACACCATCGTGGCGATGATGAGCAGGGTGACGGGGGCGCCGCCCGTCATGTGGGGCGACAGCATCGTCGGCTTCGACAGCTATCACTACCGCTACGCCAGCGGCCGCGAAGGCGACGCTCCCCTTGCCGGCTTCTCGTCGCGCAAGGGCGACATCAGCATCTATCTGTCCTGCGAGCTGCCGCCGACCGACGCGCTGCGCCAGCGCCTGGGCAAGCACAAGATGGGCAAGGCCTGCCTGTACCTGCGCCGGCTGGACGATGTCGACCTGACCGTGCTGGAACAGCTGGTGGCCGAGGCGGCCGCCGCCACCCGGGCGCATTACCCCGCCTGATTCAGCCGTAGGGCGTGTAGGGAATGCCGTTGGCGATCAGCTCGGCCACCGCATCGCGGTTCTCTCCGCTCTCGCTGATCATGGCCAGCACGCCCGGCAGGTCGGCCTTTTTGCTGTCCAGGATATCCAGCCAGTAGGCATAGCCCGCCGCATCCGGCTCGCGGTGCAGGATGTTCTTGTACATACGCATGACCAGTTCCGCATTCGTCGGCGCCGCGCCGTACAAGGCGGCGAATTCCTTCGAGGCGGCAAAGCCGACCGCCATGTTGTAGACGCTGGCACCCTTGTCCATCACCTGCAGCCAGTAGCCCATGCCGCCCAGGTCCGGCTCGCGGTCGAAGGCGGCGCGGTAGATGCGGAAGGCCTGGGCTGCCACGCCGTCGACGTCCAGCGCCATGGCGCCGTCGGCAAACGCGATGCGTTCGACGCCGGCCAGGGTGTCGCTGCCGTCGCCGCTGCCGCGCCGGTCGACCACCTGGAACACGCCCGCGGTGCGCGTCACCGTATAGTCGGCCTTGCCACCGGTGTAGCGCGCGCTGTCCATGCCGGCGCCGCCGATCAGGGTGTCGTTGCCGGCGCCCCCGACCAGCACGTCGTCGCCCTCGCCACCGTCCAGGCGGTCGTTGCCGCTGCCGCCGCTGAGCACTTCGTTGCCGCTTCCGCCCACGCTGGTGACTGGCGGGTCGGTGGCCACCGGAGGTGGTGGCGGTGGCGGCGGAGGTGGTGGTGGAGGTGGCGGCGGCGGTGGCGGTGGCGGTGGCGGTGGCGGAGGAGGCGGGCTCACACCCTCAAGGAAATTGGCCGCGGTGAGGCTGGTCGCGCTGACGCCCGTCAGGCTCATCACCTTCACGAAGCCATGGGCGCTGCCCGTGCCGTCCTGGTCGTATTGCAGCACCGTGTCGGCACCTTCCTGCACCAGGCGCAGATAGCCGGCGCTGCCGAAAGGATCGTCGAGCCGCAAACCGCTCCACATGAGCGGCGCCAGCGCGATCTGGTCGCCGCCGCTCCCGGCCTGGAAATCGGTCACCGTGTAATGGACGGTATGGGCTTCGAATACGTCGCGGCCCGCGCCGCCGCTCGCGGTGGCCAGGTTGGCGCCTGGCGCCGCGGATTGCACGGAGAAGCGGTCGGCGCCGGCGCCACCCAGCATGGTCGTGTGGGTGCCCGGCGCCGCCGCGGCATCGCGCTGGAGTGTCAGGATGTCGTCGCCATCGCCGCCGCGCAGGATATCCTTGCCCGAGGTGCTGGTCAGCGTGTCATTGCCGGCGCCGCCGGAAATCTCATCGTCTAGCCAGCCGTCGGAGAACTGCTCGTCCGCGGCCGTGCCCACGATGCTCAGACCGGTCGAGGAAGCATCTGGGTTGAAGCCCCCGACGATGTTGGCCGGGCCGATCGCCGCCTTGTCGACGCCGGCAAGCAGGATGAGGTCGCGATAGGTGCTGCCGTCCTTGTCCAGCGCCTGCAGCACCGTGTCCGCGCCGCGTTGCTCGAAGCGCAGGCCGCTGCCAGGGGCGAAAGGATTCTGTCCCCTGGTCCAGCCGGCGTAGGCGATCAGGTCGAGCAGGTCGCCACCCTTGCCGGCCTGGAAATCGACGATCTTGAACGACGAGGCCCAGGGAATTCCCCCTACCCGGTAGGTGTCGCTGCCGGCCCCGCCGGCGGCCACGATGTCCCGCTTCTGGCTGACGTCCAGGCCGGCAGTGAAGACGTCCTTGCCGTCGCCGCCATGCATGAAGATGGTCGCCGCGGCACCGTCCGTCAGGTTGTCCAGCGACAGGCGGTCGTCGCCGGCTCCGCCGTCGAGCACGGCGTTTCCGCCACGGAAGACCAACGAGTCATTGCCCGCGCCTCCCAGCAGCTCGCTGCCCTCGGGCGAATGCACCATCAGCACGTCGTCGCCGTCGCCGCCATCCAGCCGGTTGAAGCCCGCATTGTCGGTCAGCTTGTCGTTGCCGGCGCCGCCGTACAGCAGGTCGTCGCCGCCCTCGCCGAACAGTTCGTCGTCGCCCGTGTCGCCGTACAGCCTGTCGGCGCCGCCGCCGCCGTACAGCCGGTCCTGGCCGTCCCCGCCACGCAGCGTATCGTCGAGCCGCCCGCCGGGCAGGGTGTCGTTGTTGGCGGTGCCGGTGAGTTCCATCCCGAGCGGCGAACCGTCGGGACGCGCGCCATCGATGAAGTTGTCGCTGGTGAGCGCGCCGGCCGCTACGTTGCGCAAGACCACGGCATCCTGCCAGCCGCCGGCAGCCAGGCGCTGCACGACCGTATCGCTGCCGCGCTGCTCCAGCCGCAACTGGCCGAGGACGCCGAAGGGATTGCCGCTGTTTTCCTCGTAGTCGAGCAGCGAGAAGACATCGAGCCGGTCGCCGCCCGGTCCCACTGCAAAGTCGGTGATCGTCAGCAGCGGCAGGGCCGGGTTGGCGTTGAACGCATAGGTGTCGCGGCCGCCACCGCCACGGGCTTCGATGGCCGCGGCAAAAGCGTTCCATGTGTCGATGGTGATGCTGTCGTCGCCATCTCCGGCATCGATCCGCATCGGCGCCTGCGGCGCGAGCTTCTGCTTGCCCCACTCGACCGTGATGCGGTCGATGCCGGTCCCGCCGAGGACGAGGTCGGCGTCGAGCGAAGCTTCGATGGTATCGTCGCCCGCACCGCCATCGATGACGACCTGGAAGGACGGTGCGTCGTCCGGGATCCAACTGGCGCCGTAGGCCCGGATCGTATCGTTGCCCTCGCCGCCGTCGAACACGTTGTTCCCGGCGTAGTCGGTCAGGTAATCGTTGCCGTCGCCGCCGTTCAGGCGGTCGTCGCCGTCGTCGCCAAAAAGTTGGTCGTTGCCCTTGCCGCCATTCAGGGTGTCGTTGCCCATGCCGCCGGACAGCCGGTCACCGTCGCCGAATTCGTCTCCGCCCTCGATCAGGTCGTCGCCCTTGCCGCCGGACAGGATATCGTCGCCGGCGCCGCCGCGGATGGTGTCGTCGAGGTCCTGGCCCTCCAGCACGTCGTCGCCATTGGTGCCGACGATGGTGTCGCCGGCCTCGTTGCCGCGCCAGTCGTAGCCGCCGCTGAAACTGGCGCGCGACAGGGCGGACAGCTGGACGCCGGCCAGCGTCGCGACCAGCCGGAAGGCGTGCGCCGCACCGGCCGCGCCGTCGCTGTCGACGTAGAGCAGGACGTCGCTGCCCACCTGCTCGGCCTTGAGGTAGCCGGCCTGGCCGAAGGGGTTGTCGCCGAGGCTGGCAGGGAGGAGGGCACGCAGGTCCAGGCGGTCGCCCTCGGCCGTGGAGAAATCAAGGATCTGCGCTTGCGCGCCGGGATGCAGAATCGCGAAGCTGTCGGCGCCGGTCCCGCCTTGCGTCGTCGCGGTGGCCTCTGCCGACAGGCTGCCGATCCGCAGCAGGTCGTCGCCTTCGCCGCCCTCGAGCACATTGGCGCCGCGGGAGGCAACGCTCAGTGTGTCATTGCCGGCGCCGCCCTGGAGCCGGTTGCTTCCCGACAGGTCGGCGCTTTCGTCCAGGATGTCGTTGCCGGCGCCGCCCAGCAGCAGGTCGTCGCCGCTGCCGCCGGACAGGCTGTCGTTGCCATCGCCGCCGTCGAGCGTATCGTCACCGCCGCGGCCCTGCAGGCGGTCGTCGCCGCCGCGTCCGAGGATGCTGTCGTCCAGCGTCGTGCCGCTCAGCGTATCGGGCCCTACCGTGCCGTCCAGGGTCGACCCGAGCGGCGAACCGGCCGGGTCGATGCCGTCGACGAAGTTGGCGGCGCTCAGGCTGCCGGGAGCGACTCCCACCAGCCTCAAGAGGGTGTGGTAGTCACCGGGAGCATCCGCGGCGCGCCACTGGAGCAGGGTGTCGGCGCCGTCGGCCAGCAGACGCAGGCTGCCGTTCTTGAACGGATTGCCGTCGTAGTCGGCCGGCAGCAGCGGGAGCAGGTCGATGCGGTCGCCGTTTGCGCCGGGCGCGAAGTCGGTGATGCGCACATCCGCGCTGCCGCCGGCCGCGACGTCGGCTGCCCGCAGCACGAAGGTATCGACGCCGCTGCCGCCGGCCACGTCGAGCCGCACATTGGCCGGGCGATCCCACAGGAATTCGATGCGGTCGTCGCCGATCCCGGCGTCGACTGCCGACTCGGCGGGACCGCTGCCGATCATCTTGACGAGCAGCCTGTCGTTGCCGGCGCCACCGGCGAAGTCCGCGCCGGCAAAGCCTTCCAGCCTGTCGTCCCCCTCGCCGCCGTCGAGCTTCCCGAGCGAAGCCGTGCCGGCGAACAGGTAGTCGTTGCCCTCGCCGCCGATCAGCAGGTCGTCGCCTTCGATGTCGTAGAAGCGGTCGTCGCCGGCACCGCCGTCGAGCAGGTCGTCGCCGGCGCCGCCGAGCAGGAAGTCCTTGTGGGCGCCGCCGTACAGCTTGTCGTTGCCGTCCTCACCGTGCAGCATGTCGTTGCCGTCGTCGCCATGCAGGGTGTCGTCACCTGCGCCGCCGTAGAGGAAGTCGCCCTCGCGCATGGTCGCGGGCTCGTCGCCGCCATGCAGCAGATCGTTGCCGCCATAGCCGTAGAGGTAGTCACTGCCGCCGTCGCCGGACAGGGTGTCGTCAAGATCGCTGCCGTGGATCTTGTCGGCCAGCGCGGTGCCGGTCGCGTTGACGGCCGTGGGGCTGAGTCCGCTCCAGAAGAGCGCCTTGGCGCTCGAGGGCGACGCCATGGGATTGCCGGCCAGGTCGAGGATGGCGCCCGCACTGAACTCGACGTAATAAATGGTCTTCGGGCTCAGGTCGCCCGGGGGATTGAAGCTGACCGTATTGCCCGCCACGGTGAGGTGCGGGTTGGCGCCGGTCGCGGCCGAGTACACCACACCGACGCCGGAGGCATGCAGGATCACGGTGCCGCTGCCGAGTTTTACCGGCTCGCTGAAAGTGAAGACCAGATCGGCCCCTACGCCGTGGCCGTAGACGGGCGCGGACACCAGCACCGGCGGCGTCGTATCGGCGGTGTCGTTTGCCGTTCCGCTCATGAGGCCTTGCTGGAGCGGGTTGACCGGGAGGTGCTCTGCAGGATTTTTCATGAGGCGGATCGTTAATGGCGAACAAGTAAATGTCGCCGAGACCGCGCCTCATGTCTAGATTTTTATGCAACAGATCACGGATTATGCCGTGTGCATTGCATCCTAGCCGGCCTGCTCGATGCGGCTGAGCCGCTGGCCGTAAATACCCCAGGTACGGGGCTCGCCATCGACCGTCGCCTTCAAGGCCCAGCCGGTGCCGATCTTTTCGACCGTCACCTCGACCTCGAGCTCCCTGGCCACTTTTTCGGCCCAGGTCTGGGCCGCGCCGCGGCCCTTGAACAGCTCCTGGCCTTCGAAGACGACGGTGGCGTCGAATACGGAAGCGGCGAAGACCGTCATACCTTACCCAGCGCGCGTACCGCGTTCAGCATCGGCTGCAGCACCGCGCCGCCCAGGCGTGCGCTGCGTGCGCCGTCCCAGCCCACCTGCGGGTCCGGGTCGTTGGCATTGTCCTTGAACGGCAGTTCCAGGGTCAGGGACAGGCAGCCGAAGGCGTGGGTGATGTGCGGCGAACCCATGGTGAGGGTTTCGTCGGTGAACGGGGTCTTGCCGTAGCCGTGCACGTCCTGGAAGTCCGGGCTGGCGATCTTGAAGTCCTCGATGAAGCGCTGCTGCTGCGCTGCCTGCTGTTCACTCCAGGTGGGGAGCGATTCGCTGCCGGCCACGAACACGTAGGGCAGGCCTTCGTCGCCGTGCACGTCCAGGCACAGGTCGACGCCGGTCTCGTGCATTTTCTTGAGCACCAGGAAGACTTCCGGGCTGCGCTCCATGGTCGGGTTCATCCACTCGCGGTTCAGGTTGGCGCCGGCCGCATTGGTGCGCAGGTTGCCGCGTACCGAGCCGTCCGGGTTCATGTTTGGCACCACGTAGAACACCGATTCCTTCAAGAGCTGGCGGCCGAACGGATGGGCCGGATCGAGCAGGGCGTCGAGCATGCCTTCCACGAACCACTCGGCCATGGTCTCGCCCGGGTGCTGGCGTGCGATCACCCACACCTTCTTCTTCTCAGGCGCGGGGTCGCCGATGACCAGCATGTTCAGGTCGCGGCCGTCCACGGTGGAGCCGAGGTCCAGCATGCGCACCTGCTCGGACATCTGGGCGCGGTCGAGCAGCTCCAGGTGGCGTTCCCACGAATACGGCTCGAAGTAGGCGTAGTAGACGCTGTCCATGCCCGGAGTGTGCTCGATCGTCATCACCTGGCCGTCGTAGGAGGTCGGCACGCGGAACCAGTTCACGCGGTCGTAGCTCGCCATCGCCTGGTAGCCTTCCCAGCCGGCCGGATAGGCGGCCTGGCCGGCGTTCAGGAAGCGGATGGTGCAGGCTTCGCCTTGCGCGCCCTGCAGGCGGAAGTAGAACCACTGGATAATGTCGGCGTGGGAATCCTTGCGGATGTTCAGGTCGATGGCGTTCGCGCTTGTGGCATTCACGACCTCGATGGCGCCGGCGTCAAACTGGCTGCTGATCTTGATAGACATGGTGTGTCCTGGGTAGGGATGTTGGGTAAAACGCTGATCATACCGCGTAGTGCGCGACTAAGCCAAACCGCCGAAGCGGCCGTAGAAGCTGTCGTCGGCCGGGGGCGTGTGCGCGTCTTCCTTGCCCAGCAAGCGCATGACGTGCTCCTCGGCGCGGGCGTAGCTGAGCCGGTAGACCTGCTTCGCCAGTTCGTAGGCGGCGGTGCCCGGCCACGGATCGGGCAGCAGTTCGAGCGGCAGCATGGGGTCGTGCAGCTGCACGCGGCGATAGGCGTGGATGAGCAGGGTGCGGATCGCGAAGGCGTCCTGCGGCGTGAGATCCGCCTGCGTGTCCAGCAGCGGAGTGAAACTGTCGATGAAGCCGCGGTAGCCGGCCACGACGCCGGACAAATCCCAGGCGTCGCCCGCCAGCTCGGGCAGCGGGCGCGAGCCGACGCCCGGCAGTTCGGCCGCATCGCACACGAATACCTTGCCCTCGGCGCCTGACCGGGCCAGGATCTCGCGCAGGGTATCGCCGTCCGGCGCCGGGTGCGCCATCACACCCGTGGCCAGCATCGCGAAACCCTCCCATTCCAGTTCCTTGCGCAGCAGCGCGCGCAGGTCGCCGTCGATGCTGCCATTCGGCGCCAGCACGAAGCGCCAGCGGCCGTCCCAGTCGAGTCCCGGCGGCGAATAGATGCGGCGGTTGGCGCGCGCCAGGCGCGGCAGGGCCTTCGGCTCCAGGGCGTAGCGGCTGCGGCGGCCCTCGCGACTGGCCACCAGCCAGCCTTCCTGCACCAGGCGGAACACGCTGGTGCGCACCAGGCGGTCACTGACCCCGAGCGGCGCCAGCAGCTCGATCATGCTGCCCAGCCAGAAGGCGCCCCCATGCGGGGCGATGGCGTCGCCGCACAGGGTCATCACCAGCGATTTGTGGCGCGGCGGATCAGTCGTCAGGAAGTGGTCGATCCACTCGCCGCTGGTGAGTCGTGTCATCTTGATGAGCTTCCGATATGATTCAAAATTCTGGTGTACATCCAATTTTTTGTATCGTATTATGGTTTGACCAGGTTTGCAATGGAGACCAGACATGTACGCACAGATGGTGGAGACCGGGCTCAAGAAAGTCCGTACCGAGGAAGACATGAGCGCCGACGAAGCGGCGTTCCAGGCGCGCATCGACGCCGGCATCAAGATCGAGCCCAAGGACTGGATGCCCGAGGCTTACCGCAAGACCCTGATCCGCCAGATCTCGCAGCATGCGCACAGCGAGATCGTCGGCCAGCTCCCTGAAGGGAACTGGGTCACGCGCGCCCCGACGCTGCAGCGCAAGTCGGTCCTGCTGGCCAAGATCCAGGACGAGGCTGGCCACGGCCTCTACCTGTACAGCGCCGCCGAAACCCTGGGCGTGTCGCGCGACGAGCTGCTGCAGGCCCTGCACGCAGGTAAAGCCAAGTATTCGAGCATCTTCAACTACCCGACCCTGAGCTGGGCCGACATGGGCGCGATCGGCTGGCTGGTGGACGGTTCGGCCATCATCAACCAGATCCCGCTCTGCCGCTGCTCCTACGGCCCATATTCGCGCGCCATGATCCGCGTCTGCAAGGAAGAGTCCTTCCACGCGCGCCAGGGCTACGACATCATGATGGCCCTGGCCAGGGGCACGCCCGAGCAGAAGGCGATGGCCCAGGATGCGCTGAACCGCTGGTGGTGGCCCTCGCTGATGATGTTCGGCCCCTCGGATGCCGAGTCGGTCAACAGCGCGCAATCGAGCGCCTGGCGCATCAAGCTGTTCTCGAACGACGAGCTGCGCCAGCGCATGGTCGACCAGACCGTGCCGCAAGCCGAATACCTCGGCCTGACCATCCCCGACCCCGACCTCAAGTGGAACGAAGAGCGCGGTTCCTATGACTTCGGCGAGATCGACTGGAGCGAGTTCCACAACGTCCTGAAGGGCAACGGCCCCTGCAACCGCGAGCGCCTGCGCACCCGCGTCAAGGCCTATGAAGACGGCGAATGGTTCCGCGACGCCCTGGTCGCCCACGCCGAGAAGAAAGCGGCAGCCAAAGCCGCAGCATAAGAATCTGGAGAGAGCAAAATGAGCAAAGAATGGCCACTGTGGGAAGTCTTTATCCGCAGCCAGCACGGCCTGGCCCACAAGCACGTTGGCAGCCTGCACGCCCCTGACGCCGAGATGGCGGTCAACAACGCGCGCGATGTCTACACCCGCCGCAACGAAGGGGTCTCGATCTGGGTCGTGCGCGCCCAGGACATCGTCGCCAGCAGCCCGAACGACAAGGAAGCCCTGTTCGAGCCGGCCAACAGCAAGGTGTACCGCCACCCGACCTTCTTCCCGATGCCGGAAGAAGTCAAGAACCTGTGAGTGCCGCTGTGGATCAGAAGATCGAATACCTCCTGCGCCAGGGCGACAACGCGCTGATCCTGTCGCAGCAGCTGTGCCAGCTGTGCGGCAAGGGCCCGGCGCTGGAAGAAGACATGGCGCTGTCGAACGTCGCGCTCGACCTGCTGGGCCAGACCCGCATGTGGCTGACTTACGCCGGCGAACTCGAAGGCAAGGGCCGCGACGAAGACCGCCTGGCCTTCCACCGCGACGCCCACGACTACCGTAACTGCCTGCTGGTGGAGCAGCCGAACGGCAGCTACGCCGAAGTCATGATGCGCCAGTTCCTGTTCGATACCTGGCACTACTTCCTGATGGACGGCCTGACCAGGTCAAACGATGCGCGCATCGCGGAGATCGCGCAAAAATCGATCAAGGAAGTCACCTACCACCTGCGCCGCTCGGGCGACCTGGTGGTGCGCCTGGGCGACGGCACCGACATCAGCCACGCCAAGATGCAGTCGGCGCTGGACGAGCTGTGGATGTACAGCGGCGAGATGTTCCTCTACGACGCGGTCGACAATGCCATGGTGGAGCAGGGCGTCGCCCCGGCCGCCGAGCCGCTGCGCACGATGTGCCTCGATCACATGGCGGAAGTGCTGGCAGAAGCCACGCTGACGATGCCGTCGCCGGACGCCTGGATGCAGCGCGGCGGCAAGCAGGGCCGCCATAGCGAGCGCCTCGGCTACATCCTGGCCGAGATGCAGTTCCTGCAGCGCGCCTATCCGGGAGCGCAGTGGTAATGAGCCTCGCTGGCGTCACGACGGAACAGGTGTGGAGCTGGCTCGGCGAGGTTGCCGATCCGGAGATCCCGGTCATCTCAGTGGTGGACCTCGGCATCGTGCGCGAAGTGACCTTCGAAGACGACGCCTGTGTGGTGACGATCACGCCGACCTATTCCGGCTGCCCGGCGATGCAGGTGATCGCGGATGCGGTGAAGGAAGCCCTGCAGGCCCATGGCCTGGAACAGGTGCGCATCCTCAGCCGCCTGGCGCCCGCCTGGACCACCGACTGGATGAGCGAGGCCGGCAAGGCCGCCCTGAAGGGCTACGGCATCGCACCGCCGGTGCAGCAGGCGATCGACATCAGCGGCCTGCACGCCGGCATCCGCCGCCGCGCCGCACCCGAGGTGGCCTGCCCGCACTGCGGTTCGCCGCACACCCAGCTGACCAGCGAGTTCGGCTCGACGCCCTGCAAGGCGCTGTACAAATGCCTCGACTGCCGCGAGCCTTTCGACTATTTCAAGTGTCATTAAGATGAGCAAATTCTATCCCTTGAGCGTGGCCGCGGTGAAGCACGAGACCCGCGACGCCATCGCCGTCACTTTCGACGTTCCGCCCGAGCTGAAAGCCCAATTCGCCTACCAGCAGGGCCAGCACCTGACCCTGCGCGCGCTGATCGACGGCGAGGACGTGCGCCGCTCCTACTCGATCTGCTCGGCGGTGCAGGACGATACCCTGCGCGTGGCCATCAAGCGCGTCAACGGCGGCCAGTTCTCGACCTGGGCCAACGAAAGCCTCAAGCCGGGCGCCACGATCGAGGTGATGCCGCCGATGGGGCACTTCAACGTGCCGCTCGACCCCGACAGCGAACGCCACTACCTGGCCTTTGCGGCCGGCAGCGGCATCACGCCGATCCTGTCGATCGTGAAGACCACCTTGAAGGCCGAGCCGAAGAGCCGCTTCACCATCGTCTATGGCAACCGCGCCTCGTCGAGCGTGATCTTCCGCGACGAGCTGACCGATCTCAAGGACAGCTACATGGAGCGGCTCAAGCTGGTGTATGTGATGAGCCGCGAACAGCAGGACATCGAACTGTTCAACGGCCGCATCACCGAAGAGAAGTGCGGCCTTTTCCTTCGCCACTGGATCGACATCCGCGACATCGACGTGGCCTTCATCTGCGGCCCCGAAGACATGATGCACGGCGTCTCGCGTTCTCTGCAGGCGGCCGGTCTGGCCAAGGAAAAGATCCGCATCGAGCTGTTCGCCGCCAGCATCCCGAAGCACGAGCACAAGCCGCGCAAGCTGGAAGCCGGGCAGCAGCACCAGACCGAGGTCACCGTCATCATGGACGGCAACGCGGCCAGCTTCACGATGGACAAGGACAAGGAATCCCTGCTGGACGCCGGCCTGCGCGCAGGCATCGACATGCGTTACTCGTGCAAGGGCGGCGTGTGCTCGACCTGCCGCTGCAAGGTCCTCGACGGGCAGGTGGAGATGGACGTGAACTACGCGCTGGAAGACTACGAGGTGGCGCGCGGCTTCGTGTTGAGCTGCCAGAGCTTCCCGATCACCGACAAGGTGGTCGTGGACTTTGATATCGCCGAATAGGCCCGCTAACAGAAAGACCGTCGTTCCCGCGAAGGCGGGAACCCAATTTGACGTTCGTAGCGAACCACCGAACTTGGATTCCCGCCTTCGCGGGAATGACGGAGCAGAGGACAACAATAAGATTTGGAGACAACCATGACCTACGAATCCATCCTGTTCAAGATCGAAAACGGCATCGCCCTCCTGACGCTGAACCGTCCCGATCGCCTGAACAGCTTCACCCAGGCCATGCACCTCGAAGTGCGCGACGCCCTCGACAAGCTGCAGGCCGATAAATCGGTCCGCGTGCTGGTCCTGACCGGCGCCGGCCGCGGCTTCTGCGCCGGCCAGGACTTGCAAGACCGCGCGGTGGCGCCGGGCGCCCCCGGCGTCGACCTCGGCGAATCCGTCGAGAAGTTCTACGCTCCCCTGGTCCTGACCCTGAAGTCGCTTCCGATGCCGGTCATCTGCGCGGTCAACGGCGTGGCCGCCGGCGCCGGCGCCAACCTGGCCCTGGCCTGCGACATCGTGCTGGCCGCGAAATCGGCCAGCTTCATCGAAGCCTTCTGCAAGCTGGGCCTGATCCCCGACACCGGCGGCACCTGGCATTTGCCGCGCCTGATCGGCCAGGCGCGCGCCACCGGCCTGGCCATGCTGGGCGACAAACTGAGCGCCGAGAAAGCCGAGCAATGGGGCCTGATCTGGGCCTGCGTCCCGGACGAAGCCCTGATGGACCAGGCCATGGCCATGGCCGAGCATTTCGCCGCCGCGCCAACCCGCGGCCTGGCCTTCACCAAGAAGGCGCTGCAGGCCAGCTGGGCCAACACCCTGCCGGAGCAGCTCAAGCTGGAAGGCGAAATGATGCGCGAACTGGGCTACAGCCACGACTACCGCGAGGGCGTCGCCGCCTTCATCGCCAAGCGCCCCGCGCACTTCAAGGGAGAGTAAGACCATGCAGGCACTCCCGCAAGACAGCATCATCGCCGTCGTCGGCAGCGGCGCCATGGGCAGCGGCATCGCCCAGGTCGCGGCCACTGCCGGCCACCAGGTACTGCTGTTCGACACCCGTCCAGACGCCGCCGACAAGGCCATCGCCGACATCGGCAAGACCTACGCCAGGCTGGTCGAGAAGGGCCGCATGGACGCCGCCGCGGCCGACCAGGCGCGCGGCCGGCTGAAACGCATCGCTACGCTGCAGGAAGCGGCAGGTGCCGCGCTAGTGGTCGAAGCCATCGTCGAGAACCTGGACGCCAAGCGCGCCCTGTTCGCGGAACTGGAGGACATCGTCAGCGACGACTGCATCCTGGCCACCAACACCTCGTCGATCTCCGTCACCGCGATCGCGGCCAAACTGCGCCGTCCGGAACGCCTGGTGGGCATGCACTTCTTCAACCCGGTGCCCCTGATGGCCCTGGTCGAAGTCATCAGCGGCATCGCCACCGACAAGCTGGTGGCCGACACCACCTACGCCACCGCCGAAGCTTGGGGCAAGAGCCCGGTGCATGCGAAATCGACACCCGGCTTCATCGTCAACCGCGTCGCCCGCCCGTACTACGCCGAGGCGCTGCGCCTCCTGCTGGAGCAGGCCGCCGAGCCGGCCACCATCGATGCCGTGCTGCGCGACTGCGGCGGCTTCCGCATGGGGCCCTTCGAGCTGATGGACCTGATCGGCCACGACGTCAACTTCTCGGTCACGAACTCGGTCTTCGACGCCTACTTCGGCGATCCGCGCTTCACGCCCTCGATCCTGCAGCAGGAACTGGTCAACGCCGGCTTCCTGGGCCGCAAGACCGGCCGCGGCTTCTACCGCTACGGCGAAGGCGTCGAGAAGCCGGCCGTGCAGACCGAAGCGCCGCAAGCGCGGCCCGCATCGGTGGCTATCGTCGGCGGCGAACCGGGCGCGATCGCTGCGCTGGCCGCGCGCCTCACCGCTGCCGGTTACGAACTGCCGCACGAAGAGACCCTCGACAGCACGCCGGGCTTCGTATGCCAGGGCGCCGCCGTGTATCTCACCGATGGCCGCAGCGCCACCGAGCGCGCCGCCGAGAGCTGGCACGACGACACCGTCGTCTACGACCTGCTGCTCGACCCGGCCGGCGCCACCCGCATCGCGCTGGCGCGCGCCGACCAGTGCAGCATTGAAGCCTGGCAGGCCGTGGTGGGCATGTTCCAGGCCGCCGGTTTTGCCGTGACGCGCCTCGACGACGTGCCCGGCATGGCCGTGATGCGCACCGTCGCCATGCTGGCCAACGAAGCGGCGGACGCCGTCAACCAGGGCGTGTGCAGCGCGAAGGCGGTGGACATCGCGATGCAGAAGGGCGTCAACTATCCGCGCGGGCCGCTGGCCTGGGCCGACAGCGTCGGCCTGGAGCACATCGTGGCCGTGCTGTCGAACCTGGCCGCCACTTATGGTGAAGATCGTTACCGCGTCTCCCCGCTGCTGCGCCGCAAGCTGGCTGCCAATCCGCACGGAGCCAGCTTCCATGCATAGCGATCCGCAGGCGCTGGCCGAACTGGCCGGCAAGACCATGTACGAGCGCGACCCGGCCAGCCAGGCCCTGGGCATGACGCTCGACGAGATCCGTCCCGGCTATGCGCGCATGTCGATGCGCGTGCGCGGCGAGATGCTCAACGGCCACGCCACCTGCCACGGCGGCTACATCTTCATGCTGGCCGACAGCGCCTTCGCCTTCGCCTGCAACTCGCACAACTTCAATACCGTGGGCGCCGGCTGCACGATCGATTACCTGGCGCCGGGCCGCGAAGGCGATGTGCTGGTGGCCGAAGCGGTGGAGCAGGCGCTGCAGGGCAAGACCGGTGTCTACGACATCAGGGTGAGCAACCAGGAAGGGCGCACGGTGGCGCTGTTCCGCGGGAAGTCGCACCGTGTCAGCGGCACGGTGGCGGAGCTTGAGTAAAAACTAGGAGGTCGAGATGGTCCAACGCAATCCGTTGCCAGAAGAGCTGGAACCGATCGAACGCGCGAGCCGCGACGAACTGCAGGCCCTGCAGCTGGAGCGCCTGAAGTGGTCGCTGCAGCACGCCTACGAGAACGTGCCGCACTACCGCGCGGCTTTCGATGCCGCCGGCGTGCACCCGAGCGACCTGAAGACGCTGAGTGACCTGGCCAAGTTCCCTTTCACCGACAAGAAGACCCTGCGCGACAACTACCCCTTCGGCCTGTTCGCCGTGCCCCGCGAGCAGGTGGTGCGCATCCACGCCTCGAGCGGCACCACCGGCAAGGCCACCGTGGTTGGTTACACGCAGAAGGACATCGACACCTGGGCCGGCGTGGTGGCGCGCTCGATCCGCGCCGCCGGCGGACGCCGCGGCGACATGGTGCACATCTCCTACGGCTACGGCCTGTTCACCGGCGGCCTGGGCGCGCACTACGGCGCCGAGAAGCTGGGCTGCACCGTGATCCCGATGTCGGGCGGCCAGACCGAGAAGCAGGTCCAGCTGATCCAGGACTTCCAGCCCGCGATCATCATGGTCACGCCTTCCTACATGCTGAACATCATCGAGGAATTCACGCGCCAGGGGCTCGACCCGGCCGCGTCCTCGCTGAAGGTCGGCATCTTCGGTGCCGAACCCTGGACCGACGCCATGCGCAGGGAGATCGAAACCCGCGCCGGCATCGATGCGGTCGACATCTACGGCCTGTCCGAAGTGATGGGCCCGGGCGTGGCGAGCGAGTGCATCGAGAGCAAGGACGGTCCGGTCATCTGGGAAGACCATTTCTACCCCGAGATCATCGACCCCGAGACCGGCGAAGTGCTGCCCGACGGCGAGGAGGGCGAGCTGGTGTTCACCTCGCTGAGCAAGGAGGCCCTGCCGATCATCCGCTACCGCACCCGCGACCTGACCCGCCTGCTGCCGCCGACCTCGCGCTCGATGCGCCGCATGGGCCGCATCACGGGCCGCTCGGACGACATGCTGATCATCCGCGGCGTCAACGTGTTTCCGAGCCAGATCGAGGAAATCGTCCTGAAGATGCCGGCACTGGCGCCGCAGTACCAGCTGGTGGTCGCGCGCGAAGGGCATCTGGACACACTGGAAGTGCTGGGGGAGCTGCGCGAAGCCTCGCTTTCTCAAGCTGACGTGGACGCGCTGTGCCGCGAACTCCAGCACTGCATCAAGACCTATGTGGGCGTGACCACGCGCGTGACCCTGACCCCGCCCGGCGGGATCGAGCGCACCCTGACCGGCAAGGCCCGGCGCGTGGTCGACAAGCGCCCGAAGAACTGAACAACAAGGAGACATTCATGACCGACGCCTTCATCTGCGACGCCATCCGCACCCCCTTCGGCCGCTACGGCGGTTCGCTGTCGAGTGTGCGCGCCGACGACCTGGGCGCGCTGCCCATCGCCGCCCTCATCGCTCGCAACAAGGACGTGGACTGGGGCGCCGTGGACGACCTGTTCTACGGCTGCGCCAACCAGGCCGGCGAGGACAACCGCAACGTCGGCCGCATGGCCGCGCTGCTGGCCGGGCTGCCGCAAGAAGTCCCGGCGAATACCATCAACCGCCTGTGCGGTTCCGGCATGGACGCCGTCGGCACCGCCGCACGTGCGATCCGCGCCGGCGAAGCGAACCTGATCATCGCCGGCGGCGTCGAAAGCATGACCCGCGCGCCCTTCGTGATGGCCAAGGCCGACAGTGCCTTCTCGCGCGCGGCCAAGATCGAAGACACCACCCTCGGCTGGCGCTTCGTCAATCCGCTGATGAAGGCGAAGTACGGCATCGACTCGATGCCGGAGACCGCCGAGAACGTGGCGCTGGAATTCAACATCAACCGCCAGGACCAGGATGCATTCGCCTTGCGCAGCCAGCAGCGCTGGGCGCGCGCCCATGCCGAAGGCTTCTTCAAGGACGAGATCGTTCCGGTCACGATCCATGGAAAAAAAGGTGAGTCGCGCGTCTTCGACACCGACGAGCAGCCGCGCGAGACCAGCATGGACGCGCTGATGAAACTGAAGGGCGTGGTCATGCCCGACGGGACGGTCAGCGCCGGCAATGCCTCCAGCCTGAACGACGGCGCCTGCGCGCTGCTGCTGGCCTCGGAGACGACCGCCGTACGCAACGGCCTCACGCCGCGCGCCCGCGTGGTCGGCATGGCCACCGCCGGCCTGGCGCCGCGCATCATGGGCTTCGGCCCGGCGCCGGCCGTCAGGAAGCTGCTGCTGCAAACCGGACTGCGCCTCGACCAGATGGACGTCATCGAACTGAATGAAGCCTTCGCCGCCCAGGGCCTGGCCGTGATGCGCGAGCTCGGCCTGCCGGACGATGCCGCCCACGTGAACCCGAACGGCGGCGCGATCGCGCTCGGCCATCCGCTGGGCGCATCCGGTGCGCGCCTGATCACGACCGCCGTCAACCAGCTGCACCGCACGGGCGGCCGCTACGCCCTGTGCACCATGTGCATCGGCGTCGGCCAGGGTATCGCGATCATCGTCGAGCGGGTGTAGGCATGGTCAAGGTGTACGAGATCGACGGCGTGCGGCCGGTGGTGCATCCCAGCGCCTACGTGCACCCGTCGGCGGTCCTGATCGGCGACGTGATCGTCGGCCCGCGCTGCTACATCGGCCCGCTGGCTTCGATGCGCGGCGACTTCGGCCGCCTGATCCTGGAAGAGGGCGCCAACCTGCAGGATACCTGCGTGATGCACGGCTTCCCGGGCGAAGACACGGTGGTCGAAGTCGACGGCCATATCGGACATGGCGCGGTCCTGCACGGCTGCCGCATCAAGCGGAATGCGATGGTGGGCATGAATGCCGTGGTGATGGACAAGGCCGTCGTCGGCGAAGAGTCGATCGTGGCCGCGATGAGCTTCGTGAAGGCGGGCATGATCATCCCGCCGCGCAGCATGGTGATGGGGACGCCCGCCAAGGTCATGCGCGAGCTCACCGATGATGACGTGAAGTGGAAGAGTTTCGGGACGCGGCAGTACCACGAGCTGAACCTGCGCTCGCTGCAGACGATGCGCGAGGTGGAGGCCTTTACGGAAGTGGAAGCAGACCGGCGCGGCATCGAATTTGATTCTGCGACGGCACACAAGCCGAAAAGCTAGGAAGACCCCGCACCCTTCATCAACGTCATCCCGGCGAAGGCCGGGATCCAATTTCGTGCCGTAGCCAAGGAAAGCGTTAGCACGACGCACATAAAAATTGGGTTCCGGCCTTCGCCGGAACGACGGTTTTAAGGCTGACGGTGGATTGAAGAGACAACTGAACGGAGACTAACAACATGGGCAACATCGCAACCCTGCAAAGCCTGATCGCCGGCCGCTGGCACGGTACCGAAGCACAGACCCCGCTGCACAGCGCGCTGAACAACGAACTGATCTTCCATACCCACGCCGAAAAGATCGACTTCGACGAAGCCGTCACCTACGCCCGCAAGACCGGCGTCAAGCAGCTCATGCAGCTCGACTTCCAGAAGCGCGCCCAGCGCCTGAAGGCCCTGGCCCTCTACATGATGGAGCGCAAGGAAGAGCTGTACGAGATCTCGCACCTGACCGGCGCCACCCGCCCGGACAGCTGGGTCGACGTCGAAGGCGGAATCGGCACCCTGTTCGCCTACGCCAGCATGGGCGGGCGCGAGCTGCCGTCTTCGAATGTTCTGCACGAAGGCCCGGCGATCGCCCTGGGCAAGCGCGGCGGTTTCGCCGGCACCCACATCCTGGTGCCGCGCGGCGGCCTGGCGGTGCACATCAATGCCTTCAACTTCCCGATCTGGGGCATGCTGGAAAAATTCGCGCCGAGCTTCCTGGCCGCGATGCCCTGCATCGTCAAGCCGGCCACCGCCACCAGCTACCTGACCCACGCCACCGTCAAGCTGATGATGGAGTCCGGCCTGCTGCCGGAAGGCGCGCTGCAGCTGGTCATCGGCTCGACCGGCGACCTGCTCGACCGCCTGGGCGGCTTCGACGCCGTCACTTTCACCGGCTCGGCCGACACCGCCGCCAAGCTGAAGGCGAACCAGAACCTGATCCGTCAGTCGGTTCCCTTCACCGCCGAAGCCGACTCGCTGAACTGCGCCATCCTGGCGCCGGACGTAACGCCCGACGATCCGGAATTCGACCTGTTCGTGAAGGAAGTCGCGCGCGAGATGACCGGCAAGGCCGGCCAGAAGTGCACGGCGATCCGCCGCGTCATCGTGCCGGAACAGCACGTGGACGCCGTCGGCCAGCGCCTGCGCGAGCGCCTGGCCAAGATCACGGTCGGCAATCCGAAGATGGAAGGCGTGCGCATGGGTGCGCTGGCCTCGATGGACCAGCACCGCGACGTGTCGGAACGGGTCGAGATGCTCGCGCGCGGTAACGAGGTGCTGTTCAGCGCCCGCGACGGTTTCAATCCGGTGGGCGAGGGCTGCGCCAACGGCGCCTTCTTCGCGCCGACCCTGCTGCTGTGCCGCAATGCCTCGGTCAACGAGGCCGTGCACGACATCGAAGCCTTCGGTCCGGTCTCGACCCTGATGACCTACCGCGACATCGACGAGGCGCTGGACCTGGCCGCGCGCGGCAAGGGCAGCCTGGTGACCACCCTGGTGACGAAGGACCCGGCGATCGCGGCGCATGCGGTGCCGGTCGCCGCGGCCTCGCACGGCCGCGTCCACATCCTCGAGCGCGAATCGGCGGTGGATTCCACCGGCCACGGTTCGCCGCTGCCGCAGCTGAAGCACGGCGGTCCGGGCCGCGCCGGCGGCGGCGAAGAGCTGGGCGGCATCCGCGCCGTGAAGCACTTCCTGCAGCGCGCCGCGGTGCAGGGCTCGCCGACCATGCTGGGTGCCGTCACCGGCGAATACGTGCGCGGCGGCGCCGTCAAGGAAACCGATATCCACCCGTTCCGCCGCTGGTTCGAAGACCTCGAAGTGGGCCATTCGCTGCTGACCCACCGCCGCACCGTGAGCGAGGCGGACATCGTCAACTTCGGCGGCGTCTCGGGCGACTATTTCTACATGCACTTCGACGAGATCGCGGCCAAGGACACCCAGTTCGGCAAGCGCATCGCCCACGGCTACTTCGTGCTGTCGGCGGCGGCCGGCCTGTTCGTGTCGCCGGCCCCGGGTCCGGTGCTGGCCAACTACGGCCTGGACAACCTGCGCTTCGTGGCGCCGGTGGCGATCGGCGACACCATCCGCGCGCGCCTGACCTGCAAGCGCAAGGTCGACCGCAACCGGACGGACGAGCAGGGCCGCGGCCAGGGCGTGGTGGCCTGGGACGTGCAGGTAACGAATCAACACGACGAACTGGTGGCGAGTTACGATATCCTGACGCTGGTACAAAAGCGCGGCTAGGATGACGCGAGGCGCCGTCCGCTGCCACAACCAAGGAGACTTATCGCATGTCGAGACTGGACCTGAGCAGCATTCCCGTGGTGGGCGGCACCGGCTATCCCGAGCCTTTCGCCGAACTGGTGGACGGACGTACCAAACAGGCGTTGGGCGACGCCGGCGGATTGACCCAGTTCGGCGTCAATCTTGTCGAGCTGCAGCCGGGCGCCGCGTCTTCGCAGCGCCACTGGCACTCGCACGAGGACGAGTTCGTGATGGTGGTGTCGGGCGAGCTGGTACTGGTCACCGACCAAGGCGAGACCCTGATGCGCGCAGGCGACTGCGCGGCTTTCCCGGCGGGAAAGCCGAACGGACACCACCTGATCAACCGCAGCTGGGGCCAGGGCGTGTTCCTGTGCGTGGGCTCGCGCGTGAAGGAGGATGTGGCGAGCTACCCGGACGTCGACCTCCGCTATGACGGCGCCACGAATTCCTATACGCACAAGGACGGCACACCTTACCCTCCGCGCGGCTGAGTCAGTTCAGTTTGCGCGCATAGCGAGAGCGGATGTGCTGGCTCACGAAGGTCGATAGCCCACGGCCTTCGCGGGCCAGTTCCTGCATCCTGGCAATGTTCTCGGCACCGGCGCTGCGCTCGGTATACAGATAGCGATCACCGCCGCTGAACTGGATGGTGATCGAGTCCTTGTCGATGTCATAGGCGACGACGCCGGATTCGCCGCTCGTGTTGCGGTAGCGGTGCATGCGCACCTCCATGATTTACGTCGATACCCGGTATGTGGGTATTGTCCGCGCCGGTACAAGCGTTCTCAGTGACCGATCTTGCGCTGCACCTTCAGCAAACCACTTTCTGTTCTCACGGCAACCAGGTCCGCATAGTCCGGCACCGGCGCCGAGCGCGTCTCGACCGGATGGGTGTGGGTGTGGGTGGCGGTGACGACGATGCTGTCCATGCCCGCGCTTTCCGCCGCGGCGAGGCCGATCGGCGTGTCCTCGAACACCAGGCAATCCTGGGGCGCCACGCCCAGCTTCTGCGCGCCCAGCAGGAAGGGATCGGGCGCGGGCTTGCCGCGCTTGACGTCATCGGCCGATACCAGCAGGGGCGGCAGCGGCAGGCCGGCGGCGGCGATACGGGCCGTCGCCAGGGCACGCGAGGCCGAGGTGACGATGGCCCAGCGGTCGCTTGGCAGACTGGCCAGGAAACGCCCCACGCCGGCGATTTCTTCGATGTCAGCCACGTCCTCGATCTCGGCCAGGGCAATGCCCAGCGCTTCGGCGACCGGATCGACCCCTGGCAGGCCGAGATGGCGGATGGTGTCTTCGGTGCGCTTGCCGTGGATGGTCGGCACGAAGCTCACCGGGTCGAGGCCATGCCTGATCGCCCACGCAGTCCAGACCCGCTCGGCGGACTTGATCGAGGTCAGAATGGTGCCGTCCATGTCGAACAGGAAAGCAGCATATTCGCGGGAGGGCAGGACGGAGGGATTGGTTGGCGTCACGGAAACAATCTCGCTGTTTGAATAATCGTGCAGCATAGCGCAAACGGCAGGATGCTTTCGTCCGCCAGCCCCTTGACGCTGCGGCAATGCGCTGCCAGACTAGGCTTCCCTTCAATCGACCTACGGAGACGCCGCATGAACCAGCCTGATACCGCCCTCCGGTCGGCCGCCTGATCCGCTCGTCCATCCCGACGATGTCCTGAGCGCGCCAGCGCGCCGACCTTCCATTCCTTGATCCTGCCGCCATTGCCGCGGCTGCCTGCGCACGCCTGTTGCGCCATCAGATTGGAAAACACATCGTCATGATCGACTTCGATTTCCCGACCCTGCACGGGATCGGTTTCAAGCAGCACTTCGTCACACAATGCGCGGATGCCTCGCCGCAACAGCGGCTTGCCCGCGTCACCTCTGTCCAGCGCGACTGGCTGACGCTCGACGACGGGCGCGACGCCTTCCCGGCCCGCAGCGCACGCTTCCTTGGAGGCGGCCAGCCCGTGGTGGGCGACTGGGTGCTTGCCACCCACGGCCTGGGCGACTGGTGGATCGACGCCACCCTCGAGGCCTTCACCCAGCTGTCCAGGCGGACCCCGTCCGGACGCCAGGTGCTGGCCAGCAACGTCGATACCGCGCTGCTGTTGATGGGGCTGGACAAGGACTTCAATCCGCGCCGCATGGAGCGCTACATCGCCATCGTGCGCGCTTGCGGCGTGGCGCCGGTGATGGTCCTGACCAAGCCCGACATCGGCAGCGCGGTGGAGGAGCGGATCGCCCAGCTGCGCCAGCGCATCCCGATGGATGTGCCGCTGCTGCAGCTGATTCCCTCGGAGCAGCGGGACGACGGCGCGCTGGCGCCCTGGCTGGGAGCAGGGCAGACCCTGGTGCTGCTCGGCTCCTCGGGCGTGGGCAAGTCCACGCTCACCAATGCGCTGGCGGGCACAGCCCAGGCCACCGGCGGCACCCGCCACGGCGACGACCGCGGCCGCCACACGACCACGGCGCGCTCGCTGCACCGCTGCCCGGGTGGCGCCTGCATCATCGACACGCCCGGCCTGCGTGCGTGGCAGCCGGATGCGGACGAGGACGAGCTGGAGCTGTCGTTCAAGGACATCGCCGCGCTGGCCGAAGGCTGCCAGTTCCGCGACTGCAGCCATGAGAGCGAACCGGGGTGTGCGGTCAGGGAGGTGGTGGATGCGGACAGGCTGCAGAACTACCGCAAGCTCTTGCGCGAGGTGAGGCGGGCTGAGCAGACAGCCTTGGACCGGATTGCCGAGCGGGGCAAGTGGAAGGTGTTGATGAAGGCCGCGAAGCAGCGCGGCCGAGGCAAACGAGGAGGGTAGCGGGGGGGGGGCGGCTTGGCCGGCCACCCTAGGTTTACGAGAGTTGCTTGCGCACGCGCTCGATCGCCTTGCGCACCTGGTTCGGCGCGGTGCCACCAACGTGGTCACGCGCCGCCACCGAACCTTCCAGCGTCAGCACCGCGAACACGTCCTGCTCGATCAGCGGCGAGAACTCCTGCAGCTTCTCCAGCGACATCTCCGACAGATCGCACTTGGCGCTGTCGCAGGCACGCACCGCATGCGCCACGGCTTCGTGCGCATCGCGGAAGGGCAGGCCCTTCTTGACAAGGTAGTCGGCCAGGTCGGTGGCGGTAGCGTAGCCCTGCAGCGCCGCGGCGCGCATGTTCTCGGCCTTCACCGTGATGCCGCCCGCCATGTCGGCGAAGATGCGCAGCGTATCGGTGACGGTGTCGATGGTGTCGAACAGCGGTTCCTTGTCTTCCTGGTTGTCCTTGTTGTAGGCCAGCGGCTGGCCTTTCATCAGGACCAGCAGGCCGTTCAGGTGGCCGTAGACGCGTCCGGTCTTGCCGCGCGCCAGTTCCGGCACGTCGGGGTTTTTCTTTTGCGGCATGATCGACGAACCGGTGCAGAAGCGGTCGGCGATGTCGATGAAGCCGATGCGCGGGCTCATCCACATGACCAGCTCTTCCGAGAAGCGCGAGACGTGCATCATGATCAGCGAGGCGGCGGCGGTGAACTCGATCGCGAAATCGCGGTCGGACACGGCGTCCAGCGAGTTGTGGCACACGTCCTCGAAGCCGAGGGTTTTCGCGACGCGCAGGCGGTCGATCGGGAAGGTGGTGCCGGCCAGCGCGGCGGCGCCCAGCGGCAGGCGGTTGACGCGGCGGCGCGCGTCCTGCATGCGTTCGGCGTCGCGGCCGAACATCTCGACGTAGGCCAGCATGTGGTGGCCGAAGGTGATCGGCTGGGCCACCTGCAGGTGGGTAAAGCCCGGCATGATGGTGTCGAAGTGGCGCTCCGCCAGGTCGGTCAGCGCGCCGCGCAGGCTGGCCAGCAGGCCGAGGATGTCGTCGATCGCCGCGCGCACGTACAGGCGGATGTCGGTCGCCACCTGGTCGTTGCGGGAACGGCCGGTATGCAGGCGCTTGCCGGCGTCGCCCACCAGTTCGGTCAGGCGTTTTTCGATGTTCAGGTGCACGTCTTCCAGGTCGAGCAGCCATTCGAAGCTGCCGGCCTCGATCTCGCCCTTGATTTGCGCCATGCCGCGCTCGATCTCGGCGCGGTCCTGTTCGCTGATGATGCCTTGCGCGGCCAGCATCTCGGCATGGGCGAGCGAGCCCTGGATGTCGAAGGGCGCCAGGCGCTTGTCGAAGAACACCGATGCGGTGTAGCGCTTGACGAGGTCGGAAACGGGTTCGGAGAAGCGCGCCGACCAGGCTTCGGCTTTCTTGGAGAATTGTTCGTTCATGGTGGGATCCCTTTTGCTATCCGACGATTATAACTGTCCTGAGAAACCCCATCCGTGGTGGATGACAAGCGCCCGGAAATGCGCAATCATGTGCTCACTTGTTCAACAAATGACAACAATAAGGGGGAGACATGCATCGATTGGCCCAGCTTGGCCTGGCATTGGCACTGACCGCACCGGCGGCCATGGCGCAACAGGCGGCACCGGCGGTACCGGCAACCCCGGCAACCCCCACCGCGGTCGCCGCACCGGCGGCGCCTGCCGCAGCCAGTATGCCGGCCGCCCGTCCGGCCGACGTCGCCTCGATCGACGCCATCATCGCCGCGGTCTATGAGGTGATTTCAGGCCCGGCCGGCGCGCCGCGCGACTGGGACCGCATGCGCTCCCTGTTCGCACCCGAGGGCCGGATGGGCGCGGTCGGCGCACGCCCGGACGGCAGCTTCGTCCTGCGCACCATGACGCCGGACGACTACATCGCCCGCAACACCAAGAATTTCGCCACCATGGGCTTCTTCGAGACCGAAAAGGCGCGCACCACCGAGACCTTCGGCCAGATCGCCCACGTGTTCAGCACCTACGAGGCGCGCCACGCCAAGGAGGACGCCAAGCCCTTCATGCGCGGCATCAACAGCATCCAGCTGGTCCACGACGGCAAGCGCTGGTACGTGCTGAGCCTGCTTTGGCGCGCCGAAGACCCGAAGCTGCAGCTGCCGGAACGCTACCTGCGTAACGGCTGAGCAGTAGCGAGGGAGGGCCCGGGAGCGCCGTTCAATTGAAAATGTGGCATCCAGGAACGGCGCTAAAATTGGTTTTTTGAGCCGGATTGACAGCTTCCATGATTACCAACGATTCGAGCTTCCAGGTCAGTACCGACCAGACGCAGCTGGACATCCCGATGATCTACCGCTTCCTGAGCGAGCAGTCGACCTGGGCAGTCGGCATCGGGCGCCCGGTGGTCGAGCGCGCCATCGAGAATTCGCTCTGCTTCGGCGGCTATCTCGACGGGCGCCAGATCGCCTTTGCGCGCGTGATCACCGACTTTGCGACCTTCGCCAACCTGGTCGACGTGTTCGTGGTGCCGGAATACCGCGGCCACGGCTACGGCAAGCAACTGATCGGGGTGGTGCTGCGCCACCCCAGCCTGCAGAAACTGCGCCGCTTCACGCTCAACACCACGGACGCGCACGGCCTGTACGAACGCTTCGGGTTCACGCCGCTCCAGCGTCCCGAGACCATGATGGAGCGTTACTTTCCGAACATATATTTGTCCTGAGCATACTCAAGACGGCGACGCCCTTCTGGAATCAGGCTTACGATCATCTCCACTGAGAGGATTCGTATGCCTGGCGCTGTCGTCCGCATTGTGTTCCGTGCGCTATTCGTCCTTGCCCTGACGGCGAGCCCTGTGCTTGCGGCGGCGCAAGTCCCTCAGCCCAAGGGCTCGCTCGTCATCATTGGCGGCGCGCTGCGCGCCGACAATGGGGCCGTCTGGGAACGCATGGTCCTGCTTGCGGGCGGCAAGGGCGCCCGCATCGCCGTATTCGCCTCGGCCTCGGCCAGTCCCGAGAAAGCCGGTAAATTCCTCGTCGAGCGCTTCAACCAGTACGGCGCCAAGGCCTTCTTCGTGCCGGTCGCGGTGCGCCTGTCCGGCATCGACTACCAGGCCGCCGCCGACGATCCGGCACTGGCCGCCGCGGTGCGTTCGGCCGGCGGCGCCTATTTTGCCGGCGGCGACCAGGGCCGCATCACGCGCGCCCTGCGGCGCGAAGACGGCAGCAATACCCGCATGCTCGACGCCCTGTGGGACATGTACCGGCGCGGCGGCATGATCGCCGGCTCCAGCGCCGGCGCCGCCATCATGAGCAGCACCATGTTCGGCCACCCCAGGACGGTGCTCGCCACCCTCAAGCTCGGCCTCGACGACGGCAAGGAAATCACGCCCGGCCTCGGCTTCATCGGCGACGACGTCTTCATCGACCAGCACCTGCTGGTGCGCGGCCGTTTCGCACGCATGGTGCCGGCCATGCTCAAGAAGGGCTACAAGCTCGGCCTGGGCATCGACGAGAACACGGCCATGATCGTGGGGCCGAGCCGCGAGGTGGAAGTCATCGGCTACCGCGGCGCGCTGCTGGTCGACCTGTCGAAGGCGGTGCCGCAGGAGGGGCCGAAGGGAGGGCCACTGAGCATCAGCAACGTGCGCCTGAGCTACCTGGACAACGGCGACCGCTTCCACCTGCTCACCCAGACCTTCACGCCCTCGGCGGACAAGCTCGACAACCGGGTCGACCCGGCCCGGCCCTATTATCGCGAACCCCTGTTCTCGGCCGACATCCTCGGCAACAGCACGGTGGTCGACCTGATGGCGAAGCTGATCGACAGTGACCAGCCGGAAGCCATCGGCCTCTCGCTCGACAGCCCCAACGGCATCCAGCCCGAGCTCGGCTTCGAGTTCAGGCTCACGCGCACCGGCGACAGCGTCGGCTACATGTCTTCGCTCACCGAGCAGTACTCGGTCTACAACATGCGGCTCGACATCCGGCCGATCGTGGTGCAGCGGCCGCTGTACCAGTACCGGCAGGTGGAGAGCGTGGCAGCCGAGGCCAGCAAATAGGGGAGCCCCCGCATTACAATGGATGACATTCCTGTAATGAGGACCATCCATGATCCGTTTCGCTTCCCGCATCCTTGCGGCTGCGCTGGCACTCGCTGCCGGCATCGTCCATGCCGCCCAGCCGGCCACCGTCCGCGTCGACTACGCCCACGGCGGCAATGCCCTCTCCGACCACTACGCCCTCGAGCGCGTGGTCATCGAGCCGCTGCCCTGGCCCGGCAGCACCTCGCGTAATCTCGACGACACGAACCGCGGCCAGAACCGGGTCGAGGTGGTGGACGCGAAGACCGGCGACCTGCTGTACTCGCGCGGCTTCTCGACCGTCTTCGGCGAGTGGCGCACGACGGAAGAGGCGAACAAGATGAGCCGCAGCTTCCAGGAATCGGTGCGCTTTCCCAAGCCCGACCGTCCGGTGCGCGTGCGCATCCTCAAGCGCGACGAGCGCAACCAGTTCTCGGTGGCCTGGAGCGTCGAGGTGGATGCGGACGCGCAGGAAGTCGTGAAGCAGCAGCCCGCCCTGCCCGCCAAGCCGATCCCGATCCACTCAAGCGGTCCGTCGCCGGACAAGGTCGACCTGCTGGTCATGGGCGACGGCTACACCGCCGCCGACATGAAGAAGTTCGAGGCGGACGCGCGCCGCCTGACGCAATACCTGTTCTCGGTCTCGCCGTTCAAGGAGCGCGCCAAGGACTTCAACGTGTGGGCATTGGCGGTGCCGACCGCGGAATCCGGCATCAGCCGCCCGTCCACCGGCGTGCATCGCGCCTCCGCACTGGGCACGCGCTATGACATCTTCGGCAGCGAGCGCTATGTACTCACCCTGGACAACCGCGCGCTGCGCGACATCGCCCAGCACGCGCCCTACGAGTTCATCGAGATCCTGGTGAACAACGAGACCTATGGCGGCGGCGGCATCTTCGGCCAGTTCAGTACCGCGGCGGCCGGCAACGCCTGGGCGAACTACCTGTTCGTGCACGAATTCGGCCATCACTTCGCCGGCCTGGCCGACGAGTACTACACCTCGCCGGTCGCCTATGCGGCCGCCAGCACGCGCATGGAACCCTGGGAGCCGAACGTCACCGCGCTGCGCGACCCGGCCAACATCAAGTGGAAGCGCCACGTCAAGGCCGGCACGCCGCTGCCGACGCCCTGGCCCAAGGCCGCCTACGAGGAAGCCTCGCGCGCCTACCAGAAGAAGCGCGCGGCCCTGCGCGCCGCGAACCGGCCGGAGAGCGAGATGAACGCGCTGTTCCACGAAGACCTGAAGGCCACGCAGGCCCTGTTCGCGGGCAAGCCGCACCGCCACGCCGTCGGCGCCTTCGAGGGCGCGAACTATGAAGCGAGCGGCTACTACCGTCCGGCGATGCAGTGCCTGATGTTCGACCGCAGCGAAGCCTTCTGCCCGGTGTGCCGGGACGGGGTGAGCGAGATCATCGACCTGTATGCGGGAGCGGCCCGACCGTAAAGTTTGCTTACAAATGGCCGGTGCCTAAGTGGGTTTGCTAACAGACCCAGGTGGTCGAGAGTCCGTATTCTGGACTCGTCGTCAAACAAATAACACAGCGCAAACGAAGCGTTTGCGTGACCACTCACCGGAAAGGAAATACCATGAACAAACTGATCGCTACCCTTATCGCCGGCCTGCTGGCCACCGCCGCCAACGCCCAGACCACCACCACCCCGGTCGCCACCAAGGCGGTCGTGAAGGCCGAAGCCGACGCGCAGGAAGACATCAACAAGGCCGAGTCGAAGGAAATGAAGGTCGTCCAGAAGGCCGACAAGAAGGTCAGCAAGGCCGTGGCCGATGCCAACGAGAAGAAGCAGAAGGCGCTCAACAAGGCGACCGAAGCCCACGCCGATGCCGCCGAAAAGGTGACCAAGGCTGATCCGGAAGACCGTGCCAAGGCAGCTGCCAAGGCCGGCGAGAAGATCGCCGACGCGAACCTGAAGGCCGACAAGAAGATGATCAAGGCGGACGAGAAGCTGCTCAAGACCCAGGTCGAGGCAGCGGCCGACAAGGCCACCGCCGCGGCCAAGACCGAGCAGGTGCGTGCCGAGGCGACCGCCGAGGTGCACAAGGCGGCTGCGAAGCACTAAGCAAAGCTGCTTGAAGAAAAACGCCGGCTCGCAAGGGCCGGCGTTTTTGTTTGCGCTCTTGGTGCGCACACAAAATTGGATTCCGGCCTTCGCCGGAATGACGGCTCATCCGTAGTCAGTACTCTAAACACGTCGTTCCGGCGAAGGCCGGAACCCAAGTTCGTTGCGTACCGCAGACACCAGCGTACACCACAAATAAAAAACGCCGGCAAAAAACCGGCGTTCTTCGTTACGCAATCAAAGCGCTCAAGCGTCCGTCGCCCGCATCGCCAAATCCTGCGCCTTGAGCTTGGCCGACAGCGGCTTGCCCTTGCGCGCACGCTTGCCGAAGTGCGGCTCCAGTCCCGAGGCGAACAGCTCCACCGTGCGCGGCTTCGAGCCGGCCCAGGTGCCGATGACGTTCAGGCCCTTCTGGTTGATCGGCTGCGCCGCCAGCAGGGTTTCCTTCGGTTCCAGCTCCATCAGGATCACGCCGCGGCCGCCGTTGGTCAGCACCTTCATCTCGTCGATGCCGAACACCAGCACGCGGCCCTTTTCGGACAGGCAGGCGATCGCGCCGGCGGTGTCGGACACGGTGCGCGGCGGCAGCGGCACGGCGCCGTCGTCCAGGGTGATGAAGGACTTGCCACCCTTCAGGCGGCTGATCATGTCGCCCGCCTTGGCGATGAAGCCGAAGCCGTTCGACGAGGCCAGCAGCAGGCGCGTGTCCGGATTGCCGGCGAAGTAGTGCAGGATGCGCACGCCGCCCGACAGGTCGACCAGGGTCGTAATTGGCACGCCGTCGCCGCGCGCGCCCGGCAGGGCGGCCACCGGCACCGAGAAGGTCTTGCCGTTGCTGCCGATGCCGATCAGGGAATCGACGGTGCGGCATTCGAAGGCGCGCAGCAGCGAGTCGCCGGCCTTGAAGGTGAATTGCGCCGGGTCGTGGCCGATGCCGGTGCGTGCGCGCACCCAGCCTTTCTCCGACACGATCACGGTCACCGGCTCGTCGATGAGCTTCTGCTCGGCCACGGCGCGCTCGGCTTCCTCGATCAGGGTGCGGCGCTCGTCGCCGTACTGCTTGGCGTCGGTTTCGATCTCGCGGATGATCAGGCGCTTCATGCTCGACGGATTCTCGAGGATGTCCTCGAGCTTTTCCTTCTCACCGCGCAGCTCGGCCAGCTCCTGCTGGATCTTGATCGCTTCCAGGCGCGCCAGCTGGCGCAGGCGGATCTCGAGGATGTCCTCGGCCTGGCGCTCCGACAGGCGGAAGCGCTCGATCAGCGCGGCCTTCGGCTCGTCCGAATTGCGGATGATCGCGATGACTTCGTCGATGTTCAGCAGGACGGTCTCGCGGCCCTCCAGGATGTGGATGCGGTCGTTGACCTTGCCCAGCTTGAATTCGGTACGGCGGCGCACGGTCACGAAGCGGAAGTCGACCCACTCCTGCAGGATCTCCAGCAGGCCCTTCTGGCGCGGGCGGCCATCGCCGCCGATCATCACCAGGTTCATCGGGCTCGAGTTTTCCAGCGAGGTGTGCGCGAGCAGCATCAGCATGAACTCGCCCTGGTCCTGGTTCTTCGACTTCGGCTCGAACACGATGCGCACCGCGGCCTCGCGGCCCGACTCGTCGCGCACGGTGTCGAGCGCGCCCAGGATGGTCTGCTTCAGCGCCAGCTGTTCCGGCAGCAGGGTCTTCTTGCCCGCCTTGATCTTCGGGTTGGTCAGTTCCTCGATCTCTTCCAGCACGCGCTGGGCCGAGGTGCCCGGCGGCAGTTCGGTGACCACCGCCTGCCACTGGCCGCGCGCCAGTTCTTCGATCTTCCAGCGTGCGCGCACCTTCATCGAGCCGCGGCCGGTGGCGTACATGTCGGCGATGTTCGAGGCCGGGGTGATGATCTGGCCGCCGCCCGGGAAGTCCGGTCCGGTGATCAGGGTCATCAGCTCGGCGTGGGTGATCTTGGGGTTGCGGATCAGGGCCACGGCCGCCGACGCCACTTCGCGCAGGTTGTGCGAGGGGATCTCGGTGGCCATGCCGACCGCGATGCCCGAGGCGCCGTTGAGCAGCACCATCGGCAGGCGCGCCGGCAGCTGGCGCGGTTCGGTGGTCGAGCCGTCGTAGTTCGGCTGGAAGTCCACCGTGCCCATGTCGAGTTCGTCGAGCAGCAGGCGCGACACCGGCGTCAGGCGCGCTTCGGTGTAACGCATCGCCGCGGCGCCGTCGCCGTCGCGCGAGCCGAAGTTGCCCTGGCCGTCGATCAGCGGGTAGCGCAACGAGAAGTCCTGCGCCATGCGCACCAGCGCGTCGTAGACCGACTGGTCGCCGTGCGGGTGCAGTTTACCGAGCACGTCGCCGACCACGGTGGCCGACTTGCGCGGCTTGGCGGTGTGGCCCAGGCCCAGTTCGTGCATCGAGTACAGGATGCGGCGCTGGACCGGCTTCTGGCCGTCCGAGACGTCCGGCAGGGCGCGGCCCTTGACCACCGAGACGGCGTAGTCGAGGTAGGCGCGCTCGGCGAAAGTGGAAAGGGTGAGCGTTTCGACGTCGTCGGACGGCTCGTGTTGTTGTTCGAAGAGGCTTGCTTGCGTCGTCATGATTGATTGTTCGTTTCTTGGCGGGAGCTAGTGGCGGCGGTGCGAACTTGGGTTCCCGCCTGCGCGGGAACGACGGTCTTAAAGCTAACCGCCTTAAATCAGCCGTCATTCCCGCGAAGGCGGGAATCCAAGTTTGGGTGCGTCACGCTAACGTCACTTAGATATCCGCCTCAGTTTCATTCCCATGTTCCTCGAGCCACGCACGACGGGCAGCGGCTTCGCCTTTACCCATCAGCATGTTGAAGCGCGAGGCCGATTCGGCCAGGTTGTATTGGCCGAAGGCGACCGGCAGCAGGCGGCGGGTGTCCGGGTTCATGGTGGTTTCCCACAGCTGTTCCGCGTTCATCTCGCCCAGGCCCTTGAAGCGCGAGATGCTCCACACGCCTTCCTTCAGGCCTTCCTTCTTCAGCTTGTCCTCGATGGCCAGCAGTTCGCCGTCGTCCAGCGCGTACAGCTTCTGCAGCGGCTTCTTGCCGCGTGCCGGCACGTCGACGCGGTACAGCGGCGGACGGGCGACGCAGATGTGGCCGCTGCGGAACAGGGCAGGGAAATGCTTGAAGAACAAAGTGAGCAGCAGCACCTGGATGTGCGAGCCGTCCACGTCCGCATCGGACAGGATGCAGATCTTCCCGTAGCGCAGGCCGGTGAGGTCCGGGTTGTCGTCCACGCCGTGCGGGTCGACCCCGATCGCCACCGCGATGTCGTGGATTTCGTTGTTCGCGAACAGGCGGTCGCGCTCGGTCTCCCAGGAGTTCAGCACCTTGCCGCGCAGCGGCAGGATGGCCTGGAATTCCTTGTCGCGGCCCATCTTGGCCGAGCCGCCCGCCGAGTCGCCCTCGACCAGGAACAGTTCGTTGCGGGTGATGTCGGTCGATTCGCAGTCGGTCAGCTTGCCCGGCAACACGGCCACGCCCGAGGACTTCTTCTTCTCGACCTTCTGCAGCGAACGCAGGCGGGATTGCGCCTGCTTGATGACCAGTTCGGCCAGCTTCTTGCCGTATTCGACGTGCTGGTTCAGCCACAGTTCGAGCGGCGGCTTGGTGAAGGTGGAGACGAGCTTGACGGCGTCGCGCGAGTTCAGGCGCTCCTTGGTCTGGCCCTGGAACTGCGGGTCCAGCACTTTTGCGGACAGCACGAAGGAGACGCGCGCGAACACGTCTTCCGGCAGCAGTTTGACGCCTTTCGGCAGCAGCGAGTGCATCTCGACGAAGCCCTTCACCGCGCCGAACAGGCCGTCGCGCAGGCCGGATTCGTGGGTGCCGCCACTGACGGTCGGGATCAGGTTGACGTAGGACTCGCGCACGACCGAACCTTCCTCGGTCCAGGCCACCACCCAGGCCGCGCCTTCGCCCTCGGCGAAACCTTCGTCGCCGCTAGCGGCATACTGCGCGCCTTCGAACAGCGGGATCACGGTCTGGCCGCCCGAGGTCTGGTTCAGCGCCTCGAGCAGGTAGCCGCGCAGGCCTTCGTCGTAGCGCCAGGTCTGGACGTCGCCGGTCTTGGCGTTGGTGAGCGTGACGGTCACGCCCGGCAGCAGCACGGCCTTCGAGCGCAGCAGGCGCTGCATGTCGGCCAGTGGAATGTTCGGCGAATCGAAGTATTTCGGGTCGGGACGGGCGGTGACGCGGGTGCCGTTCTTCTTGCCGCCGCGCTCGGCCGGACGCGAGCTCAGGGGCTCGACCAGGTCGCCGTTCTCGAAGGCCAGGTCGTGCACGCCGTTGCCCTCGTCGTCCTTGCGCCAGACCGTGATCTCCAGGCGCGTCGACAGCGCATTGGTGACCGAGACGCCGACGCCGTGCAGGCCGCCCGAGAAGGCATAGGCGCCGCCCGAGCCCTTGTCGAACTTGCCGCCCGCGTGCAGGCGGGTGAAGACGATTTCGACGGTCGGCACGTTTTCTTCCGGATGCAGTCCAACCGGGATCCCGCGGCCATCGTCTTCGACCGTGACCGAGCCGTCCGTGTTCAGGGTGACGGCGATGTTCTTGCAGTGCCCGCCCAGCGCCTCGTCGGAGGCGTTGTCGATCACTTCCTGGATGATGTGCAGCGGGTTTTCGGTCCGGGTATACATGCCCGGACGCTGTTTCACGGGCTCGAGTCCCTTCAGGACGCGGATGGATGATTCGCTGTAGTCGGATGCGGGTTTCTTGGAAGCCATGCTTATCTTGGTTAATTCAATGCTTGCGCATTCTATCTTGTCGCGCGGAAAGTTGGCCTTTTAAAGATGCCAAACGTGCTTGTTAGTCCGCACCATTGTGCTAGATTAAAACGATGTGACCCCGGAAGATGCAAGGAAAGGCTGGAAAAGCGATGCACGCGCCCAGATATCCGTTCACCATCCGCCTGGTCGGGTTTGCACCGGCTGAATGCGCCCAGCTGGAGAGCCTGCTGGCGCATGCCCCGCTGCCGGGGCCGTCGTATTTTTGCCTGCACGACGACAGTTTGCAAGAACCCGATCTCTACATCGCCGATGGCGGCAATCCGGCCGCGCTGGCGCGGCTGTCCTGCCTGCCGCCCGGCGCGCTGCAGCCCATCCTGCAGGTCGGCGGCGACGGCGCCAGCAGCCGCCGCACCCTGCCGCGTCCGCTCGACCCGGCCAGCCTCTTCGATGCCCTGGCCGAGCTGCTCGACAGCCGGGTGCAGGCGCTGGCCGCCCTGGCCGCACGCGGCGAGCGCTGCCTGCCCGAGCGGCGCCGAAGGCCGAGGCTGGAGCCGGATACCGAGGCTCCAGCCTACTATGCCCGCCTGCGCCAGGGACCGCCCGACGGCGCCGTGCTCATCATCGACAAGGGTGGCGCCTTCCGCGACCATGTGGCGCGCGTCGTCGCCAACACGATCGGCAATACGCTCAACACAGCACCCGGCAACTCCACCCGGCCGCTGCCCGGCGCCGGCGGCCGGCCGGTCGAATGGACCGACAGCTGCCGCGCCGCGGTGCGCCTGTGCGACGAGACACCGGTGTCGCTCGTCATGATCAACACCTGCGCTCCCGGCATCGAACCGTACAGCCTCAGCAGCGCCATCAAATCCCAAGAGGGGGCAGGGCGTACCGCCGTGCTCTTCCTGGTGGGGCAATCCTTCAAGTACGACAGCCTCCGCGCCCGCGATGCGGGCGTGCGCGGCCTGCTCGACAAGCCGGTGGCCGATCGCCACTTGCTGGCCACTTTTCAAAAGCTATTAGCACTGCCAAGCTAAAACTACTGTAATTGCATACAGTATTAACCAAAAACCGGATCCCCGCAAGGCGGCGTTGTTGTATGGATGAGCTGTCGCGGATGATGGGTTTTTTGTAACAAGTTCAAATCGTGCGCGGCCATACCGAGGCTATATTGGCAGATATGGCGGAAGACGAACAAAAACCACCCCAGGACAAGCCCGGCCCCCCCATCGACAAGCGTCCCGAGACGCCGATACGGGTACCCGACCGGCGCGCGACGCAAGGCCAGACCATGCGCGGCCACGCAAAGTATCAACGTGATGGCGACACGCCGCTGGCGCTGGCCGGGCGGGTGCTGAGTTCGCGCTGGCGCGCGCTGCGCGAACGCTTCAACCGCGACTTCATGCACCGCACCCTGCACATCGGCGTGTCGGCACGCATTTTTCATCCGGAACCGGGCGCCAAAGGCCTGCTCAGCAAGAACCTGCAATACCTCGAAGAATCCATCGCCCAATGGGTGATGTCGCGCGACGTGCTGGTGTTCATGATCCCGACCGTGAACACGAGCGGCCTGTTCCACCCCAGTAACATCACGCTGCGCCATTACGCGCGCCACCTCGACGGGCTGGTGCTGCAGGGCGGGGCGGACGTGGCGCCGCAGACCTACTCGGAATTTCCGACCCGGCCCGAATGGAGCGGCGACCGCGCGCGCGACGTCTACGAACTCGAGCTGCTGCACGAATTCGTCGATGCCGGCAAGCCGGTGCTGGGCGTTTGCCGCGGCTGCCAGCTGATCAACGTCGCCTTCGGCGGCACCCTCTACCAGGACGTCGCCACCAACGTGCCGGAAGCCCTGGCCCACGTACAGGACATCTACGATGCGCACCGCCACGCGATCCGTTTCCCGGCCCGTTCCTCGCTGGGCAAGATGTTCGCCGGCGTGAACAATCCCATCGTCAATTCGATCCACCACCAGGCGGTCAAGGAACTGGGGCGCGACATCCGCATCGAGGCCTATTCCGAACCCGACGGCATTGTCGAGGCGATCCGCTACGAGCGGGCCGACTTCGTCATGGGTCTGCAGTGGCACCCGGAATTCCACCGCGCCGGCGGCACCGAACTGCTCGACTGCACGCCGGTACTGGACGAGTTCCTGCGCGCCGCGCGCGAAACCCGGCTCTAGGCACGAAAACGCTTGCTTTCATGTCGAGCTCATACAATAATGAATGAGAATCATTCTCATTCATTTGACCGCGTATTCGTGAGGAGGGCGTGCATGACCGTTTCTTTTGCAGACCCGGCGCTGCCATCGCAGCCGCCGCGCAGCCAGGACGCACTGCTGGTGACGTCGCTGCTGCACCTGATGTCGCATTACACCGCGCGCGGCGACGCCGAGCAGCCCTGCGTGAAACTGGCGTCGGTCATCGAACGCCACCTGTGCGCGCTGGCGCGCCTGCCGGACATCGATCCGGTGCTGCGCGCCACCTGTGAACAGCTGGCCGAGCGCTGGGCCGGCCTGGTGGACGAAAAGCTGCCGCCCGCCCAGCCTGCAAGGCAGCCCCTGCTGGCGCGCTTCATGAAGGCGTCCTGGGGCGGCAAGCCGGTCGTCGCCGGCTGACTCAGTCCAGCCAGGCCCGCAGCGCGGCTTCCCCCGCAGGGCTGAAGGCCAGCACCCGCGAGTCCGGCACCCGCCCGGCCCAGCCCAGCGCCTCGAAACGGCCCAGCAGCCTGGCGCCTAGGGTGCCGGCCAGATGATGGCGCCGCTCGCTCCAGTCGAGGCAGGTGCGGCAGAAGGGACGGCGCCCCTCCGCGGGCGCGCCCGGGTCGAGGCCGAGCGCTGCGACTGCCTGCGCGCCCTGCGGCGTGAGGACGATCCCTTCCGGGCCCAGCGCGAAGGCGCCGCGCCGGGCCAGGCGTTCGTACACCAGCACCCCGAGTTCCCCGGCCAGGTGGTCGTAGCAGACGCGCGCCTTGCGCAGGGCCGGCTCGCGCGGCCCCGGCCGCGGCCCGCGGGTGCCGGCATCGGCCGCCGCCCCCATCAGGGTCTCCAGCATCTGCGCGATCTCCGGACCGGCGATGCGGAAGTAACGGTGGCGGCCCTGCTTTTCCACCGCCAGCAAGCCGGCGTCGACCAGCTGCGCCAGGTGGGTGCTGATGGTCTGCCGGGTGACGCCGGCGGCGTCGGCCAGTTCGGTGGCGGTGAGCGCGCGGCCGGCCATGAGCACGGTCAATGCCCGTGCCCTGGCATGGTCGCCGATCAGTGCGGCGATGTTCGTGATATTCGGTCCCATGCTTCGATCTTAGCCGAAGCATCGCCCGGCGCAAACGGCCAGAATGGCCGCTTTCACCACGAGAGGACGCCACATGACCATCACCTGCTTCATCCGCTACCGGATCGACCCCTTCCAGCGCGAGCACTTCCGCCACTATGCCGAGAACTGGGAACGCATCATTCCCCGCCTCGGCGGTCACCTGCTCGGCTACTTCCTGCCGCATGAGGGAACGAACGACGAAGCCTGGGGCCTGGTCGCCTTCGACAGCCTGGCCGCCTACGAGGCCTACCGCGGCCGTTTGAAGACCGACCCGGAAGCCCGCGCCAACTTCGCGCTGGCGCAGGAACAGCGCTTCATCCTGCGCGAATGGCGCAGCTTCACCGAGGTCGTCGAGGGGACGCTGGGGCGTGAGGCGCAGGCATGATCGCCGTGATCTTCGAGGTGGAGCCGGCGCCGGGGCAGCGCCAGGCCTATCTCGACATCGCGGCCGGCCTGCGCGCGCAACTGGAGAGCATCGACGGCTTCGTTTCGATCGAGCGTTTCGAATCGCTGGCGCGGCCCGGCCGCATCCTGTCCCTGTCGTTCTGGCGTGACGAAGTGGCGGTGGCGCACTGGCGCGGCCTGGAAGCGCACCGGGCCGCGCAGGCGCAGGGCCGCGCGGGGGTGTTCAGCGATTATCGCCTGCGGGTGGCCGAGGTCGTGCGCGACTACGGCCTGCATGCGCGCGACGGGGCGCCGCCGGACTCGCGCCTTGCGCATGGCTGAAGGGCAGGGCTAGCGATCACGCATGCGGCGGTCGCCGCGGAAGTGCTGGATGGCGGCATTCACCATGCCCTCGACGCTGCCCTCGCGCTCGAACACGCGCCGCAGCCGGCTGGCGTCGCTGCCTTCGCGCGACGCCTCGGCCAGGTGCTGCAGCGCGTCGACGCTGCCCAGCGCCTCGGCATGCGGCATCATTTTCTCCAGCGTCGCCAGGATGTCGTCGCGCAGCGGGATCGATTCGTAGGTCTTGGGATGCGTGATCGCGCCGTCCAGGCCGAAGCGGCAGGCCTGGAAGCGGTTGTAGTTGTAGACCAGGTAGTCGTCCTCGGCGGGCGCTTCTTCCGGACGCGTGAGCAGGTAGCGGCACAGGGCCTGCAGGTAGCCGGCAATCGCCGCCGCGCGCTCGACCGTCAGCGGCGTGTCGCAGACCCGCAGTTCGATGGTGCCGAATTCCGGCTTGGGCCGCAGGTCCCAGTAGAAGTCCTTCATGCTCTTGATGATGTTGGTGCGCTCCATCTTGGCGAAGTAGACCTCGGTGAACTCCTGCCAGGTATGGACAAAAGGTGCGCGCCCGCTCATCGGAAAGGCGAACACGGAATTCAGGCGCGCCGAATCGAAGCCGCTGTCGTGGCCCTGCACGAAGGGCGAGGAGGCCGACAGCGCGATGAAGTGCGGCAGGTAGCGGTTCAGCGCATGCAGCAGGTAGAGCGCGTCGTCGCCGTTGGCGCAACCGATGTGCACGTGCTGCCCGAACACCGTGAACTGCTTGGCCAGGTAGCCGTACAGCTGCGACAGGTATTCGTAGCGCGGCTTGCTCGAGATCTTCTGTTCCGACCAGTGCTGGAAGGGATGGGTGCCGCCGCCGGCGATGCCGACGTTGAGCAGGTCGCCGGCCGCCACCAGGGTGTCGCGGATCTCGCGCAGCTGGGCCAGCAGGGGGCCGTGGGACGTGTGCACGCTCGAGTTAATCTCGATCATGCTCTCGGTGATCTCGGGCGTCACGTTGCCGGGGAAGGGCTTGCGCTTCAACAGGTGCAGCAGGTCGGGGGCGGCGGCGGTCAGGTCGAAGTCCGACAGGCTGACCAGCTGCAGTTCCAGCTCGACTCCGAAGGTGAGCGGCCGCGAGGCGGTGAAGGCTTCAAGCGGCATGGGTCGGCTCCGGCAGGTCGGGGGAGGATTCGCGCGCCCACACCAGCGCGCGCTGGATGATGACGGGACCGAACACTTCCAGCAGCATGGTCACGGCCGCCATCGCGCGCAGTTCCTCGACCACGTGCACGCCCACCTGGCGTGCATGTTCGATCAGCAGGATCACGAACACGGACAGCGGCGCCAGTCCTAGCCCGGTGAGCGCGCCCTTGCGCCACGAGACCCCGGACAGGTGGGCGAAGGCGGTCACGCCGGCGGTCTTGGCCAGCTGGCGCACCAGCACCACGCTGACCGCCAGCGCGCTGCCGGCGGCGATCTGGCGCCAGTCGAGCGTCGAGGCGGCATAGATGAACAGCAGCACGGTCAGCACTTCGCCCAGCGCCCCGAAGTTGCGCTGCGCCTGGCTGAAGGCGAGGCGGCGGTGGCGCGCCGTCAGGCCGAAGGCCAGGGTGGCGATGTAGGGCGAGAGCGTGCCGGCGTCGCACACCGCCACCAGCAGCACGATGGCGAGCGCGAAGGCGACGGTGGCATCCTGGCGCGGGTTGTGGATGGCGCGCAGCAGGGCCGGGACCACGACGCCGAATACCGCGCCGACCAGTGCCGAGCCGGCCAGCATCACGAGGCTCTGCCACAGGGCTTCGCCCACCGCGTCGAAGGTGCGGAAGATCCAGAAGCCGATGATGGCATTGAAGGCGAACACCGCGAGCACGCAGTTCTGCGCCGTCAGGTGCAGCACGCGTTCGGTGACCTGGCCCGAGCTGCGCTGCTCGTTGATGACGCGCACGATGGTGGCGGGCGAGGTGCCCATCGACAGCGCGGCCATCATCAGCGCGATCAGCTGCGAGCTGCCGAAGGCGATCGCGACCAGGTAGACCAGCACGAAGGTGAGCAGGCTTTCCGCCAGCCCGGCCGCGCCGATCCAGGGATTGTGGCGCAGCCAGCGCAGGTTGATGCGGTAGCCCAGCTCGAACAGGATCAGGCCGAAGGCGATGTCGGCCAGCAGCGCCACCGGGCCGGCGTCGGGCGGCGGCAGCACGCCGATCTGCGAGCTGCCCAGCGCGAAGCCGGCCAGGCCATAGAAGCTGATGCGTGGCAAGCCGGTCCAGCGCTGCCCGAATTCACCGGCCAGCCAGGCGATCGCGAGCGCGATCGGCCATGCGAGGCTGGTCAGGGTGGGCAGCAGGTCGGGCATCGTTTCCCCTCATCGGCATGTGGTATTTTTGCCAATTCTACAAGAGGGGTCGATGCGCACGATTGATGTGCGAAGCGTCCTACTTGCTGAGGAGGCGCATCGCCCGCTCCAGTCCTTCCAGCGTGATCGGGAACATCCGGTCGTTCATGATCTGCTTGATCACCGCGATCGACTGCCGGTACTGCCACAGGTGTTCCGGCTCCGGATTGAGCCAGGCGAACTTGGGGAAGGCATTGGTGAAGCGCGCCAGCCAGGCCGCGCCGGCTTCCTCGTTGTTGTACTCGACCGAGCCGCCCGGCGCCAGCACCTCGTAGGGGCTCATGGTGGCGTCGCCCACGAACAGCACCCGGGTGTCGGCCGGGTAGGTGCGCAGCACGTCCCAGGTCGGGAAGCGCTCGCTGTGGCGGCGCCGGTTATTCTTCCACAGGTAGTCGTAGACGCAGTTGTGGAAGTAATAGAACTCCATGTTCTTGAACTCGCTCTTGGCCGCCGAGAACAGTTCCTCGACCCGCTCGATGTGGTCGTCCATCGAACCGCCGACGTCGAGCAGCATCACCACCTTGATGCGGTTCTTGCGCTCGGGCTGCATGCGGATGTCGAGGAAGCCGGCATTGCTGGCGGTGGCGCGGATGGTGTCGTCCAGCGCCAGCTCTTCGGCCGCGCCCTGGCGTGCGAAGCGGCGCAGGCGGCGCAGCGCCACCTTGATGTTGCGGGTGCCCAGTTCACGCTCGTCGTCGTAGTCGCGGTAGCTGCGCTGCTCCCACACCTTGACCGCCGTGCGGTTGCGGCTCTGGCCGCCGATGCGGATGCCTTCCGGATTGGTGCCGCCGTTCCCGAAGGGCGAGCTGCCGCCGGTGCCGATCCACTTGTTGCCGCCTTCGTGGCGGCCCTTCTGCTCCTTCAGCAGTTCTTCCAGGCGCTGCTGCAGCTTGTCGTAGCCGAGCTTTTCCAGCGCCGCCCGCTGTTCCGGCGTGAGCTCGCGCTCGAAGCGCTTGAGCAGCCAGTCGAGCGGGATGTCGGCCTTCTCGTCGAACACCGCATTCACGCCATGGAAAAAGGCGCCGAAGGCGCGGTCGAACTTGTCGAAATGGGCTTCGTCCTTCACCAGGGTCAGGCGCGCCAGGTAATAGAACTCGTCGAGCGAGGGCGCGGTGATGCCGCGCTGCAGGGCTTCCAGCAGGGTCAGGAATTCCTTGATCGTGACCGGGACTTTCGCATCGCGCAGCGTGTAGAAGAAATCGATCAGCATAGGTTCACCCGCGCGCGTGCCGCTCCAGCCTCTGGTGCAGGGCGCTCTTGATGGCGGGCCACTCGGACCGCAGGATGCTGTACATGACGGTGTCGCGCACCGTGCCGTCGCGGCGCAGAACGTGGTGGCGGATCACCCCATCCTTCTTCGCACCCAGGCGTTCGATCGCGGCCTGCGAGGCGAAGTTCTCGCAGTCGGTGCGCAGGCCGACCACGCCGGCCCCCAGGGTGTCGAAGGCGTGCGACAGCAGGAGCAGCTTGCAGCTGGTGTTGACATGGCTGCGCTGGACGCGTTTCGCATACCAGGTGTAGCCGATCTCCACGCGGTCTGCCGCCGGCACGATGTCATGGTAGCTGGTCGTGCCGAGCAGCGTGTCGGTATAGGCGTCGATCACGGCGAAGGCCATCCGGTCGCGGGTATCGAGTGCGGTGCCGATGTAGCGGGCGACGTCGTGCGGCTCCGGCACGCTGGTCACGCGCAGCTTCCACAACTCGCCGTCGCTGGCCGCGGCGCGCAGGCCGTCCTCATGGTGGGACGCGAGCGGTTCCAGGCGCAGGCCGTTGAACTCGAGCGTCACCGGCGCTACCGCGATCATCGGTTGGCCCTCGACATGGCGATCAGGCGCTCGAACAGGTGCACGTCCTGTTCGTTCTTCAGCAGGGCGCCGTGCAGCGGCGGCACGATCGCCTTGCTATCCTGGCTGCGCAGGGCCTCGGCCGGGATGTCCTCGGCCAGCAGCAGCTTGAGCCAGTCGAGGAATTCCGAGGTCGAAGGCTTCTTCTTGATGCCGGCGACCTCACGCAGCTCGTAGAAGCTCTGCAGCGCGGCGGCCAAGAGGTCCTGCTTGAGGGTCGGGAAGTGGACCTTGACGATGTCGGTCATCGTCTCGCGGTCCGGGAATTTGATGTAATGGAAGAAGCAGCGGCGCAGGAAGGCGTCCGGCAGTTCCTTCTCGTTGTTCGAGGTGATGATCACCAGGGGGCGATGCCTGGCCACGACCATCTCGCGGGTCTCGTAGACGTAGAACTCCATGCGGTCCAGTTCGCGCAGCAGGTCGTTCGGGAACTCGATGTCGGCCTTGTCGATCTCGTCGATCAGCAGCACGACCGGTTCCGGTGCGGTAAACGCCTGCCACAGCACGCCCTTGACGATGTAGTTATGGATGTCGCGCACCCGTTCGTCGCCCAGCTGCGAGTCGCGCAGGCGCGACACCGCGTCGTACTCGTACAGGCCCTGCTGGGCCTTGGTGGTCGACTTCACGTGCCACTGCAGCAGCGGCATGTCGAGCGCGGCGGCGACTTCCTCGGCCAGCATGGTCTTGCCGGTGCCCGGCTCGCCCTTGATCAGCAGCGGGCGGCCCAGGGTCAGGGCGGCGTTGACGGCCAGTTTCAGGTCGGCGGTGGCGACGTAGTTGTCGCTGCCTTCGAAGCGTTGGGAAGCGTGCATGGGCGTTCTGGATTCGAGTGAAATGAAGGGGAGTATATTCCAGAACCGCAGGCCGGACAGGTGGCGTGCGTTTGTAGACTGGGGACAACTCTTCAGATAGAATCGACAGGTTGGTAGTCCATTTGCTAACTTTTTGTGCGTTTGCGGTATTCGAATTACAACTAACGAGCCACACCCATGAAAACATCTTTAGCACTACTGGTATTGGCAGCGTTTGCCGCCAGTGCCACCCCGGCCGCCGCGGCGGAAGTTGTCGGCAATCCGAAAGCAGCACCGGCCAAGATCGAAATGTGCATCGGCTGCCACGGCATCCCGGGCTACAAGTCGGGCTTCCCCGAGGTCTACCGCGTTCCCATGATCGGCGGCCAGTCGGCCAAGTACATCGAAGGCGCACTCAAGGCCTATCGCAAGGGCGAGCGCAAGAACCCGTCGATGATGGGCATCGCCGCGTCGCTGAGCGACCAGGACATCGCCGACGTCGCCGCCTATTATTCGCAGCAGACTCCCGCCACCGCCAAACGCTGAGGACCAGCCGATGAAAAAACTGATCTATACGCTGGTTGCCGGCGCTTTCTGCCTGAATGCTTCGGCCGCCGACGTCTCGAAAGGCGAGGCCCTGGCCAAGAAGTACAACTGCGCATCCTGCCACGGCGCCGACTTCAACAAGCCGATCGACCCGAGCTATCCGAAGCTGGCCGGCCAGCACGCCGACTACCTGGCCCACGCGCTGCGCGCCTACAAGCGCGGCGCCAGCACCAACGGCCGCACCAACCCGATCATGGCGGGCCAGGTGCAGCCGCTGTCGAACCAGGACATGGCGGACATCGGCGCCTACCTGGCCAGCCTGCCGTCGAATTTCGTCGTCAGCAAATAAGCCTTCACGCAGCTTTACCGGCCTTCAGCTGGTAAACTGCCGATCCCCCCGAACCGGGCAACCGGCGGGGGGATTTTGTTTTTGTATAGACCGAGCCCATGTCCTCCCTGTCCCCCTTCCACATCAAATCCAACCTGCTCAGCGGCCTGACCGTCGCCCTTGCCCTCGTCCCCGAGGCGATCGCCTTCGCCCTGGTCGCCCAGGTCTCGCCGCTTACCGGCCTGTACGCGGCGGTGCTGGTGTCCTTCATCACATCGAGCTTCGGCGGCCGTCCCGGCATGATCTCGGCCGCCGCCGGCTCGCTGGCGGTGGTGATGGTGGCGCTGGTGGCGCAGCACGGCGCCCAGTATCTGTTTGCCGCCGTCGTGCTGATGGGCGTGCTGCAGCTGCTGTTCGCGGCCGCGCGCCTGGGCAAGTTCATCCGCATGGTGCCGCACCCGGTCATGCTCGGCTTCGTCAACGGCCTGGCGCTGGTGATCTTCGTGGCCCAGTTCGGCCACTTCAAGATGCCGGGGCCGGACGGCACGATGCAATGGATGGGCGGCGCGGAACTGGCCACGATGCTGGCCGTCGTCGCCGCCACCATGGCGGTCATCTACCTGACGCCGCGCTTCACGAAAGCCGTGCCGGCCACCCTGGTCGGCATCCTGGCCGCCACCGCCGGCTGCGCGCTGCTGGGCATCGACACCAAGACCGTGGGCGACCTCGGCTCGATCGCCGGCGGCCTGCCCAGCTTCGCGCTGCCGGACTTGCCCTGGAACCTGGAGACCCTGCGCATCGTCTTCCCGTATGCGCTGGTGCTGGCCGGCGTCGGCCTGATCGAATCGCTCCTGACCCTGACCCTGATCGACGAGATCACTGACACCCGTGGCCAGCCGAACCGCGAATGCCTGGCGCTGGGCGCGTCCAACGTCGTCACCGGTTTGTTCGGCGGCATGGGCGGCTGCGCCCTGATCGGCCAGAGCATGATCAACGTGAACAGCGGCGGTACCGGGCGCCTGTCGGGCATCGTGGCCTCCCTGTTCCTGCTGTCCTTTATCCTGGTCGGCTCGCAGTGGATCGAGCAGATCCCGCTGGCGGCCCTGATCGGCGTGATGTTCGTGGTCTGCGAGAAGACTTTCGAGTGGGGCACTTTCCGCCTGTTCGGCAAGGTGCCGCGCGCGGATGCGCTGGTGATCGTGCTGGTGGCCGGCACCACCCTGGCTTTCGACCTGGCGGTGGCGGTGCTGCTCGGGGTGGTCGTGTCGGCGCTGGTGTTCGCCTGGCAGCATGCGAAGCAGATCCGCGTCGCCACCGGCACCGACGCCCACGGGTGCAAGGTCTACGAGTTGGACGGCACGCTATTCTTCGCCTCGGTGACCGGCTTCCAGGCCCTGTTCACGCCCAAGGACGACCCGCAGGACGTGGTCATCGAATTCCGCCGCGCGCGTGTGGCCGACCACTCGGCGATCCAGGCGATCGACGCGCTGGCCGAGCGCTACCGCGCGCTGGGCAAGCGCCTGCACCTGCGCCACCTGAGCCCGGACTGCCGCGAGTTGCTGGAGAAGGCCAAGGACATGATCGAAGTGAACTTGCCGGAAGACCCGCGCTACCACGTCGCCGACGATAAGCTGGGCTGATCAGTCGCCCAGTTTGGTATAGCGCAGTTCGGGCGTGTCGCAGCTGTCCTTGATCTGGGCCTCGATGGCGTTCACCCCCTCCGGCTGGGCATGGGCCCGGTACCAGTCGCCCATCGCCGCCAGCGCCTGGCAGCGGCGCTGCTTGCCCTTGCTGCGGCTGTCTCCCGCCTCCGCCAGCAGTTTCTCGGCGGAGAGCGTGCCGAGATAGAACTCGCCGATCGGCTTCGGCCATTCGTCGCGCTCGGTGCGCGCAAAGATGGCCGCCAGCTCCGACTTCGCCAGCTCGGGCTGGCCGGCGCGCACGCGGGCGAGGTAGAGCCAGAGGGCGCCCCGGCGTTCGGCCGGCAGCCTCTCGAGTGCGCTGCTCAGGCGGCTTGCGGCGCCGGCATAGTCGCGGTTGATGAGCAGGACCCGTCCTGAGTACAGCTTGGCGTACGGACTGCCGCCCCTGGCGGCCTTGTCCAGCCATGCGGCCGAGGTTTCCTTGTCCTGCGCGACCAGCTCGCCGCTGCGGTAGATGCTGGCCAGCGCGAACTGGGCATCGGCGTTGCCGCCCTCCGCCTCGGCCACCATCCAGGGCTCGAGCTTGCGGCGCTGGCCGAAGGGTTCGCCGCCGACATACGAGAAGTACAGTTTGTTCTGGCTCAGGGCGAACAGCACGCGGTGGGCGCGCAGGAAGTCGGCGCCCAGGATCACGTCGGCCATGTTCAGGCCGGAGTTTTCCACTCCCATTTCGGCGTTCTTGACGGTTTCTTCGCCGATCTGGAACTGGGTCGTGACCTGCCAGAGCGAGGCCGTATAGTTGCCGACGCCGGCGATCTCGCCGTTGCGCCTGGCGTTCGGGCCGTCGAGCGAAATACCGGCGCGCCTGGCCGCATCGGCGGTGATCACGCTGATCGAGGCCCCGGTATCGATCATCGCCTCCAGTTCCTTGCCGTTGACGCGTACAAAGAACTTGGGATTCATGTGGTCCTGGTCATGGCGGCGCAGCGGGATCTCCTGCACGTCCTGGCCCCAATAGCCGAGCCAGGTGCTGCCGCATTTCTCGGGCACGAAGAAGGTCAGCTGCTTGGTCGCCAGCGAGATTTCCACGTCGGTCTGGAACAGGAAGGGCGCGCCCAGGATCCCGTCGTAAGAGGGCGTGTCGCCGAAGCTGCCCACCACCGGCATGTTGCTGCGGCCCGCGCGCACCGGGCCGACGATGAATTCGTTGACGATCGAGGCATAGATCGGGGAGGTGCCGCCGAAGCCGCTGGCATGCCTGCCGGTGGCATACAGCCGGATGCCGCGCCGCTCGGTGCCGGTACGCGTCAGCGTGGTCGCGTAAGCGCCGGTGTCGACCAGCAGCTCGGCCGGCTTGCCGTTGATCGTGCCCTCGGTCGTGATCGCCAGCTCCGGGCCGCTATACCGCAGCGGCAGCTTGCCGATCGGTGTGTAGGTGCACTTGGCGGGCTCGGCGTGGGCGAGGGGCGCGAGAATGCAGGCGGCGCCCAGGGCCAGGCGCAGGAGGGGGCGGGAGAGGGTCGGGTTCATCTATGCATCTAAAAGGAGAATTTGTTTTAGTGCAATTCCCCGTGCATAAATACATACAAAAAATGCGGCATCTGCCGCATTGTTGAACCGCTTCTTCAGCCCACTGTCAGCGGCTGGCGCGCTGGCGCACGCAGACGATATAGGCCTCGGTATCCGGCGGCACGCCGTTGCGCTGCGAGGCCCAGATCATCTCGCCCAGGCATTCCATGATCTCGTGGTGGGCGTCGTGCTCGCCGCGCTTCGCCACCAGGGCATCGTGGGCGGCCTTGATGCCGCGCGGCTGGTCGATCGACACCTGCTCGGCGATCGACAGGTGCATCGACAGGTGCAGGAAAGGATTGGGCTTGCCGCCCTCGACCGAGTAATCGCGCGCGATCGCCGCTTCCACGTCCTCGAGCTCGGCATGGTATTCGGGATGCTGGACGATCCAGTCGGCCGCGATGGCATCCATCGGGGTCAGGATCTCGCCCTTGCGCTGCTTGCGCAGGGCCTCACAGAAAAAGCGGCGCACGTCGTGCGAGGACGGAGTAAACATGGCGGGAGGGGGAGGTAAAAGGGCAGAGGCGGCATTGTAGCGCGATGCCGTCCCGCTTGCTGGCCTCCCCTCAGGGCCTGGGCGGTCGCCGCCAGACTTCCGCCAGGAAACAGGCAATCGGCGGGGGATGAAGCAGGATTCCCCGCTTCACCCCGCGATTTTATTGCGCCGCGAATAAACGGCGTGGCGATTTTGCGACTTACTCGTCCGGCACCAGCACCAGCGAGTCCGGCGTCGCCGGCTTGGCGGCCGCGGCCGTCAGTACCGGCTGCGGCACGCTCGCCTTGCCGGCGCCCTGGGCACGGCCGTGCGGCTGGCGCAGGTAGCGTGCGCTGTGGCGGCGCTCGCCGTTCGGGCCCTTGGCCGGCCAGGTGAGGAAGCGCGACAGTTCCTGCAAGGCGCGCTGGTAGACATCGCGCTTGAACTCGATGACCACGTCCAGCGGCACCCAGTAGTCGTGCCAGCGCCAGGCATCGAACTCGGGATGGTCGGTCAGGCGCAGGTTGACGTCGTTATCGCGCGCCATCATGCGCAACAGGAACCAGATCTGCTTCTGGCCACGGTAGTGGCCGCGGATCTCGCGCTTGATGAAGTGATCAGGCACTTCATAGCGCAGCCAATCGCGGGTACGGCCCACGATCTTGACATGCTCCTGGCGCAGGCCGATTTCTTCCTCGAGCTCGCGGTACATCGCCTGCTCCGGCGTCTCGCCGTATTTGATACCCCCTTGCGGAAACTGCCATGAGTGCTCGCGCACCCGCTTGCCCCACCACACCTCGTTATTGGCGTTCAGCAGGATGATGCCGACGTTGGGGCGGAACCCTTCACGATCGAGCATAAGTGCACCTCGAAACTTTCTGCCGGCCGTACGATCCTTATATTTTTACCCACAAAGTGCCTTGCCCACCGCGCCGGCTGGTTGCCGACGAAGCGGATGATGCTTGTTCCGGACCCATTTGTAGAAAGATTGGACGCATCAGCCAGCTAATCCTTTAAAATTAGGTCGATTATAACTCTCTCTTTTTAAAAAGAATTCACGGATATGCGCGCCTCACGATTTTTTATTTCAACTCTTAAAGAAGCGCCTTCCGACGCGGAAATCGTCAGCCACCAACTGATGATGCGCGCCGGGATGATCAAGCGCCTCGGTTCGGGCATCTACACCTACATGCCGACCGGCCTGCGGATCATCCGCAAGGTGGAAAACATCATCCGCGAAGAAATGAACAAGGCAGGCGCGATCGAACTGCTGATGCCGCTCGTGCAGCCGGCCGAACTGTGGCAGGAGACGGGCCGCTGGGACAAGATGGGTCCCGAGCTCATGCGGGTCAAGGACCGCCATGGCCGCGAATTTGCCATTCAGCCAACGTCGGAAGAAGTCGTGACCGACGTCGTGCGCAGCGAGCTGAAGTCCTACCGCCAGCTGCCGATCAACTTCTATCACATCCAGACCAAGTTCCGCGACGAGCGCCGTCCGCGCTTCGGCCTGATGCGCGGCCGCGAGTTCACGATGAAGGATGCCTACTCCTTCGACCGCGACGTCGAGGGCATGCAGAAGTCCTACGCGACCATGTTCGACGCGTATACCAAGATCTTCACCCGCTTTGGCCTGAAGTTCCGCGCGGTGGCGGCCGACAACGGCGCCATCGGCGGCACCGGCTCGCATGAATTCCACGTCATCGCCAGCACCGGCGAAGACGCGCTGGTGTACTGCCCGACCTCCGATTACGCGGCCAACATCGAAGCCGCCGAAGCGCTGGCCACTGGCGAGCGCGGCGCGGCCACCCAGCAGCTGACCAAGACCTCCACGCCTGGCAAGACCAAGTGCGAAGCCGTGGCCGAACTGCTGAACATTCCGCTGCAGAACCACGTCAAGAGCATCGCCCTGACCGTCGAGAACGAAGGCAAGAAGAGCTACTTCCTGCTGCTGCTGCGCGCCGACCATGAACTCAATGAGATCAAGGTGAACAAGGTGCCGGGCCTGAAGGAGTTCCGCTTCTCGACCGAAGCCGAGATCCAGGAAGTCTACGGCACCGTGCCGGGCTACCTCGGCCCGATTGGCACCAAACTGCCGGTTACCGTGGTGGCCGACCGCAGCGTCGCCAACATGGCCGACTTCGTCTGTGGCGCGAACGAGCTCGATTACCACTACACGGGCGCCAACTGGGGCCGCGATTGCGCCGAGCCGCTCGTGGCCGACCTGCGCAACGTGGTCGAAGGCGACGCTTCGCCGGACGGCAAGGGCGTGCTGGCGATCGAGCGCGGCATCGAAGTGGGCCACGTGTTCCAGCTCGGTACCGCCTACTCGCAAGCGATGGACGCGACCTTCCTCGACGAAGCCGGCAAGCCGGCCCCGCTGCAGATGGGCTGCTACGGCATCGGCGTGACCCGCATCCTGGGCGCGGCCATCGAGCAGAACTTCGACGACAAGGGCATCATCTGGCCGGATTCGATCGCTCCCTTCGAGCTGGTGCTGTGCCCGATGGGCCTGGACCGCAGCGAGATGGTCAAGGAGCAGACCGAGAAGCTGTATGCCGACCTCCAGGCGGCCGGCGTCGACGTGATCGTCGACGACCGCGGCCTGCGTCCGGGCGCGATGTTCGCCGACTGGGAACTGATCGGCGTGCCGCACCGCGTGGTGATCGGCGAGCGTGGCCTCAAGGAAGGCAACCTGGAATACCAGGGCCGCCGCGACGACGCCGCCACCAGCGTGCCGGTCGACGGCATGGTCGCCTTCATCAAGGGCAAGCTGGGCAAGTGAGTCCGGTAATCCTGGTTCCCTGGGCTGCGTCCGCGCTGCTCGCCGCCGGGCTCTTGCTTGGCGGCGTGGCGCATGCGGGTAACCAGAAGGAAGAAGCGCTGGCCGACTCGGTGCGGCTGGCGCTGGCCAACGCCATCCACGACAGCCGGCCGCCCAAGCCGGTGCTGCGCGACGCGGCCGCGCGGGCGCGCTACCAGGCCTGGTTCGACGAGATGTCGAAGCGCCTCACCAAACGCATTCCCGATCAACTCTCGCGCACCGAATTCCTCGAAACGGTCTGGTACGAATCGACCCGCGCCGGCCTCGATCCGGGCATGGTGCTGGGCCTGATCCAGGTCGAGTCGGCCTACCGCAAGTACGCGATCTCGATCGCCGGCGCGCGCGGCTACATGCAGGTGATGCCGTTCTGGACCAAGGTGATCGGCGACAGCGACCGCCGCATGCTGTTCAACATGCAGACCAACCTGCGCTACGGCTGCTCGATCCTGCGCATGTACATCGACATGGAGAAGGGCAACCTGTATCTGGCCCTGGGCCGCTACAACGGCAGCCGCGGCAAGCCGCAATATCCCAACGCCGTGCTGGCGGCGTGGAAGAAGTGGGAATTCAAGTCGGCCTGACGCCAACAATCCCGCAACAAATCCCCCCGCCATATGCACTTGGCAAGGTGTAAACTTCACGCTTTCGTAACGTTGAGGTTTCCATGCGATTGTCCACCCTCGCCAGCGCCGCCATGATCGCCGCGCTGGCCGGCTGCGCCGCCGTGCCGCCCGCATCCCAGCCGCTCGCGGCGCAGCAGGCACCGATCGAACAGCGCGCCAGGAACGTGATCTTCTTCCTCGGCGACGGCATGGGCCTGAACACGCTCACCGCCGCGCGCATCTTCCACGCCGGCGAGGAGGGCGAGCTCACCATCGACCGCCTGCCCGAATCGGCCTTCGTGAAGACCTTTTCGAACGACGCCATGGTCACCGACAGCGCCGCCGGCATGGCTGCCTACATGACCGGCGTGAAGCAGAACAACGGCGTGGTCTCGATGTCCTTCGGCACCCGCTCGGTCGCACCGGGCAAGGATGCCAACGGCAACGCCCTGGTCAGCAAGTGCGAGAACGGCTCGCCGGCCACGACGCTGCTGGAACTGGCGCGCAGCCGCGGCATGGCGCTCGGCGTCGTCACCAACACCAGCGTCACCGACGCCACCCCGGCGTCAAGCTATGGCCACGCCTGCCACCGCAAGCTCGAGACCGATCTCGCCGCGATGCTGGTGCCGGGCGGCGCCGGCTACAACAGCGCGCTCGGGGCGCGCGGCCTGGACGTGCTGTTCGGCGGCGGCACGCAGTTCTTCACCCCCTTCGCCCGCGGCGGCAAGCGCGCCGACAACCGCGACCTGCTGGCCGAGCTGGGACAGCAGGGCTTCCGCGTGGTGGCGGATACGGCGGGCCTGAATGCGCTCGGCGTCAACCCGCGGCAGCCGGCCATCGGCCTGTTCGCCCCGAACCACATGGACTACGACGCCACCCGCGACGGCGCGAAGCAGCCGAGCCTGACCGAGATGACGCGCAAGGCCATCGATCTGCTGGCGCCGCATGCGGGCAACCAGGGCAAGGGTTTCTTCCTGGTGGTGGAGGGCGGCCTGATCGACCACGCGCTGCACGCCACCCTCGGCAAGCGCGCCTTGCAGGAAACCGTGTCCTACAACGCCGCCATGCAGGCCGCACTCGACAAGATGGAAGCGCTCGATCCGGGCCTCAAGAACACGCTCATCGTCGCCACCGCCGACCATGACCACACCCTGCTCCTGAACGGCTACACGGTCCGCACCGGCAAGACCACGCCGACCAATCCGGGCGTGCTGGGCCTGGTGCGCAACCTGGATGGCACACCGAAACTGGACCGCGAAGGCCGTCCCTTCACCATCATCGGCTTCGGCACCGGCGAGAACCGGATCAACGGCCCGCGCGCGAGCCAGCCGGCGCTGACCGACGAGCTCGTGACGCGCGACGACTACCACCAGGAAGCGGTGGTGCGCACGCGCACGGGAGCCGAAACCCACGGCGGGGCCGATGTCTACCTCGGCGCCGCCGGCGCCGGTGCGGAGCTGTTCCGCGGGACCATCGATAACACCCGCGTCTTCAGCCTGATCAAGACGGCTGCCGGCCTGTAAGGAGAGCACCATGAACAAACGACTTTCGATCCTGCTGGCCGCTGCCATGTTCAGCACCGGCGCGGCGGCAGCGCCGCAGGCCAAGAACATCATCTTCTTCCTCGGCGACGGCATGGGCCCGACCACGATCACCGCCGCGCGCATCTTCAGGCACGGCGAGGACGGCCTGCTGAACTTCGAAAAGCTGGAGCGCACCGCGCGCATCAAGACCTATTCGAACGACTTCCAGACCACCGACAGCGCCCCCTCGATGGGCGCCTACATGACCGGCGTGAAGATCAACCAGGACGGCATTTCGATCAAGGATGCGCGCGCCATCGATCCGGAGCGCGACGCCAACGGCAACCGCACGATCGACAAGTGCGCGCCGGGCGACGGCACGATCGTGCCCACCATCCTGGAGCTGGCCAAGGCGCGCGGCAAGGCTGTCGGCGCGGTCACCACCACCGAACTGACCCACGCCACGCCGGCCTCGACCTTCTCGCACGTCTGCCACCGCGATGCGGCCTATGCCATCGCGCGCCAGATCGTGCCGGGCGGCGAAGGCTACAACCGCGCGCTGGGCGACGGCGTCGACGTGCTGATGGGCGGCGGACGCCACCACTTCACGCCCTTCGACAAGGCGAGCAATCCGAAGGGCCGCGCCGACGGACGCGACCTGATGGCGGAATTCGCGGCCCAGGGCTATGCCGTCGGGGCCACGCGTGCCGACATGATGTCGGCGCGTCCGGGCCGCAAGTTCGTCGGCATCTACAGCAAGGACGACCACCTGGATTATTCGCTGGCGCGCCGCCCGGAGCAGCCGACCCTGACGGATATGGCGCTGAAGTCGATCGAGCTGCTGTCCAAGGATCCGGACGGCTTCTTCCTGATGGTCGAAGGCGGCAAGATCGACCATGCGCTGCACGACACCAATGCCAAGAACGCGCTGGCCGACACGGTGGCCTTCGACGAGGCGATCCAGGCCACGATCGAGCGCATGCGCCAGCTCGATCCGGGCCTGGAGAATACCCTGATCGTGATCACGGCCGACCATGACCACACGATGGTCCTGAACGGCTACCCGAAGCGCGGCAGCAAGGTGCTGGACATCGTGCACGACTACGCCACCGGCGAGCCGAAGAAGGATGCCGACGGCAAGACCTTCACCGCCCTCGTGTTCGGCAACGGCAAGGTGCGCCCGGATGTGCGCGCCGACGTCGACAGCGCCACCGCGCAGGGCGACAAGTACCAGCAGGAAGCGGGCGTGCGCGCGCTGTACGAGTCGCACGGCGGCGGGGACGTGAAGCTGTATGCCACCGGGGCGGGATCGGCGCCGTTCAAGGGGACGATGGAGAATACGCGGGTGTTCCACCTGATGAAGGCGGCGGCGGGCTTGTGATCAGATTCGTGATCGAAGCCGCGACGTCTCCATAGCCCTCTCCTTTACCAACGTCGTCCCGGCGAAGGCCGGGACCCAAGTTTGCTGAATAGTCGATAGCGCGACTTCGGCGGAGAAATTGGATCCCGGCCTGCGCCGGGATGACGACTCAAAAGGTAAGGGGAAAACGAGCGCCGCGGGACGCGAAGCATCCCAAAAACAAAAAAGCCCCGGTCACCCGGGGCTTTTCATTTTCAAGGCTACTGGACAGCCGGCCAGTGCTTACTTCAGGTGGTCCGAAATGAGCTTGGTCATTTCGAACATCGAGACCTGTGCCTTGCCGCCAAAGACAGCTTTCAGCTTGTCGTCGGCGTTGATCATGCGGCGATTCGCTGCGTCTTGCAGGTTCTGGGCCTTGATGTAGTCCCAGACCTTCTTGGTGACTTCGGTGCGTGGCAGCGGCTTGTTGCCGACCACTGCTGCCAGTTCGCCCGACGGGGTCATCTCTTTCATGAAAGCGGCATTCGGCTTGCGTGCGGCTGCCGGCTTCGCTGCTGCTTTTGCTGGAGCTGCTGCTTTTTTTGCTGCAGGCTTGGCCGCTGCGGCTGGCTTGGCAGCTGCTTTCTTGGCCGGCGCTGCGGTGGATTTTTTGGCTGTTGCCATCTTCGAGCCTCCTAAAACGATCACGGGGAAAGTTGCGTTATTGACGCACGGGCTTATATTGGTGGCCTTTTACTGTTCATGCAAGTCTTTTTCGAAATTTTTTCATTCTTATAAGCCCCAATATGCGAGCTATCGCACACTAGGGCCGCCGCAAATGAAAAAACCGCGCGCCAGAATGTAAAAAACCGCGCAAAGCCCGTGCCTGCGCGGTTTCCTTGAAGCGGGCTGGCGCTTAGCGCAGGCCGGGCATCATGCCCTTCATCCCGCGCATCATCTTCATCAGGCCGCCGCCTTTCAGCTTCTTCATCATGGTCTGCATCTGGTCGTACTGGTTCAGCATGCGGTTCACTTCCTGCACCTGCACGCCGGCACCGGCCGCGATGCGGCGCTTGCGGTTGGCCTTGATCAGGTCCGGCTTGGCGCGTTCGAGCGGGGTCATCGAGTCGATGATGCCGACCATGCGGCGCACCTGCTTCTCGGCCTGGTCCATGTTGGCGCCGCTTGCTGCCTGCTGGAACTGGGCCGGCAGTTTATCCAGGAGGCCGGACATGCCGCCCATCTTCTTCATCTGGGTGAGCTGGGCCTTGAAGTCGTTCATGTCGAACTTGCCGCCGCTCTTGATCTTGTTCGCCAGTTCGGTCGCCGCTTCGGCATCCACGCCCTTGCGCGCTTCTTCCACCAGCGCCAGGATGTCGCCCATGCCCAGCACGCGGTTGGCCATCCGGCTCGGATCGAAGGCTTCCAGGCCGTCCAGCTTCTCGGACACGCCGGCGAACTTGATCGGCTTGCCGGTCACGTGGCGCACCGACAGGGCCGCACCGCCGCGCGAATCGCCATCGAGCTTGGTCAGCACCACGCCGGTCAGGGGCAGGGCGTCGTTGAAGGCCTTGGCGGTATTGATCGCATCCTGGCCCAGCATGGCGTCGACCACGAACAGGGTCTCGACCGGATTCACGGCGGCGTGCACCGCGGCGATCTCCTGCATCATCGCTTCGTCGATGCCGAGGCGGCCGGCGGTGTCGATGATCAGGACGTCGTGGTAGTGCTTCTTGGCCCAATCGAGCGCGTTGCGCGCGATGTCGACCGGCTTGTCGCTGGCGGTGGACGGGAAGAAATCGGCGCCGACCTGCCTGGTCACCGACTCCAGCTGCGCGATCGCGGCAGGGCGGTAGACGTCGGCCGAGACGGTCAGGACCTTCTTTTTCTTCTGTTCCTTGAGGTACTTGGCGAGCTTGCCGACCGTGGTGGTTTTACCCACACCTTGCAGGCCTGCCATCAGGATGATCGCCGGCGGCTGCTGGGCGAAGGACAGCTGGGTGGCTTCGGGGCCGAGGTCGGCGCCCATCAGGGCGGCCAGCTCGCGCTGCACCACGCCGACCAGGGCCTGGCCCGGGCTGAGCGAGCCGATGACTTCTTCGCCCAGTGCTTTTTCCTTCACTTTGGCGATGAACTCGCGCACCGCCGGCAGCGCCACGTCGGCCTCGAGCAGGGCCATGCGCACTTCGCGCAGCATCTCGGCGGTGTTCGCCTCGGTGAGGCGCGCCTCGCCACGCATCGTCTTGACGACCTTGGCCAGGCGTTGGGTAAGATTATCTAGCATGTTCTACCTGATATATATGACGGCACGTCGGATTCGACAAACCGCCATTTTACCTTGCACAGGCCGCCGAGTTCGATCGCGACAGTGATATAGCGCAGTTTTTCATCAAGTGTGATGCGTTCGATCATATGGAAAGCTTGCCGTTTTTGACACACCTCACGTACCTATAGGCCATTTCCCCTCAGCATCATCTTCTGCTTCGCGCAGCTTGCGGCCGCGCGGAGCGCTGGTGACACCATGTGTATTGCATAAGGGAGAACAGGCATGACCAAGTTAATCAGCAGCATTCTCGCAGCCGCCGCCCTGCTGGCAGCAGGCGGCGCCGGGGCCCAGGAGGTGGTCCGGCTCGGCAACCTCAAGTTCGCGCACTTCGGCGCGGTGTCGTATATCAAGGAGATCGCATCGGGCTGCGGCATCCGGGTCGAGGAAAAGGTCTTCCCGAAGGGACTGGACGTGATGCAGGCGATCATCGCCGGCGAACTGGACGTCGGTGCCACCGCCTCGGAAGCGGCGATTTCGGGCCGCGCCGGCGGTGCGCCGATCGTCGTGGTGGCCGGTTTCGCCAAGGGCGGGGCGCGGCTGGTGGCACGCCCCGAACTCGGGATCCGCAAGGTCGCCCAGCTCAAGGGCAAGCGGGTCGGCGTGACCCGCGGTGCGATCCAGGAAGTGCTGCTGATGGCGCAGCTGGCCAAGCACGGTCTCAAGGGCGACCCCAAGCCCGGCAAGGACGTGCAGCTGGTGTACCTGGCCTACGCCGACTTGAACCAGGCCCTGCTCGGCAAGCAGATCGACGCCATGATGCAGTCCGAGCCGCAGTCCTCCCAGGCCATCAACAAAGGCTTCGGCCTTGAGGTCATGAAGCCCTACGACACGCCGATCGGCGAGCCGGTGCGCACCCTGGTCATGACCGAGAAGTTCTACCGCGAGCGCCGTCCGGTGGCCGAGAAGTTCATGCGCTGCTTCGTCGAGGCCACCAGGACCTTCATCGAGCAGCCGGCGGTGGCCGAGAAATACGTGCGCGAGGTGATTTTCAAGAACCAGATCACGGCCGACGATTTCCACGATGCGATCCGCAATTCGCCGTATTCCTACGACATCACGCCCGAGCACATCCAGCTCACCACCGACATCATGGTGAAGACCGGGGTAGGGCGCATGAGCAGGCCGCCGCTGGCCAGGGACTGGGTGCGTACCGACCTGCTGGCGGCGGCCAAGAAAAGCCTGGACGTGAAGTGAGGGCGCGGACATGAGCACGCAGAACAGGCGCAGGCAGTCGCGCGAACGCTGGCGCGAGATCGCGATCGGCGCGGTGGTGCCGGTGGCGGCGATCCTGCTGTGGCAGTGGGTCGCAATGAACGGCTGGGTCAACCCGCAGGTGCTGCCGGCGCCGCTCGACGTCGGGCGCAAGTGGGTGGCCTACCTGCTGCCGCTGGTGCCCTTCGAGGCGTACACCGAGGGCGGCTGGTGGTCCTGGGCGCTGTCCGGCGAGCTGCCGGTGGACATCTACACCAGCATGGTCCGGGTGGTGGTGGGTTTCGCCATCGGCGCCGGGCTGGCCTTGCCGCTCGGGCTGGCGATGGGGGCGAGCCGCATCGTGTATGCCTGGATGAACCCGCTGGTACAGATCCTGCGGCCGATCCCGCCGATCGCCTACATCCCGCTGGCCATCCTGTGGTTCGGGCTCGGCAACCCGCCGGCCGTGTTCCTGATCGCGCTCGGCGCCTTCTTCCCGGTCTTGATGAACACCATCGCCGGGGTGCGCCACGTGGACGGCATCTACCTGCGCGCGGCGCGCAACCTGGGCGCCGGCGGCCTTACCCTGTTCCTGCGCGTGATCCTGCCGGCTTCCGTGCCCTACATCCTGTCGGGCGTGCGGATCGGGATCGGCACCGCCTTCATCGTGGTGATCGTGTCCGAGATGATCGCCGTGAACAACGGGCTGGGCTTCCGCATCCTGGAAGCGCGCGAGTACTTCTGGTCCGACAAGATCATCGCCGGGATGATCAGCATCGGCATGCTCGGCCTGGCGATCGACATCGCCATGAACCGTCTCAACAACTACTTGCTGCGCTGGCACCGCGGCCTGGAGCACTGACATGAATGCACCGCAGGCAGCGCAACTGGCGCTGGAGCCGCATATCCGCATCGATGGCGTGAACAAGCTCTTCGAAACCGGCGGCAGGACCGTCACCGCGCTGCAGGACATTCACCTGGAGATCCCGCACGGCCAGTTCACCTGCCTGCTCGGGCCCTCCGGCTGCGGCAAGTCCACGTTGCTGAATGCCGTGGCGGGCTTTTCGCTGCCCAGCAGCGGGACCGTGACGGTCGAAGGCAGGCAGGTGGCGGCGCCGGGTCCGGACCGCGGCATGGTATTCCAGGAATATGCCTTGTTCCCCTGGATGACGGTCGAGGACAACATCGCCTTCGGCCTGCACCTCAAGGGCATGAGCAAGAGCGCGATCCGCAGCCGGGTGGGCGAGCTGCTGTTCATGCTGTCGCTGGGCGACTTCCGCCAGCGCTTTCCCAAGGACCTGTCGGGCGGCATGCGCCAGCGGGTGGCGATCGCGCGCGTGCTGGCGCTGGATTCGCCGATCATGCTGATGGACGAGCCCTTCGGCGCCCTGGATGCGCTCACCCGGCGCAACCTGCAGGACGAGCTGCTGCGTATCTGGTCCGAGCTGAAGAAGACCATCCTGTTCGTCACCCACAGCATCGAGGAGGCGGTCTACCTGGCGGACCGCATCGTCGTGATGACCTACCGGCCGGGCACGGTCAAGCGCGACCTGCTGGTGGACATCCCGCGTATGCGCGACCCGGCCGCGCCGGAGTTCAATGCGCTCAAGCGGGAGCTGGGCGTGCTGGTGATGGAGGAGCAGCGGAGGCATCATACGGACGAGTTGCGGCTGGCGGCGGTGGACTAGGGCAGAGGAGGGCCTGCCCCAGCATTTCCCGATGGTGTAGACTCTTAGTATGCAGAACTCCCTCTTCCTCGCCGCGGCCCTGCTGTACGCGGTGTGCGCCCTGCTGCCGTCGCGCCGGGGCGCCGTCATTTCAGGCGTCACCGCCCTGGCCTGGGCGGTGCATGGCGCCGCGCTCGGGCTCGACGTGGCCGAACCCGGCCGCCTGCGGGTCGGCTTCGCCATCATGCTGTCGAGCGCGCTGTGGGTCTCGGTGGCCGCCTACTGGCTGGAAAACCGCAATTTCGCCCTCGACGGCATGCGCCGCCTGGTGATGCCCTTCGCCTGCGTAGCAAGCCTGCTGCCGCTGGTCTTCCCCGGCAGCCTGCTCGAACTGCAGGGCCAGTCGCCCGCCTTCGGCTGGCACGTCGCGGTCGCGGTGCTGGCCTACAGCACGCTCACCATCGCCGCCTTCCACGCGGTGCTGATGGCCCTGCAGGAAGCGCGGCTGCACACGCGCACGGCCGGCGGCGGCTGGCTCGGCAGCGCGCTGGACCAGCTGCCGGCCCTGCTGACCATGGAAAAGCTGCTGTTCCGCGTGATCTGGATCGGCTTCATCCTGCTCAGCCTCACCGTGCTGTCCGGCGTCGTGTTCTCCGAACAGCTGTTCGGCAGCGCCCTGCGCCTCGACCACAAGAGCGTGTTCGCGCTGCTGTCCTGGCTGCTGTTCGCGGCGCTGCTGGCGGGCCGCCGCTGGCAGGGCTGGCGCGGCAAGACCGCACTGCGCTTCACGCTGGCCGGCTTCGCCACGCTGGCGCTGGCCTATGTCGGCAGCCGCTTCGTGCTCGAAGTCGTCCTGCACCGGGGGCTGGCATGAGCCGCATCCTGTTCTGGATCCTGCTGATCGGCCTGGTCGGCTTCGCCATCCGCGCCAAACTCAAGGCCCTGTCCGCGCGCCAGCAGCCGCCCCCGCAGCACGAGCCGCCGCGCCGGCAGCCGGTGGCCGAGATCGAAACCATGACCCAGTGCGCGCACTGCGGCATCCACTTCCCGGCCTCCGAAGCGGTCCACGCCGACGGTCACGACTACTGCTCGCCGGGCCACGTGCGCCTGCCGCCGCAGTAAGCCGGCCGATGTCGCCGCTGCAGGTGCTGACCCGCGAAGCCCGCACGACCCTGTGGCGCTCGCTCCAGACCTTCACCGTTACCCGCATCGTCATCGCCCTGGTGCTGCTGCTCTACCTGGGCCTGGACATCGGCGGCGGCGGCCTGCGCCTGGATGCGGCCAGCACCGTCACCTGCCTGTCCTACCTGGCGGCGGCGCTGGTGTTCGGCGCCCTCGCCACCTGGTGGCGGCGCCGCTTCGCCTGGCAGCTGGGCGTCCAGATCGCCGCCGACCTGGCCGCGATCTCCCTGCTCTACCTGGAAGCCGGCGGCATGCGCAGCGGCCTGGCGATCCTCTACCTGTTCCCGCTGGGCGGCGCCGCCATCCTGGCGCCGCTCACGCTGGCGCTGTTCTCGAGCGCGATCGCCACCCTGTTCGTGCTGGCGGAGAGCACCTGGCAGGTCTTCATGCAGGAGCGCCAGCCCTCGCTGATGCAGGCCGGTATGTACGGCGCCGCCTTCTTCGCCGGCACGCTGCTGGTGAACCGCCTGGCGGCGCGACTGATCAAGCAGGAAGACCTGGCCGCCCAGCGCGGCCTCGACCTGCGCATCCAGCAGACCATCAACCAGATCGTGATCGCCGACGTCGGCGACGGCATCCTGGTGGTGGGCGACGACAGCGCAGTCTTCACCGGCAATCCGGCGGCGCGGCGCATGCTGGGACTGGAAGGCGAGGCGGCCGGCTTCGTGCTCGGCGAGGCGCCGGGCCTGGAGCCGCTGGCCCAGGCCTTCGGCGCCTGGCTGCGCGCGCCGGTCGACGGCGCCTCCTTCGTCACCGTGAAGCCCTACCGGGAAGACACGGGCCCCTTGCGTGGTCGGCGCGACCAGCCGGTGCACCTGAAGCTGCGCTTCGCGCGGGTCGACACGGCCGGGGTGGCGCTGGGGCGCAGCGTGGTGTTCATGCAGGACGTCAGCGCCATCGAAAACCAGGCGCAGCAACTCAAGCTGGCCTCGATGGGCCGCCTCACCGCCAGCATCGCGCACGAGGTGCGCAACCCGCTGTCGGCGATCGGCCACGCCACCGCGCTGCTGGCCGAAGACCTGCACGGCCCGGCCGAGCTGCGCCTGCTGAAGATCGTGGGCGACAACGTGACGCGGGTGAACCGCATGGTCGAGGATATCCTGCAGCTGTCGCGCAAGGTGCAGCCGAACGGCGAACCGCTGCGGCTGGCGGCCTTCCTGGCCGAGCTGAAGGCCGAATTCTGCGAAACCCATGGGCTGGCGGATGATATAGTTTATATAGGCGACGCCGGGGAGAATACGGTACGTTTCGATCCGCTGCACCTGCACGAAGTGCTGCTCAACCTGCTCAACAATGCGGTGCGCTATGCCAGCAAGGAAGCCGCCAGCATCCGCATCTTCCCGGCGCGCGACGCCGCCGGCCGCATCGAGCTGCACGTGCAGGACGACGGTCCGGGCATCACGCCGGAAGTGCGCGCCCACCTGTTCGAGCCCTTCTACACGACCTCGAGCAAGGGCACCGGCCTGGGCCTGTACCTGGCGCGCGAGCTGTGCCTGAACAACGAGGCGAAGCTCGATTACGAATACCGCTTCGACGCCACGGCCATGGGGCCGCGCCGCGCCAGCGGGCGCTTCGTGATCAGCTTTTCGCAGCCGGCCTAGCAGGCCGTCTGCCTGTATACATATAGAGAGAACCATGACCGCACCCCGCATCCTCGTGGTCGACGACGAAGCCGACCTGCGCGAACTGCTCGAGATCACCCTGCTCAAGATGGGCCTGGACGTCGACAGCGCCGCCACGCTGCGCCAGGCGCGCGGCCTGCTCGAGGAGCACGACTATGCGCTGATCCTGACCGACATGCGCCTGCCGGACGGCCTCGGCCTGGAACTGGTGCGCGAGGTCGCGGCATCGCACAAGGGCACGCCGATCGCCGTCATTACCGCCTACGGCAGCGCCGACAACGCGGTGGTGGCGCTCAAGGCCGGCGCCTTCGATTACATCTCCAAGCCGGTGGCGCTGGATGCGCTGCGCGTGATGGTGCGTTCGGCCCTGAAATTATCCGAAGCGCCGGCCGTGCAAGCCGGTGGCGCGGCGCCGGCCTCGCGCATGATCGGCAACTCGCCCGCGATGCAGTCGCTGCGCGCCCAGATCGGCCGGCTGGCACGCTCCAACGCGCCGATCTCGATCACCGGCGAGTCGGGCAGCGGCAAGGAACTCGCCGCGCGCGAGATCCACGCCCAGAGTTCGCGCGCCGGCAAGGCCTTCGTGGCGGTGAACTGCGGCGCGATTCCCGAAACCCTGATGGAGGCCGAGTTCTTCGGCTACCGCAAGGGCGCCTTCACCGGCGCCGCCGAGGAGCGCGACGGCTTCTTCCAGGCGGCCAACGGCGGCACCCTGATGCTGGACGAAGTGGCCGACCTGCCGCTGGCGATGCAGGTCAAGCTGCTGCGCGCGATCCAGGAGCGGCGCGTGCGCAAGATCGGCGCCACGAGCGAGGAGCCGGTCGACGTGCGCATCATCAGTGCCACCCACCAGGACCTGGCGCAATGCGTGGAGCAGGGCAGGTTCAGGCAAGACCTGTTCTACCGCCTGAACGTGATCGAGCTGTCGCTGCCGCCGCTGCGCGAACGGATCGACGACCTGGCACCGCTGGTGGACGCGATCCTGGCGCGCCTGGCCGGGCCCGGGCAGGCCGCGCTCGGCCCGGGCGTGCTCGAAGCGCTGCGCGCCTACTCCTTCCCGGGCAATATCCGCGAACTGGAGAACGTGCTGGAGCGGGCGCTGGCCTTCGCCAACGACGGCGTGATCGAGGTGGGCGATTTGTCGCTCAAGGCGGCGCGACCGGGAGAGGCGGCGCCGCGCGAGCCTGCGCCTGCGCCGATGCCGGCAGCGGCACCGGTGCCTGCACCTGCGCCCGCTGCGCTGGAAACGGTGCCCGCATCCAGCATGATCGGCCCGAACGGCTTGCCCGGCAACCTGCCCGAGTACCTGAGCCAGGTCGAGCGCGACATCATCGGGCGCGCCCTGCAGCAAACCCAGTTCAACCGTACCCAGGCCGCGGCCCTGCTCGGCATCAGCGTGCGCCAGCTGCGCTACCAGATGCAGAAACTGGAGATCTGCGCGCCGGATGACAGCGCCTGAGGCCGCAGCGCTGTTGTTGTCTTTTCGCCAGTGCAAAATGCACAAGAATGATGCGTCGCGCATTGCGCTGATTACGCTTTACGCAGCGCGGGATGGCAAGGTTAGCGCTCACTCACTTCAGACTCCCCGCCGATCCGGCCACGCTTGCTTGTCAAGCCCATGCACCAAAAAAAACGAAAAAAATTAGGAAGTTCTTTACTTGCCGTGACCTGGGTCAGGCACTACAATTAGTCTCATATCAAGATCGAACACTAGATGTAGTGGTAGTGAACTCAAAGCAACTAGGATTTAGGTTCGACTTGAAGCTTGCTCTGCAAGCCACTGATTCAACAGCGATTTCTACCCTGCGTAATCTGGTTGCCAGTCAGGCTTACCGGCTGGCGGGGTATCGCTTTGCTTAAAATTTTGTCGGGTTGACAAGTCCGGCTCAAGACAAACGACGGCAGGTACCCGCTGCTCACTGGAGGCTCAATGCAAACAGCACAAGACATTTCGATCAATCCGCACGTCACCCAAGGTGCCACGGCCACGGCCACGCCCGCAGAGATCGTCGCACGCGGTGACTACCGGGTTATCCGCCGCAACGGCGCCGTGGTCGCTTTCGAGCCGCACAAGATCTCGGTCGCAATGACCAAGGCCTTCCTCGCCGTCGCCGGCGGGCAGGGCGCTGCCTCGGCCCGCATCCGCGAGCTGGTGGAACAGCTGACCGGCAACGTGGTGGCCGCCCTGGTGCGCCGCCAGCCGAACGGCGGCACCTTCCACATCGAAGACGTGCAGGACCAGGTCGAACTGTCGCTGATGCGCTCGGGCGAGCATGACGTCGCGCGCGAATACGTGCTGTACCGCGCCAAGCGCATGGAAGAGCGCAAGGCCGCCAAGGAAGCCGCCGGCGGTACCGCCGTGGCCGCGCCGCAGATCCACGTGGTCGACGGCGGCCAGCGCCGCCCGCTGGACGTGAACGACGTCTACGCCCTTGTCAACGCCGCCTGCTCGGGCCTGGAAAAGCACGTCGACGCCGACGCGATCGTCGCCGAGACCCTGAAGAACCTGTACGACGGCGTGCCGGTCGAAGAGCTGCACAAGTCCGCCATCCTGGCCGCCCGCGCCCTGATGGAAAAAGACCCGGCCTACAGCCAGGTCACCGCGCGCATCCTGCTGCACACCATCCGCAAGGAAGTCTTCGGCAAGGAAGTGCCGCAAGCCGGCGCCGCCGCCGAGTACGTCACCTACTTCCCGCAGTACATCGCCAAGGGCATCCAGAACGAATTGCTGGACGAAGCGCTCGGCACCTACGACCTCGAGCGCCTGGCCAAGGCCATCGTCGCCGACCGCGACCTGCAGTTCGGCTACATCGGCCTGCAGACCCTGTACGACCGCTACTTCCTGCACGTGCGCGAAACCCGCATCGAAATGCCGCAGGCCTTCTACATGCGCGTCGCGATGGGCCTGGCCCTGCGCGAAGCCGACCGCGAAGCGCGCGCCATCGAGTTCTACAACCTGCTGTCGTCCTTCGACTTCATGAGCTCGACCCCGACCCTGTTCAACTCGGGTACCCGCCGCTCGCAGCTGTCCTCGTGCTACCTGACCACCGTCGGCGACGACCTGGAAGGCATCTACGACGCCATTAAAGAAAACGCGCTGCTGTCGAAGTTCGCCGGCGGCCTGGGCAACGACTGGACCCCGGTGCGTGCACTCGGTTCGCGCATCAAGGGCACCAACGGCAAGTCGCAGGGCGTGGTCCCGTTCCTGAAAGTGGTGAACGACACCGCCGTGGCGGTGAACCAGGGCGGCAAGCGCAAGGGCGCGGTCTGCGCCTACCTGGAAACCTGGCACATGGACATCGAGGAATTCCTCGACCTGCGCAAGAACACCGGCGATGACCGTCGCCGCACCCACGACATGAACACCGCGAACTGGATTCCGGACCTGTTCATGAAGCGCGTGATGGAGAAGGGCCACTGGAGCCTGTTCTCGCCGAGCGAAACCCCGGACCTGCACGACAAGGTCGGCAAGGCCTTCGAAGAAGCGTATGTCGCCTACGAAGCCAAGGCCGCCCGCGGCGAAATGACCGTGTACAAGAAGATCGAAGCGCTCGACCTGTGGCGCAAGATGCTGTCGATGCTGTTCGAGACCGGCCACCCGTGGATCACCTTCAAGGATCCGTGCAACATCCGTTCGCCGCAGCAGCACGTGGGCGTGGTGCACTCGTCCAACCTGTGCACCGAGATCACGCTGAACACCAGCGCCGACGAGATCGCCGTCTGCAACCTGGGCTCGGTGAACCTGCCGCAGCACATGAAGGGTGACGGCCTGGATCACGCCAAGCTGCAGAAGACCATCCGCACCGCGATGCGCATGCTGGACAACGTCATCGACATCAACTACTACGCCGTGGACAAGGCGCGCAACTCGAACATGCGTCACCGTCCGGTGGGCATGGGCGTCATGGGCCACCAGGACTGCCTGCACATGATGCGTGTGCCGTTTGCCTCGGACAAGGCCGTGCAGTTCGCCGACACCTCGATGGAAGCCGTCTGCTACTACGCCTACCTGGCCTCGACCGAACTGGCCGAAGAGCGCGGCCGCTACGAATCGTACGAAGGTTCGCTGTGGGACCGCGGCATCCTGCCGCAGGACTCGATCAAGCTGCTGGCTGAAGAGCGCGGCGGCTACCTGGAGCAGGACAGCAGCGAGACCATGGACTGGACCCCGGTGCGCGAGCGTATCAAGCAGTTCGGCATGCGTAACTCGAACTGCGTGGCGATCGCCCCGACCGCGACCATCTCGAACATCATCGGCGTGTCGGCCTGCATCGAGCCGACCTTCCAGAACCTGTACGTGAAGTCGAACCTGTCGGGCGAATTCACCGAGATCAACGCCTACCTGGTGCGCGACCTGAAGGCGCGCGACCTGTGGGATGAGGTGATGATCGCCGACCTGAAGTACTTCGACGGTTCGCTGAGCAAGATCGACCGCGTGCCGCAAGACCTGCGCGACATCTACGCCACCGCCTTCGAAGTCGAGCCGAAGTGGCTGGTGGAACAGGCTTCGCGCCGCCAGAAGTGGATCGACCAGGCCCAGTCGCTGAACATCTACATGGCTGGCGCCTCGGGCAAGAAGCTGGACGAGACCTACAAGCTGGCCTGGCTGCGCGGCCTGAAGACCACCTACTACCTGCGCACCATCGCCGCGACGCACATGGAGAAGTCGACCACCCGCACCGGCGCGCTGAACGCAGTCTCGGTCTCGGGCGGCCTGACCGGCGGTCACGCTGCTCCGGCAGCGGCTCCAGCGGCAGCGGCTCCTGCGGCAGCGGACGTGGTGGAAGGCGCCGCCTGCTACCTGCGTCCGGGCGACGCCGGCTTCGACGAATGCGAAGCTTGCCAATAAGCTGCCGCTAAGTCAGTAAAACAAGAGGCAAGCATACCGACAGGTATGCTTGCCTCGTCTGTCACAACACGAATACACCCGGCCGTCCGCTCACCGCGGACGCAGCCACGAAAGAAGGAAAGAACACCATGCTCTCTTGGGACGACGAACAAACCACCGCGCCGGCACCGCGCGCACCGCAAACCAGCCCTGAAGCCGCAGCGCCCGCCGCCGAAGTCGCCAAGCGCGTCAACGCCGACGACAAGCGCATCATCAACGGCCAGACCGACGTCAACCAGCTGGTGCCGTTCAAGTACAAGTGGGCATGGGACAAATACCTGGCCGGCTGCGCGAACCACTGGATGCCGCAGGAAGTGAACATGCAGCGCGACATCGAGCTGTGGAAGAGCCCGAACGGCCTGTCGGAAGACGAGCGCCGCCTGGTCAAGCGCAACCTCGGCTTCTTCGTCACCGCCGACTCGCTGGCCGCCAACAACATCGTGCTGGGCACCTACCGCCACATCACCGCGCCGGAATGCCGCCAGTACCTGCTGCGCCAGGCCTTCGAAGAAGCGATCCACACCCACGCCTACCAGTACATCGTCGAGTCGCTGGGCCTGGACGAGCGCGAGATCTTCAATGCCTACAACGAGATCGCGTCGATCCACGACAAGGACCAGTTCCTGATCCCCTTCATCAACGTGCTGACCGATCCTGAATTCAAGACCGGCACCCTGGAAAACGACCAGAAGCTGCTGAAGTCGATCATCGTCTTCGCCTGCCTGATGGAAGGCCTGTTCTTCTACGTCGGCTTCACCCAGATCCTGGCGCTCGGCCGCCAGAACAAGATGACCGGCGCCGCCGAGCAGTACCAGTACATCCTGCGCGACGAGTCGATGCACGTGAACTTCGGCATCGACCTGATCAACACGATCAAGATGGAAAACCCGCAGCTGTGGACCCCGGCCTTCCGTGAAGAGCTGAAGGTCCTGTTCCTGCAGGCCGTCGAACTCGAGTACCGCTACGCCGAAGACACCATGCCGCGCGGCGTGCTGGGCCTGAACGCCCCGATGTTCAAGGGCTACCTGCGCTTCATCGCCAACCGCCGCGCCGTGCAGATCGGCCTGGAGCCGCTGTTCCCGAACGAAGAGAACCCGTTCCCGTGGATGAGCGAGATGATCGACCTCAAGAAGGAACGTAACTTCTTCGAGACCCGCGTGACCGAGTACCAGACCGGCGGTGCGCTGAGCTGGGACTGATCCCGCGCATTAGGACTTGCTCCAGAACGGCGGCTCGGGCCGCCGTTTTCATGTTGACTATACCGCCACCGGACATCGATGCTACTCTGCCGGGGATGAGCCAGAATCCCAACTTACTGCGCCGTTTGCTGCGTGCCAAGGATCGGATGGATGGGGCGCCCCATGAGGAATGGCCCATCGACCGCCTGGCCGAGGTGAGTGCCGTCTCGGCGGCCCACTTCGCGCGCGAATTCAAGAAGGCCTTCGGCCTGCCGCCACACCGCTACCTCCTCACGCGCCGCATCGAGCGCGCCACCGCACTGCTGCGCGATACCGAGCTGCCCATCACCGAGATCGCACTGCGCACCGGCTGGAGCAGCATCGGCACCTTCGGCCGGATCTTCCGCGACATCACCGGCGACAGCCCGGGCGAACTGCGGGCGCGGGCGCGCCTGGCGCCCCAGCTCGGCCAGTACGTGCCGGAATGCGTGGCGCGCGGCGCGCACCGGCCCGACCTCAACATCGCAGTTTTGGAGAAGCGGCGCCAGGACGCTGCTGGCAAACTGGAGCTCCATTCGAAGGAGGTCCCATGATTCAAAGTATCAATGTGGTCGGGCTGTACGTGCGCGACCAGGACGAAGCACTCGATTTCTATGTCGGGAAGCTGGGGTTCAGGGTGCACACCGACGTGCGCAACGGCGACTACCGCTGGCTGACGGTGCAGCACCCGGACCAGCCCGCGTTCCAGCTCGGCTTGTTCCGTCCCGGCCCACCGGTCCACGATGCCGCCACCGCCCAGGCCCTGCACGCGCTGGTCGCCAAGGGCGCCATGCCGCCGCTGGTGCTGTCGGTCAGCGACTGCCGCGCCGCCTACGAGCGCCTGAAGGCCCATGGTGTCGAGTTCACCCAGGAGCCGATCGACCGCTTTGGCAATGTCGATGCCGGATTCCGCGATCCCTCCGGGAATGGCTGGAAGATGATCGAGACCGCCGCCCAGCCTAAAGGAGCCACTTTTCAATGAACGCAAAAGAACATGACCTGCTGTTGGACACCCTGCGCGCACGCTTCGAGAAGAACATGCGGCGCCACCCGGACCTGGCCTGGCCAGAGGTAGCGGCCAGGATCAGCGCCAGTCCCCGGGCGCTGGCATCCCTGTCCGCGATGGAGGCAAGCGGCGGCGAACCGGACGTCATCGGCCGCGACGAAGAGAGCGGCAGCCTGGTCTTCTGCGACTGTTCCCCCGAGACTCCGTCAGGACGGCGCAGCATCTGCTACGACCGCGCCGCCCTGGACGCGCGCAAGGAAAACAAGCCGCGCGGCTGTGCCGAGGAGATGGCTGCCGAGATGGGCATCACGCTGCTGACGGAAGAGCAGTACCGCGCCCTGCAACAGCTGGGCGAATTCGACCGCAAGACCTCCAGCTGGATCGCCACGCCGCCGGACCTGCGTGCGCTGGGCGGGGCGCTGTTCTGCGACCGCCGCTATGGCCGGGTATTCACCTACCACAACGGCGCCGAATCGTACTATGCGGCGCGCGGCTTCCGCGGCCTGCTGACGGTGTGAGGCAATAAGCGGCGCAGGCGGCCGAGTTGTCCTATGATGACGGACTGTCCAGTCCGAATAACAGGAGAACTCCCTTTGCACGCCAAGACCCTGACGCTGCATGCAGCGCTGCTCGCCAGCCTGGCAGCGCTGCCCGCCGCCCACGCCGCGCCCCAGATCACCCCCGGCCAGACCACCTTCCAGAACAACTGCGCCAGCTGCCACAGCGTCGACCCGACCCTGTCCTCGCGCGCCGGCCCGGGCCTGTTCCGCGTCCTCGGCCGCAAGGCTGCGGGTGTACCCGGCTATAACTATTCCGCCGCGCTGGTAAAAGCCGGCGCCGCCGGCAAGACCTGGACCCGCCAGGAACTGGACGTCTTCCTTGCCGATCCTGCGAAGAACGTCCCCGGCACCACGATGCCGGTCGGCGTGCCGGACAAGCAGACCCGCGCCGCCCTGGTCGACTATCTGGCCAGCCTGCAAGGCCCCGCCACCACCGCGGCAGCGGCGCCTGCGAAGGCCGCCACGCCGGCCGACCGAAATGGCTCCTGGGACGACAGCCAGCCCGGCCGCATCCACCACATCAAGGCCAGCGACATGCCGCCGCCCTTCGCCACGAGCAGCGCCGGCAACGGCCCGCGCGTCGAGGCGCGTCCGAACGGCAGCATGCCGACCGTCCCGCAGGGCTTCACGGTCGGCGTCTTCGCCAGCGACGCCGACAAGCCGCGCCTGCCGCTGCGCGCGCCGAACGGCGACATCTTCCTGGCCGCCACCGCCAAGGGCGAGATCAAAGTGCTGCGCGCGAAGGATGGCCAGCAGACTGCCACGCCCGAAGTCTTCGCTAGCGGCTTGACCCGCCCCTACGGCATGGCCTTCTGGCCGTCGGGCGCGAACCCGCAATACCTGTACGTCGCCAACGTCAATGCGATCGTGCGCATCCCTTACCGCAACGGCGACCTGAAGGCGCGCGGCGCAGCGGAAACCGTGGTGGCCCAGCTGTCCGACACCAGCGGCGGCCACACCACCCGCAGCCTGGCGTTCTCCAACGACGACAAGACCATGCTGCTGTCGATCGGCTCCGCCACCAACGTGGCGACCGAGATCGGTCCCCAGCCGCCCGAGCCGCTCGCGCAATGGGAAGCGAAGCACGGTGTCGGGGCCAGCTGGGGCGTGGAGACTGACCGCGCCACCGTCATGGCCTTCGACCCGGACGGCAAGAACCGCCGCACCTATGCCACCGGCCTGCGCAACTGCGTCGGCATGCTGGTCTACCCGGGCAGCGGCGATGTGATGTGCACGGTGAACGAGCGTGACGCGCTGGGCGACAACCTGCCGCCGGATTACCTCACCCGCGTGAAGCAGGGCGGTTTCTACGGCTGGCCGTGGTACTACATCGGCGACAACGAAGACCCGCGCCTGAAGGGCCAGCGCCCTGACCTGAAGGGCAAGAGCATCGTGCCGGACGTGCTGATCCAGTCGCACTCGGCGCCGCTCGGCATGGCGGTCTACCAGGCGCCGAAGGGCGCGCAGCACGCCTTCCCGAAGGAGTACGAGGGCGACGTGTTCGTGGCCCTGCACGGTTCCTGGAACCGCGGCGTGCGTACCGGCTACAAGGTGGTGCGCGTCTTCATGAAGAATGGCGTGCCGACCGGCCAGTACCAGGACTTCATGAGCGGCATGGTGCTGAGCGACCGTGAGGTCTGGGGCCGTCCGGCCGGCGTCGCGGTGGCCGCGGATGGCGCGCTGCTGGTGGTCGACGATGCCGGCGGCACCGTCTGGCGCATCGCGCCGCAGCGCTGAAGCGTCCCGTCAAACCCGCTGCAAGGCGGGTTTTTTCATTGTTGAGCTCGGTCATCATCCGCAAGGGGCGCCGGCACTAAGCTAAGCGGATGACCCACGACGGAGAACAACGATGAATGTCCGGGAAACCCCGCGTGCCGTGGAATGGGAATTCGCTCAATCGACCTATGCGGCCGTGCTGGCCGACGTGCCTGCCGCGCTGTTCTCCCACTGGGCGCAGAGCGCGCACGAGGAATTCCCCGGCATCCCCCGCGACGCCGCCTTCTTCGCCCTGGCGGCCGAAGGCTTGATGATGTTCTTCGATTGCGTGGCCGCCGCCGGCAAGACCTGCGCCCTGCCGTCGTGCGCGGCGGACTCGGTCTGGCATGCCTGGAGCCGCATGGACGCGGCCGGCCTTGCGCGCTTCTGCATCCGCCATTTCGGCCGCGACATCCCCCATGTCGAGCAGGCGCGCATGAGGGAAGGGGAGATGGAGCGGGCGCTTGCGGTGTGCCTGGTGCAGGCGCGCCGGCGCGCGTCGCAGCCTGCCGCCGGCAGCCACCTTCCCCGGCTGTTCTCGCTGGACAGCCAGCTGGGCATGCCGCGCGGTGTCGGCTACCGGATCATCGGCGGACTGGTCGCCTGCTCCTTGCTGGACGAGCTGGGGAACCTCGAGGACAAGCTCAGCTTCCCGGTCGACTTGACGCCGCACGCGCTGTACTTCGCCGGCCTGGTCAGTGAAGCCGAATACGATGAAGCTGCACGCCTGGGGCCGGCTGCCGTCAGATGAAGTGTCTGAGCGAAATCTTCAGCAGGACCGCGAACTCGTCGAGGTCGATCGCCTTGGAGATGTAGTTCGTCGCGCCCAGCAGCGAGGCGCGCACCCGGTCCGACTCCACCGGCAGCGCGGTCAGCACGACGGCCGGAATGGCTTGCAGGCAGGGGGAAGAGCGGATGTGCTTCAACACGCCGAAGCCATCGATCTTCGGCAGGCGCACGTCCAGCAGGATCAATCCGAACTTTCCTGCCGTGCCGGCGGCCTCGGCGCCGCGCAGCAGCGCCAGCGCCTCGTCGCCGTCATGGACGTGGACCACGGGGTTGTGGATACCGCAGCGCCGCAGCGCGTGGACGGTCAGCTCCGCGTCCAGGGGGCGGTCTTCGATCAGCAGGATGTTTTCGGACATAAGCCGAAAATAGTAGCCTTACTGACAAAACCGCCGCGCACAATTGATGAGACGGGGCATGGACGGCCCCGTCGCATCAGAACTGCCGGCTATAGCCCAGCGTGAATGCGCCGAAGCGCTTGCTGTCGTAGCGGATGCCCGGCGGGCCTTCCGCTTCCGGACGCGGCAGGTTGAGCCAGGTGTACTGCAGCGTCACGCTGGCCTGTTCCGACACCCGGTAGCCCAAGCCCGCACGCAGTTGCCAGGCGAAGCCGCTCTTCGAGGCCGGGCCGAAGCAATCGCAGTTGGCGCCCAGGCCCAGCAGCGGCAGCTTGACGCGTCCCCAGCCGATGCCACCGCCGACGAAGCTGTCGACCCGCTCGCTCAAGCGGTCGGTGCGGTAGGCGTTCGCGAACAGCGCATGGTAGCGGCCCTTGCCGTTCACCGCCTGGCTCAGCGGAGCGAGGGTGAGGCGCTCGACTTCGATGCGGCCGGTCTCGTATTCCAGTTCATACCGCGCGTGTTCCGACTGGCGCCCGACCATCAGGCCGCCGTGCACGCCGCGCTCGAGATCGGCGCGCCCGGTGCGCGGCGTACCGAAGCCGAAGTCCACCTGGGCGTCCCAGTCCTTCAGAGTATTGACGCCAGCGTGGGCGCCCCAGTAGCGCACCGGGTCGGCGGCGCCGGCCTGCACGGCCAGCAGCGCCGCGGCCACGGCCACGCAGCATTGACTCAATTTTTTCATCCGGTTCTCCTTAACTTCCAAAGCCGGTGCCGAATACCGCATTCAGGTCCGCGGCACTCGCGCTGGCGCCATGGGCGACACCGACCAGTTTGATTTGTTCGAAATAATTTTGCTCGACCGCTTCGATGAAGCCCGCCGCGCTGGTGGACGCGTACATGCCGGCCAGCTGCTTCACCAGCGCCTGGACCGCGGTGTTTTCCTGGTTCGCGATCAGGTAGCCTTCGGCGTCGAATGTGAAGGCATTATCCATATTGACGCTGAATTGGGCGCCACGATCGGCATAGCCCTGCGCGGCCAGGCCGAGTTCGCGCGCCTGGGCCTGCGACACCAGCTCCGTCAGGCCGAGACCGTTCTGGTAGAGATGGATGTCGACCGCCGCTTTGCCGGCAGCGGCCGCGAAGAAGCCGGAACTCCCCGCCATCACTTCGTAGCAGGCGTAGGGCAGGTCCTGGCCGTCGATCGCGAAGCTCATGTCGTTCGTGAACGGCTGGTAGAAGGCCGAGACGTGTTTCGCGTCCGGGGCACCGGCCAGCGAGTCGAAGGCCACGCCCAGGAACACGTTGCCGGTGCCGCTGCTTTTCACCTGCGCGTCGCCGATGTCGGCGGTGTAGTAGGTCTCGCCGCTGTTCAGGCGGATGCTGTACACCTGGTTCGGCGGCGTCGTGTCGAAGGCCAGCAGGCCCGGGTCGACGATCTTGCCGTCGGCCACGCCGTCGTCGTCGCCTTTGGCGCCGTCGGTCAGGGTCAGCACGATGCGGTCGATGCGGCCGTCATTGTTCAGGTCCACCAGGGTGGCGCCATCGTCGAAGGTCGCCAGGTTCTGGTCGTCGAGGAAGCTGTACCAGCTCTGGCTGGCGCGGTCGAACTTCATGAAGTCGTTCGACACCGCGCCGTTGGCGCCGAGGTCGATCACGACACGGGTCTGCAGACCGGCACGCGAGGGGTCGAGGTCCGGCAGGGTGGGCACGTCGGCTTCGGCGCCGATGGTGAAGTTGAACACCGGCGAGGCCGCGCGGAATTCCTGCGGCAGGGCCGACGGCAGGTCGGTCAGGCTCAGTTCCTTGAGCTGGGCGCCCTGGGTCAGCTGGACGCCGCCCGCTGCGGTGCCGAGGCTGCCCGCCATGATGGCGCCGAAGGCAGCCACCGGGGCGTTCTTGCCGAGCGCGAAATCGGCGAGCGAACGCAGCGGCATGTGTGCGACCGAGTGCTGGTTCCAGTCGAGGATGCCGTCGTGGTTGAAGTCGCCGCCATGGGCCGCCAGCTCGATCGAGGGCATCACGCCATCGAGGTCGGTGACCACGGTGACGGTGACCGGTGCGGACGCGACGACTTTGCCGCTGGCGTCCATCACCTGGGCCGTGTACGTGTACACGCCGTCGTCCAGCGGGCCTGGACCCACGTTGACCTTGCCGGCCAGGGCATCCGCTTCCGTGATGGCGCTGGTGCCGACCACCAGGCCTTCCGGCGACAGCAGGCGCACGCTGCCGCCGGCGGCCAGCTGGCTGCCCTGCAGCGTGAACTCGGGCGTGCGTACGCTGGTCACCGTGTCCTGGTTGCTGGCGCCGTCGTCGCTGGCCGGATCGAGGCCGGTTTCCAGGACCGGGGCGGGCGGCACGACCGGCGGCACCACCGGCGGTACCGGCTCCACCGGCACCACCGGCGGAGGCACCGGCAGGTAGTCGTTGTCGAACAAGGTGCCGGTGGCGCGCACGCCGTTCACGATGAGCACCGCGCTTTCGGACGACTCGACGCTGTCGTCGTCCACGGTCGGCAGGGTCACGCTGAAACTGCCGACGCCCGCCGGGATCACGACGATGCCGGAGGCCGGATCCATGTTCTTCCAGCTCACGCCGTCGCTGAAGGCGAGCGCGCCGAGGTCCGGATTCGATGCGGTGCCGCCCAGCGCGAGCGCGAACTCGGCCGGTCTTGGGGCCACGGCGTTCAGCGTGACGGTGTAGCGCAGCGTGCCGCCCTCGGTGACGATCGAATCGTGCGGGTTTTGTCCCAGGTTCGCGGCATCCTCGGCCAGCACCGACGTGACCGCGAGGCTGTCGTTGTCGGTGATGGTGCCGGTGGCGCCGGTGCCGCCGATGCTCAGCAGCGCCGATTCGGTGGCCTCGACCAGGCTGTCGTCATTGGTCCGGAGCGTGACCGTGAAGCTGCTCACGCCGGCCGCGACGACGATGCTGCCGCTCGCCGGGTCATCGTTCTTCCAGCGTACGCCCTGGCCGAAGGAGATCGCCCCGAGGTCGGCCGCGCTGGCGCTGCCGCCCAGCGCCAGCGCGTATTCGGTGGCGCTCGGGCTGGCGCCGTTGAGCGTGGCGGTGAAGACCAGGGCGGCGCCTTCCTCGACGCTGCTGTCGACCGGCAGCGCGCCCGGATTCGCCGCGTCCTCGGCTTTCAGGGACGTCACGCTCTGGCTGTCGTTGTCGACGATGGTGCCGGTCGCGGCCACGCCGCCCACCGTCGCCACCAGCGATTCGGACAGTTCGATGAGGCTGTCGTCGCCCGTACCGACCGTGATCTTGAAACTGCCGATGCCCGGCGGTACGACGATGATGCCGGTGCCGGCATCGCCATTTTTCCAGTCCACGCCGTCGCTGAACACGATGCCGATGATGTCGGCCGCGCCGGCGCTGCCGCCGAAGGCGAGCTGGAACTCGCCCGGGACCACTCCCGCGCTGCTCAGGTGAACCGTGTAGCGCAGGATCCCGCCTTCGCCGACCGTGCTGTCGACCGGACTCAGGCCGACCTGGGCCGCGTCTTCCGCGATCACGCTCGCCACACTGACGGCGTCGTTGTCGGTGATGGTGCCCGTGCCGGTCACGCCGCCCACGGTGATGGTCAGCGACTCGGCCAGTTCGACCGCCAGGTCGTCGGTCGTGGCGACGCTGATGCGGAAGCTCTCGACGCCGGCCGCGACCACCACGATGCCGGTGGCAGGATCGTTGTTCTTCCAGCTTGCGCCGGCGCTGAAGGACAGCGCGCCGTGGTCGAGGCCGCCGGCGGTGCCGCCGAGGCCGAGCAGGAATTCTTCCGCGGTCACGGCGCGTGCGCTCAGCGCCACCGTGTACTGCAGGGTGCCGCCTTCGATGACGGCGTTGTCCACCGGCAGCGCGCCGGCCTGGGCGGCGTCTTCGGCCAGCACCGAGGCGATGCTGACGCGGTCGTTGTCCGCGATGGTGCCGGTGGCGGCGACGCCGCCGATCGTCAGGACCAGGCTTTCCGCGCTCTCGACGGTGCCGTCGTCGATCGTGGCGACGCCGACCGTGAACGAAGCAACATTGGCCGGCACCACCACGATGCCGCTCTGCGGATCGTTGTTCTTCCAGCTGACGCCGTTGCTGAATACGAAGCTTCCGCGGTCGGCGCCGCTCGCCGTGCCGGAGACGGCAAGCGCGTGCTCGACGGCGACCGGGCTGGCGGCATTCAGGGCCACCGTGTACAGCAGCGCCGCGCCTTCCTCGACGGTGGAATCGACCGGCGACGCGCCGGTGCGGGCCGCGTCCTCGGCCAGCACGCTGGTCACCGCCTGGCTGTCGTTGTCGCTGATGGTACCGGTGGCGGCGATGCCGCCGACGGTCAGCACCAGGCTTTCGGCGCTTTCGATCAGGCTGTCATCGATGGTCGGCACGGTGACCTTGAAACCGGCCACGTTGGCCGGCACCACCACGATGCCGCCCTGCGGGTTGTTGTTTTTCCAGGTGACGCCGTCGCTGAACACGAAGCTGCCCAGATCAGCGGCGCCGGCGTTGCCCGACACGGTGAACGTGTGTTCGGTCGGATTCGGGCTGGCGATGCTGAGCGCCACCGTCACCAGCAAGGAAGCGCCTTCCACCACGCTCGCGTCGACCGGGGCTGCGCCGCTGTGCGCGGCGTCTTCCACCAGCACGCGCGTGACCGACTGGCTGTCGTTGTCGCTGATGGTGCCGGTGGCGGCCTTGCCGCCCACGCTCAGCACCAGGCTTTCGGCGCTTTCGATCAGGCTGTCGTCGACGGTCGGCACGGTGACCGTGAAGCCGGCCACGCGGGCCGGCACCACCACGATGCCGCTCTGCGGGTTGTTGTTTTTCCAGGCGACGCCGTCGCTGAACACGAAGCTGCCGAGATCGGCCGCATCCGCAGTGCCCGACACCGCCAGCAGGTGTTCGACCGGGTAGGGACTGGCGGCGCTCAGCGCCACCGTGTACAGCAGGGAAGCGCCTTCGACCACGGCGGAATCGACGGGATTCGCACCTGCGTGGGCGGCGTCTTCAGCCAGCACGCCGGCGACAGCCTGGCTGTCGTTGTCGAGGATGCCGCCGGTGGCGGTCACGCCGCCCACCGTCAGCTCGACGGTTTCCGGGTGTTCGATCAGGGTGTCGTCGATCGTCGCGAGAGTGGCCTGGAAGGACGTCAGGCCGGCCGGCACCACGATGATGCCGGTGTTTGCGTCGCCGTTTTTCCAGGTCACGCCATCGCTGAAGGCGAGCGCGCCGCGGTCGGCGCTGGCGGCCGTGCCGCCGAAGCTCACGGCGTACTCGGTCGGCGCCGGGCTGGCGGCATTCAGGGTGACCGCGTAGCGCAGCGCGGCGCCTTCGGTGACGCTGCTGTCCAGCGCCACGACCGTGCTGACCGACTGGCTGTCGTTGTCGGCGATGCTGCCGGTGGCGCTCACGCCGCCCACCGTCAGGTCGACGGTTTCCAGCTGCTCGATCAGGGTGTCGTCGGTCGTCGCGAGAGTGGCCTGGAAGGACGTCAGGCCGGCCGGCACCACGATGATGCCGGTGTTTGCGTCGCCGTTTTTCCAGGTCACGCCATCGCTGAAGGCGAGCGCGCCGCGGTCGGTGCTGGCGGCCGTGCCGCCGAAGCTCACGGCGTACTCGGTCGGCGCCGGGCTGGCGGCATTCAGGGTGACCGCGTAGCGCAGCGCGGCGCCTTCGGTGACGCTGCTGTCCAGCGCCACGACCGTGCTGACCGACTGGCTGTCGTTGTCGGCGATGCTGCCGGTGGCGGCCTTGCCGCCCACGCTCAGCACCAGGCTTTCGGCGCTTTCGATCAGGCTGTCGTCGATGGTTGGCACGGTGACCGTGAAACCGGCAACGTTGGCCGGCACCACCAAGATACCGCTCTGCGGGTCGTTGTTTTTCCAGGTGACGCCATCGCTGAACACGAAGGCACCGAGGTCGGCCGCGCCCGCAGTGCCCGACACTGCCAGCAGGTGCTCCACCGGGTAGGGGCTGGCGGCATTCAGGGCGACCGTGTAGCGCAGCGCGGCACCTTCGGTGACGCTGCCGTCCAGCGCCACGACCGTGCTGACCGACTGGACATCGTTGTCGGCGATGCCGCCGGTGGCGGTCACGCCGCCGACCGTCAGATCGACGGTTTCCGGGTGTTCGATCAGGGTGTCGTCAATCGTCGCGAGAGTGGCCTGGAAGGACGTCAGGCCGGCCGGCACCACGATGATGCCGGTGCTTGCGTCGCCGTTTTTCCAGGTCACGCCGTCGCTGAAGGCGAGCGCGCCGCGGTCGGTGCTGACGGCCGTGCCGCCGAAGCTCACGGCGTACTCGGTCGGCGCCGGGCTGGCGGCATTCAGGGTGACCGCGTAGCGCAGCGCAGCGCCTTCGGTGACGCTGCTGTCCAGTGCCACGACCGTGCTGACGGACTGGCTGTCGTTGTCGGCGATGCTGCCGGTGGCGGACATGCCGCCCACGGTCAGCACCAGGCTTTCGGCGCTTTCGATCAGGCTGTCGTCGATGGTCGGCACGGTGACCGTGAAACGGGCCACGTTGGCCGGCACCACCACGACGCCGCTCTGCGGGTCGTTGTTCTTCCAGGTGACGCCATCGGTGAACACGAAGGCACCGAGCTCGGCCGCGCCCGTGGTGCCCGACACTGCCAGCAGGTGCTCCACCGGGTAGGGGCTGGCGGCATTCAGGGTGACCGTGTACCGCAGCGCGGCGCCTTCGGTGACGCTGTTGTCCAGCGCCACGACCGTGCTGACCGACTGGCTGTCGTTGTCGACGATGCTGCCGGTGGCGGACATGCCGCCCACGGTCAGCACCAGGTTTTCAGCGCTTTCGATCAGGCTGTCGTCGATGGTCGGCACGGTGACCGTGAAACCGGCCACGTTGGCCGGCACCACCACGACGCCGCTCTGCGGGTCGTTGTTCTTCCAGGTGACGCCATCGCTGAACACGAAGGCACCGAGCTCGGCCGCGCCCGTGGTGCCCGACACTGCCAGCAGGTGTTCCACCGGGTAGGGGCTGGCGGCATTCAGGGTGACCGCGTAGCGCAGCGCGGCGCCTTCAGTGACGCTGCTGTCCAGCGCCACGACCGTGCTGACCGACTGGCTGTCGTTGTCGGCGATGCTGCCGGTGGCGGCCTTGCCGCCCACCGTGAGCACGGCCGTTTCGGTACTTTCGATCAGGGCATCGTCGACGCTCGGCAGCGTCACCTGGAAGCTGCCGATGCCGGCCGGGACGACGATCGTCCCGCTGGCCGCGCTGCCGTTCTTCCAGGCCACGCCGTTGCTGAAGGCGATGGCGCCGCGGTCGGTATCCGTCGTGCTGCCGCCCAGGGCCAGCGCGAACTCGCCGCCGGCGCTGCCGCTCAGGGTGACGGTGTAGACCAGGGAGCCGCCTTCGACGGCCTCGCTGTCGGCCGGCGTCGCGCCAGTGTGTGCGGCGTCTTCGGCCTTTACTGCCGTCACGGTCGGCGCGGCGGGCGGCGTGACCGGTGCGCTGTCGTTGTCGTTGATCGTCACGACCGCGGTGTTGTCCACGATCGCCGCGAGCCTGCTGTCGCTGAGGACGACGTTCAGGCTGCGCAGGCCGTCCACGCTCGCGTTGTCGACCAGGGGGACGGTGATCGTCTTGCTGGTCTCGTTTGGCGCGAAGCTGATGGTGCCGCTGGCCGCGCTGTAGTCGGCGCCGGCGCTGGCCGTGCCGTTCTGGGTCGCGTACTTGACGGTGACGGTGTCCGAGGTGGTCTTGCTGAGTGAAACCGTCACCGTCGCCGTGCCCGCGCCTTCATTCACGGTCACGTCGCTGACCGACAACTGCGGCTGGTTATCGAGGTAGGTGTTGAGGGCGTCGAGCAGGCCGTTGGTGGCGGCGTTGCCGTTCACCTTGCCGCCATTGATCGCGAGCGTCTGTCCGTTGAAGGTCAGGCCGATGTAGTTGTGCGGATCGCCATTGAGTTCAGTGTTGGGGTCGATGGTCTTGGTCCCGCCGCCACTGACGGCCAGGGTATGGTTGGCGGTTCCGGTGGCATAGAACACGATCGTGCTCACGTTGCCGCTCGGCGCACGCCAGTTGATCACGCCGTCGATGGCGTGCTGCACGCCCCGCGCGTCCGTGATCAGGATCGTCCCCGACAGATCATTGCCCTGGCTGCCGCCGAACCTGCCGGTGTCGGTCGCCTGCTGGAACTGGAAGTTCGACCACCCCAGCGCGGTCAGGTAGGTCGACGCGGAGGATTCATTCTGGCCGGTCGAGTTACCGAGAAAACCATTGGAGAAGGAGACGGAAACGGTGGTCGTGGCCAAAATGGACCTCAGCAGAAATGGTGGCGTCGGAAGACAGGAAAGGGTGCGGCGGGGAAGTGGTGAAGCCGAATACCAGCAGTGTAGCGATCCCAAATTCTACTCAGCAATGATTGTTTCTTGTAGGAGTAGTCTTACATGAATTTTTGCCAATGTTTCGTTGCGCATAGGCGACAAATTGACAAAACTGAGGCTGAACTGGACCGGGGCAGGCTCGCGCCGTGCCTGCGGTGGCGCCGTTATCATGGCCATGACCCGCCACAGGAGAGCGCATGCCCGACACCTTCGCCCTGCACTACATCCCCGAATCCTATTCCGTGGCCGGCCAGAAGCTGATGGGCCGCCAGTCGGCCGGTGTCGGCCTGCTGCAGGCGATTGCCCGCCACGATGGCTGGCGCGAGCTCGGCTGCTTCGCCGCCGAGCGCTCGCATGCCGACGCCTGCGCGGCCGCCCTGCGCGCCCAGGGCTTTGGCGGGGAAGTGGCCTGGGTGCCACCCTCGGCGCCGCAGCGGCTCGAGCGCTTCGGCTGCCTGGTCCACCCCGGGCCCGGCATCGAGCGGCTGGCCTGGCGCAGGCTGGCGGCGGGCGAGCACCGCTACAGCCTGTGCGGCATCACCCATGCGATCGCCTCGCACGAGATGATGAGCATGGTGACCAACCTGCTGGTGGCGCCGGTGCGCGGCTGGGACGCCATCATCTGCACCTCGCGCGTCGTGCGCGACAGCCTGCGCGTGCTGGTCGAGGAGCAGGCCGACTACCTGCGCAGCCGGCTCGCGGCGCAGCGCTTCGAATTGCCGCAGCTGCCACTGATTCCGCTCGGCGTGCACTGCGCCGACCTGCAGCCGGATGCGGCGCGGCGCCAGGAGGCCAGGGCGCGCCTCGGCATCGGCGCCGACGATGTCGCCTTCCTCTACCTGGGCCGGCTGTCGGTGCATGCCAAGTCGCATCCGCAGCAGATGTTCAGCGCGCTGGAGCGTGCGGAGAAGGGCGGGCGGCGCGTGCACCTGGTGATCGCGGGCTGGTATGGGGGCGAGGCGATCGAAGCCGCTTTCCGCGAGGCGGCCGCGCTGCTGTGCCCTTCGGTGCGACTGGTCGAACTCGATGGTCGCGCGCCCGCCAACCAGCTCGATGCCTGGGCCGCCGCCGACGTCTTCACTTCGCTGGCCGACAACGTGCAGGAGACCTTCGGCCTGACCCCGCTGGAGGCGATGGCGGCCGGGCTGCCCTGCGTGGTGTCGGACTGGAACGGCTACCGCGACACGGTGCGCGACGGCGTCGACGGCTACCGCATCCCGACCCTGATGCCGGGACCGGGCGCGGGACTCGACCTGGCGCTGCGCTACGACGACGGGGTGGACAGCTTCGACATGTATTGCGGCCACACCAGCCAGGCGGTGGCGCTGGACGGCGCGCTGCTGGCGCAGGCCTATGGCCGCCTGGTGCGCGACGCCGATCTGCGGCGCAGGATGGGGGAAGAGGCGCGCCGGCGGGCGCAGATGGAATTCGACTGGAGCGTGATCCTGCGGCGTTACCGCGCGCTGTGGGACGAGCTGGCCGAACGCCGCCGCGCTGATCCGCTACTGGCGCCGCCGCTGCCTTCGCGCGCGCCGGACCGTCCCGATCCCTTCCGGCTGTTCGCCAGCTACCCGACGCGTCCCATTACGGCGGCCTCGCTGGTGGAGCTGGCGCCGGATGCCTCGCTGGCGCTGGTCAATCACTACCGGGAGCTGGCGATCAACCGTTTCGCGTCGGCTTCGCTGCCGACGCTCGAGGATTTCGGCCAGCTGTTCGGTGCGATCGGGCCGCGGCCGGTGGAGGTGGAGGAACTGATCGATACCCTGGGGCCCTGCGACCGCCCGACGCTGCTGCGCGGGCTGGCCTGGCTGTGCAAGATGGACTTGCTCAGGGTCGTCGACTAGGGAGACTGCTTACGCTGCGCGCAGCGTCGACTTGCGCGCACCCAGCGCATCCACGCTATAGGCACCGGCGCCGAAGGCCACCACCTGCAGCAGGCCGCCGGCCATCGCGATGTTCTTCATGAAGTGGATCAGCTGGTTCTGGTCGCCGAGCGCGTTATGGAACACCAGCGCGGTCACCACCGAGAAAGCTGCCAGCGCGGCGGCCACCAGGCGCGTCTTGACCCCCAGCGCCAGCATCACGCCGCCGCCCAGTTCGATCGCCACCGCGGCGATCAGGCCGAGCGTCGCGAACGGCAGTCCCACCGATTCGATGTAGCCGATGGTGCCGGCCGGCGCCAGCGCCTTGCCGAGACCGCTGAAGATGAAGATCGCGGCGAGCAGCACGCGGCCGATGGCCGGCACTGCGGATTGATTTGCAGCTTGGGTGGCGGTGGTGTTCATGACAGCTCCTTTTCGTAGATGATCGGTATGGTTGGTCAGCGCAACGTTTTTCGCTGCGATGAAGTCATCTTAGGCAAGCATGATCGATCGAGGAAGCCTATATAATTCGATGTCACCTATCGAAGGAGGAGATGGATGCTCGACGCCCTGACCATGGACCAGCTGCGCACCTTCATCGCCGCGGCCGACGAAGGCAGCTTCTCCGCAGCGGGGCGCAAGCTGCGGCGCGCGCAGTCCGTCGTGAGCCACACGCTGGCCAACCTGGAGCTGCAGGTCGGCTTCGCGCTGTTCGACCGCAGCGCACGCTATCCGCAGCTCACCGAAGCGGGACGCGCGCTGCTCGAACAGGCGCGCGACGCCGTTGGCGGCATGGACGCCTTCAAGGCGCGGGCGCGCACGCTCGCCGAAGGACTCGAGCCCGAACTCGCGGTCGCGGTCGACGTGATGTTCCCGATCGCGACCCTGACCGAGGCCGTGCAGGCCTTCCACCGCACGTTTCCAAGCACGCCGCTGCGCCTGTACGTCGAGGCGCTCGGTGCGGTGGTGCAGCCGCTGCTCGATGGCCAGTGCCGCATTGCGGTGATCGGTTCCCTGCCCGACATTCCGCAGGGCTGCGCATCCGACTATCTGACCGCGGTCCCCTCGATCACCGTCGCCGCTCCCGGACATCCGCTCGCAAAAATCAAAGGCACTGTTTCGCGTGTCGAGCTGTCCAAGCATGTGCAGCTGGTGCTCACCGACCGTTCCGCGCTGACCGCGGGCCGCGAATTCGGCGTGATGTCGCCGCAGGTATGGCGGCTCGCCGATCTCGGCGCCAAGCACGCATTCCTGCGCGCGGGACTCGGCTGGGGCAGCATGCCGCTGCATATGGTGGAAGGAGATATCGCGGATGGGTCGCTGGTACGGCTCCGGCTCAAGGCGCATCCATTGTTGGGAACGGCATTTTCAATGCACGCGATCTGGCTGAAAGACCAGCCGCCGGGACCGGCGGGAAGATGGTTTGTCGATCAGTTGAAATGCGATTCGCTGCGATAAGCTGCGCTGGTTCGCGGACGAATGCGCAATCGCATGTTTGAATGCGCAAAAGCTGATTCAATTTGAGGTGTTCGGGTTGCGCGCTCACAAAGTTTTCGTGTACTTTACGTGTTTGAATTTGTCAAAACGTGAACATGTGATATTGTCGCGTCCATCCGGGCAGTAATCGATCGAATAATAGGGACACTGATTCAATCAGTATGCACGTAAGCGAAGCGAAAAGAACAAGCCGCACTGCCTGACCGTGATCAGGCATGGCGGCTTTTTCTTTTCGCGCCCGCAAGGGTAGCGATGTGAAAACGCATTGAGTCGGTTACCTGTCGACGTTGGCTGAAGCGCTGCAATTGTGAGGAGTTGCAGCAGTTCAGCCGGTGCCGGATTCATTGGCCCAAATCGCCAGGCGGTGTGGGCCGATGAATAATTCGCCCGCCAAACCGGGTGGGGCGGGTTTTAAACCTTGAGCGTATTTCTCATCGCAGATGAAGGAGAATCAAAATGGCAACCGCTAAGAAACCAGCAGCAAAAGCTGCAGCCGAGAAACCAGCTGCTAAGAAAGCCGCCGCCGCGAAACCGGCAGCAAAGACCACCGCCACCAAGGCAGCCGCTAAACCGGCAGCCAAGGCCGCGGCCAAGCCTGCTGCAAAGCCGGCAGCGAAGAAAGCTGCAGCGACCAAGACCACCGCTACCAAGGCCGCAGCAAAGCCAGCAGCGAAGAAAGCAGCTGCCAAGCCGGCAGCGAAGCCAGCAGCAAAGAAAGCCGCTGCAAAGCCAGCAGCCAAGCCAGCAGCAAAGAAAGCCGCTGCTAAGCCGGCAGCAAAGCCTGCTGCAAAGAAAGCTGCTGCTAAACCGGCAGCAAAGCCGGCCGCCAAAAAAGCAGCTGCAAAACCGGCAGCAAAAGCCCCCACCAAGTCGGCAGCCAAGCCAGCAGCAAAGAAAGCCGCTGCTAAGCCGGCAGCAAAGAAGGCAGCCGCTAAACCGGCAGCAAAGAAGGCCGCTGCTAAACCGGCAGCAAAGAAAGCCGCCGCTAAACCGGCAGCCAAGGCCGCCACCAAATCGGCAGCCAAGCCGGCAGCAAAGAAAGCAGCAGCTAAACCAGCAGCCAAGCCGGCAGCAAAGAAAGCCGCTGCAAAGCCAGCAGCCAAGAAAGCCGCAGCAAAGCCGGCAGCAAAGAAAGCCGCCGCTAAGCCAGTAGCCAAGAAAGCCGCCGCGACCAAAACCGCTGCGACCAAATCGACCGCTACCAAATCGGCTGCAAAGCCGGCAGCAAAGAAAGCGACCGCGACCAAAACCGCCGCTAAACCTGCTGCAAAGAAAGCTGCTGCACCGGCTAAAGCTGCTGCTCCGGCTAAAGCCGCTGCACCGGCTAAATCGGCTGCAAAGAAAGCTGCAGCTCCGGCGAAAGCCGCAGCTCCGGCAAAATCGGCCGAAAAAAAAGTCACTACTCCGGCAAAAGCGGCCGCTCCCGCTAAAACCGCTACCAAATCGGCCGCTGCCAAGCCTGCTGCAAAGCCGGCCGCAAAAGCCGAAGCCAAGCCGGAAATGAAGGCGGAAGCGAAACCGGAAGCCAAAGCTGAAGCAAAACCGGAAGTGAAAGCCGATACCAAGGCCGACACCAAGGCCGATACCAAATCGGAATCGAAAGCCGAAGCGAAGCCGGAAGCGAAATCGGACAGCAAGGCAGCAGCGCCTGCTCCGGCAGCAAAGACCACGCTGTCGCCGGCAGCCGCATGGCCGTTCCCGACCAGCAGCCGTCCGTAATCCAGGCTCGATAGCGAGTCTTGCCTGGTTCAGGCAAAATACCGCTGTGTGATCGTTCACACAGCGGTTTTTTTTTGAGGAGCCTTCGTGCTGTCTATTCTCCAGTTTATCGTCGATACCGCTGCCACTTTGCTGGGCGCGCTGCTCCTGCTGCGTTTCTGGATGCAGGCGACCCGCGTGCGTCCGCCGCAGCAGATCGGACAGTTCACCTTCACCCTGACCGACTGGCTGGTGCTGCCCCTGCGGCGCCTGGTGCCGGGCATGGGAGGCTACGACTGGGCCAGCCTGATCGGCGCCTTCGTGGTGGTGCTGCTGGCCAGCTCTCTGCTGCTGGTGGCGGGAGCGGATGCGGAGATGGTGCTGCGGCACGCGCTGTTCCGCTTCCTGAGCTGGATCCTGTACGGCTTCATGGCGCTCCTGATCATCGACGCGATCTTCAGCTGGGTGAACCCGAATGCGCCGCTGGCGCCCTTCGTGCATGCGCTGAATACGCCGATCCTGCGGCCGATCCGGCGCGTGGTGCCGCCGATCGGCGGGGTCGATTTATCGGTGCTGGTGGCGCTGGTGCTGATCCAGATTATCCAGTTCGTGTTGCGCCAGGTGTTTTACGGCTGAGCAGATACGACAATAAAAAATGGGTCCCCGCGGGGACCCATTTTTTTTTGCAGCGCCGGCGTTCAGCGGAAGCGGTAGCCGAATGCCGCTTCAAACTTCTGTTCGATCTCTTCCGGCGTGAAGCTGTGGTTCTGTCCGCCGATGCTGCCGATCTTGATCGCGCCGATCAGGCTGGCGATGCGGCCGGTGGTCGGCCAGTCGAAGCCATTGGTGATCCCGTACAGCAGGCCGGCGCGGTAGGCGTCGCCGCAGCCGGTCGGGTCGACGATTTCCTCGGCCTTCACCGCCGGGATGCGATAGTGCTCGCCGCCCGCGTAGATGTCCGAGCCTTCGCCGCCGCGCGTGACCACCAGCGCGTCCAGGCGCGCGGCGATGTCCGCCAGGCTCAGGCCGGTGCGGTCCATCACCACTTCGAATTCATAGTCGTTGCACGCCAGGTAGCTGGCCTGGTCGATGAAGCGGATCAGCTCTTCGCCCGAGAACATCGGCAGCTGCTGGCCCGGGTCGAACATGAACGGGATCCCTTGTGCGGCGCAGTCGGCGGCGTGCTTGATCATGCCGTCGCGGCCGTCCGGCGAGATGATCGCCACCCGCAGCTGTCCCTGGTCGGATACCTTGTTCTCGTGCGAGTACTGCATCGCGCCCGGGTGGAAGGCGTTGATCTGGTTGTTGTCCTGGTCCGCGGTGACGAAGCATTGCGCGGTGTAGGCGTCGGGAATGCTGCGGATCGCGCGGGTCTCGATGCCCTGTTTCTTCATGCGCTCGAGGTAGTCGCCGCCATCCTGGCCGATGGTGCCCATGACCAGCGGCTCGCCGCCGAGCAGCTTGAGGTTGTAGGCGATGTTCACCGCGCAGCCGCCGTACTCGAGGCGCATGGTCGGCACCAGGAAGGAGACGTTCACGCGGTGCAGCTGGTCGGCCAGCAGGGTCTCGGCGAAGCGGCCGTGGTACTGCATGATCTTGTCGAAGGCAATCGATCCGCAGATCAGGGCGGTTTTAGTCATGAGATGCTTTCAGGGAGATTAGGGATAGAACACCGCGATATGGTAACCGGACGGCGCCGGTTCCTCGACGCGGAAGTGCAGCTTGACGGGCTGCTCGGCGTGCGCGCCGAAGCCGGCAGCCAGCAAGGGGCCGGCCGGCAGATAGTCGCGCGGGCCGAACACGCGCCGCACCAGCGGCTTGTCGTCGGCGTCCGAGAGCGTCAGTTCGATGCTCGGCCAGGCCAGGGCCGAATCGCCCTGGTTGCGCAGCTGCGTGCTGAAGGTATAGGCGTTGCCGCCGAGCGTGGTCAGTTCGCCGGTGTCGATCACCAGCTTCTCGATCCGGGCCGGCAGCTCGACCTGGCAGCCCAGCGTGGCGCAGACGGTGACCAGCGAGGGCCGCATGTCCGGGTAACGCGCCGCCAGCGCACTGCTGAAGCTGCGCAGGAGCTGCGCGCCCAGCACGAGCAGCAGCAGCAGGCTGCCGACGGCCATGGCGATGCGCAGCGCCTTGCCCGAGCGTTCGCGCTGGCGCCCGCGCCGCACGAATTCCGGCTCGTCGGGCTCCGGCACGCGCAGCTTGGGCGGCTCGATTTTCGTGGGTGTCAGCTTGGAACGGCGCGCGGCGCGCGCTTCCGCAGCCTTGGTGCGCGGCGTGCGCGGCGCAAGCGGCGGCGCGCTGGGCGGCAGCGGCATGGTGACGGTGGCCGGTCCGGATTCGCGCAGCAGCAGCGGCGGCGCGGAGGCTGCGGTCCTGGCGGGCGGCGCAGCCGGTGCAGCCGGCGCGGGCGCGGGCGCAGCTTCCTCCGGCTCGTCGACGTGGTCCGGGGCCGGGGCGGCGACCAGCGCTTCGTCAACTTCCAGGTCGTCCGCAGGAGTGGTTTGTTCCGGTTCGGGTACCGGCTCGGGCTCAGGCTCAGGTTCCGGCTCGGCCACCATGACGTCGTCGCTGCTCACCTGCGGCAGGATGCCGAAGGGCGCGAAGGTGCGGTCGAACTCGAGGGTGTAGATGGGATCTTCTTCCGTATCCTGGGCGGGAGCGGCAGGCGCTTCCGGCTCGGGAACCGGCAGGGGAGCAGCGGGAACAGCGGGAGCGCCAGGCGCCGCAACGGCCAGGTCGACCAGTGCGGCGCTGCCGTCAAATACCTGGGTGCAGGCGCCGCAACGGACGATGCCCCCCCGCAGCTTCAGCTGGTCCGCGGCGACGCGGAACATGGTGCCGCAGTGGGGGCATTGTGTGGCGAGCGCCATGCCTGGTTTGTCCCTTAGCCAGTGATGGCGGAGCGCGGCGCGGGTGCGGTGTCCTGGCCGAGCGTCCCGTGAAGGGCGACCCAGCCGTCCTGCTCGGCCCAGACGCCCAGCTTGATGAAAGCTGCGTAGGCTTCGGCCACTTCCTCGGCCTGGCGCGCCAGCACGCCCGACAGGATCAGCGAACCGCCCGGCGCTACGCGGCCGGACAGCATCGGCGCCATCAGCTTCAATGGGCTCGACAGGATGTTGGCAACGACGATGTCGAACTGGCCCTTGGCATGACGCTCGTTCGGCGTCGTGGGCAGCTCGTCCGGCACGTAGAAGTCGATCGCGCAGTTATTGCGCTCGGCATTGGCGCGCGCCGATTCGATCGCCTGCGGGTCGATGTCGACCCCGGCCACATCGAGGGCACCGAGCTTCTTGGCGACCATCGCCAGGATGCCCGAGCCGCAGCCGTAGTCGAGCACCGACTTGCCCGGCGCGGGATGCGCTTCCAGCCATTCCATGCAGAGGCGGGTGGTCGGGTGGCTGCCGGTACCGAAAGCCAGGCCCGGATCGAGTTCGAGGATCAGGCCATTCGGGTCCGGTGCTTCGTGCCAGCTTGGCACGACCCAGATGTTCTTGCCGATGTGGATGGGCTCGAACTGCGACTGGGTCAGGCGCACCCAGTCGGCGTCTTCCACCGCGCGGGTGGTGAACGAGGGCACGACCGGCAATTTGATGGCGTTGGCGGCTTCCTGGACGATCGCGAACTGGTCGGCGTCGGTGTCGGTGAGCGCCACCACGCGCGAATGGTCCCAGGCGGCTTCGGTGGGCTCCATGCCCGGTTCGCCGAACAGCGGCTTTTCCGCGTCCGTGCCTTCGTCCGCGTCTTCCACGGAGACCGACAGGGCGCCCGCTTCCATCAGGGCGTCCGACAGGGCCTCCGCGTGGTCACGCGCTACTTCGATGACGACTTCCGTCCAGCTCATGCGTCTACCTTGGCTTCCGATTTGGCGCCGATGCCCGTTTCCTTCGGCAGGTCCGGCTTGGCGGCCAGCTTCTGCTCCAGGTAGTGGATGTTGGTGCCGCCCTCGATGAAGCGGGCGTCGACCATCAGCTCACGGTGCAGCGGGATATTGGTGAGGATACCTTCAACCACCATTTCCGAGAGCGCGATTTGCATGCGGCGAATTGCCTGCTCGCGCGTCGCACCATAGGAAATTACCTTGCCGATCATCGAGTCGTAATGAGGTGGAACATAATATCCTGCATACGAGTGCGAATCGACACGGATGCCGGGACCGCCCGGCGGGTGCCAGCCGGTGATGCGGCCCGGGGAAGGCGTGAACTTGAACGGGTCTTCGGCATTGATGCGGCACTCGATCGAGTGGCCCGACAGCATGATGTCGCGCTGGCGGAAGCGCAGCTTCTCGCCGCAGGCGATGCGGATCTGTTCCTGCACGATGTCGATCCCGGTGATCATCTCGGTGACCGGGTGTTCCACCTGCACGCGGGTGTTCATCTCGATGAAGTAGAACTCGCCGTTCTCGTACAGGAATTCGAAGGTGCCCGCGCCGCGGTAGCCGATCTTGCGGCAGGCTTCGGCGCAGCGGTCGCCGATCTTCTCGATCAGCTTGCGCGGGATGCCCGGCGCTGGCGCTTCTTCGATGACCTTCTGGTGGCGGCGCTGCATCGAGCAGTCGCGCTCGCCCAGCCAGACGGCGTTCTTGTGCTCGTCGGCGAGGATCTGGATCTCCACGTGGCGCGGATTCTCCAGGTACTTCTCCATATAGACTTCCGGATTGCCGAAGGCGGTGCCGGCCTCGGTCTTGGTCATCTGCACCGCGTTCAGCAGTGCCGCTTCGGTATGCACCACGCGCATGCCGCGGCCACCGCCGCCGCCGGCGGCCTTGATGATGACCGGGTAGCCGATCTTGCGCGCGGTCTGCACGATTTCCTTCGGATCGTCCGGCAGGGCGCCGTCCGAACCCGGCACGCAGGGCACGCCGGCCCTGATCATCGCCTGCTTGGCCGAGACCTTGTCGCCCATCAGGCGGATCGAGTCGGAGCGCGGACCGATGAAGACGAAGCCCGATTTCTCGACGCGCTCGGCGAAGTCGGCGTTCTCCGACAGGAAGCCATAGCCAGGGTGGATAGCCTCGGCGTCCGTCACTTCGGCGGCGCTGATAATTGCCGGCATGTTCAGGTAGCTGAGCGCCGACTGGGCCGGGCCGATGCAGACGGATTCGTCCGCCAGCTTCACGTACTTGGCGTCCTTGTCGGCCTCGGAGTGAACGACGACCGTCTTGATGCCCAGCTCGCGGCAGGCGCGCTGGATACGCAGCGCGATTTCACCACGGTTGGCGATGAGGATTTTTTCAAACATGGTAGGTTCGGTGTTTCTGTGAAAACCGGCGCCTCTCTTGTTGACAGGGCGCCGGACACGACATGAATGGGCTGGCGGCAGGACGCCGCCGGGGCCAAATATTTAGATCGTCTAACAAGACCCCAGGGCAAGGCGCATCGTCGAAGACAGTACGCTAGTACGGCGAGACGATGCAACGCCGCCATGGGGAATTGTTAGGCGATCTTAGCCGATCACGAACAGGGGCTGGCCAAATTCGACCGGCTGGCCGTTTTCCACGAGGATCTTGGTGACCGTGCCGGCGACGTCGGCATCGATCTCGTTCAGGAGCTTCATCGCTTCGATGATGCACAGGGTATCGCCCTGCTTGATGCTCTGGCCGACTTCGACGAAGGCGGCTGCGCCCGGGGCCGAGGAACGGTAGAAGGTGCCGACCATCGGCGACTTGACGACGTGGCCGGTATGCTCGACGGCGGCCGGGGCGGCCGGAGCTGCCGGTGCCGGCGCGGCTGCGTGCTGGGCAGGGGCGGCGTAGTGCTGCACGGCCTGCTGCGGCATCATCATCATCTGGCCTTGCGGGTTCGCGGACGACTTGACGATGCGGACCTTGCTTTCGCCTTCGGTCACTTCGAGTTCAGCGATGTCCGATTCGGCGACCAGGTCGATCAAAGTCTTGAGTTTTCTGAGATCCATGTGAAACCCCTTGGAATTATTCGTTTTTAAGAGAGCTGGCAACGCGATGCTGGGTAAGCCTGCGGCCGCTGATACATGAAGTTGACGTAGATTAACGCGATTTAAGCGCAAAGTCGATGGCAAACCGGTATCCGTCCGGACCCAGGCCGCAAATTACGCCTTGCGCAATTGCAGACAAGTACGAGTGGTGCCGGAAGGGTTCGCGGGCATGGACATTCGAGATGTGCACCTCCACGAACGGGATTGCCACCGCAGCAAGCGCATCGCGCAGGGCCACGCTGGTATGGGTCAGGCCGCCCGGATTGATGACGATCGCCTCCACGCCTTCGCCGCGCGCGGCGTGGATGCGGTCGATCAGGGCTCCTTCATGGTTGCTCTGGAAGCAGTCGAGGCTTGCGCCCGCGCTTGCCGCCTGTGCCTGTGCTGCCTGCTCGATGTCGGCCAGCGTCGTCGCGCCGTACACCGCCGGCTCCCTGGTCCCCAATAAATTGAGGTTGGGGCCATTAAGCAGCAGTAGCTTTTTCGCCATGTTGAAGAGTCTGAACGCCCGAAAGGAAGGCATTGTGCCGCCAAGCTCGACTATTGGCAAGCAGTAAAATTGTCAGGCGATGGGGGCACGTTCGATGCAGTTCGGAAAAGAACGATCGTTCGTTATCCCTGCAGTTTTGCCAGGTCCGCGCGCAGTTCGTCGAATTTCAATTTACCTAGATAAGTCTTGCGCACCTGTCCATCCGCGCCAATCAATACTGTATACGGCAGCCCGCCCGCACTGTTGCCGAACTCGCGCGACAACTCGGTCCCGCCCATCCCCGCCACGTACAGCGGGTAGGCAATCTTCAGCTTGGCCGCGAATTCGTTCATGTTCGAGGGCGAATCGATACCGATGCCGATCACATTGAAGGTCTTGCCGCCGTCCGCGCCCGCCAGTTCGGACAGTTCCGGCATCTCCTGCACGCAGGGAGCACACCAGGTTGCCCAGAAATTGACCACCAGCGGCTTGCCGCGCCACTTGGCCAGCGGCTGCGGCTTGCCCTGCAGGTCGTTGAGCGACTGTGCAAACAGATTATCGACGGCCGTGTGCGGCTTGCCGCCGGTCGGCGCCATCGTGGTCGTAAGGGGGGAGGGGTCTTTCTTGTTGATCGCCACCAGGGCGCCCATGATGCCGAACATGGCGGCAACGGCTGCATACGCAGCCACGTGTTTCTTATTCATTCGTCCTGTTCCAGTGTTTCGTCGTTCGCCATCAGCGCGCGCAGCCCGGCTGCGTCGACCCGCTGCAGGCGGCCATCGGCGCGCGGCTTCAAGGCCCCGCGCAAGTCATGAAAGTCGTATAACTCGGCATGAACAGTTTCCTTATGCCACATGAAGCTGACCGTTTCAACCGGATCGTGCCTTCCGCCCTTGAAATGGGGCGTCTCGGAAATCTCTATATTGACGTTGCGGTTGAGCAGGTAGATCTCGACTTCCTTGGCGCTGTCGGCAAACAGCTGCAGGTGGATCTCGTCGTGCTCGCCCGCCGTGCCGTTGAGCACGGCGCCGGTGAGGTAGGGGCGGAAATCGGCGAGCTGGTCCATCACCTGCAGGGCGGTCTCGCGCATGGCGTTCAGGCGCGCGGCCTGGCCGGGACCGCCGAACAAGGCCTGGTATTTACGGACCTCGTCCTCGATCTGCAGGTTGTCGGGCATCAGGTTCGGCGCCGGCCGGTCCACCCCGAGCACCTGGCGGGCCGCCTTGCGGCGTGCGGTGTCGTAGTCGGCGCCGTCCTGGGCGACCATGCGCGCCGCACTGGCAGCGATTTCGGCGCGCAGCTGGAGTACGTCTGTATTCAATGTTGGCATGATGCCTGAATCATACTCTTAAGCGGAAAATCAGAGCGGGTCGGGTAGAATCGCGCTTTCGGACCATTACCGCAGCGATTTTTTCATACGACCATGCACATTCACATTCTCGGTATTTGCGGCACCTTCATGGGTGGCCTGGCGGTCCTGGCCAAGGAAGCCGGCCACCGCGTCACGGGCTGCGACGCCAACGTCTATCCGCCGATGAGCACCCAGCTGGAAGCCCAGGGCATCGAGCTGATCCAGGGCTATGGTCCGGAACAGGTATCGCTGAACCCCGACCTGTATGTGATCGGTAACGTCATGACGCGCGGTAATCCGCTGATCGAAGAGATCCTGAACCGCGGCCTGCCTTACGTCTCCGGCCCGCAGTGGATCGGCGAACACATCCTGCGCGACAAGTGGGTGCTGGCCGTGGCCGGCACGCACGGCAAGACCACGACCACCTCGATGCTGGCCTGGATCCTGGAAGACGCCGGCTATGCGCCGGGCTTCCTGATCGGCGGCGTACCGATGAACTTCGGCATCTCGGCGCGCCTGCATGGCGACAAGCCATCCGACTTCTTCGTGATCGAAGCCGACGAGTACGACACCGCCTTCTTCGACAAGCGCAGCAAATTCGTCCACTACCACGCCAAGACCGCGGTGCTGAACAACCTGGAATACGACCACGCCGACATCTTCCCGGACATCGGCGCCATCGAGACCCAGTTCCACCACCTGGTGCGCACCGTGCCGGGCGTGGGCCGCCTGGTCGTCAATGGGGACGAAGCCTCGCTGGGCCGCGTCATCAAGCGCGGCTGCTGGAGCGAGAAGGAGAGCTTCGGCCTCTCGGAGGGCGTGAACTGGAGCCTGGTCGAGCACCAGGGCGGCAGCTTCGACGTCGTCTTCAATGGCGACGTCCAGGGCACCGTGCACTGGGAGCTGAGCGGCCACCACAACCGCTCGAACGCGCTGGCCGCGATCGCCGCCGCGCGCCACGTCGGCGTGCCGACCTCGCAGGCGATCGCCGCGCTGTCGCGCTTCCAGAGCGTCAAACGCCGCATGGAAGTGCGCGGCAAGGTGAACGACATCACCGTGTACGACGACTTCGCCCACCATCCGACCGCGATCGCCACCACGGTGGGCGGCCTGCGCCAGAAAATCGGCAGCACGGGACGCATCCTGGCCGTGCTGGAGCCGCGCTCGAACACCATGAAGCTGGGCGCCATGAAGGATGCGCTGCCGGGCAGCCTGAAGGACGCCGACCTGGTGTTCGGTTTCGGCAGCCAGCAGGCGCTGGGCTGGTCGCTGGCCGATGCCCTCAAGCCGCTGGGCACGATCGCCCACAGCTTCGACCAGCTCGACTACATGGTGCAGGCCATCGTTCAGGCGGCCCAGCCGGGTGACCACATCCTCGTGATGAGCAATGGCGGCTTCGGCGGCGTGCACCAGAAACTGCTGGACGCACTGGCTCCATGATTCTGTACTTGCACGGATTCCGTTCCTCGCCGAAGTCCTTCAAGGCGCGGGTGGTGCAGCAGGCGCTGGCGGACGCCGGGCGCGCGCATGAGCTGATCTGCCCGCAGCTGCCGGCCTCGCCGAAAGAGGCGATGGCGCTGGCCCTGCTGCTGGCCGAGCGCCATGCGCCGGACAATCTGTCCATCATCGGCTCCTCGCTGGGCGGCTTCTACGCCACCTGGCTGGCCGAGCGCCTGGGCGTGCCGGCGGTGCTGCTCAACCCGTCCGTGAATCCCTTGAAAAACCTGGAACACCACGTCGGCGTGACCACGGCCTGGCATTCGGACGAAGCCTTCGAGTTCCGCCGCGAGTACATCGACGAGCTGGCGGCGCTGAAGGTCGGGAAGATCACCAGGCCGGAGCGCTACTTCCTGGTCGCGGCGACCGGCGACGAAGTGCTGGACTACCGCGACATGGTGGCGCACTACGCGGGCGCAAAGCAGCACGTGATCCAGGGCAGCGACCATGCGATCTCGGAATTTCCGCAGTATGTCGACGAGGTGCTGGCCTTCTGCACCAACGCGAGCCTGGTGCAGTGACTGGCCGTTCGCTGAGACTGGCGGCCTGGCAGCCGCACGCCGGGGCTGTGCGCGCGCCTGCGAAGATGCGCGACTGGCTCACCACCGAAGGCTCGCTGACGGCGCGCCTGATGGCGCACAGCGAGCGCTTCCGGGTACGGCGGCTGCACCAGAATGCCGCGACCTGCCTGGCGGACGAGGCCCGTGCCATCGGCCTGCCGCGTGCGGGAAGGGTGTGGGAACGCGAAGTGCTGCTGGAATGCGACGGCCGCCCGGTGGTGTTCGGCCACACGGTGGTGCCGACGGGCTGCACCGCCAGCGACTGGCCGCTGTTTTCGGCGCTGGGCGAGCGTTCGCTCGGCACCACGCTGTTCTACGACCCGCTGGTGCGCCGTGGCCAGCTGGAATACGCGCGCATCCGCGCGGGCCATCCGCTGCTGGAGCGCGTGCACGCCGCCCTCAACGGACGCAATGACTCACTTTATTATGCGCGGCGCTGCGTCTACCGCCGCCATCAAGGCCTGCTCCTGGTCACCGAGGTATTCTTGCCCGAGGTGCTCAGCTTGACGCCGGCCAAACCACAACAGAACACGAAATAACATGAACGTATTTTTTGAAGAGTCGGGCGACTTCAAGGTCGGCACGGTGCTGTCGCAGGCAGGCGAGGCCTACCAGGTGGAGCTGGCCAGCGGCAAGCGCAGCAAGGTCAAGTCCAAGGACGTGCTGATCCAGTTCGAGAAGCCCGAGCCGGAAGCGCTGCTCGCCGCCGCCAAGGGCATCGCCGCCGAGGTCGACCTGGACTTCCTGTGGGAGGTCGCGGGCCAGGAAGAATTCGGCTTCGCCGAACTGGGCGCCGAATACTTCGGCCACGCGCCGCTGCCGTTCGAGGCGGCCGGCCTGGTGCTGGCCCTGCACGCCGCGCCGGTCTACTTCCATAAAAAGGGACGCGGACGCTACAAGGCCGCTCCCGAGCAAACCCTGAAGGCGGCCCTGGCCGGCATCGAAAAGAAGAAGCAGCAGGCCATCGTGCAGGCGGGCTACGTCGCGGAACTCAAGGCCGGCAAGCTGCCGCCATCGATGCAGCCGCTCGTGCACCAGCTGCTGTTCAAGCCGGACAAGAACACCATCGAGTACAAGGCGCTCGAAGCGGCGGCCAACGAGCTGCAGACCACGGCCCAGCGCCTGATGCTGAGCACCGGCGGCCTGGCCTCGCCCAAGGAACTGCACATGTCGCGCTTCCTGTTCGAGCATTTCCCGCGCGGCGCCGGCTTCCCGGCCGTCGAGGTACCGAAGGCCCCGGCCGACCTGCCGCTGGCGGACGTCGCGGCCTTCTCGATCGACGACGTCACCACGACCGAGATCGACGACGCCTTCTCGGTGGTGAAGCTGGAGGACGGCACGGTGCGCGTCGGCATCCACATCGCGGCGCCGGGCCTGGGCATCCGCCCGGACGATGCGATCGACAAGATCGCGCGCGCGCGCATGTCCACCGTCTATATGCCGGGCGATAAGATCACCATGCTGCCGGACGAGGTGGTGAACGCCTTCACCCTGGCCGAAGGCAGCGACTGCCCGGCGCTGTCGCTGTACGCGGTGCTGAACCCGCAAGACTGGACCGTGATCTCGACCACCACCCGCGCCGAGCGCGTGCCGATCAAGAGCAACCTGCGTCACAACGACCTCGACGCGCTGGTCAACGAAGAGACCCTGGCCAGCGGAGAGGGCGAGTATCCGCACAAGGAAGAGCTGGGCCTGCTGTGGCAGTGGGCGCTGCAGCTGGAAGCCGGCCGCATGAAGAAGCGCGAAGCCTTCGGCCTCAAGCCGGAGCAGGCCAACCGCGTGGACTTCAATTTCTACGTCGACGACGACGTGGTCACCATCGTGCGCCGCAAGCGCGGCGCGCCGCTCGACAAGATCGTGGCCGAGCTGATGATCTTCGCGAACAGCACCTGGGGCAAGCTGCTGCACGACTCGGGCGTGCCGGGCATCTACCGCTCGCAGGGGCCGGGCGCGGGTGGCTGGAACGCCAAGATCCAGGTGCGCATGGTGACCCACGCGGCCCCGCACCAGGGCCTGGGCGTGGACCAGTACGCATGGAGCACCTCGCCGCTGCGCCGCTACACCGACCTGGTGAACCAGTGGCAGATCCTGGCCTGCGCCGCGAACGGCGTGACCGCACCGCTGGTGGCGCCGTTCAAGCACCGCGACGCGACCCTGTTCGCGATCGTGTCGAGCTTCGATGCGGCCTATGCGGCCTACAACGACTTCCAGCAGAACATGGAACGCTACTGGTGCCTGCGCTGGCTGGGCCAGGAAGGCGCGAAGCAGGTCGACGCCGTGGTGCTGAAGGACGAGATCGTGCGCCTGGTGGAGATCCCGCTGGTGGCGCGCCTGGCCGGCATGCCGCAGCTGGCCCGCGGCGCCCAGGTCAAGCTCGACGTCGTGCGCTGGGACGAAGTCGACCTGACGCTCGAAGCCCGCCTGCTCGAGGTGGCGGCGGTGGCGCCGGATGCGTCGGTCGAACTCGAGGAAGAGGAAGAGGGCGATACGGGCGAGGCGGCGCTGGCCGAAGTGGTGGAAGCCGAGGGTGTTGTTGCTGCAGTGACAAGCGAAGCAGGTGTCGAGGTTCCCGCCAACGCCGGAACAACACCGCAGGCCCAAGTTGCAGGTTAGAATGCCCCATCCCTGACCCAAGCGCCCGCCCGGGTGCAAGCAGCACGTGAAGTATTTGCAGAACAACCGTCCCCTGATGATCGCCCTCGGTGTCTCCGTGCTTGCGCACGGGGCGCTGCTGGCGGTGCGTTTCGCCGCGCCGGATGCCTTCCGCCAGACGCCGGCCGACCCGGGGCTCGAAGTCATCCTGGTCAACGCCAAGCATGCCAACGCGCCCACCAAGGCCGAAGCCCTGGCCCAGGCCAACCTGGAAGGCGGCGGCACCGCCGATGCGGGCCGCGTGCGCTCCCCGCTGCCCGACCTGCGCAAGACCGAGGATGGCGAAAGCATCAAGGCCCTGCAGCGCCGCATCGCCGACCTGGAACAGCAACAGCAGAACGTCTTGACGAAAGTCCGCAACTCCACGTTCACGGCGCCGCCGAAGACCGAACAGGACAAGCCCGACCCCACCCGCACGGGCAGCGACGCCTTCGATACCAGCCGCGCCATCTCGCGCGCCGCGGCCGAGGTCATCGAACGGATCGAGGACCAGAACAAGCGCCCCAAGCGCACCCAGATCACGCCCAGCACGCGCCAGGTCGGCTATGCGCTCTACTATAAAGAGATGCAGAAGCGGATCGAGGAAGTCGGCACCCTCAATTTCCCCCAGCAGAACGGCAAGAAGCTGTACGGCGAACTGGTGGTCTACATCCCGGTGTTCCAGGACGGGAGCATCTATATGCGGGACGGCGGACCGCGTGTCGAACAAAGCTCGGGCAACCCGGCCCTCGATGCGGCGGCCCTGCGCATCGTGCGCCAGGCCGCGCCCTTCGGGAACTTCCCGGCCAACATGCGCACGCGGGGCAAGGACGACCTGTGGGAAGTGATCACGCGCTTCCGCTTCACGCGCGAAGAAAAAATGCAGACCGAACTGCGAGGAGACAAAGCTTGAGTGACAAGTACTGCGTGATCGGCAACCCGATCGCCCACAGCAAATCGCCCGAGATCCATCCCGTCTACGCGGCCCAGACCGGCCAGGACCTGGTCTACGAACGCTGCCTCGCGCCGCTCGACGGCTTCGCGGCGACCGTACGGCGCCTAGTGGCGGAGGGCTACCGGGGCGCCAACGTCACCCTGCCGTTCAAGATCGAGGCGGCGCAAGTCTGTACCCGCCTGGAAGAACGCGCCCGGGCCGCCGGCGCCGTCAATACGCTGAGCTTCGAGCAGGGCGAGATCATCGGCGACAACACCGACGGCCCCGGCCTGGTGGCCGACATCACCCGCAATGCGGGCGTGGCGATTCGCGACAAGCGCGTGCTGCTGCTGGGCGCCGGCGGCGCCGCACGCGGCGCGCTGCTGCCCATCATCCAGCAACAGCCGCGCGAGATCGTCATCGCCAACCGCACCGTGGCCACGGCCGAGGCGCTGGCGCGCGACTTCGCGCGCTACGGCATTCCGGTCAGCGCCACCGGCTTCGCCGAGATCGCGGGCAGTTTCGACATCGTGGTCAACGCGACTTCCGGCAGCCTGGCAGGCGAGCTGCCGCCGGTGCCGGCCGCCGTGTTCGGCCCGGGCAGCCTGGCGCTGGACATGATGTACGGCAGCCGGCCGACTGTGTTCATGGACTTCGCTTCCCAAGCCGGCGCCGCCACCCGCGACGGCCTCGGCATGCTGGTGGAGCAGGCCGCCGAAGCCTTCGCGATCTGGCGCGGCGTGCGGCCCGACACGGCGGAAGTGTTCAGGAAAATGCGGCCATGAGCACAGCAACTCTCGCCATGGGCAAACCCCGCAAGGCGGCCAGGAAGGGCTCGCGCAGCTGGCTGAAATGGCTCATCCTGGGCCCGATCCTGCTGGTGCTGCTGGTCCAGCTCTACTTCTTCATCATGGTCTGCTGGTATTCGGTGTTCAATCCCGGCTCGACCAGCTTCATGCGCGAGCAGCTGTCGGAACTGCGCGAGAAGAACCCGAACGCGAAGCTCAAGCACGAGTGGGTGCCCTACGAGCGCATCTCGACCAACCTGAAACGGGCGGTGGTGGCCTCGGAAGATTCGCGTTTCGCCGAGCACGGCGGGGTGGACTGGGAAGCCCTGGAAAAAGCCTATGAGCGCAACAACAAGCGCAGCAAGGTGGTCGGCGGCGGCTCGACCATCACCCAGCAGCTGGCCAAGAACCTGTTCCTGTCCGGCTCGCGCAGCTACCTGCGCAAGGGGCAGGAGATGATCATCGCCTTCATGCTCGAGACGGTGATGAGCAAGCGCCGCATCCTCGAGGTCTACCTGAACGTGGTGGAATACGGCCGCGGCGTGTTCGGCGCCGAGGCGGCGGCGCGCCACTATTACCGCACCTCGGCGGCCAACCTGAGCGCCCAGCAGGCCGCGCGCCTGGCCGTGATGCTGCCGAATCCGCGCTACTACGACAAGCACCGCTCGACCGGCTACCTGGTGCGCCGGACCGCCCTGATCCAGCGCCGCATGCGCTTCGCCGACCTTCCCTGAGCGGCCAGGCCGGCCGCCGGCCACGAAATTGTCGTTACGGGGTGGCCGCGTTCGGTGCCTCTCGGTTACACTTGCCGCAGTTTTTGAATCCCGGCCCGAGAGAAGCGCATGATCAACGTATTTGTCCTACAAAATGGCCGCCTGAACCAGGTCAGCGTCGACTCGCGCGAGGACCTGGAAAACGTGACGCCGGTCTGGGTCGACCTGAACGAGCCCACCGACGAGGAACGCATCCTGGTCAAGACGACCTATGGGGTGACGCTGCCGGGCGAGGACGAGGTGTCGGACATCGAGGCCTCGGCCCGTTACTACGAAGCCGAGAACGGCGACCTGCACCTGCGCACCGACTTCCTGCTCGAGGAAGAGGACGGCCCCTCGCGCGTGGTCACGGTCGCCTTCATCCTGTCCGGGAAAATCCTGTTCTCGGTGCACAACGACGACCTGCCGGTGTTCCGCCTGGTGCGCCTGCGCGCGCGCTCGCGTCCCGGTTCGATCGAAGACTACATGGACGTGCTGCTCGACCTGTACGCGACCGACGCCGAGTATTCGGCGGACGCGCTCGAGGGCATCTACGAGGCGCTGGAAGAAGTCTCGACCCGCGTGCTGCAGAAGGAATTCACCGACCAGGACGCGGCCGCCGCGCTGAACGCGATCGCGCACGAGGAAGACTTGAACGGCCGGATCCGCCGCAACATGATGGACACGCGGCGCGCGGTCAGCTTCCTGATGCGCGGCCGGCTGCTGAACTCGGACCAGTTCGAGGAAGCGCGCCAGATCCTGCGCGACATCGAATCGCTGGACGGCCACACGTCTTTCCTGTTCGACAAGGTGAACTTCCTGATGGATGCCACCGTTGGTTTCATTAACATTAACCAGAACAAGATCATCAAGATCTTCTCGGTGGCCTCGGTCGCCTTCCTGCCGCCGACCCTGATCGCGAGTATCTACGGCATGAACTTCACCGTGTTCCCGGAACTGAACTGGACCTTCGGTTATCCGTTCGCGGTCGGGCTGATGATCACCTGCGGCATCGCGCCGCTGTGGTACTTCCGCCGCCGCGGCTGGCTGCGCTGATCGAACGAATATTTCAAAAGAAAACGCCCGGTGAAATACTATTTCACCGGGCGTTTTTTCATCAGGAGGCGATCAGCCGATGCGCTTGAACACCCGGCGCGCCGCCTCGATGGTGTCGTCGATCACCGCATCCGTGTGCTGGGCCGATACGAAACCGGCCTCGAACATGGCCGGTGCGAAGTACACGCCTTCGTCCAGCATGCCGTGGAAGAAGCGGTTGAAGCGCTCCTTGTCGCCCGCCATCATCTGGCCGTAGGTGCTCGGCACGCTGTTCGAGAAGTAGAAACCGAACATGCCGCCCACCGCATCGCCGCAGAAGGGGATGTCGTTTTCCTGCGCCGCCTCGGTCAGGCCCTGCACCAGGCGCGCGCTTGCCGCGCCCAGCTTGTCATAGAAGCCCGGCTCCTGCACCAGCTTCAGCGTGGTCATGCCGGCCGCCACCGCCACCGGGTTGCCCGACAGGGTGCCGGCCTGGTAGACCGGGCCGAGCGGCGCCATTTTCTGCATCAGCTCCGCACGGCCGCCGAAAGCCGCCACCGGCAGGCCGCCGCCGATCACCTTGCCGAGCGCGGTCAGGTCCGGGCTGATGCCGTACATCTCCTGGGCGCCGCCCAGGCCGACGCGGAAGCCGCACATGACTTCGTCGAAGATCAGTACGGCGCCGTGTTCGGTGCACAGCTCGCGCATGCGGGTCAGGAATTCCGGGGTGGCGCGGATCAGGTTCATGTTGCCGGCCACCGGCTCCACGATCACGCAGGCGATGGTGTCGCCCATCGAGGCGAAGGCGTCTTCCAGCTGCGGGACGTTGTTGTAGTCGAGGACCAGGGTGTGCTTGACGAAGTCTTCCGGCACGCCGGCCGAGGTCGGGTTGCCGAAGGTGAGCAGGCCGCTGCCGGCCTTCACCAGCAGCGAGTCGGCGTGGCCGTGGTAGCAGCCTTCGAACTTGACGATCTTGTCGCGGCCGGTGGCGCCGCGCGCCAGGCGCAGCGCGCTCATGGTCGCCTCGGTGCCCGACGAAACCAGGCGCACCTGCTCGATCGAGGGCACCAGGCGGCAGATCTCTTCGGCGATCTCGATCTCGCCTTCGGTCGGCGCACCAAAAGAAAGGCCGCGCGCGGCCGCTTCCTGCACCGCCTTGATCACTTGCGGATGGGCGTGGCCGACGATGGCCGGGCCCCAGGAACCGATGTAGTCGATGTAGCGCTTGCCGTCCGCGTCCCAGAAGTACGGGCCTTCGGCACGGGTGATGAAGCGCGGGGTGCCGCCCACCGAGCGGAAGGCGCGCACCGGCGAATTCACGCCGCCCGGAGTCGATTGCTGGGCGCGGGCAAACAGTTGGTCGTTCTTCGAGGTGTTCTCAATGGTCATGGTAGCGAGGGGCCGGATCAGCCCCGGTAGAATTTGTTGGGGATGAACTTGCCCATGCCGAAGCGCTGGGCGTGTTCGAGCGCGCCGGTGGTGTATTCCTGGGCGGCGAACAGCGCCTGCGGCGCTTCCATGCCGCATGCCATCAGGGCGGTGAAGGAAGCCGAATAGGTATTCCCGGCGCCGACGAAGGGGCCCGGCAGGTGCTGCCACTCGACCCGGGCCACCACGCCGTCGGCATCGAACAGGGTATTCGAACAGCCGCCCTTGTCGTCGCGGGTGCCAGTCACCAGCACGTACTGGCAGCCGGCATTGGTCAGTTCGGCCACGTCCGCGAGCAGGGCATCGGCGCCGTTGTCGTCGCCGTTTTCGCCCACCTCGCGCCAGGTCTCGGCCATGCGGCCCAGTTCCGACTGCGACAGGATCAGGACCGTGGTCTGCGGCGCCAGGATCGAGCGGATCGCCGACAGCATCTCTTCGTCGGCCAGGCCGGAATCGGGCAGGGCGGTGAGGAAGGGATCGAGGATCAGGGGCGCATCCGGGTAGTCGGACACGATCTCGGCGATCGCCGCCAGCTGCAGCACGGTGGCGACGGCGCCGACCTTGAAGGCGGCCACCGGCATGTCTTCGAGCAGGACGCGTGCCTGGTCGGCCATCCAGTCGCTGTCGACTTCGTGGAGGTTCTCGACCTTGGCGCTGTCGGCAACCAGCAGGCCGGCCACCACCGACAGCCCGTGGCATCCGTGCGCGGCGAAGGCGGCCAGGTCGGCCTGCACGCCGAGGGCGCCGACCGGGTCGGACACGCCAAATGTCAGGATGAGGGGTAACGGTTGGTTTTGCACGACGCCTAGATTAAGATACCTGACTCTCCATTTTACTAGATAGAAGGACGCATATTGTGAGTAATGATTCGACGGCCCCATTCCAGACCTGGATGTGCCTGATCTGCGGCTGGGTTTATGACGAAGCCGCCGGCGCCCCGGACGACGGCATTGCACCGGGCACGCGCTGGGCCGATGTGCCGATGAACTGGACTTGTCCGGAATGCGGCGCCCGCAAGGACGATTTCGAGATGACCGCCATCTGATCTTGTCGGGCTGTCACGTCTGTTTGCAAAACGTCACGCCAAGTTGGATGTGACAGTTGACGTGTTGCAACACTTCACGCCAAAAGGGTAAAGGCCTGTGCTATCGTGGCGTTTCATGCTGAAGTGAAACGAAAATGACGACATCGCCGCAAGCAACCGGCCTGACCATCATGGTGATCGACGACAGCAGCACGATCCGCCGCTCCGCCGAAATCTTCCTGACCCAGGCCGGCTACCAGGTGGTGCTGGCTGACGACGGCTTCGACGCGCTCGCCAAGATCAACGACCACCACCCCGCGCTGGTGTTCTGCGACATCCTGATGCCGCGCCTGGATGGCTACCAGACCTGCGCCCTGATCAAGAAGAGCGCACGCTTCCATGCGACGCCGGTGCTGATGCTGTCGTCCAAGGACGGCCTGTTCGACCGCGCGCGGGGCGCCATGGTCGGCGCGGCCGCCTATCTCACCAAACCGTTTTCCAAGGACAGCCTGCTGGCCGCGGTGCGCGAGCACACGGCGGCGAAGGCTTGACCTGAACCTGCTTAACCGACCGAATACCCGGAGCCCAAGGTGGCCATACAAAACATCCTGATCGTCGACGATTCCCCGACCGAGCGCTTCTACCTGACCGATATCCTGGCGCGCGCCGGCTATGCCGTGAGCACTGCCGTCAACGGCGAGGAAGCGATCGACAAGATCCGCGCCGAGCGCCCGCAACTGATCCTGATGGACGTGGTCATGCCCGGCGCGAACGGCTTCCAGGTGACGCGCTCGATCGCGCGCGACCCCGAGCTGGCGGCGATCCCCGTGATCATCTGCAGCAGCAAGAACCAGGAAACCGACCGCATCTGGGGCATGCGCCAGGGCGCCAGGGATTACCTGGTGAAGCCGGTCGATCCGGCGCTGCTGCTGGCCAGCATCGCCTCGCTCGACGCCGGTCCGGCGGCAGCGGCGGCATGAGCGACGCAGCTGGCGAGGGGGCAAGGCTCGACCCTGCCGCGCGCCGCACCCGCCTGCGCGAATACCAGGAGCAGCTCCTCGAGCGCATGCAGGCCGCCAAGGGCGGCGGCGGCGCGCCGATCCAGCAGCTCGGCATGCAGGTGGGCGGCACCCGCTACCTGCTCGACCTGCTGGAGGCCGGCGAGATCGTCCCGTCCGTGCCGCTGGCGCGGGTGCCGCTGACCCTGCCCTGGTACCTGGGCCTGGCCAATGTGCGCGGCACCCTGGTCGGCGTGATCGACCTGGCGCGCTACCTCGGCCAGGAAGGTGCGCCGCCGAGCCCCTCGGCACGCCTGGTGACCTTCGCCCCCACGCTCGGCTTCAACTGCGCGCTGCTGGCCGAGCGCGTGTTCGGCCTGCGCCAGGCCGGCAGCATGAGGCGCGAGGGCGAGGTCCTGCGCGACGCCGACGACAATCTGTGGACGCCGCTCTCGCTCGCGGCCCTGGTGCGGGAAGAACGCTTCCTGCAGGTCGCACAACAAGCAGACACACGCAGCTAATCAAATTGCAGGACCAGGAGCCGGTATGGGATTCGCCTCGAAACTCAGCATGAACGTATTCTCGAAGGACAGCGCGGACGACGACACCGCGCTGGTCTCGCCCGACACCCAGTTCGGCGCCGGCCTGCTGCCGCAGCAGCCTGCGCACGAGGGAGGCGCGCCGGTGCACGGCTCGGCCGAAGCCGCCGCGCGCCGCCTCGGCAACACGCGTCCGCGCAAGCCCCTGCATGCGGCCGACGAGGGTGAGGACCTGCGCCTGCCCCTGATCGGCCACCTGTCGCTGTCGCGCCAGCTGCGCGTGGTGCTGGCGGCCTTCGTGGCCGGCATCCTGCTGACGGTGCTGTCGATGTGGCAGAACGCCGCGCGCACCGACGTGGTGTCGACCCAGGGCCAGACCGCGGCCGACGCCCTGATGCATTCGCAGCGCGTGGCCAAGGCTGCGCCGAACGCCCTGCGCGGGGACATGGGCGCTTTCAACGAACTGGACGAGAGCCGCGCCGAAGTCGGCCGCCTGCTGCAGCTGCTGGCGCGCGGCGGCCAGTCGGGCAACAAGACGATTCCGGCGTCCTCGGGCGAGGTGGCGACCATGCTGGCCAAGGCGCGTTCCGCCTGGTCGGCCTCGAACGCGGCCGCCACCACCATCGTCGGCAACAGGCGCCACCTGGTCGGCTTCGGCGCCAGCGTCGACAAGTTCGAACCGCTCGCCACCGAGCTCGGCTCAATCGCCGACAAGCAGCCCGGCAACCCGTCGTTTGCCCGCCTGGCGGCGCTGGCCGAGCGCCTGTCGGTGTCCACCCACGCCTTCGCGAGCCCGGGCGCGGCCTACCGCGACGCCTCCAGGACCATCCTGCGCGACAGCGCCGAACTGGGCGCACTGCTGGACAGCCTGGCCGGCGCCCCGGCCGCCATCGCGGACGGCACGCTGCGCGAGCGCGTGCTGGATGCGCGCACCGCCTTCAAGACCTGGCAGGAAGGGCTGGCGCCGCTGTCGACCAACCAGCACAACTTCAGCGCCGCACGCACTGCCGAAGCGGTCATCGCGCGCGACAACGAGGGCCTGCGCTCGACATTGGCACGGGTGCAGTCGGGCTACCGCAGCGCGTTGGAGGTCAGGAGCGGCTGGTTCTGGATGCTGGTGGGCGCCGCGATCTTCACGCTGGCGATGGGCGGCGCCCTGAGCCGCGTGATGCTGCAGGACTCGCGCAACCGCACCCGCGGCGCCGAGGCGCGCCGCCGCGAAGCCGAGGCGATGCGCCAGCTGGCCCAGGCCAAGGAAGAAGAAGCCAAGGCCACCAACGACCAGAACCAGGCGGCGATCCTGCGCCTGATGAACGAACTGCAGGAAGTCGCTGACGGCGACCTGACCGTGCACGCCACGGTCTCGGAAGACATCACCGGCGCGATCGCCGACTCGGTCAACTACACGGTCGAGGAACTGCGCGAGCTGGTCCTGCGGGTCATCAAGACCACCGAACAGGTGACGCGCGCCTCGAACGGCGCCCAGACCGTGTCGACCGAGCTGCTGGGCGCGGCCGAGCAGCAGTCGCGCGAGATCCAGGAAGCATCCAGCACCGTGCTGCAGATGGCGGCGCAGATTGCCGACGTGTCGCGTTCGGCGACCGAATCGGCCGACGTGGCGCGCCAGTCGGTGGCGGCGGCCGAGCAGGGTGCGCAAGCCGTGCAGAACGCGATCATCGGCATGAACGAGATCCGCGAACAGATCCAGGAAACCTCGAAGCGCATCAAGCGCTTGGGCGAATCCTCGCAGGAGATCGGCGAGATCACCGACCTGATCTCGGACATCACCGAGCAGACCAACGTGCTGGCGCTGAACGCCGCGATCCAGGCCGCATCGGCCGGCGAGGCGGGCCGCGGCTTCTCGGTGGTGGCGGAAGAGGTGCAGCGCCTGGCGGAACGCTCGGCCGAAGCGGCCAAGGGCATCGGCGCGCTGGTGCGCACCATCCAGGCCGACACCCATGACGCCGTGGCGGCGATGGAAAAATCGACCCAGGGCGTGGTCGAGGGCGCGCGCCTGTCCGATGCGGCCGGCGCGGCGCTCAGCGATATTTCGCGCGTGTCGAACCGCCTGGCGGAGCTGATCCAGGGCATTTCCGGCGCGGCTGAACGGCAGGCGACGTCCGCCAACGGTGTGGCCCATAATATGCAGCACATCCTGTCGGTCACCGAGCACACCCAGGGCGGCACGCGCCAGACGGCGCAGTCGATCCGCGAACTGGCGCTGCTGGCGCAGGAGCTGAAGGATTCCGTGTCGCGCTTCCGCGTGGCGGCCTGAACACAAACATGACGAACCAATGACGACCCAAGCCTCCCCGCGCATGCCAGCCTTCGATACCGGCCCCCTGTCCTGGGTGATCGGCGAGATCCGCGATGCGCTGGGACGCTCGGGCACGGCCCTGCGCGATGCGGCCGGGCGCAGCCCCGAGGCCCAGCCGACCCTGCTGCTGCACGCCAAGACCCATCTGCACCAGGCCCATGGCGCGCTGCAGCTGGTGGACGTCGAGGGCGTGGGCGTGCTGGGCGGCGCGGCGGAACGGCTGATCGACCGCTTCAAGGATGGCCATCTGGCCTGCACCCTGGAGACGGTGAAGCCGGTGCAGGACGCCTACCAGGCCCTGGTCGAATACCTCGACGAGCTGCTGGGCGGGGCGCCGCAGCAGCCGGCGCGCCTGTTCCCCTATTACCGCGACCTGCAGGAACTGCTCGGCGTCGAGCGCATCCACCCGTCCGATCTGCTGCCGGCGGAGCTGGGCAAGGATGTGCAGCTGCATGCGGCCGGCGCGGCCGAGGCGCCGGATATCGCGGCCTGCCGCGCGCGCTTCGAAAAGGCGCTGCTGCCTTACCTGAAGAGCGGTGATCCGCAGTTTGCGGCCGGGATGCGCGATGCGCTCGCGCCGGTGGCGGCCGCGCAAGAGGCGCCGCGGGCGCGCCTGTTCTGGGCGGCGCTGCATGCCTTTGCCGGCGTGGTCGCCGACGGCCAGGTCGAGAGCGATCTGTACGTCAAGCAGCTGCTCGGCCAGGTCAACCTGCAGCTGCGCCGTCTGTCGCAGGGCCAGGGCGGCACGCCCGACGCGATGCTGCGCGATGCGCTGTTCTTCGTCGCCGCCGCCAGCCAGCCCAATGCCGATGCCCAGCGCCTGCGCCAGGCCTGCGGCCTGGACGGCCTGGTGCCCCACGATTACGCCGCGCGCCGCTACGGCCGCATCGACCAGGCCACGCTGCAGGAGGCGCGCGAGGCGCTGGCCCGCAGCAAGTCGGACTGGGACCGCATCGCCAGCGACGGCGACCTCGCGCTCAAGGAAGATTTCAACGAGCAGCTGTCGCGCCTGGCGGGCGCCAGCGAAAAGCTGGGCGCGCCGGCGCTGGCCCAGCTGATGCGCGAGCTCGGGCGCGCCGCCACCGACGCCATGCAGGCCGGCCGCAGCGACGGCTTCGGGCTGGAGATGGCGGCCGCCATGCTGTTCGTCGAGAACGGCCTGGACCAGCTGCGCCAGCTGCCGGACGACTTCGCCGAAAACGCGGAAGCGGTCGGCGCGCGCCTGCTGGCGCTGGCCGCCGGCGAAACCCCGCCGGATGCGCCGCAGTGGCAGGGCGAGCTGGCGCGCCAGATCCAGCAGGGCCAGACCGTGGCGGTGCTGGCCGGCGAGATCAAGGCCGGCCTGCGCCAGGTCGAGAAGCTGCTCGACGATTACTACGACAAGCCGGGCAAGCGCGAGGTGCTGCTCCAGGCCGAGCCGGTGCTGCACCAGCTGCAGGGCGCCCTGTCCATCCTGGACCAGGAGGGGGCGGTGCAGGCGGTCCGCCACGTGGCCGGCGAAGTGCGGCTGCTGGCCGGCAGCGACGGCGACCTGGCGGCGCAGTCCGGCGTGCTGCACAACATCGCCCAGAACATCGGCGCGCTCGGCTTCTTCACCGATCTGCTGGCCCAGAACAGCGAGGCGGCGCGCAGCCGTTTCAGCTTCGACGCGGAGAAGCGCCTGCTACGGGAGCTGCCTTTCGAGTTCGTCGAGGCCGCGCCCGAAGCCGTTCAGGAGGCGCCCGCGCCGGAAGCGAGCATCGAATCCGAGCTGCTCGAGATCTTCGTCCTCGAAGCGCAGGAAGTGCTGGGCCTGGTGCTCGAGACGCTGCCGCAGGCAGAGAGCAATCCCGACAGCCAGGAAACCCTGACCTTGCTGCGCCGCGCCTTCCACACGCTCAAGGGCAGCAGCCGCATGGTGAGCCTGGAGCGCTTCGCCGAGGCCGCGGCCGCGGTCGAACGCACCATGAACCTGTGGCTGGCCGAGGCGCGCAGCGCCACGCCGGAACTGCTGGCGCTGCTGCGCCAGGCGCATGCGGAACTCTCCAGCTGGGTGGCCGACCTGGTTGCCGGCGGCAGCTCGGACCGCGACAGCGCGGCCCTCGTGGCCGCGGCCGCGCGCGTGCAGGAGGGCGGTGCGGACGAGGACCTCCAGGTGCCGACGCTCGAGGACATCATCGTGCCGGCGCCGCAGCCCGACACCAAACGCGTCGGCGGGCTGGAGATATCGCTCGGCCTGTACACGATCTATCTGGAAGAAACCGCGACCCTGGTGGCGCTGCTGGCGCAGGACTTCGACGCCTGGCGCACGGAGCCGCAGCGGCGCGCATCGCCGGAGGCGCTGAAGGCGGCGCACACGCTGGGCGGCACCTCGGCCACGGTCGGCTATGCCGCGCTGCGCGACGTCGCCCATGCGCTCGAACTGGTGCTGGAAAAGCTGGCGGCGCCCGGTCCGACGCTCGACGACAACGGCCACGAGCTGCTGGACGCGACCCTGTCGCGCGTGCGCACCATGCTGCAGGTGTTCACCCTCGGCGAACTGGCCCCGGCCCAGCCGGACCTGGTCGCCCAGCTCGGCAGCCTGCTCGAACGCCTCGCCAGCCAGCAGGCCGCCGCCGTCTACGGCGAAGTCGACCCGGCCCTGGCCCAGCAGCTCGACGCCCTGTTCGCCAGCGCCTACGGCGAGCTGCTCGCAGTACCGCCGGCCACCGAGCCGGCGCCCGCCCAGCCGGAAGAGCAGGCGCTGGCAAGCGCAGTGAGCGAGATCGACGACCTGTTCGACGCTTCGCTGGACGACCTGTTCGCGGCCCCGGGGCTCGACCAGGCCGCGCCGGCCGACGAGCAGCCGGCCTTCGTGCCGGTGACGCCGGATGAGGCGGTGCTGGAAGAGGCGCCGGAAGCCGTGGCGCCTGCGCCGGCCGACAGCGTGCTGGCCGCCGGCCCGGTGTTTACCGACGAACTCGACCCCGACTTGCTGCCGGTGTTCCTGGAAGAGGGCGCCGACCTGTTCCCGCAGATCGGCAACGGCCTGCGCCAATGGCAGCAGAATCCGCAGGACCACGCCGTCGCCCAGGGACTGCAGCGCGCGCTGCACACGGTGAAGGGCAGCGCCCGCATGGCTGGCGCGATGCGCCTCGGCCAGCACACCCACGAGCTGGAAACCCAGATCGAGAACATGGTGCATGCGGGGACCACCACGCCCACCGCCTTCGACGAACTGCTGGCGAACTACGATCAGGCCTTGCTGCTGTTCGAGCAGCTGCAGCAGCCGGCGAGTCCGGCCCAGGCCGCAGCGCCGGCAGCCCCCGAGCCGTCCGGCAGCCGCGCGCCGCTGGTGCGGGTGCGCGCCGACATCCTCGACCGCGTCGTCAACCAGGCGGGCGAAGTATCGATCTCGCGCTCGCGCCTGGAAAACCAGGTGGGTTCGCTCAAGGGCGCGCTGTCGGACTTCTCGGAAAACCTCGACCGCCTGCGCCGCCAGATGCGCGAGATCGAGATGCAGGCCGAGTCGCAGATTGCCTCACGCCTGTCGATCGCCGGCGAACGCGAATTCGACCCGCTCGAGTTCGACCGCTTCACGCGCCTGCAGGAACTGACGCGCATGATGGCCGAGAGCGTAAACGACGTGGAAGCCTTCCACGAAGGCCTGTCGCGCACCGTGGACAGCGCGCAAGAAGACCTGGCGGCGCAGTCGCGCATGACCCGCGACCTGCAGCGCGACCTGATGCGGGTGCGCATGGTGCCCTTCGCGAGCCTGGCGGAACGCTTGTACCGGGTAGCACGCCAGACCGCCAAGGAAACCGACAAGCGGGTCAACCTCGACATCCGCGGCGGCACGGTGGAAATCGACCGCAGCGTGCTGGAACAGATGGCCGCGCCCTTCGAGCACCTGCTGCGCAACGCGATCGTGCACGGCATCGAGCCGCGCGCCGCCCGCCTCGAAGCCGGCAAGGCCGAGACCGGCGAAGTGCTGGTGCAGGTGAGCCAGCACGGCAACGAGGTGGCGATCGTGTTCGGCGACGACGGCGCCGGGCTTGACCTCGACCGCATCCGCGCCAAGGCGCGCGGCCTTGGCCTGGTCGGGCCGGATGCGGCCGTGTCGGACGTGGATGCGGCCGAACTGATTTTCGAACCGGGCTTCTCGACCGCCGACACGCTGACCGAACTGGCCGGCCGCGGGGTGGGCATGGACGTGGTGCGTTCCGAAGCCCAGGCCTTGGGCGGCCGCGTGGTGGTGTCGACCGAGCCGGGCCAGGGCACGCGCTTCTCGATCCACCTGCCCCTGACGCTCGCGGTGGCCCAGGTGGTGCTGGTGGCGAGTGCCGGCCGCACCTATGCACTGCCCTCGACCCTGGTCGAGCAGGTGCTGCAGGTGCGTGATACCGACCTGGCCGCGGCCCAGGCAGCCGGGTCGATTGCCGTGTCGGGACAGCCGCATGCGCTGCATGCGCTCGACCTGCTGCTGGGCGAAGGCAGCGGCGCAGCGATGCAGCGCCTGAATCCGGTGCTGGTCGTGCATGGGGCGAGCGGGCGCATCGCGCTGCGCGTGGACGAGGTGCTGGGCAACCGCGAAGTGGTGGTCAAGAACATCGGCCCGCAGCTGTCGCGGGTGCCGGGCATCGCCGGCGCCACGGTGCTGGGGACGGGCGAGATCGTGCTGATCCTCGACCCGGTGGTGCTGGCCCAGCGTCCCGCGGCCCAGCCTGTCCACGCCGCCGAGGAGGCGCCGCAGCCGGAGCGTCCGACCATCATGGTGGTGGACGATTCGATCACCGTGCGCCGCGTGACCCAGCGCCTGCTGGAGCGCGAAGGCTACCGGGTGATGCTGGCCAAGGATGGCGTCGATGCGCTCGAGCAGATCGAGCTGGCGCGGCCGGACCTGATGCTGGTCGATATCGAGATGCCGCGCATGGACGGCTTCGACCTGACCCGCGAAGTGCGGAGCAGGGAGCTCACCAAGGGCATCCCCATCATCATGATCACCTCGCGCACGGCGGACAAGCACCGCAACGTCGCGCTGGGGCTGGGGGTGAATGCCTATTTCGGGAAGCCGTATCAGGAGCCGGTGTTGTTGGCGGCGATCGAGAGTTTGCTGGAGAAGGTTTCGAGCTAACTGCTGCGGAACGAACTTGGGTCCCGGCCTTCGCCGGGACGACGTGCTTGAGCTAACGCTTACACCTTTTCTACCACTACTCTCAAGACCGTCGTTCCGGCGAAGGCCGGAACCTAATTTTGCATGGTCAGCCCGTAGCCTTCTTTACCACAGCAAACCGCTCCAAGGTCCGCTTCCTCGCCACATCATGCTCGACAACGGGCAGCGGATAGTCGCGGCCCAGCACCACCCCCTTGTCCGCCAAGACCTCATCCGCCACCAGCCACGGCGCATGGATCTCCTTCGCACTCAAGCGCTCCAGCGCCGGCACCCACTCCCGGATGAACTCTCCGTGCGCATCGAAGCGCTGCGACTGCGTGATCGGATTGAAGATCCTGAACCACGGCTGGGCATCGCAGCCGGTCGACGCCGCCCACTGCCAGCCGCCGTTGTTCGAGGCCAGCTCGTAATCGTTCAGCTTCAGGGCGAAATAGCGTTCGCCGCGCCGCCAGTCGATCCCGAGGTCCTTGGTCAGAAAACTCGCCGTCACCATGCGCAGCCGGTTGTGCATGAAACCGGTCCGGTTCAGCTGCGCCATCGCCGCATCCACCAGCGGATAGCCGGTGCGTCCCTCGCACCAGGCCGCGAACAGTTCATCCGCCTCCTCGCCGCTCTCCCACGCCAGGGCGTCGAAGGCCGGCTTGAAGGACTGCGTCACGAGCTGCGGATTGCGCGCCAGGATCATCGAATAGAAATCGCGCCAGATGAGTTCCGACAGCCATACCGAGGCGCCGCTGCCGCCGGCGCCGTTTTCCATCATCTGCCGCGCCGTGCGCACCAGGTGGCGGATCGAGGTGGTGCCGAAGCGCAGGTGGGTCGACAGGCGCGACGTGCCGTCTTCCGCAGGAAAATCGCGCGCCCGGCCGTAGTCCGCCATCTGCGCGATGAAACCTTCGAACAGCTGCTCGGCACCTTCCATTCCTGCGGGCAACGGCGGATCGCCTGGTTCGAAACCGATCTCGCCGAGTGAGGGCAGGGCCGGCGTGTCCGGGGACGGCGGCGCGAACGCATGCGCGTAAGGATCGACCGGATAGGCGGCCAGGGTTTCCGGCATGCTGGCCAAGCGCTTGAGCCAGGCGTTCTTGTAGGGCGTGAACACCGAGAACGGACCCTTGGCCAAGGTCAGCACTTCATCCTGCTCGAAAATGACCTGGTCCTTGAAACTCAGAAATTTCCTACCGTCGCAGGCAAGACGCTCGTTCATCCGTGCGTCGCGTTCCACCGCCTCGGGTTCATAATCGGCACAAACCAATACCGCGTCGACACCCAGTTCGGTGGCGAGCGCAGGGATCACTTCAAGAGGGCGGCCTTGCCGCACGATCAGATGGCCGCCGAGCCGGCGCAGCTCGGCGTCGAGGCTGGCCAGGCTGGCGTGGATGAACCGCACACGGCGGTCGTCGCGCGGCAGCGGGTCGAGAATGTCGCTGTCATACACGAAAACGCAATACACACAATTGGACGACGTCAATGCCCGGTGGAGGGCTGCATGGTCGAATGCCCGCAAGTCGCGCCGGAACCAGACCAAAGAATTGCTTATATTCATCATCGTGTGCAGGGTCAAGATGGCGGAGGATTTTACTGGGTAGGATTCCTCCTAACGGTTCCGGGTTCGCCTTGCGCGGGACAGAGCCGGGTCGGTGATCGGGGTGCTTCCATGGGCCCCGGCCCGATTCGGTGTAAACTATCGAAAAGCGTAATGTTGTTTTGTGGACACTTCATTAACCAGAGTGGGCCCATGTGAGAGTAAGCGTATGAAGAAAAGCAAAGTTGGCAGCACTCTACCGATGCCCGGCATGCCACCGGAACAGGACAAAGCGCTCGGAAAGATCGGCCCCTCAGCTTCTGGACTGGACCTTGCCAACCATTTCCTGATCGCGATGCCCTCGATCCAGGACCCGATCTTCGGCGGCACCGTGGTCTACGTCTGCGAGCACAATGAAAAAGGCGTGCTCGGCGTGGTCATCAACAAGCCGACCGACATGACGATGGAAGTGCTGTTCGACCGCGTCGACCTGAAGCTGGCCCCCGGGCTGCGCTCCTCGGTGGTGGATCAGCCGATCATGTTCGGCGGCCCGGTCCAGGACGACCGCGGCTTCGTGCTGCATTCGCCGGGCGGACGCTATTCGTCCTCGCTGACCGTCACCGACGACGTCGCCTTCACCACCTCGATCGACGTGCTCGAAGCCGTCGCCAGCGGTGCCGGTCCGGCCCGCATGCTGGTGTCGATCGGCTACGCCGGCTGGAGCCCGGGACAGATCGAGGAAGAACTCTCGCGCAACGGCTGGCTCACCGTGGGCGCCGACGCCCGCGTGCTGTTCGACCTGCCGATCGAGGAACGCTATACCGCCGCCATCAAACTGCTGGGAATCGACCCGCTCATGCTTGCGACTGAAGCCGGCCATGCATAAGAAGGGGTTCGAACCCTGATGGTCGACATTGTTTTCGGATTTGACTTTGGGGTGAAGCGCATCGGCATTGCCATGGGCAACACCCTGACCGGACAAGCCCAACCGTTGACGGTCATCAAGGCCATCGACAACGCCACCCGTTTCCAGGTCATCGGCGACCTGATCGAGCAATGGAAGCCGGCCCGCCTCATCGTGGGCGAGCCGCGCCATCCCGACGGCGCCGAGCACGACATGACCCTGCGCAGCCGGCGCTTCGCCAACCAGCTGCACGGCCGCTTCAGCCTGCCCGTCGAACTCGTCGACGAGCGCTACTCCTCCGCCGTCATCCCGCAAAAGCGCGGGGAGATCATCGACGCCAAGGCGGCCGCCATCATTTTGCAACAATACTTTGACGCTCATTGACCCTCATGCCAACATCTAATCACGTCTACGACGCGGAAGCGCTGTACCGCGAGCTGCTGGGCCAGGTCCGCGCTGGCCTGGCCGGCGTGCTGGAGCCCGCCATCGTGGGCATCCACTCCGGCGGCGCCTGGCTGGCCGAACGCCTCGCGCGCGACCTCGACCTGACGCACCGCTTCGGCACCATCGACGTCTCGTTCTACCGCGACGACTACGCCAAGAAGGGCCTGCACCCGGACGTCAAGCCGACCCACATCCGCTTCGCGGTGGACGGCGCCACGGTGGTGCTGGTGGACGACGTGCTGCAGACCGGCCGCACCACGCGCGCCGCGATCAACGTGCTGTTCGACTACGGCCGTCCGGCCTGCATCCGCCTGGCGGCCCTGGCCGACCGCGGCGGGCGCGAACTGCCGGTGGCCGCCGACTATGTCGGCACCCGCGCCGAACTGGCGCCGCACCAGTCGCTGTGCCTGCAGCGCGACGATGCCGGCCAACTCTCGCTGACCATTGAAGAAGACCCGTCCGACAATGCCGAAACTGTTTAACAACCCGCAACTGAACAAGAACGGCGAGCTGCAGCACCTGCTCACCATCGAAGGCCTGCCCAAGTCGGTCATCAACCACATCCTCGATACCGCATCGAGCTTCGTGGGCATTTCCGACCGCGAGGTCAAGAAGGTGCCGCTGATGCGCGGCAAGAGCGTGTTCAACCTCTTCTTCGAGAACAGCACGCGTACCCGCACCACCTTCGAGATCGCGGCCAAGCGCCTGTCGGCCGACGTCATCAACCTGAACATCCAGGCGTCCTCGGCCAGCAAGGGCGAATCGCTGCTCGACACCATCGACAACCTGTCGGCCATGCACGCCGACATGTTCGTGGTGCGCCATGCGCAGTCGGGCGCGCCCTACCTGATCGCCAAGCACCTGATCGAGACCCAGCAGTCACACGTGCACGTCGTGAACGCCGGCGACGGCCGCCACGCGCATCCGACCCAGGGCCTGCTCGACATGTACACGATCCGCCACTACAAGAAGGATTTCACCAACCTGCGGGTGGCGATCGTCGGCGACATCCTGCACAGCCGCGTGGCGCGTTCGGACATCCACGCGCTGACCACGCTGGGCGTGCCGGAAGTGCGCGCCATCGGCCCGCACACGCTGCTGCCGGGCGGCCTGGCCGAGATGGGCGTGCGCACCTTTACGAACATGGACGAGGGCCTGAAGGACGTCGACGTCATCATCATGCTGCGCCTGCAGAACGAACGCATGAGCGGCGCGCTGCTGCCTTCGGCGCAGGAATACTTCAAGAGCTACGGCCTGACCCCGGAGCGCCTCGCGCTGGCCAAGCCGGACGCGATCGTGATGCACCCGGGCCCGATGAACCGCGGCGTCGAGATCGACTCGGCGGTGGCCGACGGCAGCCAGGCGGTGATCCTGCCGCAGGTAACCTTCGGCATCGCGGTACGCATGGCAGTGATGAGCATTTTGGCGGGAGGCAGGACTTGAAATTCGCACGCATGAAACTTCATATCAAGAACGGGCGAGTCATCGACCCGGCGAACGGCATCGACGCAGTACAGGATCTCTTCATCGCCGACGGCGTCATCGCCGCCCTCGGCAACACTCCGGACGGCTTCACGGCCGACCAGACCATCGACGCCGCCGGCCTGGTGGTCGCTCCCGGCCTGGTCGACCTGTCGGCGCGCCTGCGCGAGCCGGGCTACGAATACAAGGCGACGCTGGAATCCGAGATGCGAGCGGCGATGCAGGGCGGCGTGACCACCCTGGTCTGCCCGCCGGACACCGACCCGGTACTGGACGAACCGGGCCTGGTCGAGATGCTCAAGCACCGCGCACGCATCCTGGACCAGGCCAACGTGCACCCGCTGGGCGCGCTGACCATGGGCCTGAAGGGCCAGGCGCTGACCGAGATGGCCGAGCTGACCGAGGCCGGCTGCATCGGCTTCTCGCAGGCCGAGGTGCCGGTGCTCGACACCACCGTGCTGCTGCGCGCCATGCAATACGCCAAGACCTTCGGCTACACCGTGTGGCTGCGCCCGCAGGACGCCCACATCGGCCGCGGCGGCGTGGCCCACAGCGGGCCGCTGGCCTCGCGCCTGGGCCTGTCGGGCGTGCCGGTCATGTCCGAGACCATCGCCCTGCACACCATCTTCGAACTGGTGCGCGCCACCGGCGCGCGCGTGCACCTGTGCCGCATGTCCTCCGCGGCCGGCCTGGCCCTGGTGGCCGCGGCCAAGAAGGAAGGCCTGCCGGTCAGCTGCGACGTCGGCGTGCACCACCTGCACATGACCGATGCCGACATCGGCTTCTTCGACCCCAACGCGCGCTTCAATCCGCCGCTGCGCAGCCAGCGCGACCGCGATGCGATCCGCAACGCCCTGCTGGACGGCACCGTGGACGCGGTCTGCTCCGACCACACCCCGGTGGACGACGACGAGAAGCTGCTGCCCTTCGCCGAAGCCACGCCCGGCTCGACCGGCCTGGAGCTGCTGCTGGCCCTGAGCCTCAAGTGGGCGGAAGAGCAGAAGAGCAGCAAGGCCTTGGCGCAGGCGCTGGCCAAGGTCACCGTCGAGCCGGCGCGTGTCGCCGGCCTGCCGGCCGGCACGCTGTCGGTGGGCGCGGCGGCCGACGTGGTCGTGTTCGACCCGGATGCACGCTGGAAGGTCGAGCGCAAGGCGCTGGCCAGCCAGGGCAAGCACACGCCTTTCCTCGGCTACGAGCTGGCCGGCCAGGTGCGTGCGACGCTCGTGCGCGGCCGCGTGGCCTTCCAGCGATAAACGGGGCGGGCGGCCGTCTCCGTGAAGCTGAGGCTAGCCCTGCGCCTGGCGCGCGTCATGGTCCACCTGGTGGCGGGCCTGGCGACCTGCGCCCTGGTGTTTCCGCTGGCCTCGCTGCGCACGCGCGAGCGCCTCACGCGGCGCTGGTCGCGCAAGCTGCTCGGCCTGTGCCGGGTGAGGGTCGAGCAGCTTGATGGCGCGCCCGTGCTCGAGCATGCGCTGATCGTCGCCAACCACGTCTCCTGGCTCGACATCTTCGTCATCAACGCGCTGCATCCCTGCCGCTTCGTGGCCAAGGCCGAGATCCGTTCCTGGCCGGTGCTGGGCTGGCTCGCCGCCGCCGCCGGCACCGTGTTCATCGCGCGCGGCAACCGGCGCGAGCTGCGCCACATCTTCAAGGGCCTGGTCACGGTGCTGCAGCAGGGCCAGCGCGTCGCCTTCTTCCCGGAGGGGACCACGTCCAGGCAGGGCGAGGTGCTGCCCTTCCACGCCAACCTGTTCGAGGCCGCCATCGATGCGAAAGTGCCGGTGCAGCCGTATGCGCTGTCCTATGTCGACGCGGCCGGGGCGTTTCACCCCTCCGTCGACTATGTCGGCGACACCAGCTTCGTCGACAGCCTGTTCACGATCCTGGAGGGCCGGCCGGTCATCGCACGCCTGCAATGCCTGGCGCCGATCGACGCCACCGGCGCACATCGCCGCGAGCTGGCGCAGGCCGCCGAAGATGCCGTGGCGGCGACGCTGCGCCGTGATATGTAAAACGTATCACAGAGCAATAAATAATATACTGGACAACTCACAGGGTGTGCGTCACGCTGGTGCTTTGCACCATCGCTTCCCGAGGAGACCAGCATGCCGACTTACCGTTCCCACACCACCACCCAGGGCCGCAACATGGCCGGCGCCCGTGCCCTGTGGCGCGCCACCGGCATGAAGGACGGCGACTTCGACAAGCCGATCATCGCGGTGGTGAATTCCTTCACCCAGTTCGTGCCCGGCCACGTCCACCTGAAGGACCTGGGCCAGCTGGTCGCGCGCGAGATCGAGGCTTCCGGCGGCGTGGCCAAGGAATTCAACACCATCGCGGTCGACGACGGCATCGCCATGGGCCATGGCGGCATGCTGTATTCGCTGCCCTCGCGCGACCTGATCGCCGACTCGGTCGAGTACATGGTCAATGCCCACTGCGCCGACGCCATGGTGTGCATCTCGAACTGCGACAAGATCACGCCCGGCATGCTGATGGCCGCGATGCGCCTGAACATCCCGGTGGTGTTCGTGTCCGGCGGTCCGATGGAAGCGGGCAAGGTGGTCAAGGTCGTCAATAACGACCGCAAGATCATCAAGCTGGACCTGGTCGACGCCATGATCAAGGCCGGCGACAGCACGGTGTCCGATGCCGACGTGGCCGAGATCGAGCGTTCGGCCTGTCCGACCTGCGGCTCCTGCTCGGGCATGTTCACCGCCAACTCGATGAACTGCCTGACCGAGGCGCTGGGCCTGTCGCTGCCGGGGAACGGCACCATCGTCGCCACCCACGCCGACCGCAAGGAACTGTTCCTGCGCGCCGGCCGCCTGATCGTCGACCTGGCCAAGCGCCACTACGAAGGCGACGACTACTCGGTGCTGCCGCGTTCGATCGCCACCAAGGCCGCATTCGAGAACGCGATGGCGCTCGACGTCTCGATGGGCGGTTCCACCAACACCGTGCTGCACCTGCTGGCGGCGGCGCACGAGGCCCAGGTGGAATTCACCATGGCCGACATCGACCGCATCTCGCGCCAGGTGCCCTGCCTGTGCAAGGTGGCGCCGATGACCGACAAGTACCACATCGAGGACGTGCACCGCGCCGGCGGCATCATCTCCATCCTGGGCGAGCTGGCGCGCGCCGGCCTGCTGGATACCTCGCTGCCTACCGTGCACAGCCCGACCATGGGTGAGGCGATCGAGAAGTACGACATCAAGCGCAGCGACGACCAGAGCGTGCACCAGCTGTTCCGCGCCGCGCCGGGCGGGGTGCCGACCCAGGTCGCGTTCTCGCAGTCCGAACGCTTCGATACCAACGACCTCGATCGCAGCCTTGGCTGCATCCGCGACCGCGAGCACGCCTATTCGCAGGATGGCGGTCTGGCGGTCCTGTACGGGAACATCGCCGAGAAGGGCTGCATCGTAAAGACGGCCGGTGTGGACGAGAGCATCCTCAAGTTTTCCGGCAAGGCGCGCGTGTTCGAAAGCCAGGACGCGGCCGTCGAGGCCATCCTGGGCGATACCGTGCATGTGGGCGACGTGGTCATCATCCGCTACGAAGGCCCGAAGGGCGGTCCGGGCATGCAGGAGATGCTGTACCCGACCTCCTACATCAAGTCCAAGGGGCTGGGCAAGGCCTGCGCCCTGTTCACGGACGGGCGCTTCTCGGGCGGCTCCTCGGGCCTGGTGATCGGCCATGCCTCGCCGGAAGCGGCCGAAGGCGGCGCGATCGGGCTGGTGGAAGAGGGCGACATGATCGACATCGACATCCCGGCGCGCACCATCAACCTGCGCGTCAGCTTCGAGGAACTGGCGCACCGCCGCGGCAAGATGGAAGACCGCGGCGCGGCTGCCTGGAAGCCGGTGGCGCGCGAGCGCTACGTGTCGCAGGCGCTGCAGGCGTATGCGGCGCTGACCACCTCGGCGGACCGCGGCGCGGTGCGCGATCTCAGCCAGCTGCACCGCTGATCCGTACGGATGGCCGGTTCGCCGGCCATCTACTTCTTCCCGCTGTGCTCCCGGTACTCGGGACAATCCACCTGCAGCAGCGAGCGGTCATCCAGGCACACCGCCGTCAGCTTCCCGCCCCACACGCAGCCGCTGTCGAGCCCCACGAGGTTCGGCCGCAGCACCAGTCCCAGTGCCGACCAGTGCCCGAACACCACGGTGACGTCGGCCGTGCGCCGCTGCGGCAAGTCGAACCACGGCAGCAGGCCCGAGCCCTCCGGCCCGCTCTCGCTTTCCTTGTGCAGGAAATCCATGCTGCCGTCGGGTGCGCACAGGCGCATCCGCGTCAGCGCATTGACGATGCAGCGCAAGCGCGCCATGCCGGTCAGGCTGTCGTGCCACTGGTCCGGCTGGTTCCCGTACATCTCGGCCAGGAAGCCGATCCAGCCCTCGCCGCGCAGCACGGCTTCGACTTCGTGCGCGAGCGCCATCGTCTGCGCCGCATCCCACGCCGGCGCGACGCCGGCATGCACCAGCAGGTGTGCATCGACGAACATCGCCAGCGGGCGGTGACGCAGCCACTGGATCAGTTCATCGCGGTCGGGCGCGGCCAGGATCTCGTCGAGCGTATCGGAGCGGCTGGCGCGCTGCGCGCCGACGGCCACCGCGATCAGGTGCAGGTCGTGGTTGCCGAGCAGGGCTTCGACGCGGCCGGGGTTCGCTTCGGACAGCGCCTTCATGCGGCGCAATGCGGTCAGCGAATCCGGGCCACGGTTGATCAGGTCGCCGACGAAAAGGATGCGCGGCTGCGCATCGCCGTGGCGCTGCGCATCCTCGGCGATGCGTGCGATCAGGAGTTGGGCTTCATGGGCACAGCCCTGCAGGTCGCCGATGGCATAGGTTCGCATGTTGTTCTTATCGATGGAGGTATTCTCGGATACTAAATGATTTCGCGCGGGGCCGCAGCGTATCGGATAAACGCGGCGCAGGTATTCGAACATGCGCGCATTTGATCCAGTCGAAGGACGCCGCGCACGATCGGATTCTGGCCCGAAACGCCACATCTATTCCGGTACAATGGGCCATCATTCCAACGATAAGAGTGCCGTGGCTTTTTCCGCGGAGTCGACGCGAAAACGACTTGCATGTGCACCGAAAGAATAATAAATGTTCTCCTTTTTCGTCAGTTTCGTATCGTGTGCGCTGCTGACCCTGCTGGTGATTAAACACGCGAAGCGCAATGGTGCTGCGCTCGACTCCGATTATGACGCGGTGCAGAAGTTTCATACGCATCTGGTGGCGCGCATCGGCGGCGTGCCGATCTTTCTCGCGGTCTTATTCAGTGCCGCGGTGTCGACATTGCGCGAACCCGCGTTCGGCCCATGGTTCGCGGCTTTGCTCGGATGCGCATGCATCGCCATGGCGGGCGGTATCGTCGAAGACTATACGGGCCGCGTTTCGCCGGCGCGCCGCCTGCTGCTCACGATGCTCGCGGCGCTATTCGCGTATTACCTGCTGGGTGCGAAACTCGTGCGCCTCGACCTGCCCTGGGGCGTACTGCCGCTGCAATTGAATCTCGTCGTGCTGCCGCTGACGGTGCTCGCAGTGGCGGGCATCGCGAATGCCGTGAACATCATCGACGGATTCAATGGCCTGGCCAGCATGGTCAGCATTTGCATGCTGCTGTCGCTTGCGTACGTGGCCTTGCAGGTGGGGGACATGTTCGTGCTGGTGACCGCGCTGATCGTGGCCGGCGCCACCGCCGGCTTCCTGATCTGGAATTATCCGGTCGGCCTGATTTTCCTCGGTGACGGCGGCGCCTACTTCCTCGGTTTCATGCTCGGCGAACTCGCGCTGCTGCTGGTGATGCGCAATCCCGGCGTGTCTACCTGGTATGCCGCGCTGCTGCTGATTTATCCCGCGTTCGAAACGATATTCTCCGCTTACCGCCGCATGTTCGTGCGCGGTAAATCGCCGGCCCTGCCGGATGGAATTCACCTGCATAGTTTGATATTCCGGCGCATCGTGCAATGGACGGTGGGGCCGCGCGAAGCGCGCGCCCTGATGAAACGGAACGCGCGCACCTCACCCTATTTATGGCTGTTTTCCCTGATGGCCGTCATTCCGGCGACGGTGTTCTGGAAAAACACAGCGGTGCTCATCTTCTTCAGTTTGTTGTTTATAATCAGTTACCTCTGGTTATATGCGCGTATTGTTCGATTTAAGTCGCCACGCTGGCTTTTTCTTCATAAGAAAAAGCGGAATTAAGATATTAATGTTAGTATATTGCGACATTTGGTGAGTATCTCGCCGTGCTGTTTCAAGCATTAGAACGTTTAACAAAGCCCTCGGGGCAAGATGATACAACGCAGCAATGAGGGTCTTGTTAGGCGCTCTTGGTTTCAACCTTTCACTAACGAGGGAATAAAGATGGATCTGTCCAATATGTCCGTAGGCGATTTGCGCAACCTGCAAGAACAAATCAAGCAGGAGATGAAGAAGCGCGAAGTCCAGGAAGTACAAAAGGCGCGCGAACAGATTCTGGCGATCGCGCAAAGCGTCGGCGTGCCCCTCAAGGACCTGCTGGCCACCGGTGGCCGTGGCGCCGGCAAAGGCAGTTCGACCAAGGGCAATACGGTGGCCGTGCGTTTCCGTCATCCGGACAATGAATCGCAGCAGTGGACCGGCCGTGGCCGCCAGCCGAAATGGGTCAAGGAATGGGTCGAAGGCGGCAAGTCGCTCGACAAGCTGCGCGTTTAATCCTTCCCCGGCCGGCCATGCCGGCATGCACGTCTCCCCGCGCAAGCGGTTCGTCCCGTTCACACGGGACGCCGCTTGCCGCTACAATAGCTTCATTTGTCATTCCTCTAAGTTGCCATCCCGATAATTCGGCGCCGACGCCTGGTTCTCACCAGCCGCTGCTTTCGCATGCCCGCGCCCCAGCTTTCCAAGGAAACCATGCTTGCTCTCTCCAAAACCATCTTCAAGGCCTATGACATTCGCGGCGTCATCGACAAGACCCTCGACGAAAGCATTGCCCGCCATATCGGTCGCGCATTCGGTGCCGCCGCGCTGGCGAAGGGAGAGCGCAAGGTCGTGATCGGCCGCGACGGCCGCCTGTCGGGCCCCGGCCTGACCGCGGCGCTGGGCGAAGGCCTGCGCGACGCCGGCGTGGACGTGATCGACCTGGGCATGGTCGCCACCCCGATGGTGTATTTCGCCACCAACCTGCTCGACACCCGTTCGGGCATCATGGTTACCGGCAGCCACAACCCGCCGGACTACAACGGCTTCAAGATGGTGATGGCGGGCGAGGCGATCTACGGCGACGCCATCCTGGCGCTGCACGACAGCATCGCCGCCTACGACGGCGCCATCGCCGAACAGCGCGGCGGCTACAGCACCCACGACATCCGTGCCGCCTACCTCGAGCGCATCATTGGCGACGTCAAGATCGCCCGCCCGATCAAGATCGCGGTCGACTGCGGCAACGGCGTGGCCGGCGCCTTCGCACCTGACCTGTTCCGCGGCATGGGCTGCGAGGTCGTCGAACTGTTCTGCGAAGTGGACGGCCACTTCCCGAACCACCACCCGGACCCGGCGCACCCGGAAAACCTGCAAGACCTGATCAAGGCGCTGCAGGATACCGACGCCGAGATCGGCCTGGCCTTCGACGGCGACGGCGACCGCCTCGGCATCGTCACCAAGGATGGCCAGATCATCTTCCCGGATCGCCAGATGATGCTGTTCGCAAGCGACGTCCTGTCGCGCAACCCGGGCGCCGAGATCCTGTACGACGTCAAGTGCACGCGTCACCTCGCCCCCTGGATCGAGAAAGCCGGCGGGCGCCCCCTGATGTGGAAGACCGGCCACTCGCTGGTCAAGGCCAAGCTGAAGGAAACCGGCGCCCCGCTGGGCGGCGAGATGAGCGGCCACATCTTCTTCAAGGACCGCTGGTACGGTTTCGACGACGGCCTGTACGCCGGTGCGCGCATGCTCGAGATCCTGACGAAAGAGCAGGATCCGTCGGCACTGCTCAACAGCCTGCCGATCGCCAGCAGCACCCCGGAACTGCACCTGCACCTGAAGGAGGGCGAGAATTTCGCCCTGATCGACAGCCTGCGCGCCAACGCGGTGTTCCCGACCTCCAGCAGCATCAACGGCATCGACGGCCTGCGCGTGGAATACCCGGACGGCTTCGGCCTGGCCCGTTCCTCGAACACCACCCCGGTGGTGGTCCTGCGCTTCGAGGGTGAGAACCCGGAAGCCCTGGCACGCATCCAGGCCGAGTTCAAGCAGGTGATCCTGGCCGCCAAGCCGGACGCCGAACTGCCTTTCTAACAGTTAAGAGAAGAGCGCCTTGAAGATCCTGCTGGTGCGCGTCTCCTCGCTGGGCGACGTGCTGCACAACCTGCCGATGGTGGCCGACATCCTGCGCCACCATCCCGGCGCCACCATCGACTGGGTGGTGGAAGAGGGCTATACCAGCCTGGTGCGCCTGAACCCGCACGTACGCAAGATCATTCCATGGGCGCTGCGCCGCTGGCGCAAGAGCCTCGGCAAGGCCGGGACGCGCGCCGAGATCAAGGCCTTCTTCCGCACCCTGCGTGAGGAAGAATACGACATCGTGTTCGACACCCAGGGCCTGCTCAAGACCGGCATCATCATGGGCGCCGCGCGCACCGTGCGCGGCGGCAGGAAGGTCGGCCTGGCCAACGGCAGCGAAGGTTCGGGCTACGAGGGCATCTCGCGCATCTTCCATACCCACAGCATTCCCCTGAATCCGCGCACCCATGCGGTGGCGCGCGGCCGCAAGGTGGCCGGGGCTGCGCTCGGCTACAACGTCGATGTCGCGCCCGATTTCGGCCTGCCGCAGCCACAGGCGTCCGCCCGTCCGGCCTTCCTGCCGCCGGAAGACTACGTGGTCTTCTTCCACGGGACCGCGCGCGCCGCCAAGAAGTGGCCGCGCGAGCACTGGATCGAACTGGGACGCGCACTGGCGCCGATGCCGGTGCTGCTGCCCTGGGGTTCGCCGCAGGAGCGTGACGAGGCCGATGCCCTGGCGGCCGGCCTGCCGAACGCGCGCGTGCTGCCGAAACTGTCGATGATGGACGCGGTCGCCGTGGCCCAGCATGCCCGCCTGGCGGTCGGGGTCGACACCGGCCTGACCCACATCGCCGCCGCCTTCGTGCGCCCGACGGTCGAGATCTACTGCGATTCGCCGAAGTGGAAGACCGAAGGCAACTGGTCGGACAAAATCGTCAACCTGGGCGACCTGGGTGCGCCGCCATCCGCACCGGATGTCATCGCCGCCGCACGCCGCCTGCTGGAGGCCGTGTGAGCAGGTGGCTGTACTCGCTGGCCTGGTGGCTGGCGCTGCCGCTCGTACTGGGCCGCCTGTGGTGGCGCGGCCGCAAGGAACCCGGCTACCGCGCCCACTGGGCCGAGCGCTTGGGCTTTCCGCACGCCGCGCCATCGGCGCGCCCGACCCTGTGGGTACACGCCGTCTCGGTCGGCGAGACCCGCGCCGCCGAGCCGCTGGTCGAGGCGCTGCTGGCGGCCTATCCCGATTCCCGCATCCTGCTGACCCACATGACGCCGACCGGGCGCGCTACCGGACAATCGCTGTTCGGCCACCATGGCGAGCGCGTGGTCCAGTCCTACCTGCCTTACGACACCGGCTTCATGGTCGGACGCTTCCTGCGCCGCTTCACGCCGCGCGTGTGCATCCTGATGGAGACCGAGGTGTGGCCGAACCTGATCGCCGGCTGCGCCAGGGCCGGGGTGCCGGTGGCGCTGGTCAACGCGCGCCTGTCGGAACGCTCCCTGCGCCGCGGGCAGAAGATGGGCGCCCTGATGACCGACGCCGCACAGGCCATCACCCTGGTGGCGGCGCAGACCGGGGCCGACGAGGCGCGCATCCGCTCGCTCGGTGCGCCCCAGGTCGAGCTTACCGGCAGCATCAAGTTCGACGTGGTGCCGCCGCAGGCCGCGCTGGAGAAGGGCGCCTGGCTGCGCGCGCAGTTCGGCGCGCGTCCCGTGTTCCTGTGCGCCAGCACGCGCGAGGGCGAGGAAGCGCTGATCCTGGACGCCTGGCTGCGCGCGGGCGACAAGCCGGCCGGCGCGCTGCTGGCGATCGTGCCGCGCCACCCGCAGCGCTTCGACGAAGTCGAGAAGCTGATTGCCGCGCGCGGCCTGCGCGTGCAGCGCCGCTCGCGCCTGAAGGAGGGCATGGACAGCGGCATGGGCCAGGCCGGGGTCCTGCTGGGCGATTCGATGGGCGAGATGTTCGCCTACTATGCCGCCTGCGATTGCGCCTTCATCGGCGGCAGCCTGATGCCGCTCGGCGGCCAGAACCTGATCGAGGCCTGCGCGCTCGGCAAGCCGGTGCTGGTGGGCGAGCACACCTTTAATTTTGCCCAGGCGACCGAGGAAGCGGTGCAGGATGGCGCGGCGCTGCGCCTGGCTGACGCCGACGCCCTGGTGGCGGCCGCGCTGCGCCTGCTGGAAGACGATGCCGCGCGCGCCGGCATGGGGGCGCACGCGCTCGCGTTCGCAGGGCGCCACCGCGGCGCCACCCTGCGCACGGTTGAACTGCTGCGGCGACTTATCCGGTAGCTTTTGCTACCATTCCGATTCGAGCTCGGATAATAACCAGGGGATGCGCAATGTTGTCGTTTAATCACCCGAGACCGGTCAACAGCAATAAACCCGTCGCCATGCTGGTGCAACAGCAGGCCGACGACAAGGTGCTGCACCTGCCCGTCAGTGAAGGTCCTGCGGACCTGCCGCTGCCATCCGCCGCGCCGCCGGTGCCCTTATCCGAACTGCATTTCTTCGTGCGCTACACGCTGGGCGAATACATCAGCTTCATGTGGCAGCACGGCGGGTTTCTCATCCGCCGCCGGCGCATCCGCTTCCCGGCCAGTCTCTACCTGCGCCTGAAAAGCACCTTCGGTGCGGCCTTCCATTTCGTCATGGCCGGGCGCGGACGGCGCACCTACGAATTCACCATCGACCAGCACGGCATCGTGCGCACCAGCGGGGGCGTGACCCTGATCGGCTGGGAAGACGTGGTGGGTGTGCGCACTTATTCGCGCGGCTTCATGATGGTGCTCAAGCGCGGGACGCTGCCGATTCCTTACCGGGCCCTGTCGGACGCGCAGACGGGGGCGATGAAGGAGTTGGCCGCGGCGCGCCGCGATTCGCTGTTGTAATCAATCGCCGAACAACACCGGCATCTCGAGCGAGCGCTTCTTCAGCGCCAGCCGCGCCCCGTCGTAATCCGGATACACTTCGGCCACCGTCGCCCAGAAGCGCGGGCTGTGGTTCATCTCGCGCAGGTGCGCCAGCTCGTGCACGACCACGTAGTCCACCAGCGAAGGCGGATAGTGCATCAGCCGCCAGTTCAGGCGGATGTTCCCCTCGATCGTGCAGGAGCCCCAGCGCGAACCGGCCGACGACAGCGCGAAGGCCTGGTAGCTCACGCCCAGCTGCGGCGCGAAGAAATCCAGGCGCTCCTTGAACAGGCGCTTGGCCTCGGCCTGGAACCACAGCTTGACGCGTTCCTTCAGCTGCCATTCCGACAGTCCCGGCACCACGCCGATCCACAGCTCGCGCGCTTCGGCATCGAACTGGCAGTGGCTGCGTGAGGCTTCTTCGAGGCGCAGGGTGATCTCGCCACCCAGGTAGGGCAGGCAGGCGCCGTCCTTCCATTCGATCGGCGCACGCTCCTGGCGCTGGGCGCGGCGCTCGCCGCGTTCGAGCAGCTTGGTCAGGATCCAGCGCTGCTTGGCGCGAATCGCGTTGTCGATGTCGATCTGGGTGCAGCGGCGCGGCGCGGTCACGCGCAGGCCGTCGTCGTCGATCATGAAGCCGATCGACCGGCGCGTCGAACGGCGCAGGGCGTAATCGACGGTGTGGGCACCGAGGACGATGCGCTTGAGCGGCGGCTCGCCCTCGCCGACGGGCGGACTGGGGATGAGATTGCGCGGCGCCGGAGGCGGCGCCTTGAAGAGAGGCTGCGAGGGCGGCGCCGGTTTATCCGAGGGCTTGAGCGCCGCGAAGAAGTCCTGTGCAAACAGTTCCAGCTGCTGCCCGTCGATCTTGGTGGAGCTCATGTCGTGCTGCGGTTTCGAATTCCTGATCTGGGCGCTGACGTCGCTCAGCCACCTTTGTAGACGTGGGGCGAAATAACGCGCATTTCGGATTCTATCCAATTTTCGACCTCTTGCATCATGCTGTCGGGGGTGTGGTTTTCTGGCGAAATCGGTTTGCCGATCGAGACCGTGATCAGGCCCGGGCGCTTGATGAACGAATTCTTCGGCCAGCACTCACCTGAATTATGCGCGATCGGGACGACCACCGTTTGGGTTTCGACAGCCAGGCGCGTACCGCCGCTCTTGTACTTGCCTTTCTGGCCCACCGGGATGCGCGTCCCTTCCGGGAACATGATGATCCATTGGCCGTCGGCCAGGCGGCGCTTGCCGTGCCTGACCACGTGGGCAAAGGCGTTCTTGCCCTGCGAGCGGTCGATCGGGATCATGCGCAGCAGCGCCATGCCCCAGCCGAAGAAGGGGATGTAGAGGATCTCCTTCTTGAAGACGTAGACCAGCGGCCGTGTGAGGTTCGGCAGCAGGAAGATGGTCTCCCACGCCGACTGGTGCTTGGACAGGACGATCGCCGGAGCATCCGGCAGGTTCTCGTAGCCCTTGAACTGGTAGCGGATGCCGCAGATGACGCGCGCAGCCCAGATGATGAAGACGTTCCAGCGCGAGGTCACCCAGAAGCGCTTGTTGTACGGCAGCGGCGCCGCCAGGAAGCATACGCAGGCCCACACCACGGTGGCGACGATCATGACGATCTTGAAGAGGAGGGAACGCAGGAACAGGCTGATGGTATGCAAAGGGGCTCCGGACAATGGACTGGTTCTGGATCTGTTTTATTTACTCAGGCCGCTGTGCCGCGGTCTTGAGGAAGGCGTTCACCATCGAGGCGAGGTCGGGGAACACCTGGGTTCCCGGCGGCAGGCCGCCGGTCTGCTGCGTCTTCTCGCCCTTGCCGGTCAGGACCAGGTAGGGCAGGCAGCCCATGATGAAGCCGGCCTGCAGGTCGCGCAGCGAATCGCCCACGGTCGGCACGCCTTTCAGGCTCAGCTTGTAGCGCTTGCTGATTTCTTCGAACATGCCGGCCTTGGGCTTGCGGCAGTCGCAGTTGTCGATCGCGGCGTGCGGGCAGAAGAAGATGGCGTCGATGTCGGCGCCGACCAGCTGGGCGCTGGCGTGCAGTTTCTGGTGGATCGCGTTCAGGGTCGTGATGTCGAACAGTTCGCGCGCGATGCCCGACTGGTTCGATGCGATCACGACCCGGTAGCCCGCCTGGTTCAGGCGGGCGATCGCTTCCAGCGAGCCGGGAATGGGAATCCACTCCGCCGGCGACTTGATGAAGTCCGGCGAATCGTGGTTGATGACCCCATCCCGGTCGAGGATGATGAGTTTCATGGGATTACCTTAGGCGGCCAGCTTCGAGATGTCGGCAACGCGGTTCATCATGCCGTGCAGCTGCGACAGCAGCGCCAGGCGGTTGTTGCGCAGGGCGATATCGTCGGCCATCACCATCACGTCGTTGAAGAAGGCATCGACTTCCTCCTTCATCAGCGCCAGGGTCTTGAGGGCACCGGTGAAATCGCTCTTCTCGAAGGCACTGCTGACTTCACCCTCGAGCGTACCCATCTTGGCGGCCAGCGCGCTTTCCGCCGGTTCGACCAGCAGCTCCTGCTTGAGCGCGGCGTCCTGCGGCAGGGCGTCCTCGTTCTTCTTCAGGATGTTGGTGATACGCTTGTTGGCGGCGGCCAGCGAGCTCGATTCCGGCAGGGCCGCGAAGGCCTGCACCGCTTCCAGGCGCTGGACCACGTCGTCGACGCGGTCCGGGTTCTGGGCCAGCACTGCCTCGACCTCGTTCGGCGAGAAGCCGCGCTCGCGCAGCATGCCGCGCAGGCGGTCGAGCATGAAGGGGATGACTTCGGCGCGCGAATCCTTGAAGGCAGCCTGGCCTTCGAACACGCCGCAGGCATCGTTCACCAGGTCCCACAGCGACAGCGGCAGGCGCTTCTCGACCAGCATGCGCATCACGCCCAGGGCGTGGCGGCGCAGCGCGAACGGATCCTTCTCGCCGGTCGGCTGCAGGCCGATGCCCCAGATGCCGACCAGGGTTTCCAGCTTGTCGGCCAGCGCGACCGCCAGGCCGGTATTGGTCGAGGGCAGGGCGTCGCCGGCGAAGCGCGGCTGGTAGTGTTCGGAGGCGGCCAGGGCGATTTCCTCGTGCTCGCCGTCATGGCGCGCGTAATAGGTGCCCATGATGCCTTGCAGTTCAGGGAACTCGCCCACCATGTCGGTCAGCAGGTCGGCCTTGGCCAGGCGCGCGCCGCGCTCGGCCAGCGCCACGTCGAAGCCCAGGCGGCGCGCGATGGCGGCGGCCAGGGTCATGACGCGATCGCTGCGGTCGGCCTGGGTACCCAGCTTGTTGTGGTAGACCACGTTGGACAGCTGCGGCAGGCGCGACTCGAGGGTCTTCTTCTTGTCCTGCTCGAAGAAGAACTTGGCGTCCGACAGGCGCGGACGCACCACGCGCTCGTTGCCGCCGACGATGGCGGACGGATCGTCGGTCGCGATGTTCGACACGATCAGGAAGCGCGAGCGCAGCTTGCCCGTGCTATCCGTCAGCGCGAAGTATTTCTGGTTGGTCTGCATCGTCAGGATCAGGCATTCCTGCGGCACGGCCAGGAATTCTTCCTCGAAGCGGCATTCGTACACCACCGGCCATTCAACCAGCGCGGCCACTTCGTCGAGCAGGGATTCCGGCATCAGGACCTGGTCGCCGGCGGCTTTCTCCAGCAGCTGGCGGCGGATGCTTTCCTTGCGCGCTTCGGCGGACGAGAGCACCTTGCCTTCGCTTTCCAGCACGCTTGCGTACTGGTCGGCGTGCGGGATGGCGATCTTCTCGCCGTGCGACAGGAAGCGGTGGCCCATGGTCTGGCGGCCGGCCTCCAGGCCGAGCAGGGTCAGCGGCAGCACCGCTTCGCCGTGCAGGGCGAGCAGAAGGTGCACCGGGCGCACGAACTGCACGGTGGCGCCGTCCGGGCGCTGGTAGCTCATGACCTTGGGGATCGGCAGCTTGGCCACGGTGTCGGCCAGCACGTCCTGCAGGGCGCCGGCGAGCGCGCTGCCGCTGGCGGTGTAGGTGTAGAAGAAGGATTCGGCCTTGCCGTCCTGGGCGCGTTCGAGGTCAGCGATCTGCAGGTCGGGGAAGCCCAGCGCGGCCAGCTTCTTGGCCAGCGGGGCGCTTGGATTGCCGTCCTTGTCCAGGGCGACGGAGACCGGCAGCACCTTTTCGCGGATCGATTTGTCCGGCGAGGTACCGCGCACATTGGTGACGGTCACCGCCAGGCGGCGCGGCGTGGCGTGCGTAGTAATGGCGCTGTCGGCTTCAAGGAAGTCGCGCGCCTTCAGGCCGTTGGCGATGCCGTTGGCGAATGCGGCGCCGAGCTTGACGAGGGCCTTCGGCGGCAGTTCTTCGGTCTGGATTTCGACGAGGAGAGTCTGGTTCATGGTCTGTTCTTGTTCTGTTCAGGCGGCGGCCTTGTCGGCGGCGGGCAGCATCGGGAAGCCGAGCTTCTCGCGCGAGTCGTAATAGGCCTGCGCAACGAGGCGCGACAGCGTGCGTACGCGGCCGATGTAGGCGGCGCGCTCGGTCACGGAGATGGCGCCGCGCGCGTCCAGCATGTTGAAGCTGTGCGAGGCCTTCATGATCTGCTCGTAGGCCGGCAGCGTCAGCTGCAGTTCGACCAGGCGCTTGGCTTCGGCTTCGTGGTTGGCGAAGGCCTGGAACAGCAGTTCGGTATTCGCGTGCTCGAAGTTGTAGGTCGACTGCTCGACCTCGTTCTGGTGGAAGACGTCGCCGTAGCTCAGCGTCTTCCTGACGCCGTTTTCTTCCCACTCGGTCCAGACCAGGTCGTACACGTTCTCGACGCCCTGCAGGTACATGGCCAGGCGCTCGATGCCGTAGGTGATCTCGCCCAGCACCGGCTTGCAATCGAGGCCGCCGACCTGCTGGAAGTAGGTGAACTGGGTGACTTCCATGCCGTTCAGCCAGACTTCCCAGCCCAGGCCCCAGGCACCCAGGGTCGGGCTTTCCCAGTCGTCCTCGACGAAGCGCACGTCGTTCTTCTTGAGGTCCAGGCCCAGCGCCTCGAGTGAACCGAGGTAGAGGTCGAGGATGTTTTCCGGCGCAGGCTTGAGCACCACCTGGTACTGGTAATAATGCTGCAGGCGGTTCGGGTTCTCGCCGTAGCGTCCGTCCTTCGGGCGGCGCGAAGGCTGCACGTAGGCCGCGCGCCAGGGTTCCGGGCCGATCGCACGCAGGAAGGTACCGGTGTGGAAGGTGCCGGCGCCGACTTCCATGTCGTAGGGCTGCAGCAGTGCGCAACCCTGCTTGTCCCAATAGGTCTGCAGGGTCAGGATGATTTGTTGGAATGTGAGCATGTGTAGGGGTACTGCGGCGCCGGGCGCCACGGTCACGGTAAATTTGCCAAATGGCCAATTCTACTGAATTTTCACGGCCCTCTGGGGGCGATTCAACTCAGCCGTTTGAATTGGTGCTCTTATTTTTGTAATGGCGGCCGGCCAGCCAGGCGCCGAGCAGCATCAGGCCGCCGAGCAGCAGGAAAGCGAGGTTGCCGAAGCGGATGTACGGGGTGAAGCCTTCGGTACCGCGCACGGTGGCCGCCAGGACGCCGCGTTCGTAGAAGGGCAGGCGCTGCACCACATTGCCGCGGCCGTCGATGACGGCGGTGGCGCCGTTGTTCGTCGAGCGCAGCATCGGGCGGCCGGTCTCGATCGCGCGCATCTGCGAGATCTGCAGGTGCTGCGGGATCGCCACCGAATCGCCGTACCAGGCCAGGTTCGACACGTTCAGCAGCAGCGTCGCCGGGCGCGGTGCATTGCGCAGCTGGGCGGCGATCTCTTCGCCGAAGGCGTCCTCGTAGCAGATATTCGGCAGCACCAGCTGGTCCTTCACCGGGAAGGGCGCCTGCAGGGCCGGGCCGCGGGTCTGGTCGCCCAGCGGGATGTGCATCAGGTCGGTGAACCAGCGGAAGCCCGGCGGGATGAATTCGCCGAAGGGCACCAGGTGGTGCTTGTCGTAGCGGTAGGGCGAGGAGCCCGGCCCAAAGGCGATCACGCTGTTCGAATACTGCGTCGGGCTGTCCGCGGTCGGAATGCCGATCATCAGGTGGCTGCGCGTCTGCGCGGCGAAACTTTGCAGACCGGCCAGGTACTCGGGCGCCAGCTGCTGCGGCGTGACGGGAATCGCGGTTTCCGGCGTGGCAATCAGGTCGGCCGGGGCCGCCGTGATCATGCCCTGGTAGCGCCCGACGATGTCGACCAGGTAGGCCATGTCGAACTTCTGGTCCTGCCTGACGTCGCCCTGCAGCAGGCGCACGGTAATCGGCTGGCCCACTTCCTGGGTCCAGCTGATGTGCTGCAGGCCGAAGCCGGCCGCCATCACGGCTGCGAACAGACCCAGTGCCGGCCAGCGCGCGCGCTGGGTCAGCATGACCAGGCAGCCGGCGCAGACAGCCGCCAGTACCCCGAGGCCGTAGACGCCGAGGAGCGGCGCATAGCCGGCCAGAGGAGAGACATTGTGGGCATAGCCCGAGGCCGCCCAGGGAAAGCCGGTGAAGACCCAGCCGCGCATCCATTCCGACACGCCCCACACGCTCGGCAGCACCAGCAGCACGAAGGCGCTCACCGGCAGCGACCACTTGCGGCGCAGCCAGCTGGCGACGCCGCCGGCAAAGGCGCCGAACAGGCCCATATACAGGCCGAGCAGGGCGATCGCGATCGCACCCAGGATGGCGGGCAGGCCGCCGAAGCGGGTGATGGCGATGTACAGCCAGTGCATGCCGGCCACCGACCAGCCGAAACCGAAGGCCCAGCCCAGCCACACGCCGCGGCGCGCGGACGTGCCCATGCCGACCTGGTAGAAGAAGTAGGCGAGGGCCAGGAACTGGAGCGGCCACCAGCCGAAGGGCTGGAAGGACAGCAGGGAAGTGCTGCCCGCCAGCGCCATCGCTACCTGCGCCTTCGGGGAAGGCCTGGCGGCACGGGTGCAGGGGTCAGAAGCGGTGGTAGGCTGGGTACGGCGGCGCAGCATCAGTCGTGGTCGTCTTCGGCGTAGGGCAGTTTCTCGACCAGCAGCACGTGGATCTGGCGCGCGTCGGCGCGCAGCACTTCGAAGCGCAGGTTCTGGAGGTCGAACACCTCGCCCTTGTGCGGCATGCGGCCGAGGTGGCTGGCGACCAGACCGCCGATGGTGTCGACCTCGTCCTCGGGCAGGTCGGCGCCGACCTCTTCATTGAACTGCTCGATCTCGGTCAGGGCCTTGACGCGCCAGCGCGGGCCGAGCTGGCCCTCCTTGATCGACAGGACGTTGTCTTCGTCTTCGTCGAAGTCGTACTCGTCCTCGATGTCGCCGACGATCTGCTCGAGCACGTCCTCGATGGTGATCAGGCCGGCGACGCCGCTGTACTCGTCGACGACGATGGCCATGTGGTTGTGGTTGGCGCGGAAGTCGCGCAGCAGCACGTTCAGGCGCTTCGATTCCGGGATGAAGATCGCCGGGCGCAGCATCTTGCGCACGTCGAAGGACTCCTCGGCGTAGTAGCGCAGCAGGTCCTTGGCCAGCAGGATGCCGACCACCTTGTCGCGCTCGCCCTCGATGGCGGGGAAACGGGAATGTTGCGTCTCTAACACGATCGGCAGCCACTGCTCGATCGGGTCGGTAATGTCGATCACGTCCATTTGCGAACGCGGAACCATGATGTCGCGCACGGACAGGTCGGACACCTGGAACACGCCCTCGATCATCGAGAGTGCGTCGGCATCGATCAGCTTGCGCTCGTGGGCTTCGTGCAGGACTTCGAGGAGTTCTGCGCGGTTTTCAGGCTCGGGGGAGATGAGTGCGGTCAGCCGTTCGAACAGCGACCGGTGGGGTTTGGCGTCCGATCGGACGTCACTGGGATACTCGGGCATAGTTGGCGTGAAGCCGTTGTTGCGATGGGTATAGGATACACCAAAAGGCCGGATGGCCCACAATGCGTGCCGTTGACGGCATATTGACGCAAAGAAAGCGTAGGGTGGACGGCTTCGCCGTCCGCGCGTTCAACCGGCATGAGAATAGCCGAACGGGCTGCATTGGTGTGATTTGAACGCGCGGACGGCAGAGCCGTCCACCCTACGGGATCAATCTGCGTAGGGGTCCGGGTAGCCGAGCACTTCCATGATGTCGCGCTCGAACTGCTCCATCTCGTCGGCTTCCTCGTCGTGCTCGTGGTCGTAGCCCTGGGCGTGCAGCACGCCGTGCACCACCAGGTGGGCCGCGTGTTCCTCGACCGTCTTGCCCTGCTCTTCGGCTTCGCGCTGCAGCACGTCGGTGCACAGGATGATGTCGGCCTGGGTCGGGTCGTCCTCGCCCAGTTCCTCGCCCTCGTTGTAGGCGAAGGTGAGGACGTTGGTCGCGTAGTCCTTGCCGCGGTACTGGCGGTTCAGCGCCTTGCCTTCCTCGAGATCGACGAAGCGGATCGACAGCTCGGCGGGGCCGAGCAGGGCGGCTTCCACCCAGCGCCGCAGCATCTCTTCCGTCAGATCCTGTTCCAGGCGGGTGTCGGCGTACTGGACTTCGAGATCGAGCTTATGTTTTTTTTCTTGCATTTTTGGTAGGTAGCGGTTTGGGAAGGGCGGCCAGTTCCTCGACCGAGGAATTGGTCTCGTAGGCATCGATGATGCGCGCCACCAGCGGATGGCGTACCACGTCCTCGCTTGCGAACTGGGTGAAGGCGATGCCGCGCACGTTCTTCAGCACGTGCATGGCGTCCACCAGGCCGGAGCGCTGGGATTTGTGCAGGTCGACCTGGGTCACGTCGCCGGTGATCACGGCCTTGCTGCCGAAACCGATCCGGGTCAGGAACATCTTCATCTGCTCGACCGTCGTGTTCTGGGCTTCGTCGAGGATCACGAAGGCATGGTTCAGCGTGCGGCCGCGCATGTAGGCCAGCGGGGCGATCTCGATCACCTGCTTCTCGAACAGCTTCTGGGTGCGGTCGAAGCCGAGCAGGTCGTACAGCGCGTCGTACAGCGGGCGCAGGTAGGGGTCGACTTTCTGGCTCAGGTCGCCCGGCAGGAAGCCGAGGCGTTCGCCCGCTTCCACCGCGGGGCGGGTCAGGATGATGCGCTTGACCGCGTCGCGCTCGAGCGCATCGACGGCGCAGGCCACCGCCAGGTAGGTCTTGCCGGTGCCGGCCGGGCCGACGCCGAAGCTGATGTCGTGCTCGAGTACGGCGTTCAGGTACTGGATCTGGTGCGGGGTGCGGCCGCGCAGGTCGCTGCGGCGGGTCTTCAGGGTGGGGCTGACCAGCTCGGAGGCCGGCTTGCCTTCGGCCTCATCCTCCTTCACTTCTTTTGCGGCCGGCTCCTGTGCATCGGCCTCGCCGGGCATGCGCGGCTTCAGGCCGGAACGCTGTTCCACCAGGGCCAGCTGCACTTCCTCGATCGGCACGACCTTGTTGGCGACCGCGTAGAAGCGTTCCAGCAGCTCGACCGCGCGTTCGGCATTGCTGCCGCTGACGATGAATTTCTCGCCGCGCCGGAAGATGGTGACGTCAAGCGCGGCCGAGATCTGGCGCAGGTTCTCGTCGAGCGGGCCGCACAGGTGGGCAAGCCGCGTGTTGTCGAGCGGCTCGGGAATGAAGTACGAAGGCTGGGTAGGTGTGTTTTTCAACTGGCTTTGGCAATCGTATCTGAGTTGGCGACGAGTTCGCCGCGGAGGTAGTAGTCGTGGCTGGCAGTGATCCGTACGTCGACCAGTTGGCCGACCAGGGAGTCGCCCGCCATGCCGGGGTCGAAAATGACTGCCCGGTTGTTCTCGGCGCGGCCCTGCAGCAGGCCCGGGTCTTTCTTGGGCGGACCCTCGACCAGCACGCGCTGGACGCTGCCGACCATGGCGGCGCTGTACTTGCGGGTATTCGTGTCGATCAGGGCCTGCAGGCGCTGCAGGCGCGCCAGCTTGACCTCGTGCGGGGTGTCGTCTTCGAGGTTGGCGGCCGGGGTGCCCGGGCGCTTGCTGAAGATGAAGCTGAAGCTGTTGTCGAAGCCGACGTCCTCGACCAGTTTCATCATGGCCTCGAAATCGGCATCGGTTTCGCCGGGGAAGCCGACGATGAAGTCGGACGAGAAGCTCATTTCCGGACGCACCGCGCGGATACGGCGGATGATCGACTTGTATTCGAGGGCCGTATAGCCGCGCTTCATGGCGCCGAGCACGCGGTCGGAGCCGTGCTGCACCGGCAGATAAATATGGTTCACCAGCTGCGGGATGCGCGCGTAGGCGTCGATCAGGCGCTGGGTGAACTCCTTCGGATGGCTGGTGACGTAGCGCAGGCGCGCGATGCCGGGGAGGTCTGCAATGTATTCCAGCAGCAGGGCAAAGTCCGCGACTTCGCCGCCTTCCATCGTGCCCCGGTAGGCATTCACGTTCTGGCCCAGCAGCATGATTTCCTTCACACCCTGGGCGGCCAGGCCGGCGCATTCGGTCAGCACGTCCTCGAAGGGACGCGAGACTTCCTCGCCGCGGGTATAGGGCACCACGCAGTAGCTGCAATATTTGCTGCAGCCTTCCATGATCGAGACATAGGCGACCGGGCCTTCCACCTTGGCTGGTGGCAAGTGGTCGAACTTTTCGATTTCCGGGAAGCTGATGTCGACCTGGGCCGTACCGGTGCTGCGGCGCTCGCGGATCAGCTGCGGCAGGCGGTGCAGGGTCTGCGGACCGAAGACGACGTCCACGTGCGGCGCGCGCCGGACGATGGCTTGCCCTTCCTGCGAGGCCACGCAGCCGCCCACACCGATCACCAGGTCCGGTTTGTCGCGCTTGAGCGCCTTGAAGCGGCCCAGGTCGGAGAACACTTTCTCTTGTGCTTTTTCACGCACAGAGCAGGTGTTCAGCAGGATGACGTCGGCATCTTCGGGCGAGTCGGTCCGGACCAGTCCTTCGGCAGCGCCGAGGACGTCCGCCATCTTGTCCGAATCATATTCGTTCATCTGGCAGCCGAAGGTCTTGATGAATACTTTTTTCTGCATGGAGTGCTGTCTGAAAGGGGAGAGCTGATGCCTGGGCAAAAGAGGTGTCCAGTTTACCGTAAATCCCTGTTCGGCCCCGCAAAAGACGAAACCGGGTCTGGCACGAACGAAATTTTCATGCCGTTTGGAACGACAAGTTTCTTAACCTAAAGTTGTTATAAGCCTGCTCAGATTGTTAAATACAGGATTGCTAAGAAAAGCATCGAATCCATTGAAAATGTCATGCTGGATTCGATTCTTTCTTCTTGTAAATCAACGAGTTCGGTGTAACTTCTAAGTAGGAAAATTTATTCCGGAAATCTCTTGCGTGCGCCACAAATAATCCCCATGTGCTGAAATGCCTATGTGACAAGCTTTCCGCACGATAGCTTGATTTCTGACAAGGAGTCACATGCGCCGCTCGGATGTACTGTGGACGTATGAGCCTGATAATTTGTTTGAAAGACAAGTGCGCATGCGGAGAGGGTATGCGGGGGCATGCAATCCGGACCGTTTCTTAAGGAGTTCTTCAGGCGCGACCTGTTTAATTTCCCAAAGGTAGTCCGGGAACTTATGTTGACGAAGTAGTCTTTAACAAAAGTTCGTGAAGGAACTATTTTAACCAAACTGAAGAGGTAAACATCATGGCACAACAGCATCATGCTCTGTCTTCGCAGGAAAGCTACAACCCGAACCATCTGCTGGATATTCTGCTGGGTAAAATGCAGCTGAAGAATGACGCCGCGCTGTCGCGCATGCTCGAAGTTGCGCCGCCAGTGATCAGCAAGATCCGCCACCACCGCCTGCCGGTCGGCGCATCGCTGCTGATCCGCATGCACGAAGTGACGGGGATGAGCATCCGTGACCTGCGCGACCTGATGGGCGACCGCCGCACCAAATACCGCCTGTCGGATGCCCAAGGCCGCCCGAAGCCAGAAGAGAAGGCAGCCCAGGCAGCCGCCGCAGCGGCCGCCCAGCAGCAACAGCAGCAACCGCAACAGCAAGGTAACGAAGCAAATCCGTCGACCGGCAATTATGCCCACTGATGCCGTCGGCATGACAGCCGCGCCTGTCATGCCTTCGGCGCCAGCGGGCTGCGGCACCGCGCCCTGAGCGCTGTGCCGCGCCGGCTCGGCCGGCTTCCCTCCTGCGCAGCGCTGTTCAGCCGCACTGTTTAGCCAATCCCTCTGCGCTTTTCCCCCTCAGGCCATCAAGATGGCCGACATTTCCTCGTACTGCAGCTCGGTTTCGTGGAATACCTGCAGCCAGGCGTCTTCCGGCATGCCCAGCGCCGTCCAGGCGACCGAGGACAGGCGCGGCACCAGCTCGTCCGGATTACCGGCCAGGTCCAGTGCATGTACGACCGCGCTCGCCACGTGCACGATCGTCGCCAGGAAGCCCGCACCCGGCGCTTCCGGCGCGTGGTGGAAGGCGATCGCCTGGCGCAGGGTGTCGGAAAACTGCCAGTGCACGGCCAGCGCCACGCCGGCATCGACGTGGTCCAGGCCCAGCAGGGCGCGTTCAGCATCGATCAGCTCGCTGTCATTCTTGTCGCGCAAGGACAGCACCGCCTGGTAGCGCTCCGGGAAGCGCGACACCAGCACCAGCCGGCCGATGTCGTGCAGCAGGCCGGCGGTGAAGGCGACATCCGCATTGAAGCGCACGCGCCGCGCCAGCGCGCGGGCGCAGGCGGCGGTCGCGATCGAGTGGCGCCAGAAGGCCTTGTCGTTGAAGCCGGGGCAGCGGCCGGCCGGGAAGCAGCCGGTCAGTGCCGCCGCGGTGATCAGCTTGCGCGTGGCCTGGAAGCCGAGGAAGGTCATGGCCTGCTGGATGGTGGTCGCCTTGACCTGCAGACCGAAGGCCGAGGAGTTGGCCAGGCGCAGGGTCTTGGCCGTCAGCGCCGGGTCGTTCGACACTTTTCTGGCCAGCACGCTGATGTCGATGTCTTCCTGCTCGATGCTGCCGAGCAGTTCCATCACGACGGCAGGCAGCGAGGGCAGGTCGTCGACGCCGCCGAGCAAGTCTTCAGCCGGATTCATTGCGCCACCTCGCGCTGCAGGCGGTAATCCTCGACGTAGCGGCGCAGCAAGCCGGTGGCCCAGTCGGCATGGTCCTCGCGCTCGTTGTGGCGGAACACATGGTCGAGACGCTTCTGGATCGCGCCCGGGTCGGGTGGGGTGAGCGCTTCAGCGCGCACGATCGGGGCCGCCCCGACGCCATGGCGGGACAGGGACAGGATGGTCGCCTCGCTCAGCACCGCGCCCTCGGCCAGCAACACGTTCCCATGCGCATCGAGCAGCGCATCGGCCAGCACCATGCCCGGATACAGGTGCGCCAGCGGCAACAGTTCGTAGCTATCGCTCATTTTTCCTCCTGTTAATTCCCGACGATCTTATCACCCGTGTGTTCAGGCGGGCCGGGCGTGGCGCATCAAGGCGACGAATGTTGTACGCTTGCAATAATGCGACCCCGGTCGCGCTATCTGGAAAGGAAACCATGAAACTATATGTCAGCCCGGGCGCGTGCTCCCTGGCACCCCACATTGCCCTGATCGCCGCCGGCCTCCCGTTCTCGGTCGAACGCGTGAGCCTGAAAACCAAGGCCATCGCCGGCGGCGGCGACTTCCGCGAGATCAGCGACAAGGGCTCGGTCCCGGCCCTGCAGCTGGATGACGGCAGGGTGCTGACCGAAGCCGCGGTCCTGCTCCAATACATCGCCGACCAGGCCCCGGCGGCAAACCTGGCCCCCGCGCCTGGGAGCTTCGAGCGCTACCAGGTCATGGAATGGCTGAACTACATCGCCACCGAACTGCACAAGCGCTTCACCCCGATCTTTACTCCGGGCTGCACCGAGGAAGGCCGCAACGCCGCATGGGCGGCGCTGGCGCGTCCGCTGGGCTATCTCGCGGGCAAGCTGGACGGCGGTGAGTTCCTCATGGGCAGCCAGTTCAGCATCGCCGACGCCTATCTGTTCACCGTGTTGAACTGGGCTGTCTTCGCCAGGTTCAGCCTGGACGACTGGCCGGCGCTGCAGGCCTACCAGGCCCGCGTCGGCGCCATCCCGTTTGTGCAGGAAGCAATGCGCGCAGAAGGCCTGGCCTAGACGTCCAACGAGCAATGCGCCACACCGGCCCGGCCTCGGGTAGGATCGCGCCCATGACCAGCCAGTGCTACATCGCATTCCTGCGGGGAATCAACGTCGGGCGCGCCAAGCGGATCGCCATGGCCGACCTGCGCGTCCTGGTCGAGGGCCTGGGCTATTCCGGCGTGCGCAGCGTGCTCAACAGCGGCAATGTGGTGTTCCGGGCCGCGGGCACCAGCGCCTCGGCGGCCGCCGCCGCGATCGAGGAAGCGCTCGTGCTCAAGCTCGGCGTGGCGGCGCGCGTCTTCGTGCTCGAGCAGGGGGAGCTGGACGCCGTCATCGACGGCAATCCGCTGCTCGGCGTGGCGACCGACCATTCCCGCCTGATCGTCTTCCTGCTGGGGGGAAGCGCGCAGCGCGAGAAGCTGGCCGCACTCGACAGCCGCGACTGGGGCTGCGAACAGCTTGCGCTGGGGGAACGCGCGGCCTACGTCTGGTGTCCGGAAGGGATGTTGGATAGTGCTGCGGCTACGTCTTTGGGGAAACTGCTTGGGGATGGGAGCACGTCCCGGAACTGGAGCACCTTGATGAAACTGCAGGCCCTGTGCAGTGAGGGCTGAGGGCGCAAGGCTGCCGGGGACTTCATCAGCGGCCAGGCAGCTTGCCCGGCCGTACACTGCATCAATGCCGATGCTGCATCACTTAAACTTCTCGCTGCTGTCGCGGCCGGCCTTGTAGCCGATCAGGATCAGCCCCAGCAGCATCATTGCGAACACTTCCGGTTCAGGCAGTTCCGACATGTTCGCCGGCGGCGCGACGATGTCCTGGCGCTGGGTGACCGACAGGTTGCGTACCGGCTGCTGCACCCGGACGACGGCATGGTTGGCGCCAGCGAGATCGATGACGGCAGCTTGCGCGGGACTGCCGAGGCAGATCGCCAATGCTGCAGCAAGTGCATATCTGTTCATAGCCGTTCCTCTTGCTCTTTCTGTTGCACGTTCCAACGTGGTGGCCGCGACTTGCAGTCGGGCCGGAGCGGCCCTATATAAGGAAGGGTCGCAACATGGCACTTCTGGAATCAGCATATCAAAAACGGATGAATTGCCGCGCCCAATTGAATTGCTGAGTTGCATAAAGAAGTCATCAGGATGCTGGCAGATCGGCACATGTTGCGCTCAATCAAAAGAATCGGCAGTGTCGCGAATTAACCTCGCACCCGTCCTGACATTATTGCAACCAGATGACAGGTATGTAATGCTCTTTTGGCAAAGCTATCGTCTATTTTTGAATGTTCGATAATATTTACTGATAATCTGACAATCATTTTGATTATCTATTTATTCACTATCGTTGCGATCGTCATTTTTTTCGCCGCACGGTATACACCTCGGTTTTTTTTGCAGGTATAGTCTCCTTATCCCATTGCCTTCGGGCATCAAAACAATACCAAACGTACACGTTTGGACCCTTGAGCGGCCATCACGCGCCGCAGCCGATCCCGCGAGAGACCACGCCGGCACGGCACCCTGGAAGTACCGCTGTCCGACTCAACCTTTAGAGATCAATCGATGCCGAATTTCGCCCAACTTCAGCTTGCCTTCAAAAACGCGTTCAAGAGCACGTCCGTGCGCATCGCCCTCGCGGCGCTGCTCGGCATGATCGCGGCTGTGGCAATCTGGAAATCGAACGTGCCCCAGGATCCGAATCCTGTCGTGCATTCGCAAAATATTGCCGAGATCACCGAACTGGCCACGCAAAAGGCCCGCCTGGATTACCTCCTGATCGCCAAGCCGCTGTCGGAGTCGCCGCGCTACGTCTATAAATTCAAGGACGCGGCGGCGATCCACGTGGTCAAGCTGCCGAGCACCTCCCACCTGTCGCTCGAGCGTGAAGTGCTGCTGAAAAATGCGATCCCGTACTCGATCGCCAAGGACGACTACCTGGCCAGCCACGAGGCCGTGATGGACGACGGCGCCACCGCGCTGGAAAAGACCGGTACCTTCTTCAAGAATTACGGCCTGAACATCGCCATCGTGCTGCTGGTGCTCTACCTGCTGAAGTTCGGTATCCCGGGCATGGGCGCCGGCGCCTCGGTCATCACCCCGGACAAGCTCAAGGGCAGCATGGACGACCTGATCGGCATGGACGACATCAAGCAGGAAGTCCTGCACCTGGAAGACATGATCCGCAATCGCGACGAATACCAGTCGCACAACATCGACAAGCCCTTCAACGTGATGCTGACGGGTCCGGCGGGTACCGGCAAGACCAAGCTGGTCGGCTACCTGGCCAAGCGCCTGAACATGCCGCTGATCTCGGCCTCGGGTTCGGCACTGGAGTCGGGCTATGTGGGCGGCGGTTCGAAGGCGCTGAACGCGCTGTACCGCAAGGCCTGCGCCAAGGGCAAGTGCATCATCTTCCTGGATGAAGCCCAGAGCCTGTTCATGCCGCGCGGCCGCAGCGAAAAGAAATGGGAAGACGATACCGCCAACACCCTGCTGGGCCTGCTGGACGGCGTGAAGAGCGACAAGGGCCAGGGCGTGATCTGGGTGGTGGCCTCGAATTTCGACGATTCCTCGACCGAGATGGACGAGGCGATGCTGCGCCGCTTCTCGGTGAAGATCAACTTCCGCCTGCCGAACAAGCTCGAGCGGAAGGAACTGCTGCGCAGCTTCCTGTCGCGCAAGAAGGATGGCCTGGTCGACTGGAACAAGCTGAACCTGGACCAGGTGGCGGAAATCACCCAGAACCTGAGCCCGGCGCTGCTGGAAACCGTGGTCGAGCGTGCCAGCATGATCTCGATCCAGGAAAAAGCGATCATCGATACCGACCTGCTGTTCCGTGCCTACGAGCGCGCCACCATCGGCCTGACCGACCGCGCCACCACGGCTGAAAAGACCAAGCAGCGCGAGCGCATCGCCCTGCACGAGCTGGGTCACTTCTTCATGCAGATCGACCCTTACCTGCGTCAGGGCATGAGCCTGGCCGAAGTGAAGGAAAAGTCGCACCTGCTGAAGATCAGCACCGAGGCGGTGTCGAAGATCGGCGCCCTGGGCTATGTGCTGCAATCGGGCGAAGACATGTCGCTGCGCACGCTGGAAGAGCTGGAGCGCGACGTCATCGGCCTGTACGGCGGCGTGGCGGCGGAAGAGCTGTTCTATGGCGCACGCGGCATCTCGGTGGGCAGCCAGAACGACATCGAGAAGATCACCAAGATGCTCAACCTGATGGTGAGCCGCCTGTCGATGTACTCGCGTTCGAAGCTCGACTACAGCCAGCTGTCGAAGGAAGTGGGCGGCGAGCACACGCTGCGCCTGGTGCAAGAAAAGGCCGACGAGCTGTACAGCTACACCCTGGATGCGATCCGCGACTACAAGCTGGTGATCGAATCGCTCAAGGACACCCTGATGGACGAATACGTGCTGTCGAAGGATGCGGTGTTCGCGCTGCTGGAAGAGCGCAGCGAGCTGATCCACTCGCAACTGCACGGCCGCCACGCCAACCTCAAGCTGTGCGTCGAAGAGGTTGCCGCGTAAGTTCTACGTTTTCCTTGCTGTTACTCGACCCGCCGCGCGCAAGCCGGCGGGTTTTTTCATGCCCGGCGGCGCATCGCCGCAAGGCCTGCCAGGCCGAGGCCCAGCAGGGACAGCGCCGCCGGTTCCGGCACATCATTGTCGATGCCGCCGACGCTTGCGGTGCTCGCTTTCAGCGAGGAAAGGAACACGCCGCTGTCGAAACTGCCGTCCCAGGTGTCGGCGATGCCGATGCTGATCGTGTGGCTGGTCAGGCCGCTGTTCAGCAGGCCGGTGACCGTGTACACCTTGGTCAGGCCGTTGTATTCGACGCCATAGCGACCGCCATCGACCGGATTGGCGATGAAGTTGGAACTGTCGCCGTTGTTCGAGATCCTGTCGCCGTTCGCAAAGACCGCGTAGTTCACCCCATCGACGAAGAAGCCGAACACGTCGGGAACCTGCTGGGTCGGAAATTCTTCCGAGCCGAACAAGAACTGTGCGGAGACCGAATGCATGCCGGCGCCAACCGAGAAGGAAAAGCCGAGCACGTTTGCATCGAAGACGCTGTTGCCATGCAAGGCGGCGAGGCTGTCGTCGCCACCGCTGTCGGTGACGGCGCTGAAATTGTTCTGCGTGTTGTTGCTTACGAAAGCAGGCCTCCGCCCTTGTTTGGCTGGTGTAAAAATTCTCGACACTCAGTGCGCTGCGTGTTCCTCGAGCGTCTCCACCACATGGCGCGTCATGCTCGCCGCCAGTTCCTGCTCGCCGACGAACACCTTGCCGCCGGTATCCTCGCGCAGCAGCGCCGCTTCGCTCTCGTTGTCGGTGCGCACCACCACCTTGACCGAGGGATTGAGCATGCGCGCGATCTCCACCATCCGGCGCACGTGGAAGGTGTCCGGCGTCGCGATCACCAGGAGCGCCGCATGCGTGATGTGGGCCTGGATCAGCACCGCCGGCTCGGACGCATTGCCGACCACCGCCGGGATGCCGCGTCCGCGCAGCTGCTCGACGATCTCGCGGTTCTGTTCCGCCACCACGAAGTGCACGCCGCGCGCCGTCAGCGCGTCCGCGATGCGGCGGCCGACGCGGCCGAAGCCCACCAGCACCACCTGGCCGCTGAGCTTTTCGTGCGCCGTTTCCATCGGCAGTTCGGCCAGCGGGTCGGCCGGACGTTCGAGCTTGCGCGCCAGCTCGGGCTTGGACTGCAGCCACTTTTCCAGCGGCGCGGCCAGGCTGAACATCAGGGGATTGACCGCGATCGAGATGATGGCGCCGGCCAGGATGAGGTTCTGGCCCAGCGCCGGCAGCAGCTCGAGCTGCATGCCCAGTGCGGCAAGGATGAAGGAGAATTCGCCGATCTGCGCCAGGCTGGCCGAGACCGTCACGGCCGTGTTGATCGGATAGCGCAGCGCCAGCACCAGCACGAAGGCCGCGATCGACTTGCCGAACAGGATGATCGCCACGGTCGCCAGCACCTCCAGCGGATACTGGACCAGCACCATCGGATCGAACAGCATGCCGACCGAAACGAAGAACAGCACCGAGAACGCATCGCGCAGCGGCAGCGACTCTTCGGCCGCGCGGTGGCTCAGCTCGGACTCGCGCAGCACCATGCCGGCGAAGAAGGCGCCCAGCGCGAAGGACACCCCGAACAGCGCCGACGAGCCATAGGCGATGCCGACCGCCGCTGCGATGACGGCCAGGGTGAACAGCTCGCGCGATCCGGTCTTGGCGACCCGCCACAGGAACCACGGGAAGATCTTGCGGCCGATGACCAGCATGAAGGCGACGAAGGCGCCCACCTGCAGCAGGGTCTTGCCCAGCGCAGGCCACAGCTCCGCGCCGGCGTCGCCCTTGCCGCCGAGCGGACCGGCCAGCGCCGGCAGCATCACCAGCACCAGCACCATCACCAGGTCTTCCACCACCAGCCAGCCCACCGCGATGCGGCCGTTCATGGAATCGAGCACGCCGCGCGCCTCCAGCGCGCGCAGCAGCACCACGGTGCTGGCCACCGACAGCGCCAGGCCGAACACCAGTCCCGCACCCAGGCTCCAGCCCCACCAATGCGCCAGTCCCATGCCCATCACCGTGGCCACCCCGATCTGCAGCAGCGCGCCGGGCAGGGCGATCTTCTTCACGTCGAGCAGGTCGCCCAGCGAGAAGTGCAGGCCGACGCCGAACATCAGCAGCATCACCCCGATCTCCGCCAATTGGGAAGCCAGCTGCACGTCGGCGACGAAGCCCGGCGTGGCGGGTCCGATCAGGACGCCGGCGGCAAGGTAGCCGACCAGGGCGGGCAGTTTCAGGCGAATGGCGAGCATGCCGAACAAGAGGCCGAAGCCGAGTGCGGCGGCAATGGTGGTGATCAGGCTGAGTTCATGGTGCATCCGTGCGGCCTCCGTGGTAGCTTGTTAACCCCACGAGTATAAGTGACAGATGCATGCTCATCGGCATTTTTATCGCCGATTTGGCGCAATTTACGTGATATTCACAGCACGGTTGCGAGCGATAGAATGACCTTGTGCAGCGAGGCGCGCACGGTCTCGTATTGCTCCGGGCGCGCATGGCGGTCCAGGCGGAACAGCATCAGGCCCTGGATCTGGGCCACGATCAGGACCGCCCGCTCCATGCACAGTTCGTCGTCGATGGCCGGGTTCAGGCCATGGATCAGGCCATACACGGCCTTGCGCTCGCGCCCCATCATCCTGCCCATCAGGTCGGAGGCGAAGGGGTGGCGCGAGGCCAGCGCCCAGATCTCGAAGAAGATCGCATGCATGACCGGATCGGTGATCTCGTCGAGGAACATGTCGACCGTGGTCAGGAAGCGTTCCACCTGCGGCCGCCCGGCCATCGCCACCGCGATCCGGTCCATCTTGGCCTGGAACTCGTCCATCGTCGTGAGCAGCAGCGCTTCGAGCAGCTGCTCCTTGCTGCTGTAGTAGTGCTGCAGGTTCGACAGGCTCATTCCCGCCTCGACCGCCACACGCCGCATCGACAGCCCGGCATAGCCGTCGGAGACAAGCAGGCGGCGCGCCACCAGCAGGATCTCGAGCGCGCGTCCGAAGCCTTTTTCGGTGGTCGTCGAGGCCTTGTTGCGCAGGGCATTGTCGATGGAGCTGTCTGAAATAAGGGCCATCGCACGATTATCGCAGAGGCATACATTAAATAGTACGACTGACCTATAATTGATTAACAGTAGGTCGCGCGACCTAATCAAGAATCGGGAGACGGAATGAGGAAAGTGTATGTCAGCGGCGTCGGGATGATCCCCTTCGCCAAGCCGGGTGCGAGCAGCCCCTATCACGAGATGGGCGCGCAGGCGGCCCGCTCCGCCCTGGAAGATGCCGGTGTGGTGTACGACCTGGTGGAGCAGGCCTATGCGGGCTACGTCTACGGCGACTCGACCAGCGGCCAGAAGGCCCTCTATGCGGTGGGCATGAGCGGCATCCCGATCGTCAACGTCAACAACAACTGCTCGACCGGCTCGACCGCGCTGTTCCTGGGCCGCCAGGCGATCGCCAGCGGCGCCGCCGAATGCGTGCTGGTGCTCGGCTTCGAGCAGATGAGCCCCGGCGCGCTCGGCTCGGTCTTCACCGACCGCCCGACCCCCTTCGACGCCTTCGACGAGGTAACCGACCGCCTGGTGGGCAAGCCCGAGATCCCGCTGGCGCTGCGCTACTTCGGCGGCGCCGGCCTGGCGCACATGAAAAAATACGGCACCCCGCTGGAAGCTTTTGCCCGCATCCGCGCCAAGGCCAGCCGCCACGCCGTGAACAATCCGCTGGCGCTGTTCCGCAAGGAAGTCACGGCGCAGGACGTGCTCGATGCGCCCGAAATCTGGCCCGGCGTGATGACGCGCCTGATGGCCTGCCCGCCCACCTGCGGCGCCGCCGCGGCCCTGCTGGTATCGGGCGAATTCGCGCTGCGCCACGGCTTGCGCCACGACGTCCACATCGCCGCCCAGGCGATGACCACCGACCGCCCCGATACCTTCGCGTCCGGCGACATGATGCGCCTGGTCGGCTACGACATGAGCCGCGCCGCCGCCCGGCAGGTCTACGAGCAGTCCGGCCTCGGCCCGGAGGACCTCGACGTCGTCGAACTGCACGACTGCTTCGCGCACAACGAGCTGATCACCTATGAAGCCCTGGGCCTGTGCCCGGAAGGCGGCGCCGACAAGTTCATCCGCGAGGGCGACAACACCTATGGCGGCCGGGTGGTCACCAACCCGTCCGGCGGCCTGCTCTCGAAAGGCCATCCGCTCGGCGCCACCGGCCTGGCCCAGTGCTACGAGCTGACCCACCAGCTGCGCGGCAGCGCGGAGGCACGCCAGGTCGAGGGCGCGCGCGTGGCGCTGCAGCACAACCTGGGCCTGGGCGGCGCCTGCGTCGTCACCATGTACCGCAACGGCTGAGGGGACAGGCATGGATACCACGTCCCCATGGATGAACGAGGAACTGGCCGCGTTCCGCGACGCCGTGCGCCGCTTCGTGGCCGGCGAGATCACGCCGCACCAGGAACAATGGCGCAAGCAGCAGCACGTCGACCGCGCACTGTGGCGCAAGGCCGGCGAAATGGGCCTGCTGCTGGCCGACATCCCGGACGAATACGGCGGCGCCGGCGGCAGCTTCGCCCACATGGCGGTGGTGTTCGAAGAGCTCTCGTACGGCGGCGATACCTCCTTCGGCATCCACGTCCACGCCATCGTCGCCCACTACCTGCTGAACCAGGGCACCGAGGAGCAGAAAAGGAAGTACCTGCCCCTGCTGGCCAGTGGCGAGATGATCGCCGCCATCGCCATGAGCGAGCCGGGCGCGGGTTCCGACCTGAAGGGCATCCGCACCACGGCGGTGCGCGGTCCCGACGGCTACCGCGTGAGCGGCTCCAAGACCTTCATCTCGAACGGCTACATGGCCGACCTGATCCTGGTGGTGGCCAAGACCGACCCGGCCGCGGGCGCCAGGGGCGTGTCGCTGCTGCTGCTGGAAACGAAGGACAACCCCGGATTCCGCGTCGGCCGCATCCTGGAGAAGGTCGGCCAGAAGGGCCAGGACACCTGCGAGCTGTTCTTCGACGACGCCCATGTCCCGTTTGAAAACGTGCTGGGCGGCGAGGAGGGCAGGGGCTTCGCCCACTTGATGACCGAGCTGCCCTACGAGCGCACCATCCTCGGCGTGTGCGGCGTGGCCGCCATCGAGCGCGCCCTGCAGCTCACCGTCGAGCACACGCGCGAGCGCAAGGCCTTCGGCCAGGCGCTCATCGAGATGCAGAACACCCGCTTCGTGCTGGCCGAGATCAAGACCGAGGCCACGGTCGCGCGCATCTTCATCGACCGCTGCATCGAGGACATGCTGGCCGGGCGCATGGACACCGTGCGCGCCTCGATGGCGAAGTACTGGATCTCGGACCTGCAATGCAAGGTGGTGGACCAGTGCGTGCAGCTGTTCGGCGGCTACGGCTACATGCTGGAGTACCCGATCGCCCAGATGTACGTGGACGCCCGCGTGCAGCGCATCTACGGCGGCGCCAACGAGATCATGAAAGAGATCATTGCGCGTTCGCTCTGAGGAGGATTCGACCATGGCAGGACCATTGGCAGGGGTGCGGGTCATCGAGATGGTGGGCATCGGCCCTTGCCCCTTCGCCGCGATGATGCTCGCGGATATGGGGGCGGAGGTGATCCGCATCGACCGCAAGACGAAGAGCGGCGCCGACAATCCCTATCCGGTGCTCGGCACCCGCCACGACGTGATGGCGCGCGGACGCCGCTCGCTGGCGCTCGACCTCAAGAAGGCGGCCGGGCGCAGCACCATGCTGCGGCTGCTGGAAAGCGCCGACGTGCTGCTCGAAGGCTTCCGTCCCGGCGTGATGGAGCGCCTCGGGCTGGGACCGGACGCCTGCCTGGAACGCAATCCGAAACTGGTGTACGGCCGCGTCACCGGCTGGGGCCAGAACGGTCCGCTGGCACAGGCGGCAGGCCATGACATCAACTACGTGGCCCTGTCGGGCATGCTCTACTCGACGGGACGCGCCGACAGCCCGCCGCCGCCGCCCCTGAACCTGGTGGGCGACTTCGGCGGCGGCGGCATGATGCTGGCCTTCGGCGTCGTCTGCGCGGTGCTGGAGGCACGCAAGTCCGGCCAGGGCCAGGTGGTCGATGCCGCCATGACCGACGGTGCGGCGCTGCTGGGCGCCATGATGTACGGCCTGCGCGGCTTCGGCGCCTGGAGCGGCCAGCGCGAAGGCAACCTGCTGGACGGCGGCGCGCCTTTCTACGACACCTATGCCTGCAGCGACGGCAAATTCATTTCGATCGGCGCGATCGAGCCGCAGTTCTTCGCCACCCTGCTGAACCTGACGAAGCAGAGCGATCCGGTGTTCACGAAACGCTGGAGCAAGGCGCACTGGCCCGAACTGAAGGAGCGGCTGACTGCGCTGTTCGCCACCAAAACGCGCGACGAATGGTGCCGCCTGCTCGAAGGCACCGACGTGTGCTTCGCACCCGTGCTCGACCTGGAAGAAGCGCCGCGCCACCCGCACAATGCGGCGCGCCAGACCTTCGTCGAGATCGACGGCGTCACCCAGCCTGCGCCGGCGCCGCGTTTCAGCCGTACCACGCCGCCGACCCCGGGCCCGACCAGCAGCCCGGGCGCGGACAGCGACGCCATCCTGGCCGACTGGGGCTTCACGCGGCAGTCAATCGAAGCGCTGAGAAACGGCGAAGTCATATAGCATTTGTAGGGTGGCCGGCTTCGCCGGCCGCGCGTTCAAACCGTGTGTGCGGAGATGCGGCGCGATTGTTCACGTTCTGGTTGAACGCGCGGACGGCATAGCCGTCCACCCTACGATCCCGGAGCCTATGACAAAAGAAGCCGAACTGCGGCAATCGAAAATGCTCGCGCTCGCGTTTTTCGCGGGCGCGGCCTCCTTGTTCGTGTTGACCCTGTTCCTGCCGCAGAACTGGTGGACCGGCCTGCTGCGCGCCTTCTCCGAAGCCGCGATGGTGGGTGCGCTGGCCGACTGGTTCGCGGTGGTGGCCCTGTTCAAGCGCGTGCCGATTCCCATCGTCTCGCGCCATACCGAGATCATCCCGAAGAACAAGGAACGCATCGCCGACAACCTGGCGCTGTTCGTGCACGAGAAGTTCCTCGACACCGACTCGATCATCCGCCTGATCCAGCGCCACGACCCGGTGCAGAAGGTGGCCGACTGGCTGGTCAAGCCGGCCAACACCGAGCTGCTGGGCCAGCACCTGGTGCGGGTCGGCGCCTGGATGCTCGACTTCATCGAGGACACGGCGGTGCAGGGCTTCATCCGGCGCGCCGTGCACGCGATGGTGAACAGCGTCGACCTGTCGAAGTCGGCCGGCACCATCCTCGAGAGCCTGACCCGCGACGGGCGCCACCACGAACTGCTCAACGAGGGCATCACCCAGCTGGCGCGGCTGCTCGACAATGCCGATACCCAGGCCACGATCTCGCAGGGCATCGTCGACTGGCTCAAGGAGGACTACGCCTTCATCGAAAGCATGCTGCCGTCCGAGCTCATCGGGCGCAAGGGCGCCGGCCTGGCGGTGCGCCTCGCCTCGGGCATTCTGAACAAGGTGGCGGCCGATCCGCGGCACCCGCTGCGCCAGCGCTTCGACACTTTCACCCTGGAGTTCATCGAGCGCCTGAAGGCGGATCCATCCTTCACCGAGAAGGCGGACGAGATCAAGGCCTACCTGCTGGGCGACGAGACGCTCAACGGCTACCTGGCCACCCTGTGGACCGAGCTGAAGGGCTGGCTCAAGAAGGACCTGCACAGCGAGGACTCGAGCCTGCGCCGCCGGCTGGTGGCGACCGGCGCCTGGGTCGGCAAGGTACTGGCCGAAGACCCGCAGCTGCGCGCTTCGGTGGCCGAGAACCTGGAATCGGCCGTGCGCGGCGTGGCGCCGGAGCTCGCCTCTTTTCTCACCCGGCACATCGCCGATACGGTGAAGCAGTGGGACGACCGCGAGATGTCGGAGCAGATCGAACTCAACATCGGCAAGGACCTGCAGTACATCCGCATCAACGGCACCATCGTTGGCGGACTGATCGGTGTCACGCTCTACCTGTTGTCGCAAGTGCCGGCTTTGTTGCAGCAAGGGTAAGATAGCCTCATCAACAGGAGGGCACATGGAACAACTCGCACTGAACGCGTGGCTGGCCGCGAATCCTGAGGTCGTGCAGATTCCGGGGCGCGACCTGTTTGTCATCGCCAAGTACCTGGTCCCGATGGAAGCGACCCTGGCCCAGGGCTGCCTGGTCGCGGCGGGCATCCCGGCCGTGCTGGCGGATGCCCACCTGATGCAGACTGACCTGCTGCTGGCGCCGGCGCTGGGCGGGGTGCGCATCCTGGTGCCCTCGGAATACCTGCAGCAGGCCGGCGCCGTGCTGGACGGCCTGGCGCGCGGCGATTATGCGCTGGACGAGTCGTTTACGGACGAGTAGATCGCGTTCTTGCGTGAGATAGCGAACTTATCACGTGCGAACGGGGGCGTAGCCTGAGGGTGTGGACTATCCCACCATTGAAAGGAGAATCATCATGCCTCAAGGTGATAAATCGTCCTACACGGACAAGCAGAAACGCCAGGCCAAGCACATCGAGCAAGGCTACGAGAAGAAGGGTGTGTCGAAGGATGAGGCCAAGCGGCGTGCCTGGGCGACCGAGAACAAGATCTCGGGTGGCGGCAAAAAACACTGACGCAGTTTTTCTTTTTTGGTGGTGATAGGTGGACTTGAACCACCGACCCCAGCATTATGAGTGCTGTGCTCTAACCAACTGAGCTATATCACCGAAACTGTGAAAGCAAAATGGCTTGACCCTGAAGAGTCAAGCCATCCGCTTGGAATTCTGTGGTGGTGATAGGTGGACTTGAACCACCGACCCCAGCATTATGAGTGCTGTGCTCTAACCAACTGAGCTATATCACCGCAACGGCAGGCATTATCGGGGGCGCCGCGCTGCCTGTCAAGGCTCGACTACCTTCCGTGGCGCAAAAATCTCGCGCCAATGTCATTTTTCCAACTGGGCCAAGCGATCCATCAGCTCGCCTGTCGGGTCCGTACCGAGGCAGTCTATCACGATCCGCTCCGGCATCGCGCGCAGCCAGGTGATCTGGCGCTTGGCCAGCTGGCGGGTGGCGATGATGCCCAGTTCGCGCAACTCGGCGCGGTCGATCCTGCCGTCGAGGTAGTCCCAGGTCTGGCGGTAGCCGACGCAGCGTATCGAGGGCAGCGCCGGCGACAGGTCGCCGCGCGCACGCAGGCGCGCCACTTCCGCCACAAGGCCCTCGTCGTCGCGCTCGCCCAGCATCTGGTCGAAGCGCAAGGCGATCCGCTGATGCAGGACCGCGCGGTCCGAGGGCTCCAGCGCAAATGAAATCAACTCGAAGGGCAGCTCGGGCTTCTCGCGCAATCCCAGCAGTTCGGACATCGGCTTGCCCGTCAGGGCGATGATTTCGAGCGCGCGGTTGATGCGCTGCGCGTCGTTGGGCTTGAGCCGGTCTGCAGTCACCGGGTCGAGCGTGCGCAGCCTGGCGTGCATGGCGGGCCAGCCGATCTGCGCCGCCTCTGCCTCGATGCTGGCCCGCAGCGCCTGATCGGCGGTCGGCAGGTCGTCGAGGCTGTCGGTGAGGCCCTTGAAGTACATCATGGTGCCGCCTACCAGCAGCGGCAGCGCGCCGCGTGCGCTGATCTCGCCCACCAGGCGGATCGCATCTTCGCGGAACTGCATCACCGAATAGGCCTCGAGCGGGTCGATGATGTCGATCAGGTGGTGCGGCACGCTGGCCAGTTCTTCCGCGCTCGGCTTGGCGGTTCCGATGTCCATGCCGCGATAGACCAGGGCCGAATCGACCGAGATGATTTCGACCGGGCGCGTCTTCGCGATCGCCAGCGCGGCCGCGGTCTTGCCCGACGCGGTCGGGCCCATGATGGCCACCGCCATCGGTTTCTTCTTGCTCGCTTCCATCATTGACCGCGCAGGAAAAGCTTGTCGAGCGCGGCGATCTCGAGCTGGACCCAGGTCGGGCGGCCGTGGTTGCACTGGTCGGAGCGTTCGGTGATCTCCATCTGGCGCAGCAGCGCATTCATCTCCTGGATCGAGAGGATGCGGTTGGCACGCACCGCCGTGTGGCAGGCGAGGGTGCCGAGCAGCTCGTTGCGGCGTTCGATCAGCACGCGCGAGCCGCCGAATTCGCGCACGTCGCGCAGCACGTCGCGCGCCAGCGTCTGCGCGTCGGCATTCTTCAGCAGGGTCGGCACGGTGCGCACCGCCAGCGTGGTCGGCGACAGCGCGGCGATGTCGAAGCCGAGCGTCTTCAGGGTTTCGCCATGGTCCTGGGCGGTGGCCACCTCGATCGCGTCGGCGTAGAAGGTGACCGGGATCAGGAGCTGCTGCACCTGCAGTTCCTCGCCCTCGGCGCGGGCGTCGAGGGCGTTCTTGATCTGCTCGTAGAGGATGCGCTCGTGGGCCGCATGCATGTCGACCAGCACCAGGCCCTTGGTGTTCTGGGCCAGGATGTAGATGCCGTGCAGCTGGGCCAGCGCGAAGCCGAGCGGGAAGTCCTCGTTCGACAGCGGGCGCTCGGAGGCGGACAGCGGCACGCCCATGGGCGCGGCCGTCTTTGCCGGCTCGTTCGACGCGAACAGCGCGCCGTAGGCCGCGGTGCTCTGGGCCACGCCGCCGGTGGAAGGCTGGGGCCGCGCATCGTCCCAGCGGCTGCCCGGTGCGAAGGGCGAAGGCGAGAAGCTCGGCGCCAGCTGCGCACCGAAGGAGGTCTGCTCGTGCGGGCGCTGCGCCCACACCGGCGTGCCGCTCGGCCGCACTTCGGCGGCGGAGATCGGCGCCGGCGCGCTGCCGTGCGCGGTGGCCGAGGTCTGGGCCAGCGTGCGCTGCACCGCGTGGAACACGAACTGGTGCACCGCGCGGCTGTCGCGGAAGCGCACTTCGATCTTGGACGGGTGGACGTTGACGTCGACCAGCGCCGGATCCAGGTCGAGCGACAGCACGTAGCAGGGAAAGCGGTCGCCGTGCAGCACGTCCTGGTAGGCCGCGCGCACCGCGTGCACCAGCAGCTTGTCGCGCACGAAGCGCCCGTTCACATAGAAGAACTGGCCGTCGGCGCGCGCCTTCGAGGCGGTCGGCAGGCCGACGTAGCCGTGCAGGCGCAGCGGGCCGGCCGCTTCGTCGAGCGCCAGGCGGGCTTCGGCGAAGTCGCTGCCGAGGATCTGGGCGCTGCGCTTGGCCGCCTCGCTCACGTTCCAGTGATCGATGGTGCGGCCGTTGTGCGTCAGGCTGAACGAGACGTCCGGGCGCGCCAGCGCGATGCGCCGCACGACTTCGGCGCAGTGGCCGTATTCGGTCTGTTCGGACTTCAGGAACTTGCGGCGCGCCGGGGTGTTGAAATACAGGTCCTGCACGTCGATGGTGGTGCCGAAGGCGCCGGACGACGGCGCCACCGTGCCTTCGTGCGAGCCGACGATCTCGAAGGCGTGGGCCGCGCCCGGCGTGCGCGAAGTGATGCGCACCGCGGCCACCGAGGCGATCGAGGCCAGCGCCTCGCCGCGGAAGCCCAGGGTGCCGACGTGTTCCAGGTCGTGCAGCGAGGCGATTTTTGAGGTGGCGTGGCGGGCCAGCGCCAGCGGCAGCTGCTCCGGCTCGATGCCGCGGCCGTTGTCGGTGATGGCGATGCGCTTGACGCCGCCTTCCTCGAGGCGCACGGTGATCTGGGTGGCGCCGGCATCGAGGGCGTTCTCGAGCAGTTCCTTGACCACCGCGGACGGCCGCTCGACGACCTCGCCTGCGGCGATTTGCGAGATGAGCTGATCGGGAAGCTGCTGGATCGGGCGGTGGGTGGGGGCTGGCGCGTTCATTCTCCGATTATATCTTCTGCTCGCGCACGGGTATCGTGGCGTTGCACAGGTCGATCTTGCCGACCGCGAACTTGGCCCAGGGGCCGCCGCGCGTGCGCTGGGCCTCGACCACGGCCTGGTAAGTGGCGCTGTCGGTGCGCATCACTTCGAACTTGCTGCGCTCGGCTTCCGGGACGTCGGCCGCCATGCGTACCAGCTTGAGCGGCATGCGCTGTTCCGGCTTCTCGTAGAAGCCGGCAGCGGCGGTGCCGCGCGGCTGCACCGACAGCAGCGACATGCCCTGCACGACGCGGCCCACCACGGTGATGTTGCGGTCGAGGTGGCGCGGGGAGTGGCCGGTGACCACGTACAGCTGCGAACCGTTGCCGCTGTCGGCGCCGGTGTCGCGCGCCACGCCGATCATCGCGGGGCAGTGGACCAGCCAGGTCTGGCCGCTGGCCGGGTCGCGCGCGGCCGGGAAGCCGCCCACGTGGCCGACCTGGGGCGCGTAGACGTCGCCATCCTTCAGGCGGGTGAAGCTGCCGGCCGACTTGATCGGTGCGCTGAACTCGGCCTTGATGGTCTTGGCCGCCTTGAAGGGCTTTGGGTTTTCCTCGTCCGGGTCGCCCCACTGCACCACGAAGCCGTCCTGCGAGCGGATGATGAACAGGTCGTCGAAATACTTCTCGCGCACCAAGGCGCGGATGTTGGCGGCCGTGTTCGGGGCAAACGTGGGCGCCAGCTCGATGATCACGCGCCCGGTCGGCAGGTCCATGTACAGGGTGTTCTCGGGATCGAGCGGGCGCCAGTCGGCCGGTTTGGAGGCCTTGATCACGTCGGCCACCGAGGGTTTCGGCGGCAGTTCCTTGTCTTGTTTGGCAGGCGCGGCAGGCGCGGCAAATGCGGCGGCCGCAGCGCCGGACAGCAGCGCCAATGCGGCAATGGCCCGTCGTGAAATGGTGAACGAAGCGCTCATGCGGTCTCCAGGATGTTGTTATCCCGTCGATTGTGCGGCAATGTGGTCGGAAGGTAAAGACCGTCCAGGTGGTATGATGCGCGGCTACCTTTAGGAAGATTATGGATCTGATGCAGTTATTCGACATGCTCCTGCACGTCGATAAAACGCTGGGCACCCTCCTGGCCCAGTACGGAACCTATGTGTACATCGTGCTGTTCGCGATCGTGTTTTGCGAGACCGGACTGGTGCTGTTCTTCTTCCTTCCCGGCGACACCCTGCTGTTCATCGCAGGCGCCTTCTGCGCCACCGGCCAGATGAATTTCCCGCTCCTGACGGCGCTCCTGATCACGGCGGCGGTCACGGGCAATACCGTGAACTACTATGTCGGGCGGGCCATCGGCCACCGGGTGTTTACGCACAACTACCGCTGGATCAACAAGGACGCGCTGCAGCGCACCCACGATTTCTTCGAGAAGCACGGCGGCAAGACCATCATCGTGGCGCGCTTCGTGCCGGTGGTGCGCAGCTTCGCACCCCTGGTCGCCGGGGTGTCCGAGATGACGCTGGCGCGTTTCCAGATGTTCAACGTGACCGGGGCGGTGCTGTGGGTGGCCAGCCTGGTCACCGCCGGCTACCTGTTCGGCAATGTCCCGGTGGTCAAGGACCATCTGACCGAGATCGTACTGGTCGGTATTTCGGCGGCGATGGTGCCGCTGGCGATCGCCGCACTGGTCAAGTTCGGCCGCAACATGCTCAGCCGTTAAGCAGCATCCCTTGTCATCCTGGCAGCGCCCCGATTTTTTCGGGGCGTTCTTGTTTCAGCGCACTCAAGTTTCAGCCGCTTATTGCCGATAAGCATGAGGACAGACCACTCCCTGGATTCTCATGCGCCACCTCATCGCCCTGTTAGCTTGCTGCCTTGCCATGGCTTCCGCAAGCGCGAGCGACCCCGCTCCGAAGCCGTCCGCCGACAAGGCCGACGGCAAGACGGCCAATGTCAAAGCCATCCTTGAAGGCAAGCCCAGCATCAGCGCGGCCAAGCCGGACATCAAGGCCCTGGCCGCTGCCGCGGATGCGCGCACGGCTGCGACGGCGCCTGCCCGGCCCGCAGCCGCGGACGAAGAACAGTCCGAAATCGACCTCTCGGCGCGCATCGCCGAACGCCTGGCCCAGCTGCGCGAGCAGCAGGCCACGCGCGCCGCTGCCGCCGCCAGGGCGAGGAAGGCGCTTGAAGCAAAGCGCCGCAAGGAAGCCGAGGCCGCGATCGCCGCCGCCAACAAGCCGAAGAACGGCACCCATTGGTCCTACGAGGGCGAGTACGGCCCGGCCAACTGGTCGAATATCAATGCGAGCTGGGCCAAGTGCAATACCGGCAAGCGCCAGTCGCCGATCGACCTGCGCGACGGCATCAAGGTCGACCTCGAACAGATCGCCTTCGACTACCGTCCAAGTTCGTTCAGCGAGATCGACAACGGCCACACCATCCAGGTGACTGTCGGCGGCGGCAACTTCCTGACGGTCGGCAACATGGCCTACGAACTGCAGCAGTTCCACTTCCACCGCCCGTCGGAAGAGCGCATCAACGGCAGGGGCACCGAGATGGTGATCCACTTCGTCCACCGCAGCTTCGAAGGCAAGCTGCTGGTGCTGGCCGTGCTGCTCGAGCGCGGCCAGGCCAACCCGATGATCCAGACCGTGTGGAACAACCTGCCGCTGGAGAAGCAGGAGACCGTGTCGCCGTCTATCCTGCTCGACCCGAACGAGGCGCTGCCGGAGAAGCGCGACTACTTCACCTACATGGGTTCGCTGACCGAGCCGCCCTGTACCGAGGACGTGCTGTGGATCGTCATGAAGCAGACCATGCAGGCCTCGCCGGCGCAGATGGCGCTGTTCTCGCGGCTGTATCCGCTGAATGCGCGGCCGGTCCAGCAGAGTAACGGCAGGATGATTAAGGAGTCGAACTGACGGTTACTGTGTCAGCGTGCACACGAGATTGGATCCCGGCCTGCGCCGGGATGACGGCTCATAGCGTAGTGGCCAGCTCATAGACCGTCGTACGCGCCACTGGCGCCTACGACTTCCGGCGAAGGCGGGAATAATGCCACTGGCATTATTCCCCCCAAGTTCGTCGCATACCGATAGCACAAAAAAGAAGCCCGGCATCGCCGGGCTTCTTCGTTTCAGCTGATCCGGTAGGTCCCCGTCCAGGACTCGCCCGCCTCCAGGGTATGCGGCTCCAGCAGCGCCGGCTCGACGCACACGAAGCGCTTGTACTCGTCCCGCTCCATGTCCGCCAGCCCGGCCGCATCGACCGCGCCCGGATTCCACACCACCGCGTCCGTGAAGCCGCTCTGCTCCAGCCGCAGCGTCCCCTCGCTCGTCGCCAGCTGGGCGCGTCCGGTGACGTGCGGGTACACCTCGTCCAGCTTGTCGAGGATCGAGATCTCGTCCGACGAGATGCCCTCGATGCGCACTTCGCACACGTCCGGCACCAGGTGGTAGGTGTGCAGCGCCGCCGAGAACGGGAAGGGCGCCGCGCCGATGTTGCGCACGGTGAGCACCATGCTCAGTTCATTGGCGCGCACCGCCACGCGCAGCGACAGGGCGAAGCTGTGGGGCCAGGCGTCGGCCAGGCTGTTGCTCAGGTCGCCCGCCGCCAGGTCGAAGCAGGCCCAGGCCGCGCCGTCCTCCACGCCGCTGTCTTCCAGGCGCCAGGTGCTCACGCGCGCGAAGCCGTGGCGCATGCCGTTGCCGCGTTCCGCGAACTGGGGGAAGATCACCGGCACGCCGCCGCGGATCGCCTTGCTGCCGTCGAGGGCCGATTTCTCGCTCAGGAACATGCGTTCCCTGCCGTCCGCGCCCTTCCACGAGACCAGGTGGGCGCCGTACAGGGTAATGGTGGCTTCGGCGCCGTCCGGCGCTTGAATCCGGATCGCGGGCAGTTGCCCGGCATTGGTATGGATCGCTAGGGTCATGATCAGGTCTGGCGGCTCTTGGCCATCGGCGGGTTGTCGGCGAAGTAGCGCTTGATGCCCTTGCTGATGGCGTCGGCCAGCTGGTTCTGGTAGCCGTCGTCGCGCAGCCTGGCTTCTTCGTCGGGGTTCGAGATGAATGCAGTTTCTACCAGAATCGAGGGGATGTCAGGCGCCTTCAGTACGGCGAAGCCGGCCTGCTCGACCGAGGCCTTGTGCAGGCGGTTGATGCCCCCGATTTCAGTCAGCACGGCCTTGCCGAGCTTGAGGCTGTCGTTGATCTGGGCCGTGGTCGACAGGTCGAACAGCACGCTCGCGATCTGCTTGTCCTGCACCGCGAAGTTGGCGCCGCCCACCAGGTCGGCCTTGTTCTGGTCGTTCGCCAGCCAGCGCGCCGCGCTCGAGCTGGCGCCTTTTTCGGACAGCACGAACACCGAGGAGCCGCGCGCGGTCGGCGAGACCCAGGCGTCCGCGTGGATCGACACGAACAGGTCGGCCTGCACCTTGCGCGCCTTCTGCACGCGCTGGCCGAGCGGGACGAAATAGTCGCCGTCGCGGGTCAGCATGACGCGGGTGTTGGGCAGCGCCTCCAGCTTGGCCTTGAGGCGCTTTGCCACGGCCAGCACGATGTCCTTTTCGCGCGCGCCCGATGCCCCGATCGCACCGGGGTCTTCGCCGCCGTGGCCCGGGTCGAGCGCGATGGTCACCATGCGCACCACCTTCTGGGGCGGTGCCTTGGCGATGCTCGTCGACGGCGTCGGCTGCACCGCCTGCGGCGGCGGGGTGCCGTTCAGCGCCGACATCTCGGCTTCGAGCTTGGCGATCGCATCGGGCGCGGCTTCGGTCTGGGCCGGCGGCGGCGCCGGCAGCGGCGAGGCCGGATTGGCGCTGTCCGCGGCCGCGGAGGCATCGGTGGTCCACTCGCCCTTGTCGATCAGCGCGGCGAGCGGGTCCACCGGCTTGTTGGGGTAGAGGTCGAAGATCAGGCGGTGCTGGTAGCCGGCCACCGGCTCCAGCGTGAATACCTGCGGCTTGATCTCTTCCTTCAGGTCGAACACCAGGCGCACCACGTTCGGGCGGTTCTGGCCGACCCGCACCTGCTTGATGTAGGGGTCGTTCGGCTCGATCTTGGCGACCAGGCTTTTCAGGGTAGCGCTCAGGCCCAGGCCGTCGATGTCGACGACCAGCCGCGGCGGGTCGGGCACGAGGAAGTGCGAGGTCTTGAGTTCGCTGTCGTTTTCCAGGGTCACGCGGGTGTAGTCGGGCGCGGGCCAGACACGGACGGCCAGGATCTGCGCGGCGCTGGCGGGCAGCGGGGCGATCACGGACAGCAGCAGCGTACCGCCGGCCTTCAGCAGGGTGCGGCGGCGCGGGGCGTCAGGGGTCAAGAGGGCGGGGCGTAGGCGAGATGGTCGAGGCATAGCAGGCCTAAAGGAGACAACGCCTGCAATTCTACCTCACGCCCGTGTCCGCTGACGTTGAGCAACACACGGACGTCGGGTGCCGGCAACACCGGCTCGCCCTTTTCGGGCCATTCGACGATGCAGATGTTCCTGCCGTCGAAGTCCTCGCGGAAGCCCGCGTCGAGGAATTCCTCGGGGCTGGACATCCGGTACAGGTCGTAATGGATGATGTTGACTGCCTGGCCATCCAGTTCGACCCGGTAGGGTTCGGACAGCGTGTAAGTCGGGCTCTTGACCGTGCCCTTGTGCCCGGCCGCCTGGATCAGGGCGCGGGTGAGGGCCGTCTTGCCGGCGCCGAGGTCGCCGTGCAGGTAGATCACCAGCCCGGGCTGGACGGCCCTGGCCAGCGCCTGGCCCAATGCGGCGGTGGCGGATTCGTCGGGCAAGTAGGCTTTGAAGGACTGCATCGAATAAAATACCGGGTTGATTAGCGCTCCGCGCCGTCGTTCCATCCTGCCATGTTGACATCTCCACCCGACCTGCACGAGCTCGCCCGCACCATCAAATCCTGGGGCGCGGAACTCGGTTTTGCCGACGTACGCATCGCGGACGTCGACCTGGCGCACGCGGAAGCGGGCTTGCAGGCCTGGCTGGATGCCGGCTGCCATGGCGAGATGGATTATATGGCAAGCCATGGCATGAAGCGTGCGCGTCCGGATGAACTGGTGCCGGGCACGGTGCGCGCCATCGTCGCGCGCATGGACTACCTGCCGATGTCACGCGGCGAAGACTGGCGCGCCGAAGAGCATGCGCGCCAGCTGGAACCCGGCGCCGCCGTGGTCTCGGTGTATGCGCGCGGCCGCGATTACCACAAGGTGCTGCGCAACCGCCTGCAGGCCCTGGCCGAGAAGGTCAAGGCGGCCGTCGGCGCGCTGGGTTACCGGGTCTTTACCGACTCGGCGCCGGTGATGGAACTGCCGCTGGCCGAAAAGGCCGGCCTGGGCTGGCGCGGCAAGCACACGCTGCTGCTGTCGCGCGCGGCCGGCTCGACCTTCTTCATCGGCGAAATCCTGGTCGACCTGCCCTTACCTAGCGACCCGCCGACCGGCGCCCATTGCGGACAATGCCAGGCCTGCATCGAGGTCTGCCCGACCCAGGCCATCCTCGGCCCGGGGCGCCTGGACGCGCGGCGCTGCATCTCCTACCTGACCATCGAGCTCAAGGGCAGCATTCCGGAAGAACTGCGCCCGCTGATCGGCAACCGTGTCTACGGCTGCGACGATTGCCAGCTGGCCTGCCCGTGGAACAAGTTCGCGCAGCGCGCGACCCTGCCCGACTTCGATGAACGGAATAGCCTCGGCACTGCCAGCATGGTCGAACTGTTCGGGTGGGAAGAAGAGGAGTTCAATCGCCGGATGGAAGGCAGTCCGATCCGGCGTATCGGCCACGAGCGCTGGCTGCGCAACCTGGCGGTGGGACTGGGAAACGCCGCCGGCGCGGGCATGAAAGGCGATGCGGCGATCGTCGCCGCCTTGCGTGCCCGGGCGGGGCATCCATCAAGCCTGGTGCGCGAGCATGTGGGCTGGGCGCTTGCCCAGCACGGCGTGCTATTCGATACGCTTGAGGCGCAAGCCTGACCAGTCGCCGTCGATCGAGATCATCGCCACCGCGGTGATGCCGTTTTCCTTGGCATAGGCATTGATCGAATCGCGGTTGATGTCGGTGGCCTTGGACGCGGTCTGCTTGAGGTAGGCGATCCACAGCGAGCCTTTTTCGCCCAGCTTTTCCTTGGCCACCGGCAGGTATTGCTCGAGCTCCTTGCGGTTGAGCGCGAACATCAGGATCACGTCGAAAGGGCCGTCGCCTTCCTTGACGATGTCGGCGGGCATCTGCGCCGCGACGCCGGGGTTGGCCTGGCCATTAAGGATCAGCATCGATTTCGCCGTCCTCAGGAACATCTTGTCAGCAACTGTTTTTTCGCTCATGAGAATTCCTAAATGCAATATCTCTGCAACGCGGACTGTTACGGCGCGTTCCGAATCATTTTACAAGGCTTCCATCGAATCGCAGGAACGCTTGCCGCGTGCAAAGATAAGCACCAGGCGGCTTATTTCAGCAGTCCGGCCAGCTCGACCGCCGTCTTGACTTGCATCTTGTCGAAGATATGCGCGCGGTGCACCTCGACCGTCCGCATGCTGATGCCGAGCTTGTCGGCCACTACCTTGTTCATCATGCCGGCCAGGATCAGGTCCAGCACTTCGCGTTCGCGCGCCGACAGGGTCGCCAGGCGCGCCTGCACCGCGGCTGCCTCGGCTGCCTTGCGCGAGGCGGCCAGCGCTTCCTCGACCCGGTCCATCAGCACGTTGTCGTTGAAGGGTTTTTCGAAGAAGTCGAAGGCGCCGCGCTTGAGCGAATCGACCGCCATCGGCACGTCGCCGTGGCCAGTCAGGAAAATCACGGGCAGGCGCGCGCTCAGGCCGTTCTTGACCAGCTGGTCGAACACCGCGATGCCGTTCATGCCGGGCATGCGCACGTCTAGCAGCACGCAGTCCCCGTCATTGCCGGTCGCACCGGGGAGCTTGACGGCGTCGAGGAATTCCTCGCCGCTCGCATAGCCGCGCGCCTCCAGGCCGCGCGATTGCGCCAGCCAGGCGAGCGCGTCGCGAATGACGTCTTCATCGTCGACGATGTGCAGCATAGGGTGGGTCTCCGGTCGCGCGTGTTGTTATCTATTTAGGATTTTAGCCCAGCGCCCCGCTCGCCGCTTGGGCCGGCAGCGCGAAGCTGAAGATGGTGCCCCCATCCGGGTTCGGCGCATGGCTCAGCGTCCCGCCGTGGAACTCGATCGCGGTGCGGCAGATCGACAGGCCCATGCCCATGCCTTCGGCCTTGGTCGAGAAGAAGGGCGAGAACAGTCCGGCCGCCACCTCCTCCGGGATGCCGTGGCCGCGGTCGATCACCGATACCGACACCATGCCGGCGTCAAGCGCGGCGGCAATGCGCAGCACGCGCTGCTCCAGCGAGGTATCGACCATGGCTTCGATCGCGTTGCGCGTGAGGTTGAGCAGCACCTGTTCCAGCATCACGCGGTCGGCCAGTACCGGGGGCAGCCGCGGCGGCAGCTCGACGCGCAGGGTCACCGCGGCCTGGCGCGCCTGCAGTTCGACCAGCGCCCGCACGCCCTCGACCACGCTGTGGATTGTGACCGGCTCGCGGCGCGGCTCGCGCTTCTTCACGAACTCGTGCACGCTGCGGATGATCTGGCCGGCCCGCTGGGCTTGCTGGCGCGCCTGTTCCAGCGCATGCCTGAGCATGCCGGAGTTGACCGGCTCGCCGGATTTTCCGGTGCGCTCCAGCACGTTCAGCGCGCCGGCCGTGTAGCTGGAGATCGCCGCCAGCGGCTGGTTCAGCTCGTGCGCCAGCATCGAAGACATCTCGCCCATGGTCGCCAGGCGCGCGCTGGTTTCCAGTTTTTCCTGCTGCTGGCGGTTGAGTTCCTCGGCGCGCTTGCGGTCGGTGATGTCCTGGACTGAACTCATCCATCCGGTCTGGCGGCCGTCGGCATCCACCAGCGGCGCCTCGTACACCAGCACCGGCACGCGCACGCCGTCGGGGCGCTGGAACACGGTTTCGAATTGCGGCGTGATGTTCCCCGACAGGACGCCGGCGAAGCGTTCTTCGTACTCGGCCATGACTTCCGGCGCCCAATAGGGCATCGGCGGCTTCTTGCCGACCAGTTCTTCCGGCGGCAGGCCGACGATCTCGCAGAAGGCGCGGTTGACATAGGTGACGCGGCCTTCGAGGTCGCGCGCGCGCAGGCCGGTGATCAGGGAGTTCTCCATGGCGGTGCGGAAGGCCATCTGCTGGCGCAGCGCCCGTTCGGCCGCCAGGGTGCGCGAGATGTGGCGCCACAGCGAACCCAGGCTCAGCACCAGGCCGAGGGCCAGCACGATGACCGAGCCCACCAGCAGGTTCGGCAGCAGCTTGGGCGCACGCTTGACGCTGTCGGTGGACAACACCACCAGGGCGCCCGGCAGGTCGAGTTCGCGCCGGTGCGTGTAGACGCCCCGTCCCGGACCGCCGGCCGCACGCCGCGCGACGGCACGGTCGTCGCGGTCGAGCAGGGTGAGGGCGTTGTCCTGGGCGAACCACCAGGGCACGGTTTCGTCGAGCAGCACCTGCAGGCTGTAGGTGGCGACCAGGCTGCCGGCAGGTTTGCCGCCCGCGTATAAAGGCAGGTAGTAGTCGAGCAGGCCCGGCGTGGCCTCTGTCGCGCCGTAGGCTTCGCTGTAACGGCCGCGCTTGGTAGCGCCGGCCACGTCGGCGGCCAGTCGGGTGGGGGCGGGCAGGACGGCCGGCAGGTCCAGGCCGTGACTGGCGATCGCCTTGCCGTCCGGGCCATACCAGATGATGCGCACCAGCTCGTGGCCGTTGTTGAACATCTGCCTGAAGCGCGCCTGCAGGGCCTCGGGGGAGGGCGGACGCGCCACCAGGTCGGCGCCCAGCCCGGCCAGCGCCTCTTCGCTGCGCGCCAGTTCGAAACGCAGGGTCTGCTCGACCCAGAGGGTATCGGCGATCAGCTGCTCCTGGCGTTCGGTGGCTTCCATCTCGCGCGCCTGCCATGGCAGCCAGATCAGCACTGCCAGGAACAGCAGTACCAGCAGCACCGGCACCAGCCAGCGCCAGGAGCGCGCACGCTCGTTGGCGCTGGATGGCGCCAGCTGCTGGGCGAACGGAAATTTCATCAAGACTCCGTAATTCGTTACACTGTATGGCTATTGTGGAATATTCTCGTCGTCACAGGATGAACCAAACCCCCTTCCCGATCCGAGCCCTGGCCGCCGTGCTGCTTGCCTGCGCAGGCAGCGCCGCGTGGGCGCAGGCGCCGATCGTCATCAAGTTCAGCCACGTGGTCGCGCCGGACACGCCGAAAGGACGCGCCGCCGAACGCTTCAAGACCTTGGCCGAGCAGATGACCGGCGGCCGGGTGAAGGTGCAAGTCTACCCGAACAGCCAGCTCTACAAGGACCGCGAGGAACTCGAAGCCCTGCAGCTGGGCGCGGTGCAGATGCTGGCGCCTTCGCTGGCCAAGTTCTCGCCGCTGGGCGTGAAGGAATTCGAAGCCTTCGACCTGCCGTATATCTTCCCGTCCAAGAAGGCGCTGTACGCGGTGACCGAGGGCCGCATCGGCCGCGGCCTGCTGCGCAAGCTCGAATCGAAGGGCATCACCGGCCTGGCCTATTGGGACAACGGCTTCAAGGTGATGTCGGCCAACAAGCCGCTGCTGAAACCGGCCGACTTCCGCGGCCTGCGCATGCGCATCCAGGCCTCGAAGGTGCTGGACGCCCAGATGCGGGCACTCGGCGCCCAGCCGGTGGCGCTGGCTTTCTCGGAGACCGCCCCGGCACTGCGCGACGGCGTGGTGGAAGGCACCGAAAACCCACCCTCGAACATGTTCACCCAGCGCATGCACGAATCCCAGAAGCATCTGACGGTGTCGAACCACGGCTACCTGGGTTACGCCGTCATCGTCAACAAGAAGTTCTGGGACGGCCTGCCGGGCGCCATCCGCAAGCAGCTGGAACGGGCCATGCTCGAGGCCACGGCCTACGAGAAAACCATTGCCCAGCGCACCAATGAGGCGGCGCTGGAATCGATCCGGCAGGCCGGCACCACCACCATCCATACGCTCAGCCCGCAGCAGCAGGCCGAGTGGCGGCGCGCCATGCAGCCGGTGTATGGACAGATGGAAGAGCGCATCGGCAAGGATGTGGTGCAGGCGATCCGCCGCGAGGTCGCACGCTGAGGGCTGGCGAACGGTCATGCGTTTTCTTCATAACTAAAATAATTTTTGTAATGTGGTCAAAAAGATACGCTTGCGTAGAAAACCTTGCGTTATGATGGGGCCTTATCGCACTCACATGGTGCGTACGCGAACAGAACACACACGGTTTTGGGGAGCATAGATAAAATCACGGTAATCCATACCGGAGACACATTGAGGAGACGCACGTTTTACAGAAGCCGTTAGCACAGCTAAACGGCCGGAGACGTGACCCGAATTGGAGCGCACCCGAGGGTGCGCTTTTTTTTCGTCCGCGAGGGGCGCCGGGGCTGGCAGGGCGGCATCCCAGCGGTTAAGATGGAAGAATGAAGACTGACCAGGCAAGCACCTTGTTCAACGCCATTGTCCCGGCGGCATTTGGCGCCATCGGCATCCGCACCACGGACGGCCGCGTGCGCGAACTGGTGTACCTGCAGCCCACGTTCGAAGAAAAAGCCGCCGACAACGCCGTCGCGGAACAGGCCGCTCTCCAGGTCGCGCATTACCTGCAGGATCCCGATTTCCGCTTCGAGTTGCCGCTGTTCGAGGCCGGCACCGACTTCCAGCGCCGCGTCTGGTCCGAGATTTCCGCTATCCCACGCGGCAACGTCAAGACCTATGGCCAGGTGGCCAAGCTGATCGGTTCGGCCCCGCGCGCGGTCGGCCAGGCCTGCGGCGCCAACTGGTTCCCGCTCATCATCCCCTGCCACCGCGTGACCGCGTCCGGCGGGCTGGGCGGTTTCTCGAACCAGGACGACGAAAACGGTTTCCACCTCTCGGTCAAGCGCTGGCTGCTGCGCCACGAAGGCGCCACCGCATCCCCATGGCAGCAGCAATCGATCTGGGACTGATCGACGAGTTCTGCGACACCCTCTGGCTGGAACAGGGGCTGGCCAAAAATTCGCTCGACGCCTACCGCCGCGACCTGAAGCTGTTCGCCGGCTGGCTGCAGGCCAAGCGCCCGCAACGCCCCAGCCTGCTGGGCGTGGAGCCCGAGGACATCGCCGCCTATTTCGCCGAACGCCATGCCGATACCCGGCCCAGCTCGGCCAACCGGCGCCTCTCGGTGCTCAAGCGTTTCTACGGGCTGGCACTGCGCCGCAACCAGATCCCGCACGATCCCTGCCTCAAGATGGCCTCGGCGAAGCAGCCGACCCGTTTCGTCCATACGCTGAGCGAAAACCAGGTCGAGGCCCTCTTGGGGGCGCCGGACGTGAGCACGCCGCTGGGCCTGCGTGAACGCACCATGCTGGAGCTGATGTATGCGAGCGGGCTGCGGGTGTCGGAACTGGTGGCCCTGAAGCTGGTCGAGGTCAGCCTGAACGACGGCGTGCTGCGCATCACCGGCAAGGGCAGCAAGACCCGCCTCGTGCCTTTCGGCGCGGAGGCGCGCCTCTGGCTGGAACGCTACCTGAAGGATCCGCGCGGCATCATCCTGAACGGGCAGGTCGACGACGCGCTCTTCGTCACCGGCCGCGGCGGCGCGATGACGCGGCAGATGTTCTGGATCCTGATCAAGAAGCATGCGCAAAAGGCCGGCATCCAGGGGCCGCTGTCGCCGCACACGCTGCGCCACGCCTTCGCCACCCATCTGCTGAACCACGGCGCCGACTTGCGCGTCGTACAACTGCTGCTGGGGCATGCCGACATTTCGACCACACAGATCTATACGCATGTTGCGCGCGAGCGCCTCAAGCATTTGCACGCCCAGCATCACCCGCGTGGTTAATTCAAGCCACGGCGCCCGCAGTCGGCCATAATGGGCCTCGCACCAAGCGAAGCACGCAGCATCGACCCACATCCACTGGCAATGAGGAAAACATGGCAAAGACAAACTTCCAGTACGAAAAGCGGCAGCGTGAACTCGAGAAGAAACGCAAGGCGGAAGAAAAGGCAAGGCGCAAGCAGGATACCAAGCGCGACGGGCAAGCCGATGCGCCATCCGGGCAGGAAGGCGGAGACCCGCAACAGGAAGCGGCTCCGCAGGACGCTGCCTGAAGGCAGGTCCTGCGTAGCCGGGACGGGAATTTTCGCGCTCAGGCTCCGTCCTGGCATAGGGTGGAGCTCCTTGCGCATGTTGGCAATATAAACAGGCGCGGCGCCCCGATCCACCCGCATGCGACAGGCGGTTGGCCGGCGGGTCTGGAATGCCGAAAAACGCGACGGAATGCAGACGGGCCTGGCCTTTGCGTGAGCACAAACGCCGCATCGGAAAGGCGGGAAGAATGATGGGATTGTCATGAAATTCATGACTATTTCCATCTGGAAAGGATCTTTCCGTGAGCGAACAAGCGCGCGACCCGACCGGCTGGCCCAGTGGGCCGCGCGGGCCGGACTTGCCCGCCTCGCCGCCGGCTGCCGCGCCCGAAGGTATATCGCCCGACGGTCCCGGCCGCCAGGCGCTGGACTGGCTGTACCGCTTCGTCGCCGCGATCGAAATGGCGCCGGCGGTCGCCGTCCATTCGACCGATGCGGCCGGCATCGTGCGCTTCTGGAACCATGCCTGCGCCCAGCTGTTCGGCATTCCGGCCAGCCATGCGCTGGGCCGGCCTTTGCGCGAACTGGTCTCCCATCTCGAGCGCCAGGCCGAGTTCGACGGCGTCATCGCCGAGATCTGGCATGGCGGCGTCGCTCCGGCACCGCGCGACTGGCAGGTCGAGACCGCGGCCGGCCGGCGCCTGTGGCTGCATTCGAACCACTTTCCCGTCAAGCGCGACGGCGCCACCCAGCAGGTGTTCTGCATGGAGGTCGACATCACCGCGCGCAAGCAGGTCGAGGCCAATCTGGTGCAGGCGGCGCGCGTGTTCGAGAACGCGCACGAGGCCATCATCGTCATGGATGCCGAATACCGGGTCCAGACGGTCAACCGGGCCTTCACCGACATCACCGGCTTCAGCGCCGCCGACATCGTCGGCTCGACCCTGGCCAGCCTGCCCTGGGGCGAAGCGGGGGCGGGCTTCTATGAATCCATCTGGTCCCAGCTCGACGGTCACGACCGCTGGCAAGGCGAGCTGCCCGCCCTGCGCAAGAACGGCGAGCACTACACGGCCTGGGTCGCGCTGAGCACCATCCGCGACCCGCATGGCGAAGCCGGCAGCTACATGGCGATGCTGTCCGACATCAGCGAACGCAAGCGGGTGGAAGCGCAGGTGCGGCACCAGGCCGAGCACGACGTGCTCACCGGCCTACCGAACCGCGCCCTGTTCCTCGACCGCATGCACCATGCGCTGGCCACCTGGCGCCGCCAGCGCGACAGCTTCGCAGTCCTGTTCCTCGATCTCGACCGCTTCAAGGCCATCAACGACAACAACGGCCACCAGACGGGCGATGCGGTGCTGCGCGAGGTCGCCGCGCGCCTGCGCGGCTGCGTGCGCCGGGTCGACACCATCAGCCGCCTGGGCGGCGACGAATTCGTCGTGCTGCTGGCTGACATCGGCGGGGGCGACCAGGCGGCCCACGTCGCCAACGCCGTGATGCAGGCGGTCTCGCGTCCCATCGACGTGGCCGGGCAGACGCTGTCGCTGTCGGCCTCGATTGGGGTCGCGATCTGTCCCACCGACGGCGTCGACGTCGACACCCTGATGCACCATGCCGACGTGGCCATGTACCACGCCAAGCAGAACGGCCGCAGCAGCTTCCGCTTCTTCAGTCCCGAGATGAATGCGCGCATGGTCGAGCGCGGCGACATCGAAAAGCGCCTGCGCCAGGCGCTCGAGCGCGGCGAGTTCGTGCTCGAGTACCAGCCGGAACTCGACATCGGGTCCGGCAAGGTGATCGGCATGGAAGCCCTGATCCGCTGGCGCCATCCCGAGCGCGGCCTGTTGCTGCCGCACGCGTTCCTGCCGGTGGCCGAGGAATGCGGCCTGATCGTGCCGATCGGGGATTGGGTGCTGCGCGAAGCCTGCACCCGGGCGCGCAGCTGGCGCGATGCGGGGCATGCGGTGACGGTGGCGGTGAACCTGTCCGACATTCAGTTCCTGCATGGCCGCCTGCTCGACACGGTCGACGCCGCGCTGGCACAGTCGGGGCTGGCGCCGGCCTGGCTCGACCTGGAAATCACCGAGGGGGCCATCATGCGCGGCGACGATGGACTCGACGCCACGGTGGCGGCCCTGCGCGAACGCGGCGTGCAGCTGACCATCGACCGCTTCGGCACCGGGCTGTCGAGCCTGTCGTCACTGCGGCGCTTCCCGCTGTCGAAGCTGAAGATCGACCGCAGCTTCGTGAGCGACATCGAGCACGATCCGATGGATGCGGCGCTGATCCCGGCGATCATCGCGGTGGCGCGCAGCCTGCGCCTGCGCGTGGTGGCCGAAGGCGTGGAAACCGAGGAGCAATTGCGCTTCCTGCGCCAGCACGGCTGCGACGAGTACCAGGGTTACTATGCGGCCGGGGCGAGCGCCCGGCCCGATTTCAAGCCGGCGCCGCACTGAGCCGACACTTACATCCTGACAGGGACGGGCCACTCTGCCGCGATGCGCCCCGCAATCAGCCTGACTGCGCGCCGCACCAGCAGCGCCCGGAACAGCAGGGGAGCGAGCGGCGCCAGGATAAACAGTCCGGAAGGCAGCATGCGTGCGCTGAAGACCGCCGGCTGCACGATATAGACCGAGGCAAGGGCCAGGACCCAGGCGGTGACGGCGGCAATGAACAGGGGAGTCGCGCCGGTCTCCCGGGTCGCCCTGTCCACGATCTCCAGCTGCAGCCCTTGCGGCAGGCGCTCCAGGTCGCGGCACCGGTACAGCGGCGCCACCGGGATGCCCGCCGGGTCGGTGAAGCCGAACCTGCTCGAGCGTGCCTGCTCGAGCAGTTCATCGGCAATGCGATTGGCTGTGGCTGTCGATAACATCGGCTCCTCCGTTTCAGACCAGGAGGAAGTCTAGCGCTTCAATAACGAGAATTATGCGCAGAATGTCACTACCGCAGGCAATCGAGTTCGCTGTCGATCTTCCCCGCCTGCGGATACAGCCGGATCCGCGCCAGCACCTGTCCATGGTCCGAGGCCTCCGGCAGCCCGAGGTTCAGGTGGTCGTTGAGGTAGACCACGTCCACCACCTCGCCGATCGCATCCGGCAGCTGTGGATTGAATTCCTGCGATACCAGGATGTGATCGATGGTCGAGTGGCGGCTTTCGTGCACGATCGAGAAGCCGACGTGGCGCAGGTTGTCCTGGTGCATGTGCAGGCGCGCGGCGTCGAACATGCGCTCGCCCAGCGGTGCGCCTTCGCCCAGCACGATCTCGGTGGTCACCGAATCGGCGACGTCGTTGAAGTCGCCCAGCACGATGCGCGGACGCTGCTTGTCGCGCGCCATGTCGGTCAGCAGCACGCGCAACGCGGTGGCCTCGGTACCGCGCCGGATCAGCGAGCGCAGGCAGGCCAGGGCATACAGGTTCGGGTCTTCGCCGGTATCGCTGCTGCGGTAATCGGGACGGCGCGACTTCAGGTGCACCACCACCACGTCGATCACGATGCCCGGCGCCAGTTCGACCTCGACGTGCAGCGGGGCGCGCGTGAAGCGGTCCGGGTCGCGGCTGCCCGGCGGCATCGCCACGCTGTCGGGGAACATCGCCATGGGGCGCCCGTGGCTCAGCACCGGCAGGCGCGAGACCAGCGCCACGCTCGGCGTCAGGCGCGGCGCTTCCGGGTCGGGATCGAAGCCCAGGTGGACCGCATCGCGGTAGCGGCGGGTACGCGCCAGCACCTCCTTCAGCGTGGCCTGCGAGAAGATTTCCTGGAAGCCGATGACGTCGGCGTTGAGCAGGTCGATCTGGTGCGCGGTCCAGTCCAGCTTGGCCTCATATTCTTCCTGCGTGCAGGGCGTCAGGTTCTCGTAGCACTGCATGCCGGGCGGGGCCAGGTTGAAAGTATTGAAGGTGGCAAAGCGAATTTCTTCCTGCATAATGGAAACCCCTTATGTTCGTATTTAGCGTACCACGCATGGCCAAGAAAGAGCACGTATCTGAAACACCCGCGACCCAGTTCCTGCGCAAGCATGGCGTGGTTTTTAGCGAACATCCGTATGAGTATGAGGAACATGGCGGCACCGCCGTTTCTTCGCGCGAACTCGGCGTGCCTGAGCACAATGTCATCAAGACATTGGTAATGCAGGACGAGGCGGCGCGCCCGCTGATCGTCCTGATGCATGGCGACTGCAAGGTGTCGACCAAGAACCTGGCGCGGGCGATTCCCTGCAAGTCGGTCGAGCCCTGCAAACCGGACGTGGCGCAGCGCCATTCCGGCTACCTGGTCGGCGGCACCTCGCCCTTCGGCGTGCGCAAGGCGATGCCGGTCTACGTCGAGGAGTCGGTCCTGGCCCTGGACAAGATCTACATCAACGGCGGCCGCCGCGGCTACCTGGTGGGCATCGCGCCTTCCGTGCTGACCGGAGTGCTGGGAGCGCGCGCGGTGCAGTGCGCGCTGGCCGAGTGACTTGCTGTAGGGCATGGTGTATAGTCCGTGCGCCTGCTTATTTGCACTGACAAGAACAACGCCAGAGAGACCAGATGAATACCCTGATCGCCACCATTGCCGCCTACCTGATCGGCTCGATTTCCTTCGCGGTCGTGATGAGCCGCGCCTTCGGCCTGTCCGACCCGCGCACCTATGGTTCCAAGAACCCGGGCGCCACCAATGTGCTGCGCAGCGGCAGCAAGAAGGCCGCGATCGCGACCCTGGTCGGCGACGCCGCCAAGGGCTGGCTGGCGGTCTGGCTGGCTGTTCACTATGGCCCGCAGTACGGACTCGATACCGGCGGCATTGCGCTGGTCGCGATCGCCGTGTTCCTGGGCCACCTGTGGCCGGTGTTCTTCAAGTTCGTCGGCGGCAAGGGCGTGGCGACCGCGCTCGGCGTGCTGCTCGGGATTAACGTGTGGCTGGGGCTGGCGACGCTGGCGACCTGGCTGATCGTGGCCTATGCCTTCCGCTATTCCTCGCTGGCGGCGCTGATCGCCTCGATCTTCGCGCCTTTCTATTACGGCCTGCTGTTCGGCGCGGACGAGATCCTGTTTGCGGTGGCGGCGATGAGCGCGCTGCTGCTGTACCGTCATGGCAGCAATATCGGTAAGCTGATTGCCGGAAAAGAGTCGAAGATCGGCAGCAAGGCGAAAGGCACGGCCAAGAAGTAAGTTCGCGGGGTTGCTGGCCAAATTGGATCCCGGCCTTCGCCGGGATGACGTGCTGAGGATACGGGCCTCAAGTCTGCGTCAACAGCACCGCTGGCCGAAAAACCGTCGTCCCGGCGCAGGCCGGGACCCAAGTCCGTAGCACACCGCAATAACCCCCTTGCACCACCCTTAAACGCACATCGCGTTACCATATCGCCACCAGGCACCCACGGTGCCGCAACGAACCCGAAAGGTGGCACCCCATGACCAAGCAACTCAGGATCGATTTCGTATCGGACGTCTCGTGCCCGTGGTGCGCGATCGGCCTCAGCTCGCTGGAACTGGCGCTGGCCCGCGTCAAGGGCGAGCTCAGCGCCGACCTGCATTTCCAGCCCTTCGAACTGAACCCGAACATGGGCCCGGACGGCCAGGACATCGTCGAGCACATCACCGAGAAGTACGGCGCCACCGCCGAGCAGCAGGCCAACAGCCGCGAGATGATCCGCCAGCGCGGCCTCGACGTCGGCTTTACGTTCGACATGGAACGACGCGGACGCATCTACAACACCTTCGATGCCCACCGCCTGCTGTCCTGGGCCGAGGAAGAGGGTCGCCAGCGCGACCTCAAGATGGCCCTGTTCGAAGCCTACTTCAGCCATTGCGAAGACCCCAGCAACCACGACGTGCTGCTGAATGCCGTCGAGCGCGTCGGCCTGGACCGCGACACCGCGGTACGCATCCTCGCAAGCGACGAGTATGCCGAGGAAGTGCGCGAGCGCGAGCAGTTCTTCCAGCGTGCCGGCGTCCATTCGGTCCCGGCCATCATCATCAACCAGCGCCACCTGATCTCGGGCGGCCAGCCGCCGGAAGTGTTCGAGCAGGCGCTGCGCGACATTGCGGCGCGCAGCGAAACGCCACAGCCGCAGGCTTAGTTCAATTCCAATACGATCGGCTGGTGATCCGAGGCCGCAGTCTCGGACTGCACGTCCACCGTCGCCACGCGCGATGCCAGGTCGTCGGTGACGAAGAAGAAGTCGTAGCATTCCGGCTTGTCCGGCCACGGATAGCCGTGCAGGCCGGTGGTCGGGGCGCGCGCCACGCCACCGTAGGCGACGCGCCAGGCATCCAGGAAAGCGGGGGCGCCGTCGATCGGCGCCAGCAGGGCCTGGTAGTCGCCCGAGTCCGGCGCGAAATTGAAGTCGCCGCAGAGGATGCTGGAGGCCGGACGGAAGCCCAGCTGGTAAGGCGCGTCGAGGTTCGGGTCGGGCTGGAAGATGCGCGCGCGGGCACTGGCCTCGGCATGCAGTTCGCGGATGCGCGCCACCTGCGCCATGCGCTGCAGCGGCGAATAGTATTCGAGGTGGGTGGTCATCAGGCGCAGTTTGCCGCTGGGCGCATCGATGACGGTTTCCATCAGCCCGCGCGGCATGCCGGCCGGATTCTTCGGGTCGGCGGGCCAGGGCAGCAGGTGGCGGTGCACTTGCGAGATGCGGTAGCGCGAGAGGATCAGGTTGCCGAACAGGCGAGGCGAGTTGTTCTTGTAGAGTTCACTCGGGGCGTGCTCCATCATGTGGTAGCCGCCGAAGGCACCACCCAGCTGCTTGAACTGGTTGGCGGTGGCGCCGCCGTCCAGCTCCGGGTGATTGGCCGCTACTTCTTGCAGGCACACTACGTCTGGATTCAGGCGGCGCAGGACGTCGATGATCGCATGGATGCGAATCCGCCCGTCCTTGCCACAACCCCAACGAATGTTCCAACTTACAACGCGCATCGTCTGACCTCCGTAAATCTTAACCGTCGGATATTGCCATTGTTTGGCTAGCGGCGGTCACACGGTAGGATCGATATCAGCTTAGCAAGTTCACCTGATAACACGGGCTTTGGCCCCGGGCTAGGCGGCTTCCAGCTCGTCCAGCGGCCAGCGCGGACGCACGTTGAACGCATAGTCGCGCTGGGCCAGCGCCGGGTTGCGCTCGAGACGCATGGCGCCGGCGAAAGCGATCATGGCGCCGTTGTCGGTGCAGAATTCCAGCTCCGGATAATAGACCTGGAACTTGCGCTTGGCCGCGGCCGCATTCAGCGACTCGCGCAACTGGCGGTTGGCGCCGACGCCGCCGGCGATCACCAGGCGCTTGAGGCCGGTGTGGCGCAGGGCGTTGACGCACTTCGCGGTCAGCACCTCGACGATGGCGTCGACGAAGCCGCGCGCGATGTTGGCCTTGTCCTGCTCGCAGATGTTCGCGACCACCTTCTCTTCATGGTTCTTGACCACGGTAAGCACGGCGGTCTTCAGGCCCGAGAAGCTGAAGTTGAAATCCTTCGAATGCAGCATCGGGCGCGGCAGCGTATAGGCGGCAGGGTCGCCGAACTCGGCCAGGCGCGAGATCGCCGGTCCGCCCGGATAGCCCAGGCCCAGCAGCTTGGCCGACTTGTCGAAGGCTTCGCCGGCGGCGTCGTCCAGGGTCTCGCCCAGCAGCGTGTAGCGGCCGACGCCGTCCACCCGCATCAGCTGGGTGTGGCCGCCCGAGACCAGCAGGGCGATGAAGGGAAAGTCGGGGCGCTCGCTGGCCAGCAGCGGCGACAGCAGATGGCCTTCCAGGTGGTGCACCCCCAATACCGGCTTGTCCAGCGCCAGCGCCAGCGAGCAGGCCACCGAGGAGCCGACCAGCAGGGCGCCGGCCAGGCCCGGGCCCTGGGTGTAGGCGATGGCGTCGATCGCATCCATCGGGATGGCGGCGCGTTTGATCACTTCTTCCAGCAGCGGCAGGGCGCGGCGGATGTGATCGCGCGAAGCCAGTTCCGGCACCACGCCGCCATACTCTTCGTGCATGGCAACCTGCGAATGCAGGGCATGGGACAGCAGGCCGCGCTCGGTGTCGTACAGAGCCAGGCCGGTTTCATCGCAGGAGGATTCGACGCCGAGGACAATCATGGGGGGAGAAAGGTAAAGCGGAATCCGCCATTGTAGCGTAGGGTGGACGGCTTCGCCGTCCGCGCGTTCAGCCAATATAAGAATAGACGATGTCAGTTCATAGGTGATTTGAACGCGCGGTCGGCGGAGCCGACCACCCTACGAGCGTTGCAGCAACTCTTTATGCGCACTGCGCAGCATCGCTTCGGTCTCTTCCCAGCCGATGCAGCCGTCGGTCACCGAGCAGCCGTACTTCAGCTGCGACAGGTCTTCCGGAATCGCCTGGGCGCCGCTGACGATGTTCGACTCGATCATCACGCCGACCAGCGAGCGGTTGCCGTGCTTGATCTGCTGGATCACGTCCGACATCACGAGCGGCTGCAGGTCCGGCTTCTTGTAGCTGTTGGCATGCGAGCAATCCACCACCAGGTTGGCCGGCAGCCCGGCCTTCTGCAGCGCCTGCTCGGCGATCGCCACCGACACCGAATCGTAGTTCGGACGGCCGCCGCCGCCGCGCAGCACCACGTGGCCGTAGGCATTGCCGCTGGTGCGCACGATCGACACCGTGCCCTGGCCGTTGATGCCGAGGAAGGCGTGCGGGTTGGCCGAGGACAGCACCGCGTTGATGGCAATCGAGACGTCGCCATCGGTACCGTTCTTGAAGCCGACCGGGGTCGACAGGCCGGACGACATCTCGCGGTGGGTCTGCGATTCGGTGGTGCGTGCGCCGATCGCGGTCCAGGCGATCAGGTCGCCCAGGTACTGCGGCGAGATCGGGTCGAGCGCTTCAGTGGCGGTGGGCAGGCCCAGTTCGCAGACGTCGAGCAGGAAGCGGCGCGCGCGTTCCATGCCGACCTCGACGCGGAAGGAGTCGTCCATGAAGGGGTCGTTGATGTAGCCCTTCCAGCCGGTGGTCGTGCGCGGCTTCTCGAAATACACCCGCATCACCAGCACCATCGTATCGGCGACTTCCGCCTGCAGCGCCTTGAGGCGGCGCGCATAGTCCAGGCCGGCTTCCGGATCGTGGATGGAGCAGGGGCCGACGACCACGAACAGGCGCTTGTCCTTGCGGTCGAGGATGTTGCGCAGGGTTTCGCGGCCGCCCATCACGGTGGCGAAGGCGCGGTCGCTCAGGGGCAGGGAGGCGTGGAGTTCGTTCGGCGTCGGCATCTGCGCGAACGAACTGACGTTGGTATTTTCGATTGCAGGCGTGTTGATCATGGTGCGTGAGTGTCAAGAGGGACTATCCAGTGTAGACCGAAAATGCTGCACTTGCACAAGGCCGGCCAAAAACTCAATCCGGCGCGCACATGCTGCGCTCAAGCGTTGTATCCTTGCGCAATGGACAAGACAAGCGAAGCATTCGCCGCCGCCCCCTTCATCAAGGAAATCGGCCGCGGCGTCAAAGGGGCGCGCAGCATGTCGCGCGAGGATGCCCGTGCGCTCTACACGGCGATGCTGGAAGGGCGCGTGTCCGACCTCGAGCTGGGCGCCATCCTGCTGGCGATGCGCATCAAGGGCGAATCGGTGGAAGAGCTGGCCGGTTTCATGGACGCGGCGGAGAGCGCCTTCGCACCGCTGCCGAGTCCGCCGGGCGAGTTCGCCCCGGTGCTGATCCCGAGCTACAACGGCGCGCGCAAGCTGGCCAACCTGACACCGCTGCTGGCACTGCTGCTGGCGCGCGAGGGGGTGCCGACCCTGGTGCACGGCGTGCGCAGCGATCCGGGCCGGATCACCACTGCCGAGATCCTGGCCGAACTCGGCCTGGCCGAAGCCGGCTCGAGCACCGACATCCTGGAGGCGGCGGCCAGCGGCCGTCCCGCCTTCATTCCGATCGAGGGGCTGGCCCCGAGCCTGGCCCGCATGCTGTCGCTGCGCCGCATCCTCGGCGTGCGCAACTCCACGCATACCCTGGTAAAGATCCTGCAGCCCTTCGAAGGCCCGGCCCTGCGCCTGGTCTCGTACACGCATCCGGAATACCTGGCGACGCTGGGCGAGTACTTCGGCACGGCCGCCCCCCATCAGCGCGGCGACGCCTTCCTGATGCGCGGCACCGAAGGCGAGACCGTCGCCAATCCGCACCGCGCCCAGCAGATCGACTGGTTCCACGGCGGCCAGCGCACGCTGCTGGTCGAACGCGACGCACCCGCCGACCAGCTGGCCGAGGTGCCGGAAGCACGCGATGCGGCCACCACGGCGGCCTGGATCGCGGCCGCCCTGCGCGGCGAGGTTCCCATTCCAGCGCCGATCGCGGCCCAGGCCGCGCACTGCATGCGCGTGGCGCGCGCCCTGCGTTCCTGAGCCGCCTGGGCGCTGTCGGGGCAGCGCTGAACCGTATACAATGGACGGTTTTGCGATTCGCAGGGCAGGGTAACAGAGCATGGCAAAACACTACGACGTAGCAGTAATCGGCGCGGGCGCCGCCGGCATGATGTGCGCGGCGGTCGCGGCCCAGCGCGGCAAGCGCGTGGTGCTGATCGACCATGCAGCGTGCCTGGCCGAGAAGATCCGCATTTCCGGCGGTGGGCGCTGCAATTTCACCAATATCAATGCCGGCCCGGCCAACTTCCTGTCGCAGAACCCGCATTTCTGCCGCAGCGCGTTGTCGCGCTACACGGCGCAGGACTTCCTGGCCCTGGTCAAAAAGCATCGCATCGCTTACCACGAGAAGCACAAGGGCCAGCTGTTCTGCGACGACTCGTCCGAACAGATCATCCAGATGCTGCGCGCCGAATGCGCGGCGGGCGAGGTCAGCTGGCGCATGCCTTGCAAGGTCGGCAGCATCGAAAAACGCGATGCCGGTTTCCACATCACCGCGGAAGGCGGCGACCTCACCTGCGACAGCCTGGTGATCGCCACCGGTGGCCTGTCGATCCCGAAGATCGGCGCGACCGACCTCGGCTACCGCGTCGCCAGGCAGTTCGACCTGCAGGTGGTCGAGCCGCGTCCGGGCTTGGTGCCGCTCACCTTCGACGGCCCCAGCTGGGAAGCCTTCGCCCCGCTGGCCGGCATCGCACTCGAGGTGGAAGTCAGCACCGGCAGCGCCAAGGGGAAGAATAAAGCCCAGCACGGCCATTTCCGCGAAGACCTGCTGTTCACCCACCGCGGCCTGTCCGGCCCGGCCATCCTGCAGATCTCGAGCTACTGGCAGCCGGGCACCCCGATCATGATCGACCTGCTGCCCGAAATGGACGTGGCCGAGGAACTGATCTCATCCAAAACGACGGTCAAGAAGCAGCTGGGTAACGTGCTGGCGCAATGGCTGCCGGCGCGCCTGGCCGAGGGCCTCCTGACCGCCAACGGCTTCGCGCCGGATGCGCGCCTGGCCGACATGGCCGACGCCAGGCTGCGCAAGCTGGGCGACGCCATCAACCGCTGGGCCATCGTCCCGACCGGGTCGGAAGGCTACAGGAAGGCCGAAGTAACCCTGGGCGGCGTGGACACGCGCGAGCTGTCGCAGCAGACCATGATGGCCAACAAGGCGCCGGGCCTGTACTTCATCGGCGAGACCGTCGACGTCACCGGCTGGCTGGGCGGCTATAACTTCCAGTGGGCGTGGGCGTCCGGCTACGTGGCCGGCAGCAGTGTTTGAGGGTGTCGCTGTCGGTGTGGCAATTGGAGAACAGCTTGATAAAATCTTCCACTGAGCCGCAAATAGTGCTAAACTTTCGTTCTTCCTAAATCCAACGGTTTCATTTTTACATGACCACTATCCGCCTTAAAGAAAACGAGCCGTTCGAAGTCGCTATGCGTCGCTTCAAGCGCACTATCGAAAAAACCGGTCTGCTGACCGAACTGCGCGCTCGCGAGTTCTACGAAAAGCCAACTGCAGAGCGCAAGCGTAAGCTGGCAGCCGCAGTGAAGCGTCACTACAAGCGTATCCGCAGCCAGCAGCTGCCGAAGAAGCTGTACTAATTAGACTGCATTGACGGCTTGTTCCGGTGACGATAGTCCCGGCGAGTCGCTGAGCGTCCACAAGCCCGCTCCGGTATTGCCGCGGCGGGTTTTGTCGTTTATACCAATTCATTTACCCTTGAGCGTCTAACAAAACCTTCAGGGCAAGGCGCATCGGCGAAGACAGTACGCCTGTACGGCGAGACGATGCAACGCTGCCATGGAGGTTTTGTTAGGCGCTCCCAAACCAGACGGAGAAGCCATGAGCCTAAAAGCACAAATCACCGAGGACATGAAAGCTGCGATGCGCGCCAAGGAAAGCGCCCGCCTGGCCACCATCCGCCTGATCCTCGCCGAGATCAAGCGCAAGGAAGTCGACGAACAGATCGAACTGGACGACACCCAGACCCTGGCCATCGTCGAGAAGATGATCAAGCAGCGCAAGGATTCGATCACCCAGTTCGAAGCCGGCGGCCGCGCCGACCTGGCCGACATCGAGAAGGCCGAACTGGTCATCCTGTCGGCCTATATGCCGGCCGGGCTGTCGGATGAGGAAATCGCCGCCGAAGTGGCTGCTGCTGTCGCTTCGACCGGTGCTGCCGGACCGCAGGACATGGGCAAGGTGATGGGCGTGCTGAAGCCGAAGCTGGCCGGGCGCGCGGACATGACCGTGGTGTCGGGGCTGGTGAAGAAGGCGCTGAGCGGCGCATGATTGCCGTTGAGCGCCGTTAAGCAGGTGGTCGGCTTTGCCAGCCGACCCCATCTAAACGGATGCCTTGTCATAAATCAACTTGGCTTCACCGCTGCGGTATAGTCTGAGTTGAGACAAACACTGAGTACTCCTAGTGATTCCGCAATCCTTCATTACCGATTTGCTCAACCGTGTCGACATCGTCGACATCGTCGGCCGCTACGTCCAGCTGAAGAAGGGCGGGGCCAACTACATGGGCCTGTGCCCATTCCATAACGAAAAGTCCCCCAGCTTCACGGTCAGCCCGACCAAGCAGTTCTACCACTGCTTCGGCTGCGGCGCCCACGGCACCTCGATCGGCTTCCTGATCGAATACTCGGGCATGGGCTTCGTCGACGCCGTCAAGGACCTGGCCCAGGGCGTGGGCATGGTGGTCCCGGACCAGGACGACAAGATCCCGCCCCAGCAGCGCGCCGCCCAGCAGGCCCAGTCGCTGGCCATGACCGACGCCCTGAACCAGGCGTGCGCCTACTACCGCGCCCAGTTGCGCGAGGCGCCCAACGCCATCGCCTACCTGAAGAACCGCGGCCTGACCGGAGAAGTCGCCGCCCGCTTCGGCATGGGCTACGCCCCGTCCGGCTGGGACAACCTGCGCTCCGTCTTCCCCGACTACGACGCGCTGGCGCTGGTCGAATCCGGCCTGGTGATCGACAAGGTCGATGAGGACGGCAACAACAAGAAACGCTACGACCGCTTCCGCGAACGGGTGATGTTCCCGATCCGCAATACCAAGGGCCAGGTGATCGGCTTCGGCGGCCGCGTGCTCGACGGTGGTGAGCCAAAATACCTGAACTCGCCTGAAACACCGCTGTTCCAGAAAGGCCTGGAACTGTACGGCCTGTTCGAGGCGCGCCAGGCGATCCGCGACGCCGGCTACGTGCTGGTAACCGAAGGCTATATGGACGTCGTCGCCCTGGCCCAGCTCGGCTTCCCGCAAGCCGTGGCCACGCTCGGCACCGCCTGCACCAGCACCCACGTGCAAAAGCTGCTGCGCCAGACCGACAACGTGATCTTCAGCTTCGACGGCGACAAGGCCGGCCGCCGCGCCGCCCGCCGCGCGCTGGAAGCCTGCCTGCCGCAGGTGAGCGACAACAAGACCATCAAGTTCCTGTTCCTGCCGCAAGAGCACGACCCGGACAGCTTCGTGCGCGAGCGCGGCGCCGAGGCCTTCGAGCAGGAAATCATCGATGCCATGCCGCTGTCGCAATTCCTGCTGCGCGAAGTGACTGCCGAGCACGATCTCGATACGCCGGAGGGCAGGGCCCATGTCCAGTTCGAGGCCAAACCGCTGCTGCAGGCAATGGCGCCTTCCAGCCTGCGCCTTCAAATCGTGCGCGGCCTGGCCAACCTGACCGAATCGACGCCGGCCGAGATCGAATCGCTGTTCGAGCTGTCCAAGCCGGTGTCGGTGCTGCGCCGCGCGCCGCCGCGCCAGGGCCGCCCGAAACCGGTCGGGCTGGAACTGCAGATCCTGCGCATCCTGGTGTCGCATCCGCAGCTGGCGCATCTGCTCGATGACGCGGCCCAGGCCTCGTTCGACTATTTCGGCCAGGAAGCTGCCGACGGCCTGCGCCACCTGGTCCAACTGGCCCAGAGCTTGGGCGAATACGGGACTTTCGCCGCCTTGTCACAACAGTTAAAAGAAGTGACTGCAGAATACGATAGTTTGATTTCGGAAATCGCCGCGGAGCCGGAATCGGACCTTGAGGCAGATCGCGTGTGGCTGCTCAGTGCTGTGCGCCAAATCAAGAAGGACGCTTTAAAACAAGAACTTAACCAGTTGTTTTCTTCCGGCCTGTCCCCAGATCAGGTGAGTACTCGCTATCGCGAAATCGTTGCCCAGCAGGACCTCCTGGACCGTGAAGATGCTGCTGCAACGACGCCCCGTTAATGCCTGCAAACGGCCACAAGTGTGGTCATTTGTGCAACTTGGAAAAACAGGGGTGCGTGCTATAATAAAACGCTAACTATTGCAACTGTTGAAACCATTTTTCGTTTCAATCGCGGCGTGGAGTTTCAGTTAGCAAGGCAACAGATCGTTGCCTGCAGGGTGATGTAAGGTAACAAAACTTTATCTTTAACCATCGTAAAGTTAGTCGTTGTGACTTCGAAAGCGCCTGTGCCAACCAAGAAACCCGAAACCAAAGTGGCTGCAAAAACCACGAGAGCGTCCGCCGCCAAGGTGGACAAAGGCCAAGACCAGGCCGAGGTTCGTACGGCGAGCCCGGCACCGGTTAACGCGACGACCGATGCGGCCGCACTGGCCGCCATCGATACGTCCGGTTACGTCCTGCCATCCGTCAAGGTCCCCGGACGCCGTGGCCGCAAGCCCAAGGAATTCACGCCCGAGAACGATGAGATCGCCGCACTGAACGCGGTCGAGCGCGCCGAACTGAAAGCCGCGGACAAGGCCAAGGCCAAGGACCGCAAGGCGAAGGAAAAAGCGCTGCTGAAAGACGCGTTCTCCTCGGATACCGAGGCGAGCGAAGAAGAGCTCGAGATCCGCCGCAACAAGCTCAAGGCCCTGATCAAGTCGGGCAAGGAGCGCGGCTTCCTCACCTACTCCGAGATCAACGACCACCTGCCGGACAACATCGTCGATCCGGAAGCGATCGAAGGCATCATCGGCACCTTCAACGACATGGGCATCGCCGTCTACGAGCATGCCCCTGACGCCGAAACCCTGCTGCTGTCCGACAACGTCCCGAACGTCACCAGCGACGACGAAGCCGAAGCGGCTGCCGAAGCGGCCCTGTCGACCGTCGACTCCGACTTCGGCCGCACCACCGACCCGGTCCGCATGTACATGCGCGAAATGGGTTCGGTCGAGCTGCTGACGCGCGAAGGCGAGATCGAGATCGCCAAGCGCATCGAAGACGGCCTGAAGGACATGATCCAGGCCATCTCCGCCTGCCCGGTGACGATCGCCGAGATCATCGACGCGGCCAGCAAGATCGAGAAGGACGAGATCAAGATCGACGAGATCGTCGACGGCATGGTCGACCCGGAAGAGGACGAGAACACCTCGCCGACCGCGGTCGCCCCGACCTCGACCGACGATGAAGACGAAGACGAGGACGAAGCGGAAGAAGCCGAGGAAGAAGAAGAAGAAGGTGCCGCCGCATCCGGCGCGGCCGGCTACTCGGCCGAGCAGCTGGAGGCGCTGAAGCAGGCCGCCCTCGGCAAGTTCCGCAACATCGCCGACCAGTTCGACAAGATGCGCAAGGCCTTCGAGAAGGATGGCTACAACTCGAAAGCCTACGTCAAGGCGCAGGATGCGATCTCCGACGAGCTGCTTGGCATCCGCTTCACGGCCAAGGTGGTCGAGAAGCTGTGCGATACCCTGCGCGGCCAGGTCGACGAAGTGCGCCATATCGAGAAGCAGATCCTCGACGTCGCCGTGAACCGCTGCGGCATGCCGCGCGCCCACTTCATCAAGGTCTTCCCGGGCAACGAGACGAACCTGGAATGGGTCGACGGCGAAGTCAACGCCGGCCACGCCTACAGCGCCATCCTGGGCCGCAACATCCCGACCATCAAGGAACTGCAGCAGCGCCTGATCGACCTGCAAGCGCGCGTGGTGCTGCCGCTGCCGGACCTGCGCAACATCAACCGCCAGATGGCGGCCGGCGAAATGAAGGCGCGCAAGGCCAAGCGCGAGATGACCGAGGCCAACCTGCGTCTGGTGATCTCGATCGCCAAGAAGTACACCAACCGCGGCCTGCAATTCCTCGACCTGATTCAGGAAGGGAATATCGGCCTGATGAAGGCGGTGGACAAGTTCGAATACCGCCGCGGTTACAAGTTCTCGACCTATGCGACGTGGTGGATCCGCCAGGCCATCACCCGTTCGATCGCGGATCAGGCGCGCACTATCCGTATTCCGGTGCACATGATCGAGACGATCAACAAGATGAACCGGATCTCGCGCCAGATCCTGCAGGAGACCGGCGCCGAGCCGGATCCGGCCACCCTCGCCATCAAGATGGAGATGCCGGAAGACAAGATTCGCAAGATCATGAAGATCGCGAAGGAACCGATTTCGATGGAGACGCCAATCGGCGACGACGACGATTCGCACCTGGGCGACTTCATCGAGGACAACAACACGCTGGCGCCGTCGGATGCCGCGCTGCATGCCTCGATGCGCGGTGTGGTGAAGGACGTGCTGGATTCGCTGACCCCGCGCGAAGCCAAGGTGCTGCGCATGCGCTTCGGTATCGAGATGTCGACCGATCATACGCTGGAAGAGGTGGGCAAGCAGTTCGACGTCACCCGTGAGCGCATTCGTCAGATCGAGGCGAAGGCGTTGCGCAAGCTGCGTCACCCGTCGCGCTCGGATAAGCTGAAGAGCTTCCTCGAGGGCAGCAGCTGATTGTTTGTTGTAGTCTAGCCTTGACGTACCTGCACTAAAAGCAATATCCTCTCGCCACTCTGCTTCACGGTACCGCGCCGCTGAAGCGGGTGGCGAGATCACTTCTAGCCACTGTCCCGATTTCTGGGCCTCTAGCTCATGCTTGGTTAGAGCAGCGGACTCATAATCCGTTGGTGCCGTGTTCGACTCACGGGAGGCCTACCAATTAAATCAAGGGCTTGCGCACTAACCGCGCAAGTCCGCTTTCTTTTTCTAACTCCCCTAGTAGTTTGTATACCCCTTGTGTACCCTCTTGTAGTCAAGGAATAGGTGAACTAGCATAAAAAATATTTACCTATAGTATTAATTTCTAGTAATCCGACTTATTTGCTAAGGATCTAGCTGTAGAAGCCTATGGCCACTCGACGTTTCCTGCAATGGATCAGGAAAAGCGAAGTAGCGAGCTAGTATTGTCCGACGAAGCAGCTGCGATGGAACAGTGGTCGCAAATTTGATGCTTTTTGCAAATGTAGCTTGCTCCTCAGGCGTAAGCTGAATAGCCAAACCTTGGTTGAGGCCAATGTGCAGTGCTGCTACTGGTGCTTGAATGCTGAGCGCGTCGAACTTCACCCGCATGCCGCCATTTGTTGCTGTTCGTGCATAAGTCCGGTTCTCTTTTGTGCCCGCAAATGTCCACGTTCTCGCTTTCTCTCCATCGAGCAGGGAGGTAAAGCTGGCATCTGCTGAAACGAACAACGTTCCAGTTAGCGATGCTAACTCTGCCTTGGCTCGCAGAGACAACTGAACGCCGTTTGGGCACCCATCGGCCAACGCATCCTGAATGCCTTGGCAAACTTCCCGGCTCAAGCTGCGAGCGCTGCCCATCCACCTGGCCTTACCGCCTTCCTTTGTAGGCTCAAGCCAGACGATACCCTTGGACCACTCGATTTTCTTGACGAGCCAACTCCGTCCGGCGAGAAGAACGCGTCGCTGGGGGTCCTCTCCGGTCAGTGCCGTCGGGTCAAGATACCCAATTTCCGCACTGCCAAAGCGGCCTGTCAGAAGCTGGGCTCCGCTGAAGGACGCCAGCAGATCCCGATAATGTCCCCGACCATATTCCCGCTCAGTACGTGGTCCAATGCGGACAAGTCCTTCAGCACCATCTAGGTAGGCATGCTCGATAAGGTGATCAACAAGCGATTGGAACCCGTTGCGCGGCAACTCGGGAAAACAGCAGGCGAGCAGCGAAACCAGTTCGTGCACGGGCCACTCCCCACGTTCCAGCGTCGCCACCAGAATTTGCTGGGCTGCGATCGGCCATGGTTCATCAGGCGGCCGCGCCGCTTCGACCCATGCCTTGGACCACAAATTGGTAACGCCAAGAGCCAACATGAAGGCATCCTGATTGGTCGTCAGGAACAGGCAGTTGCGCCGGCTATCGGAACGCCTTCCGGTACGTCCCATCCGTTGCAGGAACGAAGACACGGTCGACGGCGAATCGATCTGAATTACCCGGTCCAGATCACCGACGTCGATGCCCAGCTCCAGAGTCGACGTCGCCACGATCACGCAGTCTTTTTCTTCGCCAAACGCGGCCTCGGCCTGCCTGCGCTCCGATGCACTCAGCGATGCGTGACTTACGTAGGTGCGCACCCCTTTCCCTCGCAGCATGCTGCTCAGCTGCTCGGCGCTGCTGCGCGAGTCACAGAACACCAACCGCTTCTCACCCCGATGCAGGCGAGAGATGATTGTTGCTGCGTTCTCGAGAGAACCCACGTGATCGATGGTGACGTCGGCATCGGTACTCACCGAGGCGCTGCCGACCACGCAACGCTCACCGACCGGCGCGAACCAATCCAGCAACTCCGCCGGGTTGCTCACTGTCGCAGACAGGCCAATTCGTTGAAGGGGCCGGTCGAGATACCGATCGAGCCTGTGCAGCACCGAACGCATGTGCCAGCCACGGTCGTCCGAGGCAAAGGCGTGCAGTTCGTCGACGATCACGGCGCGCAGATTTCCGAACCAGGTCGGGCGGTCTACCCGAACCGAAATCAGCATCGCTTCGAGTGACTCGGGCGTGGTCAAGAGGATGTCGGGCGCCTCTTTCAGCGCCTTTTTCTTGCGTGACTGCGACACATCGCCATGCCAGACCTCGACGGTGCGGCCGACGAGCCCAGCGTAGTGCGTCAGCCGATGTTCAAGGTTGTTCAGCAGTGCTTTGATAGGGCAGATATAGAGAACGCTGGTCCCAGGCCAAGACTCTTTCAGCATTCGCGACAAGATCGGGATGGCTGCCGCTTCCGTCTTGCCCCCCGCGGTCGGCGCCAGTAGCAGGCAGTGCGCGCCGGCGTGGATCGGAGGGATTGCAGCCAACTGAGTAGGACGCAGCGTGCTCCAGCCCAGCGTGTTCACCACGTGGTACTGGAGGGACGGGTGCAGTTGCTCGAATTCGTTCACAACTCGATGTCGTCGACAGAGTGCGCATTTGCCGCGGCGCGCTCGATGGCCGACATCTCGGACTCGGCAAGGGTCAGCGAGTAGTGCTGGCGCGGGTCGAAATCCGGATGCAAGTCGACGCGATCAAGAACGTCGGCAACCAGCTTCTTGAGGAACAGGCGCGGTGCCACACCCACCTTGCCACCTAGTCCTCCTGCTACAGCCCGGGCAAGCGTGTCCAGGTAGCTGTCGTCGACGACTGACCGAATCCGCGACTCGTTCTTCCTTCCTTCGGCATACAGATCACGCACCCGGCGCCCCACCGACAACAGAGACGTGTGATCGAATGGTGCCAGCCGAATTTGTACAGCGCGTGGGTTGTCGAACTTGCGTTCGGTGCCGAAGTCCACATGCAGGCGCTGTGCGAGTGGTGCCAAGCGCTGAACTCCTTGCGGGCCGTCGAAAAACGCCGGGGTGCCGGTGATGACTAGGTAAAGGCCGGGGTATCGGCCTGCATCGATTTCGTCGATCCATTGCCGTAGTGCGTTGAGACCTTTTTCACGCGTGTCCGTACGCATGCGCTGAAGTGTCTCCACCTCATCCAGCACCATGACCAAGCCGGTAAAGCCGCTGTCCCGCAAGATGGTGAGCAGACCGACGAGAAAATTGGCCGCGCCGAAGTGGTCGAGATCGCCCTTGATGCCGGCGGCGCGCTTCACGCTGGCCGCCACATTGGGTTGTCCTGCCAACCAGCTGATCAGGCCATCGGCCAGCATGCCGTCATTCCGGGCCAAGGCCTGGCGGTAGGTCCTCAGCACTGCCGAGAAGGCGGGAGCCGTCTTGCTGATGGCCCCGAGGCGAGCTTCCATCAGCGCATTCGTTCGCTGCAGCAGGTCGTCGGCATCGTCAGGATTCACCGCCGGGTCCGCCAAGACATCCTGCTCCAGGGCGTAGAACCAACCGTCGATGACACTCCTGAATGCACCGGCCCCTGTGTCAGCCGTGCCAAGGTGTTCGACCAGGCGCCGGTAGACGGTTTCGAGTCGATGGAGCGGCGTTTCGGTTTCGTTGATTTGGACTTCGGTCGCGGCAAAGCCTCGTGAACGGGCGCGCTCCTGCAGCCAGCGTCCGAAGAAGGTCTTGCCTGTGCCGTACTCGCCACGTACTGCCTTGAATCCACCACGCCCGGAGGCGACGGCGTCAAGCTCTTCGTTGAGCGTCGGTGCAAAAGACTCGATGCCAACCGCCAAAGTATCCAGGCCGCTGTTCGGCACTGTACCTCGTCTCAATGCGCTGACGATGTCTTCTCGGCGTGCTGCACTAATCATCGGACGTCTCCCTGACGGGGCAAGTTGAACTGCTGTTGTAGCAAGGAGATATTGAGCTCGACCGTGCCAGCCGCCTCATCGACGCCAAGGACCGGCATCTGGTCCACGTTGAGCAGCCTTCGGACAGCGCTCAGGAGACCACTCAGGCGCATTTCGGGCATGGACAGGCGATTGGCCAGTGCATTTCGCGATAGCTTGCCGCCGCGCTCCGACAGCGCCTCAAGGAGCAAACGCATCTTATCGTCGGCTAAAGCCACCCGTGCCGCAAGTTGCCGTTGCGAGGCATATACCGGGCTGGCCAACAGGCTTGCGATCCAATCATCGACCTTTGCTTCGTCCGCGGCCGGCAAAGGCAGGTCCACAGGTGCGAACAGACCAGGCTGGACGTCGGTCGGCACAGGCTTTTTGCGCGCTGGCTGTGGCGGAGACACCGGAACGGGCCGCTTCTGCGCGTGCAGGATGGGAGGCAGCTCCCACCACTCCGGCTCGGTCGGCGGGGCAGGGCTCCACCCGGCAAGGCCGGCACCTACCGGTACAAACACGCTGAGCGGCACAGTCATCTCCTGGGGCGACAAGCCGCCGTGATAGCCGTTCTTGCGCCCGGCGTACCTGCTGCTTTCGCCCCAGAGGCAAACCACCATGTTTGTTCCATCGCTGGTCACCACCCGGCCGCCGCTGACCAGCAGTTCGTTTGAAGAGGCGGCGCTGTCGCCACGCCGCCAACGGTCGCTTTGACCACCAGGCACCTGGGTGGTCCCGTCCTCCAGCAAATGTCCATGATCTGCAGTGACCACCACAATGCGCCTGGCCTCGCGTGCCTCGCGCAACAAAGGCAGCAATAAGCGCAGATCCTCCAGCGACCACCGCTGATTCAGCTGATCCGGGCCGCTCAGATGGTCGTCGACGGCGTTATACACCACGCCCACGACCTGTTGGCGCGGGTTCGATATGGCAGCCCGGACCTCCGGAGCCAGATTGCCAGCGTCCGACAGGTCTCCCTTGTGGAACAGCCGTGGTGGAAGCTCGGCGCGGCTGTTTGCCAGCAGCACCGGATGGGATGCGAAGCCGGGCTTCTCCTGCGCTTGCGTTCCAATCGTCAAACGGCCGCACAGCAGACTGGCACGGCTCACTTCGGTTACGGTAGGAATCGCTGCCACGCCAACCAGTGGCTTGTCTGATGAGGCAGGCACCAGCTCCGCCCAACCCTGCGTCGCGATGCGAGAAAACAGCTCACGGAAGATGCTGGTGCTCAAACCGTCCATCACCAGCAGCATGACCGGCTGCGCGGCAGCGATCGGCGCCACCACTTTGTCAAGCACGCGTTCGAGCGGCACGACACGCCCGGTGTCGTCCGGCACTTGGGCGTTCCACTGCACCAGGGTTTGCGCAAACGATCTGGCGAACTCGTTGCGTCGCGCGATAAGCGCTTGCCGGCATGCCGCATAGGCTTGGGACAGCTCGCTGAGCTCGTCACCGCCCAGCAGTCTGAACCTGGCCCAGTCGACGTATGCCCCCTGGTCCGCTTGCCATTCGACAGAATCCGGTAGCGACGCACCCGACACCATCGGGGTAAGCAGCCAGCGCGCCACGCGCCGCGCCATTTCGACACGTTCCATGCGGGGCTTCTGCTCGTTTGCCAGGGCATGCCGAAGTACGCGATCAGCGCACGACTCCACCTGCTGGAGGTGGGCCTGGGTGGGCTCGGCGACATGCGCGCTCAGGGCATGAGCAAACTCCGTCAAGCGCTGATCCAATGCCGAGGGCAACACCTCGCTCAAGTGGGCGAACTCGAAGATGCGAAGGTCACGAAGCAGCAAATCTGCGCGGTCCAGCATGGGGCGGCAAGATGCCAGTCCAAGACGGCGCACTGCCTGTTCAGCCGCCAAAGCCCAGGCGCGGCCCTCCATGACGCCGACATTCCTGTCGTTGACGAAGCGTTCAAGACGGATCGCGGCCTGGCCCAAAGTCGCTTGGCCCTCGCCATCCGGGGCGAAGATCACGCCGCTCACCAGACCCAGGGGCAGCGCGTCGTTCGTGCGGCCGGCTTCCACGCAGCCCAACAGCATGGCGCCAGCGGCGCCGGTGCTTTCGGCGAGCCAGGACAGCATGTCCATGCGCATCGCGACAGGTAAAGGGCCAAGCCTGGGAGCCGCATCCGGCGTCATCGACCATTGCAGAAGGGTCACTGCATCGGGGCGGGCCGTATCGATGCCCAGGAAGCGGCTGAGCACTTGCCGCCAGGCCGTTTCGAGGTCCAGAAAGCCATTGGCGACGGGCTGATAATCGCCTTGTGCTGCGCCATCGATCAGTGCCTGCGGCATCCATGCGAATCGGGCCAGGCGGGCGTCGGACTCTTTGGCCTGGAACATCATGCGAACGATGTCCCAGCCTTCCGGTTGGAACACACGGGCGCGCGCCAGGCGAGAGGCGACGTCTTCGGCGATTTCATGCGTCGACAAGGGTGTCACCACGACGACGCCTTTAGTCGGGGAGTCCTGGCGCTCCAGGTCGCACAAGGCTTCCCGTATCGCCAACGACGATTCGCACCAGCGCACCTGAAATTCCCGGCCATGTTGAGTGACCGAATCCGGCCAGGCCTGCTTGACACTCGAACGAATGGCGATGGCCAGCGCCGTCGCGTCGCTCGCCAGCACCCGTTCGAGCTGGGCAGTGATCTGCGGCGTCGACAGACTCATGGCTGTGTGCCCTTGCGCTGCAAGCGCCAGCTCAGCGTCAGCTCGAGATCCTGTTCGCTGGCGACCCTGGCCTTGAGTGCCTCCAGAGCGGCGACAGCGTCGGTGCCCTTGAAGTGCATATTCTGCTGCTCCGCCACCACTTCGGGGAGCCGGTTACCTGGCACAGGCGGAATCGTCACGGCGCCGGGAACAGGCGTTGGCTCTGGCGAAGGTTCCGGAGTTGGCGTCGGCGCGGGCGTAGGCGCCGGCGCGGCAAGCAAGCCTAAGGCATCGCGCCGCAGCTCGTCGAGCCGGCTTCTTAAGGGGATGACATGCTCATCGCTGGTCAAAGCTTCGACCAAGCGTTGAACGATGTTCTGAGCCGCTGCAGCCCGATGATCGCTCAGCTTGCGCACCGCGTCGAAAATCTCCCAGCCGCCCGCTGCGAGTGCCTCTACGCTCGTTTTGGCCTGCCCTAAAGTACGGCCGACAGCAGCTTCGGTGGTCTGCAATTCTGCCAGTGCGAGCGTGGCGACAACCTCAGCCTCCGCCGCCTGCGCCAGGGCCGCGAGCAGTGCCTGGGCAGACTCGGCGGTCTGCTGGCGAGCACTCGGCGTACCGGCTGCATAGCGGCCAATCCGGTCGCGCACGTCGACCACCAGACGAGTCACCAGGTCGCGCTTCTCAGCCGTCTTCTGCTTCACTTCGTCGACCAGCTTGCCGACGTTCGCCGCATTCAAGGTCTGGCTGAGCGTCAGTCCGAACAAGCTGGATGCGCGCCCCAATGCGACCTGCCAATGGCTGGGGTCGGGCAGCGCTTGCTCCCGCAGCTCGAGGTCTTCCGGAATGTTGTCGACCGTCGGCTCGTAGGGACCGCCATACCTGGTGAAACGGCGGTTGGTACTGGCGGCGTAGGTCAGGATAATCAGGTTCTGCAGTTCGACCGGCAGTCCCATGGGCACGGGGGTGTCGATCCACTGCCGCAGTTTGGGCACAGTGATCGGGCCGCCGTCGCGGGCCTGGCATTGCGAGAAATGCGATTGCCAATGCGGTTCGATCAGCAGGTGGGTCTCTCCCATCTGTCCGAGTTTGCAGGGGTTGACGACGGAGCGCACCAGCTTGCGCAGCCCTGAGTCCTGCACCAGTCCGCGATGCCCAGTGGACTCGATCGCCTTTTGCACCTCAGGCCAGATCTTGCGAATGGCGGCAGGTTTGATGTCGGTGTCGAACTCCGGATGGGCGGGATACTGGTGGGCGAACAACTGGCCCAGCAGGTTCTCAAATGCCGACTTGAAATCCGCCCCAACCGGAGGGCGCGGCGAGAAGGTTGGGTCCAGGGAGCGGAACTGCTGGTCCGCCGTCAGCGGGACGTTGATGGCATCGCGCGGTTCGGGGCTGACGCCATACGCCACCTCCAGCTGGGAGCGCAGCTTGCTGCGCAACTGGTCGAGCTGGTTGCGCGCCAGGGCCTTGGCCTGCACCCGGTCCACGAACGACAGATGGCCGGCATAGGTGTCGAAACGCTCGCCCTGCAGGATGTAGTCCAGCACCACGAGGCGGCCCAGATCGGCCAGTGCCTTGTTGCTCAGGAACGAAGGCAGCCACACCAGTGTCCTGGAGTCGCCAGCCCGGTATTCAGCCAGGCGCGCCAGGTCATCGGCTGGGCCGAAGTTGTTATCGTCAAACGGGAAATCCAGCACCACCGTCCATGTGCCCGAGCGGCCGCGCAAGCGGTCGTCCGTCATCTCGCGAACGTTTTCGTAGAGGAGTTCGATTTCCCGGGGGGTGCCGCGCCAATTGAACTTGTAGGTGTTGAACAGGTCGCCGACGTCCGGAATCTCCAGTTCCTTGAACAGCGCTTCGCGGATGCGCTTGCGGCGATTTCCCGCGTTGTCGTTGGTTTCGGCCGCGCGAAGAATCGGTTCGATATCGACGCCGGTCACCTGGATCGACACGATCGAGTTGTGGTCCTCAGTGATCTTGAGCTCGCCGATCTCGCTGGCCCAGTCCTTGCATTTGCGCAGCACGTCCTGCGCCTCGCGCCCGGGAATCGGGGAGCGGAAGGTGCCATGGTTCAGGGCCGCAAGCCGCAGCGGCGTCAAAGCCTTGAGGGATTCGACCTCGGGCACCAGGGCGCCCAGCAGCAGCGTCTTGAGGAGGCGGGCATCGTTGCGCAGGTTCTTGGCCGCCACGGGGTCTGCCTGGCCCAGCTTGATGGCCTCCCAGGTCACGTTATGCTGGCGCTCCAGCATCGGCAACAAGCGCTGGTTATACAGGCGCTTGGCGTTTTCGAAGTGCAGGCGCATGCCCTCGCTGAACGGTTCGTCCCCCTCGGCAATGGCGTCATACAGGTCGCCCACCGGGATCAGCTGGCCCAGCTCGAGGTCGGCACGCCGGTCCACCAGCAGCTGCAGCATCAGCTTGAGGGCGGTGCGTTCCCGCTGCAGGGCGGCTGACACGGCAATCAAGGTCTGGACCAAGGCCGGCGTGAACGGATAGACCTTGCGGAACATCTCGCGGTCGGCCGTGGTGGTCAACAGGGTGTCAAGAACATCCTTGCGCATCCGCAGCAAGTCGTCGAAGGTGCTGTGCAAGGTTTGGCGCGCCGCCTCGTCGACCGGACGCAGCACCCGCTTTTCCGCGATGGCGGGCAGGTTGCGGTCCTCCAGCGTGATGCGGTGGAAGCGTGCTTCCCAGTGCTTCAGCACATCGCCGAACTGCACCTGGACGGCCCCCGCCAGGTTTTCGCCAACAAGGTCGCGCAAATCGCGCTGCCTGGCCACGAAGCTGATCAAGGGAATAGGGCGGTCGGCATTGGTTGCCTCGACCAGCTTGACCAATTTGGTGCCTTCGCGGCTGACGAAGTTGACGTCGGCCGCATGGCTGGCCAGCCACAGCACCAGTTCGTCCAGGAACAGGATGACGGCGTCGTAGCCGAGGGCCTTCGCATGTCGGCTCATGATGCTCAAGCCGTCGTCGAGCGAGACAAAGGCTTCGCCGCTGCCCGCCAGCGACCGGTAGGCCGAGAAGAATTGGGTGATCAGGTCGCCCACCAGGCGCGAGCGCTCTTCGCCGTTGGGTGCCTCCAGCATGGCAGCATCGAAGGCGGTGGCGTCCCAGCCGCTCTCGAACGCGCCCCAGCCGCCGTCGCCGGCGGCACTTGCCCCTTCATTGAGCTTGGCGAAGAAGGCTTCGTCGCCCATCCGTTCGCGCAGGTCGCGCGCATCCTTGAACAAGCCCTCCGCCAGGTAAAAGCCGGGCACGGGCGCGTCCGGGTGTTTCTTGCGGACGAACTCGGCGTACTGGCCGAGGATGGCCGACTCCATGTCGCGCGCACCGATCATGTGGTAGGGCACGAGCAGGAATTTTTTTCCTTCGGTCCAGCAATGGCGCGCCACCACGTCGGCCAACTCGGGTGTGGCACGTGCAAGGGTGTTGCCAGCCAGGAGCAGGTTCAGCACGGCCATGAAGTGGCTCTTACCCGAACCGAAACTGCCATGCAGGTAAGCCGCCTTGCTGCCGCCGCTTTGCACCGCCTGCTGAATGAAGCCCAGCGCGTTGGCAAAGGCGTCCACCAGCTGTGGTGTGACGACGTAGTCGCGCAGGGTTTGCTCGGGTTCGGTGACGCCCCTGGACAGTTGCAGGACGAAGTCGCCCTGGTGTACCCGTTCGGGGATCGTAATGAGGTCTTTTAGCAGAGTCATTGTTGTGCTTTCTTGTGTTCTCTACGGCGATCAGCTCGCTTTGCGGCGACCGCGCTTTGCAGCGATGATGGCAGGCTTCCAGGCGCGCAGGTCGTCGAGCGTGAAGCCGAGCGCTCGCGCTTCGTCGCTGACGAAGGCGCGGTAGTAGTCGCCCATGCGTTCGCCGTACGCGGGATCCACCTCGTTATGCCATTGCTCCAGCCAGGGCAGCAACTCCAGCAGGCCTGCCAGCAAGGGCTGCAAGCGGGCCGGCTCCCAGCCATCGGTATCCTTCATGTCCAGGTAGTAGCCGGCGATGGCCGTGGCCTGCTGCAGATGGTTCCAGCCGGCCCAGGCGATGACCAGGCTGCCGTCGGCGCCGCGCTGGCAGCCGGGGAAGCTGATCCAGCGTTCCTTCGGCACGTCCAGGCCGCCGCGCAGTCGCCAGAAGTCCGCCTTCAGGAAGTCCTTGTTTTGGTACTTGGGGGGCACGGGAATGGCGCCGACTTCCTGGGCTTTTCGGGCCTTCCTGAGCGGCGCAAATTCCTTGTCGAGCTCTTCGCTTACCCAGGCCAGAGCATTGGCGTCCGGTTCGGCGGCGTCGGCCTGCTCACGGACGATTCGCATCAGCGCCTGGCGCCGCACGGCCTCGAGGAGATCGATCTCGGCATCGATGGCATCCTCCCGGCGCTGTAAGGCCCAGGTGTCCTGCCACTGTGCGCGCTTGCGTAGGCCAGTGTCCGTATAGCGCTGCACGGGAAGGGCCGGCACGGCTTCCTCGGCCACTAGCTCCGCCACCAGTGCGGGCAGGTCGAAGTCGGCATGGCCGGCGTACAGCGCGGCGACCTGCATGAACTCGGGGTCGCGCGATACCAGCTCGGCCAGGCGACTGGTGCTGCCGAGCTGGGGCGGCTCGCCGGCGTCGGCAGGCCACAGGGCCGGGGCTTCGAGGCGGGCCAGCAGCCAGTCACGCAGGGCGGCCTGCTCCTGCTCATGCCAGTCGGGCGTGTTCCAGCGCCGCTTGAACTCGGGGCGCTCGATCAGACCGATGGACTTATTAGATTCGATCAGCTCGATGCGGCGAGCGACCACGCGGCGGTAGTCCTCGGGCCAGTGCGCCGGAATCTCGGTGATTGGCGTGGAGCCGTGGCGTTCGAACCAGGTCGTTTGCTCGAGGCCAGCGGCCATGCGGCGGGCCAGGACGATTTCGAAGGCTCGCTCGCCAAGCCTGACCTCGACCGGATCCGGCCACTCTACCTCGTGCGCAGTTACGGTATCCGGCAAAAGGCCGTAAAGGTAGTAGCAGCGCCAATCCAGCTCCTCCTGACTAGCAACCATTTCGCGGCGAAGTCTGGCGGCCTGATCGCGAATAGTGTCCAAGTCAGTGCGCGTAGGCAATAGGCCACTTGTCAGCAGGGAGCTGGGATGTAAGGAGACAAGTTGGAGGGACTGAGCGTCAAGGCGAGTGGCGATATCGACTGGTCGACCGGTGCATAGTGGAAATTCTGATACGTTACTCGCGTTGATCGCGTAGCGCATTTCGTAACGCTCATCCGCGCCGGCCACGTCAGCGCCCGGGCGACCTTTGTTATGGCACACCTGCTGCAACCAAAAGCATGCCACAGACGAGTTCAGCAGCCCGAGCAGCCCCAAGTGCTCCTCTTCGCTACTGCCAGCCGGCAGCTTGATGACTGGAGCAGTCTGCTTGAATACCTTGCCGCCCCGGTCGAGGACAAAATGATTATGAGTCGCGATTTCCGCGAACGTGATAGTAAGAGGTGTTGCAATACGGCGCAGGGCGACTTGATGCCACCCCCACCATGGACGGCCCTCCTGAAAATAGGTACCCTTACCAAATGTCGCTCGATTTCCGAGTACAGTACGACTGGACCATAGCCAGCGAGCCATGCTGGATGACTCATCTAGCGGCGAAACGCCAGCGTCTGTATAGCTAAACAATGCAGCGTCGGTCGTCGAAGCGGTCCAGTCCCTCACTTCGTCGCCAACGACGAGTGGCCGACGGACCTTCGCTTCAACCCGCTGACGGTTAAAGGCTGACTGCGGGGCCAACATGACCTCGTCCGCATTGGTCATTCCAAACACGCCCATCTCTTGTACGACATTTTTAAGCCTTAAGTCAGCCACACTTTCGATCGCTTCTTTGATATCTGCCGCGCCGCCGCCTCCGATACTCCACGGATGCTTCGCAAAGGTTATACGCGGAGTATCTGTCACACTAATGAAGGTACTCTCGCTACCGCTCTGGTCAATTTGGCCGACAATTGCGCTCCAAACTACTCCCTGTGCCGGGTCCTCCGGGGCGCTGGGCTCTCCGTTGATGCCCATGACGGTACGCACACCCTCGTCCATCGGTCCGCGATGGCGTCCGAACAGGATAACCGTTGGCGTGCCATGCCCGGGAATGTAGGCGCCCGACGTATCCACCACATGAGTCAGGTCCAGGCGGGGAAGTACCTGCTCGATCAGCTTGCTGCCGAACTCGCGCTTCATGAAGGAGTTGGAGGTGATCAGGCCGACATAACCCGCACCCCTGCCATCCGACCCGGTAACTGCCAGTTCGAAGAAGCGCTCTGTGAATGGCGCACCAAGCGAATACTTCATGTGGCAACTGGCATACTTACGTCGGTAGGCTGCGTTCAGCGCCGCATCCTTGACCACGATGTAGGGTGGATTACCCACCACCGCATGGTATTGGCGGCCGAGGATGCGCTGCACCTCGCTCAAGTCTTCGCTGGCGTAAGCATGAGCCAGTCCTGTGTCGGCATGGCTTTCCGCGGCATCGAACAAGTCCTGACTCTGTTTCAGGCCAAAGCGGGTGCCATGCAGCAGGCTATCGCCGATAGCAACCGAAATTTTGAAGTCGTGCGCATTGGCCAGGTGCCGCACGCCCGAGGCCTGCAAGGCCGCGACGAACAGACGGAAGCGCGAGATGGCGACGGCAAACGGGTTCAGGTCCACGCCCGCCACGCCGTCCAGCGCCTTCTGCGCCATGTCGACCGGATTGCGGCCGGGCTCATTGCGCTGCCATTCGGCCAGCAGCCGATAGAAGCCACCAAGCAGGAAGTGTCCCGATCCGCAGGTGGGGTCGATCATGCGCACCTCGCGGAAGCCGAACTCCTGGATGGCCGGGCTCAAGGTGCGGTCGAGGATGAATTCTTCGACAAACTCGGGCGTTTGCAGCAGCGCATAGCGCTTGCGAGTGGCTTCGGACAGGTCCTGGTATAAGTCGCCCAAGAAGCGGGTGGTCCATTCAGGGTCCGTGAAGTCATGCAGCAGCGCGCCGGTGTTCGGATCGACCTGCTGCCAAAACTGGCGCAACGCCATGGCGGCCTCGCCGCTGATCCCGAGTCGGAAGACCGGGTTATGCGCCTTGTCGAAAAAGCTGTGCAGGCCGGGCAGCACTTCAGCCTCGTGGAACGCCGCCAGCAGATAGTCGCGGTCGTTCTCCAGCGGATGATCCCGGAAATAGGCTTCGTGCCGGTCCCGCGCCAGTGCCAGACGGCCGGATGCGGGCGTGCCGCCCAGCCAGGGACGAGCCACCAGCTCATTGTCTTCGATAAACCGCAGAAACACGCAGCTCAACAGCCAGTGCACGCCGGCCTGGGTGATGACTTGGTCAACCCAGGTCTCGAAGGTTTCGGCACTGCGGTTTGCATCGCGCGCGGCTTGCCATTCGACTTGCAGGCTAGTCTTGAGTTCCGGGAGTTCTTCGATGCGCTGCAGAAGGTCGCTCTCCAGGCGCTTGAGCTGCCTGGTCAGGTCGGCCAGGAGTTGGGAGGCATTAATCACTATGGAGCTTTCCGGCTAGGGACTGACTGGCACGGCTGCCCGTCTTGGTCCGGTGTTGGTTTTCCGCCCAGGCCTGCGGCAGCGCCAAGGTGCGGGTGTTATTGATGTTGTTCACCAGGGGCATCGCTACACCGTCGATGACGGGCAAGCCCTGGTGGCTGGTGGGCAGCAGTATCCAGGCGCTGGGCGTGTGCCCGGGCCGGCCGGCGTTTAGCTCCAGTTCGGAGACCAGGCTCATCAGCTCGTAGCGCGCCAGGAGCCCTATGCTGACCAGCAGGATCGGCGACGGGCTGTCAAGCAAGGCGGCTCGCACGGCGGGCAGGGCGCGCTGCACGAGACGCAGGAGGTTGGTCCAGTTCCTGCTGCCGCGCTCGGCGGCATCGGCCTGCAACACCACATTCCAGTCGATAGCTGCTGTCCGGGCCTGCTCGCGCAAGGCGCCAAGCAGCAGGACATCGAAGTTGATCCGTTTGACTGCTGCCGACGGCATGGCGGGAGCGCCGAAGCGGCGCATGAGTTCTGTTTCGGCGCGCCGGGCCAGGCGCGGCTGCACGGTCAGCACCAGCATACCGCCATCGTCCAGGCAGCGCAGCAATCGTTCCTCGAGCGCCGCCGCCTGGGTGACCTCGTCATCGATCTCCGAGTGGCTGGTCAACAGGGTGGCCTGGCGCGAGAACTGGGTGGTGGTGCCAGCCGTCTGGCCGCGCCCCAAGGTGGCGAGCCTGTATGCGCCTTTCCCGCTTGCCGCGCTAATGTCCCAGGCTAGCGGCGCATCGACTGCTTCGAGGAGACGGTCCAGGGCTGAACGGCCGGGCAAGGCAGTAGCTTCGGGGTAGCGGCCACGGACCCGATCCTGGATGTCTTTTACCGACAACTCAGGTGCACCGACTAGGGCACCCAGGGATTGTCGCAGCGCCTGGAGGGGCGCCATGCCGCGCGCATACATCTCCTGACGGCTAGACACCGCCGCCGTGCGAGACGCCGATGCTGCCAGACGCAACAGCCGGGTCGGCGTCAGCGGCAGCGGCGCGATTCCGCAAAGGTGCTCGGAAGCCGGCAGGGACACGCCTTCCAGCATCTCCAGTACGCGCGCCGGGGGTAGCAGCGGGTCCGCCAGTGCGCAGGCATCGGCAGCGATGCCAAGCTGGCGTGCATAGTCGGCCCACCCGGCCGCGCTGGCGATCAGCATCGACGGCTGGTGCTCGAAGGCCTCGAAGCGCGGCTTGTCGAGGTGGGCTTCGGCTTCTACTGCGCCACGCAGGACGGCGGTGGACTGGCGCAGCCGTTCGGCGTCATCCTGCGAAGCGCAGCCGCGCAAGGCCAGCAGGGCCATCGCGCCTTCCTGCGCACTCATGACGTTGCCCTGGCTGCGGACCAGCGAATCGATCTGGTGACGCAGTTCGGTGAACGCCGGGGTCTTGAGCCAGCGCTCGCGAGCCTTGACCAGGGCAGCCGTCAAGGTGCCGCGGTCGACTTCGCCAGCCTGGGCTGCCTTGCCCAGGCTCGGCCATGCGCCGGCCTTGACGGTATCGTCCAGGCCCAGGTAGTGGGCCAGCGCGGCTTCTTCGGGCCGGTCATCGCCGGCCGGCCGGCGCGGCAACAACTGCGCCGCGAGCTCGTTGATGCTGACCGCGCCTTTGGCGTCTTCGTCCGAGTCGTGCGCGGCGGTCCGCCCTTGGGTAAGGTCCGGCCTGAGGCGCGCCAGCTCCTTGGCGGTGAGGCGGATCTCCTTGCGGATTTTGTCGCCGACCCCGCGGAGATACCGGAAGCGGACGCGGTCGACCGCCAACAATTCGCGGGCGTTGTGCACGCCCATGCGCTCCAACACGTCCTGGGCTTCCAGGCTGTAGCCCAGTTCGGCCATCGTGGTTTGCGCATTGGCCGTCAGAACGATGGCGGCCAGGCCGCTTGCGGGCATCGCGTCGTTCGGGTGTACCGTCTGTCGGGCGGTGAAGATCGCGCGCCAGGCGCGGAGCATGTCCTCTGCATTGTCGAAGCGCTCGCGATAGTCGCGCTTCAATCCTTTTTCAAAGAAGCTGGAGAAGCCCTCGCGGGTAACGGGGTCGAAGACGTCCCGCTCGATCGTCACTTCCTGGTCGAGCATGGACGGCGAAGTCTGTCCATCGCCCCACACCGGCGGCTGCCCCACCGTCATCTCATAGAGCGTTACGGCAAGCGCGAAGCGCTCCGCATACAGGTCCCAGCGCACCGGCCGGCGCAGTGGCAGGAACGGGTCGAGGTAGGGATGGGTGCCGGCCGTGATGTTGTCCGCAGGCGTACGGGACAGCGAAAAATCGAACAGGACAAGCTGCAACTTGCCGCTGCGGTTTTCGGCGATGCCAATGTTATCGGGTTTGATGTCCCGGTGCGCCACGCCTTCGGATTCGAGGTAATTGACGGCCTCGATCAGCTCGTCGCCGAAGCGCTGGAGCATGTCGAGCGACAGGCGACCTTCGTCCTTGAGCTTTTCCGCCAGAGTCCTGGGGCCGGCGCCCTTGAGCAGCAGTGCGGTTCGACCGGACACCGTGAGCGTGTCGCGGTACGCCACGATGTTCTGGTGGTGCAGCCGCGCCAGCACTTCGCCCTCTGATGTCAAGCGGTCGTTGTGACCGATGTCGATGGCTACCTTAAGGATGCTCTCTTCATCGCTGCCATCCCGGCGCACCAGCAATGCATCACTCGACGAGCCACGGCCCACGCGCTTGACGACGGTGAACCCGCCTTCAAGTCTGTCTCCTGCACTGGCAATGCTGGGGTCGACGGTGGCTTCCGGGTCAGGCGTGGTCAGCTCATCCTCGACCAGGTCGAGTTCGTCGAGAAATCCCTGGATCGTATCGTAGCGCGCCAGCACGTCTGGGGATGTGGCGAATTGGATCAGGTCTTGCTGCCGCGCGCCGCAGCCGTCCATGGTATCGGACAGCCTCAGACCCTGGCCGATGCGGAGCTTTTCAGACAGCTCCAGGGTCGACCCTGCGGGGGGCTGCCCGGTGAAGATGTAGTAGCTGATGCAGCCGAGCGAGAAAACGTCGAGACTGGCGCCATGTGCCGGGTCGGCCCGGGTGGTTTCGGGAGCCAAATAGACGAGACCCGGATCTTCGACGTAGTCCTCGACGTGGCGGGTGCCGGTCGTACGGTGGACAGTGTCCGGCGACGCGGAGTCGCCCACATTGCGCGAGGCAGTCTGCCAGTTCATCAGGCGCAGGTGCATAGCGCCACCATCCACATCGTGGACGAGGATGCTCTGCGGGCCCAAGGCGCGGTGGTACAGGCGTTTGCCATGTGCGTACTTCAGCGTCTCGGCGATATCGCGCACCAACTGCAGCCGCTGCGTCACGGTGAGGGTTTCGCCCTTCTCGCGGAGCAGGTGGTCCAGGCGCACCGCTTTGGGATCGTGATCGAAAATTAGGGCAGGGCCGAGTTCAGTGTCTTTGTAGTCGCGCACGCGCAGGATGCTCGGGTGATCGATGCCTTCAAGGACCTCGAACTCACGGCGGGCCTGTCGCAGCCGGGTCGCTCGGCTCTCGGGACTGGAAGCCGTGGCGAGCGTGTAGATGCGCACGCGCCGGTGCACCGTGTCGACGCTGACATGGCTCGCTTCCCAATCTTGGAAACCTTCGCCTTCGGTGATCAGCTTAGTCAGCTTGTAGTCGCCGACCTGGCGGTGCTTGTTCGATTGGCGGATGCCGGCCTGGACCAAGGCTCTGCCGATCGCTTTGGCCTGCGTGGCGTCAACGGGCGTTGGCGCCTGCGTGGTGATGCCCTTGCTCAGGGCGCCAACGATCCCCGGATCGTCCGGCGTCCCCGGCCGTCCTTGCTGGAAGGTGGCACTCCTGGCCAGACCCTCTAGCCGGCACGACAAGCTCGTGGACGAGAGGAAGATGGCCGGCTCGACGAAAGGCAAGCGAATTTTGCCTTTGACGATGGAGGATTGTCGCCGCAGCAGACTGGCCAGGCGTTTGGCCTTGCGATTGGCCAGGATCAGCGGGTTATCGTAGGTGGACGAGCGTCCGTCTGTCGTCCAGGTCCAGCTATGGGCATCACCGCGGAGCACGCCCGGGCGGCTCTTGATTTCCACTAGAAAGAGGCCGGCGGGTGAAAGCACCAGCGCGTCTACCTCGTTGACTTTGCCCTCGTCGTCGATGAATTCGAAATTGCTCCAGACGTGCCAGGGGTCCCGGTCAGGCAGGTTGGAACGGAGCCACTCTAGAGCTTCACGCTCCCAAGCGAAATTGGATTCGGCAATCGCTTGCCAGCGAGAGGCGTTCAGCGTCACGATGCAACCCCATCAGCGTCCGGCACGTATTCGAACAGCTCGCCCACGGGACAACGAAACAGACGGCACAGGGCATCGATAGCGGCCAGGTCCAGGCGGGTCGTCGTCTCCTTGTACAAGGCTGTGACTGTACTGCGATTCAAGCCGGTGAGGCGGGAAACGTCAGAGATGCGGAGCTTGTCCCGCCCCATCAGGGCGGAGAGGTGGCAGCGGACCATGTTTTCCTGAGATCATCGTAGGGTGTTGCGCAGAATAGCAAAATGCTGTTTTCCGCACAACCCCGATTGACAGTATTTCATGTGGCGCACTCGAGAAATATTAATGTCGACGCTTCCAGCTTCGTTGGCTACACTGCTTAATTCAGTAGACGTTGCCCTTTCAAAAAGGCTGCCTTTATGTTGTACTCGTACGCACTTCGGTCGGATGATGGAGCAGCGCCGAACCCTTTTGGCGGAGTTTGCACGCTTGCAATATGCAAACCAAAAATTCGCCACGCTGCACAGATTGGCGACTGGATTGTTGCCATCGGCCCGACGAACGCTCCAGGAGGGCGCGACTTGTCTCGCCACGTCGTTTGTGCGATGCGAGTGAGCGATAAGCTCACCTTCGCACAATATGACAAATGGTGCCAAACGCATCTTCTTAATAAGCTTCCTAACTGGAAGCCTAATGCGCCCTTTGAGAGCCTTGTAGGAGACTGCATTTACTACTATGAGGGCGACCGAGTCAAGCAACGCAAGGGGGTTCACAATGCAGGGGATATGAAACGTGACCTCGGCGGCGAATATGTGTTGCTGTCTAAGGAGTACTACTATTTCGGGGTAAATGCAGTACTACTGCCGGCTCATTTAGAAGATATCCGACATCCCTGGGTCGGACATCGATCTCATTCAAATGCCAAATATGAGAAGGACGTTCTTGCGTGGATTAAGCAGGGATGTGGCGCCGGGTGGGAAATGGGCAAAGTACATGGTGATCCTATTCATAGATACCTAGTTGAGAAGTCGGTCCTCTTTCAAGAAGACTTGCTCTGTCGCTCCCCCTGCGCACCAAGGCCGTACCGACCAGCCGACTGTCCTACGCCACCGCATTGTTAATAGCAATTATGCCTTGCTCACACATGTTGTTGGCCAAGTTGATTGCGCCGACGATCTGGTTCCATTGTTTCCACGTGTCGCGCCCTGGACCATTTCCTCCATCGTCCTTTGGTTCTTGATCTGTAGTCGCGCAGGTGCTCAATGTGAGTACGGCCCATGTTACCGAAGACTGTCGAAAATACGTTCCGGCAGACGTGTTTCGGACCTTGGCACTTCTTGTTTCGTTCTTCGTGCTAAAGTAGCCTTTTGATAATTTGCGTGATAATGATGAGACACAACGAGGTGTATAAAGGGCGCAGGATTAACATCACGGTGAGCGAAGTAAAGCAGGGCCAATTCACTTGGAGCTACACCATCGATGGCAGCAATTTGAAGCGATGCGAGGATCGGCCGCTCGGCACTGAAGAAATGCTGATCAGCGAAGCACTGAATCACGCCAAATACCGCATTGATTGCATGCCACCCGAAGACGACGCGAGCTAAGCTCACTCGTAACTCATTTAAGTAGCGCCTTTCGACCTCAAGATCTGCTGGCTTTCTGCGCGAGCGACCTTGAACGCCTCGACAGATTGCCGGGTTATTCCGCTTACGATATATCCGCCATCAAGCCAGGCGTGGCAGTGACAGCAGCCGTAGCAGATTCCTTATCTAACGCTTTATGGCTCATGCTTATGCCATCAACTAGAAGGTTGGAGTGGCATCAAATGGTGGTCTCAGAGTCGCGCCGCAGATGCCGGGAAAACCCAACGTGCATTCCTGCCCACGCGCTGACTCGGGAATTGGTGTCGACTTTGGTGCGACTCCTCAACGGCTTTCGCGGTTTGCCGTCTTCGCGCTCTTGATCAGACCCCGCTCGACTCGCAGCAGTCCGGCGCCGGCGGCCGGGGTCTTGAACTCGCTACCTCGGGGCATCGGCGTCTTGCGATGAAGCGTTCTCCCTGGCTTAAAAGCTGACATGCGCATCATGCTACGATTACCCTTCCATACATACGGGAGGGTTTATGAGCCGCATTCATATCGTCCGCGCCTACAAGGGATACCATATCGACTTGGTCGCTAAACCGGCGTACGATGGCCAGTTCTACAGCACATTTACCGTGCGAGATGCCTCGGGGGCACTCGTCCATATAGAAGACCGAGACGCCAAAGTCATCCGGGGTTCGGAGGAAGAGGCAAACGCTGACGCTGAACAGCGCGCGTACGCGTGGGCTGACACTCAGCCCACCTGATCGCGGCGTTATGCCTCCTCCGGCGATACTCTTGGCGTGGAATTCTCCGGGCGCTGCGACTGGGCCAGTGCCGCGTCATTGACTTGGAGCAATCCGTGGCTGCAGATGAAACCGCTTGCTCAGCCCTTCATTGCAGCTTCTCGGCGCGGTTGCACGGAGCGCAGCCCAAATCGACCACGGCGCAGAGCTGGGCTCCGGTCGCCCGATCCAGCGTACTATTGGTACAACCCAGCTATTGCCAAAGGCTTTGTAGCGTTGCCCATCCCCCGCTGGCTTGCCGCGCACGGCCTCAGTGTTTGGATGTGACTGATGTTGATGTAGAAATGCCATGTTGAGATCTTCCACCATCCGCACCTCATTGCTCGGGTGCTCGGCTGCAAACTCACATGAATAGTTGAAATAGGACTGATGCCCCCGTGCATCCGGCAGCGCTTCGCTCCGTGGACGAGTGGGACTGGCACGGTCCACCTGAGTGCGTCCTTGCGCCGCAACGCAATGGATCCTGCGGGACGGCGGACTGCCGGGAACCGTAGCCGAACTGCTGCCGTCCCTTCGCCGCAGTCGCGTTTTCTATGCGCTCTTTAAGAAGGAAGCGCGAGAGGATCGACGCCATGGGCCGCCACTCTACGGACATGACCGCGGAGGCACTCTGGTAGTTGGTTGCCGACATAGGGGAGATGGTTCTCTGCTTGAGGATGGGAAACCTAAGGCCAGAGGCCAGACCGGAAAGACGGTCATCGTAGAACCGCGTTGCACGCCGGACCTAACATGGCCTGAAGCGCAACAAGGCCTGCCGCTGTTGCAATACTCCGACTCTCCGTTTCACGGTGAAGGTCTGTCTTCGTTGTTGCGAGCTGCGGGATACCCGGACGCGACCTTGCTTGCGGCGTCAAGCATGCGCCCAATGCCGCAGCCGTCATCTGCGCTCCATCGTACTTCGTGGTTCGGAAATCTATAAAATTGCCAATCCTACCGAGGATGACTTGGGCAGCGTGCATGGCGGCCGAGTAGACAACCTCGCCCGTTCAATGCTGATCATATTACGAGGTCGAAAATCCTTTAAGAAGATTCCGGAGCACAATGAGTCTGAACGACATCTCGTCCGGACAGTCATGCTAATCCTCCCGCCGCTCTATCGGCCTATCAGAACAGATTGCCAAAGTTGGATCACCGTCTATCCTGATTAGTTGGGGCTGTTCGATGGCGCTGCACATCCGAGACGGCCGGGCTTGATGACAGGAGGCTTACCGTGACGGAACAAAGGCATTTCAACATCACTCCTACTCCCCGCCTTCTCGAGCGCCTTGGCGAGCTACCGATCGAGCAGTTCCAGTGCCTTGGAGAGCTGATCGACAATCCGATCGACAAATTCAAGGAGGCGATTCGCGACGGCCATTCCTTCGAGCAGTGCCAGATCAAGATCACGCTGCCTACAGCCGATCATGCCGAGGCCTGCATTACCGTCCAGGACAACGGGCCTGGCATGTCGGCTGACGAGCTTGAACATGCAGTTCGTGCGGGGTGGAGCAGCAACCACGCTAATGACCACTTGGGGATGTTCGGTGTCGGATTCAATACCGCAACTTCCCGTCTGGGTCTGGTCACAGAGGTGTATACCACGCGCGCCGGCGACGACCATTGGATCGGGGTGCGCATCGACTTTGGCGAATTAATCAGCCGTAACAGCTTTTTGGCCCCGGGCCTAACCCGTGTGAAATCTGATCCTGCCATGCATGGCACCGAGATCCGCATAAAACGACTGCGTATCGTGCACCGCGCATACTTCTCGAAAGCGACCAACATCCAGAGCGTGCGTAACGAGTTGGCACGGATCTACGCGCCCTTGCTACTCGACGCCGAACATCCGTTCGAGCTGGAGGTCAACAGGGTGCCGGTCGCGCCACGGAAATACTGCACGTGGGACGAGAGTCGCACCGTCTCGGTCGACCGCATGGGCAACGTGCATGCAGTGGAGCGTTTCGAAATCCCACTGCCTCCACGCCAGTACTGTCCCGATTGCCTGCTGACGTTCGATGGCGACGACATGTGCCCGCAATGCGGCCAGACCCATGATATTCGTCAGATACAGCGACGGCTGTATGGATGGGTCGGAATCCAGCGGTTCATTCATCCCGAAAAATACGGTATTGATCTCGTGAGGAACGGCCGCGTCATCGAATCCCAGAATAAGGATCTGTTCATGTGGCGCGACGATGACAAGTCGGAGCAGGAATACCCCGTTGATGACATGCGCAATCGGGGCCGTATCATCGGGGTGGTGAACATCGATCATGGTGCCGTCACTTTTACAAAGGACAGGTTCGAAAGGAGTGACCCGGCATGGGCAGAAATGCTGACGATGGTTCGGGGTGATGGTCCACTAAGGCCAAACATCGCCCGCAAGCTCGGATACGGCCCGTCGCAGGCGCCTCTCTACCGGCTGTTCCAGGCATTTCGGCGCAACGAACCCAAACCCCCAACTCCGTGGGGACAGGTGCTGGCGGTGAAGGACTATAAGCTGGCTGCGGCGATGGCCGACTTGTTCTACCGCGGCGACCCTGACTACCAGTCCGACGAAAAATGGTTCGAGCTGGTGGAGCGGCAAGACCGCGAGCTGGAAGCTGCGACGGGCGCGCGGGCCGACCCCAACCTGCCGCCGCCCGCCTTCCTCGAGCGCGATGCCAGCGCGGCCCGGCGTGATAGGGATGCCAGCCATGTGCGGCTTGAAGTGGTTGCTGAAGCCCCGCCCCGACCGACCTCGCACCGGAAAACATTGCCTGGGCTGAGCGGCAAATATCATCATCGCCTGATTGACATGGATTTCGGTGTCGCTGCCTTCTCCGTGACAGCAGAGGATCCGGACCTTCCCACCAATGCGCCGTGGGCCTTGATCGCGTCAGTCATGTCGCCGGGAGATCATCTGTTCCTGGTTGACCTCGGACACCGGATTTTTCAGTCGATGACAATGACTGCGCTGGACGCCCTGCTCGCCGAGCTGGCTATGAAGGCGTACACGTTCCTAGAGCAACAGCAGCGCCACCACGTGACGTTTGCGCAGGTACTGGCTGACTTTCGTCTGGCATATGCTGGCGAAAGCGCCCTCGAATACGGTCACCTTGTGTCCATTGCGAAAGAGTCGATCTACAAGATCGCCGTGTCGATCGCTGGCAAGGCTGATGCAAGGGAACTGGCAGAGCTATTCGAGGAACTCGACCAGGACGAGCGCGACACCATTCGCAGGCGCGCGGCCGCGATCGGGATTTGCGACACTTCCGAATTTATCGCAAACGGCCAGTTCCTCGGCCATGCTGAACACGACACCATCCGGTTTTTCGTGGGGCGGCACCCGGAGCTTTTCTTCGACGGGAATTACTGGCGGCGTCCATATGAGGGTCTCAACCTTGGCAGCGCCAGGGTCAACAACGCCGCTCGGCAGGCATTATCCGAACAGTTCGACAGTTACCTTGCTGATGCTGCGTGGCTTGCCGCCAAGTCACCTGGCGACCTGGCGCGCCAGGATCGCAACGCCTTGATTCGCGCAGCCCTGTCACTTCGTCTCTTGACGCCGGGTTGAAATGCCATGGGTGGCCTGTTTCTGGATGGGCGCCGCCTGACGTACGGTTCGTGGAGTGCGTTCGAGCGCGATGTCGCCCGTCTGCTGCTTCAACACGGATTTACCGATGTTCGGATCGTGGGTGGGTCGGGTGATCATGGAGCCGATGTCCTCGGCATCAAGCATGGCAAGTTATGGGTCGTCCAGTGCAAGTTCCGCTCGCAGTGCCTGAGCGGAGCCAGCGCTGTCGATGAGGTCGTGGCTGCGGCACGCTACTATGAAGCCGATCGGCTTGCGATAGCGGCCTCCCAGCCATTCAGCCGGGCAATGATCATTGCTATCAACCGCTGGGAAAAGCTCGGGGTCTACATTGAACAAATGCCGCGCGCAGTTCTGGCAGGAATGGCCGAGTCGAGTCCGCAGTACGCGCCAACGCGGCAGATCATGCGTCCATACCAGGCACGCTGCACGGCCAGGATTCGTGCGGCTTTGCAGGACACGGGGCGCGCCCAGATCGTCCTTGCGACGGGCTTGGGTAAATCCGTCATCATGGCCGAGACGACTGCCGGGCTATGGCGAGACGGCCAAGTCGCACACGGCCGCGTTCTAGTACTTGCCGACAAGATCGAACTGATCGGCCAGTTGCAGCAGGCCTTCTGGCAGCAACTGCCGAAGGATATACCAACCCATCTGCTTTGTGGCGGCGAGGCACCTGTATTCTGGGATGGCGTCACATTTGCAACCGTCCAGAGTGCTGAAGCCCAGATGTGGAACCTGCCGCGGTTTGGGCTGGTCTGGGTCGATGAAGCGCATCATATCGGCGCCAGCACATACCGGGATCTGATCGCGCAGATCGATCCGCCCATGCTTGGGGGCGGGACCGCTACGCCATGGCGAGGCGACAGTTATGACATTGACCAGATGCTTGGTAAACCTGTGGTCCGGATCGATATCGCTCAGGGCATCAAGCGGGGCTATCTGAGCAAAATCGATTACCGGCTGATGGCCGAGGATCTTGATCGTCTTGCTCTCCACCGACAGCCGCGCAAGGTGCAAGCTCAGCACATCATTCCCGTCCAAGACATGCAGGCTGCACGTACGCTGGCGCAGGTGTTTGCACAGGAGAACCGGCGGCAGATGGTGGTATTTTGCCCTACCGTCGACGAGGCACGCTTGTTCGCAGCAACGCTTCGCCTGGTCGGATTTCACGCCGCTGCGGTGACCTCAACGATGCCGACGGCAGTTCGCGGGCGAGTCATGTCCCAGTTCAGGCGCGGACAACTTAACGCCGTCACTACGGTCGATATTTTCAATGAGGGTGTAGATGTTCCAAACGTAGACATGCTCGGCTTTATGAGGATGACGCACAGCAGGCGCATCTTCTTCCAGCAGTTGGGGCGTGGCCTGCGTACCGTATCAGGCAAGGACAAAGTCGTTGTTGTCGATTTTGTGAGTGACATCAAGCGGCTGCAGGATGTAGTCGGCCTGAAACGGACGATCGGAGACAGATTCGATTTTCTTGGACAGGTTGAAAATCTGGTGCGGTTCAACAGCCATGATGCCGCCCAGTTCGTCTTCGACTTGATGCAGGGGCAGGTCGCTAGTCCTGATGATAACGAGGAAGACGCGCTTGAATCCGCAATTGACGCCAACTGACTGTCTTCAGGGCCGGCTTATCGCACGCTTGTTCAAGAGAAAGCCGCAACAGCAATTGAGCGATTTAAAAGTACGCATCGAGCCTTCGCGCGTTGGGGGTGCGTACTAAAGTGCGTACTGCTCGGTGCGATTCAATTGTTGTGCACATGCTTGTGGTGAAGTGAAGGTTCTGAAGCTCAGGTGGGACTGCGGAATGTTAGCTTCGTCACCTTGGCCGTTGACGGTTCCGCTCTGACTAGTCCTGGAATAGGTTGACAGTTATAAGTTCCAAAAACTGTTCCTTCCTGTCCTCATAACGCCCGGTGAATCTCATCGGGCGTTTTGTATTTCAGGGCTTGGTGCGGTCGTTCTCGGTTATAGATTGCCACTGACTGTGCAACCATACGCTTTGCTTCCGCCAAGTCATGAGGGCGGTGCAAGAGGAACTCGGTTTTCAAGATGCCATTGATGCGTTCAGCCAGCGCATTCTGATAGCAGTCGTACCCATCGGTCATTGAGCAAGTAGTGCCATGTTTGGCATGCAAGGCCTGATAGGTACCCGCACAGTACTGGATGCCGCGGTCAGAGTGGTGGATCAACGGGAGACAGCTTCGCCTCGAGTGCAAGGCCATCTTGAACGCCTCGGCTACCTCTTCGGTCTGCAAGCTCGCGTGGACGTGGTAGCCAACAATCTTGCGTGAGTAAGCGTCGGTCACCAAGCTCAGATAGACGCATCGCTCACGCGTCGGGACATAGGTGATGTCGGCTACCCAGACCTGCTCCGGACGGTGAACGTCAGCTGTGTCCATTCCGGGCTTGAGCAAGTTCGGATGCTTGTAGAACCGATGGAAGCTGTCGGTGGTCTTGTGGTAGGCACGCGCTTTTGGGACGAGCAAGTGTGCTCGTTTGAGGGTGGCGAACATACCGTCGCGGCCCAGTTTGATGTCCTTGGCTGCCAGACGCCGACGCAGCATGTGATGCAGTTTTCGCACGCCAATCCTGGGCTGGCGCCGCCTGACTTCCCGCACCAGCTCCACGACCTTCTCATCGCGCTCATGCAAGTCCGTTTCAGACTTGACCTGCTGGTAGTACGCCTGACGGCTACAACCGAAAAATTTGCAAGCTCGGGCGAGACTCAAGCCGGCTACCTTCTTTTGCTCGATGACTCGCCGGAATGCTTTTTTGGCAGTTTGACCCCGTATTCCGTACGGATTACTTCCAGCATCGCTTCGAAAAGCTGAGCCTTTTGATTCGCTTCCTCGAGCTGCGTTTCCAGTTCCTTGATGCGCTGCTCCGGCGTTTGGGGCATTGTCTGCTTGCTCACGGGATCACTCCTGCGTCGGCCTAACATGCTCAGGCTACCCCAATCCTGCCGTCCGTGCTTACGCAACCAGACCAAGACCGTCGAGCGCCCCTGGATCCCGTAGCGCTTTTGCGCCTGCTTGTACGTCAGCTCGCCTTTTTCTACCTCATCAACTACCGCCAGCTTAAAAGCCAGCGTGTAATCGCGCTGCGTCCGCTTTTCCCTCTTGTCCATGTCAACACTCCTGGAAGTGTCAACCTATTTCAGGACGGGTCACTGGCATAAAAATCGGCTCACGAGGCCGCGGGCTTTTTTAGGACCCATCAGGCGCGAACTCTCATCGTGGCGCGGAGCAAGTCTCCAACATGACGCCGGATAGATTTGAGCAAGCCAACTACATCATACAAAAATCAGCTTGCAAAAAGGAGGGGACCATAGATTTTCAAGGTGCAGATTGTCAGCACACGATTAGGACTCGTAATATTTCACAAAGAATGCTTCGGCAGCAGCGTATTGGCTGTCATACGTTGCCTTCAGAGCTTTGTAAGCATCCGAAGACTGGTTCATCGAATCGATCTGCTTTTTGAGCTCTCTCAACTCAGAGATTGATCTCTCGTGGCTTTCCTTATGCTGTGACTCCCATACTTCTGCTCGTCGTCGTTCTTGTGCTTGGCTCATCATAATCTCCAATGCTTTGTTGATGGTCTGTCAACCCGCGAATGTGCATGTTGTCGCTCTCTACGATTATTTCCAACGCGTCCGACGAATGTAGCTCTATCTTACTGAGCGCGCTATAACATTCAACTCATAGCCACGTTGCCATCGCGTCGGCAATGCGGTCGATCTTCGTAATGTGCTTCAGATCGGTTAGCCGACTAACTTCCTCTCGGTCGTATCTATGCGCCTCGCTGGTTCCGATGGGGAAACTCGGTGCCTAGCATTGCCGCCGCGATTTGGCTGCGGTAACGTGCTGCTCGATGACGTCCGCCGCAGCACCGGCTTCGACATGCTCCCAGAACCGAAGTACGGTCCATCCGATCTGCCGAAGCAGTCGATTCGTGTCGTCGTCGCGTAGACGATTTGTTTCAATCTTGGCGCGCCAAAATTCGGCGTTGTTTTTCGGCCAAGTGGCGTGGACTGGACAGCCGTGCCAAAAACAGCCATCCACGAAAACAGCGATCTTTTGCCGAGGAAACACGATGTCCGCGACTCGACGCGGCGTTATCGATACCTTGAAATTTATCCGGTAACGTAGGCCGCGACGGAACAGCTCCTGGCGGATCGCGATCTCTGCCGCAGTCCCGGTCTGCCGAACTTTCGACATCCGCTTGCTGGCTTCTTTGGATGAGGCGCGAATAGGTGACATCGATTTGAAGTCGGAGTGATGGTCAAGCGCTCTAACATCAAGCGGCCGCCAGTTGCCCCTCTTCATCTGCGGAAGCAGCGATTTCTTCCATCTCGTCGAAACTGAAGACACGTGCTTCGGATGGCGGTGCATCGGTCGCGTGGTCCGCCTCGGCAGTCCCCCATGAGAGACCCTCCGCGAAGATTGCCCTGGCAACGATCATGTCCACCATTTCCTTCAAGCTGAGTGTATCTTCGATCAAGGGGCGCCCACGCCTGGGAGGATTGTTTCGAACGTCGAAAAAGCGTAGCAAGCCACGTGGATAGCCAGGCTCATCTACGGAATACAAGCCGACGAACGCCATGTCACAGCGAGACGCTTGTCCGACCAACGTCGGGTCCTGTCGTCCGGAACGTTCACGCAGTTTCACGACGGTCTTGGCGAACGACGATATGCCCTTCGATTTGTCGTTGGTGCTCCCGAGTGGAAGAAAGAAGACACCCACCATCAAGGCCCGCGGCAGGTACTCATGAACCAATCGGACTTCGTCGGCCAATTCATAGAGACGTCCCGTCAGATTCTTATCGTAGTTTCGGCCCTTTTCATCCCTGAAGTTCAAGCCCTTCAGCGATACACCGATCTCGAGACCCAATAACGGGTCCGCGACAGTGACGTCGATTCGTTTCGATGTCCCCGCGCCCAAGGGAACCAGGAGTTCCGTTCCGGTAGTCGGGTCTGGCAGCACTCGCTTCTTAGAGAGAATCGGGCGGCGCAGTTCCTTGGCGATGACCCGCGCGCAGCGATCGGCGAACTGCTTGCTCCACTCTTTCTTTTTTATCTGTGTATCGGCGCTAGTCCGCTCATCAGGATCGCCTAGCGCACTCTCGATGTCTTTGGATGGGATCAGGTCACACCATTGCATGCATCCTCCTTCGCCATGGGTGACCCAGCCGATCACGCCTCTACGCGCATTGCAGATTAACTTCCCGCAAGTATAACGTGTTGTTCAATATCGGCAATGAAACTTGGGTCGAATTTCAGGCGTGAACGACGTGTCCTTTCCAGAAATCCGGCACTGGCACGTCGCGACAGCGGACGCAAGTCGGCATGCGTGATGACATCCAGCAGATGACGATAGGAGCCATGGACAGGCCAATGAGACGCGTGGACTCGCCATACACGGCCCGCATCGCCATACGCGGCCTCCGGCCAGCTGGCGCCGGCTTCCAAAGGCGTAGTTGGCACACACACGTCTCCTGGCTCGTAGATGCGACCGACCAGCCAGTCGGCCACACCCACCGTCACCGCGTTACCGACCAGCTTCCAACGAGGGCCGTTGCGTGCCCCCGTCTGTGCGGGTGCGGTCCAGCCGCGCTCGAATCCTTGGAGAGCCTCGGTGTCCTCGATCGAACAAGTCACGATACGTCGACCAGGTGCGGCATCCGGTATCCAGATCGCGGGAGGGGAAGGAATGCCGACCTTGGACCCGCCTTTAACAGGAGGTATCGCATCGCGGGCCCAACCAACGCCGGTCAGTCCTTCGGTCCAATAGAAACCGAAGGCGTCGCCGCGGCGTGTAGCCTCATCGGGCTCACCGGCATCGTCGGCAAACAGGACGCGCCTGGGATCGTGATGACGGGACGCGACCAGGAGCACCCGGTGGCGACGCTGCGGTACTCCAGAGAACCGCGAATCCACCACGCGGTAGGCCCACCGAAATCCCAGTCCTTCGAGTTGATGTGTCAAGTAATGCATCGCCTTGCCTTTGTCGAGGACGAGCATGTTGCGTACGTTTTCCAAGATCAGCCATTCGATGTTTCGACTTTGGAGTAGACGGAATACGTGTGCTACCAAACCGGATTCGTTGCCACCAATGCCAGCCGTGCGCCCTGCCTGAGACAGATCCGTACAAGGGAAACCTGCAGTCACAACATCGATGTCACTGGGCAGAGATGCCAATGTCGCTACGTCCTCCGCGATGGGAACATCGGGAAAGCGGTGCTGAAGCACCTGACGCGAGGCTTCCCATACATCGCAGAGCAGTTCGGTATGTGCGCCTCTTCGCTGGAAGGGGAGTTCCAGACCACCAATCCCACTAAAAAGACCGACGATTTTCATGAAGACTTTGTTTGATTCAAATAGGAGCCCGAGCCCATGTATGTGAGTCGGGTGAGTCGAAGTAACCTAAAGCCTGGTTACGAGATGTGCGTAGGGAATGGATCAGGTGACGAAAGTATACACGAAGCAATGCGATGCTTCATCGCAAATAGGAAGTCACTCTGACGATCGAAGTCCCACGATGCGGACTGGAGCGTAACGATGATGGCGACCGAACGCCTACGAATACGCCTCCGAGCGCCTAACAGAACCCCGAGGACACGGTGCATCGTTGAAGACAGTACGCCAGTACGGCGAGGCGACGCAATGCAGCCTTCGGAGAATCGTTAGGCGCTCTTGGCATTGCCGATTCCGCAATGACGACCTAGCGTCGGTATTCCGCACCTCTATGTCCAAGGGACTGGCACGTGTGACGGCCGATGGCGCGTGATTTTGAGTCCTCACGACGAAGTTTGTCACTTGTTGTCACTACCTTTCGGATCAAGGATGCGCTAGCCGGCGAACGCTGCAATCTGGAGAAGGATGAGCGTGTTGCCACCCATTCCATAAGTCATGCAACTGTCGAATTTTGTACCAAATGCTATAGCAAATTACATGATTCCTGACTACAATCAGGGTTGTCTCAAAGATATCAAACATTCGTGATGCGAATTCACAGCAGTCACCTCGACACCGGGCCAATTGGCGTGGCTTCGTCCATGTGTTTGCTGGCGCCTCCGGAAACACTGCATCACCACCGCGGCGAAGACTATCGACTCGGGTCGTCGCGATGATCGCCAAAGACTGCTCCATTCGTCACATGTGCGTCCGGCCGTGGTCGACGCGCGCGGGCCGAAGCCGATACCGATTCGACGAAGAGGAATGCTGAACATGCTGTGGAATCCAGGACAACTCGTCCGCCATGTCGATGACCCCGCCAAGATCGGGACGGTCACCGACCAGACCCGTGCGCGCGCGTCTGGTCATCAGCATCGCGTCAACTGGAATGGCCGCTTGGACTGGCATTACGAGGAGGAGTTGATTGGGGTCGACGCAGGGGGCGACGATCCTCTGGAGCTGATTCGTGAAGGGCGCTATGGACGCGTCGACGATCTACGTCGATTGCTGACCCATATCCATCTCTCTGGCAGGCTATCGAACGTCGTTTATGCGATGGGGTTGACGCAGACCGATTTCTACGCGCATCAATACAAACCGCTGTTGACTCTATTGGAATCCCCCGTCAACGGTCTGCTGATCGCAGACGAAGTCGGTCTGGGCAAGACGATCGAGGCGGGACTGATCTGGACCGAATTACGCGCCCGTTACGATATGCGCCGGCTGCTAGTGGTGTGCCCTGCGATGCTCCGCGAGAAGTGGCGCTTCGAACTCTCGTCGCGATTTGGCCTGGACGCACAAGTGGTCGACGCAGAGACCTTGCATCGGGAGCTCGACGCGAGCGAGCATCGGGAACGTGCTTGGATCGTCAGCTACCAGGGCGTTCGGGCGCCAAGCGACTGGGACTCGTCGGATGGTGACATGCCCAAACGCTCGGTGCGAGCTCGTCTCGCGGATCTACTCTACCGGCATGCCGAGCAGGAACCGCTGTTGGATCTGGTGATCTTCGACGAGGCGCACTATATGCGCAATCAGGACACTGGGGCATGGCGCACCGGGAGTCTGTTGCGGGACGTCAGTACGCATCAGTTGATGCTGTCGGCCACGCCAATCAATCTTGGTTCGGATGACCTGTTCAATGTCCTGCGCTTGCTCGATCCCGACCATTTCGAGCACCCCGACGACTTTCGTAACGTGGTCCAGGCGAATCGCCCGGTGATCGCCGCCAGCGAAGTGGTGCGCGATCCGCATAGTAGCCCCACCCGCATCATGTCGGCGATCCGTGAAATCGAGTCGTCGCGCTGGTTCGAGCGATCCGAGCGCGTTGCACGCCTGATCGAGGAGGTCGAAGCCATCGAGGTTTGGACGAACGCGCGACGGATCGACGTCGCGGCCCGACTCGAACGACTCAACTTGCTTGCACATATCGTCAGCCGCACCCGTAAGAGGGAAGTGCAATCGGAACGCGTGTTGCGGGATGCGCTGGTGTTCGAGGCGGACATGGCGCCCGTCGAAGAGGACCTCTATAAGGCGATTACCGAAGGGACGCGTGAGTATGCGTTGGCTCACGGTATAGAGCATGGATTCTTGCTGTCCACACCGCAGCGCATGGTGGCGTCCAGCCCAGCCGCCTTGTTGCGGACCTGGGGGGACGATGGGCTAGACCCCGATGCCATGGCGGTGACGCTGGACGAGATCGACGACGACGAGGATAGACTGGCCGAGAAGACGTCGGGCCTGAAACGTTGGCTGGCAAACCGTACACTGCCACGATTCCAGTTCGGTGACCTGAGCAGGAATGACTCGAAGTTTGGAAAGCTGGCCGCCGCCTTCAAGCGATTCATGGCCGAAGACCGCGATTCCAAGGCGATCGTATTCACCACGTTCCGCGGCACAGCGCGCTATCTCGTCGAAAGACTCTCCGCAGAAAACGTGGAAGCCGGATTGTTGATGGGTGGGGCTGGTTTCGACAAGGATGCCATCGTCGCCGCATTCCGCGACGACCGCAATTGCCGGGTATTGGTGTGTACCGACGTCGCGGCCGAAGGCGTGGACCTGCAATTCTGCCGTCTGGTCGTCAATTACGATCTGCCATGGAATCCGATGCGCATCGAGCAGCGTATCGGCCGTATTGATCGCATCGGACAATGCTCCAAGCGCATCATGGTATGGAACTTCGTCCACAAGAATACAATCGACGCGCTCATACTCACCAGATTGGCCAAGCGGATCGGTGTGTTCGAGAGCACCTTGGGCGGCACTGAGGAGATCCTGGGACAGGTCAGGAAGCTGGAGGACGTCCTGTTGTCGAAACATTTGACAGCCGAGGAGGAGGCGCGTTTGATCGAGGAGGTCGCCCTAGCGATCGAGAATGCCAAGCGCGCGCAGGAGGAACTGGAACGAGAGGCGATCCAGTTGGTGGCCCATGGTCAGCAGTTGCTGGCGCAAATCGAGACGGCGCGCGGCGACGGCAAGATCGTGACACGCCATGACCTGATCCGTTACGTCGATGGATGCCTCAGAAACGCTCCCGGCTGCCGGTTTGTCGCCGCACATGGCGATCCCGATTTGTTCGACATCGGCTTGAGTCCCGACTTCGCCGCCGAGTTGGACGAGTTCGTTCGACAGGAAAACCTCGTCGGGAAGACTGGACTGGCTTCGGGCCAGCTCCGGCGCTGCCGCTTCACGGACAAGATCACCGACAAAACTCGAGGCGGCGAGGAGATCATCCATCGTTTCCATCCGATCGTGCGGTTCTTGACGCGCAAGGTGGAAGGAGACGAAGATCGCTTCCCGTTGTACGCGGCGAAAGTCGTCATCGACGGCGTACCCGTAGGACCTCATGTGCTGATGGCCAGGTTAGCCAACTTCTCCGGCGTCAAGGATGAAGAGCACCTACTGCTCGCCGCCGTACCGATCGGCGGGGATACTGCACTTGACGACGTCCAGGCCGAGGCGCTACTCGATGCAATCAGGCGTTCAGGAAGCGATTGGCCGACAGTGGCTGTCGATAGCGAGCCGGATGACGTCGCCACCGCGGCGGAACGCTGCGAAGCAATGCTTCGAGATCGATACCGCGCCGTCAAGGACGAGAAGTCGCGCGAGAATCGCGACCGCGCCGACGTACTCTCGCAGCTCTTAGATGACCACATCCGCAAGAAACGGGAAGGCTTCGAGAAACGTATCGCCAACCATGAGTTCAACGCATCCCTATACGGATCCAGCGCGGACGGCAAGCGCCGTAAGGGCCTGGCAAACGCAGAACGCAAGAACATGCAGGACTTTTTTGCCAGGATAGAGACTCGTCGAGCGACGTTGACACGCAAGAGCCAAGCTTTTTCGGCCGACTCACGCGACGTCTGTGTGTTGTTCGTGGACGTGATGCCAGCGGGAGGACGCACATGAAGAGTTTGAAGGAGCAGTTGGGCGATATCAGAGCCGCACTGCGCAAGCCGAGTCACGGCAAGAGTGCTGATCGGGTGGCGCCGCATGGCGCATTCCAGCCGCCAGCATCCTGGTTGGCTGCCGTCCCCCCCAAACCGGAGAGCCCTGCGCGATCGAACCCGGGATCTGCGACTGCGTATCCCTCTGCATCGACCGCTGGTACTCGACGCGACAGTGGCCTTCGTCGCGAGGCCCCGCTTTGCACTGCGCCGTCCTCGCGTCTCGACCATGGCGCGCTGGTGCCCTTCAGCCCCAACATCGACGCTGGCTGCCCCTTAGCCATGCCAGAGTGGGCAGACGTCGGTCGATCGCTGCAACATCCCGAACACGACAAGGGCAGGGCGGCCCGCATGATCGTCCGGATGGGGATCGATTTCGGGACGGCATTTACGAAAGTGGCGATCCGAGCCGGCGTCGACCTGGTCCCCGTCGAATGGTCGGGCGTCACAGCTGGTGCTGCAGAGGCGGAGCGCTACGTGGTACCCGACGTCGTGGTTCGTGGAGAGGACGGCGAGTATCGTTGGCAACGGGACGACGCCGGCCAGATCCAGGCCAATCTGAAGCTTCCGATCATCGAGAGCAAGGGACTGGACCGGTGTCCGACGGCTACCGTAGCCTATCTGGCTCTGGTCATCCGCTACGCGAGGGCATTCTTGTACCGAAAGACAGAGATCGGTCGAAAGCTGGTCGGGCGTTCGCTATGTTGGGAATTGAACATGGGCTGCCCGACCAAACCGCACGACGATCCGGCCATCGTAGCAGCGTTCCATCGCATCGTCCGCACTGCATGGCAAGCCGCGGCATGGGAACACCTCCACGAGTCCGACATCGAGGCCGCATGGCAGAACCAACCCGTCGATGTCGGTCTGGAGTGCGAGCCAGTGGTCGTGCCCGAGTTCGTGGCACAGATCGCAGGGTATCTGTCGTCTTCGCAAGCGAGCCCGGGCTTGCATGCGCTGATCGACGTCGGTGCAGCCACCCTCGACGTCGCCACGTTCAACGTCGTGATGAGCAACGACCGAACGGCCATGCCGCGCATCCCGATCTTCTTCTCCGCGGTAGTGCCTCTCGGGACCCACCATTTGCGCCACAACCGGTATGCGCAGCTCGGCCTCGAGCTTTGCTGGAACGACGCGACACCCGTCGAGGCGGCCGATCTATTCGGCGAGCGCAACGGAAAGTCTGCCGACGAGATCATGGCAGTAGACCAGGGATTCATGACGAAGGTGACGAACCGTATCGTCGGCGTCGTCGACACGACTCGCACCAACACGCGAGGCGAACCGTCCAGCCCCGCATGGCGCGAGGGCTTGCCGATCTTCGTCACCGGTGGCGGAGCGAGGTGTGCGCTGTATCGGGAGGCGATTGAGCAGGCGCAGCGTCGACTCATCCAAGTGATCGGACAACGACCGGGTGGGCCGAGGCAGTTCCGATTCATCGAGCTGAATCCGACCTCGGGCGAGGCGCGGGACCTCGACGCGGAGGGCAGACTGACGGTGGCATACGGACTGACGGAAGATGCCGAGAGCATTGCCCGCGTAGTCCCTCATCGTGACGTCGAATCGCTCACCCGCCTCAACAAGCCGCGTCCGGACCAAGCCGATTTGTATGGAGACCGATGATGGGAAGTGATTCGATGCCGGCGGACGCCGCACGTAACGCGTGGATCGTCGTCGACCACGGTCTGTGCGCCGATGTCCGACTGGCGCGCTACGTCGTGGTCTTACGAGGGGAACGATCTCACCATCCGAGTGTCGCCGAGGACGACTGGATACTCGTAGTGGACGACACCGTAGCGATCGCACGCGTCGGCCGTGTAGCACGGATCCGTTCCGATTACATCACTACGACGATCATGTTCGATCGGATGGCGATCGTCGAAACGCCGACAAAAATAGCGGCGGTCTCTTCAGCCGTATCTGCCACGAGTGACGTCGGCAGGCTCCCATGGGACACGTTCGTCGCCGCATCGTATTCCAGCCTGAGCAAGACGGTCGACGAGGTGCCCTTGATCGAGGATCCCGCCTACGTCCGCGAGCTGCTCCAATTGGCGGTGGTCGACGACCTGCTCGGCCCGGCCGGCGGGCCGCGCGAGCACATCGTCGACATGAGCGTGCGTGACCGCTATCTAGTGGGCAAGCTTGCGCCACGCCAGGTGGCGGCCGCTGGCAGCGGAGAGTTCAAAGCGTCTCCAGTCGCGGATGAGGAACCGGACGACCCCATCGTGCCCGGTCGAGACGAGCCGGGAAGCGGATTTGGGACGGTGAGCGGGCGGGTGGACGCGGAATCCGATGCGGCCGACGAGATCGACACGGCCGCCAGCCAGTCCCTCGTACCCAGCAGTTTCGGGATGACTTTTTGCGTGCATGGCGCCGTCGAGCAGATCGAAGTCGAGGCGCGTTGGGGTGCTTACGAACGTCTTCCCGAGGCGGAACACACGGCTGTCCGGTCGAATGGGCAGAAGGCCAAGGTCTGGCGACGCATCCCCTGCGGCGGAACGCTGCTCCTGCTCTTGGGCGAAGGCCCGGTGGCACCCAAGGCACCAGACCCGGAGCGTCCAGCGGTGCGAATACAGGGCTCCGTGCGCGCCGAGAACGAACGTGGGGACCGGCTGGTGACGCTGTTCCTCGTCAACGCTCAGGTGGACGATGGCGACACGGCCTGGCTGTTCCAGCCAGAACTCGTCGTGCGTGCCGACGCGCAGGTGGCTGAGAAAACCATCTTCCGCCGCCGTCCGGTGGCGGAAGATGGGGGTTCGGATCATGAGCGCGAGACGCTGGAGATGATCTATCGCAGCCGCGTCGAGTTCGCGGTGGGACACGGAGTCGCCGTACATGCGATAACCGCGGACGACGTCACGCTGGCCACCGAGGTACGTACCACCGTCATGCCGCAATACGAGGTACAGGTGACCGAGACGCCGGGCCTCGACCCGGTCGACCGTCCGGCAATGCGGGCGATGGTCGAGAGCGGTCTACTGGACATGCAGCGGCTTGCGTCGCTGGAGGCGACCGAACTGGTTCGGGCGCTGAGCGTACTGGTCGACGATTACGCGGCCTGGATCGCCGAGCAAAGCACCCGCATCGGCACGGACGTGGTCGGGTACGACGTGCCAGCGAATCAGGCGCTCGAGCGTTGTGACGAGATCCGAATACGCTTGCGGCAGGGCGTCGAGACTCTCGAGGGTGACCCCAGAGCTCTGGCGGCGTTCCGCTTCGCCAACCGGGCGATGGCGACTCAGCGGGTGCGTAGTCTGTATGCACTTGAGATGCGGCGCGGCCGCGACGTCAGTCTCGATCAATTCGACCTGCCGAGGAACCGGAGCTGGCGCCCGTTCCAATTGGCGTTCCTGTTGCTGTCGATCCCCGCAATCGCCGATCCGATGCATCCGGATCGGGTACGGCCGGTCGATGCCCATGCCGATCTGCTGTGGTTTCCCACCGGTGGTGGCAAGACCGAGGCCTACCTCGGAGTGGCGGCGTTCACGATGGCGATCCGCCGTCTTCAAGGCAACCTGGGCGGATACGACGGATCGCGCGGCCTCGCCGTGATCATGCGCTACACCCTGCGTCTGTTGACGCTGCAGCAGTTCCAGCGCGCCACTGCGCTCGTCTGTGCGATGGAAAAGCTGCGCCGTGACGCCCTGGTGCAGGGCGACACCTCGCTCGGCAAGTTGCCGTTCACGATCGGTCTCTGGGTTGGCAACAAGATAACTCCAGGAACCACGGAGGAGAGTTATCACGCGGTGCGCAACATGCGCGACGCGAGCCGACACAAGGCGAACGTCTGCTCGCCCCTGCAATTGACCAGTTGTCCCTGGTGTGGTTCCCGGATCGATCCAGCCAAAGATGTGGTCGTGGACAGGGAACGTAGCCGTACCGTGATCTACTGCGGCGACAAGAAAGGCAGTTGCGCGTTCTCACGCGCCCGCTCCAGCGACCTGCCGCATCCCGGCATCCCCGTCTTGACGGTCGACGAGGAAATCTATCATCGGCCGCCCACGATGATGATCGCCACCGTGGACAAGTTCGCCATGATGGCTTGGCGAGGCCAGATCCGCACGTTGTTCGGCCGCGTGAGTCGGGAATGTGATCGCCACGGTCTGCTGTGGCGTGGCGAGGACTGTTGTGACGGCGTGCATCCGGCCGAGAAGGGACTGGCAGCGGTGAAAACCAGGAAGGTCGCGCCGCTGCGCCCGCCTGACCTCGTGATCCAGGACGAATTCCACCTCATCAGCGGTCCACTGGGGACGATGGTTGGCTTATACGAATCGACCGTCGACGAGCTGTGCGGCTGGGTGCTCGACGGCAAGACCGTCAAACCGAAGATCGTCGCGTCCACGGCGACGGTGCGTAAGGCCGGGGAGCAGGTCTACAGTGTATTCATGCGGCAGGTATCGGTATTTCCGCCGCACGGTCTGGACGTAGACGACAACTACTTCTCGGTACAACGACCGATCGTGGAACGACCCGGCCGCCGTTACCTGGGCATTTGTTCACCTGGTGCCTCGCGCCCCGCCACCTTGATTCGCGTGTATACGGCCTTGTTGACTGCAGGCCAAGCCCTATTCGATCGTTTCGGCGAGCGCGCGGACCCGTACATGACCTTGGTCGGCTATTTCAATTCGCTACGGGAGCTGGGCGGAATGCGCCGTCTGGCCGAGGACGACGTGCAGACCCGTTCCTATCGAGTCCGGATGAGTATGGTCGAACGCCCAGCGCTGGCCCAGCGCAGGGTCGGCGACATCCGTGAGCTGACCTCGCGTGTCTCCAGCCAGGACATTCCGAAGTACCTCGACGACCTTGAGGTCAAATTCAAGGCAGCCGTCGATCCGAATACGGGCAGGTTCGTGGCGAAGTGGAACGAGGGGGAGGCCCGCGCGATCGACGTGGTGCTCGCGACCAACATGCTGTCGGTCGGCGTGGACGTGAATCGTCTGGGCGTAATGGCGGTCAATGGACAACCCAAGGGCACGGCTGAATACATCCAGGCCACTAGCCGTGTCGGACGTGCCCATCCCGGACTGGTCTGTACGGTCCTCGCCTGGGCACGTCCGCGCGACCTCTCCCATTATGAGACCTTCGAGCATTACCACGCGACGTTCTACAAGCACGTCGAGGCGCAATCGGTGACGCCGTTCTCGCCCCGCGCCCTGGACCGTGGTCTGACCGGCGCGCTCGTGAGCCTGATGCGCATTGCTGATGACACGTTCAGCCCGAACGTCGGGGCGGCAGAGCTGCACGAGCCGGACGCGCCGGCGATGGTCAAGGCGATCGATGTCCTGGTGCGCCGCGCCTGGAACGTGAGCGAGGCCTCCACCATCAAGGATCTGGTCGAGCGCGCTTCCAAGAAACGCGCGGATGACTGGGCCAAGAATGCGCGTGTCCCCGGCAGGACACTCGGCTACGAAAAGCGCGGCTCCGACTCGGCGACCATGGTCCGATTGATCGAGGCGCCCGGGAACCGCCCTTGGCACGACTGGACGGTACCAATGTCGATGCGCGAAGTCGAGCCCGGCGTAAGGCTGATCATGAAAAATGGAAACGTCGAGGATGGCTCTGCCTGGCAAGTCCGTCCGCCATCGACGAAAAGGAGTGTAGATGAATGATCGGACCCCGGTCGGCGAAGTCCGCCCGAGTCAATTATTGTGGACAAACGGGCCCGGCGCGCTGATCGACCTCCCCAACCTGTCTGTGGTCACCATGGGCATCGACCAGTGGGAGCGCGACCGCTGTCAGCCAATACCGGAACCACGCCTGCTCGCCGCGGTTCGAAAACGTCTCGGGCCGCAAGTGGAAGATTTACGCATGCCGCCCTTCCAAAAAGGCGAACTAGTTGATCCGTGGTCGGCAGAAGCATGCATCGGTGTCCCGGTCCGTCCGTTTCCCCGCTGGATGCGTTGCGTGAAATGCGGTCTGCTGTCGCCGGTTGACGATGGACTCCTCGAAATCAAGGAAAATCGCTATCGACCGGAGCGCACGCGGTTCGTCCACAAGGGCTGTCGTGGTTCCAAGAACGAGATGCCAGCGCGCGACGCCGACGCGGTTCCAGCACGTTTCTTGTTGGCATGTCCGGCCGGGCACCTCGACGACTTTCCATGGCGGTATTTCGTTCACCGGGGTAACCAGCTTTGCACTGGGACGTTACGCTTCTTCGAGAGCGGCGCATCGTTGCAGACGGAGAATCTATGGGTCAAATGTGATGGGTGCGGTGCGTCACGTAGCATGGCTAACGCATTCGGTAAAGTCGGCAGCGAGAATCTGCCCAGTTGTCGAGGCAGGCATCCGCATCTCGACCGTTTCGACGACGCCTGCGGCGAAGACGCGCGCCCCGTCTTGTTGGGTTCGACAAACAGTTGGTTCCCCGTCACGCTATCGACGCTCGCCATACCGCAAGCCGAGGATACGCTCAGTCAGCTGATCCTTGATGGCTGGGATTTCTTCGAAGACGTCGAATCCGAGAACGAGGTCGCAACGACGATCAAGACGCTCAAGAAGACTGGCGCACTGCCGGGCATCGACTGCCACTCGGCAGCGGCGGTCTGGGCCGCGATCGAGGCTCACCGCAACGGTGTCAAACAGGTTCCCGCGGACGACACAGACGTCAAGGGACCCGAATGGATCGTGTTGACGGCAAGCGCTCCGCCGACGGAGTACCCACACTTCATGAGCAAGGTAGTCGACACGCCGCTCTGTTTCGAGCGGCATGTCGGCAGAGTCCTGCTACTGGAGCGACTGCGCGAGGTCAACGCCTTGTTGGGCTTCACTCGAGTCGAACCGCCCGACGAGGCACGCGCACCGGACGAACGCCGGCAAATGGCGGGGCTCGCGAACCATAAGCCGGAATGGATTCCCGCGACCCAGGTCCACGGGGAAGGCATCTTCATCCAATTCCAAGAAGAAGGGCTTGCGCGGTGGGCCTCGCTCCCCGGAGTCGAGCGGATCGATCGAAAGCTCGAGCGAGGGCACCGCGGCTGGCGCAATGCGCGTCGGCTCGACTCGGAGGTTGGCTACCCAGGGGTCCGTTACGCCATGCTCCATACGCTCTCACATCTGTTGATTCGGGAGCTGGCGCTGGAATGCGGATACAACGCGGCGAGCATCCGGGAGCGTGTCTACGCCAACACCTCGGGACCGCATCCGCAAGCAGGTATCTTGATTTACACCGCAGCGGCAGATTCGGATGGGACGCTGGGCGGACTGGTCGAATTGGGCAAGCCGGAGAACCTCGGCCGCCTGCTCAAACAAGCACTTCAGCGCGCCAAGATCTGCTCGTCGGACCCGCTCTGTGCCGAACACGATCCCGGCGAGGATCGCTCCTTACATGCGGCAGCCTGTCACGCCTGTTCCCTGGTGGCCGAGACCTCGTGCGAACAGGGCAACCGCTATCTGGACCGCTCGCTGCTCGTACCCACGCTCGATTGCAGTGACGCCGCGTTTTTCGGTCGCATTTGAATGGAAGCACTCCTAGAAGCAGTCACTGCCTTGGCTAGATTGGTCTCGCCGGAAAAAGTCGAGGCGATTGCAATGCGGATCCGTCAGACCGATCCGGACCGCGCCGACCAAACCTGGTCCAGGCTTCTTCTCACACATCCTGCCGCAGAAGTCGTCGCACGCGTCGTCGCGGCATGGCGCGATACCACGATTGGAGCCGACGAACTGGCTTCCATGCTTCTCGCCGCTAGTCATGTAGCCACCGCGATGACGCGCCAGCAATCCGTCGAGCTCGTTTGGACCGGACCGACCACGCCCTTCGTCTCGACGAGACGGACGGAGCAGGCATTGTTGCAGGTGATCGGTTCGGCACGCGTCAGGTTGTTCATCACGAGCTTCGTCGCCTACGACGTGTCGACCATCGTCGTCGCCCTCAACACTGCGAGCGCACGCGGCGTGGCAATCGCGATGCTGCTGGAGTCTTCACGCGAGCACGGCGGTAGTATCTCCACGGACGCGATCGGCAGATTGAGGGACCTCGTGCCCAGCGCGCGCCTGTATGCATGGCAGGATAAGACGGACGAGTTCGACGACGGACGCGTCCACGCCAAGGTCGCCGTGGCCGATGGGCTGGTTTGTTTCGTCACGAGCGCCAATCTCACCCGGTACGCCATGGAACGCAACATGGAAGCCGGACTGCTGGTTTCGGGCGGCGACGTGCCGCGAATGCTCGACGACCATCTGAACGCGCTGGTGCATACCGGTGTCGCCACGCCGGTGTGATCTTGGCCAGCGCCGGCGATTCGTACGTAGCAATGTGCAAACCTACGAGTGGACTGGTCGGTGTCACATCGCTGGCACATCGAAGCAGGCTTACGTTTTGGCGTGTAGGCGCAACGAAACCTCAGCGTTACCATTTTCTTCTTTGAAAGTTTATTGTCAATATGCTACAAAGTAGCGTTGGCTTTTCGACCGACCGCCACATGGAATTTAATAAAGCCCATCCTTCGTTCAACACCGCGTGATGTTGATCAGATCGACGAGCAGACGTCCCACCCCCTCGACATCGTACTTGCATGGCACAACCGTTGTTTCCAGATGAACACTTAGAAAAATGCAGCACTGAACTGGCGGTGCTCGACGGCGTAATAGATTACGCCGAAAAGATGATCAAACAGGAAGGCATGCGATCTGCTTACACAGCACTGCGTCGTCATGCCTACGGGAAGACGGTGGTGATCGAATCCGAAAAGAAGGGGCGCTTGACCTTCCGGCTGAGCTCAACCCCGGCACTCTACCCCGACTTCAAGTCTGGGTACGCCACTCCCCACTCTCCGGTCGGCCGCTTGTGCAGCTTTCTACGCCCCGGCGACGAGGACGAGACGCCGGTTTGGGGTTGGTATCGCGTGGTCGAGTCCCGACTGTTCGATCGTTTCGATGGTTTGCACTTCGACGACAACGTCCGCAACTTCCTGCGCATGACGGTGAGCGGTGACGATGGTCATGTGCTGGTTTCTGACCTACGTCGGACACTGCAGCGAAGGGCACAGAAGGCAAACCCGCCCATCGAGTCTGACTCTGCGGTGCTATCCTCGACCGAAAGCATGCCTAGCGAGTCCCTGGATGCGCCAGTCGCTAGCGTACCTGTACAGGTAGGGCTGTCGTTGGCTCGGCTCGAGATCGCCGACGACGACGCCGAGGACGTCGAGAAGGTCGCAGAATACGAAGACGGCGAAGACGATCTCGCACGCTCGGAAACGTCCGACGATGGCTATTTCGGCCTCTCGGAAACCTTCTATGTGAACAGGACACGGGAGCAAGACGAGATCATTGCGCGTTCGCCGGTTGGGGCAATGTTCGTCGAAGGTGTCGCGGGCTCTGGCAAGACCTCGGCGGCGCTCGGACGCACGAAGATGCTGTGCGACTTCACCGAGAACAGCGTCACCGAGGAACGCGATTTTCGCGACATCGTGGGACATGCGCTGACGTACTGGTCCGGCAAATTTGCCGGAAAGTTTTCTCAAGAAGGCAGCATCGGTTTTGTTCGAACTGGTGAGTTGACGCAATACTTGAAAGAGACGTGTCGGCGAATCGAATTGCCGCACTTGCCTGTGGCCGAATTCAAAGAATTGCAAGTACGCCTGCGCCAACACCGCAAGATCGAACGCAGCAGGATTCCCGGCTGGCGCTGGAGCATGACTGCCACGCCGCGTGGCACTCAGTCGGACACCACCATGGACTGGCTCGGCGCAGCCGACCGTGCGATCGCGGCAGGCATCGCAGACCGACTGATCCCCGGCCTCCCCGAGCCGTCGACGATCACCGAGATGTTCATCCCCGAACAACGCCCGAGGATCGACCGTATCGTCGCCGCTGCATTGCAGACGGTGCATGAAGCGATCGGGTCGGTCCAGGCAAGCTTGCGACGGACACCAATGCAGGGTCGTTTCGCGCTCGATCGACTGGCGAACACGTTGACTGGCATCATTCAAGACGTACGCAGCAAAGTCCTCGGTAAGGATGTCCTGTGGTTGCTCGATGGCGAACAGACACTTCATGCCAGCAATGAACACGCGTTGGCCAGTCTGCTAGTCCGGCGTAAGGTGCCGCTGTTCCGGCGTGATTCCTCCCGCTTGGTAGCACTCGACGAGCATGGGCCCGTCGACCAATCCCTCGTATTCCTCTCCCTCGACGGAGAGCAGCTGGAATGGAACGCGTCGACGCGCGAAATGCTCGTCGCGGGCCAATTGGCGGTACGCGACGCAAGCGGAAACGCGTTTCCCGCCGTCGCGGCGGACGTCAATTCGCTTGCGATGCGCTTGCTCCCCGAGGCCCTTGATCGACCATACGTATTACGGAATGGCAAGCTGCGTCCGTTGACCGTGCAGCGCGGACTGGGACGCGTCAAGTTCGAGCTGCTCGAGCCGCAAGTCGAAGTGTCGGACGACGACGCCGACAGCGATGAGAGCGAAGTCACCGCGCCGGCGGTGCCGGTCACCACGCGCTCCAGAAGCGTCGAGGCTACTTTGCGCCGATCTCTGCAGAGCTCCCTGTTACAGCGCTTGACCTACTTGGCGGATGTCTACATGGAAGCGTTGGGCACGCAAGCCAACGACTTTCCCGACCCTGTGCTTGCCCGCACGATCCATGCTCAGTTGCGTGACAGGCAATTGGCTGACGAGGACATCGATCTGCTACTCTGCCTGTCGCATTTGGTCGGGCGTGGTTTCGACGGCAGTCCGGCCGCACTGAGACCCCCGAAATACTATCAATGCGTGTTCATCGACGAGGTCCAGGACTTCACCGAGCAGCAAATCTATCTAATGGCCGAGCAAGCAAAGCCCGATTACAAGGCGGTCACGGTGGTCGGCGACATCGCGCAGAAGTTACATCACGGCAGTACCATCGACGTCCGAAAATGCTTTCCAGGGACGACGATCGCACATGTTCAACTGACGGAGAACCTTCGCCAGCTCGACGCCCCGGGTTTGGCATGGTTCAGCACCTGCTTCCGTGCTACCTTCCAAGACGGCTCGACAGGTAGTCAGCCCACTGGGGAACTGTCGACCCGCTTAATCGAACATCGTGACGACATCCACGGGCCCGAGCTGGAATACCATGATGGCCTGACCGAATTGGATGAGCAGATCGTCCGATTGTTGCGCAAGGTGCCGCCGACCCAGACTGCCACCGTGATCCTGCCCGATTCCAGCATGGCGGCCGAGATGCACGCGCGGCTGCAAACAGCGCTTGCCGCCTCGTTCGTCGAGACGGAATTGTCCGAGAAGATCGACTTGTCGCGCAGGCATGTCCGATATTTCACCTCCGTATCACATGCGAAAGGGCTGGAGTTCGACGTGGTGCTGATGCCGCATCTCGAATCCTATGACCTAGAAGACCGTTCGCACGTGAACCGACTCTACGTCGGCCTCACACGAGCGCGAAAACGGCTAGTGCTGTTCAATGCAAGGGGACAAGAGGCAAACGGGTTCGATTCGGTTTGGCAGCGGTATGAGGACGGGATAGCTCGCCTCTGATCCAAAGCGATTCTGCGCACCATGGACATTGCGACATCTGTCAGGGGCATTCACGAAGAGCCGATGCGGAACTTTCGCCAAAATTAATTTGGCATAGGTTTTGTCGACTGTGCATTTGCCACGCAACGCCAGAACGCGGCAGCAGCAGATCAAATCGCTGACTTAACATCCGAATGATGATGCGTCACGAGCTAGCCAAGGACATACAGATCCTTGGCTGGTTTAAATGATTCAAATCGTTAGCAGCATTCCACGCCCGTGAAAGGAACATCATGGTAGGTACTAGCTCGAACCCCATCGCAACGTCTGAACAATTTAAAGCAGCCTTGCTTGCACTGCGCGACAAGACCCTTCCCTCGAGCCACTTGGCGATGCTACGCGCGCAATGCCGAGCGCCGAATGTGACAATCACCACGAAGCAGCTGGCGGCCGCCGCGGAATACGAGAACTACAACGCGGCGAACCTGCAATATGGAACCCTCGCGATGCATATAGCTGAACAGCTTGGCTTTACGCCCGAAGAACGCCATCCGAACGGCGCGCCATGCTGGTGGACGACCCTCTCGTTTTCCAGAGACGGCCAACTCGAAGACAGCACCGGATATTTTCAATTCATCATGCGACCGGAGCTGGTTGCCGCATTGAGAGAAATGCGCTGGGCCTGATCGAAAGCCAGTAGCGCCCGTAGGCTTGCGCCACGTCGGCCGAGGTGCGGAAGGGAACGGCGCCGAGTCCCATGCTGGCCGCGCGCTCCAGCAAACCGTCGATCGTGCGTGCGATCTCCGCTTCACCCATGTTGCGTCGCTCGCGCAGGCGCGCGGTCTCGCGCAAGGTATAGAACAGGCCGACCTGTTCCGGCGTGAATTACCGCAGCAGGTCGGTGGTTTCATCCTTCGGGTCAGGTTCCAGACGCCCAACTGAACGCCGTCGCGTGCCGCGAGCCAGCGGACGAAGCCCGATTCGCCGGTCTGGCAGATCGCCTCAATCCTGTCCTTGGGCACCGGCCGGTTCGGCCCTTCATAGAACGCGATGTCAGGACGCTGCGCGTTCCACTGTTGTTCGATCTCCGCGAACTGCGGATCGGCCGGGTCGGAGGAATGCCGCGCGCCGATATAGGTCAGCTGCCCGCCATCGGCGGCCAGCACCAGCCGATACTCCTGCTTGGCAACGGGCGTCGAATAGGGGACGAGGCGATCGTTGCACGGACTGGCAGCCGCTTGCGCGCTTGCTAGCACAGAGAGCAGGAATAGTGTTTTCATACCATCAGCCTAGCCCAGCGCATGCCACATTGCCGCGGCATTCCGACGAAGGTCCCTAACCAAGAATTGAATTGCTGCCAGCGCCGACGCACGCCAACGCAGGGCTCAGCGCTGCCCCAACGGAAACGCCGCTCGCCTGAGCCATCCACGTTCGACGATAAAAGCCCATTCCCGCTCCGCTCGCATATCCTCCGCCGGACGATCGAGCTGCCATCTCACCTCGGCCCGCCCCTGCAATTGCAGGACATCGCCGCTGTCGAAATCCACCATGACCAGAGCAGCACGGGGTTCCAGCAGCAGGTTACCCAAGGTGTTGAAGTAGCGATTCCCCGGATAGTCGGGCACGGTCAGCACCCTGCCGTCCAGCCGCAGGAAGCCAGCCTCGCCCCCGCGATGGGAAATGTCGAGACCGCCTACCAAGTCTTCCGGGGAAATGCCACTGGACGTGGCCACGAACATGGTCTCGCAGGACGCAATCAGTTTCACCGCATCCTCGGGCAGATCGCCACCGAAGCGCTCGACCTGACCCGGCCTCCGCTCCACACGGCTGAGCTGGCGTACGTGAATATATTTCGGACAGTTGCCGAAGGACTGATGCACATCCACCAGCAGGCCCTCGCGATCCGCATGCGCGATCGTACCGTTCTCCCGGTTGCGCCTGCGGGTGCCCAGGTCGATGCCAAGGATCCCGACGCCGGCGCCCGGCCTGCCGAGATGCGCCGATGCCGGATCGTCGTGATCGGGCCGGGCAGCAATGTAGAGCTGACCCGGCTCGGGAGAAGATACAAAGCCCGGTTCGCCATGCAGCAGCGTTGCAATCGGCCATCCACTCGCATCGGCCACAGCCACGCAGACGAAGGGCAGCAGCGGAAAGAACTGGCGGTGCTGCTCCGGCATCTGGCTGCGGATCGGCGCGCCGGCCGGTCCGCCGCCGGCCAGCTGCTGGGCACGCAGTTCGCCGGCGTGGAAGGGCGCGGGGATGCGGTGGTCGTTCACGGCTCAGTTCTCCGGCATCGGGACGAAATGCGGCAGGGCCTGGATGCGCGCGATCCAGTGGCGGACCTGGGGGTAGGGATCCAGCGCGATGCCGCCCTCCGGCGCGTGGGCGATGTAGGCGTAGCAGGCGATGTCCGCCAGCGTCGGCCTGGCGGCGGCCAGGAAATCCTGCTGCGTGAGGCTGTCTTCCATGAACCCCAATACGCGCTCCGCCAGCGAGCGCATGAGCTCCGGCGGCATCCCGGTGGCACCCCAGCGCGCCGATATCCGCGCGCTGGCCGGGCCGAAGGTGATCTCGCCGGCCGCCAGCGACAGCCAGCGTTGCACCTGTGCCGCTTCGACAGCACCGTCCGGCAGCCAGCCGCTGTCCGGGGCATAGCGCTTGGCCAGGTAAACGAGGATGGCGTTGCTATCGGCAAGCACGAGATCGCCGTCCTGCAGGACAGGAATCTGGCCCAGCGGGTTGATGCGGCGGAATTCGGCACTCTGGCGTACCGAGGCGGGGGCATCGATACGGCGGTAGGGCAGCTGCAACAGATGAAGGAACAATTCCACGCGGTGAGTATGACCGGAAAGCGCCACACCATAGACGGTAAGGGAAGAAGGGTTCATGTCTGCCAGGAAGTGGTTGATCGGAGCTTCATCCTAGTCACCAGACCGGTATTGCGGAATGGGGCATAATCGCAATTCAGTCTTTCACTTGGCGCAATAACGATGGACCGTCTGGATGAACTGCAGGTCTTCCTGGCCATTCTCGAAGCTGGCAGCATGGCCGCGGCGGCGCAGAAGCTGCACCGCTCGCCTTCCGCCGTCACGCGACTCCTGGCGACGCTCGAGGAGCGTGCCGGCGTGCGGCTGTTCGAGCGCAGCACGCGCCGGCTGACGGCAACTAGCGAGGGGCTGCGCCTGGCCGAGCTGGCGCGCCGCCTGCTGGCCGACTACGACATGGCGATCCGCGACAACCATGCAGCCCCACCGCGCGGCATGCTGCGCGTGACGGCGCCGACCGTCTTCGGACGCCGGCACATGGCGCCCGTCGTCACCAAGTTCCTGATGCGCTATCCCGACATCCAGATCGAGCTCATCCTCAATGATCGCAACATGGACCTGATCGACAACGGCATCGATCTGGCCTTGCGCATCGGGGTGCTCGACAGCTCCGGTTTCGTAGCACGCAAGCTGGGCATGGTGCGGCGCATGACGGTGGCCAGCCCCACCTATCTCCAGCGCCATGGGGAACCAGCGCGGCCCGAGGACTTGGCGCAGCACCAGCTGATCCTGGGGACTGCCGTGCGTGGACTGGCCGAATGGCGCTACCAGGCGGCCGACGGGCGCGAACAGATCGTCCGCTTCACCCCTCGCCTGCAGGTGAACGATGTCGAAGGCGTGCTGAACGCGGCACGCGAAGGCTTCGGCATCGTCCGTGCCCTGTCCTATCAGGCGGCGCCCGATGTGCTGGCCGGGACCTTGACGCCGATCCTGTGCGCGTATGAGCCGGACCCGATGCCGGTGCAGCTGGTCTTCCCGAGTGCGCGGCACATGGCGGCGCGGGTGCGTGCCTTCGTGGATTTTGCAGTGGAAGAGTTCGCGCAGCTGAAGCTGATCCAGTGAACCGGCTCAGCGATGTTCCACGACGCCCACCTGCTGGCACATGTCGAGGACCGGGCAGGTGGAGCAACGTGGTTTGGTGCCGGTGCAGATATGCTTCCCGAACGGTACCAGCAGCCGGTTGATGTCGATCCAGTGCTGCTCGGGCAACTTGGCTTCCAGGGCCAGCAGGGTTTTCTCCGGCGTGGAAGCCTTGATATAGCCCCAGCGCCCCGTGACCCGGTGCACGTGGATGTCGACGCTGATGACGGGCGTTCCGCAGGCGACACCCAGCACCAGGTTCGCGCACTTGGGGCCAACCCCGGCAAAGGACAGCAAGACGTCGCGGTCGCCGGGCAAGCTCTCCCCGAAGCGCTCGGCGACCTGCATTGCGATGCTCAGGATCTGATTGGCCTTGCGTTCATGAAACGTACTCGGGCTGATCAAGGCGTCCAGCTCTTCCCAGGACAGCCGGCTGAGCTCCGATGGCGTGCGCGCCCGTGCAAACAACTTGCGCGAGACCGGCAGCGTCACTTCATCGTAGGTGCGGATCGAGATGATGCAGGCCAGCAGTTGCTCGAAGGTCGAGGTATAGCCTTCTTCGAACAGCTGGAACAGCGCCGCCTTGGGCCAGGGACGCACGGCGTCCTCGATGCGTTCGAGGGCCACGTCGATATCGAAAGGCAGCTTGTCCATCAGCCACTCCTTATTCTTCCTTGCCCGCCTTCCGGCTCTTCAGCCAATCCCGTCCGCCCGCATTCAGCGCCTTGGCGATGACGTCCGGCGGCAGGCTGTAGACCGTCGCCCAGGTGGCGCGGCCATCCACGCTATTGGACGGAAAGCTTTCGGTCTCGATCGGCCAGTGGTACTTGCGCTTGAGTGCGCGGACGATGGCGGCGAGGGTGATGCGGCCGCGCATCGGCTCGGCACCTGTTTGATCTTCGTTCGACAGCAGTACGGCGAGCACGGCGCCGCGGGCGGTTTGCGGTCCGGGGAAAATGGGGTTCTTTTTGGGCATGCGAGGATTGTAGCCCGAGCTCAGGGCAGCAGATGCAGGCTGCCGTCCTTCCTGAGCTCGTAACTCGCCAGGTCACGTGCCAGCGCCAGATTGCCTGAGTAATGCGCGCGTGCCTCGCGCTCGATGTCGTCCAGCGTCAGTGCGCCTTCCCGGTCCTGGTAGCGCGGGCTGAAGTGGGTCAGGATGAGGTTCGGTACGTTTACCCGCTCCGCCACGCGCGCCACCATCGCCGCCGAGCTGTGCTGCGGCCCGGGGCCCACCTTGTGCAGGATCTCCTCCGTATAGGTAGCCTCATGCACCAGCAGGTCCGCAGTCGCGGCTTCAGCCGCCAGCAGCTCCGGCGTATCGTTGTCGCCGGCAATGATCACCTTGCGCGACCTGCGCGGCGGCAGCAGGAACTGCTCGGCCACCACCGCGCGGCCATCGTCCAGCACGACATTGCGCCCCTGCTGGATCTCGCCCCAGGCCGGGCCGGACGGAATGCCGCCCGCCTTCAGCCTGTCGATGTCGAGTTTGCGCTCGACTGCCGCCTCGGTGAAGCTGAAGCCGTGCGATGCGATCCGATGCGACAGCTCGGTTGCGCGCACCCGCAGGTCGGGCAGGACGTCCGTGTGCGCCAATTCCTCGGTCGTGATCCATTCGATGGGGTAGGGCAGGGACAGCTGGGTCGCTTCCATGATGCACTCGATCATGCCGCGCAGCGGCGGCGGACCGACGATGGCCATCGGTGCCGTGCGATTGAGCATGCCCGCGCTGGCGAGCAGGCCGGGCAGGCCGTAGCAGTGGTCGCCATGCATGTGGGTGATGAAGATCGCGCGCAGGCTCATTGGCGACAGGCTGGTGCGCAGCAGCCGGTATTGCGTGCCTTCCGCGCAATCGACCAGAGACCAATGCTTCGCCCCGCGCGTGCGGATCGCGATGGCGGTCATGTTGCGCGACCTGGTCGGCGTGCCGGATGAGGTTCCGAGAAATTGGATTTCCATGGCCCCATTATCCGCAATTGCGGGCAGGGACGCCGTTCAGCCGAACACCAGCGAGCGGTGCGCGCCGAGGCCGGCCATCGCGCCGTCGGCCACGGCGATGGCAACGTTGCCGGCCGCACGCGTCGCATCGCCGCCTGCGAACACGCCGGGCACGGTGGTCTGCTTGCCCATGTCGGTGCGGATGAAGGGGCCGAGCGGGCCGTCGTCGAAGGCGCAGCCGAGCCGCTCGGCGATGGGGCTGCTCATGTGGATGCGGCCGTAGGTGAACAGGCCCGCATGCGGCAGGCGGCGGCCGTCCGCCAGCACGACCGTGGCGACGTCTTCGATGCGCAGGATCGGCGTGTCGTCGATCGCGATGACGCCGCGCTTTTCCATCGCGGCGCGCTGCTCCTCGTCCGGAGCGTAGCGACCATCCGTGAACAGCGTCACCTTGCCCCAGTCGGGCAGCAGCATCGCCTGGTGGAAGGCCATCTCGCCGCTGGCGATGATGCCGATCGCGCCCTGCTGCAACTCGTAGCCGTGGCAGTAGGGGCAGTGGAAGACGCTGCGGCCCCAACGCTCGGCCAGGCCCGCGACGGGCGGCAGTTCGTCGCGCACGCCGGTGGCCAGCACCAGGCGGCGGCCCTGCACCGGAGCGGCGCCGTCGAGCTCGACAACGAAGCCCTCGCCCTCGGCCCGCGCGTCGAGGGCGCTGCCATCAATCCACTGGACGTTGGGATAGGCAGCCACATCCGCGCGGCCGGCCTGCGCGATGGCGGCGGCCATCTGGCTGTCGCGGCCGAGGAAACCGTGCGATTCGCTGGCGAAGCGGTTGCGGCGCTGGCCGGCGCCGACCACCAGCACCTGGCGCCATGCACGGGCCAGTTGCAGGGCGGCGGACAGGCCGGCGTAGCTGCCGCCGATGACGATGGCGTCAAACTGGGTCGTGCTCATGGTGGAACCTGCTTTCAAAAACGTGCGCAAATGTGCGCACCGTTCTCTTCCTGCCCCGAACCGTCCTGATGACCGTGCTCGTGCCTAGCAGGCGTCACTTTCCCGCCTGCCGCCGGAACCGTTCCGGCGGCAGTGCCCAGCATCGCTGCCTGGCTCGCCACGGGTAGCGCCGTTTGCGCCGCAAGGGCGCCGGTGGCGAGCCGCTGTAAATTGATGGCCGCGTTCACGTCGCGGTCGTGTCCTGCACCACATCTGCAGGTCCAGGTCCGCTCGCTCAATACGAGTGTCGTGTTCTTCGCCCCGCAGGTAGAACATAGCCTGCTCGACGGATACCAGCGATCGGCCAACACGATGGTGGTCCCATAGCGCAGCGCCTTGTACTGCAGTTGGCGCCGAAATTCGTAAAAGCCGACATCGGCGATACTGCGCGCTAGCCGGCCATTGCTCAGCATTCCTTTGACGCACAGGTCCTCGATCCCGAGCGCTTGGTTTTCGCGGCACAGGCGAGTCGTCAGTTTGTGAAGGAAATCCCGGCGCACGCGGGCAATGCGGGCCTGCAGCCGGGCCAACGTTGTCGCGCCCTTGGCCTGATTTTTCGACTTTGAAGGCTTGATCCCCTTGGGGATCGCACCCTCAATCCCGGCGCGAACCTTGGCCGCTTGCTGCTTGCGGCTCTGGCGCCGGCTGCGGATGCGCAGACGTCGCAGCACCGCTTTCAACGGCCGCGGCGCGGCGATTTTTTCGCCGCTGTCGAGGGTGGCCGCAGTCGTCACCCCGAGGTCGACGCCCTTGACCCCATTCCCGCTGCGGCGGCACTTGGCAACGTCATCCGGCACCTCGACCTGAACTGCCAGGAACCAGTGTTGCGCCTCCCGCGACACCGATGCTCCCATAATCTTGCCGGGCCAGCGCAGTGCCTCGGTCAGGGCTATCGTCCCAACCTTCGGTAGCACGGCGGTCCTGCCTTTTATCCGGAACTTGTCGTTCGCAATATAAAAGCTGTCGCGCGAGCGGCCTTTCTTCTTGAAGCGGGGCGGGTGGGCCGGTTGACCGGCGCGCCGAGCGGCGAAGTAGCGCGACCAGGCGCGCGCCAAGTGGGCGAAGGGCTGCGCATGGGCGTCGCGGTGGATGGAGGCAAGCCATGGCCGCCCTTCGGCATTGAGCCAATCGGGATGGATATACTTGATAGCGTTGAACTGCTTTTTCAGCCTCATCGCAGTCGAAGGGCGGCCGGCGGATGCCAGCCTGTTCCACTCGGCCAGCGCCCAGTTCCAGACCCGGCGCGCGGTGCCGGCCGCGCGCGCAAAATAGTCGCGCTGCTCGGCGTTCGCCTCAATCCTGATGCGGTGCGACAGCAGCATCGCCCTCCCTTTGAGCATGGCACGACGCTGGCCGGCAATTGCGCCTGCGCTTGTGTCCCGTGCGTGAAGCCGGCACGAGTCTTCTTTCCCGCTTCCAACACTGCAAGGTCTTGACCCTCACGCTCAGCCACCTGGCGGCTTCCCCTCTTCCAAAGGTGTTTTCCATAATCACTGTAGACACGACTGAGCACTTTAGGTTCACGCTAGTAGTAGCTCCCATGGGGATGGGTGCGTTTGTAGTCGCTCATTTTGGTCACTGAGGCGGCGGTTGAAGTCGCGCGACAGGTCGACCAGGGTCACGTGGCCGAGCTGGCGGATCAGGAGGGCTTCGGCCTAGTCGAAGGCCCTGACCAATGCGGCGTTGACGGCCTGCTCGACCAGGCAGCTTGTCTTTTCGCTGCGGTTGCCCATCGCGAAGAAGGGCGGGGGCGCCGACGGCGTCGTAGATGTCGCGCAGCGTCACCTTGGCCAAGTCGCAGGTGAGGATTCAGTTTTTGGCAGGATGGTCGAGGCGCAAGGTCGGCAGGAAGCGCCATAGATAGAGGCTGACGCAGGTGCCGGTCAGCGCCAGCAGGGCGGGGACGGTGATGCCGTCGAAGCGCCGCATCGCCATGAGCAGCGAGCCCCACAACATCACCGTGGCGACGATCTTCGCCTTCAGCGGGATGCCGCGGCCGGCCTCGAAATTGCGCAGGTATTCGCCGAACACGCGGTGCGAGAGCAGCCAGCGGTGCAAACGATCCGAGCCGCGCGCGAAGCACCAGGAGGCCAGCAGCAGGAAGGGCGTGGTCGGCAGCAGGGGCAGGAAGATCCCGAGTATGCCCAGCAGCACGGCCAGCGCACCCGCCAGGTTGTAGAACGGTTTCATGGGCTCACTCTAGCATGCGGTCTGGATTTCCCTCATTGTTGCTTGAAGGCACCAATTCCGTCAAATTTAAGGGCTTAATAAGTTCTATAGGGCAACGCTATGTATAATGGATCAGTACACGACGGGCGCGATCCACAATTTTGCTGGCGCGAGCATGACGCCCGGCTTCGCCTCTTATTGCCTTTTACCGGTTGCCGCAAAGCTCGTCGTCATGCCTCCGTCCGCCCCGTCCTCCTCGACCGCCAAGCCCTCGCCGCGCACGCGCCTGGCGAACTTCTTCCGTCCCCGCGTGCTGCGCGACCTCGCCATCTACCTGGCTTTCATGCTGCCCATTGTCTGGGGAATGGTGGCCGTGGAGCAGTCGCGTTTCGCCGCAATCGCCCAGGCCGGCGACAAGCGCGACCTGCGCAACTATGCCCATGTCTTCACCGAGGAAGTGCGCGCCACGGTCGGCATCGTCGACCTGTCGCTGGTCCAGCTGCGCAGCACCTGGCAGCGCGACCGCGCCGGCTTTCCGCAGGTCGTCGGCGAGCAGGCCCGCCACCTGCGCCACCGGGTGCCGATCCTGGTCACCGTGCTGGATACGAAGGGCAAGCTGGTCTACACCAATGCGGGTCCCTCGCACACCGGACTGGACCTGAGCACCGCGGCCGGCTACCAGGCCCACCTCGGGATCAGCGACGACCGCATCTACGTCAGCCGCCCGGTGATCTGCCCGCTCACCAATGCCTGGGCCGTCCAGTTCAGCCGCTCGATCCGCGATGCCCAGGGGCGCCTGCAGGGCGTGATGATGGCCACCGTCTCGCCCGAGTATTTCGTGCGCTTCTACGATGACATCGACCTCGGCCGCAACGCCTCGGTCTCGCTGATGCGCAGCGACGGCGCCGTCATCGCGCGCAGCACCCGCGGCAGCAGCAGCCATGGCATGGGCCGGGTCCTGAAGCACAACCCGCATTCACCGAGCAGCCCGATGACGGGCAGCTTCCGCCGCGTCGGCCAGATCGACGGCATCGAGCGCTTCTATGCGTATCACAAGATTCCCGAGTACGGCATGGTGGTGACGGTCGGCGAAGCCGTGCGCGATGCCGAGGAACGTTTCTCCCGTCAGCACGAGGCCCTGACCTGGGTCGGGGTTGCCGTGTCCTTCGTACTGACCCTGCTGGGATGGGCCGCGCTGGGCGCCACCGACCGCCGCCGCCGTGCGCTCAAGGCGCTGGCGGCCGCCGAGACGCGCTGGAAGCTGGCCCTCACCGCCACCGGCGACGGCGTCTGGGACTGCGACGTCGTCACCGGCCTGGCCACGCTGTCGGCACGCGCCCAGATGATCCTCGATACCGAGCGCCCGGTGATCTCATGGTACGGCAGCGCGCTCGACGCCATCGTCCATCCCGAAGACCTGCCGCAGCTGCGCGCCCAGCTGCGCGGCCACCTGTCCGGACGCACCCAGGACTTCGCGGCCGAGTTCCGCGTGCGCATGCGCAACGGCGACTGGAGCTGGATCGATGCGCGCGGCACCAGCAGCGAGCGCGACGAAATCGGCATGCCCTTGCGCATGGTCGGCACCTTCTCCAACATCGACGCGCGCAAGCACGAGGAAGCGCGCATGCGCCGCATGGCGCACGAGGACGCGCTCACCGGCCTGCCGAACCGCGTGCTGCTGGGCGACCGCCTGCGCCAGGCGATCCGCGCCGCCAGCCGCGACGGCCACAAGGTGGCGCTGATCTACTTCGACCTCGACAAGTTCAAGCCGGTCAACGACACCCACGGCCACGCCGTCGGCGACCGCCTGCTGCAGCTGGTGGCGCGCCGCCTGCGCGCAGGGCTGCGCGAGACCGACACGCTGGCGCGCATCGGCGGCGACGAATTCGTGGTGCTGTTGCCGCGCTGCGACGAGCTGGCCGACGCCGCCAAGGTGGCCGAGAACATCCTGTACCAGCTGAACCAGCCCTTCGAGGACAAGGAAGACGGGCTGGTGCTGCACATTTCGGGCAGCCTGGGCATTGCGCTGTTCCCGGATGACGGGATGGATGCGGAAGCCCTGCTGCGCGCGGCCGACTTGGCCATGTACGATGCCAAGTCGCACGGGCGCAACCGTGTGTCCAGCGGCCAGCGCATCGAGCAGCCCCTGCGCAGCGAGGCCTAAACTTCACCGTTAGCCTAAAGACCGTCGTTCCGGCGACGGTCTTACAGCTAGCTGCAATGTCGAGTCACAGGGATGCTGGCGCAGCTTAACGCACCGGCGCCGCCACCTCGATCTGAAACCGGCTCGCCGGCAGCGCCGGCATGCGCGCCAGGTCGATGCTCAGGTCCTGGCGCGGCACCGCATACACCACTTCCGAGGCGAGCAGCTGCAGCGCCGACTTCACCAGGTCCACCGTCATCGCTTCGCCGGGGCAGCGGTGCCCCGTCAGGTAGTCGCCCGCGCCCTGCGCGACCAGGTCGAAGCCGTCGCTTTGCCAGCCGCTGAAGCGCTCCGGCCTGAAGTGCTGCGGCTCCGGCCACAGGCGCGCGTCGTGATTGGTGCCGTACATGTCGAACAGCACCCAGCAGCCTTCGTCGAACTGCAGGCCGCGCCAGCCGAAGGGGTGCAGCACCCGCCCGCCGACCGCGGGAAAGAAGGGGTAGAAGCGCCGCACCTCCTGCGCGAAGCTGGTGAGCGCCGCGTCGTCGCCGCTGGCAAGGCGCGCACGCCACTCCGGGAACTCGTGCATCGCCTGGGCCCCGAAGACGATGAAGCGCGCCACCGCGACTACGGGGCGCAGCACGTTGATGAGCTCGTTGGCGGCGATGTCAGCGGGGAGCGGACGTTCGTCGCGGTCGCGGTGGCGCGCGATCACCGCCAGCGGGCTGTCGGGCGGCGGCGTCGCCTGTCCGGCGCGTACCGCCTCGATCAGCCCCTTGGCCCAGCGCTCGGTGCGGCTGCGCAGCAGCAGGCCCTGGACGGTGCGCCGGAACACGGTGCCGGCGCCGTCGATCATGGCGGAAAATTCGCGGGTCAGGCGCGCCCGGTCGATGTATTGGGCCGGAATGCCGGCCCAGCGGCAGGCCGCCGCGCACAAGACGGTTTCGGCCTCGTCGAACAGGCTGACGCGTTGCCGCGCCGGCCAATGCGCGAAGTGCGCGCGCCATTCCTCGGCTGCGATCGCGACCATGCGCGCGCGGTCGGCGGCGGTCTGCAGCGACATCATCATGGCCTTGCGGTGGCGGTGGTCCTCGCCCTCGAGCGTCTCGCCGCTGCCGAAGTCCTGCAGCAGCATCAGGGTGGTCGGCGGAATGGCGCCGCGCCGCGTGAAGCGGCCCGGCTGCCAGAACATGCGCGCCGCCTCGGGGCCGCTCACGCAAATCACGCGCCGGCCCATCAGGCGGGTGGCGAACACGTCGGTATCGAGTTCGGCGCAGCGGCGCTGGATGAAAGGATAGCCTTCGGACAGGAAGGCAAACGTGCTGTCGAAGGCTTTCGTGCGCGGCACAGCTTGCTCGACGGGAACGTGCAGGGAGGGATTGTCAGGGAAGGACACGCTGGGCTCCTGGACGAGTTCAGGCAAGCCCAATGTAGCACGCGTGAGCACGCGCACGATTTACGCGCTCAATGCGTCGCCGCCACCTGCGCCGCCGCCATATGCCGCGGTAAATAGATCGTCACGGTCGTCCCCTTGCCGGGCTGGCTCGACAGGCGGATGTCGCCGCCGCTCTGGCGCGCGAAGCCGTGCGCCATCGACAGGCCGAGGCCGGTGCCCTTGCCCTCGGGCTTGGTGGTGAAGAAGGGTTCGAAGGCGCGCTCGATCACGTCCTGCGGCATGCCGTGCCCGGTATCGGCGACCGCCACCGTGACGTAGTCGCCCGGCGCCAGCAGTGCGTCGTTCTCCACGTGGACATTGCTCAGTTCCAGCACGATGCGGCCATTGCCCTCCATCGCGTCGCGTGCATTGATCACCAGGTTGAGCAGCACGTTCTCGAGCTGGTTCGGGTCCACCAGGACCGGCCAGGGCTCGGGCGGGACGCGCTTTTCCAGCGTGATCTGGTCGCCCGCGGCGCGCAGCACCAGGCTGTCCATGCGTTCAAGCAACTGGTCGACCTGGACCTCGAGCGGGTGCAGCGGCTGGCGCCGCGCGAAGGCGAGCAGCTGGCCGGCCAGTTTCGATCCGCGCTCGACCGCGTCGAGGATGCTGAGCAGGCGTTTGCGGTGGCTGCTGTCGGCGCGCAGGATCAGCTGCACGTTGGCGCTGATGATGTGCAGGATGTTGTTGAAGTCATGCGCCACGCCGCCGGTCAGCTTGCCCACCGCCTCCAGCTTCTGGGCCCGCGCCAGCGCCTGGCGTGCTTCGTCCAGGCCCTGCTGGCGCTGTTGCTCGCGCGCCTCCGCCTCCTTGCGCTGGCGGATGTCGCGCACGAAGGCGGTGGCGCCGAAGCCCTCGGCGGTGGTGAGCTGGGCCACGGTGACCTCGGCCGGGATGCGGCGGCCCTCGCGGTCCACCACCAGCAGTTCGGTCGGCGCGCCCAGCATCGCGCAGTCGCCTCCGCGCGCATAGTCCTCGAAGCCGGCGCCGAAGGCGGCGCGGCGGTCTTCCGGCAGCAGCTCGCGCACGTCGCGGCCGATGGCCTGGGCGGCGCTCCAGCCGAACAGGCGGCTGGCCTGGGCGTTCCAGTCGGTGATGCGCCCCGCCGCATCGACCGCCACGAAGGCGTCGGGTGCGTTTTCGAGGATGACCTGGATGCGTTTCTGCTCGCTGGCCACCTGGTCGTGCGACTGGCGCAGTTCCAGCGTCATGCCCTGCGCCAGCTGCAGCGCGCGGCGCCGTTCGCTGGCCAGCAGCCACACCACGAGGCTGAGCAGGAAGCTCAGGCCGATGCCGGTGAGCGCCACCAGGCGTGGACGCGTGGTGTCGAGGCTGTCCTCGAGGGCGGCGCTGGAGCGCATCGTGATGGTCCAGGTGCGCCCGCCGGGAACGATCTGGGCGCTGGCGCGCAGGCGCCCCTTGTGGGCCGAGGCATTGGGCGAGCGGTACAGCAGGGTCGCGCCGCCGGCCGGCTCGCCGTCGTGGATCTCGATGTCGAGGTCGGTCGAGTGGGCGCCGCCCAGCCCCCGCATCAGGTCGTGCATGCGGAAGGGGGCATAGACCCAGCCGACGATGGCCTTGCGGCGCTGCTCGACGGTGCCGGCCAGCTGGCCGGCGCGGTACACCGGCAGGTACATCAGGGTGCCGGCCTGGGTGGCGCCGGCGCCTGCGTGGTTCACGCCTTCCTGGACCAGCACCACCTTGCCGCTCAGGGCCGCCAGACCGCTGTCGCGCGCGCGCTCCATCGCGGCGCGGCGCACCGGCTCGCTGTACATGTCGAAGCCGAAGGCGCGCAGGTTGCGGCCGCCGAAGGGCTCGATGTGGGTAATCGAGGTATACATGTTGCGCGGCCCGTCCGGATGCACCGCATAGTCGGGATGGCCCTGGCGCCGTATGGCCGCCTGGTGCGCCGCGAGCCGGGCCGGCGGGATGATGGTGGCGATGCCGAGCGCCTCCATGCCGGGGAAGGACTGGTCGAGCCGCTGCAGGCCGTAGTACTCGGCCCAGGCGCTGCGATCGAGCTCGACGGAACCGCGCAGGTAGCCGCGCGCGCCGCGCAGCACCTGTTCGTAGACGGCCATGCGGCGGCCGATGCTGAACACCATGTCGCGGGTGCGGTAGTCGAAGGTCCTGAGCAGCTGGGCCTCGGCGGTGAGCCTGGCGCTGGTCCAGGCGCTGAAGGTCACCAGCGAAGTCACCAGGAACACCAGCATCGCCAGCAGCAGCGGTGCATTCCCGCCACCGGGCAGGGGAAGGCGGCTGGGCTGGGCGGGTGGCGGGGACTGCGGCATGTTGTCGTACGCGCGGAGCGGCGCCGTCGGGCTGGTTGATCGGAAACGCGCGGAAGCAGGTAGGATACGCATCCTTGCTGTGTTGGGGCGCACGCCTCCATGCACGTCGAGCAATGATATTATCGCTTAAAATTGACTCAATGCAACATTTTCACATCTTGCTGCGGCGCCACTGGCCACTCGCGCTTCTCGCGGGCGGGCTGCTGCTTGCCTTGTTATGGGGCATGCTGGCGCCGCTGCGGGGCGCCAGCCACGAGCTGCTGCTGGAAGTGCGGCCCGGCCCGGATGCGCCGACGGCGGTGCGCCTGACCCTGGGCGTGCAGGACGTGCTGCTGCTGCGTAACGCCAGCGCGGCGCCGCTGGTCTTCGGGCCGGTGCAGCTGGCGCCGGGAGGCGAATTCCGCCTGCCGGTCGAGGAGGCCGGTGAGCAGGATATCCCGTGTCCGGCGCTGCCGGGCGGGGTGCTGCGGGTGCGGGTGGTACCGATGCCGGACCCCGGCCTGGAGCGGCTGCGCTGGCGGCTGGGCAACTTCGCGCACGCGATCCGGACCATGCCCGTGCAGGGCCCGGAGTAGGGCCGCGAGCGGCCCGCGGACCGTCCCAATCGTGCTCCCGTTTTGACGGCGATTCTGTCATGATGGGCATCATGTCCACGATTTCCATGCCCTTGTTCCCGCTCAGTACGGTGTTGTTTCCGGACGGGGTGCTGCCGCTGCAGGTGTTCGAGGCCCGCTACCTCGACATGGTCAGCCGCTGCCTCACCGACGACGCGCCGTTCGGGGTGGTGCTGCTCACCCAGGGGCATGAGGTGCGCCAGCCGGACGCCGATCCCGAGCGCTTCGCCGCCGCCGGCACCATCGCGTCCGTAACCGAACTCACCACCAGCACGCCCGGCGTGCTGCAGGTGCTCTGCCGCGGCGGCTCGCGTTTCACGGTGATTACCGCCGAACAGCGCCTGAACGGGCTGTGGATGGCCGAGGCCGAACTGGTCGAGGACGACCACGAGGTGCGGGTGCCGTCCGAACTGCAGGGCGCGTCCGACGCGCTCGACCGCGTGCTGTCCTCGCTGCACGACGTGCCGCGCCACCGCTGGCCGGTGCAGCCGCCGTTCCGCCTCGACGACTGCGGCTGGGTGGCGAACCGCTGGTGCGAACTGTTGCCGCTGCCTAATCAGCAGAAGCACCACATGCTCATGCTCGACAACCCCGTGATCCGCCTGGAACTGCTGCACGACGTCCTCGACGAACACGGCCTGATCACCAGCTGAATGCGCCGGCATGAAATTCTCGGACGACCTCCTGATCGCATACATCAACGGTGAGTTGGCCGAGCCGGCCCGCGCCGCGGTCGAACGCGCCATGCGCGCCGATCCGATCCTGAACGCCCGCGTCGCCCAGCACCGCAGGGAAAGCAACGCCGGCCGCTCCCACATCTTCAGCGTGTCGAACGGCCATGGCGGCGGCCACCAGCAGCGTCCGCTGCCGCCCGGCGGGGCCAAGGTGGTCCACCTCGACGCCATCCGCCCGGGACGCGGCGCTCCGCCGCCGCCCCAGCCGGCCCGGCCGGACTGGACGCCGCGCCACTGGCTGGCGCTTGGCGCCGCGCTCGTAATCGGCGCCGTCGGCGGTGCCCTCGGCTGGCAGCAACTGCGTCCCGATCCGGGCCTGGCGGTCATCGAAGCCAGCGACGGCACCCTGGTGGCGCGCGGCCGCCTGGTCGAGGCCCTCGGCGGCCAGCTCGCCAGCCCCGGCCCCTCCGAAACCGGGGTGCGCATCGGCGTCACCTTCGTGTCGAAGGACGGCAGCTATTGCCGCAGCTTCGTGGTCGACACCACGGCCGGCCTGGCCTGCCGCGGCGGCGGGCGCTGGACCATCCCGGTCCTGGCCCAGCCGCAGGCGGGCACGGCCTGGCTCGACGGCGCCAGCCTGCCGCCCTCGGTACAGGCCGCCATCGACGCCCGCATCGTCGGCGCCACCCTCGATCCGGCGGCGGAACGGGCGGCCCAGCAGCGCGGCTGGACGCCGTAAAACAGGCTCTAAAACAGGCTCTTATATACAGGGGGGTGGATTTGAGGTATCGTGTAGCCCGCTAAAGTGCCTCTACGTCCGCCTTGCCGTACCCTTGTCGGGTTGCGGCGCCTTCGCGGCAAATGCGGTCCGGTCACCGGCCGCCGTCCCATCAGGAAGCTACCCGCGCAGGCCAAGCCGTGCCCGCAGGCGCAGCCGTAGAGCTAACGAAATACTGTCCAACAAGAATATGTCTGATATCCAGAATACTTCCGCCACCGCCGACACCGACGACATCACCCTGGCCGCACCGGTCGAGCAAGTGAAGGCCGACGAGGCGCCGACCGTGCGCTTCACCGACCTCGGCCTGGCGCCGGAAATCCTGCGCGCCCTGACCGACCAGGGCTACGAGCACCCGACCCCGATTCAAGCCAAGGCGATCCCGCTGGTGCTGCAGGGCCGCGACGTCATGGGCGCCGCCCAGACCGGTACCGGCAAGACCGCCGGTTTCTCGCTGCCGATCATCCAGCTGCTGTTGGCGCATGCCAACAGCAGCATGTCGCCGGCGCGTCACCCGGTGCGCGCCCTGGTGCTGACCCCGACCCGCGAACTGGCGGTGCAGGTGGCCGAGAACGTCAAGGCCTATTCGCGCCATACGCCGCTGCGTTCCACCGTCGTGTTCGGCGGCATGGACATGAAGGGCCAGACCGTCGCGCTGAAGGGCGGCGTCGAGATCGTCATCGCCACCCCTGGCCGCCTGCTCGACCACATCGAGCAGAAGAACGTCAGCCTGGGCCAGGTGCAGATGCTGGTCATGGACGAAGCCGACCGCATGCTCGACATGGGCTTCCTGCCCGACCTGCAGCGCATCATCAACCTGCTGCCGAAGCAGCGCCAGAACCTGATGTTCTCGGCCACCTTCTCGCCGGAGATCAAGAAACTGGCCAACAGCTTCCTGAACCAGCCGGTGCTGATCGAAGTGGCGCGCAGCAATGCCACCGCCGAGAAGGTCACCCAGATCGCCTACAAGGTCGACGAGGAACTCAAGCGCGACGTGGTCGAGCACATCATCCGCGAGCGCAAGCTGAAGCAGGTGATCGTGTTCTCGAACACCAAGATCGGCGCCTCGCGCCTGTCGCGCCACCTCGAGCAGAAGGGCATCAAGGCCTCGGCGATCCACGGCGACAAGACCCAGCAGGAGCGCATGGCCGCCCTCGAGGCCTTCAAGCAGGGTTCGGTCGAAGTGCTGGTGGCGACCGACGTGGCCGCGCGCGGCCTCGACATCTCGGACCTGCCTTGCGTGATCAACTACGACCTGCCGTACAACGCCGAAGACTATGTGCACCGCATCGGACGTACCGGCCGTGCCGGCGCCTCGGGCGACGCGCTATCGGTCTTTTCGGACAAGGACGAGCGCCTGCTGCAGGATATCGAGAAGCTGATCAAGCAGACCGTTCCGCGCGGCGAGCTGCCAGGCTTCGTGGCGCCTTCCAGCCGTTCGCGCGAAGTTGCGCGCGAAGGCGGCGGCCGCGACAGCGAACGCCGCGGACGCCGCGAAGAAGCCGCCCCGCGTGGCGGCGAGCGTGGCGAACGTCCGCCGCGCAGCAGCGGCTACAGCTCCATGCCGCGCCGCGAGAAGGTCGATCCCTGGTTCCTCAAGCCCTACGAGCCGTCGAGCGCCGCCCGCAAGGAAGTCGTGACGCCGGCGCCGGCCGCGTCCAAGCCGGGCAAGCAGAAGCTGGCTTTCCTGCTGGGTGGTGGGCCGCGTACGAACGCTTGATTAATCGGGCGTTCACCTGATTGGCGAACGTGATGGATCGATAATCGTAGGGTGGGCGGGTCTCCCGCCCGCGCGTTCAACCAGCGGGTGAACAGTTGAAACGCGTCATTTCATGATGTAGTTGAACGCGCGGGCGGCGAAGCCGCCCACCCTACGAAAAGCGTGATTTCTCAAGCGGCTCTGCGCGCATGCAGCGCCGCATGCACCCGATCCAGCAGATCCTGGTGCTGGTAGGGCTTGGACAGCACGTCCAGCGACTTGTCGCGCGCCCCGCGCGCCGGCAGCTCGTCCATGTAGCCGGTGGTCACCAGCACCGGCATCCCCGGCCGTGTGGCGTGCACCTGCTCGATCAGCTGCAGTCCGTTCATCCCGCCCGGCATGATCACGTCGGTGAACAGCAGGTCCACCGCTTCCTTTTCCAGCAGCGCCAGCGCGTCCTCGCCGCTCGGCGCCGACAGCACCTCGTAGTCGGCCGCCGCCAGCATGGCCTCGGCCAGTTCGCGCACGTCGGCATTGTCTTCCACCACCAGGATGCGGCACTTGCGGCCGGCGTCGCGCGCCGCCGTGTCGGCATCGATGCCGCCTTCCTCGTGCAGTGACTGCTGGGCCACCGGGAAGATCATGCGCACTTGCGTACCGCGCCCCGGCTCGCTTTCGATGTCGAGCCGGCCCTGCGACTGCTGGACGAAGCCGTGCACCATCGCCAGGCCGAGGCCGGTGCCCAGGCCCTTGGTGGTGAAGAAGGGCTCGGTGGCGCGCTTGAGGACATCGGGCGGCATGCCTTCGCCCTCGTCGTTGACGCAGATGGCCACGTACTCGCCCGGCGGCAGCCGGTTGGCGAGGCGGCGCGCCTCGCTGAGCACCGCCGTGCCGACGCTGACCGTGCCGCCCGCCGGCATCGCGTCGCGCGCATTGATGACGACGTTGAGCAGCGCCATTTCCAGGTAGGTCGGGTCGAGCGAGCAGGAGGGCAGGCCGGGCCGCAGGTCGAGCCGCAGCTCGACCTTGTCGCCCAGGGTGCGCACCAGCATGTCGGAGAATTCGACGACGAGGGCATTCAGGCTGACGCGCTTCTGCTCGAGGCGCTGCTTGCGCGCAAAGCTCAGCAGCTGCTGGGTGAGCTTGCCGGCCTGCATGGTCGCGCGCTGGGCGCGGCGGATCGGCTCGGCCGCTGCCGGCGTCTTTCCGGCAGTGAGCAGGGCGAGTTCGAGGTTGCCGTTGATCACCTGCAGCAGGTTGTTGAAGTCGTGCGCCATGCCGGCCGAAAGCTGGCCGATCGCCTCCATCTTCTGCGCCTGCAGATTCGACTCGAGCATGCTGCGGCGCTCGGTGATGTCCATCTGGGAGGCGAAGAAATACAGCAGCTTGCCGTCCTGGTCGAAGATCGGGCCGATGAACAGGGCGTTCCAGAAGGCTTCGCCGTTGGCCTTGTAGTTGACGAGGTCGACCGAGACCGCGCGCTGCTCGCGCAGGGCCTCGCGCACTTCGGCGACGGTGGCGCGGTCGGTATCGGGCCCCTGCAGGAAGCGGCAGTTGCGGCCCATGATGTCCTGTTCCTCGTAGCCGGTGAGGTCGTAGAAGGCGCCGTTGGCGAACACGATGGGATTGTCGTCCTGGTTCGGATCGGTGACGATCATGGGCATGCGCGTCATTTCGACGGCGGCGAAGAAGATGTTGCCGCGGTCTTCGAGGCCGCTGCGGCCGATGTAGCTGGCCTGCCAATGCTTGACGCCGGGGCCGCCGGTAGGCGAGACGGCATTGCCCTCGACCGCGCCGTCGGCCTGCACGCCCGCGCTCTGGCCGCCGCCTTGCACGTCGAGCTGCCGATTGAGGCCTTCCTCGTTGTCCGATCCTGTTGCCATTGCCTGTCCCGGTGAAGCGTCCGGACAAGCTCAGCCCGTGCGGAAGCCGCCGGCCACGGGAGGTGGCCGGTTCGGAATCACTTTATCGGGGCGAGGGGCGCCATTCCGTTCGTGAGCGCACACAGCATCCGCATCAAGGCGCAGCCTGGGCAGGACGGGACGCGTCTGTAATGATGATCTCGCCGATGCCGATGCCGAGCTTGCGCGTATCGGCTGGATTGCCGCGCTCCGCCGGAGAAACCGGCTGCGGGATGTCGATGACCAGCGTGCGGTCCTTGCCGCTGGTATCGAAATGCAGGCCGACTTCCTGCAGGTGCCAGCCGATCCGCAACTGCCGGGTCTGGCTGCCGACGTGTACCTTGAACGGCAGCGAGGCATTCACGTCGTAGGCGCGGGCGGTGAGCACCACGCCGGCCCGGCGCGGCAGGGGCTGGGCAAAATGGATGACGACCCGCTTCGCGTCCGACCAGCGGCCCCAGGCTTCGATGTAGGACAGGCCTTCGACGCCGGTGACGACGCGCGCATCCGGCGGCGCCGACAGTTTCACCTGGCTGATCTTCAGCTCCGGCTCGGGCAGGCGCACGAAGGAATAATACGGCGTGCGCAGGACGGTGGTGATGTGCTCGGGAACCTCGTACTGGCCCAGCAGCAGCATCCACTTCTTGTTCAGCGGCAGCTGGTACTCGGCGACCGGACCGAAGTCGAGCATCATCGTCGTCGTGTCCGGGTGGTCGATATGGAATTGCGCACGCAGCAACAGGCTCAGGTCGACGCCCGCGACCACCACCTGGCTGCGCTCGGCCGGCGGGACATGGCCGTGGACGAACCTGGCCGCCAGGTCGGTCTGGCTCGGCGGGCGGTGCGCCGCGAGGTGCTTGTCCACACCCTGGTTGCTGGCCGCGTAGGCGATGGGCAGGACGATGCATAGGAACAGCAGCGGCGCCGCACGCAGGCGCGCGGCCCACGCCAGCAACAGCAGCAGCTGGAGCCCCACCAGGATGGAGAAGGGCCTGCCGGCCAGGTCGATGCCATAGATGTCCGGCCCGTCGACCACGTTCGTCGTGTAGCCCGGCAGCCTGGACAGCGACAGCAGCAGCAGCGCGCCCAGCGCGACGGCCAGCAGCCAGCGCAGCCAGGGAGCAAGCGTGCGCTCGTGCTCGTGACGAGGCCTGATCGCAGCCGCAGCCACGACCGCCAGCAGCGGGAACACGAAGCTGTAATAGCGCAGGTGCAGGCGGAAGCCTTCGCGGCTGCCGGGGACGTGCAGGCCGGCGGTGTACAGGATCGTCACGCCGGCGGTGGCGCCGAGTACCAGCAGCACGTACAGGTGCAGCAGCTGGCGCCGCCTGGCCGCGTCCGATTCGCCGGGTGCGCGCAGGGCCCGCGTGCACACTTCATGGACCAGGATCGCCAGCGGCAGGCCGTACATCAGCGCCAGCGTCATCAGGTGCCCGCGCGCGCTGACCGAGGCCGCCACCAGCAGGGCCAGCCGGTCGGTCGCCAGCCTGGTCGACTCGTAGAAGGGACCGAACAGGCTCAGGCCCGCCTTCCCGGCGAGCACCCAGCCGAGTCCGAATTTGATGGCCAGCGCGGACAGGGCCGCCAGCGCCGCCATGCCGAGGCCGCGCAGGACCCAGGCGCCGCCGCGCTGGCGGCTGGCGAGCAGCAGGAAGGGAAGGATGGCTGGCAGCAGGAACAGCGCATGCACTTTCACCAGGCTCATCAGGCCGAGGGTGGCGCCCGTTGCCAGCGCATGGCGCGCCGGGCGCCAGTCGCTGCCCTGCAGGGCTACCCAGCTCAGCACGCAGAAGCCGAAGTAATACATGGCTTCGGGCATGAAATAGGCGGTGAAGGAATTCAGCGGCGCCAGCGTGCTCAGTATCGCGACGATGCAGGCGGGGGCGCCGCCCGTGTAGCGGCGCGCCACCAGGTAGACGAAGGGCGCGGCGCCGATGAAGAAGGCGAGGTTGCCGATCCGGACGCAGTCGAGGAAACCGTCGCCGCAGGCGCTGCTCGCCTTGAACAGCCACAGGTAGAGGTAGGAGGGCACGATGGCGTCGGCCAGCGGCGCCAGGCGCGCCATCCTGCTGTAGTACCACTCATCGGCGAAGACGCTGGGCTGGAGGCCGGCGTTGCGCCCGTACAGGAACCAGGCCACCCAGGCCAGCGCGACAGCAAGGACCATGGGCCAGCTTGGACGCCGTGCATTCATTTCTTGGCTGCCCTTTCCTCCGCCCTTACTTCGATCCGCAGGCGCGCCAGCGAAATCCCCAGCAGACGGGTGTCGGTGGAGTTACCCAGATCGCTGGGCCGCTGCGGATGCGGCACCTCGATCACCAGGCTGTGCTGGCGGCCGTCGGTATCCAGGTCGAGCACCACTTCGCGCGCTTCCCAGGCCAGGCGGAAGCTGGTCTCGGCGTCACCGACGCGCAGGATGAAGGGCGCGCCCGTATTCGCGCCGAAGGCGCCGGCGTTCAGGACCACCGTCAGGCGCGCCGGCAGCGGCCGGGCGAAACGCAGTTCCACGCGCTTGCCCTCCGACCAGCGTCCCCAGCCTTCCACATTGGACAGGCCTGCGGCATGTTCGACCAGCTGGTCCGGGCCGGGCGCAACGCTGAACGCGAATTCGCCGACCAGGTTGCGCTGCGGGCGCGGCAGCTTCACGATCGTGAAGTCCTCCCTACTCAGCGCCGGGACCAGGCCTGGCGGCAGCTGGTGGCGGCCCACGGCGATCAGCCAGCGCGCGTGTGAAGGCAGGCGGTAGGCTTCGATCGGGGCGCCGTCGGGCAGGTCGAGCAGGATCAGTTCCGGCTGGTCGAGGTGGAACTGGGTGCGGAACAGGTCGGCGCCGTTGGCGACGATCATGGTGGCGCTGCGCTCGGCGGCCGGAATCAAGCCACGCGCGGCGATGCCCGCGCGGTCCGCAGCCGGCGCGCTGCGCAGGTGGCCGAGGTAGCTGCGCACCTCGACGTCGGTGACGTACAGCGCCAGCGGCAGCGCGAGCGCCAGGTAGCCCCAGGCCGCGGCACGGCGGTAGCGCAGCCACAGGGCCAGCAGCAGTCCCTGCAGGATGAACAGGGTGGTGACGAGCTTGTCGTGTTTGACGAGTGCCGTGAATTCCGGGCTGTCGGTGATGCGCGGGTCGAAGCCGGGCAGGCGGGTCCATGCCAGGACCAGCAGCCCGGCCAGCACCAGGGCGATCGGAAGCTGCAGCGGCATCGACCGGCCTTCTGACTCCTTGAGTGCATGCCGGGTCGCGGCGGCGCCCGCCACCAGCAGCAGGGGCAGGGCGAAGCTGTAGTAGCGCGAGTGCAGGCGGAAGCCTTCGAGCGGTCCGTCCGAGGCGATCGAGGCCGTGTACAGGACGGCCAGGCCGAGCGCGGAGCCGAGCATGAGCACGGTGAAGACGGTGAGCAGTCCGAGCGGATTGCCGGCGCGGTGGGTGTCGCGGCGGAACAGCGCACGCAGCAGCGCCGCCAGCGGGAATCCCAGCAGTACCACCAGGCCCATCGCATGGCCGCGCGCGCTGACCGAGGCCGGGAGCAGGCGCGACAGGAGGCTGTGCTGCGAGGCCGAGCTGGCGCCGGCGCTGTAGAAAGCGCCGAACAGGGTCAGGCCGGCTTCACCGGCCAGCAGCCAGCCGAGCAGCAGCTTGACGGCGGCGGCGGCGAGCGCGGCCAGCAGCGCCGCATCCAGGCCGCGCAGGATCCAGGCGCCGGGCGCACGGAGACGGGCGGCGTAGACGAGGTAGAGGCACAGAGCCGGCAGCAGGAACACGGCGTGCACTTTGATCAGGCTCATCAGCCCCAGCACGGCGCCGGCCGCCAGCGCATGGGTCCAGCTGCGCCATTGCGCGCCGGCGATCGCGACCCAGGCCAGCACGGCGAAGCCGAAGAAATACATCGACTCCGGCATGAAGTAGGTGGTGTACAGGTTCAGCGGCACCAGCAGGGCCAGCAGCGCCACGGCGCAGGCCAGCGGCGCGGGCACCACGCGCCGCGCGACCAGGTAGAGGAAGGGCGCGGCGCCGACGTGGAACAGGGCGTTGCCGATGCGGACGCAGTCGAGGAAGCCGGGACCGCAGCTGCTGCCGGCGCCGAACACCAGCAAATACAGGTAGGACGGCACGGCGGCCTCGGACAGCGGCGCCAGGCGCGCCATCTTGCTGTAGTACCACTCGTCCATGAAGATGCCGGGGGAGAGGCCGAGCGTGCGCCCGATCAGGTACCAGGCGACCAGGGCCATACCGGCCCCGAGCAGCAGGACAGGAAGAAGACTGCGTGCGTGTGCGTGTCCCAGGGTATGTCCGGGAGGAGAAGCGAGGTTCATGTGCTTATGTCGTCGAGCGGGGCAGGGCTGCGCGCCACTCCTGGAGCGCGGCCTGCATCTGCGTCCAGGTGAAGAAACGGCGCTTTTCGTAGTACAGGGCGCCCGCGTGCGGACGCTGTTCGAGGCGCGCGGGCGCGACCGGCTGCAGCTGCTCTACGCCGCGCAGCAGGTAGTGCAGCAGCACGAAGGGGAACAGGCCGATCCAGGTCGTGCGCTGCGAGGGGTAGGACAGGCAGGCGCGCAGGTGGGTCAAACGCGCGCGCCACGGAATGCCGATGGCGACCGCGGGACCGTTTTCGCTGATCGGCGCCAGCACGCGGAACAGCGGGCCGGGCAGGCTCTTGGCCTGGTACAGCGAGAACTGCCAGGTACGTCCCAGCAGGCCGCGTTCGGCGGCGAGCGTGACCGCCAGCGCGTGCAGCGCGTCGTGGTCGTGGTGGCCGCCTTCCCAGGCCGTCACGTGCAGGGCGTCGATCAGCGGATAGCGATCGAGCCAGCGCCCGATCCAGGCGGCGGCGCTGCCGAGGTGCTGGGGCAGGCGCGCATCGCCGATGCCCAGTTCCGCACCGGCGAAGAACACGTCTTCCGGCGCGACGCCCAGGCGCGCCAGCACGCTGAGGGATTCACGGTTGCGCTGTTCGGCACTGGCGCTCGCGGTGCGGCCGTCGGTGAGATAGGCGCAGGCCACGCGCAGCCCGCGTTGGCGGCAGGCGAGGATGTGCTGGTAGACGCCGAATTCGTCGTCCTGGTGGGCGAACAGGAACAGGGCGGTGTGCACTTCAGTAGGCATCGAAGTCGAGGAAGCTGAACTGGATGCGCGATGCGTCGAGCTGGGGCGCATGCGGCGTGAAGGCGCGCCAGATCAGGTTCAGCGGCGAAGGACGCAGCCGCGTCGGGATGCTGGCGTAGTTCCAGTAGCGGCTGGTGGCGTCCGGGGCCAGGCCGATGAACAGGCGTAGCGGGGACGGTGCGCGTTCCTCCGGCTGCCCCGGCAGGCCTGACGCTTCCAGTTCGGCATAGGCCGGGATGTGGCTCACTGCGGCGGCATGGAACTGCAGGCGCGCGCCGGCTCGATGCTGCCAGACCCGGTTGTGCGGGTTGGCGCAGCGCCAGGCCAGGGCTTCGGGGCTCCAGCTGCGCTCGAAGGACAGCGAGGCGGCTGCCGGTTTCGGCGCATGGCGCAGGCGCCCGAGGCCGACGCGCGCCTCCAGCGGGCGCACCAGCTGGAAGCCGAGCTTGCGCACGAAGCCGGGCGTGCTGTTGGCATTGGCCACGCCATAGCAGCCGTCGAAGCCGGCCTGCGCCCCCAATTCATAGGTCATGGCGGCCAGCTTGGTGAACAGGCCCTTGCCCTGGTAGTCGGGGTGGGTGGCGGTATTCAGCGACAGCAGCACCCGCACTTCCCGGCCCTCGACCCAGGCGCGCGCCGGCACGCACACGTAATGCGCCGCCAGGCGCTCGCCGTCCCAGGCGTCGTAGCCGACCGCCGCGCCGTCCGGATTGGCGACGTACAACCAGTCGAGGTAGGCGGGCGTGAATTTGTCGGTGCCGGGAAAGCAGGCGGCGAACAGCGCGCCATACTTGGCCAGGGTGGCGGGGTCGTTACGTACCGGTGCAAAGTGCAGGGCTTGCATCACTTGAAGATCCAGTATTTGCCGAGCAGGTAGCCGTTCACCGCCACCAGGGGCAGCGACAGCAGTTTCCCGGCCAGCGGGTTGGCGAAGGCGGCATCCACGGCCGTCACACAGGCGATAGTCAGGAGAAAATTGATCCCCACCACGCACAGGTAGCGTGCAAAGCTTGCGGGATTGGCCGCGGCACTGAAGGTAACACGGCTGTGGAAGGCGTAGTTGAGCAGCAGTCCGGCCGCGAAGCCGGCGGCGGCCGCCGCGGTGGGCTGCACGCCGGCCTGCAGCAGCAGCTGCATCAGGCCGACGTCGGTCAGCGCGCAGATCAGGCCGCCCGTGACGAAGACGGCGAACTGGCGCGAGAATAAACGGGAGGCGAGTGCGGAAACGCTCATGAGCTCTCGTGTTTGCTGCGGTACAGGGTCTTCTTGTGCAGCGGGCTGCGCGGCACCGAGGCGACGTCGTGCGCCAGGAAGGCTAGCACCAGCTGCACGCCCATGATCACCGGCAGCGCGGCCAGCATCACGGTGCCGGCCGGGGTCTCGGTGCCCGAGTGCGCCGAGGCGATCCAGTGCGAGATGCCGTAGACGGCGCCGAAGATGGTGAGCAGGATCCCCAGCGGCAGCTCGATCGAGGCCACCGACATATTGCGCAGGTAGTAGTTGTAGAAGATGCGCTTGCCGAAGTTGATCACGTGCTTGGCCAGGAATTCGGTGACGATCTTGCGGATCTTCAGGTTGCTGACCTCGTCGCCATAGACGGCGTCCATCGGCACGTCGTGCACCACGGCGCCCAGGATGTTCAGGCGGAACAGCATGTCCGATTCGAAGAAGTAGCGCTTGCTGATCTTCTCGAAAGGCAGATAGCGCGCGCAGTCGGCGTGGATCGCGGTATAGCCGTTGGTCGGGTCGAACAGGTCCCAGTAGCCCGAGGACAGCTTGGTCATCAGGGACAGCACCGCATTGCCGAACAGGCGCAGCGGCGGCATCGTGCCCAGGCGTTCCAGGTTGAAGAAGCGGTTGCCCTTGGTGTAGTCGGCGTCGCCCGCCAGGATCGGCGCGATGAAATTCGGGATCAGGCTGCCGTCCATCTGGCCGTCGCCGTCGATCTTGACCATCACCTTGGCGCCGTCCGCGATCGCGGCGCGGTAGCCGCTCATCACGGCGCCGCCGACGCCCTGGTTGACCGCGTGCTCGAGCACCACCACGCGCGGGTCGGTGCAATGCGCGCGCACGAAGGCGCCGCTGCCGTCCGGGCATTTGTCGTCCACCACGTAGATGCGCGTGACTTCCGGGCCGATGCCTTCGATCACGCCCAGGATGTGGCGGGTCACCTTGTAGCTGGGGATCACCACCGCGACCGCATCGCTGATGTTCAGCGGATGCAGGATGGTGGAATCGAGGGAAGGGTTCACGGGGCGGCTGTCGGGAGCGTTCATGGTGTGCCAGGAGTTTGTCGTACGCTGATCTCGCGCAGGAAGAAGGCGAGCGGACGCGGGTCGTGCGGACCGGGCGCCTGCGGCGCGGCGTGTTCGAGCGCGATGTCGAGGGTGGCGGCGCGTGCCTGCGGAGGCAGTGCCAGCGGGCCGGCCTGGTCGAGCGCATGCCAGCCCAGGTCGGTCCCATTGACGATCACGCGGGTCTCGCGGTTCGGCGCCAGGTAGTTGCCGGCGATGATGATGGACTGGGCCGGGCCGCCGTCGAGGCGCACGTGCAGGCGCGAGCGCGTCCCGTGCGACCAGGCGCCGTTCCAGCCCGGACCGTTCTGTTCGAGCGGGTTCCAGCCCGCCACCAGGGCCACCGGCGCGCCGGCGCGCAGCGCCTCGTACTGGAAGCTGCGCTGGAGCAGGCCGCCGGTGATGCAGCGCAGCGGGCCGTCGATGTAGCGCCAGCCGCGCGCGCTCGGCACCACCGGCAGGTCGGGCGCCAGCGTAGCGCCCTTGCCGCATAGCTGTTCGTCGGCATGGGCGTTGGACGCATGGACCAGGGTCTTCACCACGGCGCCGTCGCGCTGCAGCTGATAGAGCTTGTCGGGCTGGATGTAGTTGTCGTGGTTGCCCGCGCGCTCGGCGAAGATCTCGGGCTCAGGGTGATAGAACTGGGGTGCATGGTTCAGCATGCGCACGGCGGCGGGGCTGAAGTGCACATAGTCGTAGCGCTTGGCGTGGACCATGGCCGTCGCCTGGATGACGGCCAGGCCGGCCACCAGGATTCCCGGCCAGCGCGGCAGGCGGCGCAGCAGCACCAGCAGGGCGAAAGCGAAGGGCATCGCGGCCCAGAAGGCGTAGCGCATGACGCCGGCCGCGCCCGAGTTCCAGTTCAGCACCGCCAGCGCGGGCAGCGCCAGCGCCAGGGTCAGCAGCGCGGCCAGCAGCAGCACGCCGCGCGCCCGTGCGTCGGCGCGCGGCAGCAGCAGGAGCAGGACCAGCAGCAGGCCGGGCACGCCGATGATCATGCCCTGGTTCAGGTCGAAGTAGAACGAGGCCAGACGCGTGGCGCCGATCAGGCCGGGGTCGGAGAACAGCCTGGCGATGATGTTCGGGACGCCGAATTGCCATAGGTTGAACAGCGGCGGCAGCGCGAACACCGCCATGCCGGCCGCCAGGCCCAAGATGTTCGGGCGGGTCAGCTGCGCACGCAGGTTCCCCAGGAATCCCAACTGGCGCTGGTAGTCGAGCCACAGCTTGAACAGCGGCGCGAAGGCGAAGAAGAACACGATGGTCGGGTTCTGCTGCCCGGCCAGTCCGGCCAGCACGCCGCCGGCGAGCGGCGCGCCGGCCGTGTAGAACAGCAGGCCTGCCAGCAGCAGGGCGGCGCTGACGCATTCCGGGCTGGTCCAGTGCAGGTAGAGGGCGCCGCCGCACAGCATCAACAGGCCCAGGCCGAGCCAGGCCTTGGTCTCCGAGCCGAAGAAGCGGCGCAGCGCCAGCCCCAGCACGAACACCGCCGCCAGGTTGACCGCCTGGAAGGCCTTGAAGGGCGGGATGCCGAGTGCCTCGAACAGCTTGAAGGGGCCGGCGGCCAGCAGCGAATAGCCGAAGTAGTGGACCGGGAACACGTCGCCGTCGCGGCCGCGCACGAAGGCGGCGTATAGCTGCTGGTCTCCCGCCCGCATGCCGCGCTCCAGCAAGTCCAGGGGCTCGGTGAGCATGGGCAGCAGGGCGCGCACGCGGGCGATGTCTTCCAGGCGGATGGCAGGCGAGCCGTGGTCGGCGATGGCCACGGTGGCGAGCGTGTACTCGACCACGTCGCCGCCATAATACGGCTTGTACAGGGCGAGCAGGGCGCACAGCGCCAGCGCCACCATCAATGGGAAGCGCCAGGACGACATGCGGGGGGCTTGGGAGGTCTGCATGGCTCAGAAAGAGGCGAGAGTGGCGAGGGCGAGGCAGCAGGCCACCACGGCCAGGCTGGTCTTGTCCTTGCTGACGTATAGCACCGGGTCTTCGTTGACCTGGCCGCGGAAAGACAGGACCCACAGGCGGCCGAGCCAGAACACCAGCAGCGGCAGGATGCCGGCCAGCCAGGCCGGCGTGCGGTACAGGTCCAGTACGTTCTCGGAATTAAAGTAGAGCATGAAGACCAGCACCGACAGGAAGGCGCTGTTGACGCCCATGACGCCGACCGGCATGCGGTCCTCGACCGTGTAGCCGCGCCCGCGGGTCTTGTCCTGGCCGCGCTTGTGCAGGTTGATCAGTTCACTGTGGCGCTTCAGCAGCGCCAGGCTCAGGAAGATGAAGAAGGAGAAGGCCAGCAGCCAGAACGAGGGCGGGATGCCGGTCGCCGCGGCGCCGCCGATCACCCGCAGGCTGTACAGGATGGCCAGCGCCACGATGTCGATCATCAAGAGGCGTTTCAGCCAGACCGAATAGGCCACGGTGCTGATGAAATACACCAGCACGGCGCCCAGCAGCAGCAGGTTGGTGGCGGCGCACAGTACGATTGCGGCGAGCGCCAGCAGCGGGCTGGCGAGCAGGGCCAGCGGCAGCGACAGGGCGCCCGAGGCGATCGGGCGCGTGTGCTTGGTCGGGTGGACGCGGTCGTCCTGGGCGTCGAGGGCGTCGTTCAGCAGGTAGGCGCTGGAGGCGCACAGCGAAAAGGCCAGGAAGGCGACCAGGGACGCGCTGACGCTCGCCGGGTCCAGCGCATGGCCGGCCAGCATCGGCACGAAGACCAGCAGGTTCTTCAGCCATTGGCGCGGGCGCAGGGCCTTGAACAGGGCGCGGGCCGTACCCCCGCGGACGCTGCCGGCGTGCACGGTGTGGCGGCCGTCGAGCAGCCGGAAGGGCTTGGCGGTGACCGACCAGGGATGGGCGCAGCCCAGCCACACCGGCAGGTCGGCGCGCGAATTGCCGATGTAGTCGTAGCCGCGCTCGCCGTACAGTTCGGCCAGGCGGCGCGCCTTGTTGTGCGAGGTCAGGTTGATGCCGTCGCCGGTGGCCAGCACCAGGTCGAACAGGCCCAGGTGGGCGGCGATCTGCTCGGCGAAGCGGCGCTGCGATCCGGTGGCCAGCACCACGGGACGGCCGCGCGCACGCTCCGCCTCGACCATCGCCAGCACCTTCCTGTCATAGGGCAGGGCGGCGGGGTCGAGCTCGACCTCGCGCGCCAGCCGCTCCTTGAAGCCGGCCTTGCCGGACAGGAGCCAGAAAGGCAGCAGCCAGGCGCGCAGGATGTTCATCTTCAGGAACAGCACGATCGATTCCCACAGCAGGTCGGAATGGATCAGGGTGCCGTCGAGATCGACGACCAGCGGGCGCGTGGCGGCCGTCGTGACGCCGATGTCGACCTCAGCCTGCATCGGATCCTCCCACCCCCGGCAGGACGCGGTACCACTGCTGGCGCACCAGGCCGTCCAGCACCTGCCGGGCGCTGCCGTCCCAGGTCAGCCAGGGCATGCCGGTCGACTGCGGCGCCTTGCCTTCGCGCTGCAGGGCCAGCCAGGCGCTGACGGCATCGGCCAGGTCCTTCGAATCGAGGCCGTCGAAATAGTAGGCGTGCTCGCCCGCCACCTCGCGGAACACCGGCAGGCTGCGCGCGATGATCGGGATGCCGTGCTGGGCCGCCTCGATCAGCGGCAGGCCGAAGCCTTCGCCTTCGGAGGGCGACAGCAGGGCCGCGGAGCCGGCATAGAGCTTGAGCAGCATCTCGTCCGAGATGCCGTTCATCCAGAACAGGCGCTTCGATTTTTCCGGGTGCGTGGCCATGCGCTCGCACAGCTTTTCCATCATCCAGCCCTGCTTGCCGACCACCACCAGGTTGACGTCCTCGCCGCGTTCCCACAGCAGCTCGAAGGCGTTCAGGGACTGGGTGTGGCCCTTGCGCGGCTCCACCGTGCCGACCATGATGAAGCTGGGGCGCTGCCGGAGGGCCGACAGCACCTGCTCGGCGTCCGGCGGCAGACCGAAGCTGGGCGCGCTGGCGTCGATGTCGGCGCCCAGGTGGAAGTGGCCGAGTTTCAGGGGCGCGCGGCGCTTCAGGCCCTGGCGTTCGATCCAGGCCGCCAGTTCGTCGGCCACGGCGCGCGAGATGCACAGCACGCCGTCGGAGACCTTGTGCACGGTGCGCAGGAAGTCGCCGAAATACTGCTCGGTCCCGAAGGGGAAGACGTCCGGGCGCAGCATCGGCAGGATGTCGAACACCACGAAATAGATGCCGACGCCGCGGTCGCGCATCGACTGCAGCAGCTGCTCGTTCTGCGAGGTGCCGTTGGTGAACAGGTCTAGGCCGAAGAAGATGTCGCCCGGGCGCAGCTCGACCGGCGCGTCTTCCAGCGCCAGGCCGGTCTCGCCGACCATGCCCAGGCCGAACTGGCGTGCGTACTGGTAGCTGCGGTTGCCGCCGTGCGAGTAGACCGGCTCGATGCGGAAGCCCGGCGGCGGGTCGGCGATCAGGGACAGCAGGATGCTGCGCACCACGCGCTGGATGCCGGTCTTGAGGTCGGACTGCACCACGGCCGACACGTCCACCAGCAGCTGGCGCGGCGCGCTGGCCGGACGGTTGAAGGCGATCGCCGCGGCCAGTTGCGGCAGCTCGGCGTCCGCGGCTTGCGGCGCGGCCGCGCGCACCAGCTTGCGGTAGGCGGCCAGCGGGCTGCGCGTGGCGCAGGTTTCGATGGCGTCGAAGTAGAGCTTGCCGACATGGGCGGGCGCATGCTCGCGTTCCATGTGGGCCAGCGCCCGCTGCGACAGGCCCGCGCGCATCTCCGCATCGCTGCGCAGGCGCGCCAGCGCATCGGCCAGTTCCGGTGTCGTGAAGCCATCCTGCAGTTTCACCAGCAGTTCCTCGCTGATCGACGCGGTCGAGCCGTGGGCGTTGACGATGGTCGGGATGCCATACAGCAGGCAGTCGAGCACCGAGGCCGAGGTCTCGCCGCGGGTCGAGGCGCGCAGTTGCACCGCGCAGTCGCTGGCGGCGAGGTAGTCGGCGTAAGTGGCGGCATCGACGAAGCCGGCGATCCGGATGCGGCTGGCGGCCGGGCTGGCGGCGATCTTGCGCAGCAAGCCGGCGCCGTACAGGCCCGGATCGTTCTCGCCGACGAAGACCAGGCGGCAGTGCGGATCGCCAGCCAGTGGCGATGCCAGGTAAGCGTCGAGCAGCTCTTCATTGAGCTTGGTGCGGCCCAGCATGCCGAAGGTGGTCACCAGGTAGTCGCCATCCTGGAGGCCGAGGCGCGCGCGGGCGGCGGCGCGGGCTTCCGGCGTGCCTGAGGCTTCCGGGCGGCCGCGCAGCAGGGGGATGGTCTGCCAGCCGTCGGCCGCGTTCGGGCCGTACCACTGGGTCGCCAGCGCTTTCGAAAAATCGGCGTGGACGATCACGCCGGCCGCGTTGTCGAGCACGCCCTTGTTGAGCGGGTACTTCCAGATCGCCGGATTGCGGCCTTCCTTGCGGTGGCCGAGCAGGCCGGTGTAGCCGTGCGATTCGTACAGCGCTTTCACGAAGGCCTGCGGCAGGTAGCCTTCGCGCTCGAGGTTGTCGAGCACGCCCGAGAAGTAGAAGTCGTGCAGCACCACGATGCCCGGCACGTCGCGGATCAGTTCGAACATGTGCTGGTGCGCATGCGAATTGCCGACGTGGTAGACCACGCGTTCAAACGTGTGCGCATGGGCGCGCAGCCAGTCGCTGCTGCGCAGCGTGAAGCCTTCCAGGCGCGCATCCAGCACCTGTTCCTGCTCGACCACCAGCTCGATGTCGTAGTACTTCGCCAGTTCGGGCACCAGCTCGGCGCTGTAGTCGGCAATGCCGGATTTCACCGGCGGCAGCGGCGAGACGTAGGCGAGCCGCGGGCGGGCCGTGTGCGCAGGCTGCGTCAGCTTGATGCGCTCGGCCGCGGTGGCATCCAGCTCGACCAGCAGGGCGGTCGCGTCCAGTCCTTGCGGGGCGCGGACCAGCACCGGGAAGGGCAGGGCAGCGGCATGCCTGTCCCCTTCACGCAGCACCAGCACCACGTCGGGCGACAGGCTGGCCAGCGCGTGTTCGCGCAGTGCCGGCTGCAGGTGTTCGTTCGCGCTCAGGTCGAAGGCGCGGACCTGGCCGGGGAAGGCCAGGCGCAGCTCTTCGAGCAGGCCCGGATTGGACAGGGGCGCGGCGATCCACAGCGCGCGCGTGCCGCAGGCCTTCAGGAGCGCCCGGGACAGGTTCAGCGCGGCCGGCTCGAGGCGGTCTTGCGCGTGGAGGAAGTCGATGACGATACGCATAGTGTTCAGTGTCCCGCCTGTTGTCCGCGGGCGCGCCGCAGGTCGCCCAGCACCGCACGCACCGAGACCGGCAGGCCCTTGAGTTCTTCCGGAACCGCCGCCAGCGGCGTACCGGGTTCCGGCGCGGCCTGCTTGATGACGGCGAGGGAGCTGCTGACTTTCTTTCCCAGCGCGGGATAGCGCAGCAGGATGGGGATCAGCAGGCGGCGCAGGCGCTCGTTGCCCGTTACGCGAGTCACGACGCGGCGCGCCAGGCCGGGACGGCGCAGCGCACGCAGCACGCGGCCGACCGCGCGCAGCGGCGCGGTGACCTTCCACGAGGTGCTGGCATAGGTGGCCGTCAGGCGCGCTTCCATGTCGTGCGCCCACACGGTGAGGTGGTGGCTGCTCAGCTGCAGGGCCGCGATCTGGGCGTCGGCATCCTGCTTCTGCTGTTCGGCCTGCGCGCGGGCCTGGGCCAGTTCCGCCAATGCATGCTGGTGGGCGTTCTGCGCCAGCATCGTGGCCTGGTGCGCCTGGTCGAGCGCCCTGGCAGCCCGCTCCGCGGTGTCGCGCGCCGCCTGGTGCGCGCCCGCCGCATCCTGCTGGGCGTTCTCGAGCGCCCTGGTGAGCTGTTTGGTGGCGGCCCAGGACTTGTCGAGGTGGTAGGAGATGTAGTCGTCGAACACGTTCGGCTGGATGCCGAAGTGCTGCAGCAGCTCGCCGTGTTCTTCCGCCACGTAGTAGCGGTTCAGGCCATCGAACCACACGAAGCGGTAGCGCTGGCCCGTGACCATGGCTTCCCAGGACGCGTGATTGGTTTCGCGGCTGTTCGGCAGCGTGGCCTCGATCACCAGCACCCAGGGGCGCCAGCGGACGAAGTCCATCCCCTTCAGCACTTCGCCTTCGAAGCCTTCGACGTCGATCTTCAGGAAGTGGATGTCGCCCTTGACGTGCTCTTCGCATACCGAGGCCAGGGTGCGTACCGGCACGCGCAGTTCGACGACTTCATGGCCTTCCGAACGGTGCAGCTCGGCCACCGATTGTTCCGGCGAGGCCCAGCCGCGCACCTGCGGGGTGTCGTACAGCGTCAGCTCGCCGTCCGCGCTGCCGGCGGCAATCGCCAGGTTGACGTCGCGCGGACGCTGGTCGAGGAAGGCCTGGTGGAAGGAAGGCAGGGGTTCGATGCTGATGCCGCGCCAGCCGGCGTCGTAGAAGGCCTTGGTGACCGAATGCTCTTCGGGATCGTTGGCGCCGACGTCGATGTAGAAGCCGTTCTGCACGTGGCCGAGCGCGCGCCACAGCAGCACGTCTTCGGCGTTCTGGGAATAGGAGATGAATGTCATGAGCGTTGTATATCGACGGCCGGGTCGAGCCAGGCCGAGCCCTCGAAGTGGGGACGGCGCATGTTCATCACGGTGAACACCAGCGCCAGGTCGCGCCATTCGTAGTTGTTGACCAGGTGGGTCTCGGTGCTGACGATCGCGGTCGCGACCGAATAGGTGCCGGGGCCGAGGTTCATCGGGAAGGCGAAGCGGTACACCACTTCCTCGCCAGCCGCGACGTTCTCGAGCGGCAGCTGCTTGAGGTGGGTATTGGTGCCGTACATCGGCTGACCGAGGCGGTCCTTGATCATGTAGCCAAGCACCATGCGCGGAATCGGCGCGTTCACCTTCACCTTCACTTCCAGCGTCACGGCGGCGCCCACGTCCACCACTTCGGCGCGCTGCCCGGTCTCGTCGAGCAGGGCGATGTCGCTGACCGTGGCTTCGCCGGTGCCGGAAATGGTCTGCACCTTGCCGTCGCCGGTTTCATTGAGGCGAACGGTGTCGTTTTCGCGTTCCGCGATCATGGCGTTGTAGTAGTCCATGATCTCTTCCGGCTTGCCTTCCTTGGCCAGGCGGCCGCCGTCGAGCAGGATGGCGCGGTCGCACACCGACTGGATCGCCTGCTTGTCGTGCGAGACCAGCAGCAGGGTGGTGCCCTCCTTGCGGAACTGGCGGATGCGGTCGAAGGACTTGTGCTGGAAATAGGCGTCGCCCACCGACAGGGCTTCGTCGACGATCAGGATGTCCGGACGGCGCGCGGTGGCCACCGAGAAGGCCACGCGCATCTGCATGCCGCTCGAGTAGACCCGCACCGGCTGGTCCATGTACTCGCCGATGCCGGCGAAGTCCTCGATCTGCGGCATCAGGCGCGTGATCTCGTCCACCGTCATGCCCAGCAGCTGGCCGGCCATGTAGACGTTCTGGCGGCCGGTGAAATCGGGATGGAAGCCCATGCCCAGCTCGAGCAGGGCAGCCACGCGGCCTTCCATCCAGACCGCGCCCGTGGTCGGCTGGGTGGTGCCGGTGATGAGTTTCAGCAGCGTGCTCTTGCCCGCGCCGTTGATGCCGATCAGGCCCACGGCTTCGCCCGGCGATACCTGGAAGTTGATGTCGGTGAGCACCCACTTGAGCTTGTGGCGCGGGCCGCGCAGCGGCAGCAGCCATTCGCCCAGGCGCGACCAGCGCGTCGGGTACTGCTTGTAGGCCTTGCCCAGGTTGGAAACGACGATGCTGCCCATCAGAGTTCATCCACCATTTCGCCGGAGCGCTTGCGGAACAGGCGCAGGCCCAGGATGCACAGCAGCAGGGCGAGCAGGGCCGCCGGGATCAGCGAATTCCAGTCGGGCAGGCGGCCTTCGACCAGGATCGCCTGGTGCGCCCCCACCACGGCCGCCATCGGGTTGTAGATGAGCACAGGATGCACTTCCTCCGGCAGGATCGAGGCCGGGTAGACGATCGGGGTCAGCCAGAACCAGAACTGCATGGCGATGGTCACGAACTGGCCGACGTCGCGGAAGAACACGTTCAGGATGCCGCTTACCATGCCCAGGCCGATGGCCAGCAGGATCTGCAGCAGCAGCACCGGGATCATGGCGAAGAACACCATGCCCGGGAAGTTGCCGGAGACGATGAGATACAACAGGAACAGGCCGAAGATGACGCCGAAATTCACCAGCGCGTTCATGACGACGATGATCGGCAGGCAGATGCGCGGGAAGCTGATCTTCTTGATCAGGTTGGCCTGTTCGAGGAACATGTTTTGTCCGCGTGCGACGATCTCGGCGAACAGGCCCCAGGTCAGGATGCCGGCGCACAGGTAGATCGAATAGGCGGCGCCGGAGTCGTTGCCCGGCAGCTTGGCACGCATGACCTCGGAAAAGATCACGGTGTACACGAGGATCATGGCGAGCGGGCTCAGCACCGACCAGACGGCGCCCAGCATCGCGTTCACGTATTTCGACTGGAATTCGCGTTTGACGCTGCCCAGCACGAAACCGCGGTAGGCCCATAGGCCGCGCAGCATCAGGGGCGAGATCATGGGGCGGCCCGCGTCGGCAGCGCCCCACTCGGGTGCGTCAATGTGATTTGCATATGGATTGGCTAAGCCGGATGAGCCCAAAATTATACTTCATCCAACAGCCAATCTATTGTTACAGGTGTAACATCTTGTCTTAAGTCAATAGGAATTTGTCATGCGCTTGTCGCGCATCCACAAGACTGTCAGCTGCCGATATTGGTAAAGATCCCGACTGCCATTTCTGCCCACAGATACAGGAAGCCCAGGGCGATCAGGCCGATGGCGAGCAGGCGGCCTTGCGCCGTGCGGACCATGCGCAGGGCGAAGGTGAGGACCAGGCCGGTGAGGGCCAGCAGGATGCCGGCGGCGACGAAGTCGGAGCCGGTCCAGTTCACCTCGGTGGTGAACTGCATGGCGATCAGCGGAATCAGCAGGATCGCCGCGGTCGCGGCGGCCACGCGCACAAGGCTTTTGCCCAGGCTGGGCTTGGTGAAGCTGTTGCCGGTCAGGGTGCTCATCTTCTTCTCCAGACATGTGGGGATGCGAAAAATGTATCACAGCTTGGCCGGCCCCACACGCTAATTCCCCTGTGCCAGCCGCTGCAGCGCATCCGGATCGAGGATGATCAGCCGGTGCGCTTCCTTCTGCACCACCCCCTGCTGAACCAGGGTCAGCAGGGCCCGGGTCACGGTTTCGCGGCTGGTGTTGATCATGTTGGCGATATCCTGGTGGGTCGGCAGGTTCTCCACCACGGCGCTGCCGTCCGGACCCGGTATCCGCTGCATCAGGGAGATATAGGTATAGATACGGCGCGTCGTGTTGTTGATGCTGAGCAGGGCGCGAAACTCCGAGTCGCGCTGGATTTTCTGGGCCAGGTGACCCAGCATCTTGCGCGCCACCGAAGGAGAATGCGAGAACAGGTGCAGCGCGATCGTCGCCGGCAGGAAGGCGACCAGCACTTCGGTGGTGGACACCACCGAGGCCGAGCGCGTCGAATCGTTGATCAGGGCGATTTCGCCGAAGAAGTCACCCGCCGACAGCATGCGCAGGCCGACCGAGCGGCCGTCCTCGGTGACGTCGACCACCTGCAGGTGGCCCGACAGCAGGAACAGCAGGCCGTCGCCGCTGCCGCCCTTGTGCAGCACGACCGAGCGCTTCGGATAATGGCGAAAGCGCAGCTCGCCCCGGACCTGGAGGATCTCTTCGTCGGTCAGGTCGGCCAGCAGCGGAATCTTGCGCAGGTGGACCTGGAGTTGTCGTTCCTGCACCTCGGGGACTGCGGCTTGCCCGGGCTGGTCGGGGAGCTGGGAAAGCTTGGCGGAAGAACTCATCGATGGATCAGTGGGTTAAAAGTGTCCGATGGCAAAGGCGGGCAGTGCCACGGCGGCGATGCCCGCGGCGTTGGCCGCCAGGTCGCGCCAGCAAAAGCGCCGGTCGGGCACCAGCGCCTGCAGGCACTCGATCAACCAGCCGCCGGCCAGCAGTCCGGCCAGCCACCAGCCGGCTTCCAGCCTTCCCTGGGCTGCCCGCAAGGCCAGCACGGTCAATACGGCGAAGGCACCGAAATGCAGGAGTTTGTCATTGGGCAGGGGCGGCAGCCAGCGGTTGGGAACCAGGCAGGCCACCACCAACAGGCTTGCTGCGCAAACAAACAACAGTACTTCGGGCGGCATCGGCAATGCTTTTTTATATTGAACGCGGCGATTGTAACGCCAGACTCAAGGGAACTGCCATTGCCAGCTCAGCTGTAGCTGTCGGTTATTGTACTGAAAGATACTGATGTTTTCGCGGTTCCGCACCATTCTTCCCTCCAGCACAACAGTCTGGTCCTTGGCAAGCTGGTAGGAAACGGCCGCGCGCAGGACCCGGGTGCGCTGGGCGCGCACCTGGTCGATCAGCAGTTCGGGCGAGTAGGCCGCCGCGCTGTCCCACTGTTGACGTGTCCAGGCAATTTCGCCATGGGTATCCCAGCCGAGCTCCTTGCGCAGCGACAGGGTCAGGTAATTGCCGTGACGGTTGCCGCCCGGACGATTGCCGCGCGCGCGGTCGCTCAGCACCCCCAGCGCGGCGCTGGCGGCCAGCGTTCCGGTCTGGTGCGCCAGCTGCGCACGCGCTTCCATCACATCCGAGTCGAAGCTGTGCAGCGTCACATAGTTGGTGCGCATGGCGCTGCCGGTCAGGTAAAACTGGGTGTTCGCAGGCAGCGGCAGCGGTACCGCCACCCGCAGTTGCGCCTGCGCCTGCTTCTGGTAGAGCCGGCCGGCCATCGTCGTCATGCCGAGCGAGGCCGTGCTGCGCATGGTCCAGGCGCCGAAGCGCCACGGCGATTCGATGCCGCCATAGACCGCGCTGGTGTTATAGGCTTGCATGCGGTCGTAGCGGCGCGCCTGGAATTGCATGAAACCCAGGCTGCCGTTGCTGCCGACCCCGCGCACATAGTCCGCGCCGACCGTGGTGTAGCCGTCGCGCTTGGGCAGGAAGTCTTCCAGCAGCGGCAGTTCGACCTCGCCGTCCGGCCCGCTGACGATGAAGCTCGAGTTGCTGGCGCCCTGGTTGACGTTGTCGTCGATGCCGCGGCCGATGCTCATGCTGGCCGTGGTGGCCGGGGCAGGGCGCTTGCAGCCGCTGTCGCGCATTTCGGCGATCAGTTCGAGGATCTCGCGCGAAGGCTCGAAGCGGGTCTCGACGATGGCGAACAGGCGTTCGGCTTCGTCGGCATTGCCGAGACTGCATTGGATCAGGGCCAGGTCGATCACGGCCCCGGCGTGCTGGGGCACCTGCTCGATCAGGCGCGTCAGCGCGACCGAGGCGTCGTTCTTGCGCCCTTCGGAGAGTGACTGCAGCGCTTCCTGATAGAGCGCTTCCTCGGGTCGGGCGGGGGTGGCCGCGGACGAGGGACCGCTTGCCTGGGCGGCCGCCCAGGCCGGCGCGCACGCCAGCAGGACGGCCAGCATGCCCGGCGAGATGCGCGCGATCATGCGGAGGGCCCCGTGATACTGGTAACGGATGAGGCCGCTTTCGCGGCGAACTTCGCCCGGCGGCCGTTCAGGTGGCCCGCATTGATGTCGAGAGTATACAAAGGAGTGGTTTTTTCTTTACCGCGCAGCAGGCGCTCGCCCAGGGCGAGGAAGCGGTGGCGCCGCGCCCGTTCGACCGTGCCGGGGCCGATGATGATGTTATGGGTGAAATCGCGGGCGACCTGCTCCAGGCGGGCCGCCGTGTTGACGCTGTCTCCGACCGCAGTATAAATGCTGCGGAAGGAAGTGCCAAAGTCTCCCGCCATGGCCACGCCGCTTTCGACGCCGATCCGCACGCGCAGGGGGGCGAATCCCTTGCGTTCGCGTCTGGCGCTGAGCGCGGCGACGCGGCGGGTCATCTCGCGGGCGGCGTCGAGCGCCAGGTCGGCGTGCTGTTCCAGCGGCAGCGGCGCGCCCCAGAAGGCCATCATGCCGTCGCCGGTGTACTTGTCGAGCGTTCCCTGGTGTTCGATGACCGGGCCGGTCAGGCAGTCGAGGAAGTCGCGCGTCAACTGCGCCGCTTCCTCCACCGGCAGCGTCTCGACCTGGCCGGTGTAGCCTTCCATGTCGGCCACCAGGGTCGTCACGTCGCGCTGGCGCGGCTCCAGCGGATCCTCTTCTTCGCTGCGCAGCAGTTCCTCGACCACGGCCGGGGCGACATACTGGCGCAGCGTCTGCAGCAGGTGGCGCGAGCGGCGCTGGGCCACCTGCCACTGGTAGGGCACGGCCACGGCCAGCATGAACAGGTTGCTTGCCAGCGGGCCGGCCGGTCCGAAGTCCGGATCGTGCGGGCTCGCCACATAGGCCACTGCCAGCCACAGGGCGGAGCTGGCCGCGAGCAGGGCAATGCCGGCGGCCGCCGAGAGGCGCGGGAACAGCAGCATGCACCCGAGCGCCGAGACCAGCGCGTACAGGCAGGCGATGAGGCGCCCGGGCCATGGCGCGGGCGTGCGGCCTTCCTGGCGGTCGAGCAGGGCGGACAGGATGCTGGCCTGCACACCCAGTCCCGGGCGGCTGGCGGCAAATGGGGTTTCCACCCGGTCGCCCATGCCGAGCGAAGACGAGCCGACTACCACCAGGCGCCCGGCTGCGCTCGCGGGCACGATCCGCTGGGCCAGGATGTCGGCCGCGCTCACCAGGGTGAAGGCGGACCAGTCGCGCAGGAAGGGCACGCGCGTCAAACCGTCGCCTTCGAGGCGCAGCGGCCCCTGGCCCGCGCAGCAGTTGACCAGCGCCAGCGCAAGCGCAGGGTAATGGCGTCCCTGGAATTCGGTTACCAGCGGCACGCGGCGCAGCGCGCCGTCGGGGTCGGGGATGAAACCGATGGCGCCGATGTGCGGCGAGCGGGCCAGTTCCGGATAGTTGCCGACGTAGCCAGTGGCGGGCACGCCTGCCCGGTACAAGGTGGTGGCGCCGCCGAGATGGCCGGTACGCAGGGGCTCCAGTCCGGGCGGCGCGAAATTGAAAGCCTGGGCCGGCACCACCGGGCCGTGCCGGGCCAGTAGCGCCAGGCGGGCGTCGGCGGACGCGCCGCTGGCGGAAGGCAGCACGATGTCGAGGGCGACGCCGCGCGCCCCGTAGGTACTCAGCAGGATTTCGACCAGATGGGAGAGGCGCTCGCGCGGCCAGGGCCAGGGTCCGAGTTCGGTGAGCGAGGCTTCGTCGATGTCGACCACCAGGATACGTGGCTCGGGCGCGTCCGTGGCCTGCATGCGGATGAAGCTATCGCGCAGGCGCTCGTTGGGTAAAAACAACAGATCATTGGAGGTGGCGCGCGAAAGCGACAGCGGCGCCAGATGTCCGTACTGCGACCACACGGTCACCAGAAAGGCCAGCGCAGCGATGACCCAGCGTCCTCGGGGTCGGGCTTGTGATCTCGGTTCAGCCACGCGCAGCAGTGTACAGGTGTACTTTCAGTTAAACGAATGGCGCAGTATAACGTGACTGTTACTGCTGTGCATTGTCTTTATGGAAATGCGACAAAATGTAATTCCTGGAAGCTAACCCATCCTTTTCGATAGAATGTGACGCCTGTCACGGAATTGGCGGGCACCGTCACGGTACATTGGAAGGAAAAGGGGAGCCATCTTGCGAAAACTATTACTTACTGCACTGCTTGCGTGTGCCGCACACGCTGCCCATGCCGATGCAGGCAAGATCATCTTCGTCGCCGGCAGCGCCCAGGCCGGCGAACAGGCGGCCCGTGAAGGCGCGCCGGTCCAGGAAGGACAGATGCTGAGCACCGGCAGCGACGGCTTCATCTATGTGAAGACCGTCGACAACGGCCTGTTCATCCTGCGTCCGAATACCAGGGCGCGCATCGTGACCTACCACATCGACCACAAGAATCCGGCCAACACCCGCATCAAGCTCGAGCTGCTCAGCGGCGTCGCACGCAGCAAATCCGGCGAGGCGGTCAAGCTGGCGCGCCAGAATTTCCGCTTCAATACCCCGGTCGCGGCGATCGGCGTGCGCGGCACCGACTTTACCGTGTTCACCGACCAGGAAACCTCGCGCGTGGCCGTCATTTCGGGCGGCGTGGTGGTCAGCGGCTTCACCGGCGCCTGCCGGCCCGACGGCGCCGGCCCCTGCGAAGGCGAAGCCAGCCGCGAGCTGAGTGCGGCCCAGCGCGGCCAGTTGGTGCAGGTGCGGCGCGGCCAGGCCGCCCAGGTATTGCAGAGCAGCCCGCTGTCGCCGGACCAGGTGTCGCCGCCGCGCACCGACGAACCGCTCGCGAAGAGCGGCGCGGGCACGACGCCGGCCCAGGCCGCCAGTGTCGAGGCAATGAAGAGTGCGGGCCTGAATTCGGTGATTGAAAAGCTGGCGGCCAACACGCCGCCACCGGCTGTCGGAACGCCGCCGCCAAGCCAGGAGCCGGAAAAGCCGGCGCCGAATCCGCCGGTGACCATGCCGCCGCCGGTGCTCGAGCTGCCGCCCACCCTGCCGGACCGCAGCGTCAGCTGGGGACGCTGGCAGGCGGTGCTCGACCGTCACGCGGCAATCAACCTGTCGGAAGAACGCAAGCAAAACGAATTGCTCGGGCTTTCGGGATATTTCGCCTTGTTCCGCTCGCCGGGCAAGGATTATGTCGCGCCGAATAATGGGACGATTGGTTTTTCCCTGCGCAGCAGCGAGGCCTATGTCACCACCGAGTATGGCTTTGGTAATACCGTCGTCGCGCCGGCCACATTATCGAATGGTTCGCTGAAGCTCGATTTCGGCGCGCGGACTTTTGACGCTGCAATGGATCTGTCGACGACGCTGGACGTCGTTCATCTGACTTCCGCCGGAACGGTGACGGGCGAGGGCCGCCTCTATGGCAATGATGCGGCGGGGCGCCACGGCGTCGTCAATCTCCAGGGTATATTGAGCAATGACCGTGGGGGCAGCGCCGCCACCATTTTCGAAGGCCGCCTGGATGAAAGACGCACGGTGAATGGCGCGGCCAGCTGGCGCTGAAACTGCATCCGTTTTTTTAAAAAGCCCGGCTGGTCCGGGCTTTTGTTTTATATGCATTCGTATTGACGAAGTGGGCGTCAATCGCTCTGGTGTTTATAGGATTTCATCATTCATTACCCATGCTGCGTAATTACCGAGGGGGGATTGTATGAATGTGTCGAAATTTCGAAAAACTTTGTCGGGGATGTGATGGTGATCACATAAGGGCGAGCATGTCTTCTGTCATCATGCGGTCCGTTGACTACAGGTGCGAGAGCACACTGCAACTTTGATTCAACACTCGATCGATCGATCTTTCATTTTTTTGGAGCAATACATGGCAATCGTCACCGCACACGTCACTGCTGTTCAGCAACTGTACGTCGCTTACTTCAACCGTCCTGCTGACACTGCTGGCCTGGAATACTGGACCAACGTCGTTGAAGCTCAGAAGGGCTCGACCGCTGCTGTGTCGGCTGCCTTCGCTGCTGAAGCCGAATACAAGACCGCCTACGCCAACATGACCAACGCTCAGGTCGTGAACCAGGTGTACCAGAACCTGTTCGGCCGTCCTGCAGAAGCCGCTGGCCAAGCCTACTGGGCTGACCTGCTGGACCGTAAAGTCATCACCATCGACAAGGTTGTCGCTGAAATCGCCAAGGGCGCACAGACCACCGACGCTGAAGCCTACGAAAACAAGGTTGCTGGCGCAGCTGCTTTCACCGCTGCCCTGGACACCAAGGCTGAGCAAGACGGCTACCGCGGCGCTGAAGCCAACAAGCTGGCCAAGGCCTTCATCACCAGCATCACCAGCGATGCATCGCTGACCGTCGCTACCGCGCCGGCAACCCTGAACGCAACCGTGGCGAAAGTCGTCATCGCCGGCACCCCGTTCACCCTGCAGTCGGGCCTGAGCGCTCTGCAAGCAGCGCAAGACGCGAAGACCGCATTCCTGGACGCAGCCGACGGCAAAGTGGACCAGAAGCTGGTTACCGAACTGTCGATCACCGACAAGGTCACCACCACCACCGCCGCAATCGACACCTACATCGCTGGCTACTCGACCACCACCTCGGCTGGCGTGAAAGCTGCACTGCTGGCTGACAAGGTTGCTGCTAACACCGCCGCCCTGGCTGCTGCACAGATGGAAGTGGCTGAAGACCAAGTCGCCATCGCCAAAGTTGCTGGCCTGTCGAACGCCATCGCTTCGGATGTCGCTGCTGAAGCTGCTGTTGTCGCAGCCCAGAAGGCCGTGACCCTGGCTGTCGCTGACCAAGCTGCTAAAGAAGCTGCTTTCGAATCGCTGAACGGCGGCACTGCCATCACCATCAACGCCAACGGCACCGTCGCTGGCCTGATCAAGCTGGATACGGCTGGCAAGCTGGTCGTGGACAGCTCGGCTGTGACCGAAACCGCCAAGCCGGGCGTGACCGCTCTGCTGGCAGCGATCAACGCTAACCTGGCTGCTGCAAAAGCCCTGGAAACCGCTGTCAAGGCCGAAGCTTCGACCACCGCGACCGTGAACTACCTGGACGTGACCGCCGGCAGCGCTGAAGCAAGCGCCCTGACCGCTGTCAAGGCCGCCATGAAGAACGTCACCGTGGCTACCGGTTCGATGCCGTCCCTGGAGCAGATCGCTGCAGAACAGCAAATCCTGGACGCCAAGGCCGCTGCTACCCCGGGCGACGCCGCCCTGGCAACCGCTGCTGCCGACTTCAAGGCACTGGTGACCACCTACACCACCGCCTACGGCGACAACAAGCTGGTCGCTGAACTGAGCGCCGACGAAGCCAAAGTGACCGCTGCAGCCAAGGCGATCACCGACCTGACCAAGGCCACCACCGCAATGAACGCAGCAATCGACGTGGCAGCCCAGCTGACCGCCGTCAACGGCTCGATCACTGCTGCTCAGCAGGCATTCGTGGACAACAGCATGGCTGCACCGAAGACCCTGGGCGCTGGCCTGGAAGTCGGCACCGCCGCTTCGGACATCTACCTGGTCGGCACCGGCGCTGCTCAGTCGATCGCCCTGTTCGGCCTGCAAGGCACCGACTCGCTGTTCATCGGTTCGAAGTACACCCTGAACACGACCGCCAAGTTCGACGCTGCTACCGACGTGATCACCGGCGGCAACGACGCAGTCCTGGAAGCGTTCATCGTCCAAGACGGCACCGACACCAAGATCATCCTGGAAAAGTCGGCCTTCGGTTCGAGCGCTGCTACCGCCGAAGTCATCACCATCACCCTGACCGGTGTGACCTCGACCGAAGTCACTCTGTCGAACGGCATCATCACCGGCTAATCACCGGTAACAGAGCAGGCTGTTAAGCTCTGAGGCCCCGCCACCGCAAGGTGGCGGGGCTTTCTGCATTCTGAAGCGCCGCATCGGTGCTACTTTTTGTTGCAAAACAGCGAGAATTATGTGACGTACATCACATTTTTTGAAGATTTTGTTGGATAATGTGGGCGCTGATCAATTTCTTCCTCACATGATGCGCCTGGTAGCTGTCAACAAAACCCGATATGAAAAAACTTCTGGATAAAAAGAACGAGATCGAACAGGCGCTCATCGCCTTCAAGAGCACTTTCTATACGGTGGGGGTGTTCAGCGCGATCATCAACCTCCTGATGCTCGTGCCCTCGCTCTACATGCTGCAGGTGTACGACCGCGTGCTTGCGAGCCGCAACGAGATCACCCTGCTGATGCTGACCGTGCTGATGCTGGGTGCCTACCTGTTCATGGGCGGCCTCGAGGTGATCCGCTCCTTCGTCCTGGTCCGCGTCGGCGCGCGCTTCGACATGGTGATGAACAAGCGTGTCTACACGGCGGCGTTCGAGCAAAACCTGAAGCAGGCGGGCGGTAACGCCGGCCAGGCGCTGAACGACTTGACCACGCTGCGCCAGTTCCTGACCGGTAACGCCTTGTTCGCGTTTTTCGATGCGCCCTGGTTCCCGGTCTATCTGATCGTCATTTTCTTCTTCCAGCCTTCACTGGGTGTCTTCGCGCTGGTCGGCACCGTGATCCTGGTGATCCTGGCGTATGCCAACGAGCGCCTGACGCGCACGCCGCTGGCGGAAGCCAACAGCATGGCGATTTCGGCCAGCACGCTGGCCACCAACAACCTGCGCAATGCCGAAGTCATCGAATCGATGGGCATGCTGCCGCACCTGATGGGTCGTTGGTTCAAGCTGCATGGCAAGTTCCTGGGCCTGCAAGCCGACGCCAGCCAGAAGGCCGGCACCATCGGCGCGGCCACCAAATTCGTGCAGACCTCCTTGCAGTCGCTGGTGCTTGGCTTCGGCGCCTTGCTCGTACTCGATAACAAGATTACCCCCGGCATGATGATTGCCGCGTCGATCCTGGTCGGCCGTGCGCTGGCGCCGGTGCAGCAGGTGATCTCGGTCTGGAAGAGCTGGAGCAGCACCCGCAGCTCCTACGAGCGCCTGACGGCCCTGCTGGAAGCAAATCCGAACCGCCCGGCCGGCATGGCCCTGCCGAAACCGCAAGGCACGCTGACGCTGGAAGCGGTCACCGCGGCGCCGCCGGGTGTCAAGACCCCGATCGTCAAAGGGGTGTCGTTCGGGATCGTGCCGGGCGACGTGCTCGGCGTGCTGGGACCGAGCGGTTCGGGCAAGTCGACGCTGGCGCGCCTGCTGGTCGGCGTCTGGCCTGCGATGATGGGCAGCGTGCGCCTCGACGGCGCCGACATCTATCAATGGAACAAGGCCGAACTGGGCCCACATATCGGTTATCTGCCGCAGGACATCGAATTGTTTGGGGGAACGGTCAGCGACAACATCGCCCGTTTTGGTGAAGTCGATGCGGAAAAGGTGGTGCAGGCGGCCAAGCGCGCCGGCGTGCACGACATGATCCTGCACTTCCCCGAAGGCTATGACACCAAGCTGGGCGACGGCGGCGCCGGACTCTCCGGCGGCCAAAAGCAGCGTATCGCGCTGGCCCGTGCCATGTATGGCGACCCCGCCCTGATCGTGCTGGATGAGCCGAACTCGAATCTCGACGACGCCGGCGAAGCGGCCCTGGTAAATGCGATCACGGACCTGCGCCAGCGCGGCAAGACCATCATCCTGATCACGCACCGCCCGGCTGCGATCAACCTGACCACCAAGCTGCTGCTGATGCGTGACGGCGCCGTGCATATGTTTGGCCCGACCGCGCAGGTGCTGGCTGCACTGCAGGAAGCCAACCGGAAGGCCCTCGAGGCCGCGCAGGCTGCACAGCAACAGGCGGCAGCGGCACAGGCGGCAGCGGCAGCGAGGGCGGCCGGCGCCTCCGCGTCTGCCGGAGCAACGACCGAAGAAGGAAAGTAATGAAACTGATTCAAACGAAATCGCAAACGACGACCGATGTCGTCGCGCAGGACGTGCCGCCGGTCGAGGTCAATACCGATGCCCGTGCCTACAGCCGCCTCGGCTGGCTGATCGTGCTGGCCGGGGTCGGCGGCTTCCTGTTGTGGGCCCTGCTGGCGCCGCTGGACAAGGGCGTGCCCCTGAGCGGCACCGTGGCCAAGGAATCGAACCGCCAGGCGGTGCAGCACCTGTCCGGCGGCACCGTGCAGCAAATCCTGGTGCGCAACGGCGACGTCGTCAAGGCGGGCCAGGTCCTGGTCCGCATGAACGCCGTGACCGCGAAAGCGACCGTCGAGATGTCGGAGAGCCAGTACCTGTCGGCGGCGGCAACCGAAGCGCGCCTGGCTGCCGAACGCGACGGACTGAAGAAAATCGTGTTCCCGGCCGAGCTGGAAAAGCGCCGCAACGAGCCGCGCGTCGCCGACCTGATCAGTCTGCAGAATGCACTGCTGGTATCGCGCCAGGCCTCGCTGCAAAACGAACTGGGTGCGCTCGACGAGAACATTGCCGGACTGAAGCTGCAGATCCGCGGCCTGGAAGAATCGCGCGACAGCAAGAAGGAGCAGGTCGCCTTCCTGAAAGAACAATTGGCGGGAATGCGCGACCTTGCCAAGGAGGGCTACGTCGCCCGTAACCGCCTGCTCGACCTGGAACGTACCTATGCCCAGCTCGGCGGCGCGATTTCCGAAGACATCGGCAACATCGGCCGCTCCCAGCGCCAGGTGACCGAACTCAGCTTGCGCAAGTCCCAGCGCTTGCAGGAATACCAGAAAGAAGTCCGCACCCAGCTGTCGGAAGTGCAGCGCGAAGCGCAAAGCCAGGCTGCGCGCCTGGAAGCGCAGCGCTTCGAACTGTCGAACGTCGAGGTCAAGGCGCCGGCCGACGGCACCGTGGTGGGCCTGGCGGTCTTCACCAACGGCGGCGTGGTCCAGCCCGGCTTCAAGATGATGGACATCGTGCCGACCGACGATCCGCTCGTCGTCGAGGGCCAGCTGCCGACCAACCTGGTCGACAAGGTGCATGCCGGTCTGAAGGTCGAACTGATGTTCTCGGCATTCAATACCAACCGCACGCCGCACATCGAGGGCGAAGTCACGAACGTGGCCGCCGACCGCAACGTCGACGAGCGCACCGGCATGCCTTACTACATCGTGCACGTGAAGGTGACCCCGGCGGGGGCGAAGAAGATTGCCGAGCACAGGATGGACATCCGCCCGGGCATGCCGGTGGAGCTGTTCGTGAAGACCGGCGAGCGTACGATGATGAACTACCTGCTCAAGCCGCTCATGGACCGTGCCCAGTCTTCGATGAGCGAGGACTGACATGGACGCGACCATCAAGGCCCGCAAGGGCAGGGCAGGCTTGCGCGCAGCCATCCTGGGCATGCTGCTGGCCAGCGCCGGCAGCGCCGGCGCGGTATCGCTGCAGCAGGCTTACGAGGCTGCCATCAAGAACGACCCGACCTTCCGCATGCGCTATTACGAGAACCAGTCGGGCAAGGAGAACCGCATCCTCGGCCGCGCCCAGCTGCTGCCGCAGGTAGGGGCCAGCTACTCGTACGGCAAGAACGTGGCCGACCAGGAATACCTGCAGTTCGGGGTGTTGCCGACCAAGGCCCACCCGCGCTACACCAGCCGCTCCGCGGTCGTCCAGTTGCGCCAGCCCCTGTTCAATATGGAAGGCATCGCGCGCTACCGTCAGGGCAAGGTCCAGGCAGCCCAGAGCGAGGAGGCGTACGAAGCCGGCATCGACGAGGTGTCGGTACGCGTCGTCAGCGCCTATCTCGACGCGCTGTTCGCCGAGGACCAGCTGGAGCTGGCCAAGGTCCAGCGCGACGCCCACCTGGAGAGCCAGAAGGTCAACCAGCGCCTGTTCGAAAAGGGCGAGGGCACCAAGACCGACATGCTGGAGACCCAGGCCCGGCTCGACCTGGCCGAGGCGCAGCTGGTGGAGTCGCAGGATAACGTGATCGCCGCCCGCAATACGCTGGAAGGCGTGATCGGCATGGATCCCGGCCAGCTCGACCGGCTGGGAGACAATTTCCGGCCCGGCGAGCTGAATCCTGCCTCTTTTGAAGACTGGCGCAAGCTTGCACTCGAGCGCAACAACGTCCTGGCGGCAGCCCGCCTGGCGGTCGAGAACGCGCGCCTGGATATCGGCCGCAACCGCGCCGGCCATTATCCGCGCGTGGATTTCGTCGGGGTCTACAGCAAGAGCGACAGCGAATCGCTGACCAACCTGAACCAGCAGAACACCAACCGCCAGCTCGGCCTGCAGGTGAATATTCCGCTGTACCAGGGCGGGGCGGTGAATGCCACGACGCGCCAGGCGGCAGCCATGTACGGCCGCGCCCAGGCTGACCTGGATGCGCGCACCAATGAGATCCTGGTCGAGTTGCGAAAAGCCCACAGCCTGGTAAGCAGCAGCGCGAGAAAAATCGATGCGCTGATGAAGGCCGTCGAATCCGGCAAGCTCTTGATGACTGCTACGGAGCAATCTATCAAAGGCGGCGTCCGTATCAACCTCGACCTGCTGAACGCCCAGCAGCAGCTCTTCGCCAGCCAGCGCGACCTGGCCCAGGCCCGCTATAGCTACCTGGTGGGGTTGATGCGCCTGCGCGCCGCCGCCGGCACCCTGCAAGCCGACTCGGTACGCGAGATCGCCGCACACTTCCGATGACTCCAGAAAAGTTCCGCTTCGGCGGAACTTTCCTTTTAACATCGTCTGTCAATATGTTCTATCTTGCAGGAAATTGATTCTAAATGTAACCAACTCGCACACTCTTCAGTAATTTGCGACTTGTTTTTTCTGCTTGCGCTAATATCGATTTACCAATCTAAATGGAGGTCGACATGGCAGATGCAAACACCACTGCGGTGCAAAAACTTTATGTTTCCTATTTCAGCCGCCCGGCTGATGCCGCAGGATTGAAATACTGGGTAGGCCAGCTGGCCACCAACCCGAACGCCCTACAGGAACTGTCGCGCCAGTTCTCCGTCTCGAAGGAATACCTCGACACCTATGCCGGCATGGACACGCGCGCCAAGGTTGCCGAAGTCTATGACAACCTGTTCGGCCGTCAGGCGGAAGCGGCGGGCGTCGACTACTGGGCCAACCTGCTCAACAACAATCAGATCACCATCGACAACATGGTGACCCAGATCGCTGCCGGCGCTCAGGGTACCGACCAGTTCGCCTACAACGCGAAAGTCTCCGCAGCCACCGAGTTCACCACACGCCTGGACCTCCCGGCCGAACAGACGGCCTACTCGGGCGCGGCGGCGAACAAGATTGCGGTGGACTGGATTGCCGGCATCAAGGACCTCCAAACGGCCGCGATGGCCATGGATCCTGGCGTCATCGATGGCGTGATCGCGCGCATCGTCGGCGGCGGCGCGAGCGGCTTTGAAGATACCGGCTTTTATCTGTGAGAACACGCGCGGACCTGGCGTCCGCGCACACTGAAATATTATTTCAAACGCAGCGTCGCGTTGAAAGAAAATTTCAGATTTGCTCAGCCGCAGTCTGTGCGGCGGCCGAACCCTCGGCACGCCCTGCGGCGCAGTGGGGGCAGGATACGCCCGGGACATACTCGGGCGCGAGCTGCTGGCGTGGGGTGACCACGGCGCGGCAGGCGAAGCACTGCGTGGTTTCGGTCGGCTCGAGTTTCGGATTCAGGGCGGTGCGGTAGTCGAACACGAAGCAATCGCCCTGGTAGTGCTCGCCGCCGACTTCCTCGAAGTACTTGAGGATGCCGCCGTCGAGCTGGTACACGCGCTCGTAGCCGATGTTCTTCATGTGGATCGCCGCCTTTTCGCAGCGGATGCCGCCGGTGCAGAAGGTCACGACCGTCTTGTCGGCCAGTTCCTCGCGGTGCTGCTCGGCCACCGCCGGGAATTCGGTGAATTTCTCGATCCGGTAGTCCAGCGTGTTCTGGAAAGTGCCGACATCCACCTCGAAGGCATTGCGGGTTTCCATCATCACCACCGGCACGCCCTCGTCGTCGTGACCCTGGTCGAGCCAGCGCTTGAGCGTCTTCGGATCGACCGAAGGTGCGCGGCCGAGTTCCGGCTTGATGAGCGGCATGCGCATCGTGATGATTTCCTTCTTGATCTTCACCAGCATGCGCTTGTGCGACTGCTCGCTCGACAGGCTTTCCTTCCATTCCAGGTCGGCCAGGCGTGCATCGCTGCGCACCCAGGCCAGGAAGCGGTCGATGTTCTCGCGTGTCCCGGACAGGAACATGTTGATGCCTTCCGGCGTCAGGAGCACGGTACCCTTCAGTCCCAGCTCGTTGCACTGGTCCTGGTATTGCGGGCGCAGGTCCTCGAGATTGTCCAGGGTGATGAACTTGTAAGCGGCGATATTGACAAAAGACATGGCGGAAAGGCTGGTAAAGACAGGCCGACATTATAAAGGCAGACGGTCCTGTTCGCAGCCGCCTATGGCCCAAATTGGTCTGGATGTAAGGCAATACGATTACAATACGTGGCTCCGTACAACAGGTCTGGCCGCCCGACATGCATTCGCTGAACATCCAGTACAACCCCCGCATCGACCAGCTGCGCTGGCTCGCCGCCACCCTGGTCTTCCTGTTCCACTTCCACCTCGAATATGCGGGCAACGGCGGCGTGCGCCTGAGCGGCCCCTGGACCGCCCTGGTGACGGAAGGGCATACCGGCGTCGGCCTGTTCTTCACGCTGTCGGGCTTCCTGTTCATGCAGATCGCCCTGCACCAGCACGGGGCCGGGCGCGACATCGTCTACCGCGACTTCCTGCGCAACCGCGTGCTGCGCATCGTGCCGCTCTACCTGGTCATCTTCCTGGTCGCGACCTCGATCGGCCGCGACAAGTTCGCGCCCCAGGACCTGCTCTATCTGTTCGCCTCCAACCTGGGGCTGGCGCCGACCTCCGGCACCGTGATCACCGGCGCGGCCTGGACCATCTCGCTGGAATTCATGTTCTATCTGGTGTTCCCCTTCCTGGCGCGCTTCACGCTGGAGCGCGGCCTGGCCTACCTGGGCGGCTGGCTGGTGCTGATGGCCTTCTTCAAGGTGGCCGCGTACACGGTCAATGAGAACAGCACGCTGATGTACTTCAGCACCTGGGTCGGCCGCTTCGACCAGTTCCTGATCGGCATGGCGGCGGCCTTGCTGTACAAACGCTGGCAGGGGCAACTGGCGCGCATCGCGCCGCTGCTGCTGGTGGCCGCGGTCGCCTTCGTCATGTGGGACACGGCCCTGATGCACCGCCTCGCCCCCTTCGGCGTCACGCCCAAATCCTCGTTCTGGATCTGGTGGTCGATGCTGGAAAGCGCCGGCTGGGCCGCCGTGATCCTGGCCTGGGTCGCCTTCCAGCCGCGCCTGCCCGGCCTGGTCGAGCGCGCGCTGAGCCAGGGCGGCAAGATCAGCTTCTCGTTCTACCTGCTGCATATGGGCCTGCTGCACGTCTTCGCCGCCCGCATCGGCCTGGTCGCGCCGACCGGCACGCCCTGGCTGGACGCCGCCATCATGGTGAGCGTTACCTACGGCGCCACCTGGGCGCTGTCTACGCTGAGCTACCACATCGTCGAGGAGCCTTTCCTGCGCATGCGGCGCAACTACGGGACCCGCGGCAAGACGCCGCCGCTGGCAGCCGTCGCTGCGGACGGGCCACCGGGGCAGGGCTGACAGGATTGTTAACTCAGGTAGAAACTTGCAGTAAACAAATTTAACAATTCGTTGTAAATATGTTTACGCGCGCCAAGAGTTGACATTTCTTGCTGCAATAAAAGTTGTCGTTCATTAAAATTCGCCTTTGCTTTTCCGACAAAAAGCCATCCGAATATTGAACAGGCACCTAGAATGACGACCTTCCTGCGCGGCGCTGCATGTGCGCTCTCCCTCCTGCTTGCCGGCTGCAATGCCGGCGATCCCGCCAACAGCAAGGCCGACCGTTCCGAGTTGTCCGGCATCTTCGGCAAGAGCCCGGGCGTGGGCAGCATGCGCGGCGGCGGGGCGGCATCGAGCTTGGCGCCCACCCAGCTGCTGACCAACCCCGGCTTCGAAGGCAGCTTCGGCTGGCAGGCCTCGGCCGAGGTGCTGAGCATGGATGCCGAGTTCTCCTATGAGGGTACCGGCTTCGCCTACCTGCTCGGCTATAACAATGCCAGCGACACCGTGTACCAGGACGTCGCCATCCCCGCCGGCGCGACTTCCGCGATGCTGCGCTACTGGTACGGCATGATGGCCGGCGGCGACACCAACCCGGCGCCGGGCAGCGACAAGGTACTGGTCGAGGTGGTCGATCCGGCCAGCGGGCGCGTCCTGCGGACCCTGGCCACCCACAGCAACGCGGTGCTGAACAGCTCCTGGACCCAGAGTCCCGAGCTCGACCTCTCCGCCTACAAGGGCCAGACCATCCGCCTGCGCTTCACCGGCAGCAGCGACGCGACCGGCGTCAGTCACTTCTTCCTCGATGAAGTCCACCTGAACGCGGTCGTGCCCCCGCCGCCGGTGGTGGTGGCACCGGCGCCGGCTGCTGCGCAGGCGATGAGCTTCCCGGGCAACCGCAGTGCCTACACCATCTCACTGGCGAACAACAACCAGATCGTGATCACGGACAGCGCCGGCCGCAGCCAGACGCCGGTCGCGGGCACCAAGCGCCTCCAGTTCCAGGATGCGACCGTGGCGCTGGACCTGGACGGCGTGCCGGGCCAGATCTACCGCATCTACCAGGCCGCGTTCAACCGCCAGCCTGACGCCGAAGGCCTCGGCTACTGGATCGACATGGCCGAAAAGACGCCGCTGTCGCTGGACGCGGTCGCCGCCGGCTTCGTCGGCAGCCAGGAATTCAAGGACCGCTACGGCGCCCTGGACAACAAGGCCTTCGTCGAACGCGTGTACCAGAACGTGCTGCACCGCCTGCCCGACGCGGCCGGCCTGGCTTTCTTCGTGGAGCACCTGAATTCCGGCGCGAATACGCGCACCGCGGTCATGACCTCGTTCTCGGAATCGAAGGAGAACAAGGATCAGGTGCTGCCGCAGATCCTGCGCGGCATCGCCTACAAACTGCCTGCCGCCTCCTGCAAGGCCGGCGAAGTGCTGGCGAATAATGCCTGCGTACCGAAGCTGGCCCTGGTCTCGGTCGATCCGCCGAACGGCGCCACCAACGTGGGCACCATCTCGAGCCTGATGGCGGCCTTCAACGTGCCGCTGGCGGCGACCTCGCACCTCAACAGCGGCAAGATCACGGTCTCGCCGGCGATCCCGGGACGCACCGAACGGGTCAACGGCAACGCCTGGACCTACAGCTGGCCGACCGGGATGGCCGACAACCTGCAGCTGCGTCCGAACACCCGCTACACGGTCACCTTCCAGGCCGGCCTGCAGGCCGCCTCGGGCGCCGTGCTGGACGCCCCGGTGTCGTACTCGTTCACGACCACCGCCAGCTGCTCGCTGGGCACGCTGACCAACGGCGTGTGCGTGGCCGCCACCAGCTGCCCGGCCGGACAGGTGCTGAGCTACGGCGTCTGCCTGCCTTCGAGCGGCTCGACGCCGAATCCGACGCCAACGCCGACCCCGACCCCGACCCCGACCCCAACGCCTTCGCCGCCGTACACCGGCCCGGCGCCGACGGCATGTCCGTCTCCGCTGACCGTGCAGGGCAACGTATGCGGTACCAGCGCCAACACGGCCAACTTCCTCAACTATGTCGGCAGCGCTCCGGCGCACGGCGGCACGCTGCGCAGCGCCCCGAGCTTCGGCGCGGGCATCGCGCGCACCGTGACGGTCAGCTTCGACAAGGACTTGAACCCGAACACTGTGACGAGCACCTCGGTCGTCGTGTCGAGCGATTCGATGAACCGGAAAATCCCGGGCGAACTCCGGGTGTCGGGCCGCAGCGTGACCTTCACCACCACCGCGAGCACCGGTTTCGCGCCGGACCGCTACATCATCACCCTGACCAACCAGCTCAAAGCCGCCACCGGCCAGACGCTGCCGCTGGCAAACGTGACGGTCCTCTTCCACGTGGGCGGCGACTTCAGCGTCTGGCCGCAGCCTGGGGTGACGGACGTGCTCCCCGAAACGCCGGTGCAGGTCCTGTTCAACCTGGGCACCGCGGTCGATGCGTCCTCGATCAATGCCGACACGCTGAAGCTGATCGACCTGAACAACAACGCCCAGGTGCCCGGCAGCTTCGAGGTCAGGGCCGACCAGGTGCGCTTCCGTCCTTCGATGCTGGGTTCCTCCACCTGGTACCAGGCGACCCTGACCACCGGCGTGCGCTCGGCCAGCGGCACGCCGCTGTCGAGCAACTTCAGCTGGAGCTTCCGCACCTCGGCGGCGCCATTCGTGCCGCATCCGGACCCGACGCCTAGCCCGACGCCGACCCCGACGCCAACTCCGACGCCAACCCCAACACCGACGCCGACGCCGACGCCAACACCAACGCCGCCGCTGTCCGGTAATCCCGACAAGGACGGCTGCTATATTCCGCAACGTAAGCCATCCTGCCTGGCGGCCTCGGCGAAAATGGAGAACGGCAGGTACATCGTCACCTACACCAACAACTGTGTTGCCCACGTCTTCGCGCGTTTCTGCAACAAGCGCGCGAACGGCACCAACGATTGCGGCGCGGCCGGCATCGACAAAGGCAAGTCGACGTCGTGGGCGACGACCGGCGGTTCGGGCGGCACCTTCGAGTTCACCGGCTCGGTCTATCCGAACAAGGACTTGGTCTGCTCGGACAGGGATCCGGCAATGGAGACCTACAGGAAGAATTATCCGGAAGGCGGCTGATCTTCAAGCACACAAAGCCTGGCTCTGCCAGGCTTTTTTTTCGTGCCTCCACGCAACGATCAGCCGGGCCGGCGCTGGATGCGGATCCCCCGGGCAAGGTAAAATGGCACGATGACTTCCCCGACTTTCACCCACCTCCGCGTCCACTCCGAATACTCGATCGTCGACGGCCTCGTGCGCATCGACGACATCGTGGGCGCCGCCGCCAAGGACAAGCAGCCGGCCCTGGCCGTGACCGACCTGGCCAATATGTTTTGCCTGGTGCGCTTCTACAAGGCGGCGCGCGGGAAGGGGATCAAGCCGATCGTCGGGGTCGACGCCTGGATCACCAATGACGAGAACCGCGACAAGCCCTCGCGCCTGCTGATCCTGGCGAAGAACCACACCGGCTACCTGCAGTTGTGCGACCTGCTCTCCAAGGCCTGGCTCACGAATCAATACAAGGGCCGCGCCGAGCTCCGCGTCGAATGGCTGGAAGCGCTGGCGACGTCCACCTCCACGCTGGAACCGGAGGCAGACCAGACGAATGCCCTGATCGTGCTGTCGGGCGCCGGTTTCGGCGACGTCGGCCAGGCCATCGAGCAGGGCGACATCGAACGCGCCGAACGCGCAGCCCAGCGCTGGGCGCGCATCTTCCCGGGCCACTTCTACATCGAGATCCAGCGCGCCGGCCAGGCCAACCAGGAGCAGGGCGTGCGCCACTCGGTGGCGCTGGCGAGCCGCCTCGGCCTGCCGGTGGTGGCGACCCACCCGGTGCAGTTCCTCAGCAAGGACGAATTCATCGCCCACGAGGCGCGCACCTGTATCGCCGAAGGCGAGATGCTGGCCAACGCCAAGCGCGTGCGCCGCTTCAACGAAAACATGTGCTTCAAGTCGCAGGCCGAGATGGCCGAGCTGTTCGCCGACCTGCCGGGCGCGCTCGCCAATTCGGTCGAGATCGCGAAGCGCTGCAACGTCACCCTCACCCTGGGCAAGCCCCAGCTGCCGGACTTCCCGACCCCGGACGGCATGAGCATCGACGACTTCCTGGTCCTGGAAACCAAGCGGGGCCTGGAAGAGCGCCTGGTGCAGCTGTATCCGAACGAAGAGCAGCGCGAGAAGGAGCGTCCGCGCTACGAGGCGCGCCTCGAGTTCGAGAACCAGACCATCATCAAGATGAAGTTCCCGGGCTACTTCCTGATCGTGGCGGAGTTCATCCAGTGGGGCAAGAACAACGGCGTGCCGATCGGCCCGGGCCGCGGCTCGGGTGCGGGTTCCCTGGTCGCGTATGCTTTAAAAATCACCGACCTCGATCCGCTGAAATACAACCTGCTGTTCGAGCGTTTCCTGAACCCGGAACGCGTCTCGATGCCCGACTTCGACATCGACTTCTGCCAGGAAAAGCGCGAACTTGTCATCCAGCACGTGAAGGACCTGTACGGCCGCGACGCGGTCTCGCAGATCGCCACCTTCGGCACCATGGCCGCGAAAGGCGCGATCCGCGACGTCGGTCGTGTGCTCGACTTCGGCTACAACTTCTGCGACGGCATCTCCAAGCTGATTCCCTTCAAGCCGGGCAAGCAGGTCTCGATCGCCGAGGCGATCGAAGAGGAACCGCTGCTCAAGGAGCGCCTCGAGAACGAGGAAGAGGTCAAGCAGCTGCTCGACCTCGCCCAGCAGGTCGAAGGCATCACCCGCGGCATCGGCATGCACGCCGGCGGCGTCCTGATCGCCCCGGGCAAGCTGACCGACTTCTGCCCGCTGTACACCCAGGGCGGCGACGCCGGCGTGGTCTCGCAGTACGACAAGGACGACGTCGAAGCCGTCGGCCTGGTGAAGTTCGACTTCCTGGGTCTGACGACCCTCACCATCCTCGACCGCGCGGTGAACTACATCCGCGCGCTCGACCCGGCCGATGCCGGGTTCAATCTCGAGACGCTGCCGCTGAACGACCGGCCCTCGTACAAGCTGCTGTCCGATGCCAAGACCGTCGCCATCTTCCAGCTTGAATCGCGCGGCATGCAGGGCATGCTGAAGGATGCGCGTCCCGACCGCTTCGAGGACATCATCGCGCTGGTGGCGCTCTACCGTCCGGGCCCGATGGACCTGATCCCCGACTTCTGCAAGCGCAAGCACGGCGAGAAGTTCGACTATCCGGACCCGCGTACCGAGTCGATCCTGTCCGAGACCTACGGCATCATGGTCTACCAGGAGCAGGTGATGCAGATGGCGCAGATCGTCGGCGGCTACTCGCTGGGCGGCGCGGACATGCTGCGCCGCGCGATGGGTAAAAAGAAGGCCGAAGAGATGGCCGAGCACCGCGAGATCTTCCGCGCCGGCGCGGCCAAGGACGGCCTGTCGACCGAGAAGGCCGACGAGATCTTCGACCTGATGGAGAAGTTCGCGGGCTACGGCTTCAACAAGTCGCACGCCGCCGCCTACGCGCTGCTGTCCTACCACACGGCCTACCTCAAGGTGCACCACACCGCCGCGTTCATGGCAGCCAACATGTCGCTGGCGATGGAAGACACCGAGAAGATCAAGATCCTGGTCGAGGACGCGATCGACGTCTGCAAGCTGACCATCCTGCCGCCGGACGTCAACGAATCGCACTTCCGCTTCACGCCGGAAGGCCAGCCGCGTTCCGTCACCGGCAAGCAGGTGTCCAACATCCGCTACGGCCTGGGCGGCGTGAAGGGGGCGGGGCAGGGCGCGATCGAGGCGATCATCGCGGCCCGCACCAGCGGCGGCAAGTTCAAGGACCTGTTCGACTTCTGCATGCGGGTGGACCGCAAGCAGATCAACCGCCGCACCATCGAATCGCTGATCCGCGCCGGGGCGATGGACGCATTCGGGGTTGATCGTTCTGTCCTGCTGGCCTCGGTCGGCTTCGCGATGGAAGCGGCCGGCCAGGCCGCCGCCGCCGCCAACCAGGTCAGCCTGTTCGGCGGCGACGATTCCGACCTGGTGGCCCCGCCCGAGTACGTCAAGGCGACCCCGTGGACCGACCGCCAGAAGCTGGCCGAAGAAAAGATCGCGCTCGGCTACTACCTGTCGGGCCACATGTTCGACTCGTATGCGGCCGAAGTGCGGCGCTTTGCCAAGACCAAGCTGAAGGACCTGGAACCCTCGCGCGACCCGCGCATGCTGTGCGGCGTGATCACCGGCGTGCGTACCCAGATGACCCAGCGCGGCAAGATCCTGATCGTGGCGCTGGACGACAAGACCGGCGTGGTCGAGGTGACGATCTACAGCGAGCTGCTGGAGCAGAACAAGAACGTCTTCAAGGAAGACGAGTTCCTGCTGGTGGTCGGCAAGGTCTCGGAAGACCGCTTCAACGGCGGCCTGCGCATCACCGCCGAAAAGGTCTTCGACATCGCCGCGGCGCGCATCCAGTACGGCTTCAAGCTCGAGATGGACGTGTCCTGCGACCTGAATCCGGCCAAGCTGGCCGAGGTGCTGCAGCCTTATCGCCAGCAGGACGGCCTGCCGGTCAGCCTGCGCATCAAGCCGCAGGGTGTGGAAGCCATCCTGCAGCTGGGCGACGACTGGCGGGTGGCGCCGTCGGATACGCTCAAGCAGCAGCTGGAGCTGACGCTGGGGGCGAAGGATGTGGCGGTGGAGTACTAAGTCCGTCGCGTGTATTCAAGCGAACTTGGGTCCCGGCCTGCGCCGGGACGACGTGCTTGATTAGGTAGCCAGAAGACCGCTAACGCTGTTCATTCACTATCCTGAAAACCGTCGTACGCCCCACTGGGGCCTACGACTTCCGGCGAAGGCCGGAACCCAAGTTCGTCGCGCACCACTAGCGCAACACTACCCCTGCATCCACCACCCGCACATCATGCATCTGGTGCAAATACGCCTCCAGGTAGCCCTTGTGCGACGCCCCCACGATCACCAGCATGCGCATCCCCGGCCGCGCCGCCAGCGCGTCGCGGATATTCCCCGCCATGCGCAGGTTGCGCGTTTCCCAGTAGCCGACATACTGGCGTCCGAAGCGCTTGCCTGAAGGCTCCTCGAGCGCCGCACCGAAGTCGCTGTCGAAGGCCAGCTTCGTCGCGCCCGGTGCATTCTCCGCGCGGTACAGCGCGAGTACGCCTTCCGGCGTGCCGAGATTCGCCTCGAGCGCCGCGGAAGCCTTCCTGCGCATCTCCGTCGCCGGGTTCTTCCACGCCGTCATGACCGCGTCGGCCCAGCCCTTCCGGTCCGTGATGACACGGTCGGCCGTGTGGTCGTCCATGGGATGGACCTGTTCGTGGCCGAGGCGGGCCGCCAGGCGGGCGGCGATCAGGTAGCTTTCATTGCGCCGGTCCTTCAGCTGGTCCAGCAATTCGACGAGTCTGGCGTCAAGGCCGTCGCCCGTGCGCCGTTCCGCTTGCGGCAGGCGCAGCCACTGCACCACTGCCGACGCGCGTTCTCCGCCCGCAAGGAACAGGGCCGCGAGACGGCGTCGCTGGCTGGCCGCCGGGTTGGCGGGCCAGGCCGCCAATAGCTGCTCGGCCTGCACCGTGGCTGCGGGGACCTCCAGTCCCGTCGCTGCCTGGGCCGGTGCGGGATCCCAGCAGTAGGAATCGATCGTATCCGCGTAGCGCACCGGATAGCGGCGCACGTGGTCGCATTGCATGCCCGACAGCGCCTCGATCGCGATGCCGTCCGGACGCCAGGCCGCCAGCCGGTCCTCGAGCAGGCGCAGCTTGGCGGGATCGAAGCTCTTCGGCAGCGCGGACAGGTGAGGGGTGCCGAGCACCAGCACCTCGTTGGCCGGCCCGGTTGCCGGTCCCTTCAGTTTGCCGGGTTCGAAATCGGGCTGGTAAGCCTGCGCGGCGGCTGCGCCCGACAAAAGCGCTACGGCGAGAAATGCATATAGTTGACGCATCTTGGCTTCCCTTTCCGGACATTTAGCTCATCAATCGATAATTGCATGGCCGGACTGGACGGTCAATCTATGCATGTCTCGCCAGCAAGCTTAAAATACTTGTAGACGACCGGTCTAATTCCAGGCATGATGTGTCCATGCAAAGAGCGACGACAACTGAATCTTCCGAAGTCCGCGACCATATCGTCGGGGTCGGACAGCGCATCATGGCGGGCAAGGGCTTCTCGGCGGTCGGCCTGAACGAGATCCTGACGGCAGCCGGCGTGCCGAAGGGGTCCTTTTATTATTACTTCGCGTCGAAGGATGCATTCGGCGTCGCCTTGCTGGAAAAATACTTCAAGGACTACCTGGCCGAGCTCGACGCCTCCTTGCAGCAGGCGGACCTGAGCATGGCGGAAGGCCTGGTCCGCTACTTCGGCAAGTGGCGCAGCAACCAGCTGCTCTCCGACTGCCAGGGGAAATGCCTGGTCGTCAAACTGGGGGCCGAGGTGGCCGACCTGTCGGAGCCGATGCGCCTGGCGCTCAAGCAGGGCACGGCCGGCATCGTCGCACGGCTGGCAGCTGCGATCGAGCGCGGGGTGGCCGAGGGCTCGCTGAGCGTGTCCGGCCAGCCGGGTGTACTTGCGGAGAGCCTGTACCAGCTCTGGCTCGGCGCCAGCGTCATGGCCAAGATCACCCGCGACGCAGCGCCCTTCGATGCGGCGATGCGGTCGACGCAGGAAGTACTGCACCTGTCCCGCTGAGCGGGACATCCCGGACGCTTCATGCGAAGCGTCTTTTTTTGAAGCTGTTTATAGACGACTGGTCTACTAACTAGAAAGGACCGCAACATGAATATCCTGATCGTACTTACCTCCCACGACACCCTCGGCAGCACCGGCCGCAAGACCGGCTTCTGGCTCGAAGAGCTGGCGGCCCCGTATTACGCCTTCAAGGAAGCGGGCGCCAAGGTCGTCCTGGCCTCGCCCGCCGGCGGCCAGCCGCCGCTCGATCCGAAGAGCAATGAGCCGGCCTTCCAGACCGAACTGACCCGCCGTTTCGAAGCCGATGCCGCCGCCGGCGCCCAGCTCGCCAATACCCTGCGCCTCGACAGCGTGTCCCAGGACGATTTCGATGCGGTGTTCTACCCGGGCGGCCACGGCCCGCTGTGGGACCTGGCGGAAGACGCCGATTCGATCGCCCTGATCGAATCCTTCATCGCGGCGAACAAGCCGGTGGCGCTGGTATGCCACGCACCGGGCGTGCTGCGCCATGTGAAGGGTCCGGATGGCGCCCCGCTGGTGCAGGGCAAGCAGGTCACCGGCTTTACCAATACCGAAGAAGCCGCGGTCGGACTGACCGACATCGTGCCCTTCCTGGTGGAGGACGAACTCAAGGCGAAAGGCGGCAACTACCAGAGCATCGAAGACTGGGCTCCCTATGTGCTCGTCGATGGCCTCCTGATCACCGGACAGAATCCGGCGTCGTCGGCGGCCGCTGCCGACGCCTTGCTGCGCGAGCTTTCCGGCAAGGCTGCCTGACTGGCGCGCCGGTCGACCTAGGAGGCGGGCGCTTCGCCCGCATGCTCCCGCAGGCCGCGGGTGGCCAGGATCGTCTTGTCCACCGCCCGCTGCAGCACCACCTTGCGGTTGCTGGATTCCTCGTCGCGTTTGGCCTCGCGATGCCACAGGTGCAGCACCTCGGTGGCCAGGGCGCCATCCTTGCGCAGTACGCCCGCGTGGAACAGGCGCACCACCAGGTCGGAATCTTCGTGGCCCCAGCCCACGAAACTCTCGTCAAAGCCGTTGACCTTGTCCAGGTCGGCGCGCCAGACGGCCAGGTTGCAGCTCTTGATGCGGCGCCAGCTGAAGGTGCGCCGCACGCGGCCGAGGTCGGGCCAGCGCAGCATCGTCTGCAGCACCTTGTTCATGTCGCCGCGCAGGCGATGGCGCAGGCGGTCGAGCAGGCTCATGCCGGCGACATCGATGTGCTCGCGCAGGACCCGTTCGGTCAGCGCCTGGCTCAGCAGGATGCGGCTGCCCGACACCAGGAAGCCCGGCCGCGCCAAGGCGCGGTGGCGGGCGATGAAGTCGCGCTGCGGCACGCAGTCGCCGTCCAGGAAGATGATATAGTTGCCGGTTGCCGCCAGCGTGCCGCGGTTGCGCGCCATCGCGGCGCGGAAGCCTTCGTCCGGCTGCCACACATGTTTCAAGGGCACCGGCGAGCGGGCGCGCAGGCGGTCGATGGTGTCCCGCGTGTTGGCAGTCGAGCCGTCATCAGCGATAATGATTTCAAAATTCTTGTCATCCTGCATGAAACAGGCTTCCACCACCGCTTCCAGTGCATCCGGGCGGTTGTACGTGGTGATCACGACGGAGATGGTCGGGGTTTGCTGCATAAGGTCTATTCGGCTTGAACACGGCTCAGGGCCTGCAAGAATATCCCACAAGAACATGAATGAACAATAATCAGACGAAAATCGGGGTGCCGATGCAGCGTTGGATCGGTCTCCTGGTTTTCCTGTTCCCTTTCCTCAGCCTCATCACCCCCTCCGGTATCGGCTTCAGCAGCCTGGTCTTCGTGCTCGTCGCGCTGTGCGTGCCGCGCAAGGCGTGGACGGCGATGGCGCCGCACTGGCGCGACATCCGCTGGGTGGTGGCGGCCTTCGCCTATTACCTCCTGTTCGCGCTGCTGTGCGTGCTGCTGCGTCCGGAGGCCAGCTGGGCCTATCTCGACAAGCCCTCGCGCATGTTCTTCGGCCTGGCCGCCGCCATGCTGGTGGTGCTGGCGCGGCCGCCACGCGCGAGCCTGTGGTGGGGCGTGATCCTTGGTGCGCTGGCCGCGCTGCCCTTCATCGCGTGGCAGCGCATCGTGCTGGACATCGACCGGCCCGGCGGCTGGCTCAACTCGATCACCTTCGGCGACATCGCGCTGTGCCTGGCGCTGGTGGCGCTGGCCGCGGCGATCGACTACCGCCACAGCACCCGCAAGGCGCTGTTCCCGGCGCTCGGCGCGCTGGCCGGCCTGGGCGCGACCATCCTGAGCGGCACGCGCGGCGGCTGGATCGCCCTGGTGCTGGCAGCCATCCTGTTCCTGACCTACGCCAGGCTGCTGCAGAGCCGGCGCGTGCGCCTGCTCCTGATCGGCAGCTTCGCGCTGTTCGCCTCGACCTTCTTCATTCCGGCCTTCGGCGTGCAGGAGCGGGTCGGCCAGGGCGTGCATGACGTGCAGACCTGGCTCGACGGCGGCAGCGCCTTCTCGAATGTCGGCATCCGCCTCGAATTGTGGACGGGCGCCGGCACCATCATCGCGGAGCACCCGCTGTTCGGGCTCGATCCCGCGACCGTGCGCGCCGAACTGCGCCAACTGGCGGCGCAGGGCAAGATCCAGGACGTGGTGCTGCCTTTCGAACACCTGCACAACGACCTCCTGCAGGCCCAGGCCACCGGCGGCGTGTTCGGCCTGCTGGCCTACCTCGGCATCCTCGCGGCGCCCTTCGCCTTCTTCGCGCGCTCGGTCGGGACCGGCGTCCGGCGCGAGATGCCGCAATTCGCCCCAGCCTTGGCCGGCATGCTGGTGGTGCTCAGTTACTTCGGCTTCGGGCTCACCGAAGTCATCTTCTGGTCCCTGAAGGGCAGCATGTTCTACGTGCTCATGGTGACCCTGCTCATGGGCTTCTGCCTGAATGCAAAAGAAATGGATACACAGCGTGGAAAATAAGGTCATCATCAAACGCCTGCTGGCGGTCGTGAAACCCTACCAGACGCGGTCCTGGCTGGCGCTGCTGTCGATGGCGCTCACCGCCGCCACCCAGCCGCTGTTGGCCGAGGCCCTGCAGCTCCTGCTCGACCTCGGCTTCAAGGAAAAGGTGCCGTTCAGCCTGTGGTGGATTCCCGGCGTGCTGGTGTCGATCTTCGTCCTGCGCGGCATCGGCACCTTCTCGACCGCCTACTTCAACAACTGGGTCACCAGCCGCGTGCTGAACGACCTGCGCGCGATGGTCTTCGACCGCGTGCTGCGCCTGCCGGTGGCGCGCTTCCATGAAGAGTCGACCGGCAAGATCATCAACACCGTGGTGGGCGACGTGCGCCAGGTGGTGGACATGCTGCAGTCGGTGTTCGTGGCCTTCGTGCGCGACACCCTGGTGGTGATCGGCCTGCTCGGCTCCCTGCTGTACCTGAACTGGAAGCTGACCCTGGTGGCCATCGTGGTGATCCCGCTGACCGCCGTGATCGTGCGCACCACCACCGGCCGCCTGCGCCGCCTGAACCGCGAGAACCAGCGCGTAACGGCCGAGATGACCCAGGTGGTCGAGGAGGCCACGCGCGGCCACCAGGTGATCCGGGTGTTCTCCGGCGAGCGCTACGAGCGCGCACGCTTCCATGCCCGCAGCGAGGCCCTGCGCGGCTTCTCGCAGCGCATGACGGTGGCCTTCGCGGCCACCACGCCGATCACCCAGATCGCCACCGCGATGGCGCTGTCGCTGGTGGTGGTGCTGGCGATCCAGGCCAACATGACGGTGGGCGAGTTCACCCAGTTCGTGACGCTGATGCTGATGCTGCTCACGCCGCTCAAGTCGCTGGCCGAAGTCAATGGCCCGATGCAGCGCGGGATCGCGGCGGCCGAGACGGTATTCGGCCTGATCGACTCCCCGGCCGAGCACGATACCGGTACGCGCACGCTCGAACGCGCCAGCGGCCACCTGCGCTTCGAGAACGTCACGTTCCGCTACCCGAACGCGCTCAACCCGGCCTTGCAGGACGTGACCCTGGACGTGCAGCCGGGGCAGACGGTGGCGCTGGTGGGTGTCTCGGGCGGCGGCAAGTCGACCTTCGTCAACCTGGTGACCCGCTTCTACGACCCGGAAGGCGGCCGCCTGCTGCTCGACGGCGTGCCCTACCAGGACATCCGCCTGGCCAGCCTGCGCGCGCAGCTGGCGATGGTGAGCCAGAACGTGGTGCTGTTCGACGACACCCTGGCGGCCAACATCGCCTACGGCGTCGAGAAGATCGACTACGAGCGCCTGGCCGCGGCCGTGAAGGCGGCGCACCTGAGCGACGTCGTGGCGAAGCTGGAAGACGGCGTGGAGACCCGCATCGGCGAGAACGGCATGCGCCTGTCGGGCGGCCAGCGCCAGCGCGTGGCGATCGCGCGCGCGATCTACAAGGATGCGCCGATCCTGATCCTGGACGAAGCCACATCGGCGCTCGACAACGAATCCGAACGCGCGGTGCAGGCGGCACTGGAAACCCTGATGGCGGGCCGCACCACGATCGTGATCGCGCACCGGCTGTCGACCATCGAGCGCGCCGACCGCATCGTGGTGATGGAGCACGGGCGCATCGTCGAGCAGGGCACGCATGCTGAGCTGCTCGATGCGAACGGGATGTATGCGAATCTGTACCGCTTGCAGTTCGTGGCGGCGGATCAAACGTAAAACCGCGTGGGCGGGAGACCCCGCCCACCCTACAGAAGCGCTTAGCTCGCGTAATGCGCCGCTTCTCCCGGCACCTCCGCATCGCGCCCATGGGCACGGTCCTGCACCGCCTCCACATAGCGCCGCAGCGCATCGTCCAGCGACGGCAGCAGGGAGGCCCGTTCGCTCGACAGCGCACTGAACTCCGGCCGGCGCGCCGCGAGGCCGCAGCTCTCGCTCGACACCACTTCCAGGCCTGAAGCATCGACCCGCGCCGCATCGCAGGCGCGCCGGGCCAGGTCGGCCCAGCTCAGTGCCTCGGCATTGGTCAGGTGCCAGACGCCGCGCTCGCGGTCGATCAGGAGGTCGAGCGACACGTTCACCAGGTCCGGCACATAGGTCGGCGAGACCACCATGTCGCCCGCCGCGCGGAAGGGCAGACCGGCTTCCAGCGCGTTGAGCGCCAGCGTGACGAAGTTGTGCTGGTCCCAGGGACCGAAGAAGGCGCTGGTGCGGATCACCAGGGCCTGCGGATCGGCATCCAGCACGCGCTGCTCGGCCTCCATCTTGCTGCGGCCGTAGACGCCCAGCGGATTGAGGGCATCCGACTCGACGTAAGGCGCCCCCTTGGTGCCGTCGAACACCAGGTCGGTCGAGAAAGTCATGAAGCGCAGCTGGTGGCGGATGCAGGCCAGCGCCAGTACCGTCGGCCCCAGCGTGTTTTCGCGCATGCAGCGCTCCGCATCGCCCTCGGCCTCGTCCACGCGCACGTAGCCGCCGGCATTGATGATGGCCCAGGGCTTGTAGCGCACGATGGCCGCTTCCACCGAAGCGGGATCGGTGATGTCCATCTCCTGGCGCGTCAGCACGTGGTAGGCCAGGTTGCGTTTTTCGCAGATGCGGGCATAGGCCGAACCAAGGGTGCCGGTGGCGCCGGTGATCAGGATCGGCTGCACCACGTGCGACTTGAACTGGCTGCGGATCGCGATGTCGGCCACGGCGGTGCGGGTCGCCACCGGTTTGCACAGGAAGCGGCCCGGACGGCGCCACCAGCCTTCGCCCTGCAGCACGGGGCTGGACAGCGGGCGGCCCGTCGCCAGTTCGCGCATCAGGGTGGCCACCGCCGTCGGACGCGGCGTGCCGCCGCGCACGTCGAAGGGGCCCGGCTCGTAGTAACCGCGGCATTCGGTCACCAGGCAGTTCCAGTCATAGGAGCCGAGCAGGGCCCAGACCGTCACGGCGCGGACGTCCGCGCCCTGCTGCTTCGCCTTCTGGGCGGCGTTCCAGATCTCCACCAGCCAACGCAGCTGGTCTTCGCGGTTGGCGTCGATGTGGGCTTCGGTGATGGCGAGCGGCAGGCGGTAGCGCTCCCAGGTTTCCATCAGCAGCGGCGCGATGCCGGGCGTCGGCGTGGCCAGCGCGCGCGGCGTCTCGATGTCGGCGTGCGGGACCCCGCGATAGACATGGCGGTGCGACTCGGGATAACGCTCCGGCCGGTGGTCGAGCCAGCGCTCGCTGGTAATGTAATAGTTGACGCCGATGACGTCCGGCGGGCAGGGGTTGTCGCGGAACCAGAGCAGCTCCTCTTCGGTGGCCTGGGCCTCGAGCAGGTAGCCCCACAGCGCGTGGTGCTGGTCGACCATCCCGCACAGCAGGTCCCAGGCCAGCCAGCGGCGGTCGTTGAAGAAGTTGCTGATCTCCTCCATCTCGGGGGTGCCGTAGGTCTTGGACAGGTCGTCGGTCTGGACCAGCTTCGCGCCGGGATTCACCTCACGGATCGCGCGCATCGACAGCACGATCGCGCGGCACTGGTTGATGAGGGCGCGGACAAACGTGGCTTCGTCGCTGCCGTGCGGGTACCACACGCCTGCCAGGCCGGAGAAGCGCGCCGTGGTCAGGGGTTCGTTGACGGGGGTGTAGTACTCGACCCAGGGGTAGCGCCGGGCGACCGCGCCCGCGTACTCGGCGAGCTTGTCGGGGAAGGAAGGATCGACCAGGCTCGTATGGCGTGGGCCGCTCCCGTGGTGCACCAGGCCGACGATCGGCTGGACGCCCAACTGCTGCAGGGCCGGCAGGCGCTCGTCGGGCCACGACCAGTCGGCGGACTCGATGCCGTCGGGGGCCGTGCGCTCCCACAGCACCGGGTAGCGGATCGCCTTGATGCCTAATGAGGCGAAGCGTTCGATGTCCTGCAGGCGTTCAGCGTGGCCATTGCGGTCCATCTGGCTGAAGTAGTTGTCGCGCACACGGTTGACCGTGCATTCAAGTCCCCCCCAGAGGTCGAGCTCCGGGGTTTGGTTTGACTGGGAAAACTTCTGTGTGTTCATGTTCTGACCCGCTTTTTGTGAAGACAGCCCCTAGCCTAAGCGGCGCGTGCGACGGGTTGTGTGAGTTGGCCCACATATAAAGGCTTTTTCGGACAAGTCCTACTTTTTGTAGGCATGTTCCTTGGTTCAGTGGCTAACTTCTGCTAACTGGAAATTTTTGCAGGTATCAATCGATGCGACCGGTGCGCCACGCGCGGCCCGGAGCGGCGACAATATGTCCAAACAGGAGCTGATGAAATGTACATGGTGTACTGGACAATTGTCGAAGCCGACAAGTGCACGCCCCACGAGAAACTGTTCGAGACCACGGAAATGGTGGAGGCGATGCAATACATGGAAGTGCTGCGCAAGCGCCAGCGCGAGGGCGAGGGCGTACGCTTCATCACGATGTCGTCCGAGCATCCGGACCTGGTCGGCCATCCGGGCGTGGACGTGACCGGCCCGGAATACAACTGGAAAAAGCGCCGCCGCTGAGCTGTTCCTAGGGCAGGCGGCTCTTCAGTATCTTCCCGCTCGGTGCGGCGGGCAGCGCGTCCATGAACACGATGCGCGACGGCCGTTTATACGGCGCCAGCCGCGCCCGCAGCCATTCCTGCAGCGCGTCCGCATCGACGTCCCCCGCGCTCTCCACGAAGGCCACCACCTCTTCCTCGCCGCCCGCCGCCGGGCGGCCGACGACCGCCGACTGCAGCACGGCCGGATGGCTGTTGAGCGCCGTCTCCACTTCCAGCGGATAGACGTTGAAGCCCGAGCGGATGATGAGTTCCTTCAGGCGTCCGGCGATGAACAGCGCGCCGTCCGCGCCCAGCGTGGCGAGGTCGCCGGTGGCGAGCCAGCCGCCGGGACGCAGCGCGGCGGCCGTCTGGACCGGGTCGCGGTAGTAGCCGGCCATCACGTTGGGGCCGCGCACCCACAGTTCGCCCCCCACGATGCGCAGCTCGACGCCGGGAATGGGGTGGCCCACCGAGGTGTCGCCACGCGGCGCGTCCAGGCGGGTCTGGGACACGGTCGGGCCGCTCTCGGTCAGGCCGTAGCCGTTGTGCAGGGGCAGCCCGAACACCCGCTCGACCTCGCGCTTGAGCGCCGGGTCGAGCGGCGAACCGCCGGCGTAGCAGAAGCGCAGCCGCGACGCGACCCGCTCGCCGCCGGCGAGCGCCAGCAGGCGCGCGTACATGGCCGGGACGCCCTGCACGATGGTGAGCTCGCCGGCGCGGATCTGCGCCAGCAGCGCCTCGGCGGAGAAGCGCGGCATCAGGTGCAGGCAGGCGCCCGCGTACAGCGTGCCGAGCATGACCGAGCTCAGGCCGTAGACGTGCGAGATCGGCAGCACGCCGCTCGCGTGGTCCGACGGCACCAGGCCGCGCAGGGTGCTCGAGGTGGCAGCGACGAACAGCAGGTTCGCATGGGTCAGCATCACGCCCTTGGGCTGGCCGGTGGTGCCGGTGGTGTACACCAGCGCCGCCACCTGTGCGCCGGCGGCTTGCTGCGGTTCCGCCACGGCGCTCGCGTCGAACAGGCCCACGCTCACGTCCTCGCCCGTGGCGGTAAGCACGCAGCGCGCGCCGCAATGGGCGCGGATCGTCGCCAGTTCGCCTGCGCTCAGGCGCGCGTTGACCGTCACGCTCCAGGCGTCGATGCTGGCGACCGCGAAGATCAGGGCCACCTGCGCCACGCAGTTTTCGCTGACCAGCATGACGCGGTCGCCGCCGCGCACGCCCAGTTCGCGCAGCAGGGCGGCATGGCGCGCGATCTCGCGGCGCAGTTCGCCGTAGGTCCACACGCGGTCTCCTTCGACCAGGGCGGGTGCGCCGGCCGGATGCCGGAGGACGATGTCGCTGATGCGCGCGGGAAGGCGGGAGGGATCGATCATGGGGCCGGCGGCGAAAAGGCGTCCGCGATCGATACCAGCTCGCCAGTGCCGCGTGCGTCGTAGCCGGGCAGGGCATCCACCAGCTTGTGGTAAGCCGGCGTGCGCATCAGCTCCAGCAGCTGGCGCATCAGGGGTTCCTCGAGGGTCTCGCGGCGCACGGCGAAATAGTAGACCTCTTCTACCAGCGGCGTGAAATCGAGCTTGAACTGGGCGCTGGCCGCGCGCATGCCGAAACCGGCATCGGCCATGCCGCTGGCGATATAGGCCGCCACCGCGGAATGGGTGAACTCGGCGCTGTTGAAGCCCTGGATGGCGTCCGGCGGCGGGCCGTCGGTGGCCAGCATCATCTCGAGCAGCATGCGGGTGCCGGAGCCGGCCTGGCGGTTCACGAAGCGCACGCCCGGGCGCGCCAGGTCGGCCAGCGAACGCAGGCCGAGCGGATTGCCGCGCGCCGCCATCAGGCCCTGCTCGCGGCCCGCCACCCGCACCAGGCAATGCTGTTCCGGGTCGAGCCAGCGCAGGTACCAGGACGCGGTCGGCGCCTGGAAGCGCCCGATCGGGACGTGGAAGCCGGCCAGGTCGCATTCGCGCCGCGCCAGCGCCACGACCGCATCGGTGCTGGTGCGGTAGCGCGAGTCGAGCGGCAGGGCGTCGCGGTCGATACAGCCCAGCAGCGCGGCCACCGCGAAGCCATGGCTGGCGTCCAGGCGCAGCGCCCGCGCCCGGCCGGCCGTGATGCGCACCAGTTCCGCTTCCAGTTCCGAGGCCAGGCTCTGCAAGGTGGGCGACAGGCGCGCCGCGATGCGGCGGTCGGCCCACACCAGCTTCTGCGCCAGCGGCGTGAGCTGGGTGCCGCGCCCGCGCCCGGTCTGCAGCAGCTGTTCGCCGAACAGGGTCTCGGCGGTGCGCAGCAAGCCCCAGGCATAGCGGTAGGACAGCTTCACCGATTTGGCGGCCTGGGCGATGGAGCCGGTGTCCTGGATCGAGAGCAGCAGGCCGAGCAGGTCGCCGGTATCCAGCGGCGGCTCGCCGTTGACGCTGATTTCCCAGTGCGGGCGGATGTGGACGCTAAGCATATGCTAAAAATAGCCTATTTCTTGCCAAAAAACATCATGATACGCTCCGCGAAACAATAAGATTTGACGAAATAATATGCTTTTTAAAGCATATTCCGATACTTAAAAATATTTGGAGGGGACATGGCTGGACTACGTTTTCTGGACAAGGAACACACCATCGCAGGACCCGGTTTCAACCGCTGGCTGGTGCCGCCGGCCGCGCTCGCGATCCACCTGTGCATCGGCATGGCCTACGGCTTCTCGGTGTTCTGGCTACCGCTGTCGAAGGCGATCGGCATCACCGAATCGCTGGCCTGCCCGGCCGAGATGAGCTTCATGGCCGAGATCTTCGCCATCACCTGCGACTGGAAGATCTCGATGCTGGGCTGGATGTTCACGCTGTTCTTCGTCTTCCTCGGCCTGGCCACCGCGCTGTTCGGCGGCTGGCTCGAACATGCGGGCCCGCGCAAGGCCGGCGTCGTCTCGGCCCTGTGCTGGTGCGGCGGCCTGGTGATCTCGGCGCTCGGCATCTACACGCACCAGATCTGGCTGATGTGGCTCGGCTCGGGCGTGATCGGCGGGATCGGCCTGGGGCTGGGCTACATCTCGCCCGTGTCCACCCTCATCAAATGGTTCCCGGACCGGCGCGGCATGGCGACCGGCATGGCGATCATGGGCTTCGGCGGCGGCGCCATGATCGGCGCACCGCTGGCCGACAAGCTGATGAAGTTCTTCGCCACCCCGGCCTCGGTCGGCGTCTGGGAAACCTTCCTGGCACTGGCGGCGATCTATTTCGTCTTCATGATGGCCGGTGCGCTGGCCTACCGCGTCCCGGCCAACGGCTGGAAGCCGGAAGGCTGGACCGCGCCGGAGGCGAAGAAAGCCAACACCATGATCACCTCGCGCCACGTGCACGTGAGCCGGGTCTGGTCGATTCCCCAGTTCTGGCTGGTGTGGATGGTGCTGTTCCTGAACGTCTCGGCCGGCATCGGCATCCTGGCGATGGCCTCGCCGCTGCTGCAGGAAGTGTTCGGCGGACGCCTGATCGGCGTCGACGCGGCCTTCAACGACCTCGACGCGGCGCAGAAGGGCCAGATCGCGGCCATCGCCGCCGGCTTCACCGGCCTGCTGTCGCTGTTTAACATCTGCGGCCGCTTCCTGTGGGCCTCGTGCTCGGACTACATCGGACGCAAGGCGACCTATTTCGTGTTCCTGGTGCTCGGCTTCGTCCTGTACGTGTCGATCCCTTCGCTGGCGCACTCGGGCCAGCTGGCGCTGTTCGTCGCCTTCATCTGCGTCATCCTGTCGATGTACGGCGGCGGCTTCTCGACCGTGCCGGCCTACCTGGCCGACCTGTTCGGCACCCAGATGGTCGGCGCCATCCACGGCCGCCTGTTGACGGCCTGGGCCGCGGCCGGCGTGCTGGGCCCGATCCTGATCTCCTACATCCGCGAATACCAGATCGCCAACGGCGTGCCGAAGGCCCAGGCCTATGACGTGACGATGTACGTGCTGGCCGGGCTGGTGCTGCTGGGCGTACTGTGCAACCTGCTGGTGCGCCCGATCGCCGACCGCCACTTCATGACCGATGCCGAGCTGGCCCAGGAGAAGAAGCTGGCGCACGAGCGCGACGTGAACGCCAGCACGGGCAGCCGCGGCGTGGCCGTGGCCAGCGGCGCGACCAATCCGGCGGTGGCCACCTTCGCCTGGGCGGCGGTCGGGATTCCGCTGCTGATCGGCATGTGGATCACGCTGCAGAAGGCGGTCGTGCTGTTCCAGTAAGCACGCTGGCGCAGACGGCCATGCCGTCTGCGCTTGCAGTACCATTCGATCATCCCCCATTGATTTTTCCGGGCCCAACACATGAACCATCCTGTCATCCCGATTGCCGTCGTTGGCGCCAGCCGCCAGCGCAAGCGCGAAGCCCCCAAGGGCCGCCGCGTCGACCCGCAGGCGCTGGCCGAGGTGCAGGCGCTGCTGGGCCAGGAGTCGCGCCAGCGCGACCTGCTGATCGAACACCTGCACAAGATCCAGGACCGTTACGGCTGCCTGGCCAGCAGCCACCTGGCCGCGCTGGCGCAGGAGATGCGCCTGGCCCAGGCCGAGGTCTACGAGGTCGCCAGCTTCTACCATCACTTCGACGTGGTGAAAGAGGGTGAGGCCGCGCCGGCCGCGCTGACGGTGCGCGTGTGCGCCGGCCTGTCCTGCGAGATGGCGGGCGCCCGCGAACTGCTGGCGAAGCTGCCGGCGCTGCTCGGACGCGAGGTGAGGGTGCTCGAAGCGCCCTGCGTGGGACGCTGCGAACAGGCGCCGGTGGCGGTGGTCGGCCAGCATCCGGTGCCGCAGGCGAGCGCCGAACAGGTGCTGGCGAAAGTCAGCGCCGGCGAGACGCGGGATGCGCTCACCGGCTACACCGGCTACGACGACTATCGCCGCGACGGCGGTTACGCGCTGCTGCGCAACTGCGTCGCCGGCCGCCACGAGGTGGAGCAGGTGATCGCCACGCTGGAAGCCTCCGGCCTGCGCGGCCTCGGCGGCGCCGGTTTCCCGCTGGGCCGCAAATGGCGCATCGTGCGTGCCGAGGCCGGCCCGCGCCTGATGGCCATCAACATCGACGAAGGCGAGCCCGGCACCTTCAAGGACCGGGTCTACCTCGAACGCGACCCGCACCGCTTCCTGGAAGGCGCCCTGATCGCCGCCTGGGCGGTCGGCATCGAGGCCATCTATATCTACCTGCGCGACGAATACCACGGCTGCCGCGCCATGCTGGAAGCCGAGCTGGACAGGCTGCGCGCCGATCCGCCGGTGGCGAACATGCCGCCGATCCACCTGCGCCGCGGCGCCGGCGCCTACATCTGCGGCGAAGAGTCCGCGATGATCGAATCGATCGAAGGCAAGCGCGGCATGCCGCGCCTGCGCCCGCCCTACGTGGCCCAAGTGGGCCTGTTCGGGCGCCCGACGCTGGAGCACAATTTCGAATCACTGCACTGGGTGCGCGAGATCCTCGAGCGCGGCGGCAACTGGTTTGCCGGCCACGGGCGCAACGGCCGCCACGGCCTGCGCTCCTTCTCGGTCTCGGGCCGGGTACGCGATCCGGGCGTGAAACTGGCCCCGGCCGGCATCACGATCAAGGAGCTCATCGAGGAATACTGCGGCGGCATGCAGGACGGCCATGCCTTCTACGCCTACCTGCCGGGCGGCGCCTCGGGCGGCATCCTGCCGGCCTCGATGGGCGACATTCCGCTCGACTTCGACACCTTGCAGCCCTACGGCTGCTTCATCGGCTCGGCCGCGGTGGTGGTGTTATCAAGCCATGACAGCGCGGTGGCCGCCGCCCGCAACACCCTGGCTTTCTTCAAGGACGAGTCCTGCGGCCAGTGCACGCCCTGCCGCAACGGCACCGCCAAGGCGCTCGAGCTGATCCGCCAGCCGCAATGGGATACCGGCCTGCTGGGCGAGCTGTCGCAGGTGATGCGCGACGCCTCGATCTGCGGCCTGGGCCAGGCGGCGCCGAATCCGATCGACTGCGTCATCAAATATTTCCCGCACGAGTTGGCTCAGTAAAGGTTAACCGCAATGAACGCCTCCATCCCTACCGTTTCATTCGAACTCAACGGCCGCACGGTCCACGCGCTGGCGCACGAAAGCCTGATCGAGGTCGCCGCGCGCGAAGGCATCGAGGTGCCGCGCCTGTGCTACAAGGAAGGCATGGAGGCGGTCGGCAACTGCCGCTCCTGCATGGTCGAGATCGACGGCGAGCGTGTGCTGGCGCCGTCCTGCTGCCGCCATCCGGCCGCCGGCATGAAGGTGCGCACCGACAGCCCGCGCGCCCTCGCGGCCCAGAAGATGGTGCTGGAACTGCTGCAGGCCGACATGCCGGAAGCCGAGTACACGCGCAGGAACGAAGTCGACCTGTGGGCCGAGAAGCTCGGCGTCGGCAAGCCGCGCTTCGCGGCCACGCGCCGCCAGCCGCAGCGCGACGTCTCGCATGCGGCGATCACCGTCAACCTGGATGCCTGCATCCAGTGCACGCGCTGCGTGCGCGCCTGCCGCGACGAGCAGGTCAACGACGTGATCGGCCTGGCCTTCCGCGGCCAGGACACCAAGATCGTGTTCGACCAGGACGATCCGATGGGCGCGTCCACCTGCGTGGCCTGCGGCGAGTGCGTGCAGGCTTGCCCGACCGGCGCCCTGATGCCGGCGCGCGAGGTGGCGCTGCACATCCCCGACAAGCAGGTGGAGTCGGTCTGCCCCTACTGCGGCGTGGGCTGCCAGCTGACCTATAACGTCAAGGACAACAAGATCCTGTACGTGGAGGGCCGCGACGGTCCGGCCAACCAGGGCCGCCTGTGCGTCAAGGGACGCTACGGCTTCGACTACGCGCACCACCCGCACCGCCTGACCAAGCCGCTGATCCGCCGCGCAGGCATGCCCAAGACCGGCGACTTCACGATGGACCCGACGCGCGTGCTCGAGGTCTTCCGCGAAGCGAGCTGGGAAGAGGCGCTGGCGTTGGCCGGCGGCAAGCTTGCCGCGATCCGCGATACCCACGGCGGCGCGGCCCTGGCCGGCTTCGGCTCGGCCAAGGGCAGCAACGAGGAAGCCTACCTGTTCCAGAAACTGGTGCGTACCGGCTTCGGCACCAACAACGTCGACCACTGCACCCGCCTGTGCCATGCGTCCTCGGTGTCGGCCCTGCTGGAAGGGATCGGCTCGGGCGCGGTGTCGAACCCGGTGATGGACGTGATCCGCGCCGAGGTGATCGTGATCATCGGCGCCAACCCGACCGTCAACCACCCGGTCGCCGCCACCTGGATCAAGAACGCGGTCAAGGCCGGCGCCAAGCTGGTCGTGCTCGACCCGCGCCGCTCCGAACTGGCGCGCCACGCACACCGCTACCTGCAGTTCAAGCCCGATACCGACGTCGCGCTGCTCAACGCCATGATGCACGTGATCGTCACCGAAGGCCTGGTCGACCAGGCCTTCATCGCCAGCCGCACCATCGGCTACGCGGAGCTGGAGCAGAACGTCGCCGAATACAGCCCGGAAGCGATGGCGCCGATCTGCGGCATCGACGCCGAGACCATCCGCTACGTGGCGCGCCTGTACGCGAGCTCGAAGGGCTCGATGATCCTGTGGGGCATGGGCGTGTCGCAGCACGTGCACGGCACCGACAACGCGCGCTGCCTGATCGCGCTGTCGCTGATGACGGGCCAGATCGGCCGTCCCGGTACCGGCCTGCATCCGCTGCGCGGCCAGAACAACGTCCAGGGCGCGTCCGACGCCGGCCTGATCCCGATGATGCTGCCGGACTACCAGCGCGTCGACAACCCGGCCGCACGCGCGAAATTCGAAGCCGCCTGGGGCGCCACCCTCGAACCGAAGCCGGGCCTGACGGTGGTCGAGATCATGGACGCCATCGATGCCGGCCAGGTGCGCGGCATGTACATCATGGGCGAGAACCCGGCCATGTCCGACCCCGACGCCAACCACGCGCGCGCCGCGCTGGCTGCGCTGGAACACCTGGTGGTACAGGACATCTTCCTGACTGAGACCGCCTACCTGGCGGACGTGATCCTGCCTGCCTCGGCCTTCCCTGAAAAGACCGGCACCTTCACCAATACCGACCGCCTGGTCCAGCTGGGCCGCCAGGCGATCGACCCGCCGGGGGAGGCGAAGCAGGACCTGTGGATCATCCAGCAGATGGCAAAGCAGCTCGGCCTGCCGTGGAACTACGCTCACGTGTCGGAAGTGTTCGACGAGATGCGCCGCACCATGGCGAGCATCGGCGGCATCACCTGGGAGCGCCTGGAGCGCGAGGGCGCAGTGGTCTATCCCTGCATGAACGAAGGCGACCAGGGCCAGCCGGTGGTGTTCACCGAGCTGTTCCCGCGCGAGGGCGGCAAGGCGCGTTTCGTCCCGGCCGACATCATCCCGGCCGACGAGCGTCCCGATGCCGACTACCCGATGGTCCTGATCACCGGCCGCCAGCTCGAGCACTGGCATACCGGCAGCATGACGCGGCGCGCCACCGTGCTGGACGCGATCGAGCCCGATCCGGTCGCGCTGGTGCATCCGCTCGACCTCGAACGCATGGGCATCCAGCCGGGCCAGGCCATTACCATCGCCTCGCGCCGCGGTGAAGTGGTGCTGTATGCACGCGCCGACGACAGCTCGCCGGTGGGAGCGATCTTCGTGCCCTTCTGTTACTACGAAGCGGCGATCAACCGCCTGACCAATGCGGCGCTCGACCCCTTCGGCAAGATTCCGGAATTCAAGTATTGCGCCATCAAAGTCACGCCGGGCGGGGAGCCCGCACCGCAGGGAAGCTACGGTGGCGGCCAAATCCTGGCCGGCATGGCACAATTGGCAACATGAACTGTCCCGACCTGCCACGCTACCGTCCGGTCCTGTCCGATGCGCGCGCACCCCTCACCCACGAGGTGCGCGCGTTGGACGAGCGTGGCCGCGCATCGAGCATCGCGATCCCGGCCGAGCGCCCGCTGACTGTCTACGTGGACAAGCGCGAGATCGTCACCCTGATGACCCTGGGCGGCGCGCCCGAGGCGCTGACCCTCGGCTACCTGCGCAACCAGCGCCTGGTGCGCTCGATCGAGGACATCGTCTCGATCCAGGTCGACTGGGCGGTCGATGCGGTGGCGGTCGTCACCCGCAACGGGATTGCGGACGTGGAGGAACGCACCGCGAAGAAGGTCGTCACCACCGGCTGCGGGCAGGGCTCGGTGTTCGGCGGCTTGATGGACGAGGTCGACCAGATCACCCTGCCTGCCGATGCGCGCCTGGCGCAGTCGGTCGTCTACCGCATCGTCGAGACCATCCGCACCCAGCAGTCGATCTACAAGCAGGCCGGCTCGGTGCATGGCTGCGCGCTGTTCTCGCACGATGGGGAACTGCTGTATTTCGTGGAAGACGTCGGCCGCCACAACGCGGTCGATGCCATCGCCGGCCTGATGTGGCTCGACGGCCTGGAGGGCGGGGACAAGCTGTTCTACACCACCGGCCGCCTGACTTCCGAAATGGTCATCAAGGGCGCCCAGATGGGCATTCCCTTCCTGCTGTCGCGTTCCGGCACCACCCAGATGGGCCACATGGTGGCGGAAAAGGTCGGCATGTCGCTGCTGGCGCGCTGCTCGGGCAAGCACTTCCTGCTGCTGGCCGGACACGAGCGCCTGGTGTTCGAGCCTGGATTGCTGGAACCCCTGAACGCACCGCGGATGGCTTGACCGTGCTGGACGCAACAACGCACGCCTTCGCGCTGCTGTTCAGCGGCGACGAGGCGCTGTGGCGCATCGTCTGGGTGTCGCTCAAGACCAGCATCCTGGGACTGCTGCTGGCGGCGCCGCCGGCGATCTTCCTTGGCTATGTCATCGCCATGCACCGCTTCCGGGGACGCCGCATCGCCATCTGGCTGGCCCAGGCCGCGCTGTCGCTGCCGACCGTGCTGATCGGCCTGCTGCTCTACCTGCTGCTGTCGCGGCGCGGCCCGATGGGCGGGCTGGAGTGGCTGTTCACCCAGGAGGGCGTGATCCTCGGCCAGATGGTGATCGGCTTGCCGGTGCTGCTGGCCTTCACGCTGGCGGCGGTGCAGGCGGCCGACCCGCGCTATGCCGAAACCGCCATCGCCCACGGCGCATCGCGCTGGCGGGTGATGGCCACCGTGCTGCACGAGGCGCGCTATGGCGTGATGGCGGCCGTGATCAGCGGATTCGGCCGCGTGATCTCGGAAGTCGGCTGCGCGCTGATGGTGGGCGGGAATATCGAAGGGCAGACCCGCACCATCACCACCGCGATCGCGCTGGAAACCAGCAAGGGCGAGTTCGCGCAGGGGATCGCGCTGGGCATCGTGCTGGTGTCGCTGGCGCTCTTGATGAATGGCGCGCTGGTGCTGCTGCAGGGCGAAGCGCATACGGCGGGAGGACGCTGGTGAAGACCCTGTTGACTGTGCACGGCCTGCGCAAGCGCCACGGCGAGCGCACCCTGTTCGAGATCGACACCTTGAGCATCGAGGCGGCCAGCGCCTACGTCCTGACCGGCGTGAACGGCGCCGGCAAGTCGACCCTGCTGCGCACGCTCGCCGGCCTGGAACGCTGCGAGGCCTGCACGGTCGAATTCGATGGGCGCAGCATGCCCCTGCATCCGTATCCGAAAGAACTGCGGCGCGCCATCGTCTTCGTGCACCAGCACCCGATCATGTTCTCGACCAGCGTCTTCCATAACATCGCCTACGGCCTGCTGGCGCGCGGCGACAGCCGGCGCGACGTGGCCCCTCTGGTCGAGGAAGCGATGGCCTGGGCCGGCGTGGCGCACCTGCGCGATACCGATCCGGCGCGCCTGTCGGGCGGCGAGAAGCAGCGCGTGGCGCTGGCGCGGGCACGCGTGCTGCAGCCGCGCCTGCTGCTGCTCGACGAACCCACGGCCAACCTCGACGGCCCGGCGCGCGAGCAGGTGATGGCCCTGATTCCCACCTTGCTCGACCGGGGCAGCAGCGTGGTGATGGCCTGCCACGACCGCGACCTGATCGGGCTGCCCGGCATCCAGCGCCTGAAGCTGCGCGAAGGCCGACTCGAAGTCCGCTGACCACAAGGAGCATATCGATGCAACGCCGTACGTTTTCTATCTTGCTGTTGAGCGTCCTCCTGGCTGCACCAATGGCACAGGCGCAAGAGACGATCCGCCTGTCCACCACCACCAGCACCGAGAACTCGGGCCTGCTCAAGCTGCTGCTGCCGGCCTTCGAGGCAAAGACGGGGACCAAGGTCCATGTGATCTCGGTCGGCACCGGCAAGGCGCTTGAACTGGGCAAGAATGGCGACGTCGACGTGACCCTGGTGCACGCGCGCACGCTGGAAGACAAGTTCGTGGCCGAGGGTTGGGGCGTGGACCGCCGCGACGTGATGTACAACGATTTCATCGTGGTCGGCCCTGCAGGCGACCCGGCCGGGGTCAAGGGCAACCAGGATGTGATCGCGGCCTTCCGCAAGATCGCCGCGAGCGGCAGCAGGTTCATCTCGCGCGGCGACAATTCCGGCACCGACGTGATGGAGAAGGGCTACTGGCAGCAGGCGGGAGCGAAACCCACGGGCGCCGCCTACGTGTCGGCCGGCCTGGGCATGGGCGAGGTGCTGAACATGGCGGCCGAGATGCGCGCCTATACGCTGACCGACCGTGCCACCTACGGCGCCTACAAGGCCAGGACCGGCCTGGCGGTGCTGGTCGAAGGCGACAGGCGCATGTTCAACCCCTACGGCATCATCGCGGTCAATCCAGCCAGGCAAAAGGGCGTCAACTACAAGGGCGCGAAACAGCTGATCGACTGGATTACCTCACCGGAAGGGCAGGCGAAGATCGCGGACTTCAGGCCGGGAGGCGAGCAGCTGTTCTTCCCGTCCGCCGCACGCTAGACAGTCGCCCGGCCTGCTTCACTGCTCGCCGGGCTCGCGCATCCGTGTCGTCCCATGCAGCACGCCGTCGAAGGCCGCCGGTCCGGTTCCGATGACGATGCTCTGGTCGGTGATCTCGAAGCTCCGGAAGTCACGGCTGTGACGGGAGCCGCGCACCTTGACGACCGAAATCAGGGTATGCAGCTGGCACTGTGCTTCGACGAAGCGTTGCAGGATGATGGCGTCCACCAGGACGCCGCTGCCATGGGGTCCCAGGCTCAGTTGCTGGAAGCGGTCTTCCTGTTCGCTGGTCATGAGCACGGTCACGCCTTTCGCACGCAGGACGGTCGAGAGGCGATACAGCGACTCGCGGAAATTGTCGCGGTACTCGGAGGTCATGACCAGTTCGAAGCCGGACAGCGAATCGAGGACGACGCGGGTGGCCCCGACGGCGTCGATGGTCGACAGCAGTTCATGCACGATCTCGTCGAACGACAGGTCGAGTTCGCGCACGCTCAACATGGCGACCTGGCCGGAACGGACCAGCGCGTCGAGCTTCATGTTCATCATCTGATCGGGACTGCGCTCGAACAGCGCCACCACGCCGGTCTCGCCATTGGCGGCGCCGCTGGCCAGGAACTCGGTGGCCAGGACGGTCTTGCCCGATCCGGTCGGTCCGGCCATCAGCACCGAATAGCCCTTGGGGATGCCGCCGCCGAGCATGTCGTCGAGCGTGGCCACCCCGGTCGACAGGCGTTGCAGGGGCTGCGCGGCGACGGCTTCGCCGGACTGTTCGATCCTGGGGATAATGCGCGGGAAAATCCGGATGCCGCGTTCGTCGATGCGGAAGGCGTGCAGTCCGGGGCGCTGCTTCTGGCCGCGGATCTTGACGATCTGGATCTTGCGCGACATGGCATTGCGCTCCATGTGCTGGTCGAGCCAGAAGATGCCGTCGGCCACGGTAAAGATCGGGTTGCGGTCGGCCTCGTTGCTCGTGTATTCGCCGATCAGGAAGCTGGTCGCCTTCCAGGTCGTCATCTGCGCCACCAGCTGCTGGATGAAGGTCTGCAGCGAGGCCACTTCACGGAAGTCGCCGCGCGCGCCTTCGATGAAGGAGCGGAACGAGTCGATGAACACCAGCGCAGGTTTGTGCGTCCGCACTTCATCGAGGATCTGCGCCAGCACGGCCGCATAATCGCCTTCCTCGACCTGGGGCGCCAGGCTGACGAAATGGACCGAATCGCCGACCTTGTCGACATCGAAGAAACTGAACTGCTGCTGGTAGCGCAGCATCTTGGTCGGCGGTTCGCCCATGGCGGTGAAGAACAGGGCCTTGCACTGTGGACCCGCGAGTCCGAACATGAGCTGCTGGGCGAAGGTGGTCTTGCCGCATCCCGGGGCCCCGCCGATGATGTTGAACGACAGTTCGGGCAAGCCGCCGCCGAGAATGGTATCGAGACCAGGAACGCCGGTGGCCATCGGGTTCAGATCCAGTTTGTCGGTCATGCTGCGTTCTCCTAAATATTCTTGCCCGTCGCGCCAGACGGGAATGCCGAGTCCAGGAAGCGCGTCACCAGGCGCTCGCCGATCAGGTCGGACAGATACACGATGTAGCTGGTCAGCAGCGTCTGGTTGGCCGCGACGACGTCGGCCGGCGCCAGCTTGCCGAGGCATAGCACGAAGGCCTCGAAGCTATCCTGCGGCGTGTCCTTCGCCGCGCAGGCTGCCAGCCATGGGAAGTCCCGCGCATGCTCGGACAGGATGCGGACGAACAGCAGATCGGTGCTGAGGGGGCCGATCAGGGGAGCGAACCTGGCCTTGAGCGTGTTCCAGACCTGCACCGCATCGGCGCCATTGCCCGGCGTTTCGCCTGGGCGCAGGCGGTCCATGATCGTGGCAAGCAGCTCTGTCAGGGGTGGCATGGTTCGGGCTTGGGCTGCGGTGGGTATCGGCGCATTCTATCCGATCACGGAGCCATCAGTGGAAGGCGCATCGTGACCGCGCTACCCTGGCTCCGGGAGCTGCTGACGCCAAGCCCGCCGCCATGGATGGACAGGCGCTCGCGCAGGCCGGCCAGGCCGAAGCTGTTCGACCTGACCGGTGCAGCGGCATCGAAGCCGATGCCATTGTCTTCCACCGTCATCATGAGCAGGCCGCCGGATGCCCCGAGCCGCACCGTGACGCGGCTCGCGAGGGAATGGCGGAACACGTTGTTCAGGCATTCCTGCAGCACGCGGCAGACGGTGAGCGCGGTTTCCTCGTCCAGGATCAGGCCGGCGATGGCGCCATCGCAGTCGAGCTTGCAGGCGATGCCGCTGGCCCGCGTGAATTTGCGGACTTCCAGTTCCAGTGTCGCCGGCAAGCCCAGTTCGAGGCCCGCCGGCCGCAGCTCTCCCATCAGCTGCTTGACCGTGCGCAGCGTCGTATCGACATTGTCGAGCGCTGCGCTGACCCAGTCGTGCAGGCGGCCCTGGCGGGTAGCGGTATGCTGGTAGAGCATGACGATGTCGATGCGCAGCGCCAGCAGATTCTGGGCAAGGGAATCGTGGATTTCGCTGGAGATGCGCTTGCGTTCGGCTTCACGGTTGGCCAGCTGGTGGGCCAGCAGGTCGTGCAGTTTTTGCTCGGACGCGCGCAGTGCGGCTTCGATCTCTTCGTAGGCCAGGATTTTCTCCACCAGCGCCTGGTTGACCAGCATCTGGTCCTGGGTAAGCCGGCGTACGGCCGCTTCCAGTGCTTCGTCGGTGCCGCTGCCGTCTTGTCCCCGGAAGTGGCGCCGGCCCTGCGCCTCGCCATCGTGGCCAGATAATTGTGTTCGCATGTCGGAAGCAGGCATGAATGGATGAAAACCGCTACCTGAGACGCTAAGGAGCTTGGACTGACAAGTCAAGGAAAAAAGATGATCTCCGGTAGTTCAGGGCTCAATCGATGAGTTTCCTGCGCGCGAGCTTGTCGAGGACCTTCCGCAAACCGACACTTTCGGTGTCCGCCGCACCGATCACATACCCGTGCGCAAAGGCGCCGTCATGCGAATGACCGCTGTTCTCGAGCACAGGCATCAGCCTGGCGGCCACCGCCAGGTCGTTCAGGCGGCCCAGGCGGTCCTGCAGCCGCGACAGGCGCTTGATATACGCCTTGACCTCCTTTGCCGGCAGCAGGTCGCGGAAGAATTCGGCTGCGTAGCGCGCCTTCTTGGCCGCGATGCGCAGCCGATGCCGGGATGGCGCGTCACGTTCGTCGAGCGCCTTGATGCGCTTGCGCAGGCGTTTGCCTGCCTTGCGCACGAGCGGTACCAGGCCATCCAGGGCGGGCTGGGCCAGCGGATCGTCCTTCGCCAGGCCGGGGGCCGGACGCCACTGGCGGCCGCGCAGCCAGCCGTTCATCTCCAGCATCAATTGGGTAAAGCGCGGCGCGTGCAGGGTGGGCAGCATGTCGCGGTGGAGGACGCGGGCGCGTTCCTTCGCCGCCGCTTGCAGTGCCTGCGTATGAATGCCGGTGATGGCCGGAAGCGTGGTATCGGCCAGCACGTCCCAGTCGCGTGCGGCGCCCAGTTCGCCGGACAGCCAGTCGAGTCCTTCCTCCAGCCCGGACGGCAGCGGCGCCAGCTTGCGGAACATGTCGAGCAGGGCGCGCAGGCGGCGCAGGCCGACCCGCATCTGATGCAGGCTCTCTGTGCTGGTCGCCAGCACGCCGGGGAGGTTGGCCTCGATCTGCGCCATGCAGTTCAGGCCGATGCACTGCAGCGCGTCTTCCATGCGCATCTTGCGCTTGAGGCGTACCGGCGCGGCCTTGGGTGTGAGGTCGGTGTCCATCGGACCCATCATACCCATGCCGGGGTGGACAGCCGCACGATTGTTACATCAGGATCACGTCGTATTGTTCCTGGTGGTAACCCTTCTCCACCTGCAGCGAGATGCGCTTGCCGATGAAGTCGCCCAGCATGGCCAGGTGCTGGGATTCCTCTTCCAGGAACAGGTCGATGACTTCCTGCGAAGCGACGATGCGGAATTCGCGCGGGTTGAACTGCTTGGCTTCGCGCAGCAGCTCGCGCAGGATCTCGTAGCAGATCGTGCGCGAAGTCTTTACTTGTCCCTTGCCGCTGCAGGCCGGGCAGGGCTCGCACAGGATGTGGGCCAGCGACTCGCGCGTGCGCTTGCGCGTCATCTCGACCAGGCCGAGGGCCGAGAAGCCGCTCACGGAGACCTTGGTGCGGTCGCGCGCCAGGGTCTTCTTGAGTTCCGCGAGCACGGCATTGCGGTGCTCGTTGTTCTCCATGTCGATGAAGTCGAGGATGATGATGCCGCCCAGGTTGCGCAGGCGCAGCTGGCGCGCAATGGCGTGGGCCGCTTCCAGGTTGGTCTTGAAGATGGTGTCGGCGAAGTTGCGCCCGCCGACATAGCCGCCGGTGTTGACGTCGATGGTCGTCATCGCCTCGGTCTGGTCGACGATCAGGTAGCCGCCGCTCTTCAGGTCGACGCGGCGGCCCAGTGCGCGCAGGATCTCTTCTTCCACGCCGTAGAGGTCGAACAGCGGGCGCTCGCCGGTGTAGTGCGTCAGGCGCGACAGCACGCTCGGGGTATAGACCTGCGCGAACTCGACCAGCATATTGTAGTTCTCGCGCGAGTCCACCTGGATGGTCGCGGTCTCGTCGTGCACGAAGTCGCGCAGCACGCGCTGCGCCAGGTTCAGGTCCTGGTAGAGGAGGGAGGTCGGCGGCCGGGTGCGGGCGCCCTGGACGATGGCGGCCCAGGTCTTGCGCAGGTAGTCGACGTCGGCTGCAAGGTCGGCGTCCGAGGCTTCCTCGGCCTGGGTGCGCACGATGTAGCCGCCTTTTTCTTCCTTGGGCAGCAGGTTCTGCAGGCGGGTGCGCAGGTGTTCGCGGTCGGCTTCCTTCTCGATCTTCTGTGAGATGCCGATGTGCTGGTCCTGGGGCAGGTAGACCAGCATGCGGCCGGCGATCGAGATCTGGGTCGACAGGCGCGCGCCCTTGGTGCCGATCGGGTCCTTGATGACCTGCACGGTCAGCACCTGGCCGTCGAACAGCAGCTTTTCGATCGGCGTCGGCGGTGCGGAGGCAGCGTTGCCGCCTTCGTGGCTGCGCGCTTCCCAGATGTCGGCCACGTGCAGGAAGGCTGCACGCTCCAGGCCGATGTCGATGAAGGCCGACTGCATGCCGGGCAGGACGCGTACGACCTTGCCGAGATAGACGTTCCCCGCCAACCCGCGCGTGAGGGTGCGCTCGATGTGCAGTTCCTGCACAGCGCCCTGCAGGACCAGCGCCACGCGCGTTTCCTGCGGGGTGATGTTGATGAGGATGTCTTCGTTCATGGCCGGCCGTGCAGTATTGTTCAGAGCGACATCATACACGGTGGGCTGCCCCATCGGCACATGCAGGCTGGATGAAGCTTACACGGGATAACCGGCTTTGCGGAGCAGGATCGCGGTCTCGAACAGCGGCAGGCCCATGATGCCCGAATGGCTGCCTTCGATATGCTCGACGAACAGCGCCGCCAGGCCCTGGATGCCGTAGCCGCCGGCCTTGTCGTAGGGTTCCGGGGTGGCGCAGTAGGCCCTGATCTGGGCCGGGGTGAGGGCGGCGAAGCGCACGTTCGACACCTGGGTGATCTGGTCCGCCACGCGTTCGGCATGGATCGCCACCGAGGTCAGCACCTGGTGGGTGCGCCCGGACAGGCGTTCGAGCATGGCGACGGCTTCCGCATTGTCGGCCGGCTTGCCGAGGATCTCGCCGTCGATGGTGACGGTGGTGTCGGCGGTGAGGATGGGGCGCAGCGGCTGGCGCCGCATCTGCAGCATGTTCCAGGCAAAGGCGCCTTTTTCCTTCGCCACCCGGGCCACGTAGGTCTGCGGGTCTTCGCCCGGCAGCACGTCTTCGCTGACGTCGGCGCCGCGCGCCGGATCGCTGCGCAGCATCAGCAGTTCGAACTCCACGCCGACCTGGCGCAGCAGTTCGCGGCGCCGCGGGCTCTTCGAGGCGAGATAGATTTTCTTGTCGGTGAGTTTCATTGGGCGGCGTGCTTCAGACGCGGTGGTACGGATGGTTCTGGGTAATCGACCAGGCACGGTACAACTGTTCCGCCAGCATGACGCGCACGATTCCGTGCGGCAGCGTCATGCTGGAGATGCGGATCAGGCCCTCGGCACGCGCCTTCAGCCCGGGATCGAGCCCGTCGGCGCCGCCGATCAGGAAGGCGGTGTCGCGCCCGTCCTGCTGCCAGCTTTCCAGCATCTGCGACAGGCCGACGCTGGTCAGGTCCTTGCCGCGCTCGTCCAGGGCGATGATGCGCACGCCCTTCGGCAGCACGGCCTCGATGCGTTCGCGCTCGAGCGCCATGGCGGTAGCGGCCGTCTTGCTGCCGGAGCGCTCGACCGGCTTGATTTCCTTGAGCACGATGCGCAGCTCGGGCGGCATGCGCTTCGTGTACTCGCCGAAGCCGGCCTCGATCCAGGCCGGCATCTTGTGCCCGACTGCGGCGATGATCAGCTGCATAAAAGGCTTACTCGGCGGCCTTCTTCACGCGGCGGATCACTTTTTTCACCGGTTCGGCGTCGGCCGGGGCTGCTGCTTTCGGAGTGCGCTTCGGCGGCTTGGCCTTGGTGGCTTCGACGGCGGCGACTTCGCTCTTGCTCGGCGCCACTTTCACGGTCTTGCCGGTCGGGACCTTCTTGGCGGCCGGCTTCTTGGCAGCGGTGGTCTTGGCAGCAGCCGCTTTCTTTGCCGCCGGCTTGCGCTCGTTGATCGGCTTGACTTCCGGCTCGTCCTTGTTGGCGGCCAGGTGCTTGGACTTGACCTTCGACTCGGCCGCTTCCGCGGCTTCCGGCGTCGACTTACGCTTGGCCGCGCCCAGCTTGACCGGCTTGTCGCCCCAGATTTCTTCCAGGCGGTAGTACTGGCGGATGGCCGGCTGCATGATGTGGACGATCATGTCGCCCAGGTCGACCAGCACCCATTCGCCGGTGTCTTCGCCTTCGAGGCCGATCACGTCGCCGCCTGCTGCCTTGACCTTATCGCGCACCGAGGCGGCCAGCGCCTTGGTCTGGCGGTTCGAGGTGCCCGAGACGACCGCGATGCGGTCGAACAGGCTGGTCAGGTGCGTCGTGTCGAACAGGACGATTTCCTGGCCCTTGACATCCTCGAGGGCGTCGACGACGAGCGTTTGCAGTTTCTTGATATCCATTAGCTTTTATATAAGTTGTGTTGTTGAATATAGTCTAGCACTTGCGGCGGAAGGAGCGCGCCAATGTCAGTACCGGTGTCCTTGCCCGCGCCGAGGGCGTTGCGGACTTGAGTGGCGGAAATATCAACCGCCAGAGTATGTGCGAGGCATACCTTGCCGAAGGCTGCGGCGCGCACTTCCGCCGGGCTTGTGAGCCGTCCTGCGAGTGCCGAGGCCACCGCGGGCGGCAGCTTGTCCTGGTCCAGGGCATAGCCCGGGCGCGCAGCCACGCCCAGGTTGGCCAGCGCGAACAGTTCCTGCCAGTCGCGCCAGGTGTCGAGCTTTTGCAGCTGGTCGGCGCCCATCAAAAAAACGACCGAGGCGGCGTCGCCCAGTTCGGCGCGCAGTCCGCGCAGGGTCTCGACCGTATAGGTCGCGCTGCCGCGTTCGATTTCCTGCAGGTCGATCGTGACCTCGAACGGCTGGCGGCTGAAGGCCAATTCGAGCATGGCGACGCGCTGGGCGTCGCTGGCCTGCAGGCTGCTCTTCTGCCATGGCCGCGCAGGCAAAATGCGCAGCTGGTCCGGCTGGAGCAGTTCGGCAAACAGCGCGGCCAGCGCGACGTGGCCGTGGTGTACCGGGTCGAAGCTGCCACCCAGCAGGGCAATACACTGGCTCACAGTGCGAGCCAGTCCCGGTGGACAAGGAAGTCGGTGTACAGCGCCGCTTCAGGACTGCCCGGTTCCGGGTGCCAGTCGTAGCGCCACTTCACGATCGGCGGCATCGACATCAGGATCGCCTCGGTGCGGCCGCCCGACTGCAGGCCGAACAGGGTGCCGCGGTCCCACACCAGGTTGAATTCGACGTAGCGCCCGCGGCGGTAAGCCTGGAAGTCGCGTTCGCGCTCGCCGTAGGGCAGGTCCTTGCGCGCCTTCACGATCGGCAGGTAGGCGTCGAGGAAACCGTCGCCGACCTGTTTCACCATCGCGAAGGAGTCGTCGAAGCCGGTCTCGTTGAAGTCGTCGAAGAAGATCCCGCCCACGCCGCGCGGCTCCTTGCGGTGCTTCAGGTAGAAGTACTCGTCGCACCACTTCTTGAAGCGCGGGTGCAGGTCCTCGCCGTAGGGCGCCAGGGCGTCGTGGCAGACCTGGTGGAAGTGGCGCGCATCGTCCTGGTTGCCGTAATACGGCGTCAGGTCCATGCCGCCGCCGAACCACCAGACCGGCTCCTTGCCCTCGGCGGTGGCTTCGAAGAAGCGCACGTTCATGTGCACGGTCGGGACGTAGGGATTACGCGGGTGCAGCACCAGCGAGACACCCATCGCTTCCCAGGCACGGCCCGCCAGTTCCGGACGCGCGGCCATGGCCGAGGGCGGCAGGCTGGAACCGGTCACGTGCGAGAAGTTCACGCCACCGCGCTCGAACACATTACCTTCCTCGATCAGGCGCGAGATCCCGCCACCGCCTTCCGGCCGCTCCCAGGTGTCAACCAGGAAGGGTTTGCCGTCGACCGTTTCCAGCGCCTGCACGATGCGGGACTGCAAGTCGAGCAGCCAGGTCTTGATGGCGGATGGGTCGGGGGTGGTCATGCGTGTGGGGTGAGCGGTCGAAAAATGGGTGGATTGTACACCTGCGTGGGGCGGTGTACTTATTCTTGTGGTGAGGGTAGAGCTGGGGGAGTGCGGCGAACTTGGATTCCCGCCTTCGCGGGAATGACGTTGTTTGAGTTTACCGTTAGCCCAAAGACCGTCGTTCCCGCGCAGGCGGGAACCCAATTTTATATACGTATTACGAAGCTTACTTCACCCCACGCCACCCGATATCACGACGATACTGCGCGCCGTTGAAATGGATCTTCTCGACGGTCTCGTAAGCCTGCTTCTGCGCCATCTTCACGCTGTCGCCCAGGCCGACGACGCACAGCACGCGCCCGCCGTTGGTCTGCAGGCTGCCGCCCACCAGCTGGGTGCCCGCGTGGAAGGTCACGCATTCCGGGGTCTCGGCCGGGATGCCGTCGATGATGTCGCCCTTGCGCGGGCTGTCCGGGTAGCCGGCGGCGGCCATCACGACACCCACCGCGGTGCGGCGGTCCCATTCCAGTTCGACCGCGTCCAGCGTGCCGTTGCAGGCGTGCTCCAGCACGGTCAGGTAGTCGCTCTTCAGGCGCGCCATGATCGGCTGGGTTTCCGGGTCGCCCATGCGGCAGTTGAATTCCAGGGTGCGCGGGTTGCCCTCGCCGTCGATCATCAGGCCGGCATACAGGAAACCGGTGAAGACGATGCCGTCCTTCGCCATGCCCTGGATGGTCGGGTTGATGATCTCGCGCATCACGCGCGCATGCATCGACGGGGTCACGATCGGGGCAGGGGAGTAGGCGCCCATGCCGCCGGTGTTCGGGCCTTCGTCGGCATCCTTCAGGCGCTTGTGGTCCTGGCTGGTCGCCAGCGGCAGCACGCTCTTGCCGTCGCACATGACGATGAAGCTGGCTTCCTCGCCGGCCAGGAATTCCTCGATCACGATGCGTGCGCCGGCGTCGCCGAAGGCGTTATCCGACAGCATGTGGTCGACCGCAGCGTGGGCCTCGTCCAGGGTCATCGCCACCACCACGCCCTTGCCGGCCGCCAGGCCGTCGGCCTTGATGACGATCGGGGCGCCGTTCGCGTCGACGTAGGCGTGGGCTTGCGCGGCATCGGAGAAGCTCTGGTACTTCGCGGTCGGGATGCCGTGGCGCTCCATGAAGGCCTTGGCGAAGTCCTTCGAGCTTTCCAGCTGCGCCGCTTCCTTCGTCGGGCCGAAGATCTTGAGGCCGCGCGCACGGAACAGGTTGACGATGCCGGCGGCCAGCGGCGCTTCCGGACCCACCAGGGTCAGGGCGATGTTTTCCGCCACCACGAAGTCGGCCAGCGCCGCAGGGTCGGTGATCTCGAGGTTCACCAGGCGCGCATCGAGCGCGGTGCCGCCGTTGCCCGGGGCAACGAAGACGGTCTGGACGCGCTCCGATTGGGCCAGTTTCCAGGACAGGGCGTGTTCACGGCCGCCAGAGCCGACTACGAGGATTTTCATACGTGCCTTCTGATTACTGCTCTTCAATGATCGCGTTGGTGTAGACATCCTGGACGTCGTCCAGGTTTTCCAGCGCGTCGAGGATCTTCTGCATCTTGGTGGCGTCGTCGCCGGTGAGCACGGTCTCGTTGTCCGGCTTCATGATGACTTCCGACACCTCGGCCTTGAAACCGGCCTTTTCCAGCGCTTCCTTCACGCCCGAGTAGGCGAAGGGATCGCACAGCACTTCGAAGCCGCCTTCTTCATCGGCCAGCACGTCGTCGGCGCCGGCTTCCAGCGCGGCTTCCATCAGCTTGTCCTCGTCAACGCCCGGCGCGAACTGGAACTGGCCGACGTGCTTGAACATGAAGGCCACCGAACCCTCGGTGCCCATGTTGCCGCCGTACTTGTTGAAAGCGTGGCGCACTTCGGCCACGGTACGCACGCGGTTGTCGGTCAGGCAGTCGACGATGATCGCCGCGCCGCCGATGCCGTAGCCTTCGTAGCGGATTTCTTCGTAGTTCACGCCTTCGAGTTCGCCGGCGCCGCGCTGGATCGCACGGGTGACGTTATCCTTCGGCATATTCGCGTCGGCCGCCTTCTCGACCGCCAGGCGCAGGCGCGGGTTGGAAGCGATGTCGCTGCCGCCCATGCGTGCGGCCACGGTAATTTCCTTGATCAGGCGCGTCCAGATCTTGCCGCGCTTGGCGTCGGTGGCGGCTTTCTTATGCTTGATGTTTGCCCATTTGCTGTGGCCAGCCATATCTAAATCTTCCTTAGACGATGTGGAAACCCCCAAAAAACTGCCGCTTTTTCAAGGTTCCGGTATGCAAGAGTGGCCGACATTCTAGCATAGGCCCCTCTTGTCAAATCGCCCAAGGCGGTGAGCAAACTGTCACGGAAACAACAAAATGGTCCCCCAGGCCACCATCGCCACGCCCGCCACGCAGGATGCCAGCGAACCTTCCTCGAGCCGCAGTTCGGCCAGCGCCAGCAGCCCCACCGCCGCCACCATGGCCGGATTGCCCGGTCCGCCGCCGAGCAGGAGCGGCACCAGCAGCCAGCAGCAGCCGAGGCAGCTGCGGCCATGCTCCGCGCCTTGCCACAGCGCGCCCAAAGCGCCGCCGCGCCAGTCGACCAGCAGGCCGGGCAGCGGCGTGCGGCAGTGCTGCAGGCAGGCGTGCTTGGCCGGGGTCCATTGCCAGGCGCCGGCCGCGACCAGGGCCAGCCCCAGCACGGCCGGATGGCGCGCCGCCAGCCCATGGTCGAGCAGGCCGGCATCATGCAATGCCCAGTGCAGCAGGGTGACCAGCGCCGCGAAGCCCGCCCAGGCCAGCAGGCAGCCGCACCCGAACAAGACGGTGCCCAGGCACGGCCAGCGCACCGCGGCCCGGCAGCGCGCGACGCGCAGGTAGATGCAGACCGCGGCCGCCGCGGCCGGCAGCATCAGGGCCACGCACAGGCCGGTCCACATCGCGAACAGCAGCACCACGTCGCCGGCCCGCAGCGGCGCCGGCAAAGGGAGGGAAATGCCCGGCGCGGGACGCGGCAGTTCGGCGCCCCGGAACATGAACCAGGCCCAGCAGGCGCAGGCGAGCAGGGCCATCCACGCCAGGCCCAGCGCGACCGGCCGCCCGAGGCGTTCATCGATGCCGGCCAGGCTCATCGCGGTTTCCCGGCATGCGCGTTCGGGGCCGCTGCGTGAACAAAGCTTGCGCCGGCACGGGGCTGCCCCTGTCGATGGTTTGACGGATTCGTCATGTGGTCTCTCCTCGGTATGGTTGGTCTGCGCTGTTCGACAGCGTGGCGCCGGCTGTGTTCTCGGGGGCTGCCAGCAAACTCGGCAGAACCTTCGTACAATCGTCGGATGAACCCAAGCGCCTCCGCCAACCCTGCTGCTCCTTTACCACGTGCGGCCCTCGTCGCCGGCCTGTCGATTGCCATCGCCGGTGCCGTCCTGTTTTCCACCAAGGCCGTCGTCGCCAAACTGCTGTATCGCTACCACATCGACGCAGTTACTTTGATCGCGTTCAGGATGCTGTTCTCGTTTCCGGTGTTTGCGGCCGTGGCGATCTGGAAGATGCGGACCGGACCGGCACTCTCGAAGCAGGACCGCTGGCGCATCGTCGGGCTGGGCCTGCTCGGCTACTACCTGTCGAGCTACCTCGACTTCCTCGGCCTGCAGCACATCTCGGTCGGGCTCGAACGGCTGATCCTGTTCCTGACGCCGACCTTCGTGCTGCTCGCGAACGTGCTGGTGTTCAAGCGCCGTATCGGCAGGATGGAATGGGCGGCGCTGGGCCTGGCCTATTGCGGCATCGTGCTGGTGTTCGTGCACGACCTGGCCGGCGGTTCCGGCAGCGTGGCCCTGGGCTCGTTGCTGGTGCTGGGCTCGGCCCTGGCCTATGCCGTCTACCTGCTCGGCACCGGCGAGATGGTGAAGCGCATCGGCTCGCTGCGCCTGGTGGCCTACGCCATGTGCGTGTCGAGCGTGGCCTGCATCGGCCAGTTCTTCCTGCTGCGCCCGGCCAGCATGCTGGTGCAGCCGGCCGAGGTTTACTGGCTGTCCCTGGTGAATGGGGTATTCTGTACCATCTTCCCCGTGTTCATGACCATGGCCGCGGTACAGCGCATCGGCGCCGCGACCGCCTCGCAGGCCGGGATGATCGGGCCGGTGTCCACGCTGTTCCTCGGCGCGCTGATCCTGGGCGAGCCGATCACCGGCGTGCAGCTGGCCGGCACCGGTCTCGTGCTTGTGGGGATTTATTCTCTCTCGCTGAAAAAATGACGCCAACTAAAAAACCACGGATCGCGCTGATCGCGCACGACAAGAAGAAGGACGACATGATCGCCCTCGCAGGCGAGTACCTCGACTTCCTCAAGGGCTGCACGCTGTCGGCCACCGGCACCACCGGCGGGCGCCTGGCCAACGAGCTGGGGCTCACGGTCGAGCGCAAGCATTCGGGCCCGGTCGGCGGCGACCTGCAGATCGGCGCCCAGCTGGTGGAGGGCGAGATCGACTGCGTGATCTTCCTGCGCGACCCGATGACGCCCCAGCCGCACGAACCCGACATCAATGCCCTGGTGCGCGCCTGCGACGTGCACGACATCGCCTGCGCCACCAACGTCTCGACCGCGCGCCTGGTGCTGTCGCAGCTGATGGGCGCCCAGCCGCAAGCCTGAGGAGACCACCCATGCTGGCAAAAGCCATCCGCATCGCCACCACCGGCGGCCCCGAGTTGCTCGACTACCTGGACGTCGAGGTCGGCGAACCGGGGCCGGGCGAAGCGCGCGTGCGCCACCACGCGATCGGCCTGAACTACATCGACACCTACTATCGCAGCGGCCTGTACAAGATGGCCCTGCCGTCCGGCCTGGGCCAGGAAGGCGCCGGCGTGGTCGAGGCGGTGGGCGAGGGCGTGACGCACGTGGCGCCGGGCGACCGCGTCGCCTATGCCGGCGGCCCGCCGGGCGCCTACAGCGAGGTGCGCGTGATGCCGGCGAATATGCTGGTGCGCCTGCCCGATTCGGTCTCCTTCGAGACTGGCGCCGCCATGATGCTGCAGGGCCTGACGGTGCAGTACCTGTTCACCAGCACTTATCAGCTGCAGCCGGGCCAGACCATCCTGTTCCATGCGGCGGCCGGCGGCGTCGGACTGATCGCCTGCCAGTGGGCGAAAGCGCTGGGCGTGAACCTGATCGGCACCGTCGGTTCGGACGAGAAGGCGGCGCTGGCGCGCGCCCATGGCGCGGCCCATGTCATCAACTACAACACCGAGGACGTGGTGCAGCGGGTGCTCGAGATTACCGGGGGTGCCAAAGTGCCGGTGGTGTACGACTCGGTCGGCAAGGACACCTTCATCCGCTCGCTCGACTGCCTGCAGCCGCGCGGGCTGATGGTCAGCTTCGGCAATGCCTCCGGCCCGGTGCCGCCCTTCGCGCTGAGCGAACTGGCATCGCGCGGTTCGCTGTACATCACGCGCCCGACCCTGTTCGCCTATGCCGGCACCCGCCCCGAGCTCGAGGCGATGGCGGCCGACCTGTTCGCGATGGTGGACAGCGGCAAGGTGAAGATCGAGGTCAAGCAGCGCTTTGCATTGCGTGATGCCGCCGAGGCGCACCGCGCCCTGGAAGGGCGCCGGACCACCGGTTCGACGGTGCTGCTGCCATGAGGGATACCGACAAGGAAGACAGCGGCGCGCCGAAGTTCGGGCGCCTGCTGATCGTGCTGGCCCTGGCGATCCTGTTGATCGTGGCGATCACTTTCGGATCAGAGGCGTATTTCTCGTAGGGTGGACGGCTTCGCCGTCCGCGCGTTCGACCGGCGTCTGAACGGACGTTCGCATTGTTTCATGCGATGTTTGGACGCGCGGTCGGCCGAGCCGACCACCCTACAAAAAACGGAGCCAGCGGCTCCGTTTTTCATTGCGGCCGAATTCAGCCGTTCTGCTGCTTCAGCTCCACCCTGCGCGCCACGCCGGACGGTCCCGGGAAGCCTTCGAAGGCGCTCTGCACCAGCGCCGGCATCAGTGCCGGGGTCGACAGCTCGCGGCTGGTGTTGTGCACGGTGACGTCGAACAGGCGCTTGCCGTCGGCCGCCGCCTTGATGCCGAGCTGCAGTTCGCGGCGATAGCGGTGCTCGATCGAGACCGAGTAGGCCGGGCTCCAGAACGGGTCGTAGAAGGGGCTGTACCAGCCGCCCCAGTAGCGGCGGTGGAGGCCGCGGTAGCCGAAGCGCGGCATCGGGCTGTAGAACGGGTGGTAGAACGGCGAAATCGGTTCCACCACGCGCACCGGTACGTCGGTCGTGGTGAAGCGCATCGACACCGTCAGCGCCGGCTTGCCGCTTGCGGCGGCGTCACGGAATCCCAGGCGCGCCAACTGGCCGCGCACCAGGTCCTGGTAGGCGCGGTATTCCAGCGTGTCGTCTTCTACTCTCGGGGCTTCGAACACATAGCTCTTGTCCTCGATCTGTGCCGGCCACTGGTGGAAGGTGGTGACATCGCTGCGGACCGTGGTGGCGCACCCCGTCAGCAGCATCGCGAACGCCGCTCCGGCGGCGATCATCAGGCGTTTCATTGCTTTCTCCCTCGTCAATACGGACTTTTCCGATCGTCTAGATTACTGCCTGTCCAGAAACTCCGGATAATTATTTACACGCAGTTACGGCATGCACATTCTGATACATAAGGAAACGTAACGGCCAGCCGAAAATCTTGTTGGTAAAATAAGCACTTCAGCCAGCCCAACCCGTTTTTTTCGGACTCCCTATGCGCACCGATACGCCCCAGACGATTTACCGGAGTGACTATACCCCGCCGAGCTACCTGGTGGAAACTGTAGAGCTTGGCTTCGACCTCGACCCTGCCCGTACCATCGTCGCCAACCGCATGACGGTACGCCGCAATCCCGACAGCGCCCAGCGCGAGATCGAGCTGTACGGGGAAGACATCGAACTGGTGGCGCTGCGCCTGAATGGCCGCCTGCTCGAAGAGCGCGACTATGCGATCAACGGCAACCTGCTGAGCATCCCGAACGCGCCCGACGAAGCCACGCTAGAGATCGAGACCGTGTGCGTGCCGGAGCAGAACACCACGCTGAGCGGCCTGTACACGTCGAACGGCAACTTCTTCACCCAGTGCGAAGCCGAGGGCTTCCGCCGCATTACCTATTTCCCGGACCGCCCGGACGTGATGGCGGTCTATACCGTGATGCTGCGCGCCGACAAGGAGCGCTATCCGGTGCTGCTATCCAACGGTAACCTGCTGGAAGAGGGCGACCTGGGCGACGGCCGCCACTATGCCAAGTGGGAAGACCCGTTCAAGAAACCGTCCTACCTGTTCGCCCTTGTCGCCGCGCGCCTGGTATGCCAGGAAGAGAGCTTCCGCCTGGCCGACGGCCGCGACGCGCTGCTGCAGGTGTGGGTGGAAGAGGGCAACCTCGACAAGACCGACTACGCGATGCAGTCGCTCAAGCACAGCATCCGCTGGGACGAAGAGCGCTACGGCCTCGAGCTCGACCTCGACCGCTTCATGATCGTCGCCACCGGCGACTTCAACATGGGCGCGATGGAAAACAAGGGCCTGAACATCTTCAACACCAAGTTCGTGCTGGCCAACCCGCGCGTCGCGACCGACATCGACTTCCAGGGCATCGAGGCGGTGGTGGCGCACGAGTACTTCCACAACTGGACCGGCAACCGCGTGACCTGCCGCGACTGGTTCCAGCTGTCGCTGAAGGAAGGCCTGACGGTGTTCCGCGACCAGGAATTCACCGCCGACATGATCGGTACCGAGACCGGCCGCGCCGTGACCCGCATCGACCACGTGCGCACCCTGCGCCAGGCCCAGTTCCCCGAAGACGCCGGCCCGATGGCCCACCCGGTGCGCCCGGACTCCTTTGTGGAGATCAACAACTTCTACACCGTCACCGTGTACGAAAAGGGCGCCGAAGTGGTGCGCATGTACCAGACCCTGCTCGGCCGCGAAGGCTTCCGCAAGGGCATGGACCTGTACTTCCAGCGCCACGACGGCCAGGCCGTCACCTGCGACGACTTCCGCCGGGCCATGGCCGACGCCAACGGCCGCGACCTGGACCAGTTCGAGCGCTGGTACGACCAGGCCGGCACCCCGGTGTTGCGCTTCGAGGCGCGCTACGACGAAGGCGCGCAGACCTACGGCATCACCCTGTACCAGACCTGCCCCCCGACCCCGGGCCAGCCCGAGAAGCGTCCCTTCCATATCCCGGTGGCGGTCGGCCTGCTCGACCCCGAGGGCAAGGACATGCCCTTGACGCTCGACGGCAAGGACGTGGGCACCACCGTCGTACTCGAACTGAAGGAAAGCCAGCAGACCTTCGTCTTCACCGGCGTGAAGGATCAGCCGGTGCCCTCGGTGCTGCGCGACTTCTCGGCCCCGGTGATCCTGCAGCACGGCTACAGCGATACCGACCTGCTGCACCTGTTCAGCCACGACAGCGACCCGGTCAACCGCTGGGAAGCCGGCCAGCGCCTGGCGATGGGCCGCCTGCTGAAGCTGACCGGCGAAGCGCCGGTCTCCAGCCGCCTGAGCCTGGACGACACCTTCATCGAGGCGATGCGCAAGATGCTGACGGACGAGTCGCTCGATCCGGCCTTCCGCGAGCAGGCGCTGCTGCTGCCCTCCGAAACCATGATCGCCGAGCAGCTCAGCGTCGTCGATCCGCTGGCGGTACACATGGCACGCCAGTTCATGCGCGCCAACATCGGTGCGCGCCTGCGTGCCGAACTGCTGGCCCAGTACGAAGCCAACCAGACCCCGGGCCCCTACAGCCCGGATGCGGCGTCCGCCGGCAAGCGCGCCCTCAAGAACCTGGCCCTGTCCTACCTGAACGCGGCGCCGGACGCGGAGACCATCGCGCTGGCGCTGCGCCAGTGCCGCGAGGCCGACAACATGACCGACCGTGCAGCCAGCCTGGGCGCCCTGATCCATGCCCGCGCCCCGGAAGCGGAAACCGAGCTGGCGCACTTCTACGACGAGTTCCAGGACGAAGCCCTGGTGGTCGACAAGTGGTTCGCGATGCAGGCCTCGGCGCCGACCACCGACATCGCCAAGGTCCGCGAACTGATGCGCCACCCGGCCTTCAACCTGCGCAACCCGAACCGCGCGCGCAGCCTGATCGCGACCTATTGCATGAACAACCCGGTGGAGTTCCATGCGCCGAACGGCAGCGGCTACCTGTTCTGGGCCGAGCACGTGACCCTGCTCGACGCCCTCAACCCACAGGTCGCCGCGCGCCTGGCACGCGCCATGGACCGCTGGCGCCGCTACACGCCGGCCCTGCAGCAGCACATGAAAACGGCGCTGCAGCAGGTGGCCGGGCAGCAGCGGCTGTCGAACGACGTGCGCGAGATCGTGACCAAGGCGCTGGCCAATTAAACGACGATAAAAACCGATTCAAAACCAAACCAAAGGAAGTTCATGAAACGCGTAAGTCTGACGCAGTACCTGGTCGAGGAACAGCGCCTCCACCAGACCATCAATGCCGAACTGCGCCTCCTGATCGAGGTGGTGGCGCGCGCCTGCAAGCGCATCAGCTATTCGGTCAGCAAGGGCGCGCTCGGCGAAGTGCTGGGCAGTGCCGAGACCGAGAACATCCAGGGTGAAGTGCAGAAGAAGCTCGACGTGATCTCGAACGAGATCCTGCTCGAGGCGAACGAGTGGGGCGGCCACCTGGCGGCCATGGCCTCGGAAGAGATGGAAACCATCCGCAAGATCCCGAGCCGTTATCCGAAGGGCGAATTCCTGCTGCTGTTCGACCCGCTCGACGGCTCGTCCAACATCGACGTCAACGTCTCGATCGGCACCATCTTCTCGGTGCTGAAGGCGCCGGAAGGCATGAAGGAACCGAGCGAGCAGGACTTCCTGCAGCCGGGCACCCAGCAGGTGGCGGCCGGCTACGCGGTGTACGGCCCGCAGACCATGCTGGTGCTCACCACCGGCAACGGCGTGCACTGCTTCACCCTCGACCGCGAGATGGGTTCCTGGGTGCTGACCCAGAGCGACATGCAGATCCCGGAAGCCACCAAGGAATTCGCGATCAACATGTCGAACAAGCGCCACTGGCATCCGCCGGTGCAGCGCTACGTGGACGAGATGCTGGCGGGTAGCACCGGCCCGCGCGGCAAGGACTTCAACATGCGCTGGATCGCCTCGATGGTGGCCGACGTGCACCGCATCCTGAACCGCGGTGGCATCTTCATGTACCCGGCCGACCTGCGCGATCCGGGCTCGCCGGGCAAGCTGCGCCTGATGTACGAAGCCAACCCGATGGCGATGATCGTCGAGCAGGCCGGCGGCGCCGCCACCGATGGGCGCGGGCGCATCATGGAGATCCCGCCGACCAAGCTGCACCAGCGCGTGCCGGTGTTCCTGGGCTCGAAGAGCGAGGTCGAACTGGTCACCCGCTATCACGCGGAGTGATTTTTTAGTAATTTGTGCTTGAGTGCCGAGTCGGACTAGCAAGTTCGTGAACTTGTTTGCTAGAATACGGCTCTTCGTCGGGATTGCCCGCGTAGAGCCGCTGTAGCTCAGTCGGTAGAGCAGCGCATTCGTAATGCGAAGGTCACCAGTTCGATTCCGGTCAGCGGCACCAAGAAATTCCTGAAAGCCCGTGTCTCCCAAGGACACGGGCTTTTGCTTTTTCTAGGCCGGCGCGGCTGCTTCCTGCAGTCCGCGCACGAGACTCGACACGCTCGGGTTGTCGACAAAAATGCAGCGTTTCCCCGTGCGCTTGCAATGGTCCTTCACGCGCCAGTAGGCATGGTGGCTGATGCAGCCGGTCTGGCAGATCACCAGGTCGGCCGCCGCCAGGCTGGCATCGAGCTGGCCGGCGCTGTCTTCCAGGCCGCCGTCATGGTGCGCGAACTGCGCGCCCACGCGCTCGACGACGTCACGGTAGACCGGGATGCTGCCGCTGCGCCCGCCCACGCACAGCACGCTGCGCTTGAACAGGCGTACCGGCACTTCGACCGGTGCGCTCGGCGCGGCCGCGCAGGGCTGCTGCATTGTTTCCGCCACCGCCAGCGCCGCGCGCGCCGCATCGCGTTCCGCCTTCAGTGCCGCGACATGGCCGCGCAGGGCCAGCTCGCGCGCTTCGAGTTGTGCCACCCGGTTGGCCAGGCGCTTGCGCGTGTCCAGTTCCGGCACCTCCGCTTGCAGCTGCGCCAGTTCCGTGCGCAGGTTGTGGATGTCGGTGTCCTTCGCGATCGCCGTGGCGCGTGCCGCCATCAGCTGCTGCTCGAAGCGCTCGGCCTGCGCGGCCTTGTCCTGCATCAGGGACTGGCAGCGTCCCTGGGCCCTGGCCAGTTCACGCACGAGGCGGGCGTTGTCGGCGACCAGCATGTTGTACTTGTCCATGTCGGCGCGCACGCAGGCGCCTGCCTGGTGCTGCACCATGTGGATGTCGCGGCACATGCGCTGCTCGAGATCGGGCGTGCAGCGCGCATGCGTCAGGCCGGCCCAGAAGGCGCCCGGCACGTTCCCCGCGGCGACCGCGCGGTCCCACAGCGCGCCGACTTCCTGGGTGGTCCTGGCGGCGCGGAAGCGGGCGACATCGCCGGCATAGCGCCGCTCGAACTCCTTCTGCAGGGCTTCCGACAGCGGGTTGCGCAGCGCGCACTCGCTGACGGCGCCGACGTGGATGTCGTAGTCGTCGTGCAGCAGCTTGCCGCCCGTGACCCGTTCCACCAGCCTGCGCAGGGCGTTCAGGGGCAGGGCGACGCCGACCAGCGGGCAATGGCTGGTCTGGCTGAGTTCCCAGACGCGGCGGCGGCGCGAACCCTGTTGCGCGGTATCGGATGCCAGCGGAGCGTGTTTGTCGCACATACGTCATTTCCTTTCGGCGTGTGAATGAGAATCATTATCATTCATATGATAACGCAGACGAGGTGGAACGCAAGCGGAAATCGCCGTGCCCAGCCATGGATGGCCTAGCTCTGTTAGTCAACGCACGGTCCCGGAAGCTGCGGCGTTGTATTTTTTGTATCGCGACGCAGTTGTCCGATACTGCGCGCGATTCGGACCGCCACAGGCGACCGCCCCAGCAGCGGCGAGATGGCATCGGCGCTAACGGTGGAACTTATGCGCTAGTTTTAGGTCACGACAACGAAGGCGTGACCTAAGGTAAGTGACCGAGTTCTACCTTGATGTAGCGCAGGTCAATCTTGTCCCTTCATTCTGTTTCAGGCGGAATCGAGGAAGAATGTGGTGATAGTCGAGTATCGGTCTACTTCGCGTTGGTCTACATTTTTACGAGGGATACATCATGGATAATCAGAAATCTACCGAGGGAAAAGGCAGCGACGCAAGCCGCGAGGGCGCAGGTTCGAGCATCGGTAAAAGCCAGAGTTCCGGCCTGAACCAGGGCAGCAGTGCTTCGAGCAGCAGCCAGAGCAGCTCGTCGGGCAGCCTCGGCAGCACCAACGCCTCGCCGAGCACCGCCAAGCCGGCCACCGGCAGCAGCAGCGGCGCCATCGGCGGCACCAGCAATGCCGGCAGCCAGCAGAGCGGCGCGCAGGGCTCGGGCAACCTGGGCAGCAGCTCGCCGAGTTCGAGCGGCTTGGGCAGCAGCGGCGGCCTGCAAAGCGGCAGCTCGCTGGGCGGCGGCACGGGCTCGAGCGCAGCCGGCAGCAGCGGCAGCATGAGCGGTTCCAGCACCGGCAACAGCGCCCTCGGTTCGAGCGGCAGCACCACCGGCACCACCGGCAGCATGGGTGGCGCCAGCTCGCAGTCGTCGGACATGTCGTCCTCGGGCGGCGACCAGTCGCAGGGCGGCATCAAGGGCGCCATGGCCAACATGTCGCCGGACAAGGTTCACCAGAAGATCGACCAGGTCGCGCAAGGTGCGCAGCCGCTGGTCGACCGCCTGGTCAGCACCGCACACGCCGGCGTCGACCGCCTGACCGGCATGCTGAGCGGCGCCTCGGAAAGCCTGGGCCAGCGCAAGGGCCAGCTGGGCGAGACCTACCAGACCTACTCGACCAAGAGCACCGAGTACGTCAAGACCAACCCGGGTACCGCCCTGCTGGTCGCAGCCGGCGTCGGCTTCCTGCTGGCCAAGCTGCTGGGCAGCTCGAACACCACCGAGCGCAAAGAGTACCGCTACTACCGCGACTGATTCACCAAGCGGTAAAACGAAACCCGGCAGGCGCGAGCCTGGCCGGGTTTTTTATCGACCTGGCGGCTTAATGGCTGATGTCGGCCAGGGCCTGCTCGGCGCGTTTGGTCGACGCGGCATCGGAGGTCGGGAGGTGGACCTCGAACCACAGCACGCGCTGCGGCGGCATCCCGCCGTCGAGGGTCAGTACGTAGAACACCGGCTGGCCATCAAGCGCGGTGGCCGTGTACTTCAGCATGTGGTACCTGGCCGGCCTTGGCGCGGGCGCCACGGCCGACGGGACCTCGAGCATGCGCGTCGTCCCATCCGGGAGGTTCAGCACATTGTGCATGCTCGCAAAGCCGCCGATGCGCGTCCCGATCCGTTTCAGCTGTGCCGCGGTTGCGGCCGGCGCATGCTGTTCCGCGGGCTTGAACATGGCTGCGGCCTCGTCGAAGCGCTGCTGCTGCAAGGCGCGCACAAAACGGTCCGCGTGCATGGGGATCTCGCTGTCGTTCGCAGCGGCCGGGTGGGAGAGTGACAGGCAGGCGGCAAGCACGCCCGCAAGCGCAAAGCTGAACTTCATTCCGGAGTATTCCTTTGGTATTGACATGAGCGACAAGGATACACGGACAGCCCATCGCCAAATCGCTCACAATCTCACAGCTCACTGCACCGGATCGCTCACGCTTTCCTTCACCGGCGCGTGCGCCGGCTTGCGCCGCAGCCTGGTCACCTGGCGCTTCATGAAGTGCTCGAAGTCGTCCACGTAGGTGAACACCGCCGGCACCACCAGCAGGCTCAGCAGCGTCGACGTGATCAGGCCGCCGATCACGGCGATCGCCATCGGCGCGCGGAAGCTCGGGTCGCCCGACAGGCCCAGGGCCAGCGGCATCATGCCGGCGCCCATGGCGATGGTGGTCATCACGATCGGGCGCGAACGCTTGTGGCAGGCATCGACCAGGGCATCGAAGCGGTTCATGCCGGCCTGGCGCGCCAGGATCGCGTAGTCCACCAGCAGGATCGAGTTCTTGGTCACGATCCCCATCAGCATGATCAGGCCGATCATGGTCGGCATCGACAGCGCGCTGTTCGTCAGCAGCAGGGCCACGAAGGCGCCGCCGATCGACAGCGGCAGTGCGGCCAGGATGGTCACCGGCTGCATGAAGTCGTTAAACAGCAGCACCAGCACGCCGTAGATGCACAGCACGCCGATCAGCATCGCCACGCCGAAGCTGGCGAACAGCGCCTGCATCTCCTGGGCGTCGCCCAGTTCCGCGATCTGCACGTTGGGCGGCAGCTTCTGGAACACGGGCAGGGCGCGCGCCTCGGTATTCACTTCGCCCAGCGAGCGGCCCTGCAGCTCGACGTCGAGGGTGACGTTGCGGGTGCGGTTCAGGCGGTCGATCTGGGCCGGGCCGCTTTCCATCGTGATGGTGGCGACGTTGGCCAGCAGTACCGGGCCGCGCGAGCCCGGCACCGTCAGGCGGCCCAGGGCATCCAGGTCGGCGCGCACGGCGTCCGGCAGCTTGACGCGGATCGGCACCTGGCGCTCGGCCAGGTTCATCTTGGCTAGCGAGATGTCGTAGTCGCCGGCGGTAGCGACGCGCACCGTCTCGCCGATCGCCGCGGCGGTCACGCCCAGGTCGGCCGCGCGCGCGAAGTCCGGGCGCACGATGATTTCCGGACGCACCAGCGAGGCGCTCGAGCTGACGTTGCCGACGTTCCGCAGGGTGCGCAGTTCGCGTTCGGCCTGGCGGGCGATGGTGGTCAGCGCTTCCGGGTCTTCGCTGCGCAGCACCAGCTGCATCTTGGTGCCGGTGTCGTTGGCGCCGACGTTGAAGCGCGCGCCCGGGATCTGTCCCATCTTCTCGCGCAGGGCGCGCTCGATGCTTGATAAGCCGACGTCGCGGTCGTGGCGGTCCACCGTCGTCACGGTCAGCACCGCGCGCCGCGCTTCGGCCGCGGCGCCCGGGGCGAATGCATCCCCGCTGGAGCCGCCGCCGATCGAGCTGAAGATGCTCTTCACGCCCGTGACCTGCATGGCCGCCAGGCGCGCCTGTTCGGCCACAAGATGAGTTTCATGCAAAGTGGAACCGGGCGGCAATTCGAGGGTGATCAGGGTCTGCGAGCGGTCGGCCGGCGGCACGAAGCCGGTCGGCAGCAGCGACACCAGGGCGATCGAGCCGATGAAGAACAAGGCGGACCCGATCGCGGTCACCATGCGATGGCGCAGGCACCACTGCATCGCCGTCATGTAGCGGCGCATCAGCGGGCCATCCTTTTCTTCGCCATGGTGCTTGGCCGGCTTGAGGAGGTAGGCGGCCATCATCGGCGTCAGCAGACGCGCCACCACCAGCGAAGCGAGGATCGCGATCACCGCGGTCCAGCCGAACTGCTTGAAGAATTTACCCGGGATGCCGCCCATGAAGGCGGTCGGCAGGAACACCGCGACCAAGGCGAAGGTGGTGGCGATCACCGCCATCCCGATCTCGTCGGCCGCTTCCAGCGCCGCCTGCATCGGGGTCTTCCCCATGCGCAGGTGGCGCGAAATGTTCTCGATCTCGACGATCGCATCGTCGACCAGCACGCCGATCACCAGGGCCAGCGACAGCAGGGTCACCATGTTCAACGTGTAGCCGAACAGGTACTGGCCCAGGAAGGCCGGGATCACCGACAGCGGCAGCGCGGCCGCGGCCACCAGGGTGGCGCGCCAGTCGCGCAGGAACCACCACACCACCAGCACCGCCAGCACGGCGCCTTCGTACAGCATCTCCATCGAGGCGTCGAAGTTTTCCTGCACCGGGGCCGAGTTGTCGATCACTTCGCGCAGCACCACGTTCGGGTGTTCCTTCTGCAGCGCGGCGACCGCGGCGCGCGCGCCTTCGGCCACGTCGACCTCGCCCGCGCCGCGGGTGCGGAAGACTTCGAAGCCGACCACCTTGCGGCCGTCCTGCTCTGCCAGCGAGCGCGGTTCGGCCACCGTATCAAGGACGGTGGCCACCTGTTCGAGCTTGACGTGGCGGCCGTCCGGCAGCGGGATGTCCATCTGCGCCAGTTCTTGGGCCGACTGCACGGTGGCGATGGTGCGCACCGACTGCTCGGCGCCGCTGACGTCGCCGCGTCCGCCCGGCGCCTCGCGCTGCACGTTGCGCAGCTGGCGCGACACGTCCAGTGCCGATACCTGCAGCGCGGCCATGCGCGCATCATCCAGCTCCACCCGCACTTCGCGGGTGACGCCGCCGACCCGCTTGACCGAGCCGAGGCCCGGCACGCTCAGCAGGCGCTTGGCCACGTCGTTGTCGACGAACCAGCTCAGCTCCTGGTCGTCCATGGCGCTGCCGGCCGTTTTACTCGGCTCGGCGGTGAAGGTCGCGACCACGCGGCCGGCGGTGGCGGCCTTGGTCACGCTCGGTTCGCGCATTTCGGGCGGCAGGTCGGAGCGCACGCGCGCCACGGCGTCGCGCACGTCGTTGACCGCCTCGGACAGGTCTTTCTCCAGGACGAATTCGACGGTGATGGTGGCCACGCCGTCGAGCACCTTGGTATAGATGTTCTTGACGCCCTGCAGGGTGGCGACCGAATCCTCGATCTTGCGCGCCACCTCGGTCTCCAACTGGGCCGGCGCCGCGCCTTCCAGCGTGGCGGCGACGGTCACGATCGGCAGTTCGATGTCCGGGAAGTCCTGGATCTTGTTGGCCTTGAAGGCCAGCAGCCCCGCCAGCGTGAGCAGGGCGAAAAGCATGATCGCCGGGATCGGGTTACGGATCGATAAAGCGGAAAAGTTCATGGATGGGCTCCGCTCAGCGCGCCGCGGTCTGGCGCGGTGCCGGCACTGCCGGCGCCGGAACATTCCGTACAAGGTCGCCGTCGTTCAGGAAGCCCGCACCGCTGACCACGATCGGGGTGCCGGCCGCCAGTCCGCCGACGATCTCGACGCGGTCGCCGAGGCGGCGGCCGGTGCTGACCTTCAGCTGGCTCACGCGGCTGTCGCGGTTGAGGCGGAACACGTAGCTGAAGCCGTCGCGCACGGCCACGGCCTGCTGCGGCACGGTGAGGGCCGTGGTGGCGCCCAGTTCGAAACGGCCGCTGGCGAACATGCCGGCCTTCAGCGGCGCGTTGGCGGACAGCGAGGGCGGCAGGTCGACATAGACCAGCGCCAGCCGGGTTTGGGGATCGACAGTCGGCGCCACCGTGCGCACCTTGCCGGTGATCTCGCTGCCGCTGGCGGCGCGCACCGCTGCGCGCATGCCCGGCTTGATGCGGCCCAGGTCATTCGAGGTGACTTCGGCACGCCATTCCAGGCGGCCCTGGCGGATCATGCGGAACAGCTCCGTGCCCGGTCCCGCCACGGCGCCGACGGTGGCGCTGCGTGCCGAGATGATGCCGCTGTCGGGCGCGACCACGGTGGCCTGGCGCAGACGCAGCTGCTGCTGGGCCAGCGTCGCCTTGGCCGCGCTCACGCGCGCCTGCGCGGTACGCTCGGCGGTCAGGAGCTGGGTCACCTGCTGTTCGCTCAACGCACCGGAACTGCGCAAGGCACGGGCGCGGTCCGCATCAAGCTTGGCGGCGCTGGCATTGGCCTGCGCTTCCTGCAGCGCGGCTTTGGCCTGCTCGACGTCGGCGCCCACGGTCTCGCTGGCGAACACCGCCAGGGTCTCGCCCTTCTTGACCACGTCGCCCACGTTGACCCGCACATCCCTCAGGCGCAGGCCGTTCGATTCGCTGCTGATGAGCGCTTCCTGCCAGGCGGCGACGCTGCCGTTGGCGGTCAGTCCCACCGGCAGCGAGGTGCTGGCCGGCTGGCCGGTGGTGACGGTCAGGGCCGGTGTCGGTGCCGCCGGCTTCTCGTCCTTGGCGGTGGCGCGCTTCGGCACGGCCAGGGCCAGGGCGAAGCAGAGCGTCGCGCCGGCGGCGGCGACCAGGGGGACGGGGACATTCAGGGGGAGGCGGGGGAGGGTAGGCATCGTCGTCGATAAGCGTCGGTTCAAGCCGGTAAGTGTAGCAAAATTGCAATGACGTGAGTACGATTCGCGCGCTTACAAAATATTTACCAAAGGGGGTAGAGGCGCCGCCGCCACGGGTATATAACAACGGCATGGGAATCCTGATCGATCTGTTCCGCCGTGCCGCATTGGCGCTGCTGGTCCTGGGCGTGGCCGCGGCGCCGCAGGCGCATGCCCGCACGCCGATGGACGAGCGACTGGCACTGCACCTGCTGAACCGGCTGGCTTACGGCCCCGCACCGGGCGACGTCGAGCGGGTACGCGCCATGGGAGTAGATGCCTATGTCGACAGCCAGCTTGCGCCTCCGCCCTTGCCGCCCCGGCTGGAAGCACGCCTGCGCGAGTTGGCCGACCCCGGCACGCCGGCTGCCGAGGCAAGCCTGCTGCGCGCCATCGCCAGCCCGCACCAGCTGGAAGAAGTGCTGACGGCATTCTGGCTGGCGCATTTCATGGAGGGGCAAGCTGGCGATGCGGAAGCTGGCGCAGGCGCGGCATTGCGTCCGCACGTGCTGGGCCACTACGCCGCACTGCGCGCGGCAATCAGGCCATATCTGCTTGCGCGGGGCAGGCCATACGCCGGCGGCAGCGGCCGCGATGCCATGGGGGCACTGATCCGGCATTTCGTCTCCGCTCCATCGGCAGGCCTGTACCGGTCACTGGAGCGGGTATGGGACAAGACGGGAGGCGACCAGCGCGCGGTGCTGCGCGCATTGCTGACCAGCCGCGAATTCCTGGCGCCGGCCCAATGGAACAGCAAACGCAAGGATGATTTCCGCTTTGTCGTGTCGGCGGTGCGGGCATCCGGCGTGGCGGTGGAAAATGTGGCCCCGCTGGCGGAATTCCTGCGGGCTCCGATGGCGCCTGGCGAGCGTAGCGCTTTCGTGGAACAGCTGGCCGGCGGCCGGCTGGCGCTGGCCCAGGCGCCGCCGCAGGCGCACCGGCATGCCTCCTCGGCGCCGCCCATGCGGGCAGCCGTCGAGGGAGCGCCGCCACAGGGCACGGTGGCCCAGCCGGGCCCGGTGTTGATGGAAGCGCCGACGCCCTCGGCCGCTGCGATGGCGGCTGCGGCGCGCAGCCAGCCGCCCGATGCCGACCGCCTGCGCCAACTGCTGCGCAGCGAGGATTTCCAGCGTTATTGATACGGGGAAGTGAATATTGCGCAGTGCAACAAAGCGCACTGGAGTGTCTGTTTTTGGAAACGCTTCCTTGCCGACCCTGGCACCGTAGTTCTACTGTATTGCGGTGCACAAAAAATCGCGCTATATTGGAACCGTCTCCTCCAGTTTTCTCCGAAAATTGGATTATCGCCCGCCAGCCGCAAGGTTCGCGGGCGCTTTTTTTGCGTTTAAATCGCGTCGGCGCCTTGGAAGGAGCCGGCACGCCAGGTCAGCACCAAGGTGTCGCGGTGCCCGTGTTCGCCGAGCGGCTGGATCGGCGTCGATTCGTGGATGACGGCGGCGTCGTCGAGCAGCAGCAGGGTCCACGGTTCCAGCATCGTGAAACGCTTGCCGGCAGGCCCGTCGGCCTCGAATACCCGGGTTTCCCCGCCCTTGATGCCGCTGCGGCCGATCAGGATGACGGCAACGAAGTCGACGCCGTCGCGGTGTGCGCCTTCCGGCGTCGGGCGGCCAATGCCGTCGGCGGTGTCGATGCGGAACTGGTGCGCTTCCACATACCAGGTCTGGCGTCCGCGCACTGCCGAACAGGCGTCGCCCAGTGCGCGCAGCAGGCGCCCCCAGGCCGGGTTGGCGATGGTCGCGGTCTCGATCGGTGCGAACAGGCGGTGCATGCCGCCGTGCAGGGCGTTGTACTCGACCGGCTGCCAGTGCGGACGGTGCGCCACCTGTACCAGGGCATGGCCGGCATCGTCGCTCTCGTCGATAAAACAGGAATGGCGGCGGCGCCGGTAGCGGCCGCCGTCCTTGAGGTAGTTGTCGAGTTCGAGCCGGTCCCAGCCCGGCACGAGCGATTGCAGCTCGTCGAGGGTGCAGCCCGCGAGGCGGGCCACGTCCTGGGGACGCAGGAGGGCGTAGCCCTCGCTGCGTACGGCGTCCGCCAGCTGCGAGGGATCGGTGTAGGGAAGATCAGGTGTGGTCATCCGGTTAGCGTAGCATTTTTCCACGCTACCGGCGTGACCCAGGGCAATTTCCTACCAGTTCTTGGTGAGGCTGAGGCGGAAGGAACGCGGCTCGATCGGGTGGAAGTGGATGTCGTCGACGGCATCAAGCTCGTTCGCCAGGCGCGAAGCATAGTAGTAGTCGATCGCCGAATCGCGCCGGTTGCCCAGGTTGAAGCCTTCCAGCTCGATGTGCATGTCCTTGCCGATCCGGTAGCCGATGCGGCCGTTGAGCGTGACGCTCGCGCGCGAGCGCACGCTGTCGTCCTCGATCAACGGACGCGGGCCGAAGTAGCGCAGGCGCAGCGCGCCCGACCACGGACCCACGCGGTCCACCGTCAGGCCGAGCTGGGCCACGCCTTCGACCGCACCCGGAATCCGCGCATTTGCAACACCTTCGGCCGGGTTGCCGCCGCGCGAACGCGCCCGCGCGTAGGCTGCGTCGAAATCGACCGACAGCCATTTGTTGGTCTTGTAGCTGTTCGACACTTCGATGCCGTAGCGCCGGCTCGGGTCGCCCGCCTCGGTATTGCCGGCGTCGCCGATGTAGCTCAGCTCGGAATCGAAATCCAGGCGGTACAGCGCCAGCGTGGTTTCCATTTTCGGGATCGCCACCGTGCGCAGGCCCACTTCGACGCCGCGCGAACGCACCAGGCCCGGCGTGCGGTCCACCGGATCGAGCGTCTTCGGATCGATCGCCGCCACCGTGCCGCGCGCATCGTTGCTGTGGAAGCCGTGGCCATAATTAAAATACAACTCGCTGTGCTTCCAGGGGCCGTAGGCGACGTTCAGCGTCGGCGTGGCCAGCGAGTCGCGGGAACGGCCGGAATTCTCCTGGCGGTCGCTCTCGACACGGAAGCGGTAGGCGTTCGCCCGCACCCCCACGACGGTGCGCAGGGCTTCGCTCCAGCGTGTCGCGTTTTCCAGGTAGACGCCCAGGCTGGATTCGACGATATGGTCTTCGCGGGTGGTGGCCAGGCGCCGGCGCGCGCGGGTGTCATGCAGGCCGTTGAAGATGTTGTCGCTCTGGACCTGCAGGCCTGCGGTGAAGTCAGAGGAAATCTCGCCCTTGCGGTAGACGTGCCAGGTATGGCTGCCGTCCAGGCCCGTGGTGACGCGCCGGTCCGGCTGGCTGAACTGGTCGCCGTTCACCGGGTCATTCATGAAATAAGTGAAGTTCGAATACAGATCGCCCTGGTTGCGGATCACGTAGGCGCTCAGGCTCGATGCGGTGTCGGCGGCGGTCTTGCGCCAGACACCGGACAGGCTGCTGCGCTGGGCTTCGCCGCCGTCGCTCAGGTCGATCGTGTCGTAGCGGCCCAGCCGGCCGGAGGCGACCGCGCGCAGCGGCACCTGGTCGGTCGCGTTCCAGTGACCGCGATAGTGCATTGCGCTGACGCTCCAGCCATTGTTGGCGAAGCCGCGGCTGTAGCGCAGCACCGCATTGATCTTGCGGTAGCCGTCCGGGCGCGTCCACGGGCCGTCATTCTTCAGCAGCTCCAGCGCGTACAGCAGGGTGCCGCCGGACAGCTCGGGCGATCCGGCCACGACGCCGCGCCCATAGCCATCCGGGCCGGCGGTCAGCGACACCAGCGGCGCTACCAGCCGGTTGGCGTAGACCAGCGAGGCCTTGCCGGCCGAGGAAAAATCTCCTTCGGCCGAGGAGTAGGGTCCCTTGCGGTAGTCGAGGCGGGCGACCAGCTCCGGAATCAGGAAATTCAGGTCGGTCCAGCCCTGGCCATGTGCATGGCTGCGCTGGTTGACCGGCATGCCGTCGACCCAGGTGGCGAGGTCGGTGCCGTGGTCGAGGTTGAAGCCGCGCAGGTAAAACTGGTTGGCCTTGCCCTCTCCGCTGTGCTGGCTGGCGATCAGGCCAGGGGTGGCCTCGAGCAGCTCGCCGGGACGGTACACGGTGCGCTGGGCCAGTTCCCTGGCGCCGACGCTGCCGGCGCTGGCGGAGTCGGTAAGGCCGATCTGGTTGGCGCGCGAACCTTCCACCAGCACGCGCTGCAGGACGAAATCGTCGGCCATGGCGGGTGCCTGGGCCAGCAGCGCAGCCAGCGCACAGGGAAGGGGGCGGAGTGTCATGGACGGTTTCCCTGGGTCGGCTGTTCGAGCGCCGCCTGGGTAAAGGTCAGCGAACGGACCGCGCCGGCCTCGTTCAGGTTGACGGTGTTGACCTGGTCCGGCAGGAAGTCGATCAGGACGCCCTGGTGGATCGCGGCGGTCTTCGACAGCGGTGCGTTCTCCAGTTCCTGGTAGATGACCACGCTCTGCGAGTCGGCCGTCATGCCGACCCAGCGTACCGGCAGGCGCGCCTTGTCCTGGCCCATGAGCCAGAAGCGTCCTTCGACGTACTTGCGCAGCACGGCCTGGTCTTCCGGATCGCCCAGGTCGAACTGGCGCCCGTATAGGTTCATCAGGAGCGCCTCGACGTCGTGCGCCATGTAGGTATGGACGATCTCCGTGCTGTTGGTGCGCGCGTTGTACGCGACTTCGGTGATCCCCATGTGGAAGCGGTGCGCGCCCGCCGCCGCGCTCACGAACAGGAGCGTGGCGGCGAACAGCAGCTTGAAGCGGTGCAGGATCATTGTTCGGCCTTCTTCTCGGCGGCCGGGGCTTTCGGCGGCGCCAGCTTGGTATTGAAGTCGCGCATCAGGTTGCCCGTGGCCGGATCACGCTCGGTCTTGAACAGCTCCAGGCGCGACGGAACGGTCCTGGCCGGCCAGCTGTTGTTGCTCACGTCGATGTCGGCGGTTTCCCAGTACGGGTCCTGGGCCAGGCCCACGATCGGCTCGTCCGTGACGAACAGCTTGGTGATCTTCTTGGGCGAGTAGCGCCACACTTCGGCCGGGATGCGCTCGATGTACTTCTTGCCGCTCTTGGTCGTGATCTCGACGATCAACGGAGTCACCAGGCCACCCTTGTTGCTGAAGTCCACCAGGTACAGGTGCTTGCCTTCCTTGAGCAGCTTCTTTTCCCACTCTTCCAGGCCGGCCATCGTCTCGTTGAACTTGTTGCGGTCCTTGTTGGTGACGGTGAAGTCGTCGTTCTGGTTGTAGAAGTCCTTCAGCTCCGGGAAGCGGTCGACACGGCGCTCCATGCCCTTGTTGCGCTGGTCGGTGACCGAGATCGGCTCTTCCTGCTTGCGGGCGCGGGCCCAGGCCTTTTCGATCTCCGGATCCTTGCTGCTGACGGTGTACTCGGTGATGCCGTCCACGCTGATGTCGACCGCGTCGGTGGTGTAGAACCAGCCGCGCCAGAACCAGTCGAGGTCCGTGCCGGACGCGTCTTCCATGGTGCGGAAGAAGTCGGCCGGGGTCGGGCGCTTGAACTTCCAGCGCTCGGCGTATTCCTTGAAGGCGAAGTCGAACAGCTCACGGCCCAGGATGGTCTCGCGCAGCACGTTCAGCGCGGTGGCCGGCTTGGCATAGGCGTTGTTGCCGCGCTGGAGGGTCGACTCTGCATTCGTCATGACCGGCACCTGGTTGGTGCTGCGCATGTAGTCGACGATGTGACGCGCCTCGCCGCGGCGCGCCGGGTAGTTGTCTTCCCAGGCTTCCTCGGCCAGGAACTGCAGGAAGCTGTTCATGCCCTCGTCCATCCAGGTCCACTGGCGCTCGTCCGAGTTGACGATCATCGGGAAGTAGTTGTGGCCGACCTCGTGGATGATCACGCTGATCAGGCCGTACTTGGTGCCCTTCGCATAGGTGAGTTCACCGGTTTTCTTGTCCTTGACCGGGCGGCCGGCGTTGAACGAGATCATCGGGTATTCCATGCCGCCGATCGAGCCGTTCACGGAAATCGCGGTCGGGTAGGGATAGTCGAAGGAATACTTGTTGTACTGTTCGATGGTGTGGATCACGGCGGCCGTCGAATAGCGTTCCCACAGCGGGTTGCCTTCCTTCGGGTAGTAGGACATCGCCAGCACGTCCTTGTCGCCGCTCTTGATGCCCTGGGCGTCCCAGATGAACTTGCGGCTCGAGGCAAAGGCGAAGTCGCGCACGTCGCGCGCCTTGAAGTGCCAGGTCTTGGTGGCTTTCGAACGCTGCTTTTCAGCGGCTTCCGCTTCCCCCTGGGTGACGATGACGACCGGCTTCTTCGCCGTACGCGCCTGGCGCAGGCGCTCGCGCTGGGCGGCGCTCAGCACCGCATCCGGGTTCTGCAGCTCGCCGGTCGAGGCGACCACGTGGTCGGCCGGCACGGTGATCTGCACGTCGTAGTCGCCGAACTCCAGCGTGAACTCGCCGTCGCCCATGTACTGCTTGTTCTGCCAGCCCTTGACGTCGTAGTAGGCCGCCATGCGCGGGAACCACTGGGCGCTCAGGTAGATATCGTTGCCGTCGTCGAACTTCTCGAAGCCCGTGCGGCGGCCGACGACGTTCGCTTCGGGGATGTTGATGGTCCAGGCCATGTTGAAGGACGCGCGCGCGCCGGGCTTGAGCGGCTGCGGCAGGTCGATCCGCATCATGGTCTTGTTGACCGTATGACGCAAGGCGCGGCCGTCGCTGCCGGTCAGGCTGGTGACCTGGATGCCGCCTTCGAAGCGCCGCTGTTCGAGCGTGGCCTTCAGGGTGTCGAACTTGACGCCGTCGGTGCCGCGCGCCTGCCAGGCTTCGCGCGAGGGCAGGGTGGCGATGCGGCGGTTGTCCGAATCGGCGCGGAACATGTTCTGGTCCAGCTGCACCCACAGGTAGGACAGCGTGTCCGGCGAATTGTTGTGATAGGTGACGGTGCCCGAGCCGCTGACGGTGCGCTTGCTCTCGTCGAGGGTGGCGCGCAGGCGGTAGTCGGCGCGCTGCTGCCAGTAGCGGTGACCCGGCGCGCCGGAGGCGGTGCGGGTGTCGGTGGCGGTCGGCAGCAGCTCGTCGAGCTGGCGGAACTTGTCGTCGAAAGCCGGCGCGGCCTGCGCGGCGCTGGTCAGGAACACAGCGACAATCGCCGCCTGCAGTTGTTTCATTTTCATGCTCGGGTCGTCTTCAATAAAGAAACGGCAGGGCACGCAGCCCTGCCGGTTGTGAGGCGCTGAGCGCCTCCAGTCGAACTACTACTTACTCGGCCTTCGGCGCCTCTTCCTTCTGGCCGGCCGCTTTCGGCGGCGCCAGCTTGGTATTGAAGTCGCGCATCAGGTTGCCCGTTGCCGGATCACGCTCGGTCTTGAACAGCTCCAGGCGCGACGGCGTCGGCTTGGCCGGCCAGCTGTTGTTGCCCACGTCGATGTCGGCGGTTTCCCAGTACGGGTCCTGGGTCAGGCCCACGATCGGCTCGTCCGTGACGAACAGCTTGGTGATCTTCTTGGGCGAATAGCGCCACACTTCGGCCGGGATGCGCTCGATGTACTTCTTGCCGCTCTTGGTCGTGATCTCGACGATCAACGGAGTCACCAGGCCGCCCTTGTTCGAGAAGTCCACCAGGTACAGGTGCTTGCCTTCCTTGAGCAGCTTCTTTTCCCAGTCTTCCAGGCCGGCCATCGTCTCGTTGAACTTGTTGCGGTCCTTGTTGGTGACGGTGAAGTCGTCGTTCTGGTTGTAGAAGTCCTTCAGCTCCGGGAAGCGGTCGACACGGCGCTCCATGCCCTTGTTGCGCTGGTCGGTGACCGAGATCGGCTCTTCCTGCTTGCGGGCGCGGGCCCAGGCCTTTTCGATCTCCGGATCCTTGGTGCTGACGGTGTACTCGGTAATGCCGTCCACGCTCACGTCGACCGCGTCGGTGGTGTAGAACCAGCCGCGCCAGAACCAGTCGAGGTCCGTGCCGGAAGCGTCTTCCATGGTGCGGAAGAAGTCGGCCGGGGTCGGGCGCTTGAACTTCCAGCGCTCGGCGTATTCCTTGAAGGCGAAGTCGAACAGCTCGCGGCCCAGAATGGTCTCGCGCAGCACGTTCAGTGCGGCGGCCGGCTTGGCATAGGCGTTGTTGCCGAACTGGAGCAGCGACTCCGAGTTGGTCATGATCGGCACCTGGTTCTGGCTGCGCATGTACTGGACGATCGAACGCGGGTGGCCGCGCATTTCATCCCAGTCTTCTTCCCAGGCTTCCTGGGCCAGCGACTGCACGAAGGAGTTCAGGCCCTCGTCCATCCAGGTCCACTGGCGCTCGTCCGAGTTGACGATCATCGGGAAGTAATTGTGGCCCACTTCGTGGATGATCACGCCGATCAGGCCGTACTTGGTGCGCTTCGAGTAAGTCAGCTCGCCGGTCTTCTTGTCCTTGACCGGACGCGGACCGTTGAAGGTGATCATCGGGTATTCCATGCCGCCCACCGGACCGTTCACCGAGATCGAGACCGGGTAGGGGTAGTCGAACGAGTACTTGTTGTACTGCTCGATGGTGTGGATGATCGCGTGGGTCGAGTAACGCTCCCACAGCGGGTTGCCTTCCTTCGGGTAGTAGGACATGGCCATCACGTCCTGCTTGCCCGACTTGATACCCTGGGCATCCCAGATGAACTTGCGGCTCGACGCGAACGCGAAGTCGCGCACGTTCCTGGCCTTGAAGTGCCAGGTCTTGGTGGTGGTGGCGCGTTTTTTTTCTGCCGCTTCGGCTTCGGCCTGGGTCACGATGATGACCGGCTTCTTGGCCGTGCGGGCCTGCTGCAGGCGCTCGCGCTGGGCCGCGGTGAGCACTTCGTTCGGGTTCTGCAGTTCGCCGGTGGAGGCGACGATGTGGTCGGCCGGCACGGTGATCTGCACGTCGTAATCGCCGAACTCCAGCGTGAATTCACCGGCACCCAGGAACTGCTTGTGCTGCCAGCCGTAGACGTCGTAGTAGGCCGCCATGCGCGGGAACCACAGGGCGATCTCGAACAGGTCGTTACCGTCCTCGAACTTCTCGTAGCCCGAACGGCCGCCGAGCACCTTCTGCTCGTTGATGTTGTAGTTCCAGTCGAGGCTGAACGACACGCGCGCACCCGGCTTGAGCGGCTGCGGCAGGTCGATGCGCATCATGGTGCCGTTGATGGTGTACTTCAGCTGGCCGCCGCCGCTGTCGCGCACGTTGCGGATGTTGAAGCCGCCCTGGAAGCTGTTCCCTTCGAGGACGTTGCGCAGGGCGTCGAACTTTACGCCGTCCGTGCCGCGCGCCTGCCAGGCTTCGCGCGAAGGCAGGACAGCCGTGCTGCGGGCAGCAGAATCCGGCTTGTAGATGTTCTCGTCCAGCTGCAGCCAGAGGTATTTCAGCGTGTCAGGGGAATTGTTGTGGTACGTGATGGTGCCGGAGCCGGTGAGCGCACGCTTGCTCTCGTCGAGCGTGGCGCGCATCTTGTAGTCGGCGCGCTGCTGCCAGTAAGCGTGGCCAGGTGCGCCCGACGCGGTGCGCACGGCGCCCGGCGTCGGCAGCAATTCATCGAGCTGACGGAATTTGTCGTCGAAAGGCGGCGCAGCGAAAACGGTGGCACTGAGGCACAACGCAGCCAATCCGATGGGCATACGGATCATATTTCCCCTGAATTTTATTTGGAATAGGAAAAAGTATTCTATCTTTACCTAAAATCAATTGCTCAGAGGATTTGTAAAAAAACTGATACATGATGCATATGTATGCCTAGGCCAAGCCCCAGAAAGGCAGCTCCAGATCGAGGGCGCGTTCCAGCAGCCAGACTGCGGCCACCAGCGCGATCGCGGCCGACCCGCCCAGCATCACCACGCGCCGGTAGAAGAAGCCCTTGCGCAGCCACCAAGCGAGCGGCAGGAAGATGGCGACGATGGCCAGCTGGCCGAGCTCGACGCCCACATTGAAGCCAACCAGGGACAGCAGCAGGGCGCTCTGCGGCAGGCCGAGCTCGGCCAGTACGCTGGCGAAACCGAAACCGTGCAGCAGGCCGAAGCCGAAGGCGAACAGGACGCGGCCGCGCTGGTATAGCGGCCGCAGGTTGTTCAGCGCCGCCACGATCACCGAGGCCGCGATCGCCGATTCGACCAGGCGCGAGGGCAGCGCCAACACCCCCAGCGCGGCCAGGCTCAGGGTCAGCGAGTGCGCCAGCGTGAAGGCGGTGACGACGCGCACCACGTCCATCCCGGCGCTGCGGAAGCCTTCCCGGCCCACCCATTGCTGGTCGCGGTAGAGCAGCACGGCCGGCAGCAGGAGCGACAGCAGGAACAGGATGTGATCGAAGCCGATCCAGATATGCCACACACCCTGCTTCACGTAATCGGCGAACTGGCGCCAGTGCGCCGGCTCGGCCAGGCGCAGCTGCTGTTGTGGATTGTCGGGGCCGAGGATGGCGGTGGAAGTGGCGCCGGCACCTGCCTTGCGCAGGGCCAGCAGGCCGCGGTGCTGCGGGTCGAGTTCGGCCAGCAGCGTATAGCCCACCGCCAGCGTGTCCACTGGTGCGGCGCAGGCGCCGCGCAGCACCAGCACCGTATAAGCGCCGTCGGTATGGCTGTCGACCAGCTGCTGCGTGACCGTGAGCGGGCAGGCGGCGCCATCGGACGACAGTGTCAGGCGGCTGAGCGCATAGGCTTCGATGGCGCCGTGCCGCGCACGCACCTCGTCCCAGGTCAGCTGGCCGTCGCCGTCGGCATCCAGTCCGACGGCCAATTCGAGGTCGCGCAGGGCGATGTCCCAGCGGCCCTCGATGCGCGCACCGTCGACGGCAAGATTCAGGTAGCTGTCGCTGGCCTTGTGGGCGGATGCCGCAGGGGACCATGACAGCGCCAGCGCCGCCAGCAGGGCAAGCAGGGGCCGCATCATGTCCTGGCTCCCAGGTTCTGCGCGACGGCGTCGAGCGTGCGGTCTTCCAGCCTGCTGTGGCGCAGCCAGTCGCGTACCAGGCGCGCAGCCTCGGTGTCGCCGCTGGCGGCCGCGGCCCGCGCCAGGATGCGCAGGTCGGCCGGTTCCTTCTGCACTGCCCAGTTGAGTTTCGCAAGACGCACCGCCGCGGCCGGATCCCCGGCAAGCTCCAGCGCGAAGCGCGCTTCCTCGCGGCGGTGGACCGTGTCGCCGCGGCGCCGCGCGGCCTCGAAGCGGGCACGCAGTGCCGCGCTCTGGCGCGCCGCATCGGGGGCGCCAAGCTCGGAAAGCGCGAGCGCATGGCGCAGCAGCAGGGCGTCGGCCTGGGTGCGTGTGCCGAGCAGGCGCACCACGTCCTGCGCGCGGCCGCGTTCGAGCAGGAAGTCGGCGTAGGCGGCCAGCAGATAGGTATCCTGCTGATCGATATTCAGGGCGCTGCGGAAGTGGGTGTCGGCCGCCGCATGGTCGCCGAGCCGTTCGGCCATTTCGGCCAGCAGGGTGGCGGACCAGGCGCGCAGCGGCGCCGGGCTGTCGGCACGCGCGGCGAGGCTGCGCTCCAGCCGCAGGTAGCTGGGGCGGGCCTGGCCGTTCAGGCTGCCCACCGAGGCCAGGCAGGTCTGCACGACCAGATCGGGCGCGCGGCCGAACAGGCGCGCGCAGCTGGCGCGTGCGCCGGCATGGTCGCCCGTCACTTGCTGGATGGTGGAGCGGGTGAGCCAGGCCTGGGCATTGCCGGGATCGCGCCGCACCACCTCGTCGAGATCCGCGAGGGCCTCGCCGAAGGAATGGGTGCTCTGGACGAGGGTGGCGCGCAGCACCAGCACTTCGGCCGGCGCACGCTCGCGCGGCTGTTTCCACCACGGAGCAAGGGCGGCCTGGGCATAGCCGAGGTAGCGCGGGTCGCCGTCGTGGCGTGCCTGCTCGATATAGCGGCGCGCCAGCGCGGCGGCGCGCGCCAGGTCGGAGGGATTGGCGGCCAGTTCGGTGCGCATGCGCGCCAGCTCGCGCTGGGTCGCATCCATGCGGCCCGGCAGGCGCTCGAGCACCTGGGCGCCGCTGGCCGGAGTATAGGGTGCGGCGGCGGCGGGGGCGGACAGCGCCAGCAAGCCCGCCAGCAAAACGGGGAAGAACGTCGGGTTCATCGGGGGCTCCAGGAAAGGCGGGATGCGGTGGACCGCGTCCCGCCTTGCGGTCGTGCTCTTACTGCACCGGGTCGGGCTCGGTGTTCTCGGGCGCGGTGGTGGCGATGGCGTCGACCTGGACCGGTTCCTCGACGTCGGTCATCGCAAAGAAGTTCGCGCTGATCGTGTTGAAGAACGCGTCGCCGACGGGCGGCGGCGGGGTGGTGGCGACCGGCGGCGGGGCCTGCGCGCTGTCATTGTCGCTGCTGCTGCCACAAGCGCTCAGCAGCAGGGCCAGCGGCACCAGCAGTGCGCCCTGGCGCATGCGGCGGATGATGGATGTCATGGCGTCCTCCTTACTGGTTGCCCGGCAGCGGCGTGTTCAGGTAGGGGAAGGTCGGCCTGTACGCAGCCGCGTTCTTGCGCACGCCATCGGTCAGGGCCAGGCCGCCGGCAGGCGCGTCGGACGGCTTGCAGCCGACGCCGAGGGCATCGGTGGCGCCGGTCAGCACGCACAGGGCGCCCATCGAGACCCGCAGCGCGATGTCGGTGACGTCATCGGCCGGACGGCGGCCGTTCGGGAAGCCGGCATTGTCGCCCGCCGCCACGCCCATCGGGTTCTGCGCCGCCAGCGCGGTCGGTGCGATGCTGGTGTTCAGGCGCAGCATCTCGGAGGCGACCACGTTCTTCGGCTGGTTCACGCCCGGCAGGCCTTTCAGGAAGGCGGTCACCAGGTCGTTGCGCGGGAAGTTGGTCGGGGCCTTGGCCGACGGGAACAGGGTCTCGATCAGGGCCGGCAGGGTCGGATTGGTGACGTAGTTGATGAACTGGCCGTCATCCTTCGGCTTCGAGGTATTGAAACGGTCCTTGTCGTCCAAACCGATGATGACTTCGTTCACCAGCGGCATGCCCAGGCGCGACACCTGGGTCCAGGCGCCGCCTTCCTTGGCGGCGTTGTTGATGCCGCTGGCCGGGGCCGGGTTGAGCAGGCGGCCCTGGCGCATGCTGGCGGTAGCATAGGCGCCGATGACCGGTTCGCCGGCCGCCACCACGCAGCTGATCGGCACTTCGATCGCAATCGCGCTGACGTTCTTGTTCTCGAGGTCGTTCTTGTTGCCGTTGACTTCGGCGCCCAGCGGGTTCAGGTTGACCAGGTCGAAGATCTTGCCGACCGCGATGTAGAAGGATTCCTTGCGCTGGCCGACGAAGACGCGGCCGGTACCGCAGCCGGGGATGTTGACGTCGTGGATGTGCTGGTTGGCATAGGTTTCGTAGCCGGTGGCGCTGCCGAAGGTCTTGTCGCCGATGTTGTCGACCGGCTTGTCGAACTCGGTGGCGCCGCCGGTGGCCGCGGCCAGGCGGGTGCGGGTGCCGGCGCGGCGGTCGCCCTTGACCATGTCGATGGTGAAGGTCTCGCGCACGTTGAGCGCGGCCGGGTTGACGCCGCTGATCGTGTTCGAATTGATCAGGGGGATCTGGACCTGTTTGCCGCCCACGTTGAGGGCGGTGCGCTTCGAGGTGCTCTTGAAGCGGAACTGGAAGGAAATGTCTTCCTTCGCGTCGCCGTTGTTGTCGACGTGGATTTCGTAGAGGGCGTTGTTGTCGAACTGGTAGAAGTTCGGGCCGCCCTGGGGATCCTGGAAGGGTATGAAGTTGGCGATCATGGTCACGTAGCCTTCGCGCCCTGGCGCGTAGCTGCGGAACAGGTAGAAGTCGGTCCCGTCGACCTTGGGCACATTGGTCAGGAACGGGGCTTCGCGGTGGCTCGAGGCTGCGGCGGGCAAGGCCAGTGCGGCAAGGGCCGCGCCCGAAAGCAGGGCGACGGCCCAAGGGTGATACTTGGCAGAATGCATGGTGATCTCCTCATTGATGTTGTGGTCCCCTCCAGGGGGTGGGCAAGCTTGCGGGGAAGACAGGACCCTGCGCGGCATGGCTACCCAGGCATATACGCAGGCAGCGCCTTATCGGATTCAAAATATTATTTTTTGTTGCATTGCCTTTGCGTAAATATGCTAAGTTCTTGATTGCTTGGCAAAATCGTCAAAATATCTTCGATCCGGAAGGTGCTCCCGTGCTTCAGTCGTCAAATTCGCTAAATTCATTAGAACTGAATACCTGGTTACGTGGCGCCGCGCAGAAAGATGCGCTCGCTTTTCGTCACTTATACGAGGCAAGTTCGCCGCGCCTGTACGGGCTGGCGCTGCGCATCCTGCGCCGCCGCGAGCTGGCCGAGGAAGCCTTGCAGGAAAGTTTTGTGTCGATCTGGCACCACGCCGGCGATTACCAGGCCGGGCTGTCGGCGCCGATGACCTGGATGACGACCATCGTCCGCAACAAGTCCTTCGACCTGTTGCGGCGCCTGCAGGCGGATGTCGAGATCGATGGTGCGGATTTCGACGAGCGGGTGCTGGCCTGCCTGCGCGACCCTGCTTCCAACCCGGCCGAAGCCCTCGAGCTGAGCAGCGAAGCCAAGGCGCTGGCGACCTGCATGTCCGCGCTCGAGGAAAAACACCGGCACGTGGTCGGCCTGGCCTTCTTCCACGACCTGTCGCATAGCGATGTGGCGCAGAAGCTCGCACTGCCGATCGGGACGGTGAAGACCTGGATCCGGCGCAGCCTGGCGCGCCTGCAGGACTGCCTGACGGGCGGGAGGGCGGCATGAACCTGCGCGGCAAGGACAGATTGCGTGACCGCCTGGCGGCCGAATACGTGCTGGGGACGCTGCGGGGCAGGGCGCGCCGCCGCTTCGAGGGCTATATGCACGGCGACGGCGCACTGCGCCGCACGGTGGCCGAATGGCGCGACCGGATCGGCGCCATGGCCGAATTCGTGCCTCCGGCGACCCCGCGCAGTCAGGTGTGGCGCGCCATCGAGGCACGCCTCGGGCTGCGCGCGCCGGCGCCGGCCTGGCAGTTCTGGCGCCACGGCACGCTCGGCTACTGGCGCACGCTTGGCGTGAGCGCGAGCATGGTGGCGGCGCTGCTGCTGGTGGCCGTGATGCAGGAACGCAGCGAGCCGTCCTTCAGCGACATCGCCACCCTGACCGACGAGCAGGCCCGCACCGCACTGCTGGTGCTGGCCGACCGCGAGCGCCAGCTCCTGAGCGTGCGCCTGGTCGAGGCACAACCGGTCAGCCCGGCGCAGACGCTGCAACTGTGGGCGGTGCCGCTACAGGGCAAGCCGCGTTCGCTCGGCGTGCTGGGCGCTGGACGCGAGCTGACCTTGCCGCTTACGCGCCAGGCGCTCGGCGCCGACGTGGCGCTGCTCGCGGTCAGCCTGGAACCGAAGGGCGGCTCGCCGGATCCGAACGGGCCGACCGGGCCGATCCTCTACAAGGGGGGCTGGGTCAGGGTGATGTAGGGAGCGTTAGTCGAAGCCGCGCACTGGGAATCCGGCATCGCGCTGGATCCAGTTGCGCGGCGAGTAGGCCGAGCGCGCATCGGTCGCATGCAGCGTGAACGCATGGCGCGACACCGGCGAGCGGTTCGGCGCGCTGTAGTGCGGCAGGAGGCCGTGGAAGCAGACCAGGGTGCCCGCTTTCGCTTCGAGCGGTACGGCGGTGCTGTCGTCCGGCCAGGGTGTCGCATCCAGCTTTTCCATGCTGATGGCGTCGCCATCGCGCAGGAAGCGTTCGCGCAGCGGGCCGCGGTGCCCGCCCGGTTCGGCCCACAGGCAGCCGTTGTCCACGGTCGCGTCTTCGAGCGCGAACCAGAAGGTGGTCACGGTGATCGGGTCGCTGTCGAAGAAGGTGGCATCCTGGTGCCAGCGCACCTCGCCGCCGATGCCCGGCTGCTTGAAGATGTACATCGACTGCCAGACCTGCGCCTGTTCGAGGCCGAGATCGCGCGCCACGGCGGCCAGTTTCGGGTCGCGCGTGAACGCATTGAAGACCGGATCGAGGTCGTGCATCGCGTGGCCGATCTTGTTGATCGACAGGGCCTTGGCCTGGCGCAGTTGGCCGTCCGCACCGAAGGCTTCCTCTTCGAAGAAGCAGCGTACCGTGTTGTCCGAGCCGAGGAACCAGGCGTCGCTGGCGCGTTCCTGGTCTTTGGTGGTGAAGATGGCCCGCGATTCGCTGGGGTCGAAGGCGTCGACGATCTCCTCGGCGCGCCGGCGCAGCGCAGCGATCTCGTCGAGGTTCTTGAAGCCGGGGACGACGAGGAAGCCGTCACGCTGGAATTGGTCGCGCTGTTCTGGTGTCAGCATGTGGGAGATCCGGGGCAAAACGCCATTGTAGCGTTGCTGCACAGGGTATCAGGCAAGCGGGAAAAAGCTGGGGGCAGGTCCGATAGTCGGACATACTGCGTGAAAATCATTGTACTAGAGCTGGGCTCGTGTCCAAATGTCAGACCTGACCCTGTGACCTTCTAGCGCGCCACAGACGGGCGGCTCAGGCCACCGCGTCCGCCGCCATCGTGAAGGTGAACGAGGTGGAGCCGGCGCTTGACCCGATCTCGATCGTGCCGCCGTGGCCGCGCGCGATCTGGTCGACGATGTAGAGGCCGAGCCCGAGGCCTTCGCTGCCGGCGCGCGAGGCTGCGCGCCAGTAGGGTTTCAGGAGCTGGTCGATGACGGCGGGGCTGAGGTCCGGCCCGCCGTTGGTGACGCGCAGGGTGAAGCGGCCCTCGCGCACGTGGGCGACGACGAACACGGGATGCTGCTCGCTGCCGTGTACCAGGGCGTTCTTCAATAGATTCGACAGCAGCTGCGCCAGCCGCTCCGGGTCGCAGTGCAGCGACATGCCGGGCTGGAACGCGGTATCGATCACGCGCTCCGGATACAGCCCCGAGAGCTCGTCCACGACGTCGTACAGGCGCAGGTCGGCGCCCTTCACCGGCCGCAGGTCGAGCGCGATGCCGCCGCCCATGCGGCCGCGCGTGAAGTCGACCACGTCCTCGACCAGCGCCGCCATGCGCCGGGTGCTGCGCCGGATCCGTTCGACCACCTGGCGGGTGGACGGGTCCTGGTGCTTCAGCAGCAGGATCTCGGTGCCCGACAGGACGGAGCCGAGCGGGGTGCGCAGGTCGTGCCCGAGCACGGCGATGAACTGCTCGCGCAGCTCGGCCGTCTCGCGTTCATCGAGCAGGGCGGCACGCGCTTCGCCCAGCGAGCGCTCGCTCTCGAGCTGCTTGGCGATCAGTTCGGTGAACAGCTGCAGGGTCGAGACGGTGACGGCATCGGTCAGCCTGGCCGGTTCCGGGTCGAGGCCGCACAGGGTACCGAAATACTGGCCGTCGGGCCGGAACACGGGAATCGAGAAGTAGCTCTGGAAGCCGTAGATGCGCGGGGTGTGGTGCTCGCAGTACTGCGCACTTTCACGTACGTGGTCGATGATCACGGCGGCGCCGGTATCGCGGACTTCCTCGCACAAGGTGGTGGTGACGTCGAGCGGGTCGCCCGGATGGAGGCCGAATTCGAGCCGGTCGAGCACCGCGCAGGCGGTCCAGGAATCCCGGGTGACGTGGGCGATGCACACGAAGCGCAGGCCGGTCATCGCGGCCACGGTTTCGAGGATCTTCGGGACGGCGCCGATCGCCTGGATCTCGTCGACGCAAGTAGGTGTGCTGCCAGCCATGGACCGCCCCACGAAAATAATTATCCGGGCATGGTAACACCTGTGAAGGCGGGACCGCTCAGCTGTTACAAATCCAGCGCCCGTCCGCGTAAACACGTTCATCGCCGAGGTAGACCGCATCGGTCACCGCGAACACGTCGATGTGGTAGCGCGCATCCTTGCGCTTGAAGCCCGGCTTCGGGTACACCCCGTGCTTGGCGCCCAGCGACAGGTGGATGCCGCACATGCGCTCGTAGGTGCCGATGTCGTCCACGCGGCGCTCGCGCGTGAAGGCGCGATTCATGCCGAAGCCCAGCTCGCGCACCCAGACCTCGCCTTCATCCGCGGTGATGTTGTCCAGCACCTGCTGGAAGGCCGGCGTCGCGTTCTCGGTGCCGACCACGCGCCCGCGTTCGATGATCAGGGTGACCGGAATATCCGGGCGGTTGGAGCGGTAGGAGGTGTCGCCGAAGACGTGCACCTGCACCCGGCCGTGCACGGCTTCCAGGTCGAGCGCTTCGGTGAACACCTCGCCGATCGGGAACTGGCCGCCGACGTTATGCATCTCGCTGTAGTCGCCCACGTTCAGCTTGGCCGGCTCGAGAGGCGAACTGAAATGCAGGGTTTCGCCGCCGCCGAGCACGCGCGCATGCGGCGCCGCGTCGATACGCGCCTTCAGTGCGCGTCCGGTGCCGCGGAAATAGGCCGGGTCGTAGGCCAGCGCCTCGATGTAGTGCGCCGACTGCGGGCCCGGCATGCGCGACAGGTGCACGTGCTCGATCACCTTCAGCCCCAGCTTGAACAGCTCGACCCGGATGCGAAAGCCGTCGAGGCGGAAGTTGGTGGACTGCACCAGCACCACCAGGTCCTGCGCTGCCATCGCGCGGAAGGCGGCCAGCACGGCGTCCGGCGTGGCGCTGTCGAAGTCGACGAAGCGCGCGTCCGGGAGGTTGCGGCGGTAGCCCTCGGCCAGGGCGCGCGCCAGCGCAGTGCGTTCGTCGTAGACGACCAGCGCCTGCTGTCCGGGACCGTGTTCGAGCGCGATCGCCAGGATGTCGCGCAGGTGCGCGGCGGCGGCGTCGATGGCGGTCGCGGGCAGGTCGTCCTGCTGGGGGAGGGCGGTCGGATCTGGGGTATGCATGTTGCGGGGAAATGGAAGGGAAATCGCCGCCATTATACGTACGTTGGCTGAAAGTTCCCCGCATCAGTCCGGAAATGGCTCATCTATTGATCCCTGAGGGGTCAGGGCGCGCTACCCGGTGTACGGCGCGCCGCGCGGCAGTGCCCGGCGCTATGATTTGAGCAACAACAAGGGCCGCGCCAGGCCCGATTTCGATCAATGTAATCAAGGCACAAGGCGACAGATGGTATACCGATGGGAAACGCCTGCCAGTGTCTGGCAGGAGGACGAGGAAGGGCAGTTTGCCTTGCTGGCCAGCGAAGGGCTGGGCCGCATCGACTGGCAGGCGCATGCGCCCGGCCGCCTGCCTGCGCGTCTGTCGGATATTGCGCGCCTGCTTGGCGCCTCGCTGCCCACCAGTTGCGGCTGTGCCCCCATCTACCCCGAAGGCTTCGCTTTCTGCCCCAACTGCGGCAAGCCGCTGCAGCGCCTGCCGGGCACGCCGTCGCGCCTGGCCGGCTGGTGGGGCCCGGGCGGCGACGCCATGCTGCCGCGCCACGTGCCCCACGGCCTGCCGGTCACTTCGCTGCCGCTCGGCGACAGCCTCGAAGAACGTCCGGCCGCGCCGCATCCCGGCCGTGCCGACCGCAGCATGCCGGTGCCGCCGAATGCCTGCTGCGTGTTCGCCGCCGCCCATTACGGCTTTCCCGAACAGCGCCTGCTGGCGCTGGCCCACACCCGCGGCGTGCTGCAATACTGGGACCCGGTGGCCGGCCTGTGGCACGTGATGACCCCGGAAGAAGGCGCCGCCGGCCTGGCCTTCACGGTATCCGCGTATGCATGGCTGCCGGTGCTGGAGCCGCGCCGTGGCGAAGTCGCCATCGTGCCGACCAATGGCGGCCTGCAGCGCCTGTGGATCAATCCCGTCAGCGAGACCTACCGCCTTGAACCCGTGCTGGAGGCGCCGCTCGCCGCCGCGCCGGGCGCCATGCGCCGCCACATCGCCTGCCTGCTGGCGCCCGATGGCGCGGTCCGTTTATGGAGCACGCGGGTCGATACCGGCGACGTCGAGGAATACGCCTGTCCGGACGTGCCGGCAGCGGGCTGGTCGCGCCCGATCGGCTACGACGGCCGCCTGTTCTGGCTGCACGAAGAGGGCCAGCTTGCCTGGCGTCCGGGCGAGCCGCCGCTGTTCACGCCCTGGCCGCCCGGCTGGCAGCCGCGCCTCGCCTTCGGCGGCCCGACCCAGAGCCGCGACGGCCGCCTGTGGCACATCGGCCATGACGGGCAGGGCTACTCTTTCCTCGAACTCGGCAGCGAACGGCCCGAGGCTGCGCCGATCGACGGCGCGCGCCTGGGATTCGCCAATTTCCTGTTCCGGCGCGGTCACCCGGTGGTCGACGAACCCTGGTCGGGCGAGCACGTCGAAGACCTGAACCAGGACGAGACCCTGGTGCTGCCGCTGCTGCGCGCCTTCAACAACAACCGCAGCCAGCCGAGCGGGCTGGTGCTGCGCCTGCACAAGGTCACCGGCCGTGCCGAAGACGCGCTGGAAAACCGCGTGATCGCGCGCACCACGATCGAATGGATCGGCCGGCGCAACGTCATCCTCGACGAAGTGGTACGCCTGGCGCGGCCGCTCGATTGCGTCCCCTTCGTGTACGACGGCTGCCTGTGGCTGCACCATCCTGACTGGAACGCGGTGCGCGGCTGGACTCTGGAAGAGCAGGCATGAGGGCGCTGTCCCGGCACATCGTGGCTGCGCTGGCGCTGCTGTTCGCGGCAGCCGGTGCCTGCGCCACGCCACACGTCTTCCTGGTGCAGAACTCGGGCTGGATGGAGCCCTTCTACAGCGACCCGAACAGCCAGTTCAAGCCGCTCGTCGGCGCCCTGGCCGGGGCAGTGGTGCAGCCGGGCGACGCGCTGGTGCTGGCCGCCTTCAACCAGTCGCTGCCGGGCGCGCCGTCGCCAAAGGCGCTGGCCTCGTTCAAGGTCGACGGCAAGACCGTGCGCAGCCGCGTCGACGCGGCCCTGGCCGGCCTCGACACGGCGCGCAAGCCGAACAGCAGCGCCTTGGCCGACACCGACCTCGGCGAAGCGGTGCAGGCCGCGATTGCCAGCGCGCTGGGCGGCAAGCCGGGCATCGTCTGGCTGGTGACCAACAACCGCAACAGCCCCAACAACGACCAGGCCACGGCTGCGCGCAACCGTGAGTTCTATGAGCTGATCCACCGCGGCCGGGCCATCGACAAGGTGGTGGCCTTCCCTCTGCGCATGCCGGTCCAGGGCAAGCACTATCAGGCCAACGGGTTGATGATCTACGCCTTTGCCGTCGGCCAGGAGGGCAGCCGCGCGCTCGACGGCCTGCTGGCCTCCGGCCGCATCGCCCGCGTGATCACCGAACGGCCGGCGCGCCTGAAGCCGCTCGACCGCGACACCGTGCGCCTGGTGCCGGCCCAGGTCGAGGATGCGCCCGGCGTGGCCTTCTCGCAGGCCCCGGGCGGCGCCCTGCGCGCCGACGTCGATCCCGATGCGCGCACGCCGCGCGCCAGCGTGCGCTGGCAGCTCGAGAACACGATGTACCCGTACACCATCGTCTCGGCCACGCTCGGCGCGCGCTCGATGCTGGCCGGCGAAGACCGCAAGATCGCCCTGGCCAGCAGCCGCGTGGAGAATCTGGCGCCGGGCAAGCCGCTGCCGCTCGGCTCGACGATGCAGCTGCCGGTGGCCCAGCTGCCCGAAAAATGGTCGATGGCCGCGCTCAAGTCGGCCGGCTCGGCCTATGTGCTGCCGGGCCGGATCGAGCTGCACCTGGCGAACCAGCGCCTGGCCCTGTCGCAGGACTTCCGCCAGCGCATGGCGGCGCTGTTCCCGGGCGACCCGCTGCCCGATATCTTCACGCCGCCGCCCAGCATCCAGGCCTCGACCGCGGTGCTGCCGCTCGAAGTGCGGGTGCATTACGGCATGGGCCCGCTGGCGGCACTGGGCGGCCTCGCGGCGGCGGCGCTGGCGGCAGCCGGCGCGGCCGCGTGGATGTATGGCAGGCCGCGCGTGGCCCAGGTCACCGTGGAGGACGAGCTGCGCACGATGCGGGCCCGTCCCGGCACCACGCAGCCGATTTACGACAAGGCCGGACAACAGGTGGCGATGCTCAAGACCACCCTGTTCGGCCACCAGCTGACCGACCTGCGCGAAGGCGCCCAGGTCCGGCTCGGCCGCTAACAATAAAAAGGAAAGGAAACCCCATGCAAGGCACCCAGAAACCATCCGCCCCGTCGCCCGCCGATCCCGGCTTCAAGCTGCCGGAAGAATCGGCCTCCACCCAGGACACGCTGCCCCAGACCCAGCCGGAAACTGCAGGCCGTCCGGTCGAGGTAGTGCCGGGCACGACGACTGCGCCGGTGCCGGCCACCGACACCTCGTCGCGCGACCTGGCGATCGGCGCGGCGGTGTTCGTGGTGCTGCTGGTGGTGTACTTCTTCGTGCGCAACGCCTACGTGCACCACCTGGTGGTGCGGCGGGTCGCGCCCTCGTCGGCGGGCAGCGCCGGCTGGCTGCTGTTCGTCGGCCTGGGCTTCCTGTCGGCCGCCGCGGTGCTGGCCATCATCAATGCCAGCAAGTTCCTGACCTTCGCCGTCACCGGCCCGCTGGTGGCGGTGGGCTTGGTGGCGCTGGTCGCGGCCCTGTTCATCGGCCGCCGCTAATTTACCTGAAAGACGCGATATGGCAGATTTCCCCAACCCCGCAGCCGTGAACGCCAAGGCAGAGCTGAAAGTCGACCTGCGCCCGACCCTGTTCATCGGCGCCGGCGGTACCGGCATGGAAGTGATGATGCGCATCCGCCGCCGCATCCTGTCGGCGGTCTGGAACCGGCACAATCCGACCCGGGTCGAGTCGATCGCCGACTTCCCGGTGGCGCGCTTCCTGCACTTCGACCTCGACAACAATGCCGTCATCGACGAGGGCAAGTCGCAGCGTACCGATCCCTGGTACGAACTGGTCAAGCTCACCGACGAAGAACGCCTGGTCGAGCCGCTCGACCTGCCGCAGTATCACGAGTCCGACGACAGCCTGGCGCGCTTCCCGCTGATCGAAAGCTGGATGCCGCTGCGTCCCAAAAAACTGCGCTCGCTCGGCATCGACCCCTCGAAAGGGGCAGGGCAGATCCGCGCGCTGGCGCGGCTCTACCTGTTCGACAAATACCCCAAGCTGCGCGGCCGCATCAAGGGTGCGCTGAACTTCCTGAGCAGTAATGCCGGCATCGAGCGCAAGGAGAATTACCAGCGCCTCGGCCTGCAGGTCGATACCTCGAAGTTCCGCATCGTCGTCATCGCTTCCTGTGCGGGCGGTACCGGCGCCGGCAGCGTGCTGGACCTGGGCTGGCTGTCGAAAGCCATCGCGCGCCAGGAAGTCTCGGACAGCCAGGTCGACCTGGTGCTCCTGATGCCCGGCGGCTTCGCCAAAGCCAACAAGGAGCGCACCGAGGCCAATGCCTACGCCACCCTGATGGAACTGGAAACGGCGATGCGCGACATGAACGCGCAAGTCCACTGGATGGACCCGGACAGCATCACGGGCCGCGGCGCGCCCTTCGACGACGTGTATTTCGTCGATACCGCCAACCTCGCCAACAAGGCCACGCTCGACGTCAAGGACGTGTACCAGATGGTGGCCGACACCCTGTTCGAAGACTTCGCCTCGGCCGACTTCGCCAACCGCAAGCGCTCGGTCGCGGTCAACCAGCAGCAGCACAAGCTGGGGCCCTACAACCCGCGCGTGCCGGAGCAGCGCTTCGGCGACATGCGCCTGTCTTACTCCAAGGTCTATTCCGCCTTCGGCCAGTCCGTGCTCGACACCCAGCAGAGCCTGCGCGACGACATTCGCGCCTATGAGCTGGCCGGGCTGATGGTGAAGGCCTTCTTCGGGCTGGTCGGGACCGATGGCATGGCGGCACGCCGTGCCGGCGACGCCGAGCGCGACAGCTTCATGCGCGAGCACATGGACATGGCCGAACGCCCCTTCGACATCTTCCCGGACTTCCGCAAGGGGACGGTGGACGTGACGCCCTTCCCGGAATACGCGCTCACCGGCGCCCTGCTGCTCGACAAGGACGGGCGCCTGCTGCTCGAGCGGGTCGAGAGCAAGGTGCAGCTCGAAGTGGACCGCATCATGGCGTCCTACGACATCCGGCAGTGGCGCGAGAAAGTGGCCGAACTGCTGCCGCAGCTCGAGCGCGACGCCATCCGCGAAGCCGGCGCCACCGCCGAGACCAGCGAAGATCGCATCAAGCGCCACACGGGAGAGTTGACGGGCCGCCTGAAGACCCGGGTGCGCGAGCGCCTGTACGCCCTGCTCGACGACCGCAAGCAGGGCGGCCTCGAATTCGTGCTGTCGCTGCTGGAGCAGGTCAAGGCGCGCCTGTCGCAGCGCGACCTGGCCAACGCCGAGCGCAACGGACGCCGCTACCGCGACATCCGCGACGCGCTGCGCACCCGCCAGGTGGAGGAATCGCTGAACAACCTGTCGCAGGCCGCCGGGCGCATGTTCGGCAAGGAGCCGCAGGCGCGCGAGGTGATGAACCACCTCAAGCGCGACATCGCCGACTACCTGCGCTTCCACCTGCTGGCGGTGGCGGCCGGCCAGTCGACCGAAGTGATGCGCAATATGTCGGCCTGGCTGGGCGAACCGCAGTCCACCGACGAACACGGGAATGCCCAGTGGAGCGGCATCGCCGGCGAATTCCAGGAAGGGCGGCGCATGGTGCAGGCGATGCTGGTCGCGGCCGACCAGCGCATCAGCCAGCTGCGCGCCGATGCGCGCCAGGAGCACGCCACCTACATCAAGCTGGCCAGCGACGTGCTGCCGCCGCCGGTGCGCCTCACCGGCGACGTCAGCGCCTGGAGCGAGGAAGTGCTGCTGGAGTTCGGCGGCTCGGCGCGCCTGTTCCCGCAGCTGGGCGACGAGCGCCTGCGCGCCGACCTGCTGCTCAAGCTGTTCCGCCGCGCCCAGCTGCAGCTGTCAAGCCAGGAGCTGGAGCAGCCGGAGCCGGTCGACCCGCTGCTGGAGCGCCTGTCGTCGATGACGCCGCAGGAGCGCCAGCGCGTGTTCGCCGAATGGATCCGCAGCGCCATGCCCTGGGTGAACGCGCGCTTTTCGGCCGAGTTCACGCCGAATGCCGACCAGTTCAAGTGCTTCATCGGCGTCGGCGACGCCGGCGCCTGGCGCAGGATGGAAGCCGAGCTGCGCGCCGCGGTGCCGACCGGTTACTTCCACGGCGAGCTGCTCTCGGTCGTCAACACCGGCATCGCCGGCAAGGCGGTCTGCTACATCGAGCTGTCGGGCTACCCGATGACGGTGCTGCGCGGCCTGCCGACCTGGCGCGCCTCGTACCAGATCGAGAACCCGAAGATCCCGACCCATCTGCATTTCGACGCCACCCGCTTCCGCCATCCGCTGTCGCCCTCGATGGATGAACTGAACCGCCTGGCCGACGACTACGAATGGTTCCTGCAGGCGATCGCGCTCGGCGTGATCCGTCGCAAGGCCGACCTGGGCGACCGCGAGGCCAGCTTCCAGCCGCGCGGCCAGTATCTGTTCGAAGTCGAGCCGGGATCGGGCGAGTGGCTCCAGATCGGCAACGAGTATGCGATCCGCTCGAACGGCTTGCCGCCGTATTACCGCGACGGCGTGATCGGCGCGGTGCGGCACCGCCTGGCGAACGTGGGGCCGCACCAGCTGGTGCTGCTGGCAGCCCTGATGCGCTACTACCAGCTGCGCGTGTACGAACCGCGCCTGGAAGTGGACGAGACCGGGGCCCAGTTGCCGTCGCCCTCGCTGCCGAACATCACCGCGCGGCGCCTGTATGAAGGCTGGATCCGCCGCGCCGCCGCGCTCGACCCGACCCTGTCCCCGAGCCAGATCGAAACCGCGCTGGCGGGCATCCAGGGCTGGACCGAGGCGGTGCCGGATTCCGCCGGCGATGCCTACAGCTGGGAAGTCGAGCGGCCGGTGGACAAGCGCGTGCTGCTGCCCGAGTATCTGGCCAGCGACGAGCGCGCCGCCGTGGTCCTGCAGCGCCGCGCGGCCGGCGGCGTGGAGCTGGCCAAAGCGCCGGTGCAAGTGGTGCAGCCGCGCTACAAGCTGTTCGTGCAGGGCGCCCAGCGCGGCCCGTTCACGATCGACGAGATTGCCCGCCAGGCGGCGCGCGGCGAGATCGATGCCGCGACGCGCGCCTGGAACATGGCCTGGAATCCGAAGCTCGACAAATGGAGCACCGTCGGCGCCTTGCCCGAGCTGGCGGCGGTGCTGGGCGATGCGATCCCCGATCCCGACGATGCGCCGGGCGGCGCCGACGGCATCCCTGACCCGGAATGAAGGACGGCATGGTGCAAGACGACGCGGTCTACCGCTGCATCGGCCCGCACTGCGGGCGCCTGATGCCGAGGCGGGTGAATTTCTGTCCCTGGTGCGGCACGGCCCAGCAGGCCGCGCAGCCGGCTGCCGTGCCGCCGGTGCTGGCGAAGCCGCCTGTGGAGCCGCCGCGGCCTGTGCCGGCGGCGCCCGCAGCCGCACCGGCTGTCGCAACGCCGACGCCGGCCCCCATGCCGTCCACGCCGCCGCAAGCACCGCCACAAGCGCAGCAAAAAGCGCAGCAAGGGCGCGAGCCCGGCATCCCGCCGCCACCGGGCGTCGGCCGCGGCGCCGCGTCCGGCCCATCGCCGGCGCCACCACCGCGGCGCGCGCCGATACGGCTGCGCTGGTGGATCGCCGCGCTGGTCGCGCTGTGGCTGATCTGGACGATCGTGCGTCCCGAAGGCAGCCGCATCGAGCGGCGCATGGAGCGCGCCGTGGCCCTGGCCGTCGAGTGCAAGGCCAAGCAAGCGCAGGATGAACTGATCGCCCTGCGCGATACCCGCGCCACTCCCGAGCAGCTGCGCCAGGTGCAACAGTCGCTGAACAAGGCGGCGGCCGACTGCACCCGCGCCGAACAGCGCGCCAGGGCCTGGCGCGAGACCACCGGCGCGGTCCAGAAGCTGCGCCGGGCGCGCACCTATGACAAGGCGCTGGCCCGGCTGGCCGTGTTCACCAGGCGCTGGGGCGAGGACGAGCAGACCCGCGCGCTGAGGCTGGAGATCAACGACGAGCGCGAACATCCGCTGGCCGATCCGAGCCGCGGAGAATAAGCGGGCCAAGCGTCAGCCGCGTTTTCCGGCGCCGGTGTATGCTGGTCGGCAAGCAGACAGCCAGGAGGCGGACATGAAAACGAACATGTTGGGCACACTGCTGCTGCTTGCCGCGCTGGCAGGCTGCAGCCGTGAAGAAGAAGCGATGGGGCCGGCCCAACGCGCCGGCAAGGCGCTGGACGACGCCGGGGCCAAGGTCACCCACCAGGTGGACAAGGAGCTGGCCAAGGCCGACCGGGCCGCCGAGGAAGCGCGCGAGAAGATCAAGGATGCGACCAAGGATGCCAGGAACGGCCTGGAGAAGGCCACCGAAAAGGTCGGCGAGAAAGTGGAAGACGCCGGGGAGAAGATCCAGGACGTGGCTGATTAATCGACCGATAGCCAGCTTGTGATTAATTAGCCGCCCTAAAAGCCGTCATCCCGGCGAAGGCCGGGATCCAATTCCGTCGCTCAGAGTTTGCGTTCAGCGCGAGGAGGAAGCAGCGCGCGACGAACTTGGGCGGAATAATGCCAGTGGCATTATTCCGGCCTTCGCCGGAACGACGGCGCATGCGTTGGTAGCCACGCTCTACGCGCTGGCCCGTAACTCCTGCTGATTCCCCAGCACCACCGACAGATTCACCTGCCCCGCACGCCATGCGCGCTCCAGGTTCTGCTCGATCTCTTCCACGCAGACCTGTGCCGGATCGCCGAAGCCCTGCACCCCGTAGGCCCGGTTGCGGCCATGCGACTTGGCCAGGTACAGCGCCATGTCCACCATATTGACCGCACGTTCCCAGGGCAGCATCTGCCCGCCGCAGCACAGCGGGAAGGGCGCGAAGCCGATCGATACGTTCACGCTCAAGGAGTGGCCGCCGTGCGCGATGCGCACCGCCGAGATCCCGGCCAGGATGCGCTGCGCGACTTCGTCCAGGCCCGCGCGCGGAATGGCGGGAAGGAAGGCCAGGAATTCCTCGCCGCCCCAGCGCACGATCATATCGGTCTCGCGCAGGATCTCGCGCAGGCTGGCGGACATGGCGGTCAGCACTGCGTCGCCGGCCGCATGGCCCCAGGTATCGTTGATGTGCTTGAAATGGTCGACGTCCAGCAGGAAGAGGGCGCCGCACTGCTCGGCGGCGGCGGCCTGCAGGCCGGGCTGGGGCATCGCGCGCATGTATTCCAGGAAATGGCGGCGGTTGTACAGCCCGGTCAGCGGGTCGAGCACGCTCTGCTGCTTGAGTTCCCGGTTCTTTTCGTAGAGCTTGGCGTTGGCCTGGCGCACCTTGCGGTACAGGAGGCCGACTACCACCGAAGCCAGCCCGAAGACCGCCGCCAGCAGCCACCAGACGCGCTGCTGCAGGCGGTTGACTTCGTTTTCGCTGCGCAGCAGTTCGATCTGGCGCTGCTTCTTTTCGGTTTCGTATTTTGCCTGCAGGTCGAGTACCGCGCGCTGGCGGCGCTTCTCGAACAGCGCGTTCGAAATCTTGCGTTCGCGGTGGTAGGCGCGCAGCGCGCCCGGCAGGTCGCCGGCGCGTTCGAGCGCCTGGCCGTATTCGACCAGCACCGCCTGCAGCTGCGGCTGGTCGCCCAGGTTCTCGTAGGCCGTCATGCCGGCTTCGATATGGCGCTTGCCCTCGGCCAGGCGGCCGGTGGCCAGATAGGCCTGGCCCAGGTTGAGGCGCGCGGTCGCCTCCAGGCCGGCGTCGTTCAGCGCACGCGCCGCCGTGACGGTCTGTTCGGCATAGCGCGCGGCATTGCGGTAGTCGCGCAGCTTCAGATAGCAATCCGACAGGTTCACCAGCGAATAGGCGGCGCTCGCGTGGGCGCCGAGCGAGCGCTCGATCGCCAGGCTTTCGAGCAGGGCCTTCAGGCCGCGTCCGTACTGGCCGGTGGCGGCCGCCAGGCCGTATTCGGCGTGCTTGAGGGTCGCCATGCGTCCCGGCGAATTCGTCTTTTGCGCCGCCTCGATGGCTTCGGCCAGCGCTTCGAAGCCCTTGTCGTACTCGCGCATCTGCTCGTAGAGGCCGATCAGGGCATTCAGCGACATGACGATCTGGATCGGGTCGCCGTGCCTGCGCGCCAGCGCGGCCGCCGCCTGCAGGCGCTCGAGCGCCTTCGGGAAGTTGCCTTCTTCTTTAAAGGACTCGCCCGACGAGATCGTCGCCCATACCTTCAGGTCGCTGTCATCCGTGGTATAGGCCAGCCGCTCGGCTTCCCAGGCCAGCTGGTGCGATTCCGCCAGTTCCGAGCGGCGGTAGGCGATGTAGGCCTTGCGCAGCAGCCCCTTGGCGAGCGCCACCTTGTTGTTCCGGCTGCGGCCGATGGCTACCAGCTCGTCGGCGACGGCGCCGGCTTCTTCGAGCTTGCCAAGGCCGTAGTAGCCGTTCGACAGCTGGTTGAGGAACTCGATGCGCTCCCTCAGCGCTGCGCCCCGGCCTTCCTGCTCCATTGCAAGCAGGATCGGCAGGGCACGCCCGGGCACGTACTTGTTGAGTTCACGGATTTCCGCCAGGCGGCCGGCCAGGGACGTCGTACCGTCTGCCGCCGCCACTGGTGCGGTGCTGAGCGCCGCGGCAAGTGCGATGCATCGGAGAAGCGCTGGCAGGCAGGGGTGGAGATGGGCCATGGAAGTATCGGAACGCTGGCAAAGTCACATCCGTTGATGTCATTCAATTATATTCCTGTTGCACAAGGGAAATTCGCTTTCTCCCCAATTGTCACCAAAAAGACACACCGCGCTCATCCCCCGTTTTTGACCGCTTGTCGCAAAGCGCTGGAACCGGCGCCATCCCTTTCCTATAGTCGACCCAACAACAACACGAGGGGAAAGACATGCTGGAACTGCGCGCGGTAAGCAAACAATTCGGCAAGGACCTGAAGGCGGTGGACGACGTGACGCTGTCGCTGGGCCAGGGCGTGGTCGGCCTGATCGGCCACAACGGTGCCGGCAAGTCGACCCTGATGGGCATGATCGCCACCCTGGCGCGTCCCAGCGCAGGCCAGATCCTGTTCGACGGCGTCGACATCGTGCGCAAGCCCGACGCGATCCGGCGCCGCCTGGGCTACCTGCCGCAGGATTTCGGCGTCTACCCCAACCTCAGCGCGCTCGAATTCATGCAGTACTTCGCGGCCCTGAAGGGCGTGCGCGACGCGGCCCGGATCCGCCGGCTGCTGGAACTGGTCAACCTGCACGAGCAGGCGCAGCGGCCGGCGGCCTCGTTCTCGGGCGGCATGAAGCGCCGCCTCGGCATTGCCCAGGCCCTGCTGAACGATCCCGACATCCTGGTGGTGGACGAACCGACCGCCGGGCTCGACCCGGAAGAACGGCTGCGCTTCCGCAACCTGCTGGCCGAGCTCGGGCAGGGCAAGCTGGTGATCCTGTCGACCCACATCGTGTCGGACGTGGAGAGCATCGCGACCGAACTGGCGATCATGCGGGCGGGGCGGCTGGTCGCGCACGAAACGCCGGACGCGGTGCTGCGCCGCGCACGCGGCCAGGTCTGGAGCGTCAGCATGCTCGAAGCAGATTATGCGGCGCTGCGCGAACGCGTGCACGTGCTGCAGGCCCAGCGCCAGGACGGCCGCATGCTGCTGCGCATCGCGCATCCCGAGCTGCCCTGCCTGGGCGCGCGCGAGGCCGAACCGAGCCTGGAAGAAGCCCTGATGGCGCAGCGCTATGCGCTGCAGGCGGAGGCGGAGGCGGCATGATGGCGCACCCCTTGTTCCTTCTGGCCGGCAGCGAAGTGCGGCTGCGCCTGCGCCGCCTGTCCACCCTGGTGGCGGTGCTGGCCGTGGTGGCGCTCACCTGGGCCATGATCGAGGACGTGTCCACCGGCCGGACCCTGATCGTGCTGAACGACGCGCGCGTGCTGTACACCAGTTCCGCGCTGGCGGTCGGCAGCGCCACCATGGCCAGCCTCCTGTTCAGCCTCGCCGGCTTCTACCTGGCGCGCGGACGCACCGGCGAGGACCTGCGCAGCGGGATCGGCGGCGTGATCGGCGCCACCCCGGCCGGCGACGTCCTGCTGGTCGCCAGCCGCTGGCTGGGCGCCGCCGCCTGGCTGGTGCTGCTGCTCGGCGCCTTCATGCTGACCACCTTCGCCTGCCACCTGCTGCGCGGCGACGGCCCGCTCCAGCCCCTGGTCTACCTGCAGACCTATGCGCTGCTGTTGCTGCCGATGGCCTTCTTTGCCGCCAGCTGCGCGGTGCTGTGCGACAGCTGGGGCCCGCTGATGGGCAAGGGCGGCGACATCCTGTATTTCATGGTCTGGGTGGCGCAGCTGTCGGTCGGGGGCGCGGTGGAGGAGGGCGGGGCGCCGGCCTGGCTCACCCTGGTCGATTTCACCGGCATGTCGAATGCGATCATGGGCCTGCGCCACCATGCCGACACGGCGGCCATGGGCATCGGCATGATGCCCTTCAAGGCCGCGCTGCCCCCGGTCGAACTGCCGCAATGGCTGTGGAGCGGGGCCATGGCGCGCGAGCGCATGCTCTCCTGCGGGCTGGCCCTGCTGCCGCTGCTGCCGGCCGTGTTGCTGTTCCACCGCTTCTCGCCGGACCGGGTCAAGGCCGGCAAGGCGCGCCGGCGACGTTCGCCGCTGGCCCTGCTGAACGGCTGGCTGCGCCCGCTGGCACGCACCGTGCAGCCCCTGATGCGCCTGGCCGCGCGCCTGCCGGGACCGGCGGGTCAGGTATTGGCCGATGCCGGCCTGGTGCTGATGTCGGCGCCCAGCGCGGTCCTGGTGCTCGCCGTCTGCCTGGCCGGCGGCCTGCTGCTGCCGGCAAGTTTCCTGCCCGGCCTGCTGGCGGGAGCGCTGGCCTTCTGGGGCATCCTGTGCAGCGAGAGCAGCACGCGCGACACCAGCGCCGGCTGCGACGGCCTGAGCGCCGCCGTGCCGGGCGGAATCCGCCGCCGCTTCCTGCGCCAGTGGGCGGCCGCGCTGCTGCTCGGCCTGCTGTTCATGGGAAGCGTCGGGCTGCGCTGGAGCCTCGATGAGCCGGTGCGCGCGTTCGCGCTGCTGGCCGGCCTTGTAGGGCTGTCCGGCTGCGCCGCCCTGTTCGGCCAACTGAGCCGCACGCCGCGCCTGTTCCTCGGTCTGTTCCTGTTCGGCTTCTACGTGATGATCCAGGCCAAGGGCATGGCGATGATGGACGTGGTCGGCTTCCACGGCGACGCCACGCTGGCGACAGCCGCCGGCTTCCTCGCGGCCGGCCTGGCGGCGGTGGCGGCGGGCGCCGCATGGAGCCGCCGCAGCTAGCGCATTCCTTGACGAATGGTGCATCGGCCGTCACGGCGGCCTGGCTATACTCGGGCAGGTCATGTCCTGCTCGGGAGGAAGGCGATGTGGAACACACCGTGGGCGCGCTGGGGCGCCGTGCTTGGTTTCGCGCTGGGCGGCTTCTTCGACGGCATCCTGCTGCACCAGATCCTGCAATGGCACCATCTGCTCAGCCTGGTTCCGGGCATCGATGAGCTGCGCCTGCAGGTGCTGTGGGACGGCTGGTTCCATGCGCTGATGTACCTGATCGCGCTGGCCGGCCTGGTCGGCCTGTGGCGCCTGCACCGGCGCGGCGCCGGCAACTGGGGCTGGCCGCTGGCGGGCGCGGTGCTGGTCGGCTTCGGCCTCTGGCACGTGGTCGACGCCGCGCTCTCGCACTGGCTGCTCGGGATCCACCGCATCCGCATCGACAGCGAAGCGCCGCTGCTGTGGGACCTGCTGTGGCTGGCGTTGTTCGGCCTGCTGCCGCTGGCGCTCGGCCTGCGCCTGCGGCGCAAGGGCGGCGGTCCGGGCCTGCAGGGCGGGGCGGCGATGCTGGCGCTGGTGGCCGTGACGTCCGGCGCCGGTGCCTGGGCCCTGGTCCCGCCGGCCCAGACCGGCTTCGTCACCGTGGTATTCCAGCCCGGCGCCGGCCCGCGCGAGGTGTTCGCGGCCCTCGACGCCCTCGACGCGCGCCTGGTGTGGAGCGACCGCGCGATGGGCGTCGTGGTGGTGGCCGTGCCGGAGGAAAGGCGCTGGGGTTTCTACCGGCACGGCGCGCTGCTGGTGAGCGGGGCAGGGGTGCCGGCGGCTTGCTTCAACTGGAGCAAGGGCTGATAAGATGCCGACATGCGGATTCGTGAAATCGTCATTGGCGCCGTGCTGAGTGCGGTGCTCGCCGGCGTCGTGGTAGGGACCATGCCTTCCCCGGAACCGGTCAAGCTCGCCTTGCCCGCGCCGGCCCTGGTGTCAGCGCCGGCCGCCGCGCCATTGCCGGCGGCGCACACCGCCGCCACGGCGCCGGCCGTCGAACAGCGCCCGGGGACATCCTGGCGCGACATGCACGCGAAACTGGTGCATGCCCGGAGCCTGCGCGTATTCTTCTATGAGGCCATGCGCAAGCCCGGGGACGGTGCCTATTTCTATGCGAGCAATGTGCTCGAGACCTGCCGCCGCGCATTGGAGAAAACAAGGTCCGACCTCCCGGCGCCGCGCCGCACAGCCGCCGAGGAACTGCTGCGGCGCTGCGATTTCACGCCCGAAGGCCTGGCCGATGCCGAGCGCGAGCTCCACGCGGCCCGGCACCTGGACCTGGCCACCGACCCGCTCCTGGGCAGCCTGTTCGACTACCTGGCCGCCGATGGTCCGGAAGGCCGCATGCGGATGCTGCTGGCCTCCTTCGAACAGGGCAATCCCGAGGTCATCGCTTCCCTCCTTGCCCCGGTCATCCTGGAACGCGCGCCGGTGCGCGACGAACGGGATTCGACTGCGCGCGGCATTCCCTTCGGCGCCGCGCTGGTCGCCTGCCGCCTGGGCGCCGACTGTGGACCGGCATCACCGCGCACTCTGGAGCTGTGCATGCAGCTCGGCTGGTGCGCCGACAGCGTCCCGGCGGCCCTGCAGCAGGGCCTGGGCCCGCATTTCGCGGCGCTCGACCGGCTCGCCACCCAGGTCGTGAACGACCTCCGGCGCCGGCAGGGCTGAGCTAGACCGCGATCTGCTGCAGCAGGTAGAGGCGTTGGTACAGGCCGCCCTCGATGCGCATCAGCTCCTCGTGCGAACCGGCCTCGCTGATGCGGCCGTGGTTCAGCACGATGATGCGGTCGGCCGCGCGGATCGTCGACAGGCGGTGCGCGATCGCGATGATGGTCACCTTGCCGCGTAGTTCCTCCAGCGCTTCCTGCACGATCTGCTCGGTGGCGCTGTCGATGCGCGAAGTCGCTTCGTCCAGCAGCAGGATGCGCGGTTCACCCGCCAGTGCGCGCGCGATCGCGATCAGCTGTTTCTGGCCCGAGGACAGGCGCGAACCGCCTTCGCCCAGCTGGGTCTCGTAGCCCTGTTCCAATGCCGCGATGAAGCCGTGCGCGTGCGCGGCGCGCGCCGCCGCCTCGATGCGATCGAGCGGCAGTCCGCGTCCCATGTCGATGTTTTCGCGCGCCGTCGCGGCCAGGATGAAGGGATCCTGTGGCACCAGGCCCACTTCGTTGCGGAAGCGTTCGTTGCCGATCGAGGCAAGCGGCAGGCCGCCGATCTCGATGCTGCCCTCGTCCGCCGTGTAGTAGCGCAGCAGCAGCGAGAGCAGGGTGGACTTGCCGCTGCCGGTGTGGCCGACGATGCCGAAGAAGGCGCCCTGCGGAATGTCGAGCGACAGGTCGTGCAGCACGCGCTGGCCTGCCACGTAGGCGAAGTTCAGGCCGCGCACGCGCACCGCCGGCGCCTGCGGATCGAAGGCCGCCTCGTTGCCCACGCGCCCAAGGGCATGTTCGGCCGCGCCGGTCTCGTCGAGCAGGCTGGAGACACGCGCCGTGGCCACCACCGCCTGCTGCAGGCCGCTGAACTGCATGGTGATCTGGATGAGAGGCTCGACCACGCGCGCGATGTAGCTGATGAAGGCGTACAGCACGCCCACTTCCACCGCGTTCATCTGGCGCTGGCCGAAGCCGTAGATCACGATGGTGAGCAGCACCACGTTGAGCAGGTCCAGGGCGGGGCGCAGCAGGAAGGCATTGGCCTTCAGTTCGGCCAGGCGTGCCTTGCGGTGCGCGCGGTTGGTGTGCAGGAAGCGCTCGCCGAAGCGCAGCTGGGCATTGCTCGCCTGCAGGACGCTCATGCCGCCGATCGATTCGGCCATCTGGCCGTTGATGTCGCTGCGCAGGGCGCGGGCGCGCGTCACCGCCGGCGCCGACAGGCGCTGGTAGAGCCAGACGATGCCGACCACGGCCGGCACCAGGGCCAGCACCACCAGCATCAGGCGCCAGTCGAGCCAGGCCATCGCCGCCAGCGTCCCGACCAGCACAATGCTCGAGTCGAGCATCACGAACAGCACCTGGATGTAGAGGGTCTTGACGGCCTCGGTGTCGTTGGTCACGCGGCTCACCAGCTGGCCGGTGATAGCGCGGTCGAAGAAGGCCATCGGCAGGCGCAGCACGTGGCCGTAGACCCATTCGCGCAGGCGCCGCACCGAGCGCATCGCCAGGCCCGAGAGGCGGATCAGCTGCAGGTAGCGGATCCAGGACGAGGCCCAGCCGGTGAGCACCAGGCCGCCGAGCAGCAGCGACATGCGGGTCCAGTCCAGGTTGCGGGTCAACAGGTGGTCGTCGATCAGCGCCTTGCCCAGCAAGGGGCCGAGTACTTCGAGGCCGGCCGCGATGGCGAGCCAGAAGGTGGCCCAATACAAGTGACGCTTCTCCGGCGCGGCGGCGCGGCGCAGCAGGCCGGCCGCCTGCCTGGCCTGCGTGCGCATATCCCTGGTGTCGAGTTTGGGTTCAGTCGGCGTCAATGCTGGCCTCCAGTTGCTGGTAGCGCCACTGGCTGGCATACCAGCCGTCCAGCAGCAGCAGTTCGTCGTGGGTGCCGGACTCGGTGATGCGGCCGTCGCGCAGCACCACGATGCGGTCGGCCCCGGCCACGCTCGACAGGCGGTGGCTGGCGATGATGGCGGCGCGTTCGGGACGTGCCGCACGCAATTCCTCGAGGTGTTCGAGGATGCGGGTTTCGGTGCCGGTGTCCACCGCCGACAGGGCATCGTCGAGCAGCAGCAGGGCGCTGTCGGCCAGCAGGGCGCGCGCGATCGCGACGCGCTGGCGCTGGCCGCCCGAGAGCGTGATGCCTTTCTCGCCCACCGGCGTGTCGTAGCCCTGCGGGAAGCGCAGGATGTCGTCGTGGATCGAGGCCATCTGCGCCGCCCCTTCGATCTCCGCACGCGAGGCGCCCGGACGGGCCAGCGCGATGTTCTCCGCGATGGTCGCCGAGAACAGGAAGGATTCCTGGGGCACCCAGCTCATGGCCGCGCGCAGGGCTTCCAGGCGGTAGTGCTCGATCGGGTGGCCGGCCCAGGCGACCGTTCCGTGCTGCGGGGTGGCCTGGCGCAGCAGCACGCGCAGCAGGGTCGACTTGCCGGCGCCGGTGGGGCCGACCAGGCCCAGGGTCTGGCCCGGCTCCAGGCGCACCGATACCTCGCTCAGCGCCGGCCGCTCGGCATCCTGGTAGGCGTAGCCCACCCGGTCCAGCACCAGCGCGCCGCGTCCGACCGCGTCCAGCCTGCCCTTGTCCTCGACGCTCAAGGGCGCATCGAGCAGGGGCTGCAGGCGCGCCAGGCCGGCGCGTCCGCGTTCGATCAGCGACAGCACCCAGCCGGCCGCGAACATCGGCCAGATCAGCTGGCCCAGGTACATCGAGAAGCTGGTCAGGGCGCCGACCGTCAGCTCATTGTTCCAGACCAGGTAGCCGCCCAGGCCCAGGGTCAGGCCGGTGGCGGCGGTCAGGGTCAGGCCGACCGCGGGTTCGTAGGCGGCCTCCCAGCGCTGCGCACTCAGGCTGGCGGCGGCCGCATTGCCCGCCAGTTCGCTGAACTGGGCGCTGCTGCGCGCTTCCAGGCCGAGCGCGCGCAGGGTGCGTACGCCGGACAAGGATTCCTGCACGTGGTCGTTCAGGGCCGAGAAACGCTTCAGTGCGTCGGCCTCGGCCGTGTGGACCTGGCTCGAGATGCGCCAGAACGCGAAGGCCATCAGCGGGAAGGGCAGCAGGGCGATCCCGGCCAGGCGCGGATCGACGCCGAGCGTCATGATGCCCAGCACCATGACCAGGGTGAGGGTGCCGTCGAAACCAGCCAGCATGGCTTCGCCGGCCGCCATCTCGATGGCGTCGATGTCGTTGGTCGCCAGCGCCATCAGGTCACCGGTGCGCTGGCGCTGGTAGAAGGCCGGTCCCTGGTTCGACAGGCGCGCGTACAGGCGGGTGCGCAGCTCGACGCCGAGATTGTAGGCGGCCGAATACAGGCGGATGCGCCAGCCCACGCGCAACACGTAGATGGCGACTCCGAGGCCGAGCAGTTGGGCCAGGCCGAGCAGCAGTGCACGCTGGTCCAGGCTGTGCGCCGCCAGGCCGTCGATCAGGGCGCCAACCTTGCGCGGAATCAAGACCGTGCAGATGGCGACGCCGGCCAGCATGAAGGCCGACGAGACATAGGCGGGCCAATGCCGGCGGACGAAACCGCCGATCAGGCTTGCAAGACTCATACAGTTTCCTTGGAGATCTTTGCGGCCCGATTTTTGCGTCCAGAAACGACTAGCGGGCCGAAGCCCGCTAGTGTAGTCGCTTTGCCAATCGGGTGCTCGTGCGCACCCGGCAGGGATCGCTTACTTCCTCCGTTTGGAAGACGGGCGTGCGATCTCGACCTTCGGCAGCTCGGCGGCGGCCACCGGGGCGGCGTCCGGATGCGGGGCCACGGCGGCGCGGGGTGTGCCCTTGCCGGCGGCCTTGGCGATGGCCGTCGGTTCGGCGGCAGGTGCGGGTTCGGTCACGGCGGCCAGCGGCTCAGGCGCCGGCTCGGCCAGGACGACGGGTTCGGCTTCGGCGCCAGCCTCGGCGGCGACATGCGCTGCGGCGACGGGTTCAGCTGCAGGAGCAGGTGCAGGCGCAACGACGGCCTCGGCTGCACGCTCGACCACCTCGACAGTCTCGATGGGCTGCTGCCGCGCCTGCGCGAGTGCCTGCGGAAGCGCGACATACGGGCGCACGCCGCTGGCGATGCCGAGCAGTTCACGGCCATAGTCGAACAGGTGACGCACCTGCTCTTCGGCCTGGCCGCCCAGGGTGAAGACGTCGCGTGGATCGCGCGCGTTCAGCAGTGCGAAGCCGGTACCGAGCGAACGCTGGACCGCGTCGCGCGATACCGCCAGGTTGAGGGCAGCCACGCGGCTGGCGCTCTCGAGCGCCTGGGTGGTCATGGAATTGAAGAAATCGAACTGTGCTTCGAACTGGGCCTTGCGTACTGCGGAAAACTGGTCGCTGAGTGATGTCATGAAGGTTTCCTTGTCAGTTTATGGCGCACTGCAATATCAACTAGTGTATCCATGAAAGGCAGGTGTTGCCAACTACTTATTTTATACTTTAAAGCGAGAAATATTGCGCCGCAGCATCTCATGGCTTCATGAATGTCGCTCAGCCCTCAAATCCGGCAGGAAATGGTTACAATCAGCCAGACAACAAGAGGAGCGCGCATGGATCTCGTGATTCGCAATGCCACCCTGCCGGACGGCAGCCGCGGCATCGACATCGGCATCAGCGGCGGCCGCATCGCCGCCGTGGAAAAGCGGCTGGCGGCGCAGGGCGCGCGCGAGATCGATGCCGACGGCGACCTGGTGAGTCCACCGTTCGTGGACGCGCACTTCCACATGGATTCGACCCTCAGCTACGGCCTGCCGCGGGTGAACCGCAGCGGCACCCTGCTGGAAGGGATCCGCCTGTGGGGAGAGCTCAAGCCCCAGCTGGCCCAGGATGCGCTGGTCGAGCGCGCGCTGCGCTATTGCGACTGGGCGGTGGCGCGCGGGCTGTTGGCGATCCGTACCCACGTCGACATCTGCGACGACCGCCTGCTGGCGGTCGAGGCGCTGCTGGAAGTGCGCAAGCAGGTGGCGCCCTACCTCGACCTGCAGCTGGTCGCCTTCCCCCAGGACGGCCTGCTGCGCAGTCCCGGCGCCTTCGACAACCTGAAGCGCGCCATCGCGATGGGCGTCGACGTGGTCGGCGGCATCCCTCACTTCGAACGCACCATGGCGGACGGCGTCGAATCGATCCGCCTGCTGTGCGAATTCGCGGCGCAACACGACCGGCGCGTGGACATGCACTGCGACGAGACCGACGACCCGATGTCGCGCCACATCGAGACCCTGGCCGCGCAGACCCATCGCCTCGGCATGCAGGGCCTAGTGGCCGGCTCGCACCTGACCTCGATGCATTCGATGGACAACTATTATGTGAGCAAGCTGCTGCCCCTGATCGCGGAGAGCGGCGTCGCCGCCATCGCCAACCCCCTGATCAACATCACGCTGCAGGGCCGCCACGACAGCTACCCGAAGCGGCGCGGCATGACCCGCGTGCCGGAGCTGCTCGCGGCCGGCGTCGACGTCGCCTTCGGCCACGATTGCGTGCTCGATCCCTGGTACGGCATGGGCTCGGGCGACATGCTGGAAGTGGCGCACATGGGCCTGCACGTGGCGCAAATGACGGGCGTGGAGGCGATGCACCAGTGCTTCCTGGCGGTGACCGAGACCCCGGCGCGCATCCTGGGCCTCGAGGGCTACGGGCTGGCGCCTGGCTGCCATGCCGACCTGGTGCTGCTGGACGCCGGCTCCACGGTGGAAGCGATCCGCCTGCGCGCACCGCGCAGGCTGGTGGTGCGGCGCGGCGCCGTGGTGGCCGAGGCACCGTCTGCGCGGGTGACCCTGCACCTGCCGGGGCGGCCGGCCGGCACCGATTTCAGGATGCCGCCTGCGCAATAGCGGAATGACAATGCCGACAAAAAGGACGGCACGATACGTGAAATCGCGTACCGATTGCGGCTAGAATAGAGCGCTTTCCAGTTCAGCAACGCCTTCCGACACCGTGAAAGACATCCAGATCCGTCCCGCCGGTGAGCACGATTTCGATGCGATGTGGAGCATCTTCTGTGCCCACGTCGCCGCCGGCGAAACCTATCCGTTCACGACCGCGATCTCGCGCGAGGCGGGCCATGCCTACTGGCTCGGGCCCGAGGTGACGAGCTTCGTCGCGACCTCCGGCGGCGAGCGCGTGCTCGGCATGTACCGCCTGGTGCCGAACCAGGTCGGGCGCGGACATCACGTGGCCAACGCTTCCTACATGGTCAGTCCCTCGGCCCAGGGCGCCGGCGTCGGACGCCTGCTCGGCGAGCACAGCCTGGCGGAGGCGCGGCGCCTGCATTATCTTGCCATGCAGTTCAACTACGTCGTGAGCACCAACACCGCCGCCATCCGGCTGTGGAAGAGGCTCGGTTTCTCGATCGTCGGCACCCTGCCCAAGGCCTACCGCCACAAGCGCCTCGGCTACGTCGACGCCTACGTCATGTACCAGCTGCTGCACGACCCGGACCACTGGCCGACGGTAGACGCATGACCGAGGTGGCGCGTACCGATCGCCTGCGCCTGCGCCTGGTCGACGCGCGCGATGCCGCCGTCTACCTGGACATCCTCAACGACCCGGCCTTCATCGAACATATCGGCGACCGCGGCGTACGCACCCTCGACGACGCCGTCAAGTCGATCGAGGAGGGCCCGGTAACGATGCAGCGCACGCGCGGCCACTCGATGTACATGGTGGAGCTGCTCGAGGGCGCGGTAGCGGTCGGCCTGTCCGGCCTGATCAAGCGCGATACCCTCGAGGACGTCGATATCGGCTACGCCTTCCTGGCGCGCCATCGCGGGCAGGGCTATGCCTTCGAAGCCGCCCAGGCCGTGGTGGCGCATGCGCGCACGCTCGGCATCCCGCGGCTGGTGGCCATCACGACTCCGGGCAATGCGGCCTCGATCGGGCTGCTGCTCAGGCTGGGCATGTGCTTCGAAGGCACGCGCTCCCTGGTGGAAGGCGAACCCGCGCTCAACCTCTACGGCATGGCCCTGTCCCGGGAGCGCTAGCGCACCGTGGCGCTGCGCCGGTGGTGGTAGGATGGCGTCGCTGATCCATCAACCGATCGAACCATCGATGCCGACCACCGAACCGAGCCCCGACGCACCGTTCTATATTGTCCTCAACGCCGGATCGGGCCATTCCGAGACCGCGCTGCGTCGCTCGACCATCGAAACCGTGCTGGCAGCAGCCGGCCGCAGCTGCCACCTGGAGCTGGTCGACGATCCGGCCGAGCTGGCCGCAAAAGCGCATGAGCTGGCGGCGCGCGCCGCCGGCAGCGGCGGCATCCTGGTGGCGGCGGGCGGCGACGGCACCATCAACACGGTCGCCCACGAAGCGGTGCTGGCCGGCTGTCCCTTCGGTGTCTTGCCGCAAGGAACATTCAACTATTTCGGCCGCACCCACGGCATTCCCGAAGACCTGGAAGAGGCCGTCTATGCCCTGCTGCGCGCAAAAGTGCAGCCAGTCCAGGTGGGCTTGCTGAACAACAAGATCTTCCTCGTCAACGCGAGCGTCGGCCTGTATCCGAAGATGCTCGAGGCGCGCGAAGAGGACAAGCGCCAGTACGGGCGCAGCCGTGTCGTCGCCTTCTTTTCGGCGATCAAGATCGCACTGCGCCCGCACCGTCACCTGCGCATCACGCTCGAGCTCGACGGCAAGGAACGCCGCCTGCGTACCACGACTTTGTTCATAGGAAATAATCGTCTGCAGCTGGAGCAGGTCGGCATGCGCGACGGCCTGATCGAGGCGGTGGAAGACGGGCAGCTGGTCGGCATCGCGCCCAAGCCGATGGGCAAGCTCGGCCTGTTGCGCCTGCTGGTGCGGGGCATGCTGGGACGGCTGGGCGACGATGACGAGGTGGAAGCCTTCGCCTTCAAGCGCCTGCTGGTGCGCACCCCCTCGGTGTACGGCCGCAAGCACATGAAGGTGGCGGCCGACGGTGAAGTGGCGAAGATGACGATGCCGCTGGAATTCCGCGTGCTGGAAGGGCGGCTGCTGCTGATGGCCCAGGGACCGTCGCGCAAGGAAGCGCGTACGGTTCCCGGCGAGGCCGAGGCTGCATGACTAGTTCGTCCGCAGCAGGCGTACCCCGTAGATGTCGAAGCGGTTGGACGGTCCTGTCAGCCCGCCGGCCGCGCTGAAGCTGCTGTTGCTGTCGAGATAGCTCATATTGTAGTAGTCGCTCATCTCGATGCGGTAGGTCCCGCGCTCCAGGCGCACCGCCAGCGGCGTCGAATACACGGTCGGCGTGTCCGCCTTCGCCAGCGGCGCATGCGGCAGGCCCACCACGCCCTGGGCCACGACCCGGCCGCGGCCGTCCTTCACCGCCAGCCATTTCACCCCGCCGCTGATCCCCAGGTTCACCTGGTTGGCGGCATTGTGGTAGCGCAGCTGGACCTGGTAGTTGCCGGCCGCCGGCACCTCGATACGCTCGACGGTGTAGCGGTCGCCGGGCTGGCCCCAGCCGGCCAGGTGGGGCGCCGCGAAGCGCGCATTCGGCGGGCTGAGTTTGAGGTTGGAGACCGTGCGCGGATCGGTGACGGCGACCTCGATGCCGGCATCGGCGCAGCGCGGCGCGCTGTGGTGACTGCGGTTGCCCGTTGCGCCGAAGCGTGCTTCGACCGCATAGCAAGCGAAGGCGCTTGCCGCGCGGTCGGTCCAGGTGCCGGCCCGCAAGCCATCGACCACGCGCTTGCCGTCGCGGTAGATGCTGTAGCTTACATCCTGCTCCTTGCCGCTGCCGGCGATCTGCAGCGTCACACCGTCGGCATCGCGCTTCAATGCCGTGATGGCCGGCTCGCGCGGACCGAACGTGGCGCCGCCGTCGGCATACGGATCGTCCTGCACGCGGCGGATGTCCTGCTGCCCGGCCAGCAGCTTCCCGAGCACGATCTCGACCTGGTTGTCCGCCGCGAGTTGTGCGAGGCGCAGGGTTTGCCCGGCCGGCTTGCCGTTCAGGAGCACCCGCTCGACCGCGTAATAGCCATTGTCCCGGCTCACGGCGGGCAGGCGCAGGCGCACGTCGATGCGCTTGCCGTGCAGCTGCAGCGCGTGCAGGGAGACTTCACTGCTGGCGCCGAACATCTCGCGCCGCAGCTTCGCGGTCACGAAGGGACGCAGGGCGATGCCCTCGTCCCGCACCGACACCCCGAACACCTCGCCCACCACCATGCCGAGGTAGGCGCCGACCGACCACAGCTGGCGGCGCGAATTGATCACCGGCCCGATCAGCGTCGGATGGCGTTCGTCGAGCAGCAGCGGCTGGCCCGACAGCCACTCGAGGTTCTCCATGTTCGACATGTTCAGCGCGGCGCCGCGCAGCAGCGAATCGTAGGCCGCATCGGCGACCGCCACGTTCCCGGCCTGCGCCGCCGCACGCAGGCCGTAGGCCGTCACGAAAGGCCACAGCGCGCGGTTGTGGTAGACCGGCATGCCCGGCTGCTGCGGCCAGATCACGGGCGCACCCATCGGGCCGTGCGGATAGCGCGCCAGGATCGAACGCGCGCGCTCCTCGCCGGCGATGCCGCTGAGGATGGCGAGCGACTGGCCGAGCCAGTCGAACTTGTGCAGGGGCGCGCCGTCGAGGTGGCCGGCCGTCAGGCTGCTGTACATGCCGGCGCCGGGCAGCCACAGTTCGCGGTTGATGGCGCGCTTGAGCGCTTGCGCCCAGCCCGCGTAGCGCTTGCCGCGGGCCGTGTCGCCATGCTCGCGCGCCAGTTGCGCGGCCAGGCGCAAGGCCTGGTAATGGCCGACGTTGGTCGACAGCGACTTCGAGGTCGACATCGAGGCCAGGTCGCTCGGGATCCACCCGGCATAGCTCTGGTCGCGCCAGTCGAGGAAGGACTGCTCGCCCATGTACAGGCCGGTTTTCGCATCGAAGGCCGCGATGCGGTCGTTCTCGATGGTGTTCGCCAGCGCCGCCAATGCGCGCCGGGCGAAGCGCGTGCGCTCAGATGCGGGCAGGGTGCGCAGGGTTTCCTCGGCCGCGAAGGCCCAGGTGACGCGGTCGGTGCTGACCGGCCAGCTGCCGCCGCTGCCGGTGTCCTGCACGATCTGCAGGCCGTCCTCAGTTGCGTAACCCTTCCCGGCGACCTGCGGCGCAATCGGCACGCCCTTGCGCCAGCCGGACAGCTTGAACTCGAGCGAATTGCGCACCCGCTGCGGGTCGAGCAGGGCCAGGCCCAGGTCGGCCGCATACGACAGATCGCGGGTCCAGACGTAGTGCCACTTCTCGCCGGTGGCGAAGCACTCGCAGGGGATCGCGGCGCCGCCCTGGTAATTGCCGTCGCGGATATGGCTGACCGAATCGAGGCGCATCTCGGCGCCGGCCAGCGCGAACAGCGCGTCATAGGCCAGGTTGCCGGTCCGGATGCGCGGCAGGCCGGCGTCCTCGCGGTACTCGCTGTGCTGGGGGCCCGGGTCGCGCAGGCTCAGGGTGGTCGAGTGCGTGTAGGTGCGCAGCGGCGCCATCGCATCCGGCGACGAGATGCGGGCCGTTTCCTGCTTGCCGTCCCAGGTCGGCCAGGTGAGCGCGGCGACGGCCTTGCGTCCCGCATGCGGGTCGGGGGCGCCGGCCGCCTGCGGCGTCTCGAGGCGCACGATGCGCAGGCTCGGCGCGGCCCGATTGGAAGCGTCCACCGTAAAGCGGTAGGTGCCGGTGCGGCGCACGAACAGGTAGTCTTCCGGGCCCGCCTGGGTTTCGAGCCGGTAGGGCGTGTCCGGCGCCACCGTCACGCTTTGGTTGACATCGGCCACCCATTCCTCGGCCCAGTCGCGGCTGCCCACCTTGAAGGCATGGTTGCCGGGGCTGACCAGGATGTCGGCTTCGTACACGCCCTTGCCCTTGTGGACCAGGGCATTGTCGGTACCCCAGCCGTTGAAGGCGCCGCGGATGTACAGCGCCTTTTCCTGTGCCGATGCGGACAGGCAGGCGAGCAGGGCGGCGGCCGCCAGCAGGGAGCGCTTCATCGCGCGGCATCCAGTTCGAGGATCACGCTGGCCTTGGCGGGCAGGCGCAATTCCTTGCTCAGGTCGAAGCGCTTGCCGCTCAGGACATCGGTGCCGCCGGCGACGCCCGCCAGCATTTCGTGGAAGCGTCCTGCGTCCAGCACCATCTCCTTGGGGTTGTTGTTGAAGGCGACCAGCAGCTTCTTCTTGTCGTCATAACGGAAATAGACCCAGGTGTTGTCGCGCGGGCCGTAGTGCATCAATTTGCCGTGGTGGATGAGCGGCTGGCCCTTGCGCCAGTTGGCCAGCTTGCGTACCAGTTCCTGCGCGGCGCGCTGCTGGCTGCTGAGGCCCTTGACGGCGAAGGCATCGATCCTGTCGCCGGCCCAGCCGCCTGGGAAGTCGCTGCGGTAGCTGACGTCGTTGCGCTCCTTGGTCGCGCTGGTCATCAGGATTTCATCGCCCACGTAGAACTGCGGGATGCGCGGCATCGTCATCAGGAACACCTGGGCCATGCGGTAGCGGTCGAAGTCTTCGCCCACCACGCTCCAGATGCGCGACATGTCGTGGTTATCCGAGAACAGCACCAGATTGCTCGGTTCCGGGTACAGGTAGTCGAGCGAGAGGGTCTCGTATACGTCGCCGAAGACGTTATAGCCTTCTTTGGTGGCGAGCGCGGTGCGCATGGCTTCGGCCAGCGGGAAGTCCATCAGGCTCGGGGTGGAGGCGCGGTAGCCGTCGAAGTTGTCCTTGCCGCGCTGCCAGCGCGCGACGACCGGCACCAGCTTGCTCCATTCCTCGCCCACCATGTTCAGCTTCGGGTATTCGGCCATCAGGCGCTGCGTGTACGCGGACAGGAAGGCGCCGTCCGAATAGCCGAAGGTGTCGATGCGCAGCCCCGACAGGCCGGCGTACTCGATCCACCAGATGTTGTTCTGGATGAGGTAGTTCGCGACCAGCGGGTTGGACTGGTTCAGGTCGGGCATGCTCTCGACGAACCAGCCGCGCGTGAAGTTGTCGGCATCTTCCTTCGCGGCATAGGGGTCCTGCACGGCGGTGCGGTGGTGCTGGGTCGGCACGAACTTGCCGCCATAGTTGATCCAGTCCGGGGTCGGCAGGTCCTTCATCCACCAGTGCCCGCTGCCGATGTGCGACAGCACCACGTCCTGGATCAGGCCGATGCCGCGCTTCTTCGCCTCCGCTGACAAGCGGCGGAAGTCGTCGTTGCTGCCGTAGCGCGGATCGATGCGGTAGTGGTCGGTGGCGGCATAGCCGTGGTAGGAATAGACCGGCATATTGTTCTCGACCAGCGGCGTCGGCCACAGCTGGGTGAAGCCCATGCCCTTGATGTAGTCGAGGCGGTCGATGATGCCCTGGATGTCGCCGCCGTGGCGTCCGGAGCCGTTGGCGCGGTTCGCCTTTTCCAGCGTGTCCGGGGTGCTGTCGTTGCGTGGATCGCCGTTGGCGAAGCGGTCCGGCATGATCTGGTAGATCGCGTCGCTGCCGTTGAAGCCGATCCGCTGCGCCGAGCCGGGCGCGCGCGCCAGCAGCTGGTAGGAATGGCTTGCCTGGCGGCCGGCGCCCTTGAAGACGATCTCGAACTTGCCCGGCTTCGCGTGCGCGCCGATCTCCAGGTCGATGAACAGATAATTCCTGCTGGGTACCCGGGTGACCGAGGCGATGCGCACGCCGGGGTAGGCCAGGCTCGGTTCCAGGTCGGCGATGCCTTCGCCATGCACCATCAGCTGCAGCCCCTTGTGCTGCATGCCGGTCCACCAGAAGGGCGGCTCCATGTGGGCAATCGCAGGGGACTGTGCGTGGACGGCAAGCGGGAACAGGGCGGCGCTGCCGATCAGGATGCTGGCGAAGAAGTGTCTCATGAGGATATCGGGCGTTTCTTTGATTTCGCGTAGTCAGACTACAGCTTCAGTGTGACTCCTGATACAAAGCGAGTGCCGTGCTTGGTTAAATTGCAGCGAGAATACTATGGATCGGTCGCTGCGGACAAACGGATTGCCGTTCATATATCTAGTCAAAGTACAGCTTTTTTGATGGAAAGCTTCATTTCCCTAGCGCATGTAAGTCGGCGCCACCACCAGCGCGCTCGAAGCGACGCACCAAGTTGGTGCATTTCTGCCGAAATATGCGACGCAAATGGGCGTTTGTAGTCCGACTACAGACGTCTGTACACGATCCTGTAGCCCAAATACAACGGAAAACCCGTGCTCTACTGCCGATTTTCGGAAAAACATGCCATTATCGTAGTAACAAGCAACTCCCGTTGACAGTGCATCTAGTTTTAATACAGAATCCTTGACAGAACGTTCAAAACCGTTTGCTTGAGGCTGCCGTGCAGCTGGCTGTCGCGCTGTAGTTTCGGGAAAAAATTATTGGTCTTTATTGAGGGGACAAATGAGCATCTTCGCAACCAAGCGCACCGGCGAGCCGGTCCGCAATGCATTTCAGCTGAGCCCGGTCGCCGCCGGCTGCGCAGTCTTCCTGTCCGTGTTCGCCGGTAGCGCCTACGCGCAAGCCACGACGCAGGACAACACCACTACCACCACCAGCGCCACCTCGAGCGTCGCTACCCAGCCGGCATCGGCCGAGCAGGCAGCAGCCGCCGCCGAGCCGACCCCGCCGGGCGCGACCCCGGCCCCGGGCGTCGCCACCGTCCAGGTGACCGGTATCCGCCGCGGCATCGAAGCGGCAATCTCGATCAAGAAGAATTCCAGCTCGATCGTCGAAGCCATCTCGGCCGAAGACATCGGCAAACTGCCGGACCAGAGCGTCGTCGATTCGATCTCGCGCCTGCCGGGCGTGTCGGCCCAGCGCGGCCGCAGCTCGGGCAAGGCATCGGACATCTCGGTGCGCGGCCTGTCGCCAAGCTTCAACGGCACCCTGCTGAACGGCCGCGAAATGGCCTCGACCGGCAATGCCCGTTCGCCTGAGTTCGACCTGTTCCCGGCCGAACTGATGGGTTCCATCGTCATCTACAAGACCCCGGACGCCAGCGTCATTGGCCAGGGCCTGGCCTCGACCATCGACCTGCGCACCGTGCAGCCGCTCGACTTCGGCAAGCGCACCGTCGCCGTCAGCTACAAGAAGACCCGCCTCGGCGTGAAGCACCCGGACGGCCTGCCGGAAGGCGACGGCAAGCGCGCCACCCTGTCGTACATCGACCAGTTCGCGAACCGCACCATCGGCGTGGCAATGGGCTTCACCCGCTACGAGGAAACCGGCGGCGGCCAGACGACCTTCAATTCCTGGGGCACCGCCGAGATGGACTTCGCTGGCGGCAAAGTGAAGACCCCGGGCGGCTTCGGCTACGACACCGTGGTCGACTCGCACGAACGTGACGGCGCCTTCGCCTCGCTGCAGTTCCGTCCTAACAAGAACTTCAAGTCGACCGTCGACCTGTTCTACTCGGCCGGCGAAACCGGCCAGAAGAAGACCGGTTTCGAAGGCGGCGTGGCCTACAACGCCGGCGGCGCCTACGAGCTGCCGCACGTGCTGAGCGCGGCCACCGTGTCGAACGGCGTCGCTACCAGCGGCACCATCAGCAACTGGAAGGGCGTGGTGCGTAACCACTACGAAGGCGCCAAGGATGACCTGAAGACGATCGGCTGGAACAGCGAGCTGAAGATCGCCGACTGGACCACCGCGGCCGACCTGACCTGGTCGAAGGCCACCAAGCTGTCCTCGCGCTACGAAACCACCGCCGGTATCCCGGGCCGCACCCAGGACAGCCTGAAGTACACCAATTTCAACGGCAGCAACGTCAGCGAGGTGAAGTACACCCCGGTCAGCAACTACGCGGACCGCGGCGTTGCGCGCCTGACCGACGTGATGGGCTGGTCGGGCGGCGAAACCTCGCCACAGGCCGGCTACCTGGCGCAGCCTTACATCGAAGACCAGGTCAAGGCCGTGCGCCTGACCGCCAAGCGCGCCATCGAGTTTGGCCCGCTGGTCGGCACCAGCTTCGGCTTCAACCACACCTCGCGCGACAAGTCGCGTACCGGCGACGAAGGCCGCCTGGTGATCAAGGGTGGTGCCGGCCCGTACGCGGCCGTGGCCGTGCCGGGCAGCGACGTTGCCCAAGCCGGCGCTTCGGGCTTCAACGTGGTGTCGTGGGATCCGCGCGGCTCGCTCGGTTCGGTCTACGAACTTGCCAACAAGGTTGACGCCGACATCTACAACAAGTTCTGGGACGTGCGCGAGCGTATCAATACCGCCTACGTCATGGGCGACATGGAAGGCGAGCTGTTCGGCCTGAACTACACCGGTAACGTCGGCCTGCAGGCGATCCACACCAACCAGACCGGTGGCGGCTACGTGATCGACAAGGCCCGTTGCGTCGGCAACACCGCCCAGACCTGCCCGGCGCAGCGTGTGGCGGAAACCGACAGCTACTGGGATGTCCTGCCGAGCATGAACCTGTCCTTCGACCTGAAGAACGAGCAGAAAGTGCGCCTCGGCCTGGCCAAGGTGGTCTCGCGCGCCAACCTGGACGACCTGCGCGCCGGCGGTAACTTCGGCCTGGCGACCCAGGGCGTGTCGATCCTGACCGGCAGCGCCGGCAATCCGCAGCTGAAGCCGTTCCGCGCCAAGGCCTTCGACCTGTCGTACGAGAAGTACTTCGGCAACAAGGGTTATGTGAGCGCCGCCTACTTCTACAAGAAGCTGGACACCTACATCATCCGTGCGCCGCGCGCCTTCGACTTCGGCCCGTTCGTGACCCCGACCACCCCGCTGCCGCTGACCGGCCCGTACAAGGGCTCGACCCAGGGCCTGCTGACCCAGCCGACCAACGGCGACGGCGGCAACCTGAAGGGCTGGGAGCTGGCGGTGAACGTGCCGTTCTCGATGCTGACCCAGTACCTGGACGGCTTCGGCGTGATGGTCAACCACTCGGACACGAAGAGCAACGTGAACCTGCCGGAGAGCGGCTTCGCCAACGTGAACGGCGACATGACCAGCATTCCGCTGCCGGGCCTGTCGCGCAAGGTGACCAACCTGCGTCTGTACTACGAGAAGAACGGCTTCCAGATCGCCGCCGCAGCGCGCAAGCGTTCGAGCTTCCTGGGCCAGGTCTCGGACTTCCAGGACAACGCGCAGCTCACCTTCATCAAGGGTGAGACCATCGTCGACCTGCAGGCTTCGTACGAGATCCAGCGTGGCTGGCTGAAGGGTGTGAGCCTGTATGCCCAGGCGCAGAACTGGAACAACGCACCGTTCCTCGAGTTCACCACGGACGAAGAAAACCCGTCCAACCGCCGCGCCTTCGGCCGTACCTACCACTTCGGCGCCAGCTACAAGTTCTAAGCTGCTGAAGTAAGGTAAAGTAACGACCCCTGCCGGGCCTGCGCCTGCCAGGGGTCGTTTTTTTGACCTCCGGGCGAATACACATGCACAACGAACCAATCAAGGACATCGTCATCGTCGGCGGCGGCACCGCCGGCTGGATGACGGCGGCGGCGCTGTCCACCATGCTCAATGGCCGCTACAACATCCGCCTCGTGGAGTCGGACGAGATCGGCATCGTCGGCGTCGGCGAAGCCACCATCCCGATGATCCAGCGCTTCAACCGCGTGCTCGGCATCGACGAGCACGAGTTCATGCGCGAGACTCAGGGCAGCTTCAAGCTCGGCGTCGAGTTCGTCAACTGGGGCAAGCTGGGTGACCGCTACATGCACGGTTTCGGACGCCTGGGCCAGGACCTGGCCACGGTAGCCTTCGACCAGTACTGGCAGAAAATGCGCCTGGCAGGCAAGGCCGCGCCGCTCGAGGAATACTCGATCACGCGCATGGCCGCCAAGGCCAACAAGTTCATGCCGCCGCGCTTCGACGTGCAGAATTCGCCGCTGCGCGACATCAACTACGCCTATCACTTCGATGCCGGCCTGTACGCAAAATTCCTGCGCAAGCTGGCCGAAGCGCGCGGCGTGAGCCGCATCGAAGGCAAGATCACGCGCGCCACCCGGCGTCAGGGTGGAGACTGCGATGGCCACATCGATGCCGTGGAACTGGAGAACGGCAGCCGTGTCGAGGGCGAGCTGTTCATCGACTGCTCGGGCTTCCGCGGCCTGCTGATCGAACAGACCCTGGAGACGGGCTACGAGGACTGGACCCGCTGGCTGCCGGCCGACCGCGCGCTGGCCGTGCCCTGCGAATCGGTGCCGGTGATGACGCCCTATACCCGCGCGACCGCGCACAGCTCGGGCTGGCAGTGGCGCATCCCGCTGCAGCACCGCACCGGCAACGGCCATGTGTACTGCAGCCGCTTCATCAGCGACGACGAGGCGGCCAGCACCCTGCTGGCCAACCTGGACGGCAAGCCGCTGGCCGACCCGCGCCTGATCAAGTTCCAGACCGGGATGCGCAAGCAGGCCTGGAACAAGAACGTGGTGGCCATCGGCCTGGCCGGCGGCTTCCTCGAGCCGATCGAGTCGACCAGCATCCACCTGATCCAGTCCACCATCCAGCGCCTGATCGACTTCTTCCCGGACCGCCGTTTCAGCGAGGTCGACCGCGTCGAGTTCAACCGCCAGTCCCGTTTCGAGTACGAACGGATCCGCGACTTCATCGTCCTGCACTACCACCTGAACCAGCGCAGCGATTCCGCGTACTGGAAAGAGTGCGCCAACATGGCCATCCCGGACAGCCTGCGCCACAAGATGGACATGTACCGCTCGCATGGCCGCGTGGTCCGGATCGACAACGAGCTGTTCTCGGAGGTCGGCTGGATCCAGGTCTTCGAAGGGCAGAACATGCCGATCGACGGCTACCACCCGCTGGCCGATACCCAGTCCGAGGCCGACATCGCGGACTACCTTGCCAGCGTGCGCGAGGTGATCGCCAAGTGCGTGGACGTGATGCCTTCGCATAATGACTACATCGCGAAGATGTGCCCGGCGAAGAAGATGTAAGCACGATCCTGTATCATCTGCGGCCCCGCGCGCAGCAGCGCCCGGGGCCGATTTCTTTTTGGGTTGCTCTACAGCATAACCGTAGCCGCAGCCCGGCCCGTTCCAAATTGTGCCCGCCGTCCTCCTGCAAGGGAGTAAACTGCGCTTTAGTATCAACTTTGAAAGCTTTACAATGTCTGACACCCCCCTCCCGACGTTTGCCGACCTGGATCTTTCCGCCCCCGTACTCAAGGCGCTGAAGGAAGTCGGTTACGAAACGCCGTCGCCGATCCAGGCCGCGACCATCCCGCTGCTGCTGGCCAACCGTGACGTGCTCGGGCAGGCCCAGACCGGCACCGGCAAGACCGCCGCCTTCGCGCTGCCGATCCTGTCGCGCATCGACATCAAGCAGATGGCGCCGCAGGCGCTGGTGCTGGCGCCGACCCGCGAGCTGGCGATCCAGGTGGCCGAAGCCTTCCAGACCTACGCCGCCCACATCAAGGGCTTCCACGTGCTGCCGATCTACGGCGGCCAGAGCTACGGGCCGCAGCTGTCGGCCTTGCGCCGCGGCGTGCACGTGGTCGTGGCGACCCCGGGCCGCGTGATCGACCACATCGAAAAAGGCTCGCTCGACCTGTCCCAGCTGAAGACCCTGGTGCTGGATGAGGCGGACGAAATGCTGCGCATGGGCTTCATCGACGACGTCGAACACATCCTGCAGCAGACCCCGCCCGAGCGCCAGACCACGCTGTTCTCGGCCACCATGCCGCCGGCGATCAAGCGCATCGCCAAGACCTACCTGCGCGACCCGCAGGAGATCACCGTGGCCGCCAAGACCGGCACCGCCGCCAACATCACCCAGCGCTACTGGCTGGTGGCCGGCATGCAGAAGCTCGACGCGCTGACCCGCATCCTGGAAGCCGAACCCTTCGACGGCATGATCGTCTTCGCGCGCACCAAGCTCGGCACCGAAGAACTGGCGACCAAGCTGCAGGCGCGCGGCTTCGCGGCCGTCGCCATCAACGGCGACATGGCCCAGCAGGCGCGCGAACGCACCATCGAGCAGCTCAAGAACGGCAAGATCGACATCCTGGTGGCGACCGACGTCGCCGCCCGCGGCCTCGACGTGGAGCGCATCAGTCACGTGATCAACTACGACGTGCCGTCCGATCCGGAAAGCTACACCCACCGCATCGGCCGTACCGGCCGTGCCGGCCGCAGCGGCGAGGCGATCCTGTTCATCACCCCGCGCGAACGCGGCCTGCTGAAGGCGATCGAACGTGCCACCCGCCAGCCGGTCGCGCCGCTGCAGCTGCCGACCGTGAAGGCGGTCAACGAGGTGCGCATCGCGAAGTTCAAGGAACAGATCGCGGCCGCACTGGCCGAGGGCGGGCTGGACATGTTCCGCTCGCTGATCGAAGACTACGAGCGCGAGCACAACGTGCCGGCGGTGGACATCGCCGCCGCGCTGGCCAAGCTGGCGCGCGGCGATCAGCCGCTGCTGCTGGACAAGCCGGACCGTGAAGTGAAGCCTGAATTCGCGCCGCGCGAGCAGGGCGCCTGGGAAGACCGCCCGGCGCGTCCGCCGCGTGAACCGCGCGAGCCGGCCTTCAAGAAGGAGCGCGTCGAGCGCGCGCCGGAGCCGGGCATGGCGACCTTCCGCATCGAAGTCGGCCACCAGCACGGCGTCAAGCCGGGCAACATCGTCGGCGCGATCGCCAACGAGGCCGACATGCCGGCCAAGTACATGGGCCGCATCGAGATCTACGACGACTACAGCACCATCGACCTGCCGGATGACATGACGCAGGAGCTGATCGACCACCTCAAGACGGTGTGGGTGGCCGGGCAGCAGCTGAACATGACCCGTGACGGCCAGGAAGCGCCGATCGTCACGGCGCCGAAGAAGAAGGCGTTTGCGAAGCCGGGCGCCGACAGGCGCTTGGCGGACAAGGCGGGCGGCAAGAAGCCACACCGCAAGGGCTGAGGTATGCCGTAGGGTGGGCGGGTCTCCCGCCCACGCGTCCAACTACACCTTGAAAGCAGGTGCTGCGTCCATTTCCACGTTGGTTGAACGCGTGGGCGGCATAGCCGCCCACCCTACAAACCGCCTAGCGGCTGCTGGCGACCTTGGTCTCCGGCGCCGCAAACATCCACAGCAGCGCCTCACGCAGTTCCCCCGCCCAGAAGGCCTCGTTGTGTTCCGCCCCCGGCACGATCTTCAGCACCGTGTTGGCCGCCGGATGCCCGGTCTGGCCCATCACCTTGGCCATCTTCTTGACGTCCCCGTTCATCTGCGGGCCTTCCTTCTCGCCCATCAGCATGAACACGCGCGCATCCTTCGGCACCGGTTTAGCCGCCACGAAGTCGAAGGCCGGCTTCGCCGTCCAGTAGGCCGGCGAGAACACGCCCGCCTTGCTGAACACCTGCGGATACTGCACCAGCGCGTAGTGCGAGGCCAGGCCGCCCATCGAGCTGCCCATGATCGCCGTATGCTCGCGCCCCGGCAGGGTGCGGTACTGCCTGTCGATCAGCGGCTTGACCGTCTTGACGATGAAGTCGGTGTACTCGCGGCCTTCGCCCTTGCCGGCTTCCTTGAAGTCCCAGGCGTTCAGCTCCGTCATGCGCTTCTCCTGGCCGTTGTCGATGCCGACCACGATCAGTTCCAGCTTGCCATCCTTCGCCAGCGCATCGAGCGTCTCGTCCACCTTCCACTCACCGGCATAGGCAGTCGCGTTGTCGAACAGGTTCTGGCCGTCGTGCATGTAGAGCACCGGGTAGCGCTTGTTGGACGTCGCGTAGCCCGGCGGCAGGTAGAGGCGCAACTGACGCTTGCGCTCCAGGCCCGGCATCTCGAGCGGTGCGCCCAGCAGGCTGACGCCGGGCAGGGCGGTCGACGGTTTCGGGGAGTCGGCCGGCTTGTCGGCGGCGCCCGCGGATGCACACAGCAGGGCAGCCAGCAGGAAGGGGAGGGAAGCGGGGCGAAGCGACGGCATGGGAAGGTCTCCTTGATCGATTCTTATGTTGTTTGACTACAGAGCTGTGGTATTCAGCCACCTCTGTTGTGCTGATTCTACTATGACAGCTCTTCGATTGACACCTAGAAATCGCCATGTTATTTTGCTACAGCTACCTGTAGGTCGGCCTCATCCGGGCTGCCTGCATCACACGAGAGCCCGGACTGTCCGGGCCAGATTGGGGACTCACATGGATATGCAAACCGGCGCGATCAAGCCACGCCTGTCGTTCTGGCAGCTCTGGAACATGAGCTTCGGCTTCTTCGGCATCCAGTTCGGCTTCGCACTGCAGAACGCCAACACCAGCCGTATCTTCTCGACGCTCGGCGCCGACCCCGACAACCTGGCCCTGTACTGGCTCGCCGCGCCCGTGACCGGCCTGCTGGTGCAGCCGGTGATCGGCTACCTGAGCGACAACACCTGGCACCCGAAATGGGGCCGCCGCCGTCCCTTCTTCTTCATCGGCGCCGTGCTGGCCGCCATCGCCCTGTTCCTGATGCCGAATTCCGCGGCATTGTGGATGGCCGTGGCCGTGCTGTGGATGATGGATGCCGCCATCAACGTGTCGATGGAACCCTTCCGCGCCTTCGTCGGCGACAAGCTGGACGCCTCGCAGCAGACCGCCGGTTACGCGATGCAGACCTTCTTCATCGGCTGCGGCGCGGTGATCGCCTCGCTGCTGCCGGTGTTCTTCGAATCGATGGGCGTGTCGAACGAAGCGGTGGGCGGCATGATTCCCCAGACCGTGCGCTATTCCTTCTATGCCGGCGGCGCGATCTTCTTCCTGGCCGTGCTGTGGACCGTCGTCAGCGCCGACGAACTGCCGCCTGCCGACATGGACGCCTTCAACGCCGAGCGCAAGCACGCGCGCAGCCTGGGCGTGGCCCTGACCGAGATCGTCGGCGGCTTCACCCGGATGCCCAAGACCATGGTGCAACTGGCCTTCGTGCAGTTCTTCACCTGGATCGCGCTGTTCGCCATGTGGATCTATACCGGCTCGGCGATCGCCGACAACGTCTTCGGTACCACCGATGCGCAGTCGTCCGAATTCCAGGCCGCCGGCAGCTTCGTCGGCGTCATGTTCGCGGTGTACAGCGGCGTCTCGGCGCTGGCTGCCTTCCTGCTGCCGGTATTCGCACGGGCGACCTCGCGCAAGACCGTGCACGCCTGCTGCCTGGCGATCGGCGGCCTGAGCCTGGCCAGCATCTACCTGATCACCGACAAGAACATGCTGATGCTGCCGATGATCGGCGTGGGCCTGGCCTGGGCCTCGATCCTGACCATGCCCTACGCCATCCTGGCCGGTTCGCTGCCGGCCAAGCGCATGGGCTACTTCATGGGCCTGTTCAACTTCTTCGTCGTGATCCCGCAGATCTGCAGTGGCCTGCTGCTGGGCGGCGTGACCAAGCACTTCTTCGGCGGCCATACCGTCATGACGGTGGCGCTGGGCGGCGGCTGCATGCTGATCGCGGCCGTGCTGACCCTGTTCGTCACCGACCGCGCGGCGCCGGTCAAGGCAGGCATCTAAGCCCCGCGCGCCAGTGATTTCGCGCCTGTCGTATCGTAACGTTTTACCAACATCGGCTGATGTTGCAATACGTTATTACGACAGGAGCGAAGCATGAGCATCCAGAACGTCCCGACCACGCCCTTCGCCGGACAGCGGCCCGGCACCTCGGGCCTGCGCAAGAAGGTGACCGAGTTCCAGCAGCCCGGCTACCTCGAGAATTTTGTCCAAGCGATCTTCCTGACCCTGGGCGAGGGCATCGGCCACACCCTGGTCGTCGGCGGCGACGGCCGCTATTTCAACCGTGAAGCGATCCAGACCATCCTGCGCATGGCCGCCGCCCACGGCGTGGCCAGGTGCCTGGTGGGACGCGGCGGCATCCTGTCCACGCCGGCGGTCAGCTGCGTGATCCGCAAGCACGCGGCCTTCGGCGGCATCGTGCTCTCGGCCAGCCACAATCCCGGCGGCCCGGACGGCGACTTCGGCATCAAGTACAACATCGAGAATGGCGGCCCCGCGCCGGAAAAGATCACCGAGGCGATCTTCGCCAACACCCAGGCCTTGACGGCCTACCGGATCAGCGACGCCGGCCCGGTCGACCTCGACCAGCCGGGGCGCACCCAGATCGAGAACATGGTGGTCGAGGTCATCGATCCGGTGGCCGACTACAGCGAGCTGATGGCGCGCCTGTTCGACTTCGGCGCCATCCGCGCGCTGTTCGCCGGCGGCTTCCGCATGCGCTTCGACGCCATGCACGCGGTATCCGGTCCCTATGCGAAAGCCATCCTCGAGGGCATGCTCGGCGCCCCCGCGGGCACGGTGGTGAACTGCGAACCGCTGGAGGATTTCGGCGGCGGCCACCCGGACCCGAATCCGGTCAACGCGGCCGACCTGATCGCCCACATGAACGGCCCCGACGCACCCGACTTCGGCGCGGCTTCCGACGGCGACGGCGACCGCAACATGATCGTCGGCCGCAATCTGGCCGTGACGCCTTCCGACAGCCTGGCCATCATCGCCGCCAACGCCACCGTGGCGCCGGGCTACACCAAGGGCATCACCGGCATCGCGCGCTCGATGCCCACCTCGCAGGCGGCCGACCGCGTGGCGGATGCCCTCGGCATCACCTGCTTCGAGACCCCGACCGGCTGGAAGTACTTCGGCAACCTGATGGACGCCAACCTGGCGACCCTGTGCGGCGAAGAAAGCTACGGCACCGGTTCGCACCATATCCGCGAGAAGGATGGCCTGTGGGCCGTGCTGTTCTGGCTGAACCTGCTGGCCGCGCGCAAGCAATCCGTGAACGAGATCGTGCGCGCGCACTGGGCCCGTTTCGGCCGCAACTACTACTCGCGCCATGACTATGAAGCGGTGGATGCCGGCGCCGCCGACACCATGATGGCGGCGCTGCGCGCGAAGCTGCCGGACCTGGCCGGCCGCACGCTGGGCAGCTTCCGCGTGGCGGAGGCCGACGACTTCGTCTACAACGACCCGGTCGACGGCTCGGTGGCGACCCGCCAGGGGATCCGGATCATCATGGCGGACGGCTCGCGCATCGTGTTCCGCCTGTCCGGCACCGGCACCGAAGGCGCCACCATCCGCCTCTACCTCGAACGCTACGAGGCCGACCCGGCACGCCACGAACTCGACACCCAGCAAGCCCTTTCCGAACTGATCGCCATCGCCGACGACGTGGCCGAGCTGCGCCGGCGCACCGGCCGGGACACCCCGACCGTGATCACCTGACCATCCACCCATCCACACAGGAACCCGCATGAAACTTCCCGTCCTTGCCGCCTCCCTGCTGCTTGCCTCAGTTGGCACATTCGCCACCCAGGCCGGCGCACAGACTACCGCCGCCAGCAAGCCTGCCGGCAGGCCCTTCGTCTGGGAGAATGCCACCGTCTACTTCCTGCTGACGGACCGCTTCAACAACGGCGACAAGGCGAACGACCATGCCTACGGGCGCAAGGACGATGCGGCCAAGCTGCGCGGTTTCATGGGCGGCGACCTGGCTGGCATCACGGCCAAGATCAAGGATGGGTATTTCAAGGAGCTGGGCGTGAACGCGATCTGGCTCACGCCCCCGGTCGAGCAGATCCACGCATCCACCGACGAAGGCACCGGCAACTCCTACGGCTTCCACGGCTACTGGGCCAGGGACTTCACCGCAGTCGACGCCAACCTCGGCACCGAAAAGGATTTCCGTACGTTTGTCGAGACCGCGCATGCGAACGGCATCCGCGTGATCCTCGACGTGGTGATGAACCATACCGGCCCGGTGACGAAGATGGATCCGGCCTGGCCGTCGGACTGGGTGCGCACCAAACCGAAATGTACCTACAAGGACGTGCCGACCACGGTCGACTGCACCCTGGTGGACAACCTGCCGGACTTCCTCACCAACAGCAACGAGAACGTGGCCCTGCCGCCGCAGCTGGTGGCGAAGTGGAAGAAGGAAGGGCGCTACGAGCGTGAAGTGAAAGAGCTGGACGCCTTCTTCAAGCGCACCGGCTATCCGCGCGCGCCGCGCTACTACCTGGTCAAGTGGCACGCCGACTGGGTGCGCAAATACGGCGTGGACGGCTTCCGGGCCGACACCGTCAAGCACACCGAACCGGGCGTGTGGAAGGAACTCAAGCAGGAAGCCAGCCTGGCCTATGAAGAATGGAAGCGCGCCAATCCGGCCAAGCGCCTCGGCAATCTGCCGTTCTTCATGACCTCGGAAGTCTACGGCTACTCGATCAAGCACGCGCGCAGCTTCGACATGGGCGGCGGCGTCAAGGTCGACTGGCTCGCCAACGGCTTCGACAGCATGATCAACTTCAGCATGAAGTCGGATGCGGGCCAGGGCTACGAGAAGCTGTTCTCAGATTACTCGCAGGCCCTGCACGGCCCGATGAAGGGCTACTCGGTGCTGAACTACATCAGCTCGCACGACGACGGCAGCCCCTTCGACCCGGCGCGCCAGCGCCCGCTCGAATCGGCCAACAAGCTGATGCTGGCGCCGGGCTCGGCCCAGATCTACTACGGCGACGAGACCGCGCGCATGCTGAACATCGAAGGGGCGGAAGGCGACGCCAAGCTGCGTTCCTTCATGAACTGGGACGAGCTGGCGTCCAACGCGCAGCGCGGCATGCACCGCGTGGCCGAGGTGCGCGAGCACTGGGCCAAACTGGGCCGCTTCCGCGCCGCCCACCCGGCGGTGGGCGCGGGCCTGCACCAGATGCTGGCTTCCAGCCCCTATACCTTCAAGCGCACCTGGGAGAAAGACGGCGTGTCCGACCGCGTGGTGGTGGCGCTCGACCTGCCGAAGGACAAGGCGCTGCCGATCCAGGTGGCCGGCGTGTTCAACGACGGCCAGACGGTGCGTGACTGGTATTCGGGCAAAACCGCGGTGGTCAAGGGCGGCAAGGTGCAGTTCGATGCCGCGGCGCCGGTGGCGCTTATCGCCCAGGACTGAGCCGCGCAAGCCTTGGTGGAGGGGGGAAGCAGGCGGGCGTATTTTTGCCATTCGATCAATGGTATCCTAGCGCGATCCGGGACTGTCGTCCCGCCCCCGAAACGATCGCAATGACTGTTGAACCCGACACCGAACTGAAACCCTCCCGCGCCGCATTTGCCGATGGCCCGCGCCTGCTCGCGGACATCGGCGCCACGCACGCGCGCTTCGGCCTCGAGACCGCGCCCGGCGTGCTGCGCCAGGTCGCCGTGCTGCGCTGCGACGACTACACCGGCATCGTGCCGCTGCTGCACGCCTACCTGGCGCAGGCCGGCGGGGTGCGCATCAACCACGCCGCCTTCGCGCTGGCCAATCCGATCAGCGGCGACTACATCCGCATGACCAACCGCGACTGGCAGTTCTCGACCGATGAGGTGCGCCGTGCCCTCGGCCTGTCGACCCTGCTGATCGTGAACGATTTCACGGCGCTGGCGATGGCGCTGCCGGGCTTCGAGCCGAAGGACCTGCTGCAGGTCGGCGGCGGCGCGCCGCAGAGCCATGCGGTGGCCGGCGTGCTCGGCCCGGGCACGGGCCTGGGCGTGTCGGGCGTGATCCCGACCATCGACGGTTTCGTCACCCTCGGCAGCGAGGGCGGCCACGTCAATTTTGCCCCGGCCGACGAGCGCGAGTTCGCGATCCTGCAATACGCCTGGAAGGAATGGCCGCACGTGTCGAACGAGCGCCTGATCTCCGGCCCCGGCATCGAACTGATGTACCGCGCGCTGGCGCAGAGAAATGGCGTGCAGGTCCCGCCGCGCAGCACCGCCGAGATCGTCAGCGGCGCGCTCGAGGGCGGCGATGCGCTCTGCCTCGAAACCCTGGAAAGCTTCGCCGGCATGCTGGGCAGCGCGGCCGCCAACCTGGCGGTGACCCTGGGCGCCTTCGGCGGCATCTTCATCGGCGGCGGCATCGTGCCGCGCATCGCCGAGTGGTTCGCCACTTCTCCCTTCCGCGCCCGTTTCGAAGCCAAGGGCCGCTTTACCGAGTACATCGCCCAGATTCCGACCTACGTCATCATGACGCCGAATCCGGCGCTGTACGGGGTCGCGCGCATCCTGTCCGAACACCTGCGCGGCCGCAGCGGCGCCAACACCCTGATGGACCGGGTGCAGCAGCTGCGCCACGAACTCTCGCCGGCCGAACAGCGCGTCGCCGCCCTGGTGCTGGAACACCCGCGCAAGGTGCTGTCCGAGCCGATCGCCGAGATCGCGCGCCTGGCCGACGTCAGCCAGCCGACCGTGATCCGCTTCTGCCGTTCGCTCGGTTTCCAGGGCCTGGCCGATTTCAAGCTCAAGTTCGCCGGCAGCCTGACCGGAACCATCCCGGTGCGCCACAGCCAGGTGCGCATGAGCGACAGCACCCACGACCTGTCGGCGAAAGTCATCGACAACACGGTGTCGGCGATCCTGAAGTTCCGCGACCAGCTCGACGTGCATGCGATCGACCGCGCCATCGAACTGCTGCGCCGCGCGCGCCGCGTCGAGTTCTACGCGATGGGCAATGCGCGCGCGGTGGCGCTGGACGGCCAGCACAAGTTCTTCCGCTTCCGCATTCCCGCCGCGCTGTACGGCGACTCGCACCTGTTCACGCTGGCCGCCGGCCTGCTGGGACCGGGCGACGTGGTGATCGCGATCTCCACCGGCGGCCAGCTGCCGGAGCTGCTCGAAGCGGTGGATACGGCGCGCGCCACCGGGGCCGACGTCATCGCCATCACCAGCAGCAAATCGGCGCTGGCGAAGAAAGCCACCGTCTGCCTGGCGGTCGACCATAGCGAGGACAGCACGACCTTCCTGTCGATGATCTCGCGCATCCTGCAGCTGCTCCTCATCGACATCATGTCGGTCGGGATTTCGCTCGGCAACCAGGGCGGCAATGGGGAAGCGGGCGAGGGCGATGCGGAACGCAGGCTCCTGATCTCCCACCTGGACATTTAAAGCCCATGTACGAGCATTCCCCGCGCCGGCGCCAGCTGCTTGGTGGCGCAATGGCCCTGCCGCTGGTCGGCATGGGCGCAGGCGCGAGCGCAGCAGTGGCCGACCGGCCCCTGCGCGTGGGTGGCTTGCCCGTCACCTGCAACCTGACGCTGCCGATTGCCTGCAAGGCCAGGGCGGCGGCCGACGGCAAGCCGGAGGCGTCCTTCACCGCTTTCGAGTACAACAAGTTCTCGGGCTGGCCGGAGATCAAGGAATCCCTGATGACGGGCCGCATCCAGGCCGCCTACATGCTGGCGCCGCTGGTGATGGACCTGACCGACTGGCGCATCCCGCTGAAGATCGTCTCGCTGGGCCACCGTTCCGGCGCCGTCATCATGGTGCGCACCGATTCGCCATTCCGGAAGTTTGCCGACCTGCGCGGCAAGAGCATCGCCATCCCGAGCCGCTTCGCGGTGGACTATCTCTTCCTGCGCAAGATGCTGGCGCGCGAGGGCATGACGGCCAAGGACATCGAGATCATCGAGATGGCGCCGCCGGACATGCCGGCCGCGCTGTACGCCCGCGCCGTGGACGCCTACTGCACCGGCGAGCCTTTCGGGGCCGCGGCCCAGCGCGCCGGCTATGCGCGCCCGCTGTCGATGACGCGCGACCACTGGCGCAACTATATCTGCTGCGTGCTGACCGCGCGCCAGGAACTCATCGACACCAACCGGCCGCTGGTGCAGGACCTGGTCAACTACGTGCAGGCGGCCGGCAACTGGCTCGATGCGTCGCCGGCCAACCGCGACAAGGCGGCCGTGATCGCGGCCAAGCGACAATTCTTCAACCAGGATCCGAACATCATCCGCTTCGTCATGAACAATCCCGCGGACCGCGTGACCTACGGCGACCTGCGCATGTTGCGCGCCGAGTTCGACGAGATGATGCAGCTGTCGGTGCAGGCGGGTACGCTCAAGCGCCCGGTACGCTACGAACAGTACGTGGACGAGAGCTTCGTCAAGAACATCCGGCCCGTGAAGGTGAGCTTATGAAGCGCATCCTGCTTGCGGCGCTGCTGCTCCTGGCTGCTGCCGCGCATGCCGCCCCGGTACTGAAGTCCGGTACGTTCTCGCCGGCGCGCCCGGCGCCGGAGATCGCCTTGACGTCCGCCGACGGCAGCGACTTCCGCCTGTCCGCGCTGCGCGGCAAGGTGGTGGTGCTGGAGTTCGGCTTCACCCATTGCCCGGCCGTGTGCCCGGCCTCGCTGGCGACGCTGGCACAGGCGCGCCAGAAGCTCGGTCCGCACGCCGACCGGCTGCAGGTGGTGTTCGTCTCGGTCGACCCGGAGCGCGACACGCCGGCGCGCCTGAAGTCCTACTTGGCGCAGTTCGACAAGAGCTTCATCGGCCTGACCGGTACGCCCGAGCAGATGGCCGCCATCCGCAAGGACTACGGCATCACGGCCACGAAGTTCGCAGCCCCCGCCGGCCAGGCCGGCTACCAGATGGGCCACTCGTCCTACCTGTATTTCATCGACAGGAAGGGCATGCTGCGCGCCCTGATGCCCTTCGGCCGTCCGGCCGACGAGATCGTGCACGACGTGAACGTGCTGGCGGCCGAATAGATGAACAAGCGGATCGGTATCGCCCTCATGGTGGCGCTGTTGGCGGCATCGTTTGCCTGGGCCGCATTCGCACCGCTGCGGGCATCCTCGCGCGAGCAGCTGTTCGAGATCCCGAAGGGAAGCTGGGAGCGCCGCATGAAGGGCGACAAGACCAGCATCCTGCCGGAGCAGCTTACCCTGACCCTGGGCCTGCGCGACGTGCTCCTGCTGCGCAACAGCGATACGGTGCCGCAGATGTTCGGCCCCGTCCTGATCATGCCGGGCCAGGACTTCCGCCTGCCCTTCGCCCAGGTCGGCGAGCACCCCTTCGACTGCACCGCCCACGCCAGCGGCAGGATGACGGTGCTGGTCGAGGAGGCGCCTGCCGCCGGCCTGCCGCGCCTGAAGTGGCGCCTGCATTCCCTTTTGAACGGCAAGGCATAAGCCATGGATAGACTGAACCGGATATGGCCCCCGCTGCTGGTGATCGCCGCCATCGTGCTCCTGTGGTGGGCGGTGATCGTGGCCAGCGGCAGCCTGATCTTCCCGTCGCCGCAGCAGGTGGCCAGCGGCGTGCTGGAACTGGCCAGGGACGGCACGCTGTGGGAACACATCATCGCCTCGCTGGTGCGGGTGGCCACCGGCTTCCTGCTGGCGCTCGTGGTCGCGGTGCCGCTCGGCCTGTGGATGGGACGGGTGGACGGCGCCTACCGCACGCTCAATCCGGTCTTCCAGATCATGCGCCCGATCTCGCCGATCGCCTGGATCCCGATCGCGATCCTGTGGTTCGGCGTGGGCGACGTCGCGCCGGTGTTCCTGATCTTCCTGGCCGCGGTGTTCCCGCTGATCGTGCAGACCTCGGCGGGCGTGCATGCCATCGACGGGCGCTACCTGCGCGCGGCCGAGAACTTCGGCGTCCCGCGCGCCAAGCTGTTCCGCCAGGTGATCGTGCCGGCCGTGCTGCCCGAAGTCCTGACCGGCATGCGCATCGCCCTCGGCGTGGCCTGGCTGGTGGTGGTGGCCGCCGAGATGATCGTGCGCAGCTCGGGCCTGGGTTTCCTGATCATGGACGCACGCAATGCCGGCAACCGCTACGACCTGGTGGTGGCGGCCATGATCATCATCGGTCTCATCGGCCTGGGGCTGGACGCGCTGATGCGCCGCCTCGAAGGCCTCAAACAGGTAAGGTGGCGCTATGGACGCTAAGGTCGAATCCAAGATCGCGATCCGCGCCCTGCGCAAGGGGTTCAAATCGCTGCAGGTGGTGGACGGCATCGACCTGGACGTCGCGCCGGGCGAATTCATCGCCATCGTCGGCCCCTCCGGCTGCGGCAAGTCGACCCTCATGAAGCTGTTGTCCGGCTTCGAGCATCCCGACAGCGGGGTGGTGGCGATCGACGGCCTGAAGGTCACGCGGCCCTCGCCGAACGCGATCGTCATCTCGCAGCACGGTTCTGTCTTCCCCTGGCTGACGGTGCGCGAGAACCTGATGTTCGGCCTGTCCGGCAGGGACGATGCCGCCAAGGAGGCGACCGCCGACCACTACGCCGAGATGGTGGGACTGAAGGGCTTCGAGAAATCCTACCCGCACGAGCTCTCGGGCGGCATGCTCAAGCGCGTCGAGATCGCGCGCGCGCTGGCGGTGAAGCCCGACATCCTGCTGATGGACGAGCCCTTCTCGGCGCTCGACGCGCTGACCGCGCTGAAGATGCGCAACGAGCTGCTGCGCGTGCTGCGCGAAGAGAACCATACGGTCATCCTGATCACGCACGACGTGGAAGAGGCGATCTACCTGGCCGACCGCGTGGTGGTGCTGTCGCCGCGCCCGACCACGATCCGCTCGGTGTTCCCGATCGCGCAACCGCATCCGCGCAAGCTGTCGGACCCGGCCCTGCAGCAGATGAAGGATGACATCCTGGCGCAGCTTGGCTTGCAGTTCGACTGAACGGTCACCACAACGTTTTCCTTTCGCGCATCGCCTCTCGGTGTGTCCCTGTAGAATTTGTCAGATGCAGATGTTGCACTCCGACAGTCTTGTGCTTTGGGATTCTTATGAGTAACGATGTTCGTCAAGAAAAACTGATCTCGCAGCACATCGATGTCGCCCTGATTTACAAAGAAATGCTCGGCCTGGATGAAGCGCGGGCCTATCTTGAGCGCGAACATATCCCACGCGATATTGTTCAGAGAGTTTTGTTCACGGAGCAGAAGCGCACACCGAATGGCGCGCGACCTGCTTCGCCACCGCCCCTCGTGTCTGTGCCAGCCTTTGCTTGCAGAAGGAAGAACCGCGTCCATGATGCGATCGTGGAGGCGGCCCTGAAGCTCGAAAGAAAATGCGGCAGCAAATGGGCGCTGGCCCTGTTGCGCGACGAACTGGTTCCGGAAGAGGTCTCGGCGCGAGTCCTGGCCGAAGGACCGCGTCAGCTGAGGATCAACAAGACGGGCGAAGCCAGCGTCATCATCGGCATCCGCTCCGCCAGGTAACTTAGAACCTATCCCAGTAGGGAATGAGTCGCTTTCGGCGCGCCTGGCAAGCGCGGGCGGCGTTGCTCGTCGTTGCATGGCTAGCCATGCGGCCTCCTCGCGCCTTGCCCGCGCTTCCCATGCATCGCCGCCAGCTTCCTCCTCCCTACTGAGATAGGTTCTTAGTCGCGCGCCGTGCGCCATTCCTGCCGCTTGGCGGGCGTCTCGGGCGCAGGGCAGTTGGTCAGCCTGATCTTGCCGTGCATTTCGATCATCTCGACGTTGGTGGCGGGCGAGCGCTCGGTGATGCAATAGGTACGGTTGCCGGTGATGACGCGCGTGCGGCGTGCGCCGTCGCCGGTGTTGTTCACCAGTTCCTCGACCTTCGGGGCCTCGAACAGGCGCGGCGCTGCCAGGGCGTGGGCCTGCTCCATACCATGACGCATGCGCAGCTGCGGACTGTCCGGCGGCGCCACGATGAGCGGCTTGCTTTCCTTGCGCAAGGCGCGGTCGATGCTGCCGACGCTGCGCCGGGCATTTTCAAGGATGGCGGCGGCGCTGGGCCGGGCCGGCGTTTCCGCTGCTGCGGGCTCCGGCGCGGCTTCCTCGACGATGGCAGCCGCCGTTTCCGGCGCGGCGGGCGCGGTGGGCACCTGGGCGGCACGTGCGGGACGGCCGGGCCGGGGTGTCTCCACGGCCTTCGGTACGGGCACCGGGACGGTGGCCGCCACCAGGGGCGGCAAGTCGACCCATTGCATGAGCGCTGCTTCTTCCTGCTGCGCCGGCGGCTGCGTGCGGGTCAGCTGCCAGACCATGACCAGTGCCGCATGGACGAGGACCGTGGCGAGGATGCCGGCCAGGCGGCGGTCGGCTGCGAGACCTGCGTGCGGGGCGGCGGAGGGAAGGGGGATGCTGGCCATGTTCCCGGCAGTATAGCGAATGGCCTGCGCTGCATATCCACCAATTCTCTCTTTGCAAGTTCAATCGCTCAGCCGCTGATGTTGTTGTGCTAGCATCGACGAATTCCTTGTCTCATCGGCATCCGCCATTTTCTCTTGAGCACGCTCCTCTACCAGCCTCGTTTTCCATGGCGCCTGCGCATCGCGGTGCTGGGCTCCCTGCTGGCGCATGCACTGCTCCTGAGCCTGAGCCTCGGCGGCGATGCGTTTGGACTCCCCGGCTTGCGCTTTCCCTGGGAAGAACGGCGTCTCGCCGCACATGACTTGCATGTCGTGCTCGAAGCCGCAGCGCCTGCGCCGGCACCTGTGCCCGCCGAGCAGCCGGCTCCGCTGGTCGAACCTGGCATCGCGGTCCGTCCGGCGCCGCTTCCCCGTCCGGTGCCGGAGCCGCTCGCAGCTGAAAGCATCAAGCCAGATGTGGAGATCGGGCAGGAAGACAGCAAACCCGTGCCGGCGCAGGCCACGCTCGCGCGCGAGACGCAGGATGCGCAGCAGCGCCAGGCGGAACTGATCGCGCTCGCGCAGCGGGAAGCGGCGCGCCAGGAAGAATTGCGGCAGGAGGCGTTCCGCGTCGCGCAGGCCGCAAGGGACGAGGCTGCGAGGATGGAAGCCGGACGCCTGGATGCGGCAAGGCAGGAGCAGGAAAGGCTGGACGCGGCACGCAAGGAGCAGGCGACGCAGGCGCAAGTCGAAGCCGAACGCCAGGAGATGCTGCGCCAGGAGCAGCTCAAACTGGCGCAACGCGAGGCGGCGCGGCAGGAACAAGCGAAGCAGGAGCTGGCAAGGCAGGAACTGGCGAAGCAGGAGCTGGCGAAGCAGGAGCTGGCGAAGCAGGAGCAGGCAAGGCAGGAGCTGGCGAAGCAGGAGCAAGCGAAGCAGGAACAGGCAAGGCAGGAGCAGGCAAGGCAGGAGCAGGCAAGGCAGGAGCAGGCAAGGCAGGAGCAGGCAAGGCAGGAGCAGGCAAGGCAGGAACAGGCAAGGCAGGAGCAGGCGAAGCAGGAACAGGCAAGGCAGGAGCTCGCGAAACAGGAGCAGGCCCGCCAGGAACAGGCAAGGCAGGAGCAGGCCAGGAAAGACCAGGCCGGCCTGGAGAAGGCCGAGCAGGAGGCCAAGCGCGAGGAGCGCCTGCGCGCGATCGGCCGGCAGCTCGACCAGGAGGCGGCCCAGCGCACTGTCAGCGGCCTGCGCCGCGGATGGATGTTCGGACGCGCCGACCCCAACGCCGAACTCGTCCAGTACGCGCAAGCCATGGGCCGCAAGATCGAGCTGAACATGAGCTTCGACATGGTGCGCGAGCTGGTCAGGCAGCCGCACGTCCGTCCGGTGGTCACGGTGGCGGTGCGCGCCGACGGCAGCGTGGAAAAGGTGAGCTTCGTGAGTTCCAGCGGCGTGGCCGCGCTCGACGAGGCGGTGCGCAAGATCATCGCCAGCCAGGCGCCCTACGGTGCCTTCCCGCCGGCCCTGGCGCGCCAGTACGACGTCATCGAAATCCGCCGCACCTGGGTCTTCGACATGGCCGTCCGGCTGGAGTGAGGGGACGGCCTGTTGTGCGTCGGCGCTGCCGGGCTTCTGATAAGGTTTGCCGGACATGACACCAGAGGAGCCGGCATGGAACGATACCTGATCGTTTACCGCGGATCGACCGTCGACGAGTCGGAAGGGCCGCAGCATGACCCGCAGCGCTGGGCCGAGTGGTTCGAGATGCTCGGCGCCACGCTGGTGGACCGCGGCGGACTGTCGCACAGCAGCGTCGAGGTGCCGAGCCGCCTGCGCGGCCCGAAACTCAACAGCACCTCGCTCTCGGGTTACTGCGTCATCACCGCCGCCGACTTCAACGAGGCGGTCAGCGTGGCCGAGGAATGCCCGATCTTCGACGAGAAGGGCTCGGTGGAGATCGCCCGCCTGGCTGGGCCGACGGGCTGACGCTCTACTGTGCGACGAAGACCACGGCAGTGCGCGGCGGCACCGTGAAGCTGCCGCTCGCGCTGTCGAAGCGCGCCTGCGCCGCGCGCTTGTCGGCCGCACCCGCCGCCGCATGCACCGGATGCAGCTTCAGGCGCTTGCCGCGCAGCGCCGCATCGCTCACCGTGTGCGCCACCTTGTCCACGTTCACCAGGTAGCTGATGCCGGCGAACTTCGCGCCCGGATAGCCCTTGCCATCGATCCAGGCCGCCAGCACGGTGGCCTGCTGCTGCGGTCCCGTGTTGAAGAAGCGCAGGCGCTCGACGATGTCGGCGCTGGAGCGCAGGCGGAACAGGGTCGAGCTGGCGCGGATCGCCAGCAGGTCGCGGAAGGCATCGCGCGCGAAGGCGATGTCGGATGGCTGGGGCTTGATCGCCGCGGCCCTGGCCAGGTATGGCTTGAGCAGGGCCCAGTCCTTGCCGTTGTCGTCGCTCTGGGGCAGGCCGGTGCCGAAGTAGTTGTCCTGGTAGCTCCAGTCGATGCGGTTGAACCAGTCGCCAGAATTGAAGCTGTTCTTGTCCAGCGACTTCGAGCGCAGGGTATCGATGCCGGCATGGTAGTAGGCCACGCCCTGGCTGAAGGCGTTGATCGCCATGCCCAGCACCTGCACGCGGGCGCGCTCGGCCGGCGTGGTGTCCACCGGCAGCTTGAGCACGTTGATGTCGAACAGGGTCTGGTTGTCGTGGTTCTCGACGTAGTTCACCACTTCGCCCGGCTGGCTGGCATAGCCGGCCGGCTGGCTGCCGTAGGCGATGTCTTCCAGCTTGCGCAGCTGGCCTTCGAAGGTCTGGAAGGCATACGGGCGCACCGAGCCGGCCAGGCCGACGCGGATCATGTCGGCAGCGCGCAGCAGATCGACCTGCTTGTGTTCGCCGCCTTGCGCGTTTGGCTCATAGACCAGGCCATTGATGTAGCCCTGGCGCCGCACCATCGCTTCGCCCGAGTCGCCGGCCGAGCCGCCGCGCACCGCGTCGCGCGCGCGGTCGCTGAAGGTGCCGATGCCGGAACCGTTCAGCGACAGCTGCGAGGCTTGCACGAAGCGCGCGCCGTCGGCCACCTCGCCGAAGTTCCAGCCTTCGCCGATCAGCTGCACGTGGCGGCCGGCGGCCTTGTTCACCCGTTGCTGCAGGCGCTCCATCGCCGCGCGCGGCTGGTGGCCCATCAGGTCGAAGCGGAAGGAATCGATCTTGTAGTGGCGGGTCCACAGCTCGGCCGAGTCGATCATCAGCTTGGCCATCATGCGGTTTTCAGTGGCCGTGTTGTCGCAGCAGGTCGAGCGCTCGATGGTGCCGGTCGCGTTGAGGCGGTGGTAGTAGCCCGGCACCACGCGGTCCAGCACCGACTTCTCGTTCTGGCCGGCGATGAAGGTGTGGTTGTAGACCACGTCCGTGCCCACCCGCAGGCCGGCGCGGTGCAGGTCCATCACCATCTGGCGGAATTCGAGGATACGGCGCGCGCCGTCCGCAGGATCGCTCGCGTAGCTGCCTTCCGGTGCGCTGTAGTGGTAGGGATCGTAGCCCCAGTTGAAGCAATCCAGCTCGGCGGTCTTACGGGTGAGGGCCTGCTGGCTCTCGCCGTCCGGGGTGCCGGCAGGCTGCGGCACGGCGCAATCCTTTTCCGGCACGCTGCCGAGGTCATAGACCGGCAGCAGGTGGATGTCGGTCAGGCCCGCCTTGGCCAGGGCCTTCAGGTGGCGCATGCCGTTCGAACTGCTTTCGCCGAAAGCCGTATACTTGCCGCGTTTTTCGGCCGGCACGCTCGGATCGTTGATCGAGAAATCGCGGACGTGCAGCTCGTAGATCACCATGTCGGTCTGGGCCTTGACCGTGTCCGGCGGGCGCGTCGCGTCCCAGTCCTTCGGCTTCAGGTTTGCCGCGCCGAGGTCGGCGACGTAGCTGCGCTTCGAGTCGGTGGTGAGGCTGACCGAGTAGGGATCGGTCACCAGGTTGCGCACCAGGCCCATGCCGTCGACCGCCACGTCCACCGCGTAGCGGTAGTAGCTGCCGGAGAGGTCGCGTGCCACCTGCGCGTTCCAGGCGCCGGTACGCGCGTCGAAGGCCATCTGGTGCACCGCGCGGGCCTTGCCGGTGGCGCTGTCGTAGGTGCAGACAGCGGCCGTGCGCGCGGTCGGCGCCCACAGGCGGAAACCGGTGCGGCCCTTCTTCGGCGTCACGCCCAGGTCGGAGATGCCTTCGGCGGCGGCGTACAGGTCATCCAGCGCGCCCGCCACCTGGACGCGGGTCGCGGCGCGCACCGTGCCGTCCGCGGCTTCCTGCACCAGCACCAGCTGGCCGCGGTGCAAGTCCTTCATGCGCGCCAGGTCGGCCGCGCGCAGCGACAGCACCGGCCCGGCGGCCACGTACTTGAAGCGGACCGGCAGTGTTGCGTCGGAAGCATCAAGGACCAGCGCGCCATCGGCGCCTTCCACTTTCGCACCCGGCCTGGCCACGATCGAGGCATTGGCAGAATGATAGAGGCGGAAGCCGGCACCTGCATCGGCGCCGGGCCAGGTCAGGAGGCGGCGGTCGAGCCAGACGGCGCGCGCGTCGACGCTGGCGCTGGAGGCATGCAGCACCTGCTGGAACGCAGGGTCGTTGCAGGTCTCGAGGGGAACCGCGGCGTGGGCGGACGAGGCGAAAGCGGCGGCCGCAAGGGCCGCGTAATGTAGTCGGGTCATCGTGGCGAGGAAAGTGGGTGAAGCAGGGCGGGCCGCGGCCCGCCCATGGAAAAAATCAGGCGCGGTAGTGGTCGACCATCTTGTAGCGCTTGGCGTACAGGCCGAAGGCAAGGGCGGCCAGCAGCGCGAAGCCGGCGAAGAAATACATCTGGAAGGCGATCACGCCCACGCCGGAGTTCTTGATGTGGGCGATCACGGCCTCGTTCTTCACGCCCGCGTTCACGATCAGCACCCACAGGTTGCCGACGGTGACCGCCAGGTACCACAGCGCCATGATCACGCCCTTCATCGATGCGGGGGCCTGGCTGTAGGCGAATTCGAGGCCGGTGGCCGAGACCAGCACCTCGCCCAGGGTCAGCAGCGCATACGGCAGGATCTGCCATGCGATCGACACCGTGTCGCCGCCATCGAGCTGTACCTGCAGGTTGCCGACCACGATCCAGGCCAGCGCCGAAAACGCGATGCCGGCGGTCATGCGGCGCAGGGCGGTCGGGACCAGGCCCATCTTGTTCAGCAGCGGGAACAGCACCAGGTTGTTGAAGGGGATGAGCAGCATCACCAGCAGCGGGTTCAGTGCCTGCATCTGGGCCGGGATGACGTTGAAGGTCCAGCCCAGCAGGTTCACTTCGGTGGACATGGCGTTGGCCTGCACGATCCAGGTCGAGGCCTTCTGGTCGAACAGCGACCAGAACGGGGTCACCAGGGCGAACACGATCAGGATGCGCAGCACGGCGCGCACGCCATCGACGGCGGCGTCGGGATGGACGCCGCGGGCGCGGTCCAGTTGCATCGACGCGCCGATGCCGATGCAGGCCAGCAGCAACACCAGCGCGGTACAGGCGGCGATGACGAAACCCCAGTCCGGGATGTTCGCCAGCGCGTAGAGGGCGCCGATCATGCCGATCACGGCGACGATCAGCCCCGGACGGCCCGCGCCGGGCTGCCTTGCCAGCACGGCGGTGCGCACCACGCGCAGGAAGGAGTGCGGATCGCTCGGCGCCGGCGGCACGTGCACGTATTTCTTCTTGCCGCTCCACAGGACCATGGTGGCGATGAACATCAGGATGCCCGGGATGCCGAAGGCGACCGAGGGGCCGTAGTCGCGCAGGAAGATCGGCATCAGTGCCGATGCGAAGAAGGAGCCGAAGTTGATGATCCAGTAGAAGGCGTCGAACACCACCTTCGCCTTGTCCTTGTTGGTCTTGTCGAACTGGTCGCCCACGAAAGACGCCACCAGCGGCTTGATGCCGCCCGAGCCGAAGGCAATCAGGAACAGGCCAACATAGAAGCCATTGACGCTGTCCTCGAAAATGGCCAGGCAGGCGTGGCCGGCGCAATAGATCAGGCTGAACCAGAAGATGGTGTTGTACTTCCCGAAGAAACGGTCGGCCAGCCAGCCGCCCAGCAAGGGGAAGAAATACACACCCATCATGAAGGTGTGGAACACGTGCTTGGCTTCGCTGGGGCGATGGGCCTCGGCCACGAACAGCAGCAAGGTCGAGATCAGGAAGGGCGTCAGGATGTTGCGCATCCCGTAGAAGCTGAAGCGCTCGCAGCCCTCGTTGGCGATGATGTAGGGGATCTGCCGCGGCATGCGGCCGGTGCTCTTCACTTCGGTTGCTGGAGAAGTCATGGCTTCCTCGGAAAACGATACAGACGCGATCCTATGCCGAGGCTGAGTTACTTTGCAATAAAAATATCGTCGCGAAACATTACGGATACAAATGACGCGTAGTTTAGCTACTTTTTGTTTGTGGCCGGCACGCGGCGGTTTAGCTTAAGTGATTGAAATAAAAGGAAATAGCCTTCAAAACGCGCATGATTGGCCGATTGTAAAGTTTTTTCTCATCCTGTATATTGCCTAGAATTCTGACCTATCCTCACGGACCAGCCATGACCCAGATCTCGACGACCGACAACCCGAACTGGTGGAAAGAAGCCATCATCTACCAGGTCTATCCGCGCAGCTACCTCGACACCAATGGCGATGGCGTGGGCGACCTGGCGGGCATCACCGAGAAGCTCGACTACATCGCGAGCCTGGGCGTGGACATCGTCTGGCTGTCGCCCTTCTTCAAGTCGCCGATGAAGGACTTCGGCTACGACATCGCCGACTACTGCGACGTCGACCCGCTGTTCGGCACCCTGGACGACTTCGACAAGCTGATCGCCAAGGCGCACAGCCTGGGCCTGAAGATCATGATCGACCAGGTGATGTCGCACACCGCCGACACCCATCCCTGGTTCGCCGAAAGCCGCAAGAGCCGCGACAACCCGAAATCGGACTGGTACGTATGGGCCGACCCGCTCCCGGACGGCTGCCCGCCCAACAACTGGCTGTCGGTGTTCGGCGGCTCGGCCTGGCAGTGGGATACCCGCCGCAAGCAGTACTACATGCACAACTTCCTGGTCAGCCAGCCGCAGCTGAACTTCCACAACCCGGAAGTGCAGCAGGCCCACCTCGATGCCCAGCGCTTCTGGCTCGAGCGCGGCGTGGACGGCGTGCGCATGGACGCCTGCGTGTTCCACTTCCACGACCGCCAGTTGCGCAGCAACCCGCCGGCGCTGGTGCGCGACACCTCGACCGTGACGGACGTGAACCCCTACGGCATGCAGGCCCACCTCTACGACAAGACCCAGCCGGAGAACATCGCCTTCCTGCAGCGCGTGCGCGCCCAGCTGAACGAGTTCGGCGCGGTCTCGATCGGCGAAGTTAGCTCCGATGACGCGCTGGCGCAGATGGCCGAGTACACCGAGGGCGGCGACAAGCTGCACATGGCCTACAGCTTCAACCTGCTCACGCCGCAGTTCACGGCAGCCCACATCCGCAAGCAGGTCGAGGATTTCAAGGAGCGCGTGAAGGATGGCTGGGCCTCCTGGTCGGTCGGCAACCACGACGCCATCCGGGTGGTCACCCGCTGGGGCGGCGCGGAAGGACAAAGCGCGACCCCGGCCTTGGCCAAGCTGGTGCTGGCCATGCAGCTCTCGCTCAAGGGCACCCCTTGCCTGTACCAGGGCGACGAGCTGGCCCTGAGCGAGGCGGATGTGCCTTACGAGCTGCTGCAGGACCCCTACGGCATCACCTTCTGGCCCGAGTTCAAGGGCCGCGACGGCTGCCGCACCCCGATGCCCTGGACGCCGGACGCGCCGCATGCCGGCTTCACCACCGGCACCCCGTGGCTGCCGGTGGCCGAGCCGCACCGCGCGGCCAGCGTCGCGCAGCAGGACCGCGATCCGGAGTCGATGCTGAACTTCCAGCGCCGCTTCATCGCCTGGCGCCGCAGCATGCCGCAGCTGACCCGCGGCGAGATCGCCTTCTTCGATGCGCCGGAACCGGTGCTCGCCCTGCGCCGCGACGTCGCCGGCATGGACGGCGTGCTGGCCGCCTTCAACCTCTCGAATAGGGAGGTCAGCTTCGACTGGCCGGAAAGCGCAAGGGCGCAAGGGCTGGACGCGCACGGCCTGCCGGGCCAGGCAGTTGCCGGCAAGCTCACGCTCCCGCCTTACGGCGCCTGGTTCGGCAGCATCCCGGGCGGCGCACAATAATGGGCAGCGCGGGGGAGCTCGGCAAGTTCGCGGAGAAGTCCGCCCGCAGCGCCTTCGCCGACGGACCGCGCCTGCTGGCCGACATCGGCGCCACCCACGCGCGCTTCGCCCTGCAGACCGCGCCCGGCGTGTTCAGCGCCGTGCGCGTGCTCAAGTGCGAGGATTTCGAGGGCATCGTCCCGCTGCTGCGCCACTACCTGCAAGACCATAGCGGCATCAGGCTGCACCACGCGGCCCTGGCCGTGGCCAACCCGATCAGCGGCGACTTCGTCCGCATGACCAACCGCGACTGGCAGTTCTCGACCGACGCGGTGCGGCGCGAGCTGGGCTTGAGCACCCTCCTGATCGTCAACGATTTCACCGCGCTGGCGATGGCCATCCCCGGCTTCGCTCCGGCCGACCTGATGCAGGTGGGGCAGGGCGCGCCGGCGCCGAACGCCGTGGTCGGCGTGCTGGGGCCGGGCACGGGCCTGGGCGTGTCGGGCGTGATCCCGACCGCCGACGGTGTCGTCACCCTCGGCAGTGAAGGGGGGCACGTCAACTTCGCTCCGGCCGACGAGCGCGAATTCGCCATCCTGCAGACCGCGTGGAGGGAATGGCAGCACGTCTCGAACGAGCGCCTGATCTCCGGTCCGGGCATGGAAATCATCCACCGCGCGCTGGCCGAGCGCAACGGCGTCGCTGCGCCAGCGCGCAAGGCGGCCGACATCATCGCCTGCGCGCTGGACCAGCAGGACCCGCTGTGCCTGGAAACCCTGGAATGCTTCTGCGGCATGCTGGGCGGCGCCGCCGCCAACCTGGCGGTGACGCTGGGCGCTTTTGGCGGCATCTTCATCGGCGGCGGCATCGTGCCGCGCATGGGCGAATGGTTCGCGAGCTCGCCCTTCCGCGCGCGCTTCGAGGCCAAGGGCCGCTTTTCGACCTACCTGGCCGACATCCCGACCTACGTCATCACCGCGCCCAACCCGGCCTTGCGCGGGGTAGCGAGCATCCTTGCCGAGCACCTGCGCGGCCGCAGCGGCGCCAACACCCTGATGGAGCGGGTCCAGCAGCTGCGCCACACCCTGAGCCCGGCCGAGCAGCGGGTGGCGGCGCTGGTGCTGGAGCAGCCGCGCCTGGTGCTGAACGAGCCGATCGCCGAGATCGCGCGCCTGGCCGACGTCAGCCAGCCGACTGTGATCCGTTTCTGCCGCTCGCTCGGCTTCCAGGGCCTGGCCGATTTCAAGCTGAAGTTCGCGAGCAGCCTGACCGGCTCGATCCCGGTGCGCCACAGCCAGGTGCGTTTCAGCGACAGCACCCACGACCTGTCGGCCAAGGTGATCGACAACACGGTGTCGGCGATCCTGCGCTTCCGCGACCAGCTCGACGTGCGCGCGCTCGACCGCGCCATCGAACTGGTGAGCCGGGCGCGCCGCGTCGAGTTCTTCGCGATGGGGAACTCGCGTGCGGTGGCGCTGGACGGGCAGCACAAGTTCTTCCGCTTCCGCATCCCGACCTCGCTGTATGGCGATTCGCACCTGTTCCGCCTCGCGGCCGAACTGCTGCAGCCGGGCGACGTCGTGATCGCGGTATCGAATTCGGGCAGCATCGCCGAATTGCTTGAAGCGGTGGACATCGCCCGCGCCGCCGGCGCCGACGTGATCGCCATCAGCAACAGCCAGTCGCCGTTGGCGCGCAAGGCCACGGTCTGCCTGGCGGTGGACCATGCGGAAGACAGCACCAGCTTCCTGTCGATGATCTCGCGCATCCTGCAACTGCTGCTGATCGACATCCTTGCGGTGGGGATCTCGGTGGATGGCCAGCACGGCGAAGCGCAGGACATCGAACAGCGCCGGCTGCTAATCTCGCATCTGGACAGCTGAGCCGGCGGCATGACGAGCAACAGCCCGGCTTCGCCCGACCTGCACGCCCATTACGCCGCCATGTGGGAGCGCGCTCATGGCGCGATCGGCGCCGGCGACGTCGACCGCGACGAGCGACTGGCCGCCGGACCCGATACGCGCCGCGGCCTGACCCTCATCGCGCGTCCCGGCGCGGCGCTGGCGGCGCGCTTCGATACGCTGCTCGACCGGCTGGCCGCCGCCGAACCGGATCAGTACCGCCATCCCCCGGCCGACATGCACCTCACCGTCCTGTCCCTGTTCACCGCCACGGAAGATCCGGCCGCCCAGCTGGCCCGGTTGGAGGAGTACCGCGCAGCCGTGCATGCGGCGCTGGACGGCATGGCGGCCTTCGAGATCGACTTCGACGGCATCGCGCTGTCGCGCGGCGCGGTGCTGGCGCGCGGTATTCCCCGCGGCCCGGCGCTGGAAGGCTTGCGTGAACGCCTGCGCGGCGAATTGCTGGCGCGCGGCCTGGCCGGCACGCTCGACCAGCGTTACCGCCTGGTGACCGCCCATGCGACCCTGTTCCGCTTTGCCGCACCCTTGCGGCAGCCGTCGCGCTTCGCGGCGCTGCTGGCCGAACTGCGCGACGCGCCGCTCGGCAGCATGCGGGTGGACCAGCTCGAGCTGGTGATCAACGACTGGTATATGTCGAGCGCGCAGCTGGAGCGGGTAGAGGTATTGCGCCTGCCGGAGCCTAGTCCGCGCTCTTGAGTTCGACCCGTTGGATTTTGCGGCGCCATTCCTGCAGCGACAGCAGGGTATCGGTCTCGGCTTCTTCCACCAGGATCTCGTCCCCCTGCTGGGAGACGAGGAAGCTTTCGCGGCGGCGGACGTCGGCCGCGCGGTTTTCGACAAAGCTCAGCTGGTAGTACTTCTTGCCGTTGATCTCGCGCGGCACCGGATCGTCCTCGATCACCGCACCGTGGGCCTTGCCCTTCGAGCGCTTCTCGATCTGCTCGGACCAGGCCTTCAGTTCCGGCACGGCGAGCAGGGTCGTCATGGCCTGCTCCCTGGTGCGCAGCGGCGCTTCCTTGACGGTCACGGCCGCGGGCGCCGGCTTCGCTTCCTCGCGCTCGGCGCGCTTGCAGCCGGTGGCCGCCAGGGCCAGGACCAGGGCAGCGGCCAGCAGGGACAGGGAAGGACGGATTGCAGCGCGAATCGACATGGTTGCCTCACAGGGGTGAGCGGGCAGTCTACACCCTGTATGTTCGAGCAGCAACACTCAGTGGCAAGCGTCAGCGGCCCAGGGCAGCATCGGCCCGCAAGTTGCGCGCGAGGTAGCGCGCCAGCTCGGCGCTCGGGGCCGGCGGCGGCGGGGCGCCCAGGTAACGGTGCAGCATCCGCAGCAGCAGGTGCATCTGCGCCTTGCGCGCCAGCGGGTTGCGGGCGTTGTGGCCTTCGTCGGGATCGACCAGCAGGCTGACCGGCTTGCCCAGTTCCTGCAGGCGCGCGACGTAGTCGGCGACCGCCTCCACCTCGACCAGTTCGTCCTTGCCGCCGGCGATCACCAGCAGCGGTGCGCGCACCTGCGCGGCCAGGCGCACGGGGGCGGCGCGCGATATCGGCTGCATCTGCGCCGGATCGTCCGGGTCGATGCCCACTTCCGCCAGCACCCGGCGCAGCGGCCGCTCGCCCGGCTTGGCCGGTGCCGCTGCCAGGCCCCGCATGTTGCGGGCGAAGTCGGTGGGCGGCTGGCCCGCCAGTCCGAAGCGGAACATGTCCGGCGTATGGCTCAGCGCGAGCAGGGTGGCATAGCCGCCGAAGGACGAGCCCGCGATGCCTAGCCGCCGTGGATCGCCGACGCCCTGGGCCAGCAGCCAGCGCACGCCGTCGATGATGTCGGCCTGCACGCGGCCGTTGCCGTAGTCGGCGCCCGGCGCCCGCGTATAGCGTTCGCCGTAGCCGGTCGAGCCGCGGAAGTTCGGTTCGAAGACCGCGACGCCGCGGTTGGCCAGCAGCTGGGCGCCGCCGCTGTAGCCGCCGGTCACGTGACCCCAGGGCCCGCCGTGGACGATGGTGACCAGGGGCAGGGAGCGCGCCGGCAGTCCGGGCGGCAGGGTCAGGTAGCCGTGCACCATCATGCCGTCCGAGGCCGGGTAGCGCAGGGCGATGCGCTGCGCCAGGTGGCGCTCGGGCGGGAAGGCGGCGCGGGCCCGCACATCGTCGAGCACGGGACGGAAGCTATCCCCCTTCAGGTCGAGGAGCCAGAAGCGCGCCTGCGCCATGCGCGCGCCGCGCTCGGCCAGCAGGCAGGCGCTAGGGGCGCAGGATTCGACGACCACGCCGCCTTCCGGGAAGCGGCGCGCGATGGCGGCAGCGATGCGCCGGCCAGCGGCGTCGATTCCGTACAGGCGCGGCGCCGGCAACTGGTAGGCGGCCAGCATCGGCTGCCCGTCCATCGGGTTCAGCGTCACGCCGACCAGGTCCGCCAGCTTGTCCGGATCGGTATGGACCACGCGGCCCGCTCCCTTGGTGAGCGGCACCTCGACCAGCGCTTCGCGGTCATCGGCGTGCAGGGTGCGCAGGAACAGCCGGCTGCCGTCCGCCGACAGCGCCAGCGGGACGCAGGTGCGCAGCGGCCGGCAGCGCGCGGCTTCGATCCAGTCCTTGCCGCGCCGCTGCAGGATCCGCTGCGTGAAATCGCGGTCCTGGCGGCGCAGGATGGCGGGCGTGCCGTCCGGCTTGAACAGGGGGGCGGCGACGCTGCCCGGTCCTTCGTACAGGATGCTGCGGGCGCCGTCGGCGCCGATGCGCACCAGGCGCGTGCTGCCCCTGGCCGTGTCGTTCTCCTCGAGGAGGGCATGGCGCGGCATGCTGGGGTCGACGCCGGCGAAGCGCTGCTGTCCTTCCTTGTCGAGCATGGCGATGCGGCCGCCGGCGCCGTCGCGCACGCCGATCGCCGCCACCGCGTCCTGCTGGGCGACGAACAGCACGGCGCCGTCGCGCGACCAATGCACCCGGTCCTGCGGGTCGAGCGTGGCCAGGGGCCGGGCCGGTCCGCCGGCCAGCGGCGTGACGTGGAGCTCGGCCTTGCCGTCCACTTCCTCGACCCAGGCCAGGTGGGCGCCGTCGGGCGCGAGGCGCACCTCGCGCAGGCGCGCCGGGCGCTCGAACAGCTCGGGATTCAGCAGCGGCGCGCGCGGCAGTGCGGCATTGCGCGCCAGCTCGGCGGACAGGGGCGCGGCCTGAGCGGAGGAGATGGCCAGCAGGGCGCCGAGGCACAGGCGTGCGCCGGCCCGCGCCAGTGCGGCGCAGTCAGGGTATCGCATGATCGGTCCTTTCAGGCGGCAGCCGGCATGGCTTGCACGGCGTGTACGGCTTTGGTGGAGGCGGCGGGAATGACGCGCGGCGCCAGCACCCACAGGGTGGCGACGGCGGGCGGTCCCAGCACCAGTGCGGCCGCGCTCCAGGCCAGGCGGTGGCGCAGCGGATGCCGGCGCAGGCGCCACGCAGCCAAGGTGGCGGACAGCAAGGCTGCAATGAGCGCCGCCGCGACGACACCCTGCGGGCGCACCTGGGCCGGCGCGCCCGGCGCGTCCCCGATCAGGCCCTTGTCGAGCAGGCGTTCGGGCAGGTCGAGCACGGCGTGAGACAGCGGCGACAGCCACCAGTCCTTGTGTTCGAACAGCAGCGGGAAATCGTGGCCGACGGCACGCGAGGCGACCGTCTGCGCACGCCCCGCGGCGTCGACGAACACGAGCTGCTGGCGCGAGCCGGCCTCGCCGTCGACCATGCGCCGGCCGAAATTGAAGGACAGCAGGGTGCCGTCGAGCAGGCGTGCGACGTCGACCCGGGCCAGGTCGCCGAAGGGACCGGGTAGCGGAACGCTGTAGAGCTCTTCCAGCGGCGCTTGCGGATCGCCAGGGCGGCGGTAGGCGATCAGGCGTTGGTTGCTCAGCACGAAGGGTTGGCGGCCGACTTCCTGCACGCCGCCGCTCAGGGTCTCGGGTGCGCGCACCTGGACGATAGTGAGCGCGCGGCCGCCGTCCGCATCGAGCTGCAGCAGCCGCTGCCGGGTCATGAAGAATTTCCCCACCATGACCGGCACCGAGTCGAAGCTGCGCAAGTCCTTCATCCCGCCCAGCCCGAACCAGCCGCGCGGCGCATCGGTATGCATGTCGCGTCCCTCGTACAGCATGCGGTCGTGCTTGAAGGTCCATATGATGTTGCGAGGTCCATTGCTCCATTGCGTGGGCTCGAGGTTGGCGATGGCGCCGCGCACCGGATGCGCGCGGCCCTCGGGCTGGACCTTGCCGACCTCGAGCAGCGCCAGCTGGCGGCGCCAGTGCGCGGCGCGCGGGTCGTTCGACGCCGCGAGCGCGCGCTGCAGGTTGTTGCTGCCGTGCGTGCGCACCAGTTCGACGTAGCCGCCGGCGGGCGGCACCATGCCGTTGAGCGGACTCGTGCCGACCAGCATCTGGCCGAACTGGAAGCCGATCGAGCCGCCCCACAGCAGCAGGCAGTAGAAGCCCAGCACCAAGGGGATGCCGGCCGCGAGCTGTCCGCCCGACGTGGCGGGAGCTGCCACGCGGTCCGGCTTGAAGGCGGTGTAGGCCAGCGCCGCCATCATCGCCAGGCCGGCCAGCGCCGGCGCCAGCAGCGCGGCGCCGGACGCCAGGTGGCAGACCAGCAGCACGGGCACGAACAGCACCACGAAGGCGCTGCGCCGGCCGCACAGCATCAGGTAGGTGCCGCCCAGCCAGGCGGTGAGGCTGGCCAGCAGCAGGTGCAGCGGAATCAGGTAGTGACGGGTGTCGACGGTGCGCCCGGTGAAGTGGTCGTTGCCGGCCACGGCCAGCAGGGCCGGCAGGCCGATGACGAAGACCAGCAGCGCCGTTGACGCCAGCGACAGCGCGCCGAAGATGCGGCCGCGCGGCAGCGGACGGTGCATCAGCCACAGCCAGCGGCTGGGCTGGCGGACGCTGTTGAACTGGACGGCGGCGAAGGCCAGTCCGGCGACGGCGCTGATCACCAGGAACAGGGCCTGGGGCTGCCAGCGCTGCTGCAGCGGTTCGATGAGGCGTGACGCCAGTTGCAGGAGCACCAGGTGCACGGCGGCGGCGACCAGGGCGAGGGTGCGGAAACGCCGGCACTCGCTGAGGAAAAGTTCTTTCATCTGTCGGGTCTTTCAGGCTGCGGCGGAAAGCGTGGGGACGCCGGCATGGCCGCGCGCCAGGAAACCGTTGACGGCGCGGTCGAGACTGACCGGCATCTGCTGTGCGGTGCGTGCACCCATCAGGCGCAGGCGGTGGCCGAAATCGATGCCGCCGTCGAACACCACCAGGTGGGTCAGGCCGTCGATCACGCGCATCTCGAGCACGCCCGGGAGGTGGGCAGCTTCGGGTTGGCGGAAGGGGAAGTCGGCGATCCACAAGCTGACCCGCTCGCAGAAATCGCCGGGCGGCGACATGTGGCGCAGCAGGCCGCGCTCGAGGATCACGAGGTTGTCGGCGACGCGCTCGATCTCTTCCATCTGGTGCGAGCAGTAGACGATGGTGGCGCCGTCGTCCAGGCTGGTCTGCAGCAGGGCGTCGAGGAAGGCGCGCTTGGCCACCACGTCCAGGCCGAGCGTGGGTTCGTCGAGGATCAGCAGTTCCGGCCCCTGCGCCAGCGCGAGGGCCAGGCTGACGCCGGCGCGCTCGCCCCGCGACAGTTCGGCGACCCGCTGGCGGTCGCCGACGTTGAAGTTGGCCAGCACCTGGCGGTAGCGCGCGTCGTTCCATAGCGGGTAGAGGCGGCGCTGCATGTTGGCCAGCTCCTCGACCCGCATCCAGCCCGGCAGGGTGTGCTCTTCATTGACGAAGCCGATGCGCGAGCGCAGCTGCGGGGTTAGTAGGCGGCTGTCGCAGCCCAGCACGGAGGCGGAGCCGCTGTCGGCGCAGGCGAAGCCGAGCAGCACGCGGAACAGCGTGGATTTGCCGGCGCCGTTGGCGCCGACGATGGCATGCACGCCGCCGCGCGGCAGCTGCAGACTCAGGTGGTCGAGGGCTTGCTTGCCCTTGTAGGACAGGCACAGCTGGTCGGTCGAGATGACGAAGTCGTTCATGGTGGTCCTTATGCGCGCTTGCGCGGCAGGCAGGCGGCCAGCTCGCCGGCAACACGGTCCAGCACTTCGTCGCTGGAATAACCCAGGCCGATGACGTCGCCGGTGAAGCGGTCGACCGCCTCGCCCAGGCGCCGTTCGCGCTCGGCGTCCGACAGCAGCTGGCGCGGCGGCAGTACGAACAGGCCGAGGCCCGCGCGCGACTCCACCCAGCCCTCGGCGGCCAGTTCGCCATAGGCCTTGGCCACGGTGTTGGGATTGATCGACAGCTGCTGGGCCAGGCCGCGCACGCTGGGCAGGGCGGCGCCCACCGGCAGCTCGCCGCTGGCGATCAGGCGGCGCACGCCGTCGACGATCTGGCGGTTGATCGGGCGGGTGTCGCCGGTGGCGATGTTGAGCATCAAGGGTGTTCGGCGACTCATGTGATCTCCATGCTGTACTAGTACGGTTAGTACAGTAACATCGCGTCAAGACCTCGTCAATGCGCAATGCATGGGAGGGGCAGGTGGTGCCCGTCAGGACAGGCGCGTGCCGGCCTCGGGTAAGACGATGGACGTGCGCAGGAAATCGAACATGGCCTTCATCCGCCCGAGGTAGCGGGTATCGGGATGGGCCAGTACCCACAGGCCGATGTCCAGCTCGGGCAGTGGAGCGCCGATCATCTCCGCATGCGGATGCCCGCGCATGACCGCCAGCGGCACCACGCCGACGCCCAGGCCGTTCACCACGGCGCCCGCGACCGCCAGCAGGTTGCCGACCTTGTAGCGTGGCGTCACCGCCGGCAGGGCAGTGCGGCGCCACAGCTGCGAGGGATGCTCCGCCAGGCTGTCGTCCAGGGCGATCCAGTCCATCTCCGCGACCTGGCGGTCCGCCGGCTGCGCGGCCAGGAAATCCCTGCCGGCCCACAGCGCCGAGCGCATGGTGCCGAGGCGGATGCCCACTAAATGCTCGGGCGGCGCATTGGTGACCCGGATGGCGATATCGGCCTCGCGCTGCCCCAGGTTGGCAAGCGCATTCGAGGTTACCAGTTCGAGCGCGATGCGCGGATAGGCGGCGCTGAAGCGCGGCAGCACCGGCAGCAGCACGGTGTGGAACAGGGTCTCGGTGAGCGTGATGCGCAGCAGGCCGGAAGGCTCGGCGTCCTGGTTGAAGGCGGTCTCGCGCGCTTCCTCGAGCTGTTGTTCGATGCGCTCCGCATGCGCGGCGAGGGCGCGCCCGAGCGTGGTAGCGGCATACCCATGGCGCCCGCGGTCGAACAGCAGTTCGCCGATGTCCTTTTCGATGCGCCGGATCGCGCGAAACACCGTGGAGGCATCCACCTGCAGCCGTTCGGCAGCCCGTGCCAGGGTGCGGCCGCGGTGTAGGGCCAGGATGATTTCCAGGTCGGGCAGTCCCAGCTTCGCTTGCATTTTTGCAGGGGGTGCTTTCATGGCTGCTTATTTTAATGGGGGCCCTGCATGGCTAGAGTGAACGCACCTCCAACCACTTCGCAAAGGCAGATCATGAACCGCTACAGCATCGCTCCCTACGCCACATTGCTGCTGCGCCTCGCGCTCGGCGCCGCCTGGCTGTCCCACGCCTTCCTGAAACTGGCGGCCTTCAGTATGCCCGCTCTTGCCGCCTTCCTCAATGCGCAAGGCATGCCCACGCCGATTGCGTGGCCGGTGGCGCTGCTGGAGCTGGCGGGCGGCGTCCTGATCATCCTCGGCATCCACGGGCGCGTGGCCTCGCTGGCATTGCTGCCCCTGCTGGCCGGCGCCCTGGTCGCGCACACGGGCAATGGCTGGACGACGATGATTCCCGGCGGCGGCTGGCTGTATCCGTCCTTCCTGATGATGGCGACGCTGCTCCACCTGAGGGCCGGGGACGGCGCCGCCGCGCTGCTTCAGGAACCCAGTTCCAGGCCCTGCGCTTCGCACCATGCGCGCAGCGCGGCAAGCGTGCGCTCCTGACGGAAGGCGTGCCAGGCTGCGAGCAGGCCGCGCTCCTGCGCCAGCTTCGCGAAGCGTTCGAAGCCGCCCGCGCCGCGCAGCATGGTTCCCACGTTCTCTTCCTCGCCGGGCAGCTGCTGCCGCACGAAATCGAGCACGACGGCCTGGCCCAGGCCGAGGCGGCTGCACCCGGGCACCGGGATGTACGTTTCTTCTTCGTGGATGTCGTCCGGCAGGGGCGTGTGGCTGCCCACCATGTCGGCCTTGACCAGCACCTCGCCGCTGGCGCGGCAGACCCAGGCCCTGCCGGCGCGCGGCGGGTCGGCCAGGATCATCGCGTTCTCGAGTTCGTCCGCATTCACGGTCGCCATGCTTGCCTCCAAAAGAAAAAAGCCTGCAAGGCGTTAACCTTACAGGCTTTTCGACAGGGCAGCGCCGGCAACGCCGGCGCCAGGCCTGGACTAATTACATCATGCCGTCCATGCCGCCCATGCCGCCCATGCCACCCATGCCGCCCATGCCGCCGGCCGGCTTGTCTTCGGTGACTTCCGACACCATGCAGTCGGTGGTCAGCATCAGGCCGGCGATCGACGCTGCGTTCTGCAGGGCCGAACGGGTGACCTTGGCCGGATCCAGCACGCCCATTTCGACCATGTCGCCGTAGGTGCCGTTGGCGGCGTTGTAGCCGTAGTTGCCGGTGCCGGCGATGACGGCTGCCACCACGACCGACGGCTCGTCGCCGGCGTTCTGGACGATCATGCGCAGCGGCTCTTCCATGGCGCGCAGGACGATCTTGATGCCTGCGTCCTGGTCAGGGTTGTCGCCCTTGATGTCGATGTTCGAACGTGCGCGCAGCAGGGCCACGCCGCCGCCCGGGACGATGCCTTCTTCCACGGCAGCGCGGGTAGCGTGCAGCGCGTCTTCCACGCGTGCCTTCTTCTCTTTCATCTCGACTTCGGTGGCTGCACCGACGCGGATCACGGCAACGCCGCCGGCCAGCTTGGCCACGCGCTCTTGCAGTTTTTCGCGGTCGTAGTCCGAGGTCGCTTCTTCGATCTGGACGCGGACCATCTTGACGCGTGCTTCGATCGCTTCAGCGGCGCCGGCGCCGTCGATGATGATGGTGTTTTCCTTGCCCACTTCGACGCGCTTGGCCTGGCCCAGTTCGTTCAGCGTGACCTTTTCCAGGGTCAGGCCGACTTCTTCGGCGATGACCTGGCCACCGGTCAGGATGGCGATGTCTTCCAGCATGGCCTTGCGGCGGTCGCCGAAGCCCGGTGCCTTGACGGCGACGGTCTTCAGGATGCCACGGATGTTGTTGACCACCAGGGTCGCCAGCGCTTCGCCTTCGATGTCTTCGGCGACGATCACCAGCGGACGGCCGGCCTTGGCGACCTGCTCCAGCACCGGCAGCAGGTCACGGATGTTCGAGATCTTCTTGTCGCACAGCAGGATGAACGGGTTCTCGTGAACGGCGACCTGCTTGTCCGGGTTGTTGATGAAGTACGGCGACAGGTAGCCGCGGTCGAACTGCATGCCTTCCACGATGTCCAGCTCGTCGTTCAGCGACTTGCCGTCTTCGACGGTGATGACGCCTTCCTTGCCGACTTTTTCCATTGCTTCAGCAATGCGCTCGCCGATCGAGGTTTCCGAGTTGGCCGAGATGGCGCCGACCTGGGCGATCTCTTTCGAGGTGGTGGTCGGCTTGGCGATCTTCTTCAGTTCTTCGACGGTGGCGGCGACGGCTTTGTCGATGCCGCGCTTCAGGTCCATCGGGTTCATGCCGGCGGCAACGAACTTCATGCCTTCGCGGACGATGGCTTGTGCCAGCACGGTCGCGGTGGTGGTGCCGTCACCGGCATTGTCGCTGGTCTTCGACGCGACTTCCTTGACCATCTGCGCGCCCATGTTCTGGAGCTTGTCCTTCAGTTCGATCTCTTTCGCGACCGAGACGCCGTCCTTGGTGACGGTCGGGGCGCCGAACGAGCGCTCCAGCACGACGTTGCGGCCTTTCGGGCCCAGGGTGACCTTGACTGCGTTGGCGAGGATGTTGACGCCTTCAACCATCTTGGCGCGCGCTGCGTCGCCGAAAATTACTTCTTTAGCTGCCATGTCTTGTTTCTCCGAATGGTTTCGAGGGTATTGAGGGAGGATGCGAGATTACAGGGCCACGACGGCCATGATGTCTTCTTCGCGCATGACCAGCAGTTCCTGGCCATCGACCTTGACGGCCTGGCCCGAGTACTTGCCGAACAGGACGCGGTCGCCGACCTTCACTTCCAGCGGACGGACCTGGCCGTTTTCCTGCACCTTGCCGTTACCGACGGCGAGGATCTCACCCTGGTCCGGCTTCTCGGCGGCTGCATCGGGAATGATCAGGCCGGATGCAGTTTTGGTTTCCTGGTCGAGACGCTTCACGATTACGCGATCGTGCAGAGGACGAAGGTTCATGCAAAACTCCTTATTTTTCAGTGGTTTGACTTGCGATTCAGTGCCGCCGCCAGGTGGCGTCGGCTTCGAAAGAGTTGTTAGCACTCTCTACTAACGAGTGCTAATTATAGGGATCATAACATCCCATTTCAAGACGCTGTGTGTGTGCTCGCACTGACTTTTTTGACGAGGACCAATGTAATGGAGGGCTGAGCAGGGTTTTGATGTGGTCTCGCCGACAACAGCCGGGCAGGGTACACTGGATGGCAAGGCCGTGACGCGCGCTTGCGATTCGGTTGACGGAAAAACCATCTCAGTCCTATAGTGTCGAATGATTTCCGAATTCCAAGACCTCTCCGACAAAATCGACCGGCTCGCCCAGCTGACCCAGTCGCTGCGTGCCGAGAACTACCTGCTGCGCCAGGCCAACAGCCTGCTGAGCGCCGAGAACCTCGCGTTCAAGGAGCGCCTGAACGAGGCCCAGCGCCGCGTCGAGGCGCTGCTCGAGCAGTTCCCGGCGCCGGAGGAACCCGAGGCGCCTGAAGCCGACGGCGAAGCCAGCGAGGCCACCCAATGATCCATCTCGATTGCACCATCATGGGCCAGCCTTACCGCCTGGCCTGCCGCGAAGGCGAGGAGCGCACCCTGCGCGAAGCGGTCAGCTACCTGGACGGCAAGATGTGCGCGCTGCGCGACTCGGGCAAGGTCAAGGGCACCGACCGCATCGCGGTCATGGCGGCGCTCAGCGTGGCAGCGGAATTCCTGTCGGTGAAATCGCCCCAGGGCCCGTTGTCCGACATGTCGATCCTCGAAGTCAAGCAGAAGCTGGAAGCGATGCACACCGTCCTCGACAAGGCGCTGGCGCCGCAGGAAAACCTGTCCTGAGCTCGCGATTCGGTTGACATGCTCGGCCAACAGAGTAAACTGCGCTCTACCCTGCGGTGTTCGAGATTTGTCATATATTCCTTGAACCATTCTTTCGCATAGGTTGTGGGACATGCTTGGTGGGCGCGAGCGTCACTAGTCTGACGAACCCGAAATTGAGCTGACTGCGACCACCTTGAGCCTTTTGGTTCGGGATGCCGGCAATAACGACACAGGCGGGGCTACACACACGAGCGGTTGCGCACTTAAGGTACGCAGCCGCTTTTTTTTTGCGCGATGTTGATGGAGATGCGATGCGCTATTGGTTGATGAAATCCGAACCGGACGAAGTCAGTTTCGACGACGTGCTGGCGGCGCCCGCGAAGACCGTGTCCTGGTTCGGGGTGCGCAACTACCAGGCGCGCAACTTCATGCGCGACGCCATGTCGGTCGGCGACGGCATCCTGTTCTACCACTCCAGCTGCGCCGTGCCCGGCGTGGCCGGCATCGCCGAAGTGGCCAGCGGCGCGTATCCGGACGCCACCCAGTTCGATCCATCTTCCCCTTACCACGACCCCAAGGCAAAGCAGGAAGAACCGCGCTGGATCTCGGTCGACGTGCGCGCGCTGGACGCAGGGCGCTACCTGCCGCTGGCCGAACTGCGCGCCACGCCGGGACTGGAAGACATGGTGCTGCTGCAGAAGGGCAGCCGGCTGTCGGTGTCGCCGGTGACGCAGGCGGAGTGGAACACCATCGTCGCCCTGGTGCGCGAAGGGAAGCGCTGATGGACATCGGCCTGATCCTGGCGCTGCTCGCCATGGGCGCCTTCGGCGGTTTCGCGGCCGGACTGCTCGGCATCGGCGGCGGCATGATCCTGGTGCCCTTCATCACGATGATCTTCACGGCGCGCGGCATCGCACCGGAGCTGACCATCCACATGGCGATCGCGACCTCGCTTGCGACCATCCTGTTTACCTCCCTGTCCTCGGTGCGCGCCCACCACCAGCACGGCGCGGTGCTGTGGCCCGTGGTGAAGCTGCTGGCGCCGGGCATCCTGGTCGGTTCCTGGATCGGGCCCTGGATCGGCAAGCAGATGGATTCTTCGGTACTGGCGGCCTTCTTCGGCGTCTTCGTCGCCTTCTCGGCCACCCAGATGCTGATCGGGAAGAAGCCGGCGGCCGCGCGCGCGCTGCCGGGGACGGCGGGCATGTTCGCCACCGGCGGCTTCATCGGCACGCTCTCGGGCATCGTCGGCGCCGGCGGCGGCTTCGTGTCGGTGCCCTTCATGACCTGGTGCGGGGTGCGCATCCACAATGCGGTCGCCACCAGCGCGGCGCTGGGCTTCCCGATCGCGCTGTCCGGCACGCTCTCGAACATCTGGTTCGGCTGGGGCGAGCCCGGCCTGCCGGAGTACGCGCTCGGCTTCATCTACCTGCCGGCGCTGGCCATCATCGTGCTGGCCAGCGTGACGATGGCGCCGGTCGGCGCGCGCACCGCGCACCGGATGCCGGTGCGCCGGCTGCAGCAGGTGTTCGCGGTGATCCTGTACGCGCTGGCGGCCTACATGTTCTGGAAGGCCTTCAACTAGGCCGTACATACAGGTTGACGCGAGGGCCTCGCTTCGTTACTGTCATATGCATATATCATGACAGCCGACACCCTCCGCTTCCTTCACCCCAGTTCCCCCACGGACCAGGGCGCGATGTCGCGTGTTGCCGCCTGCTTCCTGCTGTTCGCCTTCTTCTGGATCGTGGCGGCGGCCGCCTTCTCGGGCTTCGCCGGCAAGTGGGGACTGCGCGACGGCGATCCGCGCTTCGGCGTCGCGGCCATGCTCGACATGGAGGCGCACAAGCCCTTCGTCTACCGCCAGCTGCTGCCGGACCTGGCGCGCCGCCTCGACGCCGTCGCCCCCGATCGCCTCAAGGAGCGCGTGGCCGCGCGCTTCCGGCCGGACGCAGTCTTCGCCAAGAGCCGGCCGGGCAGCACGCACGACGCGCGCTTCCGCTATGCGGTCGTGTACTACCTCAGCTTCCTCGCGCTGCTGGGCAGCCTGTTCGTGCTGCGCCGGATCCTGTTGCACTTCAATGTCTCGCCGCTGGCCGCGGTACTGGCGCCGACCGCCTTCGCATTGAGTTTCCCCTATCTGCAGACGGTGGGCGGCTACTTCTACGATACGGTCGAACTGCTGTTCGCCAGCCTGGCCTTCCTGCTGGCCCTGCGCGCCAGGCTGATTGCGCTGGCGGCCCTGGTGCTGGTGGCGACCCTGAACAAGGAGACTTTCTTCTTCGTGCTGCCGGCCCTGTATCCGCTGCTGCGCCGCCGGCTGTCGCGCCGCAGGGCCTGGCTGGCGGTGGGCATGCTGGTGCTGCTCGCCGGCCTGATGAACCTGGCGCTGAAGGCGGCCTACCTCGAAGCCTTCGGCGGCGCGCTGGAATTCCACCTGCCGGCCAACGTCGCGGCCTATTTGTCCGGCAATCCCTACTTCCGCCTCGAGACCACCTATGGCCTGGTGGGGCCGTCGCGCGCTTTCGTCGGCACCCTGGGGGTGCTGGGGATCGTGCTGTGGCGCGCCTGGCCGCTGGCGCCGCGCGTGCTGCGCCGCCACCTGGCGATCTGCGCGCTGGTCAACCTGCCGCTGTTCCTGGCCTTCTGCGCCACCGGCGAACTGCGCAACCTGAGCATGACCTTTACCGGCCTGGTGCTGCTGGTGGCCTTCCTGATCGACCGCGAAGCCAGCCTGCGCGGCGGCCTGCGCGTGGTGGCCCCCGCCATCGGCGAGGGTGTAACGCTGGCCTCGCGTCAGGCCTGAAGCCGGCGCAGGCGCGCACGGTCCAGCGGCAGCTCGCGCACGCGCAGGCCGCAGGCATCCGCCACCGCATTCGCCAGCGCCGCCGCGGCCGGTCCCTGCGCCGCTTCGCCGGTGCCGAGGAAAGGCTGGCCCGGCCGGTCCAGCAGGTGGACGGCGAGGCGCTCCGGCACCCCGTTGAAACGCAGGATCGGATAGCCGGCCCAGTCCTGGCTCAGCACCCGGCCGGCATCGAAGCGCACCCCTTCCAGCAGGGTCCAGCTGGCCGACTGGACGATGCCGCCCTCGATCTGGTTGCGCACGCCGTCCGGGTTGACCACTTCGCCGCAGTCCACCGCCGCATCGCCGCGCACGATGCGTACGAAGCCGGTCTCCAGCGCCACCTCGACTTCCAGCGCCACCGCGCAATAGGCCGCCGAGTTTTTATAGCGGGCGAAGGCGAAGCCGCGGCCGCGCCGGGGCGTCTTCTTGTAGGCGTCCCAGCCGAACTTCGCCGCCGCCAGTTTCACCACCTCGATGGCGCGTGGATCCGCCAGGTGGCGCAGGCGGAAGGCCACCGGGTCGGTGTTCGCGGCGCGCGCCAGCTCGTCCATGAAGCTTTCGATCGCGAACACGTTGCAGTAGGCGCCGAGCGAGCGCAGCGCCGAGGTGCGGAAGGGCCCGGCCGGCTGGAAATGGTGGGTCACGCGCGCGTTCGGCAGCACGTAATAGGGAATGGCATTGCGGTCGCCGCCGCCTTCGGGTTGCGGGATCGGCTTCGGTGCGGGCGGGGCGAACGGGCGCGCCAGCAGGGTGGCGGCCAGCAGGTTGCCGGCCTTGCCGGGGCGGGTGGCGTGGGCCTGGCTCCAGACCTCGTAGTGCCAGTCGACGATGCGGCCGGCCGCGTCCAAGCTGGCCTGGACGTCCGCCACCATCGCCGGGCCGAAGGGTTCCCAGGCGTGTTCGTCCTCGCGCATCCACTGCACCCGCACCGGCAGGTCGGGGAAGGCGCGCGCCAGCAGCACCGCGTCTGCCGCGACGTCGTCGGCGCCGTTGTGGCCGTAGCAACCGGACCCCTCGGCATGGATGCAGCGCAGCGCTTCCTCCGGCGCGCCCAGCAGCTCGGCCAGCGCCGCGCGCAGCGGATACACGCCCTGCGAATGCGTCCACACCGTGTAGCGGCCGCCTTCCAGCAGGGCGATCGCGCACGAGGGGCCGATCGAGGCGTGCAGCTGGTAGGGGCGGGTGTAACTCGCGCGCAGGCTGCGGCCCGCCGTTCCCGGCACGCCGCGTGCCAGCACCTGCTGCGGGGACGAGGGCAGGCTGCGCACCTGGGCAGCGACGTCGCGGCCGGCCGGCAGGGTCGCCGGGACTTCCCAGCGCGCCGCCTGCGCCAGGGCCTTCGCCGCCTTCACCGCGCGGTATTCCTCGTCCGCGATCACGGCCAGGAAGCGGCCGTCCTGCACCACTTCCAGCACGCCGGGCAGGCGCGCCACCGCCGCCTTGTCGACGCCGAGCAGGCGCGCGCCGGGCGAGGGCGGGCGCACCACGCGGCCATGCATCATGGCGGGCAGGCGGATGTCCTGCAGGTAGGCCAGCTGCCCTTTCAGTTTGCCGGGGATGTCGACCCGCGGCAGCGTGACGCCGATATGGCGCCGCGCGTTCGGCATGCGCGGCGGCAGGGCGTCGGTCGCGCGCAGGTGCTGCTCGCTGCCCGCCACCAGTTCGCTGAAGCTCACGCGGCGCCCGTCCGGCGCCCGGAACACGCTGTTGTCCTGGGCCAGCGCCGCCGCCGGCACCTGCAGGCGCTCGGCGGCCTTCTGGTGCAGCAGGGCGCGCACCTGGGCCGCCGCGTGGCGGATGGCGGTGGCGCTGTCCTGCATCGAGTGGCTGCCGGCGGTATAGCCTTCATCGGGCGTACGCTCGGTGTCGGCGGTGATCAGGATCAGGCGCCCGGGATCGATCTGCAGTTCGTGCGCGGCGACCTGCAGCAGCGCGGTCTTGATGCCCTGGCCCAGCTCCACCTTGCCGGTAAAAACCGTGACCCGGTTGTCGGCGCCGACCCGGATCCAGGCGTCGAGCCAGGGCTCGTCCGCCAGGCTGCCGGGCAGCGCACCGGGCGCTGCGCGCAAGGGCAGCGCAAACGACAGGGTCAGGGCGCCGCCGCTTGCCAGGAAGCGGCGCCGGCCGGGGTGCTGGAGATCCTGGTCCATCAGTAGTTCCGGATCGGCTGGGCCGCCAGCACGTCGGCGGCGCGGCGCACCGCGCGCAGGATGCGCAGGTGGGTGCCGCAGCGGCACAGGTTCGGCTGCATCCAGCTGCGGATCTGGGCGTCGGTGGGCGAGGCCACCTGCTCGAACAGGGCGGTGGCGCGCATGATCATGCCGGCGATGCAGTAGCCGCACTGGGCCGCCTGCTCGTCGATGAAGGCCTGCTGCAGCACCGAGCTCGGTACCCAGCGCGTGCCGCCCGATTCCACCGTGCGCACCGCGCGGCTGCCCACCATCGACACCGGCAGCAGGCAGGACATCACCGGCTCCTTGTCGAGCATGACGGTGCAGGAGCCGCACTGGCCCAGGCCGCAGCCGAACTTGGCGCCGTTGAGTTTCAGGTCGTTGCGCAGCACGTAGAGCAGCGGGGTGTCGGCGTCGACGTCGACGGTCTGCGGCTTGCCGTTGACCTGCAGGGTGTATTTGCTCATGGTTGCTTCGCTTTCTTCACTGCTTCGTTCAGCTCCGGCCAGGGCTCGGCCCCCGCGCCATAGCGCCGCAGGTAGGCCGCCAGCGCCGTGAGCTGTTCATCGCCCAGCAGCGTGGCGAAGCCCGGCATCCAGCGTCCGGCTTCGCCCTCGCGCGGCACGATGCCCTGGCGGATGATGTGGACCAGGCTGCGCGGGTCGGGGTCGTACAGGGCCACCGCCTTCTGCAAGTGCAGCGCGGCGCCGGAGCTCACGCCGCGCCCGGCGTCGTGGCAGCTGGCGCAGGCCATCGCATAGGTCTCGTAGCCGAGGCGCATGCGCGCCAGGTCGGGGTCATCGTCGGCAGGTGCGGGCAGGGGGCCGTCGCGGCGGGCAGGCGTGACGCGCTCCGGCGCCTGTTTCAGGAAGCCGTGGATATAGGTGGCGATGGCGGCGACCTCGCCCTCGTCGGCCTGTCCGAGCTGGACCACCACGTCCTGCATGGGGCCGCCGGCCACGGCGTGGCCGGGCGCGATGCCGGTGCGCAGGTAGTGCGTGAGGTGCTCGCGCGTCCACGGCAGCGGCGAGGGGGATGTCGCGTTGAGCGCCGGCGCATACCAGTCCTCGGCATCGCCGCCGTCGAGCTGGCGTTCAAGATCGGGCCCGCCGAGCGCGGTGCGCGGGGTGTGGCATGCGGTGCAATGCGCGAGCGTGTTGGCGATATAGGCGCCGCGGTTCCAGTCGGCCGGCTGTTGCGGGTCGGTCTTCCAGGGCGTTTCGTCGAGGTAGAGCAGGTTCCAGAACGCCACCAGCGGCCGGAAACCGAAGGGGAAACGCATCCGGTTCGCGCGCGCCGGCGCCGCGAGGGCCGGACGCGTCATGAAGTAGGCGTACAGGGCGCGCATGTCGTCCTGCGCCAGCTTGGTGTAGTGGTTGTAGGGGAAGGCCGGATAGAGCAGGCGGCCGTCGCGCGAGACGCCCTGGCGCATGGACCGGTCGAAGGCCTCCAGGCTCCAGCCGCCGATGCCGGTGCCCGCATGGGGCGTGATATTGGTGCTGTAGACGGTGCCGAAGGGCGTTTTCAAGGCCAGGCCGCCGGCGAAGGGTTTGATTGGGTCGACCGTGTGGCAGGAGGCGCACATGCCCAGCGTCGCCAGCCTGGCGCCACGCTGCACCTGGGCCTGGTCGAAGCGGACCGGCGCCGCCTGCGAGTCGAGCGCAGGGCGCCAGGTGATGAAGAAGGCGGCGAGCGCCAGCACGGCGAACACCGCCAGTGCCACCCACCATCCAGCTCGGCCCCTTGTTTTCCTTGTTTGCATGTCGCCCGGAGAATAACATGGGCGAATCGACAACACGACGCTTGCGCGTGACCAGCGCACGGAGGTGGTATGCTGGCGCCATGACTACCGATTCCGACATCGAGCTGTCCGGCCCCTTCCAGGCCAAGGACGGCAACGGCCGTACCCTCGACGTCAAGGCGATCCGCATCTTCGACGAGGGCTACGGGATCATCGACGTGTACGTGGACTTCAAGGACAGGCTGGAGCCCGGCGCGTTCAGGGACACGGTGCTGGTGCGCCAGCTCGTCGACCGCCTGCGCGCGCTCGGCTACAAGGGCCCGGACTTCGGGCACAGCGACCCCGGCCTGCAGGAGAGCAAACTGATCGTGCTCGAGGCGCCCGAGGAATTCACCGCCTTCGCCAAGAGCCGCGGCTGGAAAAACCTGGCCGAAGACTTCGAATAGTCAGGCGGTCGCCGGACGCCCGTTCGGCTGGCGGTAAGCCCAGGCCAGCATGACGAGGGCGCCGACGATCATCGGCAGCGACAGCACCTGGCCCGAGGTGATCGGCATCCCGAGCACGGTGGTTTCCCAGTCCGGCACGCGGAAGTATTCGGTGGTGAAGCGCGCGCAGCCGTACAGCAGGGTGAACATGGCGCCGACCGCCAGGCGCGGACGCTGCTTGCGCGCGTAAGGCCACAGGATCAGGAATACGACGATCCCGTCGAGCAGCATCTGGTACAGCGGCGAGGGATGGCGCGGGCCTTCGACGCCCGGCCACAGCATGGCCCAGGGCAAGCTGGGGTCGGCGATGCGCCCCGGCAGTTCGGCGTTGATGAAGTTGCCCAGGCGGCCGGCCGCATAGCCGAGCGGCACCATCGGTGCGATGAAGTCGTAGACATCGAGCAGATTGCGTTTGCTCTTGCGCGCCCACAGGGCCATGGCGATCAGCACGCCCAGGAAGCCGCCGTGGAAGGACATGCCGCCGCGCCAGACCATGAAGATCTCGAGCGGGTGTTCGAAGAAATAGGCCGGCTGGTAGAACAGCACTTCGCCCAGGCGGCCGCCCAGCACCACGCCGAGCATGCCGTAGAACAGCATGTCGTCCAGGTCCTCGGCCTTCCAGCCCTGGGCGGCGATGTGCGGCTGGCGGATGCGCACGCGGCCCAGGATCAGGAACAGGGCGAAGGCCACCACGTACATCAGGCCATACCAGTGGATCTGCACCGGTCCGATGGCAAAGGCGATGGGATCCGGCTGCGGATGAATCAGCATAATGGGTTCAATCTTTCTCGAGTAGTTCCAGGAAGCCCCTGAGCACGGGCGAGTCATGGTCGCGGCGCCAGGCCAGGCCGGTTTCGGCCAGCGGCGTCGGATCGAGCAGGGCACGGTATTCCACCCCCGCGCGCATCAGGTTCGACACGGATTGTGGCACAAGTGCCAATCCCATGCCGCCGGAAACCAGGCTGACGATGGTCTGCATCTGCAGCGCTTCCTGGCCGATGACCGGGGTGATGCCGGCCGCGCGGAAGCATGACAGGATGGCGTCGTGCAGGGCCGGTGCCGCCGTGCGCGGGAAGATCACCAGCGGCAGCGGCGGCAGGTCGCGCAGGCGCACCGGTCCCCCGCCGCGCAGCACATCCAGCCCGGCGGGCGCGCACAGGATCAGCGGTTCTTCCAGCACTTTCATGTAGGCGAGGGCCGCATCGGTGTGGCTTGGCAGCGGCGGGATCACGAAACCGGCGTCGATGCGGCCGCTCAGCAGTTCCTCGGCCTGCACGTCGGAGGTCGCTTCGCGCAGCACCAGTCCGACGTCCGGGAAGGCGGCGCGGTAGCGCTGCAGGATCGCGGGCAGCACGCTGTAGTCGGCGGTGGAGACGAAGGCCAGCGTCAGGCGGCCCGCTTCGCCGGCGGCGACCCGGCGCACCAGGGCGGGCAGGGCGCCGGCGTCTTCCAGGATGCGGCGCGCTTCCGGCAGCAGGGCGCTGCCGGCGGCGGTGAGCGCCACCTGGCGGCGGTTACGCAGGAACAGCGGGGCGCCGAGCAACTCTTCCAGCCCGGCGATGCTTTGCGACAGCGGCGGCTGCGTCATGTGCAGGCGCTCGGCGGCGCGGCCGAAGTGCAATTCTTCGGCGACCGTCACGAAATGGCGGAGCTGGCGGAGTTCGAGGTTCATTGATACGCGTGGTGTATGGGTTGGGCCCGGTGATATGTGGAACATATCACACAACACGCGGCGTATTGGCGGGGATCAGGTCTTGCGACGCTTGCCGAAGGTTTGCCTGACGCGCGCTTCGCGGTGGATGTCGAGGACCTTGTGTTCCTTCTTCTTGTCGAGCCCGAGCGCCTTTTCGATGAATTCGAACCAGACGAAGGCGCACACCATCAGGGCGGAGATGATCCACCAGGACAGTTCGGCAAAACGCCAGACTTCGAACAGGCGCAGCACGCACAGCGCGGCAATGATAAGGATGAGCGGCATGGAAGACTCCTTCAGCATGCATATTACAAACAAAAAGGTTTCCGTGTGGAAAAATTTTGCAGTTTGTGGAAATTTGTCAACGTCCTGCCGCCTCTTGGTTACAGAGTGTATCCCTCCATGAAGCCAGCGACAAAGCACGGTAGAATGCAGTTGTCATGAACCTGGAGAAACAAATGAAACGGTCTTTGTTGTTGTGTGTGGTGATGTCGGCCTTCGCTTCCACCAGCGCGTTCGCACAAGCCGACCTGGCGAAAGCCAAGAATTGCATGGCTTGCCACGCGGTAGCGAACAAGCTCGTCGGCCCCTCCTACAAGGACGTTGCCGCCAAGTACAACGGCCAGAAGGGTGCCGAGGACAAGCTGGTACAGAAGGTCATGAAGGGCGGCGCGGGCGTCTGGGGCCCGGTCCCGATGCCGGCCAATCCACAGGTGAGCGAGGCCGAAGCCCGCAGCCTGGTGAAATGGGTGTTGACGCAGAAGTAAATCTGCCTCCGAAACAAGAAGCGCGCCTGCGTGAGCAAGGCGCGCTTTTTTTATTGCCGTTTATTTTCCGCCGATCCGGTAGATCACATCGACGCCCTGCGCCAGCCGCATCGCCTGGACCAGCGCCATGTCCGGCCTCGGCGGGGTGCGCCGGTCGCCGATATTGCGCGCGCCCGGATCGCTTGCCATGCCCATCGAATGGGACAGGTTCTTCAGCGGCCCCGGCGATACGCCGGTTGCCGGCCCCAGCCTGGCGCCCACGCCGCGCGCGATGTTTTGCGCCTTGTCCTTGGCCGAGACCAGCGCTTGCGTGAGGAGCTCGGTTTCGATCTTGTCGCGGTCGCTGCGGTTGAAGGAGACCGCGAGCGATTCGAGGTCCTTCATGACCAGCAGGGCGCGCAGCATCGGCGTCCACTGGCCCAGGTCGCGCACGGTCACGTGCAGCGCGACCCGGGTCTCCATCGGCACCGGCTGGCCTTCGGGCAGGACCTCGACCTTGCGCGGACGGCGCACGATATCCTGCACGGAGATGTCCTCCGTCGCCACGCCATGCTGGGCGAACAGCGCGCGGCTGGCATCGAGCCTCTCGTTGACGAGCTTCCAGGCGGCATCGGCATCGGGTTCGAGCGACACGATGTCGATGTCGATTTCACCGATGTCGGGCATCACGTGGAATTCGGCGGCGCCGCTCACGTGGATGAAGGGGTGCTTGGGCAGGTCGGCCGCCATGCCGGGAAGGGCGGCGGCGGCCAGCAGCAGGGCGGCGGCGAATCGTTTCAGCATGCGGGGCACTCCGGGAGATTGAGGAATGCCCCGACAATAAACTTACTAGACAAGTCTGTCTACAAGATTCCAGTGCATACACGCAACTTATGCCGGCCTCATAGCGCAGCCGGTCCAGGCTGGCACATGCGGAAGCGCCGGTAGTCGAGCTCGCAGAAATAATCCTCCAGCGCCTGCGCCGAGGCGCCCGGATCGCACAGGGCGACGTAGCCGTCCGGCCGCAGCAGGTAGCCGGCATTGCGCGCGAAACCGGCTTCATCGTGTTCGGCGCCCCAGTCGAACTCGCGCAGGATCATGCCGTGGCGATCGCACCAGGCGCGCAGGTCCGGGTAGGCCTCACCGTACACGTGGACCTGCCAGTCGATCCGTCCCGGCGGCGCGTAATTGTCGAGGCCTTCGCGCAGCACCCAGGGCAGGCGGTCGCCGCCATGCACGCGGCCGGCCGCGCCGCTCGAGAGCGGACTGTCGTGGTAGCTGATCGTGGTCTGCGACAGGATCCGGAAGATCATCTCGCGCACCGGCCCGATGCCGTAGGCGGCGCTGGCGAACATCGGCGCGATCCGCGTGCGCATGAAGTCGGCGAAACCGCTCTCCGCGGTGACGAAGCTGAACAGGCGGTCGGTGGTGTCGACCAGCTTGCGGGCGAAGGCGATCCGTTCCTGCTCGTAGGTGTCGAGCAGGCTGTCGGATGCGTCGCCGCGCACCACGGCGGCCAGCTTCCAGGCCAGGTTGACGGCGTCGCCGATGCCGGTGTTCATGCCCTGGCCGCCGGCCGGGCTGTGCACGTGGGCCGCGTCGCCCAGCAGGAAGGCACGCCCCTTGCGATAGTGGTCGGTCACCCGGTGATGCACGCGGTAGGTCGAGAACCAGTGCACCTGCTCGACTTCCAGTCCGAGGCTGGCCATCGCCCGGTGGCTGACGTCGTTGAAGCTCAGGGCATCGGCGTCGCCGTGCGCATCACGAATGGTACCGACCAGGCGCCCGCGGCCGCTGTCGTCGTAGCCCAGGAAGATGACGAAGTCGGAGGTCTCGAGCGACAGGTGGATTTCGCCGTTGGCGGCCGGGCCCCGTGACTGTACGTCGGCAACGTAGAACAGGTGGTCGTAGGTGCCGCCGCCGAAACCGGTGCCGAGCTGGCGCCGCACGGTCGAGCGGGCGCCGTCGCAGCCGGCCAGGTAGCGCGCCTCGACCTGCAGGTCGTCGCCGCTGGCGCGGCGCAGTCGGGCCAGCACGTAGTCTCCCATTTCCTCGAAGCCGGCCAGCTCGGTGCGGCGGAGAATCGCCACGCCGGCGGCCTCGAGATGGCGCACCAGCAGCTGCTCGTGCGCGTCCTGCGGATAGATCAGCACATAGGGGTAGGGTGTCAGGCGGGCGCCGGCGTCGCGCAGCGACAGCTGGGCGCGCCGCTTGCCCCTGACCCACAGGTTGATGCAGGGGTTGGGCCGCCCGGCGGCGGCCACTTCCTCGGCCAGCCCGAGCGGGCGGTACAGCTCCAGCGTGCGCGCCTGTACCGCCATGGCGCGCGAGGTGGTGCCCGGTCCGTCGGCCTTGTCGACGATGCAGACCCGGATGCCCTGCTTTGCCAGCGACAGCGCCAGCACCATGCCGGTCGGGCCTGCGCCGGCGATGAGTACGTCATAACGGTCCATATGGCCTCCTGTTGCAAGTCTTGCTTGCACAGATGCCGGCGCGGTCCGAATGTTCCGCGGGCCGGTTACGCGATACTTATTGTAGGCTTATTCAAGGACGAGGGGCAGGTCGCGGCCTTCGAGCGCGACCTGGCCGGCATAGTCGGCCGCATAGATGCGCAGGATATACTCGCCCGGCGCAATGTTGCCGAGCTGCCAGCTGCCGGTTTCCACCTGGCCATCCTGCAGGCGGCTGTGCAGCGCGTAGGCGAAGTGGGTGGCCTTGCTGCCGTAGACGGTGATGCCGCTGTTGGGCGCGTAGACGGCCTTGACCGCGTCCGGGTTGCGCGGCAGGCGGTCGTACACTTGCGTGATCAGCGGGCGCTCATGGCCCGGCATCGGCGTGCCGTCGGCGCGCAGCAGCTGGTAGCCGAGCTTGTACAGGCCGAGGCGGCGCCGCGCCAGGTTGCCGTTCACCTGGTCATAGGCGTCGACCACGATGTGCACCTCGCCCAGCGAACGGGGCACGCGCAGGCGCTTGTCCGCGACCGGACGCTTGCGCGTGCCGCTTGGGGGGCGCAGGCGCTTGCCGGCCGCGTCGAACAGCGCGATGCTGTTGATGCGCGGCGCCACGGTATCGGTGAAACCCACGAAGGGAAGGCTGAGCGGATTGACCACCGCGCCGCCCTGGTAATAGTCGAGGTGGACGTGGGCCATCGCATTGATGGTGCCGAGCGGGTCGCCCACGGCGAAGCGGGTACCGCGCGGCACCCGCACGCGCTCGGCTTTCCCGCGTTCACCGGTCAACACCTGGAAGCGCGGATCGAGCGGCCGGCCGCGGGTGTCGCGGCCGACCCGCATGTGGATATACGATAGCGGCCCGACGCTGATGCCCTCGCTGAGCGAGTCGAAGCCCCAGTTCGCATACGGATCCGAGACCTTGGACGGGAACACCGCCAGCACCTTCGAGCCGACGTCGGCGCGCACGTCGAGGCCGGCGTGGAAGTGGTCGCGGCTGTCGCCGTTGTAGCTGCCGCGCACCTCGCCCATCACCCCGACCACCTCATGCACCATGTCCTGCGGGCCGACCGGCCAGGGCATCGGTTCCTGGCGCCGCACCGCCACCGCCACCGGCTGCGGCCGGGCCGGCGCCGCTTCGCCGGCGCGTGGGCTGGACAGGCGGTGCAGGCGGTGGGCCTGGGCATCGGCCACCACCAGGCTGCCGTCGCGCTCGACCGCGATGCCGCGCGGGCCGTAGAGCTGCACGCTGCCGTCGGGACCGAAGCCGTCGCTCGAGGCCGGGACGTCAGCGTCCGGCAAGGGGCGCACCTCGCCTTCGGGCGTGAGCTGCAGGATACGTCCGCCCGCACTGGCGGCGATGTAGAGGTAGCCGTCGCGCGTGAGGGCCAGCCCGACCGGACGGCGCAGCGGCGCGCGCCGTTCGCCTTCGGCGGGCGCCGCGATGGTCGTGACCGTGCCGTCGGCGGCAATGCGGCGGATCGCATTGTTGCCGGTGTCGGCCACGTAGAGCGTGCCGTAAGCCGTCACCGCGATGGCGCTCGGGGTGTCGAAGCTGGCAGCCGTGCCGAGACCGTCCGCGTTGCCCGGCTTGCTGCCACCAGCAATGGTGCTCACGCTGCCGTCGCGGCCGATGCGGCGGATGCGGTCGTTGTAGGTGTCGGCCACGTAGACGATGCCGGCGTCATCCACCGCGAGGCCGACCGGGCCGTTGAACTGCGCTGCCCGGCCGATGCCGTCGGCCTCACCCGGCGTGCCGTTGCCGGCCAGCGTGCTCACCGTGCCGTCTTTCGTGATCTTGCGGATCGCGTGGTTGCCGGTGTCGGCCACGTACAAATTGCCTTCGTGGTCGAAGGCGATGGCGGACGGGGTGTGGAAGGCGGCGGCGCTGCCGATGCCGTCGAGGAAGCCTTCCTTGCTGCCGGCGAAGGTGCTGACCGTGCCATCGGGGGCGATCTTGCGGATGCGGTTGCTGTTGCCGGCGTCGGCAAGGTAGACGCTGCCGCGCTTGTCGAGGGCGACGCCGAAGGGGTCGTCGAAGCGGCTCGTCGCGGCGGGGCCGTCCACGGTGCCGGGGACGCCGTCGCCGGCCAGGGTGGTGAGGCGCGCGGGCCAGAAGGGCAGCGTCTTGGCCGCCTTGGGCGTGAGCACGGCCAGCGCGCCCGGCTGGCGCCCGATGATATCGGTGAAGGTGAGAACGGCGCCTGCGATGGCGACGCCTGCGGCCGCAAGCGCCGCGATGAGGATCTTTCGGTTCACTGGAGCCGCTGGATGATTGCTGGGGCTGCAATCTTACCGTATCTATGGACTCCACCCATTTTGCAAGAAGAAGATTGAATTACTGCCTTTAGGAAGAGTTTGCTTGTATCTATTCGGCCTGTTTGTGAGCGTGTTCAGTGCTCGGGCCCTGATGTGATACGCGCGTCGGGATCCTCATAGGGTGACGGCCTTGATGGCCACTACGGTTAGCGGATTCACCCGACGCCGGTTCAACCTGTTGGCATCATTTTTTCTTCATCATCGCAAACTTGGCGGTGTTGCTCCTTGCTGTTGCTGAGTTAATCGACAGTGTTTTCAAGCCGGCCTGGGCATGTCTTTCGACCAGGCCGGAACATAAGCGCGTCCGTGCGCCATCAATGCCCAGATTACCCTGGCCATCTTGTTGGCCAGTGCAGTTGTGGCTACGTTGAAACTGCGCCGCTCCACCAGTTTTGTCGCCCACTGCAGCAGCTTGTCTGGCTTGCCCTCTGCTGTTCGCAGTGCGCTGCGGGCTCCATGTATGAGCAGGGTGCGCAGGTAGCTGTCGCCTCTGTGGGTAATGCCATATAGACGCTGCTTGCCGCCGCTACTATGCTCGCGTGGCACAAGACCCAGATTCGCCGCAAAATCCCGAGCGCTCTTGTAGTGGTGAGGATCGGCGATGGTTGCCTGCACTGCCGTTGCCGTCAACGGCCCTACACCCGGCACTTCCATCAGCTTCTTCGCCAGCTCCGATTTCGCAGCCTGATTCAGGCGGCGGTCGTATGCCTGGAGCCTCTCATCCTTATCGTCCAGTTGGGACTTAAGCTCCCGAAAGGTCTCTAAGGCCATGCCAGACAAACCATTGTCTGGATCGTTCAGCCATGCTCTCAGTCCGTCACGGAATCTTTCTACACGCTTAGGAAACACCTGGCCGTATTCGCCCGCGAATGCCCGGATCCGGTTAATCGTCGCTACACGTTCCGTCATCAAGGCGCTTCGGGCGCGGTGTAGCATCTGCAAATCTTGCTGCGCAGCCGTATTGATCGGAACATATTTAGTCGCTCCACGCGAGCGTGCCTCGGCAATCGCAGCAGCATCATTCATGTCGTTCTTGTTACCGGTGACATATGCCCTGACGTGCTGGGCCGCAATTAGCCTGGCATCGTGCCCCATCTCGACGAACTTGCGTGCCCAGTAGTGCGAACCGGCGCATGATTCGATACCAATCACCGCAGGTGCCACCTGTGCAATAAATGGAAGAACCTGAGCTCGCGAGAGCTTACGCTTGAATACCGGCTTGCCGTTTCCGTCGAGCCCGACAGCAAAGAACACGTCCTTCGCAATATCCAAACCAACCACTTTTGCGCTAGCATTCATGGTGACTCCCCCTCCTGTTTTAGCTTGCCAGCCCAATCTGGCACGCTTGGCACAATGATGCCGATATCGGGAGGGTGGAGTCCATCACATTAGGGTGGACGGCTCCGCCGTCCGCGCGTCCAACTCCCGTGCGCGCTGTGGCGCTATTCGAACTCCATACCATCACATGCCGGATTGCCGCCCCAATCCGCTGCGTAAATTCCTTGGCGCACGAACCTTTCAAACGTGGAATACGGCCATTGAGATGCCGCCTTCACGAATCCATGCTTCACCGGATTGAAATGGATGTAATCGACATGCCGCTCCATATCGATTTCGTCTCGGATCTGATGTTCCCAGAAACGGCGCTGCCAGATAGGCGATGTTCGTCGGTCTTGCCGGGATCTGGACATCGTCATCGGATACAGCTTGCCGCAGGTATAGGAAACGTGATGCTTGATTTGTACCCAGCGGGACGAGAAGTTCGTGTCGCCTTGAGGGAGCGTCCAGATGCAGTGCAGGTGATCCGGCATCAGGACCATTGCATCGGTCGCGAATGGAAGACGGACACGCACGCGTTCGATTGCGTGGCGCAGGGCAAGCCGGACGGCATCGTCACACAGGATGGGACGGCGACGGTGAGTGACGACCGTGAAGAAGTAGGTCGTACCGGTTAGGGAGCGGCGATAGCGGGGCATCGGCGCATGTTAGGTGGGCGCCGAAATTGCAGGGTGCGTCAGATCAAATGAAAGTTGAACGCGCGGACGGCGAAGCCGTCCACCCTACGTCTTCAGGTATTCAATCTCCCGGGCCACAGCCTGGCTGACGATCTCGCCCAGCGCAGTGTGCAGGCCTTCGCGCAGGTCGGCAGTGAAGATCTCCAGGGTACGCTGCATGGCGTCGGCCATGGCGTCGCGCACGCGCTGCTCGAGGACGAAGTCGACCCGGCCCTGCAACTGCTGCAGCACGCGTTCGGTGACGCGGCGTTCCAGCACGCTCCATTCCTCGCCGGTCCAGCGTTCGGTGGCGCGGCGTTCCAGCTGTTCGGCGACCGGCTCGTGCGCAGGCGCGGAAGCTGGAGCAGAAGCGACTGGTTCGCTGACGACTTCGGTCAGTACCGGAATGCTCGGGTCGAATGCGGGATTCTGGCTCATGACTGTCCTGCGACGAAGTGGGTCAGGGGATAGTTCTGCTTCTTGTAGGCGACGTAGCGCTGGCGCCCGGCAGCCGCATCGTCTTCGTCGATCGAAATGATCTCGAACACGCGCGCGAACTGCGCCAGTGTAGCGGGCTGGCGGCGGGTGAGGTTGACCAGCATCTCATGATGGGGCAGCTCCACCCCTTCGTCGGCGGTGATGATGACCGGCGTTTCGCTGGCCAGCGGATCGCCGGCCGGCACGTGGGGAATGAAGTCGGTATCCGATACCGTCCACAGCGCCGCGTTCAGCGCTTCGGCCTGGGCGGCGTCTTCGGCCAGCACCACCACCCTGGCCTTGGCGGCATACGCCTTGCGGGCCAGGCGGCAGGCATAGGCCAGCTTGTCCGGGATGTTGGTATGGAAGTCGATGCGGGTCATGCGTTCATGCCGCTGTGGCGCAGCAGCGCGTCGATCGACGGCTCGCGGCCGCGGAAGGCCTTGAAGGATTCCAGCGCCGGGCGCGAGCCGCCCACCGCCAGGATCTCTTGCTGGAAGCGCTTGCCGGTTTCCTGCAGCTTGCCGCTGTCGATCGCCTCTTCGAAGGCCGCATAGGCGTCGGCGGACAGCACCTCGGCCCATTTGTAGCTGTAGTAGCCGGCCGCGTAGCCGCCCGAGAAGATGTGGCCGAAGGAGTGCTGGAAGCGGTTGAAGCTCGGCGGGATCATGACCGAGAACTGCCTGCGGATGTCGTCGATCAGCCCCTGCACCGTGCGTTCGCTTTGCGGATCGAAGTCGTAATGCAGGTGCATGTCGATCAGCGAGAACTCGACCTGGCGCAAGGTCATCATCCCGGACTGGAAGTTCTTCGCCGCCAGCATCTTGTCGTACAGCGCGCGCGGCAGCGGTTCGCCGGTCTTCACGTGGGCGGTCATCTGCTGCAGCTTGTCCCACTCCCAGCAGAAGTTTTCCATGAACTGGGACGGCAGCTCCACCGCATCCCATTCCACGCCCGAGATGCCCGACACCGACAGTTCCTCGACTTCGGTCAGCATGTGGTGCAGGCCGTGGCCGAATTCGTGGAACAGGGTGATGACTTCGTCGTGCGTGAACAGCGAAGGCTGCTGCTTGCCGTCGACAGTCGCCGGTGGGGTGAAGTTGCAGGTCAGGTAGGCGATCGGCGTCTGTACGATGCCCCCGAAGCTCACGCGGCGGCCGCGTGCATCGTCCATCCAGGCGCCCTGGTTCTTGCCGGGACGCGCGTACAGGTCGAGGTAGAACTGCCCGATCAGCTCATTGCCACGTTCGATGCGGAAGAAGCGCACGTCCGGATGCCACACGGGCGCCTGGTCCGGCTTGATCTCGACGTCGAACAGGTCCTGGATGACGGTGAACAGGCCTTGCACGACCTTCGGCTCGGGGAAGTATTCCTTCACTTCCTTTTCGGAGAAGGCATAGCGCTGCTCGCGCAGCTTCTCGGAAGCGTAGGCCACGTCCCAGGACTGCAGGTCGTCGATGCCCAGCTCGGTTCTGGCGAAGCTGCGCAGCTCTTCCAGGTCCTTCTCGGCGAAGGGGCGGGCGCGCTTCGCGAGGTCTTCGAGGAACTCGACCACGTGCTGCGGGCTCTCCGCCATCTTCGGCACCAGCGAGACTTCGGCGAAGTTGGCGTACTCCAGCAGCTGGGCTTCTTCATGGCGCAGCTGCAGCAGCTTGACGATGTTCGCGGTGTTGTCCCAGCGGGCAGCGTCGCTGAACATGGTGCCGGCGTCCGAGGCCTTGGTGGCGCTGGCGCGGTAGATCGTTTCGCGCAGGGCGCGGTTGTCGCAGAACTGCAGCACCGGGTAATAGGACGGGAAGTGCAGGGTGAACTGCCAGCCGGCCTTGCCGTCCTTCTCGGCCAGGGCGCGCGCGGCGGCTTTCACGTCGTCCGGGATGCCCGACAGTTCCGCTTCGCTTTCCACCAGCAGCTTGTAGTCGTTGGTGGCGTCCAGCACGTTCTGCGAGAAGTTGGTCGAGGTCGCGGCCTGCTGTTCCTGGATCTCGGCGAAGCGCTGCTTTTTATCTTCCGGCAGCTCGGCGCCGCCCAGGCGGAAGTCGCGCAGCGCGTTCTCGACGATGCGCTTGCGGGCCGGGCTCAGGCTCGCGTATTCAGCGCCGGCACGCAGCGCCTTGTACTTGGCGAACAGGGCCTCGTTCTGGCCCAGCGAAGTCCAGAACTCGGTGACCTTGGGCTGGTTCTCGTTGTAGGTGGCGCGCAGCTCGGGCGTGTCCACCACGTGGTTCAGGTGGTTGACCACGCCCCAGGCACGCCCCAGGCGCTCGGTGGCTTCCTCGAGCGGCACCACGAAGCTGTCCCAGGTGACTTGATCGGCAGGCGCTTCAAGCCGGGCGACGACGTCCGCAGCCTGCTTGATCAGCTGCTCGATGGCCGGCGTGACGTGCTCCGGCTTGACCAGGTCGAACCGGGTCAGGCCCGAGAAATCGAGGAGGGGATTGCTGGTGTCGATGGTCATGGTCTTCCTTTCGGGTTCAGGCCAGGCCGGTCTTCGGTTCCATTCCCGATGCCTGGCCAGGCACTAATTGGCTGCTGGAGTGCACGCGTTCTGCGGACTCCACGGTATTCATCAACAGCATGGTGATCGTCATCGGACCGACGCCGCCCGGCACCGGGGTGATGTGCGACGCGACTTCGCGCACACCGGCGTAATCGACGTCCCCGCACAGCTTGCCCGCGTCGTCGCGGTTCATGCCGACGTCGATCACGACCGCACCCGGTTTGACCATGTCGGCGGTCAGGGTATTGCGGCGGCCGACGGCGGCCACCACCACGTCGGCCTGGCGGGTGTACAGGCCCAGGTCCGGCGTTGCGCTATGGCAGATGGTGACGGTGGCGTTGGCTTGCAAGAGCAGCAGGGCCATCGGCTTGCCGACCGTGTTCGAGCGGCCGATCACGACGGCGTGCTTGCCGCGCAGGTCGATGCCGGTGGTCTCGATCAGCTTCATGCAGCCGTACGGGGTGCAGGGGCGGAAGCCGGGCAGGTTGGCGACCAGTTCGCCGGCCGACAGCACCGAGTAGCCGTCGACGTCCTTGCTGGTGGCGATCGCTTCGATGACCTTGCTCGGGTTGATGTGCTTCGGCAGCGGCATCTGCACCAGGATGCCGTGGATCGCCGGGTCGGCGTTCAGGGCGGCGATACGGTCCAGCAGGGCCTGCTCGCTCAGGTCGGCATCGTATTTTTCCAGCACCGAGTGGAAACCGACGTCGCCGCAAGCCTTGACCTTGTTGCGCACGTAGACATGGCTCGCCGGGTCCTCGCCGACCAGGATGACCGCCAGGCCCGGCTGCCGGCCGGCAGCGCTGAGTTTGGCGGCGCGCTGGGCGATTTCGCCGCGCAATTGTTGGGAAAGGAGGACTCCGTCGATATTCTGGGCTGGCATGTTTGGGCTCACGGCTAGGCAAAAATGAAATTATAAGGCCGACGTCCATATCGCGCGCCGCAGCCGGCGAAGCATTGTCATATTTGTCAGCTGTTACCGCCCGTGCCGCAGCGGGAATGTGCACTTGCAGCATGAGATTCCACAATATGAAATGACATATCGCAATTTGAAAAACCCAAGGTCCACTGGTAGAATCGAAGAGTTTATTTTCAGATATTTGAAATTTCACCATACCGCCACCAGCCATTTCTAGGGATAGGTCGGGGCGCACACTCAAGGAGACGCATTAATGTCAGCTCAACTCGACCAGTTGACGGCACAAGCTGCCAACGACCCGGACACGCTCGAAACCCAGGAATGGCTGGATGCGCTGGAAGCGGTGATCGAACATGAAGGCACCGACCGCGCGCACTACCTGATGGAGCGCATGGTCGACCTGGCACGCCGCCGTGGCGCCCACATCCCGTTCTCGAGCAACACCGCCTACGTGAACACCATCCCGGCCCACCTGAACGTGAACTGCCCGGGCAACCTCGAATACGAAGAGCGCCTGCGCTCGTGGATGCGCTGGAACGCGATGGCGATGGTGGTCAAGGCCAACCGTGCCGACGGCGACCTGGGCGGCCACATCTCCTCCTTCGCCTCGCTGGCGAACATGCTGGGCATCGGCTTCAACCACTTCTGGCACGCCCCGACCGAAGACCACGGCGGCGACCTGCTGTACATCCAGGGCCACTCCTCGCCGGGCATCTACGCCCGCGCCTACCTGGAAGGCCGCATCACCGAAGAGCAGATGCTGAACTTCCGCCGCGAAGTCGACGGCAAGGGCCTGTCTTCGTATCCGCACCCGAAACTGATGCCGGACTTCTGGCAGTTCCCGACCGTGTCGATGGGCCTGGGCCCGCTGATGGCGATCTACCAGGCGCGCTTCCTGAAGTACCTGCACGCACGCGGCATCGCCGACACCGAGAATCGCAAGGTCTGGGTCTTCTGCGGCGACGGCGAGATGGACGAGCCGGAATCGATGGGCGCGATCGGCATGGCCGCACGCGAACGCCTCGACAACCTGGTCATGGTCGTCAACTGCAACCTGCAGCGCCTGGACGGTCCGGTGCGCGGCAACGGCAAGATCATCCAGGAACTCGAAGCCGACTTCCGCGGCGCCGGCTGGAACGTGGTCAAGGTCATCTGGGGCTCGCAGTGGGACGCCCTGCTGTCGAAGGACAAGGACGGCATCCTGCAGCGCGTGATGATGGAAACCGTCGACGGCGAATACCAGAACTACAAGGCCAAGGACGGCGCCTACGTGCGCAAGCACTTCTTCGGCAAGCACCCGGAGCTGCTGAAGATGGTCGCCAACATGAGCGACGACGACATCTGGCGCCTGACCCGCGGCGGCCACGACCCGCACAAGATTTATGCCGCCTTCAAGAACGCGCAGGAGAACAAGGGTTCGCCGACCGTGCTGCTGGTGAAGACCGTCAAGGGCTTCGGCATGGGCAAGTCGGGCGAGGCGCGCAACACCGCGCACCAGACCAAGAAGCTGGACGACGCCGCCATCCGCGAAATGCGCGACCGCTTCAACATCCCGATCCCGGACGACAAGCTGGCCGAGATCCCGTTCTTCAAGCCGTCCGACGACGCCCCGGAAATGCAGTACCTGCACGAGCGCCGCAAGGCCCTCGGCGGCTACCTGCCGCAGCGCCGCTCGAAGTCCGACGAAGCCCTGGTGGTGCCGAAGCTGGAGACCTTCAAGTCCGTGCTCGAGCCGACCGCGGAAGGCCGCGAGATCTCGACCACCCAGTCCTACGTGCGCGTCATCACCAGCCTGCTGAAGGACCCGAGCATCGGCCAGCGCATCGTGCCGATCCTGGTCGACGAATCGCGTACCTTCGGCATGGAAGGCCTGTTCCGCCAGATCGGCATCTTCAACCAGCAGGGCCAGCTGTACGAGCCGGTCGACCGCGACCAGGTGATGTACTACCGTGAAGACAAGGCCGGCCAGATCCTGCAGGAAGGTATCAACGAAGCGGGCGGCATGAGCTCGTGGATCGCCGCGGCGACCTCGTACTCGTCGAACAACCGCACCATGATCCCGTTCTACACCTTCTACTCGATGTTCGGCATGCAGCGCGTGGGCGACCTGGTCTGGCTGGCAGGCGACATCCGTGCGCGCGGCTTCCTGATGGGCGGCACCGCCGGCCGTACCACGCTGAACGGTGAAGGCCTGCAGCACGAGGACGGCCACAGCCACATCATCGCGGCCACGGTCCCGAACTGCCTGCCCTACGACCCGACCTTCGGCCATGAAGTGGCCGTGATCATCCAGGACGGCCTGCGCCGCATGGTGGAAGAACAGGAAGACGTGTTCTACTACATCACCATCATGAACGAGAACTACGCGCATCCGGGCATCAAGCCGGGCCAGGAAGAGGGCATCCTGAAGGGCATGTACCTGCTCCAGGAAGGCGCCACCGCATCGCAGGCGCCGCGCGTGCAGCTGATCGGCTGCGGCACCATCCTGCGCGAGTCGATCTTCGCCGCCGAGCTGCTGAAGAACGACTGGGGCGTGGATGCGGACGTGTGGTCGGCCCCGTCGCTGACCCTGCTGGCCCGCGACGGCCAGGATGCCGAGCGCTGGAACATGGTCAACCCGGAGCAGGAACAGCGCGTGCCTTACGTGACCTCGCTGCTGCAGAACACCTCGGGCCCGATCATCGCGACCACCGACTACATGCGCATGTTCGCCGAGCAGATCCGCGCCTTCATGCCGAAGGACCGCACCTATAAAGTGCTGGGCACCGACGGCTTCGGCCGCTCGGATTCGCGCGTCAAGCTGCGCGAGTTCTTCGAGGTGAACCGTTACTATGTGACCGTGGCGGCACTGCGTTCGCTGGCCGACGAAGGCAAGATCGACCGCGCCATCGTGTCGCAGGCGATCGCCAAGTACGGCATCGACCAGAACAAGCCGAATCCTGTGACCCAGTAAATGCTCGAAGCCCGCCGCCCCGTCGATGCGGGGCGGCGGCTTAAGCGCTAACTCAAAGAACAAACGGAGCTAACACTATGAGCATTGTGGAAGTCAAAGTCCCGGACATCGGCGACTTCAAGGAAGTGGAAGTCATCGAACTGATGGTCAAGCCGGGCGACACGATCAAGGTCGACCAGTCGCTGGTCACCGTCGAGTCGGACAAGGCGAGCATGGAAATCCCGTCCAGCCACGCCGGCGTCGTCAAGGAAATCAAGGTCAAGGTCGGCGACAAGGTTGCCGAAGGTTCGCTGGTGCTGCTGCTGGAAGAAGCCGGCGGCGCCGCTGCGCCTGCACCGGCCGCTGAAGCCGCACCGGCCGCCGCGGCTGCGCCGGCTGCCGCAGCCGCACCTGCACCTGCCGCTGCCCCGGCAGCCGCGGGCGGCATCGTCGAAGTCACCGTGCCCGACATCGGCGACTTCAAGGAAGTCGAAGTCATCGAACTGATGGTCAAGCCGGGCGACCAGATCAAGGTCGACCAGTCGCTGATCACGGTCGAATCGGACAAGGCGAGCATGGAGATCCCGTCCAGCCACGCCGGTACCGTCAAGGAAATCAAGGTCAAGGTGGGCGACAAGGTCGCCAAGGGCTCGCTGGTGCTGCTGGTCGAATCGACCGGTGGCGCACCCGCCGCCGCACCTGCCGCTGCAGCGCCGGCACCTGCCGCCGCCGCACCGTCGGCTCCCGCAGCCGCGCCGGCTGCCGCTGCTCCGGCTCCTGCCGCGGCACCGGCACAAGGCGTGACCGGCTCCAAGGCCCACGCTTCGCCGTCGATCCGCAAGTTCGCCCGCGAACTGGGCGTCGACCTGGGCCGCGTGCCGGGCACCGGCCCGAAAGGCCGCATCACCCAGCAGGACGTGCAGAACTTCGTCAAGGGCGTGATGGCTGCCCCGGCGGCGGCCCCGGCAAAGGCCGGCGGCAGCGGCGTGGGCCTGGACCTGTTGCCATGGCCTTCGCTCGACTTCTCCAAGTTCGGTCCGACCGAACTGCTGCCGCTGTCGCGCATCAAGAAGATCTCCGGCCCGAACCTGCATCGCAACTGGGTCATGATCCCGCACGTCACGACCTTTGACGAAGCCGACGTCACCGACCTGGAACAGTTCCGCGTCGATTCGAACGCCGCGCTGGCCAAGCAGAAGTCGACCGTCAAGCTGACCATGCTGGCCTTCGTCATCAAGGCATCCGTCGCCGCGCTGAAGAAGTTCCCGCAATTTAATGCCTCGCTCAGCGAAGACGGTGCGAACCTGATCCTGAAGCAGTACTACAACATCGGCTTCGCAGCCGACACCCCGAACGGCCTGGTGGTCCCGGTGGTGAAGGATGCGGACAAGAAGACGGTGTCGCAGATCGCTACCGAAATGGGTGAGCTCTCGAGCGCGGCACGCGACGGCAAGCTGTCGCCCGCGAACATGCAGGGTGCAACGTTCACGATTTCTTCGCTCGGCGGCATTGGCGGTACCGCCTTTACGCCGATCATCAATGCACCTGAACTGGCGATCCTGGGCCTGTCGAAGTCGGCGATGAAGCCGGTATGGGACGGCTCGGCATTCCAGCCGCGCCTGATGCTGCCGCTGTCGCTGTCCTACGACCACCGCGTGATCGATGGCGCCGGCGCAGCACGCTTCGCCGCCTACCTGGCCGACGTCCTGGCCGACCTGCGCAAGACCCTTCTGTAAGGAGCCGAGCATGAGCACTGTTGAAGTGAAGGTTCCGAACATCGGCGACTTCAAGGACGTCGAGGTCATCGAGCTGCTGGTCAAGCCGGGCGACACCATCAAGGTCGACCAGTCGCTGGTCACCGTCGAGTCGGACAAGGCCAGCATGGAGATCCCGTCGACGAACGCCGGCGTGGTCAAGGAAGTCAAAGTGAAAGTCGGCGACAAGGTGAACGAAGGTTCGCTGCTGCTGATGATCGAGGAGTCCGGTGCGGCCGCAGCTGCACCGGAGGCCAAGCCGGCAGCGCCGACGGCAGCCACCAAGCCGACCGATTCGTATGCGCCGGCACACCCGGCACCTGCGGCCACGCCGGCAGCAGCGCCTGCACCGGGCGCGGCCAGCTACAGCGGCCAGGTCGACATCGAATGCGAGATGATGGTGCTGGGCGCCGGCCCTGGCGGCTACTCGGCCGCCTTCCGCGCGGCCGACCTGGGCATGAACACCGTGCTGGTCGAGAAGTACGCGACCCTGGGCGGCGTCTGCCTGAACGTGGGCTGCATCCCGTCCAAGGCGCTGCTGCACGTGGCCCACATCATGGACGAGACCGCGCACATGGCCGACCTGGGCGTGAGCTTCGCCAAGCCCGACGTCGACATCGACAAGCTGCGCGCCTATAAAGATGGCGTGATCAAGAAGATGACCGGCGGCCTGAATTTCATGGCCAAGGCGCGCAAGGTCAACGTGGTGCAGGGCGTGGGCCAGTTCCTGAGCCCGAACCACATCGAAGTCAGCGCAGCCGACGGCAGCAAGAAAGTCATCAAGTTCCAGAAAGCGATCATCGCCGCCGGTTCCGCGGTGGTGAAGCTGCCTTTCGTGCCGGAAGATCCGCGCATCGTCGATTCGACCGGCGCGCTCGAACTGCGCCAGGTGCCGAAACGCATGCTGGTGATCGGCGGCGGCATCATTGGCCTGGAAATGGCGACCGTGTACTCGACCCTGGGTGCGCGCATCGACGTGGTCGAGATGATGGACGGTCTGATGCAGGGCGCCGACCGCGAGGCCGTCAAGGTCTGGCAGAAGTACAACGCCCACCGCTTCGACAACATCATGTTGAAGACCAAGACCGTCGGCGTGGAAGCGCTGCCGGAAGGGATCAAGGTCACGTTCGAAGCAGCGGAAGCCGGCGCCACCGCACCGGAACCGCAGCTCTACGACCTGGTGCTGGTGGCCGTGGGCCGCAGCCCGAACGGCAAGAAGATCGCCGCCGAGAAGGCCGGCGTGGTCGTGAGTGACCGCGGCTTCATCGGCGTGGACGGCCAGATGCGCACCAACGTGCCGCACATCTTCGCCATCGGCGACCTGGTGGGTCAGCCGATGCTGGCGCACAAGGCGGTGCACGAGGCCCACGTGGCGGCTGAAGCGGCACACGGCGAGAAAGCCTTCTTCGATGCCAAGGTGATTCCGTCGGTGGCCTACACCGATCCGGAAGTGGCATGGGTCGGCCTGACCGAGGACGAAGCCAGGCAGAAGGGCATCGCCGTCGAGAAGGGCCACTTCCCGTGGAACGCCAGCGGCCGCGCGGTCGCCAACGGCCGCGACGAAGGCTTCACCAAGCTGCTGTTCGACAAGGAAACCAAGCGCATCATCGGCGGCACCATCGTCGGCACCAATGCCGGCGACATGATCGGCGAAGTGGCGCTGGCCATCGAGATGGGCGCGGACGGCGTGGACATCGGCAAGACCATCCACCCGCACCCGACCCTGGGCGAATCGATCGGCATGGCGGCGGAAGCCTACAAGGGCGTCTGCACCGACCTGCCGCCGGCACGCAAGAAGTGATCGCTGCCTGAGCAGTCAAGAAACGGGACCTCATGGTCCCGTTTTTCGTTTACAGCCCCATCACTGCAGATTGTTTTACTAGCAGTAACAATAGTTACTAAATTAAAATTGTTCACTATAATTAATGACTTTCTTTTCAGCAGTGAGTCCTCATGAACGCAGTTCCTCCAGTTGAAGCATCTTGCGAATCGGCAGAAGAGTGCGCATCTGCGCCCACCAAGACCTCCACAATCAATATCTACCCGGTCATCGGAATCCTGCTGGCGATCCTTGCCGCCGTCCTGACCTATGGCGGACTGCTGCTGGCACTGGTCGACGACTGGAGTTTCCTCGGCGTCGGCAACACCAGCGAAGTCGAGTAGCCTACATCTGCCTGAACAGGTCGACGTAGTTCCGGCTCACCACGAGCTGTTCCTCGCGTCCCCTCAAGCGCACGTGCAGCCGGCCGCGGAAATCGGTGCGCGTGCCCGCCACGTGCCGTGCCGCGACGATCACGCCGCGGTGGATCTGCCAGAACTGCTGCGGATCGAGTTGTTCCTTCAGCTTGCTCAACGGCGTGCGGATCAGGCTTTCGCCGTCCGCCAGGTACACGCTCGTGTACTTGTCGTTGCTCTGGAAGTAGATCACCTCGTCGATCGCGATCAGCCGCGTCTCCTGTCCCTTGGCCGCCCGGATCCACTGCAAGGGCGCGGGGGCCGGCGCCGCCACGCCCAGCTGGCGCAGCAGTGCCTGCAGGGTGTCAAGCGCCGGCGCAGGGACAGGCGCGGCCAGCGCCCCTTTCAGCCGCGCCACCGTGCGTGCCAGCCGTTCGAGTCCGATCGGCTTGAGCAGGTAATCGAAGGCCGCGTGCTCGAAGGCCTGCAGGGTGTAGTGGTCGTAGGCCGTGGTGAACACGACCCGCGGCGGATTGCCGCCTTCGCACAGGCGCGCCGCCAGCTCGATGCCGTTCAGGCCGGGCATCTGGATGTCGAGGAAGACCACCTGCGGCGCCAGCGCGTCGATCAGTTCCAGTGCCTGCACGCCGTTGGCGGCGCGCGTGACGCGCAGCTCGGGCCAGGCAAGCGCCAGCTGCGATTCCAGGTAGTCGAGCAGGTGCGGCTCGTCGTCCGCGATCAGGGCGTGGGGATGGTCGATGATGGCACCAGGAGAGGAAGCAGCAGGCGCGCGGTGACGCCGCCTGTGGGGTTTTCAATGAGCTGCAGCTGCGCGCCCGTGCCGTACAGCTGGCGCAGGCGCTCGCGCAGGTTGGACAGGCCGACGCCGCCGCCAGGCCGCGGTGGCGCCATGCGCAGCCCGTGGCCGCTGTCGCACACTTCGACGCACAGCACGTCGTCGTTCAAGCCGGCGCGCACCACGATCTCGCCGCCTTCCAGCTTCGGTTCGATGCCGTGCATGATCGCGTTCTCGACCAGGGGCTGGAGCAGCATCGGCGCCACCGGCAGCGCGCGCATGGCGGCGTCGAGCTCGAAGCGCCAGCGCAGGCGGCCTTCCATGCGCACACCGAGCACGTCGAGGTAGGCGCCGGCGAGATCGGCTTCGCTGCCGAGCGTCGCATGCTCGGCGCGGCTGGCCGACAGGCTGGCGCGCAGGTAGTCGATGAAGCGCTCGAGCATGCGCCTGGCCTTGGCCGGCTGGCTGTCGATCAGGCTGACGACGTTGGCCAGGGTGTTGTACAGAAAGTGCGGCTCGATTTGCGCCTGCAGCGCGCGCAGCCGCGCCTCGGCCACCAGGCGGCCGGCGGCCGCGAACTGTTCCTGCTGGCGCGCCGCTTCCGCTTCGCGCCGCATGCGCCGTTCGCCGGCGGACAATACCAGCACCATCAACACCGCCGTCATCAGGCCGAAGGCCAGCAGGAACACCAGGGTGGTGCTGGTCTGGTAGAAGCGCAGCGGGCTCCTGCCGGCCACCAGCGCATTGCCGAAGGGGATGCCGATCACGCTGGCCGCCGCGATCGCCAGCACCTGCGCGCTGCGGAAGAGCAGCATGTTCTCACGTGGGAAATGGCGTTCGAGCAGGTGCAGGGCGCCATGGATCAGGAAGCCGATCAGGTTGCTGATGACAAGGGTCGCGAACAGCAGCCGCGCAAACGACATGCTGGTGCGGCCGAACAGTTTCTGCAGCACGGTCAGGAGCAGGGCGATCGCCGAGCTCCAGATGGCCGTATAGACGAGGTTGCGCAGGAGCGAGGGCGGCCAGCGCCGGAACAGGGGGATCAGTTCCAGTGGATGGCCGCGCTCGCGCGCCGTGTCGCAGCGTTTGGGGGAGGGGGTGGCGGTGATCATGCGCTTACGAAATTACCATGAAAGCAGTGCGGCGTGCGATAGGGCAGTCTGGCCAGCGCCAGCGGACCGGCGGACACGCGCGTCGCATCGAACACGCTCAGCACGCCGACGCCCTTGCGCAGGTCCTGCGCCACCCCGACCAGGTAGGCGTCGGTTTCGCTGCGTGCATGGCGGCGCGGGACCAGCACGTGCTCCTCGAGCTGCCAGCCGGCGCCGAAATCATGGCCATCCACCTTGCCGCTGTCGATATCGACCAGGTTGACCGAGGACAGCAGGGCGTCGCCACCGAGCAGGACGAGCTTGCGGTGGCGCCGGCCGACCACCTGCGGCGCGACGCGCGGGAACTCGCTGTTGCCGAACATGCGGTGGGTAGCGGCCGTGCCCTTGGCGTAATCGAGGCAAACCTGCAGTGCTTCGCTGCGCGCACCAAGCTGGCGTTTGCCGGCCATCAGGCCGCCGAGTCCGGCCAGCACGTCGCCTTCGTGCAGCACCACGTCGAAACGGGTGCAGTCGCCATCTTCCCAGGCGTTCCCGAAGTGGAACACCATGCGCGGCGGCAGTTCGAACACCCGGCGCACGGTCAGCGTGTCCTTGGCCACCACGACCGCGCGCAGCGGCCGCGCATCGGGCCCGCTGCCAGCCCAGGCCTGGCGCTCGGCGAAGCTCATGCTGCTGCCCGGCTGCAGGTCGTAGGGCGGAACCAGGAAGACCAGGTGCTTCGCACTGACGGCGAAGTCATGCACCATGGCTTGCCGCGGCACCGGAATCAGGGCCGTGCGCAGGACCTGTCCATCCGCGCCGATCTGGTAGACCGCGATGCGGTCGGAGCCGGGCAGGGCGCCGAAATTCCACATGCCGCCCTGCGGGTCGAGCTTCGGATGGGCCGAGAAGGGCATCGCGCGCAGGTCCTCGCGCCAGGTCTTGAGGCCGATCGTCGCCAGCGTGTCCGGATCCAGCTGCGTCGCCGAGCCGCCTTCCCACAGCGCGTACAGGCGGCCGTTGAAGGGCAGCAGATTGGTGTTGGCCGCGTTCATGGTGTCGTTGTCGCGGAAACCGCGGCGCAGAACGTGGGTGCCGAAGGACGGGTAGAGGAACTGCCCGGCCTCCGATTCGTCGAGGAAGCGGCGCGTTTCGACGAAGCGGCCCTGGTGGCGGACCTTGCCGCCGGCGATGGTCCAGCGTTGGGCGAAGCCGTCGCCGTCGAACCAGTGGTGGTAGCGCTCGCCGCCCAGCTCGAAACGGCCGGGACCGTTGCGGTAGAAGCTGCCCGCCAGGTCGCCCGGGATGCGGCCGCTGAGCGCGGCTTCGCCGGCCTGGCTGCCGACCGTGTCGGCATACACGGCGAAGGAAGGATCGCGGGCCAGGGCGGCGTGGAAGCGGCGCCGGGTTTCCTGGTCGGCGCGGGCGGCGCTGCCCGGCGCGAGCGCACCAAGGCTTAGTACGGCTTCCAGGAAGCGGCGGCGTTCCATGGCCGTCCTCAGCGCAGGCTGATGGTGGCGGTGGCGCCGTCCGCCGGCACGGTGAACTTCACCTGCTCGAAGCTCGGCGGGCCCATCATGCCGCGGGCGTTGTTGCTGAACGCGTAGTCTTCCGACGGGATGCCCATCGCATTGCGGTCCATCTTGCCGTTGCCGTTGGCGTCGTGGAACAGGGCGATGCCGTATTCGCCTGCCGGCAAGTCCTTGATGAGCACCGTGACGAGACCCTCGGCGGCGACCGCATGGGCGGCCTTGGCCGGGCGCTTCAGGAAGCCGTCGGCGGAATCGTAGACGGCAACCATGAGCTTGCCCTGCGCCGTCCTGACGTCGTCGACGCGGACGGTCAGGTCGGCGGCACTGGCCGCGCCGGCGGCGAACAGGAGCAAGGCAGCTGCGGTATGGATGGGCTTCATGACGGTCTCCTCGTGGTGGGTTGGTGGAGCCATTCTGGCGAGCCCACCGGGACCGTGCGGGCGCTTGCGACGAAGCGGCGGCGGCCTGGCGCGAGCTGCATTCCGGCAGCGCGAACTGCGCAAGACAAATTTCAAGGCGCTGTCACCGTTATCTATGGATGACTCTGATTGCGATGCGCAGCAATTGTTCAGCAGAAGTAATCCGTCCGCCATCAAGTGCCCAGCGCCAGCCCAGGTAATTCGGTAAATAGCGCGAGGCGACGCCGTGAAAACGCGCCAGCCATTCGCGCAAGCGCTGGTGATAGGCATTCACGTTTTGGACATGGATGGCGCCGGCGCTGCCGCGACGGACCCGCTCGCCCGCGTGCAGGTTCACTGCCTCATGGGCGATGCCGTGTTTGCGGGAAAAAGCCCGGTAGGCGGCGTTCGCGTCGCTGACCAGCAGTGCTTGCCTGTCGAGCTTGGGCAAGAGGTGACGCTCCAGCTGCGCCACCGTCAGGGCGCCGCGACCAGCGAGCGCATCGATGGTCTGGCCGCTGCGGTCACGCGCGACGAGGATGCAGTCGAGTTCGCGTGAGATCCCGCGCCTGCTGGCCCGGCCACCACGCTTGCGCGGCGCCCGCTCCAGTTTGCGCGCGCCTTTCTGAGACTCCAGCATGAACATTTCATCGGCCTCAACGACGCCGCTCAAGTATCGTGGTCGATCGTGCTTGACCCGCTCGAGGAAGCGGTGACGCCAGCGGAAGGCGGTATTGCGATGCACATCTACCTGCTTGGCCGCCGCGCGCACCGGTTTCGAATCGAGCACTGCAGCCAGGTAGTCAAGCCATTTGTCGCGCAGCCGCAGCCGTGCCAGAGGCGTGCCGCTCAGGTCGTTGAAGCTGCGCCTGCATTCGCGGCAACGGTAGCGCTGCAGGCCGTTGGCCTGGCCATGCCGATAGTAGCGTTCGCACGCGCAGCGCGGGCATTGGCGTTTGGCCGCGCCAATCTGCCCGATCAGGGCGATCACCTCGTCGAGCCCGGCAGCCGGATGCAGCGCGGCAAGCGTTTGCAGCCGTTGTGGCTGGTTCAGATCGGGCAGCTGTGCAAACCATTTTGTGAAACTGGGCGCTTTCATGGCCGATTCCTGTCGATGCGGACAGGACTTGGACCATGGGTGAACTCAGCAGTTCAATCCTCATCCATAGCTAACGATGACAGCGCCAATTTCAATCGTGACAGGGTGCTGCGCTGTATTGACTTGCTATGATGGGGACGTGTGGCGGCAAGCCATGCCGCCAGCGCGTGTCAAGCTACAGGGAGACTGCTATGTACGAACACGGCAATGAATACATCGGGACGGTATATGTGCTGCCCGAAACACGCTGCTTCGAGCTCAGGACCACCGTCCACGGCGAAGCCCATCTCGTTCACGGCACCATTTCCCAGCAGCTCGCGGCACGCTTCCTCGAAGGCGCGCCCGACCACATCGATCCAAGCCAGCTGTCGCTCCAGCCGCGCCGGGTCGAAGTCATGACCCGCGAAATCCACGAACGCCACCGTGCACCGCGCAAGGTGTATTGCCTGAGCCGGCTGTTCGACTTCGAACCGCAATCACAGGGCAGCCCGGCCCCGGCCATGGCCGGCTGAGGCAGCGTTCCTGCCCGTCTGGACAAAAAAATAGCCGCCCGGCTTGCGCGGGGCGGCGGTTCGGTGTGGGGTGGCTCAGGTAAATGCGATGAAGCGTTGCGGAATATCGATGGTGCCGGCCTGGGCGGCGGCGGCATAGGCACGCATTTCTGCAACGACCGCTTCCAGCTGTTCGTTGTCAGGGTTTTGCAGAAAACCTTTCATGCGCTCTTGCAGCGAGGCCTGCTGGTCACGCCATTCGTATCGGGAAGACTTGCTCATGCTTCCTCCTCGCGGCGAACAGCCGCTGTCGTTTTATTGTTCATGACATCCTCCATAATTAAGGATGTCAGATTGACACAAGTGCTCGCCCAAAGTCGGTGCGATCACGCACAGACCGCTGTTTGACCAGGTGGTCAAAGAATGCTGCGATAAAACAACTCTAAACGCTCGGCAAGCAGGCGGCGTGCTTCTTCGGAGCCCGCTGCGCGTTCGGGGAACAGGTAGCGCACCACCGGGTCGCCAATGATGCAGGCGATCAGGTAGGAGGGTAGCTGGGAGACCGGGGCATCGGGACGCAGCTGGGCGCGGACGTCTGGACGGGCGAAGTAACGCTCCAGCATCTCGCGGGTCATGCGCGGCCCGCCTTCATAGAAGGCTTCAGCCAGTTCTGGGTTGGTGGCGGCTTCCGCGATCACCATGCGCTGCAAGGTCATCGCGTCCGGCTCGCACAGCATGTCGTAGAGATAGTGAGCGAACTCGTCAATGACTTCGCGCAGCGGGCGTTGGTCGACATCCATCTTTCCGACTGGGAAGAAGCGTTCGCGCCGCGCCGCCAGCACGGCCTTGAGCAGGCCGGCCTTGCCGCCGAACTTCACGTAGATGGTGCGCACGGCTACCCGTGCCTCGCGGGCGATGGCCTCCAGGCTCACGCCGATATAGCCCTGTTTCAGGAACAGGCAGCCGGCGACATCGATCAGTTCCTGCGTGCGTGCTTCGACTTCCGAGGCTTTCGGGCGGCCGGCCGACTTGGCCGGGCTGGTGGGGGTGGCTTTCGTCATGCACCCATTTTAATGCATGAGAAATGAAATGCAACCGTTTCATTTCTTGACTTTTGCCGGGTGGTCGGCAAATAATGCGCATGACCCATTTCATTATTACCGGAGCTTGACCCCATGGCAGAATCGCACATCCCGGCCGCCACCCAGCCAGCCATCCAGACGCCCGCGCCTGCGGCGCCGGGAAAAACCCCTCCCAACAAGCGCGTGCTGGGCGTGGTCGCACTGATCGCCCTGGTCGCCCTCGGTGCGGGCGGGCGCATGTGGTACCGCAGCCACCACTATGTCGAGACCGAGAACGCCTACCTCACCGGCCGGGTGCACCCGGTATCGAGCCGCGTGCCCGGCGTGGTCACCCGCGTGCTGGTGGACGACAACCAGCTCGTCAAGGCGGGCGAGGTCATCGCCGAGCTGGATCCGGCCGACCACCACGTGCGCGTCGAGCAGATCGAGGCACAAATCGCCTCCGTCGAGCAGCAGATCGCCCAGGCCGGCGCCCAGGTGGCGCAGGTGCGGGCCCAGGCCGCCGCCGCCGGCTCCCAGGTGAAGCAGGCCGAAGCCCAGCTGCTGCGCGCGCGCCAGGACGCCGAGCGTTTTGGCCAGCTCTACAACGAGACCATGAAGGCGGTGTCGAAGGCGGAAGTCGACGCTTCGGCCGCCGCACGCACCGCCGCCGGCGCCGACGTGGCGGCGCGCCGCGACAATGCCGCCGCCGCCCTGGCCCAGGTGGCCGCCGCCGATGCCGGCCGCGAAGTGCTGAAAGCCCAGGTCAAGGTGCTGCAGGCCCAGTTGAAAGACGCGCGCCAGCAGCTGGCCTACAACCGGATCGTGGCGCCGGTGGCCGGCCGCATCGGCAAGCGCAGCATCGAAGCCGGCGCCCGCGTGCAGCCGGGCCAGCAGCTGCTGGCCGTGGTCGAGGACGAGGTCTGGGTCACCGCCAACTTCAAGGAAACCCAGCTCGCCGGCCTGGAGCCGGGCCAGAAGGTCGAACTCGAGGTCGATGCGCTGCCGGGCAAGCACCTGGTGGGCCGCGTGCACAGCTTCTCGCCGGCCTCGGGCAACCAGTTCGCGCTGCTGCCGGCCGATAACGCGACCGGCAACTTCACCAAGATCGTCCAGCGCGTGCCGGTCAAGATCGTGCTCGACCCGGCGGACGTCAGGAAATACGCGGGCCGCCTGGTGCCGGGCATGTCGGTGGTGGCCGAGGTCGAACTGGGCCAGAAGCCAGCCGCTATTCACACCGCAGCCGCCGCGCACTAAGGACTTGCGATGACCAGCCTCACCAAGGCCGCACCGCCCATGGCTGCAGTGGGCACCTTCGCGGGTGCGCCGGCCGACGGCGCCCGCGTCGACGCCCGCACCTGGATCGCGGTCGCCGCCGGCATGCTGGGCGCCTTCATGGCGGTGCTCGACATCCAGATCACCAATTCCTCGCTGCGCGACATCCTCGGTTCGCTGTCGGCCACGCAGGAAGAGGGCTCGTGGATCTCGACCGCCTACCTGTGCGCCGAGATCGTCGTGATCCCGATGACGGCGCTGTTCACCCGCGCGCTCGGCGCGCGCAGCTACATGATCGGTACCACGGCCCTGTTCCTGGTGTTCTCGACCCTGTGCGGTGCGGCCTGGAACCTGGAAAGCATGATCGTGTTCCGCATGCTACAGGGCTTCACCGGCGGCGCCCTGATCCCGATGGCGATGACGCTGGTGATGACGCGCCTGCCGGCCTCGAAGCGCGCGGCCGGCATGGCGATCTTCGGCCTCACCGCCACCCTGGCGCCGGCCATGGGCCCGACCCTGGGCGGCTATCTGTCCGAGCTGTACGGCTGGCCCTCGATCTTCTACATCAACTGGATCCCGGGCGTGCTCCTGATCGCCGGCATGTGGTGGGGGCTGGACAAGGAAAAGACCAACGCCAGGGCCTTGCTGAGCGCCGACTGGCTCGGCATCGGCCTGATGGCGATGGGCCTGGCCTGCCTGACCATCTTCCTGGAAGAGGGCAATTCGAAGGACTGGTTCGAGTCCTCGTTCATCGTCATGTTCGCCTCGCTGTCCCTGGTGGGCATCCTGGGCTGGGTCGCGGTCAGTTTTACCAAGCCCGAACCCTTCGTGAACCTGCGCCTCTACAGCCAGCGCAACTTCCTGGTCGCGACCGTGCTGTCGGCGGTCACCGGCATGGGGCTGTACGGCTCCTCCTTCCTGCTGCCGCTCTACCTGGGCCAGATCGCCGGCTACACGCCGATGCAGATCGGCGAAGTGATCGCCTGGGTCGGCCTGCCGCAGCTGCTCGTGATGCCTTTCGCGGCGGCGCTGTCCTCGAAGGTGGACAACCGCATCCTGTGCTCCTTCGGCCTGCTGCTGTTCGGCGGTTCCTGCCTGATGAATGCCTTCATGGATGCCGGCACCGGCTACGACCAGCTCATGCTCACGCAAGTCATCCGCGCGATCGGCCAGCCCTTCGTGATGCTGACCCTGTCGAACTTCGCGATGCAGGGCGTGGCGCCGAAGGACATGCCCTCGGCCTCGAGCCTGTTCAACATGACCCGCAACCTGGGCGGCTCGATCGGCATCGCGCTGCTGGCCACGGCGCTGACCAAGCGCGAGCACTTCCACTCGGCGCGCCTGGGCGAGGCGGTGTCGAGCTTTGCACCGGCGACCCAGCAGCGGCTGGACGGGCTGACCCAGGGCTTCATCGCCGGCGGCATGGACCCGGCAACCGCCGCGAATCAGGCGCTGGCCGTGCTCGACCGCATCGTGCGGCGCGAGTCCTACGTGATGGCCTACAACGACGCCTTCTGGATCGTCGGCCTGGTGCTGATCGGCTGCATCGCCGCGATCTGGCTGGCGGACAAGGTGAAGTCGCCGGGCGGTGCCTCGGCCGCACATTGATATTGAAGAGAATGACTATGCTGAAGAATTTTGTACTCGTCTCCGCGCTGGCCGCAGCCCTCGGCGGCTGCGCCACCGTCGGCCCCGACTTCAAGGCGCCGGCCGGTGCGCCCGACGCGGCGTTCCGTCACGCGGCAACGACGCAGGAAGCTGCGCAGCTGCCGGCCCAGTGGTGGACCGTGTTCGGCGACAGCACCCTGAATGGACTCGAAGAGCGCGCGCTGCGCGACAACCCGGGTGTGAAGGCCGCGGCGCAGCGCCTGCTGCAGGCCCAGGCCCAGCTGGGCGTGGTGCGTGCCGGCCAGGCGCCGAACCTGGCGGTGAGCGCGGGCGTATCGAATACGCGCAGCTCGAGCGAGACCGCGCAGGGCATCGCCCTGGGCCGCCGCTCGATCGAGGGCAACAACTTCAGCCTGGGCGCCTCGCTGTCGTATGAGCTCGACCTGTGGGGCCGCGTGCGCCGCGTGGTGGAAGCGGCCGATGCGCAGGCCCTGGCGGCCCAGGACGACCGCGACGGCGTGCTGTTGCTGCTGTCGAGCCAGGTAGCAAGCAGCTACTGGCAGCTGCGCGGCCTGGACGCCGAGCTGGCGATCCTGCGCAATGCCCTGGATGCGCGCCGCGAAGCCCAGGAATTGGTCGAGGCCCGCTTCAAGGCCGGCCTGTCGAACGAACTGGACGTCTCGCGTGCCCGCATCGAGCGCGCCAATGCCGAAGCCGACCTGCACGAGGTGCAGCGCCAGCGCAATACGGTCGAACACGCGCTGGCCACGCTGGTGGGCGCCTCGCCGAGCGCGCCGCTGCTGGCCGCTGCGCAGGGCGCACAGCTGCCGCAGCCCCCGGGCATCCCGGTCGGCCTGCCGGCCAGCCTGGTGGGGCAGCGTCCCGACCTGGCGGCCAGCGTGGCCCAGCTGAAGGCGGCCAATGCCCAGGTGGGCGTGGCCGAAGGGGCCTTCTATCCCTCCTTGTCGCTGACCTCGAACTTCGGTTTCGCGTCCGAACACCTGCGCGACCTCGCCAGCGGCGGCGCGCGCGCGTTCTCGGCCGGTCCGCTGGCGCTGTCGCTGCCGATCTTCGACGGCGGCCGCAACCGCGCCAACCTGGCGCTCTCGAAAGCGCGCTACGAAGAAGCGGTGGCGAACCACCAGACCCGCCTCCTGACGGCCTTGCGCGAAGTCGAAGACGCGCTGTCCGACCTGCAGGGCCGCGCGCAGCAGGGCGAGGTGCAGGCGCAGTCGCAGCAGGCCGCGGCGCGTGCCTTGCTGGTGGCGCAGGCACGCTACGAGCGCGGCGTGTCGACCTATCTCGACGTGACCGATGCCCAGCGCACCTCGCTGGCGGCGGACCGGGCGGCGGCGCAGATTCGCACCCAGCGCCTGCTGGCCACCGTGGCGGTGGCGCGCGCCCTCGGCGGCGGCTGGCAGCAGGGTGAAGCACTGGCCACGATCGCCAAGCCCTGATATCCCGGCAGCGGGCCGGGAACGGCAGGCTACAATGCGGCATCAATACTCAACCATGAGAGGATCCGCATCCATGTCCCTGCCCGCACGTGCCCTGCTCATCGCCGCGCTTCTGTCCTCGAGCGCGGCCTCCGCCCAATCCTGGCAAGCCACCCCCAGCGGTACCAGCGCCGAGCTGCGCGGCCTGTCGGTCGTCAGCGACAAGGTGGCCTGGGCCAGCGGCGCCAAGGGCACCGTCCTGCGCATGGTCGATGGCAGCAACTGGCAGGCGATGCAGGTCCCGGAGGCCGACAAGATCGACTTCCGCGACATCCAGGCCTTCGATGCCAAGACGGCCGTGGTGATGGGGGCAGGGCCTGGCGCGGCCTCGCGCATCTACCGCACCATCGACGGCGGCGCCAGCTGGCAGCTGGTCGTCACCAACGGCGTCGCCGAGGGCTTCTGGGACGCGATGGCGTTCTGGGACAAGGACAATGGCATCCTGTTCGGCGATCCGGTCAAGGGCAGCTTCCAGGTCTACACCACCGGCGACGGCGGCAAGACCTGGCAGGAAGTCGCGGCCAAGGGCATCGAAGCGATGCCGAACGAGGGCGCCTTCGCCGCCAGCGGCACCTGTCTCACCGTGGCCGGCGCCAATGACGCCTGGATCGCCACCGGCGGCAGCGCCACCGCGCGCGTCTTCCACTCCGCCGACCGCGGCAAGACCTGGCGCCCGGCCTCGACCCCGATCCCGGCCGGCGCGCCCGCGCGCGGCGTGTTCTCGGTCGCCTTCCTGAACACGAAAGAGGGATTCGCCGCCGGCGGCGATTACAAGGAGGCCCGCATGGCCGGCATCAACGGCGCCTACAGCCAGGACGGCGGCGCCAGCTGGACCCCGGTCGAGCTGGCCCCAAGCGGCTACATGTCGGTGGTGGTGCCGGTGCCCGGTGCGCCCCGCGCCCTGGTGGCGGCCGGCCTGGCCGGATCGGGGTATTCGCTGAACGGCGGCCGCAGCTGGACTGAACTGGACAAGACGCCGATGAACACGGTCGGCTTCTCCGGCCCGACCCAGGGCTGGGCGGTGGGGCCGAAGGGATTACTGATGAAGTACACGGGGCCTGCGCTGCGCTGAAGCGATTACAATCGCCGGACAATAACCATTCTCAGAGACATCATGACGAAACTCCTTGCTCCTCTCGTGTTGTTTGCGGCCATCGCTAGCGCCTACGCCGAACCCGCCACCGTTACCCAGCTCACCGGCATGAGCAAGCGCTTCGCGCCGGTCGAACTGAAGGCTGATACCTCCAAACTGTCGAAAGGCGACCGCGCCGCCATGGTCAAGCTGATCGAGGCCGCCAAGATCGTCGACACCCTGCAGCTGCGCCAGCGCTGGTCGGGCAACGAAGCCCTGTGGGCCGCGCTGCAGAAAGACAACTCCGAGCTCGGCCGCGCGCGCCAGAACGCCTTCTGGCTGAACAAGGGCCCGTGGTCGGGCATCGACGACAACACCTCCTTCATGCCCGCGGAGTATGCCGGCATCAAGATCCCGGCCAAGAAGCCGCTGGGCGCCAACTTCTATCCGGAAAACGCAAGCAAGGAAGCCCTGGAAAGCTGGATGAACGGTCTGCCGGCCGCACAGAAGGCCGACGCGCAATGGTTCTTCACCGTGATCCGCCCTGGTGCGGACGGCAAGTTCCGCACCGTGAAGTACTCGGACGAATACCGCCCGGAGCTCGAGAAGCTGGCCAAGCTGCTGCGCGAAGCCGCTGCGCTCACCGACAACGCCTCGCTCAAGAAATTCCTGGGCCTGCGCGCCGACGCCTTCCTGAGCAACGATTACCTGGCTTCGGACTTCGCCTGGATGGACCTGGATTCGCCGGTGGACGTCACCATTGGCCCCTACGAAACCTATAACGACGAGCTGTTCGGCTACAAGGCCGCCTTCGAAGCCTACGTCAGCATCCGCGACCAGAAGGAAACCCAGAAGCTGGCCTTCTTCAGCCAGCACCTGCAGGAACTCGAAGACAATCTGCCGCTCGACAAGCAGTACCGCAACCCGAAGGTCGGCGCGATCGCCCCGATGGTGGTGGTGAACGAGGTCTATGGCGCCGGCGACGGCAACATGGGCGTGCAGACCGCCGCCTACAACCTGCCGAACGACGAGCGTGTGATCCGCGAGCGCGGCTCCAAGCGCGTGATGCTCAAGAACGTGCAGGAAGCGAAGTTCGAATCGACCCTGAAGCCGATCTCCAAGCTGGTGCTGCGTCCGGCCGACCAGAAGGACCTCGACTTCGACTCCTTCTTCACCCACATCCTCGCGCACGAGATCATGCACGGCCTCGGCCCGCACCACACCAAGCAGGGCGGCAAGGAATCGACCCCGCGCCAGGACCTGAAGGACAGCTATTCGACCATCGAGGAAGCCAAGGCCGACATCACCGGCCTGTGGGCGCTGGGCTACATGATGGAGAAGGGCATGCTGAAGGACACGCTGGGGCAGGGCGCCGCTGCCGAGCGCAAGCTGTACAACACCTTCCTGGCGTCCAGCTTCCGCACCCTGCACTTCGGCCTGACCTCCTCGCACGCGCGCGGCATGGCGATCCAGGTGAATTACCTGCTCGACAAGGGCGGTTTCGTCGCCAACAGCGACGGGACCTTCTCGGTGGACTTCAAGAAGATCAAGCAGGCCGTCATCGACCTCGACCGCGAGTTCCTGAGCATCGAAGCCACCGGCGACTACGCGCGTGCCAAGGCGATGATGACGAAGTACGTGGTGATCCGTCCGGAAGTGCAAAAGGCGCTCGACCGCCTCAAGCCGACCGTGCCGAACGACATCCGTCCGAGCTTCGTGACCGCGGCATCGCTGAGCAAATAAGCCCGGAACTGGCGGCGCGATTGGCATCGACGCAACAGTTGCCGCCAGATTTACTTAACTTAAACTGAAGGCTTCGTCAATCCATACAGGACCATGTTATAGTCGCTGCATTGCTTAGGGGAAAGAATTTGCGCCTTCGGCGCCTCCCGCTACCAACGACAAGAACATGACGACGAAGCCCCTTTCCACTGGCGCCCGGCTGGCCATCGGCTACGGCGCCGTGATCCTCCTGATGATCGCGCTGGCCGTGCTGGCGGCCGCGCGTGCGGGGCAGATCGAGCAGCTGCTGTACCGCATCGACGAGGTCGGCGGCATCAAGCAGCGCTATGCCTTCGAACTGCGCAGCAGCGTGCGCGACCGTGCGATCGCGGTGCGCGACGTCGCACTCGCCCCTCATCCCGCCGCCGCCGCCGCACCCATCGGCCGTCTCAAGACCCTGGCCGACGCCTATGCGCGCGCGGCCTCGCCGCTGGATGCGCTGTTCCAGGAACTGCCGGGCATCCTGCCTGCGGAACGTGAAGCGCTGGCCGCCATCAAGGAACAGGAAAGGCGCACCCGCCCGCTGGTCGAGCGGGTCATCGCCCTGCACGCCGAAGGGCAGGCGCAGGAAGCGGCCACGCTGCTGTCGCAACAGGCGGCACCGGCCTTCGAGGACTGGCTCGCCAGCCTGACGCGCTTCATCGAACTCGAACAGAAACTGGCGGCCGACGACATGGCGGCGGCACGCGGGCTGTCTTCCGGCTTCTCGCAATGGTTCGTGCTGCTGTGCGCCGCTGCGGTGGCGGCGGCCGTGTGCGGCACCTGGTACGTCGTGCGCGGGCTGCCGCGTATACCCCCCGCCGCAGCGTCCGACGACAGTCCGGCGGCCCCAAGCGAAGAGAGCGCCGCACCCAAGCGTGTCGACGACATCGTCGGCGCCATCGACGGCCTGGCCTTCCGGGCCAACATCCTGGCGCTCGATGCTGCCGTGCAAGCCCTGCGCACCGGCGAGCACGACGAAGGCCAGACCGCCGTGGTCCAGGAACTGCAGGCGCTGGCGCTGCGCTCGACCGCCGTGGTGAAGGACATCCGCGACCTGGTCGGCAGCCCGGTGGCGCACATGGAAGATGCCGGCGCCCTGCAGGCCATCGCGAACGCGGTGGCCAGGGTGACCGCGGTGACCGCTTCGATCGGCCTCGACGAAGGCCCGCCGCAAGGGCAGACCGAAAGCTCGCGCCGCACCACGGCCCTGCTGCAGGCCTCGACCGCGGCCGCCGCCATGGAAGCCGAAGCGCAACGCCTCGCCGCCATGCTGGCGCCGGTGCTGCCGGCCGGCGACGCCGCGTCGGACAGGCAAAACTGACAAGCTTGCCGTTCTCAAAACGGCGAAATATTTTCCCTCAAGATGGGCTTGATCCCGGGCTAGAATTGCCGATAGGCATCTTACTGTCCTTGAGGGAAACGCCATGTTCAAGCCCCTGCTGTTCGCAACGCTCCTGCTGGCACCGGCACTTCACGCCGCCGAACTGACCGCGCTGGAAAAGCGCTGGCTCAGCGCCGCCGGGCCGGTCCTGGCCTATTCCCGGCAACTCAAGCTTCCGCTCGACATCACCGTACAGCCCCGGCCGCGACCGGGCGACGTGCCGCTGGCGATGGGCTTCGACAAGGGCCGCTGCAAGCTGGTGATGTCCCTGCGTAACAACCCCGATGCCGAAACCGTGCTGGCCGGCATTCCCGAAGCAGAGCAGGGCGCGCTGATCGAAGCCATGGCCGCCCACGAGATCGCGCACTGCTGGCGCTATGCGCAGGGTGCCTGGCATGCGCTGCCGGCCGGTTTCGTGGAGGTGAATGAAGAGCGTGCGTCCGATGCCTCGTTGCTGGCGGCATCGAAAGCCATGCGCGAGACGCGCCGCGAGGAAGGCTTCGCCGATCTGGCGGCCCTGGCCTGGACCCGGCGCAGCAACCCGGACGACTACGCGCGGGTCTACCGCTGGCTGGCCGGCGTACGCGACAGGGTCGCGGTGCCGCGCAGCGGCCACGACACGCGCGTGTGGGTCCGCCTGGCGGGCGACGGCGCCGCCTTCGGAGAAGCGGAGGCACCCTTCGCCGACGTCGACGACCTCTGGCGCGAAGGCTTGCTGGCCCCGGAATAAGGCCTGCTGCGGCGCTGGCGCAACAGCAGACGCCGCCAGAACGGCAAGGAAGCCCGTGAGTGTTCGTTCTCGCACAGATGCTGTCGGGTGTGGAGCGTCTAATGATGATGTCATCACAACAACCACCACAAGGGACACCATCATGAACCGACTCCTCGCAGCCCTGCTGGCAAGCGCCGCAGGCGCCACCATTGCCGCCGCTCCCGCCTTCGCCCAGAACGACAGCGCGGCTTACCGTCAGGCCATGGACAAGATCGCGGCCGACCACAAGGCGGCCAAGCAGAAATGCGATGCCCTCAAGGACGAAGATGTCTGCGAGGAACAGGCCGACGTCGCCCGCGCACGCGCCGAACTGGCTGCCGTGCAAAAGCACGACAACACCACCGCGAGCCGCAATGCTGCACAGCGCAAGCTGGCCGAGGCCGAGTATGAGCTGGCTGAAGAGAAATGCGACACCATGAAGGGCGACACCAAGGACAGCTGCATGAACAATGCCAAGTCGGTGCGCACCGCCGCCCTGGCCAAGCTGGGCGGCACCCGCGATGCCGATGATGCGCGCGACGCCCGCACCGCAGTCGCCGTGGGCGGTAGCGGCAGCACGGCCGCCACCGCTTCCGCCTTGTCCCGGAACGACAGCCCGGCTTACCGCCAGGCCATGGACAAGGTCGCGGCCGACCACAAGGCTGCCAAGCAGAAATGCGATGCCCTCAAGAAGGAAGACGTCTGCGAAGAGCAGGCCGACGTCGCCCGCGCGCGCGCCGAACTGGCTGCCGTGCAGAAGCACGACAAGAACAATACGGCCAACCTCGATGCGGCGCGCCGCAAGCTGGCCGAGGCCGAGTATGAGCTGGCTGAAGAGAAATGCGATGCCATGAACGGCAACACCAAGGACAGCTGCATGGACAAGGCCAAGTCGGTACGCACCGCCGCCCTGGCCAAGCTCGGCGACGCCCGCGATGCCGATGCGCGTGATTCCCGCACCGTGGGCGGTAGCGGCAGCGCCGGCCTGGTCGCCTCGACCGACACCAAGGATCCGGTGAAGGCGGCGGCCGTCGAGAAGTGCGACGAACGGGGCAACAAGACCGCCTGCCTGGTCGAGAACAAGGACAAGCCGGACACCGCCCTCGAGCGCGCCGGCGAAAAGACCCGCAATGCGGTCGCAGGCGTTGTCGACAAGACCAAGGAAGCCGGCCGTAACGTGGCCGACAAGACCCGCGAAGTGACCGGCGGCGCAGCAGCCCGCACCGAACGTACCGCCGAGAACATGGGCGACAAGACCGAAAGGGCGACCGAGCGCGCCGGCTCGCGCACCGCGTCCAACCTGTCGGATACCGCGATCACCGCCAAGGTCAAGGCTGGCCTGGCCGCCGAACCGGACACCAGCGCGCTGGCGGTCAAGGTCGAGACCGAGAAGGGCGTCGTCATGCTGAGCGGCTTCGTCGATTCGAAGGCCGAAGCCGAGCGCGCCGAGAAGGTCGCCAAGGGCGTCGAGGGCGTCAGCCGCGTCAAGAGCACGATCAAGGTGAAGTAAGCGCCTGCACTCCTGCCGTCACCGAAGCCCGCAGGCCTTTCCTGCGGGCTTTTTACTGTCGGGCAGGCGCAGCGGCGGGGTTATAATTCCCGTGTGAACAAACTCGAAGCCTTCGGATACATTGCCGCCCAGGCCGCGCGCGGGGATATTACCTTCCCCACCAGCGTGAATGCCGTGCTGCGCCTGCAGCTGGCGCTGGACGATCCGGATTGCCATGTGGACGAGGCGATCCGGCTGGTGCTGTCCGAGCCGCAACTGGCCGCGCGCACCGTGGCGCTGGCGAATACCGCCGCGTATGGGGCCGCCAATGGCGTGCAGGTAAACAATGTACGCGCTGCGGTGCTGCGCATCGGCTACCGCCGCCTGCGCGGCCTGGTGGCGGCGCTGATGGTGCGCCAGTTCGGCCACCGCATCGCCGACCCGCTGCTGCGCGCCAAGGCCGAGCAGCTGTGGAACCACAGCGCCCAGGTGGCGGCACTGGCGCATGCGCTGGCGCGCCACGTCACCAAGGTCGATCCCGACACCGCCCTGTTCGCCGGCATCGTGCACGAGGTCGGCGGCTTCTACCTGTTGTCGCGCGCCGACGAGTTTCCCGGCCTGCTGGAAGACGACACCGAGAACTGGGGCGTGCTGGTCGAGGACGTGGCCAGCCTGGAAATCATGCGCAAGCTGGCGATCCCGGCGGACGTGGCGCAAGCCATCGGCACCCTGCGCGACGGCGTCCTGAACCCGGAGCCGCACACCCTGCTCGACACCCTGCTGCTGGCGAACCGCTATGCCCTGGTCGATTCGCCGCTGGGCGGACCGGCGGAACACCCGAACGATACCGAACCGGGGCCGCTCGACGCGGCCACGCTGCAGGTCTTGCGCAACGAGGCCGCCGAGATCGCGCAGGCGCTCGGCGATCCTACCCTGGTTTAATCCCAGCCGATGATTCCGGCGCGGCCGGCCTGCGTAACGGCGGCCAGGCTGCGGTCGCGCAGCGCGCGTACCACGGCGCGTACAGCCGGTTGGCGCATCACGTCCGGCAGCGCCGCGATCGCGAACTGGCGCCGCGCCGGAATCGGCAGCGGCAGGACGCGCACGTCGGGCGGTTCCGGGAAGGTGGCCAGGCGCGGCAGGATCGAATAGCCCATGCCGCGGCCGACCATGGCGGCGATGCTGGTGTCGTTGGAAAGCAGGCGGCTTGGCTCGGGCGCGAAGCCGGCGGCGCGGCAGCGCGCCAGGATCTCGGCGGCGCCGCTGCAGGCCAGGCCGATGAAGGGCAGGGCGCCCAGCGCGGGCCAGCCGGGGAAGCCATCTCCCGGGAGCGGCAGCGCGCGGGGAACGACCAGCACGTAGTCGTCATGCAGGTAAGGGTGCGAGGCCAGCGCGGCGGCCAGCGGCAGCTGGGCAATGCCGATCTCGGCCAGGCCGTCCTGCAGTGCGCCGTGGATGTCGGCGCGCTGCTCGCAGCTGTCGTCGATCTCGACCTGCAGCTGCGGGTGGGCCTGCGCCAGCGCTTCGACCACATGGGGCAGCAGGTGGGTGCCGATGCTGCGGAAGCAGGCGATCCGCACGCTGCCGCACAGGCCATCGCCGGCCAAAGCCGCGTCGCGCAGGCCGGCCTCCAGGCGCAGCATCTGGCGCGCCTTGGCCAGCACGCGCTGCCCGGCCTCGGTCGGCACCGAGCCGGCGCGGCCGCGCGCCAGCAGGCTGACGCCGAGCTCGCCTTCGAGCTCGGCGATCGCATGGCTGATGCGCGATTGCGTGCAGTCCAGCTCGGCGGCAGCGGCGCTGAAACTGCCGTGCTCGGCCACGGCAACCAGCATCTTCAGTTGGCTCAGCTTCATGCCATCGAAATCCTTCATGTCAAGCCGGCCATTATCCGCCATTTCGGTTGTGGCTTCATGGCAAGGGGCGCAGGATGGCGTTCCGATCCACTCAGCGGAACAGCCACATGACATCACTTCCCCAGAATGCCGCCCTGATCAGCATCGACGTGCAGCAGGCCTTCAACGACCCCAGCTGGGGCCAGCGCAACAATCCCGATGCCGAGCAAAAGATCGCCGCGCTGCTGGCGGCCTGGCGCACAACAAGCCGGCCGATCTTCCACATCCAGCACCGCTCGGCGTCGCCAACCGGGCTGTTCCGGCCGGGGACACCTGGCTACGAACTCAAGCCGGAAGGACGGCCGCTGGCGGGCGAGCCGGTGATCGTCAAGAACGTCAACAGTTCCTTCATCGGCACCGACCTGGAGGCGCGTCTGCGCGCGGCCGGCATCGGTACCCTGGTGATCATGGGACTGACCACCGACCACTGCGTGTCGACCACGACGCGCATGGCCGGCAACTTCGGCTTCGAGACTTACTTTGTGGCGGATGCCAGCGCGACTTTCGAGCGTACCGGTCCGGACGGCCGCCATTACACGGCCGAGCAGATGCACGACACGGCCCTGGCCAGCCTGCATGGCGAATTCGCCACAGTGCTCTGGACGGAAGAGGTGCTGGCAGCCCTCGGGACTCAGGCGACGGCGCGCGCCTGAACCCGGCCCTGGGCCAGCATCGTCGCAGCCAGCGCCACACCGGCCAGCGCGAGCCCGGCCGCGACCCACTGCGGCGAGGCATACGAATAACCAAGGGTCAGCGGAATGCCGCCGAGGAAGGCCCCCAGGGCGTTGCCGATATTGAAGCCCGACTGGCCCAGCGAGGAGCCCAGCATTTCCGCCTCGCGCGAATGCTCGATCAGCAGCATCTGGATCGGCGGTCCCAGGGCCAGCGCATTGGCGCCGGTGGCGAAGGCCAGCAGCAGCATGGCCGGCTGCGACCCGGCGAACAGGCCGTTGCACAGCAGCAGGGTGGTCATGCTGGCCAGCAAGAGCAGGATCGCCTGCAGCGGCGGCACCCGGTCCGCCAGCCTGCCGCCCAGCAGCACGCCCACGGTCATGCCGACCCCGACCACGGTCATCACCATCGGGATGCTTGCAGGCTGGAAGTGCGTGACCTCGGTCAGCAAGGGTGCGATATAGCTGAAGAAGGCGAAGAAGCCGCCGGTGCCGATCGAGGTGATGGCCAGCGCCAGCCACAGGGCGGGGCTGCGGAAGATGCGCAGGTCCTGCATCAGGCTGGTGCGCGCTTTTGCCTCGATGTGCGGCACCAGCTGGCGCAGGGCCAGCACCGTCAGCAGGCCGATTGCCGCCACCACCAGGAACACCGCGCGCCAGCTCATGTTGTGGCCGAGCCAGGTGCCGGCGGGCACGCCCACCACATTGGCCAGGGTCAGACCGGTGAACATGGTCGCCAGTGCAGCGGCCACCTTGCCTTCGTCGGCCAGGCGGCTGGCGACGACGGCGCCGACGCCGAAGAAGGCGCCGTGCGGCAGGCCGGCCATGAAGCGCGACAGCATCATCACCTCGAAATTCGGTGCGAAGGCCGACATCGCATTGAACAGCGTGAACATCGCCATGAACCACATCAGCACGCTGCGCGGCGGGCGGTGCGCCATCAGGCTGACCAGGGTCGGCGCGCCGACCACGACGCCGAGGGCGTAGGCGGTGATGAGGTAGCCGGCCTGCGGGATGCTGACGTGCAGGCCGCCGGCGACCTCGGGCAGAATGCCCATGATGACGAATTCGGTCATGCCGATGCCGAAGCCGCCAAGGGCGAGGGGAAGGAGGCTTTTCTTGATCAAGGTGCGCAGACGTGGCAGGGAGGACCGGCCACTATAGCGGCTTGCGCGCGTCCAGTCCGCTTTCCTGTCGTGATGACAGGTATAGCGGGCCGATATGAAATACGCTTATTCCCCAGCCTTCGGCCAGGCAATCCGTCCATGGCCCGCGTTGTCGAGGCGGATGCGCAGCGCGCCGGCGTCCTGGGCGGGAAGACTGAAGTCGAACAACACCTCGTCGCCGTGGGCAACCTCATTCAGCGTCGCGCCGGCGCCGTCGAGCTCGCGGCGCACCAGGCCTTCGAGCGCGTAGGGGGCCGTACAACGCAGCTGCTGCAACTTGATGATCGGCATCTTCTGCGCCTGCAACAGGGCCTGAGCCACGCTGTCGGTATAGGCACGCACCAGGCCGCCCGCCCCCAGCTTGACCCCGCCGAAGTAGCGCACCACGGTGGCCAGCACGCCCTCCAGGTCCTGGTGGCGCAGCACGTCGAGCATCGGGCGCCCCGCGGTGCCGCTCGGCTCGCCGTCATCGACCGCCGCCGACTGGCCGCCGGCCAGCAGCGCCCAGCACACGTGGGCGGCGCCGGGATGCCCGGCGCGCAGGCTGGCGACGACCTGCTGGGCGCCGGCCCGGTCGGGCATCGGCTGGACGCAGGCGAGGAAGCGGCTCTTCTTGATGACGAGTTCGAAGTGGACGGGCGCAGCGATGGAATAGGGCATGGGAGGAAATGCCAACCGTCAAAAAACAAAAAAGGCGTCACGATTTCTCATGACGCCTTCCTTGCTGAATCTTTGGTAGGCCGTGCGGGATTCGAACCTGCGACCAACGGATTAAAAGTCCGCTGCTCTACCAGCTGAGCTAACGACCCGAAGAAGCCAAGATTATAGCGGCGTTTGCGCGAATATCCAAGTGCTTCGTGCCAATTTTGTTTGGCGCTGGAGGCAATCGGCTTCCTGATACGTCAACTTCCCCCTCCCGGGGGGATGGGATGGACACGGACATGCCAGCAAACTAGCCGCTTCCGGATACCCATACCACATCATAGGAAGCTTCCATGTTCTCGCCAAAACACTTAGCGCTTGCCGTCTCGGGCATGTTTGTCCTCCCTTCCGTCTTCGCCGCACCGCCGGTGCAGAAGGTCAAGCCGCCCGTCAGCCAGGCCTATATCGATCTGGCGACTTTCTCCGGCGGCATGCCGATGCCCGGTGGGGGCGGCGGCTTGAACAATACCTTCGGCATGACCCAGGCCCAGAGCCCGGGCCGCTGGATGGACGTCACGCTCCTGACTCGCAACAACAGCAAGCTGAAGACGGCGACGCAAAGCGTGCCGACCGGCTCGAAGCTGGGGCCAGTGCTGAACCTGCTGGCACCGGACCAGGGGCCGGCAGACCTGCCCGGCCCGGAAGATACAGAGACGGTACCGCCAAAGTTCGAGATGCCGAAAGGGAAAATGTATCTGTATTGGGGCTGTGGAACGGAAGTGCGCAAAGGACAGCCGCTGGTCATCGGTCTCGCCAAGATGGATCCGGCGCAATTCGGCAAGTTCTTCCAGAATCGCAGTGCCACTGCTCGCGTGCCGCAGCCGGCGCCCGGCCGCCCGGCCTGGCCCAACAAGAGCGATGCCCGCCGCTTGCCGGATGGTGCGTCGCTGGTGGGGGAGCACGCCTTTGCCGGCGACGGCGTAGTGGACGGCTTCAAGTTCAACATCGACGCGCAGCACGACCTGATGCCGGCCGTCGAGGCAAGCCGCAACGATGAAGGCCAGGCTGTGCTGTTCAAGTGGAAGCCGATGCAGCAGGCCAGCGGATGGTTCGTGCAGGCCATGGGCATGCGGGAGCTTGGCAAGGGTGACGCTGGCGACATGGAGATGGTGTACTGGACCTCGAGCGAGTTGCCGGACATGGGGATGGGCCTGGTGAACTACCAACCGAACGGCTCCATCAGCAAGTGGCAAAAGGAAAAGGTGCTGCTGCCAGCCGGGGCGACCGAGTGCATGGCGCCGAAAGAGGCGGTCAGCGCCATGTCGATGTCGAGTGTCATCGCCTATGGCGATGAGCTGAATATGGCGTATCCGCCGCGGCCGAAGGATCCGAAGATCACGTGGGAACCGCAATGGAACCTCAAGGTCCGGCTGAAGTCGGTTGCGTCGCTGGCGCCGGGCATGGGGGCGGCGATGAATGCCGCTATGGTGGAACAGACCGGGCCATCGGAAGAGAAAACGGCCCCTGCTCCCGTCAAAGGGGCGGTGACGGAAGCCGTGACCAAAGGTGTGGTCGATGCATTGACCCGGGGACTGTTCGGCCGATGATGCCGGTGTAGCGCTCAGGTTTTGATTGCCTTGTCCTCGGCCTGGACCTCGTGCATGGAATGCGGTTCGAGCTTTTCGGCATCGACGTTCATGCGCACGAACAGGCCCCAGGTGGCGAGGATGGCGGCCGCGGCCAGGCCGACAGAGGCGGCATGCAGCAGGAATTCCGGTCGGCCATGCATGAACTGGAACACGCCGATCAGGCATTCGATCGACAGCGATACCACCACCACGATCAGGAAGCGCGACAGGAAGCGGCGCACGCGGGTAGGGGAACTGATGTTGACCGAGCGCTGCACTTCTTCTTCCAGCACGGTCTGGCCCAATTCCAGCGAGGCGACCGCGATCGTCAGCAGGCCCACGCATTCCAGGATGAGTTCGAAACGCTCCCTTACCTTGAGTCCAGCACCAGGATTGAGGGCGCTCCAGGTTTCCACGGCGGCGAGAACGATCAGGCCCAGGCCGCACACGAAGAACAGGGCGACGATCAACATGTACCCGACCAGGAAGATGTTCTGGATGTATTTCACGACAGGCGCCAGGTGAGAGAGTTGTAATTATTTTAACAATATTCGGGTAAGGGGCGCGTTCGGTTCAGTCCGGGTCTATAACTGATGACACGGCGCAAGAATTGACGCTCAGACTGCTTATATCGTGGTGCCTTCGCTGTGAACCCACGAGGAATCAAGACGGTCATGAGCACGACGCTGAGGGATCAGATCTTTGCCGCCCTGGCTGAGTTCAGCAGTGCAAGCCGGCTGTATGAGCTCAAGATCGGCGACGGTGAGGAGGCCGGCCTGCTGGTCGAAGCATTTCTTGCCGACGATGCCCTGCAGGTGGTCGGCACGCGCGACGTGATTGCCTTGTCGACCGATGCCTTCGTGGCGCTGGAGACGCTGCTGGGCCAGCCGGCGGTGCTGGAAATCTCCCTGGCGGACGGTGCACGTGAGCGCTTCGCCGGCGAGATCTGCGAAGCCGCGATGCTCGGCAGCGACGGTGGGCTGGCGCGCTACCGTGTCCGCATCTCGTCCTGGCTATGGCGGCTGGGGCAGGTGCGCAATAGCCGGGTGTGGCAGAACATGAGCGTGGTCGAGATCGTCGATGCGGTGTTCGAAGCGTATCAGCCGCTGGCACGCTGGCGCTGGAGCGACGATGTCGGGCCCTTCCTGGCGGAGGTCTCGTCACGCAGCTACTGCTGTCAGTATCGCGAATCCGACCTCGATTTCGTGCACCGACTGCTTGCCGAGGAGGGCCTGAGCTGGCGGCTCGAGCAGACCGATGACGGGCCGGGCCTGGTGCTGTTTGCGGATAGCAGCCAGCTGTGCGCCGTGCCGGAAGATGCCAGCAGTGAGGCGCTCGGCGGCATCCGCTTCCACGGGGCCCGTTCGGTGGAAGAGTCGGACAGCATCCAGGCGCTGTCGGCGCAACGGCGGTTGCACGCTTCGCTGACGACGGTGCTGAGTGTCGACTACAAGGCCAAACAGGCTATAGGCGCCAGTTCGCCGTCGCACACCATCTACGGCAAGCTGCCGGCGCTGGAGGCGTTTGAGGTGCCGGGGCAGTATGCCTATGCCGATTGGCAGCAGGCGCAGCATTACGCGGACCTGCGCATGCAGGAGCGGGAGGCGCAAGGGCAAATGTGGCGTGGTCGTTCGACTGTGCGGACGCTTCGCGCCGGGACCCGGGTGCAGGTTTTGGGTGCGCCGCTGCAGCAGTTGGGTGAGTCGGCGTCCTTTACTGTGCTTCGTGTCCTGAGTATCGGCGTCAACAACATGCCGCCGCAGGCGCAGCATGCGCTGGCCGAGTTGTTCGGGCCGATTCCGGAACTGCTAGAGGAACTTGCCCGCGCGGATATGCCTGAGGAGCTGGATCTTGCGGTTGCGCAGGCGCGGGAGACGGGCTATGCGAACTGCTTCAGTGCAGTGGCGAGCGATATCGTTTGGCGTCCGAAGTTGACGGCATTCGATGGACGGGCGTATCCAAAGCCGGTTGCGTTCGGGGCCCAGAGTGCCATCGTCGTGGGGGCAGATGGCAACGATCAGCCGAGTGGTACGGATGAGCTGTATTGCGACAGGCTGGGGCGGATACGCATTCGGTTTCATTGGCAGGACGGTGGGAATGCGACTTGTTGGGTGCGAGTTGCACAGCGCTCGGCGGGTGGGGGAATGGGGCAGCAATTTTTGCCGCGCATCGGGCAGGAGGTGCTGGTGCAATTCCTCGAGAACGATATCGACCGGCCGATTGTCGTTGGTGCGCTGTACAACGGGAAGGGTGAAGGTGGCGTTGTCGCGACGCCTGCAGGTCGTCGCGTTAGGGAGGCGGACATTTCCTGTTTTAAAGCCGCGCACGATCATGCGTCATCGGGGCAAGGAAATCTGAGCGGGGGGAATAGCCCAGTGTGGCATGGCGCAGCGGGTGATAGCGCCGGGCATCGGAATCCGACTTCGCAATGGGGGGTACGGAGTAAGGAGTTTGGCGGGTCTGGATACTCTCAGCTGTTGTTCGATGACATAGATGGGCAAGGGCGGGTGCAGTTGAGATGCACATATCAGGGAAGCGAGCTGAATCTGGGTCATCTGATTCACGCAGCCGACAACTATAGAGGCAACTTCCGGGGCACTGGCATCGAGTTGCGTACGGATGCGCATGGCGTTGCGCGGGCAGGAGCAGGATTATTGGTGTCGAGTTACAAAATTAATCACAGATCGACTGCCAGAGACTCATCAGGTGAAAACGCTGCTGGAGTTGCATCTATGAAGCAGGTGCGTGTAATGACGGACGCATTTTGCGTGGCAGCCGGTGCGCATCAAACGGTAACCTTGGCCGCGCATTTAGGCGTGATGAAACTAAACCAAAGCGTGTTGGATAGCGCAGCCGCGCCAGTCAGCGCGATGTCGATCAGCTTGTCAGGAGTTGGCAGCGCAAACGATTTTCGAACAGCGTTCGCGGATGCCCGCGCGAAGAATTCGAGTGCAGGTAAAGGAAGTATTCCCGTCATGACTGACCCAATTGTCGCAGTCGCTGCCCGAAGTAGTGTCGGCGTAAATGCAGGACAGAGTATCCAGTTAGCAAATGGTGAAACAGTTCTTTTAGTTAGCGGCCAAGCAACTCAGTTCGCGACCGGTGCGCAGATGCGAACTCAGACAAAGCAGACGATTGGAGTATTAGCTGGAACGGTGAAGCACGACGAAGAGAACATCGGCCTAAGTATCATCGCAGCTAAAGAGGCCGTCGATATACAGTCCCAAGCTGATGAGCTGCGTGTAAACGCTAAAAATGAGGTAAATGCGATCAGCGCCGGCGGATATATCGATTTTGCTGCTGCGAAGAAAATTACTCTCGCAACAGCAGGTGGGGCGAATATTACAATCGACGCCGGAAATATTACATTGCAGTGTCCTGGGAAAATAAAGATGCACGCCAATAGGAAGAGCTTTACTGGATCCGAACAAACTAACTACCCAATGCCCGCATTGCCGCGCAGTATTTGCGTAGAGTGCTTAAGAAAATCTCTCATTGCCGGCCCGGCATTTTCAATGGTCGAATAACAATGCTCATCGATAGATTTGAACAATGTTTCCTTGATGATCTTTATGAACGTGCATCCCAACTTCAGCGAAAATACAACCTGTATCTCTTGGTGGATGGAGCTTTTGTAAGAGGCATCCACAAATCGTTTAAAGTAGAGGAGAAACGGATTCTATTCGAAGCTTTGCCGTCATGTAATGATGAGACAAGAAACGTATCTCCGTTTTTGATTCGATTTGATCCTTTTGACCAGAGACAGCGCATTTTATTGAGTCGTGCATGTGGATGGCCAATGATCAGTCTTATTGAGACACCAGAGGAATTAAGCGACTTGTTTACTCGTCTATCCGCTTGGTGCGTAGTTGAAGTGGAAAACGATCGATTTAATTTCCGATTTGCTGACACTCGGCGTCTCCCTGCTATCGCCAAATATCTCACGGCTGAGCAGTGTCGCCACTTTTTCGGACCGGCACAAAGATGGTCGTTTGTAAATAGAGAAGGAGATTGGGCGGATTTGGATATCGTCGAGACGCGCCATAAATATCACGCACAATATTTTTATCCCATTCTTCAAAAATCCCAGTTTGCAGCACTTCTGGACGACAGCCGGCCAGACGAGATACTTGCAGTAATGGCGTATCGCGGAGAGGAAACGGGGGTTACATGTTATCAACGCTGGGTTCTAGTAATTGAGGCCATTAAGGTCGCTGATGCATCTGATTTACGCGATTCTGATCTGATCGAATGGGCAATTTGGTACGTTAAAAATTCTCACCTTTGTGATGACTCGGTGGTAAGCATCCTGGAAACATGGCGTAAGGAGAATGGTATGCTCAGTCGCGAGATAAATTGACGCAGGACGCAAGTTAATGAATTTAGTTAATTGAAAATTTTTGCTGGAATGCGAAATGGTGATTCGGGTATTTCTGATGGTTATATTTCTTCTGCCCGCTTCTGCGATGTGGGCGTTCGAACACAAAACTGCGGAAGTCAATCTTCACGGTGTCAATTATAGTGAGTACACGTTTCGTTTCTACGTCGTGGATCCTGCGGATCCTAATGCCGGCGGCTGGGGGGATTTGGTGGGACCGTTTAGCGCTGGAGGCATCACCTGTTGTGCCACGCTTCCCAAAAGTTGGCGCCCTGGGATGAAGTTAGAAGTCAAAACGATCCATTGGTTAAATAAGCTGCCTGACGGTGCTCGCCAAGAGATCCACGAAATTCATCAAGTAGAGATCCCGAGGTACGCCATCGGTAAACCGGGGGAGCTCTGGATCTTACGTGAATCAAGCGGAAAAATCAGCGCTGTGTCTAGCGATTTGCAACCTAATCATCCGAATTGGCCTGGAAGAATCAAAGGATGGCCTGTGCCATCGCTTGAATACAGAAGAGAGAAGTGGGCCATTTCAAAAAAACATGAAGAAGACGGAGTGGCTGCTGCTGTCGAGTTGCTCGATGAATTAGAGCGATCACCCGCGCAAGCGGCGCAGAAGATTTGGGAAACGGAAAAGAAATATGACCCCAAATCCGTGGAGGGCTTTGCTGGGCCACACGATCCTCGATATTGGTCAGCCGTTAAGCAGCGTATTAGGCAAGGACTGGCTCAAACGAAACAGCGATTACAAGTAATTGTGGAGGCTCGACCATGACAGCGTCGCTGTGTGCGCCAATTCCTTCCGAATTTGCCGAAGCGGAAGATTTCAAAAAATTCTTTGGCAACGCTGGCGCAGATTATATATTCCGGAAGTGGGGCCCGGGGGAGCAGGCTGCCTTTAGGGATCCTGCAAGGTCTTGTGATACCAATCTTTTCTTCGGCTTCTTCTTCGATGGAACCAAAAATAATTATCGGAACGCAATGGCTGGAAAAGATTTTTCTAATATTGCGCATTTATACAATTGTTTCCCGGGGCAGGGTATACAAAATGTGCTTGATGCTAGTGCCGATTGGAAGCATGAGCCATCGCAATATGAGCATTTCTTTAAAGTCTATATCCCAGGGGTGGCCTCTCAATTTTCTTTCGTTAACGACACCGGGGCAGGGGACGATCTCACGTATGGAGCTGCGTTTGGAAAGTTTGGAGAGCGGCGCATCGTTTGGGCACTTGTTCAAGCCATCAATAATGTGCACCGTTACTTTTGTAAGAAACCCCTTGTAGGTAAGGTTGATCTGGAGGATATGTATAACCGAGTTGTACTAAATAAAAATGCTCGTAGATTAATGGAGGATCGAAACCCACTTTCGAAGCCAATAAAGAACGTAACTTCAGTTGCTCCCGGACATGATTTGGCTGCGACTATCTATTTTCAGTTCCTTTTGCAGAAGTTGCATTCAGCGGTCTCACAACATTGGCCGGACGCTCGAACGGGAAAGCCAAAGAAAACAGATCCTGCGATCGTTAAAACAATTCACGTGTCGGTTTTTGGTTTTTCGCGCGGAGCTACTCAAGCAAGAGTTTTTGCAAATTGGTTTCAGTCCCTTTGCACACTCGATTCGCGAATGTGCGGGAGGAAAAGCGGTATGTCACTCGGTGGGTTTGACGTTCAGATCGACTTTCTAGGAGTGTTTGATACTGTGGCGTCTGTTGGGCTAGGTAATACACTAGGGAACAGCTTGCTTGGCAGACGACTCGATGGGCACAGTGGATGGGCGGATTCCGAAGACAGTCTTCGGGTTCCCCCAGGAGTTAATTGTTTGCATCTCGTTGCTTCACACGAAGTCAGACGGAGCTTTCCACTCGACTCTATTTCCGTGCGAGGAGTAATGCCAGCGGGATGCGAAGAAATTGTACTGCCTGGTGCGCACTCGGACGTTGGGGGCGGGTATGGGCCTGGGGAGCAGGGGAAGGGGGTTGATGGCAACGGTGCAGATATGATGTCGAGAATTCCTCTTCTTATGATGTATAAAGCCGCGCGCTTAAATGGAGTGCCCCTAAAACTCGAGCATGCCAGTCGCGAGGCGAAAGCGGGATTTAAGGTGGCACCCCAAACCATCACAGACTTTAATGCCTATATTGCTACATGTAAGGAGAAGCAAGGTCCGATCCATCACATCATGCGTGAGCACGCTAGAAAGTACATCGAATGGAGAATTTTCCGACGTGTGACTGGAAAAAATTCGATACTGAAAGTGGCGAGCTTTTCCCGAGCAACTGTTTTATATAAGAATGATATCCATAGTGCTGCTGTGGAGTTTGAAGAGGAACTGAAGGAATTTACTAATTGGTTAAGCGAGAAAGGTACAAAATTTGTTCCGCGGTCACAAAAAGCTGGTTTCCAAAACGAAGAAAAAGCTGAATGGGAGGAGATAGCAAGATGGTGGAAGAATCTTGCGACGCCCATGCCGGTGGTTATTCAATTCTTTGATGAGTATGTTCACGATTCTCGCGCATCCTTTAAGTTGGACGGCGCAGATAATGAAAAGGATTTACGCCGTGACTTAGGCGACTGGTTAAAGAAGAAGAGATTTTTCGAAAATTATAGTGCTGCAAACGCAGGATTAGGTCTGCCGCTGTTCGATGGACTGGACGCGACAAAAAGGAAGGCTGCTGATGAGTACGGAAAAACTGGGAAAATTCCTCGGATGATTAATAGTGGCCGCGAACCGTTAGGTTATCCTGTGTTTGCGGGATATCTTAGATTCCGTAAAGTGTATGGAGGCTTTGACGAGGTGCTGCTTGGATCTGCTACTGATAATGTGAGTAGAGCGCAGGCGGCAGCCTAAGCGTATTGGCAGTGAAAAACAAAAAAGGCGCTACGATCGCTCGTAACGCCTTCATTGCTACTGCTAAATTCGTGGTAGGCCGTGCGGGATTCGAACCTGCGACCAACGGATTAAAAGTCCGCTGCTCTACCAGCTGAGCTAACGACCCGAAAGAGGCAGCATTATAGCCGGGCGTTGCGGTTTGCGCTAGTGCCTTTGCATAGGCTGGCATCAACCCAGCGCTGCAGTCACCTTCAGCACCTCATCAACCGTGGTCACCCCTTCGACAACCTTCATCGCCCCGGCAATCCGCAGCGGCTTCATGCCATCGGCCACGCTCTGCTGGCGCAGCTTCTGAATGTCGCCGGATTCCCGGATGACGTGCGCGAATCCTTCGCTCACCGTCAGCAGCTCATAGATGCCGGTACGCCCACGGTAACCAGTCTGCCGGCACTCCGGACACCCGATCGGACGGTACACGCTCGTCGGCCTGGGAATATTCCACGCACCCCCAATACCCTGCCACACTTCATCGCTCAGCTCGCCCCCAGCCGCCTTGCAGTCTGGGCAGAGCGTGCGGACCAGCCGCTGCGCCATCACCCCGATCAGCGTCGTCTCGAGCAGATAATCCGGCACTCCCAGCTCCAGCAAGCGCACCACTGCAGCCGGCGCATCGTTCGTATGCAGCGTCGAAAACACCAGGTGCCCCGTCAACGCCGCCTGGATCGCCATCTCGGCCGTCTGCAGATCGCGAATCTCGCCCACCATGATGATGTCCGGGTCCTGCCGCATCAGCGCGCGCACGCCATCCGCAAACGACAAATCGATCCCCGGTTGCACCTGCATCTGGTTGAACGAAGCCTCGACCATTTCGATCGGGTCCTCGACCGTGCACACGTTCACCTCGCTGGTCGCCAGCGCTTTCAGGGTCGTATACAAAGTCGTCGTCTTGCCCGACCCGGTCGGTCCGGTAACGAGGATGATCCCGTGCGGCCGATTGGTCAGCGCATCCCAGCGCGCCGCATCGTCCGGCGGAAAGCCCAGTTCCGGCAGCGTTTTGACGACCACTTCCGGATCGAAAATACGCATGACGAGCTTTTCGCCAAACGCCGTCGGCAGCGTCGACAGGCGCAGCTCGACTTCCTGGCCGCCTGCGGTACGCGTCTTGATCCGCCCATCCTGCGGCCGCCGTTTTTCGATCACGTCCATTCGCCCCAGCAGCTTGATGCGCGCCGTCATGGCGATCATGACCACGGCCGGCACCTGGTAGACCTGGTGCAGCACGCCATCGATGCGGAAACGGATCACCGCGAATTCGCGTTTCGGCTCCAGGTGAATATCCGATGCGCGCTGTTCGAAGGCATAACTCCACAGCCAGTCGACGATGTTGACGATGTGCTGGTCATTTGCATCGAACTGCTTGTTCGACTTGCCCAGTTCGACCAGTTGCTCGAAGTTGTTGCGCATCGCCAGGTCTTGCCCGGTGCTGCGGTTGGCATCGCGGATCGTCTTGGCCAGGCTGAAAAACTGCGAGATGTACTGGGCGATGTCGAGCGGATTGGCCAGCACCAGTTCGATCTTGCGGCGCGAGACCTTGGCGATCTCCGCTTCCCACTCCACATTGGCCGGATCGGCCGTCGCCACCACCAGCGTGGAGCCGGTCATTTCCACCGGCAGGATATTGAAGCGCGCCGCATAGCTGGCCGACATCACGTCGGCCACCTTGGTGAAATCGATCTTCAGCGGATCGATGCGGATGAAGGGCAGGCCGACCTTGCTCGCGCACCATTCGGTCAGCGCGTCGAGCGTCAGCAGTCGGTGCGGCGGCTGGGCCGAGACCAGCTTGCACTGGGCCACCGCGGTGAGCGGATGCATCGATCCGGCCGCATTCTTGAGGATGCCCTGCGCATGGGAAAAATGCGCCTTGACGTGTTCCTTGGTGACGATGCCGTCCGCCAGCAGCCAGGAGAAAATCGACTGCAGGTCGAGCGCGCGCATGCGCGGCGCCTTGGACGTAGAGGGGATGGCACTCGTGTTCACGTTCGGCTCCCGAGGGTTTGCTTCAGTCGGCGGCGAAAATGCCCTTGACCCAGGTCTTCGCCGGCAGCTTGGTGCCGGCCACGATCTGCGCCGCGCGCGCGGTCAGCGCTTCCTTGTCCAGCTGCGGGCGGTTCTTGAAGCATAGCGCCACCACATTGCCTTCGTGGACTTCCGGCAGGCAGATCACGTGCTCGAAGGCGAATTTCATCGCCTTCAGGTTCTTGGCGTAGCTCGGATGGTCGCCGAACAGGTTGACCGTCATGATGCCGCCCTCGGCCAGGCACTCGTTGCAGGCCTGGTAGAACTCCGGCGTATCGAGGACCGGCCCGCGCGCGGTGGCGTCGTACAGGTCGCATTGCAGCACGTCGATCGCACCGTGATTGGCAGGGTCGTGGACGAAATCCATCGCATCCATTTCCAGCACGCTCAGGCGCTCGTCCTCCGGCGGCAGCTTGAACATCGAGGCGCAGATGCCGATCACTGCGGCATTGAGTTCGACCGCGGTGACGCTCGCCTCCGGGAATTGGCGGTAGCAGAACTTGGTCAAGGTGGCAGCACCAAGGCCCAGCTGCACGATGACGCGCGGCGATTCGATGAACAGCATCCAGGCCATCATCTGCTGCGCGTATTCCAGCTCCGGCCAGTCCGGCTTGCGGATGCGCATCGCTCCCTGCACCCATTCGGTGCCGAAGTGAAGGTAGCGGACGCCGTCCTGTTCGGACAGGGTGACGGGGGCGAACTTCGGCTTGCGCGTGGGACGGCGCGAGGATTCGGCCTGTTCGATGGATTTACGTTTGATGAGCATAGGGCAACCTGGTTGAGTCGCCCTATTATCGGGGGAGGGGTTCCCGCAGCGCAAGCGCGGGATCCCGTGGCGCCGGCTGGAAGCCGGCGCCGAGATTAATAATCGATCGGCTGGACCGAGACGCGCAGGCGCACGCGGTTGCCCGGATCGCGGTTCATCAGCGTGGTGTAGGTCTGGCCGCGGAATTCATAGGTGACGTCGTAGCCGGCGGTGCGCGACTCGTAGGCATCGACGGTACGGCACTGGCGCACGGCCTGTTCCTGCACGCCGCCCTGCTGGCGGTTGTTGTTTTCCGCGCGGTCGCCGACCATGGCGCCGGCGATGGCGCCGGCCGCCGTCGCGGCGACACGGCCGCTACCGCTGCCGACCTGGTTGCCGAGCAGGCCGCCGACGATACCCCCGACGATGCCGCCGCCCGCCCCACGCTGCTGCTCGACCGGCACCTGCACGTACTCGGTGCGGCATTCCTGGCGCGGCATGCGGATCTGTTCCACGCGCGGCTGGACACGCACCACGCGGCCGAAGTCTTCGAAATCCTGGGCCTGGGCCAGCGGCAGTGCGGCAATGCCCATGGCGGCGATGATCAGTTTGGCTTGAAAGTTCATGTTCTACCTCGTAGTGGGGACGATCGACGAGTCTGGTGGGGGAAAGGGAACCGACCGGACTTTGATGCCTCCTATGGTAATCCGATCCCGGCGGACTCAACGAATCTGTGTGGCAACAAAATGTAACAGCAGCGCAACCATCTTTCTTCCAGCGCCAGAATGGCAGGGGCCTGGTCGGAGGCCTTATTTATACAGATGTCGTCCTACCATTTTTTACAAATACAATTCCTGTAATCACATTTGGGTTGCTTCCAATACCACAAAACGTTACCCTTACACAAATCAGGGTCTTATTGGCGCGTGGAAATGACAATAGGAGTGCCGACCTGGTCAACTTGAGGAAAAAATGAGTTTGTTGATGAGAGTGCCGCCCAATCTTGTGCAGTCGATCCGCGCCTTCCGCGTCGTCGAGCTGCAGCAGGAGGCTGCGCGCCTTGGTCAGCACTTCTTGTATGCACATTGTGCCAATACCTTGACCAAGCAGCAGGTGTGCGCCCGCATCGGCGAAAACTTTTATTTCCCCAAGCCCTGCAGCAAGAACTTCGACGCGTTGCGCAAGTGTCTCACCGAGACCGTCGCCGAGGCCGGTCCGCAGCCGGGCTTCCTCGTCGTTCTGGAACAGTTGCCAAGCGCACAAAAATTCGACAAGGAAGCGCGCGAGAATCTGCTCGACGTGTTCCGCGACGCCGCCGAATTCTGGGCCGAGAAGAAGGTCCCGTTCCGCGTCTTCTACTCTTTCGCGATTCCAGCCTAAGAGCGCCTCGAACGGCCGGCATACCCCCGCCCGCCGCGGTTGCCCGCCGGCGATACGGTACAATGCGGGGTATGAAAAATATCGTGATCCTCATTTCCGGCCGTGGCAGCAACATGGAAGCGCTTGTGCGCGCCCTTGAAACCGAAGGCTGGCCGGCCAGAATCGCGGCAGTCATCAGCAACAAACCGGAAGCGAAGGGCCTGGAATTCGCCGCCGCCCGCGGCATCCCGACCGCAGTCGTCGCCAACAAGGAATACGCAAGCCGCGCCGAATTCGACGCGGCGCTGCAGGAAACGATCGACCGCTTCGCCCCCGACCTCGTCGTGCTCGCCGGCTTCATGCGCATCCTCACTGCGCCTTTCGTCGAACACTACGCCGGCCGCATGCTGAACATCCATCCTTCGCTGCTGCCGCTGTTCCCGGGCCTGGGCACGCACCAGCAGGCCATCGACGCCGGCGAGAAGGAACATGGCGCGACCGTCCATTTCGTGACGGCCGAGCTCGACCATGGCCCGGTCGTGGCGCAGGCGCGCGTGCCGGTGCTGCCGGATGACACCGAGGACACGCTGTCCGCCCGCGTGCTCGTCGAGGAACACAAGCTCTACCCGTATGCGGTGCGCCTGTTCGTCGAAGACAGGCTCAGTATTGAAAACGGCGATGTGCGCATTAACGAAGCGCCCGCCGAAACCACCAGCATCTAAACAAAGGAACACAATGAGATTGCCACCAGCAATCCTCGGCAATACGGAAGAAGTATTGCGCGAGGTACTGCGCTTTACATCGCCGGCCGACGTTACACTATCGCGCTACTTCAAGGACCACCCACGCTTCGGCGGCCGCGAGCGCGGCGTCATCGCCGAGGCGGTGTATGCGGTCCTGCGCAACAAATCCTTCTTCACCGATTTCGCCGGCGCCGGCAACATGCCGTCGATGCGCAAGCTGGCCCTGCTGGGCCTGTCCGAAACCGTCGGCATCGATGCCCTCGGCGGCCTGAGCGAGGACGAAACGCAGTTTCTCACCCGCATCCAGGAAGTCGACCGCAAGCTGCTGCCGCCGCAGATGCAGGCCAACCTGCCGACCTGGCTGTACGACAAATTCGTGGCGCAGTTCGGCGAAACCGAAGCGCTCGAGCTGGCCGCGGTGCTGAACACCCCGGCGCCGCTCGACCTGCGCGTCAATTCCATCAAGGCCAACCGCGATGAGGTGATGGCGGAACTGGCCAAGGCGCCGATCGCTGCCGAGCCGATGCCATACGCACCGCTCGGCCTGCGCGTGTTCAAGAAGCCTGCGCTGCAGAATCTGCCGCTGTTCAAGGAAGGCGCGATCGAAGTCCAGGACGAGGGCAGCCAGGTGCTGGCCCAGATCGTGGGCGCGCGCCGCGGCGAGATGGTGGTGGACTTCTGCGCCGGTGCCGGCGGCAAGACCCTGGCGCTGGGCGCGACCATGCGCAATACCGGCCGCCTGTATGCCTTCGACGTCTCGGAAAAGCGCCTCGCCAAGCTGAAACCGCGCATGGCGCGCAGCGGCCTGTCGAACGTGCATCCGGTGCTGATCGCGCACGAGCGCGACGCCAAGATCAAGCGCCTGGCCGGCAAGATCGACCGCGTGCTGGTCGATGCACCATGCAGCGGCCTGGGCACCCTGCGCCGCAACCCGGATGTCAAGTGGCGCCAGAAGCCGGAAGCCGTGGCCGAGATGCAGGAAAAGCAGACCGCAATCCTGGATGGTGCGGCGCGCCTGGTCAAGAACGGCGGCCGCCTGGTGTACGCCACCTGCAGCCTGCTGAACGAAGAGAACGACGTGATCGTCGAACAATTCCTGTCGACCCACCCGGACTTCGAACTGGTGCCGATGAAGGACGTGCTGGCCGAGCAGAAGATTCCGCTCGAGATGGACCAGTATCTCAAGATGCTGCCGCACAAGCACCAGACCGACGGCTTCTTCGCTGCCGTGCTCCAGCGCAAGGCGAAAGCCAAGGCGGCCGAGGTAGAGAAAGCGGCCGACGAGGCCGGCGAAGAAGAAGCTTAACGCCGGAACATGCCGCTCCAGCAACTGCTGGCCGACCTGCTCGGCGACATCCACCAGCCTGCCATCCTGTGGCAGGCGCTCGCCATTGTCCTGTGCGTGGCAGTCGGCTGGGGACTGGCGCGGCTGATGCACCGGTCCTGGCTGCAGAGCCACCAGAACCAGCACCGCGGTCTGATCGGCCTGGGCATGGCCAGTTTCAGCCGCGTGCTGCCGCCGCTGCTGATCCTCGGCCTGCTGGTGGCCACGCGTGCCGTCATGGCGAACTACCAGAGCGTGCACCTGCTCGATATCGCGGTGCCGCTGTCCTCGTCGTTCGCAGTCATCCGCACCTTCTTTTACCTGTTGCGGCGGATATTCGCGCGTCACGGCCAACTGGGCGAAGCGCTGCAGACCTTCGAGAAGATCTTCGCGCTGGGCGTGTGGCTGGTCGTCGCCCTGCACATCGTCGGTGCGTTGCCGGACGTCATCCGCTTCTTCGATCACACTAAACTGCCAGTCGGCAAAGACGGGACGTCGCTGACCGAGCTGGTCGAAGGCATCGTGTCGATCGTGGTGCTGATGATGCTGGCGTTGTGGGCCGGCGCGGCACTGGAAGAGCGTCTGATGAAGGTCGAGCGCATGCACACCTCGAGCCGGGTGGTGCTGGCGCGCATGAGCCGGGCAGTACTGATCCTTGTCGCCGTGCTGTTCAGCCTGAGGCAGGCGGGCCTCGACCTGACGGTGCTGTCGGTATTCGGCGGTGCCCTGGGCGTCGGCCTCGGTCTCGGCATGCAGCGTATCGCGAGTAATTACGTGTCCGGCTTCATCATCCTGCTGGAACGCAGCCTGACCATCGGCGATCCGATCACGCTCGATAAATATTCCGGCAAGGTGGCGCGCATCAACACGCGCTACACGGTGCTGCGCGGTGCCGACGGTACCCAGACCCTGTTGCCGAACGAGATGCTGATTACCGGCGTGGTGCTGAACCAGTCATCGACCAACCGCAACGTGCGCGCCGTCACCAAGCTGACCGTGTCCTACGACAGCGACCTGTCGGTGGTGATGCCGCTGCTGGAAGCCCAGCCGCGCGGCGTGCCGCGGGTACTGGAAGAGCCGGCGCCGAATGTGCTGCTTAATGCCTTCACGCAAGACGGTTATGAGCTGGAAGTCGGTTTCTGGCTGGGCGACCCGGAAAACGGGCAGGGCGGGCCGATCTCCGACGTGAACAAGAAGATTTATGCACTTGTCCATTCGGGCGAGATCAAACTTGGCCATCCGTCCATGGATACGCGCCTGCTCGATGCACACATAACATCAGTTGTGGCGCGAACCCCGACCGCTTCCTGATCCATGCATGGGTTACGGTACTTAAATGTGCCGTGGGTCACTGGAACCGCGTAAAATGTGGGGCGCTGCCACGTTTATCTGGCGGACGATATCCATGGAGACTGAATGAATTTCTTTAGTAGCGACCCCGTGCAAGCTGTGCTGACTTTCCTGTCCACCGGCCTGCTGGATTTCACCGGCTGGCAGGTGTTCTTTGCCACGCTGGTGCTGACGCACATCACGATCGCCGCCGTGACGATCTACCTGCACCGTCACCAGGCGCACCGCGCCCTCGACCTGCACGCCATCCCGAGCCACTTTTTCCGCTTCTGGCTGTGGCTGACGACCGGCCAGGTGACCAAGGAATGGGCGTCGATCCACCGCAAGCACCACGCCAAGTGCGATACCGAAGAGGATCCGCACAGCCCGCAGACCCGCGGCATCCGCAAGGTGCTGTTCGAAGGTGCCGAGCTGTACCGCGCCGAGAGCAAGGTCAAGGAAACGATGGAGAAGTACGGCCACGGTACGCCGGACGACTGGATCGAACGTAAGCTGTACACCAAGCACAGCGCCATGGGCGTGGTGTTGATGCTCCTGATCGACCTTGCGCTGTTCGGCATCGTCGGTATGTCGGTGTGGGCGGTCCAGATGATGTGGATCCCGATCACCGCCGCCGGCATCATCAACGGCATCGGCCACTACTGGGGCTACCGCAACTATGACTGCAGCGATGCGGCCACCAACATCTTCCCGCTGGGCATCCTGATCGGCGGCGAGGAACTGCACAACAACCACCACACCTTCGCCACCTCGGCCAAGCTGTCGAGCAAGTGGTACGAGTTCGACCTGGGCTGGGGCTATATCCGCATCCTGGAAACCCTGGGTCTGGCCAAGGTGAAAAAGGTCGCCCCGGCACCGAAGTTCGCCAAGGGCAAGATGGTGGCCGACCTCGACACCCTGCAGTCGGTGATCGCGAACCGCTACGACGTGATGGCCAAGTATGCCAAGTCGGTGCGCCATGCTTTCCACGAGGAATTCGAGCACCTGAAGCACAAGGCCGAGCTGGAAGCGCGCTTCCTGAAGAGCTCGCGCAAGCTGATGCAGCGCGAGCCGGCCAAGCTGGAGTCGTCGCAGAAGCAGCAACTGGTCGAGCTGTTCCAGCACAGCAAGGCGCTGGAAACCATGCATCAGATGCGCGTGGAACTGGGTGCCATCTGGGAGCGTTCGCATGCAACCCGCGACCAGCTGCTGCAGCAGCTGCAGGACTGGTGCGCACGCGCCGAAGCCTCGGGCATCAAGTCGCTGCAGGACTTCTCGCTGCGCCTGCGCAGCTACGCATAAACAGTTCTGCGACGATAACAAGCGGCTCCTTCGGGAGCCGTTTTTTTTACTTCCCCTCAAATCAGCAGCACCTGCGCATCTTCCGGCAGCACCAGGCGCGCGCGCGGATCGAAGTCTTCGTTGCCCGTAAAGCGGTGGCAATAGACCGGCGAGTTCGCATGGTTGCGCTCCGGCTCGCTGGTCGGATAGCGCGCCAGCAGGCGATTGCCGTCGCGGACCTCGACGTAGGCGTTCGGCGACAGGCTGCAGACGGACACGCCCAGCTTGCGCATCGAGACCCGGTTCAGGAGGCGATGGTGCCATGGCACCAGCGGATCGATGGTCGCATGCACGTCGCGCAGCAGGCGCCGCATTTCGCCCACCGTCCAGGCATCCGGCGCCAGGGTGGGGATCAGCACCAGGTTGGCGCGCAGGTCGGCGGGATTCTTGTTGATCGAAAAGCTGCCGTCCTGCTGCGCAATGCGGTCGGCGACCGGGACGATGTACAGGCCGTGTTCGCCCGCACGCACCGGCAGCGATTCGCCGCCCCCTTCGAGCCACAGGGACAGGTCGTCGGTGCGGACGCCGGCCCTGGCCGGCCGCAGCTGGACCGCCAGTGCAGCCCTTCCGGCCAGGCTCTGCTGGACCGCCTTGGCCATCGGGTAGAACCATTCCTTGTAGGGCAGCAGGCGGGTGCGGGCAGCCTTGACTTCCACCGTCGGCAAGCCCTCGGGGGAGGGCGGCTGGGCGTGCACCGGCGAGCCGCACAGCAGGCAGGCGGCCAGGGACAACACGGAAAATTTCAGCAGAGAGAGCATGCCGCTCGTGGTGAAGTCGACAACGCCCTATGCTTTCACGCCCCAGCGGAAATGGCAATATATGCATTTCCGCGCCGCTGAGCGGAGTCAAGCTGCAATAAAAAAGCCGCCAGTCGAAACGGGCGGCTTTTTCGCAGAAACAAGATCGATTACTTGATCTTGGTTTCCTTGTAGATCACGTGCTTGCGTGCCTTCGGGTCGAATTTGGTGATTTCCATCTTCGCCGGCATGGTGCGCTTGTTCTTGGTGGTGGTGTAGAAGTGACCGGTACCTGCGGTCGATTCCAGCTTGATTTTGTCGCGGCCAGTTTTTGCCATGATAGCTCCCTAATTAAACTTTTTCGCCACGGGCACGCATGTCGGCCAGCACGGCGTCGATGCCGAGCTTGTCGATCACACGCAGACCGGCGTTGGACAGACGCAGGGAGACCCAGCGGTTTTCCGATTCCACGAAGATGCGGCGGTTCTGCAGGTTCGGCAGGAAACGACGCTTGGTTTTGTTGTTAGCGTGGGAGACGTTGTTGCCAACCATCACTCCCTTGCCGGTAACTTGGCAGACACGTGCCATAGTGCACTCCTTAAGAATATCCAAATTTGGAAAAACGAGAGTATAGCGTGGAAACCCACGACAAATCAATCACTTGCGAAAAACAATTGTGTCTTACTCCAGTGCACTTATTTAACAATTCCAGTTGAGTGAAGTAACTCCCTGTTTTCACGCTGATATTCCGTCTTTCGTCCTTACAGCTGGCCGTGTTCGGCGAAGGAGTGCACCTGTGTCCCGGCGACCACGAAATGGTCGAGCACGCGGATGTCGACCAGGGCCAGGGCCTGCACCAGGGCCACCGTCAGGCGCAGGTCGGCCTCGCTCGGATCGGCCACGCCGGAGGGGTGGTTGTGTGCCAGGATCAGGGCCGCGGCATTGCATTGCAAGGCAGCCTTGACGACTTCACGCGGATAGACGCTGGTGTGCGTCAGTGTTCCCTTAAACATTTCTCTAAATGTGATCAGGCGGTTCTTGACGTCGAGGAAGAGCACGACGAAGGATTCGTGCGCCTGCAACGCGAACTGGTGGCGCAGCCAGGCGCGCACCGCCTCGGGCGAGCACATGCCCTCGCGTTCGAACTCCTCGGCCACGGCGCGCCGCGTCAGTTCGATTGCCGCCTGCAGCTGGGCATACTTGGCCGGGCCGAGCCCGTGCAGGGCGCCGAATTCGCTCGAACTGGCGTGCAGCAGCCGGTGCAGCGAGCCGAAATGGTCGAGCATGTCGCGCGCCAGCGCCACCGCGCTCTTGCCCGCGACGCCCACGCGCAGGAAGATCGCCAGCAGTTCGGTGTCCGACAGCACGCCGGCGCCGCCGCGCAGCAGCCGCTCGCGCGGGCGTTGCTCTTCCGGCCATTCAGTGATTCTCATTGTCTGATCCTTGCCATAAATAAGGGCACGCCACGGCGCGAGAGTCGGGCGTGGCTTACAATAGCGGTTTGCGTGCGACACGTAGTCGCGATCGCCGTTCTACGGCAAGCATTAGAAGCTGTACCTACCTTGCAAGTCACTCGGCAAGTCCTTGATTTAATTACTTAAATCACTCAGGACTGACACCTAAATGCCGTGGGCTCCCTAGTTGCGTCCGCAATTCAGGGTGAAAATCAGAAAATCTTACTGCAACAACATCAGGTCCAAACACGTCGAAATCACGTCATTGATTGTGATTTAGATATCGTTGCGGCCCGTGCTTTCGCTCAAAAGCGAAAGAAGTGTTGTCCAGTTGCCACAGTTCAAGAAAATTTTCTAAAACGAACTTAAACAACGAGCCTCGGATCAGCAGGGGTAAGAAATGACCATCTACGGTCAAATTGAAACAAGGTAGCTCAGCAAGATCGTGCAAGCTCTGCGATACCTTGTCACACCCCATGTCTTCCTTAGGAGGATATGGGGCTGTGACCAAGTGTACGACCACTTGTCACCTAGTCGGACATGCGTCTCTGGCAACGGAGGGGTGTGAAGCTTCGACGACAATGTACCCCTGCGCAAGCAGCGTGCTCCCCATGTGAATGGATGCGCGGAGACTGCCAGCAGAAAGGCGGTTGAGGGGCTAGGTGAGGCTGCATGGGTAACATAAAGTGAACTGACGGGTGAACCCTCGTGACTATTAACAGGCCCAATCTGCTGGCGGCCTGAACCAAAAGGTACGTGGTCGGATGTCTCTGTGCAAACTGGGGACACGTCGTCATTGGACCACCGGGGGAGAGTCAGACCCTAAACAGTCATGTGCGGCGCAATCAGGCCGTGCTGGTTTCGCAGGGAACGTGGTAAGCCCGACCCGCCGCCTGCCCCAGAGTACCGGGGTAGGCAAGCAACCCGCAAGGGAAGCCCATGGCGGAGCGGGTATGGGAGGATGGAAAAAGCGAATGCCAACCTGTAATGGGTTGGATAGGGATTCGAAATTTGTCCTGTCGTGAAAGCGAGCAGACTTCCATCTGGTGCAATAGTCGTTCAGCGACTACATAGACAAGTAGCTTATCAGCCCCGAAGGGATGCATTTCTTCCCTTCGGGGGAGAAGTGCGTCCTCGGCGGGCATCACTACGACGAGGTTCCGCAATGAAAGTAATCGAAAATAGTTTCGGTTCTGCGTCCTCGCACGTCCCTACAGAGTGGGCCGCCATTGATTGGCGGCGCGTTCAGAAAAACGTGAGAGTCATGCAGATTCGTCTAACGAAGGCAACACAGGAAGGCAACTGGCGCCGGGTGAAATCCCTGCAACGGTGGCTGACCCGCTCGTTTAGCGCGAAAGCGCTAGCAGTTAAACGGGTGACGGAGAATCAAGGCAAGCGTACCGCGGGTGTGGACCGGCAGTTATGGGACACGCCGCTGCAGAAGTTTGCGGCGATTGCGCAGTTGGAGAAGCGTCGGTATCGGCCCCTACCACTTCGGAGGGTCTACATACCCAAGGCCAATGGGAAGGAACGCCCTCTAGGCATCCCGACCATGAAAGATCGAGCAATGCAGGCATTACACCTGCTGGCGCTAGATCCCGTCCTTGAAACGACGAGCGACCCGAACTCGTACGGGTTCAGGAAAAACCGCTCAACGGCAGACGCGATGTCACAGATCTTTCTCCAGACGTGTCGGAAGGCCTCGGCGCAATGGATACTGGATGCGGACATCGAGGGTTTCTTCGACAACATCAACCACAACTGGCTGATCGACAACGTCCGCATGGATAAGACGATCCTCCGGAAGTGGCTTAAGTCCGGAGTAGTCGACCGGGCGCAGTTGCTGGCAACCACAGCAGGGACGCCGCAGGGTGGCATCATCAGCCCTGCCTTGGCAAATTGGACGCTAAACGGACTGGAAACGGAACTAACCGCGTACCTCGGTACGCAGGTTGGTAAGTCAAAGGTCGAGAAGCTGAAAGTTGGTGTCATACGATACGCGGACGATTTCGTAGTGTCGGGTGCTTCGCAAGAACTGCTCGACATCGAAATCCGGCCATGGATAGAAGCGTTCCTGGCAGCACGAGGATTGCGGCTGTCTCAGGCCAAGACCAAGATCGTGCACATCGACCAAGGTTTTGACTTCCTTGGGTGGAATTTCCGGAAGTACGAGGGGAGACTGCTCATCAAGCCTAGTAAGAAGAACGTGGACGCGTTCTATGAAAAGCTCAGGAAGGTCATCGGGGAGCGTCTGATGGTGAAGCAGGAGGACCTGATCCGACTGCTGAATCCGATGCTACGGGGCTGGGCGCAGTATCACAGTCCCGTCGTGGCCAAGGAGGCACTCTCGCGCATGGAGTCGCTGTTGCTATGGCGGCTTATGCGGTGGGCCAAGCGAAGGCACCCCAGCAAGAACGCCGGATGGATTCGCCAGAAGTATTGGCGGTCAGTCGGAGGACGAAACTGGGTGTTTGCTGCGGACGTTGTCGCGAAGGATGGTAGCAAGAAGGTGATGGAACTGTACTCGCTTGCGGGTACTCCCATCGAGCGCCACAGAAAGATCAAGGGGGAATTCAATCCCTACGATCCGCAATGGGAAGAGTACGGCGAAGCCCTTCGGCAGGAGCGAATGTTGAAAAACATTGGCTACCGGAAGGAGTTGGCGACGTTGTACATGAACCAACGCGGCACGTGCGCGCTGTGTGGATACGAAATGAACATGGAAACTGGATGGCACGACCACCACATTGAGTACCGTGTGGCGGGAGGCTCCGAGGCCCTTCGAAATCGCGTATTATTGCACCCCAATTGCCATGCCCGAGTGCATAGCCAAAATTTGCAAGTTGTTAAACCGGTTCCTGTATAGGAACTTTTATTATGCTTGAGCCGTGTGCGGTGAAAGTCGCATGCACGGTTCTTAGGGGGGAGGGGTTCTGGTAACAGACCCTTCCTACCCTCCCTGCAACAGGCCTGCCTGTCATCACAAAGAACATGTCCAACGCACCAGTCGTCAACGAATCGTCCTACCTGACCCTGCATTATCGGCTTGCCACCGCCGACGGTACTGATCTCATCACTACCTTCAGCGGCACCCCGGCCACCTTGCTGCTGGGCCAGGGCCAGCTGGCACCTTTCCTCGAGTCGCGCCTGATCGGCCTGCCGGAAGGCGCGCACCAGACTTTCCAGCTCAGCGCGCTTGACGCTTTCGGCGAACGCAACCCGGAGCTGATCCAGGCGGTGTCGAAGGCAACGCTGCAAGAGAACTCGGTGCCGGACGCCGACTACAAGGTGGGCGAGCTGATCGAGTTCAACGCGCCCAAGGGCGGCCGCTTCGCCGGCGTGCTGCTGGAAATGCGCGAGTCCAGCGCGCTGTTCGATTTCAACCACCCGCTGGCCGGCCAGGCCCTGCAATTCGAAGTGAAACTGATTTCGGTTCTGTAAAACAGGAAACCTTCATGGACAACGAAATTCTGCTTGCCCAGCCGCGCGGCTTCTGCGCCGGCGTCGACCGCGCCATTGAGATCGTCGAGCGCGCCCTGCGCCAGTTCGGCGCCCCGATCTATGTGCGCCATGAAATCGTGCACAACGCCTATGTGGTCGAAGACCTGCGCAACAAGGGCGCGATCTTCATCGAAAATCTCGAAGACGTCCCGGCCGGCAACACCCTGGTGTTCTCGGCGCACGGCGTCTCGAAGGCCGTCCGTGCCGATGCCGAGGCGCGCGGCCTGACCATCTTCGACGCCACCTGTCCGCTGGTGACCAAGGTCCACGTGGAAGTGGCCAAGATGCGCAAGCAGGGCTGCGAGATCATCATGATCGGCCACGACGGCCACCCGGAAGTCGAAGGCACGATGGGCCAGGCCGACGAGGGCATGCACCTGGTCGAGACCGTGGACGACGTCGCCACGCTGCAGGTCAACAACCCGGACCAGCTGGCCTACGTGTCGCAGACCACGCTGTCGGTGGACGATACCGCCGACATCATCGCCGCACTGAAGCTGCGCTTCCCGAACATCATCGAGCCGAAGAAGGGCGACATCTGCTACGCCACCACCAACCGCCAGGAAGCCGTCAAGTTCCTCGCGCCCCAGGTGGAAGTCGTGGTAGTGGTCGGCAGCCCGAACAGCTCGAACTCGAACCGCCTGCGCGAAGTGGCGGACAAGATGGGCACCCCGGCCTACATGGTCGACAGGGCCGATGCAATCGACCCGCAATGGATCGCCGGCAAGAAGCGCATCGGCGTGACGGCCGGCGCCTCGGCCCCGGAAGTGCTGGTGCAGGCCGTGATCGACCGCCTCAAGGAACTGGGCGCGGCCAGCGTGCGCGCCCTCGAGGGTGTCGAAGAGAATGTGGTGTTCCCGCTGCCGAAGGGGCTGGACGGGGCCAAGGCCGCCTGAATAAGGCGTCTTTACATCGGAGCAAATTTGCCGAAATGAGGTGTTTTCCAGTGTAAGTTTTCCATTTGCCAAGTTATGATGGCGGCAATCGGAACATGAACGCCAGGCCAGGGACGGCACTGCGGGGATACCCGGAGTGCCGTTTTTCTTGGCCCGTCACGAAAGCGCGGACGCACAATGGAAACCTTCATTCAACAAATCCTCAACGGCCTGGTGCTGGGCAGCATGTATGCCCTGGTCGCCCTCGGCTACACGATGGTGTACGGGGTGCTCAACCTGATCAACTTCGCCCATGGCGACGTGCTGATGATCGGCGCCATGATCGGCCTGAGCATCCTCAAGCTGCTCGAGGCCTATGCACCCGGCCTGCCGGGCTATCTGCAGCTGGCGGCCGCCATCATCGGCGCCATTCCGGTGGCGATCCTGGTCAACATCCTGATCGAGCGCGTCGCCTACCGCCGCCTGCGCAATGCGCCGCGCCTGGCGCCCCTGATCACGGCGATCGGCGTGTCGATCCTGCTGCAGACCTTCGCCATGATGATCTGGGGCCGCAGCCCGCTGCCTTTCCCGCAGCTGCTCTCGCCCGAGCCGGTGTCGATCGGCGGCGCCCTGATCTCGCACACCCAGATCCTGCTGCTGGTGCTGGCGGCGCTTGCCATGGTCGCCCTGGTGCTGCTGGTCGAGCGCACCCGCATGGGCCGCGCCATGCGCGCCGTGGCCGAGAATCCGCGCGTGGCCGGCCTGATGGGGGTGGATTCGAACCGCGTGATCGTCGCCACCTTCGCCATCGGCGCCGCGCTGGCCGCGGTGGCCGGTGTGATGTGGGGCGCCAACTACGCCTCGATCACCTTCACCATGGGCGTGCTGCCGGGCCTGAAGGCCTTCTGCGCCGCCGTGCTGGGCGGGATCGGCAACATCTACGGCGCCATGATCGGCGGCATCCTGCTGGGCATCATCGAAGCGCTCGGCGCCGGCTACATCGGCGACCTGACCGGCGGCTTCCTGGGCAGCCACTACCAGGACATCTTCGCCTTCGTCGTGCTGATCCTCGTGCTGACCCTGCGCCCGTCCGGCATCATGGGCGAGCGCGTGGCGGACCGCGCCTGAACCAAGGAGGACAGACACCATGGCACTCCTGACTTTCGACGTCCAGCACAAGCCGCGCCAGGCCTACGCCAGCATGGGTATCGTGCTGGCCCTGATGCTGGTCTTCCCCTTCGTCGCTTCCCAGTTCGGCAATTCCTGGGTGCGCATCATCGACATCGCGCTGCTGTACATCATGCTGGCCCTGGGCCTGAACATCGTGGTCGGCTTCGCCGGCCTGCTCGACCTGGGCTACATCGCCTTCTTCGCGGTGGGCGCGTATCTCGTCGGCCTGTTCTCCTCGCCGCAGTTCGCGGCGCTGCTGGAATCCGTCATCTATTATTCGCCCGCGCTGGGCGAAGCGCTGGTGGCCTTCTTCGGCCCGGAGATCCAGCAGAACGGCATCCACCTGTCGGTATGGGCAGTCGTGCCGCTGGCGGCGCTGGTGGCGGCCCTGTTCGGCGCGCTGCTGGGCGCCCCGACCCTGAAGCTGCGCGGCGACTACCTCGCCATCGTGACCCTCGGCTTCGGCGAGATCATCCGCATCTTCATGAACAACCTGAACGACCCGATCAACTTCACCAACGGGCCGCAGGGGATCAACATGATCGACCCGATCCGGGTGTTCGGGGTGTCGCTGGCGGGCGAAGCAGGCTCGCAGGCGACGGTGCAGGTCGCCGGCTTCTCGATGCCCTCGGTGAACGCCTATTACTTCCTGTTCCTGTTCCTCACCATCGCGACCATCTTCGTCACCAGCCGCCTGCAGCATTCGCGCCTGGGCCGCGCCTGGGTGGCGATCCGCGAGGACGAGATCGCGGCCAAGGCCATGGGCATCAATACCCGCAACGTCAAGCTGCTGGCCTTCGCGATGGGTGCTTCTTTTGGGGGCGTGGCCGGCGCGATGTTCGGCGCCTTCCAGGGCTTCGTGTCGCCCGAGTCCTTCTCGCTGACCGAATCGATCGCCGTGCTGGCGATGGTGGTGCTGGGCGGGATCGGCCACATCCCCGGCGTGGTGCTGGGCGGCGTGCTGCTGGCGGCGCTGCCGGAAGTGCTGCGCCACGTGGTGGAGCCGGCGCAGCAGGCGCTGTTCGGCACCGTCGTGATCGAGGCCGAGGTGCTGCGCCAGCTGCTGTACGGCCTGGCGCTGGTGCTGATCATGCTGGTGCGTCCGGCCGGGCTGTGGCCGTCGCCGAACAAGGAAGACCGCCCGAACGCCGCACTGGCACGCGAGGAAGAAGAGGAGGCCAAGGCATGAGCGAGATCATCTTGAACATCGCCGGCGTCAACAAGCGCTTCGGCGGCCTGCAGGCGCTGACCGAGGTCGGCATCCGCATCGAGCGCGGCCAGATCGTCGGCCTGATCGGCCCGAACGGCGCCGGCAAGACCACCTTCTTCAACGTGATCACCGGCCTGTACCAGCCGGACAGCGGGAGCTTCGAACTGGCCGGCAAGCCATACTCGCCTTCGGCACCGCACGAAGTGGCGAAAGCCGGCATCGCGCGCACCTTCCAGAACATTCGCCTGTTCGGCGAGATGAGCGCGCTCGAGAACGTGATGGTGGGCCGCCACGTGCGCACCCGCCAGGGCGTGTTCGGCGCCATCTTCCGCCACAAGGCGGCGCGCGAGGAAGAAGCGGCGATCCGCCGGCGCGCGCAGGAACTGCTGGATTTCGTCGGCATCGGCCAGTTTGCCCATCGCACCGCGAAATACCTGTCCTATGGCGACCAGCGCCGCCTCGAGATCGCGCGCGCGCTGGCGACCGACCCGCAGCTGCTGGCGCTGGACGAACCGGCGGCCGGCATGAACGCCACCGAGAAGCTGGCCCTGCGCGAGCTGCTGGTGAAGATCAAGAACGAAGGCAAGACCGTGCTGCTGATCGAGCACGACGTCAAGCTGATGATGGGCCTGTGCGACCGCATCACGGTGCTCGAGTACGGCAAGCAGATCGCGGAAGGTCTGCCGGCCGAGATCCAGAAGAACGAGGCCGTCATCAAGGCCTATCTCGGCGGAGCGCAGCAATGAGCGACAACATCCTGAAAATCTCGGGCCTGAAGGTCGCCTACGGCGGCATCAAGGCCGTGAAGGGCCTGGACCTGGAGGTGAACAAGGGCGAGCTGGTGACCCTGATCGGCGCCAACGGCGCCGGCAAGACCACCACGCTGAAAGCCATCACCGGCACCCTCCCGCCCTGCAGGGTCGAGGGCGAGATCAGCTACCTCGGCCAGCCGCTGCGCGGCACGCCATCCTTCCGCATGGTGCAGCGCAAGCTGGCCATGGTGCCGGAAGGGCGGGGCGTGTTCACCCGCATGACCATCCACGAGAACCTCTTGATGGGCGCCTACACGCGCAATGACAAGGCGGCGATCGCCCAGGACATCGAGAAGTGGTATGCCGTGTTCCCGCGCCTGAAGGAGAGATCGAGCCAGCTGGCGGGCACCCTGTCGGGCGGGGAGCAGCAGATGCTGGCCATGGCGCGCGCGCTGATGTGCCACCCGACCCTGCTGCTGCTCGACGAGCCGTCGATGGGCCTGGCGCCTATCATGGTGGAGAAGATCTTCGAGGTGATCCGCGAGGTCTCGCGGCAGGGGATCACGATCCTGCTGGTGGAGCAGAACGCCAGGCTGGCGCTGCAGGCGGCGCACCGGGGCTATGTGATGGAGTCGGGTAGCCTGACCATGAGCGGGAATGCGGCGGACATGCTCAACGATCCGCGGGTGCAGGCGGCGTATCTGGGGGAGTGATGCCGGAGCTCCGCTAACGCAGTTAGCACGTTAACCTCAAAACCGTCGTCCCGGCGAAGGCCGGGACCCAATTTCGCCGCGTTCCACTTACAGTTTCAAGTTAGCGACGTGCTAGCAAACTTGGATTCCCGCCTACGCGGGAATGACGGTCTTTCTGCTAACGGGATTGGAGACGCCAAAGCTTGCATGCAAAAACAAAAAGCCGGGACGTCACCGTCCCGGCTTTCTTATTTGAACCAGGCGCAGCTTAGGCGGCAGCCGTCTGGGTCGCAGCAGCCGCAGTAGCGGTAGCCTTGCGAGCAGTAGCCGAAAATTGGCTCACCGCGGCGTTGACGTTGTTTTCGATCGCTTCGGCAGCCTGCTTGCTGGTCTTGCTGAACTGCTCGTAGCCGGCGTTGGCGTTGCTGATCACGGTCTTGACGGCGGCAACGAAGGTTTCCGAACCGGCCGGGGCGTTCTTGCTCACTTCGTCGACCAGGGCGATGACCTTGCGGTTGGTTTCGACGATCTGGCTTTCGGCGGCCTTCGAGAACTCGGCGCCGGTGCCGGTGGCGATGGCGGCCAGCTGGCGGTTGTACGACAGGGCTTTTTCAGCGGTCGGCTGGGCTTGCGAAGCGGTCAGCGAGAAGAATTCTTGTGGATCCTTGGCGCTCAGCAGCTGGCGGGTGACGTTGGACGACTCTTCCAGGGTGCTGCGGGCAGTGCTGATGTTCAGCTCGACCAGTTTCTCCATGCTTTCGAAGGTCTTGGCAGTCAGCGAGGACATCAGCGCGAACTGCGACTCCAGGTTGGCTTTGGTAGCATTCGAGAACTGCTCAGGGATTGCAAACATGTGGATCTCCAAATTTCAATAAGTTCAGTGGATGAAATGTTGCTTGGACCGGTGAGGCAGGTTTTATTCGCGTAGTTTCGACGAAACTCTTTTTTGTGCACCGCAACAGACCCGATTTTCAACCATGTTTTCGGGGGAGTCAAGCGAATTTGATGCAACGCACCATAATCTGTTCATAAATTTCTTGAATGCATTGATTGCAAGAAATTTCAAAGACTTAGGCTTGATTTAACGCAAGAAATGTTGAAACGGCGACAGCGCCCGGCCCGCTTTCGACAGCGTGGTAGACTCATGGCTTGTGTTTTCACCAAGTCGTTCGGAATAAGCTGCTGTGCAGCATCCATCCATGTCCTCCAGCACCAGCACCCATCCCGTCCCGTCCGCATCCTGGCTGTCGCCGGTGCCGCTGCTGTTCGTGTTCCTGTGGAGTACCGGCTTCATCGTCGCCAAGCTCGGCCTGCCATATGCGCCGCCGCTCACCTTCCTGATCCTGCGCTGCCTGGGCGTGCTGGCCGTGCTGCTGCCGGTCGTGTTCATCGTGCGCGCGCCTTGGCCGCGCGGCCAGTTGCTGCACGTCGCGGTCGCGGGATTGCTGCTGCAGGCCGGCTACCTCGGCGGCGTCTGGGCTGCCATCGAGCTCGGCATGCCGGCCGGACTGACCGCCCTCATCGTCGGCATGCAGCCTGTCCTGACGGCCGCCGCTGCGCCCCTGATCGGCGAACGGGTAAGGCCGCGCCAGTGGCTCGGCTTCGTGCTCGGCCTCTCCGGTGTGGCGCTGGTGGTACAGGCCAAGCTGCACCTGGCCGGCCTGAGCGCGGCCGGCATCGTGCTGTGCGTGTTCGCGCTGCTGTGCATCACAGCCGGCACCATGTACCAGAAACGCTGGTGTCCGGGCTTCGATTTGCGCACCGGCACCGTGATCCAGTTCGCCGCCACCGTGGTGGCGCTGCTGCCGCTGGCCATCGTGCTGGAAGGCCTGGACCTGCGCTTTTCGACAGTGACCTGGAGTGTGGAGTTCATCGCTGCCTGGCTGTGGTCGATTTTCGCGCTGTCGATCGGCGCGCTGTTTTTGCTGTTCACCCTGATCCGGCGCAGCCGCGCTACTGAAGTCACCAGCCTGATGTACCTGACGCCGCCCACCACCGCCGTCATGGCCTGGCTGCTGTTCGGCGAGTCGTTCAGCCCCCTGGCACTGGCCGGCATGGTCATCGCCGTGCTGGGTGTCGCATTCGTCGTCAAGCAAGCCAACAACAAGGAGAGCCCATGATCACCAGCCCCCAGCAGGAAGCCGTCGACGCGGCCATCACTTCGCGCCGTTCCATCCGCGCGTTTCTGGACAAGCCGGTCGAGCGGGCCGACGTCGAGCGCATCCTCGAGGTGGCCGCGCGCGCGCCGTCCGGCACCAACACCCAACCGTGGAAAGTCTATGTGCTGACGGGGCAGGCGCGCCGCGACCTGAGCGAGGCGATCCTGGCGGCGAACGCCGACCCCGAGGGGGCGCGCCGCCACACCGAGGAATATGCCTACTATCCGCGCGAATGGATCTCGCCCTACGTCGACCGCCGCCGCAAGGTGGGCTGGGACCTGTATTCGCTGCTGGGACTCACGCGCGACAACAAGGCCGGCATGGCGGCCCAGCATGCGCGCAACTACCGCTTCTTCGACGCGCCGGTCGGCCTGATCTTCACCATCGACCGCATCATGGAGCAGGGCTCCTGGCTCGACTACGGCATGTTCCTGCAAAACATCATGGTCGCCGCGCGCGGGCGCGGCCTCGACACTTGCCCGCAGGCGGCCTTCACACAGTATCACCGCGTGATTGCACAGCAGCTCGGGTTGCCGGAGAATGAAATGGTGGTGTGCGGTATGGCCCTCGGCTGGGCCGATCCGGACAAGATCGAGAACACGCTGGTGACCGAACGCGAAAAGCCGGCACAGTTCGCGCGCTTCCTGGAGTAAGCTATTGTAAATACTTGATTGCAAAGGCTTGTTCTTATTCGGTGTTGCCGCACGGATTCTAATTTTCGCTTGCGATCAGGCCTCGATCCGCTAAACTTCATCCGTACCTCATCAGTTTGCGCCGAAGGGATCCAGATGTTCAAACTTGCATTGGCTGCCATCGTTTCGCTGCTGTTTGCCTTCCAGCCTGTCCACGGGGCAGGTGCGGGCGCAGGTGCGGGCGTGGGCGCAGGTGCCGAATCCAAGTCCAAGGCCGCCAAGAAGAAGGTCGTCAAGAAGAAGCGCGCGACGGTCCGCAAGACCGTGCGCGGCAAGCGCAAGGACCTGGCCCAGGTCATCGCGGACGACAACCGCCAGCGCATGGTGCGCCGCGTGGAAATGGTGCGCGGCAAGCGCAAGGTCACCTACCAGCTGGTCCGGCGCGCCGCGCCCGCCCTTGCCATCGATCTGCGCACGGTCGGCGACGCCGCCGGCCTGCGCCGCACCACCGATCCGCTGTCGCTGCGCTCGAACGTCGCCTTCGTGCTCGACCAGAACAGCTCCGAAGTCCTGTTCGAAAAGAACGCCAACGTCGCCCTGCCGATCGCCTCCATCACCAAGCTCATGACCGGACTGGTCGTGGTGCAGGCCAAACAGGACCTCGACGAAACCCTGCGCATCACCGACGCCGACGTCGACCGCCACAAGTATTCCAGCTCGCGCCTGCCGGTGGGAACGCGCATGACGCGCCGCGAGCTGCTGCACATTGCCCTGATGAGTTCGGAAAACCGCGCCGCGTCCGCGCTCGGGCGCAACTACCCGGGTGGTATCGATGCCTTCGTGGCGGCCATGAACGCCCAGGCGCGCGCACTCGGAATGAAAGACACCCGCTTCGTCGACTCGAGCGGCCTGTCGAGCCGCAACGTGTCGAGCGCGCGCGACCTGGCGCGCCTGGTCTCCACGGCTTACCATGAGCCGCTGCTGCGCGAATATTCCACCACGCCGAACTCGGTCGTGAAGGCAAGCGGCCGCCCGATGCGCTACGCCAACACCAACTACCTGGTGGCGCTGCCCGACTGGAACATCGGCCTGCAGAAAACCGGTTTCATCAACGAAGCGGGGCGCTGCCTGGTGATGCAGGCAGCCATCCAGGGTCGCAACGTGATCATGGTGTTCCTGGATTCGAAGGGAAAGATGTCGCGCACCGCCGATGCCGGCCGGGTGCGCCGCTTCCTGGAAGCGCTGGCGCCGAGCAAGGTCGACGTGCTGACGCCGGGCACCCTGGGGGCGAACGATACGCAGATCATCAGCACCGCCACCGTGTCGGCGCCGGTGCTGCACTAGCAGTTCAGACTGCCGGAGTAGGGCGGTAGCCGAGGGTGGCGGAAATACTCGACGCGGTCTGCACCAGGTCATCCAGCCATTCTTCCTGCAGGCGGTCGGCCGGGGCCGAGATCGACAGGCCGGCCACCAGCTTGCCGCTGTCGTCATGGATGCCGGCGGCCATGCAGCGCACGCCCAGTTCCAGCTCCTCGTTGTCGCGCGCATAGCCGCGCGCCCGGACCAGGCTCAGCTCGCGCTCAAAGCGCGCCAGGTCGGTGATCGAATTCTTGTTGTGGCCCGCCAGCCCGGTGCGCGTGGCATAGGCGCGGATCGTCTTGGCGTCGTCGATCGACAGGAACAGCTTGCCGGTCGAGGTCAGGTGCAGCGGCGCCCGGCCGCCGATCGCGCGCACCACCTGCATGCCGGAGCGCTCGGAATAGGCGCGGTCGATGTAGACGATCTCGTCGCCCTGGCGCACCGACAGGTTCACGGTCTGCTGGGTTTTCTTGTGCAGGGCGCGCATGAAATCGAGCGCCGCTTCGCGCACCGACAGCCGGCTTTTCACGACGTTCCCCAGTTCCAGCAGGCGCATACCGAGGCGGTAGGTGCCCGGCTCGACCCGGTCGACGAAGCGCGTGACCACCATGTCGTTCAGGATGCGGTGGGCGGTCGAGGGATGCAGGCCGGAGACCTTCGACAATTCCTTGAGGCTCACCGGATCGGAGTACGTGGCCAGCGCATCGAGCAGGGCCATCATGCGTTCGATGACCTGGATCGACGTCTTGCCGGGTGTCGGCGCTGCCAGTTCTGAGGTTTCCATTTTCATGAGGTGCTTGGTGCGGTGCAGTATTGCCCCTTTATACCATGATGTGAAACGCGGATGCAAACCGATGGGCTTTGGTGTGCAAGGTCTTGCCGGCGGGGCATAATGATATTCCAACATTCTTTTCGAGCAAGCCATGGAACACCCGATCAGCGAGTTCAAGACCAGGCGCGGCATCGACCGCATTCTCGCAGCCTGCCGCAACACCCGCGACGGCCTGGCCTGGGCCTGGCGCAGCGAGGCTGCCTTCCGGCAGGAGGTCGTGGTGATCGCCATCGCCACCGTGGCGGCCCTGCTGCTGCCGGTGTCCGGCTTCCAGAAACTGGTCTTGGTCGGCGTGCTGATCCTGGTGCTGATCGTCGAGATCATCAACTCGGCCATCGAAGCGATCGTCGACCGCATCTCGCTCGAGCGCCATCCGCTGTCGAAGGTGGCCAAGGACATGGGCAGCGCGGCGGTCGCCCTGACCCTGCTTCTGGCAGTGGCGACCTGGGCTGTCGTCCTGTACAGTCGATTTTTCTAAGCAAATTACAAAGCTGTCGTTTGATTAATGGTCGAGTCCACTTAGACTGGCCAGCCACCCGTCGTCCACCATGGAGAAATTACGATGAGCTTACGCCTTGGCGATACCGCCCCCGATTTCGAGCAGGATTCCAGCATCGGCAAGATCCGTTTCCACGAATGGGCGGGCGATTCCTGGGTGGTGCTGTTCTCGCACCCGGCCGACTTCACCCCGGTCTGCACGACCGAGCTGGGCCTGACTGCCAAGCTGAAGCCGGAATTCGACAAGCGTAATGTCAAGGCGATCGCGCTGTCGGTGGACCCGGCCGACCAGCACCGCGACTGGATCAAGGACATCGAAGAAACCCAGCAGACCGTGGTCGGTTTCCCGATCATCGCCGACGCCGACAAATCGGTCTCTACCCTGTACGACATGATTCACCCGGAAGCCTCGGCCACCGCCACCGTGCGCTCGCTGTTCGTGATCGACCCGGCCAAGAAGGTGCGCCTGATGATCACCTACCCGATGAGCACCGGCCGCAACTTCGACGAAGTGCTGCGCGTGATCGACGCCCTGCAGCTGACCGACGGCTACACCGTGGCCACCCCGGGCAACTGGAAAGATGGCGACGACGTCATCATCCCGCTGACCGTGCAGGATCCGGCTGTCATCCAGCAGAAGTATCCGAAAGGCTATACCTCGCCGCGTCCTTACCTGCGCCTGACCCCGCAGCCGAACAAGTAATTGCCGCCATTCGTCATCGGCGGCACTGCCGCCGATGACCCCGCATAAGCAAATAAGAAACCTGTTGTTTGCCTAACTGCCGAGTCACCTTACCCTGTGCATTAACTTAGGGGTAAAGGCATGTCGACGACGTATATCATCGCGGGTTTTGCAGTAGGGCTACTGGTCGGCATGACCGGCGTGGGCGGCGGTTCACTCATGACGCCGCTGCTCACGCTGCTGTTCGGCGTCTCGCCTTCGGTCGCCGTCGGCACCGACCTGGCCTTCGCGTCCATCACCAAGGGCGTCGGCACCATCACCCATCGCTTCAACCGTACCGTCCACTGGCCTATCGTCGGCCGCCTGTGCCTGGGCGCCTTGCCGGCCGCGCTGGTGGCGACCCTGGCGCTGAAACATTTCGGCGGACTCGACGCCGAAATCGGCCAGCTCATCCGCTATTCGATCGCCGTCTCCGTGATGCTGACCGTGGTCGCGCTGCTGTTCCGCGCCCGCATGCTGGCCTGGGTCAACGCCAGGCCGGGACGCCAGCTGCAGGGCAGGGCGCTCACCACGGCCACCGTCGTCTCGGGTGCGGTGCTGGGCGTGCTCGTCACCGTGTCCTCGATCGGGGCGGGCGCGATCGGCGCCACCTTGCTGGTCATGCTCTATCCGCGCCTCACGCCGGCCGAAGTGGCCGGCACCGACATCGCCTATGCCGTGCCGCTGACCGCGATCGCCGCGGTCGGTCACTGGTGGCTGGGTTCGATCGACTGGATGCTGCTGCTGACCCTGCTCATCGGCTCGGTGCCGGGCATTACCCTTGGTGCCATGGCGGCGCGCAAGGTGCCGGAGCGCGTGCTGCGCGGCCTGCTCGCAACCACGTTGACCGGCGTGGCGGCCAAGCTGGTTTTCTGATTTCTTTGCTACTGCCTAATAGCCGAAACCGTCTATACAAATGAGGAAAGTTTCGTTTGTAATATAAGGGCTGCGTGCGATTATGGTATCCCGTTAGAAGAATTCGTTATAAGGGCTTCCATGCAAACCATAGCGCCACGCAGATCTCCGGGCCGGGTCATCCCCGGTTTTGGCATCTCGCTCGGCTTCACGATTTTCTACCTCGCACTGATCGTCCTGATCCCGCTGTCGGCCGTCTTCCTGAAGACCTTCACGATGAGCTGGGACGCGTTCTGGACCGCCGTCACTTCCGAGCGCGTGGTCGCATCCTACAAGCTCAGCTTCGGCGCCTCGCTGCTGGCCGCCTTCATCAACGTGATCTTCGGCGGCATCGTGGCCTGGGTGCTGGTGCGCTACACCTTCCCGGGCAAGCGCATCATCGACGCCCTGGTCGACCTGCCCTTCGCCCTGCCCACGGCGGTGGCCGGCATCACGCTGACCGCCCTGTACTCGCACAATGGCCTGATCGGCGAACAGCTGGCCAAGTTCGGCATCAAGGTGGCCTTCACCCCGCTCGGCGTGCTGGTGGCGCTGACCTTCATCGGCCTGCCCTTCGTGGTGCGCACGGTGCAGCCGGTGCTGGAAGAAGCCGAGCGCGAGCTGGAAGAAGCCGCCGCCAGCCTGGGCGCCTCGCCGCTGCAGACCTTCTGGCGCGTGGTGCTGCCGGCGATCGTGCCGGCGCTGCTGACCGGCTTCGCGCTGGCCTTCGCGCGCGCCACCGGCGAATACGGCTCGGTGATCTTCATCGCGGGCAACCTGCCGATGGTGTCCGAGATCACGCCGCTGTTCATCATCACCAAACTCGAGCAGTACGACTACGCGGGCGCCACGGCGATCGCGGTGGTCATGCTGGTCATCTCCTTCATCCTGCTGCTGACGATTAACCTGCTGCAGGCATGGACCCGCAAACGGGCAGGCAAGAAATGAGCGCAGTCCTCGACAACATCCAGCCGGCGCCAAAGACCGCCGCCCCCGTGCGCCGTTCGAAGAACAACGTGCTGGAGCCGGACTGGGTCCGCTACCTGCTGATCGCGGCGGCCCTGGCCTTCCTGACCCTGTTCCTGTTCGTGCCGCTGGCGGCCGTGTTCCATGAGGCGCTCAAGCGCGGCTGGGACGTCTACCTCGAATCGATCCGCGACCCGGACGCGCTGTCGGCCATCAAGCTCACCCTCATCGCCGCCGGTATCTCGGTGCCGCTGAACCTGGTGTTCGGCGTCGCCGCCGCCTGGGCCATCGCCAAGTTCGAATTCCGCGGCAAGAGCATCCTCTTGACGCTGATCGACCTGCCGTTCTCGGTGTCGCCGGTGATCGCCGGCCTGATCTACGTACTGCTGTTCGGCGCCCAGGGCTGGTTCGGCGAATGGCTGGCGGAACACGACATCAAGATCCTGTTCGCGGTGCCGGGGATCGTGCTGGCGACCATCTTCATTACCTTCCCCTTCGTCGCACGCGAGCTGATTCCGCTGATGCAGCAGCAGGGCACCGAAGAGGAAGAGGCGGCGCTGGTGCTGGGGGCCTCGGGCTGGTCGACCTTCTGGCGCGTGACGATCCCGAACATCAAGTGGGGCCTGCTGTACGGCGTGATCCTGTGCAACGCGCGCGCCATGGGCGAGTTCGGCGCGGTGTCGGTGGTGTCGGGCCACATCCGCGGCGAGACCAACACCATGCCGCTGCAGGTCGAGATTCTCTACAACGAATACAACTTCACGGCCGCGTTCGCGATCGCATCGCTGCTGGCGCTGCTCGCGCTGGTCACGCTGGCGGTGAAGAGTTTTATCGAATGGCGCCTGCACCAGGCCAAGAAGGCAGCCGCAGACGAACGTAACATGGAGCACGCAGCATGACCATCGAAGTCCAGCATATCCGCAAACAGTTCGGCCAGTTCACCGCGCTCGACGACGTCTCGCTCCAGTTCCCGGACGGGCAGCTGACCGCCTTGCTCGGCCCTTCCGGCTGTGGCAAGACGACCCTGTTGCGCGTCATCGCAGGCCTGGAACACCCCGATTCGGGCGCCGTGCTGCTCGACGGCCAGGACGCTTCGCACCGCCACGTGCGCGAGCGCCAGGTCGGCTTCGTGTTCCAGCACTATGCGCTGTTCAAGCACATGACCGTGTTCGAGAACGTCGCCTTCGGCCTGCGCGTCAAGCCGCGCAAGGAGCGCCCGTCCGAGCAGCAGATCCGCGACAAGGTGCGCCAACTGCTCGAACTCGTGCAGCTCGACTGGATCGCCGACCGCTACCCGCCCCAGCTCTCGGGCGGCCAGCGCCAGCGGATTGCATTGGCCCGCGCCTTGGCGGTGGAGCCGCGCGTCCTGCTGCTCGACGAACCCTTCGGCGCACTGGATGCCAAGGTGCGCAAGGAACTGCGGCGCTGGCTGCGCCGCCTGCACGACGACCTGCACGTGACCTCGATCTTCGTCACCCACGACCAGGAAGAAGCGCTGGAAGTGGCCGACCAGGTGGTCTTGATGAACAAGGGCCGCATCGAGCAGCTCGGCACGCCCGACGCCGTGTACAACAAGCCGGCGTCGCCCTTCGTCTACGGCTTCCTGGGTAACGTGAATCTGTTCCACGGCCGCGTGCACGAAGGCGTGCTGGCCAGCGGCGACGTGCAGTTCCAGGCGCCCGAACATGCGGCTGTGCGCAACGGCGAAGGCATCGGCTACGTGCGTCCGCACGAGCTCGACGTCGAACGCTATACGCCGGGTGCCGACGGCGTGGTCGCGAAGCTGCGCCGCGCCCATGCGATCGGCCCGCTGGCCCAGCTCGACCTGGAACGTGCCGACAACCAGCAGCTGATCGAGGCCGTGATCCCGAACGAGCTGTTCTCGCGCCAGGGCTTCAAGGAAGGCGAGACCCTGGTGGTCAGGCCGCGCCGCATCGAAGTCTTCGTGGACGCGGGAGAGGGCATATGAACTTCCAGCAGCTGCGTTCCGTGCGCGAGGCCGCACGCCGCGACTTCAACCTGACCGAGGTGGCCAATGCGCTGTTCACCTCGCAGCCCGGCGTGTCGCGCCAGATCCGCGAGCTCGAGGAAGAGCTCGGGGTCGAGATCTTCGAGCGCAACGGCAAGCGCCTGACCGGCCTGACGCCGCCGGGCAAGGGCATCCTCAAGATCGTCGAGAAGCTGCTGGTGGAAGCCGAGAACCTGCAGCAGGCCAGCCGCGAATTCGCGGCCCAGGACAGCGGCACCCTGACGGTGGCCGTCACCCACACCCAGGCGCGCTATGCACTGCCGCAGGTGGTGCAGTCCTTCCGCAACGCCTTCCCGGGCGTGCGCATCGCCCTGCAGCAGAGCGCGCCGGAACACATCGCCGAATGGGTCCTGTCGGGCAAGGCCGACATCGGCATCGCGACCGAGGGCCTGTCGGCCTTCCCGGACCTGGTGTCCTTCCCATGCTACCGCTGGAGCCACCTGATCGTGGCGCCGGAAGGACATCCGATCTTTACCTCGGCCACGCCGCTGCGGCTGGAAGACCTGGCCGAGTATCCGCTCATCACCTACGACGTCGGCTTCACCGGCCGCAGCCACATCGATGCGGCTTTCGTCGAAGCGGGCCTGGCGCCGGACATCGTGCTCACCGCGATGGACTCGGACGTCATCAAGCAGTACGTGGCGCTGGGGATGGGCGTGGGGATCGTGGCCTCGATGGCCTTCGATCATGGACGCGACAAGGGGATGCGGGCGATCGAAGCCTCGCACCTGTTCGCGCCGAACGTGACGCGGCTCGCCGTGCGCAAGGGCTCGTACCTGCGCGCGTATGCCTATCACTTCATCGAGCGCTTTGCCCAAGGGTATACGCGGGCGGATATCGAGCAGGCCTTGCAGGCGGCGGAGTGAGCGCCGCTACCACTCACTCCCCAGGATTCCTCCTTCAGCGGCGCAGTGCGGCCGCGCAATCGCGGATCAGCGCCGGGCCGGCATAAATGAAGCCGGTGTAGAGCTGCACCAGCTGGGCGCCGGCGGCGATCTTGGCGCGCGCATCCTCGCCGCGCATGATGCCGCCGACGCCGATGATCGGCAGCGCGTCGCCCAGCTCGGCCTTCAACAGGCGGATCACGGTGTTCGACAGCTCGAACACGGGCGCGCCCGACAGGCCGCCCGCTTCCTCGCCGTGCTGCATGCCCTGTACGGCGGTGCGGCTGAGCGTGGTGTTGGTGGCGATCACCCCGTCGATCTTGTGGCGCAGCAGGGCGCCGGCGATGTTGCGTACCTGGTCGCCGTCGATGTCCGGGGCGATCTTCAGCGCTACCGGCACATAGCGCTTGTGCTGGTCGGCCAGCCGCAGCTGCTCTTCCTTCAACTGCGCCAGCAGGGCGTCGAGCTCCGACTCCCCTTGGAGCTGGCGCAGGTTCTTGGTATTCGGCGACGAGATGTTGACCGTCACGTAGCTGGCGTAGGGATAGACCTTGCGCAGGCAGTGCAGGTAGTCGTCGGCGGCGCGCTCGATCGGGGTGTCGGCGTTCTTGCCGATGTTCAGGCCCAGCACGCCCTGCTTGTCCTGGTAGAAGCGCGAGGCCTGCACGTTGGCGACGAAGGCGTCCACGCCGCCGTTGTTGAAGCCCATGCGGTTGATGATGCCCTGCGCCTGCGGCAGGCGGAAGATGCGCGGCTTCGGGTTGCCGCCCTGGGGGCGCGGCGTCACGGTACCGATCTCGATCGAGCCGAAGCCGAGCGAGGCCAGGCCGTCGATGTAGGCGCCGTCCTTGTCGAGACCAGCGGCCAGGCCGACCGGGTTCGGGAAGGTGATGCCCATGACCGTGCGCGGGTCCGGTGCGGGCCGGCTCGCCAGCTTCGTCAGGCCGAGTGCGGCGGCGCGGCGCAGCAGCGGCAGGGCGAGGTTATGGGCTTGCTCGGCATCGAGCGAGAACAGCAGCGGGCGGGCGAGGGAGTACAGGAGCTTGTCGGACATGGGGGACTCGTAATAAGGACTCCCGCCATTTTACAGCGCCGCGAGAACGCGGCGGCCCTCAGCGCTCCAGCACGCTCCAGACGCCCTTGACACGCGCTTCCAGCGGGCGGAAGTTGATCTTGTAGGCCATCTTTGGGCTCTGCTCGATCCAGTAGCCGAGGTAGACGTACTGGAGGCCGAGTTCGCGCGCCTGGTTTACCTGCCACATCACGTTGTAGGTGCCGAAGGAGGCACCCGCCACGTCCGGATCGAAGAAGGTGTAGACCGAGGACAGGCCGTCGGACAGCACGTCGATGATCGAGACCATGCGCAGCAGGCCGTCGGGTTCGCGGAACTCGACCAGGCGGGTGTTCACGCGGCTCTGCAGCAGGAACTGGGCGTACTGGTCGCGGCTGTCCTGGTCCATGCCGCCGCCGACGTGGCGGGTGGTCTGGTAGCGCAGGTAGAGCGCGTAGTGCTCGTCCGAGAAGGCGAGGTTGGCCACCATCGCGACCAGGTCGCCATGGCGCTTCCAGGCGCGGCGCTGGGTGCGGCTGGGCGTGAAGTCTTCGCACTTGACCCGCACCGGGATGCAGGCCTGGCAGCCGTCGCAATAGGGGCGGTAGGTAAAGATGCCGCTGCGGCGGAAACCGTTGCGCACCAGCTCGGAATACACGTCGGCATTGATGAGGTGCGAAGGAGTCGCCACCTGCGAACGGGCCTGGCGGGCGTCGAGGTAACTGCAGGGATAGGGCGCCGTCGTGTAGAACTGCAGCGTGGCGAAGGGCAGGTCATTTAAGTGCGTCATGCAAAAAGCTCTCGAGACGACGTGATTGGACCTATTCTAACGAATTCGAAGGGCCACCACTGTTAGCCAGTCAACGGAGTCACCGGCGCCCAGCGGGGGATGGCCGGCTCGCGGATGGCCTGGCGCAGGTGCGCCAGGAAGGCGCTGCGCGGAATCGGCGAGGCGCCCAGCGAAGCCAGGTGGCCGGTCTCCTGCTGGCAGTCGATCATCTGCACGCCCTGGCTGCGCAGGAAGGCGACCAGGTAGGCCAGCGCCACCTTGGATGCGTCCGTCACCCGTGCGAACATCGATTCGCCGTAGAACATGCGGCCGATGCAGACGCCGTAGGCGCCGCCCACCAGCTCGCCCTCGTGCCAGACCTCGGCCGAGTGGGCATAGCCCATCGCGTGCAGGCCGGTATAGCCGTCGATGATGTCTTCCGAGATCCAGGTGCCCGGCCCGTCCTTGCGCGGTGCGGCGCAGGCACGCATCACGGCTTCGAAGACCGTGTCGAAGCGCACGTCCCACGGACCACCCTCGAGGCGGCTGCGCTCGACGCGGCGCAGGGTTTTCCGGAGGCTGTCGCTGATCTTGAAGCGCTCGGGGCGCAGCACCATGCGCGGGTCGGTGCTCCACCACAGGATGGGCTGGCCTTCGGAGAACCAGGGGAAGATGCCGTTCTGGTAAGCCAGCAGCAGGCGCTGGGGCGACAGGTCGGCGCCGGCCGCGAGCAGGCCGGGAGCGTCGATCGTCAGCGCCTCGGATACGTCGGGGAAGGGCGATGTCGGCTCGAGCCAGGGAATCATGGCGGCTTCTATCGAATCAGTCGGGTTCGCGGGGAGCCAGCATCGGGCGCACGATGTCCCGGCTATGGAAACCGTAGCTGCCGCCCTCGCGCACTTTGACGCGGTCGGCAAAGAAGAGTTCCAGCGTCGTACGTACCGTTGGGAAAGCCAGTTCGTCCCAGGGGATCTCGTTCTGCGTGAACAGCTGCACTTCCAGGCTTTCTTCGCCAGGGGCGAAGTCGAGCGTGCGCAGCCGCGCCAGGTAGAACAGGTGGACTTGGTGCACGTGGGCGACGTTGAGCAGGGTGAACAGGTTGCCGAGCTCGACGTCGGCGCCGGCTTCCTCCTCGGTTTCACGCACGGCGGCCTGCTCGGTGGTTTCCTCGTTTTCCATGAAGCCGGCCGGCAGCGTCCAGTAGCCGTAGCGCGGCTCGATCGCGCGCTTGCACAGCAGTACCTGCAGTTTGCCGTCCTGTTCCCAGACGGGGATCGAGCCGATGACCAGCTTGGGATTCTGGTAGTGGATGGTGTGGCAGTGCGGACAAACGTAGCGCGGCCGGTTGTCGCCTTCGGGGATCGACAGGGCGACGGGATGGGCGCACTCGGAACAGAATTTCATAGGTCGGCGGCAGGTTGATATTGTGCTTACTTTACACTGATTTCCTCGCCTTTGGCCGCCGCCGGCGCGCTGCGGTGGCCCTGGGGCAGGATTGCATTTGCCTAAAAGACCGTATGAGCGTATAATTCATTTCATCAGACGCGGGGTGGAGCAGTCTGGCAGCTCGTCGGGCTCATAACCCGAAGGTCACAGGTTCAAATCCTGTCCCCGCAACCAGAATTCGAAGCCGTTGATTCGCAAGGATCAACGGCTTTTTCAATTCCAGCCCCGTTTTCCTTCCCATACGACGCAGGTCAAACCGGACGCATCCGCACGGAATGTTGTCGAGCCAGCCTTGTCCAACTGCGAACCATGGGGGGACCACATGATCAACGTAGACGACATCAACGACGCCTGGGGCTGGGTCGGCTTGACCGCTGTCGAAGTCCTTGGGTCCAATGCATTCGGCAACCTCATCATCCGCGACGACGAAGGGCGCTACTGGCGGCTGCGGCCGCAAGACCTGTGCTGCGAGCCGGTGGCCGACAGCCGCGCCGCGCTCGACGCATTGGCCTACAACCAGGATTTCCTGAACGACTGGTACATGCCGGAAGTCGTGCACCTGGCGGAATCCACCCTGGGCCCGCTGGCCGAGGGGCGCAAGTATTGCCTCAAGATTCCGAGCGCGCTGGGCGGTCACTACGGGCGCGACAACCTGGCCACGGTGCCGCTGCCGGAACTGATCCGTTTTTCAGGGGAGAGTGCGCAGCAGTTCGATGACCTGCCGCGCTGGAACTGACACTACTCGCTCAGGCTGGCCCACAGGTAGGCAGCCGCCATCGTGCGGTGCGGCGCATAGCGTTCCAGCAGGCGCTGCGTGGCCGGAATGTCCGGACGTGCCTCGCCGCCCAGCAGGCGGTGGAAGGCGGTGCGGATGGCCACGTCGCCTTCCAGCGAACAGTCGGGGTAGCCGTAGCCGCGCAGCAGGGCGTAGTTGACGGTCCAGGGGCCGATGCCCTTCACGGCCAGTAATTCCTGCACGACCTCGGCCACCGGGCGTTCGCGGTCGAGCACGACGCTGCCGTCGACCACCAGTTGCGCCAGGCGCAGCAGGGTCTCGGCTTTCGAGCGCGAGAATTTTCGGCTGCACAGGTCTTCCAGGGCCAGCCGGGCGACGTCACCTGCCTCCGGATAGCACCACAGGCCGCTCGCATGCGCACGGCCGGCCAGCTGGATGAAGGTCCGGCGCAGCGCGATCGCGAAAGGCAGGTTGATCTGCTGGCCGATGATGGCCCAGGTCAGGGCTTCGAACACGGTGGCGGACTGGACGATGCGCAGGCCGGGCTGGCGCGCCACCACCGGACCCAGCGCGGGATCGGTGCGCGCGAAGGCTTCGAATGGGGCCGGGTCGATGCGCAGGCCGAGGATGTTGAGCAGCGCATCGCGGGCGCGCACCAGCAGCTCCGGCGTCAGCGCCCCGTCGGCGTCGACCGTGCAGCGCGCGGCGGCAGGCTCGAACGCGACTTCCAGCAGCACCGGCACGCCCTCGAGCAGCACGCCCTTGCGCAGGCCGCCGGGCATCACTTGCTCCGCGACGCCTTCGGCATCCCGGCTGTGGAAAGCCAGCACGTCCTGCGTGCGGTAGCCTGGAGGCAGGTCGAGCGCGATCCCGGAGCGCATCATTTGGCCTGCGCGAGCGGCGCACGCAGGAAGGAGGGCACGAAACCGGTCACCAGGGCAGTCCCGACCAGCACGATGGCCGAGCCGAGCAGCGTATGCCAGCCGATCACCTCATGCAGGAAGAGCGCGCCCCACAGGATGCCGAACATCGGGTTCAGGAAGGTCACCGTGAGCGCCGAGGTGGTGCCGACTTCCTCGATCAGCTTGAAGTAGAGGATGTAGGCGATGCCGCTGCACAGCACGCCCAGCGCCAGCACCGCCGCCATGATGCCCACGGTCGGTTCGCCCGGCGCGGGGAAGAAGGCCAGGGCCGGGATCACGCACAGCGTCGCCGCCCACATCGAGCCGTGCGCATTCGCGAAGGGTGCCACCGACCTGGCCGATTTGGCGTACTGGCTGGCGACGCTGTAGCTGAAGGCCGCCACCAGCGCCGCACCGATGGCGAGGGCCGCGCCGGGACGCTCGGACACGTGGTCGAAGCCGACCAGCAGGCTCACGCCGACCGTGCCCAGCACCAGGCCGAGCGCTGCGCGGCCCGATACCATATGGCGCGCCCACACGGCGCCGACCAGGGCCCCGAACATCGGCGCGGTGGCGTTCAGCACCGAGAGCACCGAGGCCGACAGCGTGCGCGCCGCGAAGGCGAACAGCAGGAAGGGCAAGGCCGAATTGAAGAAGCCCAGGATCAGGTAGTGCTTCCAGTGCTGGCGCAGGTCGAGCGGCGTGCCTTTGCCCCGGCGCCGCATGACCCAGGCGACGGCGGCCAGGAACAGGGCTGCGAACAGCACCCGGTATTCGATCAGCACGGCGGGGCCGAGCACCGGCGCGGCGATGCGCATGAAGAGAAAGGAGCCGCCCCAGATGGCGGCCAGCACCACCAGGCGCAGCATGTTTGCGGTATTCATCGGGCTCGTGCGGGATCAAAGGGTCGATTGTGGCGGCACGGCGCACGGGGCGCCATCCGGTTCTTGCTGCCGCGCGGCGGCATGCGGCACCAGCAGCCCGGCCGGCACGCCGTTCTTCACGGCCGTCATTTCGGCCATGATCGAGATCGCGATCTCGGCCGGGGTCTTGCTGCCGATGTAGATGCCCACCGGGCCATGCAGGCGCGCCAGCTGGGCATCACCGAGGTCGAACAGCTTGAGGCGTTCGCGGCGCTTCTCGTTGTTCAGGCGCGAGCCGATCGCGCCGACGTAGAAGGCCTCGGACTTGAGCGCTTCCATCAGCGCCAGGTCGTCCAGCTTGGGATCGTGGGTGAGGGCGACGACCGCGCTGCGCGCATCCAGGCGCGCCTCGATCACCAGGTCGTCGGGCATGGCGTGCACCAGCTCCACGCCAGGCAGGTTCCAGCCGCTGCGGTATTCCTCGCGCGGGTCGCACACGACGACGCGGTAATCCATGCCGCTCGCCACCTGGGCCAGGAAGCGCGACAGCGGGCCGGCGCCGATGATGAACAGGCGCCAGCGCGGGCCGTGGATGGTGGCGAGCACGCCGTCTTCCACGCGCTGCACGGCGCCGGCATCGGCGCGCGCCAGGCTGACCGCGCCGGTCGCCAGCGCCACGCGGCGCTCCACCAGTTCGCCCTCGCCCAGGCGCTTCAGCAGTTCGCCGATGCGGCTGTCCTGCGACAGCGGCTCGATGGCCAGTTCGATGGTGCCGCCGCAGGGCAGGCCGAAGCGGTGCGCCTCGTCGGCGCTGATGCCGTAGCTGACGATCCCGGGACGCGCCAGTTCGATGCCGTTGGCGCGCACCTTGTCGACCAGGTCGTCCTCGATGCAGCCGCCCGAGACCGAACCGACCACGCTGCCGTCCTCGCAGATGGCCAGGGTCGCGCCGATCGGGCGCGGGCTCGAGCCCCAGGTCTTGATGACGGTCACCAGCTGGCAGCGGCGGCCCGCGGCGAGCCAGGCCTCGCAGGTCTTCAGTACGTCGAGGTCGATGCTGTCCATGATGCCTGCTGCTGTGGTGGTCGAGAGGGCAATGATACAAAAAACAGGCCAGGCTTGCCGGAGGAGGGCAGAAACGATCGCGGACGCACGAGGCGTCCGCGATCGGTGGGTAAGGCTTCTGTAGGGTGGGCGGGTTACCCGCCCACGCGGTGATTGCTAACGGCTCCGCTCCCGCGCCGAATGATCTCGCTGCAAACTATCACCGCGTGGGCGGCAAAGCCGCCCACCCTACGGCGTCAGCGGCTTGTTGGCCGACTTCTTCGCCTTGATCTCGGCCACCGCCTTGTCGATGCTCGCCATGCGCTGGGGCAGCGCGGGATGGTTGGCCATGTGGCCGTTCAGGACCGTCGCCGGATAGGTCTCGGCAAAGCGTTTCCAGAACCCGGCCACCCCTTCGATGCGGTAGTCGGCCCGCGCCAGCAGGTAGACCGCGAGGCGGTCGGCCGAGCTGTCGAGCGTGGCCGGCATCGCCTTGATGCCGCCGCTGCCGATCAGCATCGAGGTATCCGGCGAGATCCGGGTGAGGTTGTCGATGATGCTGCCGATGGTGGCCGCGTTGCGCTGGCTGGCGGCGTGGCCCAGCATGTTGTGCGCCATGGTGTGCGCCACCACGTAGGCCAGTTCGTCGTCGCTCTGCACGAAGCCCATCATGCCGCGCGTGACCATCACGCGCTGGCCGTCGGCGTAGGCATTGACGTTGTCGGCGTTGCCCAGTTCGATGCCGAAGGCGCAGGCGCGGGTCACCGGGATGGTCAGGTCGAGTTGCGAACCGCGGCGCTCGATCGTCAGCGGCAGGCTGGCCTGCTTTGCGACGATGGGGCCGAACACGGCGCCGGCCCGGGACAGCGCACCAGCACCGGTCGGCAGCGGCTTGTTGGCGGCGGCCACCAGTTCGTCGCCGTTGCGCAGGCCGGCCTTGGCGGCGCCGCTGCCGGCCAGCACATTGGTCACCTGCAGGCGCTCGCCCATGCCGAGCACCATGTGCGCGGCATCGTTGTAGCTGCCCGGATAGGTGTGGCGGTTCTTGGCGGTGAAGCCGAGCAGGTTGCGCGCGTGGCGTGTGCACAGTTCCGCATTGTCGATGAGGAGGGGCGCGGACACCTTGTACAGGCGGTCCTGCAGCGTCGCCATCCGGGTGAGGGTCTCGGCCGCAGCCGTCATCTCCGGTGTCACTTGCGGGGTCTGCGGCGCCGCCTGTCCCGGTGGGAACGATTGGCCCGGCTGCATCGGTCCCTGCGTGGCGCAGGCCGACAGCAATGCTGCAATAGCGATTCCTAGCGCAGTCTGACGCAAACGATGAATGCGGATCATGCTCCTCCTTCTTCCTTTCTTCTTTATTGTTTGCCGGTGCTGCCGAACCCTCCGGCGCCCCGTTCGCTCGATGCGAACTCCTCCACCACATTGAAGCCCACCTGCAGCACGGGCACGATCACGAGCTGGGCGAGCCGATCCAGCGGCTGCAGCGTGAACGTGGCATGGCCGCGGTTCCAGGTCGAGACCATCAGCTGGCCCTGGTAGTCGGAGTCGATCAAGCCTACCAGATTGCCGAGAACGATGCCGTTCTTATGGCCGAGTCCACTGCGCGGCAGGATCATGGCCGCATAGCCCGGATCGCCGATGTGGATCGCCAGGCCGGTCGGCACCAGCACGGTCTGGCCGGGTTCGATGACCAGGGGCGCGTCGATGCAGGCACGCAGGTCCAGGCCGGCGCTGCCGGGCGTGCCGTAGGCCGGCAGCAGCTCCTTCATGCGCGGGTCGAGGATTTTGAGATCGATGTTCTTCATGCTGTTCTGCTATTCAGGTAAGTAGCGAGCGCCGTTCGAGGCGCTTCGCGATTTCGGACACCAGCTGGCGTGCCAGGCTCAGTTTGTCGGCGCGTGGCAGCACGGTATGGCCGTTGTCGTCGAACAGGATGATGGTGTTCTCATCCTGCCCGAAAGTCTGTGGCCCGATATTGCCCACCAACAGGGGAATGCCTTTTTTCTCGCGCTTGGCCGGACCGTAGGCCATCAGGTTCTCGGATTCGGCCGCGAAGCCCACGCAGTAGGGCCAGCCGGACAGCGTAGTGGTCGCGGCGACGGTGGCCAGGATGTCGGCGTTCTGCACGAATTCCAGCTGGGGCGCGCCGCCGTCATCGAGCTTCTTGAGCTTCTGGTCGCTGGCATTCGCCACGCGCCAGTCGGCCACCGCGGCCACGCCGATGAAGACGTGCTGGCCTTCGATGCCGGCCATGACGACGTCGTGCATCTGCTGGGCGGTGAGCACATCGATGCGGCGCACCCCGTGCGGGGTCGGCAGCGAGGTCGGGCCGGTGACCAGGGTGACTTCGGCGCCGGCTTCGCGCGCGGCGCGCGCCACGGCGTAGCCCATCTTGCCCGAGGAGAGGTTGGTGATGCCGCGCACCGGGTCGATCGGCTCGAAGGTAGGCCCGGCCGTGATCAGCACGCGGCGCCCGGCCAGCAGCTTGTGCTGGAAGGAAGCGATCAGTTCTTCGACCAGTTCTTCCGGCTCGAGCATGCGGCCCAGGCCGGTCTCGCCGCAGGCCTGGGAACCGGCTGCGGGGCCGAACAGGCACACACCGTCGTCGCGGATCTGGGCCACGTTGCGCGCGGTCGCCGGGTTTTCCCACATCTCGACGTTCATCGCCGGCGCCACCAGCAGCGGCACCCGGCGCGGGCGCGCCACGCACAGGGTCGACAGCAGGTCGTCGCAGGCGCCGTGCGCCAGCTTGCGGATGAAGTCGGCCGAGCAGGGCGCGACCAGGATCGCGTCGGCCTCGCGCGTGAGGTCGATGTGGGCCATGTTGTTGGCCATGCGCGGGTCCCACTGGTCGGTGTAGACCGGCTTGCCGGACAGGGCCTGCATGGTGACCGTGCCGATGAAGTGGGTGGCCGCCTCGGTCATCACCACCTGCACGCTGGCGCCTTCCTTGGTCAGCGCACGGCACAGTTCCGCCGCCTTGTAGCAGGCCACGCCGCCGGTCAGGCCGAGGACGATCTTCTTCCCCTTCAGGTCCATGCTCATGATGCCTCCAGATGCGTTCAGGACGACTTGTTTACACGGCGCAGCTCGTCGACGACGAACAGCACGGCGCCGATCGAGATGCCGATGTCGGCGATGTTAAACGCCGGGAAGTGGCCGATGCCGGTCCAGTAGAAATCGAGGAAATCGATCACGTGACCATGCACCACACGGTCGATGCCGTTGCCGATGGCGCCCGCCATGATCAGGCCTAGCGCGAAGCAGAACAGGCGCTGGCTGGCGTTCTTCTTCATCATGTACAGGCAGAAGCCCACCGCGCCGATCGCGATCGCGAGGAAGAAGTAGCGCTGCCAGCCGCTGGCGTCGCCCAGGAAGCTGAAGGCCGCGCCCGGGTTGTAGACCTTGATCAGGTTGAAGAAGCCCGTGATCGGCAGCCGCTCGCCATAAGCAAAGGTGCGCTCGACGGTGAGCTTGGTGACCTGGTCGAGCAGCACGATGATCAGGGAAAGGCCGAGCCACGGGAACAGGCTGGCGGAGCTCTTGTAGACGGGCTTGGCGCCCGGCGATGCGGTTTTCTTTTTGGTGGCCATGGTAGAGGAAGTGGTACCCGTCATGCCGCGTTCGCGGCATGACGGTAAAACCCGCAAAAGGGGCTTAAGCGTAACGGCGTTTCTCGCCGCTGCCGAACAGGTTGCTCACGCAACGGCCGCACAGGCCGGCGTGCTCGTGGTGGTGGCCGACGTCGCGGCGGTAGTGCCAGCAGCGCTCGCACTTCTCCGCTTCCGACGGGGTCACGGTTACCGCTTCGTTGGCGGCGTCCGCGACCTGTTCCACGCTCGCCTGCGAGGTGATGAACACGAACTTCAGGTCATCCTCGAGGCTGGCCAGCAGGCCGTACTTCTCGCCGGCCGCCTTGATCGCCAGTTCCGCCTGCAGCGAGGAGCCGATGGCGCCCGAAGCACGCACTTCTTCCAGCTGCTTGGTGACGTCGGCGCGCACTTCGCGCAGGGCCGCGTACTTGGCCAGCAGCGCTTCGCCGTCCGCCAGCTGCGGGAAGCTCCACAGGGTCTGGGTGAAGATGGTCTCGTCCGATTCCGCGTAGCCTTGCTGGCCTGCGAACACGGCCCAGGCTTCCTCGGCGGTGAAGGACAGGATCGGCGCCATCACGCGCAGCAGCGCATGGGCGATGTGCCACAGCGCGGTCTGGGCCGAACGGCGGGCGGTCGAATCGACGCCGCTGGTGTACAGGCGGTCCTTCAGGATGTCGAGGTAGAAGCCGCCCAGGTCTTCCGAGCAGTAGTTCTGCAGGCGCGCAACCACCGGGTGGAACTCGTAGCGCTCGAAGTGGCCGGCGATGTCGTTCTGCAGCTGGGCCATCGCGGCGATCGCATAGCGGTCGATCTCGAACAGCTCGTTCATCGGCACGGCGTGCTTGGCCGGGTCGAAGTCCGAGGTGTTCGCCAGCAGGAAGCGCAGGGTGTTGCGGATCCGGCGGTAGGACTCGGTGACGCGTTTCAGGATTTCCTCGCCGATCGACAGCTCGCCGGTGTAATCAGTCGAGGCCACCCACAGGCGCAGGATGTCGGCGCCCAGGGTGTCCGAGATCTTTTGCGGCGCCAGCGTGTTGCCGAGCGACTTGGACATTTTCTTGCCGTTTTCGTCGACGGTGAAGCCGTGGGTCAGCAGGGCCTTGTAGGGCGGGCGGCCGTTCAGCATCGAGGAGGTCAGCAGCGAGGAGTGGAACCAGCCGCGGTGCTGGTCCGAGCCTTCCAGGTAGAGGTCGGCCGGGAAGGCGGATTGCTCCTGGTGCGAACCGCGCAGCACGGTCTGGTGGGTCGAGCCCGAGTCGAACCAGACGTCCAGCGTGTCCTTGTTCTTCTCGTAGGTGGCGGCGTCCGCACCCAGCAGCTCGGCCGGGTCGAGCTGCTGCCAGGCGTCGATGCCGTTCTGCTCGATCAGCTTGGCGACCTGCTCCAGCAGTTCCGGGGTGCGTGGATGCAGCTCGCCGGTTTCCTTGTGGATGAAGAAGGCCATCGGCACGCCCCACTGGCGCTGGCGCGACAGGGTCCAGTCCGGACGGTTGGCGATCATGCCGTGCAGGCGCGCCTGGCCCCAGTCAGGGAAGAACTTCGTTTCGGCGATGCCGGCCAGCGCGGTTTCGCGCAGGGTCGGGCCGCCGTCCTTCGGGGTCAGGTCCATGCCGGCGAACCACTGGCTGGTGGCGCGGTAGACGATCGGGGTCTTGTGGCGCCAGCAGTGCATGTAGCTGTGGTCAAACATCTTCAGTTCGAACAGGGCGGATGCGGCACGCAGGGCTTCGCAGATCGGCTTCGAGGCTTCCCAGATGGTCAGGCCGCCGAACAGCGGCAGGGTCGAGGCGAAGCGGCCGTCGCCCATCACCGGCTTGAGGATCTCGTCGTCCTTCATGCCGTGCGATTTGCAGGACTGGAAGTCTTCCAGGCCGTAGGCCGGGGCCGAGTGCACCACGCCGGTGCCGCTGTCGGTGGTGACGTAGTCGGCCAGGTAGACCGGCGACGTGCGGTCATAGAAGGCGTCTTGCGCGTGCAGCGGGTGCTTGAAGCGCAGGCCGTCCAGCTGTTCGCCCAGGGTGGTGGCGATGACGGTCCCTTCCAGCTTGTAGCGCTGCAGGGTCGCTTCGACCAGGTCCTGCGCCAGGATCAGCAACAGGGGCTGGCCTTCGCGCTCGGCCTGGACCAGCGCATACGTCACTTCCGGATTGACGTTCAGGGCCTGGTTCGACGGGATGGTCCACGGGGTGGTGGTCCAGATCACGATGAAGCCGTTGGTGGTCGGCAGCGACGGCAGGCCGAAGGCGGCCGCGACTTTTTCCGGCTCCGCGAAGGGGAAGCCGACGTCGATCGCCGGATCGCGCTTGTCCTGGTATTCCACTTCCGCCTCGGCCAGGGCCGAGCCGCAGTCGAAGCACCAGTTGACCGGCTTCAGGCCGCGGTAGACGTAGCCCTTTTCGAGCAGCTTGCCGAGGGCGCGCAGCTCGTCGGCCTCGTTACCGTAGGCCATGGTCATGTAGGGGTTTTCCCATTCGCCCAGCACGCCCAGGCGGATGAAGCCGGCACGCTGGCGGTCGATCTGCTCGAGCGCGTAGGCACGGGCCTTCTGCAGCACCTCGGCGGTCGGCAGGTTCTTGCCGAACTGTTTTTCGATCTGGATCTCGATCGGCATGCCGTGGCAGTCCCAGCCCGGGACATACGGAGCGTCATAGCCGGCCATGGTGCGCGATTTGACGACCATGTCCTTCAGGATCTTGTTGACGGCATGGCCGAGGTGGATGTCGCCGTTCGCATACGGCGGGCCATCGTGCAGGATGAATTTCGGACGGCCGGCCGCAGCCTTGCGGATGCGCTGGTAGAGCTTCTTCTCTTGCCATTGCTTGACCCAGCCCGGCTCGCGCTTGGCGAGGTCGCCGCGCATCGGGAAGGGGGTGTCGGTCATGTTGACCGGGTATTTGCTCTCAGGCTTCTTGGCGCCTTTTTGGCCGGCGTTGTTCTGTGGTTTGGTGTCGGACATATGCTTCTTCTCTAAGGGATTCGGTTCGGTGTCGCGGCGCGGCCGCGCAGCACCTGCATTCGGTGCGCTGCCTTCGGACAGGCGTCAAATTCGGTCGGTCGCGGTCAGGGCGCCGTTGCGGTGCGCAAAGAAGGCGCGTGCCTGCACCGCATCACGGTCGATCGCGGCGGTGAGCGTGGGCAGGTCGACGTATTTTTCCTCGTCGCGCAGCTTGGCGAGGAATTCGACCCGCAGCAGCTTGCCGTAGGCGGGCTGGTCATAGTCGAACACGTGCACTTCGAGCAGCATGCGGCCTGCGTCTTCGACGGTGGGGCGCACGCCGAGGCTGGCGACGGCCGGCAGCGCTTGCTCCGCCAGGCCATGCACCTGCACCACGAAGATGCCGCACAGGGCAGGGCGGTGCGCGACGCGCAGGTTCAGGGTCGGGAAGCCGAGGGTACGGCCCAGCTTCTGGCCATGGATCACGTGGCCCGACATGGCATAGGGATGGCCGAGCAGTTGCTGGGTGGCGCCGAAGTCGCCGGCGGCCAGCGCTTCGCGCACGGCCGAGGACGAGATGCGGCGCGCGCCGAGCATCACGGCGTCCAGGGTCTCGACCTGGAAGCCGTACTGGCGGCCGGCTTCCTGCAGCATGGCGATGTCGCCGGCGCGCTTCGCGCCGAAGCGGAAGTCGTCGCCCACCATCAGCCATTTGACGTGCAGGCCGTCGACCAGCACGCGCCCGATGAAGTCCTGCGGCGGCTGGGCGGCGAAGTGTTCGTTGAAGTGTTCGACGATGACGCGGTCGATGCCGGCCTCGGACAGGTCGCCCAGCTTGTCGCGCAGGTTGGCGATCCGGGCCGGGGCCTTCGACAGGTCGCCCATGCGTCGGGCGAAGTATTCGCGCGGATGCGGTTCGAAGGTCATGACGGCGGCTTCGATCCCGAGCCTGGCGGCGGCGCCGCGCACGTGCGCCAACAATGCCTGGTGGCCGCGGTGGACACCGTCAAAGTTGCCGATCGTGAGGGCGCAGGGTGCGCGCGCCCTGTCGTTGGGAAGTCCGCGAAATACCTTCATCAATGTTCCAGTGACGCAGCCGGCCGGTCCGGCGCGAAATACCTGATTATACGGTAACTCGCATGTTGCACAGCAACGAAGGGCCGGATGGCGGGAGTGGGAAAGGGATGCGCTGGCGCAAAAAAAACGCCGCCTGCGAACAGGCGGCGTTTTCTGGACGCTTGATCAGCTGGTGATCAGGCGATCGGACGGTTGATCGCCATGATCCAGTAGCGGGCCAGGTCGGCGGCGCCTTCCTTGCCGCCGACGGTCTTGAGCGTGCTGATCGCCTGTTGCTTCTTGCCGGCCGCAGCATAGGCTTCGCCCAGGCGCAGCTTGGCTTCGTCGGCGTAACGCAGGCCGCCGGCCTTGATGGCGGTTTCCATCATTTTCAGGCCCTTGTCGGCCTGGCCAGCCTGCACCAGCGCGTAGCCGAGGCCCACCAGCGCGTCGTTGTCCTTGGCGGCGGCGTATTCGGCTTCCAGGGCGGCGACGCCCTTGTTTTGCTCGGCCAGGTTCTTCTCGGCCAGGTCCTTCAGGCGCTGGTGACGCGCGGCGTCGGTACCGGTGCCCAGGGCGCCGGCCTTGTAGCCCTTGTCGATGACCTTCAGCGCTTCGGCCGGGGCTTTCGCCTGCAGCACCAGCTGGGCCATTTCCATGAACTCGCTCGGCTTCTTCATCAGGTTGTTGGCCAGCTTGAGGCGGTACACGTCCACCATCAGGCGGCCCGAGAAGCCCGGCTTGCCCTGCACGCGGTTCAGCAGGTCGTTCCAGTATTGGGCCTTCGGATAGCTGGAGGCCAGCTTCTCGATGGTGTTCACGTAGCCGAGCTTGTCGTTCTTCTTCAGCTGGATGTTCGCCAGCATGCCGAGTTCGTCTTCGCTCAGGCGGCCGCTCTTTTCAGCATTGCGCAGTTCCTGCTCCAGCGCGGCAACGTTGCCTTGCTTGTAGTAGTTCTGCATCAGGTAGGCGCGCAGCTTCGGATCGTTGCCGTTCTTCAGCAGCTTCTGGATGGTGGCGTTCGCCTTGTTCAGGTCGCCGGCGCGCATGTAGATGCCGACCAGGCCTTCCGAGAACTGCGAGCGCTCACCGGCGCTCAGCTTGCCCGAGTCGAGCAGCTTTTCGAACGAATTGGCAGCGGTGCCCCAGTCGCCGGCCGACGAGGCCGCCGAGGCGCGCACGCGCTCGATCAGGAAGCGTTCGTTGTCGTCCTTGGCTGCCTTGTCCGCGTCGCGCAGGGCAGCCAGTGCGCCCTTGGCATTGCCCTGTTTCAGCAGCGTCTGCGCTTGTTGCAGCGGCTTGCCGACTTCCGGACGCAGCGTGACCGCGGCGTGCACGGGGGCCAGGCCGACGACCGGCACGGCGGCAGTGAAACCGAGAGCGGCCAGTGCGAGGCCAAGGTGTGCGAGACGGAATTTAATCATCTGAAAACATCCTTCTTCAAAATGGACACGGCAGGGAAACCCTGCCGTGTTGGTCATACATGGATCGATTACTGGAACTGCTCGTTACCGACCATGCCGATCTTGGTGACGCCGAGACGCTGTGCGGTTGCCATGACGCCTGCAACCACCTTGTACTCGACCAGCTTGTTCGGACGCAGGTGCACTTCCGGCTGGTCCGGCATCGCAGCGACGCCGTTCATCTTGGATTCCAGTTCCGCACGATTCGCAACGACCTGGCCATCCCAAAGGATGGTGCCGTCGAAGTCCACGTCAATCGTCACGACCACCGGCTGGGTGGTTTGCGGTGGCGGGGTGCCGACCGGCATGTTCAGATTGACCGAGTGGTTTTGCTTCGGAATCGTGATAATCATCATAATGATGAGAACGAGCAGGACGTCGATCAGCGGCGTCATGTTCATTTCCATCATCGGTTCCGGATCAGCTCCTTTAGCGGAGCCCGAACCTACGTTCATGCCCATGGTGTTTCCTTTTCAAATGTTGGGGTCACGGACGCGATATCAAGGTCTTCCGTAGAAGACCCCGATATCGCGGACAGGACGTTAGCCCTTGTCAGGCGGTTCGATAACGAAACCGACCTTCTGAATCCCAGCACGCTGAGCCGTATAGATGACCCGGCCGACCGATTCGTAGCGTGATTCTTGGTCGCCACGAACTTTGACGGCAGGTTGCGGCTGCTTCACCGACTGCTCCGCGAGGAACTTGAACAGCTCGTCCGTGTTCGCGATGCGCGTCTGGTTGTAGTACATCTCGCCATCTTTGTTGATGGTGATGTTGACGTCTTCCGGCTTGGTCTTGGTGACCTCGTTCGTTTCTGCAGGCAGGTTCACTTTCTGCAGATTCAGAACCACCGGGCTGGTGATCAGGAAGATGATCAGAAGAACCAACATGATGTCGACTAGCGGCGTCGTGTTGATCTCTGACATCACGGCATCATCATCTCCGGAATCGGAGCCGACACTCATCGACATGATTAACCAGCCTTCTTGGCGCCAGCGGCTGCGTTCGAGGTCGACATGGCGCCCGAGATCAGGACCGAGTGAACGTCAGCCGAGAACGAACGGACGTCTTCCATGACCGACTTGTTACGACGAACCAGCCAGTTGTAACCCAGAACCGCCGGGACTGCGACGAACAGACCGAATGCGGTCATGATCAGTGCTTCACCCACCGGGCCTGCCACTTTGTCGATCGACGCGTTACCCGACATACCGATGGCGGTCAGCGCGTTGTAGATGCCCCAGACGGTACCGAACAGACCGATGAACGGCGAGGTCGAACCGACGGTTGCCAGGAACGACAGGCCATCTTGCAGACGCGACTGGACGCGGTCCACGGCGCGCTGGATCTGCATGGTCACCCAGGTCGACAGGTCGATCTGCTCGAGCAGGGCGCCGTCGTGGTGCTGGGTTGCCTTGGTGCCGGTTTCAGCGATGAAGCGGAACGGCGAGCCTTCTTTCAGCTGAGCCGAGCCAGCGGCGATCGACGGAGCTTTCCAGAACTTGGCCGAAGCTTCCTTCGACTGGCGCATGATCTTCTGCTGGTCGATCAGCTTGGTGACGATGATGTACCACGAACCGATCGACATCAGTGCCAGGATGATGATGGTGCCCTTGTTGACGAAGTCGCCTTCTGCCCACATGGCTTCGATGCCGTATGGATTTTCGACTTCTTCGGTGGCTTCAGCGCCGGCAGCAGCGGCCGGAGCGGCAGCGTCGCCAGCCGGAGCGGCGGCTGCGTCGGCAGCCGGTGCAGCAGCTGCGTCGGCAGCCGGTGCTGCAGCCGCGTCAGCCGCCGGAGCAGCAGCGCCTGCGGCAGGAGCGTCAGCGAAGGCCGGTGCGGAGACCAGGGCCGATGCCGCCGTTACCGAGAACAGGACAGCCGCCAGCATAGCGGACAAACGGGTATTCTTAAACATGCTTCCTCCAAAAATATAAAAATAGACAGTTCGCTGAACTAGTGACAACGAAAATCATAGATTGAGACGATGTTCTGTCTCGGTTTTATTCCAGCGTCCAGACGTACTGCACCGCTGTCCACGCCTGTTGCGGCTGACCATCAACAGTGGCCGGCTTGAATCGGCATTTGCTCAGGGCCGATTGTGCGGCCCGATCCAGATCGCGGAAGCCAGACGACTTCTGCAGTTTGGATTCCATTACTCGACCATCGACACCGATCAGGAACTGCAGGGTCGTGGTACCGGTTTCTTCGTTACGCTGCGACGAACGCGGGTATTCCGGACGTGCGCAAGTGTTAAAGTCTGCAACCGCTTCGGTACGGCTCGGGCCAGCAGGTCCGCGTGCCGGAGGGGCTGGCGGTGCCGGCGGGGCCGGAGGTGCCAGGTTCGTCGTCGGCGGCGGGGTGTTGGTGGCCGTCGTGATCGCGTTCGCTGGCGGCGGCGGCTGCTGCACCTGGACTTCGACCGGCGGGATGAACGGCGGTGGCGGAGCCTTCATTTCCGGCGGTGGCGGCGGCGGCGGCGTTTCCGGCGGTGGCGGCGGCTTCACCTCTTCAATCAGTTTCGTTTCCACAGCCTCGGTTACCTTGGTGACGATTCGGGTGCCCAGGCCATTGATAAATGCCCAAGCTACCACCACGTGCAACAGGATAACAATGGCGAGACCGGTGTAATTCTTACCCGGGTTCTTGTCATGCGTAAAATTCATGCCATCTTTCTCCAATACCAACTCTTTTTTGTTGCCACTAAACCCACTAAACACGACAAAAATCTAGGGCCGCATCCGGGACATCAAAGAATTATACCTACGAATTCTTTTTTGAGCATACATTTTTACACCCCCGAAAGGAGTGCTAACTGCCTGTAAAAACAGGCAAAGAAGCTCATCTATACAAGTCCTGGGCGGGGGCGTGCGTGGTCCAGAAAGCAGGGGTGATTTGTAATTTTTTGTAGCGGTTCTCCTCCATGTGTGGATCATGAGGCACGTATAGTGGTTTTGCCAAATTTTTCACGCCCAAGCGGCTTCATAGCAAATTTCGTATGACACCACCTTGGTGTTTACACAAACTATAGCCAGTTTTGCAGAAGCTGCGCGTACTGTTGAGCAGCCGGGAAAAGCCCGATTTCCGACGCCAAGGCATAGCCTAAACTCATGGGAAAGTCTCGTCTTGGCATGCATAAGTTATGCGTTTGATAACCCGTTTACGGATATCTGCTCCTCATGCATAGCAAAACTACATGGAAATCGCGGTTTTGAACAGTGTGTTAGCGCACCGAAGCGCAAAAAAACTACCTTGCGGTGGTCATTTGGGTGGGGAAGGGGTCGCAAAAACATGCGGTGAGGCATGGAAGGCGGGGGTGGGCTGGGCGGGTAGGTCCAGGCTCCGTGCCTGAGACCCGATTTCAGCGGGCGGACGCGGAGAAATGGTCCTGAGAGCGGGATTCTGGAGCCGGATTGCCGCGTTCCAGCCTGGCCGGCGCGGAAAACGCCGTGCCGGGCGGAGGCATTATGCAGGAAAGGCCGCGAAAAGTCGCGGCCGGCGAGCGCCGTCAGCGGCCGCGCTTCTCGCGGCGGCACTCGAGGAAGCTGACCACGTGGCCGCTCGGGTCGACCGTTTCGAGCCGGACGTCGAAGCCCCACAGGCGTGCGACGTGCTTGAGCACCTCCTGCGCCTGCTGGTTCAGCGGGCGGCGGTTGAACTGGGTGTGGCGCAGGGTCAGGGCCCGGTCGTCGCGGGTATTGACCTGCCAGACCTGGATGTTCGGCTCGCGGCTGCCGATGTTGTACTGATCGGCCAGCTTGTGGCGGACGTAGCGGTAGCCCTGTTCGTCGTGGATTGCCGAGATCGTCAGCTTGTCGCTGCGGTCGTCGTCGAGCACGGCGAAGAAGTGGAACTCCCGGATCAGCTTGGGCGAGAGGTACTGGGCAATGAAGCTCTCGTCCTTGAAGTTGCGCATCGCAAAGTCCAGGGTCTTGATCCAGTCGCTGCCCGCGATATCCGGGAACCAGGTGCGGTCTTCCTCGGTGGGATCTTCGCAAATACGGCGAATGTCGCTCATCATCGCAAAACCGAGCGCATACGGGTTAATCCCGCTGTAGTAGGGGCTGGTCGCCGGCGGCTGGTAGACGACGTTCGTATGGCTTTGCAGGAATTCGAGCATGAAGCCGTCGCCGACGATCCCTTCCTTGTACAGGTCTTGCAGGATGGTGTAGTGCCAGAAGGTGGCCCAGCCTTCGTTCATCACCTGGGTCTGGCGCTGCGGGTAGAAGTACTGCGAGATCTTGCGCGTGATGCGTACTAGCTCGCGCTGCCAGGGTTCCAGCAGCGGCGCGTATTTCTCGATGAAGTAGAGCAGGTTTTCTTCGGGCTCGGGCGGGAAGCGGGTCGGCGCCGCGCTGGCGACATGCTCTTCGCGCAGCGGCAGAGTGCGCCAGATCTCGTTGATCTGCGACTGGGCGTATTCCTCGCGCTCTTTCTGGCGCGCGGTCTCCTGGGCGACCGACAGCTTGGCCGGCCGCTTGTAGCGATCGACGCCATAATTCTGCAGCGCATGGCAGGAGTCCAGCAATTCCTCGACCGCATCGATGCCGTAACGCTGTTCGCACTCGGCGATATAGTTCTTCGCGAAGACCATGTAGTCGACGATGGCGTCGGCATCGGTCCAGGTACGGAACAGGTAGTTGCCCTTGAAGAAGGAGTTGTGCCCGTAGGCAGCATGCGCGATCACCAGGGCCTGCATCGTCAGGCTGTTCTCTTCCATCAGGTAGGCGATGCAGGGATTCGAGTTGATGACGATCTCGTAGGCCAGGCCCATCTGGCCGCGCTTGTAGCTCTTCTCCGTCGTCAGGAAGTGCTTGCCGAACGACCAGTGGTTGTACGACACCGGCATGCCGACCGACGTATAGGCATCCATCATCTGCTCGGCGGTGATGATCTCGAGCTGGTTCGGATAGGTGTCCAGGCCGTAGCGCTTGGCCACCCGCTTGATTTCATCGTGCGCCTGTTCGATCAGGTCGAAGGTCCATTCGGACTGGTCCGGCAGGGCGCGCGGATTGTTGGGGTCTCTTGGCATGGCGGCGTTCATCGTTGACTGAGCCTTTTACTTCGGCTGTTTCTTGAACAGCTCGCGGAAGACCGGGTAGATATCGGCCGGGGTGACGATCTTCTGCATCGCGAAATTCTTGTGGTGGTCGGCCACCTCGCAATACTGTTCCCACAGGTTTTGCGGCGGGCCGTCGGTGATCTCGACATAGGTGTAGTACTGGACCCGCGGCATGATCGCATTGCTCAGGATCTGCTTGCACAGCACCGAGTCGTTGTCCCAGTTGTCGCCGTCCGAGGCCTGGGCCACGTAGGCGTTCCAGTCGGCGCTGCCGTAGCGTTCGGCGAGCACCTTCTGCAGCAGGTGCAGGGCCGAGGACACCACCGTGCCGCCCGACTCGCGCGAGTGGAAGAATTCGTTCTCGTCCACTTCGGCCGCGGCCGTGTGGTGGCGGATGAAGACGACGTCGATCTTTTCGTACACGCGCTTGAGGAAGAGGTAGAGCAGGATGAAGAAGCGCTTGGCGGTGTCCTTGCGCGTCTCGTCCATCGAGCCGGACACGTCCATGATGCAGAACATCACGGCCGAGGTGCTCGGCTTGGGCACCTTGATCCGGTTCGAATAGCGTAGGTCGAAGGGATCGATGAAGGGAATCGCGTTGAGGCGGATGTGCAGGTGGTGGATCTGCTCCTTCAGCGCCACCACTTCCTCGTCGTCGGAAGGCGCGCCCCGGTCGAGCAGGGCCTGCAGCGCTTCTTCGGCTTCCTTGAGCTGGCGCTTGGCGGGACCGCCGACGGCGATGCGGCGCCCCAGTGCGCCGCGCAGCGAGCGCAGCACGTGGATATTGGAGGGCGTGCCGGACACGTTGTAGCCGGCGCGCTGGTTCTTGAATTCGATGGTCTGGCTCAGCTGCGTCTTGATCATGTTCGGCAGCTCGAGATCCTCGAAGAAATAATTCATGAATTCTTCGCGCGACAGTTCGAAGATGAAGTCGTCTTCGGTGGTCTGGTCGCTGTTGCCGGCGCGTCCGCGCCCCGAGCCGCCGCCGCCGCTGCGCGGACGGTTGAACTGGTCGCCCTTCTGGTATTCGGTATTGCCCGGGTTGACGGTTTCCCAGACGCCCCCGTGGGCATGGCCGAAATGGGGTTCGTTCACGTCCTTGACGGGGATCGTGACTTTTTCGCCGTTCTCGATATCGGTGATCGAACGGCCCTTGATCGCGCGCCCGACCGCATCCTTGATCTGCGCCTTGTAGCGGCGCAGGAAGCGTTCGCGGTTCACCGCGGACTTGTTCTTGCCCTGCAAGCGTCGGTCGATGAGATAAGTCAAAACTAACCTCCTGTGGTGGCGGCTCGAAGAACCTGCTGCGCGTTGCAGCTGCGGCCTGCGATGCTCACCGTACGTTTGTACGGTTGCGCTTCTCGGCCACATCTGCTGCCGCTCGCGACGGTTCTTCGAGCCGCCGATACGTTGCGGGCGGCTCGAAGAACCTGCTGCGCGTTGCTTTGCGGACGGACTGGCGAGATCTCGATGCGTCTATCTTAATACGCAGCGCGATCGCGTGTGCGGCGCACGCCATTTTTGCGGCGTGCGCTGCGCCCTTGTCAGGAGGATTTCCTTACGCGCAGGTACCATTCGCACAGCAGGCGGACCTGCTTCGGCGTATAGCCCTTCTCGACCATGCGGGCCACGAAGTCGGCATGCTTGTTGGCATCCTCGGCGCTCGCTTTCGCATTGAAGGAAATCACAGGCAGGAGTTCCTCGGTGTTCGAGAACATCTTCTTCTCGATCACGCTACGGAATTTCTCGTAGCTGGTCCAGGCCGGATTCTTGCCGGCATTGGTGGCCCGCGCACGCAGGCTGAAGTTGACGATCTCGTTGCGGAAGTCCTTGGGATTCGAGATGCCGGCCGGCTTCTCGATCTTTTCCAGCTCGGCATTGAGCGATTCGCGGTCGAAGCTTTCGCCGGTGTCCGGGTCGCGGAATTCCTGGTCCTGGATCCAGAAGTCGGCGAAGGTGACGTAGCGATCGAAGATGTTCTGGCCGTATTCCGAATAGCTCTCCAGGTAGGCGGTCTGGATTTCCTTGCCGATGAAATCGACGTAGCGCTGCGCCAGGTGCTCCTTGATGTAGGAGAGGTAGCGCTGCTCGGTCTCCGGCGGGAACTGCTCGCGTTCGATCTGCTGCTCAAGCACGTAGAGCAGGTGCACCGGGTTGGCCGCCACTTCGGTGTTGTCGAAGTTGAAGACCTTGGACAGGATCTTGAAGGCGAAGCGGGTCGACAGGCCGTTCATGCCTTCGTCCACGCCGGCATAGTCGACGTACTCGTGCAGCGACTTGGCCTTGGGATCGGTGTCCTTCAGGTTTTCGCCGTCATACACCAGCATCTTGGAATAGATGCTCGAGTTCTCCGGGTCCTTCAGGCGCGACAGGATCGCGAACTGCGCCATCATGCGCAGTGTGCCCGGCGCGCAAGGCGCCTTGTCGAGCGAGGAGTTGTACAGCAGCTTGTCGTAGATCTTGATCTCGTCGGACACGCGCAGGCAGTAAGGCACCTTCACGATGTAGATACGGTCGAGGAAAGCCTCGTTGTTGCGGTTGTTGCGGAAGGTCTTCCATTCGGACTCGTTGGAGTGCGCCAGCACGATGCCCTCGAAGGGAATCGCGCCGAAGCCTTCGGTGCCCTTGTAGTTGCCTTCCTGCGTGGCCGTCAGCAGCGGGTGCAGCACCTTGATCGGCGCCTTGAACATCTCGACGAATTCCATCAGGCCCTGGTTGGCCAGGCACAGGCCGCCCGAATAGCTGTAGGCGTCCGGATCGTCCTGGGCGTAGTCCTCGAGCTTGCGGATGTCGACCTTGCCGACCAGCGAGGAAATGTCCTGGTTGTTCTCGTCGCCTGGCTCGGTCTTGGAGACCGCGATCTGCTTGAGGATCGAAGGGTAGCGCTTGACCACGCGGAACTTGTTGATGTCGCCGCCGAACTCGTGCAGGCGCTTGACGGCCCAGGGACTCGGGATGGCGCGCAGGTAGCGGCGCGGGATGCCGTAGTCCTCTTCGAGGATGGTGCCGTCTTCTTCTTCGTTGAACAGGCCCAGCGGCGATTCGTTCACGGGCGAACCCTTGATCGCGTAGAAGGGCACATGCTCCATCAGGCTCTTGAGTTTTTCGGCGATCGAGGACTTGCCGCCGCCGACCGGGCCCAGCAGGTAGAGGATCTGCTTGCGTTCTTCCAGGCCCTGGGCCGCGTGGCGGAAGTAGGAGACGACCTGTTCGATCACTTCTTCCATGCCGTAGAACTCGCGGAAGGCCGGATAGACCTTGATCACCTTGTTGGCGAAGATGCGGGACAGGCGCGGGTCGAGGCGGGTGTCGATCAGGGTCGGGTCGCCGATGGCCGCGAGCATGCGTTCCGGTGCGCTGGCATAGGTCAGGGGGTCTTTCTTGCACAGTTGGAGGTACTCCGCCATGGAGAATTCCTCTTCCTTGGTACGCTCGTAGCGGGCGGTGTAGTTGTCAAAGATGCTCATTTCGAATGTCCTTTAATGTACGAACAACGATCACGTCATGGCAGCCGACTGTGCAAAGGGCTGCCTCAGGCCCCGGACTTTATTGGCGTACTCCTTGTGGGTCGCGCGCATCTGGCACCAGGATCGCCGGTGCCGCGGATGCTGCGATTTTCTTGTTGTCGTCCCGGACTGGATCTGTGCGGTCCGCTCCGGTCTCCCGTTGCTTGGAGAGCGTCTTTTTTGCGTTTGTGAAATTTATTATGTGCCTATTAGTTCCCGAAGTCAAAGCAGTGTCGCGTGCGCGGATAATGCATATGCAAGTGCTTGAATCGAATAAGAAAAACCGACTTTTCAGGCATCCGGGAAGCGTCCGGAAACGGGCTTCCGCCATGCCTTCGATACGGGTCTGGAACGGTCGATTCAAACCTGTCCAGGCTGCTTAAATATCAACAGTTGTGAAACGATATTGCACGATATGTTCAAGCTGTGGCGCACGCATACGGTCAATACGGAGTGCGCAGAAACCGCCGTTTCCACCTATGGAGGAGGAGGGCGGCAGGCATGCGTTACACTTGTCGGCAACGTCCCACCGAACAGCCTAGCGCCGGAGAACATCATGCTGCATGACCAGCTGCGCCACATCCTGCAACATATGCCCAAGGCAGAATTGCACATCCATATCGAAGGTTCGCTGGAACCCGAGCTGATTTTTGCGTTGGCGCAAAGAAATGGCGTATCGCTGCCCTATGCCTCGGTCGAGGCGTTGCGCGAGGCCTACGCTTTCACCGACCTGCAATCCTTCCTCGACATCTATTACGCGGGCGCGAGCGTGCTCCTGACCGAGCAGGATTTCTACGACATGACGGCGGCCTACCTGGCGCGCGCCCATGCCGACAATGTGCGCCATGCCGAGATCTTCTTCGACCCCCAGACCCATACCGCGCGCGGCGTGCCTTTCGAGACCGTCATCAACGGGATCTGGCGCGCCTGCCAGGAAGGCCCGATCAGCGCGAGCCTGATCATGTGCTTCCTGCGCCACCTGTCCGAGGAAGAGGCGCTCGCCACGCTGGACGAATCGCTGCCTTACCGCGACAAGTTCATCGGCGTCGGCCTGGATTCATCCGAAGTCGGCCACCCGCCCGAGAAATTCGCGCGCGTGTTCGAGCGCGCACGCCAGCTCGGCCTGCGCCTGGTGGCGCACGCGGGCGAGGAGGGGCCGCCGGCCTACATCGAAAGCGCGCTCGACGTGCTCAAGGTCGAGCGCATCGACCACGGCGTGCGCACCCTCGAGAGCCCGGAACTGACCGCGCGCCTGGCGCGCGAAGGCATGGCGCTGACCGTCTGCCCGCTGTCGAACATCAAGCTGCGCGTGTTCGACGTGATGGGCAGCCACAACCTGCGCGCGTTGCTCGACAAGGGCCTGGCGGCCACCGTCAACTCGGACGACCCGGCCTATTTCGGCGGCTACATGAACGATAATTTCATCGCCGCCTTCGAGGCGCTGCCGCTCGACGCCGGCCATGCGCGCCAGCTCGCGCGCAACAGCTTCGCCGCCTCCTTCCTCGACCCGGAACGCAAGCGCGCTTTCCTGGCCGAGGTCGACGCGTTCTTCGCCACCGCCACCGCCGCAGTTACCGAATAAAGGAAGCCGATGTTCCTCCAGTCCCTCCGCATGACCGCGCGCGACTGGCGCGCGGGCGAGCTGCGTTTCCTGCTGGTGGCCCTGATCGTGGCCGTATCCGCGCTGTCCTCGGTCGGCTTCTTCATCGACCGCATGCGCGCGGGCCTGAACCGCGACGCCCACCAGCTGCTGGGCGCCGACCTGCTGGTGAATGCCGACGATGCGATCCAGCCGCGCTGGCGTGACGAGGCGCGCCGCCGCGGCCTGCTGGTGGCGGAAACCGCCAGCTTCCAGAGCATGGCGCAGGCGGGCGAGGGCGAGGCCTCGAGTGCCCAGCTGTCGGCCGTCAAGGCCGTCTCCAACGGCTATCCGCTGCGCGGCCAGCTCAGCATCACGACCAATCCGGAAGACGCCGGCCGCGCCATCGGCCAGAAGACCCGGGGCATTCCCGAACCCGGCACCGTATGGGTGGATGCCAACCTCTTGACCGCGCTGCGCGTCGGCGTGGGCGGCAGCATCCAGCTCGGCGACAAGCAGTTCCGCATCGCGCAGCTGATCGCCACCGAACCGGACAAGGGCGCCTCCTTCGCCAACTTCGCGCCGCGCGTGATGCTGTCGATGGGCGACCTGGCGGCCACGGGACTGGTGGATGCGTTCTCGCGGGTGAGCTACCGGCTGCAGGTGGCTTCGCCCTCGCGCAACGACATGTCGGCCGTGGCGGCCTATGAAAAATGGCTGCGCGCCGACATCACGGCGCGCAACGTGCGCGGCGTGCGTATCGAGACACTGGAAAACGGCCGTCCCGAGATGCGCGCCACGCTCGACCGCGCCGACAGCTTCCTGTCGCTGGTCGGCCTGCTGTCGGCAATGCTGGCCGCGGTGGCGGTCGCAATGGCGGCGCGCCGCTTCATGCAGCGCCACCTGGACGCCTGCGCCATGCTGCGCTGCCTCGGCATGACCCAGAACCAGGTCGGCGCCATGTACCTGATCGAATTCGCCATCGTCGGCCTGGCGGGCAGCCTGCTGGGCGTGGCGGTCGGCTTCGGCGCCCATTTCATCCTGGTCCAGATGATCGGCAACCTGCTGCCGCCCGACCTGCCGCCGGTGTCCCCGCTGCCGGCGCTGCAGGGAATCGCCACCGGCATGCTGCTGCTGGTCGGCTTCGCGCTGCCGCCGGTGCTCCAGCTGCGCAACGTGCCGCACAACCGCGTCATCCGGCGCGAAGCCGCGGCTCCGCAACCGCTGGCGCTGGCCACCTATGGCCTGGGCATCGGCGTATTCCTGGCGCTGCTGCTGTGGCAGGCCGGCGATACCAGACTGGCCCTGATGACGGCCGGCGGCTTCCTCGGCGGCCTGGCCCTGTTCGCGCTGGTGGCCTGGCTCGGCCTGCGCCTGCTGCGCCAGTTGCGCGGCGCCTCGAAGAACCAGAGCTGGCGCTTCGCCATCACCTCGCTGCAGCGCCGTCCCGGCGCCACCGTGGTGCAGGTGGTGTCGCTGTCGCTGGGCCTGATGGCGCTGCTGCTGCTCACCGTCGTGCGCGGCGACCTGATGGCGGCCTGGCGCACGGCCACGCCGCCGGACGCGCCGAACCGCTTCATCATCAACATCCAGCCGGAGCAGGCGCCGGGCGTCGAGCAGCAGCTGCGCGGCGCCGGGGTGCAGAACGTGTTCCTGTACCCGATGATCCGCGGCCGCCTGACCCACATCAACGGCAAGCAGCTGACCCGCAACACCTACCAGAACGGCGATGCGCGCCGGCTGGCCGAGCGCGAGTTCAACCTGTCCACGGTGCCCGACCTGCCGGAGACCAACGAGGTCGTCGCCGGCAAGTGGTACAAGGATGCGCCGGGCGTGGCCGAGGCTTCCGTAGAGCAGAAGCTCGCCGCGACCCTGGGCCTGAAGCTGGGCGACGTGATGCGCTTCGACATGGCCGGCCTGCCGGTGGAGGCCAGGGTGAGCAGCCTGCGCAAACTCGAATGGGGCTCGATGCGCGCCAACTTCTTCGTCATCATCAATCCGGCGGCGATGGCGAATGCGCCGAAGAGCTACATGACGGCCTTCCATTTGCCGGGCAGCGCAGGCAAGCTGACCAACGCCCTGACGCGGGAATATCCGAACCTGACGGTAATCGACGTTTCCGGCATCATCCGCCAGCTGCAGGAAGTGCTCGACCAGGTGGTGGTGGCGGTCGAGTTCCTGTTCATGTTCACGCTCGCTTCCGGCGTGCTGGTGCTGTATGCGGCCCTGATGGGATCGCAGTCGGAACGCACCCGCGAAGCCGGCCTGCTGCGCGCGCTCGGCGCCACCAAAGGCCAGCTGGCGACGGCGCAGCGGATCGAGTTCGTGCTGGTGGGTGGCCTGTCCGGCGTGCTGGCGGCAACCGGCGCGGCGGCCATGGGTTGGGTGCTGGCCGAATACGTCTTCAAGTTCCCGTGGAAGTTCGAGCCGCAGGTGTGGCTGGCAGGCGTCGTGGTCGGCGCGGTCTGCGCGCTGATCGGTGGCTGGCTCGGCCTGCGCAGCGTGCTGCGCCAACCGCCGCTGCAGACCTTGCGCGAAGCCTGAGCAGTTTGCAACAGGGCGCAGTCGGAAGGCCACGGGCCGCTCCGGCTGCGCTATCATGCTGGCATGTCTGAATCGAACACCCCGGAAGCACAAACGCTCTACGAAGTGATGGGCGGCGCCGAGCGCCTGCGCGAACTGGTCGACCGCTTCTACGACCTGATGCAGCTGGAGCCCGAATTCGCCGGCATCCACGCCATGCACCCGCAACCCAACGACAGCTCGCGCGAGAAGCTGTTCATGTTCCTGTCCGGCTGGACCGGCGGTCCCGATCTCTTCGTCGAGCGCTACGGCCACCCGCGCCTGCGCGCGCGCCACCTGCCGTTCGCCATCGGCACCAAGGAGCGCGACCAGTGGCTGCGCGCGATGGCCTGGGCGATGGAAGACCTGGGCTACGACGAGGCGCTGCGCATGCGCCTGATGCAGTCCTTCTACCAGACTGCGGACTGGATGCGGAACAAGGCCGACTGACCTGCATGAACATCCTGGAAATCCTGATCCTGCTGGCTGTCGTGGTCGTCATCGGCCTGCAGCTGCTCCTGCTGGCGCGTGCCCGATCCAACGGCGACGGCCGCCACATCGAACGCCTGGAACGCGAGCTGCGCGGCGAGCTGCAATCCACCGCCCAGGCCACGCGCCAGGAAGTGGCTGGGCACATGGGCCAATACCATGGGGCCACCGTGCAGCAGCTCGACAGCATGCGCCAGCAGATGCAGCTGCATTCGAGCAGCGGCCGCGAGGAGCAGGCGCGCGCCCTCAAGCGCTTCGCCGACACCCTGCAGCTGACCCTGTCGAACCTGACGGAGTCGAACGCCCAGCGCATGCTGGAAGTGCGCGGCACGCTGGAAACCAAGATTCGCGACCTGCAGAACGATAACGCCAAGCGCCTCGAAGAGATGCGTCAGACCGTCGACGAGAAGCTGCACGCGACGCTGGAAACGCGTCTCACCGAGTCGTTCAAGCAGGTCAGCGAGCGCCTGGAAAAGGTGCACCAGGGCCTGGGCGAAATGCAGCAGCTGGCCATCGGCGTGGGCGACCTCAAGCGGGTGCTCACCAACGTCAAGACCCGCGGCACCTGGGGCGAAGTGCAGCTCGAGATGCTGCTGGAGCAGGTGCTGACGGTAGACCAGTACGCCAAGAACGTCGAGACCATCGCCGGTAGCGGCGCCCGCGTCGAGTTCGCGATCAAGCTGCCGGGCGTAGTCGACGGCGGTCCGCCCTTGTGGCTGCCGATCGATGCCAAGTTCCCGAAGGAGCAGTACGAGCGCCTGCTGGAAGCGGCGGAACTGGCCGACGCCGAGGGCGTGGCGCGCTCCGGCGCCGAGCTGGAACGCGCGGTGCGCGTGGAAGCGAAGACCATCTGCGAAAAATACGTGTCGCCACCGCAGACCACCGACTTCGCGATCCTGTTCCTGCCGACCGAAGGCCTGTACGCGGAAGTGATGCGCCGCCCCGGCCTGGCCGATGACCTGCAGCGTGCGCTGCGCGTGACGATCGCCGGCCCCTCGACCCTGAGCGCGCTGCTCAACAGCCTGCAGATGGGCTTCCGCACGCTGGCGCTGGAAAAGCGCTCGTCCGAAGTGTGGCAGGTGCTGGGCGCGGTGAAGACCGAGTTCACCAAGTTCGGCGACGTGCTGGCCACCACCAAGGCGACGCTGGAGAAGGCCGCCAAGAACATCGAAACCGCGGAAGTGCGCAGCCGCCAGATGGCGCGCAAGCTGAAGTCAGTGGAAGCGCTGCCGAGCGAGGCCGCCCAGCTGATGCTGGGTGCAGACGGACTGGATACCGAATCGTAGGGTGGACGGCTTCGCCGTCCGCGCGTTCAAATCACGTCAATGAACACGCTGCGTGGTTTGATCACGTCCGTTGAACGCGCGGACGGCATAGCCGTCCACCCTACATTAAACCCTCAAACACGAGCACATCCACCATGTCGCCGGCGGCGACATTGCCCTGTTCGTCGTGCAGCACCACCATGCAGTTCGCCTCCGACATCGAGCGCAGGATGCCCGAGCCTTGCGAACCGGTGATCCGCACTTCCGGCTGCCCGTCTTCGCCACGCGCCAGGATGCCGCGCTGGTATTCGGTGCGGCCGGGTTTCTTGCGGATCGCGCCGCTGGACCTTGCGCGCAGCAGCGGCAGCGGGGCCTCGGCGCCCATCATGCGCAGCAGCGCCTCGCGTGCGAAGAAGTAGAAGGACACCATCACCGCCACCGGATTGCCCGGCAGCCCGAACAGGAAGGCGCTGCGGCCGTTCGAATTCACGCGCCCGAAGGCCAGCGGCCGCCCGGGGCGCATGCCGATCTTCCAGAAGGTGACGTCGCCCAGCTTCGCCATGATCTGCTTGGTGTAGTCGGCCGCGCCGACCGACACGCCGCCCGAGGTGATGATGGCGTCCGCGTTCTCGCAGGCGCTGCGCAGGGCGTCTTCCAGCGCTTGCGGATCGTCGCGCACGACGCCCATGTCGATGATGTCGCAGCCCAGGCGCTGCAGCATGCCGTAGATGGTGTAGCGGTTGCTGTCGTAGACGCAGCCTTCACCCAAGGGCTCGCCGACGGAGCGCAGTTCGTCGCCGGTCGAGAAGAAGGCGACCCGCAAGCGGCGCTGCACCGCGACTTCGGGAATGCCGAGCGAAGCCAGCATGCCGAGGTCGGGTGGCCGCACGACGCGGCCGGCCGCCAAGGCCGCGCTGCCGGCCTTCAGGTCCTCGCCGGCGAAGCGGCGGTTGTCACCGGCACGGATCACGCCGGCGGGAAGCAGGATGCTGTCGCCTTCCTGCGTGACGAATTCCTGCGGCACCACGCTGTCGCAGCCCTCCGGCATGACGCCACCCGTCATGATGCGCACGCACTCGCCGGCGGCCGGAACCAGCCCGGAGGGATTGCCGGCGAAGGCCGTGCCGATCACGCGGAGGGACAGCGGCCCATCGCTGCGCAGGTCTGCGCCGCGCAGGGCAAAGCCGTCCATCGCCGAATTGTCGTGGGCCGGTACGTTGATCGGCGAGATCACGTCCGCGGCCAGCACGCGGCCGAGCGCGGAACGCAGCGCCACTTTCTCGATGGCGCGGACAGGCTGCACGAACTCGCGGATGATGCGCTGGGCGTCGCGCACGGGCAGCGCATCCGGGTCATAGCCCGACAGGCAGCTGACCACCTGCGCCAAGCTCGGGGGCAGCGTATTGTCCAGCCCCTGCAGCTCGTCCAGCGTATTGATGTTGCGGAAGGCATCGGCATCCTCGAACGGCACCTCGACCGCCTTCAGGTCCTTGTACCAGCCGTCCATGCGGCGCTCGCCCTCGGCCAGGTAACGGGACAGCACCGGCAGCCGGCTCGCCTTCACCAGGCAGAACACCGGGTGAGGCTGCGGACGCATGCCCGGCTCCTGGGTGACGGCGAAGGCGAGGTCGGCGTCGGCCTCTTCGGCGGCCGCGGCCAGGCGCGCGGCCAGGTCGAGCGGCAGGAAGGGCGAGTCGCAGGGCACCGCCAGCAGCCAGGGCGTGACGCAGTGGCGCAGGCCCGCTTCCAGGCCGGCCAGCGGGCCGGCGAAGCCGGGCGTTTCGTCCTGCCACACGGGCGCGGCGAGTTCCAGCCAGGCCTCGAGGTTGCGGTTGGCGTTGACCATGACCGAGCCGACTTGCGGTATCAGGCGCTCGATCGCATGCTGCGCCATCGGCTTGCCGCGGAAGGGCTGCAGGCCCTTGTCGACGTTGCCCATGCGCGAGCCGCGCCCGCCCGCCAGGATCAATCCTGTAATGAGTTTCTTGTCCATGAGTGTGTCAACCGCCGATATAAGACATTTCGACCTTCTTGCCGCGCGCGAGCCCGGAAGTGTCGACCGTGCGTGTTTCCGAATAGCGGTCGGCGCGACCGCGCCACAGCTGGGCCAACGCGCCCGAGATCTCGGCATCCGTGCGGCCGCTGCGCAGCAGGGCGCGCAGGTCGTGGCCGCGGGTGGCGAACAGGCAGGTGTAGAGCTTGCCCTCGGTGGACAGGCGCAGGCGGCTGCAGTCGTGGCAGAAGGCCTGGGTGACGCTGGAGATGACGCCGACTTCGCCGCTGCCGTCGAGGTAACGCCAGCGCGCGGCGGTCTCGCCCGTGTAGTTGGCCGCGGCGGGCGCCAGCGGCAGCTCGGCCCCGATGCGGCGGATCACCTCGGCCGAGGGAATCACTTCTTCCATGTTCCAGCCGTTCGAGGCGCCCACGTCCATGTACTCGATGAAGCGCAGGATGTACGGCGAACCCTTGAAGTGGCGCGCCATCGGCAGGATCTGGTCCTCGTTGGTGCCGCGCTTGACCACCATGTTGACCTTGATCGGCCCCAGCCCGGCCGCATGGGCGGCGTCCAGGCCGTGCAGCACGTCGCTGACTGCGAAATCGACGTCGTTCATGCGGCGGAACACCGTGTCGTCGAGCGCGTCGAGCGAGACGGTGACGCGGTCGAGGCCCGCATCCTTCAGGGCCTGCGCCTTGCGCGCCAGCAGCGAGCCGTTGGTGGTGAGCGTGAGGTCGAGCGGACGGCCGCCCGGCGTCGGCAGGGCGCGCAGCATGCCGACCAGGCGCTCGAGGTGCTTGCGCAGCAAGGGCTCGCCGCCGGTCAGGCGGATCTTCTCGACGCCGTGGGCGATGGCGATGCGCGCCACGCGCGTGATCTCTTCAAAGGACAGCAGGTCGCCGTGCGGCAGGTAGGCATAGTCCTTGTCGAAGACTTCCTTCGGCATGCAGTAGACGCAGCGGAAGTTGCAGCGGTCGGTGACCGAAATGCGCAGGTCGTGCAGGGGCCTGCCCAGGGCATCTTGGAGCAGGCCGGTGGGCGCCTCCGGCGCCGCCGGCACCGCCATTGCGGGCGAGCGCAGGTCGTTCAGCAGGATGATTTTTTCAGGCATGCCAATACGATAGCACGATGCCCGCCAGTGCACAGGCGGCGATCAGCTTGATCGGCCCGACCTTATACCTCAGCAAAGCGACGCCGGCGACAAGGCCGATGGCGATCGCCGCAGGCTGGACCTGGCCGCCGGCGAAAAACACGTGCTGGCCGAAGAACACGGCCAGGCTGGCGACCACGCCGACCACCGCGGCCGAGATCGCGGTCAGCGGCGCGGTGAGCCGCACGTTGCCGCGCCCGGACTCGACCAGCGGCCCGCCCGCCAGGATGAACACGAAGGAGGGCAGGAAGGTGAACAGGGCGGCGACCAGGGCGCCCGCGATGCCGGCCAGCGGCAGCGCTGCCGGGCCGAACAGCGCCTGGGTCCAGCCGCCCACGAAGCCGACGAAGGCGACAATCATGATCAGCGGACCGGGCGTGGTCTCGCCCAGTGCGAGCCCGTCGATCATCTGGGTGGCGCTGAGCCAGCCGTACTTCTCGACCGCGCCCTGCACCACGTAGGGCAGCACGGCATAGGCGCCGCCGAAGGTCATCAGGGCGGCCTTGGTGAAGAACCAGCCCATCAGGGCCAGCGTACCGCCGACGCCATGGACGGCCGCCAGCGCCAGCCAGGCGCCCAGCGCGAGTCCGATGCCGATGAGGGAGGCCTTCAGCAGGCCGCGCAGCGAAAACCGGGCATGCGCCGGGGTGGGCGTGTCGTCGTCGATCAGGGCCGGCCCGTAGTGTTTGCGGTCGGCCGGGTGGCCGCCGCCGGGCTGGAAGCGCTGCGGCCACAGGCGTCCGCCGATGAAACCGGCCAGCGCGGCGGCCAGCACGATCAGGGGAAAGGGGACGTCGAGCACTGCGATGGCGATGAAGGCCAGCGCGGCGATCGTGGCGAGGGCGCCGTTGCGCAGCGTGCGCGTGCCGATGCGCCAGGCGGCTGCGATGACGATCGCCACCACGGCCGGCTTGATGCCGGCCATGATGCCGGCGATGACGGGCAGGTGGCCCCAGGCCAGGTAGATCCAGGACAGGCCGATCAGCAGCGCCAGCGAAGGCAGGATGAACAGCAGCCCGGCCATGATGCCGCCGACGCTGCGGTGCAGGAGCCAGCCGATGTAGACGGCCAGCTGGGTCGCTTCTGGGCCGGGCAGCAGCATGCAGTAGTTCAGGGCGTGCAGGAAGCGCTGCTCGGAGATCCAGCGGCGGCGCTCGACCAGCTCGCTGTGCATCAGGGCAATCTGGCCGGCGGGGCCGCCGAAGCTGATGAAGCCGAGCTTGAACCAGTAGAGCAGGGCGTCGCGGAGGGGAATGGAGGGTGGCATGCTCGTTATCGTAACCCGGCAGTATGACGGGGTGTTTGCAGGTGCGGACTTCGGTGGGGAACTTGGGTCCCGGCCTGCGCCGGGACGACGTGCCCAAGCTATTAGCGCTGATCTCTGCGTTAGCTGAAAAACCGTCGTTCCGGCGAAGGCCGGAACCCAATTTTGCAGGCACGCCACTCGCACAAACAAAAAAGGGAAGCCTCATGAGGCTTCCCTTTTCACCCTACAGTCAGCAGATTACTGACGCGTATCCACCTGAACCAGCGGCTCCTCGACCGGCGCCTGCACCGGCTTGCGGGCACGGCCCATGCGCGGTGCGGTGTTGGCCTGGGCGGCGGCTTCCTGGGCGGCGCGCAGCTTTTCCGGATCGGTCGACGCGAGTTGCAGGCCGGCCTGGGACAGGACTTCGTTCATGTCGACCGGAGCCTGGACAGCTGCCGGAGCCGGTGCTGCCTGCACAGGTGCTGGAGCAACCGGAGCAACCGGAACTTCAGCGACAGGAGCCGGAGCCGGTGCCGTTTCGGCAACTGGAGCAACCGGAGCAGCCGGTGCCTTGGCCGCAGCCACCGATGCCGCGGTCGGGAACAGCCACGGACCCGGCTCTGCGGTCACGGCCGGCGCTGCAGCCACTGGGGCAGCAACAGGAGCAGCCGGAGCAGCAACCGGTGCCGGTGCAGCGGCAGCAGCGTCGGCCTGGGCCTTGGCAGCCACCGACGCAGCGGTCGGGAAGGGCCACGGACCCGGCTCGACCGGCGCAGTCTTCTTCGGTGCGGCCTTGGCTTCGGCCGCGACCTTCGCGGCTTCCTCGTCGGCCACCGGAGTGAAGGCCGGTGCGCCTTCGACGCCATCCGCCGACTCGATGCCTTCGGCCTCACGGTCGCGGCGGTTGCGGTTGCGGCCACCACGGCGGCGGCGGCGGCGCGGCTCGTCGCCTTCGCCGTCCAGTTCCTCGCCGGCTGGGCCGGTCGAAGCGACCTTCACCGCATGATCCAGCACGTCGCCGTGTGGGGTGGTGGTCGACAGTTCGCTTTCCTCGCTCGGGGCCGGGACGGCCTGGAGCTTCAGCTCTTCCGCCTTGGCCTCGACCGGCTGCTGGGTGCTGCGCTCGCCACGCTCGCGCGGCTGGCGCGGTGCGCGTTCCTTGCGTTCGCCCGGCTCACGCTCGGCGCGCTCGCCACGTTCCGCACGCGGTGCGGCTGGTGCGCCGGTCGCGGCATCGAGTTGCTCACGCGGCTCGCGCGGTGCGCGCGGTTCGCGTTTTTCGCGCGGCGGACGGGCCGGCTTGCCTTCTGCTTCCAGCGGCTTGACGCTGTCCTCGGCCTTGGCGGTCAGGTCGCGCTCGTCGCGGTCGCGGCCGCCCTTGGCGCCGCGGCCATTGCGGGTGCGCTGCTGCGTACCGCGGCCACCGCGTTCGCCACGCTCGCCGGCTGCCGGTGCGGCCGGCTTTTCAGCAAGGACCGGCGCCGGTGCGGGAGCCGGTGCAACCGGTGCGCCCATGAAGAAGTTCTTGATGCGGGCAAAGAAGCCCAGTTCGGCCGGGGCCGGCGCGGCCGGCGCGCTCGGTGCCGGTGCGGCGATCGGAGCGGTCTTGGCCGGCTTGGCGGCTTCGCTGCGGTCCACCATCGGGGCCGGCTGGGCCGGGGTGATGGTCTTGACCACGGCTTCCTGGCGCGGCTTGGCTTCTTCTTTCTGGCGCTTGGCGAAGCCCATGTCGGTCTCGGCCGATTCCGCCATGGTGTAGCTGGCGGCGGCGTCTTCCAGGCGCGGGTCGTCGTGCTTGATGCGCTCGAGCTTGTAGTGAGGAGTGTCCAGATGCTTGTTCGGGATCAGGATCACGGTGATGCGGTGGCGGTTCTCGATCTTGAGCACTTCGCCGCGCTTCTCGTTCAGCAGGAAAGCGGCGACGTCGACCGGGACCTGCACGTGGATCGCGGCCGAGTTCTCCTTCATGGCCTCTTCCTGGATGATGCGCAGGACTTGCAGGGCCGAGGATTCGGTATCGCGGATGTGGCCGGTGCCCGAGCAGCGCGGGCAGGTCACGTGGGAACCTTCCGACAGCGATGGACGCAGGCGCTGGCGCGACAGTTCCATCAGGCCGAAGCGCGAGATCTTGCCCATCTGGACGCGTGCACGGTCATGGTGCAGGGCTTCCTTCAGGCGGGTTTCCACCTCGCGCTGGTTCTTGGCCACTTCCATGTCGATGAAGTCGATCACGATCAGGCCGCCCAGGTCGCGCAGGCGCAGCTGGCGGGCCACTTCGTCGGCCGCTTCACAGTTGGTATTGAAGGCGGTGGTCTCGATGTCCGAGCCGCGCGTGGCGCGTGCCGAGTTGACGTCGATGGAGACCAGGGCTTCGGTGTGGTCGATGACGATCGCGCCGCCCGACGGCAGCGGCACGGTGCGCGCGTAGGCGGTTTCGATCTGGTGTTCGATCTGGAAACGCGAGAACAGCGGCACGTCGTCGCTGTAGCGCTTCACGCGGTGCGCCATGTCGGGCATCACGTGCGACATGAACTGCTGGGCCTGGTCGAAGATCTCGTCGGTGTCGATCAGGACTTCGCCGATATCCGGCTGGAAGTAGTCGCGGATTGCGCGGATCACCAGCGAGCTTTCCTGGTAGATCAGGAAGGGGCCCGATGCCGACTTGCCGGCGCCTTCGATCGCGCGCCACAGCTGCATCAGGTAGTTCAGGTCCCACTGCAGTTCTTCGACGTTGCGGCCAATGCCGGCGGTGCGGGCGATGACCGACATGCCCTGCGGCAGGTCGAGCTTGTCCATGGTCTCGCGCAGTTCCTGGCGCTCTTCGCCTTCGACACGGCGCGACACGCCGCCGCCACGCGGGTTGTTCGGCATCAGGACCAGGTAGCGGCCGGCCAGCGAGATGAACGAGGTCAGGGCCGCGCCCTTGTTGCCGCGCTCTTCCTTCTCGACCTGGACCATGATTTCCTGGCCTTCGCGCAGGGCTTCCTTGATGGTGCAGTTACGCACATCGACGCCATCGCGGAAATAGGTACGGGCAACTTCTTTGAAGGGGAGGAAACCGTGGCGGTCTTCGCCGTAGCTGACGAAGCAGGCTTCGAGGGAGGGTTCGATGCGGGTGATGACACCCTTGTAGATATTCGACTTGCGTTGCTCGCGACCGGCGGTCTCGATATCGATGTCGATCAGCTTCTGGCCGTCGACAATCGCTACGCGCAGCTCCTCTTGCTGCGTAGCGTTAAACAACATACGTTTCATTTTTATTAACTCCGCGGCCCGAAGGCCGTGTCATGCCGCGTTTGTAAGACGCGGCGAAGTACATGGGATGTACGCGGAGAGGGGATGTTGGAGGGGGGAATACCCGGGACGGGGCAGGGCGATGCAAGGCATCGCTGCCGCACGGGGCGCAGTGGTGTCGAACGTCATTGTCTAACGCACGCCGCAACCAAGCAACTGGTCCGCCTGCCACCACGTTGGGGTGGGCACGGCGGGGACAGCGGGGCGGTGTGCAACAACGAGCCAAACCGTAGCCAGCATACAACCAAGACGTCGAGGCGAACAAACAGCCTTTACTACTTTCGAGCCTTCAGGTGAGGCTTACATCGGGTCGGGCGAAAACGACAAGCGTTATCGACACCATCAACCGGCGAGCCGCCAATCAGCGGCTTTCCGGTACTTATCCATACAAATCCAAACAATCCAATCCGGCACTCAGCCACGCAACCCGATTGCAACTGCAGGTGCAACCCTGATCGGCGCCTGAATGTGCGTACACGTTTTTTTCCACCGAATTTGCTCATGGCAGGGCCGGTGGAGCGCGCCCCTGTGTAAAATATCGTTTTAATTCTTACACCAGCAGAGGTTTGACCGCCGCCTGTCGATTATATATTCAAAATGAAGGACTTAGAGAGAATTTCTGGGAAGACAATGCGAACAGTGGTACAGAACGATGTTGTTCCCCCTTCATCACAGCCAACGATCCAGGCGCAGTTTGTGACAATCACCGAGGAAGAAGCCGGCCAGCGCATCGATAACTATCTGTTGCGTGTGTGCAAAGGCGTCCCCAAGAGCCACATCTACCGCATCCTCCGTTCGGGGGAAGTGCGGGTCAACAAGGGCCGCATCGACCAGCTCTACCGCCTGGTCGAGGGCGACCTGGTGCGCATCCCGCCGATCCGTATCGCCGAGAAGGCCAGCTCGCAGGTGGCCCCCGGCGCCGAATTCGCCATCGTGTTCGAAGACACGCACCTGCTCGTCATCGACAAGCCGGCCGGCGTGGCCGTGCACGGCGGCTCGGGCGTCTCGTATGGCGTCATCGAGCAGTTGCGCGCGGCACGGCCGCAAGCCAAGTTCCTGGAGCTGGTGCACCGGCTCGACCGCGAGACCTCGGGCTTGCTGCTCATCGCCAAGAAACGCTCGGCGCTGACCAACCTGCACGACCAGATGCGCGACGGCACGACCGACAAGCGCTACCTCACCGCTGTTTATGGCGACTGGACCAACAAGCGCCAGCATGTAAAGCTCCCTTTACATAAATTCACGACCCCGGACGGTGAGCGCCGCGTGGTGGTGCAGGCCGGCGGCCAGGAAGCGCACACGGTGTTCAACCTGAAGCGCAAATGGAAGGACTTCGCCCTGCTCGAGGCCGAGCTGAAGACCGGCCGCACCCACCAGATCCGCGTGCACCTGGCATCGAGCGGTTTCCCCATCCTCGGTGACGAGAAATACGGCGATTTTGCCTTGAACAAGCAGCTTCAGAAGGCAACCAACGAGCGCGGGGCGCTCAAGCGCATGTTCCTGCATGCCTACCAGATCACCTTCACGCACCCCGACACCGGCCAGCCGATGACCTTGCGCGCGCCGCTGCCGGCCGAGTGCGATCGATTCTTGGTAAGCTTGGGCCAGGCAATCACATAGCAAGCTGACAAAAATGACAAGAAAGCAATTTGACCTGATCGTCTTCGACTGGGACGGGACGCTGATGGACAGCACGGCGGCGATCGTCCGCTGCATCCAGTCGGCGGCGCGCGACCTGGGCTTGCCGGTGCCGAGCGACGCCTCGGCCTCGCATGTGATCGGCCTCGGCCTGTCCGAGGCGATGCAGGCCGTGCTGCCGGACATCGACCCGGTGCTCTACCCGCGCATGGTCGAGCGCTACCGCTATCACTTCCTGACGAAAGACCACGAACTGGTGCTGTTCAAGGGAGTACGCGAGATGTTGAACGATCTTTCGCAGCAGGGCTATTTCCTGGCAGTGGCCACGGGCAAGAGCCGCGTGGGCTTGAACCGGGCCATGAACGCGGCCGGGCTGCTGGCCATGTTCGACGCCACCCGCTGCGCCGACGAAACCTTCTCCAAGCCGCACCCGGCCATGCTGCAGGAACTGACGCGCGAGCTGGGTCAGGACCTGCGCCGCACCGTCATGATCGGCGATACGACCCACGACCTCATGATGGCGAACAACGCGGGCGCGGCCGGTATCGCGGTCGAGTTCGGCGCCCATCCGGTGCACCAGCTGCAGGCTTGCAAGCCGATCTTCTCGGCCCGCACGATCCCCGAGTTGCACGCCTGGTTGCTGGAGAACGCGTAAGAATGACTGAAGATCGCGGCCTGTTCGTGTGCGAAGCCGCAGCCTTGCTCGACGGCGGAAAAGGCGTGCGTTTTCCGGTAATTGCTTTTGGGCACCCAACTACCGGCTTTGTGGTACGGTATGGCGGTAAACCATTTGCTTACCTGAACCGTTGTGCCCACGTGCCGATCGAACTCGACTGGTCGCAGGGCGACTTTTTCGAGTCGAGCGGCTTGTACCTGATGTGTGCGACCCATGGCGCCGTATACGAGCCGGACACCGGCAGGTGCGCCGGCGGGCCGTGCCGCGGCGGCAAGCTGAGGCCGATCGCAATCAGCGAACGCGACGGTGGCATCTGGTGGCAGCCCGACGAGATGGTGCGGGCGCCGGCACCCTAGCAATCCGTCCGGAACAACAAGCGGAAAATATGAGCGACCAAACGAGTCACGACCACGATCCTGCAGGCGAACATCCGGCCGACAAACGGCTTGCCGCCGAGCCCACCCTTGGCAACTGGGAGCGCGCCACCCTGGAGAAGCTGGTGTTTGCCACTGTGCAAGAGCGCCGCGCCGCGCGCCGCTGGGGCATCTTCTTCAAGCTGAGCTTCCTGCTGGTCGCCATCCTGGCCCTGCTGACCTATGTCGATTCCACCGTCGGCCTCGGCGGCGACGAAAGCCTGGGCCGCCACACCGCCCTCATCGAAATCAATGGCGAGATCGAGGCCGAAGGCAGCGGCGCGGCCGACACCGTGATTCCCTCGCTGAACAAGGCCTTCTCCGATGCCGGCTCGGCCGCGGTGGTGCTGCGCATCGACAGCCCCGGCGGTAGTCCGGTGCAGGCAGGCATCATCGTCGACGAGATCCAGCGCCTCAAGCGCGGCTACCCGGACAAGCCCCTGTACGTCGTGGTCGACGAGATGTGCGCCTCGGGCGGCTATTACATCGCTTCGGCAGCCGACCGCATCTATGTCAACAAGGCCTCGATCGTCGGTTCGGTCGGCGTGCTGATGGACAGCTTCGGTTTCACCGGCACCATGGAAAAGCTCGGCGTCGAGCGGCGCCTGCTCACGGCCGGCGAGAACAAGGGTTTCCTCGATCCGTTCAGCCCGCAGTCGGACAAGCACAAGGCGCACGCCCAGGCGATGCTCAATGAAATCCACCAGCAGTTCATCTCGGTGGTACGCGCCGGGCGTGGCAAGCGCTTGAAGGAAACGCCCGAAACCTTCTCCGGCCTGTACTGGACCGGAGCGAAGGCGGTGGAGATGGGCCTGGCCGACGGCTTCGGCACGGTCGACAGCGTGGCGCGCGACATCGTCAAGGCCGAGGACATCGTCGACTACACCGCCCACGAAGGCTTGCCGGAGCGGGTGCTGAAGAAATTCGGTGCGGCGGTCGGGGATGGAGCCGTGGCTGCCGCTCATAAGGGAGCGCTTCCCAAGTTACACTAGCGGTTGCTATTTTGCTATAATAATTAGCACGAATTTATTTAAGAGCAACCTGTGACGCAAAGAATCAGAAAAGCCGTTTTTCCTGTAGCCGGTCTCGGAAGCCGTTTTCTTCCAGCTACAAAGGCGCAGCCCAAAGAGATGATGCCTGTGGTTGATAAGCCGCTAATTCAGTATGCGGTCGAAGAAGCGGTCGCAGCCGGCATCACGGAAATGATTTTTATCACTGGTCGTAACAAGCGCGCGATCGAAGACCATTTTGATAAAGCATACGAACTTGAGTCGGAACTTGAAGCTGCAGATAAACACGAGCTCTTAGAGCTCGTGCGTCAGGTTATTCCCAAGAACATTAATTGTATTTATATCCGGCAGTCTGCACCCCTGGGGTTGGGGCACGCCGTACTTTGCGCGCGCCCGGTTGTTGGCGATGAGCCCTTTGCGGTTTTGCTTGCCGATGATTTCATGGACGTCCCAGAGGGTCAGAGGCCGGTCATTGCTCAGATGACAGACTTGTTTGTTTACGAGCGGTGTAGTGTGCTTGGAGTGCAGCAGGTTCCTCGTGAGCATACGCGACAATACGGCATTGTGAGTGCAGTGCCTTATCGAGAAAATGCAGAGCTGATCACAGATATCGTAGAGAAGCCGGATCCGGAAAAGGCCCCGTCGACCTTGGCTGTGGCGGGGCGCTATGTCCTCTCTGCAAAAATATTCGACTTCCTTGAGAGGCTCGACAAAGGGGCAGGAGGAGAAATTCAGCTGACAGATGGGATCGCAGCCCTGTTGAGGGCTGAGCGGGTCCTCGCCTACAGTTATTCAGGTCAGCGATACGACTGTGGATCAAAACTCGGTTACCTTAAAGCAATGACCGCTATGGGACTTAAACATGCTGAGACATCAATTGCCTATAGAAATTTCTTAGAAGAGCTTGCTTTGCAGAAGTAATATTCTGGTGTTGTGATTTGCGAGGTCAGCGCACGAAATAAAAGATGTGCTTGAAAATTTCGCTCAGTGCTCTATAGTCAATGTGTAGCGCTTTCCATGACTTGAAAATTAAGCAAGTTGCTAACCTTACTGAAAGTCTGCTACCAACTGCACATTTCGTGCAGCATCGAGAGAATTCCATTCCTCATGGTTGTGTTCCTTCTTAGGAAATGAAAACGACGGCTTCGGCCGTCGTTTTCATTTTCAGAGGGGATTAGGTACAGGTACCGATCTGCTGGGCATCGCCGTCGGGTACCGGTTGGCAGTTGGTGGTCTGTGCTGGGGTTGTTTCCTCATACTGGCCGAAACCGCCGCGGTCGAGCCAGGCCTGGAAATCGCGCCGGGCATTCGCATACCAGGCAGCGCGCAGGGCCGGAGCGCCATGATGCAGGTGGGGAATATGTCCGCCATGCTGCCAGCGCGCCAGGGCGAGCCGGGCGGGAAACAGGGCAGCATGAAGTCGGGCAATCTGGCGCCGCTCGGCAGGATCAACTGCGAGCGGGAGCGGTCCATCGGTCGGTTGCGCGTCGGTGTGCACGGTCTTGTCCTTGGTCTGTGCGAGGCTATGACTGTAAAGATGTCCTCACGTCGTTAGGCGGATTCCTAACGCGTTGAAGTCTATCAATAGGAAAGTTCCTAGGCTTGACGCTCGTCAAATGAACAGATGCATCCAGGCCGCTTTGTCGGTGCTGCCCCTTCTGTTAAAGTGGCGCCCCATGAGCAAACTTTCCCTGGACCGCATCCTGCAATCGCAGGGATTCGGCACTCGCAAATACTGCCGCGCCCTGATCGAGGACGGCGACGTGCTGGTCAACGGCGCGGTCGAAGACAACTACAAGGCCACTTTCGATACCGATAATCTCGTGCTGACGGTGTTCGACGAGGAGTGGCGCTACCGCGAGCGCGTCTATCTTGCGCTGTACAAGCCGGCCGACTACGAATGCTCGCGCAAGCCGAGCCACCACCCCGGCGTGCTGACCCTGCTGCCCGAGCAGTTCGGCTGGCGCGAGGTGCAGCCGGTCGGCCGCCTCGACCACGACACCACCGGGCTGCTCCTGATGTCGGACGACGGACCTTTCATCCACGCCCAGTCTTCGCCCAAGCGCCATGTGCCCAAGGTCTACCAGGCCACCACGGCCGAGCCGGTGACGCAGGCACTGGTGGACCAGATGCTGACCGGTGTACAGCTGCACGATGAGCCGGCCCCCTTGAAGGCGGTGTCCTGCGTGCAGCGCGGCGAGCACCAGCTCGAGATCGTGCTGGAGCAGGGCAAATACCACCAGGTCAAGCGCATGCTGGCCGCCGCCGGCAACCATTGCAGTGCGCTGCACCGCTCGCAGATCGGTGGGCTCAGCCTGGAGGCTCTCGGGCTGAAAGAAGGGGAGTGGTGCTTCCTCGAGCAGGAACAGCTGGCCCTGCTGGTTCCCTAAAGTGCGACATTAAACCGGCTTTTCCGCGACACTGCCGTCGACAATCCGCCATGTCATGGACGATCCATGAACCTGGCGGCCTCACAGCCGTTTCCAAAGAAAGCCCATGCATTTCAAGAAGATTCCTGCAGCACTGCTGCCCCTCCTGTTCGCCTATCCAGCCGTCGCCCAGCAACTCCCGCAGCAATTGGCCGATTGCGCCAAAGTCGCCGACACCAACCAGCGCCTGATCTGTTTCGACCGCCTGGCCGCCGCCCACGGCGCCACGTCCGCCGCGCCGGCCATGCCGCCTGCGGCCACGAACGATGTGGCGGCCGCCATGCCGGCCGTGCAGCCGTCCGCCTTCCCGGCCAAGGTCCAGCCCGATCCAGCCGCCTCGATCGATCCGGCCGTCGAAGCCGCCGCCGAATACACCATGGACGGGCACTGGGAGCTCAACGAGAAGCACCGCCGCGGTACCTTCGTGTTCCGCCCGCACCGTGCGAACTACCTGATCGCGGCCCGCAGCTACCGCCCCAACGAGGCGCCCTACGAACCCTTCCGCGCGACGGATTTCACCGGCAAGCTGTCGCATGCCGAATTGCAATATCAGCTCGGCTTCAAGATGAAGGCGGTCGAGACGGCCTTCGAGCTGCCGGTCGACGTCTGGTTCGGCTATACCCAGAACAGTTTCTGGCAGGCAGGCAACCGCGAAGCCTCGAGCCCCTTCCGCGAAACCAATTACCAGCCCGAGGTGATGCTGGTGACGCCGCTGAACTTCAGCGTGCTCGGCGCCAACCTGAAATTCCTCAACCTGGGCTTCAACCACCAGTCGAACGGCCAGTCCTCGACCCTGTCGCGCAGCTGGAACCGGATCTATGCCCAGGTCGGCCTGGAGCGCGGCCGCCTGTCGATGACGGCGCGGGTCTGGAAGCGCATCAACGAATCGCTCGAGGACGACAATAATCCGGACATCGTCGATTACCTGGGCCGCGCCGAATTGACCGGTAACTACCGGATGGACGGGCACGAGTTCTCGGCCACGCTGCGCCATAATTTTTCGACCAACAAGGGTGCGACCCAGCTCGCCTGGGCCTTCCCGTTCGCGGGGCCGCTCAAGGGCTACGTGCAGTGGTTCTCGGGCTATGGCCAGAGCCTGATCGACTATAACTACTTCCAGCGCAGCATAGGCGCCGGCGTGGTCGTCCGTTACTGAGCGGCAGCCGGCTCATTTAGAATAGCGGCCTGCCAACAGAGTCCGCTATCCCATGAAACTTGCCACCCTCAAGGACGGCACCCGCGACGGCCAGCTGCTGGTCGTCGCGCGTGACCTGAAGACCGCCCACGTCGCCGACGGTATCGCGCCCACCCTGCAGGCCGCGCTCGACGACTGGGCCTTCATCGCGCCCCAGTTGGCCGAGCTGTCGCTGCTGCTGAACGAGGGCAGGGCGCGCCGTCCCTTCGACTTCGACCCGTCCCGGTGCATGGCGCCGCTGCCGCGCGCTTACCAGTGGGCCGACGGCTCGGCCTACGTCAACCACGTGGAGCTGGTGCGCAAGGCGCGCGGCGCCGAGATGCCGGCCTCGTTCTGGGAAGACCCGCTGATGTACCAGGGCGGCAGCGACGATTTCCTCGGCCCGATGGACGACATCGTGCTGGCACATAAAGAATGGGGCATCGATTTCGAGGCCGAGGTGGCGGTGGTCACCGGCGACGTGCCGATGGGCGCCACGCCCGACGAGGCGCATGCCCAGATCCGCCTGCTGATGCTGGCCAACGACGTCTCGCTGCGCAACCTGATCCCGGACGAACTGGCCAAGGGCTTCGGCTTCCTGCAATCGAAGCCGGCGACCAGCTTCGCGCCGGTGGCGGTGACGCCAGATGAGCTGGGCGAAGCCTGGCGCGGCGGCAAGCTGCACCTGCCGCTGCGATCGAGCTGGAATGGCCACCTGGTCGGGCAACCGGACGCCGGGACCGACATGGTGTTCAACTTCCCGCAGCTGGTCGCGCACCTGGCCAAGAGCCGCAACGTGCGCGCCGGCAGCATCGTCGGCTCGGGCACGGTCTCGAACAAGGACAGCAGCAAGGGCTACTCGTGCATCGCCGAGCAGCGCTGCCTGGAGATGATCGCCGACGGCGCCGCCAGTACGCCCTTCATGCGTTTCGGCGACACCATCCGCATCGAGATGCTGGACGAAAAAGGTAAGTCGATCTTTGGCGCGATCGACCAGGCGGTCAAGCGGCTGGAGCGCTGAACGCCGCCGTTATTGCCCCGACCAGAAGGTAGCGGAGGCGGTGCTGCCGCGCAGGTCGACCTCGACCGGCCGGCTGATCCGCCGCAGCACCTCGGTGGCCAGCAGGCGCCCGTCCGCTTCGTGCAGCCGGTACCACAGGAAGGCCACGCCCGACAGGCGCAAATGCTGTCCGGTGAACAGGTTTTCCTTCACGATGCTCATGCCTTCCAGCCGCAGGTCGACGTCGAGCACGAGGCTGCCCGCGGTGCGTTCGCTGTAGCCCAGGTAGCGTGCGGCATTGAACAGCGGGCTCTTGTCGCTGGCTTCGCCGGCCTTGAGCGACTCCACGAAGGCATCCACCAGCTTCAGCTGCGCCAGCGCCGCCGCCGCGACCGCGACGAATTCCTTCTTTTGTTCGCCCTTGGCCTCGTCGATGAGGGCCTGCAGCTCGGCGATGCGCTGGGCGTAGCCGGCCCGATGCCCGGCGAGAGCCTGGAGACGTCCCAGCAACCTGTCGTAGCGCGCCCAGTCGAGTTCGCCAAGGTAGCCGGACCCGAGCCCGCTGATGCGCTCCGGGCAGGCCTGGGCCAAGGCGCTGGCGAACAGGCTGCGCGCGCCTTCGCCATAGCCGATCCCGGTGACCGTCACGTCGCTGCGCAGCAGGGCCGCGAGGTCCGCACCGGCGCGCACGGTGGCCGGCACCACCGTCAATATGGCCAGCGGCAGCGCGGCCGCGCCGGAGCCGGGCGGGCGGTGGGCGTCGAGGTAGCGCTGCAAGGCCTTGTTCCGGTCAGCCATGTCGCTGGACAGGCGGGCGAGGGCGCTGTCCACGGTGCGCGCCGCGACCATGCCTTGGGCGGTGGCCGGATCGTAGAGGGCGGCGGAACGTCCGGGCGGCAGACGGGTGCACAGCCCGGCCGCGAGTTCGCGCGCCAGGTCGAAGGCGCGCACCAGGCCGGCTGCGCCGAACTGGCGGGTATCGATGGCGCCGGTCAGCGGCTTCGACTGGGTCGGCGGCAGGCGCGCCAGCAGTTCGGCACGCTCGGCTTCGGCCAGGGCCTGGCGCGCCTCGGCCTCGAGCTGGCGGGCGCGCAGTTCGGCCAGGTCGCCTGCTGACTGGCCATGGGCCGGTGCATGGAGCATGGCGAGCGAGAAAAGGAGCGCGAGGAAACGCGGCAAAGAGAGTGCTGCGCGATGAAGCGACACCATATTGGCTCCCGTCAGCCCAAGCTATTCACTAGGAATAATTTCTTTGAATAAACTGTAATGAATTGTCGAGAAATGGTAGGAGAAGTTTCAGAGCGATTGATTGCGAGATATCAAATTCCCTAGAATCGACAAATTGTTCTTGGAAGATCAGGGACTTGCGCTAGCCGGCAAGGAAACAGTCTGTAACACGTTTGGGCCTTGGCTAAATAGAAATGCGATAGAATTGACGAGTTAACAAACTGGTTCTATGAGTATTATTAATTTGCCCTTTGCCGGCCTCGAGCTTGGCTTTGCCGTGTCGCTTGCGTGTTCCCTGCTGCTCGTCCTGACGACGCGCTGGCACGGCCGCTACTCGCTGGACGTGACCCACGGCGTGCAGAAATTCCATATCACCCCTACGCCGCGCATCGGCGGCGCCGCCATCATGCTCGGCCTGTGGCTGTCGCTCGGCGTGCTGCCGGAGGATCAGCAGGAATTGCTGCTGCCGGTGCTCGTGTCCGCCATGCCGGCTTTCGTGTTCGGCTTGGCCGAAGACCTGACCCGCAAGGTCTCGGTGCGCGCGCGCCTGCTCGCTACCACGGCCAGCGGCGGCGTTTGCTGGGGCCTGACCGGCGTCACCCTGCTGCACGTCGGCATCGCACCCATCGACATGATGCTGACCTGGCTGCCGGCCTCGGTACTGTTCACCGCCTTCGCAGTGGGCGGCGTGGCCAATGCGGTCAACATCATCGACGGTTTCAACGGCCTGGCCAGCGGCACCGTGCTGATCGGCATGGCCGCGCTCGGCGTCATCGCTCAGGATGCTGGCGACGCCACCCTTGCCCAGCTGTGCTTCGTGGTCTGCGCCGTGACGGCTGGCTTCTTTGTGGTCAATTTCCCGTTTGGCAAACTGTTTCTCGGCGACGGCGGCGCCTACCTGCTCGGCTTCCTGCTGGCCTGGATGGCGGTGATGCTGGTCTATCGCAACCCGCTAGTGTCGCCATGGGCGCCACTGCTGGCTTGCGGCTATCCTGTCTTTGAGACCGTGTTCACAATCGTGCGCCGCCTGTGGTGTCGCCGCCATCCGGGCCATCCGGATAGCTGGCACCTGCATAGCCTGGTCAAGACCGCGGTCGTGGCGCGCTACCTGCGTGCGCTGCCGGCGCCCCTGCGCAATGCCTGCGTGTCGCCGGTTTCCTGGCTGGTGGCGCTGGTGCCGGCCATGATGGCGGTGCGTTTTGCCGCCGTGCCGGAAGCCCTGCTGCAGGGCGTGCTGGCCAGCTTCCTGTTGTACCTGTCCGTCTATGCTTTCGTCGTGTCTGCATGGTATGCACGCCGGCGCCGCGCCAACAGAGCGAAAGTCCTATCCGAAGTCATGCTCGAGCAGCCGAGTTCGTCCCTTGTACAGCGTGGGCTTTGAGCCCCCCGTGACGGACCGGACAGTGCTGCGGACCGCTTGACGGGTTCCTGCCGCTCGTATAGGAAATTGAGACTGCATTTCGTGTAGGTCCCATAACTGTGTGTTATAGGATGCTCTGGCTGTGGGACAAATTCACCAAATGTAACGGGGTCGTCAACAACTCACTTGCTGTTTGTGCAATTTGAAATTGCAAAATGCACAGGTTTTAGCAGGAGAATTTGTTAAATAAAGCCCGTTTTGTTGTGTCTAAGCGATTTTCACGATCAACTGCAGTTGCTCGGGGTTCACTGTACTGCTGGGAACGAATATAATTCTAGGTTATTCGACCGTCCCGCTTCCCATCCCGACTACCATATGTCTAAGTTTTCGCTCCGCGCCGCATTGGCCTTCGCCATCAGCGCTATTGCTGCAATTGCTTCTGCGCAAGAAACGCCTCCTCGCGCAGATGAGATGTTCGGTCAAGAGATTCCTAACACAGCGGTCAACGCCGCCGCGTCGACTGAACCTCGCCGTATTTCCATCATCAATGGCAGCTCTGGTGTTGCCAACGGTGCAGCACGCCAAGTCCCTTCTCCAACGTCGAATAGGGGAATGGCTACGCTTCCCGCAACCGCGCTTTCGGCAGAAAGCGGGCAGGACGGCAAGGACAAGACCAGGACAGAATTCCAGAAATTCATCCTCGACAGCGTCGGACAAGACCTGCCGATTTTTGGCGCCAATTTCTTCGCCAACGCACCGTCCACTTTCTCGCCGATCGCCAACGCGCCGGTTCCGTCCGAATATGTGCTTGGACCGGGCGATGAACTGCTGATACGTGGCTGGGGTACGATCGATATCGATTTTCGCGCTACCATCGATCGCAACGGTACGATTTCAATCCCGACGATTGGCTCGGTGGTTCTGGCTGGGGAAAAAGCGGGCGATGCGGACAAGATCATCCGCAGCGCCGTTGCCAAGCTCTACAAGGGCGTTACCGTTAGTGTGAATTTCGGTCAGCTACGCGCTATTACTGTGTACGTCGTGGGACAAGCCAAGCGGCCAGGTACCTACACCGTATCGAGCTTGTCGACGCTGGTGACTGCCCTGTTATCAAGCGGTGGACCGAACGCCAATGGCAGCATGCGACGCGTGCAGGTAAAGCGCGCCGGTCGCGTGGCGGCTGAGCTGGACCTGTATGCATTCATTGCAAAAGGTGATAAGTCAAGCGATATTAAATTGCTGGATGGCGATACTATCGTGATTCCATCGGCAGGCGGCTTCGTGGCACTGGTGGGCAAAGTAGATGCGCCGGCGATCTACGAGATCAAGACGACTGGTGACACGATCGAATCGCTGCTGGACCTTGCCGGCGGCTTGCCGGTTGTGGCCGATCCTCGTCGTGCTTTCCTTGAGCGGATCGACCAAAGTCGTAATCAGCCGCGAAGTGTCGAGCAGTTCGCTTTGAACAGTGAAGGTTTGAAGCGCAGTCTGAAGAACGGCGACGTCCTCAACATTACTTCAATTACCCCGGACTTTTCGAATGCTGTCGTATTGCGAGGAAATGTCGACCAAGCCATAAGGGTGCCTTTCAAGCCAGGCATGCGTGTCAGCGACCTGATCCCGAGTCGCGAATACCTTATTACCCGCGAATCGACCAAGCGCCAGAACAACGTTTTGGCAGGCGAGTCTGAAGAAAATACTCCCGAAGCCACGGGTAAAATCGCGTCCCGCATCGGTAACCTGATTGCGCCGATCAACTGGGAATACGCCGTCGTCGAGCGTGTAAATCGCAGCGACCTGACCGTCCAGCTGATTCCGTTCAACTTGGGCGAGGTGTTCAATAAGCCGGGCGGCGCGGACAATATCCAGCTCCAGCCGGGTGATACCGTGACCATCTTTTCGCAGGATGACGTAGCGGTGCCCATGGACAAGCGCCAAGTGTTTGTCCGTGTCGAAGGCGAGGTGAAGGTGCCGGGTGTGTACCAGATGACGGCTGGCGATACCTTGCAGAGCCTGATTGCCAAAGCCGGTGGTCCGACCGGTAATGCGTATCTGTTCGGTACCGGCTTCTTCCGTGAAGAAGTACGCAAAACGCAGGCGGAAAACCTGCAGCGCGCTGCCGACCGTCTGGAAACCCAGCTGCGCGGTGAGCAGGCGCGCCAGCTGGCAAACCTGCGCGGCATGTCATCTGCCGAAGCCGCGGCGATGACCGCCCAGTTCGAGATCGAGCGCCGTACCGCAGAAGCACGCATTGCTCGCTTGCGCAAGCTGCAATCGAGCGGCCGCATCGCCTTTGGCCTGGATCCGAATGAACGCTCCTTCGCTCGGCTGCCACAGGTAACTCTGCATAACGGTGACCGCTTGGTGGTGCCTTCGAAGCCGGCTTTCGTTCATATATTCGGCGCCGTCAACGTCGAAGCCTCGCCGCTTTGGAAACCGAATACCCGCGTCAAGGATTACCTTAAGCTGGCTGGTGCGACTACCGAGGCGGATGTCGATAACGTTTTCGTGCTGCGCGTCGATGGCACAGTCGTTTCGTCGGAATCACAAGGATGGTTCTTCGGCAAGATCGGCGGCTTTGAGATCATGCCGGGCGATACAATCGTCGTGCCGGAGAAGCTGGATAAGCAGACTGCCTGGACCAAGTTCACGCAGGGCGCGCGTGAGTGGACGCAGATTCTGGCTAATTTTGGCTTGGGCGCCGCGGCAGTCAAGACACTGCGTGATTGATCGCTATTGACGTTGAGGCACTGGCATAAAAAGTATGAGTGGTAGACGCTTGAATCGTTTGGGCGAAATGGATTGAGTTCATGAACCGCTTGCGAACACCGGAAAATTGGAAATGCGTGAAGTAAGCGTGTGAATTTCCAATGAATAACGTATGACTGGTTGATCCGGATCGACAAGCCTGTAATATGAAATGTCCGGATCCAACGTCGTTTAAGTGCCTACATATTAAGATCAATTCACTGCTGCCCATCCCAGCGGTTTTACCTTTATCCGGTTATGTTCCAGGTTTTAAACGAAGCGGAAGTTCAAGAAAATCCGGCGTTGTTGAGCGCTGCATGGAATTCTGGCTCGTCCTTCATTCTGCTCCCGACGCCCTCTCCTGTCACTGAAGAGTGGCTGAGCAAGGCACTCGCTCTGATTCCTGCCGAATTCGCACAAGGGCACTTCGGCATACTCACGTCGGGCAGCACCGGTACACCCAAGCTGGTCATCGGAAGTAAAAGCCGGACGACACTTCTAGCCCGTCAAATTCATGCACGCCAAGAACTCGAGTCTGTCGAAACGGCAATTGTTACCCTACCACTGTCATACAGCTACTCTCTGGTGAATCAATGGGTTTGGGCTCACCTCCATGATCGCCGGATTGTCCAGACGCGCGGACTCGCCGATCCAGCGACACTGCTGACTACGTTCGAAGAAGCGAAGTCATCAATGCTTTGCATGGTAGGGTCTATGCTGCCTGTGCTACGTCGTTACGTTGCCGCAGGCCGAACCTTCCCTGAGGTGATCCGACTGAACTTTGCTGGTGGCCCGTTCCCGCAAGCTGAAATGGAATGGTTGCACCAGGTCTTTCCAAACGCCCGGGTCTATCACAACTACGGATGCACGGAAGCCTTGCCGCGACTGACGATACGTCGTGCCGATGAGTCTCCCGATGCCATGGTGCTCGGTGCGCCCGTCGAAGGAGCAGAATTCGATGTGGACGAGGAGGGCATGTTGCTGTTCCGTTCGCCGTACGCGGCGTCACTCGTCCTCGATGTGGAAAAAGCGACGCGAATCGCCCTGTCGGACTGGGTGCCCACCGGTGATCGGGCCGAGTTCTTGCCAAATGGTCGAGTCCGCTTGCTGGGGCGGAAATCCGAAGTGTTCAAACGCCACGGTGAAAAGATCAGCTTGTCGTCTCTGGGAGAAACGATCCAGAGCATCTGGAACAAAGGACTGGCTTTTTACACTGAGACCGCGGCCGATGGGGAAACTGGTCACGTCCTAGTACTGGCGCCCGATGCCGACCAGGCGTCGGCGCGGACGATACTTCTGCACCTGCGTCAAAAATATCGGCGGCCATTCTGGCCGATCCGTATAGAAAATGCTGAAACTATTCCCTTGTCCGGGAATGGAAAACCTGATCTGGCGGCCTTGAAACAGCAGCCGCGTACCCTCCTTTGGAAACAAATACTGTGACAATCATGACTAATCGCGAAAAACTGAAACAACTCCTGCTTGACGTATTCCTTCTGTCGGAAGAGGAGTTTTCGTTTGAACTGACGCGCGAAGACATTTCGACCTGGGACTCTCTCGGAGTTGTCTCCATGGCAGTTGGCGTCCAAGAAACCTTCGGCTACCACTTCACGCCCGAGCAAGCAACCGCGATTGCGTCGGTGGCGGACATCATCCGCATCCTCTCCGAAAGCGGAATCGAGTTCGATGAGTAAGCAGTCGATCCTCAGTTGGGAGTCCATACAGGGCCTCGATTGTCAGGGGACCTACGTATGGACCAGCGCCAGCTTGCAGGCGGCCGTCTCAGCGGCACTGCCACGGCTGAACGTAGGCTGTGATGAGCCGCCGATCGGCGTACAGCGCCTGGTATCAGTCGGCGGTGGACAGCTCATGGACAAGGCAAAATTCTGGCGTCGCGATTGCAGCCCCGCTACTTGGCTGTGCGCTGTTCCAAGTCTGTGGGGGAGCGGAGCGGAGGCTTCGCCGGTGGCTGTTCGCACCGTCGGCGATAAAAAGGACGCTCAGCTCGACGCATCCCTGTTACCCGACGCCCGCGCAGTGCTGCCGACCCTGACGTCGACCATTCCCGCCGATATCGCGCGCTGGGGGATGGGGGATACCTGGTCACATGCACTTGAAGGTTTTTTGTCACCACTTGCCTCACACCAGGTGCGTGCCGACGGCGCACAACTCATCAATAACGAACTGCTTCCGGCTGATCTGCAGCCGGGTTCGGCCTGGTTCGAGTTGTCGGCCAAAGCATGTGCGATACAGGCAAATTCCGGTGTCGGCCTGATCCATGCAATTGCTCACGTCTTGGAGCCGAAGCTTCAAAATTTCGGACATGCGCGGCTTTGCAGCCTGTATCTTTGGCCCGTATTCATTTTTAACAGCGAACGTGGCCCCAAGGTCGGTCAACTTTTTGAGGAATATGGCCTCGATTCCACCACGATTGGCGCCACGCTCGAGCAGTTATTCGATGCCGAGGAGTACCGCGTGCTGTTACCTGCCCTGAATACGCACTGGTCAGAAATCATTCGCCATCCACTGAGCCGTATTAATTGCACTCTGGTACGGTCCGATGCGATCACTTGGTTTAACGAGGTCGTTCGATGAGCCAGCTGTTGAATTTGCCTCCGTATGCTGAGCGCGAGGATCGGATGTTCCTTGACGAGATGAATGCGCTGACTTCCTACCATTCGCAATGGTGCGAGCCCTTCCGTAATATCGTGGGGCAAGCGCATCATGCCGAAAGAGTCGAAGACGTCCCATTCCTGCACGTCGGCTTGTTCAAGCGAATTCCGCTGGTAAGCCATAATCCCGACGCAAAGATCCTGCGCACGGTGCTGAGTTCTTCCACGAGCGGCGTCGCAAGCCGCGTGAGCCTGGACGAACAGTCCTCGCAGCTTCAAGCGAAGAGTTCCCAGGCAATCCTGGCGGACTTCGTCGGCAGCGAAAAGCGCCCTCTGCTCGTGCTTGATTCGGTCAATTCCCTGCGCCGAAGGGACGATTTCAGCGCACGGATCATGGCAGCGATGAGCCTCAAGCCCTTCGCGACCGAAGTGTTCTTCCTGCTCAAGGATGCCGGTGACCCAATGAGCTTGTCCATTTCCCAACTCGAGTGCGCACTCAAGCAGGGCGGAGACTTGCTCGTCTACGGTTTCAGCTGGATCTTGTGGCTTGCCTGGGCCGGGGATGCAATACCGGCAGATTTGAGGCAGGAGCTGGGTCGCCGAAAGATTGCATTCGTACACAGCGGCGGCTGGAAAAAGCTGGAGGACCAAAAGGTCAGCCATGAAACTTTCGATTCCACCTTGTTGCAAGGCGCGGCTGCCGGCTCGGTAGTCGTCGACTACTACGGCCTGGTCGAGCAAATGGGCATTGTCTTCCCGATGTGCATCCATGGGTCGCGCCACGTGCCCCGGTGGGCCGATGTGTTGGTACGGGACTCGTGGACGCTCGACGTGTTACCGGAAGGGGAGGGGCAGATTCAGCTCATCAATAGCATTACCTTTGGTAGCCCATGTCACAGTGTACTCACGGAGGATATGGGGCGTTTGCTACCCGGCGATTGCGCTTGCGGGCGCAAAGGGCGCCGTTTCGAACTAATCGGACGGGTTCCCAAGGCAGAAGTCAGGGGGTGCGCAAATGTCTAAGTTCATATGGTTAAAACGGAGCGGCAAATCGGCAGCGATCGCGCTGCCCCATGATCATGCCGAGATGCTCGCGAGCTGGAGCGGTGTTCGCTCGCGCATGGTGCGTTTCATCCATCCGGATTTCAGCCGTTCCGAATGGGCGTATCTGATCAGTTTTATCGATCCACACGCATTGGCGCGGGTGTTTGCCGACAGTTTTGGCGAGGCCGTGCCCGGCCCGATCGACGTGGAGGCATTGCTGACACCCAACGAGAAAGTTGCGCTTTGGTTGCCCAACAATGTGAGCCTTCTCGGTCCGCTCACCGTGATTCTGTTATCGCTCACCGGATGCAAACTCCGCGTGAAAGCCGGCTCGCGCAGCCGTGATCTGTGCACATCGCTGGTCGCCTGGCTTCGCGACCACGTGGCTAGCGGGCCTCTGAAGACGTGGCTCCAAGAATCCGTCGAGGTAAGGAGCTTCGATCGTACAGACCAGCGCAATGCGGAAATGGCCGCGTGGGCGGACGTGCGTATTCTGTTCGGCGGGAACGAAGCGGCCGAGGCCATCGACCGGCTTCCCCATCCTTACGAATCACAAGGCTTCTACTTCTCGAACAAGGTCTCCGAGGCGTGGATCGATCCGGCCTTTGCAAACGATGAATTGGCACAGGATCTGGCAAGGGTTTTTGGGATTTACGGGCAAGCCGGTTGTACCAGTCCGAAACGCGTGGTCTTGCTGAACGGCACCCGGGATGACGCGATCGCATTTGCAGGGAAACTCGATAAAGCGTGGCTTAAGGCAAATCCCGAACAACAGCCCCGGCATGTCGCAAGTGAAACCGCACTTGCCGTTCAATGGGCCAGGGCACTGGGCCGCGAAGCGATCTCGCTGGATAAAGGCCAGGCCGTTGCTATCGTCGGGCCGGTCGAGCCAGTAGCCGTTACCGCGCACATGGCACTTGCTGTGCAGTGGGGCACGCTCGAACAGACTCTTGCGACCCAGCGCGACAACCTGCAAACGATCGGCCACGCCCTTGCTGCACCGTCCGCGCTACCGTGGCTTGCGGCAGTAGCCGACAGCCCTGCGCTCCGGTTTGTCCCCTTGCAGCGAATGCACCATTTTGGGCCAGTCTGGGATGGCCAGGCATGGTGGGGCAGGTTGTTCCGCGAACATACGATAGAGGCCAACTGATGAATATTCCTGAGACTCACGTGATCGACGGAACCGGCTTTCGCCTGGTACGCCTGCAAAAAGCCCAGATCGAACAGGTTCGCCAGTGGCGCAATAGCGAAAGCGTAAGGAAATACATGGCATTCCGGGATGAGATCACTCCGGAAATGCAGGAAGCCTGGTTTGCCAAACTTGATCCTGCGACGCAGTACTACTACATCATCGAAACCCGCGATAAGCCGGTCGGCTTGATCAACATAAAAGATGTGTGCGACGGCGAAGGCGAGGGCGGAATATTCATAGCAGACGAGTCCGTGCAGAATGGCGTTCTTCCATTGCAGGTCATAATTGCGATGTACGATTTTGGTTTCGACGTGTTGGGCTTGCATACGATAAAGGCGCACATTCTATCAAGCAATACTCGAGCGATTCGCTTCAACCAGTCGTTGGGATTCAAAAAGCTAGCCGGGCAGGAAGAAGTCTCTAACCAGGCCTGGACGGCTTCACGCGACGATTACTTTGATAAAACGCGGGCGATGCGTGCATACCTGGGCAAGTAGCTCGCAATATGGACCAATATGACTGAAACACCAGAAATGACGAAACAAGACGCGTGTAACGAAATCTCCCTCATGGATTTCGTGATTGCCTTGGCACGCCGAAAGAAGTTCCTGCTATTTTTTCCACTGATACTCGCGTCCGTGGTGGCGGCGATAACGTTTGCACTCCCTAACGAATACAGGGCAAATACCAGGCTATTGCCTCCTCAACAGTCCCAATCAGGGGCAAGTGCACTCCTCGCACAGCTAGGCGGTGTCGCAGGCATGGCGGCAGGTGTCGCAGGGCTGAAGAGCCCCAGCGATCTGTATGTCGGGATCCTTAAAAGCAGGACTATTGCCGATGAGTTGATTGCCCGTTTCGACCTCAAGAAGGCTTATGGCATCGAATCAACCGAAAAGGCGCGCAGAATACTCGAGGAAAATACCGTCGTTAGCGCGGGGAAGGACGGCCTCATCACAATCGAAGTCGCTGATGAGAATCAAAAACTGGTTGCACCGTTAGCGAACGCCTACGTCGAGCAACTGATGAAACTGACACGTGTATTGGCAGTCACCGAGGCTTCCCAGCGCCGGGTATTTTATGAACAACAGCTTGAGCAGGCTAAAAACAATCTAGCCGACGTCGAGTCCCGATTGAAAGGGACACTGGATACACGCGGAGTCGTGAGCGTTGATGCGGAGAGTCGCGCTATCGTCGAGACAGTGGGGCGTTTGCGCGCACAGGTCTCCGCTAAAGAAATTCAATTGGGGGCGATGCAGGCTTTCATGACCACCTCGCACCCCGAGTACCGACAAGTCCAGGAAGAGCTGAACAGCCTGCGCGAGGAACTGGCCCGCCTTCAGAACGGCCGATCCGCGAATAACGGTAAAACCGCGGAGCCAACGCCCCAGGTCGGTTTGCAGAACATCAAGCTGCTACGTGATGTAAAGTATTACCAGATGCTTTACGAATTGCTGGCAAAACAATATGAGGTGGCGCGTCTCGACGAAGCGAAGGACCCGTCCATCATTCAGGTCCTGGATAAGGCTGTAGAACCCGAAAAGAAATTCAAGCCGAAGCGGACGATCATTGTCGCGCTTTCGTTCGTCGCGGCACTTGTCCTTGCGTTTGCATGGATTATTGCCTGTGAACTCAAACGACGCGCTGTCCAGTCCCCCCAAGGTGCTGCACAATTTGCCGAGCTGAAAAAATATTTATGGGATTCGAAAGAAGCCGGAATTTGAAGGCCTCTTGATGAAGTCTTGGAAACCATATCGCCCGCATGACAATCTCCGAAGAGATGTCGAAACTTCCGCAAGATTATTTAAATAAAAAATGATTCCATTTAACAAGCCTTATCTGCATGGACGCGAGCTCGTCTACATTGCCCAAGCTGTGGCTTCCGGAAAGATTTCCGGCGACGGTTCTTTCACCAGGAAATGCCATGACTTTTTCGAAAAGCGCTACGGCTTTGCCAAGGCGCTGATGACGACGTCCTGCACGGACGCACTGGAGATGTCGGCGTTATTGTTGAATATCGCCGAAGGAGATGAAGTAATTGTCCCAGCATTCACGTTCGTGTCGAGTGCGAACGCGTTTGTCCTTCGTGGCGCAAAGCTTGTCTTTGCCGATAGCGAAGAGTCCAATCCGAATATCGACGCCTGCAAACTTGCCGACTTGATCACTCCCCGCACACGCGCGATCGTCGTGGTGCACTATGCAGGCGTTGCCTGCGATATGGATCCGATTCTCCAGTTGGCACGCCAGCACGGGATCGCAGTAATTGAGGATGCGGCGCAAGGCATCGACTCGTTCTACAAAGGCAAGCCGCTAGGTAGCCTAGGGGAAATGGGAGCGTTTTCCTTTCATGAAACTAAAAACGTCATTGCTGGCGAGGGTGGATTGTTGACAATCAACGATCCGCAGTACATCGCCCGCGCCGAGATCATCCGCGAGAAAGGCACGAATCGCAGTTCGTTTTTCCGTGGTGAAGTCGATAAGTATGGGTGGGTCGACGTGGGTTCTTCGTTCCTACCATCGGATATCGTGTCCGCCTATTTGTTCGCACAGCTCGAAAACATCGATACCATTCAAGCGCGTCGCAAGGCGATATGGCAGCGCTATAATACGCGGCTTTCGAGCGAACTTGCGAAATACGGAATCGGCCTGCCCGTGATACCTGATTTTGCGACCAACAACGCGCACATGTTTTATATTGTTTGCCGCAATCTGGACCAGCGGACAAAATTGATTGACGGCTTGAAGGCTGAAAAGATTCATGCGGTCTTCCATTATCTTTCGCTGCACCATAGCCCATATTTCATTGGTAGACATGACGGTCGCTCGCTTCCGAACAGTGATCGGTTTACCGATTGCCTGTTACGCCTGCCCTTGTATTACGAGCTGACGGATGATCAGTGCGATCAAGTCTGCGATGCGATCCTCGAAAATCTGGCCGCTCAGTAGCGCTTCTTTTAAACCAGCATACCTAGCTGCTTTCTTCCAATGTCGATCGGGGAAGCCGCAAGCAGACGGATGCAGAGAACATTATTTTGGTCCCAATCCTGTCGTGATAACCATCGTCGCCCTCGGGCAACCGATAGGCATTTCTCTGCACCGCCCGATCCCATGAGTATATATTTCGTCCTCTTCGCCCTCTTGGGATTTCTCTGCATATACGCCTGGTTCTCATATAACGTGAGATCGTGGATCAACGTGTTGACGTTGCAGTTGGTACTTTCGGTGCCGACCTTGTATCTTGCCGAGATAGGGTATCTTTCATTCTTCCAGGCAACTGGTTCGGATTTGGGATACTTTATTATATATTTCACCTATTTATCATCGGCGCTGGCTTTTGCTGCTGGCTATCTGTACATTCGCACGCCCCGTGCCATGCTAAGCATTGACACGAGTGTCAGGAGCAGCTATGTCCTCATGCTTCTGTTTCTTCTCGGTGGCGTGGCATTGTATTGGCCAATCATGAAGGAGTTTGCCGATGATTTGTTCAATCCACGACGCATCTATGTCGCAACCCGAAGCGGTTACGGTCTCAGTTATTTTGGATCGATGCTTCTTTGCTACATATTTCTTGTCCTTGCTTTGTTTCACGAAAAGCTGTCCAGCATATCGAAACTAGGTGCTCTTGTCATTACTGTAGTCTTCGCGTACTTGCACGGCAGTAAAGGACAGGTTATCGCCGCGGTTTTTATATGGGTGTACTACTATTTTGTAGCGCGCCAGCGCCAGGTCAAGTTTCGGGGTTTCCTGATTTTCGCGCTCATAAGTTTTTTACTTGGTGGTTCGCTGTTCTATTTCATGCTCGATTCGGTCGAGTTAACCGAACTTTTCGGTATCATTGCGGGCTACGCCGACTATTCGCGCAATGCCGTAATGCTGGTAGATAACGAGACGGTCACATATTTTGGCAGGCTGACCCTTGAAGATAATATTTACTCACGAGTTCCTCGAGCAATCTTTCCTGATAAGCCGAAAGATTTCGGAGCGTTTCTTCTTTCCATGAAGTACTTTCCACAAGCATTTTTATTGGATGAGGGTGTTCCTTCCTTCGGTATAGGAATTTACTACGCGGATTTTTCGGTATTCTGCATCCCGTTCCTCGCATTCTGTAATTTTGTCGGGGGCGTTATAACGCGAGGTTTTGTGACGCGCCTCAAGATTTACCGTAGCCCTGTCGATTTTTTGGTCGTTCTTTTCATGTCCGGCATTACTCTGCTGCCTATTGGCTCTGGCTATCTGCTTCCCGAACATTTCACCATCAGTCTAGGCCTGCTGCTGTGTTTCAAGGTGCTGTCACTCAACTTCACCAGACAAGCTAAGCCTCTGAAAACACAAGCCGAATATGGCTAGGTAATCACTGACCAGCGCTCAGTGATCGCGCTCGAAACACGCACTCTCCCTTCGCTGGACCAGGCTTGGTATGCGACAGGGATTTATCAAACAAAGAGTTTATGAAAACAGTCAAAACCGTCATGGTGATGGGCGGTGCACTACTCTGCAAGATGGTAGCCGGCCTCATCGCGGTAAAGCTTTGCGCCGAGTACGTCGGTATCGAAAACTTTGGCTTGACCGGCCAGATCAGCAGCATGCTCGCCATCGTGACTTTGCTCTCGAGCGGTGGCGTAGCGGTTGGGCTGGCAAAGGTGTACTCGGAACAGGCAGGGGACAGGAAAGAAGTCGACCAGTGGATTGATGCAGCGAAGTTACTTTGTGTGGCCGCTGGGGGGGGGCTTGTTTTGGTCTTTCTCGGGGCTCGATCGTATATCGAGGACGTCGTCCTTGGGAACTCATCTTATTCCACGGCTATATTTGTTGCAGTCGTAGCTGCCATCGTTCCAATCGGAATTTCTGGCATATCGCAGGGAATCCTGAATGGAAATCAGAGAAGCGGCGTGTATTCAACAGCGCTAGTGATAGGCAGCGTCGTTGGAATAGCGGGTTTTCTGCTGGTCAGTCACTTGTTCGGCGCAAGCGGCGCCATGATTGGCATCATATGGATGCCGGTAGCGCAGTCGCTTTCTTTTTTGTTCCTGGCACAGCGCTTGCAGCCGATTAGCGGAATACCTTCGATTTCTCCCGTCAACATTGATCGAGCCCGATTTCTCGGGAAATTCGGTTTGCTGTCGATTGCTGCAGGCTCGACAATGCCCCTAGCATATATATACGTCCGTTTGATTGTCCAGGCAAATGTTGGAACGGAAGGGCTGAGTTTATGGCAGGCCACAGTCAGGCTGTCCGAAGCGTATACGCAGCTACCTATGTTGATGCTATCGGTGATCTTCTTTGCGAAGTTCGCGTCGAAGTCCGGGCACAAAATCGACTGGCTTGAAGTCCGGAAGACATACCTGTTCATCACCGCGCTGATGATTGTAATTGGTCTGTCGGTGTATGCGCTGCGTAATTATCTGGTGGAGATCCTGTTCACCGCTGAATTTTCGCAGGTTGCCGAGCTGCTCGTCTGGCAGCTGACCGGTGATCTTCTTCGCATGATGTCGTACGTTGGAACCACGATTCTGGCCGCGCGCGGGTTCCTTAAAACCGGAATATCGGCAGAATTTCTACAGGGCGGGCTTTTTATTCTCGTCAGTGGCGTATTAATACCGAAATTTGGCCAGCTCGGTCCCTTCGTCGCCTACATTGTGACATACGGCAGCTATCTGCTATTTACTATAATGGCATTGCTTTATTTGCATGCCAGATCAAAAAATCATGCGACTATTAATTGTTAATCTGCATCTGGATATCGGCGGGGTAGAGACCCTTCTCGTTCGGCTTATTCCACAACTGGCACGGCGTGGCGTATCGGTGACCTTACTGTTGCTTCAGAAAAAAGTAAACAAAGAGTTTTACGACAGTCTGATCACTCATTGCGACGTCAAATTCGCCGCCGATGCTTTCCCGTTCACAAAAAAACATCTGCAGGCGTTTTTTGGTGGACAGCCTGATGTCGCTTACTTCACAATCAACCAGGCCTTTGTTCTCGGGACGTGGTTGTTAACGCGCGCTGGATATTCCACCAAAACGGTGTTGGGCGCTTATCAAACAGAAATTTTCTGTGCAGAGGCCAAGCCGTGGCAATATCATCGCCGTCTTGTGCAGAATGCCATCCGAAACAGGATCCCGGCATCCTCTATGATATTCGGCAACACGGCTGGACGGGATTTCCACGCAGACAAGCTGAAAGTCAGTTTCAACGCTTCTCCGATTGTCCGTCTCTTCGTTGATATAGAAAAATACAAGTTCATTGACCGTAGTCAATTGCCCCGCATCGAAATCGTATCGATTGGTAGAATTTCCCCGTATAAGACTTACAACTTTACTATTTTGCCCATTGTAAGCAGGTTCGTTGCAAGTGGCCACTCGCTTAAATGGCATATTTATGGCGATGGTGAAGACTACGACAAGCTTCGCAACACGGTCGATGCGATGGGACTAAGTGATCACGTTCATCTACACGGGGCGATGAGCTATTCAAGGTTCCAGCAGGTGCTTGATAATGCGTTCCTGTTTGTTGGATCGGGTACCAGTCTCATCGAAGCGGCAGCGTGCGGCGTTCCCGCGCTCACGACCATTGAATATGCAGAGGACGCGATCAGCTACGGCTTCATATCTGAAATTCAAGGCTTTAACTTGATTGAGCCGGGACTCGATAAGAAAGTATTCGCAATCGAGGAAAAGATCCTGGAGACGCTTGCTCTCGACACGGAGTCTTACACACAACTGCAGCACGAATGCTATCGGAAAGCGAACTCATATTCTGGCGATTCCGTTGTCGACGAATATATTAATGTGTTTCATGCGGCGAGAAAAACCGGCACCGCAGTAAGGCTGAATTCTTTCCAGATGATGCTTTATTGTGCAAGCGCCGCACTTGGCTATGCCATGAAAAAGCTGGGGCTGCACCATTAAGGAATGTATGAACGAAATTGCAATCGACTACAGTTGGCTGGGGCCGACAGGAATCGGCCGTGTCGCGAGCGAAGTCATCGATCGAGCACCCGGAAACTGGAGCATCCGCGGCGTTAGGGAAGGCCGGCCAAATGCCGCTCCACTTACGCCGCTAGACCTTTGGCTTACCTTGCGCAAAACCGATGCTCGCCTGTTTTGGTCGCCTGGATTCATGCCGCCTGTTGCAAGTGCGGGAATACCTTGTGTCTTGACGGTACATGATTTGACGCATCTTCATTATTATGGTAGCGCTAAAAGGGCTTATTACAACGCATTGATCAGGCCACTTCTGAAGCGTGCCTCCCATATTGTTACGGTGTCGGATTTCACTAAACGGGAGTTATTGGAATGGGGCGGCTTGGAGGAGAGCAAGGTTACCACCATCACGAATGCGGTAAGTCCAGTCTTCAGTCGGGATGGCCGGGTTATCACCCTTGATCGGCCATATATTCTCTACGCAGGAAATCGACGCCCATACAAGAACGTCGAGCGCTTAGTCAAGGCTTTTGCTGCGAGTAAACTGGCGAAACAAGGTTACATGCTTGGTCTTACCGGAACGCGCGCGCCCGATCTTGATCAGCTCGCGCGGGAGTTCGGCGTGCAAAACGATGTCCACTATTTTGGGTTTGTGCCGGACGAGGACCTTCCAGCACTTTACCGGAGTGCGCGTGCATTGGGGTTTGTATCTCTTTATGAGGGTTTTGGGCTGCCCATTCTGGAAGCGATGGCATCGGGCATACCTGTACTGACGTCGAATATTTCTTCCATGCCGGAGGTGGCAGGCGAAGCGGGCTGGCTTGTCGACCCGCATAGCATTGAGTCAATTGCCGCAGGGTTGATTACCGTGGCGGAAAATGACACTGAACGCGAAAGATTGATTACCAATGGCTTGAGCCGAGCGGCTCAATACTCTTGGGATAATACGGCCAGAGATTATTGGACACTCTTCTCTGGCATTGCCGATTGAATATTAGAATGCAGCAGCGATTAATGAAACAAAGTAGGGAACCGATTTCGGTATCAGCAAAGAAACCGCGCGTACTCGTGCTTCTTGCCACGTATAACGCGAGCCCATGGCTGACTGAACAACTGAACTCCATCCTCGCTCAAGAGAATGTTGATGTGCATGTGCTTATTGGAGATGACCGGTCGAAAGATGGTACGTGCGATTTGATTCGGTCTGAGTGGAAAAATGACACGCGAGTCGAGCTGCTTGCTTGGGAAACGGGGAGCGGCTCGGCGGGCGCCAACTTCCGGCGCTTATATCGCCATGCAGACGCAAGCGCTTACGATTTCGTGTCACTTGCGGATCAGGACGACATCTGGTTGCCGAATAAGATTACCACGGCGGTCCATGCGCTGAAGGCGCACGGCGCCGCCGGTTACTCCAGTTCGGTCGAGTCGTTCTGGCCTGATGGCAAGAAAAAGCTTGTCAAGCAATCGAGTAAAACACGCGACGCCGATTTTTTGTTCGAAGGGGGAGGCCAAGGCTGTACCTTCGTGTTCACCAAAGCGCTGTTCCTTGAATTGCAGAGTTTCTGCGTCCGACATGTTGCGCTCGCAGACGCGATGCATTATCACGATTGGCTCGTCTACTTGCTCGCACGAGTGTCCGGCAAGAAATGGTACTTCGACGAGACTCCTTACATGCGTTACCGTCAACACGGTGGCAACGAAATCGGGTCGCGCGGAAGCAGCGCTGCGATCAGCAAACGCTTGGAGCTGATCAAGAACGGCTGGTTCAGCAGACAGGTCGGCGCTGCCTTGGATATCGTCGCGTGCTTGAATTACCAGTCCGGTTCACTGACGTCTTTCGATCGTGTTTTCCGGTCCCGATCGAATGCAAAGCGTAGAATCTACTTGGCCGGCTTCATGCTCATCAATGGCCGAAGAAGGCTTATCGACAGGGCTGTGCTGGCCGCGACAGCTTTATTGGGATGGTTGTAGGGTAATCCGTCAGTGTCTCGTCCTAAGATAGGTTGACAGGGTTACGGCCTGTTTATAGATGTGGATAGCCTGCTGCACCATGGTGGCGGCCTGCTCCAGATTCTGAGGCATTGCAGTCAGGAGCTCGGTCTTCAAGATACCGTTGATTCGTTCTGCCAAGGCGTTCTGATAGCAATCGTATCCGTCGTCATGGAGCACAAGACGCCATGTCGGCGGTGGGCCTGCTGGTAGGCTTCTGCACAGTACTGCAGACCACGGTCGGAGTGATGAATTAGCCGGCGCACGGTGCTTCGGCAGCGCTGCGCCATATTCCGTGCCTTCAGCACCCCGTCGGTGTGCAAGTCATGATGCAAGTGGTAGCCCATAATTCTGCGCGAGTAGGCATCGGTAACCAAGCTAAGGTGGCCGGTCGTTTCCCGCGTTTCGATGTAAGTGATGTCGGCTACCCACAGCTGTTCGGCCATCGCTGGTTTGGGCTGTGTCTTCACCAGATTTGGATGCTTGTGCATCCAGTGCCTGGAGTTGGTCGTCTTACGGTAGCAGCGTTTTGGCTGCACGAGCATCCTGGCGCGCCGCAGCGCATCGAACAATCCACCCCGTCCCAGCTTCAACCTGCCTGCACGAACTTTGGCTTGAGCAAAAAGTAGAGCTTGCGGGTACCGGCTTTGGGTTGCCGTAGTCGTACCTGCTGCACCAACGTCTCGGCCACACGGTTACGTGCCGCCCGTCCAATTTCTGCGTGCAACTGCTTGTAGTGCGCCTGATGGCTGATCCCGAACAACTGGCAGACCTGCTTGATGCTCAGGCCTTCCTCTTTTGCAAGGATTTGCGTTGTTCGGGCGAAGGCTTTTTTACGACCGCCACTCCGTGCTCTCTGGACAGCACGTCGAGCATGGTCTTGTAGACGAGCGACTGCTGCCGGGATGTTTCCAGCTCGGCTTCCAGTTGCTTGATTCGTTGCTCAGGGTGAGAGGCTGCGTCATGTCGGGCTGGGCTCGTACAAGTTGCAAAGCCAACGGGCTCCAGTTCTGCTGCCCGTAGCGTCTTAACCATACTAGCACCGTACCTCGACCCTGGATGCCGAACTTCTTCTGCGCCTGCTTGTAGGTCATCTCGCCTTTTTCAACCGAGGCAACCACCCTGCTTAAAAGCCAGGCTGTAGTCGCACTGGGTGCGCTTTCCTTCAATCGCCATCATGCTCTCCTTAGATAAGGCAATGTATGACAACCAATTTCAGGACGGGACACAGCTGAAAAAAAAGGCTCAACATTGTTGAGCCTTTGTTTTTAATATGCGCCATCTTTGCGGAAGATAACTTTCACAGTGCGAAGGAGGATCACGATGTCATTGAATAACGACCAGTTCTTCACGTACCAAGCATCAAGATAAACCCTTGTTTCATAGCTGACGTCGTTGCGGCCGCTGATCTGCCACAGCCCGGTTACGCCAGGTTTTGCCTCTAAGTAGTAGTCGACTTGGTTGCCATAACGCTCAAGTTCGGCAGTAACTACCGGTCGCGGTCCGACCAGACTCATATCGCCTTTGATGACATTCCACAGTTGTGGAATTTCGTCGAGGCTTGTCCTTCGCAAAAAATGACCGATTGATGTGATGCGCGGGTCATTCTTGAGTTTGAAATCTCGCTCCCATTCCGCGCGTGCTTCTGCGTTGGTGGCCAGCAGATCAGCCAATAGTTTATCGGCGTTCGGAGCCATTGTGCGGAATTTGTAACACTTGAATGGATGATTATGTTGTCCAACCCGGGTATGACCAAAGAAGATCGGGCGGCCCGACTGGCTGACCTTAAATGCGATGAATAGGAAAACCGGAGATCCGAGCAACAACACCGTCAATGATACGAGAAGGTCAAAGCAGCGCTTGATGAGCTGAGGAAGACGACGGGCCAGATTGTTGCGCATCGTAAGGATTAGCACCTCATGCGCGAAAAAGTGGTTCGCTTCCATGCCGTACAAAGGCAGGCCGCGTAGCGCAGGTACGAGCTGCACGTCGTTGTTGTGCCGGCTGAGTTGTTGGATCATGTCCTGGTAGACGTCAACGCCACCCTGCTCGAGGGCCAATACGACATGTGGGCTGTCAAGACGTTTGATAGTTTGGACGGGATCCATGCCGAGCGAAATCGAAGGGATCAAATTCCCGTTTTTGTCCCTGATGTCATGCACCGGTTTCTCTTTATCGACCGGCACCAGAAATGCCATCAGTTGCAGTCCCATCAGCGGCTCGTCTTTAAAGGCAAGCGCCGTTTCGACAGCGTTTTCTCCCCAACCGATGATCACCATCGGGCGGGTCCAGCCACCAGCGAGAACCAAAGCGCGTTTGGTGACCCAGCGAATCACAGCCAGCGCGACCGGGACGCTTGCCCAGTTGATCAGGACAGTAGCGCGCGAAAATTGCGATTTCGCAAGGAACAGCAGGACTATATCCAGAGCGGCCACTGCCAAGGTCACCTTGATAATATCCTTCACCTCATTCGCAAACGGCTTGCGCTTTGAATAATGTCCCTTTCCCCAGAAAACACCCACTGATAAAAGGATCAATAAAACATAGGTCTGCAGCCTGCCACCATTGAGGGTAGCATCCCAGGCTTCGGTAGAGAATATCGCGTTTCCACGAAAATACGCCGAGACCGCTACGGCAAAGATGAGCGCTAGCGTAATTGAAAAGATATCGGAAATTATCAATAAAGGCTTTTCGAAACGAGGACTGCAATACCATTTGGTTTGCGGCAGGAATATTGATTCGATAGGTTTCATCTGAGCTGAATTGCGATAAGTGTGGGACACGATCCCCGGTTCCGGCACTGTTCAGTAGAGGACTTACGTCAGCGTTGGGCAGTAGGGAGTCAACGAGCTCCGACCCCGGTTTTTTGGCGGCGCAGGCCGTTTCCCGGCTGATCTAGGGGAAAAGCTGACGCGAGGAGTGTGCGATCCGCTATTGTATGAACATGGGGCAACTTCTGCAATTGCTTTCGGTATCTCTGAGGAAAATACCACATCAAACTACGTAGCTCTGCTTAGGAATGGCAAATTCGGTAACTCCGCCGCTGGTTTGCTCGCAAAACAATTAAGTTAATGTTGATAATTGGTGAGAATTCATTTATCGATGCTGTTTGTATATTTCACCGGCGTGGCAACTGAAAGGGGTGCTTGTTTTGGGTCCTTTCAGCAACACTAGTACTACTAAACACTTGAACTTCAGTTGTTGCAAATGGTAAACTCGCCTTCCTTCGGGGATTTTCTAAGCTCCCTCAAGGGTAGGGCGCTCTGCCGCTACCTTCTCATCTCACCGGCGGAGCCAAACTCGTGTTGCAGAATTTACAGGTCTTGAGGGCATTGGCAGCTCTCTTGGTTGTTGTCCATCATTTCCTGCTTGCTAACCGCGACTCCGGACAAGGCGGAATCGCCAACTTCTTTTATCTTTCCGAGGTAGGCGCCTGTGGCGTCGACCTGTTCTTCTGCATCAGTGGCTTTGTCATGCTCGGGTCGATTGCGAAAAAGGGCGACTTCTCGCCCGCTGAGTTCGCGACTGGCCGGGTGATCCGGATTATCCCCGCATATTGGATCGTTTCAACGCTATTCATCGCCCTGGTTGGGCTCAACCATATCAGCAAGAGTGGCTTTGGTCCAACCTTGGCGAAGTCGTTGTTTTCGCCCGATTTCATCCTGTCAAGCTATCTTCTTATCCCGGTCATCAATCCAGAATCCGGCTACCTGCAGCCATTCCTGGCTCAAGGCTGGACGCTGAGCTATGAGCTGTATTTCTATGTATTGCTCATGTGTGCCGCAGTGCTTGCAAAAGCGAACCCGGTACGAACCGCCGTTTTAGGTGGTTTTTATCTGCTTGCGGGACTTCTCGTCTTCTGGCGGGCTGAAGGCGCCATCGGGACCTTTTTCGGAAACTCCATTGTTCTGGAATTCGTGTTGGGCATGGGGGTATTTATCCTCGCGCGCAAGACCAGAGTGTTGGGAGTGCAAGCTATCCTGCTGGGCTTTGTACTGCTGGCGGCCACGGCACTGTTCAAGGTGGAAAATCGAGTTCTGTTGTGGGGCATACCTTCGGCGCTCATCCTGTATGGCTTTGTCGCGCTGGAGGGCGTACTACGCGCACCCCGGCTGCTGAAGGCCATGGGTGACGCCTCTTATTCGCTGTATCTCACACATGGGGTGTTGACCTACATTTATGGTGGTCTGCTCAAGCGTGGATGGTTTGCCTCGACGACGAAGCAGAACATCGCCGTTCTAGGCGGTACCGTCGTCGCCGTGCTGCTAGCATTTGTTTTCTATCGCTTTGTCGAGAAGCCGCTGCTTGAGCGGTTCAAGCAAAAGCGCCGGGCGCCCAGTACTGTTCCGGTTGCATAGTGGCGCTTAGCTTATGTCATTGCGTAACTGGCCTGCTCCGCTGCCGACAGGCTTGGCGGACGTCGCGGAGCACGGGGGACTGAGCGGTCGGAGCAGCAGTTGGCGAGGCGGGCGCAGTCATGCTCTACGAAACGGGCGGGCTTAGGCCCCCCGGCAATCGTGTCTTTTGCTCCTTGAGTGCTAGACGCACTGAAAACCCCGGCGTTTCGTATGGAAGCACCTGGCGGCCTGCGCGAGAGTCGATTCTTAGCGCTGTAGACGCCCTACAGTTTGCTGGGGCGGTTGTCGAAAAGAAGAGCGAGTTGACTGTGAAACCATGGATTGCGCCTGCTTTCATATTTTTATGGCATCTAGTTGTGCCAACGCGGCAGCCGTATGTGTCAGGGGTAGGGTGTTTCGACGGACATGGGGCAGATCAGTTACCGAGCAAGCACTTATAATTCATGAGCTGATCCCATTTGCCAGCTGATTGAGGTCTCTGGACGTCAGATTTAATGTAATTTTGCAACCTTTTTTAATTCCGGCATGCGTTTGGATTAAAATTATTCGTTTAACGGATGAGAATCCTGGTTTCGTTTTTTTGTGGAATTCAAGGACTCATTTGCTCGCATCGAGATTGGAGTTAGTATGATTTTGACCACCGGCAGCGCCGGCTTTATCGGTAGTAATTTTGTCCTCGATTGGTTCGAGGTGTCAGACGAGCCCATTGTCAATCTTGACAAGTTGACCTATGCCGGTAACCTCAACAATCTTGCCAGCCTGAAGGGCAACTCGAAACATGTCTTCGTCAAAGGTGACATCGGCGACTTCGAGCTGGTCAGCAAGCTCCTCGACGAATACAAGCCGCGCGCTGTCGTGAACTTTGCTGCGGAAAGCCATGTCGACCGCAGCATCCACGGCCCGGAAGACTTCATCCAAACCAACATTGTTGGCACTTTCCACTTGCTCGAAGCGGTGCGTGCATACTGGGGACGTTTGCCACCTGAGGAGCAGGCGGTTTTCCGTTTCCTGCACGTGTCGACCGATGAAGTCTACGGTTCACTCGGCAAGGAGGATCCCGCGTTCCGCGAAACAAACCGCTACGAGCCGAATAGCCCGTATTCGGCCAGCAAGGCGGCAAGCGATCACCTGGTCCGCGCCTACCACCATACGTATGGCTTGCCGGTCCTAACCACCAACTGCTCGAACAATTACGGGCCTTATCACTTTCCCGAGAAGCTGATCCCCCTATGCATCCATAATGCGCTGACCGGGAAGCCTCTCCCGATTTACGGTGACGGCCAGCAGATCCGTGACTGGCTATATGTGAAAGACCATTGCTCGGCCATCCGTCGGGTGCTAGAGGCCGGTCAGTTGGGCGAGGTCTACAACGTCGGCGGCTGGAACGAAAAGGCGAACCTGGACGTCGTCAATACTTTATGCGAAATTCTTGACGAACTCAGTCCCCGGGCCGACGGCCAGTCGTACAAGACGCAGATTACGTTCGTGACTGATCGTCTAGGCCACGATCGCCGTTATGCTATCGATGCAAGCAAGCTGGAACGCGAGCTGGGCTGGAAGCCGGCCGAGACCTTCGAAACCGGTATCCGGAAGACTGTTCAGTGGTATCTCGATCACCAGGACTGGGTCGGGAACGTGACCAGTGGCGCTTACCGTGAATGGCTTGGCGTTCAGTACGGAGGCTGACTTGAAGATTCTCGTTACTGGCAAAAACGGCCAGGTCGGGTTTGAACTGCTGCGTTCGCTCGCTCCACTAGGCGTCATCATCGGTGTCGATCAGGCCGAGTGCGACTTGGCCGACGCCGAAGCAATTAGGGCGCTGGTGCGCAGCGTTGAGCCGGATGTCATTGTCAATCCCGCTGCCTACACCGCGGTAGACAAGGCCGAGTCGGATGCAGAAATGGCGTATGCCGTCAATGCCGACGCAGCGCGTGTGCTGGGCGAGGAAGCGGCGCGCCTCGGCGCGTTCCTGGTCCACTACTCGACCGATTACGTGTTCGATGGCGCCAAGGACGGCGCCTATCTGGAAAGCGATGTGCCGGACCCGCAAAGCGTGTACGGCCGCACCAAGCTCGAGGGCGAACATGCGATTGTCGCGGCGAATCCACGCCACATGATCCTTCGCACGAGTTGGGTAGTGGGTGCGCATGGGGGTAATTTTGCAAAGACCATGCTGCGCCTTGCAGCAGAGCGTGACCGCCTTGACGTCGTTGCTGACCAGTTCGGCGCGCCAACGTCAGCGGCACTGTTGGCAGACCTCACTGCGCATTTGGTGCGGCAACATGCGGCGCAGGGGCCTGAGCTGTTCCCCTATGGCACCTATCACGTTGTTGCAGGTGGCGAAACCAACTGGTGCGACTATGCCCGCTTCGTCATCGCTCAAGCGCGCGCGGCTGGAAAGCCGCTCCAGGTGACGCCGGAAGCAGTGCACCCACTGAGCACGGCTGCCTACCCGACCCCGGCCAAGCGTCCCGCCAATTCCAAGCTTGATACATCGCGCTTCCGCGACACATTCGGACTGCACCTGCCCGACTGGAAAGAAGGGGTCCGCCACGTTTTACAACAAATCCTATAGTCATATGCCCATCAAACAACGCAAGGGAATCATTCTCGCCGGTGGCTCGGGTACCCGCTTATACCCGGTCACACAAGCTGTCAGCAAGCAGCTTATGCCAGTGTACGACAAGCCAATGATTTATTATCCACTGAGCACGCTGATGCTCAGCGGAATGCGCGACGTGCTCGTTATCAGCACACCACATGACACGCCGCGCTTCGCAGAACTATTGGGCGATGGTAGTCAGTGGGGTATGAATATCGAGTACGCAGTGCAGCCGAGTCCGGACGGACTAGCACAAGCTTTCGTGATTGGTAAAGACTTCGTTGGTAATAACCCGAGTGCCCTTGTACTTGGCGACAACATCTTTTATGGTCATGACTTGGTCAAGCAATTGCATAACGCAAGTGCCCGTACCGATGGCGCAACTGTGTTTGCCTACCATGTGCACGACCCTGAGCGCTACGGCGTCGTTGAATTCGACAGCAATCAGCGCGCGCTCAGTATCGAGGAAAAGCCAAAGGTGCCCAAATCCCACTATGCCGTGACTGGCCTGTATTTCTACGATAACGACGTCTGTTCGATCGCGGCGGATATCACCCCATCCGCGCGCGGCGAACTGGAGATTACAGACGTTAACAAATGCTACCTAGAGCGCGGGAAGCTCGATGTGGAAATCATGGGGCGCGGCTTCGCCTGGCTGGACACCGGCACCCATGACAGCCTGCTTGAAGCCGCGAGTTTCATTGCCACACTGCAAAAGCGTCAGGGTTTGCAAGTGGCATGTCCGGAAGAGATTGCCTATCGCCAAGGGTGGATCGATGCCGCTTCCCTGCAGAAGTTAGCGTCACCATTGTCCAAGAACGGGTACGGTCAGTATTTGTTGAACTTGTTGAAATAAGGTTGTAAGCATGCCGTATTCTGTTACCCCTACAGCCATTCCTGAAGTGCTGGTCCTGACGCCCAAAGTGTTTGGCGACGCACGCGGCTTTTTTTACGAGAGCTTCAACTCACGTGATTTTTCTCAGGCAACAAGTCTCGATGTCGAGTTTGTGCAAGATAATCATAGTAAGTCTTCGAAAGCGGTCCTACGAGGCCTCCATTATCAAATTCGGCATCCACAAGGAAAGCTGGTCAGAGTGGTGCAGGGCACTGTGTTCGACGTCGCTGTCGACCTGCGGAAGTCTTCGCCGACATTCGGTCAGTGGGTCGGCGAAATCCTCAGCGCCGAGAACCACGCCCAGGTATGGGTGCCGCCCGGATTCGCTCACGGCTTCGTTGTCCTAAGCGACTCGGCAGAGTTCCTTTACAAGACCACCGACTACTGGTATCCCGAGCACGAGCGCAGTCTGTTGTGGAACGACCCGACAGTTGGCATCGAATGGCCAATCGACTTTCTGCCGCAGCTGGCGGCAAAGGATGCGGCTGGCAAACCCTTGGATGAGGCCGAGTTGTTCGGGTGATGCTTGCTCCACGTTGGGTATAACGGTTCGACTCCCCAATCTTCGTACTCATATTTTCTGCCCGTTCGCATGGACTTGCATTCGGCCGAACCGCGTTTTCTTATTCTCAAGTGTTTTCAATATTTAAAAACTCCTTCAAGTACGGCTGGGTCGTCTTCGGTGCTGCAAATGCTTTCGGTGCGACTCCGACCGTTCAAGGTCAGTCTGGTTACGTCAACATGCCCAATGCCGTCGTTGAATCGGACTCGACGTTTACGGTTGGCTACGGTTACGACAGCCCTTACGGCAGCCTATGGGCAACGGTAACGCCGCTCCCATTTTTGCAGGTTACCGGCCGCTACGTGTCGATCACGGGTATCCCGGGCTTCAGCCGGGTCGAAGGGGAGTATGGGAGCAAGTACGGCCGCTACAAGGACAAGGTTGTTGACGCCAAACTCCGGATTTTCCAGGAGTCGACGTGGATGCCGGCCCTTGCCGTCGGAGCCACCGATCTGCTCGGCACCGAGCTGTTCAAAGGCCAGTATGTGGTGGCTTCGAAGACCTTTGGCAAGGCCCGCAACCTCGAGGCTAGTTTCGGGTTCGGCCGCAGCAGGCCGTCCGGCGCTTTCGCCGGCGTTCGCTGGGCACCGCTCAGCATGCCGGGAGTGGCCATCGTCACAGAATATGATGCGAACGACTACGCCAAGGATTTTAGTGCCGCCAATACCAATGCCGGGCGGCGAAAGAAAGGACCTGTTGTTGCCGCGGAATATCGCTGGGGATGGCTCGGTGCCCAGATCGCACGGCACCGTGATCACTTCAGTGCCCATGCCTATCTGACGATCCCGTTCGCCGAACGCGAATTCATCCCGAAATTATACGAGCCAGCCTATTTTCAGGCCAAACCCAGGGCCGTTCGCGCGACGATAGAGCAATGGCAACAGGACAGTAGCTACGGTGCTGCCCTCGTCCAGGCGCTGGTCAAGCAGAACTTCCGTAACGTTCGGGTCGAGCTCGACGGCACGACGATGCGTTTGACGCTCACCAACAATCGCATATCGAATCTTGGACGAGCTGTCGGGCGGGCGAGCAGGACGGCGGTGGCGTTTGCGCCGACTGGCACCCGATCGATTCACGTCATTTACACCAAGCTCGAGCAGCCGATCGCCACCTACGAATTCGTTGACCTGCAGCGATTGAGCGACTACCTGACCGGCCTGAGCGATCGCGAACGCTTCCTTCAGTCAGTGTCGGTGCGCTACTCGAATCCAAGCGACAAGGTCAGTGATGAGCAGCAGGGAATGCTTGACGCTATGCGCGAGAATGCGGAAGCACTCGCTGTGCGTGTCGGGCACGAAGGTAACATGGTGCAGGTCAGTTCGGAAGACCGTGAGGCCAACCGCTTCAAGATCGTGCCGAAGCTGTCCTTCTTCTTCAACGACCCGAGCGGGGCCTTGCGCTACGAGACTTCGGCTGTGGCCAACTATGACCAGCGCCTGGGCGAGGGCCTGTATTTCAACAGTGCTTTCAAGCTCAACCTGTTCGAGAACGTTTCCGGCGTTATCCAGTCTTCGAACAGTCTCCTGCCGCACGTGCGCACCGATATCGCGGAGTACAAGCGGGGCGCCCGCTTCAAGTTGAACCGGGCCTTGCTCAACAAGTACATGACCCTGGACGAACGCCTGTACGCACGCGTCTCGGCTGGCCTGTATGAAGAGATGTTCCGCGGGGCAGGCGGACAGGTCCTTTATTTGCCGAAAGACGAGCGCTGGGCGGTAGACCTGACGGTCGATGCCCTGCAACAGCGTGACTACAAGGGCTGGTTCGGCAAGCGCGACTATGACGTAGTAACCGCCTTCGGCGCACTGCATTACCGGCTGCCCTATGACATCACTGTCACCGGCCGGGCCGGGCGTTTCCTGGCGAAGGATGAGGGCGTACGCCTGGAGTTCAAGCGCCGTTTCCGTTCCGGTGTGGAAATCGGTGCGTGGTTTACGAAGACCAACGGGAAGGACATCACTAGTCCAGGGAAGCCGTCGGATCCGTATAACGACAAGGGCATCTTCCTGTCGGTGCCGCTGAACATCATGTTGCCGTCGGATTCCCAAGCCACTGCAGGCTTCGCTTTGGCTCCATGGACCCGCGACGTGGGCCAGATGGTGGGCAGCCCCGGCGACCTGTACGACATCTTCGAGAACCCCCGGCGCGATCTCACAGCCTATGATGGTCTTGGGAATTTCGCGGAACGCAAGGATGAGCAACACCTGGACGTGATCACCCAACCGGTCCGCCCATTGCCGAGCGCTTGGCCAGCCTTCCGCTGGCGTCTGGAGCAGGCTGTGTCAACCACGCCGACTCTGCCGCAATGGGCGCAAGGATCCTTGCTGGCCGGCGGTGCGATTCTGGCAGGGGCTGCGCTCGACAGGCCGGTAGACCGTTTCGTTCGTCCGCGCCAAGAGCACCGGGTTGTCGACGCCTGGGGCAATGTGGGCAAAGCCATGCCGGTCGTGCTGGCCGGCGCAGCGGGCGCGGCTATAGCCATCGGAGACCAGCGCATGCAAAACATGGGCATCATTTCGCTACAGTCCATCGCCGCCGCCGCCGGGGTATCGATGGTGAGCAAGCGGGTGATCGGCCGTGCGCGACCGTATGAAGAGCTGGGGGCGAGCAGCCGCAGTGCCAAGCGCTCCGATGCCTCCTTCCCATCGAATCATGCAGCCGTCGCCTTTGCGGCCGTAACGCCTTTCGCGCAGGAATATGATGCGCCCTGGCTATATGGGCTGGCTGCTGTCGGCTCGCTGGGACGGGTTGCTGATCGCCAACACTGGGTCTCGGATGTCGTCGCGGGCGGCGTCGTCGGCTACGCGATCGGCAGTTGGCTTTGGCAAGCCCAGCGGGACGATTCGAAGTCACGCTTCGCCGTCGTGCCTGGTTCAAAGGAGATTGCCGTCACCTGGAGCGGCACGTATTGATGGGTGGCGGCATTGCCAGCACAAAGTTTTAACGTATAAAACAATACTGGCCGCATTTGCGGCCAGTATTGTTTTTGTTACCGGACGACGAGCGTCCACCAGATTACTGGTGGTGGGTCGTAGCCGCGTGCGAGGTGCTCGAATCGTTGTTCGAAGCAGCGACGCCGACGGCAGCGACAGCAGCGCCGATGGCGACCAAGGTGGTGGTCGACAGGCCGGCCAGCGCGGTGCCGCCCAAGAAGCCAGCGGTGCTGGCAGTGCCTGCTGCCGCGCCAGCGGCGCCTGCAGTACCGGCTGCGCCGGCAGTGCCAGTGGCGCTGGCGGCGCCTGCGGTGCCGGTTGCGGCGGAGTTGGCTGCAGCGGCCGGCACGCCGGTCTGGGCCAGTACTTGGGTCGACAGCAGGCTCAGGATCGCGCTAGCGGCGAGAAGCTTTTTCATAATTAGGTCCTTGATTGTTCAGATTACAGAAGCGCACAGTGCAACAATTGCTAGCACATTATATTACTAAAACATTTCCTTGGATAAAAAAGGAACTGCCCGTTACATTCTGGCATATGATTTCCGCCAAGACACATCTCTTATGCACGTTCATGCGTACGGCATGCACTAACGATGCTTGAATACAACGTTCTGCCCTGCTCCTCGAATATGAGGTGCTTTACTCCCCTGTTTGAAGTATGGATGTAGGGCAATATCGACGAAAATGCTGACTTGTACCAATAAACAGCACAGGACAGGAACGCGCGATGGCGGACGACAGCGACGCAGAACGGACAGAACCAGCGTCACCCAGGAGGCTCGAAAAGGCGCGTGAAGAAGGCGACGTCCCCCGTTCGCGCGAAATCGCCACCTTCACCGTCCTGATGACCGCGGGCGCCGGCCTGTGGATGACCGGCGGCTCGCTGATCGGCAAGCTGGAGCAGGCAATGCAGTCCGGCCTCTCGCTCAGCCGCGACCAAGTCTATAACCCCACCGTCCTGATCGAACGGGTCACGGCCGACCTGGTATCGGTCCTGATCGCCTGCCTGCCGCTGGCCGGCCTCATCATGCTGGTCGCGCTCGCCTCGCCGCTCCTGATCGGCGGCTGGAACTTCTCCGCCAAGGCCTTTGTGCCGAACTTCATGAAGCTGGACCCGATCAAGGGCATCGGCAACATGTTCTCCACCAATGCCCTGATCGAACTGCTGAAGGCCATCGCCAAGACCCTGATGGTCGGCGCCGTGGCCTGGGTCGTCATCATGGGGCAGAAGGAAGCGGTCATCGGCCTGGCGGTCGAACCGCTGGGCGCCGGCACCGCCCACGTAGGCGAGCTGGTGGCCAAGGCATTCCTGTTCATCACCGGCGCCCTGGGCGTGATCGCGGCCATCGACGGTCCCTGGCAGCTGTGGCACTACCACGACAAGATGAAAATGACGCGCCAGGAAATGATCCAGGAGTCGAAGGAATCGGACGGCAATCCTCAGATTAAGGGCAAGATTCGCCAGATGCAGCGCGAAATGGCGCGCGGACGCATGATGCAGAATGTCCCTACTGCGGATGTGATCGTCACCAACCCGACCCATTACGCGGTGGCGCTGAAGTACAGCGACGGCCAAAAGGGTGCGCCGCGCGTGGTGGCCAAGGGCGTCGACGATGTGGCGGCCAAGATCCGCGAACTCGGCGCCGAGCACAAGGTGACCCTGCTGGAAGCCCCGGCACTGGCCCGTGCGCTCTACAAGCACACCGACATCGACGAAGAGATCCCGGAGAAGCTGTTCTCGGCCGTGGCCGAAGTCCTGGCCTACGTCTACCAGCTGCGCGCCTACAAGAAGGGCGAAGGCATGTACCCCGATCGCCCGACGAAGCTGGCGGTGCCGGCGGAGATGGACCCGAACGACCCGGCCTACAAGGGTCCGGGTGCAGGAACCAATAACGGAGCATTGCATTAATGAACAGCATCAAACTGCCGGCATGGACGGGCGGCCTCGCGGCCAAGGGCGCCAGCGCGCTCGCCGCACCGATCTTCATCATCATCCTGTTGGCGATGATGATCCTGCCGCTGCCGGCCTTCGTGCTGGACGTGTTCTTCAGCTTTAACATCGCGCTGTCCGTCATCGTCCTGCTGACCGCTCTGTACACGGTCAAGCCGCTCGACTTCATGGCCTTCCCGGCCATCCTGCTGATCTCGACCATGCTGCGCCTGGCGCTGAACGTCGCTTCTACCCGTATCGTCCTGACCGAAGGCCACACCGGCGGCGCCGCTGCCGGTAAAGTGGTGGAAGCCTTCGGCCACTTCCTCATCGGGGGCAACTTCACGGTCGGTATCGTCGTGTTCATCATCCTCACCATCATCAACTTCTCGGTGGTGACCAAGGGTGCGGGCCGTATCGCCGAAGTCGGCGCGCGCTTCGCCCTGGATGCGATGCCAGGCAAGCAGATGGCGATCGACGCCGACCTGAACGCCGGCCTGATCGGCGAAGCCGATGCCCGCAAGCGCCGCAATGAAGTGGCGCAGGAAGCCGAGTTCTACGGCGCCATGGACGGTGCCTCCAAGTACGTCAAGGGCGATGCGGTCGCCGGCATCATGATCACCCTGATCAACGTCATCGGCGGCCTGATCATCGGTGTGGTGCAGCACGACCTGAGCTTCGGCGAGGCCGCCGAGGTGTACACGCTGCTGGCCATCGGTGACGGCCTGGTGGCCCAGATTCCTTCGCTGATCATCTCGATCGCGGCCGGTATGGTCGTATCACGCGTGGCCAACGAGGACGATATCAGCAGCCAGGTGACCAACCAGCTGTTCGCCCGCCCGGAAGCCCTGTACATCACCGGCGGCATCATCTTCGCGCTGGGCGTGATCCCGGGCATGCCGAACCTGGTGTTCCTGCTGCTGGGCGGCGCCCTGTGCGGCAGCGGTTACATGATTGCCAAGCGCAAGAAGGAGGGCCCGGCCAAGGAAGCGGCCGCGGCGGCGGAAGCGGCGGCAACGGCAGCTGCCGGGGGCGCAGCCGCCCCGGCCGAGTCGGAAGAAGCGACCTGGCAGGACGTCATGGCGGTCGACACCCTCGGTCTGGAAGTGGGCTACCGCCTGATCCCGCTGGTCGACAAGACCCAGGGCGGCGAGCTGCTCAAGCGCATCAAGGGCATCCGCAAGAAGTTCGCCCAAGAAGTCGGCTTCCTGGCGCCGCCGGTGCACATCCGCGACAACCTGGAACTCAAGCCCTCGGCCTACCGCATCACCCTCAAGGGCGTGGAAGTGGGCACCGGCGAAGCCATGAACGGCCAGTTCCTGGCGATCAACCCGGGCATGGCCAGCGGCACGCTGCCGGGCCTGGTGACGACCGATCCGGCCTTCGGCCTGCCGGCGACCTGGATCGACGCCAGCCTGCGCGACGAAGCTCAGAGCATGGGCTACACCGTGGTCGACGCCGGCACCGTGGTGGCGACCCACCTGAACCATCTAATCACGACCCATGCGTCGGAACTGCTGGGCCGCCTGGAAGTGCAGGCGCTGCTGGACCACTTGGGCAGGGAAACGCCGAAACTGGTTGAAGACCTGGTACCGAAGGTCGTGTCGCTGTCGACCCTGCAGAAAGTGCTGCAGAACCTGCTGCAGGAAGGCGTGCACATCCGTGACATGCGCACCATCATCGAGTCACTGTCGGAATACGCCAACCAGACCCAGGATCCGGGCGAGCTGACCGCGATGGTGCGAGTGGCGCTGGGCCGGGCGATCGTGCAGCAGCTGTTCCCTGGCACCAATGAGCTGTCAGTCATGACCCTCGACAACCGCCTCGAGCGTCTGTTGATGCAGGCAATGGGCGCGGGCGGCGACGGCGCCGGCATCGAGCCAGGCCTGGCCGACACCATCGCCCAGCAGGCGGCGAATGCGGCGGCGCAGCAGGAACAGATGGGCCTGAGCCCGGTGCTGCTGGTGCCGGCTCCGCTACGCGTGCTGCTCTCGCGCTTCCTGCGCCGTGCAGTGCCGCAGTTGAAGGTGCTCTCGCACAACGAAATTCCGGAGACGAAGACGATTCGGGTGACCAGCCTGGTGGGCGTGCCGATGTAGTCGGAAGTAAGGATCGGTAGGTCAGGCAATCGACTGTCGCAACAGTCGATTGCCCGACAGTAGCTTCTGACGTAGTAATTTACGTCAGCGCAGACTGAGGTAATTTAAGTACGCAGATAGATGTCTTCAAAGCGCACAATGTCGTCTTCGCCCAGATAGCTGCCAGATTGCACTTCAATCAGGTGCAGCGGGAGCTTGCCCGGGTTTTCAAGGCGATGTGTCATGCCGATCGGGATATACGTGGATTCGTTTTCCGACAACAGACTCATCTTGTCGCCACATGTAACGAGGGCGGTGCCCGATACCACGATCCAGTGCTCGGCGCGATGATGATGCATCTGCAGCGATAGCTTTTCCCCCGGTTTGACGGTGATGCGCTTGACCTGAAAGCGGTCGCCGGCATCAATACCTTCGTAATGGCCCCACGGCCGGTAGACTCGGGTGTGGTGTACATGCTCGGTACGTTCGTTCACCTTGAGGTGTTCGACAACGTTCTTGACACGCTGGACATGGTCCTTGTGCGAGACCAATACTGCGTCGGGCGTCTCGACTACTACCAGATCTTTGACACCGACGACAGCGACAACACGACTCTCTGCGCGTACTAAAGTATTGCTCACGCCGTCCAGATAAACGTCCCCGCGTTGCACATTACCGTCAGCGTCCGCACACTGCACATCAGCCAGCGCCGCCCACGAGCCGACATCGCTCCAGCCGATGTCTGCAGCTATAACCACGCCGCTAGACGTGTGTTCCATCACAGCGTAGTCAATCGAATTGGAAGGGCAGGCTGCGAAAGCAGCTCCATCTAGGCGGCAGAAATCCAGGTCACGATAGGCGCTTTGCATGGCCAACTTGGTAGCCTCGGCAATCGCCGGTGCATGCTGCGCGATCTCAGCGAGGAAACGATCTGCACGGAACATGAACATACCGCTGTTCCAGTAATAGCCGCCTGCGGATAAGAATCCTTCTGCAGTGTTGTGGTCCGGCTTTTCAACAAAGCGCTCGATTCTGTAACTATCAGCGCTGCCTCCAATTAGTTGCCCGCGCTGGATGTAGCCATAACCTGTGTCGGGACTATTCGGGACGATACCGAAAGTAACCAAAGAGCCGTTTTGAACTAACGCCGCTGCCCGGTCAACTGACCGAAGAAAAGCGTCATTCTTCTCGATCACGTGATCAGCAGGCAACACCAGCATGATCGCATCTGGGTCCTGAGCGTGCAGGTAAAGAGCTGCAGTGGCGATCGCAGGTGCGGTATTGCGGCCAACCGGCTCAAGCAAAATGCCTTGTGGGGCAATGCCCACCTCGCGTAGTTGCTCAGCAACTAAAAAACGGTGCTCGTTGCCACAGACGACTAGCGGAGCCGTGAACCTTTGGCAGTCATGGACGCGTAGAGCGGTCTCCTGCAGCATTGTTTTGTCGGTTACCAAAGGGAGCAGTTGTTTGGGCATCACTGCACGCGACAGTGGCCATAAACGGGTTCCGACGCCGCCAGAGAGAATAACTGGGCAAATCTTCATGAGATACTTTTCTTAATTTAATCTGTGTTTGGGTTGTACTTTAAGTAATAGAGTGCTTATATTTCAAGGCGTCTCCGGCGTCCAATGCGTCTGTTCGCTTCAGTTCCAACTACTAGTGAGCAACTTAGCAGCGAAAATTGACATAGGCTAACAAACTAGTTTACCCGAAAAAGTAACGGTGAGTACTTGTTTGTGAGCTAATCCCGCGCAGTCGTGCTTGCAGCGATATGCGGCCGATAAAGGTGCTGTGGCCCAGCTAAATTCCAATTACCAAACTATCTGGTAACCGGTCTCATCCGGGGTTTGTAACAAATGCTGAGTAAATGGTCGTAGCACAAAGTATCTAGACTGTCAAGATGCTGATGGTTTCCGATCCTTGCCTCAAGGAATTGCTTAATGTCTAGTTAGTGCGATATCGAACAGATATTATTTATGCATGCGTGCTAGGATCGTATCTCCAATGAGAAGGAGACGATCGATGATGCATCTAAATAATCGCGTTCAAAGCTCGGCACCCACGATCGAGCGTTCAATTCAGGCTGAAGCATCTATCTACACACGGGAGCAGTTCCGCGCCATCCTGGCCCGACAGCCAGAGTGGAAGGTTCGTGCTGCACTCGAAGAAGGGAACATCCCCAGTTCCAACATCGCACAGGCGATCGAATGGCTCGAAGAGCAAGCGGTCGAACATCGCGGTTACTGGAGCTGATTGTCTGCACGTAGAAGTAAGCTGAGCAGCAGACGAAGTTACGCCAGCTCGAGTAGCTGGCGTTTGTCGTTGGCCGAGCTGCCGGGCGTTTATGCGATAGAACATTCCTTCCAAGATCCCTAAGTTGAAATAGGGCTCTTTCCCCTCCCTTTTCCCAAGATGGTTTCCCCACGGCATCGCCAATAATGCTGACTATGGACGGGCAATTGTGCCCATCGCAAATAGAACAGTACAGTTGAAGTGCGGAGAACAACGATGAACGTGAAGAAATTTACAGCGGCTACTTCCCGTGACGCCTTGCGCAAGGTGCGCGAGGCGCTCGGCCCTGACGCGGTCATCCTCTCCAACCGCCCGGTCGACGGCGTGGTCGAGATCCTGGCACTGGACAACGACGATGTCGCCTCGCTGGCTTCCCCCGCCATCGAAGAGCCGCAGAAGCCGTCCTTCCAGGGCTTCCAGGCCTTCGACAGCGACTTCGACCCGGAACCCGTCTTCACCCGCGCCCCGGCCGCCCCTGAACCACGCCAGCCGGCACCGCGCGCCGCCGCTCCCAGGCTGGATGCGTTCGCCGGCCAAGCCTACGTCGAGCGCCGTACCGCGCCAGTCGCCGAGCCGGAAGTCCCGCCGACCTACGTCAACCGCCGCGCCCCTGCTCAGGAGTCGGCGATCGACATGGCCGCCATGACCCAGATGATGAGCGCCGCCATCGCCCAGGCCAAGGAATCGGCCGCGCTCGAGATGAGCGGCATGATGAACGAGATCCGCGCCATGCGCGGCCTGATGGAAACCCAGCTGGCCGAACTGTCCTGGAACGCGACGGCCCAGCGCGAGCCGCAGAAGGCCGCCGTGCTGCGCGAGATGCTGGCAGCCGGCTTCTCCGCCACGCTGGCGCGCTACCTGATCGACAAGATGCCCGCCACCAAGGACGCGGCCGATGCGCTGCGCTGGATCAAGACCGTCCTCGCCCGTAACCTGACCACCATCACGAACGAAGACGACCTGTTGAACAAAGGCGGCGTCTTCGCCCTGGTCGGCCCGACCGGCGTCGGCAAGACCACCACCACCGCCAAGCTGGCGGCGCGCTGCGTGATGCGCCACGGCCCGGACAAGCTGGCCCTGATCACCACCGACGCCTACCGTATCGGCGGCCATGAGCAGCTGCGCATCTACGGCAAGATCCTGGGCGTGATGGTGCACTCGGTGAAGGACGAGGCCGACCTGCGCATCGCCCTCAAAGAACTCAAGAACAAGCACACCGTCCTGATCGACACCATCGGCATGTCGCAGCGCGACCAGATGGTGACGGAACAGGTGGCGATGCTGTCCGAATCCGGCGCCGACGTGAAGCGCCTGCTGTGCCTGAACGCGACCTCGACCAACGAGACCCTGAACGAAGTGGTGCGCGCCTATCAGGGCAGCGGCCTGGCCGGCTGCATCATGACCAAGCTGGACGAAGCCGCCTCGATCGGCAACGTGCTGGACGTCGTGATCCGCCAGAAGCTGAACCTGCACTACATCTCGAACGGCCAGCGCGTGCCGGAAGACCTGCACCTGGCCGACCGCGCCATGCTGATCGACCGCGCTTTCCGCAATACCCGCAATGCCTCCGCCCAGTTCGGCGACGCCGACCTGCCGATGATGATGGCCGCAGCTGGCCAGGACCGCAACCTGCGCGAGGTGCAGCTTGGCTAGTTTCGATTTCGACCAGGCCGAAGGCCTGCGCCGCATGCTGCAGGGCCCGCGCCCGCGCATCGTCACCTTCCTTTCCGCTACGCCTGAAGACGACAAGGGCGCCATGCTGGTCAACCTGGGCGCCTCGCTGGCCCAGCTGGGGAACGAAGTCCTGATCGTCGACGCCTGCGAGCGCGACTACGGCGTGGCGCGCCGGCTGGGCCTGAGCCGCGCCGCCACGCTGGCGGACGTGGCGCGCCAGGAGTGCGGCCTGAACCAGGTGATCCACCAGGTCCCGCAAGGCTTCTCGGTCGCGTCGCTCGGCGATCCAAAGGACAGTGCGGATACGCGCCGCCTGGCCAAGACCTTCGACGTGCTGGTCAAGCAGGCCGGCATCGTGATGGTCGACGGCGAGCTGGGTCCGGATGGCGAATTCCCGCTGGCGCTGATGGCCAGTTCGGAGATCGTGGTGCAGGTCGGGACCTCGGCCGCCTCGATCACGAATGCCTATGCGCTGATCAAGCGCCTGGCGCAGCAGCTGGGCCGCCGTCCCTTCGGCATCCTGGTGACCGGCGCGACGGAGGCGGAGGCCAAGCTTGTATACGATAATATGTCAACTGCGGCAACACGTTACCTGGCGGTCAGCCTGAGCGCCATGGGTTCGGTGCCGGCCGACGAGTACCTGCACCGCGCCGCGCGCCTGGGCCGGGCGGTGGTCGATGCCTTCCCGCTGGCGGGGGCCTCGGTCGCCTTCCGGCGCCTGGCAGGGAAGTTCGCGCTGCACGCGATGCCGGGCCTGGGCAGGGGATAATCGTAGGGTGGTCGGCTTTGCCGACCGCGCGTCCAGCCAGTGTCAGCGATGTGGTAACGCGTCTGCTGGTTGAACGCGCGGTCGGCAGAGCCGACCACCCTACGGAAAAGCAGAGATAGCGGAAGAGAAAAGCAAAACGCATGTACACGGTCAAAGGGAAAGCGGACAAGAACCATTTGCTGACGGAGCACATGCCGTTGGTGAAGCGTCTTGCCCACCACATGAAGGCCAAGCTGCCGCCTTCGGTGGAAGTCGATGACCTGGTGCAGGCCGGCATGATGGGCCTGCTCGACGCGATCAACCGCTACGAAGACAACCACGGCGCCCAGTTCGAGACCTATGCCGTGCTGCGCATCCGCGGCGCCATGCTGGACGAGCTGCGCAACAGCGACTGGATGCCGCGCAGTACGCGCCAGAACATGCGCAAGGTCGAGGCCGCGATGGAGGCGCTGCAGCAGCGCCTGGGCCGCCCGGCCAGCGAATCCGAGATCGCCAAGTCGCTCAAGATGTCGCTCGCCGACTACCAGGAGATGCTGGGCGACGGCGGCGGCCACCAGCTGCTCTACTACGAAGACTTCCACGACTCCGAGGAGGGCAGTGACGGCTTCCTCGACCGCTATGCGGTGGACGACAGCGACCCGCTGCGCAGCCTGCTCGATACGGGCTTCCGCCAGGCCGTGATCGACGCCATCGACAACCTGCCGCCGCGCGAGAAGATGCTGATGGGCCTCTACTACGAAGAAGAGCTGAACCTGAAGGAAATCGGTGCCGTCATGGGCGTGAGCGAATCGCGGGTGTCGCAGCTGCACACCCAGGCCGTGTCGCGCCTGCGCGCCGCCCTCAAGGAGCAGTTGTGGACTGGGCAAGCGTAGCCGGCCTGGTGCTCGCGCTCGCGGGCATCCTGGTCGGCCATACGCTGGACGGCGGCAAGTTCGCTTCGCTGGTGCAGCCGGCCGCCTTTGCCATCGTGGTGGTCGGCACGCTGGGGGCCACCCTGCTGCAGAGCGAGCGGCGCAGCTTCATGCTGGGCCTGCGCATGCTGCGCTGGGTGTTCTTCCCGCCGAAGTCCGGGCGCGACAAGCTGTCGCGCGAGATCGCGCTGTGGAGCCTGTCCGCGCGGCGCGACGGCCTGCTCTCGCTCGAGCAGTACATGGCCACCCCCGACAGATTCATCCAGAAGGGCCTGCGCCTGGTGGTCGACGGCATCCATCCCGACAAGATCCGCAGCCTGCTCGAGAACGAGATCAACGCCTACGAATTCTCGCAGCGCCAGGCGGCGCGCATCTGGGAATCGGCGGCCGGCTATGCGCCCACCATCGGCATCCTGGGAGCGGTGCTGGGCCTGATCCACGTGATGGAAAACCTGTCCGACCCCTCGCGCCTCGGTTCCGGCATCGCGGTGGCCTTCGTCTCCACCGTCTACGGCGTGGGGCTGGCCAACCTGTTCTTCTACCCGGTGGGGAACAAGCTGAAGGGCATCGTCACCGACAAGGTAGCCCAGTACGAAATCCTCGCCGAAGTCTTCCACGACCTCGCCAGCGGCGACCACACCCGCGTGGTCGACGAGCGGGTGGCGAGCCTGCTCGCGCGCCATTAAGGGCTGCCCGGCATGGCGCGAAAACGCTACGACGACGGCCCCGGCGAACACCACGAGCGCTGGCTGATCTCCTACGCCGATTTCATCACGCTGCTGTTCGCCTTCTTTGTCGTCATGTATGCGATCTCCATCGTTAACGAAGGTAAGTACGCGGTGCTGTCCGAAGCGCTGGGCGACGCCTTCGGCGGGCGCAGCGTGGCGCCGCAGGCGCATACCAGCGTCGAGCCGGTGCTGCCGCTGTCGCACATCGTCAACCGCAAGCGCCAGGAGGCGGCGCGGCGCGAGCGCGAGCGCATGGAGGTGCTGGCGAAAGACCTGACCGCGACCCTGATGCCGCTGGTGAAATCGGGCCAGGTGCGGGTGACGCAGAACGCGCGCGGCATCGGCATCGAACTCAACGCCAGCATGCTGTTCGCGCAGGGCGAAGCGACCCTGCAGCAGGAGGCGCGCGCGGTGCTGGGCCAGGTGGCGGGGCTGCTGAAGAACGCTCCGCACCGGATCGAGGTCGAAGGCCATACCGACAAGCTGCCGATCACCAACGAGAAGTTCGCCTCGAACTGGGAACTGTCGGCGGTGCGCGCGGCCAGCGTGGTGCGCCTGTTCATCGAGAACGGGGTACAGGATGCGCGCCTGTCCGCCATCGGCCACGGCGCCACGCGTCCGGTGGCGCCGAACGACACGCCGGCCAACCAGGCGCGCAACCGGCGCGTGGCGGTGATGATCCTGGCGTCCATGCCATAACAAACTTCGGGAGACTCCATGCATGTCAAACGTATCCCTCCAGCGCTGCTGCTGGTCCTCGGAGGCCTGGTGAGCGCGGCCGGCGCCGTCGGCGCGGTGGAAAAGGAGGCGCAGGTGCGCCACCAGCTCGAAGTCGAGACGGCCGGCGCCAAGGTGAAAGTGCGCCTGATCGTCGAGAACCATGGCGACACCACCATCTACGTCCCGCGCGAAGTCGCCGCCGGCGACGAGATCACCGGACGGCGCTTCGACCTGCGCGATGCCACGGGCAAGCCGGTCGGCTATACCGGCATGATGGTCAAGCGCGGCGCGCTCACGGCCGGCGACTACCAGGCGGTGGCGCCGCACACCATGCACATGAATACCATCGACATCACGCCTTCCTATGCCTTCGCGAAGGGAAAGCACAGCTACGAGATCCGCTACGACGGCCCGTGGCTGGCGGATGTCGCGCAGCTCGAGGCCGTCAGGAACAGTCCGGCGGCGCCGGTCAGGTTCAGCTTCAGCAAATAAAAAACGGGCCGGTATTCCGGCCCGTCGTCATGCCGGGTATCAGCTTAGTTCAGCGCAGGCGTGTTCTCGCCGAAGTATTCATGCGAGTCGGCGTTCTGCACCGCCAGGTCCGGATTGCTGATCGCCAGGCTGGCCGCGCCCGATTGGCCGTACACATGGTCATCGGTACCGGCCACCACGTTGAAGTGGCTCATCTCGTGCACCAGGGTGCCGCCCTTCGAATCGGTGCCGGTCATCGGCGCCGCCCAGAAGGCCTTGCAGACGTAGATCTTGTACGGCTGGGTCGGATACACATAGGCGTAGTAAGTCTTGTTGCAGCCGCAGTCGACCGTCACCGGCTTGTTCGCGAAGGCGTCCTTGATGGCGGCGAAGTGCGACTTGACGGTGGCCACGCGGGTGCTGGTGTTGGTGCCGAACCACTTGGTGTAGCGGGTGCCGATCACGCCGCGCTGCATGTAGGCGTCGCCGTCGCTCGCCATCGCCGAGCCGGCCGACATCGCCTGGGTGACCGTGGTCTGCTGGGTGGTGGTGCACCTGCTGAAGCTCAGGCTGGCGGCGGACGGCTGGGCGGCGGCCTGCTTCATCGCTTCGATGTCGAGCATCACCTGCGACTTCTGGCCGCGCGCGAAGCGGCCGTCGATCCACACGGAGGCCGGCGCGGACACCAGGGTGGCGTTGTCACCGCCGGCGTCGCCCGGGGCGTCCAGGAACAGCTGCGGCGACATCTGCTTGTAGCTGATCTGGTAGTCGCCGCTGACGCTCATGTCGTACAGGGCCGAGAGTTCGACCTTGACGCTGTGCGAGGCGCCCGGCTTGAGCAGGAAGTAGTCGGCCCGGGTCGGGGCCGCGCGCTTGATGTGGGCGCCGAGGTAGGGCACCGGCTGGCCGTCGCGCCTGATGTCGAACAGCGCTTCCTCCATGCCTTCGAAGGGCGTGCGTGCCTTCATGATGTACTGCGGCGCGCCCGAGTTGTTGGTGATGGTGACGCGTACCACCACGTCGTCGTTCTGTCCCAGCGCGTTCTTTTCGGGAACCACGGTGACCGCCACGCCCTTCGGCGCCGCGGCGACGTTGCAGGCTGCCGCGAGCGCAGCCATGCCCAATGCCGACTTCCAGATGCCTTTCAAGCTCATGCTCATTCTCCGTATGAAAATTAGTTATGCGGCTCTACTCCAGCCTTATCGAGCTATCCATGAGACATGAGATAACTCAAGTGGATATTTACGGAAACATGGATTTGTGTAAAGTTGAATCGACGCGAACGTGACAATTTTTGTGAAGTGTCAACAAAACGCAAAAATCGGCAATCGTGCGCTGGCGGTTTGTATACACAAGTGCTAGCAATTCGGATATGCGCTGGCTACTGCTGCGGCGGCGAATTCTCACCAAAATACTCATGCGAATCGGCGTTGCGGACGGCGCGCGCCGGGTCCATGCGCGCCAGCTCGGCCGCACCCTGCTGGCCATACACGTGGTCGTCGGTGGCGGCCACCACGTCGAAGTGGCTCAGCTCGTGCAGCAGGGTGCCGCCGCGCGAGTCGGTGCCGGTCAGCGGCGCCGTCCAGAAGGCCTTGCAGACGTAGATCGCATAGGGCTGGGCCGGGTACACGTAGGCGAAATAATCCTCGTTGCAGCCGCAGTCGATCTTCAGGGGCTTGTTCTCGAAGGCGTCGCGGATGGCCGTGTAGTTGCTGCTGACGATGGCGGCGCGGCCGGCGTCGAACACGCCGAACCAGTTGGCGTAGCGAGCGCCGTACTGGTTTCCGCCGGCCCCGGCCGCCAGGTAGTTGTGGGCATCGACCGTCATCGCCTTGCCCGCGTCCACCGCCGCCGCCAGCTGTTCCTGCTGCGCGTTCGAGCATTTGCTGAATTCCAGGCCGCCCCCGGTGGCTGCCTGCTTGGCGGGCGGGCGTGCTCCGCGCGGCAGGCGGCCGTCGATCCAGATCCCCACCTGGCTCGAGGCCAGCGTGCCGGGCATGGGCCGCATCCCGGCGCCGGCGAACAGGCCGCTCGACGCGGTGCGGTAGCGCAGCTGGTAGGGTCCGGTCACGTTCATTTCGTACAGCGCCGACAGCTCGACCGTGCTGCTCAGCGACGCGCCCGGTTCCAGCCGCAGGTAGTCGTCCGGGCCGGGGGCGGCGCGCTTGACCTTGATGCCGAGGTAGCGCACCGGCTGGCCCTCGCGCAGCACCTCGAACAGCGGTGCCGCGACGCCGCCGGCCGGGGTATGCCACTTGAGCAGGAACTGGGGCGTGGCGCTGGTGTTCAGCAGGGTCACGCGCACCAGCACCTCGTCGCTGCGCGCAAACTTGTCGCGCACCGGCGCGATCGTCACGCTCACGTCCTGCGCCAGTGCGGGCAGGGTGGTCAGGGCCAGCAGGCAGGAAAGCAGGGAAGAGTGGCGCATGGAAATTCCTCTTAGGATGATTGATCGGCCTACTGTGCGCCGCCACGCTGTCCCCGCCTTTGCGTTATCCCAAGCGTCTATTTACCCCGAGCAACAAAACCACACTGGCGATATGGCTAATAAACAACAAATGTGATAATTAGTGATTATTTGCTCGATTCAGGACAAGGCCATTGCTATCATGCAATGACTTTATCCAGGAATAAACATCTCCTACTTCGGCAGGCCTTCCATGATTACCCAGCATCGATCCCGTCCCGGACGCGCAGGAGGCAGGCCATGAACGGCCTCCATGATTTCGTCGACGAACTCGCCCGCGAGATCGGGATCGACCGCGAGGAGGTGGAAGCACGCAAGGCTTTCCTGGAACTGGGCGAGCCCGACGTCGCGGCCCTGCGCGACGTGCACGAACTGCTCGAGTGCCACCGCGATGCCTTCTCGGACCGTTTCTATGCGCACCTGATGTCCTTCCCCGGCCTGCGCGACATGCTGGGCACCGGCGCCGAGGCGCGCCTGCGGCACCTGCAGGCCCGCTACTTCAGCAGCCTGACGGCGGGTGAATACGGCGAGGACTATATGCGCGAGCGCCTGCGCGTGGGCGCGACCCACCAGCGCATCGGGCTCGATCCGAAGTGGTACATCGGGGCCTACCGCAAGTACCTGTCGGAGCTGGTCGGCATGCTGGAACGCCGCCTGCAGGGCCAGCCGGAGCGCTTCCACGCCGCCGTCGACGCGGTGCTGAAGATCGTCTGCTTCGACATGGGCCTGGCGCTCGATACCTATTTCCATGCCAGCCAGCGCAGCAGCCTGCAGAACCAGAACTACCTGGAGCAGGTCATCGACGGCATGCCAGCCGGCCTGGTGGTGGTCGATGCCGAACTGCGCGTCAGTTCCATGAATCGCATGATGGCCGACCTGCTGGGCGTGCCCGACGGCCTGCTGCAGGAAAGCAGGCTGCAGCTGGAAGAACTGATCCCCAGCCCGGAACTGGTCAACCGGGCCGCCGAGGCCCTGGCTTCCGGCGCGCCGCATGACAACGTGCTGGTCACCCTCGACGGCGGCGCCGATGGCGTGCGCTACGTCGACTTCAACATCCGCCGCACGCGCAAGGACGGCAGCCACATACTGCTGCTGATCGGGCAGGACATCACCTTCCGCCGCAAGGCCAGGCTGCGCCTGCAGGAGAGCGAGGAATTCTTCCGCCTCACCTTCAACCAGGCCGCGGTCGGCATCGTGCTGCTGGGCGCCGACGGCCGCGTGCTGCGCACCAACAGCAAGATGTCGCAGATCCTCGGCTATTCCGAGATCGAGCTGCTGCAGCGCTTCTTCCAGCAGCTCACCTGCGAGGAAGACCTGCCGGAAGAACTGGCCCTGAACGCCCGCCTGAAGACCGGCGAGATCAGCGACTACCAGCGCGAGAAGCGCCTGATCCGGCGCGACGGCGCGCAGGTCTGGGTCAGCGTCAACGTCTCGAGCATGCGCGACGCGAACGGCAACCATCGCTTCATCTGCGTCATCAAGGATATCCAGCGCCAGAAGAAGGCCGAGGAGGCCTTGCTGCGCATGGCCAACCATGACGCCCTGACCGGGCTGCCGAACCGGATCCTGATGCAGGACCGGCTCGGCCAGGCCATCATGCACGCCCACCGCGCCGGGCGCCAGGTGGCGCTGATGTTCATCGACCTGGACCGCTTCAAGCACGTCAACGACAGTCTCGGCCACGATGCCGGCGACGCCCTGATCGTCGAGATCGCGCGCCGCCTGTCCAGCAGCCTGCGCGAGAGCGACACCGTGGCGCGCCAGGGCGGCGACGAATTCGTGGTGGTGCTGCCCGACCTGGCAGGCGAGGAAGACGCGGCCAAGGTGGCGCGCAAGCTGCTCGACAACCTGTTCCAGCCCATGCTGCTGTGCGGCCAGGAAGTGTTCCCCTCCGGGAGCATCGGGATCGCGATGTACCCGCGCGACGGCGAGGACAGCGCCACCCTGCTCAAGTGCGCCGACAGCGCCATGTACGGCTCCAAGGGGCGGGGCGGCAACCACTACTCCTTCTACACGGCCGAGATGGGCGAGCAGGCGGAACTGCACCTGCGCATGGAAGGGGCGCTGCAGCGCGCCCTGCAGCGCGAGGAGTTCCTGCTCTATTACCAGCCGGTGGTGGACATCGGCAGCGGCCTGGTGACCGGAGTCGAAGCACTGCTGCGCTGGCAGCCGCTCGGGCGGCCGATGGTGTCGCCCGCGGACTTCATCCCGCTGGCCGAGGAGACCGGCCTGATCGTGCCGATCGGCGACTGGGTGCTGGCCACCGCCATGCGCCAGCAGGTGGCATGGCGCGGCGCCGGCCTGAGTCCGCTGCGCATCAGCGTTAACCTGTCCGCGCGCCAGTTCCTGGGCCAGGACGTGGCCCAGCGCGTCGCCGCGTTGCTCCAGGAGACCGGTTGCGACCCGGGCAGCCTGACCCTCGAGATCACCGAAAGCGTGTTGATGGAAAACCCGATGGCGGCCACCGAGACCATGGGCCGGCTGGCCGCGATGGGGGTGCAGCTGGCGATCGACGATTTCGGCACCGGCTACTCGAGCCTGGCCAGCCTGAAGCGCTTCCCGATCCACAGCCTGAAGATCGACCGCTCCTTCGTGATGGACCTGACCCAGGATGCCGACGACGCGGCCATCGTCAACGCCGTGATCGCGCTGGCGCATTCCATGAAGCTGAACGTCATCGCGGAAGGCGTCGAGACCAGCGAGCAGCTGGCCTTCCTGCAGCAGCACGGCTGCGACCAGATGCAGGGCTACTGCTTCAGCAGGCCGGTCGCGCCGGAGAGCATCGAAGCGATGCTTCGAATGGGTGTTCGATGATGCCTAGCACCCCAAAAGGGGAATGACGGCGTCAATCGAATATGGTTTTGTAATAAAAGGAAAACGCCGCTTCTGCCGCGCCCAGTGAATCGGCGCCGTAAATCCGGAAGTCAAAACGATTTTAATGCTCGGATAAATTTCGGCAACGGTTTCCGCCAATTCGAGCCCCGTCATGGAAGGCATCATCACATCGGAAAAGAGTGCATCGATATCCGACCGCGTTTCCAAAAGCTTGAGTGCATCGTGGGCAGAATAAACAACCAGTGCATCAATACCATGGTAGCCCAGTAATTCTCCGGCTATATCCGCGAGATCGGGCTCGTCGTCGACGACCAGCGTCTTGCAGCGGCGTTCAATCATATTGGCTGTCTTCCACGCGACGCCTGGTGTGTGCGACGCTGTCGGAAGGCCTGAATCCCGCCGGCAGGCGCGGCATTTTTACGGTGAAGGTCGTTCCGTCTTCCACATTCGATGTCACTTCAATCTTGCCGTCGTGCGCGTGGATGATTTCCCTGGAAATGTAGAGACCGATGCCAAGGCTGGTGCGCTCCGTATAGTCGTGCTCGATCTGGTTGGCATGCATGGCAATCCGTACCATCGGGTCGAAGATCGTCGCCATGCTGTCCACCGGGATGGTCGCCCCCTGATTGTTGACCGCAATGGCCACCTGGTCGTCCTGGCTGCTGAGCCGCACGCTCACCGGGAAGTCCGGGCTGCTGTACTGGATCGCGTTGCCGATCAAATTCGACAGCGCCTGCGCCAGGCGGCCTTCATCGAAGATGGCGTCGAGCTTCGGCGGAACCTGCAGATCGATCGAGCGCTCCGGATGGAAGGTGCGTGCCTCGTTGACGACTTCTTCGCACAGCGCGACGAGACTGCCTTGTTTGACGCGCACAGGAATGCCGGGGCCCAGATGGGTGCGGGTGAAATCGATCAGGTCGTTGATCAGCTTGCTCATGCGTTTGCCGCTGTTGAACATCCGCGTCGCGACCAGGATGAATTTGGGCGGCAGATCCGCCTGCATGAGGAAGCTTGCCCCGCTGACCACGGTGCCAAGCGGATTGCGCAAGTCATGCCCGAGGATGGCAAGGAACATGTTCTGCGACTGTTTGACCATGAATTCGTAGCGCGCAATCGACTCGGCCAGGGCCTGGTCGACCGCCTCGTTAAAGCGGGTAACGTCGGAAAGATCATTGCGTTGCTGGCCCTTGGCCTCGGCAGCCCACAGCATCAGCACGCTCGAACGCAGGGCGCGGTATTCGGAGACCAGCTGGACGACGGTGTAGCCCGACAGGAGCCGCGCCTCGGCATGCGTTTCGGCGGCCGTATCGTCAGGGCCGCGCTTTCCAAGGCCTTTTGATTTGGCGAAGCGCTCGTGCTCGGATTGCGGGGTGTCGAGGTCGGCAGCGAAGGCGTGCAACATTTGCTTGGCATGGTCACGCAGTTCGACATCATCCATTGCGAGGGCAGGCGGCTCGATCGTTCGCGCGAAATCCTCCCAGGCCTGCATGATCGGTTCCATATTACTGTCGATGAATCGGCTTAGTCCATTCTGGAACATTTTATTAAATCCTTTATTGCCGATTCAGCGAAAATCACCTAGAGCGGAAATTCATACTAACAGCTATCCGGAAAGCCTGTTCCTTTATCGATCCGCCCTTAAATAGGGAAAAAGCAGCTCGCTTATATCGGACATAATGCGTACAATATTGGCCGAAAATAATCGGGCAATATTGGAGGATATTTTCTGGTATTTTCAGGCGAAACATTCCACCACGCGTGGGGGGCTCCACAGGAATGACTTCGTCCTATCATTGCGTCCTTATCGCAGCATTGAAAGGATGCCCCATGAAAATGACCAGACTGTTTGCCAGCGCCTTCGTCGCGTTACTGCTGTGCTCGAGCCATGCCGGCGCTGCCGAGCCCGAAGAGCGCTTCCTGCTCACCCCGGCACTGCTGGCCAAGCTGAAGGCCGCCGCGCCGGATATCAAGAAGCTCGAAAAGGACGACGATGAAGAGCGCGACGACGGCAAGAACAACAACCTGTCGGCCGAGGAATTCGCCCGCGTGCTCGACAAGGAACCGCGCGCCAGGGCGGTGCTGGCGAAACACGGCCTGAGCACCCGCGAGTTCGCGCTCATGAGCTACGCGATGGTGCACGCCGGGATGTTCGTGGGCCTGGAGCCGAGCATGAACAAGAAGCAGGCGGCCGAGATGCTGGCTGGCTTCACGAAGGAGCAGCGCGCCAACGTAGCCCTGCTGCGCAAGACCGACATGCGCGCGTTCGGTAAATAACACCGCTCCACGAAATGACAACGGCCGCCCAGTGGGCGGCCGTTTTTCATGGGCAGTCGGGTTGTCCTTCAGCCGATCACGTAGCGTTTCGAGGGCCCGGCGCCGACCGCCTGGCCGCTGGCGCCGTACACGCCGCCGGCTTCCGCGCCGGCCGGCATGCGCAGCGCGTTGAGCACGCCCTGGTTGTGCGCCAGCTGCTTGTTGATCAGCATGCCGTTGACGCGATTGAGTTCCTTGGCCTCACGGGCCAGCGCCAGCAGGGCTTCCCATTGGGCGGACGCTTCCGGGTTGCCGCCCACGGCCAGCCAGGGTTCCATGCCCGCTTCCGAGCCTTCGCAGCCGGCGGCAAGCAGCGCCGCGTGGCGCTGGGCCGACAATTCGGCGAGCGCCTGCAGCAGTGCGTTCTTGCGGGGAGTAAGGTGTGCCAGCCCGTCGGCGTCAGCTGCGACCAGCAGCTGCTGTTCCTGTTTCATCAGCTCCAGCAGGGCGCTGACGTGTTGCTGTTCTTGAGGGACGGTCGTGATCGGGCTGATGGGCATGAAGGTTTATCGCTTGCGTGAATGGAGCAAGTCGCGCACGGTATCGAGCAGGCCGTCGGCGACTTTCTCGGAGTTGACCTGGAACTGGCCATCGGCGATGGCCATCTTGATGCGCTCGACTTTCTTGGTGTCGAACACCTGGTTGTTGCCACCCACGGCGCTGACCATGGCCTGGCCCTGCGAGGACAGGCGCACGCTGTCGGTCGCGGCCGGCGTGGCAGCCGTGCCCGCGGTCGTGGCGGCCTTGTCGGCGCCGCGTGCATTCGCGGTGCCGTTGGTGTTGGTCGGCTGAAGGCCTGGGTTGCTCTTGAGGGTATCGTTGATTTTCACAGCATCATCCTTCTCTGTTCGGAGCGGAAACTCCGGGATCTGCGTCTGGTATCGGCAAGGATTTCACAAACTTTAGCGCAGAAAAGGGTGGTGAGTAAAAATATGCGGCGTCGATAAAGGCGGCGTCAGATCGCCACTTCGATGATGCCGCCGGCCCGCGCGGTACCGCTGACCACGGTGCCCGACTGGGTGCGCGCCTGCGCCACCTGGCCTTCGCCGGCAGTGTTGATCGCCTTCGCTTCGCTTGAAACCGAGAAGTTGCTTCCTTTCGATACCAGGCGCACCGCCTGGCCCTGCTGGACCACCGGCTTCGATTTCAGCGTATCGAGACGCAGCGGGGTGCCGGCGGGCAGCGAGGCGGTCGGCGTGCGGCCGATGGCCTGGGCCATGTCGGTGATGATGCCGTTCGGCATCGCGGCGATGTCGCCCTGCATCATGACGAGCTGGCCGGCGTCGACCGGCTGGCCCTGGGCCAGCGGCACGGCGGCCGCGACGTAGTCGGCCACCACGTTCACCGTGGCCTGAATATACACCGTCCATGGCGAGGGCGCGGTGCAGCGCACCCCGACCGTTGTTTTGCCCCACGCACGCGCGCCCGGCTGCTGGAAGGCTTCCGGCGCCGGGCAGGCCGCCAGGCTGGTGCGCGGATCGACCTGGCCCACCTTGACCGTGACCTTGCCCGGCAGGCCGGCGCTCTGGGTCTGCAGGTATTGCTCGGCGACCGTGCGCAGTGCCGGCAGGTTCTGGCGTCCGGCATTGACTGCCTGCTGGGCGCTCGCCAGGGGCGCTGCAAGGATGAGCAAGGAGGCGAGGATGCGTTTCATGGGACCGATGGAAAGGGTAGATGCTGCCATTTTAGGCAGCGCCGACTTGCCGCGAAACTTTGAATAGCCGGGTTTTGGCCGTCTTACTCGACCGATTGGGAAGTGTTGCCTGTACGTATCATCGGTGCTGTCCCAACAAGTGTCCAGCAGGAGGCGGCATGATCGGCAAGATCGACCAGTACCTGAGTTTCAACGAAACGGCCCTGTCCCTGCGCGCCCAGCGCCAGGAACTGCTGGCGTCGAACATCGCCAACGCCGACACCCCGAATTACAAGGCGCGCGACATCGACTTCAGCAACGCGCTGCAGAGTGCGCTGGCCGGCAAAGGCGCCGGCGGCCCGCTGGCCACCACCGCCCAGAGCCATATCGGCCGCGGCAAGCCGACCGGCGACGTGCTCGCCAACGGCACCCCGGTGCTGTACCGCGGCGACGTGCAGGGCAGCGTCGACGGCAATACCGTCGACATGGACGTCGAGCGCAACCAGTTCGCCGACAACGCGCTGCGCTACGAGGCCGGCATCACGATGATCAACCACCAGATCAGGGGCCTGCTGGCGGCCATCCAGGGTCAATAAGGACTCCAATTATGTCGCTCTTCAATATCTTCAACGTTTCCGGTTCGGCCATGAGCGCCCAGGCCCAGCGCCTGAATACCGTGGCCTCCAACCTGGCCAACGCCGACAGCGCCACCAGCCCCACCGGCGAAGCCTACCGCGCCAAGGCGGTCGTGTTCGAGGCCGTGCCCCAGCAGTCCGGCGGTAGCGCCGTGCGCGTGCGCGAAGTGGTCGAAGACCCGTCGCCGCTCAAGCAGGTCTACGACCCCAAGCACCCGATGGCCGACGAAAAGGGCTATGTGGCGATGCCGAACGTGAACGTGGTCGACGAGATGGTCAACATGCTGTCGGCCTCGCGCTCCTACCAGACCAACGTCGAAACCATGAATGCGGCCAAGAGCATGCTGCTCAAGACGCTCACCCTCGGCCAATAAAGACTAAGCCATGACCACCATTAACACCGCCAACCCGGGCGCCAATGTCAACGACCTGATGTCGACCATGAACGCCAAGAAGGCCGAGGTCGACGGCGTGCAGGCCGACACCGACAAGTTCATGACCCTCCTGGTGACCCAGCTGAAGAATCAGGATCCGCTGAACCCGCTCGACAATGCCCAGGTCACCAGCCAGCTGGCCCAGTTGCAGACCGTCACCGGCGTCAACAAGCTCAACAGCACGCTGGAATCGCTCAAGGCCAGCTACCAGTCGTCCGAAGCGATGCAGGCGACCAACCTGATCGGCCACGGCGTGCTGGTCGAGGGTTACCAGGCCCAGCTCAGCGGCGGCAAGGCCATCCTCGGTGTCGAGCTCGACAGCGCGGCCGACAAGGTCCAGGTGGTGGTCACCAGCAATGCCACCGGCAAGGAAGTCGCCACCATCGAACTCGGCGCCCAGCAGCCCGGCGTGCTGCCGATCGCCTGGGACGGCGTGGTCGACCCGACCAAGGTCGATGCCGACGGCAAGCCGGTCACGCTGCCGGACGGTACCTATACCTACAAGGTGATCGCCAGCCGCGCCGGCGAGGAACTGAAGGATGCGCGCACCCTGTCCTTCGACAGCGTCGCCAGCGTCACCACCAATTCGAAGGACGGCGTCAAGCTGAACCTGCCGGTCAAGGGTGTCGTCACCATGGCCGATATCAAACAAGTCCTGTAAGGAGTACACCATGTCTTTCCAACAAGGCCTGAGCGGCTTGAACGGCGCAGCCAAATCCCTCGACGTTATCGGCAACAACATCGCCAATGCGAGCACGGTCGGCTTCAAGGGCTCGACCACCCAGTTCGCCGACGTCTACGCCAACTCGCTGAACGGCGCCGGCGGCATCTCGGCCGGTATCGGCGTCAAGGTCGCCAACATCGCCCAGCAGTTCACGCAGGGTAACGTCGAAGCCTCGAACAACCCGCTCGACATCGCCATCAACGGCGCTGGCTTCTTCCGCACCGAAGCCTCGGGCATGGTGCAGTACAGCCGCAACGGCCAGTTCTCGCTGGACAAGAGCGGCTTCCTGATCAACGCCCAGGGCGCCAAGCTGACCGGCTACGGCCTGAACGCGAACGGCGCGCTGGTGGCCGGCGCCCCGACCCCGCTGCAGATCGACACCGCCGACCTGGAACCGGTCAAGACCGAAGAGGTCAAGATGGAGCTGAATCTCGACTCGCGCAGCCTGCCGCCGACCAACGCGCCCTTCAATGCGGACGACCCGACCACCTACAACAAGCAGACCCCGATGAGCGTGTATGACACGCTGGGCAATCCGCACGTGCTGTCGACCTTCTACGTCAAGGGCACGACTCCAGGTACCTGGGACGTGTATGCGGCCAACAACGGCACCGAAGTGACCAACCTGGCCGTGGCCGCCGCAGCCGGCGGCAATGCCGCCGTGAATACCGCGCGCAGCAACTGGGAAGCCGCGACCAAGGCGGTGCCGCCGGTGCCGGCCACCATTGCCGCCGCCCTCGGCGCCTATGCCAGCGCCGCTTCCGGCGTCGTATCGGCCGCAGCCGGCACCGCCGGCGCGACCGCCGCGACCCAGACCGAGATCGGCACCGCGGCCACCAATGCCGCGGCGGTGCCGGGCGGTACCCCGGACGAGGTCGATGCCGCCATCGCCAAGGCGATCAAGGTCCCGGCCAAGCCGATCGGCACCCTGGCCTTCGACACCAGTGGCGGCCTGAACAAGGTCAGCTCGACCGATGCCGGCAAGATCGCCGTGACCCTGCCGGTGTTCCCGTCGACCGGCGCCGAACTGACCCTGCCGATCACCATCGACTACGACGGCACCACCCAGTATGGCACCGCCACCAGCGAGAAGAAGCTGGTCCAGGACGGCTATGCGGCCGGCAACCTGCAGCGCTTCACCACGGGCCTGGACGGCACCGTCCTGGGCCAGTACAGCAATGGCCAGACCAAGCCGCTGGGCCAGGTGATCCTGGCGAACTTCACCAACCCGAACGGGCTTGAGCCGCTGGGCAACAATGCCTGGGCCGAATCGGCCAGCTCGGGCGTGCCGCTGGTCGGCACCCCGAACTCGGGCAGCTTCGGCGTGCTGCAGCAGTCGGCGGTGGAAAGCTCGAACGTCGACCTGACCGCGGAACTGGTCAACATGATCACCGCGCAGCGCGTGTACCAAGCCAATGCGCAGACCATCAAGACCCAGGATTCGGTGCTGCAGACCCTGGTGAACCTGCGTTAATCGTCGTCACGGGGAGATAAACGATGGACCGCCTGATCTACACCGCCGCCAGCGGCGCCAAGCACATCCTGGAACAGCAGGCCACGACCTCGAACAACCTGGCCAACGTGAACACCACGGGCTTCCGTGCCCAGCTGGACGTGTTCCGCGCCGTGCCGGTGCAGGGCGAAGGCCTGCCGACGCGCGCCTTCGTGGTCAACTCGACCCCGGCTGCCGATTTCAGCGCGGGCGCGCTGCAGGTCACCGGGCGCGAGCTCGACGTCGCCGTCAAGGGGCAGGGCTGGCTCGCGGTCCAGATGCCGGACGGCACCGAGGCGTACACCCGCAACGGTTCGCTGCAGACCAGCCAGAACGGCTTGCTGACCACCGCCGGCGGCGCCACCATCGCCGGCGAGGGCGGCCCGATCACGATCCCGCCCGACGTCACCGTGACCGTGGGCGGCGACGGCACCATCTCGACCATCTCCACCACCGACCAGCCGGCAGCAAGCAATATCCTCGGCCGCCTGAAACTGGTGAACCCGCCGGCCGAGAACCTGGTGCGCGGCGACGACGGCCTGTTCCGCCTGAAGGATGGCGGCACGGCCCAGCCGGATGCCGCGGTGAGGGTGGCCGGCGGCGCGCTCGAGGGCAGCAATGTGTCGGCCATCGATTCGATGGTCAGCATGATCTCGTTGGCACGTTCATTCGAGACGCAAATGAGCCTGCTGAAGAACGCCGAGAATAACGCAGCGAAAGCCACCCAGATCCTCGCTTTGAATTAATAGTTGCTGCAGCATAATTCTCCTGTACGTGGCGGACTTCGTCTGCCGCCCTAAGGAGAATTCCATGATCCGTTCGCTGTTTATCGCCAAGACCGGCCTCGAAGCGCAGCAGACCAACCTCGACGTCATTTCGAACAACCTCGCCAACGTCAGCACCAATGGCTTCAAGCGCTCGCGCGCGGTGTTCGAGGACCTGCTGTACCAGAACGTGCGCCAGCCGGGCGCCCAGTCCTCGCAGCAGACCAATCTGCCGTCGGGCCTGCAGATCGGTACCGGTGTGCGCACCGTCGCCACCGAGCGCATCTTCACCCAGGGTAATCCCCAGCTGACCGGCAATTCGAAGGACGTCATGGTCAACGGCTCGGGATTCTTCCCGGTCCTGCTGCCGGACGGCACCCAGGCCTACACCCGCGACGGCTCCTTCCAGACCGACGCCAACGGCCAGCTGGTCACGTCCAGCGGCTTCGTGGTCCAGCCCGCCATCACCATTCCGGCGAATGCCGAATCGATCACCGTCGGCCGTGACGGCACCGTCTCGGTGAAGATTGCGGGCACCGTGGCCCCGACCCAGGTCGGCTCGCTGCAGCTGGCGACCTTCATCAACCCGGCCGGCCTCGAATCGCGCGGCGAGAACCTGTACGTCGAGACCGGTGCTTCGGGCAACCCGAACCTGAACGTGCCCGGCACCAACGGCTCCGGCGTGCTGATGCAGGGCTATGTCGAATCGTCGAACGTGAACGTGGTCGAGGAAATGGTCAACATGATCCAGACCCAGCGCGCCTACGAGATCAACAGCAAGGCGATCACCACCTCCGACCAGATGCTGCAGAAACTGTCCCAGTTATAAACATGAAAAGTACTATCGCCATCGTTGTCGCCGCACTGGCTGTTGCCGGCTGCTCGACCACCCCGAGCACCATCGTCCAGGGGCCGACCTCGGCCCGTCCGATGCTGGTGCAGGCCGCGCCGGCCAACGACGGCGCCATCTACAACGCCAACAGCTACCGTCCGATGTTCGAAGACCGCCGCGCGCGCCACATCGGCGACCTGCTGACGGTGAACATCAGCGAGCGCACCTCGGCCGGCAAATCCGGCGCCAGCACCGGCAGCAAGTCGGGCAGCGCCAGTTTCTCGGTGCCGGGTCCGCTGCAGGCCAGGATCGGTGCGGGCGTGGCGCTGGAAGGCGCGAACAAGTTCGCCGATGCCGACACCCAGAGCGCCTCGAACAACTTCACCGGCACGCTGGGCGTGACCGTCACCGAAGTGCTCCCCAACGGCAACCTGATCGTCGCTGGCGAGAAGCAGGTCGCGATGAACAAGGGCATCGAGTACATCCGCTTCTCGGGCATGGTCGCGCCGGACACTATCCAGCCAGGCAATATCGTCGCTTCCACCGTGATCGCCGACGCGCGCGTCGAATACCGTACCAACAGCCGCGTCGACAAGGCCGAGGTGAGCAATATGTTCTCGCGCTTCTTCCAGTCGATGCTGCCGTTCTGAGGCCCGCCATGAAATTCGCTCCCATCGCTCTCTTCTGTGCAGCCCTGCTCGGCGTGGCTCCGTTGGCCCAGGCCGAGCGCCTCAAGGATCTCGCCAGCATCGCCGGCGTGCGCCAGAACCAGTTGTCGGGCTACGGCATCGTCATGGGCCTGGACGGCACCGGCGACCAGACCAGCCAGACCCCGTTCACCGTGCAGTCGATCCAGGCGATGCTGCAGCAGAAGGGCGTCAACCTGCCGCCGGGCACCCAGCTGCAGCTGAAGAACGTCGCGGCCGTGATGGTCACGACCTCGCTGCCGGCCTTCGCCCAGCCGGGCCAGACCATCGACATCACCGTGTCCTCGATCGGTAACGCGAAGAGCCTGCGCGGCGGCACTTTGCTGATGACCCCGCTGCACGGCGCGGATGGCCAGGTGTACGCCATGGCCCAGGGCAATGTGCTGGTCGGCGGTGTCGGCGCCCAGGCCGGTGGCGCCCAGGTGCAGGTCAATCACCTGTCAGTCGGCAAGATTTCGGAAGGGGCCACCGTCGAGCGCGCCGTCGCCTCGAACCTGGGTTCCGACAACCAGATCCGCCTGGAACTGAAGCAGACCGATTTCTCGACCGCCGCAAGGGTGGTCGAAGCCATCAACGACCAGTTCGGCGCCGGCATCGCCACCGCCCTGGATGGCCGCGTGATCCGCGTGCGCACCCCGTCCTCGAGCGACCAGCGGGTGGCCTTCATCGGCCAGCTGGAGGGCATCGACGTGGCGCGCGCCAGGGACGCGGCCAAGGTCATCATGAATGCCCGCACCGGTTCGGTCGTGATGAACCAGGCGGTGATGCTGGAGAATTGCGCGATCTCGCACGGCAACCTGACCGTGACGGTCGGCGCCGACACCAGTGTCAGCCAGCCGGCCCCGGGCTCCTTCGGCCAGACCGCCGTCACCCGCAACAATTCGGTTGACGTCAAGAAGGAACCGGGCCGGGTGCTGATGATCAAGGGCGGCGCCTCGCTGGCCGAAGTGGTCAAGGCCATGAATTCGATCGGCACCACCCCGCAAGACCTGCTGGCGATCCTGCAGGCACTCAAGGCCGCCGGTTCGCTGCGCGCCGAACTCGAGATCATCTAACAGGCAGGCTCATCATGATCGGCTCTCCTTCCACTGACCTGACCAGCAAGTTCGCCCTCGACACCAAGGGCCTGGGCGAACTCAAGCAAGGCGCCAAGAACGGCTCACCGGCCGCGCTGAAGGAAGCCGCCACCCAGTTCGAAGCCATGTTCATCAACATGATGATGAAGAGCATGCGCGACGCGACGCCCCAGGATGGCCTGATGGACAATAACCAGTCCAAGATGTTCACCGGCATGCTGGACCAGCAGCTGAGCCAGAACCTGGCCAAGCGCGGCATGGGCCTGGCCGACGTGCTGACCCGCCAGCTGACGTCGAACCAGCTGGGGGCGCAGGCGCTGGCCATCGGTGCCGACGGCGTCGCAACGGGGCAGGCCGCGGCCGCGGCGTCGAAGCTGGCGCCGCTCGACGGCAGCATGCGTCCGGGCATGGACGCGGCCACCATGATCAAGTCCGGCGCGAAGCAGCCGGGCGCCCCGGCGCTGCCGCTGACCACTGACAGTGGCCGGGTCCAGGCGCCGCACGTGCGCGCCTTCCAGGAAAAGCTGCACGTCCATGCGGCGGAAGCGGAGCGCGCCACCGGCGTGCCGGCCAAGTTCATGCTCGGCCAGGCGGCACTAGAAAGCGGCTGGGGCAAGCGCATGATCCGCAATGCCGACGGCACGAACAGCAACAACCTGTTCGGCATCAAGGCCGGCCCTGGCTGGAAAGGCAAGGTTGCCACCGCAGTGACCACCGAGTACGTCAACGGCCGCCCGCACACGAAGGTCGAGAAGTTCCGCGCCTACGACACCCCGGCCGACTCGTTCAAGGACTACGCCAACATGCTGGCCAAGAACCCGCGCTACGAGAAGGTGCTGGCCAGCGGCGGCGACGCCACCGCCTTCGCCCAGGGCCTGCAGCGCGCCGGCTATGCGACCGACCCGATGTACGCGGCCAAGCTGACCCGCATCATCAAGAATTCATTGGCGTGAACATCGTAGGGTGGGCGGCTTCGCCGCCCACGCGTTCAACTCACGGACGCGCTGTGATAACGCATGTTTTAGTTGGACGCGTGGGCGGGAAACCCGCCCACCCTACGAGAAGCTTGTCAGATCGACCAGTCAAGTTTTTGCAAAAGCTGCCGTTGATAAGAACGTTAGAGAAAGAAGGAAGACATGTCCGGTAACCTCCTCAGCATTGGCAAGACCGGCCTGTTCGCGGCACAGGCAGGCCTGTCCACGACTGGCCACAACATCACCAACGCCAGCGTGGCCGGTTACAACCGCCAGGTGGTGGTGCAGGCCACCGGCCCGATGCTCGATACCGGCGTCGGCTTCCAGGGCACCGGCACCCAGATCTCCCAGATCAAGCGCTACAGCGACGAATTCCTCAACCTGCAGGTGCGTAACGCCCAGTCCAGCAAGAGCGGCCTGGATTCGTATTACTCCCAGATCAGCCAGATCGACAACATGCTGGCCGACCAGACCGCCGGCCTCTCGCCCTCGCTGCACAGCTTCTTCAAAGGCGTGCAGGACATGGCCGCGAACCGTGCCTCGGTCGCGTCGCGCCAGTCGATGTTGTCCGGCGCCGACACCCTGGCCACCCGCTTCCAGGCGCTGGATGCGCGCCTGGGCGAGATCCGCGAAGGTGTGAACAGCAGCATCGAGTCGAGCGTCACGATGATCAATTCCTACGCCACCCAGATCGCCGACCTGAACGACAAGATCGGGACCTTCGCCGCGGCCCAGCAGCGCGCGCCGAACGACCTGCTCGACAAGCGCGATCAGCTGGTGATGGAACTGAACACCCAGGTCAAGGCGACTGTGATGCCGGGCGATAACAACAGCCTGACGGTCTCGATCGGCAGCGGCCAGCCGCTGGTGGTGGGCCAGCGCGCCTTCCAGCTGGCGGCCACCAAGTCGCCGACCGACCTGACCCGCATCGAGGTGGGCTATGTGACCGGCAGCAAGGTCACCGTGCTGGCCGATAACGCCCTGTCCGGCGGACAGATCGGCGGCGCGCTCGACTTCCGCAGCAAGACCCTGGACCCGGCCCAGAGCGCGCTGGGCAAGGTCGCGATCGGCCTCGCCATGGAGTTCAACGCCCAGCACAAGCTCGGCCTGGACCAGAACGGCGCGCCCGGCAAGGATTTCTTCGGCGTGGCGCCGGCCTACGTGGGCAAGAACATCAACAACGCGCTCACCAGCACCACCCAGGTGCAGGCCAAGGTCAGCGATCCGAGCAAGCTGGTGGACAGCGACTACAAGGTCGAGTTCGACGGGACCAACTACAACGTGATCCGCCTGTCGGACAACAAGTCGACCGCGATCACGCCCTACAGCGCGGCCGGCACCACCCAGACCATCGACGGCGTCGACTTCAGCATTTCCGGCCTGGCCGCCAAGGACGACGAATTCCTGGTACGTCCGACCATCGGCGGCGCCGCCAACTTCAAGCTCCTGATCAAGGACGTGGCCAGCATCGCCGCCGCCGCGCCGATCGCCACCAGCGCGCCGGTGAGCAATACCGGCACCGGCAAGATCAGCGAAGGCCAGGTTACTGAAGACTTTCTCACCGGCGCGCCGGCGCTGCCGGTCACGCTGAGCTTCAACGCCGGCAACCTGAGCGGCTTCCCGCCGGGCGCCGTGGTCAGCGTGAAAGACAGTGCCGGCAAGGTCATCGACTATGCGGCGCCGGCCACCAATGTGCCCTTTGGTGACGGTTCCACCTACAGCTTCGGCGGCATCAGCGTGACCATGACGGGCACCCCGGGCAATGGCGACAGCTTCAGCATCGCGGGCAATGCCGGCGGCGTGGGCGACACCCGCAACATCGGCCTGCTGGCCGACCTGCAGACCAAGAACATCTTCAACAACGGGACCGCCACCCTGCAGTCGTCCTACGCCCAGCTGGTCAGTACCGTGGGCAACAAGACCCGCGAAGTGCAGGTCAACGGCGAGGCGGCCGAGGCGCTGCTGACCCAGGCCAAGGCCAGCGCGTCCGACGTCTCGGGCGTGAACCTGGACGAAGAGGCCACCAACCTGATCAAGTACCAGCAGGCCTACCAGGCCGCGGGCAAGGTCATGCAGATCGCCGGCACCATCTTCGACACCCTGCTGTCGATCGGCCGCTAACCAGTCATAGAGGTAGTTTATGCGCATCAGTACCCTGTCGATCTACGGCAACGCCACCGCCCAGCTCAATACGCTGCAGAGCGCCCTGGCGCGCACCCAGATGCAGCTGTCGACCGAGCGCCGCATCCTGACCCCGGCCGACGACCCGGTAGCCTCGGCCCGTGCCCTGGAAGTGAGCCAGTCGAAGGAGATGAACGCGCAGTTCGCCACCAACCGCGCCAGCGCGCGCTCCTCCCTGACGGCGGTCGAAGGCGCGCTGCAGAATGCCGGCGACCTGCTGCAGGACATCCAGCTGCTGGCGGTCAATGCCGGCAACGGGAGCATGCAGCCGCAGGACCGCCAAGCCCTCGCTATCGAGATGGAGGGACGCCTGCAAGACCTGCTGGGCGTGGCCAATACCACCGACGGGGCAGGGGGCTACCTGTTCTCGGGCTATATGGCGACCACCCAGCCGTTTACCCGCACGCCCGGCGGCGCCGTCTACCAGGGCGACCAGGGCCAGCGCCAGCTGCAGGTAGGAGCTTCGCGCAAAATCCCGCTGTCGGCCTCGGGCGCCGCCGTGTTCGAAAACAACCCGACCGGCAATGGCAGCTTCCAGACCCAGGCCGCCAAGAACAATACCGGCGGCGCCATCATCTCTTCGGGCTCGGTGACCGACCGTGCCCTGGCCAACGCGGGACGCGACTACAAACTCAGCTTTTCGGTGACCGGCACGCCGGCCGTGACCACCTACAGCGTGGTCGATACTACCGATGGCACCGAGGCCGCGGTTCCGGGCCAAACCGGCATCCCCTACGAGGCGGGCAAGTCGATCAGCTTCGGCGGCCTGAGCTTCGACATCAAGGGCGAGCCGGCCGACGGCGACATCTTCACGGCCAAGCCGAGCGAGAAGCAGTCGGTGTTCACCACCGTGACCGACCTGATCGCGGCCCTGCGCGGCCCGGCCGAGGGCGCGGGCGGCAAGGCGCTGCTGACCAACAAGCTGAATACCGCGCTCGACAACCTGCAGGCGGCCCACGACAACGTGCTGACCGTGCAGGCCTCGGTCGGTGCGCACATGAAGGAACTCGACTACCTCGACAGCGCCGGCGACGACCTCGACATCCAGTACGCGGCCACCCTGGGCGACCTGCAGGACCTGGACATGGTCAAGGCGATTTCCGATTTTTCGATGCAGCAGAGCACGCTACAAGCGGCGCAGATGTCGTTCAAGACGATGTCTGGATTGTCGCTGTTTAACTATCTCTGATCTTTCTGTTAAGAAAAAATCCGGCGCAAGCCTAATGCCAGTTAAGCTGACTGGCATTAGGCTTCGGCCTGGTCTTTTTTGTTTTGGCGCTGTCATCGTTAGCTATGGATGAGGATTGAACTGCTGAGTTCACCCATGGTCCAAGTCCTGTCCGCATCGACAGGAACCGGCCATGAAAGCGCCCAGCTTCACTCAATGGTTTGCACAGCTGCCCGATCTGAACCAGCCACAACGGCTGCAAACGCTTGCCGCGCTGCATCCGGCTGCCGGGCTCGACCAAGTAGTCGCCCTGATCGGGCAGATTGGCGCAGCCAAACGCCAATGCCCGCGCTGCGCATGCGAACGCTACTATCGGCATGGCCAGGCCAACGGCCTGCAGCGCTACCGTTGCCGCGAATGCAGGCGCAGCTTCAACGACCTGAGCGGCACGCCGCTGGCACGGCTGCGGCTGCGCGACAAATGGCTTGATTACTTGGCTGCAATGCTCGATTCGAAACCGGTGCGCGCGGCGGCCAAGCAAGTACACGTGCACCGTAATACCGCCTTCCGCTGGCGTCACCGCTTCCTCGAGCGGGTCAAGCACGATCGACCACGGTACTTGAGCGGCGTCGTCGAGGCCGATGAAATGTTCATGCTGGAGTCTCAGAAAGGCGCGCGCAAACTGGAGCGTGCGCCGCGCAAGCGTGGTGGCCGGGCCAGCAGGCGCGGGATCTCACGCGAACTCGACTGCATCCTGGTCGCGCGTGACCGCAGCGGCCAAACCATCGATGCGCTCGCTGGTCGCGGCGCCCTGACGGTGGCGCAGCTGGAGCGCCACCTCTTGCCCAAGCTCGACAGGCAAGCACTGCTGGTCAGCGACGCGAACGCCTCCTACCGGGCTTTTTCCCGCAAACACGGCATCGCCCATGAGGCAGTGAACCTGCACGCGGGCGAGCGGGTCCGTCGCGGCAGCGCCAGCGCCATCCATGTCCAGAACGTCAATGCCTATCACCAGCGCCTGCGCGAATGGCTGGCGCGTTTTCACGGCGTCGCCTCGCGCTATTTACCGAATTACCTGGGCTGGCGCTGGGCACTTGATGGCGGACGGATTACTTCTGCTGAACAATTGCTGCGCATCGCAATCAGAGTCATCCATAGATAACGGTGACAGCGCCTTTGTTTTTGGGTAGGTCAGGCGGCGCTAATACAGTGTTTCGCGCTGCCGCTGCGGCAAGCCGCTGTCGTAGGCTTCACCATCCATGCCGCCTCTCGTGAGCGCGGTCAACATCGTTCCCGGCGTCGGTACCCCCGAGCGATCGTGTTCTCCGGGGTGCCAGAGTCGCGAACGCAGGATCGAACGCGCGCACTGGAAAAACACCTTGGTGACCGTCACGCGCAGCACGCAATGCGGCCGCTTGCCGTCGACGGCGAAGGATGCCAGCAATGCGGGGTCGACGCATATCCGGGCGCTGCCGCGTACCCGCAGGGTTTCGCCCACGCCTGGAATCATGAAGATCAGCCCTATGCGCGGATCTCCGATCAGGTTGCGCAGGCTGTCGATGCGGTTGTTCCCGCGCCGCTCGGGCAGCAGCAGGGTGTGTTCATCCACGATGCGCACCAGCGCGCCGGCGTCGCCACGCGGAGAGATGTCCAGCCCGTCCGGACCATTGGTCGCCAGCAGTGCGAAGCGCGCAGCTGCGATCCAGCGCGCGTACAGCGGATGCAGGCTGTCGGTCTCCTTGGCGATCGAGGGCGGCGCGACTTCGCCGAACAGGGCTTCCAGCGAGGCGAGGTCGGTGATGAGGTGTTCTGACATGGACGATGGGAAGTGGATGGATGGCGGCCTTCAGGGCCTGGTCTTCCGGCTCGCCGCGCGCAGCGCCTGCAGTTCCCGGTTCAGCCAGTCGCGGCTGGGCAGCGCTGCGCCGCCACCGCATTTGACCCGGTAGGGCTTGCCCGTGAAGCTGCTCTTCGCGGCCGCGACCTCGATGAACTGCTCGGTGCTGGCGAGGGTCTCGCGGCGCTTCTCGATGTACTCCAGCTTGCGGATCAGGTGAGCCTGCGCATCGGTGGCACTGTGCCAGCTGCCGTTGCGCTCGAACTGGCAGCCCGAGGCCTTCATGTGCGACATCAGGGCGTCGATCTCGGCACGGATGGCGGGCGGGGTGGGCGTGGCGCCCGCGCCGAGGCAGATGCCGGCGAGCAGGCTTGTGGCAAGGAGGTGCAGGGGACGGACCGTCTTCATGGGATCGCGAATGGCTGATGACCGGGCAAGCATACCGCGCTAACCCGGCGCGGGGCGCGCGGCCGGGTTGGCGGTCGCCGGTGCCGGCGCCGGCGCGGCATTGCGCTGGACGCCGGCGCGCGGCACCGCGCGCCCGGCCTCGATGCCTTCGTTGAACAGGTTCACGATCGGCATGCCCAGGTAGGGCAGGGCCAGGCTCAGGGTCAGGAAGCCCACGCCCAGCGTCACCGGGAAACCGATACCGAAGATGTTCAGCTGGGGCGCGGCGCGCGTCAGGATGCCGAGGGCGACGTTGGTGACCAGCAGGGCGGCCACGATCGGCAGCGCCAGCTGCAGCCCGCTCGAGAAGATCTTCCCGCCCCAACGCGCCAGCTCGAGCGGCGCGTTGCCGGAAAACGGGGTCGCGGAAATCGGCAGCGCATGGAAGCTTTCGGCCAGCGCCGCCAGCAGGATCAGGTGGGCGTTCACGGCCAGGAAGGCCATGGTCGCCACCAGCGCCAGGAACTGGCCGACCGCCGACGAGCGGCCGTGCGAATTCGGGTCGAAGAACACGGCGAAGCCCAGGCCCATCGTCATGCTGGCCACCTCGCCGGCGTACTCGATGGCGGCGAACACGATGCGCATCGCGAAGCCCATCGCCACGCCGATCAGGAGTTCCTTCACCAGGATCAGGATGCCGGCCCACGAGGTGGGCTCGACCGCGGGGATCTCGGGCACGGTGGGGGCGATGACGGCGGCCAGCAGCACGCCGAGGGCGAGCTTGATCTGCATCGGCACGCCGGCATTGCCGAACAGCGGCGCGGCGGCGACCAGGCCGAGGATGCGCGTGAGCGGCCACAGCAGCCCTGCGATCCAGGCGTTCATCTCGCCCGTAGTCAGGCTCAGCATCGGGGCAGGCCCAGGCTCAGCCGATCAGGCCGGGAATGCTGGTGAACACGCCGCGCATGTAGTCGAGCATGGTGGACAGCATCCAGGGCCCGGCCAGGACCAGGGCGATGAAGATGCCGATCAGCTTCGGGATGAAGGACAGCGTCGCTTCGTTGATCTGGGTCGCGGCCTGGAAGATACTGATGAGCAGACCGATGATCAGCGCCACCAGCAACATCGGAGCGGAGACCATCAGCGTGATCTCCATCGCGGTGCGGCCCATGGTCATGACGGATTCCGGAGTCATGCGCGTCTCCCTAGTAGAAACTCTGGGACAAGGAGCCCAGCAGCAGCTGCCAGCCGTCGACCAGCACGAACAGCATCAGCTTGAACGGCAGCGAGATCACGGCCGGCGACATCATCATCATACCCATCGCCATCAGCACCGAAGCCACCACCATGTCGATGATCAGGAAGGGGATGAAGATCGCGAAGCCGATCTGGAACGCCGTCTTGAGTTCACTCGTCACGAAGGCCGGGATCAGGACGCGCAGCGGGACGTCTTCCGGACCCTGCAGGGCGGGCGAGCGCGAGATCTTGACGAACAGGGCCAGGTCGGACTGTCGGGTCTGCTTGATCATGAATTCCTTGAGCGGCACCACGCCGCGATCGAGCGCCTCGCTCATCTGCATCCTGTTCTGCTGCAGGGGCAGGTAGGCCTCGGTGTACATGCGATCGAAGGTCGGGCCCATCACGAAGAAGGTCAGGAACAGCGCCAGCCCGACCATCACCTGGTTCGGCGGCGCGGTCTGGGTGCCGAGCGCCTGGCGCAGCAGCGACAGCACGATGATGATGCGGGTGAAGGCGGTCATCATCAGCAGCGCGGCCGGCAGGAAGGTCAGCGCCGTCAGCAGGATCAGGGTCTGGACCGGCAGCGAGAATTGCGTGCCGCCGCCAGCGGCGGGGCTGGTGGTGAAGGCCGGGATGCCGGGCTGGGCCAGGACCGCCAAGGGCAGCAGGGCCAGGCCGACGAGTCCGGCGCCCAGCAGGAGTTTTTTATTTCGCATTACGGTTGTCTATCGTTTTCTTGAGCCAGTCGCCGAAGCTGCCGGCACCTGGTCCGTGGGCGGCGAGCGTGGCCTGCCCATCGGTGTGCACGCCTTCCTGGCGCGGCATGGTGGCCAGGGCATTGACCCGTCCCGGCGAAGCGCCGACGACGATCCACTGGTCGCCCACTTCGACCACCATGATACGCTCGCGGCCGCCGATATTGAGGGCACCGACCAGCTTCACGTTGGCGCTCGCGCCCATGGCGCGCGGGCCGTAGCGTTTCAGGAACCAGGCCAGGCCGAGCAGCAGGCCGAGCACCAGCACCAGGGCCAGGATGGTCTGCAGCAGGCTGCCGGTCGCGGGCGTGTTCGAGGCGGGCATCACGACCTGGGGTGGACGCTGGACGGGTGCGGGCGCCGTCGCGGCCGGGACGGCAGGCTGCTCGGCTGCGGGAGCCGGCATGGCGTCGACGGGTGCGGGGGCGGGTGACTGGATCGGCGTCGAGACCGGGCCGGACGGAGCGGGACGGGCGGGCGTGGCCGGGCGGCCGGTGGTGGTGGCGCCGCGGGGAAGCGGCTGGGTTTCCTGCGAGGCGGGAGCCGGGACAGGGATCGGTGCGGTGGCTGCGGGTGCCGCCTGTTGCGGGGCCGGCGCGGTCTGTTGCTGCTGTTGGAGCGCAGGCGCCTGGTCTGCGCCGACGGGCGCGGCGCAGGCTGCCAATGGTGCGAACAGCAGCGCTGCCACAAACCGTACGGCGGTCGGGTTCCCTTTCCGCCGTACGTGATCGTTGCTAGAGGTCATTTATTCAGTTTTCTGATCCGTTCCGATGGCGTAATGATATCAGTCAGGCGGATACCGAACTTGTCGTTCACGACCACGACCTCGCCCTGGGCGATCAGGCAGCCGTTGACCAGCACGTCCATCGGCTCGCCAGCCAGGCCGTCGAGCTCGACCACGGAGCCCTGGGCCAGCTGCAGCAGGTTCTTGATCGCGATCTTGGTGCGGCCGAGTTCCACGGTCAGCTGGACCGGGATGTCGAGGATGAAGTCGATATCGTTCGGCGTATCGTTGCGCGCGCCCTTGTTCGAAAAATCCTTGAACACGGCGGCGGTGGCGGTCGCCTGCTGCGCCTGCTGGCGCTCGAGTGCCGCCGCTTCGGCCGCGGCCTGCTCGGCAATCGCCGCGCCCCAATCGTCGTCGAGGCTGCCCTGGTCGTCCTGGGTATCAGACATAATGCTCTCCTGTGTCGCCCGCGGCCTGCGCGGGCAGATTCAATGCTGTTATTTATTGAAATTGTCGCTGTTGGCGAGCAACTTTTCGACCTTCAAGGCGTACTGTCCATTGAAGACGCCATAGGTGCAATCCATCACCGGCACGCCGTCGACCGTGGCCTGCAGCAGTTCCGGGACCGTGATCGGGATGATGTCGCCGACCTTCATGTTGAGGATCTCGTCGAAGTTGGCACGGCCTTCGCCCAGCACCGCCACCAGCTCGACCTCGGCGACCTGGATCTGCTGGGTCATCAGGCGCACCCAGCGCTTGTCGACTTCCAGGGCCTCGCCCTGGATGCTCGAGGTCAGCGCGTCGCGGATCGGCTCGATCATCGAATAGGGCATGCAGAAGTGGATCTGGCCCGACACCGAACCGAGTTCGATGGTGAAGGTGCAGGACACCACGACTTCGTTCGGGGTCGCGATGTTGGCGAACTGCGTGTTCATTTCGGAACGGATGTACTCGAACTCGATCGGGTACACCGGCTCCCAGGACTTGGCATAGGCCTCGAACACGATGTCGAGGATGCGCATGATGATGCGCTGCTCGGTCTGGGTAAAGTCGCGGCCTTCCACGCGGGTGTGGAAGCGGCCGTCGCCGCCGAACAGGTTGTCCACCAGCAGGAACACCAGGCCCGGGTCGAACACCATCAGGGCCGTGCCGCGCAGCGGCTTCATGTGGATCAGGTTGAGGTTGGTCGGGACCACCAGGTTGCGGATGAACTCGCTGTACTTGGAGACCCGCACCGAGCCCACCGAGACCTCGGCGCTGCGGCGCAGGAAGTTGAACAGGCCAACCCGCAGATACCTGGCGAAACGCTCGTTGATGATCTCGAGCGTCGGCATGCGGCCGCGGACGATCCGCTCCTGCGTCGCCAAGTTATAGGTACGGACTCCCGAGGTGTCTTCAGGCGCCGCAATGTCGTCCTGATCGCCGTTGACCCCTTTTAAGAGGGCATCGACTTCTTCCTGTGAGAGGAAATTATCGGCCATGGTGCTTCTGTTACTGGATGATGAACGAGGTAAATAATACGTCCGTTACTTCCTGCTCGTCGCCTTCTTTCTCGAACGGTTCCTTGATGATCGCCTGGATTTCGGCGGCGAGCTGCTGCTTGCCTTGGACGGTGCTGATTTCCGATGCTTTCTTGCCCGACAGGAGAAGCAGCACGCGGTTGCGCACGATCGCCATATTGTCCTTGATCAGGGTTGCCTGTTCGGTGCCATCGACCTGCAGGGTGAACTGCACCTGCAGGTACTGCTCGCCATTTTCCGGCTGCAGGTTGACCGTGAAGGACTCGACCGGCACGTATTCCGGCTTGGCGTCGGATTCTTTCTTTTTCTTCTTTCCGGCTTCCTCAGGGCTGTGCTGCCCGGCCACCGCGTCGTCCTGCATGAAATACCAGGCCGCACCGCCGCCACCGCCGAGCAGCAGCACGGCCGCCACGGCGATCACGATCAGCTTCTTCTTGGAGCCGGCCGGAGCTGCTGCTGCGTCCGCCTTCGGGTCGGCCTTTGGTTTTGCATTCGCCATCAGATGTCTCTTTGCTGCCTAAAAGAATGGGTCCGTCATTATGGCATTATCGCGGGGGAGCCAAGACCGTCATGCCCTGAAAAGAGGGGGTAACGGACGGCAATCCCGCCGATTGTTGCGCGCCTGTGATGAGCTTATGCAAACGTATCGACCATGCCGCTGTCACCCAGCGCCACGGTGCGGGTTGCCGGCCGGGCGCCGGCGCCATCGTCATTCGCGGCGGCCGTGCCGCCGACATTGCCGAATCCGCCGCCACCGCCATTGCGGCGCTCCCCATCCTGCTGGGCCTGGCGCTGGTCCGGCGTGCCGGCATCCACGGTCGCATTACCGAGCGCGATGCCGCTCTCGCTCATCATTTCACGCAGGCGCGGCAGGGCGTTTTCCAAGGCCTGGCGGACTTCCTGCTGGTTCGACGAGAAGGCCACGCTGGCCCCGTCGTTGCTCACGTTCAGCACCACCTGCACCGGGCCGAGGTCCGGCGGGTTCAGCGTCAAGGTCGCGGCCTGTTCCTTGCCCACCATGTAGACGATGCGCTGGCTGACCTGGTTGTCCCAGGACTGGGTGCCGACGCGGGCCGGGATGCGGTCGGTCGGCACGGCGGCCGGGTTCGGCACCGTCTCGAGCTTCGCGGCCTGGGCCTGCAGCTGGGTGACGGAAGGCAGCGGCGCCTCGGCGGCTGCCGCGTTGGCGGCGGCCTCGCGGCCCTGCGGCTGGACCTTGCCCGGATCGGCCGCGACAGCTGCCTGCGCGGTCTGCTGCAGGGTGCGCAGGTCGGCACTCTCCTGCGCGCCCGGCTGCACGCCGGCGGCCAGCGAGAAGCCTGCGGCCTCGCCTTCAGTGGCCGCGGCCAGGGCCGGATCCGTTGCCGTGACAGGGGTGCCGGCAGTCTCGAGTTTCGCGAATGCCGCCTGGAGCGCGGCGGCGCCGGCTTCCTGTGCGGCGACCGGCGCTGCCGGGGCCGGCTGGGTCAGGCTGGCCATGAAGGCGAGCATGTCGGTGACCGGGGTGGTCGCGGCTTCGGCGGCGGCAGTGGCCGAATCGGCGGCGGCTTCCGCATCCTTGGCCGGGTCCGCCGATTCGCTCGTGGCCGCGGCCTGCGCCGGTGCCTCCGATGCTGCCTCGTTCTGTTTGGCGGGCTCGCGCGCAGCACTCTTCGGACCCTGGACCGCCGGCTTGTCGGCGGCCTGCTGCTTGGCGGGCGCGGCCGGCTTGGCGGCTTGCGCCGGCGTTGCTGCCGGTGCAGGGGAAGGCGGCTGGGTCGGCGCCATCGCGCGCGACAGCGAAGCGCTGAACAGTTCGTTCTCGGGCGCCTGCACGCCGGCTGCGGCAGAACGTTGCAACTGAGGTTGCGGCTGGGCCAGCGCGCTGGCGCCAGACACCTGGAACGGAAGGGATGTGGTCTGCATCGTCATGATGAATGCTCAGCCTGTATTCAGCGTTGTTTGTAGCGGGCGCCGCGGGCGGCGTGGTCGTCCATCAGTTTCTGGTCGCGCTTGTTCTCGATCGCCAGTGCCTCGGCGGCGGCGCGTTCGTTCAGCGTGCGGTAGGACAGGCGCTTGCGCTCGCTTTCCTGCCATGCCTGTTTTTCCGTGTCCGCCTTGTACTGCGCATGCTTGATCACCTCGCGCTGGCCGATGATGGCGTTGTCCAGCTTGCCGATGAAGGCGACGAAGTTGTGGTACGCGAAGGGCGTGATGCCCGCCGCCTGGGCCGCGTCGAGCTTGCGAACATACTCGTCGCGATAGCCATCCAGCATCACCAGCTTCTGCTCGGCCTCTTCGACCGCCTTCAGGGCCGCACCCAGGCGCTTGGCGATCGCGTCGGAATCGCGCTGTGCCAGGTCGATCAGGGTTTCGAGGGCGGAAGTGTTGGCCATAATGGGTCACAGTATAGTGCCCAGAAGCATCAACTTATCCTTGGAATAGAGAGGTCAATTGCCCCAAGCTCTCCAGCATGCCCGCGTTGTCGTGGATTTCCTGGCACAGGAAGTGCTCGATCTGCTCGTGCTTGGCGATCGCCTGGTCCAGCACCGGGTCGCTGCCGGCGGCATAGGCGCCGACGCTGATCAGGTCGCGCGAGCGCTGGTAGCGCGAGTACAGCTGCTTCAGTTTGCGCGCCGCCAGCTGGTGCTCGTGCGAGGTGATGCCGTGCATCGCCCGCGAGATCGACTGTTCGATGTCGATCGCCGGGTAGTGGCCGGCTTCGGCCAGGTGGCGGTTCAGGACGATGTGGCCGTCCAGGATACCGCGTGCCGCATCCGCGATCGGGTCTTGCTGGTCGTCGCCCTCGGACAGCACGGTATAGAAGGCGGTGATCGAGCCGCCGCCCTCGACGCCGTTGCCGGCCCGTTCCACCAGCACCGGCAGCTTGGCGAACACCGAAGGCGGATAGCCTTTGGTGGCCGGCGGTTCGCCGATGGCCAGGGCGATCTCGCGCTGGGCCATCGCGTAGCGGGTCAGCGAATCCATGATCAGCAGGACGTTCTTGCCCTGCTCGCGGAAGTGCTCGGCGATCGCGGTGGCATACGCGGCACCCTGCAGGCGCATCAGGGGCGGCGAGTCGGCCGGCGCGGCCACCACGGCCGAGCGGGCGCGGCCTTCCGGCCCCAGGATCTGCTCGATGAATTCCTTGACTTCGCGTCCCCGCTCGCCGATCAGGCCGACGACGATCACGTCGGCGGTGGTGTAGCGCGCGATCATGCCCAGCAGGACGGACTTGCCGACGCCGGTACCCGCGAACAGGCCGAGGCGCTGGCCGCGGCCGACCGTCAGCATGGCGTTGATGGCGCGCACGCCGACGTCCAGGGTTTCCGAGATCGGCGCGCGGTCGAGCGGGTTGATCGGGCGGGCGTTCAGCGGCCCGACCTCGTCGGTGTTGAGCGGCCCCTTGCCGTCCAGCGGGCGGCCGGCGCCGTCGACTACCCGGCCCAGCAGCTGCATGCCGACCGGCAGGTGGCGCGCGCGGTCGCTCGGACGGCGGCGCGGGTGCTGCACGCTGCCCGGCTTCGGCAGCGCCGTCTCGACCGGGAACACGCGCGAGCCCGGCACCACGCCTTCGACGTCGCTCTGCGGCATCAGGAACAGGCGCTCGCCCTCGAAGCCGACCACTTCGGCCTCGATCCGCTGGCCGTTGGCGACCGGGATGGTGCAGGCGCTGCCGACCGCCAGCTTGAGGCCGACGCATTCCATCACCAGGCCGGCCACGCGCGTGACGCGGCCCGAGACCTGCATCGGCTCGGCCAGGCCGACCAGGGAGTCGCAGTCCTTGATGAAGGATTTCCAGCGGGCGGTGTGGCGGTCGGTGGTCGTCATGCCAACCAATCGACGTTGCTTTGCAGGGCGTGGGTCAGGCGCGCCCAGCGCGCCTGCGCCTGCGCATCGATCTGGTTGCTGGCGGTGTCTACCTTGCAGCCGCCGCGCGCCATCATGGCATCGTCGACGATGCGCCAGCCGCCCTTGATCAGTTCCTGGCCCATGGCCTGGCGCACGATCTCGGCGTCTTCCGGGTTCAGGGTGAGGGTGGCCGGCTGGGCCAGCACCGGCAGGTAGCCGATCGCTTCCTGCACCACCGGCAGGATCAGCTCGGGGCGCACGTCGAAGGCGGTGCGCACCATGCCGCGCGCCAGGCGCAGGGCCAGTTCCAGCACGTCGTGGGCGATGGTCTCGTCGGCCTGCACCACGGCGTCGCTGAAGCCGGCGGCGATCGCGCGCAGGTTTTCCAGCTCGCCCTCGGTCTCGATCTGGCCGGCGCGGGCGCCGTCGGCATAGCCTTCGGCATGGCCGGCTGCGCGGCCTTCCTGCAAGCCTTCGGCGTAACCCTCGGCACGGGCCTGCTCGCGGATCGCTTCCAGTTCTTCGATGGTCGGCAGCGCCATGTGCGGCACGATTTCCACCGGCTCGGGGGCAGGAGGAGGCGCCATCGCGGCGCGGCGCGCCTGGGTGCTCGGGCGTTCGTCGCCGAACGAGGTCATTTCCCAGCGCTGGTAAGCGCTTTGCTGTTCCTTAGGAATCATCAGACGAAGGAATCCTCACCTTTACCGCCCAGCACGATCTGGCCTTCGTCCGCCAGGCGGCGCACGATCTGCAGGATCTGTTTCTGCTGGGATTCCACTTCCGACAGGCGCACCGGCCCCTTGGACTCCAGGTCTTCGCGCATCATCTCTCCCGCACGCTGCGACATGTTCTTGAAAATCTTCTCGCGCAGGTCTTGCGAGGCGCCCTTGAGTGCGATGATCAGCATCTCGGATTGCACTTCGCGCAGCAGCAGCTGGATGCCGCGGTCGTCGATGTCGATAATGTTGTCGAACACGAACATCTCGTCCATGATCTTCTGCGCCATGTCGTTGTCGTAGTTCTTGATATTGTCCATGACGGCCGCTTCCTGCTCGCCGCTCATGAAATTCAGGATCTCGGCCGCGGTGCGTACGCCGCCCAGCGAGGACTTCTTGATGTTCTCGTTACCCGACAGCAGCTTGGTCAGCACGTCGTTCAGCTCGCGCAGGGCGGCCGGCTGCACGCCGTCCAGGGTGGCGATACGCAGCACCACGTCGTTGCGCAGGCGCTCGGTGAAGTGGGCCAGGATTTCGCAGGCCTGGTCGCGCTCGAGGTGGACCAGGATGGTGGCGATGATCTGCGGGTGCTCGTTGCGGATCAGTTCGGCCACCGAGGGCGAATCCATCCACTTCAGGCTCTCGATGCCCGACGCGTCCTTGCCGCCCAGGATGCGGTTGAGCAGCACGGCGGCCTTGTCGTCGCCCAGCGCCTTGGTCAGCACCTGGCGGATGTACTCGTCCGAATCGAGGCCGACGGTCGAATGCAGGTTGGTCTCTTCGACGAAGGCTTCCAGCACCTTCACCACTTCGCCGTGCTGCACCGCCTTCATCTGCGCCATCGCGCCGCCCAGCTTCAGCACTTCGCGCGGGCCGAGGAATTTCATCACTTCGGCCGCTTCCGCCTCACCCAGGGCCAGCATCAGGATCGCTGCCTGGGTTACGCCTTCCTTGTCCTTGTCACTCATTTGATCCCAACCATGCTTTCACGACGTTAGCGACGATGCGCGGGTCCTTGCGGGCCAGTTCCTGCGCCATCTCCAGGTTCGCCCGGTAGCCCTGATTCCGGCGCTCGACTTCCTGTTCTTCCATTTCTTCTTCGGCGATCTCGGCCGCGACTTCTTTCGACATCTCTTCTTCCGGTTCCGGTTGCGGCGGCAGGGCCGTGACCTCGTCGAACTTCTTGATCGCCGGGCGCATCAGCGGCAGCAGGATCCGGTAGTAGAGGAAGGCCAGCACCGCGAACAGCAGCAGGTACTTGCCGATTTCCTTGGCCAGCGGCAGGTTGGCCGGATCGCGCCACCAGTCGAGCTGCTGCGGGGTGTCGTCCGGACGGTCGACGCCGTCGAACGGGGCATTGGTCACGTTCAGGGTGTCGCCGCGCTGCTGCGAATAGCCCATCGCCTGCTTCACCAGCTCGTTGATCTGGGCCACTTCGGCGGCCGCCAGCGGCTTGACGACGATCTTGCCGGTCTTCGGATCGACGCTGCGGCGGTGATTCACGACCACGCCAACGGTGAGGCGCTTGATGCCGCCCATCGGGCGCTGCTCGTAGCGGATGGTCTTGTCGACTTCGTAGTTGGTGGTCGCGTCCTTGCGGGTCGGTCCGCCGGCTGCAGCTGCCGCGGCGGGCGGCTGGCCGTCGATCGGCGCCGTGGCCACGCCCGGCGGCTGGTTCGACAGCGCACCCGGCACGCCCGACGCGCCGGCGCCCGGCTGGCTCGATTCCGAGGTCTGCTGGCTGCGGATCGCCTGCGGTTCCGGCGGCGAGTTCGGCTTGTACATCTCGGCGGCGGTGTCGACCTGGGCGAAGTCGATCTCGGCGGTTGCCTCGGCGCGCACGTTTTCCTTGCCCACCAGCGGGGCGATGATCGATTCGACCTGCTTGATGATGTTCTGCTGGACCTGCTCGACGTACTTGAGCTGGGTCGCGTCCAGGCCCTTGTTGCCGGCGGCCTTGTTGGAGGTGTCCGACAGCAGGTTGCCGTTCTGGTCGACGACGGTGACGTTACCGATGGTCAGTTCCGGCACGCTCGAGGCGACCAGGTGAACGATGGCGCTGACCTGGCCCGGGTCGAGGGCGCGGCCCGGCTGCAGGTTCAGCAGTACCGAGGCGGTGGGTTTCTGCTGGTCGCGCACGAAGACCGAGGGTTTCGGCAGCGCCAGGTGGACGCGCGCGGCGCTCACCGAGCCGAGCGACTGGATCGAACGCGCCAGCTCGCCCTCGAGCGAGCGCTGGTAATTGACCTGTTCCAGGAACTGCGACACGCCCAGCTTCTGGTTTTCCAGCAGCTCGAAGCCGACGTTGCCGCCCTTCGGCAGGCCTTGCGCGGCCAGCTTCAGGCGCAGGTCATGGATCTTCTCGGCCGGGACCAGGATCGCCGAGCCGCCTTCCGAAAACTTGTACTCCACCCCCATCTGGTCGAGCGAGGCCGTGATCGCACCACCGTCGCGGTCGCTGTAGTTCGAGAACAGCACGCGGTATTCCGGCGCCTGGCTCCACATCCAGAGCGCGATCATGATGGCGGTGACCAGCGCGATACCGCCGCCGATGGCGACGCGCTTTCCCATGGTGGTCTGGAAAAATCCCTGTTTCGCCTCTTGGTCGGGCGCCGGGGTGTCGATCAGTTCATCAGCAGCTGCTGCCATGGTGTGGGTGTGGGTCCAGGAGGGAGAGATTAAGCAGGATTATGAAGCCTCAAAGCAACATTCAAACCCTGAAATAGGGGTGGAAATCCATGCTTCTTCGAAGGAGGAATTTGCCGCGCCGCTGGTAATCTGACAGCCTGAACAAAGTGGATTGCCTCACGAGCAGGAGAAAACGATGAGTATTGGCGGAATCGGCGGCATCGACAGCAGCCGCATCCAGGCGATGATGGAACAACTGAAATCCGCGGCGACCAAGCCGGCGGCGAGCCCCCTTGCGCCCGCGGGCCTGGGCGGGGTGGCCCCTCAGGGCGGTGTTGCCAAGCTCGACTTCGCCGATGCGCTGAAGACCTCGCTGCAGGGAGTCAGCAATACCCAGAAGCATGCGGAAGAACTCGGCAAGCGTTTCGCGATGGGGGATGATACCGTGAGTCTGTCCGACACCATGATTGCGATGCAGAAATCCAGCATCGCCTTCCAGGGTACGGTGCAAGTACGCAACAAACTGGTGTCAGCCTATCACGACATCATGAACATGCAGGTGTAAGCCTGGCAAGCAGTACCAAAAAGGAACCGGCCACGAGGCCGGTTTTTTTTCGCGATCCGGCCGAATGGCTCAGGCCGCCTGCGTTTCCTTACGGTGGAAAGTGATGGGAATCGTGCCGTCGCGCGGCGCCGGTTCCGGCAGCAGCGAGGCCAGGGTGTGCCGGTCCAGCTCGGCCAGGTAGGCCGCGGTGGCGTTGCTGAGCACGCCTTTCAGGGAACAGTTCTTGACCAGCCCGCACGGGTTGCCGCCCGGGTCGAAGCACTCGGCCATGTAGAAATCGCTCTCGCTCTGGCGCACCACCGCGCCGACATTGATGTCTTCCGGCTTGTGCGCCAGGCGGAAACCGCCGTTGCGGCCGCGGATGGTCTCGATGACGCCGTTGCGGCCCAGCTCGTGCACGACCTTCATCAGGTGGTTCTTCGAGATGTTGTGCAGGTCCGCGATTTCCTGGATCGTCACCAGACGGCCCGGATTGCTGCCGAGGTGGAGCAGGGTCCGCAAGGTGTAATCGGTGAAGGAAGTCAGGCGCATGATCAGGGAAGTATATCCCATACCTACTGCGGGCGGGCATTGGCTCCTCATACAGATGGCATACATATTGACCAGTTATTACAAAGCATTACTTGCCTTACTGTTCTTGTCGTTTCAATATGTCGGAAGTCCGGGCCATGCAAGACCAGGCCTCACCGTCCGCCGTCGTATGCCGGAGTCAACACATGCTACCGATCTCTTCCGCCGTCCATATCATGCACGCCGACCCGATCATGACCGTCGGGCTGCATGCCATTCTGGCCGACCACCCCGGCCTGCGCGTCACGACCCACATGCGCCAGCCGGAGGCCCAGCGCGTCGCGCGCGTGCTGGTCACCGATTACGACACCGGCGTCGCGCTGGCGCGCCAGCCGGCCTCAGGCACCCAGCCGCCCGGCGTGCTGGTGGTGACCCAGTTCGACAAGGAGTGGGAAGTGCGCCTGGCGATGGATGCCGGCGTGGCCGGCTACCTGCTGCAGTCCTGCGGCACCGACGAACTGGCGCACGCCGTCGAGCTGCTGGCGCGCGGCCAGCGCTACCTGAGCGAGTCGATGACGCGCAGCGTCGCCGACAGCCTCACCCGCGAATCGCTGACCGGGCGCGAGACCGACGTGCTGCAGCTGCTGGCCCAGGGTTGCTGCAACAAGTCGATCGCCCGCAAGCTCGGCATCGGCGTGGGCACCGTGAAGACCCACGTGAAGGGCGTCATGAGCAAGCTCGACGCCACCGCGCGCACCCATGCCGTGGTGGTCGCGACCCAGCGCGGCCTGATCCGGCCGGGCGGCGGCGCCGGGATGTCCGTCTGATTACATGCCTGGTGCCGGATGCTCGGGCACCGGGTTGCGCAGGCTCAGGTTGATGGCGTTCCAGCCGCGGATGGCGGCAATCGTATAAGCCAGTTCGGCAATCTCCACGTCACTGAAATGCTCGCGCAGCGCCGGCCAGGCGGCGTCGGTATCGTCGCGTCCCGGCAGCGCGTTGACGGCGTCGGCCCAGGCCAGGGCGGCGCGTTCGCGTTCGCTGAAGAAGGGCGCTTCGCGCCAGGCGGCAAGGGCGTTCAGGTGACGCGGATCAAGGCCTTGTTTGATCAGGTCGCGCCAGTGCATGTCGACGCAGACCCCGCAACCATTAACCTGCGACACCCGCAGCTGCACCAGTTCCACCAGGCGCGCACCGAGCGAGCTGTTCTTGGTGGACTGGGACAGGGCGATCATCGCCTTCAGGTTGGCGGGGGCCAGGGTGAACAGGGGAATGCGGGCGGTGTGGCTCATGGTACAAGTCCTTTCAGGGTGGGGAAGGCGCCCTTTGCGCCCTCCATGCCTGCAAGACGAGCCAGCCGCGCGAGGTGTGACATGCGGCCGCGTTTTTTTTGCGCTGTCGCCGGCTCAGGCCAGGCCGGCCAGGCGCGCGTTGCGCTCGCGTTCGAGCTTGGTGATGTAGCGCTGCACCCCGGCCATGCCGCCGCGCGAGATGTCGGCGAACTGCAGGCCGATGCGGCGGCTGGTCTTGTTGTTCAGCAGGGTCAGGTCGAGCGAGTTGCGGATCTCGAGCGAGACCGTGACCGGGCCGATCTCGGGCAGTTCGATGCGGCAGTTGGGGAGGACCTCGCCGATCGTCGTGCTGAGCTGGAGCTTGTTGTCGAGGATGGCGATGCCGCCGCAGCTGATGTCATGCAGGGGGAACACGCCGGTGCCGGCGCCCGCATCGAGCGGCAGCGGAATGATCGCGCGCACCGGGTTCGATACCGGCGTCTCCATCCGGTAGTACTCGCGGCGCTGCAGGCGGATCAGGCTCGGCGGGATGTCGGCACGCAGCGCGGCTTCGCCCTCGAACAGGGTGGGGCGCAGGTTCTCGGCGGTGAACAGGATGCGGATCTTGTCGAGCGTGGTCTCACAGCGCACCTTGCCGGCGTCGATGATGCGCTCGTTCTGCATGCGTTCGATCGAGCGGTCGAGCACGACCGTGTTGCTGTCCTGGTCGACGTCGAGGACGGTGGTGACGCAGACGTCGGCCTCGCCCTTGATCAGCATGCGCACCAGCTGGTGCTTTTCGCCGATCTGGCGCAGCAGCTGCACGATTTCACGGCGCGACCCCACCTCGTAGTCGTGCCAATTGTCGAGTTCCTGATTATTCATTGCTTGTACCAGCGTTCGCCGCGTCGTCCAGGTTGAGGTGGGGCGTCGGATCGGGTGGGGGCGGCAGCGCTTGTTCGAGCGGCAACCCTTGTTTCTGAGCCGACTCAATATGATATAGCCATGCCAACAGTTCCGCAATTGCCCGATACAGCGCCGGCGGAATTTCGCGGTCGAGGTCCACCTGCATGAGCAGGGACACCAGTTCCTTGGATTCGTGGACGAACACGCCGGCGTCCTTGGCCCGGCGCATGATCTGCTCGGCGACCAGGCCCTGGCCCTTGGCCACGACCTTCGGCGCCGGGTCGCCGCTGCCGTAGGCGAGGGCGACGGCGCTCTGGCGGCGCTGGCCTGGTTCCTTCTTCGGTTCAGTCATCGCCTGGATGCGCGCGCACCTCGAAACCCGCCAGCTGGGTGCCCGCCGCATCCAGCGCGCCGGCCAGGCTGCCCATGTGCCGGCGCAGCAGGGCGGCGGTGGACTCGCTGCCGGCCGCGAACTGCAGCTGCAGGCGGCCGCCGGTGAGCGTCAGGCGGGCGTCGAGTTCGCCCAGCTCGGGAAAGCGCAGGCGCAGGCGGCTGTGCCAGGGCGTCTCTTCCTCGCCAGCCCCGTCGTGGCCTTCGCGGCTGTCACGCTGCACTTCCAGCTGCATCGGCTGTCCCGGCCACAGGTTGCCCTGCCAGGCAAGCTGGGCCTGTTCCTGGGTGGCCAGCTGCAGGTTGATGAACTGGGCGGTGGCCGGGTCGAGGGGAAGCTGGCGCAGGCCTTCCTTCGCCAGCTGCTGCTGCGGTTCCGCGTTCAGCTCGGCCAGCGGGCGCGCTCCCTGCGCCCATTCGGCCACGTGCGATTCGTAGAACAGGCCGCTCTTGCCGACGGCCTGCTGCAGGCCGGCGGCGATGCTGGAGGCATCCATGCCGGCAGCGGCCACCACGGGTGCACGGCCGAGGGCCGCCGTCAGCGGCGCCCCGGCATTCTGGGCGGCCGCGAGCACGCCGCCGATGGTCTTGCCGGCCTGGCTGAGGGTGGTGTTGTCGGCTTCCGTGCCGAGGGTCTGGGCGGCCGTTCCCGCCGCGGTGGCCTGCAGAAGCGCGGCGGCGCGACCCACGGCGCTGCCTTCGCGCATGGCGAGCGGCGCCTTGCCCGGGTCGGCGCCCTGGGGCAGCGGCGGGCCGGCTTCGCTGAAGACGGGATTGGCCCCGAGCCCGACCTGGAAGGTGGGGCGCGGCTGCACCGAGACGAGGGTCAGCGGCACGTCGGCGCCCACTTTACTGCCTTCCGGCAGCTGCATGCGGGCGGGGATGTTGGCGACCTTGACGACGAAACTGCCGTCGCTCAGTTTTGCCAGGACTTCGCCGTGCAGCGCCTTGCCCAGCTGGGGGGCAAGGGCGCGCTGGAAGGCTTGCTGTCGCGGGTCGGCGGCGCCTTGCGTCGGCAGGATGCGGCTGACTGATGCAAGCCCGTTGCTATCGGCTGGTAACATGATTCAAAAGGCTGGCATGGCGTTGCACACGCCATGGAGCGGATCTTTCAGAAACCCTGGCCGCCGTAGGCATTGGCCAGCTTGCGCTCGGTACCGGTGCTTTGCATCATCGCACTGAGCCTGGCCATCCAGGGCGTGGTCAGATCACGGATGGCGCGGTCGTCGGCAAGGATCTTGCGGATGAGGGCGACCTTGCGTGAACGTCTCTCGCCGGACAGTCCGACCACGGCTTCGCCTTCGCGCAACACCTGCACGTGACTCGCGCAGCGCGACTCGAGTTCGGCCAGATGGTCCCAGTCGCCGGAGCGGGCCGCCTGCAGCATCTTGCCGGTCAGGTCGCCGACCGATTCGTACAGCGAAATCACTTCGTCGCTATTCATCATCATGCGCTCACAAATGCGGCGGTACGGGGACCCAGTGCATCGTAAGGGCTGCTTTGCGGACGTGCCGCGGCGGCTCCCTGGACGCCAGGCGCGGCCGGCGACGGGGCGATTGCCTCCCATGCGCTTTTCAGCTCGCCCAGGAGTTTCATTATTTCTTGAACCATGTCGGCGGAATTGTTCAGGTTTGCCTGCAGCAAACGGTTGTTCATGTATTCGTACAGGGATTCCAGGTTGGTGGCGATCTCGCCGCCCGCCTTGGTATCGAGGCTCGCGCGCAGGCCGTTATCGATGATGTTGATGGCCTTCGAAATCGAGCGTCCCTTGCCGGGAATGTCTCCCGAAGCCATTTGCGCCAGCGCCATGCGCAGCGCAGTTTCGGCGCCTTCGAACAGCATGACGATCAGGCGGTGCGGACTGGCTGCCAGGACGCCGGTTTCGACGCCGACTTTCGCGTAGGCGTTGGCGCCGTTTTTCATTGAACCGAACATGGTTGATTTCCTTATTTATCGATGCGTCAGCTTGACTGGCTGGACAGGTTGCTGATCTGTTGTAATTGTTGGGTCAGATAGTTGCTGGTGTTGCTCATATTGGTGAGCATCGCGTCGAGCGCGACGTACTGGGCGCGGTAGCGTTTTTCCATGGCTTCCAGCCGTACGTTGAGCGCTTCTTTCTGCTTGCCGAGCGCCTTGATGTTGCTGTTGATGCTGTCGGTCTGGGAAGCGACCAGGCCCTTGCTGCCGACGAAGTTGTCGACGATTGCGCTCAGCTGGTGCGCGAAGCCCTGGGAAAAGCCGACCGTGCCGCGCGCCCCGGTCGCGCCCCCGGCGATCAGGAGCTTCAAGCCTTCCGCGGGCGTACCGCGTGCGCCGGTGAGCGACTGGCCGGATCCCTCGGCCTTGATGCCGTTGATGGTGGCGGCGATATCGGCGCCGCCGCGTATTTCCGGGCTCGTGCCGAACAGGTTCTCCGCACCGTTGCCGCCGACCGTGACGGTCGATGCGGAACCATAGCGTTTGGACGTGATGCCCAGCTTGCCGTCGGCATCGGCCTCGACGCTGATCGCGACGTCCTTCGATGCGAACTCGCTCGCACTGTTGACAGCGGACTGCAGGGCCAGCGCCAGCGAGGCGGGTGTATAGGTCCGCGCGGGCAGCGTGATGGTGGCGCTGACGCCATCGATCGTCATGGCAAGCTGGTCATTCACGCCTTGCACGATGTTCAGGTCCGCGGGGGCGGCCGCAGCCTTCAGCGAACCCTGGGTCGCGAGCGCGTCCACGTTCAGGGCCCATTCGCCCGGCCGGGTTGCGCTGGTGGAGCTGGTATAGCTGACCAGGCTGTCCGTGGTCGAGCCCATCGAGGCGAACAGGCCGGCGATGTCATCGAAATTGTTGGCGATAATCTTGTCGAGCTTGGCTGAGTCCACCTCGAGCGTGCCATCCTTCTTGAAACCCATGCCGAGCTGCATGAGGTTCTTCAGCTTGCTTCCTTCGACCTCTTCGCTCAGCATGCCCCGGATCTGCGAGCGGATGCCGCGCACGCTGCTGTCGCCCAGCAGCAATCCTGCCTGCTTGGTTGCTGCATCGTAGGAAGAAACACCTTTGATGGTCTTGTCGAGGTCGTTGAACGCCTTGACGAAAGTATTGATGGCACCCCGTACCGCGCCGGTGTCACGCTCGACCTTGAGGCTGCTCTCACCGACCTTGCTCACAGTCAGGTTGACGCCCTGGATCGCGCCCTCGACTGTATTGGTGGGGCTGCTCACGTCCACGCCGTTGACGCTCAGCTTGGTATCGAGCGCAGCGCTGGTCTGCTTCAGCTGCTGGGTTCCGGCAGGGTCATAGGCCAGCAGGTCGCTGATCGAGGAATCGGGCGGTGCGCCATCGGCACGCGCGACGCTGATCTTCATGCTGGACGAGGCGCCGGTCTTGTCGGAAGTGAGCACCAGGCGGTTCGGTGTATCGCTGCCGTCCGAAATGATACTGGCTGTTACGCCGATGCCCGCCTTGTTGATCGCATCGCGAATGCCTTGCAGCGAGTTGTTCGAGGCGTCGATGACGACCGTGCCGACACTGCGCTTGGCATCCTGGGTGAATGCGGGCGTCGGCGAGGTGGCGCTGGGGTCGGTGGTGTATTTTCCGTCGACCAGCTTGCCGCCGGAGATCGTACCGAATTCGAAGGTGAGTGTTGTCTTGGCGCCATCACCGATGGTCGTCGTCGGGCTGGCCATGCCTGCCGACGAGACCGTCTGTGCTTTCGCCAATTGGGTGACGTTGACCGAATAATTGCCGGCGACTGCCTTGACGGTGGCGGTGCCCGTGAAGATGGTGGCGTCGCCCGGCGTAGCCGTCACCGTCTGGAAGCGGTCCGGCGAGCTGAGCGACTTGAGCGCAGACTGAAACGAACTGAGCGCACCGCTCACGCTGCCGTAGGCCGACAGCTTGGCCTGGTAGCTGGCTTCCTTCCTCGCCAGGACGGTCAGGGGGCGTGCCTCGATCGCCATCAGCTGGCTGACAATGCCATTCACATCGAGGCCGGAGCCGATGCCGGATGTAGCCAAGTGATTCTCCCGTTGAAAACATGAATATACTTGTTTAACGGCAGGGATCAGTCGGACTTAAGAGGGCATTTTGCCGCTCTGTTTTCCGGATTGCTCAGGCTTGCTGTCGAATGAGCAAGCCCTGGAGCCGGTCCAGCGCCTTGGCGATCTCGAGTGCTTCCACCGATGGCATCTGGCGGATGACTTCCTTGGTCTGCTGATCGATGACCTTGACGACGGTACGGTCGCTGTCGGGGTCGATCGAAAATTCGAGCGACTGCGACATGGTGCGCATCGACTCATTGATGTTGCGCAGCGCGTCGTCCAGCTCCGTCGGGGCGCCCGGTGGGGGTGGCTGCACTGCCTGCGCCGCCTGTGGCGATACGATACCTGCGATGTCCTGCTGCGGGGTGGGCTGGACGGCAGCCTGTGGCTTGTCAGCCGGGCGCAGGGAGGCTGGCAGCGCCATGCCGTTTGCACGCAATTCCATGGAATCTCCTTACGAAAAAACCCCGGCGGGCAAAAGCCAGCCGGGGGTTGCTTGCGAAGCGAAGGACGATCAGCCGCGCAGCAGGCTCAGCACGCCGTTCGGCAGCGAGTTAGCCTGGGCCAGCATCGCGGTACCGGCCTGCTGCAGGATCTGGCCACGGGTCATCGCGGCGGTTTCGGCTGCGAAGTCGGTGTCCTGGATACGGCTGCGGGCTGCGGTGATGTTTTCCGAGCTCGCCTGCAGGTTGCTGATGGTCGACGAGAAGCGGTTCTGCACCGCGCCCAGGCCTGCACGCATCGAGTTCACCTGGCTCAGCGCACCGTCCACCAGGGCGATCGCGGCGTTGGCGCCTTCCACGGTCGAGATGTTGGTGGTGCTCAGCGTGGTCAGACCCGACGAGGTACCGGTCAGGCCGGCTTCGGCGCCGCCGCTGATCGAGAAGTCGGTGCCCGAGCTCAGGGTCAGGGTGCCGCGGTTCACGGCGTTGGCACTGCGGGCAGCGTCGGTACCGGTAGTGCCAGCAGCCTCCGCCAGTGCGGTCGTGCCACCGCCGCCGGCCACACCGGTGTCAATAAACGATGCTTGTGTGCCGCTGTTACCGAGCTTGGAGTTGGTAAAGGTAACGACTGCGCCAGCTACAGCTGCGGAAACCGAAGTATTGCCTGCTGCATATTGAGCGTCAACAGCAGTTTCGATAGCGCTGGCGACAGTTCCGGCGGCGGCGGCGTCGGCGACCTCGACTCGGACATTGCCCTCGCCGAAGGTATGGCTCGAGGTGCCGAACTCGTAGGTGATACCGTCGAGTTCGAAGGTGTCACCGTTGGTCAGCGAACCCGCAGCCGGGGCGCTGGCGTCGAATGCGCCGCCGACGGTTACGCCGAAGGTGTCGTTTCCGGTTGCCATTGCGTCTGCCGCGCCGTTCGCCTTCAGACCGGTCGCGTTCTGGATCGCGGTGGCGCCGTTGGCGTCGCCCGTCTTCGAGGTGATCTCGATGTTGCGGCCGTCGGCTGCGGACAGGGTCAGCGCGCCGGTCGACAGGTCGACCTTGGCCGAGACGCCGGTCAGCGAGCTCTGCGCATTGATGGCGGCTTCCGCATTCTTTCCCTGGGTAACCGCGCTGGTGCTGGCGGCAACAGCGCCGATCGACACGCCGTTGATGACCAGGTCGCCCGAAGCCAGGCCGGCACGTGCCGTCGGCGCGGAGCCGGTCACGCTGCTCGATGCGCTCGCGGTGACGCCGGTTTCGGCGCTCTTGGCGTTGATCGCGGCTGCTTTCGCGGCGGCGCTGTCGGCGGTCACCAGGTTGTTGCCGGCGGTGCCGGTCTGGACCGATGCGCCGATGGTGACGGCAGTCGTGCTGCCGTTCGGGGTGATGGTGAAGCCGGCGCCGGTGAACGGGTTACCGCTGACGGCCGCACCTTTTTGCTGGTAGGCGCCGATCTGGGTGGTCGAGGCGCCGGCAATGCTGACGCTGATGGTCTGGTTGGCGTTGGCGCCGACCTGGAACTGCGAGTTCTGGAAGGTGCCGTCCAGCAGGTTCAGGCCGTTGAACTGGGTGGTCGACGACACGCGGCTGATTTCAGCCAGGGCCGACTGGACTTCGGCGTTCAGCGAGGCGCGGTCCGATGCCGAGTTGGTGGCGTTGGCCGACTGCAGGGCCAGGGTGCGGATACGCTGCAGGCCTTCGTCGATCGACGACAGGGCGCCTTCGGCGGTTTGTGCCAGCGAGATGCCGTCGTTCGCGTTGCGGCTTGCCTGGTTCAGGCCATTGATCTGGCTGGTCATCCGGTCGGCGATCGCCATACCAGCCGCGTCGTCCTTGGCGCTGTTGATGCGCAGGCCCGAGGACAGGCGCTGCAGCGAATTCGACAGGGCCGACTGCGACGTGGTCAGGTTACGCTGTGCATTCAACGACGCGATGTTGGTATTGATAACAGATGCCATGGTGATTCTCCAAACTTGTCTTGGGGTGGGCTACCGCGCCCTGTTCACTTTGGTGCGCCACGCTGTTCCGTGACGATCACACCGCTGTTGATGCTGGTAACGTGCTCCACGGCAAAAACTTTATGTACGGCACTGAAAATAAATCCGCGCTTTTTCGCTCAAGTTCTCTTGGGCGGCGCGTATAGACGACAGTGAAAATGCGAACTTTAGGGTCAAAAAAAATTTATTTTTATTCTCAAGCCTTGACGATCCCGCCCCTTGGCCTCGTCGAAATGCTAGTATTTTGACAAGCTCGGACGTATTGACGGGTCCACCCACCGGTTTTCTTGCATGGAGAACAAGATGAAGAGGATTGCAGCAGTGTGTGCCGTACTGATACTGGCAGGATGCGCCACGCAGGAGGTGCCGGAGGGCCCGACCGAAGCCGAACTGATCGCCAATGCCGGCAACACCGCCGGCCAGGACGGACACCAGATGACCGGCAGCCGCCTGAAAGACCGTACCTCGACCGACCGCATGCTGAAGGCGGTCGGCGCCCAGGGCGCACGCGACGAGATGCGCAATGCACCGCGGCCCGGCGCCATGACAAACTAAACGCAGCTTAATCGGCGACCACGACGCGGTTCTTGCCGCTCTGCTTGGCCTGGTACATGGCGCGGTCGGCCCGCGCCATCAGGCTGGCCTGGTCCTCGTTCGGGGTGCGCAGGGCCACGCCGCAGGAGAAGGTGATCAACATCTTCTCGTTGTCGTGCAAGAAGAAGTGGCGGGTCAGCTCGCGCTGCACGCGCACCATCGCCGCCGCCGCCGCCTCGACCGGGGTTTCCGGCATCAGGATCAGGAATTCCTCGCCGCCGAAGCGGGCGATCACATCCATCGAGCGCAGGGTGTCGCGCACCACCTTGACCAGGTGCTTGAGGGCGCCGTCGCCGGCCAGGTGGCCGTAGGTGTCGTTCAGCCTCTTGAAATTGTCGAGGTCGAGCATGGCCACGCACAGCGGCGTATCGCGGCGGTCGGCGCGCGCGCTTTCGCGCTCGAAGACGTCGTCCAGGCCGCGCCGGTTGAGGCTGCCCGTCAGCTGGTCTTCGCGCACCAGCTCGCTCATGTGCTGCAGCTCCGCCTCCAGCGTGCGGATGCGTTCCTCGGCTTCCTGCACCTCGCGGTGCACCGCCACCATGCGGTCGCGCGAGGCCAGCGCCTCGTCCTGGGCGGCGCGCATCTCGCGCAGCACTTCGTTCATCACCTCGTTCAGCTCGCCGATATTGGCGGCGCTGCCGATGCGTTCCGAGTAGCCGGCCAGTTTCGCATGGTGGTCGCCGGTCGAAGCCGCCACCGAGCCGAGGCGGTCGATGAAGCTCATCATCATGTTCTTGACGGTGGCGCGCACGTCCGAGATGCTGTGGCGCAGCTGGCCCTGCTTGAGGATCACGTCCTTCAGGCTGCGCGTCGCGTCTTCCAGGGCGCGCACGTCGAGCGGGCCGGCGATCAGGTCCTGCACGGCCGCGATCTGGCCGCGCATCCAGCTGTCGTCGTCGAGCAGCTCGTTGACGTTGTCGAGCAGTAGGCGGAACAGGCGCAGAAGCAGTTCCTGCTGCTCGGCGCTGTCGCCGCTGCGCAGTTCGATCTGGTAGCACAGCTGCTTCAGGCGACCGGACAATTCGCCCATTTCCTCGCCGCGCGCCAGGCGGACCTCGGCGCCCAGCGTTTCGGCCTCGGTGACCAGGTCCGGGCTGCCGGCCAGCAGGGTCGCGAGCGCATAGGCCAGCGCGCGGTTCAGCATCTCGCGCAGCTGGCGCGCCTCGGGATCCTCGTCGCCGAGCGCCATCACCGGCGTGTTGCGCCGCAGGTGGCGGTCGGCCACCTGGCCCAGCGCCTGGGCATAAGCGGTCCAGTCGCCGGCTTTCGCGGCGCGTATCAGGCGGCGGCCGTACTCGGACACTTCGCCCGGCGTGTCGGCCAGGCGGCGCGCGAAGCTCTCCAGTACCTCGGCCGCCGCGCTGCCGGCCGGAGGCGCGGGCGGGGCGGGAGGAATGCCGGCGATCTCGTCATAGATGGCCCGGTAGGCGTCCGGCGTGGGCGCGATGCGGCGCGTTGCGAGGCGGCGGAAGGCTTCGCGGGCGATATCGGCGGGATTCAGGCCGGTGCCGGCAGGCGGGGACGAGATGGACATGGTGTAAAGACGCGGATTGCTGTTTGGCGTAATGATAAGCAGCTTCTTTGCCAATCATCAATTAAAAAACGGAAACAAAGTGTTTTAAACGGGCGCCACACAACAGTGTCATCCCACCAACTGGTTGCGGATCGCGTAGTGGGTCAGTTCCGCACTGTTCTTCAGCTTCATCTTCGCCAGCAGCCGGGCGCGGTATTCGCTCACCGTCTTCACCGACAATGACAGTTCGCGCGCGATGTCGCTGACCGTCATCCCGGAGGCGATCATGGTCAGGGTCTGGTATTCGCGGTCGGACAGGCTGTCGTGCGGGGGCGCCTCGTGGTCTTCGCCGACCTGGGCCGCCAGGGTTTGGGCCAGCGCGGCGCTGACGTATTTCTGGCCGGCGGCGACCTGGCGGATCGCCGTCACCAGCTCGCGCGGGGCGCTCTGCTTGGTCATGTAGCCGGCCGCGCCCGCCTTCAGCGAGCGGATCGCATATTGGTCTTCGCGGTGCATCGACAGCATCAGCACCGCCAGTTCGGGCTTGTCCTTCTTGATCTGCTTGAGCACCTCGATGCCGTTGCGGTCCGGCAGCGAGATGTCGAGCAGCATCACGTGCGGCTTGGCCTTGCCCACCAGCTTGATGGCGTCGAGCCCGTTTTCGGCTTCGCCGGCGACGATGAGGTCGCGCTGCTCGGCCAGGATCTGCTTCAGGCCCTCGCGGACGATCGCATGGTCGTCGGCGATGAATACCCGGATTGTTGCCTTGTCACTCATTCTTGCCTGTGTCTGTTGATGCCAGCCTGGTCTTGATAGTTACCATCGTGCCACCTCCCGGCGCCGCCGACAAGGCCAGCGTTCCGCCCAGCGCCTTGGCGCGCTCGCTCATGCCGCGCAGGCCGAAGGAATGGGGCTTGAGGCGGTCGGCCGCCTGGATCCCGCGTCCGTTGTCGCTGATGCTCAGGGTCAGGTGGGCGCGCTGGGGCCGCAGCGTCACCGTCACCCGGGTCGCGCCGGCATGCTTGGCGATATTGGTCAGCGCTTCCTGGAAGATACGGAACAGGGCGGTGGCGTGGTCGTCGTCCAGCAAAATTTCCTTCTCGGGGCAGCGGAAGATGCAGGCGATGCCCATCTGCTTCTCGAATTCACGGGCCTGCCATTCGAGCGCGGCCACGATGCCGAGGTCGAGCATGGTCGGGCGCAGGTCGAGCGAGATGCGGTGCACCGCCTCGATCGTGCGGTCGACCAGGTCGTCCACATAGTTTGCCTTTTCCAGCAGGGCAGGCTGGTTGTCGGGCAGGCGCGCGCTCAGCATGGCGAGCGCCATCTTGATGGCGGTCAGGTTGCCGCCCAGGTCGTCGTGGATCTCGCGCGCGATGCGCGTCCTTTCCTGTTCCTTGACCTGCTCGATGTGGTCGGTCAGCTCGGCCAGGCGGGCGCGCGAGCGCATCACTTCCTGCTGCTCCTGCTTGCTGGCGCTGATGTTGGTCATGATGCCGTCCCACTGCACCGCGCCGCCGTCGACGAGGTTCGGGGTGGCGCGCAGGTTGATCCACTTGACGTCTTTCCAGGCATCGATCCAGATCCGTCCTTCCCAGTTCCAGCCCGTCATGGCGGCGCGCGAGGCCTGCATCGATTCCAGGTAGCCCTTGCGGTCTTCGGCCAGGATCAGGCCTTCGAATAGGGTGGCATCGTGCTGCAGTTCCAGCACCGACAGGCCGAGCAGGGCCGAACAGCCTTCGCTCAGCCAGGGGAAGTCGATGCGCCCGTCGGGATACGACAGGAACTGGAACACCAGGCCGGGCGTATTGCGCACGATGGCGTCGAAGCGCGCCTGCGACTGGGCCAGGGCCTGGGCGGCCGCCTGTTCCAGGCTCAGGTCGTCGGCGATGGCCAGCAGCAGGGCATGGCCGTCGCGCACGATGCGCAGGAAGCACAGCCGGACCGGATAGCTGCTGCCGTTGGCGCGCCGCAGTTGCGTACGCAGGCTGACCTGGGCGCCGACTTCCTCGCCCAGTCCTGCCAGCAGTTCGCCGAGCGCGGCGCGGTCGAGGGTGGGCGCAAGCGCATATACGTCGACCGCCTCCAGCGCGGCGGCATCCATGCCGAGGTTCAGGCGCGCGGCCTGGTTGGCGTCCACCACCTGCAGGGTGCTAGCGTCGAGCAGGTAGATTTCCGAGGCGGCCGCCTGCATTTCGGCGGCCAGGGCGGGCAGTGGACTCATGGAAGTTCGGTCTCCGTCTTGTCCTGGCGGCGCGCCCTGGCGCGCGTCCGGAGCCGGCCCAGCACGCGCAGCAGGTGGCCGGGCTGGTGTCGCAGGCGGCGCAGCAGCCCGCGCAAGCCGCGGCGCCCGCCCGCGAGGGCCGAGCGCAGCAGGCGCAGCAAGCCCCCGGCGCGCAGCGCGGCAAGGGACCTGGCGGACGGACGGGGCGGCGGGTTTGCTCGTCTCATGATGCGCATGATACGGCAAGCAATGCGATCGGGGCGCCGCTGCCGTTACAATAAGGCCATGAACAAGGCATTCGTAAAAGAGTCGGACAACGACGAAGACGACGCGGAGGCGTTGGCGCTGGCCCAGGCGATCCCCGCCGGGGCCAAGAACTACATCACCCCGGCCGGCTACCAGGCCATCAAGGACGAGCTGCTGCAGCTGATCGACGTCGACCGTCCCGAGGTGGTGAAAATCGTGCACTGGGCCGCCTCGAACGGCGACCGGTCCGAGAACGGCGATTATATCTATGGCAAGCGCCGCCTGCGCGAGATCGACCGCCGCATCCGCTTCCTCACCAAGCGCATGGATTCGGCCTTCGTGGTCGACCCCAGCGTGCACTATGGCAACGACCAGGTCTTCTTCGGCGCCACCGTTTCTTACCTGAACAAGGCGGGCGAGGAGCATACCGTGACCATCGTCGGCATCGACGAGCTCGATCCGCTGCGCGGCAAGATCAGCTGGGTCTCGCCGGTGGCGCGCGCCCTGACCAAGGCGCGCGAGGGCGATGTGATCACGCTGCAGACCCCGCTCGGTACGGACGAGCTCGAGATCCTGTCGGTCGACTACCCCGAACCCGTCACGGATTAAATAGGGTGGGGGCTGTTAAGATGAGCGATTCGCCGCTTTCCCCGCCCCCATGAACCGTTCCGACGACGCCGTGCGCGACACCGATGTACTGGCCGCGCTGCGGACTGCGACTGCCGCGCGGCACGAGCGGCTCGACAGCGGCTTGCCGCTGTCCGCCCCATTTCCTACTCTCGACGATTACGCCGTCCACCTGTGCATGGTGCGCGACTGGCTGGCGCCGCTCGAGCGCTGGCTGGGCGGCTTCGCCGATGGCCCCCAGGCCGAGCCCTCGCTGCCCGCCACTGCGCGCCTGCCCGCCATTCAAGCCGACCTTGCCGAGCCCGGCATGCCGGAGGTCGCGCCCTTGCGGCCGGCGGCCGCCTGGCCGGCCGATGCCGGCGCCGCCTGGCGCTGGGGCGTCGCCTACGTGATCGAAGGTTCGCAGCTCGGCGGCGCCGTCCTGTACGGCAGGCTGGCCGGGCCGCTGGCGCCGCATCCGCTGCGCTACCTGCGCGGCGAGGAGGGCGGCCCGGGTCCGCGCTGGCGCGCCTTCATGCAGGCCCTGCGCGCACGCGTCACCAGTCCGCAAGAGATCGCCGAAGCCTGCGCCGGCGCCTGCGCAGCCTTCGATGCCATCCTGGAACTGGCGCCGCTCAAAAATAATTGAAAAAAATGCCGGCGCGGTGTCGATTCCGCACCGCGCCGATCGTCGTCATGGCAATAGCGGTCAAACCACACCAAACGGAGGATGCGATGCGATTCATGATTCTGCTGAAGGCGGACAAGCACAGTGAAGCGGGCGAAATGCCGGACGAGAAGCTGCTCACGGACATGGGCAACTTCAACGATGAACTGATCAAGGCCGGCGTGATGGTGTCGGGCGAAGGCCTGCATCCTTCCTCGCGCGGTGCGCGCGTCCACTTCGGCAAGGACGGCAAGCTGCGCGTGGTCGATGGCCCCTTCGCCGAGACCAAGGAATTGCTGGCCGGCTTCTGGATCTGGCAGGTGAAATCGAAGGAAGAAGCGATAGACTGGGTCAAGCGGGTGCCGATGCCGATGCTCGGCGGCGAAGCCGAGATCGAGATCCGCCAGATCTTCGACATGGAAGACTTCGGTGAGGCCATGACGCCCGAGCTGCGCGAGCAGGAAGAACGCCAGCGCGCCGCGCTGGCCGGCTGAGCGGCGCTTAGCGGTAGGCGGTGGGGATCGTCAGCCCGCCCGCGACGCCCGCCATGCCGGCCAGGACGAGGCCGGCAACTGTCGTTCCCACCACCAGGGGCAGCAGCACGGCAGGGCGGCCCAGCCGGCGCGACAGCGCATGGCCCAGATGGACGAAGGCCGCGACCACCGCCAGGAAATAATAGGGAAAGAAAAACGCCGCGGCCGGCCAGGCATGCAGGCCGGCCGCCGCGAAATGGATGCTGGTGTCCACCTCCATGCCCAGGCGCCCCCACAGGACGGCGGCCACGTGGACGATGCTGAAGAAGAACAGGTAATACCCGGACAGCGCCGCCACCCGGTTTCGCTGCGGACGCTGCGCCTGGCGCCGCGCCAGCACGGGCCCCGTCGCGAGCTGGACCAGCACGCTGCCGAGGATCAGTGCCTCGACCGGCAGCCAGCGGTAGAACACGCGCAGCGTGTGCATCAGCGCGAAGGCCGCGTCGACGCCGGCGACCAGGATCGCGTGATAGCTCAGATGCAGCAGCACGAAGCCGGCGAGGACCAGGCCGGAGCAGCCGTGCAGCGTCAGCAGCGCGGGAGTGGAAAGGAAGGGGCGGGCCCCAAGGGCCGGGCGCAGGATGTCCATGGCCCGAGGATAGGACCGCAGGCTGCCGGCGTCTTGAACGTTTCCGACATCGCCCCGCTTATTGCCCGGCAGGCGGCTCCCAGAGCTCGACCTTGTTGCCCTCGGGGTCGATGACCCAGCCGAACTTCCCGAATTCCGAATCGTCGCTCTGCTCCAGCACATGGCAGCCTTCGTCGCGCAGGGCTTGCAGCAGGGCGTCCAGGTCGGCGACCCGGTAGTTGATCATGAAGTTTGCCTTGCCGGGCGCGAAGTGCTCGTTGCCGGCCTGGCCGATCGACCAGATGGTCACGCCTCCGTCCGGCTTGCGCGCTTCATCGCTCCAGGTGAAGGCCGCGCCGCCCCAGTCCAGCACGTCGACGCCGAGGTGGCGCGCGTACCAGGCGCGTAGCGCCGCCGGGTCTTGCGCGTGAAAGAAAATGCCGCCGATGCCAGTAACCCGTTTCATGTGGACCCCTATTTCTGAATGGCGCGTGCCTGCTGCTGCGACGCGTGATTGACAACATTAGCACCCGATGCTTCCTGTTTGCAACCTGTAGAAGTCGAAGCTGGCGGCCCGGCTGCGTGGCGGTGTGAAGAAATCGCTTTTGCCCGTCCAGGCGAACGAAATACGTACTATCCCTCAGTTGTGGAATTGCCGCAATGCAGCATAGTTGCTTTTCAGAAATGTTATGCTGTACGGCTGCTCCCATTCCCCTGTCTTGGCGCGGCACGTTTCCCATTTAGAAGGAATCCCACAGTGAAAAACCTCAAGATCGGTGTCCGGCTTGGCATCGGCTTTGCCATCGTCCTGTCCCTGCTGTTCATCGTGACCCTGACCGCCATTGCGCGCATGCAGTCCGCGGGCGATCTCACCTCGCGCCTGGTGCATACCAGCATCAAGAACCAGCGCAATGTGGCGGAATGGGGCAAGCTCATCGAACTGAACAATGCCAGGATCGAAACCGTGTTCCTGGTAGCCGACGCGGCAGTGGCGGCCGACATGGCGGAGCGCATGAAAGCGGTATCGGCCCGCTCGAACGAGCTGCAGGATGCGATCGAACGCTCGCTGCGCAACGAAGCGGTGAAGGAGCAGTTCAAGGTCGTCAAGCAGGAGCGGGTCGGCTACCTGGCGGCGCGCGACGCCCTGTTCAAGGCCAAGCTGGCCGGCGAGCACGAGTTGGCGACGACCGTCTACCGGGAGCAGATGCTGCCCCACACCGCATCCTTCCAGGGCGCGGTCGACAAGCTCGCCGCCATGCAGATCACCGCCGCCGACGGCGTCGCCAATTCCATCCTCGACTCCTACGCGAACACCCGTGTGCTGCTGGTCGCGCTGGGCCTGGCCGCCCTCGCGCTGGGCATCGCCTGCGCCTGGCTGATCAGCCGTTCGATCACCGTGCCGATCCGGGAAGCGGTTGCCGTGGCCGAGAAAGTCGCATCCGGCGACCTTGCCAGCCGCATCACGGCAGGCAGCCGCGACGAAACGGGCCAGCTGATGCGCGCACTTGGTGCCATGAACGACAGCCTGGCCGGCATCGTCGGCCGTGTGCGCGAGGGCACCGGCACCATCGCGGTGGCGTCGAGCGAAATCGCGGCCGGCAACCAGGACCTGTCGGCGCGCACCGAGCAGCAGGCCAGCGCGCTCGAGGAAACCGCGGCATCGATGGAAGAGCTGACCTCGACCGTGAAGCAGAACGCGGACAACGCGCGCCAGGCCAATCGGCTGGCCGGCGAGGCCGCGATGATCGCCGGCCAGGGCGGCGAGATGGTGGCCGAAGTGGTGGAGACCATGGGCGCCATCAACGCGTCCTCGCGCCGCATCGCCGACATCATCGGCGTCATCGACGGCATCGCCTTCCAGACCAACATCCTCGCGCTGAACGCGGCGGTGGAGGCGGCGCGCGCCGGCGAGCAGGGGCGCGGCTTTGCGGTAGTCGCCTCCGAGGTGCGCAGCCTGGCCCACCGATCGGCCAGCGCGGCCAAGGAAATCAAGCTGCTGATCGACGACTCGGTGGCCAAGGTGGCGGAAGGCAGCGAGCAGGTCGACCGCACCGGCGTGACCATGAACGAGATCGTGCGCAGCATCGGGCAGGTGACCACGATCATGAACGAGATCGCCAACGCCAGCGAAGAGCAGCGCGCCGGGATCGAGCAGGTCAACGGGGCCATCGTCGAGATGGACCGCGTGACCCAGCAGAATGCGGCCCTGGTCGAGGAAGCCGCGGCGGCGGCGGTGGCGATGCAGGAGCAGGCGGCCGGACTGTCGCAGGTGGTGGGGACCTTCAGGCTGGAGCGCGAAGAGCACGGGACGCGTGCGATGCGCGGGCAGCTTTCCCTGGCCGTGCAGGCGGCTTGAGCACCGTCCCGGCGCGGCGCGATTGTGGGGTCGTAGATCTTGTTCGTACACGGCGCCGCACAGGGCTAGACTCAGGTCGCTGGGACGCCGGGCTCGGACCGGATGTCGCGGAAGTGCTTGCGCCGGCCGCGGTCGGGTAGTCGCTCGATAGTGCTATACACGCGTTCAGTGTATCGGCGCCAGCTGAACCGCCGAGTCAGTAAACAAATGGGATTATTCTGTACCGCGTACTCCCAGCATAGGTGCGGTACGCTTCGTCCTTCATCAGATGCTCCTCTTCCCGATGAATTCTGGCCACAAGCAAAGAGATGACCGCAAAATATACGAGCGCATTGGTGATAGAAAAATTGGCCAGGAGGTAGCCAGACAGCATCACAAAATAGCTGGCGTAGAGCGGATGCCTAATATATCGATACATGTTGCTGGTTTTAATTACCCGCTTTGCTGGAACGAGGGCAAAACTTCGGTTAAGAGAGACCAGGCCGAAGATCAGCATTACCGCGCCTGCGCTGGTGAGGTAATTCGCGGAGTGAAGGAGGCTGTAGTCGGCCGGGCGGAAGAAGAAAGTGGAAAAAGTGCCAGCGACAGCTATCAACCAGTCCAGCGGCCTCGTGGAAACTGTTGCCGGGTCTGTTCGGAGAAGGTAGAACACTGCGCTCAGCGTTTCGGCGATTACAAGTAGGATGAGAGACAACTCACCAGTCTCTAGATACTTTTGCAGATGAACTACCGAGAAGAACAACCACAAGATAGCGAGGCAGAAGCCACTCGCGATACTGACGCCGCGTGATCCTGCAATGTTCGAGATTGGTAGCATGTCGTACTCCGTGGTCCACTAGACTAAACAATACATGCGGTGGACCGATGCAGAAAGTGACAAATGCCATTTTCTGCGGGTGCTAATCAACCGAAAATGCTCAATGCGTGCGTTGTCCCGATCGTCAACATTTCATTTAGACTGTCAGGACACTTCCCGAATTTCGGCGTGACAGTATTACGGCACACCTCGCCGAAATCGACATGGTAGGTGATCGCCGCACATTGCCGCTCGCTCATCTAGCCGCCCCGGCTGCGGAGGCATCGCGCGCAGCTAGAGGCCGATGCTGAGTTAGGGTTATTCCGGAGTGCTCTTCGACTTGAGCGCATCTGCTTTACTGCTCAGCGGTTCCCCGCAGGCGTGGTTTGGGCTTCGAACGGGCTACGGTCCAGCCAACGTCGTGTCGGCCTGCGATTGCGGAGGATGGGTGATTGCTTCACACTAGCCCAAGCCCGGCAACTCCGCTGGACCCGAAAGGACGCACACATGGGCTATTCCATCGCCTGGATCGCCGTACGCGGCGCGACGAAAGACCAGATTCTCGACCGCTTGTCATTGGCCGACACGGGCGATACCGACGACGCCAACGAGAGTCCGGTCTCCGGCGCGGCACTGCCGGGAGGGGCCTACCTGGTCTTCTTCAACGACATGGCGCATCCGGCCACGCAGGCGGCGAACATGGCCCTGTTGTCCGATGGATGCGAAGCACTCGGTTGCCAGGTGGAGGAGCACGTCATGGCCAGCGCGGCGTTCATGTACAAGGATGGCGCCAAGGTCTGGGACGTCGTCCACCTGGCGGAAGAAGGTCTCTACCATCTTGCGGTGGACGGAACGCCTCCCCCGCTGCTGGATACCATCCATGCCGAAATGAAGGCGACTCAGGATGAGGAAGGCGGCGCCGATGCCGACGTGGACTGCCTGTTCGAAGTGCCGCTCATGCTGGCGAACGCGCTGTGTGGATATCGCCACGACGAGGTGGCGCTGCTGTCCGGGGAGACGCTCGCGTTCACCGAACTTGTTCCCTCAGTGCCTGGCACCGGGCGCAGGCACTGAGGGTCGTGGACCTCGGCACTCGCTCAGTCGGTCACCGGGTAGGACTTGGTCGTGACCATGCCCGAGGGCGAGGTGACCTTGACGGTGAGCGCGCCATTGGTGACCGGGTTGGAGCAGTACAGCGGCGGCAGGCCGGCCGGCGAGGTCTGGGTGGCATCGCTCTGCATCTGGATCGTATAGATCCAGGCCTGGGCGCTCGGTTCGCTGGTATTCGGCACGACGTAGCTGCGTTCGCTCAGGATTGTACCGTTCGATGCCAGGAATTCGATCTTCGAACCGGCCGGGAGGATATTCCCCGGCAGATCGAGCGGTAGCCGCAGCGGCTCGACCCCGGCGCGGTTCAGGACGAACAAGGTCGGGTTGGTGTCGCGAATGGCCAACTGCAGCGTGACTGCCGTGTTGACGAAGGGCGTGCCGTGGACGCAGTGGCTCAGCGCCACCGACTGCGGCCCGAGCGAGGTGATGGCGGCTGTACTGGTTGACATCACCTGGACCAGGGCACTGCGCACGTGGGTGACCAGGCGGGTCGCGCCAACAGGCTGCTTCAGCACGCCGTTGTAGACGCCATCCCCTTTGCTATCCCAGCCGCCGCTGGCGTTCGAATCGATGAAGATCTCGTTGGTACCGCGCGCCGCGTTCCCGCTCGACCAGCCATCGTCCGGTCCGGCGGTGGTGCGTGCCGGAATCCAGTTGGCGTCCGGCGCCCAATTCGCATTCGCGTTGCGGTGGGTGATGGCGCGGTCGTTGCGGAAGGGTTCGCCCAGGTCCTGGAAGGCGTCCTTGGCCTCGTCGAAATAAATATTGGTTCCCGCGGCATCGTCGAAGCTTTCCTCGCCCAGCGCATAGGCCAGCACGGTCACGCGGCCGTCCGCGGGACGCGGGTTGGCGGCGCAGAAGCGCACAGTGCAGGAGCCAGGTATTCCTTTTTGCTGAACGACGGTACCGTCGGTCAGTGTGGTGTTCACCAGCCCCGTAAGGCAGGAACCGTCGATCGTGCCACCTTCCGCGGTAAAGCTGACGGCGGTGCCGTCCGGCGCCGGATTGTTGAAGTGGTCGGCCAGCCGTACCGTGACCAGCGACCCGGTCGGCGCGGGACAGCCGCTGACGTTCATGCCTTCGACGTTGAAGATTTCGGTCGCCAGGGTGAAGCTGTTCTGGTCCGGCACGCCGGTGGAGACCACCAGCTGGTCCGACATGGTCGTGATTGCCGTTCCGGGCACCGTCGCGATGACGCGCACCGGCGTGTTCACGGTGCCGCCGGCGACCGTGGTACTGGCGGTGCCGTCGGCGCCCGTGGTGGACGAAGCCGGATTGAGGGACAGTCCGCCGACCGTCGTGGTGAGCGAGAAATCGATGCGCTGGCCCGACAGGGGATTGCCGTTCCTGTCGCGCAGCTTGAACACGACGGTCGAGGATTCTTGGCGCCCGGCGCCGCCCGTGCCCTTCAGCGAGATGTTCTGCGGCAGGGCCGACACGAAGGCCAGCTGGCCGGGCAGCGCAGCCTCGACGCTGACGGTCGCGGTCTGGGTGGTCGAGGCGCCCGCCAGGATGGTCGAGGCGGTGACCACGTCGGGCGCGCCGCAGCCCTTGTCGACATACGAGGTCGTCGCCACCCCGCCAATCGTGGTCACCGGAGAACTGATTTCGGCCTTGCCCGCGGCGGCGCAGGGGGACGTGAAGCTGACCGACTGCGCCGGTGCGAAGGGCGTGCCGCCATCCAGCAGGGTCACCGACAGCCGCGCGGTGGCGCCGGCGGGCAGGGGCGTGGGGCTGACCGACAGGGTGCTCATCGTCAGCTTCGGGAAGGCCACGGCATAGCTGACGCTGCCGGTGGCGTTGGCGCCGTCGCGGCTGGCGGTGGCAGTCACCGTGAAGGCGCCGGCCTGGCTGCCAGTCCCCAGCTTGATGCTCGCCATGCCCGAGGCGTCGGTCAGCGCGCTGCCTGCCGTGGGGACCATGACCGCGCTCGCGTCGGTACTGGTAAAGCGGACTGCCACGTTCTGAACGGGATTGCCATTGCCGTCCTTGACCAGCGCTTTCACCGTAGCCGGCGCATTTGGCGTCACCATGGTGGTGGCCGCGCCGGCGGCATCGGTGAGCGTGACGACGAGCGGCGCCAGCGCGGCGGGGGCGGCGGGTGTTCCGGGACCGGCCGCTGCCGTACAGGACGGTAGGGCCGAATTGCGGGTGCCGTCGAGTGTCCGGCAGCCATCTCCTCCGTCGCCACCGCCGCCGCAGGCTGCCAGCAGGCAGGCAAGCGTGCCGGCGGCCGTTGCCAGGGCTGTGCGCTTCGTCGTTGTTCTCATGGACGCTCCTCTAGGATGGATTGATTATTTGTTGGTGGCAGCGGTCAGCAGCGCAGGGGCTGGCGCCAGCGCGGCATCCTTGCCGAGCAGCAGGCGCAAGTCGGCAGCTGCCTGCGGCGCGGCCGGCGCCAGGACGGCTTTGCCGCCCAGCGCAAGGCGCAGTCCTTGTGCCTCGGTTTCGAAGCCGGGACGGAATTCGATCCGCGTCTTCGGTTGGCCGAAGGGTTTGGCGTTGGTCAGGCGGGTCGCCCGGTGTCCCTGCGTGGCCAGCGCATCGCGGAAGCGCTTCGCCAGGCCGGTGGCGCCGTTGCCGTTGGCGATTTCCAGGCGCAGGTCCTTGCGCGCCGCCGGCGCAAGCTCCGGCGAAGGCGGGGCGGCCTGTACCTGGCGCAGTTCGTAGACATTGGGCGCGCTTTGCACCAGGCGCAGGCCGCCGGCTGCGGGCTCCGTTGCGGCGGGCGCTGAAGCGGGGGCAGGCGCAGGCTGCGGCGTTGCCGCCAATACCGCGGTCGGTGCGGCGCCGCGCTGGCCGCCGCCTTCGGCCAGCTGCAGGTTGTTCAGCGCGCGCTCGTTGCCTGGCTGGAGGGCAAGCACCGCGCGGAAGGCGTCGGCGGCGGCGGCATAGTCGCCCTGCAGGTAGTACACGTAGCCGAGGTTGTTCAGCGGCTGCACCAGTGCAGGGTGGTCGGCGCACACCGCCAGCAGCATGGCCCTGGCCTGGGCCAGCCGTCCCTGCTGGGCGTGGATTACCGCGGCCGCCATGCGCGGCAGGGGGGCGCGCGGATCGCGCGCGGTGGCATAGTTGTAGGCCGTCATGGCCTGCTCGAGTTCTCCGCGCTCCTGGTGGTAGCGGCCGAGGCGGTAATAACTCGATGCGGCGTCGTTACCGCCGTGCCGCACCTGCTGCGCGGGGTGGAACAGCGCCTGCAACGGGGCGGGAACGTTCCTGCAGGCGGGCAGCAGGGTCACGGCGAGCAAGGCCAGGACGGTAGGTGTGCGCATGGTGTGTCCTTTCACTGGTTGCCGGCGAAGGTCGGCAGCAAGACGCGGTAGATCTGGATGAAGGCGGGGCCCATCAGCACCACCAGCAGCGACGGGAAAATGAAGAAGATCAGCGGGAACAGCAGCTTGAGCGCAATCTTGGCGGCCATCTCCTCGGCGCGCTGGCGGCGCTTGGTACGCAACAGCTCGGACTGGATCCGCAGCGATGCCGCGATGCTGGTGCCGAAGCGCTCGGCCTGGATCAGCATGGTCACCAGCGCATCGACGTCCTCGACCCCGGTGCGGGTCGCCAGCCCGCGCAGGGCCTTTTCCTTGCTGCTGCCGGCGCGCAGTTCCAGCGTCACCAGGTTCATTTCATCACCGAGGACGCGGCTCTTCAGGCAGATCTCGGTCGCCACGCGCGCGATCGCGGCATCCATGCCGAGGCCCGCTTCCACGCAGATCGTCATCAGGTCAAGCGCGTCGGGGAAGTTCTCGAAGATCTCGCGCTGGCGCTGCTTGATCATCTTGTTCAGGACCAGGTTTGGGAGGTAGTTGCCGAAGGTGGCCGCGCTTAGCACATAGAACAGCATGACCGTGGTGGAAGAGCTTCCGCTCTTCACGCTCATCGCGAAGAAGACCACCAGCGGCAAGCCCAGCGCTAGTACGGTTTTGGTGGCGAAGAAGATGATGGGAGCTGAGGCTTGGCGAAAACCAGCAGTCATGAAGCGTACGCGCACCGCCGAGTTCTCGGCCTCTGCATCCGGCAGCGACAGCTTGGCGACCGGTCCGGCGGCGGCAACCACTTTCGTCAGCCACGATGGCGTGCCGTCTCCCGGGACCTCCACGCTTATGCCCACGGCGTTGAGCCGTTCCTGGATGGGCGAAGCGCCGAGGACGCGGAAAGCGAAAAGGGCCAGTCCAAATACCATGCAGAAGACCAATCCCAGGAAGCCGATCTCGAGTAGTGTCATGGCATACTCCTTGGTTGGTTAGACGCGGATCTTGATGATCTTGCGCATGAAAAAAAAGCCGAGAATCATCATGAATAACGCAAACCCGACCATTTTCTGGCCGGCTGGGTCTGTGAACAGTACATGGAGGAATTTTGGATTGGTGAGCTGGATCATGCCGGCCGCGCCGAAGGGCAGCAGACCGAGCACCCAGGCCGACATTTTTCCTTCTGCCGACAGCACCCTGACCTGGCCCAGCAGCTTGAGACGGTCACGGATGATCTTCGAGATGTTGTCGAGCAGCTCGGACAGGTTGCCGCCGGTCTCGCGCTGGATCAGTACGGCGACCACGAAATAGCGCAGGTCGGTGCTGTCGACCCGGTTCGCCATGGACATCAGCGCGTCGCCCATAGCCACGCCGAAGTTGACCTCGTCGAACACGGTCGCGAATTCCCCGCCGAGCGGATCCTTCATCTCGTCGCCCACCATCTTCAGCGCCGTTGGAAAAGCATGGCCGGCGCGCAGGGCGCGGCCCATCAGGTCGAGTGCGTCCGGCAGCTGGGTCTCGATCCGCTGCAGGCGCTTGTTGCGTGCGCGCAGGAGCACCTGGAAGGGCAGCGACATTGCGGCGGCGGCGGCGGCCAGTTGCAGCGGGAAGGGCAGCGCGAACCACGCGGCGGCGGCCCAGGCTAGCAATGCTGCCGCCAGCGATGCTGCGCCGAAGCCCCCCAAGGTCCATTGCTTGCCGGATTGGGCCAGCAATCTTTCCAGACGGGCTCCATGGGGCAACACCGCCATGAGACGTTGCAGGACAGGGCTAGCGCTGGCCATCTGCTTCTTGGTTATAGACACGGCCTCTTTTTCGTCCAGGCCTGCGGACATGGCTTGGACCCGCTTGGCCAGACGTTGGGCCTCGGGGCCTTTCGACGCGTTCCAAGCCACATACAAGCCTTCGATCAGCAACACCACGGCTACAAAGATCAGGGTGGCGAACACGAAATACAGGTAGTCCATGGGGCGCTCCTAGGCGAACTGGCGGGTCGGATCGAACACGCTGTCCGGGATGCTCACCCCATAGGTACGCAGCCGCTCGAGGAAGCGTGGTCGGATGCCGGTGGCGCAGAAATGGCCGATCACCGTACCGTTCTCGCCCAGGCCGGTCTGCTTGAACTGGAAGATTTCCTGCATCGTGATGACATCGCCCTCCATGCCAGTCACTTCCTGCAGCGACACCAGCTTGCGCTTGCCGTCAGTCAGTCGCGATACCTGCAGCACCACGCCCACCGCGGAGCTGATCTGCTGGCGCATCGCCTTGCTCGGCAGGGAGGAGGCCGCCATGCTGATCATGTTTTCCAGGCGGGTCAGGGCGTCGCGCGGGGTATTCGCGTGGATGGTCGCCATCGAGCCCTCGTGGCCGGTGTTCATCGCCTGCAGCATGTCCAGCGCCTCGCCGCCGCGCACTTCGCCCAGGATGATGCGGTCCGGACGCATCCGCAGCGCGTTGCGCACCAGGGCGCGCTGGGTCACCTCGCCCTGGCCCTCGATGTTCGGCGGGCGCGTCTCGAGGCGCACGATGTGCGGCTGCTGCAGCTGCAGTTCGGCCGCGTCCTCGATCGTCACGATCCGTTCTTCCGAGCTGATGAAACCGGAGATCACGTTCAGCATCGTGGTCTTGCCGCTGCCGGTGCCGCCCGAGATCAAGATGTTGACTTCGGCCTTGCCCAGCCCCTGTAGGATGTCGGCCATGCCCGGCGTCATGCTTTTGTAGGCCACCAGGTCCTGCAGGCGCAGCGGGTCGGCGGAAAAGCGCCGGATCGACACGATCGGACCGTCGATGGCCAGCGGCGGGATGATGGCGTTCACGCGCGAGCCGTCCGGCAGGCGCGCATCCACCATCGGGCAGGATTCGTCGATGCGGCGGCCGACCCGCGAGACGATCTTGTCGATGATCTTCAGAAGGTGGGCGTCGTCGCTGAAGCGCACGTCCGTCAGTTCGAGCTTGCCGCGCCGCTCGACGTAGACCTGGCTGTGGGTGTTGATCAGGATGTCGGACACCGAGGGATCATCCAGCAGCAGTTCGAGCGGCCCCAGGCCCAGCATCTCGTTCTGGATGTCGCGGATCAGGCTGCGTCGCTCGATGTCGTTGATCGGCGCCGTCTCTTCGTCGAGCATTTCCTCGACCAGCAGCCGCAGTTCCTCGCGGATGCGTTCGGGCGACAGCTTCTGCAGGCTTTCCAGGTCGACCCGGTCGAGCAGGGCCTGGTGGATGCGGTGCTTGACCTGGGCATAGCCAGCCGCGTTGGCCGCCCGCTGGCAGGCCAGTGCGGCTGGCGCGCCGTTGGCTTTGGCCAGCCGGTCCCTGAGCGTCAGGATTTCGGAATCCATGCCTGTTTCTCCTCGAATACTGGTTCCTTGGCGGTCGCTGCCGGTGCCACTACCGCTGGCGCGGCATGCACCGCTTCGGGCGCTGTGCGCTTCGTCTTTTTCAGCAGCCGTGATAGCCAGCTCTCCTTGACGGCGGCATCGTCCCCGGCCAGCACGTGCGCCAGTTCGTCGAGCGCCTTGGCGATCGGGCTCTTTTTCGCCAGCTTCAGGATGGGCACGCCCTGGTTGACCGAGGCCGCGGCGGTCTCGTAATGGTTGGGGACCAGGCGCCACACCGGTGCGCCGCAGGCCGTCTCCAGGTGCTGCAGTCCGATCTGGGCTTTCTTCTGGTGGCGGTTGACGATCACCTTGACCTTCTCGGCCGGATAGCCGAGCGAACGGAAGACTTCGAGCAGGCGCTTGCCGTCGCGGACATAGGGCAGGGTGGTCTGCAGGACGGGGAAGATGGTGTCAGCCAGGTCGAGTCCGCGCAGCCCTACCGGATCGAGGGTACGCGCGACGTCCAGGACCACGAAGTCGAACTGGCGGCGTGCCAGGGACAGCAGCGTATCGACGTGTTCCGGCCTGACGTCGCCTGCATGCACCGGGTCGTCCGGCGCGGCCAGTACCGACAGGGTCGGCGTGATCGTCATCATGCTGGCGCCGAGCAGCGAAGCGTCGAGGCGGTGCATCTGCAGTGAGACGTCGGCCAGCGTGGCCAACGGCTTCTGGTCGGCGAGGAACAGCGAGGCATCCCCGAACTGCAGGTTCAGGTCGATCAGGGCCACTTTCTTCCCGGGGAGCGCAGCCAGGGTATAGGCCAGGTTGGTCGCGAGGAAGGTGGCGCCGCTGCCGCCCTTGCAGGACACGAAGGCGAACACCTTGCCGTTCGCCTGTTCGTGCAGGTTGAGCTTGTCGGCGACGCGCGCCACGGCAGGCAGGAGACTGGCCGCGCTGACCGGCGCCGGCAGCACTTCGCGCACCCCGGCGCGCATGGCTTCCATCATGAACTCGACGGTTTGCATGCTGGACAGGACCACCGCCGTCATGCGCGGATGGGCGGCGACCAGCCGCTCCAGCCGCGCCAGGTCGGGGCCAAGCGGCTGGTCGAGCAGCAGCAGGTCCGGCATGGCGGCGACGGCGCCGCTACTGAAGCGTTCGAGCGAACCGGAGACGACGCCGACCTCGTCGGCCGCGCTGCGTTCGCGCAGCAGCCTGGCGATCTCCAGCAGGTGTTTTTCACTACGCGATACGACGGCTATTTTCACGATGACTCCTTTTCTTGCGCTAGTCTGCTAGATACACAGATGTTCACGTACACACCGGATTGGGTACTTCTACACCGCTCAAGCCGATGACGCTGCTACGCATGCTTTCCCTGGGCAGCGTGGTACGAAATGGCTGGAATTTCATCGATGAATCCATGAACGGATTAAAGGTAGGTACATTGATTGGCTTGATGGAGACCTCCACCTGAATGCAGGTACTCGTCGTGCAGCCATCCGGTTTGTAGGCAATATCAATGTGATCGGTCTCAATCACAGGGAACAAGGCATTCATCCTGCTTTTGACCGCACTGTCGGCGAGGTCGCAAACGACTGCCAGGCGGGCTCCCAGGCGCGTGGCTTCGGTGGCAGCGTTCCAATAGAAGAGGATCTTGCCAAACTCGATGATCCCGAATAGCAGGGGAAACAGGATGAGGGCAGCAATCAGCGCGAATTCAACTGCGGCCAGGCCTCCCTGGCTGTGTCGATAACGGTAGATGGAAGAGTTCATGGCGCCTGCATCATCGTGGCGTGAATAGGGCCGAACACGACATCCGGAACGAAGGCTGGTGCCATGCTGCGGAACGTGAACCCGGATATCTCAATACGTACCAGGTTGAGCGTGCCGCGGCCGGTGGACTGGAGGTCATAACCGTCTGGATCCGAGATCCGGTCGATCACGCGTACGTAGTCTGCGGACATGCCCGGTACGAGTGGTTTGACGTCGCCGCATGACTCTTGTGGAAGCCCGCAGACCACCAACGACCGCGCCACACGAATGTCGGCGTCGTTCCCCGGCGCATATTGCGACAGATAGCGAACACCATCGCGCACACCTTTCGTCAACGCGTTGTACTGGTAGATGGCGCGGCCGAACTCGGTAATGCCGAACACCAGCAAAAGCAGGGGAACCAGCAACAGGGAAAGTTCGATAAGGACGGCACCAGATTGTGATTTTGCGGCACGCACATTGCTCTCCTACTGGACCAGGGTTGGCACGAGGGGGCCGTTGGTGCCACCCGCCAGCCCGGTGCTGCGGCATGGGCTGCTTGGAGAATTCGCCATGCCGCGCCACTCCAGGTAGATCGTTCCGATCGAACCGTTCGACATCGGGTTCAGCATCAGTACGCAACCCATGCCACGAATCCTGGTAGGTGCCGGTGCCTTGCCGCATTCGATGAGGGGAACTGGCACCAGACGGCGCTCTGCTCCATACTCCAGATGCTCGGACTGCGACAACGGATTACCGTTGACATTCCCATTCGGGCCTTTTTCCGCATAGTCCTGCTTCGAGAACGGGGTATGTGCAGCTTGTCTGGCCCGGTAGTCCGTGTAGGCGGATTGGTTAAAACCAATCGTGGCACTTGGGTAGGCGTAGCCGGTCTTGTCCGGTGCGACATCGGCAGGTGTGGGAGCATTGGCGCCGTTCGGGTAGATGCCGAAGCGCGTATTCCAGGCGCTTTTTGCTCCTTGCTTGACTCCCTGTTCCCGCACGTCGCTTTCGTCGACCCTGATATTGCACACCGAACCTTTTCCGAGCAGCTGATCGCGGATCTCGCTGGCACCACCGGCGCTTGGGGTGAAATCGACCCAGCGGAAGGTGGTGCCCGCTAGCTCGGCATCATCGTCCGCACCTGTCCCACGGTTGAAGCTCTCGGTGATCCATTGGCCGACCTTGACTGTGCCATCATCGGCACCTGCAGTGGTTTCATACCCAAAATTGGGAGCGGCTGCGCCCGTCTTGGTACATATGCCAATCGGGGCAGCATTGCAGGCGCTCTGACCTGGTGCCAAGGTAGCAACCGCGCTCGCCTGGATTACTCTTGGCTCGGACACAACTGAAAGATAGGCTCTTAGCACCTGCATGAAGCGGGGGGGGATCGCTGCGGACCTGGCAGTGCACATGACGAATTTTGAATTGGGATGAGCACTTAAACGCGTTTTGAAGTCTTCGATTGGCCCGACCTCAGTATGAAATTTGACATCGTCAGGTGCGATCGTCACCGCAGCGTCCTGGAAATCGCTGGTGTTACGCGCAGCAACGAAGATACCGGCTGCCTCAGCATCATGCAAAAATCCAACCTCACAAAGGCCGCCCGCTGGATCGCATACCAATTGTCCGGCTGCGGCGAGCGCGCAAGCGTCGGCCGCATTTTGCAATTCGGTCTTGTTGACGAACAGGCGTCCGAGGTCCAACACAATGCCGGCAAAGCCGATCAGGACTGCAAGGGTCAGCGCAATCAGGATGGCAACGCCACCACCCTCGTGGCCGGGCATGCGGCGTCGGACAAGTACCTTGGACAAATGAGGGAGGGCCATGATGTCCACCACTTAGCGTGCGCCTCCGACGCCGATCGTGAACACGTTCGGCTGCGGCTGCGGTGCGCGATAGGTTTTCTGATAGGCGTCGTAGGCGCTCTTGGCTGCTTGGCCGTCGATGCCGCTGATGGCGCGGCGCTCGACGCCGGCCTGTGGATACATGATCTGCTGCGCCATGGTCAGGCCAACGCTGCTGCCGAGCGCTGCGTTGGTGTTCTGCATGGCGCATCCGGATACGGCCAGGGCGAGCCCGGTCAGGACGGCGGAAAGTAGCGGTTGCATGCGCATGATCGCTCCTATTTCAGGTCGAAACCCGTTGGCGCGGCGGCGGTGACCGGAGGCTTCGCGTCGGCCCTGGTCTTGCCCTCCTGGCGGCCGCCGAGGAAGAATTCGGAACGGCTCGGTTCCACGTAGTCGTCGGTCGGCAGGCGGTAGTCCGTCGGTAGCGGCTTGACCAAGCGCGGCGTGATGATGAAGACGAGCTCGGAACGGTCGGTCTGGAATTCGCTGCTGCGGAACAGGGCGCCGAGCACAGGAATCTCGCCCAGCATCGGGAATGCCTTGACGTTGGTCGTGACGTTATTCTTGATCAGGCCGCCGATGGCGAAGCTCTGGCCGTCGAACAATTGCACGGTCGTGGTCGCGCGCCGGGTCGTGAACGAGGGCAGGATCGCTGTGGTCGAGATCCCGGTGGCGGTGATGCCCACCCCTTCCTTGTTCAGGTCGGACACCTCCGGCGCCACTTTTAGGTTGATCCTGCCGCCTTCGAGGACGGTCGGCGTGAATTTCACCGCCACCCCGTACTCCTTCTCTTCCAGGGTAATGGTCGGAATACCGTTGTTCTGGGTCTGGCTGACCGGGATAAAAATCTTGCCGCCAGCCAGGAAACTGGCTTCCTGTCCGCTGATGGCCATGATGTTCGGCTCCGCCAGCACCTTGATCAGGCCATCGCGCTTTTGCGCATCGATGCTCAGGAAGTTGCCGTTGCGGTTGTTGAAGGCGTCGAGCACGCTGGGATTGCCGGAAAGCAGATTGGAGAGGAAGCTGTAGGTCCAGCTGCCATTGGTCCGGCTCGCCCCGATGCTGACGCCGAGCTGGTCGATCAGAGTTTTCGAGATCTCGGCAACCTTCACTTCCAGCATGACCTGCTGGGGTGCCGCGACCGACAGCATATTGATGACCTTGACCTTGCCTTGGGCGCCGGCACCTGCGGCTCCGGCAGCCGCGCCGGCTGCGTCGCCGCTGCCGCCGGTCTGGCCGCCGCGCTGCGCATAGGCGTTCGCGAGCGAGAGCATCTGGTCTAGTTTTACCGCATCCGACACCACGCCGGACAGGATCACGGAATCCGCAGCCGTCGTGATCTTCACGTCCTTTTCGCCAGCCAGCAGCTGCTCGAAACGTGCGGCGAGTCCGCTGGTGTCGAGGTCCACCGCAATGTCGATGATGGTGGCGTCGCCCGCCTTGTTCCAGAGGATCAGGTTGGTGCTGCCGACCGACTTGCCCAGCATGTAGAGCTCACCGGGGTTGAGCAGGATGACATCGGCCACGCGCGCGTCGCCGACCGACAGGCGGGCCGCCGGAAACGGCAGGCGCATGAGCGTCGATTTGCCTTCCGACAGGGTGACCTTGGGTGCGATGGTCGATGTGGACGGACGTGGCAAGGTGCTCTTCTCCAGTGCCGTCACGCGTGCTGCCCGGTCAGCAGCCGCTGCCGGCGCGGTGCATGCCAGTGCCGCCAGCAAGGCCGCTGCCAGCCCCGCGCAGGGTGTCTTTACTGCCTTGTGTGTCCAGGTCGCTTGCATGGTCCGCCCTCGTCAGAAGTGTTGGGTGCTGCGTTCGAGGCCCTTGATGACATCGACCTTGTGTTGCGGCTCGCGCGCCACGATGAGCTTGCGCACCGCCGGACGCGGCCGCGCCACCACCGGACGCACCAGTCCGAGCAGGGCGTGCTTGGTCGCGCCCTGCGTGCTCACCGGGTCGGGATCGATCTGGTTGCGCAGCACCAGCGAGAGCGTGCCGACGCTGCGGGCGAGGTCGAGCTTCTCGGTCTGCTCGGGCGTCAGTTCGAGGGTCACCGCATTGACGACCTTGGCCTTGGTCTCGTCGCGGTTGGGATCCTGGGCGACCGCCAGCACCAGGATGCGTTCAAGGACGATCTTCGAGATCGACGCATCCTCGTTCTGGCCGCCGCGCGGCGCCGCATTCTGGGTGCTCACCAGGACGTCGACGAAATTGCCGGGGAGGGCGAAGCCGGCCACGCCGACCACATCGTTCACCCGCACGGTCATGGCGCGCTTGCCGCTGGCGACGACGGCGGACAGGCCGCCGAGCGTACCCGGCGGCGCCAGCTTGGATTCCATGACGGGTTCGCCGCGCTGGAGCGTCGTATGCACGACCCGGCCAGCTAGCGCTTTCGGATCCGAAAATGCACCGGGAGGCATGGCGCCGGTTGGCCAGTCGACCAGGCGCACCATCTCGGGCGTCAGGCGCGAGCCGAGGCCGACGTCGACCATGGCGACGGCAACCTTGCCTGTATTGCCGGAAGCACGCTGATTGATCCAGCGCACCGCCACGAACACGGCGCCGAGTGCAAGCAGCAGGGCGAGCCCGAGCATGAGAAGTCCACGCGTATTTTTCATGTCATTCACCTTCGGTCATGTGGGCCGGCGCCGCCTGGACCCCGGTAAAGTAGTTGTTCCATGCCCATTCGAGGGCCTGCGGCGTCAGGGCGGCTTCCTCGCCGTCGTAGGCGGCGCGGTCGCGCACCTGTCCCACCAGGTCGCGCGGATAGCAGGCCAGCAGGGGGCGGCCTTCGCGCGCATGCCGCTCATGCAGGAGGTAAACGAAGGAGTCTTCATCCCAGGCAATGCCGGCCCCGGCGCACACGCTCTTGAAGATACTGCGGTAGTCCTCCTCGACAACGGGGCCGACGTGGATCTTGTAGCCGATGCGGCGCAGGAAAGCGCCGTCGCCCAGCTCCGCCGGCGGCAGGTTGGACGAGAACACTACGATCACGTCAAAGGGCACCTCGAACTTGTAGCCGGTGTGCAGGGCCAGGAAGTCGATCTTGCGATCCATCGGGACGATCCAGCGGTTCAGCAGGTCGGTGGGTGAGCAGCGCTGGCGGCCCAGGTCGTCGATGATGAAGATGCCGTTGTTCGCCTTCAGGTGTGGCGGCGCCTGGTAGTAGCGGGTGGTATGGTCGAATTTCAGGTCCAACATGTCGAGCGTCAGTTCGCCGCCGGTCAGCACGGCCGGGCGCCGGCAGCAGATCCAGCGCGCATCGCGCGTGCCGCGGCGGTAGAGCGTCTCGCCGCTGGAATCGCAAACGGTGCCTGGGGCGTGCACGACGGGGTCGTACACCTGGACGACTTCGCCACCGGCAAAGATCGCATACGGTACGCAGATGTCACCGCTCAGCAGCCCGGACAGCCGCTCGGCCAGGTAGGTCTTGCCGCTGCCGGCCGGGCCGTGGATGAACATCGCGCGGCCGGAGTTCATCGCCGCACCCAGCTGGTCGAGGATCCCCGCGTTCACGACGATGTCGCCGAAGTGATCGTGGACCCTGGCCCGTGGAATGCACATGCTGCCGACGCTGTGCGAGCGGACCGTGGCGCAGTAGTCGTCCAGGCTCACGGGTGCCGGGCCGGCATAGGCGCAGCGGCCCAGGAATTCGGCGCCGCGCATGCGTCCCAGGTCGGTCAGGCGGTAGCTGATGTCTGCGTCGGTTCCAGTGCTGCCCGAGCGGTTGATCTCGCAGAGTTTTTCGGTGCGCAGGTAGCCGATCAGGGCATCGATGACGCCGACGCTCAATTTCATGCGGCCGGCCAGTTCGGTCAGGCGCAGCTGGCCGCCGAGGAAGAGGGTCTTGACCGCCAGTTCGATCAGGAAGATGAAGGGCAGGCCGGTGTCCTGCACCGTACGCGGGGCGGGGGGGAGCGTGGCTCCGGCAGGTCCGCCGCGCTGGCCGGCCTTGCCCAGGGAGCCTGGGCTTGACTGCATCTCGATGGTATCCATGGCGGCACCCGTACTAGGAGAGGAAAAACAGCTGGACCAGGGTGCCGGCGCAGATGGCGACCGCGTACGGCATCTTGCCGACCGAGGGCGGGTCGGGCATGGCGTTGGCAGGGGAGCCGCTCAGCTGGCGGATATGGCGCTGAATTAGCATCAGGCGCAGGTTGGCGAGCAGCTCGAGCAGCATTTTTTTTCTCGCAGCCATGCTGAGTGCCAATATGCCGCCAGCTGCCATGCTGAAGAGGATGACGCCGAGAATCTCACCGACTCCGAGGAAGGCGCCGATCATGCCGACCAGCTTGACGTCGCCTGCACCTAATACGCCGAACGCGAACAGCGGGAACAACGTGACTATACCCACGCCTAGTCCCGACAATGCGAACCATACGCCTGATCCTTGCGGGGCGATTGTATGGAACAGAATACCGATGACCATGCCCGTAGCGACAAGCCAATTCGGAATGCGCCGTTCGCGTACGTCAACCAGGGCAGCCACGAAAAGGAGGATGAGTAGAGCAGCAAGATGCAGAGCAAGGGCATACGAGCTGAAAATTTGCAACTCACTAGCAAATAGTGGAAGACTAAATTTCATGGTTGCCGGATGTTAGGTGATCGGATTCCACCCTGTTGAACAGGGTGGGGAGCCAAGGCTTACGCTGGAACTACCAACTTTCCAGCGATGTATGCAAAGATTGCATCGAGCTTTGAACCAACTAACGTTACGGAGCCAATAATCACCACTGCAATCAGCGCCGCAATTAGGCCATATTCGATCGCCGTCACACCGTCTTCTTCTTGAATAAAGTTCGTGATCATTTCCATGATATTTCTCCCAGGTTGTCCATCGAAAGGTGGTTGTTTGTCAGCGCCTTGCCGTACCGCCGAGCCGTCCTACACCAACACGATGATCGCGAGGATGCAAACGACAGCGACGAGCGACCAGACCAGGGCATGTTCATACCGCGAACTGCCGGCCCCGGTCCGGATGAAATCGACAAGCGCCGGCGGAAGATGATCGGGTAAGCCCATGACCAACCTTTCACGTCTGCCGCACATCGTTCGGATTTCACCAGGCCTTGATGTCAGCGCTGATGTAGACACTGTAGGTGTTCTCCGACAGGACGACATCCAACATACGCCCCTTCCAGGGGGTGTCATTTGCGCTGTTTTTTGGGGAGAGAACCGGGACAAATGTCACGGTGTCGGGAGGACAAAGCGCCTGAAAGCTCAGACCGACTTGCTGCGCTCGCCCTGGCTGGACGCGAGTACGTAGAGCTCGAGCCGGTTGCTCACGTCCAGCTTCTTGTAGATGGTGACGAGGTAATTGCGCAGCGTATGTTCGGAGATGAACAGGCTTGCGGCGAGAGCCTTGTTGGTCAAGCCGTTGCCGCGCACGATGGCGTCGACGATCTTGCGTTCCTTGGCCGTCAGCGATGCGAGCTTCTGCTGGTAGGGATCGGGGGGCGGCGGTGTGCGCGGGCGGGTCAGGTCGCCGAAGATGCGGGCCATCATGTCATGCGCCAGCCACATCTCACCCTGGTGCACCTTCTCGATGGCGCGCAGGACGACCTCCGCAGGCGCGTCCTTGCGCAGCACGCCGCGCGCGCCGGCCACGATGGCGCGGTCGAGCACGGCTTGTTCGCGTACGCCGGTGAAGACCAGCGCGCGCGACACGCCGCTCACGAGCAGGGCAGGCAGGAAGTCGAGCGAGCACTCGCCGCCGAGATCGATGTCGAGCAGGATAACATCGGGCGAGTGCCGGGCCGCATGTTCCAGCGCCTCCTGGCGGTTGCTGGCGCAGGCGACCACGCGCATGCCGCTGTGTTCACTGTCGATCAGGCGTTCCAGGCCCCATAGCATGGTCTTGTGGTCGTCGACCAGCAGGACGGAAATCGGGGCGCGGGACGCGGTTGATGTCATCGTTGTTCAGAGCGGGATGTCGACATGGACCGCGGTACCGGTGCCGGTGTTGCCCACGTAGGCCACGCCGCCGAGCATGGCGGCGCGTTCGGAGATCGAGCGCGGCGTGAACGGCGCCGGCTGGCCGGAAGGACATTCGTTCTCGATCCGGATATGCAGCCAGCCGTCGCCGCGATGCAGCCTGATCGCGGCACGCGAGGCGGCGGTGTGGCGCCGGATGTTGCTGATCCCTTCGCGGACCAACTGCACGACTTCGACGCCCATGCGGTCGTTGATGTCGAGGGTGTCGCCACCGCTCAGGTCGACGTCCAGGTTGTGGTAGGTCTTGAAGTGGGCTGCCTGGGAGCGCAAGGCGAGCAGGAAGGCCGATTCGCCGGATGGTTCGGCATTGCGGGTGGCGATGGAAAAGCGGCGCAGGTCGTGCACCATGTGGTCGGCCATGTCGGCGACCTGGCGTATCCGGGCTGCCATGGGGTCCTGGCCTGCTTCGCGCAGCAGCGCGCGCAGGGCGTGCGACAGGCCGATCGTGGATTGCACGGTGCTGTCGTGCAGGTCGTTCGAGAATTTCAGGCGTTCCTGGTGGCCGGCTTCCGACGCCATGCGGTCGAGCAGGGCGATATTTTCGATGACGGGAAAGGCCTGGGCCGCCACCTGTGCGAGGAAGGCTGCATCCTGCGTGCGCAGCTCGCGTCGGGGCGACAGAACGAAGATCCGTCCTTCACCTTCGCGCAAGGGAATGGGTGCGCAGATGAAACTGCGTGCCCCGAGCAGGTCTGCCAGCCGGCAGCCGGCTTCGGCCGCCGTACGCTGCCATTTACCCAGGCCCTCGTCGCGTATCGCGAGCGACTCGGTCCAGGGCAGGGAAGCATGCCAGGCGCTCTTGTAGATGGCGCTGGAACGCGGTGCAAGGCTGGCGAACAGGCCGGCGACCTCGTCGTCGAGCACCTGGCCGGCGAGGGCAGTGCTGTTCTTGCCGCTCACGGAGCGCAAGCGCCAGTCGCGCGTCTCTTCGTCCCGGACCAGTACCAGGCAGGTCGTCGCATCGAAAAAGCTGCGGACGTGTTCGAGTACCGACGCGATCGTATGGTCGACGCCGAAACGTGGGTTCGACAGGCGGCTCACGTCCCGCAGCAGGGCGATACGGCGCCGGCTGTCAAGCAGGGCTTCGCCCCAGTGCGACAGCATGCAACCGACTGCGAGCAGGAGAATGGCGCGCAGCAAAAAATTGGCGGCGGGCACCTGGCCAATGTCATCGATGCAGGTCAGCAGGTAGAGAACGGTGCTGGCCAGGGTGACACGCGCGCCTTCGTCGTAGCCCCAGCGAAATACCGCAGTGGCGATCGCGAAAAAGAACAGGGCAAAGACGCTGGACAGCGGCCCCGTCACGGCGAGGAACAAGGTGAACCAGAATACGTCGAGCCAGTGACTCAGCCGCGGATGGTGGACCGTCGTGCCGCTTTGCCGGAACACCAGGGTTACGATGTTCTGAAACGTATATGCGCACAGCACCAGTTTTGCAACTGGATGGGTTGTGCCGAGTCGGGCCGGATCCACCATGGCCGTCAACAGAATCGCGAGCCCGAGGAGGGCTCGCATTCTTGCGATTAGTACCAGGTCGTCCACATCCGCGCATACGGACGTGTCGCCGCAATATGCATTGCCCACATGGCCCCCGCAGGTATTGGTATCGTTAAAGCAGGAAATTCGGGCTAGATCCCGCCGGCTTTCAGGGCGGGATCAGGTGCACGTCATCGAGTTGCGCGCGCCATGATTGGGTTTAGGAATTAGGTCGCGTGACAAACTCTTGTACTAAAAAATATACCACCAATTCCAAAAAGATAGTGAACGAGTGATAAATTTTGCAATGAAATGCTGTACATACGCCACAATGATGGCAATCAAGCCACGAAACGGACTCGTGCATGTGTAAATAATGGCATTTATTACGGGGAGGGACAGGAATCCAGTGCTCAAGCCTAGGAACGCTCGCGCTCGACCCGGTTCACACCCGCCACCCGCCGCAGGTTGCGGATCAGCTGTGCCAGGTGCACCCGGTCCTTCACCTGGATGGTGAAGCGCAGCTGCGTCATCACGTGTTCGTCGTCCTCGTCCATGCCGACATAGGTGATGTTGGCGTCGGACTCGCCGATCTCGGCCGCGACGCGCGCCAGGATGCCCTTCTCGTTGTTGATGAGCAGGCGGATGCGGCAGTCGAAGCGGCGGTTGAGTTCCTCGCCCCATTGCACCGCGATCCAGCGGTCGGGTTCCTTGGCGCGGATCCGCGCCGCCGGCAGGCAGTCCTTGGTATGCACCACCAGGCCCTGGTCGCGGCGCAGCTGGCCGACGATCTGGTCGCCCGGGATCGGCAGGCAGCAGGGCGCCAGCTGCACCGACACGCCTTCGCTGCCGTAGATGGTGACGGGATCGATGTCGCTGGCCGGCATCGGCAGGCTGGATGGCTTGTGCTCGGGGTCGGCGTCCATCAGGCCGAAGATGTGGCGCGCCACCAGCTGCGGCATGCGCTTGCCGATGCCGATGTCGGCATACAGCTCTTCCATCGACTTGGCCGAGGATTCGGCCAGCAGCTTTTCGATCGTGGCAGGCGGCAGGTCTGGACCGAGGTTACGCGCGGCGAGGGCGCCGGCCAGCAGTTCCTGGCCCAGCTCGACCGACTCGTTGACGTTCACCGTGCGCAGGTAGTGGCGGATCGCCGAACGGGCCTTGCCGGTGCGGACATAGCTCAGCCAGGTCGGGCTCGGGCGCGATTCCGGGTCGGTGACGATTTCGACGATGTCGCCGTTGTGCAGTTCGTTGCGCAGCTGCGCCGGCTCGTTGTTGATCTTGACCGAGACCGTGTGGTCGCCGATGCCGGTGTGGATCGAGTAGGCGAAGTCGAGCGCGGTGGCGCCGCGCGGCAGCGCGATGATCTTCGACTTCGGCGTGAACACGTAGACCGAATCCGGGAACAGGTCGACCTTCACGTGCTCGAGGAATTCGGCCGAGTCGCCGGTCTGCTGCTGGATGTCGAGCAGCGACTGCAGCCAGGCGTGGGTACGCTGCTGCAGGTCCGACATGTTCGAGTCGCCGGTCTTGTACAGCCAGTGCGCCGCCACGCCGCTCTCGGCGGTGCGGTGCATGTCCTGGGTGCGGATCTGGAATTCGACCGGGGTGCCGTAGGGGCCGATCAGGGTCGTGTGCAGCGACTGGTAGCCGTTGATCTTGCGGATCGCGATGTAGTCCTTGAACTTGCCGGGCATCGGCTTGTACAGGGCGTGCAGGGTGCCGAGCGCCACGTAGCAGTTCGGGACCGTGTCGACCACCACGCGGAAGCCGTACACGTCGAGCACCTGCGAGAACGACAGGTGCTTGTTGCGCATCTTCTTGTAGATGCCGTACAGGGTCTTCTCGCGGCCGTAGACTTCGGCCTCGATGCCGGCGCTGGCCAGCTGGTTCTTGACCGACTCGAGGATCTTCTTGACCACTTCGCGGCGGTTGCCGCGCGCCGCCTTGATGGCCTTGGCCAGCGTGGACCAGCGCAGCGGGTAGAGATGGGCAAAGGACAGGTCCTGCAGCTCGCGGTAGATGTCGTTCAGGCCGAGGCGATGCGCGATCGGCACGTAGACTTCCATGGTCTCGCGCGAGATGCGGCGGCGCTTGGCAGGCACCATCACGCCCATGGTCCGCATATTGTGCAGGCGGTCGGCGAGCTTGATCAGGATGACGCGCACGTCCGAGGCCATGGCCAGCAGCATCTTGCGGAAGTTCTCGGCCTGGGCCTCGATCTGGCTTTGGAATTCGATCTTCTCGAGCTTGGACAGGCCGTCGACCATGTTGGCGACCTGGGCGCCGAAGCGCTCGATCAGTTCGTCCTTCTTGACGTCCTGGTCTTCGATCACGTCGTGCAGCAGCGCGGCCATGATGGCCTGGGCATCGAGCTTCCACTCGGCGCAGATCTCGGCGACGGCGATCGGATGGGAGATGTAGGGCTCACCGGACTTGCGGACCTGGCCGAGATGCATCTCGTCGGAGAAGCGGTAGGCTTCCTTGACCTTTTTCAGCTCGGCGGGGGTGAGGTAGTCGGACAGCTTGTTGATCAGCTGCGTGACCGAGGCAACGCCCGGGGCGGGCGCCGGTGCCTCGGCGTCTTGCGGTTTGCCCGGGCGCTTGCCGCGGGCAGGGGTGGTGTCTGGATGGGTCGAATCCGGGGAAGACAGTTTCATGCGTTCTATCGATCAGCCAGTGTAGGCACAGAATAACAGAATATCGATATACCTAAATCCGCCCACCCCGGGGGCTCTTACATCGGCACCTTTTTCAGCATCTCGAGGCCGACCTTGCCGGCGGCGATTTCGCGCAGCGCGACGACGGTCGGCTTGTCCTTGGCTTCGACCTTCGGGGTGTGGCCCTGCAGCAGCTGGCGTGCGCGATAGGTCGCGGCCAGGGTCAGCTGGAAGCGGTTCGGGATATTCTTGAGGCAATCTTCGATGGTAATACGGGCCATGGTCACTCCTGAATAGACAATGTGCGGCAAGCCATTTACGGCGCCGCGCTCTTACGTTGGTTGATGCGCGTGGATTCCCAGTTGGGCAAACAAGTCGGCGTTGCGGGCCGCCTGCTGGGCGAAACGGCAACGTGTCGCTTTGACGATCGCCTGCAGTTCCCCGAGGGCGACGTTGAACTCTTCGTTGATGATAGCATATTCGAACTCCGGAGCGTGAGCGATCTCCCCCCCGGCGGCCAGCAGGCGGCGGGTGATGATGTGGGGCTCGTCGGTGCCGCGCTTGTGCAGGCGCTCCTCCAGGGCTTCGATCGACGGCGGCAGAATGAAGATGCCGGCCGCATCGGGGAACTGCTTCTTGACCTGGCGCGCGCCCTGCCAGTCGATTTCCAGCAGGATGTCGGTGCCGTTCTTCATTTCCTGCTCCACGGTCAGGCGGCTGGTGCCGTAATAGTTGCCGTGGACTTCCGCCCATTCCATGAATTCGCCGCGGTCGGCGCGTGAGACGAAGTCTTCCGCCGACGTGAAGTGGTACTCGCGGCCGTCCTGCTCGCCCGGACGCGGCGGACGCGTGGTGGTCGAGATCGACAGCTTGATGCCCGGTTCCAGCTTCAGCAGGGCGTTGACCAGGGTCGATTTACCGGCGCCGGACGGGGCGGCGACGACGAACAGGCTGCCGGAGAGGGCGGGAGTGATCATGTGTATTCCTTGTTAGTACGTGGTGTCATCATAACGTTGAACGCGCGGGCAAGGAACATACCCACCCTTCGTAGGGTGGGCGGGTCCCCCGCCCGCGCGTTCAAATATCGCTCGCGCATTGTTGCGCGGCGACAACAAATTATTCCAGGTTCTGCACCTGCTCGCGCATCTGTTCGATCAGCAACTTGAGCTCCATCGACGCATCGGCCAGCTCCTTGACCGAAGCCTTGGCGCCCAGCGTATTCGCCTCGCGGTTCAGCTCCTGCATCATGAAGTCGAGGCGCTTGCCGACCTGGCCGCCCTTCTTGAGGATGTGGCGGGTTTCGTTCAGGTGTGCCGACAGGCGCGACAGCTCTTCCGAGACGTCGATGCGGATGCCGTACAGCGTCACTTCCTGGCGGATGCGCTCCAGTACTTCCTGGCGGCTCAGCACCGAGGGGTTGCCGTGGCCGGCCAGGCCCAGCGCGTCCTGCATGCGCTCGACGGCTTTCTGCTGGAACTGCGAGATCACCTGCGGGATCAGCGGCGTGATGCGCTTGACGATCGCTTCCATTGAATCGATGCGCGAGAGCAGCATCGCTTCGAGCGCCGCGCCTTCGCGCTTGCGGCTGTCGACGAAGGCGGCGACGGTGGTGGCGGTGAGGGCGGCGACATCGAGCTGCAGGGACTCCTGGCCGACAGTCGATTCTTCGATGACGCCGGGCCAGCGCAGCAGCTCGGCCACCGTCATCTGCGGCGCCGCGGCGAAGTGCTTCGTCACTTCGGCCTGCAGGCGCGCGAGGTCGGACAGCAATTCCTGGTTGAGGGCCTGCGAGCCGCCGGCAGCCTTGCGGCCGAAGGACAGCCGCACCTCGACCTTGCCGCGGGTGATCGCGGCCATGATGGCGGAGCGCAGGTCGGGTTCGAGCGCGCGCAGGTCGTCATTGATGCGGAACTGGAGGTCGAGGAAGCGCGAATTGACGCTCTTGATCTCGATCGTGAGGGTGCCGGCAGCGCCTTCGCTGGTGGCCACCGCATAACCTGTCATGCTTGAAATGCTCAATGAAATCCCCGTTTTTTTATTCTTTACAAAGGCGACATTTATCCCACACAATCCTTGTCTTAAGCAAGGATTCTCCTGAATGGCCGCACAGAATAACGCCCCCCTGCCGGATGGCCTGGAAATTGCCGGATATCGCATTGTAAAGAAAATTGCGTCCGGTGGGTTCAGTATTGTTTATCTGGCATATGACGCCGAAGGCAACGCGGTCGCCATCAAGGAATACCTGCCCAGCCAGCTCGCCTTGCGCGCGCCCGGCGAGTTGATACCAGTGGTTTCCAAGCCCAATCTGCCGGTCTTCCGCATCGGCCTGAAGTGCTTCTTCGAAGAGGGGCGGGCGCTGGCGCGCATCGTTCATCCCAACGTGGTGCGGGTGGTGAATTTCTTCCGCGCCCACGAGACGGTCTACATGGTGATGGCCTACGAATCCGGCCACACGCTGCAGGACCATATCGCGCGCCTGCATGCCAGGGGCAGCCGCATGGGCGAAGCCTCGATTCGCCAGCTGTTCAAGGGCGTGTGCGCCGGCGTGCGCGAAGTGCACGCCAACAAGCTGCTGCACCTGGACCTGAAGCCGGCCAACATCTACCTGCGCAGCGACGGCTCGCCGCTGCTGCTCGACTTCGGCGCGGCACGCCAGACCATCAACATCGATGCGCCGATGCTGGCGCCGATGTACACGCCGGGCTTCGCGGCGCCCGAGCTGTACAGCAAGGCGGCGGCACTGGGACCCTGGACCGACATCTACAGCATCGGCGCGGCCATGTACGCCTGCATGACGCGTTCGATGCCGCAGCCGGTGGAAGCCCGCAAGATCGAGGACAAGACCGAGGCCGCGCTGGCCAGGCTGGAGGGCAGCTACTCGCCCGAACTGGTCGACATGGTCCGCTCCTGCATGGCGCTCGATCCGCTGGCGCGCCTGCAGAGCGTGTTCGCGATGCAGAAGGTGCTGCAGGCCGCGCCCTCGATCGCGCCGCAGGCCGAGGAAGAAGAACCCGAAGCGCCGGCCGCCGGCTGGCGCGGCCTGGCCGGACGCCTCGGATTCGGGCGTAAAGCCAGCTAGGAGAGCAGAAAATGCAGTTTTCCGTCTACCAGCAGACCCACATCGGTGGGCGCAAGGTCAACCAGGACCGCATGGGCTACAGCTTCACGCGCGACGCGCTGCTGCTGGTGCTGGCCGACGGCATGGGTGGCCACCTGGCCGGCGAGGTCGCCGCCACCATCACGCTGCAGACCCTGTCGATGATGTTCCGCATGCAGGCCAAGCCCTACGTGAAGAAGCCCGAGCGCTTCCTGGAAGAAGCCCTGAACCAGGCCCACTGGGACATCCTCGCCTACGCCGAGGCCAACAAGCTGCCCGAGACGCCGCGCACCACGGTGGTGGCCTGCCTGGTGCAGCACAACTGCGCCGTGTGGGCGCATTGCGGCGATTCGCGCCTGTACTGGGTACGCCGCAACCAGGTACTGGCGCGCACGCGCGACCATTCGCACCTCGAATACCTGATCGACCGCGGCAAGGCCAGCGAGGCCGACCGCAACACCCACCCGGACCGCAACAAGCTGTGGAACTGCCTCGGCGCCAACCAGGCGCCGAAAGTCGAGCTCTCGCGCCAGGCCAGCCTGGAGCCGGGGGACACGCTGCTGCTTTGCTCGGATGGCCTGTGGGGCATGCTGCCCGAGACCGAGATCGTGCACCGGCTGTCCACCTCGACCATCGTGCAGGCCGTGCCCGACATGGTGGCGATGGCGGCCGCGATCGGCGGCGCGCGCGCGGACAACACGACCGCGCTGGCGATCACCTGGCAAGGTGCGGAGGCGAAGGACAGCCTGGGACCGGACGTGATCTCGACCCAGATGCTGCCCGAGGACGAGGTCAGCTCGACGATCACCGCCGGCCAGCCCTTGCCGTCGGGCGCCGACGCGTTTGACGAAGACGAGATCGAAAAGGCGATTGCCGAGATCCGCGAGGCGATCGAAAAATCTTCCCAATTACTTAAATAACAAAGGCTCCCATGACGTTTGCACAACGCCCGAGCGGACGCGCGGTCGACCAGCTGCGCAGCATCCGCATCACCCGCCAGTACACCCGGCATGCCGAGGGATCGGTGCTGATCGAATGCGGCGACACCAAGGTGATCTGCACCGCCAGCATCGAAGAAAAGGTGCCGGGCTTCCTGAAGGGCAAAGGGCAGGGCTGGCTGACGGCCGAATACGGCATGCTGCCGCGCTCGACCCACACCCGCATGGACCGCGAGGCCGCGCGCGGCAAGCAGACCGGCCGCACCCAGGAAATCCAGCGCCTGATCGGCCGCTCCCTGCGCGCCGCCTTCGACCTGGAAGCCTTCGGCGAGCGCACCCTGCACCTGGACTGCGACGTCATCCAGGCCGACGGCGGCACCCGCACCGCCTCGATCACCGGCGCCATGGTGGCGGCCTATGATGCCTTCAGCGTGCTGGTGGGGCAGGGCCTGCTGGCGGCGGTGCCGGTGAAGCACTTCGTGGCGGCGATCTCGGTGGGCGTCTACAAGGGCACGCCGGTGCTGGACCTGGATTATGTCGAGGATTCGGATTGCGATACCGACATGAATATCGTGATGACGGACCAGGGGCATTTCATCGAAGTCCAAGGTACGGCCGAGGGCGCGGCTTTCGACCGCGTGGGCATGAACCGTTTGCTGGATCTCGGGCAGTTGGGGATTACGGAGTTGATTCGTTTGCAGAAGCAGTCGCTGGGACTGGTTGGGTAATTCAGCCCTTTAACTTCGGTGAGGAACTTGGATTCCCGCCTGCGCGGGAATGACGTGCCGATTATTGTGGCCACAAACATAAGCCCGTCGTTCCCGCGGAGGCGGGAACCCAATTTCGCGCTGCAGCCGCCAAAGCGTCCTTTAGCCCAACGCGCTAAAATACCCACCCTCCGCAAGAACCAAGCCCTGAGCTCCCCATGACCCAACGCCTGATCCTCGCCTCCAACAACGCCGGCAAACTGAAGGAATTCGCGCAATTGCTGGAACCCATCGGTTTCGCACTGCACCCGCAAGGCGAATTCAATGTCCCGGAAGCGGAAGAGCCCTTCGGCACTTTCGTGGAAAACGCCCTGGCCAAGGCCCGCCATGCCGCGCGCCTGACCGGCCTGCCGGCCCTGGCCGACGACTCGGGCGTCTGCGTCAACGCATTGGGCGGCGCGCCCGGCGTCTACTCGGCCCGCTACGCCGGCGAACCAAAATCCGACGCCCGCAACAACGAGAAACTGGTGGCCGACCTGGCGAAACACGCCGACAAGTCGGCCTACTACTACTGCGTGCTGGTCTACGTGCGCCATGCCGACGACCCGCAGCCGGTGATCGCCGACGGCCAGTGGCATGGCGAGATCATCGCCACCCCACGCGGCGCCAACGGCTTCGGCTACGACCCGCACTTCCTGATCCCTTCGCTCGGCAAGACCACCGCCGAACTCGAGCCGGCCGTCAAGAACGCCCACTCGCACCGCGGCCAGGCCCTGCGCGCCCTCGTGGAAAAACTGTCCAAATGATCCCGATTAAAGTCGCCGGCCCAGTGCCGAGCGAACCGCGTTCCCCCGCCACGACCGCCCTGCAATACCTGCAGCCGGGCGCGCTGAACCTGACGGCCCTGCCGCCGCTGTCGCTCTACATCCACTTCCCCTGGTGCGTGCGCAAGTGTCCGTATTGCGACTTCAATTCGCACGAGGCCAAGGGCGAGCTGCCGGAAAAGGACTACCTGGACGCCGTGCGCCTCGACCTGGAGCAATCGCTGCCCATGATCTGGGGCCGCAAGATCCACACCGTCTTCATCGGCGGCGGCACGCCCAGCCTGATGTCGGCCGCCGGCCTCGATCGCCTGCTGTCCGACGTGCGCACCCTGCTGCCGCTGGAGATCGGTGCCGAGATCACGATGGAAGCCAATCCCGGCACCTTCGAAGCCGAGCGCTTCAAGGCCTACCGCGACAGCGGCGTGAACCGCCTGTCGATCGGCATCCAGAGCTTCAATGGCGCCCACCTCAAGGCCCTGGGCCGCATCCACGACGAAGCCGAGGCCCTGCGCGCAGTGGAGATCGCCCGTTCGACCTTCGATAACTTCAACCTCGACCTGATGTTCGCGCTGCCGTCGCAGACGCTCGACGAAGCGCGTCGCGACCTGCAGACTGCGCTGTCCTTCGCCCCGCCGCACCTGTCGATGTACCACCTGACGATGGAACCGAACACGGTGTTCGCCAAGTATCCGCCGGCGCTGCCGGACGACGACCTGAGCGCCGACATGCAGGACATGATCCTCGAAACGACGGCCGCCGCCGGCTACGGTCATTACGAGGTCTCGGCCTATGCCAGGGAAGGCCGCCAGGCGCAGCACAACCTGAACTACTGGCAGTTCGGCGACTACCTGGGCATCGGCGCCGGCGCGCATTCGAAGATTTCCTTCCCGCACCGCGTGCTGCGCCAGGCGCGCTACAAGCAGCCGGGTTCCTTCATCGACGCCGCGAAGCGCGGCAACCCGGTGCAGGAAGAGCACGAGATCGCGCGCGCCGACATGGGCTTCGAGTTCATGCTCAACGCCCTGCGCCTGGTCGACGGCTTCGATCCGAATCTATTCGGCGAGCGCACCGGCATGAACATCAGCGCCATCAGCAAGGCGCTCAACGAGGCGGAAAGCAAGGGCCTGCTCTACCGCGACCACAAACTGATCAAGCCGACCGAGCTCGGCCAGCGTTTCTTGAACGACCTGCAGGAGATGTTCCTGGCGGGGTAAGGCTCAGGTTTTCACCGCACCCGCGAGCGATTCAATGGTGCGCGCCAGTCCCTTGACCACGCGCGCCATGCCCGTGTAGTCGAGCTTGTCCGGCGTATCCTCTGCCGTGTGATAGTAGGGGTAGCGCAGGAAGGCGGTGTCGGTGATCATCAGGGCAGGGTAGCCGTGCCGGTTATAGGAGGCATGGTCCGACAGGGTCACGCCCATCACGTGGGCCGGCGCCGCCAGGCCCTCGGCCGGGAAGTCCGACTGCGCCCTGAACGCCGCCAGCGCCTGGCGCACCAGCGCCGACGATTCGAGCGTGCCCACGAAGGCAATGAAGTTGCCGGTGCTCGGGTACTGCTTCTCCAGCCCCGGCGGCAGTTTCTGGCTGTTCTGGGCCTGCGAGTACCAGCCGACCGTTTCCAGGATCAGGGCCCCTTCCACGTTCTGCCCGTTTTTCTTCAGCTCGCGGGCATGCTGCATGCTGCCCATCTCTTCGCCCATGAACCAGGGCGGCTCCTCGTTCACGAAGAACACGAACTTGATTTCGGTGCCGCGGCTCGGCTGCATGGTCTTGAGCAGGCGCGCCAGCTCCAGCACGGCGGCGGTGCCGCTGCCATTGTCGTTGGCGCCCGGGGCGCCGCGCGCGGAATCATAATGGGCGCCGACGATGAAGATGCGTTCAGGCTTGGCGCCCGGCGCCGTGTTCGCGATCGAGACCTCGATATTGCGCACCTTCTGGCCGCCGGCCTGGTATTCCTGGCGGCGCAGGCGGTAGCCATAGCCTTGCAGCGTGGTCTCGATGTGCCGTGCGGCCTGTTCCAGCGCGCGCGGCGTGGCAGTGTTGTGTTCCTGGCTGGCGATCGCCGTGACGTGCGCGCGCAGGCGGGCGGACAGGTCGGGGCCGGAAGCGGACGGGGCGGAATCGGTTTCCAGGGTCAGCGTCGCCAGCGCGATCGCAAGCAGGATCGCGATGAGGATTTTCCAGTGTGAGCGGGCGAATTTGCGCATGGCAGTCGGGCAGCGGGCCCCCAAGCGTTCATGCGTCCAGTGTAGCGAGCTTGTGAAACCTGCATCGTTTCGATTCCGCGTTTCAATTCGACAGTGCAAAAAAAATGGTTCTATGCGGGGAATGGGGAAGACGGGGTTGACGAGCAGAGCCGGGGGCGGCGGGTTCAGGGTGGGATTAGGGCAAGCTACGGCACTTGCGGCGACCTTCACCTAAAAGGCGGGGCTGGGACGGCACCGGCGCAGTCTATGTCTCCACTGATTCGGGCGGCGCCATTGAGGTCGCGGCCGGCAACGGGGTTAGCAATGGCGGTAGCGGCAATCTCACAATCAAGACTGACTGATTCGCTTACCGTCAGTGGCATGCAGGCGCTGGAAGCATCAGGTCTGATTGTCGAAGGGCGCGGTGCCGAAATCCTGGCGCTCTAATTGCATTTCGCGTCCATTCTGATGATCGATGGGCTGGCTGATGTTAGCGCGGCGTTGGCTTGCCCGGTCAATCATGATCAGGCAAACCATCAATCCAAGCCCCGCAATCACGTCAACCAGATAGTGACTACCGACGGTTGGGGTCGACAGCAACATTGCCGCGTTAAGCAGGGCAAATAGCGGGAAGAGGGCGGTTCGACGCATCGCGTACACGAGCAGGAGTGCCATTGCGGCATGGAGGGATGGTATCGAGACCAGGCCTTGAGATGCCATTCCTAGCGGGATGGCCGGCATCTGACCCTGGCGCAGCAGATCAAAGTGGGATAGCGACGCGAGGTCGAACACGGTGGCATCGACATCATAGTACTTCCACGTGCCCTCCGCTGGAAATGGTCCGGAAATCGCGATGGCAGCCAGCACAGCGATGAAGTACAGGCGCAGAAATTCATCCAGCCGCGCATGGCGTTCACTGATGCCCAAGAAGATGACGACGATCGCCAGTTGCGGCAATCCGCTCGCGTAGGCAAAGTTAAGTGATGTCATCAGCCAGGGTCGTCCGTGAAGCCAGGCGCTGAAAGCCATCCAGTCGAAGCCCAAGGCGCGGTCCCACATCGCCAACGTCTCATCCACAAGTGGCGCATTTGTAGCGACCACCAAATAGCTGAGTACGGCGCCGGCGGTGGAGAACAGCAGAAGCAACACCGCGCTTGATATGGTCTTTGAGAGACGCGGGTCTTTGCGGTAGCGGGGTAGTAGCAAGGGCGCTGCCAGCACAGAGAGCCCAAGGACTGGCAACGCGAGGTTGTCCACGGCGATCCGGTGGCCAGTGAGCGGCAAGCCGGCAGCCACGATGCACACGACAACGACCACGATGGTCCAAGCCACGTTGGGGCACAGCGGACCGAGGTTATGCCTCTCCTTCATGCTGCCTCCTGACTTTGAGTAGGTCGACTATGGCACTTGTCACAAAGCCTAGCAAGATGACAATTGTCCTTATTTTCTAAACTTCTCTAGGAGGGGTAAATATGTCGAGGATTTTCTTATTACCCGTGCTCTTCCTAACCTGCCAGCTCGCGCACATCGTCGCGTTCGTCTGGATGATCGGCCCAGCCCTGGTCGGAAGCGGTCGGGCCTGGAAGATCATCCTCGGCTATGACCACCTGGGCAACAGCGTCACCGGCGGCAAGCGGGGAGAGGCGATCAGCGCCCGGGCCGAGCCAAAGGCTCGCCAGGTCATGAACCTAAAAAAAATCGGGCCGCGAAGGGCCCGATGTCATGGACAAGCAGCGGATCAGCGCGCCGCCACCGGCGTCCCCGGTTCCGTCCAGCCGCCGCCCAGCACGCTGTACAGCGTCACCTGGTTCTGCAGGCGCTGCAGGTTGGCCTGCACCGCCGCCTGCTGGGCCTGGAACAGCGCGCGCTGGGCGTCCAGCAGCTCGAGGTAGCTGGCCGCGCCGTTACGGTAGCGCAGGTCGGCCAGGTTGAAGCGGTCGGCCTCGGCCTCGGCCACCGCGCGCTGGGCGCGCAGCTGCTCGCTGAAGGTCGACTGCCCGGCCAGCGCATCCGCCACTTCGCGGAACGCGGTCTGGATCGAGCGCTCGTACTGCGCCACCGCGACGTCGCGCTGCGCACGGGCGCTGCCCAGCACGGCGGTATTGCGGCCGTAGTCGAAGATCGGCAGGATCGCCTGCGGCGCGAAGGTCCAGCCGTAGGTGCCGCTCTTGAACAGGCCGGACAGCTCGGTGCTGGCGCTGCCCACGCTGCCCGTCAGCGTAATGCGCGGGAAGAAGTTGGCGCGCGCCGCGCCGATGTTGGCGTTGGCCGCGATCAGCTGCTGCTCGGCCGCACGGATGTCCGGGCGGCTGGCCAGCAGGTCCGAGGGCAGGCCGGCCGGCAGGTCCGGCAGCTCGGTGGTCGCCAGGGTGGTGCCGCTCGGCACCGGTTCCACCGGGGTGCCGACCAGCAGCGTCAGCAGGTTGAGGTCCTGTGCGCGCTGGCGCTGCTGCGCCGCGAGCGTGGCGAGTGCGGTTTCCACCAGCGAGCGCGCCTGCTGCAGCTCGAAGCGCGAGGCCACGCCGTTGTCGAAGCGCAGCTGGGTCAGGCGCAGCGATTCCTGGCGCGTGCCCAGGGTCTGCTGGGTGATCGCCAGCAGCTCTTCGTCGGCCAGCAGCTGCAGGTAGACGCTGGCCACCGAGGAGACCAGGCTGATCTGCGCCGACTTGCGCGCTTCTTCCGTCGCCAGGTACTGGGCCAGTGCCGCCTGCGACAGGTTGCGCACGCGGCCGAACAGGTCGAGCTCGAAGCTTGATACCGAGAAGCCCGACTGGTACAGGCTCGAGATCGGCTCGTCTTCGCCGGTGGTCTGGCGCTGGCCGCTGATGCCTACGCCCACGGTCGGCAGGCGGTCGGCGCGGCTGATGCGGTACTGCGCACGGGCCTGCTCGATGTTGGCGATCGCGACGCGCAGGTCGCGGTTGTTGCTCAGCGCCTGCTCGATCAGGCCGCGCAGGCGCGCGTCCGGGAAGAAGCGCTGCCAGGCGATCGTGGCCGGCGTCTCGTTCGCCAGCTGGGCGGCCGGGGCGCTGGCGGGCTTCGCCAGTTCAGGGAAGGCCCCTGCCACCGGCGGCGCCGGACGCTCGTACTTCGGCGCCAGCGACATGCAGCCTGCCAGCGTCAATGCCAGAGCCAGCGGAGTCAATCGGGTCATTTTTTTCATCATGGCGATCATATTTTTTCCTGGACTGCGCTTGCAGCGTCTTCCTCATGCGCGTACTTCTTGCGCTGGCGTTCGCTGCCCTTGAAGATCTTGCGGACCACGACGAAGAACAGCGGCACGAACAGCACGCCCAGCGTCGAAGCCGTAATCATACCGCCCATCACGCCGGTACCGATCGCGCGCTGCGAGGCCGAGCCGGCGCCGCCCGCGATCACCAGCGGCAGCACGCCGAGGATGAAGGCCAGCGAGGTCATGATGATCGGACGGAAGCGCAGGTGCGCCGCCTCGATCGCCGCTTCCATCGGCGACTTGCCCTGCGCCTGCAGGTCCTTCGCGAACTCGATGATCAGCACCGCGTTCTTCGCCGCCAGGCCGATGATGGTCACCAGGCCGATCTTGAAGTACACGTCGTTCGGGTAGCCCCGCAGCATGGCCGCCAGCACGGCGCCCAGGATACCGAAAGGCACCACCAGCAGCACCGACACCGGGATCGACCAGCTTTCATACAGCGCGGCCAGGGCCAGGAAGATCGCCAGCAGCGAGAAGGCCATCAGGATGCCCATGGTGCCGCCCGAGAGCTGTTCCTCGCGCGACTGGCCGGTCCACTCGAAGGCGAAGCCCGGCGGCAGCTTGGCTGCCAGGCGCTCCATCTCGGCCAGCGCGTCGCCGGTCGAGTAGCCCGGCTTGGCGTCGCCCGAGATGCTCATTGCCGGATAGCCGTTGTAGCGCAGGGTCTGCATCGGACCGGTCACCCAGCGCGTGGTCGCGAACGAGGACAGCGGCACCGGCTGGCCCTGGACGTTCATGGCGTTCAGGCGCAGCAGGTCGTCCGGCTGCATGCGGGCGCCGGCATCGGCCTGCACCACGACACGCTGCAGGCGGCCGGCGTTCGGGAAGTCGTTCACGTAGCTCGATCCGAGCGAGGTCGAGATCGCGGTGTTGATCGCGTCGAAGCTCACGCCCAGGGCCTGGGCCTTGTCGCGGTCGATGTCGAGCATGACCTGGGGCGCGTCTTCCAGTCCTTCCGGACGCACGCCGGCCAGGATCGGGCTCTGCGACGCCATGCCGAGCAGCTGGTTGCGGGCTGCCAGCAGGGCGTTGTGGCCATTGCCGCCGCGGTCCTGCAGGCGGAAGCTGAAGCCGGTACCGCGGCCCAGTTCCGGGATCGGCGGCGGCGACAGCGCGAAGATGAAGGCGTCGCGCACACCGGACAGGCCGCCGATGATGCGGCCGGCCACGGCCTGGGCGCTCGAATTCTCGCCCTTGCGCTCGTCCCAGTCCTTCAGCGGGATGAAGGCCAGCGCCATGTTCTGGCCGGCGCCCGAGAACGAGAAGCCCAGCACGCTGACCATGTTGGCCACTTCCGGCTGCTTCATGATGAAGGCCTCGGCGGTACGCATCACCTCGTTGGTGCGTTCGAGCGTGGCGCCCGGCGGCAGCTGGATGTTGGCGATGACGTAGCCCTGGTCTTCGTTCGGCAGGAAGGAGTTCGGCATGCGGGTGAAGAACAGCGTCACCAGGCCGATCACCAGCACGAAGGCGAGCAGCGCGCGGCCCGAGTTGCGGATCAGCTTTCCGACCCAGCCCTCATAGCCCTTGGCGGTCTTGGCGAAGCGGCGGTTGAACCAGCCGAAGAAACCCTTCTTCTCGTGGTGGTGGCCGGCTTCGACAGGCTTGAGCAGGTGCGCGCACAGGGCCGGGGTCAGGGACAGCGCCAGGAAGGCCGAGAAGGCGATCGAGGACACCATGACGACCGCGAACTGGCGGTAGATGTTACCCACTGCGCCGCCGAAGAAGGCGAGCGGCACGAACACCGACATCAGGACCACGGTCACGCCGATGATGGCGCCCGAGATCTGGCCCATGGCCTTGCGGGTCGCGGCCAGCGGGCTCAGACCTTCTTCGCTCATGATGCGTTCGACGTTCTCGACGACCACGATGGCGTCGTCGACCACGATACCGATCACCAGCACCATGCCGAACATGGTCAGCACGTTGATCGAATAGCCCAGCGCCAGCAGGGTGCCGAGGGAACCGAGCAGGGCGACCGGAACGACGATGGTCGGGATGATCGTGTAGCGGAAGTTCTGCAGGAACAGGTACATCACCAGGAACACCAGCACCAGCGCTTCGACCAGGGTATGCAGCACCTGCTCGATCGAGATGTCGATGAACTTCGAGCTGTCGAAAGGCACGGTGGCCTTCATCCCGGCCGGGAAGAACTTCGACAGTTGGTCCATGCGCTCGCGTACCAGGCGCGCGGTTTCCAGCGCGTTGCCGCTCGGGGCCAGCTGCACGCCGATACCGGTGGACGGCTTGCCGTTCAGGCGCGCCGAGGTGCCATAGGCCTGGCCGCCGATTTCGATGCGGGCCACGTCCTTCAGGCGGACGGTCGAACCGTCCGGATTCGCGCGCAGCACGATGTTGCCGAACTGTTCGACGGTGGAGAGCTGGCCGGTCACGACCACGGTCGCGGTGATTTCCTGGCCGCGTGCCAGCGGCAGTTCGCCGATGGTGCCGGAAGCCACCTGGGCGTTCTGGCTGCGGATCGCGGCGTTGACGTCGGCCGGCGACAGGCGGAAGCCCACCAGCTTGGCCGGGTCGATCCAGACGCGCATGGCGCGCTCGGTACCGAACAGCTGCGCGGTACCGACGCCCTTGATACGCTGGATCTCGGGCAGCACCGTGCGCGAGGCGTAGTCGCCCAGCGCGATCGGGTCCCACTTCGGATCGTCGGACGAGAGGATGGTAAACAGCAGGAAGTTCGCGCGCACCTTGTCGACGCGCACGCCCTGCTGGTTCACCGCCGCCGGCAGGCGCGGGGCCGCGCGCGACAGGCGGTTCTGGACGTCCACCTGGGCCAGCTCCGGATTGGTGCCGGTTTCAAAGGTCAGGGTGATCGAGCCGCTGCCGTTGGCGGTGCTGCTCGATTCCATGTAGACGAGGCCCGGCGAACCGTTCATCTCGCGTTCGATGACGGAGATGACCGAGTCTTCCAGGGTCTGGGCCGACGCGCCCGGATAGGCGGCGTTGATCACGATCGATGGCGGGGCCACGTTCGGATACTGGGCGATCGGCAGCTGGGTGATCGAGACCGCGCCGATCACCATGATGAAGAGCGCGATCACCCAGGCGAAAATAGGGCGGTCAATAAAAAAACGTGCCATGAATTAGTCCTGTTCTTGTCCTGCGGCGGCTCAGTTGCGCGCCGAGGCGGTGGCCGGTGCCGGCGCTGCGCCAGGCGCCGCGGCGCTGGCAGCCTGCCATGGTACGACCTTGACCGGGGTACCCGGCGGCAGCATCTGCAGCTTCTGGAAGCCGTCGACCATCACGCGTTCGCCTTCCTTCAGGCCGTCGGTGACGATCCAGTTGGCGCCCTGCTGCGAGCCGATCTTGACGGTGCGCGGCGTGGGTTTGTTGTCCGCGCCGACGACCATCAGGGTGTCGCCTTGCGGGCCGCCGCGGGTGACCGCCTGCTGCGGCACCACGATGCCGTTCGGGAGCTGGGACTGGGCCAGGCGCACGCGCACGTACTGGCCCGGCAGCAGGGCGTTGTCCGGGTTCGGTACCTGGGCGCGCAGGGTGACCTGGCCGGTGCTCGGGTCGACGGTGACGTCCGAGAACAGCAGGCGGCCCTTCGTGGCCAGCTCGGTGCCGTCGTCCAGCACCACCGTCACCGGCGCGTCCTTGGCATTGCCGCCGCCGGCCTGCTTGCGCAGGCGCTGCAGTTCGGTGGCCGACTGGGTGATGTTCAGGTACATCGGATTGGTTTGCTGGATCAGCGCCATTTCGGTCGCCTGGGTGGCCGAGACGAGGGCGCCTTCGGTCACCAGCGCGCGGCCGATGCGACCCGAGATCGGGGCGTATACATTGGCGTATCCGGCGTTGATCTGGGCGATGCGCACCTGGGCCCTGGCGGCCGCCACGGCCGCTTCCGCCTGCTTCTGCGCGGCCACGGCGTTGGTGTATTCCTGCTTGCTGATGGCGTTGGCCTCGACCAGCGGCTTGTAGCGCTCGGCCTGGGCGGCGGCCTGGTTCAGGGTTGCCTGGGCGCTGCCGACGTCGGCCTGGGCCGCGGCGAGGCGCGCCTGGTAGGGGGCCGGATCGATCTGGTACAGGGACTGCCCCTGCTTGACTTCGCTGCCTTCGGTGAACAGGCGCTTGAGCACCACGCCGTCCACGCGTGCGCGGACCTGGGAAGTACGGACCGGCTCGGCGCGTGCCGGCAATTCGGTCAGCAGCGACACCGGCTCGTACTTGGTGGTGATGACGCCGACTTCCGGTGCCGGCATGCCGCCGCCTGGGCCGCCGGCGGCCGGGGCGGCGTCTTTCTTGCCGCAGCCCGACAGCAGGGCGATGGCCACTAGCGTACCTGCGGCGATGCGGGTCAGGGTCAGGGAGGAGTGGTCTGAGCGCATTACGTATGCTTCCTTCTCATTGTTGTTTCGATATCTGGCGCAGACTCGTGGACGGCGCGAGAATTGTTACTGGCTTTTGGGGACAGTTTTATATACTATCACGGCTGTATGTTTATTGCTGGAGAGCCCATTCAAATTTGAGGGCAATGAAAAAATGGCACGTAAAACCAAGGCGGAGGCTGCGGCGACCCGCGACAGCATCCTTGACGCTGCAGAAAAATTGTTCGCCGAACAAGGCGTTTCAAGAACGACTTTACAACATATTGCGAGCGCTGCGGGAGTCACTCGTGGCGCAATTTACTGGCATTTCCTGGACAAGGGCGCCTTGTTGCAGGCGATGATGGAGCGCGCCAAAATGCCGCTGGAAGAGGCGCTTCTCCTGCTCGACACCAGCGAGAGCGGCGATCCGATGCAGGATCTGCGCGATTACGTGATGACCGTGCTGCGGGTCACGGCCAGCGACGAGAAGGCACGCCGGGTCTTCGAGATCGTTACGCTGAAAATGGAGTTCGTGGCGGACGCCGTCATCATGCGTGAAGGCCGCCGTGAGAAGCAGTTGACCTGGATGCAGCGCGTGGAAACCCGTCTGGCGCAAGCGAAAGCGCTGGGACTGGTCAAGCAGGAACTCGACCCGGCCACTGTCGCGAACGGCATGTGGGTCATTCTCGACGGCTTGATCCGCAACTGGCTGTTCGACACCGAGTCTTACGACCTGGTCGCGCTCGGCGAGGCGATGATGGATACTTACCTGGCCGGCTTGCAGAACTGCTGACTGGTAGGGTGGACGGCTTCGCCGTCCGCGCGTTCAACTGAAGAATGCGTCGTCACAGCGCGTCCGTGATTTGAACGCGCGGTCGGCATAGCCGACCACCCTACAAAAAACGCGCTGTTGACAGCGCGTTTTCCTTGTTACTTCATTTCTTCGATCATCTTCTTCAGCTTGATCGAATCCGCCACGAAGGCGCGAATGCCCTCGGCCAGCTTCTCGGTTCCCATCGCGTCTTCATTCAGCATGAAGCGGAAGCTCTTCTCGTCGATTGCGATCTTCTGGATATCCGCATTGGCATCGGCCACCAGCTTGCGCTCGACCGGCGCCTGGGTGTCGGCCAGCTTCTGCAGCAGGTCCGGCGAGATGGTCAGCAGGTCGCAGCCGGCCAGTTCCAGGATCTGGGAGGTGTTGCGGAAGCTCGCGCCCATGACTTCGGTCTTGTAGCCGAACTTGCGGTAGTACTGGTAGATGCGCTTGACCGACTGCACGCCCGGATCGTCGGCGCCCTGGTAGTCGGTGCCGGTCGACTTCTTGTACCAGTCGTAGATGCGGCCGACGAAGGGCGAGATCAGCTGGACGCCGGCTTCGGCGCAGGCGACCGCCTGGCACAGCGAGAACAGCAGGGTCAGGTTGCAGTGGATGCCTTCCTTCTCCAGGATCTCGGCGGCGCGGATGCCTTCCCAGGTCGAAGCGATCTTGATCAGCACGCGCTCGCGCGACACGCCGGCCTTTTCGTACAGGGCGATCAGTTCGCGGCCCTTGGCGACGGTGGCTTCGGTGTCAAAAGACAGGGCGGCATCGATCTCGGTCGAGACGCGGCCCGGCACGTACTTCAGGATCTCGACGCCGAAACCGATCAGGAGGTTGTCGACGATTTCATCGACCGTGGCGTGCGGCGCGTCGGCGATCGCCTTTTCCAGCAGCGGACGGTATTCCGGCTTCTGCACGGCCTTCAGGATCAGCGACGGGTTGGTGGTCGCATCCTGCGGCGCGTAGGCCTTGATCGACTGGAAGTCGCCGGTGTCGGCGACGACGGTGGTGTATTGCTTGAGTTGTTCGAGTTGGTTCATGGCGGGGAATCCACAATAGGAGTTGGTTTTCGTAGGGTGGGCGGGTTTCCCGCCCACGCGTTCAACCAGCTTTTGCGCAGCCGTGCACGCTGCGGTTGGACGCGTGGGCAAGGAACTTGCCCACCCTACGGATTACGAGAAATCGGTGCCGTCGATGAAGGCGGCGAGCATGCCTTCCAGGCCGGCGCGGTCTTCGTCCGAGAAGCGGTTCAGTACCGGGCTGTCGATGTCGAACACGCCCAGCAGCGCGCCGTCCTTGATCACCGGGATCACGATCTCGGATGCCGAGGCCGAATCGCAGGCGATATGGCCCGGGAAGGCGTGCACGTCCGGCACCACGATAGTCTTGCGCTCGACCGCGGTGGTGCCGCAGACGCCGCGGCCGAAAGGAATGCGGGCGCAGGCCGGCTTGCCCTGGAAGGGGCCGACCAGCAGATCCTGGCCGTCGCCCTTGCGGGCCGGGACGGTGAAGTAGAAGCCGGCCCAGTTCAGGTCGGCGAGGGTGTCGTACACGAGGGCAGAGAACTGCGCGGCGTTCGCCATCAGATTGCGTTCGCCTTCGAGGACGCTTTCGACCTGGCGCACCAGCAGGGCGTAGTCAGGGCGGGAGCTGCGTTCGGGATTGATGTGCATGGCGTGACCCGGGATACTATGGAAACCGGGTATTTTACACGGGTGGTGGGTTGGACGCTTTGCGGTTGCTCCGCCAGAACTTGGGTTCCGGCCTTCGCCGGAACGACGTGCTGAGAGTACCACTTGACGATGAGCCGTCGTACCGGCGAAGGCCGGTACCCAATTTTGTATGCGTCGAGTTAACCGATGAAGGAATCAAACTGCATGTCAAACTCCTGCAGCGCCTTCTGCGCGTTCTGCATCTTCTTGCGGAACTCCGGCCCGCGCTTGAGCGCCAGCCCCACCGCCAGCACGTCGATCACGACCAGGTAAGCCAGGCGCGCTGAAATCGGCGTGTAGGGATCGATCGCGAACACCAGGTCGATCGGGATGAACAGGGTCGCGATGTCCGCCAGCGGCGTGCCGGAGGGCGCCAGCACGATCACGTCGGCGCCGCCGCGCCGCGCCAGCTTGGCCGAGCGGGTCAGCGCCGGATTGTTGCCGCGCTGCGAAATCGCCACCACCGCATCGCCCTCGCGCAGCAGGGCCGCCGCGATCGAGTGGATCGCCGGATCGGTATACGCCACCGTCGGCACCCCCGAGCGGAAGAACTTGTGCTGGGCATCCGCCGCCACGAAGCCCGACGAGCCCTGGCCGTAGAACTCGATCTTGTTGGCGCGAGACAGGATGTCGAGCGCCTTCTGGACCAGCTCCGGCTTGAGGTTGTTGCGCAGGTCGAGCAGGGTGTTGATCGAACGGCTGCAAATTTTATTGACCAGGTCGGCCGCCAGGTCGTCCGGCGCCGGCTGCTCGTTTGCACCCGGCAGGGCCAGGGCGAGACCCTGGGCCAGCTTGAGCTTGAACTCGTGCCAGCCGTCGTAGCCGAGGGTGCGGCAGAAGCGCACCACGGTGGGTTCGGACACCTGGGCGCTCTTGGCCAGCGCCGTGATGTTCTGGCTCACCGTATTGGCAGGCGCGGCGAGCACGGCGAGCGCCACCTTGCGCTCGGATTTCGAGAGCGAGTCGAGCTGGGTGCGGATGGAATCGAGCAGCATGATGGCCTAAGGGTCAGTCTTCCGGCAGCACTTCTTCGCGCCACTGCAGCCCGTCGCGGCCGATCAGCGCGCTCGCGGCGGCGGGGCCCCAGGTGCCCGAGGTATAGGGCACCGGTGCGTTGTCGTTCTGTTCCCAGTGCTGCAGGATCGGCTCGACCCATTCCCAGGCCGCTTCCAGCTCGTCGCCGCGCATGAACAGGGTCAGCTGGCCGCGCAGCACGTCCACCAGCAGGCGTTCGTAGGCTTCCATGCGCGGGCTGGTGAACTGTTCGCGGAAGTCGAGTTCGAGCTCGGCCTGCTTCAGGCGCATCGAATCGCCCGGGGTCTTGGCCATCAGGTTCATCGACAGGCCTTCGTCCGGCTGCAGGCGGATCACCAGGCTGTTCGGCTGGAAGCTGGACGTCGGCTGGTTGAAGATCGAATGCGGGATCTGCTTGAAGCGCACCACGATTTCGGCCAGGCGGTCGGCCATGCGCTTGCCGGTGCGCAGGTAGAAGGGCACGCCGGCCCAGCGCCAAGTGTCGATCTCGGCCTTCATCGCGACGAAGGTCTCGGTCTTCGAACCCTTCGGCGCCTCAGGTTCTTCGCGGTAGCCCGGCACGGCCTGGCCGTCGATGTGGCCGGAGCGGTACTGGCCGCGCACGATGTTTTGCGCCAGGGTGGTCGGGGTGAAGCGCTTCAAAGACCTCAATACCTGCAGCTTGGCGTCGCGCACGGCGTCCGGCGCGATCGAGGTCGGCGGTTCCATCGCCACGATGCACAGCAGCTGCAGCAGGTGGTTCTGCAGCATGTCGCGCAGGGCGCCCGAGGTGTCGTAGTAGCCCAGGCGGTTGCCGACGCCGATCTTCTCGGCGATGGTGATCTGCACGTCCGAGATCCATTCGCGGCGCCACAGCGGCTCGAACAGGATGTTCCCGAAGCGCAGGGCCAGCAGGTTCTGCACGGTCTCCTTGCCCAGGTAGTGGTCGATCCGGTAGATCTGCGATTCGGCGAACACCTTGCCGACATCCAGGTTGATCTGCTTGGCCGAGGCCAGGTCGCGCCCCAGCGGCTTTTCAAGCACCACGCGCGAGCTTGGCGTCACCAGCTTCGTTTCGGCCAGGTTGTCGCAGATGGTCGCGAACAAATGCGGCGGAGTCGCGAGGTAGTAGACGCGGGTCAGTCCCTCGTCCTGGCGCAGGGCCGCGGCCAGCGGGCCGAAGCTGGAGACGTCGGTGGCGTTCAGCGACACGTAAACGATGCGCTTCAGGAAGCGCGCCCAGGTGTCGCTGGCGGGCGCCTCCTTGATGTGCGGCTTCGAATTCTTCTCGATAAACGCAAGGAAGTCTTCCTGCGTGAAGTCGTCGCGGCCCACGCAGATGATGCGTGCTGTGTCCGGCAGGTCGTGGCAGACGTCGCGCGCATACATTGCAGGGAGCAGCTTGCGCATCGCAAGGTCGCCGCTGCCGCCAAAGAAAACGAGGTCGAAATCGGAAAGGGCCATGGGATATCTGAAAGAGGAGGGTAAGCGTTTGTGTAAATTTACTACACGATTATTCGCTTAGCAAGAAAATCTACTACGGAATTGCCCGCTTGCACGGGGCCGGCAGTGCCGGCCCCGTGCAAGCGTCAACGGTGATGCAGGTACTCCGGCTCTTCGCGCCCGGCGACGTCGACGCGGATAGCCAGCAGCTTGCCGCTGAGCGGATACTGCGCCAGCTCTTCGGCCGAGCGGCCGTGGCTGGCGCTGGTGATGTAGAGCGTGCGCAGGTCCGAGCCGCCGAAGGCGACCGAGGTCGGGCAGCGCACCGGCAGCAGGATCTCGCGCAGGATTTCGCCGCTTGGGGACATCCGCAGCACGCGCCCGCCTTCGAACATCGCGACCCAGTAGGCGCCTTCGCTGTCGACGGTGGCGCCGTCCGGGCGGCCGCCGTAGTCCGGGGCCGACTTGTCGGTCGAGAAGGTCTTGATCGTGCGCCCATTGGAATGGACGCCGGTCGCGGGATCGTAGTCGTAGCAGTCGATCCGGTGCGTGGTGGTGTCGGCATGGAACATCGTGCGGCCGTCCAGGCTCCAGGCCAGGCCGTTCGAGTTGGTCATGCCGCCCGACCAGGCGCGTCGCAGCTGGCCCTGCTCGAGCACGTACATCTCGGCGGCCGGCTTGTCGCGCGGCTCGTACATGGTGCCGATCCAGAAGCGGCCCGCCGGGTCCACGCGACCGTCGTTGAAGCGGACGATGGACGTGTCGTAAGGCGCGTCGGCGATCGGGGTTTCCTTGCCGCTGGTGGTATTCAGGCAGATCAGGCCCGTGCGCGTTGATACCACCAGGTTGTTGTCGCCGTCGATGGCCAGCGCCGAGGGCTCGGAGCCCATCTTCCAGTACGAATACTTGCCGCTGGCCGGGTGCACGCGGTTGACCGTGTGCCCGTTGATGTCGACCCAGTACAGCGCCGACTCGACTTCGTGCCAGGTTGCTGCTTCGCCGACGAGCATCGGCGCGTCGTGCACCACTTCGAATTTATCCATTGCCATGTGATTGCGTGTGGTTCAGGTTCAGACGGCGGCCTTGGCGCGGGCGATCAGGCCGTTGGTGGAGCTGTCGTGATTGGCCGGCTGCGGCTCGCCCGCCAGCTCGGCTTCGATCTTCTTCGCCAGCACCTTGCCCAGCTCAACGCCCCACTGGTCGAAACTGTTGACGTTCCAGATCACGCCCTGCACGAAGGTCTTGTGTTCGTACAGCGCGATCAGGGCGCCCAGGGTGGACGGCGTCAGGCGCTCCATCAGGATGGTGTTGCTCGGGCGGTTGCCCGGGAAGGTCTTGTGCGGCGCCAGGCGCTCGACTTCTTCGGGCGACAGTCCCTGCGCCTGCAGGTCGGCACGGACCTCGTCGATGGTCTTGCCCTTCATGAAGGCTTCCGACTGCGCGAAGCAGTTGGCCAGCAGGGCGGTGTGGTGGTGCTCCATTTCGTGCGCAGGACGCAGGGCGGCGATGAAGTCGATCGGGGTCAGGTCGGTGCCCTGGTGCAGCAGCTGGAAATAGGCGTGCTGGCCGTTGGTGCCCGGCTCGCCCCAGATCGCCGGGCAGGTCGGGGTGTCGACCGGGTCGCCGTCGCGGGTGACGCACTTGCCGTTGCTTTCCATGTCGAGCTGCTGCAGGTAGGCCGGGAAGCGGTTCAGGTCCTGGTGGTAGGGCGCGATCGTGACCGAGTGGGCATCCAGGAACTCGCGGTTCCAAAAGCCGACCAGGGCCAGCAGCATCGGCATGTTCTGCTCGACCGGAGACGTGCGGAAGTGCTCGTCCATCTCGTGGGCGCCGGCCAGGAAATCGCTGAAGTAGCCGAAGCCGACCGCCAGCGCCACCGACAGGCCGATCGCCGACCACACCGAGTAACGGCCGCCGACCCAGTCCCAGAACGGGAACATGTTGGCCGGGTCGATGCCGAACGCTTTAATTGCCTCGGTATTCGTCGAGACGGCGACGAAGTGCTTCGCCAAGGCCGCTTCCGGTGCATGGTTCAGGAACCAGCTGCGCGCGGTCTGCGCGTTCATCATGGTCTCGGCGGTGGTGAAGGTCTTGGAGGCGACGATGAAGAGCGTGGTTTCCGGATCGACCTGGGACAGGGCTGCGTCCATGTCGTGGCCGTCGACGTTCGACACGAAGTGCGTGCGCAGACGCGGATGGGCGTAGTGGCGCAGGGCCAGCACGACCATCTTCGGGCCGAGGTCGGAACCGCCGATGCCGATGTTGACGATGTCCGTGATCGGCTTGCCGGTGTGGCCCAGCCACTCGCCGCTGCGCACCGCATCGGTGAAGCTCTTGACGCGGTCGAGCACGGCGTGGACGTCGGCATTCACGTCCTGGCCGTCGACGCTGAGCACCATGCCGCGCGGGGCGCGCAGGGCGGTGTGCAGGACGGCGCGGTTCTCGGTATTGTTGATGCGTTCGCCGGCAAACATGGCGTCGCGCTGCGTCTCGACGCCGCGCTCGCGCGCCAGCGCCGCCAGCAGTTCAAGCGTGCGCCCGTCGAGGCGATTTTTTGAATAGTCTAGGAACAGCCCCGCGGCTTCGAGCGACATGCGCTCGAAGCGCTGTGGATCGGCGGCGAAGAGGCTGCGCATCTCCCAGTCTTCGGCCTGGAGGGCATGGTTTTCGAGGGCCTGGAAGCTGGCGGTGCTGGTCAAGGATGGCGTACGCATGGGGTCGGTGTAAATGGCACAATGTTGTCAATAGCAGATTATCGAATAATACAGGATGCGGTCGTAAATTCACTACATAAAATGATGTCGCTTTTGTAGGGTGGACGGGTTTCCCGTCCGCGCGTTCAACCGGCTCTTGCGTATTCGATATGCTGTGCCGATCCGCACCGAGGGTTTGAACGCGCGGGCGGGAGACCCGCCCACCCTACGAAAAGCTGCCCCTTCCGCTGGTTGTACAATGTCAGGCTTGGGCGCCAACGCCACCTCCCTGCACTCTGCACAATTCTGTAGTAAAATTTCAGATAGCTAATTTACGAAGGAACGATCATGGCGCTGCACCCCGTAGTCGAACAGGTAACGAACCGGATCATCAAGCGAAGCCGTCCCTCGCGTGCGGCCTACCTCGCTCACCTCGAAGCCGCCCGCGTGCAGGGCGTGCAGCGCGGCTCGCTGTCGTGCACCAACCTCGCGCACGGCTTCGCCGCCTTCCCGGCCAACGACAAGCTCAAGCTGAAGGAATACAAGAAGCCGTCGGTGGCGATCGTTTCTTCCTACAACGACATGCTGTCGGCCCACCAGCCCTTCGAAACCTTCCCGCAGCTGATCAAGGAAGCCGTGCGTGAAGTCGACGCCGTGGCCCAGTTCGCGGGCGGCGTGCCGGCCATGTGCGACGGCGTGACCCAAGGCCAGCCGGGCATGGAGCTGTCGCTGTTCTCGCGCGACACCATCGCCATGGCGACCGCGGTCGCGATGTCGCACAATATGTTCGACTCGGCCCTGTACCTGGGCATCTGCGACAAGATCGTGCCGGGCCTGCTGATCGGCGCGCTGCACTTCGGCCACATCCCGGGCATCTTCGTGCCGGGCGGCCCGATGACCACCGGTATCTCGAACAAGCAGAAGGCGGCGATCCGCCAGCGCTACGCCAAGGGCGAAGCCACCCGCGAGGAACTGCTGGAAGGCGAATCCGCCTCCTACCACGGCGCCGGCACCTGCACCTTCTACGGCACCGCCAACAGCAACCAGATGCTGATGGAGATGATGGGCCTGCACATGCCGGGTTCCGCCTTCATCACCCCGGGCACGCCGCTGCGCGACGCACTGACCCGCGCAGCAAGCCACCAGGCGGTCGCGATCTCCCAGCAGGGCAGCAACTACATGCCGATCGGCCGCATCGTCGACGAGAAGAGCATCGTCAACGCCATCGTCGCGCTGCACGCGACCGGCGGCTCGACCAACCACACCCTGCACATCATCGCGATCGCGCGCGCGGCGGGCATCGTGGTCGACTGGAACGATTTCGACGAGCTGTCGAAAGTGGTGCCCTCGCTGACCCGCATCTACCCGAACGGCGAAGCCGACGTGAACCACTTCCAGGCCGCCGGCGGCCCGGGCTTCGTGATCCGCGAACTGCTGGATGCCGGCCTGGCGCACGAGGACGTCAATACCATCCTCGGCCACGGCCTGCGCGCGCACTGCAAGGAGCCTTTCCTGGGCGAGGACGGCAAGGTCGTGTTCCGCGACGCGCCTGCGCAAAGCGGCGACGAAGCCGTACTGCGCCCGGCCAGCAACCCGTTCTCCAACAATGGCGGCATGGTGCTGGTGCAGGGCAACCTGGGCCGCGCCGTGATGAAGATCTCGGCGGTCAAGTCCGAGTACCACGTGATCGAGGCGCCGGCACTGACCTTCGACTCCCAGGAAGACTTCATGCAGCGCTACAAGGACGGCCTGCTGAACCGCGACTTCGTGGCCGTGATCCGCTTCCAGGGTCCGCGCGCCAACGGCATGCCGGAACTGCATGCGCTGACTCCGGCGCTGTCGAACCTGCAGGATGCGGGCTTCAAGGTGGCGATGGTCACCGACGGCCGCATGTCGGGCGCCTCGGGCAAGGTGCCGGCGGCGATCCACGTGTCGCCCGAGATCCTGGCCGGCGGCCCGCTCGGCCTGGTGCGCGAGGGCGACATCATCCGCGTCGACGCCACCACCGGCTCGCTCGAAGCCCTGGTGCCGGACGAGGTGTGGGCGTCGCGCAGCATGGCGACCGCCGACCTGTCGAAGAGCCACATCGGCATGGGACGCGAACTGTTCGCGATGTTCCGCTCCCATTCCAGCCCGGCGGAGCAGGGGGCGGCAACCTTCCCCTTGCCCTCGCCGATTGACACCACCGTACCGCTGCACGACGGCATCCAGACCGATGAAGTGCAACCCGGTTCCGACGAAGACTTTCTCTTTAGGACGCAGAAATGACTTTACTTGAAATCATGCGCTCGGCGAGCGTGATCCCCGTCATCGCCATCGACGACCCGGCCCACGCCGTCCCGCTGGCGAAGGCCCTGGTGGCGGGCGGCATCCGCGTGCTGGAAGTGACGCTGCGGACCGAGCATGGCCTGCAGGCGATCCGCGACATGAGCGGCGTCGAAGGCGCGATCGTCGGCGTCGGCACCCTGACCCAGCCGCACGAGTTCGCAGCTTCGCGCGATGCGGGCGCCGTGTTCGGCGTCTCGCCTGGCTTGACCGCCACCATGATCGAAGCGGCGAAGAAGAGCGGCCTGCCGCTGCTGCCGGGCGTGATGACCCCGTCCGAAGTGATGTCCGCGCGCGAGCACGGCTTCAAGCAGCTGAAACTGTTCCCGGCGGTGCCGGCGGGCGGCGTCGGCATGCTGAACGCGATCGCCGGTCCGCTGCCGGACGTGACCTTCTGCCCGACCGGCGGCATCTCGATCGAGACCGCGCCGAAGTTCCTGGCCTGTAAGAACGTGGCCTGCGTGGGCGGTTCCTGGCTGACGCCGAAGGACCTGATCGCCGCCGGCGACTGGGCCGGGATCACCGAGCTGGCAAAGGCGGCGGCCGCGCTGCGTGCTGCCTGAGTCTTCCATGAAACGCCCTCGTTCCCGGCCCCTGACCGGGAACGAGATCGCGATGGCGTCGCTGCTGTTCCGCGACGCCATCGACTACAGCCGCGTCCGTATTCACGGCCGGCGCTACATGCCTTTCCAGCCGAAGAACTGCTGCATGACGCCGAACGGCAGCATGTACTTTCATCGGTCCTGTTTTCTTCCCGATTACACGCGTGGGGATCCGACTGCGATCCACTGGTTCATCCATGAGATGGTGCATGTCTGGCAGCACCAGCTGGGCTATCCGGTGCGCTTGCGCGGGGCCATCCGGCTCGGCCTGCCTTATGCTTATGCCCTGCGCGCGGGAACGACGCTGGCAGACTACAACATGGAAGCGCAAGGCGATCTGTTGGCCGATTATTTCGTGCTGAAGTACCTGAAGAAGCCGCACGCGATGCGGCAAGCGCAATACCGCGACAGCCTGCCGATGTTCGAGCAGGTGCTGGGCAGCTTCCTTTCCGAGCCCCGCAATCCCGACAACCTGCACCGTGGCGTGGCGCGCTGGCTGGCTCGCCGCGCCATGCGTCGATCCTAGCTATTGTTTCCGCGCAACACTGTGATAATCGGCTAGATTTGCATCGCAAGCGCTGCTGTAGCATTGATGAGCGTATTTCCATGTGGCAACGCCAAGCCCGTGGTCGACCTGCTTCTCATCTCACAAACCAAGCTGCGCGGCATCTCCATGTTAAAAAATCTGAAAATCGGCGTGCGTCTGGCGCTGTCATTCGCAGCGCTCGGCGCCTTGACCATCCTGCTTGCCGTCATTGCCGTGCTGCGCATGAATGACACCGCCCACGTGATCGCCGAAGAAAAGCGTATCCGCACCACCGAAGTCGCCCGCCTGTACGAGCTGCGGGAGGCCCTGGGCCAGACCGGCCTGGCGGCGCGCAATGCCTTCATCTATGAGCGCAATGAAGACGCGCTCCGCGAACTCGAGCTGCTCGACCAGCAAAAGGCGCTCTATCTGGAACGCCTGCAGCAGCTCGAGCCGCTCCTGAAGGGACGTGCCGATTTCGACAAGGCGAGTGCCGGCCTCAAGGCGATGGCGCAGGCACTTGAACGGCCCCGGCAATTCCGCCAGGCGAACCAGATGGCGGAGTTCGGAACCTTCCTGGTGAACGATTGCAGCCCGCTGCGCCGGCAGATCGTCGCCGACCTGGACGTCGTCATCAAGAGTATCGACTCCGAACTGGACCGGGCTAGCGACGAAGTCGATGCGGTGCTCAAGGCCTCCAAAACGGTGGTGCTCGCGATCACGCTGGCCGCCTTGCTGATCGGTGGCGTGTTGGCGGTGCTGGTCACCCGCAGCATTACCCGTCCTCTCGCGCGTGCCACCGAATTCGCCGAAGCCGTGGCGGTCGGCGACCTGAGCGCGCGCATCCGCTCCACCTCGTCCGACGAGATCGGCACACTGTTGCTCGCCCTGGGCAATATGCGCGCAGGACTGGCAAAGATCGTCCATGAAGTACGTTCGCGCGGCGATGCGATTTCGCGCAGCAGCGACGAGATCGCAGCTGGCAACCAGGACCTGTCGGCACGTACCGAACAGCAGGCCGGCTCGCTGGAAGAGACCGCCTCCTCGATGGAAGAGCTGACCTCGACCGTCAAGCAGAACGCCGACAACGCCCGCCAGGCCAAGGTGCTGGCCGAAGCGGCCTCGCAGGTGGCGCAACGCGGCGGCGCCGTGATCGGCCAGGTGGTCGGCACCATGTCCGACATCGATGCGTCGTCCGGCAAGATCAGCGACATCATCGGCGTCATCGACGGCATCGCCTTCCAGACCAATATCCTGGCGCTGAACGCCGCCGTGGAAGCGGCACGTGCGGGCGAGCAGGGACGCGGCTTCGCCGTGGTGGCGAGCGAAGTGCGCAACCTGGCCCAGCGTTCGGCGGCGGCGGCCAAGGAAATCAAGGGCCTGATCCACGACTCGTCCGAGAAGGTCGCGAGCGGCGGCAAGCTGGTGGCCGAAGCCGGCGCCACGATGCAGGAGATCGTCGACAGCGTGCGCCGCGTGACCGACATCATGGGCGAGATCACCTCGGCCAGCCAGGAACAGACGGCCGGCATCGAGCAGATCAACCAGGCCGTGGTGGAGATGGACCATGCGACGCAGCAGAACGCCGCGCTGGTGGAAGAAGCGGCCGCCGCGGCCGAAGCGATGAAGGAGCAGGCGGCCATGCTGAATACGGCGGTTGCCGCGTTCCGCACCGAGGCAGGGCAGGAGGGTGCGCCGGCTGGCGTTGCGGCGCGGCTTGCCGCAAGTCCGCCGCTCAGGCCGATGCTGGCCTGAGGAAGCTTCTCAGATACCGCCTCTGCTCAGGGTGACGATCTCGAGCGGGCCGACAAAGCTGATCTCGGCTGGCCCGGCATTCGCCGTGGCGGGATCGAACTTCAGCACCCGGCAGGCGCCATCGGTCTCGGTCTTGGCCGCGTGCCCGCCGATCTCGATGTGCCCCTCGTTCGTCCGGAAACATGCCCTGAGTCCGTCGTATTCGACCATGCGGACTTCACGCAGGCCATTCCGGTTGAACGGGATCTTGCGCTGTACCGACCTGACCTCGCTCATCGCCTGTGCAAACGTGGCATAGGAGATGGCCTGCCGCTCGCCGACCCGCAGTTTCCATTCCAGGGCGACGCGTCCCTCCCTGGTCGGGGTGTTGAACATGAGGGTCGCATTTTCGTGCACGGCCTCGCGCAGCTCGGGCAGCAGGAAATAACCGCCGCGGGTGACCGGAACGACGTGGTCGGTCGTGTCGCCGACGATGGCGACCGCCCAGGACTTGGGATCGAAGCGATCGTAGTCCGGCCCCTTGTCGCTGGCAAAATTCACCCGGAGCCGCACGTCGATGGCTCGCCGCCGTTCAGGCAGGAGCGACTGCACATAGTTCTGGATGTAGAGGAAGTCCTTGTAGGGCAGGTCGCCGGGATTGGTCTTGCGGTGGACCTTCACCGGCGGCAGCTCTTTCAGCACCGGCGTGCGGGCATCCTGGGCGGAGGCGCACGCAGCCGGAAAGGCCAGGAAGGCAGCAAATACGGCACGGGAGCGCATGTTCATCGTATGTCGTCTCGCCTGGCTAAAAGGAATTCGACCTCGGCGCCCTGGCCCGGCATCCTGGTCCAGCCCTGGGCCTGATAAAACCGGTCGGCCCGGGTGGCCGGTGTCGTGCCAAGCCTGACGCGCGCGTGCCCGAGTTCGAACAGCCAGTCGACCGCCAGCGCGAGCAGGGCCTTGCCGAGTCCCCGTCCTTCGAATCCCGGGCTGACGAACAGCGCCCAGATCGACGCAGCGTGCCGGTCCGCATAGCAGAAGGCGGCAACCGCGCCGTCGACTTCCGCCACCCAGCCCCGCCCATCCTTCTCGAGATAATCCTCGTACATCTGCAGGGTCACGCGGGACGGGTCGGACAGCACGTTCTCGCGGACCGACAGGCGGATCGCCGACATCGCCGGGATGTCGGCGCTGCAGGCCCGGCGCAAGCGCGGCTCACTCATAGCGCAGGCAATCCACCGGCAGCAGGCGTGACGCCCGGCGCGCCGGATAGAAGCCGAAGAAGACGCCGACCGCCGTCGCGAAGCCGCAGGCCACCAGCACGCCCTGGAAAGTGAGGAAGACGTCGAACTCGCCGGTCGACGTGATCGCCGCCGCACCGCCGGCGGCGATCGCCACTCCCACCAGGCCGCCGGCCACGCAGATCACCACCGACTCGGCCAGGAACTGCAGCAGCACCGCGCGCGGCCGGGCGCCGATGGCCATGCGGATGCCGATCTCGCGGGTGCGTTCGGTGACCGACACCAGCATGATGTTCATGATGCCGATCCCGCCCACCAGCAGCGAGATCGCACCGATCAGGCCGAGCAGCAGGGCCACGCCCGCGCTGATCTTTTCGGCGGTCTCCGCGAACGAGGCGATGTTCTCTACCCGGAAGTCGTCCGGATCGCCGGGACGGATGCGGTGACGGACGCGCAGGGTTTCCTTGATGTCCTCCACCGCTTCATCGAGCGACATGTCCGGCCGGCCCTGCGCGGCGATATAGTGGGCGTTCTGGGGGAAAGGCGTGCGGATCAGGTTCGCGCTGGCCGCCGTGCCGGGCACCAGTACCATGTCCGCGATGTTTCCGCCGTCGATCTGCTTGCCTTCGCCGGCCAGCACGCCGATCACCTGGAAGGCGACGTTCTCGATACGGATGTAGCGGCCGAGCGGATCGGTCTTGTAGAAGAACTGGTCTGCCACCTTCTGCCCGATGACCACCATGCGTGCCGACGAACGCATGTCGGCTTCGCTGAAGGTGGTGCCCGCTTCGAGTTTCCAGTTGCGGATCTTGAACATGGCCGGGGTGACGCCATGCACGGTGCTGTTCGCGGTCTCGTTGCCAGCGCTCAGCTTGAAGCCGCCCTGCAGGGCGGGCGCCGCGCCGACCAGGCTTGGCAGCCGGTTCAGGGCCTCTGCATCGGCAAGGGTGATCGACTGTATCGCGCCGGCGCGCGCGCGGCGCTCGGAGGTACGGTCGCCGCCCGGGAACACGTAGATCATGTTGGTGCCCAGCTGCTGCAGTTCCTTGCCGATGAAGCGCTGCATGCTGTCGCCGATCGCGAGCAGCAGGACCACCGAGGCGATGCCGATGACGATGCCGAGCATGGTCAGCGCGGTGCGCAGGCGGTTGGCCGCCATCGAGCGGAAGGCTTCGATCAATACCTGGACGAAGTTCATGCCAGCGCCTCCGCCGGGTTTGCGTGCGGATTGGTGTTCAGCTGGCGCAAGCCCTCGGCGGACGGTCCGTCGTACATTACCTCCCCGTCCTTCAGGCGCACCAGGCGGCGGCTGTAGGCCGCGACGTCGGCCTCGTGGGTGACGAGCACGATGGTGATGCCGCGCTCCTTGTTGAGTTCACGGAAACTGTTCATGATGTCGTCGCTGGTGTGCGTGTCGAGGTTGCCGGTCGGTTCGTCGGCCAGCAGCAGCGGCGGATCGGTGGCCAGGGCGCGGGCGATCGCCACGCGCTGCTGCTGGCCGCCCGACAGCTGGTTCGGCGTGCGTTTGGCCAGGCCGCCCAGGCCGACGCGTTCGAGTTCCTGCAGCGCGCGCGTGTGCGCCTTGCCGCGGCTGACGCCCGCATAGATCAGCGGCAGGGCCACGTTCTCGGCCACGCTCATGCGCTTGATCAGGTTGAAGCTCTGGAACACGAAACCGATGGCGCGGTTGCGGATATCGGCCAGCTGGGCGCGCGACAGCGACAGGGTGTCGGCGCCGTCGAGCAGGTAAGTGCCGCCGGTGGCCTGGTCGAGACAGCCGAGGATGTTCATCAGGGTCGACTTGCCCGAGCCGGACTGGCCCATGATGGAGAGGAAGTCGCCGCGCGCCACCTGCAGGTCGATCCCGTGGAGTACCCGGGTCTCGACGCTGCCGCTCACATAGGTCTTGGTGACGCCGCGGATATCGATCAGCATGCTCATAGGCCTTCTTCAGGTTTCGCCAGGGCACGCGTGACGACCTGGTCACCCGCCTTCAGGCCGCCGCCCAGCACTTCGGTATAGCGGAAGTTCGACAGGCCGACCCGGATATCGACCGGCTGCGGCTCGTTCTTCGCATCCAGGCGGTAGACCTTGAACATGCGCGCCGTCTCGTTGGCGCTGCGGAAGGCCACGTCATCGTCGAGGGCCGGCTTGAGGGCCGCCTGCTTGAGCTCGGGCTTGGCTTTCTCCTTCTTGCGCAGCTTTTCCTGTTCTTCTTCGGGCAGCTGGAAGCGCAGGGCGGTGGTCGGGATGCGCAGCACGTTCGGGCGGTTGGCTACCACCAGGCGCACCTGGGCCGTCATGCCGGGCTTCAGCATCTCGTCCTTGTTGTCGACGTCGAGCACCACGTTGTAGGTGACGACGTTCTGCACCACGTTGGCGGCCAGGCGGAACTGGCGCATGGTGGCGTGGAATTCGCGGTCCGGATAGGCATCGACCACGAAGCGTGCCGGCAAGCCGTCGCGCAGGGCGCCGACGTCGGCTTCCGAGACGCTGGTGTCGATCTGCATCTTGGTCAGGTCGCGCGCGATCTGGAACAGGTTAGGCGTGTTGAACGAAGCCGCCACGGTCTGGCCCAGGTCGATGGTGCGCTTGATGATCACGCCGTCGATCGGCGAGCGGATCACGCTGTTGTTCAGGTCCGCCCTTGCGCGGTCGAGCTGGGCCTGGGACAGCTGCACGTTCGCGCGGGCGACGTCCATCTCGCGGCGCGACCCGTCGAGCGCGGTGCTGGACACGAAACTTTGCGCCACCAGCTGCTGGTTGCGCTGGTAGTTGGCCTCGGCCAGCCTGAGGTTGGCCAGGGCCGAGGCCTTGCTGGCCTCGAACTGGCGGATCTGGGCATTGAAGATGGTCGGGTCGAGCTTGAGCAGCACCTGGCCCTTGGTCACGCGGTCGTTGAAGTCGGCATTCAGTTCGACCACGGTGCCCGACACCTGCGAGCCGACGTTCACCAGCGCCACCGGGTTGATGGTGCCGGTGGCGGTGACGGTCTGGTTGATGGCGCCCGTGTCGACCGCCGCGCTACGGTACTTCGACGGCGGAATCTTGGGTTCGCCCTTCGGGACCAGCCAGAAGGCAGCGGCGCCGCCCACCACGACCACCGCGGCGGCAATCGCCACCCGCTTCTTGGTAAAGAGTTTCATTGTGCTCTCGTTATGCCTACGGAAAGACTTAGTGTGCTGTACAGATATCAGCTTTGCAATGCACGATGCATCGACTGTCGAAACGGTGCGATGAAGCGTCGATTTTGAGGGGTGAACGGGGCGATCCGTTAAAATGGCGGCTTCCTTTTATCTCACTGACAGCATCATGACCCAGGACGAACTCAAGCAAGCCGTGGCGCGCGCCGCCATCGATTACGTGGTGGACGGCGAAATCATCGGCGTCGGCACCGGCTCCACCGCCAACTTCTTCATCGACGAACTGGCGAAGATCAAGGACCGCATCAAGGGCACCGTCGCCTCGTCCGAAGCCACCGCCGCCCGCCTGCGCGGTCATGGCATCCCGGTATTCGACCTCAACGACGTGACGTCGATGGCGGTCTACATCGACGGCGCCGACGAGATCACCGCCAGCGGCGCGATGATCAAGGGCGGCGGAGCGGCCCTGACGCGCGAGAAGATCGTGGCCTCGGTGTCGAAGAAATTCGTCTGCATCGCGGACGGCTCGAAGCTGGTCGAGACGCTCGGCAAGTTCCCGCTGCCGGTCGAAGTGATCCCGATGGCACGCGCCTCCGTGATGCGCCAGCTGGCGGCCCTCGGCGGCCAGCCGCGCCTGCGTACCAAGGCGGGCAGCGATGAAGCCTTCATCACCGACAACGGCGGCGAGATCATCGACGTGGTCGGCCTGTCGATCACCGATCCGGTCGGTATGGAAGAGCAGATCAACCAGATGGTCGGCGTGATCGCCGTGGGCCTGTTCGCCAAGGCCGGCGCCAATGTCTGCCTGCTGGGCACGTCCGAAGGCGTCAAGACCCTGACTTTCTAAGCGGAGAACGCAGCATGAAGCACGCACTGGTCCTGATTGCCGTCCTGCTGGGCGGCTGCACGCTGTTCAAGAGCAAGATGGAACCGGCGCGTGCGCCCGTGGCGGCCGTTGCCAGGCCGGCGCCGGCGGCGCTGCTCGACCCGAATGGCACGCCGATCGAGCGCGTGCCGTTCCGGATGGGCGTGTCCTCGGCGACGGTCGAGAAGATGGCGAAGCAGCAGGGCTGCACGAGCGGGCAGGGCGCCGGACTGGTGACGGAAGCGGGACCGGTGGAGGTTTACCGGATGCGTTGCGAGGATGGACCGATGCGCGGGAAGGTATTCATGGCGCGCTGTGAATTGCGCCAGTGCGTGAAGATGTAAGGGTAGATCTGCGCATCAACGACGTGTTTTCGTTCACGCTACCTTAAGACCGTCATTCCGGCGAAGGCCGGAATAATGCCACTGGCATTATTCCGTCCAATTTTTTTGCGTACCACTAACGCATAGGTAAGTGGTCCGCGTCGGAACTTAGGCTCCGGCCTTCGCCGGAGCGACGGTCTTGGGGCTGATGGCTGAGAATTACGCCGCCGGCGGCACGTAACCCTGTGCCTGGTCGGCAGCGCCGTCACCGAAGAAATGACGTTCCATTTGCTGCGCCAGGTACTTGCGCGCGCGGTCGTCCGCCAGGTTCAGGCGGTTTTCGTTGATCAGCATGGTCTGGTGCTTCAGCCATGCCTGCCAGGCCTCTTTCGAGACCGACAGGTACAGCTTCTTGCCCATTTCGCCTGGTACCGGCGGGAAGTCCAGTCCTTCGGCTTCCTTGTTCAGTTTGATGCATTGGACGGTGCGGGCCATGGTGTACTCCTGTAATCCTGTTAATTAAGCTAAGCGGGTCAGACCGTCATTATAGGGTCTTGATGAAAACCTGTGACCGGCGCTGCCAGTTATACATGTGCTGGCGGTCCTTGGGCAGGTCGTCGACCGTGGCGGGCACGAAGCCGCGCTTCTTGAACCAGTGCGCGGTGCGGGTGGTCAGCACGAACAGCTTGGTCAGGCCGGCGGCGCGGGCGCGGTTCTCGATGTGCTTGAGGATGCGCTCGCCGTCGCCCTGGGTCTGGGCGTCCGGGCTCACCGTCAGGCAGGCCATTTCGCCCATCTTCGCTTCCGGGAAGGGATACAGGGCGGCGCAGCCGAAGATCACGCCGTCGTGGTCGATCACCGAGAACTGGTCGATTTCGCGCTCGATCAGCTCGCGGCCGCGGTAAACCAGGGTTCCGTCGGCTTCCAGCGGTTCGATGAGCTTGATAATTCCGCCGACGTCCTCAATTGTGGCCTGGCGCAGGCTCTCCAGGTTTTCGTGGCTGATCATGGTGCCGACACCGTCGTGGGTGAACAGCTCGAGCAGGGCGGAGCCGTCCATCTCGAAGGGCACGATGTGGGCACGGTCCACGCCGCTGTTGCAGGCCTTGATGGCGTGACGCAGGTAGAAGGCCGCGTCGGGCGGCAGGAAACCGGCCTGCAGCACGGCCTCGGCCTGGTGCGAGGACAGTTCGCGGATTTCCGTGCCCGCCGCATCCGACATCATCCCTGTTTCGGTGATGAAGATCAGCTTGTCGGCGTGCAGGGCGATCGCGGCCGCGGCGGCCACGTCTTCCATGGTCAGGTTGAAGATCTCGCCGGTCGGCGAGAAGCCCAGCGGCGACAGCAGCACCAGGCTGTCCTCGGTCTGCAGGATCGGCTGGATCTTGTCGGCGGCGATCTTGCGGGTCACGCCGGTGAGCTCGAAGTCGGTGCCGTCGATCACGCCGAGCGGACGCGCGACGACGAAGTTGCCCGAGACGATGCTGATCTGGGCGTGCGACATCGGGGTGTTCGGCAAGCCCTGGCTGAAGGCGGCTTCGATGTCGAGACGCAATTCGCCGGCGGCTTCCTTGGCGCATTCGAGCGCGGCGGGGTCGGTGATCCGGACGCCGTTGTGGAAGCGGCCTTCGACGTTCCGCAGGGCGAGTTGCTCCGCCACCTGCGGACGCGAGCCGTGCACCAGCACCAGGCGGATGCCGAGACCGAGCAGCAGGGACAGGTCCTGGGCCAGCACCGGCAGGGCGCCGGAAGCGACCAGTTCGCCCGGGAAGGCGACGACGAAGGTCTTGCCGCCGAAGGTGTGGATATATGGCGCGACAGAGCGCAGCCACTGGACGAATTGGGTAGGGTTTTCCATTTGCCGCATTATAATTCGCTGCGCGTTGTGCGCACCAAATACCTCGTAAAAATCAATGTCTGATCAGAGTAACAAGCCTTCGCAGCAGCAGGCGCACGCCGCTCCCCGCAACACCCCCGCAACCGACCAGCGCAAGCCGCGGCCGGAGGGAGAGGCGCGCCGTCCGCGTCCGCCGCGCGACGCGGCGCGTGCTCCGGAAGTCCGGACGCCGCCCGTGCGCAACCCGCTCCCGCCGATCACCTTCCCCGAAGACCTGCCGGTCTCCGGCCGCCGCGCCGAGATCGCGCAGGCGATCGCAGCAAACCAGGTGGTCATCGTCTCCGGCGAAACCGGTTCCGGCAAGACCACCCAGCTGCCGAAGATCTGCCTGGAGCTGGGCCGCGGCCAGAAGGGCCTGATCGGCCACACCCAGCCGCGCCGTATCGCCGCGTCGAGCACCGCAAAGCGCATCGCGCAGGAACTCGGCTCGCCGCTGGGCGAGCACGTGGGCTTCAAGGTGCGCTTCAACGACACGCTGTCGAAGGGCGCCTCGGTCAAGCTGATGACCGACGGTATCCTGCTGGCCGAAACCCAGACCGACCCGCTGCTGCGCGCCTACGACACGATCATCATCGACGAGGCGCACGAGCGCAGCCTGAACATCGACTTCCTGCTCGGCTACCTGAAGCAGCTGCTGCCGCGCCGTCCCGACCTGAAGGTGATCATCACCTCGGCGACCATCGACGCCGAGCGCTTCTCGCGCCATTTCGGCACGCCGGAAAAACCGGCGCCTGTTATCGAAGTCTCGGGCCGCCTGTACAAGGTCGAGGTGCGCTATCGTCCGGTGGACCGCGACCCGGTCACGGCGACGAATGCCAAGCCGGGCGAACCGGCGCCGAAGGCCCAGGTGGCGCGTGACAAGCGCGACCTGATGGAGGCGGTGGTCGATGCCGTCGATGAGCTGTGCCGCATCGGCTCGGGCGACGTGCTGGTCTTCCTGCCGGGCGAGCGCGAGATCCGCGATTGCGCGGAGGCGCTGCGCAAGCACCATCCGCCGCACGTCGAGATCCTGCCGCTATTCGCCCGCCTGTCGGTGGAAGAGCAGGACCGCGTGTTCAAGACCACCAACGCACGCCGCATCGTGCTGGCGACCAACGTGGCCGAGACCTCGCTGACGGTCCCGGGCATCCGTTACGTGGTCGACACCGGCCTGGCGCGTGTAAAACGCTACAGCTTCCGCAACAAGGTCGAGCAGCTGCAGATCGAGCCGGTGGCGCAATCCTCCGCCAACCAGCGTGCCGGCCGCTGCGGCCGCGTGGCCGACGGCGTCTGCATCCGCCTCTACGAAGAAGACGATTTCAACAAGCGTCCGAAGTTCGCGGACCCGGAGATCCTGCGTTCCTCGCTGGCCTCGGTCATCCTGCGCATGAAGTCGCTGCACCTGACCGACGTCGAGACCTTCCCCTTCATCGAGCCGCCGCAGGGCCGCGCGATCGCGGACGGCTACCAGCTGCTGCAGGAAGTCGGCGCGGTCGACGACACCAACGAACTGACGCCGCTCGGCAAAAAGCTGGCCAAGCTGCCGCTCGACCCGCGCGTGGGCCGCATGATCCTGGCGGCGGTCGACAACGACTGCCTCACCGAGATGCTGATCGTGGCCTCCGCGCTGTCGACGCAAGACCCGCGCGACCGTCCGATCGAATACCAGCAGCAGGCCGACGAGAAGCACAAGAAGTTCGCCGACGAGAAGTCCGAGTTCCTCAGCTACCTCAAGATCTGGGCCTGGTTCGAGGACGCCATCGAGCACAAGAAGTCGAACCGCCAGCTGCAGGAAAACTGCCGCGCCAACTTCCTGTCGCAGCTGCGCCTGCGGGAGTGGCGCGACGTGCATTCGCAGCTGCTGACCGTGGCGCGCGAGCAGGGCTGGCGTCTGAACGCGGCCCCGGCCACCTACGACCAGCTGCACCTGGCCCTTCTCACTGGCCTGCTCGGCAACATCGGCTTCAAGGCCGAGGACGAGCCGGTGTTCCTGGGCGCGCGCGGCATCAAGTTCCACATCTGGCCGGGTTCCTACCTGGCCAAGAAGCCGGGACGCTGGGTGATGGCGGCCGAGCTGGTCGAGACCACCCGCCTGTATGCGCGCACGATCGCCCAGATCCAGCCCGAGTGGGTGGAAAAGATCGGCGCCCACCTGCTCAAGAAATCCTGGGGCGAGCCGCGCTGGGAGAAGCGCCAGGCGCAAGTGACGGCGCTGGAGCGCGCGACCCTGTATGGCATCGTCGTGTACAGCAATCGCCGCATCAACTACAGCCAGTACAACCCGCGTGAAGCGCGCGAGATCTTCATCCGCGACGCCCTGGTGGCCGGCGACTACGAGACCCGCGCGCCGTTCTTCGCGCACAACCACAAGCTGGTGCGCGAGATCGAGAACCTCGAACACAAGTCGCGCCGCCTGGACGTGCTGGTGGACGAGCAGCTGATCGCCGCCTTTTACGACAAGGAAATCCCGGACACGGTCGTCAATGGCGCCGGTTTCGAGAAGTGGTACAAGGACGCCTCGCGCGACAACCCGAAGCTGCTGTACCTGGTGCGCGAAGAACTGATGCGGCACGAAGCGGCCGGCGTCACCACCGAGCTGTTCCCGAAGACGATGAACGTCACCGGCATCGAGATGGGCCTGACTTACCACTTCGAGCCGGGCAGCCCGCGCGACGGGGTGACCCTGGCGGTGCCGCTGTTCGCGCTGAACCAGATTCCGCAGGAGCGGGCCGGCTGGCTGGTGCCGGGCATGCTGAAGGAGAAGGTGCACCTGCTGCTGAAATCCCTGCCGCAGAAACTGCGCCGCCATTGCGTGCCGCTGCCGGAGTATGCGGCGAACTTCTACGAGCGCCACCAGGATCCGCTGCGTTTCGGTCGCGGTGACCTGATCGACGCCCTGATCGACGACATCCACCGGCATACCAGCGCCCGCGTGCTCACCACTGACTTCAAGCAGGAGACCCTGCCGGCCCACCTGTCCATGAATTTCAAGGTGATCGACGAGCACGGGCGCCAGCTCGACATGGGCCGCAACCTGGCGACGCTGCAGGCGGAGCTGGGCGGGCAGGCGCGCCAGAGCTTCCAGAAGATGGCGGAAGCCACGCCAGCGGCTGCGCCGGCGAAGCTGCAGGCCGCCGTTGCGCCGGCCGCGCCCGCGCCGTCGAAAGGGAAGGGCAATGCGCCCCAGACCAAAGCACCCGCCGCCGCACCTGCCGCCCCGGCGGCGGGCGCGGTTCAGCACACCGGGCTCACCACCTGGAGCTTCGGCGAGCTGCCGGAACTGCTGGAGATCACCCAGGGCAAGCTGACCCTGATCGGCTTCCCGGCGCTGGTGGACAAGGGCACGCACTGCGACCTGGAAGTCTTCGACGACCCGAACGTCGCCGCGCGCACCCACCGCGTCGGCCTGCGCCGCCTGTTCGCGCTGCAGCTGAAGGACCAGCTCAAGTTCGCCGAGAAGAACATCCCCGGCCTGCAGCAGATGGGCATGCAGTTCATGAGCGTCGGCACGCAGGAAGACCTGCGCGACCAGATCATCGCCAAGGCGATCGACATCGCCTGCCTGCAGGATCCGCTGCCGCTGGATGCGGCATCCTTCAACAAGCGCAAGGACGAGGGCAAGGGACGCATCGGGCTCCTGATCAACGAGATCGCGCGCCTGGTGGGTTCGGTGCTGGCGGAGTTCCACGGCATGCCGAAGCGCATCCAGAGCTTGCCGCAGGCGGTGCAGCAGGACATCCAGGGGCAGCTGCAGGGCCTGGTCCACAAGCGCTTCATCGCGGACAACGAGTACAGCCAGCTGGCGCACTTCCCGCGCTACCTGAAGGCGATCAACGTGCGTCTCGAGAAGCTGCGCGGCAATCCTTCGCGCGATGCGCAGCTGATGGCGGAGTGGCAGGGCGCAGCCAGCCAGTTCCAGCGCACGCTCAAGAACCAGGCGGGCAAGAACAACGACCCGCGCATGACGGAGTTCAGGTGGATGCTGGAAGAGTTGCGCGTGTCGCTGTTCGCGCAGGAGCTGCGGACGCCGATGCCGGTGTCGGCCAAGCGTTTGCAGAAGGTGTGGGAGTCGATGATCCGTTAATGCCACCGGCCTCAAAGCCGTCATCCCGGCGAAGGCCGGGATCCAAGTTCCTTCGCAGTACCGGTAAAGCATATGCAACGACTGCGCATACAAAATTGGATCCCGGCCTTGAACTGCCACACAAAAGCTGGACAATTTGTTTATACGGCCTGAGCGTGCTTGATCCTGTATTGAATCGGGGTCATGCCGCCCAGGACGGAACTGATGCGCTTGGTGTTGTAATACTCGATGTAGTCACGGATTGCCGCCTTTAGCGCATCGACGTCGGCGAATTTCTGTCGATGGAAGCACTCGGTCTTGAGGACAGCGAAGAAGCTTTCCATCGATGCGTTGTCCAGGCAATTCCCCTTACGGGACATGCTCTGCAGTACGTTATGCTCGCTCAGGAGCTTACGATATTCTGGCATCTGGTAGTGCCATCCCTGGTCGGAATGCATGGTCGGGGTCTGGCCCGTCCTGAGCGTGGCAAGCGCTTTTTTCAGCATCGAATTGACCAGCTCCATCGTCGGGCGCGAGCTCATTTCATGGGCTACGATCTCTCGAGTGCACAAGTCCTTGACGGTCGAGAGATAGACTTTCTCGTCGCCCACCTTCATTTCAGTAACGTCGGTTGCCCACTTCTGGCTTGGTTCACTGGCGCTGAAGTCGCGCCCTAGAAGGTTGGGGGCAACAACGCCAACATTTCCTTTGTATGACTTGAACCGTTTGATCCGCTGTACCGATTTCAGGCCGAGCAGACCCATCAGGCGACGTACCGTATTGGCGTGCAGATCAATGCCATGCTGGCTTAGTGCGCATGCAATCCGCCGATAACCGTACCGGCCCTTGTGCTCATCGTAGATCTGCTTGATGAGCTCTTTGGTCCGGGCGTACTTGTCCGGCATCCTCCGAACGGCGTCCCATGCATAGAAACTGCTGCGCGGCAGACCTACCAATTTCAACAAAGCCACAAGAGGAAACAGCTGCCTTAACTCATGCACTACTTGCGCTTTTTCAGCGCAGCTGCCTTCTTCTTTGCTTGAGCTAAGGCTTCCAGCTTTTTTAGGACGGCCACCTCCATCTGCAAATACTGGACGCGCTTGAGCAATTCTTCGCGTGTCAGCTCTTCCACTGGTTTGTCGTCGGGTGGCGTTACTCGTGCTGGCATATCTGGTACGGCTGGCTTGATACGGCCTAATGCTTCGCTACCTCCCTCATCGTAGCGCTTCGCCCATGTGCGAATACTGTCCGGATTGGGGATATTGAAAACAGCAGCCGTCTGATTGATGGAGAGCGCATTGTCCCACATGTGCTGCAGTACCGACAGCTTGAGCTCAGGGCTGTAGTGTTCCAGACGCCTGTGAAAGGCCTCATCGCCATGCAGGCGGTACGCACCCACCCAGCGCCGGATCACTGGCGCTGGGATGCCCTGTTGGGCAGAAAGCCGGTGATAGCCAATCTGCCCGTCCAGATACTGTTTGACGACCCTGAGCTTGATCTCTTTTGTGTACTTAACCATCTACCCCTCGAAAGTGGACAATTGCTGTCCAACTTTCTTGTGGCAGTTCACCTGCGCCGGGATGACGTGCTAAGGTTAGTAGTGAATGGATGCGGCAGTGGCTATGCAGCTAAGGTCTCTCAGCCGATATTGCTGCCCCGAATCCGGCTCAGGTCCTTGTCGTCCCCCTCATGCCCCGGCCGCGGATCGGCACTGCCACCGACGCCGTAGGAGTCCCCGTGCAGGCTGCCCGAGCCGACGCTGACGCCCAGGCTGCTGCCTGCGCCCGTCGCGCTGCCGGCCGAGCCCGCTCCCATGCTCGATCCCATGCCGCTGCCCATCGCCGAGCTGGCGCTGGTGCCGCCGACCATGCCGCCCATCGTCGTGCTCGGCCCCATGGTCGGCGCCCCCGAACGCTGCGGATCGGTGCCGTAGAAGCTGTGGACCCCGCCGGCCCAGCTCACGTCGCTCATGTCGGGCCAGGCATCCTTGTCGAAGCCCGGCGCGTTCCTCAGGCGTTCCTTGTCCACGTCGAGCACCATGCGCTTGTTCACGGTGTCCAGGTGCAGCGCCTGCCAGGGCACGGCGAACAGCTTTTCGCCCAGGCCGAGGACGCCGCCGAACGCCAGCACGGCGTAGGCCACCTGGCCGGTCTGCATGTCCAGCATGATTTCCTTGATGTCGCCGAGGTCTTCTTCCTGCGCATTGACGACGCTGTCACCGATCAGGGTATCGGCGCCCATCAGCGCCGGTCCGGGGCCGGTGCTGCGCGTATTCCTGTACATCCCATATTTGTCTCGATCTGCGTAGCTCATCTCGCACCTCCTCAGTCGTTGAGTTGCCCGCAAAGCAGGACTTACCCGTCATGGGTAAGCTGCTGCTCCCATCATATGACGCAAACGCCACAAGGCGCGCGCGGAAGAGGCCTGCGTGCGCGCTAAGCGAGCTGGCGCACAGAGCAGTATTTGCAGCGTGGTTAATGTACTAAGTAATGTTTCGGAGAAAAAAGAGATGACAGTCAATTCGCGCTGCAACTACACCGGCCTGTTCAGCAAACGCATCCCGACGCGTTCGGTCGCTACCGTATTCACTTCCGTTTTCGCCCGCCTGGGCTGGTTCGGCCGCCGCTGAACCGGGGCGCAGCGCGCGGGCCGGCCCCGGCCCGCGCGCCAGTCTCAGGGTAGCGCCCGCTACCTGATCCGGCGCCTCATCGAGGTGCCTGTCCCAGCTTCTCCATCGATTCCTGCACTTTCGGCCCGCCGCCTGCAGCGGCGCCGGTGAAATGCAGTTCGATCTCTTCCAGGGTCTTGCCCTTGGTCTCCGGCAGCAGGAAGGCGGCGGTCAGGAAGTACAGCACCGCGAAGCCGGCGCCGACGAAGAAGACGGCCGAGTAGCCGTAATAGCCCACCGTGGGCAGGAACATGGCGGCGATCACGGTCGAGACGAACTGGTTGACCAGCAGTGCGATGCTCATGCCGTTCGAGCGGATCCGGGTCGGCATCAGTTCGGACAGCGCCAGCCACACGCACACCCCCGGCCCCACCGCGAAACCGGCGACGAACAGGCAGATCGCCAGCGCCACCTGCCAGCCGTGGCTCTCGGACGGCACCGTGCCCAGCCACGCGCGCTCGATCACCAGGGGCGCATCGCGGCCCGCGGCGGGGTCGGCGAAGGGATTCAGGTGCCAGCGGCGCAGGGTGGCGCCGATCACGCTGTCCTCGTCGATGGCGTCCTCACGCCGCAGCTGCACCGTGGGCAGCAGCGGATCGTCGCTGCGCAGCGATTTGACGTCGGTGAAGGGGCCATAGGCGTAGGCCACGGTCAGCTGCTGCGCTGCGCCGCCGCCGGCGCCGAGCGCGGCCAGCTGCCGGCCGTCCAGGCGCAGGGCCAGGCTGTCGTTGCGTACCTGGGCCTCGACCAGCGCGCGCACGTCGCGCTGGCCGTCTTCGGCGCCGCGGAACAGCAGGCCGGCCGCCACCAGCGCGACCACGATGGTGCCGCTGCCCAGCATCAGCAGGAACTTGCGGCCCTTGCGATCGACCAGCACCACGGCGACCACGGTCATGACGGCGTTCAGCACCTTCAGGCCGACGTCCGCGGTGTTGGCGGTGGAGCCGGGCAGGCCGGCCTGGTTCAGGATCGTGACGACATAGGCCAGGATCGAATTGATGCCGGTGGCCTGGGTCAGGGCCAGCACCAGGCAGGCCAGCAGGAAGGGCAGCACGTAGCGGCGGCTGGCCAGCGAATCGCGCAGCGGGACCGATGGCGCATCCGGCATGGCCGGGCCGCCGGCGCCGCGCATGGCGAGCCAGCGCGGCGATTCCTTCAGCGCCAGGCTGCCGAGGGTGAACACCAGGCCGGGAGCGAGGCAGAGCCAGAAGATGCTGCGCCAGGCCTTGTCCTGGGCCGCGAACACCAGTTCCGCCCGGGCCGCCTGCGGCAGCGCGGCGGCGGCGCGGGTCGCCTCGTCGACGGTATGCGCCTGGCTCAAACCGATCACCGCCGCACCCACCAGGCCCACGGTCAGCATCAGCTGGAACAGGGCGGCGCCGCGGCCGCGGCGCGCGGCCGGCAGCGACTCGGCCAGGTAGAGCGGCACCACGACGCCGATCAGGCCCCCGCTGATGCCCTGCAGCAGGCGGCCCAGCAGCAGCGGGGTGTAGCCCTCGGCCAGCGCGATCATGGGAATGCTGAGGGTGAACAGCGCGCCGGCCAGCACCATGGCGCGGCGGCGTCCGATGGCGTCGGCCAGCGCACCGGCGAACAGCGAGGACAGCACGGAGCCGAGCAGCACGGCCGCCACGATGAAGGACAACTGCTGGGTGCTCAGCTTCCAGGCCACCGAGGCCGTCGATTCCAGGTAGGGCAGGGCGCCGGCGATGATGCCGACGTCGATCCCGTATAACAAGCCGCCCATGCCGGCGATGAACAGCAGGTAGCGCATGGCGCGGTCGGGCGTGGGGTCAAGGGCGTTCATCATGTCTCCGGAGTGTTTTATGTTTTCTGGTTGCCGAGGGCGATCGCTTCGCCTTCGACGTAGACCGCGGCCGGGCGCAGGTCCGCGTCCAGCACGACGATGTCGGCCCAGGCGCCCGGCGCCAATCGTCCGCGTTCGGTTTCGCCAAGGTAGTCGGCCGGAAAGCGCGACAGGCGCTGCGAGGCCTCCGCCAGGTCGAGCCCGAGGTCGACGAAGTTGCGCAGCGCCGCGTCCATGGTCAGCACGCTGCCGGCCAGCGAGCCGCTCGCCAGGCGCACGCAGTTCCCGCACTTGAACACGCGCTGGGTGCCGAGTGCGTATTCGCCGTCCGGCATGCCGGTGGCCGAGGTGGCGTCGGTCACGCCGTACAGGCGCGGGATGGCGCGCAGCGCGGCGCGCAGGGCGCCCGGGGACACGTGCTGGAGGTCGGGGATGATCTCGGCGTATTCGGCATGCGCCAGCGCCGCGCCGACCATGCCGGGCTCGCGGTGATGCAGGCCGCTCATGCCGTTGAACAGGTGGGTGAAGCCGGCGGCGCCGGCGCGCAGGGCGGCCACGCCGTCTTCATAGCTGCCGGCGCTGTGGCCGATCTGCACCCGGATGCCCATCGCCGCCAGCTGCGGAATCAGCGCCAGGTTGCCGTCGACTTCCGGCGCCATCGTCAGCACGCGGATGGGCGCGATCGCGTGCAGGCTGCGCACCAGTTCGAGGCGGGCGGGAATCACGTCGGGCGGCTGGGCGCCGAGGCGCGCCAGGTTCAGGAAGGGGCCCTCGAGGTGGACGCCGAGCATGCGCGCGCCATCCTTGGGGCGCGCGGCGATGACGCCGGCCAGGCCGTGCAGGGCATGGCGGATCCCGGCTTCCTGCGCGGTGAGGGTGGTGCCGAGCAGGGAGGTGGTGCCGTGGCGCGCATGGCTGCGGGCCACGACGGCGCCTGCATCACCGCCTTCCATGATGTCGGTGCCGGCCGCACCGTGGACGTGCAGGTCGATGAAGCCGGGGAGGATGGTGTGCCCGCTGGCGGCAGGGCCCTCGATGATCCGGTGGATGCGATCGCTGAAATCGATACTGCCTGTGATCCAGCCTTGGGGAGTGAGGATTCTGCCGCTGAGCATTTAGTCCGCTATGAGTAATTCGATGCCCAGCTTCTGCAAGCCCTCGCGGTATTCGGGGCTGATGCTGGCATCGGTGATGACGGTATCGACCCGGTCCAGCTGCACGATGCGGTGCAGGCTGACCCGGCCGAACTTGGAGGCATCGGTGAGCACGATGATCTTCTTGGCCCGTTCCACCATCTTGTGGTTCAGGCTCGCTTCCGCCTCATGATGGGTGGTGACGCCGAACTGCAAATCGAAGCCGTCCACGCCGAGGAACAGCTTGTCGAAACTGTAGGCCTGCAGGGTCGCCTCGGCCTGGCTGCCCTGGATCGACAGCGACTGCTTGCGCAGCTGGCCACCGGTCAGGATCAGCTCCACGCCGGCAGTGTCGGCCAGCTCCCAGGCGATGTTCAGGCCATTGGTCATCACCGTCACGTTGCTGGCCTCGCGCAGGTGGCGCGCCAGCGAGATCGTGGTGGTGCCCGAGTCGATGATGATGTTGTCGCCTTCCTGCACCAGGGTGGCGGCCAGGGTGCCGATGCGGTCCTTCTGCTCCTGGTTGATCGCATCCTTCTGGCGGATCGACTGCTCGGGCGGCGGGGTGCGGGTGAGGGTGGCGCCGCCGTGGCTGCGCGTGGCCAGTCCCTGCGCCTCGAGCGCGCTCAGGTCGCTGCGGATGGTCACCGCCGAGACGCCGAATTCCTGCACCAGGTCGGTCACCTGGACCGAACCCTGGCGGGTCAGTTGCTGGAGGATGGCTTCGCGGCGTTGGGTGGTGTTTCGCATGGTGGCGGCTCGGGTCGGCGGTCGAAAACGGCGAGCTTAACAGATCGATGCGGCGTGATCGACTGCCACCGCCGCGTTGCGGTTACAGGCCCTTGCGTATTGCGCCAGCACCTGGCCGATCTTGTGCTCCAGCAGCGCGCGCGCGCCGGTAGCAAGCTGGCCTTGCAGCACCTCGAGGTATTGTTCGTGCAGGTGCTGGCTCAGGAGCGGCAGCGGAATCTCCACCGCATCCAGGTTGGCGCACAGCTGGTCCACCGCGGCCGCCACCGGCGCCTCGTTCCAGTAATAGCGGCAGCGGTCCGACAGGCCGTAGCGGCGCATCAGGCGCTGTTCTTCGCTGCTGCCCGGGTAGTGCTTGCGCCAGTGCTCGGGCTTGGCCAGCATGACCTCGTCCAGCACCGCCATCAGGCGCGAGGCTTGCGCCGGCGGCACCAGTTCATCCTCGATGTGGCACAGGGCCAGCAGGCCTTCGCGCAGGGCGAAGGTGGCGGCCGGGCCGACCTTCAGGATGGCGAAGTGGTCGCGGACCATCTGGTGCAGGCTCGACTCTCGCTGGTAGTCGGTGGAGTGGGCTTCGAACACCAGGCCCGGCTGGCCGGCCACGAAGGCCGACAGCTGTTCGGCCTGGGCGGCGTCGTAGTGCTGGATGTGGCTGTGGTCGAAGTCCACGCCGGGCTGCACCACCATGGCGATCACGCGGCGCCAGGCGGCGTGCAGGCCGGCGTCGAGGAAGGCGCGGCAGTGTACTTCCAGCGTGCGTTCGGCCGCCTGCGGCGAGGTCGGGGCGCCGGCATCGGCGAGGGCCGATTCGCCGCCCGGCACCGGCACCTCGGTGCCGATCACGTAGACCGGCGGCTGGTGGCCGGCCTGTCCGGCGGCGGCGTCGGCGATGGCGGCCAGGCGCGCCGAGCGCGCCGCCACCGTCTCGTCATCCAGGGTGGCCGGATCGTCGGCGCAGCGCATGCTGCAGTCGAGGTGGATCTTGTGGAAGCCGGCGGCGGCATAGGCCGCGACCAGAACCTCGGCATGGGCCATGGCTTCGTGCGCGGGGCGCGACTGCCAGGCATTCGGACCCAGGTGGTCGCCGCCCAGCACCAGGCGCTCGCGCGGGAATCCGCGCTCCCGCGCCATGTCGTGCACGTAGTCGCGGAACTGTTCCGGATTCATGCCGGTGTAGCCGCCGAACTGGTCGACCTGGTTCGAGGTCGCCTCGATCAGCAGCAGGGTGTCGTAGCGCTGCGCCACGCCTATCGCGGCGCTCAGGACCATGGGATGGCTGCAGCAGACGCTGTACAGGCCGACGGCTTCGCCGCGGCGGTGCGCCTTGACGAGCTGCTGGACGGGCGAGAGGGTCTGGTTCATGGTGCGCTCCGGTTCGTTTGTTGTTGGCGGGCCAGCAGGGCGGCGCCGCGTGCCCCGCCGGCGTCGCCGAAGCGCGGCGGCAGGATCGGCGGTACCTGCGCGCCCGGGAACAGGTAGCGCCGCACGGCGGCCGGCAGCTGCTGGTACAAATGCGGCAGCTGCGACAGGCCGCCGCCCAGCACGATCGCGTGCGGATCGAGCCCCAGCACCAGGCTGGAAAAGGCATGGGCCAGCAGGTCGAGGTGGGCGGCCAGCGTCGCCGCGGCCACCGCATCGCCGGCATTGGCGCGCGCCGCGATCACCATCGGCTCGGCATCATCCCCGCCCAGGTGGCGGTGCAGCATGCGCATGCCCGGACCGGATACGTAGCGTTCGAAGCAGCCCTGGCGTCCGCAGGGGCAGGGGATGGACGGCAGGCCGTACTGGGCGAGCAGGTGGGCCGGCACCGACCAGTGGCCCCATTCGCCGGCCACGCCATTGAAGCCGCGCTGCAGGCGCCCGCCGGCGCAGTAGCCGCCGCCGGCACCGGTGCCGAGGATGGCGCCGAACATGGTCGGCAGGCCGTCGGCGGCGCCGCCCTGCGCTTCGGACAGGGCGAAGCACTGGCAGTCGTTGCCGATGACGACAGGGCGTCCCAGCGCCTGTTCCAGCGCCGGGGCGACCAGGCGGCCGTTCAGCGCCGGCACGTTGGAGCTGAGCTGGCGGCCGCTGGCCGGGTCGGCGACGCCGGGCAGGCCGATGCCGACCGCGGCCTGGCGGCCGAGCGCCGCGTCGGCGCGCCCCACCAGGCCAGCGACGCCCTGCACGAAGGCGGCGAAATCGTGGCCGGGGGTGGCGATCCGCTCGCGGAACACCTCGCGCAGGCCGGTGTCATCGGCGAAGGCGACCAGTTCGATCTTGCTGCCGCCGATGTCGATGCCGTGGAAGCCTTGTGGATCAGTGTTCGTCATGGCGGTAGATGGTGACGCCCTTGACGACACGGTTGACCGTGCCGCTGGCGAAGGGATTGTCGGGACGCAGCTGCAGGGCAGCCGACTGGTGCAGGGCAAGCTGCTGCGCGACCAGCAGCCACAGCGGCGCAAGCCATGCATCCGGTAACTCTGGTACGGGGATGCCGATGTCGCCGCCCGGTCCCACGGTCACGATGCGGCCGGCCACGCCGTCGCGTCGCAGTTCGTCGACCAGGTCGGCCTCGTAGCGTTGCGACAGCGGCTTGCTGCTGCCGAAGACGAGCACCAGCGCGCCGGCATTGAGCACCGATTTCGGGCCATGGCGGAAGCCCAGCGGCGTATTCGCCATCGCCGGCACGCGCCCGGCCGTCAGTTCCAGCAGCTTGAGCGCGCTTTCCTTGGCCAGGCCTTCGAGCGGACCGCTGCCGAGATAGACCACGCGGCCGGCTTCGGTCGCGGCCAGTGCCGCCACCGGGGCCTCCCAGGCCGCCATGGCTTCCTTGGCCAGACCTGCCAGGCTTGCAATGTGTTCGACCCCGTCGCCCTTGCCGAGTACGGCCAGCGCAGCCAGCAGCATGCAGGTGAAGCTGCTGGTCATGGCGAAACCGCGGTCGCAGCTGGCGGCCGGCATCAGCAGGTTGAAGGCGCGGCTGTCGCCGGCGCTGTCGCGAGCCAGCCTGCCTTCGGGGTTGCAGGTGATGTTCAGCAGGCGCGCATCCGGCACCAGGTCGCGCACCAGCTGGACGGCGGCCAGGCTTTCCGGGCTGTCGCCGCTGCGGGCGAAGGACACCAGCAGAGTGGGGGCGCCGCGTTCAATATAGAGCTCGGGGTGGGTGAGCAGGGTGGTGGTGGCGATCGCCCGCACCTGGGCCGGCCAGGCGGCATTCAGTTCGTCGGCGACGATCTCGCCGACATAGGCCGAGCTGCCGGCGCCGGTCAGGATCACCCGCTGCAGCGGATCGGCCAGGCATCCGCCCAGGAAGGCCTCGACCTGTGCGCGGCTGCCGCGCAGGCTGGCGGCCAGTTCGCCCCACAGCGCGGGCTGCTGGGCGATTTCCTCGGCGGTGTACAGGCCGCCGATGTCGCGCCATGCTTGTGGGCTTCGCTGCAGAAGAGTAGTCATCGAAAGAAAGGTAAAAAGTTTTCAGTGCGATCCATCATAAATAGAAAGTTTGCGAAAGTCAAATACGAAAGTAAAACGAAAGTTAGATTGATTGGAAGATCGGATTGCGATGATCGAACGTAGCAATTTCACCACTGATCGCTCATCAATTTCGCGGTAAATGAAAGTTCAAATACCGATAAAACCGCCAAACGAAAGATAAATGCCGGAATATTTGGCTTATTTCCAATTTTTTTGAAATTTTTCTTTCCTTTTTGTTGACCTGCTTTGCTTTTGTTCATACATTATCCTCATCGAAACGCCAAACGATCCGAAAGAGCCGTCATGAAGCATCCATCTTCCCTGCATCGCCTGCTCGTCCTGCCCATGCTGCTGCTGGCCGCCTTTCCGGCCGCTGCCGCCCCGCTGGGCAAGCTGCGCACGGTCAGCGCGGGCCAGGCCGACGGTCCTTCGTGGGACATCGTGGCCGATTCCGGTGCCCGTGTGCGTATCAGCCTGCCGCGCGCCGACGTGCTGCGCATCCAGGCCGGACGCAAGGAGCTGAGCGGCCCGGGCGACAAGGCCGCGCCCATCGTGGTGGCCACAGCTTCGGCCAAGGTGGAGCACCAGTTCAATGAAGAGAACGGCCAGCTGGTGCTGCGCACCGCCGCGCTCACGCTGCGGGTCGACCGCGCCCCCCTGCGCTTCACCCTCTACCGCAGCGGCGAGACCCAGCCGCTGTGGCGCGAACTGCAGCCGCTCGACCTGGGCGAGAAGCAGAGCGTGCAGGTACTCTCCAGCGACAAGGCCGAGCGCTTCTACGGCGGCGGCCAGCAGAACGGCCGCTTCGAATTCAAGGGACGCGAGCTGCCGGTCTCGTACTCGGGCGGCTGGGAAGAGGGCGACCGTCCGAATCCAGCGCCTTTCCTGATGAGCTCCCGCGGCTGGGGCATGCTGCGCAACAGCTGGGCCGACGGCAATTACGACCTGCGCGAAGACGGGCAGGTCACGCTGCAGCATGCGGAAGACCGCTTCGATGCCTACTACTTCGTCGGCAAGTCGATGCGCGAGGTGCTGGCGCGCTATACCGAATGGACCGGCCGCGCGCGCCTGCTGCCGCGCTGGGCCCTGGAATATGGCGACGCCGACTGCTACAACGACGGCGACAACGTCAAGAAGCCGGGCACGGTGCCGCGCGGCTGGAGCGACGGCCCCACCGGCAAGACGCTCGACGTGGTCGACAGCGTGGCGCGCAAGTACCGCGAGCACGACATGCCGGGCGGCTGGATCCTGCCCAACGACGGCTACGGCTGCGGCTACACGGCGCTGCCCGAGACCGTGCAGGGCCTGGCGAAACACGGCTTCCGTACCGGCCTGTGGACCGAGAACGGGGTCGACAAGATCGCCTGGGAAGTCGGCAAGGCCGGTAGCCGGGCCCAGAAGCTCGACGTGGCCTGGACCGGCAAGGGCTACCAGTTCTCGCTGGACGCCAACAAGGCTGCCTACGACGGCATCCTGAACAATTCCGACAGCCGTCCCTTCATCTGGACCGTGATGGGCTGGGCCGGCACCCAGCGCTATGCGGTGGCCTGGACCGGCGACCAGAGCGCCAGCTGGGACTACATCCGCTGGCACGTGCCGACCCTGATCGGCTCCGGCCTGTCCGGCCAGGCCTATGCCACCGGCGACGTCGACGCGATCTTCGGCGGCAGCCCGGAAACCTTTACCCGCGACCTGCAGTGGAAGAGCTTCACGCCGGTGCTGATGGGAATGTCCGGCTGGTCCGCCAGCGCGCGCAAGCATCCGTGGTGGTTCGACGAACCCTACCGCAGCATCAACCGGCGCTACCTGAAGCTCAAGATGCGCCTGACCCCCTACATGTACACGCTGGCGCACGAGGCCGAGCAGACCGGCGCGCCGCTGGTGCGCGGCCTGATGTGGGACTATCCGGGCGACCCGGCAGCGCTCACCGAAGCGCACAAGTACCAGTTCCTGCTCGGGCGCGACCTGCTGGTCGCCCCGGTCTACCGCAGCCAGGCCGTCAGCCAGGGCTGGCGCACCGGCATCCACCTGCCGCAAGGGCGCTGGTTCGATTACTGGGACGGCCGCCAGCTCAGCGCCGGCGGCCAGGGCCGCGACATCGACCTGCAGGTCAGCTTGGAGAAGCTGCCGGTGTTCGTGCGCGCCGGCGCCATCATCCCGATGTATCCCGAGATGCTGTACGACGGCCATAAGCCGAAGGACCGGCTCACGCTCGACCTCTACCCCGAGGGCGACTCCGAGTACGTTTTGTATGAGGACGACGGCAACACCCGCCGCTACCAGCAGGGCGCGTCGAGCCGGCAGCGCATCGCCATGCGTGAAAACGGCGGCAAGGTGGACGTCACGATCCACCCGGTCGAAGGCAGCTACGACGGCCAGGAAGCGCGGCGCGGCTATAGCCTGCGCCTGCCGAGCCGCCAGCGTCCGGCCGGGGTGCTGCTGGGTGCCGCGCCGCTGAAGGAAGTGGCCAGCCGCGCCGCCTTCGACGCCGCGGACGCCGGCTGGTTCTTCGACCCGGCCGAGCGTCTCGGCAGCGTGCACGTGAAAGCGCCGGCCCAGGACATCCGCCAGCCCTTGTCCTTTACGCTGCAGGGAATCACCCGCCCGGCCGCCGGCGACGCCTTCCCGGCTGCCCCGGTGCCGGGCCGCGCCCTGCCGGCGGACGCCATGGTGGTCGTGAACCGTCCGGCCGAAGAGCCGGGCCATCCGCTCGAAAACGCCTTCGACGGCAAGCCCGAGACCTGGTTCCGCAGCGTGCGCAGCCAGGTGGTCAAGAGCGGCGCCCACGAGTGGGTAATCGGCTTTACCGAGCGCCGCCTGGTGGATGGCATCGAGATCGCCCCGCGCAGCGACAAGAACTGGAAGCACGGCCAGGTGCGCGACTACGAAATCTATGTCGCCGACAGCAATGGCGAGTGGGGCGCTCCGGTGCAGCGCGGCCGCCTGGCGCTGTCGCAGGACATGCAGGCGATCGCCTTCCCGGCCACCGCCGGGCGCCTGCTGCGCTTCCGCGTGCTCAGCACCCAGAACCCGGACGGCAGCGGCGCGGCGGCCACCGACCCAATGGTGACGGCAGTGAACGGCGCCGCCCCGGCGCGCGCCTTCGATGCCTCCGCGCCGCTCGAAGTCGCACCGATCACGCTGTCCGAATTCCGCGTGCTCGAGCACCGGGCGCCGGAAGCGCCGGAGCTGCGGCGCTACCTGAGCGAACTGCCGCTGCCGAAGCACTTCGGCCGTGACAAGCCTGCCGGCAAGGCCAGCGAGATGCGCATGAACGGCCTGCGCTTCAACAAGGGCATCGGCGCCGGACCTTCCAGCCGGCTCGACCTTCAACTCGGCGGCAACTGGCGCCTGCTGCGCGCCGACCTGGGCGTGGACGACAGCTGCCGCAGTGTGGGCAAAGGCGGCAGCATGCGCTTCCAGGTCTGGAGCGGCGAACGCCTGCTCTACGACAGCGGGCAGGTAGCGGCGCCGGCCGTGGTCAAGCCCGAGATCGACGTGCGCGGCCTGAAAGAACTCAGCCTGCGCACCCTGGGCGAGCGATCGTCCCGAACGTGCGGCAACTGGGCCAACGCCGCCCTGATCGGCACGGAAGGCGCCACGCTCAAGCTGCGCTAGACCTTCCCATTTCCTTGCAGTGACAGAGCCCCTCTCCGGACGGGGAGGGCTTCTTGCATCCTTCGACCTGAAAAAAGAACGGAAACAGCCATGAAACGACGCAATTTTCTCTCCTTCGGTCCTGCACTGGCAGGTAGCGCCCTGGCCGCCGGCGCCATTCCCGGCGCCGCCGCGGCGGGCCGCCAGCGCCTGCGCCTCGGCATGATCGGCACCGGCATGCGCGGCCAGGTGCTGCTGCGCGAACTGGTGCGGCGCGACGACGTCGAGGTGGCCGCGCTGTGCGACATCGAGCCGATCATGCTCGGCCGCGCGGTCGAGATGGTCACCAAGGCCGGCCGGGCGCGCCCGGCCACCTTCGGCGCGGACGGCGACCAGCAGGCCTACCGCCGCATGCTGGACGCCGGCAAGCTCGATGGCGTGATCATCGCCACGCCCTGGGAGTGGCATGCGCGAATGGCGATCGACGCGATGGAGGCCAAGGTGCCGGTCGGCTGCGAGGTGGTGGCCGGGGTGAGCCTGCAGGACCATTGGGACGTGCTGGCCGCCCAGCTGCGCACCAACACGCCCTACATGCTGCTCGAGAACGTGTGCTACCGGCGCGACGTGCTGGCGGTGCTGCGCATGGTGCGCTCCGGCCTGTTCGGCGACCTGGTGCACCTGCAGGGCGGCTACCAGCACGACCTGCGCGCCGTGAAGTTCAACAGCGGCGATCCGGCCAAGCCCTACGGCGGCGGCGTCGAGTTCGGGGCCAAGGGCTGGTCCGAGGCGCGCTGGCGCACCGAGCACTCGGTGCGCCGCAATGGCGAGCTGTATCCGAGCCACGGCATCGGTCCCTGCGCGATGTACACCAACATCAACCGCGGCAACCGCTTCACCCGCATCAATGCCTTCGCCAGCAAGGCCGCCGGCCTGCACGACTACGTGGTGCGCCAGGGCGGCAAGGACCATCCGAACGCCAAGACCCGCTTCAGCCTGGGCGACATCGTCACCACCACGCTGGCCTGCGACAACGGCGAGACCATCATCCTGCAGCACGACACCTCGCTGCCGCGCCCGTATTCGCTGGGCTTCCGGGTGCAGGGCACGCGCGGGCTGTGGATGGACCTGAACCGCTCGGTGCACATCGAGGGCATCAGCAAGCCCCACGAATGGGACGAGGCCAAGACCTGGTTCGAGAAATACGACCACCCGCTGTGGCGCAAGCACGGCCAGCAGGCCGCCGGTGCCGGCCACGGAGGCATGGACTTCTTCGTGATCCACGCCTTCGTCGAAGCGCTGAAGGCGAACGCGCCGATGCCGATCGATATCTACGACGCCATCACCTGGAGCGCGATCACGCCGCTGTCCGAACAGTCGATCGCGCTCGGCTTCCAGACGCTCGACTTCCCGGACTTCACCAACGGCGCCTGGCGCACCCGCAAGCCGATCTTCGGATTCGACGACCGTTACTGACACCGCAGTTCCACCCAACCAGGAGACCCAGATGAAACCGATGTTGCCGATCTTGCGCGCTGCCACCCTCATCCTGCTCGGTGCCAGTGCCGCCATTGCCGCCGCCCAGGCGCCGGCCAGCGTGGCCCTGCCGGGCAATGCCTTCGTCACCACGGCCGGCGCCCGTGCGACCGAGACCATCACCGCCAACGGCCTGGCCAACTGGACCAGCGCAGAGACCGTGAGCAGCGCCTGGTTCCGCATGGAGCAGGCCGGCAGCGCCACCATCGGGCTGGATGCCGGCCTGGCCGCAGGGAACGGCAGCACGGTGCGGGTGACGGTCAACGGCACCCCCTTCGAGGTCAAGCTGAGCAAGGGACCAAGGAAGACCTATGCCGTCGGCACGCTCGACCTGCCGGCCGGCTACATCCGCGTCGACCTGCAGGGTGTCAGGAAGAGCGGCCCCGCCTTCGGCGAGGTCGCCGGCATCACGGTGGCGACGGCCTCGAGGCTCAACTACGCCAACGACCCGGCCAATTACTACTGGTCGCGGCGCGGGCCTTCGGTCCACCTGGGCTACGCCGTGCCCGCCAACAGCGAGTACTTCTACAGCGAGGTCACGGTGCCGGCCGGGCAGGACGCGATCGGTTCCTACTACATGGCCAACGGCTTCAATGGCGGCTACTTCGGCATCCAGGTGAAGTCGCCGTCCGAGCGCTGGGTGCTGTTCTCGGTGTGGGACGCCGACAACGGCGCCAAGACCACGCTGGTGGGCAAGGGTGCGGGGGTGGTCGACAACGCCTTCGGCGGCGAAGGCACCGGCGGCCAGACCTACCTGGTCTACAACTGGGCCGCGGGGAACACCTACCGCTTCCTCACCCGCGTGCGCCCGGACGGCGCCGGCGCCACCGACTTCTCGGCCTGGTTCTTCGCCCCGGAACTGGGGACCTGGCGCTACATCGCCACCTGGAAGCGGCCGGCCACCACGACTTACCACGCCGGCACGTATTCCTTCCTCGAGAACTTCCTCGATACCAAGGGCTACCTGGGCCGCTTGGCCGAGCACGGCAACCAGTGGGCACGCACGACGGACGGCAGCTGGAGCGAGATCCTGACTGCGCGCTTCACCGGCGACGCCACCGCCGTCAACGGCCAACGCCTGGACTACGCCGGAGGTTTGCGTAACGGCCGCTTCTACCTGCGTAACGGCGGCTTCTTCAGCGACTACGTGCCGCTCAACCAGAGCTTTACCCGTCCCGCAACCGGCAGCGCGCCCGCGGTGAACGTCGACACCCTGCCGCTGCAATAAGCATCGCCCCATGGGGCAAGCATCCACACCATAAAAACAGGAGAAGCAATGAGACTCAAGAAGATGATCGCCGCACTGGCGGCCGCCGGCCTGGCAACGGGCGCCCTGGCGCAGGACGCCGCCACCAAGCCCCAGGACACCAAAGAGAGCAAAATGGCGCGGGTCGAGGTAACCGGTTCGAGCCTGAAGCGCATCAACGCCGAGACCGCGTCGCCGGTGCAGGTGGTGGACGCCAAGCAGATCGAGAACATGGGTGCGCGCACCCTGATGCAGGTGCTGGACAACCTGCCGGCCGCGCGTCCGGCCCAGCAAGATTTCCGCTCGATGTTCACCGGCTCCGACGGCGGCTCGCAGGCCAACCTGCGCGGCCTCGGCGCCCAGGGCACCCTGGTGCTGCTCAACGGCCGCCGCCTGTCCTTCTACGGCGCGCCGGCCGGCTTCCAGACCATGTTCGTGAACATCGATGCGATTCCCGCGGCGGCGATCGAACGCATGGAGATCCTGACCGACGGCGCCTCGGCGGTGTACGGCTCGGATGCGGTGGCGGGCGTGATCAACGTGATCACCAAGAAGAACTACCAGGGCCTGGAAGCACGCGTCAGCCACGATTCCTCGGCTGATGTCGATTCGTATGGCGAGCGCCAGGGCGGCATCGTGTTCGGCACCGGCGACCTGGGCGCCGACGGCTACAACGTGATCGGCTCGCTCAACCTGTACAAGCGCGACCGCATCGCCCTGTCCGATACCTATGACAAGCGCCCGGACCACTTCTACGTCAACAACCCGAACTTCATCCCCAACTTCCGCATCGGCACCGGCAGCGAGCCGGGCGTACTGAACCCGGGCACCTTCTTCGTGTTCGACCCGGCCCGCAACAACGCCCGCACCCAGCGCGCCGTCACCGGCTGCCCGACCTCGATCAACGAAGCCTCGGGCACGCGCTGCATCTGGAACAACCTGCCGTATGCGCTCGACACCGGCCCTTCGTCGGAACGCGCCACCGGCTACCTGGCCGGGCGCAAGCGCTTCGCCAACGGCTTCGAAGGCTTCGCCGAAGCTGCCTACACCCATATCAAGATGGTGGGCGCGAACGGTCCGCGCAGCTTCAACAGCGGCAGCACCAGCAACTGGTTCTCGCGCAATACCGGCACCAGGCTGAACACCTTCGCGGTTCCCTACCTGGGACCGAACAACACCTACCTGAAGGGCAGGCTGGCGCCGGACATGGCCGCCCTGATGGGCGGCGCCGCCGGCCTGAACTACCTGATGCAGGACGCCACCAATCACTTCGGCCAGCGCAATGTCGACGACAACTACCGCGCCCTGGCCGGCTTGCGCGGCACCGTGTTCGGCGACTGGGAATTCGAGACCGCGCTGAGCGTGGCGGGCAGCCATTCGACCCTGTACCAGACCGTCAACATCAATACCGCCGGCTTCGAGAAGGCATTCGGACCGTTCACCACCGACCCGGTCACGGGCCGCAGCTACATCGCCGACAACCCGGCCTACAAGTTCGGCGAAATCAGCGAGGCCAATGCCGCGCTGCTGCGCGCAGCCTACCCGACCTTCGACATCCAGTCCTGGACCAAGCTGATCACCTGGGACGCCAAGGTCGAAGGTACGCTGGCGAAGATCGGCGACCGCGAAGTGCGCGCCGCCTTCGGCACCAACCTGATGCGTGAGAGCTTCGACACGCCGGGGAACGCGGACGCGGCCAACGGCCTGATCACCCAGCAGGGTGGTTCCTGGTTCGACGGCAAGCGCACCATCGCCGCCGTGTTCGGCGAAGTGGTGGTGCCGCTGACCGAGAAGCTCGAGCTGAACGCCGCCGCCCGCCTCGACAAGTACCCGAACTTCAGCGCCAACCTGGCGCCGAAGATCGGCGTGGTGTGGCGCGCCCGTCCGGAGGTCATGGTGCGCGGCACCTACTCGGAAGGCTTCCGCGCCCCGAACCTGGCCGAATCCGGCACCGGCGGCGTGTTCGCCCAGGTGGGCGGCATCCGCGACACCGTGCGCTGCGACGAGACCAATGCCATCGCGCGCCTCTTGATGCGCTCCGTGGCCGCGACCGAGGTCGACCTGGGACGCAGCCTGCTGAACTCGAACTGCTCGACCACGGTGGGCGGCCTGACCCCGCCGAATCCGGAACTGGAGCCGGAAAAAGCCAAGATCGCCACCCTCGGCCTGGTGCTGCAGCCGGTGCGCGACGTGAGCGTCTCGCTCGACTACTGGATCGTCAACCGCCGCAATGAGATCGTGCGCCAGGACTTCAACCAGCTGTTCACCGAGCTGGTCGACGAGTATGGCCCGGGCCTGGCCGGCACCGACAAGGCGATCCGCAATGCCCTGACCGATGCCGACCGCGCCAACATGGCGGCCGTCGGCACCATGTGCGCCAATCCGGCCAATGCGGCAGTCTGCACCGGCACGCTGCCGACTTACTCGGTCGGTAACCTGGGCGGCCTGATCAACTCCTACCTGAACCGCGGCAGGACGCTGGTCGACGGCTTCGACATCGATGCGCGCACCCGCATCGGGCTGGGCAACTACGGGCGCCTGAACACCGGCGTGGCCTTCACCATCCGCCGCCGCGAGATCTACAACTACGAGGACGGCAGCGGCTTCTCGGGCAACTACGTCGGCTATTACAACTCGCCGCGCCTGCGCGGCACCTTCAACGCCGACTGGAACTACGCTAACTTCACGACCAGCCTGTTCGTGAACTACACGGGCAAGACCAAGTGGGCCTACGGCGAGTACGACACCGACAACACGCCGGAGAACTGCCTGGCCGCCGGGGTCTCGCTGCCGGAGAACCTGTGCGGCGGCGCGCCCTCGTTCACCACGGTCAACCTGGGCTTCAACTGGAAACCGACGAAGCAGCTGAACCTCGGCCTCAACATCAAGAACGTGCTCGACAAGAAGCCTTACTACGATCCGAACGGCTGGGAAGGCTACAACCACAACCAGAACCTGTTCGGCCGCCAGTTCGCGTTCTCGGCCAGCTACAAGTTCTGGTAAGAGTGGGGGTGTGTGAAATAGCGCTTGCTGTTTCGCACACCTGTGCTAAAGTGAAGGCATGAACACCACGGCCAAAAGCGAAGCGACCTTTGCGACCATCCTCGACGCCGCCTACGCGATGGCGGCGCAGGAGGGGATCGGCAAGGTGTCGCTGGGTGAGCTGTCCAAGCGCACGGGCATCAGCAAGAGCGGGGTGTTTTCCCGCGTCGGTTCGCTCGAGGCCCTGCAGGACGCCGTGCTGGACGAATACGACCGCCGCTTTGCGGAGGAAGTCTTCACGCCGTCTCTGCAGGCGCCAAGGGGCTTGCCGCGCCTGATCCTGCAGGTGGAATTGTGGCTGAAGAAGATCGGCAACGAGACGGCGCGCGGCGGCTGCCTGTACACGGCCGGCGCCTTCGAGTTCGACGACGTGCCCGGACCGCTGCGCGACCGCATCGAGGCCGGCGTGACGCGCTGGCGCGCCTCGCTGCGCAAGACGGTGCTGCAGGCGATGGAAGCGGGGCAGCTGCGGCCGGACACCGAACCCGAGCAGCTGGTGTTCGAGGTCTACAGCCTGGCGATCGGGGTGATGCACGATGCGCGCTTCCTGCGTACCGACGCCGTGCCGCGCAGGGCGCAACGGGCCTTCAACCGCCTGATATCGACGTACAAGAGTTTCAACGATCTCGAGTAGCAGGGATCACCACACCGGGACGGGCACGCCTGTCCCTTTTTTTACACTCATTTCGCACACCTGTGCGAAAACCGAGCTGTGCTGAAGGAGTCGATCATGTCTGCATTCTGGTTGCTGCTGGTTCCCGTCGCCGGGTTTGTGTGGGTCAGCCTGCGCGGCGTCATGTGCGCGCTGCCGAAATCGAATGAGGATTTCGTGTTTTGCTGAGGGGTGCGTGGTGTCGTAGGGTGGGCGGGTCTCCCGCCCGCGCGTTCAACTAGGGGATGAGTCGTCTCAGTGCGTCCGTGAGTTGAACGCGCGGGCGGCAAAGCCGCCCACCCTACGTTAGCGCAGCAGCTTTAGTCCCGGCGGCAGCGCATCGCCCAGCATGCGGGTCTCGACGGCCTGGTCGAGTTCGACCACCTCGCGCACCATGGCCGCCCAGGCTGGCGGCGCGCCGCTGGCGGACAGGCGGCGCAGCACCTCGTCGCGCACGGCCTGGCCGATGTCGCGCGAGCGGTCGCCGGTCATGCGTGCGATGTGGGCGGCGGCAAAGCCGGCCGGCTCGATCTTCTTCCAGTCGAGCTGCAAGAGCTGGCCCAGCCAGCGCTCGGCCGATGCCGCCGGCGCCACTTCGTGCGCGGCGCCGTGGAAGGACTGGCGCGCGCCGACACGGCCCAGGGCCCACAGGTAGCGCGCATACCTTGCCGCGGCGCGGGCGTCGATCTTGGCGCCCGCCGGCATCTCCATGATCTGCCCGATCAGCCATTCGCCGATCTCGGCCTTGTAGGCGGAAGGGATGCGTTCGAGCGAGGCGCCGACGCGCAGCATGTCGTCCTCGCTGCCGTCGACCAGCGTGACGGGGCGGCGCCCGCGTTCCGCTTCATCGGCCTGCAGGTTGAAGGCGAAGTCGTCGAGCAGGCGCAGCTGGGCCTCAAGCGACAAGCCGCCGGCCACGCGGCGCCACAGCGTCCACCATTCGGCGCGCGCCTGGCTGTCCTTGTGGTACTGGACGCCGGTCTCGAACATCGCCCACAGCTGCTCGATGCGCCATTCGTCGAGCGGATGGCCGAAGCCAGGGCGCAGGCAGTAGCCGGCGAGGTTGAGCCACACGCGCTCATGCTCGGCCGAGCGCCGGCGGCCCTTGGCGCGCGCCAGCAGGGCGTCGAACAGGCGGCGCAGCAGCGGCGTGGTCCAGCGTTCGCGCCCGCCCAGCAGGTGTTCGAGCGAGGCGCGCAGCTGGCGCACCTCGCGCGGGTCGACCTGCTGCGAACGGTTGCCGAAGATGCGGTCGATGCGGGCGATGGCATCGTCCAGCGCCGGCGGCAGCGCTGCGTCTTCAAGCGGCTCGTCCTCTTGCCCGCGCAGCTGGAACTCGAGACGCCAGCGCTGGGATGCATCCTCTTCGGCCACGCAGGAGACCTCCAGCGTGCCGACTTCGGACAGCACGGTGGCCAGCTGCACTGGGATATCGGTAGTGCGCGTGCTGCGCAATACCGTGGAGATGGCGGGAAGGCGCACGATGTCGGCGGCCGGCAGGTCTGCCAGGTCGCCCGCCTGCGGCAGGACGCCGCCCGGGTCGGCGGTGGACGACACCAGGTGGAAGCGCACCGGCCTGCCTAGCCGCAGGGCGAAACTGCGGCCTTCCAGGCGGACTTCTTCGCCGGCGGGCGCGCCGCGCGGCAGCAGGCAGACCGCGCGCAGGGTGTCTCCTGTCTGTTCCGCGTCCAGCAGCAGGTAGTAGTTGCGTGCCGAGCCGCTCTCGATGGCCGGCGCCTGACCGGTGCGCGCCAGAGAATAGGCGACGCCGCCGCGCGCCACGGCCACATCGGGATCTTCGTTGTGCAGCACCTGCACGGGCGCGCCGCGCCAGTCCGACAGCACATCGGCCAGGCGCCGGGCCAGCGCCGCGCCGCGGAACACGCCGCCATTCAGCAGCAGGGCGTCAGGCACGGGCAGGCTGCCATCGTCGAGAATACCAAGGGCTTCGCGCGCCGCCTGCGCATGCTGGCGCAGGAAACCGGCGAGGTGACGCGTGACGGCCGGGTCGCTCGCATACGGCAGGCCGAATTCGACGATGCCGGCGCGCGCGCGTTTTGCCCCTTCCTGCGCTTCGTTCGGCGGGAAGAAGCCGTCGAGGACGATGCGCTGCGCGTCCTCGCGCGTGATGGTGGCCGAGCGGCTGGCGCCGATCAGGCGCGAGCCCGAACCGAGCAGGGTGACGTTCACCTGTTCCGGTGCGTCGGGCGCGAGCAGCTGTTCCTTGGCGGCGCGGCAGCGCTCGGTGAGCTGGGCCAGGCGGCCGGCCGACAGGCGTTCAGTGTTGCCAAGGCGCGATTCGGCCAGGTGCGCCAGCGCCAGGTCCATGTTGTCGCCGCCGAGGATCAGGTGGTTGCCCACGCCGATGCGGGTCAGCTTCGGCTGGCCGTCTTCCTCCAGCTCGACCTTGACCAGGCTGAAGTCGGTGGTACCACCGCCGACGTCGGCCACCAGCACCAGGCGTGTCTGGGCCAGGTCCAGGGCCAGCGTGGCGCGGTGGCGGTACAGCCAGTCGTAGAGGGCGGCCTGCGGTTCTTCCAGCAGGCGCAGGTCCGGCAGGCCGGCCATGCGCGCCGCCTCGAGCGTGAGCGCACGCGCGCCTTCGTCGAAGGAGGCGGGCACGGTGAGGACGATTTGTTGTTGTTCCAGCGGCGCCTTGGGGAAGCGCCGGTTCCAGGCCGCACGCAGGTGTGCGAGATAGCTGGCGCTGGCCGCGACCGGCGAGACCTTGGCGATGTCCGCATCCCCGGCGCCCCAGGGCAGGATGGGGGCCATGCGGTCCACGCCCGCATGCGACAGCCAGCTCTTGGCGCTGGCTACCAGGCGGCCCGGCGCCTGCGCGCCGAGCTGGCGCGCGAGGCGGCCGACTGCGACGCGTTCGACTCCGGCGGGGTCGAGCGAGGCCCAGGGTAGCTGGAGTTCGCCGGGAGCGAGTTCGCCCTCGGCGGGGTGGTAGCGCATCGACGGCAGCAGGGGTGCCGCGGCGACTTCGCCGGGCGCCACCAACTGGTCGATTGCCAGCAGTTCGACCTCTGCCGCACCGGGCAGGGCGTAAGCGAGCACCGTATTGGTGGTGCCGAGGTCGATGCTGACGAGATACTGGGTCACTGCTGGCGGACGTCGAACTCGATCTTCCAGCGCTGGCCTTCGCGCGACACGGCGGCCAGTTCCAGGGTGCCGGCATCCGTTGCGAGCGCGTGCAGCTTGACCTGCACCACGTCACCCGCCACGCGGCCTTCCGCCGGCAAGGTAGCCTGGATCTCGTTCATTTCCTGCAGCTCGTCCGGCCCCCAGAACTCGAGCACTTCGCCGATGCGGTCCTGGCGGCGCGTGGTGGAGCCGAAGAAGCGGAAGGTGACCGGCTCGCCCACCACCAGGCCGAATTCCTGGCCCGGCAGTTCGAGCTCGCTGCCTTCTTCCATGCCGAAGGGCGCCACGCACAGGGCCTCGATCGGCGGTTCCATGCCCGGGATCGCCGGCATCGAGGATTCCACGCCGACGTAGTAGGAACGGGCCGTACCGCCGCGGATGCGCACGCCGCCGCCGCGCCGCGCGTAGCTGAAGTAGGCGGCGCCGCGCGCCACCGCCAGGTCGAGGTCGGCGCCTTCCAGCATGCGTGCCGGCTCCGCGCCTTCCATGTAGAGCCAGTCGTTGATGGTGTCCATCACGCGCTGGGCCAGGATGCTGGACTTGAACACGCCGCCGTTGAACAGCACCGCGCTCGGATGCAGGAAGCTGTGTTCCGCATTCACGCGGCCTTCGAAGCCTTCCAGCTCCGCCGTGGCGCCGGCCTGGCGCGCCAGGAAGGCGGCCAGGTGCTTGGTGATCGCGGCGTCCTGCGCATACGGCAGGCCGACCTGGGTCAGGCCGGCACGCTGGCGGGTGGCCGGACGGCTTGATGCATCCACGCGCGGGAAGAAGCCGTCGGTGATGAAGGCGGTGACTTCTTCACGCGTCAGTTCGGTGCGGATCGAGCCGCCGATGAGCTTCGAGCCGCGGCTCGGCACGACGATCGGCCATACGCTGGCGTTCGGATCGGCCAGCAGGTGTTCCTTGGCGCCGCGGCAGCCGTAGGTGAGGGCGCGCATCTGCCAGGAATCCAGCTGGGTGCCGTTGGCCTGCAGCTTGCGCGCCACGAAGTGGGCCAGCGCCAGGTCCATGTTGTCACCGCCCAGCAGGATGTGGTCGCCCACGGCCACGCGATGCGGTTCCAAGCTGCCGTCGCGCTCGAGGATGGCGATCAGCGAGAAGTCGCTGGTGCCGCCGCCCACGTCCACCACCAGCACGATGTCGCCGGCCTTGACCTGCTTGCGCCAGGCGCCCTTGCTTCCCTGGATCCAGCTGTACAGGGCCGCCTGCGGCTCTTCCAGCAGCTTGGGGGCGAAGCCGGCGTTGCGCGCCGCTTCCGCGGTGAGTTCGCGCGCGCCCGGGTCGAAGGAAGCCGGGATGGTGACGGTGACCTGCTGCTCCTCGAAAGGCGCATCCGGATGGGCGGCGTTCCAGGCCTGGCGCAGGTGCGCCAGGTAGCGGGTCGAGGCCTCCAATGGCGAGACGCGCGTGACTTCTTCCGGCGCGTCGTGCGGCAGGATGGCGGCGCGGCGGTCCACGCTCGGGTGGCTCAGCCAGCTCTTGGCCGAGGACACCAGGCGGATCGGGGTGGTGGCGCCGCGGCTGCGCGCCATCTCGCCGGCGATGAAGCCTTCGCCGCCGGCGCTCCAGGGCAGGGCCGTTTCGCCCGCTGCCAGTTCGTCCGGGTGCGGCAGGTAGAGGAAAGAGGGCAGCAGGGGCAGAGCCTCGACCGTGCCCGGCCCGGTCAGTTGCGGGACCGGCAGCACGCCGTCGACGGTCTTCTCGCCGTCGCTGGCCTGCAGGTCGACATACGAGAGGGCGCTGTGGGTGGTGCCCAGGTCGATGCCGATGGCGTAACGGGCGTTCTGTGCGTCGCTCACAGTTCCACCTCCGCCGGTGCCAGCACGCGCGCGTCGTGCTTCTCGGCCAGCTGCGGCAGCTGGACCTTGGTGGCGCGCCAGCCGCGGTGCGACAGGGTGCCCTTGAACGGGGCCTGGCCGACCACGTTGCCGGTCAGGCGCACGCTGGCGGCATCGAAACCTTCTTCCAGCGTGAGGCGTGCGCCTTCGGCCTCAAGGCGTACCGGTTCGATGGTGAAGTGCTCGCGCAGCACGCGCGCGCAGCCTTCGTGCACGACGCGCGCGGCGGCGCCGATGTCGGCGTCGGAATAGGCGCTCAGGTTTTCCTGGGCGAAGTCGATCAGGCGCGCTTCGCGCTGGAACAGGCTCAGCAGCTGCAGGGCCGACTCGGCGGTCGGGGCGCGCAGCGGCGCGGCGGTCGGGGCCGGGGTAGGTGCCGGAGTAGGAGCCGCGGTCGGCGCCATGGTCGGGGCCGGCGTCGGCGCCGCCAGCGGGCCTAGCCGGTCATCGCGCACGCGCGCGGCGAATTCGGCATCGCCGAGCGATTTGAAGAAGGCGCCAAAGGCGATCGAAAGCCGGCTCCAGAAGCCAGGCAATGGGGTCGGTGTGTTCATTGTTGATGTTCTGTAGGGTGAGGACGGGCGCGCTCGGGGCCGAGGTCCGGAAAACGCGCATGATACCAGTTTGGCTACAGCCGAGGCACGCGTGCCGTCGGTCCGTCCCCCGGGGCCTACGTTCCCGCCATGGCGCGCATGCGGCGGCGCAGCTCGCGCTCGCGCCGCGCCTCCTCCTGCCAGTCCTCGCGCAGCGCCCGCCACAGGGCGATCACCATCAGCACGATCACCAGCGCGAAGGGCAGGGCGAACAGGATGGTGGCGGTCTGCACGGCATCGATCCCGCCGGCCAGCAGCAGGCTGATGGCGATGCCGGCGATCAGGGCGCCCCAGACCAGCTTGACCCGGGTGGACGGATTCGGGTTGCCGCCCTGGCTCATCATGCCGAGCACCAGCACGGCCGAGTCGCCCGAGGTCACGAAGAAGACCACCACCAGCAGCGTGGCCACCACCGACATGATCTGGCCGAAGGGCATGGCGTCGAACAGCGCGAACAGCGCCGTCGCCAGGTCGGCCTTGACCGCCTCGGCCAGCGGGACCTGCTGCCAGATCTCCAGGTAGAGCGCGGTGCCGCCGAAGATCGAGAACCAGACGAAGGCCGCCAGCGAGGGCGCCAGCACGGTGCCCAGGATGAATTCGCGGATCGTGCGCCCGCGCGACACGCGGGCAATGAACAGGCCGACGAAGGGCGACCACGAGATCCACCAGGCCCAGTAGAAGATGGTCCAGTTGCCGACCCAGCTACTGTCGCGGAAGGGCGTGGAGCGCAGGCTCATGCGGACCAGTTCGCTGGCATAGCTGCCCAGGGTATTGGTGAAGGTGTCGATGATCGCGACCGTGGGGCCGAGCAGGAACACGGCGATCGCGAGTACGGCCGCCACCACCATGTTGGCGTTGGACAGGAACTTGATGCCTTTTTCGACGCCGGTCACGGCCGAGGTGAGGAACATGGCGGCCGTCACGACGATGATCGCGACCTGCGACGCCGGGCTGATCTCGAGTCCGAACACGGCGTTCAGGCCGCTGTTGATCTGCAGTGCGCCGACGCCGAGCGAGGCGGCGACGCCGAAGGCCGTGGCCACGACCGCCAGACCGTTGAACAGCCCCGACATGGCGCGTACCGGACGCCAGGGAAGGGAGCTGGTGACGGTGCTGATCAGGGGATTGCCGGCGCGCCGGTACTGGAAGAAGGCGATCGCCAGTGCCACCACGCTGTACACGGCCCAGGGATGCAGGCCCCAGTGGAAGAACACATAGCGCATGGCGGCGTTGGCCGCTTCAGGCGTGCCGGCCGTGATGCCGGGCGGTGCGGTGACGTAATGGGAAACCGGTTCGGCCACGCCCCAGAACACCAGGCCGATGCCCATGCCGGCCGCGAACAGCATGGCAAACCAGCTGCCGATCGTGAATTCCGGCTCATCGTCCTCGCCGCCGAGCTTGAGATTGCCATAGCGGCTGAAGGCGACGAAGGCGGCGAACAATACCAGGGCCAGCACCACCCACAGGTAGAACCAGCCGAAGTTGCGGGTGAGTGCGGCGAGCATGGTCTCGAAGACGCCGGCCATGTGGTCCGGGGCAAGGATGCCCCACAATACGATAAGAAAGATAAAGCCCGCAGAGCAGAGCATTTGCATGAGTTCTCCTGTTGATGCGTGCGGGCGCTCGCCGGCAGGAGCCGGGGCGAAACCGCAGGCAGAGTCGGGCGGAACAATGGCGTTCAGTATGGACCGGTCGCCACGGCACTGGCGCACCGGGTCCATGGTCCTGCTGGCGAGAGGGTAGGGATGCCAGCCGGTAGTTGGCGGGCTGCAGTGTAGCACATAATGCATTTGCACAAATGTTTTAGCAAATGAACATGTGCGTAGAGATAGTTGAATTGTGAATGGCGATCATCATGGATCGCAATTTGATTTCTATCTCAGGGAGCGCATACTGTAGTCATCCAATCGCGCTTTCAAGGAACAACATCATGTCCGCCACCTTCGATTTCATCCGCAGCCTGTTCCGTACTCCCGCCCTTGCCCATAGCGGCAACGCCGTCGATCTGCGCACGCTGTACCTGCTGAGCCGCGGCCGCGACTCGGTGTCGCCCGCCGTCCTGCGCAAGCTGGCCGACGCCGCAGCCAAGTAAGCCGCTTTCAGCGCCGTCATCAAACCCTGCCTCGTGCAGGGTTTTTTGTTTGGTGCGCCGGATATTGGCGCGCCGGAGTCGATCCAACCGGAGTAGGCTTCGTGGACAAACCCAGGGAGGACATCATGCTGGCAAATGCAGACGCAGTTGCAACGGTGGGTGTACGCGACATCGCGGCGGCGCGCGAGTTCTACGGGAAGGTGCTGGGATTGCGCGAAGGCGATCCCGGCGACTGCAAGCAGTCCGAGATCCTGTTCTTCGAGAGCGGCCGGTCGCGGATCCAGGTCTACCGTTCGGAGTACGCGGGGAGCAACCAGGCCACCGCCATCACCTGGGACGTCGGCGGGCAAATCGGGGAAGTGGTCGCCGCCCTCAAGGCCAGAGGGGCGCGCTTCGAGCACTACGAGTTTCCCGGCGCGCGGCTGGAAGGCGACATCCATGTCATGGAAGACATGGGCATGAAGGCGGTGTGGCTGAAGGACCCTGACGGGAATATCCTGAACATCAACGGCCGCTGAGCGCGGCCTGCAGGTTCAGGGGGCGAGGGGGATCACCTCGTCGCCCGCCGCCGGTTCGCAGGCGGCGCCCAGCGGCTCCCAGCCGCGGCGCACGACGATGCGTTCCTGCGTATGGCACAGCTCGACGCGGCGCGCCTGCGGCGCCCGGCGCTGCACGAAGGCTTCGATCGAGGCCGGTACGCTCACGTGCAGCGCGAGCGCATGCAGGTCGTCCACCGGGTGGTCGTTCATGTGCACCAGCGGCACGAACTGCCCGGCAAACATCATCCAGTGCGAAGGAATCCGGACCGGGCCGGCGGTATAGCCTTGCGTGCGCAGCCAGCCCTGGGCGTCTTCGCGCGCATGGGCTTTGCCGTCGAGGCCGCCCCAGGCGCTGGCGAGCAGCTCCGCCACCCAACCGTTGCAGTTCTGGTAGCGGGTGCCGTAGGCATAGGCGTTGGCGCTGTATTCCCCGCCCAGCAGGGCCAGCGCCAGGCGTTTGTCCAGCGCCGCCCCTTCGAGCAGGGCGCTGTCTTCGTCCGGCGGGAACACCAGCGAGATATGGCCGCGCGTGGGCGCATCCGCTCCCAGGGCGAAGCCGGCGACGCCCTGGTCGAACAGGCGCGGGCGCGATTCGTCGCAGGCGTAATAAAGCTGGCGCACGGCCCAGGGACCGCCGGGATTGTCGCGCAGGGCGATGCCTGCATGCGAATACAGCTGGCCGAAGCGGCTCAGGTCGAGGCCGGCGCGTGCGATGAGAGCGACGCGTGCCCCGGAGCGTTCGAGTTCGGTCTTGACCGCGCCGGCGAAACGCAGCACGCGGTCCTGCTCGGCGGCACTGATGTCGATCGACTGCTGGCAGAAGGCCGGCAACCCGGCCTGTGCGCCCGCGCTCGCGCCCAGCAGGAGCGCGGCGGCGAGCTTGCGCAACACTGGAATCAGATGGTGACCTTGCGCGAAGCCAGGTCGCGGTACCAGTCGTCCTGCAGGGCCAGGAAGAAGGAGCGCTTGCTGTCGGCGTGGGCGAACTCGAAGCCGTACACGCGTTCGCTGACCTGCACCAGCTCGCCCTTGTTCACGCCGCGCTCGGCCAGCGCGCGCTTGGGCACGTCGAGGGTGAACTCGCGCGCCGGGCCGGCGGCCACGGCACGCAGGGTCATGCGGGTGGTGTCCGGCTTGGCCGGAGCCTGGGCGATGTCGATCACGCGGTAGTCCCCCGCGGCCACGCGGTCCTCGCCGCTCGAGCTGTTGCTGGAGGCGCCGATCGAATCGGAAATACTGCCGGACGAGGCCGAACCCGCGCTCGAGGCGGACGAGGTGAAGCTGGTGGCGTGGGTCGGCGCGGCGCAGGCGGCGGCGAAAGCGGCCAGGCACAGCGCGCGGGACAGGGTGGTGAAGGTCATGGTGCTTTTCTGTGAAGAATGAATCGGAATGACGGCTATGGTACAAGCGCCGCGAACTGTTGAGAAGGCGGCCGGCAAGGAATTCTGTAAGTTCTTGTAATCCTGGCCACCAGTGTGTTGGCTTTGCGCCCAGCCGGCATCACGGCCAGCGGCTGTGGCCGTCGTGCTTGCTTGCGCGCTGATCAGGCGGACAGCAGGAGATACATCGCGCCATAACCGATGACCGCTGCCAGGATCACGAGGAGGATTCCCAGCAGCGGATACAGGTTGATTCTCGGCTTGCCTCGGGCGCGACGTTTGGAGAAGTGTCTGAAATGCTCTGTCTTGAGGATGTTCATACGGCCACCGCTTATATCGTCATGGAGGGCACATTACGCCTCGTCCCCGAAGTTTCAAGCGCCGGACCGGCATTTAACATGAATACTTACAAATTTCTTGCCTTAATTTGCGGCAGCTTAATGAAAGCCTGGATGAGCTGCGAGGAATTTTTCCGCTTGTGCACGCTAGCGTACAGACGCTCGCGTCCGACAGGCGCATACTGCGACCATCTCCTTTGATGAGCCAACAGACCGCCCTTGAGTACCATGCTGCCCACTTTCGTGACCCTGGTTGCCGTGATCGTCCTCGCGACGCTGCTGCCCTTGTTGCGATGCACGGGGTGGTGGATACGCGACCTCGATTTCCCGCGCCTGCAACTCGCCATCCTGTCGCTTGCCGTGCTGGTCGGACAATTCCTGTTCCTCGACTGGCGGGACGCCAGATTCCACCTGCTGCTGGTGGCGAATGCCGCCTGCCTGGCATACCAGGCCTGGTGGATCATTCCGTATACCAAGGTCTATCCGCATGAAGTGAAAAACGCGGTCGCCGGTGGAGCGAGCCGGCAGTTCCGTATCTTGACGGCCAATGTATTGATGCCGAACCGGAATACCGATGGCCTGGTCGCCCTGATCAGGAAGCATCAGCCGGATATCTTCGTGACCCTGGAAACAGATACCTGGTGGCAGGAAAGGCTGGATGTGCTCGAGGACGAGTATCCCCATGCGCTCAAGTGCCCGCTCGACAATCTGTACGGCATGCACGTGTACTCGCGCTTCCCGCTGGAAGACAGCGCCATCCAGTTCCTGGTCGAGGACGACATCCCCTCGATCCATACCCTGGTCGTCCTGCCCTCCGGACACAAGGTGCGCATGCATTTCCTGCATCCGACGCCGCCCAGCCCGACGGAGCACATGGAATCGACCCAGCGCGACGCCGAACTGCTGGTGGTCGCCAAGAGCGTGAACGAGGCCGGCCTGGAAACGCCGGTGATCGTCGCGGGCGACCTGAACGACGTCGCGTGGTCGACCACGACCCGGCTGTTCCGCAAGATCAGCGGCCTGCTCGATCCACGCATCGGGCGCGGCATGTTCAATACCTTCCATGCCAGCTTCTGGTTTGCCCGCTGGCCGCTCGACCACCTGTTCCACAGCGAGCATTTCACGCTGTCGCACATCGAGCGCCTGCCTTCCTTCGGTTCGGACCATTTCCCGATGCTGATCGAGCTGACCTATGACAGCGCCCGCGGCGCCGACCAGGAGGGCCTGGAGGCGGACGAGGAAGACCACGAGCTGGCCGACGAGAAGATTGCCGCCGAAGACGTCGAAGTCTCGGACGTGCACGAACCCCAACCCTAAGCGCGGCCCGCCCCGGCTCAGGCGGTCGCGGCGCCGCTCACCAGTGCCTGGGCATAGACCGTGAAGTCGTCCAGTCCGCGCTTGAGGATGGTCACCAGGGCCGGCAGCGGCGCTTCCTGGTAGTCCCACTCGGCGCGGCAGAATTCGCCGGTACGCTTGAGGTCCTCGGCCAGTACCGGCGCGATCCAGCCGTGTTCGGCCAGCAGGGTGATCACTTCGCGCTCGTCCTGCGGCAGGCCGAGGCGGGCGGTGCCGATCACGTAGTCGCCCATCTCGACCGCGGCTTCCCAGGCGCGGATCACGTTGAGGGTGGCCGCGTCCTGGCGCGTGAGGTCGCTGACGAAGGTGGTCGGATCCTTCTCGTATTCCTCGCGCGCGCGCCGGCAGCAGCGTTCGATGGTGCCGGCCTTGCTTATCAGAATGTCGTCGTCCATCGGTCCTCCGCTTGTTTCAGCCCGCTTAGATCAGGAACATCACCGCCGCCACGCAGGTCGGTCCCAGCGCGCCCAGGAACAGCCCGCCCATGCCGATCGAGCCTTCACTGAAGCCCTCGCGCAGCAGCGCGGCGCCGGCCGGATTGGGCGCGTTGGCGATCACGGTCAGGCCGCCGCCGCCGACCGCGCCGGCCATCAGCATGTACTTGGCGTGGTCGGACAGGCCCTCGATCAGCGAGCCGAGGTAGGTCAGTGCCGCATTATCGGTGATTGCCGTCAGGGCCAGCGCGCCGAAGAACAGCGCGGTCGGCTCCAGGCTGGAGACCAGGGGCTGCAGCCACCATTGCTGCATGCCGCCCAGCACCACCAGGCCGGCCAGGAAGAAGCCGACCAGCAGGCCTTCCTTCAGGATCAGCGGCGACTGGTGCTTCGGATAGGCCTGGGTATAGCCCAGGAAGAGCAGGAACAGGCCGATGAACAGCACCGGGTGGTGGGCCAGCAGCACCACGCCCGCCAGCAGGGCCAGGTGGACGGCTGAGACGACGACCGGCATGCGCACGTCCTCGACCATGCTGCCGGGCGCCAGGTGGCGGCGCAGCAGCCAGGTAATGACGCTGGCATTGAAGGTCACCGCCACCGCTGCGCGCCAGCCGAAGGTCGAGGCCATGAAGGCGCTGTCCCAGCCCCAGGTGCCGGCCACCATCAGCACCGGCGGCGCGGCATAGGAGGTGAGGGTGCCGCCGATCGAGACGTTGACGAACAGCGCGCCGATGGCGCCGTACTTGAGCCATTCGGGAATCCCGGGCCGGAACACCTGCGGCGCCAGCATCAGGGCGGCCAGCGTCATCGCGGCCGGCTCGGTGATCAGGGAGCCGCTCAGGGGCACCAGCGCCAGGCCGAGCCAGCACAGCGCCACTTCCGTGCGTACCGGAGCCAGCCGCGCAAGCAGGGCCAGCAGGTCGCGCACCGCATCCAGCACCGGCTTCGAGGCCGCGATCACCATCACCACGAACACGAACAGCGGTTCGGTGTAATGGCGCGATTCGGCATAGGCGATGGCTTCGCTTCCACCGGCCAGCAGGGCCATGCTGAGGATCAGCACGAAGGCCCAGAAGCCGAACACCACCTCGACTTCGCCCATCAGGTGGAACAGTCCGGCATGGCGCGTGTGGCGCTTGGCCAGCGTGTGGAACAGCTTGGTGGAAAAGGTGTGGACGAGGGCGATCGCGAACAGGATGGCACCGCTGAGCTGGAGCGTGGTCATTGTCTGGATGTAAATGGACGAGCCAGCATTATTCCATGATTCGCCCCCGGCGCCCGGTTTTCCGGCAGGGTGCACCTTTAGGTTTTGTCAATACCAATCGCCCGACTGGTATGTCCAAAATGAATACATCTTGCCAAATCCCGGCTCAGCGAGTACTGTACGTTTATACAGTACTTTTTTGCCAACCCACCATGATCCTGTCATCCACCCCTGGCGTTTCGCCCCCGCCCAAGCCACCTGTGGCTGAGCCGGAGGCCTTGCATCCTTCGCTCTGGCGCGCCTCGCAACTGGCGCGCTCGGGCACGCGCTGCGTCGACACCGGGCATGCGGCGCTGTCGGGCCAGTTGCCCGGCGGCGGCTGGCCCGCCGGCACCCTGGTCGAACTGCTGCAGCAACAGCCCGGCATCGGTGAAATGCGCCTGCTGCGCCCGGCCCTGCAAGCCTGCGCCGAGCGCCGCATCGTCCTGCTCCAGCCGCCCCATCCGCCGCAAGCCCTGGCGCTGGCCGCGCTGGGCCTGCCGCCCTCGCAACTGCTGTGGTTGCGTACCAGCCGCAGCGCCGATGCGCTGTGGGCGGCGGAGCAGGTGCTGCGCAGCGGCAGTTGCGGCGCGCTGCTGTTCTGGGCCAACCATGCGCGCGGCGAAAGCCTGCGCCGCCTGCACCTGGCGGCCCAGGCCGGCGAAACCCTGTTCTTCATGCTCCGCCCGCTGGCCGCGGCGCAAGACGCATCCCCTGCGCCCTTGCGCCTGGCGCTGCGCCCGGCGGCCGGCGGCATGCACATCGACTTCGTCAAGCGCCGGGGGCCGCAGCGCGACGCGCCGCTGTTTTTGCCGCTTGGTTTGCCTCTTACTTCTTCTCTCTTGCAACGACATGCGCTTGTGGATCGGCCTCTCACTACCCCAGCTGCCGCTCGAGGTGTTCAGCCCCAACTGGTGCAGTGACCAGGGCAGCGTCGTGCTGGAGCAGGAGCGCGTGCTGGCGGTATCGCCGGCGGCACGCGCGGCCGGCGTCCAGCGCGGCATGCGGCGCGGCGGCGTGCTCATGCTCATGCCCGAAGCACGGCTGGTCGAGCGCAGCAGCACGCGCGAAGCCGAGGCGCTCGATGCGGTCGCGCTGGCGATGCTGCAATACACGCCCCAGGTCGCGCTGGCCGAAGAAGCCACGCTGCTGCTCGACATCGGCGCCAGCCTGCGCCTGTTCGGCGGCATCCGGGCCCTGTGTGCGCGTGTGCGCGCCAGCCTGCGTGCGCTCGGCTTCACCGCCTCGCTCAGCTGCGCGCCGACGGCGCGTGGCGCCTGGCTGCTGGCGCGCGCAGGCGCCGCCTTTGCCGGTGGCGACGGGAGGAACCGCGGGCGGCCGTCCGGACGTTCGTTACGGATGGCTTCGCTCGAACGCCGCCTCGAACGCCTGCCGGTGGCCCTGCTGCCGCCGGCCCGGCCCTACATGTCCTGGTTCGAGGGCATCGGCTGCGAGCGCCTCGGCGAGCTGCGCCGCCTGCCGCGTCCCGGCCTGCAGCGGCGTTGCGGGCGCGAGCTGCTCGACATGCTCGACGCCGCCTACGGCCTGTGTCCCGAGCTGTTCGAGTGGGTGGCGCCGCCCGACAGTTTCCGGGCCCGGCTGGAATTGTTCGATCGCATCGAGCAGGCCGATCTGCTGCTGGCCGGCGCCCACCACCTGGTGCTGCAGCTGGTCGGCTGGCTGTGCGCGCGCCAGCTCGCGGTGGAGCGCATCACGCTGCTGATGGAGCACGAGCGCGGCCGGGTGGCGATGCCGCCGACGGCGCTCGAGATCGTCCTGGCCGAGCCGGCCTGGCGCGACGAGCACCTGGTGCGCCTGCTGAAGGAGCGGCTGGCCAGGCAGGAGCTGCCGGCCCCGGTGATCGGGCTCGGGCTGGAAGCGCGGCAGGTGAGGGCGATGGCGCCGCCCACCGAATCGCTGTTCCCCGAGCCGGGCGGCAGCGAGGAAGACCGCATGCGCATGCTCGAGCTGCTGGTGGCGCGGCTGGGAGCCGACAACGTGCTGCAGGCGCTGCCGCAGGCCGATTACCGGCCCGAGGTCGCCAACGAATGGGTGCCGGTGCAGGAAAGGGAGGGCGCCGCCCGCAGTGCGTCGCGCAAGGCCGCCTTGTGCGATGCACGCCTGCCGCCCGACGTGGCCAGCCTGCCGCGTCCGAGCTGGCTGCTGGCCAAGCCGATCGCGCTGCTGATGCGCAACCACCGGCCCTTCTACGGTTCGCCGCTGAAGGTGGCCTCGACGCCCGAGCGCATCGAGGCCGGCTGGTGGAGCGAGACCCAGACCCGCGACTACTTCATCGCCGAAGGACAGGACCATACGCTGTACTGGATCTACCGCGAGCGCATCGTCGGCGCCGGCGAGGATGCCGAACCGCGCTGGTATCTGCACGGGCTGTTCGGCTAGGAGTTCCCTCTTCGGTGCAAACCGGGCGCTTCCCTTGGCGCATTTGCGCGATACTGGCGGCAGGCGCAGCGCATTCCGGCTGCGTTGGCAATGAACAATCCCACTCCATGGAGGCCGCGTGTTCGGCTTGATGAGCAGCCGCTGGTGTAGCGACAAGGGGCCGCCCGGATTCTCTCCCGGCACTACCCGGGAAGCCGGGCAGGATGCGGGGACCCCGGTGGAAGGCGTGCGCAAGGTGCTGGTCGTGGACGACGAGGCCGACGTCGCCGACCTGTGCGAGGTGCTCCTGTCGGCACACGGCCTGGACACCGTGGTGGCCTACTCGGGCGCCGCAGCCCTCGACATCCTGGCGGCCGATCCCGAGATCGATGCCGTCGTCTCCGATGTCATGATGCCCGGCATGACCGGTCTCGAACTGGCCGAGCGCATCGCTGGGCGCTATCCCAAGGTCAAGATCATCCTGGCATCCGGCTACATGGCGCCGTCCATGTTCAAGGACCAGCCGCTGAAGCAGTTGTTCATCGCCAAGCCCTACCGGATCGAGCAGCTTCTCCGGCTGCTGCGTACCTGAAACCTCCCTCAGCTGCTCAGCTCGGCGCGCGTCAGGTGCAGCTGCCGGCGTACCACATACCCCAGTGATTCGTACAGGGCGATCGCGCCACGGTTGCTGGGATAGACGTGCAGAAAGGGCTGGTTGCCCTGCGCCATGATGCGGCGGGTGCGCTCGGCGAGCAGGTGGCGCGCATAGGCCTGGCCGCGGTGCTCGGGATGCACGCAGACCGCACTCACTTCGACCGCGCCGTCCGGGCGCATCCGTTCTCCCGCCATCGCCGCCAGCCGGCCGCCGGCGCGGACGCCCAGGAACTCGCCCAGCTCGTGGGTGCGCTGGGCGAAGGGGCCGGGATTGGTCAGCCCGGCCAGTTCGCGCATCTCCGGCGCATCCGCCTCGCCCAATACCGAGAAGGACAGCGTGGCCGGCGCCAGGTCACGCGTGGCCACCATCTGCAGCACCGGATCGAGCGGCGTCAGGCTGAGGCCGGGCGCCCGCACCGGCGCGGTGGCCGTCACCAGCATGGCCGCCTCGCCCGGCAGCAGCAGCGCCGCCAGCGCTTCCCAGGCTTGCGGACTGTCGTCGGCGAGGGCCGCGAACGGCCCGATCTCGCGCGGATAGCGCTTCGCGAGCGGGCCGCCGAGGGCGAGATGGCGGTGGCCGCCTTCCAGGGCGGACCAGACCGGCCGGTCGAGGGCGGCATGCAGGGCAGGGTGAATGGGCATGGGCGTGATCTTCTCCATTGTCGGTAGACGACATGATAGCGCCGCCGGCGCATGCTATTGTCGCGGAATCGACAGGGAGGATGAGGAAACGATGGACTACAGTGAACTGCTGTTTGCCTACCATGTGCGCGAGCTGGCGATGAAGCGCCTGGTACACGAGACGCCCGAAGGCTTGACGGCCGAGGCCGCTACCCAGTACATGTTCGAGCGCTACGAGCCTACCGTCATCGGCGTGGTGCGCGAACTGCAGAACGTCGCCACCATGATCCGCAAGGCGGTGCCGGAGGCAGCCGCCCAGGACGGCCCTATTCGCTGACCTTTCCGCGCAGCGACTTGACCCGCCCGCTGCGGGTCTTGGCGTCGAGCCGGCGCAGCTGCGAGCCGCGCGTCGGCCGCGTAGCGCGGCGCACCACGGGCACGACGGCAGCCTGGTCGACCAGGGCCTGCAGGCGCTGCAGCGCGTCGAGCTTGTTCTGCTCGAGGCTGCGCGAAGCCTGGGCCTTCAGGACGATCACGCCTTCCTGGGTAATGCGGGCGTCGCGCAGCGCCAGCAGGCGTTCCTTGACGGCCGCCGGCAGCGACGAGGCCGCCACGTCGAAGCGCGCATGCACCGCGCACGACACCTTGTTCACGTTCTGTCCGCCCGGACCCTGGGCCCGGATCGCGCTGAATTCGACTTCCGCCGGATCGATGACTGCCATTGCTTTCCCTCGCTGCGGCCAACACCGGCCGCGTCCCCCATTGTAAGGCCAGGCTTTCTTGCCGCACGAAACGAAATTGCATATAGCCCAAGGCCGGTCCCTGCGCTATGATGTCTTTACGAGTTCACCGCGCGCCGCGCCCACGTGCACGGCCATCCAGGAGGACCTTTGAACCTCTCGCCCCTGCCACTTGCCGTGTTCGTCGTCGATGCGGCAGGCACCGTCACCAGCTGGAACAAGGCTTGCGAAAAGCTGGCCGGTTATGGCGCCGGCGACATCCAGGGCATGACGCTGGACCGCATCATCGAATTCGACGATGCGCCCGGCGAGAGGCTGCACATCGCCGCGCGCGCCGACGCCGAGAACGAGGGCGTGCTGAAAACCGCCGACGGCCGGCGCCTGCCGGTGCGCGTCACGGTCGCGCCGCAAACCCTCGACCCCGAGCTTCCGGGCACCTTCAGCGTCATCGTGATCCCGCGCACCGGCCAGTTCCCGCCGCGCTATGCCCTGATCCAGGACCTGCCGGTGGCCGACATCATCGAGGCGCTGCCCTGCGTGTTCTATGTCGTCGACCAGAGCGGCCACCTGCTGCTGTGGAACCGCCTGCTCGAAGAAGCGCTCGAGATGGAGGCCGAGGAACTGCCTACCTTCAACGTCAAGTTCTTCTTCGACGAAAAGGACCGGCCCATGATCGTCGACAAGATCCTCAGCGCCTTTGAAGAGGGCAGCTCGACCCACGAGGCCGAACTGATCGGCAAGCAGGGCAAGCGTACTTCCTTCCTGTTCACCTGCTCGCGCTCCAAGCTGGGCAACGTCCCGGTCGTGTTCGGCACCGGCCTCGACATCACGGAACGCAAGCAGGCCGAGCTCGGCCTGCGGGTGCGCGAACGCGCCATGTTCTCGAGCCTGAACGCCATCGTGATCACCCGCTGCGAAGAGGACGAACACCGGATCGAATACGTCAACCCGGCCTTCGAGCGGATCACCGGCTACACGCTGGCCGAAATCAAGGGCCGCGATCCGCGTTTCATGCGCATCGAAGGCTGCGACGAAGACGAGCGCAGCCGTGTCCGCGAAGCGCTCAAGCGCAAGGAAAGCGTGCGCGCGGTGCTGCGCAACAGGCGCAAGAACGGCGAAATGTTCTGGAACGACCTGCGCATCGACCCGGTGTCGAATATCGACGGCGAGATCACGCACTTCGTCGGGATCATCAACGACATCACCGAGGCCCGGCACTACGAGCGCCGGCTGCACCACCTGGCCCACCACGACCCGCTCACCGGCCTCGCCAACCGCACCCTGCTGCAGGACCGCCTGCGCCACGCCATCGAGCACGCGACGCGCGACCGCTTCATGGTGGCGCTGGCCTTCCTCGACCTCGACAACTTCAAGCACATCAACGACAACTTCGGCCACGAGGCAGGCGACGTGGTGCTGCGCGAAGTCGCCCAGCGCCTGCGCGAGAACATGCGCGACGAGGACACCATCGCCCGCATGGGCGGCGACGAATTCGTCCTCATCATCTGCGATCCGGTCAGCCACGAGCAGGTCGCGGAGCTGGTCGAACGCATCCGCCGCAGCGTCACCGCGCCGGTGCGGGTGGGCGAACAGGACATCCTGCCCGGCACCAGCATCGGCGTCAGCATGTTCCCCGACGACGGCGACACGCCCGAGAAGATCATGCGCGCCGCCGACGCCGCCATGTACCACGCGAAAACCCTGGGCAAGAACAATTTCCAGTTCTATTCCAGCGACCTGAACCAGATCGTGCACCAGCACCTGATGCTGGAGGCGAACCTGAGCCGCGCGATCCGCGAACACGAGATGGTGCTGGACTACCAGCCCAAGGTCGACCTGCGCACCGGCAAGGTGGTGGGCGCCGAAGCCCTGGTGCGCTGGCGCCACCCGGTGGACGGCCTGATCCAGCCCGACCGTTTCATCCCGGTCGCCGAAGAAACCGGGCTCATCGTGCCGCTGGGCGAGTGGGTCATCGACGAGGCCTGCGGCGCACTCAAGGCCATGGCGGCGCTGGGCATCAAGGACTTCGTCATCGCGGTCAACCTGTCGGCGCGCCAGTTGCGCCAGCGCCAGTTTGCCGACCGGCTCGGCGAGACCCTGCGCCGCCACGGGGTCGACCCGCGCAATCTCGAGCTCGAGGTGACCGAAAGCCACCTGATGGACCACCCGGAAGAAGCCCTGGATGCGCTGACCCAGCTCAAGGCGCTGGGGGTGCGCCTGTCGATCGACGACTTCGGCACCGGCTATTCGAGCCTGAGCCACCTGCAGAAATTCCCGGTCGACTACATCAAGATCGACCGTTCCTTCCTGGGCGACGTCAGCCAGAACGGCCAGCTCGTCATCACCCGCGCCATCATCGCGCTCGGCCACAACCTCAAGCTCAAGGTGATTGCCGAGGGCGTCGAGACGCGCGAGCAGATCGCCTTCCTGCGCAAGCACGACTGTGACCAGATGCAGGGCTATTACTTCAGTCCGGCGCTGTCGCAGGAAACGCTGCAGCAGATGGTTACCAGCGACGCACGCCTGCCCGATTGATTCAGTAATCGTGGCTTTCCAGGACGGCTGCGGCTGCGGCGGCCAGCGCGCCGACGGCGGCCACCTCGATCGGCTCCGGCGTGCGGATCGTGCGGAAATAGGTACCGAAAGTGCCCAGCACCCGGCCGTCGCGCGCCGACTTGATCGGCATGCTCCAGGCCCCGGCGAAGCCCAGCGAAAGGGGCAGGTGGCGCAGCTCCGCCCACTTGTCGTCGGCCAGGAAGCTGGGCGTCAGCACGACCAGGCCGGTGGCCGCGGCGGCGGCGCAGGTGCCGAGATCCGGCGCCGGCTTGAGGCGGTCGATCGCATCGAGGTAGTCGCGCGGCAAATTTGGTGATGCGCCATTGCGCAGCAATCCGTCCCGGTCCAGTACCAGGATCGAGGCGGTGTCGCCGGACAACTCCTCGGCGGCGGCGACCAGGCAGGTCAGCGCCTGGTGCAGGGGCATGGCTTGCGCCGCCATGGCACGGGCCCGGGTGCAGGCCTCGTCGATGGTGGAACGCAGGGCGGGAGGCATGCCGGGGGCTGCCTGATCGGCGGAAAGGTCCATTGTTATACAAATGGGGTCGATTGCCGCGATGGCGAAATGAGCGGCGGCAGGGCGACGCCGACTATATCATCATCCGCCATGCGGGACTGATCCGTTTGGCAGGGCTGATTGGGAGGAAATTTTCGGCGCGCGCAGCGTCAGCCGGATGATCTCGCCCGGCTTCCAGAGACGCATGCGCGGTCCCCAGCTGCCGGCGCCGCGCGTCACGTAGAGCATCATGCCGCTCACGTCGTAGGCGCCGTCGAACTTCGCGAAGCGCTTCTGCACCGCATAGCTGAAGGGCCAGATCTGGCCGCCGTGGGTGTGCCCGGACAGCATCAGGTCGACGCCACGCGCGCTGGCTTCCTCGATGATGGCCGCGGCCGGGATGTGCGACATCAGGATGGTCGCGGTATTCGTCGGGGCCGGAATGGTGCGTGCCAGGCCGCTGGTGTAGTCGGCTTCGTTGCGCATGCGACGGCCGATGTCCTCGATCCCGGCCAGCACCAGGCCCGGCGCCAGTTCCACCTGGCGGTCGCGCAGCCAGCGCACGCCGCCTTCCTCGAATTCGCGCACGGTGGTCTCGGCGTCGCCGTAGAACTCGTGGTTGCCCGTCACCGCCCACACGCCGAGCGGCGCACGCAGGCCGCGCAGGGTAGGGGCGAGCTGGGGCTCTCCCGGCAGTGGCCGACCAACCGGATTGTCCTCGACCTGATCACCCAGCATTAACACCGCCGCCGGTTGCAGCGCGTTGATCTGCGCCACGCGCGCCGCCAGCCATTCGGAGCGGCGCTGGGCGCCGAGGTGGATGTCGCTCACCGCCACGATCACGGTGCCGTCCAGCGCCTTCGGCAAGTCCCGCATCACGACTTCCTGGTCGACGATGACTGGTGCGCGCATGCCCTGGAACAGGGCGAAGGCGGCCAGCAGCACGCCGGCGGCCGCACCGAGCGCTCGGATCTTCTGCGTATGCGCGCGCCACCAGAAACCGAAGCCGCTCGCCAGGTCCGCCGCCAGCAGGCACAGGGACATCACGAACGTGATGCCGAGCCAGGTCAGCGCGAACTGCCCCGGCCACCAGCGCCAGTCGAGGGCCTCGTCTCCGATGCGCACACCGGCAAAATAGACCAGCCAGACGAGCAGGGCGCCGACCCACCACACGCGCCGCGGAATGCGGCTGCGTACCGCATCGAGCGAATACAGGCGTGCGGCGACATACAGGTGGAACAGGGTACCGACGATATTCAGGACGATCGAAAACATGAACGCAGGAGGCTGGTGGCTGAGGGGCCTCACCATAACGCAAAATTGCTGATGCAAATAAAATTTGCAGAATGATATAAAAATCCATATTTCGTATGTCTTGAAAGTCGCTTCGCATGGCACTAGATTGGACTCACCGGATGCTCACGATGAGGTCCGGCAACATATCGCTTAACCTAAAAAGGATATACACCATGCGTACTTTCGACCTGACTCCCCTGTACCGTTCCGCCATCGGTTTCGATCGCCTGGCCAGCCTGCTCGAGCAGCGCGGCGAGCCGAGCTACCCGCCGTACAACATCGAACTGGTAAGCGAAGACAATTACCGCATCGTGATGGCCCTGGCCGGCTTCACCCGCGACGAAGTGGAAATCGTGACCGAGCGTGACACCCTGCACGTCACCGGCCGCAAGCAGAAGGACGAGACCCAGCGCACCTTCCTGCACCGTGGCATCGCCGCCCGCGATTTCGAACAGCGCTTCCAGCTGGCGAACCACGTGAAGGTCACCGCGGCCTCCTTCGACAACGGCATGCTCACCATCGAACTGGTGCGCGAAGTGCCGGAAGCGTTCAAGCCGCGCAAGATCGCGATCGGCGACGGCAACGGCAACACCCATAACGTGCAGGCGCTGGAACAGCGCGAAGCCGCCTGAGGTGCCGGACGCCTGAGTACAAGGTAGTAGTGTGAAAGAAGGGCGTCCCGCGGGGCGCCCTTTTTGACGATGGGACGCTGAAAGTTGCCTGCTTAAGCATGGTCTAAGCCAGCTTTGGGAAACTATGCCCATCGATAAGACAACATCATCGGTCAACCATTTTCATCAGGAGCACATACATGCGTAACGAAGGTGCCGTCACTGCCATCACTGCCAAACGCCTCACGCTGGCCCTGTGTGCCGCGGGCGTCATCGGCGGAGCGGTCGGTGCGCTTGCCGTCAACCATAACAACGTCGCAGCCGAAACCGCGGCTGCAGTTCCGGCACCGGCGCCTGTCGCTGCGCCGGCTCCCGCCGTCGCAGCCCCGGCTCCGGCGGCCACCGTCACGCTTCCCGATTTCACCCGCATCGCCGCCACCAACGGCAAGGCGGTGGTGAACATCCGCGTGGTCGGCAGCACCAAGACCGCGAACCGCGGCAACGTGCCGCAGCTCGACCCGCGCCACCCGTTCTATGAATTCTTCCGTCAGTTCCAGGACCCGCGCTACGGTGGCGACGGCGGCCGTGGAGCGCCCGTTTTCGGCGCCGGATCGGGCTTCATCGTAAGCCCGGACGGCGTCATCCTGACCAACGCCCACGTCGTGCAAGGCGCCGACGAAGTCACCGTCAAGCTGCAGGACCGCCGCGAATTCCGCGCCAAGGTCGTCGGCTCCGACGCGCGCACCGACGTGGCCGTGCTGAAGATCGACGCCAGGAACCTGCCGGTGGCGCCGCTCGGCAAATCGCGTTTGCTGGCGCCGGGCGAGTGGGTGCTGGCCATCGGCTCGCCGTATGGCCTCGAGAGCACCGTCACCGCCGGCGTGGTCAGCGCCACCGGCCGCAACCTGCCGGACGGCCAGGTGCCCTTCATCCAGACCGACGTCGCGATCAATCCCGGCAACTCGGGCGGCCCGCTGTTCAATACCCGCGGCGAAGTGGTGGGCATCAACTCGCAGATCTACAGCCAGACCGGCGGCTACCAGGGCCTGGCCTTCTCGATCCCGATCGACGTCGCGGTCAAGATCAAGGACCAGATCATGAGCACCGGTAAGGTGCAGCATGCCAAACTGGGCGTGAATGTGCAGCCGATCGACCAGGTGTTCGCCGACTCCTTCGGTCTCGAGTCGCCGGAAGGCGTCCTGATCGCAAACGTCGAGCGCGGCGGCCCGGCCGAGCGCGCCGGCCTGCGCTCGGGCGACATCATCCGCCGCCTGAACGGGCAGCCGATCGTGTCGCCGGGCGACCTGTCCAGTAACGTCTCGCTGTCCAAGCCGGGCGAGCGGGTGGCGCTCGACGTCTGGCGTGATGGTAAGCTGGTGCGCATCGACGCCGTCCTCGGCGACGCCAGCGAGAAGGCCAAGCGCGGCGTGGCGGAAGAACTGGCGGCGACTGGCGGCGGCGAAAACAGCGCCAAGCTGGGCCTGGTCCTGCGCCCGCTGGAGCCGATCGAGCGCCGCCAGAGCGGCATCGCATCGGGCCTGGTCATCGAAGATGCGCAGGGCGCGGCCGCGATGGCCGGCGTCGAACCGGGCGATGTGCTGGTGTCGGTCAACGGCCGGGCGGTCAACTCGCTCGACCAGGTCCGCAACCTGGTGGCGAAAGCCAACAAGTCGGTGGCCTTGCTGATCCAGCGGGGGAATGACAGAATCTTTATCCCCGTGCGGATTGGTTAAGGAGGCGTAGCGTCCTCGACCCGCACGGTTTCAAGAACGGAAAATTCATGCGGCTATTGCTGGTGGAAGACGATACGATGATCGGCGAAGTAGTGCTCGACCTGTTACGGGCCGAGCACTACGCCGTCGACTGGGTCAAGGACGGCGAGATGGCCGACACGGCCCTGCTGCAGAACCAGAACTATGACCTGGTCCTGCTCGACCTTGGCCTGCCGCGCAAGGACGGGCTCGAGGTGCTGCGCTCGATGCGCACGCGCAAGGACCGCACGCCGGTGCTGGTGGCTACCGCGCGCGACTCGGTGGCCCAGCGCATCGCCGGGCTGGACGCCGGCGCCGACGACTACGTCCTCAAGCCCTACGACCTCGACGAACTGCTGGCGCGCATCCGCGCGCTGCTGCGCCGCGCCGCCGGTCGCGCCGAACCGATCTTCGAGTACAAGAACATCACAGTCAACCCGGCCACCCGCGAAGTGCTGGTCGACGGCACCCAGGTCGCGCTGTCGGCGCGCGAATGGGCCGTACTGGAAGCGCTGGTGGCGCGGCCGGGCGCCGTGCTGTCGCGCGCCCAGCTCGAAGAAAAGCTGTACAGCTGGCGTGACGAAGTTTCCAGCAACGCGGTCGAAGTCTACATCCACGGCCTGCGCAAGAAGCTCGGCTCCGACGTGATCCAGAACGTGCGCGGCGTCGGCTACATGGTACCGAAGGCATGAGTTTGCGGTCCAAATTCAGGCCCAAAGTCACGCACTCGCTGCGTGGGCGCCTGCTGTGGTACCTGCTGGCGGCGATCACCATCGCCGCGCTGGCGCAAGCCTCGATCGCCTACCGTACTTCGCTGCACGACGCCGACCAGATCTTCGACTACCACATGCAGCAGATGGCGCTGTCGCTGCGCTCGAGCACTCCGCTGTCGAACAGCCAGGCGCAGCAGCGCCTGGAGGCCCAGAACGACGGGGTCGGCAAGAGCGGCGCCGGCAACGACGACATGGTGGTGCAGATGTGGTCCCCCGACGGCGTGCAGGTCTTCCACAGCGTCTCGCGCGCCAAGCTGCCGCAGCGCGCGGTGCTGGGCTTCTCCAACGTGAAGGCCAACGGCACCGTGTACCGCGTGTTCTCGATCCAGTCCGAGAACCAGACCGTGCAGGTGGCGCAAGACCTGGCCGTGCGCCGCAACATGGCCGGCAACCTGGCGCTGCGCACCCTCGGCCCGATTGCCGTCATGATGCCGATCCTGATGCTGGTCGTGTGGTGGGTGGTGAGCGGCTCGCTCGACCCGGTCGCACGGGTGCGCTCGCAGGTGGCCTCGCGCCAGGCCGACGACCTGTCGCCGGTGTCGGAAGCCGGCCTGCCGGACGAGGTACGCCCGCTGGTGCAGGAACTGAATCTGCTGTTCGGGCGCGTGAAGACCGCCTTCGAGGCCCAGCAGACCTTTGTCGCCGACGCCGCGCACGAGCTGCGTACGCCGCTGGCGGCGCTGCGGCTGCAGGCGCAAAGCCTGGACCGCGCCGATTCGCTGGAAGCGCGCAAGCTGGCCGTGTCGCGCCTGACCGCCGGCATCGACCGCGCCACCCGCCTGGTCGAGCAGCTGCTGGTGCTGGCGCGCCAGGAAGCCGCCGCCACCGGCGCCGCCGCGCGGCCGGTCGACCTGGCCGAGCTGGCGCGGCGCACCGTCGCCGACCTGGCCGGCGTGGCCGCGGCCAAGGGCGTCGACGTCGGCATCCAGCACGCCGACCCGGCCGTGGTGGAAGGGCAGCCGGATGCGCTGCACATCCTGCTGCGCAACCTGGTCGACAACGCCGTCAAGTACACCCCGCCAGGGGGCACGGCCGACATCTCGGTGCGCAGCGAAGCCGGACGCGCTCTTGTGACCGTCGAGGACAGCGGCCCGGGCATCCCGGCGGAAGAACGCGAGCGCGTGTTCGACCGTTTCTACCGCGTCGCCGGCAGCGAGGCCGCCGGCAGCGGGCTGGGACTGGCGATCATCAAGGCGATCGCGGAGCGCCACGGCGCCCAGCTGAGCCTCGGCCAGTCCGCGCGCCTGGGCGGCCTGTCGGCCACGGTCAGCTTCAAGCTGCAGGAATCCTGATCAGGTATCCCGGTTGAGCAGGATGGTTTTCAGCGCAGCCGCATAGCGCTCGCTGACCGCCACCTGCCCGCCGCTGCGCATGCTCAGCCAGTAGCTGCCGTCGCCGCGGGTCTCCAGGCTGGCGATCTGCCTGCGCCGCACGATCGTGCCGCGGTGGACGCGTACGAATTCTTCCGGCGCCAGCAAGCCTTCGAGCCGTCCCAGCGTCATCCGGTGCAGGACGGTGCGCCCGGCCAGGTGCAGCTCGACATAATTGCCCGCCGATTCGATTCGCAGGATCTCGTCCACGCTGACCCGCTCGATGCGGCCGACCGAACGCACGCTGATGGTGTCGGGGTAGGGCGCCTGGTCCTCGTCCACATAACGGCGCAGGGCGTCGCCGTAGGCCTCGCGCTGGCGCCGGCCCAGCATCGCCTCGGCGCGCTCGACGGCCTGGGCCAGCCGGGCATCGTCGAGCGGCTTGAGGAGGTAGTCGAGGGCATGCACGTCGAAGGCCTCGACCGCATGCTCGCTGTAGGCGGTCACGAAGACGACCAGGGGCGGCTCGCGCAGGAGGCTGATCTCGCGTGCCAGCGCCAGTCCGGATTGCCCCGGCATCTGGATGTCGAGGAACACCAGGTCGACCTCATGCTGCGCCAGCGCCTCGCGCGCCGCCGCCGCGCCGCCGCACTCCGCCAGCAGCTCCCACCCGGGATGGGCGGCCATGGCCAGGCGCAGGTTCATCCGGCCCGGCATTTCGTCGTCGACGATGAGGTAGCGGATCGTCATGCGCCATCCGCTCCCGCCAGCGGCAGGCGGACTTCGGCCACGAAGCGCTCTCCCTGCCGTCCGGCGCGCAGCGATGCCTCGGGCTGCATCACGCGCAGGCGGTCCTGGGTGTTGGCCAGCCCGAGACCGGCGCCCGGATTGGCCGGCGTCCCACCGCCGGCCGGGTTGGTGACGCGCACCAGCAGCGCGTCGGTCTCGCGGATGAAGGACAGGTGGATGTCGCTCGGCCCTTCGCAGCAATCGAGCTGGTGGCGCAGCGCGTTCTCGACCAGCGGCTGCAGCAGCAGCGGCGTACATTCCACCTCGTGCAGGAACGCGCCGGCGCCGTCGACGTGCATCTGCAGCCGCTCGCCGTAGCGCAGGCGCTGCAGGTCCAGGTAGTCCTGCACGAAGCGCAGCTCGGCGGCGACGGTGGTCGTGTTGCCGGCGCTGGCGGACAGCACATAGCGCAACAACTCGCTCAGCAGGCCGATGCCGTGCAGGGCCAGCGGCTTGTCGCCGCCGCGCACCAGGGCGCTGATCGCGTTCAGGGCATTGAAGAGGAAATGCGGTTCGAGCTGGGCGCGCAGGGCCAGCATGCGCTGTTCCTCGAGCGCCAGGCGCAGGTTGAGCATGTCGGTCTCGCGCTCCCTGGCCTGGCGCGAATAGAAGAAGGCCAGGATGGCGGCGAAGGTGCCGGTGGTCGAGAACCAGCCGACCAGCAGCATCTTCAGCAGCAGCTGCCGGGCGTCCTCGATGCCGGCGATGTCCAGCATGCCGCGTTGCCAGGCCATCCAGGTCCACTGGGCGGGCTGGAACAGCAGGACCAGGCCGGCGAACAGCAGCAGCACCTTGCGCGGCCGCGCGATCAGCGCCGGCCAGCGCGCCAGCGCCATGCTCAAGCCCCAGCTCAGGACGATCAGCGGCAGGGCATACTCGACGAACCAGGTCCCCAGCAGCGCCGGATAGTGGCTGTCGATCCCGGCGCGCAGGTTGTCGCTGTAGGTTTGCAAGGCCCCGAGCACGCTGATGGCCGTCCACAGGCACAGCGTGACGGCGAGGATCCTGGCGAAGGGCGGGATACGGGAGAGGGGAGAAGTCATCGGGAAAAGTATAGCAGCGCGCAACAGCCCGCCGGCACCCCGGCGGCTGACCTCATCACATGGAAGCGGCTGTTCGTCACATTGTCCGTGACGGGTGACCGGACGGTGCGCACGATGGTCGCCTTGCCCATCCCGAAAAGCGAGCATGCCCATTTTCCTGCCCCCCACCACGCCACCCGCCATCCAGCAGGTCGTCGTCAGCGCCGCCGCCGTGGATGCGCGCACCCAGTCGACCACCACCGCCATCGTCATCGGACGCGACGAGCTCCTGCGCCAGGGCGACGCCAGCCTGATCGAGGTGCTGAAGCGCCAGCCCGGCATCACGCTGGATGCCGGCCCCGGCAAGGAAGCCGCGGTCCGCATGCGCGGCATGGGCAGCGGCCATGTGGCGATCCTGCTCGACGGCCTGCCTGCGCCCGGCGGTTTTTCGCTCGAATCGCTCAGTCCAGAACTGGTCGAACGCATCGAGATCCGGCGCGCCGCCACCGCCGAGACCAGCAGCCAGGCCATGGCCGGCACGATCAACGTGATCATGCGGCGCGCCGGCCCCGTGAAAGGCGGCGGTGCGCACGAGATCAAGGCGGGCAGCGCCTGGACCCACGGCCATGCGGCGCCGCAGCTGCTCGCCCAGCACAGCGGCCGTAGCGGGGCACTTGCCTATACCTTCGCGGCGACGCTCAAGCGCACCGTGAATCCGATCGCGGCACTTACCACCGAACAGGGATCGGATCCCCGGCTCCTGCGCCGCACGCTGTGGACCGACCACCAGGTGGAGGACGTCCTGGAACTGGCGCCGCGCCTGTCGTGGCAGCCGACCGCCGTCGACAGCCTCAGCTCGCAAAGCTATGTGCGCAGGCGCCACATCGACAACCTCAAGCGCGAAACCGAAACCACGGAGCTCGGCCGGCCGACGGCATTCCCGCACGCGCAGCAGCGCTTCGAGACGCGCCCGCTGCACGCCTACGCCGACCTGTCCTGGACCCGCAAGCTCGAGGCCGGGGCGCGCCTGAGCGCCAAGCTGTCCGGCTTCTCCATGCGGCGCGAGGCCGACTTCAGCTACCACGGCATGGACCTGCGCGACCGCCTGCTCGAATCGCACTTCGTCGATTCCGGCCCGGTCGAGCGCGAGTGGACCTTCAACGGCAGCTGGCGCCGCCCGCTGCGGGGCAGCCACGCGCTGGCCGCCGGCTGGGAAGTCGGGCGCAAGCGGCGCAGCGAGTACCGGCGCGAACGGCATACCGACCCCGGCGGCAGCCTGCTGTTCACCAGCGACGAGGACTACCGCGCCGCCGTGGCACGCAGCGCCTTCTTCATCCAGGACGAATGGGACATCGATGAGGCATGGTCCGCCTACGCCGGCCTGCGCCGCGAAGACCTGCGCACCACCGGGGCAGGGAACGCCGCCGCGGCGGTCGACGTCGACGCCGGCGCCTGGAGCCCGGTATTCCAGGCGCTCTACAAGCCGCGCCGGGAGGATGGCGACACGGGGCCGCGCGACGGCTTCCGCTTTGCCCTCGGCCGCAGCTACAAGGCGCCGAACATCGTCCAGCTCATGCCGCGCCGCTATACGGTCGACAACAACAACAGCGCCACCAACCCCGACCAGCAGGGCAATCCCGCCCTGCGGCCCGAACTCGCCCTCGGCATCGACCTCGCCTGGGAACGCAGCATGGGCAAGGGCGACATGCTCGGCATCAGCGTCTTCCACAAGCGCATCCGCGACATCACCCTGCTGCGGTTCAGCGAGAGCCGGGGCGTGTGGACCGCGATGCCGGAGAATGGCGGCGGCGCGACCGTGCGCGGCATCGAATTCGAAGGAAAGCTCACGCGCGGGCCGCTGGCGGCGCGGATCAACCTGGCGCGCAACTGGTCGCGCCTCGACAGCGTGCCGGGCCCGGACAACCGCATCGAGGGACAGCCGGCCTACAGCGGCAATCTCGGACTGGACTATGCCGCGGCCGGCCGGCTCGACCTGGGCGGCAGCTACAGCCACCGCGGCGCGCTGGCCAGGCGCGTGAGCGCAGTGATGTTCAGCGACGACGGCAGCCGGCGCCAGCTCGACCTGTATGCGGTATGGAAGATTGATGCCCGCGCGCGGCTGCGCCTGTCCGTCGCCGGCCTGGCGCAAGGGGACTACCGGGAAAGCCTGCTCTACGAAGGGACGAACCGGCTCGGACGCGCGACCGTGTTCCGGATGCGTCCGACCTGGCGCCTGGTGTGGGAACAATCCCTGTGACGGCGCCTACTTGGGTGCCGGTACCTGGCAGCCCAGCTTGCGGAAGCGCTGGCGCAGGCTGAACAGATCCTGCTGGATGCCTTCCATCATCGCGGACCGTGGGCGGCGTTCGGCACGTTCCGCTTCCACGATGGCGGCGCGCAGGCGGCCACATTCGTGCAGCTTGTTGGCGCGCGCAGTGCCGCGGGCGGCGTCGGCGGAAGGACGTGGAGATGGCGGCGGCCCGGCGTGCGCGGGCGCCAGCATGCAGGACAAGAGGACGCCTGCCGCAAGGCGGGCAGCGGGTCGCATGGCGAGGGTAGGAATGGTGGCCTCCGTGAGATGGAGGAATGCTCGGCGCAGCCGGCTCCTCTCTTTCTTGTGCAAGGTATGCAAGGCGGGCAGGATACATGCGTTTGACTCGTCGAATTCTCCCCAATTGTCACAGTCGTTTCGCCTGGCGCCCGGCAGGCCCGGCGCACCGGCGGTAGAATGGCCGTTTTGCTGAATACGAGGCTGAGTCAGCCTTGACCGGATACTAGAGGAATCGATGAAGAAGCAAGCAGTCCTGTTGGCTGGCCTGGCGCTGGCGGGTATGGCGTCGGCGCAGGAAGTGGTAAAGATCGGCCATGCGGCCGCCGTAACCGGCCCGGTGGCCTACTTCGGCAAGGATACCGAGAACGGTGCGCGCATGGCGATCGAGGCGCTGAACGCCAGGGGCGTGAGCATCGGCGGCAAGAAGGTCCGCTTCGCGCTGGCGGCCGAGGACGACGGCGGCGACCCGAAACAGGCCACGGCCGTGGCGCAGAAGCTGGTGGACGCGAAGATCCACGGCATGGTCGGCCACGAGACCTCGGGCACCACGATTCCGGCGTCGAAGATCTATCATGCGGCCGGCATCCCGCAGATTTCGCCCTCGTCCACCTCGCCGAAGTACACCCAGCAGGGCTTCAACACGGCCTTCCGCGTGGTCGCCAACGACGTGCAGCTGGGCCAGGCGCTGGGCCGCTACGCCGTCAAGAGCATGGGCGCGAAGCGCGTCGCCGTGGTCGACGACCGCACCGCCTATGGCCAGGGCCTGGTCACCGAGTTCTCGCGCAGCCTGCAGAAGCAGGGCGGCAGCGTGGTGGCGCGCGAATTCACCAACGACAAGGCGACCGATTTTTCCGCCATCATCACGCGCATCCGCGCAAGCAAACCCGATCTGGTCTTCTTCGGCGGCATGAGCGCGACCGCCGGCCCGATGCTGCGCCAGATGAAACAGCTGGGCATGAACGTGCGCATGATGGGCGGCGACGGCATCTGCTCGGACGAGATCCACAAGCTCTCGGGCGGCATCATGGCGGACGGCCAGGTGGTGTGCGCGGAAGCGGGCGGCGTGCAGGGCGAAGCCAGGGCCGCGATGGACAAGTTCCGCGCCGACTACAGGAAGCGCTTCGGCATCGACGTCCAGATCAATGCGCCCTATGCCTACGACGCCGTGATGACCATGGCCGAGGCGATGGTGAAGGCCGGTTCCGCGCAGCCTGCAACATACCTGCCGGTGCTGGCCAGGATCCAGTACAAGGGCGTGACCGGTCCGATCGCCTTCGACGCCCGCGGCGACATCCGCGACGGCACCATCACGCTGTATTCGTTCAAGGGCGGCAAGCGTTCGCTGCTGACCGTCACCAAGTAAGGAGAGTCCATCATGGCCGGCCAACTCGATCCCGACGCCTTTGCGGCGCTGCAGGCGCGCGTCAAGCAGCAGTCACGCAAGGCGCAGGCCTACTACACGGTCATGCATGAGGTGCGTGCCATCCTGGGCAGCGACGATGCGGCCAGCGCGTGGATGAACGAAGCGCAGCAGGCATTCGGCGGCAAGAGCGCAGCCGAAGCGGTGGGCGAGGGACGCGAAGACGAGGTCCTCGCCCACGTCCACTCGCTGAAGAAGTAGACCTTCCTAGAAAACGCCGAAGAGCAGCAGCACGATCAGCGTCAGCACGATCGAGACCGCGATCGATCCGAGGCAGCCGAGTTTGTTCGAGAAGAACAGGAACATCTCAGTCGCCCGGTCCTTCGCCCGGCATCGTGTCGGCCATCAACCTGAGCTCTTCCGGCGTGAGTTCTTCCGGCTTCTTGTCCGCGAGGCCGTCCACCTCGGGTCCGGCCTGCTGCTGGTTCTGCGGCGCCGCCTGGCCAGCCTGCTGCCGATCCTGCTCCTGTTCCTGCGACTTCTGTTCGTTGTTCATGATGTGCTCCCTGGATGGTTCAAGAGGTGATGAACAAAGTGTGGCACAGAGTCGTTTTCGGCGGCGTCCAGCTCATTGCCGCGGCAGCACCGCGTCGCCGCGGCCGAGCGCGCGCTCGACGCTGAGCGCCAGTTCGGCCAGCTGGAAGGGCTTGCGCAGCAGGATGTCGTCGCCCAGCACCTGGTCGATCGCATGCATGTCGGCATAGCCGGTGGCGATGATCATCGGTATTCCCGGGAATACCTCGCGTGCCCGCAGCATGAGTTCGGCGCCGGTGATCCCCGGCATCAGGTAATCCGTGATGATCAGGTCCGGGCGCCGGCGCCGCAGTTCGCGCAGGGCCGCTTCGCCATCGGCGGCCTGGGTCACCGCGTGTCCGAAGGCCTCGAGCGAGAGCACCATCGACTCGCGCACGAAATTGTCGTCCTCGACCACCAGGATGTGGGAGCCCGGCCGCGCGTCCGGGACCGCGGCCGGCAGGGGCGCGGCTTCGGCGGCGACGCCGCCGTCCCAGGCGCGCAGCCAGATCTCGACCGTGGTGCCGGCGCCCGGCTGGCTCAGGATGCGCGCCGCGCCGCCCGACTGCTGGGCCATGCCGTACACCTGGCTCAGGCCCAGGCCGGTGCCCTTGCCGACGGCCTTGGTGGTGAAGAAGGGTTCGAACACCTTGGCGACCAGTTCCGGCGCCATGCCCGGGCCCTTGTCGGCGACTGCGATGCGGACGTAGTCGCCGGCCGGCAGCAGCCCCGCAGGCGGCTGCGCGTTCCCGGCATGGAAGGCCAGCTCGCCGCCGCCGTCCATGGCGTCGCGTGCATTGATGGCGAGGTTCAGCAGCGCCATCTCCATCTGGTTTGCATCCGCGAACACGCGTGCGCAGCCGTCCTCGACCTCGAAGCGCAGGGCGATGCGCGACCCGACCGAGGTCGCGACCAGTTCGCGCACGCCCTCGAACAGGGCGCCCACCTCGGCCGGGCGCAAGTCGAGGTTCTGGTTGCGGGCGAAGGCCAGCAGCTGGCTGGTCAGCTTGCCGCCGCGCTGGCAGGCGCGGCGCGCGATCTCGGCGCGCTGCTTCGCCACCTCGTCCTTCGACAGCAGCAGGATCAGGTCCATGCTCCCCTGGACCACGTTGAGCAGGTTGTTGAAGTCGTGGGCGATGCCGCCGGTCAGGCGCCCCACCGCTTCCATCTTCTGGAACTGCACCATCGCCTGCTGCACCCGTTCGCGCTCGATCACCTCGTTCATCAGGCGGTCGTTGGCCTGGGCCAGGGCGCGGGTGCGTTCTTCGATGCGCGACTCGAGGGTCTCGTTGAGCGAGAGCAGGGCCTGCTGGCTCTGCTGCAGGCGCGCCGCCGTGCGTTCGCGGTCGGCCAGGATGTCGCGCGCCTGGTACTGGCGGCGGCGCGCGCGCAGCGCGGAGCTGGCGGCGCTGCGCAGCGTCTGCGCATTCAGCGGCCGTTCCAGCAGGATGATGTTGCCCAGCTCTTCGAGCCGCGCCCGCGCGCCGTCGGGCTGGGGGCCGATGACCTTGGCCAGCAGGATCACGAGCGGGAAGTCCGACCAGGGTTCCTGGCGCGCCAGCCAGGCGTGCAGGGGACGCATGTCGACGCCGTGCAGCGCCTCCTCGGCGATGATCGCCGTCCCCGCGCCCTGGGAAATGCCTTCGGTCAGGTCGGCGAAGCCGTGCACGACGCTGCAGGAAGCATTGTCGCGTGCCAGGACGGAGCACATGACTTCGGCGTCGCGCCCGCGCGGCGCGAAGATCAGGATGCGTGCGTCGAGCGTGCTAGCTGTCGGCATGCGGGACGTTGGGCATCATTGGCGTCGTGCCGCGGTAGCTGGGCAGGCCGGTGAGGACGCCTTCGAAACCTTCGAGCGGCGCGCCGACGCGGATGCCGTCGGGACCCAGCTGCAGTTCGTGGATGGTCTGCGCGTGCTCGGTGGTGCGGCTCTTGAGCACCGTGATGGCGCGGCGCAGGCGTCCATTCGACTCGAAGAAGCGCAGCAGCATGGTGCTGTCGCTCAGGTAGCTCAGGTCGACGTCGCTGCGCACTTCGCCGATCATGCCGTGCTGTCCCAGCACCATCACCGTGGTGACGCCCTGCTGGTTCAGGTAGGAGAGCAGTTCGTGCATCTGCAGGATCAGGAACTGCTCGCCCGGCATCGCCTGCAGGTAGGCGTTCAGGCTGTCGATGACGATGCAGCGCACGCTCTCGTGCTCGACCGCGTCGCGCAGCATCTGGGCGAACTGGCCGGGCGACAATTCGGCCGGATCGATATGGTGGATGTGCAGCCGGCCGTTGTCGGCGTAGGGCCGCAGCTCCATGCCGAGCGCCGCGCTGCGCGCGAAGAAGGTGGCGAGTCCTTCGTCGAACAGGTACAGGGCGGCTTTCTCGCCGCGCTCCAGGGCCGACAGCAGGCAGCGCGTCGACAGGGTGGTCTTGCCGATCCCGGAGGGGCCGACCACCAGGGTATTGGTGCCGCGCACCAGGCCGCCGCCGAGCAGCATGTCGATGCCCTCGGACCCGGTGGAACTGACCTGGGGCGTGAACTCGCGGTTGTGCTCGGCCGCGACCAGGCGCGGGTACATGGTGATGCCGCCCGTGTCGAGCGTGTAGTCGTGGAAGCCGCCGCGGAAGCGCAGGCCGCGCATCTTGATGATGTTGACGCGCCGCCGCTCGGTACCGAAATCCTTGGCGATCTGCTCGAGGCTGATGACGCCATGCGCAATGCTGTGCAGGTGCTGGTCGGACGCGCTGCTCTTATCGTCGAGCAGCAGCACGGTGCAGGCGCGGGCGGAGAAGAACTGCTTCAGGGCGAGAATCTGGCGGCGGTAGCGCAGCGGATTCTGCGCCAGCAGACGCATTTCGGACAGGCTGTCGAACACCACCCGCGCCGGCCTGACCTCGTCGACCCGCGTCATGACATTGCGCGTGGTCTCGGCCAGTTCGACCTCGGAGGGGTGGAAGACCGACTGCTGGGCATCGAGATCGAGTTCGATGTCGCCGGCCAGCTCGAAGATCGACAGCGCGTCGATGTTCCAGCCATGGCTGTGCGCCACCGCCTTGAGCTCGTCGGTCGTTTCGGACAGGGTGATATACAGCCCATTTTCGCCCTTCGCCGCGCCGTCGAGGAGGAACTGGAGCCCGAGGGTGGTCTTGCCGGCGCCCGGCGATCCCTCTACCAGGTAGACGCGCTGCGGCGTGAGGCCGCCGCCGAGGATGTCGTCGAGGCCGGCGATGCCGGTGGAAATGCGGTTTTGTACAGCGGTATTCATAGGACGGCCTTCTGTGCCGCGCCGGCGCGGGCTGGAATAATGGAAAGCATTATACGCAGTCGGCGGGCAATGTCCGTGTGCTCGCGAACGCTGCTCATCCATGCAAAAAGGGTTCCTAGAAGGAACCCTTTTTGCTGGCAAAACCGTCGCCGTCAGAACTTGTGCGACAGGCGCGCGAACCAGGCCGCGCCGTTCAGGCCGAACTGCACGCTCTCGTACTTGAAGCCGTTGTCGGTCTCGTTCGGATCCTGCTCGCTCGGCTTCACGTCGAAGATGTTGGTGCCGCCGACGGTGAACTTGGTCTTGTCGGTGAAGGCCCAGGTGAAGGACAGGTCGGCCGAGGTCTTCGGCTTGTAGTACTGGTTCGGCACCGGCGGACCCGAGAAGGTGCCCAGGGTCTGCGGGCCGAAGTGCACGATGCGCAGCGCGGTTTCCAGCTTGCCCACCGTGTGGTCGAAGCCCAGGGTGGCCTTGCGGCGCGGCGCGCCTTCCTCGATGAACAGGCGCTCGCGCTCGGACAGCAGCACGTCCTCGAAGCCCACCAGTGCGCTCGGCGCGTGCACGCCGGTCACTTCGGTCTTGCTGAAGTTCAGGGCCAGGAAGGCATTCAGCTTGCCGGCGCCCAGGTCCATGCGGTGCGACAGCGTCACGTCCAGGCCCTGGGTCTTGGTGTCCACCGAGTTGACGAAGAACTGCGCCTGGCCCACGCCCAGCTGCTGCAGGGTGGCGCCCAGGGCAGGGTAGTTGTCGGCGTCGAAACGGCCCGACAGCACGATGCGGTCATCGATGTTGATGCGGTACAGGTCGGCCGTCAGCGAGGTGGCGGCGCCCGGCGACCAGGTCAGGCCGAGGGTATAGCTTTTCGATTCCTCTTCCTTGAGCTGGGGGATGCCGGCGGCATTCGCCACGCGGCCGCCGTTCGGCGCCAGGACCACGTCGAGCGGCTGGCCGCTGACGAAGTCGGTGAAGGTCGACGAGAAGTAGACCTGCTGCAGCGAAGGGGCGCGGAAGCCGGTGCTGGCCGAGCCGCGCAGCAGCACTGCCGGGTTGATCCGGTAGGAGGCGGCCAGTTTGCCGGTGGTGGTGGCGCCGAAGTCCGAATAGCGCTCATGGCGCAGCGCGGCCTGCAGCTTGAGGCGTTCGCTGAGGTCGGTCTCGATGTCGAGGTAGGCCGCATTCGAATGGCGGTCGCTGTCGGTTTCGTCGCCAGGCTGGAAGCCCGGGAAGCCCTGGCTGCCGGCATTGCCGCCCACGCCCACGCCGTCGGCGTCGATCCAGGAGCCCGGTTCGCCCGCATTGATCTGGTAGTTCTCGCGGCGGTGTTCGAAACCGAAGGCCACGTTCATGCCGTTGCCGATGCCCTCATAGAAGCGCGAGAAGTCCAGGTTGGTGGTCGCCTGGCGGAACGAGAAGCCGCCGGCGCCGAACATGCTGGCGCTGACGCCGCGCCCGCCGCGCTGCCGGTCGAGGTTGGCGATCGACGCATTGAGCGTGTTCGCGATCGTGTAGCGCATGCGGTTCTGGCCGAAGGTCTGCGAGACGTCGGTGTTCCACTCGCCCAGGCGGAAGCGGTAGCCGAGGGTGCCGTAGTGGTCGTTGATGTCGCCGTTGATGAAGGGGACGAAGCCGTTCGGGTACATCGCGGCCGAGTTGCGCGACGGGATGTCTTCGGAGCCGACGCCTTCGCGCGCCCAGGCGGCCGAGGAGGCGTCGCGGTTCTGCGCGCCGGCGGTGACGTACAGCTTGCCCGGTCCGGTCGGGAACTCGCCGTTCAGGTAAACGGTGCTGTTCTGCGACTTGGTGTCGCCGATGATGCGCGGGTTGCCTTCTTCGGCGCGGTTGGAGCGGCCGCGATCGTAGTATTCGCCGGTGATGCCCAGCACGCCGCCGCCCACGGCCACGCCGCAGTAGGCCGAGGCCAGGTAGTTGTCGCCGTCGCCTTCGGTGTACTGGCCGAAGCCCAGGGCCATCTCGCAGCCCAGGTTCTTCTTCAGTTCGATATTCAGCACGCCGGCGATCGCGTCCGAGCCGTACTGCGCGGCGGCGCCGTCGCGCAGCACCTGTACGTTACGGATGGCCATGACGGGAATCGCATTCATGTCGGTGCCGGTATTGCCGCGGTTGCGCGCGCCGAACAGGTTCACCAGGGCCGTGGTGTGGCGGCGCTTGCCGTTGACCAGCACCAGGGTCTGGTCCGAGCCCAGGCCGCGCAGGGCGGCGGAGTCGACCAGGTCGGCGCCGTCGGCGCCGGTCTGGCGCGTCGAGTTGAACGAGGGCGACACGTTGTTCAGCACCTGGGCCAGGTCGAACTGGCCGCCCTGTTCGGAGGCCTTGGTCATCGGGATGAAATCGATCGGCACCGGGGTGTCGGTCGAGGACGAGCTGCCGACGCGGCGCGAGCCGACTACATTGACGCTCTGGATGCTGTCCTGGACTGCGGCGGCGGCCGGCGTGCCGGCGGCGACCGGAGTGGTCGCCGGCGCTTGCGCAGTGCTCTGGGCGAAGGCGGCGGGAATCAGGGATGCGAATGCGGCGCCGCCGTACAGGGCGAGCAGGACCGACTGGGGAATGCGTTTGAGTGTGAGCACTGGTTTCTCCGGGGGAAAAGTGAATACTAAACAATCCGGTGGCAGAGCACCAAGACGCTGTAGCATTAACACAACGTTGTCGACATATAACTCTAATTTATCGACGAGTGGTGACGCCGTCAGCCAGGGGCGCAAGGCCCACGGGCTGCGCAGACTTCGCCTGCCGCTTCCCGTTGAGCAGCGTGCCGATCGGAGTATGGCGCACCAGCAGCTGGTAGCTGAGCAGGCAGGCCAGCGTCGTCGCCACGACATTCAGCAGCATCTTGGTACCCACCCCCGCCGGCAGCGTGTACAGCATGGCGCCGAAACCGATCGTCCCCAGCATGTGCACCAGGAAGACCCAGTACGAACTCTCGGAGACGTAGCGCAGGACGCGGTTCTGGTCCGGCAGGTAGCGCAGGAACAGGCCGATGAGGGCGAAGCTCCACAGCCAGCTGCTCAGGTTGTAGAAGAAGGCGATCCACGCTTCCACGTGGGGCACGGCACCGGAATGGCTGGTAAAGGACTTGAAGAACACGAGCGCAACGCCGAATGCCAGCGCCCCGAGGGCCAGGTTGCGCCAGCCAGTCCTGGTCAGCTGCGGGAGCAGCGCGTCCTGGTGGCGCCAGGCCAGCAGGCCGACGACGAAGAACAGGCCGTTGTGCACCAGCTCGGGCAGGTTGGGGATGAAGGAACCGCTCACGGCGAGCACGCCGGCGCGATAGAAGGAGCCGATGAGCGCGAGCGGAATGGTGAGCACGAGCGGACCCCACCAACGGCTGGTGAGCGCATGGAATGCCGCGTCGACGCCGCTGTGGATGCGCGCGGGCAGGGCCTTCCATGCCGGCGCCAGCGCGGCAGTCAGGGCGCAGAACCAGATCAGGTAATACAGGAACCACATGTGCATCGTGTTGAACGGCGATGCGACGGCGCCTTTCTTCGCGAGCAGTCCGATGTCGATGCCCACGGTGCCGCGCGCCATCAGGTGCACGTAGACCAGCATCAGGACCGTCGTGCACACGATCAGCACCGGCCAGAAGATGACGAAGGGCAGGAGCAGCCTGCGCATCCGGTGCGCCAGCATGCCCTTGGGCCCGCGCCGCGCGACCAGCAGGGCGACGAAATAGCCGGCCAGGATGAAGAACACCGGCATCCGGAAAGCGTGGATGAAAATGAGGACCAGGTCGGCGAGCGGCGAGGTCTGGGCATCGCGCCAGGGCAGTGGCGAAGGACCGGTCGTGTGGTTGATGGCGACATGCAGCAGGATGCCGAGCCACATCATCACGGCGCGAAGGTTGTCGAATGCGTGGAGCCGGCTGGTCTGATCCATGTTCTGTCTTTCGTATTGACGTTCGCTCGCATTATATGTGAACGTATTGCAATACTTTCAAGAAAAAACGCGGCGCCGGTAATGCACCGGCGCCGCGTTAGGATCTGCTCAGGAACGGGTCAAGGTTTCTTTGCCGCTTCCGCCTTCGCGCCATCCTCTTTCGGCCAGGCGACGCCCAGCCAGGATGCATTCAGCGCCTTCTGCGTGTCGCTCAGCTTTTCCACGGCCTGCAGCTTGGCCTTGCCCTTCGGCTGCTGCGTTGGTGCGAGCTGCTTTTCCACCAGCTCGTCGCGACGGAACAGGTGGAGCTTAAAGGGAGCGGCCTTGGCGAGCGCCATCTTGTCGCCGATGTCCTTGGCTGACACGCGCAGGCCGTTCACCGCCACCAGCGTATCGCCCGAGACCACGCCCGCCTTCCAGGCCGGGCTGTCGCGCTCGACGACGGTGACCACGGCCGGATCGCTGCCTTCGCGCAGGGTCCAGCCGGCCCACCATTCGGTCTTCTGTTCCTGGTCCTTCGGCACGTCGACCAGCTTGCGCAGGCCGACCTGGGCCAGCAGGGTGTCGAAGGGGATCTCGGCGGTGCCGTCGACGTACCGGCTCCACCAGCCGCTCCAGTCCTGGCCGCTGACGCTGCGCAGCGCGGCCTGGACCGCCGCCACGTCGTAGCCGCCCTGGGTGGTCGGGTGCTTCTCGAACAGGATGCGGTGCATGTCTTCGAGGCCCTTCCTGCCGCCGGTCTGGCGGCGCAGCTCGATGTCGATCATCAGCGCCAGTACCTGGCCCTTCGAATAGATGTTCACCGAGGCGTTGCGGGCGCGCTCGCCGCCGCCGGCGATCCATTCGTCGAAGCTGGCGTCGGCCGCGCTCTGCTGGAAGCGGCCCGGCTGGTGCAGGTAGTCGTCGATCAGCTTGGCGTAGCCTTCCAGGAATTCCTCGCGCTTCTGCAGGCCGGCGCGCAGCACGATCAGCTCGTCGTAGTAGGAGGTGTGGCCTTCGGCGATCCACAGCAGGCGGTTGTAGTTCTCGTTCTGGTAGTCGTAGGGCACCATCTCTTTCGGACGGTAGGCCTTGACGTTCCAGGTGTGATAGAACTCGTGGGCGGCGACGCGCAGGAAGTCCAGGTAGGGCTTGCGCGGCGCGAAGGTCCAGCGCGGTTTCTGGATCACGGTGGAGTTGGCGTGCTCGGTGGCGCCGCCGGCGCCGTCGGTGGCGTGGACGATGAACAGGTAGCGCTGGAAGGGATACTTGTTCCCGTAGAGTTTCGCGGTCTCGGCCACGATCTTCTTCAGGTCGGTCATCATCTGCTTGCCGTCGTGGTTGCCGCGGCCCCAGAGCGCCAGCTCGATCGTGCGGCCGTCCACCTTGTCGGTGTAGAACTCGTGGATGCCGGTCTCGATCGGCGCGTCGATCAGCACGTCGTAGTTCGGCGCGACGAAGCAGTGGCCGCAGTCGCCCGCGTCCATGCCCGAGCGCGACTGCCAGCCCTGCGGCACGTCCAGCTTGACCTTCACCGGCTCCTTGCGGAACGGGGCGGCGTAGACGAACACGCCGCTGGCGTCGAGGTAGGCGTGGGTGTCGTCGATGTGGCGGGTGCGCTCGCCCAGCATGTTGGCGTACAGCTCGTACTGCACGGTGACCGCGTCACCCGGGCGCGTAGCGACCTGCCAGGTACCCTTGTCGGTCTTGGCGACGGCCAGCGGCTCGCCCTTGGCGTTGAAGGCCTTGAACAGGCGCACGCCGTTGGCCAGGTTGAGCATGTTGTAGCGGCCAGTGCGCCAGTTCGGCATCTGCACGTCGAGCGTGCTGCCGGTGGTGGCCGGGAAGGTGGCGCGTACTTCGGCCAGGTGCTGGGCCGCATCGGTAATGCGCAGCTGGTAATCCACGTCGGCGCGCGCGGTAGCGCTGGCGCCGAGCAGGATCACGGGGAGGGCGTAGGCAAGGAAATTAGGTTTCATGTCCGCGGTCTGGTACGAGCCCGGGATGGGCTCTTTATTGTGCGCGAAAGTGTATACCAGCTTGCCGGGGCCGAACAGCGCCGGATGCTGTACTTACAGGCCGGTGGAAGCGACGACGGCCGCCGGTTCCGCGCGGCCGCCGACCAGGATCGCGCCGTCTTCCGTGCGGGTCCGGATCAGGCAGGCCTGGCCCTGCAGCAGGGTGATGCCCTGTCCCAGCAGCGCCGTGAGGGCGCCCGCCGCCACGCCGGTGGCGCTGTCTTCCAGCGCCGGGTCGAGGTGGTTGAAATTGCGGCCTTCAAAGCGTCCGTCCTGCAGCCGGCACCAGGCGTAGATGCCGTTCACTCCGGCCTCCTTGCCCCAGGCGACGATCGCCGCCAGGTCGGGGCGCAGGCCATGCAGCGTGGCGGCGTCCGCCACTTCGACCAGCAGCTTCGGGCTGCCGACCGAGGCGACGCGCGGTGGCGACGCCGCTTCGAAGCCGGGCACGGCAAGCAGGCGCGCGGGCAGGTCGGGAGCCAGCGCCGGCTGCGCGACTTCCTGTGCCTGCAGGCGCACGAAGAAGGCATCGCCGTCGCGCCTCAGTTCCAGCCGCTGGCCGCGCATCGCCGTCGTCACCGCAAGTGCATCCGCATCCGGATGGCGCGCGAACAGCACATGGGCCACGGCCAGCGTCGCATGCAGGCACAAGGGGCTGCGCATGTGCGGATAGTAGAAATCGACGACGCCACCGTCGAGGAAGACGCAGGTCGTGTTGCGCGCTTTGGCGAGTGCAGCGCGCGCTTCCTCGCCGGCGTGGCCGCCTTCGATGACGAGGGCAGGGTTACCGGTGCCGGGCGTGGCGCCAAAACAGCTTAGTGCACGGATCTGCATGCGTTTTCCTTGCTGAGCGGGATGTCTCGGTTATACTGTGTTTTTATACAGTATTGCTGGTTTGACTAGCATTGTAGCCCGTTCGCCTTCTACTTGCCGATGACAGATCCGCTTTCTCCGCCGCCTCAGATCTTGCCTCCGTATGCGGAGCTGTTCTGCCTGTCGAACTTCTCCTTTCTCGAAGGCGCCTCCCATGCGGAGGAACTGGTGGCGCGCGCGGTGCAGCTGGATTATTTTGCGCTGGCGCTGACCGACGAATGTTCATTGGCCGGCGTGGTGCGCGCCCATGCCGAGGCGAAGAAGGCCGGCCTGCCGCTGGTAATCGGCGCCCATTTCCACCTGAAGAACGCGGACGGCAGCCCGGCGTTGTCATTGATCCTGCTGGCCAAGAACCGCAACGGCTACGGCAACCTGTCCGAACTGATCACCCTGGGCCGCACGCGCAGCGAAAAGGGGACTTACTTCCTCACCCCGGACGACCTGGCCCGGCCTGCGCCGGCCTACGCGCATCTGCGCCACATGCCCGACTGCCTGGCGATCCTGCTGCCGCACTATCCCTCGCACGAAGCGCTCGATGTCGACCGCCTGCATGCCCAGGCCGCGTGGATGGCTTCCACCTTCCCGGGCCGCAGCTGGCTCGGCCTGGTGCTGCTGCACCGCGCTTTTGATGAGCCGCACCGCGAGACGGTGGAAGAGGTGGGCTGGCAGCATGGCCTGCCGATCACGGCGCTCGGCCACGTGGTGATGCACGTCCGTTCGCGCAAGCCGCTGCAGGACACGCTCACCGCCACCCGCCTGAAGAAACCGGTGGCCGAATGCGGCTACGGCCTGGCCCAGAACGCCGAGCAGCACCTGCGCTCGCGCCTGCGCCTGGGGAACATCTACGGGCGCGAGGCGCTCGACGAGACGGTGCGCATCGCGCGCCTGTGCACTTTCTCGCTCGACGAGCTGCGCTACGAATATCCCGATGAAGTGGTCCCGCCCGGCCACGACGCCAGCAGCTTCCTGCGCCAGGAAACCTATATCGGCGCACACCGGCGCTTCCGCGACGGCATCCCGGCCAAGGTGCAGGCCCAGGTCGAGCACGAGCTGCAGCTGATCGCCGAGATGAAGTACGAGCATTACTTCCTGACCGTGTACGACATCGTGCGCTTCGCGCGCTCGCAGCACATCCTGTGCCAGGGCCGCGGCTCGGCCGCCAACTCCGCGGTGTGCTACTGCCTCGGCATCACCGAGGTCGATCCGGCCCGCGCCAGCCTGCTGTTCGAACGCTTCATCTCGAAGGAGCGCAACGAGCCGCCCGACATCGACGTCGACTTCGAGCACCAGCGCCGCGAAGAGGTCATCCAGTACATCTATCAAAAATACGGGCGCGAGCGGGCGGCGCTGGCGGCGGTGGTGATCAGCTACCGTCCCAAGAGCGCGCTGCGCGACAGCGGGCGCGCGCTCGGCATCGACCTGGCCATCGTCGAGAAGGTGGCCAAGACCCACCACTGGTTCGACAGCCGCGCCGACCTGCTGGGACGCCTGGCGGAGGCGGGCCTGGATCCGGAATCGCGCCTGGCGCAGCAATGGGCCACGCTGGCCGACAAGCTCTTGAACTTCCCGCGCCACCTGTCGCAGCACCCGGGCGGCTTCGTCATCGCGCGCGGCAAGCTGTCGCGCCTGGTGCCGATCGAGAACGCGACCATGGCGGACCGCAGCGTCATCCAGTGGGACAAGAACGACCTGGAAGAACTCGGCCTCATGAAGGTGGACGTGCTGGCGCTGGGCATGCTGTCGATGATGCGGCGCGGCCTCGAACTGGTCGGCCAGCGCTACGGCAACCTGTTCGAGATGCAGGACATCCCGCCCGACGACACGGCCACCTACGACATGATCTGCGCGGCCGATACCGTGGGCGTGTTCCAGATCGAGTCGCGCGCGCAGATGAGCATGTTGCCGCGCATGCGCCCACGCCGCTTCTACGACCTGGTCATCGAGGTGGCCGTGGTGCGCCCCGGCCCGATCCAGGGCGGCATGGTGCACCCGTACCTGCGGCGCCGGCAGGGACTCGAACCGATCCACTACCCGAGTCCCGAAATGAAGGTAGCGCTCGAGCGTACGCTGGGCGTGCCGATCTTCCAGGAGCAGGTGATGCAGGTGGCGATCCTCGGCGCCGGTTTCACCCCGGGCGAGGCCGACCAGCTGCGCCGCGCGATGGCGGCCTGGAAGCGCAAGGGCGGGCTCGAAAAATACTACGACCGCATCGTGCGCGGCATGCTGGAACGCGGCTACACGCTGGAATTCGCGGAAGCGATCTTCAGCCAGATCCAGGGTTTCGGCGAATACGGTTTTCCGGAATCGCACGCAGCCAGCTTCGCGCTGCTGGCCTACGCCAGCTCCTGGCTCAAGTGCCACGAACCGGCGGCCTTCCTGTGCGCGCTGCTCAACAGCCAGCCGATGGGTTTCTACAGTCCCTCGCAACTGGTGCAGGACGCGCGCCGCCACGGCATCGAGGTGCGCCCTGGCGACGTCGCCATCAGTGGCTGGGATTCGGCGCTGGAAGAATACGACCCGGTCGACCGCAGCCGCCAGCCGGCGGTGCGGCTCGGCCTTTCGCTGCAGCGCGGCTTGAAGCAGGAAGTGGCCCTGCGCATCGAGATGGCGCGCGCCGTGCGTCCCTTCGAGAGCGTGGCCGACCTCGCGCGCCGTGCCCAGCTGGATCGCGGCGACCTGCAGGTGCTGGCCGGCGCCAATGCACTGCAATCGCTGGCCGGGCACCGGCGCGAGGCGCTGTGGCAGGCGGTAGGTGCGGTGCCGGACCGCGACCTGCTGCGCCCGACCACGCCGCGCGAGGAACTGCCGCAGCTCGAAGCGCCGTCCGAAGCCGACGAGATCGTGGGCGACTACCGCGCGCAAGGGCTCACGCTGGGCCGCCATCCGCTGGCGCTGCTGCGCGAAGGGCTGCTGGCCAAGCGCTTCATGCCGGCGTCCACCCTGAACGACTATGCGGACGGCCAGCTGGCGCGCGCCTGCGGCCTGGTAACGGTGCGCCAGCGTCCGGGCACGGCCAAGGGCGTGCTGTTCATGACGCTGGAGGACGAGACCGGGAACATCAACGTGATCGTCTGGCCGACGTTGGTGGAACAGCAGAGGAGGGAGGTATTGAATGCGCCGCTGCTGGGGGTGTACGGCATCTGGCAGAAGCAGGGGGAGGTGCGCCACCTGGTGGCGAAGCGACTGGTGGACATGTCGCACTTGCTGGGCAGGCTGCGGGCGCCGAGCCGGGATTTTTGTTGACAATGTCGCTGCATAGGCTCAGCGTCATTAATTGATCACACCAATTTCGATCGAGGAACGGGGTCAGGTCTGACATTCAGACATAGGCTCAGGGGGTCGGAACGGGGTCAGGTCTGACATTCAGACACAAACTCAACTGGAACGGGGTCAACTGGAACGGGGTCAGGTCTGACATTCAGACACAAACTCAACGATACATCCAAGCCTCCAGCTGGAACGGGGTCAGGTCTGACATTCAGACACAAACTCAACGATACATCCAAGCCTCCAGCGTAGACAGCTGCAGGAACGGGTTCAGGTCTGACATTCAGACACAAACTCAACGATACATCCAAGCCTCCAGCGTAGACAGCTGCGAAAACTCAGCTCGGGTGCAAATGTCAGGCCTGTTCCTTTGGTATGCGAGTAAGGAAAAGGTCGTGTCCGAATGTCAGACCTGACCCCAGCCTGTGGACCTGACCCCAGCCTGTGTCCGAATGTCAGACCTGACCCCAGCCTGTGTTCGAATGTCAGACCTGACCCCAGCCTGTGTTCGAATGTCAGACCTGACCCCAGCCTGTGTCCGAATGTCAGACCTGACCCCAGCCTGTGTCTGACCCCAGCCTGCCGACCTGACCCCAGCCTGCAGCCTGAGCCTGCCGTGTCCGAATGTCAGACCTGACCCCAGCCTGCAGACCCCAGCCTGCAGCCTGAGCCTGCCGTGTCCGAATGTCAGACCTGACCCCAGCCTGCCTGCAGCCGGAACGGCTGGTGGAGCAGGCATTGGACTGGATCAGGGTCTCCTGAAACACCTGCTTACACATGCATGGCCACGCCGTGGTTTTGTGTGGGATTTTGCGGCATGCCGTCTGCTACGCTCGCGACATCATCCATTCCAAAAAAGGGATCCCATGGCAAGCAAGCAGCACTGGACCATCCTCCTGGCACTCGTCGCATCCGGCGCATCCGCCATCGAGGCGCCGATCCAGAGCGTGACCCTGTATCCCGGCAGTGCCACGGTCGAGCGCGTGGTGCAGGTCACGCCGGGCATGACCTCGGTCGAGATCACCGGCCTGCTGGCCAACTTCAGCACCGACACGCTGCGCCTGCAGGCCGATCCCGGCATCCAGGTCGGCCAGGTCCTGACGCGCGACCAGGGAAGCGCCGACAGCCCGAGCCCGCGCGTGGCGGAGCTGGAAGCGAAGATCCAGGCGCTGCAGGACCAGCTCACCGTGATCGACGCGGACTACAAGGCGGCGCAACTGGTCCAGGGCTACCTGGAGCGGCTGGGCGGCGGCGAGAATGCCGCCGGCCGTGCGGGTCCAGGCGATTCCAAGGCCCTGCTGGGCACCCTCGAGGCCATCCGCAAGGGCGGCAGCGATGCCCTCGCGCGCATGCACGAAGCCGAGGTCAGGAAGCGTGCATTGAGCAAGCAGATCGCGGCCCTCAAGCTCGACCTCTCCAAGGCCCAGGCCAGTACGCGCGAAAGCCGCAGCATGACGGTGGCCGTATCGGCGAAGCAGGCCGGCCGGCTGGTGCTTACCTATCAGGTCAACCGCGCCGGATGGAAACCGACCTACCGCGCATCGCTGGATTCGAACACGTCGACCGTCGAACTGGAACGGATGGCGTCGATTTCGCAGAAGACCGGCGAGGACTGGAGCCGGGTCAAGCTGCGGCTGTCGACCGGCCAGCCGAACCTGTCGGTCAATGCGCCGGATCCTTCGCCCTGGCTCTTGAGCTGGCAGCCGCCGCAGCAACTGCAGGAAATGCAGTTCAGCTACGCGCCCGCACCCCCACCTGCGCCTGCGCCTGCGATGGTGAGCAGCATGCGGCGGGCCCGCTCCGACCAGGCGGCCGACGACTACATCGCGCCGATCGTGGAAACGCAGGGGAACTTCATGACCGAATACGAGGTGCCGGCCAGGGTCGACCTGGCATCGGACGGCCGCGAAATCTCGGTCGGCCTGGCCAGGCAGAACCTGCCGGTGAGGCAGCTGGTGCGCATTTCCCCGCGCACCAGCCAGGACACGGCGGTGCTGACCGCCGAGGCGGCGCGCCTGGACGGCGTCTGGCTGCCGGGCCAGGTGCAGCTGCGCCGCGACGGTTCCTACGTCGGCGTGCTGTACTGGGATCCCCGTGCGAGCGAGCGCTTCACGATGGCCTTCGGCCGCGATCCCCTGGTGCGCGTCAGCGTCGAGCAGCGTGACGAGAAATCCGGACAGGCGGGCTTCTTCAGGCAGGAGAACCAGAAGCGCATCGCCGACACCTATGTGGTGACGAGCGCGCACCGCCAGCCGATCGACATCCTGGTGCTGGAACCGACCCCGGTCAGCCAGAACGACAAAGTCAGCGTCAAGCTCGCGCACAGCCCCGCGCCGACGATCAAGGACTGGCAGGGCCGGCGCGGCCTGGTGGGCTGGGAACGCACGCTCAAGCCGAACGAGACCGCCCGCTTCCATGTCGACTACGTGATCGATTATCCGAAAGAGGGGACGGTGCAGGGCTTGCCGTAGATAAATGCGGAGAGGGGGTGTATGCACAATCCCCCCCCAGAAGGGGGCTGGTAGAGGCTGGTAGCGGGGCGTATCTTGTCAAGGATCGACAAGAACACCAGGAGCAGACCACCATGATCAACCCTCTCCACAAGGCTTCGCGTACGGCCGCCCGGGCAGCAATGCTGCTGGCCTTCGGCATCCCGGCCCACGCCGCCCAGAATGACGCGCATCCGCCGGCGAACATGTCGGCCCAGGGCAAGCACGTCGAGCGCGGGCGCTACCTGGTCAAGATCGGCGGCTGCAACGACTGCCACACGGCCGGCTACGGCATGAGCGCCGGCAAGGTGCCCGAAAAGGACTGGCTCCAGGGCGACCAGCTGGGCTGGCGCGGCCCCTGGGGCACGACCTACCCGACCAACCTGCGCCTGTCGCTGAACGCCATGAGCGAGAACGACTGGATCAAGAAGGCGCAGACCCTGCAGGCGCGCCCGCCGATGCCCTGGTTCGTGCTGCACCAGATGGACAAGGAAGACCTGCGTGCGATCTACCGCTTCGTGCGCCACCTCGGCCCGGCGGGCAAGCCGGCGCCGGCCTGGGTGCCGCCGGACCGTACGCCTGCGGGTCCGTTCGTCCAGTTCCCGGCGCCGCCGAAGTAATCGTCCTTCACTGCAACTGCTGCGCCACGGGTGCCTCCACGGCTTCCGGCGCGGCGGGTGCCGGTTCCGCAAACTCCGCATACACCCAGTCGCCGCCCGCCTGCACCACGCCCGCGGGCGGCGTGCGCTCGCGCTGCGGCGTGCTGGCCAGCGCCACCCGCATGTAGTCGACCCAGACCGGCAGCGCCAGCGTGGAGCCGAACTCGCGGCTGCCCAGCGAGCGCGGCTCGTCATAGCCCATCCACGAGACGGCCACCACGTTGCCGCCATAGCCGGCGAACCAGCCGTCGATGGCGTTGCTGGTGGTGCCGGTCTTGCCGGCCAGGTCGCTGCGATTGAGCAGGCGCGAGGCCTGGGCCCCGGTGCCGACGCGCGCCACGTCGCGCAGCATGGAATCAAGAATGAAGGCGTTGCGCGCATCGAGCACCCGCGCTCTCTCCTGGAGCGGGCGCGGTTTTCCGCTCTCGAACAGCAGCTTGCCGTCGCGGTCGCGGATCGTCATGGAAAGAAGCGGCTCGACCCGGTAGCCGCCGTTCGCCAGCACCGCGTAGGCGCCGGCCAGCTGCAGCGGCGTCACCGCGCCGGTGCCAAGGGCCAGGGTCAGGTTGCTGGGGTGGCGCGCCATGTCGAAGCCGAAGCGGCCCAGGTGCTCGCGCGCGTAGTCGACGTCGAGCGCGCGCAGCATCCGCACGGTGGGCACGTTGCGCGAATGCGTGAGCGCATGGCGGATCGTCACCGGGCCCTCGAACAGGCCGTCGTCGTTGCGCGGCGCCCAGTTGGCATAGGCTTTCTCGTCCGAGAAATCGAGCGGCTCGTCGAGGATGGTGGTGCCCGGGAAGAAGCCGCGCTCCAGCGCCGCCGAATACACGAAGGGCTTGATGCTCGATCCCGGCTGGCGCCAGGCCTGGGTCACGTGGTTGAGCTTCTGCAGCCCGTAGTCGAAGCCGCCGACCAGTGCGCGCACGCTGCCGGTGTGGGCGTCGATCGCCACGAAGGCCGAGGCCACCTGCGGCACCTGCGTGATCGCCCAGCCGTCCTTGCCGGATTGGACGATGCGCACCACCGCGCCCGGCGCCAGCCGCAGGCCGCCCTTGGCCGCGGGCGACAGGGCAGGGGCGGCGAAGGCGAGTCCGGCGCCCTTGATCTCGATCTCGTCGTCATCGCGGGTGGCGACCCGCACCCGCTTGGGCGAGGCCGACAGCACCACGGCGGACGTGAACCCGGCCACCGCCGGATGCTTCTGCAAGGCTTCCGCGATCGCTTCCTCGCGTTCTTCTGCCGGCTTGGGCAGCGTGATGCGCGCTTCCGGCCCACGGTAGCCGTGGCGGCGGTCATAGGCGATGGCGTTGCGGCGCACCGCTTCGTGGGCCGCGGTCTGTTCGGCGGCATGGATGCTGGTGCTGACGGTGTAGCCGTGTTCGTAAGCAGCCTGGCCGAAGCGGGCATGGGCGGCCTGGCGCGCCAGCTCGGCGACGTATTCCGCGCCGGCGCCCGGGCCGCCGCCGTCGCGGCGCACGCGCAGCGGCTCGGCCAGCGCGCGCCGGTACTGGGCCTCGCTGATCTTGCCCAGCTCGAACATGCGCCGCAAGACCACGCGCTGGCGGCCCTGCGCGCGTTCCGGGTTGGCGACCGGGTTGTGGCGCGAGGGGTTCTGCGGCAGGCCGGCCAGCATCGCGTACTCGGCCAGGCTCAGGCTCTCCAGCGGCTTGCCGAAATAGGTGCGCGCCGCACTGGCGAAGCCATAGGAGCGCTGCCCGAGGTAGATCTGGTTCATGTAGACCTCGAGGATCTGGTCCTTGGAGAGGGCCTGCTCGATCTTGTAGGCCAGCGCCACCTCGGTCAGCTTGCGCGGCAGGGTCTTGTCGCGCGACAGGAAGAAGTTGCGCGCCACCTGCATGGTGATGGTGGAGCCGCCCTGGCGGTAGCCGCCGCCCAGCGCGGCCAGGTTGGCCTTGGCGGCGCCCAGCGCACGGATCCAGTCGATGCCGCCGTGATCATAGAAGCGCGAGTCCTCGATCGACAGCACGGCCGCCTTCATGAGCGGCGGGATTTTCGCGATCGGCACGAAGTCGCGGCGCTCGGCGCCGAATTCGCCGATCAGGACCTTGTCGGCCGAGTACACGCGCAAGGGAATCTTGGGGCGGTAGTCGGTGACGGCGCTGATGTCCGGCAGCGGGACTTCGTCCAGGACACCGGCGGCGGCAGGCGCGCATGCGGCGGACAACATGGCGGCAAGCAGCAGGGCGCGCAGGTTCGGGCGTGGCAGGAATGGCTGGTACATGGAATTCTCGGTGAGCGGGGTTGGATGCGGCGCCGATCTTACCGCCATTGCGCGTCCGGCGCAGCGGCAAGCGGCAAGGTAGCGCCCCTTGCCTCGGGCGGGCTCGGCTGGCGCTACCCGCCAAACGACAACGCCCGGTGCAAGCACCGGGCGTTGTCGTCAGTTCTACAGGAAAAACTTAGAAGCTTTCCCACTCCTCGGCATCGGCACGCGCGGCGCGCCGTGCGCTTGCCGACGCCGGCTTCGCCACCCGGACGGGCGGCTTGGCCTTCAATGCCAGGGCACGCGCCGGGGACGCCGCCGGAGCCTGGGCCTGGGCGCCGAGCTTGAACACGCCGACCACCTCGGCCAGGCGGGCGGCCTGCTCCTGCATCGACGCGGCTGCCGCGGCCGACTCTTCGACCAGGGCGGCGTTCTGCTGGGTCACCTGGTCCATCTGGCCGATGGCCTGGTTGACCTGCTCGATGCCGCCGGTCTGCTCCTGGCTGGCCGACGAGATCTCGGCCATGATGTCGGTCACGCGCTGGATCGCGCTGACCACCTGCTCCATGGTTTCGCCGGTCTGGTCCACCAGCTTGGTGCCGGCTTCGACCTGCTCGACCGAGTCGCCGATCAGGCCCTTGATTTCCTTGGCCGCCGCCGCCGAGCGCTGGGCCAGGGTGCGCACTTCGGATGCGACCACCGCGAAACCGCGCCCCTGTTCGCCGGCACGTGCCGCTTCCACCGCCGCGTTCAGCGCCAGGATATTGGTCTGGAAGGCGATGCCGTCGATGACGCCGATGATGTCGACGATCTTGCGCGAGGATTCGTTGATCGAACCCATGGTCGAGATGACCTTGTCCACCGAGTTGCCGGCATCGCGGGCCACGGTCGAGGCGGTGATCGCCAGCTGGTTGGCCTGGCGCGCGTTGTCGGCGTTCTGGCGCACGGTGGTGGTCAGTTCTTCCATCGACGCGGCGGTTTCCTCCAGCGCGCTGGCCTGCTGTTCGGTGCGGGCGGACAGGTCGAAGTTGCCGGCCGAGATTTCTCCGGAACCGGTGGCGATGGTATCGGTGCCGCTGCGTACTTCGCTGACGATCTTCACCAGGCTGTCGTTCATGTGGCCCAGGGCGCGCAGCAGGGCGCCGGTCTCGTCTTTCGTGCCGGCTTCGATGCGGTGGGTCAGGTCGCCCGCGGCCACGGTTTCGGCGGCCTGCACGGCAGCACGGATGGGACGGGTGATGCCGCGCGTGAGCATCCACGAGAACAGCGCACCGAGCAGCACGGCGACGCCCGTCAGGCCGGCGATCACGTACTGGCTGCGGGAGGCGGTGGACTTGATGTCGGCAGCGGTGGTGGCGATGTTGGCGCGCTGCATCGCCACCAGTTCATTGATCGATTCCTGGTAAGCCTTGGCCGTCGGGGTGAAGGACTGGTCGAGGATCTGGTCCGCCAGCTCCTGGTTGCCCTCGGACTTGGCCTTGACGGCGTTGTCGCGCGCGGCGCCGTACTGCTTGCGCTGTTCCACGATGCGCTGGAACAGGGCGGTTTCCTTGTCGCCGCTGATCAGGGGTTCGATCTGCTTGACGAGATCGGCCGCCGCCTTGGCGGTCATGGCGGCGTCTTCCTTGAAAAAGGCGGTCAGCGACGGGTCGCTGCTCTTGACGATGGCGGCGGTGCGGCGCACGGCCCCGAAGATCTGGGTGTACCACTCGGCGATCAGGCGTTCCTTGGCCAGCGGTGCCGCCAAGGTGGCCTGGGCGGCCGTGGAGACCTGCTGGAGGCGCCACATGCCGATGCCGGCGATCAGGACCGCCATCAGGAGGGTGAGGGTAAAGCCGGCGGCAAGGCGTACGCCGATGCCGAGATTGTTGAAGGTGCGCATGGGATCGATGGGCTTGGAAAGCAAGAATTATTGCCCATGCGAAACTCTAACGCACGCTTTATCGGTGACTGTATAGACGGATTACAACGGTCGGCTAGTCTTCCTGGTCCGCCTTTGCCTCGGCGTCTGCTTCGCGCAGGCGCTGGCTGCGGGCGTAGCCGTTCGGGTGGGTGGCGGCATAGGACATCGCCTGACGGAAGAATTTCGGCATCTTGTCGGCCTGCTCGTCGAGGTGGTCGAACAGGTCGGCCAGCGGCCCGGTGGGAATGCCGTGTGCGCGCAGGCGCTGGGCCGCGTAGTCGTCGGCGGCCAGTTCCATGTCGCGCGAATACTCGGTGTTGGCGAGCAGCGCCGGCAGGCCGGCCGCGACTGCGCTGAAGTCGCCGAACAGCGTGGCCGACAGCGCCGCCGTCAGGGACGAGCGGGTGAGCGTGCGAACGGTGTGACGCTGTTCGATGTGGGCGACTTCGTGGGCCAGCACGCCGGCCAGCGCCGCCGCGGTACGGGCGTCGATGTCGTTGCTCTTGTTCATCACCAGGCGCACCATCTCGTCGGTGATGACGACCGTCCCGTCGGGGAAGGCCAATGCATTCGGACCCAGCCGGGGCGCGGCCTGCACCACCAGGCGCAGCGGAATGCGCGGCGCGGGAGGCTGCACCCGCTGCAGGATGCCCTGCAAGGCGGCCAGGCGGTCGTCGCTCAGGCGCGAAGGCTGCAGCACGCCCTGGCGCTGGAGCAGGGCAAGGGCGTTCTGGCCGAGGGACTGGTCGGCCGAGGGCGGCACCTCGTCCGCCAGGCGTTCGGCGGCGGCCGGAATGCCCCAGTGCCAGGTGGCGGCGATCAGGAGCAGCAGCAGCACCAGGGCCGCGAGCGCGGCGGCGGTATGCTCCTGCCAGCGCACCACCCAGGGCTTGCGGTAGTCGAGCGCCGCGGCGAGCAGGGGATGCATGGCCGCGTCCTGCACCTCGACATGGCTGCCGTCCTCGAAATACAGCACGGCCGGGGCGTGCCGGAAAGGTTCGGCCAGGCGGGTGCTTGCCGCGGGATAGCTGCGCGTGGTGTCGCCGCGCAAGTGGATGCTGCCGTCGCCGGTCGCCAGTTCGACCACGTGCAGGCGTGCGCTGCGGCCATCGAAGTAGTGTGCTGCGCTCATGATGTCCTTGCCTTCTTACCAGGAGAGGTCGATGCCGAAACCGTCGGCCACGCTGTCGCCGGCGGCGCCGCCGCGGGTCGCCACGTGGGCGCAGGCGGCCTCGATGTCGCCGTCCACCTCGACGTGCAGGTGGGCCAGCCGGAAGCGGTACACGTTGACCACGGCGAAGGGGCGGTACAGGCCGAGGCTCAGGAGGGTCAGCAGGACGTTCCTGGTCTGCAGCTTCATGAAGGCGCGCGCCGGCAGCGTCGAGCGGAAGCGGATGCCGGGGAAAGCGGTGTTCGACCAGGCCAGGTTCGACACCCGCACCACCAGGTAGGGTCCCATCACCAGGTAGGTCAGGTAGAGCACGATGAGGACGCTGAGCAGGGCGACGAATACGGCCGCGCCGCGCAGGTTGCCTGCGATGACGCTGGAGAGGCCGGCCACGGTCCCTATGGCGAGGATGGCAAGCAGCGCGAGGCCGCCGGAGACCAGGTAGAAACGGTAGAAACGGCTTGCCCTGACCTCGTAGTGCGCATGCTGGTCGCCGAACAGCAGGTGGGCGTGCTGGAAGTGGCGGATGCGCGCGTGCATCAAGGGCCACAGCAGGTAGAGCGGCAGCGGCAGCGCCGCCAGGGCCGGCTGTTCCGGATACAGCGCCAGCAGCGCGCCCGGCATCAGGACGGTGAAGGCGGGCGGCAGCCAGGCCAGGCAGGCCTGGCCGAGCGACCCGTCGAAGCCCAGCCGCAGGCCACGGTAGCTGGTGTTCCCGAGCCGGAAGCGCAGCGCGCCGCGCATCAGGCAGGGGAGGGCGAGCAGCAGGCCGGCGATCACCACCAGCCCGAAGGTGGTCGAGAAGCCGAAAGCGTAGTGATAGGCCACCAGCAGCACGAGCGACAGCAGGCGTCCGACCAGCACCGCGCGCGGGTTGCCGTGGAAATCGAAACTGGCGCCGGCCAGCATCGTGTTGCGGTCGAAGTACTGCAGCCGGCGCACCTTGGCCCAGGCCGAGTAGATCCCGAGCGTGGCCAGGCTCAGGAGCAGGTTGACGACCCAGATGCGGAAGTATTCGCGGCCGTCGCCCGTGAAGCTCAGCGCCAGGGTGCGCGGCGCAGGGGCGGCGGCGGGCACATCGGCGGAAAGCGCGGGTGCGATGGCGGGCGGGTCGGCGAGGGTGTACATATAGGTAGCCCGGACAAAAAATGCAGTATCCCGGCGCCTTGCCGGTCAGTCAATTGATTGGGCATATACTTGAAGGGCGCGGGCATGTCATGCAGATGTCGTATTTTTCTGGGGTGATCGACGGTTTTGAAAGGAAGTTGGCAGGGTAACCAGAAGTATTTTGACGGTTTAAGGTATAATTTCTATTTCCCGCGCGTGCCATTCGGCACCTTCAGTACAAATGACCAAATTCGTATTCGTCACTGGCGGCGTCGTGTCTTCCCTGGGCAAGGGGATCGCGGCCGCTTCCCTCGCCGCGATCCTCGAGTCGCGCGGTCTCAAAGTCACCATGCTCAAGCTCGACCCGTATATCAACGTGGACCCGGGCACCATGAGTCCTACCCAGCACGGCGAAGTGTTCGTCACCGACGACGGCGCCGAGACCGACCTGGACCTGGGCCACTACGAGCGCTTCATCAGCACCCGCATGAAGAAGGTGAACAACTTCACCACCGGCCAGATCTACGAATCCGTGATTCGCAAGGAACGCCGTGGCGAGTACCTCGGCAAGACGGTGCAGGTGATCCCGCACATCACCAATGAGATCCAGGACTACATCCGCCGCGGCGCCGAAGGCGTCGACGTGGCGCTGGTGGAAATCGGCGGCACCGTCGGCGACATCGAGTCGCTGCCCTTCCTGGAAGCCGCGCGCCAGCTGTCGCTGCGCTCGGGCCGCAAGGGTGCCGCCTTCGTCCACCTGACCCTGGTGCCGTATATCGCATCGGCCGGCGAGCTCAAGACCAAGCCGACCCAGCACTCGGTGCAGAAGCTGCGCGAGATCGGCATCTCGCCGAACGCGCTGCTGTGCCGCGCCGACCGCCGCATCCCGGACGACGAACGCGCCAAGATCTCGCTGTTCGCCAACGTCGAAGAGCAGGCCGTGATCTCGGTCTGGGACGTGGACACCATCTACAAGGTGCCGCAAGTACTGTGCGACCAGGGTCTGGACGACATCATCCTCGAGGCACTGGGCCTGGAAGCGCCGAAGGCCGACCTGTCGATGTGGACCAAGCTGATCCACACCCTGGAAAACCCGAAGCACGAGATCACCATCGGCATGGTGGGCAAGTACGTCGACCTGATCGAATCGTACAAGTCCCTCACCGAAGCGCTGCGCCACGCCGGCATCCATACCGAGAGCCGCGTCAACATCGAATACCTCGACTCGGAAGAGATCGAAAGCAAGGGCTGCGACCACCTGGCCAAGTACGACGCCATCCTGGTGCCGGGCGGCTTCGGCAAGCGCGGCGTGGAAGGCAAGATTCAAGCCGCCCGCTATGCCCGTGAAAACAAGATCCCTTACCTCGGCATCTGCCTGGGCATGCAGGTCGCGCTGATCGAATACGCGCGCCACGTGGCCGGCCTGCCGAACGCGAACTCGACCGAGTTCGATCCGGAAACCGACCAGCCGGTCGTGGCCCTGATCACCGAATGGCAGAACCATGACGGCAAGGTCGAGAAGCGCGACCTGAACTCGGACCTGGGCGGCACCATGCGCCTGGGCGCCCAGACCTGCGCCGTGAATCCGGGCACCCTGGCCGCCGAAATCTACGGCAATGTCGTGACCGAGCGTCACCGCCACCGTTACGAAGGCAATAACTACTACCTGCCGAAGATCGAAGCGGCCGGCCTGGTCGTGTCGGCCCGTACCCCGAACGAAGACCTGCTGGAGATCATGGAACTGCCGCGTGAGGTGCACCCGTTCTACATCGGCGTGCAGTTCCACCCGGAGTTCAAATCGACCCCGCGTAACGGCCACCCCCTGTTCACCTCGTTCATCCAGGCGGCCTTGAAGCACCAGGCGGCCGACACCAATGTGGCGGCGAACAATTCGTCGGCACTGCAAGGAGATGCAGCATGAAACTCGCCGGTTTCGACGTCGGCCTCGACCACCCGATTTTCCTGATCGCCGGTACCTGCGTGATCGAATCGCGCCAGATGGCGCTCGACACCGCGGGCACGCTCAAGGAAATCACCAGCGCGCTGGGCATTCCCTTCATCTACAAGTCCTCGTTCGACAAGGCCAACCGCTCGTCCGGTAAATCCTTCCGCGGCCCGGGCCGCGACAAGGGCCTGGAGATCCTGGCCGACGTGCGCAAGGAAATCGGCGTGCCGGTGCTCACCGACGTGCACGACGAAGAGATGATCCCGCAAGTGGCCAGCGTGGTCGACGTGCTGCAGACCCCGGCCTTCCTGTGCCGCCAGACCGACTTCATCAACGCCTGCGCGCGTTCGGGCAAGCCGGTCAACATCAAGAAGGGCCAGTTCCTGGCCCCGGGCGACATGAAGAACGTGATCGACAAGGCACGCGCCGCCGCGCGCGAAGCGGGCCTGCCGGAAGATAACTTCATGGCCTGCGAGCGCGGCGCCTCCTTCGGCTACAACAACCTGGTCTCGGACATGCGTTCGCTGGCCATCATGCGCGAATCGAACTGCCCGGTGGTGTTCGACGCGACCCACTCGGTGCAGCTGCCGGGCGGCCAGGGCACCTCGTCCGGCGGCCAGCGCGAACACGTGCCGGTGCTGTCGCGCGCAGCCGTGGCGGCCGGCATCGCCGGCCTGTTCATGGAGACCCATCCGGACCCGGCGAATGCCCTGTCGGACGGCCCGAACGCGGTGCCGCTCGGCCGCATGAAGGAACTCCTGACCACGCTCGTCGAGATCGACCGCATCGTCAAGAAGACCGGCTTCCTCGAAGCAAGCTTCAAGTAAAAGCATCCAACGCGCGCGGCCTGCGGCTGGCCGCGCGCGCGTACCGAACACACTGAATTCTTTACTCTTCCGGAGACTGTAAAACATGAGTGCTATCGTTGATATCATCGGCCGCGAAATCATTGACTCGCGCGGCAATCCGACCGTGGAATGCGACGTCCTGCTGGAATCGGGCGTGATGGGCCGTGCCGCCGTGCCCTCGGGCGCCTCGACCGGTTCGCGCGAAGCGATCGAGCTGCGCGACGGCGACCCGAAGCGTTACTTCGGCAAGGGCGTGCTGCAGGCCTGCGAGAATATCAACACCGAGATCTCCGAAGCGATCATGGGCCTGGACGCCAATGAACAGGCCTTCCTGGACCGCACCCTGATCGATCTCGACGGCACCGAAAACAAGAGCCGCCTGGGCGCCAACGCGATGCTGGCCGTCTCGATGGCCGTCGCCAAGGCAGCCGCCGAAGAAGCCGGCCTGCCGCTGTACCGCTACTTCGGCGGTTCGGGCGCGATGCAGCTGCCGGTCCCGATGATGAACGTCATCAACGGCGGCGCACACGCGGACAACAACCTGGACATCCAGGAATTCATGATCATCCCGGTCGGCGCACCGTCGTTCAAGGAAGCGATCCGCTGGGGCGCCGAGGTGTTCCACACCCTCAAGAAGATCCTGCACTCGAAGGGCCTGAACACCGCGGTCGGCGACGAAGGCGGTTTCGCGCCTTCCGTGGCCAACCATGAAGAAGCGATCAAGCTGATCATGCAGGCGATCGACCAGGCAGGCTACGTGGCCGGCACCCAGATCGCGCTCGGCCTCGATTGCGCCGCCAGCGAGTTCCACAAGGACGGCAAGTACGTCTTGGCGGGCGAAGGCGGCCTGTCGCTGTCGGCCCAGGACTTCACCAACATGCTGGCCACCTGGTGCGACAAGTACCCGATCATCTCGATCGAGGACGCGATGGCCGAAGGCGACTGGGAAGGCTGGGCAACGCTGACCGCCGCCCTGGGCAAGAAGGTCCAGCTGGTGGGCGACGACCTGTTCGTCACCAACACCAAGATCCTGAAAGAGGGCATCCAGAAGGGCATCGCCAACTCGATCCTCATCAAGATCAACCAGATCGGCACCCTGACCGAGACCTTCGCCGCCATCGAGATGGCCAAGCGCGCCGGCTACACCGCCGTGATCTCGCACCGTTCGGGCGAGACCGAAGACTCGACCATCGCGGACATCGCGGTTGGCCTGAACGCCCTGCAGATCAAGACCGGCTCGATGTCGCGCTCGGACCGCATGGCCAAGTACAACCAGCTGCTGCGCATCGAGGAAGACCTGGGCGACGTCGCCACCTACCCGGGCCGCGACGCCTTCTATAACCTGAAGTAAACCCGCAGGCCGGATTGCCCTTGCGGGCGTCCGGCCGCGCATTCGATCACCGCGCGTCCATGCGACTCATCACCATCGCCCTTGCCACCCTGCTGCTGCTGATCCAGTACCCGCTATGGCTGGGGAAGGGCGGCTGGCTGGCCGTCGCCGACATGCGCGACCAGGTCGGCAAGACCCGCCACAAGACCGAGCTGCTGGAGGCGCGCAACGCCAAGCTCGAATCGGAAGTGCGCGACCTGCGCGACGGCACCGGTGCGGTCGAGGAGCGCGCCCGCTACGAGCTGGGCATGATCAAGCAGAATGAAATCTTCGTGCAGGTGCTGCGCAAGGACGAACAGCCCGCGGTCTCGATGACCGTGCCGCCGCCCCCGCCGCAGCCGAAGGACAAAACGAAGCGCTGAGCTTCACCATCTCCCATGACGCAAGCAAACAAGCCACTCGATTCGCTCGACGCGATCGCCGACTGCCTGGCCGAGGCCTTCGAAGACGGTGACGGCGCCGCCATCGCGGCCGCCATGAAGGCCGTGGCGCAGGCCCCCGGCCTGGGTTCCCTGGCCGCCGCGGTAAACATGCCGCGCGAGGAGCTGCAGGCGGCCCTGGTAGCGGACGAATTCAACCTCGATCTCACGCTCGAGATCATGAAAGTGGTCGACCTGCACATGTCGGGCAAGGGCTGACGGCCCGTCGCGCCCGCAAAGCAAAAACGCGCCTTCCGGCGCGTTTTTCGTTTCATCGTGCGATCTGTCAGTCCGACGAGGCATCACCCTGCATCGAGCCGGCGCCCTGCTCCAGGAAGGAGCGCAGCATCCAGGCGTTTTTTTCATGCACTTCCATGCGGGTGGTCAGCATGTCGGCGGTTGGATAGTCGTCCAGCTCGTCGGCAACCTTCACGCCGGCGCGCAGGGTGCGGATCAGGGTCTCGTTGCCGTCGACCAGCTGGCGGATCATTTCCTTGGACGACAGCACTTCCGGCTCTTCCTTGATGCTCGACAGTTCGACGTAGCGCTTGGAAGTGGCAGGCGCGAAGTGGCCAAGGGCGCGGATGCGCTCGGCGATCTCGTCCAGTGCATTCCACTGTTCGGTGTACTGCTCCTCGAACATCACGTGCAGGGTCGAGAACATCGGGCCGGTGACGTTCCAGTGGAAGTTGTGGGTCTTCAGGTAGAGCATGAAGGCGTCTCCCAGTACGGTCGACAGCGATTCGACGATCTTGGCACGGTCGTCCGTGCCGATTCCGGTATCCATGTGCATTGCGATTCTCCAGTGGGTGAGTAAGGCAGTGTTCGTAGGGAAATGACAACACTGTCAAGGATGCATGAGCTTAGCATCGCTGGAGAAAATGCGCGTTTTGAGTGTCCCGGTTCAACACCGGGACGGCTACTTAATTGATGCTGCCGCTCGGCGGCATCATGGTCTCTACCGGGGTATCGGTCGCGAACAGCTGGGCGCAATCGACCTTGTCGAAGGCGTAGTGCTTGCCGCAGAAATCGCAGTTGATGCCCAGTTCGCCCAGGTCGGCCAGCGCCGACTCGACTTCCGGCTGGCCCAGCATCTTGAGCATGTTGCCGACCTTCTCGCGCGTGCAGCTGCAGTGGAACTGCGGGTGCTGCGGATCGAACACGCGGATCGTCTCTTCCCAGAACAGGCGCTTGAGCAGGGTCTCGATGCCGGTCGTGAGCAGTTCCTCGCGCTTCAGGGTCTGGCCCAGCATGACGGCGCGGTTCCAGGTTTCCAGGTCTTCCGCTTCCGAGGCCTGCTTCTGCTGGTCATCCTTGCCGCTGTGGCGCGGCAGCTTCTGTAGCAGCAGGCCGCGCGAGACCTGATCGTCGGCCGCCAGCCACAGGCGCGTGTCCATCTGCTCGGAACGCAGCATGTAGTTCTCGATGACGGTCGCCATGGTGTCGCCGATCAGCGGTACCACGCCCTGGTAGGGCTGCTGGCCCGGCACCTTGTCGACCGGGTCGAGGGTGATCACGAAGCGGCCCTTGCCGTGGGCGTTGAACATCTGGGTGAGGGTGGCGTCGTCGGCCAGTTCGGCGTCCGGCGCCAGTTTTGCGGTGGCGCGGATGCGCAGCTGGGCGTCGCACTCGACCACCAGCAGGCGCACCGGGCCGTCGCCGAAGATCTGCATCACGATGGCGCCGTTGAACTTCAGGTTGGCCGACAGCAGGGCGCTGGCCGCCACCATCTCGCCCAGCGCGGAGCGCACGGCCTTCGGGTAGGTATGGCGCGCCTGGATCTCGCGCCAGGTATCGGAAATCTCGATCAGCTCACCGCGCACGGCAGCGTTGTCGAAGATGAATTTTTGCAGGGTGTCGCGCGAGTCTGTCATAACGTCCGTAGTCATTCTTTTATCCGATTTTCTTGAGCTGCGCCTTGAACATCTGGCCGCGCGCCACGTAGCTCGCGGCGCTGGCCTGCAGGCGCAGCAGGTCTTCTTCCGTCAGGGTGCGCACCACCTTGGCAGGTGAACCGAGGATCAGCGAACCGTCCGGGAATTCCTTGCCTTCGGTGACCAGCGCGCCGGCACCCACCAGGCAAGCCTTGCCGATCCGGGCGCCGTTCAGGATCACGGCCTGGATGCCGATCAGCGAGCCGTCGCCGACCGTGCAGCCATGCAGCATGGCCTGGTGGCCGACCGTCACGTTCTTGCCGAGCGTGAGCGGATAGCCCATGTCGGTGTGCATCACCGTGCCTTCCTGCACATTGCTGTTTTCGCCGATGGTGATCCGTTCGTTGTCGCCGCGCAGCGTCGCGCCGTACCATACCGAGGCGTTGGCCTCGAGGGTGACCTTGCCGATCAGGGTTGCCGAATCCGCCACGAAGGCCGACGCGTCGATCTCGGGCGCATGCTCGCCCAGCTGGTAAATCGCCATGGATGTGCTCGGGGAAGGGTTGTGATGCCGCTATTGTAAACCCTGCGCCCGCCATCGTCCGACCGGTGGAAGATGGGGTTGGCCAGCACAATATCAAGCACGCCGGTAGGGACGGGGCTATAATGCGAACGACCGTACTTTTTTAGCCGCTTTCACGCATACATTCATGACCCCGTCCCGTTCCGAATTCCTTACCGTGCGCGGCCTGCGCACCCATGTGCGCCACTGGGGCCGCGAAGGCGCCCCGAAGATCTTCATGCAGCACGGCTGGATGGACGTCGCCGCCTCGTTCCAGTTCGTGGTCGACGCCCTGGAGGGCGACTGGCACGTGATCGCTTTCGACTGGCGCGGCTTCGGCCTGAGTGAGCGATCACCTTCGGACACCTACTGGTTCCCGGACTACCTGGCCGACCTCGAAGCGGTGCTCGACCATTACGCGCCGGGCGAAGCCGTGAACCTGCTCGGCCACAGCATGGGCGGCAACATCGTCAGCCTGTATGCGGGCGTGCGGCCGCAGCGGATCGCGAAACTCGTCAACCTGGAAGGTTTCGGCCTGCCGGCGACCCGTCCCTCGCAGGCGCCGGGACGTTTCGCCAAGTGGCTCGACGAGCTGCGCGAAAAACCGGAAATGCGCGGCTACGCCAGCCTGGAAGAGGTGGCCGCGCGGCTGCAGAAGACCAATCCACGCCTGCCGGGCGAGCGCGCGGCCTTCCTGGCCGGGCACTGGGCGGCCCAGTATGCCGATGGCCAGTGGCGCATCCTCGGCGACCCGGCGCACAAGATGACCGGTCCGCTGCTGTACCACGCCGACGAGGTGCTGGCCTGCTGGACCCAGATCACGGCGCCGGTGCTGTGGGTCGAGGCGGAAGAGACCGAGATGTGGCGCTGGATGGGGCCGAAGGAGCAGGCGCGGGCCGAGATCGACCGGCGGCGCGAGCACCTGGCCGACGTGACGGCGCGCATGATGCCGGAGGCGGGACATATGCTGCATCATGATCAGCCGGAGCTGCTGGCTGCCATGGTTGAGGCGTTTTTGACTGGGGCGGAAGTGCCGCTTTCGGGCTGAGCTTGGGAAATTGGGTTCCGGCCTTCGCCGGAACGACGTGCTTGAGATAGCAACTGACGGTAGAGCCGTCATCCCGGCGAAGGCCGGGATCCAAGTACGTCGCGTTTCGCGAACGTTGTAAGCACCCCTCAACCAGCATACCAATAATTGCCGCAAAGAAACGCCTGTGCTACAGTCCCACTCGACCCCGGCGCCCCCGCGCCATCGATCAGACTGACAGGATCCACATGCATTTCCGAGCCGGCCTCGCGCTCTGCGGCGCCCTCCTGACGGCAGGCTGCGCCGTTCCCTACAGCCCGGCCCCGGTGGCCACCAACTTCCCCAGCACCCAGCAGGCCAAGCTGCAGGCGGCTGCGCACTGGGGCGTCATCGCGCGCCACATGGCCGGCCAGCTCGCACCTTCGCTCAAGGTCAACGCCAGGCGGCCGCTCTACGTCACTTCCCAGCAGTCGAGCGCCTTCGCCCAGGGCGTCAGCGCCCACCTGGTCACGGCCCTCGTCAACGAGGGCTACGCCGTGGTCAAGGTGCCGGATGCGAACACGCTGCGGATCGAACTCGACACCCAGGTGGTCGCCTTTTCAGGCAAGCGCCCGCAATACAGGTTCGCCGGCGAGCGCACGGCCCTGGTGGCGAGCGCCTGGGTACTGACCGGCATCGACCACAGCGTCGAATGGCTGGTATCGGCCGCCGTCGCCGGACAGGATGCCTACGCCTGGTTCCACGCCCAGTTCGCTCCCGGCGCCACGCCGAAGACCGAGATCATCGTCAACCTGTCGCTGGCCGACGATGCGCGCTATTACGCGCGCAGCACCTCGGTGTACTACACGACGGACAGCGACCGCGCCCTCTACGATGCGGCCTCCCAGACGTCCAGGACCTTCGCGGTCCGTAACCATTGATGCCATCATGCGACCCATGACCCTTCGCGCCGCCGTCCTCGCGCTGTCCCTGCTGCTGGGCGCCTGCTCGACGACCAGGGAAGACACCAACTACACCTCGGTCTCGGCGAATGCCTTCGTTGCCGCCAACTACCGTGCCGCCGACGCGCTGGCCTTGCAGTTGCGCGGCAAGCTGCTCGACGAGAAGCCCCTGATCATGGCCACCATCGTCAACATCGACGCGCTCGAACAGACCTCGATGCTGGGCCGCCTGGTATCCGAACAGCTGTCGACCCGCCTCGCCCAGGGCGGCATGAAGATGCTGGAAATGAAGCTGCGTAACAGCGTCTACCTCAAGCGCGGGCAGGGCGAGCTGATGCTCACGCGCGAGATCGGCGAGGTGGCCAGCACCCACAACGCCCAGGCGGTGGTGGTCGGTTCGTATGCCGAAACCCGCGAGGCCGTCTTCATCAACGTCAAGGTGATCCAGCCGGCCACCAACCTGGTGCTCGCCGGCCATGATTACGTGCTGGCGAAAGAGGGCACGGTACGTTCGATGCTGCAGTCCAACTAAGCTGTCCTGTCAGCCGCACGGCGGGCCGATTGGCGCGTACAATGTTCCGCTTGATTGCCATTGAAGCGCCGTGCCATGAAAGCCGATCTCCACAGCCATTCCAACGTCTCCGACGGCGTGCTCGCACCCGCGGCCGTCGCCGCCTATGCGCGCAAGGGCGGGGTCGACCTCTGGGCGCTGACCGACCATGACGAGGTCGGCGGAATCAAGGCCGCGCGCAAGGCGGCCGGCGAACTCGGGATGCGCTTCGTCGCCGGTGTCGAGATCTCGGTCACCTGGGCCAACGAGACCGTGCACATCGTCGGCCTGCAGATCGACGAGGACAACCCGGCCCTGGTCGCCGGCCTGGCCGCCACCCGCAACGGCCGCCAGGCGCGGGCCATGGAAATCGGGGCCCAGCTGGCCAGCGCCGGCATCCCCGGCGCCTACGAAGGCGCACTGCGCTACGTCGGCAACCCGGACCTGATCTCGCGCACCCACTTCGCCCGCTACCTGGTCGAGATCGGCGCCTGCGGCTCGACCTCGGAAGTGTTTCGCAAATACCTCACCGAAGGCAAGCCGGGCTATGTACCGCACCGCTGGGCCACGCTGGCCGACGCGGTCGGCTGGATCCGCGGGGCCGGCGGCATCCCCGTGATCGCGCATCCGGGGCGCTATCCCTTCAGCGACACGGCGGAAGGCGCGCTGTTCGACGAGTTCCGCCAGCTCGGCGGCAAAGCCATCGAAGTGGTGACCGGCAGCCACACGCCGGACCAGTACCAGACCTATGCCGAGCTGGCGCGGCGCTACGGTTTCCTGGCCTCGCGCGGCACCGATTTCCATGCGCCGGGCGAGGCGCGGGTCGAGTTTGCCGAACTGCCGCCGCTCCCTAATGGGCTCACACCAGTCTGGCACGACTGGGTCTGAGAGCGCCTAACAATTCCCCCCAGGGCGGCGTTGCATCGTCTCGCCGTACTGGCGTACTGTCTTCGACGATGCGCCTTGCCCTGGTGGTTTTGTTAGACGCTCTGGGCTGTACGCATGGCAAGTCTTGCACGCGGCCATAAAATAAATCCGAAATGATTAGGTAAGGTACGCGAAGTCCTGTATCTTCAATCGGGCACAACATCAAGTCGTCGTTCTCGTTGGTCTCTTTCCCGTCTCGCCATCCGGCATTCCTGTTTGATACCCTACAGTCGCATCCTTCTTGCTTGCCTGTGCGTTTCGGCATCATTGCCCTCATCACACTCAAGGTATTAAACATGACTACTCAAACCGGCACCGTCAAATGGTTCAACGATTCCAAGGGCTTCGGCTTCATCACCCCTGACGCAGGCGGCGGCGACCTGTTCGCGCACTTCAAGGACATCCAGTCGGATGGCTTCAAGAGCCTGCAGGAGAACCAGCGCGTGTCCTTCCAGCGTGCCAGCAGCCCGAAGGGCGACAAGGCAAGCGAGATCCGCGCCATCTGATTCCGTCCGTACGGATCACTGAAGCCCGCTGATGCGGGCTTTTTTTCGTCCCTTGAATTTCCCGCTCTTCAGCCCAACCTTGGCAGCCTGATATCATCAAGCTGCCCGGAGGCGTCTTCATGAAGCGTATCGTCCTGTTCCTTGCCACCAACCTGGCCGTCGTGCTGGTGGTGTCGCTCGTGCTGAACCTGCTCGGGGTGGGACGTGCCGTCACGGGGCAGGGCATCGACATCGGCGCGCTGGCCGTCTTCTCGCTGGTGGTCGGCTTCACCGGTTCCTTCATTTCGCTCCTGATGAGCAAGCCGATGGCCAAGTGGTCGACCGGCGCGCGCGTCATTGAAACACCGAGCAACGGCACCGAACGCTGGCTGGTCGACACCGTGCGCAAGCTGTCCGAGCGCGCCGGCGTCGGCATGCCGGAAGTCGCCGTCTACGAGGGCGAGCCGAACGCCTTCGCGACCGGCGCCTTCAAGAATTCCGCGCTGGTGGCGGTATCCACCGGCCTGCTGGCCAACATGGACCAGGACGAGGTCGAGGCCGTGCTCGGCCACGAGGTGGCCCACATCGCCAACGGCGACATGGTCACGCTCACCCTGATCCAGGGCGTGGTGAATACCTTCGTCGTGTTCCTGGCACGGGTGGTCGGCTTCTTCGTCGATAAGCTGCTGTTCCGCAGCGAGGACCGCGGTCCCGGCATCGGCTATATGATCACCGTGTTCGTGTGCGAGATCGTGTTCGGCATCCTGGCCTCGATCATCGTGGCCTGGTTCTCGCGCAAGCGCGAATTCCGCGCCGACGCCGGGGCGGCGAAGCTGATGGGCACCCCGGTGCCGATGCAGCATGCGCTGGCCCGCCTCGGCGGCCTGGCGCCGGGCGCGCTGCCTTCGTCGATGGCTGCTTCCGGCATCTCGGGCAGCGGCGGCGGCTGGGGCGCGCTGTTCTCGACCCACCCGCCGATGGAGCAGCGCATCGCGGCGCTGCAGGCGCTGCGTTAAAAGTCCTGCGCTCCAGGCGCTTCGTTAATCCATGCATTCACACATAGAGATCACGCCGATGGCCCAGCACTTCCAGATCCACCCCGACAACCCGCAGCCGCGCCTGATCAAGCAGGCTGCCCAGATCATCAGCTCGGGAGGGATCGTGGCGGCGCCGACCGACTCGGCCTATGCGCTGGTGTGCCGCCTCGACGACAAGGGCGCGGTCGAGAAGCTGCGCCGCATCCGGGGGGTCGACGACAAGCACCACCTGACCCTGCTGGTGCGCGACCTGTCCGCGATCGCCCACTTCGCGCGCGTCGACAATACGCAGTACCGGCTGCTCAAGGCCACTACCCCCGGGCCCTACACCGTGATCCTGGAGGCGACGCGCGAAGTGCCGCGCCGCCTGTCCCACCCCTCGCGCAAGACCATCGGCGTGCGCGTCCCGGAGAACCACATCCTGCTGGCGCTGATCGAGGAACTGGGCGAACCCCTGATCGGCACCACGCTGCAGCTGCCGGGCGACGACCATATGCTGTCCGATCCGGACGAGGTGCTCGAGCGCCTCGGCAAGCAGATCGAGCTGGTGATCGACGGCGGCGCCGGCACCCTTGAGCCGAGCACGGTGATCGATCTCACCGGGCCGGCGCCGGAACTGGTGCGCGAGGGCAGGGGCGATCCGGCGGCCTTTGGACTGTAGGGTGGTCGGCTACGCCGACCGCGCGTTCAACTAAATGATGAACGGAGCTGTCCTGATTGTTCATCGGCTGGTTGAACGCGCGTACGGCATAGCCGTACACCCTACGTCTTCAGGCCGGCTTAACTGCCGGGGCGGCCGCCTCTGTTAGAATCGCGCACATGGATCCTGAACTGATACGCAACATTGCCGTCTACGCGCTCCCCGTTCTTTTTGCGATTACCCTGCACGAAGCCGCCCACGCCTACGTCGCCCGCTATTTCGGCGACAACACCGCCTATGCCGCGGGGCGCATGACCCTGAACCCGCTGGTGCACATCGACGTCTTCGGCACTATCGTCATTCCCATCGCGCTGTATCTGACCACCGGATTCGTGTTCGGCTATGCCAAGCCGGTGCCGGTCGATTTCGGCCGCCTGCGCAACCCGAAGCGCGACATGGCCTGGGTGGCGCTGGCCGGCCCCGGCGCCAACTTCATCATGGCCTTCCTGTGGCTGGTGCTGGCGGTACTGCTGGTGGCCTTCAACGTGAACGAGGAATTCCCGCACAAGGTGGCGCAGGCCGGCCTGTTCGCGAACCTCCTGATGTTCGCCTTCAACCTGCTGCCGATACCGCCGCTGGACGGCGGCCGCGTGCTGACCAGCATGCTGCCGAACACCCTGGCGTATAAATTCGCGCGCATCGAGCCGTATGGCTTCTTCATCGTGCTGGCGCTGATCTTCTTCAACCTGCTGGCCTTCTGGGTGATGCCGGTGATGACGCTGGGCCGCGTGCTGCTGCAGCTGATCGCCTCGCCGCTCACGATCCTGCTGACCTGAGCCGCCGACATGAACATGATGAACCTGCCGGTCTCGCCCTGGGTCGCGCGCTTCGCGCCCCTGGCCAAAGCGGGCGAGGCGCTCGACCTGGCTTGCGGCAGCGGCCGTCATACCCGCCTGCTGGCGGCGCGCGGCATGCAGGTGACCGCGCTGGACCGCAATCCGGAGCTGCTGGCGCCGCTGGCCGGTCCGCAGGTCACCACGCTGCAGCACGACCTCGAGACCACCGACGCCGTCTGGCCCTTCGCGCCGGGACGCTTCGCGCTGATCGTGGTCACCAATTACCTGCACCGCCCCTTGTTTGCGCAACTGGCCGCCGGCCTGCGCCCGGACGGCATCCTGATTTACGAAACCTTTGCGCAGGGAAACCAGATCTACGGCAAGCCGTCGAACCCGGATTTCCTGCTGGCCCCGGAGGAATTGCTGGGCCTGGCGCGCCAGGGCGGGCTGCAGGTGCTGGCCTACGAGGACGGCCACGTCGATTCTCCCCATCCGGCCCAGGTGCAGCGCCTGTGCGCGGCCGGGCCGGCCTTCGTCAAAACCGAAGCGAAGCTCGACCATAATGTCAGCGCGAATGAACCATAGAGGCGGGCGATCCGCTACAATCAGACTTTTATTTACTTTCCGGCACCGTCAACGCATATGATTAAGGGCAGCATCGTAGCAATCGTCACCCCGATGTTCGAGGACGGCAGTCTTGACCGCGATTCCTTGCGCAAGCTGATCGACTGGCACATCGCGGAAGGCACCGATGGCATCGTCATCGTCGGCACCACGGGCGAATCGGCCACCGTCTCCCCCGAGGAGCACGCCGAACTGATCAGGATCGCCGTGGAACACGCCGGCGGCCGCATTCCGGTCATCGCCGGCGCGGGCGGCAATTCCACCGTCGAAGCCATCGCACTGACCAGGCACGCGAAGGACGTCGGCGCCGACGCCACGCTGCAAGTCGTCCCCTACTACAACCGTCCGACCCAGGAAGGCATGTACCGCCACTTCCGCGCCATCGCGGAAGCGGTCGACCTGCCGGTGATCCTGTACAACGTCCCGGGCCGTACCGTTGCCGACATGAGCAACGAGACCGTCGCGCGCCTGGCGCCGATCGACAACATCGTCGGCATCAAGGACGCCACCGGCAACATCGGCCGCGGCATCGAGCTGCTGCGCATGGTCGACAAATCCTTCGCCGTGTACTCGGGCGACGACCCGACCGCGATGGCCCTGATGTTCTGCGGCGCCGCCGGCAACATCTCGGTGACCGCCAACGTGGCCCCGCGCGCGATGCACGAACTGTGCGTTGCCGCGATGGCGGGCGAGGTGGCGCGCGCGGTCGAGATCAACAACCGTGTGCTCGACCTGCACGCCAAGCTCTTCGTCGAGCCGAATCCGGTGCCGGTCAAGTGGGCCCTGGCCGAGATGGGCAGGATCCCGTCCGGCCTGCGTCTGCCGCTGGCGCCGCTGTCTTCCTCGTTCCACGACACCGTCCGTGGCGCACTGGCCCAGGCGGGCCTTCTCTCTGCCTGAACCCGCAAGGTTCCGGTTCCCAGTACCTGATATCGAAAGCCATGACTAACAGCACCAACAAGACATCTGCCGCCGCGCGCGTGCTGACGCTTACCGCGATCGCGCTGAGCGTCTCGGCCTGCACTACCATCTTCGAATCGGACAAGGTCGACTACCGCGGCGCCAAGAAGGCCGCCGACCTGGCGGTCCCGCCTGACCTGACCGCGCTGCAGCGCGACAACCGCTACGCCATCCCGGACGGCAAGGGCGTGGCCACCGCCTCCGGCTTCCAGCAGCAGCGCGCCGGCCAGCCGGGCCTGGCCCCGGTCGCCGGCTCGATGGAAGCGATCGGCCCGGTCTCGACCGAGGCAGTGAGCGTCCAGCGCAACGGCGACCAGCGCTGGCTGGTGGTCAAGCAGACCCCGGAGCAACTGTGGCCGCAACTGCGCCAGTTCTGGGAAAACCAGGGCTTCGCCATCGAGACCGAGTCGGCCACGACCGGCACCATGGAGACCAACTGGGTCGAGAACCGTTCGAAGATCCCGCAGGACTTCATCCGCCGCTCGATCGGCAAGGTGTTCGACAGCGCCTACTCGACCGGCGAGCGCGACAAGTTCCGCACCCGCCTCGAGCGCCTGCCGGACGGCTCGACCGAGGTCTGGATCAGCCACCGCGGCGCCGAAGAGGTGCTGCAGGGTGCCCAGAAGGAAACCACGATCTGGACCGTGCGTCCGAACGACCCGGGCCTGGAATCGCAGTTCCTGGGCCGCCTGGTGGCGCAGCTGACCGGCAGCAAGGAAGTCAAGCAGGCCGAGACCATGGTCGCCAACGCACCGGTCGCACCGCAGCAGGCCAAGCTGGTCGGCAACGTGGTGGAACTGAACGAAGGCTACGACCGCGCATGGCGCCGTGTCGGCCTGGCGCTGGACCGCGTCGGCTTCACCGTGGAAGACCGCGACCGCGTGCAGGGCGTGTACTTCGTGCGCTACGTCGATCCGGATGCGGCCAGCAAGGAAGGCTTCTTCAAGAAGCTGTTCACCTTCGGCAGCGCCGAAGAGAAGGCCAAGGAAGCGCAGCGCTACCGCGTGATCGTCAAGGCGGAGCAGGGCGCGGCGACCAGCCAGGTGAGCGTGCAGACCAATGACGGCAAGTCGGAAACCGGCGAGACCGGCGCGAAGATCCTGAAGCTGCTGACGGATGAGCTGAAGTAAACCCGGCGTTTCGGCGCCCGATGAGAAACCGGCCTTGATGGCCGGTTTTTTTATGTGCTGCAATCGCCGGTGCAAACAGTACAGGCGAAAAAAAACCGGCCCGCAGGCCGGTTCTGCATCAGATTGCTCTGATTACTTCTTGGCAGCGTCAGCAGCTTGGGTAGCGGTTGCAGCAGCGTCGGTCGCGGTTGCAGCAGCTTGGTTAGCGGTTGCAGCAGCGTCGGTAGCGGTTGCAGCAGCAGCGTCAGCAGCTGGAGCAGCGGTGGTTGCGTCGGTAGCGGCTGGGGTAGCAGCTGCGTCGGTGGTGGTAGCAGCCGGTGCTTCGACAGCAGCCGGAGCGGCCGGAGCAGCTTCTTCTTTCTTGCTGCAAGCAGCCAGAGCAACAGCCATCAGGGAAACGATCAGCAGGGATTTTTTCATGATTTTCCTTAATATTTCAAAAGTAAGTACTGCTTGTTTGAATAATAATTACCGGTAATTATTGCTCAGAGGAATTCTCGTGCTTTCAACAAAAGCAATACTGCCAGATAGGCAACGGAACCTTCCTGACCTGATATTATAGCCAAATTTACTGAATCGCAATAGCGAACTCATGCTCTGGCGAAAGTATTTTGCGACTTAACAAAGTTTAGTTTGTTACAAGTTGCAACCGGTAAAGGACCTCACCAGATTCGGCTTCTCTTATAACGTTCATAAGCCGCTTATGGTTGACAGTAATGCAGGTTTTGACTCTTCCCAGATCGCATCGAAGCGGTGACGCGGCAGGTCGACCGCGCCCGGCGAGGCAAACGCCGCTTCTCCCCGCAAGTGGTCGCTGTGAAAACGCCGCACGACGTGCAGGTCGTCCACGATGCAGAAGGAATCCGTGAGCTGGCGCAGGATCTTCGGCGTGGCGCGGCATTCGGCGCCATGGCTGTAGTCGCGCAGCAGGCGCAGGAAGCGCGGGTAGTGGCGCTCGATATGGGCCGGCGTATGCATCGCCAGGCGCAGCACGCCCCCGCGCTTGAGAAAATCCCGCAGCGCCGCGTCGACGTCGCTTGTTCCCAGCGGGAACACGGCGAAGTCCGGATCGAACAGGTCGAGGCGGGTGCGGGCGGCGGCCAGGCAGGCGCGGAATTGCGCTTCGAACTCGGTGCGGGTGTCGAAACGCGTGTTCATCGGCTCCTGCATGGCTCCTCCCGATCAGCCCAGTTCCACCCAGCCGTCCTGGTACCAGGTGTACAGCGCCTCGAGCACGTCGTCGGTGGCGCTGGACAGCAGCCCACCGTCGATGCGGCGCTCGTTGGCGAGCACGTCCAGCACTGCCTTGTCGGCACGGCCGACGGCGAAGGATTCGCCGTTGATGAAGACGTTCTTGCCGCGGTAGAGCATCAAGGTCTTGCTCGACAGCTTCAGTCCTTTCTTGCCCGCGGTTTCCATGAAGCGGCCCATGGTGAGCGGCTTGGCCGGGCCGGTGAAGAACACATTGTGCTTCGGCTCGGACAGGTGTTCGCCCAGGAAGATGGTGACGTCTTCCTCGTCCCAGCGCACCTTGTTGAGTTCCTCGGTGATGGTGGAGAGCATCGCGCGCGGGATTTCGGCCGGGTTCTTCGGCTCCTGCAGGTCCGGGTCGGCATAGCGGCCGGGCAGGTCGATCGAATCGGCCATGAACTGCAGGAAGGCTTCACCCAGTTCCTGGAACGACGGCGAGCGGAAGCCGATCGAGTAGGTCATGCATTCGCCTTCGGCCACGCCGTCGTGGGCGTAGTGCGGCGGCAGGTAGAGCATGTCGCCCGGCTCCAGCACGAATTCCTCTTCCGCCTCGAAGTTGGCGAGGATCTTGAGCGGCAGGCCTTCGACCAGGTCGAGGTCTTGCTGGGCGCTGATGCGCCAGCGGCGCTTGCCCTGCGCCTGCAGCAGGAACACGTCGTAGGAATCGAAGTGCGGACCGACGCCGCCGCCGTCGGTGGCGTAGCTCACCATCAGGTCGTCGAGCCTGGCGTCGGGCACGAAGCGGAACTGGCGCAGCAGCTCGTCGGCGCGCTCGTCGACCAGGTTGACGCCCTGGACCAGCATGGTCCATTCGCGTTCGGTACGGGCCGGCAGCTCGGCGAGCGGGCCATGCTGCATGTCCCACTGGCCCTCGCGCAGGCTCACCAGGCGCGATTCGACATGGTTCTGGCGGGCCAGCTCGGCCAGCTTTTCGAACTTGAGCAGGGGCTTGAAGCCCGGGATGGCCTGGCGGATCAGCAGCGGTTTTTTATGCCAGTAATCGCGCAGGAACTGGGCGGGAGTAATATTCCCAAGAAGCTGTAATTTTTTCATGCGCCATTATAACCAGTGGAATAAGTGCCACGGCTCGTGAGGGTATAATCCGGGGCTTACAACGAAAGGATCTGCGATGAAGATTGCCAAGAATACGGTCGTGTCGGTCAACTACAAGCTGTCGGACGCCCAGAACAACCTGATCGAGGAGGGCTCCCAGCCGATGGTGTACCTCCACGGCGGCTACGAGAACACCCTGCCGAAGATCGAAGAAGAACTCGACGGCAAGGAAGCGGGCTATTCTTCGACAATCCAGGTCGAGCCGGAAGATGCTTTCGGCGATTACGATCCTGAACTGGTCAAGGTCGAAGACCGCAAGCGCCTGCCGGAGCCGCTCGAAGTCGGCATGCAGTTCGAAGGTGTGGCCGAAGGCGTCGACGACGAGCCGACCATCTTCACCGTGACCGACATCGCGGACGACAAGGTGGTTCTGGACGGCAACCACCCGCTGGCCGGCATGGCGCTGCGTTTCGACCTGTCGGTGATCGACGTGCGCGAAGCCACCGCGGAAGAAATCGCCCACGGCCACGTGCATGGCGCGCATGGTCACCATCATGAAGAGATGGACGACAGCGAAGAGGGTGATCACTTCCGCAGCAAGCCGCTGTAATCGCGGTTTGCGAACTTGGGTTCCGGCCTTCGCCGGAACGACGTGCTAAAGCCTGTGGCCTAAAGACCGTCGTCCCGGCGCAGGCCGGGACCCAATTTTGCTTGAGCAGCCGCTAGCGTAAGGCCTCTCCAAGGCTGAACACATTCTCCCCCTTGGCCGCCACCCGCAGCTCCACCGCGTGGGCCCCGACGGACAAGTGCCCCAGGTTGCCGCGCCATTCGATCGCCGGCCGCGCATCCTTCGGCAGCCCCGCGCTGTCGATCACCAGTACCCGCCCCTTGAACGTGCCCGCACGCAGCTGCACCTGGCGGCGCGTCTCGGCGAACCCGTCATGTCCTGCGGGCGCCCGCTGCAGCAGCGCGCGCAGGCCGTTGGCCGGCTGCAGCAGCGGCTGCATATTCCCTTCCGCGAACAGCACCACCGCATCGACCTTGTCCTGCTTGGCAATCGCGAACAGGCGGTTGAGCCAGAAGCGGTTGGCCACGGCCCGGTCTTCGTACTCGCTGTTGCGTCCCGCCGCAGGCAGGTAGTGGTTGTTCGCGGCAGGCAGGTTGATGGTCGCGTACAGGACCTTGCCGACCTGCCAGTGGGCGTTCTCGGCATAGCTGCGGAAGCGTGGGCTGCTCGACAGGCGGGTCAGGGGCAGCTTGTCCTTGCCGAGCGATTCCGGCTCGCCGTAGAACAGCTCGCGCAGCCGGTTCAGGCGTTCGATGGCACTGGTGCGGCCCGCCGAGTTGCGGCAGCCGGTCCAGTCGTTCCCGCTCAAGGACAGGATCACGGGCCGCTTCGCCTTGTCGAACAGGGCGCGCCGCTTCTGGTAGACGCGGTCGCCGCAGGCTTCGGCAGCGCCCTTGATGCCGGTGACGACCAGGAAAGCGAGCTCCTCGTCCTTCGCTTCCAGCAGCAGGTCCTTCAGCGCATCCTCGCCGTCCTCGGCCGCGCGGTGCCCCACGACGGCGAAAATGTGGGCATCCGGATCCTTCGGCAGGTCCGCCGCCTTCTTCCTGTCGCGCGCAAGGGCCGGCGCCGTGAGCACGGCAGCCGCGAGCAGGGCAGCGAGGACGAAGGGACGGCGCGCCGGCATCAGGCCGCGAGCCTCTTCAGCTCGTAGAGCCGCTCGAGCGCTTCGCGCGGCGTGAGTGCATCAGGATCGATTGCCGCCAGCGCCTGCTGCAGCTCGTCGGGTGCGGCATCGACCGGTGCCGGGGAATCCGCTTCCTCGCAGGGGGCGGCGAACAGGTCGAGCTGCGGCGTCGTATCCAGGGCCTGCGACTCGAGGCGCGCCAGGTGCTTGCGCGCGGCGCGGATCACGCCCGGGGGCACGCCGGCCAGCTGCGCCACCTGCAGGCCGTAGCTCTGCGAGGCCGGGCCGTCCTGCACCGCGTGCAGGAACACGATGCTGTCCTTGTGCTCGACCGCCGACAGGTGCACGTTGACCGCGCTCGGGTGGGCCTCGGGCAGCTGGGTCAGTTCGAAGTAGTGGGTCGCGAACAGCGTGAAGCTGCGGCTGGTCTCGATCAGGTGGCGCGCGATGGCCCAGGCCAGCGCCAGGCCGTCGAAGGTCGAGGTGCCGCGGCCGACTTCGTCCATCAGCACCAGCGATTGCTCGGTGGCGCCGTTGAGGATGGCCGCCGACTCGGTCATCTCGACCATGAAGGTCGAGCGGCCGTTGGCCAGGTCGTCGCTGGCGCCGATGCGGGTGAAGATGCGGTCGATCGGACCGATCGTCGCCTGGGTCGCCGGCACGTAGCTGCCGACGTAGGCCAGCAGGGTGATCAAGGCCACCTGGCGCATGAAGGTCGACTTACCGCCCATGTTCGGGCCGGTGATCAGGAGCATGCGGCGCTCGTCCGACAGGCGGCAATCGTTGGCGATGAAGCGTTCGATCTGGTTTTCCACCACCGGATGGCGGCCCTCGACGATGGTCAGGCAGGGTTCGTCGACCAGTTGCGGCGCGCACCAGTTGTTGCGCAGCGCGTGGCTGGTGAGGGCCACCAGCGTGTCCAGCTGCGCCAGGCCGATAGCGATCGACTGCAGGGTGCCGATGAAGGGCGCCAGTTCGCCGAGCAGCACGTCGTACAGCATCTTCTCGCGCGCCAGCGCGCGGTCTTGCGCCGACAGTGCCTTGTCTTCGAAGGCCTTGAGTTCCGGCGTGATGTAGCGCTCGGCGTTCTTCAGGGTCTGGCGGCGGCGGTAGTCTTCCGGCACCTTGTCGGCCTGGCCGTTGGTGACTTCGATGTAGAAGCCGTGCACGCGGTTGTACTCGACGCGCAGGTTGGCGATGCCGGTGCGGGCGCGCTCGCGTGTTTCCAGGTCGACCAGGAACTGGCCGGCGTTCTCGGACAGGGCGCGCAGCTCGTCCAGCTCGGCGTCGTAGCCGCGTGCGAACACGCCGCCGTCGCGCACCATCACGCTCGGCTCCTCGGCGATCGCGCGGGTGAGCAGGTCGAGGCAGGCCTCGGGCGGGGCCAGCAGCTCGTGGATCTCGCGCAGCAGGCTGGTGTCGCCCGGGATGAAGCAACGCGCCACGCCTTCACGCAGGACCGGCAAGGCCTTGAGGCCGTCGCGCAGGCAGGACAGGTCGCGCGGGCGCGCGCTCAGGAGGGCGATGCGGGTGGTGATGCGTTCGATGTCGGGCACGTTGGCCAGCGTCGACGACAGGCCGTGGATGGCGTCGGCCTGCGCCAGCGCCGCGATCGCCTCATGGCGCGAGCGCGCCACGCGCTGGTTGCGGCGCGCATGGTGCAGCCAGTGGCGCAGCATGCGCGAACCCATGGCGGTGCGGCAGCCGTCCAGCAGCGAGAACAGGGTCGGCGCTTCCTGGCCGCGGATGGTCTCGGTCAGTTCCAGGTTGCGGCGCGTCGCCGCATCCAGGCCGATGTATTCGTTCTCGGTTTCGCAGGCCAGGCTTTTCACGTGCTGCAGACCGCGGCCCTGGGTCGATTGCGCATAGCGCAGCAGCGCGCCGGCCGCACCGAAGGCGGCGCCGAAGCCGTCCGCGCCGAAGCCGGTGAGGGTGGCCACGCCCAGCTGGTCGAGCAGGGACTGGTGACCTTTCAGTACATCGAAGTGCCACTCCGGCACGCGGTTGGTGTGCGCGACCGGCTCGGATTCGAACAGGTCGGCGCAATCCGCGCGCAGGATCTCGGCCGGCGCGATGCGTTCAAGTTCATGCGCCAGGCGGTGTTCGACCGCGCGCGCCTCGCCCGAGAATTCCATCAGGCGCAGCACGCCGCCGGCGAGCGACAGCCAGGCCAGGCCGACGGTGACCTGCTTGCGCTGGCTGAGCATGCACATGGCCAGCAGCGGGCGGTCGGCTTTTTCCGGCAGCAGGTCGCTGTCGGTCAGGGTGCCCGGGGTGACCACGCGCACCACCTTGCGTTCGACCGGGCCTTTGGACAGGGCCGGGTCGCCGATCTGTTCGCAGATCGCGCAGGATTCGCCAATCTTGACCAGCTTGGCCAGGTAGCCATCCAGCGAGTGGAAGGGCACGCCGCACATCTTGATCGGCTGGCCGTTCGAGCTGCCGCGCGCGGTCAGCGTGATACCGAGAATGCGCGCCGCCTTTTCGGCGTCGTCGTGGAACAGCTCGTAGAAATCGCCCATGCGGTAGAAGACCAGCATGGTGGGGTAATCGGCTTTGATGCGCAGGTACTGCTGCATCATGGGAGTGACTTTTTCCGCCGGCCCGCTCTTGAGGGCGGCGGCGTTGATTTCGTTGGGAGCGTTCATTTCTCGTGTTTCGGTACGGCAGGCGGTGCTGAGCCAGGGCTTGCCATTTTACCGCGTTCAGATGGCCTGACGCTGTAAAACGGACAATCCACAAACCTTGCGTTGCGTTGCTGCCGAAACAGTCAGTCTATGGGGTCAGGTCTGAAATTGAGACACGAGCTCTACGTTGGTCTTCAGGTTTTCTACATCTATGGGGTCAGGTCTGAAATTGAGACACGAGCTCTACGTTGGTCTTCAGGTTTTCTATGCATCTACATCTATGGGGTCAGGTCTGACATTCATACACGAGCTCTACGTTGGTCTTCAGGTTTTACCCACCAGAGCCGAGCCGCATCAGAACGCATTGCCTGGAAATTCGGTTGAGACCGTGTCTGAAAGTCAGACCTGAGCCCGGCTCGGTTGAGACCATCTATGGGGTCACATCTATGGGGTCAGGTCTGACATTCATAAACATCTATGGGGTCAGGTCTGACATTCATACACGAGCTCTACGTTGGTCTTCAGGTTTTACCCACCAGAGCCGAGCCGCATCAGAACGCATTGCCTGGAAATTCCACATCTATGGGGTCAGGTCTGACATTCATACACGAGCTCTACGTTGGTCTTCAGGTTTTACCCACCAGAGCCGAGCCGCATCAGAACGCATTGCCTGGAAATTCGGTTGAGACCGTGTCTGAAAGTCAGACCTGACCCCGGCTCGGTTGAGACCGTGTCTGAAAGTCAGACCTGACCCCGGCTCGGACCAGACCTGACCCCGGCTCGGACCTGACCCCGGCTCGTGTCTGAAAGTCAGACCTGACCCCGGCTCGACCACACCAGCGCCGAGCCGCATCAGAACGCAGTGCCTGGAAATTCGGTTGAGACCGTGTCTGAAAGTCAGACCTGACCCCGGCTCATGAAAGTCAGACCTGACTCCGGCTCGGACTCCGGCTCGGACCAGACCTGACCCCGGCTCGGACCGATTCGGCGCACGAAACCGATACCTGCAAGTGCGATCGACAGCAAGGCAATGCTGCCCGGTTCCCATCTATGGGGTCAGGTCTGATATTCATACACGAGCTCTACGTTGGTCTTCAGGCGTTACCCACCAGCGCCGAGCCGCATCAGAACGCAGTGCCTGGAAATTCGGTTGAGACCGTGTCTGAAAGTCAGACCTCACCCCGGCTCACCTGACCCCGGCTCACCGGCTCGACCAAAAGTCAGACCTGACCCTGGCTCGACCGGCTCCCTCTTGTCAGCACGCCCAGTCGAAAGCTTCTCGACATGTGGCTGTGTCTACTTGAATTGCTATAAAAATTAGACAGGTCTTGCTAAAAAAATAATTTCAAGCTAGCATGCTTTTACTCTTCAGTAAACATGGACTTTTGATCAAATATCACTGAGCGATGGCCACGCTGGCGCAGGCCCCACATTACTTCGCAACCGATTAATTGCTATTTAATAAAATATAAATCAATCGCTATGGAAAAACTTGCACCGGGTTTGGATGTTGCCGAAGAATTTCTGCGTGGCGTCGATCATCTGGGAGGTAAGAATAAGCCCACACTGGATGCGGCGAGAAATCCGTTTTTTGTCGAAGCTATCCAGGCCCATGACTTGGGTGATGATCACCCCTTGCTCGCGCTGTGGACGGGACTGCTGGCTCTGGGCAGCAGTCCCGAAAAGCTTTACCAGTCACCACAGTTCTTCCGTTATGCCCTAAGCGAGGAACAGGAAGGTTCGAGCACCCTGGCGCTGTATGTAATCCGTCGTAGATCGGATCATGCATGTATCGGAATCATTCCGATCCGGAAGACCGATCAGCAAATCACATTCGCACTCGGTCCCGTCCGGCTTTTCACTCGGAAACTGCGCGCGCTGCAAATCATGGGCAGCGTTCCGTTATTGGATCCGAGCGCGCCCGCCCTGGCGGCTGATCTATTCAAAAGCTTGCTGGACTCCCATCCGGATTGCCAGCTACTGTCAATGCAAGCCGTACCGGCCGAAGAGGTGCCGGCGCTCGAGTCTCTCCCTCGGTTGTCCGCGTTCGTCCATAATGGATTGCGCGACTGCCATACGCTTCCTTTGCCGCAGGACTTCAATACCTACCTGCAGAAATTCAGTTCGAAGAAGCGTTATAACCTGTCGCGCCAAGTGCGTCTTCTGGGCGAGCAGGCCGGTAAAATCCAGCTCTGTCGGATTGAAACACCTGCGCAGGTACCCATGCTGATCGAAGCAATGCAGGAGGTATTGCCCCCGCATCATTCAGGACAATTCGTACGCCAGACGCGCCTCGAGCTATTGGCGCAGCACGGGATCCTGCATTCCTATGTCGTGCGCTGCGGAAGCCAGAACGTTGCGTTCATATTCGCCTTGCGTTCGGATGAGGTCTGGCACGTCCACAAGATTGCAGCTTTAGCCAAGTATCAGAGCCTGTCGGCTGGAACGAGCACTGTGCATCTGGCGTTGGAAGATATCATTACTCACTTCTCGTTCAAGCAAGCTGACTTCGGCTATGGAACGCCCAACCATGAATTCCGTGCCACGCATGTCCTGCAGTCGCGTGCTATGGTTTTGCTGTGTCGGTCGCGCAGTTTAACCGCCTGTCTGCTTGCCACGCACGCCGGGTATCAAAGAGCGTCAGGCTTATTGATCACGTCGATCAAGGCAGGCCTGCGTCATGTCAAGCAGCGCAGGCGCGCCGGCTCCAGGCAACAATCCGAAGAATTGAAGCGTGGGCTTTGAATAGTGGAGGCAGCTGTCCCGTCCGCTGAGCGCCTGTGCTGCCACGATTTGTCAGGACAGTGGGCAATTCCCGGTCAAGGCAAGTTGCTTGTCCACGACGATAGCGAACTGTGCATTTCACATCTATGCACATCTACATCTATGGGGTCAGGTCTGACATTCATACATCTATGGGGTCATACATCTATGGGGTCAGGTCTGACATTCATACACGAGCTCTACGTTGGTCTTCAGGTTTTACCCACCAGAGCCGAGCCGCATCAGAACGCATTGCCTGGAAATTCGGTTGAGACCGTGTCTGAAAGTCAGACCTGACCCCGGCTCGGACGCGCGGCTCCGCTGCCTGCGTGCTTCTGGAGACCTGGACGCTATCCAGGAATGAGTTTCATGAGATTTCGAGCCGGTGCGAGCCGCGCTCATAGGGTTGAGGCCGAGTCTCAATGTCAGACCTGACCCTGGCTCGTGACCCTGGCTCGGACCCTGGCTCGCAGATGCTGCTGCCCGGTCATGTGGAGGGTAAGCCAGGACAGGGAGGGAGACATGCCTCCAGTGTCGGAAAATTTTACATCGTCAATACCGTTCGCCAGCGAGTTCCAGAAAAAAACCTGTTCGTACAAGGACTTAGGTTTCCAGTAACAATCATTTTCCAATTGGCATGTTTATTGCTTCATAGAAGATGTTTCTGCCTTCACCTACTGACATACATAAGAGAGATAAGCATGCCGTCCAAACTGAAAATCGTTTTCGCCCTTCTGTCGAGCGCCTTCGCAGGCAGCGTCTTTGCCGCTCCGATCGTCCTTGATTTCGAAGGCGTCGGTGATCTGGCGCAGATCAACAATTACTACAATGGCGGGACCGACAGCAGCGGGAATAGTGGTCCCAACTATGGCATCGCCTTCAATGCGAACGCACTCGGCCTGGTGGATAGTGATGTAGGTGGGAGCGGCAACATCGCCAACGAGCCGTCGGGCAATACCGCAATGTTCTTCCTCAGTGGCAGTCCGATTCTCAATTACGCCGCAGGTTTCAGCACTGGCTTCTCGTTCTACTATAGTTCGTCCATCGACGCGGTCATCAGCCTTTACTCAGGCCTGAACGCGACCGGCGACCTGCTCGGCTCGATCAATCTGGCAAACCAAGCCGGCAATGGCTGCAATGGCGACCCGAGTGGCACTTACTGCAACTTCACGGCAGCAGGCGTGAACTTCAACGGTGTTGCCCATTCGATCGACTTCGGCAGCGCCCAGAACTCGATCGCGTTCGACGACATCACCTTCGGCGCTGCGACTCCAGGCGTGGACGTGCCGGAGCCGGGCACCCTGGCACTGATGGCATTGGGCCTGTTCGGCGCCGGCGCCGTACGCCGCCGTTTCGGATTGCGCTGATCCGATCTGCCGCCAATCGCGATCTTGCGTTCCGGCGAGCTCGCGGCCGCTTCACGGCAGCCGCGTCGCGCCGGTCCCGGTGAATAGATAGTTACCCGTCACCGCTAGCCTGGCGTCGGCTTTCACTACGAAGTCCCCTGTGTCGGCATGGGCCGACAGCGACGCCGTAGCGCCCAGGCCGATCGGTGCGCGAAAGCGGCAGTCGATACGGGTGGCGTGCCGGCCACCGTGGCTTTCCAGGGCGGCGCAGCTTGTAGCCAGCGTGTGCATACCGTGGATGATCGGGGCACGCATCCCCATCAGGCGGGCACTCCAGCGGTACAGGTGAATCGGGTTCCAATCGCCGGACAGGCGCGCATAGCGACGGCCTGCCGTGGCGTCAAGCGTCCATTGCGCTAGCGGTGCGCCGGGCAGGTCAGCGACGACTTCGGGCTGCTTGGCGCCGCCACGCTCGCCGCGCCGGATCAGGTAAGTGCTGGTGCAGCTGAACACCGGCGCGCCATCCGCGCTGCCCGTGGTCTCGAGCACGCAGCGCCGGGCGCCGCTGGAAGAGGGTGGCAGCAGGCGCAGCACGGTCCGCAGCACGAGCGGCTCGTCCGACGCGATAAGGCCGTGCTCTTCCAGCACATTCTCCATGTGGACGAGTCCCACGATTCGAAACGGGAAGGCCGGGCGCAGCATCGTCGCCAGGTGCGCACGCTGGGCAAGCAGATACCACCAGGTCAGCGGAACTCGCTCGCCCGAGAACCCGAAGGCCGCGCGATAACGCGCGATCTCGTCCAGCGGAAGCCGTTCGAGACAGTATTCGGTGACGATGTCCGGCAGCGCGGAGGGGAGCGGACGCCGCGGACGCTTGAACAGCGCCCGCAACAGCGTGACAACACCCATGGCCGGCAGCGCCGGCACATGGGACATTGAAGAAGCAGGCATCAGCCCTCGGCGACGCGCTGCTTGATGTGGGCCAGCGCTTCGTCCACCTGGTCGATCAGGATCAGGCACAGGTCGCCGGCGTCGAGGCGCGACAGGGCACGGTCGATCGCGACGAATTCGCCGTTGATTTCCTCGACGTGGCTGGTGCGGCTGGCGCCGTCCAGGCCGCGGCGCAAGAGCGCAACCACTTCGCCGTCGGCGCGGCCGCGCTGGCACTGGTCCTGGTACAGCAGCACGTCGTCGAAGGCCCGGCCGAGGATCTCGGTCTGCTGGGTGATGTCCTGGTCGCGGCGGTCGCCGGCGCCGCTGATCACCACCGAGCGGCGCTTGCCGGGCATGCCTTCGACGGCATTCACCAGCGCGGCGATCGCATCCGGATTGTGGCCGTAGTCGGCGATGACGGTGGCGCCGCGGTAGTCGAACACGTTGAAGCGGCCCGGCGCATTGTCGCTCTCGCCCACGAAGGTCTTCAGGCCGAGGCGGATCTTGTCCCAGTCGATGCCGACGGCCCAGGCCGCAGCGACCGAGGCCATTACGTTCTCGACCTGGAAGCCGACGGCGCCGTTGCGGGTGATCGGCACCTCGCTGAGGGGCACGCGGTGTTCGAGCTTGCCCTGGGCGGCCACCAGGTGGCCGTCCTCGACGAAGACGACGCGGCGGCCCTGGGCGCGGTGCATGCCCATGACCGGATGGCCGACGTCGAGCGCGAAGAAGCTCACGTCGCCGCGGGTGGTTTCGGCCATCGCGGCCACCACCGGGTCGGCCGCGTTCAGCACGGCCATGCCGCCGTCCGCCACGTTCTGGACGATCACGCGTTTCAGCACCGCGAGATCTTCCAGCGTGGTGATGTAGTTCAGGCCGAGGTGGTCGCCGGCGCCGATGTTGGTCACCACCGCCACCTGGCAGCGGTCGAAGGCCAGGCCTTCGCGCAGCAGGCCGCCGCGCGCGGTCTCGAACACGGCGGCGTCGACGTCCGGGTGCAGCAGCACGTTGCGCGCGCTGCGCGGGCCCGAGCAGTCGCCGCTGTCGATGCGGCGGCCTTCGATGTAGACGCCGTCGGTATTGGTCATGCCGGTGCGCAGGCCCGAGGCGGTCAGCAGGTGGGCGATCAGGCGCACGGTGGTGGTCTTGCCGTTGGTGCCGGTCACGGCCACCACCGGAATGCGGCCGTCGTCGCCGTCCGCGAACAGGGTGTCCATGATGGCTTCGCCGATCGGGCGGCTCTTGCCGAACGAAGGCGACAGGTGCATGCGCAGGCCCGGCGCGGCATTGACTTCGACGATGCCGCCGTTCTGTTCTTCGATGGGTTTCAGCACGCTGTCGCACACCAGGTCGACGCCGCAGATGTCCAGGCCGACCATGTGGGCGGCCGCGATGCAGCGCGCGGCGACTTCCGGATGGACGTCGTCGGTCACGTCGGTGGCGCTGCCGCCGGTCGACAGGTTGGCGTTATTGCGCAGCACCACGCGCTGGCCCTGGGCAGGAACCGAGTCGGCGTTCATCCCGTGCTTGGCCAGCGTGGCCAGGGCGATGTCGTCGAAGCGGATCTTGGTCAGCGAAGTCGCATGACCATCGCCGCGGCGCGGGTCCTTGTTGACCTGCTCGACCAGTTCGCGCACGCTGTGCACGCCGTCGCCCACCACCTGCGGCGGATCGCGGCGCGCCGCCGCCACCAGCTTGTCGCCGATGACGAGCAGGCGGAAGTCGTGGCCCGGCAGGTAGCGCTCGACCAGGATGTCGTCGCGGAACTCGGATGCCGCGTGGAAGCCGGCGGTCAGCTGTTCCCTGGTGGTGACGTTAACGGTCACGCCCTTGCCCTGGTTGCCGTCCTTCGGCTTGATCACGACCGGCAGGCCGATCTCCTGGGCAGCGGCCCAGGCGTCTTCCGGGTCGCTCACGCTGCGGCCCATCGGCACCGGCACGCCGGCGGCATCGAGCAGCTTCTTGGTCAGTTCCTTGTCCTGGGCGATGGTCTCGGCGATCGCGCCGGTGGCGTCGATCTCGGCGGCCTGGATGCGGCGCTGGCGGCTGCCCCAGCCGAACTGCACCAGGCTGCCCTCGGTCAGGCGGCGGAAGGGGATGTTGCGGGCGACCGCGGCCTGCACGATGGCGCCGGTGGACGGGCCGAGGCGCACGTCTTCGTCGACTTCGCGCAGTTTCGCGAGGGCGCCGGCCAGGTCGAAGGCGGTGTCGTGACGGGCGGCGTCGACCAGCTGCTGGGCCAGTTCCAGCGCCAGGCGGCCGACGTCTTCTTCGCTGTACTCGACCACGACCTGGTAGATGCCGCGTTCGACGGTGGCGGTGGTGCGGCTGAAGGTCACCGGGCAGCCGGCTTCGGCCTGCAGGGCGAGCGCCACGTGCTCGAGCACCTGGGCCAGCGATACGGTGTCGTCATGGCCGTAGGGCTGCAGTTCGCCGACTTGCGGGAAGCGCGCGCGCAGGCGCGTTTCAAAACCCGGGAGCAGGCCGATCGATTCTTCTTCCGCCGTGCAGGCGACGATCGCCTCCACCGAGGTGTGGTGGCTCCAGAGGTTGGGGCCACGCAGGGCCCTGACGCGAGATACTTCCATAAACCTTCAGTCTTATCTAGTGAATCGTTATTTTTTCGGGCTCGCGTCGAACGCGCGCAGGCCGCCGCAGATCAGGTCCGAGGGCACGCCCAGCGCCCATGCCGCCGCCACCGCGGCCAGCACGCTGTCCGGATGCTTCACCGTCGCCGGCGGGATCTTCGCCAGGTCGAGCAGCACGTCTTCATTGTCGAAGCCGTCGGCCAGTACGATGCGGTTGTCGCGCACGAACACGGCGCGTTCGCCCTGCGCGCGATGGTTCGCCAGCACTGAATTGTTCTCGTCGAGCGCATAGAAGATCACGCGGCCGTCCGACAGTTCGGCCAGCGCCGCCACCTGTTCATTGGCTGCGTTCAGCACTGCGGCGCCTTCCGGCAGGATCACGTCGACCTGGCTGCGGATCACGTTGCGCATGCCGTCCTGGTCCTCGATGTGGAACTCGGCGACGTCGGCCAGGCCTTCCATGTCGGTGACGATGCCGACCGTGCAGCGGTCGTAGGGCAGGCCTTCGCGCAGGATCGAGCGCGCGTTCGATTCGAACACGGCGGTCTGCACGGTGCGGTTGATCAGCAGGCGCTGGCCGGCCTCGAAGCCGGTCGAATCGCGGCTCGACACTTCGCGCGCGTCGAGGTACAGGCCTTCGCCGTTGGCGACGCCGACGTGCTTGCCGGTGATGTGCACCAGGCAGCCCACCAGGCGGGCGATCAGGCTGGTGCCGAGCGTGCCGGTGACGCCGACCACGGGGATGCGGCCGCTCTCGCCCTGCTCGAACAAGTGGTCGATGATCGCCTTGCCGACATTGCGCGGGGTGCCGCTGGCCGGCTTGATGTGGGCCAGCAGGCCCGGGCTCGAATTGACTTCGATGATCGCGCCGCGCTGTTCCTCGAGCGGGCGGGAGATGTCTTCGCACACCAGGTCGATGCCGGCGATGTCCAGGCCGACGATGCGCGCGGCCAGTGCCGCCACGTGGGCGACGGAAGGATGGACCTGGTCGGTGACGTCGTCGGCGACGTTGCCGTTCACCTGGATCAGCACCTTCTGGCCGGCCTGCGGCACCGATTCGGGCGTGAGGCCCTGGCGCTGCAGGTCCAGCATGATCTCGCTGTCGAAGGGGTTGACGCGGCCGAGCGGATGCTCTTCGCTCTCGCCGCGGCGCGGGTCGGTATTGATCTGGCTGTCGCACAGGGCGATGACGTTCGAACTGCCGTCGCCCGTCACCCACAGCGAATCGCCCTTGGCGGCGGCCACCACCTGGCGGCCCACCACCAGCAGGCGGTGCTCGTTGCCGGGAATGAAGCGCTCGACCAGCACGGCGCTGCTGTCGCCGGCTTCCGCGGCGATCGCATAGGCGGCGCTGACTTCGGCCTGCGTCATCAGGTTCAGGGTCACGCCGCGCCCGTGGTTGCCGTCGACCGGCTTGACCACGACCGGCAGGCCGATGTCCTGGGCTTCTTCCCAGGCCTGTTCGGCGCTGCGCACCAGGGCGCCTTCCGGCACCGGCACGCCGCAGGAGGAGAGCAGGGTCTTGGTCAGGTCCTTGTCGCTGGCGATGCCTTCGCCGATCGCGCTGGTGCGGTCGGTCTCGGCGGTCCAGATGCGACGCTGCGCGGCGCCGTGGCCGAGCTGCACCAGGTTGCCGTCGGTGAGGCGGATCGAGGGGATGCGGCGCTCGGTGGCGGCGTCGACGATGTGCGCGGTCGACGGGCCCAGGCACCAGCGGTCCACCAGCTCGGTCAGGCGCTGCACCGTGGCGGCCATGTCGAAGGGGGTGTCGTTGATGGCGGCCATCATGAGCTGGTGGCCTGCATCGAGGGCGGCGCGGCCGACGACGTCGTCGCGGGTGCGGAAGGCCATCTTGTATACGCCGCGCTGGCTGGTGGAGCGGGTCTTGCCGAAACCGGTCTTCATGCCGGCCATGTTCTGCAGCTCGAGCACGACGTGCTCGAGGATGTGGCCGGCCCAGGTGCCGTCGCGCAGGCGTTCCAGGAAACCGCCACGGTTGCCGACGCCGCAACGGTGTTCGACCAGGCCCGGGAGCCAGGCGGTCAAACGCTCGGTAAAGCCGGGCAGGGTATTCGAGGGGTAGTCTTCGAGTTCGCCGATGTCGAGCCAGGCCTCGATCACCGGTCGGTAGGTCCAGATGTTCGGGCCGCGCAGGTGGTTCACGCGGAGGAACTTGATGTCGTTCTTCTTGTTCATGAAAAAATGTCTTTGCCGGCCGCGGGCGTCCTGCGCACCGCCGGTCTTACCCTTGTTTACCTTCAATTACCTGCTTGCCGTCACGGTACCGAAAGCCGGTGTTCCGCAGCGCACATCATGTATACTTGCCGGCCCGAAGCTTACCGTGCCGCAACGTTTTCTGCCAGTTCGGCTCATTCCTGTCATCCAAAAGATACACAGCAACGTTATATCCGTTTGTGGGATGCGTTTGTGTAGCGCATAACCTAAACGGGCATCCGGCAGTCCCGTCGCTGCCGAGCGCCAATTGGCCATCCCTCCAGAACCAAAGCCTGATCTCGGGCGCAATACATGACAACTCAACAACTTGCTATTCCGTCGTCCCTGGCGGTGACCGCCGGCGTATTGCCTGAACATTGGCAAAATGACGTTGCGAAACAGCTTGCACCAGGGGAAAACGTTTTGACCAGCGTCGAGGTTGACCTCGATGCGAAATTACGTTTCAAGAAGGGCCTGGTGGTGGTCACCGGCCGCGGCCTGCTGGCCAAGGCACCGGGCGAGGACGTCTGGCACGACTGGAGCTACCGCCCCGGACTGGCGCTGCGCCACCACGACCACGCCGGCGTCGGCCATCTGGAACTGGTCGATACCGAGGGCTTGCTGGCCGCCTGGCGCTTCACGCTGGGCCAGAACCTGAACGCGATCCGCGTGGTCGACCATTTCGCCGAACAGCTCAAGAGCGCGGTGAGCGGGGTGCCGGTGACGCTGCCGGACCAGCACACGTGCCCGAGCTGCAAGGCGCCGCTCGAGGCCGACGATGCCGAATGCGCGGTGTGCGCCAAGGTGCTGCACACGCCGCCGTCCACCTGGACCCTGTTCCGCCTGTGGCGCTTCGCCCGGCCCTACAAGGGCCAGCTGCTGCTGGGCTTCCTGTTGATGCTCGGCTCGACCGGCGCCCACATGATCCCGCCCTACCTGACCAAGCCGCTGATGGACAACGTACTGATCCCGTACCAGAACGGCCAGACCATCGACACCTCGCTCGTCTATCTCTATATGGGCGGCCTGTTCGGGGCGGCGATGCTGGCCTGGGCACTGGGCTGGGGCAAGACCTACGTGCTGGCGCTGGCGTCCGAGCGCATCAGCGCCGACCTGCGCTCGACCACCTATGAACACCTGCTGCGCCTGTCGCTGGAATACTTCGGCGGCAAGCGCACCGGCGACCTGATGTCGCGCATCGGCAGCGGTTCCGACCGGATCAGTGTCTTCCTGTCGCTGCACCTGCTCGACTTCCTGTCGGACGTCCTCCTGATCATCATGACGGGCGTGATCCTGTTCAGCATGAATCCCTGGCTGGCCCTCGTTACGCTGGTGCCGCTGCCCTTCATCGCCTGGATGATCCACGTGGTGCGCGACCGGCTGCGTACCGGCTTCGAGAAGATCGACCGGGTCTGGGGCGAGGTCACCAACGTGCTGGCCGATACCATCCCCGGCATCCGCGTGGTGAAGGCCTTCGCCCAGGAAAAGCGCGAAGCGGCGCGCTTCCGCGAAGCGAACAAGCACAACCTGGCCGTCAACGACAAGCTGAACAAGGTCTGGTCGCTGTTCTCGCCGACCGTCTCGCTGCTGACCGAAATGGGCCTGCTGGTGATCTGGTGCTTCGGCATCTGGCAGGTCTCGCAGGGCGACATCACGGTGGGTACCCTGACCGCCTTCATCGCCTACAGCGGCCGCTTCTACGTGAAGCTGGACTCGATGAGCCGCATCGTCTCGGTGACGCAAAAGTCGGCGTCGGCCGCCAAGCGCATCTTCGACATCCTCGACCACGTGTCGAGCGTGCCGGACCCGGTCAACCCGGCGAAGGTGGAGAAGGTAGCGGGCAATATCGAGCTGCGCGAAGTCGGTTTCCGTTACGGTAACCGCGCGGTCAACCGCGGCATCTCGCTGAAGATCAAGGCCGGCGAGATGGTCGGCCTGGTCGGCCACTCGGGTTCGGGCAAGAGCACCCTGGTCAACCTGATCTGCCGCTTCTACGACGTGGCCGAAGGCGCCATCCTGCTGGACGGCACCGACATCCGCTCGTTTGCGGTGGCGGATTACCGCCGCCACATCGGCCTGGTGCTGCAGGAGCCCTTCCTGTTCTTCGGCACGATCGCCGAGAACATCGCCTACGGCAAGCCGGGCGCCAGCCGCGAAGAGATCATCGCGGCGGCACGCGCGGCCCACGCCCACGAGTTCATCCTGCGCCTGCCGCAGGGCTACGATTCGATGGTGGGCGAGCGCGGACAAGGCCTGTCGGGCGGCGAGCGCCAGCGCATCTCGATCGCGCGCGCACTGCTGATCGATCCGCCGATCCTGATCCTGGACGAAGCGACGTCCTCGGTGGACTCGGAAACCGAGAAGGAAATCCAGAAGGCGCTCGACAATCTCGTGAAGGGCCGCACCACGATCGCCATTGCGCACCGCCTGTCCACGCTGCACCGGGCCGACCGCCTGGTGGTGCTGGACCGCGGAGTGGTGGTGGAAGAGGGTAACCACGACGAGCTGATGGCGCGCGGAGGCGCCTACCACCGCCTCTACGAAGCGCAGGCGCGCAACGTGGACCAGGATCCCGACGACGACAAGGAAGACTGATGAGCACCACTTTCCAGTTACGCCGCGACAGCTTCGGCAAATTGGTCCTGACCACGCCCGAGGGCGAAGAGCACGTCGGCGTCATCCCGGTGCGCGCCTTCCCGATCCAGGCCCCGATGCGCGGCATTTCGATGGTGCGCGAGGGCGGCAAGGAAGTGGCCTGGATCGACGACCTGGTCGAGGTGCCGGAGCAAGTCCGCACCCTCGTGCAGGAAGAGATCGAGGGCCGCGAGTTCATCCCCGAGATCCTGCACATCAAGGACGTCTCGAGCTTCGCCACGCCCTGCACCTGGTACGTCAAAACCGACCGCGGCGATACCGAGTTCGTGCTCAAGGTCGATGAGGACATCCGCCGGGTCGGCGAGGCTTCGCTGCTGATCGCGGACAACCACGGGATCAACTTCCTGGTGCGTGACATGTTCCACATCGACAAGCACAGCCGCAAGATCCTGGACCGCTTCCTGTAAACCGCAGTTTTGCTGGCCGTGCTAAGGTTTTCCCTCGATCGGACAGGGGAGGCGGCAATGGCAAGGACAGCACTGGTAGTCGGCGTCAGCGGTATCGGAGGCAACTATACGGCGCGCGCGCTGCTGGCGGACGGCTGGACCGTCCATGGGCTGGCGCGCCGGCCCGGCAATGACATCCCCGGCCTGCTGCCGGTGGCCGCCGACCTGCTCGATCCCGCAGGCCTCTGCGCCGCGCTGGCCGATGTGTCGCCGACCCACGTCTTCATCACCACCTGGATGCGCCAGGCCACCGAGGCCGAGAACATCCGCGTCAATGCCGCCATGGTGCGCAACCTCTTGTCCGCGCTGTCGGGCAAGAAGTCGCTGCGCCACGTCGCCCTGGTCACCGGCCTGAAGCACTACCTCGGCCCCTTCGAAGCCTATGCCGCCTCGGGCACGCTGCCCGACACGCCGCTGCGCGAAAGCCAGCCGCGCCTGCCTGTCGAGAATTTCTATTACGCCCAGGAAGACGAGGTCTACGCGGCGGCCGAGCGCGACCGCTTTACCTGGACCATCCACCGCCCGCATTCGATCGTCGGCATGGCAGTCGGCAATGCGATGAACCTCGGCACCACCCTGGCGGTGTACGCCACCATCTGCAAGGAGACCGGGCGTCCCTTCCAGTTCCCCGGCTCGGGCGCGCAGTGGAACGGCCTGTCCGACGTCACCGACGCCCGCATGCTCGCCAGACAGCTGGTGTGGGCGGCCAATACCGACGCGGCCCGCAACGAAGCCTTTAACATCGTCAACGGCGATTTGTTCCGCTGGAGCTGGCTGTGGGGCCGCATCGCCGACTGGTTTGGCGTGCAAGCCGCGGGCTTCAACGGCAGCACTCAGCCATTGCAGACGACGATGGCGAACAATCACGCCCTGTGGCGCGACATTGCCGCACGCCACGGCCTGGCCGAACCGGATCTCGACCGCCTGGCCTCCCCCTGGCACACCGACCTCGATCTCGGCCGCCCGATCGAAGTGATGACCGACATGGCACGCAGCCGCAAGCTCGGCTTCACGGCTTACCAGGCCACCGACGAGTCCTTCTTCGACCTGTTCGCCCAGCTGCGCGCGGCACGCCTGATTCCCTGACGCTGACCCGGCCGCTTGCAGTGGGAGCATACTGGTGCTAAAGTCGTTAACACGTTAACGATATTGACGCCATGAGCCCCGAACATCTCTCCATTCCCGCCGGCCGGATGCCGATCGAAGCGAGCTGCTGGTCGGTGGCCGGCGCCACCGCCACCGTCCTGCTGCACCCGGCCACGGCGGTCACCCAGGCCTATTACGCGGCCTTTGCCGCCTGGCTGGCCGGGCGCGGCTTCAACGTCGTCACCTACGATTACCGCGGCACCGGCCGCTCGCGGCCGCACAGCCTGCGCGGCTTCAGAGTGACGATGTCGGACTGGATCGACAAGGACGTCGCCGCCGTCACGCGCTGGGCCGAAGCGCGCTTTCCCGGCCTGCCGCTGCTGGCGGTGGGGCATAGCGTGGGCGGCCATGCGATCGGCCTGTCGCCCGAGACGGCGCGCCTGCAGGCGGCCGTGCTGATTGCCTCGCATGCGGGCGCCACCCACACCGTGCGCGGCCTGGGCGAACGCCTGCGGGTGCGCGTCGTGCTGCGCGTGCTGGCGCCGCTCCTGTGCGGGCTGTTCGGCTACATGCCCGGCCGGCGCGTCGGCCTGGGCGAAGACCTGCCGCGCGGCGTCATGCTGCAGTGGGCCCGCTGGACCGCGCTGCCGCGCTACTTCTTCGACGATCCGGCCGTCGACGCGGCGCGCCGCATGGCGCGGGTCGAGATTCCGCTGCTGGTGCTGGGCTTCGACGACGACCCCTGGGCCAATCCGGTGGCGGTCGACATGCTGGTGTCGCACCTGCAGAACGCGCCAATGGAAAGGCACAACATCAATCCGCGCGCGGCCGGCCTGCCGGCGGTGGGCCACATGGGATTCTTCCGCCGGCGCTGCGAGGCGGCGCTGTGGCCGCAGGTGGCGGACTGGCTGCAGGTCCAGGCGCAGCGAGTGCAGCATGTCAACTAAGCCGCGCTTCGTCCAACTGCTCAACCGTGCCCAGCGTGCGCTGCAGCGCTGGATCGAAACCCGTCCCGAAGCCTGGGAAGGCATCAGCGCGGCCCAGGTCGGCCTCTTGTTCGTGCTGAAGTCAAGGGGCGATGCGGCCATCGGCGAGATCGCCGGGGAGCTGGGTGTGGCCCCTGCTGCCGTGACCAACCTGTCCAAGCGCATGCAGGCGGCCGGGCTGGTCGAGCGCGTCGCCGACGCCGGCGATGCGCGCCTGACCCGCCTGCGCATGACCGGGGAGGGCGCGGATGCGGGTACCCGGGCCGGCGAGGTACTGGTCGAGCTCAACGCGCGCCTGGCCGACGGGTTTACGCACGAGGAACTGCAGGTGGTGGCACGCTGGCTGAAGCAGGCAGCGCTGCTCGAGCCCGGCGCGCCGCGGGAATGACCCGCGTCCCGGCGCGTTTTGACCGTCAGTGTACGCGCGCCCACATACCCGCAGGTCCATCGCAGCTAGAGTCGTCCCATCCGCAAACAGCAGACCGGGAGACCCCATGGATTCGATCAACCGCAATCAGCCCGAACAGAACCGGCTCGACCTCGGCGGCCTGGAGGCCGTGCAATGCCTCAAGGACATGGCGAAGGATGCCGACAGCTGCTTTTTCGTCAGCCATGGCGGCATGGGCCCGAGCCGGGGCGTGCGGCCGATGAGCGTGCGCGAGGTGGACGACGCCGGCCAGCTCTGGTTCCTGAGCGCCAGCGACAGCCACAAGAACGCCGAGATCGCGGCCCACCCAAGCGTGAAGCTGTATTTCCAGCAGGGCGCGCATTCCGGCTTCCTCGAACTCGACGGCTATGCCGAGGTGATCACCGACCGCCGGCGCATCAAGGAACTGTGGAACTTCATGCTCAAGACCTGGTTCACCGAAGGCGAGGACGATCCGCGCATCACCGCCATCCGGGTCATTCCGCGCCAGGGCTACTACTGGGACAACAAGCACGGCGACGCCGTGGCCGGGGCGAAGATCGTGGTCGGCGCGGTGCTCGGCAAGACCCTGGACGATTCGATCGAAGGCAAGCTCAGTTTCTGACGCGCACGATGGCTCAGCCGCACTTCGTCGTCGTCACCATTGGCTCGGCCGGCGACCTGTTTCCCTTCATGCGCGTGGCGCTGGCCCTGAAGGAAAGCGGGCAGCGGGTCAGCATGCTCGGTCCCCAGCAGCACGCGCCTTTCGTGGAGCCGACCGGCCTCGCCTTCCACGGCCTGCCTGCCGACGAGGCGGTGCTCGACCATCCCGACCTGTGGCATCCGACCCGTGGCCTGGCCGTGGTCTGGAACGCGACCCGTCCGGCGATGGCCCGGGTGCCCGATTTCATCGCCGCGCTCCCGCCCGGCGAGCGCATCGTGCTGCTGGTGCATCCGCTGGCCTTGCCGGAAGCGGATCTGTGCCGTGCGCGCCGGCCCGGCCTGAAGGTGGCGGCGGCCTACCTGGCGCCCTCGAACCTGCCGACCGTGCACGACCCGCTGCTGCTGGGGCCCTGGCCGGTGCCGCGCTGGGTGCCGCTGGGCCTGCGCCGCTGGCTGTGGCGCAAGCTCGCTAACGCCCTGATCAATCCGGTGGCGCTACCTGCCGTAAACGCGGCGCGCGCGGCGCAGGGGCTGGCGCCGGTGGCCGACCTGGTCGACACCATCGTGCAGGTGCCGGACCTGTCGGTGACCCTGTTCCCGGCATGGTTCGCACCGACCCAGCCCGACTGGCCGCAACCCCTGGAGCGCTGCGGCTTTCCGCTGTACGACCCCTCGCCCCAGGCCGAGCTGACGCCAACGGTGGCGCGCTTCCTCGAAGAAGGGCCGAAACCGGTGGTGTTCACGCCGGGCACCGGCAACCGCCAGGCGGCGTATTACTTCCGCTGCGCACTCGACGCCTGCGCACGGCGCGGCCTGCGCGCGATCCTGCTGACGCCGCACCGGGCCCAGTTGCCGGCGCATCTGCCGACGCCGGTGCTGTGGCAGGACTACGTGCCGCTGCGGGTCCTGCTGCCGCACGTGGCCGCCCTGGTGCACCACGGCGGCATCGGTACCACTGCCGAAGCCTTGCGTGCAGGCACGCCACAACTGGTGGTGCCGCTGGCCCACGACCAGTTCGACAATGCGGCGCGGGTGCGGGCCCTGGGCGTGGGCAACAGCCTGCACGCCACGCGCCTGACCCCGGGACGGCTGGAAAAGCGGCTGGGTGAGATCGTCGGCAACCCGGGTGTGAGCGAAGCTTGCCGCAGGGCAGCTGCCTTGGCCGGCCCGGCCGACCTGGGACCCTTGTGCGAACGGCTGGCCGCGCTTGCCCTGTAACTGTTGGGGAACGCACGGTAGATTTCTTCCGACTGGGATGAAATACGGTATCGACCTCAGCATGCAGGGGAATCCATGCGACACAAGCAGAACGAGCCGCCGGCCGCCGGCGAGAGCCGCGAAGGCTATGTCCGGGTGCGCGGCGCCCGCGAGCACAACCTCAAGAATGCCGACGTCGACATCCCGCGCGGCGCGCTGGTGGTGTTCACCGGGGTGTCCGGCTCGGGCAAGTCCTCGCTCGCCTTCGGCACCCTGTACGCGGAAGCCCAGCGGCGCTACCTGGAATCGGTGTCCCCCTACGCGCGCCGCCTGTTCCACCAGATGCCGGTGCCCGAGGTCGACGAGATCGACGGCCTGCCGCCGGCGGTGGCCCTGCAGCAGCAGCGCGGCTCGCCCACGGCGCGCTCCTCGGTCGGCAGCGTCAGCACGCTGTCGAATTCCCTGCGCATGCTGTATTCGCGCGCCGGCGACTATCCGCCCGGCCAGGAGCTGCTGTACGCCGAATCCTTCTCGCCGAACACCCCGGAAGGCGCCTGCCCGCAATGCTCGGGCCTGGGACGGGTCTACGAGGTCACCGAGCAGTCGCTGGTGCCGGACGACACGCTCACCATCCGCGAACGCGCGGTGGCGGCCTGGCCGCCGGCCTGGCACGGCCAGAACCTGCGCGACATCCTGGTCACCATGGGCTACGACGTCGACACCCCGTGGCGCGAGCTGCCGAAGAAGGACCGCGACTGGATCCTGTTCACCGACGAGACCCCGACCGTGCCGGTGTATGCCGGCCTGACGCCCAAGGAAACCAGGGCGGCGCTGCGGCGCAAGGAGACGCCGAGCTACCAGGGCACCTTCACCGGCGCGCGCCGCTACGTGCTGCAGACCTTTGCGAATACCGAGAGCGCCTCGATGAAGAAGCGGGTGGCGCGCTACATGGTGAGCAACGAATGCCCGCTGTGCCGCGGCAAGCGCCTGCGCCAGGAGGCGCTGTCGGTGAGCTTCGCCGGCATCGACATCATGGACTTGTCGCGCCTGCCGCTGGCGCGCCTGGCCGAACTGCTCAAGCCCTATGCGGCAGGCGAGGCGGCCAAGGACAAGACCCGCGCCAGGGAACACCCGGAGCAGATGATCGTCACCCAGCGCATCGCCCAGGACCTGTGCGCGCGCCTGCGCGTGCTGCTCGACCTGGGCCTGGGCTACCTGGCGCTGGAGCGCAGCACGCCGACCCTGTCGCCGGGCGAACTGCAGCGCCTGCGCCTGGCGACCCAGGTGCGTTCGAACCTGTTCGGCGTAGTCTACGTGCTGGACGAACCCTCGGCCGGCCTGCATCCGGCCGACACCGAAGCCCTGCTGGATGCCCTGGCCCAGCTGAAGGCGGCCGGCAACTCGCTGTTCGTGGTCGAGCACGCGCTGGACGTGATCCGCCGCGCCGACTGGATCGTCGACGTCGGCCCGGCGGCGGGCGAGAAGGGCGGGCAGGTGCTGTACAGCGGCGTTCCCGATGGCCTGAAGCGGGTGAAGGAATCGCAGACGCGCCGCTACCTGTTCAATGAAGCGCCACTCGAACGCCGTACCCCGCGCCAGCCGAGTGGCTGGCTGCGCCTGGAGGGCGTGCGCCGCAATAACCTGGACGGCATCGACGCGGAATTCCCGCTCGGCGTCTTGAGCGCGGTGACCGGCGTCTCCGGTTCCGGCAAATCCAGCCTGGTCAGCCAGGTGCTGGTGGAGCTGGTCGGCGCCGCGCTCGGGCAGGGCGCTTCAGAAGCGGAAGCGCCGGAAGCCGATGAACCGGGCCTGGAACAGGAGGCGGCGCTGCCCCTCGAAGGCCGCATCGTCGCGGGCATGGAAGGGGTCAGGCGCATGGTGCGGGTCGACCAGAAGCCGATCGGCCGCACCCCGCGTTCCAACCTGGCGACCTACACCGGCCTGTTCGACCAGGTGCGCAAGCTGTTCGCCGCCACGCCGGACGCGAAGAAGCGCCGCTTCGACGCCGGCCGCTTTTCCTTCAATGTGGCCAAAGGCCGCTGCGAGCACTGCGCGGGCGAGGGCTTCGTGATGGTCGAATTGCTGTTCCTGCCCAGCGTGTATGCGCCTTGCCCGACCTGCGAGGGCGCGCGCTACAACGCCAAGACCCTCGAGGTCCGCTATCGCGGCAGGAACATCGCCGAGGTGCTGGGCATGACGGTGGGCGAGGCGATCGATTTCTTCGAAGGCGAGGCGCTGGTCGAGCGCTCGCTGGAGGTGCTGCGCGAAGTGGGACTGGACTACCTGCGCCTGGGCCAGCCGGCCACGGAACTGTCGGGCGGCGAGGCGCAGCGCATCAAGCTGGCGGCCGAGCTGCAGCGCGCCGGCCGCGGCAACACCTTGTATGTGCTGGACGAGCCGACCACCGGCCTGCATCCGCGCGATGCAGACCGCCTGGTGCTGCAGCTCAACCGCCTGGTCGATGCCGGCAACACGGTGATCGTGGTCGAACACACGATGCGCGTCGTGGCCGGCTGCGACTGGGTGATCGACGTCGGTCCGGGCGCGGGCGACGAGGGCGGCAGGGTGATATGTGCCGGACCGCCCGAGGAAGTGGCGCGCTGCAAGGAAAGCCGCACCGCGCCCTACCTGCGCGCCCACTTGGCCTAGCCGAACTTCACCAGGTTCATGGCAGTCAGTGCGCCGCCCGGGAACTGGGTCAGGCGGCCACCCTCGCGCAGTCCGCCGAGATCGACGGGCAGAAAGCCCAGTCGTCCCGCCAGGCCGGCCACCTGCGCCTTGGCCGGGGCGTCGTCGCCGGCGATGAACAGCAGGCGCTGTCCGCCCTCGGCGCGCGGATCGGCGGCCAGCAGTGCCGCCAGCAGGTGGTTGAAGGCTTTCACCACGCGCGCGCCGGGCACCAGGCCGGCCACCACTTCGCTCGAGCTGCGTCCTCCCAGGTCGATCGGACGGAAGGCCGGCGCTTCGATCGGGTTGTTGGCGTCGACCACGATGCGGCCGTCCCAGGGGACGAGTCCGTCGAGCGCTGCCGGCAGCTTCGACCAGTTCACCGCCAGGAAGACCAAGTCCGCCTGCGCCGCTTCCTTGACCGTCACCGCCCGGATGCGCGGGCCGAGTTCCTGTTCCAGTGCGGCCAGCGACTGCGGCCCCCGGCTGTTGGCGATGACCGCATCGATGCCTGCGCGGGCGAGGGCGCGGGCGATGGAAGTACCGATGGCGCCTGCGCCGATGATTCCGATGTTCATGATGTTTCCTTTCGTTGGTTGGTGAATACAGTATGGTGAGTGCTGGCTTATACAGCTAGTCACAGTCGTCTATAATCCCTTTCAACGAATACTTGAAAGCAGAGCCGTGGAAACCCTGTCGAACCTGGAATCCTTCGTGCGCAGCGCCGAGTCGACCAGTTTCTCGGCCGCCGCGCGGCGCCTGGGGCTGACCCCGGCCGCCGTCAGCCGCAACGTGGCCCAGCTGGAACGCAACCTGGGCGTACGCCTGTTCCAGCGCAGCACCCGCGGCCTCACGCTGACCGAAGGGGGCGAACGCTTCCTGCAGGCGGTCACCAGCGGGCTCGACAGCATCCAGACGGCGATCGCCGAGGTCACGGCGAATGCCGGGCAGCCTGCCGGTGTGCTCAAGATCAGCGCCGGGCATGGCTTCGGGCGCGACTACCTGCTGCCCTTGATGCCGGCCTTTTTGGCGCGCTATCCGGCCGTGCAGCCCGACTGGCACTTCGACAACCGCCAGGTGGACCTGATCCGCGACGGCATCGATGTCGCCGTGGGCGGCGGTTTCGAGCTGACGCCGGGCGTGGTCGCGCGCGAACTGGGGCGTGTCCACATCGTCGCGGTCGCCACGCCGCAGTTCCTGCGCGGCGTGGCGCTACCGGCCACCCCGGCCGATCTGGCGGAGATCGACGGCGTCGTGATGCGCTCGGTCGTGACCGGACGCGTGCGCCAGCGGGTGCTGCGCAACCGGAGCGGCATCGAGCAGCCATGCGAGCAGCGTGCCCGCATGACGGTGAACGACCCGGACGCGCTGGTGCAGGGCGTGCTGATGCACATGGGGATCGGCCTGATGGCGCTGCCGAATGTCTTGCGCCATCTCGAGCGCGGCGAGCTGGTGCGGGTGCTGCCGGACTGGCACCAGGACGCAGGCCAGATTTCCCTCTATTTCACCAGCCAAAAACTGTTGCCTGCCAAGACTCGCGCCTTCGTCGACCATGTCACCGAACAGTTCCGGGAGCAAGGGCTGGCCGAGCGCTTCCGTGCAGGCTGAAACGCCGCCGTGTTTATTGCATAACTAGTAATTGTCGTGCTGCTAGAGCAATCCAATTGTGTGCGAAAAAATCAAGCCATGCGTTACACTTAGGATATTTTTTTCCTAACATTTTCGGCAAGCATGACCGGTCCAAGCATCGATACCCAACAATTCCGCCGTATCCTGACCCGCAACGTGGCCCTGCCGCTGGGAATGAGCGTCGTCACGGCGATCGTCTTCGTGGCCATCATTGCCTACCTGATCAATGTGCTGACCTTGGTCGAGCATTCCGAGCGGGTCATCGGCAACGCCCAGGAGGTCAGCAAGCTGTCGGCCGAGATGGAAGCAGGCATGCGCGGCTACCTGATCGCCGGCGACGAGGCTTTCCTGGCGCCGTACACCTCGGCCAAGCAGCGTATGGAGACCGGGCTGCAAAGTCTCGAAGAGGTGGTCCGGGACAATCCCGTCCAGATCGAGCGCGTCCGGCGCGTCCAGGCTGCGCAAACCCAGTGGGAACAGTTTGCCGACAACATGGTCGAACTGCGCCGTGGGGGCTTCGACGTGGTCGAGCCTGTACGTGCCGGCCGCGGCAAGAACCTGACCGACGAGATCCGCCGCAATTTCGAGCTCTTCCTCGATGCCGAACGCCGCCTGCTGCAGGAGCGCAACGATTCAGCGCGCCGCGTCACCACCTGGTCGGTCGCCTGCTTCCTGCTGCTCAGCATGTCGATCGGCGCCGGCCTCGCCATGTTCGGGCGCCGCCAGTTGGTCAGCCTGTCGACGGCCTATAACGAGACGATCGAGCACGAAGCCGAGCACAACGCCCAGTTGCGCCACCAGGCCTGGCTGCGCGACGGCCAGGCCGAACTGGCCACGCGCAGTACCGGCATCCACACGCTCGAGCCGCTGGCCGAGGCGGTGCTGGCCCAGGTGACGCGCTACGTGGACGGTGTGGTATCCGCCATGTATGTGCGCAGCGAGGAGGGCGTGCTGCGCCGCATCGGCGCCTACGGCTTTGCCCACGATACCGCCGAGCATGCGCAACTGATCCAGCCGACCGAATCGCTGGCCAGCCAGGCCGCCAACGAAAACCGTCTCCTGCACCTGCGCGAGCTGCCGGAGGGCTACATCAAGGTCGGTTCGGGCCTGGGCGAAGCGTCGCCGCGCGAACTGTTGATCGCCCCGGTCTATAACTACGGCAAGGTCAAGGGCGTGATCGAGATCGGTTTCCTGCACCCGATCACGGCGCGCGACCGTGAGTTCATGGAACTGATCGCGCCGGCCGTCGGCGCCTCGATGGCGGCGGTGCTGTACCGCCAGCGCCTCCAGCACGCGCTGGAAGAAACCCAGACCCTGAACGAGGAACTGCAGGTGCAGCAGGAAGAACTGCGCACCGCCAACGAAGAGCTGGAAGAGCAGTCGCGTGCGCTGGAAGAGTCGCAAACGGCGCTGGAAAACCAGCAGTCCGAACTACGCGCCACCAACGACCAGCTGGCCGAGCAGGCGCTCAGTCTCGACATGAAGAACGCGGCCCTGACGGCCGCCCAGGACCAGCTGCGCCAGCGCGCGCTGGATCTGGAGCGCGCCAGCCGCTACAAGTCCGAATTCCTGGCCAATATGTCACACGAGCTGCGCACGCCGCTCAACAGCTCGCTGATCCTGGCCAAGCTGCTGGCCGATAACGCGGCCGGCAACCTGAACGAGGAGCAGGTGCGCTTCGCCCAGACCATCTATTCGGCGGGCAACGACCTGCTGCACCTGATCAACGACATCCTCGACATCTCGAAGGTCGAGGCGGGCAAGCTCGAACTGGTGCCGGAAGAAGTGCCGCTGCGCCGCATGGTCGAAGGCCTGGCGCGCAGCTTCGAGCCGCTGGCGCGCCAGAAGGCGCTCGAGTTCAGCGTGGCGATCGATCCGAACGTACCGGCGGCGATCACCACCGACCGCCAGCGCGTGGAGCAGATCCTCAAGAACCTGCTGTCCAACGCCGTGAAATTCACCGACAAGGGCGCCGTGCGCATGACGGTCGGCATCACGCCGGAAGGCTGGGTGCAGTTCGGCGTGCGCGATTCCGGCATCGGCATCGCCCCGGAACAGCAGGAAAAGATCTTCGATGCCTTCCACCAGGCCGACGGCACCACCAGCCGCCGCTTCGGCGGCACCGGCCTGGGCCTGTCGATTTCGCGCGACCTCACCAACCTGCTGGGCGGCAGCCTGAATGTGTCGAGCGCGCCGGGTGAGGGCAGCCTGTTCACCCTGAGCCTGCCGCGCAGCGGCGCGGTGGCGGCGACCCCGCCGGCCACCCCGACCCTGGCGCAGGCGCAGGCGGTCCCGGTGACGACTCCCGCGCCGACGCCGGCGCCGGCCCCCAGCGAGCCGGTGGCCAGCTTCGCCGACGACCGCGACCAGCCCGCCGCCGGCGCCCGTACCGTGCTGGTGATCGAGGACGAGCCCGAGTTCGCGCGCATCCTGTTCGACCTCGCGCACGAACTGGACTACCGCTGCCTGGTGGCGCTCAGCGCCGGCGAGGGTCTGGCGCTGGCCGCCAGCCAGAAACCGGACGCCGTGCTGCTCGACATCCGCCTGCCGGACAGCTCCGGCCTGTCGGTGCTGCAGCAGCTGAAGGACAACCCGGCCACCCGCCATATTCCCGTGCACATCGTGTCGAGCGTGGAGAACGGCGGCGAGGCCCTGCACCTGGGCGCGATCGGCTATGCGCTGAAACCGACCAGCCGCGAGCAGCTGGAAGAAGTGTTCCGCAAGCTGCAGGAAAAATCGAGCCAGAAGATCAAGCGCGTACTGCTGGTCGAGGACGACGAGCGCCAGCGCGAGAGCGTGGTACAGCTGATCGCCGACGCCGACGTCGAGATCAATGCGGTCGGCACCGGCGGCGAAGCCCTGGCCCTGCTGCACGCGCAGATCTTCGACTGCATGATCATCGACCTCAAGCTGCCCGACATGCAGGGCGGGGAACTGCTGGAGCGCATGGCGAGCGAGGAAGTCTGCTCCTTCCCGCCGGTGATCGTGTACACCGGCCGCAACCTGACCCGCGACGAAGAGGCCCAGCTGCTCAAGTATTCGCGCTCGATCATCATCAAGGGCGCCCGCTCGCCCGAGCGCCTGCTGGACGAAGTCACGCTGTTCCTGCACAAGGTCGAAAGCGAGCTCTCGTCCGAGCGCCAGACCATGCTGAAGGCCGTGCGCGGGCGCGACCGCGTGTTCGAAGGGCGTACCATCCTGCTGGTGGACGACGACGTGCGCAATGTGTTCGCACTGACCAGCGCGCTCGAGTCGCGCGGCGCCAAGGTGGAAGTCGGCCGCAACGGCTTCGAAGCGATCGCCAAGCTCGATGAAGTGCCGTCCATCGACCTGGTGCTGATGGACGTGATGATGCCGGGCATGGACGGCCTGGAAGCGACCCGCCGCATCCGTGCGGATGGCCGCTTCGAGCGCCTGCCGATCATCGCGATCACGGCCAAGGCCATGAAGGACGACCAGGAGCAGTGCCTGGCGGCCGGCGCCAACGACTACCTGGCCAAGCCGATCGACCTGAGCCGGCTGTATTCGCTGCTGCGCGTGTGGATGCCGGCACTGGAGCGCATTTGAACCCCGTGAATCCGAACCAGCCTGACGACTTCGACATCGAGCTGAAGATGCTGGTCGAAGCCGTCTACCTGAAGTACAACTACGACTTCCGGGACTACACGGGCGCCTCGCAGAAGCGCCGCATCCTGGTGGCCATGCGCGAGATGGAGTGCGACACCGTGTCCGCCCTGCAGGCCAAGTTGATGCACGAGCCGGACGGCTTCGCCCAGCTGCTGCAGTACCTGACCATCCCGGTCACCGAGATGTTCCGCGACCCGGAATACTGGCTGGCGCTGCGCGAGCACGTCGTGCCTTTCCTGAAGACCTATCCCTCGCTGAAGGTCTGGGTGGCCGGCTGCAGCACCGGCGAGGAGGTGTATTCGCTGGCGATTCTGCTGCAGGAAGAAGGGCTGCTGGATCGCACCATCATCTACGCCACCGACATCAATCCGGAATCGCTGGAAGCGGCGCGGCGCGGCGTGTTCAACCTGGAACGGATGCGCCTGTACACCGAGAACTACCAGAAGGCGGGCGGCAAGCGCGCCTTCTCCGACTATTACACGGCGGCCTACAACGGCGCGCTGTTCGACCGCGTGCTGGTCGAGAACGTGAGCTTCGCCGACCACAGCCTGTCGACCGACAGCGTGTTCTCGGAAACCCACTTCGTCAGCTGCCGCAACGTGCTGATCTACTTTAACCGCAAGCTGCAGGACCGCGTGCTGGGCCTGTTCCACGAATCGCTGTGCTACCGCGGCTTCCTCGGCCTGGGCAGCAAGGAGAGCATCGATTTCTCCAGCTATGCCGAGCGCTTCGACGTATTGGCGCGGCGCGAGCGCATCTACCGCAAGGGTGCCGCGTGAGCATTCCTGCAAGCCAACTTGAGGCAGTCGGCGCGGCCCTGCGCGGCCGCCGCACCGAGCTGGTCGTGATCGGCGGTTCGGCCGGCGGCGTCGATGCGCTGGTCGGCCTGCTGCCGACGATCCCGGCGGACTACCGTTCCAGCGTCGTCTGCATCCTGCACGTGCCGGCCGACCGCGACAGCCGCCTGGCCGAGCTGTTCGAACTGCGCGCCGCGCTGCCGGTGCGCGAGGCGCGTGACAAGGAACCGCTCGAGCCCGGCGTGATCTATTTCGCGGGTTCGGGCTATCATCTGTCGGTGGAGCGTGACCGCTGCTTCTCGCTCAGCTGCGAGCCGCCGGTACAGTTCGCCCGTCCGGCCATCGACGTGTTGATGGAATCGGCCGCCGATGCCTACGGCCCCTTGCTCGCCGGTATACTGCTGACCGGCGCCAACCACGACGGCGCCGAGGGCATGTGCCGCATTCGCGAACGCGGCGGCCTGACCGTGGTGCAGGATCCGATCGAGGCCCAGGCCAGCGCGATGCCGGAAGAAGCCATCCGGCGCTGCACCCCCGATCTCGTGCTGCCCCTGTCCGGCATCCGCGCACTGCTTCCCATGCTGAGGAACCCATGAGCGTCCAAGACCCAAGCAAACTCCTGATCGTCGACGACCTGCCGGAAAACCTGCGCGCCCTCGACGCCCTGATCCGCGGCGAAGGCCGCCTGGTGTTCCAGGCATCCTCGGGCGACGAAGCGCTGTCGCTGATGCTCCAGCACGACTTCGCGCTCGCCATTCTCGACGTGCAAATGCCGGGCATGGACGGCTTCGAACTGGCCGAGCTGATGCGCGGCACCGAACGTACCCGCAATATCCCGATCGTGTTCGTGTCCGCCGCCGGGCGTGAGCTGAACTACGCCTTCAAGGGCTACGAGACGGGCGCGGTCGATTTCCTCTACAAGCCGCTCGATTCGGATGCGGTGCGCAGCAAGGTCAACGTGTTCGTTACCCTCGATCAGCAGCGCCGCGAGATGCAGCGCCAGATGGCCGCGCTCGAGCGCAGCCGCCAGGAGCAGGAAACCCTGCTGCGCGAGCTGCACCAGACCCAGGAAGAGCTGCAGCGCTCGCTGCGCATGCGCGACGAGTTCATGTCCCTGGTCGCGCATGAGCTGCGCACGCCGCTCAACACCCTGTTCCTGGAAACCCAGATGCGCAGCCTGCAGCTCAAGCGCGGCACGCTGGCCACGATCAATCCGGACCAGTTCGACAAGATGATCAAGCGCGACGAGCGCCAGATCAAGGCCATGATCCGCCTGATCGACGACATGCTCGACGTCTCGCGCATGCGCAGCGGCCAGCTGTCGATCCGCCCGGGCCAGGTGCAGCTGATGGACCTGCTCGAGCGGGTGGTGAGCGACCTGTCGCTGCAGGCCAACGCGACCGGTTGCAAGCTGTCGCTGCAGCCGCATCCGCCGGTGGAGGGCTGCTGGGACGAGTTCCGCGTCGAGCAGGTGGTGGTCAACCTGCTGACCAATGCGCTGCGCTATGGCGGCGGCCAGCCGGTCGAGGTGAGCGTGCAGTATGCGGACGACACGGTGAGCATCCACGTGCGCGACGAAGGCAAGGGCATCGCCCCGGCCGACCTGGAGCGCATCTTCGAACCCTATGAGCGCGGCGCCCGCAACGGCGAGCCGAAGGGGCTGGGCCTGGGGCTGTACATCTCGCGCCAGCTGGCGATCTCGCATGGCGGCGAGCTGCGCGTGACCAGCAAACCGGGGGAGGGCTCGACCTTTACCCTGATTTTGCCGACCTGCGAGCAGACGGTTCCGGCGGTCACGACGGCCTGATCTTCATCTTGTATGGATTTTAACTGAGACATTTTGTCCCTCTGTATGGATAGTGCTTTTAAGTAGAATGGATCAGAACGTGCAGCACCACCATCCTTGCATGGCTTCGCTGACGTTCTATCCTCTCTCATTAATAGCCTGGAAATACTCAACATCATGGATTGGTTCCCTATCGTCGCCGGTACGTTCAAGGCTATCGCCCTAGGCACGGGCATGTTCTTCGCTATCAAGTGGCATTACGATCAAGGGAAGAAGGAGCAGGACAAGGAGAAGGAGAAGCGCGCCGTGCTGCGCGCGGCCGGCAAGGTGGCGGCAGTCTTCATGCTATCGCTCCTGGGCCTGGGGCTCGCCACCTTCTTCCTCGTCACAAGGCTCAGTTTGGACTTGAGCGTCCCATGACGGCAAGCTTCCCTCGGCAAATGACCTTCGTAGTGCCGTCGAAACGCTGCCATGTTCGGAATATTCAGGCTCTTGACATTCAGTTGTCGACCTTCCCCCAAATTGCCCAGACAAAAAAAGACCTCCAGGATATGGAGGTCTAATCGAAGCTTCCGTCCTCAAGCCCGTGCTTTTACCGGCACAGGCTCGCATTATCAAGACTTCTTGCGGCGGCGGGCAGTGGCCAGACCGGCGAAGGCCAGGCCCAGCAGTGCCAACGAACCTGGTTCTGGCACTGCGTTGATGCGCACATCGTCAAGGGTCACGCTACGGCCGTCAATCTTGAAAGTGCGCAGGCCGATCTCGTTGAAGTCCTCGAGCTTGTTGGCGCCCTTCGTCGTGAACGAAGCATGGGCGGTGCCCAGACTGCTCAGGTCAAACGACGACTGAACATCCTTGAACAACCACAGGTCGAACTGGTTGTAGTACTTGCTGTTGTCGACCTTTTGCATGTAGCCGATCACGTGGTAGACCGTGTCTTCGGCGAGATTGCTGTTCGGGACAAAGGCACCGGCTTCGCCATGGGTACGTCCGTAGACGTCGTTGGCGCACTTACCATTGCCGCAGTTCGCTTTCAGGCCGAAGCTCGGGCCAGTGTGCTTGGTGCCGAAGTACAGGCCCGCGTATGAGTTGTCGATCAGGGTGCCGTCATAGCTGATCTTGAAGTCGACGAAAACGTTCTCGGTGTACGTGCGATCGAGCTTGAACGTCGCTGCGGCCAGGCTGTCGGCAGTATAGGTCACCGGGTCAGTCGTGATGATTTCAGCCGATGCGAAACTGCTTGCTGCGAAGGCTGCTGCTGCGAAGAAGGTAGTGATGATGTGCTTCATGGATCCCTCGAGTGTTGGTTGTACTAATTCCTGTAGCAATATCCATGCCAACAGGAAATAACCAATTCAATCAAGCACTTAAAGTTAAGCAGAATTAATACGCCAGAAAACTGTAAGAAATTCCGACACTTGCTTTTTATCCTGCCAATAGTGGTGGCGACCACCGCACATACGATTGGGACATGGGTTGCGCAACGCTGTCGTTTCGTCCACACTTCACGGATCGCGCCGCTTCGCCGACGTGGTTTCCCTTCGGAAGAGGGAAGAGCAATACTTGCTCGATAGTTAAAATCAATCGACTGTATCGCATCAATCAATTTCACGAAAGACGCCCAGGTCGGTACACTGGCGTCTATCAAATCTTTCAACCACCCGAAAACAGGAGAGTACATGTCCCTCATCAACACCCAGATCAAGCCGTTCAAGGCAACCGCTTACCACAACGGCAAGTTCATCGATCTGTCGGAAGAGAACTTCAAGGGCACCTGGTCGGTTCTGATGTTCTACCCGGCTGACTTCACCTTCGTCTGCCCGACCGAACTGGAAGACCTGGCTGCATTCCAGCCGGAATTCGAAAAGATGGGCGTGAACGTCTACGGCGTGTCGACCGACAGCCACTTCGCCCACAAGGCATGGCACGACACCTCGGACGCGATCAAGAAAGTGAACTACCCGCTGATCGGCGACCCGACCGGCACCCTGTCGCGCAACTTCGAAGTCATGATCGAAGAAGAAGGCATGGCACTGCGCGGTACCTTCGTGATCAATCCGGAAGGCCAGATCAAGCTGATGGAAGTGCACGACAACGGCATCGGCCGCGACGCATCGGAACTGATGCGCAAGGTCAAGGCTGCCCAGTACGTCGCATCGCACCCGGGCGAAGTGTGCCCGGCCAAGTGGACCGAAGGCGCTGAAACCCTGACCCCGTCGCTGGACCTGGTCGGCAAGATCTAAATAGCAGTTCAGTAGTACTGTCCCGGGCCGCCCTGGCGGCCCGGTTCATTTCAGGGATCCATTTTGATCCCAGGCATCGCCATACCCCGAACAACAAGGTCATAGTCAAGGAAACCATCATGCTGGACGCAACCCTCAAGAAGCAGTTGCAAGCCTATCTGGAAAAAGTGGTGCAGCCGATTGAGCTCGTTGCATCGCTGGATGATTCGCCGAAGGCGCGCGACATGGATGAACTGCTCCGCGAAATCGCCGCGTTGAGCGACAAGATCACCGTGCGCCACTCCGATGACGCCAAGGAGCGCACCCCCTCGTTCGCCATCAAGCGTGTCGGCACCGATATCGGCGTGCGTTTCGCCGGCCTGCCGCTCGGCCACGAGTTCAGCTCGCTGGTGCTGGCACTGCTGCAGGTGGGCGGCCACCCGATCAAGCTTGACCAGGCCGTCATCGAGCAGATCAAGAACCTGGAAGGCGACTACGTCTTCGAAACCTTCATCTCGCTGAGCTGCCATAACTGCCCGGAAGTGGTGCAGGCCCTCAACGCGATGTCGGTGATTAACCCGCGCATCAAGGTGGTCGCCATCGACGGCGGCGTGTTCAAGGAAGAAGTCGAAGCGCGCCAGATCATGGCGGTACCGATGATGTTCCTGAACGGCCAGCACTTCGGCCAGGGCCGCACCAGCGTGGAAGAGATCCTGGCCAAGATCGATACCAATGCCGGCGCCCGCAAGGCAGCTGAGCTGAACAAGAAAGACCCGTTCGACGTGCTGATCGTCGGCGGCGGTCCTGCCGGCGCGGCCGCGGCGATCTACGCCGCCCGCAAAGGCATCCGCACCGGCGTGCTGGCCGACCGCTTCGGCGGCCAGGTGCTGGACACGCTCGCCATCGAGAACTTCGTCTCGATGAAGGAAACCGACGGCCCGAAATTCGCCGTCGCCCTCGAAGAGCACGTCAAGCACTACGAGGTCGACATCATGAACACCCAGCGCGCCAACAAGCTGGTCGGGGGCAAGCTGATCGAGGTGCACACCGAGACCGGTGCTGTATTGAAGAGCAAGTCGGTGATCATCGCCACCGGCGCCCGCTGGCGCGAGATCAACGTGCCGGGCGAGCGCGAATACCGTAACCACGGCGTGGCTTACTGCCCGCACTGCGACGGCCCGCTGTTCAAGGGCAAGCGCGTGGCCGTGATCGGCGGCGGCAATTCGGGCGTCGAGGCGGCGATCGACCTGGCTGGCATCGTCAAGGAAGTGACCCTGATCGAGTTCGGCGCCGAGCTGCGTGCCGATGCGGTCCTGCAGCGCAAGCTCTATTCGCTGAAGAACGTCACCGTGATCAAGTCGGCGCAGACCACCGAGATCCATGGCGACGGCAAGATCGTCAACGGCCTGTCGTACAAGGACCGCAATAGCGGCGAGGTGAAGAAGGTCGAGCTGGAAGGCGTGTTCGTGCAGATCGGCCTGGTGCCGAACGCCGAATGGCTGAAGGGCACGATGGACCTGTCGGCGCACGGCGAAATCGAAGTCGACGCCAAGGGCCAGACCTCGATCCCGGGCGTGTTCGCGGCGGGTGACGTCACCACGGTGCCGTTCAAGCAGATCGTGATCGCGGTGGGCGAGGGCGCCAAGGCCTCGCTGGCAGCCTTCGATTACCTGATGCGCCAGCCGGTGGAAGAGGAAGAAGCAAAAGCCGCATAAGCGCAGGCAAGCCAAGAAAAAACGCCATTTCCCGTGAGGGAAGTGGCGTTTTTATTACTGGTGCACAGGACGCGGCTCCAGTAAGCGGTAACCGGCCGGCAGGCCGGTGCGATCAGTGGAAGGCGACCAGCAATGCCCCGGTGAGCGCTTCGGTCTCGAGCAGCAGCCAGGTGGCCGCACTGGCCAGAGCCAGGTGGACTGCGGTCCAGGTCATTGGATGATGGCGTGCCATGATGAGACTCCCTGATCGATGAATTCGTAGTGGTGATGGAGCCATCTTAGGCATTTGCCCTATCCGTTGCCATCGGCAAAAACTCCGCGGGCTTGTAGGAATAAACCTTGTGACATTGTCACGACGATTTTTGGTCGCGCGAAAAGTTGAGTTCCTACGGGGGAGCTAGGCTAAGTCCTATACGTGTGCGCATGCGGCGGGCATAGAGTGAGCTCCATCATGACCCGACACGAACCCAAACTCCTGCACCGCGGCCTGGTGGCCGTGCGCCGCAACACCATCCGTCGCCTGCTGCGCTCCGTCTTCGGCATCGAGCAGCTGCGCGAAGGCCAGCAACACGTGATCGACAGCGTCCTCGACGGAAAGGACACCCTGGCGATCATGCCCACCGGCGGCGGCAAGTCGCTGTGTTACCAGATCCCCGCCAAGATGCTCGAGGGGATCACCATCGTCGTCTCGCCCCTGATCTCGCTGATGAAGGACCAGCTCGAGAAACTGGAAGAGCTGGGCATCCGCTCGGTCCAGGTCAACAGCAGCCTGTCCGCCGAGGAAGAAGCGGCGGCGCTGGAAGCGATCACGAACGAGGCTTGCGAAATCGTGTTCTGCACCCCGGAACGCCTGGTCTCGCCCGAGTTCATCGCCGTGCTCAAGGAGGTCAGCGTCGACATCGTCGTCATCGACGAAGCCCATTGCATCTCGCAGTGGGGGCACGACTTCCGCCCGGCCTACATCGGCATCGCCTCCGCCATCGACGCGCTCGGCAAGCCGCCGGTGCTGGCCCTGACCGCGACCGCCACCGAGGACGTGATCGCCGACATCCGCCGGCAGCTCAACCGCCCGAAGATGAACGTCATCAATACGGGCATCTACCGGCCGAACCTGCATTACCGCGTGCTGCAGGCGACCAATCCGCAGGAAAAGCTGGCCCAGGCCCTGAAGCTGGTGCAGGAGACGCCGGGCGTCGGCATCGTCTACGCTGCGACCGTCAAGGTGGCCGAGGAAATGCTTGCCGTGCTGGAAGAGGCCGGCGAGTCGGTCACGATTTACCACGGCAAGCTGCCCAGCGCCGAGCGCAAGCTGAACCAGGACATGTTCATGAACGGCGAGCGCCGCGTCATGGTGGCGACCAATGCCTTCGGCATGGGCATCGACAAGAGCGACACCCGCTTCGTGATCCACCTGCAGATTCCCGCCAACCTCGAATCCTATTACCAGGAGTCGGGCCGCGCCGGCCGCGACGGGCTGGACGCGCACTGCACGCTGCTCTTCCTGCAGGACGACAAGCGCATCCAGCAGTTCTTCCTGGTCAAGCACTACCCGAGCGCGGCCGAGCTGCAGACGGTCTGCGCCGTCGTGCGCGAGCTGGCGGAGGAGGGGCCGGTCACGGGCGAGCGCCTGGAAACGGCGCTGGAAGAGGCGGGTGAAGCCAAGCTCAAGGTCTGCCTCAAGCTGCTCAAGGATGGCAAGCTGCTGCGCCAGAACCGCAAGCTCGAGTATGTGCCGACCAACAAGGAGCCTGACCCGGAAGTGTTCGGGGAACTGGCCGAGGTCTACGTCCAGAAGGCCGAACGCGACCGCGAAGCGCTCGACCAGATGGTAGGCTATGCGGTCAGCGGCTTTTGCCGCTGGAAGCTGCTGCTGGACTATTTCGGCGATGCAGTCGAGGGCTTCGAGAAGTGCTGCAAGTGCGACAACTGCCTGAATCCGCCGGCGGCGCTGCTGGAAGACATCGCCATCCGCGACGACGAATTCGACCACGAACCGGCGCCGGAACCGAGCGGTCCGCGGTTCGAGGTCGGCGGCCGCGCGAAGGCGCCGAAATACGGCGAAGGCAGCATCCTTGCCGTCGCCGGCGAGCAGGTGACACTGGCGTTTCCGGACCAGGAAGAGCCGCGTACCTTCCTGGCCGAGTTCCTCGAACCGGCCTGAGTCGAAAGGAGCCGCATGGGAGACATGGTCGTCGTCCGCAAGGAAGGACTGTATTGCGTGCCCGGTGGGTTCTACATCGACCCCTGGCGCCCGGTCGACCGGGCGGTGATCACCCATGCCCACGGCGACCATGCGCGCTACGGCCACGGGCACTACCTGTCGGCGGCCCCCGGCGTCAACGTGCTCAAGTCGCGTCTCGGCGACATCAATGTGCAGGGCTTGGAGTATGGCGACACCATCACGCATAAGGGCGTGACCGTCTCGCTGCACCCGGCCGGCCACGTGCTCGGCTCCGCCCAGATCCGCATGGAGTGCGGGGGCGAAGTCTGGGTGGCCTCGGGCGACTACAAGGTGGAACCCGACAAGACCTGCGCACCCTTCGAGCCGGTGCGCTGCGACACCTTCATCACCGAATCGACGTTCGGGCTGCCGATCTACCGCTGGGACCCGGAGCAGCAGACCATCGACGAGATCAACGCCTGGTGGCGCCGCAATGCCGAGGAAGGGCGCTGCAGCGTGGTCTTCGCCTACGCCTTCGGCAAGGCCCAGCGCATCCTGTCGCGCCTGGACGCTTCGATCGGCCCGATCGTCTGCCATGGCGCGGTGGAGCCGCTCAACCGCGTGTACCGCGCCGGCGGCGTCGCATTGCCGGAGACGGTCATGGTCAGCGACATCGAGAAGGCGGCCTTGCGCCAGGCGATCGTGATCGCGCCACCCTCGGCCAGCGGCTCGCCCTGGATGAAGCGCTTCGGCGACTACAGCGATTCCTTCGCCAGCGGCTGGATGCTGCTGCGCGGCGCACGCCGGCGGCGCGGCGTCGATCGTGGCTTCGTGCTGTCGGACCATGCCGACTGGCCCGGCCTGATGAGCGCCATCAAGGCCACCGAGGCGCAGCAGGTCATCGTCACCCATGGCTCGATTCCGACCATGGTGCGCTGGCTGTGCCAGAACGGGCTGGATGCGAAAGGCTTCGATACCGAATACGGCGACGAGGAAGAAGACGAGGCGATTCCGCCGGCCGAGCCAGCCCGCGCGGAGGCGCCCACGGGAGAGCCCGATGCGTGAATTCGCCCGCCTGTACGCCGAACTCGACGAAACCACGTCCACCACCCGCAAGCTCGACGCCCTGCAGTCCTACTTCTCGCAGGCCGCGCCCGAGAACGCCGCCTGGGCCGTGTACTTCCTGGCCGGCGGCAAGCCGCGGCAGGCCGTGCCGACCAAACTGCTGCGCCAGTACGCCATCGAATATGCGGGCCTGGACGACTGGCTGTTCGACGAGTCCTACCACGCGGTCGGCGACATGGCCGAGACCATCGCCCACATCCTGCCGCCCCCGAGCCGGCGCAGCGAGATCGGCCTGGCCGAATGGATGGAGACGAGGATCGGTCCCCTGCGCGGCGCCGATCCCGGCACCATCCGCGCAGCCCTGTTCGCGGCCTGGGATGAACTCGACTGGCGCGAGCGCTTCCTGTTCGTCAAGCTGATCGGCGGCGGTTTCCGCGTGGGCGTCTCGCGCCTGCTGGTGACGCGCGCGCTGGCGGCGATCGCCGCCGTGGACAGCAAGCTGATCGCCCAGCGCCTGATGGGCTGGACCGACAACTCGGTGCGGCCCACCGCCGCCAGCTTCCTGAAGCTGATCGCCGCGCAGTCGGACGAGGAACATGCGCTGCGCGGCGGCCAGCCCTATCCCTTCTTCCTGGCCCACCAGCTGCAGGGCGACCCGGCGGCGCTAGGCGAAGTGGACGACTGGCAGGTCGAGTGGAAGTATGACGGCATCCGCGCCCAGCTGGTGCGGCGCGGCGGGCAGAGCTTCCTGTGGTCACGCGGCGAGGACCTGATCACCGAACGCTTTCCTGAGCTGGCCAACTTGCACATTCCGGAAGGCACGGTGCTGGACGGCGAGGTGCTGATCTGGCAGCCCGGCTGCGCCGCCCCCGCGCCCTTCGCCGACCTGCAGAAGCGCATCGGCCGCAAGACCCTGAGCGCCAAGCTGCTGGCCGAGTTGCCTGCAGTGCTGTGCTGCTACGACCTGCTGGAGTTCGGCGGCGTCGACCTGCGCGCGCTGCCCCAGCACGAGCGGCGCGCGCTGATGGAAACCGAGGTGGCCGCGATCGACCTGCCGCAGCTGCGCCTGTCGCCGCTGGTAAAGGCCGACAACTGGGACGATCTGGCGAAGCTGCGGACGGAGTCGCGCGAGCGCGGTGTCGAGGGGATGATGCTCAAGGCGCGCAGCGCCCAATACGGCGTGGGCCGCACCAAGGACGTCGGCACCTGGTGGAAGTGGAAGATCGATCCCTACACGGTCGATGCGGTGCTGATCTACGCCCAGGCCGGCAGCGGAAGGCGCGCCTCGCTCTATACCGACTATACCTTCGCGGTGTGGGACGGGGAGGGCGAGGAGCGCAAACTGGTACCCTTCGCGAAAGCCTATTCGGGCCTGACCGACGCCGAGATCGCCCAGGTGGACAATGCGGTGCGCAAGACCACCATCGAAAAGTTCGGGCCGGTGCGTTCGGTGAAGCCGACCATGGTGTTCGAGATCGGCTTCGAGGGCATTGCCCTGTCCACCCGCCACAAGGCCGGCATCGCGGTGCGATTTCCGCGCATCCTGCGGCGCCGTACCGACAAGCCGGTGGAGGAGGCGGATACCCTCGACACGCTGAAAGGTCTACTGGCGGCTGCCGGTACCTAACCGGAATTACTTCCAAAAGCGGGGTCCAAAAGCGGGGTCAGGTCTGACATTTAGACACACAAAAGCGGGGTCAGGTCTGACATTTAGACACAAACTCATCCGCAGATGAACATTCTTACAGCGCACAAAAGCGCAAAGCGGGGTCAGGTCTGACATTTAGACACAAACTCATCCGCAGATGAACATTCTTACAGCGCACGTGAAACCCCATATTGATGAGCGCATGTCTGATTGTCAGACCTGACCCCCACTATTGATGAGCGCGTGTCTGATAGAAGCGGGGTCAGGTCTGACATTTAGACACAAACTCATCCGCAGATGAACATTCTTACAGCGCACGTGAAATCCCATATTGATGAGCGCGTGTCTGATTGTCAGACCTGACCCCAACTATGGAAGCTGGGGTGCGTCCAGTGGGCCGGCTTGCGCCCCATCCTTGCTCATCATCGCTGCACCCCTTGCTGTCGCCTAATCGTCCATCGGCCGGCGCGGGAAGGGAACGATCGCTTCCGACATCTGCAGTTCGGCGCTGGGCGTACGCCGCAAGCCGGGCTGGTCGAGCACGCGCGCGATGACCTCCGGCGGGACATGCATGTATTCCATGTAGTGCCGCGCCACCCTCTGGTCGCGCACCATCAGGATGTTCACCCCGCGCGTTACCACTTTTGCCGTTTCGACGTCTGTGCGCCTCTGCCGTTCACTCATGTCACGATCCGCTGGCCGAGCTGCGCAGGCCGGCGTCATTTTCAAAAGCCCACCATACACCCATTCGGCGGGACGCCGGCGAAAATTTTCCGCACCTGCTTCAGGACAATTTCTACAGGATACGGACCCTGGCACGAGGCGCCCTTGGCCTGCGCCGTCCGGCAGAGGCCTCTGCTAGACTCGGCCCAGACTCAACGGCCAGCAAGCATGGACACGACATTCGAACACGAGCGAACAGCCGGCATGTGCGTCCGGCCGCCTGCATGAGCGGGCCCACGCCAGCCACCGTCAAGGCCTGGTTCGCCGCGCGCGGCTGGACCGCCTTTCCCTTCCAGCGCAGCGTCTGGAAGGCGGCACTGGCCGGGCAATCCGGCCTGCTGCATGCGAACACGGGCGCCGGCAAGACCTTCGCGGTCTGGTTCGCGGCCCTGCAGCGCGGCTCGCTCGTCAAGGGACGCAAACCCGCCGGCCTGCGGGTCCTGTGGATCACCCCGATGCGCGCGCTGGCGGCCGACACCCTGCGCGCACTGGAGCAGTCGGCGGCGGAGCTGGCCCCCGACTGGACCATCGGCGCGCGCACCGGCGACACCGGTTCGGCCGAGCGCGCGCGCCAGTCGCGCAGCTGGCCCAGCGCCCTCGTCACCACCCCCGAAAGCCTGTCGCTGCTGCTCAGCCACGCGGCCGCGCAGGAGCAGTTCAAGAACCTCGACATGATCGTCATCGACGAGTGGCACGAACTGATGGGCAGCAAGCGCGGCGTGCAGGTGCAGCTGGCGCTGGCGCGCCTGCGCCATTGGCGCCCCGAGCTGGTGATCTGGGGCGTGTCGGCCACGATGGGCAACCTCGACCTCGCGCGCCAGGTACTGCTGGGCGGAGACGAAGGCGTGCTGGTCGAGGGCGACCTGCGCAAGCAGATCGTGGTCGACTGCCTGATCCCGGAGAACGTCGCGCGCTTCCCCTGGGGCGGGCACATGGGCCTGCAGATGCTCGGGCCCGTGATCCGCGAGATCGAGCACTACGAGGCCACGCTGGTGTTCACCAACACCCGCGCGCAGTCCGAGATCTGGTACCAGAACATCCTCGATGAAAGGCCCGACTGGGCCGGCGTGATCGCGCTGCACCATGGTTCGCTCGACCGCGAGGTGCGCGAGTGGGTCGAGATGGGCCTCAAGAAGGGCGAGCTGAAAGCCGTGATCTGCACCGCCAGCCTGGACCTCGGCGTCGATTTCCTGCCGGTCGAGCGCGTGCTGCAGGTCGGCAGCGCCAAGGGCATCGCGCGCCTGCTGCAGCGCGCCGGCCGCAGCGGCCATGCGCCGGGGCGGGTGTCGCGCGTGACCCTGGTGCCGACCAACAGCCTGGAATTGCTGGAGGCGGCCGCCGCCAGGAAGGCGGTGGCGGCGCGCCGCATCGAGGGCCGTTACGTGCCCAACAAACCCTTCGACGTGCTGGTACAGCATCTGGTCACGGTGGCGCTGGGCGGGGGCTTCCGCTCGGGCGAACTGTTCGAGGAAGTGAAGCGCGCCTGGTCCTACCGCCACCTGGACGAGGAAGAATGGCAGTGGGCGCTCGACTTCGTCGCGCGCGGCGGCCAGAGCCTGACCGTGTATCCCGAGTACCGCCGCGTGCTGCCGGACGAGGAGGGCGTCTACCGCGTGCCCGACACGGCCATCGGCCGGCGTCACCGGATGGGGATCGGCACCATCGTGTCCGACTCGACCATCTCGGTGAAGTACATGAGCGGGGGCCGCATCGGCAGCGTCGAGGAATCCTTCATCTCGCGCATGAAGCCGGGCGACCACTTCCTGTTTGGCGGGCGCATCCTCGAATTCGTGCGGGTCCACGAAATGACGGCCTTCGTCAAGCGCGCCACCACCAACCGCGGGGCGATCGCGCGCTGGGGCGGGGCCAAGATGCCGATGTCTTCCGAGCTGGCGCATGCGGCGCTGGAAGAGCTGCGCCTGGCCTCGCAAGGTATCTACGACAGCCCCGAGATGGAGTCCATTCGTCCGCTGATCGAGATCCAGTGCCGCTGGTCGGCGCTGCCGACCAGCGAGACCCTGGTCCTCGAAAGCATGAAGAGCCGCGAAGGCTGGCACCTGTTCGTCTATCCCTTTGCCGGGCGCTCGGTGCACATGGGACTGGCCTCGCTGTTCGCCTTTCGGCTCGGGCGCATGCAGCCCTCGACCTTCTCGATCGCGATTAACGATTACGGCTTCGAGTTGATGAGCCCTGAAGCGGTCGACTGGACCCGCATTTTCGAGGTCGCCACGGGCGCGGACGTGGACCTGTTCAGCACCGACTGTCTGCTCGAGGACGTGCTGGGCAGCCTGAACGCGACCCAGCTGTCGCAGCAGCGCTTCCGCGAGGTGGCGCGCATCGCCGGCCTGGTATTCCAGGGCTACCCGGGCCAGCCGAAATCGAACCGCCAGCTGCAGGCCTCCTCGTCCCTGTTCTTCGAGGTCTTCCGCAAGCACGACGCCGGCAACCTGCTGCTGACCCAGGCGCAGCGCGAAGTGCTGGAGCAGGAGCTGGAACTGACCCGCCTGCGCGAGACGCTCGAGGAGCTGCACGGGCGCCGCGTCGCCTTCCGCGAAGTGAAGCGCGCCACGCCCTTCGGCTTCGCCCTGATGGTCGAACGCTTCCGCGAGAAGGTCAGCACCGAGAAGCTGTCCGACCGCGTCGCGCGCATGGTGCGCGAACTGGAAAAGGCGGCCGCCGTATGAGCGGCGCCGGCGTGGCCGTCAGCGTCGCCGGAGAAACCGTGCTGCTGCTGCCGGAAAAGGCGCTGTACTGGCCGCACGAAAAGATGCTGGTGATCGCCGACATCCACTTCGGCAAGGCCGCGGCCTTCCGCGCGCTGGGCGTGCCGGTGCCGCGCGGGACCACCACCGAGAACCTGCTCGGGCTCGATGCCCTGGTCGATGCCCACGGGGCGCGCCACGTGGTCTTCCTGGGCGACTTCCTGCATGCCCGCGCGGCCCATGCCAGTGCCACCCAGGCGGCCATGCTGGCCTGGCGCGAACGGCGGCGCGATTTGCAACTCACCCTGGTGCGCGGCAACCACGACCGCCATGCGGGCGACCCGGCCGCGGCGCTCGGCATCGCCCTCGTCGACGAGCCGCATGTGCTGGGGCCCTTCGCCTTCTGCCACCATCCCGACCTCGATTCCCCGGGCTATGCGCTGGCCGGCCACATCCATCCGGTGTATGTGCTGGCGACCCGTTTCGACGCCTTGCGCCTGCCGTGCTTCGTGGTCGGTCAGGACCGCATGATCCTCCCATCCTTCGGCGCCTTCACCGGCGGCCATGCGATCCGCCCGGAACCGGGCGACCGCATCTACGTCAGCTCGGGCGAGGCGGTCCACTGCGTACGATAGCGTACCGACCCTTGCTGTGCTCGAGCGTACTGTCTTGTCAGACACAGAGGTGACCCTGTAAGCCATCGACAAGGGAGGAGAAGCCATGGTTTTCCGCAAGCTGCTGCAAGCCGCGTTCACCGCGCTGATTGCGCTCGGACCGGTCCTGACGGGTAGCGCCACCGTCCAGGCCCAGCAATACCAGAACAACCGCGCCTACGGGCCGGTCATCAACGGATTCAACGTGGAAGAGGTGCGCCGCCTGACGCCGGGCGTGGAGCTGCATTTCGACCTGTACGGCAGCCCGGGCGGCACCGCGACGCTGCGCATCGACGGCGCCACCCGCAACCTGAACCTGACCGAAGTCGAGCCGGGCCAGTACACCGGCACCTACACGATCGGCACCCATGACCGGATCCGCCCGGAAAGCGGCGTCACCGCCAACCTGCGCCTGGGCAACCAGGTCGCCACCAACCTGCTGAGCGAATCGCTGCTGCAGCCGAATGCGCCGCGCGGCCAGCGCCGCGGCGAGCTGGCGGGCGCGCCGGCAATCGAGCGTTTCGACGTGCAGGGCAGCCCCGACCTGAGCCCGGGCAACGAGCTGCGCTTCACGGTGTTCGGCACGCCGGGCGGCCGGGTCGAGGTCTCGGTTGCCGGCGCCCGCGGCGTGTTCTTCCTGCCGGAAGTGCGGCCGGGAGAATACGACGCGGTGTACACGATCCGCGCCGCCGACCGGATCGCGCCGGACAGCCGCGTGACCGCCACCATCCGCGCCAACGGCCGCTATGCGAGCAGCGTGCTGGGCCGTCCGCTGCTGGCGGGCGCCCGCGTGAGCGAACCACGCCAGGCGCGCTATTGCAGCAATTGCGCTGTGGTCGAGGCGGTCAACGTGATCGAAGTCTCGGGCAATGGTAATTACCTGGGCACGGCCGGCGGCGCCGTGGTGGGTGGCCTGCTCGGCAGCCAGGTCGGCAGCGGCAGCGGCCGTACCGCGGCCACGGTGGCCGGCGCGGTGGCGGGCGGCCTGGCCGGCCGCCAGGTCCAGCGCAATATGAACAAGGAGCAGCGTTACGAGGTGGTGGTGCGCTACGCGACCAGCGGTTCGACCCAGACCCTGCAGTTCGACAACGATCCGGGCTTCCGCCAGGGCGACCGGGTGCGGGTGAACAGGGGCGTGCTGTCGCGGGATGAGTGATCTGCAAAAGTAAAGGCCGGCTCCTTCGCAGGGGCCGGCCTTTGTTCTTGATCGGTCGGTTCAGGCCGTCGCCAGTACCTGGTCGTCGCCCGGCTGTTCGCTCTCGGCCTTCTGCTTGGCGCCGGCCTTGGCGCGCGAGCGCGAGGGCGGCAGGCGGCGCAGGGTCTTGAGCGCCTCGGCGTCCTTGATGCCGATGGTGCGCTGGTCGACGGTGATCAGGCCGATCTCGTTGAAGGCCGACAGGGTGCGGCTGACGGTTTCCAGGGTCAGGCCGAGGTAGCTGCCGATCTCGTGGCGGGTCATGCGCAGGTTGAACAGCTTGCTCGAGTAGCCCATCGCGGCGAAGCGGTCGGCCAGCGAGACCAGGAAGCGGGCCACGCGCGCCTCGGCCGACAGGGCGCCGAGCATGCCGATCATGGTCTGCTCGCGCACCAGTTCGCGGCTCATGACGCCGTACATCATGTTCTCGAGCTCGGCGTGGACGCGGCCGAGGGCGGTCAGTTTCTTGAAGGGCAGCAGGATCAGGTCGCAGTCGGACAGGGCCACGGCTTCGGAGGCGTAGTGGCGGGTGTGGATGCCGTCCACGCCCAGCATGTCGCCCTTCATCGGGAAGCTCAGTACCTGCTCGTTGCCGAATTCGTCGATGAGCACGGTTTTCAGGAAACCGGAGTTGACGATGTACAGGGTGTCGAAAGCCTGCCCGATGGTGTGGACGCGCTGCCCGGTCTTGAACTGGACATGCTGGAACAGCAGCTCTTCGGAGGTCACGGAGACGCTGGCCGGGATGCGCAGCAGGTCGCAGACTTCCTTGAGGTTGGACCAGAGGCGTCCCTGGCGCTGGCGGCCGGCTTCCATGGGGGAGTGCAGGGTCGGCTGGGTGACATTGCGTTGTTCTGATGTTGGCTGGGACTGCATGCTCATCTCCAGGTGAAAGACTCAGGGTTTCAGGCGGCGACCACAGGGCGGAGCAGGCAACCGGCGCTGTGGAGGAAGACCCCGCTGCAGGCTGGCTCACGCTGGGACTTGGATCGCAAGCAAGTCGAAACGCTGAATTCAGTATGCCAACACGAGTCCGGCACGGATATCAGCGATGGCTGAATATGTAGGTAGGAGAGATCGTCGGCTTGTAGGAATACTCCGACACACAGCGTTTGCTACAGAGGGAAGGGCCAGGCCGGTGCTATAGGAAAAGGGATGATGCCAGGCAGGCAAAGCGCCTGGGGGAGGGCGCTGGCGGGCACAAAATCGCCCGTGGGGTGTCTAAATCGTCTTAAGCTTTCATTGGGGACAGTAGTCGATGTGCAACGGCGTACTGGACCATTTCCGACAGCGAGGACATGCCCATCTTCTGCATGATGCGGGTCTTGTGGGTGCTGACCGTCTTGACCGACAGATGCAGATTATTCGCGATCTCGGTAATCGATTTCCCACCGACGAGTAGCGAAAACACCTCGAATTCGCGGTCCGACAGTTGTTTGTGCAGGAGCTGTTCGTTCGGCGCCATGATGTTCAGGGCCAGCTGTTCGGCGACTTCGGTACTGATATAAGGGCGCCCCGAGGCCACCTTGCGGATGGCGCCGACCAGCTGGGTGCCCGCGCTCTCCTTGGTGAGATAGCCTTGGGCGCCGGCGCGGATGGCCCGCACCGCATACTGCTCTTCCTCGTGCATGGTCAGGATCAGGATCGCCAGCTTGGGCGCTTCGCTGCGGACCTGGCGGATCAGGTCGACGCCGCTGCGGCCCGGCATCGACAGGTCGAGCAGCAGCAGGTCGAAGCCGCCCTGGCGAACCTGGGCCAGGACTTCGAAGCCGTTGGTCGCTTCTCCGGCGATCTCGATATCCGACGCACCGTCGAGGATGCGCTTGAGTCCTTCGCGCATGATGGTGTGGTCGTCAGCAATTACGATGCGAATCATAAAACCATCCTTCGGGGTGAAAGCGACAATGAACGATTCAGGCTAACACAGGACGCCAACGGCATTTGTCGTGCTTTCTCACCAGCCGTCCGGCGCTTCACGCGGGCGCCGGCTCGCTGATCAGGCGGTGCACCAGGACCGGCTTGGTCGTGTGCGACAGCACCTTGTTGGTCACGCTGCCCAGCAGCAACTGGCCCCAGCCGCTGCGGCCATGCGAGCCCATGAAGATCAGGTCGCAGCCTTCCTGCTCGGCGACGTCGACGATCTTCAGGGCCGCGGCGTCGGAAAACGCGGTCATGCAGGCATGCTTCAGGCCGGCGCCGGCGCAGGAACGCATGATCTTGCCCATGTACTCCTCGCCCATGCGGCGCATCTGCGCGATGTATTCCTCTTCGCTCGGGTAGGAGGGTGGAATGATTTCCACGTACACGGGATACTGGTAGTCGGGAGCGACGAACAGGGCCAGCACTTCGGCGCCCATCTGTTGCGCGAATTTGACGCCGGCGCAGGCCGTATGCTGCGACACGGCCGAGCCGTCGGTGGTGATCAGGATTTTGCGGTACATGGTTGACTCCTCCAATGGCCACGCCATTCTGGGGCGTCCGGGACGTGGCGGCGATTGCAAGAACGCAAACTGTTGAGCTCGATCAAACTTCAGACCCTTAATTCAGTGCAACAGTACACCGATGGGGTCATCACGTTACGAAAAACAACACCTCCCTTGTGTAAATATTCAGGAACCGCTGCATTTAATTGTCGCGGAATTAAGTTTCGCTGTCCATTTTGTTGCGACTCCTTCTCCGAGATTTACCTACGGCAACCACGCTGCTAAACTTCCATGCAGACTTGAACCATCCTGCATGGCGCCCGTGCGCGCCCGGATGGATGCAGTAAACACCGAATTGAAACGCTCATTGCGCACTTAAAGACACCATGGAGAAGCAGGGATTATGACCGACGCCGCTGACGATTTCGACGCACTATTCGAGGAAGTGGCGGCCCAGCGCGCCAGCGCTCCGGCTGCCCCGGCACCGGTGGCCGAGCCGGCGCCCGCGCCTGCCGCAGCCGCAGCCGACGAAGACGACCTCGAGTCCCTGTTCGACCAAGTGGCCGCATCGAGCGCCCCGGCCATCGCCGCCGCGGCAGCACCGGCGGCTGCGGTTGTCGCCGTGCCGGCTGCGGGCGCCGTGGCGGGTGACGGCGAGCACGCCATGTTCGAGCGCCTCGGCGGCATCGTGCGCCTGCTGCACGATTCGCTGCGCGAACTCGGCTACGACAAGGCGCTGACCGAGGCCTCGTCGGCCATCGTCGATGCCCAGGACCGTCTGGAATACGTCGCCACCCTGACCGAACAGGCCGCCAACAAGGTGCTGAACACCCTGGACGACGGCATGCCGGCCCAGGACCTGCTGTCGAAGCAGGCCAAGGACATGGAAAACCGCTGGGGCGACCTGTTCTCGGGCAAGCTGAGCCTGGACGAGTTCAAGGCCCTGGCCGGCGACTCGCGCCAGTTCGCGGCCAGCGTGAACGAAGCGACCGAAGCCGAGAAGGCGCGCCTGCTCGAGATCATGATGGCCCAGGACTTCCAGGACATCACCGGCCAGCTGATCAAGAAAGTGGTGAAGATCACCCAGACCGTCGAGCAGGAACTGGCGCAGCTGCTGCGCGACCACGCGCCGGCCGACCTGAAGGAAAAGCTGGCGAAGAAGGAAACTCCGCCGGTCGAAGTGCCGCTGATGCAGGGCCCGTCGGTGCCGGATACGGCGCTGAACCAGGACAACGTTGACGATCTTCTGGCCGATCTGGGATTCTAATGGACGATATGCTCAAGGACTTCGTCGTCGAGGCGATGGACCTTGCGGTGAATGTTGAAGAACATTTGCTGCGCCTCGAACGCGATCCGGACAACAAGGAAACGCTGAATGCGGTGTTCCGCTCCTTCCACACGATCAAGGGCGGCGCCGGCTTCATGGGCCTGCCCGCGCTGGTCGCGGCCTGCCACCTGACCGAAAACCTGTTCGACGCACTGCGCACCGGCGCCGCGCCGGTGACCCCGCTCGCGATCGAAGCGGCGCTCGAGGCCTCGGGCTTCGTGGCCGACCAGCTGAATGACCTGAACAACGGCACGCCGCCGGAAGGCCTGGCGTCGATGCCGGAAGCGCTCGAGCGCATCCTGACGGATGCGATCGAAGGCAAGGGCACGCCAAGCGCAGCACCGGCCGTACCGGCTCCGCTTGCTGCTGCTCCTGCAGCCGCTGCAGCGGCGCCAAGCGCTGCGCCGGTCGCCGCCGCTCCGGCCCCGGCCGCCAGCGATGATGGCCTCGACTGGGTCGCCATGTACAACGCCGTGGTACCGGCCAGCGCCGCGATCGCGGCAGGAGCGGCTTCCGCCGCAGCGGCCCCTGCGCCAGCCGCAGTGGCCCCGGCCGCCGCCGACGCCGCGCCCGCCGCCAGGGCCTCGGGCTGGGACGGCGTCGACCGCCGTTCGAACGACAAGGTCGCCGATGCGCGCGCCGCCGCGGCGCCGGCCAAGGACGAAAGCATCCGTATCGATGCGGTCAAGCTGGACGCGCTGCTGGAAGTGGCGGGCGAGTCGGTGCAGGCCGCCAACCAGGCCGCCGTGCTGCTCGAGCGCCTGCAGCAGTTCAAGTTCGAAGGTCCGGCCGCCGCCCTGATGGCGACGCTCACCGAGACCCTGGAACGCGCCTCGCGCTACTCGGCCGAACTGCAGCGCGCCACGCTGGCGACCCGCATGCAGCCGGTGGGCCGCCTGTTCCAGAAATTCCCGCGCCTGGTGCGCGAGCTGGCCAAGGACCTCGGCAAGGACGTCGAGCTGACCATCGAAGGCGCCGAGACCGAAGTCGACCGCGTCGTGGTGGACAGCCTGTACGACCCGCTGGTGCACATGCTGCGCAATGCGCTCGACCACGGTGTCGAGTCGCCGGAAGAGCGCGTCGCCGCCGGCAAGCCGGCCAAGGCCTTCATCCTGCTGAAAGCCTGGCAGGAAGCCAACAGCGTCATGATCGTGCTGCAGGACGACGGCAAAGGCATGGATCCGGTCAGGCTGCGCAAGAAGGCGATCGACAAGGGCCTGATCGGCGAGAATGGCGCCCCGAACGACGACGACGCCTACCAGCTGGTGTTCCTGCCGGGCTTCTCGACCAAGGAAGTGGCTTCCTCGGTCTCGGGCCGCGGCGTGGGCATGGACGTGGTCAAGACCGCGGTCGAGAAGAACCGCGGCGCGATCCGCATTGAGTCGCAGCTGGGCGCGGGCACGCGCTTCGCGATCCGTCTGCCGATCGAACTGTCGATCGTCCCGACCATGCTGGTGTCGACCTCGAGCGCCTCGCTGGCGCTGCCGATGGCCGTCGTCGAGCGCGTGGTCGAGCTGCCGGAAGAGTTCCAGTGCGTGGGCGGCGCCCCGGTGCTGAAGGACCAGGGCCGTCCGCTGCCGGTGCGTTCGCTGGCGCTGGCGCTGGGCTACGAAGCCTGCTCCGAGCGCGTCGGCATCGTCATCAACGCCCCGCAGCCCTACATCCTGGCGGTGGAAGCGGTGGACGGCACGGCCGACCTGGTGATCAAGCCGATGACCGCGCTGTCGGTCGAGGGCATCACCGGTACCGCGCGTTCGGCCGAGGGCGAACTGGTGCTGGTGGTCGGCCTGTCCTTCCTGATGGATGGCTGCCGCAGCAACGTGCGCCTCGCCGCGTAACGATTTTTCGTAGGGTGGGCGGGTCTCCCGCCCGCGCGTTCAACCAGCTTTTGGTCAGCCGCGACACTGATCATCGGTGATTGAACGCGCGGGCGGCATAGCCGCCCACCCTACAACTGCAGTCACGTAAGTAGTTACCGCAGTGCGCAATCGAACGATTGTTTCCGCTCTGTGGCAAAAGCGCATACAAAAGCCTGAGCAAGCCCGCTCAGGCTTTTTTTATTTGCATACTGACTTGTCTATGCAAATAACATTTGCCGGAAATTTCGTTTATTGGCAGAAAAATGCGTTGCCCCGGCTTGGTGCGGCAGTGCACAATTATGGCATAATCAAAAACCGTCCCCGCATAAGGGGTACCGCGCTCACCGGATAGACCATGCAAAAAACGCTCTACGACAAACTCTGGGATTCCCATGTCGTGCGTGCCGACGCTGATGGCACCACAGTCCTCTACATCGACCGCCACCTGGTGCACGAAGTCACCAGCCCGCAAGCCTTCGAGGGTCTGCGCGAGGCCGGCCGCGGACTATGGCGCACCTCGGCCAACCTGGCGGTGGCAGACCACAACGTGCCGACCACCGACCGTGCCCACGGCATCGCCGACCCGACCTCGCGCCTGCAGGTCGAGACCCTGGACGCCAATGCGAAGAGCTTCGGCCTCACCTACTTCAACATGAACGACAAGCGCCAGGGCATCGTCCACGTGATCGGCCCGGAGCAGGGCGCCACGCTGCCCGGCATGACGGTGGTCTGCGGCGACTCGCACACCTCGACCCACGGCGCCTTCGGCTGCCTGGCGCACGGCATCGGCACCTCGGAAGTCGAGCACGTGCTGGCCACCCAGACCCTGCTGGCCAAGAAGTCGAAGTCGATGCTGGTCCAGGTCGACGGCGAGCTGCCGCCGGGCGTCACCGCCAAGGACATCGTGCTGGCCGTGATCGGCAAGATCGGCACCGCCGGCGGCACCGGCTACGCCATCGAATTCGGCGGCTCGACCATCCGCGCGCTGTCGATGGAAGGCCGCATGACGGTCTGTAACATGGCGATCGAAGCGGGCGCACGCGCCGGCATGGTCGCGGTGGACGACACCACCATCGACTACGTGAAGGGCCGCCCGTTCTCGCCCAAGGGCGAGCAGTGGGAGCAGGCCGTCGCCTATTGGCGCAGCCTGCATTCGGACGAAGGCGCAAGCTTCGATACCGTCGTCACGCTCGATGCATCGGACATTCGCCCGCAGGTCACCTGGGGCACCTCGCCCGAGATGGTGACCTCGGTCGACGGCCGCGTGCCGGACCCGCGCGACGAGGCCGACGCGGTGCGCCGCGGCGCCATCGAAAAGGCGCTGGCCTACATGGACCTGGCGCCGAACACCCCGATCGACCAGATTAAAATCGACAAGGTCTTCATCGGTTCCTGCACCAATTCGCGCATCGAAGACCTGCGCGCCGCCGCCGAGGTCGTGCGCGGCCGCCAGCGCGCGCCCAACGTCAAGCTGGCGATGGTCGTGCCGGGCTCGGGCCTGGTCAAGGAACAGGCCGAGCGCGAAGGACTGGACCGCATCTTCGTCGACGCCGGCTTCGAATGGCGCGAGCCGGGCTGCTCGATGTGCCTGGCGATGAATGCCGACCGCCTGGAACCGGGCGAGCGCTGCGCCTCGACCTCGAACCGCAACTTCGAGGGACGCCAGGGGCAGGGCGGCCGCACCCACCTGGTGTCGCCCGCGATGGCGGCGGCGGCAGGAATCGCCGGCCACTTTGTCGACGTACGCGCACTCTGATGCGTTAATACCGCTTTAACCCGTAACAACAGGAAACATCATGAAGAAAGTCATCGCCCTCGCACTCGTCGCTCTCACCCTGGCAGGCTGCAACACCATCTCCGGCATCGGCCGCGATGTGCAGAAGGTTGGCCAGGTCGTCACCGGCGCCGGCGGCAAATAACAATTCAATAATAAGGAGCCGGAGCGACATGGACAAATTCACCGTACACGAAGGACTGGTGGCGCCGCTCGACCGCGCCAACGTCGACACCGACGCCATCATTCCGAAGCAGTTCCTGAAATCGATCCGCCGCACCGGCTTCGGCCCGAACCTGTTCGACGAGTGGCGCTACCTGGACCACGGCGAGCCGGGCCAGGATTGCAGCAGCCGCCCGGTGAACCCGGACTTCGTGCTGAACCAGCCGCGCTACGCGGGCGCCTCGATCCTGCTGGCCCGCAAGAACTTCGGCTGCGGCTCTTCGCGCGAGCACGCGCCCTGGGCCCTGCAGCAGTTCGGCTTCCGCGCCATCGTGGCGCCGAGCTTCGCCGACATCTTCTTCAACAACTGCTACAAGAGCGGCCTGCTGCCGATCGTCTTGTCCGAAGAAGAGGTGGACGGCCTGTTCAAGGCGGTGGACAGCACGCCCGGCTTCAAGCTGGTGGTCGATCTGGAAAAGCAGCGTATCGGCAGCGCCGACGGCAGCATCTCCTACGGCTTCGCGATCGACGACTTCCGCAAGTACTGCCTGCTGAACGGCCTGGACGACATCGGCCTGACCCTGCGCCACGCCGAGGACATCCGCACCTTCGAACAAGGCCACCTGGCTGCCCAGCCCTGGCTGGCGAATACCATCTGAACGAGAGAGACCGCATGAAAATCGCAATCCTGCCGGGTGACGGCATCGGCCCGGAGATCATGGCCCAGGCGGTCAAGGTCCTGAACGCCCTCGGTGAACCCTTCGAGATGGAAACCGCACAGGTCGGCGGCGCCGGCTACGCGGCCCACGGGCACCCGCTGCCGGAAGGCACCCTGAAGCTGGCGAAGGAAGCCGACGCGGTGCTGTTCGGCGCCGTCGGCGACTACAAGTACGACACGCTCGAGCGCGCGCTGCGTCCCGAGCAGGCCATCCTGGGCCTGCGCAAGGAGCTCGGCCTGTTCGCCAACCTGCGTCCGGCCATCCTGTATCCGGAACTTGCCGGCGCCTCGACGCTCAAACCCGAAGTCGTGTCCGGCCTGGACATCCTGATCATCCGCGAGCTCACCGGCGACATCTATTTCGGCAAGCCGCGCGGCGTGCGTGAATGCCCGGACGGGCCGTTTGCGGGCCAGCGCGAAGGTTTCGACACCATGCGCTATGCCGAAGGCGAGATCCGCCGCATCGCCCACGTGGCCTTCCAGGCCGCGCGCAAGCGCGACCGCCGCGTGACCAGCGTCGACAAGGCCAATGTGCTGGAAACCTTCCAGTTCTGGCGCGACATCGTCACCGAGGTGCACAAGGAGTACCAGGACGTCGAGCTCGAGCACATGTACGTCGATAACGCCGCCATGCAGCTGGTGCGGGCGCCGAAGAAGTTCGACGTCATCGTCACCGGCAACATGTTCGGCGACATCCTGTCGGACGCCGCCGCCATGCTGACCGGTTCGATCGGCATGCTGCCCTCGGCTTCGCTCGACGCGAACAACAAGGGCCTGTACGAGCCTTCGCATGGTTCGGCGCCCGACATCGCGGGCCAGGGCGTGGCCAATCCGCTGGCGACCATCCTGTCCGCCGCGATGATGCTGCGCTTTACGTTTGGGCGTACCGAGCAGGCCGACCGCATCGAGAACGCGGTCAAGCGCGTGCTGGCCCAGGGCCTGCGCACCCCCGACATTTATGAGGCAGGTACCAGCAAGGTCGGTACCGAAGAGATGGGCAACGCCGTAGTTGCGGCCCTCCAATAATTTTGAACATTCCAAGGGAAATAACATGAAACTCGTAGGCCTGGTAGGTTGGCGCGGCATGGTGGGCTCGGTCCTGATGCAGCGCATGCAGGAAGAGGGCGATTTCGACCACATCGAGCCGGTGTTCTTCACCACCTCGAACCCGGGCGGCGCCGCGCCGAAGATGGCGAAGAACGAAACCACGCTGAAGAGCGCGAGCGACATCGCCGAACTGTCGAAGTGCGAGATCATCATCTCCTGCCAGGGCGGCGACTACACCTCCGAGATCTTCCCGAAACTGCGCGCCAGCGGCTGGAACGGCTACTGGATCGACGCCGCCTCGACCCTGCGCATGAACGACGACGCCGTCATCGTGCTGGATCCGGTCAACAAGGAAGTCATCAAGAACGCCATGTCGCGCGGCGTGAAGAACTTCATCGGCGGTAACTGCACCGTGTCCTGCATGCTGATCGGCCTGGGCGGCCTGTTCGAGCAGGGCCTGGTCGAGTGGATGACCTCGATGACCTACCAGGCGGCATCGGGTGGCGGCGCCCAGCACATGCGCGAACTGCTGACCCAGTTCGGCACCATCAACGGCGCCGTCAAGCCGCTGCTGGACGACCCGGCCTCGGCCATCCTCGAGATCGACCGCACCGTGCTGGCCACCCAGCATGGCCTGTCGGCGGACGAGACCAAGCAGTTCGGCGTGCCGCTGGCCGGCAACCTGATCCCCTGGATCGACAAGGACCTGGGCAACGGCCAGTCGAAGGAAGAGTGGAAGGCCGGCGCCGAGACCAACAAGATCCTCGGCCGCGGCGAAGGCTTCAATACCAAGGCGATTCCGGTGGACGGCCTGTGCGTGCGCATCGGCGCGATGCGCTGCCATTCGCAGGCGCTGACCATCAAGCTGACCAAGGACGTGCCGCTGGATGAGATCAACGACATCATCGCCTCGCACAACCAGTGGGTGAAGGTGGTGCCGAACACCCGCGAAGCCTCGATGCGCGACCTGTCGCCGGCAGCCGTCACCGGCGGCCTGGGCATCCCGGTCGGCCGCCTGCGCAAGCTGGCCATGGGTGGCGATTACCTGTCGGCCTTCACTGTCGGCGACCAACTGCTGTGGGGCGCCGCCGAGCCGCTGCGCCGCATGCTGCGCATCGTGCTGGACAAGTAAGCATAGTCGGGGCCGGCCTGGCAGCCGGCCCCGTATTCGGTCATGTTGGCAGGCTTGCCACACCTCCTGCAAAATTGCTAAGCGCTTGTGACCAATCGCTATTAAATTCCCTCCGCATCGGTCATTCTGGCCACACATCCTCTCCAACTGCGCGCCCAGTGTGCGCCGGAAGCTTGCATGCTCCAGAGCATGATGATATGTTGAGACTCCCGGGAATTGTCTTTCCCCTGGCCAACTTCTTTCACTGCGAACTATGCATCTTCCTCAACGTCCTCCGCTCATGGCATTTGCGCTGAAATCAGTCACCGCGGCCGTGGCCAGCGCCGTGCTCCTGTCGTCCGCCGCTCACGCTGCTGGCCTCGGGAAACTGACGGTGTTGTCGGCACTCGGCCAGCCCTTGCGCGCCGAGATCGAACTGACGACGACCGCCGGCGAAGATGCCTCCAGCCTGGCAGTGAAACTGGCCTCTACGGAAGCTTTCCGCGCGGCGAACATCGAATTCAACCCGGCGCTGCTGTCGCTGCGCTTCAACGTCGAGCAGCGCGCCGGCCGCCAGTTCATCCGCGTGAGCTCGACCCAGCCGCTGAACGAGCCTTTCGTGGACATGCTGCTCGAGCTGTCCTGGAACAACGGCCGCCTGGTGCGCGAGTACACCTTCCTGCTCGACCCGGCCGAACTGCGCAGCACCCAGTCGGCCCAGGCGGCGGCGGAAACCCGCCCGGCAACGCCGGCGGTCCAGCCGCGCGCGGCCGCGCCCCAGCCCGCCGCCGTCCAGCCGGCTGCCCAGCAGCCGCAGGCCGAGCCGGCTCGCCGTGAAGCGCCGGCGCCGCGTGCGGCAGCCGTCGACACCCCGTCGAGCTACCGCGTGCGCCAGGGCGACACCCTGGGCAAGATCGCGGCCAAGCTCAAGCCGGCCGACATCTCGCTCGACATGATGCTGGTGGCGCTGTACCGCGCCAATCCGGACGCCTTTATCGGCAACAACATGAACCGCCTGAAGTCGGGCCAGATCCTGTCGGTGCCGGACTCGGATGCCCTGCGCGGGACCGCTGACGCCGAGGCGCGCGGCGTCGTGGTCGCGCATGCGGCCGACTTCAACGCCTACCGCAACAAGCTGGCGGGCCAGGTGGCCAACGCCGCCCCGCAGCGCACGCCGCAGGCCGGCCAGAGCGCGGCCGGCAAGATCACCGCCAAGGTCGAGGAACGCCCGACCGCCGCCAACGAATCGCAGGATCAGCTGCGCCTGTCGAAAGCCACCCAGGCCGCCGCCGGCGCGGGCGGCGCGACCGCGAACGCCGAAGACGCCATCGCGCGCGAACGCGAACTGGAGCAGGCCCAGGCCCGCGTCAAGGAACTCGAAAAGAACGTCAACGAGCTCGAACAGCTGATGACGGTGAAGAGCCGTTCCGGCAGCGACGTACAGAACACGGCCGCCGCCGGCGCCGCCGGCGCTGCCGCCGGTACCGCGGCAGTCCCGCCGGCCAAGCCGGCCGCGCAGCCCAAGCCGAAGACCCCGGCGCCGGCCCAGCCGGAAGAGAAGGGCTTCGCCGACACGCTGATGGACAACATCAACGTCGTCGCGGGCGGCGCCCTCATCCTGCTGCTGGCCGCGCTGGGCATCTCGCAGCGCCGCAAGAAGCAAAAGAAGGAAGATCCCAAGACCGTGATCGTCGAGCCCTCGGTGATGGGCGTGCCGACCAAGGCTGCGCACTCGCTGTTCGCGGAAGCGGGCGGCCAGAGCGTCGATACCAGCAACAGCGTGTTCAATTCCAGCTTCGCGCCGTCGGCCTCGCAGCTCGACACCAATGAAGTCGATCCGGTCGCGGAAGCCGACGTCTACATCGCCTACGGCCGTGACGCCCAGGCCGAAGAGATCCTGAAGGAAGCGCTGCGTACCCATCCCGAGCGCCATCCGGTGCGCCTGAAGCTGCTCGAGATCTACGCGGCGCGCAAGGACCTGCGCGCCTTCGAAACCCAGGCCGGCGAGCTGTATGGCCTGACGCGCGGCCATGGCGACGAATGGACCCAGGCCGCGGCGCTCGGCCTGAGCATCGACCCGAGCAATCCGCTGTACGCGAGCGCGGCCAGCGCCGCGCCGGTGGCACCGGCCCCGAGCCCGCAGGAACGCGACCAGCAGTCGCTGCTGTCGCAGCAGCTGGAGGCTTCCTTCCGCTCGGGCGGCGCATCCGGCGCTCCGGCCGCAGCCCTCGGCGCAGGCGCCATGGCTGGCGCTGCCTATGCCGCGCTGGACCACGACGAGCAGGACGCGACCGCCGTGCCGGTGGCCGAAGCCGTGGCCGAGCAGCGTACCGATGACAACTCGCTCGACTTCGACCTCGGCGGCCTGAGCTTCGAGCCGGTCGCCAGCGGCGAGCCGATCGCCATGACGGGCCCGGACGCCGCACAGGACGAGACTGCCGTTCCGGAGCTCGACTTCGCGCTTGATCCGGTCACGCCGGCCGACGTCACCGCCGCGCCGGCGCCGGCCTCGGAAGAACCCTTCGATCTCGCCTTCGACATGAACTTCGGCGAACCGGAAGCTGCCGCGCAGCCCGAGGTCCGTGATGCGGTACCGGCGATGTCGCCGGTCGACATGGCCGGACTGGCCGCGGAATTCGACCTGCCGCCGCTGCCGGCGGTGGACGAAGACGCCGTGCCGCCTGCCGCTGCGGCTGCGGAACACGATCCGCTGTTCGACCTCGACACCATGGACTTCGGCTTGCCGGCGACCCCGGCGCAGCCGGCCGCCGTGGCCGAGGCGACCCCGTTCCACGAAGAGGTGCCGGCGATCCTCGGCGCGCCGGTGTCAAACCCGGCGCTCGGCGCGGACGACCCGCTGTTCGACCTCGACACCATGGACTTCGGCAGCCCGGCCGAACCGGTCGCCGCGCCGACCCTGGGCCAGCCGGCGGTCGAGCCCTTCGATTTCGACGCGCCGCCGGCCGCCGCGGCCGCACCGGCGGAAGAAGCGTTCGCCTTCGACATGCCGCCGGCCACCGAGGACGACCCGTTCGCGCTGCCGGAAGTCCCGGCGATCGCGCCGGCCGAACAAGCCGCTCCGACCCCGGTCGAGCCGTCCTTCGACCTGGCCGACATCGACCTCGACCTGAGCCCGTTCGAACAGCCTGCGCTTGCCGATGCGGCGCTGCCGGAAGCCGGCGAGGCGCTCGAGCCGGCCGCGCTCTCGCCCGAACACATGGAAATGGAAACCAAGCTCGATCTCGCAATCGCCTACCAGGAAATCGGCGACAAGGAAGGTGCGCGCGAGTTGCTCGATGAAGTCATCAAGGGTGGCAGCAGCGAACAGGTGAGCAAGGCCAGCGCGATGCGCTCCCTGCTCGCGTGAGGCGCATCGCACTTGGTGTCCAGTATGTAGGCACCGCCTGGAACGGCTACCAGAAGCAGCCGGCGCGCAACACGGTCCAGGACCGGCTCGAGATCGCCCTCGAGAAGTTCGCCTGCACGTTCTTGGGAACCACCTGCGCCGGCCGCACCGACGCCGGCGTGCACGGCATCGAGCAGGTAGTCCACTTCGACACGGAGCTCGACCGCACCATGCAGAGCTGGGTGCGCGGCGTGAACGCCTTCCTGCCCGAGTCGATCGTGGTGCGTTGGGCGCACGAGGTCAAGCCCGACGCCGACGGCCTGGAGTTCCACGCGCGCTTCTCGGCGCGCTCGCGCACCTACCACTACGTGCTCTACAACCACCCGAACCCCTCGGCGCTGCTGGCCGGGCGGGCAGGGTGGACCTTCCGCCCGCTCGACGTCGAGCGCATGGTGGAAGCCGGACAGCACCTGATCGGCGAGCACGATTTCTCGGCCTTCCGCGCCTCCGGCTGCCAGGCGAATTCTCCCGTCAAGCAGATGCACGAGGTGAGCATCCGGCGCTACGGCGACGTGATCGTGTTCACGGTGCGCGCCAGCGCCTTCCTCCACCACATGGTGCGCAACATCGTCGGCTCGCTCATCTACGTGGGCACCGGCCGCAACGAACCGGGCTGGATGAAAGAGGTGCTGGAGAGCCGCTCGCGCGACGTCGCCGCGCCGACCTTCATGCCGGACGGCCTGTACCTGGCCAAAATCGATTACGATCCCAAGTGGGGATTGCCGCAAGAGCCGGCATCGCCTTTACCCTGGTTGTAAGGATCGACATGCAACGCACCCGTATCAAGATTTGCGGCATCACGCGCGAGGAAGACCTGCGCGCGGCCGTTACTGCCGGCGCCGATGCCCTGGGTTTCGTGTTCTACCCGAAGAGCCCGCGCTACGTGACGCCCGCCCAGGCCGCTGAGCTATGCAGGGCGCTGCCGCCCTACGTCAGCGCGGTGGCGCTGTTCGTCAACGCGACGGTGGACGAGCTGAGGGCGGTTGCCGAGGGCGCGCCGCTGTCGCTGATCCAGTTCCATGGCGACGAAACGGCCGAGGAATGCGCGCTGCTGGCCGCGGCGGTATCGCGTCCCTTCGTGCGGGCCTTCCGCGTCAGGCCGGACACGAGCCCGGACGAACTGCTAGAATATGAGCGCACATACCGCGCCGCCAGTCCCTGGTTCTCCGGCCTCCTGCTGGACACCTGGGTGGACGCCTACGGCGGCGCAGGAAAGGTTTTTGATTGGTCTCTAGTCCCAAAAGAGCTCGCGCCTCGGGTCGTTTTGAGTGGTGGCTTGAACGTACAAAACGCGACTGACGCGATCGTACGTGTTCGCCCGTTCGCGGTCGACGTCAGCAGTGGCGTCGAAGCGCAGAAGGGCATCAAGGACGCCCGCAGGATTGCCGACTTCGTCGGCGCCGTGCGGGCCGCCGACGCCATCATATCGAGTGAGAACCATCATGAAAGATCGTCCTAGCGGAAACACTCCGCTGTTCCAGACCCCTGACTACCAGCTGCCCGACGCTACCGGGCACTTCGGCCCCTACGGCGGCAGCTTCGTCGCCGAGACCCTCTCGCATGCCCTGGCCGAGCTGAACGAAGCCTACGCGCGCTACGCGAACGACCCCGAATTCCTCGAGGAATTCCGCTACGAGCTGGCCCACTTCGTTGGCCGTCCCTCGCCGGTGTACCACGCGAAGCGCTGGTCCGAGCAGACCGGCGGCGCCCAGATCTTCTTCAAGCGCGAAGACCTGAACCACACCGGCGCGCACAAGATCAACAACGTGATCGGCCAGGCCCTGCTGGCGCGCCGCATGGGCAAGAAGCGCATCATCGCCGAAACCGGCGCCGGCCAGCATGGCGTGGCCACGGCCACCATCTGCGCGCGCTTCGGCATGGAGTGCGTGGTCTACATGGGCAGCGAAGACGTCAAGCGCCAGGCCCAGAACGTCTACCGCATGAAACTGCTGGGCGCGACCGTGGTGCCGGTGGAATCCGGCTCCAAGACCCTGAAGGACGCGCTCAACGAAGCGATGCGCGACTGGGTCACCAACATCGAAAACACCTTCTACATCATCGGCACCGTGGCCGGTCCGCACCCCTATCCGATGATGGTGCGCGACTTCCAGTCGGTGATCGGCGAGGAATGCCGCGTGCAGATGCCGGCCATGACCGGCCGCCAGCCGGACTACGTGCTGGCCTGCGTCGGCGGCGGTTCGAATGCGATGGGCATCTTCTACCCCTACATCGACGAGCCGGGCGTCAAGCTGGTCGGCGTCGAGCCGGCGGGCGAGGGCCTCGAGACGGGCAAGCATGCGGCCTCCCTGAGCGCCGGCATCCCGGGTGTCCTGCACGGCAACCGCACCTACCTGCTGCAGGATGAGAACGGGCAGATCATCGAGACGCATTCGGTGTCGGCCGGCCTGGATTATCCGGGCGTGGGACCGGAACACGCCTGGCTGAAGGACATCAAGCGCGCCGAGTACGTGTCGATCACGGACGAGGAAGCGCTGGCGGCCTTCCACGACTGCTGCCGCATCGAGGGGATCATCCCGGCGCTGGAATCCTCGCACGCGATCGCCTATGCGGTGAAGCTGGCGGCCACGCTGCCGAAGGATCAGCTCATCCTGGTCAACCTGTCGGGCCGCGGCGACAAGGACATGCACACGGTGGCGCAGAGGATGGGGCTGGATTTCAGCTGACCATCCCTTTCGCAGCTTCCGTGAACCTCGACTAGAAAGAACAGCATGTCCCGTATCGCATCGACCTTTGCCGCGCTCAAGGCGCAGAACAAGACCGGCCTCGTCACCTTCATCACCGCCGGCGACCCCGGCCCCGAACTGACCGTGCCCCTCATGCACGCCCTGGTGGAGGGCGGCGCCGACGTCCTGGAACTGGGCGTCCCGTTTTCCGACCCGATGGCCGAAGGCCCGGTGATCCAGCGCGCCTGTGAGCGCGCACTCAAGTTCAACATCGGCCTGCCGGACGTCTTCAATTTCGTGCGCGAGTTCCGCAAGACGAACAGCAGCACGCCGGTGGTCCTGATGGGCTACGCCAACCCGATCGAGCGCATCGGCCCGGACAACTTCATCCGCTGCGCGAACGAAGCCGGTGCCGACGGCGCGATCGTGGTCGACTATCCGCCGGAGGAGTGCGCGGCCTTCGCCGAAGCCATGCGCGCGAACGAGCTCGACCTGATTTTCCTGCTTGCCCCGACTTCGACCACGAAGCGCGTGCAGCAGGTGGCGCAGTACGGCAGCGGCTTCAGCTACTACGTCTCGCTGAAGGGCGTCACCGGCGCCGGCACGATCGACACGGCTGACGTGGCGCGCCGCGTGGCCGCGATCCGTGAGCACGTCAAGCTGCCGATCGGCGTCGGCTTCGGCATCCGCGACGGCGCCACGGCGCGTGCAGTGGCGGAAGTGGCGGACGCGGTCGTGATCGGCAGCCGCATCATCCAGGAGCTGGAGTCCGTGCCGAAGGACCAGGCCGTGGAAGCGGTGCGGACCTTCACTGCGGGCATCCGCAGCGCCCTGGACGCCTGAACGAAGGTTGCCTTCGCGCAAGACGCGGTTTGTGCTGCCGCGTCTTGTCCTGTCAGGCATGGCGGTACATTGGATTCGTTGTTTCCCATAAACAATCTTTTGGACCTCTCCATGAAAAAACAGATCGTGAATGTATCCGTAGTCCAGTCAGCCAAAGTCCTGGCAGTGTTGTACATGCTGATTTCCCTGCCCGTGCTCGCCGTCATGGCGGTGATCGGCGTATTTGCCGGCAACGTTGGCTCGGCCATTCTGATGCTGCTGATTGCGCCGCTGATCTACGGCCTGATCACCTTCCTCTGCACGGGCCTGCTGGCCTGGCTGTATAACCTGGTAGCTCGGCGGCTTGGCGGCCTGGAATTCAGCACCGAGGAATTGTCCAGCACCAGTGCCAAGGCTTGATTCACATTGGTGGCGGGTCTGCCGCCACCGATCAGTCAGCTCGGGGACGCTCATCGGAGCGTCCCTTTTTCTAATGGGGCGGAGTTGAAGGAATGATAATTGGCAGGGTGACACGATTCGACAAGCGGGGCGCTTGCGGCTACACTACCGCCACTTCGAAGACTTGCCGCAAGGAGAAAAGATGAGTTGGCTAGAAAAACTGCTGCCCCCACGGATCCAGCGCTCCGATGCCGCCAACCGCAAGACCATGCCCGAAGGGCTGTGGGTCAAATGCCCGTCGTGCGAATCGGTCCTGTACCGTGCCGACCTGGAATCGAATCTGCACGTGTGCCCCAAGTGCGATCACCACATGCGCATCCGCGCCCGCGAGCGCCTCGATGCGCTGCTCGACGAGGGCGGCCGCTATGAGATCGGCCAGGAAGCCCTGCCGGTCGATACCCTGAAGTTCAAGGACAGCAAGAAGTACCCTGATCGCCTCAAGCAGGCCATGGACGCCACCGGCGAAACCGATGCGCTCATCGTGCAGGGCGGCTCGATCATGAGCCTGCCGGTCGTGGTGGCCTGCTTCGAATTCGAATTCATGGGCGGCTCGATGGGCTCGGTCGTCGGCGAACGCTTCGCCCGCGGCGCCCAGGTGGCGCTGGAGCAGAAGGTGCCCTTCATCTGCATCACCGCCACCGGCGGCGCCCGCATGCAGGAAGGCCTGCTGTCGCTGATGCAGATGGCCAAGACCACCGCCATGCTGACCAAGCTGTCCGAGAAAAAGCTGCCCTTCATCAGCGTGCTGACCGACCCGACCATGGGCGGCGTGTCGGCTTCGTTCGCCTTCATGGGCGACGTCGTCATCGCCGAGCCGAAGGCCCTGATCGGCTTCGCCGGTCCGCGCGTGATCGAGAACACCGTGCGCGAGAAGCTGCCGGAAGGCTTCCAGCGCGCCGAGTTCCTGGTGCAGAAGGGCGCTGTCGACATGATCGTCGACCGTCGCAAGATGCGCGAAGAAATCGCCCGCCTGCTGGCGCTGCTGCAAAACCAGGCCGCCGACGCGCTGGCCTGAGTCACAGCTCAACCTCGACCAAGGTGCGGATGCCCCGGCGTCCGCACCAGCGCCCCCGCGCGCTCTCACCGAAGTCCATTCCAATGTCCACTCTTCCGACCACCTTGCCCGACTGGCTGGCGCTGCTCGAGTCACGCCATGCCGAAACCCACATCGACATGGGCCTGGACCGCGTGCGCGCCGTCAAGGAACGCATGGGGCTCGCCTTCAGCTGCCCCGTGATCATGGTGGCCGGCACCAACGGCAAGGGCTCGACCTGCGCGATGCTGGAAGCCATGCTGCTGCAGTCCGGCTACCGCGTGGGCCTGTACATCAAGCCGCACTTCCTCGACTTCAACGAGCGCGCCCGCATCAACGGCGAGATGGCCTCCGATGAGGCGATCATCGCCGCATTCGATGCGGTGGAAAGCGTGCGCGGCGAGGTCTCGCTGACCTACTTCGAGTTCACCACGCTGGCGATCATGCAGCTGATCTCGCAGGCCGGCGTCGACGTCGCGATCCTCGAGGTCGGCCTGGGCGGGCGCCTGGATGCCGTCAACGTGGTCGATGCCGACGTGGCGATCGTCACCAGCGTGGACATCGACCATACCGATTACCTGGGCGACACCCGCGAGAAGATCGGCTTCGAGAAAGCCGGCATCTTCCGCCCGGGGAAGCCTGCGATCTGCAGCGACCCGGTACCGCCGCAATCGCTCATCGATCACGCCGAAGCCATCGGCGCCGACCTGTGGCTGCTGGGCCGCGACTTCAACTACCAGGGCGACCAGCAGCAGTGGAGCTATGGCGGACGCGGGCAACGCCGCAACTCGCTCGCCTACCCGGCGCTGCGCGGCGCCAACCAGCTGCTGAATGCCTCGGCCGCGCTGGCCGCGCTCGAAGTGCTGCGCATGCAGCTGCCCTGCGGCGCGCAGGAAGTGCGTGCGGGGCTGGCGATGGTCGAGCTGCCGGGACGCTTCCAGGTGCTGCCGGGCCGTCCGACCCAGGTGCTGGACGTGGCCCACAACCCGCATGCGGCCGCGGCCCTCGCGCACAACCTCGGCAACATGGGCTTCCATCGCTTTACCTACGCGGTATTCGGGATCATGGAAGACAAGGACATCGAGGCCGTGATCGCCCCGCTGCGCGGCATTGTCGATCACTGGTGCGTCACCGCGCTGCCGTCGCCGCGTTCCGCGCGGCCGGAACAGCTCGCGGAAAAGCTGGCGGCGCTCCAGCCCGCGGGTGCAAAAGCGGACGATTTTTCGGTCACCGCTTTCGCCACGCCGGCCGAGGCCTATGCAAACGCCGTGAGCCGGGCAGGGGAGAATGATAGAATTGTGGTCTTTGGCTCGTTCTACACGGTCGCCGGCGTGATGGCGGCCCGTAAATCCTCTCTTCACTGACTCTAGAAACGCATGGGCTTGTTCTCGTTCGGTAGCAAAAACAAGCAAGACACTGTCCGGGACAGCGGCCACTTCGTCAAGGATGACGATGCCGCCTATGGCGAGCGCGCCCGCACCAAGCGCGCTTCCCACGCCGGCGAGGGCGCAAGCCGTGGGCGCGGCCGCGCCGGCGCCGACCCGATCCTCCCCGAAAAGAAGCGCGCGCGCCGCCGCCTGGTAGGCGCCATCGCGCTGGCCCTCGCGGCCGCGGTCGGCCTGCCGATGCTGCTCGACTCCGAGCCCAAGCCGCTCGGCGCCGACATCGCCATCAACATTCCGTCGAAAGACAAGGCCGCGGCGCTTCCGGTGCCTGCCGCCGCCACCGTCGACAGCGATGAGGAAATCGTCGAGCCGTCCGATGCGCAGCCGGCCATGGTCGCGACCCCGCCGGCCGATCCACCGCCGCTGCGCACGCTCGACACCGCGCGCACCGAGCCGGCCGTGCCGAAAGCCGAGCCGAAGCTCGAGCCCAAGCCGGAGCCCAAGGTGGAGCTCAGGCCGGAACCGAAGCGCAAGCCTGAAGCGGAGCCGCATCCGAAGGTCGCCGACCTCGAAGTAAAGAAGATCGAAAAACCGGCCGCCAAGCCGACGCAGGACGAGGCCGCGCGCGCCCTGGCCATCCTGCAGGGCAAGCCGGTGGTCCAGGCCGCCGGCCCGTCGCAGAAATACGTGGTGCAGGTGGCGGCGCTGGCCACCCAGCAGAAGGCCGACGAACTGCAGGGCCGCCTGCGCGCGGCCGGCGTGTCCTCGTTCACCGAGAAGTCGGGTGAGCTGATCCGCGTGCGCGTGGGGCCGTACACCAAGGAAGAGGGCGAGAAGATCCGCTCGAAGCTGATCGCCATGGGCCTGTCGGGCAGCCTGGTGCCGCTGTGATGAGGGTCTCGCGGGCGTGACGATTTTCGATTACCTGGTCCTGTTCGTACTGGTATCGTCGGTCATCATTTCCACCCTGCGCGGGCTGGTGAAGGAGATCCTGTCGCTGCTGGGCTGGGTCGTGGCCTTCGTGGTGGCGAATGCCTATGGCGCCCAGCTGGCGCCGATGTTGCCGGATATGCTGCCGGGCGAGAGCGCGCGGCTCATCCTGGCCTTCATCGTGCTGTTCCTCGGCGTGCGGATACTGATGGGCTTGCTGTCGCTGGCGATCGGCACCCTGATCACCGCCACCGGCCTCAGCCTCGCGGACCGCGGCCTGGGAGGATTGTTTGGATTGGCGCGCGGCATTGTAATCGTGCTGGCCGCCGTCATATTGTGTGGGATGACTTCCATTCCGCAACAGGATTTCTGGAGAAACGCGCTGCTCTCGCCCATGGCGGAAACCGGGGCGCGCACCGTGAAACCGTTTCTTCCCGCTGCGCTCGCGCAGCATGTGAAGTTTTAATTTTTGTAATCAGGCAGTCCAGTTTTAGGAGCGCACCATGTGTGGCATCGTCGGCGTCGTCTCGAACAATCCCGTCAACCAGCTTCTGTATGATGCCTTGCTGCTGCTGCAGCATCGCGGTCAGGATGCTGCGGGCATTGCAACCAATCACAGCAGCATGTTCTCGATGTACAAGGCCAACGGCCTGGTACGCGACGTGTTCCGCACGCGCAACATGCGCTCGCTGCAGGGCAACACCGGTATCGGCCACTGCCGCTACCCGACCGCGGGTTCGTCGAGCGAGGAAGAGGCACAACCGTTCTACGTCAACGCCCCCTTCGGCATCACCCTGGCCCACAACGGCAACCTGACCAACCAGGCCGAGCTCAAGGAAGAGCTGTTCCGCAACGACCGCCGCCACATCAACACCGATTCCGATTCGGAAGTGCTGCTGAACGTGCTGGCCCACGAAATCCAGGAAGCGGCCGACGGCTATAAGCTGGACACCGACGCGGTCTTCAAGGCGGTTTCCGCCGTGCATCGCCGCGTGCGCGGCGCCTATGCGGTGGTGTCCCAGATCGCCGGCCACGGCATGCTGGCCTTCCGCGATCCCTTCGGCATCCGTCCGCTGTGCCTCGGCATCAACGAAACCGAGCAGGGCACCGAATACCTGGTGGCGAGCGAATCGGTGGCGCTGGAAGGCCTGGGCTTCCGCTTCGTGCGCGACATCGCGCCGGGCGAGGCGGTCTTCATCGACAACGACGGCAAGCTGTACGAGCGCCAGTGCGCCGAGAACCCGTCGCTGAATCCATGCGCCTTCGAATTCGTCTACCTGGCGCGCCCGGACTCGGTGATCGACGGCGCCTCGGTGTACGCGACCCGCCTGCGCATGGGCGAATACCTGGCCGACAAGATCCGCCAGGAGATCCCGGAAGGCGAGATCGACGTGGTCATGCCGATCCCCGATTCCTCGCGCCCGGCCGCGATCCAGCTGGCCCTGAAACTCGGCGTCGAGTACCGCGAAGGTTTCATCAAGAACCGCTACATTGGCCGCACCTTCATCATGCCGGGGCAAGGCATGCGCAAGAAGTCGGTGCGCCAGAAGCTCAACGCCATCGCCTCCGAGTTCAAGGACAAGAACGTGCTGCTGGTCGACGACTCGATCGTGCGCGGCACCACCAGCCGCGAGATCGTGCAGATGGCGCGTGACGCCGGCGCCCGCAAGGTGTTCTTCGCCTCGGCCGCGCCGCCGGTGCTGTACCCGAACGTGTACGGCATCGACATGCCGACCCGCGACGAGCTGATCGCCCACGGCCGCACCGTCGAGGAAGTCTGCGCCGAGATCACCGCCGACCGCCTGGTCTACCAGGACGTGGACGCGCTCAAGCGCGCCATTTCGGACGTCAACCCGGCGCTGAAGAACTTCGAGGCTTCCTGCTTCGACGGCGTGTACGTCACCGGCGACGTGACCCCGGAATACCTGGACCGCCAGGAAACGGCGCGCCATAACCCGAAGCAGAACCAGATCGAGGATCCGGTGCGCACCCAGCTGAACCTCAACACCCCGGCGACGGCGGAGTAAGGTCTGCAATGAGCGATCAGAAGTACGGTTTCACGACCACCATCCTGCACAACGACCGTCGCAAGACGGTCGAGCAGGGCTCGCTGCACAAGCCGGTGCACACCTCGGTGGCCTTCGGCTACAACGACGCGCGCCAGCTGGCCTCGGTCTTCCAGGGCAAGGAGCCGGGATTCCGCTACGGCCGCCAGGGCAACCCGACGGTGAGCGCGCTCGAGGACAAGATCACCAAGATGGAAGACGGTGTCGGCACCCTGTGCTTCGCCACCGGCATGGGCGCCATCGGCGCGCTGTTCCAGGCCTTGCTGCGCGCGGGCGACCACATCGTCTCGTCCTCCTTCCTGTTTGGGAATACCAACAGCCTGTGGCAGACGGTGGCGGGGCAGGGCGTCGGCGTCGATTTCGTCGACGCGACCGATGTCGCCAATGTCGAAGCGGCTCTGAAGCCGGACACGCGCATGGTCTTCGTCGAGACCATCGCCAATCCGCGCACCCAGGTCGCCGACCTGGCGCGCATCGGCCAGCTGTGCCGTGAGCGCGGCATCCTCTACGTGGTCGACAACACCATGACCACGCCCTACCTGTTCCGCCCGAAGGCGGTGGGCGCGGGCCTGGTGGTGAATTCGCTGACCAAGTCGATCGGCGGCCACGGCAATGCGCTGGGCGGCGCCCTGACCGATACCGGCCTGTTCGACTGGAGCGCCTATCCGCATATCGCGGCGAACTTCCGCAAGCAGCCGGCCGCCAACCAGGGCCTGGCCCAGCTGCGCGCCAAGGCCCTGCGCGACTTCGGTGCGGCCCTCGGCCCGGAAGCGGCCCACCACATCGCGGTCGGCGCCGAGACGCTGGCCTTGCGCATGGAACGCACCAGCGCCAACGCGCTGGCGCTGGCGCAGATGCTGGAAGCAGATGAGCGTGTAGCCGCAGTCCATTATCCGGGCCTGGCCTCGCACCCGCAGCACGGCATCACGAAAGAGCTGTTCCGCGCGGGTGGTTCTCTGTTGAGCTTCGAGCTGCGCGAGGACATCGACTGCTTCGACTACCTGAACCGCCTCAAGCTCGGCATCCCGGCCAGCAACCTGGGCGACACCCGCACCCTGGTGATTCCGGTGGCGCACACGATCTTCTTCGAGATGGGAGCGGAGCGGCGCGCCAGCATGGGCATCGCCGAGTCCCTGATCCGGGTGTCGGTGGGCATCGAAGACACCGACGACCTGCTGGCGGACTTCCGCCAGGCGCTCGAGGCATAATTAAAACGGCAGCCACAGGCTGCCGTTTTGTTTCAGCGGTTGAGCAGGCCCGCCTGTTGCCGCTATCATGAAGCTTCTTTCCTCATTCCACATCTGCCCATGAAGACCAAGCTGTTCCTTGCATCCCTGCTGCTGTGCGGCGCCGCCTTCGCCGGCGAGCTGGAAGACGCCAATGCCCTGTTCGCGAAGAAGGATTACGCCGGTGCGCTGAAGATCTATACCAAGCTGGCGAATGCCGGCAATCCCGAGGCGCAGCAGGCGCTCGGCCAGATGTACTGGTACGGCGAAGCGGGGCAGGTGGACGAGCCGAAGGCCGAGGCGCTGTTCAAGAAGGCCGCCGCCAAGGGCAACAAGGTCGCGATCGCCTCGCTGGAACTGATGGACCAGCGCCTCAAGCGCCGCAAGGAAATCGACTACTGGATCAAGGGCTATGACGGCGAAGACCTGAAGTCGGGCGAATACCGCTGCGTGACGCCGCGGATTCCGGCGATGTCGAAGGTCAACGCGGACATCGACCGCATCGGTGCGGCCGTGCAGGCGTGGCAGGATTGCTACAACAAGTACGTCACCAAGCTGAATGCCGCGATGCCGCTGACCCAGCGCATTCCGGCGGACATCGCCAAGCTGATGAACAAGGAAGAGACCGAGAAGTCGACGGCCTACCTGAAGCAGCTGCAGGAAAACCTGAGCGAGGAGGCGAAGGTCAGTTCGAAGCTGGTGCTGGCGGACTTTGCAGCATGGCGCTCGGCGACCGAGGCCTATGTGGAAGAGCACAACAAGATGGTGAAGTCCGCCAAGAAGGATTCGCACTGGGCGGACAAGAAGATCCAGTAAGACGCGCTTGAGCGCTTTGGCGGCTTGCCGCCAGAGCGTTCATGGGAAGCCTCAGTGCCAGCTGCGCATCAGGCCGACGGCCAGGCCTTCCAGCGCGAACTCGTCTTCCGGAGTTACCTGGATGACCTTGAAGTCCGGGTTTTCCGGCAGCAGTTCGACCAGGTTGCCGGTCTTGCGGTAGCGCTTGACGGTCACTTCCTCGCCCAGGCGGGCCACGACGATCTGGCCGTTCTTGGCGCTGTCGATCTTCTTGACTGCCAGGAAGTCGCCATCGCAGATGCCGGCGTCGCGCATCGACCAGCCTTTGACCTTCAGCAGGAAGTCGGGGCGCGCCGAGAACATGGCGGCGTCGACGGAGTAGGTGGCTTCGACGTGTTCCTGGGCCAGGATCGGCGAACCGGCGGCCACGCGGCCGACCAGCGGCAGCGACATCATCAGGGCCGCAGGGACCATCGGCACCTGCTCGACCGAGGCGCCGATCAGGCGGATGCCGCGCGAGGTGCCCGGCGAAATCTCGATCGCGCCCTTGCGCGCCAGCGCCTGCAGGTGTTCCTCGGCCGCATTGGCCGACTTGAATCCCAGCTCGGCCGCGATTTCGGCGCGGGTCGGCGGGAAGCCGGTGTTTTCGATCGCTTCCTTGATCAGGTTCAGGATCTGTTCTTGCCTTGCAGTGAGCTTGAGCATGGGTGTTTTACGGCAATGGTTGTAAGAGCAGACTGTATTTTTGTACAGTATTCTCGGATGCGCAAGGGAAAACACGGGAAATGTGTAAAAAAATTGTGCAATGCGGTCCAGTTCCCATCCGCCGACTTTTCAGGCTATAATGTCCGGCTTTCCCTTCCCACACTCGTCTTGACGCCGAGGTGGGCATTTGTTTAACGTCCTCAAGGAGTGTTGCATGCGTCATTATGAAATCGTTTTTATCGTCCACCCGGACCAGAGCGAGCAAGTCCCGGCGATGATCGAGCGTTACAAGACCACGGTGACCAGCCGCGGCGGTAACATCCATCGCGTGGAAGACTGGGGCCGTCGCCAGATGGCTTACCAGATCCAGAAGCTGCCGAAAGCCCACTACATCTGCCTGAACATCGAGTGCGACAACGAGACCCTGGTCGAGCTGGAAACCGCATTCAAGTTCAACGATGCCGTCCTGCGTCACCTGACCGTCAAGATGAAGAAGGCCGAAACCGCACCGTCGCCGATGATGAAGTCGGTCCAGCGCGAAGACGCAGCCAAGAGCCACCGCGCAGAAGCAGCAGCTCCTGCCGCTGCCCCGGCCGCAGCTGCCTAAGTTTTTTCTCGGGAATTCGTAGAGCGCAGTGAACCAGTTCCAGCTCATCGCGACCATCGCGGAGCGTGACGTACTGCGTTATACCCCGGCCGGCGTCCCTATCGTGGGCGCGATCCTGATGCACGATTCGCAACAGGTAGAGGCCGGAGTGGCAAGGCAGGTCGCGTTTGAAATCCCTGCGCTCGGCGCGGGCGAGATTTCAGGCAGGCTGCAAAGCGCCGAACTCGGTGCCGCCTACCGCTTCGAAGGATTCCTGGCCAGGAAAAACCGCAACAGCAAAGCCTTGGTGTTTCACATCATTGATTTCAGTGCTGCATAACGCAGCGCAATTTAGATTAGATACAGGAGCCTCGAAATGGCATTCGGTAAAAAGTTCGACAAAAACAAAGCTAAAGAAAAACTCAAGCGCAAACAGCAGAACCCGCTGTTCAAGCGCAAGAAGTTCTGCCGCTTCACCGCAGCAAACGTGGAACAGGTCGATTACAAAGACGTCGACACCCTGAAGGACTTCGTCCAGGAAAACGGCAAGATCATGCCGGCACGTCTGACCGGCACCAAGGCGCACTACCAGCGCCAGGTCGACACCGCCATCAAGCGCGCACGTTACCTCGCGCTGCTGCCGTACACCGACCTGCACAACGCCTAATTCGCGTCGTACAGTTCAGAACATCCTGGAGAAAAGAACATGCAAGTTATCCTTTTGGAAAAAGTTGTTAACGTCGGCAACCTGGGCGACGTCGTCAAGGTCAAGGACGGTTACGCACGTAACTTCCTGATCCCGCAAAAGATGGCACGCCGCGCCACCCAGGCCGCCGTGGCCGAGTTCGAAGTCAAGCGCGCCGAACTGGAAAAAGCAGCTGGCGAAAAGCTGGCCGCTGCCCAGGCACAAGGCGACAAGCTGAACGGCATGACCGTCACCATCGCCCAGAAGGCGGGCGTGGACGGCCGTCTGTTCGGTTCGGTCACCAACTTCGACATCGCCGAAGCCCTGAGCAAGCAAGGCTTCCCGGTCGAGAAGTCGCAGGTTCGCCTGCCGACCGGCCCGCTGAAGACCACCGGTGAATTCCCGGTCGCCGTCGCGCTGCACACCGACGTCGTCTCCGAAATCACCATCTCGGTGGTCGGCGAAGCTGCTTAATTTGAGCTAAGCACTTGTTGTATAAATGAAAAAGCCGGGTTCGCCCGGCTTTTTTATTGCCGGAAATTCTCGCCAATTATGTCAGCCGTGTGACCGGAAAAGGTATAATGCCCGCCATGAATTCCCCAGCCGATCCGCAAGTCGATTCCCTGCGCATCCCGCCGCATTCCATCGAAGCAGAGCAGTCCGTCATCGGCGGTCTCCTGCGCGACAATGCCGCGTGGGACCGCATTGCCGACTTCATGAACGCGGACGATTTTTACCGCTACGACCACCGCATCATCTTCGAACAGATGGTCCGCCTGATCAACGCCGGCAAGCCGGCCGACGTGATCACGGTCTACGAGGCCTGCAACAACCTCGGCAAGGCCGAGGAAGTGGGCGGCCTGCAGTACCTGAACGCGATGGCGCAGAACACGCCGTCGGCGGCCAACATCCGCCGCTATGCCGAGATCGTGCGCGACCGCGGCATCCTGCGCAAGCTGATCACCGTGGCCGACGAGATCTCGGGCAATGCCTTCAACCCGCAGGGCAAGGAAGTCAAGCAGATGCTGGACGAGGCCGAGTCGAAGATCTTTGCGATCGCCGAAACCGGTTCCCGCGGCCAGCAGGGCTGGAACCCGATCCAGCCGCTGCTGACCCAGGTCGTCGAGCGCATCGACGAGCTGTATTCGCGCGAAAACCAGGGCGAGATCACCGGCGTGCCGACCGGCTTCATCGACCTCGACCGCATGACCTCGGGCCTGCAGCCGGGCGACCTGGTCATCGTCGCCGGCCGTCCGTCGATGGGCAAGACCGCGTTCTCGGTCAACATCGGCGAGAACGTCGCGATCGAAGCCGGCCTGCCGGTGGCCGTGTTCTCGATGGAGATGGGCGGCGCCCAGCTGGCCATGCGTATGCTCGGCTCGGTCGGCCAGCTCGACCAGCACCGCCTGCGTACCGGCCGCCTCAACGACGAAGACTGGCCGCGCCTGACGCACGCCATTCAGAAAATGAATGACGCCCAGCTCTACATCGACGAGACCCCGGCGCTGAACCCGATCGAGATGCGCGCGCGGGCACGACGCCTGGCGCGCCAGTGCGGCAAGCTCGGCCTGATCATCGTCGACTACCTGCAGCTGATGCAGGGCAGCCAGCCGGGCGACAACCGCGCGGCCGAGATCTCGGAGATCTCGCGTTCGCTCAAGGGCCTGGCCAAGGAACTGCATTGCCCCGTCATCGCACTGTCCCAGCTGAACCGCTCGCTGGAACAGCGACCCAACAAACGTCCCGTCATGTCCGACCTGCGCGAATCGGGCGCTATCGAACAGGATGCGGACGTTATCATCTTCCTGTATCGCGACGAGGTCTACAATCCCGACTCGCCCGATAAAGGAACCGCCGAGATCATCATCGGTAAGCAGCGTAACGGCCCGATCGGGGCGATTCGCCTTACCTGGATCGGCTCCTATACCAAGTTCGGTAACTACAGCGGCAACCTGAGCGTCTACCAGGGCGACTAAGTTTCAGCAAGCCGCGGATTCACCACCCCGCTGCCAGCCGTGGCAGCGGTTTCGAAGTCCCAAGAGATTCACAACGGAGAATAATATGTTTGGACGCCTGATGCCCCAGGAGGGCAAGTTTTTTGACCTGTTCAACCAGCACGCCGCACTGTGCGTGAAGGGCGCGCAGGAGATGGTTGGCCTGATGACCAACTTCGACGACCTGGAAAACCGCACCCACGCCGTGGAGAGCATCGAGAAGCAGGCGGACAAGATCACCTACGAATGCGTCGATCTGCTGCACAAGACCTTCATCACCCCGCTCGACCGTGACGACATCCACAAGCTGATCACCCGCATGGACGACATCCTCGACATGATGGAAGACGCGGCCCAGACCGTCTCGCTGTACGACCTGCACGCCGTGACCCCGGAAGCCGCGCGCCTGGCCGAGCTGTGCCTGTCGGCCTGCAAGAAGGTCCAGGAAGCCGTCGGCCTGCTGCACGACATGGGCAACGCCCAGAAGATCGTCGCCATCTGCGAAGAGATCGACCGCTTCGAGTCGGACGCCGACCACGTGATGCGCGCCGCCATGTCCAAGCTGTTCCGCGACGAGCCGGACGTGCGCAACCTGATCAAGATGAAGGCCATCTACGAGATCCTCGAGACCGTCACCGACCGCTGCGAAGATGTGGCGAACATCGTCGAAGGCATCATCGTCGAGAACGCGTAATCAGCGCGCACAACAAGAATAAACATGGAAACTATTAACATCAGCATTTACGTGCTGGGCATGCTGGTGCTGCTGGCACTGGTGTTCGACTTCATGAACGGCTTCCACGATTCGGCGAACTCGATCGCCACCGTGGTATCGACCGGCGTGCTGAAGCCGCACCACGCGGTGGCAATGGCGGCCTTCTTCAACTTCATCGCGATCTTCGTGGTCAGCATGAAGGTGGCGCAAACCATCGGCAAGGGCACCATCGACCCGCACGTGGTCGACCATTACGTCATCTTCGGCGCGCTGGTCGGGGCGATCACCTGGAACATCATCACCTGGTACTACGGCATCCCGTCCTCGTCCTCGCACGCGCTGATCGGCGGCCTGGTGGGCGCCGCGGTGGCCAAGTCGGGCACCGGCGCGCTGATCTCCGCCGGCCTGATCAAGACCGTGGTGTTCATCGTCGTCGCTCCCCTGATGGGCTTCATCCTGGGCTCGACCATCATGCTGATCGTCTCGTGGATCTTCGTGAAGTCGACGCCGCGCAAGGTGGACGTCTGGTTCCGCCGCCTGCAGCTGGCCTCGGCGGCCGGCTACTCGCTCGGCCACGGCGGCAACGACGCCCAGAAGACCATGGGCATCATCTGGATGCTGCTGATCGCCGCCGGCGTCACCAGCCCGAACGATCCGCTGCCACCGGCCTGGGTCATCATCTCGTGCTACGCCGCGATCGCCTTCGGCACCCTGTTCGGCGGCTGGCGCATCGTCAAGACCATGGGTCAGAAGATCACCAAGCTCAAGCCCGTGGGCGGCTTCTGCGCGGAGACCGGCGGCGCCATGACCCTGCTGATGGCCAGCTTCTTCGGCATCCCGGTCTCGACCACCCACACCATCACCGGCGCGATCGTCGGCGTGGGCGCCTCGCAGAAGATGTCGGCGGTGCGCTGGGGCGTGGCCGGCAACATCGTCTGGGCCTGGATCTTTACCATCCCGGCATCGGCCTTCATGGCCGCCATCGCCTGGTGGATCGGCACCCACATCATGTAAGAGCGTCTGCTCTCTGGAAACCCGGCATTGCCGGGTTTTTTTTTGCCTCCGTAGCGGACCGGCCGCGCCGTCTCCGCGGGTTATACTGAATCCGCCGCTGTCCATGCCGTGCCGGAGCCCAATGAATCCGCGTACCGACGAGACCATTCCGGCCAGAACCTCGAACGCTCTCGGGGCGATCGGCCCACTGCGTCCCTTCCTGGCCTTCCTGCGCCAGCGGGTGTCGATGCTGCTCGTCTGGCCGGTGGCCGCCCTGGTCGCCGCGGCCGCGTGGTGGGGCTACGTCTTGCGCGACATCGGGCATGAGCAGCGTGAGCGCGTGGCCGAGATCGAGCAGCAGGCCGACGCCTATGTGCAGAGCCTGGTCATCCGCACCCGTCGTTCGATCGCCGAGACCGACCGCCTGCTGCTGCTCCTGCGCCACAACTGGGTCACGTCCGGCTACCGCAGCAGCCTGGCCGGCACCATGGAATCCGGAATTTTTTCCCAGCAGTACATGTCTGCCGTCGCCCTGATCGATCGCAACGGGATCGTGACGACCAGCACGCATCCGTCCGCGGTCGGCAGGTATTTCGGCGACAAGCCGTATTTCCTCGAGCAGCAGCGTGCCGATGGCGACCGGCTCTACCTGAGCGGCCCGCTCGACGGCCAGCTGACCGGACGCGAGGTGGTGGCCTTCTCGCGCCCCTTGCTGTCGCCCGAAGGAGGCTTCGATGGCATCGTCCTGATCACCGTCTTGCCGGCTTTTTTCACCCAGCACTACGCCGAGCCCATCCTGCGCGAGCATGGTTTCGTGGCGGTGACGCGCGGCAATGGCGCCATCCTCGCCAGCCGCAACGGCGCCAGCGTCCATTCGTACAAGACACCTTTCCTGCTGGCGCCGATGCCCGCCGGGCGGGAGGAAGGCGTAGCCCGCTTCGACGGCAGGCAATGGTTCGGCGATGGACGCGCCCGTGTGGCCGCCTGGCGGCGCTTTCCCGACTTGGACCTGGTCGGCATCGTCGCGGTCGACGAGCTCACGGCCATGGCGCCTTTCCGGGTGCACCGCGAAGCGCAGCTGACCGGCGCCTGGTTGTACAGCGCCGGCTTCCTGCTGGCCGCACTGGCGGCGACCGGGCTGTACGTGCACCTGCGCTGGCGCCAGTTCCAGGTCGAGTCGATCCGCGCCACCTACCGCCTGGCAACCGAGGACGCGGGCGAGGGTTTCTTCATCAACCGTCCCCTGCGCGACCTGCACGACGTGGTGCGCGATTTCTCGATCGTCGACTGCAACCAGCATGGGGCCGCCATGTTCGGCAAGCGTCCCGAGGAACTGATCGGGCACCGCCTGTCCGAGTTCTACCAGGGCGAGCTGTTCCGCAAGGCCTGCGAACGGCTGTGCCAGGCCCTCGACACCGGCCTCTACGACCGCGAGCTGCCGGTGGCGGCGGCGCCCGACCAGCCCCTGCAGGCACGCTGGATCCGCTACAAGGCGGTGCGCGCCGGCAACGACCTGGCGGTGACGATCCGCGACATCAGCGAGTCGAAGGCGCACCTGACCGAGCTCGAGCGCAGGAGCAATTCGGACGCGCTCACCGGCCTGCCGAACCGCTACTGGATCCAGCGCTACCTGCCGCAGGCGATCACCCGGGCGCGCGCGGGAGGACATGGACTGGCGGTGCTGTTCATCGACCTGGACGGCTTCAAGACCGTCAACGACGCCCTCGGCCATGCGGCCGGCGACGAGCTGCTGCGCACCGTCGCCAAGCGCCTGAAGCTCGCGATGCGGCCGCGCGACCATGTGGTGCGGCTGGGCGGCGACGAATTCGTGGTGGTGCTGGAGCAGGTCGGCGGCCTCGCGGACGTCGAACACGTCGCCCACCGCGTGCTCGCGGCCTTCCGCGACGGCTTCCACCTGCAGCATGCCACCCATGTGCTCGGCGCCTCGATCGGCATCAGCCTGTTTCCCGAGCATGGCGAAGATGCCCAGACCCTGCTCAAGAACGCCGACATTGCCATGTACGCGGTCAAGACCGAAGGGAAGGGCAACTTCTGCTTCTTCCAGTCGCGCTTCTTCGAGGCCATCCGCACCCGACTCGAGACCGAGGTGGAATTGCGGCTGGCGCTCGACGAGCAGCAGTTCGTGGTGCACTACCAGCCGCGCGTCGACCTGGTCACCGGCACCGCCTCGAGCATGGAAGCGCTGGTGCGCTGGGAGCGCCCGGGCAAGGGATTGACCGGGCCGGACCGCTTCATCCCGCTGCTGGAAGAGACCGGGCTGATCGTCCGGCTCGGCGAGCAGGTCATCGACAGCGTCTGCCGCCAGCTGGCCTGCTGGACGCGCGACGGCACGCCCCTGGTGCCGGTCTCGGTCAACATCTCGCCGCGCCAGTTCAGCCAGTCCGACGTCATGATGCAGTTCCGCAGTGCGATCGCGCGTCATGGCATCCCCCCCTCGCTGCTGGAAATCGAGGTGACCGAATCGTCGATGATGCAGGAGGGGATCGGCGAGTCCGCCGTATTCAGCCAGCTGCGCGCGCTCGGCATCAAGCTGTGCATCGACGACTTCGGCACCGGCTATTCCTCGCTGTCCCAGCTGCAGCGGATGCGTTTCGACGTGCTCAAGATCGACCGCGCCTTCGTGCTGCGGATCGAACACCCGGAGGGCGACACCCTGATCGCCTCGATGATCGCGATGGCGCATGCACTGGGCATGCGGGTGGTGGCCGAGGGCATCGAAAGCCGCCAGCAGATGCAGTTGCTCCAGACCCTTGGCTGCGACGAAGGGCAGGGCTATTTCTTCTCGCGCCCGGTGCCCGCGGAAAAGTACCGCGCGCCCGCCGAGGCCTGGGCGGCATGGCCGGCGTCCTGAGCGCAGACGCTACACTTGTGCTTGTTCCTTTACATTTTTGCTAACGCTGGTAGTAATATTACACAGTGGCGCCCGCCACTGCTGCAGCCTGCGGCTCCGCTGCCCGGGTAATCGGCGTTTAAAAACAATGACAAAGGGGACAACATGCGCAATAGAAGTAGTTTGACTTCACGGCTGCGGTGCTTGGCGAGTATGGGCGGCCTGCTGGCGCTGCTTGCCGGCGGCAGCCTGCCTGCGGCGACTGCCTTCGCCCAGCAGCCGAGCGCCACGGCCGCCGCGGCTGTCGCGCCGGGCAGCATCCGCATCCACTTCCGCCGTACCCAGAATGACGTCGCCCAGTGGGGCGTGTATTCCTGGGACGGCCCGGCCAATCCAAGCTCGGCCTGGATCACCGACCGCTTCATGTTCACCGGGCTTGACGCCTTCGGTGGCTATGTCGACATCCCGCTGGCCGCCGGCAAGACCGCGCTGTGGTTCCTCGTCACTGACGGCACCGGCACCAAGAATTGCGGCGCCGACCAGGGCGCGCCGCTGCCCGCGGACGTGGCGAGCAAGGGCCACGAGATCTGGCTGCTCGAGGGCGATTGCAGCATTTACACGGCGCCGCCAGCGCTCAGCTACGGCAACCTGGGGCAAGCCAGCGCCCACTGGCTGGGAGCGCAAACCCTGGCCTGGCCAGGCGTGCCGGCGGCGGGCAGCTACAAGCTGTACTACGCAGCCAACGGCGGGCTCGGTTCGGGCGCGGCCGGCGTGACCGGAGCGGACGGCAGCATGGACCTGCGCCTGGCGCCGCTGCCGGAGGCCGTGCGCGCGAAATTCCCGCACCTGGCCGGGGCCACCGGACTGGCCTTGTCCTCCGCGGATGCCGCCAGGCTGCCCGCGCTCGCCAGCGCGCAGTTCGCCATCGCCCAGTTCGACGGCGCCGGCAAGCTGGTGCAAGTCACTTCGCTGCAGAGCGCGGGCATGCTCGACGAAGTCTTCGGCGAACGTGCGGCCAACGCCAGGCTGGGCGTCACGTTCGACAGCGCCGGGGTGCCGACCTTCCGGATCTGGGCCCCGACCGCGAAATCGGTGGCGCTCGACATCTATCCGGATGCGAATGCGCCCGCGAATGCCCAGCTGCCGATGCGCTTCGACCCCGCCACCGGCGTGTGGAGTCTCACCGCGCCAAGCGCCGGCTGGACCAACCGCGCCTATTACACCTACACCGTCAAGGTGCTGTCGCGCTGGGCGAACAACACGCTGGTGACGAACACCGTGACCGACCCCTACTCGGTGAGCCTGAACGCCAACAGCGCGCGCAGCTTCATCGCCGACCTGGCCAGCTCCGAGCTCAAGCCGCGCGGCTGGGACAGCCACCGCATCCCGAAGCTCGCGCATCCGGCCGACATCTCGCTGTACGAGCTGCACGTGCGCGATTTCTCCGTGAGCGACGACTCGGTGCCGGCGGCGCGCCGCGGCAAGTACATGGCCTTTACCGAAGGCGAGTCGCGCGGCATGCGCCACCTGAAATCGCTGGAAAAGGCCGGCCTCACCCACGTCCACCTGCTGCCGGTGTTCGACATCGCCAGCGTCAACGAAGCCGGCTGCGTCAGCCCGGTCATTCCGGATGCGGGACCGGCGTCGAGCGAACAGCAGGCCGCGATCGATGCGGTGCGCGACGCCGACTGCTTCAACTGGGGCTATGACCCGGTCCACTACAATGCGCCGGAAGGCAGCTATGCCTCGAACGCCAACGACGGCGCCGCGCGCGTGCGCGAATTCCGCGCGATGGTGCAGGCGCTGCACGAAACCGGCCTGCGGGTGACCATGGACGTGGTCTACAACCACACCAGCGCCTCGCAGCAGGGACCCCTGTCGACCCTCGACAAGATCGTGCCGACCTACTACTACCGCCTGAACGACAAGGGCGCCAACCTGAACGACAGCTGCTGCGCCGACACCGCCGCCGAGCACACCATGATGGCCAAGCTGATGACCGATTCGGTGGCGCTGTGGGCCAGCGAGTACAAGGTCGACAGCTTCCGCTTCGACATCATGTCCTTCGCGCCGCTCAGCGTGATGAAGGAGCTGCAGGCCCGCGTCAACCGCGCCGCCGGCCGCGAGATCTACCTGTACGGCGAAGGCTGGAACTTCGGCGCGGTCGGCAACGACGCGCGCTTCGTGACGGCGCGCCAGGCCAACCTGTTCGGCACCGGCATCGGCTCCTTCAACGACCGCTTGCGCGACACCGTGCGCGGCGGCGGCTGCTGCGACGGCGGCGAGAACCTGGTGAGCCAGCAGGGATTCATCAACGGCGTGTGGTACGACCCGAACCACCTGGCGAAGCAGTCGCGCGACGATGCGCTGCGCCTGGCCGACCTGGTGCGCGTGGGCCTGTCCGGCACCCTGCGCGACTACCGCTTTACCGATCGTTTCGGTTCGCTGCGCAGCAACGCGGACATCGATTACTTCGGCCAGCGCGCCGGCTACACCGCCAGCCCGACGGAGACCATCAATTACGTCGAGAAGCACGACAACCAGACCCTGTTCGACATCAACGCCTTCCGCCTGCCGCAGTCGACCAGCCTGGCGGACCGGGTGCGGGTGCAGAACCTGGGCGCGGCCATCGTGCTGCTGTCGCAGGGCATCCCCTTCATCCATGCGGGACAGGAGCTGCTGCGCTCCAAGTCGCTCGACCGCGACAGCTATAACGCGGGCGACTGGTTCAACCGCCTGGACTACAGCTACGCGTCGAACAACTTCGCTGTGGGCCTGCCATCAAGCGACAAGAACCGCGACAACTGGGGGCTGATGACGCCGGTGCTGGAAAATCCGCTGATCAAGCCCGACAGCCGCGCGATCCTGTCGGCCCGGTCGGCGTTCGAGGAGCTGCTGGCGATCCGCAATGACAGCAGCCTGTTCCGCCTGCGGTCGGCCCAGGACGTGATCGATCGCCTGAAGTTCCACAACACCGGTCCGGACCAGTTGCCGGGCCTGGTGGTGATGCGCATCGACGGCGAGTCGCCGCGCCGCTATCCGGACGCGCAGTACCGCAGCGTGGTGGTGCTGTTCAACGTGGACAAGGAGGCGAAGAGCATCGCCATTCCCGAGCTGAAGGGCCTGAAGCTGAAGCAGCACAAGCTGCAGCGGAAGTCGGATGACCCGGTGGTGAAGACGTCCAGCTACAGCGAGGCGGGCGGCAGCTTCACGATCCCCGCCCGCACCACGGCGGTATTCGTCGAGCAGGGCGAGGGCGGCGACGAGGACTGAGCGGCGAAAACGACCAGGGCAGTGCTTACTGCCCTGGTGGCAGTTCGGGTCCCTTGCCCGGATCCATGCGCGCGCTCTCGAGTTCGACCGCGCTCATGGTACTGACCACGGCCGTGCCGTCGCCCTTCTTGCGCGGGATGTTGCTGCCGGTCGGGACATAGCGGCCTTCCTGGGCCAGGCTGTCGCCGCCGGAAGGGTAGTAGTAGGCGCAGCCGCCCAGCAGGGTGGACGCCATCGCCGCCATGAGATATTTCTTCATTTCGTGAAACTCCTTCGGGATTCGTGCTTGTTGCGTTGTACGGCGGTTTTGCTGGACATAAACCATTGTAAATTCACATCGAACCAAAAAACCGTTCTGACAATGCCCTGGCAAGGATTACCCTCGGTGGGTGAAGGCCGGACGCAAAAAGCCGGGTGCGCCTGCGCTTCCTGGCGTTTGCTCGATCGATGGAGCGACAGGGTCAGCGGGCCGAGGGCATCCCTGCGACTCCGTTGGACTGCATGGCGCGCGCGTTCTCGACCTCGGTCTTGTCGACGGCAGTAAGCGGCGCAGCCCCCAGGCCGGTGCCGTTCTTGCGTGGGATGAAGGTGCCGACCGGAGCGTAGGCTTCCTCGCGGACGAGCTTTTCGCCGGTCGTCGGGGTTTCGGTGGCGCAGCCGGCAAGACCGAAACCAAGGCCAAGGGCTGTAACAAGCGGCAGGTACTTCATCGACTTCTCCTAAAGAATGGAAAATTTGTGGGTACTACCTGATGCAAACCGCCCGGACCATCTTGATATCGGTGTGTCCGGCCAATGCTTTCTCGATCCCGTCCATCTTCAGGGTCAGCATGCCGTCGTCGAGGGCCGCGCCGAGCAGTGCCGAAACCCGGCTGTGCTCGACCAGCAGGCGCTTGGCCGTGTCGGTGCCGAGCATCAGCTCGTGCAGGCCGATGCGGCCGCGGTAGCCCTTGTTGCAGTCGTCACAGCCGACCGCGCGGTACAGGGTGAAGCGGCCCTCGGCATCGGCGTGGCGTGCGCGCCATCCGCCCAGGATGCGCTCGCGCGCCGCGTGCGGATCGGTCTTGAACGTGGCGGTGCCGCGCAGGTCCTCGCAGTATTCTGCCAGCAGCGACTCGACTTCGGTATCGTCCGGATGGTAGGGCTGGCGGCAGCCGGTGCACAGGCGGCGCGCCAGGCGCTGCGCCAGGATGCCCAGCAGGGCGTCGGCGAAGTTGAAGGGATCCATGCCCATGTCCAGCAGGCGCACGATCGATTCGGGCGCGCTGTTGGTGTGCAGCGTGGCGAACACCAGGTGGCCGGTCAGCGAGGCTTCGATGCCGGTGCTGACGGTTTCCTTGTCGCGCATTTCGCCGACCATGATGATGTCCGGATCGGCGCGCAGGAAAGCCCGCATCACGCTGGCGAAGTCCAGGCCGGCCTTGCGGTTGACCTGCACCTGGCGCAGGCCTTTCTGCGTGATCTCGACCGGGTCTTCCGCGGTCCAGATCTTGGTCTCGGGCGTGTTCAGGTGGTGCAGGATCGAGTGCAGAGTGGTGGTCTTGCCCGAGCCGGTGGGGCCGCACACGAAGAACAGGCCGTAGGGCTTTTCGATCGCCGGCAGCAGGCGCGCGAGGTTGTAGTCGCTCAGGCCGAGCTTCGCCAGCGGGATCGGCTCGCCCGCCTGCAGGATGCGCATCACCACGTCCTCGACGCCGCCGCTTGATGGAATGGTCGCCACGCGCAGCTCGATGTCGAGCGGGCCGTACTTGCGGAAGCGGATCTTGCCGTCCTGCGGCTTGCGGCGCTCGGAGATGTCGAGGTCGCACATGATCTTGATGCGCGCCACCAGGGCGCTGCGGTAGCTCGACGGGATCTCGATGTAGGGCACCAGCACGCCGTCCTTGCGGAAGCGGATCCCGGTCTTGCCCTTGCCTGGCTGCGGTTCGATGTGGATGTCCGATACGCCCTGGCGGTGGGCGTCGACGATGACCTTGTTCAGCAGGCGCACCAGTTCGTTCTCGACCGCTTCCGAGATGTCGGACGAGGACTCGTAGTCCTCGTCATCCTCGAGTCCCGACAGCAGTTCGCCCACGCTCTCGCTGGCCGCCGCGCCGGTGCCGAAGAAGGCTTCCAGGGTCTGGCGGAATTCGGCGCGCGTCGTGACGCGCCATGCCACTTTCGCTTTCGGGAACAGCTGGCTGACGATGCGGCTGGCGGCGGTGCGCTCGGGATCGACCGCCATCACCACCAGTCCGCCCGTGCCGTCCTCGAGCGGCAGCCAGCCGTTTTCCTCGACGTACTGCGCCTTCAGGTTGCGCAGCAGGTCCACCGGCTTGACGCGCTCGGGGCGGAAGGGCTCGTAGGGGACCTTGAAGAAGCTGGCCAGCGCCGCACCGATGGCCGCGCGGCGTACCTGCAGCTCGCCTTCCAGCACTTCTTCGAGGTCGGTGTCCAGCTCGCGCGCGCGGCGGCCGGCCCCTTCCAGCTCGGCCTGGGTGAGCACCGCTTCTTGCACCAGCGCGTCGTATTTGCCGCGCATGCGCTGGGAACCGAGGCGCTGGTCGAGCGCCACCGACAGGGTCTCGCACAACTGGCGCACCGCCTCCATGGCCCGCGGCGGGAATGGGCCGCCGGAGCGATGGTTGATGAACTGGACCACGCCGAGCAGCCCGCCGGCCTTGTCGAGCAGGGGCGCGACCAGCATCTCGCGGGTGCGGTAGCCGGTGCGCTGGTCGACTCCCTGCTGGAAATGCAGCTCGGGCGACAGGCGGCGCAGCTCGGCCTCGTCGTAGACGTCGGCGATCTGGACCGGCTGGCGCGAAGCCGCCACGAAGCCGGCGATCGAGGAAGGGCCGATCGACAGGCGCAGCTCGCGGAAGGTGGTGAGGCCGGTCTTGACCTTGGAGACGATGTGCTCCTTGTCCGGCGCGACGGCGTACAGCGTGAAGCGGTCGCAGTCCAGCAGTTCACAGAAATCCAGCCCGAGGTCGAGCATGATCTCCTCGACCCTGGCGGTGGCGTGGATCCGGTTGGTGATGCGCTGGAGCTTCTGGAAGAAGGCCAGCTGCCCGGCGGCGTCATCCTGGTCGACAGTGGGCCGATTCATCACAGCACCACTTCCAGGCCTTCGAAGGCCAGCTGGACTTCCAGGCTGCCCAGGCGCTCGCGGTAGCGCGCCATCACGGCGGCGAACGCCGCCTCGAGCTCGTCGTCGCCGCGGGTCGGTTCGTGGTGGGTGCAGTACAGGGCGCGCGCGCCGACGCGCAGCGCCATCTCGATGGCGGCGTCGAAGGTGCCATGGCCCCAGCCGGCCCTGGACGGGTATTCCTCACGGGTGTACGAGCAGTCCACGATCAGTGCGTCCACGTCCTGCATGGCGGCGTCGATCGCGCGCTGGCGCCCCTCCAGGTGGGCTTCGTAGGCGTCGAAGGCGGAATCGCCCGGCGGGTAGGGGTTGTGCCAGGGCTCGTGGTCGCCGGTGAAGAACACCGAGCGGCTGCCGCAGGTGATGCGGTAGCCGAGGTTGGTGACGGGATGGTTCATCAGGACGTTGTCCACCACCGTGTCGCCGACCTCGATCGGCCTGCCGATATCCAGGGTGCGGTATTCGATGGTGGCGCCCATCTGGGTTTCGCTGACCGGGAAATAGCTGTTCTGGAGCTGCACCGCCATCACGTGTTCGATGCCATTGCCGGTCACCGGATCATGGGCGCCGTGCAGGCGCACGCGGCTGCCCTTGATGAACAGCGGCGTGAAGAAGGGCAGGCCGTGGATGTGGTCCCAGTGGCTGTGGGTGATGAAGATGTTGGCCTGGACCGGCGGATGAACCGGCTGGGCCAGCAGATGCTGGGCCAGCGGGAACAGGCCGGTTCCGCCGTCGAGGATGATCAGGGTGCCGTCATCGCTGCGCACTTCGATGCAGGTAGTGTTGCCGCCGTAGCGCGCCGTGCGTGGACCTGGGGACGGTATGGAACCACGCACCCCCCAGAAGCGGAATTTCATCAGGACCCCCGGCCGGACTGGCCTTATGTTGTTGGAATATACGGAATCATAACGGCTTTGTTTCCAAAAGAGACCAAAACCTGCAATTTTTCAACAGTGAAGGTGTCATCCCATATACATGAGCTCGTAACAAAGCTACACTTTCAAGGAATTACCATTTGGCAAAAGAGTTGCTGTGTGCACATGCATACGGTCCGGCCGACTTACCATGCAAGAGTTGAACCCCACCCAGATCGCGCAACGCCTGCACCAGCTCACCGAAGTCAGCGTGGCGCTCGGGGACACGCACGACACCGGCGCGCTGCTCGACCGTATCCTGCGCGTGGCCAAGCACATGACCGACGCCGACGGCGGCACCCTGTACCGCCCGAGCGAGGACCGCAAGAGCCTGTGCTTCCACATCTCGATCAACGACAGCCTCGGCATCTACCAGGGCGGCGTGAGCGGCAAGCCGATCGACATCGTCCCGGTGCCGCTCTACGACAACTACGGCAACAAGAACCTGGCCTCGGTGGCGGCCTATGCGGCCAACTTCAACCAGTCGGTGAACATCGAGGACGTGTACAAAGCGGACGTGTTCAACTTCTCGGGCATGCGCAGCTTCGACACCGCCTTCGGCTACCACTCGAAGTCCTTCCTGACGGTGCCGATGACCGACCACGAGGGCGAGCTGGTGGGTGTGCTCCAGCTGGTCAACGCCAAGGATCCCGAGACCGGCACCATCCGCGCCTTCACGCAGACCGACCAGCGCTTCATCGAAGCGCTGTCGGCGCAGGCGGCGGTGGCGCTGACCAACCAGCTCCTGATCCAGCAGCTGGAAAACCTGCTGGAAGCGCTGGTCAACCTGATCAACATCGGCATCGACGAGAAGTCGCCCCACACCGGCCGCCACTGCCAGTTCGTGCCCGAGCTGACCATGATGCTGGCCGAGGCGGTGCACGCGACCGACGAAGGGCCGCTGGCCGCTTTCCGCATGACCGACGCCGACCGCAAGGAGCTGTGGCTGGCCGGCCTGCTGCACGACTGCGGCAAAATCACCACCCCGGTGCACGTGGTCGACAAGTCCACCAAGCTGGAAACGATTTTTGACCGCATCCACCTGGTCGACACGCGCTTCGAGGTGCTGCTGCGCGATGCCGAGATCCGTGCGCTGCGCGCCAGACTCGAGCCGGGCGCGAACGGCGCGGCGATCGAGGACCGCCTGCAGTCGGAACTGGCGCGCATGCGCGCCGACCGCGACTTCCTGCGCCGCGCCAACGTCGGCGGCGAGGGCATGTCGCTCGAGGACCAGGAGCGCGTGCGCCGCATCGCCCAGTACCGCTGGACCGGGCCCGAGGGCCAGGAGCAGGACTTCCTCAGCGAGAACGAGCTGCTCAACCTGACCGTGCGCTTCGGCACCCTGACCGACGACGAGCGCAAGATCATCAACAACCACATCGACGTCTCGGTGCGCATGCTGGAGTCGCTGCCCTGGCCGAAGCACCTCAGGAACGTGCCGGAATACGCAGGCGGCCACCACGAGCGCATGGACGGCAAGGGCTACCCCAAGGGCCTGACGAAGGACCAGATGTCGGTGCAGGCGCGCATCATGGCGATCGCCGACATCTTCGAGGCGCTCACCGCCTGCGACCGCCCCTACAAGAAGGGCAAGAAGCTGTCCGAGTCGCTGCACATCCTCGGCAAGTTCGCGCAGAACGGCCACATCGACCCGGACCTGTTCGACATTTTCGTGCGCAACCGCGTCTACCTGCAGTTCGCGCACAAGAACATGGATGCGCACCAGATCGACGAGGTGGACGAGTCGGCGATCCCGGGCTACCGGCCCTAAGCTATAGCAGCGCATGAAACGCATTCGCCAGGCATTCTCCCGGTACGGTGCGCGCTGGGCGCTCGGGCTGCTGCTGACCATCATCACCGTGGCCTACACGCTCGACTTCTGGAGCAGCCACACGATCGAGCGCCAGGACACCATCATTGCCGACATGCGCATGCGGCTCGAACCCTTCGAGCCGGATCCAGGCATCGTCATCGTCGACATCGACAGCAAGAGTCTGAACGAGGTCGGGCGTTTTCCCTGGAGCCGCAACGTGATGGCCAGGCTCGTCGATCAGCTGACCGGCCACTACGAGGTCGGCGCGGTCGGTTTCGACGTATCGTTTCCCGAGCCGGATACGAGTTCGGGCTACGAGGTACTGGAGCGCCTTGCCGGGCGCGAACTGAAAGACGTGCCGGGCCTGCAGCACCAACTGGGCCAGCTCAAGCCTGCGCTCGACTACGACGGCCTGTTTGCACAGGCCCTGCAAGGGCAGCCGGTGGTACTCGGCTTTAATCTTGCGGACAACCAGGCAAAAGGGGTGTTGCCGCCGCCCTTGTTCACCGAAGAAGACTTGAACGGCCGCATATTGCTGGCGCGCGGCACGAAAGGCTACGAAGCAAACATCGCGCGCCTGCAGCAGGCAGCTGCCGGGGCAGGCGTCTTCACCGCGATTCCCGATGCAGATGGGCTGGTGCGGTCCTCGCCCTTGCTGTTCCAGATCGGCGACGCCTACTATTCCTCGCTATCGGTGGCAACCGTCGCCGCGGTCATGCAGGCGACGTCCATCAGGCCGCTCTACGACAGGACCGTGGACACGCTGTCCGCGAACGAGCGCGACGCCAGTGACGTGGAACATGTTGCGCTGTTTTCCAAAGCCGGGAACGTGCGCTTTCCTGTCGGCGAGGGCTTGAGTGCGACGGTCCAGTTCCGCGGCACCGGCGGGCCGCACGGCGGTGCGTTCCGGTATGTGTCCGCGGCCGACGTATTGAGCGGAAAGGCGTCGAAAGATGTGCTTGAAGGGGCGATCGTCCTTGTCGGAACGACGACGCCGGGCCTGCAGGACTTGCGGGCAACGCCGGTGAACAATCAGTATCCCGGGGTGGAGATCCATGCGAACCTGATCAAGTCGATGCTGGACGGGCGTTTCAAGACGCGTCCCTGGTATGCGCAGGCGCTCGAGAGCGTCATGGTTGCGGTGGTCGGACTGGTGCTCAGCGTCGCGCTGGCGGTGCTGTCGCCTGCCTGGTCGGTGCTGGTGGCGGCTGCCGCTTTCGTGGCCGTGGCCGGGGCAAACTATTACATGTACGCCGAATTGGATGCGGTCCTGAACGTCTTCATCTGCCTGCTCCTGATCGCCGCCCTGTTCGTACTGAACCTCGCCTGGGGTTACTTCTTCGAATTCCGCAAGGGCAGGGCGCTGGTCAGCCGCTTCGGCGAATACGTGGCGCCGGAGCTGGTGGCGCAGATGGCCGAGGACCCGGAAGCCTACAACATGGACGGCGAGAGCCGCGAGCTGACCGTCATGTTCGTCGACGTGCGCGGCTTCACCACCATCTCCGAAGGCCTGAGCCCGAAGGAGCTGCGCGAGTACATCAACCTCTACCTCACCGCGATGTCCGAGGACATCCGCTCCAGCCACCAGGGCACGCTCGACAAGTACATCGGTGACGCCGTGATGGCCTTCTGGGGCGCGCCGGTCAGCTTCCCCGACCACGCCAGCCGCGCGGTGGCCACCTCGCTGCTGATGCAGGCCAGCGCCGCGCGCCTGAACCGCGAGTTCCTGGCGCGCGGCTGGCCGGAACTGAAGATCGGCATCGGCCTGAACACGGGCCCCATGCACGTCGGCGACATGGGATCGAAGATCCGCCGCGCCTATACCGTGATGGGCGACGCCGTGAATCTCGGCTCGCGCCTGGAAGGCATTACCAAGGTCTACGGCGTCGGCATCGCGGTCGGCGCCGCGACCCGCCTGGCGGCACCGGAATTCGTCTACCGCGAACTCGACCTGGTGCGGGTGAAGGGCAAGAACGAACCGGTCGCGATGTATGAACCGCTCGGCAAGCCGCATGAGCTGGCGCCGGCCGTCCTCGACGAGCTGGCGCAGTGGGACGCCGCGCTGGCGCTGCTGCGCCGGCAGGACTGGGATGCCGCCCGGGAAGCGATCGACGCCTTGGCAAGCGCCCACCCGGAGCGCGGCCTGTACGCCCTCTATCGGGAGCGCATCGGGCATTACCGCGCCCATCCGCCGGGCCAGGACTGGGATGGTTTGACCAGCTTCGACACCAAGTAAGCTCGGTGTGACATTCCCACAACGCCGGTGTCCGGTGTTTCCCCCTTTACGTGGGGGAAGTTTCCTTTCCTATCTTAATTTTTCTCCACTGCAACAAAAAGCTCGTTACACTTTCACGAGCATGGCCGCGCTCCGGCTGTTCCGCTATCAAAAACATTGATAAAAACCACACAAACCTAGCAAATTCGATGAAACAACGCTTTGCGCGCCTGCTTGCAGGCTCGATGCTCGCCATGGCCGTCAGCGCGGCATGGGCGCAGGAAACTGCGTCCGGCAGCGCCCCGGACGAGATCGTCCGCTTCGAGATCAGCCGTTTCGACGTGGCCGGCAATACGCTGCTGTCCGCCGCCGAGATCGAGGGTGCGGTGGCGCCCTTCACCGGCAAGGGACGCGACTTCGGCGACGTCCAGCGTGCCCTGGAAGCGCTCGAAGGGCTGTACCACGCACGCGGCTATAACGTGGTGACGGTGCAGCTGCCCGAGCAGGAGCTGAACGGCGGCGTGGTGCGCCTGAACGTCCTGCAGACCAGGATCGGCAAGGTCACTATCGACGGCAACCGCCGCTTCAGCGAGGCCAACATCCGCCGCAGCCTGCCGGCGCTGCGCGAGGGCCAGACGCCCAACCTGGCCCAGGTGTCCGCCAACCTCAAGCTGGCCAACGAGAACCCGGCCAGGAAGCTCAAGCTGAGCCTCGGCAGCGGCGACGTGGACGAGACGGCGCAGGAAGAGACGATCAATGCGCGCATCGACGTCGTCGAAGAGCGCCCCTGGACCGTCATGGCCAATTTCGATAACACCGGCACCCGCGAGACCGGCAAGACCCACGCCGGCCTGGTGCTGCAGCATGCCAACCTGTGGGGCCGCGACCATGTCGCCAGCCTGCAGTACACGACCACGGTCGAGGAACCCTCGCAGGTCGCGGTCTGGGGCCTGGGCTACCACGTGCCGCTCTACGCAGAAGGCGCCGCGCTCGACCTGTACGCCAGTTATTCGGACGTCGACTCGGGCGTGGTGAGCGCCGGCCTGTTCGACCTGGCCGTCAGCGGCCGCGGCGCGGTCTACGGCGCCCGCTATACCAGGATCGCGGCCAAGCGCGTTCTTTCGGGACGCGAGCTCGAAGGCCGCTTCATCTTCGGTCTGGAAGTGAAGGCCTACAAGAACAGCGTCGTGTTCTTCGGCCAGGATTTCGGCAATGACGTGACGGTGCGTCCGCTCAGCTTCGGCTACCAGGGCCGCGTGGCGCTGGACAAGGGCGAAGCCAACTTCGCGGCGACCCTGCTGCACAACATCCCGGGCGGCTCGCGCGGCAAGCAGGAAGACTTCACGGTGGCGCGCGCCGGCGCCAAGGCCGGCTACCGCGCGCTGCGCCTGGCCGGCGCATGGAGCCATGCGCTCGGCAGCGAGGGCTGGATGACCCGCGTGCTGGCCAACGGCCAGTACTCGCCGGACGCGCTGGTGCCGGGCGAGCAGTTCGGCGCCGGCGGCTCGACCAGCGTGCGCGGCTTCGACGAGCGCGCTCTGGCGCTCGACTCGGGCCTGGGCCTGAATCTCGAGGCCTATACGCCGAACCTGTGCAGCCGCAGCGGCTGGCAATGCCGCCTGCTGGGCTTCTACGACAGCGCCTACGGCAAGCGCAACAAGGCGCTGCCGGGCGAACTGCACAGCACTACGATCGCCGGTGCCGGCCTCGGCCTGCGCTTCTCGGTGGGCAGCGCGCTCAGCCTGCAGGCCGATTACGGCAGGGTAGTGAAAGAGGGCGCACTCAGCGGCGCCGACAAGGACAGGCTGCACGTGCGCGTCGGCCTGGCCTATTAGAAGGGGTTGATGAAATGCGATTCATGAGGAACGGACTCATTCGACTGAGCAGGGCGGCACTGTGCGTCGCCGCCTGCTTCGGCGCTGCCAGCACCGCGGCCGCGCCCACGCTGCCGAAAGTGGTGGCGGGGCAGGCCAGCTTCTCCCAGGAAGGCAACGTGTTCTCGATCACGAACACGCCGGGGACCATCATCAACTGGCAGAGCTTCTCGGTGAATGCGGGCGAGATCACCCGCTTCATCCAGCAAAGCAGCGACAGCGCGGTGCTGAACCGCATCGTCGGCCAGGACCCCAGCCAGATCCTCGGCGCGCTGCAGTCGAACGGCAAGGTCTTCCTGATCAATCCGAACGGCGTGCTGTTCGGCCGCGACTCCCGCGTGGACGTGGGCGGCCTGGTGGCTTCGACGCTGAACATGACCGATGCCGACTTTTTGGCCGGGAAGCAGACCTTCACCGCCGGTCCGAATGCAGGCAGCGTGCGCAACGAAGGCGCGATCACGACGCCAGGTGGCGGCAAGGTCTTCCTGGTGGCGCCGAACGTCGAAAACGCCGGCGTCATCACGGCGCCCAACGGCGAGGTGATGCTGGCGGCGGGGAGCAGGGTCGAGCTGGTGGATGCCGGCAATCCCGACCTGACCGTCGTGGTGTCGGCACCAGGCGACCAGGCCATCAACCTGGGCCAGGTGGTCGCGAACGGCGGCCGCGTCGGCATCTACGGCGCCCTGGTGAACCAGCGCGGCGTGGTCAACGCCAACAGCGCGACGGTCGGCCAGGACGGCAAGATCGTCCTGAAGGCCAGCCGCGACATCGTGCTCGAACAGGGCAGCGTCACCAAGGCGGGCGGCGACATCGACCTGCGCGCAGGGAACCAGCTGAGCCTGAACGAAGGCAGCGCCCTGTACGGCGCCAACTACATCGACCTGAAGGCCGAGCGCATGACGCTGGCCGGCATGATCGACGGCGTCGGCGGCGTCAAGCCGGTCGTGTCCTTCAATACCTTCAACAACGGTACCGACATCTTCGTGCACGCCAGCCAGGTCAACGGCGCGCTGGCGCTGGACCCGGCCCGCCTCGGCGCCTTCGGCGCCTACGAGATCAACATCGGCAACAGCGGCCATACCGGCCACGTGGTGATCGACAAGGATCTGAGCCTGGCCGGCAACCTGCTCATCGATACCGGCGGCAGCATCGACATCAACGCACCGGTACTGCTGACCGGCGCCACCAGCCAGTTCCTGGCCACCCAGCATGGGAAGGGCGGCTATTTCCAGGTCCGCAGCGGCGCGTCGATCGGCGGCGCGCGCAGGATCGGCGTCGACGGCGGCGGCCGCATCGCCATCGACGGTGCCCTGAACGCGGGCGAGATCGATCTCGGCGCCGGCAGCAGCGGCATCACGCTCACGGCGAACCTGACTGCCGGCAGCCGGGCCACGCTGCGCACCAGCGGCGACATCCACCAGGGAAGCGCGATCGTCAAGACCCCGGCACTGCTGGTCGAAGCGAACAGCGTGACCATGATGGGCAATAACGAAGTCGGGACCCTGGCCGGTGTCGCCACCGGCACCGCAGCCGGCGCCGGCTTCCGCCTCCGCTGGACCGGCGAACTGCGCATCGGCAGCGTCGGTGAACGCGCCGGCCTGACCTCGCAGAACGATCTTACGCTGACCGGCGGCGGCCTGGTGGTCGACCAGTCGATCGAGGCCCCGGTCGCCATCCTGGCGGACGTGGCATCGATCAGGGGCGAGGGCACACTCAGGTCGAACGTCCTGTCGCTGCAGTCGCGCGGCGGCATCGGCGAAGCCACCCGTCCCCTGCGCACCAGCACCAACGTGCTCATGAACGCGACGAACACGGCGACCGGCAGCGCACCGATCAATATCGTGAACGACCGCGCCCTCGTGGTTGGCAACGTGGTCCAGGAAGGCAGCGCGAACGGCGGCGCGATCTCGATCGAGAGCACCGGCGGACTGACCGTCGGCCCGACCAGCACCGGCCAACAGGGCGTCAGGACCGGCAGCGGCGACATCCGCCTGGTCACCCACAGCCCGCTGACCATCAACGGCACGGTCAGCACCGACAGCGGCAACGTCACCCTGTTGGCTGACAATAAGGGCCTGCTCACGATTGGCGCCGGAGGCCAGGTGAAGTCGGTATCCGGCAGCGTCCAGATCACCGCCGGCGACACGGTCATCCCGGCGAACGGCATCGACGTTGCCCCCGGCAAGCTGTCGGTCACGAAGACCAATGCGCCGCAGGACCCCGGCCTGCCGCCGCCGCTGGACATCTGCCTTGCCGACCCGAACGCCCAGGGCTGCGGCAACGTGATCGAGCAGGCAACGCGCGCGTGCATGGCCAACCCGGAAGCCGAGCAATGCGGCCGGGTGTTGCCGCCGCCGCAGAGCTGCCGCACGAATCCGGACAGGCTGGGCTGCGGCGTGGTGCTGGTCAGGGAGTGCATCGCGACGCCGAAGGCACCGTCCTGCACCGGCGTGCTGCCGCCCTACGAAACCTGCGAGAAAACGCCGGGCACCTATGGCTGCGCGCCCGTGATCACCGAGCACAATGCCATCACGGCGTGCATGGCCACCCCGAAGGCGCCATCCTGCGCCGGCGTGCTGCCGGTCTACGCGACCTGCGAGAAGACCCCGAATGCCCATGGCTGCGCGCCGGTGATCGCCGAACGCCAGGCCATCACCGCCTGTATCGCCACGCCGGCGGCGCCGGGATGCGGCGAACTGCTGCCGCAGCTGGAAACCTGCCGCCTCGATGCCGGCGTGTACGGCTGCGTCCCGGTGCTGGACCGCGCCGCCTTCCTGGCCTGCGTGGCCAACCCGAGCGCCACCGGCTGCGCCGCACGCCTCCCGGCCCTGGCGATCTGCAAGGCGAGCCCCGGCATCGAGGGCTGCGCGCAGGTGCTCAAGCTCACGTTCGACGCCTGCCTGATCAACAAGAACGACCCGTCCTGCAGCGGCATCCTGCCGACGCTGTCGCAATGCGTCGTGAACAAGGCGACGCCGGGTTGCGAGGTGGTGCTGCCGACCCTGCAGCAGTGCATCGCCAGCCCGAGCCTGCAAGGATGCTCGGTACTGCTGCCGACGCTGTCGCAGTGCGTGGCGAACAAGGCGACGCCCGGTTGCGATGCGGTGCTGCCGACCCTGCAACAGTGCATCGTCAGCCCGACGCTGCAGGGATGCGCGGTGCTGCTGCCGACGCTGGCGCAGTGCGCGGCGAACCCGAACCAGGCCGGTTGCGAAGCGGTGCTGCCGCAGCCGGGCTACTGCAGCACGCACCCGGCCGATCCGAAGTGCGTCGTGTTCAACCCGGCCCCGGCCCAGGGCGGCGCCGAATCGAAGCAGCCGGTGGCCGCGGTCCAGCAGACCACCGTCACCCTGGTCAATTCGCGCACCCCGGCGCAGGAGAAACTGCCGCCCGCACCAGCAGCGGCACCGGCCACGGCCGGCATGCAGGATGGCGGCGAAGGCACGCCGGCGGAGCAGTCGGAGAAGCAGGCGGGCCCCGCGGCAGCCACGAACACTGGAGTCAAGAATGAAAAACCAGCTGCAAAAATGTACTGCAACTAAGTTGTACCAGCGGGCGCTGGGCGCGCTGCTGTTCGCGGCGCTATGCGTGACCGGCAACGCGGCCTGGGCCGCGCAGGTGGCCGGCGTGGTGGCGCGCCTGAGCGGTCCGCTGATGGCGAAGAAGGCCGACGGCAGCGTCAAGGTGCTGGGTCTGAAGTCCGAGATCGAGAGCGGCGACACCCTGGTCTCGGAAAAGAACACCTACGCCCAGATCAAGTTCATCGACAACAGCGAGATCACGCTGCGCCCGGGGACCACGTTCAAGGTCGAGAACTTCGCCTTCGACGAAGGCAAGCCGGAAAACGACAGCGCCAGCTACAGCCTGGTGAAGGGCGGCCTGCGCTCGATCACCGGCCTGATGGGCAAGCGCAACAAGGAGAAGTTCTCGCTCAAGACGCCGAACGCCACCATCGGCATCCGCGGCACCACCTTCATCGTGCACTATGTGTCGTCGACGGACGCGGCACCGCAGGGCAAGTCGCCGGTAGCGCCACAGGGCAAGCTGCCGGCCGGCGCCGCGCCTGCGCAGCTGCTGCCGCCCGGCCTGCACCTGTCGGTCAGCGACGGCGCCATCATCGTAACCAACAATGGCGGCTCGCTCGGCTTCCAGGCCGGCCAGTTCGGCTACGTGCCGAACCTGAACCAGGCGCCGTTGATCGTGCCGGGCAATCCGAACATCCAGTTCCTGCCTCCGCCGGCCTTCAACACCAGTTCGGGTGGACCGGGCGCCGGCAACGGCACCAGCCAGGAGAGCGCGGCGGTCGACTGCGTCGTTCGCTAAGAGCGCTGGGCGCGGGCGCGTTCGAGCAGCAAGTCGCGCTCGCGGCTGCTGGCGGTCATGGCGGCGGCGCGCTCGAATTCGCGGCGCGCTTCCTCCACCCGTCCCAGCTTGGCGAGCAGGTCGGCGCGCACGCTCGGCAGCCAGTGGTAGCCATCCAGCTTGCCGTCCAGCGCAAGGGCATCGGCCAGCACCAGGCCGGCGGCAGGACCCTCGGCCATGCCGACCGCCACCGCGCGGTTCAGTTCAACCACCGGCGAAGGCTGGACCTGCGCCAGTTCCCCGTACAAGGCCGCGATGGCCTGCCAGTCGGTGTCCATGGCGACGTGGGCACGGGCGTGGCAGGCTGCGATCTCGGCCTGCAGCAGGTAGGGGCTGCGCGGCAGACCAAGGCGGGCAGCGCGCTCGAGCGCGGCCAGTCCGCGCCGCAGCAGCACGCCGTCCCAGCGTGAGCGGTCCTGGTCGAGCAGCAGCACCGGACGCCCTTCGGCATCGAGGCGCGCAGCCATGCGCGACGCCTGCAGTTCCATCAGCGCGACCAGGCCGTGGGCTTCCGGCTCGCCCGGCGCCAGCTCGGCCAGCATCCGTCCCAGGCGCAGCGCTTCCTCGACCAGGGCCGGGCGCATCCAGTCCGCGCCGGCGGTCGCGGTATAGCCCTCGTTGAAGATCAGGTAGACGGCTTCCAGCACCGCGCCGAGGCGCTCGCCCAGCTCGTTCGGCGGCGGCAGTTCGAAGGGCACACGCGCCTCGCCCAGGGTCCGCTTGGCGCGCACGATGCGCTGGGCCATGGTCGCTTCGGGCACCAGGAAGGCGCGCGCGATCTCCTGGGTGGACAGGCCGCCCAGCAGTTTCAGAGTCAGCGCCAGGCGCGCGTCCAGCGACAGTACCGGATGGCAGGCGCTGAACATCAGGCGCAGCAAGTCGTCGCCAATCACGTCGTTGCGCGCGGCGTCGAGGCTGTCGACGAAGTCTGGCACGATGAGCGCCTCCTGTGCTTCGAGGTCGAGGCCGATCTGCTCGAGCTTCTGCTGGAGCAGGCGGTCGCGGCGCAGCCGGTCGAGCGCGGCATGCTTGGCCGTGGTCATCAGCCAGGCGCCCGGATTGTCGGGAATGCCTTGCCGCGGCCAGTGCTCGAGGGCCGACACCAGCGCATCCTGGGCCAGCTCCTCGGCCAGGCCGACATCGCGCACGATGCGCGCGATGCTGGCCACGATCTTGGCCGACTCGATGCGCCAGACGGCGGCGATGCTGCGTTCGACCTGCGCGTCCATCAGATCGCGACGTCGGCGTCTGCCGCGGCTGCGTCTTCGGGCGCCTGCTCGGGCATGCCTTCCATATAGGCCAGCTCCCACATGTGGCCGTCCAGGTCTTCGAAGCCGTGCTGGTACATGAAGCCGTGGTCCTTCGGCTGGTTCGGCCAGCTGCCGCCGGCGGCCTTGGCCCTGGCGGCCATGTCGTCGACCGCGGCGCGGCTGTCGCAGGACAGGCAGAGCAGCACTTCGGTGCTCTTCTTCGCATCCGAGATCGGCTTGTTGGTGAAGCCCTGGAAGAAGGGCTCGGTCAGCAGCATCACATAGATGTCGTCGCTGACGATCATGCAGGCGGCGTTCTGGTCGCTGAACTGCGGGTTGAAGCCGAAGCCGAGCGCGCCGAAGAAGGCCTTGCTGCGTTCGAGGTCCTTGACCGGGAGGTTCACGTAGATCTGCTTGTTCATGATGCTGTCCTTTCCTTAGTCAAACGGTGGCGTCTTCGGCAGGCGCGGCCTGCTGCTGGGGCATGCTCTCGATGTAGGTCAGTGCCCACATGTGCCCGTCCAGGTCTTCGAAGCCGTGCTGGTACATGAAGCCGTGGTCCTCCACCGGCTCGGGCAGGCTTGCGCCCAGGGCCAGTGCCTTGCTTGCCATGGCATCGACCTCATTCCGGCTGTCGCAGAACAGGCACAGGAGCGCAATCCTGCTGGTGCGCGGATCGGCCGGCGGTTTGGCGCACAAGGTCCGGGCGATGGCTTCGGAAGCCAGCATCACGGTGATGTCTTTCGAGACGATCATGCCGGCGCCCTGCGGGCTGCTGAAACGGTCGTCGAAAGCGAAACCGAGTCCGGCGAAGAATGCCTTGCTGCGTTCGATATCCCTGACCGGGAGGGTGATGGCGATCTGCTGTTTCATGGTTTTCTTCTTTCGTGGAAGTTTAGAACGGCAGGTCGGCCGGTTCGTAGAGCCGGCGCACTTCGATCTCGGCCCTGGCGTGCTCGCCGTGCGGGTTGGGGAAGCGGCGCGACCACTCCATCGCTTCCTCGCGCGACCGCACCTGGATCAGGGTATAGCCGGCGATCAGCTCCTTGGTTTCGGCGAAGGGGCCGTCGGTACTGCTGCGCCGGCCTTCGTCGTAGCGGATGCGCCAGCCCTCGCTGCTGGGGCGCAAGCCGTTGGCGTCGAGCAGGACCCCGGCGCGGGCCAGTTCCTGGTGGTACTCCGTCATGGCGGCGAACAGCGGCTCGCCGGGCATGATGCCGGCCTCCGTGTCGGGCGTCGCCTTGACGATGATCATGAAACGCATGGTGGTCTCCTTGTCGTGGGGTGGAAGCGTGGGGTGGGCTTCCATCTGCTACGACGAACGGGAGTGCGGGGATTCGACATCGTGGCCACAATTATTTTTGTGGGTGCGGTACGAACTTGGATCCCGGCCTTCGCCGGGATGACGGCTCGGCTTCTACCACTAGCTCACGAACCGTCGTTCCGGCGAAGGCCGGAACCCAAGTTTGCTTGCAGGCCGTTAGCGGTCGAAACAGGGCGCCAGCCCCCGAACCTCGACCGTCGCCCATTCGGCCGCCGGGCACTGCTGCGCCAGCGCAATCGCCTCCTCGCGGCTGTCGACGTCGACCAGGAAGAAGCCGCCCACCATCTCCTTCGCCTCGGCAAACGGACCGTCGACGATGCGTGCCTTCCCATTCGGGACCGTCACGCGCGCCGCCTTGTCCTGCGAGGCCAGCGATTCCGCGCCCAGCAGCAGGCCGCGGCTGCGCAAGTCTTCGCCCCAACGCAGCATGCGCTCGTAGACGGCGCGGCCTTCGGGCTCGCTGCGGGTGGCGCGCTGGCCGACGGGTTCATGGATCAACAGCATGTGTGGCATCGGAAGACCTCCTCGTTGGGTTGAACGCGACTATTCTAAGCCGCTGCGGCAGCCAGCGCACGCCCAGCTGCACGGCCAGCGCGGCGCCGGTGGCGAGCAGGAAGGCCATGCCGGGCGGCTGCACGCGCAGCAGCAGCGACAGCACCAGGCAGAACACCGCGAAGGCGTAATACCCGTTGACCATGCCGCGCAGCAGCGCCACCGCGAAGCCGGGACCGCTGGCGCGGTGCGAGAAGCCGACCAGCACGGTGCTCATCACGGGGAACATCGCGAACAGGCCGCTCAAGCGCGGGCCGAGGCCGGCCGCGGCATAGGTGACGCCGAGCGCCAGCGCGGCGCCGGCCAGCATGCGCCAGGGAAGGTCGCCGGCCGGCTTGCCGGTGGAAGCCTGGGCAGGGGCCGGCCCGAACAGGCGCGGCGCCGCCAGCAGCGCCAGCACCACGACGGCGAAACCCGCCCACAGCGGCAGCGTGAGGGCCTGCAGCACCAGCACGGCCAGCGCGTAGGCGAGCAGGGCGGCGGTCATCGCGCGCGGCATGCCGAGGTGGGCGCAGCGCGCATAGGCGATGCTGAAGACCAAGATGGCCAGCACCGCCAGCAGGGTATTGGACGCGGCCGCGGCAGCGAAGTCGCTGCCCTGCTCGAGCGCGATCACCAGCAGGATCGGTCCCGCCACGATGGGAAAAGCCGACAGCCAGCCGGCCACCAGGGGCCCCCAGCGGCGGCCGGCCAGGGTGACGAGGGCGATGAGGGAAGGGACCAGCAAGAGTTTCAGGAAGAAGATCATGCGACACGAATAGGGAGCAGAAATAAAAACGCCCGCCTTGGCAGGCGGGCGTTCGGTCAGGACAAGGACGGCTTAGAGCACGTCGCTGGCGTGGTCCGCCAGGCGCGAGCGTTCGCCGCGCGCCAGGGTGACGTGGCCGCTGTGACTCCAGCCCTTGAAGCGGTCGACCACGTAGGTCAGGCCGCTCGAGCCTTCGGTGAGATAAGGCGTGTCGATCTGGGCGATATTGCCGAGGCAAAGGATCTTGGTGCCGGGGCCGGCGCGCGTGACCAGGGTCTTCATCTGCTTCGGCGTCAGGTTCTGCGCTTCGTCGATGATGAGGAACTTGTTCACGAAGGTGCGGCCGCGCATGAAGTTGAGCGATTTGATCTTGATGCGCGAGCGGATCAGGTCCTGGGTGGCCGCGCGGCCCCAGTCGCCGCCGTCGCTGTCGGACTTCATCAGCACTTCGAGGTTGTCGTCGAAGGCGCCCATCCACGGCGACATCTTTTCTTCCTCGGTGCCCGGCAGGAAGCCGATGTCCTCGCCCACCGGCACCGTGACGCGGGTGACGATGATCTCGTTGTACTGCTTGGTCTCCAGCACCTGGGCCAGGCCCGCTGCCAGGGCCAGCAGGGTTTTACCGGTACCGGCCTGGCCGAGCAGGGTGACGAAGTCGCACTCCGGATTCATCAGGAGGTTGAGCGCGAAGTTCTGCTCGCGGTTGCGCGCGGTGATGCCCCACACATTGTTCTTGTTGTGGCTGTAGTCGCGCAGGGTCTGGAACACGGCGGTCTTGCCGTTGATCTGCTTCACCTGGCCATAGAAGGGCGCTTCGCCGTTCTGGGGCTCGATGAACACGAACTGGTTCACCAGCAGGGTCGGAATCACCGGACCGGTCACGCGGTAATAGGTGGCCGAGTTGCCGTTCTTGTTTTCCTGCCAGGACTCCATGTCCTTGCCGTGCTTGTTCCAGAAATCGTCCGGCAGCTGGACGATGCCCGAGTACAGCAGGTCGGTGTCTTCCAGCACGTGGTCGTTGAAGTAATCCTCGGCCGGCAGGCCCAGCGCACGCGCCTTGATGCGCATGTTGATGTCTTTCGACACCAGCACGATGGCGCGGCCGTCCATCGCGTCTTCGAGTGCGCGCACGACGCCCAGGATCTGGTTGTCCGCCTTGCCCGAGGGCAGGCCTTCCGGCAAGGGGGCGGAATCCAGCTTGGTCTGGAAGAACAGGCGGCCGCGGGCATCCTTGTTGCCGAGCTTGGCCAGCGGGATGCCGGCCTCGATCGCGTCGTCGTCGACGTTGGCGATCAGGGCGTCGAGGGTGCGCGCTACCTGGCGGGCATTGCGCGCGACTTCCGACATGCCCTTCTTGTGGTTGTCGAGTTCCTCGAGCGTCATCATCGGCAGGTAGACGTCGTGTTCCTCAAAGCGGAACAGCGAGGTCGGGTCGTGCATCAGGACATTGGTGTCGAGCACAAAGACCTTGCCGGCGCCGGCCTTGTCGGCCTTGCGGCTGGTGGAAGACTTGACGGTGACCTCGACCGGCTTGTGCTTGACCGGATGCGGCTGGTCGGCATCCGTTTCGCGCAGGCGTGCGCCGGCGCCGTCCTTGGTCTTGCGCGACGGGCCCTTGGCCAATGGAGCCTCACCAGTCGGCGCAGGAGCGGCCGGGGCGGCGGCAACATTCACCGGGGCGGTGCCGGTGACACCGGCGGCGACGGCGTCATTGGCAGCGGCGGAAGCGCTCGTCTTGGCCTTGCGTGCCTTGCTCGCCTTCGGCGTTGCGACGGCCTGGCCGCTGATCAGTTCTTCGAGGTCGGCATCGGCTTTGGCGGATGCCGGGCGGACGGGCGACTTGCCCGGTTCGGCCTTGGGATAATCTTTTGCCAGCAGCATGGTCGCTGGCTTGGTTGGCATTTTTGGCAGTGGCATCAGGTTCTCGATGTAAAAAGGTCTTTAAGGACGTGCAGGCGCAGCACGGGGCGCGCCGCTGCACGGAAACGATGCTACTTGGGGGTCTTGCTGAGGTATGAGCTGCAGCCGGAGGATGCCGGTCCGGCAGCAGCAGGAGGAGTGGTGCTGATGAGATACGCGATGACTCAAAATAGGTGGCAATGTCCAGCAAAAGTTAATGAACTGGGTTGCTGGAGCCATCCGTTACTCAGGGCTGGCTCTTCAGAAATTCCAGCACTTCGGCCACGTGGTCGTTGACTTTCACGCCACGCCATTCTTTCACCAATCGGCCTTGAGCGTCAATGATAAACGTACTGCGCTCAACGCCGCGCACTTGTTTGCCATACATGTTTTTCATCTTCATGACACCGAACTGATTGCACACCGTTTCTTCCGGATCGGAGATCAGTTCGAAGGGCAGGCCCAGCTTGCCCTTGAAGCCTTCGTGCGAACGCAGGGAGTCGCGGCTGATGCCGTAGATCTCGGTATTCGCGGCCTGGAAGTCAGGATAGGCTTCGCGGAAGGCGATGCTTTCGGTGGTGCAGCCCGGCGTATTGTCCTTGGGATAGAAGTACAGCACGGTGTACTTCGCCGGACGGCCGGCCAGCTCGAAGGTCTGGCCGCTGGTCATGGGGGCGGAAAAATTGTCGACGGTTGCGGCGGTTGGGCTCTCGGCCACGGGGCTCTCCTGGTGTCATGGCGGCGGATATCGGAATGATAATCGGCGGCGCCCTGCCTTGCTAGTCCTGTATGTACGGGATGCGCAGGGTATCATCCCGCAAGATGGCGCGGGTTTTCATTTATTCAAGATATCAAATGGAAATATTTCCGTGCTTAGCGGCAGCTTAACTGCGTGCCAGGAGCACCACGCCCACCACGATGACGGCCAATGCCAGCATGCGCTGCGGCGAGACGACTTCTCCCAGGAACATCCAGGCACCGATGGCGCCGATGACGTAGCCGAGCGAGAGCATCGGGTAGGCAACGGTGACGTCGGTGCGCGACAGGCCGAGGATCCAGACCACCAGCGAGATGCCGTAACACAGCATGCCGACCACGATCGGCCACTGGGTGGCGACCTTGAGACCGGTCAGGAACCAGTTGTCGCGGGTCAGGTGGATGGCGCCGCCGAGGGCATTGGTGCCGGCCTTGAGCAGGAGCTGGGCGGCGGCGTTCAGGATGACGCCGGTGATGATGAAGGCAAAGGCCGATGGACTCATGTCGTGCTTGTTCTCGTTGTTGTGCGATATGCCGGACGCAGCCGGGCCCACCGCGCCGCAGCGCGGAAAGGGCGGCGGCTGCCGGAAATCAGGCGCCCGGAGCGGCGTCGATGATCAGGGCCAGCGTGACCTTGCGGCCTTCGCCCATCAGCACGTTATAGGTGCGGCAGGCGGCCTGGCTGTCCATGCAGTCCACGCCGACGTGCATGCCGGAGAGGCTGGCCACCAGCTTCGGGTGGACGAAGCGCTGGCGCTCGCCGGTGCCGAGCACCACGACATCGGGCGCATCCTTGGCGATTTCTTCGAAATGGGCGGCGCTCAGGTCTTCGAAACGCGCGACGTTCCAGGGACGCGGCGGCACTTCCGGCATGACGGTCAGGCTGTAGTTGAAACGCTGGGCGTTGATCTCGACCCCACTGGCGTCGTAGCCGGTCACGGTCTGGTATTGCTGGGTGTTGTCGGAATGGAGCTTCATCGTATCGCGGGAGTAGTAGGCCGGCAAAAAAGCCATTGTAACCGGGAGAGGCGAGGTTGCTTAAATCCTGAGCTTTCGGCAGAATGGTATTTTTCGCACTGCAACATAGCGTCACAGAACAGGGGATACTTTGCGACCGATCCTGAAATCGAACAAGCTGGACGACGTTTGCTACGAAATCCGTGGCCCGGCCCTGGAAAAGGCCCGCCAGATGGAGGACGACGGCCAGAAAATCATCAAGCTGAACATCGGCAACCTGGCCGTGTTCGGTTTCGACCCGCCGGACGAGATCGTGCACGACATGATCCGCAACATGCACGGCGCGGCCGGCTATACCGACTCGAAGGGCATGTTCGCACCGCGCAAGGCGGTGATGCACTACACCCAGAGCAAGAACATCGAGGGCGTCGGCATCGATGACATCTACCTGGGCAATGGCGCGTCGGAACTGATCGTCATGGCCATGCAGGGGCTGCTGAATAACGGCGACGAAGTGCTGGTGCCCGCGCCCGATTATCCGCTCTGGACCGCGGCCGTGAGCCTGGCGGGGGGCAATCCGGTGCATTACGTCTGCGACGAGCAGAGCGGCTGGCTCCCGGACATCGAGGACATGCGCAAGAAGATCACGCCGAACACGCGCGCGATCGTCGTCATCAATCCGAACAATCCGACCGGCGCCCTGTACCACCGCGAGGTACTGCTCGAGATCGTCGAGCTGGCGCGCCAGCACGGCCTGATCATCTACGCCGACGAGATCTACGACAAGACCCTGTACGACGGCGAAGAGCACGTCTCGATCGCCTCGCTGGCCGACGACGTGCTGTTCCTGACCCTGAACGGCTTGTCGAAGAACTACCGTTCCTGCGGCTACCGCGCCGGCTGGATGGTGGTATCGGGCGAAAAGCGCCACGCCAAGGGCTATATCGAAGGCCTGAACATGCTCGCCTCGATGCGCCTGTGCGCCAACGCGCCGGGCCAGTTCGCGATCCAGACCGCGCTCGGCGGCTACCAGAGCATTGCCGACCTGGTCGGCCCTGGCGGACGCCTCCTGAAACAGCGCGACCTCGCGCACAAGCTGCTCACCGAAATTCCGGGCGTGTCCTGCGTCAAGCCAAAAGCTGCGCTGTACATGTTCCCACGCCTCGACCCGAAGATGTACCCGATCGCGGACGACCAGCAGTTCATTTGCGAACTGCTCTCCGAGGAAAAAGTGCTGCTGGTGCAAGGCACCGGCTTCAACTGGATCGCCCCGGACCATTTCCGGCTGGTGTTCCTGCCTAATTCCGACGACCTGACGGATGCCTGCGGACGCATTGCGCGTTTCCTGGACGGCTACCGCCGGCGCCACGCGCGCTGAGCCGCGCAGGTCGCCGAGGTCGATAATCAACGAGATACGAGATCATGAAACCCATCAAAGTAGGCCTCCTGGGCATCGGCACCGTCGGTGCCGGCACCTTCAACGTTCTTCAACGCAACCAGGAGGATATCCGCCGCCGCGCCGGCCGCGGTATCGAGATTACGATGGTGGCGGCGCGTAACCTGGACAAGGCGCGCGCCGTCGTCGGCCCGGGCGTGGAAGTGGTCGGCGATCCGTTCGCGGTGGTGAACCATCCGGATATCGACATCGTCGTCGAACTGATCGGCGGCTACGAGCTGCCACGCGAGCTGGTGCTGAAGGCAATCGCCAACGGCAAGCACGTGGTGACTGCCAACAAGGCGCTGCTGGCACTGCACGGCAACGAGATCTTCGCCGCAGCCCAGGGCAAGGGCGTGATGGTAGCCTTCGAGGCGGCCGTCGCCGGCGGCGTGCCGATCATCAAGGCGCTGCGCGAAGGCCTGACCGCAAACCGCATCGAATCGGTGGCCGGCATCATCAACGGCACCACCAACTTCATCCTGTCGGAAATGCGCGAGAAGGGCCTGGACTTCGCCACCGTGCTGAAGCAGGCGCAGGAACTGGGCTATGCCGAGGCCGACCCGACCTTCGACATCGAGGGCGTGGACGCGGCGCACAAGCTCACCATCATGTCGGCGATCGCCTTCGGCATCCCGGTGCAGTTCGACAAGGCCTATATCGAGGGCATCAGCCAGCTGCAGGCAACCGACATCCGCTACGCCGAGCAGCTCGGCTACCGCATCAAGCTGCTGGGCATCACGCGCCGCACCCAAACGGAATCTGGCGAAGGCATCGAGCTGCGCGTGCACCCGACCCTGATCCCGGCGGCGCGCCTGATCGCCAACGTCGAAGGCGCGATGAACGCCGTGCTGGTGCAGGCCGACGCGGTCGGCGCCTCGCTCTACTACGGCAGGGGCGCCGGTTCGGAACCGACCGCTTCGGCCGTGATCGCCGACCTGGTCGACGTGACCCGCCTGGCCACCGTCGATCCTTACTGCCGCGTGCCGCACCTGGCCTTCCAGCCGAACGAGATGAGCGACGTCGCCATCATGCCGATGGACGAGATCACGACCAGCTACTACCTGCGCGTGTACGTGAAGGACCAGCTCGGCGTGATGGCCGACCTGACCCGTATCCTGGCCGACGCCGGCATCTCGATCGACGCGGTGCTGCAGAAGGAGCCGGGCAACCAGGTCAACCTCGACATCATCATGCTGACCCACCAGACCCGCGAGAAGAACATCAACGCGGCGATCGCGAAGATCGAGGCGCTGCCGGCGGTGATCGGCAAGGTTACGCGCATTCGACTCGAAACGCTGGCCTGAGCAAGCCCAGGGCCCTGCCGGGCGCACAACATGATTCGGATTCCGCGGCGTCTGCCGCGAATCCGAATCATTTTTTTTGGGGCCTCAACTCAGCGGGAGATCGAGCGGCTGGTGCGCATGGTGGGGAGGGGCATCGTGCCAGCTTTGTGGCGGAGCCTCATCGTCGTCGATGAAGGCCGAGGACAGGGCCAGCATGTCGTGTTCGATGTGGTCGAACAGCGCAGTCGTTACGCTGGCGTAGCGGAGGAGGAAGTCGGAAGAAGTCATCCGCGGATTCTACCTGCGCTGCGCTGCACAAGAAGGCCTGTATGTACAAGTGCTTGAGACGTTTCAATCAAGTTTATCAATGCCGCCGGTTGACATGGCGCGCCGCTTGAACCGTTTGGCGGTCTATGCTTTTTACCCATCCGGTATCGCCATCCGACACTTTACGTATTAGTATCGGCGACGCAACGATGTAAGTGGGCAAGTGCCCCAATCACTGCTGTAGATTACGAATCCCCGATGACGCTAACCGCGAGCCAAACCGCATGAGCCAACCGAGCCAGTTTTCCCTGCTGACGCAGCGCCGCTTCGGCCCCTTCTTCTGGACCCAGTTCTTTGGCGCCTTCAACGACAACCTGTTCAAGACTGCGCTGCTGGTCGCGCTGACCTTCGACACCGCGAACTGGACTAGCGCCGACCCGGGCATGCTGAACAACCTGATCGCCGGCCTGTTCATCCTGCCCTTCGTGCTGTTCTCGGCGACCGCCGGCCAGGTCGCCGACAAGTTCGACAAGGCGCGCATGGCCAGGTTCGTCAAGCTGCTGGAAATCGCCATCATGCTGGTGGCCTGCGTCGGCTGGCTGACCCACACGCTGTGGGTACTGGTGGCCGCCGTGGTCGGCATGGGCCTGCACTCGACCCTGTTCGGGCCGGTGAAATATGCCTACCTGCCGCAGCATTTGAAATCTGAAGAGCTGGTGGGCGGCAATGGCGTGATCGAAATGGGCACCTTCGTCGGCATCCTGCTGGGCGAGGTCGCGGGCACGCTGCTGGTCGGCGTGAAACCCTGGGGCATCGAAATGGTCGCCGGCGGCACGCTGCTGTGCGCGCTGCTGGGGCTGGCCGCGAGTTGGCGCATTCCGCCGTCGCCGGCACCGGCGCCGGAACTCAAGATCAGCCGCAACCCGTTTGCGGAATCGATCCGCAACCTGAAGTTCTCGAGCCAGAACCGTACCGTGTTCCTGTCGATGCTGGGCAATTCCTGGTTCTGGTTCTACGGTGCGCTGGTACTGTCGCAGTTCCCGCTGTATGCCAAGGATTACCTGCACGGCGACCACAGCGTGATCATGCTCTTGCTGACTGTGTTCTCGCTCGGCATCGGCGCTGGTTCGCTGCTGTGCGAAAAGCTGTCGGGCCACAAGGTCGAGATCGGGCTGGTGCCTTTCGGTTCGATCGGCCTGTCGGTGTTCGGCATCGACCTGTATTTTGCCAGCGTGGCCTATGCCAACACGGCAACCGTGGACGCGATCGCCTTGCTGGCGCTGCCGGGCGCCTGGCGCATCATGCTCGACCTGGTCCTGATCGGCGTGTTCGGCGGTCTGTTCATCGTGCCGCTGTTCGCCCTGATCCAGACCCGCTGCGACCCCAAGCACGTGTCGCGCACCATCGCCGGCATGAACATCCTGAACGCGCTGTTCATGGTGGCCGCGGCCGGCCTGGCGATCGTGCTGCTGGGGCAGGGCTTCACGATTCCCGAGATGTTCCTGGTGACGGCGCTGCTGAACGCCTGCGTGGCCGTGTACATCTTCTCGCTGGTGCCGGAATTCCTGATGCGCTTCCTGGCCTGGATGCTGATCCACACCGGCTACCGCGTGCGCACCATCGACGCCCACCGCATCCCGGAGCAGGGCGCGGCGGTGCTGGTCTGCAACCACGTGAGCTATGTCGACGCGCTGGTGATCGGCGCAGCCAGCCCGCGCCCGATCCGCTTCGTGATGGACCACCGCATCTTCAAAACGCCCTTCCTGCGCTGGATCTTCCGTGCGGCCAAGGCGATCCCGATCGCGCCGGCCAAGGAAGATCCCTTCATGATGGAGCGCGCCTTCGTCGACATCGCGGAAGCGCTGCACCAGGGTGAACTCGTTTGCATTTTCCCGGAAGGCAAACTGACGCATACCGGCGAGATCAACGAGTTCCGCAGCGGGATCGCCAAGATCGTCGAGCGCAACAAGGTGCCGGTGATCCCGATGGCGCTGCGCGGGCTGTGGGGCAGCGTGTTCACGCGCGACAAGTCGAACGTGTTCGGGCGCTCGTTCGCGCGCGGGATCAGGTCGAAGCTGGCGCTGGCGGTGGGGCAGCCAGTGGCGCCGGAAGTGGCGTCGCCGGAATATCTGCAAGAGAAGGTGCTGGCGCTGCGCGGGGATTGGAAGTAAGCGGATCATCAAGCATGAAGACCGGCATTGCCTTTCGTGTCGCCCTGCTGTGGGGTGTTCTCCATGTGCCGGCCCAGGCTGCAACCCAGCCCACCACAACATGGGGTCCAACATGGGGTCAGGTCTGACATGGGTCAGGTCTGACATTTAGACACAGCCTCATCCGCGCGCGAGTGTTCTTACAGCTCTAAGTGAAGATCCATATTGATGAGCGCGTGTCCGATTGTCAGACCTGACCCCAGTTCCGTGGGGTCAGGTCTGACATTTAGACACAGCCTCATCCGCGCGCGCGAGTTCTTACAGCTCTAAGTGAAGATCCATATTGATGAGCGCGTGTCCGATTGTCAGACCTGACCCTAGTTATGCAAGTGAAGATCCATATTGATGAGCGCGTGTCCGATTGTCAGACCTGACCCTAGTTATGTGACCCTAGTTATGTCCGATGTCCGATTGTCAGACCTGACCGTGAGATCAACAAGCGCGGCGGCTCGTAGGCACTGCCCACAACGAAAAAGGCCAACCGATGGTTGGCCTCATTCATTGGTGTTGGTCGGGGCGAGAGGATTCGAACCTCCGACCCCCTGCACCCCATGCAGGTACGCTACCAGGCTGCGCTACGCCCCGACGAACTCTGAAATTATATCAGAGCTCGTCCGAATACTTGAGTTTTTGTTATAGGCTTGCGCTCAGTTTTTTGCGCTTTCGCATGCACTTTAATGTCAATACCGCCTCGGCTACCCGAAGGCGAGTGCCACGTCGTTCGTTCGCGCCGGCCTGGACGGCGCGCTTGCCAGCAGCTCGACGGCGGCTTCGAGTACCGTCCGCGGGGCGAGCGCATCGAGGCAATCGTGGTGGCTTTGCGGGCAGCTGCTGCGCAGGCAGTTGCGGCAGCTGACGTCGTGGAACAGCAGACGGTGGGCGACCCGCCACGGGGTGTGCTGGGGATTCGTCAGCGCATATAAGTCGACCAGGGGCGTGCCCACTGCGGCAGCGATGTGCGCCGGTCCGGTATTGCCGGTGATGAGCAGGCTGGCGGAGCGGATCAGCGCACCGAGTTCGCCCAGGTCGAGTTTGCCAATCAGCGAATGTACCGGCCCGACCCAGGTCTCGGATAGCGGGCGCAATAGTTCTAGGTCGCCGCGATCGCCGGTGAGGATCATGGGGTAGCCGAGCCGCGTGCCCAGCATGCCGGTCAGGACCAGCCAGTGCCGGATCGGGTAGCGGCGCGAGGCGGCGCTGGCGCCTGCATGCAGCACCAGGTAGGGAGCAGCCGGGTCGATGCCGGCTTCTTCCAATATCGTTGCAACGCGCGCCGCGGCCGCCGCCGGGACCTCGAAGGAGAGTGCCGTGTCGGACGCCGCGCAGCCGACGTGGGCGACCAGGTCGAGCTGGCGCTGCACTTCGTGGCGTGTCGCGCGCTCGCGTTCACGCTCCGGAACCCAGTGGCTCAGCAGCTGGTAGGGGTTCTCGCGGCAGGAGGCCAGCCGCAGCGGGATGCCGGCCAGGTGGCACAGCAGCGCGGCTGGCAGCGGGCTTTGCGAATACGAGCTGAAGATGACGGCGGCGTCGAAGTGCTGGGCAGCCAGTTGCGCCGCGCATTCGTGCAGCGCTTCGGTGCTGGCCGCTTCCCCATGCTTCATCCAGGGAGCGCGGTAGCCGATCGCCGCGTCGAGCTCGGGGATATACGGAGCCACGGCCGCGCCTGAAGGCGAGGTGAGCAGGGTCAGGTGGCAGCCGGGAATGCTGGCACGCAGGGCGCTGAACGCCGGCGTGCACATCAGCACGTCGCCGAGCGAATCGAGCCGGATGCACAGGATGCGCCGCGCGGCTTGCCAGGCGGCGCTCATCGGGCCTCCTCGTGGGATGCGATGAGCACGGCCGCCGCGTACAGGTCGGGGGCCATGCGGGTGGGGACGCGGCGCGGGCCGAGCCGCCATTCGGTTTCGTTGCCGTTGTCGATCAGGAGGGTGCGGCAGCCGGCGCGGTTGCCGGCTTCGACGTCGTGCAGGATGTCGCCGATCATCCAGGAATCGCGCAAGTTGATGTCGTGCTCGTTGGCGGCCTTGAGCAGCATGCCGGGCGAGGGCTTGCGGCAGGCGCAGACCATGGCGTAGTCCCCGACCGTGCCGAGCGGGTGGTGGGGGCAGTAGTAAAAGCCGTCCAGCGCCAGGTTTTCGCGGAACAGCAGGTCGGCCAGGCGGTCGGCGACCGGTCCCATCGCTTCCTCGCCGAAGCAGCCGTGCGCGATGCCGGACTGGTTGGTCACGACGAAGAAGCGGTAGTCGAGCCGTGCCAGCAGCCGCAGGGCGGCGCCGGCGCCGCTCACCAGCCGGATGCGGCGCGGCTCCACGTTGTAGGGCAGGTCGTCCACCAGCGTTCCGTCCTTGTCGAGGAAGATCGCCTTCATGGCCACGAGGTTTCGCGCAGCGGCAGGACGGTGAGTTCGGCCACCACGGTGGTCGGCGGCAGCACCAGCACGGCGTGAATGGCCTCGGCCACGTCGGCCGGATCCTGCAGGCTGTCGGCGTCGAGCTCGGGGAAGCGGTCGAGCAGGAAGGGCGTGCGCATGCCGCCGGCGATCACGGCGGTGACGCGGATGTTCTCGGGACGCAGTTCGGCATGCAGCGCATGCGACAGGCCCAGCAGGCCCCACTTGCTGGCGTGGTAGGCGCTGGCATTCGGCCAGGCGCGCTTGGCGGCGGTCGAGGCAATGTTCACGATGTGCCCGCCGCCCTGGCGGCGCATGGCGCCGGCTGCGTACTTCGACAGCAGGAAGGGCGCGGTCAGGTTGGTGCCGACCACGCGTAGCCAGTCGGCATCGGGCAGCTCGGCGATCGGCAGGGTGACGTCGGTGCCGGCGTTGTTGACGAGGATGTCGAGGCGGCCCAGCAGGTCGAGGGCGTGCCCGACCACGCGCGCAGCGGCGCCGGGTTCGGCGATGTCGGCGCCCAGCGCGTGCGCCTGCACGCCGTGCTCGCGCAATTGCGCCATGCTGTCGGCCAGGCGGGCGGCCTGCAGGTCGACTCCGACGATGCTGGCGCCGGAAGCGCCCAGGCGCCGTGCCAGTGCGGCGCCCAGGCCGCTCGCCGCGCCGGTGACCAATACGGCCTTGCCGTGCAGGGAAGGATGCTGCTGCGTCGTGGTGCTCATGGGCTCCTCAGGAAGGAAAGACGATGGGTTGCGCTGCGGGCCGGGTGGCGCCCAGCACGTCGGCGTAAATGGCGGACAGCTGCGTGGCGACGTGGCGCCAGGTGTAGTGTTCGCAGGCGCGGCGGCGCCCGGCTTCGCCCATCGCACGCGCCAGCTCGGGATGGCGGTGCAGGCGCGCCAGCCGGTCGGCCAGGGCAGCGGGGTCGCGCGAGGGGACCAGGAAGCCGGTCACGCTGTCGTTGACCGTGCTCTTGATGCCGCCCACCTCGGAGCCGACCACCGGGCGGGCGCAGGCCATCGCCTCGACCGGCGTGATGCCGAAGGGTTCGTACCAGGGGGTGCTGGCGAACACGTTGGCGGCGCCATAGTAGTCGCGCAGCACGGCGCGCGGCTGCTGGCCGGTGAAGCGCACGTGCGCGCCGATGCCGAGGTCGGCCGCGAGGCTGCGCAGGCGCGCCAGCTCGAGGCCGTCGCCCGGGAGGACGATGCCGCCGCTGGCCTGGCCGGCGCCGGCATCGCCGCCCACCACCAGCAACTGGGCATCGACGCCATGGCGCTGGCGCAGCATGGCCACGCCCTGGATCACCGTATCGACGCCCTTGCGCGGCACCATCCGTCCGAGCTGGAGCACCACGAAGCGGCTGGCATCGAGGCCGAGGCGCGCGCGTGCATCCAACATCGGCACCGGCCACAGTTCGTCGGGCGAGAAGCCGCATGGGGTGATGGCGATGCGCGAGAGCGGTGCGCCGTACAGCCGCTCCATGTCGTGGCGGTCTTGCGGGCATTCGGCGATGATGCGGTCGGCTGCGCGCATCAGGGCCGCTTCGATGCGCATGCGCGCGATCGGGAAGGTGTCGGCGGTGCCCTGTGCGAGCCGGCGCACCCGGCCCAGCGCGTGGAAGGTGATCACGAAAGGCAGGCCCAGGACCGCCTTCAGGTGCTGGGCGACCATGCCGGACATGAAGAAGTTGGCGTGCGCGATGTCGTAGGCGGCCGGCTGGCGCCGCGCGAAGCGGGTGACCCAGCGCGAAAACGCATCCATGTGCGGCAGCATCTGCTCTTTCGGGACGTAGCGCGGCGGCCCGGCCGGCACGTGGATGACGCGGATGTTCTCGAGCCAGTGCACCACCGGGCGCTGCTCGGGCGCGTCGCGGCGCGTGAACACGTCGACCAGGTGCCCGGCGCGCGCCAGTTCGCGCGCGAGCTGGGCCACGTAGACGTTCTGCCCGCCGCAGTCGATGCTGCCGGGTGCCGCCAGCGGCGAGGCATGATCGCTGATGAGCGCGACGCGGCGCCCTGCGCCGCCCGGCGGCGGATGGGGAAGCGGATGGGGCAGGGGATGGGGCAACTGAGGCGCTGCCTGCACTGCCGCCCTGGCTGCCAGGGTGGCCGCGGCCTGGAATTCGTTGCGTGTCATGCCATCTCCCGCCGGGCCGTGCCGAGGCCGGTGACCTGGCGCAGCGCGGCATCCCAGTCGCTGCTGAAGCGGCCGATCGAAAAACGCTCGCATGCGCTGCGGCGGGCGCCTTCGCCGAGCTGGCGGGCCAGGCCCGGATCGTCGAGCAGGGCGCGCATGTGGACCAGCAGCGGCTGCAGGCTGGTCGCGGTGTAGCCGGACACGCCGTTCTCGATGACGGTCGCCATTTCCGCGGTGGCGAAGGCCACCACCGGCAGCCCGGCCATCATCGCCTCGATGACGGCCAGCCCCAGGCTCGAATAGCGGATCGGGCTGAACAGGAAGCGGTAGCGCGCCATGAAGGCGGGCAGCCGGTCATGCGCGATTTCGCCCAGTCCGCCGAGTTCCTGCGCGGCCATGCCGACCAGGTCGAGCGGCAGCGTCTGGCGCGCCTGCAGGAACAGGTCGGGACCCATGCGGCGGCCGCGGCGCGCGAGATGGTTGGTGACCACCAGGCCACGCGCCAGCTCGCCGCCATACTGCAGGCCGGCCGGGGCCGGGACGCCGTGCTCGATGACGCGCACCGGCGTGCGTCCGCTGTCCCACATCAGGGCGTTGAAGGGGGTGACGTGCACCAGCAGCACGCCGGGGTCGTCGACCGGATGGCGGGTGTGGGCGGGATGCGTCAGCGGCGGGTCGTGCTCGAGGTAGATGCGCGGCAGCGTCCGCTGTGCCGGACTCAGGAATTCGTACTGGTCTTTCTCCCACTGGTGGTCGTCCTGGAACAGGATGCAGTCGAACTCGTGCCGGCGCGCGCGTTCGACCGGCAGGTCGTGGACGTTGTCGCGCCAGGGCATGTGGCCGCAGCGGCCGCCGTAGCCGGGCGGGCGGCCGGGCTTGGACAGCACGTAGAAATCGTGGGGCGCGTGCGACAGGTAGTGCAGGTAGCTGCCGTGCGTGTGCCAGGTGAGGACTTTCAGTCTGCGCATGGCGGCCTCACGCGAAACGGACACGGTAGCGCACCGCGCCGGCCAGGCGCCAGAACACGGCCAGCGGCGGCAGCAGCGCCGACGTGATGACCATCTCGGCCACGTGCGCCGGCGTGTGCGCGGCACCGCGCAGGCGGTGTGCGCACAGGCGGCCGGTGAGCAGCAGCCAGGCGGCGAAACCCAGGCCAGCAAGCACCGGCAGGCTGGCCAGCAGGCCCGCCAGCGCCAGCAGCAGCACGCCGACGATCGCATAGTGGTCCCAGCGCGGGCGTGGCTCGACTTTCTGGCGATACAGTGCCGGGTGCTTCTTGTAGAGCAGGGCGTCGAAGACCGCGTGGCGGATCTGCAGCAGGCTGGCGCCCCAGGGCACCGGCCGCACCGGGTGTACCACCAGCGCGCGCGGCGCACGCACGATGACGGCGCCGTGTTCCAGCAGCCGGAAGTACATGTCGGCGTCGCTCGCGCGCGGCACGCTGAAGCGCTCGTCGAAGCCGTCGAGGCGTTCGAGTACCGGCTTGCGGAAGAAGCAGCTGGCGCTGGTGAAGCCGGCCGCTTCGTGCCCATGGGCGCTGCGCTGGTATTCGGTGGGCCGGGCCGGCACCGGGGTCTGGATGCGTCCGCACACCACTTCGGCTTCGGTGCCGAAGGCGGCGAGCCCTTCGGCCAGCCAGCCCGGTTCGGGGACGGCATCGTCGGTCGTGAAGGCGACGATGGGCCCGCGCGCCGCGCGCCAGCCGCGGTTGCGGCTGGATGCCGGGCCGACCGGGCCCGGATTGGCGACGTAGGACAGGCGCGGCCCGCGCTCGAGCGTGCGGGTACGCCAGCCCGCGACCAGGTGCAGGGTGTTGTGGTTGGGCTCATCGTCGACGACGATGATTTCATAGTGTTGCGGGTCGAACCGCTGGCGCATCAGTGCGTCCAGGCAGCGGTCGAGCAGGTCCATGCGGCCACAGGCGGGCACCACCACCGACACCGCGAGCCTTGCGTCATCCGTCGTTGCTGACATCATTCGTCTCCGCGTGCGCACACGTCCACCGCCACCGCGACGTGCGGACGACGGGGGTGTTGAGTGCGGTTGGAGTCGCCCGGGAATGGATGGGTTCCGTCAGGCGGAGGCAGCTTGGAGGTGGATCAATGCGAATGGGGGCCGCAGGCCCCCACGTGAAGACGGGAATCCGCTCGGCGCTACTTGCGCGAGAAGCCCGTGTCGTCGTCCATCTTGCGGTCGCCCGCCAGGCGGTTCGCACCCGCCGGGCTCTTCGGCAGGCCGCCGCCGAGATCATTCGATTCGTGGACCGGGTTTTTTTCCGCATCCACGCTCTGGGCCGGCAGCCAGCCCGGGTTGTCGCTGCGCGGGCCGCTGTTGCCGGGGCTGCGCGGCAGGCCGCCGGTCGCGTCGTTCGACTCGTGCAGCTCCGCCTTGCCTTCGCTGCCGGCGGGGCCGGTCTGCGAGCCGTTGCGGTCGGTGCTGTCCTGCCGGTTGCGGTCATGTTGCTGGTTCATGGCTTCCTCCCTTGCTGGTTCCGGTGCGGACCGATCGCCATGCCGGTGCCTTCGCCGGTGCCGGCAGCGCTCTGGCGGTTGCCGTAACCGACCTCGGCAGTCGTACCCTGGGACTGGTAGCTGCCCGGCGGCACGTCATGGTGCCGGCCCAGCGAGCCGCCCTGCAGTTCCGGTTGCGCCGGATCCTGCGGATTCATCGCATGTGCGGCCTGGCTGTGGCCCTGCTGGTTGGCCGGGTGCATGCGCACGTCGGTGCCGGAATGCTTGTCGCGGTGGCCGACCGGCTGCTCCAGCAGGCCCCAGGCGTCCGAGCGCTGTTCCATCTGGCGCTGGTGGCTGTCGGTGATGCCCTGCTGCGGGCCCGAGCCGCCGGTCTGCTGGCTCTGCAGCGAGCCGCCCGGCAGGTCGGCCGGGACGGGGCGGGACAGGGTGCTTTCGGCATCGGCGCGGCCGCCGTCTTCAGCCGCCACTTCCTGCTGGCCCATGCGCGACGGGTCCTGGGTGGCGTGCATTTCGTTCTCGCCGCGGATCGGCTGCTGCCCGCCCGGTCCCTGCGGGTAGGTGTGGTCCATCGGGCCGCTGGTGGTATTGCCCTTGGCGCCCGGTGTCCATTTCTCGTTCGCGCCGTTATTGGTCTGGTTATTGACCTCGCTACGTTGGTTCGCGTCCATATCGACTCCTTTCGCTGTCGCTGCGGTGTGCTGCTGATCTGCCATGATGCGCGCGCTCACCTCATTACAGTATAGGAAGACGTAGGGGTCCTGTGTAGGACGGATACTGAAGGGTTTGTTGTCGACTGGAAGTACACTTTCGTTGGTGCATTTTCTGTCGCGCGAAGTCCTACAAAGTCATCTGAAAGCGTCCTATACCCGCATTCATCAGTGCTACCTAAGATGGTTCGGCGGTCACTCATCGGGCTTCGATTTGACCGGCAACAGCCTGCCGCAGGACGCGGCGGTTTATATGCATACAGGGAGAAGATCATCATGGCCTCAGGTAATCAAGGTAACAAGCAGGGCAGCAATCAGGGCGGCAACAGCCAGAGCAGCGGCACCCGCAACCGCGGTTTCGCTTCGATGGATCCTGCCCGCCAGCGCGAAATCGCCAGCCAGGGCGGCAAGGCTGCCCACGCAAAGGGTACGGCTCACGAGTTCACCTCGGAAGAAGCCCGCCGTGCCGGCAGCATGAGCCACGGTAACCGCCAGTCGGCCAGCGCCGGCTCGGGTGGCCCGTCGCGTGCCGCAGCGAGCAAGGGCGGCCGCAATTCGCAGGGCGGCCGCGGCTCGAAGGAGTAAGGACGTCGCGGCGGTGCCTGCCATCAGGCACCAGCCAGCAGACAAGCACGGGGAGCGCAAGCTCCCCGTTTTGTTTTTGGTCGTCGGATACCACACAACGCGGCGGTGGGATGCGGTAGAATCGCTGCGCCTTTTTCAACCTTTTCCCTAGGAATATCGTCGTGAAACCTGCGGTTATTCGTGAAGTCAAGAGCATGGCCATGTCCTGCGATCGCGTCGGCAACCTGTTGCTGGTCAAGTTTGCCTGCAAGGGCGCAAGCGACGTGGGCATCTATGTGCCGGCGTCGATCGTGTTCTGGCTGCTCAAGCACCTGCCGGTCAACCGGGACCCGAACCTCATGGCGCCTCCGCCTGGCTCGCCGGTGACCCAGCAGGACTGGGACAATCCCTACACCCCGCGTGCCGAGTACGTGCAATGCAAGGAACTGCGCGGCCAGCTGCGCATGAACTTCGTCTCCAATGCCAAGGAAGACCTGACCGTGGTCCTGGACCGCAGCAACGTCGAGCTGATGCGCCAGATCATGATGATGTACACCAAGGACCTGATCGACCTCGACGCGCAGTAAGCGCGTTTCCGGAGCATTTCAAAAGGATTCCGCCATGCCCATCAAAATCAGCCAGACCTTCGACTCCGGCGCCATCGAGGTCGTTCGTGCCGACGGCCCCAAGGCGATCGACCTGAACCTGCGCAAGGATTCGCAGGCCGACATCCACCAGTGGTTCCACTTCCGCCTCCAGGGCGCGCGCGGCCAGGCCTGCACGATCCGCTTCCTGAACGCCGGCCAGGCCACCTACCCGAAAGGCTTCGAGGATTACCAGGTCGCAGCCAGCTACGACACCGAGAACTGGTTCCGCGTGCCGACCAGCTTCGACGGCCAGGTGATGACGGTCAACCACACGCCTGAACTGGACAGCATCTACTACGCCTATTTCGAGCCTTACACCTGGGAGCGCCACCTGCGCCTGCTGGGCGAAGTGGCCGAGAACCCGATCGCGCGCGTGCACGACATCGGCACCACGATCGACGGCCGCGACATGAACCTGGTGGTAATCGGCAACCCGCAGGCGGAAAAGAAGATCTGGGTGATCGCACGCCAGCATCCGGGCGAGACCATGGCCGAGTGGTTCGTCGAGGGCATGATGGATGCGCTGCTCGACAGCGCCAATCCGGTGGCGCGCAAGCTGCTGTCGCGCGCGGTGTTCTACATCGTGCCGAACATGAACCCGGACGGCTCGGTGCGCGGCAACCTGCGCACCAACGCGGCCGGCGCCAACCTCAACCGTGAATGGATGACGCCTTCGCTGGAGCGCAGCCCGGAAGTGCTGTGCGTGAAGAACAAGATCCACGAGACCGGAGTCGACATGTTCTTCGACATCCATGGCGACGAAGTGCTGCCGTATAACTTCGTGGCGGGCAACGAGATGCTGGAAGACTTCACGCCGGAGCGCCAGGCGCGCCAGAACGCCTTCGTCCAGCAGTACATGGCGGCCAGCCCGGACTTCCAGAACGTGCACGGCTACGCGGCCAGCAAGTACAACGAAGAACTGCTGACCCTGGCCTCGAAGTACATCGGCCATACCTTCAAATGCCTGTCGCTGACCCTGGAGATGCCATTCAAGGACAACGCCAACCTGCCTGACCAGCACACCGGCTGGAACGGTGCGCGCAGCGCGGCGCTGGGCGCGGCGATCCTGCAGCCGATCCTCCAGTCGCTCGACTGAGCACCAGCCATGGGCATCGAGATCGAGCGCAAGTTCCTACTCACCGGCGACGGCTGGCGCGCGCTCGGCGAGCCCGTGCTGCTGCGCCAGGGCTATCTGTGTTCCGACCCGGTGCGCACCGTGCGCGTGCGCATCGAGGGCGAGGCCGGCGTCCTCACCATCAAGAGCAAGAGCGTCGGTGCGACCCGCGGCGAATGGGAGTATCCGATTCCGCTGCAGGAAGCCCAGGAAATGCTCGACCGCTTGTGCGAGCGTCCCCTCGTCGAAAAATACCGGCGCCGTATCGCGTATGCGGGCTTCACCTGGGAAGTCGATGAATTCCTGGGCGAGAACGCCGGCCTGGTGGTGGCCGAGATCGAACTGCCGCTTGAGGACGCCGTGTTCGACAAGCCCGACTGGATCGGGCAGGAAGTCACCGGCGACAAGCGCTACTACAACTCCAGCCTGATCCGTTTTCCGTATTCCCAGTGGACCAATCAATGAACCATGTTTCACGTCGCAGCGTCCTGGCACTGTGCCTGGCCGCGCTGCTGCCGGCCGTCGCAGCCGCGGCCGCACCTGCTCCGTATTTCCCGCCCGCCGGCGAGTGGGCCCGCAAGTCGCCCGCCGAACTGGGCATGAACCCGGCAGCCCTGGCCGCCGCCGTGCAGTTCGCACAGTCGCGCGAGACCACGCGCGCGGTCGATTTCTCGGACCAGGAAACGACCTTCGGCAGCCGCCTGGGCTCGATGCCGACCACGCGCGCCCGTACCAACGGGCTGGTGATCTACAAGGGCTATGTGGTGGCCGAATTCGGCGACACGCAATTCGTCGATCCGACCTATTCGGTGGCCAAGAGCATGCTCGCTACCGTGGCGGGCGTGGCGGTGCGCGACGGCCGCATCGCGGTCGACGAAGCGGTCGGCAAGCGCGTGAGCGACGGCGGCTATGCCTCGCCGCGCAATGCCCAGGTCACCTGGAAGCAGCACCTGCAGCAGGAAACCGAGTGGGAAGGCAGCCTGTGGGGCAAGAACGCCGACTTCATCGGCAAGGAAGCCTTCGGCGCGGGCGAGCGCAAGCCGCGTGCGCTGCAGGCGCCGGGCAGCTTCTACGAGTACAACGACGTCCGCATCAACCGCTTCGCGCTGTCGCTGCTGCGCGTGTTCGACCAGGCCGTGCCGGAGGTGTTCCAGCAGCAGGTGATGGACCCGATCGGCGGCTCGAACAGCTGGAAGTGGGTTCCCTACCATAACAGCTACGTCGAACTGAATGGCAAGCAAGTGCCGTCCGTCAGCGGCGGGACGCGCTGGGGCGGCGGCATGTGGATCAACTCCTGGGACATGGCGCGCTTCGGCTACCTGTGGCTGCGCGGCGGGGCGTGGAAGGGCAAGCCGGTGCTGCCGCCGTCCTACGTCAAGGAAGCGCTCACGCCCAGCGCCCACGGTCCGGATTACGGCTACCTCTGGTGGCTGAACACCAAGGGCAAGAACCTGCCGGGCCTGCCCGCAAACGCCTACGCCGCGCTGGGCGCCGGCAGCAACACCATCCTCGTTTCGCCCGACCACGATCTCGTGATCGTCTGGCGCTGGCACGCCGGCAACGCTGCCGAGTTCGCCACCAAGGTCATCGCTTCCATCGGGAAGTAAGCCGTATCGACCCGTCGATGACGACGGGTCATTTCTTAAGCGCCATAACACACAGCGTGGGTCCGAAGAAAAACTGACTGCGTCCTTCGGCGGTATCAGCGCCGACCTGCCAATCGGACCGGTCCTGTAACAAGCTCACCTGGGCCGGTCCATGCGCGGAACTGGCCCGGTTAGCGGCATCCTTGTTATAAATAAAATAATTTCTTGATATTTACAGGGGCTCTCGGTAAATTGGTATTCCGGCAATGGGATACCAAAAATGACAATTTCATCGCGCTTCGCGCCATCTCAAGCGCTCGAAACCAGTACTTCGCTGGTCGCGGCCGCGCGCCTGGTCCTTGCCAGCATCGTTCTCGTTGCCTACCTGATCGACGTGCCCGGGAAGGTTTATTCGGTTCAGCTCACCCGCACAGCCATTGCCGCGTACGTCATCTTCAGTGTCGTCCAGTACCTCGTACCGCAGGCGCTCGACCGGCTGGTCAGGCGCCCGCGCCAGCACTGGGTCGATCTGGGCTGGTATGCCTTGCTGACTGCCGTGACCGACCCCGGCACCAGCGGCATCTTCATGTTTTTCCTGTTCGCCATCCTGTCTGCGTCGTTCAGGCATGGCACCGTCGCCGGTATCGAGATCACGCTGGGCAGCGTCTGCGCTTACCTCTGCATCGTGTCCATGCTGTCCTTCTGGTATCCCGTCATGGAATGGGCCGCTTTGATCCTGCGCAGCTTCTTCCTGACCAGTCTCGGATTGATGATTTCTTCCTGGGGCGGCAAGGAACGTTCCCTCAAGCGCAGGCTGGCTCTGCTGCGGGAAATCAATGCGCTGTCCAATCCTCGTTTCGGAATGGAACAGGCGCTGGTCGCGACCTTGACGAAGTTCCGTAGCTTCTTCGACGCCGACAGCTGCCTGGTGCTGCTGCACGAACCTGATCCCGACCGCTACGTCCTGCGCGAAGCGTCGCGCAGTGGCGTTCCCCCCGAGCTGCAGACCATACCGGCTTCGATGGCGCGCCTGCTCCAGCCTTTCGGCCGTGAACAGGCGGCCAGCTTTGGTCCCGGCGAATGGCGCCTGGGTGGCAGGCGCAATGAAACCAGGGTGTACGATGTGGAGCAGGGAAGCTGGCGCAGAGCACAGGAGAGTGCCGGCGCAGCCGTGGCGGAGGTCTTGAACACGAAGGCATTCGTCAGCATTCCTCTGCAAGCCGGAAGCGATTCGGGCCACTTATTCCTGTGTTCCCAGCGACGGCGTTTTCGTAACGACGAAGTGATTTTCCTGGCGCAGGCGGTCGAGCAGGCATTCCGGCTGATCGAGCATCTCCGTGTCCTCGATCACATGGCATCGGCAGCGGCCGCCGTCGAGCGCAAGCGTATCGTCACCGACCTGCATGACACCGCGATCCAGCCCTACATCGGCCTCAGGATGGGCCTGGAAGCGCTGCGCGCCCAGGCGGACAGGGACAATCCCCTGGCCGGCGCCATCGACCGGCTGGTGGCGATGACCGGCGCCGTGATCGGCGACCTGCGCAGCTATGTGCGCGACCTCGAGCAGCACCATGTGGCGCCCTCGAACGTGCTGTTCGCCAGCCTGCGGGAGCGGGCCCGGCGCTACGCCGAAGATATCGGCCTGCGCGTCGAGCTGGACCTCCCCGAGCAGTTGCAGCTCAGCGACCGGCTGGCGGCAGAAATTGTTCAGCTCGTTAATGAAGGCTTGAGCAACGTGAACAAGCATACGAATGCAGGCGAGTGCCGGATCCGATTGTCGCGCCAGCATCACGTTCTCTGCCTGGATATCAGCAATCCCTCGCCCGCAGACGGGGTGGCATCGAAAAGCTTCGTGCCGCGCTCCATCTCGGCGCGCGCCGCCGCCCTCGGGGGCACGGCCGACGTCCGCAACGACGCCGATGGCACCAGCGTCCAGGTATGTATCCCGCTATGACGACCAGGCCTGACCCGATCCGGGTGTTCCTCGTGGACGATCACCAGACCATCCTGTGGGGCTTGCAACAACTCGTCGCGAGCCGCCATCCCGACATGGCGGTGGCCGGCGTCGCCAGCCGTGCCGACGAAGCGCTGCGCCTGGCCTGCCTGCTGCAGCCTGACGTGGTGCTGCTCGACATGGACCTGGGTGACCATGACGGAGAGGAGCTCATCCCGCAACTGCAGGCTTGTTGCAAGGCCAACATTCTGGTTCTGACCGGCCTGCGCGACGAAGCGCGCACCGACCAGGCCGTGCTGTGCGGCGCGCGCGGCATCGTCAGCAAGGAAGCGTCAGCCGAGCTCGTGCTCAAGGCCATCGAGAGCGTGCATCGTGGAGAGCTGTGGCTCGACCGCCTGACCACGGCGCGTGTATTCCAGTGTCAGCGGGAACGCGAACAGCGGCAGACCGTGCAGAAAACCACGCTGGCTTTGCTGACGCCAAAGGAGGGCGAGATCGTGCGCAAGCTGGTCGAACACTCCGGACTCAACAACCGGGAGCTGGCCCAGCTGTTGTTCATGAGCGAGCACACTCTGCGCAACCATCTCTCCTCGATCTACCATAAGGTCGAGGTCGACAACCGGCTCAAGCTGTACGTCTATGCCGTGAAGAACGGGCTCGGAACACCCGCAGCCTGAAGCAGGCGGCAAACGGCTGGGCAGGCAGCCCTGCCTGATCCCACCTCGGAACAATTCCACTCCCAACAAGCTTGTCGGTCGCCAGCCCGGCAGGCGCAGATGCGCCTGTCCGACTCAGCGCGACATTTTTGAATGAGAATAGGAATGATTCTTGTTTACATTAAGGCGCGTCATCTTTACAATGTTTTGCATTGATAACCTGCCAAGGAAAGCTTCGTATGAAAACAATAACAAGCCGCAAACATCCTCAATCGCGCGTGATGGGCACTGCCCTGGCTGCCGTCCTGCTGCCGATGGCCGCCCATGCGAACGAGGCGAACAATGCGGCAATGGAGATCGCCCCCCGCTCGAAAGTCGAGGTCGTCGGCAAGGCCGAGAATGCATTCAAGGCCGAACACGCCTCGTCGCCGAAATATACCGAAAAGCTGATCGACACCGCACAGACGGTCCAGGTCATCAAGAAGGAACTGTTCGAACAGCAGGGCGCGCTGACCCTGACCGAAGCGCTGCGCAACACGCCGGGCGTGGGCGCCTTCTTCCTGGGCGAGAACGGCAATACGAATACCGGCGACGCGATCTTCATGCGCGGCTTCGACACCTCGGGCAGCATCTTCGTCGATGGCGTGCGCGACATCGGTTCGGTGTCGCGTGACGTCTTCAACCTCGAGCAGATCGATGTCCTCAAGGGACCGGCGGGTACCGATACCGGCCGCGGCTCGCCGACCGGTTCGGTCAACCTGGTCAGCAAGAAGGCGCACATGGGGCAGGCGGCTTCGGCCTCGCTGACGGGCGGCAGCGCCTCGCAGAAGCGCGTCACGGGCGACCTGAACACGGTCCTGAACGCCGAGCGCGGCATCGCGCTGCGCCTGAACGTGATGGCGCAGGATTCCGGCAATCCTGCCCGCGACGTGGTCAACAACAAGCGCTGGGCGGTGGCCCCGAGCCTCGGCTTCGGCCTGAACGGCCCGACCCGGGTGCACCTGGATTACCTGCACGTGGACCAGGACAACGTGCCGGACGGCGGCGTGTCGACCGTCGGCCTGCCGGGCTATACCAGCCCGGACCCGACCCGTCCCTTCATCAGTGGCGCGGCGCCGGTCGATCCGAAAAACTTCTATGGCTCGGAAAGCGACTACGACAAGGTCAAGGCCGACATGGCCACGGTGCGCATCGAGCACGAGTTCGCACCGACGCTGCGCCTGTCCAACGTCAGCCGCTACGGCCGCACCAAGCAGGATTACCTGTTGAGCTCCTGGCTGGCCAACGCGGCCAACCTGAAGACCCCGGTGGCCACCGACTCGTCCAGCTGGACCGTCGCGCGCAGCACCCGCACCGTCAAGGACCAGGAAAACAAGATCCTGACCAACCAGACCACGCTCACCGCCGACTTCGACACGGGCACGCTGCGCCACACCCTGGTCACCGGCCTGGAATTCGTGAACGAGACCCAGGTGACCTATGGCCGCACCGGCCTGGGCACCTTGCCGGCTGCCAACCTGTACCGTCCGAACCCGCGCGATCCGGTCAGCGGGATGACCATGGCCCGCACCGGCGCCTTCAACGAAGGCGACGTCGATACGCAAAGCCTGTACGCCTTCGACACCATCAAGTTCGGCGAGCGCTGGATCTTCAACGGCGGCGTGCGCGTGGACCGCTTCCGCGGCGACTACAACGTGGTCGCGCTGACCAACAACGTGCTGGTGCCGACCCGCTTCAGCGTCGGCCGTACCCTGGTCAACGGCAAGGCTTCGCTCCTGTACAAGCCCAGCACCAACAGCAGCGTGTACGCGATGGTAGCCAGTTCGAAGCAGCCGCCGGGCGCCAACCTCACCGTATCGGGCAATCTGAACAATGCCCAGAACCCGATCTACGATCCGCAAGCGACGCGGACCTATGAACTGGGCGGCAAGCTGGACCTGTTGCGCCAGAAGCTGGCGCTGTCGGCAGCCCTGTTCCGCACCGACGTGAAGAACGAAGTCGAGCAGGATCCGGTCGATCTCCAGTGGTACCAGACCGGCCACAAGCGGGTGCAGGGCATCGAGCTGGGCGCCACGGGTGCGCTGGCCAGCAACTGGCTGGTGAGCGCGGGCTACCTGTACATGGACACCAGCGTCGAAGCCGGCCGGATGATCACCGCAAACGGCGAGAACAGCCTGACCTACACGCCGAAGTCCTCGTTCACGCTGTGGACCTCGTACGACCTGACGCCGGACTTCAAGATCGGCGGCGGCGCCCGCTTCAGTGACGAACTCAAGCGCGGTACCGACGGTGCGATCGGCACGCCGAAATACACCGAGTCCTACTGGGTGTTCGACGCCATGGCCTCGTACCGCATCAGTCCGAACCTGGACCTGCGCCTGAACGTGTACAACCTCGCGGACGAGCGTTACGTCGCCAGCATCAACAAGAGCGGCTACCGCTACACGCCGGGCGCGCCGCGCTCGGCCAGCCTGACCGCCAACTTCCGCTTCTAAGCGCCAGTGCAGGCGCCGGCATCATTGCCGGCGCTGCTGCGCGAACCACTCGAACAGCCCGGCCTCGCCGTAGGCATGTACCCATGCCTCGACGTGGCCGGCTTCCGGCAGCACCGTGTACTTCACATTGCCGCCTTGCGCCTTGAGCGCTTCCACCATGCGTGCCGATTCCTGTTCCGGCACCGCGTCGTCCTTCAGGCCATGGAAGGCCCAGACCGGGATGTCCTTCAGGCGGCTGGCCAGGCGCGGGATGCCGCCGCCGCAGATCGGGGCGACCGCGGCAAAGTAGTCCGGGTAGCGCGACGCGAGATCCCAGGCGCCGTAGCCGCCCATGCTGATGCCGGTCAGGTAGACCCGCTTGGGGTCGACGTTGTAGCGCTTGAGGACGTCGTCGAGCATGGACTTGAGCAGGTAGGCATCCCACCACTGGCCGTCCGGGATCTGGGGCGAGACCACCATGAAGGGAAAGTCCGGGTCTTTCTCGACGATCGCCGGCGGGCCCCAGGCCTTGATCTTGTTCAGGTCGGTGCCGCGTTCGCCGGAGCCGTGCAGGAAGACGATCAGGGGAACCTTGTCGCCCTTGGCCGAGTACGACTTCGGCAGGAAGCTCAGGTAGTTGATCCTGGTTTTGATGCTGGTGCTGCGTGGCTGCTGCGGTGATTTGGCGGGAGCCGGTGCGGCGAGGGCGAGGCTGGCGGTGAAGAGGGCGAGGGTGGCGACGGCGAGGCGGAGCATCGGTGGCTTCTCCATGCAAGGCTAGGGTGGACGGCGACGCCGTCCACCCCGGGGATCAGTGGAAGTGCTCGGTGCCCGCCGGCGTATCTTCCGGCATCTCGGCATGCACCAGTTCGCCCGTCGGGTCGGCGAACAGCGGCGAGCCGCAGTCGTCGCAGTATTCGGCGACGTAGCGTTCGCTGATGCGCTTGATGTGGGCGACGCCGGCTTCGTTCAGGTGGGCGACGATCTCGTTGATCGGGGTCAGCGGGGCAGGGCCGACGGCGAAGGGACCTTCCATCGGCGTGCCGTTCTCGTCTTCCTGGCCGTACAGCGGCCACACGATGCCGTACATGACGTCGCTGTCCTGGCGCATCGTGAACGAAACCCGGTATTCGTCGATCTGGATGTCGGCCGATTCTTCGCCGAAGCCGGCGATCACGGCGCGCAGGTCCGTGGGCTCCACGCCCAGGGTGTGGGTCAGGTAGTGCACGGCGGCGCGGATCGAGATCGGGCGGATCAGTTTATCGGCTTCGCGGCAGGCCACGTAATAGGCTTCCGGCAGCAGCAGCTCGACCCCGCAGCCCGGCAGCAGGCGCGCGATGTTGGCCGTGCCCTGGGCACGCCACTGCTCCAGCGCGCGGTTGCGCTCCTCGGCGAAACCGATGTGGTGCTGCGGCTCCTGCCAGCGGAACATCGGCGCGCCCAGCGGCGCCACGATCGCCACCAGCAGGTAGCGGGTATCGGCCAGGAAGGGCGCGGTTTCTTCCACGCGCGCAGCCGGCTTGACCGTCCCGCCCTTGTGCGCGGCGGCGGCCAGCTTGTGGGTCAGGGCATAGGTTTCGGCATGGGTGCGCGGCAGCTGGTCGATCGAATACAGGGTCGGCGCCATCGCGATGCGCGTGCCTTCGGCCAGCAGGTGGGCCGAGAAGTGCGCTTGCAAGGTGCTCAGCATCTCGGCCGGGATATTGCCCGAAGCGATGTTAAAGCGGGTCCAGGCGAGCACCGGCGCGGCCACCAGCAAGGCCTGCCAGGTGATCTCGGCGCCGTCCTGCTGCTCGACCATGGTGGCCGATTCGCTCACCGCTTCGACCGCATCCATCAGCACATCGTAGGAGGCGAGGTCGTCCTTGAAAAGGGCGTTCAGCGCGGCGTCGATGCTGTCCTGGTGGTTGGTCTTGAGCAGCTTCTGCAGTTGCGTGTCCAGTTGGCGCTCCCAGGTCCGTTCCTCGACGCGGCTGGCGGCCTGCATGATGGCTTGCGCGATGCTGACGAGACGCTGGCTTTCGGCGGAGAGTTTAGGGGTTGAATCTTTGGAAGGACGACGCATGGCGCTAGGGGTCTCTCTTTGCAAATGATAGTGAAGGTCATGATAAACCCATATCCTCGGTATTGTAGTTGATTCGGCCACATGCCACGAACACGGGCTGGACTTGCAAAAAACCTCAATCGAAACCATAATGCGAATCGTTCTCATTAAAATTCACGATTTCGCACCGCCGGACTCGCCCACCTAAGAAGAAAATGACCCCGATCACCCCGCAAGCAGGCAGCAGCTTCATCAAGAGCAAGAAACACTCCCGTCCTTCCGCACCGAGCCTGTCGGCCCCGGCCCTGGCCGTGCTGGCCACGCTCGCGATGCCGCTGGCCCATGCGAACGGCGCCCTGGACGCCCCGGAACTGGCTGAAGGCGCCGCGCTGCCGAAGGTGCTCGTGACCGGCGGCGCCGACCGCGCCGTGCAGGGTCCGGTGAAGGCAAGCTCCGACAAGTTCACCGCGCCGCTGCTCGACACGCCGAAATCGGTCACCGTCGTGACTTCGGAAACCATCTCGCAGACCGGCGCCGTGTCGCTGACCGATGCGCTGCGCACCGTGCCGGGCATCACCATCGGCGCTTCCGAAGGCGGCAACCCGGTGGGCGACAACCTGTTCATCCGCGGCTACAACGCCCAGACCGACACCTACATCGACGGCGTGCGCGATTCCGGCTCGCAGTCGCGCGAGATCTTCGCGATCGAGCAGGTCGAAGTGGTCAAGGGTCCGAATTCGGCGCTGGGCGGCCGTTCCTCGGCCGGCGGCGGCATCAACATCGTCACCAAGACGGCCAGGGACAGCAACTTCAGCAACGCCACGGCCGGCCTGGGTACCGACAAGTATGCCCGCGGCACCGTCGACCTCAACCGCGTCGTCGGCGCCGACACCGCCTTCCGTTTCAATGCGATGGTCCACAACAACGACATCGCCGGCCGCGACGTGGTGGGCGGCGAGCGCTGGGGCATCGCGCCGACCGTGACCTTCGGTCTGAACGGCCCGACCCGCGCGACCCTGAGCTTCTACCACCTGGAGAGCAGCGAGATCCCGGATACCGGCATCCCCTTCAACAACCCGATCACCAGCGGCCCCGACATGGCGAAGAACGGCGGCGGCACCCCGTTCACCGTGGACCGCGAAGCCTTCTACGGCCTCAAGAACCGCGACTTCCGCGACACCCAGACCGATGTCGCCACCGTCGACCTGCGCCATGAGTTGAATGCGAACCTGGCGATCCGCAACGTAAGCCGCTGGGGCAAGACCGGCCAGGATTACATCTACACCCAGCCGGACGATTCGAAGGGCAACACCGTCCGCTACGGCACCGTCTGGCGCCGCGCCAATACCCGCGTGGTCGACACCAGGACCCTGGCCAATGCGACCAGCCTGACCGGCAGCCTGAGCACCGCCGGCATCAAGCACAGCTTCAACGTGGGCGTCGAGTTCTCGCGCGAGGACACCGAGCGCGGCAGCTTCGTGTTCACCCCGGGCACCAACAACCCGCTGACCGGTACCTTTACCTGCCCGACCGCCGGCGCCGCCACCCTGTACAACTGCACTACCCTGGTCAACCCGAACCCCTACGATCCGTGGGTGTACACCCGGGCCCAGTCGCCGACCCTGACCACGGTCGAGACCCGCACCCGCGCCGTGTACGGCTTCGACACCATCGAATTCAGCCCGCAGTGGCTGCTGAACATCGGCGCGCGCTGGGACGACTTCTCGAGCACGCTGCTCACCCCGGCGGTCGGCAGCACCGCGGCCGTCCGTGCCCGCGTCGAATCGAACTTCGACACCTACCAGGCCGGCCTGGTGTACAAGCCGAAGGCGAACGGCAGCATCTACGTATCGTGGGCGACTTCGGCGACCCCGCCGGGCAACGACGGCGGCGACGGCCTGGACGCGCTGAGCGTGGCGGTCCAGAACCTGCAGCCGCAGACCAGCCGCAGCCTCGAGCTGGGCACCAAGTGGGAAGTGCTGCCGGGCGGCCGCCTGTCGGTCAGCGCCGCGGTCTTCAAGAGCGACATGGACAACGCCCGCGTCACCGCTCCGGACGGCACGACCCAGAACGTCGGCCGCAAGGAAATGAAGGGCGTCGAACTGGGCCTGTCCGGCCGCATCACCAATGCCTGGACCGTGTTCGGCGGCTACACCTACCTGGATGGCGTCATCGCCGACAACGGCTTCGTGAACACCGGCACCCCGTCGGCGCCGCGCTGGACCCCGTCGCCGTTCAACGGCAATGCCTTCCCGACCACGCCGAAGCACAGCGCCTCGCTGTGGACGACCTACGCCGTCAACAAGGCCTTCACGATCGGCGGCGGCGCCAACTTCGTGGATCGCCAGTTCGCCAACGTGAACAACACCAAGTACTCGCCTTCGTACACCCGCTTCGACGCGATGGCGAGCTACACGCTGAACCCGAGCGTGTCCTTCCAGCTGAACATCCAGAACCTGACGGACAAGCTGTACTTCGACCGCGTCTCGTCGCCGCACTATGCGGGCGTGGGCGCAGGCCGTTCGGCCAGCTTGACTGCCAACCTCAAGTTCTGATCGTCGCGTACCACCCCCTCCGGGCGACCGGATTCGCCCTCCTGATATGATCCGGAGGGCTTTTTTCTTTCAAGAGGATCGACATCATGATGCTGCACATCCCGGGCGTGCTGACGCGCGAGCAGGTCGCCACCATCCGCGCCCGCATGGAGGCTGCGCCGGAATGGGTGGATGGACGCGAGAGCGTCGGTTCGCAGGGCGCCCAGGTCAAGCGCAACCGCCAGCTCAAGGAAGGCTCGCCCTTGGCGGTGGAGCTGGGGCAGGTGGTGAGTGCGGCGCTGATGAACAATCCGCTGTTCTTCTCGAGCGTACTGCCCTTGCGCATCCTGGCGCCTTACTTCAATGCCTACGGCGGGGGAGAGCACTATGGCCTGCACGTGGACGGGGCGGTGCGGGCCCAGCGCGGCGGGCTGCCGCCGGTGCGGGCGGATGTGTCGACCACTGTTTTCTTGAGCGACCCGGAGGATTACGACGGCGGCGAGCTGGTGGTGGTGGATGCCTACGGCACCCATGAGGTGAAGCTGCCGGCAGGGGATGCGATCGTGTATCCGTCCGGGAGCGTGCACCAGGTGCTGCCGGTGACGCGCGGGGAGCGGGTAGCGTCCTTCCTGTGGACCCAGAGCATGGTGCGCGACGACGGGAAGCGCAGCATGCTGTTCGAGCTGGATACGAATATCCAGAAGATCCGGGCGGCGCACGGGGAGAGCGAGGCGACCGTGGGGATCACGGGGCATTATCACAACCTGCTCCGGATGTGGGCGGAGATGTGAAAAAGCCGGACCCCGAAGGATCCGGCTTGTCTTTCACGATGCGCTCTGTCAGAGCACTTTTCTGCCGGTGAACAGGCGAATCAGGATGACGACGGCGGCGATGACGAGAAGAATGTGGATCAGTCCGCCGCCCACCGAAGTGACCATGCCGAGCAGCCACAGGACGAGCAGTACGATTGCAATGGTATAGAGCATGTTGGCCTCCGCTGGATGAGGGGGCAGACCCGTCTTGCTGTCTGCTTTCCCGATAAGCCATCATCCGCCTCGGCGCGCATTTGCTCGGTGCGCGGCCGTACAGAGCGCTTGTTTTCTTGATAATTTCTTCAGTATACTGATAGTCAATCAGAAATAGCTTCCAAGTGTCTAGGAAATTTCAAAAATTGCATTTAATATGCTCCATATTCTGTAGCGTAATCGATATCTTCTAAAAACGGTGTGCCTGGGAGAGTGGCATGAAGTACGCATTGGTTCTGGAACGTAGCTCGGAGACCTGCAACGCTACTTCGACCGTCCTGGCATCGTTAGGCTATCTCATCACGCCTGTATTCAGTCCGAAGAAAGCCTTGCACGCTGCGCATATGATCCAGTTCGACGTGATCGTCACCTGGACAAGCAGCATTCCCGGTGACAGGCGTTCCCTGACGGGCGAACTGGCGCGCTGCTCGCCCGACGCAGCAGTCATCCTCCTGGCTGATCCCCAAAGTGGAATTATCGACGGCAATCTCGACGGTGTCAGTGCAATCCTGTACCGGCCTTTCAAGGCGAGTGATGTGGAAGCGATTGTCGAGGGTAGATTCGATCCTCCGGCGCTGCAGCCGCCGCCACTGCGTTCGGTCGAGGAAAGGCGTAGAAGAGCCGTCGATTAGCTTCAAGCTGCCGTCCTGGATTTTGGAAAATCCGTCATGTTCAGATCGTATAACCGTGAGGCGCATCATGCAGACTGGCTCAACCGACTCTGATGGCATCGCCGTGCGGAAGCTTGTTCTCGTAGACGATGAAGTTGATGGAGCAGATTTCGCGGCTGCCCTGTTGAGATCGCATGGCCTGCAGGTCCTTGTCGTTCATTCCGCAACTGAAGCGCTACAAGTTCTTCAGGACGACAAAGAAATCGACGCTGTGTTGACTGACGTCATGATGCCTGGCATGAGCGGACTGCAACTAGCATCCAGCATTCGAGAGAAGTATCCAGCGCTTAAGATTGTGTTGATGTCAGGGTACGTGTTACCTGACTTGCTTACAGCTCAGGAACCCCCTTACTTATTCGCCACCAAACCGTACAGAATCGATACGATTCTTGAGTTGCTACGCAGTTAGCTGCTTGGCGTTCGCCCAAGTCAGATTGCGTACTCATGAAGGCGTATGATCGCTCCATAGGCAGCTAATTCGATCTATTGCTTAAGGAGAACAGCTATGCGCGTACTAATGTTGACGGCAGCAAGCGCTCTTTGCTTGCTGGGATGTGCGACCCCGCAGGAGCGGGCAATGAAACAACAAGCCGAGATGGAGCGCATGATGGCCGAGTACGGACCGGCGTGCTCCCAGCTGGGCTATGCGATGAACTCGGATCCCTGGCGGGACTGCGTTCTCCAGTCGGCCGCGAAGGACGGCCGCAGCGGCGTATCGACCTCCATCTTCGGCGGCTGGGGCAGTGGAGGGCGCGGCTCCGGCATCGGTATTGGTATCGGAATAGGACGCTAGCGCGATCACCGTAAAACAAAAGGCCGGAACCCTCACAGGTTCCGGCCTTTCCATTTAGAACGGAACGGCGGCGTTTTCACATGTGGGGTAAAAAGGGTCCTCGAAACTTCCAATCAAAAAAAGGAGAATGTTCATGGCAAATCCGGACCATCAGAACGACGGCGCACCACCAAGGAACGTTCACATCGGCCCAGCCTCGAAGAAAAAGTGGCTGCCCTGGCTGCTCCTCGCGCTTGCGCTGCTCGCCCTCATGCTCGGGCTCAGGAGCTGCAGGGACAGGGACGAGATACCGGTAGTGGCTACCGCGCCAGTTGCACCGGTACCGGACACTGCACCGGTCGTGCCGGCTCCGGTCCCTGCGCCGGCCGCCGAGACCGCCGCGGTCCTGCCCGGATTGTCGTCTGTGGGCGGCTATCTTGCCGGAACCGAAGCACTGCCCCGCACCTTCGTGTTTGAAAAGCTGAATTTCGATACTGCCAAGAGCGAGATCCGTGCGGCGGATCGTGAGGAGCTGAACACGCTGGCGGGCGTCATGAAGCAGTATCCGAACTCGCGCATCCGCATCGTCGGTTATGCCGATGCGCGTGGCACCGCTCCTGCCAACGCCACGCTCGGCAAGGACCGCGCCGAGAGCGTGAAGGCGGCGCTCGTGGCGCAAGGCATTGCCGCCGAGCGTCTTGAAACGGCTTCGGGCGGCGAGACCGACCCCGTCGATACCAATGCGACCGCGAGCGGCCAGTTCGAGAACCGTCGCGCCGAGCTGGTCGTCCTCCAGCGCTAGTCGCCTTCTTTGAAAAGGAATCCCATGTCACGTACTCTTACTGCATTGTTCGACACGCGTGCCGACGCCGAGGCCGGCCGCCAGCGACTGATTCACGCCAATGTCGATGCCGATAACATCAAGATCCACGACAAGTCCTCCATCGGCGAAACCGGCTATTCGTCGCGCGAGGAACCCGGCATGTGGGCGTCGATCAAGAACGCCTTCCTGCCCGATGAAGATCGCCATGTCTACGAAGAAGGCGTGCGTCGCGGCGGCTTCCTGCTCACCGCCGATATCGATAGCGACGATTCCGGCGAAGCGATCCGGGCACTCGAAGACGTCAGCCTCAACAGCATCGATGTCGACGAGCGCGCTTCCCAGTGGAAGTCACAAGGCTGGAACCCGCCGTCGGCCGGAACCGCGGCAGGCTCCGCAGGGGAGCGTGGCCTGCGGGTGCGCTCTTACGGCGCCGACAAGCCTGGTGCCTGAGTAGTCAGGATGAAAAAAGGGCTGGAACCCTTGCAGGTTCCAGCCCTTTTTGTTGCCCCTCGGGCGAGCCGAGGAGGTGTCTGGATTACGCAGCCAGCAGCTGGCGCAGCACGAACGGCAGGATGCCGCCATGCTTGTAGTAGTCGACTTCGATCGGGGTGTCGATACGCAGCAGCACTTGGACTTCCTGCGATTCGCCGCCTTCGCGGTGGATCACCAGGGTAGCCAGTTGTTGCGGCTTGATCTCGCCTTCCAGGCCCTTCAGGTCGAAGGTTTCCTTGCCGGTGATGCCCAGGCTTTCAACGCTGTCGTTGCCGATGAACTGCAGCGGCAGCACGCCCATGCCCACCAGGTTCGAGCGGTGGATACGCTCGTACGAACGCACGACCACGGCCTTCACGCCCAGCAGCTGGGTGCCCTTGGCGGCCCAGTCGCGCGAGGAGCCGGTGCCGTACTCTTCACCGCCGAAGATCATGGTCGGGGTGCCTTCCGCCACGTACTTCATTGCCGCGTCGTAGATCGACAGCTGTTCGCCCGACGGCTGGTGGATGGTGATGCCGCCTTCGACTGCCGAACCGTCCGCCTTGGCCGGGATCATCTTGTTCTTGATGCGCACGTTGGCGAAGGTGCCGCGCATCATGATCTCGTGGTTGCCGCGGCGCGAGCCGTAGGAGTTGAAGTCGGCCTTCAGGACGCCATGGTCCTTCAGCCACTTGCCTGCCGGGCCGTCTTCCTTGATCGAACCCGCCGGCGAGATGTGGTCGGTGGTGATCGAATCGCCGAACACGCCCAGTGCGCGCGCGCCCTGGATGCCGGTTGCAGCGGCTTTCGGGGTCATCTCGAAGTCGGCGAAGAACGGCGGCTCGGCGATGTAGGTCGACTCAGGCCAGTTGTACACTTGACCTTCGGTCGAGGACACGCGCTCCCACAGTTCGCCCGGGTTGCCCTTGACGTCGGCGTAGTTCTTGCGGAAGACCTCCGAGTTCATCGCGAAGCGCATCAGTTCGCCCACTTCCTGCGAAGTCGGCCAGACATCGCCCAGGTAGACGTCGACGCCGTTCTGGTCCTTGCCCAGCGGCTCGCTCATCAGGTCCTTGGTCATGTTGCCGGCGATTGCATAGGCGACGACCAGCGGCGGCGATGCCAGGAAGTTCGAACGGATGTTCGGGTGGATACGCGCTTCGAAGTTACGGTTGCCCGACAGGACGGCCGACGCGACGATGTCGTTCTCGGTGATCGCGGCGTTCAGCTCCGGGGTCAGGTCGCCGGCGTTGCCGATGCAGGTGGTGCAGCCGTAGGCGGTCACGCCGAAGCCCAGCTTGTCCAGGTAAGGCAGCAGGCCGGCGGCGGTCAGGTATTCGGTGACCACGCGCGAGCCAGGGGCCAGCGAGGACTTGATGTGCGGAGCGACGGTCAGGCCGCGCTCGACCGCCTTCTTGGCCAGCAGGCCGGCGGCCAGCAGCACGCTCGGGTTCGAGGTGTTGGTGCACGAGGTGATCGCGGCGATCAGGACGTCGCCGTTCTTCACGCGCACGCCGTTGGTGGTCTCGTAGACCTTGTGCAGTTCGTCCGGCGACTTGTTGAAGCCGTTCTGGGTGGTCGGCTTGCTGAACAGGTCGGTGAAGGTGTTCTTCACCGAGCCCAGTTCGATACGGTCCTGCGGGCGCTTCGGGCCTGCCAGCGACGGGGTCACGGTCGACAGGTCGAGGTGCAGCACGCGGGTGTAGTCGATCTCGCCGGCCTGCGGCACGCCGAACATGCCCTGGGCCTTGTAGTAGTTCTCGAAGGCTGCCAGTTCTTCTTCGGTACGGCCGGTGCCGCGGAAGTAGTCGACGGTCGCTTCGTCCACCGGGAAGAAGCCCATGGTCGCGCCGTATTCCGGGGCCATGTTGGCGATGGTGGCGCGGTCGGTGGTCGACAGCGAGCGGGTGCCTTCGCCGAAGAACTCGACGAACTTGCCCACGACTTTTTCACGGCGCAGCATTTCGGTGATGGTCAGCACTAGGTCGGTCGCGGTGCAGCCTTCGCGCAGCTTGCCGGTCAGGTTGACGCCGATGACGTCCGGGGTCAGGAAGTAGACCGGCTGGCCCAGCATGCCGGCTTCCGCCTCGATGCCGCCCACGCCCCAGCCCACCACGCCGACGCCGTTGATCATGGTGGTGTGCGAGTCGGTGCCCACCAGGGTGTCCGGGTAGTACACGTCACCTTGCTTCATGACGCCGCGCGCCAGGTATTCCAGGTTGACCTGGTGGACGATGCCGAAGCCCGGCGGCACGACGCCGAAGGTGTCGAAGGCCTGCATGCCCCACTTCATGAACTGGTAGCGCTCGTTGTTACGCTGGAATTCCAGCTTCATGTTCAGGTCCAGCGCGCCCGGCTCGCGGAAGTGGTCGATGGTGACCGAGTGGTCGACCACCAGGTCGACCGGCACCAGCGGCTCGATCTTCTTCGGATCGGCGCCGGTCTTGGCGGCGACGTTGCGCATCGCGGCCAGGTCGGCCAGCAGCGGCACGCCGGTGAAGTCCTGCAGCACGACGCGGGCCACGACGAACGGAATCTCGTCGGTGCGGTCGGCGGTGGCGCCCCAGTTGGCGAGCTGCTTGATGTGCTCTTCGGTGACCTTCTTGCCGTCGCAGTTGCGCAGGACGGACTCGAGGACGATACGGATCGACACCGGCAGGCGCGACAGGTTCACACCGAGGGCTTCACCCAGGGCTGGCAGCGAGTAGTACTGGCCAGTGCCGCCGGCAACAGGGAATTCCTTCAGAGTGTTCAGGGTGTTGTGAGACATTATCTCTCCTTCAGTGGGATATTGTTATTTCAATACCAAAACAATGAGCCGATCCAGGGCGTGTGCCGCGGATCAGCTTTTCTTTTCCTCGGGCAGTGCCGCAACGATCGGCGCCGCCTGCTGGGCGTTCTTGCATTCATTGGCCAGCTGGCGGTTCAGCTTCGAATCCAGCAGGATGCCCTTGGCCGGGATGCCGATCCAGATCAGCCCCCAGTGCGGGTTCTCGAAGCGCAACGCGCCGGTGGTGGTGCCCACGCGGCTCAGGCGGTGCAGGCGCTTCTTCCAGCGCAGGGCGATGTGGGCGCCGTCGTTTTCGTTCGTGTAGATCGTGATCTTGTTGCCAAGTTCACAAGCGTACTCGGTGACGACCGTGTCGGTGATATCCGGCTCATCGACGACATCGGCGCCGTAGGCCGGAGCGGCGACTGCGGCAGCGGCAGCGGCAGTGGCAGTGGCGGCTGCAGCCTTTTTCGACTTCGCCTTCGGCTTGGCCTTGGCCTTCAGGACTGCTTCGGCCTTCGGGTGTTTTTCGGGTGCTGCCTGGAGCGGCGCGCAGATGCCGGCGGCCGCCAGCGCAAAGGCGCAGGCGGTAAGGAATCGGGGGAGGAGGGTCATGGGTTGGAATCCGCTTGGTTGACGATCGCCGCAGCGGCTTCCGGCAGCGCAAGGCCGGCCAGCTTCGCGCGCTGCAGAACGGTCCAATAATATCGGTAGCTTGCGCGGTCGTGCAAGCGGCCGTGTTGGGCGATCGGTCCCCAGCCGGCGTTCATGGCCTCGGTCAGGATGTTGGTGGCTTCGTTCACTTCGGACAGGCGCGGCGTGAAGGCTTTCAGGATCGGCTTGATCTGGTCCGGGTGGATGCTCCACATGCGGGTGAAGCCGAATTCGCCGCCGGCGCGCTGGGCGTCGTTGGCCACCACGGCGCTGTCCTTGATGTCGGTGGTGACGTTGTGCGAGGGCACCTTGCCGTGTGCGTGGCAGGCCGCGACCATCTCGAGCTTGGCGCGCACTACCAGCGGGTGCGTGAACTGGCCCGGGGTGCGCATCGCGCTGGCCGGCACCGCGCCGTAGTGGGCGGAGACGAAGTCCATGATGCCGAAGGACAGGCACTCGACCTGGGGCAGGGCGGCGATGTCGTAGGCTTCGCGCAGGGCGCAGTGGGTCTCGATCAGCACGTGCACCGGCAGATCGTTACGACCGGCCCTGACGGCGTGTTCGTTGATCAGGTCGATGGCGCGGATGGTTTCAGCGGCGCTCTCGACTTTCGGCAGCACGACATAGGCCAGGCGCTCGGCGGCGCTGCCGACGATGGTGGCGACGTCGTTGGCGAAGTACTCGCTGCCGGTGTCGTGCACGCGCACGCCGATGCGGTTGAAGCGGTTGTCGTCACTGTTGACCAGGCTCGCCACCAGGGTGGCATGCGCGGCTTCAGCGCCTGCAACGGCGCCGTCCTCGCAGTCGAAGGTGATGTCGAATACGGGCCCAAGCTCTTGTTGCAGGGCCATCGATTTGCGCATCAGCTTCTCCGAGCCGGCGTAGTGATCGCAGGCGGGGAGGAGGAGCGGCTGGCGTTTGCCCTGGAATAAAACCTCGGAAGGATGCATGGTATGTCTTGAAACGATTCGGCCATGCCGCAACAAACACGGCATGGCGCGGTTAGCGCGGCCGCCAATGCGGACCGCGCCGGGTGTGAAGCTTAGGCCAGCAGATGAGCGACGCCGGCTTTCTCTTCTTCGAGCTCTTTCAGCGTCAGGTTGATGCGCTCGCGCGAGAACTCGTCGATTTCCAGGCCCTGGACGATGGTGTACTCGCCGTTCTCGGTGGTCACCGGGAAGCCGAACATGGTACCTTCCGGGATGCCGTACGAACCGTCCGACGGGATGCCCATGGTGGTCCACTTGCCGTTGGTGCCCAGCACCCAGTCACGCACGTGGTCGATCGCTGCGTTGGCGGCCGACGCTGCCGACGAGGCACCGCGTGCCTCGATGATGGCGGCGCCGCGCTTGCCGACGGTCGGCAGGAAGGTGTCGCGGTTCCAGACGTCGTCGTTGATCGCGTCCTTGACCGACTGGCCGTCGATGGTGGCGAAGCGGTAGTCGGCGTACATGGTCGGCGAGTGGTTGCCCCACACGGCCATCTTCTCGATCGCACCGACCGGCTTGTTCAGCTTGGCGGCGACTTGCGACAGGGCGCGGTTGTGGTCCAGGCGCAGCATGGCGGTGAAGTTCTTGGCCGGCAGGTTCGGGGCCGACTTCATGGCGATGTAGGCGTTGGTGTTGGCCGGGTTGCCGACCACCAGGACCTTGACGTTACGCGAAGCGACGGCATCCAGCGCCTTGCCCTGCACGGTGAAGATCTGGGCGTTGGCTTCCAGCAGGTCCTTGCGCTCCATGCCCGGGCCGCGCGGACGGGCGCCGACCAGCAGGGCCACGTCGGCATCCTTGAAGGCGGTCATCGGATCGCTGTGGGCGGTCATGCCGGCCAGCAACGGGAATGCGCAGTCGTCGATTTCCATCATGACGCCCTTGAGCGCTTTCTGTGCCTTCTCGTTGTCGATCTCGAGCAGCTGCAGGATGACCGGCTGGTCCTTGCCCAGCATGTCGCCGTTGGCGATGCGGAACAGCAGGGAATAGCCGATCTGGCCGGCCGCGCCGGTGACGGCGACGCGCATTGGGGTTTTAGCCATGATGAATCTCCAAAGTGGGGAAAAAAACTGTCGAGCCGAAGCTGCTTATTGGGGAAAACTGCAATGATACCAAAAGCAGCACGTGTCAATTGGATATCGCGCGCGTATGAGAGATAGGCACGGAGGTCCAAGCCGACCGCGAGTTTATGCCTCGACTGTTCTATCTGTCAATTCATATCATATGTCTTATATAAGACACATGTCTTGGCGGTCATATACTGGACTTAGGTAGGGGTTTTGTGGTGAAATCGCGGTCTATGAACCCCCTTTCGCCCACCAGCAGCGATGCACCAGGCAGCGACGCATCGCCGTCGTTCCGTCCGCTGTACCAGCAGATCAAGGCCCTGATCACGCAAAGCCTGCAGTCGGGCGAGTGGAAGCCGGGCGAGCTGATGCCAAGCGAAGTCGAGCTGGCAGGACGTTTCAAGGTCAGCCAGGGCACGGTGCGCAAGGCCATCGACGAGCTGGCGGCCGAGCACCTGGTGGTGCGCCGGCAAGGGAAGGGCACCTTCGTTGCCACCCATGCCGAAGAGCGCGCCCACTTCCGCTTCCTGCGATTGATGCCCGACGAGGGCATTCCCCACCACCCGGACAACCGTTTCATTGCCGTGCTGCGCATCCGCGCCACCTCGGAAGTGGCGCGCCTGCTCGAGCTGAAGTCGGGCGATGCCGTGGTCTACATCAAGCGCGTGCAGTCTTTCGACGGCGTGCCGACCATCCTGGAAGAGCTGTGGCTGCCGGGGCAGCTGTTCAAGGGCCTGACGGCGGAGCGCCTGGTGGAATACAAGGGGCCGATGTACGGGCTGTTCGAGTCGGAATTCGGCACCCGCATGATCCGGGCGACCGAGAAGATTCGCGCGGTGGCGGCCGATGCGGTGGCTGCCGAGCACCTGAAGGTGGCGGAGGGCACGCCGCTGCTGTGCGCGGACCGGGTGTCCTTCAGTTACGGGGACAAGCCGGTCGAGCTGCGCCGCGGGATCTACTCGACGGCGCGGCACCATTACCAGAATGAATTGTCGTAATGGGTGCCTGAACGAACAAGGTGGGATGGCCGGCGGCGCCGGCCGCCCTACAGCAGGGATCGCTTGAAGCGATTAAAATAAGTTGGTTTTGCGTAAGCGACGAACACTGCCCGGTTCGCCGCAGGGATGCCCCGGATATCTGCATGCAGATGCTTGGTGCCCCGCCACAAAATCGGCGAAAATGAAGGGTTCATTAAAAAACTGTCGTCATAGAGGGAGGTGTTTCATGTCCGAAGCCGTGAGAGAAGCTGCAAAAAAAGGGCGGCCGGAGTTCCGCAACGTTGGCATTGGTGATATTACGGGTAAATATCGCATGCCGCCATCGGCCATCGTGTCGATCCTGCACCGCGTGAGCGGCGCCGGTCTGTTCCTGTTCCTGCCGTTCCTGCTCTACCTGCTGCAGGAAAGCCTGCTGTCGGAGATCTCGTTCGAGCATTTCCGCGGTGTCGTTGGCAATCCGTTTGCCAAGATCATCCTGCTGGGTCTGTCGTGGGCTTACCTGCACCACTTCGTCGCCGGCGTGCGCCACCTGTTCATGGACAATCACTTTGCCCTGGACAAGGATGCTGCGCAGAAGACCGCACGCTGGGTGCTGGTCATCAGCCTGGTGCTGACCGCGCTGGTCGGCCTGAAACTGTTCGGAGTGTTTTAATCATGGCAAACAAGAATAACATCGGACCGCGCCGCCTCGTCGTCGGCGCCCACTACGGCGTCAAGGACTGGCTGGCGCAGCGCATCACCGCCATCGTCATGGCCGTGTTCACCGTCGTGCTGCTGGTCTCCTTCCTGACCGGCCAGAATTTCACCTACGAAGGCTGGGCCGGGCTGTTCTCGCGCCAGTGGTTCAAGCTGTTCGCGCTGGTGACCTTCCTGGGCCTGTTCTATCACGCCTGGGTCGGCATCCGTGACATCTGGATGGACTATGTGAAGTCGGCAGGCCTGCGCCTGTTCCTGATGCTGGCAACGATCTTCTGGCTGCTCGCCTGCGCTGCCTGGACCGTGCAAATTCTCTGGAGTGTGTAATCGTGGCAGCTATCAAAACTGCAATCCCTACCCGCCGCTTTGACGCGGTCATCGTTGGCGCCGGCGGTTCCGGCATGCGTGCATCGCTGCAGCTGGCTGAAGCCGGCCTGAACGTGGCGGTGCTGTCGAAAGTGTTCCCGACCCGTTCGCACACCGTGGCTGCCCAGGGCGGCATCGGTGCTTCGCTGGGCAACATGAGCGAAGACGACTGGTACTGGCACATGTTCGACACCGTCAAGGGTGGCGATTACCTGGGCGACCAGGATGCGATCGAATTCATGTGCCGCGAAGCACCGAAGGTCGTGTACGAGCTGGAACACTTCGGCATGCCGTTCGACCGTAACCCGGACGGCACCATCTACCAGCGCCCGTTCGGCGGCCACACCGCGAACTTCGGCGAAAAGCCGGTCCAGCGCGCCTGCGCCGCGGCCGACCGTACCGGCCACGCGCTGCTGCACACCCTGTACCAGCGTAATGTCCGTGCCCGCACCCACTTCTTCGTCGAGTGGATGGCCCTCGACCTGATCCGCGACGCCGACGGCGACGTGGTCGGCGTGATGGCCCTCGAAATGGAAACCGGCGACGTGATGATCCTGGAAGCGAAGACCACCATCTTCGCCACCGGCGGCGCAGGCCGCATCTTCGCCGCATCGACCAACGCCTTCATCAACACCGGTGACGGCATGGGCATGGCGGCACGCGCCGGCCTGCCGCTGCAGGACATGGAGTTCTGGCAGTTCCACCCGACCGGCGTGTCCGGCGCGGGCGTCCTCATCACCGAGGGTGTGCGCGGCGAGGGCGGTATCCTGATCAACTCGAATGGCGAACGCTTCATGGAGCGCTATGCGCCGACCCTGAAGGATCTGGCGCCGCGCGATTTCGTCTCGCGTTCGATGGACCAGGAAATCAAGGAAGGCCGCGGCTGCGGTCCGAACAAGGACCACGTGCTGCTGGACCTGCGTCACATCGGCGCCGACACCATCAAGAAGCGCCTGCCGTCGATCCTGGAAATCGGCCACAAGTTCGCCAACGTCGACGCGACCAAGGAACCGATCCCGGTCGTCCCGACCATCCACTACCAGATGGGCGGCATCCCGACCAACATCCATGGTCAAGTGGTGGCTCCTGACGGCACCGGTGGCCAGAAGATCGTCAACGGCCTGTACGCAATCGGCGAATGCGCCTGCGTCTCGGTCCACGGCGCCAACCGTCTCGGCACCAACTCGCTGCTCGACCTGGTGGTGTTCGGCCGCGCGGCCGGCAACCACGTCGTCGCATCGAACCTGAAGCAGAAGGTCAACAAGCCGATGCCGAAGGACGCCGCCGATTTCGCGCTGGACCGCCTGAACCGCCTCGAGACCTCGACCGGCGGCGAGAAGGTGCAGGGCGTCGCCAACGACATCCGCGCCACGATGCAGAAGTACTGCGGCGTGTTCCGTACCCAGGAACTGCTGGATACCGGCGTCAAGGAAATCATGAAGCTCGACGAGCGCCGCAAGCACGTCTCGTTCAAGGACAAGTCGAAGGTGTTCAACACCGCCCGCGTGGAAGCGCTGGAACTCGACAACCTGATCGAGACCGCGAAAGCGACCATCGTGTCGGCCGCCGCACGTCCGGAATCGCGCGGCGCCCACGCCCACAGCGACTTCCCGAACCGCGACGACGAGAACTGGATGAAGCACACCCTGTGGTTCTCGGACAGCAACCGCCTCGAGTACAAGGCTGTGGTCACCAAGCCGCTGACCGTCGACACCTTCAAGCCGAAGGCCCGTACTTTCTAATTATGTTGTGGGCCGCGTACGAAGCGCGGCCCGTATAGAACAGGTAAAAACATGGCACGCACCGTCCAACTGAAGATCTACCGCTACGATCCTGACAAGGATGCGAAGCCTTACATGCAAGACGTCACCGTCGAGCTGCAAGACACCGACAAGATGCTGCTCGACGCACTGCAGCGCATCAAGTCCGACGTCGATGATTCGCTGGCCCTGCGCCGCTCCTGCCGTGAAGGCGTGTGCGGTTCGGACGCAATGAACATCAACGGCAAGAACGGCCTGGCCTGCACCACCAACCTGAATGAGCTGACCCAGCCGATCGTGCTGCGTCCTCTGCCGGGTCTGCCGGTGGTCCGCGACCTGATCGTGGACATGACCAACTTCTTCAAGCAGTACCACTCGATCAAGCCTTACCTGATCAACGACTCGATCAAGCCGGAGAAGGAACGCCTGCAGTCGCCGGAAGAGCGCGAAGAGCTCGACGGCCTCTACGAGTGCATCCTGTGCGCCTGCTGCTCGACCTCGTGCCCGTCGTTCTGGTGGAACCCGGACAAGTTCGTCGGCCCGGCCGGCCTGCTGCAGGCCTACCGCTTCATCGCCGACTCGCGCGACGAAGCCACCAACGAGCGCCTGGACAACCTGGAAGACCCGTACCGCCTGTTCCGCTGCCACTCGATCATGAATTGCACGGACGTGTGCCCGAAGGGCCTGAATCCGAACAAGGCGATCGGCAAGATCAAGGAACTGCTGGTTCGTCGCGCGATTTAAGCTCCGCGTTTCGACCTGCCCACGTGCGTTGAACGCGTGGGCAAGGAACTTGCCCACCCTACGGGATAACGATTCTCGTAGGGTGGGCGGGTCTCCCGCCCACGCGTTCAAATCACGTTTGCATCACGGCGCAACACGACGCCAACATGCGACATTCGACGGTAAAGATGCCGCAAATACAGTAAAAGTACCGTACTGCCTATTCCCGGCCTACGGAGTATGATGTTGACCCAACAACGGACTCTAGTGAAAACGCATCAATCCGACCCCGCCAACCGTGCCCGCCTGCGCTGGCGCGCCCGCCGCGGTCTGCTCGAGAACGATTTGATCCTCACGCGCTTCCTGGATGCGCATGAAGAAGAATTGAGCGACGAGGAAGTCGATGCGCTGACCCGCTTGCTCGACCTGGCGGACAACCCGCTGATGGATCTGCTGCTGGGCCGGACCGAGCCTGAAGGCGAGGTCGACCAGCCGCACGTGCGCGCCCTGCTGGCGCGCCTGCGACAGGCGTGAGACAGCCAAGTTTCGTTTTTTGTTTATAGATCCACTCCCACAAGAAGGAAGTGCCATGAATATCTCTGATACCAAAGCCACCCTGTCGTTCTCCGACGGCAGCCCGTCGGTCGACATGCCGATCTACAAGGGCACCATCGGCCCGGACGTCATCGACATCCGCAAGCTGTACGGCCAGACCGGCAAGTTCACCTACGACCCCGGCTTCATGTCGACTGCCTCGTGCAACTCGAGCATCACCTACATCGACGGTGACAAGGGCGAGCTGCTGTACCGCGGCTACCCGATCGAGCAGCTGGCCGTCAATTGCGACTTCCTGGAAACCTGCTACCTGCTGCTGAACGGCGAACTGCCGAACGCCGAGCAGAAGGCGACCTTCACCAACACCGTGACCAAGCACACCATGGTCCACGAGCAGATGCAGTTCTTCTTCCGTGGCTTCCGTCGTGACGCGCACCCGATGTCGGTGCTGGTCGGTACCGTCGGCGCCCTGGCTTCGTTCTACCACGACTCGCTCGACATCAACGACGCCAAGCAGCGCGAAATCTCGGCGATCCGCCTGATCGCCAAGCTGCCGACCCTGGTCGCGATGGCCTACAAGTACTCGATCGGCCAGCCGTTCATGTACCCGCGCAACGACCTGTCGTACAGCGCCAACTTCATGCACATGATGTTCGCCAACCCGTGCGAAGAGTACAAGGTCAACGACGTGCTGGTGCGCGCCCTGGACCGCATCCTGATCCTGCACGCCGACCACGAGCAGAACGCATCGACCTCGACCGTCCGCCTGGCAGGTTCGTCGGGCGCCAACCCGTTCGCCTGTATCGCTGCCGGTATTGCCTGCCTGTGGGGCCCGGCACACGGCGGCGCCAACGAAGCCGCACTGACCATGCTGAAGGAAATCGGCTCGGTCGAGAACATCCCGGCCTTCATCGAGAAGGTCAAGGACAAGAACTCGGGCGTGAAGCTGATGGGCTTCGGTCACCGCGTGTACAAGAACTTCGACCCGCGCGCCAAGCTGATGCGCGAAACCTGCCACGAAGTGCTGAACGAACTGGGCCTGCAGGACGACCCGCTGTTCAAGCTGGCGATGGAACTGGAACGCATCGCGCTGAACGACGAATACTTCGTCTCGCGCAAGCTGTACCCGAACGTCGACTTCTACTCGGGCATCGTGCAGTCGGCCCTGGGCATCCCGGTCTCGCTGTTCACCGGTATCTTCGCGATGGCCCGTACCATCGGCTGGATCGCCCAGTGGAACGAAATGATCGCCGATCCGGAACAGAAGATCGGCCGTCCACGTCAGCTGTTCGTGGGCTCGCCGGTGCGCGACGTGCCGGCGATCGACAAGCGTTAATCACTACGCTGCGTCATCAAAAAAGCGGACTTCGGTCCGCTTTTGTTTTTTGTGCGGCGCATCCGACTAGGGAAGCGTGCTGCTATCATTGCTGGATCGACATCATTGAGGCGGGCACGACAATGTCTTATCCCTACCTGAGCGACCTGATCAAGGCACTCACCGGCTACGATCTGCCGCTGCCGCTCGCCACCTTCGGCCTGCTGGTGGCATGCGCCATGCTCGCGGCGGCTGCCTGCCTGAGCGCCGAATTGCGCCGGATGGGACGGACCGATGGATTGTTGCAAGGCCGTCGCCTGGTCAAGGGCAAGGATGGCAAGGCGACGTGGGAGACCCGGCCTGCACACGAACTCGTTTCCAACCTGACGGCTGTCGTGATGGTGGCGGGCATCGTCGGCGCGCGCCTGTTTCACATCCTGGAGAACATGGACCAGTTCCTGGCCTCGCCCTGGTCGATGATCTTCAGCCGTGCCGGGTTGAGTGTCTTCGGTGGCCTGATCCTGGGAACGATCGCGGGCATCGTCTACGTGCGCCGCTGGAACCTGCCGGCGCGCCCGATGCTCGACGCGGTGGCGCCGGCCATGATGCTGGGCTATGCCATCGGCCGGATCGGCTGCCAGATCTCCGGCGACGGCGACTGGGGCATCGCGGCGGACATGGCGCTCAAGCCCGGATGGCTGCCCACCTGGTTCTGGGCCCAGACCTACGAGAACAATATTTATGGCGAAGTCATCGCCGCGCCCGGTGTCTATCCCACGCCGATCTACGAATCGCTGATGGCCATCGCCTGTTTCGGGCTGTTGTGGAAGCTGCGCAGGCACCCGTTCAAGACCGGCTGGCTGTTCTCGGTCTATCTGGTCCTCGGCGGCATCGAGCGGCTGCTGATCGAGCAGATTCGCGTCAATCCGCCCTACGATCTCGGCCTGTTCAAGGCAAGCCAGGCCGAACTGATCGCCGCCGTGCTGATCTGCGCCGGACTGGCAGGCGTCATCCTGCTGGGCCGTGCCGGGGCGGCGCCGGCGCCTGCATCGAATGCCTGAAGTCTGAACCACCATCATTCACCGGAGACCAGCATGCCACGCCTGCCACTCAAGACCGTCGACGTCTTCACCACCGTCCCGTTCAAGGGCAATCCGGTCGCCGTCGTGCTCGACGCCGCCGGCCTCTCGGCGGGGCAGATGCAGCAGATCGCCAGCTGGACCAATCTGTCCGAAACGACCTTCGTGCTGCCGCCGACTGCCGAAAGCGCGGACTATCAGGTCCGCATCTTCACGCCCGGCGCCGAGCTGCCCTTCGCCGGCCATCCGACGATCGGCACGGCGCATGCCTTGCTGGAAGCGGGCGTCGTGGCGGCGAAGGAGGGCGCTCTGGTGCAGCAATGCGCTGCCGGACTGGTCAAGTTGCGCGTCGATCAGGAAGGGCAGGGGGCGCCCTGGATTTCCTTCGAACTGCCCGCACCGACCCTGACGGCGCTGGACGCCGGCCAGGCCGCGCAACTGGAATCGATCCTGGGCGCGGACCTGGAAGTGAATGTCGTTCCCTACCTGGTCGACGTCGGCGCACGCTGGGTGATCGCCCAGTTGACGAGCGCGCGGGCGGTACTGGCTTGCGAGCCGGACCTGCAGCGCATGAAGGCGCAGGACATCAAGGGCAGGCATACGGGCGTGGTCATCTTCGGTGAACACGACCCGGGTAGTACGGCTGGCATCGAAGTGCGCGCCTTCGCGCCGGCCCATGGCGTCAACGAAGATCCGGTCTGCGGCAGCGGCACCGGCGCCGTGGCGGCCTACCTGCGCCATACGCGGCAGCTCGGGACTTTCGGAAGCGAGCTGCTGGCCACGCAGGGCGAGATGGTCGGCCGCGCCGGGGTGCTGCGGCTCTCGATCTCGGATGAGGTCATCCGGGTCGGCGGCAATGCGGTCACCTGCATCGACGGCACCCTGTCCTTGTAGCGGACCCCGGCCCGGGATCCCCCTGCGCTTACAGCGCGCGCTTGAAGAAGGGCGCCATCCGGCCGACCGCCTGGGCCACGTGTTCCTTGCCGTCATACAGCGTCATGTGGGTGGCACCATCGACGATGAACAAGTCCTTGTCCCCCTTGGCCAGCCGGTAGGCATCCTGGCTGTGCCATTGCGAGCCGGCCTTGCTGCCCGCGATGAACAGCGCCGGCTGCGTCAGAAAGGACGCGACCCCGTCGAAGGCACTGAACGCATGTACCTTGTCGAGGCTCGTGGACAGCATCTTGTTCGGCGCATTCGGATGCTGGCCGCGCGGCGTCAGGTAGTACTCCGCGGCCTCGCGCAGGTCGGACGGCGTCGCGGCGTCCGGCGCCGGCGGGACATAGGGGACGTAGGTCGGCGCGGCGCCGCTGGCCTCGGCCGTGCGCTGTCTGGCGACCGCGTCCAAGGGTGCCGCCTGCTGCTCCGGCTGCTGGTCGCCATACCAACCCTTGCGGGTCGCGGCGCCGATGTCGACCATGCTGACCGTGGCGATGGCCTTGATGCGGCGCTCGCTCGTCGCCGCCTTGACGGCGTAGCCGCCGCCCGCGCAGATGCCGAGCGCGCCGATGCGGTTCGCATCCACGTAGGCGAGGGTGGTCAGGTAGTCGACCGCGCTGCGCACGTCTTCCACGCGCTTGGCCGGATCTTCGAGGAAGCGCGGCAGGCCGCCGCTCGCGCCCTGGTGCGAGGCGTCGAAGGCCAGCACCACGAAGCCCTGCTGGGCGAGCTTCTGCGCATACAGCCCGGCGGCCTGTTCCTTGACGCCGCCGCCGGGGTGCACCACGACCACGGCGGCGTGCTTGCGCGCCTTGTCGAAACCTTGCGGCAGGTAGATGTTGCCCGCCATGTCGATTGCCTGGTTCTTGAAGCTGACGTCCTGGCGCTGGACGCCACCCTCGGCGGCGAGCGCCGGAAGCGGCAGCAGGCTGGCGGCGGCCAGGGCCGAGACGCCGAGCAGGGCGCTGCGACGGCCGGACGGGGAAGCTTTGCGGGAGTGGGGTTTGTTCATCTCGTTTCCTTGGTTGTTGAAGCACAAGGACATGCTAAGTCGCAGCCGATTCCGTGACTAGGCGGTAAAATCTGCATGAACTATGTAGCGGAGCTTCATAATGCAGCGTGAACAAATGGCCGACCTGACCGCCTTCGTCGTGGTGGTCGAAGAGCGCAGCTTCACCCGGGCCGCCGCCAGGCTCGGCATGTCGCCGTCGGCCCTGAGCCAGATCGTGAACCGCCTGGAGCGCAGCCTCGGCCTGCGCCTGCTCACCCGCACCACGCGCAGCGTGGCGCCGACCGACGCCGGCGAGCGCCTGCTGCAGACCCTGGCCCCGGCGCTGGAACAGATCGACGCCAGCATCGCCGCGCTGGGCGACCTGCGCGGCAAGCCCGCGGGCGTGATCCGCATCTCCTCCGTCGAGCATGCGGCGAAGACGGTGATCTGGCCGGCGCTGCGCGCATGCCTGCCGGACTATCCCGACATCTCGGTCGAGATCATCCTCGACTACGGCCTGGTCGACATCGTCGCCGAACGCTACGACGCCGGCGTGCGGCTGGGCGAGCAGGTGGACAAGGACATGATCGCGGTACGGATCGCGCCGGACATGCAGATGGCGGTGGTCGGTGCGCCCGCCTATTTCGGGAAGCAGCAGCCGCCGCAGGCGCCGCAGGAGCTGGTCGAGCACCGCTGCATCAACCTGCGCCTGCCGACTTCGGGCGGGCTGTATGTGTGGGTGTTCAGCAGGGAAGGGCGCGAGCTGAAGGTGCGGACCCAGGGCCCGCTGGTCTTCAATACGATCGACCTGATCATCGAGGCCGCGCTGGCCGGATTCGGGCTGGCCTACGTGCCGCTGGATCAGGTTGCGGGCCATATCGCCGCCGGCAGGCTGCTGAGCGTACTGGAAGGGTGGACGCCGAAACTGTCGGGCTACCACCTGTATTACCCCGGCCGCCGGCTTGCCGATCCGGCCTTCGCGCTGGTAGTCGAGGCCTTGCGCTACCGCCCCGGCACGCAGCACTAGACGCTTGTCCATTTCGCTTGTCAGAGCGTTATAATGCTTGCCTTCTGCACCAGCCCACGTTCCGGCACCTCGTCCATACAGATGTTCGCCAGCCTTCCACGCCTCCGGTCCGCCCGCTTGGTCATCGTCATGATGCTGACCTTGGCGATGGTCTGCGCGCATTGGCAGGGCCTGGCGCACCGGATCGCGCACGCATCGCAGCACGTGGCCGTAGCGGGCGACCCTGGCAAGCACGCCTCGTCGCCCACCGACACGAAAGCCGTGCCGCACTCCTGCCTGGCCTACGACGCCGCCACCGTATCACCGGCATTGCATACCCCGGCCTGCACCACGGCGGTCCTGCCGGCCGGCCGCGTGCTGGCCCAGTGGGCCGCATTCGAGTCCTGGCATGCGCCGTTCACGCCGTATTTCTCTTCCCGCGCTCCTCCCGTCGCCTGATGTCCTGACTTTCCTGACCGCTGTGCGCCGGCATCGCCCGCGCACGCGCGTCCTTTCGGTATTCGTTTCAAGGAATTCATCATGCACGTCCAGCGTACTATCCTGGCGAGCGCGGTCCTGGCCGCCCTCGCACCGTTCTCGTTTGCCCAGACCACCAGCCAGCCCGTCGCGACCGTCGTCGTGACCGCTACCCCCTTCAATGCCGCCGAAGGCGACCAGATCCTCACGCCGGCCAAGGTGCTGGCCGGCGACGAACTGCGCACGAAACTCGGCAGCTCGCTGGGCGACACCCTGTCGAATGAACTCGGCGTGTCCGCCTCGGCCTTCGGCGCCGGCGCATCGCGCCCGATCATCCGCGGCCTGGAAGGCAACCGCGTCAAGGTGCTGGAGAACGGCATGTCGGTATCCGACCTGTCCGGCCTGTCGAACGACCACGCAGTCACCGGCGAAGCCGCCACCGCGCGCCAGATCGAGATCCTGCGCGGCCCGGCGGCCCTGCTGTACGGCTCGGGCGCGATCGGCGGCCTGGTCAACGTCGTCAACGAGCGCATCCCGACCGAGCTGCACGACAAGCCCACCGGCGTGGTCGAGACCCGCTACAGCAACGTCGACCACGGCCGCGCCGTCTCCTTCTCGGGCGATGCCGCCGCCGGCAAGGTCGCCCTGCACGTCGACGGCAGCGGGCGCGACGCCGGCGCTTACCACATCCCGGGCGCGCCCGATGGCGACACCCTCGCCAACTCGGAGCTCCGCCAGCACACCCTGGGCGCGGGCGCCTCGTACATCGGCGCGCGCGGCCACCTCGGCGCCTCGGTCAGCTCGCTGAAGAAGCACTATGGCATTCCGGGCGGCGAGGGCGCGAAGATCGACCTCGACCAGACCCGCTACGACATCGACGGCCAGCTCGATGCGCCGCTGCCGGGCTTCGAGAAGCTGCGCTTCAAGGCCGGCCATACCGACTACGGCCACGTCGAACTGAATGCCGAGGGCGGACCGGAGACCGTGTTCGCCAACCGCTCGACGGAAACGCGCCTCGAGATGGCGCACAAGCCGCTGGCAGGCTGGGAAGGCAGCTTCGGCGTCCAGACCGAGCACACCCGCTTTTCCGGCCTGAGCGCGGACAGCGGCGAATCGGCAACGGTGCCGGTGACGGTATCAAGCACCCATGCCGCCTTCCTGGTCGAGCAGCGCCAGTTCGGCAAGACGCGCGTCAACGCGGGCGTGCGGGTGGAATCGGTGAAACGCGAACCGGAAGGCGCGCGCCGCCGCAGCTTCGACCTGCTGTCCTACTCGGCCGGTGCGGTCTGGCCACTGGCCAGGGACTACACGGTGGGCCTGACCGCCTCGGTGGCGCAGCGCGCGCCGGCCGCGGACGAGCTGTACTCGGGCGGCCCGCACGAATCGACCCTGACCTTCGACATCGGCAATCCGAACTTCAAGAAGGAGACCTCGCGCAACATCGAGCTCTCGTTCCGCAAGGTCGAGGGGCTGGTGCGCTGGCAGGCCAACTTCTTCCAGAACCGCGTGCGCGACTTCATCTATGGTGAGGTCAACGACACCCTGCTCGACGACGAAGGCAATCCGGGCGACGAACTGCGCGAGCGCATCTTCCGCCAGGCGAATGCGACGATCCGCGGCATGGAGGCCGAGATCAGCTACAACCAGCACCCGCACACCCAGGGCCTGGCGCTGCGCGCCTTCGGTGACCTGTCGCGCGGCTCGCTGGACGATGCGGGCAGCCTGCCGCTGCAGCCGGCCAAGCGGATCGGCCTGGAAGCGAACTACCGCCAGGGCCCGCTGCGTGGCGGCGTCTCGGTGCTGCGCGCGCTGAAGCAGGAACGCCTGGCCTCCTTCGAATCGACGCCGACCCCGGCCTACACCCAGCTCGACGCCAACCTGTCGTACACCCAGCGCTTCCAGAACGTGGACCTGACCTGGTTCATCATCGGCAAGAACCTGCTCGACGAGGACATCCGGATCTCGACCTCGGTCCTGAAGGACATCGCGCCGCTGCCGGGACGGAACCTCACGGTCGGCGTGCGCGCGGCGTTCTAGGAAGCCCGCATCAGCGGAAAGACGAGCAGCCCGAGGACGGCGGCGGCCAGCACGATGACCGGCTCCTGCAGCTTCTTGTAGCGCCACAGCAGGGCAATCGTCACGATGGCGATGAGGGCGGTGGGGATATCGACCACCGTCCGCTTCGCAATCACGATGACCGAGCCTGCGATGGCGCCGATGGCGGCGGCCGTGATGCCGTCCACGAAGGCGACCACGCCCGGGACTTTTCCGTATTTCTTGAAGTAGGGCGCCGGGATCACGGTGAACAGGTAGCAGGGCAGGAAGGTCGCCACCGCGGCCACCGTCGCACCGGGCAGGCCGGCGACCAGGTAGCCGATGAAGCCCACCGTGATCACCACCGGGCCAGGCGTGATCATGGCCACCGCCACCGCGTCGACGAACTGCTTCTCCGTCAGCCACCCGTGTTCCGTCACGACGCCGCCATACAGGAAGGGCACGATCGCCAGGCCCGAGCCGAACACGAAGGCGCCCGCCTTCGCGAAGAACAGGGCGATCTGCACCAGTACCGTCGTATCGGCGGCGCCGAACAGGCTGCCCAGCAGCGGCAACTGGGTCGCGGCCACCCCGTTCACCCCGCCGCGCGAGGCCCACTTCGGCGGCGCGCGCCAGAACCAGACCAGCACGCCGGCGGCCACGAACAGCCAGGCGATCTCGGATTCGGTCGCCACCGTCACGGCGGCCAGCAGCAGGTAGATCGCCCACAGCAGCCTGTCCTTGCCGACGCTCTTCTCGGTCAGCTTCTTCGCGCTCATGACGATGATGCCGATCACCGCCGCGCCGACGCCGTAGAACACCGCCTGCATCCACGACAGTCCGCCGAAGCGCACATAGGCCCAGCCCAGGGCCACGACGATCAGGAAGGAGGGCAGGACGAAGGCGAGGCCCACCAGGGTGGCCCCGAGCAGGCGGTAATGCACGAAACCGAGGTAGATCGCGAGCTGGGCGGCGAGGGGACCGGGCGCCAGCTGCGACAGCGCCAGTCCTTCCTTGTAGTCGGCCTCCGTGAACCAGTGCCGGCCTTCGACCAGGTCGCGCTGCATGTAGCCGACCAGCGCCACCGGTCCGCCGAAGCCGACCGCGCCCAGCTTGAGCATGTACAGCACCAGTTGCCACAGCTTGTAGGCCGGCTTCTCGCCGGCTTGCACAGGTAGATCCACGTATCGACTCCGAATTTGCAGCAGGGATTAGCGAGCGTTAACATAGCATCCCCGACCCGGCACGCTGCTATAATTTGCGCTTCTTCGGGATGCTCTCGTGCGCCGCTTCATCTACATTCTCCTGCTGCTGTGTGTGCCCCTGTATGGTTTTGCCATGCAGGGCGGCTTGCCGCAGGCGTATGGCAGCGAATCGCTGGCGCATGAACTCGTGCACGAAGAGGGCATCCACCACCATCACCACGAAGAAGACGGTTCGGTCCACTACGACGAATCCGATGAATCTTTCGCCCACGTCCACGAGCACTCCTGCGCGCAGCCCATCAGTTGCAGCGTCCCCTCGCTGACGGTCCCGCCGGAACAGCAGGTGCCCGAGCCGATGCCCTTCATCGTCCAGGCGGCGCCCGAACCCTTCCTCGACGGACCACGAAAACCGCCTCGCCTCGCCCTCGGCCACGCTGCCGGGGGAATGCCGCACGCCTGATCGACGCCTGATCGATAGCTGATGCGCGACATGGTCGCGCGCGTGCGCCTCTCCCGGTGATTCATGATCACCCGATGGAGAAAACATGCGCACCAGCCGCCTGTCCTTTTACCTTGCCGGTGCCGCCTTCGCCCTGCCATGCTGGGCCCAGGCCGTACCGCCAGTCACACTCAAACACGCCGTCGACAGCGCCTGGCAGCGCGCGCCTGCCGCACGCACGATCGAAGCGCGCCAGGACGAAGCGCTTGCTGGCCGCGCCAGTGCCGGTTCCTGGCTCGCGTCCAGTCCCACGCTCGGCCTGTCCCAGCGCAGGGACCAGGGCAGTTCCGAACGGGAAGGGCGCGAATCCGAGATCTCGGTCTCGTCCTCGTTCTGGCTTCCGGGCCAGAAGTCGGCCCGCGAAGCGCTCGCCGAACGCAGCAGCATGGAGGCTACCGCCCACCTTGCCGCTACCCGCCTGGCCGTGGCCGGGCTGGTCCGCACCCGGATGTGGGAAGCCGCCGCCGCCCAGGTCATGCTGGAAGAGAAGCAGGATCACCTGCACCACCTCGAAGGCCTGGCCGACGAGGTACAGCGCCGCGTCAAGGCGGGCGACCTGGCCCGCAGCGACGGGCTGCTGGCCGGGCAGGAAGTGCTGGCCGCGCGCATCGAGGTCGGCAAGGCGCGTACCGCCGCCACCGAGGCCCTGGCCCGCTTCCAGGTGGCGACCGGCTTGCCGGAACTGCCCGCGCTGGAACCGGAGCCCCTGCAGGAGCGCGATGCGCCGGCCAATCCACGCCTGGCCGCGGCGCAGGCCTCGGAACAGCGCGCCCGTGCCGCCCTGCGCCTGGCGGAAGCCAGCCGCACGGCGCCGCCGAGCATCGCCCTGTCGGTGCGCCGCGAAGAAGAGCGAACCTTCCGCGAGCCGGTCCGCAGCGTCGGCGTCGCCCTGCAGATCCCCTTCGGCAGCGCCGCCCGCAACCGCAGCGTCGAAGCCCAGGCCCGGACCGTGATCGCGACCGCGGCGGCCGAAGCGGCCGAGGCGCAGGCGACCAGCGGCGCCGAGGTCGAGGTGGCACGGGCACGGCTGGCGAATGCCAGGGGCGCACTGGACGACGCGATCGCCCGCGCCAAAGCCCTGCACGAACACACCGCGCTGTTCGAGAAGGCCTTCCGCCAGGGCGAACGCGGCCTGGCCGACCTGCTGCGCTCGCGCGCGCTGACCCATGAGGCCGACGTCGCCGTGGCCCAGCAAAAAGTCGCCATCGGGCACGCCCATGCGCAACTCAATCAAGCATTAGGAATCCTTCCATGAAATACCTGAACTTCTTCGTTGCCGCCATGCTCGCCATGTCGGCGGCATCCGCCGGCCCCGGCGCCCACGGGCCGAACGGCGAACACCTCGACGCCCCGGCGGCGGCCGCAGGCGCCGTCGTTCCGCGCCTGGAAACCTTCACCGAAGCCTTCGAACTGGTGGGCCAGCTCTCCGGCGGCGAACTGTCGATCATGATCGACCGCTACGAGACCAATGAACCGGTGCTGAACGGCACGCTGGAAGTCCAGTACAAAAACCTGAAAGCGACCGCGAAATTCCACGCCGACATGGGCGACTACGCCGTCGACGATCCGGCTTTGCTGGCCGCTATTTCGAAGCCGGGTGCCCATCCGCTGCTGTTCACCCTGGTCGCGGGCGAAGAGAGCGACCTGCTCGAAGGGACGCTGCAGGTCGGCGCCGCAGCCGACGACCATGGCCACGCGCACCCGGCATGGCGCCCCTGGCTGTTCGCCGCCATTGCAGCACTTGTCCTGATCGCGGCGCTCGCCGTCGTGCTCCGCATCCGTCGACGCAAGGAAGCCTGAACATGAAACAACGCATCTTTGCCGGCCTCCTTGCCGGCCTCTTCACGACTTCCTTGTTGGCCTCCCCGGGCGCGCATGGCCCGAACGGCGAGCACCTGGATGAAAAAGCGGCGGGCACCGGCAGCGGCCTGGCGCGCCTGCCGGACGGCAGCGTCAACGTGCCGAAGCTGGCGCAGCGCCGCATGGGCGTGCGCACGCTGATGGTGAAAGAGGGCGAGTTCGCGCGCACGGTGCTGCTCAACGGCCGCGCCGCCATCGACCCGAACGCCGGGGGCAGGGTGCAGGCGCCATTCGCGGGCCAGATCGCGCCCGGCCCGAAGGGCTTGCCGGTAGCCGGCCAGCGCGTCGTCAAGGGACAGGTGCTGGCGCGCCTGCGCCCGATCGGCGACGCCATCGAACGCGGCAACCAGGCGGCCCAGCTGGCCGAGCTGCGTGCCAATCGCGGCTTGCTGGAAAAGCGTGTCCAGCGCCTGAAGTCGCTGGAAGGCGTAGTCCCGGCCAAGGAAATCGAAGCGGCCCAGGCCGAACTGGCTGCCACCATCGGCCAGGAACGCGCCGTGGCGAAGTCGATCGGCGGCGTGGAAAACATCGTCGCTCCCGCCAGTGGCGTCATCGCCAGCGCGTCGGTGCTGAACGGGCAGATGGTGGAGTCGCGCGAGGTGTTGTTCGAGATCGTCGATCCGAAGCAGATGCTGGTCGAGGCCATGGCCACCGACGCTTCGCTCGCGCGCAAGATCAGCAGCGCGAGCCTGGCCGAGGTCGCGAATGTCGAACTGAGCCTGCTCGGCGGCGGGCGCAGCCTGCGCGAAGGCGCCGTGCCGCTGAACTTCCGTGCGCGCGGCGCGCAGCTCGACCTGGCGGTCGGACAACCGGTGACCGTGCTGGCCAAGCTGAACACGACGGTGAAGGGCATTGCCCTGCCGGCGGCGGCACTGGCGCGCAATCCGGCCAATGAAACCGTGGTGTGGATCAAGTCCGGCGCCCAGCGCTTCATCGCGCTGCCGGTGGAGGCGACCGCGCTGGATGCGGGCACCGTGATCGTCACCCGCGGGCTCGGCGCCGACAACCGGGTCGTGGTCAGCGGCACCTCCCTGATCAACCAGATCAGGTAAGGCGCCCATGTTCAATACTATCGTTCGATTCAGCCTGCGCAACCGCCTGTTCGTCCTGGCGGCGGCGCTGCTGCTGATGGTCTACGGCGCCCTGAGCGCTTACCGTACCCCGGTTGACGTCTTCCCCGACCTGAACAAACCGGTCGTCACCGTCCTCACCGAGGCCGGCGGCATGGCGCCCGAGGAAGTCGAGCAGCTGGTGTCCTTCCCGATCGAGACCTCACTCAACGGCATGCCCGGCGTGACCCGGGTGCGCTCGGTGTCGGGCGTCGGCCTGTCCATCGTGTACGCGGAGTTCGACTGGGGCACCGACGTCTACCGCAACCGCCAGCTCGTGTCCGAGCGGATCACGCTGGTCAAGGAGCAGCTGCCCGGGAATATCTCGCCGATGATGGGACCGGTGTCCTCGATCATGGGCGAGATCATGCTGATCGCCTTGCCGATCGACGTCGCCAAGACCGATCCCATGAAGGCGCGCGAGTACGCCGACTTCGTGCTGCGTCCGCGCCTGCTGTCGATCCCGGGCGTGTCGCAGGTGATCCCGATCGGCGGCGAAGTGCGCCAGCTGCGCGTGCAGCCCGATACGGCGCGCATGGCGCAGTTCGGCGTCTCGCTCGAACAGCTCACCAATGCGCTGCGCGGCTTCGCCGGCAATACCAGTGGCGGCTTCATCGACCTGAACAACCGCGAATACCTGATCCGCAACCTGGGCCGCACGACCCGCCTCGAGGACGTGCAAGGCCTGGCGGTGTCCTACCGCAACGGCATGCCGGTGCTGCTCGAGCAGGTCGCGAGCGTGGCCTACGCCCCGGCCTTCAAGCGCGGCGACGCCGGCATGAACGGCAAGCCGGCGGTGATCGTCAGCGTGCAGAAGCAGCCCGCCGGCGACACCGTGCGCCTGACGCACGACATCGAGACCGCGCTGGCGGAGCTCAAGCAGGGCCTTCCGGCCGGGATCTCGGCGCCGACGGTGCTGTTCCGCCAGGCGAACTTCATCGACGCCTCGATCGGCAACGTGGTCGAGGCGCTGCGCGACGGCGCCATCCTGGTGGCGATCGTGCTGTTCGCCTTCCTGCTCAGCGCCCGCACCACCCTGATTTCGCTGGTGGCGATTCCGCTGTCGCTGGCGGTGACGGCGCTCGCCTTCCACCTGCTGGGCCAGTCGATCAACGTCATGACCCTGGGCGGCCTGGCGATCGCCATCGGCGAGCTGGTGGACGATGCGGTGGTCGACGTCGAGAACATCATGCGCCGGCTGAAGGAGCGGACGGAAGGCGGCCGGTCGGTGCTGGAAACGATCTGGCATGCCTCGGTCGAGGTGCGCTCGGGCATCGTCTACGCCACCGTGATCGTGGTGCTGGTGTTCATCCCGCTGTTCGCGCTGCCGGGCATCGAGGGTCGCCTGTTCGCGCCGCTGGGCATCGCCTACATCGCTTCGATCCTGGCCTCGATGCTGGTGTCGATGACGGTCACCCCGGTGCTGGCCTACTACCTCCTGCCGAAAATGAAGCGCCTGCACAGCGGCGACAGCCCGATCGTGCGCCGCCTGAAGCAATGGGACACGGCCGCGCTGGCGTGGTCGCTGCCACGCATTCGCCTGATGCTGGCCGGCGCACTGATCCTGGTGCTGCTTGCTGCGGCCTCGGTGCCTTTCTTCCCGCGTGCCTTCCTGCCGGCCTTCAACGAGGGTTCGCTGGTGATGGGCATGACCTTCACGCCCGGCACCTCGCTGGCGGAGGCCAACCGCATGGGCGCGCTGGCCGAGACCCTGATCGCGCAAGTGCCGGAAGTGACCAAGGTCGGGCGCCGCACCGGCCGCGCCGAGCTGGACGAACATGCCGAGGGCGTGCATTCGTCCGAGATCGACGTCGACCTGAAGCCGTCCGAACGCAGCCGCGAGGAAGTCATGGCGAGCATCCGCAACCAGCTCTCCAGCATCCCGGCATCGGTGGCGATCGGCCAGCCGATCTCGCACCGACTCGACCACCTGCTGTCAGGCGTGCGCGCCCAGATCGCCGTGAAGATCTATGGCGACGATCTCGATACCCTGCGCGGCCTGGCCGACGGGCTGCAAGGGCGTCTGGCGGGCGGGCACGGCCTGGTCGACCTCTCGGTCGAGCGCCAGGTCCTGATCCCGCAGGTCAAGGTACGCATCGACTACCGCAAGGCGGCCCAGCACGGGCTGGCGGCGGGCGACGTACTGCAGGCCTTGCAGGCGCTGTCGGAAGGCAGCCGCGTAACCCAGGTGATCGACGGCGCGCGCCGCTTCGACCTGGTACTGCGCCTGTCGGATGCCGACCGCTCGCCGCAGGACCTGGGCCGCGTGATGCTCAACACGCCGGCGGGGCAAATCCCGCTCTCGAGCGTCGCCACGGTGGAAGAGGGCGACGGTCCGAACCAGATCGGCCGCGAGAACGGACGCCGCCGCATCGTCGTGTATGCGAACACCGACGGTTCCAACATGTCGGACATCATCGCGGACGTACGCAAGGCCGTCGCGGCAACCCAGCTCCCGGGCGGCTACTTCGTGAGCATCGAAGGCCAGTTCCAGGCGCAGGAACAGTCGCAGCGGCTGATCGCCGGCCTGTCGCTGGCCTCGCTGCTGCTGATCTTCCTGGTGCTGTATTCGCGCTACCGGTCCTCGACCCTGGCGCTGGTCATCATGGGGAACATCCCGTTCGCGCTGGTCGGCAGCGTCATCGCCATGTGGATCGCGGGCGTGTCGCTGTCGGTGGCCTCGATGGTCGGCTTCATCACGCTGGCCGGCATCGCGACCCGCAACGGTATCCTCAAGATCAGCCACTACATCAACCTCTGCAAGTTCGAGGGCGAAAGCTTCGGCTGGCCGATGATCGTGCGCGGCTCGATCGAACGCCTGACGCCAGTGCTGATGACGGCACTGGTCGCGGCCTTCGCGCTCACGCCGCTGCTGCTGGCGGCGGATGCGCCGGGCAAGGAGATCCTGCATCCGGTGGCGGTCGTCATCTTCGGTGGCCTGATCAGTTCCACCTTGCTCGATTCGCTGCTCACGCCCCTCATCTTCTGGAAGGTAGGGCGGGGGCCGCTGGAACGGCTGCTGGCGGAAAAAAGCAGCGATACTTATTAACCGATGTTTTCTAGGAGTAGAACCATGAAGAAGATCTTTGCAGTAGCAGCACTCGCGGCCGGCGTCATCCTGTCGGGCCAGGCCCTCGCACACGGCGCCAAGCCGAAGCACGGCGGCATCGTGCAGGCGGCGGGCGACCTGTCCTTCGAGCTGGTGGCCAAGGACGGCGGCGCCACCATTTACGTCGACGACCATGGCAAGAACAAGCCGACCGCAGGCGCGGCCGGTACCCTGACCGTGCTGAAGGGCACGCAGAAGACCCAGCTGCCGCTCGCATCGGGTGGTGACAACACCCTGGTGGTGAAGGGTGAGGCCAAGCTGGAAAAGGGCAGCAAGGCCGTGGCAGCCGTCACCTTCGCCGACAAGAAGACCGTCAGCGTACGCTTCTCGGTCAAGTAAGCCGATGAAGTGGATCATCACCAAGTACCTGCTGACGGCGGCCGTGGTGGTCCTCGTGTCCGAGGCCGCCAAGCGCAGCGACCGTTTCGGCGGCTTCGTCGCGGCCCTGCCAATGATCACCATCCTGACCCTGGTCTGGCTGCACATCGAGAACCAGCCGGCGGCGCGGGTCGCGAACCACGCCTGGTACACCTTCTGGTACGTGCTGCCGACCCTGCCCATGTTCCTGGCTTTCCCGTGGCTGCTGCCGCGGCTCGGCTTCTGGTGGACCCTGGGCGCCTGCACCCTGATCACGCTGCTGTGCTTCTGGCTGTTCGCGCTGCTTGTGAAACGCTATGGGATCGACCTGCTCTGACGCAGCTCAGCGGTTCCAGCTGCACTTGCCGCGCGCGATGGCCGCGCCCCAGAAGGGCAGTGCGGCCAGGCCGCCGAAGCCGAAGTTCCAGTTCTTGGTACTGAAGCCGGACGGCTGGTGCTTGAGCGCGTTCGGCCCCATGCAATGCGGTTTCGCCGCTTCCGAGAAACTGCGCGCAAACTCGCGGTAGGGGCCGCCGCTGAGCGCGGTGCCGCTGGCCGGAAGGGGACCGGCCGGCATCTCGTCCAGCGTGGCGCGGACTGCCGCCCTGATTGCCTCGTCGCTCGGGCGCGCGCTGAAGCTGCGCGGCGCAGCCTGTTCGGCGGGCGCGGCCAACGGCGCGGGCGGGGCATCCGCGTGGACGAGCAGCGCCGGGCCGGCCGCCAAGGGAACGAGGATCGTCAAGAGCCTGGCTTTCATTGACATGAGGAAGAGTGGATGAGCAGCCGACTGTATCCGAACCATTTGCCAAATGCTTAAGCCCGCATGAAGGCTTGCATTATTATGTGAGCCGGATAAACGACAAGGACAGCGCATGGCAACCGAACGAAGCTTCGTGGACTACGTGACCGAGGTGGCGGGGCTGGGCAGCCGGCTCACGCACAAGAAGCTGTTCGGCGAATACGCCCTGTACCTGGACGGCAAGGTGGTCGCCTTCGCCTGCGACAACAGCCTGTTCATCAAACCCTCCCGGGCGGTCGAGACGCTTGCGCCGGACCTGCCGAAAGGCCCGCCTTACCCCGAGGCCAAGGATTACCCGATCGCCGACGAGCTGCTCGACGATCCGGAGGCGCTGCGCCGCCTGATCGAGGAAACCGCGGCCCTGATGCCCCTGCCCAAGCCCAAGAAGAAACCCTAGCCAGCGCCAGCCTTCCATGAATCAGCTGCCCTGATTCATGACTCCCCTTCATAAGCCCTTGCATTTTCCACATGCAGTGCGGCCCCTCCACGCACCTACAATCCCTGGGTTTGCCACGCAGGCGAACTGCACGCCTTGAAAATGTAAAAAGGGCTATGTTCTTGGCTTCTGTCCCGACCGGATACCTGCGCCACCGGTCACATATTGCCATTGTTCAAGAAAGGAACAACGATGCCCGACTTCGATCCCCACCGGCGCCAGCTGCTCAAGGCGTCGACCGTCGCCGTCGGCGGCGTCGCCGTGGCTTCCCAGATGGCGCCCAGCGCCGAAGCTGCTCCCGCCGCCCAGGCGGCCGCCTCCACGACACCGAGCACCATGAACATCCGGCTCAAGGTCAACGGCATCGAACACCAGCTGATGGTCGACCCGCGCACCACGCTGCTGGACGCGCTGCGCGACCGCCTCCACCTCACCGGCAGCAAGAAGGGCTGCGACCAGGGACAGTGCGGCGCCTGCACGGTGCTGGTCGACGGCCGCCGCGTGACCTCCTGCCTGACCCTGGCCGTGATGCAGGAAGGCCATGAGGTCACCACCATCGAAGGCCTCGGCACCCCGACCAACCTGCACCCGCTGCAGCGCGCCTTCATCAAGCACGACGGCTACCAGTGCGGCTTCTGTACCCCGGGGCAGATCTGTTCGGCCGTGGGCATGCTGGAAGAGATCCGTTCCGGCGCCCCGAGCCACGTGACGGCCGACCTGAACGCGCCGCTGCAGGCCGGCGAGATGGAATTCCGCGAGCGCATGAGCGGCAACCTGTGCCGCTGCGGCGCCTACTCGAACATCCAGGAAGCGATTGCCGAGGTCGCGGGGGTGAAGCGATGAAAGCCTTCACCTACGAACGGGCCAGGACTCCGCAGGAAGCCGCGGACGCCGCCGCGCGCCACCCCAACGCGCGTTTCGTCGCGGGCGGCACCAACCTGCTGGACCTGATGAAGCTCCAGATCGAAACCCCGTCCCACCTCATCGACGTCAACGATCTCGCGCTCGACCGCATCGAGCCGGCGCCCAACGGCGGCCTGCGCATCGGCGCCCTGGTGCGCAATGCCGACCTGGCGGCCGACCTGCGCGTGCGGCGCGACTACGGCGTGCTCACGCGCGCCCTGGTGGCCGGCGCCTCGGGCCAGCTGCGCAACCAGGCCACCACCGCCGGCAACCTGCTGCAGCGCACCCGCTGTCCCTACTTCTACGACACCAACGTGCCCTGCAACAAGCGCAAGCCGGGCAGCGGCTGCAGCGCCATCGGCGGCTTCACCCGCCTGCACGCCATCGTCGGCCACAGCGAAGCCTGCATCGCGACCCACCCGAGCGACATGGCGGTGGCCATGCGCGTGCTCGATGCCCAGGTCGAGACCGTGGCCCCGGGCGGCGCCACGCGCGTGATCCCGATCGCCGATTTCCACCGGCTGCCGGGCAACACCCCGCACATCGACCACACCCTGAAACCCGGTGAGCTGATCACCGCGGTGACCCTGCCGCCGCCCATCGGCGGGGTGCAGAGCTACCGCAAGGTGCGCGACCGCGCTTCCTATGCCTTCGCGATCGTGTCGGTGGCCGCCATCGTGCAGCGCGACGGCACGGGCCGCGTGGCCCTGGGCGGTGTCGCCCACAAGCCCTGGCGCGTCGAGGCGGCCGAAGCCGCGTTCCCGCGCGGGGCCCAGGCCTTCGCCGGCGCCCTGCTGCAAGGAGCGCGCACCACCGAGGACAATGCATTCAAGGTGCCGCTCGTCGAGCGCACGCTGGCCGCGGTCATCGCGGACGCTAAAGCTTAAGCAAAGGGCTCGCCATGAAATTCAACGAACCAGCCACCACCAACCCGATCGACCAGCTCAAGGTCGTGGGCCAGCCGATCGACCGCATCGACGGCCCGCTCAAGACCACCGGCACCGCGCCCTATGCGATGGACCGCCACGATGTGGTGCCCAACCAGGCCCACGGCTACGTCATCGGTTCCGCGATTCCCACCGGACGCATCGTCTCGATGGACCTGGCGGCGGCCAAGGCCGCGCCGGGCGTGATCGCCATCGTCACCGCCCAGAATGCCGGCAAGCTCGCCAAGGGCAATTTCAATACCGCGCTGCTGCTGGCCGGGCCACGCATCGAGCACTACCACCAGGCCGTGGCCCTGGTGGTGGCCGAGACCTTCGAGCAGGCGCGCGACGCCGCCTCGCTGGTGCGCATCAAGTACGAGCGCGAGAAGGGCAGCTTCGATCTGCACGCGATGAAGAACAAGGCCGTCGCGCCCAAGAAGGAAGCGGCCGAGACCAAGGTCGGCAACTTCACCGGCGCCTTCGCCTCGAGCCCCGTCAAGCTCGACGCCGAATACCATACCGCCCACGAATCGCATTCGATGATGGAGCCGCATGCCAGCGTCGCGGCCTGGGACGGCGACCGGCTCACCGTCTGGACCTCGAACCAGATGATCGCCTGGGCCAGGGGCGACCTCGCCAAGACCCTGGGCATCCCGAAGGACAAGGTGCGCGTGCTGTCGCCCTATATCGGCGGCGGCTTCGGCTCCAAGCTGTTCCTGCGCGCCGACGTGGTGCTGGCGGCGCTGGGCGCGCGGGCGGCACGCCGTCCGGTGCGGGTGCCGCTGCAGCGCGCGCTGATCCCGAACAACACCACGCACCGCTCGGCCACCATGCAGCGCATCCGCATCGGCGCGACGCGCGAGGGCAAGATCACGGCGATCGGCCACGAAAGCTGGTCCGGCAACCTGAAGGAGGGCTCGCCGGAAAACGCGGCCACCCAGACCCGCTCCCTGTATGCCGGCGAGCACCGCATGACATCCAACCGGGTGGCCGAGATGGACCTGCCGGAAGCGAATGCGATGCGCGCGCCGGGCGAGGCGCCGGGCATGGCGGCGCTCGAGATTGCGATGGACGAGATGGCGGAAAAGCTCGGCATGGACCCGGTCCAGTTCCGCATCCTGAACGACACCCAGGTGGTGCCGGACAATCCGGAAAAGCCCGACTCGGCCGATCCGCAGTCGAAGAAGCCGGAGAAAGAGAAGCATAATCCGCATCCGCCGTTTTCCAAGCGCCAGTTCGTCCAGTGCCTGCAGACCGGGGCCCAGCGCTTCGGCTGGGAGCGCAGGCCGGCCAAACCCGGCACCGTGCGCGAGGGCCGCTGGCTGGTCGGCATGGGCATGGCTTCGGCTTTCCGCGACAACCTGCTCACCAAGTCGGCCGCGCGCGTGCGCCTGGACCGGCGCGGCATCCTGACGGTGGAAACCGACATGACCGACATCGGCACCGGCAGCTACACCATCCTGGCCCAGACGGCCAGCGAGATGATGGGCGTGCCGCTCGAGAAGGTGAGGGTGCGGCTGGGCGATTCGAGCTTCCCGGTCTCGTGTGGCTCGGGCGGCCAGTGGGGCGGCAACAACTCGGCGGCGGGCGTGTACGCCGCCTGCATGAAGCTGCGCGAGGCGGTGGCGCGCCAGGCCGGCTTCGAGCCGGAACGCGCCATCTTCGCCGATGGCCTGATCCGGGCCGGAGAACGCAGCCTTCCCTTGGGGCAGGCGGTCGGCGAGCGTGAACTGGTCGGCGAGGACCTGATCGAGTACGGCGACATCAACAAGCGCTTCCAGCAATCGACCTTCGGCGCGCACTTCGTGGAAGTGGGCGTGGATGCGGTGACCTGCGAGGTGCGCATCCGGCGCATGCTGGCGGTGTGCGCGGCCGGGCGCATCCTGAATCCGAAGACGGCGCGCAGCCAGGTGATCGGCGCGATGACGATGGGCGCCGGCGCGGCCCTGATGGAGGAACTGGCGGTCGACAAGCGGCTCGGCTACTTCGTCAACCACGACCTCGCGACCTACGAGGTGCCGGTGCATGCCGACATCCCTCACCAGGAAGTCATCTTCCTGGACGAGGTAGATCCGATGTCCTCGCCCATGAAGGCCAAGGGCATCGCGGAACTGGGCATCTGCGGGGTGGCGGCGGCCATCGCCAACGCCGTGTACAACGCGACCGGCGTGCGGGTGCGCGAGTATCCGATCACGCTCGACAAGCTGATCACGAAGATGCCGCTGTCGGTGTGATTTTGTAGGGTGGGCGGCTGTGCCGCCCACGCGGTCAACACACGGATACAAACCACAGAGCAGGCCCGGAAACGTGGTTTGAACGCGTGGGCGGGAGACCCGCCCACGCTACGGCACCAATTCCGTCAAAGTGAAAATGCGTGTATTTATTGGCTGGCGCGTCTGCTATCCTGCGCCGCATCGACGCGTTTCACCGGAATATCAGTCCCGATGCTGTCAGCACCACCCTTCAGTCCCATCCTTGCCGCCGAACGCCGCATCGACTGGCTCCAGCTTGCCGCGGCCTTCACGCTGCTGTCCTTCCTGGTGATGGTCTGGCGCTGGGGCGGCACGATCGCCGACTCGCAGGCCTATTACGACACGGCGCGCTGGCTGCGCGGCGAGCTGCCGGCCGGCAGCCTGGTCGCCCCTTTCCCTTACCGCCTGCTGGTGCCGGCGCTGGCCGCCGCCATTCCCGGCGACCTGCGCAACGGTTTCGCCATGCTCAACTGGGCGCTGGTCACCGCCGGCGCATGCCTGATGTCGGCCGCCGTGCTGCGCGCCGGGCTCGGCCACAACCGTGCCATCGCGGCCGGCCTGATGATGGTCGTCTCGCTGCCCACCTTCTGGTATGCGCCCTACCTGCTGGTCGATCCGGGCTCGGTCTGCGCGCGCGCCGCCTTCGTGCTGGCGGTGCTGTGCGGCCAGCCCTGGCTGGCCGCGCTCGCGGGCCTGCTCGGGACCGCCGTGCGCGAAGAGAACATCCTGCTGCTGGTGTGGCTGCTCGCGATGCGCCGCATCGCCTTCGTGCCCGGCCTCGCCGCGCTGGCGGCGGCCGGAGCGTGGATCGTGGCGGTGCGCTGGTGGCTGGTCGGCGGCCTGCCGGCCTACGCCTGGACGCCGGCCTGGGCGCAGCTGGTGCACGCACTGGGCGACTGGCGTTCGTTGGCCACGATCCTGGGCAGCGCATGCCTGGCGGCGCCGCTGGCACTGCTGGGCTGGCGTGCCGCGCCGGCCGCGCTGCGGCCCTTCGCCGGCCTGCTGGTGCTGATGGCGCTGCCGCCGCTGTATGCGGCGCTGTGCGTGCGCGTCGACGGGCGCGCCGTATGGGGACTGTATCCCTTCCTGCTGCCGTTTGCGGCCTGCGCCGGCCTGCGTCCTGATACCAGGCGTTGACGGAATTCCCACAAGGGCTATACTGGGCTGGTCTTTTCCCCGTACGCCCATGAACCCACCACGCTTCACATCGCCGCGATCCAGTGCCTGCCAGCAAGGCAGGGGCTTCGCCGCGTCCGTCGAGCGTGACTGCGCCGCCGTATCGCGAGCGGTGCAGCAGTCGTCCCGCAACCTCGCCTGGCTCGTCCAGGCTCGGTGAGGACCGCTGCACGCCCCGATTCGTCCTCCCGAGCCGCCCCGATCCCGAACACCGGCCGTTTGTTGCAAACCTGAACAGCGGCTGTCTCGAATTCCGCCCGCAGGCTGCGGGCACCATCAGGAGTGAACAACAATGAAACCTTCCATCCTCGTCTCATGGCTGGACATGGACCGCCTCGACCGCATGCTGGATTCGCTTCCGGCCGGCCAGGCCAATGCGCGCGACGCGCTGCTCGATGAACTGGGCCGCGCCGGCCTCGCCGAACCCTGGGAGATGCCGCCCGACGTCGTCACCATGAATTCGCGCGTGCGCTTCTGCTTCGACGGTGCGGAGCAGGAAGTGACGATGACGCTGACCTATCCGAAGGACATGAACGGCGACCCCGAGCAGCTGTCGATCCTGACCCCGGTCGGCACCGCTTTGCTGGGCCTGAAGGTCGGCGACAGCATCAGCTGGGAGCGCCCGGACGGCGCGCTGTTCGAGCTCAGCGTGCGCGGCATCGAGTACCAGCCGGAACGCGACGGCCAGTACCACCGCTAGGGCGGCGTTGGCAAACGCGCACCTTTGGATTATCGTTAGCGCGTTTGCCCACTTCACCGAAAGAGACCATGAAACGCTTCCTCGCCGCCGCTTTCCTTTCCCTGGGTCTTCTGGGCGCCGCCCACGCGGCCACCGACCCGGTCCTGACCAGGCAGGTGAATGCCTTCGTCGACGAGTGGCACGACGACGCGGCCAACGCGCGCCTGGCCTATTTCGACAAGATCGCGGCGGACGGCGTCTACATCGGCACCGACCGCACCGAGCTGTGGAAGCGCGACGAGTTCAAGGCCTGGGCGAAAAAGCCGTTCGAGCGCAAGTCGGCCTGGAGCTTCAAGGCCACGCGCCGCAACGTGTATTCCACACCCGACGGCGCGCTGATCTGGTTCGACGAACTGCTCGACACGCCGAACATGGGACCCTGCATGGCCAGCGGCGTGATCCGCAAGACCGCCAAGGGCTTCGAGATCGTGCATTACCAGCTCTCGATGGCGGTGCCGAACGAAGTGGCGGGGCAGGTAACCAAGCTGATCGCCGGACAGAAGTAGGGTGGGCGGGTTTCCCGCCCACGCGGTGATAGACGACAGCAAGATCATTCGGCGCGAAAACGGAGCCGCTAACTATCACCGCGTGGGCGGCATAGCCGCCCACCCTACGGGTATCATGCGTCAATGACGGAATTGAATACTCCCTACATCGGCCGCTTCGCGCCGTCGCCGACCGGCCCGCTGCATGCGGGCTCGCTGGTTGCTGCCCTGGCCAGCTACCTCGATGCCCGCGCCCACGACGGCACCTGGCTGGTACGCATCGAAGACATCGACGAGGGCCGCAGCGTGGCCGGTGCCGCCGAGGGCATCCTGGCGCTGCTGGACACGCTCGGCATGCATCCCGACGGTGAAGTCGTCTGGCAGAGCCGGCGCAAGGATTTCTATCAGGCGGCCGCCGAGCGCATCGCGCTGCACACCTATCCCTGCGGCTGCAACCGGCGCGAGATCGCCGACTCGCGCCTCGGCTTCGCGCCCGACGGCGCCGCGATCTATCCCGGCACCTGCCGCTACGGCCTGGGCGAGGGGCGCAGCATGCGCAGCCTGCGCCTGCGCGTGCCGGAGCCGGGCTACGACCTCATCGGTTTTACCGACCGCTTCGCCGGCGAAGTCACGCAGCGCCTTGGCCTTGAATCGGGCGACTTCGTCCTGAAGCGCGCCGACGGCTTCTGGGCCTACCAGCTGGCGGTGGTGGTGGACGACGCCGAGCAAGGCGTCACCGACGTGGTGCGCGGAGCCGACCTGCTCGATTCCACGCCGCGCCAGATCTTCCTGCAGCGCGTGCTCGGCGTGCCGACGCCGCGCTACCTGCACGTGCCGGTGGTGCGCAACGAGCATGGCGAAAAGCTGTCGAAACAGACCGGCGCGCTGGCGGTGGCGCCGGGGGACGAAGCGGCCGCGGTGGATGCGCTGCTGCAGTCGGCGCGCTTCCTCGGCCTGGGCCTGGAACGGCCGGCATCGCTCGACGCCTTCTGGCGGGCGGCGATACCGGCCTGGCGCCAGTTGCTGGCGCAGCGCGGTGCGGAACTTACTCAGGCAGGGTCCGGCGGCGGCGCGCCATGACACCGACACCGATGAGGCCCGCACCGAGCATGGCCCAGGATTGCGGTTCCGGGATGGCCGAGACCAGGAAGCCGCGAATTTCGCCGCCTGGATACTGCGCCGTATGGATGTTCAGATAGACCTGGTTGTCGGCGAGGGCGTCGAGCATGGCGGCGCTGGCGCTCGCCGCGGTGCCGCCGAAGGCCGTGAGGAAGGCGGCGTCGTAGATGGCGGGATCGGCCAGGTCGAAGGTCTGGCTGTAGCTGCCCGAGGTGGTCCCGAGCGGGAAGCCGAACAGGGGAATCGCGACGCCCGCCGTGCCGGTGAGGGAGTCGGTGGTGCAGCAGTGGAGGTGGGCGCTCACCGTGGGGGTGGTCAGGTCGCTGAACGGGATGTTGGCGGTCAGGATCGTTCCGTCGATTTCAAACGTGGAAATGCTGTAGCCCGGTGAAGGATTGGGTGCCGCCTCGCCCGGCCCGCTGGCCACGGCCCGGTAGAGATCCTGCGCCAGGCTCGCCGGGGCCACCGTCATGGCGGACAGGGTGAGCGCGAGCGCCGAGAGTACTTTTTTCATGGCATACCTCCTGGATAGGAAAGAAACCAATGCAGCGCACCCGCCCGGGTGCGCTGGAAAAAAGTAACACAGCTGAATCCCACAGCCCACACCATACGAGCCGGCAAATGGCGCATCGAGGGCGGTGCAGCAGTGGCCACATGTGGTCGGGAACCAACTCAGCAGCATTCCGATGCGCCATTCGTTCCGTATTCGCTCCACAATTTGGCGAGCGCCTCTGTCTGCCGGAGTTGATATGAACAAACTGCTTGCCGCGTCTTGCCTGGTGTTTTCCCTTGTCGCTGCTCCTGGCGCGCAGTCTCAGGAAACGCCCGCCCCTGATCCGCGCACGGAGTTCACGCTCAGTAACAGCTTCGTGCTCCTGCAATCGCTGGACGGTAGCGTGCTTCCGCTCGACGTGTCGTCGACGCGCCAGCATCTCATCGTACGTTCGTACAGCGACTTCGGCCACGAGGAGGTCAATCTGGCTCCTCCGACCGATAGGTTCGCGAGCGGGGCGGTCACGCACCGGACCGGCTATGCCGAGGCGTCCATCGACCACATCTTCGGCGACCTGCATGCACTGGTCGGCCATACCGGCCCTGCGCCCTCATGGGCGACGAGTGACTTTATCATCGGCAGCAATGCCGTCTTCACCTTGCCCGCACGTTCGATGCTGACCATGGGGGCCTCGATCAACGTGGACACCACTGCGGCGTGGGACAAGAATTACTTCAGCTATGAACGTGGACTCATTGCCGCCACCGAAGGTAGCTTTGGGGAACGGTTCATGCTGAGCGGAACCGATGCATCGAGCTACTTCAGCATCACGGCACTCAATCCCCTCGACGAGGAAGCGACGTTCTACTATTACTCCAACCTCTTCGGGATCGCGTTCGCCGTGAACCCGGTGCCGGAGCCCTCGACCTGGATCATGATGGCCGGCGGCTTGCTGTTCCTGTCCCGTGCCGCGCGGGTACGCCCAGGCCGCGGAGCGGTGCCCGCATGAGGCGGCAGGCATGTCCGGCACGCCTGCGCTGTGCTATTGGGGATTGCGCAGGATGCTGATCTCGCCGTCGGCCTCCAGGAAAGCACATTTCATTTCCGCGCGCGGGCAATCGTGGGTGCGCAGGGCCTCATCGAGGTCGCTCTCGGACAGGCGGCACTTGCGCACGACCTTGTCGAAGAACTGGCCGTCGCGGCCGATCAGCACGGCACTGCCGTCCACCAGCTTTTCGAAGCCGGCGCTGCGCGCACTGCTGAAGGCGACCAGGGAGTTGATGGCGACCAGGGTTGCCGCCGCGATCAGGCCGCCGACCAAGGATTCGTCGCCGCCGTTCAGCGAGTTCGATACCGCTTCCGACAGCAGCATGACGACCAGCAGGTCGAAGGGCGTGAATTGTCCCACCGTCCGGTGGCCGGACAGACGCACCATGATCAGCAGCAGGATGTAGACGGCCAGCCCGCGTACAACAAATTCCCACCAGGGAAGATTCATGTCGAACATATCCCCTCCGTGAACAAACCGATGGGTTCATTCTAATCAAAATGACAAGCTGGTGATTTTCAAGCGTGCGCGGCGGCGCTGCTCAGGAGGCGGGCGGCGGTGTCGTCTTGCTGGCGGCTTCCCAGGCCGCGAGTTCGCGTTCGTAGCGCTCGAGTGCTTCTTCGTAGAGGTCGAACACGCAGGGCGTGCAGCCGCTGCGGCAGCAGTCTTCCAGCTCGGGCTGGACCGGCGCGACCGGACGTGGCTGCGGCATGCTCAATCCTTCCGGTTCAGGATCTGCTGGATCTCCTCGCGCTCTTTCTTGCTGACGTGGCCGCGCAGGGCGGCCAGTACCAGTTCCTTGCCGGAACCTGAAAAGGCTTTGTGGATGAGGTCCTTGATGAGGCCGGCCTGGTGGCTGTCCTGGGGCTGGGCCGGCGCGTACACGTGGGCACGCGCGCTTTCGTCGCGGGTGAGCAGGCCTTTCGCGTGCATCACCTGCAGCAGGCGCAGCACGTTGGCATAGGCCATGTCGGGCCGCGTCTCGACCGCCGCCTCGTGCACCTGGCGCGCCGTGGCGGGGCCGAGCTGCCACAGCAGGCGCAGCATTTCCAGTTCGGACGGGGTCGGCTTGGCGGGAAGATCTGGAGTGCTCATGGGTCTAGAATAATTGATCTAGACCGCCAAGTCGAGCCTGGGTACTCGTCAGTCTTCGAGGCGGTACTCGCGCAGGTCGAACACGTTCTTGCCGTCTTCGCGCAGGCATACCCCGGTCATGGTCTCGCCCTTGCGCAGCACGTAGGTGATGCGGGTGCCGGGGGCCTTGCCGGCGCAGGCCGCATGGGCCGCGGCCGGCACCTCGGGGAGCGGCGGCGGTTCCGGCGGCGCCGGCGGTGCGGGCAAGTCAGGCAGTTCGGGTGGCGCCGGGGGCGCAGGCGGGACGACGCCGTCGTACGAGGCGAGCGGCGGCGGCGGGGCCGGGGCGCGCGGCGGCGCCGGCGGCTGGGGCGGGGCCGGGGGCGGCGGGCATTTGCCCTTCACGGTCGACTCGCACTTGTAGTGGACGCGCACCTCGGCCTGGGCGCCGCCGGCGATGCTGGCCAGCAGGGCAAGTGCGGTGAGGCATAGGGTCGTGTTCTTGATGCGCATTCTGGTCTCCTTTGGCTGCGGCCCGCGCCGTGCGGCGGGCCATGGGTAGATCCTGCATGCCAAATGTGGAGAAAAGATGGAGTGCGCTTACAGGTCGCAGCGGTAGCCGAGCCCGTAGATCGAGCGGATCGCTTCCAGGCCCGGCGCGGCGGCGTCGAGCTTGCGCCGCAGGTTCTTGATGTGGCTGTCGATGGCGCGGTCGGTGGCGTCCAGGCTGTCGGCGCGGGCGGCGTCGAGCAGCTGGGCGCGCGAGAATACATGGCCGGGACGGCGCGCCAGCGCGGCCAGGATCGCGAACTCGCTGGGCGTCAGGTCGAGCGCCTGCCCGTGGAGCGTGATGCGGCGCGCGGCTTCATCGATGCCGAGCACGCGCGCAGGCTGGGTGCCGCCCGAGCGGCGCAAGATGGCCTTGATGCGCGCCATCAGTTCGCGCGGGCTGAAGGGCTTGCACAGGTAGTCGTCGGCGCCCGCTTCCAGGCCGAGCAGGCGGTCGATTTCCTCGACCCGCGCGGTCACCATGATCACCGGTACATCGCTGAACTCGCGCAGCGCGCGGCACAGCGACAGGCCGTCGAGGCCGGGCAGCATCAGGTCGAGCACCACCAGCGCCGGCGGCTCGGCGCGGATCGCTGCCAGGGCCGCATTGCCGTCGCCATACACCTGCGGCGCAAAGCCGGCGGCGCGCGCGTAGTCGGCCACCAGGGCGGCCAGTTCCGGCTCGTCCTCGACGATCATGATGGTCTGGCTCATGCGGCGTCTCCGGCCAGCGGCAGCGACAGGGTCACGCGCAGGCCGCCCAGCGGCGAGTGGGCGAAGCTCAGGCTGCCGCCCTGGGCTTCGAGCAGGCGCCGGCACAGCGCCAGGCCCAGCCCGGCGCCGCCGTGGGCACGGCTGCGCGAGGCGTCCACGCGGTAGAAGCGTTCGGCCAGGCGGCCCAGTGCTTCGCCGGGCACGCCGGGCGCGCTGTCGTCGATGACGAGCCGCAGCTGCGTCGCTTCGTCACGGGCATGGAGGGAGATGCGGCCGCCCGCCGCGGTATAGCGCAGGCTGTTCTCGAACAGGTTGTCGAGCACCTGGCGCAGGCGGTCGGGGTCGGCCAACACCAGGCTGCGCGCGGGCGCAGGACCCGTGTCGAGCGCCAGCCCGGCCGCCTGCAGGCGGGCGGCGAAGCCCTGCGCATGCGTGGTGGCGAAGGCCCACAGGTCGAGCGGCACGGGCTTGCAGTCGAGCGCACCGACGTCGGCGCGCGCCAGCGCATACAGTTCGTCGATCAGCTTGTTCAGCGCCAGTACCTGGCGCAGCATGGCGTCCAGGGTGTCGGGCGTGGCGCTGCGCACGCCGTCCTGCACCGCCTCGAGCTGGGCGCGCAGCACGGCCAGCGGGGTGCGCAGCTCGTGCGAGGTATCGGCCACCCACTGGCGGCGCGCACCCTCCGCGCTTTCCAGCTGCTGCGCCAGCGCGTTGAAATGGCGCGCCAGCTCGCCCAGCTCGTCGCTGCGCGCAGCCGGCAGGCGCACTTCGTAGCGGCCGCCGGCAAGGGCGCCGGCACCCGCCGCGAGCTGCCGGATCGGCTGGCGGAAGTGGCGCGCCAGCAGCACGGCGGCGAGCGCGCTCAGCGCCACCGCCGCGGCGACGATCAGCCACAGGCTGCCGCGCAGCTGCTCGAGGAAGGCGAGCGCCATCGCATCGCTCGGCCGCGGGCTGCGCGCCACGCCGAGGTAGCCGACCGTGCGGCCGTTCACCGCAATGGGACGGCGCGCCTGCGGCAGCGCACCGGGAATGCGCCCGGCCAGGTAGCGGCCGTCCGCGTCGAGCAGGGTGACGCGCTGGTGCAGGTCATGGGTGATGCCGTCGGCGCGCGGTGCGTCCAGGCGCGGAGGCGGCAGGGGGATCATCGGCGGCGCGGGCGGTGCCGGGGGTGCCGGCGGGGCCGGGGGTACAGCCCCATCCAGCGGCGCCGGTGGAACAAGCGCCACCGGCTCGGCAGGCGGCGCGGGTGCCGGCGGCGGCGCGTCCGCGCGGCGCTGCCGCAGGTCCTGCAGCCGGGCCAGTTCGGCCGCGATCCAGCCGCGCCGCTCGTCGCCGGCGGGCAGGAACTGCCAGCCGCCCCGGGTCCGGTAGCGCGCGGCGAGGGCGCCGGACAATTCGTCGAGGCGGTCGAGTTCGATGCCGACGGCGTAGTCGCCGAAGCTGGCCAGGACGTTCTGGCGCAGCAGGTAAACGGCGCTCGCCGCCACCGCGAGGATGGCCAGCAAGACGGAGAGGAACAGCCGGTGGCCGATGGAGAAGCTCACAATGTCGAGTCAGCGTTGGACTACAGGGTAGAGGTGATTCATTCTTGAATTCGGGAACGAACGGTCATCCTATTCTAGAGCTGGCAAAAACACCACATTCCTTTCTCCAAGTCTGACAGAGAAGACGCCAGGCCGGGCAAGGTGTAGTCCTACAAGGGCACTGCCTTTTTTGGGTGGTCCGACGCGTCAGGCATCGTTAGGATGAACCTGTCTCAGCCACTTCCGGCTGGTGCTAAACGATGAACAGGAGGCAACTATGGCATCGAATAACCAAGGCGGCAACAAGGGCGGCAACCAGGGCGGCAACAACCAGAGCGATACCAGCAACCGCGGTTTCGCTTCGATGGATCCGCAGAAGCAGCGTGAAATCGCTTCGGAAGGCGGCCGTGCCGCACACGCATCGGGCAATGCCCATGAATTCACCTCGGAAGAAGCCCGCAAGGCAGGCTCGATGAGCCACGGCGGTGGCGGTGGCGGCGGCAGCCAGCAAAGCGGTGGCGGCGGCGGCCAGCAGAGCGGTGGCCAGGGCGGCAATCAGGCAAGCAGCGGCGGTACCCGCGGCGGCACGCCGGAGCAGCACGCCAAGGCAGGCTCGCAGAGCCACAAGAACGACAAGAAGTAAGCGTCAGGTCGTTCTCCGCAATGTGGCCGGCTACGCCGGCCACATTGCTTAGTAGACGTCGCGGCGGTAGCGTCCCGCGGCCGTGAGCGCGTCGAGCGTCTCCCTACCCAGCACTTCCGTCAAGGCCTCGTGCACGCCGCCGGCCATTCCCTGCAGGCTCCCGCACACATAGATGGCCGCGCCCTTGTCGACCCAGTTGCGCAGCGTCTGCGCGTGTTCGCGCACCAGATGCTGCACGTAGCGCGCCGTCGACTGGTCACGCGAGAAGGCGAGGTCAAGCCTGGCCAGGCTGCCCGCGGCCAGCCATCGCTGCAGCTCTTCGCGGCACAGGTAGTCGTGCGCCGCATTGCGTTCGCCGAACAGCAGCCAGTTGTCGCCATGGCCGGCGTCGATGCGCGACTTGAGCAGCGCCCGCAGGCCCGCCAGTCCACTGCCGTTGCCGATCGCGATGAGCGGACGCGCGGCATTGCCGTTCAGGCGGAAGCGCTGGTGGGCGCGCAGGCGCAGCCTGATCACGTCGGTATCAAGAGCCGTTTCGCACAGCCAGCCCGAGGCCGCGCCCAGGCTGCCGTCTTCGCGCCGCTGCAGCCGCACCATCAGTTCCAGCCGCCCTTCGGCAGGCAGGGAGGCGATCGAGTATTCGCGCGGATGCTCCGGATCGGCGGGCGCGCTGAGCTGGGCCAGGTCGCCCGCTTCCCAGACCGGCAGCGCGCCGTCGAGCGGGACCAGTGCGATGCGGTAGAGCGGCGCACCGGCGCTGCCCGGATTCGCCAGCGCGCGGCTGGCGATGCGCCAGTCGCCGTAGCTTGGTGCTTCCCAATCCGGCGCGTCGGCGGTGCCGGCCAGGCGGCCGATGTGGTGCTGCCATTCGGCCAGCGCGGAGGCCTTGCCGCGGTCGACGTCGATGCGCTCGAACAGCGGGGTGGCCCCGTGCGCCGCGAGCCAGCCATCCAGCGCGCGGCCGAAGCCGCAGTAGTTCGTGTAGCTGCTGTCGCCCAGCGCCAGCACGGCGTAATGCAGGTGCGACAGGTCTGGCGCGCTATCCATGGTTTCGCCGGCGAAGCGTGCGCCGCTATCGGGGGCGTCGCCTTCGCCGTAGGTGCTGGCGATGAACAGGATGCGGCCGGATTTCGACAGCGCACCCGCTTCGAGGTGCGACATGCAGACCGCGCGTGCGGACAGGCCGCCCGTGGTCAGGGTAGCGGCGGTCTGGCCGGCCAGGTATTCGGCACTGCCGGTCTGGCTGGCGTACACCACCAGCCAGTCGGCGTCGGCAGCCGGGACGCTGTTGCGCGCGGCGCGGGCACGCCAGATCGCGAAGCACATCGCGAGGTAGCCGCTGGAGAGGGCGAGCGCGCCGCCCAGGCGCATCGGGTCGATGGTGATCATTGCAGCAGGTCGCGCCAGGCGGCGGAAGCATATTCGGCCAGCGCGCCCGCGCGCCGCACCAGGTAGCGTGCCGCGATGCCGCGCGCGTCGGCGAACGCGAGCCCGGCATCGAGGCCCATCACGGTCAAGGCTGTGGACAGCGCGTCGGCGACCATGCAGGTGGTCGCCACCACCGTGCACGAGGCGATGCCGTTGGCGATCGGGTGGCCGCTGCGCGGATCGAGCGTGTGCGAGACGCGGCGCTGGCCGTCGTCGAAATAACTGCGGTAGTCGCCCGAGGTGGCGATTGAAAGACCATGCAGGGCCACCACGGTCTGCGCGCTGGAAACCGCATCCGGCACGCCTTCGATCTCGACCCACCAGGGCTCGCCGTCCGGCTTCATGCCGGCGCCGCGCAGTTCGCCGCCGACTTCGACCAGGTAGTGGCGCACCCCGAAGCGCTCCAGGCAGAGGCCGAGCCGGTCGACGCCGTAGCCCTTGGCGATCGAGGAGAAATCGAGGATGGCGCCGCCCGGCTGCAGCAGGCGCCGGCCGCCGCGGTCGAGCTGCGGCGTGGCGCCGGCCCGCCGCGCCAGTACGCCGGCCACGTCCATGGCGGATGGTGCACGGAAGCCGGCCCCGTCGTGGCGGCCGTCCGGCCCGAAGCCCCACAGATTGACCAGGGCGCCGGCGGCCGCGTCGTAGGCGCCGGCCGTGTCTTCATGGACCTGCAGCGCGAACGCCGCCACATCGAAGAACTGCGGCGGCAGCACATGCCAGCTGCCGCCCGGCGCGCGGTTATAGCGCGACAGCAGCGAGGCTTCCTCCCAATGGCTCATCTGCGCGACGATCTCGTTCAGTTCGCGCTGCAGCGCCGTCCCGAGGTCCGCGTCGAGCCCGGGCGGCACCAGCATCTGGGCCGACCAGGTCGTACCCATCGAACGGCCCGCGGCCTTGCGCAGCACGCTGCCGCCAGGAGGCAGGGCCAGGTCGATGTCGAGCGGGACCAGGACGGCGCGCACTGCTTACTCCGGCAGGATCTCGAAGGTGGCCGAATAGGCGTAGCGGCGCGAACCCGGCTCGCCCGGGCCCTTCGGCTGCTCGACCGGGTACTTGGCGCTCAGCCAGTAGCGGTTCGGCGCCGGCAGGGTGAAGCTGGCTTCGCCCTTGGCATCGGTGTTCAGGCGGATCTCGTTGATGGTGCCGCGGAACTTGACGCCGGCCGGCACCAGGCTGAACGGGAAGTTGGCGAGCGGCTTGCCGTCGAGCTGGAAGCGGAACTTCGCGGTCTCGCCGGCACGCAGGTCGTTCGGGTGGGTGACCGGCACCAGTTCCAGGCCTTCGCCGCTCGGCTTCAGGGCGCCGGTGGACAGCTTGTTGGCCGTGACGAAGGTTTCCATGCGGGTGTGGGTGGTCGACTTCTGCACCTCGAGGGCGCCGGCCGGGATCTCCTTCGCGACGCTCTGCTCGGTGCCGCGGAAGCGTTTTACTTCGCCATTCAGCTTGTAGCTGCCCATGACGTTGTTGTTGACCATGGCGATGCGGTAGGTGCCGTCCTTCGGCAGGCGCAGGTCGAGCGTGCTGCGCAGCTTGCCCAGCACCGCGCCGGTGGCGGCCTGGGTGGCGCCGTCCGGATCGGTCACGCTGACGTTCTCCATACGCAGCGGCACGTGGTCGAATTCGAACAGGCCTTCCGAGATGGCGCCGTCGATGGTGACCCAGGCTTCTTCCTTCTCGACGAAGGTGGTGCTGGGCAGCATCCAGCCGCGGTGGGCGCTGGCGGCGAGGGAGACGCCGGCCAGGGCCAGGGTCAGGACGGTCTTCTTGACGAGGTGGTTCATCGTGGTCTCCGGGTGTCTTATTTGAGTGCGATCGATACGGCGCCGAGTTCTTCCTTGCCGGTGGCATTCGCCGCCAGCTTGCCCTTGGCCGGCAGCGTGAAGGGCACGCGCACCAGTTCGCGGCCGCCCGCTTCGCGCGCTGCTTCCACCACCAGCTTGTAGTCGCCGGCCGGCAGCTTGTCCGTCGCGCCCTTGAAGTCCATGCTGTGGGTGCCGGCCGCCTTGGTGGCGCCGCTCAGGCCGTCCACCGGCAGGCTGATGTCCTTGCCGCCCTTGCGCCACCAGGTGCGCAGGTCCTTGATCCACTTCTCGCCGGCCTTGTCCTTCTTCTTGACGTCGTACAGCAGGGCCAGGTTGGACGCGACCGCCCCGTCGCCTTTCTCGATCCAGATCGCGACGTAGGGCTTGTGGTATTCCGCCACCTGCAACTGCGGCAGTTCGAACTTCACGGACAGGTCGGCGGCCACGGCCCAGCCGGAGGCCAGCGGCAGGGTCAGAGCGAGCGAGTGGGACAGTTTCATTGGATCGCCTTATATATACTAGAGTGATTAGAAGTAAAGCTTATGAATCAATGCACGAACAGGAGTGCGATCACGGCCGGCAGCACGATGCCGAAGCCGATCACCGGCCAGGTCGAGGGCCGGTTGGCCGCGTGGTATTTCAGGATCAGGAAGCCGGTGAGGCAAAAAATCACGCAGGCGATCGCGAAGATGTCGATGAACCAGCTCCACACGGTGCCGGTGTTGCGGCCCTTGTGCATGTCGTTCAGCCAGGAGATCCAGCCGCGCGAGGTCGACTCGTATTCGGCCGCGCCGTCCGCCGCGATGCGCAGCCAGGCGTCGCCACCGGGGCGGGGCAGGGCGATGTAGGCGTCTTCCTCGCTCCACTCGGCGCGCTTGCCGCGCACGTCGACCGGGAAGGAAGCGTTGGCCCAGTCCGCGATCTCGCTCGGCAGCGGCACTTCGGCGTCGGCGTGGCTGGCGGCGTAGCGTTCGAGCTGAACGCGCAGCGGCTCCGGCAAGCTGGCTTTCAGGCGCGTCACTTCCGGCTTGGCTTCGATGTGGGCCGCATGGTTCAGGGTGAATCCGGTAAAGCTGAACAGCAGCATCGCCATCAGGCAAATTGCCGAACTGATCCAGTGCCACTTGTGCAGCTGTTTCAGATACACGGCGCGGCGTGCGCCCGGCAGGGCTGTGGGTGCCGTAGCGGAAGGCGCGGAAGTGGTCGGTCCAGTTGAGCTCATCCTTAAATGATAACGATTATCATTTACGTGGTCAACGGTGATGGTGCTTTACAAATAGAAATAAATAATTGTTGGCCGCAGGGGCCGCTTTGCGCTAGCGCATGCGTTACAATATCGTGCGTTAAAAGGCAGAATACTTGCCTTGAGGCATGTATTTGCAGTACCAGATTTTCGTCCTTCCCCCACAACTTGAGAAGTAAGTGCGATCCGCTAACCGGTCAGGCCGTGTCGCGGAAGGTTAGACTAACCCGCCCCATACTCGCGAAGCGCGAAGAAAGGTGAGCAAGAATGATGCAGCAACAGAATGCGAACTCGTACCTGTTCGGCGGTAATGCGCCCTACGTGGAAGAGTTATACGAAGCGTACCTGAACAATCCGGGATCGGTCCCGGAAAACTGGCGCGCCTATTTCGACCAGATGCAGCACGTACCAGCCGTGGACGGTTCCAACCGCCCCGACGTGGTGCACTCGTCGGTCGTCGCCTCGTTCGCCGAACGCGCGAAGCAGGGCCCGATCCGCACCGTCAGCGCCAGCACCGACCCGGAAATGGGCCGCAAGCGCGTGGCCGTCACCCAGCTGATCGCCGCCTACCGCTACCTCGGTTCGCGCTGGGCCAACCTCGACCCGCTGCAGCGCCAGGAACGTCCGCCGCTGCCGGAACTCGATCCGGCCTTCTACGGCTTCACCGAAGCGGACCTCGACACCGTCTTCAACATCAGCAATACCTACTTCGGCAAGGAAACCGCGCCCCTGCGCGACATCCTGAACTGGTTGCGTGACACCTACTGCCGTTCGATCGGCGCTGAGTTCATGTACATCAGCGATCCGACCGAAAAGCGCTGGCTGCAGGAACGCCTGGAGTCGATCCGCTCGACCCCGGTCTTCAACGCCGAAAAGAAAAAGCACATCCTCGAGCGCCTGACCGCGGCCGAAGGCCTGGAACGCTACCTCCACACCAAGTACGTCGGCGCCAAGCGTTTCTCGCTGGAAGGCGGCGAGTCCTTCATCGCCTCGATCGACGAAGTCATCCAGCGCGCCGGTGAAAAAGGCGTGCAGGAAATCGTCATCGGCATGGCCCACCGCGGCCGCCTGAACGTGCTGGTCAACACCCTGGGCAAGAGCCCGGCCGACCTGTTCGAAGAATTCGAAGGCAAGCACGCCGACGACCTGCCTGCGGGCGACGTCAAATACCACCAGGGCTTCTCGAGCGACATCTCGACCCCGGGCGGCCCGGTCCACCTGTCGCTGGCCTTCAACCCGTCCCACCTCGAGATCGTCAACCCGGTCGTCGAAGGTTCGGTCAAGGCGCGCATGGAACGCCGCGGCGACCGCAAGGGCAAGGAAGTGCTGCCGATCCTGGTGCACGGCGACGCCGCTTTCGCCGGCCAGGGCGTGGTCATGGAAACCCTGAACCTGGCCCAGACCCGCGGCTACGGCACCGGCGGTACCGTCCACATCGTCATCAACAACCAGATCGGCTTCACCACCTCGGACCCGCGCGACGCCCGTTCGACCATCTACTGCTCGGACGTCGTCAAGATGATCGAAGCACCGGTGCTGCACGTGAACGCGGATGATCCGGAAGCGGTCGTGATGGCCTCGCAGATCGCGATGGACTACCGCACCGAGTTCGGCAAGGACGTGGTCGTGGACATCGTCTGCTACCGCAAGCTGGGCCACAACGAGCAGGACACCCCTGCGCTCACCCAGCCGCTGATGTACAAGAAGATCGCCAAGCACCCGGGCACCCGCAAGCTGTACGCGGAGAAGCTGGCTGCCCAGGGCACCATCCCGGCGGACGGCGGCGACACCCTGGTTGCCGAGTACCGCAACGCGATGGACGCCGGCAAGCACACGGTCGACCCGGTGCTGACCAACTTCAAGAACAAGTACGCCGTCGACTGGGCGCCGTTCCTGAACAAGAAGTGGACCGACGCCTGCGACACCTCGGTGCCGATGACCGAGCTGAAGCGCCTGGCCGAACGCATCACCAAGGTGCCGGAAAACTTCAAGCCGCACTCGCTGGTCGAGAAGGTCCTGAACGACCGCGCCACCATGGGCCGCGGCGAGATGAACCTCGACTGGGGCATGGGCGAGCACCTGGCCTTCGCTTCGCTGCTGTCCTCGGGTTATGCGATCCGCCTGTCGGGCCAGGATGCTGGCCGCGGCACCTTCGTGCACCGCCACGCCGTGCTGCACGACCAGAACCGCGAGCGCTGGGACCAGGGCATCTACCTGCCGCTGGCCAATGTCTCGGACAACCAGGCCAACTTCACCGTGATCGACTCGGTGCTGTCGGAAGAAGCGGTGCTCGGCTTCGAGTACGGCTACTCGACCGCCGAACCGAACACCCTGACCATCTGGGAAGCCCAGTTCGGCGACTTCGTCAACGGTGCCCAGGTCGTCATCGACCAGTTCATCGCCTCGGGCGAAGTGAAGTGGGGCCGTGCCTCGGGTCTCGTCATGATGCTGCCGCACGGCTATGAAGGCCAGGGTCCGGAGCACTCGTCGGCACGTATCGAGCGCTTCCTGCAGCTGTGCGCCGACAACAACATGCAAGTGGTGCAGCCGACCACGGCTGCCCAGATCTTCCACCTGCTGCGCCGCCAGATGGTGCGCCAGTTCCGCAAGCCGCTGGTGATCTTCACGCCGAAGTCGCTGCTGCGTAACAAGGACGCCGGCTCGGCGCTGACCGAACTGGCCAAGGGCGGTTTCCAGACCGTCATCGGCGAAGTGGACGAGAAGATCGACGCATCGAAGGTCAAGCGTGTGCAGGTCTGCTCGGGCAAGGTCTACTACGACCTGGCCGGCGCCCGCAAGACCCGTGGCGCCAACGATGTCGCGATCATCCGTATCGAACAGATGTATCCGTTCCCGCACAAGTCGTTCGCGGCCGAACTCAAGAAGTTCCCGAACGCGACCGAAGTGGTGTGGGTGCAGGACGAGCCGCAGAACCAGGGTCCGTGGTTCCAGATCCAGCACAACATCTTCGAAAGCATGGAAGATGGCCAGCGCCTGGCGTACGCCGGCCGCGCGGCGTCTGCTTCCCCGGCGGTCGGCTATGCCGACAAGCACGTGGCGCAGCAGAAGGAACTGCTGGAAACCGCGTTCTCCAAGCTCAAGGGTTTCATCCTCACCAAATAAGAAAAACACTGCCCCGGGCTTCGGCCTGGGGCGTTTGCATACAGAATACATAAACGGAGCTACATCAAAATGGCACAAATCGAAGTCAAGGTCCCCGTCCTGTCGGAATCGGTCGCTGAAGCAACCCTGCTGTCCTGGCACAAGAAAGTCGGCGAGCAAGTCTCGCGCGACGAGAACATGATCGACATCGAGACCGACAAGGTGGTCCTGGAACTGCCGGCCCCGAGCCAAGGCGTGATCGTCCAGCTGCTGAAGGCCGACGGCGCGACCGTGGTGGCAGGCGAAGTCATCGCCATCATCGATACCGAAGCCTCGGCACAGACCAGCCCGATCCCAGTGAAGGCCGTCCCTTCGGCAGCCCCGAACGCACCGATCGAAGCCGCACCAGCTGCAGCCACCACCGGCTCGAAGGGCGACGTCGCCATGCCGGCCGCCGCCAAGATCCTGGCTGACAACAACATGAGCGCCGCGGATGCCACCGGCACCGGCCGCGACGGCCGCGTGACCAAGGGCGACGCCCTGGCCGCAGTCGCCAACAAGCCAGCCGCCGCAGCCGCACCGGCTCCTGCAGCCGCGAAGCCGGCCCTGCAGCAAATCGCCGCGCCGGTCGCCAACCTGGGCGACCGTCCGGAAGAGCGCGTGCCGATGAGCCGCCTGCGCGCCCGTATCGCCGAGCGCCTGCTGCAGTCGCAGCAGACCAACGCCATCCTGACCACCTTCAACGAGGTGAACATGGCGCCGGTCATGGAACTGCGCAACAAGTACAAGGACAAGTTCGAGAAAGAGCACGGCGTCAAGCTGGGCTTCATGTCCTTCTTCGTCAAGGCCGCCGTCGCCGCACTGAAGAAGTACCCGATCCTGAACGCCTCGGTCGACGGTAACGACATCGTCTACCACGGCTACTTCGACATCGGTATCGCCGTCGGTTCGCCGCGCGGCCTGGTGGTGCCGATCCTGCGCAACGCCGACCAGATGTCGATCGCCGAGATCGAGAAGAAGATCGGTGAATTCGGCCAGAAAGCCAAGGACGGCAAGCTGACCCTGGAAGACCTGTCGGGCGGTACCTTCTCGATCTCGAACGGCGGCGTGTTCGGTTCGATGCTGTCGACCCCGATCATCAACCCGCCGCAGTCGGCGATCCTGGGCGTGCACGCGACCAAGGACCGCGCCGTGGTGGAAAACGGCCAGATCGTGATCCGTCCGATGAACTACCTGGCAATGTCGTACGACCACCGCATCATCGACGGCCGCGAAGCCGTGCTGGGCCTGGTGGCCATGAAGGACGCGCTGGAAGATCCGGCCCGCCTGCTGCTCGACCTGTAATCGGCGGCATGTAGTGCAGTGCGGACATGTCTATCAAGGCATGTCCGCTGACACAGCAGCGCGGGCATGCCCGCGAAAACGAGTGAGGACTGCCATGATCTCCGATGAAATCCGACGTTTGCACGAGTTGCACCAGGCCGGCGCGCTGAGCGACGCCGAGTTCGAGCAGGCCAAGGCGAAGGTCCTGGCGGGCGAGCGGATCAATCTGGAGAAGGACGGTAGCGGCGCCGGCACCGGCGGCTTCACCCGGCAGGGCAGCGACTTCGAAACGAGATTGCGCAGCCTGCGCCGTTTGCGCGGCGACCGCTGGCTGGCCGGCGTCTGTTCCGGCCTCGGCGTCACCTTCGGCATGGATGCCTGGGTCTGGCGCCTGATCTTCGCGCTCCTGACCGTGGTGACCTCGGGCCTCGGCGCCGTGGTGTATCTGCTGATGTGGATCTTTGTCCCAGAAGAATAAATAAGGAAGCTATTCATGAGTAACGAGAAACAATTCGACGTCGTCGTGATCGGCGGCGGTCCTGGCGGCTACATCGCTGCCATCCGTGCAGCGCAGCTGGGCTTCAAGACCGCCTGCATCGACGAGTGGAGCAACGCGGCCGGCAAGCCGGCCCCGGGCGGCACCTGCACCAACGTCGGCTGCATCCCGTCGAAGGCCCTGCTGCAGTCGTCGGAACACTTCGAGCACGCCGGCCACGCCTTTGCCGACCACGGCATCAAGGTCGGCGGCCTGGAGCTCGACCTGCCGACCATGCTCAAGCGCAAGGACACCATCGTCAAGCAGAACAACGACGGCATCCTGTTCCTGTTCAAGAAGAACAAGGTCACTTTCTTCCACGGCCGCGGCGCCTTCGCCGGCAAGGCTGAGGGCGGATACACCATCAACGTGACGGGTCCGACCACCGACACCATCACTGCCAAGAACGTGGTCGTCGCGACCGGTTCGAACGCACGCCAGCTGCCGGGCGCGGAATTCGACGAGAAGCTGATCCTGTCGAACGCCGGCGCACTGGCGATCGAGGCCGTGCCGGGTAAGCTCGGCGTGATCGGCGCCGGCGTCATCGGCCTGGAAATGGGTTCGGTGTGGCGCCGCGTCGGTGCCGACGTCACCGTGCTGGAAGGTCTGCCGACCTTCCTGGGCGCGGTCGACGAGCAGATCGCCAAGGAAGCGCACAAGCTGTTCACCAAGCAGGGCCTGAAGATCAACCTGGGCTGCAAGATCGGCAAGATCACCAAGGGCGACAACAGCGTCACCGTGGAATACGCGGATTCGACCGGCGCCGAGCAGACCGCCACCTTCGATCGCCTGATCATCTCGATCGGCCGCGTGCCGAACACCCACGGCCTCGGCATCGAGACCGTGGGCCTGCAGCTGGACGAGCGCGGCTTCGTGGTCGTGGACGACGAGTGCCGCACCAGCCTGCCGGGCGTGTGGGCGGTGGGCGACGTCGTGCGCGGCCCGATGCTGGCGCACAAGGCGGAAGAAGAGGGCGTCGCGGTTGCCGAGCGCATCGCCGGCCAGCATGGCCACGTCAACTTCAACACCATCCCCTGGGTCATCTACACCTCGCCGGAAATCGCCTGGGTCGGCAAGACCGAGCAGCAGCTGAAGGCCGAAGGCGTGTCCTACAAGGCCGGCACCTTCCCGTTCATGGCCAACGGCCGTGCGCGCGCGCTGGGCGATACCTCGGGCATGGTCAAGTTCCTGGCCGATGCAGTCACCGATGAAATCCTGGGCGTGCACATCGTCGGCCCGGTCGCCTCGGAGCTGATCTCGGAAGCCGTCGTGGCGATGGAGTTCAAGGCCTCGTCGGAAGACATCGCCCGCATCTGCCACGCACACCCCTCGCTGTCGGAAGCCGTGAAGGAAGCGGCGCTGGCGGTGGACAAGCGTTCGCTGAACTTCTAAGCACAGAGTCGCATTCGTAGGGTGGGCGGGTCTCCCGCCCACGCGTTCAAACCACGTGTCGTGGCCCGCTCCGTGGCGTGCAACCGTGCGTTGACCGCGTGGGCGGGGAACCCGCCCACCCTACGTTAACGGCCTCATGCACGCGGCGCTACATTCGCCCGTGCCACGTAAGAGCATCAATATGAACGTCCAAGAGTATTACCAGCACGCGCTGACCGAGCGCGGCTTCAAGTCCGATCCGGCCCAGCAGGCCGCGGTCGACCGCCTGCAGCAGGCGTACGACGACTGGGTCCAGTACAAGGCCCAGCGGTCGTCCGCTTTCAAGCGCCTCATCAACCGCCCGGACGTGCCGAAGGGCGTCTACATGTGGGGCGGGGTGGGGCGCGGCAAGTCCTTCCTGATGGACTCCTTCTATTCGGTGGTGCCGGTGGTGCGCAAGACGCGCCTGCACTTCCACGAATTCATGCGCGCCGTGCACGGCCAATTGGATGAACTGAAAGGCGTCGCCGACCCGCTCGACGAAGTCGCCAAGCGCATCGCCAGGAAGTATCGCCTGATCTGCTTCGACGAATTCCACGTCTCCGATATCGCCGACGCGATGATCCTGTACAACCTGCTCAAGGCCTTGTTCGACAACGGCGTGAGCTTCGTGATGACCTCGAACTACGAGCCGTCCACCTTGTACCCGGACGGCCTGCACCGCGACCGCATGCTGCCGACCATCGCGCTGCTCAAGGAAAAGCTCGACGTCCTCAACGTGGATGCCGGCAACGACTACCGCAAGCGCGCGCTCGAGCAGGTCGAGGCCTATTACACGCCGCTCGACGCCAAGTCCGACCACCAGCTGCGCGAGGCCTACGCCAAGGTGGCCGACACCGCCGACGAGAACCCGATCGTCCACATCGAGAACCGCGAGATCCGCGCCTTGCGCCGCGCCGGCGGCGTGATCTGGTTCGACTTCGCCACCCTGTGCGGCGGGCCGCGTTCGCAGAACGACTACCTGGAACTGGCGTCGCGCTTCCACACCGTGATTTTGTCGGGCATTCCCGCCATGTCGGCCGGACAGTCGTCGGAAGCGCGCCGCTTCACCTGGCTGGTCGACGTGTTCTACGACCACAAGGTCAAGCTGATCATGTCGGCCGCGGTCGAGCCGGAAGAGCTGTACACCCAGGGTATGCTGGCGAACGAATTCCACCGGACCGTCTCGCGTATCATTGAAATGCAGTCGCGCGAGTACATGCTCGCCGAGCGCCGCGGCGCGGCCGACGCCATCGCCTGATCGAAAGGACACCATGACGAGTCATCCAGTAGTGCGCATCTTTGCGGCAGCCGCGCTTGCGGCAGCCTTGTCGGCCTGCGCCAGCGTCGAGCCGGGGCCCGCGGTGGCGACGGTCGACCCGACCACCTCGGTGGCGCAGGCCGATGCCCGGCTGGCGGCGGTCGCCGCCGAGCGCGCCGCCATCGAGGCGCGCTATGCCGAGCGCGAAGCAGTGTGCTACGACAAATTCTTCGTGAATCACTGCCTGGACGAAGCCAAGGAACGCCGCCGCGTGGCCCTGAGCGCCCAGCGCAACATCGAGATCGAAGCCGAGCGCTTCAAGCGCCGCGTGAAGGTCGAGGAGCGCGACCGCGAGATCGCCGCTGCGGAAGCCGAGTACAAGGCCGAGGAAGCCCGCCTGGCGGCCGAACCGCCGCCGGCCCCGCGCGAGACCACGGCCCTGCCGCCGCCGAAGCCGTCCCCGGCCGCTTCGCGCATGGCGCGCCGCAATGCCAAGGCCGCGGAAGAAGCCGCCCGCGCGCCGGAAGAGGCGGCGAAGGCGGCCGCGAACGCGCGTGAGTTCGAAGCGCGCAAGCGCAGGTCGGAGCAGAAGCAGAAAGAGGTCGCCCAGCGCGTCGCGGAGCGTGAGGCGAAAGCGGCGGCGCGCAAGGCGGAGGAAGAGCAGGCGAAGGCGGCGGTGCCGGCGGTAACGAAGTAAGGCTGCTCACGCAGCCTTCGGCGTGGTCAGACCGTCCGCGCCAGCTTCCCCGCCAGGCCGTCCTGGGCCGGCTTCACCAGTTTCACGATCGCCATCGAGCAGTTGCCGCCCTTGCCTTGCGAGCGTTCTCCTGCCTTGTTGATCAGCATCTCCGAGGCCTGGCGCGGGGTGGCCCTGGCGGTTGCCGCCGCCAGTTCGGCGTCGGTGAAGAAGTGCCACAAGCCGTCCGAGGCCAGCAGGAACACATCTCCCGGCGCCAGCCCGTCATGGCTGCCGATGGTCACGAACGGTTCCTTGCGGCTGTTGCCCATCACATTGAGCAGCAGTTTCGACTTGCGGTGGTTCTTTGCCGCTTCCTCGGGCAGGCGGTCGCTGGACATGAGGTGCTGCACATAGGCCGCATCGTTAGTGCGCGCCAGGCACTTGCCGTCCTTGAAGTGGTAGAGCCGCGAGTCGCCCACGTGGCCCCATACGGCCTCGCCATGCGGGCCGAGGACCAGCCCGACGAAGCTCGCATGCACCTCCGCCTGCTCGCTTGCCCCAGCCATCATGGCGTTCATCTTGATGACCATGTGGGTCTCGGTGACGATGTCCCGCAGCAGCTGGCCGAGCCGCTCGGGGCTGGGGCGGTCGCCCGGCTTGAATTCGTCGAAGACCTGGCGCGCCGTATGCAGCACCTGGTCCGACCCGCCGGGTCCGGCGATGCCGTCCGACAGCAGCGCCAGCACGTAGCCGGGCGCGCGGGCGCCGCTCAAGAGGGCGACGCGGTCGTTCTGCATGGGGCGGTTCCCGATGTGCTGGCCGGTCCCGGCTTCGATCTTGTATGTTGTCATAAACCTTTATTTCCGTAGCGCCTGTGCCAATCTTTGTTGGCGGCAACCTCAGCGTAGATTAAACTATGCACCGAGATGCCGTGGTGTTGCAAGCCGAACACAAGCGGCCGCCATCAGGCGGCGCCCGCCGCCGTCTCCAGCATCACGCCCCGCAAACGCTTTCTACAGAACTGTTTGGAACAGCAACCATGACCGACGTCCAGGACATCCAGCGCCGCATCATCGAACTCGACGTGGAGCATCGCGACCTCGATGCCGTCATTTCGATGCTGGCCGCGGACGGCCATGCCGACCAGCTCCAGCTGCGCCGTTTGAAAAAGCGTAAGCTGCAGCTCAAGGATCATATTACGCTGCTGAAGATGCAACTGGTGCCCGATATTCCGGCGTAGGCTTTTTAGAAATAAGTATTTTGACCGACCATCTCCCTGTTCCAGGCGTCACTGCCGAGCCGGCGGAGTCGTCGCCGCAGGGCGACGTGCTTCCGGCGAGTACCCGCACGCTGGGTAAATACGACGAAGAGCTCGACCGCCTGTTCGGGGCGGGAGGCCCGCTTGCGCCCAATGTCGGCACCTACAAGCCGCGCCAGTCTCAAACGGAAATGGCCAAGGCCATCGCCGCGGCGATCGCCGACCAGAAGGTGCTGATGGCCGAGGCCGGCACCGGCACGGGCAAGACCTTCGCCTACCTCGTTCCCGCGCTGCTGTGGGGCGGCAAGACCATCATCTCGACCGGGACCAAGAACCTGCAGGACCAGCTGTTCCTGCGCGACATCCCGACCATCCGCGCCGCCTTGCGCGCGCCGGTGTCGGTGGCCCTGCTCAAGGGGCGCTCGAACTACGTCTGCCACTTCCACCTGGAACGCACCCTGAACAACGGGCGCCTGACCTCGCGCGACGACGTCGGCCACCTGCGCGAGATCTCGCGCTTCATCAAGATGACCAACTCGGGCGACAAGGCCGAACTGGCCAAGGTGCCGGAAACCGCGACGGTCTGGAACCTGGTCACCTCGACCCGCGATACCTGCATGGGCGCCGAGTGCCAGTACTACCAGGACTGCTTCGTCATGAAGGCGCGCCGCGAAGCGCAACAGGCGGACGTGGTGGTGGTCAACCACCACCTGTTCTTCGCCGACGTGGCCCTGAAGGATACCGGCGTCGCCGAACTGCTGCCCTCGGCCAACACCATCATCTTCGACGAGGCGCACCAGCTGCCGGACACGGCCACCCTGTTCTTCGGCCAGTCGGTCTCGACCTCGCAAGTGCTGGAGCTGTGCCGCGACGTGCTGGCCGAAGGCCTGGCGCACGCCCGTGGCCCGGACTGGGCCAAGGTGGTCACTGTTGTCGAAAAGGCCGCGCGCGACCTGCGCCTGACTTTCCCGGAAGGCGGCACCCGCCTGTCGCTGCCGCAGATCCTGCCGACATCGGCCTTCTTCCCGGCGCTGGAAAAACTCAAGGAAGAGCTGTCCGGCATGATCACCGTGCTGGAAGAACATTCCGCGCGCGCCGAGACGATCGAGGCCTGCCGCGTCCGCGCGCACGAGCTCAGCGCCTCCTTCGAGGCCTGGAAGCCGGATAACAAAAAGGGCAAGGTCGTGGAGGGCGACGACGCCGCCGTGCTGTGGGTCGAGGCCTTCAACTCCTCGCTGCAGCTGCACAAGACGCCGCTGTCGATCGCCCCGATCTTCTCCGGCCAGCGCGAAGGCACGCCGCGCAGCTGGATCTTTACCTCGGCGACGCTGGCGGTGAAGAACGACTTCAAGCATTTCTCCGACCAGATGGGCCTGACCGGCGAGCCGGCCATGACCTGGCCCAGCCCCTTCAACTACGGCGAGCAGGGCATCCTGTACGTGCCGACCGGGCTGCCGGAACCGAACTCGATGCACTTCACCGACGCCTGCGTCGACACCGCGCTGCCGGTGATCGAAGCGGCCGGCGGCCGCACCTTCTTCCTGTGCACGACGATCCGCGCGGTCAACAAGGTGGCCGAGCGCCTGCGCGCCGAGTTCGCCGAGCGCGGACTGGATTTCCCGCTGTTCGTGCAGGGCGAACGGGGACGCACCGAGCTGCTCGATTCCTTCCGCAACGCCGGCAACGCCGTGCTGGTGGGCAGCCAGAGCTTCTGGGAAGGCGTGGACGTACGCGGCGACGCGCTCTCGCTGGTCATCATCGACAAGCTGCCCTTCGCCCCGCCGGACGACCCGGTGCTGGCGGCGCGCATCGAGGTGATGGAAAAGCAGGGGCTGAACGGCTTCATGCACCACCAGCTGCCGGAAGCGATCATCACGCTGAAGCAGGGAGCAGGGCGCCTGATCCGCGACGTGGACGACCGCGGCGTGCTGATGATCTGCGATCCGCGCATCATCACCAAGCCGTATGGAAGGCGCATCTGGCAAAGCCTGCCGCCGTTCAAGCGTACGCGCGTGCAGACCGAGGTGATCGAGTTCTTCAAGCCGGGGACGATGGCGGATGCGGCAGACCTGAACGCCTGATTTCGACGGTTGTGGTTTGTCGTAGGGTGGGCAGGTTTCCTGCCCGCGCGTTCAACGAAAAGTGTCAAGCCACGGAGCAAGCCGGGATACGTGATTTGAACGCGCGGGCGGCAGAGCCGCCCACCCTAATGTGATGGACTCCACCCTCCCGATATCGGCATCATTGTGCCAAGCGTGCCAGATTGGGCTGGCAAGCTAAAACAGGAGGGGGAGTCACCATGAATGCTAGCGCAAAAGTGGTTGGTTTGGATATTGCGAAGGACGTGTTCTTTGCTGTCGGGCTCGACGGAAACGGCAAGCCGGTATTCAAGCGTAAGCTCTCGCGAGCTCAGGTTCTTCCATTTATTGCACAGGTGGCACCTGCGATGATTGGTATCGAATCATGCGCCGGTTCGCACTACTGGGCACGCAAGTTCGTCGAGATGGGGCACGATGCCAGGCTAATTTCGGCCCAGCACGTCAGGGCATATGTCACCGGTAACAAGAACGACATGAATGATGCTGCTGCGATTGCCGAGGCACGCTCGCGTGGAGCGACTAAATATGTTCCGATCAATACGGCTGCGCAGCAAGATTTGCAGATGCTACACCGCGCCCGAAGCGCCTTGATGACGGAACGTGTAGCGACGATTAACCGGATCCGGGCATTCGCGGGCGAATACGGCCAGGTGTTTCCTAAGCGTGTAGAAAGATTCCGTGACGGACTGAGAGCATGGCTGAACGATCCAGACAATGGTTTGTCTGGCATGGCCTTAGAGACCTTTCGGGAGCTTAAGTCCCAACTGGACGATAAGGATGAGAGGCTCCAGGCATACGACCGCCGCCTGAATCAGGCTGCGAAATCGGAGCTGGCGAAGAAGCTGATGGAAGTGCCGGGTGTAGGGCCGTTGACGGCAACGGCAGTGCAGGCAACCATCGCCGATCCTCACCACTACAAGAGCGCTCGGGATTTTGCGGCGAATCTGGGTCTTGTGCCACGCGAGCATAGTAGCGGCGGCAAGCAGCGTCTATATGGCATTACCCACAGAGGCGACAGCTACCTGCGCACCCTGCTCATACATGGAGCCCGCAGCGCACTGCGAACAGCAGAGGGCAAGCCAGACAAGCTGCTGCAGTGGGCGACAAAACTGGTGGAGCGGCGCAGTTTCAACGTAGCCACAACTGCACTGGCCAACAAGATGGCCAGGGTAATCTGGGCATTGATGGCGCACGGACGCGCTTATGTTCCGGCCTGGTCGAAAGACATGCCCAGGCCGGCTTGAAAATACTGTCGATTAACTCAGCAGCAGCAAGGAGCAACACCGCCAAGTTTGCGATGATGAAGAAAAAATGATGCCAACAGGTTGAACCGGCGTCGGGTGAATCCGCTAACCGTAGTGGCCATCAAGGCCGTCACCCTATGAGGATCCCGACGCGCGTATCACATCAGGGCCCGAGCACTGAACACGCTCACAAACAGGCCGAATAGATACAAGCAAACTCTTCCTAAAGGCAGTAATTCAATCTTCTTCTTGCAAAATGGGTGGAGTCCATAGATACGGATTAGGGGTTGATCACAACTTTCCCCGTGACCTTCCGCGCCGCCATGTCATTCAAAGCCTGGGCCGTATCCTCCAGCTTGTACCGCGCCGACACCAGCGGCTTGAGCTTCCCTTCCGCCATCCACCCCAGCATCTGCTGCATCGCCGCCAGGTTGGCCTGCGGCTCCTTGCGCACGAAATCCCCCCAGAACACGCCGACCACCGAGGCGCCCTTCAGCAGCATCAGGTTCCACGGCAGCTTCGGGATCTCGCCCGCCGCGAAGCCCACCACCAGGTGCCGTCCGCGCCAGGCGATCGAGCGCAGTGCCGGTTCGCTGTAGGGGCCGCCGACCGGGTCGTAGACCACGTCCGGCCCGCGGCCATTGGTCGCCGCCTTGATCGCCTCGCGCAGGTCTTCCTTCTCGTAATTGATCACCGCATCGGCGCCGTGTGCGCGGCAGATCGCCAGCTTCTCGTCGCTCGAGGCCGCGGCGATGACGCGCGCGCCGAGCGCCTTGCCGATCTCGATGGCGGCCAGCCCGACGCCGCCGGCGGCGCCCAGCACCAGCATGGTTTCGCCCGGCTGCAGGGCGGCGCGGTCGACCACGGCGTGGTGCGAGGTGCCGTAGGTGAGGGTGATCGCGGCGGCGGTATCGAAGTCCATGCCGGTCGGCATCGGCATCAGGGCGTCCACCGGGGCCAGGGCCTGCTCGGCGAAGGCGCCGGTGCGGGTGAAGCCGATCACCTGCTGCCCCGGCGCGAAGGCGGTGACGCCTTCACCCACGGCGCGCACCGTGCCGGCGAACTCGTTCCCCGGCGTGAAGGGCAGGGCGGGCCGCACCTGGTACTTGCCCTGCACCGTCAACACGTCAGGAAAATTCACGCCCGCCGCTTTCACATCGACGAGCACTTCGCCGGCTCCCGGCACCAGCTCGGGCAGGTCCTCGATCACGAGGCTGTCGATCGGGCCCCAATCCTTGCAACGCACGGCTTTCATTTTTTCTCCTTCATCTTCGATCGCGTTTGATTTGACCGGCGGAATTATGCCTGATGCCGATTCGCGGACTATGCAGACGAGTCTGCCAGCCCGCTTGTGCGCCCGCAAAATGGCTGGGGTCGGTGACGCTAGAGTCGAATAGTGAACCACTGGTTCCAGAGAGGATGGGGGGTGGCATGGCGATCCGTTACGGTTGTTTCTTCAGCTACGCACACGGCAGGCACGACCTGATGAAACGGTTCAAGACCGCCCTGGCCGACGCGCTGCGCTGCTATCTCGAACCTCACTTCGACAACGAAGACGAACTGTTTATCGACACCGAACAGCTGGGCGGCGGCGACGACCTGGACCGCAAGATCGCACGCGCCATGTGCGAAAGCGTCTGCATGATCCTGATCTACACGCCCAAGTACGAGGCGCATGCCTACACCCGCCGCGAGTACGCGGCCATGCGCGAGCTCGAGCGCGAGCGCTCCGCCTGGTACAGCTTGCCGAGCCGCCTGATCATTCCGGTCATCATGACGCGGCATCCCGAGTCGCTGCCGCCGGAAATTACCGAGAACACTTTCTACGTCGATTTTTCGCACTTCACGATGGCGACTAGCGACCTCAAGTCGAATCCCGACTTCCTGCCCGACATCGACAAGATGGTCGAGCGCATCGCCACGCACTACCAGTGCCAAAAAAAGCATACGCCACCCGGCCACGACTGCAACCAATTCGTGCTCCCCGATGTCCCACCAGAATGGCGCGCGCTGCCAAACCTGACTTTTCCAAAAAAATAATGAGGAGTCGTATGGAACACAGCTCTATGCTTCTTCCGCTGGACAGCCCCGGCCAGGTGAGCACCTTTTATTCCTACGAAGGCGGTCCTGCCCGCAACGGCCTGCTGGCCGCGATGGCGCTGCAACTGGCCGGCGGCCCGTCCGCGGTGCCGGTGCTGATGATCGACTGGGACCTCGCATCGCCTTCGCTCCACCACTACCTGGGCGATCCGCCCGACGACGAGCCCGAGCCGCCGGGCCTGGTGGACTACATGGGCGCGCTGCGCGAGGAACTGCAGCGCCGCCGCATTGCCCGCGACGACGGCGCCGAAGACATCGCGGACGCCATCCTCGACGCCGTCGACTGGCGCCGCTACATCCGCCTGGCCGATGGGCGCCGCCCGCTCTACCTGATGCGCGCCGGCCGTTTCGACGACGGCTATGCCGAGCGCGCCGGGCGCCTCGACTGGGTCGCCCTGTTCGATGCCTGTCCGGCCCTGCTGCGCCGCCTGGCCGCGCGCCTGGCCGCGCACTTCGGCCACGTACTGGTGGCCGGTGGCGCCGGCCGCTCGGCGGCGGTCAGCGCCTGCACCACGCTCCTGCCTGACCGGCTGGTGGGCCTGTTTACGCCGGCTCCCGGCAGCCTCGACGGGCTCGAAGGAGTGGTGGAGCGCGCCATCGATTACCGCGGCACGCATGAGGACGAGCATCGCCCCTTGCTGGTCTATCCGGTCGCCTGCGCCGCCGACGGCGCGCGCAGCGACCCGGGCCAGCGCTGGCGGCGCGGCGACGCCGCCCAGGCCCAGGCCGGCTACCAGCCGCGTCTCGAAGCGCTGCTGCGCGGCGCCTATGGCATCGGCTGGCTGCGCCTGGACAGCTGGTTCGACGAAGTCCAGCTGCCGCTGTGCGAGGCGGTGGCCATTCCCGGTCCCGACAGCGCGCGCCAGGCGCTGGCGCGGCCGGCCGCCTGCCTGCTGTCCTGGTTCGGGCGGGCCTGGTTCCCGTGGCAGTCGCTGGCCGAGATCCGGCTGCGCATGCGGCTCGCGGAGGCGCGGGCGCAAGAATCGGACCCTGCAGCCCTGGGCGGACAGCTGGCGCAATTGGGCGCGCTATGCCAGGAAGAAGGGCGCTTCCATGAAGCCGGCGCGCTGCTGCGCGAAAGCCTGGAACTGCGCCGCGCCGCGCATGGCGGCGAGCATGCCGCGGTGCGCGCCGGCCTGCGGGCCCTGGCCGACCTGCAGCTTGCCAGCGGCCGCCTGAAGGATGCACGCCCCGCCTATGAGCTGCTGGCCCAGGCCTGCGCGCGCAGCGTGGGCGCCGACCATCCCGAGACGCTGGCGGCGCGTTCCGCCCTGGCATCCGTGCTCGGCCGGCTGGGCGAGGGCGAGCGGGCGCTGGCGCTGCACGAACAGGTGGTCGCCGCCTGCGAGCGCCTGTGGGGCAATGCCCATCCGGCCACGCTCGACAGCCTCGAAGCGCTGGCCCTTACCCTGGACGGGCAGCACGAGAACGACCGCGCACGGATCCTGTTCGAGCGCGTGCTCGACGGCCGCCGCCGGCTGCAGGGCAGCGAACATGAAGACAGCCTGCGCTGCGGCGAGCGGCTGGCCCGGCTGCTCGGCGAGATGGGCGACCTCGGCAATGCACGGCGGCTGTTCGAGGGCGTGCTGCGCGCACGCGAGCGCCATGACGGCGCCTGGGCCGCGCCGACGCTGCGGGTGCGCGCAGCCCTGGCCGGGATCTTCGCGGCCCAGGGCGACATGGCGGCCGTGCGCGGCATCGGGAACCTGCACGCGAACGGGCTTGGCGACCCCGACGGGCATCCCGCCCTCGACGGCCTGCAGCGCCAGCTGGCGCAGCTACAAGCCCTGATCGACAGCGACAGCAAGCGCGAAGCGCGCGCCCTGGCCGACAGCCTGCGCCATTCGGTGCAATGGCCGAGTGTGGCACTTCCGCTACGCAAGCGCGGGGCCGAGATGATCGAGCAGGTCTACCTGAAGGATGGTGACAAGGACGCCGCCCTGGCCTTCAACAAGGACCTGGTTTCCTCCCTGGAGGGGGCGCTGGTGAGGGCGGGCGCGCGGCCGCCGGCATTGTCTTAGCGACCAAGCTGCTTGCCAGGATAGCAAGTCTATGACGTAAAAAAATCGCTCCCGGGCAACAAAAATAGCGCCGGCGGCGAACGAAGGAGGCGTTGCTTCAGGTAAAATCGCACACATGCGAATTCTTATCAGTAACGATGACGGCTACCTGGCGCCTGGTATCAGCGCGCTGGCCGATGCCTTGTCCGCGATCGCGGACATCGTGGTGGTCGCACCCGACAGCAACCGCTCGGGTGCGTCGAATTCGTTGACGCTGGACCGTCCGCTGTCGGTCCAGAAGGCTGCCAACGGTTTCCATTTTGTGAATGGCACGCCGACCGACTGCGTCCACATCGCCCTGACCGCGATGGGGGATGCGCTGCCCGACCTGGTCGTCTCCGGCATCAACAACGGCCAGAACATGGGCGACGACACCCTGTATTCGGGCACCGTCGCCGCAGCCACCGAGGCGTATTTGTTCGGCATCCCCGCGATCGCCTTTTCGCAAGTGAATTCGGGCTGGGCCCACGTCGACGCCGCGGCCAGGGTCGCGCGCGAGATCGTCGAGCGCCGTTTCGACAAGCTCGAGCTGCCCTTCCTGTTCAACGTGAACATCCCGAACCTGCCGTACGAAGAGATCGGCCCGCTGACGCCCTCGCGCCTGGGGCGCCGCCACCAGGCCGAACCGGTCGTGCGCGCGCAGGATCCGCGCGGCCGCGAAATCTTCTGGATCGGCGCGCCGGGCGCCTGCCGCGATGCGGGCGAGGGCACCGATTTCCATGCCACCGCGCAGGGCTGCGTGTCGATCACGCCGCTGCAGATCGACCTGACTCACCGGGCCCAGCTGGAACTGCTGCGGGGAATCGTATGAGCGACAAGCGCAGCACCTTTCCGCTGCCGCTGTCGTCGGTGACCGGCGGCGCGGTGCGCAAGCCGGGCATCACGGCGACGGTGGCCACGCCGCAGACCGCGACCCGCAACGCCGCGCACACGGCGGTGAACAAGGGCGCCGCCCAGCCGCCCGCGGCCCCGGCGCCGTCGCCGCGTGCGCCGGGCTACGCGCAGGCGCACCAGACTGCGGCCCCGGTCGCGCAGCGTTCCGACCTGATGGCGTCGGAAGCGGTGCGGCGCGCCATGGTGGCGCGCGTGGCGCGCCAGGGCGTCAAGGACGGCGTCGTGCTGGGCGCGATGGAAGCGGTGCCGCGCCACCTGTTCATCGAGCCGGCCCTGTCGGCACAGGCGTACATCGACGCCTCGCTGCCGATCGGGCATAACCAGACGATTTCGCAGCCCTACATCGTGGCCCGCATGATTGAGGCAATGCGCTCCGGCGGGCAGCTCGGCAGGGTGCTCGAGATCGGCACCGGCTGCGGCTACCAGGCCGCGGTGCTGTCCTTCGTCGCGCGCGAGGTCTACTCGATCGAACGCATCAAGCCGCTGCACGAGCTGGCCAAGACCAATCTGCGGCCGCTGAGGATTTCGAACCTGCGTTTGCAATACGGCGACGGTATGTTAGGCTTGCCGCAGGTTGCACCTTTCGATGGCATCATCCTCGCAGCCGCGGGACTCGAAGTACCGCAAGCCCTGCTCGAACAACTGGCCATCGGCGCGCACCTGGTCGCACCGGTTGGCGCCCAGGTCCAGCACCTGCAACGCATCACCCGTATCGGCAAGAGCGAGTGGGCCAGCGAAACGCTGGAAGCATGCCACTTCGTGCCGCTGCGTCCCGGCACAATCTAGCGTGTCACGGCGGCGTGCCGCATGGCGCGCCGCGTCGGCTCGGCCTGTTCCGAACTGCCGGGTCAACCCCGCCGGCCTGGCCGGCGTTGAAGAGCCAGGTCTTGCCGGCACGGCCATAGAACATGAACAGAAAACAGAAAGACAATGAACCAAGCACCCCGATTAGCACTGCTCACCCTCGCCCTCGGCCTGCTGGCCGGCTGTAACTCCTTGACGCGCCAGGCGCCTGTCGTCGAGCGCACTGCGACGCCGACGGCATCGCAGGCGCGTCCGGCTCCGGCCGCCCGCGCCGAAGAACCGAAGGACGAGAAAGGCATGTACACCGTGCGCCGCGGCGACACCCTGCTGCGCATCGCGCTGGACCATGGCGAGAACTACCGCGACCTCGTCGCCTGGAACAACCTGCGCGACCCGGACGACATCAAGGTCGGCCAGACCCTGCGCGTGTCGGCGCCGGAACGCGGCGAACGTACCGCCAACATGCAGACCCAGCCGGTGCCGGTGCCGCCGCCGGCCACGCCGCCGCGCAAGACCGAGCCGCGCGCCGACAAGCAGCCGTACAACGACAACGTCGCCGCCAGCCAGCCGAGCGCGCCCGCACGCACCGAGCCGGTCCGCCCGGCCGTAGCTGCGCCTGTGGCGCCGGCCCCGGCGATCGCCGCCGGCAGCACCGTGAGCGCGAACGCCGACGACAGGCTGAGCTGGATGTGGCCGGCCGACGGCCGTATCGTCGCCACCTTCGACGAAGGCCGCAACAAGGGCATCGACATCGCCGGCCGTCCCGGTCAGCAGGTGGTGGCGGCAGGCGCCGGCAAGGTGATGTACGCTGGCAGTGGCATCCGGGGTTATGGTAATCTCGTCATCGTCAAGCACAACAACAGCTTGCTGTCGGCTTACGCGCACAACCGCAAGATCGTCGTCAAGGAAGGCGACAACGTGGCCAAGGGCCAGATGATCGCGGAAATGGGCGACTCGGACGCCGACTCGGTGAAATTGCATTTCGAGATACGCCAACAGGGCAAACCCGTCGACCCGTCGAGGTTCCTGCCCGGTCGTTAGAAGGTCGATAGCGGGTGTGAAAAACGGCCAGGGCAAGGCGCCGAGTCGAAGACAGTACGGTAGTACGGCGAGACGAGGCAACGCAGCCATGGACGAATTTTCACACACGCATAGGAATGGTATGACGCAGCCGCCGCACTCGCTGGATCAGCAGGACGCAGACGAGTTTCCGGACGAACCGGAGCACGAAGGGGCGCTTGCGGCTGACGCGGTCGACACGGCGGAGGCCCTGCCGGGCAGCCCGGACACCCTGGTCGAGACGGTGGACGAGCTGCGCAAGGTCTTGCAGGCCGAGCTCGCCACCGATACCACCCAGCACTACCTCAACCAGATCGGCACCCGCCCGCTCCTGAGCGCGGGCGAGGAAGTCCAGGTCGCCACGCTGGCCAAGGCGGGCGACTTCGCGGCGCGCCAGAAGATGATCGAGCATAACCTGCGCCTGGTCGTCTCGATCGCCAAGCACTACATCAACCGCGGCGTGGTGCTGCTCGACCTGATCGAAGAAGGCAACATCGGCCTGATGCGCGCGATCGACAAGTTCGAGCCCGAGCGCGGTTTCCGCTTTTCCACCTACGCCACCTGGTGGATCCGCCAGAGCATCGAACGGGCCATCATGAACCAGGCGCGCACCGTGCGTTTGCCGGTGCACATGGTGCGCGAGCTGAACCAGGTCCTGCGCGCCAAGTACCACCTCGAAGCCCAGAAACACGACGGCAAGGAAGCCTCGAGCGAGGACATCGCCAGCCTGGTGGGGCGCCCGGTGGAAGAGGTGCAGGACATCCTGGCCCTGTCCGAACATGCCGCCTCGCTCGACGCCCCGCTCGACAACGACCCCACTTCCACCCTGATGGACATGCTGCCCGACGACGGCGAAGCCAGCCCCGACATGCGCGCCGAGCAGCACGAGATGACGGTCCTGGTGCGCGACTGGCTGGCGCGGCTGCCGGACAAGCAGCGCCTGGTGGTGACGCGGCGTTTCGGGCTGGACAACGATGATCCGGCCACGCTGGAGACCCTGGCCGAAGAGATGGGCGTGACGCGGGAGCGGGTGCGCCAGATCCAGCAGGAGGCGCTGGTCAAGCTCAAGCGGGCGATGGCGGCGCGCGGCGTGGTGCGCGATTCGCTGCTGTAGGCTGAGCGGCAGGCGCCTTGTAGCGCCCACCCCATTTCCTTGATATCATGCCCGCCGGGCGCGCACGCCCATTTTTTATTTGCGAACTCCCCGCACAGCCAGTCCTGTGCCCACTCTTATTTCCGCCACCATGCAAGAAATTTTCATCGACATCAAATCCCTGGATGCGGACGCGCGCGGCGTCGGCCACCTCGAGAACGAAGACGGCAGCCAGGGCAAGGTGATCTTCGTCGAAGGCGCGCTGCCGGGCGAGCGCGTCAGCTTTGAAACCCTGCGCAAGAAGAAGAACTGGGAGTCGGGCCGCATGGTCACGCTGCAGCGCGCCTCCTCGATGCGCGTCGAGCCGAAGTGCAAGCACTTCGGCTATTGCGGCGGCTGCTCGATGCAGCACCTGGAGCCCTCGGCCCAGGTGGCGATGAAGCAGCGTGTCCTCGAGGACAACCTCTGGCACATCGGCAAGGTCAAGTCCGAGAACATCATGCGCCCACTGTACGGCCCGACCTGGGACTATCGCTACCGCGCGCGCCTGTCGGTGCGTCATGTGGCCAAGAAGGGCGGGGTGCTGGTCGGCTTCCACGAGCGGGCCTCGTCCTACGTGGCCGACATCACCTACTGCGAGATCCTGCCCGACAATGTCGCCCAGCTGATCGTGCCGCTGCGCGAATTCATCGGCCAGCTGTCGATCTACAACCAGCTGCCGCAGATCGAAGTCGCGATCGGCGAAGAGGTCACGGTGCTGGTGCTGCGCATCATGGCACCCTTGAGCAAAGCCGATGAGGAACTGGCCAAGGCCTTCGCCGACAAATGGAACATCCAGTGGTGGCTGCAGCCGAAGGGCCCGGACACCGCCTATCCCTACTACCCGCTGGGCAAGGAGCTGTACTACACGCTGCCGGAGTTCGGCATTCGCATGCCCTTCAAGCCGACCGACTTCACCCAGGTGAACCACCAGATCAACCGGGTGCTGGTGGCGAAGGCGCTGCGCCTGCTCGAGGTGCAGCCGGGCGAGCGCGTGGCCGACCTGTTCTGCGGCCTGGGCAACTTCACCCTGCCGCTGGCGACCCAGGCGCGCGAAGTGGTGGGTATCGAGGGCAGCACCGCGCTGACCACCCGCGCACTGGAAAATGCGCAGGCCAACGGGCTGGCGGCGAAGACCTCGTTCTCGACCCGCAACCTGTTCGAAGTGACGAAGGAAGACCTGGTCGCGCTCGGCAAATTCGACCGCATGCTGGTCGACCCGCCGCGCGACGGCGCGATGGCGCTGTCGCTGGCGCTGGCCGACCTGCGCGAGACCCACGAGGAGCTGATGCCGCAGCGGATCGTGTACGTGTCCTGCAGCCCGTCGACGCTGGCACGCGATGCGGGCATCCTGGTGCACAAGGCGGGTTATGTGCTCCAGAAGGCGGGGGTGTGCAATATGTTCCCGCATACCTCGCACGTGGAGTCGATTGCGGTGTTTGAGCTGGGGGAGAAGCCGGTGGCTTCGGCGGCGGCGTTCGAGGTGCCGGCTGAGGTGGTGTAACACGCAAAATTGGGTTCCGGCCTTCGCCGGAACGACGGTCTTTAGGGCAGTGGTACTGTTTGCGCTCGCCACTGCGCGATGAGCCGTCGTCCCGGCGAAGGCCGGGACCCAATTCCTTAGCGTCCCGTTAGCTCAGGAGTAGGGACGAAAAAAAGCCGACCTCCAGGGTCGGCTTTCTCATTCCAGCTTGAACCGCTTAGTCGCGGTCGCCGCCCGCAATGCCCAGCAGGTGCAGCAGGCTGGTGAAGATGTTGTACACGTCCAGGTAGATCGCCAGCGTCGCCGAGATGTAGTTGGTCTCGCCGCCGTTGATGATGCGCTGCACGTCATACAGGATGAAGGCCGAGAAAATGCCGATTGCCAGCATCGAGATCACGATCGACAGCGCCGACATCTGCAGGAAGATGTTGGCCACCGCGGCCAGCAGGATCACGATGACGCCGGCCATCAGCCAGCTGCCCATGCCCGAGAAGTCGCGCTTGGTGGTGGTGGCGATGCTGGCCATCACCGCGAACACGCAGGCGGTGCCGCCGAAAGCGGTCATGATCAGGGTGCCGCCGTTGCTGTAGCCCAGGGTGTGGCGCAGCAGCGGGGTCAGCATCAGGCCCATGAAGAAGGTGAAGCCGAGCAGTACGGCCACGCCGACCGCCGAGTGCTTGGTCTTTTCGATCGCGAACATGAAGCCGAACGCGATGGCCATGAAGATGATGAAGCCCATGCCGCCGCTGAGCATCGGCAATTCCATCGACACGCCGATGAAGGCGCCCAGCACGGTCGGAATCATCGACAGCGCAAGCAGCCAGTAGGTGTTGCGCAGGACGTTGTTGCGCACAACCTGGCCCCGACCGGCTTTGGTCAGGTCGATCGTGCTGCGTGGTTGCGAATCAGGGAACATTTTGTGCCTCCGGTTAGTGGATGAGCGTCACTGAAAACATACAAGTTCAAGCTTAGTCAAACCTTAAGCAGGGCTGAAATCAGGACGATTTTGCTCTGCAACTCTACCACTTTGCTTGCCAGTGCCGCAATATCGGCTATATGAGGGATGTATGGTAAAATTAAAGGTTGATTGAGTTCCCGAATTTTAGTCAAGTTCTCGATTTAAACCTTTCTTTTTATTGGAGTTTTTACATGGCAATCGAACGCACCCTGAGCATCATCAAGCCTGACGCAGTCGCGAAAAACGTGATCGGCCAGATCTACACCCGTTTCGAAAACGCCGGCCTGAAGATCGTTGCTGCCCGCATGACCCAGCTGACCCGCGAACAGGCTGAAGGCTTCTACGCTGCTCACAAGGAGCGCGGCTTCTTCAACGACCTGGTGAACTTCATGGTGTCGGGTCCGGTCATGATCCAGGCCCTGGAAGGCGAGAACGCCGTCCTGGCGCACCGTGACCTGATGGGCGCGACCGATCCGAAGAAGGCAGAGAAAGGCACCATCCGCGCCGATTTCGCCGATTCGATCGATGCCAACGCCGTGCACGGTTCGGACGCTGTCGAAGCTGCAAAAGTTGAAATCGCTTACTTCTTCCCAGAACTGAAGTAATCGGTTTTATTGCATGAAGAACCGCTCGCCCACGGCCCAAGGCCGGCGCGAGCGGGGTTATTTGGAAAGATACAGGATTTATCATGACGACTCTCACCAACCTGCTGGACTTCGATCCCGCGCAACTCGTCGCCTACTGCGCCGAGCTGGGTGAGAAGCCGTTCCGCGCCAAGCAACTGCAACGCTGGATCCACCAGTTCGGTGCGGCCGACTTCGACAGCATGAGCGACCTGGCGAAATCGCTGCGCGAAAAACTGAAAACCCGCGCCGAGATCCGTGCGCCGGGCATCATCAGCGACCATACCTCGTCCGACGGCACCCGCAAGTGGCTGGTCGACGTCGGCAATGGCAATGCCGTGGAAACCGTGTTCATTCCGGAAGAAAACCGCGGCACGCTGTGCATCTCCACCCAGGCCGGCTGCGCCGTCAACTGCCGCTTCTGCTCGACCGGCAAGCAGGGCTTCAACCGCAACCTCACCGTGGCCGAGATCATCGGCCAGTTGTGGATGGCCGAGTTCGAGCTGCGCCGCACCAAGGGCATCGAGCCGGGCCCGAAGGGCGAGCGCCAGATCACCAACGTAGTCATGATGGGCATGGGCGAGCCGCTGCTCAACTACGAGCCGACCGCGACCGCGCTCAAACTGATGCTCGACGATAACGCCTACGGCCTGTCGCGCCGCCGCGTGACCCTGTCGACTTCGGGCGTGGTCCCGAACATCGACAAGCTGTCGCAGGACGTGCCGGTGGCCCTGGCCGTGTCGCTGCACGCATCGAACGACGCCCTGCGCGACATCCTGGTGCCGCTGAATAAAAAATATCCGCTGCGCGAGCTGCTGGCCGCGTGCAAGCGCTACCTCGAATTCGCCCCGCGCGACTTCATCACCTTCGAATACTGCATGCTCGACGGCTTCAACGATTCCGACGAGCACGCGCGCGAACTGATCGCGCTGGTGAACGACCCGGTGGTCGGCGTGAACTGCAAGTTCAACCTGATCCCCTTCAACCCCTTCCCGGAATCGGGCCTGACGCGCTCGAAGAACCCGCGCATCAAGGCCTTCGCCCAGGTGCTGATGGATGCCGGCATCGTCACCACCGTGCGCAAGACGCGCGGCGACGACATCGACGCCGCCTGCGGCCAGCTGGCCGGCGAGGTGCAGGACCGCACCAAGGTCGCCCAGCGCATGGAAAAGATGGCCGAGTACCAGAAGAAGTTCGGCGCCGACTTCGGGCGCATCGTGGAGATCCCTTCCTGATGGCTAGCCAAGCCGGCGGCGCCGCGCTCCTGTTCGCCCTGGCCTTGCTGGCCGGCTGCGCCAGCAATGGCGGCGGCGAACTGAAGACTGCGTCGGACCAGACGGCGGCGGAAAAACGCGCCTCGATCCGCATGCAGCTGGCGGTCGGCTACTACCAGCAGGGCAAGCTCGAGATCGCGCTGGACGAAGTCAAGCAGGCGATCGCCGCCGAGCCGGGCAATGCCGAGGCCTATGGCCTGCGCGCCCTGATCTACACCGCGATGGGCCAGCTGCCGCTGGCCGACGAGAATTACCAGACCGCGCTGCGCCTGAACCCGGGCAACCCGGACCTGTCGAACAACTACGGCTCCTTCCTGTGCCAGTCGCTGAACAAGCCGGCCCAGGCCATGCCTTATTTCGATACGGCGCTGCGTAACCGGGCCTACCAGACCCCGGTGAGCGCGCTGGTGAATGCGGGCCTGTGCAGCATCCGCAGCAAGAATTTCCTGGCCGCCGAGCGCTACCTGCTCGAAGCCGTGCGCTACAACCCCGACCTGCAGGCCAGCAATGCGGGCCTGGCGCGGACCTATTACGAGCGGCGCGACTACCAGCGCGCCGGTTTTTTCATCAATCGCCTGATCGAGACGTCGAAACTCGACAAGCTCTCGGCCGACGCGCTCTGGCTGGCGCTGCGCGTGCAGCGCAAGCTGGGTGACCGGAGCCAGGAGGCCAGCCTGGCAGCCCAGCTGCGGCGGCGCTTCCCCGGCTCGCCGGAGTACGCGGCGTTCGAGCGCGGCGCATTTGATGAGTGAATCTAGAGTGAGACCAGCACAATGAACGAGCAAGCAGACCAGCCGGCGACGCCGGGCAACGATGCGGGCCTTCCCGGCAAGACCCTGCAGTCCCAGCGCGAGGCGATGGGCTGGAGCGTGGAGCAGGTGGCCGACCAGCTGAAGCTGGCGCCGCGCCAGGTGGTGGCGCTGGAAGCGGGCGACTATGCCTCGCTCCCGAGCCCGGCCGTGACGCGCGGCTTCGTGCGCATCTACGCCAAGCTGCTGAAGATCGACCCCGCCCCGCTGGTGGCCAAGATCGAGATGAACATGCCGGCGGAAGCCCTGGCCGGCGCGACTGCCTCGGTTCCGCGCCGCGAACAGCGTCCGACCTCGTTCTCGCAGAGCCGCTTCCCGATCGGCGGCAAGCGCAGCAAGCTGCCGGTCGGCCTGATCGCCGGCGCCCTGGTCCTGGTCGCCGCCGGCGCCGCACTCTGGCACTTCGGCCTGATTCCGGGCAGCCGCCCGCAGGAAGCCGATACCGGCACGGTGCTCGAAACGCCGGTGCTTGCGCCGGCCGCGCCGAATGGCGCCGCACCGGCCGCCCAGGATCCGCTGCTGAACCCGTCGGTGCCGCTGATTTCGGTGCCGGCGCCGGCAAGCGAAGGTTCGGCTGCGCCGGCAACGACCCCGCCAGCCGCCGCGCCGGGCAGCGCACCGGCGACCACGACGCCTGCTGCACCGGCTACACCGGCGGCGACGCTGGCAGCGCCCGTCACCGCCGTACCGGCAGCGCCGGCAGCCGCGCCCGCAGCCGCTGGCGCCAATGCGCTGGTGCTGAACGTGCGTGAAGACGCCTGGATCGGCGTCCGTCCGGCCGGCGGCGGCAAGCCTCTGATCTGGCGCGAGGTCAAGGCCGGCTCGACCGAAACCGTCGACGTCGCCGGACCGGTCACCCTGACCGTCGGTAATCCGGGCGGCGTGACGGCCACCCTGCGTGGTTCGGCCGTCAGCCTGGAGCAGGCGCCGGGCAAGAAATTCGCACAAGTGTCTTTGAAGTAAGCAATGGAACGGAACATGATGGTGAACGAACCCTGCATTGGCGAACCGATCCCGTCGGGCCCGCTGGCGCGCCGCGCCAGCCGCAAAGTCCTGGTCTCGCATGGCGAGCGCAAGGTCTGGGTCGGCGGCGACGCGCCGGTCGTGGTGCAGTCGATGACGAATACCGACACGGCCGACGTGATCGGCACTGCGATCCAGGTCAAGGAACTGGCGCGCGCCGGTTCCGAGATCGTCCGCATCACCGTGGACACGCCGGCCGCCGCCGCCGCGGTGCCGGCGATCCGCGAGCAGCTCGACCGCATGGAGATCGACACCCCGCTGGTCGGCGACTTCCACTACAACGGCCACCTGCTGCTGCGCGACTATCCGGAATGCGCGCAGGCGCTGTCGAAGTACCGCATCAACCCGGGCAACGTGGGGCAGGGCGCCAAGCGCGACACCCAGTTCGCCCAGATGATCGAGATCGCCGCGAAGTACGACAAGCCGGTGCGCATCGGCGTCAACTGGGGCTCGCTCGACCAGTCGCTGCTGGCCCGCATCATGGACGAGAACGCCTCGCGTGCGAACCCATGGAGCGCCCAGGCCGTGATGTACGAAGCTCTGATCACCTCGGCGATCGAGAACGCCGTACGGGCCGAGGAAGTCGGCCTGGCGCGCGACAAGATCATCCTGTCGTGCAAGGTGTCGGGCGTGCAGGACCTGATCGCGGTCTACCGCGAACTGGCGCGCCGCTGCGACTACCCGCTGCACCTGGGCCTGACCGAAGCCGGCATGGGCAGCAAGGGCATCGTCGCCTCGACCGCGGCGCTGTCGGTGCTGCTGCAGGAAGGCATCGGCGACACCATCCGCATCTCGCTGACCCCGGAACCGGGCGGCGACCGTACGCGTGAAGTCGTGGTCGGCCAGGAGATCCTGCAGACCATGGGCCTGCGCAAGTTCACCCCGATGGTGATCGCCTGCCCGGGCTGCGGCCGCACCACCTCGACCGTGTTCCAGGAACTTGCGGACAATATCCAGACCTTCCTGCGCGAGCAGATGCCGGAGTGGAAGAAGACCTATCCGGGCGTGGAAGCGATGAATGTCGCCGTGATGGGCTGCATCGTGAACGGTCCGGGCGAATCGAAGCATGCCAACATCGGGATCAGCCTGCCGGGTACGGGCGAATCGCCGGCGGCGCCGGTGTTCGTCGACGGCCAGAAGTTCGCCACCCTGCGCGGCGAGCGCATCGTGGATGAGTTCAAGACCATCGTGCTGGATTACGTCAAAAAGAATTACAGCCGCGAAGCAGTGGCACAATAAAATACACCACCGTCGTCCCGGCGAAGGCCGGGACCCAAGTTTGCAAGCGCAGTCGAGATGCATGCAGAAATTGGGTACCGGCCTTCGCCGGTACGACGGTCTTAAGGGTAACAATATGTCCAAACCAGAAAAAATCGTCGCCGTCAAAGGCATGAACGACATCCTCCCGCAAGACGCACCGATGTGGGAGCTGTTCGAGAACACCGCCGAAACCATCCTGAAAAGCTACGGCTACCAGAAGATCGTCACCCCGATCGTCGAGGACACCAGCCTGTTCGCGCGCGCCATCGGCGCCGTCACCGACATCGTCGAGAAGGAGATGTACTCCTTCGAAGACTCGATGAACGGCGACCAGCTGACCCTGCGTCCGGAAGGCACGGCCGGCGCCGTGCGCGCCGTCATCGAGCACAACCTCGTGTACGACGGCCCGAAACGCCTCTGGTACAAGGGCCCGATGTTCCGCCACGAGCGTCCGCAGCGCGGCCGCTACCGCCAGTTCTTCCAGTTCGGCGCCGAAGCCGTCGGCTTCTCGGGCCCGGACATCGACGCCGAGCTGATCATGCTGTGCCGCCGCCTGTGGGACGATCTCGGCCTGCAGAACGTGCGCCTCGAGCTGAACTCGATCGGCAATGCCGACGAGCGCCTGCGCCACCGCGCCGACCTGATCGCCTATCTCGAGAAGCACGAGGACATCCTCGACGCCGAGGCCAAGCGCCGCCTGCACAGCAATCCGCTGCGCATCCTGGACACCAAGAACCCGGCCATGCAGGAGATGGTCAACGGCGCGCCCAAGCTGCTCGACTACCTGGGCGAAGAGTCGCTGGCCCACCTGAACGGCCTGAAGAACATCCTCGACCGCAATGCGGTCCAGTACACCATCAACCCGCGCCTGGTGCGCGGCCTGGACTACTACAACCGCACCGTGTTCGAGTGGGTCACCGACGAACTGGGTTCGCAGGGCACCATCTGCGCCGGCGGCCGCTACGATCCGCTGATCGAGCAGTTCGGTGGCAAGCCGACGCCTGCGGTCGGCTTCGCGATGGGCATCGAGCGCATCATCGAGCTGATGAAGGGCCTGGGCGAAACCCAGACCCCGAGCCAGTGCGACGTGTACATGGTGCACCAGGGCGAGGAGGCCCAGCTGCAGGCCTTCATCCTGGGCGAGCGCCTCCGCGATGCCGGCCTGGATGTTGTGTTACATTGCGCAACGCCGGCAGGGGCGGGCAGCTTCAAGAGCCAGATGAAGAAGGCCGACGGCAGCGGTGCCTCGTTCGCCGTGATCATCGGCGAGGACGAGATCGCCTCCGGCCAGGCCGTCGTGAAAGCCATGCGTGGCGAAGCGGGCGAGCAGCAGCAGGCCAAGGTGAGCTTCGAGGAAGTGGTCGACTACGTGGTCGACCAGATCGTCGGCGGCGGCGAGCACGACTGCGACGACGAAAATTGCAATGAGCACGGACATCACCACCGTCCGTAAGCGCTGACAGTACCGATCCACCCATTTCAATAACGAGCAACAGAGCAGACAATGGCATACGACCTCGAAGAACAGGAACAGATAGCGAACTTCAAGGCCTTCTGGGCCCGCTACGGCAACATCATCTATGCGGTGCTGATCATCGCGCTCGGCTCCTACGCCGCCTACAACTTCTGGAATTCGCACAAGCGCAGCCAGGCCGTCGAGGCCTCGGCGCTGTACGACGAGCTGCAGGCATCGCTCGCCGCGAGCGACAATGCCAAGGCCCAGCGCATCGCCGGCGACATCCAGAAGAAGTACGAAGGCACGACCTACGCGCAAATGGCCGCCCTGGGCGCCGCCAAGACCGCCTTCGAGGCGAATGACCTGAAGGCCGCCAAGGCCCAGCTGCAATGGGTGGTGGACAATGGCAACGACGAATACAAGGCCATCGCGAAGCTGCGTCTGGCCGGCGTGCTGCTGGACGAGAAGTCCTTCGACGCCGCGCTCAAGCTGCTGAACGACAAGTTCCCCGAGCAGTTCTCGGCCGAAGTGTCGGACCGCAAGGGCGACGTGCTGGTGGCGCAGAACAAGATTGCCGAAGCACGCCAGGCCTATGTGGCCGCGTTCGCGGCCATGCACAAGGATAACCCGGGCCGCCAGCTGGTCCAGCTGAAACTCGAAGCCATCGGCGGCAGCGTGCCGGCGGATAAGAAAGATGCGAAAGCGCCTGCAGCTGCAGCGTAACTCATGATTGACAGGCCCGCGCGCGCTTGTGAAAAGTGCGCGCGGGCTTTGCGCCCTTTACAGTCCGAAACAAGGTTAAAGAATATGCGTATTAGCAGCAAACTTGTTGGTGTTGGTGTACTGGCCCTGGTGACGGGCTGCTCGAGCATGAGCCCATCCAGCATGGTCAATAAACTCAGCTCGCTCAATCCTTTCGCCTCGAAAGACAAGACCGACCTGCCGGCGCCCCTGGTGGAGCTGAAGGCCACCATGGCCGTGCGTACCGCATGGAAGCTCGACATCGGCAAGGCTGGTCCGCATACCTTCTCGCCTGCGCTGGCCGGCAATACCGTGGTGCTGGCCGGCGGCGAGGGCGACATCGCGCGCGTCGAAGCCGCCACCGGCAAGCAGCTGTGGCGCACCAAGGCCGGCACCGAACTGTCGGCCGGCGTCGCTACTGACGGCAATCTGATCGTGGTCGGCGGCGCCAAGGGCACCGTGCTGGCCTTCGACATGGACGGCAAGAAGCTGTGGAGCTCGCAGCTGTCGAGCGAACTCCTGTCCTCGCCGGTGGTCGGCCAGGGCATCGTCGTCGCGCGCAGCCTCGACAACCGCATCGTCGGCCTGGACGCCAAGACCGGCGAACGCAAGTGGACCGTGCAGCGCGTGACGCCGGCACTGACCCTGCGCAGCGCGCCGGGCATGCTGATCAACGGCAACGACGTCATCATCGCCCAGCCTGCGGGCCGCCTGTCCTCCTTCATCCTGGCCACCGGCGCGCCGCGCTGGGACCAGGAAGTCGGCGTCGCGCGCGGCGCCACCGAACTCGAGCGCGTGACCGACATCGGCGGCGCGCCGGTACTGTTCGAGGGCGACGTCTGCGCCGTCTCCTACCAGGGCCGGGTCGCCTGCTTCGATGCGGCCGCCGGTTCGGTGAAGTGGACCCGCGACCTGTCGTCGGAAGTCGGCGTCGCCGTCGACCAGCGCTTCGTGTTCGCACCGGACGACAAGGGCGCGCTGTTCGCGTTCAACCGCGACACCGGCTCGAACGCCTGGAAAAACGACAAGCTGGCCTTCCGCCGCCTGTCGACCCCGGTCTCCTACGGCCGCACGGTGGCGGTGGGCGACTACCAGGGCTACGTGCATTTCCTGTCGCGCGAGGACGGTTCGTTCCTCGCCCGTGCCGCTACGGACGGCAGTGCCATCATCGGCACCCCACAGGTGGCTGGCTCGCACCTGATCTTTCAAACACAAAATGGAACTGTGACCGCTATCGCGGTCGAATAGAATAAAACAATGAAGCCGGTAATTGCACTCATTGGTCGCCCGAACGTCGGGAAGTCGACCCTCTTCAACCGCCTGACCCGCTCGCGGGACGCGCTGGTGGCCGACCTTCCTGGCCTGACCCGCGACCGCCATTATGGCGAAGGCCGGATCGGCGAACGGCCCTTCCTGGTCATCGACACCGGCGGTTTCGAACCGGTCGCCAAAGAGGGCATCATGCACGAAATGGCGCTGCAGACGCGCCAGGCGGTGGCGGAAGCCGACGTCGTCGTGTTCATCGTCGACGGCCGCCAGGGCCTGACCCCGCACGACAAGACCATCACCGATTACCTGCGCAAGACGGGCCGCAAGGTCATGCTTGTGGTCAACAAGTCAGAGGGCATGAAGTACACCTCGGTCACCGCCGATTTCTATGAACTCGGCATGGGCGACCCGTATGTGATCTCGGCGGCCCACGGCGACGGCGTGCACGACCTGGTGAACGAGGCCCTCGACTTCGCGTTCGAGAACCGTCCCGACGAGGAAGACGAGCCGGAACACCCCGATCACGGCATCAAGATCGCCATCGTCGGCCGCCCGAACGTGGGCAAGTCGACCCTGATCAATACCCTGGTCGGCGAGCAGCGCGTGATCGCCTTCGACATGCCGGGCACCACCCGCGACTCGATCGAAGTGCCGTTCGAGCGTGAGGGCAAGAAATATACCCTGATCGACACCGCCGGTATCCGCCGTCGCGGCAAGATCTTCGAGGCCATCGAGAAATTCTCGGTCGTGAAGACCATGCAGTCGATCTCGGATGCCAACGTGATCGTCCTGCTGCTGGATGCCCAGCAAGACATTTCCGAGCAGGATGCCCACATCGCCGGCTTCATCCTGGAGTCGGGCAGGGCGCTGGTGGTGGCTGTCAACAAGTGGGACGGCCTGCAGTCGGACGACCGCGATGAGGTCAAGATCGACCTCGACCGCAAGCTCGATTTCCTCTCCTTCGCCAAGACCCACTTCATCTCGGCGCTGAAAGGTACCGGTATTGCCCAGCTGATGAAGTCGGTGGACGCCGCCTACGCCGCGGCTACCGCCAACCTGTCGACTCCGCGCCTGACCCGCGCGCTGCAGGAAGCAATCGAGAAGCAGGAACCGAAGCGCAAGGGCAGCACCCGTCCGAAGATGCGCTACGCCCACCAGGGCGGCCAGAACCCGCCGATCATCGTGATCCACGGCAATGCGCTGGAAGCCGTCAGCGACCCGTACAAGCGCTATCTGGAGAAGCATTTCCGCGACACCTTCAACCTCGTGGGTACCCCGGTACGCATCGAGTTCAAGTCCGGGAAGAATCCATTTGCCAGGGAGCAGAATTAGCCGTAGCAGTACGACAAAAAGTGGCAAAACAGGTTACAGTAGCTCAGGGCTTTCATTCGCCATAGCGGAATGTGGCCCAGACACTTGAAAATCGGCAAATCGCCACAACTTTTAAACTACAACAACATTACGGAGCTGTTATGAGCAACAAAGGGCAACTGTTACAAGACCCATTCCTGAACGCATTGCGCAAGGAGCACGTCCCCGTCTCCATCTACCTGGTCAACGGCATCAAGCTGCAAGGCCATATCGAATCTTTCGACCAGTACGTCGTCCTGCTTCGTAATACCGTGACCCAGATGGTCTACAAGCATGCCATTTCCACCGTCGTCCCGGCTCGCGCCGTCAACCTTAACCTCGACTCCGAAGCCGAGTAAGGCCGATGGCTGACGCCCCCGGCAACACCTCCATGCGCGCAGCGCTGGTCGGCATCGACTTCGGCGCTGGCGACTTTACCGCCAGCCTCGAAGAGCTGTCCCTGCTTGCGCGCTCCGCCGGCGCCGAACCGATCACCACGATCACGGCCAAGCGCAGCAGTCCCGATCCCGCCCATTTCGTCGGCAGCGGCAAGGCCGACGAGATCGCCGTGGCCTGCAAGGCCGAGCGGATCGACATCGTCATCTTCAACCACGCCCTGTCTCCGGCGCAGCAGCGCAACCTGGAGCGCCGCCTCGAGGTGCGCGTGGTCGACCGTACCAGCCTGATCCTCGACATCTTCGCCCAGCGCGCCCAGAGCCACGAGGGCAAGCTGCAGGTGGAGCTGGCCCAGTTGCAGCACCTGGCCACGCGCCTGATCCGCGGCTGGACCCACCTGGAGCGCCAGAAGGGTGGTATCGGCCTGCGCGGTCCCGGTGAAACCCAGCTCGAGACCGACCGCCGCCTGATCGGCGAGCGCGTCAAGCAATTGCGCGTCAAGCTGACCAAGCTGCGCAAGCAGCATGAAACCCAGCGCCGCCAGCGCGGACGCAACCAGACTTTCTCGGTGTCGCTCGTCGGTTATACCAATGCCGGCAAGTCGACCCTGTTCAACACGCTCACCAAGGCCGGGGTGTATGTGGCGAACCAGCTGTTCGCAACCCTCGACACCACCAGCCGCCGCCTCTACCTCGGCGACGAGGTGGGCAGCGTGGTGATTTCCGATACCGTCGGCTTCGTGCGCGAACTGCCGCACCAGCTGGTGGCGGCCTTCCGCGCCACGCTCGAAGAAACCATCCACGCCGACCTGCTGCTGCACGTGGTCGACGGCAATTCGCCGGTGCGCATGGAGCAGATCGAGCAGGTCAACGAGGTGCTGCGCGAGATCGGCGCCGATCACGTCCCCCAGATCCTGGTCTGGAACAAGATCGATGCGGCCGGGCTGGAGCCCGGGGTCGAGCGTGATGAATATGATAAGATCAGCCGCGTTTTCATCAGCGCCCACAGCGGGGCAGGTCTGGACCTGCTGCGCGAAGCCATCGTCGAGTCGGCCAAGGCGGCGCGTGCGGACAGTGGGCGGGATGGGGAAGAACCGGCGGTGGGCGGCTCCCTGGCCAATCCTGCAGAGAACAATATAACAACCTCTACCCATCTCGGGCCACACTAGCCTATGCTCGTTTCTTTACTAAAGCGTTGCGGCATCAAACTGTCGCTGAACGATCCGCGCTGGGGCCACAAACCCCAGGGTGACCACAAGGCCCAGGAGGGCCGCCGGCCGGGTGAAGGCCCGCCCGACCTCGATCAACTCTGGCGCGACTTCAACGCCCGCCTCAACCGCATTTTCGGCGGCCGCAACAATGGCAGCGGCGATGGCGGCAACGGCCCGTCCGGCCGCGGCGACATGCGCGGCGCCAGCGTCACCGCCGGCGTGGTGGCGGTCATCGTCGGCCTGATCTGGCTGGCGAGCGGCGCCTTCATCGTGCAGGAAGGCCAGGTCGGCGTCGTCACCACCTTCGGCAAGCTCAGCCACAAGACCGGCGCCGGTTTCAACTGGCGCTGGCCGTATCCGATCCAGGCCCACGAGACCGTCAACGTCTCGCAGATCCGCACCGCCGAGATCGGCTATCGCGCGAACGTGCGCAACAAGCAGGCGGCCGAAGCCCTGATGCTGACCGATGACGAAAACATCATCGACATCCAGTTCGCGGTCCAGTACACGCTGAAGGACCCGGTCCAGTGGCTGTTCAACAACCGCGAGAACGACGAGACCGTGCGCCAGGTCGCCGAGACCGCGATCCGCGAAGTGGTCGGCCGCAACAAGATGGACTTCGTCCTGTACGAGGGCCGCGAGAAGGTGGCCGTCGACGTGCACCAGATGATGCAGAAGATCCTCGACCGCTATGCGCTGGGCGCCCTGGTCACCAATGTGACCATGCAGGGCGTGCAGCCGCCGGAGCAGGTGCAGGAAGCCTTCGACGACGCCGTCAAGGCCGGCCAGGACCGTGCCCGCGCCCGGAACGAAGGCGAAGCCTATGCCAACCAGGTGATCCCGCAGGCGCGCGGCCAGGCCTTCCGCCTCCAGCAGGATGCCGAAGCCTACCGCTCGATGGTGGTGGAGAACGCGACCGGTAACGCCTCGCGCTTCGACCAGGTGGTGGCGGCGTATGCGAAGGCCCCGGCCGTGACCCGCGACCGCATGTACATCGACACGATGCAGCAGATCTTCTCCAGCACCAGCAAGGTGATGGTCGATTCGCGCACCGGCAACCCGATGATCTACCTGCCACTGGACAAGCTGATCGGGCAGGGCGCCGGCAACGAAGCCGTCGGCAGCCGTTCGGGTCCGCAGCAGATTCCGGTACCGCAGTCGTCGGCGCCGGCGGACGTCATGCAAGCCATGGATTCGGTGCGTCAGCGCGACAGCCGGAGCCGCGATTCCTCACGTGATCGGGAGAGCCGTTAATGAACCGCCTCGTAACTTTATTTGTGGCGGGCTTCATTGCCCTGATGCTGCTGTCCTCCACCGTCTTCGTGGTCGACCAGCGCCGCTTCGCCATCGTGTTCGCCCTGGGCCAGGTGCGTGACGTGATCACCGAACCGGGCCTGCACTTCAAGCTGCCGCCGCCCTTCCAGAACGTGATCTACCTGGACAAGCGCATCCTGACCCTCGACACGCCCGACGCCGACCGTTTCATCACGGCCGAGAAGAAGAACATCCTGGTGGATGCCTTCATGAAGTGGCGCATCACCGACCCGCGCCTGTACTATGTCAGCTTCAGCGGCGACGAAAGCCGTGCGCGCGACCGCCTGTCGCAGATCATCAAGGCGGCCCTGAACGACGAAATCACCAAGCGCACCGTGCGCGAAGTGATCTCGGGCGAGCGTGGCCGCGTGATGGAAGCGGTGAAGGAAAAGGTCGTGGCCGAAGCGAAGGAGATCGGCGTCGGCGTGGTGGACGTGCGCCTGAAGCGCGTCGACTACATCGAGCAGATCAACAACTCGGTGTACGAACGCATGAAGGCCGAGCGCGTGCGCGTGGCCAACGAACTGCGTTCGACCGGCGCCGCCGAATCCGAACAGATCCGCGCCGACGCCGACCGCCAGCGCACCGTGATCATCGCCGAAGCCTTCCGCGAGGCCGAGAAGATCAAGGGTGACGGCGATGCGAAAGCGACCGCGATCTATGCGGACGCCTTCGGCAAGAACCCGGAATTCGCCCGCTTCTACCGTTCGCTGGAAGCCTACCGCGCGACCTTCAAGAACCGTGGGGACGTGATGGTGGTGGATCCGAATTCGGAGTTCTTCAAGTACTTCAAGCAGCCGGGCAGCAAGTAATTCGTGCTGGCGCCAACTTGGCGCTGCGAACTTGGATCCCGGCCTTCGCCGGGATGACGTTGTTTTAATTTGATGGTCGGGATGCGTTATCGCTACCTGTCACACCTAACCTAAAAACCGTCATCCCGGCGCAGGCCGGGATCCAATTTTGTTTGCACACCGCCAGCCTCATCAGTATAGACAAGCGTTGCAACATGGCACCTTGACAAGCCGCCGAAGCTGTCAGATCAACATCCCCCGCCTACGCCTCCCCATTTTCGGGTAAAATCACCGATTCGGCGCTCGCACCGTGCGCCAGCACGCCTGTGCGCTTCTGTCGCTCTTAAAAACAACCCGTTAGCTGTCTGCCCATGCCGAACTGGCTTTTGCCTGAGAATATCGCCGATGTCTTGCCGTCCGAGGCCCGCAAGATCGAAGATCTGCGCCGCAAGATGCTCGACACCTTCCGCCTGTACGGTTACGAACTGGTGATGCCGCCGCTGCTCGAGTACGTCGAGTCGCTGCTGGCAGGGGCAGGGCAGGACACCGAGCTGCGCACCTTCAAGGTGGTCGACCAGATCTCCGGGCGCCTGCTCGGCCTGCGCGCCGACATGACCACCCAGGTGGCGCGCATCGACGCCCACCTGCTCAACCGCGACACCGTCACCCGCCTGTGCTACGCCGGCAGCGTGCTGCATACCCGTCCCTCGGGCCTGCACGCCACCCGCGAGCCGATCCAGATCGGCGCCGAGATCTACGGCCACGCCGGCCTCGAAGCCGATGCCGAGATCCAGGAGCTGGCCCTCGGTTCGGTGGCGCTGGCCGGCTTCACCGACGTCCGCCTCGACCTGTGCCACGTCGGCATCCTGCGCGCCCTGCTGGCCGCGGACCCGGCCGCGCAGCGCGATGAAGCCCAGCTGACCTGCCTGCTGCGCGCGAAAGATGCGCCGGGCCTGGACGAGTTCACGCACAATTACCTGCCCGAGACCCGCAAGGCCCTGCTGGCGCTGACCCAGCTGTACGGCGACGTCGAGGTGCTGGGCCGTGCCAAGGACATGTTGCCGGCACTGCCGGGCGTCACGCGCGCGCTGGCCGAACTGGCCGCGCTGGCGGCGGGCGCCATTGGCCGTGCCGAAGTCGCGATCGACCTGGCCGACCTGCGCGGCTACCAGTACGAAAGCGGCGCCATGTTCGCGCTCTACGTGCCGGGCCTGCCGAACGCGGTGGCGCGCGGCGGCCGCTACGACCATGTGGGCGAGGCCTTCGGACGCGCGCGTCCGGCGACCGGCTTCTCGCTCGACCTGCGCGAACTGGCGCGGCTGCTGCCGACCGCCGAGCGCAAGCACTCCATCCGCGCGCCCTGGGGCAATGCCCCCGAGCTGAAGGAAAAAATCGCTGACCTGCGCAAGGCAGGCGAAGTCGTGATCCAGAGCATGCCGGGTCACGACAATGTTCAGGACGAGTTCGAGTGCGACCGCGTGCTCGTCCTCGAAAACGGAAATTGGATTCTCAAAAACTTAGGTTAAGTGATGTCAAATACTAACGTGGCAAAGAACGTCGTTGTCATCGGCACCCAGTGGGGCGATGAAGGCAAGGGTAAGATCGTCGACTGGCTGACCGACCATGCGGCCGGCGTCGTCCGTTTCCAGGGCGGTCATAACGCGGGCCACACGCTCGTGATCAAGGGCCAGAAGACCGCGCTGCAGCTGATCCCGTCGGGCATCATGCGCGAAGGCGTGGCCTGCTACATCGGCAACGGCGTCGTGGTCTCGGTGCCGGACGTCCTGCGCGAGATCGACAAGCTGGCCGCGGCCGGCGTCGAAGTCGTGTCGCGCCTGAAGATCTCGGAAGCCTGCCCGGTCATCCTGCCTTACCACGTCGCCATCGACAAGGCACGCGAAGCCAAGCGCGGCGAGAACAAGATCGGCACCACCGGCAAGGGCATCGGCCCGGCCTACGAAGACAAGGTGGCGCGCCGCGCGATCCGCATCGCCGACATGCTCAACCCGGAGCGTTTCGCCGAGAAGCTCAAAGAGAACCTCGAGTACCACAACTTCGTGCTGGTGAACTACCTGGGCGGCGAAGCGATCGACTTCCAGCAGACCTACGACGACGCGATGGCCCTGGTACCGCGCCTGCGTCCGATGGTCGGCGACGTGTCGTCGGCCCTGTACGCCGCGCACAAGGCCGGCGGCAGCCTGCTGTTCGAAGGCGCGCAAGGCTCGCTGCTCGACGTCGACCACGGCACCTACCCGTTCGTCACCTCGTCGAACTGCGTGGCGGGTAACGCCGCCGCCGGCGCCGGCGTCGGCCCGGGCATGCTGCACTACATCATGGGCATCACCAAGGCCTACACCACCCGCGTCGGTTCGGGCCCGTTCCCGGCCGAACTGCCGACCGACCAGGGCGTCGGCGAGCACCTGTCGCGCGTGGGCCACGAGTTCGGCACCGTGACCGGCCGTGCGCGCCGCTGCGGCTGGTTCGACGCCGCGCTGCTGCGCCGCTCGGTGCAGATCAACGGCGTGTCGGGCATGTGCCTGACCAAGCTGGACGTGCTGGACGGTATCGAGTCGCTCAAGCTGTGCACCGGCTACAAGATCGACGGCCGCGAGGTCGACATCTTCCCGGTCGGCGCCGAAGAAGCCGCGCTGTGCCAGCCGGTCTACGAAGAGATGCCTGGCTGGACCGAATCGACCGTCGGCGCCAAGTCGATGGAAGAGCTGCCGGCCAACGCCCGCGCCTACATCAAGCGCATCGAAGAGCTGGTTGGCGTGCCGATCGACATGGTGTCGACCGGTCCGGACCGCGAAGAAACCATCGTGCTGCGTCACCCGTTCGCCGCATAAGACATCATATAAAAATAGGAATTACCTGAAATGAACACCCCTGCATCGACCGACAAGGACCTCTGGGTTTCCTGGGACGAGTACAACCGCCTGGTCGAGCGCCTCGCGCTGCAAGTGTATGAATCGAACTGGAAGTTCGACATGGTGCTGTGCCTGGCGCGCGGCGGCGTGCGTCCGGGCGACGTGATCTCGCGCATCTTCGACGTGCCGCTGGCGATCCTGTCGACCAGCTCCTACCGCGAAGAAGCCGGCACCAAGCAGGGCAACCTGGACATCGCCAAGTACATGACGATGACCAAGGGCCCCCTGGCCGGCCGCATCCTGCTGGTCGATGACCTGGCCGACTCCGGCGTGACCCTGCAGAAGGTGCGCGAGCACCTGCAGTCGAACTATCCGGAAGTCACCGAAGTGCGTTCGGCCGTCATCTGGGTCAAGGGCACCTCGGCCTTCAAGCCGGACTACCACCTGGAAGACCTGCCGCACAACCCGTGGATCCACCAGCCGTTCGAGGACTACGACGGCCTGCGTCCGCACCAGCTGTCGGCGTGGATGAAGAAGTTCGAGAAGTAATCCGCTGACCCTGAAAAGGGCGAGCGAACGGGCAGGGAAGGCGCAAGCCTTTCCTGCCCGTTTTGCTTTGCTGCGGCTTCTCTCGTGAAGAAGCGTCCGCGGCGCGCGATGCAGCTCCGGTCGTGGCGGAGGTTCAGGGCGGCGCGGGAAGGTCTCGATAAAGTGATTCCATGGTAGCGGCGCGGTCCCGAAAGGTGCTTTTGTAGTTTTTCTATTTTGCCAAAATTGTGGGAGAATCATCTGCGTTTTAAGTCAAACATAGGGGAATCTTCATGAAGGATGGCGAACTCGACGAAATCGACCGCAAGATCCTGCGCATCCTGCGCACGGACGGCCGCATCAGCAACCAGAAACTAGCCGACAGCGTCCACCTGTCGCCCACGCCTTGCTGGAACCGGGTCCGTGCCCTGGAAGAAGCCGGCTTCATCGAGGAATACGCCGCGATCCTTTCCCAGCGCGCGCTGGGCCTGCCGGACACCGTCATCATCGAGGTCACGCTCGAGCGCCACGACGACGAGATCTTCGAACAGTTCGGCAAGGCGCTGGCGGAGCTGCCCGAGGTAATGGAAGCCAGCCTGCTGACCGGCGACTACGATTACCTGATCAAGGTGGCGGTGGCCGGCACCGAGGGCTACGAGCGCTTCCTGCGCCAGCGCCTGTACAAGATTCCCGGCATCCGCCACAGCCGCTCCACGTTCGTGCTGCGCACGCTCAAGCGCACCCATTCCGTGGAGCCCTGATACAAAGCCGGGGTCGCCATTTCATGGCAGTCTGTTAAGATGCGGCGGTTGCCGACAATAACAATCAGAAACCGATGACCCAGAGCTTCTTCCAGACTTTCATCCTGCTGATCCTCGTCACCGACCCGTTCGGGAATGTCCCCTTGTTCGTCGCGGCACTGAAGGAAGTGCCGGTCCAGCGCCGCGCCCGCATCGTGGTGCGCGAATGCGCGATCGCCTTCCTTCTGCTTCTCGTCTTCATGTTCTTCGGCCAGCACTTCCTGGCGGCGCTGCACCTGTCGCCGGTGGCGCTGCGCATCGGCGGTGCGGTCATCCTGCTCATCATTGCGATCCGCATGATCTTCCCGCATCCCGACGGCGTACTCGGCCGCAACGAGGGTGGCGAGCCTTTCATCGTGCCCCTCGCGATCCCGGCGCTGGCCGGCCCGTCGGCCCTGGCAACGGTGCTCCTGTTCAGCTCGGGAAGCCTGACCGAGACCATGGTGCACGTGGCCGCGCTGGCCGCCGTCGGCGTGGTGTGGCTGGCCGTGTTCCTGAGCGCCGAGCGCCTGCAGCAGAAGCTCGGCCCGCAGGTCATGACCGCCTTCGAGCGCCTGATGGGCCTGATCCTGACCGCCATGTCGGTCGAGATGCTGCTGGGCGGCATCCGTGAATTCGTCAAGACACTGTGAAGGCAGCGGTGTGGGGGCCAGCGTCGCCTTTCTGGCACACTTTTGCTAACACGATAATGGCGGCCGCGACCGCAGGCATGAACGCATGAAAACGGAACACGAGACCCCGTCAGAATGGCTGCCTTTCCTGAGCGGGGGCGGCCAGATGGGGGCCATGATGCGGGCCCACGACTGGTCGAATTCGCCGCTCGGCCATCCGCGTACCTGGCCGCAGGCCCTGCGCACCACGGTCGGCCTCATGCTCAACTCGAAGTTCCCGATGTTCGTGGCCTGGGGGCCGGAACTCGGCTTCCTGTACAACGACTCCTACGTTCCCGTGCTGGGCGAGAAGCATCCGATGGCGCTCGGCCGGCGCTTCCACGACATCTGGCGCGAGATCTGGGACGATCTCCATCCGCTGATCGTGCGGGCGCTCAAGGGCGATTCCACCTACATGGACCGCATGCCGCTGCGCATGCACCGCCACGGCTACGACGAGGACACCTGGTTCCGCTTCTCGTATTCGCCGGTACGCGATGAGGACGGCACGGTGGCGGGCATGTATTGCGCCTGCGTCGAGATGACCGGCGAGGTGCTGGCCGAGCGTTACCGGGAAGAGGAAAACCAGCGCCTGATGACGCTGTTCGAACAGGCGCCCGGCATCCTCGCCGTGCTGCGCGGCCCGGACCATGTTTTCGAAATCACCAACGACTCCTACCTGCAGCTGATCGGACGCCGCGAGCTGATCGGCAAGCCCGCACGCGAAGCGCTGCCCGAAGTGGCGGGGCAGGGCTTCTTCGAGCTGCTCGACCAGGTGTATCACTCGGGCGAGCCTTTTGTCGGCCACGCGGTACCGGTGCGCGTCCAGCGCGACGCCAATGCGCCGCTGGAAGAACGCTTCGTCGACTTCGTGTACCAGCCAATCCGCGGCCCGAAGGGCGAGGTGGCCGGCATTTTCGTGGAGGGCAGCGACGTCACCATGCGCAAGCGCGTGGAGGACGAACTGCGCGCCGCCAACCGCCAGAAGGACCAGTTCCTGGCGATGCTGGCGCACGAGCTGCGCAACCCGTTGGCGCCGATTACCACCGCCGCCCAGCTGCTGCAGCGCGGCACGCTCGACCCGCAGCGCGCGCGCCACGCCAGCGAGATCATCGTGCGCCAGGCCGAACACATGACCAACCTGGTGAACGACCTGCTCGACGTCTCGCGCGTGACGCGCGGCCTGGCCGAGCTCGAAAAGGAAGAAGTCGATGTGGCGGCGGTGGTCCATGGCGCCGTCGAGCAGGTGCGGCCGCTGCTGGACATGAAACGGCATGAGCTGAAGCTGGAGAACGCGCCGCAGCCGCTGCATGTGTCGGGCGACCGCACGCGCCTGGTGCAGGTGATCTCGAACATCCTGAACAACGCGGCCAAGTACACACCCGCCGGCGGCAGGATCGTGGTGCGCGTCTCCCGCGAGGAAAGCGAGGCCGTGATCGCGGTGTCCGACAACGGGCAGGGCATCGAGCCGCAGGTGCTCCCCTACATCTTCGACCTGTTCACCCAGGCCGAGCGTACACCCGACCGCTCGCAGGGCGGCCTGGGCATCGGTCTGGCCCTGGTGAAGAGTCTCGTCGCCCTGCACGGCGGGCGGGTGGCCGCGTACAGCGAAGGTCCGAACCGCGGCAGCGAGTTCGTGGTGTGCCTGCCGCTGCTGCAGTCCGCGCCAGGCTCGCAGGAACCGGAGCACGAGGCGCAGGCACACGACGGTCCGGTACGGGTGCTGGTGGTCGACGACAACGCCGACGCCGCCCAGATGCTGGCCACGCTGCTGGAAGCCCACGGCCATGCGGTGAGCGTCGAATACGACGGCACCGGCGGCCTGGCGCGCGCGCTGCGCGAACGTCCCGAGGTCATGCTGCTCGATATCGGTCTGCCCGACATGGACGGCCACGAGCTGGCGCGCCGCCTGCGCGCCTCGCCCGATACCGCGAATGCGATGCTGATCGCGCTCACCGGCTACGGCCAGAGCGAAGACCGCGAACGCGCGCGCCAGGCCGGCTTCGACCGCCACCTGGTCAAGCCGGCGGACCTGTCGGAGCTGCTGCGCATCCTGGCCGAAGTACGCGCGCCGGCCGCCTGATTCCTGCCCCATCCGTGCGCGGCCCGCGCCCGCAGCCGGTGTATGCTGGACCCGGGACAACAGGAGACAAGCCCGCATGAGAACCTGGAGAATCGCAGAGGAAGACGTGGCCCTCGACCGCAGCTGCGAGGGCGCGCGCAAGAGTGGCGGACACTGGCACGAAGAGGGCTGCGCGGCCCTGTATTCGGCCATGACGGTGGAGCTGGCGGTGCTCGAGAAATTCGTCCATACCGAGGGCGATGAACCGGGGCTGGTACTGGTCGCGGTGGACCTGCCTGACGATCCGGAGCTCGGCATGGACGTGGCGCGCGACGAGCTGCCCGAAGGCTGGGACGATCTGGACGATGGCGGCAGCGCGACCGAATTCGGCACCGCCTTCCTGCAGAAATGCCACCACCTCTACATGCGGGTGCCGTCGGTCATCGTGGGAGAGGGCGTCAACCTGGTGATCAACCCGGAGCATCCTGCGTATGCGGATGTGAAGCTCAGTATTGCGAGGTCATACCGCTTCGATCCCCGCATGTTCAACCGCCCTGCATAACTCGTCTGGAAACACTTTTCTTTTCTCAAGAATAGCTTATAGTCGCGCCCATCTCATTTACCAGGGTATTGAAGATGGCAGACCAGGAAGTCATCAAGCATGGCCAGAAGATCATTCGCCTGGCGAGCAGCAAGGAGCACCCACTTCCCCACAAGCTGCGCGAAATCGCGATCGAATTCTTCACGATCGTGTTTGCCGTCAGCCTCAGTATCTGGCTGCATGGCCTCAGCGAACATCACCACCAGCAGCAGGAAGTGCGCGCCTTCCTGAGCGGACTGCGGACCGACCTGGCCGCCGACATCGAACAGGTCGACGACATCGCCAAGGCCTACCGCGGCTTCAACAGCAATTTCACCTACCTGGCCGCGCTGGAAGCCGGACAGAAGCCGGACGAGAAGACCTTCGCCAGGGTCGTGGCGGCGTCCGACGCCAACTATCATTTCAGGCCAAACATCAGCCGCTACGAAGGCTTCCGTTCGAGCGGAAAGATGGCTTACATCGAAGACCAGCAGCTGCTCGACACGATCTTCAATCTGTACCAGATGGCGCTGCCGCAGATTCGTTCTTCCGAGGGCGGCTGGTTGAACCGGCAGGACAAGCTGCGTACCTACCAGGACAACGAGCTGAATGGCGATGAGCTGGACGAGCACTTCCGGGTGTTCACTTCACCCAAGGGCAAGCGGCTGGTGAAGATGATGATCGCGCCCGAGCAGCTGTTCAAGCGCTATGCCAATTATGCAGACCAGTCCAGGGCGATCATCAAGGCCATTGACGCGACCTACCCGGAATTCGCACCGGCGAAGAAAGACTAAGGCGAAAAAAAACCGTTCCCGGAACTGCGGGACCGGTTTCGTAGGCTTGCCGAGCTTACTTGCCCAGGATGGACACCACGTTGTCCGTCCCCGGCGCCCCGAAGGCCTGCTGCTTGAGCACGTGCAGCTGATCTCGCACCTGGGCCGCCTTCTCGAACTCGAGGTTCTTGGCATGGTCCACCATGAGCTTCTCGAGGCGCTTGATCTCCTTGCTGATCTGCTTCTCGCTCATCGACTCGACCTTGGCCGTCGCCGCGTCTTCCTGGATGCCCTCGACCATGGCCTTTTGCGCGGCGTTGCTGTACACGCCGTCGATCATGTCCTTGATCTTCTTGTTCACGCCCTTCGGCGTGATGCCGTTCGCCTCGTTGAAGGCGATCTGCTTGGCGCGGCGGCGTTCGGTCTCGTCGATCGCGCGCTTCATCGAATCGGTCATCTGGTCGGCATAGAGGATCGCCACGCCGTTCAGGTTACGCGCCGCGCGGCCGATGGTCTGGATCAGCGAACGCTCGGAACGCAGGAAGCCTTCCTTGTCCGCATCCAGCACCGCCACCAATGACACTTCCGGCAAGTCCAGGCCCTCGCGCAGCAGGTTGATGCCGACCACCACGTCGAAGGTGCCCAGGCGCAGGTCGCGCAGGATCTCCACGCGCTCCACCGTCTCGATGTCGCTGTGCAGGTAGCGCACCTTGATGCCGTGGTCGCTCAGGTATTCGGTCAGCTGCTCGGCCATGCGCTTGGTCAGCGTGGTCACCAGCACGCGCTCGTCCTTGGCGATGCGGTCGGTGATCTCGCTCATCAGGTCTTCGACCTGCGAGCGCGCCGGCTTGACGATGACCAGCGGGTCGACCAGGCCGGTGGGGCGCACCACCTGTTCCACCACGTTGTCGGCCTTTTCCTTTTCGTAGTCCGCCGGCGTGGCCGAGACGAAGATCGTCTGGCGCATCTTGCCTTCGAACTCCTGGAACTTCAGCGGCCGGTTGTCCAGCGCCGAGGGCAGGCGGAAGCCGTAGTCGACCAGGTTGACCTTGCGCGAGCGGTCGCCGTTGTACATCGCATTGAGCTGGCCGATCATCACGTGCGACTCGTCCATGAACATCAGGGCGTCCTTGGGCAGGTAGTCGATCAGGGTCGGCGGCGGTTCGCCCGGCATCGAACCGGACAGGTGGCGCGAGTAGTTCTCGATGCCCTTCGTAAAACCGATCTCGGCCAGCATCTCGAGGTCGAAACGGGTGCGCTGCTCGAGGCGTTGTTCTTCGATCAGCTTGTTCTCGTTGCGGAAGTATTCGAGGCGGTCGCGCAGCTCGGCCTTGATCGATTCCACCGCGCGCAGGACGGTCGAGCGCGCCGTGACGTAGTGCGAGCCCGGATAGACCGTGAAGCGCGGGATCTTCTGGCGCACGCGGCCCGTGAGCGGGTCGAACAGCTGCAGCGATTCGATCTCGTCGTCGAACATCTCGACGCGGATCGCGAGCTCGGCGTGCTCCGCCGGGAAGATGTCGATGGTGTCGCCGCGCACGCGGAAGGAGCCGCGCGAGAAGTCCATCTCGTTGCGGGTGTACTGCATCTGGATCAGGCGCGCGATGATGTCGCGCTGCGCCACTTTGTCCTTATGGCGCAGCGTCAGGACCATCTTGTGGTATTCGTTCGGATTACCGATACCGTAGATGGCCGACACGGTGGCCACGATGACCACGTCGCGCCGCTCCATCAGCGACTTGGTGCAGGACAGGCGCATCTGCTCGATGTGCTCGTTGATCGACGAGTCCTTTTCGATGAACAGGTCGCGCTGCGGCACATAGGCTTCCGGCTGGTAGTAATCGTAGTAGGAGACGAAATACTCGACCGCGTTCTGCGGGAAGAATTCGCGGAACTCCGCATACAGCTGGGCCGCCAGCGTTTTGTTCGGCGCGAAGACGATGGCCGGGCGGCCCGCTTGCGCGATCACGTTCGCCATCGTGTAGGTTTTACCGGAGCCCGTCACGCCGAGCAGGGTCTGGTACATCAGGCCGTCATTGATGCCTTCGATCAGACCGGCGATCGCGGTCGGCTGGTCACCGGCCGGAGGGAAGGGCTGGTGCAGCTTGAAGGGCGAGTCCGGGTAGGTGATGACCGTCGGTTCCGGGGCATTTGCGATGGATAAATCTGCCATACTTTCAGACCTTTGCTAGAATGGGAATCCGCTTGCGGCACTGCAGCATGACTATACAAGCAGTGTCGTTCCATGAAACCGCTGCGAACCCACCGACAAAACTCAGTTTATCACGATGACTTCCACAGCCTCCGCCAGCCTTTTCGGCGCCATTGAAATGGCGCCCCGCGACCCTATCCTGGGCATTACCGAAGCATTCAATGCAGATACCAATCCGGCCAAGATCAATCTCGGCGTCGGCGTCTACTATGATGATAATGGCAAGGTGCCTTTGCTGCAGTGCGTGCAGAAGGCGGAAGCGAAGCTGATGGAACAGCCGGCACCGCGCACCTACCTGCCGATCGAAGGGCTGGCTGCGTACGACAAGGCCGTGCAAGAGCTGGTATTTGGGGCCGACAGCGCCGTAATTCAAGAGAAGCGTGCGATCACCGCGCAGGCCATTGGCGGTACCGGCGCGCTCAAGCTGGGCGCCGACTTCCTCAAGCGTTTCTCGCCGGATTCCGAGGTCTACATCAGCGACCCGAGCTGGGAAAACCACCGGGCGCTGTTCGAGAGCGCGGGCTTCGCCGTCAACAACTACACCTATTACGATCCGACCACCCACGGCGTGAACTTCGCCGGCATGCTGGCCGCGCTGAACGCGATGCCGCGCGGCGCGATCGTGGTGCTGCACGCCTGCTGCCACAACCCGACCGGCGCCGACCTGACCCAGGACCAATGGGGCCAGGTGATCGAAGCCGTGGTCGCCAACGGCCTGGTGCCTTTCCTCGACATGGCCTACCAGGGCTTCGGCGCCGGCATCGCCGAAGACGGCGCCGTGGTGCGCCGCTTCGCCGAGACCGGCATCCCGCTGCTGGTGTCGAATTCGTTCTCGAAATCCTTCTCGCTGTACGGCGAGCGCGTCGGCGCACTGTCGATCGTCGGCACCAGCGCCGAAGAAACCGCGCGCGTGCTCTCGCAGCTCAAGCGCGTCATCCGCACCAACTACTCGAACCCGCCGACCCACGGCGGCAAGGTCGTCGCCACCGTGCTGGCGACGCCGGAACTGCGCCAGCTGTGGGAAGAAGAACTGGCCGGCATGCGCGTGCGCATTCGCGAAATGCGTAACGTGATGGTCGAGAAGCTGAAAGAGAAAGCGCCGGGCCACGATTTCGAATTCGTGCGCCAGCAGGTGGGCATGTTCTCGTACTCGGGCTTGACGAAAGAGCAGGTCGGCAAGCTGCGCGAACAGTCGATCTACGCGGTCGACACCGGCCGTATCTGCGTCGCCGCCCTGAACTCGACCAACATCGACCGCGTCGTTGACGCCGTTGCGAAAGTTCTTTAAAATCGCGGCTCTTCGGAACTGACGAGAGTCATTGCCGAAGAGCAGCAAAAATGGCTGCGCGACATGACGTGAATTTGACACGCTGTCACCGCAAACATATAATGCTGTCATCAATTCCCTGATAGCTCAGTCGGTAGAGCGACGGACTGTTAATCCGCAGGTCCCTGGTTCGAGTCCAGGTCGGGGAGCCAGAATTTTTAAAAGGCCACATCGCGAGATGTGGCCTTTTTTGTTGTTGCTGACCCGTCCTGAAATAGGTTGACACTTCCAGGAGTGTTGACATGGACAAGAGGGAAAAGCGGACGCAGCGCGATTACACGCTGGCTTTTAAGCTGGCGGTAGTTGATGAGGTAGAAAAAGGCGAGCTGACGTACAAGCAGGCGCAAAAGCGCTACGGGATCCAGGGGCGCTCGACGGTCTTGGTCTGGTTGCGTAAGCACGGACGGCAGGATTGGGGTAGCCTGAGCATGTTAGGCCGACGCAGGAGTGATCCCGTGAGCAAGCAGACAATGCCCCAAACGCCGGAGCAGCGCATCAAGGAACTGGAAACGCAGCTCAAGGAAGCGAATCAAAAGGCTCAGCTTTTCGAAGCGATGCTGGAAGTAATCCGTACGGAATACGGGGTCAAACTGCCAAAAAAGCATTCCGGCGAGTCATCGAGCAAAAGAAGGTAGCCGGCTTGAGTCTCGCCCGAGCTTGCAAATTTTTCGGTTGTAGCCGTCAGGCGTACTACCAGCAGGTCAAGTCTGAAACGGACTTGCATGAGCGCGATGAGAAGGTCGTGGAGCTGGTGCGGGAAGTCAGGCGGCGCCAGCCCAGGATTGGCGTGCGAAAACTGCATCACATGCTGCGTCGGCGTCTGGCAGCCAAGGACATCAAACTGGGCCGCGACGGTATGTTCGCTACCCTCAAACGAGCACACTTGCTCGTCCCAAAAGCGCGTGCCTACCACAAGACCACCGACAGCTTCTATCGGTTCTACAAGCATCCGAACTTGCTCAAGCCGGGAATGGACACAGCTGACGTTCACCGTCCGGAGCAGGTCTGGGTAGCCGACATCACCTATGTCCCGACGCGTGAGCGATGCGTCTATCTGAGCTTGGTGACCGACGCTTACTCACGCAAGATTGTTGGCTACTACGTCCACGCGAGCTTGCAGACCGAAGAGGTAGCCGAGGCGTTCAAGATGGCCTTGCACTCGAGGCGAAGCTGTCTCCCGTTGATCCACCACTCTGACCGCGGCATCCAGTACTGTGCGGGTACCTATCAGGCCTTGCATGCCAAACATGGCACTACTTGCTCAATGACCGATGGGTACGACTGCTATCAGAATGCGCTGGCTGAACGCATCAATGGCATCTTGAAAACCGAGTTCCTCTTGCACCGCCCTCATGACTTGGCGGAAGCAAAGCGTATGGTTGCACAGTCAGTGGCAATCTATAACCGAGAACGACCGCACCAAGCCCTGAAATACAAAACGCCCGATGAGATTCACCGGGCGTTATGAAGACAGGAAGGAACAGTTTTTGGAACTTATAACTGTCAACCTATTCCAGGACTAGTCATGCGCAAAACCACACTTTTGGTTGCAAGGTGGCACGTACACGCGGTACGCTGGCGGCAGCAAACTCTTCAGGACGAACAGTGAAACATCTACCATCGAGCAAAAGGCTCGCCGTCGGCGGACAGGTGTTCCGGTTTTCCTTGTCGGGGAAGGGCAGCCCGACCATCGTCATGCTGGGCGGCGCCGGCGCCGCCCTGGAGGGCTGGATCAAGCTGTTTCCCGAGATCGAGGCGCTGGGCACGGTGATGACCTACGACCGGCCCGGCCTCGGCGGCAGTGGGCGTCCGCGCGAGCCCCAAATGGGCACCACCGTCATCCTGCAATTGCGCGCACTGCTGCGCGAGATCGGCGCCAAGCCGCCTTTCCTGCTGGTCGGGCATTCCTTCGGTGGCCTGCATGCCAACCTGTTCGCGCGCGTGTATCCCGAGGAGACCTGCGGCGTGCTGTTCCTGGAGGCGACGGCACCCAGCGACGTGCACAACATGAAGCGCTACCGCTCCGTCCTGCAGCGCGCCGTGGCCAGCCTGCTGGACCGTGTCTCGCCATTGGATCCGAATGACGAGATCAGCAACGAAGCGGAGACCGTCGAGGAAATCGCGGAAGCGCCGCCGTTCCCGCCGATTCCCCTCACCGTACTGTCGGGCGGCAAGCGGCTGCCGCGCTGGATGGTCTCCAGCGAGGCGCAACGCGAACGCGAGCGCACCCAGCTGGAGCTGGCGCGCCTGTCGCCGCTGGGCGAGCGGGTGATCGCGCCGCGCAGCGCGCATTTCCCGCAGATGTCGGAGCCGCGGCTGGTGCTGGACGAACTGGCGAAGCTGGTCAAGCGGGTCCAGGTGTAGGAAATCTTTCCTTTCGATAGCACGGGGCTTCGCGGAATGGAAAAGCACTGCTATAATACGGCCTCTAATCCCTGATAGCTCAGTCGGTAGAGCGACGGACTGTTAATCCGCAGGTCCCTGGTTCGAGTCCAGGTCGGGGAGCCAGAATAAATGCAGCCCTGCGAGAAATCGCAGGGCTGTTTTCATTTCAGCGTGTCAAAGAACGCCTGATTCCTGCAGCGTGGCCAGGCTCACATGGCCCCGGAACCCGCTGCCCCCTTGCACCGGTTCATTCGCCTCGATGCCCAGCGCGAAACGCACGGCCGGCAGCTCCTTCATGCGTTCGGCGTGGGCGAAGACGGCCGGGTAGGTGCTCGCAATGTCGCTCACTTCGTGATACGCCGCCCAGCGGCCGACTGCGAACAGATAGGCATCCGCGACCGTTGGGCTGGCGCCTCCCAGCAGCCATGCGCGGTCGGCCAGCACGCGCTCGACGTGGCCGAGTTCCACGTTCACCTGCGCCACTGCTTCCGAACGCATGCGCTGGCGCAGGTCTTCCGGCAAGCCCGTGGTTTCAACCAGCTTCCACAGTGGCGCGAACGACGCGAAAAAGTCGGTCGTCAGATAGGACAAGGTTTCGGCCAGGCGGTCGAATTCCAGCGTGCCTTGCCGGAAGCCCAGGCCGGCGTCGATCCCACGCGAACCGATGTGCTGGAGGATCGCGAGGCTTTCGGTCAGGCTCACCTGCGGCGACAGCATCAGCGCCGGGGTTTTCATCCGTGGGTTGGCGCGCGCAAAGGTGGCCGGCCACGGGTGTTCGAGCATCTCGATACGGCACAGCTTGTAAGGCTGTCCAAGCCATTCGAGCGCGATGATCGATGCCAGCGAGCAGCCGCTCGGTACGCCGTAGAAAAGGACCTGTTCCATGTTGATCTCCTGAGTGAAAGTACATGAACTATAGTTTCGTGGACGATGCGGCGATAGACGGTCTAAAGTAGAATCAGCGTCCATAAATGGAGACGATGATGCTGAATCTGAATGACGTGTATTTCTTCACCCAGGTCATCGACCATGGCGGCTTCGCGCCTGCCGCCCGCGTCACGGGAACGCCGAAATCCACGCTGTCCAAGCGCATCACGGCGCTTGAGGCAGAGCTGGGCGTACGCCTGATCCAGCGCTCGTCGCGCCGCTTCACGGTGACCGATCTGGGGCGGGAGTTTCACCGGCACGCTGTCGCCATGCTGATCGAGGCGGAGGCGGCCGAAAACGCAGTGCGCCAGCGGCTGGCCGAACCAAGCGGCATCGTGCGCATCACCGCCTCGATTCCCACGGCGCAGGCCGCGCTGGCGCAGCCTTTGCTGGAACTCGCGCGCAGGTATCCCAAGCTGCATGTGGCCGTCCAGGCAGCCGACCGCTTCGTCGACATCATCCAGGAAGGCATCGATATCGCCGTGCGCGATCACTTCGCGCCGCTGCCGGATTCAGGCCTCATCCAGCGCACCGTGTGCGTGGATCCCGTGTACCTGGTGGCGGCGCCGGATTATCTGGCCGCCCACGGCATGCCTGCGGCGCCGGCCGAGCTGGCGGGGCATGAGGGATTGCTCGTTCATCCGCAGGCGGCACCCTGGCGCCTGCAGCGCAACGCCGAAGTGGTCGAGGTGCTGCCGCGCGGCCGCCTGTCAGCCAACGAGTCGAGCATCCTGCTGGCTGCGGCCGCCGGCGGCATGGGCATTGCCTGCCTGCCGCGCAAGCTGTGCGGCGCGGCCTTGCAGGCCGGCCAGCTGCTGCGGGTGCTGCCTGAATGGACGGCGGGACAGGTGACGACCAGCTTGCTGATACCGCACCGGCGCGGTCAACTGCCATCCGTCAGGGCAGTGGCGGACGTGCTGGCGGAACGGATACCGCTGCTTCGATGAAGCCCTGCAGCGATCGTTTCACCGTAGAGCTTCTCTCAGAGCCTGCGCCTGGGCAGGTTTCCTTACACCGGCGCGGCGCGCGTCAGCGGATCACCGGCTTGACGCGCGAGGCCGCTTCCAGCGCACGCTGGCGCGCCGTCTCGACATCATCCGCGGTTGCCAGCGCCACGCCCATGCGGCGGCGCGCGAAGGATTCCGGCTTGCCGAACAGGCGCAGGTCGACACCCGGCACGCGCAGGGCGTCGGCTACGCCTTCAAAGGCGATGCCCGCAGCCTCGTGCTGGCCATAGATGACGGCCGAGGCACCGGGGGCGCGCAGCGCCACGTCGACCGGCAGGCCAAGTACGGCTTTCGCATGCAGCTCGAATTCGCTCTGCACCTGGCTGGCCATGGTCACCATGCCGGTGTCGTGCGGGCGCGGGCTCACTTCCGAGAACCACACCATGTCGCCCTTGACGAACAGCTCGACGCCGAACACGCCGCAACCGCCCAGGTCTGCCGTCACCTTGGCCGCGATGTCGCGCGCGCTCGCCAGCGCGGCGGGGCTCATCGGGTGCGGCTGCCAGGATTCCACGTAGTCGCCCTGCACCTGCTTGTGGCCGATCGGCGCGCAGAAGCTGGTCTCGACCTGGCCGTCGGCGCCGATCGAGCGCACCGTGAGCAGGGTGATTTCGTAGTCGAAGTCGATGAAGCCTTCGGCGATCACGCGGCCGGCGTCGACGCGGCTGCCGCTGGCCGCATATTCCCAGGCGCCGGCGACGTCCGCCGCGCTGTCGAGTTTCGACTGGCCCTTGCCGGACGAGGACATCACCGGCTTGACCACGCAGGGGAAGCCGACCGCCGCGCAGGCCTGTTCCAGTTCTTCCAGGCTGCTGGCGAAGCGGTAGGGCGAGGTCGGCAGGCCGAGTTCCTCGGCGGCGAGGCGGCGGATGCCTTCGCGGTTCATGGTCAGCAGCGCGGCGCGCGCGGTCGGGATGCAGGTGATCCGGCCGGCTTCCTCGAGGGCGACCAGGGTTTCGGTGGCGATGGCTTCGATTTCAGGCACCACCAGGTCGGGCTTTTCCAGGGCGATCAGGGCGGACAGGGCCACGCCGTCGGTCATGTCGATCACGTGCGCGCGGTGCGCGACCTGATGGCCCGGCGCGTTCGGATAGCGGTCCACCGCGATGGTTTCCACGCCCAGGCGCTGCAGGGCGATGATCACTTCCTTGCCGAGCTCGCCGGAGCCGAGCAGCATCACTTTGGTGGCGGAAGGGGAGAGGGGCGTGCCGAAGAGGCGTGGAGTCGTCATGGGGTCTGGCCGGAGTCGATGGGGAAGCCGCGACTATAGCAAAGGCGCCTGCAGCCTGCCGCCGGCGGCCTGTTTTCGCGAAGCACTGGTCAAATCCGAATCGGGCCGCTATAATGCGGCCTCTTTTCCCTGATAGCTCAGTCGGTAGAGCGACGGACTGTTAATCCGCAGGTCCCTGGTTCGAGTCCAGGTCGGGGAGCCAGAATACGAAGGGCTGCATGCAAGTGCAGCCCTTTTTGTTTGTGCGCCCAGCATGGGCGCACTCTTGTGGGTGAAAGTCCCGCCGCGAGCTGACCACAGCGAGCGAAGCGAAGCACAACTGCATAAGGGCGACCGAGTGTGGGGAGGAAGTGTGGAGCGAAACTGCGAGCCGATGAACAAGAATCGGATATGAGGCGCTGCCGAGCAGGGCGAGCGGGCAAACAACCGCGAAGCTCTTGTGGTCAAGGTGAAGTGGCGTAAATCCGGCGGTTGTGCAGGGAAGGAGTGCGTTCTTACCTGGGGAGATCTCGTCTTGTGCCTGAAAGGGCGACGAAAAAAAAAAATCGGAGCGAGAAGTCAGCAGAGGCCGTAGTAGTCGCAGTGTGGGCGAAGGGCCGAACGAGTAGGAGTGTCGAACAACTTGTCGATGAATCGTGTACGGCATCAGATGCCCGCTCAAGCGGGGCAGGTCGCGGCAAGGCGGGGTGAAGCCTCGTCCAAAGCGATCAGCGATGAAACACGATTCCCGCGACAAGACTTGGCAGGCACAGGGCGAGACTTGCTTGCGCAAGCGCTCGCTAGAGAGAACATGCAACGCGCGTGGAAACGCGTGAAGGCGAACAAGGGAGCTGCAGGTGTCGATGGCCTGGACATTGCCCGGACCGGACAGCGCCTGAAGCACGCTTGGCCCCTCATCAGGCAGCAACTGATGAATGGCACGTACCGGCCCATGCCGGTACGGCGCGTGGGCATTCCGAAGCCAGATGGAAGCGAACGTGAACTGGGGATACCCACCGTGACCGACCGTCTGATTCAGCAGGCACTATTGCAGGTGCTGCAACCGCTGATCGATCCCACCTTTAGTGAGCACAGCCACGGATTCCGGCCCGGCCGGCGTGCGCGTGATGCCGTGCTTGCAGCACAGCAGTACGTGCAGGAAGGCTACCGCACAGTGGTCGACGTCGATCTGTCGAAGTTCTTTGATCGGGTCAACCACGACATCCTGATCGACCGCCTAAGGAAACGTGTGCACGACGCTGGAATCATCCGGCTGGTGCGCGCCTACCTGAACGCGGGCATCATGGATGGCGGCATGGTGGTCGAGCGGAGCGAAGGGACGCCGCAAGGCGGTCCGCTCTCGCCGCTATTGGCCAATGTGCTTCTCGACGAGGTGGATCGGTTGCTGGAACGACAGGGACACCGCTTTGCCCGCTATGCCGATGACTGCAATGTATATGTGCGCAGCCAGAAGGCAGGCGAGCGGGTGATGGCCCTGCTCAAGCGCCAATACGACAAGCTGCACTTGAAGATCAATGAATCAAAGAGTGCGGTAGCCAGTGCGTTCGGCCGAAAATTTCTGGGCTATGCCCTATGGGCTGCCCCGAAAGGCGAGGTTAAACGCGCCGTGTCGAAGAAGGCATTGGAGACGTTCCGGCAGAAGATCAGGCAGCTTACTCGCCGGACTGGTGGACGCAGTATTCGCGAAGTAATTGAACGTCTGCGCTCTTACGTGTTGGGATGGAAAGGCTATTTCGGCTTGGCACAAACATCAGGCGTCCTGCGCAAGCTGGATGAATGGATGCGTCACCGAATGCGTGCGATTCATCTCAAGCATTGGAGGCGAGGCACGACAATCCACCGGGAGCTACTGAAGCTAGGGGCCAAACCGAACGTCGCGCTGCTGGTGGCCAGAAATGGCCGTCGCTGGTGGCACAACAGCCGACTCGCCCTGAACAACGTGCTGACGATTGCCTACTTCGACCGCCTTGGCATGCCTCGGCTCACTTAACCTCAACTACTCGAACCGCCCGGTGCGGACCCGCATGCCGGGTGGTGTGGGAGGGGCCCGGCCAGGCTCAATGGCCGCCCCTATCCCGATTCCGGCGTTCGAATGCGGCGCTAATGACTCCATTCCCGCACACTCAAACCGTCGTCCCGGCGAAGGCCGGGACCCAAGTTCTCATCCTCACCGCGATCGTATCCGCGAAGCGCTGACACTACTCGACGGAATTGGATCCCGGCCTGCGCCGGGATGACGTTGTACAGGGCTGAGGGAAGTCACGCAAAGCTGGCTTCGGCGTCTAGCGGAACTTCTTCTTGTTCGAGGTATACGTGCGCGTATAGAAGCCGGGCGGCTTCTTCGCCACCCAATCGACGAAACTGCGGATGTCGTCGTGCCCGCGTAGCGCTTCCCAGGTGTGATAGGTCTGCAGCAGCTCACGCTCGGTGAAGGCGGAGTGGATCTTGCGGTGGCAGATCTTATGGATCGGGAACTGCTCCTTGCCCTTGAACGTCCTGGGAATCAGGTGATGGCGGTCGATATTGACCGTCCCGAGCACGCGGCCGCACAGCGGGCAGCATACGTCAGGCACGGGAGCCTCGGTCATCGGTTCGGCGCGGCGCTTGGGCATGCCTCCGATATGGCGCTGCTACACGCCGCTTGCAAGGCGCGCACCCGTCAAATCTGTCAGTTGTGCTCGCGTTTTATATAATGTAGTAGAATCAATGCTTACCTTTTTGCAAGATCGTGACTTGTCCTCGAGCCTGCCGCAATGATTGACGAACGTCCCGAATGCTCCATTCTCCTCATCGACGATGAGCCCTTTGCCCAGGACATCATCGCGCATGGACTGCGGGATTGCAGCGGTCATACCCTGTGCTACGAGTCGAGTCCGGCGCGTGCGGTCGAGGTGGCGCGCGAGGTGCGCGCCACGGTGGTGCTGGTCGACCTGCGCATGCCCGACCTGGACGGTTTCGAAGTCACCGCGCGCCTGCGCGCCCATCCCGACACCGAAGACGTTCCCGTCATCGTCCTGTCTTCCGAAGACGACCCCGAGATCAAGGCGCGTGCCTTCGCCGTCGGCGCCAACGACTACCTGGTCAAGTGGCCCGATGCGCGCGAGCTGGTGGCGCGCGTGCGCTACCACAGCGGCGCCTGCGTCGCGCGGCGCCAGCGCGACGCCGCCTTTGCCTCGCTGCGCGTGAGCCAGGAGCAGCTCGCCGCCAGCCAGTCGGCCCTGCACCAGGCGCAGAAGATGGAAGCGATCGGCCAGCTCACCGGGGGCGTGGCGCACGACTTCAACAACGTCCTGCAGATCATCGGCGGCAACCTGCAGCTGCTCAAGCTGGTAGGCAACCTCAACGACAGCGCGAAAAACCGTGTCGACATGGCCCTGGGCGGGGTCGAGCGCGGCGCCAAGCTGGCGGCCCACCTGCTGGCCTTCGCCCGGCGCCAGCCGCTGCAGTCGGTGGTGGTCGATCCCGGCCACCTGCTGCGCGACATGGACGACATGATGCGCCGCGTGCTGGGACCGAACGCGCGCATCGTCACCGAGATCGAGCCCGGACTGGGCAGCACCATGGTCGATCCGAGCCAGCTCAACAACGTGCTGCTGAACCTGGCCATCAATGCGCGCGACGCCATGGCCGGCAGCGGCACCCTGACCATCCGCGCCAGCAATGTCGGCCCCGGCCCGGACCTGCCGTCCGAGGTCCCGCAGGGGAATTTCATCATGATCGAGGTGCTTGATACCGGCCAGGGCATGCCGCAGGAAGTCCTGCTGCGCGCCTTCGAGCCCTTCTTCACCACCAAGCCGACCGGGCAGGGCACGGGCCTGGGCCTGTCGATGGCCTACGGGTTCGTGAAGCAGTCGGGCGGCGAGATCGTGCTGCGCAGCGAACCGGGACAGGGCACCAGCGTGCGCATCTACCTGCCGCGCAGCGATGCCGCGCCGGTGGCGGTCGAGCAGGTGGCCAACGCGCCGCTGGCCGGCGGCCTGGAGACCATCCTGGTGGTCGAGGACGAGCCCGATGTGCGCGACTCGACCTGCGGCATCCTGTCGGCGCTGGGCTACCAGGTGCTGGAGGCGGAAGATGCGGAAAGCGCGCTGGAGATCATCGACAGCGGCCGTCACATCGACCTGGTGTTCACCGACGTGATCATGCCGGGACCGGTCAGCAGCCTGCAGCTCGGGGAAATCGTGCGGCGCCGCCTGCCGGATGCGCAGGTGCTGTACACCTCGGGCTATGCGGAAGGCGTGCTGTCGCACGAGGGCAAGCTGGACGCTTCGGTGCACCTGCTGCAGAAGCCCTACCACCCGGAAGCGCTCAGCGCGCGCATCCGCCACCTGCTGCGCCGGGCCAGGCGCGAGCAGCATGGCGCCCAGGTGGCCGCCGCCTCAGGCAGGCAGCCGGGCCAGCAGAATCACTTGGGCTTGACGTAGCGGCGCGAGCCCGGCGGCGGTTCATTCAGGACCGCCCAGAACATTCCCAGGTCGGCAATCGCCTTCAGGAATTCAGTGAAGTCCACCGGCTTGACCACGTAGGCATTCACGCCCAGTGAATAGCTGCGCACGACGTCCTGCTCTTCCTTCGACGAGGTCAGCATCACCACCGGGACGCTCTTGAGCCCCTCGGTCTCGCGGATTTCCTTGAGCACTTCGAGCCCGTCCACTTTGGGCAGCTTCAGGTCGAGCAGGATCACGGCCGGGTTGCCGACCGCGCGTTCGGCGAATTCGCCGCGGCGGTGCAGGTAGTCGAGCGCCTCGGCGCCGTCGCGCACGATGACGACCTCGTTGGCCAGCTGGCTCTTCGACAACGCGATCAGCGTCAGTTCGAGATCGTGCGGGTTGTCTTCGACCAGGAGGATGGGCTTGAGCATTGCGTTGCCTCAGTGAGCTGGGTGTTTCGGAATACTGAAGGAGAAGGTCGCGCCTTCTCCCGGTACGGAGTTGGCCCAAGCGCGGCCGTTGTGGCGCTCGATGATGCGGCGCACGTTGGCCAGGCCGATGCCGGTGCCCTGGAAGTCTTCCAGGCGGTGCAGGCGCTGGAATACGCCGAACAGCTTGTGCACGTACTCCATGTTGAAGCCGACGCCGTTGTCGGCCACGTGGAACACCGTGAAATCGGCGTCTTCTTCCGACGTGATGGTGACGACCGCCGGGTCGCGCTGGGCGGTGAACTTCACCGCGTTCGACAGCAGGTTGAATACCGCCAGGTGCAGGAAGCTCGGGTCGGCGCAGACCACGGGCAGCGGCTCGATGTGCCAGTCGACGTTGCGGCCCTGCATCTCCGTGCCGAGCTTGTCGATGCAGGCCGCCACCAGGTCGTTCATGTCGACCCGGGTTGGGCGCAGCGCGGCGCGGCCCATTTGCGAGAACGACAGCAGGTCGTCGACCAGCTTGCCGGCCAGGCGCGCCGATTCCTTGATGTTCTTCAGGAAGCGCTGGCGCCGCTCCAGGTCCTCGGCGCCGGCCGATTCGATCAGGAGGTCGGAGAATCCGACGATGTGGCGCAGCGGCGCGCGCAGGTCGTGCGAGACCGAGTACGAGAAGGCTTCGAGCTCCTTGTTGGCGCGCCCCAGTTCCTCGGCCAGCTCGGCCATCTGTTCGGCGCGCTCCAGCGCGATGCCCAGCAGCGCGCTGCGGAACTCGACCGTCAGTTCGATCTCGGCCGTGTGCCAGGGCTGGCTGCGGCCGTGGATGGTCTCGCGCCAGACCTGGAAGCTCATGCGCGGCGTCAGCTGCGCGGGATCGCCGGGCGCGGCCTGCTTGCCGTGCGGGTTGCCGGCCCACTCGATGGTCTGCACCACCTCAGGGCGGAACCACAGCAGGTAGTGCTGGTGGATGCGCGAGATGGGCAGGGCCATCAGGCCGCTGGCATTGCGCACCATGTCCGCGCCCGCGGGATAAATGTCCGTCAGGTGGTCGGTGTGGAACACTTCGGTATTCCCCTGCAGCGACAGCCAGTCGGCCAGGGCGCGGATCTGCGGCTCGTCCGGCGTGTCGCCGTAGGTCAGCACGCGCTCGTCCACCACGATGGCGACCCCGCCCGCGCGCGCGAAGCGCAGCAGCTCGGGGAACACGCCGCTCATGTTTTCGATGAAGTCGGCGCCCTTGGTCAGGTGGCCCAGCATCTCGACCATGATGCGGCGCACCTCGAGGCGGAACTGCAGTTCGCCGGAGTCCTCGCGCGAGCCGATGCACAGCGCCAGGATCTGGCCCAGCTGCTCGCAGGCGGTGCGCTTCTCGACCGAAACCGGGCAGGGCGCCGCATTGTGGCAGGAGATCAGGCCCCACAGCTTGCCCTTGACGATGATCGACACCGACATCGAGGCCAGCGTGCCCATGTTGCGCATGTATTGCAGGTGCACCGGCGAGACGCTGCGCAGCGCCGCGAAGGACAAATCGTTGCGCTGGCCGGTCACCGGGTTCAGCTCGGGCAGCAGCGGCGCCGGCTCGTAGTTGGCGTCCTGGATCACGCGGATCGGCGACAGCGTGTACAGCGCGCGCGCCTGGGCCGGAACGTCGCTGGCCGGGAAGTGCTGGCCGAGATAGGACTCGTAGCCGTCTTCCTTCGATTCGGCCAGCACCCGGCCATGGCCGTCGCTGTCGAACTGGTAGACCAGCACGCGGCCGTAGCCGGTCACTTCGCGCACGTGGCGGGCGGCCAGCTCGGACATTTCCGGGATCGTGGCCGGCTGGTTCACCTTGAGCAGGAAGTCGCCGATCAGCGGGTACAGGTTGCGGAAGTCGGCGGCGCGGCGGCGCTCCACCGCTTCGAATTCGAGGATCAGCAGGCTGTCCCAGGCATGGACCAGGACATCGAAGTGGGCACCGTTGCCGGCCGTGACCGTGCCGATATAGGCGGGCCGCGACACCGCCGGGCTGGCCTCGAGCTCGGCGGCAATGCGTGCGGCCGCGTCGGCGCCCACCACCTGCGCCAGCGGACGGCCGAGAGCGCCATGTGCCGGGATGCCGGTCCAGCGTTCGAGGTTGGCGCTGGCCTGCAGCACGGGCAGACTCAGCCCCGGCCCAGGCGACAGCGTCAGCATGAAGCCATGCGGCTGGATGCTGCCCGGGGTGCGGATCGGTTCGTCCGCACAGCGGCTGAGGTCGAGAGTGGCGGTGGGGGCCTGGGTCATTGCAAACAAAAAGCCTGCGGAAGATACAATTCGATATTGTAGCGTCAAATTCGGCAGATCAAGCTTTTGGTGGCAGAATTTTCAAGCTTGCCTCATCTATACAAGTCAATCGGGCAGGCTGTTATTGCTGAGTATCGGTATGATAGGATATTTGCCGCACCTGATCGGAAGCGTCTCGGCCCATGAACACGCAACATCCTGCCAAGCCCCCCTTGACCGACGAACAACGGTTCCAGTACCTGATCGCCGGCATCAGCGACTACGCCATCTACATGCTGGACCCGTCCGGCCACATCGCCAGCTGGAATGCCGGCGCCCAGCGCTTCAAGGGCTACCGGCCGCACGAGATCCTGCGCGAGCATTTCTCGCGCTTCTATACGCCGGAAGACCAGGAGGACGGGCTGCCGGCGCGGGCCCTGGCGCACGCCCTCGAGCACGGCAAATACGAGTCCGAGGGCTGGCGCGTGCGCAAGGACGGCACCCGCTTCTGGGCCCACGTGGTGATCGACCCGATCTACGACGAGCACCGCAACCTGCTGGGCTATGCCAAGATCACCCGCGACGTCACCCAGCGCAAGCAGGCCGAGGATGCGCTGCGCGAGAGCGAGCAGCGCTTCCGCCTGCTGGTGCAGGGCGTCACCGATTACGCGATCTACATGCTGTCGCCCGAAGGCGTGGTGACGAACTGGAACGTGGGCGCCGAGCGCATCAAGGGCTATTCCTACGACGAGATCGTCGGCGACCACTTCTCGCGCTTCTATACCGAGGAAGACCGCAGCAAGGGCCTGCCGCAGCGCGCGCTCGCCACCGCCGGGCGCGAGGACCGCTACGAGGCCGAAGGCTGGCGCCAGCGCAAGGACGGTACCCGCTTCTGGGCCCACGTCATCATCGACGCGGTCCATGACGACGAGGGCAAGCTGCTGGGCTTTGCCAAGATCACGCGCGACCTCACCGAGAAGAAGCGGACCGAGGAAGCGCTCGAGCAGGCGCAGCTGGCCCTGTTCCAGTCTCAGAAGATGGAATCGATCGGCCAGCTCACCGGCGGCGTCGCGCACGACTTCAACAACCTGCTGTCGGTGCTGGCCAGCGGCCTCGAAGTGCTGGGTATGAGCCGCCAGGGCAGCGGCGACGCCAAGACGCTCGACAGCATGCGGCGCGCGATCGACCGCGGCGCCACGCTCACCCAGCAGCTGCTCGCCTTTGCGCGCCAGCAGCCGCTGCAGCCGGAGACGCGCAGCATCAACCGCCTGATCTCGGGCTTCGAGTCGGTGCTGCGCCGTGCCGGGCATACCGGCATCGAGTTCGAGTTCAACCTCGACCCGCAGGCCGGCAGCGCGGTGGTGGACGGCGCCCGCTTCGAATCGGCGCTGCTCAACCTGGTCGTGAACGCGCGCGATGCCATGCCCGAGGGCGGCCGGCTGGTGCTGGACACCGCCCAGCTCACGCTGCAGGAAGGCGAAGTGGCGCAGCTGGCGCCGGGGCTCTATGTGTGCGTGTCGGTGACCGACACCGGCACCGGCATGACGCCGGAAACGGTGCAGCGCGCCTTCGAGCCCTTCTACACGACCAAGGAGACCGGCAAGGGCACGGGCCTGGGCCTGTCGCAGGTGTACGGCTTCATCAAGCAGTCGGGCGGCGAAGTGGTCATTCAGAGCACGCTGGGGGAGGGCACCACGATCGCGATCTACCTGCCGGCGGTGACGTCGGAAGACCGCGAACTGGCGCACGGCGATTCAGAGACGGTGCTGATCGTCGAGGACGAGCCGGACCTGCTGGACGTGGCCTCGGCACTGTTCATGAGCATGGGCTACGAAGTCACCACCGCGGCCAGCGGCCAGGAAGCCATGGGCGTGCTGGCCAGCCGCGACGTCGACATCCTGTTTACCGACATCGTCATGCCGAACGGGGTGAACGGCATCGAGCTGGCCGAGTACACGCGCGAGAACTACCCGAACATCAAGGTGATGCTGGCCTCGGGCTATCCGCAGCCGGCGCTCAAGCTGGACCAGTACCGGCTGGGCGACTTCACCTTCGTGAGCAAGCCGTATCGCCTGTCGGACCTGGCGCGGGGGCTGCGCAGCGTGAATTGAGGGTGCTTGCACATTTCACCGTTAGCAGTAGAGCCGTCATCCCGGCGCAGGCCGGGATCCAAGTTTGCTGAGTGATCGTTAACGCATCCGCGAAGCGCCATCACTGCGCGACGGAATTGGATCCCGGCCTTCGCCGGGATGACGGTTTTTAGGTTGCCGGTCGGGTTCAGCGCTAACGGCCTCAAGGAGGCAGCTCAAAAATGATGTCGCTGATCCGCTCGTACACCGGATTCGCTGACGGCCCCGGATTCGGCCAGTTCAGGATATCGAAGTGGTCGTACCCCCGGTAATTCCCCAGGAAGTTCCACGCTCCCTTCACCGACCTGCCGTCGTACTCCCGCACCGCATGTCCCGCCGGCGCCCGCATGCTGGCGGTATTCACCACCCCGTCGTTGGCGAACCACTCGCTGTCGACGCGCACCCGCCCGGCTCCCTGCTGGGTATAGCCGCCCAGGCCGTTCTGCAGGACCGAGGGCACGATCCATTCGCCCGCCGTGCCCTTGAAGGCCGGGATCATGTCGAGCCGCGGGTACTGGTGGAAGGTGGTTTGCACCGGCGCGATCACGCGGTCGGTGCCGTTGCAGCACCAGCTGCCGGCTTCGGTCGCCACCGTCCCCACCGAGTACCAGTAGATGTGCGGCGAGGTGCGCGCCCAGGCATTGAATTCGCGCGCGCCGTCCGGCGACATCTCCCAGTTGGCCCAGCGGTGTTTGAAGAGCTCGCCGAGCGGCGTCTGTAAGGGCGGCGCCACGTTCAGCACGGCATCGGCGAAGGTGGTGCCGTTGTGGGGCGTCGAGATCGTCGTCACGCTGCGCACCCAGCCCAGCTTGCCGCCCTTGAACAGCGTGTGATCCCCTTCGTCGTCGGGCGAGCCGTGTTCCAGCAGCTCGACCAGGGCGCGGATGGTGGTGCCTCCCTGGCTGTGGCCAATGAAGTGAAGCGGATGCTTCTCGTCCCAGACGGGGTAGAGCGCGAGCGGGTAGTTGTCCGGGTTGTTCTTCGGGTCGGCGGCCCAGCACTTGCCGGCGGGTTTCTGCTGCTGGCCCGGCAGGCCGACCTTGCGCACGTGGACCGCGCCGTAGTCGACGCAGCCGCCCTTGATCTGGGCGTACAGGTCGGCGGCGCGGTCCCAGTTGGAGTTGACCGGGCCGACCGCGGCCGCGAACACGGTGCGCGGGCCGCGGTAGACCTGCATGTGTTTGGCGATGTCCCCATAGCCGCCCCAGTAGTTGAAGCCGCTGTGCGCGAAGCTGTCCGGCCCGAAGCCGAGAAAGCCGTGGACCAGGATGACGGGATGGTTATTTGCGTGGTCCGCCACTGCGGCGGGAGCCGGCACCCAGGTGCACAGCGCGGCCAGCGCGAGCAGGGCGTGGATGATGCGAAACATGCAATTCTCCGAGATGGCGTCAAGGCCATTGTCGGAGTTAGGGGCGAGGCCCGGTTTGCGCTGCGTCGGATTCGTAGGGTGGGCGGCTTCGCCGCCCACGCGTTCAAACGGAGCAAGATCAACCCGTCCGTCAGATTGCAGCTAACTATCACCGCGTGGGCGGCAAAGCCGCCCACCCTACTAATTCGTTGCTTTGTTGGAGCCGATCGAGGTGGTCGGCGTCGAGTTGACCGCATCCGCTGCCGGCTGCGGCGCCGGCGTGACCGAGGCCGTGACCGAGGTCTTCTCTGCCTGGCCGAGGTCGCCGTTCCACACGACGTAGTCGTCCACCGAGTACAGGCGGCACGGCTCCTTGCTCTTGGCGGTGCAGGTGGCCAGCGCACGGCCGTCCGGGTCTTCGCCTTCTTCGGCCCAGGTCCAGGCGCCACTCGGCGACACCGCGAAGGCGCGCGGGGTCATCTTGGTCAGGTATTCCTGGTAGGCGCGGCGGCCGTTCTCGGACAGGAAGGGCACGGCCTCGATGTCGTCCACCTGCGCGTAGTCGGTGCGCGCCGGGGTCGGCGGCGCCGGCACGTCGTGGAGTACCTTGGTCGGCATGCCGATCTGGGCCAGGAAGCGCATGGTGTCGTCCAGCCATACTTTTTCGCCGTCGCGGCTGGCCAGCATGCCGTGCGAATCGCGCTTGAAGGCCGGGAACTCGACCAGGCGGCCGCGGCCGCCGGACTGTTCGAAGGCCGCATGCATGCGGCTGGCCAGCTCGGGGCCGAACAGCGAGTCGTTTTCGCCGTACATCCACAGCGTCGGCAGCTTGGCTTTCGCGCCGTACTCGGAGAAGGCCGACACCAGGGCCGAGCGCCAGGCGCAGCGGTCGCTGTCGTCGCGCAGGCCGCCGGCGAAATTGATCAGGCCGCGTACGCCCGGCTGTTCCTGGGTGCCGAGGGCGATGGTCGCCAGGCCGCCGTAGGACTGGCCGGCGACCACGATGCGGTTCGTATCGACCCAGTTCTGCCGGCGCGCATAGGCAAGGGTGGCGGCAATGTCTTCCGCCTGGGCGTAACCGTTGGCGGTCATGTTGCAGCCGTAGTCGCGGTAGCGGCCGGTCGAATTCGCGAAACCCTGGCGCATCGGGACCATCACCGCATAGCCGCGTTTCACGAAGGCGGTGGCCATGTGGTAGAAGCGGTCGCGCGGCTGCAGATTCGGGCGGCCCGGATCCTTGCCGTGGTTGATGATGATGAGCGGGAAGGGGCCCGGGCCATTCGGCTGGAACACCGTGGTTTCGAGCATGGCGCGGCCCTGCGGGCCGGCAGGCACCTGCTCGATGTGTTCGTTCATGCGGTGATCAAGTTGCAACTCCTGCTGCACGGCGATCCCGGGGATCATGGCGGCGGCGGCCAGGGCGGCGGCCAGCAGGTTGCGGAGCGTGAAGCGTGGGACCATGTTGACTGTCTCGACTACGTACCGGGTGAAACAAAATACGGAACAATTTCCGCATGGCATAAGTTGATTCTAGGTACGTAGAAAAGGCAGGGCAATACTCGTAATAGCAATTCCGGAGGTAAATTTTCGTGGCATGCCAAAGTGACTACGCCATTCTTGTGTTCGTGACCATCCGACGCGGTTTTTCGTGAGCGGTTATCATGTGTAGCTTGCAAGGAAAGGGAGAATGATCGGATGAGCAAGTACGCGCCGCGCGAGTGGGCGCCCGATGAGAAGCCGATGCTTCCGGGCTCGCCCTCCACGCCCGCCCATCCGACACCGCTGCGTTTCGCCTACCTCTTCGTCGGCATCCTGATCACCATCACTGGCGGCCTCGGCAATGCGCTGGTGGCCGTCAACCTGGTCAACCTGCAGGGCACCCTCGGCGCCTATTCCACCGAGACCGCCTGGCTGCCGGCCGCCTACGTGATGGCGAACGCCTCCATGAACCTGCTGCTGGTGAAGTTCCGCCAGCAGTTCGGGCTGCGCCTGTTCACCGAGTTCTTCCTGGTGCTGTACGCGCTGGTGACCTTTGCCCACCTGTTCGTCAACGATCTCGGCTCGGCCATCGCGGTGCGCGCCGCGCACGGCATGCTGGCGGCGGCGGTGTCGCCGCTCGGCCTGTATTACGTGCTGCAGGCCTTCAAGAAGGAATGGCGGCTGCGCGGCGTGGCGCTGGCGCTCGGCTGCGCCCAGCTGGCGCTGCCGCTGGCCTACATCTTTTCCAACGACCTGCTGCAGATCGCCGAATGGCGCGGCCTGTACATGTTCGAGCTGGGCCTGGCCGTGGTCTCGCTCGGCGCGGTGCTGTTGCTGAAACTGCCGCCGGGCGACCGGCTCAAGGCCTTCCGGCCGATGGACTTCGTCACCTTCGTCCTGTTCGCACCCGGCATGGCGCTGCTGTGCGCGGCGCTGAGTTTCGGCCGCGTGCTGTGGTGGTTCGAAACGCCCTGGATCGGCGCCGCGCTGGCCGCTGCGATCGTCCTGCTGGCGGCGGCCCTGTGCGTCGAACACAATCGCGCCAACCCGCTGCTGAACCTGCGCTGGTTCACCAACGCGAACATCCTGCGCCTGGCGCTGTCGATGATCCTGGTGCGCATCGTCCTGTCCGAACAGAGTGTCGGCGCGGTCGGCTTCCTGCGCCTGGTGGGCCTCGACAACGACCAGCTGCAGACCCTGTACGGCATCGTGCTGTGCGCGACCATCGCCGGCATCGTGGTCTCGGCGCTGACGGTCAACGTCAAGCACCTGATGGCGCCGCAGGTCATCTCGCTCCTGATCATGGCGCTCGGCGCCTGGCTCGACGCCCACGCCACCAACCAGACCCGCCCGGAACAGATGTACCTGAGCCAGAGCCTGCTCGCCTTCGGCGGCACGCTCTTCCTGGGGCCGCTGGTGATCTCGCTGATCGGCACCGTGATCGCCAATCCGGCCAACCTGATCAGCTTCTCGGTACTGTTCGGCCTGACGCAGAACCTGGGCGGCCTGCTCGGTTCCGCGATCGTCGGCAGTTTCCAGGTGCTGCGCGAGAAGTACCATTCTTCCATCATCGTCGAGCACCTCAGCAGCCTCGATCCGCTGGTGGCCGGGCGCATCCAGCAAGGCGCCGCCGCCGTCGGCCAGCTGCTGGCCGATCCGGCCGCGCGCACCCGCCAGGGCGTGGCCTCGCTCGCCGCGAGCGCCACGCGCGAGGCCAACATCCTGGCCTACAACGACGTCTTCCTCGTCCTGTCGGTACTCGCCGCCGCCAGCGCCGCATGGATCTTCCTGCACGCCGTGTGGCTGCATTACTTCCCCGTCCCCCAGGCCGTACCGGCGCCGCCGCCGCCCGGGGCGCCCCCGCCACCCGAACCGGTAACTGACTGACCTCGACTGATATGCCCGAACCATCCACATCCCCCGCCGTCCCACGTTCGCGCCGCATCCTCTTGAGCGCACTCGCCTTCGGCGCCATCGCCCTGGTCGGCGTGCTGGTCGTGCTCTACGCCTGGAAGCTGCCGCCCTTCCGCAGCGCGCTGCAGAGTACCGAGAACGCGCTGGTACGCGGGCAGGTGACCATCATCAGCCCGCAGCTGAGCGGCTACGTGGTGGAGGTGGCGGTCCAGGACTTCCAGGCGGTGCGCCAGGGCGAACTGCTGGTGCGCATCGACGACCGCATCCCGACCCAACGGCTGGAACAGGCGCGTGCCGAACTGGCCACGCGCCGCGCCGCACTCGAGAACTACGCGCAGACCAATCGCAGCGCCCAGGCCACGATCGCGCAGAACCAGGCGACCCTGGCATCTAGCGAAGCCCAGGCGCGCCGCGCCGAGGCCGACCTGCGCCGGGTGGAGGAACTGGCGGCCGACGGCTCGCTATCGGCGCGCGAGCGCGATGCCGCGCGCGCCGCCCGCGCCCAGGCGGTGGCCGCGCGCGACCAGGCCAGGGCGGCGCTCGAGATCGCGCGCCAGAACCTGCGCTCGGTGGGCGTGAGCCGCGCGTCGCTCGACGCCGCGGTGGCGAATGCCGAAGCGCAGGTGCGGCTGGCCGAGATCGAGCTGTCGAACACCCGCATCCTGGCGCCGCGCGACGGCAAGCTGGGGCAGGTGACGGTGCGCCAGGGCGCCTTCGTGAACGCCGGCGCCCAGCTCACGGCCCTGGTGCCGGAGCAGTTCTGGGTCATCGCCAACATGAAGGAAACGCAGATGGCCGACGTGCGCCTGGGCCAGCCGGTGAGCTTCACGGTGGACGCGCTGAACAACGCCAGCCTGCGCGGCCGCGTGGAGCGGATCGCGCCGGCGACCGGCTCCGAGTTTTCGGTGATCACGCCGGATAACGCGACCGGCAACTTCGTCAAGATCGCCCAGCGCATCCCGGTGCGGATCAGCATCGATCCGAGCCAGCCGCTGGCCCGTCGCCTGCGGCCGGGCATGTCGGTGGTGGCCACGATCGATACGGCATCCGCACGCAAGGATGCGCAATGAGGGCGGCCTGTCTCGCAGCGCTGCTGCTGGCCGGCTGCGCGATGACGCCCCAGCCGGCGCCCGCGCCGACCCTGCAGGTACCGCCCGCGTGGCGCACCGCGTCCACGCACGACGCCGCCGTCGCGCGCGACTGGTGGAAGGCCTTCGGCGATCCGCAGCTGGACGCGCTGGTGCGGCGTGCGCTCGACAACAATGGCGAACTGCGCATCGCCCGTGCGCGCCTGCAGGAATACGCGGCGCGCGTGCGTGTCGCCGGCAGCGCGCAGCAGCCTGCACTGAATCTTTCGTTCGCGCCGACGCGGGCACGCACCATTGGCCCGCTCGGCCAGCCGGTCGAAGTGACCTCGCTGGTCGGTGCGGTGCAGGCGGCCTATGAGCTCGACCTGTTCGGACGCATGGACAGCGTCACGCAGGCCGCGCGCTTCGAGGCCCTGTCGCAGGAAGCCGCGCTCGATGCGGCGGCGCTGTCGGTGGCGGCGAGCACGGCGTCAGGCTATCTGAATCTGCTCGGCCTCGACGCCCAGCTGGCCCTGGCGCGCGAGACGCTGGCCTCGCGCGAGCGCTCGTTCGCGCTGGCGCGCCACCAGTTCGAAGTCGGCTACAGTTCGCGCCTGGAGATGTCGCAGGCCGAGGCCGAGCTGCACGCCACCCGCGGCGTGCTGCCGCAGCTGGAACGCGCGATCGCGCAGCAGGAGCAGGCCCTGAATTTGCTGGTCGGCGCGAGCCCCGGCCCGGTGGCGCGCGGCGTTCCGCTGTTCGCGCTGCGTATGCCGGCGCCAAGTCCCGGCCTGCCGTCCGAGCTGTTGCGGCGGCGTCCGGACATCGCCCAGGCCGAGCGCGCGGTGGCGGCCAGCGACGCCAGCCTGGCGGCGGCGCGCGACCAGTTGCTGCCCTCGATCAGGCTGACGGCATCGCTTGGCGTGGAAGGCGCCAGCGTCGCGCGCCTGCTGCGTTCTCCGGTCGAGCTGTGGAGCATCGGCGGCAGCGTGCTGGCGCCGTTGTTCGACGCCGGCCGCCTGCGTGCGCAGGCCGAAATCGCGGGGACCGTGCGCGACCGCGCCGTGTTTGCCTACGAGAACGTGGTGCGCGGTGCCTTTGCCGAGACCGAGAATGCACTGGCCGCGATCGACAGCTTGCGGCGCCAATTGACGGAAGCCGAGGCGCGCCGCCTTGCCGCCAATGAGGTGCTGCGGGTGGCGCATAACCGCTACCGCAATGGCTATGCGTCCTACCTCGAGGAGCTGGACGCGCAGCGCAATGCCTTCAGCGCCGAGAATACAGTGCTGCAACTGCGTGCCAGCCTGCTGGCGGCCCACGTCGACCTGTACCGGGCGCTGGGCGGCGGCTGGACGCCGGCACCATGAAGCGCGCGAGTTGCGCGACCTGCCTGCGTGCGCAGTCGGCCTGCATCTGCCGCTGGATCACGCGCGTCGAGGCGCGTGCGGCGCTGCTGGTGCTGCAGCATCCGCTGGAGGTGGCCAACGCCAAGAACAGCGCGCGCCTGCTGCACCTGAGCGTGGCAGGCAGCGTGCTGGCGGTGGGTGAGCGCTTCGATCCGGACCAGCTGTCCGCATTGCTGCATGCGGAAGGGCGTGTGCCGGTGCTGCTGTATCCAGACACGCCGGGCGGCGCCAACTTGCCGGCGCCGCCTGCGTTCGAACCTGTTGAGGCCGACCGGCTGCGCCTGGCGGTGCTGGATGCGACCTGGCGCAAGAGCCGCAAGATGCTGTACCTGAATCCGGCCCTGCAAGACCTGCCGCGGCTGGCGCTGCGCGAGGTCGCGCCGTCGAATTACCGCATCCGCAAGGCGCATGCCCCGCACCAGCTGTCCTCGCTGGAAGCGGCCGCCCTGGCGCTGGCGCAGTTGGAGGGTGGGGGAGGGGGCATGCAGCCCTTGCTGGATGCCTTCGACGGTTTTGTGCAGCAACAAGCCGCCTACGTTCCCGCTGTAGAGGATGAGTTAAATCGTCACTACGTGACCACGTAGGTCCCTGAATCGTAACCGGTTCCCGAGCGGCGTTATATCTTTCGACTTTTCAAGCTGGCACAATTCTCTTCGAGTTCAACGACACGGAGCAGGACATGGACAAGCTGGAACCTGACACCTCAAAGGAAGCCGCATGGCGTAGTCGCTTGCTCCTGCATGGTGACCGTCTCCTGGGTGGGGTTGTGGGCTTACTGCAATCGTAGAAGGTAACTTTGCATGGTTATATGCCCACTACCCGACAGACAGCGCGTACCCGATATCAGATTCCACTGTGTGGACCGACCTTCTTCAGGGTGAAGGCGGCATTAGAACCTGCTCGCTTCAGCTCAAAGCGATAGGTGCCCGGTGTTGTGATCGTCACCCGAATGTTGGCGCCGTGCGGTATAAGCGGAAGGGCACTGACCACTCCATTGATTGGCGTCGTGCCAGTACTTCCGAATTCGGCAGTCTGCCAGTCTTCAGACGCGAATTTGAGCTGGTAGTCCCCCGCTACAAGCGGCATTTCAACCGCGAGCGTGCCGTCCGCAGTCTTTGTCATGGGTTGCGATAGGTTCCAGCCGTTCATCGAGCCTCGCAGGAAAAGTGGCGAGGCAAATGGATCGGAGGCAACGTCAGCCGTGCGCGCGAGTTCGATCGGCGGCCCGCCTTCTAAAATTCGGAATCCCTTGACCCCGCCGTCTTGCCCATCCTGAAACTCGACGACGATGCCGCTGACTTGGGTTTTAAACTGCTTTGGTGCCAGTGCGATAAGACGCTCCGGCTCGGGACCGCCGGTCTGCGCAAATAGATGGCCGTCTCTGAGGTCTAGATAGACAGACATGCCACTCCCTGCATATCGGCCGGCCAAGCGGGTGAGCGCAGCTGGGGATAAGGATGCTTCAACGATAGGCTTGACAGCAAGGTCATTCCAACCGTAGTCGGTAGCAACGGCGCGGACGATCTCATCGGCCAGACGCTTACCCGCTCCGTTCGTCATCACGATTATGCCGCTACCTTTGTGGACATAACCTACCATCGTGGATTGGAAGCCTTCGTTGACCCCGTCATGCCCAAACCGACGGTCCGCCCCCGCCCCGAAGAGGGCCGGGCCCAAGCCCCAGTTTCCCTTCACGGACGTCAGCATTTGTGCTGTCATTGTCGGTGAAAGTATTTTGGACGGGCGGCCGTTGGCCGAGGCCTGGATGTCGAGGAGCAGTCGAGCAAGGTCAGCTGGCGTTGCCCATAACCCGGCTGGGCCTAGTTCCGGATAGATGTGGTAGCCCCCGGCAATGACTTTCCAATCAGCATGGCCAAAGGCGGCATTGCGCAAGACCTTCGGGGTGGGGGGTTGAGCAAAAGAGCTTCGACGCATTCCGAGCGGGCGCAGCACTTCCTGTTCTGCAAGCTGCTCGAATGGCAGCCCTGTCACGTCGCTCATCGCGACCTGGGCCATGACATAGCCGCCGCCCGAATATTGCCACTGTTGCGAGGCTGGCAGTACTAGCTTCACTCCTTCCGTGACTGCAGGCGCTTTGCCGTCCAGTACCTGCATGGCAGTGGGAACCGGTCTCCCAACCGCATAGCCAGGAAAGCCGTGAACGTTGAGACCGGCTGTGTGGCTGAGCAGTTCACGTAGCGTGACGGACTTTGGTGCCAGCTTCTCGTGCCGCGCCAGCTTCCACGATGTCAAATAGCTGTTAATGTCCTTGTCGAGGTCAAGCTTGCCTTGCTCAACAAGCCGCAGTGCGATTAGCGCCGTGACAACCTTGCTGATTGACGCTGCCTGGAAATCCGTTTGGGGCGTGACGGGGGCACAGGTGTTTGTGTCGCGCACCCCCCAGCCTCTGGCCCACTCAAGTTTCCCGTTGTGGATGACCGCAACGCTCACTCCAGGCACTCCATGAGCCCGCATGCGCTCTTCCAACGCGATGGGCTTGGTGTCCGCTGTGACAATCGTCGGCAGCAGGTTTTCCTCAACGAAGCGCGTGTGCGCGTTAACAGGGCCACCAAGACGCGAATTCGGGAATGCGCAATGAGGCGTAGCTTGCTGTGCAAGAGCAGCACTGGAACCTAGCAATAGGATAGGGATGATGCTATTGCGCGTGGGACAAGACAACCGCCAGCTAAAAACCATGTAAGAACCTTCCGTTGTATAGTTTCGCTCCGTAAAGAGCAGTTGTCATAGATTGGCCGCGTCGTCAACGCAGCTTAATTGTCGAACATGCATAACTGATCTAATGGACGTCGATTAGAGGTGCCCGTTGTGCCGGCAAAAAATTTGTGCCCGCTGGTCGAAACCGATCTGTCGCAGAGAATAGCTGCTCGCCGAGATAGAAAATCCACGGAATGTCACGACTGGCCGAGAACGCCTACCCTGAATCGACATGTGCACATCAGCGGACCACGTCGAGAAAATTCTCACCAGACCCGAAAAATCTTTGCGCCGGCGATCACGCCGTGACCGAATAAAACTATCAAATGGCCCGAGTTGTAGTGTCCGCTTCCGACCCGGAGCAGACCTTCAGTGCTTTACTTTTCGATTTCCTTCAGCCAGTCGTGAAACCATTGCACGGGCATCGTCACGTCATCAAACGATTTCGAACATAACTCGTCAATCGAATATGTGTTCACGAGGTAGAGGTCCCATTGCGTTTCGACATCGGTTAACACAGGTAGCAACTCTTCTATTGCTGGTTCAGCGTCGATATCCAGGTACTGACATCAAAAACGATCACACCACTCAGCGATCTGCTTGTGGCTGTACGGGCTAGCCTTTGGATTAGCACCATAGCTAAGAACACGAATCACTGAGTCACGTGTAAATAGAAGGTCGATCGGTTTAGACAGTTCCATCGGTGTTTCTCAGTCAATCAGTTGTGACGATTCTTTTGTCCGATTGCGGTCCTTCTCTAGCGTCTGCTTACGACTCGAAGCGGACGAAGCTATAACGCCCTTACCTCGGTCGAAGTGCGCGCCAATTCTGGATCATTCCCACTAAATGGACAATGCCGAGCCCGAGACAAATGACCGAACTCCAGAGCACGAATGGCGTAATTGGCCCACCTGCAGCTATCACCGCAGGTGCGAACGCGATCCCGCGGACCATGTAGATGGTAGTGATACCAACCAGCACTGTTCTGAGTAGCGGCAATCGCTGAATAGCACCTGCCCCTGCCAAAGCGTAGATGGACCACACACTTAGTATGGCTGCGATACCGGCCGTGACGAAGGCCGGATAAGAGTGACCGTTTGCGGCCGCCACAGCAAAGCGTTCACCCGCGCCGAAGAAACGATACCAGTCCGGACCGCCAACAATAATGCAAAGATGAAGGACTGCTGCGCTTGCGCTAAGCAGCGCGCCGGCGACCAGAAAAATGTTCACGTGCTTTGGCATGATGCTCCATTAGGGGTTGACTCGCTCAACTTCCGCTCCTAGCCGATTGCGGACGTTGGCGAGCGTACAGTGTACGAGTGAAGTTTTCATTAGAGCAAGTAACGTATTAATTCATCCAATGAAAATTTTATTCACCTAGTGATGACCTCATACCCTGATCACCCTAACGGGGCTACTTGAAGCCTTCCGGGCAGTGGCGTACAATACTGTATAAACATACAGTATGGAGCCGACGTGCCCGATCGCAAACCCATCCAGCGCCAGCCCGTGGACGAGCAGCCCATGCTCGGCCCGCGTCCGCTCGCGTCGCACAAGGGGCGGGGGGCGGTCTCGAACGTGCAGGGCCGGTATGAAGTCAATGGCCGCGAAGAATTCGACGACGGCTGGGAGCGTGACGAAGAGGACGCCGTCAACATCAAGACCGTGGTCACCGACGAAGTCGCCAAGAGCATCCTGACCCGCAACACTTCGCCGGACATCCCCTTCAATGTCTCGCTGAATCCCTACCGGGGCTGCGAGCACGGCTGCATCTATTGTTTCGCGCGGCCGACCCACAGCTACCTCGGCCTGTCGCCGGGGCTCGATTTCGAAAGCCGTTTATTCGCCAAGGTCAACGCGGCCGAATTGCTGCGGCGCGAACTAGCCAAGCCCGGTTACGTGCCCGAGCACATCGCCATCGGCGTCAACACCGACGCCTATCAACCCTGTGAGCGCGAACTGGGCCTGACGCGCCAGGTGCTGGAAGTGCTGCGCGAATGCCGGCATCCGGTCGGGCTGATCACCAAGTCCTCGCTGATCGAACGCGACATCGACCTGATCGCGCCCATGGCCGAGCAGCGCCAGGCCTGCGCGGCCATCACGCTGACCACGCTCGACCCGGCCATTTCACGCACCCTGGAACCGCGCGCGGCGGCGCCGGCACGCCGCCTGCGCACGATCCGTACCCTGACCGAGGCCGGCATCCCGGTGAGCGTGAGCGTGGCGCCCATCATTCCTTTCGTCACCGAGCCGGAGATCGAGCGCATCCTCGAAGCGGCGCACGATGCCGGCGCCATCGGCGCGCACTACACCGTGCTGCGCCTGCCCTGGGAAGTCAATCCGCTGTTCCAGGAATGGCTGCAAGCCCATTTCCCCGATCGGGCGCAGCGGGTGATGAATCGCATCCGTGACCTGCGCGGCGGCAAGGATTACGACAGCGAGTTCGGCAAGCGCATGCAGGGGGAGGGCGTGTGGGCCGACCTGATACGCCAGCGTTTTACCAAGGCGGTCGACCGGCTCGGGATGGGCAACATTCGCGGGCGCTTCGGCAGGCTCGATGGCTCGCAGTTCCGCAAGCCGCTGGTGGTGCCGGCTTCGGCGCCCTCGTCCGCCAAAGGAGGCGGGAAGGCGGCGGGGCAGATGGACCTGTTTTAAGACCTTGCCCCGTCCGGTGTGACGGACTTACTTCTTCTGGATCTTGTTGTGCACTTCGTTCACCATCATCAGCCCGGCCGAGGCGAAGAACTTGTGGTACTCGGCTTCCATCAGCCCGCTGATGATAACCGGGTCGGTATCGACGAGGCGCTTGGCCTCGTCGATGTCCGGCGTGGCCATCACGAAGATACCGCGGCGGCCTTCCTTGCCGTCCAGCGGGCCGGCCAGGGCCAGCTTCTTCTCGGCGGCGAGGCGGCCCATGTTGGCGAAGTGCCCCTCGAAGATTTTCGCGCGCTCGGCCTTGTCCTCGACTTTCTTCGGGCCGGTCTTCAGGATGACCAGCACGTAGCTGCGCATGCCGCGCTCGTCGGCGCCGAGCGATGTCGCGAGTGCGGCGTCATAGCCAGCGGCCGCAGGGGCCGGGGCCTGGGCGGCCGCCGGCAGCGAAGAGGCAAGCAGCAATCCGCAGCAAGCTGCCGCCATCGTTTTCATCATTCCCATCGTATTCCCTCCGTTTGGCATGCGCGTATGTCCTGGCGCTTATTGTGTAATCCTGATGGTGTCCAGGATGCTTTGTATTTCCGCCCGTGTCCCCGTTTTCTCGTCCTGCCTCGTTCCCGCGCCAATCATGAAGAAATAATCTCCGTGGGGCACAATCCAGAGTTCGGACGCGGTGGGAAAGCTGCGGCCATCGGGAAGTTCCATGGTGTAGCTGATCCGGGCGTAGGCCGATTGTATCCCTGACACCCGTACTTCGGTAGGGACCTGGACCACGACGAAATCCTTGAACGCCCTCTGGAACTGGGGCAGCACCAGCTTGATGAGTTCCGGCGCCGGGATGCCCTTCAGATTGCCGTAGGGCTTGAGGTTGATCTTGAAGCTCGGATTGACGTCGTCGAATGGCTCCTTGTACTTCGTCATTGCAAGCAGTGGTGCAGTCGCGTACTGCTTCAACATGGCATGCAGCTCCTCGTCGCGGAGCTTCATCGCCTTGATGTTCTCCATGTTCTGGGCCGCACTGATGGTGTGCCAACCGGCAGGCCTGGTGAGTGCGATGCCGGCGGTCTGGTTCTTGAACTCGCTTGGCGCATCGGCGAGGGCCGTGGCGGCAGGGGCGGCCAGTACGAGCGCCGCCAGGATGCTTGTGAAGATCTTCATCGCTGCTCCTGGTTGATAAGGGATGGCTGTCATACCCACAGCCGATAGATCCAGAACGATTCGTCCTCGATGTAGCGGTCGGCGAACTCGGTCGGCGGAAAACCGCAGACCTGGCGGGTGACGCGGCTCAGGTGGGCCTGGTCCGAAAAGCCCTCGTCCAGCGCCAGCGTGGCCCAGTCGAAGGGCTGGCCATTCTCGTAGCGGTCGCGGGCGGCGAAGAACAGGCCTTCGGTACGCGTCAGGCTTTGCCATTCGCGCAGCGAGCGCCCGCTGAAGGACTTGATGCGGCGCTCGACCTGGCGTGCGCTGTGCGTGCTGCGCCAGCCGTGTGCCTTCCAGGCCAGCCGCTGCACCCAGTGCCGCCCCATCTCGCGCAGCGAGGGCCGCTCTGACGGGCGACCCTGCACGCTGCGCCAGCGCCGCCCGAGATGGTCCTCGAGCACGCGCAGGGCGGCAGCATCGTCGCTTGCCTCCAGCAGCGCGTCGAGGAAGGGCTGCCACTCCGGCGCGAGCACCGTGTGCGCCGGCACGAAGCGGTCCTGCACCGCGGCGAGGTCGAGGCCGAACAGGGCCTGGGCCGCATCGGGCGGGAAGCAGGCCATGTAGCCACGGCCGCTCGTCGGGGACCAGGTCGCGAGCGGACGGGAGAAGCTGCCCGAGATCATCATGCGCGCGCCGAACGGGCGCCAGCCGGTATCGGCATCCACCAGGCCCATGTCGACGTCGTGGAACCAGGACAGGGTCACGATCGGCGAGGCGGGGAAGTGCGACAGCCGCTGCGCGTCGGACAGCAACAGCTGCCGGGTGTCGCGGCTGACCAGGGCCAGCAGCGCGCCCTGCAGCGCGGGCGGCGCCAGCAGCAGGCGGTCGATCGGATGCCGGCCCGCGGCGGCGGCGCGCGGCGCGCGGGCCTGCAGTGGCGGGCAGCTTGACGTGGGCAGGAGGGGTGCGGCGCTGTCGGGGACCATGGTCTTGCAGTATAGGCAAGTGCGTAGCAGCTGTCGATGTCGTTTGGGTTCAAGACGCGAGCAGCGAAGCCGGGAAAAATGCGGGGTATGACGACCCCGACCTCTCCCCAATGCCCCTTCCACGGCGGCGCCACGCCGCCGGCCAGCCATCCCGCCGGCGCGTGGCCGCCCGGCCCGCCGTCCGGCCTGACCGGCTGGGGCCTGATCGCGCACATGGCGCGTGGCCTGCCTGCGGCCCTGCGCGCCTGGCGTGCCGACTACGGCGACCTGGTGCACCTGCGCATGTGGCCCGAGCACCAGCTGGTCGTGAGCGATCCGGCGCTGGTGCGCGAGCTGCTGGTGAACCACCACGACGCGCTGCTGCGGTGGGAGCGCGGCGTGCGCATCTTCGCCCAGACCCAGGGCCACAGCGTGATGATCGCGGAAGGCGCCGCCTGGCGCGCGAAACGCCAGGCCCTGCAGCCGGAGTTCGCGCCGCGTCCGGTGAAGGCCTTCGTCGATACCATCGCCGCGGCCACCGCGCGCGCGCTCGACGGCTGGCCGGCCGCATCCGCCAGTCAGCCGATCGACAGCGCGCTGACCGCGCTCACCATGGACGTGATCATGCGCATGATGTTCTCCAGCGAGATCGGGGAAGACGCCCGCGCGGCCGAAGCGGCGGTGCACGAGGCCCTCGTGATCGGCAACGCCGAGATGTACTGGCCCGCCAGCTGGCCGGACTGGATGCCCTGGAAGCGCCGCAAGCGTGCGATGCTGGCCACCCTGAAGGGCCTGATCGCGCGCCACGTGGAAGCGCGCCTCGCCCTGCCGGTCGAGGCCTGGCCGGCCGACCTGCTGGACCGCCTGCTGCGGCTGCACCGCGCCGACCCGGCCGCCTGGCCCTTGTCCGCGGTGCGCGACGAATGCATGACCGCCTTCCTGGCCGGCCACGAGACCACCGCCGCCACGCTGGCGTGGTGGGCCTGGTGCATGGCGGCCAACCCGGAGGCGCAGGAAACCGCGCGACGCGAAGTACGGTCCGTGCTGGGAGCGAGGGCGCCGGTTGAGGCCGACCTGCCCGCGCTCGGCTACCTGGCGCAGACGCTCAATGAAACCCTGCGCCTGTATCCGTCGGCGCCGGTCCTGATGAGCCGGCGCTCGACCCGCGAGATCGTGCTGGGAGGCTGGATGGTGCCGGCGCGGACCATGTTCATGGTGCCGATCTTCCTGCTGCACGAGGATGCGCGCAGCTTTCCCGAGCCGCAGATCTTCCGGCCGGAACGCTTCGCCCCGGATGCGCCGCCGATCCCGCGCGGCGCCTTCCTGCCTTTCGGGGCCGGGCCGCGCGTCTGCCTCGGCCAGCACCTGGCGCTGGCCGAGCTGACCGTGATCGCCGCCATGATCCTGCAGCACTACACAATGTCGGTGCCGGAAGGGCAGGGGGCGCCGGAGGCGGTGCAGAACATTTCGCTGCGGCCGCGCGCGCCGCTCTGCCTGAAGCTGGCGCGGTGCTGATTCGTAGGGTGGCCGGCTACGCCGGCCGCGCGTTCAGCTAATCGTGGAATAGCCGCGCTGGCGGCATTACCGAAGTTTGAACGCGCGGGCGGGAAGACCCGCCCACCCTACGAAACCGCTTGATCCGCTGGCCCGTTTTCACGGCGCGGCAGCAGGTCGCGCACGATGGCGTTCAGGCGTTCCACCGACACCGGCTTGCCCAGGTGGGCCACATAGCCCGCATCGCGCGCCCTGGCGATGTCGCTGTCGCGCCGCATGCTGGTGATGGCGATCGCGGGCAGCTGCGCATACTTCGGCATCGCATGCACCATGCGCAGGAATTCGTAGCCGTCGACGTCGGGCATCGAGATGTCCGAGATCAAGAGGTCCACGTCTTCGCGCGCCAGGATCTCCAGGCCGGCCTGGGCGCTGCCGGCGGCGAACACGCGGGCGCCGCTCAGCTCCAGCAGGGACTGGAAGGACTGCAGCATGTCTTCCATGTCGTCCACCAGCAGGATGCGCAGGTCGGACAGGTTGTCGTCCGCGTCGTCCTCGGCGCCGGGCAGCGGGACCGTCCGGTCGAGCACCGGCAGCCAGAAGCTGAAGCGCGCGCCCTTGCCGATGCCCTCGGAGGCCGCTTCGACCCGGCCGCCGTGCAGGGCGACGATCTCGCGCACCAGCGCCAGGCCGATCCCCAGGCCGCCTTTCGCGCGGGTGGTCACCGACGCGCTCTGGCCGTACATGTCGAACACGTGCGGCAGGAAGGCCGGAGCGATGCCCTGGCCGCTGTCGACCACGTCGACCCGGGCGTAGCCTTCCTCGCGCGCGGTGCGCAGCTCGATGCGGCCGCCGGCGGGGGTGAACTTGATCGCGTTGCTCAGCAGGTTCATCACCACCTGCTCGATCCGGACCAGGTCGGCCAGCACGGCCACGCCCGCGGTGTCGCCGCTGAATCCGATGGCGATGTCGCGTGCCGCGGGGTCGGCGCGGGTGACGTCGACGATGCCCTGCAGGACGGCGTCGAGTACCACCGGCGACATGGTCAGCGACAGCTTGCCGGTGCGGACCCGCGAGATGTCCATCAGGTCGTCGATGATCTTGGCCTGGGACATGACCGAACCGCGGATGATCGCCGCGGCGCGCATGAAGTTGGCCGACTGGCGCAGCTCGGGCATGCGCGACAGCAGTTCCACGTTAATGTGGATCATGTTCAGCGGATGGCGCAGCTCGTGCGCCATCACCGACAGGAACTCGTCCTTGAGCGCCGCGGCCTGGACGGCGGTGTCGCGGTCGGCCACTTCGCGCGCCAGGGTGCGCTGGCGCTCGCGCTCCTGCTGGGCGCGTCCGGTGACGTCGCGCGCGATCTTGGCGTAGCCGTAGAAATCGCCATTGTGCAGCGGCGTGGTGACGCCGCTGCAGAAGAAGCGGCTGCCGTCCTTGCGCACGTGCCAGCGCTCGTCCTCGGCGCGGCCGTCTTCGCGTGCGCGGCGCAGTTCTTCCGCCGGCACGCCGGCGGCGATGTCCTCGGGAGTGAACAGGTGCTCCATGGTGTGGCCGTGCATCTCGTCGGCGCTGTAGCCGAACACGGTTTCCGCGCCCTTGTTCCAGCTGGTGGTGCGGCCCTCGTGGTCGAGCGTGATGATGGCGTAGTCGTTGGCGCTCTCGGCCACCATCTGCATGCGCGCCTCGCTGGCGCGCGCCTGCTCCTCGGCATGGCGGCGCAGCGTGATGTCGAAGAAGGTCATCACCGCGCCTTCGATCCGGTCCTCGTTGGTGCGGTAGGGCAGCAGGCGCACGATGTAGTAGCGGCCGTCGTTGCTGCGCACCTCGCGCTCGACCAGGCGCAGGGTGTCGAAGGTGGCGCTGACGTCCTCGGCCAGCTGGTCGTAGTCGAGCTTGTGCGTGAGGTCGAGCAGCGAGCGGCCGACGTCGGAGGCGATGATCGAGAACAGGTCGGCGGCGCGCGGCGTGAAGCGCTTGATGCGCAGGCCGCTGTCCACGAAGATGGTCGCGATGTCGGTCGAGGCGATCAGGTTGTTCAGGTCGTCGTTGGCCTTGCCGGTTTCCTCGACCTTGACCTTGAGCTCGTAGTTGACGGTGACGAGTTCCTCGTTCACCGACTGCAGCTCTTCCTTGCTGGTTTCGAGTTCCTCGGTGGCCGAACGCAGCTCCTCGTTGATGGCCTGCAGTTCCTCGTTCGAGGCGCGCAGCTCCTCGGTCGAGATCTCGGCGTTCTCGATGGTCTCCTGCAGCTGCTCGCGCTTGCGCTGCAGCTCGGCCTCCAGCTGGCCGAGCACCACGTCATGGGTACCGTCGGAGCGCAGCGCGGGTGCCCGGTCGGGTGCCTGCTCAGCGCGATTGAACAGCACCAGCAGGAAATCGCTTTCCGACTCGTCGTCGCGGAAAGGGCGCACCGACATCGCGACCGTCCCCAGTTCGCGGTGCTCGGTGAGCTCGACCGGCCGGCAGTCGATGGTCGTGTCGGCCTGGATCGCCTGGTAGATCGCCGAACGCAGTTCCAGGCGCAGTTCGGGCAGGACCAGGGCCAGCAGGTTGCGCGAAGGTTCGCCGCCGGCCATGCGCAGGAAGACGCCGGCCTGCTCGGACATGTGCACCAGGTTGCCTTCGCGGTCGATCACCGTCGAGGGCGGCGCCACCTGCGCCAGCGCGCGCTGGTGCAGCTCGGCATAGGTGGTCTGGCGCTTGCCCGGCGGCTTGGGCCGGATGACCTCGGGCAGGCGCGGGCCCAGCATGGCCGAGGAGGCGCTCTGGGCGTGCAGCAGGCGGCCGCCGCCGCGGGCGCGGTAGATGCGGTTCTTCTTGTCGACCGTGATGAAATAGTCCGACACCGACTCGGCCGACTCGGAGCTGCCCAGGAACAGGTAGCCGCCCGGCTTGAGCGCGAAGTGGAAGGTCTGCAGAACGCGCATCTGCACGTCGCGGTTCAGGTAGATCAGCAGGTTGCGGCACGAAATCATGTCGAGCCGCGAGAACGGCGGGTCGCGCAGCAGGTTGTGCGAGGCGAACAGGATGCGGTCGCGCAGCGACTTGCGGGTGCGGTAGTGGTCGTCTTCCTTGTTGAAGTACTGGCGCAGGCGGGTCGGGGCGACGTCGGTGATGATCGAGGCCGGGTAGGTGCCGGAGCGCGCCTTGTCGATCGCGTTGTCGTCGAGGTCCGAGGCGAACACCTGGAAGCTCGGCGGATGCTCCATCAGGGCGGCCTGGTCGGCCATCAGCATCGCCAGCGAATAGGCTTCCTCGCCGGTGGCGCAGGCCGCGACCCAGGCGCGCACCTCGTCGCCAGGTACGCGGTCCTTGAACAGTTCCGGGATGATGTCGCGCTCGAGCGCCTCGAAGGCCTCGCGGTCGCGGAAGAAGTTGGTAACGCCGATCAGCATGTCGTCGAGCAGCGACTTGTATTCGTGCTCGTCGGCTTCCAGCACACCGTGGTACTCGGGCAGGGTGTGCACCTGGCGCACCTGCATGCGGCGCTCGATGCGGCGCAGCACCGTGGCGCGCTTGTAGTGGCGGAAGTCGTGGCCGGTGCGGCCCAGCAGCTCGCCGATGATGTCCTGCAGCGCCGCCTCGGCGTTCGCGATGTCGGCCGGCGAGGGCGGCGGCTCGGCGAAGATTTCCTTGTCGGCCGAATGGGGCAGCTGGATGGTCTTGGCGTTGTTCCACAGGTCGATCAGCTTCTGCGCCATGTCGACCACCGGCAGCACGAAATCGATCGCGCCGGTGCGGATCGCGGCCTGCGGCATGCCCTCGTGCTCGGCGTCGCCCGGCGACTGCGCGAGCGTGACGCCGCCCTGTTCCTTGACGCGGGCGATGCCCACCGCGCCGTCCGAGCCGGTGCCCGACAGCACGATGGCGATGGCACGCTCACGGTGCACCTGGGCCAGCGTACGGAAAAACAGGTCGATCGCCACGTGCTGGCCGCGCGGACGTTCGAGTTCGTCGACCAGCAGCAGCCCGTCCATCATGGTCAGGTGCAGGTTGGGTGCGATGACATAGATGTGGCCGGGCTCGATCTGCACCTTGCTGCTGACCTGGATCACCGGCATGCGGGTGGCGCGCTGGAGGATCTCCGCGGCCGAACTCGGGTGCTTGGGCGACAGGTGCAGGATGACCACGAAGGCCATCTCGCTCACGGCCGGCATGTTTTCGAACAGGTGCATCAGGGCGGGCAGGCCGCCGGCGGACGCACCGATGCCGACTACCGGGAAGTTCAGTCCACTCTGGACGACATCGGGAGGCGTGGGCAGTGATTCGGCAGCGGAAGACGAGTCGGACATCGTTCTACGTAAAGGTGGAGGTGAACTACGAGTTTAGTCCATCCGACCGCGTTAAGTTGAAAAGTGAAAAATTAATCTATTTCCCACGGTCACGGTGAAGCTTGCCCGATGAGCTCGGCTAGGTGGCGCTCGATCGCATGCACATGCTCGTCATGCTTGCCGAGTTCGCGCAGGGCGCGGGCCAGCGCCAGCAGGTATTCGCTGTTCGGGCCGCTCGGACCCTGCGCCGTGGCGATCTGGCGGGCAATGTCGCGCTCGCTGGCCGGGCCGAGGAAGGCCGCATTCTCGTGGGTGGCGATGTAGACGATGCCCTCGGCGGCGCTGCCGTCCTCGAAGGCGATCTCGGTGGCCAGGCGCAGGTAACCGTTTTTCTCGCGGTGGTCGAGGTGGGCGAATTCTTCCGGTGTGACCAGGTAGGCCATGCCGTGGCAGGTGGCGCCTTCATCGGGCACCAGGGTCACGACCCGGCCCGGGGCGTGCTCGGTGCCGCGGTGGTCGTGCGAACCCTGCCAGAAGCGGCGGCTCCAGCCCTGGATGCTGGCGGGGCGGCGTTCGATGAAGGGGAAGTCGGCCTTGAAGATCAGGGAGCCGTAGCCGAACAGCCAGACGCTGGCGTGGCTGTCGAAACGGTCCATCAGGCGGTTGATTTCGATGGTGTTGAGGGACATCCACGGATTGTAGCGTGGCCGCTAATCCTTCGCCTTGGCGACGAACTCTTGCAGGAAACCGATGAAGCTTTCCGCCGCCGGCGACAGCGAGCGTCCCGGGCGCGTATAGATGAAGAAACGGCGGCTCAGGACCGGCGCTTCCAGCGGGCGCATCACCAGGCCGTACAGCGCGGCCAGCGGCGCCGCGTAGGGCATGCACACCGTCACCCCGAGCCCGGCGGCGGCCATGGCCAGGGCCGTGGTCATGAAGGTGACTTCGTTGGCCGGCTTCACCGGGACTTCACGCAGGGAGGCGTGGACGTCGTCGAGCAGGCGCTCGGTGAACTGGCCCTGCAGCGAGATCAGCGGATAGCGCGCGACGTCCTTCCAGCTGATGCGCTCCTGTCCTTCCAGCTCATGTCCCTTGGGGAAGACCAGCGCGAAGGGCATCTCGAACAGCAGCTGCGCATCGAGCGGCGGGGCCGGTTCGCGTTCCGGGCCGATGCCGAAGTCGGCCTCGCCCGACAGGACCCGCGCGATCACGCTTTCCACCGCCGTGTCGCCCAGCCGCACCTCGATGTCGGGGTGGAGCGCGCGATAGGCGGCGATCGCCTGCGGCATCAGGGTGCAGGACAGCAGCTGGGGCGCGGCGATGCGCACGATGCCCTTTTTCAGCTGCGTATGATCGGCGACGTTGGCCAGGGCGCCGTCGAGGTCGTCGATCATCTGGCTGAACAAGGGGTAGAGCTCGCGCCCGATGTCGGTGAGCAGGGCGCGGCGGGTGCTGCGGTCGACGACCTTGGCGCCCAGGGTCTGCTCGAGCTCCTTGATCAAACCCGAGAGCGCGGATTGCGTCACGTGCATGCTTTGGGCGGCGAGCGTAAAGTTACCCGTCTTGGCCAGGGCCACGAACGCGCGCATCTGGCGTAAAGTCGGATTCATAAGCTAATCTAATAAATCGGGTGAAAAATACTGTTTGAATGATAGTACGATTTGTTCTTTAATGGCGAAGAGTCATTATTTGCAAAGGGAATCCCATGAAACTCGCCACCCTCAAGACCGGCGGCCGCGACGGCACGCTGGTCGTCGTCAGCCGCGACCTGGTCACCTGCCAGGCCGTCCCCAAGATTGCCCGCACCCTGCAGTGCGCACTGGACCACTGGGAAGAAGTCGCGCCGCAGCTGAAGAAGGTGTACGAGCGCCTGAACCTGGGGACCGCCGACAAGGCCGAGTCCTTCATCGAGGAAGAATGCCACTCGCCGCTGCCGCGCGCTTACCAGTGGTGCGACGGTTCGGCCTACATCAACCACGTCGAGCTGGTGCGCAAGGCGCGCAATGCCGAGGTGCCGGAATCCTTTTATTCCGATCCGCTGATGTACCAGGGCGGTTCCGATTCCTTCGTCGGTCCCTGCGACCCGATCGCGGTGCTGTCGGAAGAGTGGGGCGTGGACCTGGAAGCCGAGGTGGCGGTGGTGACCGGCGACGTGCCGATGGGCGCCTCGGTGGAAGAGGCGGCCGCGGCGATCCGCCTGGTGATGCTGGTCAACGACGTCTCGCTGCGCAACCTGATCCCGAACGAGCTGGCCAAGGGCTTCGGTTTCTACCAGTCCAAGCCGGCCAGCGCCTTCTCGCCGGTGGCGGTGACGCCGGATGAGCTGGGCGAGGCCTGGGTGGATTCGAAGCTGCACCTGCCGCTGCTGGTGACCCTCAACGACCAGCCCTTCGGCCGTCCCAACGCGGGCGAGGACATGACCTTCAGCTTCGCCCAGCTGGTGGCGCATGCGGCCAAGACGCGCGAACTGGGCGCGGGCAGCATCATCGGCTCGGGCACGGTATCGAACAAGCAGGGCAGCCTGCATGGCTCGAGCATCGCCAACGGCGGCGTCGGCTACTGCTGCCTGGCCGAGGTGCGCATGTACGAGACGATTGAACAGGGCAAGCCGGCGACGCCCTACCTGGCGTATGGTGACACCGTGCGCATCGAAATGGTCGACCAGGACGGCGCCAGCATCTTCGGCGCGATCGACCAGGAGGTCGCACGCTATCACAGGAGGCAGGCATGAAGCTCTATACCTATTTCCGCAGCTCGGCCGCGTACCGGGTGCGCATCGCCCTGAACCTGAAAGGGCTGGACTACGAGGCGGTGCCGGTGCACCTGCTGCGCGACGGCGGCCAGCACCTGCTGGACCCCTATCTGGAGGTCAACCCGAGCGGCCTGGTGCCGGCCCTGGAAGACGATGCCATCGTCCTGAGCCAGTCGATGGCGATCATCGAGTACCTGGAAGAGGTGCATACGATGGTGCCGCTGTTGCCCAGGGATGCGGTCGGCCGGGCGCGGGTGCGCGAGCTGGCGCAGATCATCGCCTGCGACATCCACCCGATCTGCAACCTGCGCGTGCTGAAGTACCTGGTGAAGCACCTGGGGCAGCCGGAAGAAGCGAAGACCGACTGGTACCGCCACTGGGTCATCGAAGGCATGCGCTCGCTCGAAGCCCACCTGGCGCGCAACCCGGGCACCGGCAGCTTCTGCCACGGCGACACGCCGACCATCGCCGACTGCTTCCTGGTGCCGCAGGTCTTCAATGCGAAGCGCTTCGATATCGACGTGACGGCGTATCCGACCATCGCGCGGATCAATGATTTGTGTGTGGATTTGCCGGCGTTTAAGGCGGCGCATCCGAGTCATCAGCCGGACGCGGAGTGAGCTGAACGGCGAAAGTCAAATTAGGCGGAACAATGCCAGTGGCATTGTTCCGGCCTGCGCCGGAACGACGTGCTTAGTATGTTGGCCTGAAGACCGTCATCCCGGCGCAGGCCGGGATCCAATTTTCGCGCCGCAGCCACTAACTCAATTAATGCCGCGTCTCCGTCCGATCCGGCTCCGACGGCGACGAAATCTCGTCCAGTGCCTGGTCTGCCGACCCGTGCGACTTGGTCGCGATATCCCCCAGCGACACGATACCCACCAGCTGCTTCGACTGCTCGTCGATCACCGGCACCCGGCGGATCTGCACGTCGCCCATCTTGTCCAGCACTTCGCCGACATCCTGGTTGCTGTAGCAGGTGCGCACATCGGTGCTCATCACGTCGCCGACGAAGCACTGGTCCGGCGATTGCCCGGCGGCCACCGAGCGCACGGTGATGTCGCGGTCGGTGATCATGCCCACCAGGCGCTCGCCGTCGCAGACGGGGATCGCGCCGACGTTGAGGTCATCCATCATCTGGGCCGCGCGCTGCACGGTTTCCTTCGGCGAGATCGTTTGCACGTCGGACGTCATCACTTCACGGATCGTTTGCATGGTTCCTCCTGCTTGGTTGGTCGAAAGCCCCGATCGGGTGGATCGGGTTGCAGGAAAATCATGCCTTGAATCCGCAAAAGCGGACGCTAGATTGACGGTAGGAATGCAGTCTGGCTGCGCTACAATTCCGCCTCCCCACGAATGCCACTTTGCCATGTCCAAGCATCCGATTCCAGCCCCCCTCATCGCCGCCCTCGACCGTGCCGACGCCTCCTGGCGCCCGGTCCTCGAAGCCGGACTGCAGGCGGTCGCCGCGGCCGATCCCGCCTACCTGCCGGCGCTGGCCGTCGACGACTACCTGCCCACCGAGGGCCGCATCTTCGCCGCCTTCTCCCAGCCGCTGGACAAGGTGAAGCACGTGCTGGTGGGGGAGGGGCCGTACCCGCGCGCCGAGAGCGCGACCGGGGTCTGCTTCATGGACGGGGCGGTGGGCGCCCTGTGGTCGGAGACCGGGCTGTCGAAGCCGGTCAACCGGGCGACCTCGCTGCGCAATTTCATGAAGATGCTGCTGGTGGCGGATGGACAGCTGCAGGCGGAAGACACCGGCGGCAGCGCCTTGGTGCCGGTTGCCCAGCGAGCCCGCAGCAAGGGCTCGATCCAGACCCTGGCCCAGCTGCAGGACAATCTGCTCGGCCACGGCTTTTTGCTGCTGAATGCGGCGCTGGTGTTTCGCAAGCACGTGCCACCCTCCATCGACGCCCGTGCGTGGCTGCCTTTCCTGCAGACGGTGCTGGCTGCACTGGCGAGCCAGCCCCAGCCGCCGACACTGGTGCTGTGGGGAAAGATTGCTGAGCAGTTAAAGAAATTGCCGGAGGCGGGGCGGCTGCCGCAGATTCATGCCGAGCATCCGTATAACCTGTCATTCATCCAGCACAGGGGGATGCAGGAGCTGTTCGGGCCAATGGAATTGTTGCGACTGCGATAAGGCGCTGGCACCCCGCGGTTTTTGGGGGGCTCCAAGACAAGCCAGTCAGGATTTGCTATACTTGACTAAATCGATCAACTAATCGGGTTATCCAGACAGCGGCACTCAACAGAATTGATTGTTGCGCTGCACCGATGGGTTGAAAAGAAGCAATATTTTAACATTAACCGGGGTTGTGATGCGTCTGACCACCAAAGGCCGTTTTGCTGTTACCGCGATGATCGACCTCGCCCTGCGTCAGGGGAATGGTCCGGTCACGCTGTCGGGCATCAGCCAGCGCCAGGCCATTTCGCTGTCCTACCTGGAACAACTGTTTGGCAAGCTGCGCCGCCACGAGATCGTCGAGTCGATCCGCGGCCCCGGCGGCGGCTACAGCCTGGCCAGGTCCGCCGACAAGGTGACGGTGGCCGACATCATCATCGCGGTCGACGAGCCGCTCGATGCCACCCAGTGTGGCGGCAAAGAAAATTGTCACGGCGCCGACGCTGCTTCCGGCACCCGTTGCATGACCCACGAGCTGTGGACCACGCTGAACGCCAAGATGGTCGACTACCTCGATTCGGTCTCGCTGCAAGACCTGGTCGACCAGCAGAAGCAGAAAGAACAGAACGTCGTGGTGGTGCACCGCACCCCCGCAGCCGCCAATATTGAAACCGGAGTGAACTGATGAACGCGCCCTTGGACAAACAAATCGAACAGAGCTTCGTGACTGCGCCGCATTTCCCGATCTACATGGATTACTCGGCGACCACGCCGATCGATCCGCGCGTCGCCGACAAGATGATTCCCTACCTGCGCGAGCAGTTCGGCAATCCGGCATCGCGCAGCCACATGTACGGCTGGAGCGCGGAAGCGGCGGTCGAAGAAGCGCGCGCCAACGTGGCGGCCCTGGTCGGCGCCGATCCGCGCGAGATCATCTGGACCTCGGGTGCGACCGAATCGAACAACCTGGCCCTGAAGGGTGCCGCCCACTTCTACAAGACCAAGGGCAAGCACATTATCACCGTCAAGACCGAGCACAAGGCGGTGCTGGACACCGTGCGCGAACTGGAGCGCCAGGGCTTCGAGGCGACCTACCTCGAGCCGCAGGACAATGGCCTGATCACGCTGGCCCAGCTGGAAGCCGCGATCCGTCCGGACACCATCCTGGTCTCGGTCATGCTGGTGAATAACGAGATCGGCGTGATCCAGCCGATCGACGAGATCGGCGAACTGTGCCGCTCGAAGGGCATCATCTTCCATTGCGACGCGGCGCAAGCCACCGGCAAGGTCGAGATCAACCTGGAAAAGACCAAGTGCGACCTGATGACCTTCACCGCGCACAAGACCTATGGTCCGAAGGGCGTCGGCGCCCTGTACGTGCGCCGCAAGCCGCGCGTGCGCCTGGAAGCGCAGATGCACGGCGGCGGCCATGAGCGCGGCCTGCGTTCGGGCACGCTGCCGACCCACCAGATCGTCGGCATGGGCGAAGCCTTCCGCATCGCCAAGGAAGAGATGAACAGCGAGCTGGAACGCGTGAAGGCGCTGCGCGACCGCCTGGCCAAGGGCCTGCTGGAGATCGAAGAGGTCTACATCAACGGCGACATGGACCAGCGCGTGCCGCACAACCTGAACGTCTCGTTCAACTACGTCGAGGGCGAGTCGCTGATCATGGCGATCAAGGACATCGCCGTGTCGTCCGGTTCGGCCTGCACCTCGGCCTCGCTGGAGCCGTCCTACGTGCTGCGCGCCCTGGGCCGCAGCGACGAGCTGGCGCACAGCTCGATCCGCTTCACCATCGGCCGCTTCACGACCGAGCAGGACATCGACTTCGCGATCGAGCTGCTGAAGTCGAAGGTCGGCAAACTGCGCGAACTGTCGCCGCTGTGGGACATGTTCAAAGAGGGAATTGACCTCAATTCCATCCAGTGGGCAGCCCACTAATTACAGAATCTCAAGGAGCACTACCATGGCATATTCGGACAAAGTACTGGACCACTACGAAAACCCGCGTAACGTCGGCGCCTTCGACAAGGGCGACGATGCGATCGGCACCGGCATGGTCGGCGCACCGGCCTGCGGCGACGTGATGAAGCTGCAGATCAAGGTCAACGAGCAGGGCCTGATCGAAGACGCGAAGTTCAAGACCTATGGCTGCGGTTCGGCCATCGCATCCAGCTCGCTCGTGACCGAATGGGTCAAGGGCAAGTCGCTGGACGAGGCGCTGTCGATCAAGAACACCCAGATCGCGGAAGAACTGGCGCTGCCGCCGGTGAAGATCCACTGCTCGATCCTGGCGGAAGACGCGATCAAGGCCGCCGTGGCCGACTACAAGAGCAAGCACGCCGCGAAGGCGTAATACGTAAGACAGAACTGGAGCAAGCCCCATGGCAATCACCCTGACTGAAAAAGCCGCGAAACACGTCAACCGTTACCTCGAACGCCGGGGCAAGGGCATCGGCTTGCGCTTCGGTGTGCGCACGACCGGCTGCTCCGGCCTGGCCTACAAGCTCGAGTACGTCGATGATGCGACCCCGGACGACAACGTCTTCGAATCGCATGGCGTGAAGGTCTTCGTCGACCCGAAAAGCCTGCCCTACATCGACGGCACCGAACTGGACTTCGCCCGCGAAGGCCTGAACGAGGGCTTCCGCTTCAACAACCCGAACGTCAAGGACAACTGCGGCTGCGGCGAAAGCTTCCGCATTTAATTGATGAAGCAAAACCACTTCGAGCTGTTCCAGCTGCCGGCGACCTTCGCGGTCGACCAGGACGCGCTGGACGCGGCCTACCGCGAGATCCAGGGCCGCGTGCATCCGGACCGCTTCGTGAGCGCGACCGACGCCGAGAAGCGCGTGGCGATGCAGTGGGCGACGCGCGCCAACGAGGCCTATGCAATCCTGCGCAATCCGCAGAAGCGGGCGCAGTACCTCTGCGAGATCAACGGCGTCGACCTGCAGACCGAGTCGAACACCGCGATGCCCGCAAGCTTCCTGATGCAGCAGATGGAATGGCGCGAAGCGCTCGACGATGCGCGCGCCGCGAAGGATGCCGCTGCGCTGGACGATCTCGACGCGCAGGTGCGCCGTGAACGCAAGGGGATGCTGGAGCAGGTCGGCAAGCAGCTCGACGCGGGCGATTATCAGGGCGCCGCGCAGGGCGTGCGCGCCATGATGTTCCTCGATAAGTTCGGTGAAGAGGTACAGTACGCGTTCGAAGCATTGGACACATAACGGAATGATTTTGTAGGGTGGGCGGGTTTCCCGCCCACGCGTCCAAACATGGCATGCATCGCGGCGACGCACATGTTGGTTGAACGCGTGGGCGGGGGACCCGCCCACCCTACATGAAGCGGTACAAAAAAATAAACAGGTAACACGACAATGGCACTACTCCAAATCGCCGAACCCGGCATGTCCACCGCCCCGCACCAGCACCGCCTGGCGGTCGGCATCGACCTGGGCACCACCAACTCGCTGGTTGCCACCGTCCGCAGCGGCAGTCCGGAAGTGCTGAGCGACGAGGACGGCCGTCCGCTGCTGCCATCGGTCGTGCGCTACCTCCCCAACGGCAATGCCAACATCGGCTACAAGGCGCAGGCGCACCAGACCACCGACCCGAAGAACACGGTGGTCTCGGTCAAGCGCTTCATGGGCCGCGGCCTGAAGGACATCGCCCACGCCGAGAACCTGCCGTATGACTTCGTCGACGCTCCCGGCATGGTGCAGATCAACACCGTCGCCGGCGTAAAAAGCCCGGTCGAGACCTCGGCCCAGATCCTGGCCACCTTGCGCCAGCGCGCCGAAGACTCGCTCGGCGACGACCTGGTCGGCGCCGTCATCACCGTGCCGGCCTATTTCGATGACGCCCAGCGCCAGGCCACCAAGGATGCGGCCCAGCTGGCCGGCATCAACGTGCTGCGCCTGCTGTCCGAGCCGACCGCCGCCGCCATCGCCTATGGCCTCGACCACGGCAAGGAAGGCGTCTACGCGGTCTACGACCTCGGCGGCGGCACCTTCGACATCTCGATCCTCAAGCTGTCCAAGGGCGTGTTCGAAGTGCTGTCCACCGGCGGCGATTCGGCCCTGGGCGGCGACGACTTCGACCACCGCCTGTTCTGCTGGATCACCGAGCAGGCCAAGCTGGCGCCGCTGTCCGAGCAGGACACCGCGACCCTGATGGTCAAGGCGCGCCAGGCCAAGGAACTGCTGTCGACCAATGAAGAAACCACCATCGAAGCGATCCTGAAGTCGGGCGAGATCGTGCAGGTGACCATCACGGCGCACACCTTCGCCGAGATCACCAGGCACCTGGTCGGCAAGACCATGAACGCGATCCGCAAGGCGATGCGCGATGCCGACGTGAGCGTCGAGGACGTCGACGGCGTCGTGATGGTCGGCGGCGCCACCCGCATGCCGCACGTGCGCCGTGCCGTGTCCGAGTTCTTCCACACCATCCCGCACGCGAACATCGACCCGGACAAGGTGGTGGCGCTGGGCGCCGCCATCCAGGCCAATCTGCTGGCCGGTAACCGCGCCGAAGGGGACGACTGGCTGCTGCTGGACGTGACCCCGCTGTCGCTCGGCATCGAGACCATGGGCGGCCTGGTCGAGAAGATCATCCCGCGCAATTCGACCATCCCGTGCGCGCGCGCCCAGGAATTCACGACGTTTAAAGATGGCCAGACCGCGCTGGCGGTGCACGTGGTGCAGGGCGAGCGCGAACTGGTGTCGGACTGCCGCTCGCTGGCGCGCTTCGAGCTGCGCGGCATCCCGCCGATGGCGGCCGGCGCGGCGCGTATCCGCGTGACCTACCAGGTGGATGCCGACGGCCTGCTGTCGGTGTCGGCACGCGAGACCCGTTCGGGCGTGGAAGCTTCGATCACCGTCAAGCCGTCCTACGGCCTGGGCGACGACGAGGTGGCGCGCATGCTGCAGGATTCCTACAGCTCGGCCCAGGGCGACATGCAGATGCGCGCCCTGCGCGAAGAGCAGGTCGAGGCCGAGCGCATCCTGCTGGCGACCCAGTCGGCGCTGGATGCCGATACCGAGCTGCTGAGCGACGCCGAGCAGGACGAAGTGGCGAAGCTGGTGCACGGCGTGCGCGACGCGATCCACCGCTCGAACGACACGTCGATCGAAGCAGGGCAGCGCCAGGATGCGCTGCACGCGGCGGTGCAGGCGCTGGCCAAGGGCACGGAAGAATTCGCGGCACGCCGGATGGACAAGAGCGTGCGCAAGGTCCTGGCGGGCAAGTCGCTGGACGAGGTTTAAGCATCATCTATACGTAGGGTGGGCGGGTCTCCCGCCCGCGCGTTCAGCTCCGGTGTGCGTTGCCACGACGCGACCGAGAGTTGAACGCGCGGTCGGCGAAGCCGACCACCCTACGAAAACAAATAACGAGGTTATCAAGTGCCACAAATCGTCATCCTCCCTCATCCGGTCTTCTGCCCTGACGGCGCCGTGCTGGAATCCCCGGCCGGCAAGTCGATCTGCGACGTCCTGCTGGAAAACGACATCGAGATCGAACACGCCTGCGACCGCGTCTGCGCCTGCACCACCTGCCACGTGATCGTGCGCGAAGGCTTCGACTCGCTGAACGAGCAGGAAGAAAAAGAAGAAGACATGCTCGACAAGGCCTGGGGCCTGGAGCCGAACTCGCGCCTGTCCTGCCAGGCGATCGTCGCCGAGGAAGATCTGGTCGTCGAGATCCCGAAGTACACCATCAACCACGCAGCAGAGAAAAACCACTGAGCAGGAGCCTGCCATGAAGTGGACTGAGGTAACAAGCATCGCCGAAGCACTGGTCGAAAAATACCCGGACGTCGACCCCGCCACCGTGCGCTTCGTCGACCTGCACAACTGGGTCGTCGAGCTCGACGGCTTCGACGACGACCGCAGCCGCGGCGGCGAACGCGTACTGGAAGCCATTCAGGCAGCATGGATCGATGAAGCACGCTAAGCACACCACCAAACCGACGGCAGCGCCCGAACTCCCATCCGAGGTCCGCCCCGGCCAGTCGATCGAGCTGCTGAAGGAACTGCACATCCTCACGCGCGACGGCAAACTGAACCAGGACAGCCGCCGCAAGCTGAAGCAGGTCTACCACCTGTACAACTTCATCGAGCCGCTGCTGAAGGACGTCCGCGACGAGAAGCCGGGCGTGACCCTGGTCGACCACGGCGCCGGCAAGTCCTACCTCGGCTTCATCCTGTACGACCTGTTCTTCAAGGGCCTGGACGACGGGTCGCACATCTACGGCATCGAGACGCGCGAAGAGCTGGTCCAGAAGTCGACCGAGCTGGCGGCGCGCCTGGGCTTCACGGGCATGTCCTTCCTGCCCCTGTCGGTGGCGGAATCGACGACATCAAGCAAGCTGCCGCCCACCATCGACATCGTCACCGCACTCCACGCCTGCAACACGGCCACCGACGACGCCATCGACTTCGCCCTTAAGAAAAAGGCGAAGCACATGGTGCTGGTGCCCTGCTGCCAGGCCGAAGTGGCTACCGTCCTGCGCAAGAACAAGGGCAAGGACCTGGGCCGCAGCGCGCTGACCGAGATCTGGCGCCACCCGATCCACACCCGCGAGTTCGGCAGCCAGGTCACCAATGTGCTGCGCTGCCTGCAGCTGGAGGCGCACGGCTACCAGGTGACCGTCACCGAACTGGTGGGCTGGGAGCACTCGATGAAGAATGAACTCATCGTGGCCACCTACAAAAACCTGCCGCGCCGCCGTCCGACCGAGCGCCTCCAGGAAGTCATGGCCGAACTGGGCCTCGACGAAATGAAGCAGCGTTTCTATACCCCTGTCACAGCAGACTGAGAACGAATATGAGCAAGCAGCACTGGATCGACCTGCGCAGCGATACCGTCACCCAACCGTCCGACGCGATGCGCGCCGCGATGGCGTCGGCGGAAGTCGGCGACGACGTGTACGGCGACGACCCCTCGGTCAACCGCCTGCAGGATTACGCCGCCGAGCTGTTCGGCTTTGAGGCCGGCCTGTTCGCGCCCTCCGGCACCCAGACCAACCTGATCGCCTTGATGGCCCACTGCGGCCGCGGCGATGAATACCTGGTCGGCCAGGAAGCGCACACCTACAAGTACGAAGGCGGCGGCGCCGCGGTGCTGGGTTCGATCCAGCCGCAGCCGATCGCCAACCAGGCGGACGGCTCGATCGCCCTGAGCGACATCGAGGCTTACATCAAGCCCGACGACATGCACTTCGCGCGTACCCGCCTGCTGGCGCTGGAAAACACCATCGGCGGCCGTGTGCTGCCGCAGGATTACGTCAAGGCGGCGACCAGCCTCGCGCACGGCAAAGGCCTGGCCACCCACCTCGACGGCGCCCGCATCTGCAACGCGGCCGTCAAGAACGGCATCAGCCTGCGCGACGCCGTGCAAGGCTTCGATACCGTCTCGGTCTGCCTGTCGAAGGGCCTGGGTGCGCCGGTCGGCTCCGTGCTGCTGGGCCCCAAGGCCTTCATCGAGCAGGGCAAGCGCTGGCGCAAGATGCTGGGCGGCGGCATGCGCCAGGCCGGCGTGCTGGCCGCGGCCGCGCAGTATGCACTCGAGCACAACGTGCAGCGCCTGGCCGAGGACCATGACAACGCCGCCGCGCTGGCGCAAGGCCTGTCGCAGATCGCCGCCTTGAAGGTCGGCAGCCCGCAGACCAACATCTTCTGGATGGACGTCCCGGCCGCCGCCTGCGAGCCGCTGCGCCAGCACCTGGCCCGCGCGCACATCCGCGCCTCGATCGGCCCGCGCACCCGCCTGGTGACCCACCTGGACGTGTCTGCCGCCGACGTGGCGCGCGCCGTCGAGGTGTTCAAGACCTTCTTCTCGGATTGGCGCGCCTGATGACCGACGACGCCATCCGCCTGGCCAAGCGCGTCGCCGCGCAGCTGGGCTGCTCACGCGCCGAAGCGGAGCGCTACATCGCCGGCGGCGGGATCAGTGTCGACGGCCAGGTCGTCGAAGATCCGGCCAGCCGTGTATTGCCTTCCCAAGACGTCCGCCTGCTGCCCGGCGCGTCAGGCGAGGAAGCGCCGCCGGTCACGATCCTGCTGCACAAGCCGGCCGGATTCAACTCCGGCGTCGGCGCGCGCGGCGAGCCGGCGCTGGCCTGCCTCACGCCCGAAACGCTAGCACCCGGGCACGGGCAGCCACGCTTCCTCAAGCGTCACCTGACCAAGCTCACGCTGACCTCGCCGCTGGAGACGGATGCGAGCGGGCTGGTGGTCTATACGCAGGACTTCCGGGTGGCGCGCAAGCTGGTGGACGAAGCGTCGCGCGTCGAGCAGGAGTTCATCGTCGACGTCAGCGGCACCATCCAGGAAGGCGGGCTGGCGCTGCTGAATCACGGCCTGACGTTCAGCGGCAAGCCGATCGCGCCGATGAAGGTGAGCTGGCAGAACGAGCACCGGCTGCGCTTCGCGCTGAAGGACGTGCGGCCGGGGCTGATCGATCACATGTGCCGCGAAGTGGGGCTGGAGATCGTCGAGATGCGCCGCATCCGTATCGGGCGCGTGCCGATGGCGGGGCTGCAGGCAGGGCAGTGGCGGTATCTGCTCGATTACGAGCGGTTCTGATTTGCGCTAGCTGCCTGCAAGCGAAATTGGGTTCCGGCCTTCGCCGGAACGACGGGCAGCTGCTAACGGTATTAGCACCTGCTACCTTTGAGCCGTCATCCCGGCGAAGGCCGGGATCCAATTCCGTACCGCAGTGTGACCGCTATTACTTAACCCGCTGCCGCCACAACTGCACCCCAACCGCGGCAGCAAGCGCCGCCACCCCAACCACAAGCGCCTTATTGTGCTGCGGCTGCTCCAGCCGCCGCTGCCCACTATGAATGCCGCTGGCCCCACGCGGCGGTTCGTACAGCGCGCCGCGTGTCTCGGGTGCGCGATCGGCCTTTCTCGCCCAGGCATCCAGAAATCGGTTCATGCCTGACGCGAGCAGGTTCGGCGCCGCGAAATTCCCCAGTCTGAGCAAACCAGCCGGTGCACCGAGCGCCGTGGTGTCGCGCGGGTGCCGGGCGAGTTCGACGATGGCGTCGGCCACTTTTTCGGGCCTTACCGCCCCGGGCGGATAGGAAAGCTTCGCGCCCGTGTAGTTGGCCGCGTGACTGAATCCGGGGGAGTCGACGAAGGTCGGATACACGTCGCAGACGTGGATGCGCGGCCGCTTGCCCAGTTCCGCGCGCAAGGCCTCGCTGAAGCCGCGCAGGCCATACTTGCTGGCCGAGTAGGCGGCGGCGTAGGGCGCGGCCACGAAGCCGCCGGCCGAGATCATGTTGACCCAGATGCCGTGGTCCTGCTCGAGGAAGATCGGCATGACCGCGTGGGCGTCGTTCATGTGCGTGAGGAGGTTGGTCTCGACCACGCGCCGGTGGTCGACCATGGGCACCTCGGCATACTTGCCGATCACGCCGCTGCCGACATTGCTGTACCACAGGTCGATCCGTCCCAGGATGCTGCGCGCCCTGCGTGCGAATGCCGCGACCGCGTCGGCGTCCGTCGCATCCACGACCAGCGCCTCGGCCTGGCCGCCGGCCTGGCGGCAACGCCGCGCGACGTCCTCCAGGCCTTCCTTGCCGCGCGCGCCCAGTACCAGCTGCGCACCCTGGCGCGCGAAGGCGATTGCGGTCGCCGCTCCGATGCCGCTGGATGCGCCCATGATCACGACGTGGGTGTCCGATAGCTTCATGGTTCACCTTTCTGCAAGGATGAGGATGGAAGCCGTCGATTATTCCGCTGTTTTCGTTCGTGCCGCGTTCGAATGCCTTACGGCAAGGACAAGCTTATTTACGCGACCTTGCGGGCGGCCTTCGGCAGGGCAATCAGGCGGGTGCCGGCCAGGCGATCGTGCAGGAACTGCCGATCCTTGTCGAACAGCGCCGTCATGGCCCAGGCCACGATCCCGGCCGCGCAGGCCCCCGCGATCTGTCCCTTGCCGTGCAGCCCGAAGGCCCAGCACGCGGCCAGCGCCGGCAGGAACCAGCCCCAGGCCAGCAGGAAGCGCAGGGCGGCCGTCCGGAACGGCAGCTGGTGGTGCCCGGGTTTGACCACCTTGATGCGCCAGGTCTTCATGGCCAGCGTATGCCCGGTGTTCATCCAGCACCAGGTGAAGTAGGCGCCCGTCACCAGGAACAGCCAGGCTTTCATTCCTTCCTTGGCCAGCGGGTGCTGGCTGTTCAGGGTCACCAGCATGTAGAAGGCGATCGCCAGCATCTCGACCGAGATCAGCAGCAGCGCTTCGTACAGCATCACGGTGACGCGGCGCAGGATGGTCGGGGTGGCCTTAGTTGCTTGCGTTGCTGGCATTTGGAGCGGACTGGGCGGCAGGTGAAGGGGCAGCAGGCGCCGGCGCCGTTGCCGCTGGAGCGGCGGCTGGCGGCGTCGACGTGATCGTGGTCGGTACGGTGGCGGCGCCGGCGGGGCTTGCCGGCGTCGGCAGGATGCAGGCGGTGCCGCGGCGCGTCGCGCCCGGCGGACAGCTGGTCGGCGTGTCGATGATCGGCGAATGCGGCAGGGAGGGCGCACCCTGGGACGTGCCCGAGCGCGCCAGCCGGCGCTTTTCTTCCTCGGACAGCTGCTTGTAGCTCTCCCAGGTAGCGGCCTTCTGGCCTGGCGCCAGTTTGCGGGTCTTGCTGTAGTTTTCGCGCGCCAGATTGCGCTGGGCCGGCGTGAGGCGCATCCACTGGCGCATGCGCTCGTGCACGCGCTGCTGCTCGGCCGGGTTCATCGAGGCGAAACGCTGCGACATCTCGAGCCAGCGCCGCTTGCGCATGCCGTCCATGCCGTCCCATTCGGGCTGCAGGGGTTTGAGTGCGCGCTGCTGGTTACGGCTCAGTTCGCGCCAGAGCGGCTTGTCGAGGGTCTTGGCAGGCGGCTTGGCGCCGGCTGCGATGGTGGGGGGCGCGCCTGCGCCGCGGGCGGCGGGCGCCGTCGATTCGGATTTGTTGTAGACCGCCCAGGTCGCGGCCCCGGCAATCAAGACCGCGGCCGCTGTTGCAACGACGGCGATGCGGGGCTTCGGCGCGGTTTTCGTCATTGCTGGCGCTGTTGCGACTCCACATAGGCATTGAAGCCATGGTCGAGGTAGGCGGTCAGCGGCAGTTCGTCGGCCAGCACGGCGGCGTCGATCTCGGCCATCGCGGCGAGGCGCTGCTGCTGTTCGTACTGGTAGACGCCGCCCATGCCGATGACCAGGGCCAGCATCGGCGCCGCCACGGCGATCCGCGCCAGTGCCGGGCCGCTAAACAGCGCCTTGATGTCGAACAAGGGGCGCTTGGCCGGCAGGGCCTGACGGGGTGCGTCCGCTTTCTTGCGTGACAAGGCGAGCGCGCGCGCCGCAGCCAGCCGCTCGGTCGTCGAAACCGACAGCGCGTCGAGGTTCTCGTTCAGGGCATGGCGTACCTTGTACGCCAGATTGATGTCGTCCGTGTTCATAGCTTGATTCCCTTGGCCTTGAGCGCCTCGGCGAGTGCGTGGGTCGCGCGCGAGCAGTGTGTCTTGACGCTTCCCTCGGAACAACCCATCGCTTCGGCCGTCTCGGCCACGTCCATATCCTGCCAGTAACGCATGAGGAAGGCTTCCCGTTGACGCGGTGGGAGCTTTTCTACTTCCTGTTCAATCAGGCGTAGCGTTTGTGCGCGCTCAAACTGGTCGGCGCTGGATTCCGCGGCGGCCGTTCCCGCTTCCGCTTCATAGGAAGAAAGTATATCAAATTCCTCATCGTCCCCATCCGGCCGGCTGAAGCCCGAAAAGAGGCTGATCCAGGTATTGCGGACCTTTTCGCGGCGGAAGTAATCGAGGATGGTCGTCTGCAGGATGCGCTGGAACAGCATCGGCAGCTCGGCCGCCGGCTTGTCGCCGTACTTCTCGGCCAGCTTGATCATCGCGTCCTGCACGATGTCGAGCGCCGATTCGTCCTTGCGAACCGCATATACCGCCTGCTTGAACGCACGCCGTTCGACATTCTCGAGGAAGTCGTTGAGTTCTTTGTCTGTGGCCATGCGTTGTTGGAAAGGCGCCTTGATGCGAATGCCGTGAGGAAAACTATCGAATCCTAGCAAAAAACCATCCTTCACGCATCGAAATCGCGCAGCGGCCGCCCCGGGGAGGCCCGCGCTGCTTTCAAAAAGTGCATGAAGTTAGTCGAAATGATTCGTTGTTGGGCCTGCGGGAGCTGGCTAATCTGGAATCATCTTCACTCAAGCATATTGATCATGCCGCTCGATTCCACCCGTCAGGATTTCGACATCCGCCCGCTCGTCAACCAGCCGCTCGGCGCGGAAGTGCTCGGTCTCGACCTGGCGCTCCCGCTGAGCATCGACGATTTCGACCGCCTGCACCGCGCCCACCTGGAGCACCATGTGCTGGTGTTCCGCGACCAGAGCTTCAGCCCCCGGCAGCAGGTCGAGTTCAGCCGCCGCTTCGGCCGCCTGCAGATCCACGTGCTGCGCCAGTTCCAGCTGGCCGGGCATCCGGAAGTGCTGGTGATATCGAACATCCGCGAAAACGGCCAGCCGATCGGCCTGGGCGACGCCGGCCATTTCTGGCATTCCGACCTGTCGTACAAGGCGGTGCCCAGCCTGGGCTCGATGCTGCATGCCCAGGAGCTGCCGGAAGAGGGCGGCGACACCCTGTTCGCCAACCAGCACGCCGCCTATGATGCGCTGCCGGGAAAACTCAAGCGCGAGATCGCCGGCCTGCGCGCCGAGCACAGCTACCTGGCCAAGTACGAAGAACTGCGCCAGCGCAACCCGTGGCGCCCGAAGCTCACCCAGGAGCAGATCGACGAAGTGGTGCCGGCCGTGCACCCGGTGGTGCGCACCCATCCGGAGACGGCGCGCCGGGCCCTGTTCGTCAGCGAGCATTTCACCACCCGCATCCTCGACCTGCCGGAGGAGCGCAGCCGCGAATTGCTGGACCAGCTGTTCGCGCACGGCACGCGCCCGGAATTCGTCTACCGCCACCAATGGAAGCCGGGCGACATGGTGTTCTGGGATAACCGCTCGACCATGCACCTGGCGACGGCCTTCCCGCAAGACCAGCGTCGCAAGCTGTACCGCACCACCATCGAGGGCGACGTCCCGTTCTGATCTGAAAGAAAAATATGACATTGAAAATGAAAATCGCGGCCGCCGCGGCCGCGCTGGCCCTCGGTGTGTCGTCGACCGCCCAGGCGGAAGGCAAGATCCGCATCGCCGAGCAGTTCGGCATCGTCTACCTGCTGCTGAATGTGGCCCAGGACCAGAAGCTGATCGAAAAGCACGGCAGGAAGCAGGGCGTCGAGATCGACGTCGACTGGGTCAAGCTGTCGGGCGGCTCGGCGGTGAACGATGCGCTGCTGTCCGGTTCGATCGACGTGGCCGGCGCCGGGCTGGGGCCGCTGTTCACCATCTGGGACCGCACGGCCGGCCGCCAGAACGTGCGCGCCGTCGCCTCGCTCGGCAATTTTCCTTACTACCTCGTCAGCACCAACCCGGCGGTGAAGACCATCGCCGACTTCAGCCAGAAGGACCGCATCGCCTTGCCGGCCGTGACGGTGTCGGTGCAGGCGCGCATCCTGCAGATGGCGGCGGCCAAGCAGTGGGGCAAGGCCGAGTTCAAGAAGCTCGACCCGATCACCCAGACCGTGCCGCATCCCGATGCCGCCGCCGCCATCATCGCCGGCAAGACGGAACTGAACGCCCACTTCGGCAACCCGCCGTTCCAGGACCAGGAACTGGCCGGCAATCCGCAGGCCCACATCGTGCTGAACTCCTACGACGTGCTGGGCGGGCCGAGTTCGGCCACCGTGCTCTACGCAACAGAAAAATACGTCAAGGAAAACCCGAAAACCTACCGCGCCTTCATCGACGCCCTGAGCGAGGCGGCGCAGCTGGCGTCCACCAATCCGGAAGCGGCGGCCGACGCCTACCTGCGCGTCAACAAGGGCAATATCGACCGGGCACTGCTCGTCAAGGTGATCAAAAATCCGCAGGTGCAGTTCAAGGTGGCGCCGCAGAACACGCTCGGCCTGGCCCAGTTCCTGCACGAGGTGGGCGCGATCAAGACCAGGCCGGCGAGCTGGCGTGATTACTTCTTTGTCCACCCGGCACTCGATAAAGGAAGCTGACATGAGCCCGCTGAATCTGGTGCCGCCGCCCGAAGCCTTGCTGCGCGCCGAACACGTCACGCTGGAGTACCGGGGCGAGCGCGGCATCGTGCGCGCCACCGAGGATGTCAGCTTCGAGGTCTATCAGGGCGACCGTTTCGTGCTGCTGGGGCCTTCGGGTTGCGGCAAGTCGACCCTGCTGAAGGCGGTCGGCGGTTTCATTGCACCGCAGGCGGGCAGCCTCAGGCTGGCGGGCCGGGCGATCACGCGGCCGGGGCCGGACCGTATCGTCGTGTTCCAGGAATTCGACCAGTTGCCGCCTTGGAAGACGGTGCGGGAGAACGTCATGTTCCCGCTGCTGGCCGGCGGAGTGAAGCGCAAGGACGCGGACCTGCGGGCGCGCCACTGGCTCGGCAAGGTGGGGCTGGCGCGTTTTGCGGATGCCTATCCGCACACGCTGTCGGGCGGGATGAAGGCGCGCGTGGCGATCGCGCGGGCGCTGGCGATGCAGCCGGCGATCCTGCTGATGGACGAGCCCTTCGCGGCGCTGGATGCGCTCACGCGGCGCAGCATGCAGGAAGAATTGCAGGCGCTGTGGGAAGAGATCGGGTTCACCATGCTGTTCGTGACGCATTCCATTGAAGAAGCGCTGGTGGTAGGCAACCGGATCCTGTTGCTGTCGCCGCATCCGGGGCGGGTGAGGGCGGAGTTGAATAGTCATCAGTTCAGCCTGGCCAGTGCGGGAAGCAGCGAATTCCAGGCGGCGACGCAAAGGATTCATGGCTTGCTGTTTGGCGATCAGGCAGCGATTGAGCGCCCAAGGGGAGTCGCCCATGCTTAATCCGCCCGTACGTCCTGAATACGTCCTCGACGCGGCGCCGGGGAGTCCACCGGCGGCTCCGGCTGCGGCCTTCACGCTCCCGGACCTCGGCTGGCTGCGCAAGATCGGCATGCTGCTCGCCATTGTGCTCATCTGGGAACTGCTGGCCCGCTGGTTCGACAACGACCTGCTCCTGCCCGGCGCCATCCAGACCGGGAAGGCCTTCGCCGCCGGTCTCGCTTCCGGCGAGCTGTGGGGCTATGTCAGCGTATCGCTGCAGGTGCTGACCCAGGGCTTCACGCTCGGCGTGCTGGGGGCTTTCCTGCTGACCTGGCTGGCCGTCTCGGGCAAGGTCGGGCGCGAGCTGATCGATACCCTGGCCTCGATGTTCAACCCGCTGCCGGCGATCGCGCTGCTGCCGCTGGCGCTGCTGTGGTTCGGCCTGGGCAAGGGCAGCCTGCTGATGGTGCTGGTGCACTCGGTACTGTGGCCGCTGACCCTGAACGCCACCGCGGGCTTCCGTTCGGTGCCGGACACCCTGCGCATGGCTGGGCGCAACTATGGCCTGGGCGGGCTGCGCATGGTGCTGCAGATCCTGATTCCGGCCGCGCTGCCGGCGATCCTGTCCGGCCTGAAGATCGGCTGGGCCTTCGCCTGGCGCACCCTGATCGCGGCTGAGTTGGTTTTTGGCAGCACCTCGGGGCAGGGCGGGCTGGGCTGGTACATCTTCCAGAGCCGCAACGAACTGTTTACCGACAAGGTCTTCGCCGGCCTGGCCGCCGTCATCCTCATCGGGCTGGCGATCGAACACCTCGTGTTCCAGACCCTGGAACGGCTTACCGTGCGCCGCTGGGGCATGCAACGCTGAACGCATCCGCGGCGCACCATTCTGGCGCAGCAAAAAAATCATCGTTTATGCCTTGACCAAAATGGTGCAACGCAGTAATGTGTTTGAATGCTTTGCACCCCCGAAGCTCTCCAGTCTCCCGGTTAAGGCCCACAAGCCATCTCCGGATTGACGCGCTTTCATTTGTAGGCAGTTTGCTCCGACCCGCGCCAAAAGCGCGAGAGATGCGTATAAACGCTACAGACACTCAAGCCGAACGAGTTGCGCCCAGCGCCCGTGCGTCAGGACCCTACGGTGTCCCCAAACACAGCCGCGACCGCAGAGAGAAGGGACGCATGAGGGTTGTTGCGCATATCGTATTTCGTTAGGAACGGGCATCCGATCAAACTCCCATTGGGTCTTGAAAGGAATGAACATGAATAACGATGCATCGGCCCCGATCACGGGTGCTGAGATAGTGGTGCGTTGTCTCGCGGAAGAGGGCGTCAAGCACGTCTTCGGTTATCCCGGCGGGGCAGTCCTCTACATCTACGACGCCATCTTCAAGCAGGACAAGTTCCAGCACGTCCTCGTCCGCCACGAACAGGCCGCGGTCCATGCCGCAGACGCCTATTCGCGCAGCTCCAACACCGTCGGCGTTGCCCTCGTGACCTCCGGTCCGGGCGTGACCAATGCCGTCACCGGCCTGTCCACGGCCTACATGGATTCGATTCCGATGGTCGTCATTTCCGGCCAGGTGCCGAGCCATGCGATCGGCCAGGATGCCTTCCAGGAATGCGACACCGTCGGCATCACCCGCCCGGTGGTCAAGCACAACTTCCTGGTCAAGGACGTCCGCGAACTGGCATCGACCATCAAGAAAGCCTTCTTCATCGCCCGCACCGGCCGTCCCGGTCCCGTGCTGGTCGATATCCCGAAGGACATCACCATGCACAAGTGCGCGTTCGAGTATCCTCGCGAGATCGAGATGCGCTCGTACAAGCCGGTGGACAAGGGCCACGCCGGCCAGATCCGCAAGGCCGTGCAGCTGCTGCAAGGGGCCGAGCGCCCGATGATCTATGCGGGCGGCGGCGTCATCCTGGCGAATGCCTCGAATGAGCTGAACCGCATGGTCGAGAAGCTCGGCTTCCCGGTGACCAACACGCTGATGGGCCTGGGCGCCTCGCGCTCGAGCAGCCCGCACTTCGTCGGCATGCCCGGCATGCACGGCACCTATGAAGCGAACATGGCGATGCAGCACTGCGACGTCCTGATCGCCATCGGCGCCCGTTTCGACGACCGCGTGATCGGCAACCCGAAGCACTTCGCTTCCAACCCGCGCAAGATCATCCACATCGACATCGACCCTTCGTCGATCTCGAAGCGCGTCAAGGTCGACATCCCGATCGTCGGCAACGTCAAGGACGTGCTGGTCGAGCTGCTGTCGCAGCTCGACGCCAGCACCGCCTCGACCAATACCAATGCCCTGCAGGCCTGGTGGAAGCAGATCGCCGAATGGCGCGGCAAGGATTGCCTGGCCTATACGAACTCGAGTGAGCTGATCAAGCCGCAGTCGGTCATCGAGCAGCTGCACCGCGTGACCAACGGCGACGCCTTCATCACCTCGGACGTCGGCCAGCACCAGATGTGGGCCGCGCAGTACTACGGCTTCGACAAGCCGCGCCGCTGGATCAACTCGGGCGGCCTGGGCACCATGGGCGTCGGCCTGCCGTACGCGATGGGCGTGCAGATGGCGAATCCGGATGCGACGGTCGCCTGCGTCACCGGCGAGGGCTCGATCCAGATGTGCATCCAGGAGCTCGCGACCTGCAAGCAATACCACCTGACCCCGAAGATCATCCTGCTGAACAACCGCTTCCTCGGCATGGTCCGCCAGTGGCAGCAGATCGACTACGGTTCGCGCTATTCCGAGTCCTATATGGATTCGCTGCCGGACTTCGAGAAGCTGGCCGAGGCCTATGGCCACGTCGGCATGCGCATCGAGAAGCCGTCCGACGTCGAGGGCTCGCTGGTTGAGGCCTTTGCCATGAAGGACCGCCTGGTGTTCATGAACTTCATCACCGACCAGAGCGAGAACGTCTGGCCGATGGTCAAGGCCGGCAAGGGCCTGAATGAAATGCTGCTCGGCTCGGAGGACCTGTAATGCGACACATCATTTCCGTCCTCCTCGAAAACGAAGCCGGTGCGCTGTCGCGCGTGGTCGGGCTGTTCTCGGCACGCGGCTACAACATCGAAACCCTGACCGTGGCGCCGACCGAAGACGTGAGCCTGTCACGCATGACCATCGTCACCAGCGGTTCGGACGACATCATCGAGCAGATCACCAAGCACCTGAACCGCCTGATCGAAGTGGTGAAGGTGGTCGATCTCACCGAAGGCCAGCACATCGAGCGCGAGCTCATGCTCATCAAGGTGCGGGCGGTCGGCAAGGAGCGCGAAGAGATGAAGCGCACCGCCGACATCTTCCGCGGCCGCATCATCGACGTGACCGAGAAGACCTACACGATCGAACTGACCGGCGCCAAGAGCAAGCTGGATGCCTTCATCGACGCCATCGACCGTGCATCGATCCTCGAGACCGTCCGTACCGGCGGCTCGGGCATCGGTCGCGGCGAACGCATCCTCAAAGTTTAAAAATTCGCGACGCGTTCAACGCCCGCAATCCAATACATCAAAATTAAGGAATGACCATGAAAGTTTTCTACGACAAAGACTGCGACCTCTCCCTCATCAAAGGCAAGAACGTCGCCATCATCGGCTACGGCTCGCAAGGCCACGCCCACGCCCAGAACCTGAGCGAATCGGGCGTCAACGTCACCGTCGGCCTGCGCCGCGGCGGCGCTTCCTGGAACAAGGTCGAAGCGGCCGGCCTGAAGGTCGCCGAGGTCGATGACGCGGTCAAGAACGCCGACGTCATCATGATCCTGCTGCCGGACGAGAACATCGCCGAAGTCTACAAGAACAATGTCGAGCCGAACGCCAAGCAGGGCGCCGCGCTGGCCTTCGCCCACGGCTTCAACGTCCACTACGGCCAGGTCGTGCCGCGCGCCGACCTCGACGTGATCATGGTCGCACCGAAGGCCCCGGGCCACACCGTGCGCGGCACCTACCGCCAGGGTGGCGGCGTGCCGCACCTGGTCGCCGTCTACCAGGACAAGTCGGGCTCGGCACGCGACATCGCGCTGTCCTACGCCATGGCCAACGGCGGCGGCCGCGCCGGCATCATCGAGACCAACTTCCGCGAAGAGACTGAAACCGACCTGTTCGGCGAGCAGGCCGTGCTGTGCGGCGGTGCGGTCGAGCTGATCAAGGCAGGTTTCGAAACCCTGACCGAAGCCGGCTACGCGCCGGAAATGGCCTACTTCGAGTGCCTGCACGAGCTCAAGCTGATCGTCGACCTGATCTATGAAGGCGGCATCGCCAACATGAACTACTCGATCTCGAACAACGCGGAATACGGCGAGTACGTCACCGGCCCGAAAGTCGTCACCTCGGCGACCAAGGATGCGATGCGCCAGTGCCTGAAGGACATCCAGACCGGCGAATACGCGAAGAGCTTCATCCTCGAGAACAAGGCCGGCGCCCCGACCCTGATCTCGCGCCGCCGCCTGACCGCCGAGCACCCGATCGAAGAAGTCGGCGCCAAGCTGCGCGCGATGATGCCGTGGATCGCGAAGAACAAGCTGGTCGACCAGTCGAAGAACTAAGCTGTACCACGCGGTGTCGGGTCGGATGGTCCGGCACCGCGACAATTCGAGACACCTGTTACTCCAGCTGCTCAGTTGCAACGATCCATTACAAAGTTACGATGGAAGTTGCGAGAGCGGTATCGTATAAGTGACGCGGACATCCGTCGTAACTTTTCTGGAGAACAATAAATGAAGATTTCCAAATCGATCGTGGCTGCGGCCCTGGTGCTGGCTTTCCAGGCACAGGCGCAAACCGTGACTGCACCGTCGACCACCGGCACGCTGGTGGTGGTGCCGGCCTTCGGCGAAGTGAAGCACGCCAACGACCAGGCCACCGTCACCTTCGCGGTCGAAGAGCATGACAAGGACAAGAATGCCGCTGCGGCACGCGTGAACCGCAAGATGAAGGAGGGGACCGAGATCGTGCGCCGCGCCGATCCGAAGGCCGAGCTGAAGACCATGGGGTATTACACCTATCCGGTCTACCCGGAAGTGCCGCCGATGCCGCAGCCGATGACGCGCACGCCAGTGCGTCCGGTGCCGATCGCCTGGCGCGTCGGGCAGTACCTGGAGGTGAAGACCACCAATCTCGCCGACCTGCCGAAGACGGCCGCTGCAGCCCAGAAAGTTCTGCAAATCAATAACGTGAGCTTCGGCCTGAGCCCGGAACTGGAAAAGCGCCTCGACGACCAGCGCATCGCCGCGACCTACCGCAACCTGAACGAGCGCATCGTCTCGATCGCCAGCGCGATGGGACGCAAGCCGCTTGACGCGGTGCTGGACACGGTCGATTTCGAGGGTTCGGGCAATTACGCCGGCGACGGACAGGCGGCAGGGGCGCCGATGATGATGCGCGCGAGCGCCAAGCAGGAGATGGCGGACCAGATGCCGGAGCCGAGCTTTGAACCGGGAGAAACGACCCTCCAGATGCGTCTGGTAGGCAAGGTGCGATTCAAGTAAACATAGCCATTCGCTAACATGGGTTCCCGCCTCTATAATGCTGGGAACAGCATTATTTTGACTATGGAGCCCTATGCCGACCTTTCCACGACGCCGACCACCTGGAGCAGCGCCCAAGGCGCCACGATTTTCCCGCTTGAAACGCTTCGGGCGCCGGGCGGAAGACCGTCTTCCGGGTGAGCGTGGCCGCGGCATCTACCTGCTGCCGAATGCGTTCACGACGGGCGCGCTGTTCTGCGGCTTCTACGCCATCGTCATGGCGATGAACCAGCGCTTCGAGCATGCCTGCTGGGCGGTGTTCATCGCGATGATCCTCGATGGCCTTGATGGTCGGATTGCGCGCCTGACCAATACCCAGTCGGAGTTCGGCGCGCAGTACGACTCGCTGTCGGACATGGTGTCCTTCGGCGCCGCGCCGGCGCTGGTGATCTATGAATGGTCGCTGCGCGGGCTGGGCAAGCTGGGCTGGATCGCCGCCTTCATCTACTGCGCCGGCGCGGCGCTGCGGCTGGCGCGCTTCAACACCAATATCGAGGTGGTGGACAAGCGCTTCTTCCAGGGCTTGCCGAGCCCGGCGGCGGCGGCCCTGATCGTCGGCTTCATCATGATGATGACCGACCCGGACATCAACGTCAGCTCGCGCCAGGTGGACTGGGTGAGCTGGGGCCTGGCGGTGTTCGCCGGCCTGACGATGGTGTCGAACGTACCGTTTTACAGCTTCAAGGACGTGAACTTCCGCAAGTCGGTACCGTTCATCGTGGTGTTCCTGATTGCCCTGGCCTTCGCGCTGCTGGCGATCGACCCACCGAAAGTCCTGTGGCCGATTTTTGTGATTTACGGCTTGTCGGGGTATGCCGTGTTCGCCTGGCGCGCAGCGAAGGGCAAGCCGGTGAGCATCATCCCGCTCGACGACGAGCCGGACGACAGCGTGCGCCGCTAGCGCGGCCTTCGGGCCGGGCAGGGCGCCGCTGACTTTGATTAGTTAATGGAGCCCAGAATGTCCGATCCGAACCGTTTGATTATCTTCGACACCACCCTGCGCGACGGCGAGCAATCGCCGGGCGCCTCCATGACCAGGGACGAGAAGGTGCGCATCGCGCGCCAGCTCGAGCGCCTGCGGGTGGACGTCATCGAAGCCGGTTTCGCGGCGGCTTCGCCGGGCGACTTCGAAGCGATCCGCGCCATCTCGGCGGCGGTACGCGAGTCCACCATCTGCTCCCTGTCGCGCGCCAACGACCGCGACATCGCGCGCGCCGCCGAGGCCCTGGCGCCGGCCGCGCGCAAGCGCATCCACACCTTCATCGCGACTTCTCCGCTGCACATGCAGGTGAAGCTGCGCATGGAGCCCGAGCAGGTGCTGGAGCAGGCCAAACTGGCGATTCGCTACGCGCGCAATCACACCGACGACATCGAGTTCTCGCCGGAAGACGGCAGCCGTTCGGACGAGGACTTCCTGTGCCGCGTGCTGGAGGCGGTGATTGCCGAGGGCGCGACCACCATCAACTTCCCCGACACGGTCGGCTACGCCGTGCCGGAAGAATTCGGGCGGCGCATCCTGCGCCTGCGCGAGCGTGTGCCGAATTCCGACAAGGCCGTCTGGTCCGTGCACTGCCACAACGACCTGGGCCTGGCGGTGGCCAATTCGCTGGCCGGCGTCACCATCGGCGGCGCGCGCCAGATCGAGTGCACCATCAACGGCCTGGGCGAGCGGGCAGGGAATACCTCGCTGGAAGAAGTCGTGATGGCCCTGCGCACGCGCGCCGACTACTTCAACCTGAGCGTCGGCGTGGACACCACCCAGATCGTGCCGGCGTCCAAGATGGTCTCGCAGATCACCGGCTTCGCGGTGCAGCCGAACAAGGCGGTGGTGGGCGCCAATGCCTTCGCCCACGCCTCGGGCATCCACCAGGACGGCATCCTGAAAGCGCGCGAGACCTACGAGATCATGCGCGCCGAAGACGTGGGCTGGACCACCAACAAGATCGTGCTGGGCAAACTGTCCGGCCGCAATGCGTTCAAATCGCGCCTGCAGGAGCTGGGCATCGGGCTGGAGTCGGAGGCCGAGGTGAATGCGGCCTTTGCCCGCTTCAAGGAACTGGCGGACCGCAAGGCCGAGATCTTCGACGAAGACATCATGGCCCTGGTGTCGGACGAGGACCATGCGCAGGGCGGCGAGACCTACCGCCTGGTGTCGCTGGCGCAGCGCTCCGAGACTGGCGAACTGCCGCATGCGAAAGTCGTGTTCGCGGTAGAGGGCCGGGAAGTGTCGGCCGAGGCGTCGGGCGACGGGCCGGTGGACGCGGTGGTGAGCGCGATCGAGAGCGTGGTCAAGAGCGGCGCGGAGCAGGTGCTGTTTTCGATCAATGCGATCAGCAACGGACCGCAGTCGCAGGGCGAAGTGACCATCCGCCTGTCGCACTCGGGGCGCATCGTCAACGGCGTCGGGGCGGACCCGGACATCATCGTGGCCTCGGCCAAGGCGTATCTGTCGGGCCTGAATAAGCTGCATTCCAAGGTCGAACGCGTCAATCCGCAGGGCGTGTAAGCGGGCGGTTCGTCTGCTCGGCCGAATTGGATCCCGGCCTTCGCCGGGATGACGTGCCGAGACTAGAGCCGTCGTACCGGCGAAGGCCGAAATGATGCCACTGGCATCATTTCGCCCAATTTCGCGCTGCAGCCACCAGCTCAAGCGCTCACCACCCCATCCTGTCCCTCGGCTCATACATCGGATCCGGCCCATTCAGCATCTGCCGCACGATCCCCTGGCGGTCGAAGTGCACGTGCATCATCGAGTTCCACACCCCCGCCTCCTTGTAGCGGTAGGACCAGACTTCCCAGTCCCGCATCGCCACGAAGGACTTTTCCGCCGGCCTGCCCACGGTGCGCAGCACTTCTTCCTTGTCGGCGGCGTCGACCTTGATGGTCGCGAACTTCTCGCCGGTCAGCACCTGCTCGTAGGACAGCAGCCGCTCGTCCGCCCCGATCCGCGCCATGAACGTCTGCTGCCCCATCGGCCCGGTCGCGTACTCGAAGATCCTTTCCTGCCCGGCCCCATAGATGGCGGTCGGCGCGCCCATCTTCTGCTGGACCACCGCGGCCGAGTCGCCGATGGACGGCGCCTGGCGCAGCATTCCGGCGCAGCCGCCGAGGGCGAGCAGGGCCAGGACTGTTGCAATATTGACTAATTTAGCCATCATTCACCCCGCGAAATGCCGCAAAACCCCCATGATCCACCTTTCCGGCGCTGCAAACAGTGGCCGCACGCCCGGTTTTCCCCTATACTGGCGGGTCTGTCCGTTTTGGGCAGGTAATTCGTCAATCACGGTGCGCTGGGTTTCGACTCATGCACCGCATGTGAAAGGTAACATCATGACCGTAGAAAACATCAACAAAGCCGCGATCATCGCGGACAACGCACGTGGCCAGAACGATACCGGTTCGCCGGAAGTCCAGGTCGCACTGCTGACCGCCCGCATCAACGAGCTGAACGGCCACTTCAAGGCACACCAGAAGGATCACCACTCGCGTCGTGGTCTGATCATGATGGTCAACCGCCGTAAGAGCCTGCTGGCTTACCTGAAGCGCAAAGACGCAAACCGTTACCGCGACCTGATCGCCAAGCTCGGCCTGCGTAAGTAATCGTTGGTCAAGACGATTTAGTCACGAAATGCCTGCGCCAGATACCTGTCGCGGGCATTTTTTGTTTTTGTCGTTTGTTGTTGTAGTGGCAGTAATGACGGAGACTCTCCGTCCGTGGTGAGGTGAACGACAGCTCCTGAAAATCTGTCGGCAAATAGAAAGGGATTACCCATGTTTAATAAAGTTACGAAAACCTTCCAGTACGGTCAACACACGGTCACCCTGGAGACGGGTGAAATCGCGCGCCAGGCAAGCGGCGCCGTCGTCGTGTCGGTCGAAGATACCGTCGTGCTGGCAACCGTGGTCGCCAAGAAGGACGCCAAGCCGGGCCAGGACTTCTTCCCGCTGACCGTCGATTACATGGAAAAGACCTACGCGGCCGGTAAGATCCCGGGTGGTTTCTTCAAGCGCGAAGGCCGTCCTTCGGAAAAGGAAACCCTGACCTCGCGCCTGATCGACCGTCCGATCCGCCCGCTGTTCCCGGAAGGTTACCTGAACGAAGTCCAGGTCATCATCCACGTCCTGTCGGTCAATCCTGAGATCGATCCGGACATCCCGGCCATGATCGGCGCCTCGGCTGCGCTGTGCATCGCCGGCATCCCGTTCAACGGCCCGATCGGCGCAGCGCGCGTCGGCTACGCGAACGGCCAGTACATCCTGAACCCGACCACCACCGAGCTGAAGACCTCGCAGATGGACCTGGTCGTGGCAGGCACCGAAACCGCCGTGCTGATGGTGGAATCGGAAGCGCAGCAGCTGTCGGAAGAAATCATGCTGGGCGCGGTCGTCTTCGGCCACGACCAGATGAAGGCCGTCATCGACGCGATCCACGACCTGGTCGCCGAAGGCGGCAAGCCGGAAGTCGAGTGGAGCCCGGCACCGAAGAACGAAGAATTGATCGCCCGCGTGAACGACCTGGCCGGCGCGGCAGTGCGTGACGCTTACCAGACCCGCGAAAAGTCGGCCCGCCAGCAGAAGCTGAAGTCGATCTCGGCTGAAGTGATGGCAGGCCTGGCAACCCAGGGCGTCCAGGCCGATGCGGCCGAAGTCGGCAACATCCTGTTCGACATGGAAGCCAAGGTCGTGCGTACGCAGATCCTGGACGGCGAGCCGCGTATCGATGGCCGCGACACCCGCACCGTGCGTCCGATCGCGATCCGCACCAGCGTGCTGCCGCGTACCCACGGTTCGGCCCTGTTCACCCGCGGTGAAACCCAGGCGCTGGTCGTGGCCACCCTCGGCACCGCGCGCGACAGCCAGAAGATCGACGCGCTGATGGGCGAGTACACCGACGACTTCATGATGCACTACAACATGCCTCCGTTCGCCACCGGCGAAACCGGCCGCGTGGGCACCCCGAAGCGCCGCGAAGTCGGCCACGGCCGCCTGGCCAAGCGCGCGCTGGTCGCTGCGCTGCCGTCGGCTGACGAGTTCAGCTACTCGGTGCGCCTGGTCTCGGAAATCACCGAGTCGAACGGTTCCTCGTCGATGGCGTCGGTCTGCGGCGGCTGCCTGGCACTGATGGACGCCGGCGTGCCGATGAAGGCGCACGTCGCCGGCATCGCCATGGGCCTGATCAAGGAAGGCGGCAAGTTCGCCGTCCTGACCGACATCCTGGGTGACGAAGACCACCTGGGCGATATGGACTTCAAGGTCGCCGGTACCCCGGCAGGCATCACCGCGCTGCAGATGGACATCAAGATCCAGGGCATCACCAAGGAAATCATGCAGGTGGCACTGGCGCAAGCCAAGGAAGCCCGCCAGCACATCCTGGCCGAGATGCAGCGCGCCGTGCCGAGCGTGAAGACCGAGCTGTCGGACTTCGCACCGCGCCTGATCACCATCCGCATCAACCCGGAAAAGATCCGTGACGTGATCGGCAAGGGCGGCGCCGTCATCCGCGCGCTGACCGAAGAAACCGGCACCCAGATCGACATCACCGACGAAGGCGTCGTGACCATCGCGTCGGTCGATGCCGCCGCCGGCCAGGAAGCCAAGCGCCGCATCGAAGAGCTGACCGCATCGGTCGAAGTGGGCAAGACCTACGACGGCACCGTGCTCAAGCTGCTGGACTTCGGCGCGATCGTGCAGGTCATGCCGGGCAAGGACGGCCTGCTGCACATCTCGCAGATCGCCAACGAGCGCGTCAACGCCGTTGCCGACTACCTGAAGGAAGGCCAGCAAGTGCGCGTGAAGGTCCTCGAGACCGACGAGCGCGGCCGCCTGAAGCTGTCGATGAAGGCTGCTGATCCGGTGGAAGGCGCGGCGCAGTAAGCACCGCGGCTTCGCGCCAACAAGAACCGCCAGTGCGTGAGCCTGGCGGTTTTTTTACGTCTCGTGAAACCCCTGCTACCAGCGGGTCTCCGATTCGGCGGTCGCGCTGATCTTGTGTATCGACAGGTCGGCGCCGTTGAACTCCTCTTCGGGATCGAGACGGATGCCGACGGTTTTCTTCAGCACGCCGTAAATGATCAAGCCGGATACGAACGCAATCCCGATGCCCAGCAGCGTACCGAGCAGCTGTGCGAAAAAGGAGACGCTGCCCAGCCCGCCGAACACTTGTTGGCCAAAGACTCCGGCCGCGACACCTCCCCAGGCGCCGCACAGGCCGTGCAGGGGCCACACGCCCAGCACGTCGTCGATCTTCCATTTGTTTTGCGTGAGCGTGAACATCCAGACGAAGACGCCGCCGGCGATGGCGCCGGTGACCAGCGCGCCCAGCGGATGCATCAGGTCCGAGCCGGCACAGATGGCAACCAGGCCGGCCAGCGGTCCATTATAGGCAAAACCGGGGTCGTTTTTACCAGCCAGGACGGCGGTCAGCGTGCCGCCCACCATCGCCATCAGCGAGTTGAGCGCTACCAGCCCGTTGATCTTGTCCAGCGTTTGGGCACTCATCACATTGAAGCCGAACCAGCCGACCGCCAGCACCCAGGCGCCCAGTGCCAGGAAGGGGATGCTCGACGGCGGGTGGGCGGACATGGCGCCGTTCTTCGAATAACGACCCCGGCGCGCCCCGAGCAGCATCACGGCCGGCAGCGCCACCCAGCCGCCGACCGCATGGACGACCACGGAGCCGGCGAAATCATGAAACTCCATGCCGAATGTTCCCTTCAGCCAGGCCTGGATGCCGAAGTTGTGGTTCCAGACGATGCCCTCGAAGAAGGGGTAGACGAAGCCGACCAGCAAGGCGGTCGCCACCAGCTGCGGATGGAATCGCGCGCGTTCTGCGATGCCGCCGGAAATAATTGCGGGGATCGCCGCGGCGAAGGTCAGGAGGAAAAAGAACTTGACCAGCTCGAAGCCATTGCGCGCGCTGAGCGTTTCCGCATCAGAAAAGAAGTTGACGCCATAGGCGATGCTGTAGCCGATGAAAAAGTACGCAATGGTCGAGACTGCGAAGTCGACCAGGATTTTGACGAGGGCATTGACCTGGTTTTTCTTGCGGACCGTACCGAGTTCGAGGAAGGCAAAACCGGCGTGCATCGCCAGGATGAGGATTGCGCCGAGCAGAATGAACAAGGTGTCGGCGCCGTGTTTGAGTGCATCCATCCGAAAACTTTCTAAAAAGGTGCAAAACTGGGACAGGAGCATGTCTCCATGCAAGATCCGGGCCGACTCTGCATCATCTAGCACGGCGCTTTCATCCCTTAATCCGTGCGGTCCGCCGTTTTTCGCACCAGAAGAATGCAGGAGATGCACCAATTTGAGATATCGGATGCACGGGGCGATGCACCAATATCGGGACACTGCGAGATTCGAGGCAGCTTGAGGCACCACAATAAGCGCCAGCAGCGTGGGGGCTCCTGCGATTTCGATCGCGAACGCTGGGCACAGGCGGACCGTGTCGGGCGTGGCTGCATGATGGCGTCCTTCCTCGACAAGCACCCGGCGGCAGGCATGTCGGTCGTCGAGCTGAAGTTGTGGCTGGGCGAGCCCAGCACCTATGCCGACTTCGAGGACCCGGCCTACCTGGTCGCGCAAGCCGCGGCGAACGGTGGCGCGGTCAGGGAACAGCTGCTGGTGTTCAGGATCGACCGGCTAAGCGGCCGGGTGATCGAGGCCGTTCTGCGCCCGCCAGGCTAGCGCGGCCCGCCACGCTCTGGCGGGATTGGCCGAGCACATTGCCCAGCGGCGTCTCGACCCGTTTGAAGAAGGCCGCGCCGGCCACCAGGCTGGCGATCCACGCGACGAGCATGCCGAATGCCTGCGCGTACGCGTGCTCCGGGACGAAACGTGTAAAGGCTGCGTTCACCATCAGGCAGACCGGGAAATGCACGAGGAAGACGGAAAACGAGATCTTGCCCGCGTAATCGACGGCAGGCAGCGCCCAGCCAGCGCGGGACAGCGGCCGGATGCGGCCAAACAGGAACAGGGCGCAGGCGACCACCAGGGCCAGGGCAATCCGGCTGCGGAATTCCAGTACCAGGGCCAGCAAGGGCAGCAGCAGCAGCGCGGCCAGCAAGGGCGCGACGGCGCCGGGCCGGCGCTGCGGATCGCTCGCCCACCATGCGAGCGCACCCAGTCCGTAGCTGCCGAAGAAGTAGGGCGCCCACACGTCCCAGTCCGCGTCCAGGTTGAAGTGCAGCAGCGAGGCGGCGACGCCGGCCGCAACCAGGCCGGGCAGCAGCCAGCCGGGCGAGCGAGCTCCGTCCCGTTGCCCGGACAACCATGCGAGCAGCGTCATCAGGGCATACAACTGGAAATCGATCGCCACATACCAGGCGCCCGCGGACAGGGACTCGAAGCCGAGCACGCCGTGCAGCATGAGCGCATGCGCGCCCAGCTGCAGCGCGGTCGGTGCAGGCGAGATCGAATCGTGCGTCATCAAGCCGGCAGCCCAGCCGGAGGCGATCACGGCCAGCAGCATCGCGACAAAAAAAGGCGGCGCCAGCTTGATATAGCGCCGCCAGATGAGGTGCAAGGGATTGCCCATCCGGGGAAGGCCATCCGGTGCCAGCGATTTCGCCGCGAGAAAGCCGCCAATGACCAGGAAGACCTGCACGGCAATGCGCGCGTGGTCGCCGAGCCAGTCGATGAGGGAGGGCAGGATGTCGCGCGCTCGGTCGGCCATGGGGCCGTAGAAGGCCAGGTGATGCAGGACGATCAGCTGTGCCGCGAGTCCTTTCAGCAGGTTGATCAAGACAAGCGGCCTCTGGCTTGTGCCTACTACGTTCGTCACCACGCAATACCAACCTTCCCAACAATGCGGCGCCCGGCATGGATGAGGCAGGAGTGCGGTAATACCGCCGGGCGGCGGCATTGTAGCCGAGCAGGCAAGGACGGGCCCACGCGATATCCAGCAGTAATGAGTCGGTTCGACGCGCCAGCAAAAGCCGCCGCGCACGACACAACTGTGTCGTAACCACAATGCAAGAAGTGTTATAGTCGATCATTTCGTAAACGATGGGATCGCGCGTCCTTGTTCCGCGCAGCGCCCACTGATTTCAACCATCCAAACCTAGGAATCGCACAGATGACCACGAAGGATTACGCCGCCCGCATCAGCCAGCTCATCCAGGAACACCAGGCCGAGATCGGCGCTGAGTGGACGACGCAGCTCGAGGCAATGATCGTGCGCGGCAGCTCCAGCTCGAAGGAGCAGCTGCGCAGCCACTGCCAGCAATTCATCGCGGCGCTCGCCACCGCCTCCCGCGGCGGCGAACTGGACAACATCGAGCACCGCTCCTGGGATGAAGTGCGCGACCTGCTGGCCGAGATCTCCTCGACCCGCGCCAAGTCCGGTTCGACCCCGGCCGAAACCGCGACCTTCGTCTTCTCGCTGAAGCAGCCGCTGTTCGCGCAGCTGCGCGCCGGCTTCGAGGGCGACAGCGAAGCCATCGCCGCCGCCTCATGGACCGTCAGCGCCCTGCTGGACAAGCTGGGCCTGTACACCATCGAAGTGTTCCAGAAGACCAAGGACCAGATCATCGTGCGCCAGCAGCAGGAACTGCTCGAGCTGTCGACCCCGGTCGTCAAGCTGTGGAACGGCATCCTGGCGCTGCCGCTGATCGGCACCCTGGATTCCGCCCGCACCCAGGTGGTGATGGAAAACATCCTGCAGAAGATCGTCGACACCGGCGCCATCATCGCCATCATCGACATCACCGGCGTGCCGACCGTCGACACCCTGGTGGCCCAGCACCTGATGAAGACCATCGCCGCCGCGCGCCTGATGGGCGCCGACTGCATCATCAGCGGCATCCGCCCGCAGATCGCCCAGACCATCGTGCATCTCGGGGTCAACCTGGAAGACGTGATCACCAAGGCCACCCTGGCCGACGCCTTCCTGGTCGCGCTCGAGCGCACCGGCACCGCCGTCGTCGCCAAGGCATAAGCAGAACATGGAACGTATTCCTATCCTGCGCATGGGCGACCTGCTGCTCGTCACGATCCAGGTCGACATGCACGATCGCCTTGCCATGCAACTGCAGGACGATCTAACCGAGCGCATCGTCAGCGATGGCGCCAAGGGTGTCCTGATCGACATCTCCGCGCTCGACCTGGTCGATTCCTTCATCGGCCGCATGATCAGCAATACCGCCGCCATGGCGCGCGTGCTCGACGCCCGCACCGTGGTGGTCGGCATGCAGCCGGCGGTGGCGATCACCCTGGTCGAGCTGGGCCTGACGCTGCACGGCGTCAGGACCGCACTGAACGTTGAAAAGGGCATGGCCCTGCTGGGAAAGAACTTTAACTGATGAACGGCGCGCATACCGGTGCAGTCCTGTTCGATACCGCGTTGCTGGACCGCCACCGCCAGCACCGCAGCGCACGCGTGACCCTGCGCCTGCAGTCGGACGAGGACGTTGTAGGCCTGCGCAAGCAGGTGCGCGAGCGGGCGGTGGCCATCGCCTTGTCCCTGGTCGACCAGACCAAGCTGGTCACGGCCGCGAGCGAATTGGGGCGTAATACGATCAAGTACGGCGGCGGCGGCGAAGTCCACCTGGACAGCCTGTCCGACGGTGTCCGCCAGGGCATCGGCCTGTTGTTCGTCGATGCCGGTCCCGGCATCGCCGACATCGACAATGCGCTGCGCGACGGCTTCACCACCGGCGGGGGCCTCGGCCTCGGCCTCGGTGGCTCGAAGCGTCTTGCGGATGAATTCGACATTGACAGCCGCCGCGGAGAGGGCACTGCCGTGCTGGTGGTGAAATGGAAGCGCTGATCAGTTCACTCGCACAGCAGGAAGTGCACGCGATTAACCATGCGAGCGATGTGGCGGCGGTGCGGCGCAGCGGCCAGAAGCTGGCCGATGCGCTCGGCTTCAACGAGACCCGCGCCGGCCAGCTGGCGCTGATCATCACCGAGGCCGCCACCAACATCCTCAAGCACGCGGGCGAGGGCGAGATCCACGTCGGACCGGCGCAGTCGGCCGCCGGCGTGGGCATCGACGTGCTCGCCTTCGATAACGGTCCCGGCATCGCCGACCTGGCCGCCTGCCTGGTCGACGGCGTGTCCACCGCGGGCACGGCGGGCACCGGCCTGGGCGCCATCAACCGCCTGGCCGACGAGTTCGACGTGTACACGCAGCCCGGCAAGGGCGCGGTCTTCTTCATGCGGCTCTGGCGCGACTTGACGGCGCCCGAGCCCTGTGGCGTGGAGATCGGCGCGCTGTGGGCGCCGGTGGCAGGCGAGGACGAGTGCGGCGACGGCTGGGCGGTGCACTGCGACAGCCGCGGCGCGACCTTGCTGGCCGCCGACGGCCTGGGTCACGGACCCGAGGCCGCGCGTGCCGCAGCGGCCGCCATCGGCGCACTCGAGGCACGCAAGGGAGTGCAGGCGGACGAGCTGATGCTCGCGGCCCACGATGCCTTGCGGCCGACCCGCGGCGCGGCGCTCGCGACCGCCCGCATCGAGTTCGCGGACGATGAAATGCAGTTCGCCGGCGTCGGCAACATCGCCGGCTGCGTGATCGACGGCGCGCGCCGGGCACTGGTATCGCACAACGGCATCGTCGGCCACAACATGCGCAAGGTGCAGTCCTTCCCCTTGCCCTTCGGTCCGGGCGCCGTGTGCATCATGCATTCGGACGGCATCCAGACCCAGTGGAACCTGGACAAGTACCCCGGCCTGGTCGGCCGCAGCCCGATCCTGATCGCGGCCGTGCTGATGCGCGACTTCATCCGGGGGCGCGACGACGCGATGGTACTGGTGGTGCGCCGCCATGGGAGTCACCGGTGAGCCTGCATCGCATACTGAACGTCGCCCTCGACAGCGACCAGGACGTGGTAGTGGTGCGCCAGCGCGCCCGCCAGGTGTCGGAACTGCTCGGCTTTTCGCAACAGGACCAGGTACGCGTGGCGACAGCCGTGTCGGAAGTGGCGCGGATGGCCTGCCACCAGGGCTCGGGCGGCCGCGCGGCCTTCCTGCTGGGCCGGAATGGCGCGCGCCAGTACCTGGAAGTCGCCATCCATCCCGGCACCGGGGCGCGCATGTCCACGGCGCCCGGCGTGTTCGACCAGGTGCTCAGCAGTTCGCTGCCGGAGCTGGCCCTGATCACGGCGCACCGCCTGATGGATTCCTGCGAGGTCGAGCCGGCCCAGGGCGTCGTCACCACGGTCACGATGCGCAAGGCGCTGTCGCCGCAAGCCATGGTCGACCCGGCCCGGCTGGCGGACATCAGCACCCGCCTGGCCGGCAGCCCGGTCTCGAACACGCTGCAGGAGCTGCAGCTGCAGAACCACGAGCTGCTCGCCACGCTGGCCGAGCTGCGCGAGCGCCAGGAAGACCTGCTGTCGCTCACGCGCGAGCTGGAAGACACCAACCGCGGCATCGTCGCGCTGTACGCCGAGATCGAAGACAAGGCCGAGCGCCTGCGCCGCGCCGACGAGATGAAGTCGCGCTTCCTGTCGAATACCAGCCACGAGCTGCGCACGCCGCTGTCCTCGATCCGCGCCCTGGCCCAGCTGCTGCTGGACCGCATGGACGGCGAGCTGACGACCGAGCAGGAGCGCCAGGTGCAGTTCATCGCCAGGGCCGCCAACGACCTGTCGGAGCTGGTCAACGACCTGCTCGACCTGGCCAAGATCGAGGCCGGCAAGGTCGACGTGCAGCTGGCGCCGGTGGTGATCGACAACCTGTTCCGCGCCCTCAAGGGCATGATGCGGCCGCTGGTCGACGAAGGCCGGGTGGAACTGGTGTTCGAACCCTCCGACTTCACCGAGGCTTTCGATTCGGACGAAGGCAAGATCTCCCAGATCCTGCGCAACTTCATTTCCAACGCGCTCAAGTTCACCGAGCGTGGCAGCGTGCGTGTTTCCGCCACCTACGACGCACGGCTTGATATGATCGCGTTCGCGGTCGCCGACACCGGGATCGGCATCAGCCCGGAAAACCTGCAATTGATCTTTGAAGAGTTCAGCCAGATCGAGCATCCGCTCCAGCGGCGCAGCAAAGGCACGGGCCTCGGCCTGCCGCTGTGCCGCAAGCTGGCCGCACTTCTGCAGGGACGGGTCGACGTGGAAAGCAAAGTGGGTGAAGGCACGAGCTTCACCTTGAGCTTGCCGCGCCGCTTCCAGCAGTCCAGCCAAGACGGAACCGAATGATGAAAGCCAATTCCACCCTGATCCTCAACGTTGACGACAACGACGGCGCCCGCTACGCCAAGAACCGCATCCTGCAAGGGGCCGGTTTCGAGGTGGTGGAGGCGACCAACGGCACCGACGCGCTGGAGATGGTCAAGCGCCTGAACCCCGCGCTCGTGCTGCTCGACGTGAAGCTTCCGGACATCAACGGCATCGAAGTCTGCCGCCGCATCAAGTCCAATCCGGACAGCGCCATGGTGCTGGTGCTCCAGACCTCGGCCGCGCTGACCGGCCGCGCCGACAAGATCCGCGGGCTTGAAGGCGGCGCGGACAACTACCTGGCGGCGCCGATCGAGGCCGACGAGCTGATCGCCAACGTGAACGCGCTGGTGCGCATGCGCCAGACCCAGGGCGAGCTGCGCGACAGCGAAGAGCGCTTCCGCCAGCTGACCGACAACATCGACGATGTCTTCTGGATGTTCAGCGTTCCCGAACGCGACCTGGTCTATATCAGCCCGGCCTATCCCGCGCTGTGGGGCCGCAGCGTCGAGTCGCTGCGCCAGCAGCCCGCCGGCTGGCTGGAGGCGGTCCATCCGGACGACCGGGCGCGCATGGAGGAGCATTGGCGCCAGCTGGCGCAGACGCCGCACTACGACGACGAATTCAGGTTCATCGGCCCGGATGGCAAGGTACGCTGGGTGCGCGACCGCCTGTTCGCGGTGCGCGACCAGCGCGGCGAGGTCTACCGCGTGGCGCGCGTGACCAGCGACATCACCGCGCGCAAGGAAATGGAAGCGCTGCTGCGCGCGGCCGACCGCAACAAGAACCAGTTCCTGGCCACGCTGGCCCACGAGCTGCGCAATCCGCTCAGCCCGATCCGCAACGCGGCCGCGCTGCTGGGCGCCACCGGCGACGACAGCCAGGGCACCGAGCGCCAGGCCCGTGCGCGCGAAGTCATCACGCGCCAGGTGGACCACCTGGCGCACCTGGTGGACGACCTGCTCGACGTGGCCCGCATCTCCGAGGGCAAGATCGTGCTGCGCACCGAAGAGGTGGACCTGGGCGCCGTGATCCGGCAGGCCATCGAGACCGCCGGCCCCCTGATCACGGCGCGCGGCCACCAGCTGGACGTGCATCTGCCCGAGCAGCAGGTATGGGTGATGGGCGATCCGGTGCGCCTGGCGCAGTCGGTCGGCAACCTGCTGCACAACGCGGCCAAGTTCACGCCGAAGAACGGCCAGATCGATGTCGCCGTCCGCCTGGCCGACAAGGACCGGGTGCGGATCGCCGTACGCGACAACGGCATCGGCATCGCCGAGGACAACCTGCCGCGCATCTTCGGCATGTTCGCCCAGGTGGACGTACCGCCGGACCGTGCGCCGGAAGGCCTGGGAATCGGCCTGTCGCTGGTGTCGCACCTGCTCGAGCTGCACGGCGGGCACCTGAGCGCCGACAGCCCCGGCATCGGCATGGGCAGCACCTTCACGGTCGATCTGCCGCTGCTGCGCACCAGCGCGCCGCAAGCCGCCCCTGCGCACTGCGAGACGCCCGAGACCGGCGGCAGCGGCATGCGCGTGCTGCTGGTGGACGACAACGTCGATGCGATGGAAATGATGGGCTTCCTGCTGGCCGAGATGGGCTACGAAACCTGCACCACCTCGGATGCCGCGCAGATCGAGGACCTGGCGCTGCGCCACCGGCCGCAGGTGATCGTGCTCGACATCGGCCTGCCGGGCATCGACGGCTACGAGGTGGCGCGCCGCATCAAGAAGAATCCGGCGCTGGCGCACGTCCGGCTGGTGGCCCACACGGGCTATGGCTCGCCGGAAGACCGCAAGCGGGCGATGGATGCGGGCTTCGATGCGCACCTGGTCAAGCCGGCGGAGTTGCCGGATCTGGAGCGGGCGTTGAAAGGCTAAGGGTACGCACGCAAAATTAGGTTCCGGCCTTCGCCGGAACGACGGTCTTCAGGGTAGTGGCCCAGTGGATGCGCTACTAGCACCTCCAGCTTTTAGACCGTCGTCCCGGCGCAGGCCGGGACCCAAGTCGGTAGCGTACCAATCAAAATGAAAAAAGCCCCGCAACCGCGGTAATGCCGTTCAGTTAAGGTCCTTCTTCAGGACACGAACGGTGTAACGATGAGGTAAGGCCTTGACGGCCCGGTCGATTTTTCGGCCGGGCCGTTCTTCATTCAGGAGCATGACGAGGCGTTGGCGAAGGCGCTGCATTAACGCAGGCAACTTGCCGTATGCTCGGGTCACCGCTGCCCAATGTAGTTCGTATTGGATGATGTGGAAGGCGCGGATGAAACTGATCTCGGTCGGCTCGCATTTCACCTCTAGTGCCGCCTTGGACATCTCCAGCCGGATCAGGTTGTAAGCGGTCAGGGCTCCCCAAATTTCCTGATACACGCCGTCGACGGTGCGGCTGCGCAGGGTTAGCGCCATGCCCATCATTGTTTGCTTAAGCTCGCGATAGCTCGTTTCAATCCGCCAGCGCTGGGTATAGCAAGCGGCGATGTCCTTGGCTGTGTAGCGCTTGGTGTCGAACAGTGATGTCAGCAATACGTGCTTGCGTGCACTCTGGTCGATGATCGTAATCGCGCGCACGCGCCAGGTTTCAGGCAAGTCCGGGCACTTCTTGCGTGCCTGGGGCGATACGCGCATTTCGATTACGGCATCGTCAGATGTGCCGCCGACGACTTCCCACTTGGTGTTGGCCTTGGCTGGGATGATGAAGTGCCTGTTTGCTCCAACCATGGTCAGGCCGCACAGAATCTCAGCCGACAGAAACCCTTTGTCGAAGGCGGTAAGGGAGTCGTCTGGAATCGATGCAAGCAGCTCTTTTGCATAGAGCATCTCATTGATCCCATAAGGACCAAATTTCGCATCACGGATCAAGTGGGTCGGCACCGCGGTCAAGGTCACGCCGCGTACCTGCGGATAGCTGGAGATGCGTCCGCTGGGATAGACCTGCTCTCCAAAATGCTCACGCAGCTCCGGCGTGTCGGCAGTCTTCAAGGTCGTGCCGTCCATCGCGAACAGGCTCAGGCCCTTGAACAAGTACTGCTTTCGATCCTGCTCAGACCAAGCCTTTGCCGAGATTTCGAATAGTGCCCGAAGCGGTTCGGCGCCAAGACGCTGCCGTGCCTGGGCGACTGCGCTTTTACTGACGAAAGGCACCTGCGCATCCGGCAATGCCAAGTCCAAGTCGTCGACCACTTCGCTGATGGACTGGTGACGGTACAGCGCCAGGGCCACCACCAACCACACTACCTGCTCGGCCGGTAAGCGGCGCTGTCGAATGCTCGCTTTGCCAGTATATGCAACCGCTTGCTCGATCCACTCGTAAGGCAAGTGCTGCCCTAGGCGGGCCCAGTCTGGGTCTTCCTGGGCCTGCACGAGGAAATGGAGCGCGTCATCAAACATGGTGACGCAGGTTAACAGCCTTAGCTACCGTTTACAACACCCCAAAAGAAAAATGCCGCTCAGTCTTAACTGAACGGCATTACCGCAACCGCGGGGCTTTCCACTTCAGCCAGCAGACCGGCTTACTTCTCCATCACGCTGAACTCGCCAAACGCCTTCAGCTGTTCCCCCAGCGCCTTCTGGTCACCCACGACCACGATCGACTGGTTCTCCGGCGAGAAGTACTTCTTCGAGACGTCGCGCACCTGTTCCGGCGTGACCTTCATGATGCGCGGCACGTACTCGCCCAGGAACTCGGGCGGCAGGCCGATCAGCCAGTTATTGGCCAGCGTCGCCGCGACCGAGCGTTGCAGCTGGTTGCTGATCATGTAGCCGCCCGCGACGTAGCGCTTGTTCATCTCCATTTCCTTGGCCGGCACCAGCTCGGCGCCGATGCGCTTGTACTCGCCGAAGAACTCGTTCAGCGCCGCGCCGGTCACTTCGTTGCGCACGTCGGCGCCGCCGACGATCGCACCGCCCACGCGGTTCAGGCGTGCACCGGCCGAAGCGCCGTAGGTGTAGCCCTTTTCTTCGCGCAGATTGATGTTCACGCGGCTCGAGAAGCCGCCGCCGAGGATGGTGCTGGCCAGGCGCAGCGGGATCTGGTCTTCGGCGCTGGCGGCGATGCCAGGGCTGCCCAGGCGCACGGCCGACTGCACGCTCTTGTCACGCTGCAGCAGGATGCGCGCCGGCTTGGCGTCGGCTGGTGCGGCGGCGGTTTCCGGCAGGGCCGGGCCGCTGGCCTTCCAGTCGCCGAAGGCCGCTTCGGCCATCTTCAGCGCCTCGGCTTCCTTGACCGGGCCGGTGATCACCAGCAGGGCGCGGTCCGGGCGCATGCGCCTGGCGTGTTCGGCGCGCAGCATGTCCTGGGTCACGGCGTTGATCGCTTCCACCGTCGGGGTGGTGCGGGCATACGGGTGCTCGCCGTAGATCGCGCGGTTGATGGCGCGCTCTGCGCGGAAGCCCGGCTGGGTCTCGGACACGCGCAGCGACTGCAGCGCATTCGCCTTGGCCAGCTTGACTTCGCTTTCCGGGAAGGACGGGGTGCGCGCGACTTCGGCCAGCAGCTGCATCATCGGGGCAGCCTGCGACACCAGCGCATTGGCCGAGACGACGATGCCGTCCGACGAGGCGCCGGCGCCGACTTCACCGCCCATGCCCTGGGCCGCTTCGGCGATCGCGCGCGAGTCGCGCTTGGCGCTGCCTTCGTTGAGCAGGCCGGCCAGCATGTTGGCGAAGGCCGGGGTCTGCGGGGCGTCGGCCGCGAAGCCGGCGCCGCGGACCGCCAGCACGTAGTCCACGCGCGGCAGGCCCTTGCGCGGCACGACCCAGACGGTCAGGCCGTTGGCCAGGGTCTTCTTGGTGATCTTCGGCACCGGGATCGCACTGTCCTTGCCGTAGGCCGGCATCGGCAATGATTTCTCGGCGGGGGCGGCGGCGTAGGCCGCCGGCGCGAAGGCGACCGAAACGGCGATTGCGAGCATCAGTTTTTTCATCGATGCGCTCCTTATTTGGTGGTGGCGGCAGCCGGGGCAGCGGCGGCGGCTGGGGTGGCGGCAGGCGCCGCGAGCATCGCGGCCGGCTTGCGGTCGATGACGGTACGGTTGGTCGGCACCAGGTAGGTGCGCACCGCGCGCTGGATGTCTTCCGAGCTCACGCCTTCGATCAGGCCCGGGATCTTGTTGACCACGTTGGCGTCGCCCCACATCACTTGCATCTTCGCCATCATGTCGGCGCGGTTGATGAAGCTCTCCAGCTGGTTGTTCCAGTTGGCCAGCAGGCGGGTCTTGACGCGCTTGAGGCTCGCGGCATCCACGCCGTTCTGGGCGACCTTGGCCAGCTCTTCGTCCATGGCCTTGAGCATGGCGTCGGCGCTGCTGTTCGGCTTGTACAGCGCGAACACCGTCAGCAGGGTCGGGCCGTCGTATTCGAAGGGGCCGGTCAGGCCGAACAGGGAGTCGACGTTCAGGGCGATCTCGCGGCCCTTCACCAGGCCCTGGTAGAACAGCGAAGCGTCGCCGCCGGCCAGCAGTTCGCCGAGCACGGCCATGGCAGCCTGGTCGCGGTGGCCGCGCGGCGGCATCTTCCAGGCGGCGGCGATCGCCGGCACCTGGGCCAGGGCGTCGCTCTGCACCACGCGCTTTTCCTGCGTGTTCAGGCCTTCGTTGAAGTCGGTCGGTTTCGGTGTCGGGCGGGCCGGGATCTTGCCGAAGTATTTTTCCGCCAGCGCGAAGCCCTGGGCCGGGGTGATGTCGCCGGCGATCGCGATCACGGCATTGTTCGGGCCGTAGTAGTCGCGGTGGAAGGCGCGCACGTCGTCCAGGCTGGCGTTCTCGAGATCCTCGAAGCTGCCGTAGCCGTCATGGTTGTTTTCCCACTTCTGGAAGGCTTGCTGGCCGATGTCGATCCACATGAAGCCGCCATAAGGCTGGTTCTTCACGTTGACGCGGATCTCTTCCTTCACGACGTCCTGCTGGTTCTTCAGCGTGGCCGGGTTGAAGTCGAGCGTTTTCATGCGGTCCGCTTCCAGCCACAGGATCGGCTCCAGCGCCGACCTGGGGGCGGTCTCGATGTAGTTGGTGTAGTCGGCACGGGTCGAACCGTTGTTGCGGCCGCCGCCGCCGGTGATGGTGGTGTCGAACACGCCCTTCTTGGCGTTCGGCGTGCCCTGGAACATCAGGTGCTCGAACAGGTGGGCGAAGCCGGTACGGTTCTTCGGCTCCAGGCGCATGCCCACTTTGTAGACGACCGACACGCCGACGGTCGGCGAACTGCGGTCTTCGGTGACGATGACCGTCAGGCCGTTATCGAGCTTCTTGACAGCGACCGGCAGGGTCCACTGGTCCGCGGAGGCGGCGAATGCCGACAGCGAGAACGTGAGCCCGGCCAGCAAAACAGGTAATTGGCGCATGCGCATGGGTTTGACCTCGTAATGAACTCGGGAAAAGATGAAGCCTGTACTGACGGCCTGGGCCGTCATGCGCTGCATATTAGCGCAATGGCATGCCAATAAGTAATCTTTTTTGACGGGCAAATTTGCGTTATATCCACACTGCGTAAAGGCACGCGCTATCCGTGCATACGCCGCTCCAGGCCGCGTTTTATGCAGTTCGTCGCAGACCGGTGGGAATGGGCGGGCCGGGAGGATATAGTTGCAACATGCTAATGTTGCGGTAAATCAGTCACAAGCTGGCAACGCACAACCAGGAACACGATTCGGAGAAATGAATGAACCACCTTTCCAAGCTCGGCCTCGCTTTTGCGGCACTGTGCGCCCCGCTGTTCATCCCCACGGGGAGCGCCACCGCGGCCGAGGTCGCCACTGAAACGCGCCAGATCGATGCACGCGTGGTGCGCGTCAAGCTCGACGGCGTGGTGGACTTGAAGATTCGCCAGGGCAGCACGCCGCTGCTGGTGCTCACGGGCGATCCTCGCCTGCTCGGCAAGACCAGCACACAGCAGAGCGGCGATACCCTGAACATCGGCACCGAGACCAAGGGCGTCAGCATCAACCTGGGCCGCAGCATGGGCCTGCACGCCGAACTGACCCTGCCGAACCTGCGCGAAGTCAGTTCCGAAAGCGTGGGCGGCACCACCATCAGCGGCTTCTCGGGTGACGAGCTCGAGCTCAACCTCGATGGGGCCGGCTCAATGAATGTATCATGTAATTACAAGCTGCTGACCGCGAACCTGGGCGGCGTCGGCAGCATGAAGATCCATGGGATCAACAGCGAGAGCGTCGAGCTGAACCTGAGCGGCGCCGGCTACGTGACCCTGTCGGGCCGCAGCCGCAGGCTGAAGGCGGAACTCGGCGGACTGGGCGGACTGGATGCGCAGGCCTTCACCGCCGAGAACGTGACCCTCGAGCTGTCCGGCCTGGGCAACGCGACCGTCACGGCCAAGGACAGCGCCAACCTGACCCTGTCGGGCCTGGGTTCGGTGACGGTGCACGGCAAGCCGCTCAACCGCAAGACCAGCGTCGACGGGCTCGGCAAGGTGAACTGGAAATAAAAGAGCATCGGCGCGGCCAGAACAAGAATAACGACAAGCAGTCGGACAAAACAAGGTGAGCCCATTACGGGGGCGAGGGATACGCAGAGATCCTGATTCCATGCACGAGACATGAAAAAACTATTGATAGCGATCGCATTCGCACTCGGCCTGCCGGCCCTGGCGCATGCGGGCTTCGCGGAGGGGGCCAGCGCGTATAACGCGCGGAACTACGCGACAGCACTGAAAGAGATCGTCCCGCTCGCCAAATCCGGCCATGCGGACGCCCAGCATTTGCTGGGCCTGATGTATTACATGGGCCGCGGCGTCACGCGCGACTACAAGCAGGCCTTCGCCTGGCACCACCGGGCGGCCCAGCAGGGCAAGGCCGATGCCCAGTATGTGGTCGGCGCGATGTACTACACCGGCAACGCGGTCCCCCAGGATCAGCGCCACGCCGTCAACTGGTTCCGCAAGGCGGCCGAGCAGGGCCATGCCGAGGCCCAGCATGCGCTCGGCCTGATGTACCGCTACCACCAGGCCGGCATGCCGCAGGACATGGTGCTGGCCTATATGCTGTGGAACCTGGCCGCGGCCGGCGGCAACCACAACGCGGTCGAGCAGCGCGCCGCGATCTCGCGCCAGATGACGCAAGAGCAGATCGAGGAAGCGCAGGCGCTGTCGCGGACGTGGCGGCCGGGCAGGCCCTTGCCGACGTCCTCCCGGACCGGGAACAATTTGTGACCAGACAAGCGCCGGCTAGCCCGGCGCTTGTGCTTTTTGCGGGGCCTTGGCGGCGCTCCGGAACAAGCTCAGCGGCACCTCGTTCGCCATCGCCTCGTAACCCAGGTCGTTCGGATGCAGGTGGTCGCCGCTGTCGTAGGCGGGCAGCAGCCGCGACGGCCGGGCCGGATCGCGGGTGACGCGGTCGAAGTCGATGACGGCGTCGAATTCGTCGTGGTTGCGGATCCACGCGTTCACGGCCTGGCGCAGCTGCTCCCTCGAAGGCGAGTAGCTGCCCGCGCCTTCGAAGGGCAGCAGAGTGGCGCCGATGACGCTGATCCCCTTGGTGTGGGCGCGGGCGATCAGCTGGCGGTAGCCGGCGACCAGGTCGTCCAGGGTCACCGGACTGGCGGCCGAACTGTTGCCGATGTCATTGATCCCGATGAGCACCGTCAGGTAGCGCACTCCCGGCGTCGCCAGCACGTCGCGCTCGAAACGTTCCAGCGCGCTGCGGCCTGAGAGGGGATTCGGGGCGCTGGACAGCAGGCGGTTGCCGTCGATGCCGCGGTTGACCACGGCCGGGCGCGCATTGAAGCCCTGGGCGGGATCGCGCACGTTCTGCAGGCGGCGCGCCAGCCAGTCCGGCCAGCGCTTGTTGGTGTCCGGCGTGCTGCGGGTACCGTCGGTGATCGAGTCGCCCAGGATGACGATGGCCGGTCCCGCCGCATCCACCTCGACCCCGGTCAGGAAAGGCCAGAGCGCGATCGTGCGCTGGACCGGCAGCACCGGTGCGGCAGTGAAGTCTCCCGGCAGCGACACGTAGTTGGTCTGGTGCGCGAGGGCATGGACCGTGGTGGCGGGCACGGTGCCGGGCAGGTAGAGGCTCACCGCGAGGCTGGACAAGGGCGGGATGTTCAGCTCCACCGGATCCGACAGCACCGGCGCGCCCGGCGGGATCGTCACCGAGTGCCGGCCGCCGAAACTGAGTGCACGGTCGGTGCCGGGCGCCACGTCCGATCCGCCGGCACGCAGGCCGATGCGGGCCGCGCCGATGCGCAGCGGGACGGTTCCGATCTCGTTCGAGACGCGGATGCGCACCCGGTTGCCGCCGATGCTGGTGTGGACGATCAGGCGCAGGGTCTGGTCACGGAAGACCTGCAGACCGGATTCCGGCGGCGGGCCGGCCGGCGCCGTGCCCCAGGTGGCGGTCCAGTGTTCGGTGGTCCAGGCCTGCGCGCCCGCCGGATGGCTGGTGAGCGCGATGGCGGCCGCCAGCATCGCACTGCCCAGCAGCAGGCGCCGGCGTGGCGGGTTCATCCTGCGGGTGGACAGGGCGATGCCTTCGGCGAAACGGTTCAGATACGCATTCAGGTACTGCAGCAAGGCAGGAAGCATCCTCGTCATGGTGGGCTCCAGAAAGCGGCTGCCATGCGATAAGCATGAGCTCGTATGCCCACTCTAGCCAGCGGGGCGCTCCCTTCCTTGCGCGGCATCGAAGCTTGCAAAAATTAATATTCCTGCAAGAATTTATTGCCGTGCTTTGTACGAAGATTGTCCCGTGCTGTACGCAGGACTGTGGGCAGGCGCACCGAGCCGGAAGCTAATCCGGTCTAGGGTGGCGGTTCCACGGACGAGGGAGCAGCCATGAGCAAGCGCACGGGAGATGTGAGGATCGGCAAGGCGGACATGCCGGCAGGGGGCTGGGGATCGCTGGCCAAGGTGACGACGATTTTGCTGGACCAGGGCGTGCCCTTGAAGGACAGCCGCCTGCTGCTGAAGCAGAACAAACCGGACGGCTATGCCTGCGTGAGCTGCGCCTGGGCCAAGCCGGCCAATCCGCATCCCTTCGAATTCTGCGAGAGCGGAGCCAAGGCCACGGCCTGGGAAACCACCAGCAAGACCATCGGCGCCGATTTCTTCGAGCGCCACACCGTCACCGAACTGGAAGCCTGGGACGACCACACGCTGGAAGCCCAGGGCCGCCTGACCGTGCCGCTGCGCTGGGACAGCGCCGCCGACAAGTACCGCGAGGTGAGCTGGGATACGGCTTTCGCCGAGATCGGCGCCGCCTTGCGCGCTTTCGACAGGGAGCAGGTCGTGTTCTATGCCTCCGGACGGGCCTCGCTGGAGACCTCCTACATGTACCAGCTGCTGGCGCGCATGTACGGCAACAACAACCTGCCCGACAGCTCGAACATGTGCCACGAGAGCACCTCGGTCGGCCTGCAGAAGACCATCGGCGTCCCGGTCGGCACCGTCGACCTGCACGATTTCGAGGAGACCGACTGCATCTTCTTCTTCGGCCAGAACGTCGGCACCAACAGCCCGCGCATGCTGCACCAGCTGCGCGAAGCGCGGATGCGCGGCGTGCCCATCATCACCTTCAATCCCTTGCGCGAGCGCGGGCTGGTCAGCTTCACCAACCCGCAGTCGCCGCTCGAGATGCTGACCGGGCACGAGACGCCGATCAGCACCCAGTACCTGCAGGTGAAACCGGGCGGCGACACGGCCGCGATCATGGGCCTGTCCAAGGCCATCTTCGCCCGCGACGACGCGGCCCTGGCCGCGTGCGGGCAGCGCGTGCTCGACCTCGCCTTTATCCAGGAACACACCCAGGGCATCGCGGACTTCGAAGCCGCGGTGCGCGCCTGCGATTGGAGCGCGATCGAGCGTGAATCCGGGCTGGCGCGCGCCGACCTGGAAAGCGCGGCCGCGGTGTACTGCGCCTCGAACGCCGTCATGGGCATCTACGGCATGGGCCTGACCCAGCACCGCGAAGGGGTGAGGAACGTCACGATGATCGTCAATCTGCTGCTCCTGCGCGGGAACATCGGCAAGCCGGGCGCCGGCGTCTGTCCGGTGCGTGGCCATTCGAACGTGCAGGGCCAGCGCACCGTCGGCATCACGGAGAAGCCGGAACTGGCGCCGCTCGACAAGCTGAAGGCGCTGTACGGTTTCGAGCCGCCGCGCAAGACCGGCATGAATACCGTCGAGGCCTGCGAAGCCATCCTGGCCGGGAAGCTGCAGGCCTTCATCGGCCTGGGCGGCAACTTCGTGCGTGCCGTGCCCGAACGCGGCCTGATGGAAGCGGCCTGGCGCGCACTGCCGCTGACGGTGCAGATCGCGACCAAGCTGAATCGCAACCACGTCATCCACGGCAAGGCCTCCTACGTGCTGCCCTGCCTGGGACGCATCGAGATCGACCGGCAGCGCGGCGGGCCGCAGGACGTGACGGTCGAGGACAGCACCGGCTGCATGCACGGTTCGCGCGGCAGGGCGGAACCGGTGGCGTCCACGCTGCTGTCGGAACCGGCCATCGTGGCGGGCATCGCCAAGGCCACGCTCGATCCTAATCCGCGCGTCGACTGGGACGCCTGGGTGGCGGACTACGGCCGCATCCGCGAAGCCATCGCCGCGACCTGGCCGGACATCTTCCATGACTTCAACGCGCGCATGTGGACACCGGGCGGTTTCCGCCGTCCGCTCGGCGCGGCGCACCGGGTCTGGAAGACCGAATCCGGCAAGGCCCTGTTTACGGCGCCCGGTTCGCTCGACAACAACCCGGACATGCGGGGCGGTCCCACGACGCTGCGCCTGTTCACGGTGCGCAGTGACGGCCAGTTCAACACCACGATCTACAACTACGACGACCATTTCCGCGGCGTGCAGGGCAGCCGCATGGTGCTGTTCATGGCACGCGCCGACATGGCGAAGTATGCGCTGGCCGAGGGCGAGCTGGTGGCCCTGCGCACCCCGGCCGAGGATGGCGTCGAGCGCCGCGTCGGCGGGCTGGCGGTGGTGCCCTACGACGTGCCGGAAGGCTGCATCGCCGGCTACTATCCCGAGCTGAATGCCCTGATTCCGCTGTGGCACCACGCCAAGGAAAGCAAGGTGCCGGCCGCGAAGGCGATCGAGGTGCTCCTCGAGCGCGGCGGGAGACCCTCATGAACGCCGGCGAAGGTTTCTTTGCGCCGCCGGGAGCCTGCCGCCTGCCGGCCCAGCGCTGGCGCGACGGCCGGCTGGAAGACGCGGCCGAGCTGGTGGCGGACGAGGTGCCGGTGGCGCTCGTCTATAACGGCATCAGCCACGCGGTGATGCTGGCTTCTCCCCGTGACCTGGAGGATTTCGCGCTCGGCTTCTCGCTGGGCGAGCGCATCGTGCGCGATGCGCGCGACATCTACGAGCTCGAGGTGGAGGCGGCGGCGCACGGCATCGCGATCGAGATGCGCATCGCTTCCGGCGCGGCGATGCGCCTGAAGGAGACGCGCCGCGCACGCACCGGCAAGACTGGCTGCGGCCTGTGCGGCGTCGAAAGCCTGGACTGGTTCGACGACGATGCCTTTGCGACGGATGCGCGCCAGGATGACGCGCTGCGCTTCGCACCGGAAGCCCTGCACCGCGCGATGGCGGCGATGGCCGTGCGCCAGGACCTGCACCACGCGACCGGCGCCGTGCATGCCGCCGGCTGGGCGGATCGCGACGGGGAGCTGCTGTGCGTGCGCGAAGACATCGGCCGCCACAATGCGCTCGACAAGCTGGTCGGCGCGCTGCTGCGAGGCAAGCTGGACCCCGGGACCGGCTTTGCCGTCGTGACCAGCCGCGCCAGCTTCGAGATGGTGCAGAAGGCGGCGCGCGCCGGCTATGCGCTGCTGGCCGCGATCTCCGCGCCCACCGCGCTGGCGGTGCAGCTGGCCGACCGGGCGGGGCTGACCTTGGCCGGTTTCGTACGCGACGGGCGACACGTGCTCTACAGCCATCCGCAGCGGCTCGCGCCAGGGGAGGAGGGAAGGCGAGTATGATGCGCTCCTTGATTCGAGCATATTGGAGCATTTATGGTCATCGTGACCCACAACGGCAAGTTCCATGCGGACGACGCATGGGCGGTGGCCGTCCTGCATATTCTTTTCCCTGACGCCGAGATCGTCAGGACGCGCGAGCCCGCGATCATCGAGGCCGCCGATTTCGTGGTCGACGTCGGCGGCATCTGGGACCCGGCCACGGGCCGTTTCGACCACCACCAGAAGGGCTTCGAAGGCGCCCGCGCCAGCGGCGTGCCCTATGCCAGCGCGGGCCTGGTCTGGCGCGAATACGGCGCGCGCTGCGTCGCCCAGCTGGCCGCCCAGCACACCGGCCACCAGCTCGACGAGGACACGGCGCAGCAGATGGCCTATGCCATCGACGCCGACATCGTGCAATACCTCGACCTGTCGGACGTCGGCGCGGCCAAGAACGCACCGGGCGGCTATGGGATGTCGGCGGTGGTGTCGGGCTTCAATCCGAACTGGATGGACGAGCAGCGCCTCGGCTACGGGCTCGAGGCGGAAGCCTACCGCCTGACCCAGTTCCGCAAAGCGATGGCCTTGCTCACCGACGTGATCGTCAATTCGGTCAAGTACCGGATCGGCGCCATCCTCGCGCTGGCCCAGGTGCGCCAGGCCGAGGTACTGGAAAACGGCCGCCTGCTGTTCCTGAAGAACGCGGCGCTGCCCTGGAGTTCGGTGGTGCGCAAGGAAATGCCGAAAGTGCTGTTCGTGCTCAGCCACAGCCTGTCGGAAGACCGCTACATGCTGCACACGGTGCCGGCGACGACGGACACCTTCGACGCTCGTGCCGACTTGCCGGAAAGCTGGGCCGGCCTGCGCGACGCGGACCTGGCCGCGGTAACCGGCGTGCCCGATGCAAAGTTCTGCCACAACGGCCGTTTCATTGCCGCGGCGAAAACATATGAGGGCGCGTATGCGATGGCGCTGCAGGCCCTGCAGGCGGTCGACAGCGGCCAGACGCCTTTGTTCAGCGCACGCGACACCGGCACAGCCATTTGATCCAGCGTTAGGTAAGGCACGGTCATTTTTGGCCGGAAACCCTATCTTGGTCCCATGGCCAAGATTGTTTCAATGAGAAAGCTTTACGCGATGCAGCGTATGTCGGCCGCGCTGAACCGGGCCTCGGCCGCGCGGCCTTTCGGGCCGGAAACGGACCGGGCACTGCGCTGGGCCGCTGCCTGGGGTATGTCGGCAGGTATCCGCGTCCCGCATACCCGGGTAAGGCTGCGCCGCGATACCCTGGTCGGCGTCAGCGTCGCTCACGATCCGCAACGCCATCTGCCTTCCTGAGGAGGGCGCGCAGGTTTTTTCCGACTCCCTTACAATTGTGGTTTTTTCAACACGGGAGCATCCATGCGCGCCATCGAAATCACGCAGCCGGGCAAGCCGGAAGTCCTGCAACTGTGCGAACGTCCGCTGCCCGTCCTGAAGGCCGGCGAGCTGCTGATCAAGGTGCACGCGGCCGGCATCAACCGCCCCGACGTGCTGCAGCGCCTCGGCAAATATCCGGTGCCGCCCGGCGCCTCGGACTTGCCGGGCCTGGAAGTGGCCGGCGAGATCGTCGACGGTGATTACGCAGCGGCCGGTTTTGCCAAGGGCGACATGGTCTGCGCGCTGGTGCAGGGCGGCGGCTATGCCGAATATTGCAGCGCGCCCGCCGAACAGTGCCTGCCGATCCCGCAAGGCTTGACGCCGTTGGAAGCCGCCTCGCTGCCCGAGACTTACTTTACCGTCTGGTCAAATGTCTTCGACCGCGCCCGCCTGGCGCCCGGCGAATCGCTGCTGGTCCAGGGCGGGACCTCGGGCATCGGCGTGACCGCGATCCAGCTCGCCGCGGCGCTCGGCCACCGCGTGTTCGCCACCGCCGGCTCGGACGACAAGTGCCGCGCCTGCGAGGAGCTCGGTGCCGAACGCGGCATCAACTACCGCAGCGAAGATTTCGCCGCCGTGGTCAAGGAACTGACGGGCGGGAAGGGCGTCGACGTCATCCTCGACATGGTCGCCGGCGACTACATCCCGCGCGAGATCGATTGCCTGGCCGACGACGGCCGCATCGCCCTGATCGCGCTGCTCGGCGGCGCCAAGGCCGAGATCGACCTGGGCCAGGTGCTGCGCCGCCGCCTGTCGATCAGCGGCTCGACCCTGCGCCCGCGTCCGGTCGCCTTCAAGGCCGCGATCGCGCGCAGCCTGCGTGAGCGCGTCTGGCCCTTGTTCGCGGAAGGCAAGCTCAAGCCGGTCATCTACCGCAGCTTCCCGCTGGCCCAGGCCGCCGAGGCGCATGCGCTGATGGAGTCGAGCGCGCACGTCGGGAAAATCGTGCTGGAAGTGGTCTAACAGATTGAATCAAAAGGAAAGTGGCAGCTCAGCATTGTTTGACCGCCACATATTCGACCGCTAGAATAGCGGGTTATTTAACCGTGGGGATCTATGCGTTCCAAACTCGTCGTAGGTAACTGGAAGATGAACGGCAGCCGCGCGGCCAACGCCTCGCTCCTGACCGGCATCCTGGAAGGTCTGGACAATGCCAGGGCCAAGGTCGCGGTCTGCGTGCCCGCTCCTTACCTGTACCAGTGCCAGGAACTGCTGCAAGGCAGTCCGGTGGCCTGGGGTGCCCAGGATGTGTCCTGCCATCCGGTCGGCGCCTACACCGGCGAAGTGTGCATGTCGATGCTGCAGGATTTCGATTGCCGCTACGTGATCGTCGGCCACTCCGAGCGCCGCGCCTACCACGGTGAAAGCAATGAACTGGTGGCGAAGAAGGCCAAGGCAGCGCTCGACGCCGGCCTGACCCCGATCGTCTGCATCGGCGAAACCCTCGAGCAGCGCGAAGCAGGGCAGACCATGGAAGTCGTCGACGCCCAGCTCGACGCCGTGCTGGAAGCCGTCGGCCGCGAGGCCGTGGACAAGATCGTGCTGGCCTATGAGCCGGTATGGGCGATCGGCACCGGCAAGACCGCGACCCCGGCCATGGCCCAGGAAGTGCACGCCGCCCTGCGCGAAAAACTGCGCGCATGCAACGCCGATGCCGCACAAAACACGCTGGTGCTGTACGGCGGCAGCATGAAGCCGGATAATGCGGCGGACCTGATGGCGCAGCCGGACATCGACGGCGGCCTGATCGGCGGTGCGGCACTGAAGGCGGCGGATTTCCTCGCCATCATCCGCGCAGCGCAGTAAACGAAATACCTATTTAAACAAACGTCGTTAACTTGGAAATGGAATTGCAATGAACACCGTGTTCAATCTGATTATTGTTGTGCAGGTTATTTCGGCCCTGGCCATCATCGGCCTGGTGCTGGTCCAGCACGGCAAGGGCGCCGACATGGGCGCGGCCTTCGGCTCGGGCGCGTCGGGCAGCCTGTTCGGCGCCTCGGGCTCGTCGAACTTCCTGTCGAAGTCGACCGCCGTCGCGGCCGCGGTGTTCTTTGCCTCGACCCTGGCCCTGGCCTGGTCGAGCAACAGCCGCAGCACCGGCGGTGAAGACGCCGGCGTGATGGGCCGCGTCACCGTGCCGTCCTCGCAGGCGCCGGCCACCGGCATCCCGAGCGACGTGCCGGGCGCCGGTCCGAACGCCGGTCCGACCACCGTGGTTCCGGCCAACGATATCCCGCAGACCCCGGGCGTCGCCCTGCCTGCGGTCCCGGGTGAGGCAGCTCCGGCACCGGCAGCACCGGCAGCGCCGGCCGCCGCTACCCCGGCCCCGGTTGCACCGGCTCCGACCAAGTAAATCCGCTTGCGCGCTGCACGCGCGTTCCGGATGTGGAGTAGAATGCGGCTCGCCATCGGGTGGGCTGCATGCAGTAAAGGGCGCAAGCCCGTTCGATGCGGCCAGGCCTGCTGTAAAGATTGGCCAGGCTCAAAAGAAATGTTGAGTAATTGCGTAATTTCCTTGTGTTAGCGCAATTTGTGCATTGAAAAGTAGTGCTAAAGCAGGTTAAAATACTGGTCTCCAGCCGACGTGGTGAAATTGGTAGACACGCTATCTTGAGGGGGTAGTGGCGCAAGCTGTGCGAGTTCGAGTCTCGCCGTCGGCACCAAGATACAAAGAAGCCAGCAAGGGCGCAATGAGCAAACGCTCTCATGCCTGAGCTGGCTTTTTTACGATTCGTGCGGTCCTGGTGGAAGGTCCTCAGCCAGGTTCGGATGGGTCGGCGCTGCAGCCCTGCAGTGTTTCATTAACCGATCGTTCAGAATAGGCTTCACCGTGAACCTCGAAAATTATCTCCCCGTTCTTCTCTTTATCCTGGTTGGCATCGGTGTCGGTGTCGCTCCTCAGGTGCTCGGCCGCATCCTTGGTCCGCACCGTCCCGACGCAGCCAAGCTGTCCCCATATGAATGCGGCTTCGAAGCCTTCGAAGATGCGCGCATGAAGTTCGACGTTCGCTACTACCTGGTGGCGATCCTGTTTATTTTGTTTGATCTGGAAACGGCATTCTTCTTCCCATGGGGCGTCTCGATGCGCGAACTGGGCTGGACCGGTTTCGTCACGATGATGGTGTTCATCGCCGAATTCATCGTCGGGTTCTGGTACATCTGGAAGAAAGGTGCCCTTGATTGGGAATAAGCCATGGCAATTGAAGGCGTATTAAACGAAGGTTTCATTACCACCACAGCCGATAAGCTGATCAACTGGGCGCGCACCGGGTCGATGTTCCCGATGACGTTCGGCCTGGCATGCTGCGCGGTCGAGATGATGCATGTGGGCGCTGCCCGCTACGATCTCGACCGTTTTGGCATTGTGTTCCGCCCATCGCCGCGCCAGTCCGACGTGATGATCGTCGCCGGCACGCTGTGCAACAAGATGGCGCCCGCCCTGCGCAAGGTGTACGACCAGATGGCCGAGCCGCGCTGGGTGATCTCGATGGGTTCCTGCGCCAACGGCGGCGGCTACTACCACTACTCGTACTCGGTGGTGCGCGGCTGCGACCGCATCGTCCCGGTCGACGTCTACGTGCCGGGCTGCCCGCCGACCGCGGAAGCACTGCTGTACGGCATCATGCAGCTGCAGAACAAGATCAAGCGCACCAACACCATCGCGCGCTAAGAACAGCGAAACACCATGACGACTAAACTCGAAACCCTTGAACTCGCCCTGAAAAATGCACTGGGCGAGGGCGCTACCATCAGCTCGGCGCTGGGCGAAGTGACCGTGGTGGTCAAGGCCGCCGACTACATCAAGGCGATGCAGACCCTGCGCGACGATCCGACGCTGGCATTCGAACAGATGATCGACCTGTGCGGCGTCGACTATTCGCAGTACGGCGAAGGCACCTGGGACGGCCCGCGCTTCGCGGTGGTCGTGCACCTGCTGTCGCTCGCCAACAACTGGCGCGTGCGCGTGCGCACCTTCTGCCCGGACGACGAGATGCCGATGGTCGAGACCATCACCGGCATCTGGCGCGCCGCCAACTGGTTCGAGCGCGAAGCCTTCGACCTGTTCGGCATCCTGTTCGACGGCCACGGCGACCTGCGCCGCATCCTGACCGACTACGGCTTCATCGGCCACCCGTTCCGCAAGGACTTCCCGGTCACGGGCTATGTCGAAATGCGCTACGACCCTGAACAGAAACGCGTGATCTACCAACCGGTGACGATCGAGCCGCGCGAGAACATCCCGCGCGTGATCCGTGAAGAAACCTACGGGACATCGAAATAATGGCTGAGCTTAAGAATTACACCCTGAACTTTGGTCCGCAGCACCCGGCAGCGCACGGCGTGCTGCGTCTGGTGCTGGAGCTGGACGGCGAAGTGATCCAGCGCGCCGACCCGCACATCGGCCTGCTGCACCGCGGCACCGAGAAGCTGGCCGAGACCCGCACCTACCTGCAGTCGGTCCCGTACATGGACCGTCTCGACTACGTGTCGATGATGTGCAATGAGCACGGCTACGTGCTGGCGATCGAAAAGCTGCTGGGCGTCGAAGCGCCGATCCGTGCGCAGTACATCCGCACCATGTTCGACGAGATCACCCGTATCCTGAACCACCTGATGTGGCTGGGCGCGCACGCGCTCGACATCGGTGCGATGGGCCCCTTCCTGTACGCCTTCCGTGACCGCGAAGACCTGTTCGACGTGTACGAGGCGGTGTCGGGCGCACGCATGCACGCGGCCTACTACCGCCCGGGCGGCGTCTACCGCGACCTGCCGGACCGCATGCCGCAGCACAAGGAATCGCCGATCCGCTCGAAGAAGGCCATTGACGAACTGAACCGCGACCGCCAGGGTTCGGTGCTGGACTTCCTGGATGCGTTTACCAAGCGCTTCGACGGCTATGTCGACGAGTACGAAACCCTGCTGACCGATAACCGTATCTGGAAGCAGCGTACGGTCGGCATCGGCGTGGTCTCGCCGGAAGACGCGAAAGCCATGGGCTTCACCGGCGCCATGCTGCGCGGCTCGGGCATCGAATGGGACCTGCGCAAGATGCAGCCCTACGCGGCGTATGCGAACCTCGACTTCGACATCCCGGTCGGCACCAATGGCGACTCCTACGACCGCTACCTGGTGCGTATCGAAGAAATGCGCCAGTCGAACCGCATCATCAAGCAGTGCATCGCCTGGCTGCGCGTGAACCAGGGTCCGGTCATGATCGACAACCACAAGATCGTGCCGCCGAACCGCATGGACATGAAGTCCAACATGGAATCGCTGATTCACCACTTCAAGCTGTTCACCGAAGGCTTCCACGTGCCGGAAGGCGAGGCCTATGCAGCGGTCGAGCACCCGAAGGGCGAGTTCGGCATCTACATCGTGTCGGACGGCGCCAACAAGCCCTACCGCCTGAAGATCCGCACCCCGGACTATGTCCACCTGCAGAGCCTCGACGAAATGTCGCGCGGCCACATGATCGCCGACGCAGTCGCAATCATCGGCACGCAGGATATCGTGTTCGGCAGTATCGACCGCTAAGAGGCAGGAAAAGATTATGTTATCGCAGGATTGCTATAAAAAAATCGATCGCGAGCTGGCCAAGTACCCAGCCGATCAACGCCAGTCGGCCGTGATGGCTTCGCTGGCCCACGCCCAGGTCGAACTGGGCTGGCTGTCGCCGGAAACCATGCAGGAAATCGCCGACTACATCCGCATGCCGGCCATCGCCGTGCAGGAAGTCGCGACCTTCTACAACATGTACAACCTGAAGCCGGTCGGCAAGGCCAAGATCACGGTCTGCACCAACCTGCCTTGCGCCCTGTCGGGCGGCGAGCGCGCCGGCCAGTACCTGAAGGACAAGCTGGGCATCGACTACCGCGACACCACCGCCGACGGCCAGTTCACGTTGATGGAAGGCGAGTGCATGGGCGCCTGCGGCGACGCACCGGTGATGCTGGTGAACAACCACCGCATGTGCTCGTTCATGAACGATCAAAAAATCGACGCCCTGGTAGAGGAACTGAAGAAATGACCAGCCTGCACGACCGTCACATCAATCCGCTGATCCTCAAGGACCTGAACGGCGACAACTGGCGCCTGGCCGACTACGTCAAGCGTGGCGGCTATTCGGCGCTGCGCCGCATCATCGAAGAGAAGATCTCGCCGGAACAGATCATCGCCGACCTGAAGGCCTCGGGCCTGCGCGGCCGCGGCGGCGCCGGTTTCCCGACCGGCCTGAAGTGGAGCTTCATGCCGCGCCAGTACCCGGGCCAGAAATACCTCGTCTGCAACACCGACGAAGGCGAGCCGGGTACCTTCAAGGACCGCGACATCATCCGCTACAATCCGCACGCGCTGATCGAAGGCATGGCCATCGGCGCCTACGCGATGGGCATCACCGTGGGCTACAACTACATCCACGGCGAGATCTTCCAGGAATACCTGCGCTTCGAAGAAGCGCTGGAAGAGGCGCGTGCCGCCGGCTTCCTGGGCGACAAGATCATGGGTTCGGAGTTCAGCTTCCAGCTGCACGCCCACCACGGCTACGGCGCCTACATCTGCGGCGAAGAGACCGCACTGCTGGAATCGCTCGAGGGTAAAAAGGGTCAGCCGCGCTTCAAGCCGCCTTTCCCGGCCTCGTTCGGCCTGTACGGCAAGCCGACCACGATCAACAACACCGAGACCTTCGCGGCTGTCCCGTTCCTGCTGAACATCGGCCCTGAGAACTACATGGGCCTCGGCAAGCCGAACAACGGCGGCACCAAGATCTTCTCGATCTCGGGTGACGTCGAGCGTCCGGGCAACTACGAAGTCCCACTGGGCACCCCGTTCGCCAAGCTGATGGAGCTGGCCGGCGGTATGCGCGGCGGCAAGAAGATCAAGGCCGTTATCCCGGGCGGTTCGTCGGCGCCGGTGATCCGCGGCGAGGTCATGATGGATACCGACCTCGACTACGATTCGATCGCCAAGGCCGGTTCGATGCTGGGTTCGGGCGCCGTGATCGTCATGGACGAGACCCGCTGCATGGTCAAGTCGCTGCTGCGCCTGTCCTACTTCTACTACGAAGAATCCTGCGGCCAGTGCACGCCGTGCCGTGAAGGCACCGGCTGGATGTACCGCATGGTCCACCGTATCGAACACGGCAAGGGCCGTCCGGAAGACATGGACCTGCTGAACAACATCGCCTTCAACATCAAGGGCCGCACCATCTGCGCCCTGGGTGACGCAGCGGCGATGCCGGTGGAAGCGATGATCAAGAACTTCCGCGAGGAATTCGAATATCACATCGAGCACAAGCACTGCCTCGTGCCCGCATACCTTTAAACCAGGTCAGGTAACGATCAAATGGTTGAAATTGAATTAGACGGCAAAAAAGTCGAAGTCGCACCAGGTTCCATGGTGATGGACGCCGCAAACAAACTCGGGACTTACATCCCGCACTTCTGCTATCACAAGAAATTGTCGATCGCAGCGAACTGCCGCATGTGCCTGGTCGAAGTCGAGAAGGCGCCGAAGCCGCTGCCGGCCTGCGCCACCCCGGTGTCGCCGGGCATGATCGTGCGCACCCACAGCGACAAGGCGGTGCAGGCACAGAAGTCGGTGATGGAGTTCCTGCTGATTAACCACCCGCTGGATTGCCCGATCTGCGACCAGGGCGGCGAATGCCAGCTGCAGGATCTGGCCGTCGGCTACGGCAAGAGCAACTCGCGCTACGACGAAGAGAAGCGCGTGGTGGCCCCGAAAGAGGCCGGCCCGCTGATCTCGATGGAAGAGATGTCGCGCTGCATCCAGTGCACCCGTTGCGTGCGTTTCGGCCAGGAAGTGGCCGGCGTGATGGAATTCGGCATGGTCGGCCGCGGCGAACACTCGGAAATCACCACCTTCGTGGGCAAGACCGTGGATTCGGAAGTCTCGGGCAACATGATCGACCTGTGCCCGGTCGGCGCGCTGACCAGCAAGCCTTTCCGCTACTCGGCACGTCCATGGGAACTGTCGCGACGCAAGTCGATCGCCCCGCACGATTCGCTCGGCTCGAACCTGATCGTCCAGGTCAAGGGCGGCAAGGTCATGCGCGTGCTGCCGCTGGAAAACGAAGCCATCAACGAATGCTGGCTGTCGGACAAGGACCGCTTCTCCTACGAAGCCCTGGACAATGCCGACCGCCTGGTCAACCCGATGATCAAGCAGGGCGGCGTGTGGCAGGAAACCGACTGGCAGACCGCGCTGGAATACGTGGCCCATGGCCTGCGTAACATCCGCCACGAGCACGGCGCCGACAGCATCGCTGCTGTCGCCACCCCGCACTCGACGCTGGAAGAGCTCTACCTGCTGAACAAGATGACCCGTGGCATTGGCTCGGACAACATCGAGTTCCGCCTGCGTCAGACCGACTTCGCGCTGGACGGCCAGGTCACCCCGTGGCTGGGCATGCCGATCGCGAACTTCTCGCAACTGAAGCGCGCCTTCGTCATCGGTTCCTCGCTGCGCAAGGACCACCCGCTGGTGGCGACCCGCCTGCGCGTCGCCACCAAGGGCGGCGCCAAGCTGTCGCTGCTGGGCTCCAGCGACGACGACCTCCTGATGCCGATCGCGAACAAGCTGATCGCCGCACCGACCGACTGGCTGGCCGCGCTGTCGGAAGTCGTGTCGGCCGTGGCCGGCGCCAAGGGCGTCGCCGCACCGTCGGGCTTCGAGAACGTCCAGGCAGGCGAGGCCGCCAAAGGCATCGCCGCGACCCTGGTCGGCGTCGACACCCCGGGCGCCGTCCTGCTGGGTAACGCTGCCTCGTACCACCCGCAAGCATCGAAGATCCACGCCGCCGCGCAGTGGATCGCCGAGCAGACCGGCTGCTCCTTCGGCTACCTGGTCGACGCCGCCAACACGGTCGGCGGCTATATCGTCGGCGCGACGGGCAAGGGCGAAGCGGTGTTCTCCGCACCGAAGAAAGCCTACGTGCTGCTGAACGCGGAACCGGAACTGGATGCGGCCAACCCGCAGCAGGCTAGGGCCGCCCTCGACGGCGCCGAAATGGTCGTTGCCATGTCGGCCTTCAAGCACGGCATGGACTTCGCCGACGTGCTGCTGCCGATCGCGCCGTTCAGCGAGACCGCCGGCACCTTCGTCAACTGCGAAGGCCGTGCTCAGAGCTTCAACGGCACCGTCAAGCCGCTCGGCGAAACCCGTCCGGCCTGGAAAGTGCTGCGCGTGCTGGGCAACCTGCTGGGTCTGTCGGGCTTCGATTACGAAACCTCGGAATCGATCCGCGACGAAGCCATCGGCAAGGGCAATACCGACCTGTCGGCCAAGCTGAACAACGTCGCGCGCCTGGCGCCGACCGCGGGCCAGTTCGCCCCGGCCGGCCAGCTCGAGCGCGTCGCCGACGTGCCGATCTACTTCACCGACGCGCTGTCGCGCCGTTCGGAACCGCTGCAGCGCACCGCCGACGCGAATGCGCCGCTGGTGACCCTGTCGAAGGCCGTCGCCGAACAGATCGGCGTCAAGGCCGGCGACCTGGTGCGCGTGTCGCAGGGTTCGGGCAGCGCCGTGCTGGTCGCCAACGTGGATGCACGCCTGCCGTCGAACGCGGTGCGCGTGGCCGCCGGCCACCCGGCCGTCGCCACCCTGGGCGCAATGTTCGGTTCAATCAATGTTGAAAAAGCAGGAGAGGGCAAATAATGGCAACGCCCGGTTTCATCGATACACTGAACGCCGGCGGGGCTGACCTGCTTGGCCCGGTCTGGCCGCTGGCCTGGACCGTCATGAAGATCCTCGTGGTGCTGCTGCCGCTGATGGGTCTGGTCGCCTACCTGACCCTGTGGGAGCGCAAGCTGATCGGCTGGATCCAGATCCGCGTGGGCCCGAACCGCGTGGGTCCGGGCGGCCTGCTGCAGCCGATCGCCGACGCGCTCAAGCTGCTGCTCAAGGAAATCGTCATCCCGACCAAGGCCAACCGCAGCCTGTTCGTGATCGGTCCGATCATGACCATCATGCCGGCCCTGGCCGCATGGGCGGTGGTTCCCTTCGGTCCGCAGGCGGCACTGGCCAACGTCAACGCCGGCCTGCTGTTCCTGATGGCGATCACCTCGATGGAAGTCTACGGCATCATCATCGCCGGCTGGGCTTCGAACTCGAAGTACTCGTTCATGGGTGCGATGCGCGCCTCGGCCCAGATGATTTCCTATGAAATCCCGATCGGCTTCGTGCTGGTCGTGGTCCTGATGGTGACCGGCAGCCTGAACATGTCGGACATCGTCCTGAGCCAGCAAATGGGCACCATGGCCGACATGGGCCTGACTTTCCTGTCGTGGAACTGGCTGCCGCTGCTGCCGCTGTTCGTCATCTACTTCGTGTCCGGCCTGGCAGAGTGCAACCGCCACCCGTTCGACGTGGTGGAAGGGGAGTCGGAGATCGTCGCCGGCCACATGGTCGAGTACTCGGGCATGTCCTACGCGATGTTCATGCTGGCCGAATACGCCAACATGATCCTGATTTCGACCCTCGCGGCGATCATGTTCCTGGGCGGCTGGTCGGCTCCGTTCGCCTTCCTGGAATTCGGCGCGATCGGTGGCTTCTTCTGGCTGTTCCTGAAGATGTTCATCCTGGTCTCCCTGATGATCTGGGTCCGCGGCACCTTCCCGCGTTACCGCTATGACCAGATCATGCGCCTGGGCTGGAAAGTCTTCATCCCGCTGACCCTGATCTGGCTGGTGTTTGTCGCCGCCTGGATGCAGACGCCGTGGAACATCTGGACTGCTGTGAAGTAAGGAAGCAAACACAAAATGAATCGGATTAAAGAAATTGTCGGCAGCCTGATGCTGTCCGAACTCTTCAAGGGCCTGGCCCTGACCGGCAAGTACGCGCTGTCGCGCAAGATCACGGTCCAGTACCCGGAAGAGAAGACGCCGATGTCGAACCGCTTCCGCGGCCTGCACGCGCTGCGTCGCTACCCCAACGGGGAAGAGCGCTGCATCGCCTGCAAGCTGTGCGAGGCAGTCTGCCCGGCCATGGCGATCACGATCGAATCGGCGCAGCGCGAGGACGGCACCCGCCGCACCACGCGCTACGACATCGACCTGACCAAGTGCATCTTCTGCGGCTTCTGCGAAGAGTCCTGCCCGGTCGACTCGATCGTCGAAACCCATGTGCTGGAATACCACGGCGAAAAGCGCGGCGACCTCTACTACACCAAAGAGATGCTGCTGGCTGTCGGTGACCGCTACGAAAATGACATCGCCGCCGCCCGCGAAGCGGACGCGAAGTACCGATAAGAAGAGGCTGTCAATTCATGGAATTCACCACTTTCCTGTTCTACGCGTTCGCGGCCATCATGGTGCTGGCCTCGCTGCGCGTCATCACCACCAAGAACCCGGTCCACGCCGCGCTGTTCCTGGTGCTGGCCTTCTTCAACGCAGCCGGTATCTGGCTGCTGCTGAAGGCCGAGTTCCTGGCCATCGTGCTGGTACTGGTCTACGTCGGCGCCGTGATGGTGCTGTTCCTCTTCGTCGTCATGATGCTCGACATTAATATCGACCGCATGCGCGAAGGCTTCTGGGGCTACCTGCCGGTGGCATCGGGCATCGGCGCCCTGATCGTGCTCGAGATGGCCGCCGTGCTGTACCGCGCGTTCAACGCAACCGACCTGTCGGCCGAGGCTGCCGCGCTGAACATCGGCGGCACCAAGGAACTGGGCCTCTTGATCTACACCAAGTACATCTACGGCTTCGAGATCGCGGCCGTGATCCTGCTGGTGGCGATCATTGCCGCCGTCGCCCTGACCCTGCGCAAGCGCAAGGACACCAAAGCAATCGACCCGGCCCTCGCGGTCCGCGTCAAGCGTAACGACCGCCTGCGCATCGTCAAGATGGATGCGGTCAACCAGCGCGCGATCGATGCAGCGAATGTTGAAAAAGCAGCCGCCGCAGCCGCAGCCGCCGCACCGAAGGAGGCACCATGACTTTGTCGCTCGCACACTACCTGATCCTGGGCGCGATCCTGTTCGCGATCTCGGTGATCGGTATCTTCCTGAACCGGAAGAACATCATCATCCTGCTGATGGCCGTCGAACTGATGCTGCTGGCGGTGAACCTGAACTTCGTCGCGTTCTCGCACTACCTGGGAGACGCGGCGGGGCAGATCTTCGTGTTCTTCATTCTGACCGTCGCGGCCGCCGAATCGGCGATCGGCCTTGCGATCCTGGTGGTCCTGTTCCGTAACCTGGACACGATCAATGTGGAAGACCTCGACAGCCTCAAGGGCTGACGGTCTCGGTTGATTAACAATAACGATTAAGGTTCAACATGGCGGGGCAACTCTCTTCCTCAATGTTACTGGCGGTGCCGCTGGCGCCGCTCGCAGGCTCGGCGATTGCCGGCCTGCTCGGCACCAAGTTCTTCGGTAATGTGGTCGGTCGCAAGGTATCGCATACGGCGACCATCCTGGGCGTGCTGATCGCGCTGATCATTTCGGTCCAGACCCTGATGGCGGTGCTCGACGGCGCCACCTTCAATGAAGACATCTACACCTGGATGAACGTCGGCACGCTCAAGCTGGCCGTCGGCTTCCAGATCGACACCCTGTCGGCGATGATGATGTGCGTGGTCACCTCGGTCTCGCTGATGGTGCACATCTACACGATCGGCTACATGGCCGAGGACGAAGGCTACAACCGCTTCTTCTCGTACATCTCGCTGTTCACCTTCGCGATGCTGATGCTGGTCATGTCCAACAACTTCCTGCAGCTGTTCTTCGGCTGGGAAGCGGTGGGCCTGGTCTCGTATCTGCTGATCGGTTTCTGGTACACCCGTCCGACCGCGATCTTCGCCAACATGAAGGCCTTCCTGGTCAACCGCGTGGGCGACTTCGGCTTCATCCTGGGCATCGGCCTGCTGCTGGCCGCCTCGGGCACCATGCACTACGGCGAAACCTTTGCCCAGGCCGACAAGCTGGTCGGCATGACCGTGCCGGGCATCGGCTGGCCGCTGCTGACCGCCGCCTGCATCTGCCTGTTCATCGGCGCGATGGGTAAATCGGCGCAGTTCCCGCTGCACGTCTGGCTGCCGGACTCGATGGAAGGCCCGACCCCGATCTCGGCACTGATCCACGCCGCGACCATGGTTACCGCCGGCATCTTCATGGTGGCGCGCATGTCGCCGCTGTTCGAACTGTCGGACGGCGCGCTGAGCTTCGTCATCGTGATCGGTTCGATCACCGCGCTGTTCATGGGCTTCCTGGGCATCATCCAGAACGACATCAAGCGCGTCGTCGCTTACTCGACCCTGTCGCAGCTGGGCTACATGACCGTCGCGCTGGGCGCCTCGGCCTACTCGGTGGCCGTGTTCCACCTGATGACCCACGCCTTCTTCAAGGCGCTGCTGTTCCTCGGCGCGGGTTCGGTCATCATCGGCATGCACCACGACCAGGACATGCGCAACATGGGCGGCCTGCGCAAGTACATGCCGATCACCTGGATCACCTCGCTGCTGGGCTCGCTGGCCCTGATCGGTACCCCGTTCTTCTCGGGCTTCTACTCGAAGGATTCGATCATCGAGGCAGTGCACGCGACCAATATCCCGGGCGCCGGCTTCGCCAACTTCGCGGTGCTGGCAGGCGTCTTCGTGACCGCCTTCTACTCCTTCCGCATGTACTTCATGGTGTTCCATGGCGAATCGCGCTGGAACCAACCGGTCAAGCACAGCGAAGGCCACGATTCGGATGCGCACCACGAAGAAGACGAACACGGCCACGACGACCATCACCACCACGGCCTGCAGCCGGGCGACAAGCCGCACGAGTCGCCTTGGGTCGTGACCCTGCCGCTGGTCCTGCTGGCGATCCCGTCGGTCATCATCGGCTACCTGGCGATCGGCCCGATGCTGCATGGCGACTTCTTCAAGGGCGTGATCACGGTGAATCCGAACCACCCGGCGATGGCCACCCTGAGCGAAGAGTTCCACGGCGCCGCCGCGATGGCGATCCACGGCCTGCAGACCGCACCGTTCTGGCTGGCGCTGGCTGGTGTCGTGACCGCCTACTACTGCTACATGGTCAACCCGCGCGTTCCGGCCTGGTTCTATGCCAAGTTCAAGTTCCTGCACACCCTGCTGGACAACAAGTACTACATGGACAAGTTCAACCAGGCGGTCTTCGCCGGCGGCGCACGCGCCGTCGGTGGCGGCCTGTGGAAAGTGGGCGACCGCGGCCTGATCGACGGCCTGCTGGTCAACGGTTCGGCCAAGCTGGTGGGCTGGTTCTCGACGGTGACCCGTACCTTCCAGACGGGCTACATCTATCACTATGCGTTCGTGATGATCGTCGGCGTGCTGGCAACCCTGCTGTGGTTCTTCCCGTTCTGGCAGGCTTAATCGGGATCGATAAGAAAAGCGAAAAATGATGCAGTCAATTTCTACATTTCCTCCTTACCTGAGCCTGTCGATCTGGCTCCCGATCCTGTTCGGCCTGATCGTGCTGGCCGTCGGCCGCGACAAGAATGCCGGTTTCGTGCGCCTGTTGTCCCTGGTCGGCGCCGTCGTCAGCTTCCTGCCGACCCTGCCGCTGATCATGAACTTCGACAATGCCGCCCACGGCATGCAGTTCTATGAAGCGGCTGCCTGGATCGACCGCTTCAACGTGTTCTACAAGCTGGGCGTCGACGGCCTGTCGCTGTGGTTCGTGCCGCTGACCGCCTTCATCACCATCATCGTGGTGCTGGCGGCATGGCAGGTGATCGAAGAGCGCGTGGCGCAGTACATGGGTTCCTTCCTGATCCTGTCGGGCCTGATGATCGGCGTGTTCGCCTCGCTGGACGGCCTGCTGTTCTACTTCTTCTTCGAAGCCACCCTGATCCCGATGTACATCATCATCGGCGTGTTCGGCGGCCCGAATCGCGTGTATGCGGCATTCAAGTTCTTCCTGTACACGTTCTTCGGCTCGCTGCTGACCCTGATCGCGATCATCTACCTGTACAACGCCTCGGGTTCCTTCGACATCCTCGAATGGCACAAGCTGCCCTTGACGATGAACGAGCAGATCCTGATCTTCATCGCCTTCTTCATGGCCTTCGCCGTGAAGGTTCCGATGTGGCCGGTGCACACCTGGCTGCCGGATGCCCACGTGGAAGCGCCGACCGGCGGTTCCGTGGTGCTGGCCGCGATCATGCTGAAGCTGGGCGCCTACGGTTTCCTGCGGTTCTCTCTGCCGATCACCCCGGACGCCTCGCAGTACCTGGCCCCGGTCGTCATCGGCCTGTCGCTGGTCGCCGTGATCTACATCGGCCTGGTGGCCCTGGTCCAGAAGGACATGAAGAAACTCGTCGCTTACTCGTCGATCGCCCACATGGGCTTCGTCACCCTGGGCTTCTTCATGTTCAATGACCTGGGCGTGCAGGGCGGCCTGATGCAGTCGATCTCGCACGGCTTCGTGTCGGGCGCGATGTTCCTGTGCATCGGCGTGCTGTACGACCGTGTCCACTCACGTGAAATCGCCGACTACGGCGGCGTGGTCAACACCATGCCGAAGTTCGCCGCCTTCGTGGTGCTGTTCTCGATGGCCAATGCCGGCCTGCCGGCCACCTCGGGCTTCATCGGTGAATTCATGGTCATCCTGGGCGCCGTCGAATTCAACTTCTGGACCGGCCTGGCGTCGGGCACCGCCCTGATCCTGGGCGCCGCCTACTCGCTGTGGATGGTCAAGCGCGTCGTGTTCGGCCCGATCGGCAACCAGAACGTCGCCGAGCTGACCGACCTGAACGGCCGTGAATTCGCCATCCTGGGCGTGCTGGCCATCGCCACCCTGTGGATGGGCCTGTACCCGGCGCCGATCGCCGAGACGCTGCAGGTGTCGGTCACCGACCTGCTGCAGCACGTCGCAGCCGGCAAATTGCCTCAATAAACTGCCATGAACGAAATGAACTCCACTTTGTTAGCAGCGACCGACACCAACCTGGCGCCGGTCTATGCCGAAATCTTCCTGCTGATCGCGGCTTCCGCGATCCTGCTGATCGACATGTTCCTGAAGGAGGGCAGGCGCAACCTGACCTACGTGCTGAGCCTGCTGGCCATCGCCGGTTGCGGCGTGCTCACCTTCGCCGACATGAACGCCGGCGCCACCGTGTACACCTTCAATGGCATGTACGTGGCGGACCCGATGTCCAACCTGCTCAAGCTGGTCACCTACGTGGCCACTGCCATGACCCTGGTGTATTCGCGCCAGTACGCAAACGACCGCGCCATGATGTCCGGTAACCTGGGCGGCGAGTTCTACGTGCTCGCGCTGTTCTCGATGCTGGGCCAGATGATCATGATCTCGGGTAACAGCATGCTGTCGCTCTACCTGGGCCTGGAACTGATGTCGCTGTCGCTGTACGCCCTGGTGGCCCTGCGCCGCGACCATGCGGTGTCGACCGAAGCCGCGATGAAGTACTTCATCCTGGGCGCACTGGCCTCGGGCTTCCTGCTGTACGGCATGTCGATGATCTATGGCGCCACCGGTTCGCTCGACCTGACCGTCATCAGCCAGGTCAGCGCTACCGCCGATGCCAACCGCAACATCCTGGTGTTCGGCCTGGTGTTCGTGGTCGCCGGCCTGGCCTTCAAGTTGGGCGTGGTTCCCTTCCACATGTGGGTCCCGGACGTGGTGCAGGGCGCCCCGACCGCCGTCACCCTGCTGCTGGGCGGCGCACCGAAGCTGGCGACCTTCGCCATGGTGATCCGCCTGCTGCCGGAAGGCCTGGGCTCCATGGCCTTCGACTGGCAGCAGATGCTGCTGGTGCTGGCCGTGCTGTCGCTGGCCGTGGGTAACATCACCGCGATCGCCCAGACCAACATCAAGCGCATGCTGGCCTACTCGACCATCGCCCAGATGGGCTTCGTGGTGCTCGGCATGATGACTGGCGTGGTCAACGGCGACAGCAGCGATGCCGCCGCTTCGTACAGCGCCGCGATGTACTACACCATCACCTACGTCCTGACCACGGTCGGCAGCTTCGGCCTGATCATGATGCTGGCGCGCGCCGGCCATGAGGCGGAAACCATCGCCGACTTCAAGGGCCTGGGCAAGCGTTCGCCGTGGTTCGCGATCGTCATGACCGTGCTGATGTTCTCGCTGGCAGGCGTGCCGCCGATGGTCGGCTTCATGGCCAAGTGGGCCGTGCTGCAGGCGGTCGTGAACGCGGGCATGGTGTGGCTGTCGGTCGTGGCCGTGCTGTTCTCGCTGGTCGGCGCCTTCTACTACCTGCGCATCGTCAAGACCATCTGGTTCGACGAGGCTGCCGATACCGCCGCCATCCACACCCCGACCGACATGCGCGTCGTGATGTCGCTCAACGGCGTGGCCGTGGTCGTGCTGGGTATCGTCCCGGGCTGGCTGCTGGCGGTGTGCTACAGCGCCATGCAGGCAACCCTCGCCAAGTAAGCGCTCAGTGGATTCTTCCCTGGCTGTCTGGCTGGTGGTCGCGATCTCCATCGCGGCCGCCAACCTGCCTTTCCTCACCGAGCGCGTGTTCGGTCTTGTTCCACTGAAGACCAGCACGGCCGGTGACGGCACCTCCTCCAAGCGCACGAAGTCCCTCCCGCTGCGCCTGCTCGAATTAATTGTTTTATACTTCGTCGTCGGCTTCCTGGCTCGCATGCTGGAATCCCGGATCGGCGCCGCCTTCGCGCAGAACTGGGAGTTCTATGCGATCACCGGCTGCCTGTTCCTGGTGCTGGCGTTCCCCGGTTTCGTCCTGCGTTACCTGCGCAAACGCCGCGCCTGATTTCCTTCGTCCCTGCCATTCCTGGCAGACCACACTGGAGACTGCATGTCGGATTTGCGTGAAACCCGCATCGATGGGGGCGTCGTGTATGACGGCCCCTTCCTCAAAGTAGAACGCGACCGGATCAAGCTGCCGGACGGTTCGGTCACCCACCGCGAATTCATCCGCCACCCCGGCGCCGTCGTGATCCTGCCGCTGCTGCCCGACGGCCGCATTTTGCTGGAACGCCAGTTCCGCTATCCCAATTCGCAAGTCTTCATCGAGTTCCCGGCCGGGAAGATCGATCCGGGCGAAGACCACCTGGACTGCGCCAAGCGCGAGCTCGAAGAAGAAACCGGCTATACGGCCGCGAAGTGGCGTTTCGTCTGCACCATCCACAATGCCATCGCGTATTCCGACGAGCATCTTGAACTGTTCCTGGCCGAAGACATGACTGCCGGCGAGCAGAAGCTCGACGAGGGCGAGTTTCTCGAGACCTTCAGCGTCACGCTGCCCGAGCTGCTCGGGATGGTGAAGCGCGGCGAGATCACCGACGTGAAAACCATCATCGGCAGCTTCTGGCTCGAGAAGATCCTGTCGGGCGCCTGGGATCCTTCCTGAGGCATGAAGCCCTGGCTGGCGCTCGTTCTGTGGGTCTGGGCGCTGGCTGCCGCGGCGGCGCCGCGTACCGACTTCCAGGCGCGCTGCGAGGACAGCATCGGCGAGACCCTGTCGGTGCTGACCGGCACCCAGAACGGCTTTCGCATCGATAACACCGTGGGCTATCGCGGCCTGACCCTCATGAAGGGCAGGGCACGCCCGGGTCAGGTCGTCCTGGGCCTGACGCGCACCGAGTCGGTCGTCAGCATCAACGTCGGCGGGCGCCTCCTGAGCGACCCGGCCAGCGGCTACGAGTGCATCGCGCCCCACATCGAGATCAAGCTCTACTATCCGCCGATCGTGGTCTATGTCAGCCGCGAATTCCGGCCCGGCTCCTGTACCTACGAAGAAGTGCTGGCCCACGAGATGCGCCACCTGAACGCCTACCTCGACTACCTGCCCAGGGCCGAGGCCCGGGTACGCCTCGCGCTCGCCCGGCGTTTCGAGGACAAACCGCTGTATGCGCGCGCCGGCCAGGCACAAGGCCTGCTCCAGCGCGAAATCGACCGCGGCTGGATGCCCTATATTAAAAGCGAAATGGCGAAGGTCGAGGGCTTGCAGGCTGCCATCGATTCGCCGCAGGAATATGCCCGCCTCGGCAAGGTTTGCGGAGGTGAGGTACAGTCCTTGCTTCGACCTGTACAAAAACGCAAGCAATAATGACCAAGCCAGCAGTATCGTCCTACTACGCGTTGCTACCGGCAGCCGGGGTCGGCGCCCGCATGGCCGCCGGCAGCCCCAAGCAATACCTGCACATCGCCGGCAAGCCGATGCTGCGCCATACCATCGATGCCTTCCGCTCGAGTCCCCTGATCGCCCACACCTATGTGGTGGTCAGTCCTGATGACCCCTACATCGACGCGCTCGTGCCGCCGGAGGGCGTGACGGTGCTGCGCTGCGGCGGCGCCACCCGCATGGAGTCGATTCGCAACGGCCTGCGCACCCTGCACGGCAGCGTGGCGGCCGGGGACTGGATCCTCGTGCACGATGCGGCCCGTCCGGGACTGGATGCGGAACTGATCGAGCGCCTGATCGTCGAAACGGGTGAGCACCCGGCCGGCGGGCTGCTGGCGCTGCCGGTAGTCGACACCGTCAAGCGCAGCGTGGCGGGTGAGGTGGCGACCGTGTCGAGGGATGGCCTGTGGCTGGCCCAGACCCCGCAGATGTTCCCTTACCAGCTGCTGTGCCGCGCGCTCGACGCCGCGACCGATCCTGCCGCGATTACCGATGACGCCAGCGCGGTTGAAGCCTTGGGACTGGCCCCCAAGTTGGTGGAAGGGCATCCCCGCAACCTCAAAGTCACGCTGCCGGCCGACATCCGCATCGCCGAGATCTACCTGGCAGCTTTCCGAACCGAACCGAAACCGACATCTGAATAACTATGGCACAAGCATCCTGGAATCCCACTCCGCCGTTCCGCATCGGGACCGGCTATGACTGCCACGCACTGGTCGAAGGGCGCAAGCTCATCGTCGGCGGCGTGACCATCCCGCACCGCCTCGGCCTGCTCGGCCACTCCGACGCCGACGTCCTGCTGCACGCGATCATCGATTCGCTGCTGGGCGCCGCCGCCCTGGGTGACATCGGCAAGCATTTCCCGGACACCGACCCGATGTTCGCGGGCGCCGACTCGCGCACCCTGTTGCGCGAAGTGGCGCACCGCGTGGTCGCCACCGGCTACACCATCGGCAACATCGACGCGACCATCATCGCCCAGCAGCCCAAGATGGCGCCGCACATCCCGCAGATGGTCTCGCGCATCGCCGAAGACCTGGGCGTGTCGCCGCAGCAGGTCAACATCAAGGCCAAGACCAACGAGAAACTCGGCTTCCTCGGACGCGAAGAGGGCATGGCCGCGGAGTCGGTGGCAATCCTGATCCGTGCCGCGGAAGCGGGCTGAGTTGATCCTCTGACATGTGCGTGCATATGCACTATAATCCCCCGAATGGGCAATCGGCCCATCCCGGGAGGAACCGCACATGACGCAGTCGAACGAGCACAACACGATGTCGCCGCGCGCGGCCTGGATGCTGATCCTGGCCGCGAGCACGATCCTGATGATCACGATGGGCGCGCGCCTGACCACGGGCCTGTTCCTGTCGCCGATCAATACCTCCACCGGCCTCGGCATCGCCAGCATCAGCTTCGCGATGGCGGTCGCCCAACTCATGTGGGGCGCATCGCAGCCGGTCTTCGGCGCCATCGCCGACAAGTACGGTCCGGCCAAGGTCATCGTCATCGGCGGCATCATGCTGGCCGCGGGCACCGCCGCCACCCCCTTCGTCGATACCGAATGGGGCCTGATCCTGACCATGGGCCTGCTGTCCGCCGCCGGCGCGGGAGCGGGCAGCTTCTCGATCCTGATCGGCGCCACCGCCCAGCGTTTGCCCGCCGAGCGGCGCGCCTTCGCTTCCGGCTTCATCAATGCCGGCGGCTCCTTCGGCCAGTTCGTGTTCGCCCCCTTGATGCAGGCGATCATCGCCGGCGCCGGCTGGGTGGCGGCGATGCTGACGATGGCGGCCACGACCCTGCTCACGATTCCGCTGGCGCTCGGCATGCGCAAGAAGCCGGCCCAGCCCGCGCCCGTGGCGGCCGCGGCAACAGCCGCAGCGCCTGTGCCGCCCGGCATCACGCTCACCGAACAGCTGCGCCAGGCCATGCGCGACCGCAGCTACCTGTGCCTGCACCTGGGCTTCTTCACCTGCGGTTTCCACATCGCCTTCCTGGTCACCCACCTGCCGCAGGAAGTCGCCCTGTGCGGCCTGCCGGCCGGGGTTTCGGCCACCGCGCTGGCCCTGATCGGCCTGTTCAACATTGCCGGCAGCCTGGCCGCCGGCGCGCTGGCCAGCCGCTACCGCATGAAGTCGCTGCTGGCGATCATCTATGCCAGCCGCGCCGTGCTGATCGTGGTCTACCTGCTGGCGCCGAAGACTGCGCTGACCTTCTACCTGTTCGCCGGCGCGCTCGGCTTCACCTGGCTGGCCACGGTGCCGCCGACCGCCGGCCTGGTCGGCAAGCTGTTCGGCATGCGCTACCTGGCCACGCTGTTCGGCTTCACTCTGCTGTCACACCAGATCGGCGGTTTCTTCGGCGCCTGGCTGGGCGGCCTGTCCTTCGTGCGCTTCGGCGACTATTCGTGGATGTGGTACGCGGACATCCTGCTGGCCCTGGCGGCCGCGCTGGTCAACCTGCCGATCCGCGAAGCGAAGATCGCGCGTCCGGCCGCGCTGGCGGCAGCGAAGGGCTGAACCGATGGCGCGCGAAGCCTGGGCCTATCGCGAGGTGGCGGTCGAATCCTTTGTCGATCCGAGGACCGGGCGGGCAGGCATCCGTCCGGTCTCGGGCCAGGCCTATGCGACTTCCCTGCGGGTGCAGTGTTCGCGCGCGCTCAGCGATCCCGAGCGTTATCCGGTCGGCACCCGCTTCCTGATCTCGGCCAAGCTGACCGACCGGCTGGGCGGCGCGCCTTTCCTGTATGCCTGGCATGGCGATCCGGTGGTCGTCATGAGCAAAGCCGCACTGACGCGCTTTCTCGGCGAGCGCAAGCGCCTGCGGCTCTGAAGCTTCATGAGCCGATCAGAGGCTCAGCAATACCGCGGGCACGAGCAGCACCACACAGACGAGGATCCGGATGGTCCGGGCGGCGAACACCTGCGTTCCGTTCTCGCGCCCCGCGACCAGGGCCGACCATACCAGCCCGCCGCCACTGACCAGCACGGCGAAGACGTAGGCAAAAATCACTTTGCCGAACAGGAGCAGGGCATCGGCGATCTGGCTTCGTCGTTGGGAGCCGTCGGAGGAAAGCTCGGGAAAATTGGCGACCATCCAGTAAATGCCGACCAGCAGCGGCAGGATGCCGACCAGCATCAGGGCGTTGGCGGTGCGGAGTTTGTTTCGTGGCGTCATGGCTGAGCTTGCTCTTCTTCCTGGCAGTGAATTGTGCCTTCACGGAAGGCATGCGGCCACTATAGCGTGGGCAAGTGCCCCGGAAATGCGTGGTTTGTCACGGCCTCCAGGCAAGGCGCATGAAGCGGCGCAGGCCCGGGATCCGGGCCGGATCGTCTGCACAGCACGCCCATGTAAAAATGGTTACCATCGGGTTTTGCGACCGAACCCGAAAGGAGCACCATGGCCATAAGGAATATCGCCGTCATCGTCGGCAGCCTGCGCAAGGACTCGTTTACCCGCAAGGTGGCGCAATCGATGATCGAACTGGCGCCTGCCAGCCTGAAGCTCGAGATCGTCGAGATCCGCGACCTGCCCCTGTACAACCAGGACGACGAGACCGAGCATCCGCCCGCCGCCTTCACGGCCTTCCGCGAGCGCATCCGCCAGGCCGACGGCATCCTGTTCTGTACGCCGGAATACAACCGCTCGGTGCCGGGCGCCCTGAAGAACGCGGTCGACGTCGGCTCGCGTCCCTACGGCAAGGCGGCCTGGACCGGGAAGCCCTGCGCCATCGTCAGCGTCTCGCCCGGGTCCCTGGGCGGCTTCGGCGCCAACCACCACCTGCGCCAGATGCTGCCCTTCCTCGACATGCCCTGCATGCCGGCGCCGGAAGCCTATGTCGGCATGGTGGCGGGCAAGTACGAGGGCGAGCGCCTGGTCGACGATGCCAGCCGTGCCTTTTTCCAGACCTTCATCGACAGCTTCGCCGCCTGGGTCGAGCGCCATGCCAGGTAGCAGCCCGATCGCTGTACGCGGGCTCGACCACATCGTCCTGCGCGTCGCCGACCTCGACGCCATGATCGCCTTCTATGGCGAGGTGCTGGGCTGCCATGTCGAGCGCCGCCTCGACGATCTCGGGCTGATCCAGCTGCGCGCCGGCAATGCCCTGATCGACCTGGTGCCGGTGAACAGCAGGCTGGGCCGTGAAGGCGGGGCCGCGCCCGGCATCGGCGGACGCAACCTCGACCACCTGTGCCTGCGGGTCGAGCCTTTCGACGAAGCCGCGATCCGGCGCCACCTGGACGCGCACGGCGTGCCCGCGGGCCCGGTCGAGTCGCGCTACGGCGCGGAAGGCGAGGGCCCGTCGATCTACCTGCTCGACCCCGAGCGCAATACGGTCGAGCTCAAGGGACCGCCCTACGGGTCGGACCTGCGCACGTTTGGTTCACATCAATCGCTGGCCTGACTGCGGCTTTAGCCTTCTAGTTTCGCGCCGGGGCCCAACTGCCGGGCCGTGGCGTGTCCGCTTGTTATTCCTATCCAAACAGACAACGAGGGCTAAGCATGGTTTTCTTTCCGCAATCCGTGACCCCGGCGGTGCGTTCCCATATGGACGCACAGACCGCCTTCCTGAACGACATGTCCAAATCGATGTTCAACTCCTTCCAGCAGATGTGCGACCTGAACATCCAGCTGGTCCAGACCCTGGTCGAGGAAGGCACGCTGGCCGGCCAGCAGGTGCTGAGCGCCGACCGCCAGTCCAGCATCCTCAGCGCGGCCTCGACGCGGGCCCAGCCCACCACCGAGAAACTGCGCTCCTACCAGCAGCACGCCGCGCGCCTGGCGGCCGACGCCCAGGTGGAACTGGCGCGCGTGACCGAGCAGCACGTGCAGAACACCACCCGCACCGCGCGCGCCCTGGTCGACGAGGTGGCGCGCACGGGTGCCGAGGAAACCGAGCGCAGCATCCGCAGCCAGCAGGAAGCGATCCGCAACATCGACGATCCCTTCATGCGTCCGAACGGCGAGGGGCGCCCGTCGCCGGGCGCTCAGGCTGATGCGCAGCGCCCGCAGCCGGGTGCGGGAAAGGAAGGGCAGCAACCGGGCGGCCGCCCGGCCGGCGCGCCGACGCATTGAGCCCACCCTGAAGCTTTAACCAAGGTCGGCAGCGCCCATCCGGGCGCTGCCGCGCCAGTCCGGACAGTGGCCGCAGAGGGGCGCCGGGTTCCCTCAGTTGTCTTCCGTCTGGGCACCGCGTTCGGCGTCCAGCTCCGCGCGCATGTCCTCGACCCCGGCCATGTAGTCCGCCACCGTCGCATCCGGGCTGGCGCGCAGCTCCGGCGGCAGCAGCACCGCCATGTACAACTCGTCGGCGACGCGGCCGTGGCGCTGCTGGTTCACGATCAGGACCAGGCAGGAAGCAAGCACGGCGCCCACCGCGCAGACCGCGCGCAGGCGCCGCCGCAGCGGCGGCTTGATGGTCGCCAGGTGGAAGTAGATGATCCCCGCAACGGTCGCCACCGCGACGTGCGAGCCGTAGCGCGTCAGCCACTCGAGCGAGTAGGCATAGGCGATCACGGCGGCCAGCAGGCGAAAACCCACCAGGGCCGCCATGCCGCAGCCGAAGATGAACAGATGCCGTCCCAGCCGGGTATAGCGCCCGAACAGGCGGTTCAGGAAGGCCCACAGGCTGCTCCACAGCAGCGCCGCGCCGATGCCGGCCGCCGGGGCCAGCACGTAGTTCAGCAGCTCGAAGGGCTGGGCGTCGAACAGCCAGGTCACCAGCAGGGCCACCAGCCCTGCCAGCAGCACGCCCACGATCCCCGGCAGCAGGCCCTCCCAGCCGTGCATGGTGCGGTCGCGCAGCTCGGCCGGCACCGGGAAGTCGGCCGGCCGCACGCGCAGCGAGGTGTGGCCCATGCGCACCACGGTGTCGCCGCTCAGGGTCAGCTGCTGCACCCGCTTGCGGCCGTGGTTCAGGCCATTGCGCGTGCCGAGGTCGCGCATCGAGAGCGCGCCGTCCGGCCCTTCCTCGATGACGGCATGGTGGGCGGCGGCGTATTCGTCGTCGAGGATGAAGTCGTTGTCGTAGGCGCGGCCGACGCGGATCGGCAGGCTGGCGGCGCGGTGCCGGTGCAGGACTTCGCCGTTGCGGGCCAGGATCTCGACCGTCCACGGGCCCTTCATGGCTTGCCTTCGGGCGGCGGCGCGCGCCTGAGGTTGCGGCCGAAGGAGCCGAGGAAGGCGCGCGTGACGCGCATGCCGTTGTCGTAGGAGACGCCGGACACGTCCAGGCGGCTCTGCAGGCTCGATTCGGCGGCATTGGTGCTGGCCGTCAGCAGCGTGAAGTTGTACAGGCCCTCGAACTTGCGATAGGCGCGTACGCAGGTCACCGCGCGCAGCGGCAGGGTGCGGGTGTGTACGAAGCGTTCGCTGCACACCGGCTTGGTCAGGCGCTGGTCCCATGCGCTGCCCAGTGTATCGGTGCGGAACAGCCGGCTCGCGAGGGCCGCGAAGGGCAGGCGGGCCAGGTTGTCGGAACGGATGTACTGGTGGGTCATCGCCACGTGGCCGGTCTGCTGCGACGAGGACACGTAGATGGCCGATTCCATCGCGCAGCTCATCGCATCGAGGGTGTACGCGGTCTCGGCCTTCACGTTCGAGCGCCCCCAGCAGCGCAACTGGCCGGATTCGCGCACCGGCACCAGGTAGGGCCCCATACTCTTGATCGCCAGCGGCTCGTCGAGCAGGCGGTCGACCATGGCGCGCTGGTGCTCCAGCAGCTGGGCCGCGATCAGGGGATTGAAATCCTTCGGTGGCGCCGGCTGGCTGTCCACCTTGCGCAGCAGCTCCTGCACGTACTTCACCGGCACCAGGAAGCTGACCGATTCGCCGTCGCGCCGCTTGGACACGTTGACGCCGGCCACGGTGCCGTTGCCGGTGACGCTGGGGCCGCCGCTCATGCCGGAATTGATCGGGCCGCCGAACATGAGCTGGTCGTAGAAGCTGCGGGTGACGATGCCGTTATAGGCGCCTTCCGAGATCGCAAAGCCGAGGTCGAGAGGATTGCCGAGCGAGTACAGGCGCTGGCCCTGGGTCAGGCGCACCGGGCGCTCGGGGACCTTGAAGAAGCCGCTCCCTGCGCGGTTGACGCGCACCACGGCCAGGTCGTGCAGGACGTCGACGGCCAGCAGTTCGACCGGACCGCTGTTGCCGTCGGTATCGACGTACTCGGCGGTGTAGACATCGGGGTCGAGGGCCATCTGCGACACCACGTGGTAGTTGGTGACGACCAGCTTGCCGGTGCCGACGAAGAAGCCGGAACCGACGGTGGACTGGGTGCGCCCGTTCTTGAGCAGCATGCGGATCTGCAGCAGGTCGCCCCTGGCCGAGGAGTACAGGTCCTGGGCGGCCGAGGAGGGCGGCGGCAGGGCGTCCTGGGCGTCGACCTCGCCCGGCGCGGGTGCCGGCGGGATGGCGCCGGGCGGCGCCGACTCGGGCAGGTGCGGAGGCGGCGCGGGAACGGCCGCGGCGGCGCGCGGCGGCCGGGTGCTGCGCTCAGGCGGCGCCGTGGCTGCGCCCGCCGTCAGGCAGAAGAGCAGGAAGGCGGCGGCGGTCCGTTTCATTCAATCCGATCATTGGCAAGAAGGAAGCACTATCTTGCCACCGGACAGAGCGTCCGCGCGCGCGTTAGGTCAGTTCGTGCCGGGTTCGGCCGCCGCCGCTTCGACGGAGCCCATCATGTGCCCCAGCTTGGCCTGCTTGGTGTTCAGGTAGCTGTTGTTGAAGGCGTTGCGGTTGACCAGCAGCGGCACGCGCTCGGTCACCTGGATACCCAGGCGGGTCAGGGCGTCGATCTTGCGCGGGTTGTTGGTCATCAGGCGCAGGTTGCGCACGCCGAACTGCGCCAGCATCGGCTTGCACAGCTCGTAGTTGCGGGCATCGGCATGGAAGCCCAGCTGCAGGTTGGCCTCGACCGTGTCGGCGCCGGCTTCCTGCAGGCGGTAGGCGCGGATCTTGTTGACCAGGCCGATGCCGCGCCCTTCCTGGCGCAGGTAGAGCAACACACCGCGGCCTTCCTCGGCGATGCGCTGCAGCGCGCCCTCGAGCTGGGCGCCGCAATCGCAGCGCTGCGAGAACAGCACGTCGCCGGTCAGGCATTCGGAATGCACGCGCGCCAGCACCGGCTCGCCGTCGCCGATATCGCCCAGCACCATCGCCAGGTGCTCCTTGCCGTTGCCATGCTCGACGAAGGCGTGCAGCGTGAACTGCGCCCAGGGGGTCGGCAGGGCGCACGAGGTGACGTAATCGAGCAGCTGGTCGGGGACGGCGGATGGGGTGGACATGGCGTTTTGTCTGGTCTGGAGCGTATTGCAGTAAGCGCGTAGTTTACCGGAAATCCGACACTGCCGTGCGGGGGCCCCGGCCTGGAAGCCGCGCTATGTCCGTTTCCGCACTGAACAGCTTCATTCCCGGGCGTATGCTGGAAGCGTTAATCAGGCAACCACGACCCACCATGAACACGCCGCCCCCCGCCAGTACCGCCGCCGCGCCCGACCGGGACGCGGCGGCGCCGGAGAAAGCACGCCGGGCACCCCCCTTGTCGCTCGCCGCATGGAAGCAGTTCGTCGGCGTCGCCAAACCCTATTGGCTGGGCGACGAAAAGCGCAGGGCCTGGAGCCTGCTGCTGCTCCTGATCGTGCTGATGCTGGTCGAGACCAAGCTGGCGGTCATGCTGAACGAGCAGGCCGGCGAAATGACCTCGGCGCTGGCCGGCAAGGACGGCGACCGCTTCTGGACCTCGGTGCGGGCCTGCCTGTTCGTGCTGGCCTTCGCGGTGCCGACCTACGCCTTCTATTACTACATGCGCGACGTCTTCGCCAACCAGTGGCGGCGCTGGCTGACCGGGCGCTTCCTGGACGGCTACCTGAAGGGGCGCAAGTACTACGAGCTCGGGTCGGGCAGCGAGATCGACAACCCCGACCAGCGCATCAGCGAAGACGTCAACACCTTCACCGGCAGGTCGATCCACTTCCTGCTGATCTTCCTGGGCTCGCTCATGCAGCTGGTGGCCTTCAGCACCGTGCTGTGGTCGATCTCGCACCTGCTGGTGGGCGTGCTGGCGGTGTATGCGCTGGCAGGTACCGTGATCGCCCTCTGGGTCTTCGGTACGCCCCTGATCCACCTGAACTTCTGGCAGTTGCGGCGCGAGGCCGATTTCCGCTTCAGCCTGATGCGCCTGCGCGAAAACGCCGAATCGATCGCCTTCTACCGCGGCGAGGCACAGGAGCGCGCCCACATCGACAGCAAGTTTAGCCAGGTGATCGACAATTTCGCGCGGCTGATCAGGAAGCAGCGTTCCCTCAACCTGTTCCAGCGCAGCTTCAGCCAGCTGACCCTCGTGCTGCCGGGCGTGATCCTGGCCGACGGCGTCCTGTCGGGCCAGCTGGAAGTGGGACGGGCGATCCAGGCGGCCGGGGCCTTTACGGCCGTGCTCGGCGCCGTGGGCGTGATCGTCGACAACTTCGAAAGCCTGAGCCGTTTCGTCGCGGGCATCGGCCGCCTGCAGGCCTTGTCCGCCCTCGTCCTGCCGGGCGCGGCGCCGGCGGCGCAAGCCGGGAAGCAGGATGCGCGCATCCAGCGGCGTGCGGGCACACAGCTGGCGCTGGAATCCCTGACCTTATATCCGCCGCAATCCGACCGCGTGCTCATCAAGGAGCTGAGCCTGGCCCTGAATCCGGGCGACGCCCTGCTCATCACCGGCGAGAGCGGCTGCGGCAAGAGTTCGCTGCTGCGCGCGATCGCCGGTCTGTGGACCCGCGGCGGCGGCGTGATCCAGCATCCGCCGGTGGAAGACTGCTTCTTCCTGCCCCAGCAACCCTATCTGCAGCCGGGCACCCTGCGCAGCCAGCTCATCTATCCCAGCGCGCATGCAAGCCTGGATGACGGGCGCCTGCTGGAGATACTCGAGCAGGTCCACCTGCCGCGCCTGGCCGAGCGCGTGGGCGGCCTGGACGCCGTGCAGGACTGGGAAAAGCTGCTGTCGGTCGGCGAGCAGCAGCGCCTGGCCTTCGGCCGCGTGCTGGTGCACCGGCCCAAGATCGTCATCCTAGACGAGGCGACCAGCGCGCTCGACGGCGGCAACGAAGCCTCGCTGTACGGGCGCCTGCGCGAGAGCGGCACCACCCTGGTCAGCATCGCGCACCGCGCCGCGGTGCTGCGCCACCACACCCATGTGTTGCGCCTGCTGGGCGAGGGCGCCTGGGAGCTGCATGAAGCGGCTGGTTTCCAGTTCGAGGGAGCGGCAACGAGCTTGCGCAGCAGCGCTGCCGCGACACTGCCGCAGCAGGTGTGCAAGGTGGCGGTGGCGGGCTAGCGCCCGGGCTACCAGTCGATATCGGCCTCGATCGTCATCGCGGTGATGGCATTGCCTTTTCGCGTGACGCTCAGCGCAAGGCGGTCGCATGCGGTTTTCCAGGTCGGAGGAAGGTCTTGCGTGAGGCCCAGTTTGTTCCGGAGCGAGCTTGCAGTTAGCCGCTTGCCGATATGCTTCGGTCCCAGTTCCGCCCGCTCGACGATGGTCTTGCCGCCAGCCGTGATGATGTAGTCGATGCGGAGATCCTCAGCTTCGCGCCGGAACAGGCTTGCGCCGCTTTCCGGAAGGACCTTTTCCAGCACATCATTGCCCATTCCTTGCTCCAGGAGCCGGTCGAGGCGTCGGACTTCGTCGACGATGAACGCGCATGTCGCGTCGTAGCGCGCTTTGCGCGCATCCGGCGGCGCGTCTTCACCCATTGCCCACGCAGGGCCTGTGCCGAGCGCCGAGACCATGAGCCAGCCCGGCAGGCGTAGTGCGTTCAACGGATTCTTCATTTCTTGCCTTTGTTGGTTCAAGCATTCAAGGGCTGGCGAGCACTTCGCCCAGCGACCTGGCTCCCGGCACATAGGCCTGCATTACCAGACCTGCGCCGGCGACGAACAGGGTGGTCAGGACGAAGGGCAGTAGCGTGCGCTTCACCGCGCCGACCATCCAGTGGCGTGGTTCCAGCACCCGCAGGCGCCGGTACAGGCCCGTAGCCAGCAGGGCGTCCACCAGGATCTCGGCAAACAGGATCGGCGCCGACCAGACCACGAACAGGGAGGACAGCGCAATGCCGAGGGCAAGCAGGATCACGGCCAGGGGAATCGTGCCTTCGTCGGCACTCGTCACGACCTCGAGCGGTTTTTCGACGAGGCTGTCGATGGCGCTGTCCTGCGTAGCGAAATCGACATTGCCGCTGGCGCCGCCGCCATCGAAGCTGCCGCCACCGCCAAGGAAATCCTCGGTGACTCTTCCCTCGGCGGGCCCTTCATAAGCGCCGATGTCCATGTAATCGGCCGCGCTCGTGCGCAGCCATAAGCATAGAAGCAGCAGAAAGACGATGTAGGCGACGCCCATGGCCAGCAGGTAGCGCAGCGCCATCGCGTCCACCCCGACGAGGAGCATCGCCGCCGATGCCCCGAAGCCTGCCAGTCCGGTCAGCGACACCAGGATGAACATCTGCACCCGGGGAAAGCTGTCGCGCAGCAGGCGGGCCCGCATGCGCTGCACCGCGGTGGCGCGCGTGAGCGGGCGGGAACGGTCAGCCGGATTCCTCATCGTTTGGCCTTATTCCGCTTTCCAGACGTACTGAACGGCGGTCCATGCGTCGACCGGCTTGCCATCCTTCACAGCCGGATTGAAACTGCATTTCGAGAGCCCGACAGCGGCAGCCTCGTCCAGTGCCGGATAGCCGGAGGACGTGACCAGCCGCGACTGCTTGACCTTGCCGTCCGAGCCGATCAGGAAACGCAGGGTGACCGTCCCTTCTTGCTTCTGACTGGAGGCCTCTTCGGGGTAGACCGGACGGGCGCAACTGTCGAACCTGATCATCCCTGGTGCGTCGGCGGCCGCCTTGACCGGCGTGATCTTGTCGGTGCCGGCGGCATGGGACGGGCCCGCGAGTCCACAGAAGATGGCGGAAGTGGCGGCTATCAGTCCTCTGATGTCTTTCATGGTTCCTCTGTTGAATGTGCGATACCGACGCTGTGCACCCTAGTGTCCCGTAGTACTGGAAGCTCGTCTATTCATGGTGAATAAATACCTTGCCGGCCTCAGGTTTTGGTCGGGATGGCGATGGGCTAGAATGGGCCTTTCGGCAAACACCCGTGCGCATCCACGCCCTCCATGATCAAGCCCCCTCTACCCGCCAACGAGAAGGAGCGCCTCGCGCTGCTCCATGAGCTGCTGCTGCTCGACACGCCGCCCGAGCGCCGGCTGGACCGGATCGTCGACTTCGCCTCCACCGAATTCGCCGTCCCTATCTGCCTGATCAGCCTGGTCGACTCCGACCGCCAGTGGTTCAAGGCGCGTGTCGGCCTGGACGCCTGCGAGACGCCGCGCGACGTTTCCTTCTGCGGGCATGCGCTGGCCAGCGACGCGATCCTGATGGTGCCGGACGCCTCCCTCGATCCACGTTTCCACGACAATCCGCTGGTCACCGGTCCGCCGCACATCCGCTTCTATGCCGGCGCCCCGCTGCTGTGCGGGGACGGGCTGGCGATCGGCACCCTGTGCCTGATCGATACCCGTCCGCGCACGCTCGATCCGGTCGAGCAGGCCATCCTGGAGAGCTTGCGCGACCTGGCGGTCATCGAGCTCAGCACGAAGCGGCCCGATGACGATGACTGATGCTTCTTTCCAGCTCTTGCTGGTCGAGCCTGTGAATTTGCTGCGGCGGACCGTGGCCCTGACCGTGCGCAGCCTCGGCACGGCGGAGGTGACGGAAGCCGCCGCCTACCCGACGGCGCAGCAGTTCTGCGCGCTGCGCCGCTTCGACGGGGCGGTGATCGCGGTCGAGTCGCTCGTAGCCCTCGAGTCCAGCGCGGGATTGGCCCTGATCCAGCAGATTCGCCTGGGGCAGGGCCGCTGCGCGCCCTCGATCCCGATCGCGGTGCTGGTCGAATCCTGCAACGCCGAATTGCTGCAGGTACTGCGCGCCTGCGGCATCAGCCGTATCCTGATCAAGCCTTTCCGGGTACGCGACGTGGTCGATACGATCGACGGCATGCGCGAGCGTGCACGCGGCGCGCCTGGCCCATCCTGACGCAGCGCCGCTTCAGCCTGTCCGCAGCGGATCCAGCAGGGTGCGCAAGTTGTTATGGTCGAGTTCGTACATCAGGGCCAGCAACTGGCCCAGTTCGCCATGGGGAAAACCTTCGCGGGCGAACCAGCCGAGGTAGTGGCCGGGCAAGTCGGCGATCTTGCGGCCTTTATATTTCCCGTACGGCATGTCGCGTACGAGCAGCAGGGAGAGGTGGTGGGTGTCCATTGGCGCGTCCTATGGAACGCACTTTAGCAAACAATCTCAAAGTTGTAACATCGATGCGATCAGGAGGGGCCAACATGGACAGTGAATTCGACCTGGAGCGTTTCGTCCGGGCGCAGGACCCGGTGTATTCCACGGTGCTCGCCGAACTGCGCGCAGGCCACAAGCGCAGCCACTGGATGTGGTTCATCTTTCCCCAGATCGCCGGGCTCGGCCGCAGCGAGATGGCGCAGCGCTACGCGCTCGCTTCCAGCGACGAAGCGGCAGCCTACCTGGCCCACCCCGTGCTCGGAGCGCGCCTGCGCGAATGCGCGCGCATCGTGGCGGCGCTCGCCAGCGATTCTGCCGAAGAGGTCTTCGGCCATCCCGACGACCTCAAGTTCCGTTCATCGATGACCCTGTTCGCCGACGTCGCCCCCGACGAGGCGGTGTTCCAGGCCTGCATCGACAAGTACTTCGACGGCGCGCCGGACGACGCTACGCTGGCGCGGCTTTGAATCCGGGCATCGCCTTCCAGCAAGGTATGTTCGGCGCGCAAGCCCTTTTGCCACCTGCCTCCGTTCGCGTCGCTGTGGTCGGCGCGCGCGTTTGCGCCAGTTCGTCCTGCCTGCCGTGCGGGCGACCTACATTGGTCCTGTTCATGCGGGCGCATGGGCACACTAGCGGAGGCAAACATGCAGACTTTTTCGATCGGGCGGATTTCCACGGCAACAGCCCTGCTGGCATTGGCGACGGCGGCAGCCGCCGGGACCAGTGCCACGCCGGAGGCACCTGAGCAGCACAAGGCCGGCAGCCCTGCCGGCAAGGATGTCTATGGCATCGTCAACCTCGGAGGAGGGGACTTCGGCTTCATCGCCGACATCAATGCGCGGGGCCAGGCCGCGTTCGAGTACTTCGGCATCGATGGCCTGCTGCACGTGGGCTACTTCGACGGTACGCGCACGATCGAGCTGTCGCCGCCGAACAGCGGTGCAGATCTTCTCGGCGACCTGAACGACAAAGGCGAAGTCGCCTTCGCCGCCAGCCTGGTCGAACCCGCGGGAAGCACCCCGTTCCGGCCCTTCCGCTGGTCGGCCTCGCGCGGCCTGGTGCCGCTGGCGAGCCTGAGCAGCGACGGCCCGACCTTCATCTCCGCCATCAACAACCGCTCGGAAATTGTCGGAAGGTCCGCCCTGGCGAACGAGAACGGCGCCTACCGGGCCGTGCGCTGGACGGCGACCAACCGCCTGATTCCGCTGGCTGCTCCCGCTGGTATCGGGCAGAGCTTCGCCAGCGACATCAACGACAACAACGTCACGGTCGGCTTCGGAGACCTGGCGAGCGGGGTAGGGAACGTGCTGGTCTGGGATGCCGCCGGCCGTCCAACGAACCTGGGCTCCTTCGGCAGCAGCTACGCCTTCGCTTCGTACACCAACAACCGCGGTGATATTGCAGGGATGCTCGACACACTGGGCCCGGCCATCAGCGCCTTCCTGTGGAGTCCGGGAAAAGGCGTGGCACGCGTCGGCACGCGTACCATCACGCACGGGCTCAACGAGATCGGCCAAGTGGTCGGCCGCAACTACAGCGCCAGCGGCGATATACCACGTGCCTTCCTGTTCTCCCGCGCGCGCGGGCTAATCGACCTTCACCCGCGCGGACTGGTCGCGTCCGAGGCCAACGACGTCAACGACAGCGGCGCGGTCGTCGGCCTGGGGCAGCGTACCCTGGGCCTGAACATCGCGTATCGCTGGACGCGCAGCGGCGGTGCCGTCGACCTGAATACGCGCCTGCACAACCCGCCGTCCGGCCTGGTGCTGACGTCCGGGCTCGCCATCTCGAACAATGGTGACATCCTCGCCAATTCCAACGTCGGGGTGGTGCTGCTGCGTCCAAACGGCGGAACCGATGCGCCGGTGCTGGGACCGATCCAGCATGCCCAGCCACGCCTGAACCAGCCGCTCGACCTGACGCTGTCCTTCCGCGACCGTAATCCGGGCGACACCCATACCGCGACGGTCGACTGGGGCGACGGCAGCGGCCCGCAATCGGTGGCACTGCGCGAATACCGCGGCAAGGGTGAGGTGCGTGCCAGCCACACCTACACGTCCGAGGGCGACTTCAACATCGTCGTGCGCGTGCGCGACTCGACCGGCAAGGCCACGCAGCTGTTCGAGCGCATCACGATCCGCGAACTCGGTACGCCGACCCTGAGCGGCCAGCCAGCGGGCGTAGCAAAAGCCCGCGCGCAGGCGGCCAGCCTGCGCCCCGAGACGATGGGCCTGCTGCGTTAGGGAAGTGCTTCTTTGGTGAGCTGAGCCGCTGTGGCCAGGATCGCATGCAGTCGCGCCATGTCGACCGGCTTGACCAGGTGATGGTCGAAGCCGGCCGCCATGATCTGCTGGCGGTCGCTTTCCTGGCCGTAGCCGGTGACGGCCACCAGGACGGCGCCGGCCGTGCCTGGCTCGGCGCGCAGGCGGCGCGCCAGTTCCTTGCCGTCCATCTCGGGCAGGCCGATGTCGAGCAGGCAGACCTGCGGCGCCGTCCGGCCCGCGCGCGCGAGGGCGGCGTGGGCGTCATGCTCGACCTGGGCCTGGTGTCCGGCAGCCTCCAGCACCATCGCCAGGGTGACGGCGGCATCGACGTTGTCGTCCACCACCAGCACGCGCAGGGGGGAGGTGCCTGCGCTCGGATGCGTGGCGCGCTCATCCGCTGCCGGCGCCGGGTCGGCAGGGAGGGCGGCCTGGCAGGGCAGGCAGACCGAGAAGCTGCTGCCCTGGCCCAGTCCCGGGCTGGTACAGGCAACCGAGCCGCCATGCAGTTCGACCAGGCTCTTGACCAGCGCCAGTCCCAGCCCGAGGCCGCCCATGGAACGGTCGGCGCTGCGTTCGGCCTGGGCAAACAGCTCGAACACCCGGCCGGTCAGCTCGGGCGCCATGCCGATGCCGTTGTCGCTGACCTCGATGCAGGCCTGTCCGCCGGCGGCATGGGAACGCAGGGCCAGGCGCCCGCCTTCCGGGGTGTACTTGGCGGCGTTGTTGAGGAGGTTGGCCACCACCTGCACCAGCCGCTTCTTGTCGCCCATGACCATGACCGGCCCGGGTGGCGGCGCCAGCGTCAGCGCGTGACGGCGCGCCTCCACCTGCGGCATGACCTGTTCCACCGCGTCCTGCAGCACCGTGCGCAGGTCGACCGGCACGCGCTCCAGCTCCGCCAGCCCGCGGGTGACGCGTGACACGTCCAACAGGTCGTCGATCAGGGCCGTCATGTGGCCGACCTGGCGCGCGATGATCTCGCTGGTCCGGCGCACCAGCGCTTCGTCCGGTTTCATGCGTTGCAGCAGGGCGGCCGCGGCGCTGATCGGTGCGATCGGATTGCGCAGTTCGTGCGCCAGCATCGCCAGGAACTCGTCCTTGCGGCGGTCCGATTCGCGCAGCTTCTCTTCGGCCACCTTGCGTTCGGTGATGTCGCTGGCGGCCCCGATCCACTCGACTACCCGGCCTTCCGCATTGCGCATCGGTACCGCGCGCGACAGGGTCCAGCCGACGCTGCCGTCGATGCGGCGCACCCGGTGTTCCAGTTCAAAGACGCTGCCGTCGTGGATCGCCTCGAGCACGGCCGCATGCACGCGCCCCTGCTCGTCGTCCGGGATGTAGTCCTTGAGCCAGAACGACTGGGGCTGCCCGGTGTCCTTCAGGAAGCCGCGGCCGTCCAGCTCGCGCAATTCGCTCCAGTCGGCGTTCATCCGGTACACGACCTGGCCGGCCGTCGTCAGTGCCCGGAAGCGGCTCTCGCTGTCGCGCAGGGCACGCTCGGAGCGGATCTGCTCGGTGACGTCCTTGGTCGTGTGGGCGATGCAGGCCAGGGCGCCGTCCGGGCCGAACACCGGCGCGCTGTGGGCGCTCCAGAACCTTTCCTCGAAGCTGATGGCGCCATCGGGACCCGTGACCGGAATCGGGTAGCGCTGCACCGGCAGGGTGTCCGGCCGGCCGGTCTCGCGCACCCGCGCCAGCGAGGCCCGCAACTCCATCTCGTTGGTGCGCGCCGGGTCGTCCGGGTCCGAGGGGAAGGCCACGAACAGGCTGACGCCCACCAGGTCCTCGCGCCGGCGCGACGATGCGTTCAGGAAGGCGTCGTTCACGGCGAGGATGACGGCCTCCGGTGTCGGGGACAGCAGATACTTGCCGATCGGCGAACTGTTGAAGGCCGACTCGAAGACGGATGGCGGGAGCATGGGTCAAACCTGTCGGGCCGTTGAGAATAGACAATTATAAAAGCGAATCATCGCCATGACACAATCAGGCCAGGCGTGCGTGCGGCGCCACGTGGCGGCGGGTTGCGTATAATCGCGGTCAGTTTGTCCTTTTATTATCTGAAAGCAATAACATGGCTTCCTCCGACAACATCAGCATGGCGGTGTTCTGCGACTTCGAAAACGTCGCGCTCGGCGTCCGCGACGCCAACTACGAAAAATTCGACATCAAGCCGGTGCTGGAGCGCCTGCTGCTCAAGGGTAGCATCGTGGTCAAGAAAGCCTATTGCGACTGGGACCGCTACAAGACCTTCAAGGCGCCGATGCACGAAGCGAACTTCGAGCTGATCGAAATCCCGCACGTGCGCCAGTCCGGCAAGAACTCGGCCGACATCCGCCTCGTGGTCGATGCCCTCGACCTGTGCTACACCAAGTCGCACGTCGACACCTTCGTCATCATTTCGGGCGATTCGGATTTCTCGCCGCTGGTGTCGAAGCTGCGCGAGAACGCCAAGCGCGTGATCGGCGTGGGCGTCAAGCAGTCGACCTCGGACCTGCTGGTGGCCAACTGCGACGAATTCATCTTCTACGACGACCTGGTGCGTGAAAAGAACCGCGCCGCCGCCAAGCGCAAGGAAGAACTCGACGCCCGCCGCGGCCAGCCCGCGGCACGCCGCCCGAGCGACGACAAGCGCAAGGAAGAACTGGAAGCGCGCAAGGTGCAGGCCCTCGAGATGGTGGTCGAGACCTTCGATGCGCTGGTGTCCGAGCGCGGCGACACCGGCAAGATCTGGGCCTCGCTGCTGAAGGACACCCTGAAGCGCCGCCGTCCGGACTTCTCGGAGACCTATTACGGCTTCCGCACCTTCGGCAACCTGCTGGAAGAAGCGCAGACCCGCGGCCTGTTCGAATTCGGCCGCGACGAAAAATCCGGTACCTATGTGTACCGCAGCGCCGGTGCGCCGGTGTCGATGCCGGCGCCGGAGCTGGTCGTGGTGCCGGAAGCCATGGAGAACGAGGAAGGCGCAGCCGTGGAGGAAGGCGCGGAAGCGTCGGTCCAGGAAGCCAAGCCGGAGCGCAGCCGCCGCGGTCGTGGCGGACGCCGCGGCGGAGCGCGTGAGGCAGCGCCGTCCGTGCCCGAGCTGACCGCGCCGGACGCAGATCTGGGCGCCCCGGCCGTCACCGAGGAACCGGCAGCCGTGCCTGCCGCTGAAGTCCCGGTAGAAGCGCCGGCGGAGGAAGTCGCTGTGGAGCCGACCCCGGCCCCGGTCAAGGAACGCCGCCGCGCGCCGCGCAAGACGGCTTCCAAGAAGGCGGCGGACGCTGCCCAAGCAGTTGCCGACGCCGAAGCTGCCGCACTGCCCGCACCGACCGTGGCGCTCGACAGCGCCGCCGATGCACCGGCCGCTGAGGTAGAGAACCTGCCCGCAGCGGAAGAGGAAGAGGGCGCCGAGGCCAAGGCGCGCAAGAAGGCCGCCCGTCCGGCCCACAAGGCGCCGGCCCGCAAACCGGCCGCCCGCGGCCGCCGTCCAGCCAAGCCGAAGACGCCGCCAGAGAACAGCTGAGATTCGCGCTTGAGTAGGAAGCGGCGCGTGCGACGTGCGCGCGCCGCCCCTGCAATAATGGCATCGTCCGCCTGCGCGGGCCTGCCGCGGTATCCGCCCGGCTGTCGCGACGTGCGAAGGAGCCTGCCATGCGTGTGCCAGCCGCAGTGTTCACCGGGGCCTTGCTGATCTCCAGCTTCACCGGTGCGCAGGCCGCGCCGCCGGCCGCCCACCCCATCCTCGGCATCTGGAAACTGAGCCTGCCCGACCTCGGCTGCTCCGAAACCTACCGCTTCCGCGCCGACGGCACCACCCTGGTCACCAGCGCAGAAGAGGTGTCGGAAAGCGAATACCGCATTCCCGCCAAGCCCAGCGCCAAGGGCTTCTACCGGCTGGAAGACCGCATCGTCAAGGACAACGGCAAGAAGGACTGCGCGGGCGCCATCATCAAGCCCGGTACCACCGTCACCAATTTCATCCGCTTCCATCCGTCGGGAGCCCTGTTCCTGATGTGCGCGGACGAGACCATGAACACCTGCATCGGACCCTTCGAACGGGTGCAGGGCGAGGAAGCCTAGCAAGACCCCAGCGCGCCGCGCATAACCGGCGGGCATGGGCGGCCCAGTTTGCTGCATTCCTTGTCGCAACGCTTAGGTGTATATTGCTGGGCGAAACGACAACCGCACTGGAATTCCATGTCCCCGGCACTACTCTTCGCTATCCTCATCGGCTATTTTCTCCTCTTGCTCGGCGTCGCCTGGGTCACCTCCCGCAACGCCGACAACGACAGCTTCTTTATCGGTAACAAGAGCAGCAACTGGATGCTGGTCGCCTTCGGCATGGTCGGCACCACGCTGTCCGGCGCGACCTTCATCAGCGTGCCGGGCGCGGTCGGGGCGGACGCCTTCGGCTATGCCCAGATCCTGATCGGCTACGTGTTCGGCTACATCGCCGTGGCCTACATCCTGCTGCCGCTGTATTACCGCCTGCAGCTGACCTCGATCTACCACTACCTCGACGTGCGCCTCGGGCGCCGTTCCTACCAGAGCGGGGCGGGCTTCTTCATCATCTCGCGCCTGCTCGGTGCCACCGCGCGGCTCTACCTGGTGGTCAACATCCTGCAGGCGATCATCCTCGACAGCCTGGGCGTGCCGTTCTGGATGACGACCCTGGTCATCCTCGGCATGATCCTGATGTACACCTACCAGGGCGGCGTCAAGACCATCGTCTGGACCGACACCCTGCAGACCACCTGCATGCTGTTCGGCCTGTTCGCCTGCGTCTGGTTCCTGCTGAGCGAACTCGGCATGTCGATCCCGGACAGCCTGAACGCGATGCAGTCGCAGGGCCTGTCACGCATCTTCACCACCGACTTCGACAGCCCCAATTTCTTCCTCAAGCAGATCGTGGCCGGCGCCTTCATCGTGCTGACCATGACCGGCATGGACCAGGAGATGATGCAGAAGACCATTTCCGTCAAGACGCTCAAGGATTCGCAGAAGAACCTGCTGACCCTGACCGCCGTGCTGGTGGTGGTCTTGATGAGCTTCCTGTTCCTGGGCGGCCTGCTCTACCTGTATGCACCGGTTGCCGGCGTGACCGCCACCGGCGACAAGATCTTCCCGGCCGTGGTCATGGGCCACCTGCCGGCCACGGTGCAGATCATCTTCCTGATCGCCCTGATCTCGGCGCTGTTCCCGAGCGCGGATGGCGCCATCACGGCGCTGACCTCCTCGTTCTGCATCGACATCCTCGGCATCAAGCGCCGCACCGACCTGACGGAAGCGGCCAAGGAGCGCCTGCGCCGCCGCGTGCACCTTGGCTTCGCCGGGCTGTTCCTGTTCCTGGTGATGGGCTTCAAGCTGGCCGACAACCCGAGCATGATCGTGGTCATCCTCAAGCTGGCGGCCTATACCTACGGTCCGCTGCTGGGCCTGTTCGCCTTCGGCATGCTGACCCGCCGCAGCCTGACCGATCACCTGGTGCCGTACGTTACGATCGGCGCACCGATTCTTTGCGCTCTCCTTGAGTACAATCAGGAACACCTGCTCGGTTCCTACCGCCTTGGGCTGGAATTGCTGATGGTAAATGGCATACTCGTATTTGCCGGCCTGTTCGCGATCTCCCACAAGGAAAAGGCCGGGACGGCCGCGCTCACCGCATCAGCGGGATGAGCGCCCACCATATTGATTGAAGACGGAGTTCCGATGGCTTTCAAACCCCTGAGCGCGCTGCGCCGCGGATTCGGCATGCTGTGGCGTGCGGTCGACGTGTCGCGCCGCACTTTCATGAACCTGCTGTTCCTGCTGTTCGTGATCATCGTCGTGATGATCATGAGCTCGGGCGGGGTCAAGCCGATCGGCGAGAAGACCGCGCTGGTGCTGGAGCTGAAGGGCGACCTGGTCGAACAGTACCAGTCGAGCTTCCAGGACACCGTGCTGGATTCGATCGGCGGCGACAGCAAGCGCAGCGTGCGCCTGCGCGACCTGCTGACCGTGCTGGATGCGGCGGCCAAGGACAAGAACCTCGGCACCGTGGTGCTGCTGCTGGACCAGATGGACGGCGGCGGTCTGGCCCAGCTGCGCGAGATCGGCGCCGCGATCGGGCGCGTCAAGGCTGCCGGCAAGAAGGTGGTGGCCTGGGGCGGCATGTATGACCAGAAGCGCTACCTGGTCGCCTCGCACGCCGACGAAGTCTACGTGCATCCGATGGGCATGGTGCTGATCGAAGGCTTCGGCGCACGCCGCAACTACTACCGCGACGCCCTCGACAAGCTGGGCGTGACCGTCAACCTGATCAAGGTCGGCACCTACAAGAGCTTCGCCGAACCGTATATCGCCAACGGCCCCTCGGAAGCGGCCCAGGAAGCCGACAGCTTCCTGTACAACGCCCTGTGGCAGGACTACACGGCCCAGGTCGAGAAGAACCGCAAGCTCCCGGGCGGCACCATCGCCAAGTGGATCGAGACCCTGCCACAGCAGATGGAAGCGGCGGGCGGCAGCGCGGCCAGGGTCGCACAGCAGGCGAAGCTGGTCGATGGCATCAGGACCCAGGACGAACTGCGCGCCATGCTGGTCAAGCGCGGCGTCTATGACGAACGCATCAAGTCCTTCCGCCAGGTCGGCTTCCACGACTATCTGGGGCGCCACCAGCCCAGGGCCTTCGGCGACGCGGTCGGCGTAATCGTCGCTTCGGGCAACATCACCGAAGGCAGCAGCGGCCCGGGCGTGGTCGGCGGCATCACCACCGCCAACCTGATCCGCCAGGCGCGCCAGGACGAGCAGATCAAGGCCATCGTGCTGCGCATCGACTCGCCCGGCGGCAGCGCCTATGGTTCGGAACTGATCCGGCGCGAGCTGGAACTGACACGCGCCGCCGGCAAGCCGGTGGTGGTGTCGATGGGCAGCGTCGCAGCTTCGGGCGGCTACTGGGTCTCGATGGCGGCCGATGAAGTAATCGCCGACCCGGCCACCATCACCGGCTCGATCGGCGTGTTCACCATCCTGCCGACCGCCGAGAAGGTGAGCGACAAGCTGGGCATCCATACCGGCGGCGTCACCACCACCTGGCTGGCCGACGCCTACAATCCGCTGCGGCCGATCGACCCGCGCTTCTCGCAGCTGATCCAGAGCAGCATCAACCACGTGTACAGCGAGTTCACCGCCAAGGCCGCCGCGGCGCGCAAGACCACCGCCGCCAAGATCGACGAAGTCGGGCAGGGCCGCGTGTGGACCGGCGCCCAGGCCAAGGAACGCGGCCTGGTCGACCGCCTGGGCGGCTACCGCGATGCCCTGGCCTCCGCCGCCAAACGCGCCGAGCTGGGCGAGGACTACCGCGTGGCCTATGTCGAGCGCCCGGTCAGCCGCATCGAGCGCTTCCTGAACATGATGGGCGCCTCGACCGCCCAGGCCGTCAACATCCAGGTGAAGCTTGGCCTGATGGAAGAAGCCTTGCCGGCCGGTCCGGTGGCCCAGGTAGCGCAGGACATGGCCTGGCTGAAGGACGTGGCCGATGGGCGCAAACCGTTTGCCGCCGTCACGCACTGCCTGTGCGGCACGCCATGAAGAGATTTGTAGCCAGTTTGTAACTGCTTGCCAGGTCAAAAAGACGGGTGCGGAAGCGATTCCTCACCCGTTTTCCGTTTACGGGGCGGATTTCGCCGCCAACGGTGTAAATCGGCGTTAAGACCGTCCCGGCCATGTAACAAGGTGGGGCGCGCAATGTACGTTACGAAACATAAAGTCCTGCCAGGGGGTGCTAAGCTTTTCGGCATATCGTTAGCTGAACAACACTCTGGCCACAATAACAAGGTTGAGCATGGATCCGAACGCGTCCCAGAAACCCGCCCTCACGAGCCCTCCGCCACCATCTCCCGAGGCGCGGCGCCGCAAGCGCCGGATCGGCGCCCTCATCGCGGTGCTCGCGATGATCGGCCTGGCCGCGCTGGCCTGGTACCTGACCCATCGGCCGGCGGGCGGCGCAGCAGGCGGGCCGCCGGGCGCGGCGGGTGCGCGCGGCCAGGGCGGGGCCGGTGCCGGCGGGCCTGGCGGAGGCGGAGGCCGTGGTGGACGCGGTGGACCGGCAACGACGGTCGGCGTCGCGACCGCCGAGCAGGCCGACATTCCGGTCAACATCGACGCCCTCGGCACCGTGGTGCCGGCGGCGACCGCCACCGTGCGGCCACAGGTCTCGGGCGTGGTCCAGAAGATCCTGTTCACCGAAGGCCAGCAGGTCAAGCAGGGACAGGTGCTGGCGACCATCGATCCGCGCCCCTTCGAGATGGCGCTGCTGCAGGCGCGCGGCCAGCGCCAGCGCGACGAGGCCCAGCTGGAAAGCGCGCGCCTGACCCTGTCGCGCTACCGCACCCTGCTGGAACAGGATTCGATCGCGCGCCAGGAAGTCGACACGCAAGCCGCGCTGGTCAAGCAGCTGGAAGGCACGGTCATGACCGACCGCGCCTCCGAGGGCGTGGCCCGGCTCAATGTCGGCTATACCCAGGTGAAGGCGCCGATCGCCGGCCGCGTTGGCCTGCGCACGGTGGACATCGGTAACCTGATCGGCAGCGGCGATGCCAACGGCGTCGCCGTGATCACCCAGCTGTCGCCGATCGACGTCGAATTCACCCTGCCGCAAGACCAGGTGCCGGCGCTGCAGGGACGCATCGCGCAAGGAGCGAAGCTGCCTGCCACGGCGCTCGACCGTACCCGCACCGACGCGCTGGCCACGGGCAGCTTCATCGCGCTCGACAACCAGGTCGACGTGCAGACCGGCACGGTGCGCGCCAAGGCGCGCTTCGCCAACACGGACAACAAGCTGTTCCCGAGCCAGTTCGTCAACCTGCGCCTGGTGCTGAACACCATCGAGGACGCCGTGGTGGTGCCGGTGACGGCGCTGCGCCATGGCGCCAAGGGCGACTTCGTGTACGTGCTGAATGCGCAGCAGAAGACGGTGTCGCAGCGCGCGGTGACGCGCGGGCAGGCGACCGTGGACAAGGTGCAGATCACGTCGGGCCTCAAGGTGGGCGAGCAGGTGATCACGGAAGGTGCGGACCGGCTGCGCGATGGCGCGAAGGTGACCTTGCCAGGAGACCGGCCGCAGGGTGCGCGCGCAGGTGGACAGCAAGGGCAGGGCGAGGGGCGCCGTCAGCGTCAGGGAGCGCAACAATGATCAGCGTGCGTTGGACGCGTGGGCGGGGAACCCGCCCACCCTACGGTCATCGCGGTATCGTAGGGTGGGCGGGTCTCCCGCCCACGCGTTCAAATCACCTCTGCACTGATGCGCCGCTTGGGAACAAAGCATGAGCCCATCAGCCCCATTCATCCGCCGCCCGGTCGCCACCGCGCTGCTGATGCTGGCGATCGTGCTGGCCGGCCTGGTCGGCTACCGCTTCCTGCCGCTGTCGGCGCTGCCCCAGGTGGACTTCCCGACCATCCAGGTGCAGACCCTGTATCCGGGCGCCAGCCCGGAAGTCATGGCGCGCACGGTCACGGCGCCGCTGGAGCGCCAGTTCGGCCAGATGTCGGGCCTGACGCGCATGAGTTCCACCAGCGCGGCCGGGGTCTCGGTGATCACGCTGCAGTTCGGCCTAGGCCAGACCCTCGACGTCGCCGAGCAGGAAGTGCAGGCGGCGATCAACGCGGGCGGCTCGCTGCTGCCCGGCGACCTGCCGGCGCCGCCGGTCTACGCCAAGGTCAACCCGGCCGACGCGCCGGTGCTGACCCTGGCGATTACCTCCGATTCGCTGCCGCTCACCGAAGTCCAGAACCTGGTCAACACGCGCCTGGCCCTGAAGATCAGCCAGGTCTCGGGCGTGGGCCTGGTGACCCTGTCCGGCGGCCAGCGCCCGGCGGTGCGCATCCAGGCCGACACCGAGGCGCTGGCTTCCTATGGCCTGGGGCTGGACAGCCTGCGCAGCGCCATCACGGCGGCCAATGCCAATAGCGCCAAGGGCAATTTCGACGGCCCGACCCGCTCGTATGCGATCAACGCCAACGACCAGCTGCTGGCGGTCGAGGACTACAAGAACCTGATCGTCGCGTATCGCAACGGCGCCCCGGTGCGCCTGCAGAACGTGGCGCGCGTGGTCGACAGCGCCGAGAACGTGCGCATCGGCGCCTGGGCCAACCTGAAGCCGGCCATCATCCTCAACGTACAGCGCCAGCCGGGCGCCAACGTGATCGCCACCGTGGACGGCATCATGGAGCGCCTGCCCGAGCTGCAGGCCGGATTGCCGGCCGCGGTGCGCATGGACGTGTTGAGCGACCGTACCGCCGGCATCCGCGCCTCGGTCCACCACGTGCAGATGGAACTGCTGCTGGCCGTGGTGCTGGTGGTGCTGGTGATCTTCGCCTTCCTGCACAGCCTGCGCGCCACCGTGATCGCCAGCCTGGCGGTGCCGATCTCCCTGGTCGGGACCTTCGGCATCATGTACCTGATGGGCTACAGCCTGAACAACCTGTCGCTGATGGCGCTGACGATCGCCACCGGCTTCGTGGTGGACGATGCGATCGTCATGATCGAGAATATCGCGCGCCACATCGAAGAGGGCGAAAAGCCGATGGCGGCCGCGCTCAAGGGCGCGAGCCAGATCGGCTTCACCATCATTTCGCTGACCGTGTCCCTGATCGCCGTCCTGATTCCGCTGCTGTTCATGGGCGACGTGGTCGGACGCCTGTTCCGCGAATTCGCGGTGACCCTCGCCGTGACGATCCTGATCTCGATGGTGGTGTCGCTGACCCTGGTGCCGATGATGTCGGCGCGCTGGCTCAAGAGCCACGAAGAGGAACGCCCGGGCCGCTTCGCCCGGAAGTCCCAGGCCTTCTTCGATCGCGTGATCCAGCGCTACGACGTGGCGCTGGGCTGGGTGCTGGCGCGCCAGGGCCTGACCCTGCTGGTGGCGCTTGCCACCCTGGTGCTGACCGCGCTGCTGTGGGTGGTCATTCCGAAAGGCCTGTTCCCGACCCAGGACACCGGCCAGCTGCAGGCACGCCTGCAGGCGCGCCAGTCGATTTCCTATGCCGAGATGGCCAGGCTGCAGCAGCTTGCCGCCGCCGAAGTGCTGAAGGACCCGGCGGTGGCTTCGCTCAGCTCCTACGTGGGCGTGGATGCGGCCAACAACACCATGCTCAATGCCGGCACCATGCTGATCAACCTGAAGCGGGAAGACCGCGAGGACCAGGATGAGGTCATGGCGCGCCTGCGCAACCGCGTCGCCGGCGTGGCTGGCGTCACCATGTACCTGCAGCCGACCCAGGACCTGACCATCGACGCCGAGAGCGGCCCGACCCAGTACCGCCTGTCGATCGAGGGCGCCGACAGCGCCACCGTGAACGAGTGGGCACGCAAGCTGGTGGCGCAGATGGCCACCATGAAGGAATTACGCAACCCGACCACCGATGCCGGCGCCGTCGGCGCCGCCGCCTACATCGACATCGACCGCGACACTGCCTCGCGCCTGTCGATCACGGCCGCCTCGATCGACGATGCGCTCTACAGCGCCTACGGCCAGCGCATCGTCTCGACCATCTTCACCGAGACCAACCAGTACCGCGTGATCCTCGAAGCCCAACAGGACGAGGCGATGTCGCTGGCGAACTTGAGCCGCCTGCAGCTGCGCACCGGTTCCGGCCAGCCGACCCCGCTGTCGGCGGTGGCGACCATCCGCGAGGCCGAGGCGCCGCTGCAGATCACCCACGTGGCCCAGTACCCGGCGGCGACGGTCGGCTTCGACACTGCCCCCGGCGTCTCGCTCGGCACGGCGGTGGATGCGATCCGCGCGGCGGCCGAGGAGATCAAGATGCCGAACGCGGTGAGCATGCGCTTCCTCGGCGCCTCAGGCGCCTACCAGGCTTCGCTGTCGAACCAGCTGTGGCTGATTTTGGCCGCGGTGGTCTGCGTCTACATCGTGCTGGGTGTGCTGTACGAGAGCTACGTGCACCCGCTCACCATCCTGTCGACGCTGCCCTCGGCCGGCGTCGGTGCGCTGCTGGCGCTGTGGGTCACGGGGCAGGGACTGGGGGTGATCGGGATCATCGGCATCATCCTGCTGATCGGCATCGTCAAGAAGAACGCGATCATGATGATCGACTTCGCCATCGAGGCCGAGCGCGACGAGGGCAAGGCCCCGCTCGACGCGATCCGCCAGGCCGCATTGCTGCGCTTCCGCCCGATCCTGATGACCACCCTGGCGGCGCTGTTCGCCGCCGTCCCGCTGATGCTGGGCTGGGGCGAGGGCGCCGAGCTGCGCCGCCCGCTGGGCCTGGCCATCTTCGGCGGCCTGATCGTCAGCCAGTTGCTGACCCTGTTCACCACGCCGGTGATCTACCTGGCCTTCGACCGCCTGGCACGTAGAAGGACCGGGAAGGCGCCGAACAAACCGAAAGAGGTCGGCGCATGAATTTGTCGCGGCCCTTCGTCGAGCGTCCGATCGCGACCGTCCTGCTGACGATCGGGCTGGCGCTGGCCGGCATCGCCGCCTTCTTCGTGTTGCCGGTGTCGCCGCTGCCCCAGGTCGATTACCCGACCATCTCGGTGTCGGCCTCGCTGCCCGGCGCCAGCCCGGAAACCATGGCCTCGAGCGTGGCCACGCCGCTGGAGCGGCGCCTGGGCGTGATCGCCGGCGTCAACGAGATGACCTCGAACAGCGGCAACGGCTCGACCCGGGTCAGCCTGCAGTTCGACCTGAACCGCAAGATCGATTCGGCCGCGCGCGAGGTGCAGGCCGCGATCAACGCCGCGCGCGCCGACCTGCCGGCCACGCTGCGCAGCAACCCGACCTACCGCAAGGCCAATCCCTCGGATGCGCCGGTGATCATCCTGGCGCTCACCTCCAAGACCCGTTCGCCGGGCCAGATCTACGAATCCGTCTCGAATCTCGTGCAGCAGCGCCTGGCGCAGGTGAAGGGCGTGGGCGAGGTCGAGATCGGCGGCGGTTCGCTGCCGGCGGTGCGCGTCGAGCTGCTGCCGTATGCGCTGAACAAGGTCGGCTTGTCCAGCGAAGACGTGCGCGCCGCGATCCAGGCCACCAATGCCAACCGTCCGAAGGGGGCGATCGAGGGCGGCGGCAACCGTTTCCAGATCTATTCGCAGCCGGCCGGCGGCCAGGGCGGACGCACCGCAGCCGAGTACCGCGACCTGGTCGTGGCCTGGCGCGACGGCGCCGCGGTGCGCCTGCGCGACGTGGCCGAGGTCATCGACGGCGTCGAGAACGTGAATACCCTCGGCCTGTTCAACGGCCAGCCGGCGGTGATCGTGCTGGTCACGCGCCAGCCCGACGCCAACGTCATCGAGACCGTCGATGGCGTGCGCGCGCTGCTGCCGACGCTGCAGGCCCAGCTGCCGGGTGACGTCACCCTGCAGGTGGCCTCGGACCGCACCAATTCGATCCGCTCCTCGCTGCACGAGATCGAATTCACGCTGGTGCTGTCGATCCTGCTGGTGGTGCTGGTGGTCAGCGTCTTCCTGCGCAGCGTGCGCGCCACCATCATTCCGGCGGTGGCCACCGTCGTGTCGCTGCTGGGCACCTTCGGCGTCATGTACTTGCTGGGCTTCAGCCTGAACAACCTGTCGCTGATGGCGCTCACGGTCGCCACCGGCTTCGTGGTCGACGACGCCATCGTGGTGCTGGAGAATACGGCGCGCCACCTCGAGACCGGCATGGACCGCATGAAGGCGGCGCTGCTGGGCGCGCGCGAAGTCGGATTTACTGTCCTGTCGATCTCGCTGTCGCTGGTGGCGGTGTTCATCCCCCTGCTGTTCATGGGCGGGCAGGTCGGACGGCTGTTCCGCGAATTCGCCGTCACCCTGTCGGCGGCGGTGCTGATTTCGCTGGTGATCTCGCTGACCACCACGCCGATGATGTGCGCCTGGCTGCTGCGCAAAGAGAATAAAGAGCGCAAGCCCGGGCGCCTGGCGCGCTGGTCCGAGCGGGGCTTCGGCAAGGTGCTGCGCGGCTACGAGCACTCACTCGACTGGGCGCTCGACAGCAAGCTGCTGGTGATGATCATCCTCGGCTTCGTGGTCGTCCTCAACGTCTATCTGTTCGCGGCGGCCCCGAAGGGCTTCTTCCCGCGCCAGGATACCGGCCAGCTCAACGGCGGCATCCGTGCCGACCAGAGCATCTCCTTCCAGGCCATGCAGGGCAAGCTGCGCCAGTTGGTGGGCATCATCAAGCGCGACCCGGCCGTCGATACGGTGGTGGCCTTCACCGGAGGCGGACGGGCTGGCGGCGGCTTCATGTTCCTCAACCTGAAGCCGATCGACGAGCGCGCCGAAGGCGACACCGGCGAGGCGGTGATCGCCCGCCTGCGTCCCAAGCTGGCGCGCGTGACCGGCGTGTCGATCTTCCTGAACCCGGTGCAGGACCTGCGCATGGGCGGACGCTCCAGCAACTCGACCTACCAGTACACCCTCAAGAGCGACAATGCAGCCGACCTGAAGCAGTGGGCCACGCGCCTGGCCGAGTCGATGAAGCGCCAGTCGGCCCTGGTGGACGTCGACACCGACCAGGCCGAGAACGGCGTCGAGACCTTCGTCACGGTCGACAAGGACACGGCGGCGCGCCTGGGCATCAGCACCCGCGACATCAACAATGCCCTGTACAACAACTTCGGCCAGCGCCAGGTAGCGAATATCTACGATGAGCTGAACCAGTACCGCGTCATCATGGGTGTGGCCCAGCGCTATGCCCAATCGCCGGAAGCCCTGCGCGACGTGTATGTCCCGGCACGCGGCACTGGAACCGCCACGGGGGCGGCCTCCACAACGTCGAACCTGACCGCCGCGCGCGACCCGGCCAGCGGTTCGGCCCTGTCGTCCGGTGCCACCACCATGGTGCCGCTGATGGCGATCGCCAGCTTTGCCGAGAGCTCGACCCCGACCTCGGTCAACCACCAGGACGGTGAACTGGCGACGACGGTCTCGTTCAACCTGGCCGAGGGCTTCAAGCTCGAGGACGGCCAGGCCGCCGTGAAGCAGGCCGAAGCCGACATCGCGATGCCGGCCAATGTGCGCGGCAGCTTCCAGGGTACCGCGCGCGCCGCCCAGGAGTCGAGCAAGGAGCAGCCGATGCTGATCCTGGCCGCCATCGTCGTCATCTACATCGTGCTCGGCATCCTGTACGAAAGCCTGGTGCACCCGGTGACGGTGCTGTCCACCTTGCCCTCGGCCGGCGTCGGCGCGGTGCTGGCGCTGCTGCTGTTCAAGATGGAGTTCTCGATCATCGCGCTGATCGGGGTCTTCCTCCTGATCGGCATCGTGAAGAAGAACGCGATCCTGATCATCGACTTCGCGCTGGAAGCCGAGCGTGCGCGCGGGCTCACCGCGACCCAGGCGGTGCGCGAAGCCTGCATCCTGCGCTTCCGCCCGATCCTGATGACGACCCTGGCCGCCGCCCTGGGCGCGCTGCCGCTGGCGATCGGCTTCGGCGAAGGCTCGGAGCTGCGCCGGCCGCTCGGCATCGCCATCATCGGCGGCCTGGTCGCCAGCCAGCTCCTGACCCTGCTCACGACCCCGGTGGTCTACGTCCTGCTCGACAAGCTGCGCACGAAAAAGGCGGACGAGCACGAGCTGACCCGCCACTTCGATGCCGACCAACCGGTCCCTGCAAAATAATGACGCCCATGCGAAAACACACCATCTTCCGCGTCCACGTGATCGCCTTTGCCGCCAGCCTCGCCGCCGGCTGCGCGGTCGGTCCCGCCTACCAGCGTCCGACGACGCCCGAGCCGGTGGCTTTCAAGGAAGCCCAGGGCTGGGTGCCGGCAGCGCCCGCGGATGCGCTCGAGCGCGGACCCTGGTGGCAGCTGTTCGAGGATCCGGTATTGAACGAACTGGCTGCCGGCGTCGAGGTCTCGAACCAGAACGTGGCCGTGGCGGTGGCCAACTACGCCCAGGCGCGCGCCCTGGTCCAGCAACAGCGCGCCGCGCTGTTCCCGAGCCTGAACCTCAACCTGGGCGCCGAGCGCGCCGGCGTGCGCGGGCAGGGCGCCGATAATTCCTACCGCCTGAACCTCGGCGGCAGCTGGGAGCCGGACGTGTGGGGCCGGCTGCGCGCCGGCGTCACCAGCGCCCGGGCCGGTGCCGAGGCCTCGGCGGCCGACCTGGCCAGCGCGCGCCTGTCGGCCCAGGGCGAGCTGGCGGCTAACTACTTCGCCGTGCGCGCCCTCGACGCCCAGCGCACGCTGCTGGCCCGCACCATCACCGGCTACGAGCGCGAGCTGCAGATCACCCAGAACCGCTTCAAGGTCGGCATCGTCGCCCGTACCGACGTGCTGCAGGCCGAGACCCAGCTGGCCAATGCCCGCGGCGACGAACTGTCGCTGGTGCGCCAGCGCGCCCAGTTCGAGCATGCCATCGCGGTCCTGGTCGGCAAGGCGCCCAGCGAGTTTGCGCTGGCGCCGCTGCCGGAGTGGCGCGTGACGGTGCCGGCGGTGCCCGTCGGCGTGCCGTCCCTGCTGCTGCAGCGCCGTCCCGACATCGCCGCCGCCGAGCGCGACGTGGCGGCCGCCAACGCGGAAATCGGCATCGCGCGCTCCGCCTACTTCCCGAACATCGGCCTGAGCGCTTCGCTGGGGACGGGCGGCAGCCGGGTCTCGGACCTTTTTTCGGCCTCGAGCGCGGCCTGGTCCTTCGGCCTGTCGGCGGCCCAGGCGATCTTCAATGCCGGCGCCACCCGCGCCGGCGTGGCCGGGGCCGAGGCGCGCCACCAGGCGGCGGTGGCGCGCTACCGCCAGACGGTGCTCAGCGCCTTCGCCGACGTCGAAGACCAGCTGACCGCGGTGCGCGTGCTCGAGCAGCAGCAGGCGCTGCGCCGGGTGGCCTCCGAAGCCGCCGACAAGGTCGAGCAGCAGATCATGAACCGCTACCGCGCGGGGCAGGTGAGCTATTCGGAAGTGGTGCAGGCGCAGGCGACGGCGCTGAATGCGCGCCGTTCGCTGGTGCAGGTGCAGGCCGACCGCCAGGCCGCGGCGGTGGCCCTGATCCAGGCGCTGGGCGGGGGCTGGCGGGCAGGGTAAGCCCGTCAATACGCCAAAAAACGACCGCATGCATATATAAGAAAGCTATACTCCGGGCTGCATTTTCATTCACCCGGGGTTTTACTTTGTTCAAATCGTTTGTCCTGCCCGTTGCCCTGATGGGCGCCGCGGGCTTCGCGCTCGCCGATGAAGGCCAATGGCAACCGCACCAGCTGCCGCAACTCAAATCCGAACTGAAACGCATCGGCATCACCATGCCGGCCGAGAAGCTGGCCGACCTGGCCAAGCATCCGATGAGCGCCATCGTCTCGTTGGGCGGCTGCTCGGCCTCCTTCGTGTCGCCGGAAGGCCTGGTGGTCACCAACCACCACTGCGCCTACGGTGCGATCCAGCGTAATTCGACCCCGGAAAAGAACTACATCGTCAACGGCTTCCTGGCCAGGACCCGCGCCGAGGAACTGCCGGGCGGCCCGAACACCCTGGTCTACGTGACCGAGAAGGTCGAGAACGTCACCGCGCGGGTGCTCAAGGGCCTGGGGGCGAACCTGTCGGGCCGCGAACGCCACGAGCTGGTGGAGTCGCGCATCAAGGCGCTGGTCGCCGAATGCGAGACCGACAAATCGGTCCGCTGCTCGGTGCCGGCCTTCCACCGCGGCCTCGAGTACTACCGCATCAAGCAGCTGATGATCCGCGACGTGCGCCTGGTGTACGCGCCGTCCGACCGCATCGGCAACTTCGGCGGCGACATCGACAACTACGAATGGCCGCGCCAGACCGGCGACTACGCCTTCCTGCGCGCCTACGTCGGCCCGGACGGCCGCCCGGCCGACCCGTCGCCGAACAACCTGCCCTACAAGTCGAAGGACTTCCTGGTGGTCTCCGCCGAAGGCCTGAAGAACGGCGATCCGATCCTGCTGGCCGGCTACCCGGGCCGCACCAGCCGCTACAAGCTGCCGAGCGAGATCCGCTACGCGCGCGACGTCGACTTCCCGGCCAAGGTGGCGAGCATCACCGCCGACCTGTCGGTGATCTCGGCCGCCACCATGGGCAACCCGGCCTGGGACGTGCGCTATGCGAGCGTGGCCAAGGGCCTGAACAACGTGCTCAAGAAAACCCAGGGCCTGCTGGACGGCTTCGCGCGCAAGGACATCGCCGCGATCAAGGACGTGCAGGATGCCCAGTTCCGCGCCTGGCACAAGCAGAACGGCAACGGCGCCAGGAACCTGCTGGGCGAGCTGGATGGCGTGATCGCGCAGGACATGGCGGCCTCGCGCCAGGAAGGCGCCTGGCTTGAAGCCACCCACAGCGACCTGCTCAAGAGCGCGCGCACCCTGTACCGCCTGGCGCTGGAGCGCCAGAAGCCGGATGCCCAGCGTGAAGCCGGCTACCAGGAGCGCGACCTGTCCTTCATCAAGGCGCGCCTGACCCGCCTCGAGCAGTCCTTCGTGCCCCAGGTCGACGAAGCCCGCTGGGGCGCGGCGCTGCTGCGTTATGGCCGCATCGACGCGAAACTGCGCCCGCAGGGACTGGACGCGCTGCTGCCGGCACCGAATGCGCTGAACGCGATGTACAAGTCGACCGAACTGGCGGACACCGGCAAGCGCCTGGCCTGGATCGGCAAGGATCCGGAGGCCTTCCGTAAATCCGGTGACCCGTTCATCCAGCTGGCAGTGCGCCTGCACGACACCGGCATGGCCCTGGAGAATCGCCGCAACGAGATCGACGGCAACCTGGAACGCGTGATCCCGCAGTACATGGCGGCCGTCATCGCCTGGAAGAAGTCGCAGGGCAAGCCGGTCTACCCGGACGCCAACTCGACGCTGCGCGTCACCTACGGCACCGTGGCGCCGTACGCGCCGCGCGACGGCCTGGTCAAGGGTCCGTTCACGACGGTCGAGGGCATCGTCGAGAAGGCGACCAACAAGGATCCCTTCATCGTGCCGGCTGCTCTGAGTGCTGCGATCAAGGGCAAGCGCTACGGCGTGTTCGAGGATGCGGCGCTGGGCACCGTGCCGGTGAACTTCCTGTCGAGCGCCGACACCACCGGCGGCAACTCGGGGTCGGCCGTGATGAACCGGCGCGGCGAACTGGTGGGCCTGAACTTCGATTCGACCTATGAATCGATCACCAAGGACTGGTACTTCGACAGCGGGATCACGCGCGCGATCCACGTCGACATCCGCTACATGCTGTGGGTGATGAAGGAGGTCGACCGTGCCAATAATCTTCTGAAGGAAATGACGATCAGGTATCCGAAAAAGTAAAACGGAACGACCCCTGAAAAACGCGGCCAGAGCGATCTGGCCGCGTTTTTTTACGCCTATCGCTCACGCGCCTGAGTTTTTCCGAAAGCCCTGCCGAGACAATTGACCCGTCGCGTCTTTACATTCAATACTAAAAATGCAATTACAACAACACAACATATTGGAGACACGATGAAGACACCGAGCTTGAAAGCGCTGCTGCAAGGCTGCGCACTGTTCACCATGCTGGCCGGCGGATCCATGCAGGCCCAGGCGGCATTCAGCGTCACCGCGACCAAGGACGCGAGCGATCGCGTGATCAGCTACACCATCGACACCAACGCCGGCCTGGTATTCAAGGTGCGCGGCCATCCGAACGATACCAGCACCACCTCGCCGGGCGACCTGTCCAGCATCGTCTATAACGGCGTCGAGTACCAGGACGCCGGCCGCGGCACCCAGGTCAACAGCGGCTACGACTACATCTACACGGACCAGACCGGGGTCGAGGTCAAGGCCGAAACGGTCGACGCCAACGGCAACGCCGTCCCCGTCACCCTGCCGGCGGCAGGCCAGAGCGCGGTCACCGCGGCCAGCGATTACATCAAGATCACGGTCAAGACGCTCGGCGGGACGACCGGGGTCCTGACCCATTACTACCTGGTCAGGAAGGGCGATCCCAAGATCTACATGGGCACCCACTTCACCGCCGAGCCGACCGGCCAGGCCCTGGTGCGCTTCATCGCACGCCTGCGGATCGCCGCACTGCCCAGCGGCACGCCAGCCGGGACCCCGGGCGGCCTGGTGGTGAATGCCGATCCGAACCGCCCGCCATCCTGGCCCGACGATTTGCGCGGCACCACCCATGCCATCGAAGCGAGCGACATCTTCGGCATCAACACCGGCGCGAACGCCGGCGAGACGCGTTCCAAGCACTATTCGAACACGCGCCTGAAGGACTGGGCATATATCGGCGGCACCGGTCCGAATGCCGGCGTCTGGATCCTGCGCGACAACAACGAAGGCGGTTCCGGCGGTCCGTTCTACCGCAGCCTGCTCAACCAGATCACCAGCACCAACAACGAGATCACCTACATCGTCAACTATGGCGAGGGCCAGACCGAAGGCTTCCGTTTCAACCGCCTGAACGCCTACACCATGGTCTTCAACAACGGCACGGCGCCTGCTCCGGTCGATACGTCCTGGTTCGCGAAGATGAACCTGCTGGGCTACGTAGCGCCGGCCGCGCGCGGGGGCGTGTTCGTGCCGGCGATTTATGGCCGCCACGCGGCCTACCCGTACACGGTAGGCTTCGCCAACGCCACGGCGCAGTACTGGGCCGACGCCGCCAGCCACGACGGCAATACGCGGGCCGACGGCATGATCCCCGGCAGCTACACGATGACGGTGTACAAGAACGAGCTGGCGGTCGCCACATCAACGGTGAACGTCACGGCCGGCACCACCAACATCGTGCCGGCGGTGACGATCGGCGCCGATCCTCTGGTGAACAATGAAGACCCGCGCGGCAAATGGCACATCGCCAAGGGCGATCCGAGCCTGACCCAGGCGCTGTTCCGCATCGGCGAGTGGGACGGCACGCCAAGGGAATTCCTCAATGGCGACAAGCTCACCATCATGCATCCGTCCGACGTGCGCATGAGTCCATGGTTTGCGACGGCAAGCAGCGCCAATCCCTACCGCGTCGGCACGTCGACGCCCGGCCTGCACATGCCGGCCTTCCAGTGGAAGGGCCTGACTACCGCGCCGAACGGCCCGGTCACGGTCAACTTCACGCTGAAGGCAAGCCAGATCTCGGCCGCCTCGACCTACCGCTTCCGGATCGGCATCACGGCCGCGCAGGCGGGCGGGCGGCCGCAGATCAACGTGAACAGCTGGACCTCGCCTTTCGTCGGCTCGCAGTCGGGCGACGTGTTCCCGCCAAGCCAACCGTCGACCCGCACCATGACGGTCGGCACCTACCGTGCGCGGAATATCAGCTACGACTACACGATTCCCGCCAGCGCCCTGATCGCCGGCCAGAACACGCTCAAGATCTGGGTGGTCAGCGGTTCGACCAGCTCCTCGAGCTGGCTGACGCCGGCGGTGTCCTTCGATGCCATGGACCTGATCAAGATTAACTGAAACCATCCAACACTTTTTAATCGAGCCCACCGTGCAATTCAACACTCTTTGCCTGACCCTCGCCGCCGCATTCGCCGTCGGCGCCTCCGCCGGCGCCCAAGCCGGCGTCATCACCACCTTCGCCAATGTTCCGGTCGAGATCTGCGACACCTGCAGCGTCAGTTCGACGCTGAACGTGGGCAGCCATGGCCGCCTCCTCGACGTCGACGCGCTGGTCGACATCACCCACGGCTGGGACGCCGACCTGGTGCTGAGCCTGAGCCATGAGGGCGTCACCGTGCTGCTCTCGAACCGCCAGGGCGGCTCGGGCGGCGCCAACTATACCGGCACCGTGTTCGACGACCAGGCCTACACCGGCATCGACGCCGGCTATGCCTATGCGCCTTACACCGGCTCGTTCCGGCCCCAGGAGGCGTTGGCGGCCTTCATCGGCCACGACGTGTTCGGCGACTGGACCCTGACGGTGGTGGATAGCGAAGCGGGCGATGCCGGCACGATCGACGCCTGGGGCATCAGCGCCGAGGTGCCGGAACCGGCCTCGCTGGCCTTGTTCGGCGTGGCGGCGCTCGGCCTGGGCGCGGCGCGCCGCCGTCGCTAGTAGGGTGGGCGGGTCTCCCGCCCACGCGTTCAAACAGTGTGGAAAGGCCAGTGCGCGGCATCTCACCGTTTAGTTGAACGCGCGGGCGGGGAACCCGCCCACCCTACGAAAAACGGATCTCGAAACGCGTCTCGCCCTGGCCGGTGGACGCGAGCGAGTAGGGGAAGCCGTGCCGCGTGAGCACTTCGCGCACGAACATCAGGCCGATCCCCTGGCCGCCCTGCTTGGTGCTGAAGAAGGGCGTGAACAGCTGGCGCGCCGGCACCTCGCCCAGCAGGTCGGCCGAGTCGAGCACCGCCAGCACGGTGTCGTCGCCATCGCGTTCGAGCGACAGTTCGACGTGGCCGCCGGCCAGGCCTGCCACCTGGCGCGCCAGCACCGCTTCGATGGCATTCTTGACGACGTTCAGCAGCGCCCCTTCCATCAGGCCCAAGTCCATCGGCTGGGCCGGCACCGGCTCGCAGCGGCGCCAGCCGAGCCGGATGCCGGCGCGCGCGCATTGTTCCCGGTTCAGCCACAAGATGTCCTCGACGATGGCGCGCAGGTCCGCCGGCCGCAGCTCCGGGGCCGGCATCTTGACCACCCGCGTGAAGCGGTCGATGAACTCGCCCAGGCTGACGTTGCGGCGCTTGACCGCGTCGATCGCGGTGGCGAAATCGACGCCGTCCGACTCGCGCAGCTGGCTGCGGTAGAACAGCAGCGAATCGAGCACCGAGCGGGTGGCGGCGACGGTGTTGTTGACCTCGTGCGCCAGCACCCGCACCAGCTTGGCGTAGGTGGCGCGCTCGGAATCCTCCAGTTCGGCCGTCAGTTCCTCGAGCATCAGGAAGTGGCGGGCGAAGCCGCGGTCGAAGAACTGGCCGCGCTGGGCGCGGTAGCGCCGTCCTTCGGTGTCGGCGATCATGCGGCTGTCGCCGAGGGGCAGGGCGTCGAGCTGGGCGACCAGGTCCAGGCTGCGTTCGCGCGCGCGTGCATCGAGACCCGGCGCGAACTGCGCTCCCGCCAGCGGCCTGCCCTCGGGCCGGTAGAGGCCCAGCATGGACAGGGCGCTGGCATTGACCAGGCTGACCGCGCCGTCGAAATCGAAGACCAGCACCGCGCTCGGCGTCGCCTCCAGCAGGCGGTCGAGGAAACCCTGCTGCTCTCCCAGCGCCAGGCGCTCGCGGTGCAGCGCCGCCAGCATGGTATTGAACATGCCGACCAGTTCATCGAGTTCGGACGAAGCGGGTGCCGCCAGCCGGTTGGCGTAATTCTGGTCCTGCAGCAGGTCGTGGAAGCGGCGCGTGTAGCCGAGCGGTTCGAGCGCGCGCCGCATCAGCGCGAAGCCGGCGGCGAGGCTGGCCAGCAGCAGGGCTTCGGCGCCGACGAAGAACAATGGGTGCTCGGGCAGCAGCAGGCCGGCAGCCGCGAACATGACAAGGTGGAGGACGAGCAGGTAGGCGCCCAGCCGCCGGCGCAGGCTCATTCGCCGGCCCCGGCGCCAGGTTCGGCCAGGCCGTGCCGTTCCAGGCGGCGGTACAGCGCGGTGCGCGACAGGCCCAGCGCCTTGGCCACGCGCGTGATGTTGCCGCCGTGCTGGTCGAGCGCCTGTTCGATCATGCGCCTTTCTACCTGTTCGAGCGTCATGCCGTCCAGGCCGAGGCGTGGCGCGGCGCCGGCCTCGTCGAGCTGGCCGGCGGCGGCAAAGTCGTGCTGGCTGAGCTGGGACTTGCCGGCCAGGAGCAGGGTGCGTTCGAGCGTCTGCTTGAGCTGGCGGATGTTGCCGGGCCAGGGCTGGGCGCCCAGCCAGTCGAGCGCGCCGGACGTGAGCGTGACCTCGCCCAGGCCATAGCTGTCGGCGACGCGCGCGGCGATGTGGCGCGCCAGCAGGGGGATGTCGCTGCGCCGCTCGCGCAGCGGCGGCAGGCGGATCGTGATCAGGTTCAGGCGGTAGAACAGGTCTTCACGGAATTCGCCGGCGGCCACCAGTTCGGCCAGCTCGCGGTTGGTGGCCGAGACCACGCGGATGTCGGCCTGCTCGCTGCGGCTGGCGCCGACCGGCTGGTAGCGCTGGTCCTGCAGCACGCGCAGCAGCTTGACCTGGTCGCCGCGGTTCAGCTCCCCGATCTCGTCGAGGAACAGGGTGCCGCCATCGGCGCAGGCGACGTGGCCCTTGCGGTCGGACCTGGCATCGGTGAAGGCGCCGCGCACGTGGCCGAACATCTCGCTTTCGAACAGGGTCGGCGTGATCGCGCCCATGTTGATCTTGATGAGCGCCTGGTCCGCGCGCGGGCTGTTGCGGTGGATGGCGTCGGCCACCAGTTCCTTGCCGGTGCCGCTCTCGCCCAGGATCAGCACCGGGGCGCGGGTGCGCGCGACCTGGCCGATGGTGGCCAGCACCCGCAGCAGCTTGGGGTGCTCGCCGACGATGCCGGAGAAATCGAAGTCGCCGTCGAGCGCCTTGCGGCCCGGTCCGGCGGCGCCCGGGCCGCCCAGTTCCAGGGTGGCCTTGATCAGGTCGACCAGCTGGGCATTGTCCCAGGGCTTGGTGAAGAAATTGGCGGCGCCGGCCTTGATGCCGCTGACCGCCAGCCCGATCGAGCCCCAGGCCGTCATCAGGAGCACCGGCAGGACAGGGTGCCGCGCGCGGATCTCGGCCAGCAGCGCCAGGCCTTCGGCGCCGCTGGTCTGGAGCGAGAAGTTCATGTCCTGCAAGACCAGGTCGAAGCGCTCGCGCGCCAGGAGCTCGAGCGCGGCGGCCGGCCCGTCGCAGCAGGCCGCGTCGAAACCGGACTGCTTGAGCAGCAGGGCCAGCGAGACCCGGACCGCGCCGTCGTCGTCGACGACCAGGATGCGCGGGGTGCGTGGTGCTTCCATCGTAGATTCTTTCTTCTTCTATTCGTGATGCAAGGCCTCGGTCGGGCTCAGGCGGCTGGCGCGCCAGCCCGGATACAGGGCGCACAGCAAGGATAGCAGATAGATCGCCCCCATCGACAGGCCGGCGGCCGCCGCGAAGACGCGCCAGTTCAGGCTGTCGCCGAGCACGCCGGTGAGCGGCAGCTGCACCAGCAGCGCCAGCCCCAGTGCGATGGCGACGGAGCTGAGCATGAATTGCTCGGCGACGATCTGCCGGTAGATCTGGCCGGCGCTGGCGCCGATCGCGCGGCGCAGGCCGATCTCGGGGATGCGCTGGGAGGTGTTTTGCCACAGCGCGCCGAACAGGCCGAAGGCGACCATGACCAGCATGAAAGCGGCGATGATGCCGACCACGATCAGCGGTGTCATATAGCTCTTCAGCGCGCTGCTGCGCTGGACCGCGAGTGGCGTGATCTGGTACGACCAGTCGTTGCGGATCAGCTTCAGGCGGGTGTTCAGGCGCTTTTCGAAGGCCCGCTCGGTACCGGGCGCCACGCGCAGCAGGATGGTGCGGGCGTCGCGGTCGTTCTTGCCCGGCTCGAAGCGGGTAAAGGCGAAGTTCACCGGGGACGACAGCTCGCCCTTGGGCCGGTAGGCGTCGACCACGCCGACCACGCGGTAGCCGTGCGTGATGTCCGGCCCTTCGTTGGCCTCGATGATCTGTCCGACGGCACGCTGGCCCGGGAACATGGCCTCGGCCAGGCGCCGGTTGATGACGGTGGCGCGGACCGCGCTGCCGTTGTCCAGTTCTGAGAACCAGCGTCCCTCGACCATCTTCAGGCCCAGCACGCGGGCAAAGCCGTCGTCGGCATCGAGCATTTCGGTCTTCATCGACTTGCCCTTGGCGCCGTCCCGGGACTGGCGCCGCAGGTCGGTCGAGATGGTCGAACTGGAATAGGGCTCGAAGCTGGCGATGGCGACGTCGCGTACTTCCGGCAGCTCGGCCAGGCCGCGGCGCAGGCTGTCGTACACGCTTCCCTCGATCCGGGTCTGCTGTTCGTCGCCGACCATCAGGCTCACCGACCACAGGTCGGCGCCGTCGAAGCCGAGCGGCATGCGGTACAGCTGCGAATAGCGCACCCCGAAGGCGGCGACGCCGAACACGATGGCGAAGGCGATCAGGATTTCAAGACTCAGCATCAGGTTCCTGGACTTGCGTTTCCAGGTCAGTTTCAACAAATGGCGGAACATCAGGCGGCTCCCTTCAGGGCGTGGACGGGATCGAGGCGCGACATCTTCCAGGCGGGCAGCACGCCCGAGACCAGGCCGAAGATGGTGGCGATCAGCATGCCCCAGCCGAATACGGCCAGGTTCAGGCCGACCTCGAGATAGGGGATCAGGGCGGCGTTCTCGAGCCAGGCCAGCACCAGCGCGGTGGCGCCGAGTGCCAGCAGGCCGCCGGCCAGGCACAGCAGCACGTTCTCGACCACCAGCTGCACCGCCAATTGGGCGCTGGTGGCGCCGAAGGCCTTGCGTACGCCGATCTCGGCGCGCCGCTCGAGGATGCGGCCGGTGTTCAGGTTGACCAGGTTCAGCGCCGGCAGCAGCATGAAGACCAGCATCGCCGTGCCGATGATGGCAAGCAGGATGCCGGCGCCGGAATCCGGCTGGTCGGACCTGCCGACGGTCGCGCGGGCGAACACGTCCAGCTTGCTGTCGGCCCAGAAGCGGATGGTCTTCCACTGCTTCGGATCGTCGTGCACCACGCCTTGCGCGATCGCCTCGACCTGGCGCCGGATGCGTGCCAGGTCGGCCGACTCCTTGGCGAGGATCAGCGCCACGAAGGGCCCGGTCAGCTGGGTGCGGTAGTCAGAGGACGCATAGGTGGAGATCGGCGCCCAGATGTCGGCGAAGGCGTTCAGGTGCATCGCGTCGCCCACCACGCCGGCCACCTCGTAGAGCTGGCCGCCGATGTCGACGCGCTGGCCGATGGCGACCTGCGGCGTTCCCGGGAACAGGCGGCGCGCCGTGCTCTCGTTCAGGACCGCGATGTGGCGGCCGGCGGCATCGTCGGCGGCGGTGGGCAGGCGCCCGGCCAGCAGGCGGAAGTCGAGTACCTTCCAGTAGTCGGCATCGGCGCGGCGCATCTGCAGCTCGCTCACGCTGTCGCCCTGGTACACCGAGACACCCTGCGGCATCGTGACCATGGCGACGCGCTCGACCCCGGGCATGGGCTTGAGATACTTGTCGATCAGCTTGTAGCCGAGCGGCGAGGTGCTGGTGCTGTCGCCTTTCGGGCTGTCCATGCGCATCATGAAGATCTGCAGGAAGCGATCGCTGCGGCCTTCGACGCCGGACGGGCGGAAGGCCGTCTCGAGCAGGGAGGCGATCACCATCAGCACCACCAGTGTGAGCACGATGCACAGCAGGTTGATCAGGGTGAACAGCTTGCGGCGCATGAAGACCTTCCATGCGGTCAGGAGGTAGTTGCGTAGCATGGGACTCTCCTCAGGCGACCAGCTGGCCGTCGAACACCCGCACGATGCGGTTGGTGCGGCGCGCCTCGCGCTCGTCGTGGGTCACCATCACCACCGTCGTGCCTTCCTCGTTCAGCTTGAGCAGGATGTCCATCACTTCCTCGCCCATCTTGCTGTCCAGGTTACCGGTCGGCTCGTCCGCCAGCAGCACCTGCGGACGGCCGACGATGGCGCGCGCGATCGCGACGCGCTGCTGCTGCCCGCCCGACAGCTGGTTCGGGTAGTGGTCCATGCGCGCGCCCAGTCCCACCTTTTCCAGCGCCTCGCGCGCCAGGCGGCGCCGTTCGCCGGCCCCCATGCTGCGGTAGAGCAGGGGCAGTTCGACGTTGTCGATCACGCGCAGATCCGGGATCAGGTGGAAGCTCTGGAAGATGAAGCCGAAGGTCTGGTTGCGCAGCGCCGCCACCTGCTTGTCGCGGTAGCGCGTGACCGGAATGCCCTCGACCTCGACGCTGCCCTCGCCGGGCCGGTCGAGCAGGCCGATGAGGTTGAGCAAGGTGCTCTTGCCGCAGCCGCTGGGGCCCATCATGGCGACGAACTCGCCCTTCCTGACGTGCAGGTCGACCTCCTTCAGCGCCAGCGTCTCCACCTTGTCGGTGCGGTAGGTCTTGCTGACCTTGTTCAGTTTGATCATGACATTCCCTTTATGATTAGTTCGTGATGCGGATGCTGTCGAGGTTCGCAAACGCCTTGGTATCGGACACGATGAAGCGCTCGCCTGGACGGGCGCCGCTCACCACCTCGACCAGCTTGCCGTCGCTGCTGCCCAGCTGCAGGGTGGTGCGCTGCGCTACGCCGTCGCGTACCGCGAAGGCGTCCTGGCGCCCGCTGCCGTTGAAGGCGGCGCCGCTGTCGAGCACCAGGGTGTCGTTCTTGCGTGCGGTGACGATGTTGACGTCGACCCGCATCTTGTTGCGCAGCAGCGGGTGCTGCGGCTGCGCCAGGTCCACCAGCAGCTTGACGGTGCCGTTCTGGATCTCGGGCAGGATGGTGTGCACGCGGCCATCCAGCCGTTCGCCGTTCTGCTCCACGCGCACCGCCTGGCCTTGCGCCAGGGAGCGCGCATGGAAGTCCGACACCGTCGCTTCGACCCGGTAGTTGTTCAGCTCCGACACGCGCGCCAGCAACTGACCGGCGGCGACGCTGGCGCCTTCTTCCTGCAGCACCGTGGTCAGCATGCCGGAGAAGGGCGCGCTGACGCGCGCCAGGGCCAGCATCCGCTCCTGCTGCGCGATCTGCTTCTGCAGGATGTCCTTCTGCAGGCCGGCGGCGGCGATGCTGGCGGCGGTGGTGTGGCGGCTGTCGGCGATCAGCTCGCGCTGCTGGCGCAGCTGGATCTCGGCGCGCTTCACGGCCAGCTCGCCGGCCAGCAGGTTTTCGCCCGAGACCAGGCCGCTCTGGCGCAGCTTCTGGTTGCGTTCGTTGAGGGCGCGGCTCGAGAGCAGGTCGAGTTCGAGCAGTTCGATGCCGGCCAGGAGCTGCTTGTGCTTCTGCGCCAGCTCGAGCTTCAGGGTGGCGATGCGGTTTTCCTGCTGCGCCAGCTGTTCGCGCAGCGCGTCCAGCGCCAGGCGGATCTCGCGGTCGTCCAGCTCCAGGATCAGCTGGCCGGCCTTGACCTGCTGGCCCGGCTTGGCGTGGACCTTGGCCACGCGGCTGACCACGGGGCTGGCGACGACTTCCTCGTGCACGGGGATGACGATGCCGGCGGCATTGATGGTATTGGCGACGTCGCCGCGGCGCACGGTCGACAGCACGATGTCGGATTCCGCCACGCTGGGGCGCAGCGCGCGGTTGAGGAACCAGCAGGCCAGCACCAGGCCGGCGAGCAGCAGGATCGCGGCGGCGATGCGGATGCGCAGGCGGCGCTGGGTGAATGCGGGGTCGAGGGCTCGGTCCATAGGGCGGCGAATAGTTGTTTGCCTTGCTATTGCAAGCACCGTGCCAGCACGCTGTGCCCCTGCAACGGCCTGCCTGTGCCAGTGGCCTTGCCCGCCCGCGGGCAATGGTGTCCGGATTCGGACGGTCCGGCTTGCGCAAACGGTGGCGAGTAGCCATAATCGCCTGCTGACCTGGCGCCGTCGCCCACCACATCGCATCCGAATGAACGAACCGCTCGCCGTCCTCGGTTTCAGCACCACCCCGCTGGAACTCATCTCCTTCCTGCTGGCGGCGACCACCGTGCTGCTGAACATCCGCCAGAAGCACTGGGCCTGGCTGTTCTCGATCGTCTCCTCGGCGACCTATGCGCTGGTGTTCTTCGACGCTAAACTGTATGGCGACATGGGCCTGCAGTTCGTATTCATCGGGGCCTCGGTCTGGGGCTGGTACCAGTGGCTGCACGGCGCCGGCGACCAGCAGCTGGTGGTGACGCGCCTGCAGCGCGCGGGCCGGGGCTGGGCCATCGCCGCCTGGGCGATCGGCTTCGTGCTGCTGTCCCAGTTCCTCGATCATCTCACCGACACCGACGTGCCGCATGCGGACGGCTTCCTCACCGCGGGCAGCCTGGTGGGCCAGCTCCTGCTGGGACGCAAGAAGGTGGAAAACTGGCTGGTCTGGATCGTGGTGGACGTGCTCTACGTCGGCCTGTACGTCTACAAGGGATTGATGCTGACCGCGCTGCTGTATGCCGTGTTCGTGGTGCTGGCCTGGACCGGCTGGCGCGCCTGGTCGAACATCGCGCGGAGGGATGCATGAGCGGGGCGGTCGCACGCGTCGCGGTGCTGGGCGCCGAATCCTCGGGCAAATCGACCCTGTGCGAAGCCCTGGCGCGGCATTACGGCACCGTGTGGGTGCCGGAATACCTGCGCGAATTCGTCGACACCCGTGGCCGCGTGCCCTTCGAGAGCGACCAGTACCCGATCGCCTGCACCCAGCGCGCACGCGAGAACGAGGCTGCCGGGCGTGCGCAGCGCTTCCTGTTCTGCGACACCTCGCCGCTGATGACGGCGCTGTACAGCCGCCAGTACTGGAACCGCGTCGACCCGCAGCTGGCGCGCCTCGACAGCAGCCACGACTACGCCTGGACCCTGGTGACGGCGCCCGACAGCCCGTGGGAGCCGGACGGCCTGCAGCGCGAATCGGAGGAGGTGCGCCAGAAGGTGCACCGGATGCTGCTCGAGACCCTGGACGCGCGCGCCATCCCCTATGTCCTGCTGGAAGGCAGCCTGCCGCAGCGCTTACGGCAGGTCGAGCTGTTGCTGGGCCCGGCCCGCTAAGCGTCGCGCTATTGATATAGATCCAAAGAAAAACTTCTTACGCTTGTCTTTTTGTTGCCGTATGGTATTAAAATAGTTTTCTCTGCGTTGACAATACGGCGGTGCGCTGTGAAAAACTGGATAGGCCGCCTACTGGGCGGCAACGAGAAGGAGACTGCTGCCGCTGCCGGCACCGATGAGGCCGCGGAAGTACAAACCGACAACATGACGGCCGAGGTGGATGCCGCCTTCTACCGCTGGCTGGTCAGATCGAGCGGCACCAACGCCAGCGCGGAAGTGGAGCAGCAGATCCTCGATGCGGTGCGCGCCCTGGTGGACGATCCCGACAAGGCCTCGGTGATGGTGCCGCGGGTACCCGAGCTGATCACGCAACTGCTCGGCGCGCTGTCGGACGAGAACATCTCGATCTCCGCGCTGTCGGCCGAGGTGGGACGCGACCTGGTGCTGGTCGCCGAAGTGATCCGCGAGGCGAATAGCGCCTATTACCGGCCGGCCAGGCCGATCGAAGCCATCGACGGCGCGGTCACGATGCTGGGCCTGAACGGCCTGCGCATGCTGCTGGCGAAAATCGCGATGCGTCCCCTGGTGCGGGTGAAGGTGCAGGGCGTGGCGCGCCAGGTGGCGCCGGTGGTCTGGCGCCACTCCGAACGCTGCGCCTTCGCCGCCAGCGTGATGGCGCCGGGACTGTCCGCCGGCGTGTTCGAATCCTACCTGGCCGGCCTGATGCAGAACGTGGGCCTGCAGGTCGCCTTCCAGGTGGCCGAGGGCCTCTGCGGCGGCAAGGTGCCGGGTTCGGGGACCTTCGGGGTCGAACTGTTCGCAGCCAGCCGCCAGCTGTCGGCGGTGATCGCCCGGCATTGGGACTTCCCCGCCGAGGTGGTCGAGGCAATCGCCTGGGCGGGCGACCCGGACGGGCCGCAGCTGGCCCAGGCCCTGGCCCAGGGCGACCGCATCGCCAAGCTGCGCCTGCTGCTCGACGCCAGCGTGATCGAAGACGACGACAGCTTCGTCACCGACGGATTGAACGGCTTCCAGCGCCGCTGCCTGGGCAAGCTGGCCGAGCTGACGGATTGAGGACGCCTGCCACGGCAAGCGTGGCAGGCAAAGCGCGTCAGAAGTCGAACTGCGCCGACACCCGGAAGGTCCGCGGTGCGCCCGGCAGCAGGTAGCCGCCCAGCGACTGCGTCACGTCGCGCCAGTAGAACTTGTCGAACACATTGTCCACGCGCGCGCGCAAGATGGTGTGCATGCCGCCCACCTTCAGTGCATACGAGGCGCCCAGCGCGGCCACGTGGTAGCCCGGGACGATGGCGCGGTTGGCCGGGTCGAAGGCCTTGCTGCCCGAGTACTGCCAGGTCGCGTCGAGCTTCAGGCCGGCCACTGCCGGCACCGCATACTCCACCCAGGCGGTCGAACGCAATTCCGGCACGTTGGTCACGCGCTTGCCTTCCACGCTGGCGTCGCCGGTGCCGGTCTGCTCCGCGTCGAGCGCCATCACCGACAGGCTGTAGTTCAGGTCGGGATTGAGCTTGCCCTGGGCCGCCAGTTCGACGCCGCGGTGGCGCTGCTGGCCGGCGCGCACGAACAGGTTGGCGCCATTCACGTACTCCAGGCCCTGGCGGATGTCGAAGGCGGCGGCCGACAGCATCACGGCCTGGTTGACGATGCCCTTGACGCCCAGCTCCACCTGCTTCGAGCGGCTCGGCGGCAGCACGCTGTCTTCGTTGGCGGTGCCCATCTCGGCGATGCCGCCGTGCTGCAGGCCGTGGCTCAGCGAGCCGTAGACGCTCCAGTCGCGCGCCGGCTTGTAGACCAGGGCCACGCTCGGCAGCACGAAGCTGTCATCAGCGTGCACCCAGCCCTGTTCGATCTCGGCCAGTTCGTCGCGCTTGAGCTTCACCCAGCGCAGGCCGGTGTGCAGCGTGAGGCCTTCCGACAGCGTGGCCACGTCCTGCACGAACAGCGCGCCTTCGCGGTCGTTGCGGCGCTCCATCACCGGACCGGTGCGCGGATTGCCCGGCGCCGGATCGACGACCAGCTTGTTCCAGATGTTGCTGTAGCCGGCGTAGTCGTAGACATAGGTGCCGAAGCTGTCGTGGCGCTCCGACATCGCCGCGCCGACAGTCAGCTGGTGGCGCACGGCGCCCGTGGCGAAGCGGCCCTGCAGCATGGCCTGCGCGCCCCACGGCGTCTTGCGCTCGCCGACGCTCTGGTAATCGTAGACGTCGTAGTCGCCGTTCGAGCAGTAGCCCGGATAGAAGCCGTCGCCCTCGTTGCTGCAGCCGTAGGGGAAGGCGGTGTAGTCGTCGCGCTTGAACCAGTGCTTGTTGGCGTTGACGGTCGCGGTCCAGTCGGGATTGAGGCGGTATTCGAAGCGCAGCCCCAGGTTGCTGCTGTCGGTCTCGACCGGCTTGGTCCAGGGCTGGTCGTTCAGCAGGGTCTTGGGCGAAATGCCGGTCGGCAGGACTTCGTTGCGCAGCAGCTGGTAGCCCGGCGCGGTGATTTGCGACTTGTGCTGGTGGTCCAGGTCCAGCTGCAGTAGGGCGTTCGGGCTGATCTGCCAGTCGAAGGCGCCCGACACGAACTGGCGCTCGCCGTCGGCGCCGCGCACATAGGATTTGATGTCTTCGGCCGCGGCATTGATGCGGTAGCCGAAACGGCGGTCGTCGAAGCGGCCGCCCAGGTCGATCGCGCCGTGCAGGGTGCCGCGTTCGCTCACTTCCACCAGCGCCGAGCGCAGCGGCGCATTGGTCGGGCGCTTGGTGACGAAGTTGACCATGCCGCCCGGCGCCGCGACGCCGGCCTGCAGGCCGGCCAGGCCGCGCAGCACTTCGATGCGTTCCTTGTTCTCCAGCGGGATCTGGGTGTCGGCGGGGATCGCGATGCCGTCCTTGCGGTAGCTGCTGGCGTTGTCGAGGGCGAAACCGCGGATCGAGAACTGCTCGGCATAGCCGACCGCGTTGTAGGCATCGCCGACCGAGGCGTCGAAGCGCGCGGCGTCGCTCACGTTGCGAATCGACAGGTCCAGCATCTGGGTGCGGTTGATGGCGGTGATCGAGGCCGGGGTGTCGAGCAGCGGCGACTCGGAGAAACCACCGATGCTGGCGCGGTCGCTGGCGACCCAGCGGCTGCCGGTGACCACCACCGAGGCGACGCCTTCGGTTTGCTGTGCGGATGCGGTAAGGGAGAAGGCCTGCAGGATGGCGCAGGCAAGAACGGAGTGCTTCAGCTTGAAAGTCATGGTTTGCTCGTCTTCGCGCGCCACGGCAAAGCGGCGCGCTGCTTTTGATGAAAAAGCCGGAGCCAACGTGGGGGAAGGGCAAACAAATTGGGAACTGCGTTGCGCTTTCCTTCGCTGGCATTATCCAGATCAGGTACGAAGGGTATCTCTCACCCGGCAGCGCGACCTTGCGCGCACCAGGACCCCTAGCGAGGCGGCAGTGTACCACGGACCCGGGCGGGCGTGGTGAATGTGGCAAGGGCCGGCGGCCGCCGGCCCTGTGCTTACTTGGGCGCCAGGCTGGACACTTTCAGGTCCAGCACCTTCAGGCGCGCCACGGCGTTGCTGTTCTTCGGGTTGAGTTCCAGCGAACGGCGGTAGCTGCGCACGGCATCTTCCTTGTAGCCCGCCGCTTCCTGCGCTTCGCCCAGGCTGTCGAACAGGTTCGCATCCTCGGGCAGGAGGCGGGTGCCGAAGCTGAAGATGGCGATGGATTCGGCATGCATGCCGTCGCGCAGCAGCTCGTAGCCCCAGGAATTGATCGCGTCCGGGCCGAGCTTGAAGCTGGCGCCGCGCGCCTGCATGTCCTGGTAGAGCTCGAAGGCCTGGTCGAATCCGCGTTCGGCCAGCTGGCCGGCGAAGTTCTCGTGGGTCGGCGCCAGGCCGCTGCCGCGTTTCGCTTCCATCGTGATCATGCGCTTCGGTGCGCCGTTGGCCTCGGGCCGGTTGGCCAGGAAGGCCTGCGCTGCCTTGTCGCCTTTCAGGTAGGCGTCGAGGAAGCGATGCACGTAGCGCGCCATCCAAGCATGCGCGGCGCGGACCTCGTCCCGGTCGTAGTCGGCGAAATCGCTGGCGCGGGCGAAGCGCAGCCCGTCCGCCGCGAAGTGCTGGTGCAGCATCGGATGCATCGTGGCCACGAACACGTCGGAGTAGCTCATCCGGTTCAGCAGGCTGAAGGCCGTGCTCTTTTCGCTGCGGTTCAGGGCCTCGATCGAGCGGGGGCGCTGGGCCAGGTAGAGCAGCGGCAGCGGCAGGCGCGCCGGGGTCACGTAGGGCACCGCGGCCTTGCCGCCGTCCACGAACTGGGGGAAATAGCGGACCGAGCCGTCGATGCTGACCAGCGCCTTGATGCGGTCGTCGCGGGCGGCGGCCAGCACATTGGCCAGGCCGCCCCAGCTGAAACCCGCCACCGCGAGGCGCTCCATGTCCGCCTGCGGCAGCGCGGCGGCCTGGGCGATCAGCCAGGCGATGTCGGCCGCCTGCGTTTCCAGGCCTTCGACATCGTCCGTCATCGCACGCGTACGTGCGCCCTGCGAGGCGCTGGACAGCACGATATAGCCCTGGCTGGCCAGGTATTCGCACAGGTCGGCATTCTCGGCCGCGCTGGCGCTGAAGCTGGGCGCGTAGATCAGCACCGGGAAGCGGCCACCCCGTGCCGGCGCGTCCAGCGTTGCCAGCATCGGCTGCGCCAGCTCCCGCTGCACGGCCTCCTTGCCGATCGCCCCGGCGAACTGCGCGAGCTGCTGTGCGCTGCGGCGCTTCAGCTCGTCAGGGGAGAGGTCGAAGCCGGATTCCGTGACACTTGTTGCGAGGTAATCGCCGAAGCTGAGCGGCCGTCCGGCGCGCACGGCCGGGTACCACACCAGCACCTGCATCGGACGCGCCCGTTCGCCGCTCGCCGGCTTGCCGGTGGTGAGCGAGACACGGGTCTTGTAGACGCGCGCGTGGTCGTACTGCTTGAGCACCTTGAGGCCGACCGGAAGCGGGCCGGGTTCGGGTATCAGGGGTGTGGCCTGGGCGGCGGGCAGGGCGCAGAACAGCAGGGCGGACAACAGCGCGGATAGAAAGGCAGTCGGCAGGCGGGTCATGGCGTGTGGAGGCGTTGGCAGGGCGCCCAGTATAGGAGGGGACCCCGGCGCCATGTCTCTCCAATTCTCACCGCGGCATCCGCCGCTCCCGGACCGTGGTATCAGGCTTCGGCCGTGGCCGGCGCCGTCGCCGTGCGCGCCTGCGCGCTGGCTGCCGGCACCATGTGGCGCAGCATCGTGCTGCGGGTGGAGTCGCCGATGGCGCGCCAGAACTCGCGGCGCTGGGCGGCGCGCTTGCGGTGCTTGGACGGCATGTCGGCCAACGGCTTGAGGTAGAAGGGCAGGCGGATCAGGTAGCTGCGGCCCGGCATCTCGACGCCGCCCAGGATCTTCCAGAAGCCGTCATAGGCGTTCTCGAAGTGCTTGACGTCGACGGGATTGTAGGCGACGTGCGAGGTGCACTTGATGGCCGCCACCTGGTCGATGCCCAGCGCCTGGGCCACGCCCTGCATCGCGGCGAAGCAGAAGAAGCTCGGCGAGTTGTTGGGGAAGGCTTCCTCGAAGGCGTCGAAGGCGGCGCCGGAATCGGTCCAGCGGCCCTGGTTGCGGGTGACGAAGGGAACGGTCGGCAGGTCGACGCCCGCCAGTTGCCCGTCCACCCAGGTATAGGAGAGGCGGTGCAGGTACTTGCCGTCGGCGACCAGCGAGATGGTGAGGTCGCCCTCGGCATCGTGGCGCGGCGCCATCTCGAGGCGCAGGAGGAAAGCATGCTCGCCGCCTTCGTGCTGCGACTGATGCTGCCACAGCGTGAGCCCGCCGCCGCCGTAGACCGCCTGGTGGTAAGCGTTGCCGAAGGCGCCGTCCTCGAAACGGTAGTGCGACAGCACGCACTGCACGCGCTCGCGCGCACTCAGGTCTTTCGACAGGTAGCTGCGGTGGCTCAGGTGGTGGAACAGGTCGTCGTTGGGGGCGGCCGCGACGAAGCGGCGCACCAGGTCGAGCCGGCACAGGGCCTGGTGCTCGCGCCAGTAGCGCAGCACGCGCAGGCTGCGCACGATACTCAGCATCCACGAAGCGGGCGTGTACTGGCTGCGGCGGGCGAGCCAGCTCTTGGACAGATGAGCGAAGATCATGTGAGAGCTCCAGTCGGCAGTAAAGTTGCGGGCGCCGGGATGGCGCCTCCGTCTTTAACTTGCCCGCCGCTTGGGGACAACCAAGCGCGGGATTGCACAACAGAAATCACATTCTGCCATGCAATAGCCGTGGATGCTAACTTGTGCCTGGATACGACAGAGGGAGGGTAGTGAGGTGAAGGGAACCGCAGCAAAGGGTTGCGTTCATGGTGTCTCTCTCTTGATCGGCTTTTTGCGTCTTCTTGCGACTTTTTGTTTTCGCCTGACAGGCAACACAAGATTACCATGTTTGTGCGGCGACACGCTTCTGATTCATCATCGATAATTGCGCCAAACCGAAGCAGACCGGAGGTGCGAGATGGCGTATGAACTTTTTTACTGGCCGGGAATCCAGGGACGCGGGGAGTTCGTCCGGCTCGCCCTGGAGGAAGCCGGGGCGGAGTACGTGGATGTGGCGCGCCGCGCCGGCGGCATGGACCTCCTGCTGTCGGCGCTCGACACCGAAGCCCATCCCTCGTTCGCGCCGCCTTTCCTGCGCGCGGGCGAGCTGACCATCGGCCAGGTCGCCAACATCCTGCTGTTTCTCGGCGAGCAGCATGCGCTGGCGCCGCGCAGCGATCCGGGACGGCTGTGGACCCACCAGCTGCAGCTGACCATCGCCGACCTGGTCGCCGAGATCCACGACACCCACCACCCGATCGCCACCTCGCTGTACTACGAAGACCAGAAGCCGGAAGCGCAGCGGCGCGCCGCCGACTTCATCGAGACCCGCCTGCCCAAGTTCTTCGGCTATTTCTCGCGCATCCTCAGCAACCCCGAGCAGCGCGACTGGCTGGTGGGCGACAAGCCGACCTATGCCGACCTGTCGCTGTTCCAGGTGATCGAGGGCCTGCGCTATGCCTTCCCGAATGCGATGAAGCGGCTCGAAGGCGACTATCCGGCCCTGGCCGCGCTGCGCGACCGCGTGGCCGCACGTCCCAACATCGCCGCCTACCTGGCCTCGCCGCGGCGGATCCCGTTCAACCAGAACGGCATCTTCCGCCACTATCCCGAACTGGACGAATAATCGTCAGCCTCATTCCAATGCAAACCCCCTGAGGGCGGCCTTGGCCGGCAAGCCGTCACGGCGGTCGAGCCAGCGCGCCAGCGTGGTCAGCAGGAAGGCGCCAAGCACGATCAGGGCGCCGATCCAGGGCGTGGCCATCAGGCCGAAGCGGGCGACGATGATGCCGCCGCCCCAGGCGCCGAGGGCGATGCCGACGTTGAAGGCGGCGATGTTCAGGCCCGACGCCACGTCCACCGCCTGCGGTGCATCGCATTCGGCGCGCTGCACCACGTAGACCTGCAGGCCGGGCACGTTGCCGAAGGCGACCGCGCCCCAGGCCAGCACGGTGGCCAGCACCAGCCACTTGTCCGGCGCCGTGAAGCTCAGCACCAGCAGCACCAGGGCCAGCAGGGCGAACACGATCTGCAGCGCCGGCAGCGGCCCCTTGCGGTCGGCCAGCTTGCCGCCCCAGATGTTCCCGGCCGCGACCGAGACGCCGTAGACCAGCATCACCAGGCTCACGCTCGACGCGGCAAAGCCGGACACCTCCTGCAGGATCGGCGCCAGGTAGGTGAAGGCGATGAAGGAGCCGCCGTAGCCGAGCGTGGTCATGGCGTACACCAGCAGCAGGCGCGGCTTCTTCAGCACCGCGAGCTGGGTCAGGAGGCTGGCCGGCTTGCTGCCTGCAATACTGGCCGGCACCAGGATCCAGCTGCCGATCATGGCGGCCACGCCCAGCAGCGACACCGCGAGGAAGGTCGCCTGCCAGCCGAAGTGCTGGCCGATGAAGGTCCCGAGCGGCACGCCGGTGACCAGGGCCACGGTCAGGCCGGTGAACATCAGGGCGATCGCGCTCGCGGCTTTCTCCTTCGGCACCAGGCTGGTGGCGATGGTCGAGCCGATCGAGAAGAACACGCCGTGGGCGAGGCCGGTGAGCACGCGTGCGGCCATCAGGGCGGTATAACCCGGCGCCATCCAGGCCACCAGGTTGCCGACCGTGAACAGCATCATCAGGCCGAGCAGCAGCAGCTTGCGCGGCACGCGGCCGGTCAGGGCGGTGAGGACCGGTGCGCCGACGGCGACGCCGAGCGCATACAGGCTCACCAGCAGGCCGGCGGAAGGCACCGACACCTTCAGGCTGGCGGCGATGGTGGGAATGAGGCCGACGATCACGAATTCGGTCGTGCCGATGGCGAAAGCGCTGAGGGTCAGCGCCCAGAGTGCGAGTGGCATGGTGTTCTCCTTGTCTGCCGGTTGATCCAGGCCAGCAGTGTGGCGCCGGGGCGCACATAGAAAAATGCCTTGGCGTACAATTTACTTTTGACTGGGAGTCACGAATGATCGACGTAGAGGCATTGATTGCCTTCACTGCAGTCATAGATACGGGCTCGTTCTCGCATGCCGCCGAGCGCCTCGGGCAGACGCCCTCGGGCGTGTCGCGCACGATCTCGCGGCTCGAAGCGCAGCTGGGCATGACGCTGATGCACCGTACGACGCGGCGCCTGCAGCTGACGGAGGAGGGGAGCTGGCTGCTGGGGCGGGCGCGCAGCCTGCTGGCCGAGCTGGCGAATACCGAGGCGGAGGCGGCGGCGCGCCGCTCGCAGCCCTCGGGCCTGGTGCGGGTGAATGCGGCCACGCCCGCGCTCGACCACCTGCTGGCGCCGCTGGTGCCGGCCTTCCTGGATGCCTATCCGCTGGTGCAGCTGGAGCTGGTCAGCGGCGAAACCTATGTCGACCTGATCGAGGAAAGGGCCGACCTGGCGATCCGCATCGGGAACCTGCCGGATTCGACCCTGAATGCGCGCCGCCTCGGCAACTCGCGGCTGCGGGTGCTGGCCGCACCCGCCTACCTCGACAAGCACGGCGTGCCGGCGGACGCCGCCGCCCTCCACGCCCACCGCACGCTCGGCTTCACGGCGCCGGCGACGCTGAATACCTGGCCGCTGCGGCATGCGGGCGGGGAGGGCTGGACCGTCACCCCGGCGGTGTCGGCCTCGAGCGGCGAGACGGTGCGCCACCTGGCGCTGGCCGGGGCCGGGGTGGCGTCGCTGTCGGATTTCCTGACGCGCGCCGACGTCGCGGCCGGGCGCCTCGTGCCGGTGCTGGAAGAGGCGACCCTGCCCTGGACCCAGCCGGTGTGGGCGGTGTTCTATAAACAGGGATCGCTGGCGCCGCGGGTGGCGGCGCTGGTGGATTTCCTGGCGCAGAGGCTGCAGGACGTGCTGGACCGCTAGGGACGGCCCGGCTCAAACTTCTTGGGGATTGCCCGAACCATCGCCCGGCGCTAGTGTCTGTACGCTAGTCCAACACAGGAGCCGTCCATGAATACCGAGAACAGCAAGGTCAAGCCCGTCGAAGACGGCATGCACACCATCACCCCGCACCTGGTCTGCGACGGCGCGGCCGATGCCATCGTCTTCTATGAGCGCGCCTTCGGCGCCGCCGAAGTCATGCGGCTGCCGGGGCCGGGCGGCAAGCTGGCCCACGCAGCGGTACGCATCGGCGATTCGATGCTCATGCTGATGGACGAGTTCCCCGACTGGGATGCCAGCGGCCCCCGGGCGCTGGGCGGTACGCCGGTCACCATCCATCTGTCGGTGCCGGACGTCGACCGCGCCTTCGAGCGCGCCGTGGAGGCCGGCGCGATCGCGCGCATGGCGCCGGCCGACATGTTCTGGGGCGACCGCTACGGCGTGGTCGAAGACCCGTTCGGCCACCGCTGGTCGATGGCGACCCATATCCGCGACGTCTCGCCCGAAGAGATGGCGGCGGCCATGCAGCAGGGCTGTCCCTGAATTATCATGTCAGTCGCTCAACTATCAGAGAGACTGACATGAACGAATCCGCACTGCATGCCGATGCGGTCCTGCGCATCGCCGCCTTCTCCGATGGCGACACCGGCGGCAATCCCGCCGGCGTCTGGATCGGCGACGCACTGCCGCCCGCGCCGCAGATGCAGGCGCTGGCGCATGCCATCGGCTTTTCGGAAACCGCATTCGCCGCGCCGCAATCCGCTGACGATACCCGAGGCTGGCGCGTCCGTTATTTTTCGCCCGAGTCCGAAGTGCCGTTCTGCGGCCACGCCACCATCGCGCTCGGGGCCGCGCTGGCGCGCCGCTTCGGCGAGGGCCGCTACGCGCTGGAGCTGAACGCGGCCGCGATCTCGGTCGAGGGCAAGCTGGACGGGACGCGGGTGGCGGCCAGCCTGCAATCGCCGCCGACCCGCAGCGCAGCGGCGCCCGCGGCCCTGGTCGACGCCGCGCTGGTCCTGTTCGGCTATACCCGCGCCGACCTCGACGAACGCATCCCGCCGGCCCTGGCCCACGGCGGCGCCGACCACCTGGTGCTGGCCCTGAACAGCCGCGCCGCGCTGGCCCGCATGGACTACGAGCTCGACGCCGGACGCCGCCTGATGAACGAAGCCGGCCTGGTAACGGTCGTGCTGGCCTGGGCGGAAACCCCGCAACGCTTCCATACCCGCAACCCCTTCGCGTCCGGCGGCGTGCTGGAAGATCCGGCCACCGGCGCCGGCACGGCCGCGCTGGCGGGCTACCTGCGCGACATCGGCTGGCCGCACGGCGGGCGCATCGAGGTGGTGCAGGGCGAGGACATGGGCATGCGCTCGCGCCTGGGCGCGGAGATTCCGCCAGAGCCCGGCGCTTCGATCCGGGTGTCCGGGACGGCGCGCATGATGTAGGAGCGCTTACCGTCATGAAGCCTGCCGGATGCAGTGCCGGCAGCATGCCTTAATGACAGTATTTGTGACATCCTCCCAGGAGAATGTAAACACAATGTTAAGTACGGTCGTGCGTTCATGTAGGATAAATATTACACATCTGTCGGAGTACTCTTAGCGTTTTGTAGGACAAACAGAAGGGGAAAACTGCCTCACCTCGACATTTAGAAAGATACTGAACGGATTGATAATTTGATTCAGGCAAGTTCTGTTTCACACCTTCAATCCGGGAGTATCTTCATGTCGCTGTTCGACCCTATCGTTTCTCATTCCGCCGGTGCTTATGCGCGCGCCGTCCAGGATGCACGTGCGGCACGCGCTGCCGGGCTCGCTGTCGAGCGCCTGCCATTCACCATCCGCCGGGTCGAGACCGAGGCGGACCTGCTGCAGGCAGTGAAGATCCGCCACGCCGCCTATGCCCGCCACGTGCCTGACTTCGCCCGTTCGCTGGCGCAGCCGGAAGCGGCCGACTATGAAGACGACACCATCGTGCTGCTGGCCGAGTCGAAGCTCGACGGCACGCCGATCGGCAGCACCCGGATCCGTACCAACCTGGTCCGCCCGCTCGGCGTCGAGGAATCGATCGTGCTGCCGGACTGGCTGCAGGGCCGTCGCCTGGTCGAAGCGACCCGCCTCGGCATCGATGAAGGGCGCATCGGCCGCGTGGTCAAGGTCGCGCTGATTAAGGCCTGCTTCATGTATTGCGAAGACAACGGTATCGATTACTCGGTCGCGACCGGCCGTCCGCCGGTCGACCGCCAGTATGAACAGCTGCTGTTCACCGACGTGTTCCCGGAGCAGGGACCGGTGCCGCTGCGCCATGTCGGCAATATTCCGCACCGCGTGATGGCCTTCGAGATCGCAACGTTCGAACAACGTTTCCGCGAGAAGCGCCATCCCCTGCTAAACTTCTTCTTCAACACGCACCATCCCGACATCAATGTCGGGCCCGCCACGCCGCCGGCGCTGGCCAGGACGCAAGTGAGGGAGCAAGTGAAGCCCGCGGGCATGCAAGTGAGCAAAATGACGGATCTGACGTTGCAGACACGCGAATTCGCCTTTGCCTGAGCACTTATTGCATGACGGCATCACTTTAAAGCTGTATCCTTGCGCTTTGACGCCGCCGCCGGCAACGGGGGCGGTATTCGACCGCACTGATTCAGCTTATGCCCATCCCGACACCCCAACACCGTTCTTCGCTTCCAGGCACCGCGCACGCGGTGGTGGAGCAGGTGTTGAAGTTGTTCTCGTACTACCTGATCCCGCTCGGGATCGGCCTCGTCTCCCTGATCGCCCTGGTGTTCTGGCACGACCAGTACCGCACCGTCGGCGACGTGCCGCTGTCGATGCACGTCACGGTCCAGCAGGAAGCCAGCTTGTCCCCGGGCGCCGCACTGGCGCGTGCCCGCGCGTCGAGCCTGACGACCGGCCATGACACCCATTTGTCGGAAGCCCCCGTGTGGTTCGCCTTCGAGCCGATGCCGCGCGCGGGCCGGCAGGTGGTCGAGTTCCCGTCGCGCCATGCGCTCGACGTCGCCTGCTGGGATGCCGGCAGCCTGGCACCCCTGGGCAGCGCCACGCGCGGCGCCGGCACCGGCTTCATCGAAGGCTCGAAGGCCGGCTTCGCCCTGAAGCTGGCCCCGCTGCCCCCTGAACTCCTGTGTCGCGCCAGCTTCTCCGGCCCGGCGCGCCTGTCGGTGCTGCAATGGCCGGCCGATCAATATGCACTCTCGGTCGAGCAATACCACCGCAAGTCCGGCCTGCTCGACGGCGGCATGGTGGTGCTGGCCCTGTTCATCCTGATCACTGCCGTGATCAACCGCCAGCCGCTCTACGTGCTGTTCGCCGGCTGGCTGGTGCTGAACCTGCGCGTCGCCGCGCTGTCGGCCGGCTGGGACATCCAGTGGCTGGGCCAGACCATCCCGTCCGACTGGCTGCTGCGCAGCCGTTCGGTGACCATCACCCTGTACGGCATCGCCACGCTCACCCTGTACCAGTCGCTGCTGCGCGAGAACATCGCCGCGCTGCGCTACGTGCTGCCTTTCCGCATCATGCAGTGGCTGTGCATGCCGATGCTGGCCGCCGCCATGTTCCTGCCTTACGGCATGTACCTGCCGCTGCTGTGGGGCATCACGGTGTGCTGCTTCTCGGTGATGACGGTCGGCCTGTTCAAGATCATCGCGGAGTCGCGCAACCGGGTCGCCTCCTGGTTCGCGGCCTCGTTCGCGGTCAGCTTCCTGGCCACCATCGCCGAAGTCGCGTCGGCCGCCCTCGGCATGCGCGAACTGCTGGGCATCATCAACAGCGTCACCGCCGCGCTCGCGTCGAGCCTGCTGGCCGCGCTGGCCGTGGCCGAGCAGATGCGGGTCGAGACCGAGCAGCGCGAAGCGGCCCAGCAGGAACTGGAACACGCCTACCAGGCGATGCCGGTCGGCCTGTTCACGCTCGACATGTACGGTCACTTCCTGAGCGTCAATCCGGCCCTGCAGAAGATGCTCGGCATCGCCAGCTTCGTGCCGGGCCGCACCGCCTGGCGCCAGTTCTTTACCGAAAGCACCTGGACCGAGCTGCACGAGCAGGTCCATGCCAAGGCCGAGGCCGAGATGGAGCTGACCAGCCGCGACGGCACCCAGCGCTTCCTGGTCAGCGCCACGCTGGCACGCTCGCGCATCGAAGGCGTGTTGCAGGACACCACCGAGAAGCACAAAGCCACCGAGCAGCTGCAGTTCATGGCCAACAACGACCCGCTGACCAAGGTCTTCAACCGCCGCGGCATCGAGCGCGAGTTCGCGCTGGCCGCGAACGGCCTGGCCGCGGGCAAGCCGATGGCCCTGGCCTACGTCGACCTCGACCGCTTCAAGCTGATCAACGACCTGTTCGGCCATGCGGCCGGCGACGAGGTGCTCAAGCAGGTGTGCGAACGCATGGCGACCATGCTCGCCGGCGGCCAGCAGATCGGCCGCGTGGGCGGCGACGAATTCGTGATCCTGATGCCGGAAACGGCCATCCCGCTCGCCTCGATCATCTGCCGCGGCATCGTCGACCGCCTCGGCAACACGCCTTACCGGGTGGGCGACAAGGCCTTCCACGTGCGCGGCTCGGTCGGCCTGATCGAGGTCACGCCGGGCATCGCCATGAAGGATGCGGTCTCGACCGCCGACCGCGCCTGCCGCGAAGCCAAGACAGGGCAGGGCGAAGGCCTGGTGGTGTACGAGCGCGGCGCCGAAGCCTTCCGCCAGCGCGCGGCCGAGCTGGACATGGTGGCGCGCCTCTCCGGCCCGCAGGCCACCGAGGGCCTGCTGCTCGAGATGCAGCCGATCATGTCGCTGCGGAACCCGCGCGAATCGCTGAATTTCGAGGTGCTGCTGCGCATGCGCGACCCGGACGGCCGCATCGTGCCGGCCGGCGCCGTGATCTCCGCGGCCGAGAAGAGCGGCCGCGCCAGCATGATCGACCGCTGGGTGCTGAACAGCACCCTGGCCTGGATCGCCGAGCATGCCGAACAGCTGGCCAATACCCGCTTCGTGTGCATGAACCTGTCGGGCGCCTCGCTCAACGACGAGCGCTTCGTGCAGGACACCTTCGACATCCTGGGACGCTACGTGCACGTCGCCAGCCGCCTGTGCCTCGAGATCACCGAGAGCGTCGCACTGCACGACCTCGACAACACCCGTCGCTTCATCGACCAGGTGCGCAGCTTCGGCGTGAAGGTGGCGCTGGACGACTTCGGCGCCGGCTACACCTCCTTCTCCTACCTGAAGGAATTGCCGGCCGACGTGCTGAAAATCGACGGCAACTTCATCGTCAACATCAACGCCCACCCGGCCAACGTGGCGATCGTCGAAGCGATCGTCAGCCTGGCGGGCAACCTGGGCATGAAGACGATCGCGGAATGGGCGGAAGACGCCGCCACGGTGCAGACGCTGGCGGAGATCGGCGTAGACTACGTGCAGGGTTGGGCGGTAGCGCGTTCGCAGCCGCCCGAGCGCCTGCTGCAGGCGCGCTCGGCGGCGGATTTCATCACCGACCCGGAAGTGCTGGAAGTGCTGCGTTTGCTGGAATCACCGACGCCGCCGCATCTGGCGAGCGTGACGCGGCTGCACGATTTGCATTAAGCGCGCCCGGCGCGCGGCTTTAATGCAGCGTCGCCAGGGTTTGCTTGCCCGCCCCCGCATCCATCAGTAATAACTGCGCCCGCGCCGCCTTCAAGGTGGCCACGTCCTGTTTCATCGGCTTAGCGTTCACGCGCGGCGACGCCTGGCGGCGTTGCGGGGGAGGCGGCAGTACGCCTTGCTCGGTAACGAGCGGATAGGGCTCCGCACGCGTCACGCCCTCGTCAGCCGGGGTATTCGCCATGCGCACCCTGGTCGCGCCGCCATCGCAGGGCTGGTCGGTCAAAGTGATGCGGCCGGCCCCATCCACGCACTTGACGATGTCCGCGGCAGGAAGGGTAGCGGGCGCGGCCATTGCCGCGACGAGGATACTGAGACAGAGATGACGCTTCATGGCCGACTCCTTTTCTTGAGCCTCCATTGTCCGTGTCCGTCTTACAACGCTCTGTTCGCTGACGCACTTGCGCGCGGCATGCGCACAAGAATCTCTCAGCCGTACTACAGCCCCTTCATCCCTTGGCGTTCGCCATCGTGCGCGGCGCCGGCAGCGCGGCAATCAATATAATCCGGATAATTACATCCAGCTGAAATAACGATTATCAGGGTTTATTCGGCCCGGCGTTTTGAAACCTGATCCTTTGCGCTTGAAATGCAATCGCCATTACGGGGTCCATTAATAAATTCTTTTCTCAGATAACATTGATTTCCTCTAAATCCTCACTAGACTCAGTAATGACAAATTCAATAAGAATTTGCGAACCAATGGCGGTCAATGCCATTGGATAATTTATAAAGGGGAGTCCTATCCTGCAGTCCACAACGGCGGCTGCGGGTAGCATTCAACAGCATTCCTGAGCAAGGCGCCATCATGGCACGATGGCGTTGGGAGAGGTATGTCCCAATACTTGCGTTTCATAAGAATGGAATGTCGGGACACCGCGATTGCAATCGGTGAAACTCTACTGTGCACTTATCGGTGGTGTAAATCACTGCGGCAAAGCAATCGCATATTGTTTTTAATAAGAGCAGTGGGCAAGATATCGCAGCCCAATATTGCCGATCAAAATGAACATAACTGGAGATGAAAATGAATGCGAAAAAACTAGCTCTAGGATTCGCCGCGACACTCGCGATAAGCTCAGCATGGGCCCAGACAACTGGTCCGAGCGGAGCGCATTACGCGAAAGGCAGTTTCGCGCCTGTATGCAGCGTCGATGGAACTCAGTTGGTCAGCTGTACCGGGACCGTCATCGGGGGCGTCGGCAATACCAATGCGACTGCGACGCTGTCTGCCACCTACACCGGTACCGTGCAGTGCCGAAACCATGGCGGCCAAGTAGTCGAAGTGAAGACGCAGACCACGGAGGGTACGTCGTCGGGCGTGCTAAGGCCTTCCCGCAACGGGCAGCTTGTCGTGCCGCCGCTCAGTGCGGCAGCGCCAACCGATGCGGAAATGAAGGCAGATGCTGACTGCCCTAACGGGAACTGGACCAAGGAAGTACGGGACGGGCCAACCCTGATCAGTTACGTCTATACGCTCACCTTCGTTGGCTACACCCAGCCATTCTTCAGTAAAGTCTATCCTTGATGGCTTGACTCAGGCGTCGGCACACAGGAGATAAGCCAGGGCCGGCTCGACCGATTTGCAATCGGTGTGGCCGGCACTGTCTTCTACCCGGTCCTGCCTGCTTTTTTGTCGATCGGATGCTGGCCATGCAAGAAGCTCTTCACCGCCATTGCCGCTTGTTAGTTCTCTGCATGCTGCTGCCCGGCCTGCTAATAGCTGGATGCGGGGGCGCAGGGGATGACGGCACATCCCATGTAATGTCATCCGCGGCATCGATCGCATCCCCGCAGCAGGCTTCGCCAGGGTCGAGCCGTTTGGCCGCCATATCGCCAGCGCCCACCGTGCCGGACGATACCACTGCAATTGCGTTGAAGTCAGCCGGTCTGGCACAGCTCAGCGCACTGCCACACTTGTCGGCGCTATCGGCACGCGAGAAGGCGGGTTTGTTTCTGCTGTTACCCGCCAAGTCTTCTTCGCAGCGGCTGATGTTGATCGAGATGTACCCCAGCCTGTCACGGCTGCCGGTCCAGCAAAAGCAGGTGTTGCTGGATAAACTGGAAAAAATCGTCCCGCTCGCGGACAGCAAGCGTTGATGACTGCGCTCGCTCAGTTCGCCGGCTGCTCCGCCACCAACTGCACTTCCACCAGAAAACCATAGTGCAGCGCCGGCACCGGCACCACGGCGCGTGCCGGCCGGTGCGCGCCGAAGACGCCGGCATACAACGCGTTGAATGCCGGCCAGTACGCCACATCGGCCAGGTAAGCAGTGCATTGCACCACGTCGTTCAAGCCGCAGCCGGCCGCGCGCAGGATCTTCCCGCATTGCTCGAACACCGACGCGCACTGGGCCTCGAAGGAGAGCCCGGCCAGCTCGCGTGCCGGCAGGACACCCGACACGAATACCAGGCCGCCGCGCGTGACGACAGCCTGCGAATAATGCCCGCCGGGCGCGGGCAATTCGGGTGACTGGATGAATTCCATCAGGCGTCCAGGGTCTGCATCAGTTCGGCAAAGCGCGACAGGTCGACGTTGCCGCCGCTGATCAGGATGCCGACGCGCTTGCCCTTGACGTCGACCACGCCGTGCAGCGCCGCGGCCGCCGCCAGGCAGCCGGTCGGCTCGACGATCATCTTCATGCGCTCGGCAAAGAAGGCCATGGTCTGCACCAGTTGGGCGTCGCTGACGGTGACAATGTCGTCCACGCTGCGGCGGATCACCTCGAAATTGTGCTCGCCGATATGGGTCACCATGGCGCCGTCGGCGATGGTCTTGGGCACGGCGATGTGCACGATCTCGCCCTTGCGCAGCGACTGCTGGCCGTCGTTGCCGGCTTCAGGCTCCACCCCGATCACCTTGCACTCCGGCGAGAGCGCACGTGCCGCCAGCGCGCAGCCGGCCAGCAGGCCGCCGCCGCCCAGGCAGACCAGCAGGATGTCGAGCGGACCGGTTTCCTCAAACAATTCCTTGGCCGCCGTGCCCTGGCCGGCGATCACGTCCGGGTGGTCGTAGGGCGGGATCAGGGTCATGCCGCGCTCTTCCGACAGGCGGCGGCCGATCTCTTCGCGGTTCTCGGTATAGCGGTCGTAGGTGATGACCTCGCCGCCGTATTCCTTGGTGGCCTTGACCTTCAGCGCCGGCGCGTCGTTCGGCATGATGATGACCGACTTGATGCCGGCCAGCTTGGCCGACAGGGCGATCGCCTGGGCATGGTTGCCCGACGAGAAGGTGACGACGCCGGCCTTGCGCTGGGCATCGTCGAATTTCGCGATGGCATTGTAGGCGCCGCGAAACTTGAAGGCGCCCATGCGCTGGTAGTTCTCGCACTTGAAGAACAGCGTCCCGCCGCTCAGCGTGTTGGCCGTGGTCGAGGTCAGGACCGGCGTGCGGTGCGCGGCGCCGGCCAGGCGCTCGGCGGCCAGTTCGACGTCACGGTAGGAGAGGGCGGTGGTAGCGGTCATGGCGGGCTCGCGAAAGTCGAAAGCCGACAGTATACGCTTGACACTGTGTTCATTTTGTTCTTTAATTTCTGTATCGACAGAAATAAAGGAAATGCCATGGCCCTGAGCCCGACCGCACAGAAATTCGTGCTCCACTGGGGAGAGATGGGCACCCGCTGGGGCGTCAACCGGACGGTGGCCCAGATCCATGCGCTGCTCTACCTGTCCGAGCGCCCGCTGACCGCCGACGACATCGTCGAGACCCTGGGCGTGGCCCGTTCCAACGTCAGCAACAGCCTGAAGGAGCTGCAGAGCTGGAAGCTGGTGCGCATCACCCACGTGCTGGGCGACCGGCGCGACCACTTCCAGGCCCTGCAGGACGTATGGGACATCTTCCGCGTCATCCTGGAGGAGCGCAAGCGCCGCGAGATCGACCCGACCCTCAGCGTGCTGCGCGAATGCGCCATCGACGGGGCGGATGACCGGGAGCTCGACGCCGCCACGCTGGCGCGCATGCAGACCGTGCTGGACTTCCTCGAGATGCTCAGCGCCAGCTTCCAGGACTTCCAGCACCTGCCGCCGCAAACCTTGCAGCGCATGCTCAGGATGGGCGGGCAGGTGGCGCGCTTCCTCCCGGCCGGCAAGGACAAGCCATGAGCAGCGTACCCACCGCCACTTCAAAAGGGCATCGCCTGTCAGGCCTGGGTGATGTGCTGGCCGCCATGCGGCGCACGCGGATCGTCGCCGATGACACCGGCGCGCCGCCCCTGTCCTTCGACACGCAGGCCCGTACCGTTCTCGTGACCGGCGCCACCGGCTTCATCGGCCAGCACCTCGTGCATGCGCTGCTGCGCGACGGTCACGGGGTGATCGTCCTGACCCGTCGGCCGGAAGAAGCTGGCGGAATCTTCAACGGCAGGGTGCGCTGCATCGCCGCGATGGACGCGCTCGCGGATAGCGCCGCCGTCGACGTCGTCGTCAACCTGGCGGGCGCCCGCATCCTCGGCCAGCGCTGGAGTCCGGCGCGCAGGGAGGCCCTGCGCCGCAGCCGCATCGGCCTGACGCACCAGTTGCTCGCCTGGATCGCGCGGGCCGAGCGCAAGCCCTTCCTGCTCCTGAACGCATCCGCCATCGGCTATTACGGCATCCAGGCGCCCGGGGACGCGGCGGAGCTCGACGAAGCGGCACCGCCGCAGCCGGTGTTCATGTCCGACCTGTGCCGCGAATGGGAGGAGGCGGCGGGCCAGGCGGTGCGCTACGGCGTGCAGGTGGAATGCATGCGCTTCGGCCTGGTGCTGGGCGCGGGCGGCGCGCTGCCGATGCTGCTGCTGCCGATCCTGCTCGGCCTGGGCGGAAAACTGGGGAGCGGACGCCAGTGGCAGTCCTGGATCCACGTCGACGATGTGGTGCGCGCCATGGCGCACCGCTGGCGCCATGCGCTCCCCAAGCGGGAAAGCGCAGCGCCGGCTGCCGGGGTGAGCAACTTCACCGCGCCCGAATGCGTGAGCCAGGCGGCGTTCAGCCGGATCGCCGCGCGCATCTGGCGCCGTCCCAGCTTCATGCCGACCCCCGGCTGGCCACTGCGCCTGCTGCTCGGAGAACAGGCCGACCTGCTGCTCGAAGGCCAGCGCGTGGCGCCGCGGCGCCTGGAGCGGGAAGGCTTCGTGTTCCGTTATCCCGGCCTTGCGCAGGCGCTGGCGAGCCTGAAATAAGGCCGGTTTCATGCTGCCTGCATGGGCGCGCAATCGTGCGACCGGCTCCATCCCGACTCAGTAGACTGCGCGAAGGTTTGCGATTGCCCCGGGGCAAAATTTCATCCCGCATTCCTTCGTGAAGACATGAGTGAGAGACACGCGATGACCCAGCTAAACCAAGCACTCGAACGCCCCACGGTCCCGAACGACACCCCGCATCTGCGCAGCCACATCCAGGCGGCCGCCGAACACCTGCAGAACGATTCGGAAGAGATGCGCCAGTGCTCGCCGGAGCAGGTGCTGTACCACGACTACATGCAGGCCGGAGCGCCGCACGGACCGGCGCTGTATGCCGTCAAGGGCGAGCACTGGAACGGCGTCAGCCCGGCATTCCTGGACTTCATCAACAGCTTCCGCTTCGGGCGCGGCGACATGGGGTATGCCGAATCGGGTTACGGCATCCAGCGCCACCGCAATTTCATGCGCCGCCTGATCGTCAGCGAGCACCACCTGGGCGAACGCAGGCCGGCAGCGGGGCTCGACATCGACGTCGGCTGCCTGGCGATGACGACCCGGATGGCGATGTACGACATGGCCAAGGTCGCGCTGCGCCACGCGATGGAGCATGCGCCCGGAAAGACCCCGGTGGCGCTGGTGCCGACCCCGGCCTGGGACTACCGCGGCATCTTCAGGGACGTCGGCTTCGAGGTCGTGTTCCTGCCGCTCGGGCCGCGCAACGGCTGGCTGCCGGACCTGCGCGAATGGGAGGCCATCGTGCGCGATACGCTCGCCGACGGCAGCCGCCAGATCGCCATGGCCGTGAGCAATCCCCAGCACAACCCGACCGGCATGCAATGGCCGGTGGAGGTGACGCGCTACCTGCTCAAGCTCTGTGCCGCCCAGCGCGGCTTCCTGCTGCTCGACGACGCCTACTACTGCGTGCACGACCCGCGCGCGCCCGTCGTGAACCACCTGAAGGCCCTGCTCGAGGCCTTCGACGACAAGGACGGCAAGGGTGACGCCGGCGTCCTGGCCCGCTCCGGCATGTTCGAACGCTGGGTCGCCACCCGGCCCTTCGGCAAGCAGTTCTCCTGCAATACGATGGGCGTCGCGGCCATCACGACCTCGCCGAAAATGCTGCGCCACCTGAACCGCGAATCCTGGATCAACCGCTACCACACCAATACCCACAATGCGGAGCTGATGTGCGCCTGGCTGGCCACCCCCGAGGCGGCCGACTGGACCATCGAGACCGGCCTGTTCTACACCCGCCAGAAGGAACTGGTGCGCGCGCGCCTGAAGGAGCGCATGGGGTGGTCGGACGCGGGGCTGTGCGTCGGCCCTTCGACCTCCTACATGCTGATCGAGATCCCGGGGGTCTACCAGGACACGAACGGCGGCATCGACCGCTTCCGCGACGACCTGTTCTTCGCCACCGGCACCCTGGTGTCGGCCTCGCTGTTCAACCAGACCGCACCGGTGCCTTACGTGCGCCTGCACCTCGGCAGCCATCCGGACGTGATCGAGGAATTCCTGCGGCGTTGGGAAGCCGCCGGCCTGCGTTACGACATGGCGCAGACCTTCGGGGGCAGGGAAGCGCTGGCACGGCCGGTGGCGCCGCCGGTGTTCCGGCAGCAGGCCTAGCCGGCCAGCGGCAGCGCCAGCTGCAGCAGCAGGCCGCCGCCTTCGCGGTTGCTGACCGTGAGATCGGCGTTGTGGCGGGTGAGGACGCGTTCGACGATGGCCAGTCCCAGGCCGGCGCCGTTGGCCTGGCCGCGCGCGCTGTCCAGGCGCGTGAAGGGTTTCAGCAGCTGGTTGATCTGGTCGTCCGGCACGCCCACGCCGTGGTCGCAGATCTCGATCACGGCGCGCCGTCCGTGGCCGGTTGCCTTTACCCGTAATATGATCGCGATCTCGGTAAAGTCCTGGCCCGGCGTCTTGCCATACTTGCGCGCGTTCTCGATGATGTTGTTGACCACGCGCCGCAGGTCGGTCGCATTGCCCATCACGTGCACGCCCGGCATCAGGTCGACCTGCACCCGCAGGTCGCGGATGCGGCCTGCTTCGCGGCCGATTTCGGCCAGCATCTCGGACAGGTTCACCGCAACGAAGGTGGCGGCATCGGTCGGCTTGGCGTAGTCGAGGAACTGGCCGATGATGGCGTCCATCTGGTTGATGTCCGACTGCATGCCTTCGCGCGCATCCTGGGGCAGCTTGGCCATCTCGACTTCCAGCTGCATGCGCGCCAGCGGGGTGCGCAGGTCGTGCGATATGCCGGCCAGGATCACCGCGCGGTCCTTCTCGACCTGGGCCAGGTCGTCGACCATCTGGTTGAAGCTGCGGTTGGCCTCGATGATCTCCTGCGAACCCTTCTCGGGCAACGGCGCCGGCTTTTCGCCCTTGGCGATGGCGCGCGCGGCCGCCGTCAGGCGCGCCAGCGGGCGGTTCACCAGCGAGGAGATGAAGGCCGCGCCGATCAGGGACAGCAGGCCCACCAGCGTGGCCCAGCCCAGCCATTGCACCCGCGTCAGGCCGGCCAGGCGCTCGCGCTCGAGCATCAGCCAGTATTCATCTTCATCGATGTTGAAGCTGATGTAGAAGCCCGGCACCCCGTTCACGCCGCTGGAAAAGCGGGTCTGCTTGCCCAGGCGCTCGCGCACGATGGCCGCGATCTCGGGCATCAAGGGATTGTTCGGCGGCGGCTCGACCAGGTCGTCCTCGTTCAGCGTCAGGACGCGGATGCCTTCGTTGGAGACCAGTTCGAGCAGCAGTTCCAGGCGCTGCGCAGGCGCCGAGTGGATCAGGGCGGCCCTGGTGATGGTGACCGCCGACACCACCAGTTCGGCGGTCTGCTGGACCTGGGGGCCGCGCTGGAACACGCTGATCATGCCGATCCACGAACCCATGGAGGCCGCGGTGAGGGCGGACATCAGCAGGAAGGTGCGCCAGAACAGGCCGCTGCGGTACCAGGCGAAACGCGCGGCGCGGCGCGCCGCGGAAAATGGTGCGAACACTAGCGCGGCTGTCCTTCAGGGATGAACACATAGCCCAGGCCCCAGACGGTCTGGATGTAGAGCGGGCTGGAAGGATCGGGCTCGATCAGCTTGCGCAGGCGCGAGATCTGCACGTCGAGCGAGCGGTCGAAGACTTCGTACTCGCGGCCGCGCGCCAGTTCCATCAGCTTCTCGCGCGACAGCGGCTGGCGCGCATGGCGGGCGAACACCTTCAGCACCGAGAATTCGCCGGTGGTCAGGGGCACCGTCTCGCCGTTCTTCTTGAGGGTGCGGGTGCCCAGGTCGAGCACGAAGTCGCCGAACTCGAAGGTCTGCGGGGTTTCGCTCGGCGCACCCGGGATTTCGTCCGGGCCCTTGCGGCGCAGGACCGCGCCGATGCGGGCCACCAGCTCGCGCGGGTTGAAGGGCTTGGGCAGGTAGTCGTCGGCGCCCATCTCGAGGCCGACGATGCGGTCCACGTCCTCGCCCTTCGCGGTCAGCATGATGATCGGGGTCTGGTCGCCGGCACCGCGCAGGCGGCGGCAGATCGACAGGCCATCTTCTCCCGGCAGCATGAGGTCCAGTACCAGCAGGTCGTAGCGCTCGCGCAGCCACAGCTTGTTCATGGCCGGCGCGCTTTCGGCGGTCACCACCTGGAAGCCCTGTTCGGTGAGGTAGCGGCGCAGCAGGTCGCGCAGGCGGACGTCGTCGTCCACCACCATGATCTTGGCGGAGTGTCCGCCCTGGCTGCCGGGCGTGGCGCCCGTCGGGCTGCTGCCCGTATTGTTCGTCGATGCGTTCATATGGAATCCAGAATTGTCAGAAGCATGTCGCTATGGTAACGTGTTATCGCTTGAACATCTCGTTCCAATGGCTCAGCCATTACATTAAGTTACAAACTTTACCCATTCGGTCTTACACCTCGGACGCTATGCACATACACTGGCTGCAAGTGGAAAACACAGCTTATCTGTTTATATGGCATCGCGGAAGAGGAACACTATGAACAACGTGCTCACCAAAAACCAGGCAGTAGGAGCAGCGGCAAGCGGCGACCGGCTGGCGCGTTTCGTCAGGCACGGTGTCGTCGCCTGCATGCTGGCCTGCACTGCCGCCGGCGCCATGGCGTCCGGCCAGGACCGCGGCCCGCGCCGCGAAGAGATGCAGCAGCGTTATGACACCCGTGCGCAAGACCCGCGCTACGATCAGCGTGCTCAGGAGATGCGCGAGGAAGCCCGCCGCATGCAGGAGCAGGCCATGCGCGAGCAGATGCGCGAGCAGCAGATGCGCGACGAGGGTGGCCGCCGCGGCCGCATGACCCCGGACGAGCGCAGCGACCTGCGCCGCCAGATCAACGAAGCCAACCGCGACCTGTACCCGAACGCACGCCGCCGCTGAGCGCAGCGGCTTGCCTGACCGACGGCGCCCGAGGGCGCCGTTTGTCATTCGAACTCCCCCATTGGAGGGTTCCCTTCGGGATTGCTGTTGCCATATGTTTATTTAATTACCGCAACATGCTATCGTAAGGACACCTGATCAGACTGGGAGTGCGCCGTGTCCAACCAAGCAGTACCTGGCGCCGAGGCCTGCATCGCCCGGCAGCCGGATGGCGTGTATTGTGACGTGGCCGCGCTCGGCCCGGTGCTGCTCGCAGCGGTTGATGCCATCCTGCTTCGCAACCAGGTCTTCTCCCGCCTGAATTACCCGGTCCTGATCAAGGCGCTGTTCGGCCATGGCCCCGAGCTGCCGCGCAATGCGCGGGGCGAGACCGTGGTGCGCCTGGCCGACGACATCCTGCCTTTCGATCCCAGCCGCCGCAGCCTGTACCGCGCGGTGAAGATCGCCGACGGCCAGGCTGAATATTATTTCGAACCCGTGTTCCTGCCGGATGAAGAAGGCGTTGAACAGCCGACCCGGCTCGACATCGACGAGTTCATCGCCGACATGTGGATGAAGGGCATCCGTTTCGGCATCGATGTCGACACCGTGCAGGCCGCCATCGGCGCGGGCGCGGCGGGCCGCATGGTGGTGGCGCGCCGCCTGGCCCCGCTGCCGGGGGAGGACGCGCGCGTGGTCGAGGTCTCGAACGAACTGCACCGCAGCGACGCTCCGCGCCAGCTCGCCAACGGCAAGCTCGACCTGATGAGCTTCCAGAACCGCTTCCCCCAGGTCCAGCGCGGCATCCGCCTGCTGCGCAAGCTGCCGCGCGTCCACGGCGAGCCGGGCTTCGAGCTGTCCGGCATCGCGCTGGCCCCCGAGCTGCCGTCCGACCTCGAACTGGCCGACTGGAGCGGCCCCGGCACGACCGTGGACCGGATCGCCGAGGGCGAGTTCGTGGTGGCCATGCAGGAGGGCTTCCTGAACGTGGAAGGCAACCGGCTGTCGGTGGGCGACAAGATCGTCAGCCACGACGGCGTCAGCGCGAGGACCACCGGCAACCTGCAACTGGAAGGCGATTACGAGGAATTCGGCGAGATCCAGGAAAACCGCGTGGTCGAGGGCGAGAGCATCACGGTGCATGCCGACGTGTTCGGCAACGTGGTCTCGCGCGGCGGCGTGGTCTGCCTGAACCGCAACCTGATCGGCGGCAGCGCGCGCAATGCGGACGGCCCGATCCACGTGCTGGGCGTGGCCTCCGGCGCCACCATCCAGAGCGCGAACGGGGAAGTGCGCCTGCAGCGCGCCGAGAACTGCACCGTCTCCGGCAGCAAGGTGACGGTGGAAGAAGCGGTCAATTGCGAGATCGTCGCCGACGAGGTGGTGATCGGCAAGGCCGAAGGCTGCGCCGTCGCCGCCAGGCGCATCGCGATCGAGTGCGCCGCCCCGCGCGGGCACAGCGAAATGCGGGTGTTCGTGATGCGCCCCGATTGCAGGCGCATCGAGGCGGCGATCGGCATGATCCGCGAGCGTGTCGAACAGTTCGGCCAGCTCTCCGCGCAGCGCCGCGCCGCCATGGCCGCGCTGACTGCCCAGCCGGAAGTGAGCAGCTACGTCAAGCTGGCCGGACGCGTGCGCAAGGGCGAACTGGTGCTCACTCCCGAGCAGCAGCCGGCCTTCAAGAAGCTGGCCGCCGGCGTCGCGCCGGCACTCAAGCAGATGGCCGCGCTGTCGCAGGAGATCAAGGACCAGGAGGCCGAACAGCAGTCCGGCATGGCGCTGCTGGCGCGGCTGGAGGCGCAGCGCGCGGAGCACAGCGGCGCGGTCAGCGTCGCCATCGGGCAGGTGAGCGGCGACATATCGGTGCGCGCGCTGGACGTGGAGCCGGACGGCGCCGAAGCGGAACGCGGCAGCAATTACAGGCTGGCGCCGCGCGAAATCAAGGCGCGCCTGCGCGACGCCAGCGGCGCCGAACTGCTGTTCGCCGGCAGCAGCGGCAGCTTCGACTGGAGCACGGCGGACGCTTCCGCCTGCTGAATCCCGTCCCGCTCAGTTGCAGGGACAGTCGTCCTGCGCCGGCCGGATCTCGGTAGTCTGGTGGAAGGTGTTCTTCCAGCCGTCCGGCTGGTTCACCCAGACCCGGACGAAGCGCGCACGGAAGTGCCTGGCCGCGGCGCCGGCCTGCTGGGAGCGGAAGATGCCGGTGACCAGGGCTGCGCTGCCGCCGTCGAGCACCTGCACTTCCATCGATTCGACCTCGTATACGCGGAAGCGCAGGTCCTCGCGCTCGATCGCCGTGAGCAGCTCGGTCTTGCTGCGTATCCGGCCGCGGCTTTCGACGTGGTGGTACTGGCGGTCCATCAGGTGGCGCAGGGTGGCGGTGTCGCGCAGGCGGATGGCGTTGGCGCGCTGCCGCTCGAGCATGGTGAGCAGGGCCCGGACCTCGGCCTCGGCGCCCGCGGGGCGATCGGCCTGGGCCGCGGTGGCGGGCATGCCGGCCGCAAGCTGCAGGATGGCCAGGCAGAGGATGAGCTTGAACAGCGGCTTCATGAAGTTACCTACGAATCCTACGATAGCGCCGGCACGGGTGTGCCGCGTGCCGCCATCATAGCAGTCCCCCTCAGGCCCGCGCCACGTGGATCTTTTCCTTGATGTGCTTGAGGTTGGCCACGATGGTGAAGGTCATGATGACCAGCAGCGACCACGAGCTCCACTTGCTCACATGGACCACCGACCAGGCGCCCAGCTGGTTGGGGTAGCGCCACACGCCCCAGAAGGTGCCGATGTTCTCGGCCAGCCAGATGAAGAAGCCGATCAGCACGAAGGCCAGCAGCAGCGGCATCTTGCGGTCGCGGTCGAGCGGCCGGAACACCACCGTGGTGCGCGAGTACAGGCCGAGCGCGCAGGCCGCCAGGTACCAGCGGTAGTCGCCGATGTAGTGGTGGGTGAAGAAATTCAGGTAGATCAGGATCGCGATGGTCCAGGCCATCCAGTGCGGCGGATGGTGGCGGATGCGCAGGTCGAACAGGCGCCAGGCCTGCACGATGTAGCTGCCGATCGCCGCGTACATGAAGCCCGAGAACAGCGGCACGTCCAGCACCTTGGTGTACGCGAAGTCCGGATAGGCCCAGGACTGGATGGCGCCGGAGACCTTGAAGGCTTCCAGCGCGAAGCCGATCGCGTGGAACAGGCAGATCGCCTTCAGCTCGTCCATCGTCTCCAGCCCGGAGCGGACCATCCACAGCTGGATCGCCAGCGCCACCAGCAGCAGCACGTCGTAGCGCGGGATGCCGGACACGCCGGTGCGCGGCGTCAGCATCATGGCGGCGAAGAACAGGCCCACGAACAGGCAGGCGCGCGCATTCTTGAACCCGAACCAGAGAAACTCCACGCCACCGCGGCGCCAGCCGCCCAGCTGGCGCGGCCGGGTGTCGAGCAGGACGTTGTCGAGCGCAAGCGTGATGGGGGCGGAGCCGGGCGTCTTGTTCATGTTGTTGGCATCGTTGTTCTTCCCTTGGCGGCAGGCCGGGGAGGTCAGCCGATCTTGTCACAGAAGGGTTGCCGAATCAATGCCGCGCAGCGAAAACGATGCCTGCTCGTAACGAAATCTTGTCAAAATAGATACGAGTAAAATAGCTTGTCATCATCTACCGTTCCCGGATCATGGCGCTCCACGACCTCGCCTACCGCGCCCTGTTTGACGCGTCGCCGAATCCCTACCTGGTCCTCGACCGCCAGCTCAACATCGTCACCGCCAACCGCGCCTACCTGGCCTCGACCGGGCGTTCGCTGGACCAGATCGCGGGACGCCAGGCCGGCGAGGCATTTCCGTCCGACCCCGACACCATGCGTCACATGCTGGCCTCGTTCAAGCGGGTGCTGCGCAGCGGCCGGCCGGACACCATGGCGCTGCTGCGCTACGACATACACCGGCCCGATGCGGACGGAGGCGGCGTGGCGACCCGCTACTGGACCATCACCCACTTGCCGGTGCTGGACGAGACGGGCGAGGTCGTGCTGGTGTTGCAGCATCCGATCGACGTCACCGGCCTGGCGCGCATGCGCGAGGCCGCCGGCATGGCGCTGGACGGCGACACGCCGCTGCTGGCCGAGCAGACCGGCCTGATCGACCGCGCCCGCGACGTCCAGGAAGCCAACCTGCACCTGCGGGCCGACGTCGCGCGCCTCCAGACCCTGTTTCTGAAGGCGCCGAGCTTCATGGCCGTGCTGCGCGGCCCGGACCACGTGTTCGAGTTCGTCAACGAGGCGATGGTCGAGCTGCTCGGGCCGCGCGGCTACATCGGCAAGCCGGTGCGTGCGGCCCTGGCGGAACTGGCGGACCAGCGCCTGTTCGAGGTGCTCGACGCGGTGTTCGCCTCGGGCAGGGAATACCTGGCCTACGACATCCCGATCCAGGTCCGGCGCGCAGCCGGCGCCGCGCTGGAGCGGCGCTACATCAACGTGATCTACCAGCCGATCGTCGAAGACAGCGTCATCGCCGGCATCTTCGTCGAAGGCACCGACGTCACCGGGCAGCACCTGGCGCGCCGCACGGTCGAGATGCAGGTGGCGCGGATGAAGCAGGTCGAGCGCCAGCAGGCCTTCCAGCTCGCGCTGGCCGACCGCCTGGCGCCGCTGGTCGCGGTCGAGGACATCATCGGCGCGGCCAGCGCGCTGCTGGGCGAGACGCTCGGCCTGGCGCGCGTGCTGTTCGCCGAAGTGCGCGAGCCATCCGGCGCGGCCACGGTGCGGCGTGACTGGTGCCGCGCGGACGTGGCCAGCATCGCGGGGATCGTCACCACGCTCGAGGCCTTCGGTCCCAGCCTGGCCGAGGACCTGCGCCACGGTAACGACGTGGTGGTCGCGGATGCCGCCCAGGATCCGCGCACGCTCGGCGTGTACCCGGCCTACGAGGCGATCGGGCTGCGCGCCCTGGTCACCCTGCCGCTGATCAAGGCCGGAGAACTGCGCATCGTCCTGAGCCTGCACAGCGACGTAGCGCGCGCCTGGACCGAGGAAGAGGTGTGGATGGCGCGCGAGATGGCCGAGCGTACCTGGGCGGCCGTCGAGAACGCCGGCGCCCAGGCCGAGCTGCGCGTCGAGCGCGACCGCTCCCAGTACATCTTCGACAGCATGACCGAGGGCTTCGCGCTGGTCGATACGGACTGGGTCATCACCAGCATGAACGGCGCCGGCGTCCAGCTGGTGGGACGCCCGGAAAGCGAGGTGGTCGGCCACGACCACTGGGAAGTGTTCCCCGAGTCGGTCGGCAGCGAGGTCGAACGCATCTGCCGCGAGGTGATGGCCACGCGCGCGGCCGGCACCGTCGAATACGCGTATCCGCTGCCCGGCGGCGGCCGGCTGTGGATGGAAGTGCGGGTGTATCCGGCCATGGACGGCGGCCTGGCGATCTTCTTCCGCGACATCACCAAGCGCCGCGACGCCGAGGAACAGCTGCGCCTCGAAGCCCAGCGCAAGGATGAATTCCTGGCGATGCTGGCCCACGAGCTGCGCAATCCGCTGGCGCCGATCGGCGCCGCCGCCGAACTGCTGGCGCTCGGCCGCCTCGATGCCGACGGCGTGCGCCGCACCAGCGCGATCGTGGCGCGCCAGGTCGGCCACATGACGAGCCTGATCAACGACCTGCTGGACGTGTCGCGCGTCACGCGCGGCCTGGTGGCGCTGGCCTGCGAGCCGGTGGACGTCAAGGCCGCCATCGCCGACGCCCTGGAACAGGTACGCCCGCTGGTCGAGGCGCGCCGCCACCGGCTCGAAATGCAGCTGCCGCTGGAGGACGCGAGCGTCGAGGGCGACCACAAGCGGCTGGTGCAGGTGCTGGCCAACCTCCTCAACAACGCGGCCAAGTACACGCCGGACGGCGGCCACATCGTGGTGCGCATGGAGGTCGATGACGGGCACGTGACCATGAAGGTCACCGACAACGGCATCGGCATGACGGCGGACGTGCAGCGCAGCGTGTTCGATCTGTTCACCCAGGCCGAACGTACCTCGGACCGCTCCCAGGGCGGGCTGGGGATCGGCCTGGCGCTGGTCAAGAGCCTGGTCGAGCTGCACCGCGGCAGCGTGTCGGTGCACAGCGACGGGCCGGGGCAGGGCAGCCGCTTCTCGGTCTGCCTGCCGCGCGCCGCGGCGCCGGTCCCCGGTGCGCCCGACGAAGCGAGCCGGCGGCAGCCGGCGGCGGCGAGCGGACGGCGGGTGCTGGTGGTCGACGACAACGTCGATGCGGCCGAGCTGCTGGGAATGATGCTGGAGGGGGCCGGCCACAGCGTACACATCGAACACCTGTCGCAGGGCGCCTTCGATTACGCGGGTGCGGCCATGCCGGACGCCTGCATCCTCGACATCGGCCTGCCCGACATGGACGGCAACGAGCTGGCGCGCCGGCTGCGCGCACTGCCGCAGATGCGCGGCGCGCTGCTGGTCGCGGTCACCGGCTACGGCCGGCCGCAGGACCGCGAGGCCGCGCTGGCGGCCGGCTTCGACCACCACCTGGTCAAGCCGGTCGACATCCAGCAGCTGCTCGACCTGCTGGCGTAGAATGGCCGCATGACCGTCATCCATCCGAAGAAGAACGATAGCGGCGTCCCCGTGGTGCTCGCGTGCCCGACCCCGGCCACGCCCATGGCGCACTGGCTTGATCCGGGACAGGTGGCCACCGTGATCCCGCAAGGCGCGCTGCCCGCCGCCCTGAACGGCATCTCCTTCGGGGTATGGAAGGATGCGCCGCGGGACGACGCCGGCTGGGCCGCGCTAGCTGGCCGGGAAGGCTTCGAGGAACCCGACTTCGTGCCCGCGCCGGACAAGCGGGTGGCGGCGGGCGTCGTCATCCTCGAAGAGGACGGGCGGCTGTGGGTGGTGCACCCGTCGAACGCCTTCGGCGGCTACAGCGCCACCTTTCCGAAAGGGACGCTCGACCCGGGCATGTCCCTGCGCGCCACCGCGATCCGCGAGGCGCACGAAGAAAGCGGCATGCGGGTGGCGCTCACCGGCTTCCTGGCCGACCTGACCCGCAGCCGCAGCCGGACCCGCTACTACCTGGGCCGGCGCCTTGGCGGCTGCCCGTCCGACATGGGCTGGGAAAGCCAGGCGGTCTCGCTGGTGCCGCGCGCGCTGCTGGCGAAGCTGCTGGTCAATCCCAACGATGCCCCGCTCGTGGCAATGCTCGGGAAGTGAGTAGTTGACTACAGTCAACATTTCGGAAGGAGCTCGCCCTTAGGATAGGTGGTGCCGATGAAAGGAACCACCATGTCGAACCACATTCCCGCTCTTTCTGGACCCCAGCAGTTCCTCGGTTTCACCCTGGGCGGGCTCGACTATGGGCTCGACTATGCCGCCGTGCAGGAACTGAAGGTATTCCGCTCGCTCGAGCGCTTTTCCAGCGACGGCGAGATCATCGGCGGCGTGGCCTTGTCGCGCGGCGTGATCATGCCGGTGGTCGATTTGCGGGCCGCATTCGCCCCCGGCTTTTCGCTGCCGGAGCCGGATACCGACGTGGTGATCGTGCGCGTGCCGGCCGGCGTGGTCGGGGTGGTGGTGGAGCGCGTGACCGGCGTGGTGCGCCTGCATCCGGAGCAGGTGGTGCCGCTGCCGGACGCGCAGTTCGATGCCGACTACCTGATCGGGCTGGGCCTGGCCCGGGGACGGCGCCTGATCCTGATCGACATCGGGCGCCTGATGTCGGTGGCGCCCGCGGAACCGCGCCAGGTGGCTTGAGAACTCAGGCGGCCAAGCCTTCCAGCTGCTCCTGCAGTTCCAGCCATTCGGACTCCAGCTGCTCCAGGTCGCGCACTGCAAAGGCCTGGTCGGCCACCAGGATCTTGAGCTTGTCCTTGTTCTCGGCTTCGTAGATGCCCGGGTCCAGCAGCTGGGCGTCGATGTCGGCCTTCTTCGCGTTCAGCTTGGCCATCTGCTCCTCGAGGCGCTTGACGCGGTTCTCGATCGGCTTGCGCAGGGCCGCGAGGCGCTGGCGCGTTTCCGCTTCCTGCTTCTTCTGTTCCTTGCGGTCGACCGGCGCAACGATCTGTACCGGTGCCGCCGCCTTCGGCGCCGGCAGGGTGTCGGTGCCCTTGCCCAGCTTGGTCTGGAACAGCCATTCCTTGTAGTCGTCCAGGTCGCCGTCGAAGGGCTGCAGCTTGCCGTCGGCGACGATGATGAACTCGTCGGTGGTGGCGCGCAGCAGGTGGCGGTCGTGGGAGACCAGGACCACGGTTCCCTCGAACTGCGCCAGTGCCATGGTCAGGGCCTCGCGGGTCTCGAGGTCGAGGTGGTTGGTCGGTTCGTCCAGCAGCAGCAGGTTGGGCCGCTGCCACACGATCAGGGCCAGCGCCAGGCGCGCCTTCTCGCCGCCGGAGAAGGGCGCGATCGGGCTGCTCACCATCTCGCCCGGGAAGTTGAAGCTGCCCAGGAAATTGCGCAGTTCCTGTTCGCGCACGGTCGGCGCGATCTTCGCCAGGTGCCACAGCGGCGACTCGTCGTGGCGCAGCATCTCGACCTGGTGCTGGGCGAAGTAGCCGATCGACAGTCCCTTGCCGAGCGTGGCCTTGCCTTCCAGCGGCATCAGTTCGCCGGCGACGGTCTTGATCAGGGTGGATTTGCCGGCGCCGTTCACGCCCAGCAGGCCGATGCGCTGGCCGATCTGCAGCGAGAAATTCACGCGCTTGACGATGGCCTTGCCGCCCACCTTGTCGCCGTGCTCGTCCAGCAGCGGATAGCCGGCGTCGACGTCTTCCAGCACCAGCAGCGGGTTCGGGGCCGACAGCGGGTCGCGGAACTCGAAGGAGAATTCGGCGGCGGCGCGCAGCGGCGCCAGTTCTTCCATCTTGGCCAGGGCCTTCATGCGGCTCTGGGCCTGGCGCGCCTTGGTGGCCTTGGCCTTGAAGCGGTCGACGAAGGATTGCAGGTGGGCGCGGGTGCGCTGCTGCTTTTCAAAGGCGGCGGCGGCCAGCACCAGGTGGGCGGCGCGCTGGCGCTCGAAGGCGCTGTAGTTGCCCGAGTAGCGCTTCAGCTTGCGCTCGTCGATGTGCACGACCACGTTCACGATCTCGTCGAGGAAGTCGCGATCGTGCGAGATGATGATCAGGGTGCCCGGATAGCGCTTGAGCCAGTCTTCCAGCCAGATGATCGCGTCCAGGTCCAGGTGGTTGGTCGGTTCATCCAGCAGCAGCAGGTCGGAAGGGCACATCAGCGCCTGCGCCAGGTTCAGGCGCATGCGCCAGCCGCCCGAGAAGCTCGCCACCGGCTGCTGCATCTGCTCCAGCGAGAAGCCGAGGCCGATCAGGAGCTGCTCGCCGCGCGACTGCACCGTGTAGGCGTCGGCATCCAGCAGCAGGCTGTGGAGTTCGCCCAGGCGCATGCCGTGGTCGTCCGCATCCGGATGCGCTTCCAGTTCGTCCAGCTCGGCCTGCAGGCGGCGCAGGTTGACGTCGCCGTCAATCGCGTACTCCAGCGCCGGACGGTCGAGGGCCGGTGTCTCCTGCGCCACGTAGGCCATGCGCCACTTGGCGGGGAAATCGATCGCACCCTGGTCGGGGTGCAATTCGTTCCTCAGCATGGCGAACAGGCTCGATTTGCCGGCGCCGTTGGCGCCGATCAGGCCGATCTTGTCGCCCGGGTTGAGGGTGAGGTCGGCGTCCTCGAGCAGCGGCTTGGTGCCGCGCATCAGGCTGACGTTCTGGAAACGGATCATTGCGTAGTTCTGTCTATGTAGGGTGGGCGGGTCTCCCGCCCGCGCGTTCAACTAAAGGATGCGTTGCCACAGTGCGTCCGGGAGTTGAACGCGCGGGCGGCGAAGCCGCCCACCCTACGGATTATTGCGATTGAAGTTGTTCGGCCGTAAGCAGGAACACGGCATCATCGCCGGCACTGGTGGTCAGCCAGGTCAGGCCGAGATGCCCGAAGGCGGCTTCCGTGAAATCGCGCTCGTTGCCGATCTCGACCACCAGGATGCCTTCCGGCGTCAGGCGTTCGGCGGCGCCGGCGACGATCTTGCGCACCAGGTCCATGCCGTCCTCGCCGCCCGCCAGGGCGATCTGCGGCTCGCGCAGGTATTCCGGCGGCAGCTTGCCCATCGAGCTGCTGTTGACGTAGGGCGGGTTGGTGACGATCAGGTCGTACTTCTTGAACGGCACATTGGTGTACAGGTCCGATTCGATCGGGTTGACCCGGCCTTCCATCTTGTACTCGCGGATGTTGTGCTCGGCCACGGCCAGCGCATCCTTCGAGATGTCGACCGCATCGACCACGGCGTTCGGGAAGGCGTCGGCCATCATGATCGCCAGGCAGCCGCTGCCCGTGCACAGTTCCAGCACGTTCTCGACGGCGTCCGCGTCCTGCACCCAGGGGCTGAAGGTCTGCGGGATCAGTTCGGCGATGAAGGAGCGCGGCACCAGCACGCGCTCGTCCACGTAGAAGTGGTAATCGCCCAGCCAGGCTTCCTTGGTGATGTAGGCGGCCGGCACGCGTTCGCTGACGCGGCGCTCGATCACTTCCATCACCTGGATCACTTCGTCCGGCAGCAGGCGGGCGTCGAGGAAGGGATCGAGGCGGTCCAGCGGCAGCTTGAGGGTGTGCAGGATCAGGTAGGCGGCTTCGTCGAAGGCCTCGGCGCTGCCGTGGCCGAAGAACAGCTTGGCGCCGTTGAAGCGGGTGATCGCATAGCGCAGCAGGTCGCGCGGCGTGCTGAAAGTGGTATTGGTCATGGCCTTCTCCCGGTTGTGTTACTGCGCCAGCAGCTGTTCCAGCGTGCGGCGGTAGATGTTCTTGAGGGGATCGATGTAGCGCAGCTCGATGTGTTCGTCGATCTTGTGGATGCTGGCGTTCGGAGGCCCGAATTCTATCACCTGCGGGCAGATGCGGGCGATGAAGCGGCCGTCCGAGGTGCCGCCGGTGGTCGACAGTTCGGTCTGCACGCCCAGCTCCTCGCGGATCGCGTCGCACAGGGTGTCCGACAGGGTTCCCTTGGGCGTCAGGAAGGGCTGTCCGGACAAGGTCCACTGCAGCTCGTAGTCGAGGCAGTGGCGGTCGAGGATGGCGTGCACGCGCGCTTCCAGGCCGTCGGCGGTGCTGGCGGTGGAAAAGCGGAAGTTGAAGTCGAGGCTCAGGCTGCCCGGGATCACATTGGTGGCGCCGGTGCCGGCCTGGATGTTCGAGATCTGCCAGCTGGTCGGCGCATAGTACTCGTTGCCTTCGTCCCAGCTTTCTGCGGCCAGTTCGGCCAGCGCCGGCGCAGCCTGGTGGATCGGGTTGCGCGCCAGGTGCGGATAGGCGATGTGGCCCTGGACGCCCTTGATCACCAGGTGACCCGAAAGCGAGCCGCGGCGGCCGTTCTTGATGGTATCGCCCAGCACGTGCACCGAGGTGGGCTCGCCCACCAGGCAGTAGTCGAGCGTCTCGCCGCGTTCTTCCAGGCGCTCGCAGACCACCACGGTGCCGTCCACGGCCGGGCCTTCCTCGTCGCTGGTGATCAGGAAGGCGATCGAGCCCTTGTGGTCCGGGTGGGCCGCGATGAACTCCTCGCAGGCGACGACCATGGCCGCGATCGAGGTCTTCATGTCGGAGGCGCCGCGGCCATACAGCTTGCCGTCGCGCCGGGTCGGCACGAAGGGGGCTGAGGTCCATTGATGTTCGGGACCGGACGGCACCACGTCGGTGTGGCCGGCGAACACGAACACCGGCGAAGTCGTACCCTTGCGCGCCCACAGGTTGGTGACGCCCTTCGATTCGATGGTCTCGCAGTGGAAACCGAGCGGCGCCAGCAGCTCGATCAGGCGCTGCTGGCAGCCCTTGTCGTGCGGGGTGACCGAATCGAGGGCGATCAGCTCTTCGGTGAGGAGCAGGGTGCGCGAGGGTTTCATGCAGCGGCCTTGAACTTGGCGTCGTACATGTCGGCCGAGAAGCCGACCGAGACCGGGCCCACGCCGGCCAATACCGGACGCTTGATGACGGAGGGGTTTTCCAGCATCAGTTCCAGCGCTGCGGCCTTGTCGCTGACTTGCGCCTTGCGCTCGTCGGGCAGATTGCGCCAGGTCGTGCCCTTGCGGTTGACCAGGGTTTCCCAGTCGAGCTGTTCGAGCCAGCCGGCCACCAGTTCGCGCGTCAAGCCCTGTTTCTTGAAGTCATGGAACGTGAAGTCGTGGCCCTTGTCGGCCAGCCAGGTGCGGGCTTTCTTGACGGTGTCGCAGTTGGGGATGCCGTAGAGGGTCGTGGTCATGTTGCGTCAATCCTTGCGCCCGCGCGAACGCGCAGGCCGATGGTATTTTGGAAAGGCGGGAAGGATAGCACAGCACGCCCCTGCGAGGATTCTACACAGGGGCGTTTTTCCGCAGCGGACGGAAGAAACGGCTCAGCTATTCAAGGTGAATTCGGTAAACGACGCGCCCGGCGGCTCGTCGCCCGGTTTCTTCTGTTGCTCTTCCGGCTGCACCTGGCTGTCCGGCCCATTGTTGAGCAGCCAGAGCAGGTTGGTGGCCGAATCCGCATTCGCCAGCGCTTCTTCCTGGCTCACCAGGCCGTCCTTGACCAGCTTGAGCAGGGCGGTCTCGAAGGACTGCGAGCCCGGCGACAGGCTCTTGTCCATCGCTTCCTTGATCTGGCCGATCTCGCCTTTTTCGATCAGGTCGGCGATGTAGCGGGTATTCAGCATGACTTCGACCGCGGCCTGGCGCTGGCCGCCGGCGGCCGACTTGATCAGGCGCTGCGAGACGATCGCCTTGACGCTCGATGCCAGGTCCTGCAGCAGGGCGGCGCGGTTCTCGATCGGGTAGAAGCTGATGATGCGGTTCAGCGCGTTGTAACTGTTGTTCGCGTGCAGGGTCGCCAGCACCAGGTGGCCGGACTGGGCATAGGCCAGCGCCGCCGCCATGGTTTCCTTGTCGCGGATCTCGCCGATCAGGATGCAGTCCGGGGCCTGGCGCATCGAATTGCGCAGGGCGGTGCCGAAGCTGGTGGCGTCGCTGCCGATCTCGCGCTGGTTGACGATCGACTTCTTGTTCTTGAACAGGTACTCGATCGGGTCTTCCAGGGTCAGGATGTGGCCGCTGCGCTGTTCGTTGCGGTGGTCCAGCATCGAGGCGATGGTGGTCGACTTGCCGGAGCCGGTCGCGCCCACGATCAGCAGCAGGCCGCGCTTTTCCATGATCAGCTCGGACAGCACCGGCGGCAGGCCCAGTTCGCCAAGCGGCGGGATATTCGCCGGCACGAAGCGGAACACCGCCGAGATCGAGCCGCGCTGGCGGAAGGCCGACAGGCGGAAGCGCCCGAGGTTGGCGACCGAGACACCCAGGTTGAGCTCATTCTCGCGCTCGAGTTCCTGCATCTGCTCGGGCGTGGCGATCTCGGACAGCAGCGAGACGATGTTTTCCGGTTCGAGACGATGCTGGTTGATCGGGATGAGGTTCCCGTTGATCTTGATGTGCACCGGCGAATTCACGGCGAAGAACATGTCGGAAGCGTTCTTCTCCTTCATCAGCTGGAACAGGCGGTCCATGGCCATGTCATCGTCTCCTTTGTCGTCCGGGGTCGGCTTAGTCGCCGCGCAGCAGCTCGTTGATGCCGGTCTTCGAGCGGGTCTGCGCATCGACGCGCTTGACGATCACGGCGCAGTACAGGCTGTACTTGCCGTCGGCGGACGGCAGGCTGCCCGACACCACCACGGAGCCCGACGGCACGCGGCCGTAGGTCACTTCGCCGGTTTCGCGGTTGTAGATCTTGGTCGACTGGCCGATGTAGACGCCCATCGAGATCACCGAGTTCTCTTCGACGATCACGCCTTCGACGATTTCCGAACGCGCGCCGATGAAGCAGTTGTCTTCGATGATGGTCGGGTTGGCCTGCATCGGTTCCAGCACGCCGCCGATGCCGACGCCGCCCGACAGGTGCACGTTCTTGCCGATCTGGGCGCAGGAGCCGACGGTGGCCCAGGTGTCGACCATCGCGCCTTCATCGACGTAGGCGCCGATGTTGACGTAGGACGGCATCAGCACCACGTTCTTGCCGATGAAGCTGCCGCGGCGCGCGACTGCCGGCGGCACCACGCGGAAGCCGCCCTTGGCGAAATCTTCCGGGGTGTAGTCGGCGAACTTGGTCGGGACCTTGTCGTAGAACTGCATGCCGCCGCCACCTGCCACCGGCACGTTGTTCTCGAGGCGGAAGGACAGCAGGACGGCCTTCTTGATCCACTGGTTCACGACCCAGCTGCCGGTATCCTTCTGCGCCACGCGCAGGCTGCCGTTGTCGAGGCCTGCGAGCACGTGGGCGACCGCGTCGCGCACTTCCGCGCTGGCCTTGGACGGGCTGATTTCCGCGCGCTGTTCCCACGCGGTGTCGATGATGTTCTGGAGTTGTTGGGTCATGAGGATTCTCTAGTTAAGGTGTATTCGGTGGTGCTGCCAGTCACAAGCCCTTGCAGAACTCGACGATGCGGTTGGCGGCCTCGAGTCCTTCGTCGACGCTGGCGACCAGCGCCATGCGGATACGGTTGCGGCCCGGGTTGAGGCCGTGCGCTTCGCGTGCAAGGTAACTGCCTGGCAAAACCGTCACATTATATTCGGCGTACAGGCGGCGTGCGAACTCGGTGTCCGACAGGCCGGTGCGGCGCACGTCGGCCCACAGGTAGAAGCCGGCGTCCGGCAGCTCGACGTCCATCACCTGTTTCAACAGCGGGGTGATGAGCTGGAACTTCTCGCGGTAGAGCGCGCGGTTCTCCTGCACGTGGTGCTCGTCGTTCCAGGCCGCGATCGAGGCCGCCTGGATCGGCGGCGACATCGCGCCGCCGCAGTAGGTGCGGTAGAGCAGGAACTTCTTCAGCAGCTGAGGGTCGCCCGCGACGAAGCCCGAGCGCATGCCCGGCACGTTCGAGCGCTTCGACAGGCTCGAGAAGACGACCAGGTTGGCGTAGGGGCGGTTACCTTCACTGCGGCCCAGCTGGTGCGCGGCTTCCAATGCGCCCAGCGGCGGGGTCGCGCCGAAGTAGATCTCGGAATAGCATTCGTCGGCGGCGATCACGAAGCCGTGGCGGTCGGACAGCTCGAACAACTGTCGCCAGTCCTCGAGCGTGAGCACGGCGCCGGTCGGGTTACCCGGCGAGCAGACGTAGAGCAGCTGCACGCGCGCCCAGATGTCATCCGGCACGCTGCCGAAATCGGGTGCGAAGTTGCGGCCGGGTTCCGAGTTGACGTAATAGGGCGTGGCGCCGCTCAGGTAGGCCGCGCCTTCGTAGATCTGGTAGAAGGGGTTGGGGCTCATCACCAGCGCGCCGCTCTTGCTGCCGTCGACGATGCACTGGGCAAAGGCAAACAGCGCCTCGCGCGAACCATTCACCGGCAGCACCATGGTGGCCGGGTCGACGGCCGGGATGCCGTAGCGCCGTTCCAGCCAGCCCGCGATCGCCACGCGCAGCGGCTCGCCGCCGTGGGTGTTGGGGTAGACGGCCAGGCCCGCCATCGCATGCATCAGGGCTTTTTCGATGAAGGCGGGCGTCGGGTGTTTCGGTTCGCCGATGCCGAGGCTGATCGGACTGAGTGCGGCGTTCGGGGTAACGCCGCTGAACAGCTGGCGCAGCTGTTCGAAGGGATAGGGGTGGAGCTGGTCGAGATGTGGATTCACGTCTGTCACCGCGGTGAGCGGCCTGTTCGCTTTGGATATTCAGGCAATTATAGCCTTTGCACGCTGAAGCGATGGATGGCTGCCCAGCTTGCGACCGGGCAGCCGCCGCACGAACGGGTGAGGGTTCAGGCCAACGCTTCTTTCGCGGCTTCCTCGGGCGTCAACCCGTCGTAGAACTGGTCCATGAACCACTCGACCTGCTCTTCGATATGGTCCTGCGCCTGCTTGACGGTCGCGCCGCCTGCTACCAGGAAACCTTCGACTTCGATGCACCACTGGATGAAGGCCAGGGTTTCTTCGTCGAGTTCTTCTTTCTTTGCCATACCATTCCTTATTGCTGCATTAAAAAAACATCAGGGGCGCTGCAGCTGGCCGATGACGCTCGCTACCTTGGTGGTGATCACGTCGACTGCCGGGCCATTCGCGCCGTGCGGCAGGATGACGTCGGCGTGGCGCTTGGTCGGCTCGATGAATTGCTTGTGCATCGGGCGTACGGTTTCCAGGTACTGGCCGACGATGCTGTCCATCGAGCGCCCGCGTTCGGCAATATCCCTTTGCATGCGGCGGATGAAGCGGACGTCGGCAGCGGTGTCGACAAAGATCTTCAGCGACATCATGTTGCGCAAGTCCGCGTCGTACAGGGCAAACAGGCCCTCGATCACGATGACCGGGGCTGGCTTGACCGGAATGGTCTTGTCGGAGCGGTTGTCGATCGTAAAGTCGTACTCCGGCATCGCGATCGTTTCGCCATTGCGCAAGGCCTGGACGTGCTGTACCAGCAGTGGCCAGTCGAAAGCTTGCGGGTGATCGTAATTCTGCTTGCGGCGGACTTCAGGGCTGAGATCGGACTGGTCGCGGTAGTAATCGTCCTGCATTACGACCGAGACCATCTCGGCGCCGAACGACGCCAGCACCTGCTGGGTCACCGTCGACTTGCCGCTGCCGCTGCCGCCGGCGACACCGATGATAAACGGCTGGGAAGTAGTCTCATTCATACCCGCATGATACCGGAGCGGCGGCCGAACCGACAGGGGCGGGCCCAGTAGAGGCTCGAACCTTGCGTAGTGCGAGCTTAGCGGTCGATGTACAAATTCTCGGTAGCAGCTTTCAATCCGGCATGCGGCAGGAACCCATCCGAAATGGTCAGGATCGCGTGCAGGTTATTCCTCAGCTTTTCCAGTTCGATGTCGCCCGGCTTCAGCGCCGTCTGCAGCAGGTGGAGCGCCATATCCGCCAGCAGCAGGCGCTGTTTCTCGCGCCAGGCGTCCGGATCGTCCCGGGTGGCCGGGTGGCGCAGGTAGCTGTCTTCGACGGCGCCATGGATCTCCCAAGCCATCCGCGTCAGTTCGTTTCTTTTATTGTCATTCATGTCGGCAATACGCTTGAGGACCAGGGCTTATTCTGGCTTAATCGGCAATGGCTGTACATAACAAGAGAAAAGAGACATGCGGCATACCATGCGCGAACCCCTGATCCTCGCCATCGACAATGGCACCCAGAGCGTGCGCGCCATCCTGTTCGACCTGAAGGGCGACATCGTCGCCAAGTCCCAGGTCCCGCTGCTGGATTACACGAGCGCGCATCCCGGCTGGGCCGAGCACGAGCCGGACGGCTTCTGGCAGGCGCTGTGCCAGGCGTGTCAAGCACTGTGGACCCAGCCGGGAGCCGAGCGCGCCCGGATTGCCGGCGTGGCGGTGACGACCCAGCGCGGGACCGTGATCAACCTCGACCGCGAGGGCAGGCCGCTGCGCCCGGCCATCACCTGGCTCGACCAGCGCCGCACCGAGACCGTGCCGCCGATCGGCCCGCTGTGGCGCACCGCCTTCAAGCTGGCGCGGGTCGACGGCACCATCGACTACTTCCGCGGCGAAGCCGAGATCAACTGGATCCGCGCGCACCAGCCCGAGGTCTGGCAGGCGACCGATAAATTCCTGCTGCTGTCGGGCTACCTGAACTGGCGCCTGTGCGGGCGCTTCGCCGATTCGTCCGGCTCCCAGGTGGCTTATCTGCCTTTCGACTACCGCCGGCGCAGGTGGGCCGGCCGGCGCGACTGGAAGTGGCAGGCGCTGGCGGTGGAGCCGCACATGCTGCCCGCCCTGCAGGAGCCCGGCACCCAGCTGGGCGTGATCGGCGCGCAGGCGGCGCTGGAGACCGGCATCCCGCAAGGCCTGCCGCTGCTAGCCGCCGCCGCCGACAAGGCCTGCGAAGTGATCGGCGCCGGCTGCAGCACGCCCCAGGTCGGCTGCCTGAGCTACGGCACCACGGCGACGATCAACACCACCACCACCCGCTACCTCGAGGTGACGCCCTTCGTGCCGCCCTATCCGGCGGCGGTCCCCGGCGCCTACAGTACGGAAGTGCAGGTCTTCCGCGGCTACTGGATGGTCAACTGGTTCAAGGAGCAGTTCGGCCACCACGAGCAGTCACGCGCGCTGCTGGAGGACGTGGCGCCCGAACACCTGTTCGACGAACTGGCGAACGCAGTGCCGCCCGGCTCGCTGGGCCTGATGCTGCAGCCCTACTGGACGCCGGGCATCCGGGTGCCGGGGCGCGAGGCCAAGGGCGCGATCATCGGCTTCGGCGACGTGCACACCCGCGCCCACGTCTACCGCGCCATCCTGGAAGGGCTGGCCTATGCGCTGCGCGAAGGGAAGGAAAGGATCGAAGGGCGCGGCGGTGCCCGCATCCTGGAATTGCGCGTGTCGGGCGGCGGCTCGCAAAGCGACGCGGCGATGCAGCTCACCGCCGACATCTTCGGCCTGCCGACCGCGCGCCCGCACGTGTACGAGACCTCGGGACTGGGCGCGGCGATCGACGCCGCGGTCGGGCTGGGCCTGTATCCGGATTTCGGGACGGCCATCAAGGCCATGACGCGGGTGGGCAGGGTGTTCGAGCCGATCGCGGCAAACCATGCGGTCTACGACCGCCTGTACCGCGAGGTCTACCTGAAGATGTACCGCCGGCTGCAGCCGATGTACCGCGATATCGCCCGTATTACCGGCTACCCGCAGCGTTTCTAGCGCGCCAGCGCGCGCTGCATCGCGTCCCAGGTGTAGCCGCCTTCGACCGAACGCACCTGGTTGCGCCCGGCCGCCTTGGCATCGTACATGGCGCGGTCGGCGGCCAGGAACAGCGAGTGGATGTCGTCGAACTGGGTCGGTACGAAGGTGGCCGCCCCCACGCTGACGGTGACGAAGTCGGAGGTCGACGAGCGCGGATTCGGCACGCGCAGGCGTTCGATGGCGGCGCGGATCGATTCGGCGATCTTGGCCGCGCCCGGATGCGGGGTGTCCGGCAGCAGCAGCACGAATTCTTCGCCGCCATAGCGCGCCGCCAGGTCGGTCGCGCGCAGGGCATGCGCCTGCAGCGAGCCCGCGACCGCCTGCAGGCAGACGTCGCCGGCCGCGTGGCCGAGCAGGTCGTTGTAGAGCTTGAAGTGATCGACGTCGAGGACCAGCAGCGACAGCGGCCGCGCGGTACGGATCGCGCGCTGCCATTCCTTCTCCAGGCAGGCGTCGAACTGGCGCCGGTTGGCGATCCCCGTCAGGGGGTCGGCCAGGGCCGCTTGCTGCAAGGCGGTCTCGGAGCGCTTGTGGTGGCTGATGTCGTGCAGCAGGGCGACATAGAGCTGTTCGCCCGAGGCCATCGGCGACAGGTTGAGGTCCATCGGACGCAGGCTGCCGTCGGCTTGCTGCAGCAGTACCTCGCGCGTGCCGCGGCAGCGCTCCAGCAGGGCGGCGTCACGCCGGTCGAAATAGGCGGCATAGTCGTTCGCCGCGGGCTCCGCCAGCAGCGCGGCCAGGGGACGGCCGGCCAGTTCGGTCTCCTTGCATCCCAGGAAGCGCTCGCTGGCCGGATTGGCATACTGGATACGTCCGTCCGCGCCGACCAGCATCAGGCCTTCGTCCATGCCTTCGACGATCATGCGCAAGCGGCGGGTCTGGCGTTTCTGGTGTTCGCTGCTGGACTGCATCTGCAGCTGGGAGCGCACGCGCGCCCGGACTTCAGGCAGGCGCACGGGCTTCGAGATGTAGTCGACCGCGCCATGGTCGAAACCGGAGACGACATCGTCGGTGGTGCTGCAGCCGCTGATGAAGATGACGGGAATACCGGTCGTTTCCGGATGCGCCTTGAGATGGCGGCAGGTTTCGAAGCCATCCATGCCCGGCATCAGGACGTCGAGCAGGATCAGGTCGGGCTGCACGCGCTCGGCCAGTGCGATGGCCCGCTTGCCCGAGTTGGCGACGAAGGTGTGATAGCCCTCGCTGCGCAGCATTTCGTTGAGCAGGTCGAGACTGTCCGGCGCATCGTCGACGATCAGGATCGTCGTCTGGCGGACAGGCATCGAAAACGCTGGGCAAGGGGAATTCATACGATCGCTAAGTTGCCGAAAAGTAAGGCTGCGAACGATGATACTCCCATCGGAGTGACTTGTGGATATTATGTTGCCTAATATCCACTTGTCATGACAGAAATGCAAAACCGCCGGGCGGGCCGGCGGTTTGTCATGAAGGCCTAAGGTTTACAGCATGTCCTTGATCAGCTTGCCGAGGACGGCAATGCCTTCGCGGATGCGCTCCGGCGGCACGGTCACGAAGGACAGGCGCAGGGTGTTGCTCGCCGGCTCATTCGCGTAGAACGGCGCGCCGGGCACGAAGGCCACGCGGGCGGCCAGCGACTGGTCGAGCAGTTTCATGGCGTCGATGCTCTTCGGCAGGGTCACCCAGATGAACATGCCGCCTTCCGGCTTGGTCCAGGTCACGCTGCTCGGGAAGTGCTCGGTCATCGCGTCCAGCATCACCTGGCACTGGTCGCCGTACAGCTTGCGGATGGTCGGGATGTGCTGGTCGAGGAAGCCGTCCTTCACCACTTCGTGCACCACCATCTGGGTCAGCTGGGCGGTGTGCAGGTCGGCCGCCTGCTTGGCCAGCTCGAGGCGGCGCACCAGCGGCAGCGGCGCGCAGACGTAGCCGAGGCGGATGCCCGGGGTCAGCACCTTGGAGAAGGAACCCATGTAGATCACGCCGTCCGGGTTCATCGCGACCATTTTCGGCATCGGCTCGCCGCGGTAAGACAGGGCGCCGTAGGGATCGTCCTCGATCAGCGGCACGCCCAGGCGGGCGCAGGTTTCCACCAACGCCTGGCGGCGTTCCACCGACAGGCTGCGGCCGGTCGGGTTCTGGAAGTTCGGCAGCGAATACAGCAGGCGCGCGCCCTTGGCCACGGCGTCGATCGAGCTTGGGACCAGGCCGTGCTCGTCGGTGTCGACGGATTTGAATTCGGGACGGTAGACCGAGAAGGCCTGCAGGGCGCCGAGGTAGCTCGGGGTCTCGACCAGGACACGGCTGCCTTCGTCGATCAGGACCTTGCCCAGCAGGTCGAGCGCCTGCTGCGAGCCCGAGGTCATCAGGATCTGTTCAGGCAGGATGCGGCTGCCTTCCGTGGAGAGCGAGTTGGCAATCCATTCCCGCAGCGGGCCATAGCCATCGGTCGGGCCGTACTGCAGCGCGACCTTGCCGGCCTCGCTCAGGACCTTGTCGTACGCTTCTTTCATGCGCTCGACCGGGAAAGTGGCTGGCGACGGCAGGCCACCGGCGAAGGAGATGATCTCCGGACGCTGGGTGATCTTCAGGATTTCGCGGATGAACGAGCTTTGCAGCTGCTGCGCGCGCTCCGAAAACTGCCACTGGATGGGATTTGGATTCTCGATTTTCATGCTCTATCTCACAGGAAGGGACCGCACGGGTAGTGCCGGACCATTATAAGGCACGCGGGTAGGCGGCCTCGGGATGGACCGGGCCGGGTAGGCCCAGCCCGCGATCGGTACTAGTTAACAAATGTCAGGCGACTTCGACGATCATTTCGATTTCGACGCAAGTGCCGCGCGGCAGCGAGGCGACGCCGAAGGCCGAACGGGCGTGCTTGCCGGCTTCGCCGAAGACTTCGCCGATCAGTTCCGAGCAGCCATTGGTGACCAGGTGCTGCTCGTTGTATTCCGGGGTCGAAGCGACCAGGCTCATCACCTTGACGATGCGCTTGACGCGGGTCAGGTCGCCGCCGACGGCTTCCTGCAGGGTGCCGAGCAGGTCGATGGCGACCGAGCGCGCAGCGGCCTGGCCGTCGGCGGTGGTCTTGTCCTTGCCCAGGATGCCGGTGTTCGGCGAGCCGTCGGCGTTCTTGGCGATGTGGCCCGAGATGAACACGAGATTGCCGGTCTGCACGTACATGACGTAGGCGGCAGCCGGGGTGGCCGGTGCGGCCAGGGTGATGTTCAGTTCTTTGAGTTTGTCGTAGACGGACATAATTTTCGTGACGTTGCGGTGAAAGAAGCCGGTATTGTACGTCCACCCGGCGTCCTGGAGCGTGTTTTTACTGCTGGCGTACCGCCATCCGGCGTCCGCCGAACACGACGGCGGCCACTGCCAGCGCGAAGGCGACGTTGGCCGGGGTCAGCGCCTCGCCCAGCAGCAGGCTGGCGCCGAGCAGGCTCAGGAAGGGCTGCAGCAGCTGCACCTGGCCGACCCGCGCCACGCCGCCCAGGGCCAGGCCGCGGTACCAGAAGAAAAAGCCGATGAACATCGAGAAAGCCGTGACGTAGGCGAACGCGAGCCAGGAGCAGGCGCCGACCGTGCCCAGGGCGGGGACGCCGTACCAGGCCAGGGCGGCCAGCACCGCCGGCGCCGCCAGCAGCAGCGCCCAGCAAATGGTTTCCGGCCCGCCCAGGCTGCGCGACAGGCGGCCGCCTTCGGCGTAGCCGACCGCCGCCGCCAGCACGGCGCCGAAGATCAGCAGGTCGGCCAGGTGCAGGCTGCCGCCGCCCTCGACCAGGGCGAAGGCGGCCACCAGGCCGGATCCCAGCAGCGCCATGCCCCAGAAGCCGCGCGAAGGCCGTTCGTAGCCGCGCAGGGCCGCGTACAGCGCGGTGACCAGCGGCAGCACGCCGACCAGCAGGGCGCCGTGCGAGGCGGGCACGCTGCGCAAGGCGATCGAGGTCAGCAGCGGGAAGCCGACGATGCAGCCGGCCGCCACCAGGGCCAGCGGGACCAGGGCGCTGCGCGGCGGCAGGGGCGCGCGGCGCCAGGCCAGCCATCCGGCCGCCAGCAGGGCGGCCCCGAGTGCGCGGCCGAGGGCGACGAACACGGGGTCGAGCTCGGCGACCGCCATGCGGGTGAACGGGATGGTCAGGCTGAACATCGCCACGCCGAGCAGGCCGAGCAGCATGCCGCGGTTCTCGTCACGGACGGTGGTCGTTGAAACGGCGGCGGGGCTGGCGGTGTGCATGGAAGTCCTTGTCGAAATGCTTGCGGCGGTCGTGGAGTCAGGTCTATGCTAGCGCTGCGGACCAACACAGTCCCAGTACACTTCGACACTTAATTTCTTCACTGTGATGGTGACATGACCGATACGCCCATCCTGAGCCTGGCGCGCGACGCCGGCGAGCCCCTGGCCGACCAGATCGTGCGCGCCGTGGCCGCGCGCATCGACGAGCGCCTGCTGCGGCCCGGCGCGCGCATGCCCTCGATCCGCCGCTTCGCATCCAGCCACGGGGTGTCGCCGTTCACGGTCGTCGCCAGCTACGACCGGCTGGTGGCGCAGGGCTACCTCGATTCACGCCGCGGCGCCGGCTTCTTCGTGCGCGAACGGGCGCAGCCGCAGTCCGGAGCCGGCAGCAGGGCGCCGGCGCCGCCTGCCGCGGCCACCCTCGACGTTGCCTGGCTGATCCGCAACATGTTCCGCCAGTCGCCGCTCCAGCATTCGCCGGGCGCGGGCGTGCTGCCGGCCGACTGGCTCGACGGTCCGGCCGTGGCCAAGGCCCTGGCCGCCCTGAGCCGGCAGAACAGCGCCGGCTATCTCGGCTACGGCGCGCCGCAAGGCTTCCTCCCGCTGCGCCAGCAGCTGCAACTGAAACTGGCCGAATTCGAGATCGAGGCGCCGCCCGAACAGCTCGTCATGACCATGGGCGTGACCCAGGCGCTCGACCTGGTCGCGCGCGAGTTCTGCCGGCCGGGCGACACCATCCTGGTCGACGACCCGGCCTGGTTCCTGATGTTCGGCTCGTTCGCGGCGATGGGCCTGAACGTGGTCGGCGTGCGGCGCCTGGGCGACGGTCCCGACCTGGAACAATTGGCCGCGCTGGCGGCCCTGCACCGGCCCTGCCTGTACGTGATCAACTCGGTGCTGCACAACCCAACCTCGACCTCGCTGTCGGCGGCCAAGGCTTTCCAGGTGCTGCGCCTGGCCGAGCAATTCGGTTTCACGGTGGTGGAGGACGACATCTATGCCGACCTGCACCCCGGGAATGCCACGCGTCTCGCGGCACTGGACGGATTGCGCCAGGTGATCTACCTCGGCGGCTTCTCGAAATCGATGGCCCCGAACCTGCGCGTCGGCTTCATCGCTGCGTCCGGCGAACGGGCGCAGCGCCTGGCCGACCGCAAGATGCTGGCCACGCTCACCACCAGCGACATCGGCGAGCGGGTGGTCTACAAGATCCTGTCCGAAGGCCTCTACCGCAAGCACCTGGACCGGGTGCGCAGCCGGCTCGACGCGGTGCGTCCCAAGGCGCTGCGCCAGCTGGAGGCGTTCGGCCTGCGTCCGGAACCGGCCCCGAGCGCCGGCATGTTCGTCTGGGTCGACGCCGGCCGCGACACCAATGCGGTGGCCGCGCGCGCCATGCAGGACGACTTGCTGCTGGCGCCGGGCAGCCTGTTTTCGCCGAACCAGCTGCCCTCGACCCGCATGCGCCTGAACGTGGCGGCGCTGCAGGACGCGGCCACGCTCCGCCTGCTGGAGCGCGCCCTGCGAACCTAGGCGCCCGGGCAGCCACCCGGCATCGCCTTGGCCATCTCGTCCTGGATTTCCTGCGGCGTCATGTCGCGCAGGTGGGTGGCGATGGCCCAGCGGTGGCCGAAGGGATCGACCAGCTGGCCGTAGCGGTCGCCCCAGAACGCATCGTCCAGCGGCATCAGGGGCTTGCCCCCGGCCGCCAGTGCGCGTTCCCAGACCGCGTCGGCGTCGGGTACGTACAGGTGGATGACGACCGCCGAGCCCTGCAGGGCGAGCGGCCCGCGGCTGCCGTACTCGGGAAAGTCGTCGCACAGCATGAGCACCGAATCGCCGATGCGCAGGCTGGCATGCATGATCTTGCCGCCCGGGCCGGGCATGCGGTCGATTTCGACCGCGCCGAAGGCCTGGCGGTAGAAGTCGATCGCCCTGGCCGCGCCTTCGCAGACCAGGTGCGGGGTGACACTGTGGAAGCCTTCGGGGATTGGACGCGCTGCCTGCTTCATGATCGATCTCCTGTATTCGTTGTGGGGTGCTGCTCCCAGGACGACGAACGGGGCGGCCCGGATTCGACAGGCCGGGCAAAAAAAGTCCGGCCGCCGCAAAACTTGCCAAAAAGACCCTTGAAAACGGCTTGCCCATCCCTATATGCCTCCGAGTTGAACCACCCCACCCATGTTTTTTACGAGGAACAAGATGGCAGTTGCCGAAAAAGAAACCCTTGGCTTCCAGGCAGAAGTAAAACAGCTGTTGCAGCTCATGATCCACTCCTTGTATTCGAACAAGGAGATCTTCCTGCGCGAACTGATCTCGAACGCTTCCGACGCGGCCGACAAGCTGCGCTTCGAGGCGATCAACAACGACGCCCTGTACGGCAATGACCATGAACTGAAGATCAAGGTCAGCTTCGACAAGGATGCGCGCACCCTCACGATTTCGGACAACGGCATCGGCATGAGCCGCGACGAAGTCATCTCGCACCTGGGCACCATCGCCAAGTCGGGCACCAAGGAATTCTTCAGCAAGCTGTCGGGCGACCAGCAGCAGGACGCGGCCCTGATCGGCCAGTTCGGCGTCGGCTTCTACTCGGCCTTCATCGTGGCCGACCGCGTGATCGTGAACACCCGCCGCGCCGGCGCCTTCGCCTCGGAAGGCGTGCGCTGGGAGTCGACCGGCGAGGGCGACTACAGCATCGAATCGATCGAAAAGCCGGGCCGCGGCACCGACGTGATCCTGCATCTGCGCGCCGGCGAGGAAGAGCTGCTGTCGTCCTGGAAGCTGAAATCGATCATCCGCAAGTACTCGGACCACATCTCGCTGCCGATCGTGATGCAGAAGGAAGAGTGGGACGACGAGCAGAAGCAGACCGTGCTGAAGGACGAGTTCGAGACCGTCAACCAGGCCAGCGCACTGTGGGCGCGCTCGAAGAGCGACATCACCGACGAGCAGTACAACGAGTTCTACAAGCACGTCTCGCACGACTTCCAGGAACCGCTGGCCTACACCCACAACCGGGTGGAAGGGCGCAGCGAGTACACCCAGCTGCTGTTCGTCCCGGCGCATGCACCCTTCGACCTGTGGGACCGCAACAAGCGTGCCGGCATCAAGCTGTACGTCAAGCGCGTGTTCATCATGGACGACGCCGAGCAGCTGATGCCGACCTACCTGCGCTTCATCAAGGGCGTGATCGACTCGGCCGACCTTCCGCTGAACGTCTCGCGCGAGATCCTGCAGGAATCCCGCGACGTGAAGGTGATCCGCGAAGGCTCGACCAAGCGCGTGCTGGGCATGCTGGAAGAGATGGCGAATTCGGAAGAGCAGGCGGGCAAGGACAAGTACGCCACCTTCTGGAAAGAGTTCGGCCAGGTGCTCAAGGAAGGCATCGGCGAGGACGCCACCAACAAGGACCGCATCGCCAAGCTGCTGCGCTTCGCCTCGACCGCCAATGAATCGGACGAGCAGACCGTGTCCTTCGAGGACTACGTCAAGCGCATGAAGGAAGGCCAGGACAAGATCTACTACGTCACCGCCGACAGCTTCAGCGCCGCGAAGAACAGCCCGCACCTGGAGATCTTCCGCAAGAAGGGCGTCGAAGTGCTCCTGATGACGGACCGTGTCGACGAGTGGATGCTGTCCTTCCTGAGCGAGTTCGAGGGCAAGGAACTGGTGTCGGTGGCCAAGGGCGGCCTGGACCTGGGTGCGCTCGAGGACGAAGCCGAGAAGAAGGAGCACCTTGAAGTCGAAGCCGGCTACAAGGAGCTGGTCGAGAAGATGAAGGGCGCGCTGGGCGAGAAGGCCAAGGACGTGCGCGTCAGCTTCCGCCTGACCGATTCGCCGGCCTGCCTGGTCGCGGACGAGAACGAATTGTCGGGCAACCTGCTGCGCATGCTGAAGGCGGCCGGCCAGAACGCGCCGGAATCGAAGCCCATCCTCGAGATCAACCCGAACCACCCGCTGGTGACGCGCCTGAAGTACGAGGACGCGGACGGTGCCCGCTTTGCCGACTGGTCGCACATCCTGTTCGACCAGGCCATGCTGGCCGAAGGCGGCAGCCTGAGCGATCCGGCCTCGTTCGTGAAGCGCCTGAACGAGATGCTGCTGGCGACGGCGAAGTAAGCGTCAGGCAGTAAGCTGCACAAAGAACCGGGGCCGTGAGCCCCGGTTTTTCATGGGTGTGGCATTTGCTTTTCGTAGGGTGGGCGGCTTGTCCGCCCGCGCGTTCAACTCTCCTACGCGCAGTGGCAACGCATGCCGGAATCGAACGCGCGGACGGCGAAGCCGTCCACCCTACAAATGCCTGACCTCTCTGGGCGGCGTGGTCCAATTGTCATTACGGCCGTCGAGGTAGCGCACCGGTGCGGCGATCAGTTCCTCGGGCGGCAGGTCGTCCAGGCTGGCCAGCACCACCGCGTGGAAGGCGCCCAGCGACGGCGAGTCGCCGGTGGAGAAGGTATTGATGCCGCAATTCCCGCAAAAGTAATGGGCGTCGCGCCGCGTGTGGTAGCGGTATTCGCGCAGCGTCTCGGCGCCCGCAAGCAGCCGGAATGCATGTGAAGGCACCTGCGCCGCCCAGAAGCGCATCTTGCTGCAGATCGTGCAGTTGCACTTGATAGTGCCGGCACCGAGGTCGATATCGGCCTCGAACCGTACGCTGCCACAGTGGCAGCTGCCGTGGTAAGTCTTCATCTTCTCTTATTTCATGGCCGCCCAGGCTTGCGCGCTGATGTCGTAGACCGACACCGTCTGTGCGTGCCAGGTTTCCTCGCCCCGGTAGCGCATGCCGAGACGCTGCATGACCCTGCTGGAGTCCGCGTTGTCCGGATGGCAGATCGCCGCCAGCAGCGGCGCCTTCAGCTCGTCGAAGGCGAAGGCCGCCATGCGGCGTGCCGCTTCCGTCGCATAGCCGCGGCCCCAGCGGTCCGGGCGCAGGCGCCAGCCGATTTCGTGCTCGTTGGCGGGATCGTGGCCGAGGTGCTGGATGCAGCCGGCGCCGACCAGTTCCCCGCTGTCCTGTTCGATGAAGCTCCACCACGAATGACCGAACTGTTTCCAGCGGCCCTGCACGCGTTCGATCATGGCCGCCGTCTCCTCGGGCGTCTCGGGCCTGCCCGCGATGTAGCGCTGCACCGCCGGATCGGCGTTCAGCACGCGCAGGCCCTCATAGTGCGCGGGACAGACGGGTTCCAGGCGCAGGCGTGGGGTAGCGAGGATCGTCACGTCGTGTGTCCGAGCTGGTCGCAGAATTCCTGCAGCAGGCGCTCGCCCTCGGGCCAGGGACCGTGGCCCGAATCCGCGTTGACGTGGCCGGCGTCGCCGATCTGGATGAAACGGCTGCCCCAGGCGCGGGCGAAGGCCGCCGCGCGCTCGTTCGAGACATAGGGATCGTCGGTGCTGGCGATGACCAGGCTCGGGAAGGGCAGGGCCTGGAGCGGAATCGGCGCGAAGCCGTTGACGGGTACCGGATAGCTCGGGGCCTCGACGTCGCTCGGCGCCACCAGGAAGGCGCCGGCCACCTTCAGCGGCGAGCCGCTGAGCGCCCAGTGCACCGCCAGCATGCAGCCGAGGCTGTGCGCGACCAGGATCGGCGCGCCCTTGCAGGCCCCGATCGCGGCATCCAGCTCGGCCACCCATTCGTCGCGGTCCGGGCAGTTCCAGTCGCGGTGCTGGGCCTTGGTCCAGGCCGGATAGCGCCCCTGCCACTGGCTTTGCCAGTGCTCGGGGCCGGAGTTCCACAGGCCTGACAGGATCAGTACGTCGCACTTCATCGCGCCTCCACCGTTAAGAAAAGATCAACGGCGATTGTACGTCTTCAGAGCGCCGTGCGCAGCGCGAACAGTTCCGGGAACAGCACCACGTCGAGCATCTTGCGCAGGTAGCTGACGCCCGCCGTGCCGCCGGTGCCGGTCTTGAAGCCGATGATGCGCTCGACCGTGCTCACGTGGCGGAAGCGCCAGAAGCGGAAGGCGGTCTCCAGGTCGACCAGCTTCTCGGCCAGTTCGTACAGCGCCCAGTGGTGCTCGGTGTCCTGGTAGACGCCCAGCCAGGCCGCTTTTACGGTGTCGTCAAGCTCGGTGGGGCGGGTCCAGTCGGTGGCCAGGCGCTCGGGCGCGATCGCGAAGCCGCTGCGCGCCAGCAGCATCACCGCCTCGTCGTACACCGAGGGCGTGTGCAGTTCGCGTTCGAGGATGGCATGCGCATCTGGCGACTTCTCGTGGACGGCGAGCAGGTTCGCGTTCTTGTTCCCCAGGATGAATTCGAGCTCGCGGTACTGGAAGGACTGGAAGCCCGAGGATGCGCCCAGGTAGGGGCGGATCGCCGTGTACTCGGGCGGCGTCATGGTGGCCAGCACGTCCCAGGCATGCACCAGCTGGTCCATGATGCGCGCTACCCGCGCCAGCATCTTGAAGGCCGGCGGCAGGTTGTCTTCCCGGATGTGGCGGCGCACCGCCTGCAGTTCGTGCAGCATCAGCTTGATCCACAGCTCGCTGGTCTGGTGCTGGATGATGAACAGCATCTCGTTGTGGTTGGGCGAGAGCGGGTGCTGGGCGGACAGGATCTGGTTCAGACCCAGGTAGTCGCCGTAGCTCATGGACTCCTTGAAGTCGAGCTTCGCGCCGTGCCACTCCGCCTTGTCATTGGTTTGGTCGTTCATCTGGGCTCCTCAGGTCACTGCGCTGCGTTCGGCCTGGGTATCGTAGGCCTGGTTGTCGAGGATGTCCTTCAGGATCGCCACCGCGTCCCAGACGTCGGCGAAGCTGGTGTACAGCGGGGTGAAGCCGAAGCGCATGATCTCCGGCTCGCGGTAGTCGCCGATCACGCCGCGCGCAATCAAGGCCGCCATCACCGCATAGCCGTGCGGATGGGTGAAGCTGGCCTGGCTGCCGCGCCGCGCATGCTCGCGCGGCGTCACCAGGCCGAGCGGGTGACCCGCACAAGTCGCTTCGACCAGTTCGATGAACAGGTCGGTCAAGGCCAGCGATTTCGCGCGGATGGCCTCCATGCCGGTCTCTTCGAAGATCTCCAGCCCGCACTCGACCAGGGCCAGCGAGACCACCGGCTGGGTGCCGCACAGGGCGCGGCCGATCCCTTCGCAGGCCGCGAAGCCGTGCGACATCGCGAAGGGCTTCGCATGGCTCCACCAGCCGGTGAGGGGATGGGCGAACGCCGCCTGGTGCCGCTGCGGCACCCAGATGAAGGCCGGCGCGCCGGGGCCGCCGTTCAGGTATTTATAGGTGCAGCCCACCGCGAAGTCGGCTTCCGCCGCATGCAGGTCGACCGGCACCGCGCCGGCCGAGTGGGCCAGGTCCCAGACCGCCAGCGCGCCGCCGGCATGCGCATGACGGGTCAGTTGGGCCATGTCGTGCTGGTAGCCGGTGCGGTAATTCACGTGGGTGAGCATCAGCACCGCGCAGTCGGCGTCGACGGCGGCGGGAATCTCCTCCACCGAATCGACCAGGCGCACCCGGTAGCCGCGTTCGAGCCACTGGGTCAGGCCTTCCGCCATATAGATATCGGTCGGGAAGTTGCTGCGTTCGGTGACGATGGTGCGGCGGGCGGAGCCGGGGCCCTGGGCCTGCAGGTGCAGCGCGGCGGCCAGCGCCTTGAACAGGTTGAGCGAGGTGGTGTCGGTGACCACGACTTCGCCGTCCTTCGCGCCGATCAGCGGAGCCAGGCGATTGCCGAGGCGCTTGGGCAGGTCGAACCAGCCGGCCGTGTTCCAGCTCTTGATCAGGTCCTGGCCCCATTCGCGGGCCACCACGTCCTGGACGCGCGCAAGGGCCGCCTTCGGACGGGCGCCGAGCGAATTGCCGTCCAGGTAGATGAGGCCCGGGGGCAGGTCGAAGCGCTCGCGCAGGGGGCGCAGCGGATCGCGCTCGTCGCGGGCGACGCAGTCGGCGCGGGTGATGTCGATGTTCATGCGGTTTCCTTGGCGGGTAGGGCGCGCAGGATGGCGCGCACCGGGCTGGCGTCCATGCCGGCGAATTTCAGGGGCAGGGCGACCAGTTCATAGTCGCCCTCGGGCACCGCGTCCAGCACGATGCCTTCCAGGATCGCCATGCCGCCGGCGCGTACCGCGTGGTGGGCGTCCAGGGTCTTGGAGTCCTGCGGGTCGAGCGAGGGGGTGTCGGTGCCGACCAGGATCACGCCCTTGCTCGCCAGGAGTGCGATGGCGGCCGGGCTGATGGCCGGGAAGGCCGAGTCCCAGGCGCTCTGGGGCGCACTGGCGTAAGTACGCAGCAGCACGCGCGGCGGCACGCCGTCCAGCTTGCCCTCCAGGTGGGCCGGTTCCACCGCCGCCACGCCGAGGCAGTGGAGCACGCGGCAGGCCCCGATATACGGGAGCAGGTCGACCTGGTCGATGGACTTGCCGGCCGGGTCGTAGTGGCTGGGGGCGTCGGTGTGCGCGCCGAGGTGGGTCGTCATCGTCATCCGGCTGACCTTGACCGGGCAGCCATCCTTGATTTCCCAGGTGGGCGCGGCTTCGAAGGGGGTGTCGCCGGGCCAGACCGGGATGGCAGCCGAGATCGTCGGGCTGATGTCCCAGAGTCGTAAAGATTCCATGCTTGCCTTAAAGGATAGTTGAGGCCTGAAGTTTCTTCAGGGCCGCAGTGTAGCAAGTGAACGAAAAAAACTTCAAAAAATTTTCGACAGAACCCTAAAGTTCCCAAAACCGCTGCCGTTACCCCTCTCAGAAGCGCGGTAAAGGGTCCTGAAAAATATTTTCAAAAAACCCTCAAGTTCTCGCCAGACGCTCCGTTAAAGGGTGGACAGGGCAGCAAAAGATTGAAAAATATTTTGCGAAAACCCTAAAGTTCTCCAAAAGCTTGACGTAAATCGTAGCAAGCGCACGACAGAAGCAGGTTCGGGCGCACACAATTTAAGCCGATTCCGGCACCTCCCCCAGCCCCTTTTTCATAGGGGCGCCACAGTGATCCAGCAGGGTTTGTCAGACAAACTCCTACGGGTCCTGTCCGTCATTCGCGGACGCAAAATACAGACTTCGTCCAATAGCTCAAAAGTTTCCGTACGGTCAGAATCTATCTCATCGGCAACACGCAAGTCGCCGAACCAACGGATACGGAGATAGAAATGACGATGAACGACATGATGGCTGAAATCCGCGACGCAAACCTGAGCTACCTGATGCTGGCCCAGCAGATGATCCGCGCCGACAAGGTCACCGCCATCTTCCGTCTCGGCATCTCGGCCGACATCGCCGACCTGATCGAAAGCATGAGCAATGCCCAGATCCTGAAACTGGCAAGCGGCAACATGATGCTGGCCCGTTTCCGCTTCGACGACACCGCCATCCTGTCGATGCTGACCAGCCACACCAAGGAACGCAGCCTGGCCCAGTCGCACGCCGCCATCCTGATGGCCGGCCAGCCGGTCGAAGAGATCGTATAAAATCCCGCTAGACGCGATCCCGCCGGGATCGCACATCAGTACTAGTGGCGGGAGCAGGGATGAGCAAGAAAAGTGTCGTGTCGGAAGCGCAGGAAATCCAGCTTGCGATCGAACTGATCAACCTGGGAGCGCGCCTCCAGCTGCTCGAAACCGAAGTCTCGCTCTCGCGCGAACGCCTGCTCAAGCTGTACAAGGAACTCAAGGGCGTCTCTCCGCCCAAGGGCATGCTGCCTTTCTCGACCGACTGGTTCCTGACCTGGCAGCCGAACATCCATTCCTCGCTGTTCATCAACATCCATAACTTCCTGGTCGAACATGCCGGCGCCACCGGCATCCAGGCGGTGATGAAGGCCTATAAGCTCTACCTCGAACAGATGCCGCCCGAGCCGGGCGAAGAGCCTTTGCTGTCGCTCACCCGCGCCTGGACCCTGGTGCGCTTCTTCCAGAGCGGCATGCTGGTGCTGGCCCCGTGCCAGAAGTGCCAGGGCAAGTTCATCGTCAATGCCCTCGACCTGAACGCCGACTACCTGTGCGGCCTGTGCCACATGCCTTCGCGTGCCGGCAAGACCCGCAAGGCCAGGGACGCGAAAGAGGCGCAGGACGCCCAGGATGCCAGGGACGCCGCGGCAAGCCAGAGCGCCGGTCCATCCCCCGAGTGAAACCCGCCGTCGCGGCGCTGCTGCTGCAGGCCGCCGCCTTTCCCCTGACGCTCGCCGTCACCTGGCTGCTGGCCACGGCCGGCGTGCCGATGTCCTACCTCGGCGTGGCCCTGATCCAGGGCCTCATCGCCGCCGCCCTGAGCTGGTGGCGCGGCCTGGCCAGCTGGTGGCGTGCCATCCAGCTGCTGTTCCCGGCCGCCCTGGTCGGCGCCGCCCAGCTGGCGGTCCCGCCGCCGGTCTTCCTCGCCATCTTCCTGTTCCTGCTGCTGCTGTACTGGTCCACCTACCGTACCCAGGTACCGTACTACCCGTCCAACCGGCGCGTCTGGGAGGCGGTCGCCGCTCTCCTTCCGAATAAAGACCCGGTGCGCGTGATCGACATCGGCAGCGGCCTGGGCGGCCTGGTGCTGGACCTGGCGCAACGCCGGCCCGGCATCGAGGCCACGGGCATCGAGCTGGCGCCGCTGCCCTGGCTGGTCAGCCGGCTGCGCGCACGCCTCGGCGGCAGCCGCGCGCGCTTCATCCGCGGCGACTACGAGCGCCTCGATTTCGCCGGCTACGACCTGGTCTTCGCCTACCTGTCTCCAGCAGCCATGGGTGCGCTGTGGCGCAAGGCGGCACGCGAGATGCGTCCGGGCTCGCTGCTTCTCAGTTACGAATTCGCCATTGACGATCGTTTAGCGAACCGTACCGTCTATCCCACAGAGGGCGGCCCGGCCCTGCATATCTGGCACTTTTAGGCGACAACAGGGGGCTTTTTACTTGCCCATGGGCCATTCTCCCGCTAGAGTGGTTCCCTGCATCAACTTTGCCTGAAATCACTTAATTTGAGCATGCCGGTGGACCCCGGCCTTTCTGGAGTGGAATTCCCTTGTTAGTCATTGTCGGTTACATCATCGTCTGTGCCAGCGTGTTCGGCGGCTTCGTCTGGACTGGCGGCCACATCGCGTCGCTTTGGCAGCCGCTCGAACTGCTGATGATCGGCGGTGCTGCGGTCGGCGCATTCTTTGTCGGTAACACCATGAAGTCGGTGAAGGCGACCGCCAAGGCCTTCCCGAGCATCTTCAAGGGCTCCCAGTACACCAAGGACATGTACATGGAGCTGATGGCACTGCAGTTCGACGTGCTGTCGAAGGTGCGCAAGGAAGGCCTGATGTCGATCGAAGGCGACATCGAGGCGCCGGAAGCCTCGCCGCTGTTCTCGAAATACCCGGCCGTGCTGGCCGACCACCACATCATCGAATTCATGACCGACTACCTGCGTCTGATGGTCTCGGGAAACATGGACGCGATGCAAATCGAAAACCTGATGGACAACGAGATCGAGACCCACCACCACGAAGGCGCGATCCCGGCCCACGTGATCGCCAAGGTCGGCGACGGCCTGCCGGCCTTCGGTATCGTGGCGGCGGTGATGGGCGTGGTCCACACGATGGAATCGGTGGGCCTGCCTCCGGCCGAGCTGGGTATCCTGATCGCCAAGGCCCTGGTCGGTACCTTCCTCGGCATCCTGCTGGCCTACGCCTTCGTGTCGCCGCTGGGGAACGTGCTGGAACAGAAGCTGGAAGAATCGACCAAGATGTTCCAGTGCGTGAAGGTCACCCTGCTGGCCAGCCTGAACGGCTATGCGCCGGCGCTGGCGGTCGAATTCGGCCGCAAGGTGCTGTACTCGACCGAGCGCCCGAGCTTCGCCGAGCTCGAAGACCATATCAAGCGGAAGAAGTAAGCCCCATGCCGCTGTTGTCCATCCACTTGACGCCGACCGAAGGGAGGGAGCATGGCTGATGAAAACATGCGCCCCATCGTCGTCAAGCGCATCAAGAAGGTCGCCGGCGGCCACCATGGCGGTGCCTGGAAGATCGCCTACGCCGACTTCGTGACCGCGATGATGGCCTTCTTCCTGCTCATGTGGCTGCTGGGCTCGACCGCCAAGGGCGACCTGGAAGGCATCTCGGAATACTTCAAGACCCCGCTGAAGGTGGCGATGGCGGGCGGCTCGGGCGCGGGCGATTCCTCGTCCGTGATCAAGGGCGGCGGCACCGACCTGACCCGCCGCAACGGCCAAGTCAAGAAGGGCGACGTCGACCCGACCTCGAAGACCTACAACCTCGAAGCCGCCAAGGCCCAGGTGGCGAAAGCGGAAGCCGAGCGCCTCCAGTCCCTGAAGACGAAGATCGAATCGGTCATCGAGGTCAACCCGCTGCTCAAGAAGTACAAGAACCAGCTGCTGCTCGACATCACCAGCGAAGGCCTGCGCATCCAGATCGTGGACGAGCAGAACCGCCCGATGTTCGCGCTGGCCAGGGCCGAGCTGCAGCCCTACACGAAGGAAATCCTGAACATCATCGGCATGGTGCTCAACGAGGTGCCGAACAAGATCGGCCTGTCGGGCCATACCGACGCCACGCCGTATTTCAGCGACGCCGGCTACAGCAACTGGGAACTGTCGGCCGACCGCGCCAATGCATCGCGCCGCGAACTGGTGCGCGGCGGCCTGACCGACGACAAGGTGCTGCGCGTGGTGGGCCTGGCCTCGGCCGCCCACCTGGACCGCAAGGACCCGTTCAACCCGATCAACCGGCGTATCAGCATCATCGTGATGAACAAGAAGACCGAGGAGGCCGTCCAGCGCGACGCCGCTTCGCTCGACGTGCCGGCGCAACAACCCGCAGCGGCAGCCGGAGTGGGTGCCGCCGCAGGGCGGCACGCCGCCGGCGCTGCGACCGTCGCACAATGATCCAGGACTGGAGACTGGAATGAAAAGAAAAAAGATACTCGGTTCGCACGTGAAGCGCCTGCTGTCGGGCGTGGCCATCCACGGACGCCGTCACCTGACCGAGGTCGAGACCGACCTGCTGCAGACCGAACTGCTGCTGGAAGAAGCCATCGACAAGCTGACCAGCAGCTTCATGGCGATCCACACCGCGGTCGGCGCGCGCCAGGAAGCGATCAACCGCCTGCTGGCGGGCGAGACCCCGAGCGCGGAAGACAGCGCCCGGCTGTCCGACATGTCGGGTGAAATCGGCCAGCACGTGAACTCGGCCATCACCAGCATGCAGTTCCAGGACATGACCAGCCAGCTGATCGACCGCACGCTGCGCCGCGTGGCCGGCCTGCGCGAATTCCTCGGCACGCTCAGCGAGCACGGCGCCGAGATCGCGCCGGAGACCGACAGCGAGGAGATCGTCGAACGCCTGGGCAAGGTCAGCATGGCGCTGGCGATCCAGTCGCTCGAACTGCGCAGCATGCTGCGTAAGTCGGTGGAACAGCATCACCTCGAAAGCGGGGACATCGAGCTCTTCTGAGTTCGCTGGCCAAACATTCAGCCACTTTACATTCAACCGGAACATACCGGAATAAAACAGCAGGAGCAAAACATGGCAAAAACGATTCTCGCGGTCGACGATTCCAGTTCGCTGCGCCAGATGGTGGCCTTCAGCCTGAAGGCGGCCGGCTACAACGTGGTGGAAGCGGTCGACGGCCAGGATGGCCTCGACAAGGCCAAGCTGCAGAGCGTGGACCTGGTCCTGACCGACCAGAACATGCCGCGCATGGACGGCCTGGCCCTGATCAAGACTTTGCGCACGCTGCCGAACTACGCCAAGACCCCGATCCTGATGCTGACCACCGAGTCCTCGGACGAGATGAAGGCCAAGGGCCGCGCCGCCGGCGCCAACGGCTGGCTGGTCAAGCCTTTCGATCCGCAACGCCTGATCGAAGTAGTGAAAAAGGTCATCGGCTAAGGCCATGGCGCAGCGGGCTTCAGAACGGATTTCATCATGACGATCGACATCAGCCAGTTTTACCAGGTCTTTTTCGACGAGGCAGAGGAACTGCTCGCCGAAATGGAGCGGCTGCTGCTGGGCGTCGACGTGGCATCGCCCGACCCGGAAGACCTGAACGCGATCTTCCGCACCGCCCACTCGGTCAAGGGCGGCGCCTCGACCTTCGGCCTGACCGACATGAGCGAAGTCACGCACGTGCTCGAGTCGCTGCTGGACCGCATCCGCAAGGGCGAGATGGCGCTCACCTCGAACCACGTGGACGCCTTCCTGGCCGCCAAGGACAGCCTCAAGATGCAGCTGGACGGCCACCGCCACGGTGCGGCCGTGGACCAGGAAGCGGTCGCCAACGTGCGCATGGTGTTGCATGACCTGGCCGAGGGCCTGGTGCCGCAGGCGCCGCTGGTGGCGGCATCCTATTTGACCGCCGAAACGAAGGCCCATCACCCGACCGAGGGTGCGCACCGCTACAAGATCGAACTGCCGCCGGTGGAACCGCGCGACATCACGGCCCTGGTCGACGAACTGGGCCTGATGGGCCGCGCCAAGGTCACGCCGCTCGACGGCGGCCGCAGCGCCATCATCATCACGACCCACGAGAGCCTGGACGACATCATCGCGATCTGCTCCTTCGTGCTGAACCCGGACGACCTGAAGATATTCGAGGCGCCCGCGCTCACGCCCGAGCAGCGCGCCATCGAGGCCGCCGAGCGCAAGCGCATCGAGGACGAGCAGGGCTACGGCTTCTTCGACTTCGACGACGAGGCCGCTGCCGCGTCCAGCGAAGAGGAACTGTCCGACGACGAGCGCGGCTACGGCTTCTTCCAGCCGATCGAGCAGATCCGCGCCGCGGCCGGCATCACCAACGAAGCGAAACCGCAGGCTGCGGCGCCGAAGGGCCCGGATCCGATCGAGCTGTCCGAGCTGGCCAGCGAACTGGCCGCCGAGAAGAAGGCGGCGAAGAAGGACCCGCATGCCGAATCGTCCTCGATCCGCGTGTCGGTCGAGAAGGTCGACCAGCTGATCAACCTGATCGGCGAGCTGGTGATCACCAACGCCATGCTCGAGCAGCGCAGCGGCAACCTGGACCCGATGGCGCACGAGCGCCTGCTGAACTCCATCAGCCAGCTCGGACGCAATACGCGCGAGCTGCAGGAAGCCGTCATGTCGATCCGCATGATGCCGATGGACTTCGTGTTCTCGCGCTTCCCGCGCATGGTGCGCGATCTCGCCACCAAGCTCGGCAAGAAGGTCGACTTCATCACCAACGGCGCCGCCACTGAACTGGACAAGGGCCTGATCGAGCGCATCGTCGACCCGCTGACCCACCTGGTGCGCAATTCGATCGACCACGGCATCGAGATGCCGGCGGCGCGCGTCGAAGCCGGCAAGTCGGACGCGGGGCGCCTGTTCCTGTCGGCCGGCCACCAGGGCGGCAACATCGTCATCGAAGTCTCCGACGACGGCGCCGGCCTGAACCGCGAGCGCATTTTGGCCAAGGCGGCCCAGAACGGACTGCCGGTGTCCGACAACATGAGCGACGAGGATGTCTGGCAGCTGATCTTCGCGCCGGGCTTCTCGACCGCGGAACAGGTGACCGACGTGTCCGGCCGCGGTGTCGGCATGGACGTCGTGAAGCGCAATATCGCTTCGATGGGCGGCACGGTCGACATCCGCTCGGCGCGCGGCTTCGGCACCACGATCTCGATCTCGCTGCCGCTGACCCTGGCCATCCTGGACGGCATGTCGATCCGCAGCGGCGAGGAGATCTACATCCTGCCGCTGTCCTTCGTGGTCGAGTCGCTCCAGCCGGCGCCGCAGGACATCCGCGAAATCGCGGGTCGCGGCCAGGTGCTGAAGGTGCGCGGCGAGTACCTGCCGCTGATCCCGCTGTACCAGATGTTCGACATCACCCCGCGCATCACCGACCCGTCCGAGGGCATCGTGGTGATCCTCGAGACCGAGGGCAAGAAGACCGCGCTGTTCGTCGACGAGCTGGTGGGCCAGCAGCAGGTGGTGGTCAAGAACCTGGAAGCGAATTACCGCAAGGTGGCCGGCATCTCGGGCGCCACCATCCTCGGCGACGGCGGCGTTGCCCTGATCCTGGACGTGGCCGCGCTGGTGCGCTCCTCGCGCCAGCTGCTGGACGACCCCCTCGTCTCGAGAAGCCTTTAACACATCATCAATCAAGAGGACGTGACCATGTCTACTGTACAGAACAACAAGCCGGCTGACGGCAACGCCATCGAAGGCGCGGGCAGCGAATTCCTGGCCTTTACCCTGGGCTCCGAGGAATACGGCATCGACATCCTCAAGGTGCAGGAGATCCGCGGCTACGAAGCGGTCACCCGCATCGCCAATGCCCCGGAATTCATCAAGGGCGTGATCAACCTGCGTGGCATCATCATTCCGGTGGTGGACATGCGCATCAAGTTCAAGCTGGGCACCCCGGTGTACGACCAGTTCACCGTCGTGATCATCCTGAACATCGGCGGCCGCATCATGGGCATGGTGGTGGACAGCGTCTCCGACGTGACCACGCTCACCCCGGACCAGATCAAGCCGGCCCCGGAAATGGGCACCGCCTTCAACTCGGACTACATGATCGGCCTGGGCACCGTGGACGAGCGCATGCTGATCCTGGTCGACATCGACAAGCTGATGTCGTCCAGCGAGATGGGCCTGATGGACAAGCTGGCAGCATGATCTCGCGGGGTGGCCTTTTGTGATTCAGGCCATCCCACGCACGGCCCGGCACGAGCAACGCAAAGAGCAACAGCTAGAAAGAGGCAAGGACGTGCCGCAGCAAAGAACCGACACGGTCAAGGAATTCGACTTCACGCGCAGTGATTTCGAGCGGGTCCGCGCGCTGATCTACCAGCGTGCCGGCATCTCGCTGGCCGACAGCAAGCAGGAAATGGTCTACAGCCGCCTGGCGCGGCGCCTGCGCGCCACCGGCATCCAGTCCTTCGTGCGCTACCTCGACGATCTCGAGGCCGGCCGCATGGCGACCGAATGGGAAGCCTTCACCAATGCGCTGACCACCAACCTGACCTCGTTCTTCCGCGAGGCCCACCACTTCCCGCTGCTGGCCGAGCACCTGGCCGGCCTGCGCGGCAAGGGCGGCGGACCGCTCACCATCTGGTGTTCGGCCGCGTCCACCGGCGAAGAGCCGTATTCGATCGCGATGACTGCCTGCGAGGCCTTCAACACCCTCACGCCGCCGGTGCAGATCGTCGCGACCGACATCGACACCAACGTGCTGGCGGTCGGCGCCAGCGGGGTCTATCCGATGGAGCGCATCGAGAAGGTGGGCCAGGAGCGCCTGAAGCGCTTCTTCCTGAAAGGGAAGGGCGCCAACGAAGGCATGGCGCGGGTGCGCCCTGAGCTGCGCCAGCTGGTCAGCTTCCGCCAGCTCAACCTGCTGGCCAGCGACTGGCCGGTGGACGGCGCTTTCGATGCGATCTTCTGCCGCAACGTGATGATCTACTTCGACAAGGACACCCAGCGCAAGATCCTGGCCCGCTTCGTGCCCCTGATGAAGCCCCATGCCCTGCTGTTTGCAGGGCATTCCGAAAACTTCCTGTACGTGTCGGATGCGCTGCGCCTGCGCGGCAAGACCGTGTACGAACTCGACGGGGCGGGGCGGCGCTGATCGACATGAACAACCAGTTCGCCACCAACGTCTACTACGACCGCACCTTCGACTGCGACGCCGCCAAGATCCTGCCGGGCGAGTACTACTACACCGGCAAGAACATGCTGATCGTGACCGTGCTCGGTTCCTGCGTGTCGGCCTGCATCCGCGACCGCCTCACCGGCCTGGGCGGCATGAACCACTTCATGCTGCCCGACGGCGGCGGCGACGGCGGCAGCCCGGTGTCAGCCTCGATGCGCTACGGGAGCTTCGCGATGGAGATCCTGATCAACGACCTGCTCAAGGCGGGCGCGCGGCGCGAGCACCTGGAGGCCAAGGTATTCGGCGGCGGCGCCGTGCTGCGCGGCTTCACGGCGATGAACGTGGGCGAGCGCAATGCCGCCTTCGTGACCAGCTTCCTGAAGACCGAGCGGATCCCGGTGCTGGCCGCGGACCTGAACGACATCTACCCGCGCAAGGTCTACTTCTTCCCCAAGACCGGCAAGGTGCTGGTGAAGAAGCTGATGCAAACCCAAAACGATACGCTGGCAAAACGCGAGCTCGATTACGCCAAGCGACTCAAGGTGGAACCGGTCGGCGGCGACATCGACCTGTTTTAACCAGAAGAAGAAAAAACCTGAAAGGACGACGTATGACAATCAAGGTTCTGATCGTCGACGACTCTGCGCTGATCCGCAGCGTGATGAGCGAAATCGTCAACTCCCAGCCCGACATGGAAGTCGTGGCCACGGCCCCCGACCCGCTGGTCGCGCGCGAACTGATCAAGCGCCACAACCCCGACGTGCTGACCCTCGACGTCGAGATGCCGAAGATGGACGGCCTCGATTTCCTGGAAAAGCTGATGCGCCTGCGCCCGATGCCGGTGCTGATGGTGTCCTCGCTGACCGAGCGCGGCTCCGAGATCACCATGCGCGCGCTGGAGCTGGGCGCGGTCGACTTCGTGACCAAGCCGAAGATCTCGATCCAGACCGGGATGCGCGAGTACACCGAGTTGATCGCCGACAAAATTAGGGCCGCCGCACGCGCCCGCGTCAAGCGCGCGGTCCCGGGTACGGTGCCGGCGCCCCAGCTGTCGGCCCTGCGCAGCCCGCTCATCTCGTCGGAAAAACTGATCATCATCGGCGCGTCCACCGGCGGCACCGAGGCGATCCGCGAATTCCTGATGCAGATGCCCTCGGACTGCCCGGGCATCCTGATCGCCCAGCACATGCCGGAAGGCTTTACCAGCTCCTTCGCCAAGCGCCTCGATTCGCTGTGCAAGATCAGCGTGAAGGAGTCGGCGGGCAACGAGCGGGTGCTGCCCGGCCACGCTTACATTGCTCCTGGGCATTCGCACCTCTTGCTGGCCCGTTCCGGCGCCAACTACATGACCCGCATCGAGCAAAGCCCGCCGGTCAACCGGCACCGTCCCTCGGTAGACGTGCTGTTTCGAAGCGCGGCCGAAGCGGCGGGCAAAAATGCCGTTGGTGTTATCCTGACAGGCATGGGCAAGGACGGCGCCGCGGGCATGCTGGACATGCGCAATGCGGGGGCGCACAATTTTGCCCAGGACGAGGCGAGCTGCGTCGTATTCGGCATGCCGCGCGAGGCGATCGCGCTGGGCGCGGCCCACGACATCGGCAGCCTGCAGTCGCTGCCGCGCATGGTACTCGAGCACCTGGCCTCGCAGGGGAGCAGGGCGTTGCGTGTTTGATCCAGCACGCCTTGTATTGATGCCATTTTATCGCCGTACGGCAACAAAAATGCTATTCTGGAGGCTGTTATGCAGTCTTCGCCCAATAAACCAAAGTACAAGATTCAAAACGGAGTAATTCATGGCTGATCCAAAGATGCGTTTTCTGGTTGTTGACGATTTCTCGACGATGCGCCGCATCGTCCGGAATCTGTTGAAGGAACTGGGTTATGCCAATGTCGACGAAGCCGAAGACGGCGTGATGGGCCTGGCCAAGCTGCGCAGCGAGCAATTCGACTTCGTGGTGTCGGACTGGAACATGCCGAACATGGACGGCCTGACCATGCTGCAGAACATCCGTGCCGATCCCGCGCTGGCCAAGCTGCCGGTGCTGATGGTGACCGCCGAAGCCAATAAGGAAAACATCATCGCGGCCGCACAGGCCGGCGCCAGCGGCTACGTGGTCAAGCCGTTCACGGCCGCCACGCTGGACGAGAAGCTGAACAAGATCTTCGAGAAGATGGACAAGGCGGGCTGAGATGATTGAGCAGACTGCTGTCCAGGCCGAGGCCTCCCACGAGGAGGTCCTGAGCCGGATTGGCCACATGACGCGCGCGCTGCACGAAAGCCTGCGCGGCCTCGGCCTCGACAAGCTGATCGAGAAAGCGGCGAGCGACATCCCGGATGCGCGCGACCGCCTCGACTACGTGGCGCGCCTGTCGGAACAGGCCGCCAAGCGCGTGCTGGACGCCACCGACGCCGCCGGCCCGGTGCAGGATGCCATCGAAACGCGCTCGGCCGAGCTCTCGGGCGCATGGCAGTCGCTGCTGGACAAGGGCGCATCGGAGCTCGAGTGGCGCGCGCTGGCCCAGCGCACCATCGCCGGCCTGGACGAGTCCCGTGCCGGTGCGGTGGCGACCCGCGGCCAGCTGATGGACATCATGATGGCCCAGGATTTCCAGGACCTGACCGGCCAGGTGATCGGCCGCATCACGGGCATCGCCCAGAACCTCGAACAACAGCTGGTGCAGGTCCTGATCGACTTCGCGCCGAGCGAGATCAAGCGCGAGCTGGACAATGGCCTGCTCAACGGTCCGCAAATCAACCCGGAAGGCAAGAGCGAGGTGGTAGCCGACCAGGGCCAGGTCGACGACCTGCTCGACAGTCTCGGTTTTTGACGGGCTCGTCCGTCGGCGTCCGGGCCGCGTGCTCGTTCTAGTTTTTTCTCCGCGCCCACATGCACCAAACCAATTTCATCGTTCGTGAACCGCTGCTCGATCCCAAGCAGCGCGTCATCGGTTACGAGCTGTCATGGCAGCACCACGACGGCAAGCTAGCGACCGACCAGGAACTGGAAGACCTGGTCGGCTTCGTCGCCGAGCACGTCAACCATCCCGAACACGGCTGGCTGCTGCGCGACAAGATCCTGTTCCTCGATGCGGTGCCCGCGATGCTCTCGACCGATGCGCTGCATGCGCTGCCGCCCGAGCGCACCGTCCTCACCCTCAACATCCGCAGGCTGACCGACCCCGACGTGCGCGCGGCGGTGCAGGCGGTGCGCGCGGGCGGCGTGGGGGTGTCGATCCGCGGGGCCGACCTCAAGCTGCTGGGCCGCAACCTGTCTCCCTATGCCTCCTATGTCGAGGTGCAGTTCGCCGGCAACGACGTCGCCAGCCAGGCGCGCACCTATGCCGCCGCCAAGAACGCGGCGATGCGCATGGTGGGCCGTCCGGTGGCCAGCTGGGCCGACTTCGACGCCTGCGCCGCGCTGGGCCTGGACGCCTTCGTCGGCAAGCTGCACCTGACGCCGCGGCCGGGCAATCCGGTCAAGGGCATGAACCCGACCCAGAGCGTGATCCTCCAGCTGATGCAGATGGTGCAGAACAACGAGGACGTGCCCAAGCTCGAGAACGTGCTCAAGCGCGATCCGGCGCTCACCTACAAGCTGCTGAGCTACATCAATTCGGCCGGCTTCGGCGCCGCGCGCCAGGTGCAATCGCTGCGCCAGGCGATCGCCCTGATGGGCTATGCGCCGCTGTACCGCTGGCTGGTGCTGCTGCTGGCCACGGCCAGCTCGAGCGGCTATTCGCCGGTACTGATGGAAACCGCGGTGGTGCGCGGCCGCCTGGCCGAGCTGCTGGGCCAGAAGGCACTGCCCGGGGAGTCGGAAAACCTGTTCGTCGCCGGCATGTTCTCCCTGCTCGACCGCCTGCTGGGGCTGCCCATGCTGGAGGTGCTGGAGTCGGTGCAGCTGCCGGAAGAAGTGGTCAGGGCGCTGGTGGCGCGCGAAGGGAAATACGGGCCTTACCTGGCGCTGGCGGAGGCTTGCGAGCTCAATTCGCGGCTGGTGGCCTCGCTGGCGGAGTCGCTCGATATCAGCCCACTCGAGGTCAACAAGGCGCACCTGTCGGCACTGGCCTGGGCGCAGAACCTCGCTGCGTAAAGTCGGAAGCTAGCGCGCTGCGGCGCGCCGATCCACGGTGCCGGTCGTCACGAAGCGCTCCAGCGTCTGCTGCATCTGCATCGAAATACTCGCAAAGCTGCACCCGATCTGCACCTGTTCTCCCAGCAGGAAGGTGCGGAAGGGCCGCAGCAGGCGCACTTCGAGGTCGGCCATGATGACCAGGTTCGGCCCCAGTTCCAGGCGTACGCCGTCCAGCTTCTTCCCCACGTGCAGCCCGAAGCACTGCTCGGGCGTTGCCCGCATGCCGACGCCGCCCTGCGAGAAATCGTAGAGGGGCAGGTCGATCTGCACGCCCTTGATGCGGAAACTGGCCATGTAGTTGACGCCCACCGGCGTCTCGACGCGGCGCGCGGCGCGCCGGTTCAGCACCAGGCAGGTCGGCGGGAACTCGGCCGCCACGTGCATGCGATTGTCCGGCGCCGGTTTCCATGACTGGTCGAGCTCGAACTGCAGCTTGGCATTGCCGCCCAGCGAGGCGACCAGGGTGGCCTTGCCCGCGGGCGGGCGTTCGCTGCCGGTAAAGTCGAGCACGAAGTGCGGCAGCTCCGGGTCGACCGACTCGACCCGCGCCAGCAGCGGCTCGATCCAGCCGGTCGGGAATACCGTGACCGGCTCACCGGACAGCGACAGGGCCGTGAGCGCCTCGCCGATGTCGAAGGGGTCGCGCATTTCATGGGGCGTGGCGGTGCTGCCGATGCGGTGCAGCGCATCGTTCTGCTTCGGCGGCCCCTTGCGGGTGAGGGGAGCGGTGTCGTTCACGGCAACAATTCCTTGCGTTGACTTCATGAGTTGCGGTTCCATGCAGGTTTCCGCTTACGTCAAGTATAAAGCCAGAATTACCCTATTGCAATTTAGCAATCAAAGATGTTTTTTTTGCTAAGCTCAGATTTCCAGGTTGTCGATCAGGCGCGTGTTGCCGAGCTTGGCCGCGGCGAGCACCACCAGCGGCGTGCCCGCTTCCAGGTCGGCGGCGCCGGGCGCCTGCAGGTCGATGCGTTTGCGGATCGAGACGTAGTCGGGCTTCCAGCCGCGTGCGGCCAGGTGTTCCATGGCCTGGCGCTCGACCTCGGCCGGCGTGCGGCCGCCGGCGCGCATGGCTTCGGCGACGGCGTTCAGCTGCTGGTACAGCACCGGTGCTTCGGCCCGCTCTTCGCTCGACAGGTAGCCGTTGCGCGAGGACAGGGCCAGGCCGTCCTCGGCGCGGAAGGTCTCGGCGCCGATGATCTCGGTCGGCAGTGCGAACTGGCGTGCCATATTGCGGACGATCATCAGCTGCTGGTAGTCCTTCTTGCCGAACACGGCCACGCGCGGCTGCACGCAGGAGAACAGCTTGGTCACCACGGTGCAGACGCCGTCGAAGAAGCCGGGGCGGAACTCGCCTTCCAGCGTGTTGCCGAGGCCATCGGGCGGGCGCACGCGGTATTCCTGCGGTTCCGGGTACATGTCCTTCTCGGTCGGCGCGAACAGCACGTAGACGCCTTCCTTTTCGAGTTTCGCGACGTCGTCCTGGAAGGTGCGCGGGTACTTGTCGAAATCCTCGTTCGGGCCGAACTGCAGGCGGTTGACGAAGATCGACGCCACCACCGGGTCGCCATGCCTGCGCGCCAGGCGCATCAGCGAAAGATGGCCTTCGTGCAGGTTGCCCATCGTCGGCACGAAGGCGGTGCGCAGCTGGCCGCGCAGCTGGTCGCGCAGTTCGTCGATGGAGGAAATGATTTTCATGGGGTTGTAATGTACAGATGCAAGAATGAATGTAGCGGCTTTCAAGCCGGGGAATAGGCCAGGCGCACATAGATCGGTGCGAAGGGCTCGGCCTGCGTGATCTCGATCAAGGTTTCCTTCGCCAGTTCGAGCATGGCGACAAAGTGTACAACCACTATCGGAACCGTGTGCTGGCCTGCGAAGAGTTCGGAAAATTCGACGAAGCGCTGCGACTGCAGGGTGCGCAGGATGGCCGACATGTGCTCGCGCACCGACAGTTCCTGACGGCTGATCCGGTGGTGCTGGGTCAGCTTGGCGCGGCGCAGGACGTCGAGCCAGGCGCGCTGCAGGTCCCAGGGGTCGACGTCGGGCAGCGCGGGGGCCAGGCCCTGTTCGACGAACAGCTGCGGGCGCACGAAGTCGCGGCCTTCCTGGGGCAGGGCGCCGAGCGCCAGCGCGGCCGCCTTCATCTGCTCGTAGTCCAGCAGGCGCCGCACCAGTTCCGCGCGCGGGTCGCCGACGTCCTCGACCAGGTCGTCCTGCCTTTTGGGAAGCAGCATCCTCGACTTGATTTCGATCAGCATTGCCGCCATCAAGAGGTACTCGGCGGCCAGTTCCAGGTTGTGCTGGCGGATCTGCTCGACGTATTCCAGGTATTGCAGGGTCACCTGCGCCATCGGGATGTCGAGGATGTTGAAGTTCTGCTTGCGGATCAGGTAGAGCAGCAGGTCGAGCGGGCCTTCGAAGGCGTCGAGGAAGACCTCGAGCGCATCCGGCGGAATGTACAGGTCGCTCGGCAGGCGCGTCAGCGGTTCGCCGTACAGGCGCGCGATCGCTCCCTCGGCCGCTTCGGCAGCCGCGGTAATGTGTGCGTCATGCGGGTCGGATCCTGGAGGCGCCCCGTCGTGCCGGGGACCGGCCGGCAGCTCGTGCTCGGCCTGCTCGGGCAGCATGGGGGCGCGTCCCTACCTCAGACCTTGGTCTGGTAGGGGTAGGCTTGCTGGCGCAGGCGCGACTGCTTGATGCGCTCCTGCTCGTCGAGCGACAGCGGGGCCTTGTCCCACAGCAGGGAACGGCCTTCGACCTGGCGCTCGTCCATGCCGGGGGTCTTGGCCTTGAGCTCCTTGATGAACTTGGTGTGCTCGGATTCGTACATCGAGTGTTGTTTTGCGAAGAACATGATTTCCAGAAAGTGATAAGCAAGAGACCGGGCAGATTCTTCCGCCCCGGCGCCTCCGGGTCAAGTTTACTTGTGCAGTTCGTTCAGCTGGCGGGCGATGATGTCGTGGCTGAGCCACAGCACCGGCGCGATCTTCTCGGAAGCGCCATGGAACATCAGCGGGCCGGCGCCTTCCAGCACCAGGCTGGACAGGTGGTCGGTGATCAGGGCCTTCTTGTCCTTGTGCAGGTCGGTGATGTCTTCCGAGGTGCCGATCATGACGTCCGCCAGTGCCGGGGTGTTGTCCATCGGCCAGGCTTCGAAGTTGCGGAACTCGGCGCTGGTGGCGTCGTTGTTGTAGCGCTCGATGGTGTCGAGTAGCGACTGCAGCGACACGCCCTCGTTCAGCAGGTCCTGGCAGATCTGCCATTGCTGGTCGGCCCAGGCGCCGCCGCCTTCCTTCTTCAGCGCGGTCAGGAGCGGGAACAGCGACAGCTCGACGCCGACGAAGATGTCGGAGGAATTGGTGCGGATTTCCGGGCAGTTGAACACGGTGGCCCAGACGCCCTGGTTCCAGGCGGCCTGCGCGATCGACTCCAGGCGCATCTTGGCGTAGCCCTGGGTGTAGTTGGTGTAGGTCTGCCAGGTGTACTCGCCGCCGATCAGGATTTCGGTGCCGTGGTAGCCATAGGCCGTGTAGCGCACTTCGCCGCCGGCTTTCGTCACGCGCTCGCGGATCGCGCCCGATGCGTCGATCAGGTACTTCAGGGTGTTGGCGGTGACTTCATCGAAGTTCATCAGGATCAGCTTGCCCAGGTCGCTGTCGAGCAAGGCGCGCGAGGATTCGAAGCGCTCGCCGCGGCCCTTGTAGATGCGGTTGGCGATGGCCAGGAAGGCCTTGATCTTCGGGATACCGCCGGCCATGGTGTGGGCGAAGAAGACGTTCGCGCCGTCCGGGATCAGCTTGTCGATCTCGGCCATTGCCTGGGCGGCGGAGGTGGCGAAGCGGCGCACGCCGGCTTCGCGGCAGCGCTCGATCTTTTCCCAGTCCAGCTTGTCGTCCTGCCAGGTCTTGAGCTTGACGTTCGCCAGCAGTTCGGTCGGATTCTGCTCGCCTTCCGGCGCATCCATGTCGAAGCCGGCCATCAGCGGCACGTTGACGATTTTCCCGCCCAGTTTCTCTTCCGCCTCGGCATGCTCTTCCGCGGTCAGGGCGCGCAGGGCGCCGGTTTCATCGCGGCGGCCGACGGTGATGCCGACGATGCTCATGCCGGCCTTGCGTGCCTCATCGATCAGGCCGTTCACATAGCCACGGCCGAACAGTTCGCCGAACAGGACGAAGACGTCGCCTTTGCGGAACACGTTGGCCTGGGGGATGTGGCGGAGAGGAGTCAATTCGGTCATCTTGTTATCTACCTATTTTTGAATGGTCTGAAGAAGGCCTGCCGGCAAGGGCCGTAGGGGCGCGAGTTTCAGAAAAAACATGCCATTATAACGCCGCAAAAGGGCGGTCCAAACAATTGGGGGAAACAATGCCGGCGGCACTGTTCCCCCCAATTCTTCCAGCTGGTATCAGCGAATGCGCATGCCCGGCTGCGCGCCCGGCATCGGATCCAGCAGGTACAAGCCCGGATTCGCCTTCTCGTCCGCCGCCGACGCACACAGCACCATGCCTTCCGACACGCCGAACTTCATCTTGCGCGGCGCCAGGTTGGCGACCATGACGGTCAGCTTGCCGATCAGGTCTTCCGGCTTGTAGGCCGACTTGATGCCCGAGAACACGTTGCGGTAGCGGCCTTCGCCCACGTCCAGGGTCAGGCGCAGCAGCTTGCCGGCGCCTTCGACGTGTTCGCAGTTGACGATCTTCGCCACACGCAGGTCGATCCTGGTGAAATCGTCGATCGAGATTTCCGGCGCCAGTTCTTCGATATCGCCACCCGCCGGGGCGTCCGCAGCCGGCTCGGCGGCTACAGCAACGGCTGGAGCGGCAGCGACAGGAGCAGCCGCCGGCTTGTCGAACAGGTTCTCGACCATCTTCGCATCCACGCGCTGCATCAGGTGGCTGTAGGCGCCGATGGTACGGCCCAGCATGGTTTCGTAGACGGCCGCGCCATGGGTGTCGGCCCAGCTCAGCTCGCCGTCGCCGAGGAATTCGGTGACGCGGGCGGCGATCTGGGGCAGCACCGGCGACAGCATAATGCTCAGCTGGCGGAACAGGATCAGCGCGGTGGTGCAGACGTCGTGCAGTTCAGCCAGCTTGCTCTCGTCCTTGGCCAGCAGCCAGGGCTTGTTCTCGTCCACGTACTGGTTGACGATGTCGGTGATCTCCATGATCTCGCGCATCGCGCGGCCGTACTCGCGCGCTTCGAAGGCCGCCGCGATGTTCGCCTGGCGCTCGGCGCCCTCGTTCATCAGGGCCTTGCAGATCCAGCCCTTGGCGGTATCCGACAGGCTGTCGGCCAGCTTGCCCTCGAACTTCTTGGTGATGAAGCCGGCGCAGCGGCTGGCGATGTTGATGTATTTACCGATCAGGTCGCTGTTCACGCGGGCGACGAAGTCCTCGCCATTGAAGTCCAGGTCTTCGACCTTGGCATTCAGCTTGAAGGCCAGGTAGTAGCGCAGCCATTCCGGGTTCATGCCCAGCTCGAGGTAGCGCAGCGGCGAGATGCCGGTGCCGCGCGACTTCGACATCTTTTCGTTGTTGACCGTCAGGTGGCCATGCACCGCGACCTTCAACTTGTCGATGATCGGGTGCTTCGAGAAGTTCAGCATCGCCGGCCAGAACAGCAGGTGGAAGGACACGATGTCCTTGCCGATGAAGTGGACCTGCTCGGCCGCCGGGTCGTTCAGGAAGGCTTCGTAGTCGATGCCGCGCTTGGAGAAATAGTTCTTCAGCGAAGCCAGGTAGCCGACCGGCGCGTCCAGCCACACATAGAAGAACTTGCCCGGCGCATCGGGGATCGGGATGCCGAAATAGGGCGCGTCACGCGAAATATCCCAGTCGGCCAGCTTTTCGCCGGACTCGCCCAGCCATTCCGAGACCTTGTTGACCATTTCCGGCTGCAGGCGGCCCGGGGTGTTCAGCCATTCCTTCAGGAAGGCGAAGCAGCGCGGGTCAGACAGCTTGAAGAAATACTGTTCCGAGGGCTTCAGGATCGGGGTCGAACCGGTGAAGACCGAGAACGGGTTGATCAGTTCGGTCGGCTGGTAGGCGGCGCCGCAGACTTCGCAGTTGTCGCCGTACTGGTCCTTGGCGTGGCAGGTCGGGCACTCGCCCTTGATGTTGCGGTCGGCCAGGAACATGCCCTTGACCGGATCGTAGAAGCGGTCGACGGTCTTGGTGACGATCAGGCCCTCGGCCTTGAGCTTGCGGTAGATGCCTTGCGAGAGCTCGACGTTTTCCGGCGAATCGGTGGAATACCAGTTGTCGAAGGCGATGTGGAAGCCGTCCAGGTATTGCGGGCGGCCGGCGGCGATCTTGGCCACGAATTCCTGGGGCGTGATGCCTTCCTTCTCGGCCGCGATCATGATCGGGGTGCCGTGGGTGTCGTCGGCGCAGACGAAGTGCACCTGGCGCTGCTGTCCATTGTCGCGCTGCATTCGCTGGAACCGGACCCAGATGTCGGCCTGGATGTATTCCATCATGTGGCCGATATGGAAGGCAGCGTTGGCGTAGGGCAGGGCGGTGGTGACGAACAGCTTGCGGGTCATGGTGGTCGAAGCGCTTTGGTTATATGGAAAGAAGCATTTTAACAGCGGAAGGCCCCACATGCGCAGGGGCCAAGGCAGGGTTTGCCAAACCAACAAGAAGACCCCGGCGTTTTTTGCTACACTTCGGCCTTATCACTTGGAGAAATACATGAGCATTACTGAGAACGACGTCAAGGCGGCATTGTCGGCAGTTATCGATCCTAACACCGGGAAGGATTTCGTCTCTTCCAAGTCGATCAAGAACCTGAAGCTCAGCGGCGACGACGTCGCGCTGGACGTCGAGCTGGGTTATCCGGCGGCCAGCCAGGTCGCCGCGATCCGCGACAGCGTGCTCGCCGGCCTCAAGGCGCTGCCGGGGATCGGCAACGTGACGGTCAAGGTATACAGCAAGATCCTGTCGCACGCGGTCCAGCGTGGCCTGAAAATCATGCCGAACGTGAAGAACATCATCGCCGTCGCCTCGGGCAAGGGCGGGGTCGGCAAGTCGACCACCGCCGTCAACCTGGCGCTGGCCCTCGCCGCCGAGGGCGCCAGCGTCGGCATCCTCGACGCCGACATCTACGGCCCTTCGCAGCCGATGATGTTGGGGATTAACGGGCGTCCCGAGAGCCGCGACGGCAAGACCATGGAGCCGCTGGAGAATCACGGCGTGCAGGTATCCTCGATCGGCTTCATGATCGATCCGGACGAGCCGATGGTGTGGCGCGGCCCGATGGTCACCGGCGCGCTCCAGCAGCTGCTCGAGCAGACCAACTGGCGCGACCTCGATTACCTGATCGTCGACATGCCGCCGGGGACCGGCGACATCCAGCTGACCCTGTCGCAGAAGGTGCCGGTCACCGGCGCGGTGATCGTCACCACCCCGCAGGACATCGCGCTGCTGGACGCGCGCAAGGGCCTCAAGATGTTCGAGAAGGTCGGCATCCCGATCATCGGCGTGGTCGAGAACATGAGCACCCACATCTGCTCGAACTGCGGCCACCACGAATCGATCTTCGGCGAAGGCGGCGGCGAGAAGATGTGCCGCGACTTCGGCGTCGACTTCCTCGGCAAGCTGCCGCTGACCCTGTCGATCCGCGAGCAGACCGATTCCGGCCGCCCGACCGTGGTGGCGGACCCGGACGGCCCGGTCGCCAACGTCTACAAGGAAATCGCGCGCAAGGTCGCCGTCAAGGTCGCCGAGAAGGCGAAGGACATGACCAGCAAGTTCCCGAGCATCGTCGTCAAGAACGACTGAAGCTGAGCACGGCCCCATCTTTCCAGCAACTTTCTGTTTGAAAATAAAGTTCATCGGATTTTTCCTGCAACACTAGTAATTTGGAGTGTGGCCCATGGAATAAGCGATGAGCGACGACAGCAGACAGCGGTGGCGCGGGCGTTACCTGGACGCGGCTCACCTGTTCGTACCCGCCAGACTGCGGCAGGAACCCGCGGTGCTGGCGCGGGCCGAGAACGTGGTCAACGCGGCCTTGATGGCGGCCACCGCCGGCCCCCTGTATGCGCTGGCCTACTGGCTGCTCGGCCTGAAGCTGGCGGCCGTCGAGATCCTGGCCTGCTGCCTGTTCATGCTGATGGCGCCGCCCGTGCTGCGCCTGAGCGGCAGCATCGCCCTGGCGCGCGAGCTGTTCCTGTGCGCGCTGTTCTTCAATTTCACCTGGCTGACCTGGCACCTGGGCGGCATCCACGCCCCCACGGCCAGCTGGCTGATCACGGCGCCGGTGGTGGCGATGTTCCTCGGCGGCGTCGGCAGCGGCGTGTTCTGGCTGGCGGCGAGCTGCGCTTCCGCCGCCACGATCTGGGGCTTGCCGGCCTTCGGCTGGGCCGCTCCCGCCACCCCCAGCCTCGACATGCCGCTGCTGCACCTGATCTGCAACCTGGGCCTGTACGTGGTGGTGCTGGTGTTCGTGCTGCTGTTCGAGCTGACCAAGACCGAAGGCTTCGTCAAGCTGCAGCGCGCCCTGTCGACCATCAACGAGCTGGCGATCCGCGACGAGCTGACCGGCTGCCATAACCGCCGCTTCCTGCTCGGCCTGATCGACCGCGAGAAGGAACGCAGCGACCGCAATCGCCGTCCGTTCTGCCTGTGCCTGTTCGACATCGACTTCTTCAAGCGCATCAACGACACCTATGGCCATGCGGCGGGCGACGAGGTGCTGCGCAGCTTCGCCGCGGCGGTGCAGGGCCAGATCCGCGCCACCGACGCCTTCGGGCGCTACGGCGGCGAGGAATTCCTCCTGATGCTGCCCGAGACGCCGGCGCCGGATGCGATGGTGCTGGCCGAGCGGGTGCGGGGCGTGATCGCGGACCTGCGCTGCGCGGGCAGCGAGGGCGGGCCCGCGATCTCGCTCACGGTGTCGGCCGGGGTGGCCGAATACCGCCTCGGCGAGGCCGTGGCCCAGGTCATCGCGCGCGCCGACGAGGCGCTGTACACGGCCAAGTCGCTCGGGCGCAACCGGGTGCATTGCCACGACGACGACGAGCACCTGCCGGTGGTGCAGAAGACCGAGGCGGCCGGCCGTGAACCGGGTACGGGACGGCTCCCCGGCGGCGTCCAGTGCGACCAGCTCACCGGCCTGCTCAACCGGAACCTGCTGCGCGACCGCCTGCGCCACGCGATGGAGCGGGCCAACCGCAACCGCCGCCTGGTGGCGCTGCTGCTGCTGAATATCAACGGCTTCAAGGAGATCAACGACGAACTCGGCGACGAGGCCGGCGACGAGCTGCTGAGCCAGGCCGGGGCCACGATCCGGCGCTGCCTGCGCGATTCCGACACCGTGGCGCGCTGGGGCGGCGACGAATTCGTCGCCCTGCTGGAGGACGTGAGCTTCGAATCCGACGCCCAGGTGGTGGCCGAGAAAATCCTCGACCGCTTCGGGCTGCCCCTGAACGTGGCGGGACGCGCGTGCTTCGTGACGCTGGCGGTGGGCGTGGCCCTGTACCCGGCGGCCGACTGCGACCTCGATGCCCTGCTCAAGCGCGCCGACATCGCCATGCGCGGCGCCAAGCGCTGGGGCGAGAATGGCGTGCAGGTCTATTCCGGCGACACCATGCAGCCGCAGAGCGAGCGCCTGGCCCTGAAGAACGGCTTGCGCGAGGCCCTCGCGCAGGGCCAGCTGTTCCTCGAGTACCAGCCCCAGATCGAGCTGGGCAGCCGCCGCGTGGTCGGCGTCGAAGCCCTGCTGCGCTGGCAGCATCCGGTGTACGGACGCGTGGATCCGGGCCGCTTCATTCCGCTGGCCGAGGAGACCGGCATGATCGTCCCGATCGGCGACTGGGCGCTGCGCACCGCCTGCCTGCAGAACCGCGCCTGGCGCGCGGCCGGGCTCCCCGAGATCAAGACCGCGGTCAACCTGTCGGCGCGCCAGCTGAAGGAACCCGGGCTGCCGGCGCGCGTGCTGGCCATCCTCGGCGAGACCGGCATGCCGGCGCGCTGCCTCGACCTCGAGATCACCGAGGGCATGCTGATCGAGGACCTGGCCGCCAACTGCGCCCTGATGAACAGCCTGCGCCAGGCCGGCGTCGTGGTCTCGATCGACGATTTCGGCACCGGCTACTCGAGCCTGAACTACCTGTCCGAGCTGCCGGTGGACATCCTGAAAATGGATGGCCTGTTCGTACGCCGCCTCGGCGCGGCGCGCAACCGTCCGTTCGCGATCGCCGAAGCCATCGTGGCGATGGCGCACCGCCTCGGCCTGAGCGTGATCGCCGAGGCGGTCGAGACGCCCGAGCAGCTGGCCGACCTGGGCGCGATGGGCTGCGACGCGGCCCAGGGCTATCTGTTCGCCCGGCCGCTGCCGCCCGCCGAGGTCGCGGCGCTGCTGGCGCGCCAGGTCGAGGCGGCGCCCCTCGTGCCGGCCTGAACGCCGATCCGATTGACCTGTTTCCCTGCCGGAGGATGCCGTGCTGAATGAACCGATTCCCTTTGATCCCGCCCACGACCTGGACGCGCTGGCCGCGTCGGGTGCGCTGGGCGGCAATGTCGCCCTGTTCCGCCAGCCGCGCGGCCCGGACCTGCTGCGCCGCGGCGCGCCGCTCGACGACTGGTGCGCGCTGCGCATGCGGCACGGGGTCTGGCCTTATGGCCGCATCCTGGAAGGACCGCCGGCGCCGCTGGCCACCGTCGAGGGCGATGGCCTGGCGGCGCAGCAGGGCATCAACTTCGCTTCGCAGGACTACCTCTCGCTGGCCGGCCATCCGGACGTCATCGACGCGGCCATGCGGGTGCTGGCGGAATGCGGCCCGCACAGCGCCGGCTCGGCCATCCTGCTCGGGAACAGCCGCTATTCCGGCGCGCTGGAGCACAGCCTCGGCGCGCTGCTGCATTGCCAGCACGTGGTGCTGTTCCCGACCGGCTGGGGCGCGGCCTTCGGCGCGGTGACGGCGCTGGTGCACGGCAGCGACTACGTCCTGATCGACGCCCTGGCGCATGCCTCGCTGCGCCAGGGCGCGGCGGCGGCGAGCCGCAACGTGTCCGCGTTCCGCCACCTCGACTGCGACCACCTGCGCGAGCTGCTGGCCGGGATCCGCGCGGTGGACGCCGAGGCTGCGATCCTGGTCGTCACCGAAGGCTTGTTCAGCATGGATGCCGACAGCCCGGACCTGCCGCTGACGCAATACCTGTGCCGCGAGTACGGCGCCACGCTGCTGGTCGACGTGGCGCACGACCTGGGCGCGATGGGGCCGGGCGGCAGCGGCGTGATCGGGGCCCAGGGCATGCTGGGCAAGATCGACATCGTGATGGGGGCGTTTTCCAAGACCTTCGCCTCGAACGGCGGCTTCGTGGCCTGCAACGAGCGCAGCGTGCGGCGCCAGCTGCAGCTGTTCGCGGGCCCGCACATGTTCTCGAACGCGCTGTCGCCGATGCAGGCGGCCACGGTGCTGGAGTGCCTGCGCATCGTGGGCGGCAACGAGGGGGATGTCCTGCGCGCGGACCTGATGCGCAACGCGCTCGAGCTGCGCGCGCTGCTGCAGGAGGAGGGCATGCGCTGCCTCGGCGCGCCTTCGCCGATCGTCCCGCTCTGGACCGGCAGCGAATCCGCCGTGCGGGTGGCCGGCATGCTGCTGGCGCGCGAGGGGGTATTCGTCAACCCGATGGAGTTCCCGGGCGTGCCGCTGGGAGGGGCGCGCCTGCGGCTGCAGATGATGGCGCGGCATACGCCGGCCCAGACCCGGCGCGCGGCGAAGCTGCTGGCATCGGCGGTGCGGCGCGCGCTCGATGCGCCGCGGCCGGTGCTGCGGCCGGCGGGGTAAAATACCTCTTTTACCTTTTTTGCATCCCGCCATGACCGTCCGCACACGTTTCGCTCCGAGCCCGACCGGCTACCTCCACCTGGGCGGCGCCCGCACCGCGCTGTATTCCTGGGCCTATGCACGCCACTTCGGCGGCACCTTCATCCTGCGCATCGAAGACACCGACCTCGAACGCTCGACGCCGGAAGCGGTCCAGGCCATCCTGGACGGCATGCAGTGGCTCGGCCTGTCGCACGACGAAGGCCCGTTCTACCAGATGCAGCGCATGGAGCGCTACCGCGAGGTGGTGGCATCGATGCTGGAGCAGGGCACGGCCTACCTGTGCTACTGCTCGCCGGAAGAAGTCGAAGCGATGCGCGAGCGCATGCGCGCCGCGGGCGAGAAGCCGCGCTACGACGGCACCTGGCGTCCGGAACCGGGCAAGCAGCTTCCGCCGGTGCCGGAAGGCGTCAAGCCGGTGGTGCGCTTCAAGAACCCGCTCGACGGCGAAGTCACCTGGGTCGACGTGGTCAAGGGCCCGATCACCATCGCCAACAAGGAGCTCGATGACCTCATCATCGCGCGTCCGGACGGCACCCCGACCTACAACTTCTGCGTGTCGGTGGATGACTGGGACATGAAGATCACCCACGTGCTGCGCGGCGACGATCACGTGAACAACACGCCGCGCCAGATCAACATCCTGCGCGCGCTGGGCGCCGAACTGCCGCAGTACGGCCACCTGCCGATGATCCTGGGCGCGGACGGCCAGAAGCTGTCGAAGCGCCACGGCGCCGTCAGCGTGATGCAGTACCCGGAGCAGGGCTACCTGCCGGAAGCGATGCTGAACTACCTGGCGCGCCTGGGCTGGAGCCATGGCGACGACGAGATCTTCTCGATGGAGCAGTTCACCGAGTGGTTCAACCTGGAGCACCTGACCGCGTCGGCGGCCCAGTTCAATCCAGAGAAGCTGGCCTGGCTGAACAACCATTACATCAAGCAGGCCGACAACGAGCGCCTGGCCGCGCTGGCACGCCCGGTGCTGGAGCGCGAGGGCGCGGTGTTCGAGGGCGCACCGGCGCTGCCGACCGTGATCGCGCTGGTGAAGGACCGGACCAATACCATCAATGAGCTGGCCGATACCGCGATGCTGTTCTACCGCGAGCCGAAGCCGGATGCCGCGCTGCTGGCCCAGCACCTGACGGATGCGGTGCGTCCGGCGCTGGCCGCCTTCGCCGGGCGCTGCAAGGACGTGGAATGGAACAAGGCCGCGATCGCCGCCATGTTCAAGGAAGTCCTCGCCGCGCACGGCCTGAAGATGCCGCAGATTGCGATGCCGCTGCGCCTGATCGTCACCGGCCAGCTGCAGACGCCGGCCATCGATGCGGTGCTGGAATTGTTCGGCCGCGACGTCGTTTTGGCGCGCATTGCAAAGTATCTTTAATGCCTTTTCGCGGAGCGCGCATTTTCTGAAAACAGCTATTTGCGAAATGCAAGGCGCTCCGCTATAATGCTCGCACTTCAGCAGCACACGGTACGAAGCAGTAGGCAGTAAGGTACAGTGAAGAGGGGGTATAGCTCAGCTGGGAGAGCGCTTGCATGGCATGCAAGAGGTCAGCGGTTCGATCCCGCTTACCTCCACCAACACTCTGAAGTGCAGTATGGTAGTTCCAGGTCCCCATCGTCTAGAGGCCTAGGACATCACCCTTTCACGGTGAGTACCGGGGTTCGAATCCCCGTGGGGACGCCAGGGTTCTGGCAGCGTGCAACCAGCGGCACGCAGTAGTAGAAGTAAATGCAGTATGTTAGAATGTTGTTTTCCCGTAGGGGGTATAGCTCAGCTGGGAGAGCGCTTGCATGGCATGCAAGAGGTCAGCGGTTCGATCCCGCTTACCTCCACCACGTAGGAAAAACAACAGTTCTGACCGTCCGGGTCCCCATCGTCTAGAGGCCTAGGACATCACCCTTTCACGGTGAGTACCGGGGTTCGAATCCCCGTGGGGACGCCAAGAATTTGGTAAATCAGTAATAAGAAGCAGCAAGTACAGTTCAAGGTCCCCATCGTCTAGAGGCCTAGGACATCACCCTTTCACGGTGAGTACCGGGGTTCGAATCCCCGTGGGGACGCCAGCATAAGACCGGAGTAGACCAACGCGCTTGCGCGGAGAGGTGCTCCGGTTTTTCTTTTTGTCCGTCGCTTTTGCGTGATCGACATGCCATCCAATCCAGTACTGACCCTCGCAATTTTCTGCAAAGTCGTCGATAACTACGGCGACATCGGCATCTGCTGGCGCCTGGCGCGCCAGCTGTGGAACGAACACGGCGTGCAGGTCACGCTGTGGGTCGACGACCTGGGCAGCTTCCGCCGCATCTGTCCCGCGGTCGACCCCGCCGCCGATGCACAACAGGTCGAAGGCGTGCAGGTGCGCCACTGGCGCGACCAGGAGGGCAGCTTCACGCCCGAAGACCTCTCCGACATCGTCATCGAATTCTTCGCGGTCGATCCGCCGCCCGGCTATGTCGCGGCCATGGCCCAGCGCACGCCGCGTCCGGTGTGGTTCAACCTCGAAGGCTTGACGGCGGAAGAGTGGGTCGAAGGCTGCCACCGGCTGCCATCCATGCATCCGCGCCTGAAACTGACCAAGCACTTCTTCTTCCCCGGCTTCACGGCCCGCACCGGCGGCCTGCTGCACGAGGCCGGCCTGGACGAGCAGCGCCTGGCCTTCCAGGCCGACCGCGCGGCCATGGCCGGCTTCCTGGCCCGTTTCGGCGTGGGCGCGGACGAGATGGATGCGCTGAAGGTATCGCTGTTCTGTTATCCGCATGCGCCGGTTGCCGCGCTGTTGCGTGCGTGGTCGGAAGGCGGCCGGCCGGTGAGCTGCCTGGTGCCGGAGGGCGTGGCGGCGGAAGCAATCGGCGCCTTCCTCGGAACCGAAGCGCGCGCGGGCGCCAGTGCCATCCGGGGCGCGCTCACCGTGCACGTGCTGCCCTTCGTGCCGCAGCCGGATTACGACCGCCTGCTGTGGGCCTGTGATCTGAACTTCGTGCGCGGCGAGGATTCCTTCGTGCGCGCGCAATGGGCGGGCCGGCCTTTCGTCTGGCACATTTATCCGCAAGAAGAGAATCTGCACCACAAGAAATTGCGTGCCTTTCTGGGCCGCTATGCACATGCGGAAAACGAGGGGCTCGCTGCGCTCAGCAGGTTTGCGCTCGGCTGGAATGGCGCGATCGACATCGACTCCTGGCCCCTGGCGTGGCAGGACTTGCAAGCCGCGCTGCCGGGCATTGTCATTCGTGCAGAAGAATGGCGCAGGGAGGTACTCGCCCATGGCGATTTGACGACGAACCTGCTCGAATTTGCCCACGCCCTGAGGCTTGCTGCTGAAAATCCGGTATAATGCGCGGTTAGTCTGTAACGAAATACACAGGATCAAACGTAGGCTTCAAGGCTCTCTTCGCTCACCGGCCACCGCTGATTTAATGCAACTTACTTTTTACGTAAAACTACTATGAAATTCGCTAAAGAAATCCGTGTTGGCAACATCATTATGGTCGAAGACAAGCCGTTCATCGTGCTGCGTTCCGACGTGAACGGTTCGAGCCGCACGGGCTTCACCTACAAGTGGAAGATGAAGAATCTTCTGACCAATGCTCCGCTGGAGAACGTGTTCCGCGGCGACGACAAGTTCGACGTGGTCGTGCTGGACAAGAAGCCGGTGACCTACTCGTACTTCGCCGACCCGCTGTACGTCTTCATGGACGAAGAGTACAACCAGTACGAAATCGAAGAAGAGAACATGGGCGACGCCATCAACTACCTGAAAGACGGTATGGAATGCGAAGCCGTGTTCTACGACGGCAAGGCGATCTCGGTCGAACTGCCGACCACCATCGCACGCCTGGTCGTGTACTCGGAGCCGGCCGTCAAGGGCAACACCTCGGGCAACGTCCTGAAGGAAGCCAAGATCGAGAACGCCATCGAAGCCAAGCAGCACACCGTGATGGTGCCGCTGTTCGTCAGCACCGACGACGTCATCGAAATCGACACCCGCACCAACGAATACAAGAAAGTCGTGCGTAACTAAGCATCGGCGCTCTTCGTCGAAAAAACGCTGCCTCCGGGCAGCGTTTTTTTTCGCCTGTACTGCTATCCTATTGCTTTCAATAAAAGCATTGGAGACAGGATGGACCGCAGGGATTTCGTACGACTGGGAGTGGCGGCAGGTGCGGTAGCGGGCGCCGTCAGCGCTGCGGGCAGCGCGCAGGCCGCGGTGCCGGACGCCGGCGGCATCCTGGATGCGGGCGTGCGCGAGCAGCAGGAGGCGATGGCCGCGGGCACGCTCACGTCGAAGGCCCTGGTGACGCGCTATTTCGCGCGCATTGCCGCCATCGACAAGGCCGGGCCGCGCCTGAACTCTGTCATTGAAACCAATCCCGACGCGCTCAAGATCGCGGCCGAGATGGACCGCGAACGCGCCGCCGGCAAGCTGCGCGGACCGCTGCACGGCATTCCGGTCCTGCTGAAAGACAATATCGCCACCGCCGACCGGATGAGCACCAGCGCCGGTTCGCTGGCCCTCGACGGCGTGCGTGCGGTCAAGGACGCCCACATCGTCACGCTGCTGCGCAATGCCGGCGCCGTCATCATCGGCAAGACCAATCTGTCCGAGTGGGCCAATATGCGCTCGACCAAGTCGGTCAGCGGCTGGAGCGGCCGCGGCGGACAGACCAAGAACCCCTACGCGCTCGACCGCAACACCAGCGGCTCCAGCTCGGGCTCGGGTGCGGCCGCTGCGGCCAGCCTGGCCACGCTCACCGTGGGCACCGAGACCGACGGCTCGATCGTCTCGCCGTCTTCTTCCTGCGGCATCGTCGGCATCAAGCCGACCCTGGGCCTGCTCAGCCGCAGCGGCATCATCCCGATCGCCCATTCGCAGGATACGGCCGGCCCGATGACGCGCAGCGTGGCCGACGCGGCGCTGATGCTGGCCGCCATGGCGGGCGCGGATGCGGACGACAAGGCGACTGCCGACAGCAAGCGCTTCATGGGAGATTACGCGGCGGCCCTGCGCACGGACGGGCTCAAGGGCAAGCGCATCGGTGTCGCGCGCAATTTCTTCGGCAGCAATGATGCGGTGGACGCCATCATCGAGAAGGAACTGGCAGTGCTGAAGGCGCAAGGGGCGATCCTGGTCGACGTGAAGCTGCCGAACGCCGACAAGTACAGCGAGAGCGAACTGCAGGTGCTGCTGTACGAGTTCGCCCCCGGGCTTGAGGCTTACCTGAAGAACTATGCGCCGCACGCGCCCATCAAGAACATGGCCGACGTGATCGCGTTCAACGAAAAGAACGCGGCGCGCGAAATGCCGTATTTCAAGCAGGAACACCTGGTCGCCGCCCAGGCCAAGCCGGGCCTGGATGCGCGCGAATACCGCGAGGCGCTGGCCAACGACCTGCGCTATGCGCGTGACGAAGGCATCGACCAGGTCATGAAGGAGCACAAACTGGATGCGCTGGTGGCGCCGACCGGCGGCCCGGCCTGGCTCACCGACTACATCAACGGCGACCATTACGGCGGCAGCTTCTCGACCCCGGCGGCGGTGGCGGGCTATCCGCACATCACGGTCCCGGCCGGCTTCACGCGCGGGCTGCCGGTGGGGATCTCCTTCGTGGGCGGCGCCTGGAGCGAGGCCGCCCTGATCGGCATGGCCTACGCCTACGAACAGGCCTCGAAGCGCCGTCGCCCGCCGATGTACCCGGCGAGCATCAACGTCAAGCTGTAAGGCCAGGCATCAGCGTCCGGCGCCCTGCTTGGCCTTGGCGAACTGCGGCCCCCACAGCGGGTGGCCCTGTTCGCCGGGCGCCAGGTCGAACGCGGGATCGAGGCGCAGCGCGCGTTCGAAGGCCTGGCGGCAGGGAACCGGCCGGTTGGTGACGCAATAGCTGAAGGCCGAGTACTTGAGCGCGCTGACGCGGTTGCGCACCGAGCCGCCGTTCATGTCGCCGGAATTCAGGCGCTTGATCGCGCCGTTGAAGTCGCCGTCGTTGTACAGGGCGATGCCTTCGCGCAGGGCGATGTCGTCGCGGTCGGACGCGGGACGCTCGGGGCGCGGGGCGGGGCGCTCGTTGCGTTCTGCCCGTTCGACACGGGGGCGCGAGCGTTCCTCGCTGCGCCCCTGGGCGCGCGGCGGCTCGTTCTTGCCCAGGATCGAATTCAGCTGAGAATTCAGCCCGGCGCAGCCGCCGAGCAGCAGCACGGCGCCGAGCAGGCTGGCGCGCAGGAAGGATGGCGGCACTGCGGGAATCACTCGACCTCCTCTTCAGTAAAATCCAGTTCGATCACCGAGGTGGCGCCCTTGACGGCGTTCACGATCACGGTGTGCTCGGGGAAGTTCGGGTTGACGATGCGGATCGTATGCTGGCCCGGCGCCAGGACCAGGCGCTTGAGCGGCGGGCTGGCGCCGCGGTCGACGCCGTCGACCTGCACCATGCCCCAGGGTTTGATCATGAGCTTGTAGCTGGCGCCGGCCGCGGCGGACACTGGACGGTTCGCCAGGACCTGGCCGCTTGCCGGTGGGGCGACGACGCTTCCCGGCGGCAGGGCGGCGGGTGCTGCGACCGGCGGCGTGACGTGCTGCGCCTCGGGCGGCACGGCCGCCAGTGCGGACGGATCGGCCGATCCGCTCACGCTTTCCGGCGCGGCAGGCGCGGGTGTTGCGGGCGCTTGTTCGGCCGGGGGATCGCCCGGCAAGGCCAGCGTCACCGTATCGCGCGAATCGGCCTGGTGCAGCAGCGCGAACAGGGCGCCGAGCGCGGCCAGCAGCACGGTGGCCGCGGCCAGCAGCATGAGCCAGCGCTGCAGGCGTCCTTTTTCGGTCACGGGAGCCGGATCATCGAGGAAGGAGGCTACCGGAGGCGGGGGCGGCGGTGCGGACAGCGGCTGCGCCGGGACGGCCGGGCCGAGCGGCACGATGCCGAGCAGGTTGCGCAGTTGTTCGATGCTGCGGGGGCGCTGCTGCGGGTCGGGCGACAGGCAGCGGTCGACCGCGGTGATGAAGGTCTCGCTGTAATCGTCGCCGCTGCCCGGTGTGCCCGATACGCGTCCCTGCAGCGGAGCCTCCGGCGGATATTCCCTGGTGATCGCGTAATGGACGACCGCGGCCAGGTCATGCATGTCGCCGGCTTCCGACCATTCGGTGCCGACTTCCTGCGAGGGCAGGAGCATGGGATCGCCCGAGTCGAGCACCAGCACCGTGTCCGGGCTGATGGGGCGGTGCGGCATCTGCATCGCATATTGCAGTTCGAGCGACTGCAGGATCTGGCGGAAGATTCGCCGGCACCAGACCTCGTTGACGAGTTCCTGATTGAACTCGACCACTTCACGCACGGTCCGGCCGTCGGTCTGCTGTTGCTGGGATACGGGTGTGCTGGTCATCATGGCATCGAGCCGCGCCACGACACCCGGAAAAGATGTCCAGAATGTGTCCCAGCGCGGTATTTGTATTTTGACAAATAATGCCAGATTTGCCGCGCCGGTGGCGCTGCTGAGCGAACCGTGCGCGGCTGTTACAACTCAGTTACAAATCCTGGACCTCGAGGAAGCGCATCTTGAAGTAGCGTCCCTTGATGGCGCCGAACTCCGGCCCCGGCGCCTGGCGGTCGTGCAGTTTCGCCACGGCGGCGTGGGCGGCGTGACGGTCGAGTGCCACGTAGCTGGCGAATTCGCCGACGTTGATCTTGCCGACCTGGTCCTTGGCCAGGCCGGCGTCGCCGGTCAGGGCGCCGAGGATGTCGCCCGGGCGCAGCTTGGCTTTCTTGCCGCCCGCGATGTGCAGGGTCAGCATCGGCGCCGGCGCGGCCGCTTCCAGGTGTTCGCCCAATTCATCGAGCGGGTGCCATTCGGCCGGCGCGTCCTGGTATTCCTCGATCAGGCGCACCCATTTCTTTTCGTTCGGCGCGGCCAGGGTCAGGGCCAGGCCGCTTTCACCGGCGCGGCCGGTGCGGCCGATGCGGTGCACGTGCACTTCCGGATCCTTCGATACGTCGGCATTGATCACGGTGTCGAGGTTGGCGATGTCGAGGCCGCGTGCGGCGACGTCGGTGGCCACCAGTACCGAGCAGCTGCGGTTGGAGAACAGCACCAGGATCTCGTCGCGCTCCCACTGTTCCAGCTCGCCGTACAGGGCCAGCGCCGAGAAGCCCTGCGAGCGCAGGTGTTCGGCCAGCTCGCGGCAATGGGCCTTGGTGTTGCAGAAGGCGAGGGTGGAGACCGGCTGGTAATGCTTGAGCAGGCGCGCGACCGCTTCGTCGCGGCCCTCGAAGCCGATCTCGAAGAAGCGCTGCTCGATCTTCTCGGCGCTGTGCTGGCTCTCGACCGCCACTTCGAGCGGATCGCGCAGGAAGCCGGCGGTGGCGAAGCGGATGTCGTCCGGGTAGGTAGCCGAGAACAGCAGGGTCTGGCGGCGTTCCGGGCAGGCGCTCACGATGCCGGCGATCTCGTCGTAGAAGCCCATGTCGGTCATGCGGTCGGCTTCGTCCAGCACCAGGGTCTGCACCTTCGACAGGTCGAGGGTGTGGCGGCCGAGGTGGTCGCGGATGCGGCCCGGGGTCCCGACCACGATGTGGGCGCCGTGCTCGAGCGAAGCGATCTGCGGGCGCATCGCCACGCCGCCGGTGAGGGTCAGGATCTTGACGTTGCCGACGCCGCGCGCGAGGCGCCGCAGTTCGTTCGCCACCTGGTCGGCCAGTTCGCGCGTCGGACACAGTACCAGGCCCTGCACCGCGAACCAGGCGGGATTGAGCTTGTGCAGGACGCCGATGCCGAAGGCGGCGGTCTTGCCGCTGCCGGTCTTGGCCTGGGCGATCAGGTCGCGTCCTTCCAGCACTGCCGGCAGGGATTCCGCCTGGATCGGCGTCATCCCGTGATAGCCCAGGGTGGCGAGGTTGGCGAGGAAGCGCGGTGCCAGCGGCAGCGAAGTGAAGGGTTGCGTGTTCATGGTAGTCCAGCCAAAAGGGTTGGCCCGAGGCGAACTACGCTGAGGCCGGCGCCCAGACCGGCAGGCCGGTCAGGTCGAGCTTGTCGTCGCGGCGCCAGACAGGCAGGCCGGACGTATCGGTTTCTTCGAGCAACTCGAGTTGCTCCTGTTTCAGGGAGACGCGGCGCGCCCGCGGGGCGGCGCGCTTCGGTTCGACAACGGGGTCAAGCGGTGCGGCGGGTTCGAAGCCCGGCAGGTCGATTGTCGCGTTGTCTTTCTTGTCTCTCATCAGCTTATAGTGCGCTGCTTTTGCTGCCACAGAAAACAAAAGCCCGGCTGCAAGAGTCGGGCTTTTGTCGGTATTTGGTTGCGGGGACAGGATTTGAACCTGTGACCTTCGGGTTATGAGCCCGACGAGCTGCCAGACTGCTCCACCCCGCGTCTGAGAAAAAGATTATAGCGCGGATCAACAGCCGGCGCAATCAAACAATTACGCCGCGCGCAAACGCCACAGCGAGGTCACTTCTTTCGTGCGCGCCGCATGCAGGGGATCGTCCGGGTCGCTCGCCTTGCCGTGGGTCGGGCGCACGTCGTGGCGGGCCACGAGCTCGAGTCCGGCATCGGCAATCCAGCCGAGCAGCTGCTCGCGCGGGCGCAGGCCGAGGTGCTCGGCCAGGTCCGACAGGATCAGCCAACCTTCGCCGCCCGGCTCCAGGTGGGCCGCCAGCCCGCCGAGGAAACCCCTGAGCATGCGGCTGTCGGGATCGTAGATCGCATATTCGATGGCCGAGCTGGGCTTGCCGGGCAGCCAGGGCGGGTTGCAGACGACCAAGGGCGCGCGCCCTTCGGGGAACAGGTCGGCTTGCACGATCTCGACCTGGGCGTCGAGGCCGAGGCGGGCGATGTTTTCGCGTGCACAGCCGAGGGCGCGGGCATCCATGTCGGTGGCGAGCACCTGCATGATGCCGCGCCTGGCCAGCACCGCCGACAGCACGCCGGTACCGGCGCCGATGTCGAAGGCGCGTTTGGCGCCCTTGGGCAGGGGCGCCTGCGCCACCAGCTCGACGTATTCGCCGCGCACCGGCGAGAACACCCCGTACCAGGGGTGGATGTTGGCGTCGAGCGCGGGAATGCGCACGCCCTTGCGGCGCCATTCGTGGGCGCCGATCACGCCCAGCAGCTCGCGCAGCGAGGCGACGTAGGGGGCGTCCACCGGCCCGTAGGCTTCCAGGCAGGCCTCATGCACGTCCGGCGCGCGGCGCAGCGGAATCGTGTGGCCGGCCTCGAAGGGAATCAGGAGCATGGCCAGGGTGCGGGCGCGCTGCAGCTGCTGCAGGCGGTGGCGGTGGAACAGCTCGGTCGGCGTGGCCGGGGCTTTCTGGGCCTTGGCGCGGCGCGCGCGATCGCTCTTGTGTTCGACGCGGCGCACCAGCGCGTTGAGCAGCTGGCGCGCGTTCTGGAAGTCGCCGCGCCAGAGCAGGGCGGTGCCTTCCAGCGCCAGCCGGTATGCGGTGTCGGCGTTCATGGTGTCGTCGGCGACGACCACCTTCTTCGGCGCCGGCCAGCCGCTTTCCGAGCGCCACTGTGCGCTACGCTCGGCGCCGCCCTCGAGCCACGTGATGTCGCTCATCAGTGGTGATGGTGCCAGTTGCCGTCGGCCGATTCCAGGTAGGACTTGACCGCGTCCGGGCTGCCGGTGGCGTGACGCTTGGGCTCGCCGCATTCGCAGACGCCCAGGTAAGGCTGGATATGCGAGCAGGCCGAGACCTTCTGCAGGGTGACCTTGACCGGTTTGGCGCACTTGGCGCATTTGAAAGTGAGGAAGCGGGCAGGTTTCATATCGGTATGCTGTTGGTTCTCGGGAAGAGCGGCATTCTACACCCGCCTCGTTTACTCGACCACGACCGCGCTGCTGCCGCCGCCCGCCGGGCGCACCAGCACCTTGGTGGCGATGCGTTCGGTCATTTCCTGCACGTGCGAGATCACGCCCACCTTGCGGCCGAGCGATTGCAGCGCGTCGAGGGCATCCATGGCCACGCCCAGGGTCTCGGTGTCCAGGCTGCCGAAGCCCTCGTCGATGAACAGCGATTCCACCCGCACCCGGTTCGAGGACAGCGAGGCCAGGCCGAGCGCCAGCGCCAGCGACACCAGGAAGGATTCGCCGCCGGACAGGGAATTGACCGAACGTACTTCGCCGCCCATGTCCTGGTCGCGCACCATCAGCGCCAGCGAAGGCGCGCCGTTGTGGCTGACGCGTTCCAGGCGGTAGCGCCGCGCCAGCTGCCCGAGGTGGGCATTGGCGTAGCCGAGCAGCACGTCGAGCGTGAACTGCTGGGCGTAGTTGCGGAATTTCTTGCCGTCGCTGGAACCGATCAGCTCGGACAGCTTGCCCCAGCGCTGCTCTTCGGCCTGCTGGCGTTCGACCTCGGCCAGCACCGCCTGCGCCTGCACGCGCCGGGTGTCGTCCTGGGCGGCGCGCATGCGCAGCTCGGTGGCCAGGTCGTGGGCGCTACGGCGCTCGGCCGTGAGGGCCTCGACCGCAGCCGCCACCGTTTCGGCGCTCAGGCCGCTTTCCGGCCTGCCTTCGCCGTGGACGGCATGCTGGGCCCGGCGCTCCGCCAGCACGGCGGCGGCATTGGTCAGCTGGACGTCGAGCGCGCCCAGCGCCGTGCGTTCCTGGGCCAGCCAGGTGCCGCCGACCGCCAGCAGGCGGCCGAGTTCGACCGTGTCCTCGACCGGATCGAGGCCTTTGACGAAGGCCGACTTGCGATAGTCTTCCAGCCAGTCGGCCAGGACCGACGCGGCTTTCGCACCGTCGCTGTCGAGCTTGGCGATGCGTTCGGTGAGCTGGGCCAGTGCGCTGCGGGCGCTGGCTTCGCGCTGCGCCGTCTCGGCGGCGATCGCCTGGCGCGCAGACAGGTGATTGCGCGCGGCGCCCACCGCGGCCTGCAGTTCCTGCTCCACCTCCAGCACCGGACGGCCGTTCCACAGGGCGAGGCGCTGGGCGCGTTTGTCCGTCAGTTCGGTATCGATGCGCTTGAACTCGGCGGCGACCCCGGCGCCGTGACGGTCGGCCTGGGCGATGCGCTCGAGGACGCCGGCGAGCTCGGCTTCCAGCGTGGCGGCAGCGGCGCTGCTGCGCGTCTGCAGGGACGTCTGTTCCTGCCATTGCGCGGCCTCCTGGGCGCGCGCCGCGCGCCAGGCAGCCGGTTCGCGCCGCCAGGCCTCCTGCCAGCCGTCGCCGCAGGCACCGGCCAGCACCGGGTCGAGCTCGGCCAGCAGTGCCGCCAGCTGGGCGGCGACGGATTGCTGCTGGACCGACGTGGCGCGCAGCTCGGTCTGCAGGCGCCCGCCGGTCTCGCGTGCGCCATCGGCTGCCTGGCGCAGGCGCGCATGCTCGAGCTGAGCCTTGTCGTACGCGGCCTGGGCGGCGTCGCGCGCCTGGGCGGCACGGCGCAGTGCGGCGGCGCGGCTGTCCAGCGCAGCCGCCGCGGCGCGCAGGCCGTCGCGGGTCTCGGCAAACCAGGCCATGCGCAGCTCGTCAGCCGGCGACTCGGCTGCCAGCGGCTGCGCGGTCCACTCCGCTTCGAGTTCGTCGAGCAGCTTGCGCAGCGTCGTGCGTTCGCGCTGCAGTCCGGCAAGGCGTTCGCTCGCCGCGCTCAACGTGGCGGCCTGGCTCGCCTGCACCGCTTCGTTGTCGCGTACCCGCGCGCGGCAGTCGCCGACTTCGCTGCGCAGGTTTGCCAGCATGCTGTGAAGCATGTCTTCGCGGCCGTGGTCACGGTAGGGATGCTGCTCGGAACCGCAGACCGGGCAGGGCGCGTCCTCATGCAGGGTGGCGCGCAATTCTTCCACGCTGGCGGCGCAGGCCAGTTCGGCCACGGCCAGCGATTTCTCGGCCTGCTGCATGGCCGCCGTGAGGGCGGGCGCTGCTGCGCGTGCTTCTTCGAGCAGGCGGCTGGCGCCGGCGCGGGCCGTGTCGACGCGGTCGAGTTCGCTTGCCGTGTCGCTGAATTCCTGGCGTGTGCTGACCAGCGCGGTCCAGGCTTTTTCCGCGGCGGCCAGGCGCTCGCGGCGCGCGTCCAGCGCCTGGCGCTCCTGGTCCAGTGCCTGCGGATCGGCGGCCTCGAGGCTGGCCATGGCCTCGCGCCGCGCGGTGTCGAGCGCAGCGAGGCGGGCGCCGGCATCGTTCAGGGCCAGCATGGCGGCCTGTTCGTGCGCGGCGGCTTCCTGGGCCTGGCGGCTCACCGATGCCAGGGTGGAGGCAGCTGCGGCCTCGGCCGCTACCGACTGCGCGGCCTGGGCCAGCAGCTGGTCCCAGCGCTGCCACTGTGCCGCCATCGGTTCCAGCCGGGCGTGCGCGGACAGCCAGCCGGCCGCGCGCTCGCGCTGGCCTTTGGCGGCATCGTGTTCCGCTGCTTTGCTCGCGTGCACGGCGCGCGCCTGGCGCGCTTCGTTGCGGGCCGCTTCCAGCGCGCCCGCCGCCTGGACATGCGAAGGCGCCAGTGCGGCGATGGCGGCGTCGAGCGCCTTGGCGCCGTCGAGCTGGGGCGCGGCGCCGCGCAGGGCGCCGTCGGCGGCATCGAGCGCGGCCAGGGCGGCGTCGACGTCGAGCACCGCCTGGCGGCGCGCATCGAGCGCCGTGGTGAGCGCGGCTTCGAGCCTGGCGGTGGTGTCGACCGCCGCCTTGTGCTCTTCCTGCAGGCGCAGGACTTCGGCCGCCATCGCGCGGGCCGGCTCTACGGCCTCGAGGGTGGCCAGGCGTCGGCGGCGGCCGGCAGCCTCCTGCTGCGCGGCCTCGGCCGCCGCCAGCGCATCGCGGGCCTGGGCTTCGCTGCGCTCGAGCTTGGCGGCTTCCTGGTGCCAGCGCAGCTCGCCTTCGAGGGCGGCGCGGCGCGCGTCCACGGCTTCCAGCGCCAGCTCGGCATTCACGCGCTCGGCTTCCAGTTTTTCGCGTTCTTCGGCGGGCAGCGGGGCCTGGTTGGCCAGCTTGGCCGCCAGCGCCCGGGTTCGTTCCTGCTCGGCGCGGTAGCGCTCGAAGGCGCGGCGCGAGATGTCGCTGTAGATCGTGGTGCCGGTGAGGGTTTCCAGCAGCTCGCCGCGCTCGTTCTCGTCGGTCTTCAGGAAGGCCGAGAACTCGTTCTGCGCCAGCAGCACGGCGCGCGTGAACTGTTCGAAGGAGAGGCCGATGCGCTGCACGATCTCGAGTGCCACTTCGGTCTTGGTGCCGCCCAGGGGATCGAGCTCCGGCAGGCGGTGCAGGCTCATTTTCGAGGGCTGCAGGGCGCCGCCCGGCTTGCCGTAGGCGCGCCGTACGCTCCAGCGGGCGCGGTAGCGGATGTCGTCGTTGCCGGCGAAGTCGACCTCGGCCCAGGCTTCGGCGGCGCCGCGCCGCAGCAGGGTGCGCGGGTCGAGCGCCGACACGGTATCGCCGCCGACGTCGGGCAGCTGGCTGCCGGCGCGCTTGAGCAGGCGCGGGGTGGCGTCGTACAGGGCCAGGCAGAGGGCGTCGAGCAGGGTGCTTTTGCCGGCCCCGGTCGGTCCGCTGATGGCGAACAGGCCGCTCGAGGCGAGCGGTTCGGTTTCGAAGTCGACCAGGAATTCGCCGGCCAGCGAGGCCAGGTTCTTGCCGCTGATGCGCAGGATCTTCATGCCGCGTCTCCACCCAGGGCCGTGCTGAGCTCGGCGAACGCGGCCAGCTGGTCGGGCGGGGCCTCGTCGCCGTAGCGCTGCGCCCACAGGCGGCGGAAGATGTCGTCGGGCTGGAGCTGGGCCAGCTGGTCGAGGCTCAGTGCTTCGCCGGCGCTGTCGGGGGCCGCATGGCGACGGGTCGGCTCGATCTTGGCAAGGCGTACCGGCTTGCCCTCCAGCGCCGCTTCGACGCGCGTGCGCAGGCCCGGCTCGGGGCCTTCGAGCAGCACCCGCACTTCGAGGAAAGGCTGCTGCTGCGGCGGCGCAGCGGGCAGGTCCAGCGCTTCGAGTGCCGCCAGTACTTCTTCCAGCGGGGCCGGCTGGGCCGGCACGCGCAGCAGCTGCACCGCGCGCGGCACGTGCAGCGGCGTCACCGCGCTCACCGCCGGGCCGTCGAGCTCGATGCGCAGCACCTGGTGCTGGTAGCCGACCTCGGAGAAGGACAGCGGCAGCGGACTGCCGCAGTAGCGCCGGTGCTCGTGGCCGCCGACGCGCTGGGCCAGGTGCAAGTGTCCCAATGCGACATAGGCCACGGCCGGGTCGAACATCGAGGCCGGCAGGGCCTCGGTACCGCCGATGACGATGCGGCGCTCGGAATCCTGGGACGACTGGCCGTCCACCATGTGGCAGTGCCCCATGGCGACGATGGCCTCGGTCCCCGTACAGCGCGCTTGCGCCAGCGCGAAGGCCTGCCGGTAGAGCAGGGCGGTGCCGTGCAAATACGGATCGAGCCCCGGCGCTTCAGCGCCCCCGGCCGCGGCCGCTTCGGCAACTTGTTCGGCCACTGCGCGCGGCACGTCGCCCGGGCGCAGGAAGGGCACTGCCAGGCACCATGCAGCGACTTTGCCGTCGCGTCCGCGCAGGGGCACCAGCAGGCGCTCGAGGTCGACGCCGCCGTCCGCCGTGCGCCCGACGTTGCCGACCACGATGGTGCCGTGCGCTTCCAGCAGCGGGGTGGGCGCTTCCAGCCGCCCCGGCGAATCGTGGTTGCCGGCAATGACCACCACCTGCAGATGCGGCACCCTGGCCCGGGCCTGCTGCAGGAAGCGGTACAGCTGGCGGTGGGCGGCGGCCGACGGGTTGGCGTTGTCGAAGATGTCGCCGGCGATCAGGAGCACGTCGATATCTTCCTGCACGAGCGTTTCCACGAGCCACTCGAGGAAGCAGGCGTGCTCGTAGGTCCGGTCGAAATTGTGCAGGGTCTGGCCCAGGTGCCAGTCGGAAGTATGGAGCAGCCGCATGGTTAGAATGGAAAGTCGGGTCGGCGCCCACTATAGCGCAGACTTACCGTGTCGCCCAGATAAAAGACTGTGTTTTTTTACAGTAGTATTGGTTTGCTATTAGAATAAAGACATGAGCCAGATCAATCGTGAACCAGACTTCGAACTGAGCCTCAGCGCCGCCCGCGCCCTGCACCTGGCTGCCCAGGACATGCTGGCGCCGCGCCGCCGGCGCGCCACCAAGGCCGACGTGCTGGCCGCGATCCGGCGCATGGGAATGTTGCAGATCGACACCATCAGCGTGGTCGCGCGCAGTCCCTACCTGGTGCTGTGGAGCCGGCTGGGCCACTACGAGCCGGCCTGGCTGGACCAGCTGCTGGCCGAGGGCGCCCTGTTCGAATACTGGGCGCACGAGGCCTGCTTCCTGCCGATCGAAGACTACGGCCTGTACCGCCACCGCATGCTGGACCCGGAAGCCATGGGCTGGAAGTATTCCGCCAACTGGATGCGCGAACGCGCCACTGAAGTGGCGGCCCTGCTCGCGCACGTGCGCGCCAAGGGGCCGGTGCGCTCGTCCGACTTCGGGCGCAGCGACGGCAAGGCCGGCGGCTGGTGGGAATGGAAGCCCGAGAAGCGGTCGCTGGAAGTGCTGTTCACCGCGGGCGAGCTGATGATCGCGCGCCGCCACAATTTCCAGCGCATCTACGACCTGGCCGAGCGCGTGCATCCGGAATGGCACGACGGCCGCATGCCGCCGCTCGAGGAAGTTCGCCGCAGTTTCGTGCTGCACACGGTGCGCGCGCTCGGGCTGGCGAAGGCGGCGTGGATTCCCGACTACCACCGCACCCGGCGCCCGCATCCCGATCCGGAGCGGATGGTGGAAGAGGGCTTGCTGCTGCGCGGCCGGGTCGCCGGCTGGAACGAGCCGGTGTATATCCACCCGGAGCACGCGCAACTGGCGCGCCAGGCAATGGAGGGGAAGCTGGCGCCGCGCCTGACGAGTTTGCTGTCGCCCTTCGATCCCATCGTCTGGGACCGCCGGCGCGCGCTCGAGCTGTTCGGCTTCGACTACCGGCTCGAATGCTATACCCCGGCGCAGAAGCGGCGCTACGGCTACTTCACGCTGCCGATCCTGCGCCGCGGCGCGCTGGTCGGGCGCGTCGACGCCAAGGCCCACCGCAAGGCCGGCGAGTTCGAGTTGCGCAGCATCCACCTGGAGCCGGGTGTGCGCGCCAGCGAGCGCCTGGTGGACGACGTCGCGGCCGCCGTGCAGCGCTGCGCCGACTGGCATGGATGCCCCCGGGTAAGCCTGACCCAGGCCGTGCCGCAGGACTTCGGCGGGCGGCTTGCCGCAGCGCTGGACGTGCAATCGTAATTGGACATCGCGGCAGATAAAAAGTCTCCAATGTCCACCGGTCCGGGTTTGCGCCACCTCAAACCCGAGCGGGGGCATCTCTCTACACTACGAGTTCCCAACGGCTGGCTACAACAACAAAACCTGCCCGCCCGACCCCGATAAAAAGCTTCCCCAGCCAAGGACTCGCGGCCCGCGCCAGGCCGCGCCTTGGCGAAGCCATCCTGAGAGGAGACATGAATGCTGACATCAACCTATACGCTGGTCGCGCTGTCCATTGAGCAGGCCAGCGCGCGGATCGGCCTGCAGTCCCTGCTGGAGCGCTGGCAGCCGAGTGCCTGGCGGCATGCCATGCCCACGCCGCGCGAGATCGGCCTGGCCTGCGACGCCTTGCGGGTTGCTTTCGATAACTGTTATTGGCGCAAACTCGACAAATTCGTGGTGCCGGCCTTGCGCCGCGCCGGCGCGGGCACCGAACTGCTGGCCGAACTCGACGCGCTGACCATGGCGGCGATCGAGGCGCGCGCCGATGCCCATGCGGCGGCGGCCGTCTACGATCCCGGTTTCGGCGCCGCGCTCGAACGCTGCTGCAACCTGCTGCTCGAGCGGCTGGAACGCGAAGAACGCGAGCTGTTCCCACTTGCGCGCACCCATGTGCCGAGCGAAGTCTGGTTCGCGATCGCCAACCAGATGCTGGCCCACGACGCCTGGCAGAACGAGAACCGCAGCTACCCCGCGGCGGGCAGCGTGGCCAGGAATTCTTTCAGGCAAAGTGCGCCTTCGGCCACGCCTCACTTTGCCACCCACTGAGCATCCATTGAGCGCATACTGAGCGAACGCCGGGCTTCACAGCCGGCGGGCGCCACCATGGTTCTTTGCTATGATGGGGGTTTTGGAAGTGCGATTTCATCATGTTCGAATTCCTTTTCAAGCGGCAGGGCGGCGACAAGCCGGCCGGTGCTCCCGGTGAACAGTCCGGAAGCCGGCCAGCCGGAGGCCAGCAGGCAGGCGCGGACGCATCCGCGGCCGGCGCACCGAGCCCGCGCGAGCAGCAGGCCGAACAGCTCAAGCACCTGAACGGCGACGAAGACGCCGCCGTCGCCTTCATCCTCTCCTCCGAATTTTCCGAACTGCGCCTGGCTGCGGCCGAGCTGGTCCACAGCCGGCCCCAGCTCGAGCGCGTGCACACGGCGATGCGCAACCTGGATCGCCGCGTCGCCAAGCTGATGCAGTCGCGCCTGGACGCGATCCGCCACCATGAAGCCGAGTTGCGCCGTGGCCAGGAAGCCCTGGCGCAGGCGAAAGCCCTGCTCGGCGACGAGTTGCTGACGCCGAACCACGTCGCCGAACTCGACCGCAAATGGTCGATCATCGCCGCGCCCGAGCTGGCGCCGGAATTCGACGCCGTCCGCGCCGAACTCGGCAAGCGCCTGGAAGACCAGGTGCAGCTGCAGCGCGCCATGATCGACCGCCTTGCGGCCCTGCGTCAGCTCGAATCGGCCGGGCTCGATGCCGCCGCTTTCGGCGAGCGCCTCGCGGCCCTGGCGACCGAGCAGGCCGCCGCCCTGGTGGCGCCGGGCCATGCCTCGCTGCCGCGCGCGCTGGTGGCCGATTTCGCCACCGAACAGGCGCGCCTGGGCGCCAGCCTGGCCACCATCGAGCAGGACCGGGCGGTCCTGGCTGCGCGCGAGGCCGCGCTGGCCCAATGGCAGGCCCAGCCGGTAGCGGAACTGAAGGCGGAGCAGCTGCGCCAGGAATGGCGGCAACTGCCGGCATTGCCGTCCAGCGGACCCGGCGCGCAACTGCAGCAGCGTTTCGACGAACTGCTGGCCAGCCTGCCGCAAGCGCCGCGTCCCGAGGCGCGCAAACCGAAGCAGGAACAGCATGCCCCTGCCGCCGCAGCCGCGGCCCCGTCCGCCGAGACGCCCGCAGCCAGGCCGCAGAAGGCCCAGAACAAGGGCGTCGACCAGCACTTCCTCGACCGCCTCGACGCCATGGAAGCGGCGCTGCAGCAGGGTTCCCTCGGTACTGCCGCCGAGCTCGACAAATCGCTCAAGGAAAGCAAGGACAAGGGCATGCGCCTGACGCCGGCCCAGGCCGACCGGCTCAACCACGTGCGCGCCGAACTCAAGCGCCTGTCCGACTGGGCGCGCTGGGGCGGCAACGTGTCGCGCGAAGAACTGATCAAATCGGTGGAAGCGCTGCCGACCCAGAACCTGGCGATGGGCGAACTGGCCAAGAAGGTGGGCAGCATGCGCGAACGCTGGAAAGCGCTCGACAGCCTGTCCGGGGCCGCGCCGCGCTCGCTGTGGGAGCGCTTCGACGCCGCCTGCACCGCCGCCTACGCGCCGGCCGCGGCCCACTTCCGCCACCTGGCCGACGAGCGCCATGCCAACGCCGCACGCGGCCAGGCCCTGGTCGAGGAAGCGGAGGCCGAGATCGCCCGCCTGGAATCGGGCGAGGCCGACTGGAAGCACGTGTCCGGCACGGTGCAGCGCCTGCGTACCGCCTGGAGCCACCTGGGCGCGATCGACCGCAAGGACAAGAAGCGCCTCGATCAATTGTTCACCGATGCGCTGAATACCCTCCAGCGCCCGCTGGAAGAACAGCGCAAGGGCGAGATGTCCGTGCGCGAGCAATTGATTGAGGAAGCGCTGGGGCTCGACCCGCACGACCGCCATGCCGTCGATGCACTGCGCAACCTGCAGGCACGCTGGCAGGAACATGCGCGCGCACTGCCGCTCGAACGCAAGGCCGAGCAGGCGCTGTGGCAGCGCTTCCGCGCCGCCTGCGATGCGCTGTTCGCCCAGCGCAAGGAACAGGCCCACGCGGCGGACGCCGAGCGCCGCGCCCACGAGGCCGCCAAGGAAGCCGTGTCCGCCCGCCTGGAAGCGGCCGCCCCGGAGGTCACGCCGGCCAGCGCCGGCAAGCTGCTGCGCGAGGCCGCCGCCGAGTGGGCGGCGATCGGACCGGTGCCGCGCGCCCACGAGGCGCGCGTCGAGAAGCGCTACCATGCCGCGGTGGCGGCGGTGCAGCACCATGCCGACGTCGCGCGCCGCGCCGCCGGACTGGCGCTGGCCGGCGCCGTGCGCGACAAGCTGCGCCTGATCCAGGCCCTCGAAAGCGCCATCGTCAATCCCGACGCGCACACCAATCCATCCGACTGGCGCGGACGCTGGGACGCGCTGCTGCCGCTCGAGGGCGGCTACGAGCCGGTCCTGCATGCCCGCTTCGAGGCCGCGCTGGGGGCACTTGAAGGCGAGCGCACCAGCTACGCGCGCCAGCTCGAAGCGAACCGTGAACGCATGCTGCACGCGCTGCTGCGGCTCGAGATCGCGGCCGGCATCGACAGCGGCGCCGAGTTCGCGCGCGAGCGCCTCAAGCTGCAGGTCGAGGTGCTGCAAAGCTCGCTCAAGTCGGGCCACAAGTCGGCCCAGAAGGGCGCGCAGGGCGGCGCCAACGGCCTGCTCGACCTGCTGGCCCTGCCGGCGCTGGCCGATGCGCGCACCGAAACCCGCATCGAACAGCTGCTGGCCCGTTCCGCGAAGGACGGCCGATGAATGTCCCGGCTGCCACCGAGCTCACGGAGATCCGCGTCCAGCAGGATGACTTCGACCTGTCGCGCGACATCGCCCGCCTGCGCGAAGGCGACGGCCGCGTCGGCGCCGTGGTCAGCTTCGTCGGCACCGTGCGCGACCTGAACGAGGGCGCGCAGGTGTCCGAGATGGAGCTGGAACACTATCCCGGCATGACGGAAAAGGCGCTGGAAGACATCGTGGCCCAGGCGCGGGCGCGCTGGGCGCTGTTCGGCGTGCTGGTCATCCACCGCGTCGGCCCCCTGAAGCCGCTCGACCAGATCGTGCTGGTGGCCTGCAGCTCGGCGCACCGCGGCGAGGCCTTTGCCGCCTGCGAGTTCATCATGGACTACCTGAAGACCGACGCGCCGTTCTGGAAGAAGGAACAGACGCCCGAGGGCGCGCGCTGGGTCGACGCCCGCGCCAGCGACGATTCCGCCAAGCGCAAGTGGCTCCAGCCTTGAGCTGGCTGGCAGTCGGTACCGGGGCGGCGCTCGGCGCCTGGCTGCGCTGGGGCCTGGGCCTCTGGCTGGGCAGCCTGCACGCCTACGTACAGCTCGGCACGCTCGCGGCCAACCTCGCCGGCGGCTACCTGGTCGGGCTGGCGCTGGGCTTCTTTACGGCCCATCCTGGCTTGTCGCCCGAGTGGCGCCTGTTCGCCATCACCGGTTTCCTTGGCGGCCTGACCACCTTCTCGAGCTTTTCCGGAGAATCGGTGGTGCTGCTCCAGCGCGGCGAATACGGCTGGGCGCTGGCCCATACCCTGCTGCACCTGCTGGGCTCGATCCTGTTCTGCGTGGCCGGCTTCGCGACATGGCGCGCCCTGCGCGGCTAGCGGTATCGCCTGCCGATACCACGGAATAGCGCAATTCCCCCGGCGGCCGGGCGTGATACGTTTGCGGCTGGATCAACATCAAGGAAGCCGCCATGCAAACTGTTCAACGCCCGACCGCCGCTTTTGTTGGCGCCTCCTGGAGTGCGCTCCTGATTGGCGGCAGCGCTTACCTGATCGGTCTGTGGAATGCCCAGATGCAGCTGAACGAAAAGGGCTATTACCTGACCTTGCTGCTGTTCGGCCTGTTCGCGGCGGTGTCGCTGCAGAAGACCCTGCGCGACCGTGCCGAAGGTCTGCCGGTCACGGGCATCTACGTCGGCCTGTGCTGGGTGTCGCTGATCGCCGCGATCCTGCTGCTGACCGTCGGCCTGTGGAACGCCACGCTGGCGCCCAGCGAGAAAGGCTTCTATGCGATGTCCTTCGTCCTGAGCCTGTTCGCTGTCGTCGCGGTCCAGAAGAACGTGCGCGACCTCGGCAGCCTGCGCCAGCCCGAACAGACCCCCGGCGTGGAATAAGGCAGCACGCCGGCAAGGGAAGGCGCATTGCACATCTTGAAAAGTGGACAGTCAGCCTTACTTTGCTCCTTAGTCAAGAACACCACTAGGGAGCAATACCATGCGGCAAGACAAACTGACGACCAAGCTCCAGGAAGCGCTGGCGGATGCCCAGAGCCTGGCAGTCGGCAACGATAACCAGTACATCGATCCGGTCCACCTGCTGGTCGCCCTGCTGAACCAGGACGACGGCGGCGCCCGCTCGCTGCTGCAGCGTGCCGGCGTGAACGTCGGCGGCCTGTCCAACGCGCTGAAATCGGCGCTGGAGCGCCTGCCGAAGGTCTCGGGCACCGGCGGCGACGTGCAGGTGTCGCGCGAGCTGGTGGCCCTGCTGAACCTGGCCGACCGCGAATCGCAGAAGCGTGGCGACCAGTTCCTGGCCTCCGAGATGATCCTGCTGGCGCTCACCGAAGACAAGTCGGACGCCGGCCGGCTGGCGCGCGAGCACGGCCTGGCGAGGAAAGCCCTCGAGTCGGCGATCCAGGCGGTACGCGGCGGCGAGTCGGTGAACTCGCAGGATGCCGAAGGCCAGCGCGAAGCCCTGAAAAAATATACCCTCGACCTGACCGAGCGCGCCCGTCAGGGCAAGCTCGACCCCGTGATCGGCCGCGACGACGAGATCCGCCGCGCAATCCAGGTGCTGCAGCGCCGTTCCAAGAACAACCCGGTGCTGATCGGCGAACCGGGCGTGGGCAAGACCGCCATCGTCGAGGGCCTGGCGCAGCGCATCGTCAACGGCGAGGTACCCGATTCGCTCAAGGGCAAGCGCGTGCTCTCGCTCGACATGGCGGCCCTGCTGGCCGGCGCCAAGTACCGCGGCGAGTTCGAAGAGCGCCTGAAAACCGTGCTGAAGGAGCTGGCCCAGGACGAAGGCCAGACCATCGTCTTCATCGACGAGATCCACACCATGGTCGGCGCCGGCAAGGCCGAAGGCGCGATGGACGCCGGCAACATGCTCAAGCCCGCGCTGGCGCGCGGCGAGCTGCACTGCGTCGGCGCGACCACCCTCGACGAGTACCGCAAGTACGTCGAGAAGGACGCCGCACTGGAGCGCCGCTTCCAGAAGATCATGGTCGACGAGCCGAGCGTGGAGGCGACCATCGCCATCCTGCGCGGCCTGCAGGAGAAGTACGAGCTGCACCACAAGGTCGAGATCACCGACCCGGCCATCATCGCCGCGGCCGAGCTGTCGCACCGCTACATCAGCGACCGCTTCCTGCCGGACAAGGCGATCGACCTGATCGACGAGGCGGCATCGAAAATCAAGATCGAGATCGATTCCAAGCCGGAAGTGATGGACAAGCTGGAGCGCCGCCTGATCCAGCTGAAGATCGAGCGCGAAGCCGTGCGCAAGGAAACCGACGAAGCCTCGATGCGCCGCATGGAACTGATCGGCGAAGAGATCGCGCGCCTGGAGCGCGAGTACAACGACTTCGAGGAGATCCTCAAGTCCGAGAAGGCGGCGGTGCAGGGCACGACCCACATCAAGGAAGAGATCGAGCGCATCCGCCACCAGATGGAGGAGGCCAAGCGCCAGAGCAACTGGCAGCGCGTCTCCGAGCTGCAGTACGGCCAGCTGCCCCAGCTCGAAGCCCAGCTGAAGAAGGCCGAGGAAGCTGCCGCCAGCGCCGACGGCGATATGGCGAAGCCGAAGCTGCTGCGTACCCAGGTCGGTGCGGAAGAGATCGCGGAAGTCGTCTCGCGTGCCACCGGCATTCCGGTGTCCCGCATGATGCAGGGCGAGCGCGACAAGCTGCTGCACATCGAGGAAAAGCTGCACGAGCGCGTGGTCGGCCAGGACGAGGCGATCGAGGCGGTGTCGGATGCGATCCGCCGCTCGCGCGCCGGCCTGTCCGACCCGAACAAGCCCTACGGTTCCTTCATGTTCCTGGGGCCGACCGGCGTCGGCAAGACCGAGCTGTGCAAGGCACTGGCGGGCTTCCTGTTCGACACCGAGGAGTCGATGATCCGCATCGACATGAGCGAGTTCATGGAGAAGCATTCGGTGGCCCGCCTGATCGGCGCGCCGCCGGGCTACGTGGGCTACGAGGAGGGCGGTTACCTCACCGAAGCCGTGCGCCGCAAGCCCTACAGCGTGATCCTGCTCGACGAGATCGAGAAGGCGCATCCGGACGTGTTCAACGTGCTGCTGCAGGCGCTGGACGACGGCCGCATGACCGATGGCCAGGGCCGCACCGTGGACTTCAAGAACACCGTGATCGTGATGACCTCGAACCTGGGTTCGCACAAGATCCAGTCGATGGACACGGACGAGCCGGCCGTGGTGAAGCTGGCCGTGATGGCCGAGGTGCGCGGGCATTTCCGCCCCGAGTTCATCAACCGTATCGACGAGATCGTGGTGTTCCATGCGCTCGACGAGAAGAACATCGGCGCGATCGCCCGGATCCAGCTGCAGCACCTGGAGCAGCGCCTGGCCAAGATGGACATGGCGCTCGACATCGACGAGGAGGCGCTGCAGAAGATCGCCGAAGCGGGCTACGACCCGGTCTACGGCGCCCGCCCGCTCAAGCGCGCGATCCAGCAGCAGATCGAGAACCCGCTGTCGAAGGCTATCCTGTCCGGCAAGTTCGGACCGAAGGACACCATTCCGGTGCGGGTGCGCGGCGGCAACCTCGTGTTCGGCGAACAGGTGGAGCTGGCGAAGTAAGCCTGCTCCTGCCCACAAACGACAACGGCGCGTCCCGCAAGGGCCGCGCCGTTTTTACGTGAGAGCCTGGTCAGCCCTGCTTGCGCTTCCTGCGCGCCATGAAGCCCATCACCCCCAGCCCGCCGAGCATCAGCGCATAGGTCTGCGGCTCCGGCACCGGCGCGATGGCCTGCGACAGCAGGCTGCCCACCTTGCGCTCGCCGTCACCGAAGAAATTCACCTTCAGGTGAGGCGCCTCCAGGTTCGGCGCGCCGCCGCTGAAGCTGAACTGGAACACCATGTTGTCCGTCAGTGCCACGCGATCGCCCGAGAAGCACAGGCTGCTCCCCGCATGCCCGCCGCCGGCACAGCCGTTCGCGTTCAGTTCGTTCGACGACAGTGTCCAGTTGGTCGCGATGCCCGGCGCCGAGACCAGGGTGACGTCCGAGAAGGTCCCCAGGTCCTTGAGCTGGAGGGCGCCGATGCTGCTCGCTTCGAGCCAGTCGCCGGTGCGGTTGGCGGCGTCGATTTCCAGGGTCAGCAGCTTGCCGCTCCAGGTCGAGGTGAAGGTCACGCCCTGGTAGGTGAGGGTGCCGGCCTGGGCGCCGGCGGCGACGCCGGCGGCCAGCGCCAGGCCGAGTGCTGCTTTGCGTAGGTAGGTCTTCAATTCAATCTCCTTCGATGACATTGAATGACCGGGCCTTCGCGTCGGCGAACGGCCCGGACCTGCGTACGGATGAGTACGCAGGCCCAGACTATTCCCTCCCTATAACACTTTCTGTTAGGCGACTAACCAATGGCTGAGGTAGGGTTTCGGCATGGCAAGGCACTGTCCCTGGGCTTATTTGCTGCGGCGGCGCGCCACGGCCAGCATGACCAGGCCTGCGGTCAGCAAGGCCATGGTGCGCGGCTCGGGGATCGCGGCGCCCGCCGTTTCTCCGATCGCCGGCAGGTCGACCACCGTTTGCTCGGGTGCCTTGCCCGCTTCGGTCAGCACGGGAGGCGGAATCAGGCCGGTCGAATTGCCGCCCGATCCGCTGGAAACGGCGGTACCCGGCGCCTGGTAAGGGAAGTCCATCGACAGCAGGCTGCCGGTCTTGCTGCCCCCGGCGTTGACGAAGTGGACCTTCAGGTGCGGCGCGTCCAGGTTCGGGCTGCCGTCGAAGCTGAAGGTGAACAGCATGTTGTCGGTGAGCGCCACCGGCATGCCGGCATAGCAGAGGCGGCTGAAGGAAGTGCCGGCCGCGGCGCTGGACGCGGCGCCACAGCCGCTCGCCTTGAGTTCGGTATTCGAGAGCGACCAGTTGCTGCCGTTCGAACTGCTCATCGTGACGCCGGTGAAGTCGCCGATGGTCTTGAGGGCGAGCGAATCGATCGCGGTCGCCGCCGCCCAGCCGCCGCTGCGCTTGGCCGCGTCGATTTCGACGGTCAGCACATTGCCGGTATAGGTCGAGGTAAACACGACGCCGTCCTGGGTGATGACGCTGGCGCTGGCCGGCATCGCAAGAACGAGGAGGGTGGAGACGAAGGCGGTGCGCAGCGTGGACATGGCGGTCTCGTTATTTTGATGAAATTGATGATTCATCTAGATTGTCAGCAATATTGATTGAAGTCAATCAATATTGTCAAAGCGCGAGAGATTACAACACAGGGGGCGCTGAATTTCACGATGAGAAACCGCGCTTCCGCAATACGGGAAAATGCAGCAATTACTGGCGCGACCCGATTCCCATCGTAAGAAATTTCATTCCGCATCATGGAAATGAATCCCCAAGGCGTTGAATTTGAAAGAGAAAAAAATCTTTTGATGTCTTATATAAGACTTATTGTGCTCCGCACAAACTGATCTATGATGTACCCAACGGATTCCTCTCGCTTTTGATCTCTTAACTTAGTACCTCAATCAGGAGAAACAGCATGGCAACTCGTGAACAGCAGATCAGTGAACTCCAGCAAGACTGGGAAACCAATCCGCGTTGGAAGGGTGTGACGCGCAACTACACGGCGGCCGACGTGGTCCGCCTGCGCGGTTCGATCCAGATCGAACACACCCTGGCCAAGCGTGGCGCCGAAAAGCTGTGGGATCTGGTCAACAACGAGCCCTATGTAAATGCCCTGGGCGCCCTGACCGGCAACCAGGCCATGCAGCAGGTGAAGGCGGGCCTGAAAGCCATCTACCTGTCGGGCTGGCAGGTGGCGGGCGACGCTAACGTTGCCGGCGAGATGTATCCGGACCAATCGCTGTACCCGGCCAACTCGGTGCCGCAGGTGGTGCGCCGCATTAATAACACCTTCCAGCGCGCCGACCAGATCCAATGGTCCGAAGGCAAGGACGACATCGACTATTTCGCCCCCATCGTGGCCGATGCCGAAGCCGGCTTCGGCGGCGTGCTGAACGCCTTCGAGCTGATGAAGGCGATGATCGATGCCGGCGCCGCCGGCGTGCACTTCGAAGACCAGCTGGCCTCGGTCAAGAAATGCGGCCACATGGGCGGCAAGGTGCTGGTGCCGACCCGCGAAGCCGTCGAGAAACTGAACGCCGCGCGCCTGGCGGCCGACGTGATGGGCACCCCGACCCTGGTCATCGCCCGTACCGATGCCGAAGCGGCCGACCTGCTCACCTCGGACGTGGACGACAACGACAAGCCCTTCTGCACCGGCGAGCGCACCGTGGAAGGCTTCTTCAAGGTCAAGCCGGGCGTCGAGCAGGCCATCTCGCGCGGCCTGGCCTACGCGCCTTTCGCCGATCTCGTGTGGTGCGAGACCGGCAAGCCGGACCTGGCTTTCGCCAAGCGCTTCGCCGAAGCGATCCATGCGAAATTCCCGGGCAAGATGCTGGCTTATAACTGCTCGCCATCGTTCAACTGGAAGAAGAACCTGGACGACGCCACCATCGCCAAGTTCCAGAAAGAGCTGGGCGCGATGGGCTACAAGTTCCAGTTCATCACCCTGGCCGGCTTCCACGCCCTGAACTACGGCATGTTCAATCTGGCCCACGGCTATGCACGGCGCGGCATGTCGGCCTTCGTCGAGCTGCAGGAAGCGGAATTCGCCGCCGCCGAGAAGGGCTTCACCGCGGTCAAGCACCAGCGCGAAGTCGGCACCGGCTACTTCGACGCCGTCACCCAGACCATCCAGCAGAACCAGAGCTCGACCACCGCCCTGCACGGTTCGACCGAGGACGAGCAGTTCTTCGACGAAAAGAAGGTCGCGTAAGCGCCTTCTGTCGGACCTCCAGGGATTTGCCGCAGCGCCCGCAGGGGCCTGCGGCTTTTTATTTGTGGCGTGGGAATGAGCGATGTAGTGGATAATGGCGCCCATTGCGCCGTTGAAAACACGGCATTGAATCTTTTCTCAGGAATTCCAGCTTATGTTGAGCTACCGCCACGCCTTCCACGCGGGTAACCACGCCGATGTCCTCAAACACTTCGTCCAGGTGCAGCTGCACCTGTACATGAACCAGAAGGACGCCGCCTACACCTATATCGACACCCACTCCGGCGCCGGGGTCTATGCGCTGGACAGCTTCCAGGCGACCAAGACCGGGGAGTACGACACGGGTATCGGTCCCCTGTGGAACGCGGTCAACGTGCCGGAGGCGCTGAAGCCCTACCTCGACCTGGTCAAGGCGATGAACCCGAGCGGCAAGATGCGCTACTACCCGGGCTCGCCCTGGGTGGCCGACCAGATGTCGCGTTCGGAAGACCGCCTGCGCCTGTTCGAGCTGCACCCGGCCGACGTCAAGATCCTGCACGAGAACGTCCGCAAGGCCGAGGCGCACAAGGCCGAGCAGGGCGAGCGCTCGCGCGGCAAGCGCGTGATCATCGAGCACGGCGACGGCTTCCAGAGCCTCAAGAAACTGCTGCCGCCGCCTTCGCGCCGTGCGCTGGTGCTGGTCGACCCGCCCTACGAGGTGAAGGATGACTACAAGAAGGTGCGCGATGCGCTGGAAGACGCCCTGGGCCGCTTCCCGAGCGGCATGTACGCGGTCTGGTACCCGGTCCTGCAGCGCATGGAGTCGCGCCAGTTCCCGGACAAGCTCAAGCGCCTGCCGGCCAAGGAATGGCTCAACGTGACCCTGACCGTATCGACGCCGGGACCGGACGGCCTCGGCCTGCACAGCAGCGGCATGTTCATCCTGAATCCGCCCTACACCCTGGAAGCGATGTTGCGCGACACCATGCCCTGGCTGGTGCAGGTGCTGGGCAAGGATGCCGGCGCCCGCTTCACGATCGAAACCGGGACGCAGGTGACCGGCGCCGTCTCCGCGCGCCTGGCCGGAGAGGGACCGCGCGTGCCGGTCGGCAATGCGCGCCGCGCCAGCCCGCTGTCGGGCAAGGGCAGCCTGCGCCTGCCGGGCCAGAGCATGGTGCGCGAAGGCGAGGAAGATCCGCGCAGCGTCGCCAAGCCGGCGGCGCCTGCACCCAAGACCGGCGCGCGCCGCGTCTGGCGTCCGGATGGCAGTGCCCAGGCCAAGCCGCAGGCGCCGGCCGAGGGACGCGCCCCGAGCAAGCGTCCGGCGGCTGCTGCGGGCGCCGGTGGCGCCAGGCCGGCGGCGCCACGCACGGGAGCGCCTCGCTCCGGCGGCCCGCGCTCGGGCGGCAAGGGCGGCGGCAATCGCTGAACGCCCGGTTCGATATAAAAATGCTAATAGTGTCGGATTTGTAGTATAGTCTTCGAGGCAGGCGCGCGCGCCTGTCCGGCTGGCTTGTCTACGCCGCAACAGTTTCCCAGGAGTTTTTTTGATGCATGCCGAAGCAACGGCAGCGGCATCCGTGCCGTCCAACGATTTTTTCCTCGCACGTCAGCCCATCCTCGGCCGTGACCAGCATCTCGTGGCATTCGAGCTGCTGTTCCGGGCCGCCGGTGAGGACGACGATGCGAAGCTGACCGACAACGCTGCGGCGACGGCGGCGGTGATTTCGCACGCGTCGCAGCTCGGCATGGAGCAGGTGGTCGGCGAACAGCTCGCCTTCGTCAACGTCGACGAAGTCGTCCTGATGAGCGACTTCGTGCGTTTCCTGCCTCCGCATAAGGTTATCCTCGAAATCCTGGAAACCGTCAAGCCGACTCGGGCGTTGGTGGCGCGGGTCGCCGAACTGAAGGAACTCGGTTTCAAGTTTGCGGTCGACGATGTCACAGAACATTCTCCCGAGCTCGACCGCTTGATCGGCCTGGTCGACGTGATCAAGGTCGACGTCAAGCTGGTGCGTCCGGGCGAGCTGGCGGGCCTGGTGTCCTCCTTGAAGTCCACGGGCAAGAAACTGCTGGCCGAAAAAGTCGAAACGCTCGACGAGTTCCGGCTGTGCATGGACCTCGGCTTCGAATACTTCCAGGGATATTACTTTGCCCGCCCCGTGATTTTGTCGGGCAAGAAGATCACGCCGTCCGAAATGGCGATCCTGCATCTGCTGGAGCTGGTGAGTTCCGATGCCGATGCTCAGGTGATCGAAACCGCGGTCAAGCGCGACGCCTTGATCAGCCTGAACCTGCTGCGCCTGGTGAACAGCCGCGCGGCGCCGGGTCCGCAGATCGAATCGCTGTCGCAGGCCCTGAGCCAGCTCGGGCGGCGCCAGCTGCAGCGCTGGCTGCAGATCCTGCTGTACACCACGGCCGGCGGCGTGGAATTGGACTCGCCGCTGCTGCAGCTGGCCACCACGCGCGGCAAGCTGCTGGAGCTGATGACCCAGACGCGCTACCCGAGCGACGCCGCGCGCGCCGACCGTGCCTTCACGGTGGGAATCATGTCCCTGGCCGATGCGCTGTTCTCGATTCCGATGCGCGACATCCTCGACAATGTCGAAGTGGCGGACGACGTCCGTACCGCGCTGCTGGACCGCGAAGGGGATTTCGGGACGATGCTCAGGGTGGCCGAACTGCTCGAGGCGGCCGAGGGCGGCTGCAAGCTGTATAACGCGCTACGCAAGCTGGACTTGTCGGTGGCGGAGATCCGCGAAATCGAACTGAAGGCGTTTGATTGGGTGAGGGAGCTTACCCATGAAGTGCACTGAAGTTAGCGCAGTCGCGTCACTGTTTTAACCACCAACCCCAAAACCGTCGTTCCGGCGAAGGCCGGAACCCAATTCCGTTGCGTAGCCAATTGTGTTTGACGCTAGTGGTATCGCACGAAAATTGGGTTCCCGCCTGCGCGGGAACGACGTGCCGAGGCAGCGGATCATTGCGCGAGGAAGAGGAACACCGTCGGCTTCTTGTGGAAATCCGGCGCCTTGCCGGCAGCCAGCGCCGCCTTCCACTTCGCCGCCGTCATCGTCCTGACCGACTCGGTCGGCAGCGACAGGTCGGTCGCCACGCAAATCAGGGTCCCCGGCTGGCAGGCCGCCACCAGCGCCTCCAGCATCTGCCCGTTCCGGTAGGGCGTCTCGATCAGCAGCTGGGTCTGCTTCTCGCTGCGCGAACGCCCTTCCAGCTGCTGGATGCGCTTGGTACGCTGGCCGGCATCGGTCGGCAGGTAGCCGTTGAAGGCGAAACTCTGCCCGTTCAGCCCGCTCGCCATCACGGCCAGCAGCAGCGAGGACGGCCCCACCAGCGGCCGCACCGCGATCCCGTGCTGGTGCGCCAGCCGGACCAAGTCGGCGCCCGGGTCGGCCACCGCCGGCACGCCGGCTTCCGACACCAGTCCCGCATCGCGCCCGGCCAGCAGCGGCGCCAGCAATTGCGCGAGGGCGGCCGGCGGCGTGTTCACGTTCAGTTCCGCGATCTCGATTTCCTGCAGGGGTTTGGCCAGCGGATGGTCGATGGCGACCAGTTTCAGGAAGGCGCGCGCGGTCTTGGCGTTTTCGGCGACAAAGTAATCGAGCCTGGCGGTCAGTGCCTGCACCTGCGTCGGCAGCAGGGCGGACAGGGCGCCGGGAGCGGCATCGACAGGACCAAGGGTGTTCGGGATCAGGTAAAGGGTAGCGGGCATCGTTAACAAGGTGAAGGCTTATACGCCGAAGAAGGAAACGCCGGCACGGCGCAGCATGCCGGTCAGGGCGATCAGGGGCAGGCCGGTGAGGGCGGTCGGGTCCTGCGATTCGATCCGCTCGAGCAGGGCGATGCCCAGGCCCTCGTTCTTGGCGCTGCCGGCGCAGTCATAGGGTTGCTCGATGCGCAGGTAGGCGTCCAGCTCGGCATCCGGCAGGTCGCGGAAATCGACGAAGACCTGCACGTTCTCGACCTGCGCCGCCTGGGAAGGATCAGCCACGCGGCTGTCCCACAGGCACAGGGCCGTATGGAAGACCACCCGGCGTCCCCGCATCAGCTGCAATTGCTCCAGCGCCCGCGCATGCTCGCCCGGTTTGCCGATCTGCATGCCGTCCAGGGTCGCCACCTGGTCCGAGCCGATCACCAGCGCGCCGGGGAAGCGGGCCGCCACCGCGGCCGCCTTCTCGCGCGCCAGGCGCAGGGCGGTGTCCTGCGGCGCTTCGCCCGCATGCGGGGTCTCGTCGATGTCCGGGGCGATCGCTTCAAAAGGAAGGTGCAGGCGCGACAGCAGTTCGCGCCGATAGGCGGAACTGGAAGCGAGAATGAGGCGCGAAGGCGTGGAACTTGGTATCATGTAGGTCTATCAAGCAAACGCGATAAATGCCACAGATCGGCAATCGCATGCGACGCAGATCGGTCAAAAACGGCGTAAGTCTTTGACTCTGCGGGGAGAAGCCTGTTATTATCGCAGGTTTTCCGGGGAAGTTTTCCAAATGAGCGCTTTTGTCATTGACGCTTTCGAGTTTTGCCGGAATGGCGGACACCGCGAAGGCGTGACCCCTGTGGTCGAGATGACCCGTCTGGCAGCCGATTGCGCCGACAAATCCGGAGAGATCCGCTGGTCGATCGACGGTGGTCTGACCAAGCAGGGCTATCCATCGATGACCCTGGCGGTCGCCGGTCCCGTGAAGCTGGTTTGCCAGCGTTGCCTGACTGCGATGGATTACGAGATCGACTCGTCCACCATGCTGGTGCTCGGCAAGGACGACGAGGACGCCGACGGGATCGAGGAAGTCCTCGACGACGAAAGCATCGACGTGATCGTCGGCAGCCACGAGTGCGATATCCGCCAGCTGCTGGAAGACGAAGCACTGCTGGCCCTGCCGCAGTCGCCGAAACATGAGGTATGTCCGGACACCAAGCTCCTGGACGCCCTGAAGACCGAAAAGGTCTCGCCGTTCGCGGCACTGAAAAATCTCAAGTCCGAATAAGCAATACAGAATTAGTAGTACCGCAGCACCGAGCAGTACGACTGGAAGAACGTGTCAAACGCGTGCAGTAGTCGAGTATGGCAGTAGGCAGTTGATGTAGGCAGCGTTAAAACATGTCGGCAATGGATGTAATAAGAAATTGCCGCTGGGATACTCGATCTGCAAGTATTTGCAAGTCGAATGTGTTAGAATTTTAGAACTTATGTATTAGGAGTCATCATGGCAGTTCAGCAGAATAAGAAGTCCCCGTCGAAGCGCGGCATGCACCGTTCGCACGATTTCCTGACCGCACCGAACCTGGCAGTCGAGCCGACCACCGGCGAAACTCACCTGCGTCACCACATCAGCCCGAACGGCTTCTACCGTGGTCGCAAAGTCCTGAAGACCAAGAACGACGAGTAATCGACGTCTTGTCCTTTAGTACCATGAAAGCGGTGCAACGTATGTTTTCTGCGTGGCACCGCTTTTTCTTTCGCATTTCCGTTTTCAGCGGCTGCAACAAGCTTGCACTCCGTCATTTTGAATTGCGCGGACCAAGGCTGGCCACGAGCCAGGCCCGATCCCAACTTGCCGCCCGCACGCCTCTTCGTCGTGCATGAGCCGGCATCACCTAACAAATGACAATCACAATTTCCATTGACTGCATGGGCGGCGATCACGGCCCCTCAGTTACTATCCCGGCAGCCATCTCGTTTCTAAAAAAGCAAGCTGACGTCCACCTCATCCTGGTCGGTATCGAGGACGTCGTGCGCGCCGAGCTCAAGAAGCATGGTGCCGAGTCGCATTCCCGCATCACCGTCAAGCACGCCACCGAGGTCGTCACCATGGACGACCCGCTCGAAATCGCCCTGCGCAAGAAGAAGGATTCGTCCATGCGCGTGGCGGTCGAGCTGGTCAAGGACGGCAGCGCCAACGCCAGCGTTTCGGCCGGCAATACCGGCGCCCTGATGGCCGTCTCGCGCTACGTGCTCAAGACCATGGCCGGCGTCGACCGTCCGGCGATTTGCTCGATCATGCCGAACCAGAAGGGCGGCCCGACCTATATGCTCGACCTGGGCGCCAACGTGGACTGCGAACCGCACCACCTGCACCAGTTCGCCATCATGGGCTCGGTCCTGTGCTCGGCCATGGAGAACATCCCGCGCCCGACCATCGGCCTGCTGAACGTCGGCACCGAGGAGATCAAGGGCAACGACGTGGTCAAGGCCACCGGCGCGCTGCTGCGCGCGGACCACGAGCGCGGCAAGCTGAATTTCCACGGCAACGTCGAAGGCAACGACATCTTCAAGGGCACGGTGGACGTGGTCGTGTGCGACGGTTTCGTCGGCAACGTCACGCTCAAGGCCGTCGAGGGCCTGTCGCGCTTCGTCAAATCTGTGTTCACGGAAAATATCTTCTCGATGGCCGGCGCCTTGCTGGCCCGCAAGTCGTTGAAGAAGCTGAACCCGGAGCGCTACAACGGCGCCAGCCTGCTCGGCCTGAAAGGCCTGGTCTTCAAGAGCCACGGCGGCGCCAATGCCTTCGCGTTCGAATGGGCGATCAAGCGCGCCTACGACGCGGCCAAATACGATGTTCTCGAGCAGCTGTCGGCCCTGATCGCCGAACTGATGCCGACCTCGCCCGACGCCCAGCGCCAGGCGTAACCAACAGCAGGATGGTGGAGAGATGACTGTTTACAGCAAGATCACCGGAACCGGCAGCTACCTGCCGGCCAAGCGCGTCACCAACGAGCAACTCGCGGCCCAGCTGGCCGAGCAGGGGATCGAAACGTCCGACGAATGGATCGTCACCCGCAGCGGCATCCAGAGCCGCCACTACGCGGCGGCCGACGAGAATGCCTCCGACCTGGCCGTGCAGGCCGCCAGCCGCGCGCTCGAAGCAGCCGGCAAGGCGCCCGGCGACATCGACCTGGTGATCGTCGCCAGCTCCACGCCCGACTTCCACGGCAGCTTCCCGAGCACCGCCTGCATCGTGCAGCAGAAGCTCGGCATGGCGAACAACAGCGCCGCCTTCGACGTGCAGGCCGTATGCAGCGGCTTCGTGTACGCGGTCTCGACCGCCGACGCCTTCATCCGCGCCGGCGTCTACAAGCGCGTGCTGGTGATCGGCGCCGAAGTGTTTTCGCGCATCCTCGATTTCACCGACCGCACCACCTGCGTGCTGTTCGGCGATGGCGCCGGCGCCGTGGTGCTGGAAGCCTCGGAAGAACCGGGCGTGCTGGCCACCAAGCTGCACGCCGACGGCAGCCAGTCGCACATCCTGTCGATCCCGGGCAACCTGGCCGGCGGCGCGGTGGCCGGCAGCGGCTTCCTCTACATGGATGGCCCGGCGGTCTTCAAGCTGGCCGTCACGGTGCTGGAAGAAGTCGCCCGCGAAGCGCTCGAGCACGCCAAGATGCAGCCGTCCGACATCGACTGGCTGATCCCGCACCAGGCCAACCTGCGCATCATGAAGGGCACCGCCAAGAAGCTCGACCTGCCGATGGAAAAGATGGTCGTCACCGTCGACCAGCACGGCAACACTTCGGCCGCCTCGATCCCGCTGGCGCTCGACGCTGCCGTGCGCGATGGTCGCATCAAGAAGGGCGACAATGTGCTGATGGAAGGCGTCGGCGGCGGCTTTACCTGGGGCGCGATTCTCGCCCGCATGTAATGCACGCACACCGTTCGCCGCCACGCGGCGAACGCGGCCATCCTCATTAAAAATAAGAGAAGAGAGAACACGATGAGCAAATTCGCATTCCTGTTTACGGGCCAGGGCGCCCAGGCCGTCGGCATGCTGAACGGCTTCGCCGGCAACCCGGTCGTCGACCAGACCGTCGCCGAAGCGTCCGAGGCACTCGGCTTCGACATCGGCAAGCTGATCGCCGAAGGCCCGAAGGAAGACCTCGACCTCACCACCAACACCCAGCCCGTCATGCTGACCGCCGCGGTCGCCGTGTACCGCGCCTGGATCGCCGCCGGCGGCCCGGTGCCGAATGTCGTCGCCGGCCACAGCCTGGGCGAATACTCGGCCCTGGTTGCCGCGGGTGTGATCCAGTTCAAGGACGCGGTGCCGCTGGTGCGCTTCCGCGCCCAGTCGATGCAGGAAGCGGTGCCGGTCGGGCAGGGCGGCATGGCCGTCGTGCTGGGCCTGCAGGCCGAGGACGTGCGCGCAGTCTGCCTTGAAGCTGCCCAGGGCGAAGTGGTCGAGGCCGTGAATTTCAACGAGCCGACCCAGATCGTCATCGCCGGCCACGCCGCCGCGATAGACCGCGCCTGCGAGATCGCCAAGGCCAAGGGCGCCAAGCGCGCCATGAAGCTGGCCGTGTCGGCGCCGTTCCACTCGTCGCTGCTCAAACCGGCCTCGGACCGTTTGCGCGACTACATGGAAAACATCGCTTTCTCGGCGCCGCAGATCGACTTGATCAACAACGTGGACGTCGCTATCCTGCACGATCCGGCTGCCATCAAGGACGCCCTGGTACGCCAGGCCGCGGGTCCGGTGCGCTGGGTCGAGACCATGCAGAAGATGGCCGCGAGCGGCGTCACCCAGGTGATCGAATGCGCGCCGAGCAAGACCCTGATCGGCATGGCCAAGCGCATCGATCCGGCGCTGGCCGGCGAAGCCCTGGTCGACCAGGCCGCGCTGGAGCGCGTGCTGGCGGCGATCAAGGCGGCTTGAAACAAACACGACAAGAAAAGGAATAGCATGAATCTGGAGAACCAAGTCGCGCTCGTCACCGGCGCATCGCGCGGTATCGGCAAGGCCATCGCGCTCGAACTGGCGCGCCAGGGCGCCAAGGTCGTCGGCACTGCCACCAGCGAAAGCGGCGCCCAGGCCATCACCGACTACCTGAAAGAGTTCGGCGGCAAGGGCCTGGTGCTGAACGTGACCGATGCCGCCAACTGCGGCGCCGTCGTCGACGAGGTGCAGAAGGGCTTCGGCAGCCTGTCCATCCTGGTCAACAATGCCGGCATCACCCAGGACAACCTGGCCATGCGCATGAAGGACGAGGAGTGGGAGAGCGTCATATCGACCAACCTCACCGCCGTCGGTCGCCTGTCGCGCCTGGTACTGCGCGGGATGATGAAGGCCAAGCACGGCCGCATCATCAACATCACCTCGGTGGTGGGCGCCTCGGGCAACCCGGGGCAGATGAACTACGCCGCCGCCAAGGCCGGCGTGGCCGGCATGACCCGCGCCCTGGCGCGCGAGATCGGCAGCCGCAACATCACCGTCAACTGCGTCGCACCCGGCTTCATCGACACCGACATGACCAAGGCGCTGGGCGAGGACCAGCACGCCGCGCTGCTGGGCCAGATCCCGCTGGGCCGCCTGGGCCAGCCGGAAGACATCGCCCACGCCGTGGCCTTCCTGGCCGGTCCGACCGCCGCCTACATCACCGGCACCGAGCTGCACGTCAACGGCGGCATGTACATGAATTAATGGATGCGCCGGGCTTCGCACTACTGCGAAACAAAATCCGGCGGATTCGGTACTTTTAGCTGTAATTTCGGTGGAAATAGCGGTAATCGCCGAAAGTAGTTTTTCATCGCGCAAACCTGATAAAATGCGCGCACTTTCCGCAACACATACCTTAATGGAGCCATAACATGTCGGATATCGAACAACGCGTTAAAAAAATCGTCGCTGAGCAACTGGGCGTTGCAGAAGCAGACATCAAAATCGAATCCTCGTTCGTTGACGACCTCGGCGCTGACTCGCTGGACACCGTGGAACTGGTGATGGCACTGGAAGACGAGTTCGAAATGGAAATCCCTGACGAGCAGGCTGAGAAGATCACCACCGTCAAGCAAGCCATCGACTACGCAACCGCGCACGTCAAGGCCTAAGTAGTAGCTAGCGCTTTAAAAGTTTCTGGGAGAATCGCTTGAGCCGTTCACGCAACCGCCGTGTCGTCGTTACCGGCCTGGGCTGCATTTCACCAATCGGCAACACCATTGCCGAGGCGTGGGACGCGGCGCTGGCCGGTAAGTCGGGCATTGCCAACATTACCAAGTTCGACGCGACGCCGTTCACGACGCATTTCGCCGGTGAGGTGAAGAACTTTAAGGTGGAAGACTACCTGCCGGGCAAGGAAGGCCGTAACATGGATAGCTTTATCCATTACGGCATGGCCGCCGGCATCCAGGCCCTGCAGGATTCGGGCCTGGTCGTGACCGAGGAAAACGCGGACCGCATCGGTGTGACCATCGGTTCGGGCATCGGCGGCCTGCCGATGATCGAAGCCACCAAGGAAGAGTACATGAATCGCGGCCCGCGCCGCATCTCGCCCTTCTTCGTGCCGGCATCGATCATCAACATGATCTCGGGCGATCTCTCGATCAAATTCGGCCTGCGCGGCCCGAACCTGGCGATCGTCACCGCCTGCACCACCGGCCTGCACTGCATCGGCGCCGCCGCTCGCCTGATCGAGTACGGCGATGCCGACGTGATGGTCGCCGGCGGCGCGGAATCGACCGTGTCGCCGCTGGGCCTGGGCGGCTTCGCCTCGGCACGCGCGCTGTCCACCCGCAACGACGATCCGGCTACCGCCTCGCGTCCGTGGGACAAGGACCGCGACGGCTTCGTGCTGGGCGAGGGTGCCGGCGTGATGGTGCTCGAAGAGTACGAACACGCGGTCGCACGCGGCGCCAAGATCTATGCGGAAGTCATCGGCTTCGGCATGAGCGCGGACGCCAACCACATCACCTCGCCGGTCGAGGATGGCAGTGGCGCGGCGCGCTGCATGGTTGCGGCACTGAAGAACGCCGGCCTGAACGCCGGCGAAGTCCAGTACGTCAATGCGCACGGCACCTCGACGCCGCTGGGCGACGTGGCGGAAGTGCGCGGCATCAAGCGCGTCTTCGGCGACCACGCCAAGAGCGGCCTGGTCGTGAACTCGACCAAGTCGATGACCGGCCACCTGCTGGGTGGCGCGGGCGGCCTGGAATCGGTGTTCACCGTGCTGGCGATCCACAACCAGGTGTCGCCGCCGACGATCAACATCTTCAACCAGGATCCGGAATGCGACCTGGACTTCGTGGCCAACACGGCACGGGACATGAAGATCGATTACGCGGTCAAGAACTCCTTCGGCTTCGGCGGTACCAACGGTACCCTCGTCTTCGCAAAAATCTGACCGTCGGTCTGAACCAGGCCACGCCCATTCCGGTCTAACCGGGATGGGCGCCTGACAGCCTGGACCGTTCGGTCCTGCGCATCAAGCCAATCCCCTCTCAGCTTCTCCCGCGCGGCCCTCGGCCTGCGGCGCCCCATTTTTTCCCTGTCCGAAGCATGTCGATCGCGATGAGCGTCCTCATTGCGCCGTCGCGCCGCCTGCGTTTCCTGCTCGCCGGCTTCGGCGCCTCCCTGTTCGCGGCCGCCTGCGCCGTGGGCACGGACGCGTCCTTCCGCTTCGCTGCCGGGCCGCTTGTGGCGGCTGCGCTGCTGTTCGCGGGCGTATGCGTGGTGCATGCGGCGCTGGCTCGCGCAACGGTGCAGCGCATTGATATTTCTGGACCCGGCCAGCTACGCCTGACGGTACAACAGGGTGTGCGGCCGGACAAAAGCAGGGCGCTGCCGGTGCGGCTTTTGCCCGGTTCGACGCTGTGGCCGCGGCTGCTGGTGCTGCGCCTGGAGACGGCGGCTGATGGCGCCATGGGCACTGCGGCGGCATGCGCCAAGCCTGCCTGCCTCAGCGTCGTGATCCTGCCCGACAGCCTGGCGCCGGAGGCCTTTCGTGCCCTGGCGGTGGCGCTCGGCGCCGGCAGTGGGGCACCCGGCACAGCGACGGGATAAAAAATAGCTTGAACTTATTGCAGCGGGCCAACTCTTATGCAGGAGGGCCGTTGCAGCCGATGGGGCAAGGTCCGTGACGACAGAACGCGAGGGTGATCAGGTGTTGGTGGAGCGCGTCCAGGCCGGGGACCGGGGCGCGTTCGACCTGCTCGTGGCCAAATACCAGCGTCGCCTGATGCGCCTGGTGTCGCGCCTCGTGCATGACCCGGCCGAGGCCGAGGACGTGGTGCAGGAGACCTTCATCAAGGCCTTCCGCGCCCTGCGGCACTTCCGCGGCGATTCCGCCTTCTATACCTGGCTGTATCGCATCGGAATCAACACGGCAAAGAATTTTCTGGTCACACAGGGCCGCCGCGCGCCGACCTCCACCGAGGCGGATGCCGAGCGGGCAGAGGGATTCGACGACGCGGACAGCTTGCGCGACATAAATACGCCGGAATCGATGTTGGCGAGCAAGCAGATTGCCCACACAGTCAATGCGGCGATGGAAGCATTGCCGCTGGAATTGCGAACGGCAATTGTCCTGCGAGAAATAGAAGGATTGAGCTACGAAGAAATCTCCGAGGTGATGGCGTGTCCGATAGGAACCGTACGCAGCCGGATTTTCCGTGCACGCGAAGTCATCGCCGAGAAATTGCGCCCATTGCTCGATTTCCCGGTTGACAAACGTCGGTAGCTAGCAGGATCGTACACAGGCGGGACACTAGAACAACCGACGTCGACGGGCAAGCAGATGGACACGAACAAGAAGATGCGCGAATACATATCGGCCTTTGCCGACGGCGAGCTGCCGGATGCCGACCTCGAGCTCGCGCTGGCTGCGCTGCGCGAAGCGGATGGGCGGCAGGCATGGTCGCTCTACCACCATATCGGCGACGCACTGCGCAGCGAACCAGGGCAGGCCGAGCTGACACCCGGCTTCGCTGCACGCCTGGCGGACAAGCTCGCCGCCGAGCCGGCACCGCTGCGGCGCCCGCCAACACGCCCGCCCACGCCGGCGGATGCGCTGGCGGCGATCGCCCCGGCCGTCGCTGCGGGTGCCGAGGCGCTCAACGGGACCAAGCTGGGCGGAGCTCCGCTGGCGCCGCGCGAAGCGTCCGTGGCCGATCCAGCCCCGGCAGCCGATCCCGGGCCGGCGACCGTGAAGCGCCTGTAGCGCGGCCGGCTGGCCGACCCGGCGCACACCCGCGCTGCGCGCGACAAAGCGCGTATTTTGGCTTACCATAAAGTCAATCTCAGCCTTCCCACGTCAAGCTTATGACCCGCAACTTTTCGCGTCCTTCCACCAGCCTGATCCTGTCGGCCCTGCTGCTCTCGGGTGCCAGCGCCTTCCTCCCCGCCACCGCGACGGCCGCGGCGCCGGTGCAGACCCCGGTGGTCACCGGGCTGCCCGATTTTTCCGACCTGATCGACAAGGTCGGGCCCGCCGTCGTCAACATCCGCACCACCGAGCGCGTCACCCGCGGCCAGGGCATGCCGGGTGAAGAGGAGATGCAGGAATTCCTGCGCCGCTTCTTCGGCGGCCAGATCCCGCGCGGCGGCGGCCGTGCGCCGGGCCGTCCGGGCGGGCAGGGCAGCCCGGAAGAACAGGTCACGCGCGGCGTCGGTTCCGGCTTCATCATCTCCAATGACGGCTTCGTGCTGACCAATGCCCACGTGGTGGAGGGCGCCGACGAGGTCACCGTGACGCTCACCGACCGCCGCGAATTCAAGGCCAAGGTGCTGGGCGCCGACCGCCGCTCGGACGTCGCCCTGCTCAAGCTGTCGGCCAATAACCTGCCTTACCTGCGCACCGGCGATTCCAGCAAGATCCGGGTCGGCGAGTGGGTGGTGGCGATCGGCTCGCCCTTCAACCTCGACAACACCGTCACCGCCGGCATCATCTCGGCCAAGTCGCGCGACACCGGCGAATACCTGCCGCTGATCCAGTCCGACGTGGCCGTCAATCCGGGCAACTCGGGTGGTCCCCTGATCAATATGCGGGGCGAGGTCATCGGCATCAATTCGCAGATCGCCACCCTGTCCGGCGCCTACAACGGGATTTCCTTCGCGGTGCCGATCGACGAAGTGATGCGCGTCGCCGATCAGCTGAAAACCACCGGCAAGGTCACGCGCGGCCGCCTCGGCGTGCAGATCAGCGAGGTCACGCGCGACGTGGCCGAATCGCTCGGCCTGGGCAAGGCGCGCGGCGCCGAAGTCTCGATGGTCGAAGCCGGCGGCCCGGCGGAGAAGGGCGGCATCAAGGTCGGCGACATCATCCTCAAGTTCAACAACCAGCCGATCGAGACCACCCGCGACCTGCCGCGCCTGGTCGGTGCGACCAAGGTGGGCAGCCGCGCCACCGTCACCGTCTGGCGCCGCGGCACCCAGATCGAGGTGCCGGTAACGGTCGTCGAGCTCCAGGAAGAGCGCTCGCCGACCGCCCGCCCGACGCCGAAGAAGCCGGCCCCGGGCGCCGCGCCGAACGCGCTCGGCCTGGTGGTGTCCGACGTCCCCGCGGCCCAGCGCGCCGAGGCGGGCGAGGGCGTGCTGGTCGAAAATGCCGAGGGCAGCGCGGCCACGGCCGGCATCCGCGCCGGCGACCTGATCTCGCAGGTGGGCAATACCCCGGTGGCCAACGCGGCCCAGTTCAATGCGCTGGTCGCCAAGCTGGATCCGAAGAAGCCGGTGGCCCTGCTGGTGCGGCGCGAGAACGTCACCCAGTACGTCGTCGTGAAGCCGCGCCAGTGATGCGCGCGGTTCCGTTCACGCTGTACTCGCGCAGCTACTGCCACCTGTGCGAGGACATGCTGCTGGCCCTGCTGGCCCTGCAGCAGCCGGGCGAACGCTTCGAGGTCGCCGTGGTCGACGTCGATGCCGACCCGGCCCTGGTGGAGCGCTTCGACGAGCTGGTGCCGGTGCTGTTCGGCGATCCGGCCGGTGCCGAGTTGTGTCATTACTTCCTCGACCCGGCTGCGGCGCGCGGCTGGGCGGACACCTACGCCCGAGCCGCCGCGTAGGGTGGACGGCTTCGCCGTCCGCGCGTTCAAATCCAGGCTGAGCAGATGTATCGGCTGTTTTTCAGCTGGTTGAACGCGCGGACGGCAGAGCCGTCCACCCTACGAAACCCAGCATATTCGCGGCCGGACTGCGCGAAACCCTCCTTTCTGCCCTAGCCAGCCCCAAAACCGGGCTTTCCGGCGCGGAATCCGGTAAAATGCCGGGGTCGGAAAAGCGTCTGCCCTTCGCACACGAGCTTTCTCTCGCTTTAACAAGCGCTTCGGCCGGGGACCGGCATGCCCCCACGGAGCGCTTTTTTGCATGACGTTCACGTTTCGCACGGATGACGCTGGATGCTTGCCCCTTTTCGCTGTCGTAGCGCCGCGCTGCCCGCGGCCTTTTTGGTTTTGAGCTTTGTTAATGAACAACATACGTAACTTCTCCATCATCGCCCACATCGACCACGGCAAATCGACCCTGGCCGACCGCATCATTCAATTGTGCGGCGGCCTGTCGGAACGCGAGATGGACGCGCAGGTGCTCGACTCGATGGACCTGGAACGCGAGCGCGGCATCACCATCAAGGCCCAGACCGCGGCGCTGCAGTACAAGGCGCGCGACGGCCAGATCTACAACCTGAACCTGATCGACACCCCGGGCCACGTCGACTTCAGCTATGAAGTCTCGCGTTCGCTGTCGGCCTGCGAAGGCGCGCTGCTGGTCGTCGACGCATCGCAGGGCGTGGAAGCCCAGACCGTGGCCAACTGCTACACCGCGCTCGACCTGGGCGTGGAAGTGGTGCCGATCCTGAACAAGATCGACCTGCCGCACGCCGATCCGGACAACGCCAAGAAGGAAATCGAGGACGTCATCGGCATCGACGCGTCCGACGCCACCACCTGCTCAGCCAAGACCGGCCTGGGCGTGGAAGACGTGCTGGAAACCCTGATCGCCAAGGTCCCTCCGCCGAAGGGCGACCCGGAAGCGCCGTTGCAGGCCCTGATCGTCGACTCGTGGTACGACCCCTATGTCGGCGTCGTGATGCTGGTGCGCGTGGTCAACGGTACCCTGCGTCCGAAAGAAAAGATCCTGCTGATGGCGACCGGTTCGGTCAATCTGGTCGAGAGCGTCGGCGTGTTCACCCCGCGTTCGGTCTCGCTGCCGGAACTGTCGGCAGGGCAGGTGGGCTTCATCATCGCCGGCATCAAGGAACTGACCGCCGCCAAGGTGGGCGATACCGTCACCCTGGCCGCCAAGCCGGCCCCTAGCCCGCTGCCGGGCTTCAAGGAAGTCCAGCCCCAGGTCTTCGCCGGCCTGTTCCCGGTCGAAGCCAACCAGTACGACGCGCTGCGCGACTCGCTCGAGAAGCTGAAGCTGAACGACGCCGCCCTGATGTACGAGCCGGAAGTCTCGCAGGCGCTGGGCTTCGGCTTCCGCTGCGGCTTCCTGGGCCTGCTGCACATGGAGATCGTGCAGGAACGCCTCGAGCGCGAGTTCGACATGGACCTGATCACCACCGCGCCGACCGTCGTCTACGAGGTCGAGATGCGCGACGGCAGCATGCTCCGCGTCGACAACCCGTCGAAGATGCCGGAGCCGTCCAAGATCAACGAGGTGCGCGAGCCGATCGTCGACGTCAACCTGTACATGCCGCAAGAATACGTCGGTGCGGTCATGACCCTGTGTAACGGCAAGCGCGGCGTCCAGATGGACATGGCCTACCACGGCCGCCAGGTCAAGCTGCACTACGAGATCCCGATGGCGGAAATCGTGCTGGACTTCTTCGACCGCCTGAAGTCGACCTCGCGCGGCTATGCCTCGATGGATTACGAGTTCAAGGAATACCGCGCCGCCGACGTGGTGAAGGTCGACATGCTGATCAACAGCGAGAAGGTCGATGCGCTGGCCATCATCGTGCACCGCGCCAACGCCCCTTACCGCGGACGCCAGGTGGCGGCCAAGATGCGCGAACTGATCCCGCGCCAGATGTTCGACGTGGCGATCCAGGCCGCGATCGGCGCCACCATCATCTCCCGCGAAAACGTCAAGGCGCTGCGCAAGAACGTCCTGGCCAAGTGCTATGGCGGCGACATTTCGCGTAAGAAGAAACTGTTGGAAAAGCAAAAGGCCGGCAAGAAGCGCATGAAGCAGGTCGGTTCGGTGGAGATCCCGCAGGAGGCCTTCCTGGCCATCCTCCAGGTGGAAGAAAAATAAATGGATATGCAACCCATCCTGAGCAATTTTGCTCTGATCCTGTTCGTCCTGATGGTGGTGACCGGCGTCATCTGGTGCCTGGACGTGTTCGTCTTTGCCAAACAGCGCCGCCGCGCCGCCGATGCGGCGCTGGCCGAGTACGACAAGCGCACCGGCAAGCTGACCGCGGACGGCATCAAGGTCGACAGCGGCAATCAGCGCGCGGCGATCGAGCAGGCCCACCTGCGCCAGCCGACCTGGATCGAGTACTCGGGCAGCTTCTTCCCGGTGATCGCGCTGGTCTTCGTCCTGCGCTCCTTCCTGTGGGAGCCGTTCAAGATCCCGTCCTCGTCGATGGTGCCGACCCTGCTGGTGGGTGACTTCATCCTCGTGAACAAGTACGCCTACGGCATCCGCCTGCCGATCATCAACAAGAAGGTGATCGAGATCGCCGACCCCCAGCGCGGCGACGTGATGGTGTTTAAGTATCCGAAGGACATGAGCCAGGATTACATCAAGCGCGTCATCGGCGTGCCCGGCGATACCATCACCTACGAGAACAAGCGCCTCAGCGTGAACGGCAAGCCGGTCGCCTACACTCCGATGGACGACTACCTGGACGACCAGCACCCGGTCTACCACAAGCAGTTCACCGAAGGTCTGACGGGCGTGTCGCACCGCATCCTGAACACCGAGGGCAAGCGGACGCTCGACCTCGGCGCTGTGGAGAATTTCCCGAATCGTGAAGCCTGTGACTATTCCTACGATAAATTTACCTGTATCGTACCTCCAGGCAACTATTTCATGATGGGCGATAACCGCGACAACAGTGCCGACAGCCGCTACTGGGGCTTCGTGCCGGACAAGAACATTGTTGGCAAGGCGATCGTCGTCTGGATGAACTTCGGCAATCCGAAACGGATTGGCGGCATCCAGTAACCGGAGATCCACGATGCGTCAAAAGCAAGTCAATACCTTCCAAACCGGTATTTCCCTGACCGGTCTGATCCTCATCCTGGCCGTGCTCGGTGTAATCGCCGTGTTCGCGCTCAAGCTGCTGCCGACTTACTTCGAGTACGGCGCGGTCAAGGATGCGATCGTGCGCGCCAAGGAAGCTGGCGGCACGCCGCGCGAAATACAGGTAGCCTTCGACAAGAACGCCGACATGAACAACGTCACCGCGATCAGCGGCCGCGACCTGACCATCACCCGTGAAGACGGCGGCGTGGAAGTCAGCTTCGCCTACGAGAAGCGGGTGCCCCTGATGGGCAACGTCAGCCTGGTGATCGACTATGCGGGTACCACCGACCCGAGCGGTGTGGTGGCGGCAAAAGAGGATCCGGCGCCAGCCAAGTAATTGACAGCACAATGAATCTACAGTTATTGCAAACACGCTTGGGTTATACGTTCCGGGACACCGGCCTGCTCCAGCAAGCCCTGACCCACCGTAGCCATAGCGCGCTGCATAACGAACGCCTGGAATTCCTCGGCGACTCGATCCTGAACTGCGTGGTGGCCTCGATCCTGTACGAGCGCTTCAACAACCTCGACGAAGGCGACCTGTCGCGCCTGCGCGCCAACCTGGTCAAGCAGCAGTCGCTGTTCGAGATCGCCCAGAAGCTCGAGCTGTCGCAGTTCCTGCGCCTGGGCGAGGGCGAGCTGAAGTCGGGCGGCTTCCGCCGTCCCTCGATCCTGGCCGACACCCTCGAGGCCCTGCTGGGCGCGATTTTCCTCGACACCGGCTTCGACGCCGCGCGCGACGCGATTCGCGCCTTTTACATTCCACTGCTCGATACGGTCGATCCTGCTACCCTGGGCAAGGATGCCAAGACCCTGCTGCAGGAATTCCTGCAAAGCAAGAAGATCCCGCTGCCGACCTATAACGTGGTGGCCACGCACGGCGCCGCCCACAGCCAGGAATTCGAGGTCGAGTGCCTGGTGCCGAAGCTGAACGTGCAGGTGTTCGGCCGCGGCGGCAGCCGCCGCGCCGGCGAACAGGCCGCCGCCCGCCTGGCGCTGGAAGCGGCCCAGGCCGCGCTGACCAAATCGCCGTCGGCCCGCAAGAGCAAGCCGCGCGCCGCCCAGCTCAAGCTGGGCATCGCCACCATCCAGTCGGATGCGCCCGTGGCGCAGGCTGAACAACCAGGAACGAAGTTAGCATGAATACTGAACATAACGGCGCCGAAAGCACCACCCCAGAGAGCAACACCCCCAGCGATTTCCGCTGCGGCTACATCGCCATCGTCGGCCGTCCGAACGTCGGCAAGTCGACCCTGATGAACGTGCTGATCGGCGCGAAAGTGTCGATCACCTCGCGCAAGGCCCAGACCACGCGCCACCGCATCACCGGCATCCAGACCCGCGACGACGCCCAGTTCATCTACGTCGACACCCCGGGCTTCCAGACCCGCCATGCGAACGCGCTCAACAAGACGCTGAACAAGACCGTCTCGAACACCCTGACGTCCTCGGACGTGATCCTGTTCCTGGTCGAGGCCGGCACTTTCGGCCCGGCCGACCAGCAGGTGCTCGACCTGTTGCCGAAGAACGTCCCGGTGGTGCTGGTCATCAATAAATCGGACCGCGTCAAGGACAAGGCGGTCCTGATGCCTTTCGCCCAGAAGATCGCCGCGCTGCGCGACTTCACCGCCATCGTGCCGGTGTCGGCCAAGATGCGCTTCCAGGTCGACGCCCTGGAAAACGAGATCAAGCGCCACCTGCCGGAAAACGCACCGATCTTTGGACCGGACGACATCACCGACCGCAGCGAGAAATTCCTGGCTGCCGAGATCGTGCGCGAAAAGGTGTTCCGCCTGCTGGGCGACGAGCTGCCCTATACCAGCACCGTGATCATCGAGCAGTTCCAGCAGGAAGGCAATCTGCGCCGCATCTTCTGCGCCATCCTGGTCGAGCGCGATACGCACAAGTCCATGATCATCGGTAACAAGGGCGCGCGCCTGAAAGAGATTTCGACCCAGTCGCGCCTGGACATGGAAAAGCTGTTCGGCGGCCCCGTGTACCTGGAAATCTGGGTCAAGGTCAAGTCCGGCTGGGCCGACAACGAAGCGGGCCTGCGCGCCTACGGCTACGAGTAAATCAGCGGAGGCCGTCCCCAGCACATGCCCGCCCACGACGACCTCATCGATACGCCGGAGCAGCAGTCCGACAAGACTGCGCCGGTAGCGGCCAAGCGCAGCCGTCCGCCGCTGCGCGACACCCGCGTGACGGGCCAGCCCGGCTTCGTCCTGCACAGCTATCCCTACAAGGAAACCAGCCTGATCGTGGACATGTTCACGCGCGACTACGGCCGCGTGGGCGTGGTCGCGAAGGGCGCCAAGCGTCCGCTGTCGAAGCTGCGCGGGGTGCTGCAGACCTTCCAGCCGTTGTCGGTGTCCTTCAGCGGCAAGTCCGAGCTGCGCACCCTGATCGACGCCGAGTGGGTCGGCGGCATGCTGCCGCTGGAGCGCACGGCACTGCTGTGCGGCTTCTACCTGAACGAGTTGCTGGTGAAGCTGATCGCGCGCGACGACAAGCATCCAGCCCTGTTCGACCACTACGTCTCCACCCTGAACCAGCTGGCCCATGGCGAACCGCCGCCGATCGTCTTGCGAAAGTTCGAACGGGCCTTACTTAAGGAAACAGGGGTCGCGGCCGACCTGGGCCGCAGCACGACGACGCGCGGTCCGGTCGACCCGGCGCGCGACTACGTGGTGGACCCGGAAAAGGGCGCACGCGAAGCCGTGCCGGCCGACGTCTGGCCGGTCGTCCTCGGCAAGACCCTGCTCGACATGGAGCGCGAGGATTACAGCGACCCCGTCACGCAGGCCCAGAGCAAGCAGCTGATGCGCTTCCTGCTGGCGCACCACCTGGGCGGCGCGCCGCTGAACACGCGCCAGATTCTGATCGACCTGATGCAGCTATAAAGAGAATACAGATGAGCTTTTTGCAACCAACCGGCTTGGGTCTAGACCTGGGCGTCAACATCGACCACGTCGCCACCGTGCGCAATGCCCGCGGCACCACCTATCCGGACCCGATCCGCGCCGCGCTGCTGGCCGAGCAGGCCGGCGCCGACCTGATCACCCTGCACCTGCGCGAAGACCGCCGCCACATCAAGGACGCCGACGTGGTCGCCCTGCGCCCGCAGCTGGCCACCCGCATGAACCTGGAAGCGGCCGTCACGCGCGAGATGATCGACTTCGCCTGCCGGGTGAAACCGCAGGACGTGTGCCTGGTGCCGGAACGGCGCGAGGAAGTCACCACCGAAGGCGGCCTCGACGTGATCCGCTACTACAATGAGGTGGAAGCGGCGGTGCAGCAGCTCAAACGCGAGGGCATCCGCGTCTCGCTGTTCATCGACGCCGACGAGCGCCAGATCGAAGCCGCGGCGGCGGTCGGCGCCACCGTGATCGAGCTACACACCGGCCGCTATGCCGAAGCCGAAGGCGATGAGGCCCTGCGCGAGATCGAGCGCATCAAGCTCGGCGTGCATGCGGGCGCCACGCGCGGCCTGCGCGTCAACGCGGGCCACGGCCTGCATTACACCAACGTGCAGCCAATCGCGGCGATCGCCGACATCCACGAGCTGAACATCGGCCATGCGATCGTCGCCCATGCCCTGTTCGTCGGCTGGGAGAACGCGGTGCGCGAGATGAAGGCCATCATGGTGGCGGCGCGCCTGGGTACCACTTACCGCACTTGAAAAACAGGGGGCAGGCATGATCTACGGCATCGGCACCGACATCGTCCAGATTTCCCGCGTCGAGGCCGCCCTCGCACGCAGCGGCCCGCGTTTCGCCGAGAAGATCCTCGGCCCGCAGGAACTGGAAAAATACCATGCCCGCAGCGCGAAGAACCCGGTGCGCGGCCTGCGCTTCCTGGCCACCCGGTTCTCGGCCAAGGAGGCGTTCTCGAAGGCGATCGGGCTGGGCATGCGCATGCCCATGACCTGGCGCTCGATGCAGGTGCTGAACGCGTCGACCGGCAAGCCGATCGTCGTCTGCAGCGGCGCCCTCGAACAATTCATGCAAGATTACCGGCTCAGCGCCCAGGTGACGATCAGCGATGAAGCCGACTACGGGGTCGCCTTCGTCATCGTGACCCAGGCGCTGGGCGACACCATGGCAGAGTGATGTCCGAAGCAAAACCCGAAGACAAGCAGCCCCCCGAAGCAGCGGAGGCCCCCGTGGCATACGTCGCGACGGCCGGTGCGGCCATGCCGGCGCCGGCGCCCGTCGCCGACAAGCCCGCGCGCACCCGCAAGCCCAAGGCCAAGGCCGAGACACCGGCGGCCCCGCGTCCGCGTCCGGACGGCTGGCAGGCCATGAAGGAAGAACTCAAGGCGACCCTGGAGGGCGATGCGCGCGAACCGGTCAAGCCGGACAACGCGGCGCGCGAGCAGGTGCTGGCCACGGTCGCGAAGCTGCCCCTGCTGCCGGGCGTGTACCGCTATTTCGACGCCAACGGCAACGTGCTCTACGTCGGCAAGGCGCGCAACCTCAAGAACCGCGTCTCCAGCTACTTCCAGAAGACCCTGTCGAGCCCGCGCATCGCGATGATGGTGGGGCAGATCGCGAAACTGGAAACGACGGTGACCAACAGCGAGGCCGAAGCACTGATCCTGGAAAACAACCTGATCAAGTCGCTCAAGCCCCGCTACAACATCCTGTTCCGCGACGACAAGTCCTACCCCTACATCAAGATCTCGGGCGGCGAGGCGCCGCGCCTGGGCTACTATCGCGGCGCGCTGGACAAGAAGAACCAGTACTTCGGTCCTTTCCCGAGCGCCTGGGCGGCCAAGGAATCGATCCAGCTGCTGCAGCGGGTCTTCCTGCTGCGTACCTGCGAGGATAGCGTGTACAGCAATCGCACGCGTCCCTGCCTGCTGCACCAGATCGGCCGCTGCAGCGCGCCCTGCGTCGACCTGATCACGCCCGAGGACTACCAGCGCGACGTCGACAATGCCGCGCGCTTCCTGCGCGGACGCCAGAGCGAGGTGCTGGAAGACCTCGAGCAAAAGATGCAGTCGTATGCGATGGAGCTGAAATTCGAGCAGGCCGCCGCGGTGCGCAACCAGATCCAGGCCCTGTCGAAGGTGCTGCACGCGCAGAGCATGGAAACCACGGGCGACGCCGACGTCGACGTGATCGCTGTGGTGGTGCAGGGCGGCCGCGCCTGCGTCAACCTGGCGATGGTGCGCGGCGGCCGCCACCTGGGGGACCGCGCCTACTTCCCGACCCACGTCGGTGAGTCGCTGGGCGAATGCCCGATCGAGGTCGAGGTGCTGTGCGCCTTCCTGGCCCAGCACTACGCCGGCCAGTTCATTCCGGGCACGCTGATCCTGAACATCGAGTTCGACCAGCCGGACCTGATCGTGGCGCTGTCCGAGCAGTGCGGCCACCGCATCAACCTGATCTTCCAGCCGCAGGGGCAGCGCCGCCAGTGGCTGGAGCTGGCCTGCAAGAACGCCGAGATCTCGCTGGCGCGCCTGCTGTCGGAGCAGGGCTCGCAGCAGGCCCGCACGCGTGCGCTGGCCGAGGTCCTCGCCCTCGATGCCGAAACGCTGGACGAGCTGCGCATCGAATGCTTCGACATCAGCCACACGGGCGGCGAGGCGACCCAGGCCTCCTGCGTGGTGTTCCATCACCACCAGATGCAGAACGGCGAGTACCGCCGCTTCAACATCAACGGCATCACGCCGGGCGACGACTACGCCGCGATGCGCCAGGTGCTGCAGCGCCGCTACGAAAAGGTGGCCAACGGCGACGGCATCATGCCGGACATCGTGCTGGTCGACGGCGGCAAGGGCCAGGTCGAGATGGCGCGCCAGGTGTTCGAGGAGCTGGGCCTTTCCATCTCGATGATCGTCGGCGTGGCCAAGGGGGAGGGGCGCCGCGTGGGCCTCGAGACCCTGATCTTCGCCGACGGCCGCGCACCCCAGGAACTGGGCAAGGAATCGGCCGCGCTGATGCTGGTGGCCATGATCCGCGACGAGGCGCACCGCTTCGCCATCACCGGCATGCGCGCCAAGCGCGCCAAGGCCCGCCAGGCGTCCAGGCTGGAGGAGATCGAGGGCATCGGCGCCAAGCGCCGCCAGCGCCTGCTGGCGCGCTTCGGCGGCCTGCGCGGGGTGATCGACGCCAGCGTGGAAGACCTGATGTCGGTGGAGGGCATCTCGAGTACGCTGGCGGAGGAGATTTACCGGCAGCTGCACTGAGTAATTGGACCGGGGCTGCGTGCCCCGGTTTTCTTTTGGGCTGCGCCGCGCATACAGACGAGTTACCTAGTCCATTTCGCAATACCCATGTAGACTGTCGCCCAAACTTTTCATTCCCGTAATCAGCGTTTTCCCTATGCCTTTCAACATCCCGATTCTCCTGACCTGGTTACGTGTAGCACTGATTCCCCTGGTTGTAGGCGTCTTCTATCTCCCCACCCACTGGCTCCCGCTGGCCGACCGCAACCTGGCGGCGACCCTGGTGTTCATCGTCGCCGCCATCACCGACTGGCTGGACGGCTACCTGGCGCGGCGCTGGAACGAGACCTCGGCCTTCGGCGCCTTCCTCGATCCGGTCGCCGACAAGCTGATGGTGGCCGGCGCGCTGCTGGTGCTGGTGCAGCTGGACCGCGTGAACGCCATCATCGCCTTCATCATCATCGGCCGCGAGATCACCATCTCCGCGCTGCGCGAATGGATGGCCCAGATCGGCGCCACCAAGTCAGTCGCCGTGAGCTCGCTCGGCAAGATCAAGACCGCCGCCCAGATGACGGCCATCCCGATGCTGCTGTTCCATGACGTGATCCTCGGCATCGACACCCACTACTGGGGCGAGTACTTCCTGTGGCTGGCCGGCGTGCTGACGGTCTGGTCGATGTTCTACTACCTGCGCCGCGCCTGGCCGCTGATTAAAGAGAAAGCCGGAAGCTTGTAAGAAATGTTCGGTGTCATCCTTGACGTACGGAATAGAATCTCTATAATGCCTGCCTGTTGCGACGACAACGCAGCAGAATGAAAGACAAAGCGGGAGTAGCTCAGTTGGTAGAGCGCAACCTTGCCAAGGTTGAGGTCGAGAGTTCGAGACTCTTCTCCCGCTCCAGTTTTTCCAGATTGCACGATTGAGCAATCTTGAAAAAATGTCAAAGTTCTGCGATAATCGTTGTTCTGAATGCGGGAGTAGCTCAGTTGGTAGAGCGCAACCTTGCCAAGGTTGAGGTCGAGAGTTCGAGACTCTTCTCCCGCTCCAGTTTAACTGGGGCAGCATGCAGTAAAGATAGTAAGACTCCTAAGCGGGAGTAGCTCAGTTGGTAGAGCGCAACCTTGCCAAGGTTGAGGTCGAGAGTTCGAGACTCTTCTCCCGCTCCAAAGGTTTTACACAGGTAACACTCCTAAGCGGGAGTAGCTCAGTTGGTAGAGCGCAACCTTGCCAAGGTTGAGGTCGAGAGTTCGAGACTCTTCTCCCGCTCCAAATTCAGAGAAGATATTGTCTTCTCGGTTGATACGGCACATAACCGGCCGGGTCAGCTCAGCTAAGATAAAATCTGGCGAGGTAGCAAAGCGGTTATGCAGCGGCCTGCAAAGCCGTCTAGACGGGTTCGACTCCCGTCCTCGCCTCCAGAATCCTTCAAGCACGGGCCCTGTCGGGGCCCGTTTGCTTTTCCGGCCCGGGTCGCGCCAGCTCACCGCGGAGTAAAGCGCCCTCGCCGCACTGTTCCTTGCGCCAGCACACAAACGAACGCAGCCCTTGGTGCAACATAGGTTCTGGCGAGGTAGCAAAGAGGTCATGCAGCGGCCTGCAAAGCCGTCGAGACAGGTTCGATTCCTGTCCTCGCCTCAGTATCCTTCAAGCACGGGCCCTTTCAGGGCCCGTTTGCTTTGGCATCTAGCCGGCACTGGGCTGGTTCATCAAGTGCTTGCATCGCCCGGTGCGACAGATGCACGTACGCACCGCTGATTTCACCCGTCCGCATGCGATTTCGCATCGTGGAATTTCGTGCGGCGACTCATCATGCCGCAATCCCGTTGCGCAGGACGTCATTTCTCATAGCGAAACGAACTCCGTAAGTTATTGATCTGGAAGCTAAATATTTTTCTTCAATGTCTTATATAAGACAGAAGACTTGCGTCGTGCCGGGCTTATGATGTTCTCATGTGATTGCAGTCCGACGCACACCGCGCCGGACGCAACAGGTTTCGATTACCTACTACGGAGAGTCAGCATGTCCCAGTACCAGAACGATATCCAGTCCATCGACAGCCTCAAACAGCAGCACGGCAAGGGCTGGGATGCCATCAATGCCGAATCCGCAGCCCGCATGCGCGCGCAAAACCGGTTCCGGACCGGTCTCGACATCGCCCGTTATACCGCCGGCATCATGCGCCGCGACATGGCGGCCTATGACGCTGATCCTTCCAAATACACGCAGTCGCTGGGATGCTGGCATGGCTTCATCGGCCAGCAAAAGATGATCTCGATTAAAAAGCACTTCAACAGTACCGAGCGCCGCTACCTTTACCTGTCGGGCTGGATGATCGCCGCCCTGCGTTCGGAGTTCGGCCCGCTGCCGGACCAGTCGATGCACGAGAAGACCGCCGTGGCCGCCCTGATCAAGGAGCTGTACACCTTCCTGCGCCAGGCGGACGCGCGTGAGCTGGGCGGGCTGTACCGCCAGCTCGATAGCGCCGAAGGCGCGGCGCGCGCGGCGATCCAGGACAAGATCGACAATTTCGTCACCCATGTCGTGCCGATCATCGCCGACATCGATGCCGGCTTCGGCAATGCCGAGGCTACCTACCTGATGGCCAAGCAGATGATCGAAGCCGGTGCCTGCTGCATCCAGATCGAGAATCAGGTGTCGGACGAGAAGCAGTGCGGCCACCAGGACGGCAAGGTCACGGTGCCGCATGAAGATTTCCTGGCAAAGATCCGGGCGGTGCGCTACGCCTTCCTCGAACTGGGCGTGGACGACGGACTCATCGTGGCACGCACCGACTCGCTGGGCGCCGGCCTGACCAAGCAGATCGCCTACACCCGTGAGCCGGGCGACCTGGGCGACCAATACAACAGTTTCCTGGACGCGGAAGAGATTACACCTGATGCGATGGCCAACGGCGACGTGGTCATCAAGCGCGACGGCAAGCTGCTGCGCCCCAAGCGCCTGCCCAGCAACCTGTTCCAGTTCCGGGAAGGCAGCGGCGAAGCGCGCTGCGTACTCGATTGCATCACTTCCCTGCAAAACGGCGCCGACCTGCTGTGGATCGAAACCGAGAAGCCGCATATCGCCCAGATTGGCGGCATGGTGAAGGAAATCCGCAAGGTCATCCCCGACGCCAAGCTGGTGTACAACAACAGCCCTTCGTTCAACTGGACCCTGAACTTCCGCCAACAGGTCTTCGACAGCATGAAGGCCGAAGGCGCCGATATGTCCGCCTACGAGCGCTCCCAGCTGATGAGTGCCGAGTACGATGATTCGGAACTGGCACGCGAGGCCGACGAGCGGATCCGCACCTTCCAGGCCGACGCCGCGCGCGAAGCGGGCATCTTTCACCACCTGATCACGCTGCCGACCTACCACACCGCCGCGCTGTCGACCGACAACCTGGCCAAGGACTATTTCGGCGAGCAGGGCATGCTGGGCTATGTGGCCGGTGTCCAGCGCAAGGAGATCCGCCAGGGCATCGCCTGCGTCAAGCACCAGAACATGTCGGGTTCGGATCTGGGTGACGACCACAAGGAATACTTCAGCGGCGAAGCAGCCTTGAAGGCTTCCGGCAAACACAACACCATGAACCAGTTCTGACGGATTGCTCATCCTGGGGCCTGCTCGCCGGATGCGATTTCGACGATGCAGGCTCAGCTACGAAATCAAGTATCGAAGGAAAGCGGATGAGTATAGTCAATCATGAAGTTCAAGTGGGTCTCGCGCCGCCAGCGATCAAGCGGGTCGGCATCCTCGGCGCAAGCACGATCGGGGTCGGCATCGCCATGCAGTTGCTGGAGGCGGACATTCCGGTAACGATCTTCGATGTCGAACGCAGCTCACTCGACGAGGGGCTCGCGGTCTTGCGGCACGGCGCACCTGACGTGGCCTGTGGCGACAGGCGCATGGCGCTCCTGGCCGGCACGATCAACTTCCACCACCTCAAGGACTGTGATCTGGTGATCGAGGCCGTGTCCACAGACATCGGTGTTAAGGAAAAATTGTTTGGCCGGCTGGATCAGGTCGTCAAGCCAGGCGCGATCCTGGTCACCTGTAGCTCGGCTTCCGACGTCGACCATCTTGCCGGCTTCACGAGGCGGCGCGGCGAGGTGCTGGGACTGCATGTCCCGTCCCCGCCACGCCTCGGCGCGACCTGGACGACGATGCCTGGGAAAGGAAGCTCCGACCAAGCCGTCGCCACTGTGACCGCGCTTGTCCAGGAGCTCCAGCAGGCAAGCGCGCTATCCGGCGTATGCCGCAGCGATGCCGCCAACGACGGCAGCACCATGCAAGGCATCCTCCCGCATGCCGTCTCCTGGCAAATCGCTCACGTATTGGAATAAGAAAGCGTACGTTGAGGGTCCCTACATGTTCGGGTAGTTCGGGCCGCCGCCGCCTTCCGGCGTCACCCACACGATGTTCTGGGTCGGATCCTTGATGTCGCAGGTCTTGCAGTGCACGCAGTTCTGCGCGTTGATCTGCAGGCGGTCCTTGCCATCATCTAGCTTCACGAACTCGTAGACGCCGGCCGGGCAGTAGCGCTGCTCCGGACCCGCGTACTTGGCCAGGTTGACGTCCACCGGGATGCCAGGGTTCTTGAGGGTCAGGTGCACCGGCTGGTCTTCGCTGTGGTTGGTGTTCGAGATGAACACCGAGGACAGGCGGTCGAAGGTCAGCTTGCCGTCCGGCTTCGGGTAGGCGATCGGCTGGAACTGCGAGGCGGGTTTGAGGCACTCGTGGTCGGCGTGCTTATGACGCAGGGTCCACGGCGCCTTGCCGCGGAAGACCATCTGGTCGATGCCGGTCATGATGGTCCCGAGGTACAGGCCCTTCGACATCCAGGGCTTGAAGTTGCGCGCCACGTGCAGCTCTTCGTGCAGCCAGGACTTCTCGAAAGCGGCCGGGTAGGACGCCAGCTCGTCGTGCTGGCGGCCTTCGCCGAGCGCCGCGAAGGCGCTTTCCGCGGCCAGCATGCCGGTCTTGATCGCGGCGTGGCTGCCCTTGATGCGGCTGGTGTTCAGGAAGCCGGCATCGCAGCCGATCAGCGCGCCGCCCGGGAACACGGTCTTCGGCAGGGATTGCAGACCCCCTGCGGTGATGGCGCGCGCACCATAGGAGATGCGCTTGCCGCCTTCGAAGAAGTGGCGGATCGCCGGGTGCGTCTTGTAGCGCTGGAATTCCTCGTAGGGCGACAGGTAGGGGTTCTGGTAAGCCAGGCCCACCACGAAGCCGACCGCCACCTGGTTGTTCTCCAGGTGGTACAGGAAGGAGCCGCCATAGGTGCTGTTATCCAGCGGCCAGCCGGCGGTGTGGATCACCAGGCCGGGCTTGTGCTTGGCTGGATCGATTTCCCACAGTTCCTTGATGCCGATGCCGTAGGTCTGCGGGTCCTTGCCCTTGTTCAGGTCGTACTTGGCCATCAGCTGCTTGCCGAGGTGGCCGCGCGAGCCTTCCGCGAACAGCGTGTACTTGGCGTGCAGCTCCATGCCGAGCTGGAAGTCCGAACCCGGCTCGCCGTCGCGCTTGACACCCATGTTGCCGGTGGCGACACCCTTGACCGAGCCGTCCTCGTTGTACAGCACTTCGGCCGCCGGGAAGCCCGGGAAGATCTCGACGCCCAGCGCTTCGGCCTGCTGGCCGAGCCAGCGCGTGACGTTGGCCAGCGAGATCACGTAGTTGCCGTGGTTGGTCAGCATCTTCGGGACCATGAAGTTCGGCGTGCGGATCGCCTTCGTCTCGGTGAGGAACAGCACCTGGTCTTCGGTGACCGCGGTATTCAGCGGCGCGCCTTTTTCCTTCCAGTCCGGGATCAGCTCGTTCAGGGCGATCGGGTCCATGACCGCGCCGGACAGGATGTGGGCGCCCAGCTCGCCGCCTTTTTCGAGCACGCAGACAGACACCTCCCGACCTTGCTCGGCCGCCAGCTGCTTCAGGCGGATCGCGGCCGACAGGCCGGCAGGGCCGCCGCCGACGATGACCACGTCGTATTCCATTGATTCACGCGGTCCGTATTGTTCCAGCAGCGAGGTGCTGGCCATCTGGTCAGTGCGCATCGGGCTGTGCTTCCGGCTGCGCGTTCGCAAACTCCGCCAGCGCTTCGCAGCGCGCGCCGATGGCGAGGATGGTCGGGTAGGGCGACAGGTCGCAATCGAATCGGCGTGCGTTGTAGAGCTGCGGCACCAGGCAGCAGTCGGCCATGGTGGGTGTATCGCCATGGCAGAACAGGCCCGTGTCCGGGCTGTGCGTCAGCTGCCGTTCCAGTGCGCCCAGGCCCACGGCGACCCAGTGCCGATACCAGGCGTTCTTCTGCTCGTCCGAGAGGCCCAGCTCCCCGCTCAGGTACTTCAGCACGCGCAGGTTGTTCAGCGGGTGGAGATCGCAGGCGATCGCTTGCGAGAGCGCCCGCACGCGGGCGCGGCCGGGCGCATCGGCCGGCAGCAGCGGAACGGCCGGCTGCGTCTCGTCGAGGTATTCGATGATGGCCAGGGACTGGGGCAGCACCAGGCCGTCGTCCTCGAGCACGGGGAGCAGGTGCTGGGGATTAAGCGCATCGAAGGCCGGACCGAACTGTTCGCCCCCGTTCTTCGACAGGTGCACATGGGCGTGGTCGGCCCGCAGGCCCTTCAGGTTCAGGGCAATGCGCACCCGGTAGGACGCGGAACTACGAAAAAAAGTATGCAGCTTCATGGTGGGGATCAGATGATGTCGATGTCGATCGGCGTCAGGCCCGCTACCGTGCCGACCATGCGCTGGCCGGGCAGCACCGCGCCCACGCCTTCCGGCGTACCGGTCATGATCAGGTCGCCCGGACGCAGCTCGAACAGGGTCGAGAGCTGGGCGATGGTTTCGCTCACGCTCCAGATGAGTTTCGACAGGTCGCTGCTCTGCACGGTCTTGCCGTCGACGCTCAGGGCAATCGCGCCGGCATCGAGCGGACCGCTGTCGGCGATCCGGGTGATGGGCCCGATCGGCGCGGAATAATCGAAGGCCTTGCCGATCTCCCAAGGGCGGCCCTGTTCGCGCATGCGCATCTGCAGGTCGCGCCGGGTCATGTCCAGGCCGACCGCATAGCCGAAGATGTGGGCGGCGGCGTCCTCGACCGCGATGTCGCGCCCGCCCTTGCCGATCGCGACCACCAGTTCGATCTCGTAATGGTAGTTCTCGGTGCGCGGAGGATAGGGCAGGGCGACGCTGGTCCCTGCCGGCACCGGCACCACCGATTCGGCGTCGTTGGGCTTGCAGAAGAAGAAGGGCGGTTCACGGTCCGGATCGAAACCCATTTCGCGCGCGTGCGCGGCATAGTTGCGGCCGACGCAGTAGATGCGGCGCACCGGGAACAGCGCATCGCTGCCGTTGACGGGAAGGCCGACGATGGCCTGGGCCGGGATGATGAAGTTGTCGTTCATGGTCGCTTTCTGCAAAATTTGTTCATTCAGGGAGGAATTCTTCGCGCAGCTGGCCGATCGCCTGCAGTACCGGGCGGTCGGAAAAACTGAACAGCACGGCGTCTTCGCTGGTCTCGAAGGCCAGGGTGGACCAGGACGGAACGACGAAGGTGTCGCGCGGCGCGAACTCGAAACGGCGCCCGCCGATGATGGCCACGCCATGGCCTTCGACCACGCTGTAGACGCTGCCGTCGGTGCTGCGGTGGGGCAGGCCGCGGAAACCCGCCGGCACCAGCTGCATACAGGCGCCGATGGTCGGCATCGGCGCGCCGCCCGTCAGCGGGTTCACGTAGCGCAGCTTGACGCCGAGCCAGGCGTCGATCTCTTCCTGGCGGCGCAGGGTCTCGAGCGCCTCGCGCGAGCGCTCATAGGGATAGTTGAAGATCGGCGAGCTGCTGCCTGCGTGCAGTTGGCGTACCGGCACCATGTTATGGCCGTAGGCCGCGAAACTGCGGCCCTCGGGGCGCGCGATCGGCTGGCTGGCGCTGTCGCCGTTTTCCGCGAAGCCGCTGCTGAAGAAGCGGATCGTCGGGATATCGAGCCCGTCCAGCCAGACCACCGGCTCGCTGACGCCGTCGATGCCCGGGTTGCCGTGGTCGTGCCAGGCCCAGGCCGGCGTGAGGATGAAGTCGCCGGGATGCATCATGGTGCGCTCGCCATCGACCGCCGTGTAGGCGCCCTTGCCCTCGACGATGAAGCGCAGCGCCGACTGGGTGTGGCGGTGGGCCGGTGCGATTTCGCCCGGCAGGATCAGCTGCAGTCCGGCGTACAGCGAACGCGTGATCGAAGCGCTGCCCTTGAGCGCCGGGTTTTCCAGGATCAGCACGCGGCGCACGGCTTCCTCGGCCGAGATCACTTCGCCGGCGCGCTTCAGGTGCGGCAAGATATCCCGGTAGCGCCACAGCATGGCATCGTAGCCGGGCGTGGGCTGGCGCGGCACCAGCGTGTGCAGCGACTCCCACAGCGGCGACAGGTGCAGGGCCTGCATGTCCTGGTAAAGGGCGCGGCGCGCTTGCTGCAGATCGTTGTTCATGTTCGGGTCTCCTGAGTGTCAGTGGGCGTCGGTATCGAGGGCCAGGCAGTCGGCGGCATGCCAGTCGTACAGCCAGGCCAGGGCCTCGTAGAAGCCGGCGGCGCTGCGGCCTTTCCACATGTCGTTGCGCACCAGGCGCTCGACGCCGGCGGCGTGGTACAGGCGGCCCATTTCGCGCACCGACAGCACCACGCGGGCGGTCCGGGTAATGCGCGAGCGCTGGTACAGCGCGAACGCGGCTTCCATGTCGTAGCCGCAGTGGCGCACGGCCGCGCCGAGGGTGACGGCATCCTCGAGCGCCATGCAGGCGCCCTGGGCCAGGTACTGCATCATCGGGTGGGCGGCGTCGCCGAGCAGCGTGACGCGGCCGCGAGTCCAGTTGTCGACCGGATCGCGGTCGGCCGTGCTCCAGCGGCGCCAGCTCGACGGCAGGTGTAGCAGCTGGCGCGGCAGCGCGGCGATGCCGGTGAAATAGGACAGCACTTCCTCCTCGCTGCCTTCGGTCACGCCCCAGCTTTCCTGTTCCCGGCTGTGGAAGGTGACGACCAGGTTGTACTGCTGGCCGCCGCGCAGCGGGTAGTGCACCAGGTGGCAGTTCGGTCCGGCCCAGACCACCGGGGCGTTCATGCGCAGCTCCTCGGGCATGTCGGCCACCGGCACCACGGCGCGGTAGACCACATGGCCGGAGACACGCACGCCGTCGCCGACCACCGCCTCGCGCGCCACCGACTTCACGCCGTCGCAGCCGACCAGGTAGCCGGCCTGGAAGCGGCGGCCGTCGGCGGCGGTGACGGTCACCCCGTCTGCGTCCTGCTCGATCGTCTCGATCCGGCAGGAGGTCACCAACTCGATGTTCGGAATGCCGCGCACCTGTTCCAGGATGGCGGTGTGGATGTCGGCGCGGTGGATCACCGCATACGGGTTGCCGAAGCGCGCGCGGAAGGCCTCGCCCACGTCGAAGCTGGCGACGGTGCCGCAATCGACCGCGTCCATCATGACCAGGCGCTCGGTGAACACCGCGTGTTCGCGTACCCGCTCGCCGGCGCCGAGGGCGTCGAGCGCGGCAAAGGCGTTCGGGCCGAGCTGCAGTCCGGCGCCGATTTCGCCCAGCTCGGGGGCCTGCTCGAGCACGGTCACCTGCAGGCCGAGCTGCGACAGCGACAGCGCCGCGGCGATGCCGCCGATGCCGGCGCCGGCGATGATGACGGAAGGCGTGGAGGCGGGTTGATGCATGGCGGTCTCCTGTTTTCTAATGGATGACGCCAGTGTGCCCTGTGATCTTTATTTGGAAAACCGATGAAGCTTGATTATGATGATCAGGATTCTCAATAAAGGAGGTGGGATGGGCTTCGACCTGGAACTGCTGTCGATCTTCGACGAGATCTACAAGACCGGCAACGTGACCCGGGCGGCCGCCAACCTCGGCCTGCCCCAATCGACCGTGAGCGTCGGGCTGGCCCGCTTGCGCGAACACTTCAACGACCGCCTGTTCAGCCGGACGGCCAAGGGCATGCTGCCGACCCCGCGCGCGCAGAACGCGATCGCCGACGTGCGCCTCTCGCTGCAGGCGCTGCAGCACGCGCTGGCCGACCAGCCGGCGTTCGACCCGTCCGCCAGCGAACGCGAATTCAAGATCTGCATGACCGACATCAGCGAGATCGTGCTGTTGCCCCGGCTGCTGAACCACCTGCGCGAGGTCGGCCCCGGCATCCGCGTGGCGATCTCGAAGATCTCGCCGGACAGCCCGGCCGAGCTGGCCGACGGCAGCGTCGACCTGGCGGTCGGCTTCATGCCGCATCTGGAGGCGGGCTTCTACCAGCAGGTTCTGTTCGACCAGCACTTCGTGTGCCTGGCTGCGGCCGGCCACCCGCGGGTGGGGGAGACGCTCGGCCTGGAGGCCTTGCGCAAGGAATCGCACATCCGGGTGCTGACCTCAGGGACGGGGCATGCCATCGTCGACAAGGTTCTGGCGGTGGAGGGGATCGAGCGCAAGTTCGCGCTCAGGCTGCCCAGTTTCCTGGGCGTGGCGCGCATCGTGGCGCAGACCGAGCTGCTGGCGATCGTCCCCTTTCGCTATGCCGCCGAGGTGGCGGCGAGCGAAGCGGTGCGCGCGCTGCCCGTGCCGGTCGAACTGCCCCGCTTCCAGGTCAAACAGCACTGGCACGAGCGCTATCATGCCGATGTGTCGAACCGCTGGCTGCGCCAGACCGTCGCGGCCCTGTTCCTGGACGGCGCTGGGGGCTAGCCCAGCAGTTGCGTCAGGCGGGCGCGCACTTCCTCGGCGGCGGCAGCGACCAGGGGATTGCTGGGCTGCTGGGCCGGCAGCACCATGCACAAGGTGGTTTCCAGTGCCGGTTGCTCGATCTTCTGCCAGGACAGCGCGGGCAGGCCGGCGCCGCGGCCCACCAGGCGCGGCATGATCGAGTGGCCCATGCCCTGGGCCACCAGTTCCATGGTGGAGTAGGTCGAATCGACCTGCAGCCTGAGGTTCACCCCGAGGCCCAGGCGCGCGGCGGCGGATTCGACGGCAACCCGGATCGAGTGGTTCCCATGCGGGAGGATCAGCGGCAGTTCGGCCACGGCCGCCAGGCTGACGCTTTCCGGGTCCTCGCCGACCGGTACGGCGCCGATCAGGTACAGCGGTTCCGACACGATCGGCGTGATCTTGATATTCGGCGAAGCCGCCGGGTTGTAGAGCAGGGCGAAGTCGAGCTGGCCCAGGAGCACCGCGTCGTACAAGGCGCCGGACAAGCCCTCGACGACGCTGATCGCCGCGCGCGGGTACAGCGACACCAGTGTCGGCAGCACCGACGGGATGCAGGCGCGCCCGATGCTCGGCGTCATGCCGATCACCAGCTGGCCCGAAAAGGCCGACTCCGAGTCGCGTACCGCAAGCGCGGCCGCGTCCATCAGGTGCAGCACCCCGCGCGCATACTCGAGGAACTTCTTGCCGGCCTCGGTCAGCAGCACGCCCCGTCCATGGCGGTAGAACAGGCTGGCGCGCAGCTCGACCTCGAGGGCGCGCACCTGGCGGCTCAGCGTCGACTGGCCGATATCGAGCAGGTCGGCCGCCTTGATATAGCTGCCGGTCTCGGCGATGCGCACGAAGTGGCGGATCTGGGAAATCTCCATACTGGCTCGGCCATCCTGGTTGGTATTACGTCAAGCTCATAGTGTACAGCGCACGCCCGCGGCGTGATGCGCCGGCTCAGGCGCGCAGCCGCGGCGCCGGGGAGCGGGCGCGGCGCGCCGTGATGGTGTGCTCCAGGCGCGCCGCCGACTGCTGCAGGCGCGCCAGCCATTGCCGCACCTGGAGCAGGCTGGCGCCGGGCGGCAGGGCGCTGAGGCGCAGCACCAGCACGACCCGCCCGGCGCCGTCGCGTACCGGCACCGACAGGTGGCGCAGGTCATAGCGCCCGTCGTCCGGCAGGTCGGCCGGCTCGTGCAGGCCGGCGCGCTCCTTGGCCGCCTCGAGCAGGCGCCGCTCCTGTCCCGGCGTGCGATGCCGGTCCGAATACAGCGCCACCATCTCTTCCAGGTTCTCTCCTTCGTCCGGTCCCTGCAGCGCGATCGACCAGCCGCGCGTGCGCACCCGCTCGAGCTGCGCCAGCGACGCATCGATGGTGTCCTGGTCGGCGCGGCCCAGGCGCCCGATCCACTCGGCATCGCCGGGCGCACCCGGGCCGCCGACGAACAGGGGGCCGAGCGGCGGGGCGCACGGCACCCGCAAGCCGAGCCGGCTGCGCAGGCGGAAGTCCGGCGAGCGGTTCTCGGTCGCCACGTAGACCACGTCCCCGCCGACCGCGGCCACCAGGCTGCATTCCGCTTCCAGCTCGACCGCCACGGCCTCCATCTCGTCGCGGCCGATCTCGGCCAGCTGCACCGCCTCGATGGTTTCGCGCTCGGCCGCGGCCACCAATGGGCCCGGCGTGAAGCGTCCGTAGCCGCGCTGGAAGAACAGCAGCGGCGACGTGTCCCGCTCCAGCGCCATGTCCAGAACGCCGCCCAGCACGATGTAATGGTCGCCGACCTCGGTCACGCTCGCGTAGTCGCAGTCGATCCAGGCCACCACGCCGTCCAGCACGGGATTGCCGGCTGGGCTGGGGTGCCAGGCCAGGCCGGCGAACTTGTCCTCGGCCGCAGACGCGAAGTGCTGGCAGACCGATTCCTGGTCGGCGGCCAGGATGTTCACGCAGAAGCTGGGCGAGCCGCCCATGCGCGCGAAAGTGCGCGAGGTCTTCATCGGCAGGTAGCCGATCAGCGGCGGGTCGAGCGACACCGAGGTGAAGGTGCCGATCACCATGCCGGCCGGCAGGCCATGTTCGTCGATGCAGGTGACGATGGCGACGCCGGTCGGATAGCTGCCGAGCACCGCGCGGAAGCGGGCGCCATCGATCTGCCTTGCTGAAGTGGGGGTGTGCATGAATGTCTCGCTGTCTCGTTGTGGATGATGTGGCCGGCGCCCACGGCAGGGCGGGGAGCATGCGAATGATTATATCGTTCTAGAACCAAAATTCAAGAAATTTCGGCGACCTTTCACCCCGGCAGCGCCGGCGCCTTCCCATCGACCCATGCGTTTTGCGCATAGTAGCCTTGAAGGTATTCGCCTTGTATCGCCACGGCGCAGGGCTAACAATGCTCTACGTTGACCGCCGGGACACGCCGGTCTCGCAACCTGGAGACAAGTAAAAACATGGACAGATTGAAGAACAAAGTCGCCATCGTGTTCGGCGCTGGCCCGAACATCGGCGGCACCATCGCCCACTTCCTGGCCCGCGAAGGGGCCAGCGTGTGCGTCACCGACATCAGGGAAGAGGCGGCGGCCGCCGCGGCCGATTTCATCCGCGGACGCGGCTGGGAAGCCATCGGCATGACCTGCGACGCCCGCGACGACGCCGACGTGGCGCGCGCCGTCGCCGCCACCGTCGAACGCTACGGCCGCCTCGACATCGTGGTGAACATGGCGGGCCGCGTCCACTGGGACGACGTACTGAACATGCAGCTCGACGACTGGAACGATTCGGTCGCCAGCTTCGCCACCGCCGGCCTGCACGCCACCCGCCACGGCGCCCGCGCCATGCTCGCCTGCGGCGCCGAGGGCAGCATCATCCACGTGATGTCGACCGCCGCCCACTTCGGCGAGGCGGACGGCGCTTCCTACTGCGCGGCCAAGGCGGCGCTGCTGAACTTCGCCCGCTCGGCGGCCATGGACCTGGCCCACCACGGCATCCGGGTGAACACCGTCACGCCCTGTTCGATGGAACACCAGCTGTGGTCCACCATGCGCGACGAGATGTTCGACCCCGACTGGGTGCAGCCCGCGCGGCGCGGCTTCTATTCGCGCCAGGAATACCTGGACCAGCTGCCGCTGCGGCGCTTCCCGCGCGCGGCCGACCTGGCCTGGGCCACCGTGTTCCTGGCCTCGGACGAATCGTCCTGCATGACCGGATCCGACATGGCGGTCGATGCCGGCCTGCGCCACAAGTACCCGACCTGGACCCCCGGCAAGCACGACCCGCGCGACATCAGGGATTACGCGCGCGCCACCCGCGTGACGCGCTACGGCGAGGAGCAGGAGCTCCTCACCGAGTTGCTCGGCGAGCCGATCGAACGACACTGACAACATCATGGAGACCCACATGGACACCATCCAGGACCAGCGGCGCGAAGAGCGCGCCCGACAATTCAAGCAACTCACCGAGTGCAGCCGCTGCAAGCCGATGGGCCGCCTGCTGCGCAAGTTCTGGCAGCCGGTCGCGCTGGCCGAGGACGTAGCGGCCGGCGCCGCCATCCCGCTCGTGATCATGGGCGAGGAACTGACCCTGTACCGCGGCGAGAGCGGGGCCCTGCACCTGGTGGGCGGACGCTGCGCGCACCGCCGCACGCTGCTGCATACCGGCTGGGTGGTGGGCGAAGAGATCCGCTGCATCTATCACGGCTGGCAGTTCGACGGCAAGGGCGCCTGCGTCAAGCGCCCGGCCGAAGCCAATACCGGCATGCCGCGCACGCAGATCCCGGCCTATCCGGTGCGCGAGTACATGGGACTGGTGTTCGCCTACATGGGCGAGGGCGAGGCGCCGGCATTCGACCTGCCGCGCAAGCTGCGCCTGGAGCGCGAAGGCACCCTGGTCGCCAATGGCCGCGAACGCTGGGACAACAACTGGTTCCAACAGGTTGAGAACTCGCTCGATGCGGTCCACGTGAGCTTCGTGCACATGGCGCTCACCGTCGGCCCGTTCGGCAAGGCGGTGACCGGCGCGATTCCCGAACTGTCCTATGAAGAGACCACGGCGGGAATCCGCCAGACCGCCAGGCGCTCCGAGACCAATGTGCGCGTGAGCGACTGGACCTTCCCGAACAATAACCACGTCACGGTGCCCGGCCTGACCCCGGACGACCCGTGGATCGACGTGTTCGTGTGGATGATCCCGAACGACGAGATGAACACCACGCGCTTCATGATCTACGGCCAGGCCCCGGGCGCCAGCGAGGAAGCGCGCCAGCGCTTCACGGATTACTTCGCCAAGTACGGCAAGTACGATCCGGCCGAGCACCATGACGAGCTGTTCTCCTCGCGCGAGTGGAACAACCCGGATGACATCTTCGTCGGCCTGACCGCGGCCCAGGATTACCTGTCGATCCGCGGCCAGGCGCGCATCACGGCGCGCGAGGACGAGATCCTGGGCCGCTCGGACCTCGGCATCGTCACCCTGCGCAAGCTGTTCTTCCGCGAGCTCGAGCTGGTCGAAGCAGGGCAGCCGACCAAGGAATGGCGTTCGCTGCACGACGCCGAAGCGCTGCCCAGCCAGCCGGGCCAGGACGCCGTCTGAGGCATCCTGCCGCTCCTCCTCAATCATCCCGCCCAGATTCCCACTATGCTCGATTTGACCCCTTATGACTCGCTTCCCGAGGAACTGCTGCAGTTCCGCGACTCGATCCGGCGCTTTGTCGACCGCGAACTGATCCCCCTCGAACACGCCGTCGGCGCCAACGGCATGCTGCCGCCGGAACAGGCGGACGCCCTGCGCCAGCGCGCACGACAGGCCGGCTTCTGGCTGATGGACGTGCCCGAGGAATTCGGCGGCCAAGGCTTGCCGCTGCTGGCGCTGGCCGTGTTCTGGGAAGAGGTCGGGCGCAGCACCGCCGCTTCCTGGGTGCGCGACCACGGCATCTTCGGCCCGATGGTCGGCCCGATCCTGCTCGGCCTGGACGAAGCCCAGCGCGCGCGCTACCTCCACCCGGTGCTGGACGGCAGCAAGCGCTCCTGCTTCGCCCAGACCGAACCCGATGCCGGTTCCGACCCGTCGATGATGCGCACCCGCGCCGTGCGTGTCGACAACGGCTGGCGCCTGAACGGCGTCAAGCGCTATATCACGCGCGCCGCGGTGGCCGACTTCGCCATCGTGATGGCGGTCACCGACCCGGAGAAGGGCGCGCGCGGCGGCATCTCCTGCTTCATCGTCGACCTCGACACGCCGGGCGTGAAGCTGGCCAGTTCGGAAAAGACCATGATGGGCGACGCCCCGAGCGAGATCAGCTTCGAGGATGCCCTGATTCCGTTCGAGAACCTGGTGGGCGAGGAGGGACGCGGCTTCGCGCTGGCCCAGGGCTACATCAATTACGGCCGGGTGCGCCAGGGCGCGCACGCCTGCGGCGCGGCCGAGCGCTGCCTGGCGCTGACGGCGGAATATGCGCACCAGCGCAAGACCTTCGGTGCGGTACTGGCCGAGCGCCAGGGCGTGCAGTGGATGATCGCCGACGGCTTCACCGAGCTGTATTGCACCCGCCTGCTGGTGTACGACGCGGCGCGCAAGACCGATGCCGGCCTGGAAGCGCGCATGGAAACCTTCATGATCAAGACTTTCGGCGTGGAGGCGGCCTGGCGCATCATCGACGACTGCATGCAGCTGCACGGCGGCATGGGGCTGACCGAAGACACGCCGATCGAGCGCTTCTGGCGCGACCTGCGCAGCTACCGCATCACCGAGGGCCCGACCGAGGTGCTGCGCACCACGCTCGCGCGCCAGATCCTGAAACATTACGCCTGACACCGGGAGCCACTATGAACCACGCTTTGGATGGCATCCTGGTCATCGAACTGGGCACGGTCCTGACCGCGCCCCTGGCCGGCATGATGCTGGCCGACCTCGGCGCGCGCGTCATCAAGGTCGAGCACCCGAACGGCGGCGACCCGTTTCGCCGCCATGCGGGCAAGCTGTACAGCCCGCACTTTGCCTCGTACAACCGCAACAAGGAGAGCATCCAGCTCGACCTGCAGACCGAGGCGGGCAAGGCCGACCTCCTGATGCTGCTGGCGCGCGCCGACGTCCTGCTCGAGAACTACCGCCCGGGCGTCATGGCGCGCCTCGGCCTGACCGAGGCCGCGCTGGCGGAGATCAACCCGGGCCTGGTCTGGTGCTCGATCACGGGCTTCGGCACCGATGGGCCCTACCGCGACCGGCCCTGCTACGACGCGGTGGCGCTCGGACTGTCCGGCCTGGCGAGCCAGATGCTCGATCCGGAGCAGCCGGCCATGAGCGGCCCGACCATCTCCGACAACGTCACCGGCATGTACGCCAGCTACGGCATCCTCGGCGCGCTCATTGCGCGCCAGCGCAGCGGGCAGGGGGCGCGGGTCGAAGTCAACATGCTGGAGGCCTCGATCGCCTTTTCGCCGGAAGGCTTCGCCCAGTACACGCGCCTGGGCACGGTGCCCGGACCGCAGACCCGGGTCGCGATTTCGCAATCGCACGCCTTCCCCTGCGCCGATGGGCGCCTGGTAGCGGTGCACCTGTCCTCGGTGGAGAAATTCTGGCAGGCCTTCGTTGCCGTCATCGAGCGCCCCGACCTGCTGGAGGACAGCCGCTTCCTCGCTCCGGAGCTGCGCACCCGCAACTACGGCGCGCTGAACGCGGAGGTGAGCCGGACTTTCCGCACCCGTACGCGCGAACAATGGTGCGAGCGGCTGGGCGCCAGCGACGTCCCGTTCTCGCCCGTGAACACGATCCCGGAAGTGATGGATGACCCGCAGGTGCGCCAGGCCGGCACCTTCTATGAGAGCGCCCACCCGGAGCACGGCCCCATGGTGGCCATCCACCGCCCGGTGACCATCGACGGCGCCCGCGGGCCGACCACGCGGCCGGCGCCGGTCCTCGGCGAGCACGACGCGGCGATCCGCGCTGAATTCGGGCTCGGCTGACGCCAGCCCATCTACCTCAAGAGAGCACACCATGAACCAGCAACAGATCAGCGAGATCGCGGCCCTGCTCCGGGCGGCGGAAGAACAAAGCATTCCCTGCGCACCGCTGCGCGAGCGCATCCTGGAGGCCGCCGGCGAGGTCGACCCGGTGGCCTGCGCCTACGCCATCCAGCAGTACAACGCGCAGCGCCGCATCGCGTCCGGCGCGCGCGTGGTCGGCCGCAAGATCGGCCTGACTTCGGCCGCCGTTCAGAAGCAGCTCGGCGTCGACTCGCCCGACTTCGGTGTGCTGTTCGCCGACATGGCCTTCGGCGACGGCGAGGAGATTCCGCTTTCGCGCACCCTGCAGCCGAAGGTCGAAGCCGAGATCGCCCTGGTGCTGGAGCGCGACCTCACGTTCGAACGGCATACCTTCGCCGACCTGGTCTCCGCCACCGCCTACGCCTTGCCGGCAATCGAGGTGGTGGGCAGCCGCATCGAGAACTGGAACATCAAGCTGCTCGACACGGTGGCCGACAACGCCTCGTCCAGCCTGTTCGTGCTCGGCTCGCGCCCGGTGAAACTGGGCCAGCTCGACCTGGTGAACTGCGCGATGACGATGGAACGGCGCGGCGAATCCGTGTCGAGCGGCAGTGGCGCTGCCTGCCTGGCCAACCCGCTCAACGCGGCGGTCTGGCTGGCCGACATGATGGTGCGCGTCGGTACCCCGCTGCGTGCCGGCGAGGTGCTGCTGACCGGGGCGCTGGGCCCGATGGCGGCGGTGGCGCCGGGCGACCACTTCGTCGCCCACATCGGCGGCCTGGGCGAGGTGCGCGCGGTTTTCGGACATTGACAAAGGAAGCGAGCATGACACAACAGAAGAAACGGGTCGCCATCATCGGCCCCGGCAACATCGGCACCGACCTGATGATCAAGATCCTGCGTCACGGGAAACACATCGAGATGGGCGCCATGGTCGGCATCGATCCGGCCTCGGACGGCCTGGCGCGCGCCGCCCGCATGGGCGTGGCCGTGACCCACGAGGGCGTGGAAGGCCTGGCGCGGCTGCCGGTGTTCGGCGAGATCGACATCGTGTTCGACGCCACCTCGGCCTCGGCCCACGTGAGGAACGATGCCTTCCTGCGCGGCCTGCGTCCTTCGCTGCGCATGGTCGACCTGACCCCGGCGGCGATCGGCCCCTATTGCATCCCGGTGGTGAACGGCGCCGATCACGTCGATGCGCCGAACGTCAACATGGTCACCTGCGGCGGCCAGGCCACGATCCCGATGGTGGCGGCGGTGTCGCGGGTGGCCCCGGTGTACTACGCCGAGATCGTCGCCTCGATCGCCAGCAAGTCGGCGGGACCGGGCACGCGCGCCAACATCGACGAATTCACCGAAACCACCTCGCGCGCGATCGTCGAGGTCGGCGGCGCGCGCCAGGGCAAGGCGATCATCATCATGAACCCGGCCGAGCCGCCGCTGATCATGCGCGACACCGTGTACTGCCTGGCGGCGCTCGATGCCGACCAGGACGCGATCCGCGCCTCGGTGCGCGCGATGGCGGCCGACGTCGCTTCCTATGTGCCGGGCTACCGCCTCAAGCAGGAAGTGCAGTTCGAGCGCCTCGGCCCGGACAATGCGCCGAACGTACCAGGCATCGGCCGCCAGGCCGGCCTGAAGGTATCGATCTTCCTCGAGGTCGAAGGCGCCGCCCACTACCTGCCGGCCTATGCCGGCAACCTCGACATCATGACCAGCGCCGCGATGGCGACGGCCGAGCGCATCGCCGCCGGCACGTCGGCCACGCTGGCGGCATAAGCGCGCACGGAGAGCACATGTTCAATCACGACAAGAAGATCTATGTTTCGGACGTTACCCTGCGTGACGGCATGCACGCGGTGCGCCACCAGTATTCGCTCGAGGACGTGGTGCGCATCGCGCGCGCCCTCGATGCTGCCAGGGTCGATTCGATCGAGGTGGCGCACGGCGACGGCCTGCGCGGCTCCAGCTTCAACTACGGCTTCGGCGCGCACAGCGACCTCGAATGGATCGAGGCGGTGGCCGGCGCCGTCAACCACGCGAAGGTGGCGACCCTGCTGCTGCCGGGCATCGGCACCATCCACGACCTGAAGAACGCCTTTGATGCCGGCGCACGCATCGTGCGCGTGGCCACCCATTGCACCGAAGCGGACGTGTCGCGCCAGCACATCGAGTATGCCCGCGAGCTGGGCATGGACACGGTGGGCTTCCTGATGATGAGCCACATGAACACGCCGGAAGGCCTGGCCCAGCAGGCCAAGCTGATGGAAAGCTACGGCGCCGAGTGCGTGTACGTGGTCGATTCAGGCGGCGCCATGAACATGTACGACATCGCCGCGCGCTTCAAGGCCTTCAAGGACGTGCTCAAGCCCGAGACTCAAACCGGCATGCATGCCCACCACAACCTGGGCCTGGGCGTGGCCAATTCATTGGTCGCGCTGGAACACGGCTGCGACCGGATCGACGCCAGCCTGACCGGCATGGGCGCCGGCGCGGGCAACGCGCCGCTCGAAGTGTTCATCGCCGCCGCCGACCGCATGGGCCTGGCGCACGGCTGCGACGTCAAGCTGCTGATCGACGCGGCCGAGGATATCGTGCGCCCGCTGCAGGAGCGCCCGGTGCGGGTCGACCGCGAGACCCTGGCCCTGGGTTACGCCGGCGTGTATTCGAGCTTCCTGCGCCACGCCGAGGCGGCATCGGCGAAATACGGCATCCCGGCCTTCGACATCCTGGTGGAGCTGGGCAAGCGCCGCATGGTCGGCGGCCAAGAAGACATGATCGTGGACGTGGCGCTCGACATGCTCAAGGCGCCCGGCGTCCGCGCGACCAATGCAAAAAGCGTATAGCAGTGATGCAGGCTTTCGCGTTGCACAGGCTTCCGTCCGGATAGAGAATTCTAGAACGGAACTTCCAGAGCCAAGACTCTGGATGGTATAAAGAGAAGGAACCCAAGCCTTGATATCCGCGCCCCGTACGCGGACTTGTTCGATTGATCAGCACCGTTGCGCATCGAGCCCACGCCAGAGGGGCCGCGCAGCAGCAGGACCACCGCAAGGTCCTGCCCACCACCAGATTGGAGACAGCATGAAGAAGTTAGTAGCCGGCATGACCGCCCTGTGCGCGAGCGCCGCGACATTCGCCCAGGGAGCCCCCGCCGCGCCGCCGGCGCCAGGCAGCAGCCTGAAGATCTACGGCGTGGCCGACATCGCGCTGGCCCGCTACCGTACCTCGGGCGAGTCGAAGACCGCGATGCACGCCGGCGGATCGGGCTCGCGCCTCGGCTTCCTGGCCAGCGAAAGCCTGGGCGATGGCTGGAACGTCAACGCCCGCCTCGAGGCCGGCGTCAACCTGGATACCGGCACCTCGAGTTCCACCAACGGCAACCCCAGCCGCGTGTTCAGCCGCCAGGCCTACGTCGAGCTGGAACACCGCGCGTTCGGCTCGCTGCGCCTGGGCCGCCAGCAGGGCCCGACCTACGATTTCTTCCCGACCTATGACCCGATGCTGCTGCCGGCGATGGATGCCTGGGGCGTGGTGACCACCCTCGGCTCGCCGGCGCCCGGCGTGGCCTCCGGCACCGGTGCGCCGACCGGATTCCTGATCAACCCGACCGGGCGCACCGAGAACACCATCGGCTATACCTCGCCGCGCATCCGTGGCGTGCAGGGCCGGCTCTCGTACAGCCCGAACGAAGGCGTGGCCACCCAGGCGAAACTGCTGGAAGCAGGGATCGACTACGTCGCCGGTCCCCTCCAGGTGGGACTGCTGTACGTGAAGGCGGGCGCCATTTCCGGCGCCGGCGCGCTGCCGGCGACCGAGTCGAACTCCGAGATCGCCTTCGGCGCCAAGTACCAGGCCGGGCCGGTCCATCCGTATTTCAGCTATATCCGGCGCGAGTCGACCGACCCGACCCGGCGCGCCGGCGGCGGCATCCTCAACGACAACAGCGAGACCGCCAGGCTGTTCGGGGTGGCGATCCCGGTGTCGGCGCGCGGCACCGTGCGCATGACCTATGGCCTGTACTCCAGCGGCGCGGCCAACAGCGATGCGAAGAACTACGGCGTCGCCTACACCTACGACGTCAGCCGCCGCCTGATGCTGATGGCGGCCGTCACCCACCTGTCGCAAGAGGGCGCGGCGCGCTACCCGGTGTTCCAGAGCCCGCGCCCGAGGGCAGGAGAGTCGGTCGACGCCGTGACGGCCGGCCTGACCTGGCGTTTCTGAAGCAGATGTTTGCAAGTGCAGCACCGGGCTACCGGCCCGGCCCATCGACCTGAAAAGAGAAACGCACATGTCCAAGCAATCGCCCTGGTATTACATCATCCACTGGCTGCGCCTGTATTTCGGCGCCCACCTGCTGTTTTCCGGTATCCGCTACGCCGCCACCGGCTACGTCCCCGAGATTCCCGGCGTCGGTGGCGAATGGGTGCAGGCCAATGCCAACATCTATCTCTACCAGATGATCAAGTACCTGGAGATCATCACCGGCGCCCTGATCCTGAGCAACCGCTTCACGCTGCTCGGCCTGATCCTGGAATTCCCGGCGACCGTGAACATCTTCTGGCTCAACACCTTCATCGTGGCCACCCCGCGCCAGCTCTTCACCGGCCCGCAGGAACTGTTCCTGAACGGCGTGCTGCTGCTGGCCTACAGCGGCTGGATGGCGGCGGTGCTGCGACCGAAGCTCGAGCCGCTGTGGCTGTGGGACGGCGCCCGCGCCTACCGCCCGATCGCCGGCGGACGCATCGCCGAACCCCTCCAGTCCCGTTCCAATTCCATCGCCAGCGAGGTGCACTGATGAACAACACCAAATGGATCGCCGTCGTCGCCTGCCTGTTCCTGACGGCGGCCGCCTATATCGGCTCGACCGGCCTGTTCTATACCACCTTCCGCCCGATCCGCAACTACGACCTGGTGGCCTTCGCGACTTCCTGGGCCGGGCTGGTCTGGATGCTGCTGCGCGACCGCAAGGCCAGGGACTGAAGCGCCGCTTCCACAAACCATAACAAGGAGACGATGATGGAAACGAGCCGCAGGAAATTTGTCGGGTTGTCGGCCTTGCTGGCATCAAGCTGGGCCACGACGCCGGCCTGGGCCTTCCTCGAGCCGGGCCCCGCAGCCGCTGCACCGGACGCGGTCTATGCCCTGGTCGACCACTGCCTGAATACCCGCTACGAGGCGCTGCCGCCGGAGGTGGTGGCCGCCACCCGGATCCAGATCCTGGACACGGTGGCGGTGGCGCTGCCGGCGCTCGACGCCGACGGCATCCGCCAGCTGCATGCCTGGAGCCGCGAGACCGGCGGCAAGGGCGAAAGCCTGGTCCTCGGCACCCGCACCCGCCTGCCGGCCGAAAAGGCGGCGCGCCTGAACGCGGCGATGGCCGCCGCCCTCGAGTTCGACGACACCTACGAGCCCTCGCTGCTGCACGCTTCCTGCACCATCGTGCCGGTGGCGCTGGCGCTGGCCGAGCAGGCCGCGGCCGGCGGCCGCAAGGTGGACGGCAAGGAGCTGATCGCCGCGGTCGCCGCCGGCACCGACGCCGCCTGCCGGCTGTCGCGCGCCGGCTCGCCCGGCATCTCGCCCTTCATCGTGGGCTGGGACCCGACCCCGATGTACGGCTTCCTGGCGTCCTCGATGGTGGCGGCGCGCCTGATGGGATTGACGCGCGAACAGGCGGTCTCCGCGGTCGGCCTGGCCTACCACCAGCTCTCCGGCAATGCCCAGGCCAGCGTCGATGGCACCCATGCCAAGCGCCTCGGCTCCGGCTTCGCCGCCTATGGCGGCATCCTGTCGGCGCGCCTGGCCCGGCATGGCGTGCTCGGCTCGGACCGCGTGCTGGGGGGCGTCAAGGGCCTGTTCCGCCAGTACCACGGCGGCAAGTTCGACCAGGAGGCCCTGCTGGGCGGCCTCGGCACCCGGTTCCTGGGCGTGGACATCGCACCCAAGCCCTATCCGTCCTGCCGCGGCGGGCACGTGGCGATCGACGGCGCGCTGGAGCTGGTCAAGGCACACGACATCCGCCCGGACGATGTCGCCTCGGTCACCATCTATAGCCCGCCGGCCGAAATGATGCTGCTGGGCGCCCCGATCGAGAAGAAGCGCAACCCCCGCAGCATCGTCGAGGCCCAGTTCAGCAATCCCTGGATGGTGGCGGCCGCAATCCAGGACCGCGAGGTCGGCTTGCGCCACTTCTCGGAAGCGGCGCTGAAACGCGCCGACCTGCGCGCCCTGGCGGCGCGCATGACGACGGTGGAAGACAAGGGCCTGGTGCGTCCGGACGGCGGCCCCGGCTTCGTGCGGCTGGAGCTGCGCACCCGCGCCGGCAAGACCCACGAGAAACTGGTCCGCTTCGCCAAGGGCGACCCGAAGAACCCGATGAGCCCGGAGGAATACCGGGCCAAGGCCTTCGCCTGTACCGACGCGGCGCGCATGCCACGCGCCCAGGCCGGGCGCCTGGTGGCGCGCTTCATGGCGTTGGAAGCCGAGCCCGACGTCGCGTCCCTGGTTGCCGCGCTGGCGATCGGCTAGGCCGGGAATGCAGTGCAGGGCCGGGCTTTCTTGTTTGTCATTGTATGCGGGATGGGTTAGATGATAGTCTCAGGAAATAGTGTAGTGAGTAGAACAATGCAAGACGCACTCTTCGCCCGCGTGTCCGGCCTGGCCCGGCGCGTTCTCCCACTGCTCGGCGCCTGCTTGCTGGCGCCCGCTCTGGCAGCCGCGCAGCAGCCGGCCGTGCGCGAGCTCGACATCGCGGATTACCGCGCTTACCTGACGGACGACCATCCGGTGCGCCAGGGAATGCGCAGGTTTGCGCAGCTGGTCGAGAGCGGCAGCGAAGGCAGGATGCGGGTGCGGGTGCGTACCGACGCCTTGCCCGGCACGCCGGCGCAGCAGCTCGCAGCGCTGCATTCGGGCGCCCGGGGCGCGCCGGCCCTGATGCTGGTGGCCGGCACCGGCCTGGCCGCCGCGGCGCCGGACTTCGTTCTGCTGGATCTGCCCTTCCTGGTGCGCGACGAGGCGCATGCCGATGCGCTGCTCGACGGGCCTTTCGGCGACGCACTCCTGGCGCGACTGGAGAACGGGAAGGGCGGCCTGGTCGGGCTGGCCTGGTGGGAGAACGGTTTCCGCCAGATCACCACCTCGGGTGCCCCGGTCAAGGGCGCAGCCGATCTGCGCGGCCTGAAGCTGCGCGTGATCGGCGAACCGGTCTTCGTCGAGGGTGCGCGCGCCATGGGCGCGGATCCGATTCCTTTGCCCTTCGGCGCCTTATACGAAGCATTGAAGACGCGTCGCGTCGACGCGCAAGACAATTTCATATCCCAGATCCTGGCCGGCCGCCTGCACGAAGTCCAATCGTCGCTGAGCCTCACCGGGCATTCCTACAGTCCGCTCGTGCTGGTGGCGAATCCCGCCGCATGGACGGGCCTGAGCCCGGCGCAGCAGCGCGTCATCCGGGCGGCGGCCAGCGAGGCGGGCCGGTTCCAGCGCAGCGCCGCGCGCGAAGAAGCCCGCCAGGCGCAAGCCCAGCTGGCCCGGCACGGCCTGGCCATCCATGCGCCGGCGCCGGCGGAACTGGACCTGCTGCGTGCGTCGACCGCGCCGCTGCGCACCCGCTATTTCAGCCGGCATGGGGACGACCTGTGGCGGCTCTACCAGGAGCAGGACGGTGCCCGCTGACGGCGCGCCGGCATTGCGTTTCACACCCCCGCATCATATAAAAATCATTAAACCAGGAGACATTGTGAGCAAGAACCATCAACCCAATCAGGCAGCGCAGACATGCGGGAGGTACGTGGAATGATCAGCGACAAGAAACTGAACAGCATCTCGGTGGCGCTCGGCCTTCTGCTGACTGCCTACGTGGCGCAGGACCTGCACTTCAACCCGCGCTGGTACGGCGACAAGGGCCCTGGCGTGGGCCTGATGCCGCGCGAAGTCGTGGCGGGTTATATGGATACCGCCTACGGGCGCGGCCAGGTGGCCGAGGCGGCCAGGCTGTACTACACGAAGAAAACCATCGACGTGACCCCGCGTGCGCTCTACCGCAGCGACACGGGTCCGCTGAAGTCCACCGTGCGCCAGGTGGTGGCCGAAGGCCTGAACGTGGTGGTGCACCACTGTGTCGAAGGCGGCAACGCGCCGGCGCAGGAAGTGATCGACATGTTCCGCACCTCCAACGGCCGCATCGCCTGGCGCAAGACCATCGCCCAGCCGGCGGACGGCGCCTCGTGCGCCGACAGCAGCCTCGCCCGGCCCGTCGACCTCGGGTTGAAGCCCGCGCAGGGCTGAACCACACCAATCGTAATGGAGACAAGCATCATGGCAGTCACAACCCGTGTCGTCACCGGCACCACCAACAAGCTCGATATCTGGTTCATCGGCAAACTCGTCCTGATTTTCTTCCGCATCATGCTCGGCGCCTGGATGATCGTCAGCGGCGCCAGCCACCTGCTCTCGGTGTTCGGCTACCAGCCGATCTTCCCTCAGCCGCTGGGTAATATGCATCCCTCGAACGTGATGCTGGTATCCCTGCTCGAAGTCGGCCTCTTCGATCTCGTCAAGACGGTCGAGCTGGTCGTCGGCCTGTGCCTTGTGTTCAACGTGTTCGTGCCGCTCGCCCTGGCCGTGGCCTTGCCGGTCTCGTACATGGTGTTCCATAACTCGATCGCGCTGAACTTCCGCTACGAGCGCATCTTCAGCACCTACATGGCGGTCTGGTGCCTGTACATGAACATCATCCTGCTGCTGGCGCACATCCGCTACTACCTGCCGATGCTCAGGATGCGCGCCCCGATGGGCAAGCTCGAGGATTTCAAGATGCTGCCCACCATCTTCAGCGACCCGGACCAGGCCGATGGCCAGGGCCGCCGCTGAACCCACGATATTCGATCAACTCACTGCGGAACTGACATGGCTGACCATTCCAATCCGACCGAAATGGCGAAGAGCCGGCGCCGCGCCGTCATCGCCAGCTACCTCGGCACCACGCTCGAGTACTACGACTTCCTGCTCTACGGCGTCGCCGCGGCGCTGGTATTCCCGCACATCTTCTTCGTCAGCATGGACCCGCTGCTGGGAACGATGTCGGCCTTCGCGACCCTTGCGGCCGGCTATTTCGCCCGTCCCCTGGGTGCGGTCGTGTTCGGCCACTACGGCGACCGCCTGGGGCGCAAGAAGATCCTGATGATCACGCTGATGATGATGGGCGGCGCCAGTGTGCTGATCGGCCTGCTGCCGAGCTACCAGCAGATCGGCGTCATGGCGCCGGTCCTGCTGGTGGTGCTGCGCCTGGTCCAGGGCTTCGCCATCGGCGGCGAATGGGGCGGGGCGACCCTGATGTCGATGGAGCACGCCAAGCCCAAGGGCAGGGGGCTGGCGGTATCGATCGTCGCATCGGGCGGCCCCAGCGGCGCCTTGCTGGGCACGATGGTGATGATGATGTTCTCGAAGCTGCCGAACGAAGACTTCCTGGCCTGGGGCTGGCGCGTGCCTTTCCTGCTCAGCGCGCTGCTGCTGGTGCTGGGCATCGTCATTCGCATGAAGCTCGACGAGACGCCCGAATTCGAGGAAGCGCGCAAGAAGCGCCTGGCCTCGGGCAAGAAGGTGAGCGTGCTGCCGGTCGTGACCGTGTTCCGCCACAACCGGCTGCAGGTGCTGTCCGGCGTGATCGGCGGCCTGGCCCCGCTGGCCTTCGCCACCTTCGGCGCGGCCTTCCTGCTCAACTACGCCGTCACGGTGGGGCATAGCCGGACCGATTCCCTGCTGGCGATGACGGTGGCCAACCTCCTGCATATCTTCACGATGCCATGTTTCGGCGCGCTGTCCGACCGCCTCGGCCGGCGTCCGCTCCTGATCACCGGTGCCATCCTCGGCGCGGTGCTGACCTGGCCGATCTTCCTGCTGGTGAACCAGGGCAGCCTGGGCGCCCTGATCCTTGCCCTGGTGCTGGCGCTGCCCGTGGTGCAGGCGATGCTGGGTGGCCCGGTGAATACCTGGATGGGCGAGAAGTTCGCGGCCGACGTGCGCTACAGCGGCATCGCCGTGACCTTCCAGCTCGCCTCGACCCTGGGTTCCGGCCTGGCGCCGATGATCGCCTCCGGCCTGCTGGCCCTGCGCGGCGGTGGCGACCCGGTACTGGTGGCGGCCTTCTTCGGCGGCCTGTGCGTCATCAGCGGCATCGCCTACTACTTCAGTGCGGAGCGCTTCGACCAGGAACTGCCGGTCTACACGGCCGGAACCGACGAGGCGCGCGAGGCTGACGAGCAGAAGCTGGCGGCGCTGGATGCCGGCAAGGTCGGGGTGCGCTGAACTGCGTAGTCGAAGGTTGGAAGTGAAAAAGGGCCCGCTGTACGCAGCGGGCCCTTTTGCATTTGGAAGTTCCTATGACGACACGCAAAAAAAGCCGGGCAATGCCCGGCTGAAGGAGGAAGCGGAAATGTCGTGGCCGGCTCAGAGGTCCAGCACCAGCCGCTCGCCTTTCGCACGCGAGCAGCACACCATCATCGACCTGTTCGCGGCACGCTGCGCTGGTGTCAGGACTTCGTCGCGGTGATCGACTTCGCCTTCCAGCACGGCGACCTCGCAGCAGCCGCAAATGCCGGCTTCGCAGGACGAATCGACGGCGATGCCGTTTCCGGCCAGGACCTGCAGCACGGTCGCGCCGGGCGGCACCTGCAGCTCGACGCCGCTGCGCGCCAGCGCCACGACGAAACCGTCGCCGCTCTTCACGATGGGCTGCGAGGCGCCGAAGCGTTCCAGGTGGACGGTCTCGGGTGCGCGCGCGGCGGTCGCGGCTTCATAGGCCGCCAGCATCGGACCCGGTCCGCAGCAATAGAAGTGGGTCTCCGCAGGCGCCGTCGCGACGATGGCGGCCATGTCCAGCACCGCGTTCGCCTCGTCGTCCACGTGCAGGCGCACGCGCTCGCCGAAGCGCGCCAGTTCGGGCAGGAAGGCCAGGTCGGTGCGCGAGCGGCTGGCGTACCACAGCTCGAACGAGGCCCCGAGCTGTTCCAGGCGCTCGGCCATGCACAGGATCGGGGTGATGCCGATGCCGCCGGCGATCAGGACCGTGTGTTGGACGTCTTCGCGCAAGGGAAAATGGTTGCGCGGCTGCGACAGCGCCAGCGTCGTGCCGACCCGGAGTTCCTCGTGCATGTAGCGTGAACCGCCACGGCTGTTCGGATCGCGCTTGACGCCGACCAGGTAGCGTTGCGGCGATGCGTCGGCATGCAGCAGCGAATACGAGCGCGTCATGCCGTTGGCGAGGTGGATGTCGACGTGGGCGCCCGGGGTGGTGGCCGGCAAGGGGGCGCCGTCCAGGGCCACGAATTCGAACACCTGGATGTCGCGCGTGGCATGGCTGACCGACTGCAGCCTTACCTGAAGCAGGGCCTGGCCGGCGGCGGTCATGGTAGGGAGCGGGGCGTTCATGGCCTACTCCTGCGCCGCCCTGACGGCGACCCGCATCGCGCCGATGCCCGCGATCTCGCAGTCCATCACGTCGCCCGGCAGTACCTGTCCGACCCCGGCGCAGGTGCCGCTCATGATGATGTCGCCGGGATGCAGGGTGTAGTAGCGCGAGGCCCAGGCGATCTGCTCGGCGATCCCGATGAGCATCTCGGCGGTGTTGGCGCGCTGGCGCGGTTCGCCGTTGACGTCCAGGCGAATGTCGAGCTTCTGTGCATCCCCGATCTCGTCGGCCGTCACCAGCCAGGGGCCGAGCACGGCGTAGCTGTCGACCGACTTGCGCAGCGAGCGGTCTTCCGGCCCGCGCACCGTCATGTCGAGCGCGATCGCATAGCCGGCGACGTAGTCCAGCGCGTCCTCGAGCCGCACGTTGGCGGCGGTCTTGCCGATGACCACGCCGAGTTCCATCTCGTGGTGCGAGAGGCGTTCCGGGAAGCGCAGGGCCACGCCGGCTGCCGGACCGACCAGCGCGCTGGACGCTTTCAGGAACAGGCCCTGCTGGCGCACCTCGCCCTTGTAGCGGTCGGTGAAGGTGGCCTGGTCGGCGTTGGCTTCGGCCACGTGGTCGGCATAGTTGACCGGGACGCCGATGATCTTGCCCGGGTTGGCCACCGGGCTCAGGAAACGTGCCTCCTCCACCGCAATCGAGGTGGCGGAGGGCAGCAGGCGCGCGATGGCGGAGCGCACGGCGTCGAGGTGGGCGACCAGCAGGTCGCCCGGGGCGGCGGCCGGGTAGGACGGGCGCGGCAGCGCTTCCAGGGCGGCGCTGACGTCGAATACCCGACCGCCGTCGACGACGCCCAGCTGTTGTTGGTTGTACCAGCAGATTTTCATGATGATCTCTTTGAGTGATGCGTGTCAGGCGGCTGCCTGGACTTCTTCGGTCAGCAGGCCGAGGCGGCGCAGCACGTCCGCGTCGGAGACGACGAACAGGCGCGCCCCGCTGTCGCTGTGGTGCGACACCAGGTTGTGCTGCGGCAGGGTGAAGGTATCGCGCGGGCCCCAGGCAATCAGCTGGTCGCCGACACGGGTTTCGCCGCGGCCCGCGACCACGGTGCAGACCAGGTTGGCGTTGGTGCGGGCGGGCAGCGTGCGCACCCCGGCGTCGAGCTGCAGCATGGCGGTATCGAGCATGGGCATGGCGCCGGCGCCGTTCAGCGGATTGAGGTAGCGCACCCGGCGCGCGCCGTCCGGCGAGCGTGGCGCATGCTGCAGGGCGCGTACGGCATCCGCGTACGGATAGCGGAACAGCGGCGAATGGTCGCGCCGTCCCTCGATCACGTGCGGAACGATGCCGGGCGAGGCGAAGGCGGCGTCCGGCATGGTGAGCGGGGGCTCGCCGATCGGCCCCGGCTGGAACACGATGGTGCCGAGATGCTGGTGCAGGGGCACGTCGAGCACGTCAAGCCAGACCACCGGCTCGTCACCGTCGTGACGGTGCTCGTGCCAGCACATCCCGGGCGTGAGCACCAGGTCGCCGAAGGCCATGGGACATTCCTTGCCGTCGACCAGGGTCACGGCGCCCGCGCCTTCGAGCAGGAAGCGCAGCGCGTTCATGGTGTGGCGGTGCGGGCGCGCGGTCTCGCCGGGCAGCAGGCATTGCAGGGCGGCGAGCACGCTGCCGCAGGTGAACTCGTCGGCCAGCGAACTTGCGTGGGGGCTGAGCATCTGCAGCACGCGCCGCTGCACCGCGGCCGGCGAGGTCTCCTGGAAGGCCAGGTCGACCAGCGGACGGGTGTCTTCCCAGCGCCAGATGTGGGCGCCGGCAGGCGGAGGGGGCGGCTTGTGCGCGTTCGGGCTGTCCCACAGCGGCGCCAGGTGGGCGGCGTGCCAGAGAGGGGTGGGATCGGGATTGGACCGGCTCATGGCGCGCCTTACAGTTTGAATGATTCGAAGGTGCCCGGATGGAACAGGTCTTCGGGCGTCACGCGGCGCGAGGACAGGCCCTGGCGGTGATGGTGGTCGAAGAACTTCTCCAGCACGTGGCGGTTGTCGTCGATGCCGTAGGACCAGAAATCCTCGCCCATCAGATCGCGCGCTTCCTTCAGCCGCTCCTCGGCGAACGGCAGGGTGATCTTGGTGGCGGAGGTTTCGCTCAGGTGTTCCAACGCCACCTGCTTGGACTGGTTGAAGGCCTTGAAGACGGCGCCCGGCAGCCAGGGATGCTGCTCGGCCAGGGTGCGCCGCACGCCGAGGATGTGCATGATCGGGAAGATGCGGGTGCGGCGGAAGTAATCCTTGGCGGCGGCAACCGGATCCGGGAACAGCCAGCCGATGTTGGGCGTGCCCGGCGCCACGTCGGGCGCGCGCGGCGCGACGTAGGCATCGATCTCGCCCTTGGCCAGCAGGCTGGAGATGGTTTCGCCCTCGGGCGCGTCTTCCAGGCGCACGTCGGCCGGCAGCGCCAGCTTGATCTTCTCCGGGCGGCCCGCATGCGAAATTCCGCCGCGCACCCAGGTCACATCGGATGGCGCGATGCCGAAGTCGTCCTGCAGGATCGAGCGCACCCAGACGTTGGCCGTGAGCTGGTACTCGGGCAGGCCGATCCGGCAGCCGCGCAGGTCTTCGGGACGCTTGATGCGGTCGCTGCGTACGTAAATGGCGGTGTGGCGGAAGGCGCGCGACAGGAACACCGGCACGCCGACGTAGGGCAGGGTGCCGGCGGCGGCCTTGACGGTGGAGCTGGAGAGCGACAGCTCGCAGATGTCGAATTCCTCGGCGCGGAAGGCGCGGAAGAAAATTTCTTCCGGCGACAGCGTCATGAAGACCGGCGCGACGCCGTCGATCTGGACGGCGCCGTCGATCAGGGGGCGGCAACGGTCATAGTTCCCGATGGCCACGGAGAGCTGCAGTTTGTTCATGTGTTTCCTTGACGTGTGAGGCATGCCCCATTTTTTGTGATCGTGGCATGCGAAGCAACGCGAAAACCCTCATTTCAGCTATGCTGCCGCGGCATGAATACGGCGCGGGCCGCATGGACACTGGCGCCAGGCGCTCCGCCGTGCGTGCCGCCGCCGGTTTTCTCCTCCCCTGCGGTGGTTGATCCACAAACTCCCGTGTTACCATTTTTCTTCCTTGTTACCTGAGTCAGCTTATGTCCATGATCGATCGTCCCCGCCGTTCCGGAGAACACCGCACCAGCGCCGCTTCGCGCGAGCGCATCCTCGATGCCGCGTTCGAGGTGCTGCGCGACGAGGGCTACAGCGGCGCGACCATGGCCAAGGTGGCGAAGAAAGCGGAACTGCCGGTGGGGAGCGTCTACTGGCATTTCGAGAACAAGGACATGCTGCTGGCGGCGCTGATCGACACCAGCTATGCGCGCTGGCATAGCCAGGTCGCGGCCACGCACGAGCCCAAGGCCGGCGAAAGCTTCGCCGAGCACATCGCCCGTGTCTTCGCCGGCGATGCGGAGCGGCAGTACGATGCGGCCGACTTCTGGCGCCTGGGGGTCATCCTGAGCGTGGAGAAGTCGGTGCGCGAACAGGTGGCGCGCGAGCGCTTCCTCAAGATCCGCCAGTTGCAGCGGACCGAATTCGCGTCCTGGTGGCGCAAGGCGCTGCCGCAGGCACTGAGCGAGCACGACCCTGAGCTGCCGGACCGCCTCAGCGGATTCGCCCTGGCCCTGCAAGACGGAAACGCGATCGCCGGCGCCGCCGGCGAAGCGATCAAGGCCTTCCGCCCGATGCTCGCGGCCAGTCTCGTGCACCTGGTGGAGCAAGCCGCCGCCGGCTTGCCTGCAGGCGCGCGCAAGCCGGCGGCCAAGGGCGCACGCGCCGCCAGGGCCGACCTCGCCAAGTCCTGAATCCCCGCTTTTCCGACCCGGCACCATGGCATTGCCCGCCACGGTGCCGCCCCCGACGCTCTCCCTTCTTCCTTCCCCCGCTGTGCCATCCCGGCCTCGAATCGCGCAAAAATAATATGTTGATTCTAGAACGAGTATTCAGCTAATATGCGTTGACCACCCTGTCATCGACGTGCGATGCATGGGTCAGGCAACCGATTTGATGCTCAATGGAGGAAGACGTGGCGATCGTGACCGAAGAAAACACTAGCAAGCGAATCAAGACCAGGAACTGGGACATCCACTATCACGAGGCGGGGCAGGGCCATCCGCTGGTGCTGGTGCACGGCGGCGGGCCGGGCGCCTCCGCCTGGAGCAACTACAACCCCAACATCGCGGCCCTGGCCCGCCAATACCGCGTGCTCGCCATCGACCTGCCTGGATGGGGCAAGTCGCAGGCCGTCACCTACGACCAGCGCGACAATAGCGGCGCCCTGGCCGAGTTCCTCGAGGCGCTCGGCATTACCCAGGCTGCCTTCGTCGGCAACTCGATGGGCGGTTCCTCGTGCATCCGCCTCGCCTACGAACGCCCGGAACTGGTGTCGCACCTGATCACGATGGGTTCCTCGGCCGGCGTGCCGGGCGTCTTCGATCCGGCCGGCCTGAGCGAAGGCGTCAAGGCGCTGGAAGCCGCCTACTTCAATCCGTCGATCGAGACCATGCGCAAGTTCGTCGAGGGCATGGCCTTCGACACCCGCCACGTGACCGACGAATTGCTGGCCGAGCGCGTCAAGGCCACCCTGGCGCGTCCGGACCACATCGAAGGCTGGAAGAGCGGGCACGGCAAGCCGATGGTGCGGCTCGACCCGCAACGCGTGGCCACCATCGGCGCCCCGACCCTGTTGATGCACGGCCGCGACGACCGCACCGTGCACTTCAATTCGGCGCTGGTGCTGGCACGCGCCATTCCGAACTCGCGCGCCTACATCGTCAACCGCTGCGGCCACTGGGTCCAGCTCGAGCACACCGACGAGTTCAACCGCGTGATCGATTCCTTCATCGAAGGTAATCCGGTCGCCGTGAAACAGGCTGCCTGAACCATGAGACGAGACCCGGGCCGGTATTCGCCTGGGTTGAACGAATATTCTAGAGCTTAGAATCAATAAAACGAGGAGACAGCGGATGATCAAGTCGCTTGCTTATCTTGGCGTGCGTTCCCCCAACTACCTGGAATGGGAACGCTTCGGCCCCGAAGTGCTGGGCCTGCAACTGGCAGGACACGGCCCGGACGGTGCGGTGCGCCTGCGGCTGGACGAAGCCGCCCACCGCATCACGATCCACCCGGGCGAACGCAATGCGGTGGCCTACATCGGCTGGAGCGTGCAGGACGAAGCCGGCGCCGCTGCGGTCGCCGAGCGCGTCACTGCCTATGGCATCGACGTGAGCCGTGCGGGCGCCGAGGAATGCGCCGAACGCAAGGTCGAGGGCTTTTACTGGTTCAAGGATCCGTCGGGCTTCCGCCACGAGCTGAGCTGGGGCCAGTTCCACACGGTGGCCGCCTTCCACCCGGGCCGCGCCATCTCGGGCTTCCGCACCGCGGAGCAGGGTCTGGGCCACGTGGTGCTGGCGGTGAACGACCTGGAAGAGGGCGACCGCTTCTACCGCGAGGTACTGGGTTTTCATCCGTCGGACATCGTGCGCGACGGCCCGCTGGTGGCGCACTTCTACCATATCAACGGGCGCCATCACTCGCTGGCGATCAGCGCGCTGCCGACCCGCGAAGTGGCCTTCCTGCACCTGATGATCGAGGTGAACGCGCTGGACGACGTCGGCACCGCGCACGACCTCTGCGAACGGCGCGAGATCCCGATCACCACCACGCTCGGCAAGCACAGCAACGACCACATGGTCTCGTTCTACATGTACACGCCCTCGGGCTTCCGCCTCGAATACGGCTGGGGCGGGCTGGACGTCGACCACGACCTGTGGATGCCGCGCACCTACGACAAGCCGAGCAGCTGGGGCCACCGGCGCCAGCACGCGGAACTGACCGCATTGAAGCTGGACGAGGCGCCGCCGCGCTAAGGCCGCAGTCCTTCACACCACATCGCTTACATCGCAATACACCGATTTTGAGGAGTGCATCATGCATCCGGTACGAGAAACCATCATTGGCAACATCGACAGCTTCATCCAGCAGGAAGTCCCCAGCATCGAACTGGGCCGTGTGACGGACGACGGCGCGCGCCTGATCCGCGACAGCGGCCTAGTGCGCATGCTGCAGCCGAAGCAATACGGCGGCTATGAAGCCGACCCGCGCGAGTTCTACCAGGCCGTCATCGAACTGGCCTCGAAGGCCTCGTCCCTGGGCTGGGTCGGTTCGGTGGTGGGCGTGCACCCCTTCCAGTTTGGCCAGGGCGACCCGCGCATGCAGGAAGAAGTCTGGGGCCAGGACCACGACACCTGGACCGCCTCGCCCTATGCCCCGATCGGCCGCGCGCGCCGCGTCGAGGGCGGTTATATCCTGAGCGGCCAGTGGCCGTTCTCCTCGGGCACCGACCATTGCAAGTGGGCAGTGCTCGGCGGTCTTGCCGAAAGCGAGAACGGTCCGGCCGGCGAATTCACCGTCCTGACCCATTTCGTGCTGCCGCGCGCCGACTACGAGATCCTGCAGGATTCCTGGAACGTGATGGGCCTGCAGGGCACCGGCAGCAAGGACGTGCTGGTGAAGGAAGTCTTCGTGCCGGAGTACCGGACCTATGACGTGCAGGCGCTGAACGACTGCGAGTATGCCAGGCGCCATCGCCCGGACAGCCCGCTGTACCAGATCCCCTTCGACCTGTTCTTCCCGGGCGCGATCTCGGCCGCCACGCTGGGCATCGCCGCCGGCGTGGTGAACCACTTCGCCGAATACACCGGCGGCCGGGTGACCCGGATGGGCGTCAAGCAGACCCAGAATCCCTACCACATGGCCTCGCTCGGCGCCGCCCTGGCCGACATCGACGCTTCCTGCCAGCACGTGCTGAATGAGGTCGGCGAGGTCTACAAGTTCGTCGTGGCCGGCGGCAAGGTGACCAAGGAGATAAAGTACAAGGCGCGCGTCAACCAAGTGCGGGCCGTGCGCCGCGCCGCCGAGGCCGCCGCCGAAGTGTTCAAGCATGCGGGCGGCAACGCCAGCCGCGTCACCAATCCGATCCAGCGCACCTGGCGCGACCTGTCGGTGGCCATGGGACACGCCTGCAACGTCGACGATCCGGTCTACGCGGCGTATGCCGGCTCACTGTACGGCATGCCGATTCCGCGCGGCGTGGTTATCTGATCCACGCAGACCCATGGACCAGCATTTCCTGCAACAGGTCGAGGCCGACGTCCGGCGCGCGCTCGAGGAAGACGTCGGCAGCGGTGACCTGACGGCAGCCCTGGTGCCGGCCGGGCGCACGGCGCATGCGACCATCGTCTGCCGCGAAGACGCCGTCATCTGCGGCCGGCCCTGGGTCATGGAGACGCTCAGGCAGGCCGCTCCCGGCGCGACGGTGCACTGGCACGTCGACGAGGGCGGGCGCTGCCGCGCCAACGGGCTGGTCGCCGAGGTCAGCGGCAGCGCGCGCGCCTTGCTGACGGCCGAACGCACTTGCCTGAATTTCCTGCAAACCCTGAGCGCGGTGGCGACCAGCACGGCACGGCACGTGCAGGCCGTGGCCGGCACCCCGGCGCGCATCCTCGATACGCGCAAGACGATCCCTGGACTGCGCGTCGCACAGAAGTATGCGGTGCGCTGCGGCGGGGGGCACAACCATCGCATGGGCTTGCATGACGCCATCCTGATCAAGGAAAACCACATCAGCGCGGCCGGCGGCCTGGCCGCGGCCTATGCGGCGGCCCTGCAATACGCCGAGCGGGCCAGCTTCATCCAGGTCGAAGTCGAAACCCTGGCGCAGCTCGAGGAGGCCCTGGGCGCCGGGGTGACGATGGTCTTGCTCGACAATATGCCGCTGGAGCAAATCCGCCTGGCCGTCGGGATGGCGGCCGGCCGCTGCAGTCTCGAGATTTCCGGCGGCGTCAGCCTCGAGCGCTTGCCCGAGCTGGCCGCCACCGGGGTCGACCGCATCTCTGTGGGCGCCCTGATCAAGGATATCCGGGCCATCGATCTTTCCATGCGTTTCGACGGCGCGTGAACCTGCCCGCACTCGTCGCGCTGATGGTGCTGGCGCACACGGCATTCGCCGGCGGCCGGGTCGCGCTGACGCTGGCCGCCATCCGGCTCGGCGGCACCCCGCTCGAGGTCGGGCTGGTGGTGAGCCTGCTGGCGCTGGTGCCGATGTGCCTGGCCGTGCATGCCGGCCGCTGGTCCGACCGCAGCGGCGCCGTCAGGCCCGCCCTGGCCGCGTTGGCCATGCTCTGCGCCGGGCTGCTGCTGGCCTCGCTTCCGGCGCTGGCCAGCCTGGGCCTGAGCGCGATCCTGCTGGGCAGCGGCTTCATGCTGCTTCACTTGGCGATCCACAACGCGGTCGGCAAGGGTTTCACCTCCGACGAGCGGGTGCGCGGCTTTTCCTTGCTGTCGCTCGGGAATTCGGCGTCGACGATCGCCGGCCCCGTGATCGCCGGTTTCCTGCTCGATCTGGCCGGACCGGCATGGACCTTCCTGGTTCTGGCGATTCTGCCTGTACTGGCGCTGGCAGTACTCGGCAGGCTACGGACAGCGCTGGCCGCGGTCCCTGTGTCGGCGCCGGCAGCGGGCAAGGCGCGGGTCGCCGACCTGGTCCGCCATGCGCCGCTGCGCGCCGTCCTGATCGTCAGTGCGCTGCTGTCGATGGGCTGGGACCTGTTCACCTTCATGATGCCGATGCATGGCGACCGGATCGGCCTGTCCGCCTCGACGATCGGCCTGGTCATGGGTGCCTTCGGCGTCGGTACCTTCGTCGTCCGGCTCTTCATCCCCCGGCTCGCGCGCAGCTTCGCTGAATGGCAGGTGCTTGCCGGCGCGCTGGCGCTCAGCGCGGCGGTGTATGCGGTGTTTCCGTTCTTTTCCACCCTGATGCCATTGCTGGCCCTGGCCTTCACACTGGGCCTGGCCCTTGGCTGCGCCTTCCCCATGATCATGAGCGCCATCGCGCATACGGCGCCGCCGGGGCGCAGTGGCGAAGCGATCGGCATTCGCTCGATGCTGATCAATGCGAGCCAGACCTTGTTGCCGGTGACACTAGGGGCGCTTGGAGCGGCTGGTGGAACCCGGATGGCATTCTGGGTCATCGCGGCAATGCTGGGCGCGGGGATGGTGTTTGCGCTCGTGCGGCATCGAACTTAATCCCTTGTTCGAAATGCCGCACATTTCCCCGGCGAAGCGCTGCGTCACCCGATCTTCATCGGGGGCGCTACCGGGTGACCAGCCCGACATGGACCGCAACCGGATCGACCCCCGCATCTAGGAAAAATTTTCCACATTTTTTCTAGCGAACGAGAACGCGATCATCTGGACCGGTGAGCCGTCCGAGTTGTACTGCCGCCTGGTGGTGCCAGAACTGTCGCGCAAGCAAAATTTTCTTGTTGACCCGCGGATTCTTCCGAACTACCATACCTAAAAATGACAACGATGGACAAAACGGCGCTCCGGCTGTTTTGTGCAGGAGACGGAGGGGAAGTGTCAACCATTCACGATGTGGCCGAGAAGGCCGGGGTGTCGATCAAGACCGTGTCGCGCGTGCTCAACGACGCCAGCTCGGTCTCGGAAAAGACCCGCAAGAAGATCGAGCAGGCCATGCAGGCGCTCGACTTTGCGCCCTCGGCGGCGGCGCGCATGTTGCGCGGCCGTCCGACCGACCTGGTCGCGGTGATCGCCGAACAGCTCACCACCTCGCCCGATTCCTCGGAAATCATCAAGGGCATCCAGTCGGTCTGCGAGCAGCTGGGCAAGATGCTGCTGATCGGCGAGACGGGCGGCCGCGCGCAGAACGCCAGCCGGCTGGTGAACGACCTGCGCGAGCGCCGCGTCGAAGCCATCATGTTTGCCACGCCTTTCCATGCGCAGGTCACGCTCGAGCCGATCCTGGGCGCGACCCCGACGGTGCTTGCCAACTGCTTCGAGACGCCGGCCCGCTATCCGCAGATCGTGCCGGACGACGAGGGCGGCGGCTACGCGGCCGCGAAGCTGGTGCTCAATGCCGGCCACAAGAAGATCGCGCTGCTGCAGCTGATTCCGTACATGGTGGCGACCGAGCTGCGCTTCCAGGGCTTCCTGCGGGCGATGGCCGAGCACGGGGTGACGCCGCGCGCCGAGTGGCTGCAGCATGGCGCGGCGCCGATTCCCGATGCGGAGTTCAGCCACCTGCAGGACGCCATCGACCGCCTGTTCGCCACCGGCGACCGGCCCACCGCCATCCTGTGCGGTAACGACAAGATGGCCATGCGCACCATCTTCATCCTGCAGCGCCGCGGCCTGCGCGTGCCCGACGATGTGTCGGTGGTCGGCTTCGACGATTTCCGCCTGATCTCGGAAGCGCTCGATCCAGGCCTGACCACCGTCGCGCTGCCGTATCGGGAGATGGGCGAGCAGGCCGCACGCCATGCGTTCGCGGGTGACGCCTCCGCCGGCACCATGCTGCTCCCATGCCGCCCGGTCGAGCGTGGCACCGTGACCAGGCCGCCGAAAGGACAAGGCGCATGAAACCCTGTCTCGCCGCCATCGCGCTGCTGCTGCCGGCCTTGACTTGCGCCGCCGCGCCGATTGAAATCCGCATGTGGCGCCACGACACCGGCGACGCCGAAATGGCGGCCGGGCGCGCCGCGGTGGCCCGCTTCAATGCGAGCCAGTCGAAGTGGAAGGTGGTCATGCAGAGCATGCCGCAAGCTACCTACACCGGCGCCATCACGGCGGCCTCGCTGGTGCGCCAGCTGCCCTGCGTGATCGCGATCGACCAGCCGACCGTCCCCAATTTTGCCTGGGCCGGCCATGTACGCGCGCTGGACGATCTGCTGCCGGCCGCGGCGGTGGAGCGCCTGCTGCCGGGCGGGCGCGGCACCTACCGCGGCAAGCTGTACAGCGTGGGCCAGTTCGACGTGGTGCTGGCGCTGTTCTCGCGCCGTTCGGATCTGGCCCGGCTGGGCGTGCGCATCGCCACCATCGGACAGCCTTACAGTGCGCAGGAATTCCACGACATCCTGGTCAAGGTCAAGCAGGGCGGAGCCTACCGGTTTCCGCTCGATATGAACGGCCGCTCGCGCGCCGAGTGGCTGAGCTATGCATTCTCGCCCTGGCTGCAGAGCGCCGGCGCCGACCTGATCGACCGTGGCAGCTACCTGCGCGTTGACGGCATCCTCAACAGCCCCCAAGCGCAAGGCGTGGCGCGCTACTATGCACAGCTGTTCAGCGAGCGGCTGGCCGAACGCAATCCGGCGGACGACCGCGCCTTCGAGCAGGGCCGCGCGCTGTTCCACTATACCGGCTCGTGGAAGGCCGACGACTACGACCGCATCTTCGGCCGCGACCTGGTGGTGATGCCGCCGCCCGACTTCGGCAAGGGGCCGCGCATCGGCGCCGCTTCCTGGCAGTGGGCCATCTCGCGCGACTGCCGCCAGCCCGAGGGCGCGGCGGCCTTCCTGAGCCACATGATCTCGATCGAGGAAATGGCCGAGATGTCGCGCGCCGCCGGCCACGTGCCGGTCAGCGCCGCCGCGGCCGCGCGCACCGAACATTATCGCGAGGGCGGTGCGCGCCGCATCTTCTTCGAATTCGCCCAGCGCTACGCGGTGCCGCGTCCCGCCACGCCGGCCTATCCGGCCATCTCGGCGGTGTTCGAAAAGACCATGTCCGACCTGCGCGCAGGGAGGGACCCGGCCGAAGCGCTCGACGAAGCGGTCGAAGCGATCGAACATAATATCGCCCGCAACAACGGCTACGGGTTCTCGTCCAAACTCACCGCCGGAGCACAGCCATGACACTGCGCACGACAGCCCGACTGGGGCAGGACAGGGCATGGGACGTGGCGTCGTTCGCGGCGCCTGCCATGCTGCTGTTCGCCAGCTTCATCCTGCTGCCCTTGCTGCTGGCGGCAACCGCCACCTTCACCAACCACCGGCTGGTGTCGCCCGAGCCGACCCGTTTCATCGGCCTGGACAACTACGTGCGCCTGCTGTCGGTGCAGACGCTCAGCGTGGAGAAGGAAACCGGCAGCTATCCGACCTGGCGCGAGACGCGGCAGGCGCGTCCCGAACTGGCGGGCTACCGCCCGGCCTTCCAGCTCGAGCTGGGCGACACCCGCTACGTGCTGGCCGCGCGCGATCCCTTGTTCTACCGCTCGCTGATCAACACCTTCCTGTTCGCCATCCTGGTGCTGCCGCTGCAGTGCGGTGCCGCCCTGGGGCTGGCGATCCTGGTCAACCAGAAGCTGCGCGGCCGGATCTTCTTCCGCACCGTCTACTTCGCGCCGGTGGTGACCTCGATGGTGGTGGCCTCGATCGTCTGGTCCTTCCTGCTCAACACCGACCGGGGCCTGATCAACGCCATCCTGCGCGTCCTGCTGGGCAACCCCGAGCTGAGCCCTGACTGGCTGGGCAGCCCCAGCCTGGCCTTGCCATCGATCGCGCTGATGTCGGCCTGGCAGGGCGCAGGCTTCCAGATGCTGGTGTTCCTGGCCGGCCTGCAGTCGATTCCCCACGAACAGTACGAGGCGGCCACGCTGATGGGCGCGAATGCCTGGCAGCGCTTCGTGCACGTGACCCTGCCGGGCCTGCGCAACACCATCATCTTCGTGCTGGTCTCGACCACCTTGCTGGCGTTCGGCCTCTTCACCCAGGTCGACGTGATGACGCTGGGCGGGCCGCTCGACTCGACCTCGACCGTGGTCTACCACGCGGTGCGCAAGGGCTTCGAGGAACAGGACATCGGCTACGGCTCCACCATCACGCTGGTGTTCTTCACGATCGTGCTCGGCGTGTCGCTGCTGCAGCGCCGCCTGGGCGGAAACGGAGGCAAGACATGAACCAGCCCACGCAGACCATGATCAGGAAGACCCTGCTGCTGGCCATGATGACGGCGCTGGGCGTGATCTTCGCCATGCCGCTCGCCTTCATGTTCGCGGCGTCCTTCAAGGGCGACACGGCGGTGTTCGATAATCTGGCGCACTGGTCGAGCTATGTGCCCGGTCCCGGCTGGTCGCTGGACAACTACCGTGCGATTTTCGAAAAGAGCGACCTGCCGGGCTTCCTGCTCAATTCCACCATCGTCGCCGTGTGCACCGTGGTGGCCGGCGTGATCCTCAACAGCATGCTGGCCTATGCCCTGGCACGCATGCGCTGGGGCGGACGCCACGTGGTACTGGGCATCGTGGTGGCGCTGGTGATCGTGCCCTTCGAAGTGATCTCGATCCCGCTGCTGTCGCTGGTGGCCCAGCTGCCCTGGCTGTCCTTCGAAGAGGGCATGCTCGCCCTGCGCACCGGCTGGTTCAACAGCCTGCACGTGCAGATCATTCCCTTCGTCGCCAACGCCTTCTGCACTTTCCTGTTCTATCAGTTCTTCCGCGATATCCCGCAGGAGCTGGACGAAGCGGCCAAGATGGACGGGGCAGGGCCGTGGACCATCTACCTGCGCGTCATCATGCCCAACAGTGGCCCGGTGATCGCTACCGCCGCCATCATCCTGTTCATCGGCGCGTGGAACCAGTACCTGTGGCCGATCATGGTGATCCAGTCGGAGAGCTTCCGGCCGGTCCAGCCGGGCATCCAGCAGTTCTTCGGCCGCAGCAACTCATGGGGCCAGATCATGGCCTATGCGACGGTCATCACTTTCCCGGTGCTGGCGGTATTCCTGGCCTTCCAGCGGCAGTTCGTGGCCTCGGTCGCGGGAACGGGCATCAAAGGCTAACCTTTCTCCAAACGACAATGACCCTCAAAATCGACGACAAATTCATCTGGGACTTCTGGCACTATGCCGAAGACGGGATCCAGCACCTGTTCTACCTGCAGGCCGACCGCGCCATCGGAAACCCGGACCTGCGCCACTGGAACGTCTCGGTGGGCCATGCGGTGTCGAACGACCTGCGCAACTGGCAGGTGAAGGGCACCGTGTTCCAGCCATCCGCTGCGCCGGCCTGGGACGACTACACCACCTGGACCGGCTCGGTGATCAAGGCCGAAGGCTGCTACCACCTGTTCTATACCGGTACGTGCCGCGCCGAGAACGGCATGCGCCAGCGTATCGGCCACGCCACCGCGCCCGCGATCCACGGCCCGTGGACCCGGGTCGACTGCGGCCTGGGCGCCGGCCTCGCGCTGGACCTGGACGAGCGCTTCTATGAAGAGCATGCGGAAGGCCGCTGGCACGACCGCGCCCTGCGCGACCCCTACGTGCTGCCCGAGAAGATCGACGGCATGTACCACATGTTCTTCACCGCCCGCCGCAAGGACGGCGACAAATACGCGCGCGGCGTGATCGGCCACGCGGTGTCGCCCGACCTCGTGCACTGGGAGGCGACCGCGCCCGTGTACGAGGGCGGCCACTACGGCCAGCTGGAAGTTCCGCAGGTATTCGCGCGTGAGGGCCAGTGGTTTTGTACGTTCTGCAATATCCGCGAGCACTGGTCGGCGGCGATGCTCGAGGCCTACGACGGCGGCGTGTCAGGCACTTCCTATCTGGTGGCCGACCATCCGCTCGGACCATGGCGCCCGGCCGAGCAATTCCTCGACGGCGCGGTGCCCTGCCGCCGTTACGCCGGCAAGATCCTGCACGATCCGGTCACCGGAGGGGACTGCCTGATGGCATTCGAGGATACCGGCCCCGATGGCGCTTTCGTGGGCCGCATCACCGATCCGATTCCGCTGACCCTGGCGCAGGGACGCTATTCGCTGGCCGGATTTTTGACACCGGAATGACAACGGTGGACAATAACAACAGGAGACAGGTATGAAGAACGACAGGGGACTGCGCACACGGCTCGTGGCGCAGGGGAGCGTGGCGCTGGTGGCGACGCTTGCGATGGCGGCGACGCTTGCGATGGCGGCATGCGGCGGCGCCACCGCGGCGCCCGGTGGCGCGGCGCCTGCGCCCGTTGCGGCCAGGGCGATGCCGGCCGTGCCGGACGGCCTGGCGCATTGGGCGCTGGACGATGCGGCTGGCGGCGCGGCGCGCGAGCGTCTCAGCGGCCGCGCTGACAGCGTGCAGTTCGTGTTCAAGCGCGCCCGCTTCAAGCCCGATTCCGATCCGCTCTGGCGCGCACCGGCCAAGTGCATCAAGGGCGGCTGCCTGCTGTTCGACGGCTATTCGACCGATATCGCCGCACCCGGCCTGAGCGCGGCCCAGGTGCGCGGCGGCCTGACCCTGTCGGCCTGGGTTGCGCCCCATGCCTTCGAATGGGGTGACGGCGACCATTATTCCGCAGTCCTCAGCCAGTTCGACGAGACCAGCAAGCAGGGCTTTTCGTTCGGTATCCACCGCCACGGCAGCTGGGGCGTCAAGCTCGGCTTCGGTTCCAGTGTGACCGACCTGCGCGTGCGCGACCGCAAGCTGGCGCGCGACCAGTGGGCCCACGTCGCCGCCACCTACGATCCGGTCAGCCGCATGGCGCGCCTGTTCCTGAACGGCGTGCAGGTTGCCAGCCGGGCCGCGCCCGCGCAGGGCGACTTCACCGTGCCCGCAACGGGCTTGACGGTCGGACGGCATACGCAGCCGCTGTCGGTGGCAGGCGTGTTCCGGTTCAATACCTACCTGGGCCTGATGGACGAGGTGCGGATCGGCACCGGCGCGGCCGATGCCGCGCTGCTGGCAAAAGTGATCGCGGACGACCTGGGGGCGCGCGGCGGCAAGGCGCCCGCGCTGCATCCGGACGACGTGAAGGTGCCGCTCGCGACCTTCGACGGCGACCGCCATCGGCCGCAGTACCACGCGATGCCCGATTCGGGCTGGATGAACGAGCCGCATGCGCCGTTCTATTATCAGGGCCAGTACCACCTGTTCTTCCAGAAGAATCCGTTCGGACCCTTCTGGCACCAGATCCACTGGGGCCACTGGACCAGCCCGGACATGGTGCACTGGCGCGAGCAGCCGATTGCCATCGCGCCGGAAGACGATAGCCTGGCGCCGGACGGGATCTGGTCGGGCAGTGCGGCCTTCAAGGAAGACGGCACCCCGGTGCTGTTCTTCACTGCCGGGAACGACAGTGAGCGCATCCGTGAACGCAGCGCGCTGGCCACGCCGAAAAACCTGCAGGATCCCTACCTGCTCGAATGGGAAAAATATCCGAGGCCGGTCACGCTGCAGCAGAGCGGTCCGGGCTACACGGGCGACTTCCGCGATCCTTTCGTGTTCCGCGACGAGGCAGGCAAGCGCTGGTTCCAGCTGGTCGGTTCGCGCATCCCGGGCGGCAGCGGCATGGCGATGATCCACGAGTCCAGGGACCTGATCAACTGGACCTACCGTGGCCCGCTGTTCACCATCGATGCGAAAAAGTACCCGGGCTTCGAGAAGACCTTCGAACTGCCGGTATTGCTGCCGATCGGGAAGGGTGTCGATGGGCGCGAACGCCACGTCTTCCTCAACGATATCGGTGCGCAGAGCTACTACTGGACCGGCGTGTTCGATCCGGACCGCGCGCGTTTCACACCCGACTCGGAAGCGCCACGCGTATTCGACCTGGGCGAAGGTCATTTTTCCGGTCCGTCCGGTTTCGTCGACCCGAAGACCGGCCGTAGCATCGTGATGTCGATCGCCCAGGGCGAGCGCACCGCGCAGATCGACTGGGATGCCGGCTGGGCGCACAACGCCGGCCTGCCGGTCGAGATGAAGATCGGCCCGGATGGCGACCTGCGCCTCAAGCCCATCGACGAACTGAAGGCGCTGCGCCAGGCGCCCACCCTCTCGCTGGAGAACGTCAGCGTGGACCAGGCCCGCGCCGCACTGGCCAGGGCCGGCGGCGACGTGATCGAAGTCGAGCTGGAACTGCTGCCTGCGGCCGGCGTGGCGGCCAAACGCGGCCTGGTGCTGCGCAAGTCGCCCGACGGCAGCGAGCAGACCGCGCTGTATGTGGACACCGCGCGCGCCCGCTTCGAGATCGACCGCAGCCGCACCACGCTGGATCCGGACATGCGCTCGCACGGGGTGCAGGGCGGCGACTTTGCCCTGAACGGTGAACCGCTGCGCCTGCGCGTCTACCTGGACCGCTCGATGGTCGAAGCCTATGTCAACGACCGCAAGAGCCTGACTAGCCGCGTGTTCCCGGCACGCCTGGACTCGCTCGGCCTGGACCTGCTCGCCGCGCCGGAAGACCGCGTGCTCTCGCTCAAGGTCTGGCCGCTGAATGCCAAGGACGGCAAGCCGCCGGTGCCGGCGGCGCCGGCGGGCATCCGCTTCGACCCGGCATCCGCCTTCAGGACCGGCCTGGCCAACGGCGACTTCGCCGCCTGCGACCTGTCCGGCTGGACCGTGAAAGAAGGGACGGCATTCTCGGCTGCGGGCATCAGCCGCAAGACCCTGGTCGACGGCGCTGTGGGCTACTACGGCAATCATCGTCCGGCGGACGCCTGCCACTACGCCGGCGCCGGGGTGCCGGACGGCGACGGCGCCGTCGGCGTGATGGAGTCGAGCCGCTTCGTGCTGGGCGGCGACGGCCAGATCAACTTCCTGATCTCCGGTGGCCGCGACAGCGAGCGCCTGTACCTGGCGCTGGTGCGTGCGGCGGATAATCGGGAACTGATGAAGGCCACCGGGCTGGATTTCGAACAGTACCAGCGCGTATTCTGGGATGCGGCGGCGTACAAGGGAGAAACGCTGTACCTGAAGGCCGTCGATCGCGCCACCCGGAAGGGCGGCCACCTCAACCTGGACAGCATCAACGTGCCGGTCGCGCGGCTGGTGAAATAGGAGAAAAGCATGGCATCGATCGTGCTCGCGGATGTCGCCAAGTCGTATCCGGGAAAGGAAAGCGCCCATATCCTCAAGGGCATCAGCTTCAGCATCGAAGATGGCGAGTTCGTCGTGCTGGTCGGCCCGTCAGGCTGCGGCAAGTCGACCCTGCTGCGCATGATCGCCGGGCTGGAGGAGATCAGCGGCGGCGAGATCCGCATCGACGGCGAACGGATCAACGAGACGCCGCCCGCCAGGCGCGGCTTGTCGATGGTGTTCCAGAACTATGCGCTGTATGCGCACATGAGCGTGTTCGAAAACATCGCCTTCGGCCTGCGCCTGGCCAAGGTGCCGAAGGCCGAGATCCACACGGCGGTGCGCGCGGTCGCGAAGATGCTGCAGCTCGAGCATCTGCTGGAGCGCCGCCCGCCCCAGCTCTCGGGCGGACAGCGGCAGCGCGTGGCGATCGGCCGCGCCATCGTGCGCAAGCCGCGTGCCTTCCTGTTCGACGAACCCCTGTCGAACCTGGACGCGGCCCTGCGCGCCGACATGCGGGTCGAGATCGCCCGCCTGCACAAGCAGCTGGGTGCGACCATGGTGTACGTCACCCACGACCAGGTCGAAGCCATGACCCTGGCCGACCGCATCGTGGTCTTGAGTCCCAACGGCGTGATGCAGATCGGCAGTCCGATGACGCTGTACGAGCGTCCGGCCAATGTGTTCGTGGCGGGTTTCATCGGCAGCCCGAAGATGAACCTGCTGCCGGCCAGCGTGGCCGAAGGCGCGCTGCAGCTGGGCGAGCAGGCGCGCCTGCCGTGGTTCGGCGGCATCCCTTCCGGCAGCCGGGTCACGGTCGGCCTGCGGCCCGAGCATCTGGCGCCCGACCCGGACGGTCCCTTGCGCGGCACGGTCGCGCTGATCGAGCGCCTGGGCGCGGAATCCTACGTGCACCTGAACGTAGCGGGCCTGGCAACCCCGCTGGTGGTGGCGCTGCGCGGCGATCCTCCGCGCGAAGACAGCGCCTGGGCCGTGCGCCCGGCGGCCGGCCAGATCCACGTATTCGATGAACAGGGCCTGCGCGTCGACAGCGCGGAGCCCGGCGGTATCAAGGAGGTAGCATGATCGTCGTCTGCGGTGAAGCCCTGTTCGACGTCTTTCCCGGCGCGTCCCATGCGGGCGGGATCGACCTGTCGGCACGTATCGGCGGTTCGCCTTTCAATCTCGCGGTCGGGCTGGCCCGGCTGGGCGCGCCGCCGCTGTTCTTCGGCGGCCTGGCGCGCGACCTGTTCGGCGAGCGGCTGGCTGCCGCGCTGACTGCCGAAGGCGTCGATGTCGGCGCGGCGCCGCGGCCGGATGCGCAGACCGCGCTGGTCATGGTCAGCGTCGATGGCGGCGGCATACCGGCCTACAGCTTCTATGGTTCGGCCACGGCCGAACGCAGCGTGCTGCCGGCGGACCTGGCCCTGGTCCCCGACGACGCCAGCCTGATCCACGTGGGCTCCTACTGCATGGTTGCCGAGCCGGTGGCCGGGACGCTGCGCGCCCTGGTACAGCGCCAGCAGGGCCGCAGCCTGATCGCCTACGACCCCAACATCCGGCTGGCAGTCGAAGCGCGCATCGACGTGTGGCGTGACGCGCTCGAATGGATGCTGCCGCGTACCGATCTCCTGAAGATCAGCGACGAGGACCTGCATCACCTGTATCCGCACTGGTCGCCGCAGGCGTTCATGCGTCATGCGCTCGACGCCGGTGTGCAGCTGGTGGTGGTCACGCGCGGCGCCGACGGTGTGCTGGCGGCCAGCGCGCACGGGGCGAGCGCAGAGCTGCCCTCGGTGCCCGTGCAGGTGGTCGACACGGTTGGCGCAGGGGACACGTTCCAGGCCGGCCTGCTTTCCTGGCTGGCGCGGCACGGGCTGCTGCACCGCGAAGGCCTGCGCACGCTGAGCAGCGCGAGCCTGGCCGCGGCACTGGGCTTCGCGGCACGCGCCGCCGCCATCACCTGTTCGCGTCGCGGCGCCGATCTGCCGCGCCTTCGCGAAGTCGCCGGGGAATAACACCGACAAGTTCTGTTGTAGAAATGTCTCTCGTTACACACCAGCAATGACAACGATAGACATATTGTAAAGACGCGCTTACGATGACAACGGTGGACATCGAGCGCGGCACCTGGGGGGGAGGACGCGTACGACACAGCAAAAACAAGAAGAGGATCGAGGCTCAGGCGGTAAAAGTTGCCACCGGGCCACTTGAAGGCTTATAAAATTCAACGAAGGGGACACTTCATGCGTTATTCGATTGCAACCTATATTGGACGTTCCGCTGCGCTGGCCATCTGCCTGCTGCCGGCTGCCGTATTCGCTCACCAGCAGGCCGCCCAGGAGCCGGCGGCCCAACAGACCCAGGCCGAGCCGGCCGCCGAGAAGAAGTCGGACGAACCGCCTCATGTGGTGATCGTGACAGGGGTCACCCGCAGCACGAGCAAGAAGAACGCCACGTTTTCAATCAATACGCTGTCCGCGGAGGATATCCAGAAGCTCGCGCCGATGAGTACGGCGGACCTGCTCAACAACATTCCCGGGATCTACGCCGAAGGCAGTACTGCCGGCGAGGCCAGCAACAACATCACCGTGCGCGGCCTGCCCGTGGTGGGCGGCTACCGCTTCGCGCCGCAACTGATCGACGGCCTGCCGGCCTATGAAGAGCCTGAAGTGCCGCTGATGAACAACGACGTGTTCATCCGCGACGACCTGATGACCGAGAGCGTGGAGGTGGTCAAGGGCGGTACCGGCGGCATCCTGTACTCGAACGGCCTGGGCGCGACGGTCAACCACGTGACCCGCACCGGCCGCCAGACGCGCGAAGGCGGCTACAAGTTCGAATACGCCGACTACGGCTTCTACCGCCACGACGCCTTCGTTTCCGGCCCGATCAATCCCAACCTGACCTACGCCGTGGGTGGCTTCTATCGCCAGTCGGACGGCATCCGCAACACCGGCTACACGGCCGACAAGGGCGGCCAGATCCGCGGCAACCTGCTGTGGAACAGCAAGGACCGCAAGACCCAGGCCCGGGTGGACGCCTTGCTGCTGAACGACCGCACCGCCTTCTACCAGAACCTGCCGATCTCGGTGCCGCGCTTCACCGCAAGCGGCACTCCCGACAATCCGACCGTGCTCGATTCGGACAGCATCGAGCCGCTCGGCATCCCGTTCGCACACGGCACCACGGCTTCGCCCCACAACCGGAAATTCCCGATGCTCGGGGAGTACGGCCAGCGCACGGTCGACCAGGCCGACGGCATCCACCCGAACTTCAAGATCTTCACGCTCAAGCTGGCGCATGAGCTGGACAACGGCCTGCGCCTGTCCACGGGCTTGCGCCACACCGACGGAAGCAGCGGCTTCAACGCGGTCTTCACGGGTAACGACACCACCACGGCATCGAACTTCCTGAATGCCCGCTATCAGAACGACGTGGTGTCGCCGGCCCACAATGCTGCGCTGGCCTGTAACCTGAACGATGCGAAGCTGATCGGCTACTTCAACGTGCCCTCATCGAACGCGTGCGCGCAGTTCGCCAACATCAGCCGCGACGACTTCATCCGACGCTACGCCCGCGCCACCGCAGTCTCCGGCAAGTGGCTCAACGACGGTACGGCGGTGCAGCCCACCAACCTGCTGAACTTCCTGATTCCCTTCGTGGCCCAGTCCGAAGCGCACAGCAGCTCGCTCGACCTCAAGGCGCAGAAGACCTTCCAGCTGGCGGGCAGCCACGACATCACCCTCGGCCTGTACAAGAGCCGCTACGCGTTCTCGCCGAACTTCCAGGCATCCTTGATGGTGGGCGAAAGCGCGGAGAACTCGCGCCTGGCCGAGCTGTTCCCGGTCGACGCCAACGGCAACCGGGTGGGCCCGAGCCTGACCACCGGCAGCGCAATCCTGCCGGGCTGGTTCGGCTTCGTCAGCGACGTCAAGGCCGAGGGCAGCGCTGCCTACCTGCTGGATCACTGGGAAACCATGGGCGGCAAGCTGAAGATGGACATCGGCGTGCGCTGGCAGGACGTGCATGCGCGCGTCGACCGCCGCGACCGCGACCAGGTGACCAATGTCACGCCGGCCAATATCGTGCCCGGTTCGCTGCAGGACACGGCCGCCGATGACGGCCTCCTGTTCCCCGGTCCGTCGCAGAAGCTGGACAAGAAGTTCGATGCGGTCGGCTGGTCGATCGGCGCCAACTACAGCTTGAGCCGTCCGCTCGCCGTCTACGCGCTCGCCTCGCATTCGTTCCGCCTGCCCAGCGTGGAGGACCTGAACAACCTGGCAACCGCCCGTCCGGTGGTGGTCAATGGCCAGACCATCAATATCGAAGCGGTCGAGAAGATTCGCCAGTACGAAGCCGGCCTGCGCTACCTGACCCGCGGTTTCGGCGCGGCGGTGGCGGTGTTCTACAACGACTTCACGCCGCGCAGCCAGATCAACCAGTACAACGACTTTACCTCGCCGCAATGCTCGTCGCTGGGCGGTATCCCGCAGATCTCGACCTGTCCCAACGTGGCGCAGCTGTACAAGCGCGGCGTGAAGAACGTCGGAACCGAGATCGAGTTGAGCTGGCGCCCGTCGTTTGTCGACGGCCTGGAGCTGAAGGGCACGGTGGTGGCCCAGAATCCAAAGGTCAACGGCGCGCAGTACACCCTGGTGCGCAGCGTGCGCGATCCACAGGGTGTGATCACCGGCTATGAGTTCAACCAGGTGAGCGAGGACGGCCGCCGTCCGCGGCGTCTCGCGAAGCGCATGCTGAACTTCATGCCCTCGTGGGACCTGGTGAACCTGACCGGCATTCCGCTCACCGTGTACGCCCAGTACCAGTTCACCGGCTCGCGCTTCTCGGAAGCGACCGACCGCGACGTCACGCTGCTGCCGGAGTACTCGATCCTGAACCTGGGCGCGCAGTACCAGGCGACCGAACGGCTGACGGCGCAGATCCACGTGGCCAACCTGAACAACTCGCTCTCGTTCACCGAAGGCGACCCCTTGTTCACGGACTTGCTGTCCCCGGACGGTACGCGTAACCGCGGCGTGGCCCGTCCGCTGTTCGGCCGCACCATCCGCTTCAGCCTGACCTACCGCTTCTGAGCGGAGCATCCACGCATCTTCTCTCCCCTGGGGCAGCCGTCGGCGCTGCCCCATTCCCATGAAAGGAGTCCTGTACATGGCTTCAAAGCTCATGCCCCTGCTCGCGGTCTGCGCGGCCGCCCTGTCCGGGAGCTGCGCAAGCACCGCGCAGTACGGCCAGCCGTTTCGGCCGCAGCTGTCGTTCTCGCCCGCGCGCAACTGGATGAACGATCCGAACGGCCTGGTGTACCACGATGGCGAGTATCACCTGTTCTACCAGTACAACCCCAATGGCGACACATGGGGCGACATGTCGTGGGGCCATGCGGTCAGCACCGACCTGCTGCGCTGGGAGGAACTGCCGCTCGCGCTGCCGGTCGAAAAGAATGCGGAAGGGGAGGTGACCCAGATGTTCTTCTCCGGGAGCGCGGTGGTCGACCACGCCAACGTCAGCGGGCTGGGGGAGCCGGGCAAGCCGGCCATGGTCGCGCTCTACACCGCCGTGTTCCCGCAGGAGCTCGTGCTCAATGACCGCACCTTCAAGGCGGGCACGCAATCGCAGTCGCTGGTTTACAGCCTGGATCGCGGCCGGAGCTGGCGCCAGTACGCGGCCAATCCGGTGATCGTGCAGCCGCCCACGCCCTACGCGGCCGAGTACCGCGACTTCCGCGATCCCAAGGTGTTCTGGTATGAGCCGGAGCGCAAGTGGGTGATGGCGCTGGTGCTGCCAAACCTGCACAAGGCGCTGTTCTACAGTTCGCGCAACCTGCGCGACTGGGAGTACATGAGCGAATTCGGTCCGATGGGCGCCACCGGCGGCATCTGGGAATGCCCGGACCTGTTCGAACTGCCGGTCGACGGGGATCCGGGGAAACGCAAATGGGTGCTGCTCATGAGCCTCAATCCCGGCGGACCCGCTGGCGGCTCGGGCATGCAGTATTTTGTCGGCGACTTCGATGGCAGCTCGTTCAAATCCGCCCAGGACGGGGTGCAATGGCTGGACCATGGCGCCGACTTCTACGCCGGCGTCACCTGGAACGGCGCGCCCGATGGGCGGCGGCTGCTGGTGGGCTGGATGAACAACTGGCTGTACGGCCAGCAGGTTCCCACCTCGCCCTGGCGCAGCGCTCAGTCGGTGCCGCGCGAGCTGGCCTTGCGGACCATCGACGGACAAGCCCGCCTGGTGCAGCGGCCGCTGGCGGAGTTCACCCGGCTGCGTAGCGCCCAACTGGTGAACGTGCCCGCTCAGAAGGCCGAGGGCACGGTGAAGGCGGCCGGCGACGTGTTCGAGATCGAACTGCGCCTGCAGCCGGGCAGCGCCGTCCGCTCGGGCATCCGGGTACATGGGCAGACCGAGATCGGCTACGACCGCGAACAGGGCGTGCTGTATCTCGACCGGTCGCGCGCGGGGCAGGGCGGCTTCCATCCCCAGTTTGCGGCGCGCCATGCGGCCCGGGTCGCGCTGCGCGACGGCCAGCTGCCGCTGCGGCTGCTGGTCGACCGGGGCTCGGTGACGGTGTTCGCCGGCGATGGCGAGGTGGTCCTGACCGATCAGGTGTTCCCGGCGGGGCAGGGCATGTCGCTGTTTGGCGAAGGCGGCGACGCTCGGGTACACGACTTCAAAGTCTGGTCGATCCAGTCGATCTGGGAGAAAGCGCGTTGAGGCCTGCCGATTCATGCGCCCCCTTCATATCCCCATTGCGGAAAGCAGGCTATCCCCATCAGTCGGTGATCGCTATATTGGCAGGACCTGAACAGGCGTCCCGCCGGATCACGGAAAGGAAACGATGATGAGATCGAATGCAGCGGCGACACTCGCACTCGTGCTGGCAGCGCCGGCACTGGCCCAGTCGGGTGCTCCTGCGCCGGACATGGTGATTACCCGCGCCGGCAGCCAGGCGTCGAGCAAGGGGCCAGCGCAGTACTTCACCGGCAGCGTGCGCGTGGATCCGCTGTTCGGCGCCCGGCCGCCGTCGGCCACGACGGGCGCTTACGTGAGTTTCGAGCCGGGCGCGCGCTCGGCCTGGCACACCCATCCGGCCGGGCAGGAGCTGGTCGTCACCGCGGGCACCGGCCGCGTCCAGCAATGGGGTGCTGCGGTCCAGGAGATCCGAGCCGGCGATGTGATCTGGACCCCGCCCGGGGTCAAGCACTGGCACGGGGCCGCACCGTCCACCGGGATGACCCACATGGCCATCCAGAACGTCGTCAAGGGAAAGAACGTCGAATGGCTGGAGAAGGTCAGCGATGAACAGTACGGCAAGTAAGCTCGCCCTCCTGTGCGGCTTGCTTGCCACGGGGGGATGCGATGCCGCCCAGCCAAGCGCACCTGAGAAGGAGAGGCGCATGTGGATGAGCGTCGGCGAACGCCGTTTCGCCATCACCCTGGCCGACACAGAAGCCGCCCGGGTCTTCGCCGCGATGCTGCCGCTGACGATCGCCATGGGCGACCTCAACAGCAACGAAAAACATGCGGAGCTGCCCAAGGCCTTGCCGGCCAGCGCCAGCCGTCCCGGCACGATCCGCAACGGCGATCTCATGCTGTACGGGGCGACTACCCTGGTGGTTTTCTATCTGGGCTTCGACTCGCCGTATTCGTACACGCGCCTTGGCCGGGTGGACGATCCCGATGGCCTGGCCCGGGCGCTCGGCAGGGGCGAGGTGCGGATCGCGTTTTCCCGTAACTAGCCCTTGTGGCGGAGCGCGTCGATCACTAGCCCCAGCGCCCGCGAGGAATGGCGGCGGCTCGGATAATACGCATGCAGTCCGGGGAAGTGCGGGCACCAGTCTTCCATCACGCTGATCAGCCGCCCCTCGCGCACGTGGTGGGCGACCAGGTCGTCCGACAGGAAAGTGAGTCCGCAGCCGCTCAGGGCGGCGTTGAGCATCGGGTAGACGCCATTGAAGACCAGCTGGCCCTGGATCCTGGCTTCGACGTTGCGGCCCTCGTGCTGCAGCTCCCAGGCATACAGGCCGCCACTCGTCGCCAGGCGCAGCTGGATGCAGTTGTGCTTCAATAGGTCTTGCAGCGAGGACGGCTTCGGGCGCCGCGCGAAGTAGGCCGGCGAGCCCACGATCATCATCTTGACGTCGGGGGTGATGCGGGCCGCGATCATGTCCTTCTCGACCTGGTCGCCCCAGCGTACCCCGATGTCGAAGCGTTCCGCGGCGATGTCGATCATCCTGTAGTCGGAGCTGATCTCCAGCTGGATGTCCGGGTACTGAAGTACGAGTTCCGCCAGGCGCGGCCACAGGATGTTGTCGATCACGTGGTCGATGGCCGTGATGCGCACCAGGCCGGACGGCTTGTCGCCCAGATCGCTGATCGCAGCGATTTCCTCCTCGATCTCTTCCAGGCGCGGGCCGACGTTGCGCAGCAGGCGTTCGCCCGCTTCGGTCGGCGAGACGCTGCGCGTCGTGCGCGTCAAGAGCCGCACGCCGAGGCGCTCTTCGAGGCCGCGCATGATGTGGCTGAGGGATGACTGGGTCATGCCGAGCTTGGCGGCGGCACGCGTGAAGCTGCGTTCCCGCGCGATGGCGATGAATACCAGGATGTCATTGATCGTGTCGCGCGCCATGTCGAATTCCCTTATTGATCTCTGCAGCATTTTATGACACCGAATGAATAATCGAGGCCTTTATTCATGACTGTGATTCATAAGGTTATCCCATTTCAGCACGTTTTTTCGCGCGCGATGGCGGCTACCATGTGCACCTTCCAAAAAATTTGCAATCGCAACGGAGCGAACAACATGACAGTCAAAGCCTACGGCGCCCATGCCGGCGACAAGCCGCTCGAACCCATCGATATCGTGCGCCGCGCGGTCGGCGCGCACGACGTCCGGATCGACATCGCCTACTGCGGCGTGTGCCATTCGGACCTGCACCAGGCGCGCGGCGAGTGGGCGGGCACCCTGTATCCCTGTGTCCCGGGCCATGAGATCGTCGGCCGCGTTTCCGCAGTCGGCGCCCATGTGGACGCTTTCCAGGTCGGCGACCTGGTCGGTGTCGGCTGCATGGTCGACAGCTGCCGGCATTGCGCGGACTGCGAAGCGGGCCTGGAAAATTATTGCGACGGCATGGTCGGCACCTACAACGGCCGCACCGGCGACGCACCCGGCCATACCCTGGGCGGCTACTCGCAGCAGATCGTCGTGCACGAGCACTATGTGCTGCGCGTGCGCCATGCGCCGGAGCAGCTGGCGGCGGTCGCCCCGCTGCTGTGTGCGGGCATCACGACCTGGTCGCCGCTGCGCCACTGGAATGCCGGCCCCGGCAAGCGGGTAGGTATCGTCGGCATCGGCGGGCTGGGCCACATGGGCATCAAGCTGGCGCGTGCGATGGGCGCGCATGTGGTGGCGTTCACGAGCTCCGAGTCCAAGATCGGGGACGCGCAGGCGCTGGGCGCCCATGAAGTCGTCGTGTCGCGCGATCCCGCGGCCATGGCCGCCCACGCCGGGACGCTCGACCTGATCGTCAATACCGTGGCCGCGCCGCACGACCTCGACGCCTACCTGAGCCTGCTCAGGCGCGACGGCACCATGGTGCTGGTGGGCGCGCCGTCCTCGCCCCATCCGTCGCCGCAAGTGTTCAATTTGATCTTGAAGCGCCGCGCCCTGGCCGGCTCGATGATCGGCGGGATTCCCGAAACCCAGGAAATGCTGGATTTCTGCGCCGAGCACGGCATCGTCGCCGACATCGAAATGATCCGCGCCGACGAGATCAATGCGGCCTACGAACGCATGCTCAAGGGCGATGTGAAGTATCGCTTCGTCATCGACAGCGCCTCGCTCGCGGACTAGACCGGGCAGTTCTCGCCTTACTCCTGCGGCGCCACCCTGGCGCCGTATTCATTGCTACGACCATGAATCCATCCAATATCACCCACACTGCCGACGGCGTGGCCGCGCGCCCCGCATGGGGCGGCGTCCTCGCCATGTCGCTCGGCGCCTTCGTCCTGGTGGCCTCCGAGTTCATGCCGGTCAGCCTCTTGAGCCCGATCGCGGACGACCTCGGGGTCACCCAGGGCCAGGCGGGCCAGGCCATTTCCGTGTCCGGCGCCTTCGCCCTCGTCACCAGCCTGTGCATTCCATCACTGGCCGGGCGGATCGACCGCAAGATCCTGCTGCTAGGGCTGACACTCCTGATGATCCTGTCGGGAACGCTCGCAGCCTTCGCCCCGAACTATCCCATCCTCATGGTGGGCCGCGCCCTGATCGGCGTTGCCATCGGCGGCTTCTGGTCGCTGTCGGCGGCGACGGCCATGCGCCTCGTGCCGGTCCAGAACGTGCCGCGCGCCCTGGCCATCCTGAACGGCGGCAATGCGCTGGCCACGGTCGTGGCGGCTCCGCTTGGCAGCTACCTCGGCGCCATCATCGGCTGGCGCGGCGCCTTCTTCTGCCTGATCCCCGTCGCGATCCTGGCGCTGGCATGGAAACTGGTCAGCCTGCCGCCGATTCCCGCCCAGGGCGGGGCGCAAGATGGGGCGAAAAGCGGCAACGTGTTCGCCCTGCTGCGCCAGCCGGCGGTCGCGCTGGGCATGGCGGCGGTGAGCCTGTTCTTCATGGGCCAGTTCACCCTGTTCACCTACCTGCGGCCCTTCCTCGAGACGGTCACCCGCGTCGACAACGGCACGCTGTCGCTGCTGCTGCTCGTGATCGGCGTGGCCGGCCTGATCGGCACCACCGTGATCGGCGCCTTCCTGAAAGAGGGCATGTACCGGACGCTCATCCTCATCCCGATCGGGATGGCGCTGCTGGCGCTGGCGCTGCTGCGCTTCGGCGACTCGGTGGCGCTCACCGCCGTGCTGGTGGGGATCTGGGGGCTGATCGGGACCGCGGCGCCGGTCGGCTGGTGGACCTGGCTGGCGCGCACCCTGCCCAAGGATGCCGAGCGGGGAGGGGGACTGATGGTGGCGGTCGTCCAGCTTGCCATCGCCGGCGGCGCGACCCTGGGCGGGATCTTGTACGACGCGGTCGGCTACCAGGCCACCTTCCTGGCCAGCGCCGCCGTGCTCCTGGGGGCGTCGGCACTGGCCGTCCTCGCGGCGCGTGCCGCCCGATAGCGGCGCCGCTATTCCAGGCCTTTCCACCAGTACGGGAAGGTCTGGAGCGGATCGGCCAGCAGGACCGGTTCGCCGATGCGCGGCGTCAGCAGCCGGTAGCGCTTTCCCTTGCTGGCGGCGAGGGCGCGCTCGAAAGGTTCGTCCCAGGCATGGCGCGCCAGGGTGAAACGGCCCGCGTGGCCGCTCAGCAGCGCGCGGGCATTCAGGATCTCGGCCGCGCGCGATGCCTCTTCGGGGTTCATGTGGATGTCGGCCCAGCGGACGTTGTACTGCCCGGCGTCCAGCGCAACGAAATCGAAGCTGTCGAAGCGCCTGGCGATGGCGGCGAAATGCGGCCCGAATCCCGTGTCGCCGCTGAAGTACAGCTTGCGCTGCGGCGTCTGCAGCGCGTAGCTGGCCCACAGGCTCTGGTTGCGCTTCATGAAGCGGCCCGAATAGTGCTGGGCCGGCAGCACGTGGGCCAGCAGGCCGGGCGCGATCTCCACCGTAGCGTGCCAGCTCATTTCCCGGATCTTTTCAGGCGGGTAGCCCCAGTGCCGGAGGTGGGCGCCGTTGCCCAAGCCCGCGATCACCAGGCGCGTCTTCGGCGCGAGCCCTTTCATGGTCCTGTAGTCGAGATGGTCGTAGTGATCGTGCGTGATCAGCACCGCATCGATCTGCGGAAGCTCGTCGATGCTGTAGGGGCTGGTGCCGTCGAAGGCGCGTACCATACCGGGAATGGGCGCTGCGTAGCTGCTGAAGACCGGATCGACCAGGATGCGCTTGCCGCCGATCTGCACGTAATACGAGGAGTGGCCCAGCCACACCACGATATCCTGCGCGAGCGGCAGGCTCGCCAGGTCGGTCTTGACGGACGGTAGCGCGACGGTCGGCGCCGGACGGTCGCGTGGTTCGAAGCGCCCGCGGATCACGGCCATGATGAAGCCGAGGCCGCCCGGACGGGGCGGGGAGGCCACCTCGTTGCGGAATTCGCCGTCGCGGTACTGGGGCGATGCCTGCAGGGTCGCGGGTTCATGCAGCTGTCCGGTCGACGGGTAGATGTAGGCGCACGCGCTGACCCCGGCGGCGCACAGCAAGCCCAGGCCGGGTTTGAACCATCGTTTCATGCCAGGTGCTGCCGGAAGAAGGCGGTCAGCCTGTCAAAAGGAATCTTGTCCAGGCGGTCGTACAGGTCCACGTGGTCAGCACCGGACACGATCAGCAGTTCCCCGGCACCCTGCGCCGCCTTGTAGACATCTTCCGAGTAATAGCGCGAGTGCGCTTTTTCGCCGGCCACCAGCAGGACCGGGCGCGGGGCAATCATCTCGAGGTTGGCTGCCATCGGGAAGCTGAAGAAGGACATGGGCGTCGTGGCCGTCCAGGCGGTCGTCGAATTGATGCCGCGTGGGTGGCAGCCGCGCTTCGTCCGGTAGTAATCGAAGAAGGACGCCAGCACCGGGTCCGGATCCCTGGGCAGGGTCTCGGGAAGAATACGGGTCCCTTTCACGATGTTGCCCCGTTCGTCGAACGGTAGCTCGTGGTAGCCCAGCGCGTACTTGCCGCTCTCGGCATCCTTCCAGCGCTGCTCGCCGAGGTAGTCGATCACTTTGCGGCGCTGTTCCAGCGTATAGCTGTCCCGATGGCTGCGGCTCATACTGCGCGACATGTCATACATGGACGCCGTGGCCACCGCCCTGATGCGCGAATCGCTCGAGGCGGCGGTCAGCGCCATGCCGCTGAAGCCGCAGATGCCGATCACGCCGATACGCTTGCGGTCGACGTTCGGCTGCAGGCCGAGGAAGTCGACCGCGGCGCTGAAATCTTCGGTATTGATGTCGGGCGAGGCCACGTGGCGCGGTTCGCCGCCGCTTTCGCCGGTATACGAGGGGTCGAAGGCCAGCGTGACGAAACCCTGCTCGGCCATGGTCTGCGCATACAGGCCCGAGGATTGTTCCTTCACGGCGCCGAACGGACCGCTGACGGCGATCGCCGCGAGTTTGCCGCCGGCGTTCTTCGGCTGGTACAGGTCGGCCGCCAGCCTGAGGCCGTAGCGGTTCCTGAAGCTGACTTTCCTGTGCTCGACCTTGTCGCTCCTGGGGAAGGTCTTGTCCCATTTGTCGCCGAGCCGGAGTCGCGGCTGCGCCGCAGCCTGCCCAGGTGCCGCCATGGCCAGGCCCAGCGCGACGGCGCCGGTCCCGGTCATTTTGAGCAGCTTGCGGCGTCCGGTATCGGTTCCGGCGCTTGAGTCGTTTTCAGTGTGTGCGTTCATGGTGCTCCAGTCGAGTGAATGTTCTCCCCGATTGTCGCGCGTGCTGCCCACACTGAGTATTGTTGAATTCTTGATGGCCTTATGAGTGGCGCTAATCAATCCAGGTGCGCCGCTTCGACCGCGACCTTGATCGACTTGTAGAAGACCGCACTCTTTGCCTCGAAGCCGGAGTCGATCCCGAAGAAGACCCAGATCTCGCCGTTGGCATTGCTGGCCGCGGTCAGCGGCGCCGTGCTCTTGAGCGTCTTGGTCTGGTACTGCTGGGGTCCGCAATCCTTTACGGCGTTGGCGACGTTGCCAAGCACCTGGGAGGCGGCGCCCGGCGTGGCCTGGTTGCCGCGCTCCAGGTTGACGACGTATTCGCCGCCGGTGAGCACGGTTTTCGGTTCGGTCGGCGCAGCTCCCGCCACGACGTACACGCTTTCGCCGGGTGCGCCGCCGACGCCCACGCAGCCGGACGACTGGTTGGTCGCGATCTCGATCTCGAAGCTGAGCTTGTACTGCCTGGCGGGCGCATAGCCGCTGAACTTCTTCTTATTGTAGATAAACAGGTCGTCGCTGCGATTCGTGCCGCCGGTGTAATAGGCCTGGCCGGACAAGGGAGCGGGCAGGGCGCGCGGCTCCCAGACGACGTCCCTGGGCTCGGTCTCGGCATGGTAGTCGGCATACGCACCCTGCCAACCGTCCGCCGATGTACTAAACACGGTCGCGATCTGCGGCACCGGAGGCGCCGGATCATCGCCACCGCATGCGGCGAGCAGGCAGGCCGTCGTCAGCATGCCCAGAATGAGGTGAGGTTGAGTGGCCATCGGCTGTCCTGTGTCTAATGTGGAAAGTGGAGGATAGGCGAGGCCTGTATCTTGAAATAGGCAAGATTTGTCGAAGACTTGTAACGAATTTGCGGCCGTCTGTATTTGCGCGCCTGTTCACTAAACAGAAGGACCGAAAACCCACTTCCACCGTTATTGCCGACTATTGCGATTAAGATATGTTGCCGACAATGCGCCAGCATGCGGGCTGCGCCGGCGTCATTCAACCTGCGCATCCGAGGCAAGCAATGTCGACACACAACAAGCAGCGCCTGCACCTGCTGTTCCTGACCGCGATCAGCGGCATGGGCGGACTCCTGTACGGGATCGATATCGGCATCATCGATCCCGCCTTGCCCTACCTGCACCGGGCCACCAGCCTCAGCGAAGCGCAGCTGTCGCTGGTGGTGGCGGCGGTGATGGGCGGCTCGATCCTGGGCTCGGTGGTGGCCGGCATGCTGGCCGACTGGCTGGGGCGGCGGCCGATGATGGTGGTCAGCGCGCTGCTGTTCGTCGGCGGCGTGACCCTGATCTACCTGTCGCAATCCTTTATTCCCTTGCTGCTGGGGCGCCTGGTGCAGGGCCTGAGTGGCGGGGTGATCGCGGTGGTGGTGCCGCTCTACCTGGCCGAGTGCCTGCCCGCCAGCCAGCGCGGACGCGGGCTGGCCCTGTTCCAGTTCGCGCTCACGGCCGGCATCGTGCTGGCTGCCTTCATCGGCAACCATTACCTCGGCAACGCCGAACTGGCGATCCAGGCCGCCGGCAGCGATGCCGCCGCCAGCGCCGCCGCAGCGGACCGTGCCTGGCGCAGCATGTTCCTGGCGGTGCTGTATCCGGGCAGCCTGTTCCTGCTCGGCTGCCTGTTCGTGAACGAATCGCCGCGCTGGCTGATCCGGCGCGGGCGCAGGGCGCAGGCGGCAAGCGTGCTGGCGCGCCTGCGGCCGGCGGCGCAGTGCGAGGCCGAGGTGGCCGAGATCGAAGCGGCACTCTGCCAGGAAAGGGCGCGCCCCAAACTCGGCCGCGGCGCGGCGCTGGCCGGGATGCTGACCGAGCGGCGCTACGTGCTGCCCTTCGTGCTGGCCTGCGTGATCCTGGGCTGCAACCAGGCCACCGGCATCAATTCCATCCTGCAGTTCATGTCGACCATCCTGCAGCACGCCGGGCTCGATCCGGTGAGCGCGGCCGGCTACGGCACCACCATCAAGATCCTGAACATGGTGATGACGGTCTTCGCCATCATGCTGGTCGAGCGCAAGGGCAGGGTGTTCCTGCTCAGGATCGGCACCGCCGGCATCATGGTGTCGCTGTGCCTGCTGGCGCTGCTGTTCCACCGCTTCGAAGCCCAACGCGTCGACGTTCGTACTGAGGTGGCGGCCCTGGTGCGCGGCAATGCGCTCGACCTGGATGTGCGCGCCGCCCGCTTTGCGCAGTCCGCCGCCGGGCCGGTGCAGCTGACCATCCTCTACCAATACGGCGACAAACAGCAGTTGGCCGAAGCCTACACCTCCACCCCCGAGGCGTCTGCCCAGCGCATCGCCATCCGGCCTCCCGCGGGCGCTGGTGCGGCGCCCCTGCGGATCCTGCGCGCCAGCTTCGGCCCGATCCCCGACAGGAACAGCGGGCTGCTGGCGGCGCTCTGCATCGCCGGCTTCATCGCCGCCTTCTCGATCGGGCCGGGCGTGTGCGTCTGGCTGGCGCTGTCCGAGCTGATGCCGACCCGGATCCGCTCGGTGGGCATGGGCGTGGCCCTCCTGATCAACCAGGGCACCGGCACCCTGATCGCCGGCGCCTTCCTGCCGATCGTGGGCAACTTCGGCTATCACATGATGTTCCTGTTCTGGGCGGCCTGCACCCTTGTCTACTTCATCACGGCGAGCTTCTTCCTGCCCGAGACCAGGGGCAAGTCGCTGGAAGAGATCGAGCGGCTGTTCGCCCGCACCAGGACGGCCGGCTGAGGAGAACGAATGAAGAAGACGATGATGGGCAGGGCCACGATGGTGTCAAGCCTGCTGGCTGTGCTGATGGCGCTGCAGTCCGTCGCTGTGGCGGCGTCCGAGTTGGCCGATGGCCCCCGCCTGCAGCTGCGCTGGGAACTGCAGCGCAAGCCGGCGGGCCTGCAGCTGCCGCAGGGCGGCTCGCCGGCGCGCTTCATCCTGAGCAACCAGGACAGGCATGCGCTGCCGCCGTCCGGCTGGTCGTTGTACTTCACCGGCATCGACCGTATGCCGGCCGGTGTGCAGTCGCGTGGACTGGTGCTGGAGCAGGTCGCCGGCGGCCTGTTCCGCCTGCGCCCCGGCCCGGATTTCAAGGGACTGGCCGCCGGCCAGACGCTGGAATTCGCCTACCTCCACAGGGATGCGGTGTTCATGCCCTCACGCTCGCCCAGCGGGCCTTACCTGGTCTACGACGCGGCGCCGGATGCGGCGGTGCCGCTCCAGTTCACGGTGGCGACATTGACCGAGCCGGCGCAGCGCGGCAAGGTGGGCAGCCCGCATTCGGCGGTGTCGCCGGAGGATACCTACTGGCGCAATGCGCGCGCCGAGCTGCTGCCCGCGGCCAAGCTGCCGCCGGTCTTGCCGACGCCGCTGCAGTTGCGGCCCGGCGCCGGCCGGCTGGCGCTGGCGGGACGGCCGGCCGTCAGCGCATCCGCGGCGCTGGCCAACGAGGCGGCCTTGGCGCGCTCGCTGTTCCCGGCGGGCCTTCCTGCAGGAGGCGGGCCATCCTTGCGTCTGAGCGTGGGCGCCGTCGAAGGGCAAGCCTCGCCGGAGGCCTACCGCCTCGCGATCGGCAGCGCCGGCGGCATCGACATCATCGGCAACAGCGCCGCCGGGGTCGCCCATGGCCTGCAGACCCTGCGCGAGCTGATGCCGCTGCCCGGCGCGTCGCTGCTCGAGCTCCCGGAGCTGACGATCGTGGACGCGCCGCGCTTCGGCTACCGCGGCTTCATGCTGGACGTGGCGCGCAACTTCCACGGCAAGAAGACCGTGTTCAAGTGGCTCGACCTGATGGCGCGCTTCAAGCTGAACAAGTTCCACTTCCACCTGACGGACGACGAGGGCTGGCGCATCGAGATCGCCGGCCTGCCGGAACTGACCGCGATCGGCGCCGTCCGCGGCCACAGCGCCAGGCCGGGGCTGCGCCTGCAGCCGGCCTACGGCTCCGGCCCCGATCCGCGCGACCCCGCCGGCAGCGGCCATTACACCCGCGCCGACTACATCGAGATCCTGCGCTACGCGAAGGCGCGCCATATCGAGGTGATCCCCGAGATCGAGATGCCCGGCCATGCGCGCGCCGCCGTGCAGGCCATGGAGGCGCGCTACCAGCGCCTGCGGGCGCAGGGGAGCCGCGATGCCTCACGCTACCTGCTCAACGACCTGGAGGACCGCTCCGAGTACCTGTCGGCCCAGTATTTCAGGGACAACGTCATCAATCCCGGACTCGAGTCGAGCTATGCCTTCATCGACCATGTCGTCAGGGAGGTCGCGGCCTTGCACCGCGAGGCCGGCGTCCCCCTGGCGACGATCCACATGGGCGGCGACGAACTGGCCAACGGCGCCTGGGAAAAGTCTCCCGCCAGCCTCGCCATGATGCGCAAGCAGGGGCTCGAGACCAGCGCCGACCTGTGGGACTATTTTTACGAGCGCGTCGACGCCATCGTGCGCAAGCATGGCATGGTGACCTCGGGCTGGGAAGAACTGGCCGCGCGCAAGACACGGCTGGACGGTGCATCGAAGCTGATCCCGAATCCCCGCTTTACCCGAAACGGCTTCATCGCCTACGTGTGGAACAACACGGTGGGCGCCGAAGACCTGGCCTACCGCCTGGCCAATGCCGGCTACGACATCGTGCTCACGCCGGTGACGCGCACCTACTTCGACATGGCCCACAACGCCAATCCGGAAGAACACGGCGTCAACTGGGGCGCCTACGTCGAACTCGACACGGTCTACGATTTCGTCCCCTTCGACATCATGCGGGATGCGCCGGAAGCCGCCCGCATCGGCAAGGACCGCCTGACCGACTACGGCAAGCGCCGCGTGCGCGGCATCCAGGCCAACCTGTTCGCGGAAACCGCGCGTGATCCGGGCCGCATCGACTACCTGGTGATGCCGCGCCTGGCCGCCCTGGCCGAGCGCGCCTGGGCGGCCGATCCGGATTGGGCCACCACAACCGACCCCGTCAAGGCCGCGGTCCTGCAGCGCAGCGCGTGGTCGGGCTTCGTCAACGCGCTGGGCCAGCGCGTGCTGCCGCGCCTCGACCTGGACGGCTCCGATGTGGCCTACCGCATCGCGCCGCCCGGGCTGGTGCTCGACGGAGGCAGGGTGCTGGCCAACCACGTGCTGCCCGGGATGGTGCTGCGCTATACCAGCGACGGCAGCGATCCGACGCCGGCCAGCAGGCCGGTGACCGGGCCGATCGCGGAGCGCGGCACGATCCGGGTCGCGGCCTTCGACCGCAAGGGCAGGCGAGGACCGGTCGCCAGCATCGCGTCGCCCATAGTCGTTTACTAAACGGCGCTAAACTTTCGCCGATTTTTGAAAGTTTATTGATCGCCATTATTTTCGTTTGTATAAATACTCTCCTATGGAATGAAGGGTTCCAGCGAGCTGCAAGCACCGTCGCGAGGGTTTTAGTAAATCCTCAGGATGCACCGCGATGCCTGCCGCAATTCCAAAAAAATAAACCCGACATCGGGCACATCAGGAGACACGCATGACCTCAAGGACTCAACTCGCATCGCGGCAATTCCTTTTCCGCGCCACCCCGATCGCCATGGCGGTCGGCCTCGCTCTGCTATCCCTTTCCAACGCCCACGCGCAAACCGTGCCGGCCGCGAATGCGACCGATGCGCCGGTAGAAAAACAGGCCGAGGCCGACGCGGCGGCCACCGTGGTCGTCACCGGCTACCGCTATGCGATCGAGAAAAGCCTCGACCAGAAGCGCAATGCCAATTCGATCGTCGAGGTGATCACCGCCGAAGACGTCGGCAAGTTCCCCGACAAGAACGTGGCTGACGCGCTGCAGCGCGTGCCGGGCGTGGTCGTCAGCCGCAGCGGCGGCGAGGGCAAGAACGTCAGCGTGCGCGGCCTGTCGTCGGAACTGACCCTGACCCAGCTGAACGGCAACTACGTCGCCACCGCCGAATCGAATGGCGATCCGACCCGTTCCTTCAACTACATGCTGATGCCGTCGAACATGCTGTCCAGCGCCGAGCTGTACAAGACGCCGGAAGCGCGCCTCGACGAAGGCGGCATCGGCGGCACCGTGATCCTGCGCACCCGCCGCCCGCTGGACGTGGAATCGGGCAGCGGCTTCATCAATGCCGAAGGCACCTGGGCCGACACCACCAAGAAGGCCGACGGCCAGCTCTCCGGCCAGTATGCCTGGCACGACGAGAGCAAGCGCTTCGGCGTGCTGGTCGGATTGACCAAGCAGAAGCGCACCACCCGCACCATGGGCGCCAGCACCGAAAACTGGCAGTGGTATGGCGACAACTACCGGACCAACCCGGCGACCGACGTCAACGGCAAGGAATCAGACCTGAACTCCTACTGGTGGGGCCAGTCGGGCTTTTACGACCAGAACGGCAAGTACTACACGAACTTCATGATGCCGACCTCGGTCAACCTGAACGTCAAGAGCGAGGAGCGCGAGCGCAAGGGCGGCCAGCTGACCCTGCAGTTCAAGCCCCTGCGCAACCTGAACCTGACGGCGAACTACTTCCGCTTCGACCTGTCGCAGAATTCCCAGACGAATACCCTGAAGGTCCCGGAATGGAACCTGGCGCGCTATGACGGCGATGGCAACTGGCCGGGTGGACGCCTGCTCGACGGTCTCAGCTTCGACCCGAGCGGCACCATCGTCACCGGCGCCCAGTACAGCGCGCGCCCCGGCAAGACCTATTACTGCAGCGGCGATGCGGCCAAGGCCGGTGGCCTGACCAACACCGGCGGCTTCGGCCCGGACGACTGCACCATTCCGACCCCGCAGATCACCGGCAGCTACAACCGCGAGAAGGCGCGCTCGCAAGTCTTCGACTTCACCGCCGAATGGCGCGGCGAGTCGTTGGACGTCAACGTCACGGCCGGCCGTACCTGGGCCGGCGGCGGTCCGGAACTGCAGTTCGGCATGCCGATCAAGCCGCGCCGCCAGAATGCGGACGGCAGCTGGGCCCTCGGCAACACCGCCAGCGCCTGGGACCTGTCCGGCACCCCGACCATGACGTTTGCGCCGGCCCTGATGCAGAACCTGCAGAACGGCATCGGCGAGATCGACCTCGGCTCGACCTCGTCTTCCTGGACCCGCAACAGCACCCAGCAGAAATTCGCCCAGGCCGATCTCACCTGGCGTACCGACAGCAACTGGCTGGATTCGCTGCAGTTCGGCGCCAAGTACCGCGACGGCGGCACCAGCCGCAGCACCGGCAACAACTACTGGGTGTGCAAGGGGGCCAGCCCGGCCGACTACGACAAGCGCTACCAGGCCGGTTGCGACTCGACCGCCAGCCGCTTCCAGCCATCCTTCCTGTACTCGGAATCCCTGGGCAACCTGGCTGGCGGCATCAAGACCAGCGCCTTCCCGGCGATTAACTACCCGGCCTACATCGCCCACCTGGATGCGACCTACGGCGCGATGCAGACCCGAAACGAAGAGAACTTCGTCTACCACGTCGACGAGAAGATTTCTGCGGCCTACCTGCAGGCCAACATCAAGATGGAGCGCCTGCGCGGCAATCTCGGCCTGCGCTATGTGCGGACCAGGCAGCATGCGGACTCGACCGATCAGGTCGAAAGCTACAACGACTACTTCTACAACGGTGCCAACGGTGCGCCCGCGCCTTGCCGGGCGGGTGGCCTGCCGGCGCTCGGCGCACCGGCCGGTTCCGGCTGCACCAGCGGCTTCACCAGGCTGCCGGACAGCACCGCGCGCAAGTCGTCCTTCGAGATCAGCTCGCTCGACCGCACTTATAACGACGTGCTGCCGAGCCTGAACCTGGCCTATGAGCTGAGCGATACTTTGCTGCTGCGCGGCGCCGCGTCCAAGGTGGTGGCGCGTCCGAGCTACGGCGACATCGCCTTCCCGGGCGGCCTGAACTACTACAGCCAGGAATACGTCAACGACCGCCGCCTGATCGGCGGCGGCGACCAGCAGGGCTGGTTCGGTTCGGGCAGCAACAAGAACCTGGAGCCCTACAAGGCCACCCAGTACGACCTGGGCCTGGAATGGTACTTCGACCGCGGCTCGGTCCTCGGCGCCGGCCTGTTCCGCAAGAACGTGAGCAACTTCGCGGTGCCGGTGGTGGTCGACATGTCGATGGAGATCGCCGGCCAGACCGTGACGGTGCAGAACTACTCGACCAGTGCCGGCGGCCGCGACGCGGTGTCGCAGGGCGTCGAACTGTATGCGCAGCACACCCTGCAGTCCGGCCTCGGCTTCCAGGTGAACTACACGTACAACAAGACCAACCAGGCCGCCATCACCCTCGAGGACGGCACCGAGATCGGCAAGTCGCCGCTGGTCGGCAGCGCCAAGAACCAGCTCAACCTGACCGTGTTCTACTCGACCGACAAGTGGCTGGCACGTGCCTCGTACAACCGCCGCGGCGAAGTGGTCAACGGCCTGGTCAACGGCTTGAACGTCTATGAAGAACCGTACAGCCAGATCGACCTGAACGTGGCCTACAACTTCACCAAGCATCTGAGCCTGACCGCGTCGGTGCTGAACCTGACCGAGGAAGAAACCCGCGCCCACCTTGGCAACGATACCAAGGACCGCTTCTTCTCCAACGGCTATGCCGGCCGCGTCGTGTATGCGGGCCTGAACTACAAGTTCTGATCCCGCAGCAATGCCCCCGCGCCGCCAGGCGCGGGGTTTTTGTCATTTTCAGGACGGGGCAATGGACAGGATCAACAACATCACCATCGTCGGCGGCGGCAGTGCCGGCTGGATGGCCGCGGCCGCACTGGCCACTTACCTGGGCAAGGGAACGGCGATCCGCCTGATCGAGTCCGAGGAAATCGGCATCGTCGGCGTCGGCGAGGCCAGCGTTCCGCACATCAGGATGTTCAACGGACAGTGGCTCGGCATCGACGAAGCCGAGTTCGTCAAGCGGACCCAGGCAACCGCCAAGCTGGGCATCCAGTTCAATGACTGGGGCCGGATCGGCGACAGCTACATCCACGGCTTCGGCGCCATCGGCCGTTCGCTGGGGCCGCTGCCCTTCCACCAGTTCTGGCTCAAGCTGCACCTGGCGGGGCGCGCAGGCCCGATCGGCGCCTACTCACCGCAGACCGTGATGGCGCCGCAGGGCAGGTTCGCGCCCGGCGACCGCAATGCGCCGCCGAATTCGCCGCTGGGTGACATCGCCTATGCCTACCATTTCGACGCCACCCTGTACGCGCGCTTCCTGCGCGAGCTGGCCGAGGAGCGCGGCGTGCGCCGCATCGAGGGCAAGATCGTCGGCGTGAAGCGGCGCGCCGCTGACGGCTTCATCGAATCGGTGATGCTGGAGAACGGCGAAGCCGTCGGCGGCGAGCTGTTCATCGATTGCTCGGGTTTCCGCGGGCTGCTGATCGAGGGCGCGCTGGAAACCGGTTACGAAGACTGGAGCCATTGGCTGCCCTGCGACCGCGCGTGGGCGGTACCCAGCGAAAGCACGGCGCCGATCACCCCGTATACCCGCGCCAGCGCCCAGGCCGCGGGCTGGCAGTGGCGCATCCCGCTGCAGCACCGGACCGGCAATGGTTACGTCTATGCGAGCCGCCACATCAGCGACGACGAGGCCGCCGCGACCCTGCTGGCGAACCTGGACGGCAGGGCGCTGGCCGATCCGCGCCAGTTGCGCTTCACCACCGGCATGCGCAAGAAATTCTGGAACAAGAACGTCGTGGCCCTCGGGCTGGCCAGTGGCTTCCTGGAGCCGCTCGAATCGACCAGCATCTACCTGGCGCAGTCGGGCATCACGCGCCTGCTGGCCCTGTTCCCGCGGCGCGACTTCGATCCGCTGCTGGCCGACCGGTATAACCGCGAGTCCGCCTTCGAGTACGAGCGGGTGCGCGATTTCCTGATCCTGCACTACCACGCGACCGAACGCGACGATTCGCCGTTCTGGAATGCCTGCCGCAGCATGGACATCCCGGACAGCCTGCGCGAGGCGATCGCCCTGTTCCGTAGCGACGGGCGCTATTTCCGCCACGGCGAGGATTTCTTTGCGCTGCCGAGCTGGGTCCAGGTGATGCTGGGCCAGGGCATCCTGCCGCGCGGCTATCACCCGATCGTGGACGAGATGCCCGAGGAGAAGCTGGTGGAATACGTCGAGGGCATGCGCAACACCCTGGCGCAGGCCGTCTCCACCATGCCGAGCCACCAGGAATGGATAGCCCGCTACTGGAAGGCGGCCGCGCCATGAAGCTCGCTCGACTGATGCTGTGTGCCGTCCTGGCGCTTGCCGCGGGCATGGCCATGGCGGCCACGCCGGGGCAGCTCGTCCTCGACAAGGGCTGGCGCTTCCGCCTCGTCCCCGGCCATGCGCAAGCGCCCGCCCATCCCGAAGCGACGGAATGGCACGCGGCATCGGTGCCCGGCACGGTGCACACCGACCTGCTGGCGCACCGCCTTATCCCAGATCCCTACGTGGGCGCGGCGGAAGCCGGCCTGCAATGGATCGGCCTGGCCGACTGGGAATACCGCAGCACTTTCGACGTTCCGCGCGCCATGCTGGCCAGGGCGCGCAGCGAGCTGGTGTTCGGCGGACTCGATACCTATGCCGAAGTCTGGCTGAACGGCGAGCGGCTGCTGGCGGCCGACAACGCCCACCGCACCTGGCGCGTGCCCGTACAGGGCAAGCTGCGCGCGACCGGGAACGAACTGCGCATCGTGTTCCGCTCGCCGATCGCGGCCCTGCTGCCCAAGGTGCAGGCGATGCCGCACAAGATCGCCGGCAATTACCCTTCGCCCTATGGCGACGAGCCCAAGGACGCCATGACCGGCAACTTCGCGCGCAAGCCCGCCTACCACTACGGTTGGGATTGGGGACCACGCTACGTCACCGCCGGTATCTCGAAGCCGGTTGTCCTGCAGGGCTGGGATGCGGTGCGCGCCGACGACCTGCAGCTGCGCCAGGACCGTGTCGATGCGGCGCGCGCCGACCTCGTCGCGATCGCCACCCTCGATGCCGTGCGCGCCGGCACCTTCGCGCTGCGCCTGTGGCAGACCGCACCCGACGGCAAGCGCCGCCTGGCAGCGCAGCGTCGCGCCGACCTGCGCGCGGGAGCGAACCGCATTGACTTGCCAGTGCACGTCGACCAGCCGCAACGCTGGTTCCCGAACGGCTACGGCGCCCAGCCGCTGTACCGCTATGAGCTCGAGGTCGGCGCCGGCAGGGCCACGGTCGCCAGGATCGCCGCGCGCACCGGCCTGCGCAGCGTCGCGCTGCGCCGCGACCCGGACGGGCAGGGGAGCAGCTTCTACTTCGTCGTCAACGGCATTCCCGTGTTTGCCAAGGGTGCGAACAGCATCCCCTTCGACATGTTCCAGCCGCGGGTCAGCAAGGCGCAGCTGCGCCGGGTGCTCACATCCGCACGCGATGCCAACATGAACATGCTGCGCAGCTGGGGCGGCGGCTACTACGAAAACGAGGATTTCTATGCGCTGGCCGACGAGCTCGGCCTGATGGTGTGGCAGGACTTCATGTTCGGCGGCGGCATGCAGCCGGCCTATGACGCCGCTTTCCGCGCCAGCGTGGTCAGCGAAGCGCGCGACCAGGTGCGCCGCCTGCGCAACCACCCCAGCATCGTTCTCTGGTGCGGCAACAATGAAGAAGAGATCGCCTGGAAGTACTGGGGGCATGGCAAGACCCTGAAGGCGGCCGACCCGGCCTTCGCCGACCGGGTCTGGCGAGGCTACGTCCAGCTGTTCGGCAGCGACCTGCGCCAGGTGGTCGCGGAAGAGGGCGGCGGCATCGGCTACTGGTCCAGTTCGCCCGGCGACGATCTGCGCGACCCCGCCAACACGCCGGCCAGCGGCGACATGCATTACTGGGAGGTGTGGGGCAATCCGGCGCATCCGGTGACGAAGTACCTGGACCTCACGCCGCGCTTCATGTCCGAGTACGGCCTGCAGGCCTGGCCGGTGCAGCGCACGATCGACGCCTTCGCCACGCGGGGCGAGCAGGGCATCGCGACGCCGGTGGTCGAGGCGCACCAGAAGTTCATGGCCGGAAAGGGCAACGAGCGCTTGATGAAATACGTGCGCGACGAATTCGGCGAGCCGAAGGATTTTTCCGATTTCGCCTACCTGAGCCAGGCCATGCAGGCCGAGGGCATCGAGCTGGCGGCACTGCACCACCGCGCCAGCCGCCCGTTCACCATGGGCTCGCTGTACTGGCAACTCAACGACGTCTGGCCGGGCGCGTCCTGGTCGAGCGTGGACTGGTTCGGGCGCTGGAAGGCGCTGCACTTCCATGCGCGCCGCTTCTTTGCGCCGGTGGCGGTCGCCGCCCTGCGCAAGCCCGGCGGCACGACCACGGTCAGCCTGCTCAACGACCGCACCCGGCGGATTGGCGGGACGCTGAGACTGCGGCTGATGGGCCTCGACGGCAAGGTCTTACGCGACGAGCGTAACCAGGTCGACCTGGCGCCGTTGTCTGCCACCAAGGCGGCAACCTACCTCGATGCCGACCTGCTCGGCGGCGCCGATCCGGCGTCCACCGTCGCGGTATTCGATCTGCAGTCAGAGGACGAGCCGGCGGCGCGCGCCGTGGTCTATTTCGCGGCCGCGAAGCAGATGGTCTGGACGTCCGCCGGCCTGCGCGCGGAACTGCGCCGCGACGGCGATGGCCAGGTCCTCGACCTCACGGCATCCAGGCTGGCACGCGCGGTCTGGATCGACTTCGGCGATCTCGATGCCGAACTTTCCGACAATGCGCTGAGCTTGCTGCCGGGCGAGCGGGTCTCGCTGCGCGTGACATCCGCCGCCGCCACCGAGGCCTTGCGCGCCGCCCTGCGGATCCGGTCGCTGGCCGACGCCGTGCAATCACCAATGCTTTTACCCAGGAGTTCTCCCGCACCATGATGCCGACTTCCATGCGCGGGCCCTTGCCGGCCCTGATCCTGCTGCTCGCCAGCGCTGCCGCCGGCGCGGCCGACACCCGCTTCGCCACCTCGTTTGAATCCGGCGATCCCGCCCCTGTCACCCTGGCAGCCGACGGTGTGCGGGTGGAGCCGGGCAGCGGCCCGGAACGTCCCTATGCGGCCAAGCCCAAGGCCGGCTACAGCGGCACGCGCGCCCTTCGTTATGCAGCCGAAGGCGGGGGAGGGCGGCTGCAGCTGTACCAGGTCGACATCCTCATCGCCGAGGACACCACGCTGTCCTGGAAAGTGCTGCCGGAGATCGTCGGCGCACATCCGGAAGCTTCCACCGGCGTGTCGCTCGACCTGGTGCTCGACGACGGCAGCCGCATTTCCAGCCTGGGCTTGCGCGACCATCATGGCGCGGGGCTCGGCGCGGCAATCCAGGCGCAGTCGAAGACGCTGTATCCGCAGCAGTGGGCGCACAAGGCGGTCAGGCTGGGCGCCTTGAAGGGGCGCCGCATCCGCGCGATCGAAGTCGAGCTGCGGCCCGCGGGCGGGGCTGCTGCCAGCGGCTGGCTCGACGATATCGTCATCGGCGAGCAGGCCAGGATGTCCGTCGCCCGTCCATCCGACTACGTGCTGACCACGCGCGGCACCCAGGCCAATGGCAGCTTCTCGCGTGGTAATAACATCCCGGCCACGGCGATGCCGCATGGCTTCAATTTCTGGACGCCGGTCACCGACGCCGGCACGCTGGGCTGGCTGTATCGCTGGAATGAAAAGAACGATGCCGACAACCGGCCGCGCCTCCAGGCGCTGTCTCTCAGCCACCAGCCCAGCCCCTGGATGGGCGACCGCCAGACCTTCCAGGTGATGCCCTCGAACGCCTCCGGGCGCCCGGACCCCGACCGTGCGCGCCGCGCGCTGCCGTTCTCGCACGAGCGCGAGCTGGCCCGCCCGCATGTTTACCGTGTCGATTTCGACAACGGCATCCGCGCCGAGATCGCGCCCAGCGAGCGGGCGGCGATCTTCCGCTTCCGCTTCCCGCGCGAGGGCGACGCCAATCTCCTGTTCGACAACGTCGATGCGCGCGGCGGCCTGATCCTGGATGCGGCCACCCAGACCCTGCAGGGCTACACCGATACGCGCAGCGGCCTGTCGAACGGCGCCGCCCGCATGTTCGTGTTCGCCCGCTTCGACCAGCGCTGGCGCGACAGCGGCAGCCTCGAGACCGGCCGCCCGAACGGCTACGTCAAGTTCGCCGCCGACGACGGCGAAGTGCGGATGCGCATCGCCACCTCCCTGATCTCGGTGGAGCAGGCCCGCCGCAACCTCGACCAGGAAATCGGCGACGCCGGCTTCGACACGGTGCGCGAGCGCGCCCAGGCGGCCTGGGATGCCCTGCTCGGACGGGTGAAAGTGCAGGGCGCCAGCGAGGACCAGCTGACCACCGTCTATTCCAATCTCTACCGCCTGTTCCTGTACCCGAACGTGGCCCACGAAAATGTCGGCAGCGTGCAGCGGCCCGACTGGCGCCACGCCGACCAGAGCAACTGGTCCGACAAAAACACTTCGGCGCCCGTCCGCGCCGGTAAAACCTACGTCAACAACGGTTTCTGGGATACCTTCCGCACCACCTGGCCGGCCTATGCGCTGTTCACGCCGCAGCGCGCCGGCGAGATGATCGACGGCTTCCTGCAGCAATACCGCGACGGCGGCTGGGTGGCGCGCTGGTCCTCGCCGGGCTATGCGGACCTGATGGTCGGCACCAGTTCCGACGTGGCCTTCGCCGATGCGTGGCGCAAGGGCGTGCGCGGCTTCGATGCGCGCCTGGCCTACGAGGCTGCCCTGAAGAACGCCAGCGCCGTGCCGCCGGTATCGAACGTCGGCCGCAAGGGCCTGGGGCGCTCGATGTATCGCGGTTACGTCGAATCGAGCGTCCACGAAGGCCTGTCGTGGACCCTGGAGGGCGCGCTCAACGACTTCGGCCTGGCCCGGTTCGCCGAGGCCCTGGCGCGCGAAGAGCGCGATCCGGCGCGGGCGCGCCGCTACCGCGAGGAAGCGGACTACTTCGGGGCCCGTGCCGCCGACTACGTCCACCTGTTCGACCCGGCCACCGGCTTCTTCCGCGGCCGCGACGCCGGCGGCCAGTGGCGCCAGCCGGCCGCCGGCTTCGAGCCGCGCGAGTGGGGCGGCGACTACACCGAGGCCAATGCCTGGAATTTCGCCTTCACCGTGCCCCATGACGCCGAGGGCCTGGCGACACTGATGGGCGGGCGCGAGGCGCTGGCGCGGCGGCTCGACAGCTTCTTCGCCACCCCGGAAACCGCCGAGCGCCGCTTTGCCGGCAGTTATGGCCAGGTGATCCACGAAATGACCGAGGCACGTGACGTCCGCATGGGCATGTACGCCCACAGCAACCAGCCTTCGCACCACATCCCCTGGATGTACGTCGCCGCGGGACAGCCGTGGAAGACCCAGCGCCTCACGCGCGAGGTGCTGGGCCGGCTCTACCTCGGCAGCGAGATCGGCCAGGGCTATGCGGGCGATGAGGACAACGGCGAGATGTCGGCCTGGTACAGCTTCGCGATGCTGGGCCTGTATCCCTTGCGGATGGGCGCCCCCGAGTATGTGATCGGCTCGCCCGCCTTCGAGCGCGCCGAAGTCCGCCTCGACAACGGGCGTACGCTCACCGTCATCGCCCACGGCAACAGCCCCGAGAACGTCTACGTGCAGTCGCTGAAGGTCAACGGCAAGCCATGGAACCGGCCCTGGATCGGCCACGAGCAGATTGCCGCCGGTGCCACACTGGAATTCACGATGGGCAGCGCGCCCTCGGCCTGGGGCAGCGATCCCGGCGCCTTGCCCCCATCGATGAGCAAGCCAGGCCGCCGGCCCGCCGTCATGAAGGACCGCTCCGGCAGCGCGCGGGCGGTCACGGTGGAGGTTGGCAGCACCGCCGCCGCGCTGGTCGACGACGATGCCGCGACCGTGCTGTCGCTGCCGGCACGGGCCGGCGTCGGCTTCGCGTTCGCCGATCCGGTCGCCGTCAGCCACTACACCATCACCGGCGGCAGGACGCCGCCGGCGCAGCTGGCATGGACGCTCGAAGGCCGCGACGCCAAGGGCCGCTGGACGACGCTGGACCGGCGCCGCGGCGAAGCCTTCGCGTGGGAGCATCAACTGCGCCCCTTCCGCATTGCCAAACCAGGCGCCTACCGCGAATACCGGCTGCGCTTCGAGAATGGCGCGGCCTTCGAGCTGGCCGAGCTCGAGTTGCTGAGTTCGGGGTCTGTTTACTAAAACAAGCTAAAAACAGCGTCGATCGGCCCGCCGTGATTGACGCTCGTAAATCGCGACTGCTATAAGAACTACCTAAGAAGAACGCAGCCATCAGCGTTTAATAAAATGAATAACGGAGACTTTTTCATGCACAGTATTTCGCTGGTGCAGCCATGAGCGAGGTGACCCTGCGCGACATCGCGGAAGATACCGGGATGTCGATCGGCACCGTGTCGCGTGCACTGAAGAACCAGGCCGGCATGACCGAAGCGACCCGCGGCAAGGTGCGCGAAGCGGCGCTGCGGCTGGGCTACGACTTCAACCAGCTCAAGAAAGGGCGCATCCGCCGCATCGCCTTCCTGCTGCACAGCCAGCACAACACCCTGGCGTCCAGTCCTTTCTATTCCCCGGTGCTGCACGGCGCGGAAGAAGCCTGCCGGCGCGAAGGCATTGCGCTGTCCTTCATCGCGGTCGGTCCGGCAGAACCGGTGCTCGGGCTGATCCGCCTGCACCAGCCGGATGCCTTCCTGTGCGCCGGCTTCTTCGAGCCGGAAGTGCTGGCCGTCCTGCAGCAGGTCGGCAAGCCAGTGGTGCTGGTCGACATGCACCGCCGCGGTTTTACGTCGGTCAACCCGGACAACGTGCGCGGCGGCTACCTGGCCACCCAGCACCTGCTGCGCTGCGGCCGCAAGCGCATTGCCATGCTGTCCGGCTCGCTGGCCCACTACAGCATCCAGCAGCGCAACCGGGGCTTCCGCCAGGCCCTGTTCGACGCCAAGGTCCACGCCGATCCGGCCCTGGAAGTCATCGTGCCCACCATGGGCGATGGCGACGAGGCCGTCGTGGAAGCCATGCGCAGCCTGCTCAGCCTGCCGAAACCGGCCGACGCGGTGTTTTGCTACAACGACAGCACGGCACTGGCCGCCATGAAGTACTGCCTCAACGAGGGCATGAAGATCCCGCACGACATCGCCATCGTCGGCTTCGACGACATCGCCGCCGCCGCTGCCGCCATTCCCCCGCTCAGCACGATCCGCGTGGACAAGGAAGCCCTGGGCCGGGCCGGCGTCGAACTCCTCCTCAACAAACCAGAAGAAAACCCATCACAGATCACCGTGCCGGTCGAAATGATCGTGCGCGAGAGCAGCTGCGACGACTAACGCACCCCAGACCACCACTCGACATGTCCACATTCCCGAACTTCCGCAGCCCGACCGTGCTGCTCGACCATGCGCGCCACACCATGCGCTTCTACCACCCGCGCGCGATCGACCCCGCCGGCGGCCTGTTCCACTTTTTTAAAGACGACGGCACGGTCTACGATACGCGCCAGCGCCACCTGGTCAGCAGCACCCGCTTCGTGTTCACCTATGCCATGGCTTACCGCCATTTCCAGGACCCGGCCTACCTGGAGGGCCTGCGCCATGCCCTGCGCTTCCTGCGCGCCGGGCACCGCGATCCCATCAGCGGCGGCTATGCCTGGCTGCTCGACGGCGACAAGGTGGCCGACGACACCCAGCATGCCTATGGCCTGGCCTTCGTGCTGCTGGCCTATGCCCATGCCACGATGGCAGGGCTGGAGCAGGCGCGGGTCTGGATCGGGGAAAGCTTCGAGCTGATGGAAAAGCGCTTCTGGGATCCGCAGGCCGGCCTGTATGCCGATGAGGCCAGCCGCGACTGGACGCTGTCCGGCTACCGTGGACAGAACGCCAACATGCATGCCTGCGAAGCCTTGCTGGCAGCTTACAATGCCACCGGCGAGCGCCGCTACCTGGAGCGCGCCTACACCGTGGCTGACAACATCACCCGGCGCCAGGCCGAGCGCTGCGGCGGCCTGGTCTGGGAGCACTACGACGCCCAGTGGCAGCCCGACTGGGTCTACAACGTCGACGATCCGGAAAACCTGTTCCGCCCGTGGGGCTACCAGCCCGGCCACTTCACCGAATGGGCCAAGCTGCTGCTGCAGCTCGAGAAGCGCGCACTGGGCGTGCTGGAGCAGGACCTGGACTGGCTGCTGCCGACCGCCGAGCGCCTGTTCCGTGTCGCTGTGGAGAAGGGCTGGGACGCCCAGTACGGTGGCCTGTGCTATTCGCTGGCGCCCGACCTGTCGGTGTGCGACGCCCACAAGTATTTCTGGGTACAGGCCGAGAGCGCGGCGGCGGCGGCCATGCTGGCCCAGCGTACCGGCAATGCCGAGTACTGGGACTGGTACCAGCGCCTGTGGGAGTACAGCTGGACCCACATGGTCGACCACGAGCACGGCGCCTGGTACCGCATCCTGGACCGCCAGAACCGCAAGCTCAGCGACGAGAAAAGCCCGGCCGGCAAGGTCGATTACCACACCATGGGGGCCTGCTACGACATCGTCGCGGTGCTGAAGGAGGGCGGCCATGACTGAGGCGCCGCAGTTCGTGTGCGCCGGCGAGGCGCTGACTGACATGATCCACCAGGGCGACGAACAGTGGGTGAGCCGGGTGGGCGGCTCGACCTGGAACGTGGCGCGCGCGCTGGCGGCACTGGGCGAGCCCACGGCCTTCGCCGGCGCGATCAGCCGCGACCGTTTCGGCGACGCCCTGTGGGCGGCCAGCGAAGCGGTGGGCCTGGACCTGCGCCTGACCCAGCGGGTCGACCGTTCGCCCCTGCTGGCGGTGGTGGAGCAGGGCGAACCGCCGCGCTACTTCTTCATCGGCGACGACAGCGCCGACCTGCATTTCGATCCGGACCGGCTGCCGGCCGGCTGGCCCGATGCGCTGCGCTGGGCCCACTTCGGTGGCATCAGCCTGGCGCGCGAACCACTGGCCTCCAAGCTGGTGACTCTGGCGCGCCAGCTGAAGACCCGCGGCGTGGCGATCAGCTACGACCCCAACTACCGCAACTTGATGGACGAGCGCTACACGCCGACCCTGCAGGCGATGGCGGCGCTGGCCGACCTGATCAAGGTCTCCGACGACGACCTGCGCGGCTTGTTCCCCGGCCTTGGCCTTGACGAGGCGCTGCTGCGCCTGCGTGCCCTCAACCCCGACGCGATGTGCCTGCTCACGCGCGGCGGCCAGGGCGCCAGCCTGCTCCACGGCGGCCATCGCTGCGATGCGCGCGCACCGGCAGTCGACGTGGTGGACACGGTCGGCGCCGGCGACGCCAGCGCGGCCGGGCTGTTGCACAGCCTCGCGCGCCACCCCGGCCGGCCGCTGCAGGCCCACCTGCACGCTGCGCTGGCAGCCGGTTCCGCCGCCTGCCTGCAGGCCGGCGCCACCCCGCCGCAGCCGGAATCCATGCAGCGATTGTTCGAACTGCTCGAAGGAGAGGTAATCTGATGCGCCAAGCCCGTTTCGCTTCATTCCTGCTGCTGGCCTGCCTGCTGCCGGCAGTGGCGTGTGCCAACCCGACGCCGGTGAACACCTTCATCGGCACCCAGGACGAAGGCAATACCTTCTCCGGCGCCTCCGCGCCCTTCGGCAAGATCCAGGTCAGCCCGATCGCCGACCATTACGCCGGCTACCGCTACAGCGACAAGCGCATCCGCGGCTTCGGCCACTCCTTCGTCTCCGGCGCCGGCTGCTGGGAGCAGGGCGGGCAGCTGTCGGTGCTGCCGGTCACCGGCAGCATCCAGCCGGGCGGCGACTTCGATACGGGCAAGCCGGGCAGCTTCGACCACAAGAAGTATGCCGCCGAGTACAGCCACGACGACGAAGTCGGCCAGGCCGGCTACTACAAGGTCAGGCTCACCAGCTATGGCGGCATCACCGCCGAATCGACCGCGCTGACCCGCGCCGCGGCCGAGCGCTACACCTTCGCGCCCGGCACCGCCACCGGTCACCTGCTGCTCAACCTGGGCCAGGCCAACGAGCGCCATTCCGTCATCGGCAGCGAGCTCAGGATCGTCGACGAGCGCAGCGTCGAGGGCCGGATCGTCACCAGGAGCTTCTGCGGCGGCGCCAAGTACACCACCTGGTTCCGCATGGTGTTCGACCAGCCTTTCGCCGCGAAGGGCATCTGGGATGACCGCGGCGGCTGGCCCGGCGCGAACGGCCCGAGCCAGCAGGGCGAGGCCAAGCCGCACGGCGTCTGGCTGAGCTTCGACCTGAAGAACGGCAAGGCGGTCACCGCCGTCAGCGCGATCTCGCACGTGGACGCCGAAGGCGCCAGGATCAACCTGAAGGCGGATGGCATGGCGAACGGCCGGCCGCTGAGCTTCGACGCCATGAAGGCGAAGTCGCAGGCCGAGTGGCAGCGCGAGCTGGGCAGCGTGCGCATCGAGGGCGGCAGCCATGACGACCGCACCGTGTTCTACACCGCGCTCTACCACGCGCTGCTGCAGCCGATGACCGGCAACGACGCCGATGGCCGCTACCGCGGCTACGACGACCGCATCCACGTCGCCAAGGACTGGACCTACTACGAGTACTTCTCGCTGTGGGACACCTACCGCGCCCAGAACCAGCTGATTGCCCTGCTGCGCCCGCAGCGTGCGCGCGACATCGCCAATTCGGTGCTGAAGATCCGCGAACAGAGCGGCTGGCTGCCGCGCTGGGGCTATGCCAGCTTCGAGACCAACATCATGACCGGCGATCCGGTCACGCCCTTCCTGGTCGACCTGTGGCGTTACGGCGCCCTGAAGGGCCGCGAGAAGCAGGCCTATGCCGCGCTGCGCGAGAACGCCTTCGGCGTGCCGGCCTTCTCCATCCGTCCGCAGGGGCGTGCGGGCAACCCAAGCTACCTGCGCCAGGGCTTCGTGCAGTATGACCGCAGCTTCATCTCCAAGGGCATGGACACCGACCCGCACCACGGCGCCTCCGCGACTCTCGAATATGCGCTGGCCGACGGCGCGCTGGCGCAGATGGCGAAAGCGCTGGGCCACACGAAGGATGCGCAGCTGCTGGCCCAGCGCGCCCTCAACTGGAAGAAGGTCTGGGACCCGTCCGTGGTCGACGCCCCGACCGGGCAGCGCGGCTTCCCCCGTCCGCGCCTGGAAGACGGCAGCTGGTTCGCCGACGTCGGCAGCGGCTTCGACCCGCGCGGCGACCACGGCTTCCACGAAGGCACGGCCTGGCAGTACCAGTGGCTGGTGCAGCAGGACGTGCCGGGCCTGGCCGCGGCAATGGGCGGGACCGCCCAAGCCCTGCGCCGCCTCGACCAGTTCTTCGACTACGAGGCCGTGCTGGCCGACCCGAATGCCGTCCGCAAGTCCTGGGTGGTGGGGCCGTACAGCTATTACAGCCAGTTCCGCTACAACCCGAACAACGAACCGGACCTGCACGCGCCCTGGATGTATACCCTGATGGGCCAGCCCTGGAAGACCACCACGGTGCTGCGCGGCGCGGAAACCCTGTTCACCAACGGTCCCGGCGGCGTCACCGGCAACGACGACCTCGGCACCATGTCGGCCTGGTACCTGTTCAGCGCACTGGGCCTGTATCCGGACCTGCCGGGCAGCGGCCGCTTCCTGCTGCACGCGCCGCGCTTCGCGCGTGCCGAGATCGACCTGCCGCAGGGCCGCGTGCTGCGGATCGAGGCGCCTGGCGCCAAGCCCGGCGAGCGCCGCTTCGTGCAGGGTGTAGAGTGGGCGGGGCGGCCGCTGTCGCGCGTGTGGCTGGACTGGGAGCAGCTGCAGGCCGGCGGCACCGTCGGCTACCGCCTCACGGCGCAGCCGGACAGCGCAGGGTGGGGCACGCGCGCCGCCGACCTGCCGCGTCCGCCCGCCGGCCTGCAGGCAAAATAAAACATAAACGACATCGACACCAGGAGACAGCATGGCAAACATGGTCAACAACTTGGCGCCCGCCGCCCCCCATGAGGGGGCAGGGACGGCGCAGCAGGGAAGCAACCGGAACGCACTGGTGATCGTCACCATCCTGTTCTTCATGTGGGGCTTGATCACCTCCCTCAACGACGTCCTGATTCCGCACCTGAAGGCGATCTACACCCTGACCTATGTGCAGGCGATGCTGGTGCAGTTCTGCTTCTTCGGCGCCTATTTCATCGTGTCGCTGCCGGCCGGCGCCCTGATCCGCCGCATCGGCTACCAGAAGGGCGCCGTGGCCGGGCTCCTGATCGCCGCGGCCGGCTGCGCGCTGTTCTATCCGGCTTCGTTCAGCGGCTACGGACTGTTCCTGTTCGCCTTCTTCGTGCTGGCATCGGGCATCACGGTGCTGCAGGTGGCGGCCAATCCCTATGTGGCGGTACTCGGTCCGGCGCGTACGGCATCCAGCCGCCTGACCCTGACCCAGGCCTTCAACTCGCTCGGCACCACCATCGGCCCGGCAGTCGGCGGCCTGCTGATCTTCTCGGCCGCCGGCGCGGCCGTGGCCGCGGATGCGGCGAGCGTGCGCGGTCCCTACCTGGCCCTGGCCGGCGCCCTGGCCGTGCTGGCGGTGCTGTTCCTGGCCGCCAGGCTGCCGACCATCGCCGAGAGCGAAGACCTGCCGCTGGCGGGCGAGGGCCATGGCTCGGCCCTGGCGCATCGCCACCTGGTGCTGGGCGCGATCGGGATCTTCCTGTACGTGGGGGCGGAAGTCAGCATCGGCAGCTTCCTGATCAACTTCCTCGGCGAGTCGCATATCGCCGGCCTGTCGCACGCCGACGCCGCGCACTACGTCAGTATCTACTGGGGCGGCGCCATGGTCGGCCGCTTCATCGGCTTCGCGGTGATGCGCGTGGTCAGCCCGGGCAAGACCCTGGCCTTCAATGCCTTGGCGGCGATCGCCCTGGTGCTGGCCGGGACCTTCGGCGAGGGCGCCGTCGCGATGTGGGCGATCCTGGCCGTGGGCCTGTGCAATTCGATCATGTTCCCGACCGTCTTCAGCATGGCGCTGCACGGCCTCGGCAAGTACACGGGGCAGGGTTCGGGCATCCTGTGCATGGCCATCGTCGGCGGCGCGATCGTGCCCTTCGCACAGGGGGCGCTGGCCGATGCCATGGGCGTGCAGGCATCCTTCCTGCTGCCGGCGGCCTGCTATGCCTTCATCCTGTATTTCGGCGTCAAGTACGCGTCCATGTACGCCGCGCAGTAAATCTCGGAGGAAGCCGGGCTGCGGGCCTGAGCTATTGATATGCCGGATACCACGAATCGGAAGGTCCGATTTGTGGATGGACTAGGGCGCCGGTACATTACGTCATCGCTATTGCCGAAAACGGTCGACAGAACCGGGCGGGCGGCTTCCACACCAAGGAGACAACGATGACGAGTACGAGCGAGAGCTGGGGCGGGCGCGCCACCCTGATGGTGGCGCATTGCGCCGGGATGGTCGACCTGGTCGCGCTGCCGGTCTGGGTTGGGGTCCTGATCAGCGGCTATGGCCTGGACCCGCAGCAGGCCGGTGGGCTTGCCACCTTGTTCCTGATCGGCGCCGTGTCCGCCAGCCTGTTCGTCGCTCCCCGTTTCGCCCGGCTGCCCAAGCGCGCCACCGCGGCGGGCGGTTTCGCCTTCGCCGCCCTGGCATTCGGCGCCGTCGGGATGGTCGACGATTACGCGGCCATGGCCGTCCTGCACGTGGTCGCCGGCCTGGCTGCGGCGACGGCGCTGAGCGTCACACACGCCACCATCGGCGGCAGCAGCAACCCGCACCGCCTGTTCGCCATCGTCGGCTTTGCGCTGGGCATCTTCGGCATCCTGTTCATGGGCGGCGTGCCGAAGATCGTGGCGGCGGTGGGCGCGCCCGCGCTGTTCTGGAGCTTTGCCGGCATCATGGCCTTCGCCGCCTGCGTGGCCGCGCTGGGCTTTCCCGAAGCGCGCTCCGCGGGCGGGCATGCCCAGCGCCTGCCCGGCAAATTGCCGCGCGCCGTATGGCTTGCTGCGATCGGCGTCAGTTGCATGGCGCTGGTCCAGGCGATGATGTTTTCCTTCCTCGAGCGCATCGGGGCCGACCGCGGCTTCGGCGCAGCGGCGGTGGCGGGGGTGCTGATCGCGCTCGGTTTCGTCAACCTGCTGCCGGCGCCGCTAGCCGCCTTGCTCCAGAAGCGCGTCAATCCGCGCACGGTACTGGTCTGCGGTCCCATCGTGCAGGCGCTGCTGGCCCTCCTGATGACGCAAAGCCAGGCCTTCATCCCCTATGCGGCCGGCGCGATGTTCTTCGCCGCCGTGATGATCTTCACCCACACCTTCGCTTTCGGCCTGCTGGCCGCGCTCGACCCCAGCGGCCGTGCGGTCGGCGCGACGCCGGCGATGCTGATGATCGGCGCGGCGGTCGGCCCCATCCTCGGCGGGACGGTCGTCAAGCTCTCGGGCTACCAGAGCCTGGGCTTCGCCGCCGTCGTCATCGCCGCCTGTGCCGTCGCCTGCTTCCTGCCGGCCCGTCCCGCCGATCCGGTGCTGTCGCAGTCCTGAACTCCGCCTTCCCCGTTCTCCTTTCCAGGCCTGCCGGAGCCTCCGGCAGGCCTTCGCCGCGCGCCGTCCGTCCACCGGCTTGATGTATCGGCGGCGCCGATAGAAGCCATCGAAAGTCTCCAGTTCTCCCCCGGCAAGCCTCGCTATACCATCAATTCATAACAAACCGGCACCACTCAGCCGACACAAGATGGAGACCTTGCCCATGCACGCCCGCGACTGATCGCAGCCCTTGCTTCATGCCCGCCCCCTGGCGGGTGCTTCCCGCCGACCCCTTCGAGACAGGCGCGCCGTGGCAGCGCCAGGGGGAAGTCTTGTCTTTCGCCGTACTCACTTTGCAGGAAACGTGGAATGAATCAGATTGTTTTTAGCTTGCGCCCCGGGGCCGTGCTGCTGGCCGCGGCGCTGTTGCCGGGAAGCGCCGCTGCCGCCCCCGAGGCCGGTGTGCTGGCACGGCCCGCGCTGAAGGCCGAGCGCCTGCACAGCCGCAGCTTCCTGGCGCTGACCAGCGCCGGCAAGCGCATCGTCGCGGTGGGCGAGCGCGGCCTGATCGCACTGTCGGATGACGGTGGCGCCAGCTGGCGCCAGGCGAGCACCCCGGTCAGCACGACGCTGACCAGTGTCAGCTTCGTCGATGCGCGCCTGGGCTGGACCGCGGGCCATGCGGGCACCATCCTGCACAGCGCCGATGGCGGCGCCACCTGGACCCTGCAAACGGAGGGCCGCGCGGTCGCGCGCCAGGTGCAGGCATCGGCTGCGAATGAGGCAGCAGCCGCCGGCATGGCATCGGTGGCGGCGCAACTGGTGGCCGATGGCCCGGACAAGCCCTTCCTAGACATCCAGTTCAGCGACGCACGCAAGGGCGTGGCGGTCGGCGCCTATGGGCTGGCGGTCCGGACCCGCGACGGCGGCCGCAGCTGGACCTCCTTCATGCACCAGGTTCCGAATCCCAAGGGCCTGCACCTGTACGCCGTGCGGCTCGTCGGCGACACCGTCTGGCTGGCCGGCGAACAGGGCTACTTCGCCCGTTCCGCCAACGGCCAGGATTTCACGCGCATCGAGACGCCTTACCGGGGCAGTTATTTCGCCATGGCGGCCAGCGGCAGCGGGGTCGTGATCGCAGGATTGAAGGGCAACGCCTTCCAGGTCAGCCCGGACGGCGCCAGCTTCACCCGCATCGAAGGCGCGCCGCCGGTCTCCTTCAGCGGCGTGGCGGCCCTGGGCGACGGCAGGTTCGCCTTCACGAATCAGGCCGGCCAGGTGCTGCTGGCGCCGCGCGCCGGCGCCCCGCTGGCGATGCTGTCCGCCGGCCCGCGCGCTCCGGTGAGCGCGGTGACCGAGTCGGCCGACGGCCGCCTGGTATTGGCCGGCGCCGCCGGCCTCGAGACACTCGGGCAGGGCGCCGCGAAGAAGGGAGGCCAGCCATGAACCCGACTTCCTCCACCTCGCGCCAGGACCCGATTCCCGACCTGGAACACTTCGACCGCCAGTCCGGCTCCTGGGCGGAGCGCCTGCTGTTCAACCACCGCGCGGTCGTGGTGGCGCTCTGCCTGGCCTTGACGGCGCTGCTGGCCTGGACGGCCATGGGCCTGCGATTGAACGCCAGCTTCGAGGACATGATCCCGAAGAGCCATCCCTACATTGCCAACTACCTGAAGAACAAGCAGGACCTGGCGGGCCTGGGCAACGCGGTGCGGATCGCGGTCGCGCCCAGGAGCGGCAGCATTTACGACCCGGCCTATCTCGCCACCCTGCAGCGCGTCAGCGACGACGTCTTCCTGCTGCCCGGCGTCGACCGCGCCGCGATGAAGTCGCTGTGGACCCCGTCCACGCGCTGGGTCGGCGTGACCGAGGATGGCATGGACGGCGGCCCGGTGATCCCGAACGAATACGACGGATCGGCCGCCAGCATCGAACAGGTGCGCATGAACGTGCAGCGCTCCGGCCAGGTCGGCCAGCTGGTGGCGCGCGACGGCAAGTCCAGCATCATCTACGTGTCGCTGCTGGCGGTCGACCCCGAGACCGGCAAGGCGCTCGACTACGCCGTGTTTTCCGGGCGGCTAGAGGAGCTCCGCGCACGCTACGCGGCCCAGAACGTCGACATCCACATCGTCGGCTTCGCCAAGGTGGTCGGCGACCTGATCGACGGCATCCGCCTGATCCTGCTGTTCTTCGCGGTCGCCATCCTGATCGCCACGGCCATGCTGTACTGGTACACCCGCTGCGTGCGCAGCACCCTGCTGGTGGTGCTGTGCTCCTGCGTGGCGGTGGTGTGGCAGCTCGGCCTGCTGCCGCTGCTCGGCTACTCGCTCGATCCCTACTCGGTGCTGGTGCCCTTCCTGGTGTTCGCCATCGGCATGAGCCACGGGGCCCAGAAGATGAACGGCATCATGCAGGACGTCGCCCGCGGCGCCCACCGCATCATCGCCGCGCGCTTCACCTTCCGCCGCCTGTTCCTGGCCGGGCTCACGGCCCTGCTGTGCGACGCGGTCGGCTTCGCGGTGCTGATGATCATCGACATCAAGGTGATCCAGGACCTGGCGGTGGTGGCCAGCATCGGGGTCGCGGCCCTGATCTTCACCAACCTGATCCTGCTGCCCATCCTGCTGTCGTATATCGGGGTCGGCGCCAAGGCGGCGCAGCGCAGCCTGGGCCATGGCGGGGAGGATGGCGCGCTGTGGCGCCTGCTCGGCAAATTCACGCAGCGGCGCTGGGCCGCGCCGACGGTGGTGATCGCGGTGCTGATGGGCGTGGCGGGCTACGCCGCCAGCCTGCAGCTGAAGATCGGCGACCTCGACCCGGGCGCGCCGGAACTGCGCGCCGACTCCCGCTACAACCGCGACAACGCCTACGTGGTTGGCCACTACGCGGCCAGCAGCGACGTGTTCGCCGTCATGGTGCGTACGCCCGAGGGCCAGTGCGCCGCCTACGACACCCTGATGCGGATCGACGCGCTGGAGTGGCGCCTGGCGCAACTGCCCGGCGTCGACTCGACCAATACGATGGCCCTGCTGAACCGCCGTGTGATCACCGGACTCAATGAAGGCAACCTGAAGTGGTACGAACTGTTGCAGAACCAGAGTTCGCTGAACATGGTCACGGCCGGTGCGCCGCGTGGCCTGTACAACGATTCCTGCAGCCTGCTGACGATGTACGTCTACCTGCGCGACCACAAGGCGGACACCCTGACGCGCGTGGTGGATGAGGTCGAGCGCTTCGCCGTGGACAACAACACGGCCGAGGTGCGCTTCGAGCTGGCGGCCGGCAACGCCGGTATCGAGGCCGCCACGAACATCGTGGTGAAGGATGCCAGCCGGGCCATGCTGTACTGGGTGTACGGCGCCGTCGTGCTGCTGTGCCTGGTCACCTTCCGTTCCTGGCGCGCGGTGCTGTGCGCGGTGCTGCCGCTGGTGCTGACCTCGATCCTGTGCGAAGCGCTGATGGTCGCCCTGGACATCGGCGTCAAGGTGGCGACCCTGCCGGTGATCGCCCTCGGGGTCGGCATCGGTATCGACTACGCGCTGTACGTGATGAGCATCATGCTGGCTCGCCTGCGCGCCGGCGACAGCCTCGACCAGGCCTACCGCGAGGCGCTGCATTTCACCGGCAAGGTGGTGCTGCTGACCGGCGTCACGCTCGCCGTCGGCGTCTTCACCTGGGTCCTGTCACCCATCAAGTTCCAGGCCGATATGGGCCTGCTGCTGGCATTCATGTTCCTTTGGAACATGGTCGGCGCGCTGGTGCTGCTGCCGGCACTGGCCCGCTACCTCTTGCCGGAAGCAAGCCGGGCGAGCGGCGCGGAGCCGGCCGCCCGGCCCGGCGATGCCCCCGCCGTCGGCGCCGCGCATGCCGTCATCCACGTTCCATAAACGACTTCACACCCCCACCAATAACAAGGAGACACCATGAATCGTTCCAGGCCGCTATCAGGCAAATCCGGGCCGCCGCGGCGCTCGGCCATCGCAGGGGCCGTGCTCGCCGTCCTCGCCGGCGCGGCAGCTTCCAGCGTGCAGGCGGCGCCGGTCGAAACCGACAATCCGGATCTCAGGATCCGCTTCGACAATACGGTCAAGTACAGCCAGGCCTACCGGCTGCGGGGTGCCTCGCCCGGCCTGGCCAGCTGCGCAATCTGCCTGAACCAGAATGATGGCGACAACAACTTCGGCAAAGGCATGGTATCGAACCGCATCGACCTGCTCAGCGAGTTCGACGTCACTTACCAGAACGTCGGCCTGCGTGTCAGCGGGGCGGCCTGGTACGACGCGAAATACCGCTCGTCCAATGACAACGACACCATCACCGCGAACCACGTGCCGCGCAATCAGTTCCCGGAAGCGACGCGCAAGCTGCTCGGGAAGAAGGCGGAGCTGCTGGATGCCTTCGTGTTCGGCAAGGCCAGTTTCGGCGACATGCAGGGCAGCTTCCGCCTGGGACGCCACACCCTGCTGTGGGGCGAGAGCCTGTTCTACGGCGCCAACGGCATCGCCGGCGGCCAGGCGCCGATCGACCTGGTCAAGCTGCTCAGCGTGCCGAATGCCCAGTTCAAGGAAACCGCCATGCCGACCGGTAAGCTGTCCGGCCAGGTGCAGGTGAACGAAGACTTGTCGCTGGGCGCCTATTACGGGTACGACTGGCGCAAGACCCGGCTGATGCCGGTCGGCGGCTACCTGTCGACCACCGATACGATGGGCGAGGGCAAGGAGCGCATCATTGCCGGCAATCCGGCCTTGCCGAATCCGCCGGCCTTCGCCGCGCTGCCCGAACAGGAGCCGAAGGAGGGCGGGCAGTACGGCCTGCAGCTGCGCATGCGTGCGCCGAGCATCGATACCGATTTCGGCTTCTACGCCACGCGCTACCATGCGAGCACGCCCTCGAACATCTACAACACCCTGACCGGTTTCCCGCCGGCGCCGCGTCCATCGACTTTCCAGTGGACCTATGCGGAAGGCATCCGCGCCTATGGCGCCAGTTTCGCCAAGGCGATCGGCGAGGTGTCGCTGAGCGGCGAGGTATCGGTGCGGCGCAATGCGCCCCTGTCCAGCTCCGGCCAGTCCATCCTGAGCAGCATCGGCGTCAACGTGGGCCTGAACAACAACAGCAAGCCGGGCTATGCGATCGGCGAAACCGCGCACGCCCAGCTTTCCTGGCTGGCCAGCCTGGGGCCGTCCTTCATCTCGCGCGAAGCCTCCTTCCTGGGCGAGATCGCCTGGAACCGCATCACCTCGGTGACCCGCAATGCCGGCATGCTCAACCCGAATGCGGACCGCTCGGCGACCGCCTTGCGCATGGTGTTCTCGCCCACCTACCGGCAGCTGTTCCCCGGCGTCGACCTCAGCGTGCCGGTTGGCGTGAGCCATACGCGCGGCCGTTCGGGCGCGCTGGGGCCGGGTTTCGGCGTGCATCGCGGCGGCGACGTGAACCTGGGCGTCTCCGCGATCTACCTGAACGGATGGACCCTGGCCGCCAATTACACGCACTTCTACGGGCCGGAAGGTCCGACCCTGGACGGCGCCAACAACGCGCAGTTCAAGCAGGCACTGCGCGACCGCGACTACCTCTCTCTGTCGATCCGCAACACATTCTGACCAGGAGTACACCATGCACCACATCCACACGAAGAAGACCACGCTGCGCCTGATGCCGGGGCTCTGCCTGGCGATGGCATTCGGCGCCTACGGACTCGCTTATGCGGGCGTCACCGCGGACGAGGCGGCCCAGCTGAAAACCACACTGACCCCGATGGGGGCGGAACGGGCCGGCAACAAGGAAGGGACCATCCCCGCCTGGACCGGCGGCTATACGACGCCGGTCCCCGGCTTCAAGAACGGCGGCCGCCGCGGCGACCCGTTTGCCAGCGACAAGCCGCTGTTCCAGATCACGGCCAAGAACATGGACCAGCATGCCGACAAGCTGACCGACGGCACCAAGGCGCTGCTGAAGAAGTACCCGAACAGCTACCGCGTCGACGTCTACACCACCCGTCGCACCGCAGCCGCGCCGCAGTGGGTGTATGACAACACCTTCAAGAACGCTACCAACGCCAAACTGGACGGCGAGATGGTGACCGGCGCCTACGGCGGCATTCCCTTCCCGATACCGAAAAGCGGCTGGGAGGTGATGTCCAACCACCTCCTGCACTGGCGCGGCGAGGCCTGGCAGCAGGACTTCCGCCAGTTCCTGACCACCTCCGACGGCAAGCGCGTGCTGTCCAGCGAAGGGCAGGGCACCTACCAGATGCCCTATTACTTCAAGGACGGCGCCGACAAGTTCAAGAACAATAATTACTGGATGCTGCGCCTGGTGACGGCGGCGCCCGCGATCCGTGCCGGCGAAGCGATCACCGGATCGGAAAACCTGGATCCGGACAAGAGCCAGGCCTGGGTCTACCTCACCGGGCAGCGGCGTACCCGCAAACTGCCGAACGCCTGCTGCGACACGCCGACACCGGCCTCGGCCGGCGTGATGAGCTTCGACGAAATCGACGTCTGGGGCGGGCGTGGCGACCGCTTCGACTGGAAGATCGTCGGCAAGAAGGAGATGTATATCCCGTATAACGCCAACGGCCTGTATACGCCGAAGAGCGACGCCGAGGTCTTCGGTCCCAACCACCTGAACCCGGACCACGTACGCTGGGAACTGCACCGCGTGTGGGTGGTCGAGGCCACGCTCAAGCAGGGCAAGCGCCACCAGGCGCCGCGCTCGCGCTACTACGTGGACGAAGACAGCTGGGTGGCGGTGCTGGGCGACCGCTGGGACGCCAAGGGCCAGCTGTGGAAGACCTTGTGGTCGCATCCGGTCGTGATGCCCGACTTGCCGGCCACTACGCCGCCACAGCAGTTCGGTTTCAATGACCTGATCAGCGGCGCCTGGTACATGAGCGGTGTGGTGAACGAGAAGAACACCCACTACCGCATCATCGGCCGCCAGCCGGAAGCCAGTTTCACCGGCGACGCGCTGGCGGGCGAGGGCGTGCGCTAAGCAATATCCGGCCGTGCCAGCTTATGGACCTGGCACGGCCAGCGGCGCCCGGCTCTGCGCGTTGTTCTCGCGTACCAGCTTGGCCAGCAGTTCCATGAACTTGCGCTGCTCCGCCGGGCTCAGGGGTGCAAGCAGGCGCTCGCGCAGCCGCAGGGCGCCGGCCTGCATGTTTTCCAGCATCCGTGTGCCGTTCGATGTAATCGTCAGTGCACGCTGGCGCCGGTTATGGGGAATCACGCGCCGCTCCAGCAGGCCCTTCTCTTCCAGTCGGGCGCACACGCTTGCACCGGTCGAGGTATCGATCGCGGCCAGGCCGGCCAGCGACACCTGGTCGATGCCCGGATGCAGGGCCAGCTGGCTGAGGATTGCATACTGCACCGGCGTCAGTTCGTCGCCCAGTTCATCGAAGAAGATCGAGACCGAAATCTGCTGCGCGCGGCGCAGCAGGTGGCCCGGATGCTCGTAGATATTGAACATCTCGCGATGTTGATCGTCTTTCTGTTGATTGGTCGGCATGGTCGGCAAGCGTGGCGGTGAGACGGCAGTTTACTTCGTCGCATAAAACGATGATACTGTTTTAAACATTCAGTGTACTGAATGTTAGGGCGAGCCCCCAACACAAACAATCAAGGAGACAAGCATGTTCCCGAAAAACGCATGGTATGTGGCCTGTACGCCCGACGAAATCGCGGACAAGCCCCTGGGCCGGCAGATCTGCGGCGAGAAGATCGTGTTCTACCGCGGTGAGAGAGGCAAGGTGGCGGCGGTCGAGGATTTCTGCCCGCACCGGGGAGCGCCGCTCTCGCTCGGATTCGTCCGCGACGGCAATCTGGTCTGCGGATATCACGGCCTCGAGATGGGGTGTGAAGGCAAGACGATCAGCATGCCGGGCCAGCGCGTACGCGGTTTCCCCTGCATCCGCAGCTATCCGGTCGAAGAGCGCTACGGCTTCATCTGGGTCTGGACCGGCGACGAGAAGCTCGCCGACCCGGCAGCGATCCACCATCTCGAATGGGCGGACAATCCGGAATGGGCGTATGGCGGCGGCCTGTATCACATCAACTGCGATTACCGCCTCATGGTCGACAACCTGATGGACCTCACCCATGAGACCTATGTCCATGCGTCGAGTATCGGGCAAAAGGAAATCGACGAGGCGCCGGTCACGACCAGGGTCGAGGGCGAGCAGGTGATCACCAGCCGCTTCATGGACAACATCAGCGCACCGCCGTTCTGGCGTGCCGCGTTGCGAGGCAATGGCCTGGCCGACGACGTGCCGGTGGACCGCTGGCAGATCTGCCGCTTCAACGCCCCCAGCCACGTCATGATCGAGGTCGGGGTGGCCCATGCTGGAAAAGGCGGCTACCACGCGGACCCGGCGCACAAGGTGTCGAGCATCGTGGTCGACTTCATCACGCCGGAGACCGAGACCTCGCACTGGTATTTCTGGGGCATGGCGCGCAGATTCAGGCCGGAGGATGCGGAGCTGACCAGGATGATCCGCGAGGGACAGGGCAAGATTTTCAGTGAAGACCGCGAGATGCTGGAGCTCCAGCAGCAGAACATCCTGCGCCATCCCGAGCGCAAGCTCCTGATGCTGAACATCGATGCCGGCGGCGTGCAGTCGCGCCGGATCATCGACCGCTGGCTCGCGCTTGAAGGCGCCGCCCGGGAGGTGGCATGAGCACGATCGAGGTCCGCGTTGCGGCGAAAGTGTGCGAGGCCGAGGGTATCTGCAGCTACGAACTGGTGCGCCTGGACGGGATGCCGCTGCCGCCTTTCGAGGCGGGCGCCCATATCGACGTGCATGTCGGCGACAAGCACGTACGTCAGTATTCGCTATGTAATGCACCGCATGAAACGCACCGCTACCTGATCGGCGTGCTGCGCGATCCCGGCTCGCGCGGCGGCTCCGTTGCGATGCACGACGCGGTGCATGCCGGTGCGGTACTGTCGATCAGCGCGCCCAGGAACCACTTCCCCCTGGTGGATGCCGCGCACACGCTCCTGATCGCCGGCGGAATCGGTGTCACACCGATCCTGGCGATGGCCGAAGCGCTGGCGTCGAAAGGGGCTGGATTCGAGATGCACTACTGCGCACGCTCGCCGGAGCATGCGGCATTCCGCGAACGCATCGCGGCATCAGGTTTCTCCCGGCAGGTGCATTTTCATTACGACAACGGTGACGCGGCGCAGAAGCTGGACCTTCCTGCCTTGCTGGCGGCGCCGTCCGGCCAGCATTTGTATGTGTGCGGGCCATCAGGCTTCATCGAGTACGTGCTGGCGTCGGCGCGCGCACAGGGCTGGCCCGACGCGCAGCTGCACGTTGAATATTTTTCGGGGGCGGTCGTCGACACTGCCGGCGACCAGCCCTTCGACGTGAAGCTCGCGTCGAGCGGACAGGTGCTGACTGTGCCGGCCGGGCGCACGGTCATCCAGGTGCTGGCGGAGCAGGGCATCGATGTCCCCTATTCATGCGAGGAAGGCGTCTGCGGAACTTGCGTGACCCGGGTGCTGGACGGTGTGCCGGATCACCGCGACCTGTACCTGACGGACGAGGAACATGCCGCGAACGACCAGTTCACGCCTTGCTGTTCGCGCGCCAAGACCAGCCTGCTCGTTCTGGACATTTAAGGACAACAGCAATGAAAACAGTGATGCTGTTGTGCGGCCTGCTTTGCGACGAAGTGGTGTGGGAAGCCCAGGCCGAGGCCTTGGGGCGCGACTACGATGTCCGCATCCTGAAATTCGTGGAACAGGATTCGATGGAGGCGATGGCGGAGCATGTCCTGCGCAACGCGCCGGAGAGCTTCGCGCTGGCGGGGCACTCGATGGGAGGACGCGTCGCGCTCGAAGTCGTGCGCCGTGCAGGCTCGCGCGTGGAGCGCCTGGCGCTGCTCGATACCGGCTTCGACGCCCCTGCGGCGGGCGAAGCGGGCAGGCGCGCCGTCCTCGTCAACCAGGCGCTGCAAGCGGGCATCGACTCCGTCGCGGCGGCCTGGGGCCTCCCGATGCTGGCGCCACGCCATCGCAGCGAGCCGTTCCTGGTCCAGGCCGTGTTCGACATGGTGGGACGCATGTCGGGCGCGATCTACGCGGCCCAGACCCGCGCCCTGCTGGGCCGGCCGGATGCGACCGAGGTATTGAAGAAGCTCGACTGCCCGACACTCATTCTTTGCGGGATGGAAGATGGCTGGAGTCCGCCGGAGCGGCATCGCCGGATGGCGGAACTGGCGCCGCGCGCCATCCTGCGCCTGGTCGACGACTGCGGCCACATGTCGATGATGGAGCAGCCGGATGCGGTGCTCGCCGCGCTCCGGGAATGGCTAGCCCTGGACGATTCAGCGCATTAAGGCGCGGGCCTCGGCGACGCAGGGGTTGCGCTGCTCGCCAAGTCCGGTGATCGAAGCTTCCATCACGTCGCCGTCGCGCAGGTAACGCCCGTAGTGGATGCCGTTCCCGGCCGGCGAACCGGTGCAGATGATGTCGCCCGGCCACAGCTGTACACGGCTCGAGATGTATTCGATCTGGCGAGCGATGTCGAAGATCATGTCGGACGTGGTTTCGTCCTGCATGACTTCGCCGTTCAGCTTGAGCACGATCTGGAGCTGCTGCGGATCGGCGACGAAAGCGGCCGGCACCAGGTAGGGCCCGAGCGGGAGGAAAGTAGGGGAGTTCTTGCTCGACACCCAGTCCGTACCCATGGCCTTCGGCTCCTTGCACCAGATCAGGTCGCGGCTGGTGATGTCATTGGCGATGGTATAGCCCGCGATATAGTCCGCGGCGTCTTCGCGGCTTACATGGCGCGCCGGCTTGCCGATCACGACCGCCAGTTCCAGTTCCCAGTCGGGTTGGCTCGCCAGGGCAGGCAGGATGACCGGATCGTATGGTCCGGTGACTGCGGAGGGAATCTTGCTGAAGACGTAGGGTGAGCCCGTCGCGGCGCGCTCCTGCATCAGGTTTTCAGCGTAAGTACGTAGTTCTGCCGGTGTCATTCCCGCAGTCGCGGGCTGTGCCCCAGGGCCCATGCTGACAAGCATGTCCACGACGTGCTTGAAGTAGTTGGCGCCGGTGCAGAAGATCTGGCGCGGCAGCTCGACCGGGGCGTGCACCTTGAGGCTGGAGAGCGGTGTCCAGTCGAGCGCGCCGTTCTGGTCGGCCAGCGCGAGCGTCTCGCACAGAACGGCGAAATTGCTTTGCCAGTTCTGCAGCAGGGCATACACCGATTCGCTGCCGCTCAGTTGCAACCCATTGCCCTCAGCCACTTTCTTCAGCACGTGCAGGGCAATGACCTGGTCATCCCGCAGGAGACCGGCAAACGCTTCTGAGCCGGCGGCCGAAAAGCTGCCGAGCTTGAAACCGGCCTGGGTGTGCGTGTCCGTCATACAGTTCTTTCCTATGGTGGTTAGCTGGGATCTCGAGCCGCCAGTATAGGGAGAGCGCTTCCTGTTGACGAATGGTGAATTCCGTTAGGAGACGTCGGCAAAACCGATAGGTGCCGCGGCTTCGCGACCCATCGGTTTGGCCGATGCGAGCAATCGGAAAAATCGCGCGAGCGATGCGTAGGGGATCGCTAGAATCGACCGGATTCACGCCGCCCCACTCACGATCAGGAGACCGCATGCTGTTTCATCAATGTACGCCGAAATGCCCTGGCGATTGCCCTGGGAATTCCCCGGTGCATGTGCAGGACGCAGCGCGCCGCAAAACCCGGACATTCACCGTCGACCTCCATTGCCACGCCTTCTTCCCGGAGGTCGAAAAGCTGGTTGCAGGATTGCCGCAGAAGCTGGCGGAACCCGAACTGATGCTGCGTGCGATGGGCGCTGCCACCGTGGACTACAACAACAAGGTGATGCTGCCGCAGGCCGGGCCGAAGCTGACCAATCTCCAGCAGCGCCTGGGCGACATGGATGCCATGGGCGTCGACATGCAGCTGGTGAGCCCTACCTCGACCCAGCACTATTACTGGGCAGAACCGGACCTGGCTGCCGAAGTCGTTCGCATCCAGAACGAGGGCATGGCTGAATTGTGCGCGACGCATCCGGACCGCTTCCTCGGACTGGGCACGCTGGCACTGCAGCATCCCGCGCTCGCGATCGAACAGCTCGAGCAGGCCGTGCGCAAGCAGGGCCTGCGCGGCGTGGAGATCTCGACGATGGTCGCCGGGAAGGAGCTGGCCGATCCGATGTTCGAGCGCTTCTGGGCCAAGGTGGAAGAACTCGGATGCATCGTGTTCATCCATCCGTTCGGCACGACATTGGGGACGCGCCTGGACCGCCACTACCTGTCGAACGTGATCGGGCAGCCGCTGGAAACCACGATCGCGCTTTCCCACCTGATCTTCGGCGGCGTGCTGGACCGCTACCCGGGCGTGAAGATCCTGGCGGCGCATGGTGGCGGCTACCTGCCGTCGTACATCGGGCGCTCCAACCACGCCTGGCATGCGCGGCCCGATGCGCGCAGTTGCGCCAAACCACCGGGCGACTACCTGCGCCAGATCTGGTTCGACAACCTGGTGTACGAACCGGAGGCGCTGCGCCACCTGATCCAGGAAGCCGGTATCGACCAGGTCGTGACCGGTTCGGATTATCCCTTCGACATGGGCCAATACACCTTCTCGGACTTGCTGGACTCGGTGCCGGGCCTGTCGCAGGACGACCATGAAGGCATCGCCTGGCGCAACGCGGAGCGCCTGCTGGGCCAGGGCTTGAAGCCCGCGGACTGGAAGCCGCCGGTCAAGCATTCAGCCGACCGATAGGTCGTATCGGAATAATCCATTTTACGGATGGCCCGGGCCTCCCTACAGTGGGATACGCATCATTTACTCACGAGCCATCTCACTACAAATGTTTAAATATTTTCCCACCAACTACCCCTGGAACCTGTCGGTCGACCTGGCCATCGAAATGGGCGCACGCATCGGCGAGATCGAGGAAATGTGCGCTCCGCTGCAGGAAGCGGCGAAGCAGCCGGATGCCGCGGGCACCAAGGCCTTCCGCGAGACCTGGGCGAAGATGGCCGACAAGCTGTGCGGCCTGGCCGAAGAGGACGAGGCGCGCGGCCGCCTGATCTCGGCCGGCGACAAGTACGGCCGCGCGGCCACCTACTACCTGACCGCAGAGCGCCTGCAGGCGCATGGCGCGCCGGGCCGCCTCGAACTGTACAAGCGCTTCATCGAGGTATTCAACAAGGGCCTGAAGCTGGCCGGAGAGAACTGCGAGCGGGTCGAGATCCCCTACGGCGATGCCCATATCTCGGGCCTGTACGTGCGCGCCGAGGGTGTGGATGGGCCAGCACCAATCCTGGTGCAGGTCAACGGACTCGATTCGACCAAGGAAATGAAGTACCGCGTCGGCCTGCCGCAGTGGCTGGCCAAACGCGGTGTGTCCTCGCTGGTGATCGACCAGCCGGGCACCGGCGAAGCGCTGCGCCTGCACGGCATGCACGCTGTCTACGACAGCGAGCGCTGGGCCAGCAAGGTGGTTGACTGGCTCGAGACCCGCGCCGACGTCGATCCGAAGCGCATCGGCCTGGAAGGCGTGTCGCTGGGCGGCTATTACTGCCCGCGCGCCGTGGCCTTCGAGCCGCGCTTTGCCATGGGCGTGGTCTGGGGCGCCAACCACGACTGGCGCGACGTCCAGAAGAAGCGCCTGGCCAAGGAGGGCAGCTTCCCGGTGCCGCACTACTGGGAACACGTACGCTGGGTCTGGGGCGCCAAGGACCAGGAAGACTTCATGCGCATCGCCGAGAACGTCCACCTGGACGGCATCCTCGACCGCATCAAGGTGCCTTTCCTGGTGACGCACGGCCAGAAGGACTCGCAGATCCCCTTGCACTGGGCCGAACGGACCTACGAGCAGCTGGTCAACAGCCCCAAGCGCGAACTGAAGATCTTCACCGAGCGCGAAGGCGGCATCCAGCACTCCAGTTTTGATAATTCCGCCAACGCGGGCGCCTACATCGCCGACTGGGTCGCCGAGACCCTGGGCGGCCGCACGGCAATCTGACCACATCGAGAAAGAAAACACCCATGAATATCATCGGACCCGACGCACTGCTGTTCGGCGTCGACGACGTCGACGCCTGTACCCAATACCTGACCGACTACGGCCTGGCGCCGGTCGGAGGAGGCCGTTTCGAAGCACTGGATGGCACTGCCATCGTCATCGCGCATAAGGACGATGCGGCGCTGCCGCCCGCGATGGGCACTGCCAGCATGCTGCGCAAGACCATTTACGGCGTCGCCGACCAGGCCACCCTGGGCGCGATCGCGGAAGAGCTGGGACGCGACCGCGAAGTCAAGCGCCTGCCGGACGGCAGCATCGAGTCGGTCGACGACATGGGCTTCGTACTTGGCTTCCAGCTCACCGTGCGCCGTCCGCTCGACCTGCCGGCCGAGCCGATCAACGCGCCCGGCGCCCCGCCGCAGCGGCCTGCCAACGTGGTGGGTGTGAGTGAAGATGCCCCGGCCTTGCCGCGCACGCTGTCGCACGTGGTGTACTTCGTGCCCGATACGGCCAAGGCCGAAGCCTTCTACGTGGAGCGCCTCCGGTTCCGCTGCACCGACCGCCTGGTCGGCGCCGGGCCCTTCCTGCAGCCCGCCGGCACCGCGGACCACCACACCCTGTTCATGATCCAGACCCCGCCCTTCATGAAGGGCTGCGAGCACTTCACCTTCCACATGGGCGGGCCGACCGAGGTGATGCAGGCCGGTACCCGCTTCGTGAACAAGGGCTATCAGTCGTTCTGGGGTCCGGGCCGCCACAAGATGGGCTCGAACTGGTTCTGGTACTTCAACAGCCCGCTCGGCTGCCACGTCGAATACGACGCCGACATGGACATCCATGACGAGGCCTGGGTGGCGCGCGCGATCCCGATGGATGCCGACGCCTCGCAGCTGTTCCTGTTCGAGCGGCGCGACAAGTGGGCGCCGGGCGGTCCGCCGCCCGGGGCGGCAGGCGCCGGCGAGCGCCACTAGGAGCAGGGCATGAGCGCATCGGTATTCCTGTGCCGTGAGGACGCGCTGGCGGAAGGCCAGTCGCGCGGCTTCGACCCCTGGGGCGAGGGACACGACACGGTGCTGCTGGTCCGCCATGGCGGGAAGGTCTACGGCTGGCACGACGCCTGCCCGCACCACGGCGGCACCCCGATGGCCTGGCGCAAGGACGCCTACCTGAACGGCGACCGCAGCCGCATCGTGTGCGCCGCCCACGGCGCGCAATTCGACATCGCGAGCGGTGTCTGCACGCTGGGGCCCTGCCTGGGCCAATCGCTGCAGCCGGTCGGGATCGTCATCACATCGGAACAAGACATTTACATCTGCCGCGAAGGTGGAGGGGACACGGAACATGACTAGCAGCGCAAACAAAGTACTTATCATCGGCGGCGGGTTCTCCGGCATGGCCGCGGCAATCGAGCTGCGCCGCCAGGGCGTCGAGGTCGACCTGGTCGAAATCGACCCGGGCTGGCGCTCCTACGGCGCCGGCATCAGCCTGGGCGGCGCGACCCTGCGCGCTTTCCGCCGCCTCGGCGTGCTCGACGCGTTTCTGGCTGAAGGCGCAGCCTCGGATGGCGTCGATATCTTCATCCCGACCGGTGTCAAGGTCGCTGCGCTGCCGACCCCGCGCATTGCCGGCCCGGACGTACCGGGCAACGCAGGCATCATGCGGCCGGTGCTGGCGCGCATCCTGGCCGAGGCTACCCGCGCGGCCGGCGCCTCGGTGCGGCTGGGCTGCACGTTCACCCAGATCGAGCAGGACGACGAGGGCGTTGACGTCAGCTTCAGCGACGGCAGCCGCGGACGCTACGATCTGGTGATCGGCGCCGACGGCCTGTACTCGAAGGTGCGTGAAACCCTGTTCCCGGATGCGCCCAAGCCGCAGTACAGCGGCCAGGGCGTGTGGCGTGCGGTACTGCCGCGGCCCGCGGAAGTCACGGGCACCATGATGTGGCTGGGACCGAAGGTCAAGACCGGCCTGAATCCGGTATCAAGCGACGAGATGTACCTGTTCGTGACCGAAGACCGTCCGGAAAACACCCACATCCCCCCGAGCGAGTTCCTGGCGACCTTGAAAGGCTTGCTGGCGCGCTTCCCGGCGCCGCTGATGCAGCAGGTTGCCCAGCAGCTCGACGAGCATTCGCAGATCGTCTACCGCCCGCTGGAAAGCCTGCTGGTGCCGGCCCCCTGGTACCGCGGCCGCGTGGTACTGGTCGGCGATACCGTGCACGCCACCACGCCGCACATGGCCTCGGGCGCCTGCATCGGGATCGAGGATGCGATCGTGCTGGCCGAAGAGGTGGGGAAGGGCGGCAGCGTGGGTGAGGCCCTGGCGCGCTACCAGGAACGCCGCTGGGAGCGCTGCCGCATGGTGGTGCAGAATTCCGGCCGCCTGGGCGAGATCGAGATCGCCGGCGGCGACAAGGAAGAACACGGAAAAATCATGCGCGAGACCCTGATGGCGCTCGCCGCCCCGATCTGAAGGAGACCCCATGCCACGCCAATTCATCGACCTGTCGATCTACCTCGAGAACGAAGTGCTGTCCGATCCGCCGCCGCTGGCGCCGAAGATCACCTACCAGAAGCACGATGAAACCCTGAAGGAGTTCATGGCCATGATTCCCGGCACCACGCCCGAGGACTATCCGGATGGCGAGGCGGCCGCCGCCGAGTGGGTGACCATGACCACCCACAGCGGCACCCACCTGGACGCGCCTTACCACTTCCATTCGACGATGGATGCGAAGAATGGGGAGAAGAAGGCCTCGATCACGATCGACGAGGTGCCGCTGGAGTGGTGCTTCCAGCCGGGCGTCAAGCTCGACTTCCGTCACTTCCCGGACGGTTATGTCGCCACCGCCGAGGACGTCGAGGCGGAGCTGAAGCGCATCGGCCACGAACTGCAGCCGCTCGACATCGTGGTGGTGAACACCCGCGCCGGCAGCCGCTATGGCCACAACGACTTCGTGCAGGCCGGCTGCGGCATGGGCTACGAGGCCACCATGTACCTGCTCGAACGCGGCGTGCGCCTGACCGGCACCGACGCCTGGAGCTGGGATGCGCCGTTCTCGTACACCGCCAAGAAGATCGCGGAAACCGGCGACGTGTCGCTGATCTGGGAAGGGCACAAGGCCGGACGCGACATCGGCTACTGCCACCTCGAGAAGCTGCACAACCTGGAAAGCCTGCCGGGCCACGGCTTCTTCATCAGCTGTTTCCCGCACAAGGTGCGCCGCGGTTCGGCCGGCTGGACGCGCGCCGTGGCGATCGTCGACGACGCGCTGCTGGCGCTGCCGCGTAAATAAGGAGAGCGCATGAAACTTGCCACTTACCGCAATGGGGAGCCCGATGGCTGCCTGATGGTCGTCTCGCGTGACCTGAGCCGGGCTGTCGAGGCCTCTGGCCTCGCACCGAACCTGCTGCAGGCGCTGCAGCGCTGGGACGAGGTTGCCCCCGAGCTGCAGCGCCTGTCGGATGCGCTCAATGCGGGGCTCAAACCCCTGGCGCGTCCGTTCGATCCGGCACGCTGCATGGCGCCGCTGCCGCGCACTTTCCAGTGGTGCGATGCCTCCGCCTTCCTGAACCACGGCCACTTGATGGAGCGCGCCTTCAACACTCCGCCGATTCCGGACTTCGACACCATCCCCGTCATGTACCAGGGCGCCTCGGACGACTTCCTCGGCCCTTGCGAAGCGGTCCCGATGCCGGACGAAGCGCTCGGCATCGACTTCGAAGGCGAGTTTGGCGTGATCACCGGTCCGGTCGCCATGGGCGCCACGCCGGCGGCAGCGCAGCAGGCGATTCGCCTGGTGGTGCAGCTGAACGACTGGAGCCTGCGCAGCTTCGGTCCGCGCGAGATGAAGACCGGCTTTGGCTTCCTGCAGGCCAAGCCCTCGACCAGTTTCGCCCCGGTCGCGGTGACGCCGGACGAATTGGGGGAGTACTGGCGCGACGGCCGCGTGCAGCTGGAACTGGAAGTCACCTGGAACGAGGCGAGCTTCGGTCATCCGCACGGAGGCGAGATGCACTTCAGCTTCGGCGAATTGCTGGCCCATGCCGCGCGCACCCGCAAGCTGAGCGCCGGCACCATCGTCGGCACCGGTACCGTGTCGAACGCCGGTGGTGAACGCGGTTCGGCCTGCATCGCGGAGCGGCGCGTGATCGAGATCATCGCCCAGGGCGCGCCAGCCACCCCCTATATGCGCTTCGGCGACCGGGTCCGCATGTGCGCACGTACGCCGACTGGGGAGGCGCCGTTCGGTGCGATCGAGCAGCGCGTGGTGCAGTCCGGCGCAGCTATCTGATTCGGCAATTCTACGCATTCGAATTATCGATTGGACACATCGGTTCGAATGCGCATACGATCTCTTCGACTCGAAATGGTACCGCTACCGTCAGGGTGGAGGTCGAACGATAACAGGCAGGCTGCGACCTGCCGAGGAGATTACATGCAAGTCATTCATTTGCGCCGCCGCGTGCTGGCACGTTCGACGGCGCTCGCCGTATTGACAGTCCTGGGGGGCTGCGCCGCCCCGGGCGCCCTCGATCGCGCCGACCAACCCGTTATCGGCGTACGCAGCAAGGCGGTCCTGAACGTGGATGGCCGCGCTTTCCGTGACGCCAACGGGAACGGCCGCCTCGATCGGTATGAGGACTGGCGCCTGAGCGCAGAGCAACGGGCCGCCGACCTGCTGCCGCGCATGAGCCGCGAGCAGAAGGCCGGCATGATGCTGATCGATACCCTGAACGCCGGTTGCGCCGGCGCCCTGGCGGACACCAAGGCCGCCGATTACGTCAGGCAGCAGAAAATGACGCACTTCATCCTGCGCAATGTGGCCGGGCCCAAGCCGGATGCCTGCGACGGCAGCGTCAAGGCGGGCCGCGGCGGCTTCACCGTCACGCCGCGCCAACTGGCCGAGTTCCACAATGCCGTGCAAGCCATGGCGGAGGCCGAGCCCCTGGGCATTCCCGCGCTGTTCAAGGATAACCAGCGCAACCACTACAACAACGACCCTCGCTTCGGCATCTCGGGCGGCGCCGGTGCCTTCACGGAATTCCCGCGCGAAGCGGGTATCGCGGCGGCGGCGCTGGGCACCGGCGACATGGCGCCGGTGCGCGCCCTCACCGACGTGATGGGGGCCGAGTTCCGTGCAGTCGGCCTGCGCGGGGTGTACGGCTACATGGCGGATCTCGCCACCGAGCCGCGCTGGTACCGCATTTCCGAAGCATTTACCGAGAACGCCGACCTGAATGCCGACATCATGGGCGCCCTGGTCGGCGGCCTGCAGGGTGGCCCCCTGAACCCGCGCTCATCCGTCGCGCTGACGATGAAGCACTTCCCTGGCGGCGGACCGCAGGAGCAGGGGCTGGATCCGCACTATTCCTTCGGCAAGGGGCAGGTCTACCCGGGCGGTAATTTCGCTTACCACCTCAAACCCTTCAAGGCGGCGATCGACGCCGGCCTGGAAGCGGTCATGCCCTACTACGGCGTGCCGATCAAGGTGACTTACGAAGGCGTCACCTATGACCAGCTCGGCTTCGCATTCAATCGCCAGATCGTCACCGACCTGCTGCGCGACAAGCTGGGTTTTAAAGGCTATGTGAATTCCGATACCGGCATCATCAACGAGCGCGCCTGGGGTCTCGAGGGCAAGTCGGTGCCGGAACGCGCGGCGACGGCGATCAATGCCGGGGTCGACGTGCTGTCCGGATTCAATGAGAACAAGGTCATCCTCGATCTGGTCGAGCGTGGGCTGGTCAAGCAGGAGCGGGTCGACGAAGCGGCGCGCCGCCTGCTGCTGGCCCAGTTCCGGCTTGGCCTGTTCGAGAACCCCTACGTGGATGCCGCCAAGGTCGACAGCATCATCGGCAAAGCGGGGCACCGCGCCGCCGGGCTGCAGGTGCAGAAGCAGTCGATCGTCCTGTTGCAGAATAAGGCCGGGCTGCTGCCGCTGGCGGCCGGCAAGCGCGTTTACACCATGGGGATGGGCAAGGCCGACGTCGAGGCCTACGGTTACAAGGCCACCGACGGCAATTACACAGTCCCAGGGTCGCGCCCGAGCGCTGCGGGCCACGACGTGGCGATCATTCGCGTCCAGGTGACGAACCCGATGAAGACGACGCTGGCTTATCGTACTAAACAGATGGGCGCGGATGCGGGCAAGCTGAATCCGCGCACCGGCAAGACCTGGGGCACGGAAGATCCCTGCGTCAGCCACCCGGCGCAGAACCCGAAATGCGTGGACGACATGGGCATGCTGTTCGGCGGTTCCTTCCCCTGGGAGGCCGACAAGCTCTCGTTCACGGCCATGGCGGCCTCCGAGTCCTGGCAGATGTCGCCCTCGCTGGCGGATATCCAGGCCGTCATGCGTGAGGTCGGCGCCGAGCGCACGGTACTGGCGATCTACTTCCGCCAGCCCTATGTGCTGGACGAGGCCAGCGGCTTCAGGAAAGCGGGCGCAGTGCTGGCTACCTTCGGCGTCACGGACATCGCGCTGCTGGATGTCGTCAGCGGCAAGTTCAAACCCCAGGGCAAGCTGCCGTTCGCGCTGGCGAACAAGCTCGAGGCGATCGTCAACAAGCAGTCGGACGTGCCGGGCTACCCGGCCGTGGACACCCTGTATCCCTATGGCTTCGGCCTGAGTTACTGAAAGCGGCCATGATCAACAGACGGCAGTTTCTCGGAGCTCTTGCGGCGCCTGCATTCGCTCCGGCGTTCGCCAGCCCTGCGCGGGCTTTCGGCCTGCAACTCTTCACGCTGTTCGACGTGATCGACGCGGACGTGAAGGGCACCTTGCGGGAGGTTGCCATGATCGGCTACCGCGACCTGCAATCCTCGTACAGCAAGCAGGCGGGCATCTATGGCATGAAACCCAGGGAGTTCGCCGCCATGGTGGGCGAGCTGGGCATGACCTGGTCCTCGCACCATGTGCCGGGCGGGCCGCGCAAGATCGATCCGAAGGCTCCGCCGCGCCTCGACGCGAACGGCAAACCGGTCGTCTATCGCAAGTCGCTGAATCTGCGTGACAACCTGCATGAGATCATCGACTACCTGGCCGATGGCGGCCCACGCCACCTGGTGTGTGCCGGCGTGCCGCATGCTTCGCTCGCGGAAGTCGACAGCGCCATCGAGATGTTGAACCGCGCCGGCGAAGCGTGCAGGAAGGCGGGCCTCGTGCTCTCGCTGCACAATCACGAGACCGAGTTCAAGCCGCTGGGTGAGACGAGGCCCTACGAAATGATCCTGAAGGGAACCAGTCCCGAACGCCTGGCGATGGAACTGGACATCGGCTGGGCGGTCAAGGCCGGCGTCGATCCCGTGGCCTTGTTCAAGCGCTACCCGGGGCGCTTCGTCCTCTGGCACGTCAAGGATATGGACCGCGAACGCATGCTGCCAGTGCCGCTGGGGCAGGGGATGATCGATTTTCGTCCCATTTTCGCGCATGCGGACACCGCCGGCATGCAGCACTTTTACGTCGAACACGACTCTCCGGCCGATCCCATGGCCAGTATCAGCACCAGTATGCAATATTTGAAACGGATCCTGACATGAATTTCCGACGCATTTTCCACCGGGTCGCCGCAGTGCTGGCGACCGTCCTGCTGATCGGCGCAGGGGCGCATGCGGCGCCGGCCGCCGGCGCCCGGACCGCCACCCCGCTGGTCGAGGGCTGGCGCTTCGCCTTCGGCGAGCAGCACTCCGAGCAGTCCGACGCCAGCCAGTGGCAGGCGGTTACGCTGCCGCACACCTGGAACCGGATCGGCGGTCACACGACCAAGGCGGCCGATGCCAACGACAGCCGCGGCAAGGGCTGGTACCAGTTGAAGTTCCGTGCCGGTCCGAATGCGGAGAAGCCGCGCCGGACCTGGCTGCAGTTCGACGGCGCCAGCATCGTCAGCGATGTCTGGCTCAATGGCGTGCTGCTGGGCCGCCACGCCGGCGGCGTATCCGCCTTCCGCTTCGACGTCACCGACGCGCTGCGTCCTGGCGACAACCTGCTGGTGGTGCGCACCGATAACACGGCGCCGGACACCAAGGGCTCCGTCACCGCCGAGACCTTGCCGATGGGCGGCGACTGGTTCATGTATGGCGGCTTGTATCGCAAGGTCTCCCTGATCACGACGGCGCCCGTGCACGTCGACCTGGGCGACCATGGCGGGCCGGGCGTCTATGCCCGCACCGTGTCGCTGGAGCCGGGCCGCGCCCGTGTGGAAGTGGTGGCGAAAGTACGCAACGATGCCGCCGCCGCGCAGGCGGTCAGTGTCCGTACCTCGCTGGTCGACGCCAAAGGCAAGACCGTCGCGAGCAACACCCAGCCGCTCGAGATGGCGGTGTCGGCGCAGCGCGAAGTCAAGACCAGCCTGGACGTGGCCAAGCCGCGCCTGTGGAACGGCGTCGCCGATCCCTACCTGTACACGGTGCGGGTCGATGTGCTGGCCGGCGCCCGCACGGTCGACACTGTGACGGAGCAATTCGGCATCCGCACCATGCGCTTCGATCCCGACAAGGGCTTCTTCCTGAACGGCAAACCGCTGGCGCTGCGCGGCGTGAACCGGCATCAGGAAACCGGGGCGAACGGCTGGGCTTCCAGCATGGCCGAGCTGGAGCGGGACTATGCCATCATCAAGGAGATCGGCGCCAACACCATCCGCCTCGCGCACTACCAGCACCCGAAAGAGGGCTATGCGCTGGCCGACCGGATGGGCCTGATCGTCTGGGCCGAAGTGCCCCTCGTACTGCTGTCGGCGCCGTATGGCGAACCGACCGCCACGCCCGGCTTCATCGCCAACGCGGAACAGCACTTGCGCGAACTGATCCGTCAGAACTACAACCACCCGTCGATCGCGGTCTGGTCGATCGCGAACGAGCCGAACATCGCCAACGTCTGGATGCAGCCCAAGCCGCCCACCGTGCCCCTGCTGGAGCGCCTGGCCGCCTTGTCGCGTGCGGAAGATCCTTCGAGGCCACCGGTACTGGCCAGCTGCTGCGGCACACTCCCGGGCAGCCTGATGCCGACCACGCCGGGCAAGGGCCTCGATTCGCCGCCCCAGGCCGTCGACGTCTTCGGGATCAACGTCTATTTCGGCTGGTATTACGCTAATGTGGCGGACCTGAGCGCCTACCTGGACGAAGTGCACGCCTTCTACCCGAAGAAAGCCATCAGCGTCACCGAGTACGGCGCCGGCGGGGCGCTGTCCCAGCATACCGACAATCCGCTGGGCGGCCCGATCATCGCCGGCGGACGTCCTCACCCGGAAGGATTCCAGTCCTATATCCACGAGAAGACCTGGCCCCAGTTGCGCGACAAGCCCTATCTCTGGGCCAGCTGGCTGTGGAATATGTTCGACTTCGGCACCGCAATCCGCATGGAGGGCGACCTGGTCGACACTAACGACAAGGGCATCGTCAGCTTCGACCGGACAGTCAAGAAGGAGTCCTTCTATTTCTACAAGGCGCACTGGAATCCGGAGCCGATGATCTACCTGGCCGGCCACCGCTATACGGAGCGCGCCAGCCCGGTCGCCGACGTGAAGGCCTACAGCAATGCCCCGACTGCGCGCCTGTCGCTGAACGGCCGCGACCTGGGCAGCGTGGACTGCGTCGAGCGGATCTGCCTGTGGCGCAACGTGGTGCTGGCGAAAGGGAACAACGAGGTCGTCGTGAGCGCTTCCGTGAAGGGCAAGGCCTTGCGCGATCGGGCCGTATGGCGGCGCGCAGATGGTCCGGGCACTTACCGGGTCCTGGCCGGCCAGCTGGGAGTGATGCAGACCAGCGTCGGCCTCTACGGCTCCGACAACTTCTTCACGGGCGGGGAGGGCAAGCTGCTCAATGAACCGGTGCGCCGCAACCCGCCGCCGCCGAAAGTGGTGCAGGGAGCCGCCGACCAGCAGATCTACTTGGCTTACCGGACCGGCCGCTTCAGCTACGAGCTGCCGCTGCCCGATGGCGAGTACGAGCTGACCCTGCGCTTCGTCGAGCCGGTCGAGAAGCAGGCCGCGGGCCAGCGGGTGTTCGACGTCCTGGTGCAGGGCAGTGTCGCCCTGGCCGACCTGGACATTGCGGCGCAGGCCGGCAGCCTGCGGGCGCTCGAGCGCAAAGTGCCCTTGCGCGTCAGCGGCGGCAAGGCCCGCATCGACTTCGTTCCAAAGGCCGGCGCCGCCATCCTGTCTTCCTTCAGCATCGATCCCCGCTGACTTATATCCGGTTCATCAGGACGCCCGGCCCAGTATCTGCGCCGGGCGTCGTTTTGTGGGGTACCGGTACCACCTCATGCACCCCAACAGGGCGGCGACCTATCTGATTCATCAATTCGGTGCATCCGAATTATCGATTAGACATAGATGACTGCTTCCAACTAGCATCACTTCATCCGGTAATGGTACCGGTACCGAGAGATTCCGATGTCAAACCAACACCATATTCCCCGCAACGGACTGCCTGTCGTGCACGACATGCGCGTCATTCCAGTGGCCGGGCGCGACAGCATGCTGCTGAACCTGTCCGGCGCCCACGGTCCCTATTTCACCCGCAACCTGGTCATCCTGACGGACAGCGCCGGCAACACCGGCGTGGGCGAAGTGCCGGGTGGAGAAGCCATTCGCCAGACCCTGGAAGATGCACGCCCGCTGGTCATCGGCCAGGCGGTGGGCAATTACCACGCGATCCTGAACAGTGCACGTGCAGCCTTCGCCGGCCGCGATGCGGGCGGACGCGGCAACCAGACCTTCGACCTGCGCGTGGCGATCCATGCGGTGACGGCGCTGGAAGCCGCCTTGCTCGACCTGTTGGGCAAGTTCCTCGACCTGCCGGTGTGTGCGCTGCTGGGCGACGGCCAGCAGCGCGCCCAGGTGGAGATGCTGGGCTACCTGTTCTACATCGGCAACCGCAACGCGACCGACCTGGCGTACGACAGCGATCCTGAGAACGGCGACGACTGGCTGCGCCTGCGCCACGAACAGGCCATGACCCCTGAAGCGGTGGTGCGCCTGGCCGAAGCGGCCTACGATCGCTACGGCTTCCGCGATTTCAAGCTCAAGGGCGGCGTGCTGCGCGGCGAAGAGGAGATCGCCGCCGTGACCGCGCTGGCCGAGCGCTTCCCGGAAGCCCGCGTGACGCTCGACCCGAACGGCGGCTGGCTGCTGAAGGACGCGATCCGCCTGTGCCGCGACCAGCACCACGTGCTGGCCTATGCGGAAGACCCGTGCGGCCCCGAGAACGGCTACTCAGGCCGCGAAACCATGGCCGAGTTCCGCCGCGCCACCGGCCTGCCGACCGCCACCAACATGATCGCCACCGACTGGCGCGAGCTGAACCACGCGGTGCAGCTGCAGTCGGTCGACATCCCGCTGGCCGACCCGCACTTCTGGACCATGCACGGTTCGGTGCGCGTGGCCCAGATGTGCAACGAGTGGGGCCTGACCTGGGGTTCGCACTCGAACAACCATTTCGATGTCTCGCTGGCCATGTTCACCCATGTGGCGGCGGCCGCTCCCGGCAAGATCACCGCGATCGACACCCACTGGATCTGGCAGGACGGCCAATACCTGACGCGCAACCCGCTGCAGATCAGGGACGGCAAGGTCGACGTGCCGGCGGCGCCAGGCCTGGGCGTGGAGCTCGACCTGGACGCCGTCGAGGCAGCCCACCAGGCCTATCGCAACATGGGCCTGGGCGCGCGCAACGACGCCGTCGCAATGCAATACCTGATCCCGGGGTGGAGCTTCGATCCGAAACGCCCCTGCCTGGTGCGCTGAGACACCGCACCCCGGCCTACTAAAACTATTCAAACAGCAGCGCAATTGGAGGAGTCAACAATGAAGCATCATTCGTCCCGCCCCGCGGTGAAGTGTTCGGTCATCGCCATCCATTCCGCACTCGCAGCGCTCGGCGCGCTCGCAATGTCGGTCCCGGCACATGCACAGACCGAGACCGGTGCCCCCGCCGCACCTGTCGAATCCCAGGCCCCCGGCGCCGCTCCTGCAGCGCCTGCAAGCGGTCAGGTGCAGTCGGTGGTCGTTTCCGCCTCGCGTATCGACCGCGCCGGCTATTCCGCCCCGACGCCCACGGTGAGCATCGGCGCCGCGACCCTGGAGCAGCGCGCCACCGTCAACATTGGCGACATCCTCAACGAGATCCCGTCGTTCCGTGGCAGCCAGACGCCCGCAGGCGGCGGGATCGGCAATTCCGGTCAAACCCTCGCCGATCTCCGCGGCCTCGGCGCAACGCGTACGCTCGTCCTGCTCGATCGTCATCGCCTTCCGCAGACCAATAACGGCGCCGGGATCGACATGAGCATGATTCCGACGGCCCTGATCCGCACTGTCGACGTGGTGACGGGCGGCGCGTCTGCCTCCTACGGTTCCGACGCGGTGTCCGGTGTGGTCAATATCGTCCTGAACGACCAGCTGCAAGGCGTGAAAGGCAATGTCCAATACGGGGCGACCCGTTACAACGACATGAGGGACACCTTCGGCAGTCTTGCGTGGGGCGGCAGCTTCGCGGGCGGCAAGGGACATGTCATCGTCGGCGGGGAATACAACAAGAACACCGGAACGGACATTTACAACGATGAGCGCAAGTGGGGCCGGGAGAGCTACATCGTCTTTGCGTTTCCAAATCGCCCGGCCGGCGCGACTGCAAACGCCATCGCCGAGAATGGATTAGTGGGCAACGGCACGACCGGCGGTCTCATTCGCACCAACGGTCCTCTGCTCGGCCTGGCATTTGTGAAGGCGCCCAACGGCGCCACGACGACTGCTCGATTTGCGCCTGGCCTGTACGGCAATCTCCTTACGTCACAAGATATCTTCACCGATGAGGCAAGGGCTGCCAACGCGGCGGCCGGAATCACGCACCGGTATCCACTGCAACTTCGCCCACAGCTGGAACGTGCGAACTTCCTGAGCAAGATCAGCTACGAGTTCAACGACCGTCTCAGCGCCTACATCCAGCCCTTGTTCTCGCATACACGAAGCGGCAACATCCTCATCGCGCGGCGCGATGGCGCCGGCGCCGGACCAGCTCTGCCGATCGCGCGCGACAACGCCTACCTGGTACAGGCCTTGACGCCGGCGCAGCTGGCGCTGGTTCCTGCTGCGGGTCTGTCGATCGGCTATCTCGGCAATGATTTCGGCCCCGTACGCAGGGGTATTTCGCACGACACCAGCTATATTTCAACCGGGCTGGAGGGCAAATTCGGCGATACCTGGGAATGGGATATCTCGTACCAGAACGGTCGCGACAAGGCCGATACGGCGTATGGGAACAACATGGTCAACGCCAACTTCAGGAACGCGATCGATGCGGTCCTGGTGGGCGGCCAGGTGGTCTGCCGCAATGCCGCGGCCCGCGCTGCCGGATGCGAGCCGCTGAACATCCTCGGTCAGGCCAGCGGCTCTGCCGGCGCGTTCAACTACATCAGCGGCACTGCAAGCGCCAAGACCATATCGCGTCTCCGTGAATTCTCGGCCAACGTGCAAGGCGAGCCGTTCTCGAACTGGGCCGGTCCGGTTTCGGTCGGCGCCGGTCTCGAACACCGTAAGGAATCGCTCGTGACGACGGTCGACCCGCTGTCGCAATCGAATGGCTGGCTGGCGGGGGCAGGCGCCAATCTGCAGTCGGCGAGTGTCACTGTCAAGGAAGCCTATGCCGAGACGATCGTGCCCTTGCTTAAGGATATGCCGTTCGCCAAGACACTCGATGTCAACGGCGCGGTGCGTCGCACCGACTACAGCAGCTCGGGGATGGTCACTACCTGGAAAGGCGGCGTGTCGTGGGAGCCGACTGCGGACTTCCGCTTGCGCGCTACCCGCTCGCGTGACATTCGTGCGCCCAACCTCGTCGAGCTCTATACCCCGGCCGCGCCGAGCCTGCCGTTACCGCAAGATCCGCGTCCAGGTGTTGCGCCGATCACGAATGCAGCCGGCGTCACGGTCGGCGGGAATCCCGACCTGAAGCCGGAGATTGCCAACACCGTCACGTTCGGTGTGGTGTTCCAGCCCACTTACCTGAAGCGCTTGAGCGTCTCGGCGGATTACTACCGGATCGACATCGATGGCGCGATCACCAGCACCGCCCCGTCGAACGTGGTAAACAACTGCATGCTCGGGGGTGTGTACAGCGGGAATTCGTACTGCTCGCTGATCACCTTTGCCAACAACGATGTCAAGAATGGGCAGATCACCGGGATTCGGGGAACGACCGCCAACGTGGCCGAATTCCGTACCCGCGGCCTCGACATGCAGCTGTCGTACAGGCAGCCGCTTGGCGAGTTGAACGCCGCACTCGCCGGAACGCTGGGCTTCAACATACAGGGCACCCGTGTCTTCGAATACCGCACCTCGACGGACGTGTCGGCGCTGTACCCGGAGGGGATCAACCGCGCCGGTCAGACCGGCGCCGGGTTCGGCGGTCCCGCCGGCTTGCCGAAATGGATGTGGACGACGGCGCTCGACTATAAATGGAAGCGCCTGTCGGTCAACGGCCAGGTACGTTTCATCAGCCGCGGTCATCAGAACAACGGCCTCGTAGGCCCCGACGAACCCGGCTACACGCCTGCGGCGGTCAACAGCGTCAACAACAACCAGATCCCGTCCTACACGCTCGTGAACGTGGGGGCGAGTTACGACTTCGGCGGCGAGTCCGGACGTCGCGAGCTTTACGTCACGATCAACAATCTGCTGGATCGCGATCCGCCTCCACCGGCCAATCAGAACGCCTACTACGACCTCGCCGGGTTGACCGTCCGGGCCGGCGTGCGCTTCAGCTTCTAGTCAACCTGGAGGGAGCTCGACTGACCCTGGTCGAGCTCCCGCCTCTACAATGAGGCGCGCTGTCAAAGCGTATGAGACCTGGTTGTTACTATAGGAGTGGAAAGTGAAGAAGTTTGTTCTAGCGATTGCGGCGCTTGCTTGTTGGCAGGTGGCATTCGGTGCAGCGCCTGCCGCGTCGCAGCCGCGCGCGCAACACGGGGCGCAGGTCCGCCAGACGATTCAGCTCTCTGACGGCTGGCGCTTCATCCAGGACGCGAACGTCGAAGGCGCGGAGAAGCCCGAATTCGACGCGCGTCATTGGTCCGTGGTGCAAGTGCCGCACACGTGGAACCGCGTTGGCTTCTATCTGCCGGATCCCGCAAGCCACGTCAACCGCGCCGAGCACATCAACAAGGTACAGGGCATCGGCTGGTACCGGCACACGTTTACGGCGCCCGCAGGCAGCAAGGGCAAGCGCGCCTGGCTCCAGTTCGACGCCGCCAGCCGGGCCGCCGAGGTGTGGCTGAACGGCACGCGACTTGGCGAGCACAAGGGCGGCTTCTCGCGCTTCCGCTTCGATGCGACCGCCGCATTGAACTACGGCGCGCCGAACGTGCTGGCGGTGAGGGTCGACAACACCGCTCCCGCACCGGGATCGTCGACCGCGGACCTGGCTCCGCTTGCAGGCGACTTCTTTGTCCACGGCGGGCTGTATCGCCCGGCCAGCCTCGTCTTTACCGATCCGGTGCACATCGACATGCTCGACTTCGGCGGCCCCGGTGTCTACGCCACCACGAAGTCGATCAGCGGAAAGCAGGCGGAAGTCGAGGTCAGGACGAAGCTGCGCAACGACAGCCAGTCACCGTCCAACATTCAGTTATCGGCGCGGCTCATCGATGCGCGCGGCAAGAGCGTCGCCAGCGCAGTGCAGAAGCTCGCGTTGCAGCCGGGTGAAGGTCTCGAGCGAGCCCAGACCCTAAAGCTGAGCAATGCCCGCCTGTGGCAGGGGACCGAAGACCCTTATCTCTACACCTTGCGCGTGGAACTGCGTTCCGCTTCCGGAAAGCTTCTGGACGCCTTCGACCACGCTTTCGGCATCCGCCAGATGCGCTTCGATGCCGACAAGGGATTCTTCCTCAATGGCAAGCCGCGGCGCCTGCTCGGCGTCGGCTTCCACCAGGACCAGGAAGGCAAGGGCTGGGCACTGAGCAGGCAGGACGTCGAGGACAGCGTCGCGATCATCCGCGAGATGGGCGCGAACTCGATCCGGCTTACCCACTATCAGCACCGCCAATGGATCCACGAGCTGGCGGATCGCCACGGTTTGATCCTGTGGGATGAAATCGGGCTCGTGACCGCGTGGACCTCCACCCCCGGTTTTGTCGCGAACATCAGGCAGCAGCTCCAGGAATTGATCCGGCAGAACTACAACCATCCTTCGGTCGCGGTGTGGAGCATCGCCAACGAGGTCGATTTCGGCTCCTCCCGACCCGACTTCCTCGGAGGGCCGACCAAGAGCGCGAGCAGCCCCATGCCGCTCCTGAAGATGCTGAATGCCCTGGCGAAGTCGGAGGATCCCAGCCGTCCGACGACGCTCGCCACCTGCTGCGAGGAGAGCGGCATGCCGGACGTGCCGACCACGGTCGAAGCAGTGGACCTGGCAGGTGCGAACCGCTATTTCGGCTGGTACAGCAAGACGCCGGCGGAACTCGGGCCGCACCTCGACATGCTGCGCGCGAAGCACCCGGCCCAGCCGCTCGCCGTGACGGAGTACGGCGCCGGCGGCGCGACCTCGATCCACACCGACGATCCGCTCGGCGGCCCGATCGACTCGCGTGGCCGTACCCAGCCCGAGGGCTACCTGTCGTGGCTGCACGAGCAGACCTGGCCGACACTCGCAGCCAAGCCCTATCTGTGGGGCACCTGGCTATGGGTCGGCTTCGACTTCGCCACCACCCGCCGGCAGGAGGGCGATTCCGACGACATCAACACCAAGGGACTCGTCACCTACGACCGCAAGCTGAAAAAGGATGCCTACTTCTTCTACAAGGCGAACTGGACGAACACGCCAACCGTGCACATCAACGGTCGCCGCTACGTCGACCGCGCGTATGCGGTGACGGACGTGCGCGTCTACAGCAATGCGCCTTCCACCGAGCTGACGTTGAATGGCCGTTCACTCGGCGCCAAGAGCGACTGCGCCGACCGCGTGTGCGTCTGGCCTGCTGTCCGGCTGGCGGCCGGAAGCAACGATTTGCTTGCTACCGGCAAGTTCGCGTCGGGCGAGGTGCAGGACGCAATTCAATGGAAGCTGGCTGAAAGTGCGGCCAACGCTTTCCGGATCGACAGCGGCGCGATTGTTGCGGCTTCAGCCGGCGCCAACCGCTACGGCTCGGATGCTTTCTTCGAGGGTGGCGCGGCAGGCAGCGCGAACAAGCCGGGCGGACGGGGAAGGGCGCCCGTGGTCGTCCAGATCTCGGGAACACAGGCGCAGCCCCTGGTCGCGAGCTACCGCGAAGGTGCGTTCAAGTACCGCGTTCCGGTGAACAATGGGCAGTACACGGTTGCGCTCACCTTCGTGGAGCCTTCCGCCGCTGCCGGAGAGCGCCGCTTCGACGTGATTGCAAACGGAACCCGCAGCCTGGCCGATGTCGACATCGCCGCGGCGGCCGGTGCGCCGCTGACCGCGATTACCCGGAGTTTCCCGGTCACTGTCAGCAAGGGCTTGCTCGAGCTGGAATTCAAGCCGACCAAGGGGCAGGCCATCGTCTCGGCGGTCGAGATCAGCCGCTGACATAAAAATCCAATCCTATTAGAGGAAGCGTCACCATGTACCGCACTTTCCCGCCCCCCGGGGCAGCCTGTCCTACCACCGTACCGAAGCTGATCGTGTTTGGCGTTGCGGCCGTATTTGCAAGCGGCGCATGGGGCCAGACGGCCGCCGACGGCGACTTTGCGGCGCGATGCGCGGCGCTTGGCGGAACGTCGAGCAAGGAGCCCGCGAAAACCAGTGAAACCGTCGAGCTGGCCCGCTTCATTCCGGCAGGCGCGCCGGCGAAGGACCTCGGTGCCGCACGCCCGCTTGAACCCGGCGTGCGGATTCCGGCTCATTGCGAACTGATTGGCCGCCTTGAAGAGCGCACCGGCGCGGACGGCCAGGCGTATGCGATCCGCTACCACTTGCGCCTGCCGCAGGACTGGAACGGCGGATTCTTCTTCCAGGGCGGCGGCGGCACCAACGGCGATCTCGGCGACGCCCTCGGTAATGCAGGGGGCTCCATGCCGCCGGTCGGCCTCGCGCTCGGCTATGCCGTCCTCAGCCAGGACTCGGGACACGACAACGGCCGCAACGACGTTCCGGAGCGCGGCGGAAGGGCTGCGTTCGGCGCGGATGCGCAGGCGCGCGAGAACTACGCCCATGCTTCACTTGCGCGGGTCAGCGGCGTGGCAAAGAAGATCATCGCCCGGTTCTACGGGAATGCCGCGCGACGCAGCTACTTCGTCGGATGTTCGAAAGGCGGGCAGGAGGGCATGGCGCTCGCGCAGAAATATCCGCGCGAGTTCGACGGGATCATCGCGGCCGCGCCGGCCTTTTCGGTGCCGCGCGCGGCGCTCGCACAGGCCTGGGACGTGCAAAGCTTCGCCGCGCTCGTGCGCGACCCTGGCGCAGGGAGCGTCGACCAGCGCAAGCTTCCCGCGGCATTCAGCAATGCCGATCTGGCGACCGTCAACAAGGCGGTACTGCGCGCCTGCGATGCGGACGACGGGCTCGAGGACGGGATCGTGGGCGCATTCGAACAATGCACCACGGCGAAAGTGAAGCGGCAACTCGACCGTGCGACCTGCAGCGGCGGGAAGTCGGCTTCCTGTCTTTCTAAACCGCAAGTTTCGGCCTTGCTGCGCTCGATGGAAGGTCCGCGCGGGAAGAACGGCGAGGCGCTGTACACCAGCTGGCACTGGGACGGCGGCATCGGCAGCACGGGGTGGAGGCGATGGAAGCTCGGCGATTCGGAGGGACCGATCCCCGCGCTCAACGTCGTGACCGGCGGATCCGCACTCGCCATGCTGTTCTCGGTGCCGCCGACGCCGGTCCGATCCGACCCGCAGAGCTTGCTCGACTACCAGATGGGCTTCGATATGTCGCGCGACGCCAACATCATCTATGCGACGAGCGATGCCTTCCCGCGTTCCTCCTGGGACACGATCAACGCGCGCTCGCCGGACCTCGCGACTTTCCGTGCCCGTGGCGGCAAGATGATCGTTCCGCACGGCGTCTCCGACCCGGTATTCTCGATCAAGGACACCCTCGATTGGTATCGCGAGGTCAACCAGCGACATGAGGGCCGCGCCGCGGACTTCGTGCGCGTCTTCCCGGTGCCCGGAATGGCGCACTGCTCGCGCGGCCCGGCGACGGATCGCTACAACGCCTTTGCGGCGCTGGTCGAATGGGTCGAACGCGGCGACGCGCCGGAGGCCATCATCGCCCAGGCCGGACCGGGCACGCCGTGGCCCGGCCGGACGCGGCCGCTCTGCGCCTATCCGCAAGTCGCGCGCTACGCCGGGAGCGGCGACAAGGAGCGTGCCGAGAGCTTTGTGTGCAGCGATCCGAAACGATGATGCTCATATAAACCGATGAGTGGACCCAATTAAAGGCCCGCGCGATGACAGACGAAAAAAACGATTCCCCCGGCCAGGAAACCAGGCGCCGCCGGCGCAGCCACGGCGGCCTGACCCTGCGCGACGTCGCCAAGCTGGCCGGCGTCGCGCCAATCACCGCCTCGCGCGCCCTGAACACGCCGGAACAGGTGTCGCCCGAGATCCTGGCGCGCGTGCGCGACGCCGTCGAGCGAACCGGTTACGTGCCGAACATCCTGGCCGGGGGGCTGGCCTCGCGCCAGACCCGCCTGGTGGCGGCGGTCGTTCCCACCATTTCCAGCCCGGTTTTCCTGGAGATGATCGAGGCCCTGACCCGTTCGCTCACGGCCGCCGGCTACCAGCTGATGCTGGGGCAGAGCGGCTACACCGAATCGCGCGAGGACGAACTGCTGGAAGCGATCATCGGCCGGCGCGCGGACGGGGTGGTCCTGACCGGGGTGATGCGCTCGCCGCTGGCCCGGCGCCGGCTGCTTGCCAGCGGCATCCCGGTGGTCGAGACCTGGGACCTGACGCCGACCCCGATCGACATGCTGGTTGGTTTCTCGCACGGTCGGCTCGGCAGCGCGGTAGCGGCCTACCTGCACGGGCGCGGCCGGCGCCGCGTGGCCATCATCAGCGCCAACGACGACCGCGCACGCCAGCGTACGGCGGCCTTCATCCAGACGGCGCAAGCCTTGAAGCTGGCCGGCGCGGACGGCCAGATACCGGCCTGCTATGTCGGGGCGCCGACCACGGTGGGACATGGGCGCAGCGGCTTGCGCGAACTGCTGGCGGCGCATCCTGACATCGACGCCGTGTTCTGCAGTTCGGACATGCTCGCCATGGGGGTGCTGAACGAGGCACACGCGCAAGGCATCGACGTGCCCGGACGCCTGGGTGTGATCGGCCTGGGCGACCAAAGTTTCGCGCGCGACCTGCATCCGGCGCTGACCACGGTGCGCATCGACGGCAACGTGATCGGTGAAACGGCAGCGCACTTCATCCTTGAGCGCATCGCGGGACGGCGGGTGGCCGAACCCGTATGCGACATCGGCTTCACGATCGTCGAACGTTCGACGATCTGATTATCCCTCACCACAGAAAGGGTTCACATGCAGCGCTCGCGTCATCCCCTCTTCAACACCGTCCTCGCCGCGTTCGTGGGCTTGCTCGTCTTCGGTCCCGGCTGTGCCTCGGCGCAGTCGGTGGGGACACCCATCCCGGTGCCTTCGGCGCCTAACGAGATCCGGCTCTATCCGGGCGTTGCGCCGGGATCCGAAGCCGCAACCCACACCGAGCAATGGAATCAGACCGCGGATAATCGCAGGGCACGCAATGTCGTCGTGCCGACGCTGATTCCGGTGCTGCCTGCCGCGGGCAAGGCCAACGGCACCGCGGTCATCGTCGCACCGGGCGGCGCTTTCCGAATTCTGTCCATGGACAATGAAGGCTATCTGGTCGCGAACTGGCTGGCGCAGCGCGGCGTCAGTGCCTTCGTCCTGAAATACCGACTGGCCGAAACACCGGCCAAGGAAGAAGACTTCATCCGTGCGCGGCAGCAGGGCGCGGCGTCCGGCCAACGCATCGGTACTTTCCCGCTAGCGGTGGACGATGGCCGCCGTGCCGTGCAGCTGGTCCGCGAGAACGCCGCACGCTGGAATCTGCGTCCGGGGCGCATCGGCATGATCGGTTTCTCCGCCGGCGCCATGACCACGCTCGAGGTGGCGACGGGGCCGACTGCCACCCGCCCGGACTTTGCCGCAATGATCTATGGCCCGATGAGCGCCCGCGAGGTCAGCGCCGACGCCCCGCCGGTATTCATGGCGCTCGCTGCGGATGATCCGCTGTTCGGCAACGGGGACTTCGGCCTGGTGAATTCCTGGAAAAAGGCCGGAAGGCCGGTCGAGCTGCACTTCTACGAGCGCGGCGGCCACGGCTTCGGCATGAAGAAGCAGGGACTCAGCAGCGATGTCTGGCCGGAGCAGTTCTGGGCATGGATGCGCATGCGCGGCGTGGTTGAATGATCAGGCCGACTTGCGCTCGCGCGGCAGGGGAAAGACCTGTCCCGCCGGCGCGGCGGCCACCATCGGCGTGGACAGCGTCCTGGCCGGCTCGGCGTCCGCGATCTCGAGCAGCATCTTGCGCAGCCAGATGTGGGACGGATCGCGGTCGAGGAAGCGGTTCCACTGCATGCACATTTCCAGTTTCGGGAAAGCGATCGGCGGGGCGATCAGGCGGATCGGGTAATAGCAGGCCAGCATGCGCGCCAGGCGGGTGTGCATGGTCGCGATGCGGTTGGTGCCGATTACGAAGTGCGGCAGGCTGGTGAAGTTGGTCGTCGAGACCTCGATCCGCCGGTCATAGCCGCTGTCCTTCAGGAAGTGCTCTTCGAAACTGGCCAGCGAGGTGCCGAAGCGCGAGGACACGTGGCCGAGCTCCATGTACTGGTCCAGCGACAGCGTGTCGCCAACCAAGGTGTTGCCGGTCCAGACGATACAGGTGTAGGTCTCTTCGAACAGCAACTCGGTCGGCTGTGAGTCCGACATGTATTTGCGCGGCAGGATCATCAGCTCGACTTCGCCGCGTTCGAGCTGCTCGGCGGGCGTCGACGTGGTCGGCGAGATGTCGATGGACACGCCGGGTGCCTCGGCGGCGATGCGGCGGCCGAGTTCTCCCAGCAGCACGGTCGACACGAAGTCCGAGGCGAAGAGGCGGAACTCACGGGTGGCGGTGGCCGGGTCGAACTCCGGCTGGATCTCGATGGTGCGCTGGATCTGCAGCAGCACGTCGCGTACCGGTTCGACCAGGCTGACCGCGAGCGGCGTCAGGATCAGGTTGCGGCCGACCTGCACCAGCAGATCGTCCCTGAAATAATCGCGCAGCCGCGCCAGTACGCCGCTGGTGGCCGACTGGCTGAGGTTCAGGCGCCGCGACGCACGGGTGATGCTCTTCTCGCTGAGCAGCGCGTCGAGCGCGACCAGCAGGTTGAGGTCTAGGCGATTGAATCGCATGCTGTCTCCTTGTTCTCGGCCTGCGTATCGTGCCGCAGTGCTCTTCCTCGCCGATGATGCCACAGCGAGGCCGCGACGTCACCGCTTTCGATGCTTCCACATGGAAATAGCGGTATCGAAAACGCGGATGGCCGGTATCGGCGCCGCCGATACCCGTGTCCGAAGCTAAGGCTCAGGACGTGAACAGCGCCGCCACCACCGACCGTATCCAGATGTTGGCCGCGTCCTTGTGGTACTTGCGGTGCCAGTGTTGCTTCAGATCGAAACTCGGAATCTCCAGCGGCGGCTGGATCAGCCTGATGCCCGCGATCTTGGCGAAGGATTCCCCCACCGCGTACGGCACCGTGACCAGCAGGTCGGTCGACGCGATGATGAAGGGGATCGACATGAAATGCGGCGTGGACAGGACGATACGGCGCTCGATCCGCTGCCTGGCCAGCAGCTGCTCGAAGATCTCCTGGCTGCGTCCTTCGGCACGGATCACCGCGTGGCCGATGCGCAGGAAGTCCTCCATCGCAATGCGCTCGCCCTTGATCCTGTGTTTCGCGTTGAGCAGGCAGATGAAGGAGTGCGAGAACAGACGCTGCTGGAAGAAGTTGCGCGCCTTCAGGTCGGGGAAGTAGCCGATCGCCAGGTCGATGGCGCCGTCCTCGAGGCTAGCTGCGATCTGGTCCGGCGGAAGCGTGACCGAGACCACGGTGGCGCCGGGCGCATGGCGCTGCAGGTAGGCGAGCAGTTTCGGCAGGAAGGTCATTTCGCCGATGTCGGACAGTGCGAAGGTGAAGCGGCGGGTGGTCGTGCCCGGATCGAAAGGCGCGCTCGCCAGCACCTCGTCCTTCACCCGCGCCAGGATGTCGCGCGTGGGCCCGATTAGCGCTTCCGCACGCGGGGTCGGCGCCATGCCGTGCGAGCCGCGCACGAACAGCGGGTCGCCCAGCGCCTGGCGCAGCCGGTTCAGCGCAATGCTCACCTTCGGCTGGCTCCAGCCCAGCCTGAGCGCGGCGCGGCTGACGCTGCGTTCTTCCGCGATCGCCAGCATCACAGGCAACAGGTTGAGATCGAATTCGGACTCGGCTGTCATATTAACTATTCGAATAAACGTTATACACAAATTTACCTTGTTGTATAACACGCTTGCTCTAGGATTGCACGACTGACCGTACAAGGACAAAGGAGCACCACGATGTTTCCGCTTAATCAATGGTATGTCGCAGGATTTTCCTGGGAGCTGAAGGACAAGCCAGTCGCACGCACGCTGCTGAACCGCAAGGTCGTCATGTTCCGCACCGGTGCGGGCCAGGCGGCGGCGCTGGAAGACCGCTGCTGCCACAAGTCGCTGCCGCTTTCCTGCGGCACGATCGAGGACCGGGGCGTGCGCTGCGGCTACCACGGCCTGCTGTTCGCGCCCGACGGCGCCTGCGTCGAGGTCCCGGGCCAGGACCGGGTTCCGGCCAAGGCGCGCGTCAAGTCCTATCCGCTGGCCGAGAAGGACCAGATCCTGTGGATCTGGATGGCGCAGGAAGAGGGCGGCCAGCCCACGCACGAGGCGCCGGGCTACTGGGTGCACGGTGATCCGCGCTACAGCGTCAAGGGCGACGTCTTCCATTACGACGCGCCCTATCAGCTCATCCATGACAACCTGCTCGACCTGAGCCACCTCGGCTACGTGCACCTGAAGACGATCGGCGGCAATGCGGCGATCCATATGAATGCGCAGCTGAAGGTCGAGGCCTCGGGCGACCAGGTACGGGTGCTGCGGCACATGCCGGACTCCGCGCCGCCCCCGACCTACCTGGGCGCCTGGCCCTTCGAGGGCCACATCGACCGCTGGCAGGAAGTCGATTTCAGGGTCAGCCACCTCCTGATCTGGACCGGCGGCGCCGACGTGGGGACCGAAGACCTGGACGACCCGCAGCGCGGCGGCTTCCACATGCGCGGCTTCCACGCGATCACGCCGGAGACCGACACGACGGCCCACTACATGTGGACGATGGCCTCGAACCGGCATCCGGACCGGCCCGACATCTCCGAGCTGGTGTACCAGCAGACCGCCTTGACCTTTTATGAGGACAAAGAGGTGATCGAAGCCCAGTACCAGAACATGTTGCGCTTCCCGGGTGCGCCACAGATCGACATCCACGTCGACGTCGGCCCCAACCGCGCGCGCCGCGTCATCGAGCGCCTGCTGCGGCAACAGGCCCAGCCGGCTGCCGGCGCCTGACGCCGGGAGTGCGTTCAGATCCCCTGTACGCTGAGCGCCTTCACTGCTGCGCGCAGGCTTCCATGGAGTTGCGCGCGTGCTTCCTCGCCGATTTCAGGAAACATCATCTGCTCGATATCGATCACGATCGCATCGCACTTTCCCAGAATCGCTTCACCTGCAGCGGTCAGGCTGATCTGGATGATGCGGCCATGCGCCGGATCCGGCCTGCGTTCGATCCATCCTTTCGCTTCCATCTGCTTGACCATTTCATTGGCGGACTGCGGTGAAATCATCGTGCGCATGGCCAACTGCGCGTTCGACAGGGAACCATGCGCACGGAACACCGACAGTGCCGTGTATTGCGGCACCGTCAAGCCATATGGCGCCAGGCCTTCGCGAAGCCGTTGGTTGAGGACGTGGTCGAGACGGCCGACGAGATAGGCCAAACCTGCTGGCCGTTGAGCATTGGGAGCTGTTACAGACGTTTTTTTCGAGGTCATGAGAACGTGCACGCGTGACGAAAAACGGGATGGGCGGCAGGAACACGATCAGCCATCCTGATATCCGGCTTATAAATGGGTGAATTGTATGCGCAAACGTGAAGCGCGGCGGTTTTCCCGAGGATGGTTCGTTATCCCGATTGCCAGTCGAGAGCAGGCTTCTTTCGGCAGAGGCCCATACGCACTTCCTTTCATGGCCCGCACATTTCGCTTGTCACGGCCCAGCAGAATCGATAGTATGAGTCTCATATCAGGCTGCCTGACAATAACTTGATCTTAAGTCCTAGGAGACATCTATGTCCAAATATGAAGCGCGCTGGAAAACCGTCAAGGTCGACGTGGAGAATGGCATCGGCTGGATTACCTTGAACCGTCCCGAGAAGCGCAACGCCATGAGTCCGACCCTCAACCGAGAGATGATCGACGTGCTCGAGACGCTTGAACTGGATGACGAGGCGCAGGTGGTGGTGCTGACCGGCGCGGGCGATGCCTGGACCGCCGGCATGGACCTGAAGGAGTACTTCCGCGAGACCGATGGCAAGCCGGAGATCATGCAGGAACGCATGCGTCGCGACTGCTCGCAATGGCAATGGAAGCTGCTGCGCATGTACAGCAAGGCGACCATCGCCATGGTCAATGGCTGGTGCTTCGGCGGCGCGTTCTCGCCACTGGTCGCCTGCGATCTCGCCATCGCGGCGGACGATGCCGTTTTCGGCCTGTCGGAAGTCAACTGGGGTATACCACCGGGCAACCTGGTCAGCAAGGCGGTAGCCGATACGATGGGTCACCGCCAGGCGCTGCACTACATCATGACCGGCGACACGTTTACCGGCAAGGAAGCCGCGGCGATGGGCCTGATCAACAAGAGCGTGCCGAAGGAAGGCCTGCGCGACGCGGTAATCGAGCTGGCCGGCAAGCTGCTGGAAAAGAATCCGGTCGTGCTGCGCTATGCCAAAGTGGGCTTCAAGCGTTGCCGCGAACTGACCTGGGAGCAGGGCGAGGACTACCTGTATGCCAAGACCGACCAGTCGAACTATCGCGATCCGGAAAAGGGCCGCAAGGAAGGCCTCAAGCAGTTCCTGGACGATAAGACGATCAAGCCGGGCCTGCAGGCCTACAAGCGCAGCTGAACGCGAGATAAGTACAAATAAAAGCAATGGCGGCGGCGCCTGAAGCGATGGGGGCTGCCATCGATCCAGTCAACAGAGGAGACCTCTGATGTTCCAAGCAGATCTGCTGTACGGCGGGCACGCCCGGCCCGCATCGAACGGCGCTTTTTTCGAGCGCCGCAATCCCGCCACCGGCGACGTCGCTACCCGGGCCGCGGCCGCAAGCATCGACGACGTCGATGCGGCCGTCGGCGCCGCGCGTGACGCTTTTCCGGCATGGTCCGCGATGACGCCGGGCGCCCGCCGTGCGCTCCTGCTCAAAGCCTCAGACCAGATGGAGGCTTTGCGCAGCCGCTTCGTCGAGACGGCCGTTGCCGAAGCTGGCGGTGCGCCGATGTGGTACCAGTTTAACGTGACGCTTGCCGCCAACATGCTGCGCGAAGCCGCTGCCATGACCACCCAGATTGGCGGCGAAGTCATCCCGTCGGACGTACCGGGTTCGCTGGCGATGGGCGTGCGCCAGGCCTGCGGCGTCGTGGTCGGTATCGCGCCATGGAATGCTCCGATCATCCTCGGTACGCGCGCCATCGCGATGCCGCTCGCCTGCGGCAATACCGTCATCCTGAAGGCGGCCGAGCTGTGCCCGGCACTGCATCGCCTGATCGGCCAAGTCTTTGTCGACGCCGGTTTCCCGCCAGGCGTGGTCAACGTGATCACCAACGCGCCGGACGATGCGGCACAAGTGGTCGAGCGCCTGATCGCGCACCCGGCCGTGCGACGGATCAACTTTACTGGCTCGACGAAAGTCGGGCGCATTATTGCCCAGCAGGCAGCCAGGCACCTGAAGCCGGTGCTGCTGGAACTGGGCGGGAAGAATCCGGTGGTCGTGCTGGACGACGCCGATCTCGACGCCGCCGTCGAAGCATCTGCTTTCAGCGCCTTCTTCAACCAGGGCCAGATCTGCATGTCGGCCGACCGCATCCTGGTCGATAGGAAAATTGCGTCGCAGTTCATCGAAAAGCTGGCGGCCAAGACCGTGACGCTGAAGGCCGCGCCGTCGGATGCGCCGCTTGCCGGCATGATCGATCCGGCCGCCGCTGCCCGCGTCGACGCGATGCTGCAGGATGCACGTGCACGCGGCGCCAAGGTCATCCAGTCCGCAAGCGTAGTTGAAGGCAACATCATGCAGCCGGCCATCGTCGACGATGTCACTCCCGACATGCTGGTCTACCAGGAAGAATCCTTCGGGCCGATCGTATCGGTTCTGCGTTTCGATAGCGATGAGGAAGCCATCCGGATGGCCAACGACAGCGAATACGGACTGTCGTCGGCAGTGTTCAGCCGTGACATTGGCCGTGCCATGGCAGTTGCCCAGCGCATCGAATCCGGCATTTGCCATATCAACGGTCCGACCGTGCACGACGAGGCGCAGATGCCGTTCGGCGGCGTCAAGGGCAGCGGCTACGGTCGCTTCGGCGGCAGGGCGGCGATTGCCGAGTTCACTGACCTGCGATGGATCACGGTTCAGACCGGGCCGCGCCACTTCCCGATCTGAGTGCGAACGCCATGACGAATGTATCGACCGTACGGCAGGCTAGCCGTACGAAAGCGCGCCATGTGGTGCTCGGACATCCCGAGATTGCCGCCTACCAGGTAGACGGAACCTGGCACGTCGATGCCGTGACTCCCCTGGCTCCGGTACCGGAACGCTACACCGACCGCCTCGTCAGCGGGGCGGCACAGCATCCGGAGCGGACCCTGGTAGCGCGCCGCGGTCCCCATGGCGGCTGGATCCGTATCAGCTACGCCGAGATGCTGCAACGCGTGCGCCACATTGCTCAGGCGCTGCTCGATCGCGGGCTGTCCGCGCAACGGCCGCTGGCGATCATGTCGGGTAACGACCTCGAACATTTCCAGCTCGCGCTCGGTGCGGCCTATGCCGGTATCCCATACGCGCCGATATCGCCAGCCTATTCATTGGTGGCCTCGGACTTCGGCAAACTTCGCGACCTGTTGGACCAGCTGACGCCTGGAGCGGTGTATGTGTCGGAAACGTCGATGTATGCGCGAGCGATCGAAGCGGCGTTCCCGCGCGACGCCGAACTGATCCTCGGTAGCGGGGGCATCGACGGCAAGCCATGCACGGGTTTCGCCAGCATATCGAGCACCCAGGTAAGGGACGTCGACCAGGCCAACGCATCGGTCGGGCCGGACACCATCCTCAAATTCCTGTTCACATCCGGCTCTACCAAGAAGCCGAAGGCGGTCATCACCACGAATCGTATGTTGTGCAGCAATCAGCAAATGTTGCTGCAGACTTTTCCCTTCCTGGCCGAGGAAGCGCCCGTGCTGGTGGACTGGCTGCCCTGGAACCATACCTTTGGCGGTAGCCACAACGTCGGCATTGCGCTCTACAACGGTGGCACACTGTATCTCGACGACGGCAAGCCGGCGCCCGGAGAGTTTGCATCGACTCTGAAGAATCTGCGCGAGATCGCGCCGACAGTCTACTTCAATGTCCCGAAGGGCTTCGAGATGCTCACCGATGCGCTCGAACAGGATGCCGCGCTGCGCCAGACCTTCTTCTCGCGCGTGAAGCTGTTCTTTTGTGCCGGCGCCGGCCTGTCGCAGTCGGCCTGGGACAGGCTGGATGCGGTGGCAGTCTCGCACTGTGGCGAGTCGATCCGGATCATGACAGGCCTCGGCATGACCGAGACTTCGCCCTCGTGCACCTTCGGCACCGGCGATATCGTCCGGGCCGGCTATGTCGGCGTGCCGGCGCCGGGATGCCGTGTCAAGCTCGTGCCGACGGGAGGCAAGTTCGAAGCGCGCTTCGCCGGGCCGCACGTGATGCCCGGCTACTGGCGGGCGCCGCAGCTTTCCCGTGATGCCTTCGATGAAGAAGGGTACTACTGCACCGGCGATGCCTTGCGCTTCTATGACGACACGCGTCCGGAGCTCGGCTTCATTTTCGACGGACGGATCGCCGAGGACTTCAAGCTCTCGTCCGGGACCTTCGTCAGTGTGGGTCCACTGCGCGCACGGGTAATCAGCCAGGGAGCGCCCTATGTGATGGATGTGGTGGTCACGGGAATCGATCGCGATGCGATTGGTTTGCTGGTATTCCCTCGGCTGGAGCACTGCCAGGTCTTATCCGGCCTGCCGGAGGAGTCGACACCGGAGCAGATACTCGCAAGCGGTCCGGTCCGTGACTACTTCTCGCGTCTTCTCACTGAACTGAATGCCGGCGCGAGCGGCTCCTCGAACCGCATCGATCGCTTGCTGCTGCTTGCTGATCCGCCTTCGATCGATCATCGTGAAGTGACCGACAAGGGGTCGATCAACCAGGCCGCCGTGCTTGCGCGACGGGCAGGGGTGATCGAAGCGATGTATGCAGGCAGGGCAGGCCAAACGCTTGTCGCGTCATGAACGGGCGTGGACCAAGCTGGTTCACGTTGTAGCGAATCCGGGGCCTGGAATGACCCGCAAGGAGACAAACATGCAATCCCGAGGCAATCTGCCACGCGGCGCGGCCACCATCGCGCTGTGCTTCATTACCGCGCTGCTGGAAGGCCTGGATCTGCAATCGGTCGGTATCGCCGCGCCCGGCATCGGTGCGGAGTTCAAGCTGGCGCCGGCCATGATGGGCTGGGTATTCAGTGCCGGATTGGTCGGCCTGTTGCCAGGAGCCTTTTTCGGCGGCTGGCTGGCCGACCGCATCGGCCGCAAGACGGTGCTGGTATGGGCTGTGCTGTTGTTCGGCGTCTTTTCGCTCGCCACCGCCCACGCCTGGGACTACCCGACCCTGCTGGCGGCGCGTGTCGTCACCGGGCTGGGCCTGGGGGCGGCGCTGCCGCTGCTGATTGCCATGAGCTCCGAAGCAGCGGATCCTGGCATCCGGAACACGGCGGTCAGCCTCACCTATTGTGGCGTCCCGCTCGGCGGCGCGATCGCTGCGGTGCTTGGCATGGTCGAGTTCGACAGCGGTTGGCGCGTGATTTTCTATATCGGCGGCCTGGCTCCGCTTGCAGTTGCCCTCTTGCTATTCTTTCTATTGCATGAGTCGGCGAGCTTCAGCCGTCAGGAAGCGGTCGCAGCGCAGCCGGACCGTCGCATCTCCGGGCTGTTCGGCGACCAGGTCCGGCAATCGACCTTGCTCCTGTGGCTGGCCTGCTTCTTTACCCTCACCGTGCTCTACATGCTGCTGAACTGGTTACCCTCGCTGCTGATCGGACAGGGCTATTCACGATCCCAGACTGGTGTAATCCAGGTACTGTTCAATGTCGGGGGGGCGCTTGGTTCGATCATGAGTGGGCGCATGGTCGACCGCGAACGTCCCTTGCTCGCAGTAGCGATCGTCTATGCCGGCATGTTGCTGTCGCTGGCGGGGCTCGGCCTGTCGAGCAGCTTCACCCTGATGCTTGCCGCCGGTTTCGCAGCAGGGTATTGTGCAGTCGGTGCGCAGGCCCTACTGTACGCCCGAGCCCCGGCCTTGTACGCAACGGCGATCCGGGCCACCGGGGTCGGCGCCTCGGTGTCGATCGGCAGGCTGGGTGCAATGGCCGGCCCGCTGGTTGCCGGTCAACTCCTGGCGGCAGGCGCCGGTGCGGCCGGCGTGATGTTGTCCGCGGCGCCCGGCCTGGTCGTGGCCGCCATATGCGCGTGGAAGCTGTCGGGAGGCCGGTTGTCCGGCAGGGCGGTCCCTTCGACGCGCTGACCGCTTGCAGCCATACACGGACCGGCTTGTCTTCGCGAGCGCCGGTCCTGAAGGCTGCAGGCTCAGGGCATCAGACGCGACGCCTTCATCCACTGCACGAAGTGCGCGCTCCAGTTGTCCGCGCTGGTCCCAACGGTACGCATGCCGAAGCCGTGTTCGCCCGCCGCGTACACGTGCAGCTCCGCCGGTTTGCCGGCCGCGCGCCAGTCCTCGAAGATCGGAATGCTGGCATGCCCCAGCAAACCGTCGTCCGCCGCCAGGGCAATGAAGAGCGGCGGCGCATCCTTCGGCACCGGGCGCTCCGGCGCCGCGCCATAGATCACGCCGACGAAGTCCGGCCGGCTCGCCGCGGTGTAGGCGGTGGCCACGTTCATGGCGGTCCGGCCGCCTGCGGAAAACCCGATGATGCCGATGCGCTGTCGGTCGATCCCGTAGTCATCGGCGTGCTTGCGCACCCATTCGACCGCCGCCAGGCCATCCTGCTGGGCCAGCGGCTGCGCCGCGCTGTCGGCCAGCACGTTGCGCGTCGCGCGCGGGTTTGCCTTGCCCATGCGTTCGCCGACCGTCCGCATGAAGGCAGCGGTCTCGATCGGCGTCGGGTCCAGCCGGTACTTCAGCACGAAGCAGGTGACGCCCTGCTGCGCCAGGACCTTCGCCAGCATCATGCCCTCGGTATCGAAGGATAGCGAGAGAAAGGCGCCGCCCGGCGCGATGACGAGCGCCGTGCCATTGGCCTTGCCAGGCGCCGGCATCACCGGATAGATAGCCGGCTGGGTGACGTTGCGGACGGTGCGGTGTCCGAACATGGTTTCCCAGGTTTCGCTGCCGGGCGTGCCGTCCGCCAGCAGGGGAATCGACGGCTCGGTGGCCGGGCTGGCGGGTTTCGGGGGATTCGCGGCAAAGAAGGCGGCCATGTCTTTCTTTGCCGGTGGGGCCGGCTCGGCGGCGTGCGCTGGTGCGCCATGCGCCAGCAGCAGTGCGGCAATCGCGGCACCGCGTATCAGGCTTGGTAAGGTGTGCATCGGTTCTCCATGAAAAAAAACGCCGGCGGAAGCGCGCAGCCCCACCGGCGAAAGGGAATCACTTCGCGTCAGAAACGGTAATCGAGCGACACGCCGACCCGGCGGAACGAGTTCTCGCCCAGGCCGTACGCGAAGCCCGAGCCGGCGCCCTTGCCCGGCAGCGGGTAGATGATGGCGTTCGGCACGCGCGTGTCGTTCAGGTTGCGCGCGTACAGGTTGACGCTCCAGGTATCGTCCGGCGAACGCAGCGACAGGCGCAGCGAGGAGATGGTGTGGCCGCGGAAGCTGCAATCGATGTCGTTCGAATTGCAGAAGCGCACACGGCTCTTGTAGACCAGGTCGCCTCCCAGGCGCAGCTCGTAGTCGCCCGGCAGGTCCCAGCTGTAGTCGGCGGAGAAGGTGGCCTTGTTCTTCGGCGAGTACAGCAGGCGCTGGCCGCCTACGTTGTTGTTGTCGAAGACGAAGCCGGCCGGGTACTCGGTACCGAGGATCATGGCCAGGCTCATGCCGAGCTGCAGCTGGGGCAGGGGACGCGCGCGGATGTCGGCCTCGATGCCCTTGCTGGTCACTTCCGGCACGTTCAGCGGGATGCAGCTCAGGGCGCCGACCGCGGTCAGGGTGCAGTTCTGCTCCTGGAAGTCCTTGATCTTGGTGTGGAAGGCGGCCAGGTCGACGTCCAGGCGGCGCTCCAGGAAGGACAGCTTGGTGCCCACTTCGAAGCTGGTCGGCAGTTCCGGCCGTACCAGCTTGCCGGTGTAGCTGCCGGCAGTGGCGGCTGCCGCCACCGCCGAATCGTTGTCGATCTGCGGGCCCTTGTAGCCGCGGCTCAGGGTGGCATACAGATTGGCGTCGCGCGAGACCGTGTGCTGCAGGCCCACCTTGCCCGAGATGTTGGTTTCGCGTGCGTCGCCCCTGGCGCTCTTGACGCTGGCCGGCAGCGCGAACGGGGCGAAGCGGACCACGCTGTTCAACAGGTAGTCGCTGTCGACGCGGTCGCGGGTGTAGCGCAGGCCGGCAATCAGGCTGGTCGCTTCGCTCAGGCGGAAGGTGGTCTGGCCGAACAGCGCGCTGGTGGTGACGTTCGCGGATTCCGTCGTGTCGTTGACGATCGAGCGCGGCACCGGCGGCGAAGGCAGCGCGGGATTTGGCAGGATGGTCGTGATGGTCTGCTTGTCGAAGGACGAATCGGCGTAGAACAGGCCGACCACGTATTCGATCGGCTGCTTGGCGGGCGAAGCGATGCGCAGCTCCTGCGAGAACTGCTTCGCGTCCTGGATCGGGGTCAGGTTGCGGATCTTGTCGTAGCCTTCCGACATATCGATCGAGGCGTAGTTGGGGCCGACCTCACGGGTGCGGTAGGCGGTGATCGAGGTCAGGGTGTTGCCGCCGGCGAGAGTCCAGTCGACCTGGCCGGAGAAGCCGCGCACCTGGGCGCGCGACAGTTCCGGCCCGTCCGAGCAGACTTCGTTGTTGGTGCGCGAGACGGTCACGCCGCAGGCGGCGAATTCGCTCAGCGGACGGTGGTTGCCGGCCGTGTTGACGGCGTTGGCGATGGCCGGCGCGAAGAATACGGCGTTCTTGCTTTTCGAGTTCGAGGCTTCGGCGATCAGGTTGACGGCCAGGTCGCTGTTCGGCTTGAGCAGGTAGCGCAGGCGCAGGCCGCCGTTGTCGGTGACGCTGTCCTTGCCCGTGTGAACGTTGTGGTAGACGCCTTCGTTACGTTCGGCGATCCCGGATACGCGCAGGGCCGAGATGTCGTTCAGCGGCACATTCGCGGTGGCGCGGATGGCGCTGCCGTACTTGCCCTTGAATTCGAGCGCCACGTTGCCACCGGAATCGCCGATGATCGGGGCCTGGGTCGACATGTTCAGCACACCGGCCGAGGCGTTCTTGCCGAACAGCGTGCCTTGCGGACCGCGCAGCACCTCGACCCGCGCCAGGTCCAGCATCAGGCCGCTCGCCGTCGAGCCCTGGGGAACGCCGTCGACCACCACGCCGACCGAGCTTTCGGCCGATACCGTCATCACGGCGGTGCCGATGCCGCGGATCGAGGCGCTGCCGCCCGGGCCGCTGGTCGACTGCTGGTCGCCGAATTCGAGCGCCGCAGCGGTCTTGGCCAGGTCGCCGATGTCCTTGACGCCGGCGCGCTCCAGCTGGGCCGCGTTCACGACCGTGATCGCGACCGGCACTTCCTTGATGCTCTGGGCGCGCTTCTGCGCGGTCACGACCACGGTCTCGATGCCTTGCTCGGCTTTCTTGACGGCGGCCGGCGAGGCGCCGCTGGCGTCCGACTGGGCGAAGGCGGGGTTCCAGATCGCCGCAAGGCTTACGCTCAATACAGTCAATGGTCCAAGCGCGGATGGGGTACGCGGTGAGGGCATGTCGTCTCCTGTTATATGCCGGTCCCGTGGGACGGCGTGTTGTCGTTGGTCTTTCCTGGGGATGGTCCGGAGTCTTGCGCTCCAGCTCAGTCGAATCGAGTATAGGCATGGCCGGCGGCCGATCTGAAGTCGTAATCCGTGATACCAGCTATCGCCCGGCGAAGGTGATGATCAAATCGCCGATCAATCGCAAACGCTGATACGTCGTATTGAAACTCTGGCCTTCGGTGCAGGCACCGCCGCTGCTATCGTTGCTTTCAAACGATAACGGAGACATCCCATGCACATCCTTCCTCCCGGCCGCGGCCCGGACAGTGGACGCGGTCGCGCCATCCTCATGCTCTGCCACTTCGTCGGCATGGTCGACCTGGTGGCGCTGCCGGTCTGGGTCGGCGCCCTGGTGCAGCACTACGGCTTCGACCTCGAACATGCGGGCATGATCGTGACCGCCTTCCTGCTTGGTGCGGTCGCGGCCAGCCTGTTCGCGGCGCCGATTTTCAACCGGCTGCCGCGCCTGGCCTGCGTCGTTGGCGGCTACGGCGTCGCCGCCCTGGCATTTTTCGGCGCCGCCCAGGCGACCAGCTTCCCGGTACTCGCCGGGCTGCACCTGGTTGCCGGTTGCGCCGCCGGGATGGCGCTGTCGGTCACGCACGGCACCATCGGCAGGAGCGGCAATCCGCACAAGCTGTTCGCCATCGTCGGCACGGCCCTGGGCGTGGCCGCGGTAGGTTTCTATGCGGCGGTGCCGCCTGCGATCGCCGCCCACGGCGGCAGCGTGCTCTTTAAAGTGTTTGCAGGCCTCATGGCGCTGGCGGCCCTGGCTGCGCTGGGCTTCCCCCAGGTGGCCAGCCGCGCGGAACAGGCTGGCGCCGCCGCGCCGCTGCCGCGCGCCGCATGGTGGGCGATCTTCGGCGTCAGCAGCATGGCGCTGAACCAGGCGCTCACCTACAGCATGCTGGACCGGGTCGGCATCATGCGCGGCTTCAGCCAGGAGCAGGTCAATCAGTTATTGGTGGTATGCGGCCTGGTCAACCTGCTGCCGGCCGCGATCGCGGGTCTGCTCCAGAAGCGCCTGAATCCGGTGCGCGTCGCGCTGGTGGCGGCGCCCCTGCAGGCCATCCTGGCGGTCGCCATCAGCCAGTCCACGGGCTATACCGGCTATGCCTTGGCCGCCAGCGTGTACGCGGCGGTGCTGATCTTCATGCACACCTTCCTGTTCGGCCTGATCGCAAGGCTCGACCCGAGCGGACGCGCGCTGGCCTCGACCCCGGCCATGATGATGACCGGCTCGGCGATCGGTCCGGCGCTGGCAGGCGCGGTGGCGATGCGCGCGGGCTTCGATGGCCTGGCGATGCTGGCGGTAGGGGTGGGCGCCGCGGCGACCCTGTTTTTCTCGCTGGTGGCGCGCCGGGCCGGCGCCGCCGCCGCACAAACGATCTGAGATGGAGATTGAAATGAACAATCACGGTGCCTTGAGCCTGGTGCAGGCAAACCGTATCGTCAGCGAAGCCCTGTTCGCCGCGCGTCGCGCCGGCATGCCGCCAGTGGCGGTAGTGGTGTTGGATGCCTCCGGCCACCCCGTGTGCTTGCAGCGCGAAGATGGGGCAAGCATGTTGCGGGTCGATATCGCCGGCGGCAAGGCATGGGCGGCGGTCGGCATGGGCGTGTCGAGCCGCGTGCTGCACGGACGCGCGCAGGGCAACCCGGCCTTCTTCAACGCGCTGTCCGCCAACAGCAACGGCAAGTTCATCCCCCAGACCGGCGCGGTAGTGATCAAGGGACCCGACGGTGAAGTCGTGGGCGCGGTCGGCGCCAGCGGCGGCAGCGGCGAGGAAGACGAAGCGATCTGCATCGCCGGTGTCACCGCCATCGGAATGGCAGCGGCATGACCGGACTGCAGCGACACACGCCCGCTTGCGCCTGCGGCATCGACGTGCACGCGCACGTGATCCCGCATGATTTCCCGCGTTACCTCGGCAATGCGATTCCCGCCGACTGGCCGTCGATGGTGCCGGCCCATGCCTGCCACCGCCACGTGATGGTGTCCGGGAAGGTCTACCGCACGGTCTCGGAGCGCGCCTGGAACCCGAGCCGGCGCATCGAGGACATGGAGCCCATGGGCCTGTCGCACCAGGCGATCTCGCCGATGCCCGAACTCTTGTCCTACTGGATGGAGCCGCATGCCGCGGCCCAGCTGCTGCGCTATGTGAACGAGCAGATCGCGGAGATGGCGGCGCTGTCCGGCGGCCGCCTGGTCGGCATGGGGGCGGTGCCCTTGCAGGATATGGACCTGGCGCTGGCCGAACTTGATTATCTTTCCGACAAGCTGGGCTTCCGCGCTGTCGAAATCGGCAGCAACATCAATGGCAAGCCGCCCGGCGCGCCGGAATTCGCCCCGTTCTTCGCTGCCTGCGCCGAGAAAGGCGTGGCCGTGTTCGTGCATGCGCTGAAACCCGCTGGCACCGAGCGCCTGGTCGGCCCGGCCAAGCTGCTGCCGGCACTGGCCTATCCGACCGACGTCGGCCTGGCCGCGGCCTCGGTGCTGACGATGAACCTGATGGGGCGCCACCCCGGCCTGCGCATGGCCTTCAGCCACGGCGGCGGCACCCTGGCGATGCTGCTGCCGCGCCTGGAGCAGGCGCGCAAGGTGTTCCCGGAGCTGCTCGAGGCCATGCCCGTGAGCCCGTCCGAGCAGGCGCGCCGGCTCTACTACGACACCCTGGTGTTCGATCCGGCTACCCTGAACCAACTGGTGGAGCGCTTCGGCGCGAGCCAGCTGATGATCGGCACCGATTACCCCTTCGCCTTCCACGACGCGCGCCCGGTCGAGAGCATCGCCACTGCGATTGCCGACCTGGAGGTACGTGCACAACTGACAACCCATAACGCCGCGCGCTTCCTCGCGCTCGGCATCGACGCATAAGGAGTCCCCATGCCAGCATCCCCAGCCGGCCAACTGCGCAGCATCGCCATCGGCGTCACCGACCTCGAGGCGGCCGAGCGCTTCTATACCAGCACCTGGAACCTGGAAACCGTGGCGCGCACGCCGGACGCAGCCTACCTGCGCGGCTCGGGCAGCTTCCACCACATCCTGGCGCTGCATCGCAGCAGCAAGCCGGAGGTGCGCAACGTGAGCTTCAGCGTCGCCGCCGCGGCCGACCTCGAGACGATTGCGGCGCGCACCCAGCAGCATGGCGGCCGCGTGCTGGCCGGTCCGCAGCCGGTCGAGGAGCCGGGCGGCGGCACGGCCGTCGTCATCGCCGATCCGCAAGGAAGGATCCTGCGTTTCGTGCACGGCGATGCGCGCCATCCCGGCGTCGCACAGCGCGACGCACCGGAGCGCATCACCCACGTCGTGTTCAACAGCGCCGACGTCGCCGTGGCCCAGCGTTTCTTCGAAGAGGCGCTCGGCTTCTGCCTGTCGGACCGCACGAAGATCATGGCCTTCATGCGCTGCAACAGCGACCACCACAGCATCGCGCTGGCCGATTCCGATTCCGACACCTTGAACCACATCGCCTTCGTGATGCCGGACCTGGACGCCGTGATGCGCGGCGCCGGGCGCATGCTTGATGCCGGCTGGCCGATCGAGTGGGGCGTGGGCCGCCACGGCCCCGGCAACAACGTGTTCTCGTACTTCGTCGGTCCGGACGATTTCGTCATCGAGTACACCGCCGACGTGCTGCAGGTCGACGACAGCTACCAGACCGGCGGACCCTCGGACTGGACCTGGCCGGCAGGACGCTTCGACCAGTGGGGCGTGTCGAAGCCGCCCTCCGACCGCATCAAGCAGGCCCAGAAAAAAATCCGCTTCATCGAACACTAAGCCAAGACAGGAGAAGACCTTGAAATTCACGACTTACCGCACCCCTGACGGCGCCGCCCGCCTGGCTGTCCTCGACGGGGACAGCGTGATCGACCTGAACCGCGTGCTGCCGGAGGTGCCCAGCGATATCCGCGCCGCGCTGCTGGCCGGCGTCGACCTGGTCGCGGCGGCGCGCCGCGCCATCGAACTGGCTGGGCCAGCCGACCGCCAGCCGCTGGCCGGCCTGGCGCTGGCGCCGGTGGTGCCGGAGCCGGGCAAGACCGTCTGCCTGGGCCTGAATTATTACGACCACGCCGCCGAGAGCGGCCGCGACAAGCCGACCTACCCGTGGTTCTTCCTGCGCGCCACCACTTCGCTGCTGGCGCATGGCGAGGGCTCTCCGCTGCCCCTGGTCTCGGAACGCCTCGACTGGGAAGCCGAGCTGGCGGTGGTGATCGGCAAGCGCGCGCGCCACGTGCAGCGTGAGGCCGCGCTGGACTACGTGTTCGGCTACGCCTGCTTCAACGACATCTCGGTGCGCGACTACCAGAAACGCACCCCGCAATGGACGATCGGTAAGAACTTCGACCGTACCGGCGCGCTCGGCCCGACCTTGGTCAGCGCCGACGAGCTGCCGGCCGGCGGCGCCGGCCTGCGCATCCAGTCGCGCCTGAACGGACAGGTGATGCAGGACGCGAACACGGCCGACATGATCTGGGACGTGGCCGAGACCATCGCGCTGCTGTCCGAATGCCTGACGCTGGAGCCGGGCGACGTGATCGCCATGGGTACCCCGGCCGGGGTCGGCCAGTCGCGCGTGCCGCCGGTGTGGATGAAGGATGGCGACACCATCGAAATCGAGATCGAGGGCGTCGGCCTGCTGGTCAACCGTATCGAAAGCGAAATCCGGCCATGACGACCCTGCGTGACCAGTCGGGCTACGACGTGGTGGTGGTCGGCTTCGGCCCCTCCGGCGCGGTGGCCGCCGCGCTGCTGGCCCAGGCCGGCGTGCGCACCCTGGTGGTGGACCGCAGCGACGAGGTCTATCCGAAGCCGCGCGCCATCGCCCTCGACCACGAGATCATGCGGGTGTTCCAGAACCTCGGACTGCAGGATGCCATTGCGCCGTACTGCGAACCGTTCACACCCTCCGAGTACTACGGCGTCGACGGCCAGCTGATCAAGCGCCTGGCCACCGTGGCGCCGCCATACCCGCTCGGCCATACGCCCTCGATGGTGTTCACCCAGCCGCCGGTGGAACAGGCGCTGCGCGCGCATGTCCAGTCCCACCTGCTGGTCGACGTGGCGCTGGGCCAGCGCTTCGTCAGCCTGGAGCAGCACGATGACGATGTCAGCGTGCGCCTCGACGGGGCCGACGGCAAGCGCAGCACCGTGCATGCGCGCTACGTCATCGGTTGCGACGGCGCTTCGAGCGCCGTGCGCGAAGCGGTCGGCATCCAGCTCGACGACCTCCAGTTCGACGAACCCTGGCTGGTGATCGACGTCCAGGTCAACGAGCGCGGGCTGGCCAAGCTGCCGACAACCAGCGTGCAGTACTGCGAGCCGGCACGCCCCTGTACCTATGTCATCGGACCGGGAAACCACCGGCGCTGGGAGATCTCGCTGCTGCCGGGCGAAGACCCGGCCTATATGGCGACCGAAGAGGGCGCCTGGAGCGTGCTGCGGCGCTGGATCGGGCCGGAAGACGCCACCCTGTGGCGCCAGGCCAGCTACCGCTTCCATGCCCTGGTGGCGCGCGACTGGCGCAAAGGGCGGGTGTTCATTGCCGGCGACGCGGCCCACCAGCAGCCGCCCTTCCTGGGGCAAGGCATGTGCCAGGGCGTACGCGACGTCGCCAACCTGGTGTGGAAGCTGCGCATGGTGCTGGACGGCGAAGCGAGCGACGCACTGCTCGATACCTATGCCGAAGAACGGCGCGAACACGTGCGCCGCCTGACCACGCGCATCAAGGAAATCGGGGCCGTCATCTGCGAGCGCGACGTCGGCGCCGCCCGGGCCCGCGACGCCAGCCTGCTCGAGGCGGCCGGCGGCACCATCAAGACGGTGCCGCGCCAGGACATCATCCCGTCCCTGAGCGGCGGCCTGCTCGACAGCGAGGCGCGCAGCGCAACCGGCGTGCTGTTCCCGCAGCCGCGCGTGCACGGCCCGGCCGGCCCGGTGCTGCTGGACGCACTGGCCGGCTCCGGCTGGCGCATCGTCACCAGCCTGCGCCGCGAGCAGCTGCCGCCCGAATTGGCCGAGATGGCAGGCGCGCTCGGCATGCTGGCCTGCGTGGCGCCGGGCGAGCAGGATTTTTCGAGCGGACCGCACTACCTGCAGACCGGGGAGCTCGACGGCGTGCTCGCCGCCTGGTTCGACCGCTACCGCTGCCGCGCGGCGCTGGTGCGCCCGGATCACTACGTGTATGGGGTGGCGGACAGCGGCGAGGCGATCGCCGCCATGCTGGCCGGGCTGCTGCAACGACTGAAATAAAACGTTCATATAACAGGAGACGAGACAAGCATGGCACACATCAAGAACGAACTGAATGCACCACGCCGCAAACTGCTGGGCATGGGCACCGCGCTGGCCGGCGCCGCCCTGCTGCCGGGCGCCAGCCTGGCCGCGGCGAAAGCCGGCGGCAGCTTCCCGAAAGGCTTCCTGTGGGGCGCGGCGATCGCCGGCCACCAGGCGGAAGGCGACAACGTCAACAGCGACGCCTGGTTCCTGGAAAACACCACGCCCTCCGAATTCAGGGAACCCTCCGGTTCCGCAGTCGACCACTACCGCCTGTACGACCAGGACATCGGCATGCTGGCCTCGACGGGCATGAACACCTTCCGCTTTTCGATCGAATGGGCGCGCGTCGAGCCGGTGGAGGGGATGTTCTCGGTCGCGGCGCTGGAGCACTACCGCGACGTCCTGCAGGCCTGCCGCAAGCGCGGCATCAAGGCCATGGTCAGCTTCAACCATTTCGTGACCCCGCGCTGGTTCGCCGCGCGCGGCGGCTGGGAAGCGGAAGGCGCAGCGCAGCTGTTCGCGCGCTACTGCGACAAGGTCGCCCGCCACCTGGGCCACCTGATGGACTACGCGACCACCTTCAACGAGCCGAACCTGCCGCGCCTGCTGTTCGGCATCCCCGGCCCGCTGGCAGGCATGGCCGACAATCCCCGCATGCGCGAGATGCTGGCCAACGCCGGCAAGGCCACCGGCACCGGCAAGTTCTCGGCCTGGATCTTCGGCGACTTCGCGAAGATCGAGGCCGGCCTGCTGCAGGGGCACGCGCTGGCCTACCAGGCGATCAAAGCGGTCCGCCCGCAGCTGCCGGTCGGCCTGTCGATCGCGATTGCCGACGACCAAGCGGTGGACGGCGGCGAAGCGATGGTGGCGCGCAAGCGCGCGATCGCCTACGAACCATGGTTCAAAGCCCTGGAAGGTCATGGGGACTTCATCGGCGTGCAGACCTATACGCGCGAGTTGATCGGACCGGATGGTGTGCGCAAGCCGCCGAAGGACGCCGTGATCACGTCCGCCCACATGGAGCTCTACCCGCAGGCGCTGGAAGCAACAATCCGCTACACGGCGCAGAACCTGAAGTTGCCGATCTACGTGACGGAGAACGGCATCTCGACCAATGACGACGCCCAGCGCATCGCCTACATCCAGACCGCTGTCGGCGGCGTGGCGAAGTGCCTGAAAAGCGGCATCGACGTGCGCGGCTACATCCACTGGTCGCTGATCGACAACTTCGAGTGGATCTTCGGCTATGGGCCGCAGTTCGGCCTGATCGGCGTCGACCGCAGCACCATGAAACGGACCATCAAGCCGAGCGCTTTCGTACTCGGGAAGATCGCCAAGGCCAACGGCGTCTAGCGATAGCAGGTATCACGAAACTAGGCTTTGGCCGCCACGGCGCCGCCGCTAAGCTGAAGCCTGGATCAAGAAAAACGACGTACACCAGAGGAGAGAACAACGTGGGCGGAATCATTTTTAACAACGTACGCATCTTCGACGGAGCGCAGCTGCGTCCCGGCTGCGGCGCCGTGCGCGTGGAGGGCAACAGCATCACCGAAGTCGGCAACGGCAGCATCCTTCCCCAGCCGGGCGACCGCGTGATCGAGGGGCAGGGGATGACTCTGATGCCCGGCCTGGTCGAAGCCCATGCCCACCTGTCCTGGCCGAGTTCGGTCGAGCGCTTCGTGCCCGGCATGTCGCTGCCGCCGGAAGACCTGGTGCTGACCACCGCGCGCAATGCGCGCATCCTGCTGGACCATGGCTTCACCAGCGCCTATTCGGCCGGTGCGCTCAGCAAGACGGTTGAAGTGGTGCTCAACAGCTTCATCACCAGCGGCGGCATGCCGGGACCGCGCCTGGTGGCGTCGTCGATCGAACGCTCGCCGCCCCAGGACAATGCGGAACTCGATCCGGGCGAGGTGGCCGACCACGGCAGCGGACCGGAAGCGATGCGCGCCTTCGTCCGCCAGTGCGCGACGCTCGGCGCCAAGTCGGTGAAGTTCCTGCTGTCGGGCGAGGATGCGCTGATGCCCGGCGCCTCGCAGCAGCTGCTCTACACCCAGGAAGAAGCCAGCGCCGCCGGCGAGCAGGCACGCGCATCCGGCGTCTGGCTGGCCTGCCATGCCCAGGCGGCCGAAGCGGTGAAGATGGCCCTGCGCGCCAACTTCCGCGTGCTGTACCACTGCACCTATGCCGACGAAGAAGCGCTCGACATGCTGGAGGCGAAGCGCGACGAGATCTATATCGCGCCGGCGATCGGCATCATCCAGGCAACCCTGGACGCGGCGCCGCCGCCGCACTTCGACATGAGCCACATGAAGCGCAGCGCCGCCGAGGTGCTGGAATTGCAGAAGAAGCTGATTCCCGAGCTGAAGCGGCGCGGCCTGAAGATCCTGCCGGGCGGCGACTACGGTTTCCCGTTCAACCCGAACGGGCGCAATGCGCGCGACCTCGAACTCTTCGTCCAGCATTTCGGCTATACCCCGGAGGAAGCCCTGTCGGCCGCCACCATGCTGGGCGGTGAACTGATGGGCATGGGCGACAAGCTGGGCCAAGTCCGGCCCGGCTTCCTGGCCGACCTGCTGCTGGTCGACGGCGACCCGGTGGCGGACGTCACCGTGCTGCAGGACCGCAGCCGCCTGCGCGCCATCATGAAGGACGGGCGCTTCCACAAGGATCCGGCGCTGGCGGCGCTGTAAGGAGGCTGGATGACGCAAAACCTCCTCGAACAGCAGATCCGGGCCGCCGGCCCGGTAATCGATCCGCCCGCGGCAAAGGCCCTGTATGCGCCGCTGCTGCGCGACACGCCGCACGGCGGCGCCGTGGTGAGCGACATCGCCTATGGCCCGGATGAGCGCCACCGGCTGGACGTCTACCTGCCGCTCGGCGCCTCCAGGCCGGCGCCGGTCGTCGTGTTCCTGCACGGCGGCGGCTTCATTCGCGGCGACAAGGCCGACCGCGACCACGTCGGCCACTACTTTTCGCGCCACGGCGTGCTGGCGGTGCTGCCCAACTACCGTCTCGGGCCGCGTCACCGCTGGCCGGCCGGGGCCGAAGACGTGGCGGCGGTGCTGGCCTGGACCCGCTCCCATGTGGCGGCGCACGGCGGCGACCCGGAGCACATCGTGCTGGCCGGAGAATCCGCGGGCGCTGCCCACGTCGCGGCCGCGACCCTGCTGCGGCGCTTCCATCCGGCAGAAGGCTTGCGCATCGCCGGCGCCTGGCTGACATCGGGCGTCTACAACGCCGAACTCGAACTGCTGGCGCGCCGCCAGCTCGGCATCGCCACGCCCGACCCCCGCAACGAAGCCTATTTCGGCCCGGATTTCGCGAACTACCGGACGATGTCGACGGTGGCCCAGATCGACGCCGAACCCTTCCCGCTGGCGATCAGCTATGCGGAACTGGACCCGGTCCAGATGCAGGCGCAGGCAGGGGAGCTGTTCGCGCGCCTGGTCACGCGGCACGGCTTCCAGCCGCAGATCTCGGTGGTACCCGGCCACAATCACCTGTCGCAGGTATATTCGATCAATACCGGCGACGAGCGGCTCGCGGGACGGATGCTTGCCTTCGTGCGCAATCCATAGGCCGCACATTAAAAAAAAATCTGGAGACAAGAACGTGATAGACAAACGCAGCATCCGTCTCGCCATCCTGCTCATGGCCGCGCCCTGGCTGGCATCGGCCGCCGGCCCCGATCCCATCGTTGCGGGCTTCAGCGATCCACCCCAGTCCGCGCGCCCGCGCGTCTGGTGGCACTGGATGAACGGGAACGTGAGCAAGGAAGGCATCCGCAAGGACATCGAGTGGATGGCCCGTTCCGGCCTGGGCGGCATGCAGAATTTCGATGCCCAGATGATGACGCCGCAGCTGGTCGAGAAGCGCCTGGTCTACATGGATCCGGACTGGTCCGACGCCTTCCGGTATTCAGCGCAGCTGGCCGAGCAGAAGGGCCTGGAGTTCGGCATCGCGGCCTCGCCGGGATGGAGCGAGACCGGCGGCCCCTGGGTGAAGCCGAAGGACGGCATGAAGAAGCTGGTGTGGAGCACCGCCACCGTGGACGGCGGCAAGCCGCTCAGGCTGAAGCTGCCGGAGGTGCCGCAGACCACCGGGCCCTTCCAGGACATCTTCGTCCTGCCCGACATCATCGGACACCGCCCGGACCCGAAGGCGCTGGCCCGCTTCGGCGACAGCATCGGCGTCTACGCCTATCCGGCGCCGGCCGAGGCGCTGCCCACGCCCACCATCCGGGTCGCCGGCAAGACCGTGGACGCGGCCGCGCTGGAAACCCTGGAGGAGGGCGACATCGTGGAAGTCGCGGCGCCGGCGCCCGGCGAATCGATCGTGATCACCCTCGATTATCCCGCCCCGCAGACCGTGCGCTCGGCCACGCTGTTCTTCCAGGGCGTGACCAATATCTTCGACCGGGCGGCCTATACGTCGACGCTCGAAGCCAGTACCGACGGGCAGGGCTGGCGCAAGGTCGCCGAGCTTCCGCTGCAGCTGGTGCCGGGCACCGCGGGCTTCGCGCCCGTGACCGCGGCGCACTTCCGGGTCGTGGTCAGCGCCAATCCGCCGGTGCTCAAGCCGGCCTTCATCCCGGTGGCCGGCGCCGACCCCGGCCCCTTCGGCGCGATCAGGAAAACCAAGCCCTTGCGCCTGAGCCAGTTGGCCCTGTCGGCCCAGCCCAGGGTGAACCAGTTCGAGGCCAAGGCTGGCTTTGCCACCGTGGACGACTACTACGCGCTCGATGCCGGCATCGATGGGGGCGAGGCAGGGATCGCGCCGGATGCCGTCATCGACTTGACGGGCAAGGTGGCGCGCGACGGCACGCTGGCGTGGACGCCGCCGCCGGGCAGGTGGCGCATCCTGCGCCTCGGGTATTCGCTGACCGGCATCGAAAACCATCCGGCCACGCCCGAAGCCACCGGCCTGGAGGTGGACAAGTTCGACGGCAGGGCGGTGCGCGACTACCTCGAGACCTACCTCGGGAAGTACCAGGCGGCCGCGGGCAAGGACCTGGTCGGGGCACGCGGCGTGCGCGCCATGGTCACCGACAGCACCGAGGTGGGCACGGCCAACTGGACGCCCCGGATGCTGGAACAGTTCAGGCGCCTGCGCGGCTACGACGCGCGGCCATGGCTGCCGGCCCTGGCCGGCGTCGTCATCGGTAACCGCGCCCGTACCGACGCCTTCCTGTACGACTACCGGCGTACCCTGGCCGACCTCATGGCGAGCGAGCACTACGGCACGCTGGCGAAGGTCAGCCGCGAAAAGGGGATCCGGATCTACGGCGAGGCCCTCGAAACCGCCCGCGTCACCTTCGGCGACGACATGGCGATGCGCAGCCATGCCGACGTGCCGATGGCCGCGATGTGGACCTACCGTCCGGAGCATGGCCCGAACCCCACCGCCATCGCGGACATGCGCGGCGCGGCCTCGGTGTCGCACCTGTACGGGCAGAACCTGGTGGCCGCCGAATCGCTGACCAGCGCGATGTCGCCCTGGGCGTTTTCGCCGGCCGACCTGCGTCCCATGATCGACATGGAATTCGCCAACGGGGTCAACCTGCCGGTCATCCATACCTCGGTCCACCAGCCGCTGGACGACGCCCGCAAGCCCGGCCTGTCGCTGGCGATCTTCGGCCAGTACTTCAACCGCAACGAGACCTGGGCCGAGATGGCGCGGCCCTGGGTCGACTACATGGCGCGCAGCGCCTTCCTGCTGCAGCAGGGCCGCTTCTACGCCGACGTCGCCTATTTCTACGGCGAGGAAGCGCCCCTGGTGGCCCTGTACAAGAACGGGCAGCCGCCGGATGCGCCGCGCCGCTACGCCTATGACTTCGTCAACCCCGACGCATTGCTGAACAAATTGTCGGTGAAGGACGGCGACCTGGTCGCGCAGAGCGGGGCGCGCTACCGCCTGCTCTTCCTGGGCGGAAGCAGCCACCGCATGACGCTGGCGACGCTGCGTCGGATTCACGCCCTGGCCGGCGCGGGCGCGACCATCGTCGGGCAGGCGCCCGTCGCCTCGCCGGCGCTGGCCGACGATCCGAAGCAGTTCAAGGCACTGGTCAAGCGTATGTGGAGCGGCGCGCCGGAGACACGGGTCGGCAAGGGCAGGGTGGTGAACGGCCGCGAGGTCGAATCCGTGCTGGCGTCGATCGGCCAGCAGCCCGACGTCGAATTCGCGTCGCCGGGCGACACGCCGCTGCTGTTCGTCCATCGCCGGCTGGGCGATGGCGACCTGTATTTCGTCAGCAACCGCAGCGCGAAGGCGGTCGCGACCGAGGCGCGCTTCAATGTGCGCGGCAAGGCGGCGGACCTGTGGCATGCCGATAGCGGGAAGACCGAAGCCACGAGCTACCGCAGCGAAGGAAAGCGGACGGCGGTCCCGCTCGCGCTGGGGGCGAACGAATCCGTCTTTGTCGTGTTCCGCCGGCCGGCCACCGCGCCTGCGCTGACCGTGGCCACGCCGGCATGGTCGACGCTGACGACGCTGGCGAGCGGCTGGACCTTGCGCTTCGACGGCCTGGGAGCGCCGCAGCCCATCGTGAACGCGGGCCTGGGCTCGCTGACGGACAGCAGCGACCCGCAGGTGAAGTACTTCTCAGGGAGCGCCGTCTATCGCAGCAGCTTCACCCTGCCTGCCGGCGTCGCGCCGGGCGCCGCCATGAAGCTCGATCTCGGCCGGGTGGGCGATGTGGCGGAAGTCTCGGTCAACGGCAAGCCGGCCGGCATCGCCTGGAAACCGCCTTATCAGGTCGACATCGGTGCGCTGGTGGTCGAGGGCAGCAATGTCGTGGAAGTGCGGGTGGCGAACCTGTGGGTCAACCGGATGGTCGGCGACGCCCAGCCGGGGGCAAAGAGAGTGAGCTTCACGGCGGCGCCGACCTACGTCGCCGATGCGCCGCTGCGGCCGTCGGGGCTGATCGGACCGGTGACGCTGCAGGTTCGCAGTAACTAGTCGGCCACATGAGCAAGTGGGTCCGCGTCGCGGTTTTACGCCCGGCGCGGACGTTTTTTCGTGACAGGAGGGGCAAAGATAAATACAGTAAGGAAATAAGTTTTACGTATCATCAGAAAGCTGGAGACAAGACATGCGATTCAACAGGCTTGACCTGAACCTGCTGCTGGCGCTCGACGCACTGCTGGAGGAACAGAACATCACGCGCGCGGCCGCCCGTGTGAACGTGAGCCAATCGGCGATGAGCGGCATGCTGGCGCGCCTGCGCGAGTTTTTCGAGGACGACCTGCTGGCGGCGGTCGGCCGCAACATGGAGCTGACGGTGCTCGGGCGCCAGCTGGTCGGCCCGGTGCGTGACCTGATCCTGCACATCCACACCACGGTCGGCATGCGCGTCAGCTTCGACCCCGCGCGCGAAACGCGCTGCATGAAGATCATGGCCTCGGATTACGCGATCGAGGTCTTCCTCAACAAGGTGGTGGCGCGCGTGCTGCGCGACGCACCCAACATGACCCTGGACCTGGTGTCGCTGTCAGAGGACGCGGCCGAAAAGCTGCGGCGGGGGGAGAACGATTTCCTGATCATTCCACGTAACTTCCTCGATCCCGAGCATCCGCAGCGGATGCTCTTCGAAGACCACTACTGCGCCGTCATCTGGGAAGGCAATACCCAAGTGGGCGACACCCTCGATGCGGCCACCTACGAAAGCATGATGCACATCGCGCCGATGCTGGGCCGACCACGCTCGCCGACCGTGGAAGAGCTCATGCTGCGGGCCCAGAACGTCAAGCGCAAGATCCGCGTCACGACCTTCGACTTCACCAGCATGGCGACGGCCCTGGTCGGCACCGACCTGGTGGCGACCATGCATACCCGCCTGGCGCTTGCCTGCGCCCGCCGCCTGCCGATCCGCGTGCTGCCGCTGCCCTACGAGCTGCCGGTGCTGGCCGAATGCCTGCAATGGCATCGGTACCAGGAAAACGATCCATGCCATATCTGGCTGCGCGGGATCATGCTGGAAATCGCGCGCGGCCTGCCGTCGCGCGAGGAGCTGCCGATGGCGCCGTTCAGCGCCGCGGCGCTGGCGTCCTTCAAGGCCTGAAAAACGTCTCAGCTGGCCTCGGTGCCGCTCTGCTGCGGCGCCTGGCGGTATTCCCTCGGCGTGACGCCGAAACGTTTCTTGAACAGGCGGCTGAAATAGGCCGGATCCTGGAAACCGAGTTCGTAGGCGATGCTCGCCACGCCCGCCGGCAGGTAAGTCAGCTGGCGGCAGGCTTCCAGCAGCAGGCGCTCCTGCGCGATGTCGAAGGCGCTGCGCCCGGCGATGCGCAGGCACAGGCGGTTCAGCCGGGTCGGCGTCACCCGCAACGCCGCCGCATACTGGCCGACCTGCCACTGCTCCTTGTAGCGCGCCTCGACTTCAGCGCGAAAGCGCGTGTACAGCGCGAAGTCGCCACGGCCGGACTGGTCGGCCAGGCGGTGCTCGGCCTGGGCCCGCACCAGCAGCAGCAGGGCGGCGCGCGCCAGCCATTCGAGGATCAGCTCATGGCCCGGCTGGGGCCCGGCCGCCTCGAGCAGCAGCTGTTCCAGTAGCGATTCCAGCCGCGTACGGGTCGCGCCGCCGGGCGCCAGCGCGATCGTCAGCGGCTCGACGAACAGGGGCGCGAACAACTCGCCATGGTCGCGCGCGGTGGCGAACAGCACCTGCTGGTCGATGGTGAGCACATAGCCTTGCGCCTGTTCCGAAAAATCGAAGCCATGCACCAGCGCGGGGTGGATGGTGATCGCCACCGGACCGGTGCATTCCCGGACTTCGTCGCCGATGCTCGCCCTTACCTCGCCGGCGAATAAAAAAAGTACCTGGAACAGGCCGCGGTGAACGTGCGTGCCGATGTGCCAGTCATACAGGCGGCTGCGCGTTTCGATCAGTTCGATGTGGACGGCCTCCGCGCTGTCGGCCTGTGCCTGCTCGCCGTACAGGGCAAACTGCGGGATCTCGCGCGAGGGGCGCGATAGTCGGGTGGGAGGAAGGGGCTTGGCCATGGAATGAATCGTGAAAACCTGCGGGTGTCAAAATAGTACAAGTCATTTGCGCTTTCATCCATTCTTTTCGCGCAGGTCCGGCACTACGATGGGTCCATACCAACACCCATCGGAGACAATCATGCGCACCCAGGTCGCCATCATCGGCGCCGGCCCCGCGGGCCTGCTGCTTTCCCACCTGCTGCACCTGCAGGGCATCGAATCGGTCGTGCTCGAAACGCGCAGCAGGGAGGAGATCGAATCGACGATCCGCGCCGGCGTGCTCGAGCAGGGCACCATGGACATCCTCACCGACAGCGGCGTCGGCGCGCGCATGCGGGCGGAGGGCGCGCTGCACCACGGCTTCGAGCTGGCCTTCAACGGGCAGCGCCACCGCATCGACCTGCACGAGCTGACCGGCAAGGCCATTACCGTCTACGCCCAGCACGAGGTGATCAAGGACCTGGTGGCGGCGCGCGCGGCGGCCGGCGGCCAGATGTTCTTCGGAGTGCGCCATGTGGGCCTGCACGACACCGGCACCGAGCATCCATCGGTCACCTTCGTGCACCAGGGCGCAGCGTTTCGTATCGATGCCGACTTCATCGCCGGCTGCGACGGCTTCCACGGCGTATCGCGCCCGGCCATGCCGCAGGCTGGACGCAATGACTACGAACGCATCTACCCGTTTGGCTGGTTCGGCATCCTGGTCGAGGCGCCGCCGTCCGCGCCGGAACTCATCTACGCCCGCCACGAGCGCGGCTTTGCGCTGGTCAGCACCCGTTCGCCGACGGTGCAGCGCATGTACTTCCAGTGCGACCCGAAGGACACGGTGGACAACTGGTCGGACGACCGCATCTGGGCCGAGATGCATGCCCGCACCGAGGGCGCCGACGGCTGGCGCCTGACCGAAGGGAAGATCTTCCAGAAGAACGTGGTCGGCATGCGCAGCTTTGTGTCGACGCCGATGCAGGCCGGGCGCCTGTTCCTGGCCGGCGACGCCGCCCACATCGTGCCGCCGACCGGGGCCAAGGGCATGAACCTGGCGGTATCGGACGTGAATTTCCTGGCCCAGGGCCTGGAGCAGTTCTACAGGCAGGGCCGCAGCGATCGCCTGGAGCGCTACACCGACGATGCGCTCAAGCGCGTCTGGCGCGCCGAATACTTCTCGTGGTGGATGACCAGCATGCTGCACACCTTCGCCGATGCCTCGCCCTTCCAGCGCGAGGTCCAGCGCGCCGAACTGGAGAACGTGGTGGCGTCGCGCGCACTGGCGACGGCGCTGGCGGAGAACTACGTCGGGGCCTTTTGAGTGCTTACTGCCGGTGCCATAGTGCGCTCACGGAATCGATCTCGTCCAGCAACGCGCGGGCGCCGGGCGCAAGCAGTGCACCCTTGCGCGTCATGATGCCGATCGAGCGCTCCATGCCGGGCATGTCGAAAGGAAGCATGGCAAGTTGCGCGGTCTCGATCTCGTAATGCAACTGGTGCGCAGAGACCACGGTCAGCATGTCGCTCGAGACGAGCAGGCCGCGCAGCAGGGCCAGGTCGCCCGTTTCCACCGTCGGATCGGGTGGCGCCAGTCCCTGGTTCCGGAAGAAATGGACGAGCGATTCACGCACCGGGGTGCCCGCGCGCGACAGCACCCAGGGATAGCCCGCCAGGTCGTCGATGCGCAGCCGCTTCCTTGCCGCCAGCGGATGTCCGGCGCGCGCCACCAGCGCCGCCTTGTCCCCGAACAGGGCACGCGAGACGAAGGCGTCGCCGGGGTTGCTGCGCAAGGCCCCGACGATGAAGTCGATGCGGCCGCTGAGCAGCCCGGCGGTGAGTTCGCCGTAGGGACTTTCGAGCGAGCGCACATGCAGCCGCGGGTGGCGCCGCAAGACCGCCGTGATCGCCGCCGGCAGCAACTGGGAACGCGCCAGCGGCAGCGCGCCGATCGTCACCGTGCCCTGCACGACGCCGGCCAGGGCTGCCACGTCTTCGGGAATGTGGCGCAGCTCGGCCAGTACACGTTCGAAGCGCTCGATCCAGCGCTGGCCGCCATCGGTGGGCAGCATGCCGTGCGCGGTGCGCAGGAACAGCGGCTGGCCGAGCATGTCTTCCAGCCGCGCGATCGCCTGGCTGACGGCCGACTGCGAGCTGCCGATCGCCTGCGCGACGGTCGGCATGTGGTGAACCTCGGCCAGCAGCGCCGCAGCCTGCAGGCGGCGCTCGTTGAGCAGTGCCTCGATGCCGCCGACCTTCGGCCCGTTCCGGTCCTGCGTACGTACCGCATCGTCGCGCACGCCTTGCAGCTCGGCCTCGATGCGCTCGGCGCGCAGGCGGACCACCTCGCCGGCGGCGGTGAGCAGCATCCCTCGTCCCTTTCGCTCGAACAGCTGCACGCCGAGACTCTCTTCGAGGGCGGCGACCGAGCGCGCCACCGCCGACGACGCGCGATACAGGGATTCGGACGAGCGCCGGATGCCCCCCACGGCAGCGACGACGCGGAAGGCATGCAGATGGCGGAGGCTGACGATGCGCATGGTGTCGGAGCGGGTAATAAGTAAATTGGAACAGTTTAAGGCAAACAACGCAACCACGGGGCGAACCCCGGCAAGGATACTTGCCACATCAACGCGACATTGAAATGCGAACCCGGAGACCACCCATGCGCAAGCCCCTGATCATCGATTGCCACGGCCATTACACGACCGCGCCGAAAGCGCTGGAAGAGTGGCGCAATCGCCAGATCGCGAACCTGAACACCCCGGAACTGGGGCCCAAAGTGTCAGAGCTGAAGATCAGCGACGACGAGCTGCGCGATTCGATCGAGACCAACCAGCTGCGCCTGATGAAGGAGCGCGGCTCGGACCTGACGATCTTCTCGCCGCGCGCCAGCTTCATGGCCCATCACATCGGCAACTTCGAGACCAGCGCCACCTGGGCCGCCATCTGCAACGAGCTGTGCTACCGCGTCTCCCAGCTGTTCCCGGACAGCTTCATCGGCGCGGCCATGCTGCCGCAGTCCCCCGGCGTCGACCCGGCGACCTCCATTCCCGAGCTGGAACGCTGCGTCAAGGAATACGGCATGGTCGGCATCAACCTGAATCCGGACCCCTCGGGCGGCCACTGGACGGCGCCGCCGTTATCAAGCCGGTCCTGGTACCCGATCTACGAGAAGATGGTCGAATACGGGATCCCGGCGATGGTCCACGTGAGCACCAGCTGCAATCCGTGCTTCCACACCACCGGTTCGCACTACCTGAACGCCGATACCACGGCCTTCATGCAATTCCTGACCAGCGACCTGTTCAAGGACTTCCCGACCCTGAAGTTCCTGATCCCGCATGGCGGCGGGGCCGTTCCCTACCACTGGGGACGCTTCCGCGGCCTGGCCCAGGAAATGAAGAAGCCGCTGCTGTCCGAGCACCTGCTGAATAACATCTTCTTCGATACCTGCGTCTACCACCAGCCGGGCATCGACCTGCTCACCAAGGTCATCCCGACGAAGAACGTGCTGTTCGCCTCCGAGATGATCGGCGCGGTGCGCGGCATCGATCCGGAGACCGGCCACTATTACGACGACACCAAGCGCTACGTCGAGGCGGCGAACATCAGCATTGAGGACCGCTTCCAGATCTTCGAAGGCAATGCCCGCCATGTCTATCCGCGCCTCGACGCCGCCTTGACAAAGAAAGGACTGTAAACATGAGCACCTCCCTGATGAACCAGCTCGGCATCGTCAAGCGCAAGATCGAGCGCGCCGACCCTGCGGCGGTCGAGCAGCTCGGCCGCCTCGGCAGCGCCACGGTGCACGAAGCGATGGGCCGCGTTGGCCTGCTGAAGCCCTATATGCGTCCGATCTATCCTGGCGCCTCCGCTGCCGGCACCGCCGTGACGGTCCTGCTGCACCCGGGCGACAACTGGATGATGCACGTGGTGGCCGAACAGATCCGGCCGGGCGACATCGTGGTAGCAAGCATCACCGCCGAATGCAGCGACGGCTACTTCGGCGACCTGCTGGCTACCAGCTTCATGGCGCGCGGGGCACGGGCGCTGGTCATCGACGCCGGCGTGCGTGACGTGCGCATCCTGAAGGAGATGGGTTTCCCGGTATGGAGCAAGGCGATCAGCGCCAAGGGATGCATCAAGTCGACGCTCGGTTCGGTGAACGTGCCGGTGATATGCGCCGGCGCCTTCGTGAACCCGGGCGACGCGATCATTGCCGACGACGACGGCGTGGTGGTGGTGCCGGCGGCGGACGCGGCGCGCGTGGCCGCGGTGGCGCAGAAGCGCGAAGACCTGGAAGGCGAGAAGCGCGCCAAGCTGGCTTCCGGCGTGCTGGGGCTCGACATGTACAACATGCGCGGTCCGCTCGAGCAGGCCGGTCTCAAGTACATCGACTGAAGCCCGCGGACAAGGCAGAATCCTCATCATGCAAACAGCTATCCCCAGCTTCTTCATGCGTGGCGGCACCTCGCGCGGGCCTTTCTTCCTCGAGTCGGACCTGCCCGCGGAGACGGCGGCGCGCGACCGGGTCCTGCTCGCCGTCATGGGCTCGCCGGATCCCCGGCAGATCGACGGCCTCGGCGGCGCCCACCCCCTGACGAGCAAGGTCGGCATCGTCCGCAAGAGCGCCGTGCCCGGCGTCGATCTCGATTTCCTGTTTGCCCAGCTGCAGCCGAACAAGGACCTGGTCGACACCACGCCCAACTGCGGGAACATGCTGGCCGCCGTGGTGCCCTTCGCCCTCGAGCGCGGCATCGTGCAGGCGCAGGGCGACAGCACGACGCTGCGTGTCCTCACCCTGAACACCGACATGCAGTGCGACATTACGGTCCAGACACCTGGCGGCCGGGTCGCCTACGAAGGCGAGGCGCGGATCGACGGCGTGCCGGGGACCTCCGCACCCATCACCATCAACTTCCTCGATACCGAGGGCTCGGTGTGTTCCAGCCTGCTGCCGACCGGGCAGGTGCGCGACACCATCGACGGCGTCGAGGTGAGCTGCATCGACAACGGCATGCCGCTGGTGCTGTTCCGCGCCGACGCCGTGGAGCGTACCGGCTACGAAAGCGTCGACGAGCTCAATGCGGATGTCGCACTCAAGGCACGCATCGAGCGCCTGCGCATCGCCTGCGGGCATGCGATGGGCCTGGGCGACGTCACCAGCAAGAACTACCCGAAGATGACCCTGGTTGCCGCGCCGCGCGCGGGCGGAAGCCTGTGCACGCGCAGCTTCATCCCCCATGTCTGTCACGACGCGATCGGCGTGCTGGCGGCCGTGACGGTCGGTACCGCCTGTGTGCTGCCCGGCTCGGTGACCGAGGGCCTGGCCGTGGTCCCGGAAGGGCAGGTGAAGGCGATCTCGGTCGAGCATCCGACCGGCGAATTCAGCGTCGAACTCGAGCTGGATCCAGTCACCCCCAACAAGGTCGTGCGCGCCGCCCTGCTGCGTACCGCGCGCCTGATCATGCGCGGGGAAGTGATGGTGCCGGCCCGCGCGCTGGCCGCTTGACCCCTTATTATTCGATTATCGTAGGAGACGCAGTGAATCCTGACACCAGCTTCGCCAAGAGCCCCGGTTGGCTCGACTGGTACGCCGGCCCGACAAAACCGCAGTTCGTCCTGCCCCCGGGCGCGGTCGACGCCCATTGCCACGTGTTCGGCCCGGGCGAGCGTTTTCCCTATGCGCCGGAGCGTAAGTACACGCCCTGCGACGCCAGCCGCGAGCAGCTGTTCGCCCTGCGCGACCACCTCGGCTTCAGCCGCAACGTGATCGTGCAGGCCACCTGCCACGGCGCCGACAACCGCGCCATGGTCGACGCCTGCCTGGCCTCGAAGGGCAGGGCGCGCGGCGTGGCCACCGTGCGCCGTACCGTGAGCGACGAGGAACTCCAGGCTCTCCATGACGCCGGCGTGCGCGGCGTGCGTTTCAATTTCGTCAAGCGCCTGGTCGACTTCACCCCCAAGGACGAGCTGTTGGAAATCGCCGGCCGCATCGCCCGCTTCGGCTGGCACGTCGTGGTGTACTTCGAGGCCCAGGACCTGCCCGAGCTGTGGGACTTCTTCTCCGCGCTGCCGACCACAGTGGTGGTGGACCACATGGGCCGCCCCGACGTCAGCGGCGGCGTCGACGGCCCCGAGTTCGCGCTGTTCCTGGACTTCATGCGCAAGCACCCGAATGTCTGGAGTAAGGTAAGCTGCCCGGAGCGCCTCAGCGTGACCGGCCCGAAGGCGCTCGACGGCGAGCGCATGCCCTACCGCGACGTCATTCCCTTCGCGCGCCGGGTGGTCGAGGAGTTCCCGGACCGCGTCCTGTGGGGCACCGACTGGCCGCACCCGAACCTGAAAGACCATATGCCCGACGACGGACTGCTGGTGGAAATCATTCCCCACATCGCCCCCACGCCCGCACTGCAGCGCAAGCTGCTCGTCGATAACCCCATGCGGCTGTACTGGCCGGAGGAGACCGATCATGGCACTCGATAAATCCTACCTGGACGTGCCCGGCACGGTCGTCTTCGACGCCGAGCAGTCGCGCAAGGGTTACTGGCTGAACCAATTCTGCATGTCCCTCATGAAAGCCGAGAACCGCGCGCGCTTCAAGGCGGACGAGCGGGCCTACCTGGACGAGTGGGCGATGAGCGAGGAGCAGAAGCAGGCGGTGCTGGCGCGCGACCTGAACTGGTGCATTCGCCTGGGGGGCAACATCTACTTCCTGGCCAAGATCGGCGCGACGGACGGCAGGAGCTTCCAGCAGATGGCCGGCTCGATGACCGGCATGACGGAAGAAGAATACCGCAACATGATGATCAATGGCGGCCGCTCGGTCGAGGGCAACCGCTACACCGGCGAAGACGGTGACGCGCAGGCGCATCGCCAGCCACAAGGAAAGCACTGACATGGCACGAATCACTGCAAGCGTTTATACCTCCCACGTGCCGGCAATCGGCGCCGCGCTCGACGCCGGCAAGACCGGCGAGCCTTACTGGCAGCCGCTGTTCGCCGGCTACGAGTACTCGAAGAAGTGGATGGAAGAGAACCGTCCGGACGTGATCTTCCTGGTCTATAACGACCATGCGACCGCCTTCAGCCTGGACATGATCCCGACCTTTGCCATCGGCACGGCCGAAGCGTATGCCCCGGCCGACGAAGGCTGGGGTCCGCGCCCGGTGCCGAAAGTGGAAGGGCACGCGGAGCTGGCCGCGCATATCGCGCACAGCGTCATCCAGGATGACTTCGACCTCACCATCGTCAACCGCATGGACGTCGATCACGGCCTGACCGTGCCGCTGTCCCTGATGTGCGGCCAGCCGCAGGCCTGGCCTTGCCCGGTCATTCCCTTCGCCGTGAACGTCGTGCAGTATCCGGTGCCCTCGGGACGGCGCTGTTTCGAGCTCGGAAAGGCGATCCGCCGCGCGGTCGAGTCCTTCGACCAGGACCTGAAGGTGCAGATCTGGGGCACCGGCGGCATGAGCCACCAGCTGCAGGGCGCCCGTGCGGGCCTCATCAACCGCGAGTGGGACAACGCCTTCCTCGACCGGCTGATCGCCGATCCGGCCGCCGCCGCCGCCATCCCGCACCTGGACTATGTGCGCGAAGCGGGCTCCGAAGGCATCGAGCTGGTCATGTGGCTGATCGCGCGCGGCGCGATGGCCGACGTGGCGGGCGGTCCGGCGCCCGTCGTGAAGCACCGCTTTTACCATGTCCCCGCGTCGAATACCGCGGTGGGGCACCTGATCCTGGAGAATGCATAAATGAACAAGACTATCAAGGTGGCGCTGGCCGGCGCTGGCGCTTTCGGCATCAAGCACCTCGATGCGATCAGGAACATCGATGGGGTAGAGGTGGTCTCCCTCATCAGCCGCGACCTGGCCAAGACCCGGGCCGTTGCCGACAAACATGGCATTCCCCACGTCACGACCGACCTGAACGAGGCGCTGGCGCTGCTTGAGGTCGATGCGGTGATCCTGTGCACGCCGACCCAGATGCACGCCGCCCAGGCCATCGCCTGCATGAAGGCGGGCAAGCACGTGCAGGTCGAGATTCCGCTGTGCGACATCTACCGCGACGGCCAGGAAGTGGTGCGCGTGCAGCAGGAGACCGGACTGGTCGCGATGTGCGGCCACACCCGTCGCTTCAATCCGAGCCACCAATGGGTGCACAAGCGCATCGAAGCCGGCGAGTTCAATATCCAGCAGATGGACGTGCAGACCTACTTCTTCCGCCGCCAGAACATGAATGCACTGGGCGAGCCACGCAGCTGGACCGACCACCTGCTGTGGCACCACGCCGCGCATACCGTGGACCTGTTCGCCTACCAGTGCGGCAGTCCGGTGGTGAAGGCCAATGCGATCCAGGGACCGATCCATCCGGAGCTGGGCATCGCGATGGACATGTCGATCCAGCTGAAGGCCGCCAACGGCGCGATCTGCACATTGTCGCTGTCCTTCAATAACGATGGCCCGCTCGGCACCTTCTTCCGCTACATCGGCGACAGCGGCACCTATATCGCGCGCTACGACGACCTGTTCAACGGCAAGGAAGAAAAGATCGACGTGTCGCAGGTGGATGTTTCCATGAACGGCATCGAGCTGCAGGACCGCGAATTCTTCGCCGCCATCCGCGAAGGCCGCGAGCCGAACGCCAGCGTGGCGCAGGTGCTGCCGTGCTATCGGGTGCTGCACGATCTCGAGCAGCAGCTGGAAGCGATGTGATGCGAGGGCGCGCACTCGGGCCTTTCGAGGTCGGCGCCATCGGGGTCGGCTGCATGAACCTGTCGCACGCCTACGGCCGGCCGCCTGGTCCGGAAGAGGCGGCGCGCCTGCTGCTGCGCGCCATCGACCTGGGCGTGACGCATTTCGACACCGCCGCGCTGTACGGCTTCGGCGCCAACGAGGCCCTGGTCGGCGAGGTGCTCGCGCCTTACCGCAACCGCATCACCCTGGCCAGCAAATGCGGCATGCAGGGCGTGACCGGCGAGGACGGCGTGAAGCGCCGCGTCATCGACGGACGCCCCGGGACCCTCAGGCAAACCTGCGAGGATGCCTTGCGGCGCCTGCGCACCGATGTCATCGACCTGTACTACCTGCACCGCTGGGACAAGTCGGTGCCGATCGAAGACAGCATCGGTGCCTTGGCGGACCTCGTCAGGAGCGGCAAGATCCGCGCCATCGGCCTGTCCGAAGTGTCTGCGGCAACGCTGCGGCGGGCGCATGCGGTACACCCGATCGCTGCCGTACAGTCCGAATATTCCCTGTGGACCCGCAATCCCGAATTCGGCGTGCTGGAGGCCTGTGCCGATATCGGCGCTGCCTTCGTGGCCTTCAGCCCGCTCGGGCGCGGCTTCCTGGCGGGCGCAATTCCCGACGTGCAGGCGGCCGCCGCGCTGGTGCCGGGCGACCTGCGGCGCGGGATGCCGCGTTTCCAGGGCGCGCACCTGGACGCCAACCTGCGCTGGCTGCCGACCTACCGGGCCATCGCCGGCGTCGCCGGATGCACCCCCGCCCAGCTGGCGATCGCCTGGCTGCTGCACAAGGCCCCGCACATCCTGCCGCTTCCGGGCACGACACAGGTCGCGCATCTCGAAGAAAACCTGCGCGCCGGCGAGGTCAGGCTTTCCGCCCAGCTGATCGAGCAGCTCGATGCGCTCGTGAACCAGCACACGGTGTCCGGTGGCCGTTATCCGGCGGCGACCGAGGCGGAGATCGATACCGAGTCGCAGTAGGCCGCTTGCTGGAAGCTTTTGCTAAGATGGCGCTTTTGACCAGTCGGCATCCAGCAATGATCCAGTTCACCCACAACGACATCGAGGTCGGCTCGCGCCTGCTTGAAGCCCTGGTCAGGCAGGCGCAGTCCCTGCAGGGCATGCCGATCACGCATGGCGACCTGCTCACGCTGGCACGTTCCCTTCATCCCAAGGACGCTGTGCTCGGCCGGGCGGTGGTGGTCGGCATCGGGCCGAAACTGCGCTTCGTCGAGGGCTTCTGCGCGGCCCACGGCTATCCCAACCTGGCCTCCCTCGCCGTGGGCAAGGGCGGCAAGGGCGAACTGGAAGCCGAGCGGCGCGCCGTCGCCGCCTTCGACTGGTCGACGGCGGACGCGCAGCTGCCTGCCTATGCCGACGCGATCCGCGCGACCGTGCCGGCACGCTTCAAGCCGCGCAAGGAACGTCCGGCGGACGTGGCCTGGTACGCGTATTTCTGTTCCCACCGTGCAGCCTGCGAAACGCTCACGCAGGAGGACAAGCAGGAGATCATCAACCTCCTGATGGCCGGACTGGATCCGGAGACGGCGCTCAAGCGCGTCCTCGCGGCAAAGTCCTAGCCATTGCTGCGGAAAGCAGTCTCCGCGATAATCGCTGTTGTCAATTCAGCGTCCATCCTCAGGAAAGTCCCGATGTTTACCTTCAAGCCGCTCTCGTCCGCCATCCTGGCCGCGCTGCTCGCCGCGCCGGCCGTCCATGCCGCCGATCCCGCCCCGCAGCCGGCGCCGGCGCCGGCAAAAATTGGCGTCGCCTCCTTCAACCTGGCCTGGGCCGGTTCGCAGCAGGATTTCGACCGCCAGAATGCCGTCTGCAAGACCGTGTCCTGGTGCGATACCCGCCCGCGGCGCCAGCCGGGGCAGAGCGCCATCACCGACGAGGCCGCCCGGGTGGCGCGCCAGTGCGTCGCCGATACCGAGCGCCTGGCCGGTGGGCCGGCGGGGGCGGCCATGATGGCGCCGTGTAACGCCTACCAGGGCCGCGGCGCCCCGGTGCCGCTGGTCAGCGCCGACTACGCGGCCAAGCTGGCCGGCCTGCAGGCGACCATCGCCAGGCTGATCGAAGGCGAGGGCGTGCGCGTGATCGCGTTCCAGGAAGTGCGTTCGGCCGAGGTGGTCAAGCAGCTGCTCGGCCGCCATGCCGAGCGCTTCGGCGTATGCGACGCCCCGCACGAGGGATTCCAGACCCTGGCCTTTGCCTGGGACCGCAGCCTGGGCCAGGAGGGCCGCTGCAGCGTCGAGACCGGCCTGGCGGTGAGCGACAACCCGACCGATCCGGAGGCACGCAAGGTACGACCGGGGCTGGCGCTCGAGCTGCAGGTGGCGGGACGCCGCGTCAGCTTCCTGAACGTGCACCTGAAGTCCGGCTGCGCCAACATCGTGCCGACCCCGGTCTACCAGGCGCGCCTGCTCGACGATCCGGCCGGCGCCTGCAAGGTGCTGAACCGCCAGGTGGCGCCGCTCGAACGCTGGATCGACGGCGTGGCGAAGTCGAGCCCCGATTTCGTGCTGCTGGGCGACTTCAACCGCCGCATCGACGAAGAAGCTGCCGCAGGCATCCCTCCTGCGCAGGTGCGCGCGGACGGCAGCGGCCCCGCCGGCGTGCCGGCGCCCGGTGCGGATGGCAGGGTGGCGACGCGCTACTTGTGGCAGGAGCTGAACGACGGCGGCAGGTCCCTGCAGCAGGTGCCCCTGACGGGCGTCGAAGAGGGCTGCCGCGGCTTCTCGGGCCTGGATCATATCGTGCTCAGCGGCGCGCTGGCGGCGCGCCAGCCGGCCGGCCTCGGCTCGCGCAAGACGGCCGTCGTGCAGGCGCCCGGCCAGCGCATCGAGACCAGCGATCACTGCCCGCGCAGCGTCACGCTGTCGTTCTAGTAGCTCCCGGACCGCTCACCCGTCCCAGCCGCGGTGCACGGCCGCCCGGATGCCGTCCCATGGCAAGGGGCGGGCGTCCGGGTGGCTGCCTTCCCATTCGGTGCGCAGCCCGTCTTCCACCTCGTCCCAGTCACGGCCCCTGAACGCCGCCCTGCGGTGCGTGTGCTTCCCATATCGGTAAGCCGGGGCGAGATCTTCGTAAGGGGTGCCGGGATAGTTGTCCGCGTGGTGGGAGCGATAGCTGGCCTCGTCCGTATCCATGCCGAAGGAAATCCTGTCCCATCCGTGGCGCAGGGCATCCATGAAGCCTTCCCAGGGCGGCAGTTCGCCGGGGTGGCGCCGCTTCCAGGTGGTGGCCAGCGAACCGGCATCGTCCGGGCCGGGACGATGCGTGGCAGGACCACTGCCGTTGCCGCTCGCGTAGTGGGTCTTCCAGTGGCTCCGGTAATGTTCATCGCCGTCGATCTCCGGGCTGGTGCTGTCCCAACCGGTACGGATCGCCGCTGCGGAGGCGTCCCAGGCCGGCCCCGCCGGATCGCGCGTTTCCCAGGCCTGCCGCAGTTCGGTGCCGGCTTCGTCCCATGAGCGGTTGCGGTAGCGGTCGCTGTCGTGCAGGTCGCGGCCGAAGCGGTAGGCGGCCAGCGCTGCGGCGCCGAGGGGGACGTCCGGCGCCGTGTCCGGCCACTGTCCGGCGGGAAGCATCGGTTCCCGGAAGGTGGTGCCGATCGTGGACGTGTCGTCCGCCTCGCGGGTGCCGTAATAGTGCTCGGGACCACGTCCGTAGTACTGCAGCGCTCCCGGCGCGTTGCGCAGCTGTCGCCTGGGCTGCCAGCTGCCGTCCTCCCGGTCGACGCGCACGAAGTCCGGGACCAGGGACGCGGCGCGCTCCGCTTCGGCTTCCGAATGTGTCGCAAGAGTAAGAACGTAGCGCTCATGGGGGAGGGGGCCGGGGACGTCCGCCAACGGATCGCTGCGCGCATGGTCGAACAGCCGCGACAGGAAGCGCGCAGTCGACGTGCCCGGCGGATCCTGCCACATGGGGGAGGCGGCGTCCCCGGTCACGGGCGCGGTCGCCAGCGCCAGCTCGGCGTCCGGATATCCCGAGGCCAGTAATTCATCCAGCGCGCGCTGGGCCGTGTTGCGGTCTGCGTAGACCGCTGTCAAGGTATGCCGCATGATGTCCTCCTGCTGCCGTTGAGGGATGCTGCTCCGTTCCGCACTGGTACGGCCCGCAGCATGCGGGCTGATGTTGGTCGCCAGGAAAGAAGCTTGCGTCGTGCCGTGACCGGACGGCGACCAAGAAGGGTAGGCAGGGCCATGCATGGAAGGCTCCTTACCAGAGTGTACTCCCAGGCGAGGCGCCGTGCGTACGCAGCAGCATCCGTGAGCGGGTCCATGGGGCCCGTTGTCGTTTTGTTCTATCTGCATGTAAATATTTTTATACAAAGTGGCCCGACCACTTTATAATCCGGTCATATCAATTCTCTAAAAACCTCCGAAGGGAGGAGAGAGTTAGCGGAAAGGTTCGCAGCTTTGCAAGCAGAGTGGCCTGACCAATTAGTAGTTTGGTCATATCAATTCTTATAAAATAATTAAGGAGACGTGAATGCACCCCTACTTCGTTCCCACCCCACGCCGAGCCCAGCTCGCCACCGCGGTGAGCCTGGCGCTGTTCCAGCTGTCGGCCCAGGCCCAGGCGCAGACTACCGAGGCGCCTGCCTCGACTCCGGTCGCCCAGGCCGTGGTCGTGACCGGCTCGCTGATCCGCCGCGTCGATGACGAAGGCACCAATCCCGTTACCACCGTCAAGGCGGCGGAAATGGAAGCGCGCGGCCATACCGAACTGAAGGACTTCGTGCTGGAGCAGCCGCAGTCGCTGTCGCTCGGCACCAACTCGGGCGCGGCCGGTCCGGTGACCAACCTGCGCGGCCTCGGCCCGATGCGTACCCTGTCGCTGCTGAACGGCCGTCGCCTGGCGAACGAGCCGCTGCAGGACCAGTACGTCTCGGTCAACGTGATCCCGCGCATGGCGCTGGACCGCGTCGAGACCCTGAACGGCGGCGGCGCCTCGATCTACGGCGCCGACGCCATCGGCGGCGTGCAGAACTACTGGACCAAGCGCGGCTACAAGGGCGCCTCGATCAAGGCCGAATACGCCCGTCCGGAACTGAGCGGCGGCGGCACCACCAAGGCCATCGGCGCGATCGCCGGCTGGGGCGACCTGGGCGAAAACGGCTTCAACGCCTACATCGCGGTCGACCACCAGAAGAAGGATGCGCTGTTCCAGGGCGACCGCCCGGACCAGCACGACCCGGACGTGCTGCGCACCCTGGGTCTGGGCATCACGCCGGATGGGCGCAATCCCAACCCGCTGGCCAACTTCGGCTTCGCCCGCAACGCCAACTCCAACTACAACCCGGCCTTCGCCACCGGTTGCGAGTCGCCCTGGTCGCGCTCCACGCTGGGCAACCTCAGCCTGAATACGCCGCCGACCTATGCGCCTGGCTGCATCCGCAATCCGCTGTTCTGGAATGCCGTGACCGACGGCAGCGAGATCACCACCGTCAGCGCGCGCGCCAGCTGGAACATCGCGGGCGGCCACAAGATCGACCTCGACGTGCTGCATTCCGAGTTCACCGTGCAGAAGTTCCGCGGCATGCAGGTCCCGGGTACGAACCAGCCGTTCACCACCTACTCGATGAGCCCGAGCAGCCGCTTCTATCCGGGCAAGGGCATCACCCCGCTGCCGAAAGTCGTGGGCAGCAATACCGGCGCCAACACCCCGGCCATGTTCATCGACCCGACCCGCACCACCGGCGCGGTCAGCGACCTGAACATGAACAACCGCACCATCTACTTCCAGTGGGGACCGGGCGAACTGGGGCCGGCCTACCGTAACGACGAGCAGGGCAACGACCGCATCGTGCTGTCGGCCGAAGGCGAAGTGATGGGCTGGGACTACCGCGCCGGCCTGAACTACGGCCGCTCGAAGCGCGACACCCGCGTCGGCGAAGGCTACATCCTGTACTCCAAGGCCCAGGAAGGCTTCGACAAGGGCATCCTGAACCCCTTCGGTGCGCAGGACGCCGCCGGTGCCGAATACCTGCGCAGCATCCAGGCCGAGGACTACACCTACCGCCTGAACAAAGCCTTCAACAAGAGCGTCGACCTGACCGTCACCCGTCCGGTGTGGGAGCTGGGCGGCGGCGACGTGATCCTGGCGGTGTCGGGCGAACTGCGCGAGGATTCGGCGCGCACCTTCAACGCGCCCCTCGACTACGTGCTGAAGAAGGCCGACGGCAGCTACAACATCGATGCCTCGGGCAACGTGGTGCAGTCCGACCTGGTCGGCGAATTGCCGCAGGGCGTGGCCAAGAAACTCAAGCGCAAGATCTCCTCGCTGGTGCTCGAGGTCGATGCGCCGATCACCAAGACCTTCCTGGTCAACGGCTCGGTGCGCGCCGACCGTTACGACGACCTGAAGCAGACCACGGTGAACCCGGCACTGGCGGCCCGCTGGCAGCCGATGGAGCAGCTGGTGCTGCGCAGCTCGGTCTCGAGCGGTTTCCGCGCGCCGTCCATCATGGACATCCAGAACCCGACGCCGGAAGTCCGCACCCTCGTGATGGACGACCCGGTCCTGTGCCCGAGCAGCCAGCCGCTGGTGGCCGGCACCGGCACCCCGCGCCAGGGCTTCACGGCCGACCAGGTCTGCAACGTGCAGACCACCTACTGGACCAAGTCGCCGAACAACACCCACCTGAAGCCCGAGAAGTCGCGCGGTTTCAACTTCGGCATCGGCCTGGAGCCGATCAAGAACCTGTCGCTGACCGTCGACTACTGGGGCCTGAAACTGCGTAACGTGCTGGGTGCGGTCTCGATCGCCGAAATCCAGCAGAACCCGGTCAAGTACGACAGCGTGATCAACCGCCGCGCCGACGGCACCATCGACTACATCATCGCCAGCCAGGCCAACCGCGGCCAGACCCGCATCCGTGGTGCGGACATCTCGGGTTCCTACCGCTTCCCGAAGACCAGCATCGGCACCTTCGATGCGAAGCTGGATGCGACCTGGTACCACAAGTACGAGTTCCAGAGCGAGGCGGGCGGTGCATGGAACAGCAACGTCGGCATCATCACCAACGACGGCCGCTTCGGCAGCGCCGGTCCGAACTCGGGCCTGGCCGGCATGCCGCAGGTGAACCCGCGCTGGAAGTACACCGCCGCGGTCACCTACAGCACCGGCGACTGGAAGGCGACCCTGTCGCAGCGCTTCAACACCGCGCTGACCGACCTGACGCCGCGTGCGGGATCGACCCTGACCGAAGTGGAATCGTATAGCCAGTTCAATGTGAACGTGCGCTACACGGGCTTCAAGAACACCACCCTGTCGCTGGGCGTGAACAACATCACGGAAGAATGGCCACCGCTGACCGCCAACACCATCTACAGCGGCGGTTACCTGACCAGCCTGGCCGACATGATGGGACGCGTGGTCCGGGTATCGGCGGAGTACAAGTTCTAAGCTGAACGCTGGAACGCGCGCAGGGGCGACCCTGCGCATGACCGGCATGGGCGGTGCACGCTGCCCATGCCGGTTTGCTTTTTCGGCTTACAGCGGCAGGGCGGTCTCGTATTTCACTTCGCGCAGCGCCACGCTGGTATTCAGCTGCGAGACGCCCGGCAGCTTCAGCAGGACGTTGTGCAGCAGGTCGTGGTAGGCATCCATGTTCGCGACCATCACCTTGACGATGTAGTCCGAGGTGCCGGTCACCTCATAACACTCCATCACTTCGCGGCAGGCCTTCATCTGCGCCTCGAAGGTGTCGACCACGCCGGCCTCGTGCCGCGTCAGCGACACGTGCAGCACGCACACCAGCCCGAGATCGAGCTTGCGGCGCTCGAGGATGGCGGCATAGCGCCGGATGAAACCGTTCTCTTCGAGCTCCTTCTGGCGCCGCCAGCAGGGCGAGGCCGACATGCCGACCCGCTCGGCCAGTTCGTTGACGGAGAGGCGGGCATCCTGTTGTAATTCGCGCAAGATACGCAGGGAGGCGGGGTCGAGGTTATTCTTGTCCATAATATGGCCTGAAACGAAATGGTTTGCCTATTCTGAAGCAAAATCCGGTAAGTTAGAAAAGTTATTTCCTTTGCACGGACCTATCATGTCCCCACTAAAGAAGAGTACAGTGGAGACGAACACGATGGGAACGATGCACGAGGAGGTAGGGCTGACTGGCAAGGGTCTGGCCGATCCCTCCTACCGCCTGGACGACAACCTGAAGCGCACCGAGGGGCGGGTATTCCTGACCGGAACCCAGGCCCTGATCCGCCTGCCGCTCATGCAGAAGGCGCTGGACGAGCGCGCCGGCCTGAATACCGGCGGCTTCATTTCGGGCTACCGCGGCTCGCCGCTGGGCGCGGTCGACCAGGAAGCCTGGCGCGCCTCGACCATCCTGCAGCAGAACGCCATCGAATTCCTCCCTGCGATCAACGAAGAACTGGGCGCCACCGCCGTACTGGGGAGCCAGCAGGTCGGCGGCGATCCGAACCGCACCGTCGACGGCGTATTCGCCATGTGGTACGGCAAGGGACCGGGCGTGGACCGTGCCGGCGACGCCCTCAAGCACGGCAATGCCTATGGCTCCTCGCAGCTGGGCGGCGTGCTGGTGGTGGCCGGCGACGACCACGGCTGCGTGTCCTCGTCGATGCCGCACCAGAGCGACCATGCCTTCATGGCCTGGGGCATGCCGGTCCTGAATCCGGCCAACATCGAGGAATACCTGGAGTTCGGCCTGTACGGCTGGGCGCTGTCGCGCTTCTCGGGCGCCTGGGTCGGCTTCAAGGCGATCTCGGAGACGGTCGAAGGCGGCGCCGTCGTGGAACTGCCCGCGCCACCCGTGTTCACCCCCCCGGAATCCTACACGCCGCCCGCCGACGGCCTGCACTACCGCTGGCCGGACCTGCCCAGCCTCGCGATCGAACAGCGGGTCGCCGACAAGCTCGAGGCCGTGCACGCTTTCGCGGGCGTGAACTCGATCGACAAGCTGGTGGTGGCCGCACCCAAGGCCACGCTCGGCATCATCGCCGCGGGCAAGGCTTACCTCGACCTGCTGGAAGCCTTCGCGCGCGTCGGCATCACGCTGGACAAGCTCGAGGAACTCGGCCTGCGCCTGTACAAGCCGGGCCTGACTTTCCCGCTCGAGCGCAGCCGCCTGCACGCCTTCGCACACGGCCTGCAAGAGGTACTGGTGGTGGAAGAGAAGGGCGAGGTCATCGAAGGGCAGCTGAAAAGCCTGCTCTACAACCTGGCGGCCGAGCAGCGCCCGCAGGTGCTCGGCAAACACGACGCCGCGGGCGTGCCGCTGCTGTCCAACCTGGGCGAACTGCGCCCCTCGCGCATCGCACCGGTGCTGGTGCGCTGGCTGGCACCGACGTTTCCCGACCTGCGTTTGGAAGAATTCCTGCCGCAGTTCTGCCGCGCCGAAGTGCTGTCTAACGGCGCCGACGCGATCAAGCGCACGCCGTACTTCTGCTCCGGCTGCCCGCACAATACCTCGACCCGGGTGCCCGAAGGCAGCCGCGCGCTGGCCGGCATCGGCTGCCACTTCATGGCGAGCTGGATGAAGCGCGATACCGTCACGCTCACCCAGATGGGCGGCGAGGGCGTGCCCTGGGTCGCGGCCTCGCGCTTCTCGCGTGAGAAGCACGTGTTCCAGAACCTGGGCGACGGCACCTATTACCACTCGGGCTCCCTGGCGATCCGCCAGGCCATCGCGGCGCGTGCCAACATCACCTACAAAATCCTGTACAACGACGCCGTGGCCATGACGGGCGGCCAGCCGGTCGACGGTAAACTCAGCGTGCCGCAGATCCTGCAGCAGGTGCTGAGCGAAGGCGCGGTGTCGGCAACCGTGGTCACCGACGAGCCGTCCAACTACGAGGGCGTGACCCTGCCGGCCGGCGTGGCCGTGCACCACCGCAGCGAACTCGATGTGGTCCAGCGCCGCCTGCGCGACACGCCCGGCGTCACGGTGCTGGTCTACGACCAGACCTGCGCGGCCGAGAAGCGCCGCCGCCGCAAGAAGAACAAGCCGGACAAGCTGGTGTTCCCCGACCCGCCGCGCCGCATGGTCATCAATCCGGCCGTGTGCGAGGGCTGCGGCGACTGCGGCGTGCAGTCGAACTGCCTGTCGATCCTGCCGCTCGAGACCCCGCTGGGGCGCAAGCGCCAGATCGACCAGGCTTCCTGCAACAAGGATTATTCCTGCGCCGAGGGCTTCTGCCCGAGCTTCGTGTCGGTCATCGGCGGCCAGCTGAAGAAGCCCGCCGCCGCCGCCCTCGAACTGCGCCAGTTGGAAAGCATGCTGGCCGCCTATCCGCTGCCCACGCCCTACGCTTTCGCAAAACCCTTCGAGATGCTGGTGGCCGGCGTCGGCGGCACCGGCGTGGTCACGGTGGGCGCCCTGATCACGATGGCCGCCCACCTCGAAGGCAAGGGCGCCTCGACCCTGGACTTCATGGGCTTCGCGCAAAAGGGCGGGGCGGTGATGTCGCACGTGCGGGTGGCGCCGTCACCCGCGGCGCTGCACCAGGTGCGCATCGACCTGCAGCAGGCCGATGCCCTGCTGGCCTGCGACCTGGTGGTCGCGGCGATGCCGGATGCGCTGGCGGTGATGCGGCGCGGGCACACCCGCGTGGTCGCCAACGAGAACGAAACCCCGACCGCCGAATTCACGCGCGATCCGGACGCCGACATCCGCAAGGACGACTTGCTCGCCAAGATCATGGACGCCGGCGGCCCGGCGCTGCGCCTGAACGCCCAACAGGTCGCCAGCGGCGTGCTGGGCGACCCGATCGGCGCCAACATCCTCATGATGGGCGCGGCCTGGCAGCTGGGACTGGTGCCCGTCAGCCTGGAAGCAATGATGCGCGCGATCGAGTTGAATAACGTTGCCGTCGAGATGAACAAGAAGGCCTTCATGCTGGGCCGCCTGGTGGCGGCCGACGAGAAGGCGGCGGCACGCCTGGCCCAGCCGGCCAGGGTGGTGCAGTTCACGCCGCCGGCCTCGCTCGAGGACCTGGTGGCCTTCCGCGCCGACTGGCTGACGCAGTACCAGGATGCCGCGTATGCGCAGCAGTACCGCGCCGCCGTGGCGAAGCTCGAAGCGCGCGAAGTCGCGATCGAAGGACCGGCATCGAAGCGGGCCGTGAGCAAGGCGGTGGCCCGCTCGCTGTTCAAGGTGATGGCCTACAAGGACGAGTACGAAGTGGCGCGCCTGCACACGCAGACCGGCTTCCTGGAAGGATTGCAGCAGCAGTTCGAAGGCGACTTTCGCGTCGAATACCACCTGGCGCCGCCGCTGCTGGCCCGCAAGAAGCCCGGCAGCGACATCCCGGCGAAGATGCGCTTCGGCCCCTGGATGCGCTCGGCCTTCCGCCTGCTGGCGCCGCTGAAGGTGCTGCGCGGGACTGCCTTCGATGTCTTCGGCTATACCCACGAGCGGCGTGCCGAGCGCCGGCTGCGGTCGGACTACTTTGCACTGGTCGACGTGCTGGCCAGCGAGCTGACGGTGGAGAACCGCGCGGCCGCGCTCAAGCTGGCCCAGGTGGCGGAGTCGATCCGCGGCTATGGGCACGTGAAGGCGGCGAACATGGCGCGCGCACAGCAAGAGACGGCGCGCCTGCTGCAGGAGTTCAGGCAGCCGGTGAAGGAGATTGCGCTGGTGCGCATGCAGCGTTGAAGCGGCTCAAGCGCTTATAATGCACTGCAACATAAAGAGTAAATCGCCGGCCCATGCCGGCGATTTGCATTTCCGACAGCGTTTCATTTCTGTCATTGCCAAACTGCGAACACGACCATGGGCCACGACATCAAGACCTTCAAGGAAGCCGCCGCGCTGCTGCTGCGCGTCTGGCGCGACGCCACCAGCTTTTTTCTCAGCATCGAGCTCTGGCTGATGGTGCTGGTGGCCGCCGCCACGGTCGGCGGCGCCTGGCTGGCCGTGCTGGGCGATGCCTGGAGCCTGCCGGCCTTCGCCTTCGCGATCGGCTATCCGGTCGCGCGCACGGTGCTGCACCTGAAGCGCATCCTGTCCTGGCCCTTCATCTGACCATACCGCTCAGGGCGCGGCCAGGAAGGCCTTCACCTCGCCCTGGAAGCGCTGCGGCTGGTCCCACATGATGAAGTGGGCGCTGTCCGGGATGCGTTTCAGGGTCAGGGACTTGACCGGCGCGTAGGCGCTCTTGTAGACATAATCGAACTGCTCGGCCGGCAGCGGCACGCCCTTCGGTTGCACGTAGAGCACGGTCACCGGCTTGGTGATCTTCGGCAGTTCCGGAATCAGGTTGGTCACCAGCAGCTCGCGGAAGGCGCGGCTGCTGACGTCCAGGTCGCTGGCTGAGGAATCCGCCATGGCGCCGGCGCGCATGGCCTCGGTGTCGACCATGCCGGCGATGGTGTCGCTGACGTTCTTCGCGCGCTGTTCCGGGCTGGCGCTGCGGATGCCGACCATCGCCGCATTCGCCACCGCCTCGACCTTGTCGGGCGCGGCGCCCGGGCCGGCGAAGAAGGTGCCGAGGTAAGGGTACATGTCGACCACCATTAGGCGCGACAGCACCTCCGGATGGCGGGCCGCCAGCATCATGCCCATGGTGCCGCCCATCGAGTGGCCAATCACGGCCGGCTGCTTCAGGCCCGCTTCCCGGATGTAGCGGGCGATCTCCTCGGCTACCGGCGCCGCCACATTGCCTTCCTTGTTGCCGCCCGCCGGCTGGCCCGCGAAGCCGGACACCTGCACCAGGTGGTAGCGGTAGCCCGGTACGGCGGCCACGGTCGTGGCCCAGGCCCGCGGCGAGGAATTCAGGCCGGGGATCAGGACGACGTCGGGACCTGCGCCCTCGGTGCGCACGCTGATGCGGCTCGATTCAAAGGGCGCGGCGAGCGCGCTCGTGAGCGGCAGGAAGGCCGCGCAGACCGCGGCGGCCAGCACGGCACGGCGGGAAGTTGGTGTGTGACGCATTCGGATCCCCTTGTTTTGTTATGAGCGGCCGGCCGGAAATCCGGCCGGCCAGGTGCATCAACCGTACTTGACCGAGCAGCCGTAAGGCTTGGTGACGGCCTGGCTCAGCGGCTTGCCGGCCAGGGATTCGTCGATCGCCTTGACCATGTAGTTGGTGGCGTCCTTGATGTCGCCCGGATTGGTGCTCGGCTTGCTGTCGATCGCGCCGGCGTACACCAGCTTGCCGCTCGGGTCGATCAGGTACATGTGCGGCGTGGTGCGCGCGCCGTAGGCCTTGCCGATCGCGCCACCGGTGTCCATGATGGTCGCGGCGGGCATGGCCTTCTTCGCCTTGACCCAGTCGTTGATGGCCGCCGCATTGCCGGCGCGGTCGCCGTCGGCGCTGGTGCTCACCGCCAGCCAGACCACGCCCTTGTCGGCGGCGTACTTCTGCGTGCTGGGCATGTTGCCGCTGTCGTAGTGCTTCTTGACGAAGGGGCATTCCGGATTGACCCATTCGAGGACCACGTACTTGCCCTTGTACTGGTCCAGCGAGACCGGTTTGCCGGCGGCGTCGACGCCCTTGAAGGCCGGCGCGGCCTGACCGACGACGGCGTCGGCCATGGCGCTGCCGCCCAGGGTCAGGCCGGCGGCGAGCAGCGAGAGTGCGATGGTGCGCTTCATGTGATCCTCCTGGTGATGGTGGGTGCTTGGTCTCTGCTTCTGATGCATCAAGGCGCGGCGAGTGCCTGCCTGACTTCTTCCACGCTCGGCAGTTCCGACAACAGCGTCGCTTGTCCAGCGCCGTCGCGGTACAGCGCATACACCGGCACGCCGCTGCGGCCGAGTTCCTTGAGTGCCTGCGTGATCGTTTCGTCGCGCCGGGTCCAGTCGGCGCGCAGCAGCACGACCTTCCTGGCCCGGAAGTCTTCCATCAGCCCCGGGTCGGCAAGGGTGGTGCGCTTGTTGTACTGGCAGGTGACGCACCAGGCGGCCGTGAAGTCGACGAACACCGGCCGTCCCTCCTGGCGTGCCTGGGCCAGGGCCTGGGGCGACCAGGCCTGCCAGCCGGCGGCAGCCGGCGCAGTCGCTGGTGCGCCCTGGAAGGCGGGCCAGGCCCAGAAGGCGGCGCCGGCCACTGCCAGCCCGGCGGCGCCGATCCCGATCGACTTGCCGGCGCTGCTGCGCGCCGGGATGCCCAGCACCCAGACGCCGAAGGCGGCCGCCACGACCAGGCCGAGCACTGCGGCGATCGCGTCGGGGCCGGCCTGCAGGCCGAGCACCCACAGCAGCCAGACGACGGTGGCGAACATCGGGAAGGCCATGAAGGTCTTGAAGCGTGCCATCCACGGTCCCGGGCGCGGCAGCAGGCGCGCCAGGCCGGGGAACAGGCTGGCGGCCAGGTAGGGCGCGGCCATGCCCGCGCCCAGCGCGGCGAATACCGACAAGGCCTGGGGCGCGGGCTGCGCCAGCGCGGCGCCGAGGGCTGCTCCCATGAAGGGCGCGGTGCAGGGCGAGGCGACGGCCACCGCCAGCACGCCGGTGAGGAAGTCGTCCAGCACCGGGTTGCGGGCGCGCGCATTCAGCAGGCGATCCGGCAGCATGTTGTTGAATTCGAACAGGCCAGCAAGGTTGAAGCCGATCAGGGTGAACAGGACGGCGAGGGCGGCGACGAACAGCGGCGACTGCAGCTGGAAACCCCAGCCCAGCTGCTCGCCGCTGGCGCGCAGCGCCAGCAGCAGGGCCGCCAGCAGCAAGAAGGAGGCGATCACGCCGGCGGTGTAGGCAAAGCCGCCGGCCACGATGCGCCGGCGCTCGCCGCCGTGCTGGGCGAAGCCGAGCACTTTCAGGGACAGCACCGGGAACACGCAGGGCATCAGGTTCAGGATGGCGCCGCCGAGGAAGGCGAAGGCCAGCACCAGCAGCCACGGCCGGGCGGATTCGGCGGCGGGCGGTGCTGCGGCGCCGGCTTGCGGCCAGGTCCCGGCGATCGCGAAGCCGATGCGTACGCCCGGCGCCTTGTGGTCCGCCGTGATGACCGCGTCCATCGCAGCCGGGCTGTCGCTGCGCTGCGCCGACAGGGGCGCACGCAGCACCAGCTTCTCGCCCTGCCATTCCTGGGCCAGCGGTGCCGGATGCTCGAGCACGCCGCCGTTTTCCGGGAACAGCTGCAGCGGCCGGCCGCGGTACGCGGACGGCAGGCCGGTGGCCTCGATCACCAGTGCATTGTTCTCGATGCGGGCGCTCGCGCCCAGGCCGGGGACGGCGAGCGGCGCGGTCCGGAAGGCGCGCTCGAACAGCGCCGCATGCGCGGAGGCGGGCCCCGGCGTCAGTTCGGTGTCCAGCTCGGCGAATTCGGGAATGCAGGCCTCTTCGCAGATCAGGAAGTCCGCGCGCAGCTTCACCGGCAGCGGACCGCCCTGCCAGGAAGCCGGCACGCTCAGGCGCACGGGCAGCAGCAGCTCGCCGTCGTAGCCGTAGTTCATCAGGGGGCCGAGCGGCATCTGCTTCGGGGTCGGCCACGCGATCGCGCCCGCCGTGACGCCGGCCGGCAGGGTCCAGGCCATGGTGGTCGGGAGGCCGGAGTCGCCCGGGTTCAGCCAGTAGGTATGCCAGCCCGGATCGTGGAGGATGCGCAGGCCCAGCCAGACCTCGGCGCCCGGCTTGACGCCGCTAGGGGCGTGGACGAGTAGTTCGGCGCGCGCATGGCCGGTGGCGGCCGAGGAGGCGGCCTGTCCCCAGGCCGCCTGGAACAGGAGGACAAACACGAGTACGAAACGCAAAGCGGGACCAAACAGCCCGGCCTTCGTGGCTTGCGGTAATGCGTTCACTGGTCATCCCCGGTTTGAAGAGCACTGCGCATTGCCCTCCCGGCAAAGCGAGCTGGGCAGGACAATATTAGCAGGAACCCAAGTCGAAGAAACCGTCGTGGCCGGCCGACTTTGTTGCTGTTTTGTTTCCAGCGCTGCCGCGCTGCAAGCCTAGGGAGCCAGCCGGTAGCGCTGTTCGCGGTAGAGCAGCGACGGCAGCATCACGTGCGCCATCGCCTGCTCGACCTGGGCCCGGCTGGGCGTGCCCGCATGCGGATCGAGGACGCCGGTGGCCGCGTCGTAGCGGCCCAGCAGGGGCGCCTTGCCGGGCCGCAGGATCGTGGCCGAGCTGCCTTCCAGCCAGGTGAACAGGTTGTCGAACTGGATCAGGGCGCGGCCGGGCGACGTGCTGTCGCGCGCGAAATCGCGTCCGATCATCGGGTGGGTGCTCGACACGCCCAGCAGCGACAGCAGGGTCGGGCCCAGGTCGACCTGGCTGGCGATGGTGGCGATCCGTTTCGGCTGGATGTCGGCGCCCAGGATCAGGCCCGGGATGTGGAATTTCTTGATCGGCACCAGGGCATTGCCGTAGACCCGGTTGTCGTGGTCGGCCACGATCAGGAACACGGTGTCCTTCCAGTAGTCCTGCTGCTTGGCTGCGCGGATGAATTTGCCGAGCGCGTAGTCGGCATACTTCACCGCGTTGTTGACGGTCTGTTTATCCGGGTCGTGCAGGGCGATTTTCCCGTCCGGGAATTCGAAGGGTTCATGGTTGGACGAGGTGAACACCAGGCTGAAGAAGGGCTTCTTCTGCGCGTGCAGGTCCTTGAGGCGCTCCAGCGCCTTGTCGAACAGGTCTTCGTCCGAGGCGCCCCAGCTGCCCACGAAGCCCGGGCGCATCTGGCCGATGTCGACCACCCGCTGGAAGCCGTTCCCGGTAAAGAAGCTGCGCATATTGTCGAAGTGGGCTTCGCCGCCGTACACGAACTCGGTCTGGTAGCCCTGCTGGCCCAGTCCGGCCGCCAGCGTGTAGAAATTCTGCTGGGCCAGCGAGAGCTTGACGACGCTGCGCGCCGGCGTCGGCGCATAGCCGGCCACTACCGCTTCGATGCCGCGCACCGAGCGGGTGCCGGTGGCGTACAGCTGCTCGAACCACCAGCCTTCGTGCTTCAGCTTTTCCAGCTCCGGCGTCACCGGCAGGCCGCCCAGCGATTCCACGAAGGTCGCGCCCAGGCTCTCCTGGAGCACGATCACCAGGTTGAGCGGCCGCGCGCGCGCGATCGCGGCTTGCTGGTGGTGCAGGGTCGGCAGTTGCGGGGTGTCGAAGCGGGCCTCACGCAGCCAGGGCGCCGCCTTCACCTGCTCCAGCACTGTCGCGCGCGGCATGTGGCCGTATATCTCGGACGAGGCGGCTTCCTTGCGCATCGAGCCGATGGCATCGAATACCGACCAGGCCGAGTTGATGATCAGGGAATTGACCATCGAGTCCCCCGTCAGCGCGAACAGGGCGGGGTTGGCCGGGCGGTGGCCGGTGGTCGAGCGCACCTGCATGAACACGACCAGGCAGAGCAGCGGCCAGAGCAGCAGCAGCTTGCGCGAGGTCCACATGTTCATGCCCGAGGAGGCGCGCTGCAGCAGCCGGAACAGGACCACGGCCAGCACCAGGGTGGCACCCACGCCCAGCAGCAGGGCGGTGCGGAAGCCGTTCCACAGGGTCGCGAACACTTCGCGTGGATAGGCCAGGTATTCGATGAACAGGCGGTTCGGGCGTACGTCGTATTGCATGATGAACTGTGGCGAGGACAGTTCCATGAAGACGATGAAGACGAGGGCGAAGGTGGCCCAGCCCACCGTGGCCGCGCGCCAGAAGCGGGCCGCGAAGCGGTGCGCGAGCAGCGGTGCTACCAGCAGCGGAATGGCGAGGAAATAGCCGAGCAGGATGAGGTCGGCGCGCAGGCCCTGCAGGAACAGGACGGACGAGATGCCGGTGGCCTGCACCCGGTCCCACTGCCAGATGGCCAGGGCCAGGCGCGACAGGGTCAGGAAGGCCAGCCCGATGAGCAGCATCTGGAGCAGGCTGGCATAGGGCCCGGCGCAGCGGGTGAGGCGCGCCAGCCGCGCGGATGGAGTCTTGTCCTGCTGGGTAATGCCCGATGCTTTTGGAATCATGGAAACCGCGTAAGGCCGCCTGTTGACGTCTAACACACATCGCCAGGCGATGTCCCGTAGCCACGGCGCCGGTAAGCGCCGCAGCCCTGTATGCATATGTATGGACAGATCATAGCTGATGCCACGCGGAAAAGGGATTATTTTCCGTCGGTATGCGGGGTGGGCGCGACAGGGCCAGCCCGAGAGCTGGCAGGCAAAGCAGGGCGCCGGCGGGCCGCCGGCACGATCAGATGTGCCGTTCGCGTGCGTGCTTGTCGCACTCGGCGGCGCAGCGTTCGCAAGCCGCCTGGCAGTCGGCGCAATGCTGGTGCATGGCCGCATGCTTGGCGCATTCCGCCGCACAGGCGCGGCAGATGTGGGCGCACAGCGCGCAGAAATCGCCATGATGGGGCGAACCGCGCGACAGCACGTTGAGGGTGGCCGCGCAGATGTCGGCGCAGTCGAGGTTGATCAGCGCGCAGTTGTTCTGGCCTTCGCGGATGTCGGCTGCCGCACACACCTGGCAGGCCCGCATCGCCTCTTCGCAAGCCTGGATGCACGACTGCACGTTCGCCATTTCGGATTCGCCCATCTTGGTCTCCTTGCTGTGTAGGCGCCCATCCTAGCGCAATGGCGCTGTGCCGAGCGTCCGATTCCGCGATGAAAGAAGGCATAATGTCGCGGCTCGATCCGGCCAGCGCCTCGCCCTTGCGCAGCTTCGGCGCGGATGTCTTCAGCGGCCACTTCGAACGCGAGGGCAAGCGCATGCATGCCGCGGCGCAGTTCGTGGTCGAGCAGGTGATCCTGTACCGCCGGCTCGACCCCGCCGTGCGCAGCCGCCTCGAGGCGCGCTACCTGCCGGTCGGCCGCTTCCTGGTCAAGGAAATCGACAGCCGGCCCGACTTCGACCACATCGTCGCGCTGTCCGCGCCGGCGCCGTCCCCGATCACGATTCGCAAGTCCGGCCTCGACAACCCTGAAGCACAGCGCAAGACCATCGCTCCGGTACGCGGCAGCATCTACTTCGAGACGGGCGACCTGCGCTGATCAGGGCTGGTAGGCCGTCTGCGTGTAGGGACGGGCGGCGCGCTCCTTGCCCCAGTCCTTGTTCGGCGCCGCCTGCATCGTAAACACCAGCTCACCGCCGGCGCTGAGCTCCTCGTGCTTCAGGTAAGTGCGGGCAAGCGGCCTGCCGTTCAGGGTGACGCGGCCGACGTAGCGGTTCGCGGCCGACAGCCCTTCGGCGCGCACCGTGAAGCGCTTCCCGTTCGGCAGGGTGAGCTGGGCTTTTTCCAGGAAGGGGCGGCCGATCACGTATTCGCCGCTAGCAGGCGCCACCGGGTAGAAGCCTAGCGCCGTGAACGCGAACCAGGCCGACATCTGGCCCAGGTCGTCGTTGCCCGACAGGCCGTCCGGGCGGTTGCCGTACTGGGTCGCCATGATGTGGCTCAGGCGCTCCTGGGTACGCCAGGGCGCGCCCGCATAGTTGTACAGGTAGGCCACGTGGTGCGAGGGCTCGTTGCCGTGGGCGTAGTGGCCGATCAGGCCGGAGATGTCTTCCATGTGGCCGTAGACCTTGTCGTCGATCCTGGCGTCGAACACCTGGTCGAGCTTTGCCGCCAGCGCGCTATCGCCGCCCAGCATGGAGATCAGGCCCGCGTTATCGTGCGGCATATACCAGGAATACTGCCAGGCGCTGCCCTCGGTGTAGTCGCTGCCGTAGTTCGATTGCACCGGATTGAAGGGCGTGCGGAATTCGCCGCTCGACTTGCGGGCGCGGATGAACCCGGTCTCCTTGTCGAACACGTTGCGGTAGTTCTGTGCGCGCTTGTAATAGGTGGCGGCGACATCCTTCCTGCCCATCTTCTCGGCCATGCGCGCGATGGTCCAGTCGTCGAAGGCATATTCCACGGTCTTGGAGGCCGCTTCCGGCTCGCGGTCGATCGGCACGTAGCCGAGCTTCATGTAATGTTCCAGCCCGCCGTAGGGGCCGTACTCCGCGGAAGCCCGCATCGCGGCCAGGGCCTTGTCCGCATCGAAGCCGCGGATGCCCTTCATGTAGGCGTCGGCGATCACCGGCACCGCGTGATAGCCGATCATGCACCAGGTCTCGAGGCCATGGAAGGACCACACCGGCAGGATGCCGTAGGGGCTGTGCTCGCGGGCCGCGATCAGGGAATTCACGAAGTCGGCATTGCGCTTTTCCGGCGCCACCAGGGTGAGCAGCGGGTGCAGGGCGCGGTAGGTATCCCACAGCGAGAAGGTCGAATGGAAGTTGAATCCTTTGGCCTGGTGCACCCCGTTGTCCGGCCCACGGTAGCGGCCGTCGCGGTCCATGAACAGCGAGGGCGCCAGCATGCTGTGGTACAGGGCGGTGTAGAACATGGTGCGCATCGGTTCCGGCGCCTCGGCCTTGACGCTGGACAGCGCTCCGTTCCATGCTTCGGAAGCGGCGGCACGCTCGGCGTCGAAGTCCCAGCCCGGCATCTCTTCGAGGTTGGCCAGGGCATTGTCTTCGCTCACCGGCGACAGCGCCACCTTCACCAGCAGGGTCCCATCCGGAGGAGCGCCGAATTCCAGCGCCGCGACCAGGGCCTTGCCCTCGACCAGCAGCTTGTCCGCCGGGGTCTTGCCCGGCGCGGCGAAACCGCGGTACTCGATGGCTTCCTCGCGGTTGTGCAGCTGGTGCGCGCTCATCGGACGCGAGAATTTTACGGCGAAGTAGAGCTGGCGGCCCGGCGCCCAGCCGCGCGTCTCGCGCATGCCGGTCAGGGTATGGGCGTCGCGCAGGCGCAGGCGCGACCACAGGTTCTTGCCGGCGTGGTCGTAGATGCTGCCGCGCAGGTCTAAGATGACCTTGGCCGGCGCATCCTTGCCGAAGCGGTAGCGGTGCAGGCCCACGCGCTCGCTGGCGGTAAGCTCCACGTCCACCTCGTTGTCCTTCAGGCGCACCGCGTAGTAGCCCGGTTCCGCCTTTTCCTGGTCGTGCGAGAAACGCGAGCGGTAGCCCGAATGGGGACGCTCGGGATAGCCCGGCTCCAGCTTGGTATCGCCGCTATACGGCATCAGGAGCACGTCGCCCAGGTCGGAGTGGCCGCTGCCGGAGAAGTGGGTGTGCGAGAAGCCGAGAATCGACGTGTCTTCGTAGCGGTAGCCCGCGGCCCAGGGATAGCTCTGGCGGAAGTGGCGCACCTGGGTGTCGGGACTGAGCTGCACCATGCCGAAGGGGCGGGAAGCGCCGGGGAAGGTATGGCCGTCGCCGCCGGTGCCGATGAAGACGTTGACGGCGGCGGCCGGGGTGCCGGGCGCCGCGGCCTGCGCCGGCGGCAGGCCGGAGGCAAGTGCGGCCAACAAGACCAGGGCAGGGTGGGAGATGGCTGTGCGGATGGGTCGAACGGTCATGGGGTCTCCAACAATGACGGCTAACGAATCGTGTCTCCCATGTATAAGCTCAGTTTGCCTTTTGAGCAATATTGCGCCCCCAACTCAGCCATTGTTTAGCTGGTTTACTAAACAGGAGGCCGGATGCGCTGGGCATCCGGCCGTCGCTATTACTCGCGCAGCGCCTGCGCCGGCCGGATCTGCATCGCCGCCGCCGCATGGCGGGCCGTCGAGCCCATCGCCACCAGCGCCGCTACCACCAAGGCTCCCGCCAGGGTCCAGGCCCCGACCGGCGCCTGCTCGGTAAAGCTGGCGAGATAGCGCTGCACCGCCACGAAGGCCACCGGCAGCCCGAACAGGGCGCCGATCCCGATCAGCACCACGAATTCGCGCGCCACCAGGCGGCCGATGGCGGAATGGCCGGCGCCGTACAGCTTGCGCAGCACGATCTCGCGTGCCTTGCGCTGGACGCTGTAGGCCGCCAGCACGTAGATGCCGAAGGCGGCGATGGCGGTGGCGATGACGCTCGACGCGGCCAGCAGCTTGGCCAGGCGCAGGTCGTCCGCATAGCTCGACGCGAACATGGCTGCCATGCGCTGCACCTCCAGCACGTCGTTCGGGAAGTAGCGCGGCCACAGTTCCTCGATGGCGCGCTGGACCGCCGCCCCATCCTGCTCGGCGCGGACGGTGAAGACGCCGGTGCGCTCGCCCAGGAAGTAGACCGTGGCCTGCATCTCCTCGTGGGCCGAGCGGTGGCGGATGTCCGGCACCACGCCGAGCACCTGCATGACGTCATTGTCGTGCGGGGTGCGGACGAACTTGCCGACCGCATCCTGGGCGCTGGCGAAGCCGAACTTGCGCACCGCGGCCTCGTTGATGACGATCTTGTTCTCGTCCTGGGGCTTGTCGCGCGCTGCCTCATATGCCCGTCCGGCCGCCGGCTTGATCCGGTAGACCCCGAAGAATTCCGGGCTGACCCGGGACCAGTTGATCTCGATCGGGGCGCCGCCGTCGCGCTGCAGGGCGGTGCTGTTGAAGTTGACGGTGACCGGGGCGTCGCTGACGGCCACGCCGGACACGCCCGGCAGCCGCGCGAGGGCGTCGCGGAAGGCGCGCACGTTGGCGCTGCGCATGTCGTCGGCGGTCGGCACGATCAGCAGCGGGGCCGCGTCGAAGCCGGGATCGAGGTTGCTGGCGTAGCGGGTCTGCCAGGCCACCGCCAGGGTCAGGCTGGTCAGGCCCATCGCGGTGGCGAACTGCAGCACCGTGAGGACGCGGCGCAGGCGCAGGCCGCCCACGGTCTCGCTGTTGCCGCGGCCGGCCAGGGCCGAGGTCGGGCGTACCTTGATGGCCGACCAGGCCGGATAGGCGCCGGCCAGCACGCCGACGAACACGCCCAGCAGCACGCTCAGGCCGAGCGAGGCGGGGGTGAACATGCGGTCCAGCTTGCGCTGCACCAGGTCGGAGAATACCGGCAGCAGCAGCCAGGCCAGCAGCAGGCCGATGGCGGTCGCGATCAGGCACACCAGCACCGACTCGGCCAGGAAGTGGCGGCTCACCGCCTGGGTGGAGGCGCCGAGGACCTTGCGCACCGCGATCTCGCGCTGGCGGCGCAGGGTGCGCACGGTCGCCAGGTTGACGTAGTTGGTGGCGGCCAGCACCAGGATCAGCACGCCCACCGCGGCCAGGCCGAAGATGGTCTTGCGGTCGCCGTGGGTCGAAGTCGTCCCCTTGATCAGCGGGTCGAGGTAGGCTTCGCTCAGGGGGCCGAGGCGGAAATCGATCATGTCGCGGCCGTTCAGGGACGCGATCTGCTCCGCGCTCTGGCGCTGGTAGAAGCTGGAGGCCAGCATGGCGCGGCGCACCGCATCGAGCGCCGTCCGCGGATCGGCACCGGGCAGCAGCTTGACGTAGACGCCGCCGTGCGAGGACCCCCAGTTGGTGGTGACGAGCTCGCGGTACTCCGGATGCCAGATCGAGGTCTTGCTGCCTGCCAGCGACGCAAAGGGCAGGGTGGTGGCGGCCGGCTGGTCTTCCAGCAGCGCCAGCACCTGGTAGGGCTGGCCCGCCACCTGCACCGTCTTGCCGACCACGTCGACGTTGCCGAACAGCTTGACCGCGGTCTCGCGGGTCAGGGCCAGCGCATCCGGGCGGGCCAGCGCGGCGGCCAGGTCGCCGGCGACGACCGGCGGGTTGAAGATGCGGCGGAAGTCGGGGTCGACCACGGTCAGGCTGATGGTCTGTACCTGGGCATTGCCATTGACGACCGAGCGCACGTCGATGTCGCGCTCGATGAAGGCGCTGGCCAGCAGCGGCGCGCCGCTGGCGACGATGGCGTCGCGCGCGGGCAGGCTGGTCGAATCGTTCCAGTTGCCGCTCGCGCCCGAGGTATTCCATTTCTGCATGAGGCGGTAGATTTGCTCACGCTGCGGCACGTGGCGGTCGTAGGACAGCGAATGGGCCACGTAGCCAAGCAGCAGGAAGCAGGCGGCGAAGCCGACCGCCAGCCCCAGCACCACCACGGCCGAGTAGCTGGATTCCTTGACCAGCAGGCGCCAGCCGATGCGGAAATCACGAAGAATCATCAATGGCTCCTCATGCCGCCTGCAGGGCGTCGACCACCACGCGGCCGTCGACCAGGTGCAGGGTGCGCGAAGCCTGGGCCGCGTGCGCGGGCGAGTGGGTGACCATGACCACGGTGGTGCCTTCAGCGTTGATGTTGCGCAGCAGGCGCATCACCTCGTCGCCATGGGCGGTGTCCAGGTTGCCGGTCGGTTCGTCGGCCAGCAGCATGGCCGGTTCGGCCACCAGGGCGCGCGCGATCGCGACGCGCTGCTGCTGGCCGCCCGACAGCTGCGAAGGGCGGTGCTTGGCGCGGTGCGCCACGCCGAGGCGGTCCAGCATGGCGTCGACGCGGCGGCGCCGTTCCGCGGCCGGGGTGCCGGTGTACTCCAGTGCCAGTTCGACGTTCTCGAACACGCTCAGCTCCTCGATGAGATTAAAGCTCTGGAAGATGAAGCCGACCCTCCCGCGGCGCAGCGCGTTCAGGCGTGCCTCGCTCCAGCCGGCCACGTTCTGGCCTTCGAAGAAGTAGTCGCCTTCGTTGGGCACGTCCAGCAGGCCGAGCACGCTCAGCAGGGTGGACTTGCCGCAGCCGGAAGGCCCGGTGATGGCGACGTATTCGCCGGCCGCGATGTCGAGGTCGACGCGGTCGAGGGCGCGGGTCTGGACTTCGCCCGCGAGGTGGATCTTGGAGACGCCCCTGAGTTTCAGCATGCTGCTTCCTTTCGCTTTTATTGGTTGACCTGGAGCTGCTCGGCCTTGCCGAACGGCCCGTAACTGGAAATGATGACCTGCTCGCCGGCGGCCAGGCCCGACAGGACCTCGACGTGGCTGTTGTTGCGGCGGCCCAGGCGCACCGGGCGCTTTTCGGCGCGGCCGCTGGCCTGGTCGACCACGAACACCCAGGCGCCGCCGGTGTCGTTCACGAAGGCACCGGTCGGCAGCAGCAGGGCCTGGACCGACTGGCCCAGGGTCAGCTGGGCGTCCAGGCTCTGGCCCGGGCTGATCACGGCCGGCTGGTCCTTGGTAAACACCATCTCGGCGGTGAAGCGGCCTTCGCGGATCTGCGGGAACACCGCGCTGACCTGCAGCGGGTAGGCTTTGCCGTCCTGGCTCACGCTGCCGGGCAGGCCGCGTGTGATGCGGCTCAGGTAGAACTCGTCGATCTGGACCGACAGCTTGAAGCGCTTGGGGTCGTCGATGCGGCCGATGTTCTGGTTCGGCTGCACGGTCTGGCCCACCTGCAGGCGGAAGTCGGTCAGCATGCCGGCCGCCGGGGCGCGCACCGCCAGCGCATCGACGGTGGCGCTGACCAGCTGCAGGCCGGAAGCCAGGCCGTCGATGGCGGTTTCCATCTGCTGCAGGCCGCGCTGGCGCACGCTTTCTTCGGTGTCGAAGCGGCGCCGCTCGTTGTCCAGGGTGCGGCGCTGCTGCGCCAGCCTGTCGGCGGATTCTTCCAGCGCCACCGCCGAGATGAAGCCCTGCTGCGACAGGCGGCTGTTGCGGGCATGCTGCTTCTCGGCCTGCTGCACCGCGAACTCCGCGTCCGACAGGCGGCGGCGATGCTCGCTGCGGCTGGTTTCCTGGGCCACGCGCAGGTTCGCCAGGTTGGAGATCTGCTGGGCGTGCTCGGCCTGGCGCTCGAGCAGGGCCAGGTTGCGCTGCGGGTTGGACAGGCGGAACAGCAGCTGGCCCTTGTCGACCGACTGGCCGTCCTGCACCAGCACTTCCTCGACGCGGCCGGATTCGACCGAATCGAGCATGATCGAATTCAGCGGCTGGGCGGTGGCGCGCACCACGATGTCGTCGCGGAAGATGCCGTTGGCGGCGCTTGCCACGCGCAGGTCGGCGGCGGCCACCTGCAGGCCGTGCGGCATGAAGTGCCAGGCGCCGGCGCCGAAGGCGGCCAACAGGGCCAGGGTGACGCCGGCGCGTACATAGAGCTTGCTGCGGCGCTTGGGTACCACCGCATCCATGGCGGCGCCGGTGACGGCTTGGGGAGGGAGTCGGTCCATGTTCTTGACGTTTCTGTGAGACTGGTTTGCGATGCCTCAGTCATCGCAACTTCCGTGCCACCCGCTTTTTCGCCCCTTGGCACAGGGTTTCGGACAAAAGTGTCCGGATCCGGACAGGTATGCATGTTCGCAGGCGGACAGCTGTCCGGCCGACGATCACTTGCCCTTTCTGCGCTGCTAGAATGCGCTTTGTTTCTACCTGCGCCCACCCTGCATGCTTCCTTCGACCGCATCCATCCTGATCCTCGACGACGACGCCGACGTCGCCTGCGCCGCGCAGATGCTGCTGCGCCGGCGCCATGGCCGGGTCGCGACCCTGGACGACCCGCGTGGACTGGAAGCGCAGCTGGCGGATGGTGTTCCCGACCTGGTGCTGCTCGACCTGAACTTCACTCCCGGCCGCATCGACGGCGCCGAGGGCCTGGCTGTACTCGACCGCCTGCGCGCGCTGCCGCGGCCGCCGGGTGTGATCGCGCTGACCGCCTATGCCGACATTCCGCTGGCGGTCGAGGCGCTCAAGCGCGGCGCCAGCGACTTCATCACCAAGCCCTGGGACAATGCGCGCCTGGTGGCGGCGGTCGACGGCGCGCTGGCGCGCCGGGCGGCATCCGCGCCGGCCGCTTCCGCCGCCCCGGCCGCCTCGCCGCTGATGGGCGAGTCCGGCCCGATGCGCGAACTGCGCGCGATGATCGCCGCCGTCGCGCCGACCGAGGCGAATGTGATGGTGCTGGGCGAAAACGGCGTCGGCAAGGAACTGGTGGCACGCGCCATCCACGCGGCCTCGAAGCGTGCCGGCGCCACCTTCCTGGCGGTGGACATGGGCGCGCTGCCGGAATCGACCTTCGAAAGCGAATTGTTCGGCCACCGCAAGGGTTCCTTCACCGATGCCAGGACCGACCGCGCCGGACGCTTCCAGGCCGCGCGCGGCGGCAGCCTCTTCCTCGACGAGATCGGCAACATGCCGCTCGGCGCCCAGGCCAAGCTGCTGACCGCGCTGGAGCGGCGCGAAGTCACGCCGCTGGGCGCCGACCGCGCCGAGGCGATCGACGTGCGCATCATCAGCGCCACCAACCTGGACGAGGCGCGATTGTTCGATCCAGCGGTGTTCCGGCCCGACCTGCTGTTCCGCCTGAACACCATCGTGCTGCGCGTGCCGCCGCTGCGCGAGCGCCGCGAGGACATTCCGCAACTGCTGCACCACTACCTGTCGCTGTACGAACAGCAGTACGGGCGCCCGGTGCGCGAGCTGGCGCCGAATGCGCAGGATGCCTTGTGCGCCTGGTCCTGGCCCGGCAACGTGCGCGCGCTGCGCCATGCCTGCGAGCGCGCGGCGATCCTGGCGGCCCAGCCGGAATACCGCTTCGAAGACTTCGGCCTGGCCGCGCCGGCAGCCGTTCCCGTTGCCGTGCCCGAGCCAGCGCAGCCCGAGGAATTCAGCCTCGGCACGCTGGAACGCGAGACCATCGCCGCCGCCCTCGACAAGGCCAAGGGCAACATCAGCCTGGCGGCGCGCATGCTGGGCCTGAGCCGCGCCGCGCTGTACCGCAAGCTGGGCAAGCATGGCATCTGAGCCGCGCGAGGGGCAACTGAAGGCCAGCGTCCTGCTGTGCGTGGCAGGCGTCGCGGCGCTCGGTTTCGGCGCGGGCATGGTCCACGATTCCCCGCGCCTGGTGGTGCTGTGCGGCCTGGCGGCGCTGCCGCTCATGTTCAGGCTGTGGCGCTGCCTGGACCGCCTGGCCATGCTGCGCCATCCCAAGCCGCCGGAACCGAAGGCCGTGCTCAGCATCGAGCAGCAGCACCTGGTCGACAATGCGCTGGCGCTGGAGACCAGCCTCGAACACGCGCCGATCGCGCTGTTCCGCATCGACGGCGCCCACGGGGAAGGCAAGGTGGCGCCCCTGAACGGCAATGCGCGCAAGCTGGTCGCGCCGGGCCGCGCCAGCGATCCGGCGGCGCTGTACCGGCAGCTGGCGGAAGAAGCCTTGGAGCGCCGCACCCTGATCCAGTTCGACACCGAGCGCGGGGCCGAGCGTGCAATGCTGGCGGTATCGCTACTGTCGCTGCAGGGCAGCGCCCAGCGCCTGGCGGCCCTGATGCCGGTCGAGAGCGAGCTGGAAGCGGAGGCCCTGAACGCCTGGCGCCAGCTGGTGCACGTGCTGACCCACGAGATCATGAATTCGCTGACCCCGGTGGCCTCGCTGTCGCGCACCGCGCGCGACATGCTGGAGGATTGCCGCGAGGCCTTGCCGCCGGATGTCGGGCATGACCTGGTCACCGCCCTGGACGCCATCAGCCGGCGCGCCGACAGCCTGGCCGACTTCGTGACCAGCTACCGCAGCCTGTCGAACGTTCCGGCCGCGCGGCCGGAACGGATTCTTGTCGCCGGCCTGTTCGAACGGGTGCGCGCACTGGTGTCGCCTGCCTGGCGTTCCCGTGGCGGCGAAGTGCAGTTTTCGGTGGAACCCGGCTCGCTCGAGCTGGTGGCCGATCCGGGGCAGCTGGAGCAGGCCTTGATCAACCTGCTGAAGAATGCCTTCGAGGCCAGCGCCGGCGTCGCCCGGGGCGGGGCCCGCGTCAGCGCAAGGCTGGTGCGCGGCGGACGGCTGCGCATCGAGGTGGCCGACGACGGCCCCGGCGTGCCGCCCGACCTCGTCAAGCACATCTTCACGCCCTTCTTCACGACCAAGAAGCAGGGCGGCGGCATCGGGCTGGCGATGGTGCGCCACCTGGTGCACGAGAACGGCGGCACGGTGCGCTATGCGCGGCCGGTCGGCGCGGGCGCGCGCTTCATCATCAGCTTTTGATGCGGTCGTCCGCGAAGAAGGCGGAAGGCGTGGTCCCGAAGGTTTTCCTGAACATCGCCGTGAAGGCCGACTGGCTGGCGTAGCCGAGCTGCTGGGCCACCTGCCACAGCGGCATGCCGCGTGCGATCAGCGAGGCGCCATGGGCCAGGCGCACCTGCTGGCGCCACTGGCCGAAGCTCATGCCCAGCTCGCGCTCGAACAGGCGCGCCAGCGTGCGTTCGGAGGCGCCGACGGCCGGTGCCCAATCCGCGAGGGTCCGGGTGTCGCCGGGAGCGTCGATCAGCGCCTGGCACAGGCCCCTGAGCCGTTTGTCGGCCGGCAGCGGGACGCGGATCGGGCGCGAGGGCGCGCGGGCCAGCTCGTCCAGGATCAGCTCCCCCAGCAGTTCGGCGCGCTCCGGTGCCCGCGGCTGGTCGCCCGGTTCGAGGGCGGCGATCAGTTCGCGCAGCAGGCTGCCCACCTCCACCACGCGGCAGCGCTCGCCCCGGAACGGGTCGCGCGTGGCGTGGATCCGCAAGGGACTGAGGCAGGCCGCTTCCAGCATCGTCACTTCATGGACGACGTGCGGCGCGATCCAGATCGCGCGCTGGGGCGGGACGATCCAGCTGCTGTTTTCCGCGCTCACCCGCATCATGCCGTTGTGCGCATAGGTCAGCTGCCCCCACTCGTGGCTGTGGGCGCCGACCGAGACGTCGGCTGGCAGGTCGCGTGCATACAGGCAGACCGGGCGCTCGCCGGTGGGGCCCGGTCCCGGAGTAGGTGGCAGGGTGCGCATGGCAGGTTCTCGATAAATCTTGACACGCTATCTTAAATCGGACGCGCGAAACCTGCTTACACTGGCTTTTTCGACCGAAGGGGCAGGGGATGAGCAAAGAGAACAACAGCATGCGCCACGACGCGCGGGTGATCGGCCTGGTGGGCCTGGCGCACGGTACCTCGCACTTCTATCACCTGATCCTGGCGGCCCTGATCCCCTGGCTCAAGCCGGCCTTCAAGCTGACTTACACCGAGCTTGGTCTCCTGATGACGGTGTTCTTCGTGGTGTCGGGAATCGGGCAGGCCTTGGCCGGCTTCGTGGTCGACCGGGTCGGCGCGCGCGCCGTGCTGTTCTACGGCATGTCGATGCTGGGCGTGTCGGCGCTGGTACTGTCCGGCGCCGACAGCTACGCCGGCCTGCTGGCGGGAGCGCTGCTGGCCGGCTGCGGCAATGCGATCTTCCACCCGGCCGACTACACGCTGCTGAACCAGCGCGTCTCGCGCGAGCGGCTGGCGCACGGCTTCTCGGTGCACGGCATCAGCGGCAACATCGGCTGGGCGGCCGCGCCGGTCTTCCTCGCCTCCATCGCGGCCAGCCAGGGCTGGCGCATCGCCCTGCTGTCGGCGGCGGCAATCCCGATGGTGGTGCTGGCGCTGCTGGTGCTGAACCGCCACGTCCTGTATCCGGATCCGATCGTGCGCCAGGGTGCTGCAACTCAGGGTGATACGCTCGGCTTCCTCAAGCTGCGCGCGGTGTGGCTGTGCTTCGGCTTCTTCCTGCTGACGGCGGTGGCGCTGGGCGGCATCCAGAGCTTCGCGACCATCAGCCTGGAATCGCTGTACGGGATCTCGCATGCGCTGGCCACCAGTTCCTACACCGCATACATGCTCGCCTCGGCGCTGGGCATGCTGGCCGGCGGCTTCCTCGGCGCGCAGTCGAAACATCACGACCGCACCGTGGCCCTGGCGTTTTCGGCGGCGGCCCTGCTGGCGCTGGTGCTGGCGGCGGGCGCCGGTCCGTCCTGGATGGCGCTGCCGCTGATGGGCCTGATCGGCCTGTGCTCGGGTGTGGCGGGACCCTCGCGCGACCTGATGATCCGCGCCGCCGCGCCCCAGGGCGCAACCGGCCGGGTGTACGGCGTCGTGTATTCGGGACTGGACAGCGGGCTGGCGATCGGCCCGCTGCTGTTCGGGCTGGTGATGGATGCGGGACGGCCGGGCTGGGTGTTCGCCGGCGTGGCCCTGTTCCAGGCGCTGGCGATTGCCACTGCGGTGGGCGTGGGCGGGACGACCCGCTCAAAACGGCTGGCGGTGGCATAGCGAGCCGGCCGCTCCTGCTTCCCTTGTCAGACAGAGTTTGATCTCATACAAGCAAACAATTGACGTGTTGCGTATTGTCGAGGGCTTCGGGCGCTACAGAGCCCTTACTTAAGGATCTTTTCCCATGTCCGCAGGTTACCTCTACATCCTGAGCAATCCCGCCCTGTCGTCCGACGTCTTCAAGATTGGGCTGACCGAGGCGCTGCCCGAAGAGCGGGCGGCAGAACTGAGCCGTCAATCCGCCATCCCCCTGCAATTCACATTGGAATGGCACATACCGGTCGAGAACGTGGTCGTGGCGGAGCGTCGGGTACATTTGCTGCTGGACGAACGGCGTGTCAATCCGGCCAAAGAATTCTTCAGGCTGCCCCTGGCGGAAGCGAAAGCGATGTGCGTCGCGATCGCGGAGTACGAACAGGAAGACGGCAGCATCAGCAGCGAGATCGGCCTGAGCGACCGCCTCCTGGGGGCACACTATTCGCCAGGCCGCTCGGTGAAAAGGCAATTGCTGATTTACCTGATGATGGGCGGCACTACGAACAACACGGCCTTGGATCGATTGATGCGCGAGCGGCGCGGCGTCGCCGACGGATTCCTGACCGCCCCACAGGTCTGCGACTATTTCCGGGTCGGCAACAGGGCGGCTTCACGCACGATGCGCAGCCTGGCACAGCAGGGCACAGCTACCTCATGCCGACGTTTCGACGATCCAACGGGAATAGTTGTATTCGACTTTGTCCGCTACCACAAAGGACATCTGGCCTGGCGTTTTACGGACGATTTTCGCCAGCATTTCCGGAATCCGAAGTTCTGAGCAGTCCGACGGTTCTGCGTCGGCGACGGCTATCCGTTGGAGGCGGCTTTCTCTTCCTCGTCTGCTTCGTGGCGGGCGACATGCAGGATCGAGATGTCGAAGTGATAAGACATAGCGGACACGGCGCCCATGGCGTCGCCAGCGCAGATCCGGTCCACCACCGCTTCATGGGCGTCGATCACGCGCGTCAGTTCGCTCTCGCTGCGGCGGTCGTCGAAATGGATGCGCGACGAGGGCTCGACCGGGGTGCGCAGGGCGGCCAGCAGGATGCTGTTGAGCGGATTGCCGCTGGCCTCGGCAATGACCGTATGAATTGCCGTGTCGCAGGCGACGCGGCGTGCATGGTCGGAACCGGCCGAGCGCATCTGCACCACCAGTTCGCGCAGCTGGCGCCGCTGTTCCGGGGTGGCGTAGCGTGCCGCCAGCTGGGCCGACTGCAGTTCGATGGCGCGGCGCGTCTCGATGACGTGGGCCACGCTCACCTGCGCCGTGGTGAGCGCGTAGTCGAATACTTGCGCCAGCACGTGCGGGTCGATCGCCTTCAGGCGCGGCTTGCGCCCGCCCTCGATCTCCAGGATGCCCAGCGCCGCCAGCGTTGCGCTGGCTGTGGCGGGATTGACTAGCGGACCACGTCGATGGCAGGCTCCGATGCCGTCGTGCTGCCGAGTTCCACCAGGTGGGTGAAGGGCCCGCGGCCGCGGTCCGGGGCCGGTGTAATGCGCGGCACGGCCAAGGGCGTGCCGCCGTCTTCCTCGCCGTGCACCCGGCAGTCGGGCATGCAGGCGAAGAAGGAGCCGCGCGAGCGCTCGTTGCCGATCGAGACCGGTGTCAGGTCGCGCAGCAGTACGCCCATTGGCGTCGGGATGGGGACGGGCAGCTCTCGGGCGTCGAAAGGCTTCAGCCGGTTGTGCATGTTGCCGGTGAGGGCAATGACAAGGGACTGCTGTCCGGCCAGCGCCGCCTCGCGCACGCGGGCGGCCATGTGTTCGTCGCGGCTGCCCGGCGCGGCGCGCGGCTTGTCGATCGTGATCGCCCGCACAGGCTTGCCCTGGGCGCGCCAGAGCCGCGCCTGCTCGATCAGGACCAGCATCGCGCCGCTCGAGCGGCCGTCACGGATCTTTTGCCAGAAGGGGGAGTTGGCGGTCAGTGCGCGGGCCGCCTGGGCGTCGCCGCTTGACGCCAGGTAAGCTGAAAGCCGCGCCTCTTCCTCATGCGGAATTTCGAGGGCCAGCGTCACAGGACGGCCGCCGTCCAGGGCCTGGCAGGCCAGGCGCGCCACCAGCGCCGGATATTCATGGGTGCCGTGCATTTCGCCGACCAGGATGATGCGCGCCGTGCGCGCGAGCCGCTGCGGATCATCCACCGGCCCGCAACCGTCGGGCAGCGCCGCCAGTGCAATGGCTGGCGTCAGGCCGATGAGCAGTCCGCTCCACAGGGTCAAGAGTGCGCGCATTGGTTCTCTCCGTATCGTGTGATCGGAGAAGTGTAGCGCACCGGCGCAGCCGGAAATCTATCCGATTCTTATGTTCGCGCGTGCCTGCTGTGCCGGCGGCGGCGCCGTTTGCGGCGTCTCCGGCTGCGGCGCTGCCGGCATTGCGCGGGCGTCGCGGATGATCGTCAGGATGCTGCGCACGCAGGCCAGGGTCGGCACCCCGGTCTGGGCGTCGGCGCCCTTGGCGTAGGCACGGGCGATGCGGGTCGCCACCGGCGCGCCGTCCTGGACTTGCTCGCGGTACAGGCGGATCAGGGTGACCACCGTTTCGTGCAGCATGTGTTGCGCACCGCGCGCGATGTTGCGTCCATTGCCGGCCTCGCGTATCGAGTCGGCGACGATCTGTTCGAGCTGGCGTTCGGCCCTGCCGATGAGCATGGCGACCTGGCCGGGAGTGAAGCTGATACGCATGCGTCTACCTCGTCTTCGGTGTTGGGTTCATGCCGCTTCCTCGCAGGCGAGCCTGCCTGGCCCCGCGCGGGCGGACGCTGCCTTCGGCAGGATCCGCGAGGGCCGTACGCGCGGCGGCGGGGGCGGCGGGGCGAAGGGCCGGATCTGCGTCAGGGTGCCGTCGAAGGGCGTCACCGTGTCGTCGATCTGCCGGATCTCGTCCGCCGCGTCGACTCCGGTGCCTGCCAGGTAGTGGGCAATCGCGATTCTGACAAGCATACGGTTGGTGAGTTCGGCCTTGAGCCCGACTTTCCGGCTGTGGTACTGATAGGTCGAGGTCAGGCCGTCCGGCCCGGTGATCTCGACCTTCTTCGGCAGCGAGAATCCGTAGCGACCGCTGGCCCAGAGTTTCACCAGGCACTCACCGCTGGTTGGGGTTGAAAAGCTGAAGTTCATGAATAAATCGTAATCCCGGCTGAGCGACTGCACGATTCAAAATTGTTCCAAACCGTAACGGGCGAAACATTCGTTTCCGAGCGTCATGGGAAGGTGCGTGGTGCTTTCCTGCAAGACAGGGTGCCTCCGGGTAGCTGGGCTATACTGTCCGCCACCTCAACCTGACTTGATGACGCCATGCTGCCTGCCGATTGCGACAAGCTGATGTCCGCGCCGGCAGCCTTCCTCTCCGGCGGCGGCGAAATGGGCGCACTGATGCGTGCCTGCGACTGGAGCGCCACGCCCCTGGGCGAGCCGGCGGGCTGGCCCACCGCCCTCAAGACCACGCTGCGCCTGCTGCTGACCTCGAACCACCCGATGTTCATCTGGTGGGGGCCGGAACTCATCCAGTTCTATAACGACGCCTACCGCGCCACGCTGGACACGCGGCGCCACCCGGCGGCGCTCGGCCAGCGCGGGCGCGCCTGCTGGGAAGAGGCATGGCCGATCATCGGGCCCCAGATCGAACAGGTGATGCGCGGCGGCGGCGCGACCTGGCACGAAGACCACCTGGTGCCGCTGGTTCGCGACGGCGTGCTGTCCGATGCCTGGTGGACCTACGGCTACAGTCCGATCGAGGACGACAGCGGCGTGCGCGGCGTGCTGGCGATCTGCAAGGACGTCACCTCGGAACACCAGACCCGGGCTGCCCTGGCGGCGGCGAAGATGCGCAGCGACGTCGCGCTGGCGGTGTCCGAGCACCAGCTGGAACGCCAGCTCGGCGACTGGCAGCAGCTGCATGCGATGAGCGAGCGCCTGCTCGAGGAACGCACGCTCTCCGGCCAGTTCGACATCGTGCTGCGCGCGGTCACGCAGCTGCATGGCTGCCACCGGGGCGTGGTCTCGCTCTACGATGCCGGCGCCGGCGGCCTGGTGACCCAGGCCAGCCAGGGCCTCGACGAGGCCGGCCTGGCCGCGCTGCGCTGCGTGCCTGTCGGCGCGGGCGCCTGCGGCACCGCGTTCCGGGACAAGCGCCGCATCGTCGTTGCCGACACGGCCACCGACCCGCTGTACGCCGAGTACCGCGGCTTCGCCCTGGAACAGGGCATCAAGGCGCTGTACAGTACGCCGTTCTTCGCCAACGACGGCAGCGCCCTGGGCGTGATCAGCATGTACTTCTCCGATCAGCGCGTGCCGGACGAACGCGAGATGCAGCTCACCGACATCTGCGCGCGCCACCTGGCGCCGATCGTCGAACGCGAGCGCACCCAGGCGCAGCTGCACCGGGAACAGCAGCGCAGCCATCACATCCTGCAGACCCTGCAGGATGGCTTCGTGCTGATGGACCGGGACTACCGCATCCTGCAGATCAATGCCGCCGGCGTCGCCATGGACGGGCGCTCCGCCGCCCGGATCGTCGGCCGCACGCATTGGGAGGTCTGGCCGGGCTCGGAACGGCAGGCGGCCGGGGAGCTGTACCGGCGCGTGATGCGCGAGCGCGTCGCCGCCGACATGCCGGTGTCCTACGAGTGCGACGGGCAGACGCGCTGGTTCAGCGTGCACGCCTACCCGTATGAGGACGGCCTTGCGGTGCTGTACCGCGACATCACGCGCCAGCGCGAAACCGAGCGCGAGCTCCAGGAGCTGGGCCGCGAGTCGGAACAGCGGCGCCGCCTGTACGAGACCTTCCTGTCCAACACCCCGGATCTGGCCTATGTATTCGATCCCGAGCACCGCTTCACCTATGCCAACGACGTGCTGCTCAAGCTCTTGAACCGCAGCTGGGAAGAAGCGATCGGCAAGACCTTCCTGGAGCTGGGCTACGAAGCCTGGCATGCCGAGATGCACGACCGCGAGATCGAGCAGGTCAAGGCAAGCCGGGCGCCGATCAAGGGTGTGGTGCCCTTCGACGGCGGCTTGGGGCGCCGCATGTACGAGTACATCTTCGTGCCGGTGATGGGGCCGGACGGCGAGGTCGAGGCGGTGGCGGGCACCACGCGCGACATCACCGAGCGCCTGCTGTCCGAAGAAGCGATCCGCCAGAGCGAGGAACGGTTCCGCTCGCTGATCGTGGCAACCACCCAGATGGTATGGCATTGCGGGCCGGACGGCGCCATCGAAGCCGATTCGCCGACCTGGCGCGCCTACACCGGCCAGACCTACGACGAGTGGAAGGGCTTTGGCTGGCTGGATGCCGTGCATCCGGACGACCGCGCGGCTTCGCTGGCGCACTGGCGTGCCTGCGTCGCCCGGCGCATCCCCTACGAGTCCGAGCAGCGCCTGCGCACGGCGGGCGGCGAGTACCGCTGGACCGTCGGGCGCGCGGTGCCGATCTTCGGCGAGGACGGTGCGATCCGCGAGTGGGTGGGCACCACCACCGACATCCATGACCGCCGCCAGACCGAGCTCGATCGCCAGCGCTTCGTGACGCTGGCCGAACGCAGCGAAGACTTCATCGGCATGGCCGGCCTCGATCTGCGGCCCTTCTTCCTGAACCGGGCCGCGGTGCGGCTGGTCGGGGCGGAAACGCTCGAGGAAGCGCTCGCCACGCCGGTGCAAGGCTTCTTCTTCCCCGAGGACCGCGACTTCATTACGCGGGAATTCCTGCCGCGCGTCGCGCGCGAAGGACACAGCGAGACCGAAGTGCGGATGCGCCACTTCCGTACCGGGGCGGCGATCTGGATGATCTATACGGTCTACGTGATCCGCGACCAGCAGGGCCAGCCCGAAGGCTATGCCACGGTCAGCCGCAACATCACCGAGCGCAAGCTGGCCGAGGAACGCCTGCGCCAGGCCACGGTGGACCTGCAGGACGCCAACAACCGCAAGACCCGCTTCCTGGCGACGCTGGCGCACGAGCTGCGCAATCCGCTGGCCCCGCTGCGCACCGGGCTCGACCTGATGCAGCTGCCGGGCAGCAGCCCGCAGACGCTGACCCGGGCGCGCACGATGATGGACCGCCAGCTGCGCCAGATGGTGCACCTGATCGATGACCTGATGGACATCGCACGCATCGACAGCGGCAAGATCGAACTCAAGCGCGAACGCGTCGCGCTGCGCCAGGTCATCACGATCGCGGTCGAGGGCGTGATGCCGATGATGGAAGCGGCCGGGCACCGGCTGGATGTCGAGGTCCCCGAGGAAGCGTTGTGCTTGGATGCCGACCCGACCCGGCTGGCGCAGGTCCTGACCAACCTGCTCACCAACGCCTGCAAGTACACGCCGCCGGGCGGCGTGGTGACGCTGTCGGCGCGCACCGGCGGCGCCGGCAGCGCCGTGGTCGCGGTGCGCGATACCGGCATGGGCATTCCGCCGGACGCGCTGGAAAGCGTGTTCGACATGTTCAGCCAGGTGTCGCAGAACATCGGCCGCGCCCAGGGCGGGCTCGGGATCGGCCTGGCGCTCGTGCGCAGCCTGGTGCAGATGCATGGCGGGTCCATCCATGCCGAGAGTGCCGGGATGGGGCAGGGCAGCTGCTTCACGCTGCGCCTGCCGCTGGCGCCGGCCTCCCTGCCTGCCGGCGGGAACGGTCCGGACGGCCGCGGCGCCATGCTGGCCGGTCCGGCGGCCGGCATGCCGATCCTGGTCGCTGACGACAACGTCGATGCGGCGACCATGCTCGCCGCCGTGCTGGAGGCGCGCGGGTACCGGGTGACGCTGGCGCACGACGGACGCGCCGCGTTGGCGCTGGCGCAGGAAGCCCGCTTCGAGCTGGTGATCCTCGACATCGGCATGCCGGGCCTGTCCGGCTACGAGCTGGCGCGCGCCTTGCGCCGGCTGCCGCACCTGGACGGTGCGCTGCTGGCCGCGCATACCGGCTGGGGCGCGGAGCACGACCGCAGCGAGGCGACGGCCGCCGGCTTCGACGCCCACCTCACCAAGCCCGCCGGGCTGGAAGAGATCGACGCGCTGCTCGGCCGGCTGGCCGCGGCAGGCTGAGTCAGGCCCGGAACCTCAGCGCGCCGTCCGGCGCCCGTTCGACGATCTCCGCCAGCTTCGCCAGGTCCACCGGCTTGACGAAATGCTGGTCGAAGCCCGCCGTCTTGGCCAGCACCCGGTCGTGCGCCTGGCCGTAGCCGGTGAGGGCGATCAGGACCGCCGGACGCCCGCGCGCGTCGTCGCGCAGGCGGCGCGCCAGGGCATAGCCGTCGATGTCGGGCAAGCCGATGTCGAGGATGAACACGTCCGGCCACGCGTGCCGGGCCTGCGCCAGGGCGTCGTGCGCATCGTGGGCCGTGGCGACCGTGTGCCCGAGCGAGCGCAGGACGTCCGCCAGCGACAGCGCGGCGTCGACGTTGTCGTCCACCACCAGGATGCGCCGCCCGGCCAGTGCGGCCGCCGGCGCCGCGGCGCTTGCTTCGTCGGTGGCCGTGCCCGCGGCGCCATCCACGACAGGCAGCGTGACCGTGAAGCTGCTGCCCTTGCCCAGCCCCTCGCTGTGGGCCGCGACCCGGCCCCCATGCAGCTGGACCAGGCTGTGCACCAGTGCCAGTCCGAGCCCGAGGCCGCCCTGGGAGCGGTCGGGCGTGCGCTCGGCCTGGGTGAACAGCCCGAACACGTGCGGCAGCATGGCGCGGTCGATGCCGATGCCGTTGTCGCGCACCGTGATCGTCACGCCGGCGTCCCCGGTCTCGACCGACAGCGCGATGCGTCCGCCCTGGGCGGTGTACTTGGCGGCGTTGTTGAGCAGGTTCACGACCACCTGCACCAGCCGGATGCGGTCGCCGTGCACCCAGCAGCGCCCCGGCGCCAGGTGCTGGTCGAGCGCATGGCCGCGCGCCTCGATCAGCGGGCGCGCCTGCTCGACCGCGCTGGCGAGCACCGACTTGATGTCGACCCGCTCGCGTTCCAGCTCCACCAGGCCGCGCGTCACGCGCGAGACGTCGAGCAGGTCGTCCACCAGCGAGGTCATATGCCGCACCTGGCGGATGATCACTTCGCTCGACTGGCGCACCCGCTGCGGGTCGAGCGCGGCCATCGACAGCAGCTGGGCGGCATTGCTGATCGGCGCCAGCGGATTGCGCAGTTCATGCGCCAGCATCGCCAGGAACTCGTCCTTGCGGCGCGCCTGCGCGCGCAGCTCCTCTTCGCCGGCCTTCTTGTCGTGGATGTCGGTCAGGGTGCCCATCCAGCGCGTGGCCTTGCCGGCCGCGTCGCGCAGGGGCAGGGCGCGGTTCAGCATCCAGCGCCAGTCGCCGGAATGGTGGACCAGGCGGTGCTCGACTTCGAAGGGCTCGTCGGTGGCCATGCTGTTGCGCCAGGCGGCGAGCAGGGCCGGGAGGTCGTCCGGATGGATGATGTCGACCCAGGCGTTGCCGGCGATCCGCTCGGCCGGCAGGCCAGTGAATTCGAGCCAGCGTGCGTTCAGGTAGTCGTTGGTGCCGCCCGCGCCGGCCGACCACGCGAGTTGCGGAATGGCGTCGGCGATCACGCGGAACTTGGCCTCGCTTTCCACCATCGCCCGCTCCGCCTCGACCTGGGCGCTGATGTCCATGTTGGCCGCGACCGCCCCCAGCAAGACGCCGTCGCGGTCGCGGATGGCGGCTGCGCGTACCAGGATCGTGCGGCGCAGACCGGGCTCGCCGAAGGGTTCGATCTCGACCACGCCGGCGGCCTGGTCCTCGCCCCGCAGCACGCGCGAGATCGGCCATTCATGCACCTGCAGGCGCTGTCCGGCGCGCGGCGACCCGGCCGGCCACCAGCCTTTCCATTCCGCGTATTCGTCCATGCTTTCCGACTGCGGGTAGCTGCCCCAGATCTGGCGGTTGGCGGCATTCGCCTTCAGCAGGCAGCCGGCCGGGTCGACGTAGATGATGCCCACCGGGGCGGCGTCGAGCAGCACGTCGAGCCGGCGCGCGCTTTCGTCGGCGCGCAGCGAGGCCGCCACCGCCTCGCGTTCGCTCGCGATGCGTGCCTCCTCGGCGTGTTTGCGCTCGGTGATGTCCACCGCGACGCCGGCAAAGCGGCGGCCCCCGGTCTCGGGATTGGCGAATACCTTGCCGCGCGCGTTGACCCAGACGTCGACGCCGGAACGCTGCGGGATGCGGTATTCGACGTCGTAGCGCGAATCCGTGATGATCGCGTGGTCGATCGCCGCCAGCACGGCGGGGCGGTCGTCGGGGTGGATCATGTCGGTGAAGCGCACCAGTTCCGTGCCCTCGCGCGCCAGCGCGGCATCGACCTGGAACAGGCGTGCGAAGCGTTCGTCCACGAAGGTGGCGGCGGTGTCGAGGTCATAGGACCAGGTGCCGATGTTGCCGGAGGCTTCGAGCGAGAGGGCGAGGTGTTCTTCCGCCTCCTTGTGGCGCGCCAGCGCGCGCACCTTGTCGCTCACTTCGATGACGGTGCCCAGCACGCCGCACACCGCGCCGGCCTCGTCGCGCACCGGGCTGTACGAGAACGTGAACCAGGCCTGCTCGCGCCTGCCATGGCGTTCCGCCATGACGGCGTAATTCTCGAACATGAAGGATTCGCCGTCGTACGCGCGCTGCACATAGCTGCCGACCGACTCCCAGGCCTCGGCCCATACCTCCGCCAGCGGCCGGCCGAGCGCCCTGGCCTCCTTGTCGCCCAGCAAGGGCAGGTAGGCATCGTTGTAAAACAGCGTGAAGTCCGGGCCCCAGGCCAGGAACTGGGGGAAGGACGAGCCCAGCACGATGCCGAGGGTCGTGCGCAGCGGCGCCGGCCAGGTCGCGACCGGTCCGAGCGGGTGCGCGCTCCAGTCGTGGGCGCGGATGCGGGCGCCGGTGGCGCCGCCGTTCGACAGGAAGGCAGGCATGGGTTCAGGTGGGTTCATCCGCCCAGGTAAAAGCGACAATGTTACTGAAAATCAAAAGAAGGCGGCGCCAGCCACGCCGCTAGCCGGCCTCGCCCGACGCGTGCAGGCCGCTGCCGACCACCGCCCGCATCATCCCGAGCAGCTGGGCGCCGCGATCCGCGCCGAACTGCTGGTCGAAGCGGGCCTGGGCGCGGCGCCAGGCCGGCAGGATGGCCTCGACCTTGTCGCGCCCGGCGTCGGTCAGTTCGATGACCCGTTCGCGGCGGTCCTGCTCGCTGGGACGGACCTGCACCAGCTGCTCGCGCACCAGCGGCTGCAGGTTGCGCGCCAGTGTGGTGCGGTCCATCACCATGTTCTGCGCCAGCTGGGTCACGGTGGCCGCGCGCGGCCTGAGCCTGGCGAGGATCGCGAACTGCGTCACGCGCAGGCCGGAGCCGGACAACATCTGGTCGTAGAACGAGGTGACGTAGCGCGAAGCCTGGCGCAGCGAGGAGCAGTAGCAGGCGGTGTCGGGGAGGGGCAGGTCGGAATCCATGCCGCGAGTATAGCCCTGGCGGCCCGCGCGTGGCGACACCTGCGGTGACGAGGGGTGCCTTGCTCACCCCTGAGCTGCCGCAAACGCGGCCGGGCGTCCCCTTCTAAGTTGGCATGGTCCTCCACCACCAGCCACCGTCATGGCCAGCGCGTTTTCAGAAACCGATATGTCCCCGGACGCGCCCCGGGTGAGCATCGTCATGCCCACCTTCGAGCAGTCCGCCTTCATCGGGCGTGCGCTCGACAGCCTGTGGGCGCAAAGCCGGCGCGACTGGGAGCTGGTCGTCGTCGACGACGGCTCGCGCGACGACACCGCCGTCGCGCTGGCGCCCTGGCTGGCCGACGCCCGGGTGCGCTATCTGCGCTTCGACGGCAACGGCGGGCTGGGCCGGGCCATCAACGCCGGCCTCGATGCCGCGCGCGGCGCACTGATCGCCTACCTGCCGAGCGACGACGTCTGGTACCAGGCCCACCTGGCGCAACTGGCGGCCTGCCTCGAGCGCGAACCCGGCGCCATGCTGGCCTATGCCGGCGTGCGCCACCATTACAATCGCAGCGCCGGCGGCATCATCCCGGGCGAATGCCTGCAGCTGGTCCAGTGCCTGCACCGGCGCACCGGACTGCGCTGGCGCGAGCGCGCCGAGCTCGAGAGCGACGACCTCGACCGCCTGTTCTGGAACGCCCTGCGCGCGGAGGGCAGCTTCGTGGCGTCCGGTGCGCTCAGCTGCGAGTGGGTCGACCATCCGGCCCAGCGCCACAAGCGCATGCGCGAACCGCTCGGCGGCATCAATCCCTTCCGCTCCTGTTACCGGGTGGCGGGGCCACTGCGCTTCCACACCAGCACCGGCAACCTGATCGACGAGGAGCGCCTGTACGCCGGGGCGCCTGCCGCCGCGGCGCCGGCAGCCCGCCAAGGCCTCAAGATCGTGCTGGCCGGCGAGCTCGCCTACAACGCCGACCGCGTGCTGGCGCTGGAAGCGCTGGGGCACCGGCTGTACGGCTTGTGGACGCCGGCGCCGGCCTGGTTCAACACGGTCGGGCCGCTGCCCTTCGGGCAGGTCGAGGAGCTGCCGCGCCAGGGCTGGCGCGAGGCACTGGCGCGCATCGAGCCCGACCTGGTGTACGCCCAGCTCAACTGGCAGGCGGTGCCCTTCGTCCATGAGGTGCTGATGCACACCCCGGACCTTCCCTTCGTCTGGCATTTCAAGGAAGGCCCCTTCATCTGTATCGAAAAGGGCACCTGGCCGCTGCTGGCCGACCTGGTGCGGCTGGCGGACGGCTGCATCTACAGCAGCCCCGAGATGCGCGACTGGTTTGCGACGGCCATCCCCCATTTGCCGGCAGGGCGCCCGGACCACGTGCTCGACGGCGACCTGCCGCGCCGCGCCTGGTTCACGCAGGAGCGCTCGCCCCTGCTGTCGGCCGCGACCGGACAGCTGCACACCGTGGTGCCGGGACGGCCGATCGGCCTGCATCCGCCCACCGTCGCCGAATTGGCGCGCCACGGCATCCACCTGCATTTCTACGGCGATTTCACCCAGGGCCAGTGGCGTGAATGGATCGCCAGGGCCGGCGCGCTGGCGCCCGAGCACCTGCACCTGCATCCGAACGTCGACCAGGACGGCTGGGTGCGCGAGTTTTCGCAGTACGACGCCGGCTGGCTGCACGTGTTTACAAGCGCGAACGGGGGCGAGATCCGGCGTGCCGGCTGGGACGACCTGAACATCCCGGCGCGGATGGCGACGCTGGCGGCGGCCGGGCTGCCGATGATCCAGCGCGAGAATGCCGGTGCCATCGTCGCGGCGCAGGCGCTGGCGCGCCGCCTCGGCATCGGGGTCTTTTTCGACAGCATCGACGGCCTCGCGCGCCAGTTATACGACGGCGTGCGCATGGCGGCCTTGCGCGAACGCGTCTGGCAGCTGCGCGAGCAGTTCTGCTTCGACGGCCATGCGCCCGCGCTGGTGGCATTCTTCGAACGCGTCATCGATCATGCCAGGCGGCAGGGACGGGCGCAGGCCAGGGCGCCGGGCCGGCGTGCAAGGCGCGCGCCGCCGTCCCGCGCAGGCTAGTGCGCCGGCCTGTCCTTCCAGCCGAGCAGGTCGGCGCGCGGGTAGCCCCAGGTGGCCAGCGGCGCCGGGCAGGGATCGGCCGTGCGGGCCGCATAAGGCAGGGTCGAGAAATTGGGCTGGTCCGGCGGACCGAAGCGGATGTCGGTGGCCGACCCGCCTGCCAGCGAGGGTACGCGGGCGAAGCGCAGCCAGGCGTCGAAGTGGCAGTTGGCCCGTTGCAGCGCGCGGAACCCGGCCAGGCTGCCGGTCTCGCTGTGCTTCCATGCCAGCACCCTTGCCGTGCTGCCGGGCACGCCGCCGAAGCGCGCCGGGCAGCTCGATACCGGCGTGATGCCGGGTGCCAGGCTGAGCACGCCCACGCGCACGCCATAGCTGCCGGCCGCCGGCCCTTCGGCAACAGTGGCGAATGACCAGCACAAGGGATTGGCCGGGAAGGAGGACAGGGCGATGTCGAGGGGACGGCTGCCAGGGGCGGCCCGCTCCAGCGCAGCGCGGATCTCGCCGCGCGCCAACTGGCCGGCCGCGGCCTGGATGCCGACGAAGCCGGCGCAGGCGAGCAGGGCGGCAACCAGACCGGCGCGCGCACCCAGCTTCCGGTTCGCCGCGCCGACGGCCAGCGCCGCCACGGCCAGTCCGGCCAGCGAGCCCCACTGGAGGTAGCCGAGCCAGGTGAACATGAGCGGCATGGCCGCGAACAGGACCAGTCCCGTCCTGCGCCAGGCGGCGCGCCGTGCCGGCAGGCCCAGGGCCAGTGCGACACCGAGGACGGTCCAGAACAGCGGCTCGATGATGAACACCAGGTCGCCGTACAGCCAGCGCGCATCGAAGGGGTGGAAGGGGTGGACGCCATACACGTTCAGGGCGTCGAAGGCCAGGTGCAGGACCATGCCGAGCAGGGCGGTGCCAAGCACGGCCCGGCGCGCGCCCGGGTCCTCGCGCAGCAGCCTGCGCGCACCCGGCCACAGCAGCCAGGTCAGGGCCAGCAGCAGGGCCACCTGCGGCAGCGCGTAGAGCAGGGTGTGGGTATGGCCGCGATGGTGGATCAGGTAGCCCAGCGGTGCCGGCAGCAGCGGCGTCAGCACCAGGTCCAGATCGGGGAAATTACTGGCCAGCATGCCGGTGAGCAGCAGGGCGCGGCGGCGGGTACGGCCCCGTGCCGGGTCGACCGGAGCGGGCAGGGCGCGCTCGACCAGCTCTCCGATTGCCAGACCGACAAGCGAATGGGTGATGTTGTCCATACCAGAAGCTTACACCATGACAACATTTGGCGACGATCAAGGACCTTCTCCGCCAAATTTGATCCAAGTCAAAAATTTTAAAAGATCGCTTGCTAGAATCGTGCGCTGAAATTTTGCCCGTAGGCAACTAGGAGAGCGTCGTGCGTAGCAACCAGCCGGTGACCGGCATCGAATACCTGTTGAAGGAAGGCCAGTCGATCGTTTCGAAGACCGACACCAAGGGCCGCATCATTTACGTCAACCCGAGCTTCATCGAAGTCAGCGGCTTCAGCGAGGACGAATTGCTCGGCAAGGCGCACAACATCGTGCGCCATCCGGACATGCCGCCGGAAGCCTTCGCCGACCTGTGGGCGACGCTGCAGGCCGGCGAGCCCTGGACCGGCCTGGTCAAGAACCGCCGCAAGAACGGCGATTTCTACTGGGTGGTCGCGAACGTGGTGCCGGTCAAGGAAGCCGGCCGCGTGACCGGCTACATGTCGGTGCGCACCGCGCCGAGCCGCGCACAGGTGGCGGCAGCCAGCGAGCTGTACCGCAAGTTCCGGGCCGGCGAAGCCAGGGGACTGGCGATCCGCCGCGGCGTCCCGGTCCACCTCGGCTGGCGTGCGCGCCTGGATGCGCTGCGCAGCCTGCCGCTGTCGCGCCGCCTCGGCATCATGATGGGCAGCCAGTCGCTGCTGATGGCGGGCCTCGGCATGGCTGCCGACGGCTTGGCCTGGAAGCTGCTGGCCGGCGCCGGCGTGCTGGCGACCTTGGCGGCCTGGGCCGAACTGCAGCGCAGCATCGCCCGCCCGCTGCGCGAGGCCACCGCCGCCGTCTATGCGCTGGCCGGCGGCGACCTGTCCCATCCCTGCACGCCAGGGCGCGACGACGAGATCGGCCGCCTGCAGCTGGCCCTGCGCCAGCTCAACGTCAACCTGAAGGCCATCGTCGGCGACGTGCGCCGCAACGTGGCCTCGATCGAACACGCCACCCGCGAGATCGCCGCCGGCAACGGCGACCTGGCCAGCCGCACCGAAGCCCAGGCGGCCAGCCTCGAGCAGACCGCGAGCAGCCTGGCACAGATCGCCGCGGCGGCCGGCCACAACACCGACAGCGCGGTGCGCGCCGATGGCCTGGTGGTGGCGGCCTCGAAGGTCGCCGGACGCGGCGGAGATGCGGTCGGTCGGGTGGGCGACACCATGGGCCACATCAGCAGCTCGGCCACCCGCATCGTCGACATCATCGGCCTGATCGACGGCATCGCCTTCCAGACCAATATCCTGGCGCTGAATGCGGCGGTGGAGGCGGCCCGGGCCGGCGAGCAGGGCCGCGGCTTCGCCGTGGTGGCGGGCGAGGTGCGCAGCCTGGCGCAGCGCTCGGCCGCGGCGGCCAAGGAGATCAAGGCCCTGATCGAAGCTTCTGTGCAGCACGTCGGCGACGGCAATGCGCTGGTGGGCGACGCCGGCCAGACCATGCGCGAGGTGGTGACCTCGGTACGCGAGGCAGCCGCCATCATGAACGGCATCACTGGCGCCAGCCGCGAACAGGGCGAGGGCATCGCCCAGGTCAATGCGGCCATGGCCCAGCTCGACCAGATCACGCGCGAGAACGCCACCCTGGTCGAGGAATCGGCGAATGCCTCGGCCAGCGTGGCCGACGAGGCCAGCCAGCTGGTGCAGGCGCTGTCGGTGTTCAAGCTCGACGGGAGATGACAGACTCTGCCATATTTGATGCAAGTCAAGGATTTCCAAGACACTGATCAATAAACTGCTTGTTATTCGAGCCGGTTTGCATTTCCGCAAACCGGCAGCAGCAGGAGTTGATTGATGCAAGCAACAGCTTTTCCGGCCATGGGCCAGCCCGTGCAACCCATTGCCATCCATCCCAGCGTCGACTTCGACGCCGGCCTGCTCAAGCGGCTCGGCAAGAACGGCCCGCGCTACACCTCCTACCCGACCGCCGACCGCTTCGGCGCGGAATTCGGCTACCGCGACTACCTGCACGCCGTAGCCGGCCTGCGCACCCGCGGCGGCGCGCGTCCGCTCTCGCTCTACCTGCACATCCCGTTCTGCGACACGGTCTGCTACTACTGCGCCTGCAACAAGATCGTCACCAAAAAGCGCGAGAAGGCCGCCACCTACCTGTCTTACCTGAAGCGCGAGATCGCCATGCAGGCCGCCCTGTTCGCCGGCATCAACGAGGTCGCCCAGCTGCACTTCGGCGGCGGCACCCCGACCTATCTGTCGGACGCCCAGATGGACGAGCTGATGGCCCACCTGCGCCGCAGCTTCCGCTTCGCGCCGGACGACGCGGGGGAGTACTCGATCGAGGTCGATCCGCGCACGGTGTCCAGCGAGCGCGTGCACAGCCTGCGGCGCCAGGGCTTCAACCGCATCAGCCTCGGGGTGCAGGACTTCGATCCCGAGGTACAGCGCGCCGTCAACCGGGTCCAGCCCGAGCAAGAAACCCGCGCCGTGATCGACGCGGCGCGCGCCGCCGGCTTCCGTTCGGTGAGCATCGACCTGATCTACGGCCTGCCGAAACAGACCCTGGACACGATGCGCCAGACCCTCGACAAGGTGGTCGCCGCCAACCCGGACCGCATCGCCGTTTACCACTACGCCCACATGCCGCAGCTGTTCAAGCCGCAGCGCCGCATCGTGGAAGCCGACATGCCGTCCAGCGACGTCAAGCTGCAGATGCTCCAGCTGTGCATCGAGCGCCTGGGCGAAGCCGGCTACGTCTACATCGGCATGGACCATTTCGCCAAGCCGGACGACGACCTTGCCGTGGCCCAGCGCCAGGGCCGCCTGCACCGCAACTTCCAGGGCTATTCGACCCATGCCGACACCGACCTGGTGGCCTGCGGGGTGTCGGCCATCGGCGCGGTGGGGGCGACCTACAGCCAGAACGTCAAGACCCTCGCGGAATACTACGACCTGCTCGACCAGAACGAGCTGCCGGTGGCGCGCGGCATCCGCCTCGGCATGGACGACGCGCTGCGCCGCAGCCTGATCCAGAAGCTGATGTGTCAGTTCGAAGTCTCGATCGCGGCGCTGGAACAGGCCTTCCCGATCGTCTTCCACGACTACTTCGCGCCGGAACTGGCGCGCCTGCGCCAGATGGAAGAGGACGGCCTGGTGACGGTCGGCCCCGAATGGCTGACCGTCACCATGAAGGGGCGCCTGCTGATCCGCAACCTGTGCATGGTGTTCGACCGCTACCTGACTGCCGCCCACGACCGGCCGCGCCATTCGCAGACCGTATGAACCTTTCCCTGAACGGCATCAACCTCCTGCCGGCGTTCCTGGTCGGCCTGGCCGGCAGCGTCCACTGCGCCGGCATGTGCGGCGGCATCGTCGGCGCACTGTCGGCGCCGCCGCGGCCGGCCTTTCCGGTCCCGGTGCGTACCGTAACAGCGCCGGACGCCGTCCATGTCGCCAGCTACAACGCGGGACGGATCGCCAGCTATGCCGCCGCCGGCGCCCTCGCCGGAGGCGTGGCCGGCGGCGCGGCCAGCCTGGCCGGACTGCCGGTGCTGCAGGCCGGCGCCTACGTGATCGCCAACCTGATGCTGGTGGCGCTGGGACTCTACCTGATGGATGCCTGGCACGGCCTGGCCCTACTGGAGAGAAGCGGGCAGGCCCTGTGGCGGCGCATCGCTCCGCTGCTGCGCCGGGTCGGCCCGGCCGCTACCCCGGGCCGCATGTTCGCCGCCGGCCTGCTGTGGGGCTGGCTGCCCTGCGGGATGGTGTACAGCGTGCTGGTGACGGCGATGCTGAGCGGTTCCGCGCTCGGCGGCGCCATTGTGATGCTGGCCTTCGGCCTCGGCACCTTGCCGATGCTGGCGGCGATCGGCCTGGCCGGGGTCCGGCTGCGCAGCCTGTTCGGACTGCGCCAGGTGCGCGTCGCCTGCGGCCTGCTGATCCTCGGCTTCGGCCTGCTCGGACTGTGGCGTGCCGCCGGCGGCTTGCCCGCGAGTTGGGTCGATGTCCTGTGTCTCGCACCGGGAGCCGAAGCATGAGCGCGGTGCTGGCTGACGTCATGCCGCCGGCCGCCGCCACGAAGGTCGACGCCGGCTGCTTCCACTGCGGCTCGCCGGTCCCGGCGGGCAGCCGCTGGAATGCCCAGGTCGACGGCGCGTCGCGCAGCATGTGCTGCCCCGGCTGCGCCGCCGCGGCCGAGGCGATCGTCGCCGGCGGCTTCGCCGATTACTACAGCAGCCGCACCGAATATGCGGCATCCGCCGCCGGCGGCGCGGACGATCCCGAGCTGGCGCTGATCGACCAGGTGGGCATGATTGGCGAGGGCAGTTTCTCGATCGAGGGCGTGCGCTGCGGCGCCTGCGTCTGGCTGGTCGAGCGCCGCCTGGGCCAGCTGGCCGGGGTGCGGGAAGTGGCGCTGAACGTCGCCCAAGGGCGTGTGTTCGTGCGCTGGGATCCGGAGCTGTGCCGGCCGAGCGCCATCGTGGGCGCCCTGCGCGCGATCGGCTACGCCGCCGTACCCTACGACGCGCAGCGCCATGCCCAGGGGCTCGAGCGGGCGCGCCGCATCCTGTTCCGCCAGCTGTTCGTGGCCGGCCTGTCGATGATGCAGGTGATGATGTACGCGGTGCCGGTCTACCTGGCGGACGACGGGACCATGGACGCCGGCATGGCGGCCCTGATGGCCTGGGCCTCGTTCGCACTGACTTTGCCGGCCGTGTTCTACTCGGCGTTGCCCTTCTTCGCCGGTGCCTGGCGCGACCTGAGGCGCGGCCTGCCGGGCATGGACGTGCCGGTGGCGCTGGGCATCGCGGCCGCCTTCGCCGGCAGTTGCGCCGCGCTGGCGTCCGGCAAGGGCGAGGTCTACTTCGACTCGATCACGATGTTCGTCTTCCTGCTGCTGGGCAGCCGCTACCTGGAGCTGGGGGCGCGCCGCCGCGCCACCGAGGCCCTCGACACGCTGCGCGGCGGGGTGCCGGCGTCGGCGCTGCGGCTGCGCGGCGACCCGGATGCGCGCGACACCGAGCTGGTGCCGGCCTCAAGCCTGGCGGTCGGCGAGCTGGTATTGGTGCCGCCGGGACGGGCGGTGCCGGCCGACGGCGTCATCGTCGAGGGCAGCAGCGAGCTCGATTTCTCCCTGCTGACCGGCGAAAGCCGGCCGCGCCGAGTCGGCCCGGGCGATGTCCTGCCGGGCGGCGCGGTCAACGCCGGCCAGGCGATCGTCGTGCGTGTCAGCGCGGCCGCAGGCGACAGCACCCTGGCGATGCTGGTGCGCCTGGTCGAGCGGGCCGGGCAGGGCAAGCCGGCGATCGCCCTGTGGGCCGACCGGGTCGCCGCCTGGTTCGTGCTCGGGCTGCTGGCGCTCACCGTCGTGGTCTACTTCATCTGGAGCACGGTCGACCCCGCGCGCGCCTGGCATGCCGCGGTCGCGGTGCTGGTGGTGTCCTGCCCCTGCGCCTTGTCGCTCGCCACCCCGACCGCGCTGGCGGCGGCCACCGACCGCCTGCTGCGCCGCGGTGTGCTGGCGATCGCCCCGCACACCCTGGAGACCCTGGAGCGCGCCACCCATGTCGTGTTCGACAAGACCGGCACCCTGACCGTGGGCCGCCCGGTGCTGCGCCAGGTGCTGCCGGTCGGCGCGCTGGACAGCGACCTGTGCCTGCGTATCGGCTCCGCGCTGCAGGCCGAGAATTCGCATCCGATCGGCATCGCGATCCGCGCGGCGATGCCCGCGCACGGCCTGGCCGCGCGCCAGCTGCGCGCCGAGATCGGACGCGGCTTCGAAGGCATCATCGACGGCATGGTCTACCGCATCGGCACCGCCGAATTCGTGCAGGGACTGGCCGGCGGCGTGGCGCGTTCCGCGCTGCCGACCGGCACCAGCAGCGCCTGGCTGGCCTGCGAGGGCCAGTGGCTGGCGCGCTTCGACCTCGCCGACAGCCTGCGCGAGGAAGCGCCGGATGTGGTGCGCCGCTTCCAGCAAGCCGGCAAGACCGTGATCCTGCTCAGCGGCGACGATCAGGCCGCGGCTACCGCGGTGGCGCGCCGGCTCGGCATCGCCGGCGCCTTCGGCGGCCGGCTGCCGGCCGAGAAGCTGGCCTTCGTGCGCGAGCTGCAGCAGGACGGGGCGGTGGTGGCGATGGTAGGCGACGGCAGCAATGATGCCGCCGTGCTGCGCGGCGCCGACGTGTCCTTCGCGATGGGACGCGGGACCGAGCTGGCACATGTCCATGCAGACGGCGTGCTGCTGGGCGACAGCCTGGCTCCGCTGGCCGACGCGGCCGACACCGCGCGCCGCACCACGGCCGTCATCCGCCAGAACCTGGTCTGGGCCTCGGTCTACAACCTGGTCGCGATCCCGGCCGCGGCGACCGGCCTGCTCAACCCCTGGCTGTCCGGGATCGGCATGGCCGCCAGTTCGGCAGTCGTGGTGCTCAACGCGCTGCGCCTGCGCAAGGAGTAAGGATGGACGCCTTGTATTTGCTGGTGCCGCTCAGCGTGATCCTGGTGGCGCTGGCCTTGTGGGTGTTCTTCGGGGCGGCGGACAGCGGGCAGTTCGAGGATCTCGAAGGGCCGGGGATGCGCATATTGATGGATGATGATCAGGCTAGGTGATTGAGTCCACCATTTTCGTGTAAACGTCGTCCCGGCGCAGGCCGGGACCCAAGTTCGCTGCGTATCACAAGCGCAAACGTAGTCGGTGAACAGGGAAAATTGGATCCCGGCCTACGCCGGGATGACGGATCATCCGTTATCGATGGTAAGGACATCCGGGCAGTTCAAGGTGAACACCGACCTACATCGACGGCCCACGCCCCGTACGCTGATCCTTCTCGAGCTGCTCCTGGCACTGAATGCACAGCCGCACCGTCGGCGTGGCCAGCAGGCGGTCTTCCGGGATGTCGCGCCCGCAGGATTCGCAGATGCCGGCGCCGCCGGATTCGAGCTTGCCGATGGCGACGTCGATCTCGTGCAGCAGCGCCGATTCGTGGTCGGCCAGGTGCTGCTCGTTGTGGCTCATCATTTCCGATTGCGGCGCGTCGTCGCTCTGGCCCTGACTGGAGAGAGGGCCGATGGCGGGTGCTTCGTCGTCCGGCGAATCGGTGCGCGAGCGCACCGTCTCCAGTAAATCCTCACGCGCCTGGTGCAGGCGCTGGTTCAATTCTTCCGATACCGATGTCGATAGAGGCGGCATAGCGTCTTTCCCTGTTGGTGTTCAGCTCCATAACTCATCTGATGCTGAACAATTTGATTCACATCAAGGATTTTTGCAGTTCGAAAAACGACACTCCTGATTGTCATCCATCAAGGTATTTTCAGGAGAGCATCTTGGACAGCAGCATAAACTATAACTACAAGATCGTGCGCCAGTTTGCCATCGCGACCGTCGTGTGGGGCGTGATCGGCATGGCTGCCGGCGTCTTCATCGCGGCCCAGCTGGCCTGGCCCGCGCTGAACTTCGACATCGCCTGGCTGAGCTACGGACGCCTGCGTCCGCTGCACACCAATGCCGTCATCTTCGCCTTCGGCATCTGCGGCCTGTTCGCCACCTCCTACTACGTGGTCCAGCGTACCTGCCAGGTGCGGCTGTTCAGCGACCGGCTGGCCGCCTTCACCTTCTGGGGCTGGCAGGCGGTGCTGGTGTCGGCCGCGATCTCGCTGCCGATGGGCTTCACCCGCGGCAAGGAGTACGCCGAGCTCGAATGGCCGATCGCGATCCTGATCACCATCGTCTGGGTGGCCTACGCGGTGGTCTTCTTCGGCACCATCGTCAAGCGCCGCGTCCCGCACATCTACGTCGCCAACTGGTTCTTCGGCGGCTACATCCTGGCGGTCGCCGTCCTCCACGTGGTCAATGGCGCGGTGGTGCCGGTATCCGCCATGAAGTCCTACTCGGTCTACGCCGGGGTGCAGGACGCGATGATCCAGTGGTGGTACGGCCATAACGCGGTGGGTTTCATCCTGACCGCGGGCTACCTCGGGATGGTGTACTACTTCATCCCGAAGCAGGCCGAGCGCCCGGTGTACTCCTACCGCCTGTCGATCGTCCACTTCTGGGCCCTGATCTTCACCTACATGTGGGCCGGCCCGCACCACCTGCACTACACCGCGCTGCCCGACTGGACCCAGTCGATCGGCATGGTGTTCTCGCTGATCCTGCTGGCGCCGTCCTGGGGCGGGATGATCAACGGGATCATGACCCTGTCTGGCGCCTGGCACAAGCTGCGCTCCGATCCGATCCTGAAGTTCCTGATCGTCTCGCTGTCCTTCTACGGCATGGCCACCTTCGAGGGCCCGATGATGTCGATCAAGACCATCAACTCGCTGTCGCACTACACCGACTGGACCGTTGCCCACGTCCACGCCGGCGCCCTGGGCTGGGTCGGCTTCATCACCATGGGCTCGATCTACTACTTGATTCCACGCCTGGCAGGGAAGAAGCAGATGTGGAGCATGCAATTGGTCGATGCCCATTTTTGGGTCGCGACCATCGGCATCGTGCTCTACATCGCCTCGATGTGGATCGCCGGCGTGATGCAGGGCCTGATGTGGCGCGCGGTGAACCCGGACGGCACCCTGACCTATACCTTCGCCGAGAGCGTCAAGGCGACCTACCCCTACTACGTGATCCGCTTCAGCGGCGGCTTCCTCTACCTGTCGGGCATGGTGCTGATGGCCTTCAATACCTGGAAGACGCTGAGCGGCACGCAGAACGTGGACGCGAAGATCCCGACCGGCCCCAGCAAGCCGCACCTGAACCACGCGCAGCCCGAAGCGGCGCACGCCTGAACTCCGGAGTACAACAATGAAATTCACGCATGAATGGATCGAGAAGAACCCCTGGCTCCTGATTGGCCTGGTGCTGCTCGTGATTTCCTTCGGCGGCCTGGTCGAGATCGTGCCGCTGTTCTTCCAGAAGTCCACCACCGAGCCGGTGGCGGGCCTGAAACCTTATTCACCGCTGCGCCTGGCGGGCCGCGACGTCTATATCCGCGAGGGCTGCTACAACTGCCACTCGCAGATGATCCGCCCCTTCCGCGCCGAGACCGAACGCTATGGCCATTATTCCGTGGCGGGCGAATTCGTCTACGACCATCCGTTCCAGTGGGGCTCCAAGCGCACCGGCCCGGACCTGGCCCGCGTCGGCGGCCGCTACAGCGACGAATGGCACCGCACCCACCTCGACAACCCGCGCGACCTGGTGCCGGAATCGAACATGCCGGGCTATCCATGGCTGGCCAAGGCGAAGCTGGACCCGGCCGAGATCATCCCGAAGATGCGCGCGATGCGCCGCATCGGCGTGCCCTACACCGAGGCCGAGATCCAGGCCGCGCCTGGCGAGGTCGCCGGCAAGACCGAGCAGGACGCGCTGGTCGCCTACCTGCAGGGCCTGGGCACCCAGATCAAGACGAGGAATTAAACATGGCACTTCAACAGATCTTTGACGACGCCAGCAGCGTCATGACGGTCATCAGCTTCGTGACCTTCCTGGGCATCGTGGGCTGGACCTACGTGCTGCGCCGGAGCAGCGACTTCGACAAGGCGGCGCTGCTGCCGTTCGCCGACGAGGCAGGGGAGAGCGGCCATGGCTGATTTCTTCAACGAGTTCTGGCACTGGTACATCGCCATCATCACGGTGCTGTCGATCCTCGGTTGCGGCGTCCTGTTGTGGACGCAGTCGACCTACCGCGTCAAGCTGCGCGCCGACGGTACCCACGAGCAGACCACCGGCCACGTCTGGGACGAAGACCTGACCGAGCTGAATACGCCGATGCCGCGCTGGTGGATCGTGCTGTTCTACCTGACGATCGTGTTCGGCTTCGCCTACCTGCTGCTGTATCCGGGCCTGGGCAGCTATGCCGGCAAGCTGGGGTGGAATTCCAGCGGCGAGTACAAGGCCGAGCTGAAGCAGGCGAGGGCCGACTTCGGGCCGCTGTTCGCCCAATACGCGAAACAGGACCTGAAGGCGGTGGCCGCCGACCCCCAGGCCCAGGCCATCGGCGAGCGCCTGTTCCTGACCTACTGCGCCCAGTGCCACGGGTCCGACGCACGCGGCAGCAAGGGCTTCCCGAACCTGGCGGACCGCGACTGGCTGCATGGCGGCGAACCCTCCGTCATCAAGCAGACCATCATGGCGGGCCGGGTCGGCGCCATGCCGCCGATGGGCGCGGCGCTCGGCTCCGACAAGGATATCGAGAGCGTGGCGGCCTACGTGCGCAACCTGTCCGGCTTGAGCGCGGACCCGATCAAGGTCGCTTTCGGCAAGCCGAAGTTCGCCGCCTGCGTGGCCTGCCATGGCGCCAAGGGCGAGGGCAACCCGGCCATGGGCGCGCCCAACCTGGCCGACAAGGTGTGGCTGTACGGCGGCAGCCAGGAAACCGTGATGGAGACCATCCGCAAGGGGCGCAGCAATACCATGCCGGCCTTCGGCGAGTTCCTCGGCGAAGAGAAGGTGCACGTGCTGGCGGCCTATGTGTGGGGCCTGTCGAATCCGGCGATCACGACGGCGGCGGCAAAATGAATGCGCCAAAGGAGGCCGTGATCCGCATGTACGCGGCGCGCGAGGAAATCTACCCGCGCGAGATCAAGGGCCGCTACGCCTCGCTGCGCTGGGCCTGCGTCTGGCTCACCCAGCTGCTGTTCTACGGCCTGCCATGGATCGGGATGCACGGCCGCCAGGCGGTCCTGTTCGACCTGGCCAGCCGCAAGTTTTACCTGTTCGGGCTGATCCTGTGGCCGCAGGACTTCATCTACCTTGCCGCGCTGCTGATCCTGTGCGCCTACGGGCTGTTCCTGGTCACGGCGGTGGCGGGCCGGGTGTGGTGCGGTTTCGCCTGCCCGCAGACGGTCTACACCGAGATCTTCCTCTGGATCGAGCGCAAGTTCGAAGGGGCGAGGAGCGCCCGCATCCGCCTCGACCGCCAGCCCTGGACCCTGGAGAAGATCGCGCGCAAGGGCGGCAAGCATGCCGCCTGGGGCGGAGTGGCGCTGTGGACCGGCTTTACTTTCGTCGGCTACTTCACCCCGGTGCGGGAACTCGCCCATGGTGTCGCGTCCTTCGGGCTGGGCCCGTGGGAAAGCTTCTGGGTGCTGTTCTACGGCTTCGCCACCTATGGCAACGCCGGCTGGCTGCGCGAGCAGGTCTGCAAGTACATGTGCCCGTACGCGCGCTTCCAGAGCGCGATGTTCGACAAGGACACCCTGATCGTCACCTACGACGCCGTCCGCGGCGAACCGCGCAATCCGCGCCTGGATGCCGCCAACGCAGGCGACTGCATCGACTGCAGCATGTGCGTGCAGGTGTGCCCGACCGGGATCGACATCCGCCAGGGCCTGCAGTACGAGTGCATCGGCTGCGCCGCCTGCGTCGACGCCTGTAACGGCGTGATGGACAAGCTGGGACGGCCGCGCGGCCTGATCCGCTACGCGACCGAGAACGCGCTGGCGGCGGGCTTGACTCCGGCCCAGGTGCGGCGCCGCGTGCTGCGCCCGCGCGTGCTGATCTATACCGCGGTGCTGGCGCTCCTCGGCATCGTCATGCTCGCCTCGCTCGCGCTGCGCAACCCGCTCAAGCTCGACGTGATCCGCGACCGCGGCGCGATGGGGCGCGAAGTGGAGGACGGGATGATCGAGAACGTCTACCGGCTGCAGGTGATGAACACGACCGAGCAGCCGCAGCGCCTGCGCGTCACGGTGGACGGCATCGCCTCGGCGCGGGTGGCGGACGGAGACCTGGTCGAGATCGGCCCGGCCACCACGCGCGCGCTGCCGGTGCGGGTACGCATCGCCGGCGGCGACGGCCGGCCCGGATCGAACCGGATCGCCTTCACCCTGGCCTCGCAGGACGGCGCGGCGCTGCAGGTGACGGAAGAAGCGGCCTTCATCGTGCCGAAATAAGGAGAAGAACATGCACACCAATCTGGCCCCGGCCGTCCCCTGGTACCGGCACCGCTGGCCCTGGTTCCTGATGATCGGCCCGGTACTGGTGCTGGTCGGCGGCGCCGTCATGACGTGGCTGGCGATGAGCCGTCCGGATGCGATGGTGGTCGGCGACTATTACAAGCAGGGCAAGGCCATCAACCAGGAGCTGCGCCGCGACCGCGTGGCGAGCAGCCTGGGTCTGCGCTTCGAGGCGGCGTATGACGCCGCGACGGGCCGCGTCACGGGCAGCCTGCGCAGCCACGGAGAACCGGTGCGGGCGCCATTCCACATCCGCCTGGCGCACCCGACCCAGCCCGAGCGCGACCGTGTGCTGGAAGCATTGCCGGATGCGCAGGGCCGATTCAAGGCCGACGCGCCCGCGCTGGAAGCGACGCATTGGCAGGTGGTGGTCGAGGGCGGCGCACGCGACTGGCGCCTGGCGGGCAGCTGGAGTTGGGCGAAGGACGCGGTGCTCGTGATCACGGCCGACCCGGCGTAGTTCAGTCGGCCTTGAAGCTGCGGCCGGTCGCCGCCCAGTAGATGCCGCCGTACAGGTGGTGCAGGAAGACCGGATCGCGGTAGGTCGCCGCGATGTGGCCCAGGGCCGTGTAGAAGGATCGGCCGCCGTCGTAGGGCTGGTACCAGCTGATCGGGTGGAACGCGCCCATGCCTTTGGTTTTGCCTGTTTCCGACTTGTAGGTCGACTCGTCGACCGTCAACAGGTAAGTGAGATCCTTCGAGGTAGCGGGGCCGAACTCGTACCATTCGTCGGTGAACAGGCTGCGCGGTGCGAAGCGCTCCATGCCGGGGAAGTTGCGCTCGCGGACCTGCAGCACCGCGGTCTGGACGGCCGGGTGCACGCGGAACATGTGGCCGACCATCTTCGTGTACCACGGCCAGCCGTATTCCGTGTCGGAGGCGCTGTGCACGCCCACGAAACCGCCGCCCTTGCGGATGTAGCGTTCGAAGGCAGCCTGCTGGGCCTCATCGAGGACGTCGCCGGTGGTCAGGAGGAAGACCACGGCCTGGTATTTGGCCAGCTCGGCATCCTTCATCATGCGGCCGGCGTCCGCGGTCCAGAACACCTCGAAGTCGTGCAGCTTGCCGAGTTCCTGCACGGCGCTCACACCGGCATGCACGGCATCGTGATGCCAGCCGGCGGTCTTGGTGAACAGCAGGACCTTGAACTGCTGGGCGTGGGCCGGCGCCGTACCCAGGATGGACGCGCACAGCAGCGCGGCCGCAGTGAAAGAAAATTTCATTTGCTTATTCTTGGTGAAATATTGTGTCAATACGGCCGGCGTGTTCTCTAGCGCGCGTGCATTGTTGATTCGGCCATTTCCATGTTAGATTCCTCGGCGGCAAGCACGGCGCACGCGCCGTCACTGAATACTACACGACAAGGAAACGAGACCACGATGCCATCCCTCCGCCAGCGCAGCCTGCGCGCCGCCATCGGCGCTCTGTTCATTCCCGCCGCGATCGCCTGCGTGGCCGTGCCGGCCGTGGCGCATGCCGCGCCCGCCGCGAAAACCGCCGCCGCCAAGCCGAACAAGGCCTTCGACACCTGGGCCGAGAAGTTCGCCGAGGACTGGGTGCGCATGAGCCCCCAACTGGCCACGTCGACCCAGTACTTCAGCGGCGCCGGGCAGGCGAAGCTGGACCGCGAGCTGACCCCGCTCACCAAGGCCCACCGCCAGAAGATGCAGGCGCTGGCCCGGACCGGACTGGCGCGCCTGGACAAGTGGATGGCCGGCCCGCTCGACGAGAACCAGCGCGTCTCGAGCGCCGTGATGCGCTGGTCGCTGCAGAACGTGATCGCCAACGAGCCCTTCGAAGACCATAACTTCGTCTTCTCGCAGTTCAGCGGCACCCAGGTCAGCCTGGTCAATTTCATGACCACCACCCATCCGCTGCGCAACCCGGCCGACGTCGAGAGCTACCTGGCGCGCCTGGAGCAGATCGGCACCCGCATGGACGAAGCGCTGGCGCGTGCCCGCGATGCCGCCGCGCGTTCCCTGATTCCGCCACGCTTCATCCTGGAGCGCGCCCAATACCAGGTCGACACCTTCCTCAAGCCGGCGGCGAACGAGAACGTGCTGGTCACCTCGCTGGCCCAGCGCACCGAGAAGATGGAAGGCCTGAACCCGGACATCCGCAGTGCCGCGCTGGCGCGCGCGGCCCGCATCGTCGAGGAACGCATCCGCCCGTCCTACAAGCGGGTGCAGGACTTCATGCTTGAAATCCACCCGCGCACCGGCGACGTGGCCGGCATCTCGCGCCTGCCGAACGGCAGCGCGGCCTATGCGCGCGCAGTCGAGAACTTCACCAGCACCAAGCTGACCCCGAACGAGATCCACGAGATCGGCTTGCGCGAAGTGGCGCGCATCGAAGGCGAGATGGACCGCCACCTGCGTTCGGTTGGCCTCACCGAGGGCAATATCGAGACCCGCATGAAGCAGCTGGATGCACGCTTCCAGCCGAAGGGCGAGGGCGATCCGCGTCCGGCCATCATCGCCAGCTACGGCGAGATGGTGAAGGACGCCGAGCGCAGGAGCGCTTCGCTGTTCAAGCTGAAGCCGCGCGCGCCGGTCGAAGTGCGCCGCGAGCCGCCGCTGACCGAACCGTCGGCCGCGGCGCACTACTCGCTGCCGGCCCCGGACGGCACCCGTCCCGGCATCTTCTGGGTGCCGCTGCGCGGCCCGAGCTTCGACATGATCCGCATGCGCAGCCTGGCCTACCATGAAGCCGTGCCGGGCCACCACTTCCAGCTGGCGATCCAGCAGGAGCTGACCGGCATCCCGAAATTCCGCAGCCAGCGCATCTTCAGCGGCGGCAGCGCCCATGCCGAGGGCTGGGCGCTGTACACCGAGCGCCTGGCGGTGGAGCAGGGCTGGTACGAAGGCGACGTGCCGGGCCTGCTCGGCGCCCTCGGCTCGGAACTGTTCCGCGCCCGCCGCCTGGTGGTCGACACCGGCCTGCACTCGAAGGGCTGGACCCGCCAGCAGGCGATCGACTACGGCATCGGCGCCCAGGAGGTCGAGCGCTACGTCGCCTGGCCGGGCCAGGCCAATGCCTACATGATCGGCATGCTGCGCATCATCGACCTGCGCGAGAAGGCGAAGAAGGAGTTGGGTGCGAAGTTCTCGCTGCCGGGCTTCCACGACCTGGTACTGGGCGCCGGCTCGGTGCCGCTCGACGTGCTGGGCGAGCTGGTGGATGCCTGGATCGCGAAGCAGAAAAAGGTCTGAGGTGCTGACAGCACTGCTGGCAATGGCTTGCCTGTCGATCCCGGCAGCCGCCGCCTTGCCTGCGCCACGGGCCGAGGCGCTGACACGCCAGCTGCAGGCCATCGTCGACGATCCCGCCATCCCGCTGCCCGGCCTGGCGGTGGTGGCGATCCGCAAGGGCGAGATCGTCTACAGCCGCCAGTTCGGCGCCAAGCGCCTGGCGTCGGCCACCGCGCCGGCCCAGCCGATGGACGCCGACACGATGTTCCGCATCGCCTCGGTGTCCAAATTCGTGACCACGCTCGGCACGATGAAGCTGGTGGAGCAGGGCAGGCTGGCACTGGACCTTGATGTCAGCGACTACCTCGGCTACCGCCTGCGCAACCCGCATTTCCCGGACCAGCCGATCACCCTGCGCATGCTGTTGACGCATACGTCGTCCTTGCGCGACGAAGGCGGCTTCAAGTTCGACCCGGCGACCGATCTGAAGGAGGTGCTGCTGCCGGGTGGGCGCCTGTACGGCAAGGGCGCCATGTGGTCGGCGAACCATGGGCCGGGACGCTATTTTGAATACGTCAACTTCAACTCCGGCATCATCGCCACCATCATGGAGCGCGCCGGCGGCGAGCGCTTCGATCGCCTGATGCGGCGCCTGGTGTTCGACCCGATGGGGCTGAAGGCCGGTTTCTACCTGGCCGACTTCGCCCCGGCCAGGATCGGGGATGTGGCGACCCTCTACCGCCGCCGCGAAAAGGACGGCGACGAACGCTGGGACCCGAAAGGCCCGTGGATCGCGCAGTCCGACGATTTCGCAGTGCAGGCGCCCCTTGCGCCGCCAGGCCTGGACCGCTACGTGGTCGGCAGCAACGGCACCCTGTTCGGTCCGCAGGGCAGCCTGCGCATCTCCGCCGGCGAGCTGGCGCAGATCATGTTGATGCTGATGAATGAGGGGCAATATCGCGGCAAGCAAATCCTGAAGCCGGAAACGGTGAGCACGATGCTGTCCCGTCAATGGACCCTGGACGGAAACGGCAAAGGCAGCGGCGACAGCGACAACTTCCGCGGCCTGTACCACGCCTGGGGACTGGGCAACCAGCACTTCACGGACACCAGCATCGTGAAGGACGGCCGCGCTTCCGGCGACCGGCTGGTCGAAGGCGGCGGCTTCAGCGGCGTCGGCCACCTGGGCTGGTCCTGGGGCCTGAACGCCCTGTTCGTGTTCGATCCGAAGACGAAGAACGGGATGATCTACGTGGGCAGCGGCGTCGGCGACAATCCCGAGCTGCACCCGGGACGCTTCTCTTCCGGGGCGCGCTTCCAGGAGCGCATTACCGATGCATTGTATCGGGGCGCCATCGTGGCGCCGAAGGAGTGATGCCGTTGCCAAGGCCGCCCGCAGGCCCTACACTGGCGGGATCTGCCGGTATTCATGATCGTCTTCTTCAGGAGCACAGCATGGAAACACAGGAACTCTTCCGTGGACGCCTCATCGACCACATCCAGCTCGTAGTGCGCGACCTGCCTGCTTCCCGGAGGTTCTACAGCGCCGTGTTCGAGGTGCTGGGCATCCCCCTCGGCGGCTCGGGCGACAATTATTTCTGGGCCGACGAGCTGTTCATCTCCAGCCGCGACAGCGAGGCGGCGCAAGGGGTGCTCACGGGGCGCCACCACCTGGCCTTCCAGGCACGCGACCGCAAGATGGTGAATGCCTTCTACTTCGCGGCGCTGGCCGCCGGCGGCAGGGACAACGGCCGGCCCGGCGAGCGCGCCTACCACCCGGGCTACTACGGCGCCTTCGTGCTCGACCCGGACGGCAACAACATCGAAGCGGTCTACCACGGCGAGGCGAAGCAGAGCGCACCCTACGTGCGCGTCACGTTCTAGCGCGGGCGACGCGGACTGGAGCGGAAAGCCGCTATACTGCGCGACCATGCGCATCCAGCTTTTCTCCGACCTGCACCTCGAACGCTATCCGGCCTTCGTCCCCGCGATCGCCGCCGATACCGACGTCGTCATCCTGGCGGGCGACATCGGCTCCTACCAGTCCGGATCGCGCCTGACCACCGACGACTTCGGGCTGGAGCGCTTCTCCCCGCTGCGGCCGGGTGCGGGCAGCGCCCGGGTGCTGTACATCCCCGGCAACCACGAATTCGACGGCCTCGAATTCGACGAGGCCTATGCGCGCCTGCGCGCCACCTGCGCGCGCCTCGGCATCGAATGGCTCGACCGCGAAACACTCGTCATCGGGCAGGTGCGCTTCATCGGCACCACCCTGTGGAGCGACTTCGACGCGCTGGCCGTGCAGGAACAGGACCTGAGCAAGCAGCTGCAGCGGCGCGAGAAGGCCTTCCGCGCCGCGAATTACTACCTGTCGAAGAACACCACCCTGAAAAACGGCGAGAAGGTGCTGGCCGAGGGCATCCGCGCCATGTCGCTGGAGTGCCAGGACTGGCTGCGCGGCGCGCTGGCCGCGCCCTTCGAGGGCAGCACGGTGGTGGTGACGCACTTCGCGCCCAGCCTGCAGAGTGCCGACCCGCGCTACGGCCTCACACCCGGCACCGCGGGATTCTGCAATGCGCTCGACGCGCTGTTCCCGCAAGCCCACGTCTGGATCCATGGGCACCTGCACTGCGCCAACGATTACGTCGTCAGCGGCCTGGATGCGGGAAGACCCTGGTCCTGCCGCGTGGTGGCCAATCCCCTCGGTTACCTCAGCAAGGGCGAACAGGAAGCCTTCCGCCCGGACCTCGTCATCGAGGTCTAGACTGCCGGGAGCACCTGGCGCTACCGCCGGCAGCGCGTGATGCGCCATCCGCGATGGCACTTTTAACAAGCCCATGAAGCCGGCATGATGCCCTCGTCCTGTTACCACGAGCCACTTCATGCCGACGATCCCGCTTCCCGCATCCGCTTCACGATGGTTCTCGCGCCGCCTGCTGGCGCTCCTGCTGCTGGCCTTCGCGCCTGGCCCGGCGCAGCCTGCCGACCTGCGCCCGCTGCCGACATTGTTCGCGCAGCTGGTGCCGCCCAGCCTCGGGGCCGGCCTGCAGCTGGTGCAGCTGCGCAGGCGCTGCGAGGGCTGCGAGCCCTGGCGCATGGTCGACTTCCATTCGAACGACACCCTGACGCCCGTCCGCCGCGAGAAAGTGAGCGTGCAGGCCGGCGTGACGGCGATCTACGCCTATCCCGGCACCGACGATTTCGCCAACGTGAAGATCGAGCAGAGCATGCCGGGCATGTATGCGCAGGACAGGCAGCTCGTCATCGACGCGATCAGCCACGAGTTCCGGCGCAAGAAGGAGCGCGTCGCCGCCCACCTCGCCGCCCATCCGGAGATCCGCGCGAAAGTCGGGCAGCTGCTGCCGGCCGGGAAGGAGCCAATCGAATTCGAGCAGCTCAGCCGGGACGGCATCGAAGTCGTGGCCTATACCGAGAACGTGATCGGCCTGACCAGCGCCACCATCAGCCAGATCCATTTCTTCGTCCCGGGGCGCGAGGTGATCGTCACCGCCTACCTGGTACGCCAGAAGCACCCGAAGTTCGCCGACATCGGGGAATTCCTGCGCCTGCGCGCCGACTTCATCGGGGCCTGGACCGCCCACCTGGCGCGCCGGGCCGGCCCCTTACTTCCGGTGAGCGGCGGCGCAGGAGACGACGCCGGCGACCAGCAGCGCCAGCGCGGCGGCCTCGAGGCCGTTCGGCCAGCGCCCCTCCCACAGGAAACCATATAGCGAGGCGAACACGGTTTCGAAAACGATCATCTGTCCCATCAGCGCCATCGGCAGCGCGCGGCTGGCGAAGTTCCACAGCGCGTTGCCGACGACGGAGCAGAAGATCGCCACCGCCGTCACGACGCCGAGGAATTGCAGCCATTCGCTTGTGGTATGCGATGCGCCATTCGCTTGCAAGGCGGGCAGCACCAGCAGCAGCGCCTGGGCGCCGGTCATGACGCCCACCAGCAGGCTCCATTCCTGTCCCGAGATGCCCTCGAGCCGCGCCAGCCAGCGCCGGTTGACGACCGCATAGATGGTCCAGGACAGCAGGGCGCCGATCGCGCACAGCAGGCCGAGCACGGATCCGCCTTCCACCGAGGCCAGGGAATCCCGGCTGATGCAGGCCAGCCCGGCGCCGCCCAGCACCAGGGAGGGCGCCAGGCGCCGCAGCGGCAGCGCGCCGTGTTCGCGCATGCCCGCCAGCGTGACGGTGAGCGGCAGCAGGCCGATCACGATCGAGGTCATGGCCACCCCGCCCGATTGCACGGCCTGGGCCAGGAACAGGTAATACACGATGTTGCCGGTCAGGCTGAGCCAGGCCAGGCCGCGCCAGTCGCGCCAGCCCAGGCTGCGCCTGAGGCGCCTCCAGGCGGGTGCGATCAGAACCGCAGCGACGATGCCGTAGGCGAGGTAGCGGCCGGCCGACAGCTGCAGGGGCGAAAAGCCGGGCGTCAACACGGGCGCGAGGAAGACCAGGCCCCAGAAGGCGCCGGCGGCGATGCCGGCGCCGATGCCGAGTTGCGAACTGCCGGAGCTGGTTTGAATCTGCGTAAACATCGAGTGATCTCCTTTGAACGGAGATTGTCGATGGAGCCTCTGCGCGTTTCTTGACCGTCGCTACTGCGGTTTTGACGGGTTCTCTCGATGTCGGCGCCGATAGGCGGCCGGCGTGGTGTCCATCGCCCGGCGCATCGCGCGGGTCAGGGCGCTCTGCTCCGAGAACCCGGCGGCCAGCGCGATCGCGGCCACTGCTTGCCCGGTACCGGCCAGCCACTCGCAGGCGCGCCGCAGCCGGCAGGCCAGCAGCCAGTCATGGGGCGTGGTGTCGTGTTCGAGGCGGAACAGGGCGTGCAGGCGGCTGGTGCTGACGCCCACCGTGCGCGCCATCTCCTCGGTGGTCCAGGGTAGGCCGGGTTCGGCCTCGATGCGGGCGAGCAGGGCGGCCAGGCGCGATGCCGGCCGCGGTGTTCCCAGCGTGAGGGTGTCGAGCAGCAGCGGCGTCCAGCCCTGCAGCACCGATGGGGCAGGCGGCTGGGTGGCGGCCATGATGCCCATGAATTCGACCAGCTTGCGGGCAGCGGGACCGATGGCGGTGAAGGGGCGCTCCAGCAGCCGCTGCCACGGTCCCTGTTCGAAGCTGGCCGCGCCCACGTCGAGGATCAGGGATTGGTTGGCGACGGGGCTGCACTGCGAATGCCAGGCGCCGGGCGCCACCAGCGCGGCATGCAGCGGATCGAGCCGTCCCTGGCGTCCTTCGATCTCGAGCGCGACCTCGCCGCTGACGGGCAGCACCAGCTGGGCGTAGGCATGGCGGTCCGAGAAGCGCGTCTCGCCATAGCTGCGCAGGTGCAGGTCGAGCAGGGGCGCGGCCATCTCGGCAACACTAGCCCATCGGGCTGCAGACGTCGGTACCGGCCGCCAGCGCCTTGAGCTTGACCGGGTCGAGCAGGGTGACTTCGCGCTTGTCGACCTGCAGCCAGCCCTGCTTCTTGAAGCGCGACAGCAGGCGGCTGATGCTTTCGATGGTCAGGCCGAGGTAGTTGCCGATGTCTTCGCGCGACATGCGCAGCTGGAAACTGTTCGGCGAATAGCCGCGTGCGGCATAACGGGCCGACAGGTTGACCAGGAACACCGCGAAGCGCTGCTCCGCCCGCATATTGCCGAGCAGCAGCATGACGTTCTGCTCGCGCGTGATTTCCTGGCTCATGATGCGGTGGAAGTGGCGCAGCAGGGCCGGCACCTGGCCGAACAGCTCTTCCAGGCGCGTGAAGGGGATCTCGCAGACCTCGCTGTCCTCGAGCGCCACGGCGTCGCAATGGTGGGTACCGCTGATCGCGTCCATGCCCAGCAGTTCGCCGGCCATCTGGAAACCCGTGATCTGGGCTTCTCCGGCCGCGTTCACCTGGTAGGTCTTGAAATGCCCGAAGCGCACCGCGTACAGGTTGCGGAAGGGCTCGCCCATGGCGTACAGGCGCTCGTCGCGCGCGAGGCGGCGGCGGCGGCCGATGATCTGGTCGAGGCGGTTGATGTCGGCATCCTCGAGCCCCATCGGCAGGCACAGCTGGTGCATGCTGCAGGCGCCGCAGCTGGTCTTGAGGGCCTGGATGCTGACCGGCGCTTCGCCCGGAAGCGACATGGGTTGGTTCATGGCGAAAAAAAACCGAAATGCTGACGCAGCCATTATAGACGGCTGGTCTGCATCCCGGTTTTCATTTTCCAGAGGGCAGGTCGATTACAGCTGATGCCGGTGTTCCGCCTTCATCTTGTAGTACGCGTGCCGGCCCTTGGCGCGCACCGTCGAGGCGATCCCGGCCGCCTCCAGCGCCGCCTGGTTCACGGTGGCGAAGGCGTCGGCATCCCCCCTGAGCGCTTCGACGGTCTGCTGCGACTGCGCCGTGCCGGCCAGCGCCAGCCCGAAGGTCGCGGCCACGGCCAGCTCGGCCGCCAGGGTGTCGAGGGTCGGCGCCACCACGTCCCGGCCCTTGGCCGCCTCGGCCGCCTCGGCGGATGCCTGGGGTGCCGCCAGCGCGCGGGCCAGGCCCATGTCGCCCGCGACCCGCACCAGGAAGTCGAGCGCGGCCTGGCTGCCGGAGCGGTTGGCCAGGTCACCCAGCCGGAGCAGGGCGGTGTTCTTCGCATTGAATACCGCCCGGCCAGTGCCGGGTCCCTGGACGAAGTCGATCAGCGGCTGGACCGCGATCTCGCTGCCGATGTAGCCGAGGGTGGCCACGATCTGGGTCAGGAACTCCTCGTGCTGTTGGGGTTCCTGCACCAGCCAGTCCAGCAGCAGGCGGGCGTCCTTCTCGCCGTATTGCGAGGCCAGCTCCCAGGGCACGCCCTCGACCCAGTGCCGGGACACGAAGTCGCGCACGTCGGCGGGTAGCTGCAGGCCGCCCGCGCCGCAGGAGCAGCCGCCGGCGGGCATGACATTGTCGGTGATGGTGAGCGGGCCCGCCAGGTAGGCTGCCGACTCCGCGGCATTGACCACATTGTGGTCGGTGCCGACGGACGGGTACATGACCGCGCGCGGGTCGTCGGTGCGGTGGCCGAGGCCGCAGTTGTGGCCGTATTCGTGCACCCAGATGAGGCCTTCCTGGTTGGCGGTGAAGCGCACCGCTGCCACGTTGACCGAGGCGCTGCCGACCGGGGCGCAGCCGATGATGCTGTCGCCGGGGCCACCGCACCAGCGGATCGCCTGCACGATCTTGATCCCGCTGCCCGCGCTCAGCAGCGCGGTGAGGTCGGCCGAGGTCTGGATGGTTCCCGGGACCGTCGCCGGCAGCACCCTGACCTCGCCGTTGCGCACGAAGCGGACCGGGGTCGCGACGTCCGGTCCGGTGTCGTCGTTCTGGAGGATCGTGCCCATGTCGGCCAGGATCCGGTCGGCGTCGGCTTCGCTCAGGGCAACGCTGCTGTGGCGGTGCACCGTGACCGCGACCGTGCGCGGGGCCGGGGGCGCCACGGGCGGGTTGACGATCAGGTAGTCGACGTAGAGCGAGATGTCCGAGCTCCACTCGATGTTGATCCAGACGTCGACGCCGTTCCAGCGCGGGGCCACGTTGTGCACCGTGTAGCGCGCCGCACCGATGAACTTGCCGGCCGGCGGCCCGCCCGGCACGCCTTCGCCGATCGCCACGAACACCCGCGAACCGGGCTGGATGGCATTCCAGTTGAGCCGCAGCAGCCATTCGCCGCGCCGCGCCCCCCAGTCGTGCCGGTAGGTGAAACCCGTTCCGCTCAGGGCGGGCTGCAGCCCGCCTTCCTCGACCTGGGCCTCGGCTTCGGCCCAGGGGCCGCGGAGGTCCGAGGAACCGGCAGGCTGGTCCGGGGTACGGGGCCGGTCGAGGACCAGGGCCTCGGGGTCAAGACGGTCATTTGGTGCCATGTCGTTCTCCTCGTGTGCTCAGGGATGGATGATCGGGGGGGGCGAATCGTCAGCCAATATAGACGAGTGGTTCGGGCCGGCTGGACCGATCTGACACGTCATTAATATGGATCAGTGACCTCTGGTTTTCTGACGGAGAGAAACGTTCGAGCTGGAAAGACCGCATCGCGTATCAATTCGACACCGCCAAGCGTGCGCACCCACGCCGCATGCTAGATTCTGGACACCACAACGGAGGTCGACGAGCAAAAGGAGGCCGCATGTTCGGTTTGTCCGCTTTGGATCTGGCGCGCGTGCAATTCGCGTTCACGATGTCCTTCCACATCTTGTTTCCGGCAATCACAATCGGCATGGCAAGCTACCTGGCCGTCCTCGAGCTGTGCTGGCTGCGGACCAAGCGCCAGGTCTACGTCGACCTCTACCACTACTGGCTCAAGATCTTCGCCGTCACCTTCGGCATGGGGGTGGTGTCCGGCATCGTGATGGCCTACCAGATCGGCACCAACTGGAGCTACCTGTCCGAATTCGCCGGCAGCATCATGGGGCCGATCCTGTCCTACGAGGTGCTGACCGCCTTCTTCCTCGAGGCCGGTTTCCTGGGCGTGATGCTGTTCGGCTGGACCCGCGTCGGTCCGGGCCTGCACTTCGCCTCCACCTGCGCGGTGGCGGTCGGCACCCTGATCTCGGCCACCTGGATCCTGGCCGCCAACAGCTGGATGCAGACCCCGCAGGGCTATGCCATCGAAGGCGGACGCATGGTGCCGGCCGACTGGCTGGCGATCGTGTTCAACCCCTCCTTTCCCTACCGCCTGCTGCACATGGTGATCGCCGCCTACCTCACCACGGCGCTGATCGTCGGCGCCTCGGGGGCCTGGCAGCTGCTGCGCGGGCGCGACAACCCGGCGGTGCGCAAGATGCTGTCGATGGCGATGTGGATGATCCTGCTGGTCGCGCCGATCCAGGCGGTGGTGGGCGACTTCCACGGCCTGAATACCCTGAAGCACCAGCCGGCCAAGCTGGCGGCGATGGAAGGGCATTGGCAGAACGAGGGCGACAAGGCGATCCCGCTGCTGCTGTTCGGCGTGCCGGACATGGAAGAGGAAAAGACGAAGTATGCGGTCGGCATCCCGCACCTGGGCAGCCTGATCCTGACCCACAGCTGGAACGGGCAGTTCCCGGGGCTGAAGGACTTTCCGCGCGAAGACCGGCCCAATTCGCTGATCGTGTTCTGGAGCTTCCGCCTGATGGTGGGCCTGGGCCTGCTCATGATCGCGCTGGGCGCCTGGAGCCTGTGGCTGCGGCGCAAACGGGGAGGGGAGGCGCGCTTGTGGCATAGCCGCCCCTTCCTGCGCTTCGCATTGTGGATGGGGCCGGCGGGCCTGATTGCCATCCTGGCGGGCTGGACCACCACCGAGGTCGGGCGCCAGCCCTGGGTGGTCTACGGGGTGCTGCGCACCGCCGACGCGGTCTCGCCGCACGGCGCCGCCTCGCTGGCCCTGACCCTGGTGCTGTTCGTGGTCGCCTACTTCTTCGTGTTCGGCACCGGGACCGTCTACCTGCTGCGCATGATCCGCAAGGGGCCGCAGCGCTTCGAGCTGCACACCCCGGCCCAGGGCGGGCCTGGCGAAGACCGGACGCCGAGCCGGCCGCTGTCGGCCGCGGACGTGCAGAACGACGACGACGAAGGCGAGGCAAGGCCGGATCGCCTCGGCGGGAACAAGGAGGACAGCGATCATGGGCATTGATACCACCGTCATCTGGGCGATCATCATCTTCTTCTCCGTCTTCATGTACGTGCTGCTGGACGGCTTCGACCTGGGCATCGGCCTGCTGTTCCCCTTCACGCCGAAAAAGCGCGACCGCGACACCATGATGAACACGGTGGCGCCGGTCTGGGACGGCAACGAGACCTGGCTGGTGCTGGGCGGGGAAGGGCTGCTGGCGGCATTCCCGGTGGCCTATTCGATCATCCTGTCGGGGCTTTATTTGCCGCTGATCTTCATGCTGGTCGGCCTGGTGTTCCGCGGCGTGGCCTTCGAATTCCGCTTCAAGGCCAAGGAACACGAACGCCACCTGTGGGACAAGGCCTTCATCGGCGGCTCGGTGGTGGCGTCCTTCTTCCAGGGCGTCTCGCTGGGCGCCTTCCTGGACGGCATCGCGGTCTCGGGACGCAGCTATGCCGGCGGACCGCTCGACTGGATCGCCCCCTTCCCGCTGCTGGCCGGCGTCGGGGTGATGATCGCCTACACCCTGCTGGGTGCCACCTGGCTGGTGATGAAGACCGAGGGCGAGCTGCAGGCGCGCATGGTGCAGGTGACGCGCCCCTTCGCCCTGATGCTGCTGGCGGCGATCGTCATCGTCAGCATCTGGACCCCGTGGCGCGACCCGGCGGTGGCCGAGCGCTGGTTCAGTTTCCCGAACATCCTGTTCCTGGCGCCGGTGCCGGTGCTGGTGCTGGTCTTCATCGTGCTCCTGCTGCGCTCGCTTACACGCGACCCGCACCGGGTCCCCTTCGTGGCGGCGCTGGCCCTGATCTTCCTCGGCTACAGCGGCATGGCGATCAGCATCTGGCCGCACATCGTGCCGCCCGCGATCACCATCTGGGAGGCGGCTTCGCCCCCGAGCAGCCAGGGCTTCGCACTGGTCGGCACCCTGTTCATCCTGCCCATCATCCTGATGTATACGGGCTGGTCGTACTGGGTTTTCCGGGGCAAGGTCAAGGCCGACGCGGGGTATCACTGACATGGCGACCCGACGCGAATGGATGCGGCGCTTCGGCTGGCTGGCCGCCCTTTGGCTCGGCGGCGTGTTTACATTGGCGGGGGTGGCCTACGTGATCCGCACCCTCATGCACGCACTGGGAATGCGCTGACGGTTTTCCAAAAAACGCACGGTCGTCAACCGTGCGCGGCCTGCTGCAAGGGAGGACTACACTGGTAGTGACCCTTTGCTAACAGGAGTACAGCACCGTGTCCTTCACCGACGCGCCGCAGATCGACCGTCCCACCGACCCCGCCACGCACGTGAACGTGCCCCTGCCGCTGTCCGGCGAGGACCAGGCGCGCGCCGACCTGTATGCGTTGCTGTCGCGCCTGCTGCTGGCGGCGCCCGATGGCGCGCTGCTGGACGCGCTGGCCCACGCCGATCCGATCCTGTCCGAAGGCGGCAACCCGGCGCTGGAACAGGCCTGGGAAGCCCTGACCCTGGCCTCCGGCGTCATGGACCCGGACGCGGTGGCCGAGGAATTCGATGCGATCTTCATCAGCGTCGGCACCCCGCCGGTCAACCCCTACGGCTCGCGCTACCTGTCCGGCTACCTGAACGACACCCCGCTGGCCGAGCTGCGCGCCGACCTGGCGCGCTTCGGCATCGGCCGCGTGCGCGGCGTCGGCGAGTTCGAAGACCACCTGGGCGCCCTGTGCGAGACCATGCGCGTGCTGATTGCCGGCGCTCCGGCGCAGTCAGGCACGATTCCGCGCCAGCCGCTGGCGGTCCAGCAGGCCTTCTTCGAGGTTCACATCGCCCCCTGGTACGAGCGCTGCCTGGCCGACATCGCCTCCGCCGAAGGCGCGAATTACTACCGGCTGGTCGTCCGGCTGGCCGACGCCTTTCTCGCCATCGAAGCGGAAGCCTTCGTGGTAGGGGAGGCGCTCACCGATTCACCCGCTTAGTTTCACAGTCAACCAAGACGAGGCACAGGCATGGAACAGCATCCGCAAGTACAGGAAGAGCGACAGGACGGCAAGCCGGCCGCGGGGCCGGACCCTGCCCGGCGCAGCTTCCTGAAAGCCGCGCCGCTGGGCGCGCTGGCGGTGGTGGCCGGCAGCGCCGGCGCCACCGAAGCGCCACCTGCGGCACCGGTGGCGGCGCCGCAGGTCAAGCGCGGCTACCACGAAACCGAGCATATCCGTCGTTACTACGAGACCGCCGCCTACTGGTGAGCATAACGGGAGAGTCAGCATGTCCCTAGTCAAGTCGGTCCGCGACAGCGGACTCAAGCGGCGCCGCTTCCTGGTCGGCGCGGGCGTCGCCGCCGGCGCCGGCGCCCTGGCCCGGCAGCTGCCGCTGAACGTGATCGAACCGGCCAAGGCCGACCAGGCACCTGGCGCCCCGGTGCCCACCGAGATCAAGCGCACCATCTGCAGCCACTGCTCGGTCGGCTGCTCGGTGGACGCGGTGGTGGCCAACGGCGTCTGGGTGCGCCAGGAAGCCGCCTTCGATTCGCCTATTAATATGGGCGCGCACTGCGCCAAGGGCGCCTCGGTACGCGAGCACGCCTTCGGCGAGCATCGCCTGCGCTACCCGATGAAGCTGGTGGGCGGCAAATACCAGCGCATCTCCTGGGACCAGGCCATCAACGAGATCGGCGACAAGCTGATCGAGCTGCGCCAGAAGTCCGGCCCCGACGCGCTGATGATCATTGGCAGTTCCAAGCACAACAACGAGCAGTCCTACCTGCTGCGCAAGTTCAGCGCCTTCTGGGGCTCGAACAACTGCGACCACCAGGCGCGCATCTGCCACTCGACCACGGTCGCGGGCGTGGCCCAGACCTTCGGCTACGGGGCGATGACGAATTCCTTCAACGACTTGCACCACAGCAAGGCGGTGATGTTCATCGGTTCCAACCCGGCCGAAGCCCACCCGATCTCGATGCTGCACTTCCTGCATGCCAAGGAGCTGGGCGCGAAGATGATCGTGATCGACCCGCGCTTCACCCGCACCGCGCGCTTCGCCCACCACTACGTGCGGGTACGCCCCGGCACCGACATCCCCCTGGTGTGGGGCATCCTGTGGCATATCTTCCAGAACGGCTGGGAAGACAAGGAGTACATCGCCGCCCGCACCTACGGCATGGAAGACGTGCGCAAGGAAGTGGCGAAATGGACGCCGGATAAAGTCTCGGACGTCACCGGCGTGCCGGAAGCCTCGGTGCGCATGGCGGCCGAAATGCTGGCCAAGAACAAGCCGTCCTCGGTGGTGTGGTGCATGGGCATCACCCAGCACCACGTGGGCACGGCCAACGTGCGGGCGCTGTGCATCCTGCAGCTGGCGCTGGGCAATATCGGCGTGCCGGGCGGCGGCGCCAACATCTACCGCGGCCACGACAACGTGCAGGGCGCGACCGACGTCGGCCCGAACGGCGATACGCTGCCGGGCTACTACGGCATCGCCGAGGGCGCCTGGAAGCACTTTGCCAATGCCTGGGGCGTCGACTACAACTGGATCCTGTCGCGCTTCGCCTCCAAGGAGCTGATGGAGAAGCCCGGCATCACGGTGTCGCGCTGGTTCGACGCCGTCAACGAAGAGAACCAGTTCGTCGACCAGCCGAGCAACCTGCGCGCGGTGTTCTACTGGGGCCACGCGCCGAACAGCCAGACCCGCCTGCCGGACATGAAGGCGGCGATGCAGAAGCTCGACATGATGGTCGTGATCGACCCCTACCCGAGCATGACGGCCTCGATGCACGGGCGCACCGACGGCGTCTACCTGCTCCCGGCCGCCTCGCAGTTCGAGACCTCGGGTTCGTGCACGGCCTCGAACCGCAGCATCCAGTGGCGCGAGCGCGTCATCCTGCCCTTGTTCGAATGCAAGACCGACCACGAGATCATGTACCTGTTCGCCCGGAAGCTCGGCTTCCACAACGAACTGTGCAAGAACATCAAGGTGGTGCAGAACGAACCGGTGATCGAGGACATCCTGCGCGAGATCAACCGCTCCTGCTGGACCATCGGCTACACGGGCTGTTCGCCGGAGCGCCTGAAACTCCACATGGAGAACAAGCACACCTTCAACCCGACCACCATGCGCGCCGACGACGGTCCCTGCAAGGGCGACTACTACGGCCTGCCGTGGCCGTGCTGGGGCACGCCGGAACTGAAGCACCCCGGCACCCCGATCCTGTACGACACCAGCAAGTCGATCGCCGAGGGCGGCCTGCCGTTCCGCGCCAACTGGGGCGTCGAGCACAACGGCGTGTCGCTGCTGGCCGCGGACGGCTCGACCAACAAGGACAGCCAGCTCGACACCGGCTATCCGGAATTCGACCACGTGTTCCTGAAGAAGCTCGGCTGGTGGGCCGAGCTCACGCCGCAAGAGCAGGCAATGGCCGAGGGCAAGAACTGGAAGACCGACCCGTCCGGCGGCATCATCCGGGTCGTCATCGCCCACGGCTGCGCGCCCTGGGGCAATGCACGCTCGCGCTGCAACGTCTGGAACTTCCCCGACCCGGTACCGGTCCACCGCGAGCCGCTGGCTTCGCCGCGCCGCGACCTGGTCGCCAAGTACCCGACCTATGACGACAAGGCCAACTTCTGGCGCCTGCCGACCCTGTACAAGTCGGTGCAGGACGTCGATTACTCGAAGGATTTCCCGCTGATCATGACCTCGGGGCGCCTGGTCGAGTACGAGGGCGGCGGCGAGGAAACCCGTTCGAATCCCTGGCTGGCCGAGCTGCAACAGAACATGTTCGTCGAGATCAACCCGCGCGACGCGTCCCAGATCCGGGCCAAGGTCGGCGACTACGTCTGGGTCGAGACCCCGACCGGTGCACGCCTCAAGATGATGGCGATGGTCACCGAACGGGTGCCGATCGGCCTGGTCTGGATGCCTTTCCACTTCGGCGGCTGGTGGATGGGCGAGGACCTCGAGCGCCACTATCCCGAAGGCGGCGCCCCGACCGTGCGCGGCGAGGCCTGCAATACGGGCTGGACCTACGGCTACGACGCCGTGACGATGATGCAGGAAACCAAGGTGTCGCTGTGCCGGGTGGTGAAGGCCTAGTGCACGAGACGGAACACTGACCAGAGCGGAGGAGACCGGCATGACCGCGAGGATGAAATTCATTTGCGACACCGAGCGCTGCATCGACTGCAACGGCTGCGTGACCGCATGCAAGAACGAACACGAGACCCCATGGGGCGTCAACCGGCGCCGCGTGGTGACCATCAACGACGGCATTCCGGGCGAGCGCTCGGTGTCGGTCGCATGCATGCACTGCACCGACGCGCCCTGCCTGGCGGTGTGCCCGACCAACTGCATCTACCACACCGAGGACGGCATCGTCCTGCACAGCAAGGACCAGTGCATCGGCTGCGGCTACTGCTACTACGCCTGTCCCTTCGGGGCGCCGCAATTCCCCGAGACCGGCATGTTCAACCACCGCGGCAAGATGGACAAGTGCACCTTCTGTGCCGGCGGCCCGGAACCGGATACCTCGGAAGCCGAATTCAAGAAGTACGGCCGCAACCGCATCGCCGAGGGCAAGCTGCCGGCCTGCGCCGAGCAATGCGGCACCAAGGCCCTGCTGGGCGGCGATGCCGACCAGATCGCCGACATCTACCGCCAGCGCGTCGAGACGCGCGGCTACGGCCCCGAACTGTGGGGCTGGAAGATCGCCTATGGCCGCCCCAAGCGCGGCGGCGAGGTCAAGGCGAAAGGCGACCTGCCGCGTAGTAACCAGCAGGTGGGCGACGTGCAGAACCATCCTGGGAGGTTCCCGCAATGAGCAAGCTCCGCTATTGTGCATTGGCCTTGCCGCTGCTGCTGGCAGGCTGCCTCGAGGTCGACCAGCATCCCGAATGGCTGCGCGGCGAATACGCCGGCAAGGAAGACAACCGCCACTACCAGGTGCGCTTCCACAACGACCGGCTGGCCTGGTCGGCCAAGGTGCAGGACCGTGGCATGAAGCAGAACGAATACAACCGGGCCAACCCGTAAGGAGCCGACGATGCCGACCACACCCCTGCGGTCCAGCCCCGGCGCCATGCGCGCTTCGCTGGTCCTGATCGTCGCCCTCGTGTTCGCGCTGCTGTTGCCGTCGGCCTGGGCCGGCGTGCCCAACAAGGATGCCAAGGCCGCCTACGCCGAAGAGCAGACCATGCTCCAGATCGAGGGCGATTCGGTGGTGCGCGAGCCCGGCAAGGGCCAGGCGTCGTCCGGGCGGGTCCACATGGACCGCCATTTCCTGGGCCAGTACGGGGCCACCGAGGCCAACGTCATCGTCCAGCGCGGCGGCAACACCTGGCGCCACCTGCGCAACGGGCCCCTGGCCAGCATCGCCGGCTTCATCCTGCTCGCGGTGCCGCTGCTGATCTTCGTGTTCTACAAGGCGGTCGGAGGAGCGAAAGAGGTGCCGGCATCGGGGCGCCGCATCAAGCGCTTCACCGCCTGGGAACGGCACGTGCACTGGGCCACGGCCTACAGCTTCATCGCGCTGGCCATCACCGGCATCATCATCATGTACGGCAAGAAGATCATGCTGCCCTGGATGGGACACGACCTGTTCTCCTGGTTCGCCATCATCTCCAAGTACCTGCACAACTTCGTCGGGCCGCTGTTCATCGTCTGCTCGATCCTGATGTTCATCACCTTCGTGCGGCGGAATTTCTTCCACCGCCAGGACTGGCAGTGGGTGAAGCAGGGCGGCGGCCTGGTCTCGCACAAGCACCCGCCGGCCGGTTTCTTCAATGCCGGCGAAAAAGCCTGGTTCTGGCTCGGCGTCACCCTGCTGGGCATCCTGATGTCGATCACCGGCCTGGTGCTGGACTTCGTCACCTTCGGCCAGACCCGCTACGTGCTGCAGGTTGCGAACTTCCTGCACGTGGCCGGCGCCGCCCTCTACATCGCCGCCGCCATGGGCCACATCTACATCGGCACCTGGGGTACGCCGGGCGCCTACCAGGCCATGCGCGAAGGCAGCGTCGACGAGAACTGGGCGGCCGCCCACCACTCGCTCTGGCTGGAACAGGTCAAGAACGGCACCGCCACCGACCCGGCCCACCGCCCGCATCCGGACGGCAAGCCGCCGCGTCCTGCACCGCGGCCGGGCCCGGCACATTGAGGAGCACCATGAAAGCATCCACCATCCTGATCCACGGCGCCCTGGCCGCCATGGCCGTGCTGGCCGGCGGCTGCGACCGCGGCCGCAACGCGAGCGTGGGCGGCATCGAGCAGACCAAGTACCCGGGCCAGGTTACGGCGGGCGGACGCACCGCCGGCGCCATCATCGCCAGCACGGCCAAGCCCGTCACCGACGCCACCTATGCCGGCGGCACGCCGGGCCACGCGGGCGGCGCCGGCGGCACCAGCTCGGGCGCCGAGACCGCCGGCACCGTGCGCGAGACCGGCCAGGGACCGACTACCGGCGTCACGGCGCCCACGGGCGCCCAGCCGGGTACGCAGGCCCAGCCGGGCGAGAACGGCAAGCCGGCGGCGCCGGCCCCGGGCACGGTGGAAGCCCCGGCCGCCACCAACACCGCCCCGCAGGGCCCGGCAGCCCCGGGAACACTGGGAGCCAAGCAATGAGCAAATACCTTCGACTGAGCTGCGCGCTGGCCGGCCTGCTGGCCTGCAGCGCGGCCTCGTGGGCGGCGCTGCCGAAGCCGACTCCGGCCCAGCAGCAGGAAGCCGCCGCCAAGAAAGCAGCGGCCGACGCCAAGGCCGCCAAGGACAAGGAAGCGCTGGCGGCCTCGATGGACGCGCTCAGCACGCGCTGGCGTTCGCAGGCGCCGTCCAAGGGCTGGAAAGTCAATCCGCCGGTGGCGATCGCGGCAGCACCTGCGGCCGTGACGCCGCCCGGCCCGGCGCCCGGCGTCGCCGGACCCGGCACCATGGCCCCTGGTGCCGTGGTGAACACGATGCCGCCCGGTGCGGCGCCGCCGGGCGCTGCCCGTGCCGCCGCCGCAGCCGGGATGGTGCCGCCGGGCGTGACCCCGCCCAATGCCGGCATGCCCGCGGCCCCGCCGGCGAACGCGGCGCCGGGCACGGCCGCCGCCGCGCCCGCGACCGGCGCCGCGCCGCACAGCCGCCAGGCGCTGAACGCGGCCAACGTGCCCATCAAGAGCGAGAAGCTGGGCACCGCGGCGCCGAGCGAGGACGTCAAGGTAGGACAGACCAAGGCGGTGCCGAAGGGCGCGGCCCCGGCGACGGAGAAGGCCGGCACCCCCAAGACGGCGAACAAGCAATGAAGATGGGAAGCATGCCGATCGCGGTCATCATGCAGCGCCGCGCCGTGCAGCACCGCTGGGCCGACGAGGCCTGGGAAGCGGTGGGCGTGGTGCCGGACCGCGGCACCCTGCCGCGCCTGCAGGTGCTCAGCGAAAGTCCGGAGCGCGACTATTACCTGGTCTCGGGCCTCGAACTCGAGTTGTATACAGACGAGAACGACGGCTACTACGAAAACTGCATGGCGCCGGAATCGAAGGTGTTCGTGCTGTGGCGCATGGAGGAGGGCAAGGCCATCCCGGTGCGCGCCTCGGTCAGCTACCTCGAAGGCACGCGCATGTTCGACTCCGGCGAGCAGGCCGACGGGGTCGCCATGCCGGCCGAGATCTATGCCTGGGTGGCCGGCTACCTGCGCGAGCATTACCAGCCCAAGGCCGGCAAGCGGCGCGGCCGCGAGCACGGATGAGCGGGGCCCCGATGTCCGATGAAGGATTCTTCCGGCGCTGGGCGCGCCTGAAATCCACCGGCGGCGATGCCGCGCCGGTCGAGCCGCCACGCCCGCCGGCGGCGCCCGCGCCCGCGCCCGTGCCCGTGACGGCACGGCGGGAAGCCGAAGCAGGGCCGCTCCCCACTCTCGAAGACGTCGCCCGCCTGACCCCCGACGCCGATTTCTCCGCCTTCGTGGCACAGGGCGTCGACAAATCGGTGCAGCGCCTCGCCCTGAAGAAGCTGTTCAGCGATCCGCACTTCAACATGATCGACGGCCTCGACATGTACATGAGCGACTACAACCAGGCCTCGCCGCTCAGCCCGGCCATGCTGGCCTCGCTCAAGCACGCGCCCGGGGTGCTGTCGCGGCTGTTCGGCGACGAGCAGGAAAGCGATCAAAAGATCGAAGAAACGAGCGAGCAAGCCCCGGAGCAAGAAGGGGCGCCGCTGTCCACACAAGGGAAAGCATGAACATCCGTTTCACCGACAATCCGCCCATCGACCCGGTCCAGGAAGGGCGCAACGCGCAAGCCAGGCGCGCCGCCATCCTGGCCGCCGACGCCATCCCGGTATTCGAACCGGCGATCACGGTCAGCTACCGTTCCGCCGGGCGCACCCTGGTGGTCGGCTCCGCCGTGCAGGCCTTGCCCTGGGCCGACCGCCTCGCGGCCGCGCTGCCGGTCACCGTCCTGCTGCTCGACAGCCAGGAGCGCATGCCGGAGCGCCCATACCCGGTCCACGTGGCGCGCACGGTCGCCGTCGCCGGCTGGCTGGGCGCCTTCGAGGCGCGCTGGCAGGCGCCCGGCCAGCCGCTCCAGCAGGGCCGCTTCGACCTCGTGCTCGACCTGAGCCCGAGCCGCCTGATCCCGAGCCACCAGCGCCCGCACGGCTACTACGCCCCCGGCTACGAGGACGCGGCCCGCAACGAGGCCGTCGAGACCATGCTCGACATGGTCGGCGATTTCGAAAAGCCCAAGTACTTCTCGTACAAGGAACGCAGCTGCGCCCACGGCCGCAACGGCCAGAAGGGCTGCAGCGCCTGCATCGAGATCTGTTCGGCGCAAGCCATCGCCGGCGACGGCGACAAGATCAAGGTCAACCCCTACCTGTGCGCCGGCTGCGGCGCCTGCTCCACGGTCTGCCCCACGGGGGCGATCAGCTATGCCTTCCCGCCGGCGGCGCTCACCGGCAAGCGCATGCAGGCGGCGCTGCGGTCCTACCGCGAGGCCGGCGGAGAGGATCCGGTGTTTGTGCTGCACGATCCGGAGCACGGCGCGGCGCTGCTGGCCCAGCTCGGCGACGCGGTACCCGGCCGCATCATCCCGCTGGCGCTGCAGCACACCGCCTCGACCGGCATCGACGTCTGGTTCGGCGCGATTGCCTACGGCGCAGCCGGTATCGCGGTCCTGATGACGGGCCGGGAAGCGCCCCAGTACATCGCCGCCCTCGACCAGCAGATGGAGATCGCCCAGGCGGTGCTGGATGGCCTCGGCTACGAAGGGCCGCACTTCCAGCTGCTGCGGGTCGACGCGCCGGAGGAACTCGCCGTGGCCCTGCGCCATGCGCCGCGCGGACGCGTCCCGCTCGAACCGGCCGTGTTCCACCTGGCGAACGACAAGCGCAACACCCTCGACTACGCGCTCGAGCACCTGCACCGCCACGCCCCCGTGAAACCGGAGCAGGTGGCGCTGCCGCCGGGCGCGCCCTTCGGTGCGATCGAGGTCGACCGCAAGGCCTGCAGCCTGTGCATGTCCTGCGTCGGCGCCTGCCCGGCGGGCGCGCTGCAGGACGGGCAGGGCGTGCCGCTGCTGCGCTTCATCGAAAAGAACTGCGTCCAGTGCGGGCTGTGCGCCACCACCTGCCCGGAAAACGCCATCACGCTGGCGCCGCGCCTGTCCTTCATGGAGACCCGCAACCAGGCGGTGGTGCTGAACGAGTCCCAGCCCTTCCACTGCATCCGTTGCGACAAGCCCTTCGGCACCCTGCAGATGGTCGAGAACATGCTCGGCCGCCTGGCCTCGCACCCGGCCTTCAGCGGTCACCTCGACCGGCTGCGCATGTGCGGCGACTGCCGCGTCATCGACATGATGGAGCCTGAGGGCGAGATGCGGATCACGGCCCTCAGGCGCGACTGATCTCGTCGGGTGGCAGCAAACATGGCAAAATGACTACAGCATCCCTGCCACCCAGCGACCAGGAGACACCATGACGCCATCCCAGCGCTTCATCCAAGCGCGCGACTTCCTGCTGCAGCACCGCCTCGACTACGACACCGCCTACCGCGACTTCCGCCAGCCCCAGCTGGAGTCCTTCAACTGGGCGCTCGACTACTTCGACCAGATGGCGAAGGACAATCACGCACCGGCGCTGTGGGTGGTCGAGGAAGACGGCAGCGAGCGCAAGATCTCGTTCGCCGACATGGCCTCGCGCTCCTGCCAGGTGGCGGAGTACCTGCGCCAGTGCGGCGTCAACCGCGGCGACCGCGTGCTGCTGATGCTGCCGAACCGGGTCGAACTGTGGGAGATCATGCTGGCCGGGATCAAGCTCGGCGCCGTGCTGGTGCCGACCACCATGCTGGTCTCCGGCGCTGACCTGCAGGACCGCCTCGAGCGCGGCCGCGTGAAGCACGTGATCGCCCAGGCTTCGGAAGCGTCCAAGTTCGACACCATGACGGGCGACTTCACCCGGATCGCCGTGGGCGGCAAGCCCGCTGGCTGGCACGACTTCGACGACTGCCGCGACGTGCTGTCGGTGTTTTCCCCCGTCGGCGAGACCCGCGCCACCGACCCGCTGCTGCTGTACTTCACCTCCGGCACCACGGCCAAGCCCAAACTGGTGCTGCACAGCCATCAGAGCTATCCGGTCGGCCATCTGTCGACCATGTACTGGATCGGCCTGCAGCCGGGCGACGTCCACTGGAACATCTCCTCGCCGGGCTGGGCCAAGCACGCCTGGAGCTGCTTCTTCGCGCCCTGGAACGCGGGCGCGACCATCTTCGTCTACAACTACGAGCGCTTCTCCGCCAAGGCGGCGCTGGACACCATCCAGCGCTGCGGCGTGACCTCGCTGTGCGCGCCGCCGACGGTCTGGCGCATGATGATCAAGGAAGACCTGAGCGCCTGGAAGCCGCCGCTGCGCGAACTGGTGGGCGCGGGCGAACCGCTCAATCCCGAAGTGATCGAGCAGGTCGAGAAGGCCTGGGGCATCCGCATCCGCGACGGCTTCGGCCAGTCCGAAAGCACCTGCCAGATCGGCAACTCGCCGGGCCAGCCGATCAAGCCCGGCTCGATGGGCCGGCCGCTGCCGGGCTACCGGGTGGCGCTGCTCGACATCGACGACCAGCCGGCACAGGAAGGCGAGCTCTCGCTGGCGCTCGATCCGGCCCCGCTGGGCCTGATGATGTGCTACGAGGGCGACGAGGAAAAGACCGCCAGCGTCATGCGCGCCGGCCACTACCACACCGGCGACACCGCCACGGTCGATGCGGACGGCTACTACTTCTACGTCGGGCGCAACGACGACGTGTTCAAGTCCTCGGACTACCGCATCAGCCCCTTCGAACTGGAGAGCGTGCTGATCGAGCACGAAGACGTACTGGAGGCGGCGATCGTGCCGAGTCCCGACCCGCTGCGCCTGTCGGTGCCGAAAGCCTTCGTCACGCTGCGCCAGGGCGTGGCCCCGAGCCGCGAGGTGGCGGCGTCGCTGTTCGCCTTCGCGCGCGAACGGCTCGCGCCCTACAAGCGCATCCGCCGCATCGAATTCCGCGAGCTGCCCAAGACCATCTCGGGCAAGATCCGGCGCGTCGAGCTGCGCAAGGAAGAAGCCGGGCGCACCGCCGGGACGGCGCCGCCGGAGGGGCAGGGCGGCGAATACCGCGAAGAAGATTTCCCAGCCTGAGCGCGGCCTGAGCCGGCCCTCGGTTGACGAAAAAACCAGGAGGTATATACTGGTCCGGTACTCAATCATCCTGTGGTCTCACACGAGCATGCGCTGCACTTCTTCCTACGGCATCGGTTTTTCCTCCAGCGTGCGGGCTTCGCACGCTGGCGCCGTCGACGCAGCTCGCTTCCCGCAAACGTCCCTGTCGCTCGGACTGAGCGTGTTCCACGCTCGTCTCGCGCAACGGTCGACGCGCGATCTCGCCTGCCTTTCCTGAGCTCGGCGAGAGCCGGCCAGGCTTGAACTTCCAGGCCCAGCCACTCTCCCGAGCCCCATCCACAAGCATCGTCTGAGAAGCTGCCGCACGTGCCGACGCATGTGCCGCGGTACGCCATTCGTTCCTGTTGGCCAGCCCGGTATCGGGCTGGGAAAGGCAAGCCATGTGCACCACCACCTACCTCAGCCAGCATGACCTGGCTGTCCTGACACGCCTCCTGCGGACCCGCGCGGCTGACGCGCGTCGGGCCGACCCCGCGGTCCTCCGGCTCGCCGAGCTGGCCGGATCTTCCCTGCTGCTGCCTGAGGGCGGCGACCCGCGGCCGCGCGTCTCGCTCGGGGCGAGCGTCCGCTACCGGGTCGCCGGCGGCGACACCGACGCCGTCGTCATCGCCTGCCCGCAGGATGCCCACGCCATGCTGCCCCGGGTCCCGGTGCTCACGCCGCTGGCCCTGGGCATGCTCGGCCACGCGGAAGGCTGCACGGTCGATATCGGCCTGGCGCTCGGGCGCAGGCTGCGGCTGGACATCCTCGAGGTGCAGCCGCCTTCCGGCTTGCCACGCCGGGAGCGCCATCATGACTGATACCCGGCCGGTTTCATCCACGCAGGCCGCTGTGCGCCGTATCGACAGGATCCTGCTGGCGATCCACCAGGCCCACCCGGGCCGTGTAGAAACCCGGGCCGCGCTGCTGGCGCCTGGGCTCGGCATCGAGACCTTCGATGTGCTCGCCGTGAAGCGCGCCGGGACAGGCCTGCGTCCGACCACGGCCTGCAGCCACGTCCAGGTCGACGCTGACCGGCTGACCGCCCTGGTCGACGGCCGGCGCCTCACGCTCGGCGTGCCGGCGCTGCCCGAAGAACTCGACAAGCTGTGGACGGTCCGGCACGGGCATCCGGCCGAGGTCATCGCGGGAACGGCCGACAGCATCGGCGCCGACCTGACCCTGGTGGCCGGCAGCGGCAGGACAACACTGCCCTTGTGGGCGCGGCCCACGCGCGACGCCGACCTGGTGCGCCTGAGCCGCGGCGCCGTGCTGCTCGTGCGCGGCGAGCCGCGCGAGGTCTACCGCCGCGTGGTGGTGGCCACCGACTTCTCGCGCGCTTCGCTGGCCGCGGCGCGCACCGCGGCCCTGCTCGCACCGTCCGCCGGCTTCGTCTTCGTGCACGCCTTCCGGCAGCCGGAGCAGGGCCGGGAGGATGCGCGCCGGCGGCTCGATGCATTCGTCGCGCTGTTCCTGCACGGGCTGCCGGCAGGCAGGGGCGAAGTGCAGGCCGGCCGGGCGCACGGCGTGATCCGCGACTGCGCCCGGCGCCACCAGGCCGACCTGGTGGTGCTGGGCAGGGGCGCATGCCATCCGGGGGCGCGCCTGTCGTGCGCGAACGTGATGCAGAAACTGATGGACGACGCCGAGTGCGATCTCCTGATCGGGCCGGACCGTTCCGGCGACGACGGAGACCGGCGCCTGGCGGCGTGAATCGACAAAGGAGGAAAGCAATGAAGAGCAATCAAAGGGATGCGGCCTTGCAGGTGCGGCAGCGCATGGAGACACGGGGTAAACGGCGCTTCGTCAAGCGGCTCCTGGAGCGCAATGCGCAGTGGCGGCGCATGGCCGCCGGCGCCATGGCTGCGGGAACGGCGGCATTGCTGGCGGGCTTGCTGGTGCTGGGCGAAGCCGCTGCCATGGCGGCGTGAGGATCATGGAGGAACAATGTGGCTGACGGTATGGCATCCGCAGGAACGGTGGTACTCGACTGGCATGCGCACCCGTACTTCCCGGTGAGCCTCAACGCGCGGCGCGCGCTGCGGCTCCTGCGCTCGGCCGGACGTGCGGTATGGCTGGCCAGGGAAGGGCGGCAGCGCGGCTGCCGGCACGCCTTGTTCCCGACCGACCTGTCGCCTTCCTCGCTGGCCAGCCTGCGGCAGGCCGTCCGCATGCTGCCGCGCATGCGCTTCACCCTGCTGCACGGCTGCCGCGTGAGCGGCGAAGGGAGCATGCGGGCGGCAGGTGTCGGCGACGCCGTGCTCGATGCCTGCCGCCGCCGCACCGAAGGCGCGGCGCGCGCGGCCGGCTACCGCTTCGCCGCGCAGCTGCCGGGCGCTGCCCGCCGGCTGGCGGTGCGCGTGCTGCTGCTGCGCGAACCCTGGGCAGTGGCGGTCGCCGCGCATGCCGCGATGATCCATGCGGATCTGCTGGTACTGGCCGATGCCCGGGGCGGGTGGTGGGAAGACCGGCGCCGGCATGCGGACCTGTGCGTGCTGCTGCGCCGGACGGATTGCGACCTGCTCTTGCTGCCGCGTGCGGATGCGGCCTGATCCCGGTCATGGATCACGCCCTGCCGCGCACAAAATGTGCGGCATGGCAGCAGCGATTCGTACCATAATGGTCATCGCTTTCATAACCCGCCCCATCCGACCAAGCCGATGACCACGACACGCCCCGCCAAATCCGATCCCGCCTACGAAGTCAGGAAGTCCCCCGTCCACGGCAACGGGGTGTTCGCGCTCAGGCCCATCGGCGCCGGCGAACGCATTATCGAATACCGGGGCGAGCGCATCACCTGGGACGAAGCGACCCGGCGCGCCGCCGAGGCAGGTGGCCCCATCAACCACACCTTCTATTTCACGCTGGCCGACGGCCGCGTGATCGACGGCGGCAGCCGCGGCAACGCGGCGCGCTGGATCAACCACGCCTGCTCGCCCAACTGCGAAGCCTTCGAGGACGATGGGCGGGTCTACATCCACGCGATGCGCGATATCGACGCCGGCGAAGAGCTGAACTACAACTACGCGCTGATCTACGACGAGCGCCACACGCCGGCCCTCAAGAAGTTGTTCGCCTGCCGCTGCGGCACGCCCGGCTGCACCGGCACCATGCTGGCGCCGAAGAAGCGCGCGAAGAAATCACTTGCCACCGCCTGAAGGACACCGATGAAGCCAGTCGTCCGCAGCCTGCTGGAAACCGACCTGTACAAGTTCACCATGTGGCAGGCGCTGCTGCACAGCCATCCCGACGCGGTGGGCGAGTACGAATTCCTGTGCCGGAACCAGCCGGCCTATCCGCTGGCGGAGCTGAAGGATGACGTCGAGCGTGAACTGGATCATCTCTGTTCGATGATGTTCCTCGACCACGAAGTCGCCTACTTGCGGAGCCTGCGCTTCATCAAGAGCGACTTCGCCGACTTCCTCACGCTGTTCCGCTTCCAGCGCAAGTTCATCCAGGTCGAGACCGACGGCCCGCACCTGCGCATCCGCGCTACCGGCCCGCTGGTGCACGTGATGGGCTTCGAGATCTTCGTGCTCTACATCGTCAACGAACTGTATTTCCGCCGCTTCGACCAGGCACCGGTCATCCCGGAAGCGCGGCTGCGCCTGCAGCAGAAGATCGACGAGCTGCGCGCCTTCGAACGCGAGCCGCAGCGCGCCACGCCCTTCGAGTTCTTCGACTTCGGGGTGCGCCGGCGCTTCTCCGGCGACTGGCACGACGAAGTGGTGGCCACGCTGGCGCGCGAGCTGCCGCAGTTCTTCAAGGGCACCTCCAACGTTTACCTGGCCCACAAGTACCAGCTGGTGCCCATCGGGACCATGGCGCACGAATACCTGCAGGCCTACCAGGCTTTCGGCGTGCGCCTGCGCGACTTCCAGAAAGCCGCGCTGGAGGACTGGGTGCAGGAATACCGGGGCGACCTCGGCACCGCGCTCACCGACGTGGTGGGCATGGATGCCTTCCTGCGCGACTTCGACCTGTATTTCGCCAAGCTGTTCGACGGCCTGCGCCACGATTCGGGCGACCCGGTGGAGTGGGGCGAAAAGGCGCTGGCGCACTACGCCCGGCTGCGCATCGACGCGCGCACCAAGCGCCTGGTGTTCTCGGACGCGCTGACCGTGCCCAAGGCGCTCAGCCTGTACCGCCACTTTGCCGACCGCACCATGCTGGGCTTCGGCATCGGCACCAGGCTGACCAACGACACGCCTTATCCGGCACTGAACATCGTGATGAAGCTGACCCACTGTAACGGGCAGCCGGTGGCCAAGCTGTCGGATTCGCCGGGCAAGTCGATGTGTACGGACCAGACCTTCCTGGCTTACCTGCGCCAGGTGTTCAACCATCCCGGCGAGGGATAGGCCGCGTATAACCTGGTCGCAATTCCTACGTGCTGGAACATGTGCATCGTATTCGTGGCGAATAAATGAACGAAGAGTTATTAATCAGGTAAGGAAAAATGTTGAATTTGGGCATCATCATGTCCAAAGAATTTCTTTAATGCAATTGAAATTGAGCTATTTGGGCGTATCCGAAACTCATCTCTAAAATGCCGGTTTTAGAAGAGGGATTTCGTCATTTCGGGTATACTTCCCCTGGATAACCAGGACCGCTAATGCAGAGCAAGTTCACCGAAGAGGACCCGATCCTCACCACCAGTGCCGCAGCGCGGATGCTGGGCGTCGCCACCAGCACCGTACAGTTGTGGATGGAGAGCGGCGCCATTCCATCTTGGAAAACTCCGGGTGGCCACCGCCGCACCCGCCAGAGTACGATCCAGGCCATGCTGGACCGTGCGGGCCCGCTGTCCGGCTCCTTGTCCGGCGAAACCCTGGTGCAGTCGCCGACCGATCCGGAGTTCATCCTCCAGGGTGACGAAAGCTTCCCGGCCGGCGCAGACGAAGCGCGCCGCCTGGCTGTACTTGCCGCATCGCGCCTGGTCGACAGCCCGCAGGAAGAGCGCTTCAACCGTATCGTCCGCCTGGCAGCCACCGTGACCGCTTCGCCGATCGCGCTGGTGTCGCTCCTGACCGCGCGCCGCCAGTGGTTCAAGGCGCGCGTCGGCCTGGGGCCGCAGGAAACGCCGCGCGAGTGGGCGTTCTGCTCGCACGCCATCTTGCAGGATGCGCCCTTCATGGTCGAAGACGCGGCCACCGACGAGCGTTTCCGCGAGAACCCGCTGGTGCTGGCCGAGCCGCACATCCGCTTCTATGCGGGGGTGCCGCTGCGCGACCGTTCCGGCCTGCCGATGGGTACCCTGTGCGTCATCGACCGCGAGCCACGCCGCCTTCGTTCGGCCGAGCTGCAGGCGCTGTGCGACCTGGCCGATATCGCCTCCTCCGAGTTCCAGGCCAAAACGGCCTGAGCTGCGCAATAATGCGCGACAAAGTCGCGCCGGCTTTCCGGTATGCTGAACAGACCGTTCATCTCACTACCGGGAGCATCCCATGCGATTTGCCGCCGCTGTCCTGTTGTCTACCGCAGCACTCATCCAGCCTGCCAGTGCGCAGGACACTTCAGCAGCGACGCAGGCCGCCACCACGGCGGCGCAGACCTGGCTGGCCACGGTGGACGACGCGAAATACGAGGACAGCTGGAGCCAGGGCGCCGCGGCCTTCCGCAGCGCGGTGACCGGGCAGCAGTGGAACGACGCCATGCGCGCCGTCCGTGCGCCGCTCGGCGCCGTGAAGTCGCGCAAGCTCCTCGCCGCCCAGTACACCCGCAAGCTGCCCGGCGCCCCCGAGGGCGAATACGTCGTGGTCCAGTACCTGACCGAATTCGCCGCAAGGACGGCAACCGAGACCGTGACGCCGATGCGCGAGGCCGACGGCAGCTGGAAGGTCTCCGGCTACTACATCCAATAAGTCCCCGCGCCGGTCATCTCATGACCGGTGCGGCGGCTGGTGTGGCGTTCTTGCGCCGCGGTGCGCGTGCGGCCTTCTTCGGCGCGGCGGCGCGGGCCTTCTCACGTTTCAGTTCCTCTTCCTGCTCACGGCGCAGGCGCTGCTGCAGCATCGCCAGCACCGCGGCTTCCTCGGGCTGCAGCGCGTGCAGGTCTTCGGTCAGCTCCTGCTCGGTGCGCTCGCGCAGCACTTCGAGCACGGTACCGTCGAGGTAAGCGTCGAGCACCACCGGGTGGACGTAGCACTTGCGGCAGACCGTGGGCGTGTTGCCGAGCTTCTCGGCCACCGATTCGATGGCGCGCACGATGTTCTTCTTGGCCTGGGCTTCGGAATCGAACTTCTCGAATTCCTGCAGGGCCAGCGCCGCCAGCACCGTGCCGGACCAGGTGCGGAAATCCTTGGCGGTGTAGTCTTCGCCGGTGATGGCGCGCAGGTAGTCGTTGACGTCGCTCGAATCGATGCTGTGGGTCTCGCCCTGGTCGTCCACGTACTGGAACAGTTCCTGGCCGGGCAGGTCGCGCGCGCGCCGGATGATGCGCGCCAGCCGGCGGTCGTGCACCTGCACCTTGTGGTAGACGCCGCTCTTGCCGCGAAAGCGGAACTCGACGTCGCTGCCATCCACCTTGACGTGGCGGTTGCGCAGCGTGGTCAGGCCGAAGGACTTGTTGGTGCGGGCGTATTCCTCATTGCCGACACGCATCATGGTCGCTTCGAGCAGGTAGACGATGGTCGCCAGAACCTTCTCCCGCGGCAGGCCGGGCAGGGACAGGGCGCGGTCCACTTCCTTGCGGATGGCGGGCAGCGCCTGGCCGAAATTCAGCATGCGTTCATACTTCACCTCGTCGCGCACGGCGCGCCACTTCGGATGGTAGCGGTATTGCTTGCGTCCCCGGGCGTCACGGCCGGTGGCCTGCAGGTGGCCGTTGGCCTGGGGGCAGATCCAGACGTCCGTCCAGGCCGGCGGGATCACCAGCGACTTGATGCGCCCCAGCGTCGCTTCGTCCGTGACCGGGTCGCCGCCGGCGTCGAGGTAGCGGAAGCCGTCCCCCTGTTTCTCGCGCCGGATGCCGGGGCGGTCGTCGAGGACGTAGCGCAGTCCGGCGGCTTTCGCGGCGGCCGGTGGATCGCTGAGCGGGTTGTCGGCAGAGCCGTTCTGTTCGCTGTGCATGTGGGCTTCCGTAAGTCAGGTTGCCCGATCCTACGCCGATCCGGGACGTGGCTACCGTTCGGGAGATAACGTAGGCAGGCCCGTGCAAGTTCGCGGGCGCTGGCCTGACGATAAGCTAATCGACAGTCTGTCGTTGAGCAGTATGATGTGGCGTCCGTCGGGCAATTGCGAGTGGCCGCTGCCGGCCAGTAGCAGTCATTCGCAAATGATTTTCAGACCTGAGAACATTTATAAAATTGTTGATTCCAAGAAAACTATGAGGCAAGCTTCCCCTAACACTGAGGGACATGGAACCCATCATCCGTGGTCATATGGGTCGCAGTGCTTCCGATGGATGGGCCCCGCTATTGTAGGAGCCAACTTTCTCCCGCTTGCCAGCGAAATGCGAGCATGGCTCACTCGAAAGGGAAGCCTTTCGCTGCCACCAGAAATTGGCAAGGGAGGTCGAGGTGGCCTCAGTAATCCATACTCCTTCAGCGGCGCAACTTTGGCGCTAATTCTCAGCCGCACTGTCAACGATTGGCACAGCTACACTAACTCGACAGAGTCCGTCGATCACAATTCAATAGATGCGGAGATTGAACGGCTGCGTATCAACAATGAAGTAGTGCTCTATTCGGCAAGATTTTGTGAGGTGGCGATAAAGCAACTATTGTATTGCACTCAAATTCCTGAAAAGCGGTTTAGTCGTATGGCCCTCGGGGCATTGCTCAAGTCCCCGTGTCCAAGTTGCAAGAAGGAGAACGGGAGAAAGCCACACAGTGTGTCTATGGTCGGTACATTGGCGCATCCTTTCCACTTGTGTCTTGAATTTGAACATTGCGCAATGGACCATATGGCGTTGGTTAATACGAAACGTAATTCGGAGGCTGCTCACTCGGACATTCAAATGTTGAACGTGCGGACGGTAGCAGAGTCAAAAGCACAGCTTGCTAGAGACTGTGACGAGATTCTGTCGGGGTTCATTCATATGCTTTCACATTTAGAAAGTCTAGAGTTACGCATGCTTGACGATTTGGTCCACAAGGGTGAGGAAATCATGCGATATCAGCGCAACGGGCTTACCACTGAGGATTGCAACTTCAACTTGGTTCCGGGAAAGGCAGTAGAGCTTCCCCAAATTTCCCGGACGACTAATAACTCGGCGACCTCGGGTCGTGTCAGTTAGTAACGGCAGGCGGTTCTCGGCCAATGACCGCAATGGTCGGCTGCAGACGTACACTGAGCGGAAGCGGTTGGTCACGAGCGGACATTCATGCGTTATGAAAGATCGTGCGATGAACTTCATAAAGCGCGTAATTGCCGTTCTCGTGCTAGCACTGCTTCTGGCCGCCTTAGTTACTTTCTTCCTCTGGGTGCGAACTCCACTTGCGATCGACCGTTGTTTGGATCAGGGTGGAAGATGGGATTACGCACAGGACAGCTGTGACCACGGGCAAAAGGGCAGCTAATACTTGGTAGGCAGCATTGGCGGCCGCCCACGCCGGTCAAGGCGCCGTCCTGCCCAATGAGCCCAAGCCAGGCCTATCGCGCCACTGGCGTCGCACTGGCCTGCGCCAGCAACTCGCTCAACTGCACCGTATTCACCGGCTTGACCATGTAGTGGTCGAAGCCGGCCTCGTGCGCAGCATCGCGGTCCTGCTGGCGGCCGTAGCCGGTGGCGGCGATCAGGGTGGCGCCCCTGGTTTGCGGCAGCTGGCGCAGCCGGCGCGCCAGTTCGTTGCCGTCCAGGTCGGGCAGGCCGATGTCGAGCAGGCAGACCTGGGGCGTGAACACCTTGGCCACCTCGATGGCGTCCAGCGCGTTGTACGCGATCTCGACCCGGTGTCCGGCGGCGGTCAGGAACAGGTTGAGGGTGTGGGCGGCGTCCAGGTTGTCGTCCACCACCAGCACCCGCAGCGGCGCCTGGGCCGTGGCGGCATGGCGCACCGCTTCCGCCACCGGCGACTCGACTTCCTGGCTGAAGCGCGGCAGGCGCACGGTGAAGCGGCTGCCCTTGCCGAGTCCCGGGCTGGTCGCGCTGACGCTGCCGCCGTGCAGCTCGACCAGGCTCCTGGCCAGCGCCAGGCCCAGGCCCAGGCCGCCCTGCGAGCGGTCCGGGCTGCGCTCGGCCTGGGTGAACAGGTCGAACACGCGGTCCACCAGGGCGGCGTCCATGCCGATGCCGTCGTCCGCTACCGTCAGCACGTAGTTGTCGCCGTCCTCGGCCAGGCGCAGCTCGATGTGCCCGCCCTCCGGCGTGTACTTGGTCGCATTGCCCAGCAGGTTCGCGACCACCTGCACCAGGCGCTTGTGGTCGCCCTTGACCCGGGCCGGGCCGGACGGCAGGTCGAGCACGACCTTGTGGCGGCGCGCCGTGATCAGGGGGCGGATCTGCTCGGCGGCATCGTCCACCACCTTGCGCAGGTCCAGCACCTGGGTCGAGATCGACACCAGGCCGCGGGTGACGCGCGAGACGTCCAGCAAGTCGTCCACCAGGCTGGTCATGTGCTCGACCTGGCGCGCGATGATGGCGCAGGTCTGGGTGATCTGGGCATTGTCCGAATGCAGGAGCTTGAGCAGGTGGGCGCCGGTGCTGATCGGCGCCAGCGGATTGCGCAGCTCGTGGGCCAGCATCGCCAGGAACTCGTCCTTGCGCTGGTCGGCCGCGCGCAGCTCGCGCTCGGCCTGGCTGCGCGCCGCTTCCTTGGCCTGCAGCGTGGCCGCCATCTCGTCGAGGGCCGCGGCCAGGCGTCCGATTTCCTCGTTGCCGTAAGTGATGCCGGAACGCGCCTGCAGCTCGCCGGCGGCGATGCGGCGCGCCGTGTCCATCAGCTTGCGCACCCGCTGCACGATCAGGATGTCGCCCGCGAGCCAGGCCGCCAGCAGGGCCAGCATGGTGGTCACGCCCAGGCCCAGCAGCGACATCAGCTGGGCCTCGCGCGCCGCCGCCGTGATGGTCTCGACCGGCACGCCGATCGTCACCGTGTATTCCGACAGGGAGGGGCCGCCCACCCGCGCGAAGGCATGCAGGCGCTCGATGCCGTCCTCGCCGCGCAGCAGCACCGGGCGCTGTTGCGGGTCGCGCATGGCCGCCAGCAGCGGCTGGCTGATCTTCTTGCCGAACCAGCGCTCGGGATCGGGCCGGCGCGAGATCAGGAGGCCGTTCGAATCGGCCGTCTCCAGGATCGAGCCGGCCGGCAGGTTGATGTCGTTGACGAAGGTGTCGAGTCCGGCCAGGTCCATCGCCGAGAACACCACGGCCACTACCTTGCCGCTGCGGTCGGTCACCGGATAGGTGAGGTTGATGGTATGGCGGCGGATGACGCGGCCGAACACGTAGTCGCCGGCGATGAAGCGGCGCTCGGCGATGGCGCGCCGGAAATGGCGGCGGTCGCCCAGGTTCACCGGATGCAGCATCGGCACCGCGCTGCAGGTCACTTCGCCGTCCATGCGGATCAGGCCGAAGTTGACGTAGCCCTCGTTGCGGTCCAGGACGTCGGACAGCAGGGCGTTGCAGCGGTCGGACGGGCCCATCAGGTCGGGAACGCTCACCAGGTCGACCAGGATCTGGCGCGCGCGGTCGAGCGACTGCGCCTCGTTGGCGGCGGCCAGATTGGTCAGGCGCTGCAGGTTTTCCTCGGAGGCCCGGATCGCCGTCTCGCGCTCGCGCAGGCCACCGAGCACCGTCATCACGGCAATCGGCGTAATCGCCAGTGCGACCAGCAGCATCAGGCGGCTGCGCAGGCTGTTCAGGCGTAGGCGCTGGAGCAAGGGATTCATCGACATCGGCGAGACTCGCGGTTGCGGTGCACCGAACTGGTGCGACCGTTTCCCTATTGTACTAAAACAAGGTCGCCAAATGTATATACGGACATTCGATACCGGTTCATATTTACTTGACACCTAAAGCATTCGTCCATGTAAGATATCGGCAACACCAGACAGGGAGCGGGAATGAAGATCGTGTGCGTGGGAGGCGGCCCGGCGGGCCTGTACTTCGGACTGCTCATGAAGAAGCGCCATCCGGACTACGCCGTGACCGTCGTCGAGCGCAACCGCGCCAGCGACACCTTCGGCTGGGGCGTGGTGTTTTCCGACCAGACCCTCGGTCACCTGGCCGGCGCCGACGAGGAGAGTGCGCGCGCCATCCTGCAGTCCTTCAACCACTGGGACGACATCGACGTCCACTTCAAGGGTCGCACCGTCACTTCCGGCGGGCACGGCTTCTGCGGCATCGGCCGCAAGCGCCTGCTGAACATCCTCCAGGAGCGCGGCGCCGCGCTTGGTGTGCGGCTCGAATTCGAACACGAGGTGCGCGACGACGCCGAACTGGCGCGGGCCTACGACGCCGACCTGGTGATCGCCTGCGACGGCGTCAACAGCGCCGTGCGCAGCCGCCACGCCGAGGTGTTCCAGCCCGAGGTGGAGCAGCGCCACTGCCGCTTCGTCTGGCTCGGAACGCGCAAGAAATTCGATGCCTTCACCTTCGCTTTCGAAGAGACCGAACACGGCTGGTTCCAGGCCCACGCTTACCAGTACGATGGCGACACCTCGACCTTCATCGTCGAGACGCCGGAGCAAACCTGGCGCGCCGCCGGGCTGGAAGCGATGGACCAGCAGGAGGCGCTGGCCTTCTGCGAGCGCCTGTTCGCGCGCTACCTCGACGGCCAGCCCCTGATGGCCAACGCCGCCCACCTGCGCGGCTCGGCGATGTGGATCCGCTTCCCGCGTATCGCCTGCCGCCGCTGGGTGCATTGGAACGAGATCGATGGCCGCCGGGTGCCGACCGTGCTGATGGGCGATGCAGCCCACACCGCGCACTTCTCGATCGGCTCGGGCACCAAGCTGGCGCTGGAGGACGCGATCGAACTGGCGCGCTGCCTCGACGATCCGGCCGTGCCGATGGAAGAGGCGCTGGCGGCCTACGAGGAAGCGCGCCGGGTCGAGGTGCTCAAGCTGCAGAGCGCGGCGCGCAATTCGATGGAATGGTTCGAGAACGTGCGGCGCTACACGGCGCTGGAGGCCGAGCAGTTCGCCTATTCGCTGCTCACGCGCAGCCAGCGCCTGTCGCACGAGAACCTGCGCCTGCGCGACCCGCACTACGTCGCCGGCTTCGAAGGCTGGTTCGCCGAACGGGCCGCGGCGCAGGCCGGCGTGGCGGCGCCGGGCGGGCCGACCCCGCCCATGTTCACCCCCTATAAAGTACGCAGCGTCCTGCTGAAGAACCGCGTGATCGTCTCGCCGATGGCCCAGTACTCGGCCGTGGACGGCAGGGTGGGCGACTTCCACCTGGCCCACCTCGGCGCCCGCGCGCTCGGCGGCGCGGCCCTGGTGATGGCCGAGATGACCTGCGTCTCCGCCGACGCGCGCATCACGCCGGCTTGCCCGGGCCTCTACACACCGGATCACACGGCCGCCTGGACGCGCATCGTCGACTTCGTGCATGCGAATTCGGACGCGAAGATCGGCATCCAGCTGGGCCACGCCGGCGCCAAGGGCTCGACCCGGCCGATGTGGGACGGGATCGACCTGCCGCTCGATGAAGGCAACTGGCCGCTGGTGTCGGCGTCGACCCAGCAGTACCTGCAGGGCGTGTCGCAGGTGGCACGCGAAGCCGGTCCGGACGACCTGGAGCGCATCAAGCTGGACTTCGTGCGCGCCACCCGGGCCGCCGCCGAGGCCGGCTTCGACTGGCTGGAGCTGCATTGCGCCCACGGCTACCTGCTGTCCAGCTTCATCTCGCCGCTGACCAACCACCGCCAGGACGCCTATGGCGGCAGCCTGGAAAACCGCTGCCGCTATCCGCTCGAGGTCTTCGCCGCGATCCGCGCCGTCTGGCCGCTCGATCTGCCGATCAGCGTGCGCCTGTCGGCCCATGACTGGGTGGAAGGCGGCATCACGCCCGATGACGCCGTCGCCATCGCGCGCCTGTTCAAGGCGGCGGGCGCGGACATGATCGACTGCTCGTCGGGGCAGGTCAGCAAGGAAGAGAAACCGGTGTACGGACGCATGTTCCAGACCCCGTTCGCCGACCGCATCCGCAACGAGGCCGGCATCCCGACCATCGCGGTCGGCTCGATCTACGAGGCCGACCACGTCAACGGCATCGTCTCGGCCGGGCGCGCCGACCTGTGCGCCGTCGCCCGTCCGCACCTGGCCAACCCGGCCTGGACGCTGAACGAGGCCGCGCGCATCGGCTACACGGGCGCCGCCTGGCCGCGCCAGTACCGCGCCGGCAAGACCCAGCTCGAACGCAACCTCGAACGCGAGCGCCAGATGCAGGCAGCCGGCAGCGGCTTGAGCCCGCAGCAGCTGGCCGCGCGCCTGCTCGAAGGCTGATTCACCCTATCAGGAGCCACCGCATGCATTACTTACCGGGCGAAGCGCACCGGCTGCCGGGCAGCCGCGCCAGCCTTGCCGCCTATCAGGCCACCCATTTCCAGTTCACCATGCAGGAGCGGGTCGCCACCATTACCCTGAACCGGCCGGAGCGCAAGAATCCGCTGACTTTCGAATCCTATGCCGAGCTGCGCGACCTGTTCCGCGCGCTCGCCTATGCCGACGACGTCAAGGCCATCGTCATCACGGGCGCGGGCGAGAATTTCTGCTCGGGCGGCGACGTGCACGAGATCATCGGGCCGCTGACCCGGCTCGACATGCCCGGCCTGCTGGCATTCACCCGCATGACCGGGGACCTGGTCAAGGCGATGCGCGCCTGCCCGCAGCCGATCGTCGCGGCCGTGGACGGCGTCTGTGCCGGCGCCGGCGCGATCCTGGCGCTGTCCTCCGACATCCGCTACGGCAGCGCGCGCAGCAAGACCGCCTTCCTGTTCACCCGGGTCGGCCTGGCCGGCTGCGACATGGGCGCCTGCGCGCTGCTGCCGCGCCTGATCGGCCAGGGAAGGGCGGCCGAGCTGCTCTACACCGGCCGCGCCATGAAGGGCGAAGAGGCCGAACGCTGGGGCTTCTTCAACCGCCTGTGCGAGCCGGAATCGCTGCTGGGCGAAGCGCAGGCCCTCGCAGCGACGCTCGCGAATGGCCCGACCTTCGCCCACGGCATGACCAAGAAGATGCTGCAGCAGGAGTGGAACATGGGCGTCGACGAAGCCATCGAAGCCGAAGCCCAGGCGCAGGCGATCTGCATGGCCACCAATGACTTCCACCGCGCCTACCACGCCTTCGTGGCCAAGGACACGCCACGTTTCGAAGGGGATTGAGATGGCTGACCGCGAATACCTCGACTGGCCTTTCCTTGAGCCGCGCCACCGCGCGCTGGCGCTGGAACTCGACGCCTGGGCCGGCGAACACCTGAAGGACGCGCACGGCAGGGATGTCGATGCCGCCTGCCGCGCGCTGGTCGCGGCGCTCGGCAGCGGCGGCTGGCTGCGCCATGCGATCGGCGGCGCGGATCGTCCGATCGACACCCGCGCCATCTGCCTGATCCGCGAAACCCTGGCACGCCATGCCGGCCTGGCGGACTTCGCCTTTGCCATGCAGGGGCTGGGCAGCGGCGCGATCTCGCTGTTCGGCACGGCGGCCCAGCAGGAAGCCTGGCTGCCGCGCGTCGCGAGCGGCGCGGCGATCGCCGCGTTTGCACTGTCCGAGCCGCAGGCCGGTTCCGACGTGGCCGCGATGCAGTGCGCCGCGCGGCGCGAAGGCGACAGCTATGTGCTCGATGGCGAGAAGACCTGGATCTCGAACGGCGGCATTGCCGACTTCTACGTCGTGTTCGCGCGCACCGGCGACGGCGGCGGCGAAGGGGGAAGGGGCTCGCGCGGCATTTCCGCCTTCATCGTCGAAGCGGGCATGCCCGGCTTCGAGATCGCCGAGCGCATCGACGTGATCGCGCCGCACCCGCTGGCGCGCCTGCGCTTCGACGGCTGCCGGGTGCCGGCGGCGAACCGCATCGGGGAGGAGGGGCAGGGCTTCAAGGTGGCGATGGCCACGCTCGACGTGTTCCGTACCTCGGTGGCGGCGGCCAGCCTCGGTTTCGCACGCCGCGCATTGGACGAAGCCTTGAAGCGGGCCCGCGAACGGGCGATGTTCGGCAAGACCCTGGCCGACTTCCAGCTGACCCAGGCCAAGCTGGCCCAGATGGCGACCGGCATCGACGCCGCCGCGCTGCTGACCTACCGCGCGGCCTGGATGCGCGACCAGGGGAAACGAGTAACGAAAGAGGCGGCGATGGCCAAGCTGACCGCGACCGAGACGGCCCAGCAGGTCATCGACGCGGCCGTGCAGATGTTCGGCGGCCAGGGCGTGGTCAGCGGCGAGACGGTCGAGACCCTGTACCGTGAAATCCGCGCGCTGCGCATCTACGAAGGCGCGAGCGAAGTGCAGCTGCTCATCATCGCGCGCGAACTGCTGGCAGGGGAGGCCGCATGATCGAGATCCTGCAACCGCCGGGATGGGTACGTCCGAAGGGCTACGCCAACGGCGTCGCCGCCCGCGGCCGCCAGGTCTACGTGAGCGGCATGATCGGCTGGGATGCCGAGTGCCGCTTCCAGACCGACGACTTCGTGGGCCAGGCGCGCCAGGCGCTGGAAAACGTGGTCGAAGTGCTGCGCGAAGCAGGGGCGGGGCCGGAGCACATCGTCCGCATGACCTGGTATGTGCTCGACCGGCAGGAATACCTCGGTGCCGGCGCTGCGCTGGGCGCGGCCTATCGCGACGTGATCGGCCGGCATTATCCGGCCATGAGCGCGGTGCAGGTGGCGGGGCTGATGGAAGAGCGGGCGCGGGTCGAGATCGAGGTGACGGCTGTGGTGCCGGATTGAAAACGCGAGAACAGCCGCTATTGCCCCGGGCGCCGGTTCTAGATATTCCAGCAGATCCACGCTCAATCGATTGAGACGGTGACTACCGGGCGTGGGCAGGAGAAATCTAGGCAGCTATCGCGCAGCGTCCGGCGGTCGAAGGAACGTGGTTGAGTGCCGAGTCAGGGGACTATCTGGCCGGCAGGTGAACCGCATAATTGACCTTCCGCTTGATCGTACCCCCGAGGCTTGCAGTGGAAGGATAGGTGTAATCTGCGACTGACATTGAAAGACTTCCTTTGCCATCTGGAATTACAGTCCAGAGCGTGCCCCAATCTGGATCGCGGACCACCTTCGCCGTATCCGGGATCGCAACGCGGAAGGCATCTACCAGGTCACCATTGTGGCCGAAGCGATGAATGATTAAATTTTCCTTATTTTGCCTTCTCACCACAAAGATGGTCGATTGGTCACACACCACAGATTGCATTTGCGCTCGGCTGGCATCTTCGATCTGCACCTTCTTTTTGTCAGCAGGTGCAACTTGAAGAAGTAGTTGATAGCCAATGAGTTCCGACCTGTTTCCATACTTATCACCGACCCACTGTCGTAAAGGTTCGATCTTTTCTACAATGCCTTTGCAACTTCCAGTCAGGTACCCAGCGCCAGTCCACACCCCTTTCTGACTGAGGAACATCTTGCTGGTGACTGACTCTGGCTCGGTGTCTACAGACAAGACCAAGGCTGAAATTGTGGATGCATTACGCTCGGCGTCAGAGTTGCGCTGCCGCAATTTCTCCAATTGCTTGTCTGGGGGTGGCCGCATCTGAACACATGAATCTTCGTAGTCCGCATAGAGCTTGCTGGCGTCAGAAAGCGACTGTCCTTGCTTCGTGTAGCCCCAATCGCTCCGCTCCAGCGCTTGTTTGTCCGAGGGGGTGATCCGTTTGTCTTTGTACTCTTTCCCGTATTTAATCTCCTGTGTACTTCGCAGGAGATTTACCTTCAGCTCCTTCGGTAAGTCGACGGTGGCTATGCGATCCCATCGCCCCTGTTTATAAGCGAACGCAACCAAGCCTTCCGGTGGGAAGCCGTATTTATTACAAGGTCCCCAGCCTTGTACTGGCATTACCAAAACAGGCATGCCGCTAGCGAAATCGAGAATGTCAGGCATGTAGGCGATAGGCCAGCGATCCTTGCTTTTCCATTCGACCCTGTGACCATCACGAGCAAATCGAATTGTCTGCTCTTTAAGTGGCCCTCGACCCGAGCGCCCCCATTCATCAGGCCCATAAGTTACTGTGCGGTGGATTTGAAGCATTTGCCCATTTCCAAGCAATACATCTTCATTCCACGAAACTGTCTTGGACATGAACGGGAGTCCAGCTTCAGCGCTCAGGGCAATACTAAGAAGTAGAGCGGTGATGAATAGGCGAGCAGGCGACAAGTGTTTCTCCTGACGTTCACGCTGTGCGGCTGGCCGCCAGCGAATTAAATGATAAGCCGCAGCGCACCCAGCCAGTTCGAACGAGCGCCAACTCAGGCCTCACAGGTTTGCGGGAACTGCCCAAGCAGAGCGCTCGACGCGCCAAAGAGCTATGCCTGATAAAGCGGATTTTCAACCGGGGCGCAGATGTTCTCGAAGGAGGATCGGCTCTGATCTCAATTGTATTTGGCGATGTAGTCGTCGATTGCCGCCTTCGCCTCCTGCGCGTGTCCAAGCTTCAGCAAGACCATAGTGTAGCTTCCAAGGATAGCCAAGTCGCAAAACGTAAAAAATAGCACGCTAAGATACGGTTTAAAAACTTCGAAGCAGCGATGTCCAATGGTTCACTCTTGCAGAAGTACGTCATGTGGACAGTGGAGCAGCTTGGGCACCTAAGGTATCGTTGATCGGTTCCTGCAACGGCTGTCCTGACACAGCTTTCATGCGCAACGCAGTGCCGGTCTCCTGACCTCATTTCGCGCGGATATGACTTCCTCCATTTCGAGACAGTTTCGTGATGCTCCCGCCTGCATCCTTGCCCTGGATGGATGCTGACCTAGACTGAAGTACCGCAAGGGCAATGCGGCTTTGCGGCATCCGACGCCCGCCAAGGCTGAATCGGCGTGACGCCTGTCCAAAGTTTTCTGCTTTGTGAAGGAACGATCATGCGACCCCTATCTCTCCTGATTCCCGCATCCCTGCTCGTGCTTGCCGCTGGCGCCGGTGCGCAGAACCAACCCTACCCGCGGCCCGATACTGCGCCGATCTCGACCGTGACGGTGACGGCCCCGGGCAAGGCGGTTCGGCTCAATTCTGACGACGTCAAGCAGATCGCGGGAACCTATGACATGGCAAATGGCTGGCGGCTGGAAGTGCGCGGCAAGCCGGAATACATCGACGCGACCATCGACACCGAAAAGCCGATGCGACTCAAAGCAGTGTCGAAGAACAAGTTCGTCTCCGGCGACGGCAATGTGATCATGGAATTCAAGCAAGGTATGGGCGAGGACATGAAGCTGAGTTATGTACCCGACCCAAGCAAGCCATCGATGGTGTCGATACCCGCGCAGAAAGCCAAGCGCTGAGCGCCAGTTCCAGCCAGTTTCTGGTACGGTGACTCCAACAGGAACCAAGGGAGGCGCCATGAACAAGCAGATCGTCAGAGTGATCGACAACTTCGCGGATGCCGAACGCGCGCGCCAGGCGCTGCTGGACGCGGGCTTCGACCGGAACGGCATCGACATCACCCATACCGGCGACGAAGCCGGTCCCTCTGAAGCCAACTTCACGGTGGGCGATTCGCCCTCGGTGAAGGGCGGCACCGACTACAAGGACGTGTACACGCCGGGGCTGGAGATCGGCAAGTGCGTCGTCACCATCACCGCCGACGAAACACTGCTGGAAAGGGCGGCGACGATTCTCGACTACCACGGTGCCAAGGACAACGATCCCGCGCACCGCCATTGAAGCCCGGCTCAGCTCCAGCTGAGGTCGGTCTTGCTCAGCGGCAGCTGACGCACCCGTTTGCCCGTTGCGGCAAAGATCGCATTGCACACGGCCGGCGCCAGCGGCGGCAGGGCGGGTTCGCCCAGGCCGGTCACCGGATTATTGGTCTTGATGAAGTGGGTCTCGATCTTCGTCGGTGCGTCCGGCATGCGCAGCAGTTGGTAGTCGTGGAAGTTGCTCTGCACGATGCGCCCCTTCTCGATGTTCAGCTCCGGGAACATCATGGTCGACAGGCCGTCGATGACCGAGCCTTGCACCTGGTTCTCGGCGCCCGACAGGTTGACGATCTGCGCGCCGACGTCGGCCACCACCACCACCCGGTCCACCTTCAGCTTGCCTTCACGCGACACCGTCACCTCGGCCACCTGGGCCACATAGCCGCGGTGGCTGAAGTGGAAGGCGATGCCCTGACCCTGGCCGCGCGGGAATGACTTCTTGCCCCAGCCGGCGCGCTGGGCCACTTCGACCAGCACATTGCGCATGCGCTTGACGTCGTAGGGCAGGCCGCGCTCGCTGCTGGCCGGCACGAGGTCCTTGTTACCCAGCAGCTCCAGCCGGAACGCGAGCGGATCGCGTCCGCCGGCGTGCGCCAGCTCGTCGATGAAGCTGTGCAGCACCCAGGAGAACACGCAGCTGCCCGGTGCGCGCCACGGACCCATCGGAACGCGGGTTTCCAGCATGGTCTGTTCGAACAGGCAGTGATCGATCCAGCGGCCCGGGAATTCATCGGCAGACAGGTTGCCGCCGCTGCCCGGCTGCAGCACGCTCTTGCCATCGCGTTTGACCCGGTTGGCGAAGGTCACAAAGTGGTTGTGCCAGGCCACCGCCTTGCCGGCCACATCGACGCCGCCGCGCAGGAAGTGGAAGCCGCCCGGGCGGAAATGGTCGTGCTGCAGGTCGTCCTCGCGGGTCCAGGTCAGCTTGACCGGCGCGGCCACCTTGCGTGCGATCGCGGTGGCCTCGACGATGAAGTCCGAGCTCAGGCGCCGGCCGAAGCCGCCGCCGCTGCGGATGATGTGCAGGGTGATGCTCTCTTTCGGGATGCCGAAGGTAGTGCTGACCAGTGCCTGGCCGGCGCCCGGGTTCTGGGTCGGCGCCCACAGTTCGAGCGCGCCGCCTTCCTTGATCCAGGCGGTGCAGTTCTGCGGTTCCATGCTCGCGTGCGAGATGAAGGGGTAGCTGTAGGCGGCTTCCACCACCTTGGCGGCGCCCGCCAGTGCCGCCGGGACGTCGCCGTCCTTGCGCACGGTGCTTGTGCTGACACCTTCGCCGGCCTTCTTCGACGCGGCCTGGGCCTGGGCCGTGAAGTCGGCCCAGCTGTGGTTCGCACCTTCGCCTTCGTCCCACACCACCTGCAGCTCGCGGCGCGCGCGCATGGCGGCCCAGGTCGAGGTGGCGACGATCGCCACGCCCGGACGCAGGCCGTTCAGGTTGGCCGTGCCTTCGACGATGAAGGCGTCCTTCACGCCCGGCATGGCCTTGATCGCGTCCAGGTTGGCGCTCAGCGGCTGGCCGCCGAAGACCGGGCACTTGGCATACACGGCGTACAGCATGCCGGGCAGGCGCACGTCGATGCCGAACAGCGGCTTGCCACTGACGATGGCCGCGTTGTCGACGCCGCCGATGCGGGTGCCCAGCAGCTTGTAGGTGGCGGGGTCTTTCAGCACCACGCTTTTCGCGTCGGGCACCGGCGACTTCGACGCGGCTTCCACCAGGGCGCCGTAGCCCAGCCGGCGCTTGCTGGCGCCGTGCACCACGGCGCCGTTCGCGGCCGTGCATTCGGATACCGGCACTTTCCAGGTGTCGGCCGCGGCCTGCACCAGCATCATGCGCGCGGCGGCGCCGAGGCGGTGGAAGTTCTCGTAGTTGGTCGGGGTCGAGGTCGAGCCGCCGGCGCCCTGCGGTCCGTACAATGCGGTGTCGAGGTCGCCCTGTTCGATGCGCACGTCCTTCCAGTCCACCTCGAGCTGCTCCGCGATCACCATCGGCAGCGAGGTCTTGATGCCCTGGCCGATTTCGGGCTGCTTCGAGATCAGGGTCACGCGGCCGTCGCGGCCGATGCGGATGAAGGCGTTCGGCGTGAAGTCCGCCGGTGTTCCGCTCGCTGCACCTGCGGCAGCCGCCAGGACGCCGTCGGCCGACATGCCGAGCATGAAGGCGCCGCCAACGGCAGTGCTGCGCAGGAAGCTGCGGCGCGAAGGAGAAAGCGGTGCGCTCATTTCTTGCCCTTTGCATGTGAACTGATCTCGGCCGCGCGGTGGATGCCGGCGCGGATGCGGGTATAGGTGGCGCAGCGGCACAGGTTGCCCGCCATCGCTTCGTCGATCTGGGCGTCGGTCGGCTTCGGGTGCTGCTTCAGCAGGTGGCAGGCCGTCATGATCTGGCCCGACTGGCAGTAGCCGCACTGCGGCACGTCGAGCTCCTGCCAGGCCAGCTGCAGCGGATGCCGGGCCTTCGGGTCGAGGCCTTCGATGGTGGTGATCTTCTGCTTGCCCAGGCTGGACACCGGCGTCAGACAGGCGCGCGCCGGCACGCCGTCGATGTGCACGGTGCAGGCGCCGCACTGGCCGAGGCCGCAGCCATACTTGGTGCCGACGAGGCCGAGCGTGTCGCGCAGGGCCCACAACAGCGGCGTGTCGGGTTCCACGTCCACGGCCTGTGCCTTGCCGTTGATGTGCAGCGTGTATGTACTCATGCGGACCTCGTCCTTCGCAGGGGAATATAAAGGGTAATCCGACATGCTAATCGAATCGCCGGGTCTCAACAATATGGACGATTTCTTCGCGGAATAAAACGTAGCGGGTAGCCGGAATATGTAATACTTTGTCATCCTGCTGATCAGTCTCGTCACCATTCATGACCACACCCGGTCCTCGTCTGACATCGGCGAACCTCAAGTTGCGGCTGGCTTCGGTGGCGGCCGTGCTCGTGTTCGCCGCTACCCTGCTGGTGACGCTGTCGACCTTGTCCGTTGCGGAGCGCGGCATGAAAGGGGTAATCGGGGACCAGCAATACACCCTGCTGTCGGGCGCCGCGTCCTTCATGGACGACCGCCTGGCGGCGCGGCTGGCGCAAGTCGAGGCGCTCGCCGCCGCCATCCCGCCGCGGCTGCGCACGGACTGGACCGGGCTACGGCCCTTCCTTGCCGACCAGGTCCGGCTGTGGGCCGCCGACGAGTACCTGAACCTGGTGGTGTTCGACGCCAGCGGCGAGATGCGCTTGTCGCTGCGCGAGCTGCCCGGCCCGGCATCGCTGAATGCGCGCGGCACCGACTATTTCGAGCGAACGCTCGAGACGCGCGAAGGCGTGATCTCGCGGCCGCTCCGCAGCCGCCTTACCGGTAACCACATCGTGGTATTCAGCGCGCCGGTGATGGACGACACCGGCCAGCTCGCCGCGGTTCTGACCGGCAGCGTGGATCTGAGGCGCTCGGGATTCCTGCGCCAGATCAGCACCCTCAAGCCGGGCAAGACCGGTTATCTGTTCCTGATGACGGCCGACGGCGTGGTCATCGACCACCCCGACGCCTCACGCCTGTTCCAGCACGTCGGCAGCATCCCGGGCATCAACCGGGGCACCGATCGTGCCCTGGCCGGCTTCGAAGGCTGGCTGGAGGCCCGCAGCAAGGACGGGACCGATTCGATCTATGCCTACAAGCGGCTGCGCACGACCGGCTGGATCCTGGCAGCGCGCTACCCGAGCGCGGAAGCCTTCGCGCCGATGCAGGCGATGCGCAAGAACGCCTTCTTCAGCGCCGGCGGGCTGGCGCTGGCGGCCGGCCTGCTGGCCTGGGTGCTGGTGTTCCGTCTGCTGGCGCCGCTGCAGGACCTGCGCGACAACGTCGCCGCGATCCGCGACGAGGACGCCGACATCGACGTGCTGCGCGAAGGTCGCAGGGATGAAATCGGTGAGCTGGGGCGTGCCTTCCATGCCCTGATGGCCGAGCGCGAGCGGGCCGAGCGCGACCGCGCCGCCAGCGAAAAGCGCCTGCAGCTGATCACCGACAACCTGCCGGTACTGATCTCCTACATCGACCGCGAGCAGCGCTTCCGCTTCGGAAATGCCACCTATGACAAGTGGTTCGGGGTAACGCCCGACCGGCTGGTGGGCATGCCGGTGGCCGAAGTGCTGGGAGCGGAAACGGCCGCCGACATCGGCCCGCACCTCGAGCAGGCCTTCGGCGGGCAGGCGGTGACGCACGAGGTGCGCATTCCCGTGCGCGGCGACCCGCGCATCCTGCAGGCGACCTACATTCCCGACCACCAGCCCGACGGCAAGGTGGCGGGCGTGTATTCGCTGGTGCACGACATGACCCACGTGAAGGAAGTCGAGGAACAGCTGCAGCAGCTGGCGCGGGTCGATACCCTGACCGGCATCGCCAACCGCCGCATGTTCGGCGAGACGCTGCACCATGCGCTGGACCGCGCCCGCCGCAGCCACCGGCCGCTGGCGCTGGCCTACCTCGATATCGATCACTTCAAGAAGATCAACGACACCCATGGACACGGCGTGGGCGACGAGGTGCTGAAGGAGTTCGCCCGGCGCCTGACGGTGGGGGTGCGCGCCACCGACACGCCGGCACGCCTGTCGGGCGACGAGTTCGTGGTCATCCTCGAGGAGATCGGGGGCAGGGCGGAAGCCGAGCGCATCGCCGTGAAGATCGTCGAGAGCATGCGGGTGCCGTTCCGCACCAGCGCCGGCCTGGTCCAGGCCAGCACCAGCGTCGGCCTGGCGCTGTCGCAGCCGCGCCAGCCGCAGGAGCAGCTGCTGGCGGCGGCGGACAGTGCGTTGTATGCAGCCAAGGGGCAGGGCAGGAACGGGTATGCATTCCATGAAGGGTGAGACTTCGTTCTGCTCGCCAGCGCGTGCTTTGCCGCTAGCTTATGAACGTCGTACCCGCCACTGGCGGATACGACCTCCGGCGAAGGCCGGAGCCTAAGTTCGCAGCGTTGCGGCGCAATCAACGTGCACTGGTCTGCAGGGAAAATTGGGCTCCGGCCTTCGCCGGAGCGACGGTCTTGAGGATAACGTCAAGCACGACAGTCGGTGTTCAGGTGATCAGCCCGATGCAGTTTACAAACCCTGCGGATAGGTCTCCGGCGGTTCGCCCGAATGCCAGCCGCTGGTCGCATCCAGCGGCGTCACGGCGCTGGTGCGGTCGATGTGGATCACGACGTCGAACTGGCGCGCGAGCTGGGCCATGAAGTAATGGCTGTGGCGCTCGGTGCGCGGCAGATAGAGCACCCCGATGGCGCGCTCCAGCCGTTCTTCCATCAGCACGTCGCGGGCCGCGCCGGGCGCGCGCAGCGGCAGGAAGAAGCGCTCCATGCCGACACTGTGCAGCAGGTGCTCGTAACTGCCGGGCATGCCTGGCCGCACGTGTTTGTGCAGGGCCGGGCCATCCCATTCCGATGCCGCCGTCACCCGGCCGTCGTAGGTGGTGAAGCCGATCAGGCAGGCGCCCGCCCCGTAGGCCTTGCGCGCCAGTTCGCCCACGTTCCATTCGCCCTGGCGCCCGATCTCGGTGGCGCGTGCGTCGCCGATGTGCGAATTGTGTTCCCAGACGACGATCTTGGCCGGCTGGCCGTCGCGCGACAGGTGCCGTGCGAGCGCGTCCAGCGTATCGGCCATGTGGCGGTCGCGCAGGTTCCAGGATGAGATGCGGCCGCGGAACATGGTGCGGTAGTACTCTTCGGCGTTCTTCACGAGACGCGCATTCTGCTGGGCGTAGAAGAAGGCATCTTCGGGACTCGCGCCGGCGCCTTCCACCCCGTCCGCCTGCATGTAGTCGAAGGCACGCTGCTGCAGTTTCTGCAGGGCCGTCTGCACGCCTTGCTGGCAGGATTCCGACATGCCGACACCGGTGGCGTAGCCATAGTGCTGGCTGTCCTCGCCGTAGTGGTCGAAACAGGCATAGCGGCGGCGTGTTTCCTCGGCCGCCACCGGATCGACCTGATCGAGGTAGCGCAGCACTTCCTGGATCGAGGTGAACAGGCTGTACAGGTCGAGTCCGTAGAAGCCGGCCTTGGCCATGTTCCCCTTCGCAGCCGCCGCGTCGTTACGCTTGCGGAGCCATTCGACGAATGCCAGCACCGAGGTATTGCGCCACATCCAGGCGGGAAAACGCTCGAAACCGGACAGGGCCGCGCGCCCGTCGGGATCGCTCCCTTCGCCGCGCACGTAGCGGTTGACGCGCCAGGCGTCCGGCCAGTCGGCTTCGACGGCGACTGCCGTGAAGCCTTTTTCTTCGATCAGGCGCTGGGTGATGCGCGCGCGCTCGTCGTAGAACTCGGCCGTGCCGTGGGTGGCTTCGCCGAGCAGCACGAAGCGCGCATCGCCGACCAGGTCGAGCAACGCATCGTAGTCGGACGCGCTGCCGGTGAGCGGCGTGGCCGCCGCCCTCAGGGCGGCGGTTTCATAGTCGGTAACGGTAGCCATGAACAGATCAAGCAAGCGGCAGGAAAATCAGTGCAGGTAGCGGCTGCCGGCCTGTTCGCCCGTCGTGCCGAGTGGCGCCGGGCCATGCTCGTCGCTGTCGCGCGCGCCGGCGGACCTGTCGCGCGCAGTGTCACGCATGCTGCCGGACATGTTGTCGCTGACGCGATAGGTCTTGTTGCGCGTGGCCTGCATCAACACGCCCAGCGCGGCGAGGCCGACCAGCAGGCCGCCCGGCGAGCGCCGCATCAGGCTGAGCAGGCCGAGCATGCCTCCGCCCAGCAGGGCCGGGTGCGGAGCGTCGGCGCTGCCGGTGTGGACGCCATAGTCGCGGCTCGGCTCATAGCGGTTGTAGCGGGCCGCCGAACGACTGGACTCGACCTCGTGCCGGCTGCGCGCCTCGGCGCTGCGTTCCCAGGCCCTGGCCCGCGCGCGGGCACGGTCGGCGCTATCCTCGAGGCGCTGGGTCGCTTCCTGCGCGCCGTGGCGCGCGCGTTCGATCATGGGTGCGGCCTGCGCATGCAGGCGGTCGGCCCCGTGCGACAGTGCGCTGGTCGCGCTGTCCTTCAGACCCACCAGGCGGTCGCCGGCGCTGTGCAGGGCATGGTCGAGCGTCGCACCGGTGCGGGCGCCGGCGGTACGCAGCGCGGACAAGGCCCGCGAGCGGCGCGCGGAGCCACGTTCGGGGTCCAGCAGGTACATCAGCAGCGCTCCGGCCGCCGCTGCTCCCAGCCATTTGCCCACGCTGCCCACATCGGTTGCCGTCTCGGTTGGTATCGGTTTCATGTCCGCTCCTTTCTGTTGTCCTGGTTGCCATGCTGCGCGGCGGGTGCTGCCCATGCCTGCGCCAGCAGATCCTGCACTTCTTCGTCATCCGTCTGCCCGAACCGGCGGTAGAACTGGCCGACCGCGTGGAAGCGGAGGGGCGTGAGCGGGCAGACGACTTCGTCGGCTTCGCGCTCGAGCAGGCCGATCGTGTCGGGCGCACCCACCGGCGTCGCCACGACCAGCCGCGCCACGTGCTGCTTGCGCACCACCCGGACCGCAGCCAGCATGCTGGCGCCGGTCGCGATGCCGTCATCGACCAGGATCACGCAGCGACCTGCGAGCCGTGGCGGCGGGCGGCCACCCCGGTAGAGGCGGTCGCGCCGTTCGAGTTCGGCCAGTTCGCGCGCGGCCACGTGTTCCACCTGCTCCTGCGTTACGCCCATCAGCCCGGGCACGCCCGCCTGCAGCACGCGCACGCCGCCGCTGCCGATCGCGCCCATCGCGTATTCCTCGTTGCCGGGCATGCCCAGCTTGCGTACCAGCAGCACGTCGAGTTCCGCACCGAGTGCCTGCGCCACTTCGAAGGCCACCGGCACGCCGCCGCGCGGCAGGCCCAGCACGATCGGGTCGGCCTGGCCGGCGAGGTGGCGCAGCACACGCGCCAGCTGGCGGCCGGCGTGGGTGCGATCCTTGTAGCTTTCGGTATCGAGCATGGTGCAACGATCAAAAACAGCCAGCATGGAACGAAAAAGCGAAAAAGCGGCCGCGCCGCGCCGCGGCAGGGCGCCGCAACGCGGTAGGCGGACCATGGACAGCGCGAGCGCTTACTGGATGGTCAGACGGCGTGCTTCAGTGCCCTGCTTTTTGGGCAGGCTCAGCTGCAGGACGCCGTTCTCGAGCCGCGCTTGTGCCGTACCGTCGTCGACCTCGGTGGGCAGGGCGAAGCTGCGCATGAACCTGCGTGCGGTACGTTCAGCATACACCACGGTTTCGCCCTCACGGCGTTCGTTTGCCTCACGGCATTCCGCTTCGATCGTGACCCGCTGGCCATCGACCGAGACCTTGACGTCCTCCTTGTTTACGCCCGGCAGTTCGGCCTGGATTTCGTAGGATTTTTCGGTCTCCTTGACGTCCAGGCGCGGCGATACGGAACCTTCGCCGGCCCATTGCCCGCCCTGGGCGAGCGGGCTGAAGAAATCCTGGAACATGCTCTCGACCATGCGTCCGAACTGGTCCTCGACGGAACCCGGACGGTAGGCCGGCAGTGGGGAAGCACCCCTCTTGATGAGATTCATAGTGGCCTCCATGGATGAACAGTGATCGCTGGCAGATACCAGCAATATATTTATAGGACGGAGACCGGCTGTTTTCAAGCGGCCGGGGCCGCAATGAATGGCGTGCTCAGCGCCGCTCGGTTTTTGCCTGTGTCAGGTAGCTGCGCAGGTCGTCGAAGCTGACGGCGCCACGGCCGCGCGTGTCGATGGCATCGAAATGCCGGGCGACGAAGCCGAAGCCCTTGGCCTCCTCGCGCGACAGGCTGCGGTTGCCGTCGGTATCGGCCGCCCGGAACTGTTCCTCGAGCTTGGCCAGCGCCTGCGCGCGCAGCGCCGCGCCTGCCGCCGGCGGCGTGTCGGCCGGACGGTTGCGCAGCGCGGGCGGCAGCTGGGCGTCGGCGCCGATCTGCCCCTGTGCTGAAGCCGGAGCCGCCAGATGGGCGGCACTGAGGAGGAGGATCAAGAGGTGCATGGTCTTCATTGTGCCACCGATACGCTGTTGTAGAAGGCGCGCAGGTCGGCCTTCTGGAGGCCGCGCACGCGGTCGTCGAGGTAGCTCATGTGCCCGCTGTCGTAGTTGCGGATCTGGATGTTGGTCCCGGGCCCCAGCCGCGCCAGGTCCAGCTCGGTCTGGTAGAAGGGCGTGGCCAGGTCATGGTAGCCGCCCATGGCGAGCACCTTCATGGCCGGATTGAGCGTCAGGGCGGCGGCAAGGTCCGGTATCGTGTCCGGCACCGCCTTGCCGTCGTGGCTGAAGTTCCACTGCTCGAGAACGTTGTTGGAACTCAGGTAGGGCGTCATCGCGGTATAGCGCAACTCGGTCTCGAGATAGCTGCGGATGGTGTTGACGAAGGTGCTGCCGACCAGGTTCATCGACGGGTCGCCGCCGACTGCCAGCGCACTGCCGACCGGCGCTTTCACCCGGGCATCGTAGCGCCCGATCACCTGCCCCGGCTGGAAGCGGGCGCGGTAGGCGCCCGGCACCATCGACAGATCCTGGCGCCAGGTCAGCGCCGCCACGCCGGTGTAGGCGGCCAGCTGCGTCACGGTGGCATCGCTCGGCGGCGTGCCGCCGGCGAGGAAGGCGCCGACCTCGCTGCGGTAGGGGCCGGCGGCGAACTCGCGCGCTTTCTGCAGCACCGAGGAGAAATCGGTCGGCAGGCTGCCGCCGTTCTGGTGGTAGGCCGACACCGCCGCATAGCTCGGGATATAGCCCTCGCAGCTGACCTGGCCGGGATTGAACACGCCGCAGTTCGCGTTGTAGTTCATGGCGGGTGACTGCAGCATGACCCCGGCCACGCGCACCCCGGCGCTTTCGAGCAGGTTGGCCAGCACGGCGGTGCGCGGCCCGCCGTAGGATTCGCCGAACAGGTAGACCGGCGACGCCTGCCGGTTGTTGGCGGCGAGATAGCGGCGCACGAAGTCGCGGAAGGCCGCCGCGTCCTGGTCGACGCCCCAGAACTGGGCATTGGTGCGCGGCGCGATCGCCTGCGAATAACCGGTGCCGATGGCGTCGACGAAGACCAGGTCGGAATGGTCGAGCAGCGTTTCCTGGTTGTCGACCATCTGCGGCGGACTGGCGGGCGGCGCGGTGGACGGGAAGGTGGTTGCCATCCGGCGCGGCCCGAAGGAGCCCAGGTGCAGCCAGATCGAGGCCGAGCCCGGCCCGCCGTTGTAGAAGAAGGTGAGCGGCCGCTGCGCCGCCGGTTGGGTGCCGGCGGTGTAGGCGACGTAGAAGAAGGACGCCGCCGGCTGGCCGGTCTGCAGGTCGGTGGCCGTCAGGTGGCCGGCGCTGGCGGTGTAGGCGAGTGCTTTGCCGTTCAGGGTGATGTTCTTGTCGACCTTGGAGGAGCGCTCCTCGGCGCTTGCCAGCGAGGCCGCGGCCGCACCCGAGTAGAGGACCGGGTCGGCATAGCTGCCCGGCAGTGCCGCGACCGGTGGCGGCGGTGGCGGCGGCGTCTGGACCGGCGCCGGGGCAGGGGCGCTGCCGCCGCCACCGCCGCCGCACGCGCTCAGGGCGGCTGCGAGCAGAACGCCGGCCAGCCTGGGTAGTGGACCGGCGTGGCGCGGCCGTCGCGCAGAAGCTTGGATCGCCATGATCGTCCTGGTGAAAAACTGTCGGGTTTGCTGCCGATTATGCACCGACTGCGGAAAAACTCAACAGTAAATACCGGTCGTTCACGCCGTCGCGATCCGGCGCGGCGAACTGGCTTCCCTAGCGTTCCACAAGCTCACGCAGCACGATAGCGCCTGGCCAGCCGCCGGCCAGTGCGATCGTATGCAGGGCATTCTCGCTGGTTCTGTGTCCATTCTTCCGCGCTGCCGACTTGTCGGCAGCATAGGTAAGGAATGCCGGAATGCTGGCACAAGGGTGATCTCCCTTGGTAGCGCGGACCCTTTTTGCTTCTCATCTGCTGTGTCCCATGGTTCACCCAAGCAGCCGGCGGTGGAAACGCAGGTGATCCTCGACAAAGCTCGAGATGAAATAATAGCCGTGGTCATAGCCCGCATGGCGGCGCAGCGTGAGCGGCTGTCCGACGCGCGCGCAGGCTTCCTCGAAGGCTTCCGGATACAGCTGCTCGTCCAGGAACTTGTCCGCCAGGCCCTGGTCGATCAGGATTCCACCGGGGAAGGGCGCCGAGGCCATCGCAGCCATCAGTTCCGTCGCATCGTACTGGCGCCAGGCCGCCTGGTCCGCGCCGAGATAGCCGCCGAAGGCCTTCCGGCCCCAGGGGCAGCGCATTGGCGCGGCGATCGGCGCGAAGGCCGACACCGAACGGAAGAGATCCGGATTCCTCAGCGCCATCATGAGGGCGCCATGCCCGCCCATCGAGTGGCCGAAGATGCCGACCCGCGCCGGGTCGGCCGGCAGGCTGGCCAGCACCAGTTCGCGCAGCTCCAAGATGTGGCTGTACATGCGGTAATGACGCGACCATTGCGCTTCGGTCGCATCGACATAGAAACCGGCGCCGACGCCGAAATCCCAGCTGTCGGTCTCGCCGGCCACCCCGGCGCCGCGTGGGCTGGTGTCGGGCGTGACCAGGATCAGGCCTTCCTGGGCCGCCACGCGCTGGGCGCCGGCCTTGATCATGAAGGTCTCCTCGGTGCAGGTCAGGCCGGCGAGGTAGAACAGCACGGGCAGGCGCTTGCCTTCGGCGCCGGGCGGCAGGTAGACGGAAAAGCGCATCGGCAGGCCGATCGCCTGCGAGTCGAATCGGTAGAAGCGCTGGACGCCGCCGAAGCAGGCGTGTTCGCTGAGGAGTTCAGGCATGGGGTCACCGGATGAGTGGTCGATTCCGCAAGTATGCCTTGCCGGGACCGGGTCTGCCAGTCACACGAAGCCGAGCGCCCCCAGCAAGGCACCGGCGCCGAGCACCCACAGCAGGTGCAGGCGGGTGCGCCAGACGATCAGGCAGCTGAGCGCCGCCAGCAGCCAGAGGGGCCAGCCGCTGGGCTCCGTCCCCGCACCGGCGAGCAGCCAGCTGGTCGCCAGCAGCATCCCGATCACGACCGGCGCCATACCGAGGCGGAAGGCGCGCACGGCGCGCAGCTCGCGGTTGCGGTGGCCCCATTGCGCGACCTGGTAGTTGAGCAGGGAAGAGGGCAGCAGGATGCCGAGCATGGTCAGCGCCATGCCGGCGAAGGCGGCGCCCAGGCTGCCCGTGTTCATGCCCAGGTTCCAGCCCATCAGGGCGACGAACAGCACGTTCGGACCCGGCGCGGCCTGCGCCAGCGCGATCGAATCGCTGAACTGCGACTGGCTCAGCCAGCCCTTGTCTTCGACCAGGTAACGCTGCATGTCGGCGGTGACGGAGATCGCGCCGCCGAACTGCATCAGCGACAGCATCAGGAAATGGACGAGCAGGCCGACCCAGTCGTCCGGGCCAAGAACCAGGTCGGGCGGGAGCGCCGGCATCATGGGCGCAGCCTGCGCCAGGCCAGCACGCAGCCAAGTCCGCCCAGGGCCGGCAGGACCCAGACCAGCGGCACCCGCAGCCATGCCAGCAGCACGAAGGCGCCCGCGGCGAGGCCGATCGACCAGGGCAGCGGGATCGGGTTCCTGGCCAGTGCGGCGGACAGCTTGAAACCGGTGGCGGCGATCAGGCCGGCGGATACTGCCGCCATGCCGCGCAGCGCGCCTGCCATGGCGGGATGGCCGGCAAAGCGTGCGTGGAAGGCGGCCAGCAGCAGGACCAGGGCCAGCGGCAGCACCAGCAGGCCGGCCATCGCGGTCAGCGCCCCGACCGGTCCGAACCAGCGCGCACCGAGCATGATCGACAGGTTGACCACGTTCGGCCCCGGCATGATCTGCGCCACCGCCCAGTCCTCGATGAACTCCTCGTGGGTCAGCCAGCGCTTGCGCTCGACGACTTCGCGCTGCACGACCGCCAGCACGCCGCCGAAGCCCTGCAGGGCCAGGACGGTGAAGGAGACGAACAGGTCGAGCAGCGAGGTGGGACGGGGGCGGTCTGGGGCGGGAGCGGAAGGCGGAGAACTCATCCGGGGATTATCGCCGCCCGGGCTCCGTCCTGTCCACGCCCGCCCGGGCGTTCAGCCGCCGCCGATGCCCCGCATGACCTTGCCGCTGCCGCCGCAGTTGGGGCAGGGCTTGCCGTCGACCTTGCCGGTGCCGGCGCAGTCTTCGCAGACGTCTTCGCCGGCGCCGGGCGTGCCGGGTTGGGCTTCATCGCCGGGATTCAGGTCGGGGTCGGGTTGCATGCTCATGGCGTCCTCGCGAAGTTGGTGTGCGCGGCCATTGTAGGCGGCGTGGGGGCGGGATGGCGCAGCGCTGGACCCGTGCACGCGAAGGGCACAAACGCCGGGTGCGCTTCGATTCGACTCTGATATTGACATTGCTTGCGTTTCGCCCATACTCCGGTGCAGCCGACCACCCTTTATCCGAAAGGCCAGGCGCATGATGAATCCTCTCCGCAACTCCCAAGGCAATCCAGATGCCGCCGTTATTGATGCACGGCACGACCAGCGCCAGCGCGACATCGTGGACGACGGCCTCGCCCTGATGCGCGTCGCGGGCACCCTGTCCGCACTCGAATACCTCAAATCCCATGGCGTCGACGCGCGGGTCATCGCGCGCGTGCTGCTGGAGCCCGGCAGGCGGCGCGGCAGTGCAGGACTGGCAGCCGCCTGAGCCCCGGGATTATGCACAAAAATTTCCATAGAATAATTTTGTGCTGCAGCGTGCCGACTGTGCGACAAGTGCAGCTAAGCCCTTGATTTCTGGGCCTATCGGCCCTGCCTTCCCAATAGGCAAATTGTTGAAAGCCGCACGGATGGCCGCATCCGGCGTGTCAAGCCCCCGCTTTTCCACATAGTTATTCACAGAGTTTGTGGATATCCGGAAAACTTTTTAAGTATTAACTACTTAGCACGCTTTTCGCATGTATTCCATAACCTGATGCCCGGCAATTGGTAGCTTTCAAGCGTGTGCGGACTTGACTGTTGAACTGTTTCGACTTGCGCAAGATAACTGGATAAATGTACAGTACGGCATTTCCACCTGATCCACGCCATGTCAGCCACCCTCGACCAGCCCGCTACCGACGATCCCTTCGCCGGCCTGAATACCGAACAGCGTGCCGCGGTCGAGCATGACATCGGCGCTGCCAGCGTGCGGCCGTTGCTGGTCGTGGCCGGTGCGGGCTCGGGCAAGACCAATACCCTGGCGCACCGGGTCGCCCGCCTGATCGGGGCCGGCGCCGATCCGCAGCGCATCCTGCTGCTGACCTTTTCGCGCCGCGCGGCCGGGGAAATGAGCCAGCGCGCCAGCGGCGTGCTGCAGCGCCTGCTGGGAAGATCCGGGTCGCAGGGAACGGTGACCCTGCCCTGGGCCGGCACCTTCCACGCGATCGGCGCCCGCCTGCTGCGCGAATACGCGGGCCGCATCGGCCTGGACGAATCCTTCACCATCCACGACCGCGGCGATTCCGAAGACCTGATGGGACTGGTGCGTCACGAGATCGGCCTGTCGAACACGGAGAAGCGCTTTCCCTTGAAGGGCACCTGCCTGTCGATCTATTCGCGGGTGGTGAACAGCCGCGCAGCGCTCGAGGAAGTGCTGCAATCTACCTTTCCCTGGTGCAGCGAGTGGGAAGGGCAGCTGAAGACCCTGTTCGGCGCCTACGTCGACGCCAAGCAGGAGCAGAACGTGCTCGACTATGATGACCTGCTGCTGTTCTGGGCCGAGATGGCGGCCGACCCGGAGCTGGGGCCGGAGATCGGCGCCCGCTTCGACCACGTGCTGGTCGACGAATACCAGGACACCAACCGCCTGCAGGCGGCCATCATCACCGGCATGAAACCGGGCGGCGAGGGCGTGATGGTGGTGGGCGACGACGCCCAGTCGATCTACGCCTTCCGCGGCGCGACGGTGCGCAACATCCTCGACTTCCCGAAGCAGTTCTCGCAGCCTGCCGCGCTCATCACGCTGGAGCGCAACTACCGCTCGACCCAGCCCATCCTCGACGCGTCGAACGCGATGATTGCCGGCGCGCGCGAGCGTCATGCGAAGACGCTGTGGACCGATAAGGCGTCCAGCCTCAAGCCGCAACTGGTCCTGATCCCGGATGAGGCCGAACAGGCGCGCTGGGTCTGCAATCGCATCCTCGAACACCGCGAAGCGGGTATCACGCTGAAGTCGCAGGCGGTGCTGTTCCGCGCGGCCAGCCACAGCGCCGCGCTGGAACTGGAGCTGATGCGCCGGAATATTCCCTTCGTGAAGTTCGGCGGCCTCAAGTTCCTCGAGGCCGCCCATATCAAGGACGTGCTGGCGGTGCTGCGCTTCGCCCAGAACCCGAACGGGCGCATGGCGGGCTTCCGCGTGGCCCAGCTGATCCCGGGCATCGGTCCGGCCACCGCCACCCGCCTGCTCGACGCGGTGGGCGAGGCGACCGACCCGGCGGCCGCGGTGGAAGCCTTCGCGGCGCCGGCCAAGAGCAGCGCCGACTGGGCCGCCTTCAGTGCGCTGTACCGGCGCCTGCGCACGCCCGGACTGCGCTGGCCGGCCGACATCGAGCTGGTCAAGCAATGGTATCTGCCGCACCTGGAGCGCATGTACGACGACGCCACGGTGCGGGTGGCCGACGTCGAACAGTTGACCGCACTGGCGGGCGGCCACGCGACGCGCGAAAGCTTCCTGGCCGAGATCACGCTCGACCCGCCGGAAGCGACCAGCGACCGCGCCGGCCAGCCGCTGCTGGACGAGGACTACCTGATCCTGTCGACCATCCATTCGAGCAAGGGACAGGAGTGGAAGTCGGTGCACGTGCTGAACGTGGTGGACGGCTGCATCCCGTCGGACATGAGCACCGGGAACCAGGACGACATCGAGGAAGAGCGGCGCCTGCTCTACGTGGCGATGACGCGCGCCCGCGAGCACCTGCACCTGGTGCTGCCGAACCGCTTCTTCATCAAGCAGCAGGCGCAAATGGGCGACCGCCACGTGTATGCGGCGCGCACGCGCTTCATCACGCCGGCCATGCTCAAGCATTTCGAAGAGACGACCTGGCTCAGCGCGGACAATCAGCAGCTGCGCAAGCCGGTGCCGGAGAGCGTGCGCATGCTGGTCAGGGAGCGCGCCAGGAACGCATGGAAATGAGCGGAGATCCGGCCAATTTATTGACCGATGGCGGACTTATCCCCCGCGACCCGCTTTTGTAGGAATTTGCCGCACACCCCCACACTGCACGAAAGCAGTGCGTCGCCAAGTCATTGATTCTTAATGTGTTTCATTTTGCCTGCGGAACGGGCATTTTGTTGAAACCCGCATCATTACTGGACTTTCGGCTTGTCAAGTAGTGCTTTTCCACATCTTTATCCACAGATCTTGTGGATATTGGAAAATCTTCATAAAAATCAAGTGCTTAGGCGGAGAGATTGATTCTGGTCAATCTTTTGGACGGTTCAGCGCAGCTTCCAGCAAGCGCAGGGCCGCCGAGGCGCCCAAGGGCAGTGCAACACCCTTGCGCACGGCCGGCTCGCGCGGGTTGATGCGGATGAGCGCTTCACCCTGCGATTCCGCCATGCGCCGCACCGAGGGGATGTCGACGCCGGCGCCGAGTTCGATCACGGCCAGCCTGGATATGCCTGCGCGCCAGCGTGCAAGGCGCGCCATCTGCGCCTCGCTGCGCTGCGCCAGCCAGGCGCCGTCATTGAACATCAGGATGTTCGGACGCGCCAGTGCGCCGCAACGCGGACACAGGGGCAGGGCCGAGCTGAGCTTGCAGGCGTCCTGGTCTACGACGGGATCGACACCGTCGGCCGGCCAGACGGTGTCGCAGCACGGGCGCGTGCATTGCAGGTGGTGGATCGAGCCATGGCATTCGACCACCGTGCCGGGGTCGAAGCCGGCCCGCTGGAATTGCCCGTCGACGTTGCTGGTGAAGACGAAGCCGCCTCCGCCCATGCGGGCGGCGAAGGCGCGCAGGATGCCGAAGCCGGCGTGCGGCGTGGTGGCGCGGTACAGGGCCAGCCGATGGCCGTAGAAGCCCCAGGCCAGGCGCGGGTCCTGGTCGAAGCTTTCCGGGCAGGCCATCTCGTGGAAGGCGAGCCCGCGCCGTCCGAGTGCCGGATAGGCGCGCCAGAAGCCGGTGGTGCCGCGGAAGTCGGGCAGGCCGGAATCGACGCCCATGCCGGCGCCGGCCGCCACCAGCAGGCCGTCGGCGTGTTCCAGGAGCGCGGCCGCTTCCTCGATGGCCTCCTCAAGCGGCTGCATGTCCGGCCTCGCGCTTGAGCCGCTCCAGCTCGGCCAGGAAACGCTCCGCGGCCACGGCCGGAGGCCAGGGCTCCCACGGCGTGCAGCCATAGCGCGCGGCGAGCGGATCCTGCTCCAGTACCTGGGCGCGGATCTTGAGGGTGCGCCGCACTTCCTCGCTAGACCAGCCGGCCACGTGGACCGCCTCGCTGGCGGCAGCCAGGCGGTCGGCCTGCTTGTGCAGCCGGTGTTCCTTCTCGGTCCAGGCCGGCAAGCCGTAGCGCAGGAACACCATCTGTTCCAGGCGTTTGGTCAGGGCGCGGAAGCCGTCGCCCAGGAAGGGCTTGATCACCGAGATGGCGTCGAAGCCGAGCAGGCCTTCCTCGGCATCGTGCAGCAGCTCGCGCAGGTCCTGCAGCGGCGTGCCGCCGGGTGAAGTCGCACGACGCAGCAGCATCACGGCGATCGAGTGCTGGGCCACCGACAGCGGCAAGGGCCAGGCCGAATGGCCGCCCCAGCGGTAGGTGCGGGCCAGGCCGAGCGCCAGGTCGGCGTCGTCCCAGTCGAAGGGGGTCGGGTTGAGCAGGTCCAGCCGTTTTCCCGAAGGCATGCGGACCCAGGCGCGCACGTCGGCGCTGGAAGAGTTGTGCATGTGGCGATTTTACACACGGGTGGGAGCATTCTCAGCATAATTGATGCATGCAAAGATGCGGCGCCGCCGAGTCCTTACACTGGACCGCGGACAGGAGGCGGACATGAAAGATGACACGCAGCTGGAATGTGATGTGCTGGTGGTCGGCGGCGGCATCAACGGCGCGGGCATCGCGCGCGACGCGGCCGGGCGCGGCCTGCGCGTGGTCCTGTGCGACAAGGATGATCTCGGCAGCCACACCTCGTCCGCGTCCAGCAAGCTGATTCACGGCGGCCTGCGCTACCTCGAGCACCGCGAATTCGGCCTGGTGCGCAAGGCGCTGGCCGAGCGCGAGCTGCTGCTGTGCAGCGCGCCGCACATCATGCATCCGCTGCGCTTCGTGATGCCGCACGATGCCACGCAGCGTCCCGCCTGGCTGATCCGCGCCGGCCTGTTCCTCTACGACCGGCTGGCGCCGCGCGCCTTCCTGCCCCCATCCAGAGCGGTGGCGCTGGTCGGACACCGTGCCGGCGGCCCGCTCAAGCCGGCCTTCACGCGCGGCTTCGAATACTCCGACGGCTGGGTCGACGATGCCCGGCTGGTGCTGCTCAATGCCCTCGACGCCCACGAGCGCGGCGCGCTGGTGCTCACCCACACGCGCTGCAGCGCCTTCGAGCGCCACCCCCACTACTGGATGGCGACGCTGGCAAGGGGCGAGCACCGCCAACGTGTCAAAGCGCGCTGCCTGGTGAATGCCGCCGGCCCGTGGGCGGAGCAGGTCGCCCAGGTCGCCACCGGCAAGGCCCCGGCGCGCCGCCTGCGCCTGGTGAAGGGCAGCCACATCGTGGTGCCGCGCCTGTTCGAACACGAATACGCCTACCTGTTCCAGCACCCGGACGGCCGCATCGTCTTCGCGATGCCCTACGAAGGCGCCTTCACCCTGATCGGCACCACCGACGTCGACTTCCAGGGCGATCCGGACGAGGTCGCGATCGCGGCCAGGGAAACCGCCTACCTGTGCGAACTGGCCAACCGCTACTTCCGGCGCCAGCTCGCGCCCGCGGACGTGGTGTGGAGCTATTCGGGCGTGCGTCCGCTGATCGAGGACGCGGCGGCCAGCGCCAGCGCCGCCACGCGCGACTACCTGCTCGGGCACGACCTGGCCGCTGCGCCGCTGCTGTCGGTCTTCGGCGGCAAGATCACCACCTACCGCCGGCTGGCCGAGCAGGCGGCCGACTGGATCGGCGGCGCACTCGGCCGCCCGCAAGCGGCGTGGACCGCGAGCGCCGTGCTGCCGGGCGGCGACCTGTTCGGCGGTGCGCCCGACAGCCGCGGCGTGCTCGAATTCGACCGTTGGGTGGCCGCGCTCGAACGCCGCCACCCCTGGCTGCCGCAGGCCCTGGTGCGGCGCTGGGCGCGCACCTACGGGACCCGGGTCGAGACCCTGCTGGCGGGCGCGGCCGGCATGGCCGGCCTGGGCGAGGAAGTGGCGCCCGGCCTTTACGCCGCCGAACTGCGCTACCTGATGCGGCACGAGTGGGCCGGCTGCGCCGAAGACGTATTGTGGCGCCGCACCAAGCTCGGCTTGCACCTGCCGCCGGGCTGCGCCGAGGTGGTGGATGCCTGGATGGCGCCCGCAGCGGCCATGAACGAACCGGCCTGAGCGCGCTATCATGGGCATCCTGCCCATTGACGAAAGCAAGCATGCGCCTCTACACCAGCCCCCGTGCGCCGAATCCGCGGCGCGTCACCATGTTCATGGCGGCCAAGGGCATCGCCGACATCGAGCTGGTCGACGTCGACCTGAACGCGGGAGCCCACCGTGCGGCGGAGTTCACCGCCCTGAACCCGCTGGCGCGGGTCCCGGTGCTGGTGCTCGACGACGGCCGCGCGCTGAGCGAGACCCGTGCGATCTGCACCTACCTCGAGGGCCTGTATCCAGAGCCGAACCTGATGGGGCGTGACGCCACCGAGCGCGCCTTCATCGAGATGGCTGACCGCCGCATGGAACTGCACCTGATGCTGGAAACCGCGCTGTGCGTGCGCCATACCCATCCGGGCCTGGCCGTGCTGGAACAGCCGCAGTTCCCGGACTTCGGCGCGGCGCAAGGGCTCAAAATGCGCGCGACGGCGCGCTGGCTGGACGCCGAGCTGGCAAAGCAGCCCTACGTGGCCGGGGAAAGGTTCACGATCGCCGACATCACGGCCTTCTGCACGCTGGAGTTTGCACGGGGTCTGCTGAAATTCAGGCCGGGGCTGGAGGGGATGCCCCACCTGCAGGCCTGGCGCGATCGGATCGCGCAGTTGTAGGGTGGGCGGCTTCGCCGCCCGCGCGTTCAAGCAGCAATAGAACAGCCGTACAGGCGGCATCAGGGTGATTTGGACGCGTGGGCGTTCGTAATTCCGGGCATTGCCCGAAATTACCCCGCCCACCCTACGAAAAGCAACCGCCCAAGAAAAAGGCCGGCATGTTGCCGGCCCCGAATCATCGCACGCGTTTATACCACCCGCCGCCATCGAACAGAGGCTGGTAATCGCCGGCCGTCGCGTCGGTGGGACCGAACTCGCGGTCCAGTCCCAGCACCCCGAACAGCGACAGGCTGTCGCGGAACAGGCGCAGCACGCGCTGGCGCAGCACCGGACCGAAGTCGGGCAGGGCGCGGCGGCAGATAATGCTGTGGAATTCCTGGAAAGACGCGTCCGTCACCAGGCTGTACTGGGCCCAGGTGATGCGCTCGCGCAGGCGCGGCAGCAGGCGCGCTTCGCCGTTCGAGACCTCGAAGTAGTCCGCCAGCCTGCCGCTGCCGCCGCTGGCCTCGTATTGCGCCTGCGACTGGGTCAGCTGGGCTACCGGCAGCGAGGCATTGCGCGCCTCGAGCAGCAGTTCGTCGCTGGCCAGCGTGGCGAACACCTCGGTGCGGCCATACAGCTTTTCCTCGGCCAGCAGGATCGCCAGCGTCCACGCCTCGGCCACGCCGGCCGGCTCGGCCAGCCATACCTTGGGCAGGGCGGTCGGGCGCAGGGTGTCGCCGAGCGCGGTGCGCAGGCGGCGCGTGTCCTCGGGCAGGTCGAACAGCGGCGCCGGCGCGACCGCCAGCGCGCGCACCACGTCCTGGGCGACGCCGCCTTCGTGCAGCACGCGCTCCTGCAGGCTCGAGATGGTCGCCAGCCCGCGCGTGCGGAGCAGGGCGAGCAGCCGGTCGCGCAGCCCGGAACGGGCATAGCCACGGAAATCGAAACCGAAGCGCTGGTAGACGGCTTCCAGCAGCAGCTCGATCTCGAGATCCTCGGTAGCCTGGGCGGCGGCAAATCCGCTCCAGGCGCTCAGCTCGCCCATCAGTGCAGCCAGACCCGCATCATCGACAGCAGCTGGGCCACATCGACCGGCTTGGTGATGTAGTCCGAGGCGCCTGCGGCGATGCACTTGTCGCGGTCACCCTTCATCGCCTTCGCGGTCAGGGTGATGATCGGCAGCGAACGGAACTTCGGGATGCGGCGGATTGCCCGCATCGTGTCGTAGCCGTCCATCTCCGGCATCATGATGTCCATCAGGACGATCTCGATGGTCGGGTCCTTCTCCAGCACCTCGATGCCGTCGCGGCCGTTCTCGGCGAACAGCACCTGCATCTGCTGGCGCTCGAGCAGCGTGGACAGCGCAAAGATGTTACGCAGGTCATCGTCGACGATCAGCACCTTGCGTCCGGCCAGGCCGCCGTCGGCCGCGTGGATCTCTTCCAGGATGCGGCGCTGCTGCTCCGGCAGGCTGGCCTGCGAACGGTGCAGGAACAGCGCGGTCTCGTCCAGCAGGCGTTCCGGCGAGCGGGCGTCCTTCATGACGATGGTCTTGGCATAGCGCTTGAGCTTCGTGACTTCCTTGCGCGACAGCTCCTTGGCGGTGTAGATCACGACCGGCAGGTCACGCAGGCGTTCATTGGCGCCGATGCGGTCCAGCAGGTCGAAGCCCGAGATGTCCGGCAGGGTCAGGTCCAGCACCATGCAGTCGAAGCGCGAGCTCTCCAGCGCCTCCATCGCCGCGGCGCCGGTGTCCACCGTCACCATGTGGATGTCGGTGTTGCCGATCAGGCCCACGATCGATTCGCGCTGGGCCATGTCGTCTTCCACCACCAGCAGCGAACGCTTGCCGCCCAACAGGAACTTCTGGATACGCTTGAATTCTTCCTGCAGCGCCTCGCGGCTCACCGGCTTGTTGATGTACGAGATGGCGCCCTGGCGCAGCGCGCGCTCGCGCTCGCGCAGCGAGGACATCACGTGCACCGGGATGTGGCGGGTGCTCGGGTCGCGCTTGAGACGGTCGAGCACCGTGAAGCCGTCGATGTCCGGCAGGTCGATGTCGAGCAGGATCGCCGACGGCAGGTAGTCGCGCGCCAGCGACAGCGCCGAATCGCCGCGCTGGGTGACGATGCCCTTGAAGTTCTTCTCACGGGCGAAGTCGAGCAGCACCTTGGCGAAGCGCTCGTCGTCTTCCACGATCAGTACCGACGGGTCGCCCGGGGTCACCAGGCCGCGGTCGTCCAGCACCGACGAGTACTCGACCAGCGTGCCGGTGTCGGTCGCCGTGTCGACGGTCGCCACTTCGGCGGCGGCCTGCGTCACCGGCTGGTAGGACACGGTGGTCGCGGCCGACGGCGGCGGGGCCAGGCGGGCCGGCTGGGGCTGGCGCGTCTGTTCGTAGTTGATGAAGCCGGCGCGGTTGTACGGCAGGTAGAGCGTGAAGGTCGAGCCGACGTTGACGGTCGATTCGACGCGGATCTCGCCGCCCAGCAGGCGCGCCAGTTCGCGCGAGATCGACAGGCCCAGGCCGGTGCCGCCATATTTACGGGCGGTCGAGCCGTCGGCCTGCTGGAATGCCTCGAAGATCAGCTGCAGCTTGTCGGACGGGATGCCGACGCCGGTGTCGCGCACCGAGAAGGCCAGCACCGCGTCGGCGTGCACCAGGTTCGGGTGGTCGTGGGTCCAGCCGCTGTTGACCAGGCTGATGGTCAGTTCGACCTGGCCGTGGCTGGTGAACTTGAACGCGTTCGACAGCAGGTTCTTCAGGACCTGCTGCAGGCGCGTGGTGTCGGTCATCACCGCGGTCGGCAGGTTGTCCGCCAGCGCCACGTCGAAGCCGAGATGCTTGGCCTCGGCCATGTGGCGGAAGGTGCGGTCCACGTAGTTGCGCAGGTTCGAGAAGCGGTACTCCGACACGTCCAGCGTGACGGTACCGGATTCGATCTTCGACAGGTCGAGAATGTCGTTAATCAGGGTCAGCAGGTCGGAGCCGGAGCCGTGGATGGTCTTCGCGAATTCCACCTGCTTGCCCGACAGGTTGCCCTCGGGGTTATCCGAGAGCTGCTGCGCCAGGATCAGGAGCGAGTTCAAAGGTGTACGCAGTTCGTGCGACATATTCGCCAGGAACTCGGACTTGTACTTCGAGGACAGGGCCAGTTGGGTCGCCTTTTCTTCCAGCGCCAGTTTCGCCTGTTCCACCTCGCGGTTCTTGCGTTCCACCTCGATGTTCTGCTCGGACAGCAGGCGCGCCTTTTCCGCCAGTTCCTGGTTGGTCTGCTGCAGTTCCTGCGCCAGCGACTGCGACTGGGTCAGCAGCGACTCGGTACGGCTGTTCGCCTCGATGGTGTTCAGGACCACGCCGATCGATTCCATCAGCTGGTCGAGGAAGGACAGGTGGGTCTCGGTGAAGCGGTCGAGCGAGGCGATCTCGATGACTGCCTTGACCTGCTGTTCGAACAGGATCGGCAGCACCACGATGTTGTTCGGCGGCGCCGAACCCAGGCCGGACGAGACCACGATGTAGTCGCGCGGCACGTCGGTCAGCCAGATGCGGGTCTTCTCCAGCGCGCACTGGCCCACCAGGCCTTCGCCCGGCAGGAAGGAAGTCGGCAGCTTGCGGCTGGAACGGTAGCCGTAGGAGGCGATCATGCGCAGGCGCGCGTCGGTCTCCTGCGAATCCATCATGTAGAACACGCCGTGGTGGGCCGAGACCAGCGGGGCCAGTTCCGACAGAATCAGCTTGGTCACGGCCTGCAGGTCGCGCTGGCCCTGCAGCAGTCGGGTGAAGCGCGCCAGGTTGGTCTTCAGCCAGTCCTGCTGCGCGTTCTTCTGCGTGGTTTCCTTCAGGTTACGGATCATCTCGTTGATGTTGTCCTTCAGGTAGGACACCTCGCCGCGCGCTTCCACCTGGATGCTACGCGAAAGGTCACCACGGGTCACCGCGGTCGCCACTTCACCGATCGCGCGCATCTGGTTGGTCAGGTTCGCCGCCAGCTGGTTGACGTTCTCGGTCAAGTCCTTCCAGGTACCCGCCACGCCGGACACGTTCGCCTGTCCGCCCAGCTTACCTTCGGTACCCACCTCACGGGCGACTCGCGTCACCTCGGATGCGAACGAGGACAATTGGTCCACCATGACGTTGATGGTGTCTTTCAGTTCGAGAATCTCACCCTTCACGTCCACGGTAATCTTCTTGGACAAGTCACCACGCGCCACCGCGGTCGTCACCGCCGCGATGTTACGCACCTGGCCCGTCAGGTTCGAGGCCATGAAGTTCACGTTGTCGGTCAAGTCCTTCCAGGTGCCGCCGACGCCCGGCACGTAGGCCTGGCCGCCCAGCTTACCCTCGGTACCCACTTCACGGGCGACGCGGGTCACCTCGGATGCGAACGAAGACAACTGGTCCACCATGACGTTAATGGTGTTCTTCAGTTCGAGAATCTCGCCCTTCACGTCCACGGTAATCTTCTTGGACAGGTCGCCGTTCGCCACCGCGGTAGTCACCTCCGCGATGTTACGCACCTGGCCGGTCAGGTTACCCGCCATGAAGTTCACGTTGTCGGTCAAGTCCTTCCAGGTACCCGCAACACCCGGCACGTTCGCCTGGCCGCCCAGGCGGCCCTCGGTACCCACTTCACGCGCCACGCGGGTCACCTCGGATGCGAAGGAGTTCAGCTGGTCGACCATCACGTTGATGGTGTTCTTCAGCTCGAGGATCTCGCCCTTCACGTCCACGGTAATTTTCTTGGACAAGTCGCCGTTCGCCACCGCGGTGGTCACGTCCGCGATGTTACGCACCTGGCCGGTCAGGTTACCCGCCATCGAGTTCACCGAGTCGGTCAAGTCCTTCCAGGTACCGCCGACGCCCTTCACCTGCGCCTGGCCGCCCAGCTTGCCCTCGGTACCCACTTCACGGGCGACGCGGGTCACCTCGGATGCGAACGAGGACAGCTGGTCCACCATGACGTTAATCGTGTTCTTCAGTTCGAGAATCTCGCCCTTCACGTCCACGGTAATCTTCTTCGACAAGTCGCCGTTCGCCACCGCGGTCGTCACCGCCGCGATGTTACGCACCTGGCCCGTCAGGTTCGAGGCCATGAAGTTCACGTTGTCGGTCAAGTCCTTCCAGGTGCCGCCGACGCCCGGCACATAGGCCTGGCCGCCCAGCTTGCCTTCGGTACCCACCTCACGCGCCACACGGGTCACTTCCGATGCGAAGGAGCGCAGCTGGTCCACCATGACGTTGATGGTGTCCTTCAGCTGCAGGATCTCGCCGCGCACGTCCACGGTAATTTTTTTCGACAAGTCGCCGTTCGCCACCGCGGTGGTCACCTCCGCGATGTTACGCACCTGCGAGGTCAGGTTACCCGCCATCGAGTTCACCGAGTCGGTCAAGTCCTTCCAGGTACCCGCCACGCCCTTCACCTGCGCCTGGCCGCCCAGCTTGCCCTCGGTACCGACTTCTCGCGCCACGCGCGTCACTTCGGAAGAGAAGGAAGAGAGCTGTTCCACCATGGTGTTCGCGGTCATCGCCGCGCGCAGGTACTGGCCCTTCAGCGGGTGGCCGTCCACTTCCAGCGCCATGGTCTGCGACAGGTCGCCCTTCGCCACCGCGCCGATGACGCGCGCCATCTCGGTGGTCGGACGCACCAGGTCGTCGATCAGGGTGTTGACCGAGCTGATGATCGTCGCCCAGCCGCCCACCACGCCCGGCAAGTCCGCGCGCTGGGTCAGGTGGCCTTCGCGGCCGACGACGCGCGACACGTCGGTGACCGTCTCCACCATTTTCTGCTTGGTTTCGATGATGTCGTTCAGGGTGTCGGCAATCTTGCCGGACACGCCGGTCCAGTCCGAGGGCATGCGGACCGAGAAGTCGCCTTTCTTCAGCGCCATCAGTGTAGTCAGCAATAGCTTGACGTCCAACTGTTCGCCCATGTCGGTCATGTTGTTCATCGACTAAATCCTTGTTCGGTGAGAGTGGTGCGCCGGAGGCAGAGCCTGCGACTGTGAACTGTAAAATGCAGAGAAGATACTCTTGTGTGAAATCAAGTCAAGCATGGATTGGCCAAGTCGTGCTTACTACAAGAAATATTGCAATTTAGAAAATTTTAGAAGGGCATCCGGCGGAGGGTAACGTAAGGAGAATTTACTCAGCGCACGATTGGGCGACGGTGTTGCGGAAACACGACAACCATTCGAAGTATTGACTCGAAATTCAGTAAAGGTGTGGCTTTTGGTGAGTATTCCTTTAGGAAACTCATTTACGATGAACAGTCATTGACCCGCACTGTCTATGATTGATACCGCATCACTGCTCGCACTGCTGGAAGCCGGAGACGATCGCATTTGGACCGAGCGCCTGTGCGCGCTGGCGCGCAGCCTGGGTTTCGACCAGATGCTCTACGGCATCGTGCCGTCGCGCCATGTGCGCTTTGAAAATGCATTCACGCGGAGTAATTATTCTCCGGAATGGCGTGACCGCTACGACGCCAATGGCTTCGCCTATCTCGATCCCACCGTCGTCCATTGTGTCTCGAATACGCTGCCGCTGATCTGGGCGCCTTCCACGTTCGGTAGCGGGGTGCCCGGCGCTATCTATGAAGAAGCCAGCGCCCACGGCCTGCGCAGTGGCGTCACGCTGCCGATTCACGGACCCCAGGGCGAGCTGGGCATGATCAGTTTCGCTTCCGACCTGCGTCCCGATGTCCCTTTCGAGCGCTCCTTGTTCCAGGCACTGCCGGCGCTGTCGCTGGTGCGCGACTACGCCTTTGCCTCCTCGGCGCGCTTTCGCCAGGCCAAGACGGAACCGGAGCTGCCGCGCCTGACCCGGCGCGAGCTCGAGGTGCTGCAATGGGTCATGGTCGGCAAGTCCTCATGGGAGATCGCCCGGATCACCAACTGCTCTGAGGCAACCATCAACTTCCACCTGGCCAATGTGCGTCAGAAATTCGGCGTCAACACGCGCCAGCAGGCGGTGGTCAAGGCAATCTCCCTTGGCCTGATCACGCCTGAAGATCACCATCGCTGACCCGCCCGTTGACGTAGAGGCGCAACAGGATGGCGACCGGGGCAGGGACCGCGAGGCCGGTCTCGAAGCGGCTCCCGCTCGACTGGGTCACCCCGAAACGGCTCCAGAATTTTTCCTGGCTTTCGCGCTTGGCGATGCGCAGGCGCCGCAGTTCGTGCGGCGTGGAGCGCAGCGCACTCCCGGCCTGCGCCGCGTGTTGGGCTTCCAGTTCCGCCGCCAGTGCATCGCACATCATCTCGTTTCCCATTTTTGCTCCTTCCCGTCGTTGGCTATGCAAACTGCAAGTATTCCATCAGCCGGTCGCATAGCCACCTAGCAGAGCTGATAGTTCCAGGTTTGCCCGCTTTGCATGAATCTTGTATGCGAAGTGCATAGCTTTGAACCACCACAACCAGGGGCCTAAAAATGACGATGCAGATCAAAATCGCAGCACGCCGTGAGTTCAAATCGAAAGACCTGTGGGAAATGCATACCCTGCGCGCCAAGGTGTTCAGCGGGCGGCTGGGCTGGGAGGTGCCGGTGATGTCCGGTATGGAGATCGACGGCTACGACGCCCTCGACCCGGCCTACATGGTGATGCGCGCAGCGGGCGGCCCGCTGCTCGGCTGCTGGCGCCTGTTGCCGACCGAGGGCCCCTACATGCTGAAGGATTCCTTTCCGCAGCTGCTGGAAGGCCGCGAAGCGCCGAGCGACGCCCGCATCTGGGAACTGTCGCGCTTCGCTCTCGAGACCGACAAGGAGAACCGCTACGGCTTCTCGGACATGACGATGCAGTGCTTCGAGGCCGTGGTCCGCTACGGTATCGAGAATGGCCTGACCCATTTCGTGACGGTGACGACGACCGCGATGGAGCGCCTGACCCGGCGGGCCGGCGTGGTCACCAACCGCCTCGGGGAGCCGCAGCGCATCGGCATCGAGAACGCGGTGGCCTTCTATGTCGACGTGCGCGCCACCTGGGAGGCGCTGTACGCCCGCCGCATGGCTTCCGAGGCGGCTTGATTCGGCTGTACCCCGTCCGCTTACAGGTCGCCGCGCAGCTGGCGCCGCAGGAAGGTCCAGGTCAGCGCCCACATGCGTGCGGTCTGCGCATTGTCGGCCGCGCCGGCATGGCCGCCTTCGGTATTTTCCCAGTACAGCAGGTCGTGGCCCTGTTCGAGCATGCGCGCAGCCATCTTGCGCGCATGGCCCGGGTGGACCCGGTCGTCGCGGGTCGAGGTGGTGAACAGCACGCGCGGATAGCGTCTGTCCGGCCGCAGCTGGTGGTAGGGCGAGTAGCGGCCGATCCAAGCCCACTCGGCGGAATCGTCCGGGTCGCCGTATTCGCCCATCCAGGAGGCGCCGGCCAGCAGCAGGTGGTAGCGCCGCATGTCCAGCAGCGGCACCTGGCAGACCACGGCATTGAACAGCTCGGGGCGCTGGGTGAGCACGGCGCCGACCAGCAGGCCGCCGTTGCTGCCGCCCATGATGCCGAGCCGGCGCGGGCTGCTGATCTTGCGGGCGATCAGGTCCTCGGCCACGGCGATGAAGTCGTCGAAGGCGCGCTGGCGATGTTCCTTGAGCGCCGCCTGGTGCCAGCGCGGCCCGAACTCGCCGCCGCCGCGGATGTTGGCGACCACGTACACGCCGCCGCTTTCCAGCCAGGCGGCGCCGCTGATCGCGCCGTAGTTGGGCTTGAGCGAGACCTCGAAGCCGCCGTAGCCGTACAGGACCGCCGGGTTGTCGCCGTCGAGCCGGGTGTCGCGCTGCATCACGGTGAAATAGGGCACGCGGGTGCCGTCCCTGGAGAGGGCCTCGAACTGGTGAACCTGAAGGCCCTGCGCGTCGAAGAAGGCGGGCATCGCCTTGAGCTGTTCGCGCTCGTCCCGGCCCGCTTCCATCAGGTACAGGGCGGTGGGCTCGGTGAAGCCGGTCACGGTGAGGAAGTAGCGGTGCGAGGCCACGGCATCGAAAGCCCAGGTGTCCAGCGCCCCCATGGCCGGGAGGTCGACGTCGCGCGACTGCCAGCCGGCGCCCTGGCGGCGCAGCTCGACGATGCGGTTCGTCACCATGTCGAGCACCGTGAGCAGGAGGGCGTCGCGGGTCACCGTCAGGCCGTCGAGCGAGGTAGTAGGCGAAGGCAGGAACAGCGTCTCGAACACGGCGCTGCCGTCGAGGAAGGCGTCGAAGTCCGCGGCCAGCAGCGCGCCTTGCGGGTAAGTTCGGCCGCGATGCTCCCAGCTGGAACGCAGCTCGATCACGACCTGGTCGCGCACCGCAAAGGCATTCGCGTCCTCTGGTTTGGGCAGCTTGACCAGGCTGCCGCCGCGGCGCACGAACAGTTCGCTGCTGTAGAAACCGATCTGGCGCTGCACGAACTCGCGCTCGAAGCCGGGTGTCGCGTCGCGCCAGGCCGAGGCCGACAGGTCCTCGAGCCTGGCCTCGTAGACGGTGGTGGTGGCGGCGAGCGGCGTGCCGCGCCGCCACTGCTTGACGATGCGCGGATAGCCCGATTCGGTCAGCGAGCCGGGGCCGAAGTCGGTGCCGACGAACAGGGTGTCGCGGTCGATCCAGGCACAATCGCTCTTGGCTTCCGGCAGGGTGAAGCCGTCGGCCACGAAGCAGCGCCGTGCGGCGTCGAACTCGCGCACCACGTGGGCGTCGCCGCCGCCGCGCGACAGCGAGACCAGGCAGCGGTCGCCCTCCGGCTCGAGCCAGGTCACGCCGCCCCAGACCCAGTTCTCGCCTTCTTCGCGCGCCAGCTGGTCCAGATCGATCAGGGTTTCCCAGCTGGGCGAGTCCTTGCGGTATTCGTCCAGCGTGGTGCGGCGCCAGATGCCGCGTGCATGGCCGGCGTCGCGCCAGAAGTTGTACAGCAGGCCGGCGTGGCAGCCGGCATAGGGGATCTTGCCGGTCGAGTCGAGGATGGCGCGCAGGCGCCCGCGCAAGTCGGCGTGGCCGGCTTGCGCCTCGAGCTCCTGTTCGGCGGCCCGGTTGCGCCCTGCGACCCAGTCGAGGGCGCGCGCGCCTTCGACATCCTCGAGCCAGAGGTAGGGATCGTCGGTGGATGGGGAGGTGGTCATGGCGTGAATATAGTTGAGTAAGTCGGCCGTCTGATTGCCTATACTAGCAACATCGAGCAAGCAGAACCGCACACCTGGAGCCTCATGGATTCGACAGCGAACACCGCAGCCAACAGCGCAGTCAATGCGGCCCAGCAGGGCGCGAGCGCCGCCCCCTGGGTCGCCGGGCTCGCGCTGTCGCTGGCGGTCGGCGCGCTCTGCTACCGGGTCGCCGCCGGCGCGGTCGAGGACGATGCGCGGCGCCGCTTCGAGACGATGGCCAGGCTGGCGCAGGAGCGGGTGGCGAACGCCGTGGTCTCGTACTCGCGGGTGGTGCGCGGCCTGGTCGCGCTGCACGCAGCCGGCACCGAGCCGCTGGACCGGCTGCGCTTCCACCGTTACGTGGAAGCGCTCGACCTGCCGGCGCAGTTCCCGGCGATCGAGGCGGTGTCCTTCGTCGCCCATGTGCCGGACGCCGCGCGCGAGGCCTTCATCGCCGGCGTGCGCCAGGACCGCAGCGTCAACCCGGCCGGCTATCCGCGCTTCGATATCATTCCCGCAGGACGCCGCCCGTACTACGAGGTGATCACCTGGGTCGCGCCGACCGGCCTGCCGGAGGACCGGCTCGGCTTCGACCTCGCTGTCCAGCCGTTCGCGGCGGCCGCGATGGCCCGGGCGCGCGACCACGGGACCCTCTCGGCCTCCGGCACGCCGATCCGGGTCGCGCGGCCGACCCCGCACACCGCGCTCGGCATGCGCGAACCGCTCTACCTGGGCGGCGCGGTGCCGGCCAGCCTGGAAGAACGCCGCGCGCGCTACCTCGGCAGCATCGGCATCGCGTTCTCGGTCGACGCACTGGTGCAGCGCGCGCTCGGGCCCGAGGGGCGTCAGCCGATGGCGCTCAGCCTGTACAGCGAAACGCCGCCGGCCCGGAACGCTGCGGCGCGGCTGGCGCTCGACCCGCGCGACCGCCTGCTGGTCGGACCGGAAGTGCGCAAGGAGGGCCGTGAGGCGCCGGCCCAGGACGGACGCTTCACCATCCTGCTGCCGGTCGACTATGCCGGTACGCGCTGGAAGGCGCACTTCTCGGCCGAGCGCGCCGCCATGGCGGTGGGGGCCGACCGCTACCTGCCGCTGCTGGCCTTCGGTTCCGGCTTCGGGGTCAGCCTGCTGGGCTTCGCCCTGTTCTTCAACCTGGTGCGTTCGCGCCGGGCCGCGCTCGACCAGCGCCTGCTGCTCGATTCGGTGCTCGACAACCTCGATGCCTACGTCTACCTGAAGGACAGCGGCCGGCGCTTCCGTTACGTGAATGCGAAGAGTGCCGCCCTGATCGGCCTGCCGGCGGCGCAGATCGTCGGCCGGCGCGACCTCGAAGTGCTGCCGGCAGCCATCGCCGAGGCCAGCTGGGAGCGCGACCGCATGGCGCTGGAGAGCGGCGAGCGGCACGCCTGCCAGGCCGAACTGCCGCTTGCCGACGGCAGCGTGCACCAGATGTGGAGCGTGCGCATGCCCCTGCACCCGGAGGGCGAGATGCCGGCGGTGTTGTGCATCTCGACCGACGTCACCACGCTGCACGAGCTCAAGGCGCGCGCCGACGCCGCCAACCGGGCCAAGAGCGACTTCCTGTCGAACATGAGCCATGAGATCCGCACGCCGATGAACAGCATCATCGGGATGACCCACCTGGCACTGCACTCCCATCCCGCTCCCCAGCTGCGCGCTTACCTGGACAAGATCTACCACTCGGGACAGCACCTGCTGGGCATCATCAACGACATCCTGGATTTTTCCAAGATCGAGGCCGGCAAGCTGGAACTCGATACGGTCGGCTTCATGCTGGAGGCGGTGATGCGCAACGTCGAGCAGCAGCTGGGCCAGGCGGCCGCCGCCAAGGGGCTCGGCTTCGACCTCGAGATCGCCCCCGAGCTGATGCGGCCCCTGCGCGGCGACCCGCTGCGCCTCGAGCAGGTGCTGCTGAACTTCGCCGGCAACGCCGTCAAGTTCTCCGAACACGGCCGCATCCTGCTGCGGGCCCGGCTCGAACACGCCTTCGGCCCCGAACTGCTGGTGCGCTTCGAGGTGCGGGACAGCGGCATCGGCATCGCGCCCGACCAGCTGGCCGGCCTGTTCACTCCCTTCCACCAGGCCGACCCCTCGGCCACGCGGCGCCATGGGGGCACCGGCCTGGGCTTGGTGATCAGCAAGCAGCTGGCGGAACTGATGCACGGCGAGGTCGGGGTCGACAGCACGCCGGGCCGCGGCAGCACCTTCTGGTTCACGGCACGCCTCGGGCTGGAGGATGGCGCCGGCAGTCCCGGCCTTGGTGCGGCGCCGCCTCCGCCGGCGCAGGTGGAGGCGGGGCAGGGCACGCGCCTGGACGGCTGCGCCGTGCTGCTGGTCGAGGACAACCCGTTCAACCAGCAGGTCGCACGCGAGCTGCTGCTCCAGGCCGGCGCCGAAGTGAGCGTCGCCGGCAACGGCGCCGAAGCGCTGGAGGCGATGGCGCGGCAGCGCTTCGACTGCGTGTTGATGGACGTGCAGATGCCGGTCATGGACGGCCTGGAAGCAACCCGCCGGATCCGCCAGGACCCGCGGCTGGCCGACACCCTGGTGATCGCGATGACGGCCAATGCCGGGGTGGAAGACCGCGCACGCTGCCTGCAGGCCGGCATGGACGAATTCCTGAGCAAGCCGGTGGTGCCCGAACTGCTGGCGGCAACCATCGCGCGCTGCCTGGGGCGCAGCGCGGCCGCGGCGCCCGACGTGGTGCCGGTCGCGGCGCCCGGTCCCGGCGCCAGCCCGGCCGGCGGCCTGGTCGACCTGGCGCAGCTGGAGTCCAGCGTCGGCGGCGACCGCGAGCGGATGCGTAAATACGCCTTCCTGTTCGTGTCCACGGCGCGCGACGCGCTGGCCGGGATCGACGCCGCGCTCGGCGCCGGCGACCTGGCGGCGGTGGCGGCGCTGGCGCACCGCGTCAAGTCCTCGGCGCGCATGGTCGGCGCCGCCGGCTTCGCGGCCCTGTGCGAGGAGCTCGAGGGGCAGGACGGGCGCCCGGCCCAGGCGCGGGCGCTGGCGGCACGCCTGCGCGCCCAGCTGGCGCGGGTCGAACGCGAGCTCGTCGCACGGCTCGGCGTGCGTAGCGACGACCGCTTGTCGATGAGCTAATGCGCGGCGCCAAGCCTTCCGCCCGGGGGCCAAACCGGGTATCCTTTGCCCCTTGAGCAACCCGACTGTTCCGATGTCTTCCCCGATCACCCCAGGCTTGTTAATTTTGCACGGCAACCAGATGGAATTGCTGCGCAGCGCCATGTTCGACTGGCTGCGCATGCACCCGCTGGGTCCGCTCGAGCAGGAGACCATCCTGGTGCAGTCGAACGGGGTCGCCGAGTGGCTGAAGATCGCGCTGGCCGAGGAAATGGGCGTGTGCGCCGCCACCCGCGTGGCGCTGCCGGCGCGCTTCCTGTGGGAAGCCTACCGCGGCATGCTGGGACGCGAACGCGTGCCGACCCGTGCACCCTTCGACAAGGATCCGCTGACCTGGCGCCTGATGCGCCTGCTGCCGGCACTGCTCGAGGACGCCAGCTATGCCCCGCTCAGGCAGTTCCTGGGCGACGGCTGCCCCGAGCGCCGCCTGCAGCTGGCCGAGCGCCTGGCCGATCTGTACGACCAGTACCAGGTCTACCGCGCCGACTGGCTGGCCGACTGGGAAGCCGGGCGCGACCAGCTGCGGCGCGCGGTCGGCGACCCGGTGCCGCTCGGCGCGGACCTGAAATGGCAGGCCTGCCTGTGGCGTGAAATCCACGCCAGCCTGCCGCCGGAACAGCGCGTGACCGGACGCGCCAGCATCCACGCCCAGTTCCTGGCCGCGGTGGAATCGGGCCGCGAACCGGTATCGCGCTTGCCGCGCCGCGTGATCCTGTTCGGCATGTCGACCCTGCCTTACCAGACCCTGCAGGCCATCGCCGCGCTGTCGCGCCACACCCAGGTGCTGTTCGCGGTGCCCAATCCCTGCCGCTTCTACTGGGGCGACATCATCGAGGGCCGCGAGCTGCTCAAGGCCGCGCGCCGCCGCCAGCAGCCGCGCGACGGCCGCGAACTGGCCAGCGTGCCGGTCGAGGAACTGCACATGCACAGCCACCCGCTGCTGGCGAGCTGGGGCCGGCAGGGGCGCGACTTCGTGCGCATGCTGGACGAATTCGACCAGGGCGAAGGCGCACGTTTCGAGAACCTGCGCGTGGACCTGTTCGACGAAGCCGAAGGCGGGACGCTGCTGCAGCAGGTGCAGGCCGCGGTGCGCGACCTGCTGCCGCCCGGCGAGCACCCGCATGTATCGCCGGCGCGCGACGACCGCTCGATCGAATTCCATATCACCCACAGCGTCCAGCGCGAGGTCGAGGTGCTGCACGACCAGCTGCTGTCCTGGTTCGCCCAGGACCCGAGCCTGCGCCCGCGCGACGTGGTCGTGATGGTGCCGGACATCGACGTGTTCTCGGCCGCCATCCACGCGGTATTCGAGCAGCACCGCCGCAGCGACCCGCGCCACATTCCCTTCGAGATCGGCGACGTGCGCGACCGCAGCGTGAACCCGCTGCTGGTGGCGCTCGAATGGCTGCTGCGCCTGCCGCAGCAGCGCTGCCGCCAGAGCGAGGTGCGCGACCTGCTCGACGTCCCGGCCGTGGCCGGACGCTTCGGCCTGGATGCCGAGGACCTGCCGATCCTGGGCCGCTGGATCGAAGGCTCGGGCGTGCGCTGGGGCCTGGACCGCGAGCACCGCGCCGGCCTGGGACTGGCCTCGGTGGGCGAGCAGAACGCCTGGATCTTCGGCGTGCGGCGCATGCTGCTCGGCTACGCCAGCGGCGCCGGCGCCAGCTTCGGCGACATCGAGCCGTATGCCGAAGTCGGCGGCCTGGACGCCGCGCTGGCCGGCTCGCTGGCCGAGTTCATCGACTGCCTGCTGCACTACCGCGCCGCGCTGGCGCAGTCGCGCACCCCGGCCGAATGGGGCGAGGCGGCGCGCGCACTGCTCGCCGCCTTCTTCCACCCGGGCGACGAGAAAGACCGCCTGACCCTGGCGCAGCTCAATGAAGCGCTGCAGTGCTGGCTCGAGACCTGCGACAGTGCGGAGTTCAGCGAGCCGGTGCCGCTGGCGGTGATGCGCGAATCCTGGCTCGGCCAGCTCGACCAGCCGACCCTGAACCACCAGTTCGTATCGGGCGGCGTGACCTTCTGCACCCTGATGCCGATGCGCGCCGTTCCCTTCCGCGTGGTCTGCCTGCTCGGCATGAACGACGGCGACTTTCCGCGCCGCACCCAACAGGCCGACTTCGACCTGCTGGCGCTGCCCGGCATGGCGCGTCCGGGCGACCGCTCGCGCCGCGACGACGACCGCTACCTGATGCTGGAAGCGCTGCTGTCGGCGCGCGACAAGCTGTACCTGAGCTGGGTCGGACGCAACGTGCGCGACAACAGCGAGCAGCCCGCCTCGGTGCTGGTCGCCCAGCTGCGCGACTACCTGCAGAACGGCTGGAATCTCAAGCTGGACGAACGCACCACCGAACACGCGCTGCAACCCTTCAGCCGCCGCTACTTCGAACGCGGGGGGCTGCTCACCTATGCAGGCGAATGGCGTTCGGCCCACGGCATGGAGGACGGCGAGGCTGCCGTCGACAGTTTGCCGCCCTACGAAATGGAACCGGGTTTCGTTCTCAAGCTGGGCGAGCTGGCGGCTTTTCTCCGCCAGCCTGCGCGCTATTTCTTCCGGCGCCGCCTGGGTGTGGTGTTCGCCGATGCCGCCGTGGTCGGCGAGGACGAGGAACCCTTCGCCCTCGACGCGCTCGAACGCTATTTCATCGAAGACCACCTGCTCGACGACAGCGGGCCGCTCGAGGCGCCGCACGAGGTGCGCGCTACGCTCGAAGCGCGCGCGGAACGCCTGGTGCGCGAAGGCGTGCTGCCGATCGGGCTGATGGGCCGGCAGTGGCAGCGCGAGCTGGTCGACGGCCTGGTGCCGGTGCGCAGCGCCTGGCTGGCACTGGGCGCGCGTTTCCCGCATGCCGCGCCGAAGCGCGCCGTCAGCCTCGGGCTGGGCGACGCCATCGTGCTGGACGACTGGATCGACCGCCTGCGCACCGACGGCAACGAAACCGCATGGCTCATGCAGGTGTCCTCGAAGGTGCTTGACCGGGAAGGGCGTCCGCGCGGCGACAAACTGATCGGCCCCTGGCTGCGCCAGCTGGCCGCCGCCGCGGCAGGCGCCCCGGTGGCCGGCCACCTGGTGGCGCGCGACGCCATCCTGACCATGCATGCCCTCAACCCGACCGAGGCAGCGGCCACCCTGCACGACCTGGTCGCGCTGTGGCGCACCAACCTCGACCGGCCGCTGGCCGTGGCCTGCAAGACCGCGCTGGCGCTGCTGCAGGAAGGCGCGCATGAAAGCGATGCCCGCCTGGTCTACGAGGGCAGCTATGAACTCTCGGGCGAAGTCGAGGAATTGTGCCTGGCGCGCCTGTGGCCCGACTTCGCGAGCCTGGTGGCGGCCGGCGACTGGCCGCACCTGGCGCGCGACCTGTACGGCCCACTGGCCGAGTGGATCGAGGCCGGCGTGCAGGTGGCGCCGCTGAACCCGGATGCGGCAGGGGAGGCGGCATGAGCCAGCACCTCGAACCGCTGGTCTTCCCGCTGCATGGCACGCGCCTGATCGAGGCCTCGGCCGGTACCGGCAAGACCTGGACCATCGCCGCGCTCTACCTGCGCCTGGTGCTCGGCCATGGTGGCGAGGCGGCGTTCGCACGGCCGCTGCTGCCGAGCGAGATCCTGGTGATGACCTTCACCCGCGCCGCCACGCGCGAGCTGGCCAACCGCGTGCGCGAGCGCCTGGTCGAGGCGGCGGCCTATTTCCGCGACCAGCTGGACGACGGTCATCCCGCACTGGGCGACCCGTATCTGCGCGAACTGGCCGATGCCTATCCAGGCGAGGCCGAACGCGGCGTTGCCGCGCATCGCCTGGTCCTGGCGGCGGAAACCATGGACGAGGCGGCGATCTTCACCATCGATGCCTGGTGCCAGCGCATGCTGCGGGAACATGCCTTCGACTCCGGCAGCCTGTTCGACGAGGAGCTGGTCAGCGACGAACGCGCGCTGTTCGAGGACGCGGCCCATGACTACTGGCGCCAGCATATTTATCCCTTGGGCGTGAACGCCCTGGCCTCGGTGCGCGAATGCTGGAAGGACGTCGAGGCCCTGAAGGCAGGCGTGCGCGAGCTGGTGACACGCACCCATCTGCTGGGCGAATGCGCGCCCGAGCCGCTTGGGGTGCTGGTGGCGCGCATCGAGCGCAGCCTGCGTGCCGAGCTTGCCGGCCTGAAGGAAGGCTGGGCCGCGCGCGCCGACGAGATGGAAAGCTGGATCGCAGCTCAGCGAGAGCGCAACCCGAAATGCTTCAACGGGAACAAGATGCGCGCCGATTCGCTGGTCAAGTGGTTCGAGGCGCTGCGCGCCTGGGCCAATGATCCGGCCCGGGTCCTGCCGGAGCTGAACGGGACGGCATGGAAGCGCCTGTGCCCGGACGGCATCGTCGACGCCTTCAGCAAGGACTTCGTGGCCGAGGTGCCGGCCTGTTTCGGATTCACCGCGCCGCTGCAGGACGCCCTGGAGGCGCTGGAGCCGCTGTCGCACTCCCTGTTGCGCCATGCCGCCAGCCACATCGCCGCCCGCATGCGCGAGCTGAAGGCGCGCAACCGCCAGTTCGGCTTCGCCGACATGCTGGAACGCCTGAAGGACGCCCTCGAGGGGCCGAACGGCGAGGCCCTGCGCCGCCGCATCGTGCTGCAGTTCCCTGTGGCGATGGTCGACGAGTTCCAGGATACCTCGCCCGACCAGTACCGCATTTTCGACCTGCTGTACCGGGTGGCGGACAACGATCCGGACCAGGGCCTGTTCCTGATCGGCGACCCCAAGCAGTCGATCTACGGCTTCCGCGGCGCCGACATCCACAGCTACCTGGCGGCGCGGCGCGCCACCGCGGGGCGGCATTACCAGCTCGGCGTCAACTACCGTTCCACCGCCCAGCTGGTGGAGGCGGTGAACCAGATGTTCCGCCACGCCGAAGGCGATGGCGAGCGCGCCGGCTACCCGGCTGGCGCCTTCCGCTTCCGCCGCGGCGAGGACAATCCGCTTCCCTTCGAAGCGGTGCGGGCCAAGGACCACCGCGAGCGCCTGGTCGGCGCCGATGGCCCCAAGCACGCGATGTCGGTGTGCTGCGCCGGCCCGATGAACCAGGAAGCCTACCGCGAGTACTTTGCCCATCACTGCGCGGAACACATCGTCGGCCTGCTGGGCGACGAGCGGGTCGGCTTCTCGGACGGTGAGCGTTTCCGACGCCTGATGCCGGCCGATATCGCGATCCTGGTGCGCGACCGCCGCGAGGCCGCGGCCGTGCGCCGCGCGCTGGTCGAACGCAAGGTGGCCAGTGTCTACCTGTCCGACAAGGATTCAGTGGTGGAAAGCGAGGAAGCCGCCGACGTGCTGCGCTGGCTGTACGCGGTCGCCAACCCGCTCGACGGCACCCTGGCGCGGGCCGCCTTCGCTACCCGCACCGCCGGCCTGCCGCTGGGCGAACTGGCCAGGCTGTCGTCCGACGAGGTGGCCTGGGAAGGGCGCGTGGAACAACTGAAGGCCTTGCACGGTGCCTGGCAGCGCCAGGGCGTGCTGGCCATGCTGCGCCGCTTCGTCCACGAACTCGGCTTGCCGGCGCGCCTGCTGCGCCAGCCGGGCGGCGAACGGCGCCTGACCAACCTGCTGCACCTGGCCGAGCTGCTGCAGGAGGCCAGCGGCCAGCTGGAAGGCGAGCAGGCCCTGATCCGCTGGCTGGCCGAGCAGCTCGAGGGTGTCGGCGAAGGCGGCGAGGAACGTGTGCTGCGCCTCGAGAGCGATGCCGAACTGGTGAAGGTGGTCACGGTCCACAAGTCCAAGGGCCTCGAATACCCGCTGGTCTACCTGCCGTTCGCGGTCACCGCGCGCCGCACCGACCGGCGCAATCGTGCCTTCTTCGAATTCGTCGGCCTCGATGGTGCGCGCCGTCTCGACCTGGCGATGGGCGACGAAGCGCTGGAAGCGGTCGACCGCGCACGCCTCGAGGAGGACCTGCGCCTGCTCTACGTGGCGCTGACCCGTGCACGCCACTTCCTGTGGCTGGGCGCGGCGCCGATCAGCGGTCGCAGCAAGAATGAGAACCGGCTGCACGAGTCGGCGTTGGGCTACCTGCTGGGCGGCGGCGAGAAAATCGAGGCGGAACTGCTGCGCGAGCGGCTCGAGCGCCTGCGCGGCGGCGCCGAGGGCATCGTGCTGCACGACCTGACCGAAGCGCGGGAACGCACCCTGCTGGCGCGCGAAGACATCCGCCCGGACCTGTTGGCCGCCCCGCGCTACGAAGCGCGCTTCGAGCGCGACTGGTCGATCGGCTCCTTCACCTCGCTGGTGCGCCATGCGGTGGCGGCACAACCCGCGCCGCCGCCGGCGCCGATGCGGGCGCAGGAAGAGACCCTGCTCGAGGAAGAACCGCAGGTGCTCACGCCGCCGCGCATCGAGGACGCGCCCTGGCACCGCTTCCCGCGCGGTTCGGTGCCCGGCAACTTCATGCACGAGCAGCTCGAATGGATGGCGGGGGAAGGTTTCGAGCGCGCCGCCGATCCGGACTTCCTGCTGCGCCTCAGCCAGCGCATCGAGCGCGCCGGCTGGGGCCACCGCCAGGACGATGCACTGGCCTGGCTGCACGCGGTGGTCACCACGCCCTTGCCGCCGCTCGGCGCCGCCCTCGCCGATATACGCGACCCGGTACCGGAACTGGAATTCTGGTTCCCCAGCGAGCGCCTCGACGTGGTGAAGCTCGACCGCCTGTGCCGCGCCCACGTCATGAAGGGCCTCGAGCGTCCGACCCTGCCGGAACGGACCCTGCACGGCATGCTCAAGGGCTTCGCCGACCTGGTGTTCGAACATGGGGGCCGCTACTGGGTGCTCGACTACAAGAGCAATGCGCTGGGGCCGGGCGACGCCGCCTATACCCAGGCCGCGATGGAGCTGGGCATGGTCGGCCACCGCTACGACATCCAGGCCACGATCTACATGCTGGCGCTGCACCGCCTGCTGCGCAGCCGCCTGGGCGATCGCTATGAACCGCGGCGCCAGCTGGGCGGTGCCGTGTTCCTGTTCCTGCGCGGGATCGCGAATACCGACACGCGCGGCTGCTGCGTGCTGGGGCCGGACCTGGAACTGCTGGGCGGGCTGGAAGCGCTGCTGGACAAGGACGGGGAGGAATGAGCGTGGCCAAGCACGAGCCGAATATCGCCTTGCTGTGGAGCGAGCTGGCGCGCCTGGGCGAAGCCGGCGAATTGCGCCGCCTGTCCTGCGCCTTCGCGCGCTTCATCGCCTCGCTCGGGGCGGCCCCGCCCGCCCTGGTGCTGGCCTCGGGCGTGCTGTCCGAACTGGAAGGGAAGGGCCACAGCTGCCTGCTGCTGTCCGACCTGGCCGCCGGCCCGGCCGCGCTGCTCGGCTGGGAGGACGAGCAGTGGAAGCTGCTGGCGCGCGCCGCCGGACCGCTGCCGAAGACCGCGCAAGGCTGGGCCCAGCAGCTGGCCGGCTGCCAGCAGGTGTGGGACGTCAGCGCCTTCGACTACGACCAGCCGCTGGTGCTGGACGGCGACCGGCTCTACCTGCGCCGTTACTGGCGCGACGAGATGCTGGTGGCCCAGGCCGTGCGCGAACGGGCCACCAGGCGGCGCGAGGTCGACCAGGAGGACGTGCGCGGCTGGCTCGACGTCCTGTTCGCCTCGGAGCGCACGCTCGCGGGGCCGGACTGGCAGAAGCTGGCCTGTGCCATCGCCGTGCGCGGCGCGGTGGCGATCATCACCGGCGGTCCCGGCACCGGCAAGACCTATACCGTGGCGCGCCTGCTGGCGCTGCTGTTCGCCACCGCCCCGGAAGCGGGAAGCCAGCGCATCGCCCTGGCCGCGCCGACCGGCAAGGCGGCGGCGCGCCTCAAGCAGTCGATCGACAAGGCCCTGACCGAACTGGCCGACAAGGTCGGCGCCACGCTCCCCTTGCGCGAACTCAACCTGCGCATGGGCCCCGCGCGCACCCTGCACAGCCTGCTCGGCGCCCGCCCCGATACCCGCGCCTTCGCCCACCACCGCGGCAATCCGCTCGACGTCGACGTGCTGATCGTCGACGAAGCCTCGATGGTGCACCTGGAGATGATGGCCTCGCTGCTGGACGCGCTGCCGCCCGGTGCGACCCTGATCCTGCTGGGCGACAAGGACCAGCTGGCCTCGGTGGAGGCCGGCGCCGTGCTGGGCGACCTGTGCCACAACGCCGGGGCCGGCGGCTACACCGACGCCACCTGCGACTACGTGCTCGCGGCCAGCGGCGAGCTGCTGCCGGACGAATTCCTGGGCGACGCCGGCGCACTGGCCCAGCAAACCGTGATGCTGCGCCACAGCCGGCGCTTCGGCGGCCCGATCGGCCAGCTGGCGCTGGCGGTGAACGCCGGCGATGCACTGCGCGCGGAAGCCGTGCTGCGCGCCGGAGAGGCGAGTGTGCGCTGGATCGAGAACGCCCAGCAGCAGCAGGTGCTGCAGCTGGCGCAGTCCGGCTACGGTTCTTACCTGGACGTGTTGAATACCGGCCTGAAGGCCTCATTGAACACGAACCATGAAGAATGGGTGCGCCAGGTATTGCAGCGCTTCGAGTCCTTCCGCATCCTGTGCGCGGTGCGCGACGGCGAGTGGGGCGTAGCCGGCCTGAACGATGCGGTGGCCGCGCGCCTGGCCCAGGCCGGGCTGCTGCATCCGAACGGCGAGTGGTACGTGGGACGCCCGGTGATGGTCACCCGCAACGATTACGGCACCGGCGTCTACAACGGCGACATCGGCGTCACCCTGCCGGATCCGGCGCGGCCGGGCGCCTTGCGTGTTTATTTCCTGGAAGGCGACACCGTGCGCAGCGTGCTGGCGACCCGCCTGCGCAACGTCGAGACGGCATTCGCGATGACGGTCCACAAATCGCAGGGCTCGGAGTTCCGCCACACCGTGCTGGCGCTGCCGCGCGAGCGCAATGCCGTCCTCACCCGCGAGCTGGTCTACACAGGCATCACCCGCGCCAGCGAACTGTTCACCCTGGTATCGCCGCCCGGCGCCGTGCTGGCCGAAGCCATCGCCCAGCGCACCCACCGCACCAGCGGCCTGCGCGGCATGATCGCGCCGACCTCGCGCTGAGCTGGCCGTCCTTCCTGTCGCGCCGCTGCGACGCCCGGCCTTGATCGAGGCCAAGGATGGCGCCGAGTCCCGCCACTGTGTTCGAACTCGGCCATACGTGCCGGGTCTTATTCCTGTGTAATCACTATTCCTGACATCCCGGCGTACCACGCCTGGCGCGAGCATGCAGCCAATCGACCAGCAAACGGACTTGTTCGGTCCCACCATGGGCAGGGTGGTGGCGCGCGCGCCGGCCGCATCCGATGTCCTGCCGGCTTTCCCGCCGGCCGGCATCTGGCCGCGCTGGTTCGCCCGCAGCTTCGACCTCTGGTGGCAGACCGCCCTCGTGGCCTTCGTGCTCGGCCAGCTGCTCTGTCTTGTCTCGCCCTTGTTCCTGCGCTGGCTCGAGACCCCGTTCGGCTGGAAACTGTTCGGCCTGGCCTGCATGCCCGGCGGCCTGCTGCTGGACGCGGCGCTGCAGGCGCTGGCCGGCAACACGCCGGGCAAGGCGCTGCTGGGCCTGCGCGTCCTCATGGCGGATGGGCGCGCGCCCCGCTTCAGCGAGCTGCTCGGGCGCAACATGGCGTTGTGGCGATCCGGCCTGGCCTGCGGCCTGCCCCTGGTCAGCCTGGTGACCATGGCGCGCCAGGGCCTGCGCCTGCGCAAGGGGCTGCAGGCCAGCTACGATGCGAACGATTTCCTGGTGTGCGCCGGCGGCAGCAGCCGCCTGGCCCGGGGCCTGTTCGGCATCGCCTTCGCCGGCCTGTTCGCCGCGATCCTGGCCCTCGATGCGGTCGACCGGCAAGACAGCCGGGAGGCCAGCGCCATGCTGGAGGCCCCGCCTTATGCCTGGACCAATCCGGCGACCGGCCGCACGGTGCGGGTCGCGCCGCAATGGCGGGTCGAGGCAAGGACCGGGCCGGACGGCGCGCCGCAGCACCTGTTCACCCAGCACAGCGGCCATGCGGCGGTGCTGTTCGCGCATGAACAGACGGGCGGGCGGGCCCTGCGCCAGGATGCGCAGGTGCTGGCGGACCGGTTGTCCGACCGTTTCGAACTGGCCGACAGCTACTTCGCGGAGTTCCGCGGGCGGCGTTCCTGGGTCGGCAGGGGCCTGGACAAGAAGGGTTTGGCGCGGGTACAGCTGCGCATCGTCGAGGTGGACGGCAAGGCCTGGCGGGTGTTGGCCATGCAATCCCCACCCGCGGCCTATACCGACGACCTGGTAGGGGAGTTGAGCGGCGCGCTGTGGGACACGGTCACGCCGGCGCCCGTGCCGGCTCCAGCGCTGGCCCGGCACGGGCAATAAAAAGGGTTCTTCACGGATTTCCGGGAAACGCGGCTTTGATCTTCAGGAAGAAGAATTCGCTATCCCGGTATCCGTAGGCCATTCGCTTCATCACCTTGATACGGTTGTTGATGCCTTCGAGCTGTCCGGTGTGCATCGGCCAGCGCAACCGTGCTGCGATGCCTCGCCAGTAAGGTTTGAGCTTGGCGGCAAACTTCCTTAGCGGCTCGATCCCGCTGTCGCGTGCCATCTTCAGCCAGTTGCGCCAGGCGAGAAGCCACTGCCATCCGCCGGATGTCTGCCAGAGTTCCTTGAGTGCCGTTTTCATCACATACACCGTCATCAAGGCTTGGTTGGCGGCCAGCAGTTCGTCCAGATTCGCCTGCTGGCTCGGCGGGACGTTTTCCCGATTACGCAGCAGAAGCCAGCGCGAGCGCTTCACGACTTTGCGCTGGGGTCGGTCGTCTCGCAGGCGATTGGCTTCGTCGACTCGCACCCGGTCGATCACCTCACGGCCGTACTTGGCGATGACGTGAAACAGGTCGTAGACCACGCGTGCCTTCGGACATTGCTGCTGCACTTCCAAATCAAACGCGGTATTCATATCCATCGCGACAGCTTCGATGTTGGCGCAGCGTTCAGGGCCTAGCCATTCAAAGAACGGACGGATGGCCTCGCGGCTGCGGCCTTCGCCGACCCACAACACACGTCGGGTGTCGGCATCAAGCACAACTGTGGCATAGCGGTGGCCTTTGAACAGCGCAAATTCGTCCATCACGAGGCGGACCGGCTGCGCCGGGGGCAAGTAAGCAAGTTGCCGCTCCAGGCGCGCGCGCTCGATCTGCCGCACCGTCCCCCAATGCAGGCTAGCGAGCTTGCACACATGGGCCACCGGAAGCTTCTCACACCACGCCCCGACAAAATCGGCCAACGCACGCGTCACCCGCGCATGGCGGTCAAGCCAGGTCACGCGTTCGGTTCTGGTGCCGCACATGCTGCACTTCAGACGGCGCAATGGCACCCGCAGCCGCACCGGCCTTCCTTGCATCGGCAACTCTCGAATGATGCGCGTAGCGACATCATGGACTTGGTAGCAATGCATCCCGCACCGGCTACAGACCATCGCCGCAGCAGGATCACGACACAGCGTGATCCAGACAGCATCTTCCTGAACATCCAATTTGGTGGCGGTAAAGCCTTCCCAGAACGGAAGGCTAAGATTATGATCCGGCATGAGAGCGGTAAGTTGAGTTGGTTGAGTTTGGTCGCACAAACACAATAACTCTTCTTTACTGCTCTCTTGCGTTTACAACAGGTTCATCCCGGAAATCCGCGATGAACCAAAAAAAGGGGCCTCGCAGCCCCTTGTCAATGTTACTTCTTGCGGCGCTTCGGCACCACTTTCACCTTGGTGCGCTTCTTGACCACCTTGAGCTTGCCCTTGCCGGCGCTCGCCTTGATACGGACGCGGCTGGAAGAAGCCTTGTAGCGCGGGACGCGCTTCGATGCCTTCGCCAGGCTGACCGGTTCGTCGCCGCTGATGAAGCGGCGGATGTTCAGGGCGTCCAGGATGCGCGCCGACGAGGCATTCGCATTCAGCAGGATCATGGTCGCGTTCTTGCCGCCGGCCTTGATGTTCATGATCAGGCAGCGGCCCGCTTCCTGGATATAGCCGGTCTTCGACAGGCCGATGTCCCAGCCCTTGGCGCCCACCAGGCGGTTGGTATTGCGGTATTCGACTTCGCGGCCGTTGATGTTGATCAGGTCCTTCGATTCCGTCGTCATGCGCGTGATCTCGGGATACTTGCTCGAGGCCGTCGCCATCTTGACCAGGTCGCCCGCGGTCGAACGATTGCGCGGCGACAGGCCGGTCGGTTCCTCGATCACGGTCTGGGTCATGCCGAGTGCTGCGATCTTCTGGCGCACCGCGGCCTTGAAAGCTGCAGTGCCGCCTGGGTAGGTGCGCGCCAGCGCATGGGCGGCGCGGTTGTCCGAGGACATCAGGGCCAGTTGCAGCACGTCGCGGCGCGAGATCAGGGCGCCGACCGGCACCCGCGAGCTGCTGTGCTTGAAGGTATCGACGTCACTGCGGTCGATCTCGATCAACTCGTCCAGGTCCAGCCTGGCGTCGAGCACGACCATCGCGGTCATCAGCTTGGTGAGCGATGCGATCGGCGCGACACGGTCGGCATTCTTTTCCAGCAAAATCTTGCCGGTGTCATCTTCTACCACGAGCACCGATTGCGAGCCGAAGGGCACCGCGAATGCGGCAACCGAAAACGACATCAATGCGGCAGCGAACAATTTTTTTAGCATTGTCGGGTTCAGGATCAAGTGTGGCGTTGAGCGGAAAGCGCGGAGCGCGCAGTCAACGATCTAGCTGTAGGGCAACTACATGGGGTGGAAGATAGCATCAAGCCTGATGCATGTCTATGGCGCACAGGCAAAAACAGGCTTGTGAACCGGAATTTTTGTGCAGAATAACGACTCTCTTGCTAGAACGAACAAGCCCTGCGCGAGGCAGGGCTTGTTGGGGACGCTTATTTTGACTGGTAAATCTTGTCGAATTCGCCGCCATCGTTGAAGTGGACCTGCTGGGCTTTGCGCCAGCCGCCGAACAGCTCATCCACGGTGAACAGCTGGATCGGCTTGTAGTTGGCCGCATACTTCTTCATCACCGCATCCGAGCGCACGCGCAGATAGTGCTTGGCGCCGATTTCCTGGCCCGCAGGCGAGTACAGGAAGTTCAGGTAGGCGGTGGCTTCCTTGCGCTGATTGCGCTTGTCGACCACCTTGTCGACCACGGCCACCGGCGACTCGGCCAGGATCGACACGCTCGGATAGACCACTTCGAAGTTGTCGCCGAACTCGGCGCGCACCATGCTGACTTCGTTTTCGAAGGTCACCAGCACGTCGCCGATCTGGCGCTGGGTGAAGGTGGTGGTGGCGGCGCGGCCGCCGGCGTCCAGGATCGGGACGTTCTTGAAGATGCGGCCGACCAGGTCGCGCGCCTGCGCTTCATTGCCGCCTTTCTTCTTCAGCGCCGCGCCCCAGGCCGCCAGGTAGGTATAGCGGCCGTTGCCGGCGGTCTTCGGGTTCGGGATGATCACCTGCACGCCCGGACGCGCCAGGTCGTCCCAGTCGCGGATCTTCTTCGGGTTACCTTTGCGCACCAGGTAGACCATGGTCGAGTAGTAGGGGGCGGCATTGTTCGGGAATTTCTTTGCCCAGTCCTTTGCCACCAAGCCACGGTCGGCCAGCATGTCGATGTCGTTGGCCTGGTTCATGGTCACGACCGAGGCTTCCAGGCCGTCGGCGACGGCGCGCGCCTGCTTGCTCGAACCGCCGTGCGACTGCTTGATGCTGACGGTCTGGCCGGTCTGTTGTTTGTAGGCGGCGATGAAGGCCGGGTTGATGTCCTTGTACAGCTCGCGTGCGACGTCGTAGGAAACGTTCAGCAGTTCGCTGGTGGCGGCGCCGGCCGACAGCGGCAGGGCGGCGCCCAGCGACAGGGCCAGGATCAGGCGGCGCAGCGGGGAGGTCAGGCTCAAGGTCAGGCTCATATGCGGGCTCTCTTTTCGGAATCTTGTGGTGACAGGGTGCATCATCCCCAAGTTGACCGAAATACGGAACAATAGTTTTGTCATATGCTTAGTACTGCAGAGCAGAGGCCTTGCGCGGCGTCGCACGAGTCCGATGCCGGCAGCAAGGTCGGGGGCTTTCGGTGTATAGTCGTGCCCAGCCATTGCGCCACCCGGCGCGGCCTGACCGTTTCTTTTTTGCATAGTGATGTTTGAGTGATGTTTGATGTCCACGCGTTTTGACATTCGCAAGGCGGTATCCGGTGATGCTTCCGCCGCCTGCGCGCTGCTGCGCCGCTCGATCGAAATCGGCTGCAAGGCCGACCACCAGGACCGGCCCGCCGTGCTGGACGCCTGGCTCGGCAACAAAACCACCGCCAATGTCGCCACCTGGTTTTCTTCGCCCAGCAACCATGCGCTGGTCGCCGAGTGCGGCGGCGAGCTGCTGGGATTGTGCCTGCTGACCCAGGCCGGCAAGCTCGCGTTGTGCTATGTGGCGCCGGAAGCCCTGGGCAGCGGCGTCGGCCGCGCCCTGATCGCGGCAGCCGAAGCGCAGGCGCGCGCCTGGAGCATCACCAAGCTGCACTTGCACAGTCCGCCAAGCGCAAGCGCCTTCTTCGAGCGCCAGGGCTATGTCAATGCCGGCAAGGACAAGTCCTGCTGGGGCCTCGAGTGCGACCTGCTGTGGAAGCCGCTCGACGCCGCCGGCGACACCGGCCCGGGCGCAGCTGCCCGCAAGCGTTTCTGCAACTGCAGCGGCTGAGCGCCTCTCAAGCAACAGTCTTGACGAACTCTTCTTTTGTCCGGGAGAGGCTTGCGCTATAGTAAGCGCCCCGATTGGCTGAGTTCGCTTGTTATGGTTTCACGTAGAGATTTCCTGCAACAAAGTACCCGGCTGTGCGCCCTGGGCGTCGCCGGCCTTCCCCTGATCGCCCCGGCGCACGCGGCGCCCCAGAGCACCGACCTGGAACCCCCGCCCGACCTGTTCGACGCCCAGTTGCTCGACCTCGACTTCTGGGTCAAGCCGCGCACGCTGTCTCTGGTGCGTCCGCAGAGCGGCGAACGCGCCAAGGTCTTGTACTGGAAGGATGGCGAGGTCATCGATTCCGCCTACCAGGAGCTGTGCCACATCCTGCGCGACGTCAACGGCCGCGCGTCGGCGCCGATCGACCCCAAGCTGTTCGAAGTGCTGTGGGGCACCCAGGCCTTCATTGCCCGCTACGGCATGACCCAGCCGCTCGAGATCCTGTCCGGCTACCGCACCGAAGCCTCGAACAAGCGCCTGGTCGAAGAGGGCGTGCCGGCCGCGCGCAAGTCGCTGCACATGGTCGGCAAGGCGGCGGACATCCGCATCGCCAGCCTGAGCGAGGAAGTGCTCGGCGGACTGATCCGCAGCTTCCGCCAGGGCGGCGTCGGCTATTACTACCGCTCCGGCCCGAAAGGCGGCTGGATCCATGCGGACACGGGACTGAACCGTACCTGGAAGGGCTGATCCTGCACCGGTACGCGTGCGTGCAGGCCGTCAAACTTCCGCTAATATGAGTTGTCAAGGTCAGGGCGGGCCGCTCTGGCCGATCCCATGCTTTTTGAAAAGGAGGCAGTGATGGCAACGATGAACACTCCCACGATGGACCGCAGGACGATGGGCGAACGGCGCACCTCCGCCCACGCCCATCAACGTTCCGCCATGTCGGCGCTCGACTACCTGGCGATGGCCCTCTTGATCATTGGCGGCCTGAACTGGGCGATGGTCGGCCTGTTCGACGTCGACATGGTCGCCACCATCTTTGGTCCGGGCAGCCCGGCAACCCGCATCGTGTACGTGGTGGTGGGCCTGGCGGCGCTGTACTCGATCTACACCACGGCCAAGATGGCCGGCAGCAAGCGCTCGGCCTGAGCGCAATGCGGGTCGGGCTGATCTCCGACACGCACGGGTTGCTGCGCCCGCAGGCCTTGGACTTCCTGCGGGGCAGCGACCACATCATCCACGCCGGCGACATCACCGGTCCCGAGATCCTGCCGCCGCTTGCGGCGATTGCACCGCTGACTGTCGTGCGTGGGAACAATGATCGCGGCGAATGGGCCAGCGCCATTCCCGAGACCGCTATCCTGCGGGTCGGGCCCGTCGCCATCTACGTCATCCACGACCTGAAGGAACTGCCGATCGATCCGGCGCGCGAAGGCATGCGCGTGGTGGTGGCCGGGCATTCGCACAAGCCCGCATGCCAGGAACGCGATGGCGTGTTCTACGTGAACCCCGGCAGTGCCGGACGGCGGCGCTTCAGCCTGCCGATCTCGGTAGGCGAGCTGCTGGTGGACGGCGGGCAGGTGCAGGTACGCCTGGTGACGCTCGATGTGCAGTGAATGGGCGATAATGCCGCAAACCGAGGAGCCAGCATGTCTACCCATACCGACGCATCCATCATCGATTCATGGTCGCGCAATACCGATCCCTGGACCGCCGCCGTGCGGGGAGGGGAGATCGAGTCGCGCACGCTGGTCACCAACGCCGCCATCGTGGAGGCGGTGCGGGCGCGCAAGCCGCGTTCCGGCGTCGATCTCGGCTGCGGCGAAGGCTGGCTGGTGCGGGCCCTGCCGGAGGTGAGGATGCTGGGCGTCGATGCGAGTGCCGGCCTGGTGGAGCAGGCGAAGGCGGCCGGCGGCGGCGAGTTCCGCCAGCTGAGTTACGAAGAGATCGCGGCCGGGCGGCTGCAACTGGCGGTCGACGTCGCCGTCTGCAATTTTTCGCTGATCGGCGACGAAGCGGTACGCGGCCTGTTCCGCGCCGCGCCGGGCTACCTGCGCCCGGGTGGGCAGTTGATCGTGCAGACCGTCCATCCCCTCATGGCTTGCGGCGACGCACCCTACGTCGACGGCTGGCGCGACGGCAGCTGGGCCGGCTTCAGCAGCGCGTTTTCCGATCCTGCGCCTTGGTACTTCCGCACGATGTCGAGCTGGCTGGCCCTGTTCGAGGAGCACGGCCTGCGCGTGCTGGAGATGCGCGAACCGCTGCACCCGCGCACGGGCAAGCCGGTCTCCCTGATCCTGGCCGGACAAGTTGCCTTACGCAACACCTCGTCATTCCCGTAAGATGCGGGCTTGTTCCGTAATCACCGCACCACATGAATCTCCCACCCGAATCGCCACCGCCACGCTTCCGTCCCCGTCCCTGGACCGTGCTGGAAACCCCGCAGGACGTCGAACTCTGGATCGACGAGCATAACCGCGCGCTGCAGGAACTGGTCAAGCCGACCGAGACCGGCGTCGGCATCTGCTTCACGCTGGCCGAGGGCGGCAATGTCTACATGCAGACCACCGGCGATGCCGTGATCCTCGACGTCGAGCCCGAAGCCGACTGGATCGCGCCGCTGATCATTGCCGCCACCGGCGCCGAGCCGCCGCGCGGCCAGGTCTGGGTGCTGCCCGACGACCGCCTGGTGCAGCTGATCCTCGGCCTGTCGACCCTGGTCCTGAGCACGACCCTGGTCACCGGCCATCCGTTCGGATCGCGCGCGCGCCGTTATTGAGCTTGCGCGGCCCCCGGCCTTCCCGCCGCTGCCGCTTTCGGTTATAACGTCAGCTCTACCTGGGAGACGAATTGATGGGCAAGCAGTCGAACACCGCGGCACGCCGCAGCATTCTTGGCCTGAGCTTGGCAGTCGCCGCATCGCTGGCAGTGTTTTCCCCGGCCCAGGCCGCCGACCTGCTCATCGAAGCGAAGGCGCGCGGCACCCTGCGCGTCGCGATGGAAGGCACCTACCCACCCTTCAACTTCAAGGACCCGAAGACCGGGCAGCTGTCCGGCTACGACGTCGAGGTTGCGCGCCTGGTCGCGGGCAAGCTGGGCGTGAAGCCCGAATTCGTCACCACCGAATGGGCCGCGATCCTCGCCGGCCTGGCCGCCGGCAAGTACGACGTGATCGTCAGCCAGGTCGGCATCACGGCCCGGCGCGAGCAGGCCTTCGATTTCTCGCGCCCCTATACCTATTCGAGCCCGCAGCTCATCGTGCGCAAGAACGACCGCGCGAACTACACCAGCCTGGCCGACCTGAAGGGCCGGAAGGTCGGCGTGGGGCAGGGCAGCGTGTTCGAGCAACAGGTCAAGGCGGTGCCGGGCATCGAGGTCAAGAGCTACCCGGCGGCGCCCGAGAACCTGCAGGACCTGGCCTTCGGCCGCATCGACGCGGCCCTCAACGACAGCCTGATGGTGTCCTACCTGCTGAAACATTCGCAGCTGCCGATCAAGGCCGGCGCGCGCGTCGGCGCGATCGAGCGCACCGGCATCCCTTTCCGCAAGGGCAATCCGCAGTTCAAGGCCGCGGTCGACAAGATCCTCGCGGATGCCACGGCCGACGGCACGCTGAAGGCGATGTCGCTCAAGTGGTTCGGCACCGACGCCAGCCGTCCGGCGCAGTAAGGGCGGCCGCGTGGAGTTGATCGCGCTGCTGCGCGAAGCGGCGCCGACCCTCCTGACCGGGGCCGGCTACACCATCCTGTTCGCGCTTGCCTCGATGATCGGCGGGCTGGCGATCGGCGTGCCGGTGGCCCTGATGCGCATTTCGCCCTGGGCCGTGGTGCGCCTGCCGGCCAGCCTGTACGTCAGCCTGATGCGCGGCACGCCGCTGCTGGTGCAGATCTTCGTCATCTACTACGGCCTGCCCAGTGTCGGAATCGAATTCGCGCCGGTGACGGCGGGCATACTGGCGCTGTCGCTGAATGCCGGCGCTTACCTGTCCGAAAGCCTGCGCGGCGCAATCCGCGCCGTCAGCGAAGGGCAGTGGCGCGCCAGTTTCAGCCTCGGCCTCGGCTATTGGCAGACCTTGCACCACATCATCATGCCGCAGGCGCTGCGCATCGCGGTGCCTTCGATGAGCAATACGCTCATCAGCCTGATCAAGGACACCTCGCTGGTATCAGTGATCACCGTGACCGAGCTGATGCTCGCGACCAAGGAAGTGATCGCGGTGAGCTTCCAGCCCTTGCCGCTGTACATCGCGGCGGCCGCCATCTACTGGTGCCTGAGCCTGTTCTTCGAAGCGCTCCAGCGCCGCGCCGAGCGGCGCCTGAACCGGGCCCACGCCAACCGCTGATCCATCAATGGCAACGCGCACCGCACAGGCGATGAGCCCGTGCGGTGCGCGTCGATGTCGAACCGGATGCTTCAGCGGTTCGCGCGCTGGGTGTCGGCGTTGCCGCCCTGGCGCTGGTCCTGCTGTCCCGATTGCTGATTACCCTGTTGCTGCGTTTGCTGCGAGCCCGTTCCCTGGTTGCCGGATTGCTGCTTGCCTGCTCCCTGGTCCTCCTGTCCCAGCGTGCTGACAACATCCTTGTTTGGGTCGGCGGCCTTGGGGTCGGGGCGTGTACCCTTCATGTCGTTTCCTGCCATAGTCAGCTCCTTGCTCCAATCTCTGATGTCTCCATCATAGTCCTGCACGGAGAGGGAACAATCGGAATCGGTGCAGTCTCTGCGTAGGACTTGACGCAGGCAGCCGGCAAGAACATCGGGGCCTGCCCATGTGAAAGCACCGTGACAGGCAAGGGGCCCGTCACGGTGCGGCAGTGCTTCAGGAAGAATGATCCGACAGGACTTCAGCGCTTACCGCCTTGCTTGTCGCTGCTGTTGTCCTGGCTCCATGCCTGCGATGCGTCCTTGGCCGATTCGCCCTGGCGGCTGCCCAGGTCATCCAGCGCAGGCGTGCCGCCGGATGCGTGCTGGCCGCCGGACTGCTGGCTGCCTTGCTGTTGCTGGCCGGATTGCTGACTGCCTTGCTGGCGTTGACCCGACTGTTGGCTGCCTTGTTGCTGGCCGGACTGTTGGCTGCCTTGCTGCTGGCCTGACTGCTGGCCACCCTGGCGTCCCGATTGCAGGTTGCCCGAACTCACGTTCAGATCATCCATGTCGTTGTCGTGACGCGGACCTTTGACACCATGTCCTTTGTTTTCACCCATGCCAGTCTCCTATGTGAGTGTGTAGAAGTCCATCATAGTCTTCTGAGCAGGAGGGACAATCGGAATTGGGGAGGCGGCGCCGTAGGACGGGCCGTACAAAGTCAGCAGTAAAAGTGAGGGGCGCTAGCGCCGCTCCTTCTGCTGATTTTCCTGTTCGCCGGTCTGCTTGTTGCCGGGCTGTTCCCGGCTGTGCTCCAGCCGCTCGCGCTGCCGGTTGACGTCCAGGTCCTCCAGTTGCTGCTCGCTCAGGCTTTCGCCGGGGGGATTGCCCGGGGGATTTTTACTCTCAGCCATGATGGTCTCCTCGTGCCGTAGGGCGGAGGAGATATCATAGGCTTTTCAGGGCTGTGCCGGCGCCACGCCCAGGCCGCGCAGGAAGGCGTGGGCCGCCTCGTAGGCGCCGACGTGCTGCTCGGCCGTGAATCCGCCGTGGCCGCCGCCCTTGATGGTATGCAGCACGTTCTTCACGCCGGCCTTGTCGAGCGCCGCCTTGAGCCGCAGGCCGTGCGCGTAGGGCACCAGCGGATCGGCGTCTCCGTGGATCGTGAACACGGCCGGACCGCCGGCGCGCACGTGGCTCAGCGGCGAGACCGTACGGGCGAGCGCCAGCCGGTCCGGGTCGCGCATGCTGCCGAACCAGGCCACCGCATACGAGCGCACGTTCGGGCCCTGCAGCATGTCGGCCACGTCGGTGATGCCATACCAGTTGATCACCGCGGCCACCTTCGGCGCCACGTTCTGGTACGGCCCGCTCCAGCTGGGCTCGTTGGCTGCGCACTGGTGGGTGAGCGGTGAATCCGACGGGATCATCGCGGTCGCCAGCGCCAGGTGGCCGCCGGCCGAATCGCCGGTGGTGACGACTTTCGACAGGTCGAAGTTGTATTTCTTTGCATTCCGGCCGATCCACTGCAGCGCGCACAGCGTGTCCTCGACCGCCGCCGGCGCAGGCGCCACCTTGGCCAGCCGGTAGCTGACGTTCACAAAGGCGAAGCCCATTTCCATGAAGGGCATGGCGGACAGCGCCGCACCCTCGCGCCGGCCCGCGACCCAGCCGCCGCCGTGGAAGTACATCACCACGGGCAGCGGCTGGTCGCTCTTCTTCGTCGGCAGGTAGACGTCGAGCTTGAGCTCCTGGCCGCTGGCCGTCAGGTACGTTACGTTCGGGTCGATCCACCAGCCGTGGTCGAGCAGGGCGGCGCTGCGCACGCCGCCGTCGGCGGCCTGCGCCGCCGGGATGGCGAGCGCGCAGGCGAAGATCGCGGCGCCCAGCCGCGCGAAGTGCGTTCGCATGGCTGCCCTTACATGTTCGGGTAGTTCGGGCCGCCGCCGCCTTCGGGCGTCACCCACACGATGTTCTGGGTCGGATCCTTGATGTCGCAGGTCTTGCAGTGCACGCAGTTCTGCGCGTTGATCTGCAGGCGGTCCTTGCCTTCGTCGGTCTTCACGAACTCGTAGACGCCGGCCGGGCAGTAGCGCTGTTCCGGACCCGCGTACTTGGCCAGGTTGACGTCCACCGGGATGCCCGGGTTCTTGAGGGTCAGGTGCACCGGCTGGTCTTCGCTGTGGTTGGTGTTCGAGATGAACACCGAGGACAGGCGGTCGAAGGTCAGCTTGCCGTCCGGCTTCGGATAGGCGATCGGCTGGAACTGCGAGGCGGGTTTGAGGCACTCGTGGTCGGCGTGCTTGTGGCGCAGGGTCCACGGCGCCTTGCCGCGGAAGACCATCTGGTCGATGCCGGTCATGATGGTGCCGAGGTACAGGCCCTTCGACATCCAGGGCTTGAAGTTGCGCGCGACGTGCAGTTCCTCGTGCAGCCAGGACTTCTCGAAAGCGGCCGGGTAGGACGCCAGTTCGTCGTGCTGGCGGCCTTCGCCCAGCGCCGCGAAGGCGCTCTCCGCGGCCAGCATGCCGGTCTTGATCGCGGCATGGCTGCCCTTGATGCGGCTGGTGTTCAGGAAGCCGGCATCGCAGCCGATCAGGGCGCCGCCCGGGAACACGGTCTTCGGCAGGGATTGCAGACCCCCTGCGGTGATGGCGCGCGCGCCGTAGGAGATGCGCTTGCCGCCTTCGAAGAAGTGGCGGATCGCCGGGTGCGTCTTGTAGCGCTGGAATTCCTCGTAGGGCGACAGGTAGGGGTTCTGGTAGGCCAGGCCCACCACGAAGCCGACCGCCACCTGGTTGTTCTCCAGGTGGTACAGGAAGGAGCCGCCGTAGGTGCTGTTATCCAGCGGCCAGCCGGCGGTGTGGATCACCAGGCCGGGCTTGTGCTTGGCTGGATCGATTTCCCACAGTTCCTTGATGCCGATGCCGTAGGTCTGCGGGTCCTTGCCCTTGTTCAGGTCGTACTTGGCCATCAGCTGCTTGCCGAGGTGGCCGCGCGAGCCTTCCGCGAACAGCGTGTACTTGGCGTGCAGCTCCATGCCGAGCTGGAAGTCCGAACCCGGCTCGCCGTCGCGCTTGACGCCCATGTTGCCGGTGGCGACACCCTTGACCGAGCCGTCCTCGTTGTACAGCACTTCGGCCGCCGGGAAGCCCGGGAAGATCTCGACGCCCAGCGCTTCGGCCTGCTGGCCCAGCCAGCGCGTGACGTTGGCCAGCGAGATCACGTAGTTGCCGTGGTTGGTCAGCATCTTCGGGACCATGAAGTTCGGCGTGCGGATCGCCTTCGTCTCGGTGAGGAACAGCACCTGGTCTTCGGTGACCGCGGTATTCAGCGGCGCGCCTTTTTCCTTCCAGTCAGGGATCAGCTCGTTCAAGGCGATCGGGTCCATGACCGCGCCGGACAGGATGTGGGCGCCCAGCTCGCCGCCTTTTTCGAGCACGCAGACCGACACCTCCCGACCCTGCTCGGCCGCCAGCTGCTTCAGGCGGATCGCGGCCGACAGGCCGGCAGGGCCGCCGCCGACGATGACCACGTCGTACTCCATGGCTTCACGCGGGCCGTATTGTTCGAGGATGTTGGTTGGCTCAGTCATATGATTATTTTAATAGGAGATGGAAAATTTAAGCACGAGTGTGCGCTTTTTTGCTGCCGTTTGCAACGTTGGCCGCCATTTTACGGAGATTATTAGATGCGGCAATCTAATACTGATGATTTGTGTAATATGGTGGCTTCGCTAACGGGGGAGCCAACGTGGGCATCGAAGTCAATTACGAAGGAAAAATCGCCATGGTCACCGGCGCCTCGAGCGGCCTCGGTGCACGGTTCGCGAAGGCGCTGGCCGGGGCCGGGGCGCAGGTGGTACTGGCCTCGCGCCGGGTCGAGCGGCTCAAGGAGCTGCGCGCCGAGATCGAGGCCGACGGCGGCGCCGCCCACGTGGTGCGCCTGGACGTGACCGACCTGGGCAGCATCAAGTCGGCCATCGCCCACGCCGAGACCGAGGCCGGGCCGATCGACATCCTGGTGAACAACTCGGGCGTGTCGAGCACCCAGCGCCTGCTGGACGTGACCGAAGACGACTACAACTACATCATGGACACCAACCTGCGCGGCGCCTTCTTCGTGGCCCAGCAGACCGCCAAGCGCATGATCCAGCGCGCCAAGGGCGACCCGCGCAAGCAGCACCGCATCGTCAACATCGCCTCGGTGGCCGGCCTGCGCGTGCTGCCGCAGATCGGCGTGTACTGCATGAGCAAGGCCGGCGTGGTGCAGATGACCAAGGCCATGGCGGTGGAGTGGGGCAGGTATGGCATCAACGTGAATGCCATCTGCCCCGGCTACATCAGCACCGAAATGAACGAGGACTATTTCGACACCGAGCAGGGGCGCAAGCTGATCGACATGCTGCCGCGCAAGCGTGCCGGCAAACCGGAAGACCTCGACGGGCTCCTGCTGCTGCTGGCAGCGGATGAAGCCCATTTCATCAATGGCGCCATCATCACGGCCGACGACGGCATGACGGCGCAGTAATCGTTTTACTGAGTCAGGAAGCAATGAGCAGCAAGCAGTTTGTACACACCATGCGCATGCCCATCCGTTGGGGCGACATGGATGCGATGGGCCACGTCAACAACACCGTCTATTTCCGCTACATCGAATCGGCCCGTATCGCCTGGCTCGAGCAGGCCGGCGCACTGGCCGACCCGGCCTTGCCAGGTGAGGGCCCGGTCGTCGTCAATGCCTATTGCAGCTTCCTCAAGCAGCTGACCTATCCGGGCGAGATCGAAGTCATGACCTTTGTCAGCCCGCCGGGGCGCTCGAGCATCGAAGTCACCCACGAGATCCGCCTGGTCGGCGCGGACGGGCAGGCCGGCGCGCTGCACGCCGAAGGCGGCGCCAAGGTGGTATGGATCGATTTCAGGGCCGAGAAATCCCGGCCGTTGCCGGAGCGCCTGCGGGCCTTGCTGCCGGCCGAATGAGCGCGGCGCCTGAGCGCCTGAGCTTCAGCGCGCTCCGACCAGCTTGTGCACCAGCTCCGATGAAGTCGATGCCGCGAACTTGCGCATCAGGCTGGCCCGGTGCATCTCCACCGTGCGCGGACTGAGGTCGGTATCGCGCGCGATCATCTTGCTGGTCTTGCCCTCGACCAGCAGGGCGGCGATCTCGCGTTCGCGCGGGGTCAGCTCGGCCGACACCGGCCGCTTCTCGCTGACGTCCTCGAAGGTCCATACCCCCGCGCCGAGCGGCTCGGCCGGATCCAGCGCGCGCCCGGTCACGTGGCACCAGAACAGTTCACCGTCGGCGCGGCGCATGATGCGCTCGTCCGAGTAGCGTCCCTTGGCGTTCATGATCGGCACGATGCGGTCGCCGGTGCGCAGGAACTCGTCCATGGTCGGGTAGAGTACGCTGAAGGACTGTCCGTGAAGCTTGCCCCCGTCATAGCGGAACATCGTCGCGAGTGCGTGGTTGCAGGACTGGATGACGCGGTTCATCGACACGCACATTCCCACCGGCGCATGCTGGAATATCATCTCGTAATCGATGGCGCAGGGGGGATTCACTTGACTTGGATCGACTGCTCGGTTCATGGACGGGGCGGGCCGTAGTTCTACGGTATTGTTATTCGGTACAGCGTATTTTATGCTGAGACTCTACTCTGTAGTACAGAAGAGCTTATCGCTTAACCTATAAAAGGGACGGGTATGAACAAAGTGTATCCTGATGCGAAGTCGGCGCTAGCCGGCATCGTTGCAGACGGCCAGACCATTGCCGTGGGCGGCTTCGGCCTGTGCGGCATTCCGGAGGCGCTGATCGCGGCGCTGCGCGATTCCGGCGTCAAGAACCTGACCGCCATTTCGAACAATGCGGGCGTGGACGGCTTCGGCCTGGGCCAGCTGCTGGAAACCCGCCAGATCAAGAAGATGATCTCGTCCTACGTCGGCGAAAACAAGGAATTCGCACGCCAGTTCCTGGCCGGCGAACTCGAACTCGAATTCACCCCGCAGGGCACGCTGGCCGAGAAGCTGCGCGCCGGCGGCGCCGGCATCCCGGCCTTCTACACCAAGACCGGCTACGGCACCATCGTTGCCGACGGCAAGGAAACCCGCGAATTCGACGGCGAGCACTACGTGATGGAACGTGCGCTGCTGCCGGACGTCTCCCTGGTCAAGGCATGGAAGGCCGACAAGGCCGGCAACCTCCTGTACCGCAAGACCGCGCGCAACTTCAACCCGAACGTCGCCACCGCCGGCAAGATCTGCATCGTGGAAGTCGAAGAGCTGGTCGAGATCGGCGAAATCGATCCGGACCAGGTGCACACCCCGAGCATCTTCGTGCACCGCATCGTCCACAACCCGACGCCGGAAAAGCGCATCGAACAGCGCACCGTGCGCGCGAACTAACGCGCTTTTTGCGAACACTGGAGACAGAACATGGCTTGGACTCGTGATGAAATGGCCGCGCGCGCGGCGAAGGAACTGCAGGACGGTTTCTATGTGAACCTGGGCATCGGCCTGCCGACCCTGGTGGCGAACTACGTCCCGCAGGATATCGAGGTCTTCCTGCAGTCGGAAAACGGCCTGCTGGGCATCGGCCCCTTCCCGACGGAAGCGCAAGTCGACGCCGACCTGATCAACGCCGGCAAGCAGACCGTGACGGCACTGCCGGGCGCTGCCTACTTCAGCTCGGCCGATTCCTTCGGCATGATCCGCGGCGGCAAGATCAACCTGGCGATCCTGGGCGCGATGCAGGTGTCCGAGCGCGGCGACCTGGCCAACTGGATGATCCCGGGCAAGATGGTCAAGGGCATGGGCGGCGCGATGGACCTGGTGGCCGGCGTCAAGCGCGTGGTCGTCGTGATGGAACACGTCGCCACCGCCAAGGACGGCTCGACCTCGCACAAGATCCTCAAGAAATGCGACCTGCCGCTGACCGGCGTGGGCGTGGTGGATCGCATCATCACCGACCTGGGTGTCCTGGATGTTACCGACACCGGCCTCAAGCTGGTGGAGCTGGCGCCGGGCGTCAGCAAGGATGAGGTGCTGAGCGCGACCGGCTGCGAGCTGGACGTTTCGGCGGTGTAAAAAACACCGCGGTGGCTACATCGAGGCCCGCAGGATCCCTGCGGGCTTTGTTCATTCCAGGGCGGCGAGGCGCTTGCGCAAGTGCTGCGCATGTCCCTCGTCCGAAGGAGACTTCAGCAGCTCCGTCAGGGCCAGGCGTTCGGCCGTGCGCAGCGCATCCTCCGCCTTGACCTTCACGTCCGGCACCACGCCGGTGCCCTCCCAGTTGGTCTTGCTGATCGGATTGATTGCGCGACCCCCAGGGATGAATACCCCCAGATGCGGGTGAATGCGGTGCACGCCGCCCGGATGGGCGCCGCCGCCGGTAGTCTCGCCCACGATGAGGCCGCGGCGCAGCTGTTGCAGGTTGTAGCTGAATTCCTCGGCGCCGGAGAAGGTATCCTTGCTGGTCAGGACGTAGACTTTCTTGCTGCCTCCAAACTTCTTGCCCGGCACATCTTCTTCGGTCCAGAACGCGTCCGTGCGGCCACCATCGCGCCAATACATGTTGTTCAGGTGCGTGCGCTTGTCGAACAGGTAGCTGGACAAGAAGGCGACGGTATGGGGATCGCCACCGCCGTTGTGGCGCAGGTCGACGATGAGCGCGTCGGTGTCCGCGACCAGGTTCATCAGCGCACCGAGAACGGGCTTGGCGATCTGGGCCGGCGGAAAGCTGCGCAGGTCGATGTAGCCGATATTGCCGGGCAGGGTTTCCACCTTGCGGATGTCGTAGTTGCGCGACTTCAGGAAGTTGGCGAACATGCGTTCCTGCTCGGGCGTCGGTCCGCGACCGCCGAGATCGGCAGGGAGGGGCTTGGCGTGGTAGCGCACGCCCAGGTGCTTGTCCCCGGTCGGCTGGCGCAGGTCCTCGGTCAGCATGGCCGCGAAGGCATCGAGATCCTTGGCGCCGCGGTAGGCACCGCTTTGCTCGCGTGCGTTCAGCCGTTCGACGACCAGCTTTGCCTTGTCCGGGAACACGTAAATGTCCTTGACTTTGGCGCCGAGTTCGGCGATGACCGCCTTGCGGGTGGCGTCGTCGACCTCCGCCTTGGCATCGCATGCGAGGGCAGCGAGCATCACAGGTACAAACAATATCGTGCGAATCGTATTCATGTGGTCGTGTCGAGAGAGGTACATCGTTGGAGAGCAGCGGACGGGCGTCCCCGTCCGCCGGTGATCGGATGCCGGCGCTTACTCGAGCGTCCAGACGTACTGGACGGCGGTCCAGGCCTCGACCGGTTGGCCCTTGGTGGTGGCCGGCTTGAACGTGCACTTGGCCAGCGCCGTGCGGGCCGATTCGTCGAGCGGACGGTGGCCTGACGATTTCGTGATCTTCGTGTCCTTCACGCTGCCATCCGTCGCCACCAGGAAGCCGAGGGTGACGGTCCCGGTATGCTTCTGCGCGAGGGATTCGGCCGGGTAGTGGGGGCGCTCGCAGCTGTTGAAGTTCGCGACGGCAGCCCGGTCCGGCTCTGCCGACTTTGCGGCGGGCGCCGCATGAGCGAACACCGCAGCGCTCATTGCCGCCAGTCCCAGTACGGGAATGGCTGCCTTCCAGTTCAACGCTTGCGTATCGGGACGAACCAATCGTTTGATGCGTGACATAAGATCTCCTCCGTTGGCCGCCTGGGCCAGGTGGTGGGTGGAAAACTGGAGTTTCTCCAGCTCTGAAAGGGCCAGGGCCAGGCGCCGCGGTTCGCCCAGTTGCCTTGCCGCGAAATCGTCGGCGATCTGTTCCCGTTCGACGCGGATGCGTCCCGAGATCCACCAGACCGCCGGGTGGTAGAAGAACAGGGTCTCGACCAGGTTCTGGCCGAGGTTGACCAGGTAGTCGTGGCGCTTGATGTGGGCCAGTTCGTGGGCCAGCAGCGCTTCCAGCAGGTGCGCCGGCATGCCCGACACCAGCGCGGCCGGCACCAGCACGACGGGGCGCCACCAGCCGGCCGTGACCGGACTGCCGAGGCTTTCCACGATGCGCAGGCGCACGGCGCGGTCGATGCCGAACTGCGCCGCCATGCGCTCGACACGCGCCTGCCAGGCCGGGTCGATACCTTCCTGCGCCGCGGCGCGGCCGATCCAGACCAGGCCGGCCACCATCCGCAGGCTCATCGCGAGGGCGCATACGGCCCAGGTGCCGACGATCCAGCTCAGCTGGTCGGCGAGCAGGGCGGCCCAGCCCTGGTCGACCGGGGAAGCGGCCACCAGCCCGGCGGCGAACAGCACCAGCGCATCGCCGCCGGTCCCGCTGCCGCCGAGCAGGCGCAGCGCGAGTTCGGTGGCGGGCCAGGCCAGGCAGAGGAGCAGGCCGCTGCAGGCGACCAGGTAGCGCGACTCCGGCCGCGCGTTGCGCAGTACGGTCAGCAGCACGGCGGTGGCGCAGCCGATCAGCGCGCCCTGCCACAGGAAGTGGACCAGGGTCCAGCCGATGCTGGCGACGAGGTCGGCGGCGCTCATTGCTTGTCCTCCGACTTGTCTTCACGGAGCAACTGCTCGATCTCGTCGCGTTCCTTCTTCGAGATGCCGCTCTTGAGCGCGGCCAGCACCAGCGCCTTGGCAGAACCGGCGAAGGCACGCTGCATCAGGTCTTTCAGCAGATTGGTCTCGACCGAATCCTGGGCGTGCGCGGGGGTGTAGACGTGCGAACGTTCGCTCTCGTCGCGCACCAGCAGGCCCTTGCCATGCATGATCTGCATGAGGCGCAACACGGTGGCATAGGTGACCTCGGGCTTGGTCTTCTGCATTTCCTGGTGCACCTGCTTGGCGGTGCCGGAAGCCATCGGCCACAGCACCTGCAGCAATTCGAGTTCGGCCGGGGTCGGCTTGGGAGTATCGGGTTTGCGTGGCATGAGCGTCCTCATCAGTGTTGGCAGTTCTAGAATAGTCTGTCTAGACACTGGTGTCTACAGTTTTCTACCACGTGAACGCACGATATTTGCCACGGCTGAGACGCTCGGCTCTGGCTGTAAATGCTAATCGCGCGACAATTCACATGCCATCTAAGGGTAATAGTATTGCTAGAGCTTAGCAAGATAATTGCGCGATTTGCAATGCGATACGCATAGCGCTGCCAAAAAATAACCGGGCGCGAGGCCCGGCTATTCAGTAGGGACGCTTCGCAGTTCAGACATCCAGGCTGGTGTCGATCACACCCACCAGCGTCGCCTTCTCGTTCGACTCGGCGAACTGCAGCAGCACGTCGCCGCGATCGAGCCTGCCGCTGTCGAGCAGGCCGGTCCAGTACGACACTTCCACATCGCTGCCGTTGCGGTGCATGGCCTGCTGGTACAGGGCCATCGTGAAGGCCCGGTTGTCCAGCGCGCCATACGCCGTCAAGGCTTCGCTGGAGGCCAGGAAGTGGTCGGCGATGCGTTCCAGCGAGACGCCGGCTTCCGACAGCGACAGCCAGTGGTTGATGCCGGCGTTGTCCGGCGCGCGGTCGAACAGCGTGGCGTACAGGCGCACCAGGGTACCGATGTCGGTATCGCCGACGCCGAGGTCGACGCTCGCCGGCCTGGCCAGCTTCTCCGCCGAGTCGGTGACGGCGAGCGCCAGGCCGGCGCGGCTCACCGTGCCGGCAGCCAGCGCGTCGGTCCAGTACTGCAGGCCGCCGGCGTCGACGCTGCGCTCCAGGCTGCGGCTGTACAGCGCCGTCACGAAGCCGGCATCGCTGGCGGCCTGCAGCTGCGCTTCAGCGCTTGCCAGCATCTGCTGCGCCACCTCCGTCAGCGTGGCGCCCTTGCCAACCGCGGCCAGCCAGGCGTCCACGCCCGCGCCATCGGCCTCGCGGCCCAGGAGCGCTTCGTACAGGCGCTCGATGCTGCCGCGTACGCTGGTGTCGGCGGTCCCGTTCGCGAAGCGCAGGATTTCGACATTGGCGACGGTATCGCTGCCGTCGGCGCCGCCGTTGCGGTGGGCCAGCACCAGGTGGCCATCGGCGAAGCGCGCCGTGTAGTCGGCACGGCCGCTGCCCACCAGCTGCACGGTGTCGGTGCCGCTGCCGCCGTCGACCAGGTCGTCGCCCAGGCCGCCGAACACGATGTCGTCGCCCTCGTCGCCATAGACCTTGTCGTTGCCGCCGGCGCTGCCGACGCTGTCGTTGCCGGCGCCGCCGTGCAGGACGTCGTCGTCCGCGCCCAGCATGATGGTCTGGCTGGCGCCGTCGCCCCACACGTTCTGCGAACCGGCACCGCCGGTCACCCGCACGTTGCCGACGATCGCGGCAAAGTCCACGTTCTGCAGCTGGATGGTCGATCCGGCCGGCAGTCCCTTCGCATCGATCACCAGGGCCGACAGGGGACCGCCGGCGCCCGGGGCCGCGCCCTGGATCACCAGCGGGCCGGCGGGCGCGGTTCCGGGCGCCACCGTCGGCACCACGGTCTGCACCAGCAGGTTGGCATCCTGGGGCAGGCTGGACAGGAAGCCGGAACCGCCGCCCGTCATCTGGGTCTGGTCATGCGAACCGGCGGCGGTCACGCCCTTGATCTCGCGGATCAGGTTGGTGATCGCATCGGCCACGCCGGCCGGCGCCGCCGAGCCGCTGACCTGCACGCCGACGCCGGTCGGCACCTGCGCGCTGAGGACCGTGCCGCCATTGCTGCTCACCAGCGGGATGTCGGCGACCGCGTTGTTGCCGACGGTTTCGTTGCGGGCCTGTTCCACCACGGGGATGGTGATCACCTGGCTGGTGCTGCCGTCGCCGTTGTCTCGGGTGCCGGTACCGACGCTGACGCCGTCGACGACGGTCGTCGGCGGCGCTACCGGCGGGGCCGCGGTGACGTGCACCGCGAGCGCCTGGGTATCGCTGCCGAATGCGTCGCTCGCCGTGACCTGCACGTCGTAGACGTTGTCCGCGCCCGCATCCCGCGGCGCGCCGTAGGACGGGCCGGAGACGAAGCGCAGCACGCCGGTGGCGGCATCGACCTGGAACAGCGCGGCATCGAGGCCGCCGCTGATCGCGTAGGCCGCGCCCTGGCCGGCCTGCACAGTGGTGACGGCGACAGCGCCTTCCTGGACGTCGAGGGCCGCCGTAGTGGCGCCGCCGTTGCTGCTGATGGCCGGGGCGATCGTGACCGGGCCGCCCGGGTCGCTGATGCTGCCGTTGACCACGCCGTCGCTGTCGAAGATGCCGCCGTCGGTCAGCGAGAACGTGAGCTTGGTCTTGCTGCCCACCGGGACGACCGAGGTGGCCAGGTTGACCCAGTTGTTGCCGGCGTCGAGCTTGTAGTAGCCGTTGACCTTGTAGCTGCTGTCGACGTAGATGCTGACCTGGGCGCTGCCGCCCGGGGTAACGCCGCCGATCGTGAAGTCGAACTGGCCGACCGGCATCTTGACGTTGCGCGGCAGGCCCGTGGCCGCCGCGATGCTGCTCACCGACGTCAGGCTCAGGCCCGCGGCCACTTCGAGTGTCGCGTAGGGCGCGCCTTGCACGATGGTCGGCAGCGAGGCCACGTTCAGCTGGGCGCTGTCGGCCACGCCGTCGCCGTTGCCGTCGCCGGTCACGCCACGTGCGCCCGGCACCGGGTCTTCGACGCTGTTCAGGCGGCCGTCGTTGTCGATGTCGCTGTCGCTCGCGTCCGGCGCGCCGTCGCCGTCCAGGTCGCCCAGCACCGTGACCCACAGGTTCTGGCTGTCCCGGGCGCCGTGACCGTCATCAACCGTCACGGTCAGGTCATAGATGTTGTCGTGGTTGCTGTCCAGCGGGTTCGCGCGCAGCGGGGTGGCGATGAAGCGGAGCACGCCGCTGACCGGGTCGATCTCGAACAGGGCCGCGTCGCCGCCGCCGATGCTGTAGCTGAGCGCATGCCCGTCGGCATCCAGGGCCGCGACCGTGGTCACGGCGCGCTGCTTCTCGGCGATACTGAAGATCGCCTCATGGCCGCCGCCGTTGCTGGTGATGACGGGCGCCGCGTTGAACGCCACGGTGTGGGCGCTGCCCGCGCTGTACCCGGCCAGGACCGGGTTGCCGGCATCGTCGGCGATGCCGGTGCCGCCGGCGTTCAGCGTCAGCTTCAGGCTGCCGTTGCCGCTGATGCCGCCGACGCTCACGGTCCAGGTGTTGCCCGCGCCGCTGACGGCGGCCAGGGTGCCGGTGGCGCTGCCGGTGGCGGACAGGCTGAAGTCGGCCAGGTCGACCCCGGTCACGGCTTCGTCGAAGACCACCGTGTAATCGACGCTGGTGGCATTCGCGGGCGCGTTGTTGGCGACGCCGATGGCGGTCGCCTGCGGCAGGCGCGCGTCGACCTGCAGCTGGTCCGCGCCGGAGCGCAGCGTGATGTTGCCGGCGTCGTCGGTGACCGTCACGCTGGCATTGCGATTGGTCGCATCGATGTTTCCGGCCACGATGGTGTAGCTGGCGCTCCAGACATTGCCGATGGCGCTGGCGGCCACCGTGCCGCCGCCGAACTGGCTGAAATCGAAGGCCACGGCGGCCACGTCGAGGTTGCCCTCCAGGCCATTGTCCCAGATTGCGGTGAGCACATCGCCGACGCGGTAGGCGCCACCAATGCCGGTGGCGCCGGCCACGGCGATCGCGCCGGCGCTGACCAGCGGCGCCTGGCTGTCGGCCGCGGCATTGCTGCCGTCGGCGCGGGTGCCGGCGTTGCCGGCGTCGTCGAGCGCGGTGACCGAGACGTTCAGGCCGGTGGCATCGAGCGTGCCGGCCGGGAGCTGCCAGCCGGCCGTCCACACGCCGCCCGCGTGGGTGGCGATGACCGCCGCCGGGCCGCCGAACTGGCTGAAGTCGACGGTGGCGCTGGCGCTGTCCGGGTTGTTGTCGCCCGAGGCGCCATCGTTCCAGGTGACGGTGATGGTATCGCCGGCAAGGAAAGTGCCATTGGCGCCGCTGGCGCCGGAGATGGCGATGTGGGCGTCGCTGACGACCGGGGCGCGGGTGTCGCCGCCGATCGCCAGGTCCGCGGCGCCGCCGGCATTGCCGCGCGCGTCGGCGTAGCCGGCGCCGGCCACGGCGATGGCGCCGGACAGGTTCTCGAGGTCGGCACTCGGCGTGAAGCTCGCCGTGTACACCTTGCTGTCGGCCGTCACGGCCAGGCCGGTGAGCGTGCCGCCGCTGGAGACGATGTCGCCGGCGTCGAAGCCGGCGGGGGTTTCGCTGAAAGTAAAGGTGATGGTAGCAGCCTGGCCGGCCTTGAAGGCCGTGCGGTCACCCGTGATGACCAGGCTCGGGGCCAGGGTGTCGCCGCCGATGGCGGCGTTGACCGTGCTGGCCACGTTGGCCAAGCCGCCGGCATCGGTGAACTTGCCGGCGCCGACCGAGATCGCGGCCGCCAGGTTCTGCTGGCCCGGCGCCGGGGTGAAGGTCGCGGTATAGACCTTGTCGTTCTGCGGGTCGACCGTGAGGGCGCCCAGGCTGCCGCCGCTGACCGTGATGTCGGAGGCCTCGAAGCCGACCGGGGTGGCGCTGAAAGTGAAGGTGACCAAGGCAGTGCCGCCCGCGTTCAGCGTGGCCTGGCTGGCGCTGATCGCCACCGTCGGCGCAGAGCTGACGCTGATCGCCAGCGCTTCTTCATAGCTGTTGCCGGCCGCATCGAGGCCGCGCACCCGCACCGACTTCATGCCGTCGCCGAGGGCGCCGGCGTCGAGCGCGCGCAGAACGCCGCCGACGATCTCGAAGGCCGTGTTGTCGGCGTCGCCGGCGCCCGCCACCAGGGTGTAGCCGAAGCTGTCCTGCGCGTTGGCGTCGACGCTGCTCAGCGTGCCGACCACGGCATGGGCGCCGTCCAGAGTGGTGATGGCGGCGTTGCTGAGGGCGATGTCGGTCGGCGCGGCGCCGTCGACGACGATGCTCCTGGCGGCGCCGAGCGAGCCGGCGGCGCCGGGGGCGGCCAGGGCCAGCACGGCGTCGTTGCCGGCCGCGTCGCGGATGCTGCCGCCGTTCAGCTGGAGCGCGCCGGTGCCGACGACGTCGAGGTCGCTGGTGAGATCGCCCGCCTGCACCGTGTAGCTGAACGCGATGGTGTTGCTGCCGCTGCCGCCGCTGTAGGTGGCGACGCGGTCGGTGGCGCCGGTTTCCAGTTGCAGGGTCGGCTGGCCGACGACGGTCACGGCTTCCAGGAAGTTCAGCTGGATCGTTATCGTGTCGCCCAGCTTGTAGCTGCCGTCGGCACCGCTTGCGCCGACGGCGCTGACCGCCGCGGCCAGGGTGTCGCCGCCGATGGCGGCGTTGACCGTGCTGGCCACATTGGCCAGGCCGCCGGCGTCGACGAACTTGCCGGCGCCGACCGAGATCGCGGCCGCCAGGTTCTGCTGATCCGGCGTCGGAGTGAAAGTGGCGGTATACACCTTGTCGTTCTGCGGGTCGACCGTGAGGGCGCCCAGGCTGCCGCCGCTGACCGTGATGTCGCCGGCGACGAAGCCGACCGGGGTTTTGTTGAAGGTGAAGGTGATCAGCGTGCTGCCGTTCACGCCGAGCGAACCCTGGGCGGCGCTGATCGCCACTGTCGGTGGCGAGCTGACGGCGATCGACAGGGCTTCTTCGTAGCTGTTGCCGGCGGCGTCAGTGGTGCGCACGCGCACCGACTTCGCACCCTCGGTGAGGGCGGCGGCGTCGATGGCGCGCAGTGCGCCGCCGACGATCTCGAAGGCGGCGTTGTCGGCCGAGCCGGCGCCGTTCACCAGGCTGTAGCTGAAGCTGTCCTGGGTATTGGCATCGACGCTGCTCAGGGTGCCGACCACGGCGTGGGCGCCGTCCAGGGTGGTGATGGCGGCGTTGCTGAGGGCGATGTCGGTCGGTGCTGCGCCGTCGACGACGATGTTCCTGGCGGCGCCGAGCGAGCCGGCGGCGCCGGGGGGGGCCAGGGCCAGCACCGCATCGTTGCCGGCCGCGTCGCGGATGCTGCCGCCGTTCAGCTGGAGCGCGCCGGCCCCGAGGACATCGAGGTCGCCGGTGAGATCGCCGGCCTGCACCGTGTAGCTGAAGAACAGGGTGTCGCCGCCGTTGCTGCCGGTGAGGAGGGCGCTGCGGTCTAGCGTGCCGGTTTCTAGCAGCAGGGTGGGCGAACCGGTGACGGTGACGGCTTCGCTGAACTTGACCTGGATCACCACGGTGTCGCCAGCCTTGAAGGTGCCGTCGGTGTTAAGGGCGCTGACTTCCAGGACCTGCGGCGCCACCACGTCGAGGCCGGTCATGGTGAAAACCGCCGGGGTCGATACGCCGCCGTCGCCGTCCTCGACGGTCAGGGAGAAGTTGCGGGCGCCCGCGCTGGGGGCGGTGTACATCAGGTACTTGATGAAGGCGTCGGCCGTGCCGGCGTCGGCATAGGCACTGGTGAAGTCGATCATCAAGTCGTGGCCGGAGTGGCCGTCGAAGCCCGGGCGAACCTGGCCGACTGCGGTCCAGACGCCGTTCACGGGCATGAAGATCTTTTCGCCCCCGATCAGTTCGCCGCCGAGGGTATTGGCATCCGGGCCGGCGGCCAGGATGCCGTTGGCGAAGTCGAGCACGAAGCGGCCGTCGCCATTGCCGGACTGCTGGGTGATCCTGAGCAAGCCGCCGTTGAAGTCGCCGCCGTCGGCGTCGGTGACGCCGGCCGGCTGGGTGCTGACGAAGTCGTAGTAGTCGACGTAGGCGCTGTCGAGGACCAGGTCGGTCGCGCCCGGCGTGAACGGGGTGGAGTCGCCGTGCAGCTCGCTCACCACCGGGGCGGCGTTCGAGATCAGGCCGTAGTCGACCGCGGTGCCGGCGGTGAACTGCACGTTCCTGAGGTTACCCGATTCGGTCACGACCAGGATATCGCCGCCGGGAGTGATGGTGAAGGTGCCCTCGTCGAAGACTTCGCCTTGCAGGCTCATCGAGGGCAGTTGCGCTTCCCCGACATAGCCCTGGGTCCAGGTAGACCCGTCCTTGCGCAGGATCGTGAAGTTCGATTCCGAGTAGTCGGCCGGCGACTGCGACACCAGCATGTGCAACTTGCCGGCGCCAAATTCCATCTTGTAGATGGCGCGTGCGTCGGGATAGCTGAGGCTGGCGTCGGTCGCCCAGCTGCCGGTTTCGTTCGACAGAACCTTGAGCGTAGAGCCGGTGACATTCCAGTTGCTGTCGTATGCTGTCGTGTTGTGTCCGATATAGAACGTGCCCGCGCCGTCGGTGGCCAGCGTGTACATGGTCTCGAGGTCGCTGGCGATTTTCTCCGCCACCGACCAGGTAGTGCTGCCGGGAGCCTTGCTGGTGTGGTACAGGTTGCCGTAGGTGTCGTTCTGGTTGTCCTCGCGCACGTAGAAAAGGTGGACGGTCCCGTTGTTGTCCGTGACGATGTTCGGGTCCTGCAGTTCGTCGATGCCGGCGATGGTGGTGGTCAGGACGGTCGAAGTCGTCCAGGTCGCGCCGCTGTCGCTGCTCGACGCGTACTGGATCTTGTATTCCGTCGAGGAGCTCGTGCCATAGTTGTACTTGTAGACGGCATGCAGGGTGCCGTCGGCGGTCAGCGTCAGCGAGGGCTCGCTGAAATTGCGCGCCCCGCTAGGGTGCGAGGCCTGCTCGACCACAGCCGTTGTCCAGCTATTGCCCAGCACATTGTATTCGCCGAACTTGATGCCGCGCGTCGATCCGAGGTTGTCGCCGTTGGTGACCACGGAATGCTGGAACATCAGGTCGAGGTTGCCGTGGGCGTCGACTTGCAGGCTCAGGTAGTCGGAGAAATAGGTGTCACCGGTCATGCTGGTGGTCAGCTTGGTGATCTCGGTCCAGCCGGCGCCGGTCCACTTCTTGATCGAGATGGCGGAGCCGTCGAGCTTGTGCGCCATGTAGACGTTCCCACTGGCGTCCTGCGCAATGGTGCTGTACGACCATGTGTTCTGGCCGTAGGTATGAACGCCTCCGGTGCTCAGCGCCAGCGTGGCCAGATAGCCATCCGCCGCGTCGCCCATGGCCGATGCCGTGTCGACCTGGCCTACACTGGCTTCCAGCTGCCAGTCGCCGCCGGCCTGCAGGCCGCCGCTCGCATCGGTGGAAGCGGCGACGTCGGCACCGGTGGCTTCGCCCAGCGTCCGCAGGAAGCCGGCGCCCGCGGTGCCGGCGCCGGTCTCGCAACCGTAAACGAGGATGTCGCCGTCTTCCACGAGCGCGGCGCCGATCTCTGCCAGCGCAGCGGCGTTGTCCTTCAGGTAAGCGGCGTCGATACTGACGTCGCCGAGCTGGAGCAGGCCGGAGGCGCCGTGGCCAACCAGGTGGATGGCGCCGAGTCCGCTGCGGCCGGCGAGGACCTGGGCGATCTGTTCGACGCCGGAGCCGGCCGGGTCGAGGATGACAATCTCGATGCCGGGGCGCATGCCTGCAACCAGCGTGGCAAGATCCGCCAGGTTACCGTTGATGAAGGCGATTTCCTGGCGAGGCGCGATGGTGATGTCAGACATGGGAGGGTCCTAAAGTTTGCTGGAGGGGAATTTAATTTCTCTACGGCATTATCTTATCGGGAGATTGCGAACAGGAAAAGTCAAGTTGCTGAACGATCAAGGCTTTTCGGCGACAGATAGAGGGATTTGCATGCATTTCGGGTAAGGAGCTATGACCAAGCCATAAACGCGCTGTCACCGCTAGCGATGGATGAGGGTTGAACTGCTGAGCTCACCCATGGTCCAAGTCCTGTCCGCATGGACAGGAAGCGGCCATCAGCGCTACCGTTGCCGCGAATGCGGGCGCACCTTCAAGGACCTGAGCGGCACCCCGCTGGCACGGCTGCGGCTGCGCGACACTTCGCGCTATTTACCGAATTACCTGGGCTGGCGCTGGGCACTCGATGGCGGACGGATTAATTCTGCTGAACAATTGCTGCGCATCGCATTCGGAGTCATCCATAGACAAGGGTGACAGCGCCATAAAAAAACGCGCCCGAAGGCGCGTTCTCGCGGAGCGTAAAGACAGGCTTATGCGGCTGCGCGCACCGGCTCCAGGTCCTTCTCGCCATCGACCGGCACGCGGCCGCTCAGGACGGCGTCCATGCGCTCGGTGTCGAGTTCCTTTTCCCACTTCGACACCACCACCGTCGCCACGCCGTTGCCGATGAAGTTGGTCAGGGCGCGGGCTTCGCTCATGAAGCGGTCGATGCCGAGGATCAGGGCCATGCCGGCCACCGGGATGGTCGGGACCACCGCCAGCGTCGCCGCCAGGGTGATGAAGCCGGCGCCGGTGATGCCCGATGCGCCCTTCGAGGTCAGCATCGCCACCGCCAGGATGGTCAGTTCCTGCATCAGGGTCAGCTCGGTGTTGGTGGCCTGGGCCACGAACAGGGCCGCCATCGTCATGTAGATGTTGGTGCCGTCCAGGTTGAACGAGTAGCCGGTCGGGACCACCAGGCCGACCACCGGCTTGGAGCAGCCGAGGCGTTCAAGCTTGCGCATCAGGGCCGGCAGGGCGCTTTCCGACGAGCTGGTGCCGAGCACGATCAGCAGTTCTTCCTTGATGTACTTGATGAAGCGGAAGATCGAGAAGCCGGTGTATTTCGCGATCGCGCCCAGCACCACGGCCACGAACAGGAAGCAGGTCAGGTAGAAGGAACCCATCAGCTTGGCCAGCGGCAGCAGCGAATCGAGGCCGTACTTGCCGATGGTGAAGGCCATCGCACCGAAGGCGCCGATCGGGGCGGCCTTCATGACGATGTTCACGACGCCGAAGATGGCGTGCGAGAAGTCCTCGATCATCTTGGTCACCGGGCGGCCGCGCTCGCCCATCATCGACAGCGAGAAACCGAACAGCAGGGCGATCAACAGCACCTGCAGGATGTCGCCCTTGGCGAAGGCATCCACGAAGGTGTTCGGGATGATGTTCATGATGAAGTCGGTCGTGGTCTGGCTTTGCGCCTTCTCGGTGTACTTGGCGATCGAGGAGGCGTCCAGGTGGGCGACGTCGACGTTGAAGCCGGCGCCCGGCTTGAGGACGTTGGCGACCACCAGGCCGATGGCCAGCGCGAAGGTCGATACGACCTCGAAGTAGAGCAGGGCCTTGCCGCCGACGCGGCCGATCTTCTTCATGTCCTGCATGCCGGCGATACCGGCGACGACAGTACAGAAGATCACGGGGGCGATGATCATCTTGATCAGTTTGATGAAGCCGTCTCCCAATGGCTTCATCTTCGCGCCCAGTTCAGGGTAGAACACCCCGAGCAACACGCCGAGCACGATGGCGATCAGCACCTGGACATACAGAATTTTGTAAAAAGGCTTTTTCATGGCAACTCTTCTAAGAGAAGTTTGTGGTGTTGCCATCTTGTCGGAAGCGGACCGCCTTATCTATTGTGGATATCCGCAGGCCTTATATCTTGTTATGCCTTATGCCAATTCTGTATAGCGTGCTATTTCCGGAACACCTGGCCGCCCTTCATCACGAAGCCCACCTTGGCCGCTGCCCCGATGTCCTCGGTCGGGTCCCCTTCGACCGCCACCACATCCGCCAGCATCCCCGTCTTCAGCTGGCCGATGTCCTTCTTTCCCAGGATCTCCGCCGCCACCACGGTCGCCGCCCGCATCGCCTCCAGCGGTGTCATTCCGAGCTTCACCATCCATGCCAGTTCGCGCGCATTGGTCCCGTGCGCGAACACGCCGACGTCGCTGCCGTTGCCGATCCTGACCCCGACCTTGCGCGCCAGCGCGAAGGCCCGGTGCGCCTGCTGCATGGCGGGCGTCGGCGTCCCGCCGCGCACATGCTTCTGGAAGTATTCGCCGGTCGCTTCCGGCGCCGTCAGGGTCGGGATGTAGGCGGTGCCGCGCTCCTTCATCAAACGGAAGGTGGCTTCCGATGCGCCGTAGCCGTGCTCGATGGTGTCTGCACCCGCCAGCACGGCCATGCGGATGGCGTCGTCGCTGCTCGCGTGCACCGCCACCTTGCGTCCCGTGACGTGGGTGGCGGCGACCATCGCCTTCATTTCTTCCATCGTGAAGGTCGGGCGCGCCGTGCCGTCGATGCCGGTGCGGTAGTCGCCGTAGATCTTGATCCAGTCCGCGCCGCGCGCCGACTGCTCGCGCACCGCCTTGGTGACTTCGTCGATGCCGGTGGCCGGCTGGGCGCCATAGGGGATTTCCATGTCGGGCCGGTAGCTCTTCTCGGCCGGGCCGTAGCTGTAGCTGGCCACGATCGCTTTCGTGGCAATCAGCAGGCGCGGACCGGGTGCGACGCCCTCGTCGATGGCGCGCTTGATGCCGGCGTCGGCATAGTCGGCGCCTTCGGTGCCGAGGTCGCGCAGGGTCGTGAAGCCGGCCTGCAGGGTCGCGGCCGCATGGCGGCCGGCCAGCATGATGCGGTAGGCGACCGGCTCCTTGATCACCTGGTCGTCCCAGGTGGTTTCGTTGTAGGGATGCAGGAGGACGTGGGAGTGCAGGTCGATCATGCCGGGGGTGAGGGTCTTGCCGGGCAGGTCGATGCGTTCGGCATCAGGCGGCACCGCAAGCTTGTCGGCCGGGCCGACGGCCTCGATGCGGCCTTGCGAGACCAGCACCGCCCAACCGTTCTTCGACGATCCCTCGCCGGTCCAGACGCGGTCGGCGGTGAGGAGGACAGGGCGCTGGTTGGCAGCATGGGCGCCGCTGGCGAGCAAGGTGAGGATGGCAAGGGCGAGTGCCCTGGTGGTGCGTTGCATGCAGTGTCTCGTTGTTGTAGGTGTGTGAACGCTATGCTTCCAGATCCCCCAGCGACTGCTCGATCCCCAGCTGCACGTCGCGCAGGAAGGCCCCGCCCTGGTCGGACAGCGCAATTCCCGGCACCGCCAGTTCGACCAGGCAGACCAGGGTCTGGCGGAACCAGGCCATGTCGGTGCCCATGAGGGGCAGGGCGTGCGCGTCGATCAGGTAGTGCACCGCGCGCGTCAACAGGTTCGGGTCGCGCCCGGCGCGGGCGATGCCGGGTGCGAAATCGACGACTTCCCGGTGGAAGCGGTCGGCCAGGGTCTCGAGGATGTCGTTCGAGACCTGGGGCTGGCCGGCCGCGAGCACCACCCGGGCCAGGTCGAGGCAGGCGTCCTGCAAGGCAGCTTCGTCGAGGCGCAGTGTCATCGTGGCCTTATTGCGCGGCCCAGCCGCCGTCCATGTTCCAGGCCACGCCGCGCACCTGGTCGCCGGCCGGGCTGCAGAAGAACACGGCCAGCGCGCCCAGTTCCGCCGGGGTCACGAACTCGCCCGAAGGCTGCTTCTCGGCCAGCAGGGCCTTGCGCGCCGCATCGTTGCTCAGGCCGTCGCGCGCGGCGCGGTCGTCCACCTGCTTCTGCACCAACGGGGTCAAGACCCAGCCCGGGCAGATCGCATTGCAGGTCACGCCGGTGGTGGCGTTTTCCAGCGCGGTGACCTTGGTGAAGCCCACCAGGCCGTGCTTGGCCGCGACATAGGCCGACTTGCCCGCCGAGCCCACCAGGCCGTGCACCGAGGCCAGGTTGATGATGCGACCCCAGTTCTTTTGCTTCATGCCTGGCAGTGCCAGGCGGGTGGTGTGGAAGGCCGAGGTCAGGTTGATCGCGATGATCGCGTCCCATTTCTCGGGCGGGAATTCGTCCACGGTCGCCACGTGCTGGATGCCTGCGTTGTTGACCAGGATGTCGACGCCGCCGAACTTGTCGGCAGCAAAACGCATCATCGCCTCGATCTCGCCCGGCTTGCTCATGTCGGCGTTGTGGTAGGCGGTCTGCACGCCGAACTCGCTGCCGACGTCCGTGTAGAGCTTCTCGATCTGCTGGGCGTCGCCGAAGCCGTTGAACACGATGTTGGCGCCCTGTTCCGCCAGCGAACGGGCGATGCCGAGGCCGATGCCAGAGGTCGATCCGGTGACGAGTGCTGTTTTACCGCTGAGCATACTGGATTTCATTGGGTCCTCTAAATTTAAGGGGGGGTGAGGCTTGCTTTCGCAGAATTGGTAGAATTCTAATCGCAACGCCCGGTAAAATGGCGCGTTGGGATAGTAGAACGGACAATATTGCCATGACGGAGCCGGGGATGAGCGAAGCCAGATTAAAAAGCGTGCAGTGCAGCTCGCCCGCCGGCTTGCACCGGATGGCCTACAAGGAGTGGGGCGACCCGCTCAACCCGAAGGTGCTGGTCTGCGTGCACGGCGTCACCCGCGTGGCGGACGACTTCGACGGGCTGGCGCGCGCCCTATGCGACGAATACCGCGTGGTCTGCCCGGACGTGGTCGGCCGCGGCCGCTCGGGCCGCCTGCGCGATCCCGAGTACTACACGGTGCCGCAGTACGTGGCCGACATGGTCACCCTGATCGCCCGCGTTACCCCGGACGACGCACTGGGCGTGCACTGGTTCGGCACCTCGATGGGCGGCCTCATCGGCATGATGCTGGCCTCGCTCGAGGACAGCCCGGTGCGCAAGCTGGTGCTCAACGATATCGGCCCGGTGCTCGACCAGGGCGCGATCGCCCGCATCGGCGAGTACATCGGCCAGGACATCCGCTTCCCCGACTTCGACACCGGCGCGGCCTATGTGCGCGCGGTGTCGACCTCCTTCGGCCCGCACACCGAGGAAGAATGGTTCAAGCTGGCGAACGACGTGCTGCGCCAGGACCCGGACGGCCAGTGGGTGCGCCACTACGACCTCGGCCTGGCCCAGCCCTTCCGCGCCATCACGCCGGAGCGCGCGGCCGGCGACCAGGCGGCGCTGTGGTCGGCCTGGGACGCGATCCGTTGTCCGACCCTGCTGGTGCGCGGCGAGCAGTCCGACCTGCTGTCGCGCGAGACGGCCCGGGAGATGTGCACGCGTGGGCCGAAGCCGCGGCTGGTCGAGATCCCGGGCGTCGGCCATGCGCCCACCTTCGTGCAGCCTGAGCAGATCGCAATCGCACGAGAATTTTTAATCGGCGCGGAATGAAGGTTCCCGCCACTTTACTTGAGAAAGCAGTCATGGAAATCAAACGACTCCACGTGGGCAAGCGCCTCTCCGAAATCGCCATCCACAACGGCACCATCTACCTGGCCGGCCAGATCGCCGAAGACACCACCCAGGGGATCGAGGGCCAGATGCGCGAGGTGCTGGGCCACGTCGACCGCCTGCTGGGCGAAGCCGGCAGCGACAAGTCCTGCGTCCTGATGTGCCAGATCTTCATCGCCGACATGGGCCTGTTCGCCGGCATGAATACGGTCTGGGACGAGTGGGTGCCCCAGGGCCATACGCCGCCCCGCGCCACCGTGGAAGCCAAGCTGGCCAACCCTGCATGCCTGGTCGAGGTCTGCATCACCGCCGCACTGCGCTAAGCACCTAGATGGTATCAACCGCTTTACTGGGTGACGCCACCACCCAGCTGGTCCAGGGACTCAGCGTGGAGGATTGCGCGCGGGTCCAGGCCGCGCTCGACTACGCCGCCGGCATGTACGGCGAGCGCTGCGCCGCCACCGGCCAGAACGCCTTCGAGTTCTCGCTCGGCGTGGCCGGCACGCTCTCCTACCTGCGCACCGACGCCGAGACCCGCATCGCCGGCCTGCTGTTCGAGCTGGCGATGATGGACCCGGCGGTCGCCGGCTCGCTCGAGGAGCGCTTCGGCAAGGAAGTGTCGGACCTGGTGCAGGGCGTCTACCAGCTGGTCAAGCTGCGCGACCTCACGGCCGGCAAGGAGCAGGTCGGTAGTGGAAAAAACGCCGCCCAGCAGGCCGCCGCCCAGGTGGAAACCCTGCGCAAGATGCTGCTGGCGATGGCTTCCGACATGCGCGTGGTGCTGATGCGCCTGGCCTCCTGCGCCGCCAGCCTGCGCTGGTTCGCGGAGCAGAAGCGCTTCGACGAGGTCACCCGCGCCTACGGCCGCGAGGTGCTCGACTTCTATGCGCCGCTGGCCAACCGACTCGGCATCTGGCAGCTGAAGTGGGAGCTCGAGGACCTGTCTTTCCGCTTCATCGAGCCGGACACCTACAAGCGCATCGCCAAGATGCTCGAAGAGAAGCGCATGCAGCGCGAAGGCTTCGTCGAGGCCTCGATCAACCGCCTGCAGACGGAGCTGCACGATGCCGGCATCAAGGCCGAGGTCTCGGGCCGGCCGAAACACATCTACAGCATCTGGAACAAGATGCGCGGCAAGGAGCTCGACTTCTCGTCCCTGTACGACGTGCGCGCCTTCCGCGTGATCGTCCCGGACGTCAAGACCTGCTACACGGTGCTCGGCATCGTCCACAACATCTGGACGCCGATCCCGAAGGAATTCGACGACTACATCTCGCGCCCCAAGCCGAACGGCTACCAGTCGCTGCACACGGTCGTCACCGCCGAGGACGGGCGGCCGCTGGAAGTGCAGATCCGCACCCAGGAGATGCACAACTTCGCCGAGTACGGCATCGCCGCGCACTGGCGCTACAAGGAAGAGGGCGGCTCGAACTTCAAGAGCCAGAAGTACGACGAGAAGATCGCCTGGCTGCGCCAGCTGCTGGCCTGGAAGAGCGACGTCGCCGACGTGGTCGCGGGCCAGGAAGACCTGCAGAAGGAATGGGTCGAGAAGCTCAAGGCCACCACGCTGGACGACCGCATCTTCGTGCTGACCCCGCAGGCGCGGGTGCTCGAGCTGCCCCAGGGCGCAACCCCGATCGACTTCGCCTACCACCTGCACAGCGAGGTGGGGCACCGCTGCCGCGGCGCCAAGATCGACGGCGTGATGGTGCCGCTGAACACGCCGCTGAAGAACGGCCAGACCTGCGAGATCATCACGGCCAAGGGCCCGGCCGGCAGCCAGGGGCCGTCGCGCGACTGGCTCAGCCCGGGCTATACGGTCAGCAGCCGGACCAGGTCGAAGATTCGCGCGTGGTTCCACGCGATGGAGCAGGCCGAGACCCTGGCCCAGGGCCGGACCCTGGTCGAGAAATCGCTGCAGCGCGAGGGCAAGACCGCGGTCAACCTGGAAGCGCTGGCGCACAAGCTGGGTTTTGCCAAGGTCGAGGAACTGTTCATCCAGGTCGGCAAGGAGAAGTTCAGCCTGCGCCACGTGGAAGCGGCCCTGCACGACACGCCGGAAGCACCGCCGCCCGTCGACGAAGCGGTGGTCTACAAGAGCCGCGCCTCGAGCGTGGAGCAGGGTGCCAAGTCGGGCGTGCTGGTGGTCGGCACCGAGGGCCTGATGACGATGCTGGCCAAGTGCTGCAAGCCGGCGCCGCCGGACCCGATCTGCGGCTTCGTCACGCGCGGCAAGGGCGTCTCGATCCACCGCCTCAGCTGCAAGAACTTCGCCGAGATGCGCGCCAAGGCGCCGGAACGGGTGATCCAGACCGAATGGGGCTCGGCCGGGCTGGAGACGGTGTACCCGGTCGACCTGTTCATCCTGGCGATGGACCGGCAAGGGCTGCTGCGCGACATCTCGGACGTGTTCATGCGCGAAAAGATCAATGTGATCGGGGTGAACACCCAGAGCGCCAAGGGACAGGCGCGCATGGTGTTCACGGCCGAGATCGGGTCGACCGGGCAGCTGCAGAAGGCGCTGGGGGCGATCGGGGAGGTGAAGGGGGTGATGGAGGCGCGCCGTCAATAAGCGCGGTTGCGGTGCTCAGGCAAACTTGGGCCCCGGCCTTCGCCGGGGCGACGGTTTTTGGGCGAGTGGTACAAACAGGGTTGTTGGGCCGCTCCTTTTGCGCGTCATCCCGGCGCAGGCCGGGATCCAAGTTCCAACGAGTCGTCGAAAAGTATCAATTTGATACAAAAACCGAGCACATCCATCAGAATTTGTATCATATTGACACCATGCGCCGAACCCTGAACCTCTACGCCAGACCCAGCCTGTGGGGCCTCGCCTTCGCACGCTACCTGCGCAGCTGGTGGTACATGGTGCACCTGGGCGCGGTCGCCATCGTGATGGCCCTGTCGCCCTCGACCTACAACCGCGAGAACCGCCTGGCCGCGGCCCGCCACATCTACGCCAGCGCCTGGCAGGTGCTGCCCTGGTTCGCCCTGGCCTCCGCACTCATCAGCCTCGTCATCATCCGCATCGTGCTGGTCACGGCCAAGAGCTACGGCCTGTCGCACTTCGCGCTCGAGATGGTGGTGCGGGTGCTGGTGCTGGAGCTGATTCCTCTGTCTGCCGCGATGTTCGTGGCCCTGCGCGCCAGCATGGCCTTCGACGCCTCGGCCCTCGGCCTGGCGCGTGCCGGCATGTCCGCGCAGGCCGCCAACGACGAGGCACTGCGCCGCATGCGGCGCGACATGGTGCCGCAGCTGCTGGCGAATGCTTTCGGGGTGCTCAGCCTGGCGATGGTCACCAGCGTCATCGTGCTGGCGCTGGCCTACCTGAACGTGTATGGCCTGTCGCCCTGGGGCATGTCCGACTACACCCGCACCGTCGGCCGCGTGTTTTCGCCGGCGGTGACCATCGGCTTCGTGCTCAAGACGGTGTTGTTCGGCCTGGCCGTGGCCCTGATCCCGCTAGCGGCCATCCTCGAGCTGCAGCGCTATCCGCGCCGCGTCAACTTCACCGTGCAGCCGGGCGCGCTGCGCCTGCTGTTCGTGCTGCTGGTGATCGAAGCTGCCTCGCTCGCACTTAAATACATCTAAAAGAAGAATAGGACGACATGACCGAACCCTTGCCGGACGAACCGAAACACGTCGAACTCAAGGCAATGATCCTGCTGGTGGCGATCGGCATCCTGGTCGCCGCCTTCATCGGCTACGTGATGCACGCGCGCGGCGTGTTCGAGCCGACCCAGCGCCTGGTGCTGGAGACCGACGATTCGTCCGGCGTCATCCCCGGCATGGACATGACGTTCGCCGGCTTCCCGATCGGGCGCGTCAGCCAGGTCGAGCTCTCACCCGAAGGCAAGGTGCGGATCCTGGTCGACGTACAGAGCAAGGATGCCAAGTGGCTGCGCACCTCGAGCGTGTTCACGCTGGAGTCGAGCATCGTCGGCGAGACCCGGCTGCGGGCCTTCACCGGCCTGCTGAACGACCCGCCGCTGCCGCCGGGCGCCACCCGCCAGGTACTGCGCGGCGACGCAACCGCCGAGATCCCGCGCATCGTCGCCACCGCCCGCGCGCTGCTGGAAAACCTCGAGACCATGACGGCGACCGGCTCGGACATCAATGCCAGCCTGGCCAACATCAATTCCGTCACCGGCCGCATGTCGGGCCCGGCCGGGGTGCTGGGCGGGGTGATGGGCGGCGATGCCGAGGCGCGCAAGCTGCGCGAGGCGCTGGATCGCATCAACTCCCTGCTGGGCAAGACCGAGCAGCGCGTCTACGGCAAGGATGGGGTGATGGACGACGCCCAGGTCGCGATCCGGCAGCTGCACGTGGTGCTGCAGGATGCCAGCACCACGCTCAAGAAGGTGGACGCGGTGCTGGTCGAGGCCCAGGCGGTCGGCGCCAACGCACGCGTGGCCACGCAAGACCTGGGCGCGCTGCGCGGCGAAGTCGACGCCAGCCTGCGCAAGGTGAACCGCCTGGTCGACGAGATCAACCGCAAGTGGCCCTTCGCCCGCAGCAACCAGGAGATCAAGCTGCCATGAGAATCTGCGCTTTCCTCGCCGTGGCAATGCTCGCAGCTTGCGCCGGCAAACCGCTGCCGCCGGACTGGCAGGCCGACGCCAAGGGCGCCCTCGACGGCTCCGTCGACGACTACCTGAAGGGACACACGGCCGCCGCGGCCGCCGGCTTCCGCAGTGCGCGCACGGCGACCACCAGCACCGGCCGGCCCGACTACGTGGCCCAGGTCGAGCTGGTGCGCTGCGCGGCCCGTGTGGCCAGCCTCGATTTCGACGATTGTCCGGGCTACGCGGCCCTGGCGCAGGAGGCGACGCCTGAACAGCGCGCCTATGCCGATTATCTGTACGGCCGATGGGAAGGTTTGAACGGGGCCTTGCTGCCCGAGCAGCATCGTCCGGTGCTGGCGAGCGGCCAGGTCGCCGGCGTGGCCGATCCGCTGGCGCGCCTGGTGGCGGCCGGGGCTGCGTTCAAGGCTGGCCGCATTACGCCGGAAGGCATGGCGCAGGCGATCGACACGGCGTCGAACCAGGGCTGGCGCCGTCCGCTGCTGGCCTGGCTGGGCGTGCAGGCGCAGCGCGCCGAGGCGGCCGGTAATGCGCAGGAAGTGCAGCGCATCCGGCGCCGGATCGCGCTGGCCTCAGGACAGGGCTGAGTTCAGGCGCGCCGGCGGCGCAGTACGAGACCGGCCATGCCGAGGCCGAGCAGGGCCAGCGTGCCGGGTTCCGGTACGTCGGCGGCATTGTCGCCGATCTCGACCGGCTTGGTCTCGAGCTCGGGGCCTTTTACGGTGGACTTGGGCCTGGTGTACACACTGATGTGCGACACGGCCTTGGCATTCTTCACGTCGAACAGGCCCGGGATGAAGGGCGAGCTGTACTTGATACCGGTCGCGGAAGGCGTGTCGAGCAGGTAGGCGACCAGATTGGTGCCATTGCCGCTCTTAAAGACGAACATGATGTCGAGCGGATCCGACAAGTTGCCGACGTAGCTGAATGTCCCGGCCTTGCTGCCGCCGCTGAAGTCGAACAGGGCGGAATCGTCGGCGCCGCCGGAGGCGCTCAGGTCGTCATACTTGCCCTCGAACTGCCAGGTGCCGGTGCCGAAAAAGCCTTGCTTGTTGATCAGTTCTGCCTTGTCGTTTGCCGATTTCCCGGTGACGGCCAGGCGCTCGCAGGCACTGGCGCCGACCAGCTTGGCCGAGACGTCATACGACCCCGTAGCGCAGGAAATCGGCGCGGCCGACACGGCTCCACAGAAACCGAAGGCGCTCAGGCAAACCATCAACAGACTTTTCTTGAACATACACCCTTGATTATTGTAATAAAACCATTAAAGTTGAATAATGGTAATGTATGTTGTCATTCGGGTAAAGAAATATGAAGGTTTTTTGCAGCTTTGTGATAATTGTTGTATCGAATGCGCGACACCCCGCTCTCGGGTGTAAATATCGGGCGCCGCTGAAATTTCCGATGCACAATGCATACTTCAGCCCCGACACGGATTCCCATGAGCGCCCCCATTTTCTCCTCCCAGCCGGTCGCCTGCGACGATCCCGGCGTCTATCGCACCCTGCTGGAATCGACCAAGGCGATTCCCTGGCGGATCGACTGGGCCACGATGCGCTTCACCTACATCGGCCCGCAAATCGAAGAACTGCTCGGCTGGAGCCCGTCCAGCTGGATCGCCGTCACCGACTGGGCCGAGCGCATCCATGAAGAAGACCGCCAGAAGACGGTCGACTTCTGCGTCGCCCAGTCGCAGCAGGGCGTGGACCATGAAGCCGATTACCGGGCGCTGACGCGCGACGGCGAGGAGGTCTGGATCCGCGACGTGGTGCACGTGGTGCGGCGCGCCGACGGCAGCGTCGATTCCCTGGTCGGCTTCATGTTCGACATCACGGCGCGCAAGCAGGCGGAGGACAAGATCCTGCAACTGCAGCGCGAACTCGAAGTGCTGTCCTACCGCGACAGCCTCACCGGCGTGGCCAACCGCCGCATGTTCGACACCCTGTATCCGGTCGAATGGGCCAAGGCGCGCGCCGGCGGCGAGCCCTTGTCGCTGCTGGTGATCGACATCGATTACTTCAAGCAGTACAACGACCACTATGGCCACGTGCAGGGCGACGAGTGCCTGCGGCGGGTCGCCGCCGTGCTGGATGCGGGGGCCGCGCGCACGCGCGACCTGTGCGCCCGTTTCGGCGGCGAGGAATTCGTGCTGCTGCTGCCGGCGACGGACGAGGAGGCCGCCCGCAACATCGCCGAGCGCTGCCGCAAGCTGCTGGCGCAGAAAGAGCTTCCGCATGCACGCTCGGGCGTCGGGCGCCTGGTCACGGTCAGCATCGGGGTCGGGACCATCGTCCCGGGCGCCGGCGACGATCCCGAGGTCTTCCTGGACCGGATCGACCGCCGCCTGTACCAGGCCAAGTCGGCGGGGCGCGACCGGGTCTGCGACGTCGAGGCCTGAGTGTCCGTCATGGCTTGACGCGCGCCGGTGCCGGCGGCAAATGCGGCAGCCGCGGGCCGTTCAAGAGTTCCCAGGCGGTCACGGTCATGACTTGCGCGGCCTGCAACAAATCCGCTTTCCTGACCTGCTCGAAGGCGTCGGCCTGGGTGTGCTGCGTGTGGCTGCGGTATTCCGGCCCGTCCTGGATCGCGGCAAACGCGGGCACGCCGGCGTCGAAGAAACTGGCATGATCCGATCCCCTGCTGACCGCATACATGATATCGAGGGGACTAAGCTGTTTCGCCGTCCCGACGGCGGCGGACAGCGCTGCGAACCACGCCTCCACTTTCATGTCGGGAAAGCCGGTGATGCGCCCCGCGCCGGCGTCCTGGACCAGTACCGCCTGCACCTTCGGCAGCTCGTCCCTGTGGGCCGCAACATAGGCCTTGCTCCCCAGCAGTCCCTGTTCCTCGCCCGAGAACAGGACGACGCGCAGGGTGCGCCGCGGCCGCAGCCCGGTGGCATGCAGCGCGCGCAGCACTTCCATCGCCACCACCGTGCCGCTGCCGTTGTCGGTGGCGCCGCAGGCCAGATCCCAGGAATCGATGTGTGCGCCGACGATCACCATCTCGTCCGCCGCATCGTTGCCGGCGAAGTCGGCGACGACGTTATGCGCCTCGACCTGCCGCGTGTCGAAGCCGCCGCCCAGTTCCAGCTCGAGCTGCGGGATCACGCCCCGCGCCAGCAGGCGCCGCAGCAGATTGGCACCCTCGCGCGTGACGATGCCGGCATTCCTGTCGAAGCGCGAGTCGGGGCCGCCCCACATGTCATGCAGGCCACTGGCCTTGCTTGACACGAGCAGGACGCCCGCGAGACCCGCCCCGGCGAGCGAGCGGTCGACCTCGGCCCGGAAGCCTGCCGGGTCTTTCTGCTGTTCGGCGGAAGGGCTCGGCAACGAGAGGACCAGCACGATCCTGCCCTTCAGCGCCGGCAGGGCTTGCCGCAGGCCGTCCAGGGACTTGACGTCCAGCACGCCCACGGGTGCGCGCACGACGCCGCGGGTCCCGTGGGTCCAGGCTTTCTGGACCACGTCGAGCGCCATCCGGTTCGCATTCAACAGCCGCGCCCGCGCCTGGCCGCGGCGCCAGGAACGGCCGAGCGGATAGGCCTCGAGGCGGACCGAGGTGGCGCCGTACACGGCCAGCTTGCGCATGGCCCAGGCCTGCGCCGCCCGCAACTGGTCGGAACCGGTGAGCCTGGCGCCAAACTCGTCGCACAGCGCTTCGAGGTCGTCCATCATCGGGGTGCGCGCGCCGATTTCCGCCGCCAGGCGTTCGCTGGCGGACAGCGGGTCCGGCTGGGCAGCAGCATGCCCTGTCGTGAAGATCAGGGCCAGGGCAAGGACGGATGCGTGCAGCAGGCCGGGCATGAGCGGCCCGCTCATCGCGCGGGCATCGGCGGCAAGGCTTTCACGAACGCGGCCAGGCCGCCGCTGTCGCGCAAGGCGAGCACCTCGTCCATCTTGGGCGTGCGGTTCTCCGCGCGCTTTGCGACCAGGGATTCATATGCGCGCAGCAGTCCCTCGATGCCGGCGAGTGTCCTGGCTTCCAGGTGCGCCGGATTGCCATAGGGGTCGAGGATGCGCTGTTCGAGCTGGAAGGCCGCGGTGCTCACCGTATGGTGAAAGCGCAGCACGCGCTTGAGCTCCCCCTGCGCCGTGCCGCTGGCGTGGAGCCAGAACACGCCCTTGTCGGGTCCCAGCATGTAGTCGGGGGCTTCCTCGGCCCACTTCTCGAACCAACGGCCCTCGGCCGACGTCATCACGCCGACCGGGTCCTTGTCGGCCGCGGCCGCGAGCTGCACGATGCGTGCCTGTTCCTCCGGCGTGGTAGGTCCGCGCGTCGATTGGGCCAGGGCCGGCGCTGCGAGACTGGCGCCAATGGCGACGACGGCGGCGAACCGTTTGAACAGCTTGATGACATTCATGCGACTCTCCTGTGGTGGTGTCCACAGGTAGTTGCAACAAGCGTGCCAGATCAGGATTCGTGGCCCCCGGCAGGGGACCTTGCCGTTCGGGCCGATCGCCGCCGTCCGGTTTCGGGCAATCGGTATCCGGAGCCGAACACCGGGGCGGATGTTCCGGACTCAGCGCAGCGCCCAGGGCAGGGTATTGTGGATGTTGGTCGCCGCCAGCGCCGCCTGGCCGGTGGCCACCGCGATCTGATTCAGCCCACGGGTGACGTCGCCGATCGCGAACAGCCCCGGGACCGACGTCCGGCAATGATCGTCCACCAGCAGCTTGCGGCACTCCACGGTCTCGGCGCCCAGGGCGCTGGCCAGGTCGGAGCGCGCGCTCTCGCCCAGCATCGGGTAGAACACGTCGCAGTGGTAGTCCGCGCCATCCTTCGTATGCAGGATGGGCTTCATGTCCTCGCTCATCGTCACGCCGGCCAGTGGAGAGTCGACGTAGCGCACGTTCGCGGCCGCCAGGCGCTGGCGGTCTTCGTCGTTCAGGGTCGATACGGGACCGCGTTCGAACAGCAGCACGTCGGTGCTGAAGGTACGCATGAACAGGGCGTGGCCGACCGGATTGACCTCGGAGGTGACGACGCCGATGCGCTTGTCGATCACGTCCCAGCCGTCGCACACCGGGCACAGGCGCACGGCGCCGCAACGCACCGCCTCGTCCCAGCGCTCGACCGGCATGCCGGCGTCGGCCACGCCGGTGGCCAGCAAGACCGTGTGCGCCCGGAGCTGGCAGGCCTCGCCACCGTCGGGAGGCACATAGTCGCCCACGAACAGCCCATCCTCCAGGCGCAGGTCGAGGACCTCGCCCGGCATCACGCTGCCGCCGTAGTTGGCGAGCTGGGCGCGCAGGTTCTCGAGCAGTTCGACGCCGTTGATTCCCTCCGGGAAGCCGGGATAATTGTGCGAGACGGGGATCCAGGACAGGCGGCTGTTGCCCTTGTCGACCAGGGCGATGTGGCGGGTGAAGCGGCGCAGGTAGATGCCGGCGGTCAGCCCGGCCGGGCCGCCGCCGATGATGAGGGTGTCGAAAACCGTGCGCTCGCAATCCATGGAGGGATTATGCGCAGCGCGGCAGCGGGGCGGGTATCGGCGTGCGGGCCCAGGCGGGGTAAGACCCGGCTTACAGCGACTTGCCGCCGGCTGCCTCGGGCTGCAGGGTCACGTGGTCGATGCCGTGCTTTTCGCGCAGCATGGCGCGCACCGCGGCCAGCACGGCCGGCCACTGCTCGAGGCTGGCGATCTCCAGGTGGCCGATGAGGGCAGGGTGGCCGGGCGACATGTCCCATACGTGCAGGTCGTGCACGTCGAGCACGCCGTTCACGCCCTTCAGGTTGGCGCCGACTTCCAGGTAGTCGATCTCGTGTGGCACGCCTTCCATCAGGAAGTGGTAGGACTCGCGCAGGATGCCGCTGGTGGAACGCAGGATCAGCAGGGCCACGAAGATCGACAGGATCGGGTCGACCCGCACCCAGGTCGGAAAGAAATAGATGATGGCGCCGGCCGCGATCGCCGCCAGCGAGCCGAGCAGGTCGCCCAACACGTTCACCAGCGCCGCGCGGGTATTGATGCTGTGGTTGTCGCGCGACAGCACCCAGGCCACCAGCAAGTTGATGCTGGCGCCGATGGCCGCCACCACCAGCACCACGCCGCCCTGCACCGGCTCAGGATGCAGCAGGCGCTGCACGGCTTCCCAGGCGATCCAGGCGACCAGCGCCAGCATGGCCAGGCTGTTCACAAAGGCGGCCAGGGCTTCGGCGCGGACGAAGCCGAAGGAATGGCGGGGCGAGGGCGGGCGCTTGGCGATCGCCTGGGCCAGCAGGGCCAGGCCGAGCGCGGCGGCATCGGTGACCATGTGGCCGGCGTCGGAGATCAGCGCCAGCGAGTTGGAGATGAAGCCGGTGATGACTTCGATGACGGCGAACAGCAGGGTCAGCCCGAGCGCCACCGACAGCGCGGCCTGACTGCGGCCCTCGATCACGTGGGCATGGCGGGCATCGCCGTCGAGGTGGGCGTGCAGGTGGTCGTAAGAGGGCTGGGCGGACATGGTGGTGTGATGATTCGAACAAGGCGCTAGTGTACGGCCAAAGGCGTGCCAGGAAACTTTTTCCGTGACAAGCCTTGCCTAAGGGCGGTGCACTCCCTATAATGGCGGCATCGGGCGGTTAGTTCAGCTGGTTAGAATACTTGGTCGACATCCAAGGGGTCGCAGATTCGAATTCTGCACCGCCCACCAGAACACAGTGAGGCTTAAAGAAGCGTAGCGAGCGGCAGCAGTTATGCAGCGCGCAGTAGCTTGTTTAAGTCTCACACAAGTAAGAGCGAGAAAGGCACTGACGGTTATGACACCGCGAACTACGACTATGTTGTGGGGGAATCGCTAGACGCGGTATGGTGTTCTTTTGCTCAACACACTGAAAACAACGCGCCTGGTGCGCGTTTTTTTTCGTCTCGAGAATTCGGCTTTCAATATTTTCAACTTTTAGCGGCGCGCTGCGCCACATTGGAGAACAGTATGCTCAACGTTCGACTCCCCGATGGCTCCAGCCGTCAGTTCGACGGCCCCGTCACCGTCGCCCAGGTGGCCCAGAACATCGCGCCGAGCCTGGCCAAGGCCGCGCTCGCCGGCAAGGTCAACGGCAAGGTCGTCGATACTTCCTTCCTGATCGAGGAAGATGCCGACCTGGCGATCGTCACCGACCGTGACGCGGACGGCCTGGAAGTCATCCGCCACTCGACCGCCCACCTGCTGGCGCACGCCGTCAAGGAACTGTTCCCGGAAGCGCAAGTCACCATCGGTCCGGTCATCGAGAACGGCTTCTACTACGACTTCTCGTACAAGCGCCCGTTCACCCCGGACGACCTGGCGGCAATCGAAAAGAAAATGGCGGAACTCGCCAAGAAGGATGAGGCCGTCACCCGCAAGGTGCTGCCGCGCGACGAAGCCGTGGCTTACTTCAAGTCGATCGGCGAAGAGTACAAGGCCGAGATCATCGCCTCGATTCCCGCGAATGAAGACGTGTCGCTGTACGCCCAGGGTGGTTTCACCGACCTGTGCCGCGGCCCGCACGTGCCCTCGACCGGCAAGCTGAAGGTCTTCAAGCTGATGAAGCTGGCCGGCGCCTACTGGCGCGGCGATTCGAAGAACGAGATGCTGCAGCGCGTCTACGGCACCGCCTGGGCCAAGAAGGAAGACCAGGAGCAGTACCTGCACATGCTGGAAGAGGCGGAAAAGCGCGACCACAGGAAAATCGGAAAAGCGTTAGACCTGTTCCACTTCCAGGATGAGGCCCCGGGCCTGATCTTCTGGCACCCGAAGGGCTGGACCGTCTGGCAGCAGGTTGAGCAGTACATGCGCAAGAAGTACCAGGTCAACGGCTACGACGAAGTCAAGGCGCCGCAGATCCTGGACGTGACCCTGTGGCAGAAGACCGGTCACTGGGACAACTATCGCGAGAACATGTTCACCACTGACTCCGAGAACCGTTCCTACGCCCTCAAGCCGATGAACTGCCCGGGCCACGTGCAGATCTATAACTCGGGCATGAAGAGCTACCGCGACCTGCCGCTGCGCTACGGCGAATTCGGCCAGTGCCACCGCAACGAGTCTTCGGGTGCGCTGCACGGCATCATGCGCGTGCGCGGCTTTACCCAGGACGACGGCCACATCTTCTGCACCGAAGAGCAGATCGAAGCCGAAGTGACCGCCTTCCACGCCCAGGCGATGCAGGTCTACGACGACTTCGGCTTCAACAACATCGAAGTCAAGCTGGCCCTGCGTCCCGACAGCCGCATCGGCACCGACGAAGTCTGGGACGAGGCGGAAGAAGCGCTGCGTTCGGCACTGCGCGCCTGCGGCGTGGAATGGACCGAGCTGCCGGGCGAGGGTGCCTTCTACGGCCCGAAGATCGAGTACCACCTGAAGGACAGCCTCGGCCGTCCATGGCAGGTCGGTACCATGCAGGTCGACTTCTCGATGCCGGGTCGCCTCGGCGCCGAATATGTCGCGGAAGACAATACCCGCAAGGTGCCGGTGATGCTGCACCGTGCGATCGTCGGTTCGATGGAACGTTTCATCGGCATCCTGATCGAAAACTACGCCGGCGCGCTGCCGCTGTGGCTGGCCCCGGTGCAAGTGGCGGTCTTGAATATTTCGGATGCGCAAGCAGATTATGTGAGGCAGGTCGAAGCCAAACTGCGCGCGGCCGGCATCCGCGTTCACGCTGATTTGCGGAACGAGAAGATTACTTATAAAATTCGCGAGCATTCTGTCCAAAAACTGCCGTACATTCTGGTTGTTGGCGATAAAGAACGTGAAGCAAATACCGTGGCCGTGCGTGCCCGCGGCAATGTCGACCTCGGCGTGATGCCGGTCGACGCGCTCGTGGAGCGTCTGGTGGGCGAAATCGCCGCCAAGGCGAAGTAAGCGAAATACGCTACACTAACGCCGGTCTACTTTCATACTTTCAAAGGAAACAACATAGCTACTGACAAACAGCATCGCATCAACGGCGAAATCACCCATCCCGAAATGCGCCTCAATGGTGTGGAAAACGAACCGCTGGGCATCGTGAGCCTGGCGGACGCGTTCCGCATGGCCGAGGAAAAGAACGTCGACCTGGTCGAAATCGCGCCGAACGCGGTCCCGCCGGTCTGCCGCCTGATGGATTACGGCAAGTTCAAGTACTCCGAGCAGAAGAAGGCGCACGAAGCCAAGCTGAAGCAGAAGATCATCCAGGTCAAGGAAGTCAAGTTCCGTCCGGGTACCGATGAGGGCGACTACAGCATCAAGCTGCGCAACCTCATCAAGTTCCTGGAAGAGGGCGACAAGACCAAGATCACGCTGCGCTTCCGCGGCCGCGAAATGGCGCACCAGGACATCGGCATGCGCATGCTCGAGCGCCTGCGCGGCGACCTGGAAGAAGTCGGCCAGGTCGAGCAGTTCCCGAAGCTCGAGGGTCGCCAGATGATCATGATCGTTGCGCCGAAGAAGAAAAAGTAATTCTTCACGCCGTCAGATGAATGGGCCGGGTCCGGGTTCCAGCGCAAGCTGGGCCTGGGCCCGGCCTGTGTTCGTTTGTGTGGTCCGGTTCGGCTGCTGCGGATAAAACCGCTCCCCGCCCCAACCATTCCCGCCAGACCTGTGCTATCATCTGCGGTTCCTGTTTTTTAAAAGCAGGTTGTAGTCGGCAGGTAGTGGCGTCGGCTGCAAGACAAGTGAAAGCAGGCATCCAAGAGCAGCGTTGCCGCCACCTGCAATCCTGTCGTATAGAGGCTGTCCGTAAAAGGGCAGAATACTATGCCAAAAATGAAAACCAAAAGCTCCGCGAAGAAGCGTTTTCGCGTGCGTCCGGGTGGTACCGTCAAGTCGGGTATGGCGTTCAAGCGTCACATCCTGACCAAGAAGACCACCAAGAACAAGCGTCAACTGCGCGGCACCCGTAACATCAATGCGTCGGACGTGACCAGCGTCTACCGCATGATGCCTTCCGCTTAATCTCACTAATCATCTACAAAGGGAGCTAATATGCCTCGAGTAAAACGTGGGGTTACTGCACGTGCCCGTCACAAGAAGGTCCTTGAACTTGCTAAAGGCTACCGCGGCCGCCGCAGTAAGGTATTCCGTATTGCCAAGCAAGCAGTCATGCGCGCTGGCCAGTACGCCTACCGCGACCGTCGTAACAAGAAGCGCGTCTTCCGCGCACTGTGGATCACCCGTATCAACGCGGCATCGCGTTCGCACGGCATGACCTACAGCGCCTTCATGAACGGTCTGAAGAAGTCCGGGATTGAACTGGACCGTAAAGTCCTGGCCGACATGGCTGTGCATGACAAGCCGGCATTCGCCGCGATTGTCACCGCCGCCAAGGCCAAGCTGGCTGCCTAATCAGGCAAGTCTGCTAGCAAGACCAGCGTCCCTGGTAACAGGGGCGCAAAAAGAGCGGGGCACGGTGTTACACCTGTGCCCCGTTTTTGATTGTGGCTCCTGCCACCACCCAAACAGGAAAAGAACAAGCATGCAATCGCTGGAAGATCTCGCGCTGTCACAACTGGTGACTTCGGCCCAGGCTGACTTCACCGCCGCCGCGGACGCCGCCGCGCTCGAAAATGCAAAAGCAAAATACCTGGGCAAGACCGGGCAAATCACCGACCTGATGAAGGGTCTGGGCAAGCTCGATCCCGAGCAGCGCAAGGCGCAGGGCGCCCTGATCAATGCCGCAAAAGAAAAAATCGAAAGCGCCTTGACCGCCCGCCGCGACGCCCTGGCCAATGCCCAGCTCGAAGCCCGCCTGAACCTGGAAGCGATCGACGTGACCCTGCCGGGCCGCGGCCGCTCCAAGGGCGGCATTCACCCGGTGATGCGCACCTGGGAGCGCGTCGAGCAGATCTTCCGCTCGATCGGCTTCGACGTGGCCGACGGCCCGGAGATCGAAACCGACTGGACCAACTTCACCGCACTGAACAGCCCGGAAAACCACCCGGCCCGTTCGATGCAGGACACTTTCTACATCGAGGGCAATGACAGCACCGGCAAGCCGCTGCTGCTGCGCACCCACACCAGCCCGATGCAGGTGCGCTACGCGCGCACCCACACGCCGCCGATCAAGGTGATCGCGCCGGGCCGCACCTACCGCGTCGACAGCGATGCCACCCACTCGCCGATGTTCCACCAGGTCGAAGGCCTGTGGATCGGCGAAGACATTTCCTTCGCCGACCTCAAGGGCGTCTACCTGAACTTCGTCAAGGCTTTCTTCGAGACCGACGACCTGCAGGTGCGCTTCCGTCCGTCCTACTTCCCGTTCACCGAACCGTCGGCCGAGATCGACATCGCCTTCGGCTCCGGTCCGCTCAAGGGCCGCTGGCTCGAGGTGTCGGGCGCCGGCCAGGTCCACCCGACCGTCGTGCGCAATTTCGGCCTGGACCCGGAAAAGTTTATCGGTTTCGCGTTCGGCTCCGGCCTCGAGCGCCTGACCATGCTGCGTTATGGAATCAACGACCTGCGCCTGTTCTACGAAGGCGACCTCCGTTTCCTGAAACAGTTCAACTAAACCCTCGCGGCAAGAAGAAGGTACAACGAATATGCAATTCTCCGAAAACTGGCTCCGTTCCCTGGTCGATCCGAAGATGTCCTCGGATGAACTGTCCCATCTGCTGACCATGTCCGGCCTGGAAGTCGAGGAAGTCGAGCCCGTCGCGCCGCCGTTCTCGAACGTGGTCGTGGCCGAAGTCAAGGAAGTCGCCAAGCACCCGGACGCCGACCGCCTCAATGTCTGCCAGGTGGACGTGGGCACCGGCACCCTGCTGAACATCGTCTGCGGCGCGCCGAACGTGCGCGCCGGCATGAAGGCGATCTGCGCCAAGGCCGGCGCCGTGCTGCCGCCGGGCGCCGACGGCAAGCCCTTCGCGATCAAGGTCGGCAAGCTGCGCGGCGTCGAATCGCAGGGCATGATGTGCTCGGCCAAGGAACTGAAGATCTCGGAAGAGAGCAGCGGCCTGATGGAACTGCCGGCCGACGCGCCGGTCGGTACAAGCATCCGCGACTATCTCGGCCTGGACGACCTGAAGTTCACCATCAAGCTGACCCCGAACAAGGCGGACTGCCTGTCGGTGCTGGGCGTGGCGCGCGAAGTGTCGGCCCTGACCGGCACGCCGCTGCACGTGCCGACCACCAAGCAGGTGGCGGTCAATCTCGATGAAACCCTGCCGGTGAAGATCTCGGCCCCGGACCTGTGCGGCCGCTTCTCGGGCCGCGTCATCCGCGGCCTGAACGCGCGCGCGGCCACGCCGGACTGGATGAAGCAGCGCCTCGAGCGCAGCGGCCAGCGCTCGGTGTCGGCCCTGGTCGACATCTCGAACTACGTGATGCTGGAAGTCGGCCGTCCTTCGCACGTCTTCGATATGAACAAGATCCACGGCGGCCTGGACGTGCGCTGGGGTAAAAAGGGCGAGACCCTCAAGCTCCTCAACGGCAACACCATCGAGGTCGACGAGTGGGTCGGCGTGATCGCCGACGACAAGGAAATCGAATCGCTGGCCGGCATCATGGGTGGCGATTCCACCGCCGTGACCCTGGACACCACCGACATCTACCTGGAAGCCGCCTTCTGGTGGCCGAACGCGATCCAGGGCCGTGCGCGCAAGTACAATTTCTCGACCGATGCGGCGCACCGCTTCGAGCGCGGCGTCGACTACGCGACCACCGTCGAGCATATCGAGCGCATCACCGCGCTGATCGTCGAGATCTGCGGCACGCCCGACACCAAAGTGGGCCCGGTCGACGACCAGGCCGTGAACCTGCCGCAGCCGAAGGCGGTCGCGATGCGCACCGCGCGCGCCGCCAAGGTGATCGGCGTGCCGCTCACCGACGAGCTGGTGGCCGACATCTTCACCCGCCTGCAGCTGCCGTTCAGCTTCGCCGATGGCGTGTTCCACGTGACTTCGCCGTCCTACCGCTTCGACATCGAGATCGAGGAAGACCTGATCGAGGAAGTGGCGCGCGTCTACGGCTTCGAGAACATCCCGGCGAATCCGCCGGTGGCGCCGAGCGCGATGCTGATCGAGCCGGAAAACACCCGCTCGCTGTTTGCGATCCGCCACCAGCTGGCCGACCTGGGTTACCAGGAAGTGGTCAACATGAGCTTCGTGGAGTCGCAGTGGGAACAGGATTTCGCCTCCAACAGCGATCCGATCCGCCTGCAGAACCCGATCGCCAGCCAGATGAGCGTGATGCGCTCGAACCTGGTGGGCAGCCTGCTGGCCAACGTGCGCTACAACGTCAACCGCAAGGCCGGCCGCGTGCGCGTGTTTGAAATCGGCGCCGTCTTCCAGCGTAACAGCGAGGTGCAGGATGGCCCGCTGTCGGTGGCCGGTTTCGAGCAGCCCAAGCGCGTCGCCGCCATCGCCTACGGCCCGTCGGTCGACGAGCAGTGGGGCGAGAAGACCCGTGCGGTCGACTTCTTCGACCTCAAGGCCGACCTCGAGGCGCTGTTCGCCCCGCGCGTGCTGCGCTTCGTGAAGGGCGAGCACCCGGCGCTGCACCCGGGCCGCAGCGCCTTCGTCGAACTCGACGGCAAGCGCGTCGGCTTCATCGGTGAACTGCACCCGCGCTGGCTGCAGAAGTACGACCTGCCGCACGCGCCGGTCCTGTTCGAGGTCGATGCGGAGGCGCTGCGCCAGCGCGTCGTGCCGGCCTATGCCGAGATTTCGAAGTTCCCGGGCGCGACCCGCGACCTGGCGCTGGTGGTGAAGCAGGGCGTTTCGGCCCAGGAAGTGCTCGATACTTTCCATGCCGAAATCGCAAGCAATCCTGGTGGCAAGATCGTGCAAGCCGTTGTTTTGTTTGATGAATACCGCGGCAAGGGCCTGGAGACGGATGAAAAAAGCCTTGCTTTCCGCTTTGGCTTGCAAGATACTCAATCGACGCTGCAGGACGACGCGGTGGACGCCATCATGGCGGCCGTGGCGCGTGCGGCACAAGAAAAAGTCGGCGCAAAGCTGCGTGCATGATGTGGCGAAGGCAGTCCATGGGCTGCCTCACATCGTTCCAAAACATCGTTTCTTGAAGGTAGGGCTTCAAAATTAATAACAACGACGTTGACTCGGCCGTTTTCCAGGAAGCACTGGCGGCCGATCTGCATCGCGCAACGCAAGTCGCGCGGATGCGGAAGGAAGCAGAGAAGGAACTGCCGACCCTGACCAAGGCCGAGCTGGCCGAGCTGCTGTTCGAGCAGGTCGGCCTGAACAAGCGCGAAGCCAAGGACATGGTCGAGACCTTCTTCGACGAGATCCGCAACGCGCTCGAGCGCGGCGAAGCGGTCAAGCTGTCCGGTTTCGGCAACTTCCAGTTGCGCGACAAGCCGCAGCGGCCGGGTCGCAACCCGAAAACCGGGGAAGAGATCCCGATCACGGCGCGCCGCGTCGTGACTTTCCACGCCAGCCAGAAGCTCAAAGGAATGGTCGAGGAGACTAGTCCTCCGAGCAACTCGCTGGCCCGTGCTGCCTGAGTGCCTGAGTGCTAGATGAGCGAACGACCGAACAAGCCTGAAGCCATCGTGCTGCCGCCGATTCCGGCGAAGCGTTATTTCACCATCGGTGAAGTGAGCGACTTGTGCGGTGTCAAACCGCACGTGCTTCGCTACTGGGAACAGGAATTTACCCAGCTAAAGCCGGTCAAACGCCGAGGTAACCGCCGCTATTACCAGCACCACGAAGTGCTGCTGATCCGGCGCATCCGCGAACTGCTCTACGAACAGGGCTTCACCATCAGCGGCGCGCGCAACCGCCTCGACGGCCGTGGCCGCGAGCTGGCCGCTGCACCGGAAGCCGAGCCGACGCCGAGCGCGCCAGTCATCGACATCGAGTACGTCCGTGCCGAGCTGGTGGACATCCTCGCACTGCTCAGGCAAGGCACGAGCTTCGCCTGAGCTCATTGCCGGCTGCATCGCCAGCACTTCTTTAAGTGGTTCTTAACTCAGCAAGTGTGCGCTGTTGATGCTGTGCGCCGTAGTGATAGAATGTCACCTGCGGTCATGCTGACATCAACGCATGCAAGCCGGGGCGTGTGCACGGACCTGGCACTTTCCTGAAAAGGGAAAATATAAGGGAAGACAATGATACGCGTTGCCATTTGTGACGATCACCAAATAGTTCGAGCAGGATTCAAACAGATTTTCTCGTCGTCGGGCGATTTCGAAGTCGTCGCCGAAGGCGCCACCGGGCGGGAAGCCCTGGATATCGCACGCCGCGAGATTTGCGACGTGCTTCTGCTCGACATCGCCATGCCGGACCAGAGCGGCATCGATATCCTGCGCACCATCCGCCAGGGCCAGCCGAACCTGCCGGTACTCATCCTGTCCGGTTACCCGGCGCAGCAGTACGCGCTCAACCTGTTCAAGATGGGCGCCAACGGCTACCTGAACAAGGAGTGCGAAGCCGACGAGCTCAAGACCGCGGTGCGTACCGTGTACCAGGGCCGCCGCTACGTGAGCTCGACCGTGGGCGAACTGCTGGCCCAGAGCTTCGACCGCGACCCGAACACGGCGCTGCACACCGAGCTGTCCGACCGCGAGTTCCAGGTCTTCCTGCGCCTGGCCAAGGGCGCCACCGTGTCCGACATCGGCAATGCGCTGTCGCTGTCGATCAAGACCGTGTCCACCTACCGGACCCGCATCATGGAAAAAATGGGCCTGCAGTCGAACAGCGACCTGACCTATTACGCCATGAAGAACAACCTGCTCGACTGAGCTGTCACCGTCCTGCGCCGGCTCGTCCGGCGTCTGGGCCTCCGATGCGCCGCCAGGATTTCGTTCTGCGGCGCATTATTAATTTCCAAACGTTACAAAATTTCCCGAGTGCAGCGCAACATTTCGGGTTGCGTACTGCCCCGTATACGCGCACACTTGCACGTGCCGACCGTCCAGCACACCCGCTTGCAAGGAGGCTGGAAAGCGCGTGAGCTTCGTCCGGAGTGTCCCGCGCTGCACTGTCGTGCTAACGCGACTATAATCGCGCGGACGGCATAAAGTTGCGCGAAAGGAAGCTCATGTATTTTTCCACCGCCTTCGACGGCAAGCGTTTGCGCGGCCTGCCGCTCTCCAAGACTCTGTTGTGCGTGGCCTGTGTGGTCATCCTGGTCATCAATGCGGTTTTCCTGGTCCGCAACCTGGACGATCTGCGCTCGGCGAACGCGCTGCAGGCGCAGACCGCCCGTGTTACCGACGAGCTCCAGTACCTGAACCTGCTCGTGACCGATGCAGAAAGCGGCTTGCGCGGCTACTTCCTGTCCGGTTCGGAAATCAATCTCGGCGCGCTGCACGCGGCGCCGCAGCAGATCGATAGCCAGCTGCGCGCCCTCAGCGTGCTGTTGGCCGACAACCCTTCGCAATCCAGGAACCTGGCCCAGCTGCGCAGCCTGGTCCAGCGCAAGCTCGGCCTGATGCACCAGTCGCTCGAGGTCTACCGCCAGGGCGGGCTGGTCGACATCGTCGCCATTTCGGCTGCGACCGACGAGCGCGGCCAGATGGACGAGATCCGCCTGCAGGTCGTGATCATGACGCGCGAGCAGAACGAGTTGTTGGCTACCCGCACCGCCGCCTTCTACGAGCAGACGCGCCGCACGGTGCTGCTCGGCGTCGGCATCAACGCCGCCGCTATCCTCGTGATCCTGCTGTTCCATAACCTGGTGCAGCGCAGCTTCCGCCTGCGCCTGGCAGCCGAGCGTGCCTTGCAAGACACCAACGACAGCCTGGAAGCCGTCGTGGCCGAGCGTACCGAGCAGTTGTCGGTGCTGTCGCGCCACCTGATCCGGGTGCAGGAAGAAGAAAAGTCGCGTCTGGCGCGCGAACTGCACGACGAGATGGGCGCCAACCTGACCGCGATCGGCATGGACATGACCTCGGTGGGCGAGAAACTCAAGGGCACGCACCCCGAGCTGGTGGCGATGCTGGCCAGGGCGCGCAAGACCCTGGTCGATACCGTCCAGCTCAAGCGCCGCATCATCGAAAACCTGCGTCCAAGCCTGCTCGACAATATGGGGCTGTCGGCCGCGCTGCAGAGTTATTGCGCCGATTATGCGCGCGTGACCGCGCTCGACTGCGATGCCCTGGTCGATGCCGAGGCCGACCACGCCGGGCCGATGCAGGCGATTGCGCTGTTCCGCATCACCCAGGAAGCCCTGAACAACATCGCCAAGTATGCCAAGGCCCGCACCGTAATCGTCAACCTGACCCGTGAACCGGACGGCTGGGAACTGGAAATCACCGACGACGGCATCGGCATTCCGCAGGATGCCATGGCCAAGTCGAAGTCGCATGGCCTGCTCGGCATGCGCGAGCGCGCCTTGCTGCTGGGCGGCAGCCTGAATGTGGGACGCGGCGTGAACGGCATCGGCACCTGCGTGCACGCCTGGATTCCGGCCGCGGCGCCGGGCGGAGAGGGCAACGTGCCCGTGGCGGCACTCCGCGAAACCGTGGAAACGACAACGCCGTCCCTGTTGAAGGAGACGGCGTCGGGTGGTGTTTCAAACACCGGCGCAAGGCCGGTGGATGTATCTGCTGGAATTAACGCGCCACATCCATGAGCAGGCGGTCGTATTCCGACTTGGCGACCTTGTAGCATTCGCCGGCGTACTCTTCCAGTCCCGCACGGTCGAGCACCGTGATGTTGCCGCGGCGGTACTGGATCAGGCCTTCGTCCTGCAGCTTGCCGGCGGCGGCGGTGATGCTTTCGCGGCGCACACCCAGCATGATCGAGATGAGTTCCTGGGTCACTTTCAGCTCGTTGCTGGCCGAACGGTCCAGGCGGTCGAGCAGCCAGCGGCACAGTTTCTGTTCGATCGAGCTGTGGCGGCCGCCAACGGCGTTCTGGGCCATCTGGGCGAACAGGGCGTTGGTGTAACGCATCAGCAGTTGTGGCAGGGCGCCGCCGCGGTTGAAGGCATCACGCAGGTACTGGGTCTTGAGGCGGTAGCCGTAGCCGGCGCTCTGGACCACGGCGCTGCAGGTGGCGCGTTCGCCCATGAACAGCGACACGCCGACCGCGCCTTCGTGACCGACCACCGCGATCTCGGTGGTGGCGCCGTCTTCCATCACGTACAGCAGCGACACGATTGCCGTGGTAGGGAAATACACATATTCCAGTTTGCTGCCATACTCAAACAACTCCTTGCCGAAGGGCAGAGGGACAAGTTCCAGGTGCTCGAACAGGGTTTCCAGGTCTTGGCGGGGCAGGGCGCCGAGCAGTTCGTTCTGCTGGGTGCCGCTGTAGCTGACAACGGGGCGGGACGCGGCTTTCACAGTCTCACTCGTGGCTGGGAGCTTGTGCTGGGCCTTCTGCGAACCACCAAGTTGAGTGTTGTTCATTTTATGTCCTCTTATCTCTAACGTGCGTCGGGGGCGATTGTCCGAGGTCTTGTTTTCGTTTCCTCATCGCGATGTGTGTACATTAAAGCTATAGTCCGCTGCCGAACATAAGATTAGCAGTCGCACCTGTGTAGGCTTGGCGCAGCATGTTTTGTCAGCCCAGTCCTACTAGAGGGATGACGTTCTGTCATTGCTTTTTCTTCTTCCAGGGAAACGCTTATGCTGCGGATTCGCGCATAATGTGACTTTCTTCTCTCCCTGACACGACGATGCCCCTGCCCCTGCTGCTGGTCGAAGACGATGCCGTGCTGGCCGACGGGCTGGTTCGGACTTTGCAGGCCCAGGACATGCAGGTCGAGGTGCTGCGCGACGGCATCAAAGCCGATGCCCGCCTGCAGGGAAACCAGCCCACCGTCGTGGTCCTGGATATCGGCCTGCCGGGCATCGATGGCTTCGAAGTGCTGCGCCGCCTGCGCGCGCGCGGCACCACCACCCCGGTCCTGCTGCTGACCGCCCGCGACGCCGTCGAAGACCGGGTCCGCGGCCTGGAAGCCGGTGCCGACGACTACCTCGTGAAACCCTTCGCCAGCGCCGAACTGGTGGCGCGCATCCGTGCGCTGGCACGCCGCGTGGCGCCGCCGCCGAGCCAGCTCGGCCTGGGAAGCCTCAGCCTGGACAGCAGTACCCGCCGCGCCCGCGTGGGCGAGCGCCCGCTGGAACTGTCGGCGCGCGAATGGGGCGTGCTCGAATACCTGCTGCTGCATGCCGGCAGGGTCGTGTCGAAGCAGCAGATCATCGATGCCATCGCGCCCTGGGGCGACGACCTGACTCTCAACGCGGTCGAGGTCTACGTCTCGCGCCTGCGCCTGAAACTCGACGGGGCCGGCGTGGCGATCCGCACCATCCGCGGCTTCGGCTACCTGCTCGAAGCGGGCGACTGAGGGGCGCATGAGCAGCATCCGCCTGCGCCTGCTGAAGTGGCTGGTCGCGCCCATCCTCGTGTTCAACCTGCTGGCCGCCAGCCTGACCTATCTGCTGGCCTGGACGCCGGCCCAGCTGGCCTTCGACCAGGGCCTGCTCGATGCCGCCACCGGCCTGGCTGCGCGCCTGCGCCCCGGCAACCCGGCCATGGGGCTGGAACTGCCGGCCGCCCAGGTGCTGCAGGCCGGCGCCCCGGACCCCAGCTGGTTCGTGGTGCGCGATGCGCATGGCAGGGTGCTGGCCGGCGATCCCGCCTTTCCGCGGCGAGAAGGTGCCGAGCCGGTGCGGGACGACCGCATGCATGGCCAGCCGGTACGCATCGCCAGCCTGCTGGTGCCGGGGCGTCATGGCCCGGTCGAAGTCGGGGTGGCGCGCACCCTGAGCCAGCGCCAGCAGGTCCGCTCGGCCATCGTGCGCGCGCTGGTGCTGCTCGAAGTGTTGTTCAGCCTGGCGCTGGTCGGCCTGGTGTGGTTCTCGGTAGGCAACGGGCTGGCCCCGCTGGCACGCCTGCGCGCCCGCCTCGACGCGCGCGGCAGCCATGACCTCGCGCCGCTCGACGACAGCGGCATGCCGCGCGAACTGACGCCGCTGGTGGCCGCCTTCAATGCGCTGCTCGGGCGCATCGCGGCCGGCGCCAGGGCCCAGGATGATTTCCGCGCCAACGTGGCCCACCAGCTGCGCACGCCGCTGGCGGGGCTGCGCCTGCAGCTGGAATGGCTGGCCGGCCGCCACCGCGACGATCCGGAAACGGTACGCAGCGTCGAGCTGCTGCTGCAGGCCAACGAGCGCATGATCCGCCAGGCCAACCAGCTGCTCTCGCTCGAACGAGCCGGCCCCGACCGCTTCGAGCAGACCCAGCTGGTGCCACTCGACCTCTCCGCCATCGTCGGCGAGTCGGTGCAGACCTTCGTGGAGCAGGCGCTGCGCAAGGACATCGACCTCGGTTTCGAGCTGGCTCCGGCCCGCATCCGCGGTGAGCGCCACATGCTGCGCGACCTGGTCGACAACCTGGTGGACAACGCGCTGCGCTATACGCCGGCGCAGGGCAAGGTCACGGTGCAGTGCCGCGCCACGGCGGACGGCGTCCTGTTCGCGGTGGAGGATTCGGGGCCCGGCATTCCGCTCGAGAAGCGGGCCCAGGTGTTCCAGCGTTTCGTACGCCTGGACCAGCACAGCCAGGGTTCGGGCCTGGGCCTGGCGATCGTGCGCGAGATCGCCGCCGCGCATGGCGCCCGGGTCGAACTGGGCGATGTGGAGGGCGCGCGTGGACTGCGGGTCGCAGTCGACTTCCCGCCGGCTTAGAGCGATTTAAAACTGCATTTCCACGACGTGACGACCGAAATGCCTGCTGCACTTCCGGCTAATGCAGGAGCAACTACATAGATCCTGTTGATTGGCGAAGGCTCTTCAGAACGCGGTTCAGCCTCCGGCCGTGGCGTAAAAGGGTGCGATACCTCCGGCTTATTCGTCGGCAGCCTTTACACTAAATCCTTGAAAGCGCTTTTTTTTCAAACCGGGATATTTAAATTCAGGCACTTACATTGCTGGCCTAACAATTGCTTTCTGTTTATTACCACACCTGGGAGGAACTATGGCAAATGATGCGCCGGTGAAGCAGACCTATGACCCTAATCGATTGCTCGACTCTCTGCTTCAAAACATGCAGCTGAAAAACGATGCTGCGCTTTCGCGCATGCTTGAGGTAGCGCCACCGGTGATCAGCAAAATTCGCCACCATCACTTGCCGGTAAGCGCATCGGTCCTCATGCGTATGCATGAGGTTACCAATATCAGTATTCGTGATCTACGCTTCCTGATGGGAGATCGCCGAAATAAATACCGCCTGTCTGATGCAGAAGGTCGGCCTAAGCGCAAAGCCAATGCCTCGGTTTCACCTTCAGATAATTTGTAACACTGTTCGTACTATTTCTCAGCCGACGCAGACTTGGTCGCATCGTAGCCGGGATTAAGCACCGACTTCGTTGGCAATTTAGGTCAACATCGCCGACGCTCCTCCTCCATAGGAAAACGCGCGGGCAGCAATTCATGGTCCAGTTGGTATTCGACAACCTTTCGCAAGGCTTCCAGCGATGCCGGACGCTTGATCACCGCGCTAACTCCGGGGTAGCTCTTCAATTGTTTTTCCTGCTTCGGATTTCCATCATCGGCAATGAGAATAATTGATGACCCGGGAGCCGAGCGTTTAAGTTCTCCGGTGAGTGCTCTCCGATCATTTGGTTTTTCAGCCGTACCGGTCACGATCAGGTCAAACTTTAGCATCCGAACCGCATTCAATGCCTGCTGTGCAGTGCGAATTGGGGCAACAGCGTAGCCAAGCCACTTAAGCGCCTGCGTTGTTCGGGCGCAAGAATCTATATCTTGCTCAAGCAACAAAGCGGATTTCATATCTCCACCCTCCTTTAGAGAGGATGGAGCCGGTACTTTATTGTTCAAGGGGGCACCCGAGAATCAGCAAGCTACAGCATGAAAAAACAAGCCCGACGAGCCAGGACAGGCGAATTTCCAAGCTACTCGCTCATCAGGAAACCAGTTGAAACTTTGGGTCCCTGCAATCACTTCAATGAAACATCTGCGTAGCTTTGTTGACCATGTCCAGCAGCTTGTCTAGCGACACTGGGCAGCTGAAGTAATAGCCTTGTATCTGATCACAATCATGGTCGCGCAGGAAGGCCAGTTGCTCGGACGTTTCGACACCTTCGGCGACAACCTTGAGCTTCAGGTTATGCCCGAGGGAGATGATGGCCCGCGTGATGACAAGGTGGCTGCTTTGGCTGACGTTCCCCAGGAAGGAGCGGTCGATCTTGAGGGAATCGATGGGGAATTTTTGCAAATGGCTGAGGCTGGAATAACCAGTGCCAAAGTCATCGATCGACAACTGCACCCCAACGGCTTTTAGCTGGGCGAGCGCTTCAATCGCTTCGTCCGGGCGATCCATCAGCTGGCTCTCGGTTACCTCGAGTTCCAGATTGGCAGGGTTCACCCCGTGCTTATTGAGTGTTTCCATAAGTCCGTTGGCGAACTGGCGCTGACGCAACTGGCGCGGTGACAAATTTACCGAGATGACGAAGTCGTGGAATCCACGTTCCTTCAAGGTCTTGAGTGCACCGCAGGTCTTTTCGATGACCCACTCGCCTAAGGGTACGATCAGCCCGGTTTCTTCTGCAACGGGAATGAAACGGTCAGGTCCAATCAAACCGTCAGCCGGATCTTTCCAACGTACCAGCGCTTCGGCACCAAGTACCTTGCCGGTACGCAGTTCGACGCGCGGCTGGTACTCCAGCACCATCTCATCGTTGTAAATTGCGCGGCTGAGCTTAGCCTCGAGCAGTAAATGCTCATGCACCTTTTGGCTCAACTCGCTTGAGTAGAACTGACAGTTGTTCTTGCCGAGCAACTTCGCATGGTACATGGCTGCATCCGCAGCGCGCATGATCGTTTCGGCGTTCACGCCGTCTTTCGGAAAGATGCTTACGCCGATGCTTATCCCGGGGATGATCTCCTTTGCACCGAGCGCGACAGGTAGTGTGACGCTCTGTCGAATCCGTTCAACGAGATCGGCAATATGCAGGTAGTTAGGCTGCTCGTTGATGACCAAGACAAACTCGTCACCGCCGACCCGTGCAACCGTGTCCTCGTCGCGCATGTTTTCGCGCAGCCGGTCCGCGACAGTACGCAGGATGACATCGCCGGCATCGTGGCCGAAGCTGTCGTTGATATGCTTAAAATTGTCCAGATCGATGAAGGCAAGCGCGCCGATCGTGCTGTCACGGATGGCGTTGTCGATGGAAATGCTTAGCTTTTCCTGCAGCAGCATGCGGTTGGCAAGGCCTGTCAGCGGATCGTGATGGGCAAGCTGATGCAGGCGTCGTTCATAATGCCGCGCCTCGGTGATATCGTTGATGACGCCAACAAAATGCGTGACGTTTCCATCGCGGTTTTTTACCGGGTCGATACGCAGGTCGTTCCAGAAAATCTCCCCATTCTTGCGCGCGCTGCGCAGTATCGAGCGAACGCCCTCCTTACGCTGAAGGGCTTCACGAATGCGGTGGCGCTCGTCGTCGTCGCAACCGGGGACATCCATGAAGCCTGGATCGAGTCCTTTTACCTCTGCCTCGGTATATCCCGTGATCTGCTCGAACGCCGGGTTAACGTATTCGATCCGATGCTCGTCCGCGTCGCACCTGGTGATCACGATCGCATTCGGGCTCGAGTGCATCGCACGGTCGCGTATCAAGAGCCTGTGCTCGGCGCGCTTGCGCTCTGTAATGTCCAGTCCGGCGCCGAAAACGCATGGCAGTTTGCCGAGTTGGGTGCGAGCGCAGTTGAACAGGAAACTGGTGCGCTTGCCATAGCTGCCTACCAGGTCCACCTCATGCGTTGATGACCCGAACTGGAATGCTTGCAGGATGCTCTCCAGCATGGCCGGCCGGTCATCCTTGTCGAAAAATAGACTGATGTCCATCTCGGCCAAATCATTGGCCTCCATTTCGAGGGTGTCTTCAAGCTGGTGATTCCACAGCAGCAGGCGACCGCTTTGGTCGACTACATAGAAGACGCATGGCAAGGCCTCGATGACGTCGCCAATTGGAAGGTCCCGAAGCGGCTCGTAACGGGGGAGTGGCTGACCAGCATGCGGCATGAGCGCGACGCTGTAGGCATTCGCCTGTTGCGAATGAAGCGCATGCGGAACCACCAGCATGCGAACTGACAGGCGGCGTCCATCGGCACACCTCAGGATTGCTTCCCTTTCCATGCCTGCATGCAGGTCAGCGTGCAGCTTGAGGGGAAGCGCAGGGTGGAACTCGACGAGCTTATCCAAGGTGATCTCATCAATGTCGCCTTCGCGATAGCCCATGAGTTTTTCGCATGCCTTATTCCAGCTCAGGATAGCGCCGGATGCATCGACGACAAACACCGTGACAGGCAAAGGCGAAAAACTCAATGATTTCTCCCAGGTCCTGCGGATTTATTCCTCGAACAAGTCGTCGTCGCCGACGGACGCCGCGTTCGGACGCCCATCAATAACGAATTTGGCGATGCGAACAGCCAGGATCCTCGCTTCACTGACGGTGCTGCACCCTGGATCTGTAGTAAAGCATGGCTCTGTTACCGCCCTGCCGACAAGATTTATTTGAATGGAAGAGTGCCATTTCGGCGTTTTCGACTCTCCGTTCGAGTGCAGGGAAACTGCAATGTCGTAACCGCGGTACGTGCCCAGTTGGTCCATTGCTCGTCTCCCTGTAGAAAGGACATCCTAACAGGATGCGCTCATTGGTGCCTGTTTAAGCAGATACTTACAACAGCGATGAACATGCGCATTTTCACGAGCGTTCAGTCGGCTCCCGACGTATAGCTGTAGGAACGCTTGCGTTTCGATTTGATTTCCGGGCGGAGTTCACCTGGCGCGATCGCCACGCTGGCGCCGCCGTTGCGCTGTGCCGCGCCCACCACGACTGTGGTCGCCTTGGGCTCGCCGTCGACGATGATCGGCACGCCGTTCGCCAGTACCGGCGAGGGTGGCAGGCCGCCCCCCACGAAGGGCGAGGAGCGGTCCCCGCCGCAGGTGCCGTTCACGCCGATCGCGCCCGAGGCGTTGAACAGGTTGACCCAGTAGCCGCGCGCTTCGCCGAGCGTGGTGGAGCAGGTGCCGGCCAGCGGCGGGATCGGACGGTTGGTGCTGAAGGTCACCATGCCGCCGGCGATCAGCGCCGAGGTCACGACCTGCTCGCCCTTGCCGTTCGCGCTCAGGTCCATGTACCAGCCGCGCAGGGAGTTGGAAGGCAGCACCCGCGCGTTCGCGCAGGAGTTGGTTGACGTCGCGCTGTAGTCTTCCAGGGTGTCCAGGTCGACCGGATCCGCGTCCGCAGCGGCCGTCAGACTGTCCTTGTAGACGTAGAAGCGGTTGACGACCCCGTTGTACGGATAGTGGCTGGCCAGCGGGTGCTCGCGGTCGCCGCTGCCGATCGCCACGTAAACGTGGTCCGGGGCCGCCAGCAGGGCGGGTGCGAACAGGAACTTGCGTCCGTCACCGCTCGTCTCCGCCACCTTGCGGCTGGTCCAGGCCCCTTTCAGGCGCTCCGTGCGGTTGGCATTCACGAAGTCGACCCGGTACAGGGCGCCGCCGGTGTCGGCCGCGTAGGCGTAGTCGGGCATGCCATCGTTGTCGATGTCGACCATCGCGATGTCGGCCGCCACCGCGCGCGTGGTCGGGAAGGAGCGCAGGATAGTGCCGGTATCGGCATCGAGGATATAGATCACGCCGCCCTTGGTCGTGGCGCAGCTGGGGATCTTGCTGTCGGCATCCTCGCAGCTGTCATAGCCGCCGCCCACCACCACCACCGGCTTCTTGCCCAATTCATAACCCTTGATGAAGGCCACGCTCGGGGTCGACCAGGTCTGGCCGATGCCCTCCATGTCGTCAGTGCAGCCGGTGTCGTTCGTCAGGTTCGGGCAGCCGACCTTCCACTTGAACTGCGGGTTGCCGACGTCGCTGACGTTGAGCGCATAGATCATGCGGCCGCCGCGGCGCATGGTCGGGTAGATCCAGACGTTCGAGCTGGTGGCATCCTGGTAGACGCCGGTCGAGCCATCGAAGAAATAATCCTTCTTGGTCGGGGCGATGTCCTGGGCCGGCATATTCGGGTAGGCGACCAGCGGCAAATTGCTCTTCAGACGCGACAGGCGCGGGAAGAATTCCGGCGCGACGAAGGCCCAGCGCTCCACGCCGGTGTCCGCGTTCAGGGCGCGCAGGGTGCCGTCGTTGGCGCCGTAGAACACGGTCACGCCGCCCTTGTCGGCACCATAATTGATCGGCAGCGGGCGCGAGTGGATGACGTCGCCGTGGATCGACGGCCGGGTGGTGTCGGCCGGGCCGCCGCCTTTTTCGTTGTTGGTGTCCTCGCCGCGGATGAACTTCACCAAGTTGGTGTCCATGCCGCTGTTGGCCGGGGTCAGGGCGGTCAGGCCGGTGCCGCTCACGTGGGTCAGCACCTTGCGGTTGACGGCGTGCGAGGTCGTGCTGCCGAAGGGCGCGTTACCCTGGCGCAGGATCTGGGCGGCAGCGCCCTTTTCCACGAAGGGACCGTCGGGGGCGTCCGAATACTTGTTGAAGCTGCTGGTGCTGCAGGTGCCGGCCGGGTCCGGCGATAGGCCTAGTCCGCTCCAGTAGGTGCCGCTGTTGCCGCCCCAGTAGCTGGTTGCGCAGGGAGTCACGAAGCCAGTCACCGTGTTGACCGCCACCTTGCCTGCTGCGTCGCCGAGGTCGATGTTCCCGTTGTTGTTGATCAGCTGGTAGCGCTTGAGGTTGCCGAACCAGCGCGGCTTGGCGTCCGGGTCTGGGCGGAACATGCCAATGAAGACCTGGTTCTCGTTCTGCGAGCGGTTGGTCGCGTTGACCGGCAGGCTGGTGGAAGCGAAGGTGGTATTCACCGCCTGGATCTCGACCAGGATTTCCTTCAGGGCGTCGACGATGGCTTCCTCGTTCTTGGCGGCGAAGTACTTGCCGCCGCCGGCGCGCGCCATGCTCAGCATCAGCGAGGTGTGCTCGCCGTTCTGCTGGGCGTTGTAGACGTCGATGGTATAGGTCGTGACGTTCGGACGGATGCTGCTGTTCGGCAGGGCGATGCCGCGGCCGTACATCAGGCGAGCCCATTCGTCGGCATTGCGCGGGCCGGTGTCGCTGCTGAAGCTGCCGGTCGGCACGTTAGTGATGATGGTATCGGTCGCGACCACGCTGTACTGGCTGTTGCCGGGGGTGCAGACGCCGGCGTCGCTGGGCACGGCGTTGCCGATCTTGCAGCCGTCGGTATACCCGGTGCAGGTGGCGCTGAAGTTCGGCAGGGCCGCCGCGGCTGCGGTGGGGCTGGCATAGCAGGCGGCCGTGGTGCCGATCGTGGTCGGGGTGCTGACGCTCTGGGTACTGAAGTTCGGCAGGCCGAGCTGGGTGACGGGCGCGCCGTTGAGGGTGTTGAGCAGCGCGGTGTTGGCCGACGTGTCCGAGGACGGGCCGCTGGCATTCGGATTGCCGATGAAGATGACGAAGGTCTTGCCGCACAGGTTGTCCGCCGTCAGCGGCGACTTGAAACGGCTGTAGGTGGTGGTGTAGCCTCCGCTGTCGGCCTTGCTGGCAATCACCGCGGACGGCGAATAGGCGCTTTCGCCCGCCAGGTAGTTGTACACGTCGTACATCAGGTTGCCGTACGGGGTGTTCGAGTTGCGCTTCTCGTCCGGGCTGTTGATGTTGTTGTAGATCGTGGTCAGCTGGGTGCTGAAGGCGGCCTTGTTGTCCGTATTCATCGGGCGGATCGCATAGCGGATGAAGCCGCCGTCGTCGTTGGCGTTGCCGCCGGTGACGAATTCCATTAGGCCGAGGCTGACCGAGCTGTCGAGTTCGGCAACGACGCGCTTGATCGCGTTCGCTTCCGACTGGCCCTGGGCTGCGCCGCCCGGCCATTTCTGGTTCTGGCGCGCCCAGTTCGAGGTGTTGTCGAGCACGATCAGGATGCGCGGGTTGATGTTGGCGCCGGCCGAGGCGCCGGTGAAGATGTCGATGTCGTCGGCACCGACCGGCGATGCCAGCGAAGCGAGCGCGCCGGCCAGGGCGAGGAAAGACAAGCGGAGGGGGAAGCGCGTGGTGCGGAACATGGTATGAATCCTCCGGTCAGGTGGTCGGACAATTGTTGGTGACGTCATCGCGCGCCACGCGCACGCCCACGCCCTGGGTGACTTGCACCTGGGCCTCGGTCTCGATGTCGGTGGCCTCGGCGTGGATTTCCCAGATACTGTCGGCGCAGGCCGAATTGCCGTCGACGGCGCCGGCCACGCCGAAATTCTGTGAGGTGCCCATGCTGCACACCTCGTCCTCGACCTTGGCCAGGTCGAGTGCCGTGTTCTTGATCACGGGCGCCTTCACGCATTTCGGGCGCGGGGCGATCTTCACGCGCACGTCGTCCTTGCCGTCGCCGTTGGTGTCGACGCAGCGCTGGTTGTCGGCGCCGCAGGGATTGGCGATCACGTGGTCCGGCGTCGTGGTGAAGCGGGTGTTGCTGATCGCTTCCTCGATGACTTCGCGGGCCGCAGCCGCGACTTCGTCGCGCTGCTGCATGTTGCTGACGATTTGCAGGTTCGACTTGCCGACGTTGAAGGTGGCCAGGGCGACCAGGGTCAGCAGCACCAGCATCACCAGGGCGGTGATCAGGGTCACGCCGCGCTGGCGGCGGGCATATTTCATGGGATGGGTCATGGTATTCTCCGGCCGGCCGGGTTGGGCAGCGCCACCTGCGTCTGGAACACGTGGCGCTTGTAGCCGTCGTTGGGGGCGGCGATGGTGTGGGCTGCGCCGTCGGCGTCCAGGCCGAGGGTATAGGTCTTGGTATCTTTATAGCCCGGCGTCGCCTCGGTATTGCGGGCCAGGACGTGGACGCGCACCGCGACCGCGCTGCGCCAGTTGCTGACTGCGCAGGCTGCGGCCGTGCAGCCGTCGGCGCTGGCCGGATCGGCCGCGCTGCGGTCGGCCACGCCGTCCTTGGCCAGGTCGAGGCCGTACTCGACCTGCAGGTTCTCGATGCCTTCGGCCAGCGGCACGCTGGTCCAGGTCGGCGCTTCGCCGGTGCTGCTCAGCTCGAGGCGCTTCAGGGTCGGGATGCCGTCGCCGGCGCGGTTGTTATTGGCGATGTAATAGACATGGGTGTGGTAGCGGCGCACCGCGGCCAGGGTGCCGCTGTTGGCCACCGGGCTGCAGTCGCGCTGGTGCCGGTTCAGGTTCACGGTCGACAGGCTGAGCGCATAGAAGTCGGCCACGTTCGGCGAATCGAGTTCGGTGGCGTTGTTGCACAGCGAAGCCTGGAAGAAGGGGCCGCCGCTGGCAACCGGGGCGCAGTTGCCGACCCCGGCCACGCAGGTGGCGGTGCGGCGCACCAGCAGCACGTCGGTGCCCTGGCGCACGTCGCTCAGGCAGGCGGGCAGCGCGGCGCCATCGTCCAGGCCCTGCACCGGCAGCACCAGGCCGGCCTTCAAGCCATCCAGGTTGGTGGCGCACAGGGCCGGCAGCGCGGCCGGACTGGCCAGCACGGTGGGGTCGAACTCGGCGTAGTAGCCGGCGTTGCGCAGGTCCACGGCCAGCACGTCGATCGCGTAGCGGCCGTTCTCGACCTGACGGTGGGATTTTTCGATTTCCTGCTGGGCGCGGGTATTCTTCACGAACATCGTGGACAGGGCGGCCAGGATGAGCAGGCCGATGCTCGATGCGATCATCAGTTCGGCCAGCGAAAAGCCGCGTGCGCGGCGTAGGGAGGGAAGGTGTCGCATGTTGTGCTTCCGCTTGTCAGGTGCAGCTCGGCAGGCCGACTGCGACGCGCGCCGACACGACGCGGCGGTGGGTGTCCGCGCCGTACTGGTTGCGGCCGCAGGCTTGGGAGGGGGCGCGGGTCGGGTGCATGCCCTGCCAGGCCACGGTGATGAGGTAGACCGCCGGGATGCAGACGCCGGGCGCTTCGTTCTTGGCGCGCACTTCTTCGATGCAGCCGCGCGCGCCCTGCATCGCACCGGCATTGGCGGTGCCGCGCCGTTCGGCCGCGCCCTTCAGGGCCGCGTTCCATTCGCACAGGTCGCGGGCGCTGCCGGCCGCCGCCAGGGCACAATTGCTGCCGACCGTGCTGTTGGTGCCGAGCGGCGTGGCGGTGAGGTATTCGGCGGCCTTGGCGCTGTTGCCGGACAGGCGGGACTGCATGTCCTGCAGCAGGACCGCGGCCTGGGCACGCTGGTAGGACTCGATCGTGCCGACGTGGGCCTTGGCCTGGAAGGCCGCCAGGCCCAGCAGGCCGAACGCGAGCACGACCATGGTGATCAGGACTTCGATCAGGCTCACGCCGCGGGCGCGCAGCGTCTTCAAGGGCAGTAGGGGGCGCATGGGAGTCATGGGATCAGCAGGTGGACTTGGTCTGGTACGGGCGCCCGGACAGGTCGACCGTGACGCAGCGCCGTTCGCTCCCGGTGGCGGGAGCAAGGGCGAATGCCGGCAGCACGCTGCCCTTGATGCGGCCGGTGGGCAGGTAGGTCACGCTGGCGGGACCGGTGATGCTCACGCCGGTGACGGCCGGGTGGTCGTGCAGCAGGCGGCTGGAGCCGCCGGGAGCGGGGATGCGCCAGCCGGCCTGCCAGGTGCTGCCGGCGGGCTGCAGGCTCACCTCGGCGTTACGTTTGATAGCCTCGCTGCGTGCCGTGCTGAGGGCGACGTGCAGGTCGGTACCGGCGCTGCGCAGGCGTACCGAGGCGATCAAGCTGCTGAAGGCTGGCGCCGCCAGCCCGGCGAGGATGGCCATGATGACCACCACGGTCATCAGCTCGGGCAGGGTGAAGCCGCGCTGCCGTGGATTTACCATTTGCCGCTCGGCGTGCGGGTGCCGGCCTGGTTGATGCTCAGCGAGCCGTCGCTCTGCTGGCTGGAACCGGTCAGCGGGCTGGCGGTGATGGTGTAGCCCTGCGGCGGGCCCTCGACCAGCACGATCTCGATCCTGTACTTGGCGGCGACGGCGGCAGGCGTCGGCATCTTCAGCTCCTGCAGGTCGTTGCTGTAGCTGCGCGTATCGGCCATGAACTGGGCCTCGGCCTGGCTCAGCTCCATCAGGTAGGCCTGGGCGGCGGCGCGGTTGCCGCGCGCGACATACTGGGTGTAGGAGGGCAGGGCGATCGCCGCGAGGATGCCGATGATGGCCACCGCCACCATCAGTTCGATCAGGGTGAAGCCGCGCTTGCGCTGGAGTGAAGTGGGCAGGTGAACGAACATGGTTTCCTCACGGAACGATAAAATGTTGCCCAGTATAAACAATGAAGCTGTCAGATTGCTGAACTGGAGCTGACAAAACCCTGACAAAAGCGCCGATCAGGTCCCGCTGTGATGCGCGCCATCCACACAAGGGGCTCCGTACCCGGTAAAATCGCGGGTTTTGCAGAACCCAAATTGGCCGAGACCATGTCCACCGATACCGCAGCAAACCCAGAACTCAACCCGGAAGCCCATCCGGCCAAGCCAGCCGCCGTGATTGCGCGTGAAGTCGCGCGCCGCCGCACCTTCGGCATCATTTCCCACCCTGACGCCGGTAAAACCACCCTGACCGAGAAGCTGCTGCTGTTCTCGGGCGCGATCCAGCTCGCCGGCACCGTCAAGGGCCGCAAGAGCGGCCGCCACGCCACCTCGGACTGGATGGACATCGAGAAGCAGCGCGGCATCTCGGTCGCGTCCTCGGTGATGCAGTTCGAGTTCCGCGACCACGTGGTGAACCTGCTCGACACCCCGGGCCACCAGGACTTCTCGGAAGACACCTACCGCGTGCTGACCGCGGTCGACTCGGCCCTGATGGTGATCGATGCGGCCAAGGGCGTGGAAGAGCAGACCATCAAGCTGCTCGACGTCTGCCGCATGCGCGCCACCCCGATCGTCACCTTCATGAACAAGATGGACCGCGAAACCCGCGATCCGCTGGAACTGCTGGACGAGGTCGAGTCGGTGCTGAAGATCGAGTGCGCACCGGTGACCTGGCCGATCGGCATGGGCAAGAACTTCCGCGGCGTGTACCACCTGCTGAAGGACGAGATCATGCTGTTCAAGGCCGGCGAAGAGAAGGCCGACGGCGCCTTCGAGATCGTCAAGGGCATCGACAACCCGAAGCTGGCCGAGATGTTCCCGCTCGAGATCGAGCAGCTCAAGATGGAAGTGGAGCTGGTGCACGGCGCTTCGCACGTGTTCGACCTGGAGCGCTTCCTGGCGGGCGTGCAGACCCCGGTGTTCTTCGGTTCGGCGATCAACAACTTCGGCGTGCGCGAGATCCTGTCGGCGCTGGTCGACTGGGCGCCGGCCCCGCGCGAACGCGACGCCACCGTGCGCGCCGTCAAGCCGGAAGAAGCGCCGTTCTCGGGCTTCGTCTTCAAGATCCAGGCCAACATGGACCCGGCCCACCGCGACCGCATCGCTTTCCTGCGCGTGTGCTCGGGCCGCTTCGAGAAGGGCATGAAGGTCAAGCACCTGCGCCTGGGCCGCGACGTCAAGCTGTCCTCGGTGGTGACCTTCATGGCGTCCAGCCGCGAACAGGTCGAGGAAGCCTATGCCGGCGACATCATCGGCCTGCCGAACCACGGCAACATGCAGATCGGCGACAGCTTCTCGGAAGGCGAGCTGCTGACCTTCACCGGCATCCCGTACTTCGCGCCCGACCTGTTCCGCACGGTGCGGATCCGTAATCCGCTGAAGATGAAGCAGCTCCACAAGGGCTTGCAGCAGCTCGGCGAAGAGGGCGCGGTGCAGGTGTTCAAGCCGGTGATGGGTTCGGACCTGATCCTGGGCGCGGTCGGCGTGCTGCAGTTCGAAGTCGTGGCGAGCCGCCTGCTGAACGAATACGGCGTCGATGCCGTGTTCGAGAGCAGCAGCATCAGCAGCGCGCGCTGGGTGTCGAGCGAGGACAAGAAGTCGCTGTCGGACTTCGAAAACCAGCTCGGTCACCAGGTCGCCTATGATGCCGCCGGCAACATGGCCTTCCTGGCGACTTCCGGCGTCAACCTGCGCCTGACCCAGGAACGCTGGCCCAAGCTGACCTTCCACGCGACCCGCGAACACGCCGCCAAGCTGGCGTAATCCCCTGATGCGCCGGCCAGCCGCCGGCGCATCGATCAGAAGCCGAAGCCGACGCTTCCCTGCACGGCGCTGCCGTTCGACGCGCGGAACTTGTCGGCGCTGCCATTTTTCCTGACTTCGCCGCTCAGCGTCGCCCTGTCGTTCAGTTTGTATTTGGCGCCGAGCGCGCCGTATGCCCCCGCGCCGGTTTCTCCGACGAACACGCCCCCGCTTTGCCTGCGCTTCGCCTGTTGTTCGGTAACGAAGCCGTCATTGGTCACCGTGCTCTGCGCGACGCCCAGCTTGCCATAAGCCGTGAGGCGGTCGGTGACGGGCAGCGTCAGCTTGGCGGCCACGTAGGTGGTATGGCTCTTGGCGCCGAGCGCCCCCGCCGCTACGGCGGACTCTATCGGACCGGGATCGATCTTGTGGAAGCCATCGTCGCGCAAGTGGGAATAACCGGTTTCCACGGCCAGGTACTTGTTGAAGGCATAGCCGATCACCAGCCTGGGGTCGGTGCGGAAACCCTGGAACTGGCGGTCGTTGGGATTGGCCGTTTCATTCCCGCCGTAGACGGGCTCATAGCGCTTGAAGCCGGCCGCCAGCGGACCGAAGCGTCCGCCGGGCTCGTCTTCCAGGCGGGGCGATGGCGCATCGGCCAATTGCGCCTGTGCGCTGCCGATGAGAAGGAGTGCTGCGGCAAAAGCGATGCCCCTGGCGTTCATGCGTGTTCCTTGTCGTGACTGGTTGATCAGGTCGAGCGAAAGAATACAGCGTGCCTGCCTATCAACTATATCAAATTAGTAAGTAGTTGTTTCACAATACATATGCCTGTTGGTTCCTCGCCAAGAAAGGTGGCAATCTGAGCGGACGCAAACTCTCTTGATATTGAAGCGCGTAGATTCGTTGAATGCGCTTAGGAAATAACACGTATTTAAAGAGGGAGGCATCATGCTGTCGCGACTGAAGATCGGTCCCAAGCTGCTGCTCGCACCCGGCGTCGTCCTGCTGCTGCTGATCCTGCTCTCGAGCGGCGCCTGGTACGCCATGGTGCGCCAGCACCAGTCGCTGCAGGCCATCGTCGGCGCGCGCGCGATGCAGATGCGCAGCGCCAGCGAACTGGTGGCCCAGGCCCAGCGCGTGCACGCCGACACCTACAAGCTGCTCAGCTGGCTCGGCAGCAGCTTCTCGCGGCCCCGCATCGCGCTGCTGATCGGCGACATCCATCGCCAGCACGGCGGCATCGAGCGCGCCTTCGGCGTGTTGGTACAGCAGACCGCGGCCGGCAGCGCCGAGCGGCGCAACGTCGAGGGGGCTGCCGAGGCGCACCGGCTGTACGTGCGCGCTGCGCGCGAGGTGGTCGAGCTGACGCATGCCGACCAGACCATCGGCGCGAACGCCATGGTCAAGCCCGAAGCCGCGTTCTCGGTCCTGGTGCAGCGCATGGCCGTGCTGGCGAAACTCGAGCGCGAACTGTCCGAGCAGGCGTCGAACGACGCCGCCGCCGACTTCCGCATCACCTCGAGCCTGATGCCCTTCGTGGTGCTGCTGGCGGTCGCGGTGTCGCTGGCCATCACCATGGCGGTCCGGCGTGCGCTGCTGCTGGAGATCCGCGGCATCGGCGCGGCGGCGCTGGAGCTGGCCAGCGGCGACCTGACGGTCGGCGAGCGGGTCTACGGCGACGACGAGATCGGCGAAACCTCGCGCGCCCTCGACGCCGGCATCCGCAACCTGAACGGCACCCTGCGCACGGTGCTGGAATCGGCGCGCAGCATCGGCAGCGCTTCACGCGACATCAGCCTGGGAAACCTGAGCATGCACAGCCGCGCCGTGTTCCGCAGCCGCTCGCTGGAAGACACCGCGCTCAGCATGCAGCGTCTGGCTGAAACGGTCACCGTGGCCGCCACCGGCGCGCTGGCCGCGAACCGGCTGGCACAGTCGGCCTCGCACAGCGCCCAGCAGGGCGGCCAGAACGTCGAGCGGATGGCGGCGACCCTGGCCAGGGTGAAGGAAGGCACGGCGCGCGCGGTGGAGGTCGCGGCGGCGATCGACGCCCTCGCCAGCGAAGCCGGGGCGCTGGCGCTGAACGCCGCCCTTGCCTCGGGGCGCAGCGGCACGCACGACGCCGGTGATGCCCGGGATTTCGCCGACGCCGCGGGCGAGGTGAGGGCGCTGGCCCAGCGCGCGGCAGGGGCGGCGCGCGAGGTGCGCGAACTGGCGGCGCGCTCGGTCGCCGAGATCGAAGCCTGTGCCGCCTGGGCGGCCCAGGCCGGCGCCAGCATCGTCGACGCTGCCGGCGCGGCGCTCGAGATGGAAGAGGTATCGGGCCGGATCGGCAGCGCCAGCGCGGGGCAGGCCGGCAGCCTGGCCGAGGTCAACCAGGCGGTGGTACGCATGGACGAAGTCACCCAGCAGAACTGCGCCCTGGTCGAGGAAGCCGCGGCCGCCGCGCGCACCCTGCAGATGCAGGCGCTGGCGCTGTCGCGCACGGTGGCGGCTTTCCGCCTGGGCGAGCCGGAAGCGCAGCCGGTGAAGGCCGAGCCGGAACAAAAAGAAAGCGGCGTTCCCCGGGATCTCCCCAGGGAACGCCGCCGTCATGAGCGTTCGCACCTGCGGCTCGCCTCGAGCCGCAAGTAGACTGCTATTTACTCATAGTCGCTGATCGGCGCGCAACCGCAGAACAGGTTACGGTCGCCATAGACGTTGTCCGCGCGGCCGACCGGCGGCCAGTACTTCTTCTTGCGCAGCGAGGCCACCGGGAAGGCCGCCACTTCGCGCGAGTAGGTGTGCTGCCAGTCGTCGGCGGTCACCACTTCGGCGGTGTGCGGAGCGCCCTTGAGCGGGTTGTCCATCTTGTCGTACTCGCCGCGCTCGACCTTCACGATCTCGGCGTGGATGGTGATCATCGCTTCGATGAAACGGTCCAGCTCGGCCTTCGATTCCGACTCGGTCGGCTCGATCATCAGCGTGCCAGGCACCGGGAAGCTCATTGTCGGGGCGTGGAAGCCGAAGTCCATCAGGCGCTTGGCCACGTCTTCGTTCGAGATGCCGGTCTTGTCCTGCAGCGGGCGCAGGTCGATGATGCACTCGTGCGCGACCAGGCCGTCGTGGCCGGTGTACAGCACCGGGTAGTGCGGGGCCAGGCGGCGCGCGATGTAGTTGGCGTTCAGGATCGCCACTTCGGTCGCCGCGGTCAGGCCTTCCGCGCCCATCATCGCGATGTACATCCACGAGATCGGCAGGATCGAGGCCGAGCCGTAAGGGGCCGCGCTCACTGCGCCGATGCCGGCTTCGTTGCGGACGTAGCCGGTCGACAGCTGGTTCGGCAGGAAGGGGGCCAGGTGGGCGCCCACGCCGATCGGGCCGACGCCGGGGCCGCCGCCGCCGTGCGGGATGCAGAAGGTCTTGTGCAGGTTCAGGTGGCTGACGTCGCCGCCGAAGGCGCCCGGCGCGGCCACGCCGACCATCGCGTTCATGTTGGCGCCGTCCACGTAGACCTGGCCGCCGTGCTGGTGCACGATCTCGCACAGTTCCTTGATGCCCTCTTCGAACACGCCGTGGGTCGACGGGTAGGTGACCATGACGCAGGCCAGGTCCTTGCTGTACTGCTCGGCCTTGGCCTTCAGGTCGGCCAGGTCGACGTTGCCGTTCTCGTCGCAGGCGGTGACCACGACCTTCATGCCGACCATGCTGGCCGACGCCGGGTTGGTGCCGTGCGCCGAGGACGGGATCAGGCAGATGTTGCGGTGGCCTTCGCCGCGCGCTTGATGATACTTCTGAATAACGAGCAGGCCCGCGTACTCTCCTTGGGAGCCGGCGTTCGGCTGCAGCGAGATGGCGGCGTAGCCGGTGGCGGCGCACAGCATGGCTTCCAGCTGGTCGATCATCTCGCGGTAGCCGACGGTCTGGTCTTCCGGGGCGAACGGGTGGACGTTCGAGAACTCCGGCCAGGTGACCGGGATCATCTCCGAGGTCGCATTCAGCTTCATGGTGCAGGAGCCGAGCGGGATCATGGTGCGGTCCAGCGCCAGGTCCTTGTCGGCCAGGCCACGCAGGTAGCGCAGCATCTCGTGCTCGGCGTGGTAGCGGTTGAAGGTCGGGTGGGTCAGGTAGGCGCTGGTACGCGCCAGTTCCGCCGGGTAGGCGTCGGCCACGTCTTCGTCCAGCGCGTCGATGTCAACGGTCTTTCCGTTGCCGAACACGGCGAACAGCACGGCCAGGTCGTCGCGGGTGGTGGTCTCGTCCAGCGACACGCCGACATGGCCGTCGTCGATGCGGCGCAGGTTGATGCCTGCGTTGGCGGCGGCGGCGTGCAGCGCGGCGGCGTCGCCCTTGATGGTCAGGGTGTCGAAGTAGGTGGTGTTGAGGACTTCGGCGCCGAGCTGCTGCAGGCCGCGCGCCAGGATCGCGGTCTGGCGGTGCACGCGGTTGGCGATCTGCTTCAGGCCTTGCGGGCCGTGGTAGACCGCGTACATGCCGGCCATCACGGCCAGCAGCACCTGGGCGGTACAGATGTTCGAGGTCGCCTTTTCGCGGCGGATGTGCTGTTCGCGGGTCTGCAGCGCCAGACGGTAGGCCTGGTTGCCCTGGGCGTCGACGGTGACGCCGACCAGGCGGCCGGCCATGCTGCGCTTGTATTCGTCGCGGGTGGCCAGGTAGCCGGCGTGCGGGCCGCCGAAACCGAGCGGCACGCCGAAGCGCTGGCTGTTGCCGACGACCACGTCGGCGCCCCAGTCGCCCGGCGCGGCCAGCACGGTCAGGGCCAGCAGGTCGGCGGCCACCACCACCATGGCGCCTGCGGCATGCAGGTGCTCGACGGCGGCGCGGTAGTCGCGCACTTCGCCGTTCACGCCCGGGTATTGCAGCAGCACGCCGAAGCAGGGCTCTTCCAGTTTCTCGATCTCGGCGGCGGCGATCACGCGCACCTCGACGCCGATCGGCTTGGCGCGGGTCTGCACCACTTCCAGGGTCTGCGGCAGCACGTCGTCGGCCACATAGAACACCTTCGAAGCCGACTTGCCGACGCGCTGCAGCAGGGTCATGGCTTCGGCGGCGGCGGTGCCTTCGTCCAGCATCGACGAGTTGGCGATGCCCATGCCGGTCAGGTCGGTGATCATCTGCTGGAAGTTCAGGATTGCTTCCAGGCGGCCCTGCGAGATTTCAGGCTGGTACGGGGTGTAGGCGGTGTACCAGGCCGGGTTCTCGAAGATGTTGCGCAGGATGACCTTCGGCGTGTGGGTGCCGTAGTAGCCCTGGCCGATCATCGACTTCATGACCTTGTTCTTGGAGGCCAGCGCCTTCAGGGTCGCCAGCGCTTCTTCTTCGCTGCGCGGTTCGACGAACTGGCCCAGGTCCATCGTGTCCTTGCGGCGGATGTTCGCAGGTACGACCGCGTCGATCAGGGCGGCGCGCGAGGCGTAGCCCAGGGTCGACAGCATGGCTGCCTGTTCGGATTCGGACGGGCCGATGTGGCGCGGGATGAAGGAATCGCGCGCTTCGAGTTGGGTGAGGCTGGAGCGGGTCATGGTAGAAGCCAAATAAGAGCTGGCGCAGGGGTCGCGTGGACGGGGCGCCGGGAGAATGGAGAACGGATAAAGCAAAGGTGCGCCCGAAGGCGCACCATACGACAGATTAGTTGCCGGTGGTCTTGCCGTAGGCGTCGGCGTCCAGCAGTTTGTCGACCGCGCCGGCGTCGCTCGGAGCCAGCTTGAACAGCCAGGCGCCGTAGGCATCCTGGTTGATCGAGTCCGGTGCGTCGGCGACCGACTGGTTCACCGCGGTGACGGTGCCCGAGACCGGAGCGTAGATGTCGCTGGCGGCCTTGACCGACTCGACCACCGCGGCGTCGTCGCCTGCGGTGAATGCCTTGCCGACCTGCGGCAGCTCGACGAACACGATGTCGCCCAGCGCGTCCTGTGCGTACTCGGTGATGCCGACGGTCAGGCTGCCGTCGGCTTCGCGGCGCACCCACTCGTGGGACTCGGTGTATTTCAGGTCGGTTGGGATGTTCATATAAGGCTCCAATAGAGGGTGAGGCGGTAGTATAAAGCTTGTTGTTGGTTTTTCTTGATCAGGCTGCGAGAACTTTGCCGTTGCGCACGAACGGCAGCTTCACCACGCTGGCAGCCAGTTTCTTGTCGCGGATTTCGACCTGCACGGTGTCGCCGATGGCGACGTCCAGCGGCACGCGCGCCAGCGCGATCGCCTGCTGCATGCTCGGGCTGAAGGTGCCGCTGGTGATCTCGCCCACGTTGCCGGCGGCGCTGATGACCTTCTGGTGGGCGCGCAGGATGCCGCCTTTTTCACGCAGGATCAGGCCGACGAAATTCGCCTGCTGGCCCTTGGCCTGCAGGGCGGCCTTGCCGACGAAGTCGCGCTCGGACACCAGGTCGACGGTCCAGGCCAGGCCGGCGTCGAGCGGGTTGACCGTGTCGTCCATGTCCTGGCCGTACAGGTTCATGCCGGCTTCCAGGCGCAGGGTGTCGCGCGCGCCCAGGCCGGCCGGCTTGATGCCCGCGGCGACGAAGGCGTTCCACAGGGCTTCGACCTGGCTGCTCGATACGCCGATCTCGAAGCCGTCCTCGCCGGTGTAGCCGGTGCGGGCGACCATCACTTCACCGAATGGGGTGTTTGGTACGATCACGACGTTGAAGGGCTTCAGCGGCTCGGAAGCGGCCTGGGTGCCTGGCAGCACCTGCCAGACCTTGGCGCGGGCGTTCGGACCCTGTACCGCGACCAGGGCGATCGGATCATTGCCGTCGCGGCGCTGGGTGATGGCGACGCCGGAGCCGGTGGCGTCGTTCTGCTGGCTGATCCAGGCCACGTCCTTCTCGGCGGTGCCGGCGTTGACGACCAGGCGGAACCAGTCTTCGCTGAAGTAATAGACGATCAGGTCGTCGATCACGCCGCCTTCCGGGTTGAGCATGGCGGAGTAGAGGGCCTTGCCCGGGACCTGCAGCTTGTCGACGTTGTTGGCCAGCAGGCCGCGCAGGAAGGCGCGCACATTGGCGCCCTTCAGGTCGACGACGCACATGTGCGAGACGTCGAACATGCCGGCGTCGGTACGGACGGCATTGTGCTCCTCGATCTGGGAGCCGTAGTTGACGGGCATGTCCCAGCCGCCGAAGTCGACCATCTTGGCTCCCAGGGAGCGGTGTGCGGAATTGAGCGGGGTCGCTTTGAGCGTCATGGGGTCCTCGGGCAGCAGTAATAGGGGGTGCGCACACGCGTAGCGGGTGCCTGTATCCCCTCTGTCCTTGGTACCTGAGAGATAGCAGCATGGCTGCCTGCCCCTTCGGTGGGCCGCATGCATCGTGCTGCGGCCGCTCTCCAGAGTTGAGCCGCCGCGCCTTGCGCTGCTGCCCCCTGACCAGTCCGTTTGCCTGAGAGTTTGTGGGTAGTGCCCCTTCGGCGGCAGGTGTTCCTGCGCTCTCCCGGTCAAGACTGTGGAGGATATGCCAGCATTGGTTCGGTGTCAACCTGAGGCCCCCCGCCGCCCGGGGAATTGGCGATTGCCAAAAAGAATTGCCGCGCACTATTGGTGGGTCTCCGGACCGGGCCTTCGGGCGTGTTTTGCTACACTTGTCTTACACACTTTGCAGTGGGAAAAACTATGAGCGAAGACAAAACACAGCAAGTCAAGGAAGCCTGGTTCACGCTATCGGGCGACGTCAACAGCGACATGGTGCACCGTGTGTTCGAGGCGGTGTCGATGATGACCGAGGACGGCATCGAAACCGCCCACGTGCTGATCCAGTCGAACGGCGGCTACGTCAGCGACGGCCTGTGCCTGCATAACTTCCTGGCGAACTCGCCGATCAAGTTCATCATGTACAACGGCGGGGCGGTGGCCTCGATCGCCGTCATCCTCTACCTGTCGGGGTCGGAGCGCTATTGCAGCGAGACGGCGCGCTTCATGGTGCACAAGTCGCACGCGACGGCCTCGCCCGGATCGCGTCCGGATGCGCTGAACATCATCGTCGAAGGCCTGCGTGCCGACGACGCACGCACCGAGTCGATCCTGCGCAAGTGCGTCGAGCTCACGCCGGAGCAGTGGGCCATCCACCAGTACTCCGACCTGCACCTCAACGCGCGCGACGCCAGGACCGCGGGACTGGTCAACGATATCCGTGACTTCCGTCCGCCGAAGGGTGGCATGCTGCGCAATATCTGAGGCCGAAAAAAAGCCCACCGCCGTAGCGGTGGGCCGGCGACGTGCGCTTGCCGGGGCAGGACGGGCCTGCCGCCCGGTCAGCGCTTCTTGTCGTTCTTGTGGCTTTGGCGGCCGGCTTCGGCATGCTGTTCAGGAGTGCCGCCACGGGTGCCGCCGCTGCCGGCGCTGCCACCCGAGCGCGAGCCCGAACCCGAGCCCGACTGCTTGCTGCCGCCCTGGCGGCCGGCTTCGGCGTGCTGCTGCGAGCTGCCGCCTTGCTTCGACTTACCTTGATTCGAGGCCATGATCTTTCCTTTCAATGTGGGAAGGTGTGCTTCTTGCCGAGCTGTGGATCGTTACCGCAGCATTTCCGGTCGAGCCATCATGCGTTTCGTATAGATGAATCGGAATCAGAACACGGCGTGATCCAGTGTAGGACAGGCACCGACGTTCACAAGGAAATTTTCGGGAGTGTGGCGCTCCAAGGCCGGAAAGAAGCGCCAGCTATCCATTCGTGCATATTTTCCATTGCTATATGGAAATAATATGGCACAATGGACGGATCGCCCCTGTCCAAGCACCATGGCCGTGAACACTGCCCAGACACCTGCCGTCCGCAAGGCCGCCGCCGCGCAGCAGGCGACGCTGGACGAGCTCGCCACTATCGCGTCGGGCCGGGCCGCCGACGCCCTGATGGACATGGTCGGGCGCATGACGGCCGTGCTGCTGGATATGACGACGGCCGGTGCCGATCCGCAGGAAGCCGCGCGCCGCATCCGCTCCGGCAACCTCCTGAAGGACAATGCCTACGCCTTCGTGCACCTGGCCTCGACCGCGATCGAGCTGGCCCTGCGCAAGGAATTGGCGCTGCTGGCGCCCGCGCTCAAGCCGGCAGCAAGCGCGCCGCTGACCCTCAGCCTGGTGCCGCTGGAAGAGATGGACGACCAGCTGGCGTTCGCCGCCGTCAGCCGTCCCTTCGACATCCAGCAGTCCGAACGCCTCGCCAGCCTGGGGGTGCGCCTCGGCGTGCTGCTGGGGCGCGAACTGGTGCGCGCCGGCCATAACCCCTTCCGTCCCGAAGTCTTCCTGCGCGCGCTGCAGGAAGCCTGGCGCGAGTTCGAGCCGGACGGGGCATCGCACGCCTTGATCCTGCCGCTGCTGCGTCCGGGCGTCGTGTTCGACCTGGGAGCGATTCTCGACGCGCTCAACGACAAACTCAAGCCGGCGCGCCTGCGCGACGGCGGCGAGCGCTTTGCCAAGACCGACGACAGCGCCGCCGCCAGGGCGGCGCGGGCGCGCCGGGATGCGGCCGTCTCGAAGCAGTTGCGCCAGCTGTTCGGCACGGCCGAGGGGGCGCCGGGCGCGGACATCGACGTTCCCCTGATTCCCAACCTGCCGCAGGGCAGCGGCGGCTGGCGTCCCAGCGCGGCCGCCGGTTTTCCGGCCGCCGCACAGGCGCCGGACGGCCAGGCCGTGACAGGACAGAGCGCGTCCGCGCCTGTGCCTGCGGCCGCGATCCCGGCGTCCCTGATCGATGTGCTGGAAAAGCTGGGCGGCGCCATGCCCGCCGCTGGCGCCGCCAGGAGTGGTCCGCAGGCCGGAGGGGCAGCAAGTGCCGCGCCGCACGAGGTGTTCTACCTTCCGCGCCTGAAACAGAGCCTGCCTGCGGGCAGCCTGTCGCAGGGCGACGCGACCACGCTCGACCTCCTGTCGCGCATTTTCGAAACCGTCCTGCTCGACGACGCGATTCCGCAGGAGACGCGCGAGCTGATCGCCTTCCTCCAGGTGCCGGTGCTGAAGGCGGCGCTGAAGGACCGCAGCTTCTTCTTCGAAGAGGCGCATCCGGCGCGGCGCATGCTCGACCTGCTGTCGCAGGCCGGCTGGGGGCAGGCCGCCAGTCCGGACGATCCGGTCTGGCGCGCCATGCGCCGCGGCGTCGACAAGGTGCGCGGGGAGGCACCGCCCGAAGCCTTTGCCGCCGCGGTGGCCGAGCTGGAAGCCGGCCTCGCCGAGCGCGAGCAGGTCGAGGCGGCCGCCATCGCCGGCCCGATCGCCCAGGCCACGCGCCAGGAACAGCAGCTCGCCGCCACCCGCTCGGCGCGCAAGGCGGTGGCGCTGCGCCTGGCCGGCGAACAGGTGGTGGCGCTGGTCGGCACTTTCCTGGAGCAGCGCTGGACGCCGGTGCTGACGCTGGCCTACACCATCGAGGACAGCAAGCCGGGGGCGGTGGACAACGCCACCCGCGCCATGGATGACCTGATCTGGAGCGTCAAGCCCAAGGCCACCCAGGAACAGCGCAAGCAGCTGATCAGCCGCCTGCCGGCCCTGCTCACGACCCTCAACAAGTGGCTCGACGCCACCGGCTGGCAGGATGCGGAGCGCCTGCAGTTCTTCGCCGGGCTGGCCGAATGCCACGCCGCCATCGTGCGCGCGCCGATCGAGCTGTTGCCCCTACGCCAGCTGGAACTGGCGGTGGAAGCCGCGCAGCAGGACGCGCTGCGCCGCATCGCCCAGGAGCAGGCCGCCGCCGAGGACGAGGCGCCCGCCGATCCGACCGGTGCGGCCCTCGCCACGCTGGAGCGCGGCATGCGGGTCGAATTCAGCGGCGCCTCCGGCGTGCGCAAGCTGCGCCTGGCCTGGGTCAGCCCGCTGCGCACGCTCTTCATTTTCTCCGGCGCCAACCGCCAGGAAGCCTTCTCGCTGCCGGCCGAGCGCCTCGCCGAGGCCTTCCGCAGCGGCAGCATCCGCGTGCTCGCGCTCGATGGCGTGGTCGGACGGGTGCTGGGCGAGGCGGTTGGACAGGGCGCGGTCAACGATCCCGGCCAGGACGCGGCCGTCACTACCCGGCTGGCCTGAGCGACTACCTCGATTGAAGGCGGCGTCCGGGCGCGCGGCGGCGCAGCAGCCAGGCCAGCGCCGAGATGCCGGCCAGCGCCAGCAGCTCGCGGTGCATCGTGGTCCATAGCTGGGCGCTGGAGGGCTGGGCGCGCTCACCGAAGCTGCCGTGCGCGCGGTAAGGGGAGGGCACGGGCTGGAACAGGTTGTCCGGGCGGTCCTGCGCGATCGGCTGGTCCGAGAACTGCTGGGAGTGGGCGCGGCGCGCCATCAGCTGATCGAACAGGGCGGGGGCCAGCTTGCTGCCCGGGACCGTCAGCACCACCTGGCCGCTCACGTAGACTTCGCGCCGGTCGTGGGTGGCGGCGAACACGATGGCGCGCGCGGCGACCTCGGGCTCGTAGACCTTGCCCACCGGCTGGGGATGGCGGGTGGCCGAGGTGCGGCACCACTCGAACTGCGGGGTGTTCACGCCGGGCAGCTGCACCATCGAGATGCGCACCGCGCTGCGGTCGTGGATGAGCTCACAGCGGACGGCATCGGTGAAGCCGCGCACGGCGTGCTTGGCGCCGCAATAAGCCGACTGCAGCGGGATCGCGCGGTAGGCCAGGGCCGACCCGACCTGGACAATGGTGCCCGCATTGCGGGCGCGCATGCGCTTCAGGGCGGCCATGGTGCCGTGCACGGTGCCGAGGTAGCACACCTGGGTAACGCGGGCGAATTCCTCGGGCGTGATGTCCGCGAGCGGGGGATCACCACGATGTCGCCCTTCATGCCGGTCCTCCGCCAGGATGTCCAGGGTGCGGGCGAGCATAGCACCGGCTCCACCCGCCGATCGCACATTACCGGAAAGAAGTTCCTGTCGGCAAAATCAGGATGGTCGGGGCGGCATTCTTGGCCGAAAAGCAAGCAACAGATGGTATGATGAGGCCTTTGACGACTCCTTAGCCCAGCCGAAGCAACGTGCGCCTTTCCTCCATCAAATTGTCGGGATTTAAGTCTTTCGTCGATCCCACCAATTTCCAGGTGCCCGGCCAGCTCGTCGGCGTGGTCGGCCCGAACGGCTGCGGCAAGTCGAACATCATCGATGCCGTGCGCTGGGTGCTGGGCGAATCCAAGGCCTCCGAGCTGCGCGGCGAGTCGATGCAGGACGTGATCTTCAACGGCTCCACCTACCGCAAGCCGGCCGGGCGCGCCTCGGTCGAACTCGTGTTCGACAACAGCGGCGGCAAGGCGGCCGGGCAGTGGGGCCAGTACGCCGAGATCGCGGTCAAGCGCACCCTCACGCGCGACGGCACCTCCACCTATTACATCAACGGCCAGCCGGTGCGCCGGCGCGACATCCAGGACATCTTCCTCGGCACCGGCCTCGGTCCGCGCGCCTACGCCATCATCGGCCAGGGCATGATCTCGCGCATCATCGAATCGCGCCCGGAAGAGCTGCGCGTCTTCCTCGAAGAAGCGGCCGGCGTCTCCAAGTACAAGGAACGCCGCCGCGAGACCGAGAACCGGCTGTCCGACACGCGCGAGAACCTGCTGCGGGTCGAAGACATCCTGCGCGAACTGAACGCCAACCTGGAAAAGCTCGAAGCCCAGGCGGCCGTCGCCAAGCGCTTCCACCAGCTGCAGGCCGACCAGGAAGAAAAGCAGAAGCTGCTCTGGCTGATGCGCAAGAACGAAGCCAAGGCCGAGCAGCTGCGCTTCTTCCGAGAGGTCGAAGAAGCCCAGACCGCGCTGGAGGCGCAGACCGCCAAGCTGCGCAACGTCGAGCTCGAGCTGGAAAACATGCGCCAGGCGCACTTCAGCATCGGCGACCGCCTGCACACGGCGCAAGGCGCCCTGTACCAGACCAATTCCGAGATCGGCAGCCTGGAAGCCCAGATCAAGTTCGTGGTCGAATCGCGCACCCGCCTGCAGAACCAGCTCGGCACCCTGGGCGCCCAGCGCGACCAGTGGCTGGCCCAGCGCCAGGAATACGAGGAACAGCTGGGGGAAGCCGAGATCACGCTGGAAGAACTGGGCGCCCGCGCCGAAGGCGCCCAGATCGCGGTGGAAGCCCATGGCGAGCGCGTGCCGGAACTTGAAAGCGCCTGGCGCCAGGCCCAGGAGCGCTCGAACGAATCGCGCGCGCGCATCATGCAGGTCCAGCAGCGCATCGAGCTGGCCAGCGCCCACCAGCGCAACGCCGCCAATATCCTCACCAGCCTGGCCGCGCGGCGCGAGCGCCTGCAGCAGGAGCGTAACGGCCTGAACCTGCCGGACAGCGCCACCCTCGACAACCTGCGCCTGCAGGCGGAAGAAAAGCAGCTGGCGCTGGAAGAGCAGACCATGCTGCTCGACGAAGCGACTGGGCGCCAGGATGCGGTGGAGCAGGAGCGCAAGGAAGCCCACGCCCAGGTCCAGCAGGAGTCCGCCGCGGCGGCCCAGCTGGAAGCGCGCCTGGCCGCGCTGCGCCAGGTGCAGGACCGCGTGCAAACCCAGGGCAAGGTCCAGCCCTGGCTGGAGAAGCACGAACTGGCCGGGCTGCCGCGCCTGTGGCAGAAGCTCGACATCGAAGAGGGCTGGGAAACGGCGCTGGAAGCCGTGCTGCGCGAACGCTCCGGCGCGCTCGAGGTGTCGAATCTCGATTGGGCCAAGGCCTTCTTCAGCGACGCGCCGCCGGCCCGCCTGGCCTTGTATTCGCCGGCACCGGCTGCGGCGGCTGCTGCCGACACCTCGGGCCTGAAACCCTTCGCCAGCCTGCTGCGCCTGAACGACCCGGGCCTGCGCGGGGTGCTGAACGACTGGCTGCACCACGTCTACGTAGCCCACGATGCCGCCGAAGCCTTCGCCAGGCGCGCCAGCCTGCCGCAGGGCGGCAGCTTCGTCACGCGCCAGGGCCACCTGGTCACCGCCTCCAGCGTGCGCTTCCATGCGCCGGATGCGGAGCAGGACGGCATGCTGGCGCGCCAGCACGAGATCGAGAACATCGGCAAACAGCTGCGCGCCCAGGCCCTGCTGCTGGACGAAGCGAAGAGCCGCGCCACCCGCGCCGACGCCGCCGTCAGTGAGCTGACCCGGCGCCTGCAGGATGCGCGCCAACGCTCCGCCACGCTGCAGCGCGAAGTGCATGCGCTGCAGATCGAGGTCCTGAAGCAGAGCGAGATCGAGGCGCGCTTCAACCAGCGCAGCGGCCAGATCGCCGCCGACCTGTCCGAGATCGCGGCCCAGGAAGCCGAGCAGCGCCAGGCCGCCGCCGAAGCCGAACAGGAATTCGAGCAGCTCGACATGGAGCTGGCCGAGCTGCAGGGCAGCCACGAGGACGGCCAGACCGCCTTCATGGAAAAGGAGCAGCTTCTCGCCGACGCGCGCCAGAAGCTGCGCGACCTGGAACGCAGCGCGCAGGAGGCCCAGTTCGCCGAACGTTCGCAGCGCAGCAAGATCGAGGAACTGCGCCGCAGCATCGCCACCGCCACCCAACAGGCCGAGCAGGTCGGCGCCAGCCTGGGTGCCGGCCGGCTCGAGCTGGAAGCGCTGGAAGCGGGCACCGCCCACGAAGGCCTGCAGGAACTGCTGGACCGCCGCTCCACCCAGGAGCGCGCCCTGGCCGACGCCCGCCATGAGCTCGACCAGATCACCCAGCAGCTGCGCCAGCTCGAGGAACTGCGGATGGGGAACGAACGCAGCCTGCAGCCGCAGCGCGACCGCATCACCGAGATGCAGCTCAAGGAGCAGGCCGCGCGCCTGAACCAGGAGCAGTTCGCCGAGGCCCTGGCCACCACCGGCGCGGTCGAATCCGAGCTGGAGGAAAAGCTCACGCCGGACATGAAGCCGCAATACCTGCAGGGCGAGGTGACGCGCCTGACGAATGCCATCGGCGCACTCGGCGCGGTGAACCTGGCGGCGGTGGACGAGCTGGCCCAGGCCACCGAGCGCAAGCGCTATCTCGATTCGCAGAACAAGGACCTGCAGGAAGCCATCGCGACGCTGGAAGACGCGATCCACCGCATCGACCGCGAGACCCGCGAGCTGCTGCAGGACACGTTCGACCGCGTGAATACCCACTTCTCCGAGCTGTTCCCGATCCTGTTCGGCGGCGGCCAGGCCAAGCTGGTGATGACCGGCGACGAGATCCTGGATTCCGGCGTGCAGGTGATGGCCCAGCCGCCCGGCAAGAAGAATGCGACCATCCACCTGCTGTCGGGCGGCGAGAAGGCGCTGACCGCCACCGCGCTGGTGTTCTCGATGTTCCGCCTGAACCCGGCGCCGTTCTGCCTGCTGGACGAGGTGGACGCGCCCCTGGACGACGCCAATACCGAGCGCTTCTGCCGCATGGTCAAGCGCATGTCGGACCATACCCAATTCCTCTTCATCTCGCACAACAAGATCGCGATGGAGATGGCCAACCAACTGATCGGTGTGACGATGCAGGAGCAGGGCGTATCGCGCATCGTGGCGGTGGACATGGAGTCCGCCGCGAATTTCGCTACTGAGGCACAAGCAGCATGACTGATTTACAAATGACCCTGATCGCAGCGGGCGGCGTCTTCGTCGTCGGCGTCATCTCTTACAACAAGTGGCAGGAGTACAAGGCCCGCAAGAGCGTGGAACGCGCGTTCGCGTCGGATCATGACGATGTCCTGATGCGCAGCGGCGAGACGCCGGTGGAGCGCCAGGAACCGGTGCTCGACCTCGGCGCCGAAACGCCGCTGTCGCCACTGGACGTCGAACCGGGCGAGTCCCGGCGGGACGCTGCGGCGCCCGTTGTCGACGCACCGGCGCCTGCGGTACCCGCTGCGCCGGCGGCGCCACGTGCACCGACGACGATCGCTTCGCTGGAGCCGGCCGCGCCGCTGCCGGGCACGACGCCACAAACGCCGCCGTCCGAACTGGCCGAAAGCCTGGTCGACCCGCTGATCGACTGCATCATCCCGCTGAACTTCGAAGGCGCCCTGCGCGGCGACAAGATCCTGCCTGCGCTGCACAAGCTGCGCCGCGTCGGCAACAAGCCGATCCACTACGTCGGCTTCGCCGTCAGCGGCGACTGGGAGCCGATCGTGCACGGCGGCGTGTACACCAAGCTGCAGGCCGGCGTGCAGATGGCCACCCGCACCACGGCCCTGAACGAGATCGAATATTCGGAACTGGTGACGCGCCTGCGCGCGGTGGCCGACGAAATCGGCGCCGAGCCGGAAGTGCCGGACATGATCGAAGTGATGAGCGAAGCGCGCACCCTGCACCGCTTCGTCGCCGGCCACGACGCCCAGCTGGGCGTGAACCTGGCCGCCAATGGCGCGCCCTGGGCGATTTCCACCCTGATCGCCGCGCTCGAGAAGCAGGGCTTCGACGTTCGTCCGGACGGCCGCTTCTCAATGCCGGACGGGGAGGGCGGCGTGCTGTTCACCCTGTCGACCAATGTCACCCTGGGCGCCGACACCACCTCGCGCCTGACCCTGCTGCTCGACGTGCCCTGCGTGGCCCCGGCGCGCGACGGCTTCGGCGCCATGGTCAAGTGTGCCAAGGAGCTGACCCAGCGCCTGGACGCGACCATCGTCGACGACTTCGAACAGCCGCTGCTCGACCCTGCGCTGGAAGAAATCAAGGGACAGGTCGCCGACTTCTACCAGGAGATGGAAGCCTCCGACATCCCGGCCGGTTCCACCCGCGCGCTGCGCCTGTTCGTCTGAGGTTCACGTGACTGTCCCACAGGAGGTCCAGGACCGCATGGCGTGGCTGGTCGAGGAACTGAACCGCCATATCTACAACTACCACGTGCTCGACGCGCCGACTATTCCGGACGCCGAGTACGACCGCCTGTTCAAGGAGCTGCAGGATCTCGAAGCGGCCCACCCCCAGGCGGTGAGCAACGATTCGCCGACCTCGCGCGTGGGTGCCGCGCCGATCCCCGAGTTCAAGCAGGTGACCCACTCGGTGCCGATGCTTTCGCTGAACAACGGCTTCAGCGACGAGGATGTCGACAACTTCGACCGCCGCGTGCGCGACGGGCTGGAAACCAGGCAGGTGGCGTATTCGACGGAGCTGAAATTCGATGGCCTGGCGATCAGCCTGCGCTACGAGAATGGCGTGTTCGTGCAGGCCGCCACCCGCGGCGACGGCTACACCGGCGAGGACGTGACCGCCAATATCCGCACCGTGAAGGTGATCCCGCTGCGCCTGCACGGCAGCGAGGTGCCGGCGGTGCTGGAAGTGCGCGGCGAGGTGCTGATGTTCAAGGACGACTTCAATCGCCTGAACCAGCGCCAGCGCGACGCCGGGCAGAAGGAATTCGCCAACCCGCGCAATGCGGCCGCGGGCAGCCTGCGCCAGCTGGACGCGCGCATCACGGCCCAGCGCAAGCTGCGCTTCTTCGCCTATGGCATCGGCCGCCTGGAAGGCGCCGAGCTGCCGGAGTCGCATTCGGCGGTGCTCGACTGGTTCGACCGCCTCGGCCTGCCGGTCTCGAAGGAGCGCGCGGTGGTGCGTGGCTGCGAGGGCCTGCTCGGCTACTACCGCAGCATCGGGCAGAAACGCAGCGCGCTGCCGTATGAAATCGACGGCGTGGTGTACAAGGTCGACAGCGTGGCCGACCAGGCCCAGCTCGGCTTCGTGTCGCGCGCGCCGCGCTTCGCGCTGGCCCACAAGTTCCCGGCCGAAGAAGCCATGACGACCGTGTCGGCGATCGACGTCCAGGTCGGCCGCACCGGCGCCATCACGCCGGTGGCACGCCTGCATCCTGTCTCGGTGGGCGGCGTCACCGTTACCAACGCTACCTTGCACAACGAGGACGAAGTGCTGCGCAAGGACGTGCGCGTGGGCGACACCGTGATCGTGCGCCGCGCCGGCGACGTGATTCCCGAGGTCCTGTCGGTGGTGCTGGAGCGCCGCCCGACACCCGAGCCGATGCGCTACAAGCTGCCCGAGAGCTGCCCGGTGTGCGGCTCGCACGTGGTGCGCGAAGAGGGCGAGGCGATCGCGCGCTGCTCCGGCGGCCTGACCTGCGCGGCCCAGCGCAAGGAAGCGATCCGCCATTTCGCCGGCCGCCGCATGATGGACATCGAGGGCCTGGGCGACCGCTACATCGACAGTCTGGTGGAGTGCAGCCTGGTCCACGGCGTGGCCGACCTGTACAAGCTCACGCTGGACGACCTGCTCAAGATGAAGCGCCTGGCCGACGAGCGCGAAGGCACGACGCCAGAGACCGTCAAGCAGGGCAAGGTGGCCACCAAGTGGGCGGACAACCTGCTGGACGCGATCAAGGCCAGCAAGAACCCGCCGCTGGAGCGCCTGCTGTTCGCGCTCGGCATCCGCCACGTGGGCGAATCGACCGCCAAGACCCTGGCCGACTGGCTCGGGCGCTTCGCACTGGTGCGCCAGGCGCCGGAAGCGCTGCTGCGTGTGCTGCCCGACATCGGTGGCACCGTGGCCGAGGCCATCGCCGAATTCTTCGCCGAAGAAAAAAACCAGCGCGAGATCGATGCGCTGCTGGCGGCCGGCGTGGCGCCGCAAGGCGAGCATCCGCCCAAGGCGCAGCTGCGCGAGAAGCTGGATGAAGTCAAACTGCTGGCCGCGCTCGGCATTCCGAAACTGACCGAGCCGCGCGCACGCCAGCTGCTGGGGGCAGGCCAGACCCTGGAATCGCTGGCGCACCTGAACGTGTTCGGCGTGTTCGGCCTGCCGGCCACCGTCGCGGCCGCGCTGGAAGAATGGATGGCGCAGCCCGGCAAGCGTGAGCGGGTCGCGGCGCTGGCGCAGCTGCGCGGCGAGCTGCTGGCCCAGCTGCCGGAAGAAGCGCCCGCTGCCGAAGGCCCGCTCACCGGCAAGACCTTCGTCCTGACCGGGACCCTGCCGACCCTGAGCCGCGACGCCGCCCAAGCGCTGATCGAAGCGGCGGGCGGCAAGGTGTCCGGGTCGGTCTCGAAGAAAACCTCGTATGTGGTCGCCGGGGCCGAGGCGGGCAGCAAGCTCGCCAAGGCGGAAGAACTCGGCGTCACCGTTCTCGACGAAGCGGGGCTGCAAGCCCTGCTCGGGCAATAAAAGGAAACTGTATGTCCCTGATTCGCAAAGCCGTATTCCCCGTCGCCGGCCTCGGCAGCCGCTTCCTTCCCGCCACCAAGGCGCAGCCGAAGGAGATGCTGCCGATCGTCGACAAACCGCTGATCCAGTACGCCGTGGAAGAGGCGGTGGCGGCCGGCATCACCGAGATGGTCTTCATCACCGGCCGCAACAAGCGCGCCATCGAAGACCATTTCGACAAGGCCTACGAGCTCGAGGCCGAACTGGAAGCGCATGGCAAGCAGGCACTGCTCGACGTCGTGCGCGGCGTGATCCCGAAGAACGTCAACTGCATCTATATCCGCCAGTCGGCCCCGCTGGGCCTGGGCCACGCGGTGCTGTGCGCGCGCCCGGTGATCGGCAACGAGCCCTTCGCCGTGTTGCTGGCGGACGACTTCATGGACACCGACCCGCCTACCCGCCCGGTGCTGGCGCAGATGACCGAGCTGTATGCCTACGAGCGTTCGAGCATCCTCGCGGTGCAGGACGTCCCGCGCGAAAACACGCGCCAGTACGGCATCGTCAGCGCCTCGCCCTACCGTCCGAACCTGGAACTGGTCTCGGGCATCGTCGAGAAGCCGGCTCCGGAAGTGGCGCCGTCCACACTGGCGGTGGTCGGCCGCTACGTGCTGTCGGGCTCGATCTTCGGCTACCTCGAGAACCTGGGCACCGGCGCCGGCGGCGAGATCCAGCTGACCGACGGCATCGCCGCCCTGATGCAGGCCGAGCGCGTGCTGGCCTACCGCTACCAGGGCCAGCGCTACGACTGCGGCTCCAAGCTCGGCTACCTGAAAGCCACCGCGGCGATCGGCCTGAAGCATCCGGAAACGGCCGAGGGCTTCCGCGCCTCGCTTGCCGCGCTGCTCGAGCAAGGAAAATAACATGGCCGTCCGCGAGATCCTGCGCATGGGCGATCCGCGCCTGCTGCGCGTGGCCGAGAAGGTCGAGACCTTCGACACGCCCGAGCTGCACGCCCTGATCGCCGACATGTTCGAGACCATGCATGCGGCGAACGGCGCGGGCCTGGCGGCGCCGCAGATCGGCGTCAACCTGCAGCTGGTGATCTTCGGCTTTGCAAAGAACCTGCGCTATCCGGATGCGCCGCCGGTGCCGGAAACGGTGCTGATCAATCCCGTGCTCACGCCGCTTTCCGAAGAGATGGAAGAGGGCTTCGAAGGCTGCCTGTCGGTGCCGGGCCTGCGCGGCAGCGTGCCGCGCTATACCAGGCTGCATTACGAGGGCGTCGACCAGTATGGCAAGCCTATCGTGCGCGACGCCGAAGGCTTCCATGCGCGCGTGGTGCAGCACGAGGTGGACCACCTGCTGGGCATCCTGTATCCGATGCGCATCCGCGACTTTTCCCGCTTCGGCTTCACCGAAGTGATGTTCCCCGATCTCGATCCGAAGGCCGACGACTGATGCGCTTCATCCTGCTTCCGCTGCTGCTTGCCGCGCCGCTGGCCCAGGCCGATGATTTGTTTACGAAAATCGATTCCGCACCGAAGAGCGAGTTCTGGCTCGACAGCGGCTTCGCCACCGCCCACTTCGACAGCGACAAGGACCTGAACGGCGCCAACAAGGGGCTGGGCGCCGAGTACCGCTTCAACGGCACGACGGCGGCGACGCTCGGTCGCTTCTACAACAGCGACCGGCAGTGGTCGAACTATGCGGGGGTGATCTGGCAGCCCTACGCCGTCGGACCGGTGCGCGTGGGACTGGCAATCGCGGCCTTCGATGGTTATCCGAACATGCGCGATGGCGGCTGGTTTCCGGCGGTGATTCCGACGCTGACTTATGAGTACCAGCGCGTCGGGCTGAATGTGGGGATTATCCCGACCTACAAGGACCGCTTGTATGGCGGGATTTCGTTTCAGCTCAAGTTCAAGCTCTTCGAATAAGCTGCTTGAACTTGGGTTCCCGCCTTCGCGGGAACGACGGTTTTAAAGCCTCTAGCCACAAGACCGTCATTCCCGCGCAGGCGGGAATCCAAGTTTACGTAGAACAGCCTTAGCTCTCCTTCGGATACGGCGACGGCCCACCCTCCGCAATGAACGCATCGATCCGCTGCTGCAGCACCGGCAGCGGCACCGACCCCAGCTGCAGCACGGTGTCGTGGAAGTGGCGGATATCGAACTTCGGCCCCAGCGCCTTTTCCGCGCGCGCCCGCGCTTCCTGGATCGCCATCTGCCCCAGGTAATAGGACAGCGCCTGTCCGGGCCACGAGATATAGCGGTCCACCTCGGTCTCCACCTCGTGCTTCGCCAGCGCCGTGTTGTCCATCAGGTAGGCCTGCGCCTGCTCGCGCGTCCAGCCCTTGGCGTGGATGCCGGTGTCGACCACCAGGCGCGAGGCGCGCCAGGCCTGGTAGCTCAGCATGCCGAAGTGTTCATAGGGCGTCTCGTAGATCCCCATCTCCACCCCCAGCCGTTCCGCGTACAGGGCCCAGCCTTCGCCGAAGGCCGAGATATAGGCGCGGCGGAAGGGCGGTACCCCTTTCTGTTCCTGCGCCACCGGCAGCTGGAAGGCATGGCCGGGCGCCGACTCGTGCAGGGTCAGGGCGGGCAGGCTGTAGAGCGCGCGCGCCGGCAGGTTGTAGGTATTGACCCAGTAGGCGCCCGCACCGCCGCGCCCCGCCGTGTAGAACGGGGCCTGGTCGTCGGGCACCGGCAGGATCGCGAAGCGGCGCCGCGGCAGGTAGCCGAAGTACTGGTCGGCCTTGGCGTCGAACTTCTTGGCGGTCCAGGCCGCGTGCATCAGCAGCTCTTTCGGCGTCCTGGCGTAGAACTGCGGGTCGGTGCGCAGGAAGGCCAGGAAGGCCGGCAGGTCGCCCTTGAAATCCGCCTTCTTCATGGTCTCGTGCATTTCGGCGCGGATCTTCGCCATCTCGGCCAGTCCGATCTGGTGGATCTGGTCCGCGCTGAGGCTGGTGGTGGTGTACTCGACGATCTTCGACTGGTAGTAGGCTTTCCCGCCAGGCATGCTCTCGGCGGCGAGGGTGGTGCGCGCCTTCGGCAGGTAGTCGGTCCGGAAGAAGGCCAGTACCCTGCCGTAGGCCGGCTGGACCCGGTCGCGGATGATGGCTGCCGCCTGCGCCTTCATGGCTTCCTGCTCGGCGGCGGGCACCGCGGACGGCATGTTCTTGAACGGGGTGAAGAACACGGTTTCCTGCGGGGTCCTGGCCTCGGCGATCGGGACCAGGGCCACGTCGCGTCCCGCCAGCGTGACTTGCGGCGGGGTGAAACCGCGCGCCAGGCCGGCACGCATGTTGGCCGTCTCCTGCGCGAAATAGTCGGGCAGGGCGGCCAGCTGCTTCAAGTAGTTGCGGTAGTCCTCGGCCGTCTTGAAGGGGCGGCGCGCGCTGAAGGTGACATTGGTCCAGAACGCGCTGTCGGCATTCACCGGCTGCTCGTATTCGCGGAAGCGCTGCGCCTCCGCCAGCGCGGCGATCTGGGCGCGGTAGACGGCGAAATTGATCCGCTCATCGGGGGACAGGGCGGCCGGCGCGATACCGTCGAGTTCCTTCAGGATGCCCTCCCAGTACAGGCGGCGCGTCTCCTGCGCCGGCGCGTCGACGCGGGCCAGCGACGCACTCACGCCGCGCTCATCCTCGGCGCGGGCGAGCCGTTCCGTGACGCGCCACTTCCATTCTTTCGTGTAGATTGTCTTGAAACGAGCATCTGCCTCCGTCGCGGCGCCCGCAGGGACGCTAGCAAGACTCAGCAGTACAAAGGCCGTCGTCACGACGGCGCCCAGCTTGTTATTCATGGCCTTCCCGTAATCAACGAGCGACATCGCTCAGCGATACGCATCTTAGCGGGTAAGTGCCGAACTGACACGTTTAAAAATGTTTCTGACAGTCCGTCAGCGGAATCAGGTGTTTGCCGAAACGACACGATATAATATTCGATGCAATGGGAACCGCCACTGGCCTTCCCGGCCGCGGACTGGCGCAGGTCCCGGCGACCACCATGACCACCGGCGGCATTCATTGTTCAACGACGAAGATATGACGAATAGTACGGGCGCGCAGGATCCGGCCGCTGAGCGCGCCGATCCGCTGCAACCCTGGCGCAGGATCGCAACGCAGCTCTGCCCGCTGATCGGGGAGAGCGGCTTTTGCGCGCTGTTCGGGCGTGCCGTCCACGTGATCGGTTCCGATCATGCCTGGCTGGCCCCACAGCAGCCGATCCGCACGCCCGAACAACTGTTCAGCGCACTCCAGGAGCGCCTGGCGTCCGCCGATCCAGAACGCGCCGTCACCGCCAACGACGCCTTGCTGCGAACCTTCACCCAGCTTCTCGCCGCACTCATCGGGGAGAGGCTGACGCAGCAATTGCTCGCGTCAGCCACGGCCACTGCGGACCACGCGGCAGCCCAGCAGCAGAATGCACAGGAGCAGAAATAAATGACCGATAAAGTAACCTTGGGGAAATTGGCCACCGGCGTACCAGGGCTCGATATTCTCTTGGGCGGCGGCTTGAACGAGTTCTCGTTCAACCTGATTACCGGTGCTCCTGGCTGTGGCAAGACCACGCTGGCCCACCAGATCATGTTTTCGCTGGCCAATCCGCAACGGCGGGCGGTCTTCTTTACGGTCCTCGGCGAACCGCCGCTGAAGATGCTGCGCTACCAGCAGCAGTATTCCTTCTTCGAGATGGACAAGGTCGGCTCCGCGATTCGCTACGTCAACCTGGCGGCCGACTTGCGCGCCGGCGACTACAGCGGGGTGCTCGAGCGCATCACCCGCGAGGTCGAGGATTTCGGCGCCAGCCTGGTGTTCGTCGATTCCTTCCGCTCCGTCATCCAGACCGGCAAGCCGGGTTTCGAAGGCATGAACGAACTGCAGTACTTCGTGCAGGAGCTGGGCACCCGCATGACGAGCTGGATGGCGACCACCTTCCTGATCGGCGAATACCAGCACAACGAGGTCGAGGCGAATCCGATCACCACGGTGGCCGACGGCATGATCAGCATGAGCCAGCAGCATGAGAACAATGCGGTGATCCGCAAGATCCGCATCGTGAAGATGCGCGGCCAGGCGCATATGTCCGGTTCGCACACCTTCCGCATCAGCGACGACGGCCTGCGCATCTATCCGCGCCTGCTGCCGCCGCTCGCCGACGACCGCATCCCGGGGGTACCGGTGGACACCGAGAAGCGCCGCATCCCGACCGGGGTGGCGGGGCTCGACGAGATGCTGCATGGCGGCCTGCCGCAGGGCCACTCCCTGCTGGCGATCGGGCCGACCGGCTGCGGCAAGACGATCCTCGGCTCGACCTTCCTGCGCGCCGGCGTCGCACGGGGAGAAAAGGGCGTGATGCTGTGCTTCGAAAAAGGCACGGCCCGACTGCGCAACGCCGAGCTGGCGGCCATGGTGCAGGCCGGGCAGGTGACGATCGTCGAGAGCCGCCGGGTCGACCTGACGGTCGAGGAGTTCGAAGACCACCTGCTCGAAGCGATCGAGCGCACCGACGCGCGCCGGGTCGTGATCGACTCGCTGTCGGAGTTCAGTCTCTATCTGGCGCCGGAGTGCCGGCGCGACCTGCGTGACGGCATCTTCCACATCCTGTCGAGCCTGGCCAAGCGTGGAGTCACGGCCCTGGTCACGACCGGTCTCGACGAACGCACGCTCAACATGAACCACGCGCGTGCCGACATTGCCTACCTGACCGATGCGATCGTGGCCATGCGCTACGCCGAGGTCGACGGGCACGTGCGGCGCTACATCGGCATCGTCAAGGTGCGCGGTTCGGACCACAGCAACGAACTGCGCGAATACCGGATCACGAACGAGGGCATCGAGATCGACCCCGTCCCCGCCCAGGTCAACGGGGTGCTGTTCGGGCGCATCGACGGCGTCAAGTCAGGCGAATAAGGCTTACATCATGGGAACGTTTAATGAATCGAATGCTGGCTCTGAACAACGTTCCCTGATGGGCGAAGACGACAACTCCCTTGGCCGGATGCTGCGCGAGCAGGAACTGCAGCAACGGATCGCCATCCTCGAAGCGGAACTTTCGCACACCCGCATTCTCGCGCGTGACCACGCCCGCCTTGAAGAGCAGGTCGAACAGCTGCGCGAGGCCAACGAACACCTGGTCATGGCCACCGTCAGCGCCCAGTCGCTGCGCGACCTGGCCGAAGCCACCAACCGGCGCCAGACCGAATTCCTGGCCATGCTGGCGCACGAGCTGCGCAATCCGCTCGCGCCGCTGAGCATGGCCGCGAGCCTGCTGGGCAGCCTGGGCGGCGGCTCCGGCCAGCTGGCCCACGTGGCCGGCGTGGTGCGGCGCCAGGTCGACCACATGGCGCGCCTGCTCGACGACCTGCTCGACGCCGCCCGCATCAGCAGCGGCAAGATCACCCTGTCGGTACGCCCGCTGGCGCTGGCCGGCGCCCTCGACCAGGCGGTCGAGACGGTGGCGCCGCGCATCCGCGAACGGGGCCAGCAACTCGACGTCCAGCTGCCGCAGGAAACCCTCACCATCGACGGCGATCCGGTGCGCCTGACCCAGGTCTTTGCCAACCTGCTCGGCAACGCCTCCAAATACACGGGCGACGGCGGCCGCATCGTGCTGCGCGCCTGGCGCGCCGGCGAGGAAGTCGTGGTGCAGGTGAGCGACAACGGCTCCGGCATCGCCCCCGACATGCTGCCGCAGATCTTCGATCTCTTCATCCAGGGCCCGCGCTCGCTGGCCCGCTCGGAAGGCGGCCTCGGCATTGGACTGAACGTGGTGCGCAACCTGGTCAGCATGCATGGCGGGACAGTGACGGCCGACAGCGCAGGCGAAGGGCGCGGCAGCACGTTTACCGTGCGCCTGCCGCTGTCCGCCGCGCTCACGCCGGTGGCGCCGGCTCCCGCCGGGCCGAGCACCGCCGAAGGCGCGCGCCGGATCCTGCTGATCGAGGACAACGTGGACGCCTGCGACACGCTGCGCACGCTGCTGGAGCTGGCCGGCCACGAGGTGGCGGTGGCCTACGACGGCCACACCGGCCTGGCGGCGGCGGAGGCGCGCCGCTACGATATCCTGATCTGCGACATCGGCCTGCCCGGGCTCGACGGCCACGAAGTGATCGAGCGCGTGCGCAGCGCGCAAGGTCCGGACGCACCCTTCGCCATCGCGCTGTCCGGCTACGGCCAGTCCGAAGACCGCGAACGCGCGCTGGAATCCGGCTTCGACCGCTACCTGGTCAAGCCGGCCGCGCCGGATGCCCTGCTCGAACTGGTCGGCGAGGAGCGCGCGCTGCGCTCCTGAGCCGGACCCTGCCTCAGGAGCGCAGCACGCGCTCCAGGCGCACCACCGCTTCTTCGATCCGCTCGAGGCGGGTGGCGTACGAGAAGCGCACATGCCGCTGCGGAGCTGCGAACCCGAAATCATCTCCCGGCACGATCGCCACCTGCGCGTCGCGCAGCACCGACCAGGCGAAGGCCGTGCTGTCGCCGCCGTGCGCGTGCGGCAGTTCGTGGATGTCCGCATACACGTAGAAGGCGCCATCCGGCATCACCGGCACCCCGAAGCCGAGCGCGCGCAGGGCCGGCACCAGGAAGTCGCGGCGGCGCTGGAATTCGCGCCGGCGCTCTTCGTAGATCGCCAGGGCTTCCGGCGTGAAGCAGGCCAGCGCGGCCTGCTGGGCCACGGTCGGCGCGCAGATGAACAGGTTCTGCGCCAGCTTTTCGAAGGTCGATACCAGCGCTTCCGGCACCACCAGCCAGCCAAGGCGCCAGCCGGTCATGCTGAAGTATTTCGAGAAACTGTTGACGGTGATGACGTCCGGGTCGAGGGCCAGGGCGCTCACCGGCTGGTGGTCGTAGGACAGCCCCTGGTAGATTTCGTCGATGATGGCAAAACCGCCGCGTGCGCGCACGGCGCCGAGCATCGCGCGCAGCTGCTCCGGCGTCATCGAGGTCCCGGTCGGGTTCGAGGGCGAGGCCACCAGCACCCCGCGCGTCCGTTCGCTCCAGTTGGCATCCACATGGGTGCTGCTCAGTTGGTAACGGTCTTCGCTGGAAGCCGGCACCAGCACCGGCTTGCCGCCGAAGGCGGAGACGAAATGGCGGTTGCAGGGATAGCAGGGGTCGGGCATCAGGACTTCGTCGCCGTCCGCCACCAGGGCGGCGCAGGCCAGCAGCAGGCCGGCCGAGGCGCCGGCGGTGACGACGATGCGGCGCGGGTCGATGTCGAGGCCGTGCACGGCCGCGTAATGGCCGCTGATGGCTTCGCGCAGCTCGCGCAGGCCGAGCGAGTCGGTGTACTGGGTGACGCCGCCCTTGATGGCTTCCATGGCGGCGTGGGCGACGATGTCGGGGGCGGTGAAATCGGGCTCGCCGACGCTCATGCTGATGACGTCGATGCCGCTGCGTTTCATTTCGCCGGCCGCCTTGACCATTTCCATGACGCGGAAAGGTTCGATGGCGTGGACGCGCTGAGCCACCTGGAGGGCGCGCGTGGACTTGGTGTCGGGTGAAGAAGTGGTAGTCATGCCGGAATCTCTTGAATCTGATCCGCCATGATAACGTAGGGTGGACGGCTTCGCCGTCCGCGCGTTCAAGCTGTCTGTGATCAGCCGCATCGCGTCTGCTCGACGTGTATTTGAACGCGCGGCCGGCAGAGCCGGCCACCCTACGAGTTATTGGTGCGCGTGGTGCGTCGCAGTCAGCTTGCGCATCAGGGGCAGCGCCGCCAGCGCGATCAGGGTGCACGCGATCGCCGCCACGCCCAGCTTGTTGAACAGGCTCGTATACACCGGCAGCGTCTGCAGCGGGTCGGTCATGCCCTCCGGCACCGCGGCGAAGTTCGCCACCACGCCGCCCAGGTATTGCGAGATGCCGACGCCGACGTAGTAGGCGCCCATCATGAAGCCGCCCATCCGCGCCGGCACATAGCGGGCGATCATGGCCAGGCCGAGTCCGCTCACCAGCAGTTCGCCCAGCGAATACAGGCCGTAGCCGGCGATCATGATCCAGGACGAAGTCAGGCCGCCAGTGGCGAACTGGCCGGCCACGCCGTAGGTGAAGAAGCCGGCCGCCACCACCGCGAAGCCGAGCGCGAACTTGGCCGCGATCGACAAATCCTTGCCGCTGCTGCCGGCGCGGGTATAGATCCAGGCCAGCACCGGACTCAGGACCATGATCCAGATCGCGTTCAGGGCCTGGAACTGGGCCGGCGACCAGGTCCACAGCCGGGCGCCGAACAGGCTGAACTCGAGGTCGACGTTACGCAGCGCGAACAGCGACAGCGACGTCGACATCTGCTGGTAGAAGATAAAGAAGAACACGGTCTGCAGGGTCAGCACCAGGGCCGCGATCAGGCCCGCGCGTTCGCTCGGCTGGCTGGTGCGGATCAGGTGGAAGAAGATGCCCAGCACCACGAAGCCGGCCAGGTAGACGAAGGCGCGCGCCAGGTCGCGGTATTCGAGGATGACGGCCGATGCGGCCACCGCCACCACGCCGCCCGCCAGCACCGCCAGCAGGCGCTTCATGCGCAGCGGTTCGGCGTCCGGCGGCGATCCGATATGGCCGATGGTCTTGCGCAGCACGCCGACGGTCAGCAGGCCGATCGTCAGGCCGACGCTGCACACGGCGAAGGCCACGTGCCAGCCCAGGTTGGCGCCGTAGACGGCGTTGACGTGGTCCTTGATCCAGGGCGTGGCCAGCATCGAGAAGGTCGAGCCGACGTTCACCGCCATGTAGTACATGGTGAAGGCGCTGTCCATCTTGGAGTCGTCGCCTTCGTAGATCTTGCGCACCAGGTTGGCGGTGTTGGGCTTGAACAGGCCGTTGCCGACAACGATCACGCCGAGGGCCGAGAAGGTCATCCAGGTATTCGTGGTCGGCACCGCCATCAGCGCATAGCCCAGGGTGAGGATGAGCGCCCCCAGGATCATGCAGCGGCGGGTGCCGAGCACCTGGTCGCCGATCCAGCCGCCGATGGCCGGCGCCAGGTAGATCAGCGCGGCCGCCGCGCCCCACACCAGGTTGGCGCGGCTGTCCTCGAAACCGAGGCGCTGCACCATGAAATACACGATCAGCGCCTGCATGCCGTAATAGCCGAAGCGCTCCCACAATTCGATCAGCGCCACCGTCATGAATGAGCGGGTCTGGCTCACCGGCTGGCCCAGCTGCGCCGCGTTCTCGTTCTTCATCTGTCTCCCTTGTTTTTTTGTTCGGCCGCAGGAAAGTTGCGGCACGGATCGGGCGATGCTACGCCAGCTGCATGGAAGATGCAATCTTGACAGGCCTTGCTGCCAATGCGATAACATGTCGCTTTGTCCGGTCCAAAGCACCGGCTTTTTTCGCGCGAGGTATATGTATGAGGCGTCTTCCCGTTCTGCTGTGCGCAGCCCTGGCGCTGGCAGGGAGCGGTCCCGCGGCGTCTGCACCCGCCGCACCGCGCGCCACCGCGGCGGCCATGCCGGTGGCCGACCATCACCAGCTTGTGTATAGCCCGGCCGCGGCGGCCTTCATGTCGGCCAGCGCCGCCATGCGCCCGGTCTCGGCGCAGGACCTGATCCCCCAGCTCGACGCCGCCGGCATCGAGCGCGCGGCCCTGCTGTCGGTGGCCTACGTGTATGGACAGCTGGCCGCTTCGAACGGTGAGGAATATGCGCGGGTACGCGCCGAAAACGACTGGACCGCGCGCCAGGCCGCCGAGTATCCCGAGCGCCTGGTGGCGCTGTGCAGCGTCGATCCGCTGAAGGACTATGCGCTGGCCGAACTGGCGCGCTGCGCCGCCAGCCCCGGCTTCGGGCGCGGCATCAAGCTGCAGCCGGCCTACGGCGGCGTCCAGCTGGACGACCCGGCCCAGGTCGAGCGCATGCGCCGCGTGTTCCGCTCGGCCAATGCGCGCGGCATGGCGATCCTGCTGCAGCTGCGCGAAACCGGGGCCCGCGAAGCCCGCCTGTTGCTCGAGCAGCTGCTGCCGCATGCACCCGGCGTCCCGGTCCAGGTGGCCTATTCCAGCGAAAGGGAAGGGGCGCCGCAGCTGGCCGCGCTGGCGGTGCTGGCCGATGCCGCCGCGCGCCAGGACCCGCGCATGCGCCACGTCTGGGTCGACGTCACCGCGTTCGCGCGCCCCGGCCTGTCGGCGGCCGACGCGCGCCGCCTGGTGCGGCGCCTGCGCCAGGTCGGCATGGAGCGGGTGCTGTACGGCTCCGACGCGGCGATCGGCGCCGAGGTCCGGCCGCAGGAAGCCTGGGCCGCCTTCCGCAGCCTGCCGCTCACCGAGGCCGAGACGGCGCGGGTGGCGAACAATGTGATGTCCTATTTGCGGTGAAGTCGGATTACATCCTTGCCGAGCTCCGACGCATCACCACCCTGAGGAGTACCGGTTAGGCTGTAATTTAATTACATTGCCACTTTTTCGCGGCGTGAATTTCTGTCATGCTCTCGCTTGCGCTTCACGACAACCAACCGAGACCCCATGACGAAAACCACGATCGCCCGGCTTCTCCTCTGCCTCATGGCCAGCCCCGCCGCCTTTGCCCAGAACGCGGAACGGCGGCTGCAAAGCCATACCCTGAACCAGAACACGCTGGAGCTGGCCACCAGCGACGGCCGTTACCTGATCAAGCCGTATTCGGCCCACGTGGTCGAGACCACCTTCATCCCGAACGGCCAGCAGCACGAGTCGTCCTCGCATGCCGTGGTGCTGGCGCCCGTGAACGTCGGTGCCACCCTCAAGGCCGAGGGCAGCCGGATCGAGTTCGCCACTCCGGGCATTACCGTCGTCGTCGACAAGCAGCCTTTCCGCATCAGCTACCTGTACAAGGGCAAACCGCTGGTGGCGGAGAAGGGCGGCTACGCCCGGGACGGCAAGTTCGAGACCATCGAGTTCGCGCTGGAGAACGGCGAGGCGCTGTACGGCGCCGGCGCGCGCGCAGTCGGCATGAACCGCCGCGGCAACCGCTTCCAGCTGTACAACAAGGCCGACTACGGCTACGGCAAGACTTCGCAGCTGCTCAACTACACCATCCCGGTCGCGCTGTCCTCGAAGAAGTACGCGATCCACTTCGACAACCCGCAGGTCGGCTATCTCGACTTCGACAGCCGCAAGGACGGCAGCCTGCGCTACGAAGTGCTCGGCGGGCGCAAGACCTACCAGGTGGTCGCCGGCGACAGCTGGGGCGAGGTGATGGCCAACTACACGAGCCTGACCGGGCGCCAGCCGCTGCCGCCGCGCTGGGCCTTCGGCAATTTCGCCAGCCGTTTCGGCTACAAGAGCGAAGCGGAGACCCGTGCCGTGGTCGACCGGTTCGCGCAGGAGAAGATTCCGCTGGATGCCGTCGTGCTGGACCTGTTCTGGTTCGGCAAGGAGGTCAAGGGCACGATGGGCAACCTGGCCTGGGACCGCGATACCTTCCCGAACGCCGAGAAGATGATGGCCGACTTCAAGAAGAAGGGCGTCCGGACCGTGGTCATCACCGAGCCATTTGTTTTGACGACTTCCAGGCGCTGGCAGGAAGCGGTCCAGCACAAGGTGCTGGCGACCGACGAGTCGGGCAAGCCGGCCACCTACGACTTCTACTTCGGGAACACCGGCCTGGTCGACCTGTACACCCAGCAGGGGCGCGACTGGTTCTGGAACATCTACAAGGAGCTGAAGGCGGGCGGCGTCGAAGGCTGGTGGGGCGACCTGGGCGAGCCGGAAGTGCATCCGTCCTGGGTGCGTCACGGCGGCGGCAAGACAGCGGACCAGGTGCACAACGTCTACGGTCACGACTGGGCGCGCCTGATCGCGGAAGGCTACCGCAAGGACTATCCGAACGAGCGCCCTTTCATCCTGATGCGCGCCGGTTACTCGGGCTCGCAGCGCTTCGGCATGATCCCGTGGTCGGGCGACGTCAGCCGCGGCTGGGGCGGCCTGCAATCGCAGATGGAAATCTCGCTCCAGATGGGCATGCAGGGCCTCGGCTACATGCACTCGGACCTCGGCGGCTTCGCGGGCCCGGTACTGGACGACGAGCTGTATGTGCGCTGGCTGCAGTACGGCGTGTTCCAGCCGATCTTCCGCCCGCACGCCCAGGCCGACGTGGCGCCGGAGCCGGTGTTCCGTTCCGCGCGCGCCAAGGTGCTCGCGCGCGAAGCGGTCTGGCTGCGCTATGCGATGCTGCCGTATAACTACACCCTCGGTTTCGAGAACAGCCAGACCGGCATGCCGCTGATGCGCCCCGTGCTGTTCGAGGAAGACGATGCCACCGCGATGTCCTCGACCTACCTGTGGGGCCGCGACTTCCTGGTGGCGCCGATCGTGGAGCCGGGCGCCACCCGCAAGGAAGTCCACTTCCCGGTCAAGGACAGCGTCTGGTTCGACTTCCACACCGGCGCGAAGCACCTGGGCGGCATCACCGAGATCGTCAAGCCGGAAGAGGCGCACATCCCGGTCTACGTACGTGCCGGCGCCTTCATCCCCATGGCCAAGGTGGTGCAAAGCACGCGCGATTACTCGACGCGCCAGATCGACCTGCACTACTACCACGACGTCTCCATCGCCAAGGGCGAAGGCATGATGTACGACGACGATGGCGAGACCGCCGATGCCTATGCAAAGGGCAAGTACGAGATCCTGCGATTCGCCAGCAGCTTCGGCGCAGGGAAGCTCGAGATCGCCCTGCAGACCGAGACCGGCAAGGCACAGGCGCCGGCCGAACGCGGCTTCTCGCTGAAGGTACACAACGTAATGGTGAAACCGCGCGCGGTGACGGTGGATGGGCGTGCGGTGAAGTTCAGCTGGAATGGCAAGCACCAGCTGCTGGAAGTGCCGGTGGCGGCGCGCAAGCAGCCGGCGGCGAAGGTGATGATTACCTTGTAAAAACCTCCGCCCTAAAAACCGTCGTTCCCGCGCAGGCGGGAACCCAAGTTTGCTAGCGGTCCGCGAACAAACTTGGATTCCCGCCTGCGCGGGAATGACGGGCTACTGCTGGTGGTGAGAGCGAAGGTATCAGCGCGCCACGATCAGCCGCAGCCCCAGCCCCACGAAGATCGCCCCCGCGATTCGATCCAGCCACATTCCCGCCCGTGGCGTCCGGTTCAGCCACTGCCCGATCGACCCCGAAAAATAACCCAGCAGCCCGAACAGCAGTGCCGCCTGCGCCGTGAAGATCAGGCCCAGCCAGGCGATCTGCCAGTTCGCATCCCCGCGCGAGGCCACGACGAACTGGGGCAGGAAGGACAGGAAGAACAGCACCACCTTCGGATTGATGGCATTCGCGAGCAAACCTTTGAAGAACAGCTGGCGCGCCGATTCGTCCGGCACGCCTCCTGCCACCTGGGCGCCGCCGCGGCTGCGCAGCGCGCCGATGCCCATCCAGATCAGGTACAGGCCGCCGGCGATCTTGAGCGCGGTGAAGGCGGTTGGCGAGGCCGCGATCAGGGCGCTGACGCCGACCACGGCCAGCAGGGTGTGGTTCAGGCAGCCCAGCGCGCAGCCCAGGCCGAAGGCGATGCCGCGCGCCCGGCCCTTGGCGATGCCGGCGCCCAGCACCATCATGTTGTCTGGGCCGGGCGAGAGGGTGATCAGGATCGCGGCGGTGAGAAAACCAAAGAACTGTTCGGGTGTGAGCATAGACCAGTATCTTAGCGCACCGCACCCATGTCGAGCTCGACCCAGGTGGGCGCGTGGTCGCTCGGCTTTTCCTTGGCGCGCTGGAAGCGGTCGACGCCGGCGGCGCGCAGTGCGGGCGCCAGGGCGGGGCTGAGCAGCAGGTGGTCGATGCGGATCCCGGCGTCGCGCCCGAAGGCATTGCGGAAGTAGTCCCAGAAGGTGTAGACCACCTGGTCCGGGTACATGCTGCGCAGCGCATCGGTCCAGCCCTGCGACATCAGGCGCTGGAAGGCCTCGCGCGACTCGGGCCGGAACAGGGCATCGGTCAGCCAGCGCTCCGGCTTGTAGACATCGAGGTCGGTCGGGATCACGTTGAAGTCGCCGCACATGACCACCGGCACCTTGGCTTCCAGGAGCTCGGCGCCGCGCGTAATCAGGCGCTCGAACCAGGCCAGCTTGTAGTCGAACTTGGGCCCCGGCGCCGGATTCCCGTTGGGCAGGTAGAGGCCGCACACGACGATGCCCTGGTAGACGGCCTCGATGTAGCGGCTCTGTTCATCCGTCGGATCGCCCGGCAGGCCGCGCTGCAATTCCTGGGCCGGACCGTCGCGGGTCAGGATGGCGACGCCGTTCCAGCTCTTCTGGCCATGCCAGATCGCGTGGTAGCCGGCCTCGCGGATCGCCGCCTCCGGAAATTTTTCCTGCGGCGCCTTCAGCTCCTGCAGGCAGACGACATCGGGCTTGCGTTCTTCGAGGTACTCGAGCAGGGCGCCCAGGCGGGCGCCGATTCCATTGACGTTGTAGGTGACGACCAGCATCCTGCCTCCGCGTATCTGTGAGCTGATTGCTACTTTAGCATGCGAAGGCGGCACTGCGGTTTGCTGAACCTTGTTGAATGAACATTACTCGGTGCTTATAGCCAAACGCGCATTTTCTTATGGCTAATTGATCGTTCGGCCATGCAAGATCATGCCTTATACTGCTGTGATCGAATTTTTTGCTGTCTGGAGAAACACATGTTCACTCGCCGTCACATCCTCATTGGCGCGCTCGCCCTGTCCGCCAACTTCGTCGCCACCGCCGCGCAGGCCGACCAGCTCGCGGACATCAAGAAGAAGGGCGAGATCGTGTTCGGCGTACTGGGCACCGACGAACCGAACAGCTTCATCGACCCCAAGACCCGCCAGCTGGTGGGCTACGAGATCGACATCGCCACCGCGGTGGCGAAGAAGATCGGCGTCAAGCCAGTGTTCAAGCAGATGTCGGTGTCGGCCCGCATTCCCGAGCTGCAGCAGGGCCACGTCGACGTGCTGGCCGCCACGCTCACCCACAACAAGGAACGCGAATCGCAGGTCGACTTCGCGCTGACCCACTTCGTCACCGGCTCGAAAGTCATGGTGCGCGCCAACAGCGGCGTCAGTGCGCTGCCCCAGCTGGCCGGCAAGAAGGTGGTCACGGTGCGCGGCGGCACCCAGGAATCCAATATCCGCAAGGCCGTGCCGAGCGCCGAGGTAGTCACCTTCGAGAACACCCAGCAAGCCTTCCAGGCCCTGCGCCAGGGCAAGGGCATCGCCTACGTGAACGACGAGTCCTCGCTGTTGGCCGACTATGGCAAGCTGGGCCCGGCCGCCAAGGGCTTCACCATCCTTCCGACCAGCATCGGCATCGAGTCGATCGCGCTCGGCCTGCGCAAGGGCGAGAAGAACCTGAAGGCCGTGGTCGACGAGACCCTGCGCGGCCTGGAAGCGAGCGGCGAGGCCGAGAAGCTGTTCAACAAATGGTATGGCCCGGGCACCCGCGCCAACATCGCCAAGCGCCAGTTCAAGATCAGCACCGACAAGATCTGACCCCAGAGCAGAGCACCACCCTTGCAGTTCTTCGATCCCGGCATCCTGCAATCCGGCCAGTACCATGACTGGCTGGTGCAGGGACTCATCCTCTCGCTCCAGCTGACCGCCGCCAGCTTCGTCTTCGCCCTGCCGTTCGGCGCGCTGGTCGCCGTCATGCGCACCTCACACTTCGCGCCGCTGCGCGGGCTCGGCGCGACCATCGTCGAAGGCATCCGCAACGTGCCGCTGCTGGCCCACCTGCTGTTCTGGTACTTCGCCTTCCCGGAACTGCTGCCGGAAGGCGCGCGCGACTTCCTGTACGCGCACAATCCGGAAGCCGTGTGCGCCGTGATCGCGCTGGCGCTGTACAGCGGCGTCCACATGGCGGAAGACATCCGCAGCGGCATCCGCGCCGTGCCTCCCGGCCAGCTCGAAGCCGCGCGTTCGCTCGGCCTCGGACGCTTCGCCAGCCTGCGCCTGGTGCTGCTGCCGCAAGCCTTCCGCGCGGCCACTCCGCCGCTGCTGTCGCAGACCGTCAACCTGTGGAAGGACACCAGCGTGGCCACCGTCATCGGCGCCGCCGAACTGATGTACCAGGCCGCGCGCGTGGAGACGGCAAGCTTCCGCAGCCTCGAAGCCTTTACCTTTGCGACGCTGGCCTACCTGAGCGTGTCGCTCCTGATTTCCCTTGCCGCTTACCTGTTCCAGCGGCGCTATCCGGTCCGCCCGGCATGATTGAACTGATCGATACCTACTGGCTGTACTTCCTGGTCGGCCAATATCCGGAAGGCCCGCTCGGCGGCCTGGCGCTCACCGTGCTGCTGTCCCTAGGGGCGCTGCTGCTGGCGATGCCGCTCGGCCTGCTGCTGGGCGTGGCCCGCGTCAGCAGCCGGCGCGCCATCCGCTGGCCGACCGCCGCGCTGGTGCAGCTGGTGCGCGCGGTGCCGCTGCTGCTGGTGGTGTTCTGGGTCTACTTCTTCCTGCCGGCGGTCACCGGCGTCAAGACCGGGCAGGCGACCACCATGCTGATGGTGCTGGTGCTGTTCGACGGCATCTACCTGGCCGAGATCGTGGCCGCCGGCATCCGCGCGCTGCCGAAGGGGCAGCTGGAAAGCGCGCGCTCGCTGGGGCTGTCCTATCCGCAGGCCCTGCGCCTAGTGGTGCTGCCGCAGACCCTGCGCAAGGGCCTGCCCTCGATCGTCAGCCAGCTGGTCTCGACCATCAAGGCGACCTCGCTCGGCTACATCATCGGCCTGTCGGAAGTCTCGTTCATCGCGACCCAGGTGAACACCCTGGTGTTCACGCAGGCGGTCGAGGTCTACCTGATCCTGGCCCTGAGCTATTTCATCCTCTGTTTCGGCCTGTCCCGCCTCGCCTTCCTGCTCGAGCGCCGCCTTGCAGGCACTGTAAAAAAGGAAGTGTGAACGATGATCGTTCTCGATAAAGTCAACAAGTGGTACGGTGATTACCACGCCCTGGTCGACGTCAGCGAACGGGTGGAAAAGAACGAGGTCGTGGTCGTGTGCGGCCCCTCGGGTTCCGGCAAATCGACCCTGATCCGCACCCTCAACCGGCTGGAAGAAATCGACGGCGGCAGCATCAGCGTCGACGGCCGCGACATCCATGCCACGGGTACGGACGTCAATGCCCTGCGCGCCGGGATCGGCTTCGTGTTCCAGCACTTCAACCTGTTCCCGCACCTGACGGTGCTCGAGAACTGCACCCTGGCGCCCGTCAACCTGAAGCGCGCCACGGCGAAGGAAGCAAGGGACTATGCCATGCAGCTGCTGGAACAGGTGGGCCTGGCCCACAAGCGCGATGCCTATCCGAACGCGCTTTCGGGCGGCCAGCAGCAGCGCGTGGCGATCGCGCGCGCACTGGCCATGCGCCCGCCCGTGATGCTGTTCGACGAGCCGACCAGCGCCCTCGATCCGGAAATGGTGGGCGAAGTGCTGGGCGTCATGCGTTCGCTGGCGGGGCAGGGCATGACCATGGTCTGCGTGACCCACGAGATGGGCTTCGCACGCGAAGTCGCGGACCGCATCCTGTTCATGAGCGAAGGACGGATCCTCGAGCGTGCCACGCCCGAGGACTTTTTCACGAATCCCCAGCATCCGCGCGCCCGGCAATTCTTGTCCGACCGCCGGCGCGATTAAAACCTACCGGCGGATCAGCGACCATTGCTGGTTGGCGGCATTATTGACGGGATACTGAATGATTTGCGCACCGTCCGCCGTGCTGCGGGCATTCACGTCGAGCACCATGCCGCTCAGCTGGTTCGCCACCGTGTAATACCCGGCGGCCGGGCTGGCGAAACGCCAGCGCTGGCCGCTGCCGGCCCAGTAGCCCCATTGCGCGATATTCGTTCCTGCGGTGGTCGAATTGCCGTAGTTGTCCAGGCTGCGCAGGCTGTTGGCATTGATGATGCTGTAGTAGCCGTCGCCTTGCCCGATCACGTGCCATTGCTGGTGGCGGGCATTGGTATCGGTGAACTGCTGGACCATGGCGCCATCCGCCGTGGACGCATTCGCCACCGTCAGCGCCTTGCCGCTGTGGCGCGAACGGAAGCTGTAGACGCCGTCGCTGATGCCGCCGCAGCCCGCGAAGTTCGTGAAATTGCGGCTCAGGACCGGCCAGCCGCCGCTGTAGCTCATGCGCAGGATATCGAGCTTGGCGTTGCCCTTGTCCTGCAGGTCGTAGTAGTGGGTGGAGACGAAGTTGCAGCCGTCCTGCTTCAGCAGGCCGATGTGGCCGGGGCCGCGGTATTTCCCGTCCGTGACCGGCAGCACGGTGCGGGTGCCCGAGTAGGGGCCGCGGATATTGGTCGCGCGCTGCACCTCGACGTAATACGTGCTGTCGCTGCCCTTGCAGCAGCTGCCGCGGTTGACGAACAAATAGTAATCGTTGCCGTTGCGGGTGATGTAAGGCGCCTCGATGTCCTGGTGGCCACCGCCGAGAATCGTGCTGACGCTGCCGGCCAGCTTGCCGGTCGACTGGTTGATCTCCGCCAGCCCGATGCCGCCGAAGAAGGAGCCCCAGGACATGTACACCTTGCCGTCATGGTCGCGGAACAGCGCCGGATCGATCGCATTGATCTCGCTCGCGCCGCCGAAGGACTCGACCACGATCCCGAGGTCGGTCCACACGGGGTTCTTCAGCGAGGGCGAGCGCGCCACCCCGATGGCCGAGGACGAGGTGCCGAAGGTCGATACCGAGTAGTACAGGTAGTACTGCCCGTTCATCTGGATGACATCCGGCGCCCAGAACGAACCGGCGAAGTTCGGGATCTTGTTCTTGATCCAGGCCGGGTAGGTGGTGAAGACCGGGCCCGGACCGCCGGTCCAGGTCAGCAGGTCCTTCGAGGTGGAATACCAGATCCCGGTGCCGGTGGTGAAGTTGAAATAGGTGTCGCCGTCCTTGGTGATCGTGCCCGGGTCGTGCGCGTTCTTGAGGCCTGCCAGTTCGATGGCCTGGGCCTTGGGCCCCAGGGCGATACCCAGCGCCAGGCAGCAGAGCGCCAGCAGTGTTTTCATCATCTTGTCTCCAGTTTGTTGTTGGATACTGCTCCGCCAGCATAGGTACATACGCTGCGCGCGACCGATGAAATATGTCGCGCCAATGATTGCCGTTTCGGTATCGCACAGCCCGGGCGCCTGCCGTCCCGGATTCTCCGCCGCTCGTCACCGTTCCCTGTCCGCTCGTCACACATCCGCCGGCGTGGCAGCTCCGCAGCCCCAGGATGGCGTCTCGGGTGCACGTCGCGCCCCTGACAACGGAGACCACCACCATGCACCACCAGATCCTGTCCACCCTGCGCATCGCCGCGCTCGTCCTCGGCTTCCTCGCTACCGATGCCGCGCTGGCCGGCCCCCAGGAGGAGCTGAACAAATCCCTCGCCCGCCGCGTCTACGATGAGGGCCTGAACCAGGGCATCTTCACCGTGCCCTACACCCATGACTTCATCGGCCACGCCGGCAATGGCAGGTTCACGCGCGAAGGCGGCCTGGCCGAGGCCAAGGGCTGGCGCCAGGCCTTCCCCGATCTCAAGATGAACATCGACCTGATCCTCGCCGAGAAAGACCTGGTCGCCGTGCGCTGGACCGCAACCGGCACGAATACCGGCAGCGGCAACGGCATACCGGCCACCGGCAAGTCGGTCAAGGCGACCGGCCAGGCCACCTTCCGCTTCGTGGACGGCAAGATCGCCGAGGAGTGGGCGACGGGCGACACCATCGGCATCATGCGGCAGCTTGGCCTCTTGCCTCCCCGGGCATCGGTACCCCGCGTGCAAGCGGCCGGCCAGTGAGGGCAAAAGGGGACGCGCGGCCGCGCCCGGTGTAACATGCGCCTGCTCAGTCCATTCCTTCATGGTGCCATCGTGTCCCTCAGCCAGCTCGCCATCGGCCGCCGCCCCGTCCTCTGGACACTGGTGGGCTGGGCCTTGTGCGCCGCCGTGTTCGCCACCCAGTCCCATGTCGCCTCCGCGGTGCGCGGCCAGCCGATCCCCTGGGGAGGCGCCTTCGCCGCCTGGTCGGTATGGGCGGGCGCGTGGGCGCTGCTGACACTTCCCATCCTGCGGCTGGCCGCACGCCTGCCCTTCGAGCGGCGCGCGTTCTGGCGCCCACTGGCCGTGCATGCGGCGGGCAGCGTCGCCGCGACCCTGTTCCAGATGGCGGTGTATGCCTTCGCCGCGCCGCTGGTCGGCGCGCCCGGCTTCAGCACCGACTGGAGCGCGACCTACGCGCGCCTGCTGGCGACGGCCTTCCTGCCCAGCCTCTCGGTGTACTGGGTGCTGACCATTGCGGTCCAGTTCCTGCGCCTGCAGCAAGCTGTCCATGAGCGGGAGCGGCGCCACCTGGCACTGGAGGCGCAGCTCGCCGAAGCGCGGCTGCTGGCGCTGAAGTCGCAGCTGCAGCCGCACTTCCTGTTCAACACGCTCAATTCGATCGACGTGCTGATCGGCGACGACCCGGCGGCGGCCCGGCACATGCTGCGCTTGCTGTGCGGGCTGCTGCGCAAGGTGCTGGACAAGGACGACAGCCGCGAAGTCACCCTGCGCGAGGAGCTCGACTTCATCGCCGCCTACCTGGAGATCGAGCAGATCCGTTTCGCCGACCGCCTGAGCTACCACGTCGACGCCGCGCCGGACCTGATGGAGGCGCGCGTGCCGAGCCTGGTGCTACAGCCGCTGGTGGAGAACGCCATCCGTCACGGCGTGGCGCGCCGCGCGCGGCCCGGCCGCATCGTCATCAGCGCGCGCGCCGAAGGCGGCATGCTGCGCCTGGCGGTGACGGACAACGGCGCCGGCCTGGGCGGGCAGATACAGTGGGGCATCGGACTGTCCAACACGCGCACACGCCTGCAGCAGATGTTCGGCGCGGGCCATGCCTTCGACATCGGCGAGCATCCCGGCGGCGGCACCGCGGTTTCACTGGCGATCCCGCTACAGGAGGGCCCATGCGCATCCGTACCCTGATCGTCGACGACGAGGTACTGGCGCGGCGCGGCATCCGCCAGTATCTGGCCCTCGAACCCGACATCGAGGTGGTCGGCGAATGCGGCGACGGCAAGGCGGCGATCGACGCCATCGCGGCGCTGCAGCCCGACCTGGTCTTCCTCGACATCTCGATGCCGGAAGCCGATGGTTTCGACGTCGTGGCGGCCGTCGGTCCCGACTGCATGCCGGCCACCATCTTCGTCACCGCCTACGACCAGTATGCGGTACGCGCCTTCGAGATCCATGCGCTCGACTACCTGCTCAAGCCGGTCGAGCCGGAGCGGATCCGGACGGCCGTGGCGCGGGCGAGGGCGAAGTTGTCCGCCAGGCCGGACGGCCTGGCGGCGCGCGTCGCGGCGGTGCTCGGCGAGCTCGGCAGCGGCCCTGCGCGGCGCCATGTGCGCCGCCTTCCGATCAAGAAGGCCGGCCGCGTGATCCTGGTCGACGTCGAGGACGTCATGCGCTTCGAGGCCACCGGCAACTACATCGAGGTGCACACGCGCGAGCGCATGCACCTGCTGCGCGAAACCTTGAGCCGCCTGGAAGCGCGGCTGGACCCGGACGGCTTCGTGCGGGTCTCACGCTCCTGCATCGTCAACGCGCGCCACATCCGTGAGCTACAGCCGCAGTTCAGCGGCGATTTCGTCGTCGTGCTCGCCGACGACAGCGAAGTGCAGGGCAGCCGCCGCTATCGCGAGGGCATCGAGGCGCTGTTCGGCTGACGCGTGGACCGTGCACGGACGATGGGACGATCCGTAGGGTGGACGGGGTAATTTCGGGCGATGCCCGGAATTACAAACGTCCGCGCGTTCAACTGAACGATAAGTGATCGGGCGCGTGGTTTTCGATCGCGATTTGAACGCGCGGACGGCGAAGCCGTCCACCCTACGACGGCCGCTTAAAACTGCTCGTCGGGCCGCAGGTAGCGCCACTGGCCCGGCGGCAGGTCGCCCAGCTTGACCTTGCCGATGCGCACGCGCTTCAGGCCGAGCACCTTCAGTCCCACCATGTCGCACATGCGGCGGATCTGGCGCTTGCGGCCTTCCTTCAGCGTGAAGCTGAGCTGGTCCTCGTTCTGCCAGCGCACCTTGGCCGGCAGCAGGGGCTTGCCGTCCATCCACAGGCCGTGGTTGAGCTTCCTGAGCTCCGTGTCCGGCAGCGTGCCCGGCTTGGTGTACTCCACCCGCACCAGGTATTCCTTCTCGATCGACGTGTTCTCGCCGATCAGCTGCTTGGCGATGCGGCCGTCCTGGGTCAGCACCAAGAGGCCCACGGAATCGATGTCGAGGCGGCCGGCCGGTACCAGGCTGCGCAGCTGGGTCGGGTGGAACTGCTCGGGCGAGGGATCGTCCGGCCAGCGGTTCTCCGGCTTGATCAGCACGACGGCCGGCTTGTAGCCATCCTCGGCCTGGCCGCTGACGTAGCCCACCGGTTTGTTGATCAGGACCGTCACGCGCTTGGACTGCTCTGCGGCGGCCTGGCGCTCGACCGTGATCTTCTGGTGCGGCAGCACCTTGCTGCCCAGCTCCGAGACGACCTTGCCGTCGACGCGCACCCATCCTTTGGCGATCCAGTCATCGGCTTCGCGGCGCGAGGACAGGCCGAGTTCGGACATACGTTTGGAGAGGCGGACAGGTTCGGTCATCAGGAATGCAAAAAAAAGAGGTTAAATCTTGAGGGCGTCCAGCAGGTCGGTCTCGAGCTGCACCTGGCTGCGTGGGTTGTTCAGTGCGGCGCCGTCGATCAGGAACACGTCCTCGACGCGCTCGCCCAGGGTCATGACCTTGGCGGTGTGCAGGTTGATGCGGTAGCGCGTCAGCACGCTGGCGATCGCATACAGCAGGCCGGGCCGGTCGTTGGCGGCCACCGACAGCACGTGGAACTGGCCGCGTTCGTCCGGCCGCAGGTCGACGCTCGGGGTCACCGGGAAGGTGCGCGACAGGCGTGACAGGCGCCCGCGCGTGGGCGGCGGCAGGGCTTCCTGCTCGAGGAGCAGGGCGCACAGCTCGTGCTCGATCAGGCTGATGATGTCGCGGTAGCTGCCGGCGAAGTTCTCGTCGGTGACGAGGAAGGAGTCGAGTGCGTAGCCGTGGCGCGTGGTGTGGATCTTGGCGTCGAGGATGCTGAAGTTCTTGCGGTCGAAGTAGCTGCAGATGCGCGCGAACAGGTCGGGCTGGTCCTGGAGGTAGACCGCCACCTGCAGGCCTTCGCCGATCGGCGCCAGGCGCGCCTTGACCACCGGCTTGCCGCTGTCGACCTTGTCGTGCAGGGCACGGGTCTGCCAGGCGATGTCGGAAGCATCGTGGCGCAGGAAGTAGACCACGTCGAGCTGCTTCCACAGGGCTTCGTGGGCGTCCGCGCCCAGGCCGTAGAGGCGCAAGGTGGCCAGCGCTTCCTTCTGGCGCGCGCGCAGCTCGCGGTCGGCGCTGTGGGGCTCGCCGCCCAGCACCCGCAGCGTGATCTTGTACAGGTCTTCCAGCAGCTTGGCCTTCCAGGCGTTCCAGACCTTGGGGCTGGTGCCGCGGATATCGGCCACGGTGAGCAGGTAGAGCGCCGTCAGGTGACGCTCGTCCTTGACCGTGGCCGCAAAGGCCGCAATGACGTCCGGGTCCGACAGATCCTGCTTCTGCGCCACGGTCGACATGCTCAGGTGCTGCTGGACCAGGAACACCACCAGCTCCGTGTCTTCGTCGGACAGCCCGTGGCCGCGGCAGAAGTCTTCGGCATCCGCCATCCCGAGTTCGGAATGGTCGCCGCCGCGGCCCTTGGCGATGTCGTGGAACAGGGCCGCGACATACAGCAGCCAGCGGTCGCGGAAATTGGCGATCAGCTGGCTGCAGAAGGGGTATTCGTGGGCGTGCTCCGGCATCGTGAAGCGGCGCAGGTTGCGCACTACCATCATGATGTGCTGGTCCACCGTGTAGACGTGGAACAGGTCGTGCTGCATCTGGCCGGTGATGCCGCGGAAGGCCGGCAGGTAGCGTCCCAGCACGCCCATGTCGTTCATCCGGCGCAGCGCATGCAGCAGGCCGCTGGGCGCCTTCAGGATGCGCAGGAACAGGGCCTTGTTGGCCGGGTTGGCGCGGTAGGCTTCGTCGATGAGGTTCCGCGCATGCCACAGGGCGCGCATGGTGCGTGCCGTCATGCCCTTGATGTCGGGCCGCTCGGTCATGGCCACGAAGATCCCGAGCACGGTCGAGGGGAAGCGTTCGAAGGTATCGTCGTGGGCGATGTCGATGAAGCCGTTGACCTCGTTGAAGTGGGCGTTGAAATCGCCGCCGATCGCCACCTTCGCCGCCGGGCGCGGGAACAGCTGGGCCTCGATATTCTGCAGCATGATGGTGTTCATCTGGGTGACCACCTTGGCCGCCCAGTAGTAGCGCTGCATCAGGAATTCGCTGGCGCGCCGGCCATCGGCGTTCTCGAGCCCGAAGGTCTTGGCGATCGCGGTCTGGACGTCGAACACCAGGCGGTCTTCGCGCCGTTTGGTCTGCAGGTGCAGGCGCACGCGGATGTCCTTGAAGGCGTACTCCTTCTCCATCAGCTGGCGCGCCTCGGCGCGGGTGATCAGCTTGGCGCGCGCCATCTGGCTCCAGGATTCGGCCAGGCCGGCCGCCTTGGCCACCCACATGATCACCTGCAGGTCGCGCAGCGCGCCCGGGCTTTCCTTGACGTTGGGTTCGAGGGCGAAGGCCGTGTATTCGTACTTGGCGTGGCGCAGCCGCATCTCGGCGGTCTTGGCCTGGAAGAAGGCTTGCGGATCGAGGGCGGCGCGGTAGCGCCGGCGCAGCTCGTCGAACAGGGCGCCGTCGCCCGTCACCAGGCGTGCCTCCAGCAGGCTGGTCTGGACCGTGATGTCGGCGCGCGACTCGACCAGGCATTCGTCGACGGTGCGGATGCTGTGGCCGATCTCCAGGCCCAGGTCCCAGAATAGCTGGACCAGGGTTTCCAGCTTGGCCTGGGTGAGGGCGTCGGCCGGCTGGCCGAGCAGGACCAGCAGGTCGACGTCGGAATAGGGGAAGAGTTCGCCGCGGCCGTAGCCGCCCACGCCCACCAGCGCGGTGTGGGCCGGCAGGCCGGCGGCGTTCCAGGCATCGGTCAGGATGCCGTCGACGCAGGTGCGCAGGCCGCGCAGCAGCTTCTCCGGCTTGCCGTCCTGGTGGAAGGCGTCGATCAGGGCCTGGCGCTCGGTCTTGAGCCGTTGGCGGAGCTCGCTGCGCGAGCTGTCGAGGAGCGCGGGCTGGCCCATGTCGTCGTCCTTACGCCGGCACCGCGGCGCCCTGGTTCAGCAGCGGCAGCACGATGGCTGGCGGTGGCGGACTGCCGGCCGACATGGTCAGCACTTCGACGCCGGTTTCCGTGACCAGCACCGTGTGTTCCCACTGGGCCGACAGGCTGCGGTCCTTGGTCTTGATGGTCCAGCCGTCCGGCATCTCGCGGATCTCGCGGCGGCCGGCGTTGATCATCGGCTCGATGGTGAAGATCATGCCGGGCACGAGCTCTTCGCCGGTACCCGGGCGGCCGTAGTGCAGCACCTGCGGCTCTTCGTGGAACACGCGGCCCACGCCGTGGCCGCAGAATTCGCGCACCACGCTGTAGCCGTGCTTTTCGGCATGCTGCTGGATCGCGTGGCCGATGTCGCCCAGGCGGTTGCCCGGCTTGACCTTGGCGATGCCCAGCCACATGCATTCGAAGGTGACTTCCGACAGGCGCTTGGCCAGGATCGTGGGCTCGCCGACCAGGAACATGCGGCTGTTGTCGCCGTGGAAGCCTTCCTTGGTGATCGGGGTGATGTCGATGTTCAGCGCGTCGCCACTCTTGAGCACGCGGTCGCCCGGGATGCCGTGGCAGATCACGTCGTTGACCGAGGCGCAGATCGAGCCGGGGAAGGGCGGGTAGCCCGGCGGCGCGTAGTTCAGCGTGGCCGGGACGGTGCCCTGCACGTTGATCATGTAGTCCTTGGCCAGGCGGTCGAGCTCCCCGGTGGTGACGCCCGGCTTGACGAAGGGCGTGATGTAGTCGAGCACTTCCGAGCCGAGCCGGCAGGCGATGCGCATGCCTTCGATTTCTTCCGGGGTCTTGGGGGTGGAGGCCATAGAATTCTGATCCTGCGAATAATGGTTGGCCCGGATGCCGGGCGGTATTGCATCATTATAAGGGATGGTGAACCCCTTGAAAACAATGTGAAATCCGGATAGAATCTCGGGTTGCTCGTATTCGCATCGAGCAATGTTGTAAAAACCATCTTTTTTATAGAAATCGCGAACGTGGCCGCCAAAGGGTGCCGAACAGGTGACTGGCCACGTTCAAGACCCAACCCTGGAGAATTACATGTCCGTTACTATGCGTGAAATGCTGGAAGCCGGTATCCACTTTGGCCACCAGACCCGTTTCTGGAACCCGAAAATGGCACCGTTCATCTTCGGTCATCGCAACAAGATCCACATCATCAACCTGGAAAAGACCATGGCGATGTACCAGGATGCGATGAAGACCATCAAGCAGATCTCGGCCAACCGCGGCACCATCCTGATGGTCGGCACCAAGCGCCAGGCGCGCGACATCATCGCCGCTGAAGCCCAGCGCGCTGGCGTGCCTTACGTCGACCAGCGCTGGCTGGGCGGCATGCTGACCAACTTCAAGACCATCAAGACCTCGATCAAGCGCCTGAAGGACATGGAAGCCCTGATCGAATCGGGCGAAGTCGAGAAGCTGTCGAAGAAAGAAGCGCTGATGTTCCAGCGCGAAATGGTCAAGCTGCAGAAGTCGATCGGCGGCATCAAGGACCTGGGCGGCGTGCCTGACGCGATCTTCGTCGTCGACGTCGGCTACCACAAGGGCGCCATCACCGAAGCCGGCAAGCTGGGCATCCCGGTCATCGGCGTGGTCGATACCAACCACTCGCCAGAAGGCGTCACCCACGTGATCCCGGGTAACGACGACTCGTCGAAGGCGATCACCCTGTACGCACGCGGCGTCGCCGATGCGATCCTGGAAGGCCGCGCCAACGCCACCAACGACGTCGTCGAGATGGTCAAGGCCGCCGGCGCCGACGACTTCGTCGAAGTTTCCGAGCAGGCATAATTTCGCGGCAGGCGCCAGCCTGCCCGAATAGAAGAGGGGGCGCCGTACCACGAGCCCCCCTTTTTTTAAGCACAAGATTTAGCAATAAGATATCGTGCCCTGTCCCCGCGACAGGCACTCTCTGGATCAACATTTAGGAGAAACGACATGGCAGCAATTACCGCAGCGATGGTTGGTGAACTGCGCGCGAAGACCGACGCGCCGATGATGGAATGCAAGAAGGCACTGACGGAAGCAGAAGGCGATCTGGCACGTGCTGAAGAGATCCTGCGCGTCAAGCTGGGCGGCAAGGCATCGAAGGCCGCTGCCCGCGTGACCGCCGAAGGCGTGGTCGCCGCTTACATCTCCGGCAACGTCGGCGCCCTGGTCGAAGTCAACAGCGAAACCGACTTCGTCGCCAAGAACGATGAATTCCTGGCCATGGTCAACCTGGCAGCCCGCCTGGTCGCCGAGAACAACCCGGCCGATGTCGCCGCCCTGGCAGCCCTGCCGCACGAAGGCAAGACCTTCGACGACGTGCGTACGGCACTGATCGGCAAAATCGGCGAGAATATGACCGTTCGCCGCTTCCAGCGCTTCGAAACCACCGCCAAGCTGGCTTCCTACCTGCACGGCACCCGCATCGGCGTGATGGTCGAGTTCGAAGGTGACGACCAGGTCGGCAAGGACGTGGCGATGCACATCGCTGCCATGAAGCCGGTCTCGCTGTCGGCAGAGCAAGTGCCTGCTGACTTGATCGAAAAAGAGCGTTCGGTTGCCCAGCTGAAAGCCCAGGAAGACGCCGACAAGGCCGTCGCCGAAGGCAAGCAGCCGCAGTCGGCCGAGATCGTCGCCAAGCGTATCGACGGTTCGGTGCAGAAGTACCTGAAGGAAGTCTCGCTGCTGAACCAGGCATTCGTGAAGAACGACAAGCAGTCGATCGAGCAGATGCTGAAGGCCTCGAACGCCAGCGTGAAGGCATTCACGATGTACGTCGTCGGCGAAGGCATCGAGAAGAAGGTGGACGACTTCGCAGCAGAAGTCGCAGCTCAGATGGCTGCCAACAAGCAGTAATCAACAAAGCGGGCCGAAAGGCCCGTTTTTGCAGGGTGGTGCTGCGTGCGTTGGTGTGCATGCAGAAATTGGGTACCGGCCTACGCCGGTACGACGTGCTGAAGGAGCGTGTCGAGGAAGCCTTGCTGGTCCTCTGCCCTTAAGACCGTCGTTCCCGCGAAGGCGGGAACCCAATTTTGCCAGCGGACCCGCGCCACAAGCGCTCACCCGCACCACCCGCGCACCATCTGGACTTGCAGATGAGACCGCCGACCAGCGGTCAGACCCGAATTCGAAACACAACATTAGGAGCCGCTTCATCATGACAAAACCAGCCTACCAACGAGTCCTTCTCAAACTGTCTGGCGAAGCGCTGATGGGTGACGACCAGTTCGGCATCAACCGCGCAACCATCGACCGCATGGTGGCCGACGTGGCGGAAGTGGCGAAGCTGGGCGTGCAGGTGGCGATCGTGATCGGCGGCGGCAACATCTTCCGCGGCGTGGCCCCGGGCGCCCAGGGCATGGACCGCGCCACCGCGGACTACATGGGCATGCTGGCCACCGTCATGAACGCCCTGGCCCTGGCCGATTCGATGCGCCACGTGGGCATCACCGCGCGCGTGATGTCGGCGATCAGCATCGAGCAGGTGGTCGAGCCCTACGTGCGCCCGAAGGCCCTGCAGTACCTCGAAGAGGGCAAGGTCGTCGTGTTCGCCGCCGGCACCGGCAACCCCTTCTTCACCACCGATACCGCCGCCGCGCTGCGCGGCGCCGAGATCTCGGCCGAGATCGTCCTGAAGGCGACCAAGGTCGACGGCGTCTACACCGCCGACCCAAAGAAGGACCCGACCGCCACCCGCTACAATTCGATCACCTTCGACGAGGCGATCGCCAAGAACCTGCAGGTGATGGACGCCACCGCCTTCGCACTGTGCCGCGACCAGAAGCTGCCGATCAAGGTCTTCTCCATCACCAAGCCAGGCGCGATGAAAGCCGTGATCATGGGTGAAGACGAAGGTACACTGGTACACGTTTGAATTTAGTTGAACAATTTACAAGAATAGGAGAGCAGCATGTCCCTAGCTGACGTCAAGAAGAATGCCCAGGACCGCATGACCAAGTCGATCGAGACCTTGCGTGCCAACCTGGCCAAGGTCCGTACCGGCCGCGCCCACGCAGGCATCCTCGATTCCGTGATGGTCGAGTACTACGGTTCGCCGGTCCCGCTGTCGCAGGTGGCCAACCTGACCCTGATCGACGCCCGCACCATCGGCGTGGCGCCCTTCGAGAAGAAAATGGCGGGCACCATCGAAAAGGCGATCCGCGACTCCGACCTGGGCCTGAACCCCTCGTCGCAGGGCGACACCATCCGCGTGCCGACCCCGCCGCTGACCGAAGAGCGCCGCAAGGAAATGGTCAAGCTGACCAAATCGGAAGGCGAGGACGCCAAGATCGCCGTGCGCAACATCCGCCGCGACGCTAACGAAGCCGTGAAGAAGATGGTCAAGGACAAGACCGCGTCGGAAGACGACGAGCGCCGCTCGTCCGACGAAATCCAGAAGCTGACCGACAAGTTCGTTGCCGAGATCGACAAGCTGCTGGCTGAAAAAGAAAAAGACATCATGACCGTGTAAGACCGGGCCAAGGGCGTCAAGCCCTGCCCAGGCGGACCGGCCCCGGCATTGCTGCGGCCGGTCCGAGTCCCTTTAAGACCGGCTGTCGTGCATCCTGCGATGCCTCAGCCCTGCTGGAAACAATGATGTTCAAAAGTTCGACCACTGTCATTCCCGAAGCGCTGAAGGTCCCGCGCCATATCGCCATCATCATGGATGGCAATGGCCGCTGGGCAACCAAGCGCCTGCTGCCGCGCGTGGCCGGCCACGTCAAAGGCGTGGAGGCGGTGCGCGGCGTCGTCGAGCACTGCATCGAGCGCGGCGTCGAATACCTGACCCTGTTCGCCTTTTCCTCGGAAAACTGGCGCCGTCCGGCCGAGGAAGTCTCGCTCCTGATGCGCCTCTTCGTCACCGCGCTCGAGCGCGAAGTGGCGAAAATGCATGCCAATAACATCCGCCTGAAGGTCGTGGGCGACCTCAGCCGTTTCGACGCCAAGCTCCAGGAAATGATCAGTGCGGCCGAGCGCCGTACCGCCAACAACACGCGCCTGACGGTCAGTGTGTGCGCCAACTATGGCGGCCGCTGGGATATCATGCAGGCAACGAGCAAGATGGTCGCGGCCAATCCCGGCGTGACGGAATACACCGAAGAGATGCTGGCGCCGCACCTGGCGATGGCCTATGCGCCCGAGCCCGACCTGTTCATCCGTACCGGCGGCGAGGAACGCATCTCGAACTTCCTGCTGTGGCAACTGGCGTATTCCGAGCTGTACTTCACCAAGACCTTCTGGCCGGATTTCTCGAAGGCGTCGCTGGACGAGGCGATCGATTCCTTCCAGCAGCGCGAACGCCGCTTCGGCCAGACCGGCGACCAGGTCGCGCAGAAGTCCACGACCTGAGAACCGACGTACAAGACTGACACATGCTGAAAACCCGGATCCTTACCGCGCTCGCACTCCTGGCCGTCCTGCTGCCGGTCCTGTACTTCAACAACTATACGGCCTTCGCGGTGGTCGCCTCGGCCTTCTTCGGCGCGGCGGTCTGGGAATGCTTTCGCCTGTTTAACCCCGGCACCGGCAAGGCGGCGCTGATCGCGGCCTTCTGGACCGCGGCCTTCGTCTACGCCTTCTTCATCTCGCCCAACCCGAACCCCGTGTTCTGGTTCGCGATCAGCGTGCTGGTCTGGGTGCTGCGCTTCCTGCCCTCGCTCAGGTTCGGGTTGCCGCCGCTGAACAGCAGCGCCAACACCTTCCTCAGCCTGATCTATGCGATCGCCGTGGTCGGCTGCTTCGCCGCCATCGTCGAGATGTACCGCCATTCGCCCTTGTACCTGCTGTCGGTGATGGCCATCGTCTGGGCCGCCGACGTCTTCGCCTATTTCTCGGGCAAGGCTTTCGGCAAGCGCAAGCTGGCGCCCTCGATTTCCCCGAACAAGTCGTGGGAAGGCGCGGTCGGCGGCTGCATCGCCGTGCTGGTGCTGGCCACGCTCAGTATCGTGCTGGGCGGCGAGGCCATGCAGAACACCTTCCCGGTGCGCGTGCAGGCCGGCCTCGGCTGGGTTGCGCTGTACCCGATCCTCATCCTCATCGTCGCGGCCAGCGTGGTCGGCGACCTGTTCGAATCCCAGCTCAAGCGCCGCGCCGGCATGAAGGACAGCAGCAACCTGCTGCCTGGCCACGGCGGGGTGCTGGACCGCGTGGACGCACTCGTCCCGGTCCTGCCACTGGCAGCCCTGATCGGCGCCTGGCTCTAAAAGGGCAGCCTCACAAAGGACACACCATGCAGCGCATCACCATCCTGGGCGCCACCGGCTCGATCGGCGCCTCGACCCTCGACGTTCTCGCACGCCATCCGGACCGCTACCGCGTCCATGCCCTGACGGCCCACGGCCGCGTCGAGGAACTGGCCGAGGCCTGCCGCCGCTTCAAGCCGGCGCGCGCTGTGGTCGGCACGGCCGACGCAGCCCAGCGCCTGGCGCAATTGCTGGTCGGCCTGGACATCCAGGTCGACCACGGCGAGCAGGCCCTGTGCGAGGCGGCCTCCGGTCCGGAAGTCGACACCGTGATGGCCGCCATCGTCGGCGCCGCCGGCCTGCCCCCGGCCCTGGCCGCGGCGCGCGCCGGCAAGAAGGTCCTTCTGGCCAACAAGGAAGCCCTGGTCATGTCCGGCCAGCTGTTCATGGACGCGGTGCGCGAGCACCGCGCGACCCTGCTGCCGATCGACAGCGAACACAATGCGATCTTCCAGTCGCTGCCCTCCGGCTACACGCGCGACCCGCAGGCCGCCGGCGTGGCGAAGATCCTGCTCACGGCCTCCGGCGGCCCCTTCCTGAACCGCGCCGTCGAGACGCTCGAAGCGGTCACGCCCGACGAAGCCTGCAAGCACCCGAACTGGGTCATGGGCCGCAAGATCTCGGTCGACTCGGCCACCATGATGAACAAGGGCCTCGAAGTGATCGAAGCCCACTGGCTGTTCGGCGCGGAAGCAAGCCTGATCGAAGTCGTGATCCACCCGCAAAGCGTGATCCACTCGATGGTGTCGTACACCGACGGCTCGGTGCTGGCCCAGCTGGGCAACCCCGACATGCGGATCCCGATCGCGCACGCGCTGGCCTATCCGGAACGGATCGCATCGGGCGCGCCCCAGCTCGACCTCACCGACATGGCCGCGCTGCAGTTCTACAAACCGGACTTCACGCGCTTCCCCTGCCTCAAGCTCGCTTTCGATGCACTCAGGGCGGGCGGCACCGCGCCGGCCCTGCTGAACGCCGCCAACGAAGTGGCGGTGCAATCCTTCCTCGACCGCGAAATCGGCTTCCGCGACATCGACCGCGTGATCGCCCAGGTGATGGACCAGGTGCCGCACGGCCCGGCGCCGTCGATCGAGGCGGTGCTGGCCCAGGATGCGCGCGCCCGCGCGGCGGCGCAAGCCGTGATTGCCCGCCTGCGGGGATAAGCCATGAGTCTGCTCTATACCGTGCTGGCCTTCGCGCTGGCCCTCGGTCCCCTGATCGTCCTGCACGAACTCGGGCACTACCTGGTGGCGCGCGCCTGCGGCGTGAAGGTGCTGCGCTTCTCGATCGGCATGGGCCGCGTGGTCTGGTCGCGCCGCTTCGGCCCGGACCAGACCGAATGGGCGATCTCGGCCCTGCCGCTGGGCGGCTACGTCAAGATGCTCGACAGCCGCGACCCGGAAACGGCGCCCAAGGACGAGTCCGAACTGGCGCGCGAATTCACCCGCCAGAACGTATGGCGCCGCATCGCCATCGTGGCGGCCGGCCCGCTCGCCAACTTCCTGGTCGCCATCGCCCTGATGGCGGCGCTGTTCATGCACGGCGTCGAAGAGCCTTCGGCACGCCTGCGCACGGCGCCGCAGGGCACGGCGGCCCAGCTGGCCGGCGTACGCGGCGGCGACACCGTGGTCGCGGTGAACGGCAACCCGGTGCAGTCCTGGGCCGAGCTGCGCTGGCAGATCATCGGCGCCACCGTCGACAAGCGCGAGGCCCGTCTCGAACTGCGTGCCCAGGATGGCGGCAGCTATCACGCGACGATCCCGGCCGAGCGCATCGCCGGGCTCGACGTCGAAGGCGACGTCGCCAAGGCCCTGGGCCTGGACCTGTGGCGCGCCCGTGCCCGCATCGAGAAGGTGCTGCCGGGCGGGGCAGGGGAGCGCGCCGGCCTGCAGGCGGGCGACCTGGTGCTGCGTGCCGACGGCAAGGCGGTCGAGGATGGCATGGCCTTCACCGAGACCATGCGTGCGGCGGCCGGGCGCACCGTGCGGCTGGAGGTCGAGCGGGCAGGGCGCGTGCAATCGCTGACCGTCACGCCGGAGCGCGAGGCCGCCAGCGGCCGCGGGGTGGCCAAGGTGCTGCTGTCGCAGCCGGTCGAGATGGTCACCGTCAGCTCCGGCCCCTTCGAGGCGATCGACAAGGGCGCCGAGCGGACCTGGGAGACCAGCACCATGACGCTCAAGATGATCGGCAAGATGATCACGGGGGAGGCTTCGTGGAAGAACGTCACCGGCCCGATCACGATTGCCGATTATGCGGGACAGACCGCGCGCATTGGCCTGGCCACCTATTTGCAGTTCATCGCATTTATTAGTATTAGCTTAGGCGTAATGAATTTGTTACCAATTCCGGTTCTGGATGGTGGTCATTTACTGTATTATTCGCTGGAAGTTTTGACCGGGCGTCCCCTGCCTGCGCGCGTCGGAGAATATGCGCAGCGCGTCGGAGTCGGCCTGCTGTTCATGCTGATGGCGCTCGCCGTCTTCAATGACCTGGTGCGGTTGCTATAGCGGTTGCCCAAGCAGGGGCCGCGTGCCGGGAAAAGAATATGTATGTTGTCCAATGACTGACCAGAAATCCAGCCAATGAATTCACAACCAGATCGTTTTGTCCTGCCGTTCATCCGTCGCAGCATGATTGGCGCCGCCGTGCTGGCGCTTTGCGCCGGCAATGCACTTGCCGTCAACCCGTTCGTGGTCAAGGACATCCGGGTCGAAGGCATCCAGCGTACGGAAGCGGGCACCGTGTTCAGCTACCTGCCGGTGCGTGTGGGCGAAACCTTCGACGACGCCAAGGCGACCACCGCCATCAAGGCGCTGTTCGCCACCGGCTTCTTCAAGGACATCCGCCTGGAAGAAGAAAACGGCGTGCTGGTAGTGCTGGTCGAGGAACGCCCGGCGATCTCCTCGGTGGACTTCACCGGCACCAAGGAATTCGAGAAAGACATGCTGGTCAAGGCGCTGCGTGAAATCGGCGTCGGCGAGACCAAGATCTTCGACAAGGCGGCCGTGGACCGCGCCGAGCAGGAGCTCAAGCGCCAGTACCTGTCGCACGGCCTGTACGGCGTGAAGATCACCACCACCGTGACCCCGATCGAGCGCAACCGCGTGACGATCATGTTCAACGTCGACGAAGGCGACATCGCCAAGATCCGCCAGATCAGCTTCGTGGGCAACAAGGCCTTCTCGGACAAGGAACTGCGCGAAATCCTGCAGCTGTCCAAGTCGGGCTGGTTCACCTGGTATTCGAAGGCCGACCAGTACTCCAAGCAGAAGCTGACCGGCGACCTCGAGTCGATCAAGTCCCTGTACCTGAACAACGGCTACCTCGAAGCCAACGTCGAATCGACCCAGGTCTCGATCACCCCGGACAAGCGCGACATCTACCTGACCATCAACATCACCGAAGGCGAGAAGTACACCGTCTCGGGCGTGAAGCTGGAAGGCGAGATGTTCGGCCGCGAGGAAGAGCTGAGCAAGCTGATCCTGCTCCAGCCCGGCAAGCCCTATTCGGGCGAAGCCCAGGAAGCCACCATCAAGCTGATCGCCGACCGCCTCGGCACCTTCGGCTACGCCTTCGCCAACGTCACCGCCAATCCGGAGATCAACCGCGACAAGCGCGAAGCCAAGTTCACCTTCTTCGTCGACCCGGGCAAGCGCGCCTACGTGCGCCACATGAACATCTCGGGCAATACCGTGACCCGCGATGAAGTCATCCGCCGCGAGTTCCGCCAGTTCGAAAGCTCGTGGTACGACGCCAACCGCGTCAAGCTCTCGCGCGACCGCGTCGACCGCCTCGGCTACTTCAAGGAAGTGAAGGTCGAGACGCCGGAATCGCCGGGCGCGACCGACCAGGTCGACGTCAACATGGTGGTCGAGGAAAAACCGACCGGTAACTTCATGATCGGCGGCGCCTTCTCGCAGTCGGAGAAGTTCACCTTCACCGCCTCGATCTCGCAGGCGAACTTCGCCGGCAGCGGCAATACCATCGGCCTCGAGCTGAACACCAGCAAGTACAACAAGACGATCGCGTTCTCGCAGACCAATCCCTACTTCACGGACGACGGCATCTCGCGTTCGTTCCAGGTCTACCTGCGCACCATGCGCCCGCCTGCGGTCAACCTCGGCCTGTACACCGTGCGCCAGACCGGCGGCACCATGACCTTCGGCGTGCCGTTCTCGGAAGCCGACACCGTCTACTTCGGTGCCGGCCTGGAACGCACCCAGATGGAGACCGACATCACCTCGCCGCAGCTGTACAAGACCTTCGTGGCGCAGAACGGTGGTCCGGCCGACGGTATCGGCAAGGCGCAGACCAACTCCATCCCGCTGACGGCGGCATGGGGCCGCGACACCCGCGACAGCGCGGTGACGCCGACCCGCGGCCGCTACCAGCGCGCCAACCTCGAAATCGACGCACTGGGCGATTCGAAGTACTACCGCATGGTGTACGAACACCAGTGGTGGCGTCCGGTCACGCGCTGGATGACCCTGGCGCTGCGCGGCGAATTCGACTACGGCAAGGGCATCGGCGGCAGCAACTACCCGGTCTTCAAGAACTTCTACGCCGGCGGCATCGGTTCGGTGCGCGGCTACGAAAGCTCCTCGCTGGGCGTGGTCGACCCGACCTATTACGACGCGGTGGGCGGCTCCAAGCGCATCATCGCCAACGCGGAACTGCAATTCCCGTTCCCGGGCGGCGGCACCGACCGCAGCCTGCGCTGGTTCACCTTCATCGACGGCGGCCAGGTCTTCCAGGAGAAAGCCAAGATCCGCCTCGACCAGATGCGCTACTCGGCCGGTATCGGCCTGTCGTGGATTTCCCCGGTCGGCCCGCTGAAGTTGAGTTATGCTAAGCCTTTGAACGCCTTGCCGGGCGATAAGCTGGAACGCTTCCAGTTCCAGATGGGTACCGGCTTCTGACCGGCCAGAACTGGGACGCTCCGGCGTCCCACCCGATTTGCGGAGATTGATGTTGAAAACGCTGATAGCCACGTTGCCCCGTACGTTGTTGCTGGCCGCGCTGTGCGCAGCGCCGCTGGCGACGGCACACGCCCAGGGCCGGATCGGTTTCGTCGCCACCGAGCGCCTGATGAGCGAATCGAAAATGGCCAAGACCGCCGACGCCCGCATCCAGGCCGAGTTCTCGAAGCGCCAGAAGGTGGTCGAGGAAACCGTCACCAGGCTCAAGCAGGCGTCCGAGAAATTCGACAACGAAGCGGCCGGCCTGAACGACGTCGAGCGCACCCGCCGCGCGCGCGAACTGCTGAACATGGAAAAGGACGTGCAGCGCATGCAGCGCGAGTTCCAGGAAGACCTCATGCAGCGCAAGAACGAAGAGCGCGCCGCCATCGCCACGCGTGCCTACAAGATCATCGAGCAGGTCGCCGAGCAGGAAAAGCTCGACGCCGTGCTGGCCGAGGCCGCGTGGTCGAGCCCGCGCATCGACATCACCGACAAGATCCTCAAGCTGCTGGACAAGTAAGCGCCAGCCTCACGAGCAAAGAAGCACCACATTGACTGACTCCCGACACCCCAATATGGGCATTCGACTGCAAGACCTGGTCGAGCGCTTCGGCGGACAGCTGGTGGGCGACCCGGACATCAGCGTCTCGGCCATCGCGCCGCTCGACAGCGCGGGCCCCTCGCACATCAGCTTCCTCAGCAACAGCAAGCTGCGTGCCCTGGCGGCGCAAAGCCAGGCCGCCGCGCTGATCCTGTCGCCGCTGGATGACCCGACCGTGGCCGCGACCTACGAGGGCGCGCGCATCGTCACCACCAATCCCTACGCCTATTTCGCCCGCGCGGCGCAGTACTTCGTCGCGCTGGCCGAGACGCCCCCGGCGCCGGGCATCCACCCGAGCGCGGTGGTGGCACCGGATGCCATCGTCGACCCGAGCGCCCACGTCGGCCCGCACGTGACCATCGAGGCGGGGGCCGTCGTCGGCGCCCACGCGGTGATCGACCATGGCTGCTTCGTCGGCCGCGAGGCCCGCATCGGCGAGGGCAGCCACCTGTTCGCCAACGTCACCTTCCACGCCCGCTGCGTCATCGGCGCGCGCGGCATCGTCCATTCGGGCGCGGTGATCGGCGGCGACGGCTTCGGCTTCGCGGTCGAAGGCGGCAAGTACATCAAGATCCCGCAGACCGGCCGCGTGCTGATCGGCGACGACGTCGACATCGGCGCCAACACCACGATCGACCGCGGCGCCCTGGCCGACACCGTCATCGAGGATGGCGTCAAGCTCGACAACCAGATCCAGATCGGCCACAACTGCCACATCGGCGCGAACACCGCCATGGCCGGCTGCGTCGGCGTGGCCGGCAGCGCGAAGATCGGCAAGGGCTGCACCTTCGGCGGCGCCGCCATGGTGCTGGGCCACCTGGAAATCGCCGACAACGTCCATATCTCCTCGGGCAGCATGGTGTCGCGCTCGGTGCTCGAACCGGGCCAGTACACCGGCTTCTACCCGCTGGCCAAGAACGCCGAGTGGGAGCGCAGCGCGGCCATCGTGCGCAACCTGGGCTCGATGCGCGAGAAGATCCGCGCCCTTGAAAAGACCATCAAAACACTTACAGAACAAAAATGACCACTGAAGCTCAGAACACGCCGAAGACCCTCGATATCACCCAGATCAAGGAATACCTGCCGCACCGCTATCCGCTGCTGCTGGTCGACCGCGTGCTGGACGTCGAACTGGGCAAGCGCATCACCGCCATCAAGAACGTCACCGTCAACGAAGAATTCTTCAACGGCCACTTCCCGCACAAGCCGGTCATGCCGGGCGTGCTGATGATCGAAGCGATGGCCCAGACCGCCGCGATCCTGTCCTTCATGACCATGAACGTGAAGCCGGACGAGAACTCGGTGGTGTACTTCGTCGGCATCGACAACGCGCGCTTCAAGCGTCCGGTCGAGCCGGGCGACCAGCTCAAGATGGAAGTCGAGATCCTGCGCGTCTCGCGCGGCATCTGGAAGTACAAGGCTGTCGCCAGCGTGGACGGCAAGGTCGCGGTCGAGGGTGAACTGATGTGCACCATCCGGGCAAACGAAAACGCAGGGCAGTAACATGAGCAAGATTCATCCTAGCGCGATCGTCGATCCCAAGGCCGAGCTGGACAGCTCGGTCGAGGTCGGCCCGTATTCGATCATCGGCCCGGACGTGCGCATCGGCGCCGGAACCAGCGTGGGTCCGCACGTGGTGATCGAAGGCCACACGACGATCGGCAAGGACAACAAGTTCTTCCAGTTCTGCTCGATCGGCGCCGCGCCGCAGGACAAGAAGTGGAAGGGCGAGCCGACCCGTCTCGAGATCGGCGACGGCAACACCATTCGCGAATTCGTCACCATGAACCTGGGCACCGCCCAGGACCTCGGCGTTACCCGCCTGGGCGACGACAACTGGATCTCGGCCTACGTCCACCTGGCGCACGACTGCCAGGTCGGCAGCCACACGATCTTCTCGAACAATGCGCAGCTGGCCGGCCACGTGCACGTGGGCGACCACGCCATCCTGTCGGGCTACGCCGGCGTGCACCAGTTCTGCAAGATCGGCGCCCATGCCTTCATCGGCATGTACACCAGCCTGACCCAGGACGTGCCGCCCTTCGTGCTGGTCTCGGGCAATCCGGCCGGCCAGCGCGGCATCAACATCGAGGGCCTGAAGCGCCGCGGCTTCACCCGCGAGCAGATCGACGGCATCCGCGCCGCCTACAAGCAGCTGTACCGCTCCGGCCTGACGCTCGAGGAAGCCAAGGCCGCCTTGGCCGAGCTGGAGGCCGGCAACGCGGCCGCCGCCGACGACATCCGCGCCATGCGCGAATTCCTCGGCGCCAGTACCCGTGGCATCGTCCGCTGACATGCCCGTAGGCGGTACCCAACAACCGGAAACCTCGCTCGCGATGGTCGCTGGCGAGGTGTCCGGCGACATGCTCGCCGCCCGCCTCATGGCCGGCCTGCGCCCGCAGCTGCCGAACCTGCGTTTCCACGGCATCGGCGGACCGCGCATGCTCGAGCAGGGCCTGGTGAGCGAGGTCCCGATGGAGACGCTCACCGTACGCGGCCTGTTCGAGATCATCCCGCGCTACCGCGAGATCAAGGGCATCCAGAACCGCCTGCGCGACCGCCTGCTGGCGGAACGCCCGGCCGCCTTCATCGGCGCCGACTATCCGGGCTTCAACCTCGGGCTGGAAGAGCAGCTGCGCGCCGAGGGCATCCCGACCGTCCACTTCGTCAGCCCCCAGATCTGGGCCTGGCGCGGCGGGCGCATCAAGAAAATCAAGCGCGCCGTCTCGCACATGCTGGTGATCTTCCCCTTCGAGGAGGCGATCTACCGCGCGGCCGGCGTGCCGGTGACCTATATCGGCCATCCGCTGGCCGAGATGATCCCGCTGGCGCCCGACGTGGCGGCGGCGCGCGAGTCGCTCGGCATTGCCCGCGATGCGCGGGTGGTCACGATCATGCCGGGCAGCCGCATGGGCGAGCTGAAGTACCTGGCCGAGCCTTTCGTGGCGGCGGCCAGGCTGCTGGCCCAGCGCGATCCCGGCCTGGTGTTCATCGCGCCCATGGCCGGCGAGCGCCAGCGCGCCTACTACACCGAGATCGTGAACAAGGCCGGGCTGGCGGACGTGCCGGTGCGCCTGGTCGACGGCCAGTCGCACGCGGCGATTGCGGCGGCCGATGCGGTGCTGGTCGCCTCGGGCACGGCGACCCTCGAAGTGGCGCTGTTCAAGAAGCCGATGACCATCGCCTACAAGGTGATGGAAGCCTCGTGGCAGATCATGCGCCACATGGGCTACCAGCCGTGGATCGGCCTGCCGAACATCCTGGCGCGCGAATTCGTCGTTCCGGAGTATCTTCAGCATGCGGCGACGCCGCTGGCGCTGGCGGATGCCGTGCAGCGCCAGCTGGACGACCCGGCGGGGAGCGAGGCGCTGGCGCGGCGCTTTACCGACATGCACCACAGCCTGCTGCGCAACAGCGCGGAGGCGAGCGCGGACGCGGTGCTGCGCGTGATAGGACGTAAGAAATGAGTAAAAAGAAGGTCAATTTTTATCCCGGCCTGCCGCCGCGGCTGCGGCCCTTCACCGACGTCGACATCGTGTGCGGCGTGGACGAAGCCGGCCGCGGTCCGCTGGCGGGGCCGGTGTTCGCCGCCGCGGTCATCCTCGACCCGAAGCGCCCGATCGAGGGGCTGCGCGATTCCAAGAAGCTGACCGAGGCGCGCCGCGACGAACTGGCGCCGCTGATCAAGGAATACGCGCTGGCCTGGGCGATCGCCGAATGCTCATGCGAAGAGATCGACACCCTGAACATCCTGCACGCCACCATGCTGGCGATGCGCCGCGCGGTGGAGGCACTGCAGACCGTACCGACCATTGCCCTGATCGACGGCAACCGCTGCCCGCCGATGGAGATCAAGGCCCACGCCGTGGTCGAAGGCGACGACAAGTGCCACGCCATCTCGGCCGCCTCGATCCTGGCCAAGACCGCGCGCGACGCCGCGCTGGTGCAGCTGCACGCGCAATACCCGCAGTACTGCTTCGACCAGCACAAGGGGTATTCGACGGCGCTGCACCTGGAACGCCTGCGCCTGCATGGCCCCTCGCCGGTGCACCGCCGTTCGTTCGCCCCGGTGCGCGAGCTGCTGCAGCCCGACTTGTTTGCAGCAGCATGAAGCACATTACTTCGCGCGACAACGCCTTCTATAAAGAGCTCAAGCAGCTTGCCACCAGTTCCCAGGCGCGCCGCAAGGCCGGCCAGAGCCTGCTGGACGGCGTCCACCTGTGCCAGAGCTGGCTCGAACTGCGCGGCGCGCCCGAACACTGCGTGGTCTCCGAAGGCGCGCTGTCGAATACCGAAGTCGCCGCCATCATCAAGCGCTGCGAGGCGCTGCATGCGCACGTGAGCGTGCTGCCGGATGCGCTGTTCGGCGCCATCAGCCAGGTCGAGCATGGCGTGCACATCGTGTTCGTGGTCGCATCGCCGACGCCCTCGAAGGCGCCGGGCCTGGTCGAATCCAGCGTGTTGCTGGACGGCGTCCAGGATCCGGGCAACGTCGGCTCGATCCTGCGCAGCGCGGCGGCCAGCGGCATCAAGCAGGTTTACTGCAGCCCCGGCACGGCCTTCTGCTGGTCGCCCAAGGTGCTGCGTGCGGCGATGGGCGCCCACTTCGTGCTCGACATCTTCGAGAACATCGAGCTGGCGCCGCTGGTGCGGGCAGCGCAGGTGCCGGTGCTGGCCACCAGCGGCTACGCCGCCGAGCGCCTGTACGCGCTCGACCTGCGCCGCCCGGTCGCCTGGGTGCTGGGCCACGAAGGGCAGGGGGTGTCTTCTGAATTGCTGGAGCTGGCGACCCACCGCGTCGCCGTCCCCCATGCGGGCCAGGTGGAGTCGCTGAACGTGGCCGCCTGCGCCGCGGTGTGCTTTTTCGAGCAGCTGCGGCAAATCCAGGCATAGACGCGGCCTCGGCCTTCAGGGTAATCTGACGGCAGACTGAATGGAGTAGAGATGGACATCGCGCATTTGCACTTCCTGGTGGCGGAAGCCGACGCCGCCCAGCGCAGGACGCTGGTGGAGCTGCTCGGCCAATTGGGCGCGCGCCGCGTGACCGACGTGCCGGACGGGCACCTGGCCCTGCAGCACCTGGAACACGGCTTCACGCCGAAGGTGGACGTCGCGATCGTCGACCTGGCGCTGCCCGGCATGGATGGACTGGAACTGCTGCGCAACCTGGGTTCGCTCGGCGTGGACGTGCGCCTGGTCGTCACCGGGGCCCAGCCGGCCGGGCTGCTGTTCTCGGTGGAGACCCTGGCCCAGGCCTTCGGCGTCGACCTGCTGGGCACGATCAGCAAACCTGTGACCGCGGCCAAGCTCAAGCCGCTGCTCGAGAACTACATGCCGCTGGCGCGCAGCGAGGCCACGGCAGCGCCTGGGCCGCGCTTCAGTTTCCAGGAAATCGGCATCGGCCTCCAGAAGCGCCAGTTCGAACCCTTCTTCCAGCCCAAGATCGAGCTCGCGACCGGGCAGGTGAAGGGCCTGGAAGCCTTCGCCCGCTGGCGCCACCCCGAGCACGGCGTGCTCGGCCCGGGCGCCTTCATCGACGCCCTCGAGCAGAACAACCGTGTCGACTTCCTCGACTGGAGCATGATCGAACTGTCGGCGGAGCGCTGCCGCTGGTTCCAGGACCAGGGCATCCCGGTCCCGATCTCGATCAACCTGGCTCCCGAGACCCTGGCCCATCCGGCCTTCGTGCGCCAGATCACCGCCTGCATCGGCCGCCACCGCATCCTGCCGGAATACCTGACCTTCGAGATGCCGGAATCGTCGGTGCTGAACACCGATCCCGAATTCATCGAGCGCCTGGTGCGCCTGCGGATGATGGGGTTCGGCCTCGCGATCGACGACTACGGCACCGGCCGCTCCAACCTGCAGCTGTTGGCCCGCATCCCCTTCAGCGAACTGAAGATCGACCGCAGCTTCGTCGACGGCGCCTCCAAGCGCCGCCCGCTGGGCACGGTACTGCGCTCCTGCCTCGGCCTGGCCCACAGCCTTGACCGCATGTCGGTCGCGGTCGGCGTCGAAACCCGCCAGGACTGGGATTTCCTGCAAAACCTCGGCTGCACCTATGCCCAGGGCTACCACATCGCCAACCCCATGGAAGCCGCCGCCTTCCCCGCCTGGCTCGAAGACTGGCGCCACTTCTTCTAATGGGGTCAGCGTCGAATTATTGGGAAAGTTTGGAAGTTTCCCGTTATTTCGACTCTGACCCCTGGCTTGCCTGGGTGGCGAGGATGTCGGTGACGGCGTCACGGTCGAGGGGGCGGTAGTAGAAATAGCCTTGGACGAAGTCGCTGCCCATGTCGCGCAGAAGATTGACCTCGGCCTTGGTCTCGACGCCCTCGGCGACCACGTCCAGGCCCAGCGCACGCGCCAGCATGACCACCACTTCGGCGATCTGGCGCTTGTCGCCGTGCAGGTCCATCGCGCTGACGAAGGAGCGGTCGATCTTGAGGGTGTCGATCGGCAGGCGCCGCAGATGGCTCAGCGAGGAGTAGCCGGTACCGAAATCGTCCAGGCTCAGGCGCACGCCCAATTCCTTCAGCTGCTTGAAGATGGCCAGTGCATGCTCCGGATCGGCCATCACGGCGCTTTCGGTCAGTTCCAGCTTGACGCTGTTACCGGGCACGCCGGTCTCGCGCAGCACGCGCGTGACCAGGTTCACCAGCTCGCCGTCGTTGAGCTGGACCGCCGACACGTTGACGCTCATGCTCAGCGGCGCCGCGCTGGTCTGCTGCCAGGCATGCAGCTGGCGGCAGGCCTCGTGCAGCACCCAGCCGCCGATCTCGCCGATCAGCCCGATTTCCTCCGCCACCGGAATGAACTCGACCGGCGAGATCAGGCCGAGCACCGGATGGCGCCAGCGCAGCAGCGCTTCGAAGCCGCGTATCAGCCCGTCCTTCGGCGACACGATCGGCTGGTACTGGATGAACAGCTGGCCTCCCGGCAGCGCCAGGCGCAGCTCCGCCTCCAGCGTCAGGCGGCGCAGCGCGCCTTCCTGCATGGTCTGGTCGAACATCATCCAGCGCGCGCGCCCGTTCTGCTTGGCGTGGTACATCGCGATGTCGGCGTCGCGCAGGATGTCCTGGACGTCGGCATAGCCGCTCGAACTCATGGCGATGCCGATGCTGGCCGTGACGTACACCTGCTGCTGCCCGAGCGTCAGCGGTGCGGCCAGCGCGCGCAGCAGGCGCTCGGCTACCCGGATCGGGGTGGCGGCGTCGTGGACCTGGTCGAGCAGGATGGTGAACTCGTCGCCGCCGAGGCGCGACACCACCACGTCCCGCTCGACGCTGCTGTCGCGTGCCACCATGTCGGTCTGGCGCAGGCAGGCGGTCAGGCGCTGCGCGGTGGCCACGATCACCTGGTCGCCGGCCTGGTGTCCTAGGCCGTCGTTGATCGCCTTGAAGCGGTCCAGGTCGACGAACAGCACCGCGAACCCGAAGTCCGGGTGACGTTGGGAGCGCAGCAGGAAGTGCCCGAGCCGGTCGAGGAAGAGCTTGCGGTTGCCGAGCGCCGTCAGCGGATCATGCAGGGCATCGTGCACCAGGCGGTCCTGGGCGCGGCGCCGCTCGATCACGCGACCGAGCTGGGTCCCGATCTGGGCCATCAGGCGCAGCATCGATTCGTCCGGCTCCTGCAGCTCGCGGCTGAAGAATTCGAGGATGGCCACCACTTCGCTGGCGATCATCACCGGAAAGGCGAACAGCGAGGACAGGCCGAGCTGGGTCATCAGCGGCATGCGCGGATAGCAGGCGGCATCCGGCGCGCCGACGTTGGCCCAGGCCGGGGTCCCGGTCCGCAGGACCCGGCCCGGCAGGCCGACCTCGGCGGAAAACGCCATGCTCTCGGTGCGGCTGCGCAGGCTGTCGAAGGCGCCCGCGCCATCGTCGTGCCAGACCGTGGTCGAGTCGAGCCGGTCTTCCGGGACAGCCAGCAGCAGGTGGCCGAGCGGCCAGCCGGTGTAGCGGCACACCGCCGCGAGCGCGTGGCGCATCGCGTCCTCGACGCTGGCCGCCTCGTTGGCCGCCGCGGCGATGCTCTCCAGGAGGGAGATCTCCTGCTGGCGCTGGAACAGGTCGCGCAGGCCGCGTTCGGCGATCGCCTCGGCTTCCAGGCGCGCGGCCGTCTCGCGCTTGAGACGGCGCTGCAGGCGGGCGATCTCGGCGTCCGGCGAGACCTCGATCGGGGCAGGGATCACGGCTTGAACTGGACGTGGAACACGCACTTGTCGGCGCCGTCGTGCATGCACTGCGACTGCCGCACCTGCGCCTGTTCGCGGTAATGCTCGGCCGCGCCCTGCATGAAGCCCTCGGCCAGCGCGCACAGGCGGCGCGCCGAGTTGTAGCCGATGACCAGGGTTTCGCTGTCGCTGGTATCGAAATCGAAGACCGGCGGCGTCGCGCCCGGGTAGAGCTTGCGCACCTCCGGGTGGATCAGGCTGTTCAAGGTCAGCAGGAAGCTGCGGCCGGTCGTGTGGCCGCCGAAGAATTGCGGATAGCGCTTCACCAGCAGGGGCATGGCGCGCCGGCCGAACCAGCGCAGCACGTCCTGTGGCGGAATCTGCAGCGCCCTGGACGCTACCTCGACCAGGCGCACGACCTCGGCGTCGTCGTAGCTGCCGAGCGAGGTATAGGCGCCATCCAGGCCGGCGTCGTCGAGCAGGCGGTCCCAGGTGGCCTCGCCGAAGTCGCTGCTGACAGCTTCTTCGAGCAGGTTGAATACGATGCCTTTCATGGGAACTCCGAGTCGATGTGTGAACTGCGGAATTCTACATGCAGCGCGGGTATGTATCCTTTAGGAAAGAAAAATAATCATCGAAATTGATGAATTAGCCGGCTTTCTGTTGCATCACGTAAACATCAGGACACATTGTTCCTGTGTTCAGTATTCGCGGCGGTCCGGCTTGATTTCTTGCAGGATGGTGGTGGCGATCTCTTCGATCGACTTGGTCGTCGAGGACAGCCAGCGGATGCCTTCGCGCCGCATCATCGCTTCGGCCTCGTTCACCTCGTAGCGGCAGTTCTCGATCGAGGCGTACTTGCTGCCCGCGCGGCGCTCGTTCCGGATCTGCGACAGGCGCTCCGGCGTGATCGTCAGCCCGAACAGCTTGGCCTTGAAAGGCGGCAGCGAGGAGGGCAGCTTGCCCCGTTCGAAGTCGTCGGGAATCAGCGGGTAGTTGGCGGCCTTCAGGCCGTACTGCATCGCCAGGTAGAGGCTGGTCGGCGTCTTCCCCGAGCGCGACACGCCCACCAGGATCACGTCGGCCTCGGCCAGGTTCTTGTGCGACTGACCATCGTCATGCGCGAGCGAAAAGTTGATCGCTTCGATCCTGTTCTTGTACTCCTCGGTGTCCACTGCATTGTGGATGCGTCCGATGGTGTGGGTCGACTTCACGCCCAGCTCCTGCTCGAGCGGCGACACGAAGGTCTGGAACAGGTCCATGTGCATGCCCTTGGCGGCCCGGATCACGCTCGACAGGTCGTGCTTGACCAGGGTCGAGAACACGATCGGCCGTTGACCGTCGCGGGTGAAGCTGTCGTTGATGCGGCGCGCCGCCTCGTGGGCCTTCTCGATCGAATCGATGAAAGGCAGGCGGATCTGGCGGAAGCGCATCTCGAACTGGCTCAGCACCGCGTGACCGAAGGTCTCCGCCGTGATGCCGGTCCCGTCCGATACGAAAAAGACGGTGCGCGAAGAGGGAGTGGTGGGAAGGCTTGTTTCTGCGGTCATGGTATCGGGTGCTGAGTCGTCGTGACAAACTTGCAGCAAGCTTCTGCGGTCACGGGGTAGAATGCTGGGCAACGGATCTGCATTGTGCTGCACGACGGCCAGAATAACAAGAAGACCCCGTCCCCAGCATCTGCCACAAGGTTTCTATCATCAAGTAAGGGTGTTTTACCATGACTAACCTGTCTGTAGCAGCATTGAAGGAGCCTGATCAAGCATCACGCGTCTACGTTGCCTCGTTCGAGAACCTCCGCATGACTGACGTCGAGTCGGTCGGCGGCAAGAACGCGTCGCTGGGCGAGATGATCTCCCAGCTGGCCGGCGCCGGCGTGCGCGTGCCGGGCGGCTTCGCCACCACGGCCGATGCCTTCCGCGACTTCCTCGACCATAGCGCGGATGGCGGCCCGTCCCTGGGCCAGCGCATCGCCACCCGCCTCGAAGGCCTCGACATCGACGACGTGCGTTCGCTCGCCGCCGCCGGCGCCGAGATCCGCCAGTGGATCGTCGACACCCCGTTCCAGCCGCGCCTGGAACAGGAAATCCGTACCTATTACGAGCGCCTGGTGGCCGACTCCAGCACCGAAGTCTCGTTCGCGGTGCGCTCCTCGGCCACCGCCGAAGACCTGCCGGATGCGTCCTTCGCGGGCCAGCAGGAGACCTTCCTGAACGTGGTCGGCATCGACAACGTGCTCGAAGCGATGAAGCACGTCTTCGCCTCGCTGTACAACGACCGCGCGATCTCCTACCGCGTCCATAAAGGCTTCACCCACGCCGAAGTCGCGCTGTCGGCCGGCGTGCAGCGCATGGTGCGTTCCGACACCGGCGCCGCCGGCGTGATGTTCACCATCGATACCGAATCGGGCTTCAAGGACGTGGTCTTCGTCACCTCGAGCTACGGCCTGGGCGAGACCGTGGTGCAGGGCGCCGTGAACCCTGACGAGTTCTACGTCCACAAGCCGATGCTGGCCCAGGGCAAGCTGCCGGTCATCCGCCGCAATATCGGCTCGAAGCTGATCAAGATGGAGTTCACCAGCGAGGCCAAGGCCGGCCGCTCGGTGCGCACCGTCGACGTGCCGATCGAGATGCGCAACCGCTATTCGCTGACCGACGCCGAAGTGGTCGAGCTGGCGAAGTACGCCGTCATCATCGAAAATCACTACGGCCGTCCGATGGACATCGAGTGGGGCAAGGACGGCCGCGACGGCAAGCTGTACATCCTGCAGGCGCGCCCGGAAACCGTGAAATCGCAGCAGAAGGCCACCGATTCGCAGCAGCGTTTCAGCCTGAAGGGCTCGGGCACCGTGCTCACCTCCGGCCGTGCGATCGGCCAGAAGATCGGCGCCGGTCCGGTGCGCGTGATCCACGACCCGAGCGAAATGGAACGCGTGCAGCCGGGCGACGTGCTGGTGGCCGACATGACCGACCCGAACTGGGAGCCGGTGATGAAGCGTGCTTCCGCCATCGTCACCAACCGCGGCGGCCGTACCTGCCACGCGGCGATCATCGCGCGTGAGCTGGGCGTGCCGGCGGTGGTCGGCTGCGGCGACGCCACCGACACCCTGAAGGACGGCACCTTCGTTACCGTCTCCTGCGCCGAAGGCGACGAGGGCAAGATCTACGACGGCCTGCTGGAAACCGAGATCACCGAAGTCTCGCGCGGCGAGCTGCCGCCGATCCCGACCAAGATCATGCTCAACGTCGGCAACCCGCAGTTGGCCTTCGACTTCCAGTCGGTGCCGAACAAGGGCGTCGGCCTGGCGCGTCTCGAGTTCATCATCAACAACAACATCGGCGTGCACCCGAAGGCCATCCTCGAGTACCCGAACATCGATACCGACCTCAAAAAGGCGGTCGAGTCGGTCGCCCGCGGCCACGCATCGCCGCGCGCCTTCTACGTCGACAAGCTGGCCGAGGGCGTGGCCACCATCGCCGCGGCCTTCTGGCCCAAGCCGGTGATCGTGCGCCTGTCCGACTTCAAGTCGAACGAGTACAAGAAGCTGATCGGCGGTTCGCGCTACGAGCCGGACGAAGAGAACCCGATGCTGGGCTTCCGCGGCGCCGCGCGCTACCTGGCCGAAGATTTCGCAGAAAGCTTCGAGATGGAATGCCTGGCCATGAAGCGCGTGCGCGACGACATGGGCCTGACCAACGTCGAGCTGATGATTCCGTTCGTGCGTACCCTGGGCCAGGCCGAGAAGGTCATCGCCCTGCTGGCGAAGTACGGCCTGAAGCGCGGCGAGAACGGCTTGCGCGTCATCATGATGTGCGAAGTGCCGTCCAATGCCATCCTGGCCGAGCAGTTCCTGCAGTACTTCGACGGCTTCTCGATCGGCTCGAACGACCTGACCCAGCTCACCCTGGGCCTGGACCGCGACTCGGGCATGGAGCTGCTGGCCAAGGACTTCGACGAGCGCGACCCGGCCGTGAAAGCCATGCTGTCGCTGGCGATCAAGGCTTGCCGCGCGCAGGGCAAGTACATCGGCATCTGCGGCCAGGGTCCCTCGGATCACCCGGACTTCGCCGAATGGCTGGTGGGCGAGGGCATCGAATCGATGTCGCTGAATCCCGATTCGGTGATCGAGACCTGGCAGAAGCTGGCTTCCAAGTAATGCTATGCGCCTGCGATAAGATCAAGCAGGGAGCTTCTATTCCTGTATAGACCTGCTACACTGGCATCGATAACTCTTTGCCAGAAAGCACACAATAATCAAGCGCATCGACATTGTTGAACCCTCGCCGCCTGACGCAGGCCGCGGGGGTTTTTTATTTTTCTGAACCGTCGAAAGGAGACAAAGTCCATGACTGACTGGATGAGCTGGCTGGTAGCGGCCGGCGTCCTCGTGATCGCCGAGCTGTTCACCGGCACCTTCTACCTCCTGATGATCGCCATCGGCCTCAGCTTCGGCGCGATCGCTGCCTGGAGCGGTGCCAGCGGACCGACGCAGATCCTGGTCGCCGCCGTGGTGGGCCTGGTCGCCACCGCGATCCTGCACCGCAGTCGCTTCGGCCGGCCCGCGCGTGCCGAAGCCACCCGCGACCGCAACGTCAACCTCGACATCGGCCAGCGCGTCGCCGTCGACACCTGGCAGGACGGCCGCGCCCGCGTGATGTACCGCGGCGCACTGTGGGACGTCGAACTCGGCCCCGGCGCCCAGCCTGAAGCCGGCGACTTCCGCATCGTCGAAGTGCTCGGCAATCGCCTCATCGTTTCCAATTCATAAGATCAGCCACTAGCTGACACCATACTTATAAGGGATGCTCATGGAATTCTCGTCTGGCATAGTCGCACTGGTGTTCTTCGCCATTGCGCTGGTTTTCATCTTCAAGACCATCAACGTCGTGCCCCAGCAGCACGCACTCGTCGTCGAACGGCTCGGCAAGTTCCACGCCGTGCTGGGCCCCGGCCTCAGCATCGTCGTCCCCTTCATCGACCGCGTGGCCTACAAGCACAGCCTCAAGGAGATTCCGCTCGACGTCCCGCCCCAGGTCTGCATCACGCGCGACAATACCCAGCTGCAGGTCGACGGCATCCTGTACTTCCAGGTGACCGATGCGATGCGCGCCTCCTACGGTTCCTCGAACTACATCCAGGCGATCACCCAGCTGGCCCAGACCACGCTGCGTTCGGTGATCGGCAAGATGGAGCTGGATAAAACCTTCGAGGAGCGCGACCACATCAACACCACCATCGTCAACGCGATCGACGAATCGGCCGCCAACTGGGGCGTCAAGGTGCTGCGCTACGAGATCAAGGACCTGACGCCGCCGGCCGAGATCCTGCACGCGATGCAGCGCCAGATCACCGCCGAGCGCGAGAAGCGCGCGCTGATCGCCGCTTCCGAGGGCCGGCGCCAGGAACAGATCAACATCGCCAGCGGCGAACGCGAAGCCTCCATCGCCCGCTCGGAAGGCGAGCGCCAGGCAGCGATCAACCGCGCCCAGGGCGAAGCGAGCGCCATCGTGGCACTGGCCGATGCGAGTGCCGCCGCGCTGCGCCAGGTCGGCGCGGCGATCCGCGAGCCGGGCGGCATGGATGCGGTCAACCTGCGCGTGGCCGAGCACTACGTCGACGCCTTCGGCAACCTGGCCAAGACCAACAACTCGCTGATCGTGCCGGCCAATATGGGCGACATGAGCTCCGTGATCGCCAGCGCACTGCAGATCGTGAAGTCGCAAAAATGACCGGGGCACGAAAGCCGCGTGTCGTCGTGATCACCGGCGCTTCGGACGGCATCGGCGCCGAGATGGCGCGCCAGCTGGCGGCGAAGGAGGGCGCCGGCGTGGCCCTCGTTCTGGCGGCGCGCAACGCGGTCCAGCTGGAAGCGGTGGCGGGCGAATGCGCAGCCTTGGGTGCGCAGACCATGACGGTGCCGACCGACGTGTCGGTCCAGATCCAGTGCCGCCGCCTGATCGTCAGCACCGCCGAGCGCTTTGGCCGCATCGACGTCCTGGTCAACAATGCGGGACGTTCGGCGCATGCGCTGTTCGAGGAAGTCGAGGACCTCGGTTGGTATGAGGAGCTGATGCGCGTGAACCTCTGGGGCGCCGTCTGGTGCACCCAGGCCGCGCTGCCGGCGCTTAAGGCCGCGCAGGGGAAAATCGTCGCGGTGTCCTCACTGGCTGGTCTGGTCGGCGTGCCGGGGCGCACCGCCTACAGCGCCACCAAGTTCGCGATGACGGGCTTTTTCGAGGCGCTGCGTGCCGAGATGAAGGGCTACGGGGTCAGCGTCACCACCGCGTATCCGGGCGTGGTGTCGACGCAGATCCGCTACCGCGGCTTCAACGCACAGGGCGAGCCGATGGGCAGCAGTGCGCTGAACGAAGCGGGCGCCATGAGCGTGGAGGAGTGCGCCCGCCTGATCATCGCGGGGATGGACGGGCGCAAGCGGGAAGTGGTCATGACGGCCAAGGGCAAGCTGGGGCGCTTCCTGAAATTGCTGGCCCCTGGCCTGGTGGAGAAGATCGCGCTGGCGGCCCTCAAGCAGGATGTGCGGCCGCCGCAATAGCGGCCGCTGTCCTCATCAGAAGTCCACGGTCGCCGACAGCACCACGCTGCGCGGGCCGCCCTGCACCAGGTAGCCGAAACCTGGGTAGCCACCCGCGGAAGCCCAGTAGTTCCTGTCGGTGACATTGTCGACACGCGCGCGCAGCGTCAGGTCGCGGTCCATGAAGCGAACCAGGTAGTTCGCGCCGATGTCCAGGCGGGTCCACGAAGGCAGCTGCTGGGTGTTCGCGTCGTTGGCATACTGCTTCGAGGTGTACAGCAGGCGCGCGTTCAGCGACAGGCCCTGCACGCCCGGCACGTTCCAGTCGGCGCCCATGTTCAGCTGGGTCTTCGGCACACCGATCACGTTCTTGCCGCTGCCTTCCTGTTCGGCGTCGAGCAGGGTCAGGCCGCCCAGCAGGCGCAGGCCCTGGGCCGGCATGCCGAACACGTTCAGCTCCAGGCCGCGGTTGCGCTGCGCGCCGTAGATGCCGAAGCGATTGTCGACCACCGCGCCGCTCGGACGCGAGGTGCTGAACACGGCGGCGCTCATGCCCAGTTTGCCGCCGTCATACTTGACGCCCGCTTCCTTCTGGCGCGAGACGAAGGGTGCGAACACCTCGCCCTGGTTGATGATGTTGGCGCCGAAGGCCACCGGACCTTTCTGCAGCGCTTCGGCGTAGTTGGCATACACCGACACACCCTCGAGAGGCTTGTAGACGATGCCGGCCACCGGCGTCAGCTCGCCTTTCTCGTAGGCCGCATTCGGGGCGCCGCTGCCGTAGTCATAGCCGAAATCCTTGATCTTCTGGTAGCGCGCACCGACCGTCACCAGCACGCGCTCGTCCATGAAGCCGATGGTGTCCGCGAGGGCGATGCTCGACAGGATCGACTTCTGGGTCAGCAGCGGATCGTTCATTTTTCCGCCGGTGAAGAAGCTGCTGGACGGCGCCGCCACGTCGACCGGACGGTAGAGGTTCGACGGGAAGCCCGCGAAATCGCTCATCGCATAGGCGTTCTTCGACTCCGCATGGAAGCTCGAGGCCGAGGCGCTCAGCTTGTGCGACAGCGTGCCGGTCTTCAGCTCGGTGCGGACCCCGACTTCGCCGGTGCGCACGTCGTCCTCGCGCACGTTGTCGAAGCGCGTCATGGTGGTGGTGCCGTTCAGGGAGGTCACGGTGGGCGAGGAGATGATGTTGAACTCGTCCCCTTTGCGCAGGCCCAGCGCCGCCCAGGCGGTCGCGCCGCCCGGCAGGTCGGCCTCGGCGCGCAGCGTGCCGAAGGTGTCGCGCTCGCCCGAGAAGGTCCAGGGCTGGGCGTAGTTGCTGTCGCTGTCGGGCGCAGCCAGGATCGGCAGCGTGCCGCCCACGGTCACGCTCGGGCGGGCGCCGCGCAGTTGGTGGTCCTGGTGGCCGACGTCGGCCGACAGGCGGTAGCCGCGGCCGCGGTAGTCCATGCCGATCGCGTAGACGCTCAGTTCGCGGCTTTCGCGGTCCACCGCGGTGTCGCCGTCGCGGCGTACCGCGTTCACGCGCACGCCGAAGCGGTCGCCTTCGCCGAAGCGGCGCGAGACGTCCGTCGCCAGGTAGGCTTGGCCGCCGGTCTCCACGCCCGCAGTCACTTGCGTGAGCGGCGCATTGGTCGCGCGCTTGGGCAGCAGGTTGATGGAACCGCCGATGCCGCCGCCGCCCGGAGGCGCGCCGTTGACGAAACTGTTCGCGCCGCGCAGCACTTCGACGCGCTCGAGCAGTTCCGAGGCCACGAACTGGCGCGGCAGCAGGCCATACAGCCCGTTGTAAGCCATATCGTCCGAATAGACCGGGAAGCCGCGGATCATGTACAGCTCCTGGTAGTTGCCGAAGCCGCGTGCCGAGCGCACTGCCGGGTCGTTCTGCACCACGTCGCCGACGCTGCGCGCCTGCTGGTCCTGGATCAGGCCCAGGGTGTAATTGGTGGTATTGAAGGGCGCATCCATGATGTCCACGTTACCCAGCAGGCCGAGGCGGCCGCCGCGTGCAACCTGGCCGCCCGCGTAGGCGGAAGGCAGGCCCTGGGCCGAGGCGTCGGCGGAGGCGCTGACGACGACGGTGGCGACCGGTTCGGTAGTGTTGTCCTGGGCGTGGGCCGCAAATGCCGCGGCGGCGAGGGCGATGGGAGTCAGGCGAAGCAGAAGCATTAGCGTAAGAGTTTCCTTATTGAGAATGATTGTCATTCTATCCGTTTTGGGTTGCGCCTGTAAATGAGAACGATTATTATTTGCTGAACTTTACGATCGCTATCCCATGTCACCCGTATCTCTTCGCCGCTGGAGCTGGATCCACAAATGGAGCAGCCTGGTCTGTACCGTCTTCATCTTGCTGCTCTGCCTGACCGGCCTGCCGCTGATCTACCACCATGAAATCGGCCACCTGCTCGGCACCGACGTCGAGGCGCCGGCCCTGCCTGCGGGGATGGAGAAGGCGCCGCGCGGCAACATCGACGCCGTTCTGGCCTCGGCCCGGGAGCTGTATCCGAGCAAGATTGCGATGTACATGTCGCAGGAAATCGACGAACCGGCGATCTGGAACGTCACCCTGGGCGACCACCCGAACGACGAGCACTACAAGCCGATCGCCGTCGATGCCCGCACCACCAAGGTCATCACCGAACCGGCCTTCGAGGGCGGCGCCTTCATGTCCACCATGTTCCGCCTCCACGTGGACCTGTTCGCCGGCCTGTACGGCAAGCTCTTCCTCGGTTTGATGGGCCTGCTGCTGATCGTCGCGGTGGTCAGCGGAACCGTGCTCTACGCCCCCTTCATGCGCAAGCTCGATTTCGGCGCCGTGCGCCACGAGCGCAGCCGGGTCATCAAGTGGCTCGACCTGCACAACCTGCTCGGCATCGTCACCCTGGTCTGGGTCTTCGTGGTCGGCGCCACCGGCATGGTCAACACCTGGGCCGACCTGCTGCTCAAGTACTGGCAGAACAACGAACTCGCCGTGATGCTCAAGCCCTATGAAGGCCAGCCGACAGTGGAGAAGATGGCCTCGATCCACGACGCCATCCTGCGCGCCGAGGCGGCGGAGCCGGGCATGAAGGTCGGCTTCGTGGCCTTCCCGGGTACGCCCTTCAGCAGCCCGCATCATTACGGCATCTTCATGCGCGGCGACGAAGCCTTCAGCTCGCGCCTGTACAAGCCCGTGCTGATCGATGCCGCCACCGGCCAGATCACCGACCGCCGCGAGCTGCCCTGGTACCTGACCGCGCTGCTGCTGTCGCAGCCGCTGCACTTCGGCGACTACGGTGGCCAGGCCATGAAGCTGCTGTGGGCACTGCTCGACATCGCCACCATCTTCATCCTGGGGACCGGCCTCTATCTGTGGCTCAAGCGCAGCCGCAAGACCAGGACCGCGCCCGCGGCCACACCGGCCGCGCATGACGAGAAACCCGCACCAGCCCTCGTACGTTCCACGGAGACCCCATGATCCGCACCCGCACCCAGATCTGGGCCATGCCCATCCTGCTGGCCGTCCTCACCACCATCGGCCTGGTGGCGGCCCTGCTGGGCGACGGTGCCTGGGACCTGGTCTCGGCCGTGACGCTCGGCGCCCCGGTTGCGGTGGGCGCCTGGTTCAGCTTGCGGCGCGCACCGGCCGGACGCTAGGCTGTATACTTCGCCAACACGGCAGTCCGGTTGGCGGACCATGCCGGGAACCAGCGAGAGAGCGCCTATGTTTGCAGCAGTGGACCTGGGGTCCAACAGCTTCCGGCTTCACATCGGCGAACCGGCGGGCGGGCGCATGCACATCGTGCGCACCGCGCGCGATCCGATCCGCCTGGCCGCGGGCCTGGACGCGGACAACATGCTGAGCGAGGCCGCCATGCGCAGCGCGGTGCGCTGTCTGCAGGACTTCCGGCTGATTCTCGACGAATACACGCTCGACGCCGTGCGCGTGGTCGCCACCAACACCATGCGCGTGGCGCGCAACGCCGAGCTGCTGCTGCCGCGGCTCGAGCAGGCCATCGGCCATCCCATCGAAGTCATCTCGGGCGAGGAAGAAGGGCGCCTGATCTACATGGGCGTGGCGCGCGCCATCGACAACCCGAACGAGCGCCGGCTGGTGGTGGACATCGGCGGCGGCTCGACCGAAGTCATCGCGGCCATCGGTCCGGAGATCAACCTGGTCGAATCCTTCGGCATCGGCACCCATCCGCAGACCGCCACCTTCTTCGCGGACGGCCGCATCACCCCGCAAGCCTTCGACGCCGCCGTCACCGAGGCGCGCGCCCGTTTCGAGGACGCGGCCGACCTGTACAAGGCGCAGGGCTGGGACGCGGCCTACGGCTCCTCCGGCACCATGCGCGCCATCAATGAAGTCATCGGCAAGAACGGCATCGGGGACGGCACGATGTCGCAGGCCAGCCTGCATGCGCTGCGCGACATCCTGCTGGAGCTGGGCCACGTCGATGCCTTCACGCTGCCCGGCATCAAGAAGGAGCGGGTGCCGGTGATGGCGGGCGGCCTGACGGTCCTGATCGGCGTGATGCAGGAACTCGGCATCGACAGGCTCACGGCGATCAACGCCGGCCTGCGCCTGGGCGTGCTGTCGGACCTCGAGCTGCGTGCCAACCGGCGCGACCGGCGCGACGCCGCCATCCGCGCCTGCATGCGCCGCTTCGAGGTGGACAGCCAGCGCGCGTTGCGCACCGCGCATATCGCTTCCCGCCTGTACGAGCTGCTCGACCCGGTCGATGCCCAGCCCTACCTGTGCTGGAGCGCGATGCTGCACGAAGTCGGGCTGCAGATATCGATGACGGGCGCCCACAAGCACGGCGCCTACATCGTCGAGCATGCCGACCTGCCGGGCTTCACCACCCGCGAGCAGCGCCTGATGGCCACCCTGCTGCTGGGGCAGAAGGGCAATCTGCGCAAGATCCGCGAGGCGCTGCTGGAGCCTGACGTGGCCAAGGCGGTGCTGGCGCTGCGCATGGCCGTCGTGCTCATGCATTCCCGCGCCGACGGGGACCTGGCGGGCCTGAAGGTGCGCATGAAGCAGCGCATTGAGCTCGAGCTGCCGGCAGGCTTGCTGGAAAAGCATCCGACCCTGGGGCCGTGGCTGCAGAAGGAAGAGGGGGCCTGGCAGGAGATTGGGATTCCGTTTCAGGCCAAGATCGGCTGAATGGCGGTAGGGTGGGCGGCTCCACCGGAATGCGTGCTGTTACGCGCCGCTTCTGCCGCCCGCGCGTTCAAATCCCGTTGGCGCACCGAGGACGGCTGCTCATACACTGACTGAACGCGCGGACGGCGTTTGCAGCGCGGCGGATCGCATCGCCGGGTGGAGCCGTCCACCCTACGCGGCGCTAGCGAAGTTGGCCAATAAAATCCGGCCCCACGACCAGCTTGACGTAGGGCGCGCCGTCGCTGCCCTTGTGGGTGATCCAGAACACGCCGGCCTTGCGGATGCGCCAGTCCATCTTCTGGCCCGCCAGCACCAGCGATGCCACCTCGCCCAGCAGCGGCTGGTGGCCGACGATCAGGGCCGGCTGGCGGTGGTCGGGCCAGCCGGCCGCCTCCAGGATCGCTTCCGCCGACGAATCGGTGGACAAGGCCTCGATCAGCTTGTAGTTGCGGCCCAGCGCCTCGACCGTCTGGACGCAGCGCTTCGCCGGGCTGCTCAGCACCCGCACGTCGTCCGGCAGCTGGCGGTGCAGCCAGGCGCCCACCCGGGCGGCGTGGCGCTTGCCTTTCGGTGTCAGGGCGCGCTTCAGGTCGAGCCCGTGCTCGCCTTCGGCAACGTGGGGTTCAGCCTCGGCGTGGCGCCACAGGATCAGGTCCATGCTCGTTCTCCTTGTCTGGATGGGAGCCCGCGCCGAGCGTCTCCATGAGTTCCTGTTGTGCGCTGAGGGCCTTCTGGCTGCCGCGCGTCTTCTTGCGGCGGTAGTGGCCGTCGCTGCCCAGTTCCCAGGCGTTGACGTTGTCCTTCAGGTAGGGATGCAGGCCTTCGCGCAGCACGCGGCGCTTCAGCGCGGCCGAGCGGACCGGGAAGGCCACCTCGACCCGGCGGAACAGGTTGCGGTTCATCCAGTCCGCACTCGACAAATAGATGTCGTGCTTCAGGTCGTTGCGGAAGTAGAAGATGCGCGAGTGCTCGAGGAAGCGGCCGACGATCGAGCGTACGCGGATCGTCTCGCTCAGGCCGGGCACGCCGGGACGCAGCGCGCAGGCGCCGCGCACGATCAGGTCGATGCGCACGCCCGCTTCGGAGGCCTCGTACAAGGCCTTGATCACCGATTCGTCGGTGAGAGAGTTCATCTTCGCGATGATGCGCGCCGGCCGCTTGCTGCGCGCGATCGCCGCCTCGTCCTTGATCGCGCGCACGATTTCCTTCTGCAGCGAGAAGGGCGCCAGCCACAGGCTGGTGAGCTGCTTCGGGCGGGTCAGGCTGGTGAGGTGGATGAAGACCTCGTTGACGTCGGCCGTGATCTCGTCGTCGCTGGTGAGCAGGCCGAAGTCGGTGTAGAACTTGGCCGTGGTCGAATTGTAGTTGCCGGTGCCGAGGTGGGCATAGCGGCGCAGGCCGTTCTCTTCGCGGCGCAGCACCAGCGCCAGTTTCGCGTGCGTCTTGAGGCCGACCACGCCGTAGACCACCTGGGCGCCGGCCTGCTCGAGGCGCTCGGCCCAGTTGATGTTGGCTTCCTCGTCGAAGCGCGCCATCAGTTCGACGATGACGGTGACTTCCTTGCCGCGCCGGGCGGCGCCGATCAGGGCCTCCATCAGGTCGGAGTTCATGCCGGCGCGGTAGATGGTCTGCTTGATCGCCGCCACGCAGGGGTCCAGCGCTGCCGCCTGGATGAAGTCGATCACCGGCTGGAAGGATTCGAAGGGGTGGTGCAGCAGCACGTCCTGCTTGCGCAGGGCGCCGAAGATGTCGGGGCCCAGCAGCTTGGGCGGGAAGCCCGGCACGAAGGGGGTGAACTTGAGCGCCGACCTGTCGTTGGTGTTGACGACTTCCAGCATGCGCCCCAGGTTCACGGGGCCGTCGACCGCGAACAGGCGCGAACGGTCGATCTGGAACTGGTCCAGCAAAAAATTGGCGAGGTGGGGCGGGCAGGCATGGCCCACTTCGAGGCGCACCGCGAAGCCGTAGTTGCGGCTGTGGAGTTCGCTCTGCAGGGCCTGGCGCAGGTTCTTGACTTCGTCTTCGTCCACCCACAGGTCGCTGTTGCGGGTGACCCGGAACTGCGAGTAGGACAGCACTTCGCGGCCGGTGAACAGGTCGGCCAGGTGGGCCTGGATCACCGAGGACAGCAGGCAGTAGGACGCGCCTTTCTTGTCCGAGAGTTCGTCCGGCAGCCGGATCACGCGCGGCAGCACGCGCGGCGCCTTCATGATGGCGATGCCGGTGCCGCGCCCGAAGGCGTCCTTGCCGGCCAGTTCGACGATGAAGTTCAGGCTCTTGTTGACCACCCGCGGGAAAGGGTGGGCCGGATCGAGTCCGATCGGCGTCAGCAGCGGGCGGACTTCCTTGTCGAAGAAGTTTTTCACCCACGCGCGCTGCGCGGCATTGCGCTCGCTCCGGCGCAGCATGTGGATGCCGTTCTCGGACAGGCGCGGCAGGATATCGGTGTTGAACAGCTTGTACTGGCGCTCGATCAGGCGGCGGCATTCGGCGCTGGCGCGCTCCAGGGTGCTGGCCAGCGCGTGCGGGATGCCGTTGTGGCCGGCCTCCATCTGGTGCTGGGCCAGCAGGCTGGCCACGCGCACCTCGAAGAATTCGTCGAGATTGCCAGAGACGATGGTCAGGAAGCGCAGGCGCTCGAGCAGCGGAACGGACTGATCCTCGGCCTGGGCCAGCACGCGCCGGTTGAACTCGAGCAGCGACAGCTCGCGGTTCAGAAAGGCGCCGCCTTCGGGCGTGCTCCTGGCCTCGGGATCCAGGGCCTTATGTTTCATATCCATGTTCTGCGTCGTAGTGTCGGCGCAGGCAGTGTAGTTGGTGAATATGACAATGTTGTTACACGCGGGCTGTGGGTTGACTTTTAAGCATGGCTAAAGCTTGACCGCGTATAAAGTTCTCATCGTTATCATAACAAGTGGAGAGCTGCCAGATGAAAGCGTTCGTGCGCGCCAACAAGGGTTTCCTGATGTTCATGCTTTTGTTCGGCGTCTTCCGCACCGCGGTGGCCGACTGGAACCCGATCCCCTCGGGTTCGATGCGGCCCAACCTGCTGGAAGGCGACGTCGTTTTCGTCAATCGCCTGGCCTATAACCTCAAGGTCCCGCTGACCGACGTGGTCATCGCGCGCACCGGCGAGCCGCAGCGCGGCGACGTCGTCACCTTCGCCTCGCCCCAGGACGGCACCCGCCTGATCAAGCGCGTGCTGGCCCTGCCCGGTGACCGCGTCGAGATGCGCAGCGAGCGCCTGGTGATCAACGGCGTCGAATCGCAGTATTCGGTGGAAGAACTGGTGCGGGAATCGACCCCGCAAGGCAGCATGGATGCGCTGCGCATGGATGAAGTCGTGGACGGCCGCCGCCACCGCATCCAGGTCCTGCCCCAGCGCCTGGTGGTGCGCGACTTCGGACCGGTGACGGTACCCCAGGACGCCTACCTGATGTTGGGCGACAACCGCGACAACAGCGCAGATTCGCGCTACATCGGCTTCGTGCCGCGCCACCTCCTGATCGGCCGCGCCGAACGCATCCTGGTCTCGGCCGACTACCAGGGCAACTGGATGCCGCGCACGGAACGCTTCGGCATGTCCCTGCGCTGATCCAGCGCTCTGAAGCGCCTTACTTCACATCCGCATTCTTCGGCCTGACGGCATCCAGACGGCCGTACAGTCCGTGCCGTCCGCCCTCCGGACCGGCCGCGAAGAACAGGGTATTGGTCGGCTGATTGCTCAGGCCATTGCCGAACTGGAGCCCCCACAAGCCGTCGATGCGGATCGGCTTGCGGTCCAGGCCGCGCAGCTTCCCGACCCAGAGGCCGGTGCCCGGGTCGTAGGCATTGATCTCGCCGTCGCCGGCGTTCCCGACCAGCAGGCGTCCGCCGTGCTGCCCGAAGCTCTCAGGCGCGAGCGCCAGTCCCCACGGGGCGTTCAGCGGCCCGCGCGAGGCGAAGCGCCGCACGAACACGCCGTTCGGCTCGAATACGCTGACGTAGCCCAGGCCGTGGCCGGTGTCGGCGGCGTCGCGGGTCGCGTTCTGCCTGGCGTAGCTCACATAGATGTCGCCGTTGATGGCCTGCAGGCCATAGGGCGCGTAGCCGGCCGGGATGCGGGGATCGCGGAAAGGCGTGCCCGGCAAACTGACCGCCGCGAACCTGCCGTTGAAGACGTCGATCCTCGCGTTACGGAAGTCGGCCGCGTACAGCAGCGGACCGCTGCCGCCGACACCCACCGAGCCCGGTGTACAAGGCGCCGGAGGCGCTGTTGTCGACCACGCGGATCGCATTGTTCAGGTTCACGCTCGGTGCCCAGCCGCTGATGCTGCCGTCGCGGCTGGCGAAGATGAAGCGGCTCGGCGCGGTGACGGCGCCGTTGCTGACCGTGAAGGCGGGGCCGCCATAGAACACGATGCCGGTCGGGTTGCCGGTCTGGCCTGTGGCCGCCGGCGGAATCCGCACCACCAGGGTCTGCGGAACGCCGTCGCCGTCGTACAGGGTCGACAGGCCGCTGCCTTCGTCCGACACCCACACCACGCCGAAGGGATTGAAGGCCACGCCCCAGCCGTTGACCAGGTTCGGGTCGGTGTGTTCGGCGGGCACGGCCGGGCCGTCGGACACCAGATTGCGCAGGCGATAGAGCGAGGACTCCGCGGGTGGCGTGGCGCATCCGGCGACTGCGGCTGTCAGCGCGAGCATGGCCAGCATACGGGGCAGGCGAGTGGTAAAGGTGCTCATAATCAACTCCTCCTGAGATCTGATCAATGGTACACAGCACTACCCATCTTGCGGTCGCGAAGACACAGCGCCTTGCGCCCGGCGAAAGGCAGGCTCAGGTGAACTTGCGCGAAAGCCGGTAAAATCCCGGCCCCGGCGCGTGCATCCTGCCGCACGGGAATACTGTTTTCAAGGCAAGCTGCATGCAAAGATTGTTGACTGTTGTTTTGGCCTGCCTCGGCATGATCGGGGCGCTGGCGATCGATACCTATTTACCGTCGATGCCGGCGATCGGCGTCGAATTCGCGGTCGGGCCGGTGGCGGTGCAGCAGACGCTCAGCGTCTTCCTGTTCACCTTCGCCTTCATGATGCTGTTCTACGGGACGCTGTCGGATTCCTTCGGCCGCCGCCCGGTGATCCTGGGCGCCTTGACCCTATACACGCTGGCCTCGCTGGGCGCGGCCTGGGCGCCGACCTTCGGCTGGCTGCTGTTCTTCCGCGCCGTCCAGGGCCTGGCGGCGGGCGCCGGCTCGGTGATCGGCCAGGCCATCGTGCAGGACCGCTTCTCCGGTGCCCAGGCCCAGAAGATGATGTCGCACATCATGATGGTGTTCGGCCTGGCGCCGGCCATCGCCCCGGTGCTGGGCGGCTGGCTGCACGTCAGCTTCGGCTGGCGCTCGACCTTCGTCTTCCTGGCCCTGTTCGGCGCAGCCATGATCCTGCTGGTCACGCGCACGCTGCCGGAAAGCCTGCCTGCTGAAAAGCGCCAGGTCTTCCATCCGGTGACCATTGCGCGCAACTACCTGATGGTGCTGCGCAATCCGCAGTTCGTGATGCTGTCGCTGGCGCTCGGCCTGGTATTCGGCGGCCTGTCGCTGTACATCGGTTCGGCCGCCAACTTTGTAATGGAAATCCTGGGCCTGCCGGAGACCGCCTTCGCCTGGATGTTCATCCCGCTGATCGGCGGCATGGTGGTGGGTTCGGCCTGGGGCGGCAAGCGCGCCGCCAAGGCGCCGCCCGGACGCCTGCTGTGGATCGGCTACGCGGTGATGGCCGTGGCCTCGGTACTGAACGTGGGTTACAACGCGCTGTTCGAGGCCAGCGTGCCGTGGGCGGTGCTGCCGCTGGCCGTGTTCACTTTCGGCCTGGCGGTGGCGATGCCGGGCATCCAGCTGTCGGCCATGGGCCTGTTCCCGCACAACCGCGGGCTGGCGGCCTCGATGGTCGGCTTCATCCAGATGATGTCTTTCGCCCTGGTGTCGGGACTGGTGGCGCCGCTGCTGTTCGGCAGCGCCTTCAAGCTGGCCTGCGGCGCCGCGATCGGCTGCGTGCTGAGCTTCCTGATGTGGCGCCTCAGTCGGCGCTTCGCGGCGCCGGCCGCCTGAGAGGCGGGCGGCACTGCCCTGATCAGCGGCGGTGCTGCTTCATCGCCGAAGCGACTTCGCGCTTGGCGTCGCGGTCTTTCTCGGTGGCCCGCTTGTCGTGCTGCTTCTTGCCCTTGGCCAGGCCGATCTCGCATTTCACGCGGCCGCCCTTGAAGTGCAGGTTCAGCGGCAGCAGCGTGTAGCCGGCGCGCTCGACCTTGCCGATCAGCTTGTCTACCTCGGCGCGGTGCAGCAGCAGCTTGCGGGTGCGCAGGGCCTCGGGGTGGCTGAAGGAGGACGTCGTCGTCAGTGCGCTGATGTGGGCGCCGAACAGGAACAGTTCGCCGCTGCGGACGACCACATAGGCTTCCTTGATCTGGACCTTGCCTTCGCGGATGGCCTTGACCTCCCACCCCTCCAGCACGATGCCGGCCTCATACCGGTCCTCGATGAAGTAGTCGAAAAAAGCTTTTTTATTGTCAACAATGCTCATGAAATAGCGAAAATCCGCGTCTCGGTTAAACTAATGCTGTGGCGCCACTGTGGCGCAAAATACAACTCGTCCAACATCATAACAAACGGTTGACCAATGGCAGTAGTGCACAAATCAGTTTTTCTCGGCTATAGCACCGAACAGATGTTCGATCTCGTCGCCAAAGTCGAGGACTATCCCAAATTCCTGCCCTGGTGTGGCGGCGTGAAAGTCCTCGAGCGCAGCGAGGACAAACTGGTGGCCAGCCTGCAGATCAATTTCCATGGCGTGAAACAGAGCTTCACCACCTCGAACCACAACCTCCGCCCCACCCAGATGAAGATGCACCTGGTCGACGGCCCGTTCAAGCTGCTGGAAGGCACCTGGACCTTCAAGCCCCTGCGCGCCGACGCCTGCAAGGTTGACCTCGACATGCATTACGAGTTCTCCAGCATCATCCTGGAACAGATCATCGGTCCGGTATTCGGCATGATCGCCAACACCATGGTCGATTCCTTCAGCAAGCGCGCCGAGGCGGTGTATGGCTGAGGCCTTGGCCGAGTTGCAGGTTGTCGTCTGCTACGCCAGCGCGCACGCCGAGTTCCTGCGCCCGATGAAAGTCGCGCCGGGCACCACGATCGGCCAGGCCATCGAGATGAGCGGCGTGCTGGAAGCCTATCCGGACATCAACCTGACGACCCAGCCGGTGGGCATCTACGCCAAGAAGAAGACGCTCGATACCGTGCTGCGCGAGCGCGACCGTATCGAAATCTACCGCCCGCTGGTTGCCGACCCCAAGGACTCGCGCCGCAAGCGGGCCGCCAAGCGAGAAGCAGGGGCCACGCCACCAGCCGCCTGAGGCCGGTGCTTGTCAGTTTGCCCAGTTGTAAAATTCCGACCAAGCAAATCTAAGGGCGCGCTTCGCGGTATCATGGGGCCGCCTCTGGCTCGAGGCCTTCTTCATCGTCTGCCTGCCCATGCTGATTACCGTAAGCCTGTTGTTGGTCACCACCGCCTTGTCCGTGGTCATGTTGCTGGTCCTGACTTCGCTGGCCGGCAGCAAGGTCGCGGGCATCCAGGACTGGGGCATGGCCAATGGCATCGCCGTGATCGCGCTGCTGCTGTTCGCCGCGCGCGGCGTGGTGCCCGACCTTATCAGCATCGAAGTCGCCAACGCATTGCTCCTGCTGACCGCCAGCCTGATGTATGCCGGCTTCCGGCGCTACCTCGACCTGCCCATTGCCTGGCGCCTCCTCGCGGCCGGCAGCCTGGCCGCCTTTGCCGGGGTGGTGGTCTTTCACTATGTCCACGATTCGCTGGCCCTGCGGGTCGTCGCGATGTCGGCCTACCACGCGGCCATCTGTTTCGGCATTTATGCCAGCCTGCCCACGGTCGCCGACGGGCGCCTGCGCTATCCCAACGCCTTCACCCGGACGACGGCATTCCTGCTGGGCCTGGGCCATGCCGGCCGCGGCGCCTTCTATGCACTCGATGCCTATGCGCCGGCCGCGCTGCTCGATCCGATCCTGGCCAACCTGATCTTCTTCGCGATCGGCACCCTGGCCTTGCCGGCCCTGAGCCTGGGCGCGGTGATGCTGGCCAATGCGCGCGTGCTCACCGACACGGCATATGCCGCCGAGCATGATTACCTGACCGGCGCGCCTTCGCGCCGTGCCTTCCACGACATCGCCGAACGCGAGCTGGCGCGCGCCAGGCGGCACGGCAGCGGACTGGGATTGCTGCTGGTCGACGCCGACCACTTCAAGCGCATCAATGACACCCATGGCCACGGCGTCGGTGACGAGGTCTTGCGCGACATCGTCAGGCGCATCCAGGGCGTGGTGCGCAAGGTCGACTATTACGCCCGCCTCGGCGGCGAGGAGTTCGGGGTGCTGTTGCCGGACGCCAGCTTCGAGACGGCCCGCAGCGTCGCGGAACGCCTGCGCGCCGCACTCGACCGTCCCGCGCAGGGAAAACCGGGCGCCGCCTACACCGTCAGTATCGGCCTGGCCATGCTGGAGAAGGGGGAAGACTTTGCCGGCCTGATGGGCCGCGCCGACGCAGCCCTGTATGCCGCCAAGGCGGGCGGACGCAACCGGGTAGAGTGCGCGCCGAGAGCGACGCCCGACATCAGGCCGCGCTCAGGCGGCGCCAAGGTCATCCGGCTGCGGCCCTGAGGTAGTCAGCGGCACTGCGCCAGGGCCTGGTTGACGCGGGCCAGCTGGGCGGCCCGTTCCTGGTCCGTCATGTAGCTGCGTTCGCCTTTCTCATCGAACTTCACGATACGGATGTCCGACTGCATCTGCGCACGCATTTCGCGTGCGTCCTTGCAGTGCATGGCCAGGTCGCGCCGGCGCTGCGCCTCGGCGGCATCCTTCTTGTCCTGTTCTTCGCGCATCTTCGTGCGTGCGCGGAATTCCTCTTCGCGCTGCGCCAGGGTCTTCGGTCCCTGCGCGGGCGCGGGCATGGTCGCTTGCGGCGCGGGTGCGGGCGGGGTTGCGGCGCGGCCCGGCGCCTTCAAGATCTTGTGCGCCGGCGTCGACGGTGGAGGAGGGCGGTCGGAGAACTGGCGCACGCCTTTCTCGTCGATCCACGAATATTGGGCATGGGCCAGGCTGCTGCCCAGCAGCAGGGTGCAGGCGGCAAGCAGGCGGAGAGCAGAGGTCGGACGCGGCATAAATGTTTTCCTTGGGTAACAAACAGATTTCGCCACGCTTCCTTCGCCCTGTCAATCGCGGGCTCTTCCGAAAGGCGATTCAAGGGCAATTTTAGGCATGGCTGCGACAGTCTTTTCTACTTTCTGTATAATTCACTTTTGCGCCTATAGGAAAATGCTATGCGTCTACTCCAAAAAGCACTCACGTTCGATGATGTGCTGCTCGTCCCGGCCTACTCCAATGTTCTTCCGGCCGAAACTTCCCTTCGCACCAAACTGACCCGGAATATCACGCTGAATATCCCGCTGCTCTCGGCTGCGATGGACACCGTGACCGAAGCACGTCTGGCGATCGCGATGGCTCAGGAGGGCGGCATCGGCATCATCCACAAGAACCTGCGTCCGGCCGACCAGGCCCGTGAAGTAGCACGCGTCAAGCGTTTCGAAGCGGGCGTCCTGCGCGACCCGATCACGATTCCTCCCACCATGAAGATCCGTGAAGTGATCGCGCTGTCGCAACAGCACGGCATCAGCGGCTTCCCGGTGGTCGAGGGCAAGCAGGTGGTCGGCATCATCACCAACCGCGACCTGCGCTTCGAAGAAGACCTGGAAGCGGAAGCACGCGCCAAGATGACCCCGCGCGAGAAGCTGGTCTACGTCAATGAAGACGCTGACACCAACGAAGCCAAACGCCTGATGAACAAGCACCGCCTCGAGCGCGTGCTGGTCGTCAACGACGCCTTCGAACTGCGCGGCCTCATCACCGTCAAGGACATCCAGAAATCCCACGAGCACCCGCTGGCTTCGAAAGATTCCCAGGGCAAGCTGATCGTGGGCGCGGCCGTGGGCGTGGGCGCACGCGACGAAGAGCGTATCGAGCTGCTGGTCGCGGCCGGCGTGGACGTGCTGGTGGTCGACACCGCCCACGGCCACTCGCAGGGCATCCTCGACCGCGTGAAGTGGATCAAGGACCGTTATCCGCACGTCGACGTCATCGGTGGCAACATCGCTACCGCAGCAGCCGCCAAGGCGCTGGTCGAATACGGCGCGGACGCGGTCAAGGTCGGCATCGGCCCTGGCTCGATCTGCACCACCCGCATCGTGGCCGGCGTGGGCGTGCCGCAGATCACCGCGATCTCCAACGTGGCCAAGGCGCTGGAAGGCACCGGCGTGCCCTGCATCGCCGACGGCGGCATCCGCTTCTCGGGCGACATCTCGAAGGCGCTGGCAGCAGGCGCGCATACCGTCATGATGGGCAGCATGTTCGCCGGCACCGAAGAAGCGCCGGGCGAAGTCATCCTGTACCAGGGCCGTAGCTACAAGTCCTACCGCGGCATGGGCAGCCTGGGCGCGATGGCCGAAGGCTCGGCCGACCGCTACTTCCAGGAAGCCTCGAGCAAGGCCGACAAGTTCGTCCCGGAAGGCATCGAAGGCCGCGTCGCCTACAAGGGCAGTGTGCTGGCGATCCTGTTCCAGCTGGTCGGCGGCGTGCGCCAGTCGATGGGCTACTGCGGCTGCGCCACCATCGAAGAACTGCGCGAGAAAGCCGAGTTCGTCGAGATCACCTCGGCCGGCATGCGCGAATCGCACGTGCACGACGTGCAGATCACCAAGGAAGCTCCGAACTACCGTTCCGAGTAACACATCCAGGAAACGCGGCCCGAGGGCCGCGTTTTTGCATTACCCGATTCATCGACTATCCTTGCCCTCCCCATGCATTCAAAAATCCTCATCCTCGATTTCGGTTCCCAGGTTACCCAGCTGATCGCGCGCCGCGTGCGCGATGCCGGCGTGTTTTCCGAAGTCTATCCGTATGACGTCAGCGACGAGTTCGTGCGCAACTACGGCGCCAGCGGCATTATCCTGTCGGGCAGCCACAACTCGACGCTCGAAGGCGATTCGCCGCGCGCCCCGCAGGCCGCATTCGAAGCCGGCGTGCCGGTGCTGGGCATCTGCTACGGCATGCAGACCATGGCGGCCCAGCTGGGCGGCAAGGTCGAGAACGGCAAAGTGCGCGAATTCGGCTACGCCGAAGTGCGTGCCCGCGGCCATACCGCGCTGTTCAAGGGCATCAACGACTTCGTCACCGACGAAGGCCACGGCATGCTGCGCGTCTGGATGAGCCACGGCGACAAGGTGCTGGACATGCCGCCGGGCTTCAAGCTGATGGGTTCGACCGACAGCTGCCCGATCGCCGCCATGGCCGACGAAGACCGCCGCTTCTACGCGCTGCAGTTCCACCCGGAAGTCACCCACACCACGCAAGGCGAGGCCATCATCGGCCGCTTCGTGCACGAGATCTGCGGCTGCAAGTCGGACTGGAACATGCCGGACTACATCGGCGAAGCGGTCCAGAAGATCCGCGAGCAGGTCGGGACGGATGAAGTCATCCTCGGCCTGTCCGGCGGCGTCGACTCGAGCGTGGCCGCGGCCCTGATCCACCGTGCCATCGGCGACCAGCTGACCTGCGTCTTCGTCGACCACGGCCTGCTGCGCAAGGACGAGGGCAAGATGGTGATGGACATGTTCTCGAAGAACCTCGGCGTCAAGGTGCTGCGCATCGATGCCGAAGACCAATTCATGGGCCACCTGGCCGGCGTCACCGATCCTGAGCAGAAGCGCAAGATCATCGGCCGCGAGTTCGTCGAGGTGTTCCAGGTCGAAGCCGGCAAGCTGACCAATGCGAAGTGGCTGGCGCAGGGCACGATCTACCCGGACGTGATCGAATCGGCGGGCAAGGGCAAGAAGGGCCAGACCATCAAGAGCCACCACAACGTGGGCGGCCTGCCGGAAACCCTGAACCTGAAACTGCTCGAGCCGCTGCGCGAGCTGTTCAAGGACGAGGTGCGTAAACTCGGCGTGGCGCTCGGCCTGCCGCACGACATGGTCTACCGTCACCCGTTCCCGGGTCCGGGCCTGGGCGTGCGCATTCTGGGCGAAGTGAAGAAGGAATACGCCGACCTGCTGCGCGAAGCGGATGCGATCTTCATCGAAGAGCTGCGCAATACGCCGTTCGAACTGCCGGCCGTGGCCGGCATCGATCCGGGCAAGGCGCCGGTGAACTGGTATGAAGCGACCAGCCAGGCCTTCGCCGTGTTCCTGCCGGTGAAGTCGGTGGGCGTGATGGGCGACGGCCGCACCTATGAGTACGTGGTGGCGCTGCGCGCCGTGCAGACCCTGGACTTCATGACGGCGCAATGGGCGCACCTGCCGCACTCGCTGCTGGGCAAGGTGTCGAACCGGATCATCAATGAAGTGCGTGGCTTGAACCGGGTTGTTTATGATATTTCGGGGAAGCCGCCGGCGACGATCGAGTGGGAGTGAGTGGGATTGTCTAACTAGTTGATTCTAAAATGGAATCCTAAGAGCCGTTGATGATTCGAATGAATCATCAACGGCTTTTTGCTTTTTGTTTTTTTGCTTTCTGCAAATAAAGCGAGTACTGCCGAGTTATTGGCCCCTGTAACACCGGGCGGTTGCACCCCTCCGTCGTGGGCTCACGATGACGCGCCCATCCAATACTCTGCCTTCTACCATAAGCCGAATTTCCGAAGCGACGGTTCAGGATGGGTGCTGTATTGGCGTCCAGCTTTTCTGTTACTTACTCCAGTCAACTTTCAATTCGAATCCAACCTGCTCCAGAGAACCGCCATAGTCGCAGGCTGATGGGCCGTCACCCGGCCAGCGTTCCCGTGGTCTTTTAAGCCTGTTTCTTTTTACAGACCCGTGCTTTCGTGGCGTCCAAGCGTTCGACTGGCCTGATTATAAGTCATGCGCTCACCGGAAGAAAAATGATGACTGAACTCTGAAAGCAGTTCGCCGCAGCCCGCTGGCCGGAGCAGGTTTTCAGATATGGTCAGGCGAACGGCTGCCCATTGTAGAGGATCTGCGTCACTCGCGGATTCGCTTCCAGCTCTGGTAATTCGACCTTTTCAAATACCGTATTCGCGAAAGCACCAGTCGAGTACTTGTGCCGAAATGCGCTGATTGGCTCATCTCTGACGAAACGCGTCGGTCCGAATACATTCACGGTACCCTCTGCAACTCTGGCAAGCCGCCACGAAAGTTCCCACCATACCTCTTCGGTATGGCTCCAGCTACTACTAATAAGCTTTGACCACAGTGTGCGTCCGTCGGGAGTCATATTCAAAAGCTCATCCAACCGGGTGAATTCGGGGTTGCTCTTGATGAAGCCTGATGCCAGCCGAGCCCCAAAGTCGTCTGCATAGAACACTGTGCGATCCCGTTTTGGATAAAGCGCTACGTTGGAAGCGAGCTTCAAGAGTGACGGATCAGTTTGGAAGCGCCTCCGGTAGATTGGTTCTCCTGCCATATTTTCCCCTTTCGTAAGAGTAGGAATCTTAGATCAGCCACATGGCCTGCTGCTTTTGGGTGAGGACTACTGCGGATGAATCCTGAACAAGCAAGACCAAGGGCGTCTGTACCGCCAGTCGCCCAGCAGTTCTGTCGGCCAACAAGTCGATCCTCTGGCTCGACTGTTTCAGCAAAACAGAGCTCCACGACACTGATGCCGGTGCAGTCTTAATATGCCAGGCTGTCCTCGCTCATTCAGAAATCCGAGCAGCTATTTCGCTGACCCAGCCCCAGACAATTGCTCAGGTTGGGGCTGACCCTGACGCGCGACCATTCCAGTGCAAGAAGGTCGTTGCTGTCGACGCCAACCGTGCCCGTGCCGAGTGGCCCAATCCCGACACAGAGCCGCGGCGTTCCGAAATTCTTTCCATACACACTGCTGCTTTCAAAACTCACATTGCGCAGAATCGCCGGACGGGCCAGGATGGGCGATGACACCAAGGTGAGTGCCGTGCCGTTCGCCGGGGACTGAACGAATCGGTAGTTGGCTGCGCTCAAGCCGCCGCCTTCCAATCCGTAATTCCCCGGCAGGGAGGTCGCCGAGCTGCCTGGCGTGAACACGAGTGTGCCGGTGGTGGCAGTGTCGAGCGTCTCTCCGTAGGCAAAACCGGTCACGGTGCCCGACAAGGGTAGCGCAGGTACGTCCTGGAACTGAGTAGCCGGTGTCGCAACGTAGGTCAGTACCGCCTGGTCGACCGCAAGCGTTCCGGGAACGTAGACCGGATCGTAGTTGCTCGCGCTGGCGTTCGCGGCGACGATCGCATGGGTTCCCGCGACCGCCTGCTGCCCGGTCGCCGTGCTCAGGGCCAGACCCTGCACCACGGCACTTGTGTCGCCGTATTTGAATCCGCTTATGGTGGCAGTCAGGGCCGGATCGGCGGCGCCATACACTTTCGCCTTGTTATCGGCGGTGATGGTCAGCGGCGCCTTCGCGACCAACAGGGTGCCCGGTCGGTAGTTGAGTGTGTAGTTATCGGCGCTGCCGTTCGACACCGCGATGGCATGCCGGCCGGCGCCGGCCAGGGCGCCTGCCGGAGCGGCGAACGCCAGTCCACGGACTACGGCCGCGGTATCGCTGTATTTGAGCCCGCTGGCGCTGGCGGTGAATGCCGGTTCGGGGTCGCCGTAGACTTTCTGCTTGTCGTCTGCAATGACCAGCAAGGGCGCCTTGTTCACGGTCAGCGTTCCCGGCCGGAACGTCATTGTGTAGTTCGCCGCGCTGCCTTCCGAGCCGGTGATCGTGTGGGTGCCTGCGGTGGCTGCCGCGCCGGACGCGGTCGACAGGTTCAGCCCAGTGATGTCGGACGCACCATCGTCGTACTGCAGTCCGCTGAAGCTGGCCGTCAGCTGCGGATCGGGATCGCCATAGGTCTTTTCCTTGTCGTCGATGAACACCTGCAGTGCTGCCTTGTCGACCGTAAGCACGCCGCTCCGGTACACGAAGCGGTAGTTGGCGGCTGTGGCATCGGCGCCGGTGATCGCATGGGTGCCGGCGGTTGCCGCCTTGCCGGTCGCGGTCGATAGGCGTAGTCCGCTCACGACCGCATCCGTGTCGCCGTAGAGGAAGCCAGCGTAGCTCGCCGACAGTGTCGGTTCGGGACCGCCATAGGTCTTGCTCCTGTCGGCGATGTTGACCTCAAGCGGCGCCTTGTCCACCGTCAGGACGCCGTCCTGGTAGCTGAGGCGGTAGTTCGCGGCCGTGGCGCCGCTGCCGACAATGGCATGGCTACCGGCGCTAGCCGCCGCGCCTGTTGCCGTCGACAAGTTCAGGCCGCTCACGACTGCCGCCGTGTCGCCGTAGACCAGGCCCGAGAAGCTGGCCGACAGCGTCGGCTCGGCACCGCCGTAGGTCTTGCTCTGGTCGGCCACGATGACCTGCAGCGCCGCCCTGTCGACCGTCAACGTGCCGGGTTGATAGACAAAACGGTAATTCGCTGCCTGCGCATTGGCAGCGGTGATCGGGTGCGTGCCTGCCGTGGCCGCCGCACCGGTGGCGGTGCTGAACGTGAGACCGCTGACCAAGGCAGCCGTATCCTCGTACTTGAAACCGGACAGCGAGGCGGTGAGCAGAGGATCGGCGCCACCGTAGATCTTTTCCTTGTCGTCGACCCGTACGAGCAGGGTAGCCGGGGTCACGGTCAAGCTGCCTGGCAGTACCGTGATCTCGTATCCTACCGGAGAGATGAACGTACCGGTGGTTGCATGTGTACCGACAGCGGGCCGCGGGCTGGTGCTACTGTAGCGCCCCACCGCGGCGTCTTCCAGGGAATCGTTATTGACGAGTCCGGTGGCGGTATAACCTGGAGCGGAATCGCTACCATACTCGCGTTCAACGACATTACCCTTGAGGGTCAAGGTAGGACGTTGACGGTAAATGAACCTGTTCCCGCTGAGCTCCGCTGCGCAGGGGCTGCCGTAACCGCAACCGTAAAAGTTCGGGCGCGGGTTTGTTGGCGTGATCGGGCCGCGCACTTCGCCGACCCAGGTATCGGCGAACACGCGCCAGCCCCCACCGGCAGACAGTAGGCCGTTGGCGGCGTTAAGTAAAATGCCACCAGTAAGCAAAGTTGCGCTTCCATCCAGGGTTTCCACATCGGTGCCAAGCGTCAAGTTCCCAGAGGTATCGAGCAACAAATCGCCGGCAACCGTCATTTTGGAAGCACTGATCATCGAGGTTCCACTCGACGGAGAATAGCCATGGCCGATTGGCGCATCGATGCGCAAGGGCCCACGGTTACGGAAATTGACGTCACCACCGGCAGTTGATGCCGTTCCTGGACGGTTGTTCAGCAGGGCTGAGAAGCTCCCGACCTGGTTCGGTATCGCGGCAAGCTGGAAGTTCGACTCCGGCTGGGTGCCGTGCAACAGCAGGCTGGATGCCGTGATTCCCCAGATATCGCTGTTGGCCGAACCGTCTACCGTCACGTTTCCGCCCGACGAAAGTGTCAACTGGCCCGAGACGTTTGTGCCCTGAAGCAGCGTGATGCCCTTGCTGCCGGCGCCGCCATTCTGCAGAGTCAGGTCGCCGGTAAAATCCCTTCCGTCTTCGAAGTGAATCGCGCCCTTGTGGTCAATGCTGCCGACCACGACACGCGCAGGACCGTGTTGGCCAATGCTTAGGTTCTTTAACGACAACGTAAAGCCTGTCGTGCCTGCGTCATCGTCGACCATGCGGATCGGGGTATCGACGTGGTCCACCACCATCCCGCTTTCCTGGACGCCGCCGGGCAGTAACATGATTCGGCCGGAAGTACGCAGGTTGACAAGTGAAGGGCCCTCTCCATAATCGAGTACCCGTCGTGAGTCGTCGCCCGTGCTTGCTCGGAGAGTAATTGCTCCCGACATTTCCTGATCGCCGAGGGTGACGTTGTTGAACGTTATACCGGCTGCACCTGAAGACTCGCCAGCCACCGAAATCGATCCCCCTGCTGTAGCAGTCGCTTTCACATTGAAAAGCTGCAGACCGCCATTGGATGTCCCACGTCCCGCCATCCATAGGCCGTTTGCCCCTGCCGACAGGTTGGCGCTATTGGCGCTACCGTTGTTATAGGCCACTAAACCGGTCGTGGCGTCCGAGTGCGCGATACCGGTGATACCGAGCCGCCCGCCGGACAGGATATCGCCTCCATACATGAAGAGAGAGAGTCCAGTGCCATCGGATGAGCCGACGAGCGCAGTGCCGGCGCTAAGGCCGTGCAGCGACACTTCTCCCGAGCCGGTTGTAATGCTGCTATCACCTATAGAAATGTCCAGACCTGTTGAAGACAGAAAAATCAACTGTTCAGATGATATCTTGCCAGACGAAGAAGCAAGCCGACCGTCCTCTCCCTTGAGCGCAATGGCGCCCGCACCGGTTGAAATGGAGCTCGAAACATCCATGAGTAGCGAGGTCCCCAAGCTGCTTTTCGCCTCAGACCCGATGGTGCGTACGCCGAGGCCGTCAAACTCGATATCGCCGTCGCTGGTCGAAACAGACCCCGCATACATTCGAACGTCCAGGCCGGTCGATCGCTCGGGATGGGATCCAGGCAGGTCGCCTGGTCGCAGGTTTACGCCGGCTGTGCCCTTTACGGAGATACCGCCACTGGAGGTAGAAACACTGCCATCCTCTACCGTCAAGCGCGTTCCGACACTTTCGTCAGCTTCCGCACCGACCGTTCGGTAATTGGTCCCGTTGAATTCAATTTTTCCGTCGAACGTCGATATGGCGCCAAGTTCGACCGTGACGTTAAGGCCTGTCGACCGAGCGGGACGATATCCACCTGTGCTTTTCAACTTCGAACCTTCGTCAATGTTGTTGGTGCCCTCGATCGAGATGTCCCCATCACCAGTTGAAATGCTACCCTCGGAGATGATATAGGCGCCGTCGCTAACATGCGCTTCAGCGCCGACCGTTCTGAGGTTTTCGCCCTTCAGCTCGATCTTGCCTCCCCAAGTTGCGATCGATGCATTATGCAGGTTGATAATTAATCCGGCCGTGCGTTCCGGATGCACTCCTGTCACGTCATTATCGATCGAGCTACGACGACGGCCATATTCTCCGAAAATCCGGATGCCGCCGCTTGATGTAGAGATCGATCCCTCATCCGAAGTAATTGATGCTCCAATGCCTTCGCCTCCTTCTACCGGCATTCCGTCACTATTGCCGCGTAATTCAATCGTGCCCTCATTAGATGAGATGGATCCGCCGTTCAGGCCTACCAGCAGTCCCGTGGATGCGGCAGAATGAAGACCGCGTGTACCGGGGGCGGTCGAGGTCCGAGTCCCCCCATCCTTCCCCCAGATCGTTATGTTTCCGCTGGTTGTCGAGATATTTGCACCGTCGCCAAGATCCACCTCGACGCCGATGCCGCTCTGGCCGCGGTCTATCGTTCCGTCGGACAGCGTAATGCTACCCATACCGCCAGTACCGTCCAGACTGATACTCCCTGTTGCGGCGAGCAGGTCCGACTGACGCAGGTAGATCCCGGTACCGCCCGTGGAAGGCGAGTCGCCTGTGGAATCATGTCCGGCCCCGCGCATTGTGATACGTCCGCTGTTGACGCCACCAGTCACGCAGCTGCATGCATTGAGCGTGGCCCCGTCGATCGAAATGCCTTCCCTGTTGAACGTACTTCCAATCGCACTTCCATGTGCGCGGTCGCTCTGGCCATATAACCAGATGTCGCCGCCATTGGTCTGAATGCGTGAATTCGCCTCGATGACGATGGCGCCTGTCCCACGGCTCTGATCGGAAACCGGATTTACTATGCCGGTCGAATTGGCATTGAAATCGACATGCAATTTACCGCTATCGGAGCGAATCGTCGGCCCCCCATACATGATGATGTCCTGGCCGGCTTCCAGATACAGCGTGGCGTCCGTTGGCTCGGGCGCCGGACCGTTCGCCGGAGCCGGCGCGCGCTTGATGATGTCGGCAGCCACCGTGATGCTGCCGGTCGCCACCGATTTCGAATTGGTCCCGGTCGTGAGTACGTCCGAAATGGTCTGCGCCTCCTCTGTGCCGATATACAGGTCGTCCGGGTCCAGCAGCCAGGTCCCCGCCATCCCCTTTGCCGCCGACGCATTCGCACGGAGCCCCGCGATCTCCACAGTCTTCCCCGAGGTTTCGATGAAGCCGCCATTGCCGCCCTGCGCGCCGCCGCGGGCGCTCAGGGCCCCGGTCGCAGCGAGCGTGCCATCGCTCCAGAGTACGATCTTGCCGCCATCTCCGGTTTCCAGCGCATCGGCATGGATGGCGCTGCCGGAATCCATCGTGACCGACGAAGCGTGCCGGATCGCCGGATCGGCGCCGCGCTCGCCGCCACCGACGAGCACGGCACCGCCGCCGGTGGCGCCACGCGTGTCGATCTCCGCGCCGCTTTGCATATGGAGCTCCTTGCCGGTGACGGTGACCGCGCCGCCGTGCCGGCCGGGCTCGGCGCCGTTGGCGTCCAGGGTTCCCGCCAGCTCGACCTTGCCGCTGCTGCCGCCATCGAGCATGATGCGCCCATCACGCTCGACCAGCGAACGCGCCTGGATTACGCCGGTATTCCTGACCACGGTGCCGGCCAGGGCGCCCAGCGCATGCGCGCTCATGATCACCTGGCCGCCTTCGGTCAGCACGGCGCCGCCGTTCTCCACCAGGGCATTGATGCTGGCCGCATCGACCACGATGCGGGTCAGGCCGTCGCCGGCGAAGTCGAGCGAGACCTTGCCGCCGGCCGCCATGCCCACGGTGCCGAGGCGTGCGCTCATCGTCCCTTCGTTGCTGACTTCGGCTCCCAGCAGGGCAATCGTGCCGCGCTCGGCAGCTGACAGGCGACCCTGGTTGCGCACCACACCGGCGCCGCCGCTACTGGTAAAGTTGTAGCGTCCGGACAGGAAGTCCTGGTCGCGGATATCCAGGGTCGAGGCGACCAGCCCTCCGACGTCGACCGAGGCACTCTTGCCGAACAGGATGCCGGATGGATTGATCAGGAAGATCTTGCCGTTGGCGCTCAGGCTGCCCTGGATGTCGCTCGGTGTCGCCGAAGTCACCCGGTTGAGCGCGACGCTGTTGCTGCCGGGTTGCTCGAAGCGGACGCTCTGCCCGGCGCCGATCGAAAAGCTGCGCCAGTTGATGATGGCCTTGTCGCTGTCCTGTTTGATCAGGGTGGTCTTGGCATCGGGCCGTGTAACGCGAGCCTGGCCGCTGACGACGTTGGCGTCGGTCGGTCCTGCCAGGGCGACATGCGGGCTCGCCAGGGCAAGCGCCACCGCCAGTGCGACCGGCTTGACCGGGAAGTGCGCGTCGCAGGGTCCGGCGAGCCGCGGTGTGGAACGGAATTTCATGACGCATCCTCCAGTCGTTGGCTTGCAGTCAGAACGTCTTGATGAGTTGGACATAGGCGCGCGGGTTGCGCTCCGCGCTGTTGACCGGGGCGCCGGTGTGCTGGTTCTGCCACGCCAGGCTGGCCCGCAGGGCCATGCCCTGCGCCAGGTTCCAGTACAGGCCGAGACCGGCGCCGCTCAGGGTCTGGGTATTCATGGCACCCGCGCGCGGCCGGTGGTAGATGCGCACGCGTCCGATGTCGTAGAAGACGCTCAGGCTGGTGTCGGGTGTCGCACTCCAGCGCAATTCGATGTTGGCGATATGGGCTTCGTCGCCGATGCCGGAAGCGCTTGAAAAGGCGCGCACAGCGCGCGGGCCGCCGACCGCAATCTTGTCAGCGCTGGCGAGGTTCTTGTTGGAAAACTGCCCCGCGACCGCGACATAGGCGCTGATTGCGGGGGTAATCGACTGCAGGCGCGACGCGACATAGCTGGCGCGTACGAAGCGGCCGTCGGTGCGGTAGCCAAGCGCATCCTGGTCGGCGGCGAGGTCTTCGGGGGACCGCAGGTCGAGCTTCCCCACGAACAGCGTGATGCTCGCGCTGCTATAGCCGCCGCCGAACAGCCGGTCGCGCCGCTCGTAGACGAGGCCCAGGCCGAGACTTTGGATACGCTTGTCGGATTCGATGTCGACGGCGCCGATCCTGTCGTCGAGCTGCTTGTATTCCAGGCTCGCTTTGGCGAACAGGTTGCGCAGGCGTGAACGGAGCACCGGGTAGGTGGCGGAAAACTCGAGCACATCGGCGGTGCCATAGGCATCGAGTGCGGAGAATTCCTCGCCAAGTTCGTACCGGACGTGGGAGTAGGCCACACCGGCGCGCAGGCCGGACGGGCCGAGCGGCGCTTCATACGATACGCGCCCGAAGTTCAGTCCCTTGCCGAACGAGCTCATGAGGCGAACATCGAGATTGTCGCCCCGGCCGAACGGGCCATTCAGGCGTGCCATGACGCCGGCGCGGTACTCGCCGGTCGCCTTCGAACCATGGTTGTCGGCATCCACGCTCAGGCTGTAGCGCGGGACCGACTTGATCTCAAGGATCAGGTCGAAGCTGCCGGCCTGCTCCCCGGTCTCGATCGATGCCTGGACCGACATGCCTGGCATGTCGGACAGCATGAGCATGGCGCGTTCGAGCTCGCGTTGCGTCAGCGGGCGGTCGGTCGGCAAGCTGGCGACGATCGCTTCGATTTGGCGCTCGTGGACGCGGACATCGTCGATGCGTTCGATGCGCACCTTGCCCAGCCGCCCTTCGAGTACGCTGAACTGGACCTGGCCGCCGGTCACGTCCTGCACCGGGATGGTGGTGCGGGTCAGGATATAGTCGGCGTCCCGGTACAGCGTGTTCACGCGCTCGGCCAGTACCTGCAATTGCGCCAGGTTCACCTGGCGGCCCAGCTGGTCCGCCATCAGTGTGTGCAGGTGTTCCGAAGAGAAGCGGGTGTTGCCGACAAAGCTCACGCCGCGCAACACGAAGGAAGCGCCGTCCTGCTGTACTGGCGGCGCAAGCGGGGCCGCGGGCAGCTGCAGCGGCGTGGGCGCGGGAGGGCGCGGGGGCGGCAGCGGCGGCGTCGCTTCCCGCAAGGCGCGTCCGGCGTCGGGCACCTGTGCACAGGCCTGGCCGGCTGCACCGAAGAGGGCGCATGCGGACAAGATCCCGGGAAGGACAGGCGAGCGACTGCGCGCTCCGGCTGGCGCCAACGATAAGCTCATTGTTTGCTCCTTGGTCCGCTGATGACGGGGATCCGTCAACGACAGTTGTGCTAGATGGTGCCCGGCTTCCGGATCTGCATGCGCCAGTCCCCGACCAGGTCGAATGGCGCCCAGAAGAAGGGCTGGGCATACCTGGGTTGCTTGAGGACGGTCAGTTGCGCCTTCTGCATGGCGGCCATGGCCGTCGATCCGTTCGCCAGTTCCGCGTAGACGGTCGACATGAGCAGTTCGGTCGAATCGTCGGCTACCGGCCACAGCGACACCAGCAGGGTGGACGCGCCGGCACTCAGGAACGAGCGGGTGAAGCCCATGATCTCGTCGCCGCGGGCGATCCGTCCGAGGCCGCTCTCGCAGGCACTCAGGGTCACCAGCGAGACCGAATTGAGGTTCAGCCCGAAGATTTCACGCGCTTCGAGGAAGCCGGCGTCGTTTTCCTCGGGCGCGAGCAGGATGCGCGACTGCAAAGGATCGATCCGGTCCACCTCGGCGTGGGCTGCGACGTGCAGGATGCTGGCGCTCGATGCGATATCACGGAAGCGGCGTTTCGAGGCCGCCTCCCTGATGAAGATTTCCTTGTTGGGGAACAGGTCGCCGATCAACTTCACTTCGGCTTCCGCGTTCGGAAGGGCCAGCGCAGCGTCCGTTCCTGGATTGCCGAACGCAACGAGCTTGCCGCTCTGCTCGTTCCCACGCTGGGTCAGCTGGAGTGCGAGGCTGGCGGAGGGAGAAAACGCCAGCGCGTTACGCTCGATCAGGTAGCTGCCTTTGTGCTGCAACGCCTGGAAGGGCAGGTAATGTAGCGAGTCGTGGGGAACGATCAGCAGCTGCTCGGCAGGGAGTATGCGCAGCGGTTCGATCAGCAGCGCATGCAGGGCGGCGCCATGCGTGCCGGTGCTTGCACTGCGCGTGAAGATGGCCTGGCGGAAGCTGTCAACGGCTGCCGACAGGTCGGTGCGTGAAACCGGGATGACATGGCCTTCGATGCCGGCCGGCCGGATGACCCAGGCAATGAGACGATCGTCCAAGGAATGGAATTCCAGGATGGCTTCCCCTTTGCGCAGCGCGGCGCCGACCACGGCCCGGGTGAGCGGCGCTGTGGATGCCGCGCTTGGCTGCGCACCCGGCGCGACGCGGTCCCGCACTACGTCCAGCAGCGCCCGCGACCGGCTTTGCTCGCTCAGCAGCCAGGCACTGTCGAAGTCGCCCATCTCGACCGAAAGCTTGATGGCACGGTCGAAGATCTGCTGGACGTCGCCGAACAGGCCGCTCTTGAATTCCTCGCTGCGGAAACGATTGCGCATGCCTTCTGCGCTACGGGCGGCGTCGAGGTAGGCCCGGCGCGCACCGGCCCGGTCATTCATGCGAAGCAGGGTGCGGCCCATGCCCTCCTGGCCCCACAGCCTATGGTAGGCGGCATCGGACCCGCCCGCCTCCTGGGCTACCTCTGTAAACAAGCGCAGGGCTTGCGCGTGTTCGCCTTCCGCCAGAGAGAGATTGGCGAGCCCGCGCTTGAACGCGTGCCGGAGGGCATCGGGCGGCTGCCCGATCTGCTGGTACAGGGAGCGCGCCTGCTTTAACTGTCCGTCATGAAGGTAGGCATTGGCGAGCGAAATCTGGATCAGGGGACGGTATTTTTCGCTGGCCGCGGTTTCCGCCTGGCGGTAGAAGGCGATGGCGTCGGCGTAGCGTGTGCGGCGGCTGGCAATGTCGCCCAAGACTTTCAAGACGGGCCCCGCAACGACCGGCCTCGGGACCGCCTGGCTGGCCAAGGCTTCCTTCGCATATTGTTCGCCGCGTTCGAGATCACCGGCGTAGCTGTAGGTGATCGCAAGATCCCGCTTGGCCGAGGCAACCAAGTCGGCATTCGATTGTTGCTGGGCGAGGAGCAGGGCCTTGCTGGCAGCCTGTATGCTCTGGCGGAATTCGCCACGCTCGGCCAATGCCACGGCCTGGGCGCAATATTGGGCGCCGTCGAGCTTGATGCGTTCTTTCTCGTAAAGGATGCGTCCTTCGTCCAGCAGGGATTTCAGGGTCTCGACATCCTTGACGCGCACTTGGGCCGCATCGAATGCGGACGGTGCGGGAGAATTATTATGTTGCGCACCGCCGTAAGGAGAAGCGAGCAGCAGTGGAATAGCCACGACCAGGATTCCGGCCCTGTTCCGGTATATGAAGGACATCCCCGCTCTCCCCGCAATGACTGCGAAAACCAGCGCCCGTTGATCCGCGATTGCGCGGTTCTCAGGCTTATCCTTTTATGCAAGCGCGGCCCTTATTTCCGACATGGGCGCTTATCCGAAACCGGTGCGCAGGAAAAAACCACTCCACCCGAATGGTGGCTTCGGGGAGCTTAATTAGCATCGGTTAATATGTTATGTTTATAGTTGGTTTTTATAATGTAGCACCGTTTATTTTCGACTTCAATGTTATTGAACGCAAAAACAAAAAAGCCACAACAGTTTCTCGGAATAACTTTATATTGATTACTCGAAATTAGATTGTTGACTCAATTGTCGCTAATGTAATTGCTCGTCTGCAAATAGCGTTCAGGACGGAACCATGGTCGAAGGCTGCATATTTCTCGGAAAACGCACGCGCCTGCTGGGCGAAACAGACGCTGGACAACAGCAGGCGCAAGGCTTGCGAAACTTGGCCCGGCTCGCCCTCAGCGCGGACGACCAGCCCGGCTCCCATCTGTGCAACGCGCATGCCGAACAGGTACTGTTCCAGGTGCCGGGCGACCACGAGCACTGGCTTGCCTGCCATGAGGAAGGCGCCGGCAGTGGTTGTTCCGTTGACGGCCACGATGTGCGCTTCAGCCAGCATCTGCTCCAGGCTGGCGGGTTGTCGGATGATGGATAGGTTCGGCCCAGCTTCCGTGGCGAGATCCGCGTCGGGCAGATACACGATGCAGGGATTGCCCGACGCGCGCATGGCGGCAAGCGCCGCGGCGGACGCCGGGCCCTGGCCACGAAGATAGGCGAACAGGCGCGGACCCTGGCCGGGAGGCCAGCCCTGTGTGCGTCCCGATCCGCCATCGCGCATGGTCAGCAAGCCCCAGTAAGCGGCCGCCCCGTGCCTGCCATAGTGGTCCAGTTCGGGCAAGGCCAGCATGGCGTCTTCGGCGACATCGAACAGCTCGTACAGTGCTGCCAGCGTACGGGCATGGAACCGGGCGAGCACCAGGTTGACCGTGTCGAGCACCGCCGCCTCGTGCTTGGCGAGCAGGCTCTCATCCACGCTCTCCCACGGGCGCATGGCCGGGAAGGGCGTGCGCCGCGGCGGCAGCGTAAAACTCGTTCCGAACAGCATCACCGGGATACCGAGCGAACGTGCTGCAAGAATAGCGGTCGGCGCGTGGTCTGCAAACACGAGCCGGGGCCGCACCAGGCGCATCAGCGTACGCCAGGCCACCACCAATCCCGTCAGGACCGGCGGCGTGGAATAGCCGACACCGGCCAGCATGTCCGCGTAGGTGAGCGGAGCGGACGAATCGGCGGGTCCGTCGAAACGCGGGGCCTGCAGCCATGTCCAGTCCTCGCCCAGCAAATCTTGGCACGAGCGGGTTTCGCGTACCGCAAGCGCCACGTCGTGCCCGGCTTGCCGTAGCCGCTCAGCCACCGGCTTGAACGCGCCTACATGCCCGAAGTTGCTTCCGAGTTCCCATGCGTAAAGGAAGCATGTCATAAATTACCCTCAGCGCCGCGACGCGCATGCCCGCGAACGCAGCGCAGGCGGATTAATCAGAGAAAACCGATTTGTTGCATCTTGCCTCGTTTAAGTGCCGGGAAACACTCGAATGGGCACGACCGATTCTTTCAAAAACCATGTTTTGCTACCTCTGTCTTAAGTGGGAGGATGCCGCCGCGGCCCGTTTTCCTTTACGTTCCATGGCGGTTCCTAGATAGCCATGCGAATCAGGCACGCGGAATCGACGCTATTCCAAAAACTGATTGCCATTCAATAAATTTGAAAGTAGTCTTGAATATGCTGCACGGTTGTTGCAGCCGGGTTCACAAATCCTTTCGTGTGTCGTTATCTTTGGAGGAAACGATGGCGGAACAGTCTGAATTGTATAAGTGGTTTTGGAAGAAAATGGACGCGTTGACGGCGTCGCGTCCGTTGACGCCGAAAGAAATTGCGGAGAATGCACGCGAAAAGTCGGTTCAGCGGTTCATGCGCATGCGCGACAATCTCGCCTTGCTCAATGAATTCCTGTCCGAGGCCAAGTCGGTCACCGAAGAACTGGAGCGCACCGGCGTCGATGTCAGGTGGGCACGGTCGTTTGTGTCGAAGCTGCTGGGGCCGATCAACATACTCAACCATGCCGTCGGCGCCAGTGCGGAAGCAGTCGAGGCGGCGCAGCAGGTGAGCCTCGAACTCGCTATCTGGTACAAGCATGCCGCCGACCAGGCGCGCGTCAAAGCCAATGGCGACGACGATCAGTACATGATCGCGTCGGCGGAAATCGATCGCCTCTGGCAGGCGCGCAACGTCAAGGCGGTGCTGTCGGCCGATCAGAATTCGTTCGTCATGCGCTTGTGGCCGAAATGGCGTGACCGGCTGCTGAGTCTCGTCATCTGATCGCCGCTGACTTCCGCACATCCTGAGTGACCACCACTTTATAGAGGAGCAGGAAATGAAAGCCCGTTTATTGCTTGTGTTGTGCGCGTTGTGTGCGGCGCTACCCGCGATCGCCCAGGACGGCCCGGTTCTGAAGGAAGGGCAGGTGGATGTCAACACCCTCGTCGATGCGCTCACGCCCAAGGAGCCCGTCCGTACGCGCAGCCTGCGCATTCTGCGCGACGATGTGGGCACGCCGGCGGTCGCCGCGGGACCGGCCAAGGCACACCTTCTGATCACGTTCGAGACCAATTCAGCCAACCTCACCCAACGTGCCCGGCAATCGCTCGACACCGTCGGTCAGGCGCTTGCGTCCGAGAAGCTGTCGGGCGCGCGTTTCGCGATCGAAGGCCATGCGGATCCGCGCGGCGTTGCCGCCACCAACCAGAAACTGTCGCAACTGCGGGCGCAGTCGGTTCGCGACTACCTGGTCAGCAAGATGCAGATCGACAGGTCGCGGCTGGATGTCGTTGGGAAGGGTTCACAGGAGTTGATGAACAAATCGAATCCGGAGGCTCCCGAAAACCGTCGGGTGACCATCGTCAACCTGTCGCATTGAGCAGCGGTCGGCAGCCGGCAGCCGGACCTATGCCGGGTGTCGGCGGTCCCGGCCTTCAATCCTTCACTCTGCGACTTCCTCGACCGAGAACGCCGCAGCGCCGTAGGCGGCCGCACACGGGGTTCCCGGACAAACCGGAACGCCGGCGTACAGCGGAGAAGCTCCCGTATGCGTGCGCTGCAGTTCAGTGGCGCGCTCGATCGGGAAGGCGCCGAAATCGCCATCCTTGCGCAATCCCGCCACGCCGAAATCGCGCGGCATGTCGGAGACCATCACGACAAAATGGTCAGTGCCCTGCGGCCCGACCGCCGTGACCGGCCAGGCGGGGCGCGGCAGCTGCAGGGTCTCGCCCGCGCCGATGCGATTGTTCGCGTCGATCGCATTGGGAAACAGCAGATGGAAATCGTTGCCCTGGGTGCCCACCATGTAAACATAGACATGGCCGGCGTGCGCGGACTGGATCGAGAACTGGATCTTGTCGCGATCGATCCTGAGGCGCCGGCTTGCCACCTGCACGCTGACCTCGCGCGTCGGATCGGCGCCGGCCAGCACTGCATCGAGGGCGGCGACCGGCGTCAAGCCCGGTGCCGGCGGCAAGGATGCTCCCGTGCGCGGCGCGGCGGCGACATTCGGCGGAGGAATCCGTTCCGTAGCTGGCGCCACCGCCGTTGCGGAAGACCCCGTGCCCGAAAAAGCCCACCAGCCGGCGCTGCCGAGGGCCAGCGCGCCGATGCTGGCGAGGATCACGCCGCGTCCGCGCCGCTGCAGCTTGCCCGGTCCATCGGGGAGAGACCGCGGCGCGACCGGCGAGTCTGCGTTGGCCATTGCGGGCGCGGGGGGCGGCGCTTCGCGCGGCGCGACCGGATCCAGGCCGAGCATGGTCCGCATGGCTGCCACGCTTTGCGGCCGGTCATCGGGTTTGAAGGACAGGGCGCGGTCGATCGCCGCCAGGAATTCGTGGCTGTAACGATCATGAAAACGTTCGGCCAGCGGTACATAAGGATCGGCAATCATCCGGGTGACCGCTGGCGGTGGAGCTTGACCGGCGATCGCGAAATGAACGACCGAAGCCAGCGCATACAGGTCCGTCCACGCTCCCTGGGTCATCCCCGGCATTTCCGCATACTGCTCGATCGGCGCGTAATTCTGCTTGAGGATGACCGTGAACGCCTGGTTCATTCCGCTGATCGCGCGCCGCGCCGCGCCAAAGTCGAGCAGCAGCGGGCGTCCTTCATCGAGCATCAAGATATTGTCCGGGGCGATGTCTCGGTGGAAGCAGTGATGCTGGTGAATCACGTCGAGCGCGTCGAGCAGGGGAGCCAGGAGCCCTTTGAGCCAAGCCTCGTCCGGCGCCGCCGGGAGTTCCCTGAGCGTCTGCTTCAGCGTAGCGCCCCGATAGTAGGGCATGACCATGTACGCCGTGTTGTTCGCCTCCCAGAACCGGTAAACCTTGACCAGCGAGGGATGATCGAACTGTGCAAGCATGCGTGCTTCATTGATGAAGCTTCGCAAACCGGCTTCGAAGCTCTCGGCGTTGTCGGCAGACCTGACGCTGACATGTGCCTGCGTAGAGCGCGAGGCGAACGAAGGCATGTATTCCTTGAGCGCGACCTTGCGTTCGAGCGAGTTGTCATACGCGAGGTAGACAATGCCGAAACCGCCTTCTCCCAGGATGCCGGTAATCTCGAACTCGCCCAGGCGGGTCGCGACGGGCAGTGCATGACTGCGCTCGTGCACCTGCTGGTCGGACTGCGCCTGCAGGATTCCGGAGGAAAGCACAGTACGGTCGTCTTCAGGAGATGTGCTCATGGGAGAGGTAGCTGGCTGATGGACATATTATGATCTAGCTAACAACACCATGCCATATATTTTTTGCATGACTTCAACTGGTGAACGGGGCGGAGGCGGGATCCGCTGCCAGGCTCCGCTGGTAACCGTTGGTATTTCCAAGCATCCAGCAATCGTTGTAAATTTGCAAATTCTTGAATATCTCTTGTACTTACGAGATCAATATTCAGGATAATGAACGCTATTCGATACGAGTGGCGATGACGCGAACCTGATGAGCGCACTCGCCACCATGCACTCGACGGGGATGAGAAATGCCTGCCCAATCCAGCGATGTCTTCTTGCATAGCGAGTGCGTCCGTGACGATCTCGCGTACCCCCGTCTGACGCCCAGTCTGCACTATTCGGTCAAGGTACGGCCTGGCCGCAAACGATAATACCGTCCAGCGCCGAACGCCACCGCGCGGTCCCCGATCTGTCCTTCCACATCGGCGGCGATGCAATGACGCCTGCGTATCGGCGTGCGTCCGCGCAACCGGACATGGCGAACCGGGACGCAACGCGACGTGGCTCAAACGACAAAATTTTTTCTGACAGACCGATAATATTTCTATATTTTTGATTGACAGTTAGTATATTATTTGTCGCACGCAAGATCCATAGATTAACTCTCAAAGTGGATCGACAACCCGTTCGAGGAAGCAGGCGCCATGTTGGTCCCGGCGCGTGCCAAGCAGGCCGTTTCAGTCATGTATCGCTAACGCTGCATGTTTTGGAGTACGGATGAGCACCATCGACGTCGAAGCCTTGCTGTTGGAAATCGATCCGACTGCACCTTGCGGGTTGGACCTGGAGTACGACCCGGCATTCATGACCCTGGAGCGGGAAGCCGTCGGCAAACCCGAAGTACAGTATGGCGACACCGTGTCGCCTGCCGTTCCTCCGGACTGGAAAATCGTGCGTCGCCTGGCCGGCGAGCTGCTGGAGCGTAGTCGCGACTTGCGCCTTGCCGTGCATCTGTTGCGCGCCAACCTGGCGCTGAGCGGCATCGGCGGCATGGCCGACGCCCTGGTGCTGATCGAGCGCCTGCTTGACCAGCGCTGGGAGTCCGTTCATCCCATGCTCGATGCCGAGGACGATAACGATCCCACGCTGCGCATCAATTCGATCGCGATCCTGTCCGATGCCGGCACGCTGGTGCGCGAGCTCAAAGAAGCCACCCTCGTGGTGTTGCCGGGGCTCGGTCCGTTGACGATCAAGCTGATCGAGATCGCCAACGGCGAACAGCCCGCGCCGGCCGACCATGACAAGCTCGCGCTGGCATCGATCGAAAGCGCGATCGCCGACCTCGATCCGAGCGTGCTCGCGGCCGCGATCGATTCGCTTGGCCGTGCGCTTGCCGCCGCGGTCAACATCGAAGTCATCCTCGTGCGCCAGGTCGGGAGTTCGCAGGCCTTGAATCTCGACCCCTTGACCCGCCCACTGCGCAAGGCCCATGACTTCCTCGCACGCCAGCTGAAGGCGGCGCCCGCCGCGGCACCGGCCGGCACACCCGATACGCCGGGTGCTTCCGCGCGCCCGGCGCGTGCGAACGGCGCCGACATCGCCAGCCGCGACGACGTGCTGCGCACGCTCGAACGCCTGGTCCAGTACTACCGCCAGAACGAACCATCCAGCCCCATTCCCATCCTGCTCGAGCGCGCCCGGCGCCTCGTGCCGATGAATTTCCTCGAGATCCTGCAAGACCTGGCGCCAGACGGCGTTGCCCAGATGGCCGTGATCCGCGGCCCTGACAGTTCAAAGCAAGACAGCGAATATTGAGCAGCAGGCCAGTCGGCAATCAGTCCGAAACCAAACGTGTCGTTCATTCATGGGGGTGTCAATCGTGGGCAAAGAGAGCAGTCAGAAGTTCATCGCACGCAACCGCGCGCCGCGTGTGCAGATCGAGTACGACGTCGAGGTGTACGGCGCCGAAAAGAAAGTCCAGCTGCCCTTCGTCATGGGGGTCATGGCGGACCTGTCAGGACAACCGGCGGACCCGCTCGCGCCGGTCGCGGAGCGCAAGTTCCTGGAAATCGATGTCGATAATTTCGACGAGCGCCTGAAAGCCATGAAGCCGCGGGTGGCCGTGCAGGTGCCGAACACGCTCACCGGGGAAGGCAACCTCGCCGTCGAGATGACCTTCGAGAGCATGGATGACTTCACGCCGGCCGCGGTCGCGCGCAAGGTGGGATCGCTCAACAAGCTGCTCGAAGCGCGCACCCAGCTGTCCAACCTGATGACCTACATGGACGGCAAGACCGGCGCCGAAGAACTGATCGGCAAACTGCTCGAGGAACCGGCGCTGATGCAGGCGCTGACCTCGGCGCCGAAGCCACCAGCAACGAACTGACAGCGGGGAGAAAGAAATGGCTGAACTACAGGAACGCATCGAGCAGGATGGCGCCACGCTTGAACTGAGCGACTTCGGCAGCCTGCTCCAGAAGGAATTCAAGCCGCAGTCCGACAAGGCCAAGGAGTCGGTCGAGAACGCCGTACGCACGCTCGCCGAGCAGGCCCTCCAGGGCAGCACCCTGGTGTCGGGCGACGTGCTGGCGACGATCGAGGGACTGATCGCCGCCCTCGACCGGAAGCTGAGCGAACAAGTCAACCTGATCCTTCATACGCCCGAATTTCAGGCGCTCGAAGGTGCGTGGCGCGGCCTGCACTACCTCGTCAACAATACCGAGACCGACGAGATGCTGAAGATCCGGGTGCTGAACATTTCGAAGAACGAGCTGGGCAAGACGCTCAAGAAGTTCAAGGGCACCGCGTGGGACCAGAGCCCGATCTTCAAGAAGATGTACGAGGAGGAGTACGGTCAGTTCGGCGGCCAGCCTTATGGCGCGCTGGTGGCGGACTACTACTTCGACAATAGCGCGCCGGATGTCGAGATGCTGGGTTCGATGTCGAAAGTGGCGGCCGCCGCCCATGCGCCCTTCATCGCCGCCGCATCGCCCTCGGTGATGCTGATGGAGTCCTGGCAGGAACTGGCCAATCCGCGCGACCTGACCAAGATCTTCCAGACCCCGGAACACGCCGCCTGGCGTTCGTTCCGCGAATCCGAGGATTCGCGCTATGTCGCGCTGGCGATGCCGCGTTTCCTGGCACGCCAGCCTTACGGCAGCAGGACCGACCCGGTCGAGGAGTTCGATTTCGAGGAAGACACCTCGGCACCCGGCAGCAAGAACTACACCTGGGCCAACGCGGCGTATGCGATGGCGGTCAACATCAATCGCTCGTTCAAGGAGTATGGCTGGTGCTCGCGCATCCGCGGGATCGAATCGGGCGGCGCGGTGGAAGGCCTGCCGGTGCATACCTTCCCGACCGACGACGGCGGCGTCGACATGCAGTGTCCGACCGAGATCGCGATCTCGGACCGGCGCGAGACCGAGCTCGCGGCGAACGGCTTCATGCCACTCGTGCACAAGAAAAACACCGATTTCGCGGCCTTCATCGGCGCGCAGTCGATGCACAAGCCGGCCGAGTACGACGACCCGGACGCCACGGCCAACGCCAACCTGGCGGCACGCCTGCCTTACCTGTTCGCCACGACCCGGTTCGCGCACTACCTGAAATGCATCGTCCGCGACAAGCTCGGCTCATTCAAGGAGAAGGACGAGATGCAGCGCTGGCTGACCAAGTGGATCATGCAGTACGTGGACGGCGATCCTGCCAGTTCCAGCGAATCCACCAAGGCGAGGAAGCCCCTGGCCGCTGCCGAGGTCGTCCTCGAGGAAGTCGCGGGGAACCCGGGCTACTACACCTCGAAGTTCTTCCTGCGGCCGCATTACCAGCTCGAGGGGCTGACGGTGTCCCTGCGGCTGGTGTCCAAGTTGCCGTCCGCGAAGGCATAACGAAGTTTGCTGGTGTTGGTGCTGGTGCTTGTGTATGGACCGCGCGGGCGGGTGGGCCGCCCGCGCAGGGGATGGTCAATCACGCCGGGCCTGGAGTGCCCGGCAATAACCGGAGAGTGACATGGCATTGGATATGTTCATCGACATGGGGCCCATCAAGGGCGAATCGCGCGACAAGGAAAACAAGGACAAGATCGACATCCTTGCGTGGAGCTGGGGAATGAGCCAGTCCGGCACCACCCACACCGGCGGCGGAGGTGGTGCGGGCAAGGCCAATTTCCAGGACCTGTCGTTCACCAAGTACATCGACAGCTCGTCGAACGCACTCATGAACGCGCTGGCCAAGGGCACGCACCTGGAAGTCGCGACCCTGCTGGTGCGCAAGGCGGGCGAGGGGCAGCAGAAGTACATCGCGATCAAGATGGAAGAGGTGCTGGTGACCTCGATCTCGACCGGTGGCAGCGGTGGCGAGGACCGCCTGACCGAGAACGTGACCCTCAACTTCGCCAAGGTCAGCTTCGCCTACACGCCGCAGGACAGCAAGGGCACGGTGGCTGGCGACAAGACCTTCACCTGGAACATCGCGGAGAACGACGGCAACGTCGCCTGAGCCGTGACCCGGAACCGCCCGCCGGCGCCGCTTCGAGCAGCGCCGGCGGGCACCGGGGCCCGGATGGACTATGCCAACAAGATGCCGCTCTGCGGTGGGGAGCAGAACAATGCTTGCGGAAGAACTCGTTCGTGAGGGGAAGCTCGGAGCTGCGCTTGCGGCGCTGCAGGATGCGGTGCGCAAGGATGTCGCCGACGTCAAGCTGCGCATCTTCCTGTTCCAGCTGCTGTCCGTGATGGGACAGTGGAGCAGGGCGCTGACGCAGTTGAACGTGGTCGGCGAGCTCGACGCCGCCGCACTGCCGATGGTGCAGACCTACCGCAGCGCGATCCAGTGCGAGGCCTTGCGTGCCCATATCTTCGCGGGCCGGCGCGCGCCGCTGATCTTCGGTGAACCCACTCCCTGGCTGGCACAGTTGATCGAGGCGCTCAGGCACGATGCTTCCGATCCCATGCGCGCCGCCGCCGCCCGCGACCAGGCTTTCGAGGCCGCACCGGCTTCATCGGGCAGCATCGACGGCAGCGCCTTTGCCTGGCTCGCCGATGCCGACAGCCGTCTCGGACCGGTACTCGAAGCGATCGTCAACGGCCGCTACTTCTGGATCCCGCTGTTCCGCATCAGCCGGCTCGAACTGGAAGCGCCTGCCGACCTGCGCGACACCGTCTGGACGGCGGCCGCCTTCACCTGGGTGAATGGCGCTTCCGGCGTCGGACTGGTGCCCACCCGCTACGCCGGCACCGTGGCCGGCAGCGACGACAGTCTGCTGCTGGCGCGACGCACCGAATGGGTCGGGGACGAGGTGCGCGGCCAGCGCATGCTGGTCAGCGACGCCGGCGAACATCCCCTGATGAACGCGCGCCAGATCGTGTTCGAGCCGGCCGCCGACGCCGCCGCGGCGCGCGGGACGCAGGATGTCGATCTGGTGAACCATGGCTGAACTCGCACCGCGCGACCGGCTGCAGCCATCGCTCCTCGACCGCCTGACCGACGAAGAGCCGGACCAGAAGGCCGAGTCGCGCGAACGGCGCGTCCTGTCGCTGCGTATCCTGCGCGAGGGTGTGCTGCGCGACCTGGCCTGGTTGTTCAATACCACGGGCCTGCTGTCTTCGCTGGACGCCCCCCGGCTGCCGCATCTGGCCAATTCGGTCCTCAACTACGGGGTGCCCGATTTGTCCGGCAACTCGATCGCCAATCTCAACCCGACGCGGCTCGAACGCGCCATTCGCCAGGCCATCTGGGATTTCGAGCCCCGGCTGATCCGCAGCACCGTCAGCGTGCGCGCCTTGTCCGCCACCAGCGGCGACCACAACAAGCTGATGTTCGAAATCGAGGCCGACATGTGGGCCCAGCCCTATCCCGAGCGCCTCTACCTGCGCACCGAACTCGACCTCGAACGGGGCGCGGTGACGCTGGCCGAGGCCGGCGCCAGGAGCGTGCCATGAATCCGCGCTTCCTGCGGTACTACAGCCAGGAACTGCAGCACCTGCGCGAAATGGGAGGCGAGTTCGCGCAGGACTATCCCAAGATCGCCGGACGCCTGGGACTCGACGGCTTCGAGTGCGCCGATCCCTACGTCGAGCGGCTGCTCGAAGGCTTCAGCTTCCTGGCTGCCCGCGTGCAGATGAAGATCGACGCCGAATTCCCGCGTTTCACCCAGCACCTGTCGGAGCTGGTCTATCCGGAGTTCCTGGCGCCGACGCCGTCGATGGCGGTCGTGCAGCTGCAGCCGGACCTGTCCAATCCGGCGCTGCAGAAGGGATTCCTGGTGCGGCGCGGCAGCACGATGCGCAGTGTGCTGGGCAAGGAAGACAACACCGCCTGCGAATACCGCAGCGCCCATGACCTGACCCTGTGGCCGGTGGAACTGGTCGAGGCGCGCTTCGTGACGCTCGGCGGCGCCCAGGCCGGCATGCACTATCCGGCTGGCGCCAAGGCCGGCATCCGGCTGCGCCTGCGCACCCATGCGGCCGCATTCCGGGACCTGGCACTCGACCGCCTGTGCCTGCACCTGCGCGGCGCCGACGCGCTGCCGGTGCGTCTCTACGAGATGCTTCTGGGCGCCGTCGAAGGCGTGCTGGTCACGCCGGCGACGCGGCCCGCGGGATGGCATCGCCTCTTGCCGAGGACGGCGCTTCATCCGCGCGGCTTCACCGCCGACGATGCCCTGCTGCCCGGAGGCGGGCGCAATTTCGCCGGCTACCGCCTGTTGCAGGAATACTTCGCCTTTCCGCAGCGCTACCAGTTCGTCGACCTGACCGGACTGCAGGCAGCGCTGTGCCAGTGTGCCGAGCGCGAGGTCGAGATCACGATCCTCCTGAACCGGAGCGACCCGCAGCTCGAAAAGACGCTCGACGCCAGCCATTTTGCCCTGCATTGCACGCCGGTGGTGAACCTGTTCGAACGGCGCGCGGACCGCATCAACCTTACCGGCGAACAGCTCGAATACCATGTCCTGGTCGACCGCACCCGTCCGATGGACTACGAGGTGCACCGGATCTCGTCGGTGACCGGCTACGGCAGCGGACCGGGAACGGAGCAGGCCTTCCGGCCGTTCTATGAAGCGCGCGACCTGGGCGTCCCCGGCCAGGATGGCGCCTTCTACCAGGTCCGGCGCGAACAGCGGGTGCTGTCGCAGCGCCAGCGGCGCGATGGTCCACGCTCGAGCTATGTGGGCAGCGAGACCTTCGTGTCGATCGTCGACGGCGCGCGCGCGCCCTATGGACGCGAGTTGCGCCAGCTTGGCCTGTCGGTCTGGTGCACCAACCGCGACCTCCCGCTGTCGATGCCGATCGGTGCAGGCAAGACCGACTTCGTCCTCGACGTCGCGGCGCCGGTGGCAAGCGTACGCTGCGTTGCCGGCCCCAGCCAGCCCTTGCCTTCGTTCGCCGAAGGCGGCACCGCATGGCGCCTGCTGAATCACCTGTCGCTGAACTACCTGTCGCTGGTGGACACCGACCCGGAAGGCGGCGCTGTCGCCCTGCGCGAGATGCTGGCGCTGTATTGTCATCCCGGCGACGCCCATGGCCAGCGCCAGGTGGAGGGACTGCGTTCGGTGTCGGCACGGCCGGTCACGCGCCGCATGCCTTCGCCGGGACCGATCACCTTCGGTCGCGGGATCGAGGTCAGCCTGAGCTTCGACGACGCGGCCTTCGAAGGCACCAGCGCCTTCCTGCTGGGCGCGGTGCTGGCCGAGTTTTTCGCCGAGTACGTGTCGATCAATTCGTTTGCCGAAACTGTCGTCCGCACGATGGCGCGTGGCGCCATCATGCGCTGGCCGGCCAAGGGAGGCGCATGCGCGATCCTGTAGCGCTCGATGCCGACCTGGAACGCCAGGCCGCCAGGATGGATTTCTTCCAGGTGCTGCGCCTGATCGAGAACGCCCATCCGGAACTGCCGCGCATCGGCAGTTCGCTGCGCGCGCGCGACGATGCGGTGCGCCTGGGCCAGGCGCCGTCGCTGTCCTTCCACGAGGGCGCGCTGGCCGGCTACATGCGTACCGGCCCTGCCGGAAGGGCGCGCCTGGCGGTGAACTTCTTCGGCCTGCTGGGGGCCAACGGTCCGCTGCCGACCCACATCACCGAATACGTGCGCGACCGCCTCCGGCACGGCGGCGATTCGACCCTGATGGCCTTCCTCGATGTCTTCCACCATCGCATGCTGTCGCTGTTCTACCGGGCCCGGGCCAATGCGGAGCCGGTAATCAGCCTCGACCGCGATGATGGTGACCGCTTCTCGGGGTTCGTGGGCAGCATGTTCGGCATCGGCGCACCCGCACTGCGCGAGCGCGACGCGATCGGCGACTTCGCCAAGCTGCACTTTGCCGGACTGCTTGCCAACCGAACCCGTCCGGCATCGGGACTGGCCAGCATCCTCCGTGCCTACTTCCGGTTGCCGGTGCGTATCGAGCAATTCGTCGGCCACTGGATGGTGCTGCCCGAGGAGACCCTGAGCCGCATTGGCGCGGCCGGCAACGGCAACCGGCTGGGCAGCTCGCTGGTGCTGGGCCGGAAGGTCTGGGATTGCCAGAACAAGTTCCGTATCGTGGTAGGTCCTGTCGGCCACGAGGATTACCGCCGTTTCATGCCCGGCGGCGACAGTCTGAAGCGCATGCTGGCCTGGGTCCGGACCTATTGCGGTCTTGCGCTCGAATGGGAGGTGGGCCTCATCCTCAAACAAGCCGAGGTGCCGCCGCTGCGCCTCGGTGGCTGCACCCGGCTTGGCTGGAGCACCTGGCTGGCGAGCGGCGCGCTGCGGCGCGACCCGGACCAGATGTGCATCAACCGTACCAGTATCGAATCACAACCATAAGAGGACGGACCATGGCGGACATCAGTCGTGTCGCACTGTTTGGAAAGTTGAACAGCTTGTGCTATCGCGCGATCGAAAGCAGCACCGTGTTCTGCAAGTTGCGCGGCAATCCCTATGTCGAGGTGGTGCATTGGCTGCAGCAGATCCTGCAACTGGCCGATTCGGACCTGGTCCGCATCGTCAAACAGTACGACATCGACGCGTCCACACTGGCGCGCGACCTGACGGCGGCGCTCGACCGGCTGCCGCGCGGGGCGACTTCGGTGACGGACCTGTCGTCCCAGCTCGAGGAATCGGTCGAGCGCGCCTGGGTATACGCCACCCTGATGTTCGGCGAGTCCCAGGTCCGCTCCGGCCACCTGGTGATCGGCATGCTCAAGACGCCCGGACTGCGCAACGCCCTATACGCGATCTCCAGGCAGTTCGAGAAAGTCAAGGCCGAACACCTGGGTGACAATTTCGCCAGCTTGCTGGCAGCCTCGCCGGAAGCTCTCATGACCGCAACCGACGGCTTCACCGGCGGCGCGGCGGCGCCCGGGGAAGCCAGCGGCGCGATCGCGCCCGCCGCCATGGGGAAGCAGGAGGCCTTGAAGAAGTTCACGGTCGACCTGACCGAACAGGCACGCAGCGGAAAGATGGATCCGATCGTTGGCCGGGACGACGAAATCCGCCAGATGGTCGATATCCTGATGCGCAGGCGCCAGAACAACCCGATCATGATCGGCGAGGCTGGCGTCGGCAAGACCGCCGTCGTCGAGGGCTTTGCCCAGCGCATCGCGCGCGGTGACGTGCCGCCCTCGTTGAAGGATGTCGAACTTCGCACGCTCGACGTCGGCCTGCTGCAGGCCGGCGCCAGCATGAAGGGCGAGTTCGAGCAGCGCCTGCGCTCGGTCATCGATGAGGTCCAGGCCAGCAGCCGGCCGATCATTCTGTTCATCGACGAAACCCATACGCTGGTCGGCGCTGGCGGCGCGGCCGGGACCGGGGACGCCGCCAACCTGCTCAAGCCGGCGCTGGCACGCGGCACCCTGCGCACCATCGGCGCGACCACGTTCGCCGAGTACAAGAAACACATTGAGAAAGACCCGGCGCTCACGCGCCGTTTCCAGAGCATCCAGGTGGACGAGCCGGATGAGAAGCGGGCGATCCTGATGATGCGGGGCGTTGCCTCGACGATGGAAAAGCACCACCAGGTGCAGATCCTCGACGAGGCGCTCGAGGCCGCGGTCAGGCTGAGCCACCGCTACATCCCGGCGCGCCAACTGCCCGACAAGGCGGTGAGCCTGATCGATACCGCCTGCGCACGGGTCGCCGTGAGCCTGCATGCCACCCCGGCGCAAGTCGACGACTCGCGCAAGCGCATCGAGGCCCTGGAAACCGAGCTTGCCATCATCGGGCGCGAGAACGCGATCGGGATCGATGCCGGCAAGCGCGCGAGCGACGCCGGAGACCTTCTGGGGATCGAGCGCGACCGCCTGGCCGCGCTCGAGCAGCGCTGGACGCGAGAACGCGAACTGGTCGATGAACTGCTGTCGCTACGCGCCCGCCTGCGCGGCGGCGCCCATCCGGTCGAGGGCACTGGCAGCCGGCTGGAAACGGAGGCGCCGGCGGAGGAACGCACCGCGCTGCTGGACCGGCTCGGGGAAATCCAGGGCGCGCTTGCCGCGCTGCAGGGCGAACATCCGCTGATCCTGCCGATCGTCGACTACCAGGCCGTGGCCAGCGTGGTCGGGGACTGGACCGGTATCCCGGTCGGGCGCATGGCGAAGAATGAGATGGAAACCATCCTGAACATCGCTTCGACACTGGCCGAGCGGGTGGTCGGCCAGGACCATGCGATGGAGATGATCGCCAAGCGCATCCAGACCTCGCGCGCCGGGCTCGACAATCCAGGCAAGCCGGTCGGCGTCTTCATGCTTGCTGGTACTTCCGGTGTCGGCAAGACCGAAACCGCGTTGGCGTTGGCCGAAGCGCTGTACGGTGGCGAGCAGAACCTCATCACCATCAACATGAGCGAGTACCAGGAAGCGCATACCGTCTCGACGCTGAAGGGCGCACCGCCGGGTTATGTCGGCTATGGCGAGGGCGGCGTGCTGACCGAGGCGGTGCGGCGCAAGCCGTACTCGGTGGTCTTGCTCGACGAGGTCGAGAAGGCGCACCCGGACGTCCACGAGATCTTCTTCCAGGTCTTCGACAAGGGCTTCATGGAAGACGGGGAGGGACGCTTCATCGACTTCAAGAACACCCTCATCATCCTGACCACCAATGCCGGCACCGAGCTGATCGCGGGCTTGTGCAAGGATCCGGACCTGATGCCCGATCCGGAGGGCATGGCCAAGGCCCTGCGCGAGCCCTTGCTGAAGGTGTTCCCGCCGGCCCTGCTGGGGCGGCTCGTCACGATTCCCTACTATCCGCTGTCGGACGAGATGCTGGGCAAGATCGTCCGCCTGCAGATGAACCGCATCAAGAAACGGGTCGAGGAACGCTACAAGATTCCGTTCGAGTATGCGGAGGAGGTGGTCAAGCTGGTGGTATCGCGGTGCACCGAGAGCGAATCGGGCGGACGGATGATCGATGCGATCCTGACCAACACGATGCTGCCCGATATCAGCCGTGAGTTCCTGACGCGGATGATGCAGGGTAACGCGGTCGAACGTGTCGACGTCGGTGTCGAGGACAGCGAGTTCCGGTACCGCTTCAGCTGAGAGGAGAGGTCATGATTTTCATCATCGATGGTACCGGCGTTGCCGATCATGCGGCATACGCGAAAGAAATGTCAGGGGGATTTTGCAAGCGTCTCATGCACAAGGCGCGGGGGCGCTACTGGCGCGGTCCTACCTTGTCGGGATGGCATACGACCGACATTGCCGAGTATGTCACCGAAGCTGTCATGACATGGAAAGACTCGTCGCAGGGGCAAGAGAAGCTCTTCCTGGCTGGGCATAGCCGGGGCGGCGCCGCGGCCATTTTCGTCGCGCAGACGCTCAAAAAACGCAATGTCGAGGTCGAAGCCATGTTCCTGTTCGACGCGGTCGACCGTACCGTCAATTTCAGGAGCGCCCAGGCGATTCCCGCCAACGTGCGCTACTGCTATCACGCCTTGCGCGATCCTTCGCTGTCGACCTACTACACCGAGGGCACACGGATGGCGCGCGACGCGGTGGCGACATGCGTGGGGCTGCCGAATTCGATGGAAGCGATGATCGACAGCCTGCTTGCCAAGCCGCCGCTGCCCGGGAAGTGCCAGAAAGTTATCGAAGCTGCCAGGAAGTTGGTCGAACAGGACAACAAGATGAAGATCGTGATGCGCTCGACGACGCTCAACAGTCCCGAAGGAAAGAGCATCGATTTCGGGAACTGCGGCCTCAGGGCGGAAGGGGCCTGCAAGCTGGAAAAAGCAAAGTTCCTGGGTAGCCACGGCGCGATCGGCGGCGCGCCAATCGTCGACGCCCTGGCGCCAGCATTGCTGATCGATTCCGACCGCGCGGCCATGGCGAGCGTCGACGCCTGGATGTCGGCGCATCTGTGCCGGCACGGCGTTTTCGATAGCGGCCGGATCCGCGGCTAGACGCGGCGCATCGGGAGGAATGCGATCATGCCAAACCAGGTTTCCATGGGCGCAATGATGACCTGCAGCTTCGGTGCGGCGCCGTCGTCGCTGGTCGTGCTGCCGAAGAACAAGGTGCTGTGCGAGGGTCCGCCCGCCGCCAACATCATGGACCATGTTCCTATGGTGAACATCATGCCGTTTGGCGTGTGCCGCTCGCTGGCCAACCCGAGCGTGGCCGCCGCGACCGCCGCGGCCCAGGGCACGCTGACGCCGATGCCCTGCGTTCCGGCGACCAGCGCACCGTGGGTGGCCGGCGCCACGACCGTGCTGATCGCCAGTATGCCGGCGCTCGACAACGTCTCGAATTGCTTGTGCAACTGGGGTGGTGTGATTAGCTTCAGCACGCCTGGCACGGCGAAAACCATGATCCCTTGATTTCAGCAAACAACCGGAACCTCTCATGGATGCACTCCAAGTCAACCGCGAAGCGATCGTCAGGACTGCTCTGGCGGACGATATTTTGCTGTTTGCCGGCATGGACGGCGAGGAAGAACTTGGCCGTTTGCCGGAATTCCGGGTAAGGCTGCTGTCGACCAGGGGCGGGGTCAAGATCGCCGATGTGCTGGGGAAGCCGATGACGGTTGAGCTGACGACCAGCGCGGACGGCAACACCCGCTACTTCAACGGCATCGTCACCCGCTTCCGCAGCACTGGCTGGAGCGGCGACTACGCCAGCTACGAGGCGGTCGTCCATCCCTGGCTGTGGCTGCTCAAGCGGGCATCCAACTGCCGCATTTTCCAGGACATGAACGTTGTTGCTATCGTCAAGCAGGTGTGCCAAGCCTACGGAGGGGCGGCGTCGCTGTCGGTTTCCTCGCTGTCCGGCGAATATCCGTCCTTGCCCTATTGCGTGCAATACCGCGAGACCGACCACGATTTCGTGTGCCGCCTGCTCGAGGAAGCGGGCATCTATTTCTATTTCACCCATGAGGCCGAGCGCCACACCATGGTCTTGGCCGACTCCTACGCGGCGCACCAGCCCATTCCGGGTTACGGATCACTGAAGTTCGCACGCGCGGCGCGCACGGGGGAATGGAGCGAGGAAAGCGTATCTTCCTGGACCACCGGCGGTGAAGTGGCCAGCAGCAAGATGGTCTTGAACGATTTCGATTTCGAGAAGGCGTCGAACAGCGTCAGCGGCGCGCTCCTGACTTCGGCAAACGTCCCGGCCGGCTTCGAGCAGCCGGCCTACGAGATGTTCGACTACCCGGGCAAATACAGCGTGCCGGCCGATGGCAATGCGCTCGCGCGTGCGCGCATCGAGCGCCTGCACGGGCAGTGCGAGCAGATACTGGCGTCCACCAACGCCCGTGGCCTGTATCCAGGTGGCCTGTTCACGCTCGTCGATCACCCGCACGACGACCAGAACCGCGATTACCTGGTGACCTCCGCGCGCTACGAACTAAGGGGCAACGACTACGCCAGCGGCGGCGGCGGCTTCGACTTTCAGTGCCATCTCGGCGCCATCGGCAGGGAACATCCCTACCGGCCCTCGTCCGCCATTGCGCGGCCCGTGGTACAGGGACCGCAGACGGCCATGGTAGTCGGCAAGGCGGGCGAGGAGATCTGGACCGACAAGTACGGACGTATCAAGGTGCAGTTCCATTGGGACCGATACGGACAGAGCGACGAGAACAGTTCGTGCTGGGTACGGGTCGCGCAAGGCTGGGCCGGCAAGGGATGGGGGGCGATGACGGTGCCGCGCATCGGCATGGAAGTGGTCGTCAGCTTCCTCGAGGGCGATCCGGACTGCCCGTTGGTGACCGGCTGCCTGTACAACTCGGACGCCATGCCGCCTTACGAACTGCCGGCCAACCAGACCCGGTCCGCAGTGAAGAGCCGTTCCACCAAGCAGGGCAGCGGCTTCAACGAGCTCCGCTTCGAGGACAAGAAGGGTGGCGAAGAAGTATACATGCACGCGGAACGCGACTTCCTGCGCGTGGTGAAGAACAACGACGCCCTCAAGGTCGGCTTCGAGACCGCCGAAAAGGGCGACCAGACCATCGACATCAAGAACGACCAGGCCCTCAAGGTTGGGCATGACCAGACCGTGAAGATCGACGGCAAGCAGGACGTCAAGGTGGCCACCACCATCGTCATCGAGGCCGGCACCTCCATCGAGCTGAAAGTGGGAGGCAGCAGCATCAAGATCGAAGCGGCCAAGATCACCATGAAGTCGACGGAAATCGAGCTAGCCGCCGATGCCAACGCCACCTTGAAGGCCGGCGCGGTCATGACGATCGGCGGCGCACTGGTGAAGATCAATTGAGGGACGCGGCAAGCCGCGTGCAAGGGAGCAGACAGGACACAATGCAGCTGACTTTTCGAATCCTGACCTACCGCAACCAGCCGGTGCCACCGGCGCCGCCGGTGTGCTTCGGCGCCGAAGGCGGCAGCATCGGCCGTTCCGGCGACAATGCCCTGGTGCTGGACGATCCGAGCAAGTACATCTCGCGCATCCATGCGCGCGTGACGGTACGGAATGGCAGCTTCGTGCTCGAGGATCTCGGCAGCAATGCGAGCGTCGTCAACGACCAGCCGCTCGGCAAGGGCAGACAGGTAGCGCTCGGCCATGGCGACCGTGTTCTGATCGGCGACTACCTGCTGCAGGCGGTGGTGAATGCCTCGCCCGCTACGCCGCTACTGGCGCAGGCGCCGGTGAACGACCCGGCGCTGCCCCTGTTCGAGCCGCCGCCCCCGGTCGCGCCGGCACCGTTGCCGCCGCTCGAGCCCGAGGTGGCGCCGGTCGCGATGCCCGCCGCGAGCGCTCCGACCGTGCTCGACACCTTTGCCGGCGCCGGCATCCTCGACGTCGTCGCCGGACCGCAGGACGCGGCAAGCGATCCGCTCGGCCTCAACCTGTTCGGTTCGCCCTCCGCGCGGCCGGCGCGCGCGGCCGACAGCGATCATGTATCCCCGGAGCTGGCAGCCATACAGCGCGCCGCGCCCGTTTCCAGCCTCGCCGTGCCGCCCCGTCCGGCCGGCGTGTCGGCGGGCTTCGCGATCCCGCACGACTATGACCCGCTGGCAGATTTCTTTGCTCCACCGGCGGCGCTGGCGCCCGTGGCATCGCCTGAGCCTTCACCGTGCCGGCCAGATCCCGTGCAGGCGCCGAGACCGGTCCAGCGCGAGGCGGCCGAGGATGCCCGCACCGGTGCGGCCGCCGTCCTTGCGGATGCGAACCCGCTTCCCGCCCGGCCGCCCGCGTCTGGCGATCCCGATGGCGACGCGGTGATGGCGGCGCTGTTGCGCGGCCTCGGCCTGCCCGACCTGCAGCTGCGCCGTCCTCCCGCCGAGGTCGCCGAGATGGTGGGCGCCATGCTGCGCGTTGCCACCGCAGGCACGATCGACGTGCTGATGGCGCGCGCGCTGACCAAGAAGGAGAGCCGGATCGACATGACGATGCTCTCGGTGAACGCGAACAACCCGCTCAAGTTCTTCCCGAATGCCGACGGCGCACTGACCCAGATGCTGGTCGGGGCCATGCCCGGCTACATGGACCCGGTGCAGGCCATGTCGGGCGCGTTCGACGACCTGCGCGCGCATGAACTGGCGGTGATCGCCGGCATGCGGGCGGCCCTGGCTGCAGTGCTGCATCGCTTCGACCCGGCCCGGATCGAGGAGCGCCTCGCCGTGCCGACGGTGATGGACAAGATGCTTTCGTCCAGCCGCAAGGCGAAGATGTGGGACCGGCTGGTGGAACTGTACGGCGAGATCGCGCGCGAGGCCGATGACGACCTGCAGCGCCTGTACGGTGAAAAATTTTCGGAAGCGTACGAGGAGCAGGTAGCGCGCCTGCGCCAGACGAAGCGCTAGACGCGCGGCACGACGACATGAAGGGTTCCTATGGCGTGGAAGAACAAAGTGGTCTGGTCGGAAGGCATGCTGCTGCAACCTCAACACCTGCAGCAACACGATCGCTATTGGCAAAGCCAGCTCGAAAGCCGGGTCGCCGCGCTGCGACCTTACAGCTGGGGTTTCTCCGAGCTGAAGATCGACGAACATCAGCTTGCGCTCGGCAAGCTAGCCCTTCGCTCCTGCAATGGCGTGCTGCCCGACGGGACGCCGTTCATGCTGCCCGCGGACGACGAGCTGCCGCTGCCGATCGACATCCCACCCGACGCCCGTAACGCGCTCGTGGTGCTGGCGCTTCCCTTGCGCCGGCATGGCATCGCCGAAGTCGCGAACGGCGAGGGCGGCGACAGCTTTGCGCGACACTGCAGCGTCGATTACGAAGTCTGGGACAGCAATGGCCTCGACAACAGCGCGCTGCTCCAGGTCGGCAAGCTGAGGCTGCGCCTGGCGCTGGCGCCGGAGGTTGCGAATGCCTACGCCACCCTCGGCGTGGCGCGGGTCGTGGAACGCCGCGCCGACGACCGGCTGGTGCTCGATCCCGACTACAGCCCCGCGTGCCTGGATTTCCGCGCCGCCCCCCGGCTGGGCTCCTTCGCGGATGAACTGGTCGGGTTGCTGCATGCGCGCGGCGACCTGCTGGCGGCGCGCCTGTCGCAGCCGGGCGCTGCCGGCGCCGCCGAGATCGGCGATTTTCTGCTGCTGCAGCTGATCAACCGGGTGGAACCCGTGGCCACCCACCTGGCCGGCGCCAGCGGCGTGCATCCCGAGACCCTGTACGCGACCCTGGCCTCGCTGGCCGGCGAACTGGCCACCTTCACCGATCCCGGCAAGCGCGCCGCGGCCTACCCGGTGTACCGGCACGAGGCCTTGGCCGAAACTTTCGCACCGGTGATTGCCGACCTGCGCCGCGCCCTGTCGACCGTGATGGATACCCAGGCCGTCCCGATCCCGCTCGACGAGCGCCAGTTCGGCATCCGGGTGGCGGTCGTGCCCGACCGCGAGCTGCTGCGCTCGGCCACCTTCGTGCTGGCCGTGAATGCCCACATGCCGCCGGAATCCTTGCGGGGCGCCTTTCCAGCCCAGGTCAAGATCGGCTCGGTGGAAAAGATCCGCGACCTGGTCAACCTGCAGCTCCCCGGCATCGGCCTCCGCCCCCTTCCCGTGGCGCCGCGCCAGCTGCCCTTCTATGCCGGCTACACGTATTTCGAGCTCGACAGTGGCAGCGAGTATTTCCAGCATCTGCACCAATCGGCCGGTTTCGCGATGCACGTGGCCGGTGATTTCCCCGGCTTGCAGATGCAGTTCTGGGCCATCAGGAGGTAAACTGCCATGAATACGCAGGATCCCAACCGGCCGGCGCCGGACCCCGACGCCACCATGCTGGTGCTGAACCCCGGTGGACGCAGGCCGGCGGCGCAAGGCCCGGCAAGCGCGACGGCGCCCGCGCCGGCCTGCGTGGATGCCGCTGCCACGGTGCATGCGACGCCGCCTGGCAGCGGATTGAATCCGCTGGTACATGCCGCCAATCCACTGCTCGACCTGGTCGTTCCGCTACGCTACATGGCCCAGGCGCCCGACCTGAATGCCTTGCGCGAGCGCCTGGCCCAGGCTATCCGCCGCTTCGAAACCGAGGCACGCGATGCCGGCGTGCCGGTCGACGCGATCGGGGCCGCGCGTTACGCGCTGTGCACCCTGCTGGACGAAGCGATTTCCGGAACCGCCTGGGGCAGTGGGGTGTGGGGAGGGCGCAGCCTGCTGGTGGCCTTCCACAACGAAGCATCCGGCGGCGAAAAATTCTTCCTCGTACTGCAGCGCCTGAGCCAGGATCCGGCGCGCCACCTGGACCTGCTCGAACTGATGTACCTGTGCCTGGCACTCGGGCTGGAAGGGCGCTTTCGCCTGGTCGAGCAGGGCCAGGCCCAGCTGTCCGCCTTGCGCGAGCGCCTGCTGCAGTTGATCCGGCAGCACCGCGGGCCGGTCGAGACCGACCTGTCGCCGCACTGGCGCTCCGACGCGGCGCCGGCCGTGTCCTCCCTGAGCCAGACGCCGGTGTGGGTCGCCGCGGCGGTCGTGCTGGTGCTGTTGCTGGGCGTGCAACTGTTCGCTTCCTCGTCCCTCAACCGCGCCTCGGACCCGGTGTTCGCCAAGTTGTCGGCCCTGCGCCAGGCTGCCGCGCCGGCAATTGCGTCGGTACCGGCCGGGCCGTCCCGCGTGGCGGGCTTCCTGGCTCCCGAAGTTGCGCAAGGGCTGGTGACGGTGTCCGAGACCGCGGGACGCACCACCATTACCTTGCGTGGCGAAGGCATGTTCGGCTCCGGCAGCGCCGAGGTGAACCCCGCCATGACGGCGCTGCTGGGACGCATCGGCGATGCGCTCGCGACCCTGCCGGGCAAGGTGATTGTGGTCGGGCATACCGACAATACCCGCCCGGGCCTGTCGGCGCGCTTCCCGTCCAACTACGACCTGTCCAAGGCGCGTGCGCAAAGCGTGATGGCGGCGCTGGCGCAGCGCGCCGGCCCGACCGGACGCTACAGCGTGGAGGCGCGCGGCGACACCGAGCCGCTGGTGCCGAACGACAGTCCGGCGGCGCGAGGGCGCAACCGGCGTGTCGACGTGGTGGTCCTGGCGCCGGCCAGCGCTTCCTGATGCGCAGGCACCCGACATGACCCATTTCCATCCTTGCTGCCGCGGCGGAGAATCATGAAACGTCTGTTTTCCTGGCTGTTCAAGCGACCGGTCCTGGCCTTCATCGGCGTGGTCCTGCTGTCGCTGGTGTTCTGGTTCGAGGCGCCCCTGCTGGCCTTCGACGGCAAGGAGCCGTTCGCGGGCAGCGGCGTGCGCTGGACCGTCATTGGCCTCATGTTCGCCGCCTGGGCCGGCTGGTACGGATGGAAGCTCCTGAAAGCGCACCTTGCCAACCGGAGCCTGATGGCCAGCCTCGCGGCCGCCAGCGCTCCGCCCCCGGCCAGCGCGGCGGCGAGCGCGCCGGCGGCGTTGCAGGAGCAGGCCGCGTTGCAGCAGCGTATGAAGCAGGCGCTCGACGTCTTGCGCAAGGCGTCCCCCGGCAGGCAGCTGTGGGGCAGCCAGTACCTGTACCAGCTGCCCTGGTACATGTTCGTCGGGGCACCGGGCAGCGGCAAGACCATGACACTCCTGCATTCCGGCCTACGTTTTCCGCTGGCGGAGGCGATGGGACCGGGCGCGATCGGCGGCGTCGGCGGGACCCGCCAGTGCGACTGGTGGTTCACGGACGACGCCGTGCTGCTCGACACCGCCGGGCGCTACACGACCCAGGACAGCGACCTCGAAGTTGACCAGGCCGGCTGGCACGGCTTCCTCGGCCTGCTCAAGAAGCACCGGCCGCGGCGGCCGGTCAACGGCATCATCGTCGCCCTCAGCGTGGCTGACCTGCTGCAGCAGGGGCCAGCGGCACGCCAGGCGCAGGCGATGGCGATCCGGGCTCGCATCAAGGAACTGCACGAGCGCCTCGGCAGCAGCTTCCCGATCTACGTCACCGTCACCAAGTGCGACCTGTTGGCCGGCTTCATGGAGTATTTCGACACCCTCGGACGGGAGGAGCGGGCCCAGGTATGGGGCGTCACCTTCCCCCTAGGCGCCGGTCAAGACGCCGCCAGCGCGCTGGCATCCTTCCCGACGCGTTTCCTCGAACTTGAGCAGCGTCTGCAGGCGCGTGTCCTGGGCCGCATGCAGGAGGAACGCGACCTGCAGCGGCGCGCGCTCCTGTACCGCTTCCCGCAGCAGTTCGCGGGCCTGGGCGAGGTCCTTAAAGGCTTCCTCGACGCGGTGTTCGAGCCGACCCGTTACGAACAAGGAGCCCAGCTACGTGGCGTTTATTTCACCAGCGGCACCCAGGAAGGCAATCCGATCGACCGCGTGATGGGCGCGCTGGCCGCCACCTTCGGGCTGGACCGCAAGGTGCTCCCGCCCAACGCGGTGAGCGGCCGTAGCTATTTCATCACCGGCCTGTTGCGCGACCTGATATTCAAGGAGGCCGGGCTGGCCGGAATGGATCCGCTCGTCGAACGCCGCCGTCGCCAGCTGCGCTGGGCAGGAGGAGGGGGGGCGGCACTCGCGTTGCTGCTGTTCTTCGCTGCCCTGGCCACCAGCTATGTGCGCAACGCCGGTGTGGTGGCGCAAGCCGACGCGCGCGCCGACGCACTGGCCAGGATGGTGTCGGCCGCTCCCGGCGGCTCGGTGCTGGATGCGCTGCCGATGTTAAACACCGCACGCACTTTGCCAGGTGGATATGCGGAACGCGAGGCCGGGACACCTCTGCTGCGGCGCTTCGGGCTGAATCAGGGGGACAAGCTGGGGGCGGGCGCGCAGCTGGCCTACCAGCGCCTGTTGCGCTCAGCCCTGCTGCCGCAGGTGATGGACCGGCTGGAGGAAGTGCTGCGGCGTGGCGACGCCAACAATCAGGAGCAGCTGTACGAGACCCTGCGCGTTTATCTGATGCTGGGCCAGCCGAAGTACCTGGAGCCGGAATCCGTGCAGGCCTGGCTCGACCTGGATTGGCGTCGCAGCCTGCCGCAGGCCAGCGTGGTCCAGCGCGACGAGCTGGCCGCGCACGTGGGCGCGCTGCTCGATGCGGGTGGGGCAGCGGCCGTTCCGCCGGCGCTGGACGCCGGCCTGATCGGTTCGGTGCGTTCGACGCTGGCGATGATGCCGCTGCCCGAGCGCGTCTACAACCGGCTCAAGCGCAAGGTGGCGCAGGCGCGCCTGCCCGAAACCAGCGTCAACCGGGCGGCCGGCCGCGACGTCTCAGCGCTCCTGGCGCGCAAGAGCGGCGCGCCGCTGACCCGCGGGGTACCGGGCCTGTACAGTGTGGCCGGCTACCGTGAACTGCTCAAGCAGGCGCCCGGCGCTCTCGCCGACATCGCCAAGGACAGCTGGGTGCTGGACCGGCGCGAGGCCGAAGGCGCGGTGAGCGCGCTGACCGGCGACCAGATGAACGCCGCGGTCTTGCGGCTCTACCATGCCGAGTACATCCGGGCCTGGGATGCGCTGCTGGGCGATGTGCGGATCGCCCCGTTCTCGAGTCTCGACCAAGGCGCGCGCATCACTAATGCCCTGGCCGGCGCCGACTCCCCGCTGAAGGCCTTCCTGACCGTGGCCGCGCGCGAGACGAAGCTGGGCACCATCACCGGCACTTCGGCGGTGGTACTCGACTCCGCGGTGCGCAACAAGCTGTCGGAGGCACGCAAGAAGCTCGAGGCGGCGCTCGGCGCCGAGGATGCGCCGGCGCCAGCGCCGGAGTCCATCCATCCGGTGGACCAGCATTTCGCCGCCCTTCATAGGCTGGTCGGCACTGCCGAGGCGCCTGGTGCGCTGGACGCCCAACTGGCTCTGTTGAAGGATGCGTCGCAGTTCTTCGACGCGGCGGACCAGGCGCGGCGTGCCGGCACGCCGGCGCCCGGCGGTGAGACGCTGCAGAAAATCAAGCGTGCCGCGGAAGGCACGCCCGCGCCGCTCGGCGCCATGCTGCAAACCGTCGACAGCGCCGGTTCCAGCCTGACGCTGGGCAGCGAACGCGCACGCATCCGCGCGCTGTGGGACGCCGAGGGCGCGCGTTTCTGCCGCGACGCCATCGCTGGCCGCTACCCCTTGGTGCGCGGCGCTTCTCGAGACGCCACGGCGGAGGACTTCGGCAAGTTCTTCGGTCCGGGCGGCGTCATGGACGACTTCTTCGTCAAGCATCTAGCGGCACAAGTGAACATGTCCGGCAGCCAATGGCGCTGGCGCGACACGGGCAGCGCCCCGGTCGGCATCCCCCAGGACGTGCTTAACCAGTTCCAGCGCGCCGCGCGGGTGCGCGACATGTTCTTCGTCGGCGGGCGCCTGCCTTCACTGCGCTTCGAACTCGCGCCCCAGGCGGGCGACCTCGCCCTGTCCAAGGTAGTGCTCGACATCGACGGCCAGCAGGTGGTATACACGGCCGGCACGCCGACGCGCCCGGTACCGATCAGCGTTCCGTCAGGGAAGGGGGCCGGCGGTGTGCATGTCGAGACCACGCCGCCGTTGCGCAGCGAGTTGCGCACCGAGGGGCCGTGGGCCTGGTTTCGCATGATCGACAAGGGCGTGCTGCAGCCAGGGGCGCAGGGCGAGCGCTTCATGCTCGGCTTCGACCTGGATGGGCGCCGGATGAGCTACCAGCTCACGGCGAGCAGCGTGATCAATCCGTTCTGGCGCGAGACGCTAGAGGGCTTCCACTGTCCGGCCGGTTGGTAGACCATATCGTGGAAGACTCCTGCCTGGTACCGGGTTTTTTTGGAAAGCTGCCCAGCCGCGGTGATTTTATCGGGCGTCGATTGCCGCCCGACGTACGTGAGCGCATGGATAAGTGGATTCAGAAAGGACTATTACAGGCCAGGAACGAGCTGGGCACTGAATGGCTGCCGGTATGGCTGTGCAGTCCAATTTGGCGATTCGTGGCCGGAGCAGGGTTGTTTGGCGCATATGCCTGGGCGGGGGTCATATTGCCAAGTCATGACCGAACAGGACGGTGTTTCCCCTTGGTGCTGGCAATGCATGTTGAAGGGGTGCCTTCGGTGGACGAAGCCGTGACGTATGGTGAAGGGTGGTTTTCCCAGCTTGAAGAATTGGCCTTGGCCACGCTCGAAGGACGACTTGAGATGGACAGCTTCGATGCTGCGTTGAAAAAACTGGTCTTCGAGCCGCCAAGGAGCGGGCGTTCCATTCCCGCAGCTGAGGATTCGACCGAGCATGCCAATTCACGCGGGAGCAGGAGTATGTGGTGGTCTGGTGGATCACAGCACATTGCGCCGTCGCTGGCCTGTTGTCAGGGCTTGCCATCGGCCGCCGCCTTCGTTTCACTACTCGACGGCCGATGGGAAGAGCGCGGCTGGAGGCATGCTAATGTGGACGAACGAACGACACCGGGGTTTCAGTTATGGACAAGCTGACTTCAATGTCGCGGGACATATTTGCTGAAGGATCGAGAGTTGCTTGAAAAAGAAGATCGATTAACTGTTTCATGGAGTCGTTGGATAGGCGGACACAACCATGTGTCGCTCGGAGTTCGCCACTTCCTCGCCAATAATTACTCTTTCCCAAATCGCCCCCATGAACCAACAATCCTTTTCTGCCAATCACATCACCTGCAATTTTGGCATTGCCGCTCGCGGGCTCCAGCCTGAGCGCCCCATGTGGGCCATACGACGTTTGATTCCAGCTTCCCGTCGGCACAACTCTGGTCACGGAATAATGTCCTGTCGGCGTATTACCTTTTTCTATTAACTGGGTATCCCCGCCCCCTTTGCTCCCGCGCCCAAGTGCTTCAAAGATGGCCAACACTCTTCCGTCAAGTTCCTGCTGAACTTGCAGTAATCCCGACATGTTTCTGTCGGTTGAAAGCATTAAATTCAGTTTGATATTAGGCATCGTAAGCTCCATTCCTTGTAAGTGATGCGTCGACGGGATGTCACTCAACTTTGGTGCACTTGCGGCTAGCTTTATCATTTACCAGAGTTGATTGAATTTCATTCAAGCTACATAAAGCCACGGCCACAGTAATATTGTCTCGCCCCTGATACGCCCTGGCCAGCTCAACCAAACGCTCGCATGCCTGCTCCAGTGTATCGATCGTCACCTGCGCCAGCACTTCCTCGATCTCACTATGCGGTACGCTTCCATGCAAACCATCGCTGCACAGCATCAGCACGTCCCCCTCGAGCACCATGTGCGAGCGCACCTCCGCTGTGACAGTGGCCGCTGGCCCCACTGCCTGCAACAACAGGTTGCGCGCCGGAAGCCTGTCCAGCATGCCGGCCTCCAAAGCCTGCTGATAAAGCGTCTGGTCCCGCGTAAGTTGCTCCAGCACGCAACCGCGCAGCCGGTACAAGCGGCTGTCGCCGACGTGGAAGCTGACCATCGGCGCGGTCGCAGACGGATGCCAGAAGCCGGTCAGCGTCGCCCCCATGCCGCCGCCATCGCCGCGATTGCGAGCGCAGTTCTGTGCATACAGGCGCTGGTTGGCGTGATTCACCGCGGCATGGAGTAGACGCATGGCGCCGGCCGCAGGGTCGGACCAGGTCGCATCCGGGTCGGCTTCCTCCTGGAGCCCGGGGCCGATGGCAGGCAGGCCGGGGGCGTGGTCGGTCAGGTAGCCAAGCATTTCCGTGAGCACGCCGGCGCTTGCTACCTCGCCCGCAGCGTGGCCTCCCATGCCGTCAGCCAGCATGGCCAGGCCGAGTGCTTCGTTCAGCAGGTAATTGTCTTCGTTGCTTGAGCGTACCGTCCCGGTATCGGTGGCGCCAGCCACCAGCATGCCCGGCAGACGGTGAATACGCAACGGGGAAAGTGGAATCGGCGTTGTCATCGCTGGCCCCAGGTTATGTTGTGGAACCGGTTCCCGCGTCCGATAGGAAACGGGTGCGTTCGCCGGGATTATCGATGTGTTCTGCCAGTATATGGAGGAAGGTGCGCCGGTCGCCGGTCTGCTTCATCGCGCGCTTGACGATGAGCCGGCCGATGGGGCCGATGATCGAGACTAGCCGGTCCGCGGTCGCGTCGGCATACGCATCGTCAACGCCCTCCAGCGGGTTCGCCGGAACGGCCGGGGGCGTGGAGCCGCCTCCAGTGCGAGCGGCATCGAGCCTCTTCCTTATCTGGACCAGTGTTTGCTGGAACTCGGTTCGTCCCTGTTCCGAGGGAATATGGGGCAGCAGCAGCTCATGGAGCCGGTCGAGTCCTTCCGCCTTGTCGGCCACTCTCTTCAGCAGAAACCGGGCCATCGGGCCGATCTGGCGTGCTAGCGCCGATTCGACTTCCGGCAAGGCTTCTTGTTTCCACTGCGCCATCGCATCGATGCCGCTGCCGAGCGCGCCCTCAGGCTGCCGTCCGGCGAAGGATGCCGCCGCGAGACGCGTGGCAGCTAGCAGGACAGTGCGGTCGTTGTCGACCAGCCTGGTGGCATCCGGGTCGGCGCTGGCGCCGCGTGAGGCAGCCAGCAGCGCTTCGTGGAAGTCGCGAGCGGACGGGTAGCGCTCGGCCGGCTGCTTGGCCATGGCGCGGGCCAGCACCGGATCGAAGGCGGTGCCGAGCGGGGGCAGCAAGCGCGATGGCGGCGCCGGATCCTGATTCAGGATTTGCTGCATCACGACCGAGGCCGAGCCGGAAAAGGGACGGCTGCCCGTCAGCAGCTGGTACAGCACGATGCCGGCCGAAAAGATATCCGTGCGGCCATCGATGCTATCGCCGCGGAATTGTTCAGGTGACATATAGCTCGGCGTACCCACCATCGCGCCTGCCTGGGTCAACTCCGATGTATCGATCCGGGCAATGCCGAAGTCGGTGATTTTTATCTGGCTGTTACGGGTGACCAGGAGGTTCGCCGGCTTGACGTCACGGTGGACCACGCCACGCGCGTGCGCATAGCCCAGGCCGTCAAGCAGGTCGCCCATCCAGGCCAGTACGCGCGCCAGAGCGGTGGGATGCGGCTCGGCAAGCAGGCTGTTCAAGGCTGTGCCCTCGATGTACTCCATCGCGATATAGGCGGAGTCGGTATCTTCGCCGTAGTCGTAGACAGTCACGATATGCGGATGGCTGAGACGTCCGGCTGCCTGCGCCTCGTTCTTGAAGCGCCGGATCAGGTCGGACTGTTCGGTTTCACTGTAGCTCTCCTTGCGCATGGTCTTGAGCGCAACCACGCGTTCGATGCCGGGATCGAAAGCCTTGTAGACGATGCCCATAGCACCCTTGCCGAGGATGCCATCGATCCGGTACTTGCCGAGCTGCTTGATCATGTGCGCCGCATCCTCGTTCATTCGTCCAGCATCTTCATGGCGCTGGCCAGGCTGGAGCGCATGCGGGCAAAGGAGCGCGCGAGCGTCGACAGCTCGTCGCCACCCTTGACGTCGAACTCCTCATCGTTGAACTGTCCCAGGCTCACCTGGTCGGCAAGGCGCGACATGCGCGTAATGCGCTGGGTGATGAACACATGCACCATCACATTGAGTGCGATGAAGAGGAGTACGAAGATGCCCAGCATCGAGAGCATGTAGGTGCGCAGCATCGCACCGGCACGCTGCAAGGGCACTTCCATCGGCACCGAGGCCACCTGGGCACCGACGATCTCCATGTGCTTCCAGCCGAAGCCATTGTTACGGCCATAGATGGCGAGCATGGCCCTGGGTGCGGCGTCCGGTACGCTGTGGCAGCGCAGGCAGGCCACATTCTTGACCTGTAGCGGCCGCGCTACGTACAGAGCTGGCCCGGTCGCGGTATTGCGCTCGCCAACCAGTTCGGTAAGGTCCGGCTTGGCGCGGAAGGTGTTGACCAGGTCGGCCTCCCAGTCGGCAGCACGGTCGCGCGGATTGGTCGGGTTGAGCGTCGCTTCCTTGTAGGTAAAATCCGGATACTGCTTGAGCAACTGGCTGAGTTGTTCGGTGGCGGCGTACGATGGGATGGACTGCGGCATGAACTCGTACTTCAGTCGCGTTTCGAGTAGCGGCACGATCTGGCCCACCGTATAGCCGCGTGCCGCGAGCGCGGACTGCATCAGCACCCGCGCGTTTTGCAGTGTTTCCTCGCGGGCGTTCTGCTGCACCAGGTGATTGGTAATGTAAGTGGCTGCCCCGAAGCCCAGGATGAAGATGGACAGGAAGACGATATTGAATTTCGCGGCGATCGAGAGCGTCATTGCCTTGCCTCAAAGCTGGGAACGAGAGGGACGCGCCAGGACCGGCGGGCGAAGAAGCTGTCTCCACACGGTAGTTCCATGGGTCCGGGGACATCCCGGTTACCGTGCCCCGGGATGTCCGATCCTTTACAATCCGTTTGCGGGAACATCGGGCGGTGTTCGTCCGGCTGGCAACAGTCCGCGTCAGCCCTGTCCCGACGGGCTGACGGGACAGGGCGATCGGCTGGCCTATATCGTGAAATTCAGCGTCACCACCAGGCCGTCGCGCACGTCGCGCAAGTCCCGGTTTTCCTGGAACGCATCCGCATAGCCTTCGGTCTTGACGGTCTGCGTACGGTAGCCGATCGCCGCGGTTGCCGCGCTCGTCCCGTTAACGCCGGTATAGATCGGGTAGCTGAGCCCGACCTCACCGATGATGTACCTGCCGTCGGTCTTGGCGGATGAACCGAACGCCGGATCGGCAAAACGCAGCTTGAGCTTCGCCGGCCCATAGCCGGCCTGGACATACATGCGCAGCTTGTCGCTGACCGCAAAGCTGCCGACAGCGCCCAGCAGAAGACCTTTGGCGGTGGTCCTGACGAGTGGAGTGCGCTGTGGAGCGATCCCGAGACTGGTGTCGCGGGTTTCGGTCGCATCCTTGTAGCCGATGGCGATGCCGATTTCCGGCGTCACCATGTAGCCGGCGGTCAGGTCGCTCTCCCTGCGTTTGAAATGGTCGGTCCGCGAGGTGATCAGGTTTTGTCCGGACGGCGTGACCAAGGGGCTCGTATTCACGCGAAAATCGCTCTTGAACTCGCCATGGTTGAGCGAGACGAAGAATTTGCCGTGACCGATTGCGAGCTGGGGCAGGACGCTGGTACGCTCGGTTCCCTCTACCGCGTTGACGGTATCCCCGATCACGGGCGCGCCGGACGGGCTTACTCCGGCGAACGTTGCCGGTAAATAAGATAGCCAGGATGCGTGCCAGACCTTGGCGCCGATGGTGAAACGTGTGGGAGAAGATGTTTGCGCCTGCGCTACCGAGCAGGCAATGAAACTCAAGACGAACGGAGCAACCGCAACTGCTTTTCTTACCCTCATATGCATCCCCTTGAAATGAACATTGTCAAAAAGCGGGTACAACCGTAACGGGTGGAGCTTTTTTTTCTGGCGGTTTAAGGGCTCTGGTGGCAATTTCCCGGTTAGCGGCATCGATGTTCGCCTGCTGTAGGGCCAGTGCCTTGCGCATTTGTTCAACTTCTTCCTGCTTTTTCTGCAAGCTCAGCCTTACGGCTTCCAGCTCGTTGAATTTTTCGGTGGACGCCTTGATGTCGGCATTCAGCTTTTCCAGTTCGCGTTCGCGCTGGACGACCTCGGCCTGACGGCGCTGCAGCTCTTCTTCTTTCGACTCCACACTTTCGAGACCCTTGCGCAGCGCGTCCAGTTCTGCACGCTTCTTCAACAATAGCGACTGCTGTGAATCCAGTTCCGCCTGTTTGGCTTTCGTCTCGGCAATCGTTGCTTGCAAGCGGTTCAGCTCTGCCGCCTTGGACGCAAGCAGGGAATCGTCGGAACGCAGGGGCGCCGCCGTACATCCCGCCATGCAGAATTTCTGTGTAAACGACATTGTGATCTGCGGATCCTGCTGCCGTCTGACGCGACTCGCATCCACGCGTGTGCCGCTGCTGACGGTTTTGAGCATGTCTTCGATCGTCTGGTGCGGCGTTTCAATATTCTGAAGTAGGTTCTTGGTAAAGGTTCCGTTGCGTCCGTCGCCGTCGAGGGAAAGCTGCCCAGAGCCGGTTGACATGGCGATCACGCTGTTGCGTGGCGCGAACAATTGAGATGCAAGGCCCATCATCGGTACATAACCGCGGATCGGATTGTCGAAGGGACTGTTGCGGCAGGCGTCAAGGAAAAAAATGTTCAGTGCTGCCTGACGAGCTTCGAGCTCACGCATCAGATAATTCATCTGGATGCTCTCGTCTTCGATATCGCTCTTTGTCCTCAGGTCGGCCTTGACGGGAAGTAGATAGTTGATCCCATCCACCTGCAATCCATGCCCTGCAAAATAGAAAAGGGCAACGCTGCGCTGGTTGATCTTACCGGTGAATTCGAAGATGGCATCCTTGAAATCTCGCTTAGTTGCGATATCGAGCTTACAGATGACTTCGAATCCGAGCTTCTTGAGCGCTACGCACATGTCCGTTGCATCGTTACCTGAATTCTTCAAGGGAAGCGCTTTGGCGTAGTTCGCATTGCCGATGACGAGCGCGACGCGCGTTTCAGCCTGAAGTCCACCGTTGGGTTCTTCGGCGCGGGCGTGGGACGACATACTTCCGGCGCATGCCAACACGATCAATAAGAGCCATCCATGTGGGTTCATGATTCTTAGTATTCAAGGCGGGACGAGCAGCAGAATCTTGGTTCTAAAATTAACATGACTATATGTCTGTCGCAAGAAAAAGTTAAAAATTTAATCATGTTCTGCCGTGTGAACTCCTGTTTGCCTACGATCACGTCGAGCCCATGCTTCGCCCATTGCGCCGTTTCCTGTGTACTTGGTCACCCTTGTGTATGGCGGCGTTATCGATCCAGACGATTCGAGGAGTCTTACGGCTGAGCCGCGACTTGGTCGAAGAACACGATTACATCGTCACGTGTCGTCGGTCGCTGCTGAGTAGTCCAGGTCAACCGGCCATTGTGACGCAATGCCCCAATCAAGTCGCCGATGTGCGAGCGTTTCAAAAGCGCGGGTCTGGCCGATTTGCTCCCTGTACTGCACCGGAGGATTCGGACTGAACCCGGATTCGTCGAAATACAGCAGCTCGCACGGCCGTTCATGGTCGAGCCGGGGGGCGCGGCGATCACTTCCTGGCGTGGTCGAGTGCCTCTTGATGTTGCATTTTTTGACTGCCGGGTTGGAGTCGTCTGGTGCCATGACGCGGGAAGCATCATTTGCCCTGCTACGAAGGTGTAGCTATTGGCCTACGTCAAGGCGAATGCTGCTGGTATCGGCATCCAACATTTTGTGCGCACAATGGTCATGGCATCTTGGATGGCATCGTGTTCTGTCAAGGTGAAAATGTCGCTATTAATCAATGCATTATCACGCTTGTTGATCATCGAATGGGAGTGAGGTTTCCCTGGGGAAACTGTGTTCACACACGGTCTGCTCACATCCCCTAGTGGCCCAGGCGAGAACGACGACCCGGTCCAAGGCGTGGCGGTAGATGGCATTCCCTGCGCGCTGATCAACAATGGACCTCAGCGGTCTTGAGCCCTCAGACGGGGCGAGCGAGTGTTTGGGTACGCTTACGTGTAGCCTGCAGAGCATGCGATCAGTGGATCACTATGGCCTATCCGGGCAAACGGCGCGACCATAAGGTGCGCAAGCGGAAGCGGTGTTGATGCCTTGAGGTGGATGTCGGCGTACTGCGGCATTCGCTTGACGACGTCGCGGTGCTCCGCCTGCGCTGCCAGATCCAACGCCGAGGTGCCGCTGTGGTCAACGGTGAACGTAGCGCTCACGGGCAGCAATAGCCTGGCACCGCCCGTCCGTCCCTTCGCCGTGCTCGAGCGCAGGCACACTTGGTTTGCTCGGTGCGGAGCGCGCCGCATTCGTGATCAGAGCTCTGCAGGCAACCCGACTGTGCGTATGCCGTCCTGATCTTTGGCCGACAAGATATCGCCTTCCATGGCATCCAGCAGTCGCGAAGCTCGACCATACCCGATGCGCAGATGTCGTTGGACGAGCGAGATCGAGGCACGTTGGTGGCTCAGAACGAGCGTGCGTGCTCGCGCATAGAGTGGATCGAGAGCCGTGTCGTGTCCGTCCCGCGCTGGACACGCATCCTCAGCCGCACGCTCCACATCATTTGCGCCAGCAAAATCGCGCTCGATTGGCTTAGTCGGGACACATTCGCCGAAGGCGAACATGTCGATTTCGATCGCATCTTCGGCCAAGGAGAAATCGCATCCGACTGCCAAGGTGACCCTGGCGGAAGGACCGATCTTCGCGCGGAGTTGCTGCAGCACCTCTTTGACTTCACGACCGTAAACAGCCTTAGAGGCGCCGTGAATGCCAACGCAAAGACCTCGCGCCATATGTAGGCCGAAACCTTGCGTCTCAATGTGCGCAATCGCTGCCGCCGCTGCCTGAGCAGCAGACACATGCCCTGCAGCGTGGCCCCATCCGTAACACACAGGCCTTCCGCCGGAAGCCCTCGCAATCTCACAGACGTCATTCCAATCACATGCAATCCACTGCTCCTGCGCCTCGAGCACAGTCACCGTTCGAAGCAAGCGACGAATCAACTGCTCGCGCCGCGCTTCATCAACAGCCAGGACCGCATCGAAAGAAGAATACAAATCACTGGTGAGCGCGTCGTCTAGCGAGGTCATTCCAACTTCAACCTCACAGACGGCCACGCGCAACACCGGGTCTGTCTGGCGTCTCGCAATCTGTAGAGCGCGCTTTTTTGCGACGGGCTGCCCCAGCGGGCCGGTGACAATGACGAGATCGGGTGTGTCCGTTTGACCAGGTGCTGCTATCGGCACGCGCACCGGACCACCTTCGGCCTTGATTGGCGTCCCGATTGAGTCGACCGCATACAGCACCACGGATGGGTAGAGCAAGGTATCCGACTGGTTATCGCTCATGTGCTGGTATGTCTTCCCATAGATAAGTGAATGTACTTCGGGCTCTGGCAACACGTGACGCCTGGGTGACTGCGGCTGATCGTTGTCGAGACCGGGTTGGTTGCAAACTCAGCGGCCAGACGCGCCAGAAGCCGCACACTGAGGGCGCTCATCGTCGTGTACGCAAAGCCGGGCCGATCAGTGCATTCAGGTTGAACTCGACTCAGGGCTGAGATGCGGCGACGCGTGTGACGTGGAGCGTGCCATTCGTATCAAAGCTTGCTCGGTATTCGCTTTCGAAGATGCGTTGCGCCGCTTGACGGCGCATCACCTGCTTCAGGTAATCGACCATCTCACCGTTCGTGCCGCGATCGTTTGCCCGCAAGGCATAACCCAGGGCGGTCCGCCGTCTCTTGCATTCAATCGTTGGGTCCGCACCGACGTCGAGAAGGTGCTTCGTGACGGTGCGATTGCCCGCCCTGGTGTTCACCGAGCTGTGTCCTGCCGCGGCATACATGAGTGCGGTCCTACCCTCTGAATCCTGGCAGTCGACGGAATCTTTCAGCAGTTGAGCGAGTGCTCGGGACAGGGTGCGGTTCATGGCAGCGTGCATAAGTGGCGTCCGGTCGCTGACATCGGATGTTTGCGGCAGAGCGCCGAGCGAAAGCAGGCATTCCACGGTCTCGACCCGGCGCGTGTCTGGTATGCGAGACATACCGGCAGCAACCGACAAGGGCGATCGACCAGCTTGGTTTCGCACTTCGTTGATGTCCTGCCTACTGGCGCCCATAAGACGGCGGGCCTCAGCTAAGTCGCCGAGTTCAATCGCTCGAAAGAGCGATTGCGGGAACACCTGATCGGCTTTCATCAGTTTGCCGCCACAGTGCGGACACGCTGCAGAGGCACAGTTTGCACACAACTGTCCCAAGCTATGCTGGCACTCGCGACAGACCCGGGTTCCCAGTTTCGCCTCCTCTGTACGGCATGCTTTGCATAGACCAAGACTAGCAATCATTATCATCCGAACCGCTCCTCAATATTCCAGCAAAGGGTTGTTACAAGGGAAAAACGGCTATACCCCGCGCGCAGCTTTTAAAAAACTCCAACGGTTCCTATTATCGTAAGAGAACCGGCTGCTAAAGGCTCACGCCGTCGTGCTGAGCGTCAGTCACTCCTTGATCGTGAGCTTCCAAACAAACTCGTCCGAACAGGGGCGGTTCTTCTTCTTCGTGTGGGGATCGACCGCCGGGGTGTGACGCTGAACCTGGACCTTGTAACCGTCTTCGGCAAAGTCGTCTTTGATCAGTCCCTCGATTTTTCGCAGACGCTCCTCGTTCCACTCGGGCCACTTGTGACTGATACTAGACACGCCCATGTAGACCGTTATCGGCTCGTCACCCTTGATCGACCAGCCCAGATGGCTCGCGAGGTCGAGTAGCCGGTGCGACGATTCGAATACCAACTCAGGCGGCGCTTGATAGAAACTCAGTCGTCCTAATTCTGGCCAAGCATGCGGCTCTTGCTTCGGTGGCACGCGGCCGAGCAACTCGCCAGGAAAGGCGTTATGCGCAATGGTGTGGCCAAGCATCCCTAAGGGCCCCGTCACGCGCATACTCTCGTTGTTGCCGAAGCGCACCCGGACTTGCTGGGACTTAGTTGCCTTCTCGTCGAGAACCGCAGCAAGTTCGGTCGGATGCAAGAGGCAAATCGACTGACTGCCACAGTTCAGCGCTACAGCCCCGTTCATGCCAGTAGCGATCTCAACATCTTCCGGGGTGAAAGAAAATGTCCATTCAGGCCCATCGTCCCCCGAACATTTAATCAGCAGTTTGGTTTCTTCATTGATCAGATACAGCCCGGCCTTCTCCGTGATCTTGTTGATCGTCGTGAAGACGGGATGCATTACGATCTGGTGCAATACCGCGCCATATTGCCAGTCCTGGTCTTGAATCTTCATCGCCTAGTTCCTAATGTCCAGCAGTGAATTAATCGTTCGAAACGCGCTGCGGCATGTTGGCGCCGAACAGATACATGCCGGGCGAGATCTTCATTGGGCTTTGCACGAAATGCAGTTCGCCTAGAGGGGCCTTGCCTACGGTATAGCCGTCGCTGATTTCTTCCCAACGATTTGCAAGATCACGATAGGTCGCGGCTGCGATCTTCTGTACGCCATACCAAAGGTACAACTCGTTCCAACTGATGAACGTGCTGCCATCGGTGAGAATTTGCTCCAGGCGTCGCGTTAGCTCGTAGTCATGTTCTTTTTGCATCGTTAGCCCTTCGTTGCTAGGTTCTTAGTGAATATTTAATGACGGAAACATCATAATCTAGATGCGAAGAACAAACAAGAAGATTTGTTTAAAAATACGTTCTAGCTTTTTTATTCGCGAATTTTGATGTGCTGGCCGCCGGATCAGCCACCGACGTCTACGACAAGCGGAGTGCTTACCGCGGCGCGACCACACGTACAACCGAGCCGTCCCGATTCGCACATGGCATGGTGTGCGCCGCCGATGTGATCTCGGTGAGATACAGCATGCCTCGGTAGCGTGTCCACGTCGCGACATGGCCTCGCTGCGAAAACGGCGTCAGCCACCGTGGCGGCAACGCAGGTAGCGACGCTACATAACTTTAGATTGGCTCATTGTCGATCGTGGACACCAGTTCGCCGATCCGCAAGCGGTCCGCAAACAACGCACTTATTCGAGCGAGTCGTGCCCACTGACGCCACTAGACCGGGACTATCCTTTATCCGACCTACCCAACGCCTGCTCGGCCAGCGCCTAAAGACCCGGTTGCTGCGAAGGTGTCGAATACTGCACGGTGAACCGCCCCGGGTTTTGTGCCGGCCGGTTAGTTCGACTCTGGCCGGCAGCAGATCGTCCGCGATACCATGCACGTATGACTCAACGGCGGGGGATGGTGGCCGCAGTAGGGTAAATGCGAGGTAATGCCCGTTGTTGCCGTGTCAAGGATCGATGACCTCGGCATGGTATCGTGAATGGCACTGGGCCGGGAGCGCCATTAAAATTGGTAAGTAATTCATAGGCTTACCTCAGCCATTGATCATCGAGTGGGAATGAGTGGGATTGTCTAACTAGTTGATTCTAAATTGGAACCCAAAGAGCCGTTGGTCATTCGAGTAATGATCAACGGTTTTTTTATTGTCTCGGCGGACAAGTGCGCGCATGTCCAACGACATACGCAAGCTTACCGACCGAGGCGGCCTCTACACCGACGTGCTCATCGGTGGACCTGACACTGCCTTCTCACTTGAACCCATCCGTAAATTCTTGGCTGCCCATTTGGCCGTCGTTTGCTCAACTCAGTGGCTGATGAGCACGCGATGGCGGCAACTCAAAAGCCTCGGGCGAGGTGCGGGCTAAGTCCGACTCGGACGGACTCACTCAACGGTGCTGCATCGATCTCACTAGAAATATTTCTTTTTTCCCCTAAACAACAGCCAAAACCTCTGGATACATTGGTATGGCGGGCGTTGGCCCATGAGGCAGCTTGGCCGGCGATGCTCACTCGGGCTTGACGGATACTGGAAATCACCATAGTTTCTACCTGTGCGCAAACACACAACAGTTCCGAGATGCGCTCAACTTCATCAGCACGTCGACGATTATCACCCAGCCTTTCGCTGATCCCGCAAAGAAATGAACTACCTACGTCGTTCCGTACTGATGATGCTGGGGATCCTGCCCCCAACGATGGCTATAAGCAGGGGTTTTATGTCGACCAATCTTGAAGTGACGCTATTGATCGCCGACGAGCAGGGTAATCCGATTCCACATGCGACTGTCTGGGGCTATGTCCTGCCGTCCGCCGACCCGCTTGCCTTGAACAGCGATGATCTATGGCGGATAACGTCCCGTTATCAGTCGTCGTTCGAGTTCGCAACACGGTTCCACCCGGTAGTTCCGATGCTGCGGGTGACTCCGATGGGCGATGCCGGCGGTAAGGCCAAGGCCGTCATCGACTACGAAGCGATCGAGGGTTACGGCAGGCAGCGACCGCCAGCGATGCAAGTGGGATTTACCCTGATGAAACGGGGATACTTTCCAGCCCGCATCGATTTCACGGTAAAAAGCGAGTCGCGGCTGAACGCGAGGGTCGTGCTCAGGCACGACCCGAAACAGGGGCCGGAACGCCAGCCCTACTTGCAGGAGTTCGATCGCGTCCGCTACGAACTTTCCGACACCAGCCGCAACGAGAACCTGTCCGGGTTCGCCCAGCATCGGATCGACAGCCTTCGTACAGCGCTCGAAGGCGCGGCCGCGGAGGCGATACGGGCTGGCGACAGGTCCGCCGCTGCACGCATCTACGCTCGCATGCAATATCTTCCAGTGATCCTGATGAGCAACGGAAAGGCATCGGGTTTCATGCAGGCCGACCCCTATTCGGCTTCATCCTGGGCGTATTTAACCAAGGCATACGAGCTCGACCCCGGGCACCCATACATCGCGTCCACCTACCTGTTCCGCCGCGGGGGAGATGAATTCGGCGGCCGCAACCGCGTGTCCGAGCAAGCGGACGCGGAGCGACTGCAGCAGCGCGCTGCATTCCTTGGACGACTGCGCACTCTGATGCGCAGCGACGGGCCGCAGATCTGGCCCGCGTACCACAAGCTCTACGCAACCTGGCATCGTCAGTCGCCTGACCCGGCCGATCGCGCAAAGGTACGGGCGTTGCTGGAAGAGTTGTATCGTTTCGAGCCTAAATTCCTGGAAAGAGAAGAACTGCTGGCGGACCCTGCCGGCTGACTTTTCCTTAAAAGCAATACTCCTTTATGTGTTGCTGACTAGTATCGTTGGATTGATACCTGCGCGTTCTAGCCGGGTATACATGCCGAGGGTCAGGTCTGACGTTCAGAAACGACCTCAACTACATGCCGAGATGCCGAGGGTCAGGTCTGACGTTCAGACACGACCTCAACCATGCATTCGAGCTACTGCGTGGACGGCTGCGTTATCTCAGCGCCTATGACTGATGATTAAGTACCGTCACCGCCATGACTCATGCCGAGGGTCAGGTCTGACGTTCAGACACGACCTCGACCATGCATTCGAGCGGTTGCAACGCTCTGAAAATGTTGTAGAAATTGTGAGGGCCGAGAGACGTGCATCCCGCGCTTTCCCTGCCGGACTATCAGACTCGGTTTCCCAACAGAGACGATGCCATGGCTCGCGCTTACTTATCAACCGCTTTTACGCTGGCGCAGATTGCATCTGCCTTCGGTGTATCGGCCAAGACAGTCAGCCGAGCGGTGGCCGCACAAGACAAGGTCAGGTCGGCTGAGTAAGGAAGAGGTCGTGTCCAAACGTCAGACCTGACCCCTGCCTCGGGCTGAGTAAGGAAGAGGTCGTGTCCAAACGTCAGACCTGACCCCTGCCTCTGTTTTTGTTGAGCATGCTCGCCAGCGTTACTGGGAATCCTCGCCGGAGCCCGAAGCGGACTGGCGCGACATGGGTACAGTCCGCATCCCCTGCTGGGCCGACGGCGAGCGGACTTGCGCGTGTACCGCAGTCTGACGCAGGACCGACTGTGGCTGGGCACCTGGGCGCGAAATCGACGACCGTCTCGTACCAAGCGCGAATTCGCTGGGCCGGTTCAAGCCTGTGGCGACCACTGTCACGCGCATGGCATCGCCCAGCGTGTCGTCGAAGACCGCGCCGAATTTGATGACGGCGTCTTCGTTGGTCTGTGCGCAGATCGTGTTCATGACGAGCTTGGTTTCGCGCAGTTTCAGCGTTTCCTCGGATGCGGCGATGTTGACCAGCACCCCGCGCGCGGCGCGCAGGTTCGCGCCATCGAGCAGCGGACACGCGATTGCCTCCTCGGACGCCTTGACGGCACGGTCGTCGCCGGCATGTTGGGCAGTGCCCATCATCGCCATGCCGGTCTGGCGCATCACGGTGCGGACGTCCTCGAAATCGACGTTGATCATCCCCGGCACGGTGATAATGTCCGCGATGCCGGTCACCGCCTTGCTCAACACCTCGTCGGCGGCGGCAAACGCCTGTTTTTGCGTGACATCGTCACCGAGGACTTCCTCGAGGCGGCTGTTGAGGACAATGATGAGCGAGTCGACGCATCGCGCCAGCGTCGCGATTCCTTCCTCGGCCACGCGCATGCGGCGCGGACCTTCGAATTCGAAGGGTTTCGACACCACGCCGAGCGTCAGGATGCCCAGCTCGCGCGCTACTTCGGCGACCACGGGGGCGGCGCCTGTGCCGGTGCCGCCTCCCATGCCCGCGGTAATGAATACCATGTCGGCGCCCTTGAGCGCCTCGGCGATGAGGTTGCGTTCACGGATGGCGCTTTCGCGACCGACCATCGGGTCGCTGCCGGCGCCAAGACCGCTCTCGCCAAGCTGAATGCGTTGTTCGGTATGGGTATTCGACAGGGCTTGCGCGTCCGTATTCGCGCAAATGAATTCGAAGCTGGGCGGTGCGGACGATGCCATATGGTTGACGGCGTTGCCGCCGGCGCCACCGACACCGATGATTTTGATAACCGTCTCCGGATGGGGAACTTTTGATTCGGACAAGGAAAACTCCGTTTGAAGAAATAGCAATCGGCGGCCGCGCATCGGCAGCGCACTTGCCGCGACGCGCGCCCGCTTTGCCGAGCCCATTAGACTACTTGCTGCGCCGCGCACGCGAAAGCATGTAAACGTTTCAAACGAAACCATTTGTAAGAGCCCGTGCAATCGTCGCAGAATGCGGGCAGCGCAAAAAGGCGCGGGCGCTCCATTTCAATCAGGTCGCGCCGTTTGGGCAGGCGCGAGCGTTCGGCCGCCGCCAACTGCGCTGATCCTCATGCGTTTCCCTCCATGCTTGCAGTAAGCGCACGATTTCGCATGACGATGTCCTCATGCGTCAGCTTGCCATGGCCTGCCATGAATTCCTTGATGAGGCTTTCACGGTTCGCTGGAGCGCGGTGTTTGTCGGCTGCCGCGAGTGCAGAGGCCAACTCCTCCAGCACGAGCTCGGTGCAGTAGGCAGGCGTTCCCGGTTGCTGCCGCCATGATTCGGCGAGGGGACCGGCGTCGAGCGCGTCGAAACCGGTTGCACACACCAGTCCCATGGCCGTTTCTTTTGCTCGCGCATCGTCACCTGCCACCGGGATGGCGATACGTCCGGCCGCGCCATCGGGCTGGCCTTTCTCCGCAAGCGTGTGGGACAGCACGGCGTTCCAGGCCTTGATGACGGGGCGGCCGATCCGTTCGCTCACCCATACGCTTTCAGGCTTGCCGGCCTCGATTTCGCCGATCGCGCCGTCGCGGAAGGGATAGTAGTTTGCGGTGTCGATGACCACGACCCCGGCCGGAACCTTGTCGAAGAGACCGGCCAGGGCGCTGTATGCGGCGAAGGGGAGCGACAGCACGACCACGTCGACATCCTGCACCGCTTCTTCCCGGCTGACCGCGGTGGCGCCCAGCTCACGGGCGAGGTCGCGGATCGTGTCCGGTCCCCTGGAATTGGCCAGCTTGACATCGTGGCCGCTGGCGGCCAGTTTTCCTGCCAGGGTGGCGCCGATATTGCCCGCTCCAATAATACCGATTTTCATACATGACTCCTTAAGTAATTACTCCGACGGCGGATGTGCCAGCGCCTCGAGCGTGCGGCGCAGCTCGTCCATGTCGGTTTCGGTCAGCTGGCAAACAGTCTTGATCTTGTCCGTGATGCCGCGCACCTCGGATTCCAGGGCCCGGCCACGCGGGGTGAGGTCGACCATCACGCGCCGTTCGTCGACGGGATCGCGCGTCCGGGACACCATGCCGGATGCCTCGAGACGCTTGACCAGCGGCGTGATCGTGCCGGTGTCCATGCCGAGCCGGGCGCCGAGCACCCCGACGGAGACCGGGGCACCGTCCAGCAGTTCCAGGACCACCAGGTACTGCGGGAAGGTCAGGCCCAGAGGCTCGAGGAAGGGCTTGTGCTGGCGTACCATGCGGTTCGCGGCGCCATACAGTGCGAAGGATAGTTGGGTGCCAATGTGGCGGCGGTCTTTTGTCATACGTCCTCTAGCGATCAAGTATCTAGTGTACTAGAGAATTGGTGGCGCTGCATCAGCGCATGCTATCGGCCGTGTCAGCCTGCAGCCGGCGCCACCGAGGCGCCTTCGATCTTGTGTCGTGCCAGCGCGGCGGCGACAAAGCCGCTTTCCTTCATGCGCTCGACAAACGCCGCAAGGAAGTAAGCGGCTTCCGTACCCCGGCTCCTGGGTGTCCCCATGGCCTGCTGGATCACCATGAATCGTCCGTTCAGCACGCGCATGCCTCCCAACCGCCGTGCGTCCGCTTCGAGCTGTTGCCTGACACCGGCCGCGACTTCCGCGCCTTCGGCGAGGAAGGTATCGACGACCGTGGGCGACGTCGGCGAGCGCAGGATGTGCGCATGCTGGAGGCTGCGGCTCAGGTAAAGATCGTAGGCACTGCCCTTGCCGACGACCACCCGGTTGCCCGCATCGTCGACTTGTTCCTTGCTGCGGATCGGCGACGCGTCCTTGACCAGATAGCAGCCTTCGATCAGAACGTAAGGCGCCGTGAAGGCGATATGTTCGCCCCGTAGCGGATCGATGGCGAAGAAGCCAATATCCGCCTGTTCGCCGATCACCACCTCCACGGATTTGCCGGCGGCATCCACCACCACCAGTTCCAGTTCCGCACCGAGCAATCTGGCGAACTCGGTCGCAAGGTCGACGGATACGCCGCAAGCCTTTCCGCTTGCGTCGCGGTAGGCAAGGATCGGGTTGCCCAGGTTGATCGATGCGCGCAGCGTGCCGCTTGGCGTGAAGGCGGAATGGATGGCAGGAGTCAGCTTCATGGCTTGCCTTGATCCGCGATCGTCTTCTGCAGGATGTACGGGATCACGCCGCCATGGCGCAGCAAGTCGATCTCGAGCCGGGTCTCCACCGCGGCGACGGCATCGAGCATCTCCACATTGCCGCCGGCACGGTGGACCCGCACCGGAATGCGGCAGCGCGGCTGGATAGCATCGGGCAGGGCGTCGATCTCGATGCGGTCGCCAGGGGCGAGTTGCAGCGCCACAGGCAGGCGCAGCGGCAGGATGCCCATGCCGATCAGGTTCGAACGGTGAATGCGTTCGAAGCTCAGCGCCAGTACTGCGCGCACGCCGAGCAGGCGCTGGCCCTTGGCGGCCCAGTCGCGCGACGAACCTGTGCCGTAGCGTTCGCCGGCGACCAGCACGACAGGCAGTCCCTCTTCGCGGTAGCGTTGTGCCACCTCGTAGATGGGAGCGACATCACCGCTCGGCACGTGCAGGGTATATCCGACCGGTGTCGATGGCAGCAGCAGGTTGCGCAGGGACTTGCTGTAGAAGGCCGCGCGCACCATCACCTCCCAGTTGCCGCGCCGCGAAGCAAAGACGTTCAGGTCATTGCGGTCGTCGCCCCGTCCGACCAGGAAGTCTGCGACGAAGCTGTCTGTCGGAATGGCGCTGGCCGGCGAGATGTGGTCGGTCGTGATGTCGTCGCCGAGCACCAGAAGCGGGTAGGCGGTGTAGTGCCCGAGCTGGCTGCGTTCCGACAGCGAGGCAAACGGCGGCCGGCGCAGCGCGGTCGATGCGGGATCCCACGGGAACAAGGCGGTATCCGGCACCTTCAGGCCGTGCCAGGCGGGGTTCAGGCTGGCGCGCGCAAAGGCTTGTGGAAAGTCGTCCGCATTCAGGCCCTGCCGGACCAGTTGCTCGACTTCGTCCCGGCCGGGCCACAGGTCCCGCAGGTACACCGCTTGACCGTCCGCGCCCACCTGGACAGGATCGCGGCTGAGGTCGAGTTCTGCGTTGCCGGCGAGGGCGAAGGCGATGACGAGTGGCGGGGACATCAGGAAACCGAGGTCGAGGTCGGGGTGGACCCGTCCGGGGAAATTGCGATTACCCGAGAGGACGGCGACCGGCTTGATCTCGCCGCGCGCCATGGCTCGCTGTACCGGCTTGGTCAGCGCGCCGGAGTTGCCGATGCAGGTCGTGCAGCCGTAGCCGACGATGTCGAAGCCGACGGCGGACAGGTCGTCGAGCAGTCCGGCGCGCTCGAGATAGGCGGCCGCGGCAGGCGAGCCCGGTCCGAGCGAGGTCTTGACCCAGGCCGGCACGGAGAGCCCGAGCCGGCGCGCGCGGCGCGCCAGCAGGCCGGCTGCCACCAGCAGAGCCGGATCGGAGGTATTGGTGCAACTGGTGATGGCCGCGATGACAACCGGATGGCGTGGCAGCGAGGCGCCGGCGGCGACCGGCCGGAAGCCGAGCTTGTCGAGCGCGGCTGCGGTCTCGGTATAGGCAAGCAGGTCTTGCGGGCGCTTCGGCCCGGCGACATGGATGGCTACCCGATCCAGGTCGATCTCGATCGTCCGGGTGTAGCGCGGCTCCGCCGCTGGATCGAACCAGAGGGCGTTGCGGCGGGCATAGGCTTCGACGAGGCTGCTCTGGCTGGCGGGCCGGCCGGTCTGCTCGAGGTAGTCGAGCGTGTGCTGGTCGATCGCGAAGAAACCTGTTGTGGCGCCGTATTCCGGCGCCATGTTGGCGATCACGGCGCGCTCGCCGGCGTTCAGGGTGGATACGCCGGGGCCGAAGAATTCCACGAATTCCCCCGAGACGCCGATGGCGCGCAGGCGCTGGGTGACGGTCAGCGCGAGGTCGGTCGCCAGCGCGCCGGCCTGCAGGCGACCAATCAGGCGTACGCCGATGACATCGGGCAGGCGCAGCATGGTGGGCATGCCGAACATCACCGTCTGGGCTTCCAGGCCGCCGACACCCCAGCCCAGCACGCCAATGCCGTTGATCATGGGAGTATGGCTGTCGGTACCGATCATCATATCCGGCACCACCCAGCGTTCACCACCGCGCTGTTCGGTGCTGACGACGCTTGCCAGCTGTTCCAGGTTGATCGTGTGCATGATGCCCGTGCCTGGTGGGTGGATGCGCACGCCTTGCATGACCTTGGAGGCCCAGCGCAGGAACGCATAGCGCTCGCGGTTGCGGCGCATTTCCATCTCCAGATTGCGTTCGAGCGCGTCGCGCTGCGCGAAGAATTCCACGGCCAGCGAGTGGTCGACCGAAATGTCGACCGGCAGTGCGGGATTCAGCAGGGCAGGATCCCATCCGGCCTCATCGAGCGCATCGCGCATGGCCGCGATGTCCACCAGCGCCGGCGTGCTGGTGGTGTCGTGCATCAGCACGCGCCCCGGCTGGAAGGCGATCTCCGCATCGCTCGTCCCATGCTCGAGCCATCCGAAGACCGCGTCGATACCCGCCTGGCGTTCTTCTTCAGGACTGTTACGGAGGATGTTTTCCAGCAGAAGGCGAAGTACGACCGGAAGGCGCAGCAAGCGCTGGCCGAACAGGGCAGGGAGATCGACCAGGCGGTGTGCCTGGCCATCGTGGTCGAGGTAGGCCGGCGGTAGGGCTGAAAGCTTATCCATCACTTTTCATTGAATGTATTTCTAAGAATGTCCCTACAACAAACCGGCCGCTGTCAAGCGCGATCAGAAGCGGTGCTGCATACCCACGATCACACCAGTTGCCCGGTCGGCGAAGCCGGTCACGCCGCCATCCGCCGAGCCATCGCGCGTCAGGCCCACCGGCGCACCATTCTTGGCCCTGGCGCGGGCGGCGGTCGCGTACAGGTCGGTGCGCTTGGACAGCATGTACTTCACGCGCGCCACCAGCATCAGCGGGTCGGCCGCCGCATCCAGCGGTGTGACTCCCGTCTTCACGTTCTGCCAGTAGACGGCGCCGGTCAGGCCGATGACGGGCGTGAGCTGGTAATTGGCGCCGCCCCACCAGGTGTTGGAACGTGCCTCCCTGCCTGCCGCAGTGGTCAGGTGCAGGTCGCGCACGCCCAGCTTCAGGCTGAGTTTCTCGGTGACTTCATACGCCGTGCCGAGGTGATAGGCCTCGGAGACAGTACGTCCTCCGGCTGCGTTGCGGATACCGTTATTGCGCTCGCCGGTGACGACGAAACTGAGCGGTCCCGTTTCGTACACCGCGCCGGCCGCGATCTTCCTGCCTTCGGCTTCGCTGCCTGCCACCTCGCCGGCGCCATACGACACGCCAACTTTGAGTCCGCCGAATTTCCCTTCGTATTTCACCATATTGTCGAAGGCTGTCGTCATCGCGTACTTATTGGCGCCCGTGCCATTCCCGGTTGGAACCCAGGAATAGGCAGGCGCGTAACCCATCGGATCGAAGGGGCTGACAAAGTTGTACACGGTACTGTAGGAGCGGCCCAGGATCAGCTTGCCCAGGCGTCCTTCCAGGCCCACATTGGCCTGGCGGCGGAACAGCGGCCCATCGCTGGCGCCGGTGTCCATATCGAGCTGGCCTTCCAGGTTGAAGACCGCCTTCAGGCCGCCGCCCAGGTCTTCGCTGCCGCGGAAGCCGAAGCGCGAGTTGTTGGAACCGCCGGAGGTGACGCGGGTGACACCGCCGCCGTTCGCGTTCGCATTGCTGATATGTTCGACACCCAGGTCGAGCAGACCATACACCTGCACATTCGTCTGGGCGTTCGCGAAACCACTGAGGGCAGCAGCGACCGCTGCCACAAGCATACGTTTGTTCATTGTCTTCCTTTGTTATAGATTTGATTGCGGTATGTGTCTTTTTGCCCGGCGCCTCCGCCGCGGCGCCGGGTCAGGCATTGGGAGGCTCAGTCGTCGCTGGCTCTGAAGCGGCGCAGTCCCTTGAACAGCAGCGGCGCCAGCAGCGCAAGGGCGGCGATCGCCAGCAGGCTGGCCGACACCGGGTGCTTGAAGAAGATCCAGTAATCGCCCAGGCTGACCTGCAGGGCCCGGCGGAACTGGCTTTCGGCCATCGGACCAAGAATCAGGCCGACGATCATGGGGGCGACGGGGTAATCCCAGCAGCGCATCAGGTAGCCCGTGAAGCCGAACACCACCAGCATCGTCAGTTCCGTCGTCGACGGATTGGCCGCCAGGGTGCCCATGGCGGCGAACACCAGGATGCCGGCATACAGCCAGGCTTGCGGAATCGCCAGCAGCTTGACCCACAGGCCGACGAGCGGCAGGTTCAGCACGAGCAGCATCAGGTTGCCGACCAGGAAGCTGGCGATCAAGCCCCATACCATCTCCGTGTTGGTCACAAACAGCAGGGGGCCGGGGGTCAGTCCATACTGCTGGAAGCCGGCCAGCATCATGGCCGCGGTGGCCGAGGTCGGCAGTCCCAGGGCGAGCAGCGGCACCAGGGTACCGGTTGCCGAGGCATTGTTCGCCGCTTCCGGGCCAGCCACGCCTTCGATCGCGCCCTTGCCGAACTGTTCGGGATTCCTGGCAAGCTTGCGCTCGAGGGTGTACGACAGCAGGGTCGGCACCTCGGCGCCACCCGCAGGCAGGGCCCCGATCGGGAAGCCGAGCATGGTTCCACGCAGCCAGGGTTTCCACGACAGTTTCCAGTCATCGAGCGACATCCACAGCGAGCCACGCAGTCGTTCGACCTTTTCCGCCACCCCGGTGAAGCGCGATGCGACGTACAGCGCTTCGCCCATCGCGAACAGGCCGACCGCCAGGGTAGTGATCGAGATCCCGTCCATCAGCGTCGGGATCTCGAAGGTGAGGCGGGCCTGGCCGGTCAGCTTGTCGATGCCGACCAGGCCGAGGAACAGTCCGAGCGTCAGGCTGGTGAGGCCGCGCAGGACCGAACTGCCGAAGGTGGCGGACACGGTGACGAAGGCGACCACCATCAGCGCCAGGTAATCCCATGGACCGAACTGGACGGCCAGGTCGACGATCCACGGCGCCAGCAGCGAAAGGGCGACGGTGGCGATCGAACCCGCCACGAAGGAGCCGATCGCGGCCGTGGCCAGGGCCGGTCCGGCGCGCCCGGCCAGCGCCATCTTGTGGCCCTCGATGGCGGTGGCGATCGAGGCCGCCTCGCCAGGCGTGTTGATCAGGATAGCCGTCGTCGAGCTACCGTACATGCCGCCAAAATAGATGCCGGCGAACATGATGATCGACCCGGTGGGATCCAGCTTGAAGGTGACCGGCAGCAGCAGGGCAACCGTCAGCGAGGGGCTGATGCCGGGCAGGATGCCGACCAGGGTGCCGAGCAGGACACCGATCCCGGCAAACAGCAGGTTTCCCGGCTGAAGCGCGACCCAGATGCCGTCAGCAAGGAGTGCAAGCGTTTCCATCGAATCTCCTTAGCCGATGAGCTGTTCAAACGGTCCCATCGGCAAGGACAGGGAAAGCGCTTTGGTGAAGAACACGTACACCAGGGTGCTCAGGATCAGGCCATACACCGGTCCCCACGAGCGCAGCGAGCGGCCGAAGCCGCAGGCGGTGGCGGTGAACAGGACGGTGGACGACAGGATGAAGCCCGCGCCCAGCGACAGCATTGCGATCTGGAGCACCAGGCCGCCGAGTACCCAGGCCAGCGACACCCGGTTGACCTTGTCGGCGGTCGTGCGAAGGGCGCTGCGCCTGGCCAGGCGGGCCGCCTGGACCAGGTGTGCGATGCCGAGCCCGGCCAGCAGCAGCGCGATCAGCTTCATCGCCGCCGAGGGGCCGACACCCGGCCCGACCCCGGAGGCGACCCGGAAGGCGTCGAACAGGGTCAGCGCACCGAGCATCAGCAAGGCGATGCCGACGATCAAGGGCGATCGCGAGGCCGGCACCGTATGGTTGATGCTTTGCGTCATTTTGCCAGGCCGATCGAGACGAGGATGTCCTTCACGCGCGCCTGGTCGGCCTTCATGAATGCTGCGAACTGGTCGGAGGGCAGGTAGGCGGAATCCCAGCCGCGCGCCTTGAGGATTTTTGCCCATTCAGGCGATTTGACGGTCTTGTCGATCGCGGCCGAGAGGGCGGCGCGCTGCTGCGCCGTGATGCCGGGAGCGGCGACGATGCCGCGCCAGTTCACCAGCTCGGCGTCGAGTCCCTGTTCTTTCAAGGTCGGCACGTTGATGCCGGCCATGCGTTGGTCGGAGGAGATCGCCAGCGCACGCAGCTTGCCTGCCTTGATCATGCTTTCGAACTCGTTGTAGCCGGAAATGCCAGCGGTCACGCGTCCGCCCAGCATCTCTGCCAGCGCTTCACCGCCGCCGGAGAAGGGAACGTAGTTCAGTTTGCGCACGTCGCCGCCGGCGGTCTTGGCGACCAGTCCGGCCAGGATGTGGTCCGCGCCGCCGGCCGAGCCGCCGGCCCACACCACCTTGGCGGTGTCCGCCTTGATGGCGGCAGCCAGGTCCTTGAGCGTCTTGTGCGGAGAGTTGGCCGGGACCACGATGACCAGCGGGTCGGCCGTCAGGCGGGCGATCGGGGTGACGCTGTCCAGGCTGACCGGCGACTTGTTGGTCAGTACGGCGCCCAGCATGGTGATCCCCATCGTCATCATCTGCTTGCCATCGCCTTTGGCGCCGTTGACGAACTGCGCGAGACCGACGGTGCCGCCGGCACCCGGGACGTTGATGACCTGGACGCTCTTGGCCGCGCCGGCGGAGACCATCACCTGCTGCAGCGAGCGCGAGGCGGCGTCCCAGCCGCCGCCCGGCGCCGCCGGCGCGAGGATTTTCAGTTCCAGGGGTTCCTGCGCCATGACCGGCGCAGTGCTTGCGAGTACGGTGCCGAATGCGAAGCTGCGCGCGGCAAGGGATAACCATCGGGTGGTGTTGTTCATACTGTCTCCGTTGTTGTCGTCGTTAAGAACTGCTTTTTTGTAAATATACGTACTGCAAGCTTTCAGTTTGCTTTCATCGCAACAGCCGCCCGGAATTGTCGAGTTATGATGGCGGCTGCGCAGCGGACTGACAGGAGAGAAGGCATATGCAAGAACTTTCGAGAGGCGCGCGGCTGGCGCTCGCCCAGGACCTGACGCACAGCGAGCTTAGGGTCAGTCTGGCGATCCAGGGCCTGGCCCTCGATTTCGCCTGCTTCGCGACCGATGCCGCCGGCAAGCTGGTCGATGACCGTTACATGACTTTCTTCAACCAGCCCGCGACGCCCTGCGGCGGCGTTGGGCTGACGCGGCAGGGGGACGTGGTCAATGGTTTTGTCTTCCGCCTCGCCGTGCTGCCGCCGAAGGTCGAGCGGGTCGTCATCACCGCCAGTATCGATGGCGGCGGCGTCCTGTCTCAGCTGGCCCATGGCCTGGTGGGGCTGCATGGCGCGGGAACGGAATTCGCGCGCTTCTCCTTCACCGGCCAGGACTTCGCGCAGGAGCAGGCGGTCATGCTCGGCGAGTTCTATCGCCGGGATGGCGGATGGCGCTTCATGGCGGTCGGACAGGGTTTCAACGGCGGGCTGCCCGCGCTGGTGCGCCATTTCGGCGCCGATGTCGCGCACGATGCCACACCCGCGCCCGCGGCGCCCAGCATCAGCTTGGAGAAGCGCGTGGAAGCCAAGGCGCCGCAACTGGTCAGCCTGGTGAAATCGGCGGGCGTCTCGCTGGCCAAGGCCGGGCTGCAGGGGCACCGTGCCAGGGTCTGCCTCGTGCTCGACATCTCGGGCTCGATGAGCGCTCTGTATCGCAAAGGCCTGGTACAGAGCTTCGCCGAGCGCATCCTGGCGCTGGGCTGCCGCTTCGATAACGATGGTGACATCGACGTGTTCCTGTTCGGCAGGAACGTGCATCAGACCGAGCCGATGGGGCTGTCGAACTGGACGGGCTACGTCGAGAAGATCATCGAAAGGCACCCGCTCGAGGGTGACACCCGCTACGGCGCGGCCATGGCGGCCGTACGCCGCTACTATTTCCCGGACGCCGCCGGCGGTGAACGGAAGTCGCCGCATGCCGCGGCGGTCCCGGTCTACGTCATGTTCGTGACCGACGGCAGCACTTCCGACCAGCCCATGACCGAACGCCAGCTGCGCTGGTCGAGCCGCGAACCCATCTTCTGGCAGTTCATGGGAATCGGAAAAGGGAAGAAGTCGAAGAGCAAGCGCCTGAGCGACTTCGCCGATTCCGACTTCCCCTTCCTGGAAAAGCTCGACGAGCTGAGTGGGCGCCTGATCGACAACGCCGACTTCTTCTCGGTAGCGAGTCCCGACGAACACTCGGATTCGACACTGTACGACCTCTTGATGACGGAATATCCGGCGTGGATCGGACAGGCGCGCCGGCATGGCCTGCTTTTGCAGGACGCGGCGCCTTGACCCGGTCTACGGCCGGCCCCCGTCAGCGAAACAGCGAATCCCACCCCGCCTTGGGCGACATGTCCGCCAGGTTCCACTCGGCCGGCTCGAAGGCGCGGCGGGTCGGCGCATAGGCCGGGTAGCCGCTCGATTGCGCTTCCGAATCGACGATGCGGCCGCGCCCTTCGACCACGTCGGAGATGATCTTGAAGTCGATCGGATCGCGCGCCCACGGCCGCATGCCCGCACTCATGTAGATGGCGGTTTCCAGCCGTGCGCTAGGTACCGGCTTGAGATCGGGGGGCAGGTAGGGCGTCTCGGCCTTGACGATGCGTGCGCCGGACACGGTATAGCTGCCGGTCTGCGGCAAGGGCTTGCCGTTGGCATCGACGGCCACGTTGTCGCGCACATACAGGCGGACGTCGCCCGCACCGCCAAGGCTGAAGAGCGGCACGCCCGGCAGCGAATCGGCACCGCCGCGCACCACATTGCCCACCAGCGTCACGATGCCGGGCTGCGGGGGATGCGCGCCCCATTCGTGCGATACCAGGTTGTAGTGAACCGCCTTGGCGCCGAAATCATGAATCAGGTTGTTCACGACGGCGACGTGGGCGCCACCCTTGACGAGCGGATTGCGCTCGTAGTTGGCGTTGTACAGATTGCCGAAGATGAGCACCCGGTTGGCGTTATCGTGGACCAGCATGCCTTTCGAATGCTCGCCTTTCTTGTGCGTCGAGTCACGCAGCCCTTCGGCCACGATGTTGTGGCTGAAGGTGATGCGACGCGACGTCGCCTGGCGCCATTCCTCGGCCGTCGCGCCCATGAAGCGCGGACCGGAGGCCGACAGGTTTTCGTCCGTGGCCCAACTGAAGCTGCAATGGTCGATGATGACGTTGTCCGCCGCACTGGTGGACAGTCCGTCGGCTTCCCAGCCGCTCTTCTTCGCGTGTCCGAATTCGCCCGGCCGCACCGCGATGTGCTGCACGATCACGTCGTGCGTGGCGACCGAGAATTCGCCGCGGATGAAGCTAATGCCGGGATTGGGCGCGGTCTGGCCCGCGATGGTCAGGTAGGGTTCGCGGATGCGGATGGCCGCACCCTGCAGGTCGATCACCCCGCCCACTTCGAACACCACGATGCGCGGACCGGTCTCCATCACTGCGGCGGCGAACGAGCCTTCACCGGAGGCGTTCAGGTTCGTCACCCGGACGATCTTGCCGCCCGCACCGCCCTTCGTATCCGCCCAGCCTTTGACGTCGATGCCCGCGCGCGACATCTCTGACAATCCGGTGAAGGGCTCGGCCGCGGCGGCGTGCAGGCTCAGGCACACCATCGTCAGCATCGCTACGCGCATGGAAAATTGCATTCAAAGTCTCCCTTTTTTGATTTTTATGATGAAGCTGTCAGGTTCCGGGCTGGATGTACGGCACCTTGGCGAACAGCCGCCGTTCGGCGCCGCGCGGGTCGTCCTCCATGCGCGCCGGGACATCGAAGATCATGGTCTGGCGGCGCGTCAGCTCATAGGGCTCCCAGCGCGGAAGCTGCCTGGCGCCTGGCGCGCCTGTCTTGGCAAAGGCGATGAAGGCCTCGCTCATCATGTCGGCCATGGTTTGCGCCTGCGGGCCGATCGCCGTGGCCCCGGGCTTGGCGATATTGTCGAATACCAGCTGGATGTCGGAGGCATGCGGCGCACCGAACTTGCCGCCATCTTTCGGCGTCGCCCAGTTCAGCTGGTAGACGAAGGCCGGGCTGCCGGCCCTGGCGCGCTCTTCGGCTTCGATGATGGCGCCTCGCCAGGAGCGCGACGCGGTGGTGATCTTGAAGAGCAGATCGCTCGGCGACAGGCTCGGGTACAGCTGGCGGTAGGCCGCGATCACCGCCTCGGGCTGGATGTCGACGCGCATGTTCGGCACCAGCTTTGCCGGTAGCTGCTCCCAGGTCAGGGTGAAGTTGGCGGGATCGCCGCCCAGGAAGGCGCGCGTTTCATCGTGCGTGTTCCCGATCATCATCGGAATGTGGGCGGACTGGCCTGGTGCGTCGGGGTAGAAGGGGTGGCGCAGCAGGTTGCGCTCGTCCAGCACCGGCGCGAAGGAGACCCCGCCGAAGGGCAGCACGGGGTCGCGCGTACCCAGGACCTCGACAATGCGTTGATAGGCCATGCTGCGGATCTCTCCGACCCGCTCAGGCGGCAGCTTCAGGGCGTCCAGGATGGCCCGGGCGCGCAGGGTGGCGTTCAGCGGGCCGCTGGCCGTGACCTGCTGGCCGCTCATGGTGGCGGCGCGATGAAACAGGCCGGCGGCGAGCGGCATGGCCATCAGGGTGGCGATCTTGGCGCCGCCACCGGACTGGCCGAACACGGTCACGTTGTCCGGATCGCCACCGAATTCCGCGATGTTGTCGCGCACCCAGCGCAGCGCCAGGATCAGGTCGAGCTGGCCGGCATTGCCCGAGTCGCCGAATTCGCCGCCGTGGCGGGCCAGGTACAAATAGCCGAAGGCGTTCAGGCGATGATTGACCGTCACCACGACGACGTCGCCGCGCCGGCACAGGCGGACCCCATCGTACAGCGGGCTCGAACCCGAACCGTTGTTGTAGGCGCCGCCGTGGATGTAGAACATGACCGGGCGCTTGGCGCGGTCGCGCAGGCCGGGGGTGTAGACGTTCAGGAACAGGCAATCTTCGCTGACCGCGTCTTCGCGACTGGACTGGGGGCTCGAAGGGCCGTGCTCGAGGGCGTCGCGCACCCCGCCCCAGGCTTGTGGCGCCACCGGCGCCATGAAGCGACTTGCAGCGGTATCGGCGCCATAGCGCACGCCCTTGAATACCTTGATCCCGTCGTCGAGGTAGCCGCGGATGCGCCCGTGGCGGGTCGCCGCGACCGGCGACTGTCCTGTCGCGGCATAGGCGCTCACACCCAGCATGCCGGAGGCGGCCAGGATGGACTGCTGCAGGAAGGCACGGCGTGTCGATTCAGTCATGTAAGCCTGGCGTAACGGTGTTGGTAGCATATCCTAGCCGCGGCGCCGCCCGGGCTGTCTTCTTCATGTGATCAATGTAGTGAGTGTTTTCAACCCGGCGCCAGAGGTATGGTTTAATCATCCGAACTTGAGGAGACAGAACATGAAAGCCAAGCGACTCTTGCTGGGACTGTGCGTGGGCATGTCGGTCGTGCTGGGCGTGCAGGCCGCCTACCCGGAGCGGCCGATCACCATCGTCGTGCCTTTCCCGGCAGGCGGGTCGACCGACGCGATCGCCCGCGCCGTCGGCGCGAAAATGAGCGCGCGCCTCGGACAGCCCGTGATCGTCGACAACCGCCCGGGCGCGACCGGCGCCATCGGGGCCGGAATGGTCAAGCGCGCCGCGCCGGACGGCTATACCGTGCTGGCCGCCTCGATCGGCGTGTATGCCATGAACCAGTGGCTGCAGAAGAAGCTGCCCTATGACCCGTCCAGGGATTTCGATCTGCTGACGGTGGCGGTGCAGGCCCCGAACGTCCTGGTCGTGCATCCAGCGCTGCCCGTCAATACGGTGCCGGAGCTGATCGCGCACCTGAAGAAGCATCCGGGCAAGCTGGCCTTTGCTTCGTCCGGCAACGGCAGTTCCGACCACCTGACGGCCGAACTGTTCTGGCAAAAGAGCGGCACCAGCGGCCTGCACGTGCCCTACAAGGGCGGCGGGCCCGCCATCACCGACCTGCTGGGTGGCCAGACTTCCGCCTCCTTCGTCAACGTTAATACCGCGCTGCCCCACATCCGGTCCGGCAGGCTGAAGGCGCTCGCCGTCACCAGCGAGCGCCGATCCGTGGTCCTGCCCAAGGTGCCGACCCTGGGCGAGACCGGCGTGCCCGGCGTCGAGGTCTATTCGTGGCAGGCCTTCGCCGCGCCGAAAGGCTTGCCGAAAGACGTGAAAGCGAAGCTGCACGGCGCGATCGTCGCCGCCCTGAAGGAGCCCGAGGTCAGCGGCAAGCTGCTCGAGCAGGGATTCGACATCGTGGCCAATTCGCCCGAACAGTTCAAGGCTTTCCAGGCACTGGAGCAGGCGCGCTGGGGCAAGGTCATCGTAGACGGCAAGATCACCGCGGATTAGGGCCCAAAACAATCAAGAATGTGATTTTCCTTCCCGCGGCCAGGGATTGCTGCGCGGTTTTCGTCTATACCTATAATCATTCGCGAACTCTAGCCCAGGAAACCAGCATGCCAAACCGATTTTTCCTCCGCCGCGCCATCACGCTGTCGATGCTGACGGCCCCCCTCTGGGGGCGCCCGTCGCAGGCGCTGGCGGCCGGGCCGAATCAATTCGTCATCACGCATTTCGGCGCCGTCGCCGATGGCGTCACGGTCAATACCGCGGCCATCCAGAAGACCATCGAGCACGCGGCCGCCCAGGGTGGCGGCACCGTGGTCGTGCCGGCCGGGGTGTTCGTCAGCGGCGCGCTGTTCCTGAAACCGAAGGTCAACCTGCACCTGGAGCAGGGCGCCGTCTTGCGCTGCTCGACGGACCTGAAGCACTTCCCGGCGGGCCGCACCCGCATCGAAGGCCACTTCGCCGAGAACTTCAATCCGGCCCTGATCAATGCCAATGGCTGCGACGGCTTGAAAATCAGCGGCGCAGGCACCCTCGACGGCGCCGGACGGCCGATCTGGGACCTGTTCTGGAAGCTGCGCAATGCCGCGCCCGACCCCCACAATTTCAAGAACATCGGCATCCCGCGTGCGCGGCTGGCGCTGATCGAGCGCTCGCGCGACGTCACGATCGAGGGCGTCACCTTCAAGGACTCGCAATTCTGGAACCTGCACCTGTACCGCTGCCAGCAGGTCACGGTGCGCAATGCCCGCTTCCAGGTTCCCGACGACTACCACCAGGCCCCCAGCAGCGACGGCATCGACCTGGACAGCTGCCAGAACGTGCTGGTCGAAGGCTGCTATTTCTCGGTGACGGACGACTGCATCGCCGCCAAAGGGTCGAAGGGGCCGCGCGCCATGGAGGACAAGGACAGTCCGCCGGTGATCGGCATACGGGTACGCAATTGCGAGTTCAAGCGCGGCCACCACATGCTGGCTCTCGGCAGCGAAGCGACCCTGGTGCGCGACGTCCTCATCGAGGACTGCAGGGTGACCGGCAAGGTGGACAGCCTGGCCGTGTTCAAGCTGCGGCCCGATACGCCGCAGCACTACGAGAACATCCATTTCAGGAACATCAGCGTCGATTCTTCCGGCGGCCAGATCGTGACGATCCAGCCCTGGACGCAGTACTTCGACCTGAAGGGCGCGCCGCCGCCGCAATCGATCGTGCGCAACATCAGCCTGGTCGGCATCCGCGGACGCCTGAAGGCCTTCGGCACGATCAAGCCGAACCCCGGCCAGACCACGATCAGCGACATCCTGCTGAAGGACTTCGACGTCAGGCTGGACCGGGAGAAGCTCGACACGGCGGACGTCGCCAACCTGCGGCTGGAGAACGTGGTCGTCAACGGCAAGCAGGTGAAGGCCTGAATTCTCAGGCGTTCGCGGACTTCGCCACATCAAATTCACCAAGGCCCATATCAATTTCCCGTAAATGGACGGGCGCCTGTTCTTGGCTCTGAACGGCTCTGCTAGCATCTCGCCGAACTGAACGCCAGCCAAGAACAGGAGACAAGACGATGAGCTTCCACCCCAGCGGCGCACGGCGCCGCACCCTTGCCTACGGGCTCGCGACCTTGGCAGTATCGGCACAGGCAGAGGCCCCCGCGTCCGCCGAGCAGCGCGCCGCCAGGCTGGTGTCGCAGATGACATTGGAAGAGAAGGCGGCACAGATCCAGCACCGCGCGCCCGCGATCGCGCGCCTGGGCATCCCCGGCTATAACTACTGGAACGAGGGCCTGCACGGGGTGGCGCGCGCCGGTGAGGCCACGGTGTTCCCGCAGGCGATCGGCATGGCGGCCACCTGGAACCCCCGCCTGATCCGCGAGATCGCGGATACCACCGCAACTGAATTCCGCGCAAAATACCTGTCGAAGCGCCGGCCGGACGGCAGCATCGCCGGGGGGCCGGGCCTCACTGTGTGGTCGCCCAACGTCAACATCTTCCGCGACCCGCGCTGGGGACGGGGGCAGGAGACCTGGGGCGAGGATCCCTACCTGACCGCGCACATGGGGGCTGCCTTCATCCGCGGCCTCCAGGGCGACAATCCCGATTATCCCAAGACCGTCGCGACGGTCAAACACTACGCGGTGCACAGCGGCCCGGAGCCGGAGCGCCACCAATTCAACGTCAATCCATCGCAGCACGATGTGGTCGACACCTACCTGCCGGCCTTTTACACCGCAGTGACCGAGGCCAAGGCCCAGGCGGTGATGTGCGCCTATAACGCGGTCGACGGGATTCCGGCATGCGCCAACGAGAACTACTTGCGTGACATCCTGCGCAAGGACTGGAAATTCGACGGCCACGTCGTCTCTGACTGCGCCGCAATCGCCGACATCCACATGTCGAACAAGCACGGCTACGTCAAGACGCCCGAAGAAGCCGCGGCCATCTCGATCAAGGCCGGCACCGACCTGTTTTGCTCGTCGGGCGCGAAGGACACGGCAGATCCGGCGGTGACCGTCAATGCGGTGAGGCAGGGCCTGGTCTCGGAGGCCCAGCTGGACGAAGCGGTGCGGCGTCTGATGGTGGCGCGCGTGCGCCTTGGCCTGCTGGACGCGCCGGGCCAGGGGCCATTTTCTGCGATCACCGCGAAAGACTTCGACACGCCGGAGCACCGCGCGCTGTCGACCAGGGCGGCGCGTGAATCGATGGTCTTGTTGAAAAACGATGGCCTGCTGCCGTTCAAGACAGCGCCGGGCCGCATCGTCGTCATCGGACCGAACGCGAACAGCGTCGATGCGCTGGTGGGTAATTACAACGGCACGCCGTCTCAGCCAATCACCGTGTATGCCGGCATCAAGGCCCGCTTCGCTAACTCGCAGGTCAGCTTCGTCGAAGGCACCGGCTGGGTCGGCCCGCCGCTGGAAGATGTTCCGGACGCGGCACTGTGCCTGGACGCCGCCTGCACCCAGCCGGGATTGCAGGCCGAGGAATTCAAGGGCATCAAGGTGGCCGGTACGCCGGTCGCGCTGCGAAAGGAAACCAATGCCCGGGTGGCCTGGGGCACACCGACGCGCGTGGAACGTTCCTCTGCCATGCGTTGGACCGGCTACATCCGTCCGACCGATAGCGGCGCCTTCAACTTCCGCTACTCCGGCGAAAGCGGTTACCGCATCTGGGTCGACGACAAGCTGGTCGCGGATGTCTGGGACATCGCCTGGCCGACCTCGGACACCGATGTCCAGCTGACTGCGGGCCAGGTCTACAAAGTCAGGGTCGAGGCGATGCAGAAGGGCACCCGCGGTGACCATCGCCTGCAGTGGAGCCCCCCTGGTTCCAGCGACGCGCTCGCACTGAAGGCGGCGCAGGATGCCGACGTGCTGGTCTTCGTGGCCGGCCTGACGGCCCGCTTCGAAGGCGAGGCGATGAGCGTCAAGGCGCCAGGCTTCAACGGCGGCGACCGCACTACGCTTGACCTGCCGGGGCCGCAGCAAAAGCTCCTGGAGCGCCTGCATGCGACCGGCAAGCCTGTGGTGCTGGTGCTGATGAACGGCAGTGCGATGAGCGTGAACTGGGCCGACGCCAGGCTGCCGGCCATCGTCGAAGCCTGGTATCCGGGCGGCGAGGGCGGCCAGGCGGTGGCCGAACTGCTGGCCGGCGACTACAGCCCGGCGGGTCGCCTGCCGGTCACCTTCTACAAGTCGGCCGACCAGTTGCCGCCGTTCGCCGATTACAGCATGAAGGGGCGCACCTACCGTTACTTCAGCGGCGAGCCGCTGTACCCCTTCGGCTATGGCCTGAGCTACACCTCCTTCAGCTACGGCAAGCCGAAACTGAACAAGACCAGGTTCAAAGCGGGCGAGCCGGTCGAGCTGACGGTCGACGTGCGCAACAGCGGAAGCCGGGACAGCGACGAAGTGGTGCAGCTGTACGTGTCGCGCAAGGGCGATGGCGCCCCGATTCGTTCGCTCAAGCACTTCCAGCGCGTGCACCTGAAGGCCGGCGAGACCCGCAAGTTGAGCTTCAGGCTCGATGCCCAGGCGCTGAGCATTGTTGACGCCAGTGGCACGCGGATTGTGCCGCCAGGCGCGGCGGATATCTGGATCGGCGGCGGCCAGCCGGGCGGCGCGAAACCATCGGCTGGTGCTGCGGCCAGGGTGAGGGTCAGCGGGCGGCAAGTACTGAAGCCGTTCTAGCGAATGAAAAAACCGCCTTTCGGCGGTTTTTTCATGTCGACTCCTGGGCGAAGCAGCCGCTGTCCGGCCTACTGGTCGTTCTCGGCTTTCGGCGGCTGCGCCAGCACCCACATGAAGTACAGGGCCTTGGCCGCCTTGGCGCGGGTGACGGTGGCCTTCGGTTCCAGCAGGCGGCCATTCACCATGCGGCCGCGCGCGATGCCCGCCTCCGAACGCATCAAGCCGAGTTCGTAGGCTACCCTGAGCCGGGCGGCATAGGGGGCGGAGACGTCCCCGGTGTCGAGCAGCCGGTCCCAGCCGACCAGCGGATAATACATCGCGCCCTGGGCGCCGCTGTCGAGGTTGGGATCGTAGCCGGCCGCACCCGGCACCACCGTCTTGCCGTTGTAGTCGGTCATGAACTTCGGTTTGGCGCTGAATTTGGCGTGATAGGCGTCGAGCAGGATCGTGCCCATGAGCTCGCGCACCAAGGCTGCGTCTCGCGGACCGTTGGCATGGCGGGCCAGGGCGGTGGCCGGCAGCTTCATCACGCTGGCGAGAGCCGCGACGAATTCGCGCACCTGCATGGGCTGCTGCGGATTGAAGTTGCCCTCGGCATCCTTGCGCAAGGCGCCCAGCTGCAGCAGCTTTTCGATCTGGTCGCGGTAGTAGGCGCCGTCGCCGGCGGCGATGTCGCGCGCGATCTCGGGATGGATCGCCGACCAGTCGCGGGCGGCGATCGCGGCCCGCACCTCGCTCCTGAGCGTCGCCGCGATGCCGGCCGCGACGCGGTCGCCCTGTTGCGCGAGCTGCGCCAGTTCGCTGGCGACGATCCGTGCGTACTGCTTCGACAGCGATTCGCGGAAGTGGGTGCCGTCGATCTTGTTGGCAGGGTGGCCGTTGGCATAGCTGCCGTCATTGGTCTTGCCGGGTGTTTCGCCGGCCTCGATCGCCATTACCATCGCCGTGATGGCGGGGACGCCGGCCTGGTTGTAGAACTCGACGCTGCGCGCGTTCAGGTCGACCACCGTGACCCCGTGTGCCGCGCCCAGCTTTTTCATCAGATCGGGAAAGTGCCGCTTCTTGAACGAGTTCACATAGGCTTCGCCCGGGCGGAGATTGCCGTTCACGCGTGACATCGGCGTGACGAAGACCGGGACCATGCCGCGCGCCCGGATCGCCGGCAGGTAGAACTCGGTGATGAAGCTTTCGTACATCGCTTCGGTCGAACCGCGCCCGTAGCGACGCGTCTCGTCTTCGCTTTCGTCGTTGTGGCCGAACTGGATCATGACGACGTCGCCGACGTGGCCGGCCAGCAGGAGGTCGTTCAGCCTGCCTTCGGCATAGGCGTTGCGGAAGGACCGTCCGCCCATGGCGTAGTTCAGCACCCGCACTTTTTGCGCGTCGAACAGCTTGTCGAACACCTGGCCCCAGCCGCTCATCGGGGCTTCGTCGAAGGTGTAGGTTTTGACGGTGGAATCGCCGAGCGTGTAAATCGCCGGCAGCACGCCGGCCGGCCTGGCCTGGGGAGCGATCGGCGTGATGCTGATTTCCTCGAACCCGACCGGGGTGTTCGGCCGCTTCGGCTCGATCTCGATGTCGAGGAAGTCGCGCCCGTTGACATAGCGGTAAGACCATTCCTGGCCCTGCGAGGACACGGTGGTCTTGTTCGGCAGCAGCCCGGCGGCGTCCCAGAACCCGCCCGGCGCGAGGCGGCTGGTCTGCATGCCGGTGACCGACACGATACTGTCGTCGACGCTCGAGGTGGTCCTGACCCGGATCGCATAGGCGCCCGGCGCGGCCTTGATGCGGAAGGCCATGCCGAAGTGGTTGTAGTGGTCCTTCTCAAAGTTCTTCTCGGCCTCGAAGACCGGTTCGGCGATCACAAAACCGTTGCCGTCACTGCGGATGCCGGCCGTATGTACCGGACGCGGGGGAAGGGCGCCGGTACGCTCCACGAAACCATGGCCGGTGGCGGCATCGAACATGGGGGCGCCGCCCCCTTCGCTCCACTTGACCTGGATGGCGCCGTGGGAAGGCTGGCTCGTGAAGTTGAAGCGCAGTGCTTGCGGCGCTGCGAGCGCCGGCAGGCAAAGCAGGAGGCCCGCAAAAGCGAGTGAAAGGCGCGTAGCGGGGCGCTGAAAAATCGGGAGCATGCTGTGCTTGAACATAAGGAGAAATGTGTGGCGCGTCGATCCAGCGAGTGTACAGGGGGCACGCCGGGTGGGCATAGCGAGAATCGCCATCCAGGTTTACGAAATTGATCAAGGCCGAGGAATGGCTTTACGCGCTCGCTCCCTTCCGTTTAGGATCGCCCGCAAACCAGGAGAAATGTATGTTGAAGAAAACGTCAATGGCGGCCGTGATCGCGGCTTTGGTATGTGGCGCTGCACAGGCTGGGGACGCAGCGGCCCCGCCGGCGCGCGACGCGCGCGCGGCCACCGCGGCGCCGATGCTCTCCCAGGCGGGTAATCCGGCGCAGGCGGAACTGAAGGCCTATAAGCGCTGGCTCAGCCAGCACGCCGACGGCGCCGCCGCGTTGGCCGCCGACAGGACCCTGGCCGACAATATCGTGTCATGGCAGATGCCGCATGGCGGCTTCTACAAGCTGCCGGCCAAGTACGCGGCGAAATGGGATGGCAGCGCGCCGCGCTCGGGCTGGCTCGGCAACGGCGTCGAGCTCGGCACCATCGACAACGACGCGACCGTGTCGGAGATCCTGGTGCTGGCCGACGTGTATGGACGCACCAACAATTCCGTGTACCGCGACAGCGCCCGCAGGGCGATGGATTTTCTGCTGACCATGCAGTACCCCTCGGGCGGCTTCCCCCAGGTGTATCCGTCACGCGGACCCGGGAGCTATTCGAACCACGTCACCTTCAACGACAATGCGATGGTGCGCGTGCTCCTGTTGCTGGACGCGGCGGCACGCCGGGAGGCACCGCTGGGCGGCGACCTGTTCAGCGCCGCGCAGCATGCGCGCTTCAAGCCGGCGCTGGAGCGGGCGGTCGATTTCATCCTGAAGGCGCAGATCGTCCAGGACGGCATCAAGACGGTTTGGTGCGCCCAGCACGATGCGCTGAGCTACGCACCGGTCACGGGCAGGTCCTTCGAATTGCCCTCCAAGAGCGGCGCGGAATCGGCCCTGATCACGGAGTTCCTGATGACCCGTCCGCAAACCCCGGAAGTCGCCGCGGCCGTCAAGGCGGCCCTGGCCTGGTACCGGCGCGCCAGCGTGCAGGTGAAGGACACCGCATTCGAGCCGAGACAGACGCGCGCTGCGAATGGCTCGCCCTTCGTGCACAGCCCGGGCACCACGACCTGGTACCGCTTCTACGATCTCGCGACCGATAACGGGTTCTTCAGCGGGCGCCTGCCGACCGACAATCCGCCCGGCGTCGGCAAGCAGTACGACATCATGAAAGTCGGTCCCGAAAGCCGCTACACCTACCAGTGGGGCGGAAGTTACGGCACGCCCTTGCTGGCCTATGCGGAGAAGGTCGGCTATTGAGCCTGCCGGAGGCGCAGGTATTCGTCGAGGAAGCCGACCACCGCATCGACGGTGGGCTGCAGCCAGGGGTCGAATAGCCAGAAGCTGTGCGGTGTATCCGGCAAGAGTACAACCCGTCCCACGGCCCCACGCTCTGCCATTCGGGCCAGCGTCTCGTCGCGTCCGGCCTGGAAGCGCACCTGGGCACTGCCGATGAAGAGAATAGGGGGCATGCCGCGGCGGACATAGTTGATTGGTGAGGCTTCATGCCACACCCTCGGCTCTTCCTCATAGCGTCCGCCCAACCAGGCTCCCTGTCGCGCTGCAACGACTCTTCGGTGGTGAAGTCGGCGGTCCCGTCCACATTGATGATTGCCTGTACGGCGCTGGACACGGAAGCGCTCCTCGCATGCTCGTCCAATGGATGCAGGTTTGCGGTCAGGCCGGCGAGGCCGGCGATCTGCGCACCGGCCGATCCGCCCGCCAGCGCGATCCGTTGCGGATCGATGCCGTAGCGCGCCGCGTGTCCGCGCACCCATCGCACGGCCCCGGGTAGGTGCGCTCGGCGTCATAAGTGTTGCCAGGATCGGCCGCGGGCTCCACGCACTCGCCAGCCTCGACGGCAAACGGGGCCGCGAGGGCCAGCACCAGCACCAGCCGGCCTGGCCGGCAGCTCATGCCGTGGCGGCCGTCAGGCGCCCAATGTCGGCGAACTTCCCGTGGCGGTCCAGCGTGACGGCGACCAGCTTGTCGCGGTAGCGAAGGCGCACGCTGGCGCCGGGCTTGCCGCTGATCCGCAGGGATGTCAGCCGCCCCGCGTGCCAGGCCAGGTCCACCAGCAAGGCGCCGCGCGCCCGAATGCCCTTGACGCTGCCGCTCGTCCACGCGGAAGGCAGTGCCGGCAGCAGCAGCACCTCGCCGCCCCAGGACTGCAGCAGCATTTCCATGATGCCCGCGGCGCCGCCGAAATTGCCGTCGATCTGGAAGGGCGGATGGGCATCGAACATGTTGGGATAGGTGCGCATCGGCCCCGTCAAACCCTTCAGCACCGAATAGGCACGCTCGCCTTCGCCCATGCGCGCCCACAGGCACACGCGCCAGGCGGTCCCCCAGCCGGTGGCGAAGTCGCCACGCTGGGTGAGCGAGGTGCGCGCCGCGCGCGCCAGGGCCGGGGTGTCGCGGACGTTGACCTGGCTGCTCGGGTAGATCGCATACAGGTGGGACACATGACGATGGTGGGGATCGCGCGCACCGGCGTCCCAGTCTTCCAGCCATTCCTGCAACTGCCCTTGTGCGCCGACGCGATCCGGCGCGAGCCGCGCCTGCGCATCGGCGATCTGCGTGAGCAGTGCCGCGTCCCGTTGCAGCAGCCGGCCCGCAGTCAGGGTATGGGCGAACAGGTCACGCACGATCTGGCGGTCCATGGCGGGCCCGGCAGCCAGCGAGGACCCGAAGGCATGGTTGTTTTCCGGCGACAGCGAGGGCGAGGTGATCAGGCCGCGTCCCTGGGGATCATCGACCAGGGTGTCGAGGAAGAACAGCGCGGCGCCGCGCATCACCGGGTACAGGCGGCGCAGCACGTCCTGGTCGCGGCTGTAGTCGTAATGGTCCCACACCGTGTTGCACAGCCAGGCGCCGCCGCAAGGCCACAGGCCGAACTTGGCGCCGTCGATGGGTGCCGCGGCGCGCCACAGGTCGGTATTGTGGTGGGTGACCCAGCCGCGCGCGCCATACATCGTGCGCGCGGTCCGCGCCCCGGTCTGGGACAGATCCTCGACCATGCGCAGGAGTGGTTCGACACACTCGCCCAGGCCGGCCGGATCCGCGGGCCAGTAGTTCATCTGGGTGTTGATATTGATCGTGTACTTGCCGCCCCACGGCGGATTGGTGCTCTCGTTCCAGATGCCCTGCAGGTTGGCCGGCTGGCTGCCGCGCCGCGAAGACGAGATCAGCAAGTAGCGAGCGTACTGCAGGTAGAGCGCGTCGAGCGACGGGTCGGACTGCTTGCCGACAGCGGCGATGCGCAGGTCGGTCGGCTGCGCGGCGGCGGCGCTGCTGCCCAGGTCGATCTTCAGGCGCGAAAACAGGCGCTGGTGCTCGCGCACGTGATCGCGCTTGAGGGCAGCGTAGGATTTGGCCGCGGCACGCGCCATCTGCGCGCGCACGATCGCGACCGGATCGCCGCTGACGTCGCGGTAGTTGACGTAGCTGGTTGCCGCGCCGATCAGCAGTGTCGCTTCGCTCGCGCCCTGCAGGCTGAGGCGGCCGTCCGAGTAGGAAAGGCGGCCATCGCTGATCAGCTGGACGCGCAATGCGAAGCGCAGGCCCGCTGCGACGCCGTGCATGGCTTCGTTGCGGCCCGTGATCAGGACCGCATTGCTCCCGTCGGCGGCGATGTTGGCGTCGGCAGGCAGGGCGCCGGCTTCTTCGCGCTGCATCCAGTCGACAGGCGGGGCGCCGGCCAGGTCGGTAGCGAGGCCGGGGTCGCTCGGCGCCACGTACTTGACCTTGCGCGGTGCACGCCATTCGATCTGGATGCCCAGCTTGCCGGCGGGGCCCTTCAGGCGCAGGACGATCACCTGGTCCGGGGCCGAGACGAAGCCCTCGCGAAGGTAGGCGCCCTGCGCCGTGCGGTAGCGGGTCTGCGCCACCGCGCTGGCCAGGTCGAGCGAGCGTTCGTACTCGCTCGGGGCTTCCGCGTCCGTCATCGTCAACAGCAGGTCGCCCAGGGTACCGTAGGACATCTGGCGGACCGGCTTGGCCATCATGCTGGCATTGGCTAGCTCGGTCGCCTCGACGTACTTGCCTTGCGCAAGCAGCTCGCGTGCCTTGGGCAGGGCTGCCAGCGCGTCAGGGTTGTCGGGAGTGTAGGGCGACCCGGCCCACAGCGTGTCTTCATTCAGCTGCAGGCGTTCCTGCGCCACCCGGCCGAACACCATGGCGCCCAGGCGGCCGTTTCCGAGCGGCAGGGCTTCTTCCCAGCGCGCCGCGCTCTGGCGGTACCACAGCAGGTCGGCATGCCGGACCGGGTCGTGGCCGGGGGCGGCGAGTGCGGGCATTGCCGGCAGCGCCGCCATGCCGCCCATCCCCAGCATCAGGCTGCGGCGCTTGCGGTTCAGGAAGGGGGATCGGCTCATGGGAGTCTCCAGCTTTCTTGTTGTGTGTTCCAGGTGGCAGCCTGGCCGGCGGCCAGGGTAATGCTCCGGCTCGTCCCGGCATAACGCAGCGTCAGCGGCTCGCCGCGCAGCGAGCGTACACGCGCGGACACCAGCTTGCCGTCCTTCCAGGCGATATCGACCTCGAAACCGCCGCGTGCGCGCAGGCCCTTGACGCTGCCGTTCGGCCAGCCCTTCGGCAGGGCGGGCAGGAGTTCGACGAAGCCGCGGTGGGATTGCAGCAGCATTTCGGCGAAGGCGGCGGTGCCGGCCAGGTTGCCGTCGATCTGGAATGGCGGCGGGTGGGCATCGAACATGTTCGGGAAGGTGCCGCCATTGCCGTTCTTCGGTGTGCCGATCAGCGTGGCCAGCATGCCGTGTGCACGCTCGCCATCGCCGGTGCGCGCCCACAGGTTGGCTTTCCATGCCAGCGACCAGCCGGTGCCGCCCGTCCCGCGCGTCAGCAGTGAATGCCTGGCCGCGGCGTAGATGGCCGGGTCGGTGTCGGGCGTGATCTGCGCGCTCGGATAGAGGCCGTGCAGGTGCGAATTGTGCTTGTGGCGGTCGTGCTCTCCGTCGATGTCCGCCAGCCATTCCTGCAGCTGGCCATGGCGGCCAACCTGGAATGGGGCCAGGCGCGCGCGCGTGGCCAGCAGGCTTGCCCGGAATCCGGCGTCGACCCCGAGGATTTCACTGGCGCGGGCAGTCTGGGCGAACAGGTCGCGCAGGATCGACATGTCCATCGTCGGGCCGGCGACCAGGCCGCCGTGCTCCGGCGACATCGACGGCGCAGTGACCAGCCAGCCGCGCTGCGGTTCCGCCACCAGCGTGTCGATGAAGAACTCGGATGCGCCCTTGAGGATCGGGTAGATCTCGGCCAGGAAGGCGCGGTCGCCCGAGAACAGGTAATGCTCCCACAGGTGCGAGGTCAGCCAGGCGCCGCCCGTTGGCCACATCCCGACGGCCGCGTCGATCGGTGCGGTGGCGCGCCAGATGTCCGTGTTGTGATGGGTAACCCAGCCGCGCGCCTTGTACATGACCGACGCCGTGCGCCGTCCGGTGACGGAGATGTCGCGGATCAGCTGGAACAGCGGTTCGGCGCACTCTGCAAGGTTGGTGGTCTCGGCGGGCCAGTAGTTTTCCTGGGTGTTGATGTTGATGGTGTACTTGCCGCCCCAGGCCGCGGTCAAGGCGTCGTTCCAGATCCCCTGCAGGTTGGCCGGCTGGGTTCCTGGCCGGGATGATGAGATGAGCAGGTAGCGTCCGAACTGGAAGTACATGGCCGCCAGCGCGGTGTCGCTGCCGTCGAAATCGCGGATGCGCTGGTCGGTCGGCAGGCTGGCCTGGGCGGTGCTGCCCAGGTCGAGCGCCACACGCTTGAACAGCGCCTGGTAATCGGCCACATGGCGCCGGCGCAGCTCAGGATAGGGCCGGGCCGCAGCGTGGTCGAGGTCACGCCGCGCGCGCGCATCGGCGTCGCCGCTCACGTCCCGGTAGTTGACGAAGTTCGTCCCGGCGCTCACCAGCAGGGTCACCGAGTCGGCCTTGTCCACCACCAGCAGGGGGCCACGCATCGCGTCCGTCTCATGGCGCAGCTTGCCGCCATCGCTCTGCACCGACAGCAGTGACTTGAAGCGGATCTCGCCAGGCTTGCCGTTGAACGGGCTGCCGCTGCCCGCCAGCGCCAGCTTGCCGTCCTCCATCCGCACGACGGCGTCGGTGAACGGCGTCGCCAGCGAGGCTTCGAAGGAGATCCGGCCCGGACGGTCGGCAGTCAGTCGCACCACCACCGCCTGATCGGGAGCGCTGGCGAACACTTCGCGGGTATACGTGACGCCATCGCGGCGGTACACCGTGGTGGCGATCGCCGTCTCCAGGTCGAGCGAGCGGCGATAGCCGGTGACCGGGCCGCGTGCGCCGGGGAAGTCCAGCATGACACTGCCAAGGGTCTGGTAGTTGCTCATCCTGAGTGGCGTGCCCATGGCGGACTTGAGCGTCAGCGCTTCCGCTTCCTTCTGGCGGCCGGCGAACAGGTGCTGCTGGATCTCCTTCATGGCAGCGGGCGCGTCGGGGTTGGCGGGATCGTAGGGGCCGCCCGACCAGATGGTGTCTTCGTTGAGCTGTATGCGTTCCTGGTCGACGCCACCGAACACGGTGCCGCCCAGCCGGCCGTTCCCGAACGGAAGCGATTCGAGCCATTCGCGCGCCGGGCGCGGATACCACAGGGTCAAGTCATTGGCCGGTTTAGCGGCGGAGGGGTGAATGGCACTCGGCACTGCCAGGGCCGTACGCCCCAGCGCGGATGGAATGCGCTCTCCGCTTCCGGGCCCGAGGCGCCAGGCGTCGACCGCATCCGGCGCCGGGGCAGCGGCATCCGGCAGGCGCGCGACTTCCCCGGCTGTCAATGCGCGCGGATGCACCGCCAGGTAGCTGATGGTGCCGGCGAAGCGGGACTGGCCCGACAGGCCCGCGCCCACGCGCAAGGGCGTATAGGCGCCCACCATGTCGATCTTGCGCTTGGGGTCGACGGGAAGGCTGGCGTCCAGCCGGCCATTCAGGTACAGGGCAAGCACTTTTTCGCGGGCGTCGAAGGCGGCCACGAGGTGGGTGGGCCGGTCGATGGGCAGCGCCGTGCTGGTTTCGAGGCTGCGCGCGCCGTTGGCGATCACGCGCACCCGGCCGGCCGTGCCCATCTCCAGCCGGAGGCCGTAGGCCGTACCGGGCGTCAGCTTGTCGACGATGACAGCGCCTTCCGCTGCCTGTGCGGACGGCCGCAGCCACAGTTCGATACTCTGGTTGTCGCTGCCGCTGCGCTGGCCGAGGTCGACCTCGAGAACCGGGGTCCGCGCGTCGAAGACGCGGCCGTCGACCGGCGCGGCGGCGACGTGATGGGATGCCAGAGACAGGATGAGCGGCAGCAGCAGGCGCATGAGTGAGGTGGACATCGGTGCAGGTGAATGGTGCTTGTCGTCGCTCATTGCGGATGCCAGCCGTCGGTTCCGCCCAGGATTCCTGCGGCGGTCAGCTGTGCGGCGTCGCCTGCGCTCAACTGCCGTGACCAGGCAACCCGCGCGGCCGGGTTGGCGCCCGGTCCGCGGCTGCCGTATTCCGCATACCGTGCGGTTTGTTCGTTGGCCGGCTTGCCCCAATTGTGCCAGCCGGCCGGTTGGATGTGCGCGCCCATCTCGGTGTTGATGAACACCACGCTGCCATGCGGCCGCCATGGCCGCCCCAACCAGGCCAATGGCGGGCGGGTCACGGCCTTCGCCGGGATCTTGCCGGTGGGGTCGATCCAGGGTGCCGGATCGCCGGTCAGGCGGCTGTCGATGAACACGAAGCCGTAGGGTCGGTCGGGGGGCGTGCTCGCGGCGGTCACGTAGCCACCGTTCTTGCTCCTGATTTCGCAGCGTTCGAATACCGCTGTCGCGCTGCCGTAGATGAAATCGACGCGGCCTTCGATATACGTGTCCCTGAAATAGTGGCGGCCGTTGTTGAGCATGACCGTGTCCTGCCAGCCGAGCAGGCGGCTGTTGGTGACCACGGCGCGGTCACCATCGATGCGCAGGGCCAGGGCCTGGCCGTGGTCGCCGGAGCTGTTCTGGAAGGTCAGCTTGTCGGCCTTGAAGTCGTCGGCCAGTACCACCAGCGCGGTTCCCTTATGGCGCGGGTGGGTGCCTGGCGGCTGCTCTTCATTGGTGTTGACGTGCCAGGTCAGGATGGTGGTCTCGGCATGCTCGCCCCGCAGCGTGACCTTGTGCTTTTCCCTGGCCAGGATCTTCTGGCCGTCGTAGATGCCGGGCTTGATATGGATGATGGTGCGCTCGGCGCTGTTGTCCGGCACCGCTGCGAAGGCTTCCTGCACGGTACGCACGTCGCCACTGCCGTCCGCGGACACGACGATGATGCGTTCGGCGGCTGCCGGCTGCGAGAGCAGCAGGGCGAGCGCGCCGAGCGATGCAAACAGTCTCTTCCGGAGAGTGGATGAACAAGGCTGGTGATGGCTGGTGAAGCCGTCCGGGGTAGGCATAGGTCTCCTGTCGTTTGCGGGCGCTCGGTTCGGCGCACTCTACAAGGATTCTGCCCGCAGTGGACGCGGGGCTGCAATTGCGAAACTCGCCAAGTGGGCGTGCGATTTTGGCGGCGCGTCGTGCCTGCTAGGGCTTTACGAAAAAACGATGTCGCATTGATTATTTTCGAAATTGCGGATGGATGGCATAACGACGCACAATCGCTTCGAGGCTGACCCGCTATCTCGATTCATTCCATATGCCAGCTGCGGGAGAACGGATGGACTTGCCGATGCAGGCGGTCCGTGCAAGCCGCTTCACGAACGCCACGATCGCGCGCCCCTTTGGGTATCGCCCATTCGATCGGCGGGAAAAATTATAAACGTTTGGAGACAGTCAATGACAGATATCACGGCAGGGCCGCTGCGGCCGAATCGTTTGAGCTATGCGGTCGCGCTTGCGCTGGCGTCGCTGGTAGCGAGCAACCTGGCGATCGCGCAGGAGCGGCCTGCGGAGGGGAAGGAAACCGCCGCTTCCGAGGACGCCAAGGTACAGACGGTCAAGATCGTAGCGACCCGCGCATCCCAGCAATCCGGCATCGACCGCAAGAAGAACGCGGCCACGGCGATGGATTCCATCGTGGCCGAGGACGTCGGCTCGCTGCCCGACCGAAATATCGGAGAAGCGATCTCGCGCATGTCGGGCGTCGCGCTCGATCGTGGCGACTACGGCGAGGGTGTCAGCGTGGCGGTGCGCGGCAATTCGGCCGACCTGACCCGGGTGGAACTGGACGGGCAGGGCGTGCAGTCGGCCGGCGGCGCCGACATGGGCGCGACCAGCGGCGCCAGCGGCCGTGCCGTGGAGTTCCGCCAGCTGTCGGCGGATCTGATCAAGAGCGTTGACGTGGTCAAGGGTTCGACCGCCGACATGACCGAGGGCTCGCTCGGTGGCGGGATCGTGATCAAGACCCGCAGCGGCCTGGATTTCGCCAAGCCCTATGCATCGGTGCGGGTCGGCGCGTCGCAAGGTTCGCTCAACAAGAAATGGAAGCCCGACACCAACGTCGTCCTGGCCAACAAGTTCCTTGATGGACGCCTCGGGCTGCTCCTGAACGCATCGAGCACCACGGTCCAAAACGAAGCGCATTCGGTGCAGACAGCCTTCTCGGCGCTGCAGGGTTACTACCGCACGGCCGATTTCGACCACTCGCCGCAGAAGACCTTCACGTTCATGCCAAGTACGCTGAACATGGCGGATTCCAGCGTGAATATGCCCATGCTGCAGACGCCCCTGAGCGCCGGCGGCACCTTCAATTTTGCTTCACCGCTGGAAGTACTGACCCGCTCGGCCGCAGCGCAGACCAAGGCTGACTGCTACGCGGCCTTCCCGGCCCTCACCGCCGCCCAGGTCAGTGCGATGGCCTCGTCGGGCCGCGCCAACGCCTACACCCAGCGCGGCAACGAGCTGGTCACCTGCCTGAACCAGTGGAACGACTACACGCCATCCGGCCCGCGCTATTTCGTCAAGCGCGAGCTGGACGAGCGCCAGAACCTGGACTTGCGCGCCGACTTCAAGGTCAACCGGGAATTGACGGTCTTCGCCAAGGGCAGCTACAACCGCCGCAAGATCGACATGGATCAGTTGACCTATGCGCTGGGTAACATCCAGACCAATCCGAGCATCGTCATCAGCCCGAACTACGTGGGCCGCGCCTTCGTGGACGACAATACGCGCGGCGTGCGTGAAGCGGTGCCAGGGTCGGGCTACTACACCTATGACACCCCGACCGTACGCAACAGCGCCTATCCGTATCCAGGCATGGCGATTAACATCGATCCGGCCTCGGTGGTCACCGATGCCAACCATCACCTGACGAAATACACCATCAGCGATGGCGCCGCCACCACCGACCAGCTGCGCGACAAGGGCCAGGTCAATGCGAAGTACCTGCAGCTGGGCGGCACCTACAAGCGCGACGGACTCACCGCCGACTTCTTCCTGGCGGACGCCCGTTCCGACTTCCGCCGCGCCCAGAAGCGCATCAGTTTCACCAACTTCTACGGCCCGGCCACGATGGAAGTGCTGCCGAACGGCCTGTGGGGCTACTCGTTCGGGCCGTCGAGCCAGTTCGACCAGTCCGATGCGTCGCAGTATGCGCGCCTGTACCCGGCCGCCTCCAACAGCAGCGCGGTAGCGCTCGGCCCCTTCAATACCCGTGCCGTACCGGCCTATACGATCGCCCAGCAGCCGCTGCTCACGCCCAGCTCGCCGCGCACCGAAGCGTTCTGGAACCCCCAGATCCGCGAGACCTTCGAGAGTACCGCCAAGCTCGACCTCAGCTATGCGCTGCCGGACTCGGTACCCTTCTTCTCCCGCATCAAATCCGGCTTCAACCTGCGCAAGAACGGCCTGGATAACTGGAACCCCGGCGACGGCAACAGCGCCGGCATCGTCCGCCAGGCGGCCGTGGGAACCTTCGGCCAGCCGGGCTACCAGCCACCGATCGTCATCCCGACCGCGATCGCCCGCACGATCGTACAGGGTTGCCAGAATACGCCGGGCTCCCTGGGGCCGGGCGGCAAGGCCTGCGATTATGGCTATGCGACCAATCCTGACCCGCGTCTGGCCAACAACGGCACGCTCTTGCTGACGCCTCAGCAGTGGCAAGACCTGGTGGCGGCCGGACTGAACGGCCAGGCCACCTCGACCCGCTTCTTCAATGGGGCGAAGGGACGCCCGGATGGCTTGCTGAACAACTGGACCGAGCTGGATGTCGAGAAGCTGTTCTCGCTGATCAATGCGCCCAATACCAACTACGATTGCGTGAAAGAGTGCGTCGGCAACGATGGCGTGGTCTACGAGCAGCCCCGCCAGCAATTGCGGGAGCGTTCCGATGCCTTCTACCTGATGGGGGATTTCTCCATCGACCGCTTCCCGTTCACCAACCGGGCCCTGCCTTTTGGCCTGGAAATCGACGGCAATATCGGCGTGCGCTACGTGCGCACCAAGGTCAGCGGCAGCGGGATGATGACGCTCGTCTCGATCGCCAAGACTGCCGACTTCGATCCGCTCAATCCGAACGCGGTCGGCGGCACGGTGACCAATACCTATGTGCGCAATACGGAGGTCAATGCCAAGGCGGACGATATCCTGCCGAGCCTGAATCTGGCCGCCTGGCTGATGCCGGACCAACTGGTGCTGCGCTACAGCGGCGCCAAGACGGTGGCGCGCCCGCCGGCGGCCAACCTGCTGCCCTCGGGTACCTGTACCTATGACGAGCGCACCGCCGACGGCGACCAGCCCGGGACGCAGCGTTGCTCGGGTACCCTGGGCAATCCGGCGCTCCAGGCGCAGAAGAACTTCAACCAGAACGTCAGCGTCGAGTACTACCCGAACCGGGACACCATGCTGACCGTCGCCGTGTTCCGTCAACAGGGCAAGATCGGCCCCGGGATCAGCCAGGGTGTCAACAGCATTCCCCTGTTCGCGGGCTCGAGCCTGATCGATCCGGCGACCGGCGTCGACGTGGGAGCGCTGCCCTTCGACTATTCGATGTGGGTGAATGGCGCAGCCACCACCCGCAAGGGCCTGGAGCTTGGCGCCAAGACCGCGTTCACCTTCCTGCCGTGGCGCCTGCGATTCACCGGCCTGGACGCCAATGCGACGAAGCTGCGCTCGCTGACCACGACGCAAAACGCAGTGGATCTGCTCACCGGCGTACCGCTTCCACCCCAGCGCGAGTCGAAGTATTCGTACAACTACGCCTTGTGGTATGACGACGGGCGCCTGACGGCGCGGGTGGCGGTGCAGGCAGTGGCCTCGTTCTTCAACTGCATCGCGGGCTGCACCCAGCAGGGAGCGATCCAGAACTACCCGGCGGTGGGTGTGCAGCTGACCCGCTTCCCCTACAATCCCGGCTCGCCGAACTTCCGCGACACTACCCGCTTCATCGATGCGAAGATCGCATACAAGCTGAGGCCGAACGTGGAGATCTTCGTCGAGGGCCGCAACCTGGGCAATGCCACCACGACCAACAGCCAGGCCGGCTATACGCCGTTCACTGCCGGCACGCCCAACATCCTGGACTATGCCTATTCGGGACGGCGCCTGATGGTGGGTCTGAACTTCCGGACGATGTAAGGGCGGCAGCGTCCTGATAAGGGACGAGAAGCCGGTCGTCGGGCCCATTGGGCTGATGACCGGCTTCTTCTCGTTTACGGCGCAGTATGGCGTGGACGCGCCGCGGCGAATGAGGTTGCAGGACTCGAAGGGATTTTGTTACGAGGTCCCGTGCCTATTCAGTCTGCTTGGAACCGACTGGATGGCACGGGATCTTAAGATCAGGCGTTGATGTCGGTGTCGACCGTCTTGCCTGCAATTGTGACGTTACGCAGCCTGAGGCCTTTGACGTTGTAGGCGTACCAGGGCTTCTCGAGACTGCGCGGCGTGCCGAAGTCACAGTCGCTGATGCTGATATTGGTGATCGGCAGAACCGGTTTGCCCTCGCTGCCGTTGTAGCTGTGCGCCACCGGGCCCATTACCACGAAGGCCTGGTAGCACGAGAACGCGCCGTCCGCTGTCGCGACGTCCGACACCTTGATGCGCGAGATGTGCACGTCCGAGACCTGGGGCGGACGCTCGCGGATCGCATCGAAAGCGGCCGCGTAGTCGCAATCGAAGGTAATCACTGCGCCGCCGCCGGTGGACGCGAGTTGCGCCGGGACTGGGCTGCCCGGCATCGGCTTGTAGAAGCCCGGCTTGAGCTTCACCCCGTTCGGGAGGTTCAGGTCGCGCACGTAGAAGTGGCGCAGATAGCCTCCGCGCGCCATATTGGTCTTCAGGCGCACGGCCGTGCCCAGCGGGTCGGTCTTGTAGTGCATGTTGCGCACTTCCAGCTTTTCCGCATACACGTGCTCGATACCGCCGCCCATTTCGCTGCCCAGCGTAATGGCGCCGTGGCCGGAGTTCATGATGCTGTTCTGGAGCACCACGTTACGGGTGGGGCCGTACTGAGTGTCGTTGGCCTTGCCGGCCTTGATGGCGATGCAATCGTCGCCGGTATTGAACTGGCAGCCGTCCATCAGCACGGTGTCGCAGGACTCGGGGTCGAATCCGTCCGAGTTCGGGCCCATGCTGTCCATGGCGACCCGCGCGAAGTGGACCTTGCGGCAGTCGACCGGATGGTGGATCCAGAATGGCGTGGCGACCACCTGGTAGCCCTGCATCAGTACATCCGTGCAGCCGATGAATTCGATCATGCAGGGACGCAGATAATGGCCCTTGCCGAACACGCGCTTCTCGGGCGGCACGCGCGCCTCGGACAGCGCAACCAGGAATTTCTCGTCGCTGCGCCAGTTGGCAGCGCCCTCGATGCGCGCCAGCTCCGCGGCGCCCAGGCCGGGCGCCAGCGCCGCCAGCGATTCCGGGTTGCGCGGATTGGTGACGCCTTGGCGCGCATGGGCGTTGACCGCGGTCTTGCCGCTCCATGCCCACCAGTGTTCGCCGCTGCCGTCCTCGAAAGTCACGCCGCCTTGGCCGTTCAGGATGCTGGTCCAGTCTTCGCCCGTGATCGCGATGTTGCGCTGGTTGCGCGCATAGACCATGGGCGTGTAGTTCAGGCAGTCGTTGCCCTGCCAGCGCGACAGGGACAGCCTGCCGTTGGCGCCGCAGTCGTACTCGCCGTGCTTCGCATAGTCGGCCGGATTGGCGCTGAAGTGCACTTGCGCGCCCTTGGCCAGGTGGACGTGCACGTTCGACAGCAGTACGATCGGGCCCTTGCAATACCAGTGTCCGGCCGGGATCAGCACACGTCCGCCACCGGCCTTGCTGGCCGCGGCGATCGCCGCCCGGATGGCGGGATAGGCGTCCGGCGCGCCGGGCGCGGGGCTCTGTACTTCGGTTTTCACGCCCTGGTCACTGTCCAGGTAGGCCTGCACGGTGGCCATCCTGCAGGGCCTGGCGCCGTGGGCAGTGATGGGGAAGTCGCGCTTCGGAAACGACAGGGGGCTGGCGAACTTCGCGCGGATCTGGTCGGCGCGGGCCCATGGATCCGGGGCGGCGGCGGAGAAGGCCGACGGTGCCGCCGCCAGCAGGGCCGAGGCGGCGCCGGCGCCCTTGAGCAGCGAACGGCGTTGCGGGTTCGAGGGAAGGGTCGGCTCGCGCTTCATGGTGTCCTGGGTCGGTAGTGGTAGGTCCTCACCTTGTCGGTGATGACGAGCTTCGGGTTGTTCAGCAGCTTGATCATCTCGGCGCCGGCCAGCAGCACCGGGCCATAGCCCGCCATGGCGTTCACGCTCACGGGGCGGTTGTAGTAGTAGACGTGGTCGCCCGCCAGGGTGGTGGCCACCACGCCGTCCTCGATGCCGCCCTGCGGGTTGATGCGCGAGGACACGCCGGCCCATCCGGCCTGGGCGATGCTGCCGTAGGTGGTTGGGCTGATCCAGCCCTGGTTGATGGCGTGCGCGATGGCATACACGAACATGGCGCTGCCGGAGGTCTCCAGGAAGGAGTCGTGGCGGTCCAGCATCTGGTGCCACAGGCCCGCGCCCGACTGCTGCCGGGCGATGCCGCGCAGCGCGCGCCGGTGCTGCGCCAGCAGCTTCGCATGGCCGGGGTGGTTCTTCGGCAGCACGTCCAGCAGGTCGGAGACGGCCAGCAGCGCCCAGCCGTTGGCGCGGCCCCAGTAGAACTGCGGCCCATCGAGGTCGTGCAGGTGGACGCCGTGCGCGTACAGGCCCAGCTCTTTGTTGAACAGGTAGCCGGACATCTGCAGGGCATTCCTGACGGCGTCGTCGAAGTAGCGCCGCTCGCCGGTCATGCGGCCCAGTTCCGCCAGCGCGGGAATGCTCATGTACATGTCGTCGGCCCACACCGACCAGGCTTGCGGGCGGTTGCGCGCCAGGGTGCCGTCCTTGAGGCGCACCTGCTGCTTGTGCACCCAGTCGCCGCTGACGGCGATCTGCTGCGACATGTCGGGGCCGATGCCGGCCAGGCGCGCGCGGATCATGGCGGCGGTCATGGAACCGGCGTCGTCCAGCGCATGCGGCTTGATGAAGCGGATGAAACTGTTGGCGCGGCCCAGCTTGAACTGCTCTTCCTGGGCGCGGAAGTAGGGCGTGCGTTCCTTGAAGAAGGCCAGGTGGCGCTCGGTGAGGGCGGTCCAGCCGGCGTCGCCGGTGATGGCGCGCATGTTCATCAGGCCGGCATGCACCACGCCCATCTCGTAGTTCATGATGCCGAAGTCATTCGGCGAGGGCTCCACGACGGCGCCGGCGACCGGCGTGCCGAACTCCGTGACCGGCTGGCCGGTGGTCTTGTCGACGATGTGGCTGGGCGTGGCGCGGTCGATGAAGCCGCGCACGCGCTCGAGCTGCGCGGTGATCTCGGAGACCACTGGCAGCTTGTAGGGCACCGGATAGGTCCCTTCGAGCGGATCGGACAGGTTCTTGTTGTCCGGGTTCCGGTAAGGTCCCGCAGCCTGCGTGTTCGCCACCCCGCCGGCCGCGAACAGCGCGGCCAGCAGGAGCGCTATGCTCTTGTTCATCTCAGCGGCTCACGCGGAAGTAGTCGGCGTCCAGATAGGCGCCGGACGCCTGGCCGGCGTCGCTGGCGCTGTACAGGCCCATCTGCGCACCGACCCAGTGGCCCTTGGTGGCTGCGAAGGGCGCGCCGGCCGGGGTGAATTCCTTGCCGTCGACGCTGTACAGGAACTGCGCCTGGGCGCCGTCGCGCATCACCATGCGCAGGGTCATCGCGCTCGGTGCCTTGGGCAGCAGTATGGTCTCGCTCTGGGTGCAGCGCGGTTTGAAGGGCGTGCAGGTGGTGTACACCAGTTGCAGGTCGCCGCCGCGCTGGTGCAGGCCGAGTGCCGCATAGCTCATGCCGTTCAGGATCAGGCCGGCGCGGTCGCCATCGCGGGCGCCGTGCAGTTCGAGACGGGTCTCTGCGGTGAATGCCGTCGCCGGCAGCTTCTGCGTCAGGATGTTCGGCGCGGCGCGCACGAAATCCTTCGATTCGGGGAAAGCCATGACCGGCAGGCGCAGCTGGCCCGGGCGGGCGGACAGCGAGTGCCAGGCGGCTTTCGGGTTGGCGTTCCACTGCCACTGCAGGCCCAGCGCGGTGCCGCTGAATTCATCGCTGGTCGGCGGTACTGCGAGCGCCTGGCCCGCCACCGGCTTGCTCCAGGAGGTGACCGGATTGCCGACGCCCGGCTTCGGGCCGGGCTGGCCGATCAGTGGCCAGCCCTCGGTCCATGTCATCGGCTGCAGGTGGGTGACGCGGCCGTAGGCCTTGCGGTCCTGGAAGTGGATGAACCAGTCCTTGCCGTCCTGCGCGCGCATCCAGGCGCCCTGGTGCGGGCCGTTGATCGCGGTCTCGCCCTGTTCCATGACGATGCGGTCTTCGTAGGGGCCGCCGATGGCGCGCGAGCGGAACACCGATTGCCAGCCCTCCTCGACGCCGCCGGCCGGCGCGAACACGTAGTACCAGCCTTCGTGCTTGTACAGCTTGGGGCCTTCCAGGGTGCGGTAGCCGGGCAGCTTGTTACCGTCGATGACGACCTTGCCCTCGTTGTCCAGCAGGCGCTTGCCGTCCGGGGACATGCTGCGCAGGGTCAGGACGTTGTTGATGCCGGCACGGCTCTTGGCCCAGGCGTGGATCAGCCATGCCTTGCCGTCATCGTCCCACAACGGGGCCGGGTCGATGATGCCCTTGCCCGGCAACAGCAGGTGCGGCTCGCTCCATGGGCCGGCGAAGTCCTTGGCGGTGATGACGTAGATGCCGTGGTCCGGGTCCGGGTAGAAGATCCAGAACTTGCCGTCGTGGTGGCGCAGCGAGGGCGCCCACACGCCGGCGCCGGTGCGCGGCGTGGAGAAGTGCTGGTCCGGTACGAGCCGCGGCAGGGCGTGGCCCACCAGCGTCCAGTTGACCAGGTCCTTCGACTGCAGCAGGGGCAGGCCGGGGGCGCTGTTGAAGCTCGAGGCGGTCATGTAGTAGGTGTCGCCGACGCGCACGCCGTCCGGGTCCGAATAGTCGGCGTTCAGGATGGGGTTCTGGTAGCGGCCGTTGCCCAGGTCGGCGACCCAGGCTTCGCTGGCGGCCACGCGCTGTGCCGGCGGCGTGGTGTGGCAGGCGGAAGCGAGCAGGGACAGGAGGAGGGCGGCGCCGAGCCGGCGAGGAGCGTGGAAAGCGGTAGTCGTCATGGATTGCATGGATGTTATGTAAATTAGTGTTGGTGTTCTTGTGAGGTCTCGGGGACCGGATCCCAGCCCTGGCCGTCGCCGAAACCGGCGAATACGCGGGCGCGGCTGGCGTAGCGTGCCGCCTCGTCCGCCGTGAGGAGCCGTCCGCCGACCCGGCTGGACAGTTCCAGCGGGCGGCCGGCCAGGTCGGTGCTGGCGTATTCGGCCCAGCCGGCGCCAGGCTGGGTGCCCGCTGCAGGGGTCTTCGGCAGCGACCAGCCGGCCGGCGCGATGTGCGCGTCCATCCGGCAGTTGATGTACACGACCTTGTCGCCGGCGCCGCTTGGTCCCGGACGCGCCAGCCAGGTCGACCCGGCCGGCACGTCGTTGCCGGCCGGTCCAGGGCCGTGGGTGAGCCGGCTGTTCAGGAACACGAAGCCCGGCGCGTCCGGGTCGGCGGTGCGCGCCTGCACGATGTAGCCGCCGCCCTTCGGCTGGGCGCTGTCGCCCAGCGAGCGGATTTCGCTTTCCTCGAACAGGGCGGCGCGGTTGCCGCCCCAGATGAAATCGACGTTGCCAGCCACCAGACTGCGGTAGAACCAGGAATAGCCCTTCACCAGGATCGTGTCCTGCTCGCTGAGAAAGGCGGCGTCGCGCACCGCCAGGCGGCCACGGTCGCTGCTGAAATGCAGGGCCTCGGCCTGGCCGCCGAAGCTGGCGGCGCGCACCGTCTTGTTGACGATGGTGAGATGGTCGAGGCTCAGGAGGTCGGCATCCTCGGCCAGGAAGACCGAGCGGCCACCCCCGGCGGCCGGCGACTGCGCGGGCTGACCAGCTCCTGCGCCGGGATTGATGCCGTCATTGTTGACGGTGCCGATGACGACGCCGTCGCGGCTTTCGCCGTGCAGGCGCACGCCGTCCTTGCCGCGCAGGTAGAGCAGCTCTTCGTAGCGGCCGTTGGCGACGCGGATGCTCACCGGCTCCGCGCGCGGCACGGCGCGCATCACATGGTTCAGCGCCCCCTGCACCGTGCGGAAGTCGGCCGGACCGTCATCGTCCACGGTGAAGCGGCGCCCGGCCGGCGCCTGCGCCCGGGTGCGGAAGCGCCAGCCGGCGGCCTCGCCGATGCCCTCGAAGGGACGGCCGCCAATGGTGGCTTGTGCAAACGTGCCGGCATCGACCGTCACCAGGTAGTCGGTACCGTAATCCAGCCTGGCGCTGTGGAGCTGGATCACGGCGTCGTTCCCGTCGATGCGGATCGGGCTGAAGCGCACGACGCGCTTGAAGGGCTGCTCGCGGTAGCCGATCGCATCGACTTCGTCGCCGAGGCGGATCACGTCGACGAGGGCGCGGTCGGCGAGGCGGTGGATGCGCACCGAGCCGCTGGCGCCCAGCGCCGGCTTGGCGTCGAAGCGGATGCGCAGGAGCGTGTCTGCCTGGACGCCGGATGCGCCGGCCGCGGGCAGGACCCGGCCGCGCAGGGTGTCCGCGTCGCTGCGGGCCGTGAAGGCGGGTCCCACCGTCAAGGCGAGCGCGCTCGCCACGTTGCGGTCGGCCGCACTCGCCACGGTGACGATGGCGCTGCCGGCGCGGCGCGCGGTCACGACCAGTTCGCCCCCATCCACCGCCGCCTGCGCCACCGAGGGATCGCTGGACGAGGCCCGGATGGCGAGTGGCGTCGTGCCGTCGCCGGCCAGGGCGCTGACCGGGTAGCGCTGGACTTCCCCGGCGTGCAGGGCGATGGCGGGGCTGCGGTGGGCCAGCGCGATGCGTCCCGGGCGTTCGCCGGCCGGTCCCATGCGCAGGTCGTCGAACTCGAAGGCCACCGACTGCGCCAGCAGTGCGGTGCCGGCCGCCGGTACCGGCGCCGCCGGCCTGGCAGAAACACGCTCGCCATCGAGCCAAGCGCTCAGTTCGCCGCGCGCGAGTTCGACGCGCAGGGTCTGGAAGCCGCCGGCGGGGGCGGCGTCACGGCTGATCTGGCGCAACCGCAGCAGTTCTCCATCGCGCATCTGGACCAGTTCGACGCCCATCTTGGGCCTGCCCGGGATGATGTTGACGGCGGCGCCGACCCAGTTGCGCGGGTCGGCATGGCGCAGCATGAGGATGGCCCGGCGTGGTCCATCAGCGGCCGCCGCGACCGGGCGCAGGCGCGCTTCGACGAAGTGGTCGCCGGCCGCGATCGCGCCCGCGGCCGGGCTGGCCGCCAGGACGGTGGCGCCCGGTGTCGCCAGCAGCAGCCGGTTGGCGCTGCCGGTCTCTTCATGGATCGTGACGGTCCCGGCGCCTTCCACGCGCCAGTGCGCGGCGCCGTGTTCGAAGTCCTCGCACCAGGCTGCGGCGGCCGGGCATGCGGCAGCCGCGTGAAAGCTGAACAGCGCAGCCAGGGCTGCCGCCGCTGCGGATGTGGTGCTCATGTCTGTCGTCTCCTGTAATCGTTGATGCGGACGCCGTGGGGAGGCGGGCCCGGCCTCACTTGCGTGACAGCGTCCGGGTATAGCGCTCCAGGTGCGCGCGCATCGCGCTGCGTGCGGCTGCGGGATCGCGCACGGCGACGGCGCAGCCGATGCGCCGGTAGTCGGCCAGGGTTTCCTGGCGCAGCTCGGCGGTCTGGAACAGCTGCGCCAGCGTGGGCCACAAGCCGCCGCGCTGGCCCCACAGGTGCTCGAGCATACCCGCCAGCGCGCCGTTGCCGGTGGCGCGCGCGAGCGTCAGGTGGAAGTGGCGGTCGGCCAGCTCGCCGCCGGCCGTGTCGTCCGGCGCCTCGCGTTGCAGGCGCTCCATCTCGTCGGCGGCGGCGAGGATCGCGTCGATGCTGCTGTCGGTCGCCACCCTGGCCGCCATGGCCGCCAGTTCGGGTTCGAGCAGGCGGCGTGCCGACAGCAGTTCGAAGGGGCCGGGAACGTCCTGCGGCACGGGGAGCGCGGACTGCAGCGCCGCGCACAGGTAGACACCGGAACAGGAGCGCACCTCGACGATGCCGCCCATCTCGAGCGAAGTCAGGGCCTGGCGCAGCGTCGCGCGGCTCACGCCGAGGGCGGTGGCCAGCTCCCGTTCGGAAGGCAGGCGCTGGCCGGCGCCGATAGCCAATTGCAGGGCCAGGTCGATGACCCGTTGGGCCACCTGCTGGTAAGGCCGCTGGCCTGCCTTGCGCGGGCCGGCATCGATCGCGCACGGATCCGGCACGAGGGCCGGATGCGCCGGATGGCGCGCCGTGGCGATGCTGCTGTTTGTCTCCATTGTGCCCATGTCGTTGTTGTGGTGTTTCTTGTTGCAGGCAGATTAGCAGAAGGATTTTTGTCTGGCCAAGGCTCGCTGCACTTCTGAAAAGAATTGCTACGCCCCTTGGTGGTTTTCACAATTCAGGGATCAGAGAATGCGGTTGACCAGGTTTTCCAGATACTCCTGGCGACCCGAGACCGGCGCCACGTCCTGGTTACGCTCCAGGACGCGGTCGGCCAGGCCGTCCAGGTCGATGCGCCCGGCCAGGATGTCCTGGCCCAGCGGCGCCTGCCAGCCGCTGTAGCGGCGTTCCAGTTCGCTGGCGAGGCGGCCGTCCTTGATCAGCTTTTCGGCCTCCAGCAGGCCGCGCGCCAGCACGTCCATGGCGCCGACGTGGCCGTGCAGCAGGTCGACCGGATCGATCGACTGGCGGCGCACCTTGGCGTCGAAGTTGCAGCCGCCGGTGGTGAAGCCGCCGGCCTGCATCACGTGGTACAGCGCGATCGCCGTCTCGGGCACGTTGTTGGGGAACTGGTCGGTGTCCCAGCCCAGCTGCGGGTCGCCGCGGTTGATGTCGAGGCTGCCGAAGATGCCGAGCGCCGCCGCGGTGGCGATCTCGTGCTCGAAGCTGTGGCCGGACAGGGTCGCGTGGTTGGCTTCGATGTTGACCTTGACTTCGTTTTCCAGGCCGTAGCGCTTCAGGAAGCCGTACACCGTCGCGGTGTCGAAATCGTACTGGTGCTTGCTCGGCTCGCGCGGCTTCGGTTCGATCAGGATGGTGCCCTTGAAGCCGGTCTTGTGCTTGTGTTCGACCGCCAGCGTCAGGAAGCGTCCCAGCTGGTCCAGTTCCTGCGCCATGTTCGTGTTCAGCAGGGTCTCGTAGCCTTCGCGGCCGCCCCACAGCACGTAGTTCTCGCCGCCCAGTTCGCGGGTGGCGTTCATCGCGTCGCGTACCTGCAGGGCAGCCAGCGCGAAGATTTCCGGATCCGGATTGCTGCCCGCGCCCGACATGTAGCGGCGGTGGCTGAACAGGTTGGCCGTCCCCCACAGCAGCTTGAGGCCGGTGCGTTCCTGGTGACCGGCCAGGCGCTCGGCCATGTGCAGGAAGTGTTCGCGGCTTTCGCGCGGCGTCGCGCCTTCCGGCGCCACATCGCGGTCGTGGAAGCAGTAGTAGGGCACGCCGAGGCGCGACAGGAATTCGAAGGCCTCGACGGCCTTGCGCTCGGCCATCTCCAGCGGCGTGCCGCCCTCGAACCACGGGCGCATGAAGGTCTGCCCGCCAAACGGATCGAGGCCGGTCCAGCAGAAGTTGTGCCAGTAGCAGGCCGCGATGCGCAGCTGGTCTTCCATGCGTTTGCCGAGGACGATGCGGTCCTTATCGTAGTAGCGGAAGGCGAGCGGGTTGTCGCTGGCCGTGCCTTCGAAGCCTACCGGCGCGATGTCGGCGAAGATGCTCTTTGTGTCGTGTTGCGGCATGATGTCTCCTTGATCGGATAAGTGTGCTTACTGTTTGAATACGGGTTGCAGGCGCGCGTAAATATCGCGGAAGCGGGCGTAGCGCTGCATCAGGGCGCCGTGGTGCCCGGGGTCCGGGTCGAAGCGCTGCGCGGCCGCCAGCGGCGTGCATGCGCTTTCCTCGGATTGGCCGTCGGCCAGGGCAGCCAGCCGCGCCGCGCCCAGGGCCGCGCCGGCACTGCCTTCGCTGTGGGTGACGATGGGGAGGTCCAGGGTGTCGGCCAGCAGCTGCGACCAGTCGCTGCTGCGGGCGCCGCCGCCCACCAGCGACAGCGTGCCGGCCTCGGTGCCGGCCGCGCGCAGCGCCAGCAGGCCATCGCGCATGCCGAAGGCCACGCCCTCGAGCACCGAATAGGCGAGGGCGCCGCGGCCGGTATCGTGGCCCAGTCCGACGAACACGCCTTGCGCATGCGGGTCGTTGTGCGGGGTCCGTTCGCCGGACAGGTAGGGCAGGAACAGGGGTGCGCGCAGCCGTTCAGTGCTGGACAGGGCTTGCGCTTCGGGCAGCAGCGCGGCTTCGTTCTGCGCGCCGGTGGCGCGGGTGATCCAGGACAGGCAGCTGGCTGCCGACAGCATTACCGACATCTGGTGCCAGCGCCCGGGCAGCGCATGGCAGAATGCGTGGACCGCCGACCCCGTGTTGGCGCGCAGGCGGTCGGTGACCACGAACAGCACGCCGGAGGTGCCGAGCGAGACGAAACCGTCGCCGGGACGCGTCGCGCCGATGCCGACCGCGCTGGCGGCGTTGTCGCCGCCGCCGCCGGCGACGATGACTTCCGGGGCCATGCCCCATTCGTCGGCCAGGGCGCGGCGCAGGGTGCCGGATGGGGCGCTGCCCTCGACCAGGCGCGGCATGTGGCTGCGCCTCAAGCCGGTCGCCTCCAGCATCGCGTCCGACCAGTCGCGCCGCGCGACGTCCAGCCACAGGGTGCCGGCCGCGTCGGACATCTCGGACACCTTTTCTCCGGTGAGCATCAGGCGCAGGTAGTCCTTCGGCAGGAGGACGGTCGCGGTCTGACGGAAAATCTCCGGCTCGTGCCGCGCGACCCAGGCCAGCTTGGGCGCGGTGAAGCCAGGCATGGCCAGGTTGCCGGTGATGGCGGGCAGGCGCGGTTCTCGTGCCGTGAGCGCATCGCATTCCTGGTGGCTGCGGCCGTCGTTCCAGAGGATCGCTGGCCGCAGCACCCGGTCCTGCGCATCGAGCAGCACGGCCCCGTGCATCTGCCCGGACAGGCCGATCGCGCGCACCCGGCCCAAGGCCTCGCCATGGGATGCGCGCAGCTGCTGCATTGCGGTGATGGTCGCGGACCACCACTGGGCAGGGTCCTGTTCCGACCACTGCGGGTGGGGCCGCGACACCGTCAGGGCCGCGCCGGCCGTTGCCGCGACCTCGCCCGATTCTTCCATCAGGAGCAATTTGACTTCCGAGGTGCCGAGGTCAATTCCCAGATACATGCCTGTCTCCATTCATCGTTCGTTCGCAACACAGAATAAGTGCTTCCACGAGAGCGGAACAGCCGTTTTTGGGGAGGGACGAAATTTCATAACGAGGGTCGGTCATTATCGATTTGACCTTGCCTGGGCCGCCACCTAGACTCGTAGAATCGCGACAACAGTGTGCGCAGTGCGAGAAAGACGAAAGTGGAAATCATGACAAATAATCACGCGAATTTGCTTCCCGCGGACCTCGACGAGGCCTTGCTGGTGGGCCGCGTCTGGCGTCCGGCGCCGGTAAATGGCCCGGCCGTGGTCGCGCTGCGGCGCGGTCGGCTGATCGACATCAGCGCCCATGCGATCACGGTCGCCGACCTGTTCGAGCGTGAGGATGCACGCGAGATCGTGCGCGCCGCCGAGGGCGAAGACCTGGGCTGCGCGGTGCAGCTGGTGACGGCCGCCGCTGCCGGTGAGGCGGCTGCCGGCGGCATCGCGCTGCTGGCGCCCTGCGACCTGCAGGCGATCAAGGCCTGCGGCGTCACCTTCGCGGTGAGCCTGCTCGAGCGCGTGATCGAGGAGCGGGCCAAGGGCGATCCTGGCCGCGCAGGGGAACTGCGCCAGCAGCTGCAGGCATCGATCGGCACCAACCTGGCCGAGATCAAGCCGGGCTCGGATGCGGCCATGCGCCTGAAGGCCGAGCTTTCCGCCCACGGCCTGTGGTCGCAGTACATGGAAGTTGGCATCGGCCCGGATGCCGAAGTATTTACGAAGTCGCAGCCGATGTCGGCGGTCGGCCACGGCTTTGATGTCGGGCTGCATCCGTCTTCGCAGTGGAATAATCCGGAGCCCGAGATCGTGCTGGCGGTGAACAGCCGCGGCGAGGTCGTGGGCGGCACCCTGGGCAACGACGTCAACCTGCGCGACGTCGAGGGGCGCAGCGCGCTCCTGCTGGGCAAGGCCAAGGACAACAACGGCTCCTGCGCGATCGGTCCCTTCATCCGCCTGTTCGATGGCAGCTTCACCCTGGACAGCCTGCGCCAGGCGGAAGTCGGCATGCTGATCGAGGGCGTGGATGATGGCTTCATGCTGGAAGGCCGCAGCCGCATGCGCGAGATCAGCCGCGACCCGCTGGACCTGGTCGGCCAGACCTGCGGCGCCCACCACCAGTATCCGGACGGCTTCATGCTCTTCCTCGGTACGATGTTCTCGCCGATCAAGGACCGCGACGCGGCCGGCGCCGGCTTCACCCACCATCCTGGGGACCGGGTCAGCATTTCGACCCCATCCCTCGGCACCCTGGTCAATACGGTGCGCCGCAGCGACCAGATCGCACCCTGGACCTTCGGCGTGCGCGCCCTCTACCGCAACCTGGCGCAGCGCGGCCTCCTGAATCCTGGAGCCGACCGTGCCGCTTGACCGGGAAACCTACGAATCACCCAACTTCATGTTCGACACCAACCAAGAAACCCTGGTCTACCCGACCTATCCCGACCTGGCCGGCAAGCGCGTGGTCATCACCGGCGGCGGCAGCGGCATCGGCGCCGAACTGGTCACGGCCTTCGCGGGGCAGGGCGCCCGCGTCTGGTTCCTCGACATCGCCGATGAGGAATCGCGCGCGCTGGCGGCCTCGCTGGGCGGCGCGGCCCATGCGCCGCGCTACCTGGGCTGCGACCTCACCGACCTCGCCGCCCTGCAGGCCGCGTTCAAGGACATCGAAGACGAAGCCGGCGCGGTCGACATCCTGCTCAACAATGCCGCCAACGACGAGCGCCACGAGATCGAAGACGTGACCCCGGCCTACTGGGATGACCGCATGGCGGTGAACCTGCGCCAGAAGTTCTTCTGCGCCCAGGCCGTCATCCCCGGCATGAAGCGCCAGGGGCGTGGCGTCATCCTGAATTTCGGCTCGATCTCCTGGCACCTGGCGTCGTCCCAGCTCGACCTCTACATGACCGCCAAGGCCGGCATCGAGGGCATGACGCGCGGGATGGCGCGCGATCTCGGCAAGTTCGGGATCCGCGCCAACACCGTGGTGCCGGGCGCGGTGCGCACGCCACGCCAGCAGGCTCTGTGGCACACGCCGGAAGAGGAGGCGCGGATCCTGGCCGGCCAGTGCATCCCGGCCCGGGTCGAGATGCAGGACGTGGCCGCGCTGGCCCTGTTCCTGGCTTCCAGCAGCGGACGCCGCTGCAGCGGCCGCGAATACTTCGTCGACGCGGGATGGTACGGCGCATGAAGCACATACAGAACACACGCCGTTTCCGGTCCCAGGACTGGTTCGACAACGAAGAGCGCATCGACATGACCGCGCTGTATCTCGAGCGCTTCATGAACTACGGGATCACCCCGGAAGAGCTGCGCTGCGGGAAGCCCATCATCGGCATCGCCCAGAGCGGCAGCGACATCTCGCCCTGCAACCGCATCCACCTGGAGCTGGCCAAGCGGGTGCGCGACGGCATCCGCGACGCCGGTGGCATCCCGATGGAATTCCCGCTGCATCCGATCTTCGAAAACTGCCGCCGCCCCAGCGCGGCGTTGGACCGCAACCTGGCCTACCTCGGCCTGGTCGAGATCCTGCACGGCTATCCGATCGATGCCGTGGTGCTGACCACCGGCTGCGACAAGACCACGCCGGCCCAGCTGATGGCGGCGGCCACCGTCGACCTGCCGGCCATCGTGCTGTCCGGCGGACCGATGCTGGATGGCTGGTTCGAGGGCGAGCTGGTGGGATCCGGCGCGGCCATCTGGAAGGGCCGCCGGCGCCTGGCCGCGGGCGAGATCGATGAAGAAAAGTTCATCCAGATCGCCGCCGCCTCGGCGCCGTCGAGCGGGCACTGCAACACCATGGGGACCGCGTCCACCATGAACGCGGTGGCCGAGGCGCTCGGCATGTCGCTGACCGGCTGCTCGGCGATCCCCGCGCCTTACCGCGAACGCGGCCAGATGGCCTACGAGACCGGGCGCCGCATCGTCGAGATGGCGCACGCGGACCTGCGCCCCTCGCAGATCCTGACGCGCGATGCCTTCCTCGACGCGATCGTGGTCAATGCGGCGATCGGTGGCTCCACCAACGCTCAGCCGCACATCACGGCGATGGCGCGCCACGCCGGCGTCGACATCAGCCCGGCGGACTGGATGGAATACGGCTACGAGGTGCCGCTGCTGCTGAACATGCAGCCGGCCGGTAAATACCTGGGCGAGCGCTTCCACCGCGCCGGCGGCACGCCGGCCATCATGTGGGAGCTGGAGCAAAAGGGCCTGCTGCGATCCAGGCGTCCGACGGTGACCGGCCTCACCATGGCCGAGAACCTGATGGGCAAGGAAAGCATCGACCGCGACATGATCCGCCCCTTCGACGATCCGCTCAAGGAGCGCGCCGGCTTCCTGGTCCTGAAGGGCAACCTGTTCGACTTCGCGATCATGAAGACCAGCGTCATCTCGCCGGCTTTCCGTGAACGCTACCTGTCGACGACGGGCGCCGAGAACTGCTTCGAATGCCGGGTGGTGGTGTTCGAGGGCTCGAGCGATTATCATCACCGCATCAACGATCCGGCGCTTGGCATCGACGAAAGCACCATGCTGGTGATCCGCGGTTCCGGCACGCTCGGCTGGCCGGGTTCGGCCGAAGTCGTCAACATGCAGCCGCCCGACGCCCTGATCAAGCGCGGCATCCTGGCGCTGCCGACCCTGGGCGACGGGCGCCAGTCCGGCACCTCGGACAGCCCGTCGATCCTGAACGCGTCGCCGGAGAGCGCGGCCGGCGGAAACCTGGCGCTGCTGCGCACCGGTGATATCGTACGGGTGGACCTGAACCAGGGACGTTGCGACGTGCTGGTACCTAGTGCGGAGCTCGAGGCACGCCGCCAGGACGCGCCGCCGGCGATCCCGGCGAGCCAGACGCCGTGGCAGGAGATCTACCGCGCCAGCGTCGGCCAACTGCACACCGGCGCCTGCATGGAGCTGGCCCTGCCGTATCGCGGCGTGGGCCATGACATGCCGCGCCATAACCACTGAAACACACATAAGAATTGACTGGAGACGCAACATGAAAAAAATGATCAAGGCGATTGGACTGGTCTGCTTTGCCGGTTCCATGATGATGTCGAGCGGTGCCGCCCTGGCGGACGCCAAGAATCCGAAGATCGGTTTCTCGATCGACGACCTGCGCCTGGAGCGCTGGGCGCGTGACCGCGACTACTTCCTGGCCGCCGCGGAGAAGCTGGGCGCCAAGGTCTACGTGCAGTCGGCCGATGCCAGCGAGCAGCGCCAGATCGCCCAGATCGAGAACCTGATCTCGCGCGGCGTGGACGTGCTGGTGATCGTGCCCTACAACTCGACGGTGCTCAACAGCGCCATCCGCGAGGCGAAGAAGGCGAAAATCAAGGTGGTGTCCTACGACCGCCTGATCCTGAACGCGGACGTCGACGCCTACATCTCCTTCGATAACAAGGCGGTGGGCGAACTGCAGGCGCAGTCCCTGGTCGCGCAGAAGCCGAAGGGCAACTACTACCTGCTGGGCGGGGCCCCGACCGACAACAACGCCAAGATCCTGCGCGAAGGCCAGATGAAGGTGCTGCAGCCGCTCGCCGACAAGGGCGACATCAAGATCGTCGGCAAGCAGTGGGTCAAGGACTGGAGCCCGTCCGAGGCCATGGCGATCGTCGAGAACGCGCTGACCGCCAACGGCAACAAGATCGACGCGGTGGTCGCCTCCAACGACGCCACGGCGGGTGGCGCGATCCAGGCCCTGGCCACCCAGAAGCTGGCCGGCAAGGTCGTGGTCTCCGGCCAGGACGCCGACCTGGCGGCGGTGCGCCGTGTGATCGCCGGCACCCAGACCATGACCGTCTACAAGCCCTTGCGCCAGATCGCCGCCACGGCCGCCAATGTGGCGGTGCAGCTGGTGCGCGGCCAGAAGCCGGCCTACAACGCCCAGCTCCACAACGGATTCAAGCAGGTCGACAGCCTGCTGCTCAAGCCTATCCTGCTGAACAAGTCCAACGTCGACCTGCTGGTCAAGGACGGCTTCTATACGCAGACCCAGCTGGCGGGCAAGTAAGCCCTCCGGCACGGCACACCTGAACGAATCCTGAATGTCACCCTATCTCCTCCAAATGAGGGGCATCGCGAAGCGATTCGACGGTGTCCCCGCGCTCGACGGGATCGATCTCGCGATCCGGCCCGGCGAATGCATCGGGCTGTGCGGCGAGAACGGCGCCGGCAAGTCCACCCTGATGAAGGTGCTGTCGGCGGTCTACCCGCACGGCAGCTGGGACGGCGAAATCCTGCTCGACGGCGAGCCGCTGCGCGCGCGCTCGGTGCGCGAGACCGAGGCCGCCGGCATCATCATCATCCACCAGGAGCTGATGCTGGTCCCTGAACTCTCGGTGGCCGAGAACATCTTCCTCGGCAATGAGCCGACCCTGCCGGGCGGGCGCCTGGATTACCCGGCCATGAACCGCCGCGCCGAGGATATTTTGCGCGAGCTGAAGCTGCCCGACGTGAACGTCGTGCTGCCGGTGAAGAACTATGGCGGCGGCCACCAGCAGCTGATCGAGATCGGCAAGGCCCTGAACAAGAAGGCGCGCCTGCTGATCCTGGACGAGCCCTCGGCCTCGCTGACGGCGTCCGAGATCGCCGTGCTGCTCGAAATCGTCCGCGACCTGAAGGCCAAGGGCGTGGCCTGCGTCTACATCTCGCACAAGCTGGAAGAAGTGGCGGCGATCTGCGACACGATCGTGGTTATCCGCGACGGCAAGCACATCGCAACCACCCCGATGCACGACATGAACGTGGACCGCATCATCGCCCAGATGTGCGGGCGCGAGATGAACCAGCTGTATCCATCCCTGCCGCACGAGGTGGGCGAGGTGGTGATGGAAGCGCGCCACATCACCTGCCGCGATCCGGACCAGCCGCAGCGCAAGAAGGTCGACGACGTCTCCTTCCAGCTGCGGCGCGGCGAGATCCTCGGCATCGCCGGCCTGGTGGGCGCGGGCCGCACCGAGCTCGTGACCGCCATCTTCGGCTCCTACCCCGGCGCCTGGGAGGGCGAGGTCTGGCTGGAAGGCAAGCGCGTCGACACCTCCACGCCCCTCAAGGCGATCGCGGCCGGCTTTGCCCTGGTGCCGGAAGACCGCAAGCAGCACGGCATCGTGCGCGACCTGTCGGTGGGCGAGAACATCACGCTGTCGGTGCTGGATCGCTTCGCGACGTTGTCGCGCATCGACGAGGGACTGGAGGCGCGCGAGGTATCGGCACAGATCGGGCGCATGGGACTCAAGACCGCCAGCCCGGCGCTGCCGATCACGGCGCTCTCGGGCGGCAACCAGCAGAAGGCGGTGCTCGCCAAGATGCTGCTGACGAATCCGAAAGTGCTGATCCTGGACGAACCCACGCGCGGCGTCGACGTCGGTGCCAAGTTCGAGATCTACAAGCTGATGCTCGAGCTGGCCGCCCAGGGCATCGCCATCATCATGGTCTCGTCCGAGCTGGCCGAGGTGCTGGGCGTGTCCGACCGGGTGCTGGTGATGGGCGAGGGCAGGCTGCGCGGGAATTTCGAGAATCAAGGCCTGACCCAGGAGATGGTGCTGGCTGCTGCAATCGGACAGGGAAATCAACATGGATAAAGCACACATGAATGTACTGGCAGCGGGTGCGGGCGCCGGGCGCACTGCGCCCGGCTTCAAGCAGATCTTCACCCAATACAAGATCCTGGCCCTGCTGGTCGCGATCGCCCTCATCTGGATCTTCTTCAGCTGGAAGACCGACGGCGGCTTCACCTCGGCACGCAACATCTCCAACCTGATGCGCCAGATGTCGGTCACCGGCATCCTCGCCTGCGGCATGGTGTTCGTCATCATCGCCGGCGAGATCGACCTGTCGGTCGGTTCGCTGCTCGGCCTTCTCGGCGGGATGGCGGCCGTGCTCGACGTGGTGCACGGTTTGCCCTTGCCGATCTCGATGGCGATCGTGCTGGCCAGCGGCCTGCTGCTCGGTTTCGTGAACGGCTACCTGACGGCCTACGCGGGGATACCCTCGTTCATTGTCGGCCTCGGGGGCATGCTGGCCTACCGCGGCATCGTGCTGGGCATCACCGACGGCGCCACCATCGCCCCGATTTCGCCGGAGTTCGAGCAGCTGGGCCAGGCCTACCTGCCGCCCGGCTTCGGGATCGCCCTGGGCATGCTGCTGTTCGTGCTGGCCGCCGTGCTGGCCTGGCGCCAGCGCGTCAACCAGGCCAGGCACCAGCTGCCGGTGCTGCCCCTGTGGCGCAGCGTCGGCCGCGTGGCCATCATCGGCATGGTGCTGGCCGGCTTCATCTCGACCCTGAACAGCTATGAAGGCATCCCGCTGCCGGTGCTGATCCTGCTGGTGCTGCTGGGCGTATTCAGCTACATCGCGCACCAGACCGTCTTCGGCCGCCGTATCTACGCCGTCGGCAGCAATATGGAGGCGACCCGCCTCTCAGGCATCAACGTCCGCGCCGTGAAGCTGTGGATCTTCGGCCTGATGGGCCTGATGTGCGCACTGGCGGGCCTGATCAATACCGCGCGCCTGGCGGCCGGTTCGCCGTCGGCCGGCATGTCGGGAGAGCTGGACGTGATCGCCGCCTGCTTCATCGGCGGCACCTCGATGCGCGGCGGCGCCGGTACCGTGCACGGCGCCCTGGTCGGGGCCCTGGTGATGGCCAGCCTGGACAACGGCATGTCGATGCTGGACGTGGACGCCTACTGGCAGATGATCGTCAAGGGCGGGATCCTGACGCTGGCGGTCTGGCTGGACGTGGCGACGCGGACCGGACGACGTTAAGCGCAGCACACGCAAGCCACATGGGCCCGGGTGACACCGGGCCTTTTTTTGTTCTGTTCGTGTATCCCGATGTAAGATACCGCATTAATTGGTCCGACCAATGTATACGGGTGGTTTGACAGGAATCGCTAGTCAGCTTGGTGAATTTCGCAATTGTCCAGTCCGCCTTGCGGTCGCAGAATAACAAGATCCCGCAACATAGCGGGAAACAGGCCAGTCCGACAGAAGACCGGCCAACAGGAGACGAAGCATGTTGATGCCGAAGACGCGCCGTATTGCGCTGCTGTTCAACGGGAACAAGATTTTTGATCGCGAAGTCATTACCGGCATCGCCGATTACCTGTCGAGTACCCGCACGCACTGGGACCTGTTCCTCGAAGAGGACTTCCGCCTGCGGCTGCCGGGCATCGAGCAGTGGCAGGGCGACGGCATCATCGCCGATTTCGACGACCCCACCGTGGCGGCGACCCTGGCATCGAGCCGCGTGCCCCTGGTCGCGGTAGGCGGTTCCTACGAGGACCCGGCGGATTATCCGGCCTCGGTGCCGTATGTCGCGACCGACAACTTCAAGATCATCAAGCTGGCCTACGAACACCTGATCGAGGCCGGCCTGCGCAACTTCGCCCTGTTCAGCCTGCCCGAGGCGCGCGAGAACCGCTGGGCGCAGGAGCGCGAAAAGGCCTTCACGGCCCTGATGCGGCGCGACCGCATGGAGCCGGCCGTGTTCCGCGGCCAGAGCACCCAAGCCCACTCCTGGGACGAAGCGGTGCGCGAGCAGATCGCCTGGCTGCATTCGCTGCCCAAGCCGGTCGGGATCGTGGCGGTGACCGATGCGCGCGCACGCCAGCTGCTGCAGGCCTGTACGCTGGCCGGCATCGCCGTGCCCGAGCAGGTGGCCCTGATCGGGATCGACAACGACCCGCTGGCGCGTATCCTCACGCGGATCCCGATGAGCTCCGTGATCCAGGGCGCGCAGGAGATGGGACGCACGGCGGCCCACCTGCTCGACCAGATGCTGCACGGCGTACGGCTGCTTGATACCCGCATCCTGGTGCCGCCTGCAGGCATCAATGTGCTGGCGTCCAGCAAGCACGAGCCGGCCAAGAACCCCCATGTTATGCGGGCGCGCCACTTCATCCGCCAGTACGCCTGCCAGGGCATCAAGACCGACCAGGTGGCGAGCTATGTCGGCATTTCGCGCTCCTCGCTGGAGAGCCACTTCCGGCAGGAGCTCGGCTACAGCGTGCACGACGAAATCCTGCGTTTCCGGCTCAACGCCGCGGTCGATATCCTCAAGCAGGGCGACTGCCACCTGGCCGAGGTGGCGCTCAAGTGCGGGTTCACCTCGAGCCAGTACATGCATTCGGTATTCAAGCGGGAGCTCGGCTGCTCCCCGCGCAGTTATCAGGAACGGCTGCTGAGCGCCAGCGGCGCGGCCTGCACGCCTGTCGATTAACGCAAGAAAGACCTTGTCGAGATGATGATCCATTCGTGGCCGGCTGGTCGCCCGGCCCGCTTATTCACGCTGCAGAACGGGCGCAACATGCGCGTGACGATCAGCGAGCACGGTGCGGCGATGGTGTCCTGGTGGGCGCCGGACCGCTATGGACGGATGGCCGACGTCCTGCTCGGTTATCCGGAAGACGGCGATTACGCGCGCAACGAGGCCTGCCTGGGCGCGGTGGTCAACCGCGACGGCGGTATGCCGCGCCTGCACGCCACACATTGGCGCGGCGAGCTGGACGTGGGCGGGGCCAGCCTGCGCCTGCGTCCCGCGGACGCGTACGGCATGGGCGCCGGCTTGGCCGAGATCGAGGTCCGCTACGAGTTGGACGAAGACGCCTGCCTTTCGATCGACTACCGCGTCGTGGCCGACGCGCCGGCCCTGGTCAACCTCAGCACGCATGCCTGCTTCAACCTGAACGGTGGCCAGGCCGACGTGGGCGACCATATTCTCCAGATCGATGCCGACCGCTTCCTCGCGATCGAATCCGGCGGTGCCCTGCGCGATACGGAGGTCAGCGGTACGCCCTTCGACTTCCGCCGGCCGGCCCCGATCGGAACCCGGCTGCGCTGGCCGCACGAGCAGATCGGCGTGGCCGAGGGCTTCGACCACGCCTGGCAGGTCGGCGGCAGCACCGCGGCCGGCAATCCGCGCCGGGTGGCGACGATCCACGATCCCGGCTCCGGGCGGCGCCTGCAGGTGTCGACCACCGAAGCCGGCCTGCATTTCTACAGCGGCAACCGCCTGGACGGCCTCGCGGGCCGCGGCGCCGCACCGTATGGACGCCACGCCGGATTCTGCCTCGAAGGGGGCGCCTCACGGGTCCAGCGGGATGGCTTGCGGGCCGCCGGCATGCTGCTGGGTCCGGGCGAAGTCTACCGCCATACCACCGTTTACCGTCTCTCCCTGCAGCCATGAGCAGCATGCCGACACCGCTCTGGGAAGTCGGGGCCACGCTGGGTGAGGGCGTGCTGTGGGATGCCGCGCGGCGCCAGGTCTGGTTCGTCGACATCAAGGGCCGGCGCATCCATCGCTGCGCCGCCGACGGCAGCGAGCGCCGCAGCTGGGACGCGCCGGGACAGGTGAGCTTCATCGTACCGGCCGCGGACGGCGGCATGGTGTGCGCGCTGGAGGATGGCTTGTACCGTTTCGTCGAGGCGAGCGGCGCCTTCATCCCGCTTGCCAGCGTGGAAGCGGACCAGCCCGGGAACCGCTTCAATGACGGGCATGTCGATGCGCGCGGCCACCTGTGGTTCGGCTCGATGGACGACGCCGAGGCCCAGCCCAGCGGTGCCCTGTACCGCTTCGACGGCGCACGGGCCGAACGCATGGACGCCGGCTACGTCATCACCAACGGCCCCGCCGCCAGCCCGGACGGACTCACCCTGTACCACACCGATACGCTGGACAAGCGCGTCTACGCCTTCGACATGGCGGCCGACGGCAGCCTGTCGAACAAGCGGCCCTTCGTCGAGATCGCCGATGGCGGCTATCCGGACGGGATGGCGGTCGACGCGGCCGGCCATGTCTGGGTGGCGACCTTCGGCGGCTGGCGCATCGACCGCTTCGACCAGGCCGGACGCAAGCTCGGCGAGCTGCGCTTCCCCTGCGCCAACGTCACCAAGCTGGCCTTCGGCGGCGAGGACCTGCGCACGGTCTATGCGACCACGGCGCGCAAGGGACTGACACCAGGCGAGCTGGCGCTGCAGCCACTGGCGGGCGCGCTGTTCAGCTTCCGGGTAGAGACGCCGGGCCTGCCGCAGCATCTGCTCCACACTTCGAACACATAAGGAAACGCCATGGTTTCACGACGCAACGCAATCAAGTCTGCGGGCCTGGGCTCGCTGCTGCTGGGTGCAGGCAGTCCTGCAGCAAGCGCGCCTGCCGCCGCCGGCGCCTGGCCGGAATGGAAGCGCGGCCAGGAAGGACAGCGCCAGGCCGACCTGGGCAACGGCAGCTTCCTGAACCCGATCGTCGCCGGCGACCATCCCGACCCCTCCATCCTCAAGGACGGGGAGGACTACTACATGACCTTCTCGACCTTCGACGCCTATCCCGGCCTGGTGATCTGGCATTCGCGCGACCTGGTCAACTGGCAGCCGCTGGTCGCGGCACTCCAGAAAAATATCGGTTCGGTATGGGCGCCGGAGCTGTGCAAGCACAAGGGCCGCTACTACCTCTACATCCCGACCAAGAAAACCTCGGTTCCCGGCTCGAAGACCACCTCCTGGGTGATCTGGGCCGACCAGATTCGCGGACCCTGGTCCGAACCGATCGACCTGAACCTGCCGCGCCACATCGATCCCGGCCACGCGGTCGGCGAGGACGGTTCGCGCTGGCTGTTCCTGTCCGGCGTGGACCGCGTGCGCCTGGCCGATGACGGCCTGTCCACGATCGGCGCTCCCGAGCGCGTCTACGAGCCCTGGCGCTATCCGGACGACTGGGAAGTCGAGGCTTTCTCGCCCGAGGGCCCGAAGGTGCTGCGCCGGGACGGCTGGTACTACCTGATCCTGGCCGTCGGCGGGACTTCCGGTCCGCCGACCGGGCACATGGTGATTGCCGCGCGCTCCCGCTCGATTCACGGTCCCTGGGAGCACCACCCGCGCAATCCGCTGGTGCGCACCACCAGCGTGGACGAGCGCTGGTGGTCGCGCGGCCATGCCACCCTGGTGCAAGGGCCTGCGGGCGACTGGTGGAGCGTCTACCACGGCTACGAGAACGGCTACTGGACGCTGGGCCGGCAGACCCTGCTGGCCCCCGTTACCTGGACGGCGGATGGCTGGCCCGAGTTCGGCGGCGGCGACCTGTCGCGTCCGATCCCGAAGCCGAAAGGGGGCAAGGGCGGACCGCACGGGATGGCCTTGTCGGACGACTTCTCGACCGATAAATATGGCGTGCAGTGGAGTTTCTTCAGCCCGTCACCGGGTGAGATGGGGCGCATGTCGCGCAAGGACCGCAGCCTGCACCTGAAGGCCAGCGGCAGCCAGCCGTCCGACAGTTCCCCGCTGGTCTTCGTCGCGCCCGACCAGGACTACGAGTTCGAGTGCGAGATCGAGGTCGATCCCGATACGCGCGGCGGGCTCCTGCTGTTCTACGACCACAAGCTGTACTGCGGGCTGGGCTTCGACGCACGGGAGTTCACGATGCATCGCTACGGCACCGAGCATGGCAAGTTCGCCAACCCTTACGGAGGCCGGCTGCATCTGCGCATCCGCAACCACAAGCATGTGGTGAGCATCCACACCTCGGCGGACGGCAAGACCTGGAAGCGCGGACCGCGCGGATATGAGGTCTCGGGCTATCACCACAACGTGCGCGGCGGGTTCATGTCGCTGAAGCCGGCGCTGTATGCGGTCGGCGCGGGTGAAGTGCGCTTCCGCGGTTTCAGGTACCGGGCCTACGGCTAAGGGCGCGCTTGCATCTATAGAGATAATCCCCTTAGGATAGCGGTAACTGTTCCGCTAGGGGAGACAATGGACAAGTTCCAGGAAATGAAGGTGTTCGCCGGCGTCGTCGATGCGGGAAGCTTCACTGGCGCGGCAAACCTGCTCGACATGTCGAAGGCCGCCGTCTCGCGCCATGTCGCCGAGCTCGAAGAACGCCTCGGCGTACGCCTGCTGCACCGGACCACCCGCAAGCTGTCGCCGACCACCGAAGGCGAGATCTTCCACGCCCGCTGCCGCGAGCTGCTGGACAACCTGGACGAAGCCGAGGCGGAGATCACGTCGCGCAGCGGCGAAGCGGCGGGCCTGCTGAAGCTGAACGTGCCGGTGAGCTTCGGCCTGATGCATCTGGCGCCCCTGTGGCCGGCATTCCTGGAGCAGCACCCGAAGCTCGCGCTCGACATAACCTTGTCGGACCGCGTGGTCGACCTGGTCGAAGAGGGTTTCGACGTTGGGGTGCGCATCGGCCAGTTGCCGGCCTCGTCCCTGATCAGTCGCAAGCTGGGCTCCACCCGCCTTGCCTTGTGCGCCTCGCCGGAATACCTGGAGCGCCACGGCGCCCCCGGCCATCCGGACGCACTGCTGGAGCACGACATCATCTCGTACAGCCTGTTTTCCAGCGGCGAGAACTGGAGCTTCACCGGACCGGAGGGCGAAGTGAGCGTCAAGGTCAGGCCGCGCTTGCGCACCAACAGCGGCGACACCTGCCGCGCCGCTGCCCTGCGGCACCAGGGCATCATCCTGCAGCCGACCTTCATCGTCGGTCCCGACCTGGCGCAGGGGACGCTGCGCGAGACCATGCCGGGCTTTCGCGCGGTGGAACTGGGCGTGTATGCGGTCTATCCCTCGCGCAAATTCGTCTCACCCAAGGTGCGGCTCCTGATCGATTTCCTTGTGGAGCGCTTTGCAGATCCTGACTGGGATTAGTGTGGATTGTCTCGATAACTGAGACAGTGTTGCCCGTGTAGGCTTATTTATCTTTATAAACTGGAAGAATAAGATAGGGACAGGTAAACGCGGCGTGTGCCGCTCATGAGGATTCGACATGTCTCAGCTTCCCACCATCTTCCTGTCGCATGGCTCGCCCATGCTCGCGCTCCGGGACAGCCCGGCGCGCCGCTTTCTCCAGGACCTGGGCAGCTCGCTCGGCCGGCCGCGGGCGATCGTCGCCGTTTCGGCCCATTGGGAAACCATGGGCGCACCCGGCGTGAGCCTGGCGTCCCGGCCTGAAACGATCCACGACTTCGGCGGCTTTCCGCGCGCGCTGTTCGAGATGCGGTATCCGGCGCCGGGTGCGCCCGAGGCCGCCGAGCGCGCCGCCGGGCTGCTGGAAGCGGCCGGCATCCGTGTCGGCCGCAACGCGCAGCGTGGCCTCGACCATGGCACCTGGGTGCCGCTGGCGCTGATGTATCCGGATGCGGATATCCCGGTGGCGCAGCTGTCCGTGGTGCGCGGCGCCGACCCTGCCGAACATGAACGCATCGGGCGCGCACTGACGGCGCTGCGCGGCGAGGGCGTGCTGGTGGTCGGTTCGGGCTCGCTGACCCACAACCTCCACGAGTTCCGCGGACAGGACCTCGATGCGCCGGCGCCGCACTGGGTCGACGAGTTCGCGCAATGGATGAAAGCGCGGCTGGAGGCGAACGATCGCACGGCCCTGCTGGACTACCGGCGCGGCGCGCCATTCGCGTCGCAGAACCATCCGACCGAGGAACACCTGTTGCCCCTGTTCGTGGCGATGGGCGCGGCCGGAGCGGACGCCAGGGCAAGGCTGCTGCACGCCAGCGTCGAACACGGCATCCTGGCAATGGACGCCTACGCGTTCGAATAGGCAGGCCAGGATAGTTAGCATGCAAACACCACCACCAAGGAAAACCATGAAACAACTGAACAAACTGATTTTCGCAAGCGCGCTGGCCCTGGCCATCGCCGCACCGGCCATGGCCGCACCCGCGGCCTACCTTACCGATCCGGCACATACCGTGGCGCGCTTCTCGTACAGCCACTTCGGCTACTCGACCCAGCTGTCGCGCTTCGACAAGACCAGCGGCAAGGTCGTGTTCGACCCGGTTGCCAAAACCGGCAGCGTCGAGATCGAGATCGACATGAAGTCGGTGAACACCGGTGTCCCGCTGTTCAACGAGCATATCCAGGCCGCAGACTTCCTGGATACCGCCAAGTACCCGACCGCCACGTTCAAGTCCACCAAGGTGAACTTCAAGGGCGACAAGCCGGCCACGATCGAAGGCAAGCTGACGATCAAGGGCGTGACCAGGCCGGTCACCCTCACCGTGAGCTCGTTCCAGGCGATGCCGCACCCGATGCTCAAGAAGGATGCCATCGGCGCCAATGCAAGCACCACCATCAAGCGTTCGGAGTTCAACGCCGGCAAGTACGCGCCGAACGTCAGCGACGAAGTGCGCATCGATGTCGCGCTGGAAGCGATCAAGGAATAAGGGACTCCGGCTCAGATGGGGCGGCGTTTCAGCCGGTGGTGTCGCCGCGCAGCCGCGGCCCCCAAAGGAAGCGGGGCAGCGAGAGGCGCAACTCTTCGTCGGTCTGCCCAGGCACCGCGCGCAGATCGAGCACCCATTCACGTACGACCCTGCCCGCCACGATCTCCAGATAAATTTCATCGTCGGTGAAGGTGCGCGGCGGGTAGCCGGTGCGTCGCTGGTCGCCGCGGGTGCCCCGCAGCATCCCGCTGAACCAGGTCGCCGCCACCGGACCATCCCGCCGGCCGAACAGTTGTGTAAGCGGATCCTCCACCGATGCCGTGAGCCCGGTGAGGTACAGGACAGGGCCGGTGCCGCCTTCCACTACCTCCCAGGTCGCGCGGTAGCCGTTCGAGCATCCCGGCCAGTTGCGAAAGCGCGGACGCGCCGGCAGCGACGACAGGTAGTCGTTGAGTGGGAAGGCGTAGAGAGCATAGACCGTGCCGCCGACGTGCAGGTGCTCGGCGAAATCGTAGCTCATGCTGCGCTTCCCGGCCCCCAGGCCCGCTCGGCCAGTACCCGCAGCAATTCGGCGTCGGCGAGGGCGATGCCTTCGTGGCCGGCGGCGGCGTCGATCACCCGTCTTGCGTAGAACTCCGCCTTCAGGGCGTCGACCGCGTCCGCGCCCGACGGGCGCATGCCCTGAGCAAGCAGGAAGACGAGCATGTCGGCGCGCTCATCGACCAGGTCGGACTCGTCCGAGTAAAAATCATGCGGGCGTGAGGTGAGCGCGGTACGGAAGGCGAGGCTGCTGGCGGCCTGCAGGTCGGCGCCGGCCGCGAGCAGCATTTCGACGGTGCCGACGTGGAGCGAGGCCACACCGGCAAGCAGGGCGGCGCCATCCTCGGCATGCACATCCGCGCCGTGCGCCAGCAGCCAGGCGAGCGCCTCCACCGCCATGTTCCTGGCGGCCGCCGCCAGGGCAGGCGCGCCATCTGCGCGCATGTCCGCCCCCTGCGCCAGGAGAAAGTCGAGCATGTCCGTGTTGTCGGCGCCAGCGGCGGCCGGCAGCGCCGCCGCCAGCATCTCGGTACGCGGCAGGCCGCCTTCCAGCAACTGAAGCAGGATGCTCTGGTAGTCGGCGTTGCTGCGCCCGGGCGTGAGATGACCCGATTCGGGCAGGAAGCCCCGATGCACGCCCCGGGCAGGCGTCAGGATCGCCGCATGGCCATCGGCGCGCGGGTCGGCGCCATGCCGGAGCGCGCGTGCGACGCCCTCGGCATCGGCGTGACGGCAGGCCATCTCCAGGTAGCGGTTCCAGAAAGCAGCGCGCCAGTTGTCCGCGCGGGTGCCGTCGTGGCCGAAGGTCTCGCGCAGGCCCGCCAGACGGCCTGCGATGAAGGCCCCGAGCCAGGCATCGGATGTTGCAATCGGCAAGGCCGGGCCGTTGTCGCCGACGGCGGCGGCGACCGTTGCGGGCCAGGCCGCGTCAAGTTCGTCGATCTGCTCCTTCAGCAGCCCGACGGCGAGCCGGAAGTCGAAATCGAATGCGGAACCACATGCCAGCACGGCCGCCAGCTTGAGCCACGGCGCCAGCGCACTGGTGCCGAGAAAGGACAGCATGGCGTCCTCATAACGGGGCACGTTGTGGAAGGGCGCCATCCGGCTGCGTTCGAGCAGTTCCTGCCACCGGCTGCGGACGTCGTCGAGGGTGGTGCAGTGTTCGAGCGGGAGATACCAGCGGAGATCGGACATGGTGTTCAGTTCTGAAGAGGGAGCATGACAGGCAGGCGCGCGACGTGATACAGCTGTTCGCCCTTGCACATGGTAGCCTCCCATTCAGCGAACGGCAATCTACGAAGCCAGCAGATTGCCCCTGCCGACCAGATGGCGCTGCGCGTCGCGCGTCCTTGGCGGTCTGCCTGCCGTCGGCGGCAGTGTCGATGTAGCCGATGGTATGGTAGCGTGCATCGGTCAGTGTCTGTCTCTTCATGTGGGTACAAGCTCGGTAGCCGATGAAAGCCAGGGTAGGGAAGCGCGCGACAGGCAGTGTCGCAGGAGTGAAGTTTCGCCTCGGACCAATCAAGTTGACGAGCATTTGCTCGATGCCGAGGGCGATGCCGTGTCGATGGTGGCGGGCCATCGCATAATGGCGATTTCTACGGCGCCCCATCTATGAGCTCGGATCCGAAGTTTGCCGCTATCCTGCGGCGTGCATGTGTTGCGATTCTCCTGGCAATCGGCGTCGTCCACGCAGTGCCCGCCGCCGAACTGACCATCCGCAATGGCGTATTCTGGAAAGACACTTCCGGCACGCCGATCTATTCACAGGGCGGCGGCATGCTGAAGGTCGGCGCCAAATACTACTGGTACGGCGTGAAGTACGCCGAGGCGGTCAGCTATGCCAGGGCCCCAGGGGTCTTCACCGATAAGCCGCACTTCGAGTCGGTCACCGCCTACTCGTCGACCGACTTGGTGAACTGGACCTTCGAAGGCGACGTGCTCACGCCGCAGGGCCTGGGCGAGCACTTCGATCCGGATGCCTGGCTCGGCCGGATGGGCGTGGCGTACAACCAATCGACCCGAAAGTACGTGCTGGTCACCCAGTACAGCAGCAAAGCCACGGGCGGTGGCATCCTGTTCGCCACGGCAGACAGTCCCGCGGGACCCTTCATCTTCAGCCGCCTGCAGACGCGCATCGACAAGCTCGCTTCGCCGACCTCGGGAGACCAGACGGTGTTCATCGACGACGATGGACAGGCCTATCTCATCTTCAGCAACAACGGCGACCGGCGGCAGTTGTACGTGGCGCCTTTGCGGAAGGCAGACTTTCTCCATGTCGAGGCAGCCACCAATGTCCATAGCGCACCGGGCGGCGGCAGGGAAGGCAATGCCATGTTCAAGTACAAGGGCTTGTACTACTTCTGCTCGTCGGATCTGCACGGCTGGAACGCCTCGCGCAGCTATTGCATGACCGCCCCCGGCATCACCGGGCCCTACAGCCCCGAGAAACTGATCCGCGGGACGGAGGCCGACTTTTCGCACGTCTCCCAGAACGGCTTCTTCATTCCGGTGCAAGGCAGTGCCGGCACCACGATCCTGTACGCCGGTGACCGCTGGAGCAATTTCGCCGGCAATGGCCATGGCTACAACATCTGGGTTCCCCTGTCCTTCGATGGCGACGCGCCCGTGTTCAATTCGCTGAGCGAGTTTCGCCTGGATGCCGTTCGCGGCACCTGGACTGTCGGCAAGGGCAACAACTACCTGCTCAACCCGGGTTTCGAGGCGGATCGGGTGCGCCAGACCAGTGTCGCCGGCTGGGTCAGCAGCTGGACCAGCCTCAAAGGCGACGCGCCGATCATGAACACCCTGGATGGCCGCAGCGGCAGATGGGCGCTCTCGCTGCGGCATCCGGGCCAGACGATGGGCAGTGCCGTCCAGCACGTCGCCCTGCCGAATGGCGTCTACACGCTGCACGCATGGGTGAAGAGCAGCGGCGGACAAGGCGTGGCCCGGCTGTATGCGGCCGGGCATGGCGGCGCCGAGCTGTCACGGGCCTTGCACGCGCCGATGGCGCAATGGACCGAGATAAGGCTGCCGCGCATACAGGTGAGTACCGGCAGTGTGCAGATCGGCGTGTATTCGGAAGGGGTGGAGGGCAACTGGCTCAGCCTGGACGACTTTAGCCTGGTGCGGGAATGAGCATGCTCAGAGCGGCCGTATCCAAATGTTGCGGAAGCTGACGGGATCGCCGTGGTCCTGCAGTTTGATCGGCGCGGGGCCGTGCCTGCGGTAAGTCGGTTTGCCCGCATACACGGTCTCGCCATGCAGGGCGACATGGTTCTGTACCACGATGCCGTTGTGCAGCGCGGTCACATACGCGGGTGAGGCCAGGGCGCCGTCATCGGAAAAGCGCGGCGCGGTCCAGATGACGTCGTAGGTCTGCCATTGGCCGGCCGGGGCGCAGGCGTTCACCAGCGGGATGTGCTGCTTGTAGATGCTCGCCGCCTGCCCGTTGGCATAGGTCTTGTTGTCGGCGCAGTCGAGGATCTGGATTTCGTAGCCGCTGCCATTGCCTGTGGAAGCGAGGAACAGGCCGCTGTTGCCCCTGGCCTGGCCGCTTCCGGCCAGTGATGCCGGTGCGCGCCACTCGAGGTGGATCTGGTAATCCCTGAACGATCGCCTGGTCTGGATGTCGCCGCTGCCGCCGCGCACGGTCAGCATCCCGTCCGCCACGAACCACCCGGCGGGCTTGCCGGGCGAGGCGGCCGAGACCCATTCGCGCAAGTCCTTCCCGTCGAACAGCACCAGGGCATCGGAAGGCGCGCCGGCCGCGGAACCGGGAGCGACGCGCGCGGGCTCCGGTGTCCACACTTCGGTTGCGGCCGGATCCGGCTGCTGCCGGTCCTGGGCCGCCGCTGGAAGCAGCATCGACAAACTCAGCATCGCCACACCTGTTCTTGCATGCATCGCCAGCCCTCCGGATAAAGAGCGGGAAGCATAGCATGCTGACCTCGGCTATGATAACCAGAGAACGCCGGGGGCTTCGGCTGCAGTATCACTACTATATAAGGGAGCAACATGAGCACTGAGACCAGGAACAGCGACACCGACGACAGCCAATTGCGCGCGGATGCGCTCGAATACCACCGCAGCCCGGTGCGCGGCAAGATCGAGGTGGTCGCGACCAAGCCCTTGTCCAACCAGCGCGACCTGTCGCTGGCCTACTCGCCGGGCGTTGCCTATGCCTGCGAAGAAATCGCCGCCGACCCCGGCAAGGCGGCCGAGTACACTTCGCGCGGCAACCTGGTGGCCGTGATCAGCAACGGCACCGCGGTGCTCGGCCTGGGCAATATCGGTCCGCTGGCCTCGAAGCCGGTCATGGAAGGCAAGGGCTGCCTGTTCAAGAAATTCGCCGGCGTCGACGTGTTCGACCTGGAGCTGGCGGAAAACGATCCGGACAAGCTGGTCGACGCCATCGCCATGCTCGAGCCCACCGTCGGCGGCATCAACCTCGAAGACATCAAGGCGCCCGAATGCTTCTACATCGAGAAGAAGCTGCGCGAGCGCATGAACATCCCGGTCTTCCATGACGACCAGCACGGCACCGCGATCATTTCCAGTGCGGCCCTGCTGAACGCCCTGAAGGTGGTCGGCAAGGACATCGGCAGCGTCAAGCTGGCCGCTTCCGGCGCCGGCGCGGCGGCGATCGCCTGCCTCGACATGATGGTGAGCCTGGGCGTGCGCCAGGAGAACGTCTTCGTGGCCGACTCGAAGGGCGTGATCTGGCAGGGCCGCGAGGTCAACATGGAAGCCAACAAGGCGCGCTACGCCCAAGCCACCGATGCGCGCAGCCTGGCGGACATCGTGCAGGACGCCGACGTCTTCCTCGGCTGCTCGACCGCCGGCGTGCTGAGTGCCGAGATGGTCAAGACCATGGCCGCGCGCCCGGTGATCCTGGCCCTGGCCAACCCGGAGCCGGAAATCCGCCCGGAAGTCGCGAAAGCCGCGCGGCCGGACTGCATCATCGCCACCGGCCGTTCGGACTATCCGAACCAGGTGAACAACGTGCTGTGCTTCCCCTACATCTTCCGCGGCGCCCTCGATTGCGGCGCGACCCGCATCACCGAGGAGATGAAGCTGGCCTGCGTGGGTGCGATCGCGCGCCTGGCCGAAGCCGAGGCCAACGACACCGTGGCTGAAGCCTATGCTGGCCAGGACCTCACGTTCGGTCCCGAGTACATCATCCCCAAACCCTTCGACCCGCGCCTGATGGCCGCCATCGCGCCGGCCGTCGCCGCCGCCGCCGCGGCCTCCGGCGTGGCCGCGCGCCCGATCGCCGACATGGATGCCTACCGCGAGCGGCTCGGTGAAATGATCTACCACACCGGTTTCTTCATGAAGCCCGTCTTCGCCAAGGCCAAGGCCAATCAGCGCCGCGTCGCCTATGCCGAAGGCAGCGACCAGCGCGTCTTGCGGGCGGTGCAGACCGTGGTCGACGAGGGCCTGGCCAAGCCGGTGCTGCTCGGCAGCGCGGCGGCGGTCGAGCAGGCCGTGAAGCAGTCCGGCCTGCGCCTGACGCGCGGCGTCGACTATGAGCTGGCCGAACCGGACGGCAGTGGCGACAGCACCCTGCAGGGTACCCGCCTGCTGCAGTCCGGCGCGGTCGACGCCCTGATCTGCGGCATGCAGGGCAGCTACGACAGCCACCTGGTGCACGTGCGCGACGTGATCGGCAGCGCGCCGGGCGCCGGGGTGCTGGCGGCGATGAATGCCCTGGTGCTGGACAAGATGACCCTGTTCATCACCGACACCTACGTCAACGACAATCCCTCGGCCGAAGAGCTGGCCGCCATCACGCGCCTGGCCGCGACCGAGCTGCGCCACTTCGGACTGGAACCACGCGCCGCGCTGCTGTCGCACTCGATCTTCGGGTCGTCCGAGCGGCCGTCGGCGCGCAAGATGCGCGAGGCGCGCGACCTGCTGGCACAATCGGCGCCGGAACTGGCCCTGATCGGCGAGGTGCACGGCGACGCCGCGCTGTCCGAGGACATCCGGCGCCTCTATCAGCCGGCCGGCGAGGGGGCCGGCGGCTTCACTGGCAGCGCCAACCTGCTGGTGATGCCTTCGCTCGATGCCGCCAACATCCTGTTCAACGTGCTGAAGGTCACGGCCGGGAAGGGCGTCACCGTCGGCCCGATCCTGCTGGGTGCCGCCAAGCCGGTGCACATCCTCAGCCCGAGCGCGACGGTGCGGCGCATCGTCAACATGACGGCGCTGGCGGTGGCCGGCGTACGCTGAGAGGAGCGTCCAATGTCGGAACGAACGATCAATGTCGGCCTGGTCGGATTCGGCTACGCGTCGGCCACCTTCCACGCGCCCCTGATCCGGGCGACGCCCGGCCTGCGCCTTGCCGCGGTCGCGAGCAGTGCGCCTGACAAGGTGCGCCAGGCCGTGCCGGAAGCGCGGGTGGCCGCGAGCCCTTCCGCCATGTTCCAGGAGGCGGATATCGAGCTGGTGGTGATCGCCACGCCCAACCAGACCCATTTTCCGCTGGCCCGGGAAGCGCTCGAATGCGGCCGGCACGTGGTGCTGGACAAGCCCTTCGTGCTGGACACGGCCGAAGCGCGCCAGCTGCTCGAGCTGGCAGAGCGCCGCTCCCTGCTCCTGTCGGTGTTCCACAACCGCCGCTGGGATGGCGATTTCATCACCGTCAAGCAGCTGCTTGGCGACGGCGCCCTCGGCCGGATCACGCACTTCGAATCGCATTTCGACCGCTACCGGCCGGCGGTGCAGGACCGGTGGCGGGAGTCGAGCCAGGCCGGGGCAGGGCTTTGGTATGACCTCGGCCCGCACCTGGTCGACCAGATGCTGGAGCTGTTCGGCCGTCCCGAATCGGTCTGGCTCGACGTGGAAAGCCAGCGCGACGGTGCGCAGGCCGACGACTGGTTCCACGCGGTGTTCCGCTACGGCCGCATGCGCGCGGTGCTGCACGCGAGTGCGCTCACGGCGCGGCCGGCGCCACGCTTCACGGTGCACGGCACCCAGGGCAGCTACGTCAAGGAAGGCCTGGACCGGCAGGAGGCCGTGCTGAAGACGGGAGATGTGCTTGCGCCCGGATGGGCAGCCGATCCCCAGGACGGGCTGCTCACGCTGGACAGCGCGGCCGGAACGGTCGAGCGCCCCCATGCGACCTGTCCCGGCGCGTACGCGGAATACTACGCCCGGATGCGCGACGCGATCCTGCACGGCGCGCCGCTGCCCGTCTCTCCGCGTGCCGCGACCGAGGTGGTCGAACTGATGGAAGCCGGGCTCGAAAGCATGCGGCAAAGGAAGGAAGTCGTGTTCAGCCGATCCTGAGCTGCCTGCTGTGTTGCTACAAATAATTGCAAAACATATACTGGTGGCCGTGGCGTTTCGCCGCTAACCCATTCAGGTATCCCGTGAGCTTGTTTCAACATATTGTCTTGATGATCTGCCTGGTGCTTGCCGCCGGTTTCCTGTCGCTCACGGAGATCGCCTTCGCCGGCGCCCGCAAGATCAAGCTCAAGCTGCTGGCGGAAGCCGGTGACGAGCGCGCCCTGAAGGTCATGGCGCTGCAGATGCAGTCTGCGGAGTTCTTCGCCGCTTCGCAGATCGGCCTGAACGCGATCGCCATCCTCGGCGGCATCCTGGGCGAGGGCGCCCTGCGGCCCTTCTTCATCGCCTGGATCTCGACCGTCTACGACGGTCCGGCGCTCGAGAACATTGGCTTCGTCCTGTCCTTCGTGTTCGTGACCTGCCTGTTCATCCTGTTCGCCGACCTGATGCCGAAGCGCCTGGCCATGATCGCACCCGAGCGCATCGCCGTCGCGGTGATCGGCCCGGTACAGATCTTCATTCGGGTATGCAAGCCCTTCTCGTGGGCGCTCAACCTCATCGCGAACCTGATCTTCCGCATCTTCAAGATCGACATGACGCGCGAAGACGCCATCACCTTCGACGAGATTTCCGCCGCGTTGGAAGCCGGCGCCCAGGCCGGCGTGCTGCAGAAGCAGGAACAGCATTTCATCGAGAACGTGTTCGAACTGGAGTCGCGCTCGGTCGCATCGGCCATGAGCAATCGCGACAACGTCGTGTACTTCACCCTGAGCGAGACCGAGGAGAGCATCCGCCAGAAGATCGCCACGCATTCGAAATTCCCGGTCTGCGACGGCACCATCGACCGGGTGATCGGCTACGTGGATACGCGCGACATCCTGGTGCGGCTCCTGAACAAGCAGTCGCTGTTCCAGCTGAACGAATCGAGCATCCGCACCGTCCTGATCATCCCGGATACCTTGACCCTGGCGGAGCTGCTCGACAAGTTCCGCGCCACCAAGGAGACCTTCGCGGTGGTGATCAACGAGTATGCCCTGGTCATGGGCGTGATCACCCTGAGCGACATCATGTTGACCGTCATGGGCAGCTGGGGCAGTCCGCTCGACCAGGACGAACAGATCATGCAGCGCGAGGATGGCTCATGGCTGATCGACGGCAGCACGCCGGTCGGCGACGTGAAGCGCACCGTCGGGCTCGAGAGCCTGCCGGAAGAAGAAAACTACGAGACCGCGGCCGGCTTCATGATGTACATGCTGCGCAAGGTGCCCAAGCGGACCGACAGCGTCGAATACCAGGGCGTCAAGTTCGAAGTCCTGGACGTCGATCACTACCGGATCGACCAGCTGCTGGTGAAGCATGTGGTGCCGGCAGAGGCCGGGCCTAGTCAGAAGCTCGACCGATGAATCCGCGCAGCAGCCGGTTGAAGGCCGCCGCGTGCGTGACGTTCATCCCGTGCGAGGCGCCTGCGATCGCGCGCTTGTCCACGTGCGGGATCCATCCCGCCAGCTTTTCCACGTTGTCGCGGTACATGCGCGGGCTTTTTTCTCCCGCGATCAGCAGGGTTCGGCATGCCAGGCCGCTGGCGGTGGCGCGGGTGTAGGCCGGCAAGGGATCGCGGAACTGCTTGGGCAGGGTCGCCGCATTATCAGTTGCCATCGTGCGGAAACTGACCGGACTCTTGCGCCAGATGCCGGGCATGCTGACCGAGTCGACGAACATTTCCAGGCCGGCCTCGATCGCCCCATCATCGATCAGCGCGGCCACCTTGCCGCGCAGGGCCTCGGTCGCCGGCGGCAAGGCTGGCGCAGGAAGGCCATCGACAGGCGCGGGGCCGGCGGGATCGGCCAGGGTCAGGGTCTTCACCAGCGCCGGGTAGGCCTGCGCCAGCTGGAATGCGACGCAGGCACCACGCGAGTGCCCGACCAGATGCACCGGCCCGAGCTGCATGGCGGCGATGAAGGCGGCCAGCTCCGCGACGTGGCTCTCCCAGCTGAACCTGCCGTATCCCGCCGCATCGCCCGGCCAGTAGTGACTGAGGCTGACCGACACGCAGTGGAAGTGCCGGGACAGGACGTCAAGCTGGCTGTTCCAGTAGCGGTAGTCGCACAGCGAGCCGTGCACGAACAGCAGCGGCTCGCCGGAACCGGTGGCGACGTAGGGAATGCGCGCGCCGGACGGAATGCCGGCGAAGCACAGTTCGGGCGCTGCGAAGATGCGTGGGTCGGTTGCTGCGTTCATGATGGGCCTCCTTTTCCAATACTATGCACGATGGCGATAATTAAGAAAATCGCATAATATTGAAGGCATCTATCAAATTATCTGATACCTTTGAAAACACTCGACCTGGACGTTTTGGGCATGATCGTGGCGGTCGCCGACACCGGCAACATCAGCCGCGCGGCCGAAGTGGTGCATCGTTCGCAGTCGGCGGTGAGCATGCAGATCAAGACCCTCGAGACGGCGCTCGGCAAGCCCCTGTTCGTGCGCCGCTCGCGCAGCGTGACCCCGACCCAGGACGGCGAGGTGCTGCTGAGCTACGCGCGGCGCATGCTGGCGCTGCGCGATGAAGCCTGGGCCGCCGTGGTGCGGCCCGACGTGACCGGCCGCGTGGTCCTGGGCGTCCCCGACGATTACGCGTCCTCCTTGCTGCCGCCGATCCTCAAGAAGTTCTCCGCCAGCTATCCGAAGGTGGAGATCCAGGTGGTCGGGCTGCCGAGCGTGGCGCTGGCGCCCCTGGTCAAGGATGGCTCGGTCGACCTGGTCTGCGCGACGCGCGTAAAAGGCCTGTCGGGCGAGTTCGTCCGCTTCGAGCCGATGGTGTGGGCCGCTTCGCCGGGCGCGCACGAGATCTGGCGCGAGCGCCCGCTGCCGATCGCCGTTTTCCTGCCCGGCAGCGTGGCGCGCGAGAATGCGATCCGCAGCCTCGAACGCGCCGGCATTCCCTACCGGACTTCGTACGAAAGCCCGAGTTTGATGGGGCTGCTCAGCATGGTCGAGGCGGGCCTGGCGATCGCGCCGCTGGCGCGCTGCGCGGTGCCGGCCCATTTGAACTCGCTGGGACAGGCGCAGGGCTTGCCGGAAGTCGATGCGCTCGAGGTCATCCTTGCGCGCAGCAGCAAGTCGCGGCGTCCGCCCTGCGACTTCATGGCCGAACAGATCATGTCGGAGTTGCGGAGATAATGATCCTTGTGTAGTTTGTCGCCACCCAACTAAACCCATGTCCTGTTGGTTTCAATACGACACCTGAGACGACAGGCATCCATGCCGGCGCATCCACAAGCAGCGTCCCGCACCTGGCACGTTCCATGCAAGTGAAAGAGCGAGCGCAGACAAGAAGCTCATTCCCTATCCCTTCATTTGCACAAGGAGCAGCATCATGAACACCTTAGTCATCAAAGACCTGGCCGCCAAGCAGGAATTGGCGCATGAGGACTTGGAACAGGTTCAAGGCGGCCGGGCCATCGCGGTCCTGGTCGACGGCAGGCCCGGCGGCGTCATCGACGATTTTCAGCTGAACATGGCCATCTTCAAGGGCGATATCGGCGTCAAGGTCGTGTAGCCGGGAAGCCCGCTTCGGCGGGCCCGTTCGTACTTGTCAGCCCACTTCGACGCGCCCGAAATATCCATATTGCAGGCTGGCGGCGATCCGTTTGGCCACCACCAGGAATTCCTCGGCGACCTCGGGCTGGAACAGGCGCCGCGCGTGGGTCTCGAACAGGCCCAGCCAGCGCTGGAAGTGCTCGACCCCGATGCCTTGCAGCTGCATATGCTTGCCGAAGACATTGCCTTTGAATTCGCTGCTGGACAGCATCACCGAACACCAGAAGTCGACCATGCGTTCCAGATGCGGCGCCCAGTCGGCGCCGATGGCGCCTTCGAACACCGGCCCCAGTACGCTGTCGCGGCGGATATCGGTATAGAAATCATTGACGAGGGTGGCGATCGAGGCGCGGTTCGGTTCGGAATACATGGTGTGCGGGCTGGGACGGTCAGAAGCGTATTGTGGCAGAAGCAGGTGTGTGGAACAAATCCTCAGCCCGGGAGTCCCAAGTATGGACAGAGGCGGCGTTGCATTCTGCCGCTCCGTCTGCTACAACACATACTGGTAGTGGGATCGACCGCAGCGGATCGGATGAACCGAGGAGAAGCCATGGCTGGGATTGTGCGCATCGACGATGAGGTCATCGACACCGACTACTTCATCAGGACATTGAAGCTCACCGGGCAGTTCGAGGGACTTGTCGAGCAACTGGTGCGCGAGAAGCTGACCGTGCTGGCCGCCCAAAAGCTGGGGCTTCCCGTAGCGCCTGAAGAAATCCAGGAGCGTGCCGACCAGTTCCGCCGCATCCAGGGATTGCACCGGGCGGCCGACATGAACCATTATCTCGATTCGCTCGGGGTCAGCCTGGACGAGTTCGAAGAATTCATCACCGACGGCCTGTACCACGAGAAAATGATGGCCCAGGTCTGCAGCGACAAGGCGGTCGAACAGTATTTCAAGTTGCATTCCCCCCGCTTCGACAGCGTCGAGATCAGCCATATCGTGCTCGATTCGGAAGGCAAGGCCAAGGAGATGATGTCGGCCCTGAGCGACGATCCCGACAGTTTCGCCGAGATGGTGAGCGAACATTCGGTCGGCGAGGCGCGCGAGAACGGCGGGCGGATCGGCAAGGTGCTGCGCGGTTCCCTCAAGCCCGACCTCGAGGCGCGCGTCTTCAACGCCGCCGCCGGTGAGCTGCTGGGGCCGTTTCCATCGCCCGACAAGACCCTGTTCGAAATCTACGCGGTCAATGCCAGGCATCCGGCCACGCTCGACGACGAGACTGCGGTCGAGGTGCGCCGCCTGTTGCGCGAGGAATGGCTGGCGGCGCGGGCCCAGGAACACATCATCGAAGCCAGTCCCGCGCACTGAGGCGGCAGCAACTTCTGCGCTTTAGCCTGATTGCAACGCAAGCTGACCGGCACGCCTGGCAGGCACCGACATGGACATACCAGCGCAACAAGAGCACGCTTCCGCCGATTTCCTGGCGTCGGTCGACATCCTCTCCGGCTTCACGGCCGCAGAGCTGGAACAGCTGGCCGGAGCCATCGAGAAGCGTTCGTACGCCTTCGGCGACACCATCTGCAGCGCCGGCGAAGCGGCCGACGGCCTGTATGTCGTCAAGTCCGGATCGGTGCGGGTGTTCAGCGAGGAGCACGGCAAGGAAGTCAGCCTGGGCGTGCGCAAGGCGGGCGAAGTGTTCGCCGAGGTCGCCATGCTGCGCAACCACCGCCACGAGCTGTCGGCGCGCGCCGCACTGAAGACGGAACTGTGGTTCATCCCGCGCGGCGCGATCGAACCGGTGGTCGCGCGCAACCCCGTAGCGCTCGAATCCATCAACAATTACGTGGCGATCAGTTCGGCCGGCGGCTTCGTCGTGCGCCTGTTCGATCTGCGCGGCAAGGTCAGCAAGCCGGAACTGGACGAGTTCGTGCGCAGCGTCGGCGTCAAGCGCATCGGCGCCGGCAAGGAGATCCTCAGGCAGGAGGCGCGCGACGACCGCCGGCTGTACGTGGTCCGCCAGGGACAGGTGCGCGTCGTCTACCACGATGGCGACGACGAGTTCGTGCTGGCCACCCTGGGGCCGGGCGAGATCTTCGGCGAGAAGGCTTGCCTGATGCGCCAGGAGCAGCCGGCCTCGGTATCGGCGGTGGACGACGCGACCCTGCTCGTGATCCCCGAAAAATCCGCCCACTTCATCCTTGAACGCAATGCCAGGTTCCGCGAAGTGATCGAAGACCGTGTGCGCTTCTTCGAACGCGAACTGCAGCGCCAGAAACGCCTGAGCGAACGGCGCAAGCGTCCGGTGGTCCTCGACCTCGCGTCAACGCCGAAATCCGGCGAGAAGATCATCAAGCGCTTCGCCTGGGTCGAGCAGGCCGAGGAGATGGACTGCGGCGCGGCCTGCCTGGCGATGCTGTGCCGTCATTACGGCATTAACATGACGTTGGGGAAATTGCGAGAACTGGCGAACGTCACTACCCAAGGGGCGACCCTGGACAGCCTGGCGCGCGCCGGCGAATCCCTCGGCTTCGGGGCGCGCGGGGTGCAATGCACCTATGACGCCTTGCTCGGCTTCGAGCTGCCCTTCATTGTGCACTGGGAGGGTTACCACTACGTGGTGGTGTACGGGGTGTCGCCCAGCCATGTGTGGATGGCCGACCCGGCCGTGGGTTTCCGCAAGCTGAGCGTCGAGGAGTTCGAGCGCGGCTGGAGCGGCACCTGCCTGGTGTTCACGCCCGGCCAGCAGCTGGTGCAGCAGGAAGCGGCGCGCTCGCCCTGGCTGCGTTTCATCGGCTACCTGCAGCCCTACAGGAAGATCCTGCTGCAGCTGTTCCTGGCCACCTTCGTCATCCAGATGCTTGGCATCGTGCCGCCGATGATCATCCAGAACATCCTCGATGGCGTGCTGGTGCACAACAATATCGGGCTGCTGCACCTGCTGATCATGGGCCTGGTCATTTCCACCGTGTTCAGCCAGGTCATGACCACGGTGCGCGCCTACCTGTCCAACTACATGGTGCGCAACCTCGATTTCTCGATGATGGCGCAGTTCTTCAAGCATACGATGTCGCTGCCGTACTCGTTTTTCGCCAAGCGCAAGACCGGCGACATCCTCGCGCGCTTCGCCGAAAACCAGACCATCCGCGCCTTCCTCACCGAGTCCACGGTGACGACCCTGCTGAACCTGCTGATGGTGTTCATCTATTTCACCATCCTGTTTCTCTACAACGTCAAGCTGACCCTGCTCCTGATCGGCTTCGTGATCCCAATCATCGTGCTCACCGTGCTGGTCACGCCGAAGATCAAGGACTATGCGCGCGAAGTGTTCGCCGCCTCGACCGACGCCCAGTCCTTCCTGATGGAAGCGCTGGGCGGCATCGAGACCATCAAGGGGATGGGCAGCGAGCGCCCGGTGCGCCTGAAATGGGAAAAGAAGTACGTCAAGGCGCTGGAGATGCAATACCGCTCGCAATCCTTCAACATCTTGGTCGGGCTGGCAAGCCAGGTGCTCAACTCGGCCACCACCATCGTGATCCTGTGGGCCGGCGCCACCCTGGTGCTGAACCGCGAGTTGAGCATCGGTCAGCTGATGGCCTTCAATGCCCTGATGGGCAGCGTGCTGGGACCGCTGATGGGCCTGGTCGGCCTGTGGAGCCGGATGGCCGACGCCACCGTCGCGATGGAACGCCTGGGCGACGTGCTCGACATCGAGCCCGAGCAGAAGCCCGCCGATTTGCCCTCGCGCGTGGTGCTGCCCGACCTGCAGGGCGAGCTCAAGCTCGAACGCATGTATTTCCGCTACGGCGGCGAGGACACGCCCTGGGTGCTGGAAGACATCAGCATCGACATCAAGCCCGGCGAGCTGGTGGCGATCGTCGGGCGCAGCGGCTCGGGCAAGACCACGCTGGCGAAACTGCTGGTAGGCTTCTATCCGCCCAGCGAGGGCAAGATCATCGTCGACGGCTACGAAATGGGCGCGATCGACAAGGATTACTACCGGGCCCAGGTAGGCTATGTTATGCAGAGCAACCTGCTGTTTTCCGGCACCATCGCCGAGAACATCGCCAGCGGCGACGAGAGCCCGGACCGGCGCCGCATCGAGGAAGTGGCCAAGATGGCGGACGCCCATGCCTTCATCAGCAAGATGCCGCTGGGCTATGAGCAGGTGGTGGGCGAGCGCGGGGTCGGCTTGTCGGGCGGCCAGGTGCAGCGTCTGTGCATCGCGCGCGCCATCTACCACGATCCGCGCCTGCTGGTCTTCGACGAAGCGACCTCGGCGCTCGACACCCAGTCCGAGAGCAATATCATGGCCAATATGGAAGTCATCCTGAAGGGGCGCACGGCGGTCATCATCGCGCACAGGCTCAGCACCATCATGCGGGCCGACAAGATCGTCGTGCTATACGAAGGCAAGATCGTCGAGCAGGGCCGGCACGAAGAGCTGCTGGCGCGGCGCGGCATGTACTTCGAGCTGGTGCAGAAGCAGCTGGGGTCGACATGAAACTGTACAACCCGGGTGGCGCGCGCGGTTCGGCGATGTCCTACGCGGCCCTGCTGGAAAAGATCGAGATCATGCGCTCGACGCTGCGCTGGGCGACCCGGATCGAGCGGCCTGATGTCGAGAAGCTGTTACGCCAGGCGAACACGCTGCGGGACGAAGTCATGCAGCTGTCGCACAAGGAGCGCTTCGTCCAGGCCATCGGCACCGAGCCCGAGCGCCGCACCGCCGCCGAGCCGGCGCCCGAACCCTCGACCGGCGAGCGCCGCCAGGCCTTGCTTGCGCGCAGTTTCGTGTTCGAAGGCACCTTCGGCGACAATCCCAAGCTGCTCGACGCGCTCGAGATCGCCGAGAAGGCGGCGCCCACCGACCTGCCGGTGCTGGTCGACGGCGAGAGCGGCACCGGCAAGGAACTGATGGCCAAGGTCATCCACGCCAACGGCTCGCGCGCCGACAAGCCGTATATCTCGGTCAACTGCGGCGCGATTCCCGAGAACCTGCTCGAATCGGAACTCTTCGGCCACAAGCGCGGCGCCTTCACCGGCGCGGCCACCGACCGCAAGGGCAAGTTTGAAAGCGCGCACAAGGGCACCATCTTCCTCGACGAGATCGGCGAGTTGCCCTTGCCGGGGCAGGTCAAGCTGCTGCGCGTGCTGCAGTCGCACGAGATCCAGCGCGTCGGCTCGGACGAAACCATCATCGTCGATGCGCGCATCGTCGCCGCCACCAACAAGAACCTGCGCCGGCTCATCGAGCAGGGAACTTTTCGCGAAGACCTGTTCTACCGGCTCAGCGTGATCCACGTGACCCTGCCGCCGCTGCGCGAACGCAAGGACGAGATCCCGCTCCTGATCGCGTATTACGGCGACGAAGCGGCGGAGGCGCTCAAGCGGCGGCCGGTGGCATTGAGCCCGCGCCTGCGCGAATTCCTGTTGCGCTACGCCTACCCGGGCAATATCCGCGAATTGCGCAACCTGATGTACCGCATCGCCTGCCTGGCCGGCGAAACGGCCGACCTGGCGCACCTGCCCGAGGACATCCGTCCCGTCGCGCCCGGCGGCATGGCGACCGCGGGCACGCCCGGGCCGGGCGCGGCGGCAGTGCCCGGAGCGCCATCCGCCGCGCTCTCATTGGCGGAGGCAAAGCGCACTGCCAGCGACGAGGCGGAGCGCAGCTGCCTGGAACGCGGACTGCAGGAAGTCGGGGGCACGGTCGCCGAGCTGGCGCGGCGCTGGGACATGAACCGCTCGCACCTGCAGATACTGCTCAAGAAGCACGGCCTGCATTCGAAGGACTTCCGCAAGCACCACTGAGCGCCCCTGGCGCGTCACAGCGTGGGGTTGAGCACCGTCTTGTCGCCCGCCAGGTCGTCGACCCGCACCACGATCACGGTGATGTTGTCGCGTCCGCCATTGGCCAGCGCCAGCGCGATGAGCTCGTCTGCCGCCCGGCCGCAATCGCCGCAGGCGAGCGCCGCCGCGATCGCCTGTTCGCCGACCGGGGTGCTGAGGCCGTCGCTGCACAGCAGAAACAGGTCGCCGTCGTGCGCCGCCAGTTCCTCCACGTCGAAGGCGATGGTGTCGGTCGCGCCGACCGCGCGCGTGATCATGTTGGGGCTGGCCGCGGCGCTTGCCATGTCGACGCCGCTGGCCCTGAGCGCTTCGAGCTGGCTGTGGTCGCGCGTGAGCTGTTGCAGCCGGCCCTGGCGGTACAGGTAGATCCGGCTGTCGCCGGCCCACAGGCAGGCGACCTCGACGCCGCAGGCAATCAAGGCGACGAGCGTGGTGCCGATCACCGGGACGCAACGCGTGCGCGCTTCGGCCCGCAGCGCCAGGTTCACCCCGTTCAGCCGTTCGCGCGCGGCCTCGATCCAGCCGGCCATGCTGGCGCAAGGCGGCAGGCCGGCAAGCGCATCGACGACGGCGGCGCTGGCGAAATCGCCGTAGGCATGGCCGCCCATGCCGTCCGCCACCGCCCACAGGCCGCGCTCGGGCTGCGCGAGATACGCATCCTCGTTGCGGCTGCGCACCAGGCCGACATCCGTTCGCGCGGCGCATGTCCAGTGCAACTCACTCTCAAGGCCCATTGGATCGTCCTGGTTGGTTAGCCCTTCTGGAGTGGGAGCGGCGCATTGTTGACGCTGCTTTCATCCACCGTCACGTTCAGCGTGGCGTTGGCGCCGGAATTGTTCACCGAGACCGTCTGGAACTGGTTGATCATCTGGTCGGCGAAATTATTGATCTGGTAGAAGTTAATGACCGGGAGCTGGTTCGGGGATCCGCCGACGAAGGGCCGGATCCAGCCGAACACCCAGGGCGCGCCGGCACCGCGGATGGCCGACATCGCCTTGCGGTCCAGCGCCGTGCTCGCTGGCAGGTCGTTGATGCTGATACTGGCCATGATGCGTCTCCGTACAAAAAAGGGGAGGACTACACTGGGAGAACCGGACCCGGTATTCCCAGTGTAGGACAAATGCGCCAAGGTGGCACCGGCTTGGACGAATCGGCAGCGATATTTCGACGAACCACGCGTTCAGCGCCGGACGATCTTGTTGTTGCCGTCCTGCGACACGCTGCTGGAGACGCTGGTGCAGTCGACGAAGGCCGAGCCGTTGGCGGTGGCGCTCAGGACTTCCTGCATCTGCCCCAGGTTCTGCGTGGCGTTGATCGAGGAGTCAGTGGACCCGGCGAAGCTCACGTCGCCCAGCGTATAGGAAGGCGACGCCAGTTTCCAGCCGCCGCGCAGCGCGGCCATGGTCGGGCGGTCGAGTTGTTCGCTGCGGGCGAGGTCGGTGATGGTCAAGGTTTTCATGGCGGTTCTCCTGAAAGTAAGGTTTTGGGGACGGCGCTTAGAAGGCTGCGCGGTTGTTGGCCCACAGCGCGGCGGCCACGTCGACATCCGGGGCCCTGAAACCGGCGCCGATTACGCCATTGTTGTTGAGGACATTGACGCCGATCTGCTGGAACTGGGCGATCTGCTGGTTGACGTTGACATTGACGTTGACGTCCTTGCCGAAGGCGTGGCCGCCCCGCACGGCCAACATGGCCTGGTTGTCGAGCGCGGCGCTGCGGGCGAGGTCCTGGATGACGATGGATGACATGATGTTTCTCCTGATGCTAGGGGCGACGCGCGGCGGACCCGTCCGCCGCGCAAGGCAGTCTTCAGCCGATGATCTTGTTCTGGCCGTCCTGCGAGACATGGCTGTTCACGTGCACGCCGCCAACGAAGGCCGAGCCGTTGGCCGTCGCGGTCACGACGCTCTGCTGCTGGAGCAGGTTCTGGACCGCGTTGATCGACGAATCGCTGCTCGGGGCGTAGCTCACGTCGCCGACGTAGTAGGACGGCGAGTACATGCTCCAGCCGCCGCGGACTTCCGCCATGGCGCTGCGGTCGAGTTGTTCGGTACGGGCCAGGTCGGTGATGGTCAGGGTTTTCATGGTAGTGATCCTTTAGATGAGTGAATGGTGTCTGGATGAATCAGTTGCGGACGATCTTGTTTTCGCCGTGCTGCGAGACATTGCTCGAGACATGCACGCCTTCCACGAAAGCCGAGCCGTTGGCGGTAGCGGTGAGCACCTCCTGCATCTGGCCCAGGTTCTGGGTCGCATTGATCGACGAGTCGAAAGTCGGGGCATAGCTGACGTCGCCCAGCGAGTAGTGCGGGGACGCGAACTTGAAGCCGCCGCGGACTGCAGCCATGGCGCTGGAGTCCAGTTGTTCGGTGCGGGCCAGGTCGGTGATGGTCAAGGTTTTCATGGAGATTCTCCTGAAGGTGTAGGTTGGTTTGGTGTGAGGCAGTTTGGTTTGCGCTCGATAGACATGTAGCAGGAGCCGTGCCAGGTCTTCGAGAATCATGCTGTGGCTGGCTAACACATTGATTCTTATGGGGGTTTTGGTTTGGCTCGCGGAATCCGTAGCCCGATTGCCAATGCGCCGCGCTTGGGTGGATGGCGGTGAATAACCAACACATTTCAGAACCTGTTCGGCGCCATGCAACAGGTAGTCCAGTCAGGCCGAATCAGCCCGCTCGCGACGATCCGAGCGGGTGCCGCGGGCAGGCATGCAGCCCTGAAAGAACAGGAGAGCTTGCGCAATGCAGCCGCCACAACGCAAGCGCGGTCAGGCAGCCTGGTGCTGTAGAAAGCGAAGTTGCGGGGGAGATAAGGAGACAGACTGGCGCCATGCTGGTCGCCGTTGCGCTTGAGGTCTGGGGCCGGAAGGAATTCGGAGGAAGAGAGAGGAGGTGATGCGCTTGCGTGGATTAGTCCTGGACAGGCTATGCGGACGGCCGCGCCTTGGGCGCGCCCGTCCGCTTGCATTCACCCATGACGCGGCAGTCGGGGTGCGCGCACGATGACGACGGCCGCGGTGCTTCCCGTCGCAATATTGCGTTCCAACAGCGCCCCCGTCGCTGCCGGCCTCGCCTGTGCCTGCGGCACGCTGTCGAGTGCGAACTTGCCGGCGCCGAGCACGGCGAGGGTGACGACGAAGATGGCTTCCATGTGCTTATGAGCGTTCATGATGTTTCTCCTTGAATGGCTGGTTTCGAAAAGGTCGCGGGACGTTTGTTTGCCCACGCTCTCCATACAGCACGAGGCGTGCCAGCGCGAAGACAAGGGGCGCTGCCCGGGGAAATGAGGGATCCGGGCGCGATCGGGCGCAAAGCGTCGGGACGGAGGCAACAGCTTGTGGGGATGGTGGCGGTTCCGGCCCAACACCCTCGCAATACAGCATGGACGATGGACCCAATGGACGAAAAAAAAGCCGTTCAGTTTTCACTGAACGGCCTGGCACGCAGCGCGCTTCTCAGCGCGATGGCGGCCTGGCGGCTTGCCTGGCCGCCGTCCCTGCGGCGGCGCCGGGCGCGAGGTCGAACAGGTGCAGCCGCCGCGTGCCCGTACGGGGAACAGCGAGACGGCCCACGCCGCCGCTGCGCTGGCGCGATCCGCCGGCGATGGCGAACATCGCCTGGCGATCGAGCTCGGTACTTTCCGGTAAATCCTTGATGACGATGGTAGCCATGGTCTCTCCTTGAAATGTTTACGGACTCCATCCCATTTCTGGGATGGAGGGGTGGAACTGCGGGCCGGTCTGCTCAGAGCGCCACCTTGTTCTCCGCCCAGAGTGCGGCGGCCACATCGATGTCCGGTCCAACGAAGCCGGCGCCGATCACGCCGTTGTTGTTGAGGACGTTGATGCCGATCTGCTGGAATTGCCCGATCTGCTGGTTCACGTTGACATTGACGTTGACGTCCTTGCCGAAGGCGAAGCCGCCGTGGACTGCCGACATTGCCTGGCGGTCCAGTTGTTCGGTGCAGGCCAGGTCCTTGATGGTCAGGGTAGACATATGCGTGGTCCTAAATAGTTTAGTCAGTTTGGCAGGGCATGCAAACACGATCAACCGATGATCTTGTTCTGGCCGTCCTGCGAGACATGGCTGTTCACATGCACGCCGCCGACGAAGGCCGAGCCGTTGGCCGTCGCGGTCACGACACTCTGCTGCTGGAGCAGGTTCTGGGCCGCGTTGATCGACGAATCGCTGCTCGGGGCGTAGCTCACGTCGCCGACGTAGTAGGACGGCGAGTACATGCTCCAGCCGCCGCGGACTTCCGCCATGGCGCTGCGGTCGAGTTGTTCGGTACGGGCCAGGTCGGTGATGGTCAGGGTTTTCATGGTAGTGATCCTTTAGATGAGTGAATGGTGTCTGGATGAATCAGTTGCGGACGATCTTGTTTTCGCCGTGCTGCGAGACATTGCTCGAGACATGCACGCCTTCCACGAAAGCCGAGCCGTTGGCGGTCGCGGTGAGCACCTCCTGCATCTGGCCCAGGTTCTGGCTCGCATTGATCGACGAGTCGAAAGTGGGGGCATAGCTGACGTCGCCCAGCGAGTAGTGCGGGGACGCGAACTTGAAGCCGCCGCGGACTGCAGCCATGGCGCTGGAGTCCAGTTGTTCGGTGCGGGCCAGGTCGGTGATGGTCAAGGTTTTCATGGTGATTCTCCTGAAGGTGTAGGTTGGTTTGGTGTGAGGCAGTTTGGTTTGCGCTCGATAGACATGTAGCAGGAGCCGTGCCAGGTCCCGCGGGCACGCCGGTTTGGAGGTATAAGTCATTGAATTGAAAGGACTTGGCAGCTCGCGGCGGCGCTCTCGCCGGCGCACGCGGCGCACTGGCGGGTAGCTGGATGAACGGACTTCCCCAACAGGTGTCGAAGACCTGTTGGTCCTGGGCGGACACAGTGTTCAGGATGACCAGATTTTGTAGGCGCAAAGGCTTGAGAATCCGCCGCTTCATGCTAGTCTCAAGTATGGCGCCCTTGATTTAAACAACCCCATCATGGAAAGTTTCGCGCACGCGATCCATCAGTTGCAAAGCGGCGCCTTGCGGCATCCCGCGTTCTTTGCACAGCTCGACCAAGTGCTCGAGAGCGCGCCCGAGAGCGCCGGCCGGCTGCTCGAGCTGCTGAGCGAAGAGCATGCGCGCAAGCCCTTGCCGGGCGAGGTCTACCGGGAAGTGCAGCAACGCATCGGGCGCCTGATCGCGGAGCGCCAGCGCCTGGGCGGAGACGACACCTTCGTCCAGACCAGGCCCGGTGCGCACGCCGCGGCCTCGGCGCCGCCGGCTTCGGTGCCGCCACCGCCGGGACCTCCCCTTGATGACGAGTCCTTCGGCGCCGACGCGGAGCGCATGAAAGGCGTCGGCGAAACCCTGAACGGCCGCTTCGTGCTGGAAGAATGCATCGGCTTCGGCGGCATGGGCACTGTCTACAAGGCGCTCGACCTGCGCAAGCTCGAGGCATCCGACCGCAAGCCCTATATCGCCATCAAGGTGCTGAACGTCCAGTTCCGCGGCCATCCGAAATCCCTGATCGCCCTGCAGCGCGAAGCCAGGAAGGCGCAGGCGCTGGCGCATCCGAATATCGTCGCGGTCTACGATTTCGACCGCGACGGACCGATGGTGTATCTCACCATGGAATACCTGCAGGGCAAACCCCTGAGCCAGGTGCTGCGCGCACCGGGATTCGCCGGCTTGTCCTATGCGGATGTGCTGCCGATCGTGACCGGCATGGCCAATGCGCTGTCCTACGCGCACGGACGCGGTTTCGTCCATTGCGACTTCAAGCCCGGCAATGTGTTCCTGACCGACGCGGGCGTCGTCAAGGTGATCGATTTCGGGATCGCGCGCGTGTTCCAGAAGACCGAGGAAGATGTCGACGTCACTGTGTTCGACCCGGGCAGTCTCGGCGCCCTGACGCCGGCCTATGCCAGTCCCGAGATGCTGGAGCGGCGCGAACCCGATCCGCGCGACGACATCTATGCGCTGGCCTGCATCACCTACGAGTTGCTGACCGGGCACCATCCGTTCAACCGCATGTCGTCGGCCCAGGCGCGCGGCGCCGGCATGAAGCCGCAGCGCCCGCCCACGCTGGGACGCGCACAATGGCAGGCGCTCAAGTGCGGGCTGGCGCTGGAGCGCGAAGCGCGCACGCCCACGGTGGCGCGCTTCCTCGCCGAGTTCGGCGCGAGCGGCCTGGGCGCGCGCTACGGCCTCGTGGCGGCCTCGGCAGCTGGTGCCCTCGCGGTCGGCGCGCTGGCGGTGGCCGGCTGGTGGTACCTGGGACGGGAGCCCGTTGTTGCCGGGACCGGCGCGCCGGATGCTGCCATGGAAACCACTGCACAGGCGCCAAGCACTCCAGCCGCAAGCGTGACTGAGCCGGCGCCCGCGCCTCCCGCGCCCATGGCGCCACCGACGGCAGCCGCCATGGCAGTTGCGATGGCGCCGATTCCCTGTTCGGCGCTGGTCGCCGGCGTACAGGGCGGGACGGTGGAGGTGCGCGGTTTCGTGTCGAAGGCGGAAGGCACGGCCGGTGTCGAGAAAACCCTGATGGCGATCCCGGGCGTGTCGACGGTGAAGCTCGACGTGCGCCAGGTCGATCCCGCCAACTGCCGGGTGATGTCGGCCCTGGCGCCGTACTGGGTCGCGCACCGCCAGTCGGGCGGCGGCGCCGCGCTGCGCCTTGCGGGCGCGGGCGCTGCCGCCGCCGCTGCCGCCAATCCGGTGCTGACCGAAGGCGACTCGCTGATGGTCGACGTGACGACGGCGGCCAGCGAATCCTATGTCAACGTCGATTCGTATTCGCTCGACGGCAACGTGACCCATTTGCTGCCCAACCCGCGCGCACGCGACAACCGGGCGCCGCCGAACTATACGGCGACCATCGGCAGCATGGGCGAATGGGGGATCGGCAAGCCCTTCGGTTCCGAGTTCGTGGTGCTGGTCACCACGCCGGTGCCGCTGTTCGACGCTCCGCGCCCCGTGTCCGAGCCGGCTGCCGTCTATCTCGCCGAGCTGGCGAAACGGCTGGAGCAGATCGATGCCAAGGCCGGTCGCGGCCGGATCGCGGTCGAATTCCTGCCGATCACCACCACGGCGCGCAGGCGCTGAGGACAGCGGCCGGCCTTACCTGAGACTGCGTGCCACCCGGAAGCCGTTCTGCAACTGGCGCACGCTGGCGTCATACTTGAACCGTGTGGACGTGACCATATAGGCGCTGCCTTCACGCCAGGAGCCGCCGCGGATCACCCGGACCCTGCAGTTAGGCCCGTCCCATGCGCGGCCGTCGGCGGGCGCGTCCTTGTAGTTGTTGTGCCAGCAGTCGCTGACCCATTCCCAGACGCTGCCGCTGGTGTCATGCAGTCCGTAGGGGTTGGCGGGATAGCTTCCCACGCTGGCCGGTGCGGCGTCGGACCAGGGCTGGCCGCATTCCTTGCAGTTGGCCTTCCCGGTCTGCATCTGTGCGCCCCACCAATAGGCCGTCGCGGTGCCGCCCCGTGCCGCGAATTCCCATTCCGCTTCGGTGGGCAGGCGGTAGGGCTTGCCGCTGGCCGTGGCCAGCCATTTCACGTACTGCTGCGCGTCGTCCCAGCTGACGTCGCGCACCGGCGCGGTGGCGGTGGTGCCGGCGGGCTGCGCGACCGCCGGGCAGGCGCGCGCCGTCACACAGGCGTTCCATTGTTGCACGGTGACTTCGGTCTTGCCGATCGCAAAGGGTGCGCCGATCGTGACCGGGTGCGCCGGCGTCTCGCTGGGATCGCTGGCATTGTTCCCCATGGTGAACGAGCCTGCTGGCAGCGAGACCAGCAGCGGGCAGGCCGGGCAATCCTTGATCTCGGCGCCGGCTTTCGCCGGGGCTGTCCGGGCCGGCACGGCGGCGGGTGCGGCGGCCGTCGCCGTCGTGGGCGCCGGCCGCGCGGGCGCTTCCTTCACCCTGGGAGGTGCCGCGACCGCGCCTGGGGCTGCGGCGCGCAGGCGGGCGATCCTGGCCTGCGCGAGCGCCGCGAAGCGGCCCTTCGGATAGGCCTTCAGGTAAGCCTCGTAATCGCTGACGTGGGTGCTGTCCTTGATCGATTCCCAGAACGCCAGTTCGAACTGTTCCGCACTGTTGCGCGGAACAACGCCCGCCAGTTGCATGTCGGGCATGCGGGTTTGGGCCTGGGCGCAGCACGCGCCGGCAGAGCTCGCCAGTACGCCAACCATCAAGAGCTTGTGCCACATGAGCGGCTCCTCGTTTATTCAGCGTTTGATAGGAATTGACTTGCGATCTGACCGAGAGTGTGACAGATTTAAGGCCTCGGCACACGCATCCGTACGACCTCGCCAGGAGTGTCCATTATGCGCCATACCACGGTCCTTGCTGTTCTGTTGGTGGCAGTGTTGCAAACTCCTGCGGCAAGCGCCGGTACGGCGCCCCAGACTGCGGCCGAGCCCGCCACGACGCAGGCGCCGAAGCCGCCAACGCCGGTACCATCGACCGCCGCCAACCCCGCCGCCAATCCCACCAACGCACAGGTTTATTTCATCTGGCCGCATGAGGGCGCAGTGATTGCCGGCGGCAAGTTCTGGGTGCGGATGGGGCTGCGCAACATGGGCGTCGCGCCCAAGGGCACCGCGGTCGCCAACACCGGCCACCATCACCTCCTGGTCGATACCGAGTTGCCGTCGATGACCGAGGCGATTCCGAACGACCGCAACCACCTGCATTTCGGGGCGGGCGAAACCGAAGCCCGCATCGAACTCCCGCCCGGCAAGCATACCTTGCAACTGCTGCTGGGGGACCTGGACCACGTGCCGCACAAGCCGCCTGTCGTTTCGAAGAAAATCACCATCACGGTCCGCTGAGTATCCCAACGCTGCGCTGAACGGAGAACACCATGCGCACACAGTTCGCCTCACTCGCCCTGCTGCTTGCGCTAACAAGTGGGGTGGCCGTTCCCACCGAAGCGCCCGCCAATGCCTACTGCTACATCGGCTGGCCCTCGGATGGCGCAGTGGTCGCGGCAGGCAAGCCCTTCCGCGTGTGGTTCGGGCTGCGCAACATGGGCGTGGCGCCGAAGGGCGTGGTGTTCAAGAACACCGGCCACCACCACCTGCTGATCGACACCGGCCTGCCGCCCGCCGGACAGGTGATCCCGTCCGACCGCAACCACCTGCATTTCGGCGCCGGCGAGACCGAGACCATGCTCGAACTGCCGCCCGGGAAACACACGCTGCAGCTCCTCATGGGCGATGACAAGCACGTCCCCCATGTGCCGCCCGTGACCTCGAAGCGGATCACGATCACGGTCAGGTGAGCCGTGCACCCGAGGGACACCCAGCATGGAACCGAACCCGGCATTTTCGCCCGCATTTCCCGCTTCCATCGATCCGGTCCGGGCCTATATCGAGTGGATGGGGGCCGAGTCGGCCAAGCCGGCGGTGTTCCCGCTGCACGACGAAGTGGTGCTGGGGCGCGACCGCCAGGATGCGCTCGCCTCCGATAAATACATTTGCATCCCGGAACAGACGATCAGCCGCCGCCACGCCCGCATCCGGCGCCGCGGCGCCAACTACTTCGTCGAAGACCTCCATTCGCGCAACGGCACCTTCGTGTGCGGCGAGCGACTCGCGCCCGGCGCCTGGCATCTGCTGCGCGACGGTGACGAACTGGCGCTGGCCTCGGCCCAGCTGCTGTTCCATTCGCTGATGCTGCCCGAGCGCGGCAGCACGGCCACCGTGATCAAGCGCTCGGTCGACGCCACATGCTTCGCGCCTGCGGTCGACACCAGCAAGGCCGGTCGCAGCGACCTCGAGAAGACCGTGCACCGCCTGCACGCGATGGCCCAGGTCAGCATCGCCCTGGGCGCGGTCACCGACCAGGCCACGCTGATCGAAAAGATCATGAACTTCATCTTTGACCTGTTTCCGCTGGCCGAGCGCGCCTTCATCATGTTGCGCGGCAGCGAGCAGGACCCGCCGCGCCCGGTCGCCGCGCGGCGCCGCGGCGGGGCGGAGGAAGATCCGTCGCAGGTGCGGATCTCCCACACCATCGTCGACCAGGTGCTGGTGCACAAGCGCGCGGTGTTGTCGGTCGACACCCTGGCCGACCGCAACTATGCCGGGCACGAGTCGATCGTCGCCCAGGCCATCCTCAGCGTCATGTGCGTGCCGCTGATCCTGGGTGACGATGTACTTGGCCTGATCCAGGTGGACACGTCTTCCGACCCCTACGCTTTCCAGGAAGCCGACCTGGAAATCCTCAGCGGCGTCTGCGCCGAGACCGCGGTGGCGCTGAAGAACTTCCAGCTGTATTCCGACATCAAGGGCCTGCTCGACGGCTTCGTGTGCGCCTCGGTGCAGGCGATCGAAGAGCGCGACCCGGTCACGGCGGGGCACTCGTTCCGCGTCGCCGGCTACGCCGAGAACCTCGCCATGGCGCTCGAGCACGCCGACGATGCCGTGCTGCGCCGGGCCGCCTTCACCCCGGCCCAGATGCGCGAGATCCGCTACGCGGCGCTGCTCCACGATTTCGGCAAGGTCGGCGTGCGCGAACACGTGCTGCGCAAGGAGAAGAAGCTGCACCATGCCGACATGCGCCTGCTCGAGCAGCGCTTCCGCTACGCGCGCGCCTGCCTCGAACGGCAGGCCTGGCGCACGCTGACGCAGCAACACCTGGCCGGTGAGCTCGGCATGACGGCCTTCCGCCGCGAATGCGAGCGCGTCGAAGCGCAACTGGAGGAGGAGGGCGCACGGCTCGATGCCTTCCTCGAGACCATCGTGCGCGCCAACGAACCATCGATCTCCACCACCGGCCCGGTGGCCGGGCTCGACGCGATCCGCTGCCACGACTGCCCGGGCACCGATGATCCGGCATTCCGCCTGCTCAGCGAAGACGAGTTCACCGCACTCAACATCGGTAAGGGTTGCCTGACGCCGGACGAGCGGCGCCAGATCGAAGCCCACGTGGCCGATTCCTATTCCTTCCTGATCCTGATTCCCTGGACCCGCGAACTGGCCGGGGTGCCGGCGATCGCCCATGGCCACCACGAGAAGCTGGACGGATCGGGCTATCCGATGGGCCTGCGGGGAGGGCAGATCAGCCTGCAGACCAGGATCCTGACGATCAGCGACATCTACGATGCGCTGACGGCGCGCGACCGTCCCTACAAGCAGGCGGTACCGGTCGAGCACGCGCTCGACCTGATCGCCGAGGAATGTCGCGCGGGCCACCTCGACGCGAGCTTGTTCAATGTATTCGTCGATTCAAAGAGCTGGGAGACGCATGCCCGCGCATGAGGGCGGGCACCGGGGAGGCATGCACATGACACTGAGACCACAGTACACCCGGTCCGGCGCGGCCGTCATGGCGCTCGCGCTGCTGGGCGCCTGCGCCGACGTCAGCATGAAACCCTACGCACGTCCCGACAGCCCCGTCAAGAGCGCCTGGTCGAGCCAGAAGGGCTTGCCGGTCACACCCAGCGAAATGATCGCGCCCGACTGGTGGAAGCAGTTCCGCGACCCCTACCTGGACGGGCTGGTCGAGCGCGCCCTGGGCGCCAACTTCGACCTGAAGGCCCTGGCGGCGCGGATCCGGGTGGCCGGCGCCGAAATCGGCGAAGCGCGCGCCGGCGCCTTGCCGACCCTCGATGCGGGCGCCGGGGCGAGTTTCGAAAAGAGCACCGGGCAGAAGTTCAGCAAGCAGTTCAACCTCGGCACCCAGGTCAACTGGGAAATCGACGTCTGGGGCAAGGTGGCCAAGGGCGTCGAGGCCCAGACCGCCGAGTTCAATGCCACCGAGGCCGACTGGCGCGCCGGCTACCTGAGCCTGGTGTCGGACGTTTCGACGACCTATTTCCAGATCCTGCAGTTCGACGAGCAGATGCGCCAGCAACAGCAGACCCTGGCGAAGAACCGCGAGATCCTGGCCAGCCTGGAAGCGATGATGGGGCAGGGCCTGGTACCGCAGACCCGGGTGCTGCAGCAGCGCGCCGAGATCAACCAGCTGAGCCGCGACCTGATCGAGCTCGGGCGCCTGCGTGCGCTGGCCGGCAATGCGCTGGCGACCCTGCTCGGCACCCCGGCAGGCGAGTTCACCGTGCCCGCCGGCGAGCTGCAGGGACGGGTGCAACTGCCCACCGTGCCCGAGGGCCTGCCGGCGCAGCTGCTCAAGCGCCGGCCCGACGTCGTGGCCGCCGAATACCGGGTACTGGTGGCCTACGACCTGGTGGGACAGGCCAAGCTGGCCCAGCTGCCGTCGATCAGCCTGACAGGGCGCGGCGGCAGCTCCAGTTTCGCCCTCGGCTCGCTGCTGAAGTCCTTTACCTTCGGCCTGCTCCCGAGCATCAACTTCCCGATCTTCGACCCGAGCGTCAAGGCGCGCCTGAAAACCAGCGAGGCGCGCACCGAGCTGGTCGAACAGGAGTACCGGCGCGTGGTCATGGCGGCCTTCGAAGAAGTGGAGAACGCCCTGGTCAACCTCGACGCCCACCGGCGCCAGCGGGTCGAACTGCAGGAGCAAGCCGAGCGCCTTGGCATCGTCGCGGCCCAGGTGCAGGCCCAGCTGAAGGAGGGCATGGTGTCCCAGCTCGAGGTGTTCGAGGCCGAACGCACGCTGCTGGCCTCGCAACTGGCGCTGCTGGCCAACCACCAGCAGATCCTGTCCGATACCGTGACGCTCTACAAGGCGCTGGGCGGCGGCTGGCCGGCAGTGGAGGTGCGCAATGCGGCCCAACAGTGAACCGGGTGCCACGTGATGACCGCCGACGCGATGCTCGCTCCTCCGCGCCCCGCGTCGGCAGGCCGGCTGTTGATCGTGCTCGAACCGGTTTCGCACCCTGAACTGCAGCCCATCCACATTCACGAGAACCTGTTTGCGATCGGCCGCACGGAAGCACCCTTCGACGCTTATCCGGCCGGCCTGGCCGCCGACCTGTCGCGCCGCCACGCGCGCATCTTCTGCGAACACGGCGCCGTCTATTTCGCCGAGCTGGGCAGCAAGAACGGCAGCACCGTCAACGGTGTGCCGGTGAAGCAGGCGATCACCACGCTGCACAGCGGCGACGTGCTCGGTATCGGCAAGGCGCTGACCTACCGCGTACACCTGGAACACGCCGCGAGCCAGCCTCCACATGCCAGGCTGGCGAGCCTGAGCCTGAGCCCGGAAGGTGGCGGCGCCGGCCTGCAGCCGATCGTGGTCAGCGAGTTCCCCTTCATGGTCAGCAAGGCCGACGACAGCTTCGCGCGCTACAAGGACAGCGAGCCGGCCCAGGTGAACTACCTGTCGCGCCGCCACGCACATATCTTCCTCAAGAACGGCGCGGCCTGGCTCGAAGACCTGGGCAGCACCAACGGCAGCTTCGTCAACGGCGTCCGCCTGGACGAGCATGCCGTGGCGCTGCACGAGGGTGACCTGCTCGCCTTCGGCGGACGCTATTTCGTCTACCGGCTCGGCCTGCAATGGGATGCCTCCGCACGCGACCCGACCCTGACACGGATCGGCGCAGTCGGTGGAGCGCCGGCTCCGGCAGAGCCGGATGCCGACAAGACCACCTTCGTCGCGGCCGCCAACTCTTTCCTGGACATCTTCTGTGTCGATCCGGCCCGCGACGATACGCCGGATGCCGCCCTGGGCGATGGCGACGGGCAGAATCCACAGGACAAGGGGGAAGGGCCGCCCCAGGGCCGCTCCGCTGCCATGCTGTCGGGGCTGTACGCCGCGCTGGGCGGCCGGGGCACGCTGGCGGTCCGGCGCATGCGCCAGTGGGGCTTGGCCGCGCTGGCCCTGCTCGTCCTGCTGGTACTGGCATGGCCGCGTTTCGGCGGCGCCGAGGGCGAGGTCGAGGACTTGCTGGCGCGGGGCGCCTACGCGCAGGCGGCCGTGACGGCCGCTGACGCGCTGGCGGACGATCCCGACAACAGCCGCCTGAGGGCGCTGGGCACGGAGGCGCTGCTCAAGGCCAGGCTGCCGGCCTGGATCGCCGCGCTCGAGGCGCGCCAGTTCGGGCGCGCCGCAAGCGAGGTGGCCGCCATGCGCCAGTACACCCGCCACAACCCCGAGCTCGCGCCCCTGCTCGACCAGCTCGACTGGATGGTCGCGCTGGAACGCTTCGCGGCCAGCCGGGGCGGCGCCCAGGCAGCCAGCCGCGACGCCCAGGACGCCGCCACCATCGCAGGCTTCCTCCAGCAGTGGGAGGAGCGGGACGACGCCTACCAGCGCGGCTTCGAGACCATGTCCGCCCACGTGCCCGCCTTCCGCGACACCTATGCCAATGCGCTCAGCGACGTGCGCAAGCTGGCGCTGGCAAGGAGCAGCCAATGAAGCGCGACTTCCTCAAGCCGCCCTCGCTGACGCCCCTCAGCGAGGCGCTCGAAGAGCATAGCGCGGAAGGGATCTCGATCCTCACCGCGGATCCCTGGCGCTTCACCCAGGCCTTGGTGTACGCGATGGTCGGGCTGGTCGTCGCGGCCCTGGTCTGGTCCTTCTTCGGCCACGCCGACGTGCTGGTGACGGCGGGCGGGAACTTGGTGCCGGCGTCCGATGTGCGGCGGCTGTACGCCCCGATCGATGGTGAATTAAGCAATATTTACATCGCCGAGGGGCAGCCGGTAAAGCAGGGCGACGTCGTGGCCCGGCTCTATGCGCGCGGTGCGATCGAGGCGGCCCGCAACGCCCTGGAGGCGCGCCTGAAGCTCGACGATGCCGAGCGCGAGTGGAAGGAATTCCCCGAAAAGAAGGCGCTGATGGAACGTAATGCCGCCGCGCTGAAGGAAGCGACCGCAGTGGAAGAGCTCCAGCACCGCCGGCGCCTGCTCGAGGGCACCAGCCGGCTGGCGCAGGGCCAGGGTGCGCAGCAGCAGGAAGCGCGCACCAACCTCGAGGACGCCAGGCGCGCGCGCGACGCCGCCAGGATGGAAGCCGAAAAATATGAGCGGCTGTTCGCCTTGCCCGGCGGCGGCGGGGTGTCCCAGCTCCAGGTCGAAAGCAAGAAGAACGCGCTGGCGGCGGCGGAGAACGCCATGCGGGTGGCGCAGGCGCGGATCACCGAACTGGCGGCACGGCAGGGCATGGAGTCGACCCAGGCCCGGTCGGAACTGGAAACCAGCGGCCAGGACCTGGAGCGGCTCCGGCTGCAGGCGGAAGCGGCGGCCAGGGAAGTGGCGAATGCCGAGGACAAGCTGCGCCTGCAGGTGCAGACCGCGCGCCTGGTGGCCGAAGCTGCGGCGCGCATCCGCTTCGAGAACATCGACAAGGAAAACTTCCTGCGCATCGTCGCGCCGGTGGATGGCGTGATCACCGACGTCACCTCGACCCAGCCGGGCGACAAGATCCAGGCCAATGCGCCGCTGGGCGGCATCGCGCCCAGGAATGCCAAGATGATCCTCAAGATCGAGATCGCCGAGCACGACAGGGGCTTCCTGCGCGAGGGCTTGCCGGTGCAGCTGAAATTCAATGCCTTTCCCTACCAGCGCTATGGGCTGATACGAGGCACGCTGCAGTACATTTCGCCGGCAACCAAACCTTCGCTGCAGTCCAAGCTGCCGGTGTACGAGGGGAGGGTGTCGCTGGAACAGAGCCATTACCAGGTAGGCGAGACCCGGTATCCACTGCGCTACGGGATGACCGCCGTGGCGGAGATCGTCGTGCGCGAGCGGCGCCTTATCGACTTGGCGCTGGACCCGTTCAGGAACATCGGCGGTTGATAGTAAAAAATTACTTTATGCGGGCCACTGATGTTTCAGTGGCCTTTTTTTGTTGTTTTTACCCGTTTCACATCAATCCAGTGCAGCAGTACAATATTCCCGATACACAAATTGATATCGGAATGGCCAAAAAATTGATTGGAATGATCTCACCTCCACGCCTACCATCAATGTCGAGCATGTAATAACAGCAAAGCCGCGATACAGCGGCCATAACGAAAACGACACAGGAGACGTATGAAACGCACCTCATTCGGCCGCGCCACGGCCAGCACCCGTCACGCCTTCGCCCTCCACGCCATGGTCGCCGCGCTCGCCGGCGCGGGCCTGATCAGCAGCGCCACGGTCGGCGCCCAGGAAATCGCCCCCGTCGCGGCCGCCGAAAAGACGGAGCCGGGTGAAGCGCAGACCGTGGTCGTCACGGGCGTCAAGGCATCGCTCATCAAGAGCCTGGCGATCAAGCGCATCAGCGACCAGGTCGTGGAATCGGTCGTTGCCGAAGACATCGGCAAGCTCCCCGATAACAATGTCGTCGAAGCGCTGCAGCGCGTGACGGGCATCCAGGTCACCAACCGCGCCGGTGGCGAAGTCGGCGCCTTGTCCATCCGTGGTCTGCCCGACGTCCAGACCACCTGGAACGGCCGCAATATCTTTACCGCGTCGGGCACGCAGGTCGCGCTTCAGGACATCCCCTCGACCCTGGTCCGCCAGATCGACGTGTACAAGACGCGCGACGCCAGCCAGTTGGAAACCGGAATTGCAGGCCAAATCGACGTCAAGTCGCTGCGACCCTTCGATTTCAAGGGTCCGCAAGTGTCGCTGACGGCGCGTGAGACCTATCTGGATCCTGCGAAAAAGTGGAACCCGCAGCTCAGCGCCATGGTCAGCAACCGCTGGGAAACCGGTATCGGCGAAGTCGGTGCCCTGGTCAATCTGGCGGCTACCCAGACGAAATACCGTAATGAAAGCGTGACGCCGGGTGCCATGGTGCCGTTCACCAGCCCCAATGCCGCCGAAGTGCCGGCAGGTTACACGCCTTTGCAGCGCATCTTCGACAACGCTATCTGGGCGCCCGGCACCCGTACCGGCTTGCCGATGGCAGCGGGTTCGACGCTGAATTTCAACGGCAAGGCCTATCCTTATTACCTGGCGCGCGACGCCGTTTTCCAGAGCGACGTTCAGGGTGAACGGAAGCGTCCTGCCGCCAATCTCGCCTTGCAATGGAAACCGAACAGCGCTTCGGTCTACACCTTCGAGGCGATGTACAACGGTTATCGCGACAAGGCCTTCAATCAGCTGCTGTTCAGCTTCGCCGACTGGTGGGGCGATCTCGGCAGCAACCCTGCGGGGACGATTACGACCTTCCCGGGAACGAACGTCATCAAGTCCCGCAAAGTCAATAACGTCTACAGCTTCAACAGCGGCGACTACACCACGTCGAAAACCGATTCCTACGTCTATGCCCTGAACGGCAAATGGGATCTCGGCGACCGCCTGAAGCTGGACGGTGATCTGTCCTTCCAGACCAGCGAATTCGACACGCAATTCACAGCCACCCGGATTGATCGCGTTGCACCTTCCATCGACGTCGACTTCAATGCCGGCGGCGATACGGCCTTCCGTTTCAATAATAATGCCGACCTGGCCGACCCGAGCAAGTGGAATGTGGCGGAGTTCTACGATAACGCCAACCGCAACAAGGGCAGCGCCGCGACGGGCACGCTGGCGGGCGTCTTCGATGCCGACTGGGGTGCGCTGCAGACCCTCCAATTCGGCCTGCGCCACGACGTACGCAAGGCCTCGGAGGCTAACCGGACGCAATCGGCCTTCCTGGGCCGCAACCTTGCCTCGCTGGGTCCGCAGTATTCCATTACCAACTCGAACTTCGGCACGGACATCTCGGACGTTCCGCGCTCGTGGGTGGAGCCGAACGCCTACTACATCCGCGACCATGTCGACGAGTGGCGCAAGCTCTATAACTCGGTCAACAGCAACTTCCTGACCACGGACAAACTGCGCCTGCAGAAGACCTTCGAGATCGAGGAAAAGACGAGCAATCTCTACCTGATGGGGAATTTCCAAAGCGAGCTGTTCGGCAATCGCCTGCGCGCCAATGTCGGCGTGCGCTACACCAAGGTCGATACCGACATGACCTTCTACAAGGTCGATGCCAGCACCAAGGCGGTCACGCCGTCTGGCGCCAGCAAGTCGACCAGCAAGTTCCTGCCGAGCCTGACCCTGACCTACGACCCGACCAAGGACGTCGTTACGCGCTTCAACTTCGGTAAAACCCTGCGCCGCCCGAACTTCGGTGACCTGAATCCTGTCCTGCAACTCGGTGACGACGTGTCGCGGGTGGGTTATGGCTCGGGCACCGGTGGCAATCCGGACCTGAAACCGACGCAGTCGACGAACTTCGATCTGACGGGGGAGTGGTATTTCCAGAAAGACAGCGCACTCTACGGCACGGTGTTCAAGCGCAAGATCGACGGCCTGGTCGTGCCCCTGCGTCGCAAGATTCACGTCGATCCGGCGGAGGACCCGTTCCGCAACTCGACCTCGGGCGGCGACCATACGAACGGCTATGACTACGTCATCAACTCACCGGTCAACGCTTCCGACGGCACGATCAAAGGCGTCGAGCTCGGCTTGATCTACTTCCCGAAGTGGCTGCCGGGCCCGCTGGAAGGTCTGGGCTTCCAGGGTAGTTATACCCGACTCAGCTCGTCGCAGAACGTTCCCGAGGCCAATAGTGCCGGCGAGATCATCGCGCAGCTCGAGACACCGTTCTTCGGGGTGTCCGACCGCTCGTACAACGCCACCCTGGCTTACGAAAAGGGCCCGGTCAGCGCGCGCCTGTCCTATGTCTGGCGTTCCGGCTTCCTGGCCGCCAACGAAGCCGCCTTGTTCGCAAATCCGATCGGTATCTGGCGTCATCCGGAGAAGAGTGTGGACATGCAAATCTCCTACAAGGTCAACGACAGGATGTCGGTCGATATCGCCGCCATCAACCTGACCAACGAAATGCAGCGACAGTACTACCACTTCGGTAACGCGGGTAACCAGCAGTTGACCAATTTCGGTACGGTCCAGGTCGGACGTTCGGCCTCGGTCGCCTTGCGCTGGAAGATGTAAGCCCGGCACGGGACAGCAGCGCAGCAAAACAGGGGCACTGCACGGAGGTATCCGGCAGTGCCCCCGGGTCGTTCTGATGGGAAGGCATTATGGACACACAACACACTCAAAAACTCTCCACCCTCGAAAAAGCGGGTTTCGGCGCGGGTGACATGGCGCTCAACGTGGTGATCTCGTCGATGATGCTGATCATCACCTTCTTCTATACCGACATCTACGGACTGAAGACCAGCGACCTGGCCATGCTGTTCGTGGCCGTGAAGGTGGTCGGCGCGGTCGCCGACCTGGTGATGGGGCAGGTGACCGACGGCGTCCTGACGCGCTGGGGGCGCTACCGGCCCTGGCTGCTGCTGCTGGCCGTGCCCTATGGCCTCAGCGTGTTCCTGGTCTTCACCACGCCCGACTGGACCTATGACGCGAAGCTGATCTGGGCCTACTCGACCTACATCCTGATGACCGTGATGACGGCGGGCGTCGGCATCCCCTACATCTCCCTGATCAGCGGCCTGACCTCCGACCCCCAGGATCGGCTGTCGGCCAACGGCTACCGCCTGTTCTTCGCCAAGATCGGCGCCTTCATGGTGACCATCATCGTGCCGATGCTGGCCAGCTGGTGGGATGCCGGCAACCCGGCCACCGGCTACCAGGCCGCGATGGCCGTGATGGCCGCGATGGGCGTGCTGCTGTTCCTGCTGTGCTTCTTCACCACCACCGAGCGCGTGATCCACAAAGTGGAAAAACAGCCGCTGATGGACCAGGTGCGCGTGCTGCTGCAGAACGACCAGTGGCTGATCCTGTGCGCCGTGTGCGTGACCGGCACCGTGGGCTATGTGATTCGCGGTTCGGTGGCGATCTATTACGCCAAGTACTACCTGGGCGGCGACACCGCCACCGTGTCTGCCTTCCTGTCGACGGGCGTGGCGGCCGCGATCCTGGCGATGGTGGTGTCCACCTGGACCACCAAGTTCTATTGCAAGGTCAAGCTGTTCCGCAACACCCAGATCATGGTGGCCGTCATCAGCCTGCTGATCTACTTCCTGGTGCAGCCGGGCGACATCCTGCTGGCCTTCGTCCTGTACTTCATCCTGTCGCTGGTGGTGGACCTGCACGCGCCGGTATTCTGGTCGGCCATCGCCGAGACCATCGACTACGGCCAGGTCAAGACCGGCAAGCGGGTCTCGGGCTTCGCCTTCGGCGGCATCTCGGTGTGCCAGAAGGCCGGCATGGCGATCGCCGGCGGCATGGTCGGCATCCTGCTCGACTACTTCCAGTACCAGCCGAACCAGGAACAGTCGGCGCTGGCGCTGCAGGGCATCGCCCTGATGCTGTCGGTGATCCCGGGCTTCTTCCACTTCCTGATGGGCCTGTTGATGTTCAAGTACCGCATCAGCGACAAGTACTACGACAGCGTCAAGGCCGACATGCGCACCGCAGGCTACGTGGCCAGCTAAGCGAGTACACCATGAACCAACGAGAACCAGCCATGATAGACACCGTCCTCAAGCCCCTGATCGAACAGCGCGCCGACCCCTACATCTACAAGCACACCGACGGCTATTACTACTTCACGGCTTCGGTGCCGCAATACGACCGCATCGAACTGCGCCGCGCCAACACCATCGCCGGCCTGGCCACGGCGGAAACCGTGGACGTGTGGACCAAGCCCGACACCGGCCCTTACTGCGAACTGGTGTGGGCGCCGGAAATCCATTTCAACCAGGGCGCCTGGTACGTCTATTTCGCCGCGGCCCCGAGCCGCGAGATCAAGTACAAGCTGTTCCAGCACCGCATGTACGCGATCCGCAACCAGAACGCCAATCCGCTCGAAGGCGAGTGGGAGTTCATGGGCCAGGTCGACACCGGCATCGACAGCTTCTGCCTGGACGCCACCACCTTCACCCACAAGGGACAGCTCTACTACCTGTGGGCGCAGAAAGACCACGAGATCGAAGGCAATTCGAACCTCTACATCGCCCCGATGAAGACCCCGTGGCAGATCGAGGGCAAGCCGATCATGCTGAGCAAGCCGGAGTTCGACTGGGAGACGCGCGGCTTCTGGGTCAACGAAGGCCCCTCGGTGGTGCGTCGCAACGGCCGCATCTTCATCAGCTACTCGGCCAGCGCCACCGACGAGAACTACGCCATGGGCCTGCTGTGGGCGGACGAGGATGCCGACCTGCTCGACCCGGCCTCCTGGACCAAGTCGCCCGAGCCGGTATTCCGTACCTGCTACGACCACGGCATCTACGGTCCCGGCCACAACAGCTTCACCTATGCCGAGGACGGCGACACGGTCATGCTGGTCTACCACGCGCGCACCTATACCGAGATCGTCGGCGACCCACTGTGGAATCCGGACCGTCACACCTTCGTGAAGACGCTGCGCTGGGACGACAAGGGCATGCCGGTGTTCGGACGGCCATCCACCAACTGAGGAAGCACGGTGCCAAACCCCATCACGCAAGCGCCCTTCGGCCAGCTGGCGAACGGCGACGCCATCACCCAGTTCACGCTGAGCAATGCGAACGGCCTGGTGGCGAAGATCATCGATTTCGGCGGCATCATCACCGAGCTGCACGCGCCCGACCGCGACGGCCGCCTGGCCGACGTGGTACTGGGCTTCGACACGCTCGCACCGTATGAGGGCGATCACCCTTATTTCGGCGCCCTGATCGGCCGCTACGGCAACCGCATCGCCAATGCCCGCTTCACCCTGGACGGCCGTGAGTACGTCCTGCCGGCGAACGACGGCGACAAGCACCTGCACGGCGGGCCGGGCGGCTTCCACAAGCGCAAGTGGCAGGCCAGCGTGGCAGGCGACAGCCTGCAGCTGGTTTACCGCAGCGTGGACGGCGAAGAGGGCTATCCCGGCAACCTCGACGTCACCGTGAGCTACCTGCTGAATGACGAGAATGAACTGGTGCTGCGCTTCCATGCCGTGACCGACCAGCCGACCCCGGTCAACCTGACCCAGCACAGCTACTTCAATTTGGCGGGCGAGGGCGACATCCTGAACCATCAGCTGACGATCGATGCCGACACCTTCGTCGGCATCGATGCCGCCTCGATCCCCTTGGGGACGCTGTCGCCGGTCACCGGCACGCCTTTTGATTTCCGCACCCCGCGCCCCATCGGCGAGCGGGTCGGCCAGCCGGACAAGCAGCTGCGCCACGGCCGCGGCTACGACCACAACTTCGTCCTCAACAAGCCGAACGGCAAGGAGATGACGCGCGCGGCCCACGTCGTCGACCCCGGCTCGGGCAGGGTGCTGGAACTGTTCACCGAGGAGCCCGGCCTGCAGTTCTACAGCGGGAACTTCCTCGACGGCTCGCTCTCGGGAAAAGGCCGGAGCTACGGACACCGCAGCGGCTTCTGCCTGGAACCGCAGCACTTCCCGGATTCGCCGAACCGGCCGCGCTTCCCGAACGTGATCCTGCGTCCGGGACAGGTATACGAGACCGAATCGCGTTTCCGCCTGTCGGTCCAGGAGGCCTGATGGAACATTTACTCGACAACCGGCACGAGCTGGGCGAATGCGTGCTGTGGTGCGAACGCACCGGCCGCCTGCTGTGGACCGACATCCCGGCAGCGGAATTGTGGTCGTATTCGCCGTCCAGCGGCCGCAGCATGAGCTGGCGCATGCCCGAACGCCTGTGTTCCTTCGCACTGACGGGCAGCGACGATCGCCTGCTGCTGGGGCTTGCGAGCGGCCTGGCCTACTTCAGCTTCTCGACCGGGGTGGTGAAGCGCATCCTTGAGGTCGAATCCGATATTCCGGCCACCCGTTTGAACGACGGACGCTGCGACCGCCAGGGGCGCTTCGTATTCGGCATGTTCAACCAGGAAGAGAGCCCGAAACGCGCCCTGGGCGGCTTCTACCGCCTGAACCTCGACCTCACGCTCGAGCGCCTGCCGATCGGGAACGCGGCGATCGCCAACAGCATCTGCTTCAGTCCCGACGGCCGCCGGATGTACTATGCCGATTCGGCCACGCGCGAGATCCGCTATTGCGACTACAACCCCTGCAGCGGCACGGTCGGGGCTTCGCACCTGTTCGTGCCGGCCGATGCCGCGCCGGGCGAACCGGATGGATCCTGCAGCGACGCCGATGGCTACCTGTGGACGACGCGCTGGGGAGCAGGGCAGGTGATGCGCTTCGCCCCGGACGGAAGCCTGGACCGGGTACTGGCGCTCGCTGCGCCGCAACCGAGCTGCCCCGCGTTCGCCGGGCCCGACCTGTCCACTCTGTATGTGACCAGTGCCTGGCTCGGCATGACGGCTGGCGACCGCGCTGCGGCGCCGCTGTCGGGCGCGCTGTTCAAGCAGGCGCTCGACGTGCGCGGGCTGCCGGAATCCCGGTTTCTGGGCGTGCTCAGATAACATTTTCGATATCGATATCGCGAAATATTTGATTGGAAAGATATCTGGCGGCATTCTAGACTTCCTCATCGCTGAACAACACGACATGAGAGGGAGCGCACAGCTCCCCGTGGCGGAAATAACGAGGAGGATTGGATGTCCGAGACGAAGAAAAAGACCACGCTGCGCTCTGCGGCGTGGTTCGGGACCCAGGACAAGAACGGCTTCATGTACCGGAGCTGGATGAAGAACCAGGGTATCCCAGACCATGAATTCCAGGGCAAGCCGATCATTGGCATCTGCAACACCTGGTCCGAACTGACCCCCTGCAACGCCCACTTCCGCAAGCTGGCCGAACACGTCAAGCGCGGTATCCTGGAAGCCGGCGGCTTCCCGGTCGAGTTCCCGGTGTTCTCGAACGGCGAATCGAACCTGCGCCCGACCGCGATGCTGACCCGTAACCTGGCCAGCATGGACGTCGAAGAATCCATCCGCGGCAATCCGATGGACGCGGTGGTCCTGCTGGTGGGCTGCGACAAGACCACCCCGGCCCTCTTGATGGGCGCGGCCAGCGTCGACCTGCCGACCATCGTCGTCACCGGCGGCCCGATGCTGAACGGTAAGCTGAACGGCAAGGACATCGGCTCCGGCACCGCCGTCTGGCAGTTGCACGAGCAGGCCAAGGGTGGCCAGATCACCATGCACGATTTCTTGGCCGCCGAAGCCGGCCACTCGCGCTCGGCCGGCACCTGCAACACCATGGGTACTGCATCCACGATGGCCTGCATGGCCGAGTCGCTGGGCACCTCGCTGCCGCACAATGCGGCGATTCCGGCCGTGGATGCGCGCCGCTACGTGCTGGCCCATATGTCCGGCATCCGCATCGTCGAGATGGTGCATGAAGACCTGAAGCTGTCGAAAATCCTCAAGCGCGAGAACTTCGAGAACGCCATCCGCGTGAACGCCGCCATCGGTGGTTCGACCAATGCCGTGATCCACCTGAAGGCGATCGCCGGGCGCATGGGCGTGCCGCTCGAGCTGGAAGACTGGACCTCGATCGGCAAGGGCACCCCGACCATCGTCGACCTGCTCCCATCCGGTAAATACCTGATGGAGGAGTTCTACTATGCCGGCGGCCTGCCGGGCGTGATCCGCCGCCTGGGCGAGGGCGGCCTGCTGAAGCACAAGGACGCGCTCACCGTCAACGGCAAGACCCTGTGGGAGAACTGCCAGGACGCGCCGATCTACAACGACGAAGTGATCCGCCAGCTGGATACCCCGCTGATCGCTGACGGCGGCATCCGCATCCTGCGCGGCAACCTGGCGCCGCGCGGCGCCGTGCTCAAGCCCTCGGCGGCTTCTCCGCACCTGATGCAGCACCGCGGCCGCGCCGTCGTGTTCGAAGACTTCGACCACTACAAGCAGCGCATCGTCGATCCGGACCTGGACGTGGACGCGAATTCCATCCTGGTGATGAAGAACTGCGGCCCCAAGGGCTACCCGGGCATGGCCGAAGTCGGCAACATGGGCCTGCCGCCCAAGCTGCTGGCCCAGGGTATCACCGACATGGTGCGCATCTCGGACGCCCGCATGAGCGGCACGGCCTACGGCACCGTCGTGCTGCACGTGGCGCCGGAAGCGATGGCCGGCGGCCCGCTCGGCATCGTGCAGGATGGCGACTGGATCCAGCTGGACTGCGCTGGCGGTGGCCTGAACCTCGAGCTGTCGGACGAAGAGATCCGCAAGCGCCTGGCCGACCGCGCCGAAAAGAGCAAGCCGGTACAGCACAGCGGCTACCAGCGCCTCTATCTGGACCACGTGCTGCAGGCCGACGAAGGCTGCGATTTCGACTTCCTGGTCGGTTGCCGTGGGTCGGCCGTTCCCAAGCATTCTCACTGATCTGCTGTGAGTTGAACGCGCGGGCGGGAAAACAGTCCACTGGACTGTTTTCCCCCGCCCACCCTACGTAGGGTGGACGGCTTTGCCGTCCGCGCGTTCAACCACTACTCGAACACTTGCATCGTCAACAACACCAATATTGGGAGACCGGGCCATGCTGCTCGTACAATTCATCACCGAATCGCAGGAACGCCGCATCGGCATCCTGCACGACAACATCATCCGCGTCGTCAACGGCTATGCCACGACGCTCGACCTGGCCCGCGCCGCCATCGCTGCCGGCACCGGCCTGGCCCAGCTGGCGGACAGCGCCGCCAGCCAGGAACAGTACAACTATGACGACGTCGCCGCGGCCGACCGCATCCTGCCGCCGCTCGACCACCCGGACGCCGCCCACTGCTACGTCACCGGCACCGGCCTGACCCACCTGGGCAGCGCCGACACCCGCGATGCCATGCACAAGAAGATCGGCGGCGACGTGGACTCCTTGAGCGACTCGATGAAGATGTTCCGCATGGGCGTCGAAGGCGGCAAGCCTGCTCCGGGAACCGCCGGCGTGCAGCCGGAATGGTTCTACAAGGGCGACGGCTCGACCGTGCGCGCCACCGGCCAGGACATCGACATGCCTGAATTCTCGCTCGACGGCGGGGAAGAGCCGGAGATCGCCGGCCTCTACGTGATCGGCAACGACGGCCAGCCTTATCGCCTCGGTTTCGCCATCGGCAACGAGTTCTCGGACCACGTTACCGAACGCCAGAACTACCTCTACCTGGCCCACTCGAAGCTGCGCAACTGCGGCCTCGGCCCGGCGCTGCTGGTGGGCGAGCTGCCGAGCCACGTGGCCGGCGTCTCGCGCATCCTCGACCAGGACGGCAAAGTGCGCTGGGAGAAGGCCTTCGTGAGCGGCGAGCAGAACATGTCGCACACCATCGGCAACCTCGAATACCACCACTTCAAGTACGGCCTGTTCAACCGCCCGGGCGACGTGCACATCCACTTCTTCGGCACCGCCACGCTGAGCTTTGCCGATAACGTATCGGTCCAGGCCGGCGAGACCTTCGAGGTCGAGTCGCCGCAGTTCGGTCCGGCCCTGCGCAACCGCCTGGCCGTTCACGCCGCACCGTTCGCACAGGTGAAGGCACTATGAACATCAGCGGCGAAGCCATCATCGGCGGCGTCCACGAGCGCGGCGCCGCAGGCTCCTTCAAGGCCTGGGATCCGACCCGGCGCGACTACCTGGAGCCCAGCTTCCACATGGTCAGCCCGGACCAGATCGACCGCGCCTGCACCTTGGCGGGCGAAGCCTTCGACATCTTCCGCAAGACCAGCGACCAGCAGCGCGCGCAGTTCCTGGACACGGTGGCCGAGCAGATCCTGGCGCTGGGCGATGAACTGATCGAGCGCGCGATGGCCGAATCCGGCCTGCCGCGCGCACGCCTGGAAGGCGAACGCGGACGCACCTGCGGCCAGCTGCGCATGTTCGCCGAGCTGCTGCGCGAAGGATCGTGGGTTGACGCCCGCATGGACACGCCGCTGCCGGAACGCACCCCGCCGCGTCCCGACCTGCGCTACAAGCTGATCGGCGTCGGCCCGGTGGCCGTGTTCGCCGCCTCGAACTTCCCGCTGGCCTTCTCGGTGGCGGGTGGCGACACGGCCTCCGCCTTTGCAGCCGGCTGCCCGGTGGTCTTGAAAGCCCACTCGGCGCATCCCGGCACCTCGGAACTGGTGGCGCGCGCGGTCGTCAAGGCCGTGCAGCTGTGCGGCCTGCCGGCAGGCGTGTTCGCGCTGCTGACCGGCACCGGCAACGGCATCGGCCAGGCCCTGGTCGGGCATCCCGCCATCCAGGCGGTCGGCTTCACCGGTTCGCGTTCGGGCGGCACCGCCCTGATGGCGGTGGCCGCGGCGCGCAAGCAGCCGATTCCCGTGTATGCGGAAATGAGCAGCATTAACCCGCTGTTCATCATGCCGCAGGCCCTGGCCACCCGCGCCACTGAAATCGGTAAGGGCTTTGCCGCCTCGCTGACCATGGGCGTGGGGCAGTTCTGCACCAACCCCGGCCTGGTGCTCGCGGTGGACGGTCCGGGACTGGAGCAATTCTGCGCGGCCGCCAGCCAGGCGCTGGCGGAAACGCAGGCGGGCGTCATGCTGACCCAGGGTATCGCGGAAAGCTACCGCAAGAGCGTCGACACCCTGCACGGGCACGAGACGGTCACTACCCTGGCCCGCATCGAGCACGAGGAAGGCAAGGGCGGCGCGGCCTTGTTCCGCACCAGCGCCGAGCACTTCCTGACGCGCCATGAGCTGCATGCCGAGGTCTTCGGTCCCGCATCGGTGCTGGTGGTGTGCAAGGACGTGGGCGAGCTGCGTCAGGTGACCGAACTGCTGGAAGGACAGCTCACCGCCACGCTGCAGATCGATCCGGCCGACTACGATGCGGCCGAGCTGCTGCTGCCGGCGCTGGAGCGCAAGGTCGGCCGCATCCTGGCCAATGGCTTCCCGACCGGTGTCGAGGTGTCGAGTGCGATGGTGCACGGCGGCCCGTTCCCGGCCACGGCGGACGGGCGCAGCACTTCGGTCGGCACCGCTGCGATCGAACGCTTCCTGCGTCCGGTCTGCTACCAGAATCTGCCGCAGCGCCTCCTGCCCGCGGCCCTGCGCGACGGGAATCCGCTTGGGATCTGGCGCCGCAAAGACGGTGCATTGACCAAAGAATAAGCGGGCATCACAATAAGAACGGATGGAGACAGGTATGAACAAGTTGGCAAGGTATCCCAGCCTGCAGGGCAGGCGGGTATTCGTGACGGGCGGCGGCACCGGCATCGGTGAAGCGATCGTGCGCGCATTCGTGGAGCAGGGCGCGGTGGTGGCCTTTGTCGATATTGCAAGGGAAGCCAGCGAGACGCTGTGCGCCAGCCTGGCCAATGCCGGGCACGCGGCGCCGGTGTTCCGCTACTGCGACATCACCGACATCCCCGCGCTGCAGCGCACGATGGCCGAGCTGGCGGAACAGCTGGGCGACTTCGAGGTGCTGGTCAATAACGCGGCCAACGACCAGCGCCACGACATCGAGAAGGTTTCGCTCGACTACTGGGACGAACGCATCGCCATCAACCAGCGCCCGATGTTCTTCACCGCGCAGGCAGTCCTGCCGGGCATGAAGAAGAAGGGTGGCGGCTCCATCATCAACTTCTCGTCGATGTCCTGGCATGCCAAGGGCGCCGGCTATCCGGTCTATGCCACCACCAAGGCAGCCGTGATCGGCCTGACCCGCAGCCTGGCGCGCGACCTCGGCCCCTTCGGCGTGCGCGTGAACACCGTTACCCCGGGCTGGGTCATGACCCAGCGCCAGATCGACCTGTGGGTCGACGAGGCGGCCGAAGCGGAGATCAAGAAGGCCCAGTGCCTGCCGGGCAAGCTCATGCCGGACGATATCGCGGCCATGGTGCTGTTCCTCGGCGCCGAGGACAGCAAGATGTGCACGGCGCAGGATTTCGTGGTTGACGCGGGTTGGACGTGATCATCGGCTCCTGAACGCCGCCACGTTTCTTTTCACCTCCAACTTGAGCACGTCATCCCGGCGCAGGCCGGGATCCAAGTCCGTTGGTCCGCCACGAACTTGGGTTCCGGCCTGCGCCGGAAGTCGTAGCCGCCAGTGGCGGCTACGACAGCTAACAGGATTTGTTATGACCGCCTTGACTCGCACGACTCTGGCGCTCGCCGCCATCTTCAGCACCCAGGTGCATGCTGCCGCGCTGACCAGCCCCGACGGCCACATTTCGGTGACCGTCACCGCCGCCCCATCCGGTGCGCTCAGCTATTCCGTCGCACGCGACGGCACACCCGTCATCCTCCCGTCCCCGCTTGGCCTGAAACTGCAGGGCTCCGACCTGGTGACCAAGCTTGCGATCGCAAGCACCTCGCCGGTAAGACCTGTTCGCGACAGCTACGAACTCGCCGCCGGCAAGAAGCGCCACATCAGCTACGCCGCCAACGAGCAGGTTTACACCGTCCGCAACGCCCAGGGCCAGGCCATGGATATCGCTTTCCGGGTATCGAACGACGGTGTCGCCTTCCGTTACCTGGTCCGCGAGCCTTCGCTGCCGCGCAAGCGCTTCGTCGCCGAGCTGACTGGTTTTAATTTCGACAAATCCGCCAGGGCCTGGCTGCAGCCGATGTCGGTCGCCCAGACCGGCTGGATGAATACCAATCCGGCCTACGAAGAGCACTATCAGCGCGAAATCGCCGTCGGTACGAAAGCACCGACACCCGCGGGCTGGGTCTTCCCGGCGCTGTTCCGCAGCGGCGACACCTGGGTCGCGCTGACCGAGGCGAACATGGACGGCAGCTTCCACGCCTCCCGCCTCGACGCCGCGTCACCGGACGGCCGCTACCGCCTGGCCCCGCCGGCCGCAGCGGAAGTCTTCACCGGCGGCGCGCTGCTGGCCGAGGCGAAGGGAGAACTGGTGACGCCCTGGCGCATCATTGCCCTGGGATCGCTGCGCACCATCGTCGAATCGACCCTGGGCACCGACCTGGCCGCACCGGCGATCGCCTTCGACAAGACGCGCCTGCAGCCCGGCCACGCATCGTGGAGCTGGGCGCTGCTGAAGGACGACGGTACGGTCTTCGACGTGCAGAAGAAGTTCGTCGACCACGCCGCCGACATGCGCTGGGACTATACGCTGGTGGACGCCGACTGGGACCGCAAGATCGGCGACGCGAAAATGCGCGAGCTGGTCGCGTACGGCGCCAGGAAGAACGTCGGCATCCTGGTCTGGTACAACTCATCCGGCGCCTGGAACAAGACCGAATACAGCCCGAAAGGCGCGCTCCTGACCCGCGACGCGCGCGTCCGGGAATTTGCGAAACTGCGCGAGATGGGCATCAAGGGCGTCAAGATCGACTTCTTTGCCGGTGATGGCCAGTCGATGATCGCCTATTACGTCGACATCCTGAACGATGCCGCCAAGGCCGGCCTGCTGGTGAACTTCCACGGCGCCACGCTGCCGCGCGGCTGGTCGCGCACCTATCCCAACCTGATGAGCGCCGAGGCGGTGCGCGGCTTCGAGTTCACGACCTTTTTCCAGGCCGACCAGGATGCGGTGCCACGCCACGCAGCCATGCTGCCCTTCACCCGCAACCTGTTCGACCCGATGGATTTCACGCCCACCGTGTTCGGCGACATCCCCAAGATCCAGCGCAAGACCCGTAATGGCTTCGAGCTGGCCGAGTCGGTGCTGTTCCTTTCCGGAATCCAGCACTTCGCCGAGACGCCGGAAGGCATGGCCACCGCGCCCGCCTACGTGAAGGGCTTCCTGCAGGAGCTGCCGCGCAGCTGGGACGAGACCCGCTTCGTCGACGGCTATCCCGGACGCCACGTCGTGATCGCGCGCAGGGCCGGCAAGGCGTGGTACGTCGCCGGCCTGAACGCCGACGATGCCGACAAGCCGCTCGAACTCGACCTGTCCTTCATCGGTCAAGGCGAGGGCACGCTCATCACCGACGGCAAGGGCGAGCGCGAATTCAGCCAGTCCTCATTCAAGGGCGGCAAGCACCAGATCAGTATCAAAGCACACGGCGGCTTCGTCGCCGTATTCAAATAAGAATCCATCCAACCAGGAGACAGCAGTGAACGTATTCAAGCCGACCATCCTCGCGCTCAGCATCCTTGCCGCCCCGGCCTTCGCCCAGGTGAACGTCACCATCGACGCCACCAAGCCCGGTCCGGTCATCAACAAGAACGTCTACGGCCAGTTCGCCGAACACCTCGGCACCGGCATCTACGAAGGCCTGTGGGTCGGCCCGAAATCGAAGATCCCGAACACCCGCGGCTGGCGCAACGACGTGGTCGGCGCCCTGAAGGAGCTGAAGGTGCCGCTGGTGCGCTGGCCGGGCGGCTGCTTCGCCGACGAATACCACTGGCGCGACGGCATCGGCGACCGTAACAAGCGCCCGGTGAAGGTCAATACCCACTGGGGCGGCGTGGCCGAGGACAACGCGGTCGGCACCCACGAATTCTTCGACCTGGTCGACATCCTGGACACCGAAGCCTACGTCAACGGCAACCTCGGCTCCGGCACCCCGCAGGAGATGGCCGAGTGGCTCGAGTACATGACCTCGGACACCAAGTCGACGCTGGCCGAGCAGCGCCGCAAGAACGGCCGCAAGGAACCGTTCAAGGTGGCCTATTTCGGCATCGGCAACGAAGCCTGGGGCTGCGGCGGCAACATGAAGCCGGAATACTACGCGCAGCTGTACAACCACTACGCCACCTTCCTCAAGACCCCGCCGAACGCGCGCCCGAAGATGGTCGCCAGCGGCGGCAACGACGACGACACCAAATGGACGGAAGTGCTGAGCAAGGAAGTCGCCAAGGGCACCGACGGCATCAGCTTCCACTTCTACACGCTGCCGACCGGCGTCTGGGAGAAAAAGGGCGCCGCGACCGGCTTCCCGGAAGCGGAATGGTTCTCGACCATGCAGCAAACCCTGCGCATGGATGGCCACATCCGCCGCAACGTCGCCATCCTCGACAAGAACGACCCGCAGAAGAAGATCGGTTTCTACGTCGACGAATGGGGCACCTGGTACGACGTCGAGCCGGGCACCAACCCGGGCTTCCTGTTCCAGCGTAACACCCTGCGCGACGCGGTCGTGGCGGCCCTGAACTTCAACATCTTCCATGCCCACGCAGAGCGCGTCCGCATGACCAACATCGCGCAGATGGTCAACGTGCTGCAAGCCATGATCATCACCGACAAGGACAAGATGCTGCTGACGCCGACCTACCACGCCTACAAGATGTACATCCCGTTCCAGGATGCGACCTCGCTGCCGACGGCCGTCAACAACGACGTCGCCTACTCGGTGGACAACAAGAGCATCCCGGGCATCAGCGCATCGAGCGCGCGCGGCAAGGACGGCAAGGTCTACGTGGCCCTGGTGAACACCAACCCGCGCCAGGCCAGCGACGTGACCGTCGACCTGAAGGGCCAGGCGGCCTCCGGCGCCACCGGCCAGGTCCTGACCGCCGAGGCGATGGACGCGCACAACACCTTCGACAAGCCGCAGGCGATCAAGCCGGCGCCATACAGCGCCAAGGCGGTCAACGGCAAGCTGACGCTCAAGGTGCCGGCCAAGTCGGTCGTGGTGGTCTCGGTAGACGCATAATGCGCAGGGTGGGCGGCGCCGCCGCCCACCCTTGGGATCACGATTGTTCAGGAGTTCGCAATGTCTTTAGTCTCCCGTTTCACCGGCTGCGTCCTGGCGCTCGCCACCACACTGCCGGCCTGCGCCGCGCCGGTCGACGTCCATGACCCGGTCATGGCGAAAGAGGGCAGCAAGTATTACCTCTTCAGCACCGGCCCCGGCATCACCTTCTACAGTTCGAGCGACATGAAGTCGTGGAAGCCGGAGGGCCGCGTCTTCCCCGGCGAGCCGGCATGGGCCAAAAAGGCGGCGCCGACCTTCAATGACCACATCTGGGCGCCGGACATTTACCAGCACAAGGGCAAGTACTACCTGTACTACTCCGTATCCGGTTTCGGCCTGAACACCTCCGGCATCGGCGTCACGACCAACACCACGCTCGACCCGCGTTCACCCAACTACAAATGGGAAGACCAGGGCATGGTGCTGCAGTCGGTGCCCGGCCGCGACCTGTGGAACGCGATCGACTCGCACGTGATCGACGACGAGCAGGGTACGCCATGGATGTCCTTCGGTTCCTTCTGGAGTGGTCTCAAGCTGGTCAAGCTGGATGCCAGCCGCACGAAACTGGCCGAACCGCAGGAATGGCACACCATCGCGCGCCGCGAGCGCCCGGCCTTTACGCCGGACCTGCACGGCGGCCCTGCCGCCATCGAAGCGCCCTTCATCATGAAGAAAAATGGCTGGTACTACCTGTTCGCCTCCTGGGACCTGTGCTGCAAGGGCAAGGACAGCACCTACAAGGTGGTGGTCGGGCGCGCGAAGCTTGTGACCGGTCCTTACCTCGACCGCAAGGGCGTGGACATGGCCAAGGGCGGCGGCTCGCTCGTCATCCAGGGCGACCGCGACTGGGTCGGACTGGGCCACAACAGCGCCTACACCTTCGACGGCAAGGACTACATGGTGCTGCACGCCTACGAGACCGCCGACAAGTACAAGCAGAAGCTGAAGGTGCTGCCCATGGCCTGGGACGGCGAGGGCTGGCCCACGGTCGATTCCGCGGAGCTGAACCGCTACCAGAGCGTGCGGCTGCCATGAAGCCTCGGCTCGCCGCGCTGACGCTGCTGGTGCTGAGTGCCTGGGCACAGGCGGCCGAGCTCTTTCCGCTGGCCGACGTACGCCTCAAGCCCGGCCCCTTCCTCGACGCCCAGACCACCGACCTGAATTACATGATGGCGATGGAGCCGGACCGGCTGCTGGCGCCCTTCCTGCGCGAAGCCGGATTGGAACCGCGCCGGCCGGGCTACGGCAACTGGGAGTCGACGGGACTGGACGGCCACATGGGCGGCCATTACCTGTCAGCGCTGGCGCTGATGTACGCCGCGACCGGCGATGCCGAGGTGCTGCGCCGCCTGAACCATTTCGTGGCGGAGCTCAAGCGGGCGCAGGCAGCCAACGGCGACGGTTACCTGGGCGGCATCCCCGGCGGACGCCAGGCTTGGCGCGACATCGCGGCCGGCAAGCTGGAGGCCGACAACTTCTCGGTCAACGGCAAGTGGGTGCCCTGGTATAACCTGCACAAGGTGTACGCGGGCCTGCGCGATGCCTACCGCTATGCCGGCAACGAGGATGCACGCGGCATGCTGATCGCCTTGTCCGATTGGGCGCAGGGCCTGACGGCGCGCCTGAGCGAAGAGCAGATGCAGCAGATGCTGCGCAGCGAGCATGGCGGCATGAACGAGATCTTCGCCGACGTGGCGCAGATGACGGGCGAACGCAAATACCTCGAGCTGGCACTGCGCTTCTCGCACCAGGCCGTGCTGCAGCCACTGACGCAAGGGCAGGACAAGCTGACCGGCCTGCACGCGAATACGCAGATCCCGAAGGTGATCGGTTTCAAGCGCATCGCCGACATGACGGGCAGGCAGGACCTCGACGAGGCAGCGCGCTTCTTCTGGCAGACCGTGGTCGACCGCCGCTCGGTGGCGATCGGCGGCAACAGCGTCAAGGAGCACTTCCATGACGAGAACAACTTCGGCTCCATGATCGGCGAGGTCGAAGGGCCGGAGACTTGCAACACCTACAATATGCTGAAGCTGACCGGCATGTTGTTCCAGTCCGAGCAGAAGGGCAGCTACGGCGACTATTACGAGCGCGCGCTCTACAACCACATCCTGTCCTCGCAGCGCCCGGGCGGCGGCTTCGTGTACTTCACGCCGATGCGGCCGAATCACTACCGCGTGTATTCGCAGGTCGACAAGGGCATGTGGTGCTGCGTGGGCTCGGGGATCGAGAGCCACGCGAAGTACGGCGAATTCATCTACGCGCACGAGGGCGATGCGCTGTTCGTGAACTTGTTCATTCCCTCGACGCTGCACTGGCGTGAGAAGGGCGTGAGGATCACGCAGGCGACGCGCTTCCCGGATCAGGGCAGCACGCGCCTGACCGTTGACGCTCCCGGCAGCTTTTCGATGAAGATCCGCTATCCGGGCTGGGTCGCGGCCGGGAAGATGGTGGTGAAGGTGAATGGCAGGGCGGTGAAGCATGACGCTACCCCGGGCGGCTATGTGAGCCTGGCCCGTGCCTGGCGCAAGGGCGACCGGGTCGACGTGCAGCTGCCGATGACGACGCGCCTGGAACAGATGCCGGACAAGTCGAACTACTACGCCGTCCTGCATGGTCCCGTCGTGCTGGCCGCGAAGACCCGTATGCTCGGTGACGAGAAGCTGAATTTCCTGGCCGACGATTCGCGCATGGGACATATCGCGGGTGGGCCGGTGTGTCCGCTGGAGGCGGCACCGATGCTGGTCAGCGATTCGAAGGACTTCCTGCGCCGCTTCCGGCCAGTGAAAGGCAAGGCGCTGACCTTTACCGCGCCGGGGCTCGTGCACGGCGCCGCCGGCAGCGCGACCGAATTCATTCCCTTCTTCCGCCTGCACGACTCGCGCTACACGATGTACTGGCAGCATTCGACGCCGGCCAACCTGGAACGCATGCAGGCCGAGAACGCGGCGCGTGAAGCGGACCGGCTGGCGCTGGACGCCCGCACCATCGACCAGGTGGCGCCGGGCGAGCAGCAGCCGGAATCGGACCACTTCTTCAAGGGCGAGGGCATCGCCGCCGGTGTGAATGACGGACGGCACTGGCGCCATGCGAGCAAATGGTTCAGCTATGAGTTGAAGGACCCGAAAGGGGAGGCGAAGCTGTTGCGTCTGACGTTTGCCAAGTCGGATGCCGGACGCCGCTTCGATATCGAGGCGAACGGCGTGCTGCTCGCGGAAGTGGCACTCACTGGCGATGCCGCTCAGGAGTTCTACACGGTCGATTACCCGCTACCGGCGTCCGTTGCGCAAGCGAAGCCGCCAATCGTCTCGGTGCGCTTCGTGGCCAAGCCGGGCTCGGTCGCCGGTGGGCTCTACGGGCTTCGCCTGTTGCGCTGACTGAGTGATCACTCAAGTGCCCCAATCTATCCAAGCCACATAATCGGTATTTTCGCATTGACAACTAAGGTTGATTAAATTAATGTTTCGAATACAAAGCAAAAAGCTTTGCTGCCGTGTTTTCGCTCTTTAAAAGCATACGTTTCGTGCGAGATGACTAGGTGTCCACGTCGACTTAACAGGTCGACGATATCACTTGATATCTCTACCGGGTGCCTTGATCCAATGGCCGCGAATCGCTCGCGCCCCATCGGATCAAAACACGCCCGGCCCTTATTGCGACTGTAGTAAGACGATAAAAGTGACGGAGTTAGCCCCAACATAGTTGCTACTCACCAATAGTCAAATAGATTCACTTTAGGCCAGACGGCCTGCTAATTGTGGCAGGCATTAACCTGAAAGGACAATGTCCAATGAATCTGTTTCTTGTAATCCGCTTTGCACGTAATCGTATTAACCGCGCTGTTTCGCCGGAAGCGAAACAAGTCGCGTGGCAGGCTATGTTGGGGCTTAAAAATGCAGTAGGCGAAAGCCTGATTAAACTGCTTTTTCGTTGGGCCTTGAATGATGCGATCAGGGATGTCCTGGATACCCTTCTGACCATTTTCACTGCATAACACTTCGTCACCTTTTCTATGAAAATTAAGTATTGCAGTGCTCCGATTGGCTCTGTTGCCAAGCTCGCTCACGCCTTAAATGTAGACGAGAAGCTGTTGCGTAACATCGCGGCTAATCCGTCGGACTACTATTCCCTAACAGAGATACCGAAGAAGTCCGGTGGAAATAGAATAATTTCTGACCCTGCCAAAGACCTTAAAATAGTACAGCGGCGGATTGTGCGCCGGATCTTTAGTAATTGTAGTTTTCCCTCATACCTTTTTGGTTCAGTCAAAGACGAGCATAACCCTAGGGATTTTGTGCGCAACGCTCAGTATCATGTTGATGCAGCAGAAGTAATCGCCTTTGATATCGATTCTTTTTTTCCTTCTGTTCGGCCTAATTTCATCAAGGCTATTTATAAATATCTCTTCAATTTCCCTGAGGAGGTTTGTCGTATTCTCGTTGGACTTACTACGCTGAATGACGGACTCCCGCAGGGCGCTCCTACAAGTTCATATTTAGCGAATTTGGTTTTTTACGACTGCGAGTATAAGTTAGTCAAAACGCTTGAGGCTAAAGGTCTAAGGTACACACGACTTGTAGACGATATCTCCGTTAGTTCTTTTACGCATATCGCTGGCTCGACCAGAACCTTCGTCTTTAATAGTATTGCCGCCCTTTTGGCGGAGAAAAAGCTGAAGATCTCTAAGCGGAAGTATAAGATTACTAGCACCGCGTTACATGGGGAAAAAACGATTGTTACTGGTCTGCTTGTGGAGGACAAAAAGGTAAAGCTGCCCAAGAATAAGGTCAAGGCAATCGGCGGATTGGTATATTCGTTAGCAAAGCATGCTGAGGTAGATCGAACTGACCCAAAATTTCATGCTTCTTTTGGAAAAGCTTCGGGGCAAGTGGCACTCTATTCTAGGTTAGATCCTGCTAAGTCGTTGGTGTACAGAACGGCGCTCCGTACAATGATGCCTATATATGCTCCAGCTAAAGTGAAGAAAATTAGTTGGCTCTGTCGCAACTTTGCAAATTATGCGAAGGCTCATCCGCACAAGGTATCTGAAGAGGGATATGCTCGGAAGTTTTATCGGTACAAACATAAAATTAATATCATCCGACGCACGCACCGGGGATTGGCGAGAAAACTTGCTGAGCAAATGGATTTGTATCGACCAACAAGGCTACTAGCGAGCTATTATGAATGACGGGAAAGTCAAGACATTTGACATACTAAAAGGCTACGGCTTTATAACCCCAGTTAAAGGCAAAGAACTATTTTTCCACTGGACTGATGTTGAATCCAAGTATCAAGGAGCAGCAGTCGCCGCAGGAACGCCTGTGAGTTTTGATCTGGATCCGGACAAAGCGCATCGAGCGCGCAACGTCAAAATCATATCGTCGTGATATCTAATTTGGTATCGATATCGGCGAAAAATTGATTGGCTGAGTATCTCGCTTTGTCTTACGATTGTGAAACAACAATACCGGAGACATAGTGATGAACATCGCTCGCAGGACCCTCCTGGGCACGGCCGCCGCACTGACGCTGGCTGCCGCCATCCCCGCCCACGCCGCCAAACCGCTCACCATCGGCTTCTCCCAGGTCGGCGCCGAAAGTGAATGGCGCACCGCCAACACCGCCTCGATCAAGAGCGCCGCCAGGCAGGCCGGCGTCAACCTGAAGTTCGCCGACGCCCAGCAGCGCCAGGAAAACCAGGTCAAGGCCATCCGTTCCTTCATCGCCCAGCGTGTCGATGTGATCGCGTTCTCGCCGGTCGTGGAATCCGGCTGGGACACCGTGCTGCGCGAGGCGAAAGCCGCCAAGATCCCGGTCATCCTAACCGACCGCGCCGTCAAGGTCAGCGATCCTTCGCTGTACGTGAGCTTCATCGGTTCCGATTTCGTGGAAGAGGGCCGCCGCGCCGCGCGCTGGCTGGTCGAGCACCAGAAGAAGAACCCGAACCGCAGTTACAACATCGTCGAGCTGCAGGGCACCGTCGGATCGGCGCCGGCCATCGACCGCAAGGCGGGCTTCGCGGAAGTCATCAAGGACAACCCGAAGCTGAAGATCATCCGCTCCCAGACCGGCGACTTCACCCGCGCCAAGGGTAAAGAGGTGATGGAAGCCTTCCTGAAATCCGAAGGCAAGAACATCAACGTGCTCTATGCGCACAACGACGACATGGCCATAGGCGCGATCCAGGCCATCGAGGAAGCGGGCCTGAAGCCGGGCAAGGATATCCTGGTGGTGTCGATCGACGGTGTGCGCGGGGCTTTCGAGGCCATGTTGCAGGGTAAGCTCAACGTGACGGTCGAATGCAACCCGCTGCTCGGGCCGCAGCTGATCCAGACCGCGCAGCTGGTCAAGGCAGGCAAGCCGGTGCCGAAGCGGATTACCGTGAACGAGGGTGTGTTCCCAGCTGAAGTCGCGGCCAAGGAATTCCCGAACCGTAAATACTGAGGCGACCATGCTCGCCTCGACCACGGTGGCCCCGGTCCTTGAAGTGACCGGCATCCACAAGCAATTCCCGGGCGTGAAGGCGCTGTCGGAAGCGGGTCTGCGCCTGTTCCCCGGCGAAGTCCACACGCTGATGGGCCAGAACGGCGCCGGCAAGTCGACCCTGATCAAGGTCCTGACCGGCGTCTACCACCCGGAGCGCGGCAGCATTATGCTGGACGGCCGGGCCATCGCGCCAACGTCGACCCAGGATGCACAGGAACTCGGCATCAGCACGGTGTACCAGGAAGTGAACCTGTGCCCGAACCTGTCGGTCGCCGAGAACATCTTTATTGGACGCTATCCGCGCCGCTTCGGCATGATCGACTGGCGGGGCATGCGCCGCCAGGCCGCCGAACTGCTGAAGCGCCTGCAGATCGATATCGACGTCAGCCAGCCCTTGTCAAGCTATCCGCTCGCCATTCAGCAGATGGTGGCGATCGCGCGCGCACTGAACATCTCGGCCAAGGTCCTGATCCTCGACGAGCCGACCTCCAGCCTCGACGAGAACGAAGTCCAGCTGCTGTTCTCGGTGCTGCGTTCGCTGCGCGAGCAGGGCATGGCGATCCTGTTCGTCACCCACTTCCTTGACCAGACTTACGCGATCTCGGACCGCATCACGGTGATGCGCAACGGCGAGCGCGAAGGCGAGTACCTGTGCAGCGAGCTGTCGCGCCTTGCCCTGGTCAACAAGATGATCGGTGCGCCTGCGGAGGCCCAGGAAGAAAGCGGCAGTGCGTGCGCACAAGCCGCTGAGCAGAATGAAACCTTTTTGCGCACGAAGGCATTGGCGCGCAAGGGCGTCCTGAACCCGGTCGACCTCGAGATCCGCAAGGGAGAACTGCTCGGCCTGGCCGGCCTGCTTGGCTCCGGCCGCACCGAGACTGCCCGCCTGCTGTTCGGCGCCGACAAGGCCGACAGCGGCGCCATCGAGATCGGCGGCCGCAGCCGCAGCTTCTCGACCCCGCGCGACGCGATCGCCGAGGGCATCGGCTTCTGCTCGGAAGACCGCAAGCACGAAGGCGCCATCCTGGCCCTGTCCGTGCGTGAAAACCTGATCCTGGCGCTGCAGGCGCGCCAGGGGCTGTTGCGTGCGATCCCGATGCGGCGCCAGCAGGAACTCGCCGCTTACTACGTAAAACAACTGGGGATCAAGACCGCCAGCATCGAGACGCCGATCGGCACGCTCTCGGGCGGCAACCAGCAGAAGGTCTTGCTGGCGCGCTGGCTGGCCACCGAGCCGAAGCTGATGATCCTCGACGAACCGACGCGCGGCATCGACGTGCGCGCCAAGCAGGAAATCATGGATTACGTTACCACCTTGTGCCGCAAGGGCATGTCGATTCTGTTCATCTCGTCCGAACTGCCCGAGGTGCTGCGCGTGAGCGACCGCATCGTGGTCATGCGCGACCGGAAGGCCTGCGGCGAATACCGCCGCGGTGAGCTGGACGACAGCTCGGTGCTGCACGTGATCGCCGGGGAGGGCTGCGCATGAACGCCGCAGTGAAGGAAGCGGTGCTCCAGCCCGCGCAACCGGCCCGGCCCTCGGTGTTCCAGCACGCGCTGTTCCGGCCGATCGCCGCGCTGGTCCTGCTGCTGCTGATCGACTTCGCCCTCATCCCCGGCTTCTTCCGCCTCGAGATCAAGGACGGCCACCTTTACGGCAGCCTGGTCGACATCGTCAACCGCGCCGCGCCCCTGATGCTGGCGGCGATCGGCATGACCCTGGTGATCGCCACCCGCGGCATCGACATCTCGGTCGGCGCGGTGGTGGCGCTGTCCGGCACGGTCGCCTCGATGCTCATCGGCGGCACCATGGTGATCAACAACGGCGTGCCCGAGTACGTGGCCCAGACGCCGATGGCGCTGGCGCTGCTGGCCGCCATGGGCGCGGCCCTGCTGTGCGGGCTGTGGAACGGTGCCCTGGTCGCGGGCCTCGGCCTGCAGCCGATCGTCGCGACCCTGATCCTGATGGTCGCCGGGCGCGGCCTGGCCCAGCTGCTGACCGACGGCCAGATCGTCACCGTCTACTACCAGCCCTTCTTCTTCCTGGGGAGCGGCTATCTATTGGGACTGCCGTTCGCGCTGTTCGTCGTGGTGGCCGTGTTCGCGGTCACCAGCCTGCTGCTGCGGCACACGGCCCTCGGCCTGTTCATCCAGGCGGTCGGCATCAATCCAGTGGCGGCGCGCCTGGCCGGCATCCGCACCGCGGCCCTGGTCGTCTTCGTCTACGTGTTCAGTGCGGCCTGCGCCGGCATGGCCGGGCTGATGATCAGCTCCAACGTGAAAAGCGCCGACGCGAACAACGCCGGCCTGCTGCTGGAACTGGATGCCATCCTGGCGGTGACCCTGGGCGGCACCTCGCTCGCGGGAGGCAAGTTCTCGCTGGTCGGGAGCATCATCGGGGCGCTGATCATCCAGACGCTCACCTATACCATCTATTCGCTGGGCGTCCCGCCCGAGGTCAACATGGTCGTCAAGTCGGTCGTGGTCTTCCTGGTCTGCATCTCGCAATCCGACCAGTTCAAGTCGCTGTGGAAGAGGAGGGCGGCATGAAGAATCTGACCAGTGCGCCTTGGTTCACCTCGGCGGCAACCGTGGTCCTGCTGCTGGCCATGCTGCTGGCCGGCGGCCAGGCCTACGACGGCTTCCTGTCGCTGCAGGTGATGCTCAACCTCCTGATCGACAATGCCTTCCTGCTGGTGCTGGCCATCGGCATGGGTTTCGTGATCCTTTCCGGCGGCATCGACCTGTCGGTGGGCGCGGTGCTGGCATTGGCGACCATGGTCGCGGCCTGGCTGCTGCAGGTCGCCGGGTGGCCGCCCGTGGTGGTCATCGTCGCCGTGCTGCTGGGCGGCGCGCTGTTCGGCGGCGCGATGGGCGCGATCATCCACTTCTTCCGCCTGCAGCCCTTCATCGTGACCCTGGCCGGCATGTTCCTGGCGCGCGGCCTGTGCTACCTGATCAGCATCGAGTCGATCACCATCGAAGACCCGCTGTTCGTCGCGATGTCGCAGACGCAGCTGCCCTTCCTCGGCGGCTTCCTGTCGCCCGGCGCGCTGGTGGCGATCGGCATGCTGGCGCTCGCCGTGTGGATGGCGCATTACTCGTCCTTCGGCCGTGCCGTCTACGCCGTGGGCGGCAACGAGCAGTCGGCCGCGATGATGGGCCTGGCCGTGGGTCGCACCAAGGTCCTGGTCTACGCCTTCAGCGGCTTCTGCGCGGCCCTGGGCGGCCTGCTGTTCTCGTTCTACATGCTGTCCGGGTATGGCCTGCACGCCCAGGGCACCGAACTGGATGCCATTGCGGCGGTCGTCATCGGCGGCACCCTGCTCACCGGCGGCTACGGCTACGTGCTTGGGGCGCTGTCGGGCGTGCTGGTGCTCGGCACCATCCAGACCCTGATCGCCTTCGACGGCACCCTCAGCTCCTGGTGGACCAAGATCGTCATCGGGGCCTTGCTGTTCGTGTTCTGCGTGGTGCAGCGCCTGATGGGCTTCCGCCAGAAGCACAGCTAATAAATACTAGAAGATATATAAGGAGACCTCATGATTAAAGCTTCCGTACTCGCGCTGGGCCTCGCCGCGTCGGCACTGGCCCAGGCGGCCAACCCGATCGTCACCGACATCTTCACGGCCGACCCGGCCGCGCTGGTGGACAAGGGGCGCGTCTATCTCTATGTCGGCAAGGACGAGGCGCCGGTGGGCGGCAAGGACTACGTCATGAACGAGTGGCGCGTGTACTCGAGCTGCGACATGAAGAAGTGGACCGACCATGGTTCTCCGCTGCGCGTCAGCACCTTCAAGTGGGCCGGCCGCGACGCCTGGGCGTCGGATATCGTCAAGCGCAACGGCAAGTACTACTTCTATTCGACCGTGGACCACGCCACCATCAAGGGCAAGGCCATCGGCGTCGCGGTCTCGGATAGCCCGACCGGTCCCTTCGTGGACGCGCGCGGCACGGCCCTCGTCACCAACGACATGACGAAGGAAACCGACATCCTGTGGGACGACATCGACCCGGCCGTCTTCATCGACGACGACGGCCAGGCCTATCTCTACTGGGGCAACACGGTCATGAAGTATGCGAAGCTCAAACCGAACATGACCGAGCTCGACGGCCCGATCCACACCGTGGGCCTGGATTCCTTCACCGAAGCGGCCTACCTGCACAAGCACAAGGGCACTTATTACCTCTCGTACTCGCGCAAGTTCCCGGAAGAGACCGTGGTCATGAGCGGCCCCACGGCCACCGGTCCCTGGTCCTTCGGCGGCGTGATCATGGAGAAGAACAGCAACGTCAACACCATCCACCAGGCCATCGTCGAGTTCAACGGCAAGTCCTACATCTTCTACCACAACGGCAAGCTGCCGACCGGTGGCGAATTCCGCCGTTCCGTGGCCGTCGAGGAGCTGCGCTACGCCCCGGACGGGAAGATCCTGCCGGTGGCGCAGACTGCCGAGGGACCGGCCGCCAACCCGTCGCCCGCTTGCAAGTGATAACGACTCAGCAGTATTTCTTCCGGTTCGATATCCAAAATGATATTATTTTCTGATGGATACAACGAACCCGAACTGGTTTTTGAAGGCGCGCCTCAAGACGCGCCAGCTGCTGCTCCTGATCGCGCTGGACGACTACCGCAACATCCACCGTGCGGCCGAGGAGCTGCACATGACGCAGCCGGCGGCGTCCAAGCAGATCAAGGACCTCGAAGAGATGCTGGACGTGCGCCTGTTCGAGCGCCTGCCGCGCGGGATGGAGCCGACCATTTACGGCGAGACGATGATCCGCCACGCGCGCATGGCCCTCACCAGCCTGGCGCTGGCCCACGACGACCTGCTGGCGCTGAAGGCCGGCCTGTCGGGGCAGGTCGAAGTGGGCGTCATCATGTCGCCCGCGATGGCGCTGCTGCCGCGGGCGATCGCGCGCATCAAGGAACAGGCGCCGCTGCTGCGGATCGGCGTGCACCTAGAGCCCAGCAACGTCTTGCTCGACAAGCTGCAGCGCGGCACGCTCGACTTCATGATCGGCCGCATCCTGGAGAAGGAAGGCTCGGGCGGCCTGGTCTACGAGGAGCTGACCGAGGAACCCGCCTGCGCCGTGGTGCGCCCGGGCCATGCACTGCTCGATGCGAAGGACCTGCGCCTGGAAGACATCGCCGACCGGCCCTGGATCTTGCCGCCGCCCGGCAGCATCCTGCGCCACCGCTTCGACATGATGTTCCGCCGCGCCGGCCTGCAGCCTCCAAGCAACGTGGTCGACACCACGGCGCTGCTGCTGATCACCACGCTGCTGCAGCAGACCGATTCGCTGCACGTGATGCCCTTGGAGGTGGCGCAGTACTACGCGTCGCTGAACGTCATGCGCATCCTGCCGATCGAGCTGCCCTGCAAGATGGATGCCTTCGGCATCATCCGCCAGCAGGATCATTTGCTGGCGCCGGGCGCCGAGCTGCTCCTGCGGCAGGTGAGGCTGGCAGCGTCCGAAATCTACTAGGGCGGCATGCGCGGCCCTTTGACATCAAAGGAGTCCGCCCATGCTGACAGTCGCACGTTTCACCCTCGCCCTGCTGTGCGCGCCGGCCTTCGCGGCCGCCGCCGAATTCGCCAATCCCCTGGTGCTGCAGCGCGCCGACCCGCATGTCAGCCTGCATGCGGACGGCTATTACTACTACACGGCCACGGTTCCCGAGTATGACCGGATCGAACTGCGCCGCACCCGTTCCCTGAACGAGCTGGGCAAGGCCGAGGCCAAAGTCGTCTGGCGCAAGCACGCCCGCGGACCGATGAGCCGCCACATCTGGGCGCCGGAACTGCATCACATCGATGGCAAGTGGTACCTGTACTTCACCGCGGGGCGGGACGATGCCCCCTTCGACATCCGCCTCTACGTGCTCGAGAACGCATCCGCGAATCCGCTCGAAGGGCAGTGGATTGAGCGCGGACAGCTGAAGACGGGCTGGGAATCCTTCGCCCTCGATGCGACGAGCTTTGCACTGAACGGGCAGCGCTACCTGGCCTGGACCCAGCGCCCGCCCACCGCGACCAAGCACATGACGGCGGTCTACATCGCCAGAATGGACACGCCGCTCTCCATCACCGGCCCCGCGACGATGCTGACCGCACCCGAATACCCGTGGGAGAAAGTGAAGCACGACGTCAACGAGGCACCGGCGGTCCTCGTCAAGAATGGCCGGGTGTTCATGACCTATTCCGCCAGCGCGACCGACGCCAGCTACAGCCTGGGCTTGCTGAGCGCTCCGGCGTCGGCCAACCTGCTCGATGCGGCATCCTGGACCAAGTCGGCGCTACCGGTATTCCGCAGCAGCGCCGCGACCAGCCAGTACGGCCCGGGTCACAATTCCTTCACGACAAGCCCGGACGGCAAGCTGGATATCCTGGTCTACCACGCGCGCAACTATGAGGAGATCAAGGGGGACTCCCTGTTTGACCCGAACCGCCATACGCGTGCGCAGCGCATCCAGTGGCGCGCCGATGGGACGCCTGACTTCGGCGTTCCGGTTGCGGATACGGCGATACACCAGCAGTCGCGCTGAGGTTTCCGGGACGCGGCGTCAATCGGTGCCTGCCGCCGCAGCAGGCGCGCCTCGCCGCCTCTGAGCTATACTAGTGCGTATCTGCCCCACCGACATCGTCAACCGATCCTGTAAGCCCTGTCCTGACAGGGCTTTTATATTTTGCACGGCTTACCCGAAGCCTGAAACAATGGCAGATTCGGGTATGCCACTTTTAGTTCAGATTTGGAATTCTCCATGGAAATTAAGGTCAACTTTCTCGACAAACTGCGTCTGGAAGCCAAGTTCGACGACTTCACGGTTATTGCCGACCAGCCTATCCGCTACAAGGGCGACGGCTCCGCGCCTGGTCCTTTCGACTACTTCCTGGCCTCGTCGGCCTTGTGTGCCGCGTACTTCGTGAAGTTGTACTGCAACACCCGCAATATTCCAACCGAGAATATTCGCCTGTCCCAGAATAATATTGTCGACCCGGAAAACCGTTACCAGCAGATCTTCAAGATCCAGGTCGAGCTGCCGCCGGACATCTCCGAGAAGGACCGCCAGGGTATCCTGCGCTCGATCGACCGTTGCACCGTCAAGAAAGTGGTGCAGGCCGGCCCGGAATTCGTGATCGAAGAGGTCGCCAACCTGGATGCCGATGCCCAGGCCCTGCTGACCCTGCAGCCCGATGCCGGAGCACGTACCTATATTCCGGGCAAGGACCTGCCCCTGGAGCAAACGATCGCGAACATGTCCGGGATGCTGGCGTCCTGGGGCATCAAGATCGAAATCGCGTCCTGGCGCAATATCGTGCCGAATGTCTGGTCGCTGCATATCCGCGATGCGCATTCGCCGATGTGTTTCACCAACGGCAAGGGAGCGACCAAGGAAAGCGCCCTGGCGTCGGCCCTGGGCGAGTACATCGAGCGCCTCAACAACAATCACTTCTATGCCGGCGTGTTCTGGGGCGAGGACATCGCCAATGCCCCGTTCGTGCATTACCCGAACGAGCGCTGGTTCCAGCCCGGCCGCAAGGACGCGCTGCCGGCCGGGATTCTCGACGAGTACTGCCTGGGCATCTACGATCCCGACGGCGAGCTGCGTGGCTCGCACCTGGTCGACACCAATTCCGGCAATGCGGAGCGCGGCATCGTTTCCCTGCCGTTCACCCGGCATTCGGATGGCGAAGTGGTCTATTTCCCGTCCAACCTGGTTGAAAACCTCTACGCCAGCAACGGCATGAGCGCCGGTAATACGCTGGCCGAAGCGCAGGTGCAATGCCTGTCCGAGATTTTCGAGCGCGCCGTCAAGCGCGAAATCCTGGAAGGTGAACTGGCCTTGCCCGACGTGCCTTCGGAGGTGCTGGCGAAATACCCGGCCATCCTGGCGGGGATCCAGGGCCTGGAAGAGCAGGGTTTCCCGGTGCTGGTCAAGGATGCCTCGCTGGGCGGGACCTACCCGGTCATGTGCGTCACCCTGATGAACCCGCGCACCGGCGGCGTGTTTGCCTCCTTCGGCGCACACCCGAGCTTCGAGGTGGCACTGGAACGCAGCCTGACGGAACTGCTGCAGGGTCGTAGTTTCGAAGGCCTGAACGATCTGCCCCAGCCCACGTTCGCCAGCAACGCCGTGACCGAGCCCTACAACTTCGTCGAGCACTTCATCGATTCCAGCGGCGTGGTGTCCTGGCGCTTCTTCAGCGCCAAGGCCGATTTCGATTTCGTCGAATGGGACTTTTCCGGCCAGGGCAAGAACTCGAATGCCGACGAAGCCGGGACCCTGCTCGGTATTCTCGAAGAGATGGGCAAGGAGGTCTACACGGCGGTATACGACCAGCTGGGCGCCATCGCCTGCCGCATCCTGGTGCCCGGCTATTCCGAGATCTATCCGGTCGAAGACCTGGTGTGGGACAACACCAACAAGGCGCTGCTGTTCCGCGCCGACATCCTGAACCTGCATCGCCTGGACGATGACAGCCTGGCCGCGCTGCTCGACCGCCTGGAGAACAACGAGCTGGACGAATATTCCGACATCGCCAGCCTGATCGGTATCGAGTTCGACGAGAACACGGACTGGGGCCAGCTGACGGTCCTCGAGCTGCGCCTGCTCATCAACCTCGCCCTGCAGCAATTCGAAGAAGCCCACGAGCTGGTGGGCGCCTTCCTGCAGTACAACGACAATACCGTCGAGCGCCGCCTGTTCTACCAGGCGCTGAACGTGGTGCTCGAAGTGGTGCTCGACGATGAGCTGGAACTGGACGATTACGTGCACAACTTCCGCCGTATGTACGGCGACGCGCGCATGGATGCGGCGCTGGGCTCGGTGGACGGCAGTGTGCGCTTCCACGGCCTGACGCCGACCAGCATGAAACTGGAAGGGCTCGACAGGCACCACCGCCTGATCGACAGCTACAAGAAGCTGCATGCGGCGCGGGCCAGGGCGGCCGCATCGGGGAAGTGATGCGGTAGCAGATGGCGAAGCCCCTGTCTCAGGGGCTTTTTCATGCCGCTCGCCGCAAAAAAAAAAGCCCGCTTGAGCGGGCTTGAAGACTATTTTCTTGGAGGAGAATAGTGGAGACAGATGCAGTATGCCGGGCCGCCATCCATAAATCCAATTGTCGTTCGTGATCTCCGTCATGCGCTGATCTTATAACTCCGCAATTCCAGCCGATTCTCCTGCTGGCCCCGCTCAGGCATGTCCGATTCCGGCGCTGCTGTACACCTGCTCGAATTCCCAGATAGGCATGGGCCGCCCCAGCAAATAGCCCTGCAGCGTGCCGCAGCCCCCGGCCACCAGGAAGCTGCGCTGGGCCTCGTGCTCGACCCCTTCGGCGACGATGTCGAGCTTGAGCTTGCGCGCCAGCGCGATGATCGCTTCCACGACCGGGGCGGCATCCGGATCGAGGTGCACGTCGTGCACGAAGGAGCGGTCGATTTTCAGCGCCGTCAGCGGCAGGCGCCGCAGGTAAGAGAGGGAGGAGTAACCGGTGCCGAAGTCGTCCAGCGAGAAATGCACGCCCTGGTCGCACAGGACGCGCATGTCGCCGATCACGTCCGCGGCATTCTCGGCGAACACGCTTTCGGTCAGCTCCAGACACAGCTTGGCCGCTGGCGCGCCCGTGTAGCGGAGAATATCGGTAAGCGTCGCGGCAAAGTCGGCGCTACGCAGCTGGTGCGCGCTGATGTTGACCGCCAGCTCGAGTTCTCCGAGCGTGCGGTCGCCGCGCCAGCGGGCCAGTGCGCGGCAGCTCTCCTCGAGCACGTATTGGCCGAGCGGCACGATCAGGCCCGAGGATTCCGCCAGGCCGATGAACTCGTCCGGGCCGAGCAGTTCCCCGCCGGGGCGGCGCCAGCGCACCAGGACCTCGGCGCCGACCAGGCGGCCCTCGCTGCAGAATTGCGGCTGGCAGAACAGCACGAACTGGTGCTCGGCCACGCCCTCGCGCAGGGCGCGCTCGAGCGCCGCCTGCTGCTCGGCCTCGGCCTGCATGCCGGGGTCGAAGAAGCGCGCGGTGTTGCGTCCCTCCGACTTGGCCCGGTACATGGCAAGATCGGCCTGCTTGAGGAGGCTCTCGATGTCGGTCACCACGCCGTCGAACAGCGCCACCCCCATGCTCGGCGTGCTCAGGAACAGCCGCTCGTCCAGGTAATAGGGCTGCCCCAGGGCCGATTGCAGCTTTTCCAGCACGTGCTGGGCTTCGGTCACCGCTTCATGCACATCGTCGCCCAGGTCTTCCAGCACCGCCACGAATTCGTCGCCGCCCAGGCGCGCCAACTGGTCGCAGTGGCGCAGCGTATGCTGCAGGCGCCCGGCCACCTGGCGCAACAGCATGTCGCCGAAGTCATGGCCCATCGTGTCGTTCAGCAGCTTGAAGTTGTCCAGGTCGAGGAAGACCACGGCGCCGTGGCGCCCCGAACGCTGGCTGCGCGCCAGCGCCTTGTCCAGCTCCTCGATCAGAAGGCGGCGGTTCGGAAGGCCGGTGAGGTGGTCGAAATTGGCCAGCTCGTAGATGCGCTGCTCCGTCAGCTTGCGTTCGGTAAGGTCGGTATTGGTTCCCGAGACGCGCAAGGCGCTGCCGTCGGCGTCGCGGGTGACGAAGCCGCGCGACAGGACCGGCACGTAATGCCCGTCGCGATGGCGCAGGCGCCACTCGACGCTGTAGGTCTCGCCCCGGCCGGCAAGCAGATCGCTCCAATAGGCTGTCAGGCGCGGCTTGTCCTCCGGGTGCATCAGCGCCAGCCACAGGCCATTGTCATAGTGCAGCTCTCCGGGCTGGTAGCCGAGCATTCCGCCCCAGCGCTCGGAATAATAGACCTCGTTCTTCACGAGATCGTAGTCCCAGGGGGCATCGGTCGAGCCCTGCAGGACGAGGCGCATCCGCTCCTCCGACTTTTGCAGGTCTTGCTCGGCCTGTTTCAGCGCCGTGCAGTCGGTGAAGCAGACGACGACGCGGCACAGGCGGCCGCCGTCGTCGAATTCCGGGTAGGCATTGCAGATCACCCAGCGCAGCCCGTCCGGCTCGCCGTTCGAGACCCCAAGGACGAGCTGGGTCAGCTTGCAGCCGCTGCGGATGACCGCGTTGACCGGGAATTCCCTCTCTGGCAGGGGCGAGCCGTCGGCGCCCACCAGATACCACACGCCGCCACTCGCTTTACTGCCGCGTAGCTGCTCGAGGCTACGGCCGATCAGTTCGCAGGCGAGGCGGTTGGCGTGCAGGATGCGGCCGTCGACGTCGTGCACGACGACACCCGCCGGCAAATGATCGAGCAAGTCGTCGAGCCGGCGCTGAAGATCCGCGGCAGAGCTGGAAATCATGATCGCAGCTGGAACTGGAATGATCGTATGTACACACGATGGTAGCACGGGCCAGCTGTTCCGTACCGGCGGTGCCATGGCTGCTGCAGCCGGGGCATGCCACGTGTTTTCCCGGCCCTGTTGGCAGTCCTTCGCTAGTGCAGGCAGATGTGTTCATTGCCGACCCGGTGGCGCCAGCTCCGGATCAGGTCGCGATAGGCTTCGCCGACCGGCCGCACGCGCCGTTGAAGGTCGCACAGGCCGTACTGGTTGACCGTGCCGGCATCGCCGGTGAGCGCGCTGTCCCAGTCGACCTGGTCCACCAGGCTGTACCAGGTGAAGCCGATGATGGGGACCCCGTCGGTCTTCAGGCGCACCAGGTTCGACCACTGCTTCTCGAGCCAGGCGCGGGCATCCTTTTCGCCGTTGCCGGCGTCGCGGTTATTGGTTTCGGTGTGCATCACCGGAATGCGGTAGCGGTGGTAGTACTGCTGGGTGATCACGTAATAGCCGAACAGCTCGCAGGAAGAGGAGCTGCCGTCCGGATGGATCACGTGCTCGTTGGTGGCGTAGTAGTCGTTGCCCATGATGCAGACCGGCTTGACGCTGCGGTTGAGGAAGAAGTGGTAATCCTTGCGCGTCATGCCGTGGTCGAACAGGTACTCGTACATCCTGCCGCTGACATCGTGGCCGTAGGTCAGGTCGAGGGCCAGGAAACGCAGTTCGTTCATGTGCCGCGCGATTTCGGTGGCTTCGGGACCGGAGGGGTGGAAGTACTCCGAGGATTCGCTCTGGACGAACTTGGCGTTCGGCCTGACCATCATGATCGCTTCCGTGGCCAGGATGTTGGCGCGCGCCAGGTTGCGGATAGCGGTGACGAAGGCGCGGTCCGAGCGCAGGCGCTCGTTCCAGATTCCTTCATGGGCCGAGAACTTGGCGGTGATGTAGATCTCGTTGATCGGCGTGTACAGGTCGACCCAGGGATAGCGGCGCGCGAAAGCCTCGGCGTACTCGGTGAAGTGGATCGCGAACTCCGGGTTCTGGAAATCGCCCAGCCAGTCGGGAACACCGAAGTGGCACAGGTCGACGATCGGCTTGATGCCGCGGCGGCGGATCTCGGCGAAGACCTCATCGGTGAAGTCCCAGTCGTAGCGCCCCGGTCCCAGGTGCACCCGGTAGTAGGGAGGGCCGTAGCGCAGGGCGTCGATTCCGAGGTCGCTGACCAGGGCCAGGTCTTCCTTCCAGTGCCGGTAGTGACCCGTCTTTTCCATTTCGTCGACGCGCAGGCTGCCGCCGTCACGTCCGGCGACCACCGGGTAGCTGCCTTCGATCCCGGTCGCGAACAAGAAGCTTTGCATGGTGTGCTCCCTTACGCCGGCTTGTTAACTGCGTTGCCGGCCAATTCATCATCCTGCCAAACCGGGGCCGGCGCAAGCGCTAAGCGCTCGGATTTGTGTGCATTTGTATCATTCGGCATCCGCGCAACAGATACCCGCCAAAGCTGCGCATCCCCACGGTTCTGGCAGGTGCGCCGCCGCCGCCGCTTGGGCCATAATGCTGCTGTGATCTGAGGACAAGCGAGGAGAAGCCGGATGCGCGACGCAATCATCATCGGAGGCGGCCATAACGGCCTGGTATGCGCCTTTTACCTGGCCCGCGCCGGATTGAAGGTAACGGTCCTGGAGCAGCGCGGCGTGGTCGGCGGCGCGGCGGTCACCGAGGAATTCCACCCCGGCTTTCGCAACTCGGTGGCCGCGTACACGGTTTCCCTCCTCAATCCCAAGGTGATCCAGGACATGAACCTGGCCGGCCATGGCCTGCGCGTGGTCGAGCGGCCGCTGTCCAACTTCCTGCCGCTGGACGAGAGCCGTTACCTGAAGCTCGGCGCCGGCACGACCCGGGCCGAGGTGGCGAAGTTCTCCCCGCGCGACGCCGACCGGCTCGACGCTTACGCCAGCCAGCTCGATGCCGCCGCCGACCTGCTGCGCGAGCTGGTGCTGCAGACTCCGCCGAACCTGGTGCAGGGCAGCTGGCTCACCGCGCTGCCGGAGCTCATCAAGGCCGGCAAGCTCGGCAACCGGATGCGCAGCCTGTCCCTGGCGGCGCAGCGCGACCTGCTTGATTTGTTCACCAAGTCGGCGGGCGACTACCTGGACGGCTGGTTCGAGAGCGCGCCGATCAAGGCGGCCTATGGCTTCGACAGCGTGGTGGGGAATTATGCGAGCCCCTATACGCCCGGGTCGGCCTACGTACTGCTGCATCACGTGTTCGGCGAAGTCAACGGCAAGAAGGGCGCCTGGGGCCACGCCATCGGCGGCATGGGCGCCATCACCCAGGCGATGGCGAAGGCGGCCCAGGCCGAAGGCGTGGAGATCCGCACCGCCTGCGCGGTGGACGAGGTTCTGCTGGACAAAGGGCGCGCCAGCGGCGTCGTCACCGCAAGGGGAGAACGCCTCGATGCCCGCGTGCTCGTATCGAACCTGAATCCGCGCCTGCTGTACACCAGGCTGGTCGATCCCGCCGCGCTTCCCGGCGAATTCCTGCGCCGGATCGAGGCCTGGCGCTGCGGCTCCGGCACCTTCCGCATGAACGTGGCGCTGTCGGAACTGCCCAGCTTCACCTGCCTTCCGGGCACCGAGGCGGCCGAGCACCACGGCAGCGGCATCATCATCGCCCCCAGCCTGCAGTACATGGAGCGCGCCTACATGGATGCGCGCACCCATGGCTGGTCGCGCGAGCCGATCGTCGAGCTCCTGATTCCATCCACCCTGGATCCGACGCTTGCACCCGCCGGCCAGCACGTGGCCAGCCTGTTCTGCCAGCACGTGGCCCCGCAGCTGCCGGACGGGTCGAGCTGGGACAGCCACCGCGAGCACGTGGCCGACCTGATGATCGATACCGTCAATCGCCATGCGCCGAATTTCAAGCGTTCCGTGCTGGGCAGGCAGATCATGAGTCCGCTGGACCTGGAGCGCACCTTCGGCCTGGTCGGGGGCGACATCTTCCATGGCGCGCTCGGGCTCGACCAGTTGTTCGCGGCCCGCCCCATGCTGGGCCACGCGGATTACCGCGGCCCCATCCCCGGCCTGTACACCTGCGGCGCCGGCACCCATCCCGGCGGCGGCGTGACCGGAGCGCCCGGCCACAACGCGGCGCGCGAGGTGCTGCGGGACTTCGCGCGCAAGCATCCCCCGCGCCGTGCCGCCTGATCGCGCGGCTATACTGCCGGGATGTACAACGAAGCTGCCACGCCTGCCTTGACCACTGTCCCGCTCCATATTCGACCAGCCGAGCCGGCCGACCAGGCCTTTTTCGCCGAACTGTACCGCTCCACCCGCGACGACCTGCTGGCGCTGCTCGCCGATCCGCGCTACATCGACGGGATCATCGCCATGCAGCAGCAGGCGCAGGTGGCCGCTTACCGCGACAGCTATCCCGACGCCCTCTATCAGGTGTTGGAACTCGACGGCATCGCGGCCGGCCGCCTGGTGACGGCCAGCGTGGCCGGCGCCCTGCGGGTGGTCGATATCGCCGTCCTGCCCGCGATGCGTGGGCGCGGGGTGGCGGGCGAGGCGCTGCGCCGCCTCCAGCGCCAGGCAGCGCAGCAAGGGCGCGACCTGACACTGGCGGTGCGCAGGGACAGGGCCGGCGCCCGCCGGCTGTACGCAGCACTGGGCTTCGTGCCGGAGTCGGAAGACGCCGTCAACCTGCAGCTGCGCTGGCGCGCCTGAGCTGTTCCAAAAAAAGTGCGCCCCGCGGGGCGCACAAAGGAGACCGCGCTTCGGCGCAGTTCGTCAGCTTCGGGGCAGGCCGGCGTCGACCGCATACACGTGCTGGGCACCGTGCATATTGGACGCGAACATCAGCCACTTGCCGTCCGGCGTGAAGCGCAGGTTCGGCTCGAGCCGGTAATCGTGGGCCGACAGGTCGACCAGCCGGGTCGACTTGAATTTTTCAATCGTGGTCAAGCTGTCGTCGTAGGACGCCACGTCGGCGTCGACGATGGTTTCCGCCTGCAGCAGCGAGATCCACTTGCCGTCCGGCGCATGGGCCACCATGTCGGCGTCGCCGCCGTCGCTGGCGAAAGTCTTGTTGTCCGGGGCGATGTTGAAGTGGACACCCCATTCGTTCGCCTCGAGGCGCTTCCAGACGCGCCGGCCGGTGGCCAGTTCCAGTCCGGCCACCCAATAGACCTGGCCGCGCGGGGTCTGCAGGTCGTACCACAGCCATTTTCCGTCATGGCTGAAGAACTCGTGGCCCCAGATCTCGAAATTCATGGTCCGGGTATGCACGCTGCGCAGACCGCTGCCGTCGGCCTGGATCAGCTTGATGCGGTCGACGCGGTGCCAGGGCCCTTCCATGCAAAAGCGGATCAGGTTCGGATCGGTCGGAGAGAACTGGGCGTGGCCGATCCATTCCTCGGTCTTGTAGAGCACCTTGCGTGCGCCGGTCCGGAGGTCGATCGTGAACAGCTCGGCCGGGACGCGCGCGGCCCAGCGCTCCAGCATGCGCACGCCCTTGGCCTTGGCGAAGTTGAGCGGCTTGCCGTCCGGGCCGAGGGCCGCATACTCGGTGTTGCCGAACTTGGCGAGGCTGGCGGGGTCCTTGGGCTGGAGCGGCTTGGCGCCGTAGGCGACCTGGCCCAGCAGCAGGCTGTCGTCGGCATTCGAGGCAGTGACCCCGCCGGCGGCGATGCGCGCCAGCTTGCGCACTTTCTTCGTATCGACGTTGACGGCGTAGATGGTTTTCGGGCGGTCGGCGGCTTCGCCCTGGCCCGGGTCGGTGACGGAGTAGACCGCTTCGCGCGTGGTCCGCATCATGAACAGCAGGTCGTTCTGCTTGCCCGGCACCAGCAGCTCGGTCTTCCAGTCCTTCAGGCGCACGCCCATGATGCCCGAGGGCGACTTGATGACCATCAGGTCGCCCTCGGGGGTATACGCGTGGCGGTAGAAATACAGCACGCCCGACCCGGCTTCCTCGGACACCCGGATGATGCGGCGGCCGGTCTTCGGATCGATCCAGTCTTTCGGAATCGGGCCGGTGTGGACCGGGGCGGCGCCCTGCGCCTGGGCTTGCGACATGGCCAGCGGGAGCAGGGCGGAGGCGCTCCACAGCCCCTTCAGTACCGTACGGCGGGAAGTCTTCTGCGTCATTGCTTGTTCCTTGCAGGGGTGTTGAGCTGGGCCGGATCGTAGGCCAGTGCCCGGGTCGCGCGCATTTCCTGTTCGCGGCGCGCCTTCTCGGCCTCGCCGACCACGGTCTTCGGTGGCGGCGGCTGCGGCGTGGTGGCGAGGATGGTGGCATCGTCGTCGCGGGCGATCGCGGGTTCCGGCAGGGCCTGCACCGGCCCGTGCAGGTCCATCACTTCCAGGCCGGCCAGCAGGTAGGCGCCGGTAGCATAGGGGCCGACATCGTCGGGCCGGGTCGGCACCGGACGATCGCCGGTCTTCTGGGCCGCGCCGACCAAGCCGTTCGGCAGGATGTGGCGGTTCAGCGCCGCCCAGCCGCGCGTGACGGCCGGCAGATAGGTCGCGCGGTCCAGCAGGCCATGGTTGATGCCCCAGGCCAGTGCGTAGACGAAGAAGCCCGAGCCCGAGGTTTCTGCTTCCGGGAAGTTTTTCGGGTCGTTCAGGTCGCTGCGCCACAGCCCATCGTGCTGCTGCAGCTCGATCACGCGGCTGGCCATCTTGCGGAAGATGTCCGTATAAAAGGCTCGGCCCTCGAAGCTGGCGGGCATGGATTCCAGCGTGCGCGCCAGGCCGCCCATCACCCAGCCATTGCCGCGCGCCCAGTAGACCGGCTTGCCGCCGGCGCCCAGGTGGTCCTTGTCCTTGAAGCGTTCGTCGCGCAGGAACAGGCGGTCCTGCTCGACCCACAGGCGGGCGGCGGTGCGCCGCCATTCCCGGTCCATGGCCCGCAGGTAGCGCGGATCGCCGGTGAGGCTGGTGTGGCGGGCGAGCACGGGCGGGGCCATGAAGAGCGCGTCGCACCACCACCAGACCAGGCTCGCGGTGTCCTGTTCACGCTCCAGGTGCGGCAGCATGAAGTCGAGGCGCTGCTGCAGCGGCATGATCGCCCCGCGCTGGCCGCGCCTGGCGTAGAGTTCCTGGTAGAGGTCGCCGATCGCCACTTCGTCGGCGTTCAACAGCGTGCGCTCGGCCCGCGCGCCGCGCAGGGAATAGTTGTAGTGCTCGGCGGTGGCGGTGAGGAAGCGCAGTACGTCGCGGTTCTGCGTCACCCGCGCCAGCCGGGCGGCGCCGACGTAGAAGGTCGCCGCCACCCAGTTGGACGAGATCTCGGACAGGTTCGAGCCGGTGGCCATCTGGATCGGGCGCCGGCTCATGTCGGCAATCTGCGCGGCGGCGACGTAGTCGAGTGCCGGCAGCACGGCGGCACGCGCCGGCAGCCCGTCGGCGGCAAAGTCCAGGTTCGGCCGGGCCGGCGGGGTGAGCCAGCTGGCCTCGATGCCCGCCACCTGGGTGTGCGGACCGGCCGGCGCCTCGGCGGCCGTGGCGGACAGGGTCGCGAGCGCCCCGAGCAGGGCGATGTTGCGTAGGACGGGCAAAGTCATTGCTGGGTTCCAGCCTTGCGGGAATACTCCACATAGGCGTTGAGCGCCTTCTGTGGTGCGTTGGAATACCAGGAATAGCCGTTGCGGCGCCCCTTCGAGATGAAGTTGACGTCGTCGTGGATCGACTTGTCGCGGTCGCCGAAGATCGGCTTGCCGGTCTGGATGTCGTAGTTGCGCGACCAGATCGGGCCCGCGCCCGGCCGGTCGACCAGCTTGCGGCCTTCTTCCTCATTGACCTTGGTGAAGGCCTTGTCGTAGATCGCGTGGGCTTTGAGCCAGGCGATGCCGGCCTCGATGGCGGCGCGGATTTCCGGGGTCTGCTCCGGCTGGCGCATCAGGAACATCAACACTTCCGCGCTCTCGGCGCTGGCCAGCGAGCGCATCTCGTAGTTGCGCGCCGAGATCGGCTGCAGGGTCAGGGCGTCGGCCTGCTGCGGCCACACGGTCTTTTTGCCATTGACGACGACCTGGGCGTCGAGGATGGGCTTGACCGCGCGGGCGCTGGCGGTGCCGGCCTGCTGGCGCAGGTCCTTGGGCACGAAGGCGAAGTCCGCATGGCCTTCGGCGATGTCCTCGAGGATCATGGCCGCTTCGGCCACGGCGTTGTCGTTGAAGGTGATGCCGTCGTGGAAGCCGCCTTCGAGCGGGTAGTTCTGCGGCCAGCCGCCATTCGGGTATTGCGCCATCAAGAGGTAGCGGATGCCCTTGGCGATGCTGGCGCGGTAAGGCTCGCCCTCCTTGCCGGGCAGCTGGGCCTGGACGCGGCCGAGGAAGCGCATCTCGGTGGTGGTCGCGCCGTTGTCGAGGGAGCCCACGAAAGTCCAGAAGCGGTCCCTGGGGACGTCGAAATTGGTGGGATCGACCACCATGGTCTCGGCATTGTTGGCATAGTGCTGGCCGCGCAGGCGTGGCGGCTTCGTGCGGTCCTGGTTCTTGCTCCAGCCGCCGGACGGGGTCTGGAAGCTGACGATGGTATCGGCGATGGCGCGGGCCTCGGGCGTGCCGTACCAGGCAGCCGGTTTGTCGAGCGGCATCTTGCCGCTGCCTGCCACCGGAGCGGGTGGCGCGGTCTCGCCGGGCTTGAGTTCGGCGGCCAGGGTGTCGCGGTCGAACTGGTGCTGCTTCTGCGAGCGTGCGATGTAGTCGGCCCACAGCGCGCGCTGCGCGGCCGGCAGTTCGGCCAGGCGCGCGATGCTCACGTCGAGCGCGGGGGTATTGGTGCCGATGACGGCGCTGTCGGCCGGTGCGGCGAGCGCGAAACATACGGCGCCGATCAGGGCCATCCCTCTGGAAATCATCATCTTGTCTCCGTTATCTGGTTATGGTGGGGATTGCGTGCTCCCCCTCCCGAATAAGACTGCCGGCGGCGCGCTTTCCTCATAAAAAAGCGCGAAAAAAAGCAAATGCGCAAACAGATGATTAAATCCGCGGCGGCGGCCGATAAACCTTCACCTGTCCGGCTGTCCCATGATTGAATTGCCCGTCAAAATACGCGAAAAGGAAGGAAGGCCGACATGGGTTTACATCGCATTTCCCGCCGCCGGATGATGCTCGGCAGCGCCGCAGGCGGCCTGGCGCTGGCCTTGCCGCAGGCCGGTCTCGCCGCCGCCGGCACGGCATCCGTGGCCGGCCGCATCGACCGCAAGGCGCTGGTCACGCGCCACAACCCGCAGCTGAACAGGATTGATCCGCACGCACCGCTCATGCTGGGTAACGGAAACATCGGCTTCACGGCCGACATCACCGGCCTGCAGACGTTCACGGAACCGTACAGCAAGATCGCACCGCTCCTTACCGAGGCGCAGTGGGCCTGGCACAGCTTCCCGAATCCCGATGGCCATACGGTGCGCGACACCCAGGTCGAGATCGCGGTGGGCGGCCATACCCGCCGCTACGGCTACATCCAGGACTGGGCCGACGCGGCGAAGAAGCCCGCGGTGGCCTGGATCCGCGAGAATCCCCACCGCTTTTCCCTCGGCCGCCTGGCGCTCGACCTGCGCGCCAGGGACGGCACGCCCGCGCGTTTCGAGGACGTCCGCGACACCCGCCAGACGCTCGACCTCTGGACCGGCACCCTGAGCAGCCGCTTCGTCTACGACGGCGAACCGGTAGAGGTGATCACGCGCGTGCTGCCGGACCAGGATACCATCATGGTCGAGCTCAGTTCCAGGCTGCTGGCGCAGGGCCGCCTGGCTGTCGCCGTGCGCTTCCCGGGCGTGTCGAAAACCCTGAATCCCGACCCTTCGGACTGGAGCAATCCCGGCGCGCACAGCACGGCCGAACTGTCGCGCAAGCGCGGGGAACTGCGGCTGAAGCGCCAGATCGACGGCACGACCGTGCACGCCGCCATTGGCGCGCCCGGCGCGAACATCGAACAGGCGGACGCGCATGCCTACCGGGTAACTACCAAGGCCGGCACGCTGAACGTCATGCTGCAGTTCTCGCCGCAGGCGGGTGCACCGCTGCCGAGCCCTGCGAGCGGGGCGTCGCTTACGGCCCGTCACTGGCGCGACTACTGGAGCAAGGGCGGGATGGTCGACTTCTCCGGCTCGACCGACCCGCGCGCGCCGGAGCTGGAGCGCCGGGTCATCCTGTCGCAGTACCTGATGGCGGTCAACGCCGCCGGCAGCTTCGCGCCGCAGGAAGAGGGCCTGTTCTCGAACAGCTGGAACGGCAAGTCGCACCTCGAGATGCACCCCTGGCATGCGGCCCACTTCGCCCTCTGGGGTCGTCCCCAACTGCTCGAGCGCAGCCTCGGCTGGTACGTCGGCTTCCTCCCGAAGGCGAAGGCACGGGCGGCGGAGCAGGGGATCAAGGGCGCCTGGTGGCCCAAGATGATCGGGCCGGACGGCGTCGACAGCCCGTCCAAGGTCTCGCCCTTCATCATGTGGCAGCAGCCGCATCCGATCTACATGAGCGAGCTGCTGTACCGGGCGGGTGGCAACCAGCGCGTCCTCCAGGCCTACGGCGAACTGGTCGAAGAAACCGCCGAGCTGCTGGCCTCCTTCCCGCGCTTCGACGAGGCCAGCGGCAAGATGCGCCTCGGCCCGCCGATCATTCCGGTCCAGGAGAATTTCGCGCCCCTGAGTACTTTCGATCCCGCGTTCGAGGTCGCCTACTACCGCTGGGGCATCGAGACGGCCCAGGCCTGGCGCGAACGTGAGGGCAAGGGCCGCCGCGCCGACTGGGACGCCGTACTCGCGCAATGGCCGGACCTGCCGCAGAAGGATGGCTTGTACCTGCCGGTGCGCTCGGTGCCGGATTTCTGGGACAAGGCGGCCGCCAGCTGCCGTGCCAACGCGATCGAGGACAGCTGCCAGAACCGCGACCACATGTCCTTCCTGATGCCGCTCGGCTGGCTGCCCGGCCGCGACGTCGACCGCGCCACCATGCGCCGCACCCTCGACCGCATGAAGCGCGACTGGGACCTGCGCCAGACCTGGGGCTGGGACTACCCGATGGCGGCCATGACCGCCGCGCGCCTGGGGGCAGCGGAGGAAGCGGTGGACTGGCTGTTCTTCGATGCCAGGAACAACCAGTTCGGCAAGACCGGCATGACACCGCGCGTGCACCTGGACGCCCATGCCGCCCACTTCGTCCCGACCGCCACTGGCGCGGGCGCCCAGCAAGGCGCCGGCCCCGACGGCCCCGGCTACCAGCGTGCGGCCGAGACCTATTTCCCTTCGAACGGCGGCCTGCTGCTGGCGGTCGCGCTGATGGCGGGTGGGTGGGAAGGGCAAAAGGGGGCGGCGCGCGGCTTCCCGAAAACCGGCTGGAAGGTCCGCAGCGAAGGCATCCTGCCCTCGCTCTGACCCGTAGGGTGGACGGCTCCACCCGGCGATGCGATCAGCTAGCAGCGCCGGTGCCGTCCGCGCGTTCAAACAGACTGTGAACAGCCGTCCCATCTGCGCTAGAGGGAGTTGAACGCGCGGGCGGCGTTCAAGCCGCGTATATTCCCATTCCAGGGTGTAGCCGCCCACCCTACAATGAAAAAAACCGCCATCCCCGCTGAAGCGGGCATGGCGGTTTTTACTTGCCGGCGCTTACATGGTACGGAAGTTCACGCCGAACATGATTCGGCGTCCCGAATACGCAAAGTCCAGGATGTTCGGCGTGCCGTCGGCGAACGGCGCGTACGGGCCCTGGCTATGCGAGACGGTCGCGTTGCCGAGATTGCGCCCTTCGACGAACACCTCGATCATCGGCGAGTACTTGTACGAGATCTTGGCGTCGATGAAGCGGGTGGCGTCCGTGAAGTTCGGCGAACCCGGGTTGTAGGTGGTGTTGGTACGGCCGCCGCCCACGTTCGGGTAGTTGTACATGCTGGTGGTCTTGCCGCAGGCCGCGATGCAGTTGAAGTACGAGCCCACGGCCTGCAGGGCGATACGGGCCGACAGCCTGCCGTCGTCGTACCACAGGGCCGCGTTGTAGGTGTACTCCGGTTCGTTCTGCGGCGGCAGCGGCTGGCCGGTCAGCAGGTCGACGATGTTCGCCTTCGAGGTGGACGAATGCATCCTGGAGAAGTTGGCGTCGAAACCGGTGTAGCGGAGCAGCCAGGGCAGGAAGGTGAACGCCGTCTTGCCGCTGAACTCGACGCCGCGGCGGCCGGTCGTGGCGCCGTTCATCCAGGTCGAGTAGTCGAACAACTCATTGGACAGCGTTTCACCGGTAGCAGGATTGACCATGTCCGAGTTGGCGAACAGCGGCGACTGCGACACACCTTGGGCGATCGCGCCGCCGATCTTGCCGTCCTGGCGGAAGCCGGTCGCCGTCAGCATCGTGTCGCGGTTCGGATACCACTCGATCGACAGGTTCTGGTTGAAGTTCTTCTGCGCGGCCAGTTCCGGATTGCCGACCGTGCCCGAGCACGATTGACCATCTTCGCCCAGCTCGGCCGCCACCTGGTCATAGGTGCACGAACCCGACGCCAGCAGACGCGACACCGGCGGCCGGGCCACCGTCTTGGCGGCGCTGTAGCGCAACACCAGCTTGTCCGGCACCAGCCAGGTCGCCAGGTTCAGGCTCGGCAGGATATCGTCCGTCTTCGCACTGATGGCCGTGGCTTGCTGGACCTTCATCCTGCTCGTGCCGCCCACCGCGTCCGGGAAGTTCGGGTCGAAGCTGGGCGTCTTGGTGATGGCCGTGAAGCTCATCATGCCGGTGCCGTGCACCTTGGTGCGCACGTAGCGGACGCCCACATTGCCCTCGAGTTCCAGGCCGAAGGGCAGCGAACGGTTGGTGAACGGCAGGTGGTCGAGGCCGAAGTCGCCCATCAGGTAGAAGGCGTCGGTGCGCTCTTTCAGGTGGTTGGCCGGCTGTGCGTAGACCTTGCCGTCGTTGGCCGTGCAGAATTTCACGCAATCGAAGTTGGTGTTGCCGACCTGGGAGATGGCGAACAGTTTTTCCACGTCGATCTGGGTCCAGTTGTCGATCAGGCCGGCGGGACGGTCTTTGGCGCCGTGGAAGAACTGGGTCGGCGTGGCTTTCAGGGTCATGACCTGGTTGAGCATGTCGACGAACTGGGGGATCGTGTAGACCATCGCGCCGTCCAGCGACTGGCGGATGTCGCCCTTCGGGATCCAGCCATACACGCACTTGTTGCCGCCAGGTGCCAGTGAGCCCGGCGTATCGGCGCAGCCATACATGGTGCTGCGCAGGGTCGGCGAGGGCATCACGATCGGCGCCACGAAACTCGCCGTGCCGAAGGTCCCTTGCGGGTCGCGCAGGTTGTAGCCGCCGTTGTTCAGGTTCCAGTTGTCGTTGCGCGTGTCGCGCATGTTGTAGCCGCCCTTGAAGCGCTTGAAGAAGGGGATGGCGTCCGGCGTGTTCCAGGTCGCGTCCACCTTGGCGGTGCGCTCGGAAGTGTGGAACTCGGTCGGCACCCAGGTCAGGTTCGGCGACGAGGTGCCGGCATTCTGCTGGGCGGCCGTGTAGGCGGGTGCGGAGTTGGTCGTGTACACCGACGGCACCACGGCGCCGCTGGCGCCGCGCGGGAACAGCGCGGCGAAGCGCGAGGAATCTGCGGCGGTGATCGGATTGACGTTCGGGAAGCTGTAGGTCCACAGGCCGTTCGGCATAACGCTCATCGAACCGGTGCCGTAGTAGTCGTTCAGCGTCAGATCCTTGACGCCCTTCCTGAAATCGGACTGGGCATCGCCCACGAAGAAGTCGACGTTGAAGCCGCCGCGCTTGAAGTTGCCGCCCAGTTGCAGGTAGCGGGCAGTGGTCTCGCCGATGCCGTGGCTCTGGTTGGTCTTGGCCACGCCATTGCTGTTGGTGTTGTTGAAGGTGTAGGACAGCAGGTGGTGGTTGGCGTCGACCACGGCGGAACCGGGCTGCACGTTGGCTACGCCGTTCTGCACGGAGAAATTCCCCAGCGAGTAGGCCAGGGTATTGATGTCGTTGTGGCGCTTGTTGTAGCTGCCTTTCGAGTAGACCGTCAGTTCGTCGGTCACCTTGAAGTCGGCGCGCAGGTCGAGGTTCTTGCGGCGGTCGATCTCGCGCCGCACCACGTAGCGGGGCCCGGACGGGCTGTAGTCGTTCCACTGGTTCAGGCAGGTGTTCAGCTCATTGGTGCGCTGGTTCTGCGCGCCGGTACGCGCCGACGACGAAATCTGGTTCAGCTGGGCCGCCGGAATCGGCGCGAAGATCGCGCGGCATTCGTCCTTGCTCTTTGCACCGGCCGAACGGGTGACCAGTTCCAGCGGCGTGGCCGCGTCGAAGAAGCCGCCTCCGATCAATGCGGAGCGCGCCAGCGGTGTGGTGCTGGTGGCATCGGCCGTGTTGACGGTGCCCGGCTGGAAGCTGAAGGTCTTCTCCGGCGAGTTGTCGAAGTCGTACAGGCGGTAGTAACCCTGCCAGCCATTGTTGCCGCCGCCCGACACCTCGGTCTTGTGGCCTTCGTTGTCCAGCGTGGTGGTGGACGCATTCAGCAGCAGGCCCAGGCGCCCCTTCATGTACTTGTTCGCCAGGATCAGGTTGGCGTCCGGCTGCCACTTCTTGTTCAGGCTGTTCTGGCTGCCGGCTACGCGCAGGGAAGCGAAGGGCTTCTTGAAATCGAGCCCGGTACGGGTCTTGATCTGGATTCCGCCGCCCAGCGAACCCTCGGTCATGTCGGCGGTCGACCCCTTCACCACGTCGACGCTCTTGATCAGGTCCGCCGACAGCTGGCGGAATTCGACGGCACGGCCGTCGCCGCCGCCGGCCATGTCGCTGCCGCCCGCGGACTGCACGGCCTGGCCGTCCAGTTCGACGCGGGTCAGGTCCGGGCCGTTGCCGCGCACGGAGACGGTGACGCCCTCGCCGAAGTCGCCGCGGTCGAGTGCAATGCCGGCGATGCGCGAGATCGCCTCGCCCACATTGCGGTCCGGCAGGCTGCCGACATCCTCGGCGACGATCGAATCGATCGCGGTGGCGGCATTCTTCTTGCGGTCGATGCTCGACTGCTGCGATGCGCGGGTGGCGACCACCTTCACTTGCTGCACGCCGTCGTCGGCTTTCTGGGTCGAGGCCGTCGCCGCCTGTCCGGATGGCTGGGCCTTCGTCTCCGGGATCTGCACCGGCGCACCGGCCGCTTGCTCCTGCGCATTCGCCAGCGGTGCGCCCATCATGAGCACGGCAGCCGAGACGGCGACGCAAGTCGCCTTGCGCCGGCCAGGGAGGGTATTTTTGGTCATCGTATCGTCCGATATTTTCGAGTCATTGGTTTTCCCGGGTGAGCCTGGCGGTCGCGCCAGGATCACCACGGTGCCGCCGGAGCTGACCCGTCCGACCAGATTAGTGCAGGCGAGAAGTCGATCTACCGCCTCGGAGATGGCGAAGCTCCCACTGAGTTCCTCGGTGTTCACGCCATCCAGGATGTCCGCCGACGTCAATATGTTGATGCCGGCCTGGCGCGCGAACTCGGGAATCGAGTCCGTCGCAGGGCCTGCAGGAATATTGAAGGGCCGCGGCAATTCCTGGGCTACCGAAGTGCCCGCGTGCGCAGCCATGCTGACGGCCAGGATGATGCCGGCCGCGCTGGCGTATGGGTGCATGGGGTTCATGCACGTCTCCTTAATCTGTTTATGTCGGAACTATGCTGCTCCGTGTATGTAAAGACTGCCGGCGAAGGCGTCTTCCTCATGCTGCGGTCCTTGTTTGACCAATCACTCAAAAATATGACTGAACCGGCATCCTCCCTGAAAAATCAAGTGACGGCGTCCGGTCGTGGAAATACTCAGCAAGCTGACTGAAACGCCAAAAAAAATCCGGACAGGCTCGTGGAGAGCGGGTCCGGATCCCTGGTCGTGCATGGGACTCAGCTTCCGTCCGGGACGTCGACTTCCTTGCGGCCGATGAAGATCGTGTCCGCGGTAATGTTGACCGGCACGTCCAGCACCGTGCTGACGTCCCGGGCGAACAATTCGGGCGCGTCCAGCTTGTACTGGCCGAACAGGCGCTTTTCCCGGAGCGCCGCGTCGACGATGACGATCGTCTTCGGGCTGTAGCGGTTGAAGTCCGCCACCGCGTCGTCCAGGGTTTGGTTCTTGAGGATCACTTTGCCTTCTCTCCATGCCAGTTTGCGGTTGACTTCGACAGGCTGGCGGCTGACGCTGATCGCGCCCGCGTCCTGCGCCAGGAAGGCGCGGTCGCCCTCGAGCAGCAGGCGCCGCTGGGCGGAACGTCCCTGGCCCCAAACCTCGACCTTGCCTTCGGTGACCAGCACCTCGGTGCCGTTCGTGAAACGCCGCACCGAGAAGGCGGTGCCGACCGCGCGGATGCGCGCGTCGCCGGCTTCGACCACGAAAGGCTTGGCTTTATCCTTGGCCACTTCGAACCAGGCTTCGCCCTTGCGCAGGTTGACGGTACGCTGCTTCTCGGTGAAGGCGACTTCGATCTGGCTGCCGCTGTTGATCGTGGCGATCGACTTGTCCTGCAGGGGCACCTTGCGGAACTCGCCCTTGGCCGTGGTCAGGACCTGCTCGTCGCGCAGGGCCGTCAGGCTCGCCGTGCCCACCGCGGCCAGCAGGCAGGCCGCCATGGCGCCGTATTTGAACCATCCGCGCCGCGTGCTGCGCCGTTCGCGCCGCATGGAGAGTTCGGGCGACAGCGATTGCGGGGCGGTCGCCAGATTGATCGCATTGTAGATCGCCATGGCGCGCGCATAGGCACCCTGGTGCCGCAGGTCGGCGGCGTACCATGCGTCGAACTGGGCGCTCTCGGGGGCGCTCAAACCGCGCGCGTACTTTCGCGCCACCCACTCGAAGGCTTCGTTATCGATCGTTGACATTGTTTTTCTTGCTTATGCGTTTTCTTGCGGTGGATGGGGTGGCGCCGGTTTCCTGGTTCATGCCATGCCTGGCAATCATCTCCGACATCAAGCGCATCCCTTTCATCATTTCGTGTTCGACGACGCCGTCGGTCAGGCCCAGGCTTTGCGCGGTTTCCTGCTGCGACAGGCCGTGGATCCTGCGCGCCCGGAACACTGCCTTGCAGCGGTCGGGCAGCTGGGATACGAGGCCGATCACCCATTTCAGTTCGGAGCGCGCGAAGACCACGCGCTCGGGCGAGGGCGCCGCATCCGCGATGTCCAGGTCTTCGAGGTTGGCCATGGTTTCGATCCGGACCACCGCGTCGCGCTTGATGCGGTCGAGGACCAGGTTCTTGGCCGTGCGGAAGACAAAGGGCTTGGGATCGCGTATCCCGTCCAGGCTGGCCATCGACAGGATCCGGTAACAGGTCTCCTGCACGACGTCGTCGATTTCGGCCGGGCCGCTGCAGACACGGCGCAGCATCCTGCGCAATTCCGCCTCGTGCGGCAGAAAATTAATTGTCAGCCAGTCAACTACTTCAGTGTCCATACCTCGCCCGTTCGTGCTTCCCCCTTTGGTAAGACGAGCACGAAAAATTTTTCCTCAAGATTCGGCGCATTATTTTTCACTCACTCAAGCAGCTGAGAATTTCCCCGTTTGGCGCGCCCAGCGAGCGGGTCTTATCTATATTACCCGGCACAACAACGCTTGAGGAACAAGGATATGCGTCAGCGCCACCTGTCTCACCTGATCGCCGTTGCGCTGCTGGCGCCCGGATTACCGCCAGCGGCTGCCGGCGCCGAGAGCTACAAACCGGGCGTCGACGTGGCGCGCCCGAACCTGGCCGGGGAGGTGGCGCGGCCGCTGCGCTATCGTCCCGAGGGCGAGGACTTCGTGATCGAGAACGGCGGCGAGTTCTTCAACCGGCCCCTCTACGGAGGGAATACCGGCTTTCGCGTCGATGGCGGCGACCGTCCGGAGTTCTCGCTGTACCTGCCCGGGCGCGGCGGCAACGTCCGGCTCGGCCTGAAGACCCGGGCCGGCGTCCTGTGGCTGCACCAGGCGCGCAGCATCCTCACGCGCTACCGTCCGGGCGAGCTGCACTACGAGATCGCCGACCCGCTGTTCGAGGGCGGCCGCATTCACCTGGCCGCGGTGGCTTATGCGGCAGTCGAGGGACTCGGACTCCAGGTGCGCGGCGTGGGGCTGCCGGCGGCGAGCGAGCTGGTAGTGGCCTTCGCCCCCGGCAATGGGGCCCAGGGACGCCGCGGCGGCGACATCGGGACCGAGTCGGTGCCGATCAGCCAGTATTTCCAGTTCGCGCCGGCCCATGCGCGCGGCAGCAGCGTCGATCTTCAGGCGCAGGCTTTCAGGGTCGCGAACGAGCGGGCGGTCATCACGGGCACCGTGGCGCAAGCCTTGAACCTGGGCCGCGCCGATGCCGCTCGCTGGGACGACCTGGCGGGCCTGCTGGCAGCCGATGCCGGCGGCGCGGGCCAGCTCGCGGTGGGGCGCCTGCCGCTGAATGACCGGACCGTCGACCTGGCCTTCCAGGTCACCAGCAGCAGAAGGGCAGCGGAACTGGCCGTGTACCGCGAGGCCGGCAGCACCCTGGACGCCCGCCCGGCATCCGGCAGCGCACGCGCACCCGCCTTCCAGCCGGCCGAACTCGCGCAGCGCTTCGACGAGGCCCTGGGCCACTACGCCGCTTTGCGCGGGCAGGTGCGCATCGACACGCCCGACCCCTACCTGAATGCCGCCATGGGCGCGCTCAACGTCGCCGCCGATGCGGTCTGGGACGAGGAGCAGGGCGCCATCATGCATGGCGCGATCGCCTGGCGCACCAAGCTGCTGGGCTGGCGCGGGCCGTATGCGCTCGACGCGCTGGGCTGGCACGGGCGCGCACGCCGCAACCTCGACGTCTGGACGGCACGCCAGAACACCACACCGGTGCCGGCCCGCCTGCCGTCCGCCGACCTGGCGACGAACCTGGCCCGCAACGAGGCCGGGCTGCACAGCAATGGCGACATGAGCAAGTCGCACTACGACATGAACATCGGCTTCATCGACGTGATGCTGCGCCACCTGTTATGGACCGGCGACCTCGCCTACGCGAAAGCCGTGTGGCCGGTGCTGGAGCGCCACCTGGCCTGGGAGCGGCGCCTGTTCCGGCGCGAAGTCGGTCCGGACAGGCTGCCGCTGTACGAAGGCTATGCCGCGATCTGGGCCAGCGACGACCTGTACTACAACGGCGGCGGCGCCACCCACACCTCGGCCTACAACGCCTGGCACAACGGGATGGCGGCGCGCATCGCGGCGCTGCTCGGGAAGGATCCGGCACCCTACCGGCTCGAGGCCGACCGCATCCGGCGCGCCATGCGCAGCTACCTGTGGATGCCGGAGCGCGGCGCCTTCGGCGAATACCGCGACCTGCTGGGGAAGCAGGCCCTGCACCCGAGCTACGGCCTGTGGAGCTACTACCACGCGGTCGACTCGCAAGTACCCGGCCGCCTGGACGCCGCACGCATGGCGCTCGACGTCGAACGCGGGCGCCGGGCGATCCCGATCGAGGGACCGGGCGTGCCGGCCGACCGTCGGTACCGGGTGTTGCCGACCACCGACTGGATGCCGTACTCCTGGTCCATCAACAATGTGGTGATGGGCGAAGTGCTGCATACGGCCCTCGCTTCCTGGCAGGCGGGCCACAATGAGAGCGCCTTCGAACTGGCCAAGGGCGCGCTGCTGGCCAGCCTGTACATGGGCATCTCGCCGGGGAACATCGGCAGCATGAATTACCTCGACGTCTACCGCCGGGAAGCCCAGCGCGACTTCGCCGACGGCTCGGGGGTGATGGCGCGCACCCTGGTGGAAGGGCTGTTCGGCGTGCGGCCGGACGCCCTGGCGGGAACCCTGCTGCTGCGTCCCGGCTTCCCGCGCGACTGGGCGCATGCGCGCCTGAAGCACCCGGGGGTGACGCTGGCGTTCCGGCGCGAAGGCGGGATCGAGCGCTGGACGGTCGAGCAGCCCGCAAGCACCTTCCAGCGCCTGGTGCTCGAGCTGCCCGCCGCCAGCGACGGGGTGGCGGAGGTGCTGGCCGACGGCAAGCCGGTGCGCTGGAAGGCGGGCACCGACGAAGCCTTCGCACCGCGCCTGCGCGTCGAGCTGCCCTTCGGCCGCAAGATCGAGCTCGTGATCCGCTGGCGCGGGCAGCCGATCGGTGACGAGGCGGCGCTTGCCGGCCCGGCGGATGCGGGAGGCTTGCAGCGTGTGCGTCAGGGAGCCTTCAGCTGGTGGCAAGCGGCGCCTGCGCCGCGGGCCACGGCGGCATGCGGGCCTGAAGCGGCGCCCTGGCTGAAGGGAGCGCCCGTGAAGCCGCGCCACGTCGACCTGGGCCCGTGGTTCAACGACCGCGTCGGCGCGCTGTTCACGCCGGGTAAATACCTGTCGCCGCGCTCGCCCTACGTGTCCCTGTCCCTGCCGTCGCAAGGCATCGGCGCCTGGGCCGGGCACGTGAATGCCATGGCCGTCATCGACGATGCCGGCCTGCGCGCCCAGGGCGGCAGCCTGCGCCTGCCGAACGGCCTGAGCTTCGCCACTCCGGCGGCCGCGGGCGCGGCCAACGTCCTGTTCACCTCGCAGTGGGACAACTATCCGAAGGGCGCCGCCGTGCCGCTGCAGGGCAGGGCCGGGCGCATGTTCCTGCTGATGGCAGGCTCGAGCAACGCGATGCAGAGCCGGATCGAGAACGGCGAGGTGATCGTCAGCTACGCCGATGGCAGCCGCACCCGGCTGGCCCTGCGCAATCCCGACAGCTGGTGGCCGATCGAGCAGGATTACCTCATCGACGACTACCAGTTCCCTTATTGCGGGCGCCTGCCGGTGCGGGTGGACCTGAAAACGGCGCGGGTGCGGGTGCTGGATCCGGCAACGCTGCCGCAGGAGCTGCGCGCGCAGATCGATGGCGGTTCCGCCACCGTGCTCGAGATGACGCTGGACCGCAGCAAGTCCCTGAAGAGCCTGGAATTGCGGACCCTGGCAAATGACGTGGTGATCGGGCTAATGGGGGTGACGCTCGACTGAGTCGGCCGGTCGCCATGTTCGACCGTACAATGAGAACATGGCTATCGACAACGGAATCCTCATGAACCCCGAATGCATCTGGGATGCGGGCGCCCACCTGGGCGAAGGCGCGCTCTGGCATGCTGCCACGCGCTCGGTCTACTTCGTCGACATCAAAGGCCGCCGCATCCACCGCTGCGCCGCGGACGGCAGCGGGCGCAGCACCTGGGAAGCGCCGGGCCAGCCCGGTTTCGTGGTTCCCGCCTCAAGCGGCGGGCTGGTGTGCGCGATGGAGGACGGCCTGTACCGCTTCGACGAGGCGAGCGGCGCCTTCGCGCCACTGCGCAAGATCGAGGACGGGCTGCCGGGCAACCGCTTCAACGACGGCTACGTGGACGCCGGCGGCAACCTCTGGTTCGGCTCGATGGACGATGCCCAGGCCGAGCCGACCGGCGCCCTGTACCGGCTCGGCCGGGACGGCATTCTGGCGCGTGCCGACGACGGCTACATCATCACCAACGGTCCGGCCATCAGCCCCGACGGCAGCACCCTGTACCACACCGATACGCCGCTGCGCCGCGTGTATGCCTTCGACCTGCGCCCCGACGGTGGCCTGGCCAACAAGCGGATCTTCCTCCAGCTGCCGGAAGGCAGCCGCCCGGACGGCATGGCGGTCGACAGCGCGGGCCAGCTGTGGATCGCCCTGTTCGGCGGCGGCCGCATCGAACGCTTTACGGCGGCCGGGCAGCCGGCGGGCTGTGTGCGCTTTCCCTGCTCGAACATCACCAAGATCGCCTTTGGCGGCGAAGACCTGCGCACCGCCTACGTCACCACGGCGTGGAAAGGCCTGTCTTCGGCGCAGCGCGCGGAACAGCCGCTGGCCGGCGGCCTGTTCTCATTCAGGGTCGAGACGCCGGGTTTGCCGCACACGGTATTCGCGCTATAGTCTGCACAGGAGCGGCCCATGGACACCGACATCCAACGCATCGCCATCGTCACCGGCGGCGGCGACGCCCCCGGCCTGAACGCCGTGATCCGCGCCGTCGTACTCGCCGGCGCCGGGCAGGGTTGGGAATGCCACGGCATCCGCGACGGCTTCAACGGCCTGCTGGCACCGGGCGCCTGCAGCGGCGAGCCGGTCCTGCACCTGACGCCTGAGCGCGTGCACGGCATCGCTCACCTGGGCGGCACCATCCTCGGCAGCACCAACCGCGGCAATCCACTGCGCTATCCGGTCCGCCATGGCGGCCCCGGGCCTGCGGAACAGGACCGCAGCGATGAGCTGATCAAGCTGTTCCGCCAGCGCGGCCTGGATGCCCTGGTCATGGTCGGCGGCGACAGTTCGATGGAGATCGCCGAGGCCTTGTTCCGCAAGGGGCTGCGCGTGATCGGCGTGCCCAAGACCATCGACAACGACCTCGACGGCACCTTCCAGACCTTCGGCTTCGATACCGCGGTCGGCTTCGCCACCGAGTGCATCGACCGCCTGCACACCACGGCGGACAGCCAACATCGCGTCATGGTGGTCGAGGTGATGGGACGCTACGCCGGTTGGATCGCGCTGCATGCCGGCATGGCCGGCGGCGCCCACGCGATCCTCCTCCCCGAAATTCCCTTCGACGTCGATGTCGTCGCCGATGCCGTCGCCAGGCGCGATGCGGCCGGCCATGGCCACACGATCGTGGTGGCGGCCGAAGGGGCGCAGCCGCTCGGCCGCGAGCGCGCCGTGCAGGCCGCCGCCGGCGCTGGCCATGCCGAGCGCCTGGGCGGCATCGGCGCCTGGGTCGAGGCCAGGCTGGCCGAACGCACCGGCAAGGAGTGCCGCAGCGTGGTGCTGGGCCACCTGCTGCGCGGCGGGGCGCCGTCCGCCTTCGACCGCGTAGTGGCTGCGCGCTTCGGGGCAGCCGCGGTGCGCGCGCTGGCACGCGGGGAGTCGGGCGTGATGATGGCGCTCGGCGGCCAGGATATCGGCAGCGTGCCGCTGGGGCAGGTGGCCGGGCGCAGCAAGCGGGTGCCGGTCGATGGCGATACGGTGCGGACGGCGCGTGAACTGGGGATCTGCTTCGGCGACCGCGACGGGCCGGGCTAGGGCGGATCGATGATTCCAGGCAGCAAGCGCAAGCGCGCCGGTGCCCTGCAAGCTGCCCGCGCACGGGTTATCATCACGCTTTACGATTCATTCAACACAGGAACCGACGCCCCATGACGACTTCCAGCTATCCCGACACCCGACTTCTCATCGCCAACGAATGGCAGGACGCGACCGGCGGCAAGACGATCCCGGTTGTGAACCCGGCCACCGGCCAGACCATCGGCACCGTGGCCCACGCCACCACCGCCGACCTCGACCGCGCCCTGGCCGCAGCCCAGAAGGGCTTCGAGACCTGGCGCGCCGTCACCGCCGCCGAGCGCGCCGCCACCATGCGCCGCGCCGCCAACCTGCTGCGCGAGCGCGCCGGCGACATCGCCCGCCTGCTGACCCAGGAGCAGGGCAAGCCGCTGGCCGAAGCGAAGATGGAAGCCATGGCCGGCGCCGAAATCATCGACTGGTTCGCCGCCGAAGGCATGCGCGTCTACGGCCGCATCGTCCCGTCGCGCAATCCGGCGGCCCAGCAGCTGGTGCTGAAGGAGCCGGTCGGCCCGGTCGCCGCCTTCACGCCCTGGAACTTCCCGATCAACCAGGTGGTGCGCAAGCTGGCCGCGGCGCTGGCCACCGGCTGCTCCTTCCTGTGCAAGGCGCCCGAAGAGACCCCGGCCTCGCCGGCGGCGCTGTTCCAGTGCTTCGTCGACGCCGGCGTGCCGCCGGGCGTGGTCGGCCTGGTGTTCGGCGACCCGGCCGAGATTTCCGCCTACCTGATTCCACACCCGGTCATCCGCAAGGTCACCTTCACCGGTTCGACCCCGGTCGGCAAGCAGCTGGCCGCCCTGGCCGGCGCCCACATGAAGCGCGCCACCATGGAACTGGGAGGCCATGCGCCGGTGATCATCGCCGAGGACGCCGACGTGATGCTGGCAGTCAAGGCCGCGGGCGCCGCCAAGTTCCGCAATGCCGGCCAGGTCTGCATCTCGCCGACCCGCTTCCTGGTGCACAACGCGATCAAGGACGAATTCACGCGCGCCTTCGTCAAGCATGCCGAAGGGCTGAAGCTGGGCGACGGCCTGGCGGAAGGCACGACCCTTGGTCCCCTGGCCAACGCGCGCCGCCTGACGGCGATGGCGCAGGTGGTCGAGGATGCGCAGGCCAAGGGCGCCACCGTCGCCTTCGGTGGCCAGCGCGTCGGCGATGCCGGCAACTTCTTCGCGCCGACCATCCTGGCCGACGTGCCGCTGGAAGCCAGCGTCTTCAATGACGAGCCCTTCGGTCCGGTCGCGGCGATCCGCGGTTTCGACAGCCTGGAAGAGGCGATCGCCGAAGCCAATCGCCTGCCGTACGGCCTGGCCGGCTACGCGTTCACCCGTTCGATCAAGAACGCCCAGCTGCTGATGAACCGCATGGAAGTCGGCATGCTGTGGCTGAATCAGCCGGCCACCCCGAGCGCCGAGCTGCCTTTCGGCGGCATCAAGGATTCCGGCTACGGTTCGGAAGGCGGTCCGGAAGCGCTGGAAGCCTACCTGAACACCAAGGCCGTCTCGATGGTCGGTGTGTAAGCCGGGTATCGGCTCAGATCAGCCCGCTTCGGCGGGCTTTTTTTGCGCCTCTGTTTTCCATTGCACCGTCCGCTGCGGCTGTCTGGTGAACACTGGCCCTCATACCGAGCGAAATACGGAGGAAGCACCGATGTCCATCATGAGCGCGACCGTAGAACAGGGCATCCAGGCGGCCGGCGTCGGCAGGTTCCAGTACCGTCTGTTCGTCATCTTCGGCCTGGTCTGGATGGCCGATGCCATGCAGGTGCTGTCGATCGGCTTCAGCGCGCCCTCCATCGCCAGGACCTTCGGCGTCGGCATGCCGCAGGCGCTCCAGACCGGCACCTTCTTCTTCAGCGGGATGCTGGTCGGGGCCTTCGTCTTCGGCCGTCTGGCCGACCGCATCGGGCGCCGGCCGGTGCTGATGGCGGCAGTTGTGCTGGACGCCTGCTTCGGGGTGGCCTCCGCCTTCGCGCCGGACTTGACCTGGCTGCTGGCGCTGCGTTTCCTGACCGGCATCGGCGTGGGCGGCACCCTGCCGGTCGACTACACCATGATGGCCGAATTCCTGCCCAGCGACCGCCGCGGGCGCTGGCTGGTGCTGCTCGAATCCTTCTGGGCCGTCGGCACCATCCTGCTGGCGGTACTGGCCTTGCTGGCGCTGCGCTGGGGCGACGATGCCTGGCGCGTGATCTTCCTGGTGACCGGGCTGCCGGCCCTGATCGGCGTGGTGTTGCGCCTGTACGTGCCCGAGTCGCCGATGTACCTGAACCGCAGCGGCAAGGGCGAGCAGGCGCGCGCCGTCCTGGAACGGGTGGCCGCGGCGAATGGCCGCCAGGTCGCGATCCCGGCCCTGCAGCCGGACAGCGCACCGCGGCATGGGCTGCTGTCGCTGTTCGCCGGCCGGTTGCGCCGGCGCAGCATCGCGCTGCTGGTGGCCTGGATGCTGATCTCGGTGGCCTACTACGGCGTGTTCGTCTACCTGCCCGTGAAGCTGAGTGCCGAGGGCTTCGGCTTCATGCGCGGCCAGGAGTTCCTGATCGTGCTGGCGCTGGTGCAGTTGCCGGGCTTCGCCCTGTCGGCCTACGGGGTCGAGCGCTGGGGGCGCAAGCCGACCCTGGTCGGCTTCCTGCTGCTGAGCGCAGTGGGCTGCATGGCCTACAGCCTGGGGAATGCCACCTGGCTGGTGGTGGGATCGACCTTGCTGATGAGCTTTGCGCTGCTGGGCACCTGGGGCGCGCTGTATGCCTTCACGCCCGAGGTCTACCCGACCGACCTGCGCGCCAGCGGCATGGGCATGGCCGGTGCGGTCGCACGTTTCGGCGGCCTGTTCGCGCCGGCGATCGTGGCGCCAGTGATGGCGACGCACTTCACGCTGGCGCTGGCGATGCTGGCGGGCTTCCTGCTGATCGCTGCGTTCGCGATCGGGTGTGTGGACGTGGAGTCGCGCCGGCGCGCACTGGAGTAGGGCTTAGCGTCCTTGGTTTCTTCCGCTCTGGTCGTCGCCGGCGGCGTCCAGGTGCTCGGGCGTGCGCGCGGTGGGCAGGTGCCAGCCATAGCGGATGGCGGCCAGGCGCAGCCCGAAGCAGACGGCCGCGCCGGCGCAGGCGGTGGCCGTGGTGGGCAGTTGCAGGGCGTCGCCGGCTACCACGATGGCGGCCCCCGCGAGGGCGGCGACGGCATAGATGTCCGAGCGGAATACGGCGGGAACTTCGTTCAGCAGGACGTCGCGCGCGATGCCGCCGCCGATCCCGGTCAGCATGCCGAGCAGGGCGGCCGCCCAGGGCTCCAGTCCGAATACCAGCGCCTTCTGTGCGCCGGCCACGCAGAACAGGGCCAGACCGGCGCCGTCAAAGATCGCGACCGCATTGCGCAGCCGGTTGATGAGCGGATACCAGAAGAAGATCAGCAGACCGGCAAGGATCGACACGGCAAGGTAGCGCCAGTCGCTGATCGCCGCCGGCGGGGTGGCGCCGATCAGGACGTCACGGACGATGCCGCCCGAGTTGGCAGCGACGAAGGACAGTACCAGCACGCCGAAGATGTCGAGACGGCGGCGGGCGCCGGCAGTGGCGCCGCTGAGGGCGAAGACGAAGGTGCCGACTAGGTCGAGCGTCAGCACGAGGGTTTTCATGGCGGCTCCCATGTCGAGAGCGAGTACGGCGAACACGTGAATCCTTGAATCGGGGGATGGGGGCGAGAGCTTGCCCGGCATGGTACCGCAGATGGGGACATGCCGCTGAGCACCGGCGACAGTCAGCGTTTGTGGCCCCGGGTTGGATGACATGCCCAGGACTGGTCAACGCGCAATCCATCTTAATAGGTAGAGATCGGGGTTGTCGTATATGCAATAGTAGTGTCGCGTGAAAGTACGACAGCCCAAGACTGTCGCTTTGTCTTCCGAAGAATGAAAACTTACGGAGTCCAAATACTATGTCCACGAAAATCGGTTTGCGGCTGATGCTGGTAGACCCTGACGATGATTTGCGGTTTCTCCTGAAGGCTTTGCTCGAGCTGACTGGTTGCCGGGTCGACACTGCAAAAAACTGCTACGAAGCACTTGCCTCGATACAGGCAAGCCCACCTGACGTGATTTTCACTGAGCTCTTCCTGGACGATGGGACAGGTCTCGATTTCGGCAAGCGAATCCGCGCGGTGCCCGGCGCCAAAGACGCCTTGCTTGTTGCGCTGACCGGCCACTACTATCACGGCATCGCACGAGATGCGTGGACCGCCGGCTTCGACAGGTTCCTGCTCAAACCTGTCCAGTATGATCAGATACTCGATGTTCTGAGCTGCGTGAAAAAAAAGCGGGCTTGCCATCCAGGTGAGTTGGATGACGCGCTGAAAGCAGCCGCGTAATCGCTGGATCGATCACGCGGTCCGGGTGCCCGAGTCGTCCGTGGTGCTACACTGCTTCGTTCATTGAAACAGCAAGTGCACCCGATTGATCCAGACTCCCGTCACCGATGTCCTGCCGCCCGTGCTTGCCGGTCCAATCCTGCGCCGCCTCGAGCCGGGCCGCCTGGTGCTCTGGCTGGTCGGCAGCGCAGCGCTCGACCTGACCCTGGTGCTGGTACCCAAGGCCGGCGCGTCCCGGCGCCTGCCCCTGGATGCGCGCCACTGTCGTGTAATCCGCATCGGCCGCCACGCCTGCGTGCACCTGATCGATGTCGCGCTGCCCGAGCCGCTGCCGCAAGACACGCTCATTGAGTACGACCTGCTCGTCACGCTCGACGATGGTAATGAGGCCGGCATCGCGCATTGGGCGCCGCACCTGCTGCATGCCGGGGCGGCGCGGCCGAACATGGTGCTGCGCAGCCGCAGCGACAATATCCTGTACGGCTCCTGCCGCAAGCCGCACCATCCCGCGCGCGATGGCCTGGCGCGCGCCGACGCCTTGTTGGCCGAACACCTCGAGCAGGCCGAGGAGCGGCCCGCCATGCTCATGCTGTGCGGCGACCAGGTGTATGCCGACGATGTGGCGGGCCCGATGCTGGCGGCGATCCACGCCCTGATCCGGCGCCTGGGCCTGTATGCCGAATGCCTGACTGGCGCGGTGGTGGCCGACAGCGAGGCCCTGTACCGCCATCCGGCCAGCTACTACCGGCGCGAAGAGCTGCTGCCCGCGTTCAGGTCCAATGATGCGCTGCGCGACCGCTTCTTCGGCGGCAGCGAGAAGCCGATCTTTACGACGGCCAATGCGCACAACCACCTGGTCACCCTGGCCGAGGTGATGGCCATGTACCTGCTGGTCTGGTCGCCCGTGCCATGGCAGCTGGTGGCGGATGCGCCGGTGCCCGCGCTAAAACCCAGGCATGCGGAGCGCTGGCGGCGCGAGTCGAAGGCGCTGGCGGGCTTTCGCCGCGACCTGCCGCAGGCTGCACGCCTGCTGGCGCACGTGCAGAGCCTGATGATCTTCGATGACCACGACATCACCGACGACTGGAACCTGTCGGCCAAGTGGGAAACCACGGTCTACGAGCACCCGTTCGCACGCCGCATCGTGGGCAATGCGCTGATCGCCTATATGCTGTGTCAGGGCTGGGGCAACCGCCCGGATGTGTTCGTGACGGCGCTGGTTGAACTGGGGGGGCTGGCCGCCACGGCCGCCGCCGACGACCGCCTGGATGCGCCGGTGCAGGACGCGCTGATCAGGCGGCTGCTGTCGTTCCGACAGTGGGATTTCGTCGTGCGCACCAAGCCCACGATCATCGTGCTCGATACCCGCACCCGGCGCTGGCGCAACCGGCGCCGCCCCGGCCATCCCTCGGGCCTGATGGATTGGGAATCGCTGACCGAGCTGCAGCACGAGCTGCTGGACGAAACGGCTGCCGTCATCGTCTCGCCGACGCCCATGTTCGGCGTCAAGCTGATCGAGGTGGTGCAAAGGGTCGCGACCTTCGCCGGCCTGGCCTTGACCGTCGACGCCGAGAACTGGATGGCGCATCGCGGCGCGGCCAGCAGCATGCTCAATATCTTCCGCCATACGCGCACCCCGGGTAATTACGTGGTCCTGTCGGGCGATGTGCACTATTCGTTCGCCTACGATGTCGAGGTGCGCGACTCCGAGCGCCCGCAGCATATCTGGCAGATCACCAGCAGCGGCATCAAGAACGAATTCCCGCGCCGCCTGCTCGACTGGCTCGATCGCCTGAATCGCTGGCTGTATTCACCGCGCTCGCCGCTGAACTGGTTCACCCAGCGCCGCGATCTCGCGCTCACGCCCTATCTGCCGGACTGGCGCCAGCAGGGCGAGCGGGTCTGGAACGGCGCCGGCATCGGCCAGGTGTGGCTCGATGCGCAAGGGCGGCCAGTGCGCATCATGCAGCACAACGCGGATGGCCGGCCGTCCACCTGCTTCCGGGCGCCGGAGCAGGACGCATCCCTTGCGGCGGCGGCCGAGCAGCCCCTGAGCAAGCACTGAGCAGGCCTTTGAGCGTCTAACAATCCCCCCGATGGCTGCGTTGCATCGTCTCGCCGTACTAGCGTACTGTCTTCGACGATGCGCCTTGCCCTCGGGGTTTTGTTAGGCGCTTTTACTCGCCCCGGTTTTCTGCGAGCCAGCCGAAGATCGCCGGCCAGATGCGCGCATGGGCGCTGGTTCCGACCAGGATACCTACATGCTGCAGGTTGACGCCGACGTCGCCTTCGTAGTGCAGCAGGCACTTGCGTTCGCTCGCGGCGGCGTCGTGGAAGGGCAAATTGGCGGCTTCCGGGATCAGCTTGCTGCGCGGGTCGAGCACACTCACCAGGGGCGCGCGCAAGTCTTGCGGGCCGATGCGGCGCTTGCCGACCGCCAGCTCGCCGCGCGTGAACTCGTCGTTGCGGTAGAGCTGCTCGACCAGCTCGGTGAACAGCCGGCCAGGCAGCGGGAACTCGTCATGGGTCCAGCGTTCGACCCGCATGTGGGTGGTGAGCAGGCGCGGGTTGGCGAAGGACAGCCAGCGGTCCATCATGCGCTCATACTGGAAGGCATGCGGCTCGGCGATGGCGCTCATCAGGTTGAGGAAGACGCCCGGGACCTGGCGGAAGTTGTCCGCGATCTGGCGCGCGTGCGGCGTGGAATCGACCAGGGGCCGGAAGCAGCACGAGCCTTTTTCGAAGTGCAGGGGCGATTCCAGCAGGACGGTCGCTTCGACCCGGTCCGGGTGCAGGCAGCTGTACATCGCCGCCAGGATGCCGCCCAGCGAGTGGCCGGCGATGCTGAGTTTCGTCCTGCCGCTGTCGGCCTCGATGGCCCGTTGGCAGGCGGACAGCAGGCGCTCGCCGTAATCGTCGAGACCGAAGTCCTCGGTGGTGTCGTCGGGCAGGGGCGTCCACTCGGCCAGGTAGACGCGGTAGCCCTGTTCCATCCAGCGCCGCACGACGCTGGTGTCGGGCGCCAGGTCCCAGATGTAGGAGCGCTTGATGGGTGCCGGCACCAGCAACACGGCCGGGCCGTCGGGCTGTTCTTCGCCAAAGCGGCGCAGGCTCAGGCCCGGTTCGCTGTGGAGTATGCTGAAAGGTGTTTCCTGCGGGCCGTAGCCGGCCCGGTCCAGCAGCTGGCCGCGCGCCTGGCGGCTGCGGTCCATGTTCTTGAGTGCGATGGCGCCGAGGGCGGCGAAGGAAGGCATGACAAATGAAGATGAGTTCGATGCGTGCATGGTGTTCTCTTCAGGTTCGTGAGCCAGCCACTGTACGCCGCGCGTGGCGGCAGCGTTTGCGGCGTATTAAACTGGCGAATCAGCCAATTCGCCAAGCGTTTCCTGCATGATCTATCGTTTCCTTGCGGACGCCGTGCTGCTGCTGCACCTCGGCTTCATCCTGTTCGTCGTGTTCGGCGCGCTGCTGGTGGCGCGCCGTCCCCGCCTGCTGCCCCTGCACCTGGCCGCTGCGGCCTGGGGCTTCGCGATCGAAGTGCTGGGGGCGATCTGCCCGCTCACCCATGTGGAGAACCGCATGCGCCTGCTTGCGGGCGACGCGGGTTACAGCGGCGGCTTCATCGACCACTACCTGCTGCCGCTGGTGTATCCGGGTGCGATGACGCGCAGCCTGCAGATCGCGCTGGCGGCCGGGGTGCTGCTCATCAATGCCGGCTTGTATGTCTGGATTGTCCGCCGCCGGAGGGTGGCCGGCACGGCCGGCCAGCCTATGGCTCACTCGACCCAGGCGAAGCCGTCGCGCGCCAGCAGTGCGAAGGCTTCCGCCGGTCCCCAGGAGCCGGCCGCGTAGGGATGCGGCTTCTCGCCCAGCGTGCTCCAGCCTTCGATGATCGGGTCGGCCCATTCCCAGGCGGCCTCGAGTTCGTCGCGGCGCATGAAGTGGGTCAGGCGGCCGCGCACGACGTCGATCAGCAGGCGCTCGTAGGCTTCGGCGCGGCGCTGCTGGAAGGCCGACTGCAGGTCGAGGTTCAGGGCGACCTGCTGCATCTGCATGCCGCTGCCCGGCTGCTTGGCCATGATCTGCAGCTTGATCGCTTCTTCCGGCTGCAGTTCGATCACGAGGCGGTTGGCGACCCCGCCCGGCGTCTCGGGGAAGAGCGGGAAGGGCGGGTTGGCGAACTCGACCACGATCTTCGAGGAACGGCGCGCCATGCGCTTGCCGGTGCGCAGGTAGAACGGGACCTTCGACCAGCGCCAGGTGTCGATGTGGGCGCGCAGGGCGACGAAGGTCTCGGTCTTGCTCTCGGGCGGGACGTTTTTCTCTTCGAGGTAGCCGTTGACTTCCTGGTTGCCGCTGACGCCATGGACGTACTGGCCGCGCACGGTGTCGCGCGCGATGTCGGCCAGGCCGAAGCGGCGCAGCGAGCGGATCACTTTCAGCTTCTCGTCGCGCACCGCGTCCGGCGACAGCGAAGTCGGCGGCTCCATGGCGACGATGCACAGCAGCTGCAGCAGGTGGTTCTGCACCATGTCGCGCATGGCGCCGGTGCTGTCGTAGAAGCCGGCGCGGCTGCCGACCCCGACTTCCTCTGCCACCGTGATCTGCACGCTCGAGATGTTCGGGGCGCGCCACAGCGGTTCCAGGATCGAGTTACCGAAGCGCAGCACCATCAGGTTCTGCACGGTTTCCTTGCCGAGGTAATGGTCGATGCGGTAGATCTGCGATTCGGCGAAGTGCTTGCCGACCGCTTCGTTGATCTCGATGGCCGATTCGAGGTCGTTGCCGAGCGGCTTTTCCAGCACGACCCGGGCCTTGCCGTCGACCAGGCCGGCCTGGGCCAGCTTGTCGCAGATGGTGGTGAACAGGGCCGGCGCGGTGGACAGGTAGAACACGCGCTGGGCGCCCGGATGGGCGGCGCGGGCCAGGGCGCCGAAGTCGGCGGCGGCCTGGACGTCGAGCCTGACGTACTCGAGCAGCTGCAGGAAGCCGTCCCAGGTCTTGTCGTTGAAGTTGTTGCTTGCGATGAAGGAGCGCGAGTTCGCTTCGACGTGGGCGAGATAGGCTTCGCGGTCGAACTCCTGGCGCCCGGTCGAGATGATGCGGGTCTGCGCCGGCAGGTTGCCGTGCAGGTAGGCCATGTAGAGCGCCGGCAGGAGCTTGCGCATCGCCAGGTCGCCCATGCCGCCGAAGATGATCATGTCGAGGGGCAAACCGGTGTCAGTGTCTGTCGAAGGGGTCATATGTCTAGCCAAATAGTCGCCAAATGAATGGCCGAATGAATGAAAGTGTCGCTGCCGCCACCCCGATACGGTAGCAGAATGACAGCGGATGCGCACGAGACGTCCTGCTTGTGGCCAGACGGGAGCGCCCGGGCGCGGATGGGCCGCGGGCATCGCCGGCGCTTGCGCCGGGACCGCTAGCTTACAACCTGGGCAACAATTAGGAAATGACAAAATGCGTTGAGCGAAAGCGGGCGGCTTGATTGGAAGGTGGCTAGAATTTGCACGAATTTCGATCCAGGCAAATACTATTTGCACAAATGAAGGTTTATGCAAATCTTCGGTGCAGATCCTTGATACTTTCTGTTCCATCTGCACCGCACAGCCGCGCGAAGCGGCGCCGGCAGCACCCTGAGGCTTCAGGCCTTCAGCGCCCGCTTGTTGGCCTCGGTAATGGTCCAGTAGTAGATGGTGCGGCCGTCGACGTCTTCCTTCTTCTCGGGCGGCCATTCCGGTCCCATGTCGAAGGCGTGGGAGACCACCCGGGTGCCGACCTTCAGCTGCTGCCACAGCCGTGGCCGCAGCTTCACGTTCACCGAAGGCAGCAGGTAGAGCGTCACCACGGTGGCCGGCGAGACGTCGGCCTCGAACAGGTCGCCCACCTTGAAGTTGACGCGGTCGGCCACGCCGGCGGCCTTGGCGTTTTCCTTCGCTTCGGCGATGCGCACCGGATTCAGGTCGATGCCGGTGCCGCGCGCGCCGCGCGACTTGGCGGCGGTGACCACGATGCGGCCGTCGCCGCAGCCGAGGTCGTACAGCACGTCGTTCTTGCCGACCCGGGCCATCGCCAGCATCCGCTCCACGACTTCCTGCGGCGTCGGCACGTAGGGGACGTCCAGGCGCGATGGCTCCACTTCCTGGGCCAGCAGCGCGCCGGCGGGCAACAGGCTCGCGCCCGCCACGGCGGCGGCGGACAGCAGCAGGGTACGGCGGCGTTCGTCAGTATTCATGGTCGCTCCTTGAGTGGGTTACGGGAGGGATTCGTGCACGTCGCCATCTTCCCGGTCGAGGAAGAGCAGCAGCAGCGATCCGCTGGCGAGGACGGCGACCCCGATCCAGGCCGCGTTCAGCCCGCCGAGCGACTGGCTGTACACGTAAGACAGGCTGGACCAGAGCATATAGGCGCAGCTGGCGCAGAACAGCAGCGGCAGCAGGGGATACAGGGGTACGCGGAAGGGGCGCGGCTGCTCGGGTTCGCGCCGGCGCAGCACGAACAGCGACACCCCGCTGAGCAGGAAGAACAGCCAGAACACCGGCGCCGTGAACTCGACCATGGCCTTGAAGCCGCTGCCGAACGCGGTCCCGATGCCGACCAGCAGCAGGGCGGCGATGCACTGGACCGACATGGCCACGGCGGGGGTGCTGCTGGCACCGTTCCACTGGCCCAGCCTGCCCAGCGAACGCCAGTCGCGGCCCATGGCGAAGCCGGTGCGGGCGCCGACGATCATGGTCGCATTGATCGAGGTCAGGGCCGCGACGGCCACCAGCACGGAAATGACCCGTTCGCCCGAAGGGCCGAAGGCGCGTCCCATGACGTCCGCGGCCAGCGCCTCGGACTGCGCCATGCCGGCCATGCCCAGGGTCTGCAGGCAGGCCCAGGTCACCATCAGGTAGAGCACGGTGATGATGAGGATCGACAGGGTCAGCGCCCGCACCATGCTGGCGGCGCCGCCGCGGATCTCGGCACTGATGTAGGCGGCTTCGTTCCAGCCGCCGTAGGTGAGCAGCACGAACACCATGGCCATGCCGAAGGACAGCGGCGCCGCGGCCTGGACCGGTGCGGCGCTCGGGGCCGCGTCGGCGAAGAACGCGGCCGTGACGGCCAGCAGGACCAGGCCGCCGATCTCGAGCAGGGTCAGCCACATCTGCGTCCCGGCGCCGGCGCGCAAGCCCTGCAGGTTGACGGCCGACAGCACCAGGATCACGGCGCAGGCATAGGCGGCGGCGCCCCAGCCCTCGGGCAGCATGCTGAGCGGCACCGCCTGCTGCATGTAGTCGCCGAACACGAAGGCCAGCAGGGCGATCGAACCGGTGGTGATCACCGCAAAGCGGGCCCAGCCGAACAGGAAGGCGGTAGCGCGGCCGTAGGCGCGGTGCAGGAAGTGGTAGTCGCCGCCGGGATGGGGATAGGCGGTCGTCAGTTCCGAATAGCACAGTGCGCCGACCAGGGAAATCACGCCGCCCAGGATCCACATGGCAAACATCCAGTCGGCACTGCCGCTGAGTCCGGCGACGATGGAGGGCGATTTGAAGATGCCGGCGCCGATCACGACGCCGACGATGAGGGCGATGGCCTCGCGCAGGCCGAGCAGCCGGCGCGGCTCGGTGCCGTCGCCGGTTGACGCGGGCAAGTCCTCATCGCTACGGTCCATATGGTGCCGATCAACGTGATGGAGGAAACTTTGCCGGCGAAGAGAACGCCGGCCCGTGGCGCATCGATAACAGGGCCGCGCCGCATAGCGGCAGGGCCTGCGGCGGGAATTATAGGGAAGGGATGTGGCGGGTGGCGCGCGGCTGAAACGCGCGCCACATCGTCGTTTATTTGGCGCTGACGTTCACCATGCCCTTGAAGTCATACGGAATCACGACCGTTTGCACCTTGCCTTCGGCAATGCCTTCCGCGATCTTCATCTGGGCCTGGGCCTGCATGTAGCTGATCGCGCCCGCATTCGCATTCAGCGCCGCGATGCGCTCCGCTTCCTTCTTGGCGATCTGCACCTCGACTTCCTTGGTCTTCTCTTCGTTCTTGGCGCGCACCAGGTTGTCGGCGCTGGCCTTGACCGCGTCGCTCGGCACCATGCTGCCGACGCGTACCTGCGAGATCACGATGCCGTTGAGCTTTTCCTCGTTCAGGGTCGCGGCCATGATCTGCTGGATCTCCTGCTCGATCTGGGCGCGGTTGTCGTTCATGTTCAGCGCCTCGTACTTGCGCGCGGTCTTGTACACGGCATTGCGCGCGGTCTGGTAGATGTAGGAGTGCATCAGGTAGATGTCGCCGCTGTCGTCCACGTTGTGGAAGGAACGGCTTTTGTTGATGTACAGGTCGGATACCGACGAGGGCGTGATGTTGTAGATCACGCTGATGTCGAATTCCTTCATCGTCGAGTTGTCGGCGGCGAGCGGGGTCAGGTTCTGCACGTCGACGCTGACGTCCTTCACCGGGAAGGTGAGGATCTTGCCCACCAGGGTCTGGTTGAAGCTGCCAGCGACGCGCTCTTCCGGCTCGATGGTCTTGTCGAAGTTGACGCGCAGGCCCACTTCGCCGGTATCGACGATGGTGCAGCCGCTGGCAAGGACGCCGACGGCGGCTGCCATGGCGATGGCGATGACGAGTTTTTTCATTGTTCTCTCTTTCAGGTTTTCCCAGCCGGGAAAGATAGCAGCTTTCAGAGAGCAGAAATCCTCGGTTTCTCACCCCTGCAGGAAAGGCAGCGCGCGTGCCAGCAGCGCTTCCGGCGCTTCCTCCGGGATGTAGTGGCCGCAGGGCAGGGACTCGCCCTCGACCCGCGCCGCCACCTTGCGCCATTCACGCAGCGGATCGAAGCAGCGCTGCACCACGCCCTGTGCGCCCCACAGCGCCAGCAGGGGCGTGTCGACCAGGCGGCCGGCATCGCGCTCCAGACGGTCGTGCTCCAGGTCGATCCCGGCGGAGGCGCGGTAATCCTCGCAGATCCCATGGGCGGTGCCGGGCAGGGCGAGGCAGCGCGCGTACTCGGCCAGCGCACGCGGGTCGAAGGGCGCCAGGCCGGCGCTGCGGCGTCCCATCACGTCGCGCAGGTAGGCGGCGGGATCGGCCTCGATCAGGCGTTCCGGCAGCGGCGCCGGCTGGATCAGGAAGAACCAGTGCCAGTAGGCGCGCGCAAAGACCTCGGTCGTGCCTTCGTACATGGCCAGCGTCGGTGCGATGTCGAGCAGCACCGCGCGCTCGACCGCCTGCGGGTGGTCGGCCAGCAGGCGGTGCGCCACGCGCGCGCCGCGGTCGTGCGCCATCACGCGGAAACGCGCGAAGCCCAGGCTGTGCATGGCCGCCAGCATGTCGGCGGCCATGGTCCGTTTGCTGTAGTTGGCATGGTCCGGCGCGCCCGGCGGCTTGGACGAATCGCCGTAGCCGCGCAGGTCGAGCGCGACCACGGTGAAATGCCGCTGCAAGGTGGGCGTCACCTTATGCCAGATCGCGTGGGTCTGCGGGTGGCCGTGCAGCAGCAGCAGCGGCGGGCCGGCGCCGCCCATCACGCCGGCAATGGTGACGCCGTCGGCGCCCGCGGCGCGTACAGCTTGGAAACCGGGAAAGAGCTTCTCTTGCATAGGTGGGGTCCAGGACGATCGAGTCCAAAAGTGTAACAGCCCGCGCCGTGCATGCCTTACGCCAGCCTGACGCGGATCAGACTGTTGTAAATATGCTCAAATGCAAGTTTTACGAATTGACATCTTCTATCGTGCCCAGCAGTATCGATTGGCGCCCGCACCAGCCCCGGCGCGGAACAACAACAAGAGGAATTCACAGATGCAGAAACATGTTACGGAAAAGACGGTCCTTGCCCTGGCCATCGCCTCGCTGTTCTCCGGCGCGCATGCGCAGGACACCGTGTCGACCGACCCGGCAGCTTCCGCCACGGTCGTGGTCACCGGCACCCGCGTGGCCAACCGCACCGCGCTCGACACCGCCGCACCGGTCGACATCATCTCGGCCGAGACCATCAAGAACACCGGCAGCACCGAGATGAACCAGGCGCTGTCGATCGCGCTGCCCTCGCTGAACTTCCCGCGTCCGGCCATCACCGACGGCACCGATACCATCCGTCCCGCCACCCTGCGCGGCATGGCGCCTGACCAGACCCTGGTGCTGGTGAATTCCAAGCGCCGCCATGCGTCCTCGCTGGTCAACGTCAACGGCTCGATCGGCCGCGGCTCGGCGGCGGTGGACATGAACACCATCCCGACCGCGATCGTCAAAAGCGTCGAGGTGCTGCGCGACGGCGCCGCCGCCCAGTACGGGTCGGACGCCATCTCGGGCGTGGTCAACCTGCGCCTGCGGACCGACCGCACGGGCGGCGAGGCCAGCGTCACCTACGGCGCGCGCAAGACCGAATACGATCTGTGGAACGACGTCGCCCCCGCCGGCGCCACCTGGACCGCACCAGGCTCGCGCAAGCGCACCGACGGCCAGACCGGCACCGTCAGCCTGTGGAAGGGCCTGGCCCTGGGCGAAGCCGGCTACCTCACCGTCGCCGCCGAATACAAGAAGCAGGAGCGCACCGAGCGCAGCGGCTACGACATGCGCCAGCAGTACCCGCGCCTGGCCGGCGGCGCCTTCGATCCGCGCGAGCTGAGCATCGACCGCTTCAACGCCTGGTACGGCGAGCCGGAGATGGAACAGGTCACCCTGTTCGCGAATGCCGGCTACGACCTCGGCGGCGGCGTCAAGCTGTACGGCTGGGCAAGCGGCCAGAACCGCTTCGCGCGCTCGGGCGGCTTCTTCCGTCCGGCCCAGGATGCACGCAACATCCTGTCGATCTACCCGGACGGTTTCCTGCCGATCATCGCGCCGAGCGTCAACGACTTCTCGGCCACCGGCGGCGTCACCTGGACCGCGGGCAGCTGGGACATGGATGCTTCGCTCGGCTACGGCGTGAACCGCATGGCCTACGACATCGAGAACACCCTGAACCGCTCGATCGGCGCGAGCAGCAAGCGTGAGTTCTATGCCGGCGGCTATTCGTATGACCAGCTGGTGTTCAACGTGACCGGCGTGCGCTCGCTGGACATGGCGAACCTGTCCTCGCCGCTGAACCTCGCGGTAGGCATGGAAGCACGCCGCGAAGGCTACCAGCTGTTCGCGGGCGAGCCGGACTCCTGGCGCGCCGGCCCCGAGATCCTGCCGAGCGGCGTCCCGGCGGCGCCGGGCGCCCAGGTCTTCCCGGGCTTCCGTCCGACCAACGAGGTCGACGCCCACCGCAGCGCGATCGGCGCCTTCGTCGACCTGGAAGCGAACATCACGCCCCAGTTGCTGGCCTCGGTCGCGGTGCGCGGCGAGCACTATACGGACTTCGGCAACAGCCTGGCCGGCAAGCTCTCGGGCCGCTACGACTTCAGCAAGGCCTTCGCCCTGCGCGGCGCGATCCAGAACGGCTTCCGCGCGCCCTCGCCGCAGCAGCAGAACTTCACCGCCACCTCGACCAACTTCATCAACGGCGTGCCCTTCGAGATCACCACCTTCCGTCCGACCGACCGCGTGGCGGTGGCGCTCGGCGCCAAGCCGCTGGAAGCGGAGAAGTCGGTGAATGCCTCGCTGGGCGCGGTGATGCGCTTCGACCCCTTCAGCATCACGGTCGACGCCTACCGCATCGACATCGAGGACCGCATCATCCTGTCCGAGAACCTGACCCAGGCGAACGTCCGCAACTACATCATCTCGCAGGGCATCACCGGCGTCGGCGGCGGCCGCTTCTTCATCAACGGCGTCGATACCCGCACCCAGGGCGTGGACGTGGTGGTGAACTGGCCGCTGAAGACGGCGGGCGCCGGCAACTTCGACTTCACGCTGGCCGGCAACTTCACCGACACCAAGGTGACCAAGACGCCGGTGACGGCGCAGCTGGCGGCACTGAGCCCGGCGCCGGTGCTGTTCGACCGCCTGAACGTGCTGTCGCTGGAGAAGGGGCAGCCGGAGAACAAGATCAGCGCCAACGTGAACTGGAAGCTGGGCCAATGGGGCGCCACCTTCCGGGCCACCCGTTACGGCAAGACCCTGTCGCCAGGCACCACGGCGGCGCTGGACTTCTGGATGGGTGCGAAGACGCTGGTCGACCTCGAGGCCCGCTATGCCTTCACGCCGAAGCTGAGCCTGGCGCTGGGCGCGGACAACGTGTTCGACCAGTATCCGGAGACCCTGCCGCCGGTGCTGAACAGCACGGGTAATACGCCGTTCGCGAACTACGCGCCATTCGGCCGCGGCGGCCGTTACCTCTATGCCCGCATGAACTACGGGTTCTAAAAGGACCGGGAATACGTAGGGTGGTCGGCTGTGCCGACCGCGCGTCCAAACATCGATTGAATAGCTGCGCGGCTATTCCAGGTGTGCCTGAACGCGCGGACGGCGAAGCCGTCCACCCTACATTTCATTTGACGACGGCGCCGGCACCGGCGCTGAGCAGCCAGCCGGTCATCAAGAGGAACAGCATCCACAGCGCGAACAGCTTCGACAGGCGGCGGATGTCGGCCGCGTTCTCGAACAGGGTCGGACGGCTGTAGGCCACGCCGGCAAAATAGGCGCCGAACACGGTCGCCATGTAGTGGACGGCGCCGAACATCTCGCCCAGCTCGCCCTTGCGCGGGTGATCGAACAGGGCGTGCGACAGGGCGACCAGCACCAGGTAGGGCACCGAGGCCGACAGCGGCGGCAGGTAGAGGCCCAGCGATTCGACCCAGCTTCCTACGGCCGGCTTGAAGCGCGCCACGATCGGCAGGATCAGGTTGTGGGTGATGCCGGCGATGAAGATCAGCTTCAGCAGCACGTTCTTGTGCAGGCTGCCCTCGCCGACGGCGAGGTTGTGGAGATTGGTCTCGCCCTGGCGGTTATTCTGCAGGAAGAAATCGGAGGACTGGACGTCGAGGATGCGCTGGAACCAGCTGATCTCTTCCAGGGCTGCGAGGGCGCACAGGAGGCTCAGTCCACCCAGCGCGAGCAATTCCAGCACGCCGCGGTCGCTGCGCTTCAGGCGTTCCGAGAACGCGAAGGCGAGCAGGCCGGCAATCGCGCTGAAGCAGAGGAACTGCATCCATTCGACGATCCCGTCCTCGACCAGCAGGCGGTTCAGCTTGGCCGGCTCGCCCGACCAGGCGACGGCGAGCAGCAGCACGAAGACATTGATGACAATCCCGGTGGCGATTGCGGGATGGAGAAACCACTTCTTGTTTGCCACAGACTACTCCTTGATGGGTGAAAACGATTCGACTGCCTGCGCGCGGCCCGACGGCAGGGCGCGCAGGGCGGCAGCGCCGAGAGAAACGAGGGACCAGCCCCACAGCAGCGGGTCGAGCAGGGCGTCCCACAGGTTCCCGCTGGGCAGGCGCGCGAGCGAGAACAGCAGCAGCGCGCCGAGCATGGCGCAGGCCTGGGTCCTGCCCCGGCCGCGCACGGCGGCCAGCGCACAGCCAGCCGCCAGCAGCACCGCGCACAGGGCCGCACCGGGACCGAAGCCGGCGTAATAATAACCGCCGGCGAGCAGGCCGAAGGCGTCGAGGTAGAGCAGCGTGCCGGTCACGGCCAGCAGCGCGGCCAGCGGCAGAGGCAGGACGCGGGCCGTGCCGCCGGCACTGCGCCAGCGCCCTGCCAGCGCGGCGACGCAAAGACCCGTCAACAGGCCGCTTGGGTACTGGAAAGCCAGGCCCAGGTGCCAAGCCGGCGACAACGATCCCGGCAGCGCCGTCAGGGCAAGGCAGGCCGCGGCCAGGCCGGCCAGCGCGCGGCGCGGCAGGCGCCAGGGCCAGACGCTGGCCAGCAGCGCGGCCAGCACCAGCGCCCAGGCCAGTCGGGCGTAGACGAATTGCGACAGGAGCTCGGGCAGGGCCATCAGATGCTCTCCCCGAAGCTGATCCGGAAGCGGTGATGTGCGATCGCCCGGCGCTGGTAGGTATAGGTGACGTGCAGCTCGTTGCCGACCTGCTGCATGGTCGGGTACGAGAATTCGTCGCCCGCTTCGCCGCTGGCGACGTCGGCCGCGGTGCGCCAGGTATGGCCGTCCTTCGACAGCGACAGTCGCAGCAGGCTGCGCGAGGAACCGCCCGCGCGGATGTGGTTGTGCAGCATCAGGAAGTCGCCGTTCGCCAAACGCAGCGCGGCCATCGAGGTATTTTCGTTGTTCAGTTCCAGCGGCGGCAGGTCTTCCCAGCTGGCGCCGCCGTCGTGGCTGCGCGCATGCTGGACACGCCGCTCGTCGCTGGCGTCGCGCATCCAGGCCCGAACTTCAAGCTTCGATACCGGCACGATCGCCGGCTGCAGGGTGGTGGTGCGCGCGCCGATCCGTCCCAGTCCGGTCGGCTCGCCGTCGGCATCGAAAGCCATCATCATCGGGTACTTGATGCCGATCTCGAAATACACCGGCAGCCACCAGCCGCCGTCGACCAGGCCGACCGCATTGGTGCGCACCAGCACACTGGTATTGAACAGCGGCGACATCGGCAGCACGCGCTTCATCTCGAAGGACTTGCCTTCGTCGGCGGACACCATGTGGGCGACGCGCGAGGCCGCCCATCCACCCAGGCCGGTGGCGACCACGTACAGGTGGATGCGCCCGTCGCGGCCGGTCCAGGCGACCGGGTTGCCGATGCGGCGCACGCCGTAGCCGAGTGCCTTGCCGAGGGAATCACGGCTGGCGACTTCCCAGGGCGCACCCCATTTGCCATCCTGCCATCGGGCAGCATAGACCTTGACGTCCGGGCCGCTCTCGCGGCTGCCGGCCCACCAGAAGCTCAGCATGCGGTCGCCCGGCAGGGTCGCCATCGCGCTGGCGTGCGCCGAGGGCGTATTCTGCGGCATCGGGATGAGGGAACGCGACAGTTCGGACAGGGTCGCACGTCCCGGCAGGACGGTCTGCACCGTGGAGGGGGCGGCGGCGGCACGCGCGCTGCGGGTCCAGCGTGCCGCTTCGGCGGCGGCGATGGCCAGCACCACGGCGAGACAGGCGAGGGCGGTGCGGCTGCGCGCTGTCGTGCGCGCTGGCGGGGAAAGCTCCATAAACTCCCTGCGAGCCGGGCTGGGCCGGTCCGCGACTCTGTTGGTAATGACAATGAACTGCCGGGCTTAGCGGCAAAGGCGCTATCCTACAGGAAAGGCCTGCGGATGACACTGCCTCGGCGCGTTCCGGCGGCGCCTGCGCCACACTCCGGTCGAGCGGGAAGTCGGTTCACGGCACCGGAAAGCGGCTTCGTCGCAGCCGGCTTGCCTACATGGCATTGCCTGGAGAGAATGCTGGCCATCCTGATGACATTCGAAACGAGACAGCATGACAAGCCTGACCCATCCCGGCGCCGCCGCCGTCTCCTCCCCGGCAGCGTCCTTCCTCCCGAGGCTCCTGCGCGACCTGCGCATGGCCCTCGCCATCGGGGTCGTCGCGGCGGTGATGATCACCCTGGTGGTCGGCCGGCCGGAGACCCTCTACGAGCAGCTCCTCTACTCCTGCCTCATCGCCGTTCTGGGCTTTGCGATCGTTGACTCGGCGCGCCTGCTGTTCTGGCCTGAGCCGAGCGGCAAACGCCGTCAGTGGCTGGCGCTGACTGGCGTATCGGCCCTGGCCGCGCCGATCGCTCACTTCACCGGTGCGCAAGTCGTCGGCCGGCTGCTCGACCACAACCCGCCGGGTCTGGCGGATTACCCGACGCTGCCGCGCCTGAGCATGGTCGCTCTGACTTTCCTGGTCTTGTGCGCAGGAACGCTGCTGGCCGTGCACCGCGAGGGATTGCGGCGCGCCGAACAGGAGCATCACGCGGCGCGCCTGCGCGCCGAAACCATCGAGCGCCAGGCCTTGCAGGCCCAGCTGCGCCTGCTGCAGGCCCAGATCGAGCCGCACATGCTGTTCAATACCCTGGCCAACTTGCAGGGGCTGATCTCGCTCGATCCGGAGCGCGCCAACACCATGCTCGACCACCTGATCCAGTATCTGCGCGCCACGCTCGGGGCCTCGCGCTCGGAAAGCACGACACTGGGGGAAGAATTTGCCGCGATGGAAGCCTACCTCGGCCTGATGGGCGTGCGCATGGCCGAGCGCCTGGCCTACCACCTCGACCTGCCGCCCGAACTTCAGCAGGTGCGCCTGCCGCCAATGCTGCTCCAGCCCCTGGTCGAGAATGCCATCGTGCACGGCCTCGAGCCGAAGATCGATGGCGGCACCGTCCGGATCTCGGCGCGCGCCCACGATGGGCTGCTCACGATCGAGGTTGCCGACACCGGCCTGGGCCTGGACGGGGCCCGGGCGGGCCGCGCCGGCGGCGGGGTCGGCGTCAGCACCACCCGCGAGCGCCTGCGCGTGCTGTACGGCGAGCTTGCCTCCGTCATGCTGCATCCGGCACAGCCGCATGGCACCCTTGTCCGTTTGACCTTACCCCTGGAGACCGCATGAGCATCCGTGCCCTGATTGCAGAAGACGAACCGATCCTGGCGGCGACCCTCGCCCGCCTGCTTGCCAAGCTGTGGCCCGAGCTCGACATCGTCGGCACCGCGCCGAACGGGGTGGCCGCCGTCGAGCAGGCGCTGCAGCTGAAACCCGAGGTGCTGTTCATGGACATCAAGATGCCCGGCCAGACCGGTATCGAAGCTGCCGAGGAACTGGCCGAGCGCTGGGAAGGTCCCGCGCCTTTCCCGCATGTGGTGTTCGTGACGGCCTACGACGACTACGCGGTGCAGGCCTTCGAGCAGGCGGCCGCCGACTACGTGCTCAAGCCGGTGAACGAGACGCGCCTGGCCCGCACCGTCGAACGCCTGCAGGGGCTGCTCGCCAAAGGAAAAGATGAGGACGCCAGCGATCCGCTGGCCCAGCTGGTCGGCCGGCTGCAGGCCCTGGTGCCGGCCACGGCGAGGCCCGAACGCCTTGACTTCGTGCGCGCCGCAGTCGGGAACATGGTGCGCATGATTCCGGTGTCGGAGGTGGTGTTCTTCCAGGCCACCGACAAGTACGTCAACGTGGCCACCAGCGAACACGAATCCCTGATCCGGGTGCCGCTCAAGGAATTGCTGCCGCAGCTGGACCCGGTACAGTTCAGGCAGATCAACCGCAGCATGGTGGTGAACATGTCCTGCGTCGCCAGCGCCGGGCGCGACACGATGGGCAAGGTGATGCTCACCCTGCGCGAGCGTCCGGAGCAGCCGCGCGTCAGCCCGGTGTACGCCCACCTGTTCCGGCAGATGTAAGGCATTTTTTTGGCTTAGGGCAGGCCGGCGCCGCGGGCGCGGCCGCCGCGCACCAGCCGCAGCACGGTCCCCGCCAGCAGGTGGGCCGCGAAGGAGCAGGCCGCGATCACGGAGGCAATCAGCACCGGCAGCACGGCGCCGAAGGTGAAGGTCAAGCCGAGCGCGAAACCGAGCACAAACTCGGCGCGCCAGGCGTGCACGAACAGGGCCGCGGCGAAGGCGCCGAAGAAAATCCAGGTGACGGCGGGATGGCCCAGCGTGAAGGCCAGCGCCAGCGCCGCTCCCCACAGCAGTGCGATCGCGAAACGCGCCTGCGCGAGGGAGCGGAAGCGCTCGCGGCTGCCGGTCTGCACCAGGGTCGCGGCGCGGCGCTGGATGCGCCCCACCAGGAACCAGACCAGCAGCGGCACCACCAGCAGGCCCCACCAGTTGGAGATCGCGGGCAGCTCGGGATTGTTCAGCAGGTGGTGGGCCGGCACGCCGCCGTGGGTGTATTCCCACCCGAGGTGGCAGACCTCGAGGGCGAAGGCCGATATGGCGAGGATGAGGCGGGATTGCAGGTCAGGGCGGGCAAACATGGCGCGGATCCTTTGCGGTAGATCGGCTGTAAATATGAAGCCGGGTCGGCCATCTTATCAAGCTTGCCGCTTTTGCCACAATGCGCTTTGGGTAGAGTGTGGTTTGCCCGACTCAATCCAGCAAGGACAGGGCGTCCGCGGTGCTGGCGACCACGGCGTACTCTGCGGCGAGGTTGGCCAGCGACATCGCATGCACCTCGTCCGCGCTGCGCTGCGTGCCCGCATGGTCGCGCTGCGCGAAGCAGAAGCAGGCGTCGGCGGCAAGGGTCACGCTGAAGCCGAGGTTGCCGGCACTGCGCACGCTGCACTCGACCGAGATGTTGGTGCTGACCCCGGCCACCACCAGGCGCTCGATGCCGCGTACCCGCAGCCAGCGTTCCAGTCCGGAGTGGATGAAGGCGTCCGGCACGTTCTTCTCGACCACATGCTCGCCGGGACACGGCGCGAAGGCCGGCTGGAACATGGCGCCGGGCTGACCTGGCGCGAAACCCGACCCGGGCGAGCGCGACATGTGGCGTACGTGGACCACCGGGGCGCCGCGCCCGCGCCAGGCTTCCAGCAGCGCGCCGATGTTGGCCTCCGCCCGAGGGTTGTTGCGTGCCCCCGCCGAGGGGCTGGCCATGCATTGCTGCATGTCGATGAGGATCAGGGCAGGGAGCTCGTGTCGCATGGGCTGGACAGGGATTGTCGAAACCACCATGCTAACGCAGGCGATGCGCTTTGGTACACTAAGGCCTTTGATAATCTGAAGGCCTAGATGATGGCGCAAACGCCGGAGCTTCGCGCACGCGCTCTGCAATCCCTGCTCGACACCGACCCCGCCCTGAAGACCGCCGGTGTGGCCGCGATGGTGGCCGCCCACCTGGCCGGCGACTGGACTGTCGACACCGACGCAGCGCTGGAGGCGCCGGAAGGCATTCCCGGCCGTCCCGCCAAACCCGAGCTGGTGTCGCCGCGCCTGGTCGGGCGGCGCTCGATGGCGACCGTAGAAGGCCGCGCCATGCTGGTGCACGCGCTGGCGCACATCGAGTTCAACGCCGTCAACCTGGCCCTCGACGCCCTGTGGCGCTTCCCCGGCATGCCGAAGGATTACTACACCGACTGGCTGCGCGTGGCGGGCGAGGAGGCGCTGCACTTCAACATGCTGAGCGCCCACCTGGCCACCCTGGGCTACGCCTATGGCGACTTCCCGGGCCATGACAGCCTGTGGGAGATGGTCGCGAAGACCCGCGGCGACGTTCTGGCGCGCATGGCCCTGGTGCCGCGTACGCTCGAAGCGCGCGGGCTCGATGCGATCCCGCCGCTGCGCGCCAAACTGGCCCAGGCCGGTGACCAGGAGGCGGCCGCCATCCTCGACGTGCTGCTGCGCGACGAGGTGGGCCACGTGGAGATCGGCAACCGCTGGTACCTGCACCTGTGCGCCCTGCGCGGGCTGGAGCCGGTGGCGACCTACGCCGAGCTGACCGTTCGCTACAAGGCGCCCGTGTTGAAAGGTCCCTTCAACATCGAGGCGCGGCGCCAGGCCGGCTTCAGCGAAGCGGAGCTGGCGCGTTTTTCGTGATGGACACATCTGCGCTGCAGGGCTTCCTGCTGACCCGGCACTGGCGCGATCTTGATGCCGGCACCGAAGTCGAATTCTGGATCGCCACCGATGAGGGGCCGCGCTGCGTGCGCCTGGCGCCGCAGCTGCCGGTCGCCTTCCTGCCGCTCGAGCAGCGCGCCGCGGCAGAGCTGGTGCTGCATAGCGAAAAAAAAGGCTGGGAGCTGAAGGAGCTGTCCCTGTGCGACTTCCAGCACCGGCCCGTGCTCGGCCTGTACTGCCGCCAGTACCGCCAGCTGCTGCGCCTGGAGAAGCGCCTGCGCGAGTTCGGCGTCGACGTCTACGAAGCCGACGTGCGCCCGCCGGAACGCTACCTGATGGAGCGCTTCATCACGGCGCCGGTAGTGGTGCAGGGTAGTCCCGACGCTCAGGACCCGCGCCTGATCCTCGACGCCCAGCTGAAGCCGGACGGCGACTACCGCCCGCAACTGCGCCTGGTCTCGCTCGACATCGAGACCAACCAGCACGGCGAACTGTACTGCATCGGACTGGAGGGCTGCGGCCAGCGCCAGGTCTACATGCTGGGCGAGCCGAACGGCGCCGAACGCGCACTGGACTTCCAGCTCGACTACTGCGCGAGCCGCGCCGAACTGCTCGACCGCCTGGAAGAATGGATCGAACGGCACGACCCTGACGCCATCATCGGCTGGAACGTGATCCAGTTCGACCTGCGCATGCTGGTGCAGGCGGCCGAGCGCCGTGGCCGCCCGCTGCGCCTGGGCCGCGACGGCAGCGCCATCGAGACCCGCGAGCACGGCCGCTCGGAGCACTTCTTCGTATCGATCGCGGGACGCCTTGTCATCGACGGCATCGAGGCCCTGCGTTCGGCCACCTACAGCTTTTCCTCCTTTAGCCTGGAGTCGGTGTCGCAGGCCCTGCTGGGCGAAGGCAAGGCGATCGACAATCCCTACAGCCGGATGGACGAGATCAACCGCATGTTCGCCGAGGACAAGCCGGCCCTGGCCTTCTACAACCTGAAGGACTGCGAACTCGTCACCCGCATCTTCGAGAAGACGGAGCTGATCCGCTTCCTGCTGGAGCGCGCCAGCGTCACCGGGCTGGCGGTGGACCGCATGGGCGGCTCGGTGGCGGCCTTCGAGCACCGCTACATGCCGCTGATGCACCGCCAGGGCTTCGTCGCGCCGAACATCGGCGACGTCGCAGCAGGCGACAGTCCCGGCGGCTTCGTGATGGATTCGCGCTCCGGCCTCTACGACTCGGTGGTAGTGCTCGACTATAAAAGCCTGTATCCCTCGATCATCCGCACCTTCCTGATCGACCCGGTCGGCATGGTCGCCGGCCTGGCCGAACCCGAGGACGACACCGTCCCGGGCTTTCGCGGGGGGCGCTTCTCGCGCACGCGCCACTGCCTGCCCGGCATCGTGCGCCAGGTGTGGGAAGGCCGCGAGCAGGCCAAGCGCGAGCGCAATGCGCCGCTGTCGCAGTCGCTGAAGATCATCATGAACGCCTTCTACGGCGTGCTGGGCACCACCGCCTGCCGCTTCTTCGACCCGCGCCTGGCGTCCTCGATCACGATGCGCGGCCACGAGATCATGCACCGCACCCGCGCCCTGATCGAGGCCCAGGGCTACCAGGTGATCTACGGCGACACCGACTCGACCTTCGTGTGGCTCGGCGGGGCGCACGGCCAGGAGGAGGCGGAGCGCATCGGGCACGCCCTGGTCGAGCGGGTCAATGGCTGGTGGCGCGAGCACCTGCGCGAGGACTACGGGCTGGAATCGAGCCTGGAACTGGAATTCGATACCCATTACGCGCGCTTCCTGATGCCCACGGTGCGCGGCTCGGACGAAGGCAGCAAGAAGCGCTACGCCGGCCTGGTGGTCGATGCGGACGGCAAGGAGGACGTGGTCTACAAGGGGCTGGAGACGGTGCGCACCGACTGGTCGCCGCTGGCGCAGCAGTTCCAGCAGGAACTCTACCTGCGCGTCTTCAGGCGCGAACCCTACGAGGCCTGGGTGGCCGACTACGTGGCGCGCACGCTGCGCGGGGAACTGGACGAACTGCTGGTCTACCGCAAGCGCCTGCGCCGTCCGCTCGACGAGTACGAGCGCAACGTGCCGCCGCACGTGCGGGCGGCGCGCATGGCCGACACCTTCCACACCGGCCAGGGACGGCCGGCGCAATACCGCAGGGGAGGCTGGATTCGTTACGTGATGACGACCGCGGGGCCGGAGCCGCTGGAACTGCGGCGGGCGCCGATCGACTACGAACACTATCTGACGAAGCAGCTGGAGCCGATTGCGGATGCGATCCTGCCTTTTGTCGGCGACAGCTTCGCGCGGCTGACCAGTCCGCAGGGCGCGCTGTTCTAGTGTAGTTATATAGCTGCGTCGGATCGCCGGGAACTGTAAGCGTATACGCCTTACGGCGAAGCCTGAATGCAGAGTTGTCTCGACGCGGGAGCCATGTCAAGTGCCTCACCCGCTGCCAAATAGGCGCATCTTATATTCATCGCTCTGAAGCTCGAGTCTCTCACTCTCACCTGTCCCAGGAAAACGAACACTAGTCAGCTAGCAGCTTATCTAACTTCCATCATCCGCACGTCGTTAATTGCGGTTGGAAAGCTTCCGAAGGCGCCGAGTGTGATAATCAGCGCGTTTTTGGAGTTGATTCTATGAAATAATCCTAAGTTGACGAGATGAGGCCTCTATGCGGCGTTCAGTGTTCTCCTCAATAAGAAAACAGATCGATTTCTATCAAAAGTCTAAAGCGATGTCTAAAAAAAATGGTCCGCATGCACTTGCTTCTTCGACCTCCGGTTTGCAAAAAAGATTCGAGCAGGTCATCAAGCGAAACGATCTCAGTGATGACCTGCGTGGCATCCATTTGCTTTTCACGCCGCTGCTTATAGTTGCTCTCGGTGCGTCATGCGTCATTGGCTGGAAAGCTAATGCCATCGGCCCTGTACTGCTCTGGGTTTTCGCCTCGTTTTGCGCTGGCGGGACAGCTGGCTTCTTGTTTGGAATACCGAAGTCTGCCAATACCCTGAAAATCGAAGGGTCTACGCCGGCGGCTGAAACTGCCGCGGGTACCACATTGCAGGAGCAGACAACAAGTTCCTCAGCCGGACAGCTTGCTCAACGCGCGCGTCCAAATACCAATTTGGAAGAGGTTTCGGACTGGCTGACCAAAATCCTTGTCGGTCTTACGCTCGTTAATCTAAAGGAACTGAAGGCCGAAATAACGGGCATCAGTGTGAATGCGGCTGCGGCGGTCCGTACAAATCCGACCGATACTGAGATATCAATAGCAACGGCGCTGATTGTTGGTTTTTCTCTATTAGGTTTTCTTACAATGTACCTCTACATGCGCTTGTTCATTCAGGGTGCGATGGTACGTTCCGATGATCAATTAGGTCGCTATAGGAGCGCTGTTGCTCGAGCCGAGAGGATTGGCCAGCATGAGGCAGAGGCGAACGTAGGCACAGATGCCGCACCCGCTGTTGTCCCATCGTCGGCGAGTTTGAATGCGGCCCAAGAGGTCGCGGATGCGGCCCCGCTAAATCGGCCTGAGATCGTGCTTCAACCATTACATAAGCTGGCTGGCGAGTACGAGGCCATTAGGAGAGCTGAACTTTTCTCTCCGGAGCGCACAAGAAAGATGACTGAAGTTGTTCAACGCATGCGACCGCACGCGATCGCCGCAGCATGTTATATCAACGAACTAATTCAAAGTACATCACCGGGTGACCATCTCGCAGCAACCGTCATCCTGCAAATGAAATACATGCCTGAACACTTGGAATGGCTGGCGCAGCGTTTGGTAGAGGAACGAGCGTTTATAGGTTACCAAGCCGCTAGCGCATTGTTTGCCCGGGCCCGCGTGGCCGGCATCACCGAATGTAGAGCGATTCAGGCTGCGGTGTTGCGGGCGAAAGAAATGCGTGCAAGCCGAGGATTGGCTGAGAGCCAGCTCGACAAACTCGTTGACAAAATTCTTGAGCCGGCTTGAGGTCGTGGCAGGATCAAGAAGTTGCGCCCATTTGCTACTGTTCTTTAATCCTAAATAGAGTAACACTACAACAGTGCGCATTTTCCTCTCGTCAACAACTTACGATTTATACGATGTTCGTGCGTTTGTGATACACGAGCTTGAGAAGGACGGGCATGAAGTCGTGTACCACGAAAATGCGACATTTCCCGTGCACTTCGGGCATTCGCATGACGAATGCTTAGAGGCCGTAAAGAAGTGCGACGTCGTAGTGTGCATCGTGGATCGACGCTATGGCGGTCGCTACAAGGGCATTGGAGCACCGTACATAACGAATCAGACCATCGAAATTCGTCAGCATGATGAAAGCGGCCGGGTATTGAACAAGGAAATCACGATCCCGGTGGAACAGCTCAGCATAAGTTGGTGTGAACTTATTACTGCTTTCGAGCATAAGATGCCCGTAATGACTTTTGCTCGAAAGCGTATGCTTGATGAGAAAGAAACCAGGCGGCGCAATCAGAATGTGACTGATTTTCTCCCTGCATACGTCGAGAACAATCGCGTCTTCGATTTTGTCGACTGGATTACGAAGCAACAGCGTAGTAACTGGGTTGCCGCCTTTGATAGCATCGTCGACTTGCGGTCTATGCTCTTACGCTGGAGTGCAGCAGTAAAAAATGAATTCGTCGTGAATCGAGAAGCGAAGGACGACGTTCACAGTCGGGCTTCGCATATTGCGATCCTGGTAGAAGGCGAATTGGATCGCAAGTTCGTTCGCGGCCTCGTGCAAAAGCTCAATTTGCCCAATTTTTTCGCCATCTCTACAGGTGGCGGCTCCACGCTTGTGCACGCGTTGCGTGCAATGATAGAGCCTCAGCACGACCAAGCCTACGACAAATTAATTGTTCTCGCAGATGCTGATCTAATCGGCCGCTTTTCTCTTTTGCAAGAGCGGCTGAAGTCGGAGAGCAAGGTACATCTTGTTTTCGCGAGTCCAGCATTGGAAGCGTGGATGACTGCAGGCCTAGATCCGGCCTTCTACACTGCCAACAACGGAAGAATATCTCGCAAGGAGTTCGATCAGCGATTCGGCAAAAAAGCTCGGCTAGAATTGGACAGTTTAATTGCCAACTACGATATCGAGGTGGCAAGAAAGCTTGTCCCCGAATTTGACAGATTCATCACTTTGATATCAGGCGATGAAAACGGTGTGTAAAATTTGGGAAACGCCATATGTTCGTTTGGAATATTGATCAGTAGCGAAGATGCTACGTAGAGATACGCTCAATTTTCCACAAACAAAATCACGATATCAACATAGGCGTGCCGGCACAGCTGTGTTCCACGTCGCCCTCGAACTGATAAATTTAGCTTTGGGGCACATCAATGCAGTATGAGTCGCGGTCGTTCAGTTTCCACGCATGGCGGCTAATGTCTGCAGAGGCGCATGGCTCGCCGAAGCATTAATTTGTTCAGCAGAGCCCGCTTAGTTTCTGTAGAAAAATGATGTTTCGAATCGCGTGGCCGGCTGTGCCGGCCACGCGATCCTAGCTCACTCGTCCTCGTGGAAGGCTTCTTCGCGCTTCTTGCGCAGCGAGGGCAGCAGCACGATGCCCAGCGCGATCGCCGCCATCGCCAGCATGGTGGCGCTGATCGGGCTGCGTACGAAGACCATCGGGTCGCTGTGCGAGAGCAGCAGCGCGCGGCGCAGGTATTCCTCCATCATCGGGCCGATGATGTAGCCGAGCAGCATCGGCGCCGGTTCGGCGCCCAGCTTGGCGCAGATGTAGCCGAACAGGCCGAACAGAGCCATCAGCCAGATGTCGAACTCGTTGTTGTTCAGGCTGAACACGCCGATCGCGCAGAACATCAGGATCGCCGGATACAGGCGGTGGTAAGGCACCAGGATCATCTTGACCCACAGGCCGATCATCGGCAGGTTCAGCACCACCAGGAACAGGTTACCGAACCACATCGAGACGATCAGGCCCCAGAACAGCGCCGGCTGCTCGGTCATGACGGCCGGTCCCGGCTGGATGCCCTGGATGATCATCGCGCCGATCATCAGCGCCATCACCGGGTTCGACGGAATGCCGAGGGTGAGCATCGGGATGAAGGAGGTCTGGGCACCGGCATTGTTGGCCGATTCCGGCGCCGCCACGCCCTCGATCGCGCCCTTGCCGAAATTCTTCGCGTTGGGCGAGATCTTCTTCTCGATCGAATAGGACGCGAACGATGCCAGCATGGCGCCGCCGCCGGGCAGGATGCCCAGCGCCGAGCCCAGGAAGGTGCCGCGCAGGACCGGCGCGATGATGCGCTTGAGGTCGTCCTTGGTCAGCATCAGGCCCGAGACCTTCTTCATCAAGAGGTTGCGGTCCTCGCCGTGCTCGAGGTTGCGGATGATTTCGCCGATACCGAACATGCCCATCGCGACGATCACGAAGTTGATGCCGTCGGCCAGTTCGGGGACGTCGAAGGTGTAGCGCTGGGCGCCCGAGTTGACGTCGGTGCCGATCAGGCCGAGCAGCAGGCCGAGCAGGACCATGCCGATCGCGTTGAGCAGGGAGCCGCTCGCCAGCACCACCGAGGCGACCAGGCCTAGCACCATCAGCGAGAAGTATTCGGCCGGGCCGAACTTCAGCGCCAGGTCGGCCAGCGGCGGGGCGAACAGGGCCAGCAGGATGGTGGCCACGGTGCCGGCGAAGAAGGAGGACAGGGCCGCGGTGGCCAGCGCCTTGCCGGCCTCGCCCCTGCGCGCCATCTGGTAGCCGTCCAGCGCGGTGACGACCGAGGACGATTCGCCCGGCAGGTTGACCAGGATCGCGGTGGTCGAGCCGCCGTACTGGGCACCGTAGTAGATACCCGACAGCATGATGAGCGCCGAGACCGGCGGCAGGCCGAAGGTGGCCGGCAGCAGCATCGCGATGGTGGCGATCGGGCCGAGGCCGGGCAGCACGCCGACGGCGGTGCCGACGAACACGCCGACCAGACAGTAGAACAGGTTGGTGAGGGTGAAGGCCGTTTCCAGGCCCAGTCCCAGGTTGGCAAAGATTTCCATGTCTTACATTCCTCCCAGCCAAGGGCCGATGATCGGCATCGGCAGGCCGAGCAGTTTGACGAAGAGCAGCACGGCGAACAGCGCCAGGCCGACGGCGAGCAGCAGGGAGCTGCCGAGCTTGAACTGCTTGCTGGCGAAGGAGCTCAGCAACACCAGTACGAAGGCGGCGACCGGCAGGCCGGCGCCGCGCATCAGGATGCCGAACAGGATCACCGCGCCGAGGATGATGGCGATGTCCTTGATGTGGAAGGTGCCGATCGCGTCATGGGCTTCGGACCTGGTGCCGATGAAGGAGCGGATGATGCCGCCCAGGCCGACGAGGGCCAGCAGGCCGCCGAGGACGGTGGGGAAATAGCCCGGTCCCATGCGGCCGGCGCTGCCCATCTCGTTGTCACCGATGAGGTAGATGGCGGCAAGGCCGAAGCATAGGAAGATGAGGCCGATCCAGAAATTCTTCGGATGGCGGACGATGGAAGTCACTGCGAACCCCTTAGTTGCTTGTTTTGCTTGTTGTTGTCAGGTGTTGAAAAGGCTGCGCGTGCCCGAAAGCCGCGCAGCCCTCCGCATCGCTGCTGCGGATCAGTCGGCGTACTGGCCGGCCTTGGTGATGATCGGACCCCAGCGGTCGATTTCCGCTTTCACGTGAGCGCGCAGGGCTTCCGGACGGGCACGGTTATCCGCGACCGGTTCGGTGCCGAGGTCGGCAAAGCGCTGCTTCACGGTCGGGTCCTTGAGCGCCGTGCGCAGGGCGTTCGACAGGGTGTCGATGACCGGCTTCGGGGTGCCCTTAGGCGCATACATGCCGTGCCACACCGCCACCTCGAAGCCCGGCAGGCCGGCTTCGTTCATGGTCGGGACGTTCGGCATCGACGCCAGGCGCTCCTTGGTGGTCACGCCGTAGACCTTGACCTTGCCGCTCTTGATCTGGCTGGTCGTATTGGTGGTCTGGTCGCACATCAGGTCGACCTGGCCGCCCAGCATGTCGTTCATGGCCGGACCGGTACCCTTGTAAGGCACCGTGGTCAGGTCGACGCCGATGGCGGTCTGGAACAGCATGCCGCACAGGTGCGAGGCCGAGCCCAGGCCGGCGTTGGCATAGGTGACCTTGGTCTTGTTGGCCTTCACGTAGGCCAGCAGTTCCTTGAAGTCCTTGGCCGGGAAGTCCTTCTTGGCGATCAGGGTCATCGGCACGTCGGTGACCAGGCCGATCGGCTCGAAGCTGTCGATCGCGTTGTAGCTCAGCTTGCGATACAGCGCCGGCGCGGTCGAGTGGCCGATGTGGTGCATGAAGATCGTGTAGCCGTCAGGCGCGGCCTTGGCCACGCGCGCCGCACCGATGGTACCGCCGGCGCCGCCGACGTTCTCGATGATGATCTGCTGCTTCAGGGTATTGCCCATCGACTGGGCCACCAGGCGCGCCACGGTGTCGGTCGGTCCGCCGGCGGCGAAGGGCACGATCATCGTGATGGTCTTGGTTGGATAGTTCTGGGCTGAAGCGCCGAAGGCCGCGAAGGCCAGGGCAATGGCTGCGGTGGAGCGCAGGAATGTCGTTTTCATGGGTGTCTTCCTCTAACCTCGGTTTTTATCTCGGTTTATCAGTATGGCGACGCAAAAACGCTCCATGACAGCCACGATGCAGGACACGACAGAGCCAGCCAGCGTGCATGGAGTGCGTGCATACGCAGGACTGGTTGTACCAGCAAATAGATAGATTTGCAACTACGTGGAAACCCGTATGGCGAGAGGGAAAAGTAGCTGAACAATGTGGAAACACCCGCCCCGTCTGGGTCTCGCTCTCATGCGCCTGGCATGGCCAGCGACGCGTGCATGCCGGCGTGTTGACAAAAACATACGCGCGCCACACACTCACCTGAACTGTTGAGCATCGCCAAGCCAGCAATGTACGCGCAGCCTTAGCTTGGCAGCTTTGTCCTGCGGAGAAGACATGCCTGCCTTGAACCGATTGCTGGCGCCCCTGGCGCTGTCGCTGTGCATGCCCGTGCTGCTCGCCCAGCCGGCTCCCCCGGCTACTGTCCCGACCACCGTCGCCGGCTTCAGTCCGGAAGGACAGGTCAAGCGGGTACGCCAGGTAAGCGCGCGCTTTTCCGCGCCGATGGTGGCCTTCGGCGACCTGCGCGCCGGCGCGCCGTTCGCGGTCAACTGCCCAGGCGCGGGCGAGCTCGCCCGCGGCACCGGACGCTGGGTCGACGCCAGCACCTGGAGTGTCGACTTCGAGCGCGATCTGCCGGGCGCCACCGCCTGCCGCTTCACGCTGCGCGAAGGCCTGCGCGACCTGGCCGGACAGCCGGTTGGCGGCGTCCGCGCTTTCTCCTTCGGCACCGGCGGCCCGGCGGTGGTTCGCATGCAGCCCATGGAAGGCAGCCGGCTGGACGAGGACCAGGTCTTTCTATTGGCGCTGGATGCGCCGGCCACGCCTGAGTCGGTCGTACGGCATGCCTGGTGCCGCGCCGGCGGCGTCAACGAGAAGATCGGCGTGCGCCTGCTGGAGGGCGAAGAACGCGCGCAACTGCTGGCGGCGCGGCGCGACTTCGTCGATCGTCACCTGGCTGCCCACGCCAAGGGGCGGACCAAGGCCGAGGCCGGACTGCTGGTGGCGGCCCTGCAGTGCCGGCGCACGCTGCCTGCCGATACCGACCTGACCCTGGTCTGGGGCCAGGGCGTGGCGGCGCCGAACGGCATCGCCACCGCCCAGGACCAGGAGCTGGCCTTCCGCACGCGTCCCGAGTTCCGTCTCACCCTGGGCTGCGAGCGGACCAATGCGCGCGCCGGCTGCGTTCCCTTCCTGCCGGTGCGGGTGAACTTCAGCGCCCCGGTGCCGGTGGCGGAGCTGAAAGGGCTGGTGCTCGAGGAGAGCGGCGGCAAGCGTCACCTGCCAGTCTTCGACGAGGAGGCGAAAGGCGAATTTGCCGCTGCGCTGCGTTTCGCCGGGCCTTTCCCCGAACTGGCCACCCTGACCCTGCGGGTGCCCGCTTCGCTGCGCGACGACGCCGGCCGCCGCCTCGCGGTGCCGAAGAAGGCCCTCAGCCTCAAGGTCGACCGCCAGCCGCCGCTGGTGAAGTTTGCCGCGCCCTTCGGCATCATCGAGGCGCGCGGCGACCGCCTGCTGCCGCTCACGGTGCGCAACGTCGAACCGCAGCTCGCCACCGCCGTGCGCAGTGGGGCCAGCCTGCGCGTCGAGCGCGAGCAGGACGTGCTGGCCTGGCTGGCGAAGCTGAATACGTATGGGCGCGATCCCTGGACCCAGCCGGAAGGCAGCCTGAAGGTATCCCTGCTCGGGGCCAGGGCAGAGGGCAGGATCGAGCGCTTCGCCCTGCCCAGGCCGAATGGCAGGCGCGCCTTCGAGGTGATCGGCATACCGCTCAAGAAACCGGGTTTCTACGTGGTGGAGATCGCCAGTCCTTTGCTGGGCAAGGCGCTCAACGACAAGGGCGGCAGCGCCTGGGTGCGCAGCGCCGCGCTGGTGACCAATATGGCGGCCCACCTCAAGCGCGGCGCCGAATCCTCGCTGGTGTGGGTGACCTCGCTCGACAAGGGGCGCCCGGTGGCGCGCGCGCAGGTGGCGGCGCGCGACTGCGCCGGCAAGCAGCTGTGGTCGGGCAGTACCGACGCCGACGGCATCGCCCACATCCGCGCTGCGCTGCCTCAGGCGAAATGCGGCGACAATCTGTTCGTCAGTGCGCGCAGCGGCGAGGATTTCACCTTTACCCTGTCGAGCTGGCAGAAGGGCATCGAACCCTGGCGCTTCAATCTGCAGCAGGGCAGCCTGGACGAGGACACCCGGCTCGTCGCCACCGTGTTTGACCGGACGCTGCTGCGTGCCGGCGAAACGGTCCACATGAAGCATTTCCTGCGCCGCCGCGTGGGTACCGGCATGGCCCTGGTGACGGCAGGCGATCGGGCGCCGAACACCGCATATGCCTGGCTCGGCGAAGAAACCCTCGACAAGGCCGCGCTGCCGGCCAAGGCCTGGGTAGTGCACAACGGCAGCGGTGACAAGATCGCGCTGCCGCTGTCCTGGGATGCGGCCGGCCAGGCCCACGGCGAGTGGAAGATTCCGGCCGAATCGAAGCTGGGCGGCTACCAGGTGGTGGTGGGCAACCAGCTGGCCGGCGAATTCCGGGTCGAGCAATTCCGCGTCCCGACCATGAAGGCAGTCTTGAAAGGGCCCGCGCTGCCGGTGGTGGCTGCCCGCAGCCTGGCCATCGACGCGCAGGTGAATTACCTGAACGGCGGCCCGGCCGGCAAGGCGCCGGTCACCCTGCGCAGCGTGGTCGAGGATGCCCACGCCGGCTTCGACGCCTTCGAAGGATTCAGCTTCGGCGGCGGCGACGTCAAGGAGGGTATCGAGAAGCTGGGCGAGGGCGGCGACGAGGAATTCTGGGAAGAGGGTGACGAGGAAACGCCGCCAGGCGATGGCCTGCGGCAGGGCGAGGCCACACGCACCCAGCGCCTGACACTGGACCGCCATGGCGCCGCGCGCATCACGGTGCCGGAGCTGCCCCAGGTCGACCGGCCGCGCAGCCTGCTGGCGGAACTCAGCTGGCAGGACGTGAACGGTGAAACCCTGACTGCGTCCACCCGGGTGCCTCTGTGGCCGGCGGCACTGGCGGTCGGGATCAGGACTGGCGACTGGATGAACAAGGAGCGCCTGAAGTTCCAGGTGGCGGCCGCCGGCGTGGACGGCAAGGCGGCGGCGGATGTGGAGGTGCAGGTCGACTTCTTCCGGCGTGAGACCCATTCGCACCGGCGCCGCCTGGTGGGCGGCTTCTATGCCTATGAATCGACCAGCGAGATCAAGCGTATCGAGGGCGGATGCCGCGGGCGCACCGATGCGCGCGGCCTGTTGCCGTGCGACGTGCCGGCCCCAGGCGAGGGCAACATCATCCTGCGCGCCCGTGCCCTGGACGCCGAGGGCCGCGCCTCGGTCACCCGGCACGAGGTCTGGGTTACAAAGGGTGACAAAAATGCGCGCGAAAGCTGGTTCGACGTCTCCGACAACGACCGCATCGACCTGCTGCCGGCCAAGCCCCGCTTCGAGCCGGGCGAGCAGGCCAGTTTCCAGCTGCGCTCGCCCTTCCGCGAGGCCACCGTGCTGGTGACGGTGGAGCGCGAAGGCATTCTCGATACTGTGCGGCGCCTGTCGGCGAAGGATCCGACGGTGTCGATCCCGATGAAGGCGCATTACGCGCCGAACGTCTTCGTGTCCGCCCTGGTCGTGCGCGGGCGCGTGGCTGGGGTGAAGCCGAGCGCCCTGGTGGACCTGGGCAAGCCGGCCTACAAGCTGGGCATTGTGCCGGTCAAGGTCGGCTGGGGCGCGCACGAGCTGGACGTGCAGGTGCTGCCCGAGCGCCAGGTCTACCGGGTGCGCGAGCGGGCAAAGGTACGCGTGAAGGTCAGGCGCCACGACGGCAAGCCGCTGCCGGCGGGCGCCGAGATTGCGCTGGCCGCGGTCGACGCCGGGCTGCTGGAGCTGAAGCCGAACGACAGCTGGAAGCTGCTGGACGCCATGATGCGGACGCGCAGCCAGCAGGTCGAGACCTCCACCGCCCAGATGCAGGTGGTCGGCAAACGCCATTTCGGCCGCAAGTCGGTGGCCCACGGCGGCGGCGGTGGACGGGGCGCCAGCCGCGAACTGTTCGACACCCTGCTGCTGTGGCAGGGCAAGGTGTTGTTGGACGCCCAGGGCGAGGCCGAGCTGCCGGTGCCGCTGAACGACTCGCTCGCCAGCTTCCGCATCGTCGCCATCGCCAGCGCCGGCGCCGGCCTGTTCGGCACCGGGGCGAGCGAGATCCGCAGCACCCAGGACCTGATGCTGCTCTCCGGCCTGCCGTCGCTGGTGCGCGAGGGCGACCGTCTGCGTGCCGGCTTCACGCTGCGCAATGCGTCGAGCGGCAAGCTGGAAGTGAAGCTGGGCGCCAGCATGGCGGCCGACGGCGCCACGCCGCAGGTGCTGGCGGCGCAGGCCGTATCCCTGGAGCCTGGCGCCGCGCGCGAAGTGAGCTGGGACGTGACGGTGCCACGGGCGCGCAGCCTGCGCTGGCAGGTCGATGCCGCCGCGGGCACTGCGCGCGACAGTATCCGGATCAGCCAGAACGTCGCCGAGGCGGTGCCGGTCCGTACCTATCAGGCCACGCTGCTGCACGTCGATGCGCCGAAGACCATCACGGTGCAGCGCCCGGCGGACGCGCTGCCGGGCAAGGGCGGCGTGCGCACCACGTTCAGCCCACGCCTGGCCGGCAGCCTGGCCGGGGTGCGCGACTACATGGCCCAGTATCCCTACACCTGCTTCGAGCAGCGCACCTCGAAAGCCGTGGCGCTCGGCGACGCCCGGATGTGGGAAGGCGTGGCCGCCACCCTCCCGGCCCACCTCGACGGCGACGGCCTGCTCAAGTACTTCCCGACGATGGGCCAGGGCGACGATGCGCTGACCGCCTACGTGCTGTCGGTGACGCACGAAGCCGGCTACGAGATCGCTCCCGAACAGCGCGAACGCATGGAAGCGGCCCTGATCGCCTTCGTCGAAGGCCGCATCGTCCGCGGCAGCGGACTGCGCACCGGCGAACTGGCCGTGCGCAAGATCGCGGCCCTGGAAGCACTGTCGCGCAGCCAGCCGGTGCGCCAGAACTGGCTGCAGTCCTTCCGCGTCGAACCGAACCTGTGGCCGACGTCGGCCGTGATCGACTGGTATCTGATCCTGCAGCGTTCGGACGGACTGGAAAGGCGCGCGGAACTGCTGGCCCAGGCCCAGCAGATCCTGCGTGCGCGCCTGAACCTGCAGGGCACGACCATGGGCTTCTCGACCGAGCGCAGCGACGACTGGTGGTGGCTGATGGTGTCGCCCGACGTGAACGCCAACCGCCTGCTGCTGGCGATGCTCGACAACCCGGCCTGGCAAGCCGACATGGGCCGGGTCGCGCGCGGCAGCCTGGGCCGCCAGCAGCGCGGGCGCTGGGATACGACGCTGGCCAATGCCTGGGGCGTGCTGGCGATGCGCAGGTTCTCGGAAAAATATGAAGCGGTGCCGGTCATGGGCAAGAGCAGCGTGCAGCTGGCCGGCAAGCAGTGGACCGGCACCGTGCCTGCGAGCGTGCTGCAGGCCTGGTCGGACAAGGCCGCGCCGCTGGCGATCCGCCACGAGGGCAGTGGCAAACCCTGGGCCACGGTCCAGAACCTGGCGGCGATTCCGCTCAAGGCCCCGCTCTCGAGGGGCTACCGGATCACGCGTACCGTGACGCCGGTGGAACAGCAGACGGCGGGCGGCTGGACGCGCGGCGACGTCTACCGCGTTCGGCTCGAGCTGGAAGCGCAGGCGGATATGAGCTGGGTGGTGGTGGACGACCCGATTCCGGCAAGCGCCAGCATCCTCGGCACCGGCCTGGGCGGCGACTCGCGCATTGCCACCGGCGGGGAAGTGCGCCAGGGCTGGGTCCAGCCCGACTTCGAAGAACGCACGGCGGGCGCCTTCCGCGCCTATTACTCCTGGGTCCCGAAGGGCAAGTGGAGCATCGAGTACACCGTGCGGCTGAACAACGACGGGCGTTTCAGCCTGCCGCCGACGCGGGTCGAGGCGATGTACAGCCCCGAGATGTTCGGCGAGTCGCCGAACGCGCCGGTGGTGGTGGGACGCTGATGCGGCGCTGGTGCGCAGCCCTGCTGGCGGCACCCGCCATGGCGATGGCGGCCGTGCCGACGCCGGAGCAGGTGCGCGCCGCCTGGCAGCCGTCGGAGGCGCGCCTGCTCGACCGCCACGGGGAGGTGATCGATTCGGTGCGGGTCGATATGCGTGCCCGCCGCGGCCCTTGGGTGGCGCTGACCGACATCTCCCCCATGCTGGGCGCGGCAGTGCTGCAGGCCGAAGACCAGCGCTTCATGCAGCATGGCGGCGTCGACCTTCGCGCGGCCGGCCAGGCGGCCTGGGACAATCTGTTCCGGCAGCGCCCGCGCGGCGCCTCCACCATCACGATGCAGCTGGCCGGCCTGCTCGATGCCGAACTGCGCGCCACCGGCAAGGGCCGCAGCTGGCTGCAGAAGTTCGACCAGGCCCTGGCGGCGCGCGAGCTCGAGGCCGGCTGGAGCAAGGCGCAGATCCTGGAAGCCTACCTGAACCTGGTCGGCTTCCGCGGCGAGCTGCAGGGCGTCGGCGCGGCCTCGCGGGCGCTGTTCAACAAGGCCCCCTCGGGACTGGACGGGGTCGAGTCGACGATCCTGGCGGCGCTGCTGCGCGCTCCCTCGGCCGCCCCGAAAGCCGTGGCGCGCCGGGCCTGCCAACTCGCGGCGGAACTGAAGCTGCCGGGCGGCTGCGGGGCCATTGAATTTCGTGCTGCGGTGGCGCTGGCGCGGCCGGCGCAGCCTGCGAAGCCGGGTACGCCGCCGGCATTGCGCCGGCTGCTGGGGCAGGCCGGCGCCGGGGTGCGCACGACGCTCGACGCCCGGGTCCAGGCGGCGGCGCTGGACGCACTGCGGCGCCACGTGCGTGAGCTGGCCGACCGCAACGTCGGCGATGGCGCCGTGGTCGTGATCGACAATGCCAGCGGCGAGCTGCTGGCCTACGTCGGCAATACCGGCAAGGGCGAAGTCGACGGGGCGGCGGCGCCGCGCCAGGCCGGCTCCACCCTCAAGCCTTTCCTGTACGGGCTGGCCCTGGAGCGGCGCCTGCTCACCGCCGCCTCGCTGCTGGACGACAGTCCGCTCGACGTCGCCGCCGGTGGCGGCGCCTACGTGCCCCAGAACTACGACCGCGCCTTCCGGGGCTATGCCAGCGTGCGTACCAGCCTGGCCAGTTCGCTGAACGTGCCGGCGGTGCGCACCCTGCTGCTGGCGGGCGTCGAGCGCTTTCACGCCCGCTTGCAGGCGCTCGGCTTCGGCTCGCTCACCGAGGATCCGGATTTCTACGGTCCCTCGCTGGCCCTCGGCTCGGCCGACGTCAGCCTGCTCGAACTGGGCAATGCCTACCGCACGCTGGCGAACGGCGGCCGTTACGGGCCGCTCACGCTGCGTCCGCGCGCCGCCGCGCCCCTCACACCGGTAATGGACGCGGCCGCAAGCTACGTGATCGGCGACATCCTGGCCGACCGCGGCGCGCGCAGTCCCAGCTTCGGCCTGCGCAGCGATCTCGCCACCGCCTACTGGAACGCGGTAAAGACCGGAACCAGCAAGGACATGCGCGACAACTGGTGCATCGGCTATACCGACCGCTACACGGTCGGCGTCTGGGTGGGCAATTTCAACGGCCAGCCCATGTGGGACGTGTCCGGCATCTCCGGCGCCGCGCCGGTGTGGCGCGACGTGATGGATTTCCTGCACCGCGACCGGCCGGGCAGGCAGGGCGCGGCGCCTCCCGGACTGGTGCGCCGGGCGGTGGCCTATGCGCCCGCGCACGAGCCGGCGCGCGAGGAATGGTTCCTGGGCGGCACCGAGACGGCGCTGGTCGAAGCGGTGCCGGCGGCACGGCGCAGGCCCGGAATCGTGTACCCGCCGGACGGCGGCATCATGGCGGTGGATCCGGACATCCCGGACCGGGTCGAGCGGGTGCTGTTCCAGGCCCAGGGTGCGGGCGGGCACCGCTGGCGCCTCGACGGGCGCGATGCCGGGCCGGCCGCCGAGCCGGTCGCGTGGAAGCCGGCCGTGGGCGAGCACCGGCTGGAATTGGTGGACGCGGCGGGCTTGGTGGTGTCCACGAGCCGCTTCGAGGTGCGGGGGAACTAGGCTTGGCCGGTTACACCACCGTCAGTCCGCAACGCGTAAACGTCGTTCCGGCGAAGGCCGGAACCTAATTCCGTGCCGTAGCTACGAATGCACGCGCTAGCTGATACGCATACAACTTGGGGGAGCAATGCCAAGGGCATTGCTCCGCCTGCGCCGGGACGACGTTGAGAGAGTTTGCTTCATCTCACCTGATCTCCGAGCAGGATCTTATCCGGCGTAATCGGCGTACTGCGCAGCCGCCTGCCGGTCGCATGGAAGATCGCATTGCTGATCGCCGCCGACACCGAGACCAGGCCGATCTCGCCCACGCCCTTGGCGCCGAGCTGCTGGCTGACGATGCGGTCGTCCTCGTCGGCGAAGATCACCTCGATGTCGTGGACGTCGGCGTTCACCGCAACGTGGTACTCGGCGTAGTTGTGGTTCATGAAGCGCCCGAAGCGGTGGTCGGTGAAGCTTTCCTCGTGCAGCGCCTGGCTGATGCCCCACACCACGCCGCCGATCACCTGGCTGGCGGCGGTCTTGGCGCTGATGATGCGGCCGGCCGCCACGGCGTTCACTACCCGGGTCACGCGCACGATGCCGAGCTTTTCGTTGACCCGCACCTCGCAGAACACGGCCGAATGCACGGCGCGGGTGTACTTGCGCTGCTTGAGCATCGAGGGCTTCATGAAGAACTTCTCTTCCACCCTGTCGACGCCGGCGGCGGCCAGCACCTCGCTGAGCGGCACCGCCGTTTCCGGCCGCTTGCGCAGCCGCAGCGTGCCGTCGGCGAATTCCAGGTCTTGCGGACGCGCCTTGGCCAGGGTCGAGCCGGGCATGGCCTTGGCCAGCTTGATCAGGCGCTTCCTGAGCTTGTCGCAGGCGCCGTGCACGCCGCTGCCCACCGTGGTCACGTGCGAGGAGCCGCCTTCGACCGGCGCGAAGGGCAGGGTCGAGTCGCCCAGCTGGAACGTGACCCGCTCCAGTGGCAGGCCCATGGCTTCGGCGGCGATCATCGACATCACCGTATAGGTGCCGGTGCCGATGTCCGAGGCGGCGCTGCTCACCACCAGCCGTCCGTCCGCATGGAGCACGGCGCTGACCCGCGCCAGCATCACCAGCGAATCCCACATGCCGGTCGCCATGCCCCAGCCGACCAGTTCGTCCCCGTCGCGCATCGAGCGCGGCGCGAGCGGCCTGTCCTGCCAGCCGAAGCGCGCGGCGCCCTTGTCGTAGCACTGGCTCAGCTCCTTGCTGGAGTAGGGCTTGCCGTCCAGCGGATTGCGGTCGGCGTAGTTGATGCGCCTGAATTCGAGCGGATCCATCCTGAGCTTGTACGCGAGTTCGTCCATCGCCACTTCCAGCGCATGCATGCCGTGGGCGGCCCCGGGCGCCCGCATGTCGATCGGCGAATGGCGGTCGTGGGCCACGATCTTGTAGCCCAGCTTGATGTTGTCGCAGGCGTAGAGCTGCCCCGACCAGTTGACCACCACCTCGACATAATCCTCGAGGCGCGAGCTTTCGTGGATGGCTTCGTGGACGATGGCCTGCAGCTTGCCGTCCCCGTTCGCCGCCAGTTTCACCTTCTGCCAGGTTTCGGGACGGTGGCCGAAGCTGAACATCTGCTGGCGGCTCAAGACCACCCGCACCGAACCTTTCAGCTTGAGGGCCGCCATCACGGCCAGCGTCAGCTGGTACTGGGGCCGCAGGCCGGAGCCGAAGGCTCCGCCGACGTAGGGGTTGCGCACGGTGACCTTGTCCTTCGACAGGCCGAAGGCCTGTGAGACATACCAGCGGTTGTTCTGCGAGCTCTGGGTTTTTTCGTAGATGGTCAGGTGAGCATCCTCGCCGTAGACCACCGTGGTGGCGTGCATCTCCATCGGGTTGTGGTGCTCGACGCCGTGGTAGAACTGCGATTCGATCTTCACCTCGGCCGCTTCGAAAGCCTGGTCGGCATCGCCGGTGGAGCTGGGCGGCGTGAAGCCGGCCTTCATTGGACGCGGCTCATAGGCCTGGTCGAGGGTGGCCAACAGATCCGTTTCATGCGCTTCTTCCGCGTAGCTCACGCGCACCAGTTGGGCGGCGTGGCGCGCCGCTTCGAAGCTGTCGGCCAGCACCAGCGCCACCGGCTGCCCGCTGTAGAAGATGCGATCGCTAAACAATGGCCGGAAGGGCGATCCGCCGGGTGCGGTCATGTCCTTGTAGGCGAGGTCCCAGGAACGCATCCTGGGCCGGTTGAGGTGGGTGAGCACCTCCACCACGCCGGGTACGGCGAGCGCCGCATCGGTCTCGATGGCGGTGATGCGGCCTTTTGCGATGCTGCCGCTGACCACCACGCCGTAGCGCAGGCCGGGCGCTTCGTGCTCGGCCGCGTATTTCGCCTGACCGGTCACCTTGGCGCGGCCGTCCACGCGCGACACCGGCATGCCGCTGTGCACGCGGCCGGTGCCTTCGGGCGCGGTCGGGGTGCGCAATTCTGGAATCAGGTCGCTCATCGCTGTTCTCCCTTCGCGTACTCGGTGCCGCGCGCGGCGGTCGTCAAGGCCTGCTCGATGGCGTTGCGCGCCAGCGTGAGCTTGAAGTCGTTCTGGCCGTAGCCGTGGGCGCCGCGCAGCAGGATGTCGGCGGCGGCGCCGAAGGTCTCGAGGCCGGGGGCTTTGCCAACCAGCGCCTGCTCGGCTTCTTCGACGCGCCAGGGCTTGTGGGCGACGCCGCCCAGGGCGATGCGGGCGGCACGGATCGTCCCGCCTTCCAGATCGAGGGCCGCCGCGACCGACACCAGCGCGAAGGCATAGGACAGGCGGTCGCGTACCTTGATGTAGGCGGCGTGTCGCGCGAAGCGGCCGGCATCCGGCAGCGTAATGTGGGTGATCAGCTCGCCCGGCTCGAGCGTGTTGTCCAGCTCGGGGCGGTCGCCCGGCAGGCGGTGGAAGTCGGCGAAGGGGATGTCGCGCTGCCCGCGCTGCGAGCGCACCTGGACCACGGCGTCGAGCGCGCGCAGGGCCACGCACATGTCGGACGGATGGGTCGCGATGCAGTGCTCGCTGGTGCCGAGGATGGCCAGCTGGCGGTTCAGGCCCTCCCTGGCGGAACAGCCGCTGCCCGGTTCGCGCTTGTTGCAGGGGGTGGCGAGGTCGTAGAAGTAGTAGCAGCGGGTGCGCTGCATCAGGTTGCCGCCGTTGCTGGCCATGTTGCGCAGCTGGGGCGAGGCCCCGGCCAGGATGGCGGCGCTCAGCAGCGGATAGCGCTCGCGTACCAGCGGGTGGTAGGCGGTGTCGGCGTTACGGGCCAGGGCGCCTAGGCGCAGTCCACCGCCCGGGGCTTCCTCGATCTGGTCCAGGCCGAGGCGGTTGATGTCGACCAGCTCGCCCGGCTGCATGACTCCTTCCTTCATGAGGTCCAGCAAATTGGTGCCGCCGGCGATCGGACGCGCACCCGCCGTGGCCAGGCGGGCCAGCGCGGCGTCCACGTCGCTGGGCTGGGTAAATGTGAAGGGATTCATGCGAGCACCGGACCCGTGGTGAAGGCCTTGTCGCCCTCGCCGGGCTTGCCCTCGATGCCCATCACCTGCGTCACCGCCCGGGTGATCTGGGGATAGGCGCCGCAGCGGCACAGGTTGCCGCTCATGAGTTCGCGCACGTCGTCGACGCTCTTCGCTTGTCCTTCGGCGATCAAGCCGGCCGCGGAGCACAGCTGGCCCGGGGTGCAGTAACCGCACTGGAAGGCGTCGCAGTCGATGAAGGCTTGCTGCAGCGGATGCAGGGCATCGCCCTCGGCCAGGCCCTCGACGGTGCGTACTTCCCGGCCGTCATGCATCACCGCCAGGGTCAGGCAGGAATTGATGCGCTTGCCGTCCAGCAAGACGGTGCAGGCACCGCACTGGCCGTGGTCGCAGCCTTTCTTGGTGCCGGTGAGGCCCGCGCGCTCGCGCAGGAGGTCGAGCAGCGTCACCCAGGATTCGACCCGGAACTGCCGGTCTTCCCCGTTGATGCGCAGCCGGAGCGGATATTCCTGGTGCTGGTCCATGGCCGTCCTTTCGTATGCGAAGCCACAACCATAACCGCCCGTTCCGGCCTGTTCGGTTAGTTCACACACGCAGTCCGGATCAATCGACGGTCATGGTCCTTGCCTGCGGATCGACCATGCGCACCATCCGGACCACGGCGTCGGTGGTGATGGTGTCGATTTGGCCGGCCATGCGGCGCTCGTAGGGATGGTCGTCGAAGGCGACATTGGCACGGAACATGCGGGCGCCGAGGCGGGTCGCGGCCGATATTTCCACGGTGGGCGGCTGGAAGCCGATCGAGCGCAGCCAGCGTTGCGCCTCGGCCCGCGTCTCGACCTGGCCCGGAGGCGCCATGGCGGCGGCCAGGGTCTCGAGCACCCACTGGTTCGAGTTCTGGTATTTGGTCGAGTAGACGTAGGACAGCATGTTGTAGCGCGGCTCATGCAGGCGCAGCGGGGTGCGGGTGACGGCCAGCTGCGCCAGCCTGGCCTGTGCTTCCGGCCCCGGGATCACCAGCTGGGCCTCGTGGCGGTACAGGTCCGTCAGGAAGAAGTTGCCCATGCCTTCGTGGTACAGGCCCGAGACCGCGCTGCCGCAGTCGTTCAGTGCATGCACCACGGTCCAGCGACCCTTCGGATGGTCGCGCACCACGATCCCCATGTGCGAATAGCGCAGGCGGTAACGGCTCAGGTCCTGGCCGGCGCGCGCCACCAGGGCGACCTGGGCGCCGCTGGCATCGAGGGCCTGTACGGTGCGCTGGGCCAGGTCCATCGACAGTACCACTTCGTGCGGGGCGAGCGGGCGTTCCTCGCAGGGCTGCCCGGCCCGGGCCGGGGCGGCAGCCAGCGCGGCGGCGACGACGGCGGCGACGACGAACAGGCGGCCCGCCATCACATCGCCCTCGCATGGTGCAGCAAGGCCTTGCCCGCTTCGTTCGGGAGGAAAGCGATCGCCTTGCCCGACATCACCAGCACGCAGCCGGTCGAGGCGGTGACCACCTCGAGCGTGGTGCCGGCCGCGATCGACACGCCGGCCGCCGCCTGGCCGGACAGGCGCACCGTGGCGCGGCTGGCGTCGGCCGCGTTTTCCAGCACCACTTCGAGGCCGTCGCCGACCGTCCTGACGCTGGCCACCACCACGTTGCCGGTGGCGGCAAGGGTCAGGATGGAACCGCCGACCACCACGCCGGACAGGTTGGCGCTGGCGTTCGACAGGGCCGACTGGCCGGCGGCGTGGGCGGCGTGGGTGGTGGTGCAGGCCAGGCCGAGCAGGGCGGCGAAGATGAAGCGTTTCATGGGGACCTCCGTAGTGAACGTAGGGCCATGATCCGCACCGTGCGACATCCGCGCAAGGAATGCAGGCGGAGTAGCACGGAATTGCCGGCCCGGTATCGGCCGGCGATACCTCAGGCCGCAGCGGCCAGGGGCAGCGCCGGCAGCGCCAGCGCTTCCACGCGGTCGCGCCCGTTGCGTTTGGCGGTATACATCAGCTTGTCGGCGGCATCGATCAGGGCTTCCAGCGAAGCGCTGCTGCCGGGTGCCGCCGCGGCCACGCCGAAGCTGGCCGTGGCATCGACCGGGGGCGCGCCCGGTCCGGTATTGACCGGCGCGGCGCCAAAGCGCGAACGCAGCCATTCGGCCAGCCGGACGGCCTCGTCCAGCCCGGTCCCAGGCAGGATCACCAGGAATTCCTCGCCGCCGTAGCGCACCACGCTGTCGAGGCCTTCGCGCACCACCCCCTGCAACAGCCTGGAAAAGCGCAGCAGCACGGCGTCCCCCGCGGCATGGCCGTGGGTGTCGTTGACCCCTTTGAAGTTGTCGATGTCGCACAGGATGACGGCCAGGGGGCCGGACGCCGGCCCCATCAGTTTCTCGTGGAGGTGGCGGCGGTTGTAGCAGCCGGTCAGGTGGTCGCGTTCGGCCGCATGCTGCTGGATGCGCCGCCCGCGGTACTCTTCGCGCAAGGCCGCGTTGTAGCGGCGCGCCGCCAGCGCGCCGAAGGTGTTCACCAGCGCCAGCAGCATGCCCAGGGTGAGCAGGTCGGCGAAGCCCATGCCGGCCCAGGCCAGGGTCAGTATCAGGAAGCCCGCGGTCGCGGTCGCGGCGATCGCCAGCGCATAGGCGAGCCGGTTCGGTATATACAGGTAGATCACCAGCACCATGATCGCCAGCGACATCGCATGCCAGTGGAATTCGCCGGGACGGTGCACGGCGATGAACATGAAGCAGGCGAGCGCCACGACTTCGGCGACGCTGGCGGCCATCCGGGTGGCGGCGACCGGCAGCGGGCGCCGCCAGGCCAGCCAGGCGCAGCTGCCTGCGGTGGCTGCCACCAGCACGCGCGCGCCCAGCAGGAGCGCGGTGTCCGGCACCATGCCCAGCGCCGCCAGGTCGGTGGCGAAAAAGCCGAGGAAGTACAGGGTGCAGAACAGCAGGGTGAAGGCGAGTTGCGCGCGGGTCGCTTCCAGGTGGTGGGACAGATAGGCGGATTCGGTGCCGCGGTCGGCGAACTCGCCACTGAGCGGGTCGATGGCCAGGGAATCGGAAGGGGTGGGGCGAAGCATGACGGCTTTCTTTACAGCGCTGGAAACGCAGTGTGCCATTTTCCATAACGGTACATGCTCACCGATTGTAACTCCATGGCAACTTATTTTGTCTTGAGGCACTGTGGGGGCAAGAAGTTGAACGCTGCAGGGCTCTGGCTTGTCCAACTGCCATACAGCCCGGGAGGAGAGGCGATGGCAGGCGGCAAGGAGGAAGCGGCGCGGGGCGCCCGGATCAGCGCCGAGCTGTGGCAGGTGCTGGGGCAGCACCGCTGGCGGATCGCGGCGGCGGTCGTGCTGCTGCTGGTGGCCAAGCTTGCGACCGTCGCGGTGCCGCTGCTGCTCAAGCGCATCATCGACGCATTCTCGCAAGTGTCCCTGCCGGCCAGCCTGCCGCTCTATCTGCTGGTGGGGTACGCCCTGCTGCGCTTCTCGTCCACCCTGTTCAACGAATGGCGCGACCTGCTGTTCGTGCGGGTCACGCTGGCGGCAGTGTCCCGTTATGCCGAAAAGACCTTCAGCCACCTGCACGCGCTGGGACCGCGTTTCCATGCGCAGCGCAAGCTGGGCAGCCTGCTGCCCGACATCGACCGCGGGACCAGCGGCATCGCCTTCCTGCTCGGCATCGGCCTGTTCACCATCGTGCCGACCCTGGTCGAGATCGGGCTGGTGCTGGCGATCATGCTGAGCCGCTATGCCGCCGGCTTCGCCGGCATCATCCTGGTGACCTTCCTGTTGTATGCCGGCTTCACGCTGGTGTTCACGGCGCGCCGCGTGGTCTACCAGCGCCGCGTGAACAAGCTCGATTCCACCGCCAAGGGCCGGCTGGCGGACAGCCTGATCAACTACGACACGGTCAAGTACTTCGGCGGCGAAGCGCGCGAGGCCCGCCGTTTCGCCGCCATCATGGGCGAGTGGGCCGAGGCCGGGCGCTCGAACCAGCGCGCGCTGTTTTCCCTGCACGTGGGCCAGAGCGCGGTGATCGCCCTTGGTGTCGCCGCCATCATGGTGCTGGCCGGGCAGGCGGTGCTGGCGCGGACCATGAGCGTGGGCGACCTGGTCCTGATCAATGCCTATGCGCTGCAGGTCTGCCTGCCGCTGAACGCGCTCGGCTTCGTGTACCGCGAGGCGCGCGACGCCTGGGTGAACGCGGAACGCCTGTTCGAGCTGCTGCGCGAGCGGCCCGAGATCCTCGACCCGCCCGGCGCGCCGGCCCTGCAGGCGCGCCAGGGCGAAGTCGTGTTCGAGCACGTCAGCTTCCACTATGAGGCGGCGCGCCCGGTGCTGGTCGACCTCAGCCTGCGCATCGCGCCCGGCACCACGCTGGCCGTGGTCGGGCGCAGCGGTTCGGGCAAGTCGACGCTGGCGCGCCTGCTGCTGCGCTACTACGACCCTGCGGGCGGACGCATCCTGGTGGACGGCCAGGACATTCGCCAGTGCGGCGCCGCCAGCGTGCGCCAGGCCATCGGCGTGGTGCCGCAGGAAACGGCGCTGTTCAACGACAGCATCGGCAACAACATCGCCTATGGGCGCAGCGGCAGCACGCGCGAGGACGTGGTGCAGGCCTGCCGCGCCGCCCACCTGCACGAGCTGATCGATTCGCTGCCGGAAAAATACGACACGCCGGTGGGCGAGCGCGGCGTCAACCTGTCGGGCGGCGAGAAGCAACGCATCGCCATCGCGCGCGCGGTGCTCAAGAACCCGCCGATCCTGATCTTCGACGAGGCCACCTCGGCGCTCGACGCCGATTCGGAACACGCGATCACCCGCGAACTGGACCGGCTGTCGCAGAACCGGACCACGCTGGTGATCGCGCACCGCCTGTCGACCATCGTGAATGCGCACGCCATCGTGGTGATGGACCGCGGGCGCATCGTCGAGCAGGGCACGCATGCGGAGCTGCTGCGGCGCAAGGGGATCTACGCGCGGCTATGGTTGCTGCAGCAGCGCATGGACAAGGAAGGGGAGCGCTAGGGTGGTCGGCTATGCCGACCGCGCGTTCAACCAGTATATGGACGGTCGCGCGTCGTATCGAAGGGATTTGAACGCGCGTGCGGCGAAGCCGCACACCCTACGGATTCACGGCCCGCGGAAAACGATGGTCTTGTTCCCGTGCAGGAAAACCCGGCGCTCGATGTGGAACTTCACGGCCGCCGCCAGTGCCATGCATTCGTTGTCGCGCCCGATGCGCACCAGCTGCTCCGGCCTGAAGTTGTGGTCGACCCGGGTCACCATCTGCTCGATGATCGGGCCCTCGTCCAGGTCCGGCGTGACGTAGTGGGCGGTGGCGCCGATCAGTTTGACGCCGCGGTCGAAGGCCTGGTGATAGGGCTTGGCGCCCTTGAAGCCGGGCAGGAAGGAGTGGTGGATGTTGATGCAGCGCCCGGCCAGGCGGCGCGCCAGCTCGTCCGACAGGATCTGCATGTAGCGCGCCAGGATCACCAGCTCGGCGCCGGTTTCCTCGACCACTTCCAGCAGCCGCGCTTCCTGCTGCGCCTTGTTTTCCCTGGTCACCGGCAGGAAGATGAAGCGGATGCCTTCGCGTTCGACCATCGGGCGCAGGTCGAGGTGGTTCGACACCACCGCCGTGAGCGACATATTGAGTTCACCGTTGCGGCGGCGGTACAGCAGGTCGTCGAGGCAATGGTCGTCCTTCGACACCATGATCACGGTCTTGACCGCGTCCGCCGGGTCGTGGATCTTCCACTGCATTTCCAGGCGGGCAGCGCAGCCGCTGCCGAACTGTTCGCGGATGTTCTCGATGCTGGGCGAGCCGGCCTGCAGGCGGAACACGGCGCGCATGTAGAAGCGCTCGGTGGAATCGTCGTCGAACTGCTCGAGCGCGCAGATGTAGCAGTCGCGCTCGGCGAGGAAGGTGGCGACGGCGGCCACGATGCCGATGCCGGCGCGGCAGCTGGCGTTCAGGATGTATTCGGTCGCGGCGTGCGGCGGCCGGGCGTTTTCGTTCGGGGTCATGCGGTCGTCCTGTCTATGCGTGCAAAAGCCTGTCTATAGGTGCGCCTGCGCTGTTACGGGTGGCGCGGGAGGCGCTGCGATGGGTGGCCGCAGGCCGGTGGCGCCGCCGTGCAAGCCTTGTGGACGATGCAGACGTTGTCAATCTACTAGCATGGCGGAAGCGCACCGGGCCGTCAAGGCATGTACGATACGGAACAGCCGGCAGGCCGAGCTGAGGGCTCAGGCATTGGTTTTGCCGCAACTCAGCATAGCGAATTTAACAGAGAGTCGTTGCCGCTTTGCGACCGCAAGGCGTAGCATCGTTCCAGCGGACAGAACACTTGGTCAATACGGCCGAGCGCCATGTTCTCAGATCTCGATTGGAACCGTGATGACCAAGAGAAGAAGTTTCCTCCGGATTGCCTCCGGCGTGGGCGTCTCCGCCTGCGCGGGGACAGTGCTCCCCAAGCTGGCAATGGCCCAGACCGGACGCACCGCGAATGTGCACTACATCGATCCAGGCGTCACCGGTCCGGGTGACGGAACGCTCGCCAACCCGTTCCGCTCATGGACCAGCGTCACCTGGGCACCCGGCCATACCTACCTGCAGAAACGGGGCACGACGTATTCGGGCGTTTTCCAGCTGTCGGCGAGCGGCACTGCGCTCCAGCGCATCACCGTTGGCGCCTATTTTCGATCCAATGGCGCGGACGATACGTCTCAGCCAAAACCGGTCATCGTCCTGCCGGCGGCGCCCACCACGCCGGCCAACGGCGCCGCGATCGCGGCATACCAGCAGGAGCGCGATTTCGTCACCTACCGCAATCTGGACATCCGGAACAACGCCTTGCCGGAGGGGAGCGACGTGGCGATCATCTGGCTTGGCAACGGATGCGTCTTCGAGAACAACAACGTCAGCTCGAATTGCGCCGGCGTCTATGTCTTCGAAAAAAACAACGTGGCCATTTCCAACTGCGTGCTCGACGTCGTCAGCAATGGCCCGACGTATGGCAACCAAGGGATACTGGTCGCTGGGGGCATCAATATCGACGACATCCGCCTGCTCAATAATACGGTCCGCCACCGCGGCGGCGGCTCGGTGACCTCGTATGGCATCCGCTGCGAAACCTATAACAGCGCCTCCTTCATCACGCGTCTCGTGATTCGCGGGAACCGCGTATCTCCGCCAGCCGGCGTCGCCTACAACCCGAACCGCAGGGCGATCGGTATCTACTGTGTCCAGGGGAATGCCGCCACGCTGGACAGGAATACCGTGACCGGCATGCTGACCGGCATCTTCATCAACGGTGGAGATCTCAGCTACGTGGGCAACAATACCTGCAGCAACAATATGAATTTCGGGATTCATATCAGCGGCTTCGCCAAGTCTTACATCATCGAGCGCAACGTCTGCAATGCCAACGGCGGGACACTGACCTCAAGCTATTACGGCCGGGGCATCGAGCTCTCGTCGAAGGCCGGGCAGGACGCGGTATCCGGACATACGATCCGCTACAACACCTGCAGGTTCAACTATAACTACGGCGGCCCGCTGGACAATGGATCGGAAGGCGTCGGCATTGGCGCGGACGATGGGGCCAGCAAGTGCTCGGTGTATGGCAACATTATCTCGAACAATGAAGGGAACGGCATCCAGATGTACGGCGGCGGCGATCGGGCCAGGTGGCCCGACACTGGCGGGCACACGATCGATTCCAACAAACTGGATTCGAATTGCAGCGTGTCGGTCCTGAACCGGCGCAGTGGAGGAAAAACACCGAGCCCCTTCCAGGCGCATATCGCGCTGGCTCACATTTACGGCAGCCCCACCGTCGTTTCGAACAATAAGTTTTCGGGACGTACCAGCATGGGGGTCTACACCGACGGCACTGACGAGAACATCACGCTTGTCGGTAACGCGTAGGTGGACGGACAAAAGGCGGGCTCGATCGAACCCGCCCTTGACCGCTTATTCCGTGCGGTCGTAACTGAATTGAATGCCGGCAGTGCCGCCGGTTTCAATGAAGAGGTTCATAAACGCAGGAACCGTCTCTTTGCGTACCCAGTCGCGCTGCAGTTCGCAGAACAATTGTGGCACGCTGATCATCTGGCCGCCGGCCTGCTCGATACGGCGCAATGCCATGTCGTGTGCCACTACCGAGGTGCCACCCACGGCATCTGCCACGACATACACCTCATAACCCTCCCTTAGTGCATCGAGGGCCGGGAAGCTCAGGCAGGCTTCCGTCCACAATGCGGTCATGATGATCTTCTTGCGGCCGGTCGCCTCGACGGCCTTGCGGAACTCCACGTCTTCCCACGAATTGATCGTCGTGCGATCGTAGGTTGGATAGTCTGCCAGGACTTTCTGGAGTTGTGCAATGGGCGGCTTGTTCAGCCCAGTCTTCACGTTGACCGTGGAATGGATGATTGGTAAGCCGTAGGCAACTGCTGCTTTCGCCGTGCCGACGATATTATTCACGAGCAGTTGTCGATCCATCGATGCGATGGAGTTCACTTGCACAGGCTGGTAATCGATGATGACGAACACGGCATTCTGTGGCGTGAGTAGGTCATCCTTCTGCGGATCACGGATCGCTTCGCTAGTCATGTTTATCTCCTAAAACGGGTCGACTTGTGGCATGGCAGCGCTCCTGTTACGTACGCTGCGAGTCCAGGGTTTCGTTGTTCTTCGAGACCTCCTGCGCCTTCATATAGCTTTCGATGAGAAGCTGATATGGTGGGAAGATCTTGGTGTACACGCCAGCCCACTCCATCGCGTCATCACGGTTCCAGGTCTTCTGGATTTCGGAAGCGACTGCCCCCGTATCGATTGGAACAGCACCGGCCTGTACGACACGGGCAAGCGTGATTTCCTGGGCCATCTTGCTGTAGGTGCCTGATGCGTCGACGACAACGAATACTTTGTACCCCTCGGCAATGGCGCTGATGGCCGGAAAAGCCATGCAGACGCTGGTGATGGTGCCGGCGATGATGAGCGTTTTCCGGCCGGTTTCCTTGACCGCAGCGACGAAGTCGGGGTTATCCCAGGCATTGATTTCACCCTTGCGCGCGACATATCTGGCATGCGGCGCATTGGCGTGGATTTCCGGGATCAGCGGTCCATTCGGCCCTTGTGGAACAGAGGCAGTGGTAATGACCGGCAGCTTCCCCAGGCTCGCCATTTTGGCGAGCACTGCGGCGCGATCACGCAGCTCCGTCATCGGCATGTCTTTTACAGTCTGGAACAGGCCGCTTTGGTGATCGATCAATAACATGACGGCGTCGTTGGGATCGATCACGGGACGTTGTCCGTTGAAATTTGCTGGCGTACTCATATTGAACTCCTGGGAATGATTGATCAAAGGCGGCACGTGTTTCATTGACGCGCCGCCCGTTTTTTCTCAACGCGGCATCGTGCCGAAGCGGCCGCTTTGGAAGTCAGTGATCGCCTGCGCGATTTCCTGCTGAGTGTTCATGACGAAGGGACCATGTCCGACAATCGGTTCATCGATTGGTTCACCAGCAAGCAAGAGCACCACTGCATCAGTGTTGGCCTCAATCGATACCTGTTGACCGGTCCGATCCAGGACAGCCATCTGCGCGTCACGCACCTGGGCGTCGCCATTTACTCGTACTGATCCGTGAAGAACGATCAGAGAAGTTGTCCATCCTTCAGGAAGCGTCAGCTCTGCAAGCCGACCTTGTGTGAGGCGCAGGCCCCACACATTCATTGGCGTGAAGGTATGCGCCGGGCCGTGGTGGCCTTCGAACGCGCCGGCAATCACGCGCACGGAACCCGCGCCACCCGGCAGCGAGACCGATGGAATGTCGCTGGCGGAGATCGCCTGATAGCCGGGTGCAGCCATCTTGTTTTTCGCCGGCAGATTGACCCATAGCTGGACCATCTCGAGCTGACCACCGGATTGACTGAAGCCCGGAGAATGGAATTCTTCATGGAGGATTCCGGCACCGGCAGTCATCCATTGGACGTCACCAGGGCCGATGGTTCCACCTTTCCCGGTAGAGTCCGCGTGCGCAACTTCTCCCTTGTAGACAATGGTGACGGTCTCCATGCCGCGGTGCGGGTGTTCACCGACGCCACGCTGTTTCTCGGCCGGGGTGAAATGGGCAGGACCGGCAAGATCGAGCAGGAGGAAAGGGCTGAGCTGTCGTCCATGGTTGTTGTACGAAAAAATGGAGCGGACAGGAAATCCATCGCCGACCCAGTGCGGACTAGGCGCGCTATAGACGCCAAGAAGCTTTTTCATGCTGCTCTCCTGAGAAAATCCTTCGGACAATCGAAGTGATGGAGACAGCTTAGTCTTGGGACGCTGGCGTGTGTAGTATGCTAAATTGGGAGTCATAGTCCCATCTCTGGAACGATGACCAAGGCCATGCAAGACTTGAACGACCTGTATTATTTTGTAAAATCCGTCGATCATGGCGGGTTTGCCCAGGCGGGTCGGGCATTGGGCATCCCAAAATCCAAACTCAGCCGCCGTATAGCTTTGCTGGAAGAGCAATTGGGCATTCGCCTGATCCAGCGGACCACGCGCCGTTTCGTCGTGACCGACATCGGGCGCTCATATTACGAGCATTGCAGGGCAATGCTGGTGGAGGCCGAGGCAGCCCAGCAAGTGGTCGACGCATCGCGCGCCGAGCCGCGGGGTTTCATCCGGATGACATGTCCAATTTCGCTTTTGCACGTGCATGTCAGCAGGATGTTGGCCGGTTTTATGGCACAGTATCCGCTCATCACCCTGCACCTGGAAGCCACCAACAGACCTGTCGATGTCGTCGGTGAAGGGATCGACGTCGCAATCCGCGTGCGTCCACCGCCCTTGGAGGATAGCGACCTGGTGATCCGCGTCCTGGCCGATCGTGGCCAATGCCTGGTTGCCAGCCCCGCACTGATTCAATCCCATGGTCTGCCTGTCTCACCATCAGAACTGAACGGCTTGCCGAGTCTTGGTCTCGGCACCGTGCACAAAACTTTCAACTGGTCCTTATATGGGCCGAACAATGCACAGGCGGTCGTGCATCATGTGCCGCGCTTCGTGACGACGGATATGTTGGCTTTGCGGGATGCCGCTTTGATGGGGGTCGGTGTGGTGCAGCTGCCGCTGTTAATGGTCTGCGACCAGCTGGCGGACGGTTCGCTGGTCCGGGTTGTTCCAGAATGGGCGCCACGGCGCGAAATCATCCATGCGGTCTTTCCTTCGCGGCGAGGATTGCTTCCGTCGGTGCGCGCGCTCGTCGACTATCTCGCCACGGAGTTTGCGGATATCGTTGAAGATTGAAACGGTCGCAGGGCCCCTGACGCTATCGCTCATCCAGCGCCAGCACCACGGCGTCCACCAGCTCCTGCGGCGACAGCGGTTTGTTCAGGACGCGTACTCCGGCCTCCGCCACCCCGACCTCGGCGCCGTAGGCGGTCACGATCAGGGCCGGCAGCGCCGGCGTGTGCTCGCGCAGGCGCCCGATCAGGGTGGCGCCGGTGATGCCGGGCATGCGAAAGTCGGTGACCAGCATGTCGATCCCTCCGGCGCTGCCGATCGCCAGCGCCTCGGCCGGATCGAGCACGGCCGTGACCTGGAAGCCGGCGCGTTCCAGGTAGCGCTTGAAGACATAGGCAATCGCGTCTTCGTCGTCGACCAGCAGGATGTGCTTGACCATCGGGCCTCAGTCTTCGCGCTGACCGTGACCGGAGGCCTCGTCGTGGGGAAGGTGGCCCCGTTCTTCCTTGCTGCTGCCTGTCGTCATGCCGCCCCTGTTCGATGAAAGAAAAGGCCATGCACACCAGGACCGGGCCTTCATGTAAATTATATAACAGGGAAAATGTCACGACTCCGAGAATGACGGACTCGGGTGTCTCAGTCGCGGAACAGGTGGGTGAAGGTCCGGCTCACCGGCAGCTTCTCCGCGCAGCCGCGCAGCAGCACCTGCATGCGCTCGGCATCGATCTTCTCCACGGCGGCGATGGCGCCGACGTTGACCAGGGTGCCGCGGTGGATCTGCCAGAAGCGGTCGCGGTCGAGGCCACCCAGCAGGTCCTTCAGCGGGATCCGCACCAGCGCTTCGGAATCGGCCAGTACCACCCGGGTGTACTTGGTGTCGGACTGGAAGAACAGGACTTCGTCGACGTCGATCAGGCGGATCTGCTTGCCGACGCTGGCCTTGATCCACTTCATTTTCTCGGCACGGGCGCCGGGCAGGGCGGTCTTCAGGTGGCGCAGCAGGTCGCCCAGGTCGGCCGGCGGCTTGTTCAGTTTGGCGCGGATGCGCGCCACCGCGCGTTCCATGCGATCAAGCTGTACCGGCTTGAGCAGGTAATCGACCGCGCCGGCGTCGAAGGCCTCGACCGCGTACTGGTCATAGGCGGTGACGAATACCACGTGGGCGCTGTCGCCGATGCGTTCGGCCACTTCCAGCCCGGACAGCCCCGGCATGCGGATGTCCAGGAAGACGACCTCCGGTTCGTGCTCGAGGAAGCCGTCCCAGGCATCATTGCCGTTTTCCGCCAGCGCCACTACCTCGGCGTCCGGCCAGCAGCCGGCCAGCATGCCGGCCAGGCGCTCGCGCATCAGCGGTTCGTCCTCGGCGATCAATACCCGGGTCATGCGGCCTCCTTGATGGATGCGGGTACGGTGAGTTCCGCCACCAGACCCGGATCGGCATCGCGCAGCGCCAGGCCGCCCGCGCCGCCGTAGGCCAGCTGCAGGCGCCGCCGCACGTTGTCCAGGCCCGCGCCGTCGCCGGGCGTGTCGCTCATGCCAACGCCGCTGTCATGGACGCAGATGCGGACCATGTCCTCGTGCGCTTCGGCCGTGACGCGGATCTCGCCGCCGCGCAGCGAAGGTTCGATGCCGTGCTTGATCGCGTTCTCCACCAGGGTCAGGACCAGCATGCTCGGGATCTCCACCCGGGCCAGTTCGCCGGGCAGCGACAGCGCGAACACCAGGCGCGTCCCCATGCGGGCCTGCATCACACGCAGGTAGGACTCGATGGTGGCGAATTCGCTCTTCAGGCTCACCTGCTCGCAGCGCATGTCGCTGAAGCTGGCGCGCAGGAAGGCGATCAGGTCGGCCGTCAGCGCGGCGGCGCGCGGCGCGCCGTCGGCGGCCAGCTGCTGCACCGCACCCAAGGTGTTGAACAGGAAGTGCGGCTCGATCTGGGCGCGCAGCATGCGCAGCTGCGACTCGCTCAGTTCGCGCGCCAGCCGCTCGCGCTCGGCGTCGCGCTGCAGCTGCGCCATGAGCGCGGCGTGCTGGCGGCGCCGGTAGGAGCCGAGGAGGAGCAGAGGCGTGGCAAGGACCAGGGCGATGATGCTTGCCGTCGGCATGATTTCCATCAGCTTCGGAGCCTGCTCGACGAGCGGCCTGCCGTCGGCCAATGCGATGCCGACACCGGCGCCGATACCGCCGCAGAGCAGGCCCAGGATGAACTTGCGCCGGTTCTGGAAGGCCTGGCTGGCATTGAACCAGACGCCAAGGCCGCCGAACAGCAGCCCGAAGCCGAGCAGGTTGCAGGCAAGGATGGGGATGTGCCAGTTGCCCTTGCCGGTGATCAGGCCCATTGCGATGCCTGCCAGTGTGAAGCAGCCGGCCAGTACGGCGACCGTGATCCACAGGCGCGCCCCGCGGTACCTGAGCGCAAACTCGCGCATCTGCCGGCGCTCGATCGGCGACATCTTTGTGATGGCGTCGGCCATCTTGCGACGGTAACCGGGGGCCACCTGCGCCGCCAGCTCGGGCCGTTCCAGCACGGCCAGGTGTTCACGTTCGAGGTCGTCGTACCAATCGATGATCTTGCGCCACATCTTGCTCTCCTTGGTGTTCAATATAAGGCAATGTGGCTAGTCTAGGAAAGCTTCCGGCTGCGGCAAACGCCCAGGCGACGAACGACGACCGGGTGCGACGAACGACGAAGGCCTTCCCGGCCTGCTATCATCCCGCCCTTTGACCGGACCGATCCATGCCGCACGCATACTCCAGCCAGATCCGCGCCATGCGCCTGGAAGATCTCGATGCCGTCCTCGCGGTACAGGCGGCCTGCTACCCGCCGTCGATGCAGGAGGCAGCCGCCGTGCTGCGGGCGCGGATGCGCGCTGCCGGCGATAGCTGCGTGGTGGCTGAAGACGGGAATGGCATGTGCGGCTACCTGTTCGCTTACCCGAGCCGCCTTGGACTGGTGACGCCGCTCGGCGCGGAGTTTGCGCCCGCCTGCGACGCCGATACGCTCTACCTCCACGACCTGGCGGTGGCCCCGCGCGCGCACGGCCGCGGCCTGGCGCGCAGGATGGCCGGCCACCTGCTGGAGCAGGCGCACGCACGCGGATTCGCGTGGTCGGCACTGGTGTCGGTGCAGGATACGGCCGGCTTCTGGTCGGCGCTCGGCTATCGCATCGAACACGCAGCCTGCCCGGCGGCGCTGACCGCCCTGGCCAGCTACCCCGGCCTGGCGCGCTACATGGTGCGCACGCTTACTGGACCCGGCGCACCTTCGCCGAATTGTTAGAGCCTTCGACCTTCAGGAACAGGGTCCCGAACAGATTGCGCTCGATGGTCACCTTCGGATCGCGCATGCGCGGCAGCACCGCTTCGCTGCCGTCGATGACGCGCCAGACCTGGCCGTTGGCGAGGCGGATCTGCGAACCCGGGCCCCAGCCCTGGAAGTCGCCCGGAATGGTGCTGGTAATCGACTGCGGCTCCGCTTCGCGCTGCTTCTTCACTTCGATGCCGAAGTTTTCTTCCTTGCGGACCGGCGCGGCAACGGCGGCGGCCACGGCCGGCTTCGCCCCGACCTGGATGGCGTCGTAGCAGGCCAGGCGCGCACCGGTATCGGCCAAGCTGCGGCATTTGAGGATGGCCGCATCGTCGGCCAGGGCGGCGCCGGACAAGAGCAGCAGGAAGAGGGGCAGTGCTTTCATCGTGATCCTTCAGGCGGTTATACAGACATCGGATTATATCGGCCCCCCAAAAAAAAGGCGGGACCGAAGTCCCGCCGAAGAGGAGAACAACAAGCTTTACATCAGAAGCGATAGGTCAGCGAGGCTTCCACCGCGCGGCCGAACAGCGGACGCGCATTGATCGGGCCACTGCCGTTGCCGCCGGTGAGGCGCGAATTCCCCTCGGTCAGGCCCAGTTCGTTGGTGACGTTGGTGGCGCTGACGCGCAGTTCCAGGTTGTTGCCGAGTTCCGCCAGCACGCCCAGGTCGAGGGTTTCGTAGGCCGGCAGGAACTGCTGGTTGGCCTGGTCGGCCCAGCGGCTGCCGATGCGCGAATAGGTGCCGTACACGCGCACCGCACGGTCGCCCACCGGGATGCGGTAGCTCGGCGAGAAGCGGTACTGGAACTTCGGCTGGCGCTGCACGGTATTGCCTTCGATCGCAGGGTTGTCCTTGTACTCGGAATCCTGCCAGTTGCCGGTCAGCTGCAGCTGCAGGCCGGCCAGCGGGCGCAGCGCCAGTTCGAATTCCACGCCTTTGCCTTCCGAGCCGCTGACCGAGTACAGCACGCCGCTGGTGGTGATCTGCTGGAAGGAGATGCCGGTGAAGTCGGTGAAGAAGGCGTTCACGTAGGCGCTGTACAGCGGGTTCGCGGTCTTGAAGCCGACTTCGAACTGCTTGACCTTCGGCGTCGGCACGCGGGTGCGGTCGTCCAGCACGGCCTGGCTGCCGGCATTGCGCATGTCGTCGAAGTAGATGAAGGTATGGCCCTGGTTGGCGCGCACGAACACGCTCGCGTCCTTCGACAGTTTATACAGGCCGCCGAGGGTGAAGGAATTCACCGAGTCGTCGCGCTTCAGGCCGGTGAAGCTGCCGGTCGGCGCCGAGGTGCCGTTGTTATAGACCGTCAGCGGGTTGTTGTCCGGGTCCACCGAGCCCAGATTCGAGATCGAGGCGCTCAGGCGCTGCTTCTCGCGGCGCACGCCGGCATCGAGCTTGATGCGGTCGTTGATGCGCCATTCGTCGGCCAGGTACAGGGCGGTATTGTCGCCGTCGTAGGAGGCCACCGGGGCATAGAAGATGTTGCCGTCCTTGCCGTTGTTCGACACCACCACGCCGTTGTCCAGGCGGACGTTGATCAGGCTGGCCTGCGGGGTGGCGCTCATCAGGTGGCTGTTCCCCAGGAACCAGACGTCGCGCGAGGAGTAGTTGGCCACGTAGGCGCCGGCGGTGACGGTATGGGCGCCGATGTCGCGGCTGACGCGGAACTCGTCGGTGAAGGACTTCAGCTTCTTCTCGACCGCCCACAGGCCGGCCTGTACCACCTGCTGGTTCGGGGCGACGGCGCCGCCTTTCACCCAGCTCATGGTGCCGCTGGTGGCGCGCACGCCGCCGGCCGCGGCCAAGGTGGCGGCATTGCCGTTGGCCGAAGCGATCGCAGCATTCAGGTATTCCGCGGCGCTCAGCGGGTTGTTACCGGTGAACATGGCGATCGTGTTCAGGTCGCCGCTGAAGTAATTCGCCTTGTTCGAGACCTGCCAGCCGTTCAGGTTCTGCTGGAAGTCGGCGCCGAAGACGGTCGATTTCAGGCCGCGGCCATCGCCCAGGTCGTAGTTCAGGGTACGGCCCGGCGCGGCTTCGACGGTGAAGTTGCGCATCTCATTGCTCATCAGCGTGCCGGTGAGCGGATCGAAGCCGGGGAACTCGCTGATCGTGCGGCCTTCGTTACTCGAAATGAGCGGCACGCCGGTGTAGAAGGCGTTCTTGTCCGAGGTGGCGCGGGCGTAGAAAGTCAGCTCGCCCTGGTCCAGCCTGCGGGTGAGCGAGGCAGACAGCTGGCCGCCGTCGTCCGCCGGGAAGCCGGACTTGCGCACGCCATCGGTCACGCGGTAGAAGCCGCCGATCATGCCGTACCAGCCCTCGGCGATCTTGCCGCTGTAGACGCCGTCGAGGCGGCGCAGGTTGCCGGTGCCGGCGGTGAAGCGCAGGCTGCCTTCCGGCGTGTCGGTACCCTTCTTGAGGATGAAGTTCATGGTGGCGCCGGGCTGGCCCACCGAGTAGATGGTGCTCGGGCCGCCGCGCAGCACTTCGACGCGCTCGATGGTGTCGTCCAGGCGGAACGAGGACGAGCCCTCGAAGAAGGACAGTACCGGCACCGGGTAGATCGGGTTGCCGTTCATCTGCACCGAGACGAAGGGCGAATCGCTGCCCGAGGGGAAGCCGCGCACCTGGATGTTGGCGCCCGACTGGCCGCCGGTCGGTTCGGCATAGGCGCCCGGTACCAGCTTCATGACGTCGGCGGTGCTGATCGGGGCCGCGGTCTTGAGCTGTTCTTCGCTGGCGGTGGTGATGCTGAAGGCGGCGTCGATCTTGCGGGTACCGCTGGCGGAGGCGGTGCCGGTGACGACCACCTGCTGGATTTCCTGCTGGACGGCCGCCGGCGTGGCGGGCGCCCCCTGGGCGCTGCTTGCATCCTGCGCCATCACCTGGCAATGGACGGAGAGGGCGAGGACGGCGAGCGAAATGGCGGACAGGCGCGGGAACTGCGAGGCGTGGTTCATGTGAGTAGGCTCTCTGTTGTTGTAAATGCGGCTACTGGCGGGGCGTCTCCTCCCCGGCGATGCCTTGTCGAATAAATGATCAACAAGGAAAGTGGTGTCATTGAATCATTGAATGTTATCGATGTCAATGAAATTGATATCGATGTCATTTGCTATCGACACAACATAAAAACCTGTCATAATGCTTACCGTTCAGCAGCATCCCTTTTTCACTATGGCCAACGCGAAACAAGCTAAATCACCGGGCGACCCCGGACCGACGATGGAAGATCTGGCAAAGCTTGCCGGGGTATCGACCATCACGGTGTCGCGCGCCCTGCGTGACAGCCCGCTGGTGACCGAGAAGACGCGCGAGAAGATCCGCCTGTTGGCCAGCGAGCAGGGCTACCGCTTCAACATCAGCGCCCGCAACCTGCGCATGCGCCGCTCCTATTCGGTGGCCGTGGTGGTGGAGATGACGCCGGTGAAGGGCCGGCCGATGTCGGACCCGTATCCGCTCGAGCTGCTGGGCGGTATTACCCAGGAACTGACCACGTCCGGCTACAGCGTGGTGCTGACCTCGAAGCAGCTGCTCGACACCGCGCCGGTGCAGGGCGCCGACGGCCTGATCCTGCTGGGACAGGGCTCGCACGGCGAGGCGGTGCGTACCCTCCAGCAGACCAATCTGCCGCTGGTGGTGTGGGGCGCGCCCCAGGCCGGCAGCGACTACGTCGTGGTCGGCAGTAACAACCGCAAGGGCGGCGCCAGCGCGGCCGAGCGTTTCCTGGAGCAGGGCCGGCGCAAGCTGATCTTCCTGGGCGACGTCGACCACGCGGAAGTGCAGGAGCGCTGCGCCGGCTTCATCGACGCGCTGTCGGGCCGGGCCACCGTCCACATCCAGCGCCCCAAGGCCTTCACCTTCGAAGCCGGCTTTGAGTGCGTGTCGACCCTGCTCAAGAAGAAGCCCGGCCTGGCCTGCGACGGCCTGTTCGCCGCCAGCGACCTGCTGGCGATGGGCGCGATCCGCGCCCTGACCGAAGCGAGCCTGCGGGTGCCGGACGACATCTCGGTGATCGGCTACGACGATACGCCGGGCGCGGCCAGCTTCGTGCCGCCGCTGACCAGCGTCCACCAATACCTGCGCGACGGCGGCGTGCTGCTCGCAAAGAAAATGCTGGCCATGATCGAAGGCCAGCCCGTGCAATCCGAAATGCTGCCGACGACCCTGATCGTCCGGCATACCTGACCACCCGACAGAAGACCATCATCGCCGCGTGCGATCCAGACGAGGATACTGAATTGGTAAATGACATCGATAACATCGCCTTGCCACCCGAACCCTGGCGCATCTGCGAACGCGGCATCGACCCGGCGCGCAGCTTCCTGCACGAGACCCTGTTCGCGCTCGGGAACGGCTATATCGGCCTGCGCGGCACCCATGAGGACATGCCGGGCCAGCCGGGGCAGACCCTCGAAGGCAGTTACCTGAACGGCTTCCACGAGACGGAGTCGATCCATTACCCGGAAAACGCCTACGGGCTGGCCCGCATCAACGAGTTCATGCTCAATGTGCCGAACGCGAAGCCGATCGTCCCCTTCGTCGACGGCCGCCGCGTGGACGCGGCCGGTGGCCGTATCACCGCCTACGAGCGCAGCCTCGACTTCCGCAAGGGGGTGCTGGAGCGCATGGTCGAGTGGGAGCTGGGCGACGGCAAGCGCCTGCGCATCGAGAGCCGCCGCCTGGTGTGCTTCGAACGCAAGCACGTGGCCGCCATCGAGTACCGGGTGACGGCGCTGAACTTCGCCGGCGCGGTGCGGCTCGAGGCGGGCATCGACAGCGCGGTCACCAATATGCAGGCGGGCGACGACCCGCGCGTCGGTTCGGCGATCACCGGTCCGGCGCTGGTGGCGGCCGGGCGCGAAGCCACGGAGCGGGGGCTGATCCTGAGCCAGCGCACCCGCAACAGCGGCTTCCTGCTCGCCACCGGCATCGCCTGCACGGCCTCCGGCGTGGCCGGCATCCTGGGCTCGGACATCGACGACGGCCGCTGCTTCGCGGCCACGCTGGCCCAGGGCGAGACCCTGGTGCTGCACAAGTACATCGCCTATGCCAGCTCGCGCGACCTGCCCGAGCCTGAAGTGGCGGCCCTGGTGCGCGCCGAGCTGGAGCAGGCCGTGCAGGACGGCTTTGCCGCGCTCGCCGCCGGGCAGGAAAGCTACCTGGCGGACTTCTGGTCCCAGGCCGACGTCGAGATCGAGGGCGACGACGCCCTCCAGCAGGGCGTGCGCTTCAACCAGTACCACCTGCTGCAGTCGGTCGGCCGCGACGGCAAGACCAATATCGCCGCCAAGGGCGTCACGGGCGAAGGCTACGAGGGACACTATTTCTGGGACACCGAGATCTACGTGTTCCCGTTCTTCCTGTTCTCGAAGCCCGAGATCGCACGCGCGTTGCTGCAGTACCGCTACAAGGGCCTGCCGAAGGCGCGCGAACGGGCGCGCCAGATGTCGCACGAGCGCGGCGCGCTCTACCCCTGGCGCACCATCGCCGGCGAGGAATGCTCGGCCTACTACCCGGCCGGTACCGCCCAGTACCACATCAATGCCGACGTGGCCTATTCGATCCGCCTGTACCTGCTGGCGACCGGCGACTTCGACTTCATCGCGCAATACGGCGCCGAGATCGTGCTGGAAACGGCGCGCATCTGGACGGGCATCGGCAGCTACGACCGCGCAGGGCGCTTCTGCATCAATGCGGTGACCGGCCCGGACGAATACACGGCGGTGGTGAACAACAACTACTACACGAATGCGATGGCGCGCATGCACATGCGCTTCGCCACGGAGATCTCCGACCGCCTGCATGCGGAGCGCCCCGAGGAGTGGGCCCGCATCGCGGCGGCGATCGGGCTGGAAGAGGCCGAGATCGCGGCCTGGCGCGCGGCCTGCGCCGCCATGCACCTGCCGTATGACACGGCGCTCGGCATCCACGAACAGGACGACAGCTTCCTGTCGAAGAAGCCCTGGGACTTCGCGAATACGCCTGCCGACAAGTACCCGCTGCTGCTGCACTACCACCCGCTGGTGATCTATCGCCACCAGGTCTGCAAGCAGGCCGACGTGGTGCTGGCACTGCTGCTGCTGTCCGATGAATTCGAGATCGACGACAAGCGCCGCGATTTCGAGTTCTACGAGAAGGTGACCACCCACGACTCCTCGCTGTCCTCTTGCATCTTCAGCATCATCGCGGCGGAAGTCGGCCATGCGGACAAGGCCTATGCCTACTTCATGGAGACCGCACGCCTCGACCTCGACAACACCCATGCCAACACCGAGTATGGCGTGCACACGGCGGCGATGGCCGGCACCTGGCTGGGCGTGGCCTACGGGTTCGCCGGCATGCGCCTGACCGGCAGCGGCCTGCGCTTCGCCCCGACCCTGCCGGCGAAATGGCAGCGCTACCGCTTCCGCGTGCACGTGCAGGGCGCGCTGCTGGAAGTCACGGTCGACACGGGCGCGGCCGAATACCGCCTGCTTGCAGGCGACAGCCTGGCCTGCACCCACCACGGCGCCGCACTGGTGCTGACGCAGGCCGAACCGTTCAAGCGCATGGAGTCATGATGAGTCACTACAAAGCAGTCATTTTCGACCTCGACGGCGTCATCACCGACACCGCCCACTACCACTACCTGGCCTGGAAGCGCCTGGCCGAGTCCCTGGACCTGCCTTTCGACGAGGCCTTCAACGAGCAGCTCAAGGGCGTCGACCGCATGGGTTCCCTGGAGCTGATCCTGGCCCAGGGCAGCCGCAGCTTTACCCAGGAGGAAAAGCGCGCGCTGGCGGACGCCAAGAACCGGCACTACGTGGAACTGATCGCCACCATGACCCCGGGCGACGTGCTGCCGGGCGTCCTGCGCGCGCTGGACGAGGTGCGCGGCGCCGGCCTGAAGATCGGGCTGGCCTCGGTGAGCAAGAATGCCTTCACGGTGCTGGACAAGCTGGGAATCCGGAACCGGTTCGACGAGGTGGTCGACGCGGCCCTGATCGCCAACAGCAAGCCGCATCCGGAGATTTTCCTGACTGCCGCGCGCCAGCTCGGCGTCGCAGCCGCGGACTGCCTCGGCGTCGAGGACGCGGTGGCGGGGGTGGCCTCGATCAAGGATGCGGGCATGGTCGCGGTCGGCGTCGGCAGTCCCCAAGTGCTCACGCGGGCAGATGTCGTGATCCCCTCGATGGAGCACTTCCGGCTCGCAGATTACTGACGAATCGTCATACAAGCACGCAAAATTACAACGACCAAGGAGACAGCGTGAATCATCCACCGAGCCGGCGCCGCATCTTGCTGGCGCTCTTCCTCATCTACATCGTGTTCGCGATCCTGCTCAACAGCGTGGGCACGGTGATCCTGCAGGTCATCAACAACTACGGCGTCGACAAGTCCTCGGCCAGCATGCTGGAAGGCTTCAAGGACTTGCCGATCGCGATCGTGTCCTTCCTGGTGGCCTCGAGCATGCCGCGCATCGGCTACAAGCGCGCCATGCTGGCCGCGCTGGCCATCGTCGCCTGCGCCACCCTTGCCATGCCGCTGGTGCCCGGCTTCGCCACGGCCAAGCTGCTGTTCCTGTGCGTGGGCGTCGCCTTCGCGCTGGTGAAGGTGTCGGTGTATTCGACGGTCGGCCTGGTGGCCCAGGACCGCAAGCAGCATGCCGGCATCATGAATACCCTGGAGGGCTTCTTCATGGTCGGCGTGCTGGCCGCCTACTGGATCTTCGGCGCCTTCATCGATTCGTCCGCCCCTGCCTCGACCAGCTGGCTAAACGTCTACTGGCTGCTGTCCGGCCTGTGCGCGCTGACCTTCGTGCTGGTAGCGACGACCCGCTTCGACGAAAGCGCGGCGGCACCTAGTGCCAGCCGCGGTCCGGCGGCCGACTTCCTGGAGATGCTGCGCCTGTTCCTGCGTCCGCTGGTCTGCGTGTTCGTGCTCACCGCCTTCCTGTACGTGCTGGTGGAGCAGAGCGTCGGCACCTGGCTGCCGACCTTCAACAACGAGATCCTGAAGCTGCCGGCGGCGATGAGCGTGCAGGCCACCAGCATCTTCGCCTTCTGCCTCGCCGCCGGCCGGCTGTCGGCGGGCATGATCATGCGCCGCCTGAACTGGTTCCCGGTGATGGTCGCCTGCGTGCTCGGCATGGGCGCGACCGTGCTGCTGGCGCTGCCGCTCAGCCAGGGCATCGCGCACGACCCGAACGTGGGCTGGAGCAGCGCGCCGCTGGCGGCCTTCGTGTTCCCGCTGATCGGCCTGTTCATGGCGCCGATCTACCCGGGCATCAATTCGGTGATGCTCAGCTCCCTGCCGAAGCACCAGCACGCGCCGATGACCGGCCTGCTGGTGATCTTTTCCGCATTGGGCGGCACCACCGGCTCGATGGTAACCGGCTATGTGTTCGGGCGCTTCGACGGACAGTTCGCCTTCTACCTGACCCTGGCGCCGATCGCGCTGATGCTGGTGGGGCTGTTCTTCTTCCGGCGCCAGGTCGAGCGCAGCGGCGCGGCCGCCGTATCGGCTCAGGCGGCGGAGGGGTCGGCGGCATAGCGCCGGATGAAGGCGGCGCAATCTTCCACCGCCAGCGGCCGTGAATAGTAGTAGCCCTGGATCTGGTCGCAGTCCGCCTTGCGCAGCGCCGCGACCTGGCCGGCGGTCTCGACCCCTTCGGCGATCACGGCCAGCTGCAGGCGGTGGGCCATGGCCACGATCGCCTGCACGATGGCCGACGATTCGGCGCTGTGCGCCATGTCCTGGACAAAGGACTTGTCGATCTTGAGCTTGTCGAGCGGCAGGCGGCGCAGGTAGCCGAAGCTGGAATAACCGGTGCCGAAGTCGTCGATGCTCAGCATGACGCCGAGATCGCCCAGCCCCTGCATCACCACCACGCTGCGTTCCGGATCGGCCATCGACACGCTCTCGGTCAGCTCCAGTTCCAGCAGCCCCGGCGCCAGCCCGGATGCGTCCAGCAGCGCGCCGACGGTGGCGATCACGTCGCTTTGCAGGAACTGGCGCGCCGACAGGTTGACCGCCACCGGCGCCAGCGGCAGGCCTTCCGCGCGCCAGGCGGCCAGCTGGGCCACGGCGCTGCGCAGGACGAACTCGCCGATCGGCACGATCATGCCGCTTTCCTCGGCGATCGGGATGAACTCGTCGGGCGGGACGATGCCGTATTCCGGGTGGCGCCAGCGCACCAGCGCCTCGAAGCCGGCCAGGCAGCCGCTGCGCAGGTCGACCTTGGGCTGGTACTGGACAAACAGCTCGTCCTGGGCGATCGCGCGCCGCAGGTGGCTCTCCAGGGTCAGGCGGCGCCCGTGCTCGGTGCGCAATGCGGGCGTGAAGCGTACGATCTCGCCGCGTCCCAGGGCCTTGGCGTGGCGCATTGCGGTAACCGCGTTGTTCAGCAGGGCGTCGGCATCGTCGCCGTCCTCCGGCAGCACGGTGGTGCCGACGCTGCAGGTCAGGGCGATCTCGCCGCCCGGGATCGGGATCGCCCGGCTGGCCGCCGCCATGATGCGGTCGAACGCACGTTCCGGCTCCGGATGTTCGCCGCGTGCATGCAGCAGCAGGAGAAATTCGTCGCTGCCGGCGCGCGCCAGCATGTCGCCTTCGCGCAGCAGCGCCTGCAGGCTGGTCGCCAGCCCCACCAGGATTTCGTCGCCGGCCCGGTGGCCGAGGGTCTCGTTGAAGCGCTTGAAGCGGTCGACGTTGATGCAGGCCACCAGGGCCGTCACCCCGTGCTCGCGCCAGCCGGCGATGCTCTGCTGGATGGCGCGCAGCATGGCCTGGCGGTTCGGCAGCCCGGTCAGCAGGTCGTGGGCGACCAGCCAGGCCAGTTCGCCGGAGGCGGGGGCGCCGCCCTCGTGCGCGCCGTGGTGGCCGGCGCGCTCGTCCTGTAGCTCTTCGCTCAGCGACTGGGCCGCCATGGCGAGCTGGCGGTGGTAGACCAGTTGCTCGACCATGCGCGCCAGATCGCGCAGGGCATCCAGCTCGCCTTCGCCGAGCTCACGCGGCTTGCGGTCGATGACGCACAGGGTGCCGATCTTCTTGCGGTCCACCGAATACAGCTGCACGCCGGCATAGAAACGCAGGTGAGGCGAGCCGGTCACGAGGGGGTTGTCGACGAAGCGTGCGTCCTGGGCGGCGTCGGGCACCACCAGCGGTTCATCGGCGAGGATGGCGTGGCCGCAAAACGAGATCTCGCGCGGAGTCTCGCTGGCGTCGAGCCCGGTGCGTGACTTGAACCACTGGCGGTCCTTGTCGATCAGCGACACCAGGGCGATCGGCACGTCGAGCAGGCGCGCGGCCGTGCGCGTGATGCGGTCGAAGGTTTCCTCAGGGGGACTGCCCAGCAGCCGGGTGGCGTGCAGGGCGGCCAGGCGCTGTGCTTCATCCAGCGGTATGCGCGGTCTTTCCATTGTGTGCCTTGCTGAACCGACGGGTTCCTTGGATGTATTACGCCAGAACCAGAGATAGTTTGCAATCTTGCCCCAGGCAAACGAACGGCCGAGCAGGCCATCAGTCTGTCGCCGCCAGCAGCGCCGCCGTATCCGCCGCTCCCATGCGCCGTGCCGCCGCCAGCGCGGTCACGCCGTCCGCGTCCGCCACCCCCGGATCGGCGCCGCGCGCCAGCAGCAGACGGGCGATGTCGCTGCGGTTGAACATGGCCGCGAACATCAGGGCCTGTTTGCCGTTCGGCCCGGCGGTCTCGACCCGGGCCCCATGGTCCAGCAGGAGCGTGGCCACCGCCAGGTCGCCCTTGAAGGCGGCGCCCGCGAGTGGCGTCTGCCCGGCGTCGTTCATCAGTTCCGGATCGGCGCCATGCGCGAGCAGCACGCGCGCCGTGTCCGCGTGGCCGTGGTAGCAGGCCAGCATCAGCAGGCTGTCGCCGCGTTCGTTGCGCAGGTTGGGCGGCAGGCCCTGCGCCAGCAGCTCGGCGAGCGCCGCGGTCTCGCCGGCGCGGGCATGCTGGAACACCCGGCGCACGAAGGCCAGGGTGTCGTCGTCGAGCGTGTTGGGGTCGGGCGGGGCAGGCTGCATCTGGGCTTCCTTGGCGGGGGGGCCGGACTGATTAGACCATACTGCGCCCGATACGGTTGCACCCCTCTGAATCGATGTTCGAAAATTTCGATGAATGCGCTGCAAATTACTCGTTTTTCAATTCCGGAGCAGCCGCGCATAATGACTCCATCGCATCGAACGACAGCGAAATCAAGCCAGCTGGCAGCACAGGCGGCAAGGATCGAAGGCGTCGATGGTCCATTCACGAAAAGGAGCACAGCATGTTGAACGTACGTAAAAGCAATGAACGCGGCGCCGCCAGCTTCGGTTGGCTGAAATCCCAGCACAGCTTCTCGTTTGGGCATTACTATGACCTGAAGCACATGGGCTTCGGTCCACTGCGCGTCATCAACGAGGACCGGGTCTCCCCGGGCCGCGGCTTCGAGTCGCACGGCCACCGCAACATGGAAATCATTTCCTACGTGCTGGAAGGCGCGCTCGAGCACCAGGACAGCATGGGCAACGGCTCGGTGCTGCGCTACGGCGACGTGCAGCGCATGAGCGCGGGCAGCGGCGTGGTGCACAGCGAGTTCAATCACTCGAAAGAGGAGGGCGTCCACTTCCTGCAGATCTGGATCGAGCCGAACACCACCAACGAGCCGCCGGGCTACGAAGAGAAGCACTTCGACGCCGCGTCGAAAGAGGGGCGCCTGCGCCTGATCGCCTCGAACGACGGCCGCGAGGGTTCGGTGTCGATGCGCCAGGATGCCGCGATCTACGCCACCATCATGAACGGCGGCGACGCGCTGACGCATACCCTGGCCGCCGGCCGCCAGGCCTACGTCCACGTGATCCGCGGCCGTGCCACGGTCAACGGCGTGGTGCTGCAGGGCGGCGATGCGCTCAAGATCACCGAGGAAGACACGGTGCGCCTGGAGCAGGCCGAAGCGGCCGAGATCCTCGTTTTCGATCTGCCGCAGTAAGCCGGCAAGCACAAGGAGAGCGGCATGGAAGTGAGCGCACGGAAAGGCAGCGGCAAGCTGCAGCAGCTCATCACGGTCGGCAGGCACCAGCTGCTGAGCGACGCACCGGAAGCCCTCGGCGGCGAGGACAGCGGCCCGGAACCGCACGACCTGCTGGCCGCCGCCCTGGCCGCCTGCACCACGCTGACGGTGACGATGTACGCCCGCCGCAAGGGCATGGCGCTGGACGACGTGCGGGTGCATATCAGCCATGGCCCGCAGGACGGGGGCTACAGCCTGCGGCGCCGGATCGAGTACGTGGGGGCGCTCGGGCTCGAGGAGCGCGCGCGCCTGACCGACATCGCCAACAAATGCCCGGTGCACAAGACCTTGTCGGGGACGATCCGGATCGACACCGAAGCGGCTTGATCGCGCCGCGCACGATTGGCGCGAATCGGCGGCGCAGCCTCGTTTGGCATACTATCGCCGCTGGCTGCTCATCCAACGATCCCGACTGCATGAAGGAGGCCGGCATGCCTGATTCGTCCGATCCTGTGCTGGTAAGGCGCGACCATTGCCCGGGTTGCCGGCACACGGCAACCCGCACGCTGTACCGCGAACCGCTGGACAGTCCCGGCATCACCCGCTACATGAGGGAGCACTACGAGCACCGGGTCGAGCGCGACTTCGCCGGCTACGACTACGAACTGGCCGAGTGCGCGCACTGCGGCCTGGCTTTCCAGGCCCAGGTGCCGGCGCCCGCGCTGCTGGCCGAAATCTACGACCGCTGGCTGCCCGCCACCGAACGCGAAGCGGTCGCGGCGCGCTGGGGCCTGGACGACTACCGCTACCTGGCCGAACAGGTCGAGTTCATGCTCGACCACTTCCACGTGCGTCCGAGCGCGATCAAGGCCCTCGACTTCGGCTTCGGCTGGGCGGAATGGGCCAAGATGGCCGGCGCCTATGGCGTCGACGTGTGCGGGGCCGAGCTGTCGCAGGCAAGGATAGCCTACGCGAAGTCCTGCGGCATCCCGGTTGTCGATTCCGCGACGCTGCCGCACGACGAATTTCATTTCATCAATACCGAACAGGTATTCGAGCACCTGCTCGAGCCGGGCGACATGCTGGGACAGTTGGCCGCGGCCCTGCGGCCGGGCGGACTGGTCAAGATCAGCGTGCCGAATGCTGCCAGGTCGATCGGCAAGCTGCTGCGCAGCAAGGACTTCGGGGCGCTGAGCGAGGGCGACATCATGGCCATCGCGCCGTTCGAGCACATCAACAACTTCACCTACGATTCGCTGTGCGCACTCGGGCGCGAGGCCGGCCTGGTACCGCTGCGGCCCTCGTTGCGCAAGCTGTATAACGCCAGCAGTGGCTGGATGGAGCCGAAGTCCGCGCTCAAGACTCTGGCGCGCCCGGTCTACCGCCACCTGTATCCGAAGAGTACCTTCGTTTATTTCGCGCGGCCGGCCTGAGACTGGCTTTCCCAGCCTGCGCGTTCGGCCTCGTGGCAGTGGCGCGTGATCATGCGCGTGAACGGCGACTGTTCGCGCACCCGGCGCAGCCACCAGCTCAGCGCGGCGCCTTCCTCGCCGCTGCGCCAGGCCAGGTAGAAGCTCTCGTCAGGCTTGGGCTCGACCACCTCCTTCTCGACCAGCAGCCCGGCCTCGATGGCGGGCCTGGCCCAGGCCTCGGGCAGGAAGCCGAAGCCGATGCCGCGCAGCTGGAAGGCGTACTTGGTCTCCATGTCCGGCACCGCCAGCATGTCCTGGCCGAACAGCAGGCCCACCGTGCGCGGACCGAGCTGGCGCGCCGAGTCCGATACCGCGACGGCGCGGTAGTCGAGCAGGTCGGACTTGTCGAGCGGGCGGTCGATGGCGGCCAGCGGGTGGTTCGGCGCCACAGCGAACACGAAGCTGCTGGTTCCGATCGGCTCGGCGGTGTAGCCGCCGCCCGAGGGGCCTTCGCCGGCCGCGCCCACCAGCAGGTCGACCCGGCGGTCGAGCAGCGCGTCCCAGGTGCCGGACAGCACCTCGCTCACCAGGCGCAGCCGGGTCTGGTCGGCCACGCCATAGAAGGCTTCGATATCGGGCTGCAGGCCGGCGGGCGACAGCATCGAATCCATGCCGATCGCCAGCTCGGTTTCCCAGCCGGAAGCGACGCGGCGCACGCGCGACTCGAGGTCGCCCGCGGCGCGCAGCAGGTAGCGTCCTTCCTTGAGCAGCTCCTTGCCGGCCGCCGTCAGGGCGACTTTCGGGCCGAAGCGGTCGAACAGGCGCACGCCGAGGTCGTCCTCGAGCTTGGAGACCGTGTAGGAGATGGTGGAGGGAACGCGGAACAGCTCCTTCGCGGCGCCCGCGAACGAACCTTTGCGGGCGATGGTTTCGACGATCTCGAGTGCGTCCAGGCTGAGCTTCAGCAATTGCGGTCCTTTATCCCTGTTGTCGGATGTTCAAGGCGGATTGTCGCATGGATACCGGGCGGTAGCAGGCGGGCGCAAGCATTCCCGGCAACATGGTAGGGTAAAGTTCGACCGGCTACCTGCAATTCACCATGTTCGAGTTCATCACCAACTTCCTGGAAAAGAGCGGCTACCTCGGCGTATTCCTGTTGATGGCTGTCGAAAACATCTTCCCGCCGATTCCTTCCGAACTGATCATGCCCTTTGCCGGTTTCGTCGCCGCGCGCGGCGACCTGAACGTGATTGGCGTGCTGATCGCCGGCACAGCCGGTTCGGTCGCAGGCGCCTTGCCCTGGTACTGGGGCGCGCGCAAGTACGGCAAGGAGCGCATGAAGGGCTTCGCCGACCGCCATGCGCGCTGGATGACGGTCACGGGCGAAGACATTGACAAGGCCATCGCCGCCTTCGACCGGCACGGCCGCTCGGTGGTACTGTTCGGGCGCCTGATTCCCGCCATCCGCACCCTGATCTCGGTGCCGGCCGGCCTGGCCTGCATGTCCTGGGGCCAGTTCCTGCTGTTTTCGACGATCGGCTCGCTGGCCTGGACCGGGGTCTTGACGGGTGCTGGATTTGTGCTCGAGAGCAATTACGAACAGGTGGGCAAATACGTCGATCCGGTCTCGAAGGGCATCCTGGGGATCCTGCTGGCCTGGTATTTCTACCGGGTGATCACACACCGGCCGGCCAAGACCTGAAGCACGCATGCCGCACCGCAGCACGCAAGTTTCCGTCGATTCGGCTACACTCGGCCTGTTCCAAAGCAGGCCTCGCCCCATGAAGAACCAGTTGTTGGAAGACCTCGACGACAGCCAGTCGCGCCTGCCGGCAGTGCCGGTACGCGGCAAGCGGACTGTCCCACCACAGCAGCCTCCGCCCGAAGCGCAGGCAGCTCCACCAGTAGTGCCCGCGCCATCCGGCACGGCGGACGCGCCTGTCCACCAGCGCGCCGGTGTCTGGCGCAACCGCGGGCCGGCTTCGCCGCCCGCGCCCAAGCCCCAGCAGCACGGGGCGTGGAAAGCGCGGCCGCCGGCTCCCCAGGAAGAGCAGCCCGCGCCCGTACCCGAGACGCCACGCGCACCTCCCAGGATACCGCCGGAAGTCGCCTCCTTCTCCAGCCGCGAGCCGGATTGGTCGGTACCGCTGCAGCCGGAACCACCGCCGTGGACCGAACGTTGGGGACGCAAGGCCCTGGGCTGGACCCTTGGACTTGCAGCCGGCGTCGCGGTCGCCGCCGCGGCTGCGTGGATGTACCGCGACACCCAGGTGGAATCGACGCTGGCGGTGGTGGCGGACCATAGCCCGGCGCAGGCGAGTGCAGCGCCGCCTGTGGTGCCGGCGGCTACGCCCGCATTGCCGCCTGAGCCTGAAGCGGCGGCGCCTCCGCCACTCAAACTGCTGCCGCCCGATCCGGTCGCGGCGGCGCCGGCCGATGAGTTACCGGCAGTGGCCGCCGCTGCGCCGCTTGCGGCTGCTCCAGTGGCGGACACTGCGCCGCCTGTGAAGAAGCCGGCGGTGAAGCGCGCGCCGGAGCGTCGTGTCGCCGCGGCCCCCGAAAAACGCAAGCCGCCTGCGGTCAGGAAGGCAGCGCCTGCGTCCACGCCGAAACCCGCGCGCGAACGCGTGCTGGCGCGTGCGCCGGCAGTTCCCGCGCGCAGCGCGCCGCCGTCCCAGCCAGAACCTGAAAGCCCGCTGGCCGAAACCCTGCGCCTGTGCCGCGCGGCCGGCTACCACGCCACCGCCTGCCTCAAGCGAGGATGCGAAGCCACGCGCTTCGGCTTGGTGTGCCGCGGCTGAAGCGAGCCGCCTGCGTCCCGGTTCAGGCGCTGGCTTCGGCTCGGGGCGCCAACTGTGCGGCGAGCGCCGCCAGCGGCGCCAGCGCAGCCGCATACTCGATGTCCGCCACCGCGCGCCGCACGCTGGCCAGCGGCGCAGCGACCTGGCCGGCGTGCACGCCGGCGGCCAGCAGCGACTCGAGCTGGGCCAGGGCATCTTCGGCGCGTGCATCGTCGGTGCGCAGGTAGCTGTCCAGGCGCGCGATGACGGCCGCCAGTGCGGCCGGGCCGGCCGGTGCGGGCAGCACGGCGGCCGCCACCCGCGCCAGCCCGGCCAGCACCATGTCGGTCTCCGCCACCAGCGCCGGCACCTGCACGCCAATGCGCTCCAGCTGGCCGGTGCGCAGGTCCTGCTCCAGGCGGCCGGCGATGGCCGACAGTTCCACTGCGCCCACGTAGGCCGCACCCGACTTGAGGTTGTGCGCCAGCGACTGCAGGCGCGGATAGTCGCCCGCGGCGAGCGCTTCGCGCAAAATGGCGGGGGCGGGACCGTATTCGCGGACGAAGCTGCCCGCGCGTTTCTGCAGGCGGCCGCGGTTGCCCTCGACGCTCTCCAGCGCCAGGCGCCAGTCGATGCCTGGCAGCGCCGGAAGCGCCGGAAGCGCCGCTGGCGCGGCAGATGCTGCCGCGGCGGGGGCGGCCTGGGGCAGCGGACGGCCCTTCAGGCGGGCCGGGTCGATCCACTTGAGCAGGGTGCAGAACAGCAGGTCGGGATCGATCGGCTTGGTGACATGGTCGTTCATCCCGGCCAGGCGGCTCTGCTCACGGTCGCTGGGCAGCGCGTGCGCGGTCATGGCCACGATCGGGAGCTCGCGCAGGCGCGCATCGCTGCGGATCGCGCGGGTCGCGGCGAGGCCGTCCATCTCGGGCATCTGGATGTCCATCAGCACCAGGTCGTAATCGCCTTCGCGCGCCATGCGCACCGCTTCGACGCCATTGAACGCGACGTCCACCTGCATGCGGGCGGCGGCCATGAAGTCGAGCGCCACTTCGCGGTTATTCGCATTGTCCTCGGCCAGCAGGATGCGCGCGCCGTCCAGGCGCGGCAACTCGGCCATGACGGGCAGGCGGGCCGGGGAAGGGCCGGCGCCGGCCTGCGGCTGCAGCACCCGCAGCACGCTGTGGTAGAGCAGGGCCGGGCCGACCGGCTTGTGCAGGAAGGCGTCGACCGGAAGTTCGCCCTGTTCCTCCATCACGGCCTCGCGGGTGCAGGCCGAGATCATCAGGATCGCCGGCGGCGCCTCGAGCGCCGTGCCGCCACCGGCAGGGATGCCCTGGCGGATGCGGCGGATGGTCTCGACGCCGTCCAGGCCCGGCATCAGGTAATCCATCAGCACCAGGCGATAGGGCTGGCCGTCGGCGGCCGCGCGCGCCAGCCGTGCCAAGGCTTCCTCGCCGGAGGCCGCGGTGTCGGCGCGCACGCCGAGGGCGCCCAGCATCTCGGACAGCGCCGCCCGCGCGCTGGCGCTGTCGTCCACCACCAGGGCGCGCAGGTCCGGCAGCAGCGCCTGGCGCACCGCGGCGGAGCCGTCGTCGGCCACGCCCAGCGGCAGCGTGAAGGTGAAGCAGCTGCCCACCTGCGGCGTGCTGCTGACCGTGATGGCGCCGCCCATCAGTTCCACCAGGCGGCGCGAGATCGACAGGCCCAGGCCGGTGCCGCCGTACTTGCGGGTGGTCGAACTGTCGGCCTGGCTGAAGGACTGGAACAGGCGTCCCATCTGTTCCGTGCTCATGCCGATGCCGGTGTCGCTCACCGAGAAGGCCAGCGTCACGCCCCGGGCATCGCTCTCGAGCACTTCCACGGCCACCACGATCTCGCCGCGTTCGGTGAACTTGACGGCGTTGCCGGTCAAATTGACCAGCACCTGGCCCAGGCGCAGCGGATCGCCCACCAGGCGCTGCGGCACCCCGGGCCCGACCCGGAACACCAGCTCGATGCCCTTGGAGTCGAGCTTCACGTCGGTCAGGCTGGCCAGCTGCTCGAGCATGTCGTCGAGGTCGAAGGGAACCGATTCGATCGCCAGCTTGCCCGCTTCGATGCGTGAAAAATCGAGGATGTCGTTGATGATGCCCATCAGGTGCTCGCTGGCGCCCAGGATCTTGTCCAGGTAGTTGCGCAGCGCCGGCGAAGGTTCGCGCATCAGGGCCAGGCGGCTCATGCCGATGATGGCGTTCATCGGGGTGCGGATCTCGTGGCTCATGTTGGCCAGGAATTCCGACTTCATCCGGGTGCTGGCTTCGGCACGCAGCATCGCGGTCTGCATGGCCTTGGTGCGCAGGCCCAGGATGCGCATGAAGACCAGCATGTCGAAGGTGCTGCCGAACACCAGGGCGTGCATGGTCCAGAAGTTTGCCGGCAGCTTGCCGTTGATCAGGCGGGCGGTGACGAAGGCGGCGGCGAAGGCGACCCCCCAGCCGATCAGGAAGTAGATCCCGACCGGATCGCCCGCGCGGGCGCGGCGGTAGGCGCCGGGCAGGCCGCACAGCATCGGCAGGATGCCGAGCGTGCCGACGATCAGGACCAGCTTCTCGTGCCCGATCAGGCCGCCGGCGAAGGCGACCGCCGTCAGCAGGCAGAGCACCGCCAGGGTCTTCATCAGGCGGCTGAAGATGCGGTCCTTGCCGGGACGTGCCAGCGACTGCTCGACGAACAGGTAGGCGCCGCAGGAGGCCATGATGGAGGCGATGCCGGCGCCGTGTTCCAGCATCCAGGCATTTCCCGGCCACAGGTACTGGCCGGCAGTGCCGAACCAGCAGGCCGAGTACAGGGTCACGCCGCCCGCCTGCAGGGCGTACTTGCCGAACAGCGGTTCGCGCAGCGACAGCCACTGGGCGATGGCATACAGGAACAGGGTGATGCGCAGGCCATGCAGCAGTCCCTGCAGGATCTGCTCGCCGAGCGCATCGGACAGTACCGCGTGCGGCTGCATGAAGCTGATCGGCAGGATCTTCGGGCCGCGCGACGCGACCCGCAGCAGCACGGTGTACTCGCTGCCGGGCGCCAGGCGCAGCACCGCGGCGGGCACCCGGCCTTTCAGGCTGTCGCCCGCGGCCTGCTGCATGCGGCCCATGCTGGCGACGTGGCGCAGCCCCTCGGGACCGACGAGGTGGACGTCGACTTCGTCCAGCAGGGCGAAGTCGATCTGCATCACCCAGCCGTTGGTAGCGTCCGCCGCAACCGATAGCGGGATCTTCACCCAGGTGGTGCCGGGCTGCATCCCGAGGCTGGCGTCGGCCGTTTGCGGGCGCACGAATTCGCCGCCGCGCGCCAGGGCGCCGGCCGCGTCGAGCCGGCCGGCGGCGTCGGGGAGGATGGTCACCGCGGGCCAGGCCTCGACCCGCTCGGCCGCGCGCGTGAGCGCGAGGCCGCTGGCCTGGGCCGGCAAGGCAGTCAAGCCGGACAGGACCAGCAGGAGCAGAAGGAGAAACGCGCGCCATGCGGTGTGCATAGCGCGGGACGGAGAAAGGCTGAAGTGCTTGAAGTTGGACATCATGGTAGTTCTGTGGAACGGTCGGTCAGGGCGCCATGCGCCAGACGACGCGGTTGCGGCCGGCCTGCTTGGCGCGGTACAGCTCGGCGTCGGCGGCCTCGAACAGGGCCGCTGCTTCTTCCTGGCTGTCCGGCTCCAGGGTGGCGCCGCCGACGCTGGCGGTGAGCACCTGGGCCACGCTGGAGGCCTCGTGGGGGATCATCAGGCCGAGCACGGCTTCGCGCAGCTGCGATACCAGCTGGCGTGCTTCGTCCGCGCCGGTCTCGGGCAGCAGCAGCACCAGTTCCTCGCCGCCGTAGCGCGCCGCCAGCTCGGCCGGGCCGCGCATCGCGCCGGCGGCCAGGCGCGCCACTGCACGCAGGGCGCGGTCGCCGGCCGGGTGGCCGTAGCGGTCGTTGTACTGCTTGAAGGCGTCGATGTCGAGCAGGGCCAGCGACAGCGGCCGGCCCGAGCGCCGTGCGCGCTGCCATTCCAGTTCGTAGACCTCGTCGAAGCGGCGCCGGTTGGCCAGCTCGGTCAGGCCGTCGATGTTGGCCAGCCGCTCCAGCATCCGGCGCTGGCGCACCACCTGCAGATGCAGGGCCACGCGCGCCATCACCACCGTCTGGTTGAAGGGCTTGGTGATATAGTCCGAGGCACCCATCTTGAGACCGTTGGCCTCGTCCTCGGGCCGGTCCAGGCCCGAGATGAAGATCACGGCGATGTGTTCGGTCAGCGGATCGGCGCGCAGCCGGCGCAGCACTTCGTAGCCGTCCATGTCCGGCATCATCACGTCGAGCAGGATCAGGTCGGGCAGGTGGCGCGCCGCGCGCTCCAGGGTCTGGGCGCCGTTCTTGGCCAGCAGCACGGTGTACTCGGGCTTGAGCAGCTCGCCCAGCACGTCGCGGTTCACGGCATCGTCGTCGGCGACCAGCACTTTCTGGATCTCCACTCCGTTCATGCCACATCCTCCATCTTCAGTTCAAGTCGTGCGGCCAGGGCCGCCAGCGGCGTCAGGGCGGCCGCGTATTCGAGGTCGTGGACGGCGCGCCGCATCTCGGCCAGGGTGGCGGCGTGCGCGCTGCCGCCCAGCAGGGCTTCGAGCTCGGACAGGGTGTCGTCGGCACGCGCGTCGTCGGCTTCCAGGTGCCGGCGCAGGCGCGCCAGCAGGGGCGCCAGGGCAGCCGGATCGGTCCGGCCCGGCTGCGCCGCCGCGGCCAGTTGGGCCAGGGCTGCCAGCACGGTTTCGGCGGCGTTGACCAGGCCGGGGACCTGGGCCGCGAGGCGCGCCGACTGGCCGTTGCGCAGGTCCTGCTCGAGGCGGTGCGCGGCCGCGGCCAGCTCGAAGGCGCCCACGTAGGCGGCGCTCGACTTCAGGTTGTGCGCCAGCGACTGCAGGCGCGGATGGTCGCCCTCGCTCAGGGCTTCGCGCAGGATGCGCGGGGCGTCGGCATATTCACGCACGAAGCTGCTGGCGCGCTTTTCCAGGCGGCTGCGCTGGCCGTCGACCTTGTCCAGCGCGCGGTGCCAGTCGAGCCCTGGGACCGCCGGCAGTGCCGGCAGTGCCGGCAGCGCGGGCAGGGCCGGCGGCGCCTCGAAGGCCTGCGGACTCGTGGCCGGCAGCGGGCGCCCGGCCAGGCGCGCCGGGTCGATCCACTTCAGCAGGGTGCAGAACAGCAGGTCGGGGTCGATCGGCTTGGTGACGTGGTCGACCATGCCGGCTTCCAGGCTCTTGAGGCGGTCGCTGGCCAGGGCGTGCGCGGTCATGGCGACGATCGGCAGCGCGCGCAGGCGCGCATCGCTGCGGATTTCCCGGGCGGCGTCGAGGCCGTCGAGTTCGGGCATCTGGATGTCCATCAGGATCAGGTCGTAATCGCCTTCGCGCGCCATGCGCACCGCTTCGACGCCGTTGAAGGCGACGTCCACCTGCATGCGGGCGGCGGCCATGAAGTCGAGCGCTACTTCGCGGTTGTTGGCATTGTCCTCGGCCAGCAGGATGCGGGCGCCGTCCAGGCGCGGAAGATCGAGCATCGCGGCCAGCGCCGGCAGCGGCGGCGCGCTGCCGGCATCCGGCAGGGCGAGTTGCGGGTGCAGGGCCTGCAGCATGCTGTGGTACAGCAGGGCCGGGCCGACCGGCTTGTGCAGGAAGGCGTCGACCGGCAGCTCGCCTTCCTGTTCCAGCACGGTGTCGCGGGTGCACACCGAGACCATCAGGATCGCGGGCGGCGGATTGGTACCGGGCAGCGCCTGGCGGATGCGACGGATCGTCTCGACCCCGTCCAGGCCCGGCATCAGGTAGTCCATCAGGACGATGCCGTAGGGCCGGCCCCCATCCTGGGCCTGCGCCAGCACGGCCAGGCATTCCTCGCCCGAGGCCACGGTATCGGCCGGCACGCCGAAGCTGGCCAGCATCTCGGCCAGCGCGGCGCGTGCGGTGGCGCTGTCGTCCACCACCAGCGCGCGCACGTCCAGCAGCATCGGATGGCGCAGCGCACTTCCCTGGCCTTCGGCCGCGCCCTCGTGCACACCCAGCGGCACCGTGAACGCGAAGCGGCTGCCGGCGCCCGGGGTGCTGGTGGCGGCGATCCGGCCGCCCATCAGCTCGACCAGCTGGCGCGAGATCGACAACCCGAGGCCGGTGCCGCCGTACTTGCGGGTGGTCGAGCTGTCGGCCTGGGCGAAGGACTGGAACAGGCGGCCGATCTGCTCGGGCAACATGCCGATGCCGGTGTCGGTCACCGAGAATTCGAGCGTCACCTGCCCGTCGCGGCGCTCGAGCAGTTCGACCGCCACCACGATCTCGCCCTGGTCGGTGAACTTGACGGCGTTGCCGGCCAGGTTCACCAGCACCTGGCCCAGGCGCAGCGGATCGCCCACCAGGCGCTGCGGCACCCCGGCGCCGACCCGGAAGATCAGTTCCACGCCCTTGGCGTCGCTCTTCATGCTGGTCACGCTGGCCAGGTGCTCGAGCATCTCGTTCAGGTCGAAGGGCAGCTTCTCGATCGCCAGCTTGCCGGCTTCCATCTTGGCGTGGTCGAGGATGTCGTTGATCAGGCCCAGCAGGTGTTCGCCGGCGCCCAGGATCTTGCTCAGGTAGTTGCGCAGCTTGGGCGGCGCCTCGCCCATCAGGGCCAGGCGGCTCATGCCGATGATGGCGTTCATCGGTGTGCGGATTTCATGGCTCATGTTGGCCAGGAATTCCGATTTCATGCGCGCTTCCGCCTCGGCGCGCAGCATCGCGACCTGCATCGCCTTGCCGCGCAGGCCGAGGATGCGCAGGAACAGCAGGATGTCGATGGTGACGCCCAGCTGCAGCGAATGCATGGTCCAGAAGTTGGCCGGCACCTGGCCCGCCGCCAGCATGCCCTGTACCACGGCGCCGCCGGCGCTGAAGAACCAGCTGAACAGGAAGTAGATGCCGATCTCGTCGCCCGCGCGGATGCGGCGCCAGGCGCCGGGCAGGCCGAGGAACATCGGCGCCGCGCCCACCGTCATGGTGAACACGATCAGGAAGCGGTGGTCCAGCAGGCCCAGGCCCCACAGCAGGCCGGCCAGCAGGCACAGGGCGGCGCCGCCCTTCATCAAGCGGCTGAAGCGCCGGTCCTTGCCGGGCCGCGCCAGGATCTGTTCCACGAACAGGTAGGCCCCGGCGGACGCGATCTGCGAGGAGATGCCCATCACGTGCCTGCTGAACCATTCATGGCCGCGCCACAGGAATTGCTCGCCGAGGCCGAACCAGACCAGGGAATAGACGGCGATGCCGCCCACGTACATGGCGTACTTCCCGAACAGCGGCTCGCGCAGGGTGATCCACTGGCCGACGCTGTAGGCGACCAGGCAGGCGGCAATGCCGAACAGGAGGCCCTGCAGCATCTGCTCGCCCAGCGCGGCGCGGTTGTAGGCGTCCGGCTGCATGATGGCGATCGGGGCGATGCGCGGCCCCTTGGCGTTGATCCGCACCAGCAGCGTGTAGTCCCGGCCCGGCTGCAGTCTGAGGGCGGCTGCGGGGACCCGGCCCTTGAGCGCGCCTTCTTCCTTCAGGCGCCGGCCGCTGCTGGCAAGCTTGCGCAGCCGGCCGCGGTCTTCCAGGTAGAACTCGACGTAGTCGAGGATGCCGAAATCGATCTGCACCACCCAGTCTTCCGGCGCATCGGGGGCGACCCGCAGCGGGATGCGGACCCAATGCGGCTCCTGGATCAGCTTGAGCACGCCGGGGGCGGTGTCCGGACGCAGGTAGCGCCCTGCGGCCGCCAGCGCCGCCGCGGCGTCGAGCTTGCTGCCTTGGTCGACCAGCAGCGTGGTCGCGGGCCAGGCATCGATGCTGGGCGTATGGCGGCCGAGCTCGAGATGCGCGACGGCAGCCGTGCGGGCGCCCTGGGACGCCAGGACCAGCACCAGGGCCAGCAGGGTGGGCAGGGCGAGGAACATGAATCTGCGCCAGGCCGCGGCCGCGGCATTCGTGGAGGCCGTGGGCGCCGCGTGCAGCGGGTCCGAGGGAGCGATCATGCGGGCGTCCGTTCAGCGCGGCCGGCGAGGCGGGCTTCGACCCGGTTCAGCCAGCGCGGCGCGCGCGGGTCGCGCTGCCAGCCGCCGAGGGTGTCCTCGACCTGGCCGAGCAGGGCGTCGGGCAGGCGCAACGGGCGGGTCTGATCCATCAGGAAGCGCGTCACCAGGCGGTAGCCGGCCACGCGCGTGAGCATGCGGGAGATCGAGAAGCCGGGCACGAACAGGCGCACCACGCTGTCGAAGCCGCGCACGGCGCCGAAACCGAGCGTGAACAACAGGCGCGACAGCAGGGACACGCGCCCATTCAGGCCGAGATCGGCGCTGGCGTCCTTGCCGCACAGGCGACGCGTGAGCAGGGTGGGGAAAGGCTTCAGCACGCGCAGCGGAATCTGGTTTTCCATTTCCCGCATCAGGGCCGCGGCAAGCGGCGGGCGTGGGTCGGGCTGGCGCGGCTGCATGCGGGAGCGCGCCTGGATATCGGCGAAGCGGGCTTCGGCCTCGTCCATGGTCCAGGCCATCAGTTCGCGTTCGATGCCGAGCACGTGGCCGAGCACGTTCCAGGCGTGCAGGTAGGCTTCCTCGTCGGCGCGCTCCAGGCCCAGGCCGAGGCGGCGCAGGCCGCGCAGGAAGACGTAGTTGAAGGTCAGCAGGGTGTAGGCCAGTTCTTCCTGGTTGCAGGGCAGGCCGTCGCGCGCGCTGTCCCAGCCGTGGGCGTACAGCACGTGGTAGATCCCGCCGCCGGCCGGGGCCAGCGCCTGCAGCGCCGGCATGGCCTGCAAGGCCTGCGCGCCCGTGGCGGGCGGGGCGCCGCGCAGGATCAGGTGGCGGATGGTGGCGTGGATCAGGCGCACCTTGAGCGCCTGCGACACGCCGCCGCCCTCGGGCGCGGTGAGCCCGCCGCGCATCATGACCGGGAAGATCATGGCGGCGGTCGAGCGGATCCGGTAATCGGTGTGCTGCTCCAGCTGGCCGGCCGCCTGCAGCACCGCCGACAGGTCCGGCAGCACGTAGCACTCGGGCAGGCTGGCGCAGAACAGCAGGGTGCAGGACAGCATGCTCATGTCCATGAACAGGGTCTCGGCGCGCGCGATCCTGGCCGGATCGGCCCAGTCGGGCAGCGCCGGGCAGCCCGCCAGGTAGTCTTTCAGCGCGCCGGCGATGTGCGGATCGGTGTCCGGTCCCGGTTCCCAGGCGGCCAGGCCGCCATTGCTCTCCCAGCGCTGGAGTTCGCGGTTGATGGCGGACACCCGCGCCGCCATCTCGTGCGGACCTTCGGCGCCGGCCAGCATGCGGGCGACGGTGTCGTCGGCAGGCGGGTCGGCCCGCATTGCGGGAGATTGCAGGTCCATCACGTCGCGCTTCATTCAGCCTCCAGGAACGCAGGTTGCGGAAACAAGAAAGCCGGACCAGGGTCCGGCTTTGCCTCAGAATCGGTAATCGAAGCGCAGGTCCGCTGTGCGCGGGGCCGTCGGTGTGGTCATGCCGAAGCTGTCGATGATCGACGGCCGGACGTCGTTCTCGATGTTGCGCACGCGCGCGAGCAGGCTCCAGCGCGCGCCGTCCGGCGCCCAGGACAGGGTGGCGTCGGTGCTGGTGTGCGAGGGCACGCGGTAGACCAGCAGCTGGCTCGGCACCGCCAGCACGTACTCGCCGCTGGCGCGTGCGAACAGGCCGCCGGTGAGCTGGCCACCCGCAAGGGCGACGCGCTGCTGGTAGCCGAGCGTGAACACGTGGCTCGGTGCGCGGTCCAGCTTGCGGCCGGCCCAGGACACGCTCGGGGTGGCCATATAGGTGACGTAGCGGGCGTCGAGCAGGGTCAGGCCGTAGTTCAGGCGCCCGCCGCTGCCGACGCGCAGCTCGCCGTCGATTTCGATGCCGCGGCTGCGGGCGGCGCCGGCATTGCGGGTCAGCAGGCGCGGCGCGCCGGCCACGATGGCATTCCCGGTCAGCTGCAGGTTGGTGTAGTCGTAGTGGAAGGCGGCGGCGTTCAGCGTCAGGCGGCCACCCAGCAGGCGCGACTTGAAGCCGGCCTCCCAGGCACGCAGTTCTTCCGGCTGGTAGTACAGGAATTCGGGCGTCACGGCGAGCGCCGCCGGGCAGGCAATGCCGAGCGCCGTGGTGCCGGCCACGCAGCCGTCGTTGAAGGCGCCGGCCTTGTAGCCGGTGGCCAGGCTGACATAGGCCAGGGTCGTCGGGGCCAGGTCGAATTCCCCGCCCAGGCGCCAGGTCGTGCGGCTGGTCTCGAGGGCGGCGGCGTTCAGCAGGCGGCGGTCGGTGGCCGGGTTGAACACCGGACCCTGCTGGAAATCGGTCGAGCCGACGCGCTCCTTCCCGTCGAGGGTGCGGCGTGCGCCGGCGGTCAGGCGCAGGCTTTCACCCACGCGCCAGCTCAGCTGGCCGAATACGGCACGGCTTTGCGCTTCGGTCACCAGCGGGAAGGCATAGTAGGGCGGCAGGCCGACCGGGCGCAGGCCCTGGAAGGCATAGCTGGTGTCGGATTCTTCGGTGAAGTAGTACAGGCCGCCCTGGGCGCTGAGCGGGCCGCTGCCATTGGTGGCGATGCGTAGCTCGTGCGAGTCCTGGGTGTTGGCGCCGTCGTAGGTATTGATCACGCCGAGCGCGATCGCAGGCGAAATCCGGTAGTAGTAGTTGTTGACCATCTGCTGGTCCAGCTCGCGGTGCGAGGCCAGGTAGTAGACGGTGGCCGGGCCCAGGTTCCAGCTCAGGTCCGCCAGCAGGCCGCGTGCGCGGCGGTCCTGCATGCCTTGCACCGGGGCGATATTCGCCGGGCGGAAGCCCATGGTCAGGGCCTGGTCGGCGCTGCTGTCGCGCCAGACCGGCGCCCCGCTCGCGACACCGGAGTAGAAATTGCTGTCGGGGACGAAGCGGTCGTTGTTGTTGCTGGCTTCGCTGTGGTCGTAGCGCAGCAGAAGCGCGGCGTCGCGGCCGATGGCCAGCTTCGCGCTCAGGCGCGCATCACGGTCGTCGCGGTCCATCCCGGGCCGGAGTCCGGTGCCCTGGCCGTTGTTCAGGAAGGGATCCTGCTTGCGCGTGCTGACGGCCGCGCGCAGGGCCAGCGCAGCGTTCACGGGCACGTTCACGACGCCTTCGAGCTTGCGGTTGCCGTAGGTGCCGGCTTCGACCGCGACGCGGCCTTCCAGCCTGTCGGTCGGGGCGTTCGAGATCACGTTGACCAGGCCTGCCGTGGTATTGCGTCCGTACAGGGTGCCCTGCGGGCCGCGCAGCACTTCGATGCGGTCGACGTCGAGGAAGTTGGCGGCCTGGCCGGCCGGACGCGCGATGTAGACGCCGTCCTGCATGAAGGCGGCCGAGGGATCGCCCTTGTCGGTGGTGTCGTTGTTGCTGATGCCGCGGATGGTGACGCGCAGGCCCGAGAAGGCCTGGTCGATGTGCAGGTTGGGCAGGCGTGCAGCGAGGGCTGCGGGATTGTCGGCGCCGATCTGGCGCAACTGTTCGCCGCTCAAGACGCTCATGGCCACCGGCGTGCGCGAAGCGGTGGAGACGGTGCGCTGGGCCGTGACCACGACTTCCGGCACGGCGTTGTCCTGTTCCTGCGCGGCCTGGGCCACGCCGACGCCCCATGCGATACCCGATACCAACACGGCCAGCAGCTTTTGCGCCGGTCGAACCTGCCTTGCTTTCATGACGAAACTCCCTGGTTTTTCTTGTGACTGCCCTTGGCGGGCTGCACCCACATGTTCTATTTTTGCAACCTTCGTTGCATTGCGGGATGCCAGCTCGGCAGTCTAGCAGGTCATGATGACGGGCAGTAGTCCTACAAAAATAATTGAACAGAAATAATACCTTGATACAACATTTTCGCCACCCAGATGGCTATTCCGTCAAGTTCTTGAACAGACTGGTCGGCAGCGCGTACGGCATCCGTGCGCCGTCGGCCTGTCATTTCGAATATTTTTCAGGAAACAAGAGCGCCACACGCCGGCGCACAAGGAGACCGAATGCGCCCGTTCCCGCGCTTCTGCGCCGCCAGCCTGCTGCTCGCCTGCACGGCTGCAAACGCCCAGCCCAGCCGACCGTCCACCTATACCAACCCCTTGCCGCTGCGCCTGGCCGACGGCAGCCTGGCCGAGAGCTGCGCCGACCCCGCGCTGCTGCGCGACCGCACCACGGCGCCCTCGGTCTGGTACCTGTACTGCACCATGGACCCGGTCAGCCACAAGGAACGCGAGGGCAGGGGCTGGAAATTCCGCATGATGCCGGTCTACCGCTCGATGGACCTGGTCAACTGGTACTTCGTGCGCGATTCCTTCGACCAGCGCCCGCCCGGCATCGCCGGGCCCAAGGCCGGACTGTGGGCGCCCGAACCGGTGTACCAGAACGGCAGCTATTACCTCTACTTCACGGTCACCGACGTCGCCGACCGCCACAGCCCCGAGAAGGGCTGCGAGAACGACAGCGGGATCGCGGTCGCGACCAGTGCCTCGCCGGCCGGGCCATGGACGCCGGCTGCGCAGCTGGTGGTGCCGCCAAGGCGTGTCGGCGCCGGCGCCGGCTGCAACTTCCACTGGACCTTCGATCCCGACGTGGTCGAGGACGCGCAGGGCGACCGCTTCCTGTACTACGGCAGCTACGGCGGCGGCATCTACGTGCAGCGGCTGGCGAAGGATGGCCTGCGGGTCGAGGGCAATCCGGTGCGCATCGGCGCGGCCAACCGCTACGAAGGTGCCGAGGTGGTGCGGCATGGCGGGCACTGGTACCTGTTCGCCTCCAGCACCGACTGCTGCCGCGGCCCGCTGACCGGCTACGCGCTCTACGTCGGCCGCGCAAGCAATCCGGAAGGCCCCTTCCTCGACCGCGACGGCAATGACATGGCGGCCGCGCGCGTGGGCGGCACGCCGGTGCTGCAGCAGAACGGCAACCGCTGGATCGGCGCCGGCCACAACACCGTGTTCCAGGACCCGTCCGGCCAGTGGTGGACCTTCTACCATGCGGTCGACCGCAAGCAGGGCTATTTCAGCGTCGAGGACAAGCTGACCCGGCGCCCGCTGCTGCTCGACCGCATCGACTGGGTCGGCGGCTGGCCGGTGGTCAACCGCGGCGAGGGGCCGTCGGACACGCCGCAGCCGCGTCCTGCAGTGACGCCGGGACCGGCGGATCCGGTTTCGTCCTCACCGGGCAAGGCGCAGGCCTCGACGCCGGTGTGGGCCGAGCGCTTCGGTCCGGGCGCGCTCGATCCACGCTGGAGCTGGGTGCGGCCCGCAGCCGCCGGCAGCTGGGCCAGCGGCCAGCCCGGCCTGCGCATGGCGACGCAAGGCACCGACCTGCACGTCGACACCAATACGGCGGCGCTGCTGGCCAGCGCGCTGCCGGAAGGCGACCTGCGCATCGAGGCGCGCATCCGGCTCGACGCGCCGCTCGAATGCTGCGCGCAGCCGGTGCAGGCCGGACTGGTCGTGATGCGGGACGACGACAACTACGTCAAGCTGGTCGAGCTGGCGCACGACGGCCTGCGCCAGGTGGAGTTCGGCAAGGAAGTGGCGCCGGTCGGCAAGGGCTATCCGCGTTACGGCAATACCGTGGTCGGGACGCCCGGCGAATGGACCGGCTTGCGGATCGACATCCGCCGCGCCGGTACGGAGGAGCACTACACCGCGTGGTCGAAACAGGACGGCAAGGACTGGGTCCGGGGCGGTACCTGGACCCACCAGCTGGGGGCAGGCCCGAAGCTAGGACTGGTGGCGATGGGCGGCGCCGGCCACAGCGTCACCTTCGGCGAGGTCCGGGTCGAGCGGCTGGCGCGCTGACGGCGCTTCCATGCCGGCGTGGGCGCGCACCGACCAGGTCACGCCCGCCACCAGCAGCGCGATCGCGGCCAGCTCCAGTACCCGCGGTCCATGGCCTCGGTACAGGAAGCCGTAGAGCAGCGCGAACAGGGTCTCGAACAGGATCAGCTGGCCGGACAGGGTCACCGGCACGCGCCGGCTGGCCACGTTCCACAGCCCGTTGCCGATGACCGAGGCGCCCAGCGCGAGCAGGACGTTACAGGTCCAGAACAGCTGCCAGTCGCGCGCCGGGCTTTCCGAAACCGCAGATGCGAGATTCCATGCCCAGGCGCCGGCGCCGATGAACAGCGCGATCACGCCGGTGGCCAGTCCGTACAGCGCCGACCACTGGGCGCTCGAGAACTGTGGATTGCGCTTGAGGTAGCGCGCATTGTCCAGCGCATACCAACTCCAGCACAGCAGGGCGCCGGCGGCGCAGGCCACACCCAGCAGGATGTCGGCGCTTGAAGCGCCAGGGCCGGCGTGCAGGAAGCTGTCGGCATTGATGCAGGCGATGCCGGCCCCCACCAGCAGCAGCGGCAGGGCGAGGCGCCCCAGTGGCGCGGCGCCGTGGTCGTTGCGGCCCATCAGGGTGACCACCACCGGCAGCATGCCGATGATCAGCGAGGTCGGCGCCACGCCGGCGTATTTCACCCCGGTGGCGAGCAGCATGTAGTAGACGATGTTCCCGGCCAGCGCATGGCGCAGCAGGGCCGCGTAGTCGCCCGGGACCAGGGTGGCCAGCAGGGTCTTCAAACGCGGCAGCAGCAGGACCAGGGCCATCGCGCCGTAGGCAAGGTAGCGGCCGACCGCCAGTTCCAGCGCCGAGAAGTCGCCCAGCAGCTCCGGCACGACGAACACCAGGCCCCACATGGCCCCGGCCAGCAGGCCGCACAACACACCGATCCACATACGCATACCGCCAGACAAAACACGATTCTACCCGGGCGCACGCTTGCCTGCAGGACAGCCATTGGTAATATTTATTTGTTAGTATTAATGATAAAAAAGACGCCAGGAGACAGGCTTGACCCCAATGACCGTGCGCCTCGCCGGTGCAGTGGCCACCGTGCTGCTGTGCGCGCCCACGTCCGGCTTCGCCCAGACCGAGGTGCGCATGTGGACGCTGCTGAGCGGCGGCGACGGCGCGCGCATGGCGGCGCTGGTCGAGCGCTTCAACGCCAGCCAGCGCGAGGTCAGGGTGGTCAGCACCACCCTAAAATGGGGCGAACCCTTCTACACCAAGCTGATTACCTCCTCGGTGGTCGGCGCCGGTCCCGACATCGCCACCGTGCACCTGTCGCGCATGACCAACCTGGCCGGCGGCGGCGTGCTGCGGCCGATCGCGCCGCAGGAACTGCTTGAAGCCGGCCTGAACCCCGCCGACTTCTATCCGCGCCAGTGGCAGAAATCCCAGCACGCCGGCAAGACCTATGCCGTGCCGCTCGACCTGCACCCGCTGGTCCTGTATTACAACAAGACCCTGGTCGGCAAGGCCGGCCTGCTCGATGAGACGGGCACGCTGAAACCGATCGAGGGGATCGATGCGCTGACCGATGCCTTCCGCGCGGTGCGCCAGGCCACGGGACGCCCGGGCATGACGATGGAGAGCAACCAGAGCTCTTACGCGGTGTGGCGGCTGTGGCTGACCATGCTGGCGCAACGCAACGCGCCACTGATCCGGAACGGGCGCTTCGCCTACGGGGCGGCGGGCATCGATTCGCTGGCGCGGATCAGCAGCTGGTATGCCAGGGGCTATGCCCAGTCCGGCCTGAACTACGCCGCATCGACCAGCCAGTTCATCGGCGGGAATGCCGGCTTCATGATCAACGGTGTGTGGGAAGTGCCCGAAATGCTGCGCGCCACCGCCAACGGCACCCTCGGTTTCGACTACGGCATCGTGCCCATGCCGCGCATGTACGCCAACCGGGGCGTGTGGGCCGATTCCCATGCCTTCGCGATTCCGGCCAGCGAGGGGCGGCCGATGACGCCGCACAAACTGCGCGCGGTGATGCGCTTCATCGCCTTCGTCAGCAAGAACTCGCTGGGCTGGGCCGAGGGCGGCCATGTGCTGGCTTACCGGCCCGCGGCCGAATCGCCCGCCGCGCTGGCCCTGATGCCGAACCGGTTGTACGCCGGCGTTCCGCGCGACGTCGTCTACGCGCCCGATGCCTGGTACATGGGCGCCGCCGGTCCGCTGGAGGCGATGGCCTCGAAATACCTGCCCGCGGCGCTGTCGTCCCAGCTCGCGCCGGCGCAGGCCCTGCGCATGTTCGAAACGGAAGCGGCGCTGCTGCTGCGCAAGCGCGCCCCGCGCTACTAGGAGGATGCGGATGGCTGATTTCTATGTGGGTCAGACGGCGGGAGCGCGATGCCGCGAGGGACTGCCGGCGCTGATGCTGCTGGCGCCCTTCGGGATTGCGTTCACGGTGTTCTTCCTGCTGCCGACCCTGCAGACCTTCTACATGAGCCTGACCGACAGCAGCCTCACGCGCACCAACGCTTTCATCGGGATTGCCAACTATGTCACGCTGGTGCAAGACCCTTCGTTCTGGTCGGCAGTCGGCAATACCTTCTACTTCGCGCTCCTGACGGTCATTCCGCTGACGGCGCTGGGCCTCGTGATGGCCCTGCTCGTCAACCACTTCACCCGCGCCGGCGCCTGGCTGCAGGGCGCCTTCTTCCTGCCCTACATCCTGCCGATCTCGGTGATGACCCTGATCGCCGACTGGATGCTGCAGCCTTCCACCGGGGTGATCAACCAGGTGCTGGGCATCGAGCGCGCCTGGCTGGCCGACGTGAGCTGGGCCTTGCCGTCGGTGGCGATCGCCACCGTCTGGTGGACCGTCGGTTTCAACATGCTGATGTTCCTGGCGGGGCTGCGCAACATTCCGGCCGACCTGTACGAGGCCGCGGCCCTGGACGGGGCGCGCGGCTTCACCCTGTTCCGGACCATTACCTGGCCGGCCATCCGGCCGGTGGTCGGGCTGGCACTGGTGCTGCAGCTGATCGCCTCGATGAAGGTGTTCGGCCAGACCTACATCCTGACCGTGGGGGGACCGTTCAACACGACCAGGATGACCTTGCACTACATGTACGAAACCGCGTTCACGCAGAGCGACGCCGGCTACGCCGCCGCGATCGCGATGGCCTTCGTGGCGATCGTCGTCGCGCTGTCGCTGGCCCAGGCGGCATTCTCGCGCTGGCTTTCCCGGGGCAAGGCATGAAGGCGCGGACCAACGTGGCCTGGAGCCTCGTCGGCGCAGTCACGGCCCTGCTGCTGGCCGTCCTCTGGATCGCCCCGCTGCTGTGGGCGGCCAGCACGGCGCTGCGGCCCGAACACGAAACCGTGTCGACCGTCTTCCACTGGCTGCCGCAGACCTGGACCGTGGAAGCCTTCGCCAAGGTGCTGGGCGCCGGACGGGTCGGCCGCTGGCTGTTCAACAGTGCGCTGGTGGCCGTCCTGGTCACGGTCGTGACCATGGCCCTGTCCCTGACGGCGGCCTACGCATTCTCCCAGCTGCGCTTCCGCGGCCGCACGCTGCTGTTCGCGCTGACCATGCTGGCCTTTCTGGTGCCCTTCGAGGCGCTCCTGGTGCCGCTGTTCCGGATCATGAACCAGCTCGGCCTGATCAACAGCTACGCCGGCATCGTGTTGCCGCAAGTGGTGGCGCCGGTGGTGATCTACGTGTTCAAGCAGTTCTTCGACACCGTGCCGGCCGACTTCCGGGAAGCCGCCGTGATGGATGGCGCCGGCCCGCTGCGCATCCTGTGGAACGTCTACCTGCCGGTGTCGGGGAACATCGTGTGGGCGATGGCGATCGTCACCTTCATCGCCGCCTGGAACAACTTCCTGTGGCCCTTCATCATCGTCACGGAAAACGACATGATGACCATCCCGCTGGGCCTGACGCAGACCTACGACGCCTACGGCGTGATCTACGCCCAGCTGATGGCGGCGGCGCTGATCGGTGCCTTGCCGGTGGCGCTGGCTTATGTGCTGTTCCAGCGGCGCGTGACGCATGGCTTCCTGGCCGCGACCGGATTAAAAGGATAAGAACGGAGAATCCATGGCATCTGTACGCCTGCAAGGCATCACCAAGCAGTATGAGGACAACCCCGTCATCAGGGGGATCGACCTGGACATCGCCGACGGCGAGTTCGTGGTGCTGGTCGGCCCTTCGGGCTGCGGCAAGTCGACCCTGCTGCGCATCGTCGCCGGGCTGGAAGACGTGGGTTCCGGCACGGTGGAGATCGGGGGGATGGTCTGCAACGACGTCGAGCCGGCCAAGCGCGGCATCGCCATGGTGTTCCAGAGCTATGCGCTGTATCCGCACATGACGGTGGCCGAGAACATGGGTTTCGCCCTCAAGCTGGCCGGTGTGCCGCGCTCTGAAATCGGGGAGCGGGTGGCGCGGGCCGCCGAGATCCTGCAGATCGGCCACCTGCTGGAGCGGCGGCCGAAGGCCCTGTCGGGCGGCCAGCGCCAGCGGGTGGCGATCGGCCGCGCCATCGTGCGCAAGCCCGAGGTCTTCCTGTTCGACGAGCCGCTGTCGAACCTGGATGCCGCGCTGCGCGGCCAGACCCGGGTCGAACTGGCGCGCCTGCACCGCGAACTCGGCGCGACCATGATCTACGTGACCCACGACCAGGTCGAGGCCATGACCCTGGGCCAGAAGATCGTGGTCCTGAACGGCGGGCGCATCGAGCAGGCCGGCACGCCGCTCGACCTGTACGAGCGACCGGCCAACCGTTTTGTCGCCGGCTTCCTCGGTTCGCCGCGCATGAACTTCCTGCCTGGGGCGCTGGCGGGCGAGGAGGGCGCGGCGGCGCATGTGCGCCTGCCCGGCGGGCATGTCGTGCAGGTGGCCGCGGATGCGGCGCGGGCCGCGCCCGGCGCCGCCGTGACGCTTGGCGTCAGGCCCGAGCACCTGCGCGTCGAGACCGATGAATTGGCGGCAGGCATCCCGGCCACGGTCGTCCTGGTCGAATACCTGGGCGACGCCACCATCGTCTACGCCCAGGTCGACGGCGTGGCCGAGATGGTGTCGCTGAAATGCCGCCCCGATGCTCCCTGTCCTGAATCCGGCGCCCGGGTGATGCTCGCGTTCGACCCGGGCCAGGGCCATTTGTTCGATGCCGACGGCGCCGCGCTGCCGCGCGCGCCGCAGATGCGATGAGCGGGCAGGGCCGCCCCCGGCGGCCCACCATGACCGACATCGCCAAGCTGGCCGGGGTCTCGCAGTCCACCGTGTCGCTGGTGATCAACCACATGAGCGGCGCCAAGGTATCCGCGGCCACCCGCAACAAGGTGCTGCGCATCGCGCGCGAGCTGGGCTACCCGGTCGAGCGCATGGGCCACGCGGCACCAATCGAGGCACGCAACCTGATCGTCTACCTCAGCGACGAGCTGTCCACCAGCCCGCACGCGATGCAGACCATCGACGGCGCGCGCGACGCCGCCTGGGAACACGACTGCCTGCTGTCCGCCTACGCCACCCGCAACGACCCCGCCTACGAAGGGGCGGTGCTGGCGCGCATGCTGGCCGATCCCGCGCTGCTGGGCGTGGTGTACGCCACCATCTTCACGCGCGCCGTCACGGTGCCCGCGCTGCTGGCCCAGGTGCCCACGGTGCTGCTGAACTGCTACCAGAAAGAGCGGCGCGAACGCCTGTATTCCTCGGTGGTGCCGAGCGAGGTCCTGGGCGGCTATGCCGCCACCATGCACCTGCTCGATGCCGGCCACCGCCGCATCGGCTTCATCAACGGCGAGGGCTGGATCGAGGCCGCCGCCGAGCGCCTCAAGGGCTACCGCCAGGCCCTGTCCACGCGCGACATCCCGTTCGAGCCGCTGCTGGTGCGCGAGGGCGACTGGCAGGTCAGCAGCGGCCACGCCCACGCGCAGGCGCTGCTGGCGCTGCCGGACCCGCCGACGGCGCTGTTCTGCGCCAACGACCTGATGGCGGTCGGCGCCATCGAAGCGGTACGCGAACGCGGGCTGGACGTGCCGCGCCAGGTCTCGGTGGTCGGCTACGACGACCAGGACATCGCGCGCTACACCCAGCCGCCGCTCAGCACAGTGTTGTTACCAAACTACGAAATGGGCCGCTGGGCCGCCGAAAGTTTGATTGCCCAAGTGAACGGTGGGGTCTCCCGGCGCACCAGCATGAAGATGGATTGCCCTCTGGTGGAGCGTGATTCCGTGGCAAAAATCGCGGCGTTCTGACGCTTTCTTGAGTGCGCCGGTTCGCTGCGAATTCGGATAGCTTTTGTCATATTGGTCATAAATTATGACTAATAACGATTCCAATATCGGCGGGCCCGTCCGGAGTCAGGGATGCCGGCACCGTAACCGTTTTTTCAGGAGACCTCGATGCGACACTTGAAAGTCCGGCCGGTCTGCACGGCCGTCATGCTGCTGTGCGCCCACATCGGCTTTGCCGCCGCCCAGACCACCACGGACCCGGCCCAGCCGACCGCCGAAAGCGCCGCGCGCGAATCCGGCCAGGCCGGGGTGGCAGCGCCCGCGCCGGCCGGCGGCGGCATCGCCACGGTGACGGTGAGCGGCATCCGCAGCAGCATCCGCTCGGCCGAGCAGATCAAGCGCGACAGCGAGCAGGTGGTCGACTCGATCAATGCCGACGACATCGGCAAGTTCCCCGACCGCGCCGCCGGCGACGCCCTGCAGCGCATCGCCGGGGTGCAGGTGGGCCGCGATCGCGGCGAGACCAGCTCCGTGATCATCCGCGGCCTGCCGGACGTGGCCACCACCATCGACGGCAACGAGATCTTCACCGGCACCGGCCGCCGCCTGTCCTACCAGGACCTGCCGGTGCAGTCGATCGGCGGCCTGGACGTGTACAAGTCGGCCACCGCCAACCAGTTCGAGGGCGGCATCGCCGGCGCGGTCAACATCCGCCTGCGCGCGCCCTTCGATTTCAAGGGCTATACCGTCACCGGTTTCCTCGAAGGCCGCCGCAACTACGTCGAAGGCAGCGAAGCGCGCAAGGAAAAGACCAATCCGGGCGGCGGGGTCCTGATGAGCAACCGCTGGCAGACCGGCGTCGGCGAGATCGGCGTGCTGGTCGACATCGCCTACAACAAGGAACGCTGGGCCATGCCGGTGCAATGGGTCGACCGGCCCGACCGCATCTTCTCGGTCAGCCAGGACGGCACCGCGACCCGCCTCAACGACGACCAGCCGATCGCGCCGCTGCGCCCGGGCGACCGGCTGGGCGAGCTGCCCAACATCGGCGGCATCTACAATGCCGGCGACCGCGAGCGCGGCAGCGTTCATGCCGCCGTCCAGTGGAAGCTCAACCCGAACACCGAACTGAGTGCCCAGTACCTGGGCACCGGCTATGGCAGCAGGGCCGAAGTCGACTACATCCTGAACATCGCCACCTGGACCCCGCGCCTGTCCAACGTGGTGCTGGCCCCGCAGGGCAGCTACTGCAACACGCCGGTCGGCGTGATCTGCCCGATCCAGTCGGCCAACGCGGCCGCGGCGCAGTTCGGCGGACCCTACGACTGGGACCCGTACACCGCGACCAGCACCTGGGGCGTGAAGGAGCACACCGCCACCCACTTCCTGAACTTCGGCGCCAAATACCGCCAGGGCCCGCTGTCGGTCGACAGCAACCTGGCTTTCTCGCGCTCGGACTACGTCAACGACACCGTCATCGTCGACCAGCAGATCCCGGGCGCCAGCTCGGCGGTCTACACCTACGGGCGCGACGGCCATGGCGGCTACAACGCCATCACGACCCCGACCAGCAGCAATCCCCTGCGCGACCCCAACCAGTTCGTCCTGCGCGGCATGGTGCAGAACTGGGGTGAGTCGCGCGGCGAGCAGGCCCAGTTCCGCCTTGATTCGGTCTACCGCCTCGGCGACGGCTTCATCACCGCGCTGACCGGGGGCATCCGCCTGTCGAACCGCGAAGTCAGCTTCCACAGCGGCGAACGCGCCAACGACCTGCCGGGCGGCGCGGTGCGGCCGTCTCCGGTGGCGTCCTTCGGCCCGTCCTTCCAGTCGCTGGTGCCGGGCCTGGACCGCCTCGGCGGCCCTTGGGTGACGCCTTCGCGCGACTTCCTGATCGACCAGGCCGACCGCGTGCGCGCCTTCTACGGCCAGCCGGCCGGGCGGGTGGCGGACGACCCGATGCGCCTGTTCGAACAGCGCGAGCGCACCGCCACCCTGCACCTGGGCGCACGCTGGAAGGCCGCGCTGGGCGGGATCGGCATGACCGGCAACGTCGGCGGCCGCCTGGTGAAGGTCGACCGCAAGCTGGAGGGCAACCGCCGCATCGGCGACGTCGTCACCGCGATCAGCGAGGACAGCGACGAGACCAACTTCCTGCCCAACGTGTCGGCGGTGGTCAACTGGAGCGACCGCCTGCAGTCGCACCTGAGCGTCGGCAAGACCATCACCCGGCCCGAGTTCGCGCAGCTGAACCCGGCGCTGTCCCTGATCCCGCCGACCGTGAACGCGCCCGGCACCGGCTCGGCCGGCAACCCCGAACTGGCGCCGACCGAGTCGATCAACAGCGACGCCACGCTCGAGTACTACTTCCAGGACAACGGCTTCGCCCAGATCGCGATCTTCCACCGCGACATCGACGGCTACCTGCAGAACTTCGAACAGCAGGAAGTCATCAACGGCGTGAACTACCGCGTCAACCGCCCGCAGAACTCCGGCAAGGGCAAGCTGAAGGGCGCCGAATTCGGCATCCAGAAGTTCTTCGACTTCCTGCCTGGGGCCTGGAGCGGCCTGGGTGCGCAGTTCAACTACACCTGGATCGACGGCGAGAACCAGACCCGCACCGCCCTGAACAGCGGCAGCTACACCACCACCGAGATGGTCGGCGTGGCGCGCCAGAGCTACAACTTCGCGCTGCTGTACGAGCGCGGCGGCTGGACCGGGCGCCTGGCGGCCACCCGGCGCGGCAAGTACGTCGAGCAGATCGCCGAACCGCGCTTCGGCCAGGACCGCATCGTCAAGGCCTCGACCTACGTCGACCTGAGCGTCGGCTACGCGATCACCCCGAACCTGACGCTGAACTTCGACGCGATCAACCTGACCAAGGAGCGCTACGAGAGCTACCTGGGCGACCCGATCCGGCCGCGCGACATCCGCTACAACCCGACCACGTATGGCCTGAGCCTGCGCTATCAGATGTAGGGGAGGGACGATGCTGAAGACGTACTGCAATCCGGTCTATCCGGAGATCATGGCCGATCCCTTCGTGCTCAGGCACGAAGGGCGCTACTACGCCTACGGCACCGCGCCGGCGGGGCCGGGGGGCGGGCGCTTCCCGGTGCTGGTGTCGAACGACCTGGTGGACTGGCACCGCGCCGGCTATGCCATCGCGGCGCCCGGCGACCAGCATTTCTGGGCGCCGGAAGTCGCCCATAGCGAGGGCAAGTTCTGGATGTATTACTCGTCCGGCGATGAAGAGGGCAAGCACCAGAAGCTGCGCGTGGCGGTGTCCGACAATCCGGTCGGCCCTTTTGTGGACCAGGGCCTGCTGCTGGTCCCAAGCCTGCAGTTCTCGATCGACGCCCATCCTTTTCGCGACCGGGACGGCCAGTGGTACCTGTACTACTGCGTCGACTTCCTCGAACTGGAGGACGATCACCGCATCGGCACCGGCATCGTGGTCGACCGCCTGGTGACCATGGACCGGCTGGCGGGCGAGCCGCGCACGGTGGCGCGCCCGCACGCCGACTGGCACCTGTTCAAGCGGGGGCGGGCGATGTACGACGCGGTGTACGACTGGCACACGGTGGAGGGGGCGTCGGTCCTGGCCCACGGCGGCAAGTACTACTGCTTCTACAGCGGCGGCGCCTGGGAGAAGGAAAACTATGGGGTCAGCTACGTGGTGGCGGACCATCCGCTGGGGCCCTTCACACGGCCGGAAGGCAGCGACGAAGCCCTCTTGATGCGCTCGCGGCCCGGCAACGTCATCGGCCCCGGCCACAACTCCTTCACCATCTCGCCGGACGGCAGCCAGGACTGGATCGTCTACCACGCCTGGGATCCGGGCATGACCGGACGGCGCATGTGCATCGACCGCCTGGTGTGGGAGGGCGGGCGGCCGGCGACGGCCGGGCCTAGCTTCACCCGCCAGGCGGCGCCGGCCGGGCTGGTGATGTAGGGTGCACGGCTCCGCCGTGCGCGCGTTCGACTCCCGGCCGTGTTGTGGCAATGCGTGCCGGAGTTGAACGCGCGGTCGGCGGAGCCGACCACCCTACAGACGCTAGGGCAGGACCGGCGTCAGCACCGGCTTGCCGGCGAAATGCGCGACCAGGTTGTCGATGGCCAGGTCGCGCATCGCCTGGCGCGCTTCCACCGTGAAGCTGCCGACATGCGGCGGTAGCACCACATTGTCCAGCGCCCGCAGGGCCGGCGGCACGACGGGCTCGTCCTCGAAGACGTCGAGGGCTGCCGCGCCCAATCGCCCGGATGACAAGGCTTCCACCAGTGCCGCTTCGTCCACCACCGAGCCGCGCGCGATGTTCACCAGCGTGCCTTCCGGGCCGAGGGCGTCCAGCACCGCCGCGTCGACCGCATGCCGGGTCTCGGCGCCGCCAGGGGTGCACACCACCAGGTAGTCGCTCTCGCGGGCAAGCGCCGCCAGCGAGGGGCTGCGCAGGCCGGGTTCCGGCCCCTCGCTGCGCTGGTAGTAGCGAATCGCCATGCCGAAGGCGCGCAGCCGGCTGGCCACTGCCTGGCCGATGCGTCCGTAGCCGTAGATGCCGGCCACCTTGCCGCGCAGGCTGCGCGCCGGCTGCAAGGGCAGCTTCTCTTCCCAATGGCCGGCGCGTACGTAGCGGTCCAGCTGGGGCAGGCGGCGCGCCGTGGCCAGCAGCAGCGCTACCGCGAGGTCGGCCACGTCCTCGGTCAGCACGTCCGGCGTATTGGTCACGATGATGCCGCGCGCCCGCAGCGGCCCGAGGGCGACCGCGTCCAGGCCCACGCCATGCACCGATACGAGTTCCAGCGCCGGGAAGCGGGCAGCCAGCGCGGCATCGATGCCGACGATGCCGGTGGTCAGCACGGCACGCACCCGCTTTGCCGCGGAATCGAAGAAAGCCGCCTGCTCGGCGGAGCTCATGCGCGCCATGACGTGGCAGTCGAACGCCGCCTCGAGCGCGGACAGTTCGGGGGCGGGCCAGACGTTTCCATATACCGCGATTGCCGGTTTCATTGTCGTTCCATGTGGTTCGGAAAACCGCATCGTACACGGATTGCGCGGGGCGCTGCCATGCAAGGCGCATTGCCAGCGGTGGCGTTCGTACTTACACTGCCGGCTTGTCCATCCTTCCGGCGCCTGCCTCCGAGCTCACGTGCATCCATGCGATCCCCGTTCCCCAAGTCCGTCGCCTTTCCCATGCTGAGCATCCTTGTCCTTGCGGCTTACCTGTGCCTGTGGCCGGTCCCGGTGGACGCCGTCGCCTGGCAGGCGCCGCCCGCGCCGGCCTATGAGGGGGTGTATGCGGCCAATGAGCGGCTGCGCCGGCAGCAGCTCATCCGCTTGCAGCACGGCAGCGGCCCGGAACACGTCGCCATCGGCCCGGACGGCAGGATCCACACCGCGCTCGCGAACGGCACGATCCTGCGGATGGCGTCCGACGGCAGCGCGCAGGAGCGCGTCGCAAGCACCGGCGGCCGCCCGCTCGGCCTGGGATTCGATGCGCAAGGGAACCTCATCGTTGCCGACGCCATCAAGGGCCTTCTGGCGATCGGCGCGGACGGTGCGGTGACAGTGCTGAGCGCTACGGTGGACGGCAGTCCGATCGCCTTCGCCAATGCGCTCACGGTCGCCCCCGACGGCAGGATCTACTTCACCGATTCGTCCACCCGGTTCACGCCGGGGCAGTGGGGCGGCAGCACGCTGGAAGCGGCCATGCTGGACATGTTCGAGGGCTCTGCGACCGGGCGCGTGCTCGCCTACGATCCGGCCACGCGCACGACCAGGATCGTCGCCCATGGCTTCAGCTTCGCGAACGGGATCGTGACGAGTGCCGATGGCAGCTCCCTGTACGTCGCCGAGAGCGGGCGCTACCGCGTGTGGAAGATCAGCATGGCCGCGGACCGGCTCGATGTACGGCAGGCATCGCCGCTGGCCAGCGTCGTGCTCGACAAGCTGCCCGGCTACCCCGACAACCTGACGGCCGGACGCGACGGCAGGATCTGGCTCGGCCTGGCCGGCCAGCGCAACGATCTCGATGCGATGAGCGGAAAGCCCTTCCTGCGCGAGCTGGCGCTGCGCATTCCCCGCGCCTTGTGGCGCATGCCGGCGCCCTATGGCCACGTGCTGGCCTTCACCGAGGATGGCAAGGTCGTGGCCAGCCTGCAGGATCCCGGCGGCGCCTCGCTCAACATCACCGGGGCCACCGAGACCGACGCGGGACTCTACCTGCACAATGTGGACGGCAAGGCCCTGGGCCGGCTTCCCCGTGATGCGTTCTAGCTGGCGGGCGCCCGCGGTTCGCAATCCAGCAGGGCGCGCAACTGCTCCAGCGGCATGGGCCGCGCCAGGTAGTAGCCCTGCGCCTGGTCGCAGCGCGCCGCCTGCAGGAATTCCATGACCTCTTCGGTCTCGACGCCCTCGGCCACCACCGCCATGCCCAGCGCGTGGGCCAGGTCGACGAAGGCCTTCACGAAGTCGAAGGTGGTGACGTTGCCGTCCTGCTGCATGACGAAGGAACGGTCGAGCTTGAGCACGTCGATCGGGAAGCGGCGCAGGTAGGCCAGGCCCGAGTAGCCGGTGCCGAAGTCGTCCACCGCGATCTGGATGCCGAGCCCCTTCAGTTCGCGCAGCATCGAGGCGGTGCGCTCGATGTCCTCGATCAGCGCGCTTTCGGTCAGCTCGAGTTCCAGGCAGTCGGCCGGCAGGCCGGTGCGCGCCAGGGTCGCGCGTACCTCGGCGGCGAAGCTGGCATGCGCCAGCTGGCGCGCCGACACGTTCACCGACACCACCACCTTGCGCCGGTATTCGTCCATCAGCCGGCGGGTACGGGTGCAGGCTTCTTCCAGTACCCAGCGCCCGATCTCCACGATCAGACCGGTCTCCTCGGCGATCCCGATGAACTGCTGCGGCGGGACCCGGCCGCGTTCCGGGTGGTTCCAGCGGATCAGGGCTTCCACGCCGTACAGGTTGAGGCCCTCCAGGGCATAGCGCGGCTGGTAGTGCAGCTCGAACTCGCCGCGCGCCAGCGCGGGACGCAGGGAGACCTCGAGTGCCATGCGCGCCTGGGCGGCGACCGTCATCTCCGGTTCGAACAGGCAGTAGCGGTTGCGGCCGGCGCTCTTGGCGCGGTACATGGCGGTATCGGCGGTCTGGAACAGCAGCTCGCGGGTCTGGGCATCCTGCGGGTACATGCTGATGCCGATCGAGGCGCCGACGATCACGTCGCTGCCGCCCACGCTCACCGGGGCGGTCAGGACTTCCAGCAGCTTGTCGGCGATGCGGCGTGCCGCCGCCTGGCCGCTGGCGCAGTGGGCGGCCACCACGAACTCGTCGCCGCCGAGGCGGGCGATGATGTCGGTGGGACGGATCACCCTGCGCAGGCGCGCCGCGACCTCGCACAGCAGCACGTCGCCCATCTCGTGGCCGAAGGAATCGTTGACTTCCTTGAAGCGGTCGAGGTCGAGGAACATCACCGCCAACGAGGTACCGTGAGGGCAGGTGTCGAGCATCTGCTGGACGCGCTCGCCCAGCAGGGCGCGGTTCGGCAGGCCGGTCAGGGTGTCGTGGGTGGCCAGTTCCTGCAGCCGGCTCTCGGCCGCCTTGCGTCCGGTGATGTCGGTCATCAGGCCGGTGAGCGACAGCGCCCGGCCTTCGGGGTCGCGCTTGATGCTGCCGTTGAACAGCACGTGGATATGGTAGCCGTGGCGATGCCGCAGCACCGCCTCCACTCCCTGCACCGCGGCCGGGCCCTCGTCCCCGCTGTCCAGCGCGGCCAGCGGAAAGGACACGAACAGCTCGGCCAGGCGCAGCGCCAGCAGCATGTCGCGCGGGTAGCCCGACAGGGCGCACAGGGCCGGGTTGACGTCCTGCAGGGCGCCGTCGCGGCCGGCCAGCAGGTAGCCGGCCGGGGTCAATTCGATCACTTCACGGAAGCGCTGCTCGCTCTCGCGCAGCTGGCGCTCGGCCTCGGCGCGGTCGCTCAGGTCGCGGATCACGGCCAGGAAGAATTCCGTGCCTTCGTCGTCGAAGCGCGAGATCTGCACTTCCGCGGGGAACACGCTGCCGTCCTTGCAGCGCTTGTCGGTGCGCAGCAGCTGGGCGCGGCCTGCGCGCAGGCCTTCCAGAATCGCGCGCGCTTCCGCGATGCCGAAGTTGAGGTCGGTGGCCGGCATGCCGAGGAATTCTTCGCGGCTGTAGCCGAGGCGGGCGCAGGCGCGGTCGTTCACCGACACGATGCGCATGGCAGCGTCGACGATCATGACGCTGTCACCGGCCTGGTTGAACAGCTTGCGGAAGCGTTGTTCGCTCTTGCGCAGTGCCTGTTCGGCGTCGCGCCTGGCGGTGATCTCGTGGAAGTACACCGAAATGCCGTCCTCGGCCGGGTAGACGCGTACCTCCAGCCACACTTGGCGCGGCTCCCAGAAGGTCTCGAAGGTGTCGGGTTCGCGGGTCGCCATCGCGCGCTGGTAATGGGCCAGCGTCGGCGAATGCAGCAGGTCGGGCGCGACCTCCAGCAGCGGCAGGCCCATCACCCGGGCGGCGTCGACGCCGACGAAGTCGCCCGCCTTCTGGTTGGCATAGGTCAGGCGCCAGCCGCTGTCGACGGCGAAGAAGGCGTCGCCTATGCTCTCGAGCATGCTGTTGAGGGCCGCTTCGGAACGTTCCAGCGCCTCGCGCGCCTGCACATGCCCGGTGACGTCGCGCGCGGCCACGAACATGCGCCCGTGCGCCTCGGACCAGCGCGCCGCGCTCGACATCTGGATCACGCGGCCGTCCTTGCGGCGTACGCGCAGTGCAACGTCGGTGGCCTCCGGATGCTCCAGGCGCAGGCTGGCGGCGACGGCAAGCGCTTTCTGGTGGTGGTCCGGGTGGACCAGGTGGGTGAAGTGCAGGCCGACCAGCTCGGCGGGTTCATAGCCCAGGAGCGTGCGGGCGGCCGCATTGGCGCGCAGGATGCGGCCGTCGGCGTCGTGCACGATCAGGAGGTCGAGCGCGGTGTCGATGAAGGCCGCGTTTTCCTCGGCGAGCAGGGTATGCCCGTCCGGCGAGGCAATGGAAGTATCGAAACTGGTCACGGGTGTCGCGGCAGGGCCGCCGGTGATGGGCGCGCGGGCTGCTGGGCCCGTATGCACCAAGTATAGCCATTTCCATGTGGAAACTACACATGACGCGGCCAAATTACGACACCTGTTCGGACAAATTTTACGCGTACTTGCCAGAGCGTCTATTCATCCGCATCGTCACTGTCGCGCTCGCGCTTCAGGGCCACGAAGTCGCGCTCGAACATCGCGTGCAGCTCTTCGCGCGCGCGCCGCGCCATCGAGGCGTACTGTTCGCGGTCCTTGTAGTAGGGGTAGACCTCGAGCACGCTGCGGAGGTTGTGCTCGCGGAAGCGCATCGCGGCCTGGCGCGCGAAAAAGGCGCCGAAGCCCAGTTCCTCCATCGCGCGCCGGCCCAGCATCAGCGCCGCATCGAAGGTTTCACGCTCGATCACGGTCACGCCCAGGTCCATCAGCTGGTAGTAGTGGGTCACGTTGCGGGCGCGCGCCAGGATCGGCAGGTCGGGAAATTCGGCGCGCACCGCGGCCGCCAGCTTGAGGCTGTCGTCGATGCCGTCGATCGACAGCACCAGCGCGCGTGCATGCCGGGCGCCGGCCGCGTGCAGCAGGTCGATGCGGGTCGCGTCCCCATAAAACACCTTGAAGCCGAACTCGCGCAGCGTGTCGATGTGGTCGGGATCGTGGTCGAGCATGGTCAGCGGCACCTGGTTGGCGTGCAGCAGGCGGCCGACGATCTGGCCGAAACGCCCGAAGCCGGCGATGATCACGTGGCCCTGGTTGGCGTCGATCGCGTCGGCCGCGCGGGCGGGGCGGCGCCGCCAGCGCGGCTCCAGCACGCGGTCGTACAGGATCAGGAGCAGCGGCGTGGCGATCATCGACAGCGCCACCACCAGCACCAGGCTGGATGCGGTGTCGGGATCGAACACCCGGGCCGTGGCGGCGGCGCCGAACACCACAAAGGCGAATTCCCCGCCCTGCGACAGCAGGAAGGCGAACAGCAGGCGCTGGCGCCCCTTCATGTCGAACCAGCGCGCCAGCAGCCACAGCACCGCCAGCTTGATGGCCAGGAAGGCCCCCGCCAGCGCCAGGATGCGCCAGGGCTGGGCCAGGAAGACCCCGAAGTCGACCGACATGCCGACCGCGATGAAGAACAGGCCGAGCAGCAGGCCCTTGAAGGGCTCGAGGTCGGCCTCGAGCGCGTGGCGGTATTCGGAATCCGCCAGCAGCACGCCGGCCATGAAGGCGCCGAGCGCCATCGACATCCCGCTCGAGGCCATCAACAGGGAGATCGCGATGATCAGGAGCAGGGCGAAGGCGGTGAAGATCTCGCGCATGCCGGTGCGCGCGATGAAGCGCAGCAGCGGGCGGACCAGGAAGCGCCCGGCCAGCACCAGGCCGCCGATCACGGCCACGGCCTTGAGCACGCCGGTCCAGCCGGCGTCCGGGTGCGAGTCGGGCACGCCCAGCAGCGGCACCAGGGCGATCATCGGGATCGCGGCGATGTCCTGGAACAGCAGGATCGAGAAGCCGGCCTGGCCGGCCGTGGTCGGGATCAGGTGCCGTTCCTGCATGGTGGTGAGCGCGATCGCGGTCGAGGACAGCGACAGGCCCAGGGCGGCGATCAGGGCGGTCTTCCAGCCGATCCCGGCCAGGACAGCTCCCAAGAGCAGCGCCGCGGCCACGCCCAGGACCTGCGCCGCGCCCCAGCCGAAGATCGAACGCCGCAGCGCCCACAGGCGGCGCGGCTCGAGCTCGAGACCGATCACGAACAGCAGCAGCACCACGCCGAATTCGGAAAAGTGCAGGATGTCCTCGACTTCGCGGATCAGGCCCAGGCCCCAGGGACCGATGGCGATCCCGGCCAGCAGGTAGCCGAGCACCGCGCCCAGGCCGAGGCGCTTGGCGACCGGCACCGCGATGACGGCGGCGGCCAGGTAGACCAGCGCGTTGAGCAGGAGATTATGTTCCATCGGCCGCTCCCTCGATGTGCCGGGCCAGGCGTGTGCGCAGTTCTTCCGCGTGCCGGCCGGCCGCGTCAGGCTCGCCGGCATCGGCGCCGTAGAACACGTGCGGCGCCAGCCAGTCCATGCCGCAGGCCTTCGCCGTCTGCGCGAGCGGCGCCAGGTAGTCCTCGAGCGGGCGCCCGTGCAGGCCCTCGGCCCGGTATTCGAGGCTGCTGCCGGCGCAGGCCACCGCCGCGAACGCGGACTTGCCCCGCAGGCGGCCCGGAGTTTCCGTCCATTCGGGTTTGAACACGCTGTCGAGCCACTCCTTGAGCAGGGACGGCACGGCATACCACGCGAGCTGGAACACGAAGACCACCAGCGGCGCGGCCTTCAACAGCTCGCGCTCGCGCCGCACGTCGATGTAAAAGTCGGGATACAGCTGGTACAGGTCGCGCACCTCGACCCCGGGCAGGCCGGCGACGGCCTCCACCACGCGGCGGCTGATGCGCGAGCGCTGCAGCGAGGGGTCGGCGAAGACGACCAGGGCGCGCAGGTGCGCGGAAGAAGAAGGCAAGGAAGACATCAAGGTTCGTATATTGCAAGAATGGAATGATTGTAAACCAAGTCATGTGTCTTCCATGCGTAATGACACGACACAATCTTGTTTCAATGTTAGTTCCGAGATATTACAATTGCCGTTTTACAAACGGACATGACCAGCATGGCGCATCCGGCAGTGGCAGTACCCCGGCTTTTCGCTGATGGCGGAGGCCCGCTCGGCGAGATCATCGACGCATTCGACTGGGGGGCCACCAGTCTCGGTCCCATCGCCGCCTGGCCCGCGGTCGTGCGCAGTACGGTCGAGCTGATCCTGCGCTCGCCGGTGCCGATGGTGAGCATGTGGGGCCCTGACGGGGTCATGATCTACAACGAGGGCTATGCCAGGATCGCGGCCGAGCGCCATCCGCAGCAGCTCGGCGCGCCGGTGCACGCCAGCTGGCCCGACGAAGCCGCCTTCAACGACAAGGTGATGCGGGTCTGCCTGGCCGGCGGCACGCTGTCCTACCGCGACGCCGAACTGATGCTGGCCCGCCACGGCCATCCCGAGCAGGTCTGGCTCGACCTCGATTACTCGCCCATCGTCGCCGCCGACGGCGGCATTGCCGGCGTGCTGGCGCTGGTGGTCGAGACCACCGACAAGGTGCGCGCCCAGCGCTACCGGGACGGCGAGCAGGAGCGCCTGCGCGCCATGTTCGCCCAGGCGCCGGGCTTCATGGCGATGCTGACCGGCCCGGAACACCGCTACGAACTGGTGAACGGGGCCTACCTCGGGCTGGTCGAACGCGCCGACGTGGTCGGCCGCACGGTGCGCGAGGTCCTGCCGGAAGTCGCCGCGCAGGGTTTCCTGGCGCTGCTCGACCAGGTCTACGCCAGCGGCAGGCCGCATACCGGGGCCGCCACCGAGATCTGGCTCACCGGCGGCGATGGCCTCAGCCACCAGCACTATCTCGACTTCGTGTTCCAGCCGGTGCGCGACGAAGCGGGCGCCGTGATCGGCATCTTCGTGCAGGGCAACGACGTCAGCGAGCGCGTGCGCGCCGAGGACGCCATGCGCGCCAGCGAAGCGCGCTTCCGCACTTTCGCCCAGGCGATGCCGGCCCAGGTCTGGGCGGCGGACGCCGGCGGCCGGCTCGACTGGTTCAACGACCGGATCTTCGCCTACAGCGGCTGCCGCTACGAGGATCTGCAGGGCGAAGGCTGGGGACGCATCGTCCATCCCGGCGACCTGCACGCGGTGCGCGGCCGCTGGACCGAGGCAGTGGCCACCGGCACCGTGTTCGAGGCCGAGGTCAGGCTGCGCCGTGCCGACGGCAGCTACCGCTGGCACCTGAACCGTGCCTTGCCCCTGCGCGGGGAGGACGGACAAGTGAGCGGCTGGGTCGGCACCAACACCGACATCGAAGAGCAGAAGACGACGGCGCAGCGCTACGCCGCGCTGAACGACGACCTGCAGGGCCAGGTGGCGCTGCGTACGGCCGAGCGTGACCGCATGTGGCGGCTGTCGAAGGACATCCTGCTGGTATGCGCCTTCGACGGCCGGGTGGAAGCGGTCAGCCCCGCCTTCGGCGCGCTGCTGGGCTGGCAGGAGACCGACATCCTGGGCAAGAATTTCATGGAGCTGGTCCATCCCGAGGACCGTGCCGCCACCATCGCCCAGATGGCGGCGCTGGGCCAGGGCGGTTACGTGAACAAGTTCGAGAACCGCTACCGGCGCAAGGACGGCGGCTGGTGCCTGCTGTCCTGGACCGCGGCGCCGGACGCGCGCTTCGTGCACGCGATCGGGCGCGACATCACGGCCGACCGCGAGCAGCTCGAGACCATCCGCCGCACCGAACTGGCCCTGCAGCAGTCGCAGAAAATGGAAACCATCGGCAAGCTGACCGGCGGCGTGGCCCACGATTTCAACAACCTGCTGCAGATCATCTCGGGCAACCTGCAGCTGCTGCAGATGTCCGGGCTGGGGCGCGGCGCTCCCAACCCCGACTGCGCGCGCTGGATCGAGAACGCCCGCCTTGCCGTGGACAAGGGCGCCAAGCTGGCCAGCTACCTGCTGGCCTTCGGCCGCCGCCAGCCGCTCGAGCCGAAGGTGATCAAGATCAGCCGGCTGGTGACCAACATGGAAGACCTGCTGCGCCGTTCGCTGGGCGAGGAGATCGAGATCGAGATGGTGATCTCGGGCGGGCTGTGGAACACCGCGGTGGACGTGGCCCAGGTCGAGAACGCGCTGCTGAACCTGGCCATCAATGCCCGGGACGCCATGGACGGGAGCGGCCGCATGACGATCGAAGCCACCAATGCGGTGCTCGACGACCTGTACTGCCGCGCCCAGGGCGACGTGATGCCGGGCCAGTACGTGATGCTGGCCGTGAGCGACACCGGCTGCGGCATGCCGCCGGAGGTCGCCATGCGCGCCTTCGAGCCCTTCTACTCGACCAAGGAGGAAGGCAAGGGCACCGGCCTCGGCCTGTCGATGGTGTACGGCTTCGTGAAGCAGTCCGGCGGCCACGTGAAGATCTACAGCGAGGTGGGGCAGGGCACCACCGTCAAGCTCTACCTGCCGCGCTCGACGGCGCCCGAAGAACCGATCGGCCCGGTCGAGCAGCATCAGGCCGTCGGCGGCAGCGAGACCATCCTGGTGGCGGAAGACGATGAAGCGGTGCGCGCCACCGTGGTCGAGATGCTGTCCGGTCTCGGCTACCGGGTACTGAAGGCGCCCGACGCCGCCAGCGCCCTGGCCGTGATCGAGAGCGGGGTCCAGGTCGACCTGCTGTTCACCGACGTCGTCATGCCGGGCCGGCTGCGCAGCCCGGAGCTGGCGCGCATGGCGCGCGAGCGCCTGCCGCAGCTGGCGGTGCTGTTCACCTCGGGCTATACCGAGAACGCCATCGTGCATGGCGGCCGGCTCGACCCCGGCGTCGAACTGCTGGGCAAGCCCTACACCCGCGAACGCCTGGCGCGGCGCATCCGGCAAGTGCTGGCCGCCCAGAAGCGGCTGGCCGACGCGCCGGCTGAAGCGCCGGCAACTTCCGGGCTCGCGATCGTCCTGGTCGAGGACGAGGAGGATATCCGCGCGAACACTGCGGCCCTGCTCGCGCACCTGGGCCACAGCGTGCAATCGGCCCCTGATGCCGAGACGGCCCTGCCGATGATCACGGCCGCCACCGATGTCCTGATCACCGACGTCCAGCTGCCGGGCATGTGGGGCGACGCGCTGGCGGCACAGGCACGCAGCAACGCGCCCGGCGTGCGCATCGTATTTGCCACCGGCAACGGAGAAGTGGCGAACTGGCCGGATGCGGTGGTGCTGCGCAAGCCCTACGACCTGCAGAGCCTGGTGCGGGCGCTGGGGCAGCTGGCGACGGCATCCTGAGCCTGTCTGCTCTGTGGTTCAGCTTCCGTCCTACAGCGGGGTCCGGCCGCGGACTATTCGTGCGCGCCTCGTGTGGGACTATCATGCAAGGATATTCATGACAAGGAGGCCAGCATGTCGATGCAGAGCGAAGGCAAGAACGCCAAGGGGCGCAACTACGACCAGGCCACCCGCGACGGCAGCGGCAGCGCCGGCAGCATGGGTGTGGGCGGCACCGGCGACATCGGCAAGATGGGCAGCCAGGGGCAAGGCAGCCAGCAGTCGGCCAGCCGCACCGATGACCTGCTCGCCGGCAACACTACGGACCAGGAATCGGACCAGGCATTCAGTGGCGGCAGCAGTCAGGGCGGACAGATCCAGACCGGGATGGAAGGTATGGGCCAGGGCAACAAGCAGTCGGGTCAGCAAGGCAGTCAGCAGTCGGGACAGCAGGCCGCCAAGCCCACGGGTGAGACTGACGCCGATCAGTATGACCAGGGGACGGCACCGCGCGAACGCTGAGCCGGTCGATCTCAGCCGGCGACACTGGCAATGAAACCTGCGGTGACATCCGGCTGGGTCACCGGCAGCATGTGGCCGCCCTCGACCAGTTCGAGGCGGACGCCGGGGACCTTGTCCACCAGCGCCTGGCCGTTGGCGCGCCAGTCGAGGAGCCGGTCGTCGCGCCCGAACAGCACGTGGACCGGCAAACGCAGCGCATTCAACTGGGCATAGCGCTGTTCCAGCCCAGGCAAGTGGCCCGCCAGGGCCTGCAGGTCGGCCGAGCTGGCGAGGAACTGGCCCGGGCGCAGGCTGAGCAGGCCGCCGCCGCGGGTCGGGAAATCGCGCGGCACCGCTTCCGGACCGAACACCTCTTGCAGAACCCCCTTGCTCGCCACGATGCCGAGCGGGACTGCCAGCGTCGCCGCAAAGAGGCGGCGCAGCCAGGCCGTCTCGATGGTGAGCGCGCGGAAAGCCGGCGGCACGCCTTCGGGCGCGTGCGTCAATGGCGCCACCAGGGCCAGGGCGCCGACCCGGTCCGGATGGTCGAGCGCGAGCGTGAGGGCGGTGGCCCCGCCCAGCGAATGGCCGACCACGGTCGGCCGCTCGAGCCCGAGCCGCTCGACCAGGGCGGCGATGGCGCGCGCCTGGGTCGACAGGTCGGCGGGCACCCCGGCGGGGCGGGTCGAATGGCCGGAACCGGGGCGGTCAACCGCCACCACGCGGTAGCGCGTGGAAAGTGCCCGCACCGCGCCGTAGTTGAAGTGCGCCATCTGGCCGCCCAGGCCGTGGATCAGCAGGATCGCCGGGCCGCTGCCCTCGTCGCGCACGTGCAGGCGCACGCCCTCGACCTCGACGAAGCTGCCCGTGGGCGGCAGGAAGGCCTCGATCCGCCGGGCGGTGCGATGGCTGAACGCCGCCAGCAGCAAGAGCAGCAATCCGGGGCCGCCAATCGAATACAGCAGGATCGACAGGCTCATCTTCCGCTCGCTTTCTTCAACAGTGTCCAGTAGTGGACGGGACTCAGGCGTTCGAGCAGTGCCACGATTTTCGCGTCGCTGCCGACCAGGATGCGGGCCTGGCGCCGCTCGACGCCGCGCACGATGAGCTCTCCGGCCTGTTCGGGCGGCATGCGCAGCAGGCGCTGGGCCAGCGCGCGGCCGCGTTCGATCTCCTGCTGCGGGGCGCCCCTCGGGGCCCGCGCATGCTTCGCGATCGCGGTCGCCACGCCGCCGGGATGCACGACGCTGACCGCCACGCTGCTGCCTTCGAGCTCGTGGCGCAGCGCGTTGCTGAAGCCGCGCACCGCGAACTTGCTGGCCGCGTAGGCGCTCTGGCCCGGCGGCGCCACGATGCCGTAGATGCTCGAGAGGTTGACGATGCGGGCATCGTCGCTGCTGCGCAGCAGCGGCAGGAAGGCGCGCGTCATGCGCACCACGGCGCCGAAATTGATCTCCATGAGCCAGTCGAAATCGTCTTCGGCGATCTGCTCGAAGCTGCCCCCGAGCGCGACGCCGGCATTGTTGACCAGCAGGTCGACCCGGCCGTGGGCATCGAGGACCTGGGCCGGCAGGGCGCGTACGGCGCCGCGCTCGGCCACGTCGAGTGCGTGGCTGGAGGCGCGCACGCCCAGCTGGCGTGCTGCCAGGGCGCAGTCCGCGGCGGCGGCGCCGTCGATGTCGGCCACCGCCAGGTGGCAGCCGCGCCGTGCCAGCGCCAGCGCGGTGGCGCGCCCGATGCCGCCGCCGGCGCCGGTGAGCACGGCAACACGGTTGGCCAGCTTCATGGCAGTTCCCCTGCCGCGCCGAAGCGCAGCACGCCGTCGTCGATGCGGCCGTAGCGGATCGTGACGAGGTCGCGCAGGTAGTTCTGGTAGACCTGCCAGGGTTTGTGCGCGCCCTGCTTGGGCAGGATGTGGCGGGCCCGTTCGACGTAGCCGGAACTGAAGTCGAGGAAGGGCGCTTCCGGCACCGCCGGGTCGCGCCGCGCCACCGCGATGGCCTGGCCGCGCGCGTCCAGGTGGCGCAGCAGGCGGCACACCCAGCCGGCGGTGAGGTCGGCCTTCAGGGTCCAGGAGGCGTTGGTGTAGCCGAAGGCCAGCGCGCAATTCGGCACGCCGCTCAGCATCATGCCCTTGTAGGACATGGCGCGGCTCGGATCGATGACTCTCCCGTCCACCACCAGGGCGGCGCCGCCGAACAGTTGCAGGGTGAGGCCGGTGGCCATGACCACCAGGTCGGCCGCCAGCTCGCGCCCGGATTGCAGCTGGATGCCGCCCGGCGTGAAGCGCGCGATGTGGTCGGTCACCACCGAGGCGCGCCCGGCGCGGATCGCCTTGAACAGGTCGCCGTCCGGCACCACGCAGACGCGCTGGTCCCAGGGCTTGTAGTCAGGCGTGAAGTGGGCCGCCGCGGCCTCGCGCGAGCCGAGCTGCTGACCGGCCATCTCGACGATCTTGCGCTTGACCAGCGCCGGCTTGCTGCGCGCGAGCCAGTACAGGAACATGCTTTCGCCGATCACGCGCCAGCGCGTCAGCGCATAGGCCAGCCGTTGCGGGAACAGGCGCTGCATGCGCTGGGCGAAGCGGTAATGTGCGGGGCGGGCGACGACGTAGCTCGGGCTGCGCTGCAGCATGGTGACATGGGCGGCGCGCTCGCTCATCGCCGGCACCACGGTGACGGCGGTGGCGCCGCTGCCGACCACCACCACCCGTTTGCCGCTGTAATCCAGGTCCGCGGGCCAGAATTGCGGCTGCACGATGCGGCCCTGGAATTCGTTCTCGCCCTCGAAGCGCGGCCGGTAGGCCTGGTCGTAGCTGTAGTAGCCGCTGCACAGGTAGAGGAAGCGGGCCTGCAGCGTGCGCGACTCGCCGCCGGCCAGTTGCGCCTGCACGGTCCACAGCGCCTGCCGGCTGCACCAGCTCGCGCCCACCACCTTGTGGCCATAGCGGATGTGCGGATCGATGCCGTGCTCGCGCGCGGTGCCGCGCACGTAGTCGAGGATGGCGGGGCCGTCGGCGATCGCCTTGGCATCCAGCCAGGGACGGAAGGCGTAGCCGAGCGTGTACATGTCGGAGTCGGAGCGGATGCCGGGATAGCGGAACAGATCCCAGGTGCCGCCGATGGCGTCGCGCGCTTCGAGGATCGCGTAGCGCTTGCCGGGACAGCCCTGCTGCAGGGCGCTGGCCGCGCCGATGCCGGACAGGCCGGCGCCGACGATCAGCACATCCAGCGGAGGATCGGGCGGCGCGGGCGTGGGTGCGGGTGAATGCATGGTGTCTCGTTTATTCTGCTTATACTGACACTGTACATTGTCAGAATCGGGGTGACAAGTTTCTGTGTAGAATGTCAACATGAAAGCAGAGCTCACCACTACCAGCCGTTCCTACCGTGGCTTGTCCCAGGAGGAGCGGCGCGCCGACCGCAGGTCGCGCCTGGTCGCCGCGGCCATCGCCGTGTATGGCGAGCGCGGCTACCACCAGGCCACCGTCAAGGCGGTCTGCGAGGCCGCCGGCCTGACCGAGCGCTACTTCTACGAATCCTTCCCCAACAGCGAAGCGCTGCTGATCGATTCCTTCAATGCCGTGACTTATTCTGTGCTGGGCGAGATCACGCGCGCCGCGCACGAAGCGGGCCGCGGCCGGATCGCACGCTCGCGCGCGATGCTGCATGCCTACTTTTCCGCCCTGCAGCGCGAGCCGCAGTCGGCGCGGGTCTTCCTGGTGGAGATCCGCGGCGTCAGCCGGGCGGTGGACCAGGCCTTCGACGCCGCGCTGCGTGCCATCGGACGCGAAGTGGCGCGCATCGTCGCCGCGCCGGGTGCACCGGACGATGAGCTGCTGCAGGCGGGCGTGGTCGGGGGCGTGATCCACATCGCGCTGCGCTGGATCGACAAGGGCTATGCGCCGGACATCGACGCCGTGGTCGACACGGCGCTGCGGCTTGGCGCCGTGCTGTCGGCGCCGGCACGGCGCCGGACGTAAAAAAGCCCGGCCGGGGCCGGGCTGCGATGGGCGGGGAGCCGCTTAGAACTGGAAGGCGACGCCGGCGCTGACGTTGGTCGAATCGCTGGAAGGCTTCTGCACTTCGACGCGCGCCGAGACGGCAGGAGTGAAGGCGTAGTTCACGCCGACGCCGTACAGCGCCTTGGTGGTCGAATCCTTTTCTTCGAAGCCGGCGGCCTTGATCTTGCCTTCCAGGCTGTTCACGCCGAGGCGGCCGTAAACGCTCACACGTTCGTTGACCGGGAGGCTGCCGACCAGCGACAGGTGGGCCTGGTCGACCTTCACGCTGCCCGGGCCCATGTCGTAGTCGGCCAGGCGGCGGTAACCGCCTTCCACGGCGAAGTTCTGATGGAAGTTGTAGCCGACGAAAGCGCCGACGCTGGTCTCACGGCCGGAGATGTCATCGACCTTGGTGCGGCCGACGTCCGCGCCGGCGTAGAAGGTATTCGGTTGTGCGGCAAAGGCTGCCGACGAAGCGATGATCAGGGCGGTAGCGGCTGCGATTTTCTTGAACATATTGTGTGCCTCTTTGAGCTTGTGATGCGCTGGGGCTCATTCCCGAGCGCGAGGCGATTATTGCAGCTGGGATACGCTTATCGCAATCTTTCAGATCGCACAAAAGTGCAAATAATGTTTGCAAATGTAACGGGATATGCACATGCCGTTTGCCTGTGAGTCGAATTGTGCAAAGAATTGACGGCGCCTGCCCACGTGCGAACATAAAAAAACCGCCCTTGAGGGCGGTTTCGGCAGCAGCAGCGCCTTGCTAGATGTGCAGCGCGTGTCCCAGCGCGCGCAGGGCGGCTTCCTGCACCGCTTCACCCAGGGTCGGGTGGGCGTGGATGGTGCCGGCGATGTCCTCGAGCTGGGCGCCCAGCTCGATCGATTGGGTGAAGCCGGCCGCCAGTTCCGACACGGCGCCGCCCACGGCCTGCCAGCCGATGATGCGGTGGTCGCTCTTGCGCGCCACCACGCGCACGAAGCCGTCCGTGCTTTCGATGGTCATGGCGCGGCCGTTGGCGCTGAACGGGAAGTTGGCCGTGACGATCTCGATGCCGGCCTTGTCGGCATCCAGCGGCGACATCCCGACCACCACGATCTCGGGGTCGGTGAAGCAGACTGCCGGAATCGCGGCAGGCGCGAAATGGCGGCGCTTGCCCGACACGATCTCGGCCACCATCTCGCCCTGGGCCATGGCGCGGTGCGCCAGCATCGGTTCGCCGGCCAGGTCGCCGATCGCCCAGACATTGCGCATCGACGTGCGGCACTGGTCGTCGACCTTGATGGCGCGGCCATCCATCTCCAGCATCAGGTTTTCCAGGCCCCAGCCGACCGTGCGCGGCTTGCGGCCGACGGCCACCAGCACCCGGTCCGCTTCCAGCAGGGCTTCCACGCCGGAGGCGTCGCGCACGCGCACGCGCCGGCCATCCTCGTCCATGCCGAGCACCGAGGTGGCCAGGCGCAGTTCGACACCGAGGCGGCCCAGGGCCGCGGCCACCGGTTTCACCAGGTCCGCGTCATAGGCCGGCAGGATCCGGTCGGCCGCTTCCACCACCGTGACCTGGCTGCCCAGTTTGCGGTAGGCGGTGCCCAGCTCGAGACCGATGTAGCCGGCGCCGACCACCACCAGGCGCTGCGGGATGTCGCCCGGCGACAGCGCTTCGGTCGAGGAAATGACCGGACCGCCGAAAGGCATGAAGGGCAATTCGACCGGCAGCGAGCCGCCGGCCAGCAGCATGTGCTCGCAGCGGATGCGCACGGTCGCTTCGCTTGATCCTTCCGGCCGCACCTCGACGGTCTTGCCGTCCAGGATAGTGGCCCAGCCCTCGACCAGCTTGACGCCGTTCTTCTTGAGCAGGGCGCCGACGCCGCCGGTGAGCTTCTTGACGATGCCGTCCTTCCAGGCCACCGTGCGCTCCAGGTCGATGCGCGGCTCGACCGCGGCCGCCGCCGTGCCGAAGCTGATGCCCAGCGGCGAGGTCTCGGCCGCATAGCTGCGCGCCTTGCAGAACGCGTCGGCCGCGTGGATCAGGGCCTTCGAGGGGATGCAGCCGATGTTCAGGCAGGTGCCGCCGGGCGAGGCGCCTTCGACCAGGATGGTCGGGACGCCCAGCTGGCCGGCACGGATGCCGGCCACGTAGCCGCCGGGACCGCCGCCGATGATGAGTAAAGTAGTGTGTAAAGTCTCCACGTAGTTCACCTTTTCCTTACTCCACGAAGATGGTCGCCGGCGTTTCCAGGTAGCCGCGGATGGTCTGGATGAACTTCGCCGCGACCTGGCCGTCGATCACGCGGTGGTCGAACGAGGACGACAGGTTCATCATCTTGCGCGCCACCATGGCGCCGTCACGGATCACCGGACGGTCGACGATGCGGTTGGTGCCGATGATCGCCACTTCCGGCCGGTTGATGACCGGGGTGGTGACGATGCCGCCCAGCGGACCAAGGCTGGTGATGGTGATGGTGGAGCCGCTCAGCTCCTCGCGCGTTGCCTTGCCGGTGCGCGCCGCATCGGCCAGGCGTGCGACTTCCGCCGCGCTGTCCCAGGGATCGCGCGCTTCCGCATGGCGCACCACCGGCACCATCAGCCCGGCCTCGGTCTGGGCCGCAATTCCCAGGTGGACCGGGTCGTACTGGGTCAGCAGGTTGTTGGCGTCGTCGTAGCGCGCATTCATCATCGGATACTGGCGGATCGCCAGCACCACGGCGCGCATCAGGAGCGGCAGCAGGGTCAGCTTGCCGCGTTCGGCGCCATAGCGGGCGTTGAGCTGGGCGCGCAGCAGTTCCAGTTCGGTGACGTCGATCTCTTCGACATAGGTGAAGTGCGGGATCTGGCGTTTGGCCTCCTGCATCTTCTCGGCGATCTTGCGGCGCAGGCCGATGACCGGCGACGCGTGCTCGCCTTCGAGCTTGGCATAGCGGTTGTCGCTGCCGGCACCGGTGCCGGCGCCGCGGCGACCGGCCACGTGGGCGTCCAGGTCGGCGTGGGTGATGCGGCCGGCCGGACCGCTGCCGTGCACGAACTGCAGTTCGATGCCCAGGTCCCAGGCGCGCTGGCGCACGGCCGGCGCGGCCAGCGGTTTTTCGCCATCGGCGCGCATGGGGACAGGACCGTTCTGGTAAGCGCGCGATTGTGGGGCCGGCGCCTTCGGTGGAGGAGGCGCTGCGGGAGCCGCCGCCTTCGCCGCTGCGCCATTCGACGCCTCCGCGTGGGCCACCGCGGCCAGCTGCGGATCGCCGACTTCTTCCGCCGGCGCCGTGGCGGCCGCCGACTTCACCGGTTCCTGCTTCGCCTTCTCACCGGAGAAGTTGCCGGCGCCTTCGACCTCGAGGCGGATCAGTTCCGCGCCCACGGCCAGCGACTGGCCGACGGCGCCGCCCAGGCTCGTGATGGTGCCGGCGACCGGCGAGGGGATCTCGACGGTGGCCTTGTCGGTCATGACGTCGGCCAGTACCTGGTCTTCCTTGACCGTGTCGCCCGGCTGGACGTGCCAGGCCACCACTTCGACTTCGGCGATGCCTTCGCCGAGGTCCGGCATTTTAATGACGTGAATGCCCATGGTCAGCGACCCTCCATCGTGCGTTTCAGGGCCGCCGCGACGCGGTCCGGGCCCGGGAAATATGCCCATTCCTGCGCATGCGGGTAAGGGGTGTCCCAGCCGGTGACGCGCTCGATCGGCGCCTCCAGCTGGTAGAAGCAGTGTTCCTGCACCAGCGCCGCAAGTTCGGCGCCGAAGCCGCCGGTACGGGTGGCTTCGTGCACGATCACGCAGCGGCCGGTCTTCTTGACCGAGTTGACGATGGTCTCGAGGTCCAGCGGCCAGATGCTGCGCAGATCGATGACTTCGGCATCGACGCCGCTCTCGCGCGCCGCCGCTTCCGAGACCCAGACCATGGTGCCGTAGGCCAGCACCGTGACGTCGTTGCCGGGACGGACCACGGCCGCCTTGTCGAGCTCGACCTTGTAGTAGCCGGTCGGGACGTTGCCGAGCGCGTGGCCGGACCAGGGCACGACCGGACGGTCGTGGTGGCCGTCGAAGGGGCCGTTGTACAGGCGCTTCGGTTCCAGGAAGATCACCGGATCGTCGTTCTCGATCGACGCGATCAAGAGGCCTTTCGCGTCGTAGGGATTGGACGGCATCACGGTGCGCAGGCCGCACACGTGGGTGAAGAAGGCTTCCGGGCTTTGGCTGTGGGTCTGGCCGCCGTAGATGCCGCCGCCGCAGGGCATGCGGATCACCATCGACGAGGTGAACTCGCCTGCCGAGCGGTAGCGCAGGCGCGCCGCTTCCGACACGATCTGGTCGGTCGCCGGATAGAAATAGTCGGCGAACTGGATCTCGATGACCGGGCGCAGGCCATAGGCCGCCATACCCACTGCGGTGCCGACGATGCCGCCTTCCGAGATCGGCGCGTCGAACACGCGCGACTTGCCGTATTTCGCCTGCAGGCCGTCGGTGACGCGGAACACGCCGCCGAAGAAGCCCACGTCCTGGCCGAACACGACCACGTTGGGGTCGCGCTCCATCATCACGTCCATGGCCGAGCGCAGCGCCTGGATCATGGTCATCGGCATGGTGGCCGTGTCCTTGTCTACTGCTTGATCGTCACGTGCCATGCTCATACTCCCAGTTCCTGTCGCTGCCGGCGCAGGTGCTCCGGCATCTCCTTGTACACGTCCTCGAACATCGTGGCGGCGCTCGGGGCGCGCTCGTCGCCCAGGATGCCGTAGGACTCGGCCTCTTTCTGGGCCGCGAGGATTTCCGCTTCGAGTTCGGCCTGCACCTTGTCGTGCTCCTCGTCCGACCACCAGCCCTGCTTGGTGAGATATTGGCGCAGGCGCGCGATCGGGTCGCCCAGCGGGAAGTGCTGGAAGTCGTCGGCCGGGCGGTAACGCGAGGGATCGTCCGAGGTCGAGTGCGGGCCGGCGCGGTAGGTGACCCATTCGATCAGGGTCGGACCGAGGTTGGAGCGGGCGCGTTCGGCCGCCCAGCGCGAGGCGCTCAGCACGGCCAGGAAATCGTTGCCGTCCACGCGCAGCGAGGCGATGCCGCTGCCGATGCCGCGGGTGGCGAAGGTGACGCTCTCGCCGCCGGCGATGGCCTGGAAGGTCGAGATCGCCCACTGGTTGTTGACCACGTTGAGGATGACCGGCGCGCGGTACACGTGGGCAAAGGTGAGGGCGGTCGAGAAGTCGGATTCGGCGGTGGCGCCGTCGCCGATCCAGGCCGAGGCGATCTTGGTATCGCCCTTGATGGCCGAGGCCATGGCCCATCCCACGGCCTGCGGGTACTGGGTCGCGAGGTTGCCGGAAATGGTGAAGAAGCCGGCGCGGCGCACTGAGTACATCACCGGCAGCTGGCGGCCCTTGAGCGGGTCGCGCTCGTTGGACAGCAGCTGGCAGATCATCTCGACCAGCGGCACCTGCTTGGCGAACAGGAGGCTCTGCTGGCGGTAGGTCGGGAAGTGCATGTCGCCGTCTTCCAGGGCCAGGGCCTGGGCCGTGCCGATGGCTTCCTCGCCGAGCGAGAGCATATAGAAGGACATTTTCTTCTGGCGCTGGGCGATGACCATGCGCGCGTCAAAAATGCGGGTCTTCATCATGGTGCGCAGCCCGAAGCGCAGCAGTTCGCGGTCGGGTTCCGGCGCCCAGGGACCGACGGCATCGCCGTTCTCGTCGAGGACGCGGATCAGGCCGGTCGCGATGTCGCTCGTGTCGAGCGGCGCCACGTCGATCGGCGGACGCCGGACGGATCCGGCGGGACTCAATTGCAGGTACGAAAAATCGGTCTTGCAGCCCGGACGGCCGGTAGGCTCCGGTACGTGCAGCGACAGAGGCTTACTCTGACTCATAAACGCTTCCCCTTTGTAAGGTGACTTGCGGCAAGCATGATACGGCCAACGGCCGCGCACACGAAGGCCCCGGCAAACTATTTTCATATTGCTATGCAGCATAGCGGCCCTGGGACGTGGCGGACCCGGCACAGGAGGGGGCTCGCACGCCTGCGCCGGTTGCCCGCCGCACGCGGCGTCTGTAGTATGGACTCACGGAGTCGCCCGTCCATGCCCATGCGCAGGAAATCGTGAAGAAGACCGCCGTCGTCCTGCTGACTTTGCTGGTTGCCATTGCCGGGATCGGCTTGCCGATCTGGCTTGCGATCGAAGAGTCGGAGCGCCAGGCCTTCAAGGCCGAGGGCGCCCATGCGCTCGGCTATGCGCGCGACGTCGTGGTGCGCGGCAACGAGACAGCTGCCCAGGTGGAGGCCGCCGTTGTCCGGCTCGCCCCGCATGCCGCGGCGCCCTGCGCGCCGGTCGCCATCGATGTGATGCGCGAGGTCGACCTTGCGTCGACCTATATCCAGGCAGTCGGCCATATCGTCGGCAACCGCATGCCGTGCTCGTCCATCGTCGGCTCGGCACAGGTCCTGGAACTGGGCGCACCCACCTACCGCAGCAGGCGCGGCGCCCTGGTCCGCACGAACGTGCGCTTCCCCTTTGCACCGCAACATCGTTTTCTCGTGGTCCAGTTCGGCGATTTCGGCGCCATCCTGCACGCCGGCCTGCCGATCGACACCGCCAAGAGCGAACCGGACGTTGCGCTTGCCGTCATGTCCTTCGACTATCCGGCCCCGCTGAGCGCGCGCGGACATGTCGATCCGGACTGGATAAAACGGCTCGGCGACCGGCGCGAGGTCGTCTTCGAGGAAGACGGCTACGTCGTCGCCGTGGTGCGCTCGCAGGTCTACCGGGCGGCCGGCATCGCGGCGGTACCGCTGCATTACCTCCATGGGCGCTCGCAGGACGTCGCCATGCGCCTGGTGCCCGCGGGGCTGTTGGCCGGCATTGTGCTGACGCTGGCCATCCTCTACCTCGCGCGCCAGCAGATGGCCTTGCCGTTCGCGGTCAAGACCGCCCTGCGGCGCAAGGAATTTTTCCTGGAATACCAGCCGGTCGTCGACCTGCGCAACGGGCAATGGATCGGGGTCGAGGCACTGGTGCGCTGGCGCCGCCCCACCGGCGAGATCGTGATGCCCGACCTGTTCATCCCGATCGCCGAACAGAACGCGATGATCGTCAAGTTGACGCGCCAGGTACTCTACATGGTCTGCCGCGATACCCACGCCTTCCTGCAGGAGCACCCGCGCTTCCACATCGGGGTCAACCTGGCGCCGGCCGACTTCCATTCCGAAGGCTTCCTCGATTGCCTGCAGCGCACGGTGCGGGAGATGGGCGCCGCGCCTTCCAACCTGATCCTCGAAGTGACCGAGCGCGGGCTGCTCGACCCGGTCGTGGCGCGCGAGGTATCGGGCGCGCTGCGGCGCCATGGCTTTGCGCTCGCGATCGACGATTTCGGCACCGGCTACTCGAGCCTGTCCTACCTCGAATCGCTGGAACTCGACTACCTGAAGATCGACCGCAGCTTCATCGAGGCGATCGGCACCGGGGCGCCGACCAGCCAGGTGGTCGCGCACATCATTGGCATGGCCAAGGACCTCGGATTGCGCATGATCGCGGAAGGCGTGGAAAGCCAGGCGCAGGCGGACTTCCTGCTCAAGCACGGCGTCCAGTATGCGCAGGGCTGGCTGTTCGGGCGGCCGATGGCCTTCGGCGAGATCGTGCGCCAGGTGCAGGCGCGGGAGCAGGCCGCCGCCGCGCTGGCGCGGGCGGCCAGCTAGGCGACGCCGTCTAGCGCACGACCGGCAGCTCGATGTAGCTCTGGTTGACGGCGTCGTGGTGCAGCGCATTATCCGCGACGATGCCAAGCTTCTCGCTCTCGTTCGGCCCGCCCGTGTTCAGGTTGCGCACGAACTTCGGGAAGTTCGAGGACGTCACCTCGACGCGGATCCGGTGGCCCGCGCCGAACTGGATCGCGGTCGTGATCGGGGTCGGACGGATCGTCACGACCTGGCCGGGCGTGAGCAGTTCCGGCTTGTCGAAACCGTTGCGGTAACGGACGCGGAAGATGGTGTCGCCGATGATCCAGGCGGTGCCGTCGGGCGCCACGTCGACCAGTTTCACGGCGAAATCGGTGTCCTTGGCGTTTGAGGAGACCTTCAGCACCGCGTCCACGAAACCGGCCACGCTGACCGGCTTGGTCAGCGGCTCGCTGGTGTAGACCAGCACGTCGTTGCGCGCCTCGACCGGGCGCTGGTCGAAGGCGCCGGGCACGACGATGCCGCCGTTGCAGCAGTCGCCGCCGCCGATCGTCTGCACCGGGTTCATCGGGTCGTAGCGGTAGCGGTCCGCCGCCTCGTTGGCGGCCGGCGCTTCCGCCGTCAGGCGGCCGTCGCCGTAGAGCGAATTCGCCTTGCCGCCCGAGCGCAGGTAGAGGCGCATCGGTTTCGCCGTCTCCGGCGGCCAGGTGCCCGCCTGCTGCCAGCGGTTGGCGCCCATCTCGAAGTAGCGGACACGGGGCGTGTCGGCCGGGAAGGCCTTGGTATTCCCTTTCAGCCAGCGGTCGAACCAGCCGTAGATGGCGCCGTCGACGTCGAAGCTGGTGTCGCCCATGGCACGCTCGCCCACCGTCATGTTCGGGCCGAGCTTGGCGAACGCACAGTGCGGATTCGGGGCGACCACGGCGTACTGGTTCGCACTCGCTTCCTTGTCGGTGCCGGCCGCGCGCGCGTGCTTGAACAGCTCGAGATTGGGGCCGATCGAGACGTCGTACCAGCTGTTGAACCAGAGCGCCGGAACACCCCAGCCCATGCCTTCATGGTAGAGGCCGCCCTGGCGCCAAGCCGGATCGGCCGGGCTGCGGGCGATCAATTGCTCGAAGCTTCCCGGCGGCTCGCCCAGCGAGCTGAGCAGCTCGTTGACCGGCAGGTGCTTGATCTGCCTGTTCCAGTCGACCTGCGGCTTGTTCGGGTTGAGGTCGTTGTAGGCCTGGATGCGGGTGCGCAGCTTTTCGTCGGTGATCGAGGCCGGCAGTTCCGCCCGCAGCGGGTTGTCGACGCCGTACAGCCACACGAAGAACAGGTTGCGTGGGACGCCGCCCGTGTACCAGTTGCCTTGCTCCTGGAAGCGGCCGACCTTGCCGATCCCGGCGCCGGCCGCCATCGGCACCATCGCGGCATGCGCCGGATGGTTCAGGGCGGCCAGGGCCAGCTGCCATTCGGCCGACGAGGAGCAGCCCAAGGTGCCGACCTTGCCGTTCGACCAGGGCTGCTCGGCGATCCAGGTAAGGGTGTCGTAGCCGTCGGTCTGGGGATTGCCCAGGATTTCCCACTTGCCCTGGGAGAAGTAGCGGCCGCGCTCGTTCTGGACGATGAAGCTGTAGCCGCGCTTGAGCGATTCCATCACGTAGCGCTGGGTCGCCCCCTTCAGCTTGCCCTCGTTGTAGGGCGTCTTCCACAAGATGGTGGGGAGCTTGCCGTTCGCGTTCTTCGGCATGTAGATGTCGGTCGACAGCTTGACGCCGTCGCGCATCGGCACCATCACGCTGCGCCGGGAGGTGGCGATCTGCGCCAGTTCCTTGTCCAGGGCTTCCTGGCTGTACTTGCTATAGTCCTGCGCCGCGACGAAGGTGGCGGCATCCGCAGCGAACAGGCTCACTGCGACGAAACTGGCGACAATCTTTTTCAAGCGTACTCCTTCACCGTGGATAGATCAGGAGTAACACTTTATCAACAGCGCAGCTATTGAGCTAGCGCAACACGACAACGCAGCCCCAGTGTCGTTTTATGGCGTCTTTACCAAAGCGGGGGCGGCGCTCACGCTGCGCTGGCGCAGCCGGTAGCCGAGCGCCAGCAGGGCCAGCCAGGCCGGGATCATCCACACCGACAGCTGCAGGCCCGGGGTCAGGTACATCACGACCACGATGCCGGCCAGGAAGGCCAGGCACAGGTAGTTGGTCAGCGGGAAGAACGGGCTGCGGAAGGCAGTCGCCTGGCCGGCGGCCAGCTTGGCGCGGCGGAAGCGCAGGTGGCTCCAGCACACCATGCCCCAGTTGATCACCAGCGCGGCCACGGCCAGACCCATCAGCATGCCGAAGGCCTGCTTCGGCAGGAAGTAGTTGATGCAGATGCAGATGCCGGTAGCGACCGCCGATACCGCCAGCGCCGCCAGCGGCACCCCGCGTTTCGACACGGTGAGCAGGGCGCGCGGCGCATTGCCCTGTTCGGCCAGGCCGAACAGCATGCGGCTGTTGGCGTAGACGCAGCCGTTGTAGACCGACAGCGCCGCCGTCAGCACCACCAGGTTGAGGACGTTGGCCACGATATTGCTGTCGAGGGCGGCAAAGATCAGCACGAAGGGGCTGCCGCCGGTGACGACTTTCTGCCACGGATACAGCATCAGCAGCACGGCCAGCGCGCCCACGTAGAAGATGGCGATGCGCCAGATGGCCTGGTTGATGGCGCGCGGAATGGTGCGGCCCGGGTTGTCGGCCTCGGCGGCAGTGATGCCGATCATTTCCAGGCCGCCGAAGGAGAACATGATCACCGCCATCGACAGCGCCAGGCCGGCAAAGCCGTTCGGGAAGAAGCCGCCGTGCTGCCACAGGTTGGCCACGCCGGCCTGCGGGCCCGCCGTGTCGCTGGCCAGCAGGTAGCAGCCGAACACGATCATGCCGACCACCGCCGCAACCTTGATGATCGAGAACCAGAATTCGAGCTCGCCGAAGGCCTTGACGTTCATCAGGCTGAGCAGGTTGACGAGGACGAAGAAGCCCAGCGCCGAGACCCAGGTCGGGATCTCGGGGAACCAGTACTGGACGTAGATGCCGAGCGCGGACAGTTCGGCCATGCTGACGAGGATGTACATCACCCAGTAGTTCCAGCCGGAGACGAAGCCGGCCATCGGGCTGCCGTACTTGCTGGCGAAATAGCCGAAGGAACCGGCGACCGGTTCGTCGACGATCATCTCGCCGAGCTGGCGCATGATGAGGAAGGCGATCAGGCCGGCGAACGCATAGCCGAGCAGGGCGGAGGGGCCGGCCTGCTGGATGGTCTGGGCCACGCCCAGGAACAGCCCGGTGCCGATCGCCCCGCCGAGGGCGATCAGCTGGATGTGGCGGTTTTTCAAGCCACGTTTGAGTTCATGCTTCGCGTCGTCCATCGTCGGCCTTAAGGGAGAGTTGCCTTAAAGCCAGCGATTCTACTGCAAGGAAGGCGCGCCGGGCGAAACTTTGCCGGCGCTCTTGCCCGGTGTGTCAGAAGCGGCGGTAAGTGCGGTGGCCCAGCGGGTAACGCTGCGCCATCTTGCCGCCGAATTTTTTCCAGAGCAGGCCTGCAATGGCCATCATGATGATCTTGCGCATGCTGTTCTCCATTCTTCAAGGGCTGGCCGCGCGGCGCGCGGCTTCGCTGCCAGCATAGCAAATCCGACGCTGCAGGCGCGCCGCTAATAGATCGCACCGCCTGGCTGGCTGGATACCAGCGCACCCTTGACCGCCGAGATCGCATAATCGGTCGTTGCACCGTATCCGGCCCAATTGTTCAGGTCGAATGCGCCGGTGCCGGAAAGGCGCCGGACACTGATGTTCTGATAGGTCAGGGGTGTTTTTGGCGAGCATACCTGGGGCAGGCCGACCGTTTGCAGGAAGTATGCGGAGCCGGCGCCGACCCGCGTTGCCTGGCCATTCTCGACGAGCAGCGCGGTCTCGACATCGACACCGATGCCGCGCGCGGCGCTGGTCCAGCCGTCCTGGACGACGCGTGCCATGAAGGTCGCCAGGCGCCCCATGCGGTCGCGTGAATCGAGGTGCGAATCGGTGATCGTCCTGGCCAGTGGCAACAGCGCCAGGAAATCGCGGTCCAGGGTGACGTTCCTACCGTAGGGGTTGGCGAGCGCCTCCGCCGAGGTCACCGACTGGTTGGCGCCCGAGTAGATGAACTGGCCGAGCACCGCCAGGCCGGCGCTGGTGCCGCCGATCGGGATGTTGCGGCCGGCAAGTTCCTGCAAGGCGGCGGCCAGCGGCGTGCCCTTCCAGTATGTCAGGTAGTCGTTCTGGTCGCCGCCCGCAATGAAGAGTGCTTCGGCGCCGCGTATCCGCTGCAGGACAAACGGATCGCTTGCCGCGCCGCGGCTCGGCACGATAATGGTCTCGACCGAGCGGACGCCTCCCATCGCAAAAATGTAGGGGTTATAGGCTTCCGTTCCAGTGGCGCGGATCACGACAAAGTTGCCCCCGCCACCTTTGCGGATCATCCATCTGAACGCATCGTCCACGTCCGGGCCGCCACCCATCAGCACCAGCGCGGCATGTGCGGGCCGGGCGAGGGCAACATCCCTGGTATCGCCGACTGCGTAGTACTTGTAGGTCTTTTCGGCATGGGCTGCCTGAACACCCAAGGCGCCGAGGGCCAACACGGCGATCCGGCAGCTGCGTAGAAGGAGGCTGCGAACGCGCATCGAAGAAGTCATGGGAAACTTTCGTGGCTTGAAGGGAGTGTTAAAGAGGATACAACAAACCAGGCCCTTCAACGAGGCCGAAAACACAACATTCGGCCATCGCCGGCCGCGCGCAGGCGGATCAGCCGGGCATCACGAAGAAGGCGAACACGCCGGCCGCCGCCGCGCCCAGCATCATCAGGAGGAAGCCCGACATGCGCGCCAGCGACGTGAGGCGGCTGCCCTGCGGGCGGCTGCGCAGCAGGTAGAGCGGAATGCCGAGCGGCGAGATCCCGACCACCGCCGAGCTCAGCCAGCGGGAGCGGCGGAACAGCCGCGCCTCGCTGTCCAGGCGATACCAGTAGTAGGGCAGGAAGTTCAGCAGGAAGGCCGACAGCAGGGCCCACCAGTCCGGCATGTGTACGTGGGATGCGGCGTACAGGGCGTCTGCCATACCGCAGGCAAACATGAGCGCCAGCAGCGCCCACAGGGTGTTCTTGGGAGTCATTGCAAGGAATCAGAAGCGAGGCGGCGAGAATACCATCGCGACCGGGGCGCGAAATTCAACAAAAATCACGAACGTGCGGAAATATGCATGTCAGCAGATTTATTTTGCCGGTTTTGCGTTTGCTCGACGTTCACGTCGTGGCAGCGTAAAGACGTCGGCCACCAGGGTGCTGTCGCCGATCTGGCGGCTCGGCGAGGCCGCGTCGTGCACCACCAGCAGCCCTTCGCTGCCGTCCTCCTGGGTCGCGAACAGCGCGATGCCCTCGGGATGGTCGACCCCGCGGCCGAAGGGCAGTTCCAGCACCCTTTCCAGTTCGTCGGCCGCGACCACGCCGTCCTTGCCCGCGCCATTGCCATTTGCAGCGCCGCCGCGCCAGCGGAACAGGGTCACCGGGCCGTCCAGGTCCATGGTCGGCCCGGCCAGCACGAGGATATCCTTGCCGTGCACGCAGAGATCGCGGATCCCGAGACCGCCCAGGTCGAGGAAGTGCTTCGCGTACAGGCGGCCATCCTCGGTGACCGGCGCCAGGCGCAGCCGGCCCGGCTGCTCGTCGTCGACCAGGGCCACCTCCACCACCAGCGCCCAGCCGCGCAGGACGGGGCCACGCAGGCCGAGCAGCAAGTGTTTGCCGGCCACCGCCAGGCCCTCGATGTCGAAGCCGTTGTCCTTGCCGGGGATGGCGAGGAAGGGACCGAGGTGCTCGTCCTCCTTCAGCAGGGCGGTCAGTTCGTTGCCGTGTTGGTCGCCGCGCAGCATTGCTGCGCAGCGCCTCTTATGCTTGTGGACGGTTTCCTTTTCCAGGGTGTAGCCGTCGCCGTCCTTCACCACCGGGATGCGCGCCAGCAGGTAGCGGTTGCCGTCCGCGCTGACGCAGGCCAGGCGCTTGTGCGCCTTCTTGACGCCGTCGCCGTCGCGCGGCTGCTTGCGGCGCAGGCTGTGCGAGCCGGCCAGCCACAGGTATTTGCCGTCACAGGCCAGGCCCTCGATGTCGGCTTCGTTGATGTCGTCTTCCGATTCCCCGTGCGGCGGCAACGGCAGGTCGAGGTAGTCGTGCAGGGCGTACTGGCGGTGGCCGCGCGTGAAGCTGCTGCGGCCGGTGCTGTCTTCCTCGCACACCGTCAGGCGTTCGAGGCTGACCGATTCGTCGTTGGCGAGCCAGAGCGAGCTGCCCATGCGCAGGGCGACCGAGAGGCCGTCGCGCAGCTCCTTGCCGTAGCAAAGCTCGTCGCGTTCGGGGTGGAATTCGAGGAGGACGATGTTGGAAGGATGCATGCGGAGACCTCGGGGCGGCGTGCGACGTTGCCGGGTAAAGATAGCATGGCCCCATCCTTGCCGGCGCTCAGCAGGAGGGGCTCAATCGTGACTGCCTGAGGGCAGGGAAGAATCCCGCGTGCGGCGCACCGAGCGCTCCTGCAACAGTCGCCAGGCAGCGGGAATGACGAACAAGGACAGCAACGGCGCCGTGACCATTCCGCCGATCATCGGTGCGGCAATGCGCTGCATGATCTCGGAGCCGGCCGCGCTTCCGAACATGATGGGAAGCAGGCCGGCGACGATGACTGCAACCGTCATTGCCTTGGGCCGTACCCGCAGGAGCGCGCCTTCCCTGATCGCTTCCAGCACCAGTTCGCTGCTCATTGCGCGCCCCGCATCGAGCCGGCGCTGGAGCGCATGGCGCAGATAGACCTGCATGACGACACCGAACTCCGCCGCCAGCCCCGCCAGTGCGATGAAACCCACCGCGGTCGCCACGGACACGGCGTGGCCGAGCAGCCAGACCAGCCAGAACCCGCCCACGAGTGCGAACGGCACCGTCGCCATCAGAAGCGCGGCCTCCGCGGCGGAGCGGAAGGCCAGGTAGAGCAGCACGAAGATGACCAGCAAGGTGAGCGGAACCACGGTCATCAGGCGCTCCGAAGCGCGCTCGAGATATTCGAACTGCCCCGACCAGCCGATGGCATAAGCTGGCGGCAGCCTGAGCTCGTCGCGGACCCGCTCCTGCATCGCGCGGACGACCGTGAGAAGGTCGGCGCCGCGGACATCGACATATACCCAGCCTGACAGGCGCGCATTCTCGCTTCGAATCATCGGGGGACCGTCCGTCACGACAATCGTCGTCACGTCGCCAAGCCGGATCTGCGCGCCCCGAGCGGTGACGATCGGCAGCTCACGCAGGGCTTGAAGCGAGTCGCGGTAGTCCTGCGGATAGCGCACGTTGATCGGGAAGCGCTGGCGCCCGTCGACGACTTCGCCCACCTTGTCGCCACCGATCGCCGTGGACACCACTGTCTGAACGTCGGCCACGCCCATCCCATGGCGCGCGGCGCGCAGCCGGTCGATGCTGACGTCGATATAGCGGCCGCCGCTGAGCCGTTCGGCGAGTGCGGAACTGACGCCCGGCACCGTCTTGACCGCGGCTTCGATGGCGGTCGTCAGCTTGTCGATCTGGCCCAAGTCTGGTCCGGAAACCTTGATGCCCACCGGCGTCTTGATGCCGGTGGAAAGCATGTCGATGCGGTTGCGGATCGGCGGCACCCAGACGTTCGACAGTCCCGGCACCCTGACGACACGGTCAAGTTCCTCCACCAGCTTCTCCACGGTCATCCCGGACCGCCACTGTTCCTTCGGCTTGAACTGGATCGTGGTCTCGAACATTTCCATCGGCGCCGGGTCGGTCGCGGTCTCCGCGCGGCCCGCCTTGCCGAACACGGTCGCCACCTCGGGCACCGTCTTGATCAGGCGGTCGGTCTGCTGCAGCAGTTCGCTGGCCTTTGCGGCGGACAGGCCGGGCAGTGCCGAGGGCATGTAAAGCAGGTCGCCCTCGTTCAAGGGTGGCAGGAACTCGCCTCCCAGGCGCGAGATGGGAATGGCCGTCAGAACGAGTGCGATGACGGCGATACCCAGGGTGGCCCTCGGGTGCCGGAGACTGGCCTCGAGCAGCGGGCGGTAAGCCTTGATGAGCAGGCGATTGACCGGGTTGGCCGACTCCTTCGGAATCCGGCCCCGGATCAGATAACCCATCAGTACAGGAACCAGGGTAATGGCCAGCCCCGCGGCGGCCGCAAGCGTGTAGGTCTTGGTGTAGGCGAGCGGGGCGAACAGCTTGCCTTCCTGGGCTTCGAGCGCGAACACCGGGATGAACGACAGGGTCACGATCAGCAGCGAAAAGAACAGTGCAGGTCCGACTTCGACCGAAGCATGGGCCACGATCTCCCAGCGGGTCCTGGCGTCGGGCGTGAGCGCCGGGTTGGCGTCGGCATGGGCTTCCAGGTGCTTGTGGACGTTTTCGACCAGGACGAGCGCGGCATCGGTGGCGGCGCCCACGGCAATCGCAATGCCCCCGAGCGACATGATGTTGGCATTGACGCCCTGGTAGCGCATGACGATGAATGCGGCCAGCACGCACAGCGGCAGGGTGAGTACGGCCACCAGCGCGCTGCGCAGATGGAACAGGAAGACCGCGCACACGATCGCGACGACGACGAACTCTTCGACCAGCTTGCTTCCCAGGTTGGCGACCGATGCCGAGATCAGCGTCGAACGGTCATAGGTCGTGACGATCTCGACACCCTTCGGAAGCGCGTGCCTGAGCGTGTCGAGCCTTGTCTTGACCGCGGCAATGGTGTCGAGCGCGTTCTTTCCGGACCGCATGATCACAACGCCGCCGGCAACCTCGCCCTGGCCATTGAGCTCGGCGATACCGCGCCGCATCTCGGGTCCCAGGCGCACCGAGGCGACGTCACGCAGCAGGACCGGTGTGCCGGCCTCGCTCGCGTTCAGGACGATGTGGCGGAAGTCCTCCAGCGAACGCAGGTAGCCGTGCGAGCGCACCATGTACTCGGTCTCCGCGATCTCGACGACGGATCCGCCCGACTCCTGGTTGGCCTGCGCGAGCGCATCGAGCACCCGGGTGTGCGACATGCCGAACGCGCGCAGCCTGTCCGGGTCGAGGACGATCTGGTACTGCCGGACCATGCCACCGATGCTGGCGACTTCCGCGACGTCGCGCACCGTCTTGAGCTCGAACTTCAGGAACCAGTCGTTGAGGGCGCGCAGCTGGCTGAGGTCGTGCCGCCCGGTGCGATCGACCAGGGCATATTCGTAGACCCAGCCCACGCCGGTGCCATCGGGGCCAAGCTCAGCCCTCACACCTGCGGGAAGGCGGTTCTGCACCTGGTTGACGTATTCGGTCACGCGCGTACGTGCCCAGTACAGGTCCGTCGCGTCATCGAACAGTACGTAGACGAAGGCGTCGCCGAAGAAGGAATAGCCGCGCACGGAGGTCGCTCCGGGCACCGACAGCAGGGCGGTGGTCAAGGGATACGTGACCTGGTCCTCGACCAGTTGCGGCGCCTTGCCGGGATACTGGGCGCGAATGATGACCTGGGTGTCGGACAGGTCGGGCAGGGCGTCGAGCGAGGTCGTGCGCAGTGAATGGACGCCCCATGCCGCCAGCAGGCCGGCCGCAAGCAAGACCCAGACCCGGGCGGTGATCGAGGCGCGGATGATGCGCGCGATCATGGCTTGCCACCCCCGGCTGCCACGACCCGCTTGAGCACATAGCCGTCGGTGCCCTCGACAAAGTCGAATTCGACGGTCTGGCCGGCCTTGATGTCCTTGAACGCAGCCGGCGTGGGCTTCATGAAATCCATGGTCATGGACGGCCATTGCAATGTGGCGACCGGCCCGTGCGTCAGCGTGATGGCATCGTCCGACACCTGCTCCACCTTGCCGACGGCCGTATGCACGGTTGCCGCTGCCTTGCCGGGCTTGTCCGGCGGCGCGGACGCCTCGCCCGAGAACTTGGGCAGGACCGACTTCAGACTGGCTTCCGAATCGATCAGGAACTGGCCGGAGGCGACGACTTTCTGGCCTTCCTCGAGGCCGCTCAGGATTTCGGTGGCGTCGCCGATCTCGCGGCCGGTGCTGACGACCACCGGCCGCACACTGTCGCCCTGTGCCACGAGGACGACGGAGCGCTTGCCCGATGCGATCACGGCTTCGGTCGGCACCATCAGGCGGGGCTGCGCCGCCGCAGCGCTCAGCCGGACGCGCATCAACATGCCCGGCATCAGCGCTGCGTCACGGTTGTCCAGTTCGATACGGGCCTGGGCGGTCCGGGTAGCGGCGTTCACGCCCGGCAGGATTTCCCTCACCTTGCCTTCATACGTGCGCCCGGCGTGGCCGTCCGCCGTCGCGCTCACCCGCATGCCGATTCGCGCGGCGCCGATCAGGGCTTCCGGCAGCTCCGCAAGCAGCCAGACGGTCTGCAAGCCAACCACCTTGGCGATCGTCATGCCGGGTGTGACCTGGGCGCCTTCGCGCACCCCGAGTTCGCTGACGATCCCGGAAACGGGCGAGGCGAGCAGCTGGTGCGTCTGCACACGTCCGCTACGCTCCAGTTGCGTGACAAGGGAGTCGGGGATCGAGAGCGCGCGCATGCGCTGGCGGGCGGCGGAGGCAAGCGCCGTGTCGCCCCCGCGTTTGAGCGCGAGGTATTCCTCCTGGGGCGCGATCCACTCCGGGACGAACACCGAGGCGACCGGCTGGCCGCGCCTCACTGTTTGCAGTGGCGCGCGAACGTGGAGCCTGTCGATGTAGCCGGCGGTGCGGCTCTGGATGAGCGCCTCGCGGCGCGCATCGAACTGGGTGGTGCCGACCAGAGCGAGCGCGTCCGCGACTTCCTCGCGCCGCACCGTTGCGAAGCGCACACCGAGATTCTGCTGGAGGGTCGGCGAGATCCTGACCCCGGCCGACTCGCCCTCGCCGGCATACACCGGGACCAGCTGCATGTCCATGAACGGGCTTTTCCCGGGCTTGTCGAAGCGTTTGCCGGGGACCATCGGATCATGCCAGTACAGCACGCGCTTGCCCGGGTCGGTCGGGGCGGCGGTGCCTGCAGAGCTGTTCGCGCCCAACCAGTAGCCGCCATAGCCGATCAGGCCGCCCGCAAGGGCGAGGAAAAGAATCTTCGTAGCCAGGGGGCGTTTCATTGGCCGGCCCTCCCGGTACTTGCCATGTCCTGTGGGATCAGACGCAGCTCGAGTTCCGCCCAGATCATCGCCGCCTCCAGCTCGAGCGCATTGACCTGCAGCCTGCGCTCCAGGGCGGCACGCCGGGCCTTGAATACCGCGCTCAGCGTTCCCGTTCCACCGCGATAGCCGGCCAGCGCAATCTCGACCTGCCGGGCCGCAGTCGGCAGCAGCTCCTTTTCGAGCCGCGCGATGCGGCGCTTCAGGCTGTCGAGCTGCCCCAGCCGGGCCTCGACCGACGATCGCGTCTCGAGCAGCGCCTCCTCGTACTCAAGCCTTGCGCGCGTGCCCAGTGCGGCTTTCTCCGCGATCTCCCGATCCTGGCGCTGCGAGCGGTGGATGCTCAAGGGGATGCTGACGCCGAACGACACCATGTTCGAAAACTGGGCGCCGCGCTGGGCGAAGCCGGCTTCGAATGACCAGTCGGGCCGGCTTTCCTGTATGGCCGCCCCCGCGTCGGCGTCGGCCAGGTCGACGCTACGGCGTGCATTCAGGACGGCCGGGTGCATCCTGTCCAGATCCGGCATGGCCGATCGGCTCAAGGCCGTATCCAGCTTCGGCGCTTCATTGGACACCGCCATGGCGTCGGTGCGGGTCCAGCGGCGTAGCTGGAGGAGGGCCGTTTCCAGGTCCTGCTCGGCGGCCTCGACGTCGTCGCCGCCGAGCAGCAGCTCGGCCCTTGCCTGCAGGACGTCGCTGGCCGAGGCCTTGGCCCCGCGATGCGCTGCCTGGAGGGCGGCAAGCTCGCTCTCCATTTCGCGAGCAATCGACCTGGTCAGGGCGAGTGCCCGCTGCTTGTGCAGCACGGTCATCCAAGCTTTCCCGGTCTCGACGCGGATAGCTGCGAGCTTGTCGAGATGGATGGCCTCGACGGCCTCGACCGAGCGGCGTGCCAGCTCGGTCCGGGCCTGCCGCTTGCCGCGGGAAACCCATTGCTGCTCGATGCCGATCCGGCGCATCGTCATGAAATCGGCGGTGGGACGGAAGCGGTCCGGGCCCGTTACAGGCAGGTTATCGATGCCCAGTTTCAGGGTAGGATCGGGCAGCTGGTCCGCGCGCGCGGCAGCATGTTCGCTTGCCGCGACCGAAGCCCGCGCCGCCTTCGCGGACGCCGAGACGGAGCTCGCAAGCGCCAGGGCCTGGTCCAGGGTGAGTCCGTCCGCGCCGGCACTGGCGCCCCTGGAAAGTAATAAGAGCAGGGCCACGAACACGGCGGGGCCGGAACGCGCGGCCCTGGCCGGCACGCCGGCACGCGACATGAAAACAGAATGCATACATCCTCCACGAATGAAAACGGGCGCCGGCTTTGGCCGGGCACATACCAGACGGGAGGCATCAGACGCGAATACGCAGGGTTCGGAGGTAAGGCGGATCGGTGCCGGGCTCGGGAAGGCCGCCGGGCCCGGGCAGGATGATTGCGAGCGCCGGGACCGGGGCCAGGATACGGACCAGGCTGGCGGGAGACGGCAGGCTCAGTGCGGGAATCGGGTTATGCTGATCCACCGACGCCTTGGGGTCTGCCGAAAACTCGGCGCAGTGGGCGGGCCGTTCGATGTCCATCCCGGCGCAAGGCTCGCCCTCCATCATGGGCATGGGTGCCGGCTTGCCGATGATTTCCGGGCACAGGTAGGATGCCATCGCGATGCCCGAGGTCATGAGGGTCATGACGAGGAACAGCGCAATGCATCTGAACAGTGCGGGGAAGGAGCGGCGCATCGAATCCGGGTAATTGGGGCGATGTATGCCATTCTAGCCAATATTCGTGGCGGTTCCAAGATGTCCTTCCCGGCAGGGATGCGTTCCGGCGCCAGTCAGCGCAGATACGGAGCGACGTTGGTGGCGATGCGCTTGTGCTCCGCCTCGGTCAGCGGCAGGGCGCGGAACGCGGCCCAGGCTTCGCGCGGCTTCATGTTGGTGGGCGTGGCCGCATCCGAGCCATAGAAGATCTTGTCGATGCCGACCATGCGGATGCGCTCGACCATCTCGCGCGCGTGTTCGGGCGTGATGTCGGGGGTGGCGATCGAGGCCACGTCGAAGTAGAGCCGGCGGGTGTTCGGGTCCTTGCGCGCGGCCGCCTCGGCGAAGGTGCGCATCACCTCGTTCGAGGGCGGGTCTTCGTAGCCGGGGCCGCTGCCGGCGAAGTGCGCCACCTGCACCACGATGTCGGGCGCCTGCGGCATCAGCTGCTCCATGAAAGCACGCGCCTGGGCCGCGCCATAGGGACGCTTGAGCGAGATCGAGGCGCGCAGGTGGATCGCGATCGCCATGCCGTGCCGGTTCGCGGCACGGAACACTTCCTTGAGACGGGCGATGTGGGCCGGGTTCTCGAGCTGGACATCGGAATTCCCGAAGTGCATCTTGATCCCGGTGCGCAGTTGCGGGTGGGCCGCGCAGCGCTCCAGTTCCGCCAGCGCATACTCCTTCAGCGGATTGAAACCGCAGAAGGCGCGCAGGCGGTCCGGGTAGGTCGCCACCTGGGCGGCGGTCCAGTCGTTTTCCGCCTTGACCTTGGCGTATTCGTCTTCGATCACGCGCGACGGCCGGCCGTACATATAGGCGGTCGACATCACGGCGGCGCGCCGGATGCCGGCGCTGTCCAGCAGGGAGACCAGCTCGGTCACCGGGATCTCGCGCAGCGCATCCGGACCCGGCGCCGGGTTGATCAGGGCGATGATGGCGGGGCTGAACAGGTGCTGGTGGTGGTCGGCGGCCGGCGCCGCCGGCGCGGCGGCAAAGGCGAACGCGGGCAGGGCCAGCAACATTGCGGCGGCGCTGCGCAGCCTGGCGAAGGGATGGAGCATGGCGGAACCTCGGGTGGGGAACGAGGCACCAGACTAGCGGCTCGCGGCGAAGCTGTCCACGACCAATGGATACATATGGCGCCGCCTGTTCAGGCCGCTGGCCGCATATCGTCGAGGACATCCATGGGCGAGGGCCTTCCTTGATGGTGCTGCTTGCAATGCGGTGCTGGAATCTCGGGGCCGTCTTCCCTGCGCCTCACGGGTGCAGCGTCACGGCCTGCATGCAGTGTAGATACACAGAGCGCCCGGGTCTTCCCCCACGGCGGGGGGAATCGGGCAGGCTTACAGGATGGTGAGCACCACGCGCCGGCGGTGCGGCGCGCTGCGGTGTTCGTAGAGGTAGATGCCCTGCCAGGTGCCGAGCAGCAGGCGGCCGCCGCCGACCGGCACGCTCAGGCCTGAGCCGGTCAGCATGTTGCGCACGTGGGCCGCCATGTCGTCCGGTCCTTCGGCATCGTGGCGGTAGGCGGGATCGCCGTCCGGAGCCAGGCGGCCGAGGATGGTCTCGAGGTCGCGCCGCACGTCGGGGTCGGCGTTCTCGGTGATGAGCAGCGAGCAGCTGGTGTGCTGCGCGAACAGGTGGGCGAGGCCGCATTGCAGGCCTGATGCGCGCACCGCCTCGGCCACCGCGGCCGTGATGTCGCGGGTGCCGCGCCCCTGGGTCTGGATCTCGAGGATGGTCTGGTGCGCCATGTCGTGCTCCTTCAGGATCAGGCCGCGGCCTGCCCGTCCATCTGCGCCAGCGCCGCCATCAGCTCGTCGAGTGGCGCCGGACGCGAGAACAGATAGCCCTGCATGCACGGGCTGCCGTGATCGGACAGGTATTGCGCCTGCTGCGCGGTCTCGATGCCCTCGGCGACCACGCGCAGGCCGAGATGGTCGGCCATCGCGAGGATCGACTGCACGATCGCGGTGCCGTTGACGTCGTTCGGGGTGTCGCGGATGAAGCTCTTGTCGATCTTCAGCTCGTACAGCGGCATCTTCCTGAGGTAGGCCAGGTTCGAGTAGCCGGTGCCGAAATCGTCCACCGAGAAGCGGATGCCGAGGCCGGCCAGTTCATGCATGCGGGCGATGGTCTCGTCCAGGTCGGTGACCAGCAGGCCCTCGGTGACTTCGAAGATCAGCTGTTCCGCGGGCGCGCCGGTGTCAAGCAGCACCATGCGCACCTGGTCGACGAAGTCGGGCTGGCGGAACTGCGCCGGGCTGACATTGATCGACAGCGGCAGCGGATGGCCGGCCGCAGCCAGCCGCAGCCAGGCCTCGCAAGCCTGGCGCAGCACCCAATTCCCGAGCGGGACGATCAGGCCGGTGCTTTCCGCGATCGGAATGAACACGTCCGGCGGTACCAGCATGCCGTCGGCGCGGCGCCAGCGCATCAGCAGCTCGGCGCCGACCGGCTGCTGGTTGTGGTCGACCTGCAGTTGCATGTGCATGGCCAGCTCGCCGTTCTCGAGTGCCGTGGCGAGATCGCGCTCGAGCGTGAGCTTCTGTTCGGCCTCGGCCAGCATGGTGGTCTCGAACAGGGCCACGCCGTTGCGCCCGCTCGCCTTGGCCTGGTACATCGCCACGTCGGCTTCGCGCAGCAGGTCGTGGCCGTTCTGGTCGGGATGCAGGGGCAGGGCCACGCCGATGCTGCCGGTGGAGCGGTACATCTGCTCGTCGATCCTGACTTCCTCGCCCAGCGCGGCGAGCACCTTGTGCGCGACCCTGACGGCCGCCTCGGTGGCGGCGCCGGCGTCGTGGCCGAGGTCCTGCAGCAGGATCACGAACTCGTCGCCGCCCAGCCGCGCGACCGTGTCGCGGCTGCGCACCGCCGCCACCAGGCGCTCGGCGGTGCTGCGCAGCAGGGCGTCGCCGGTGGCGTGGCCGCGCGCGTCGTTCACGTATTTGAAGTTGTCGAGGTCGATGAACAGCAGCGCGCCGAAGGCGCCGCCGGCATGGCGCGCGGCCACCAGCGCGTCGAGGCGCTCGGTCAGCAGGCGGCGGTTGGGCAGGCCGGTGAGCACGTCGTAGAAGGCGAGATTATGGATCGCCCTGGCCGAGTTGCGGCGCTCGGTGATGTCGCGTCCGACCACCACCCAATGGCTATGGCGCCCGCCCTCGCTGGCAAAGGGCACCATTTCCATCTCGACCCAATATGGATCGCCGCCCTTGGTGTAGTTCAGCAGTTCGGCCTTGACCGGTTCGTTGCGGCTGACCGCGCGCAGGATGCGTGCCACCTCGTCCGGATCGGTCTCGGGGCCGTGCAGCAGGCGCATGCTTTCGCCGATGATCTCGTCGCGCTTGTAGCCGGTGCGGCGCTCGAAGGCCTCGTTGGCGAAGATGATTGGCTGGTGCGCGCCAGGCGTGTCGACCGCCAGGGCGATCAGCACCATGTCGTTCAGGCGCGCCACCGCGGCCGAGGTCAGGCGCAGCTCGGCGTTCAGTTCGTGCAGTTTTTCCTGCTTGATCTCGAGCGATTCGGCGAAGCCGTGCACTTCGCCCAGGGTTTCGGACAGGCCCTTGACCAGGGTGCCGCAGGTAATGGTGATCACGGCGCCGACGCACAGGTAGTTCAGGGTGACGACGAGCGACGACAGCAGCTCGTTATCGCCGATGCCCGACACGAAGAGCTCAGCATAACCGCCCAGGCCGAGGCCGAGGATGGTGAAGCCGCTCAAGAACAGGGCCGCCAGGGCCTGGCGCGTCCCGAGCAGGACAACCGCCAGCACGGGCGGCGCCATCAGGAAGATCTGGCTGACCGGTCCGACCGTGAGCATCAGGCCGACACCGACCAGGAAGATCACTGCGAGGAAGTTAAAGACGCGCAGGGTGTACGGGATGCGGTCAAACCACCAGATCCCGAAGAGCCAGGCGAGGGCGACGACATCCATCGCGGCGACCTGCCACATTCCATCAGCGATCGCCAGCGTGGCGCTCGGCACGGCAGCAATCACGCCGAACAGCAGCACGGTCGACATGAGCCTGGAGAAGATGCGGGCGCGCCAGTGCGCGAGATCGTAGAACTGTTTCATGCGGCTGCCTCGGTACGTCCGCTCGACAGTCACCAATAATGTCTTAAGCGCACTATAACTTGTATAAAGGAAATATTATATCGAATTGTGCGTACGGATGCTTCGCCCCCGACTAGACGCTGTGCGCCAGGCCCAGGTTGCGGTTGGCCGGTACCGCCACGTCCATCAGTTTCGGCCGCGGCAGGTCGAGCCCTTCCATCAGGCAGATGAAATCCTCGCGCGAGCGGCCGGCCAGGCGCGCGTTGTGGCGCTTTTCCCAGCCGATGCTGGACACCGACTGGCCCTTGTAGTCGTGGCCGGGCCAGACCCGGGTCGCGTCGTCCAGGGCGAACAGCTTGCGGGTGACGCTGTCGTAGAGGGCGTCGGCGCTGCCGCCCTGGAAGTCGGTGCGCCCGCAGCCGTCCACCAGCAGCGTATCGCCGGTGAACAGGTTGCCGCGCCAGAGGTAGCACATGCTGCCAGCGGTGTGGCCGGGGGTGTGGATCACCGCGATGTGCTCGCGCAGGCCGAAGGGAATGACGTCGCCGTCCTGCAGCTGCACTTCGGCCGGCGGAATCCCGCAGCCGCTCGGCACGCAGGCCTTGGCCCCGGTCAGCGCGCGCAGCTTGCCGGCCGAGGTGACGTGGTCGGCGTGGGCGTGGGTCTCCAGCACGTGGGTGAGCGTCAGTCCGAGGCGTTCGACGTGCGCCAGGTCGCGCTGCCAGTGGCGGTCGACCGGGTCGATGATCACCGCATCGCGGCTGTCCGGGGCGGACAGGATGTAGGTGTAGGTCGAGGATTCGGCGTCGAACAGCTGGATCGGGGTGACTTGCATGGGGTCTCCTGGGTGCGGTGCGTGTTGTACCACAGCTTCGCCATCGAGGGAAGCCGGCTCAGCGCGTCAGCGCCCCCAGCTTCTCCCTGAGAGAGGCTTCCGACAACTCCCCCACATGCCGGAAGCGCAGCCGCCCTTGGGCATCATAGAACAGCGTCGTCGGAAACCCCACCGACCCCGTACGCGCCCCCAGTTGTCCGGCCGGATCGCTCAGTACGTTCTCCATGTGCAGCCCCTGCGCCGCCAGGAAGGCCTGCGCCGCAAGCGCCGATTCGCCCTGGTTGACGAACACGAAGGCCAGGTCCGGCCGCCTGGCCTGCATCGCGCCGAGCGCCGGCATCTCGCGGCGGCAGGGCGGACACCAGGTGGCCCACAGGTTGACGACCAGGGGTTTGCCCTGGAAGCTGCGCAGCGCGACTTCAGCGCCGTCGAGCCGGCGCAGGTTCAGCTCGGGCAGCGGCGCCTGCGGCGGCGCGAAGGCCTGCAGGGCCAGGGTGCCGCCCAGCCACAGGCCGATGCCGGCCAGGCTGGAGGCCAGCAGCGGCCGGCGCAGCAGGGCGTGGCGGCGGGTCAGCTCGGCGCCGATGACGCAGGCGACCAGCAGGCCGGCAGTGGAATCGAAGCCGCCGTCGCGGAAGTCGAAGGCGGTCCAGGGGCGCCCGGCGAACAGGTCGTGGTGGCGCAGCACGAACACTGCGCGGGCGGCGACGAAGCCGGCCAGGATCATCTTCCACAGGATCGGGCCGGGGTCCTGGCCGCGGCGGCGCTTGAACCAGTCCGCCAGCAGGCTGGCGCTCAGGATGGCGCCAAGGACCAGCAAGACCGCGGTGGGCAGGACCAAGGGGCCCAGGCTGACGGCATCCATCGCGCCCGCTCCCTTCAATCCCGCTCCGGCTCCGGCGCCACCGCTTCGTAGCGCGAGACCATGATGCGGTCGATGCGGTTGCCGTCCATGTCCATGACCTCGAAGCGGAAGCCTTGCCAGTCGACGGTGTCGGCGGGCTTGGGGATGTAGCCCAGCTGGTAGAGCATGAAGCCGGCCAGGGTGTGGTAGGCGCCTTCGTCCTCGCCCGGGAAGTCGTGCGTGCTCTCGAGCAGGTCGCGGAAGCGGTCGAGCGCGACGCCGCCGTCCAGCAGCCAGCTGCCGTCCGGGCGACGCACCGCGTCGGCGTCGTGTTCCTCGCCGGCGACGGTGACGTCGCCCACCAGGGCGCTCATCACGTCGCTCAGCGTGACCATGCCCTGGATGTCGCCGTATTCGTCGACGATCAGGGCCAGCTCGGCGTGGTTCTTCTTGAACATCTCGAGCAGGGCCATGGCGCTGACCGTCTCGGGCACGTAGAGCAGCTCCTGCACCGCGCCGTCGAGGTCGATCGCTTCCAGCGAGCCGGTGCGCACGGCCTGGCCGAACAGGTCGCGTATCAGCACGTAGCCCAGGATATGCGAGCGGTCGCCGCGGCAGACCGGAAAGCGGCTGTAGGGATTGGCGGCGATGGTCGCCAGGTTGACCGCGCGGTCTTCCTCGAGGTCGAGGATCACCAGGTCGACGCGCGGCGTCATCAGGGATTTCAGGTGCTGGTCGTCCAGGCGCAGCGCGCGCTGCACGATGTCGTATTCGGTTTTCTCGAAGACGCCGGTGTCGGCGCCTTCCTTGATGATGCCGGCGATGTCTTCCTCGGTCGGCGCTTCTTCCTTGGCCTGGTGGATGCCGATCACGCGCACGATGGCATTGGTGGCCAGCGACAGCCCCTTGACGAAGGGCGCCATCACGACCGACAGCATGCGCAGGGGCTGGGCGATCAGGGTCGCCATCGCGTCCGGGTAGGCCATCGCGATGCGCTTCGGGACCAGCTCGCCGAAGATGATCGAGGCGATCGTGATGCTGATCACGACCAGGCCGAGCGCGAGCTCGCGCGCATAGGGCGCGAGCACCGGCACGGTTTCGAGGTGGGGCGTGAGGTGGCTGACCAGCGAGGCTTCGCCGAATGCGCCGTTGAAAATGCCGATCAGGGTGATCCCGACCTGCACGGTCGACAGGAAGTGGCTGGGATCGTCCGCCAGCTCGAGCGCGGCGCGCGCCCCGCGGCTGCCTTCTTCCGCGCGCCGCTCGAGGCGCATGCGCTTGGCCGAGACCAGTGCCAACTCGCTCATGGCGAACACTCCATTCATCAGGATGAGGAAGGAGATGATCAATATGTCGGTCAACACTGGCGCGGGGCCTCCGTCGGACTATCCGGGCCGCGTCCGGGCGCACCCGGAGCGGCGCACGCCCGCATCATCGCATGCCGGCCCGGATTTGCGCCACACGGCTTGTCAGCTTGGCATCATTTAGCATCCGGGCGGAAATGCTTGGCGATGCCGGCCCAGCACTGCTGGTAGTCGGGCTGCAGCTGCGGCGAGGACAGCGCGTGCGGGGTCGGCACCAGCACCTGGCGGGTCTCGAACATGAAGGCCATGGTGTCGGCCACCTTGTGCGGGCGGCTGGTGTCGGCGCTGCTGGCCTTGTCGAAGGTGGCGGCGTCCGGACCGTGCCCGCTCATGCAGTTGTGCAGGCTGGCGCCGCCCGGTACGAAGCCTTCGGCCTTGGCGTCGTAGGCGCCGTGGATCAGGCCCATGAACTCGCTGGCGACGTTGCGGTGGAACCAGGGCGGGCGGAAGCTGTCTTCGGCGACCAGCCAGCGCGGCGGGAAGATCACGAAGTCCAGGGTATCGACGCCCGGGGTGTCGGAGGGCGCCTGCAGCACCAGGAAGATCGACGGGTCCGGATGGTCGTAGCTGATCGAGCCGATGGTGTTGAAGTGGCGCAGGTCGTACTTGTACGGGGCGTAGTTGCCGTGCCAGGCGACCACGTCGAGCGGCGAATGCCCGATCGGGGCGCGCCACAGGCCGCCGCAGAATTTGGCCAGCAGTTCGAAGTCGCCCTCGCGGTCCTCGTAGCGTGCGACCGGGCTCAGGAAGTCGCGCGGGTTGGCCAGTCCGTTCGAGCCGATCGGCCCCATGTCCGGCAGCTGCAGCAGGGCGCCGAAATTCTCGCAGACATAGCCGCGCGCGGCGCCGTCCGGCAGCGTCACCTGGAAGCGGATCCCGCGCGGGATCACCCCGATCTCGTGCGGTTCGAGTTCGAGCAGCCCGAGTTCGGTGGCGATCGCCAGCCGGCCCTGCTGCGGCACGACCAGCAGCTCGCCGTCGGCACTGTAGAAGTAGCGGCCCTGCATGTCCTTGTTGGCGGCGTACAGGTGGATCGCGCAGCCCGTCATCGCTTCCGGCGAGCCGTTGCCGGCCATGGTGACCCAGCCGTCGATGAAGTCGGTGGGGGCGTCGGGCATGGGCAGCGGGCTCCAGCGCAGCTGGTTCGGCGGGGCCGGGGTATCGAAGCGGCTGACGATGCGGCCGGCGTCGACCTGGGTGAAGCTGCCGTGGACGGCGGCCGGGCGGATGCGGTACAGCCAGGAGCGGCGGTTGTGGCTGCGCGGCGCCGTGAACGCGGTGCCGGAGATCTGTTCCGCATACAGGCCGTAGGCCACCCGCTGCGGCGAATTGCGGTGCTGCGGCAGGGCGCCGGGCAGGGCTTCGGTGGCAAATTCGTTGCCGAAGCCGCTCATGGTGGCGGACGGGCGGTCAACGCTAGGGCTCATGCTGGTTTCTCCTGGGTGTCTTCGCTATGGGTTCGCCGCCACTGTAGAAGAATTCAGCATGTTTTACGAGATGAATAGAAAAATGTAGACTATTCACTACCTAAATATTGCTGTTCCTGCGGCCCGGCCGCACCGACAATGCAGCCTGCCTGAAACGCGCCCATGATCGAACCACACACCATCGACCTGAACCTGCTCTCGGTTTTCCAGGAAGTCTACCGGGAACGCCAGATTTCCTCGGCCGCCAAGCGGCTGGGACTGAGCCAGTCGGCGGTCAGCAATGCCCTGGCGCGGCTGCGCCGGGCCTTCGGGGACGAGCTGTTCGTGCGCACCGCCGCCGGCATGCAGCCGACGCCGCTCGCAACGCAGATGGCCGAGCCGATCGGCGTGGCGATGGCCCAGGTCGCGCTGGCGCTGAACCAGCGCAGCCGCTTCGATCCGGCCAGCAGCCAGCGCCGCTTCGTGCTGGCGATGACGGACGTGGGCGAAATCTACTTCATGCCGGCGCTGATCGAACGCTGCCGGCTGCTGGCACCGCAGGTCGACATCAGTTCGGTGCGCGCCGGGACGCTGGCGCTGAAGGAAGAAATGGAAGGCGGGCGGGTGGACCTGGCAGTCGGGCCCTTCGAGGATATCTCGGAAGCCCTGTACCAGCGCCAGCTGTTCCGCCAGCCCTACGTGACGATGTTCCGCAAGGGCCATCCGCTGGGGAAGGGTGAAGTCATGCTGGCGCGTTTCGTGAAGGCCGAGCACATGCTGGTCGATGCGAGCGAGAGCCCGTACGACCGCATCAACGCGCTGCTGGCGCGTGCCGGGATCGGGCCGGCGGTGCGCTTCCGGGTGCCGCACTTCACCGCGGTGCCCTATATGGTGGCGAGCTCGGACCTGGTGGTGACGGTGCCGCAGAAGCTGGCCGAGCGCGCCGCCGGGCCCTTCGGCCTGGAATGGATCGTGCCGCCCCTGGCCCTGCCGCCGCTGCAGACCAATGTGTTCTGGCACCGGCGCTACAACCAGGACCCGGGCAACCAGTGGCTGCGCGGGCTGCTGGCGGAAGTATTTGCAGAATGACGGCCGTGGAGACGGCTGCAGATCAACGACAGAGACAAGGAAGAGAAAATGGCAGACCTGTTTGAGAACCCCATGGGCCTGATGGGCTTCGAGTTCGTCGAGTTCGCGTCGCCGACGCCGGGCGTGCTGGAAGACGTGTTCGCGAAGCTGGGCTTCACCAAGGTGGCGGTGCACCGCTCGAAGCAGGTGAGCCTGTACCGCCAGGGTGGCATCAACTTCATCATCAACAACGAGCCGAAGAGCTACGCCGCCTATTTCGCCGCCGAGCACGGTCCCTCTGCCTGCGGCATGGCCTTCCGCGTCAAGGATTCGCACAAGGCCTATGCCCGTGCGCTGGAACTGGGCGCCCAGGCGGTCGAGATCCCGACCGGCCCGATGGAGCTGCGCCTGCCGGCCATCAAGGGCATCGGCGGCGCGCCGCTCTACCTGATCGACCGCTTTGAGGACGGTAAATCGATCTACGACATCGACTTCGAGTTCATCGAAGGTGTGGACCGTAACCCGGTCGGCCACGGGCTGAAGATCATCGACCACCTGACCCACAACGTCTACCGCGGCCGCATGAGCTTCTGGGCAGGCTTCTACGAGAAGCTGTTCAACTTCCGCGAGATCCGCTATTTCGACATCAAGGGCGAATACACCGGCCTGACCTCGAAAGCGCTGACCGCCCCGGACGGCATGATCCGCATCCCGCTGAACGAAGAGGGCAAGTCGGGCGGCGGCCAGATCGAGGAATTCCTCATGCAGTTCAATGGCGAGGGCATCCAGCACATCGCGCTGCTCACCGATGACCTGATGAAGACCGTCGACAGCCTGCGCGCCGCCGGCGTGCCCCTGATGAGCGCTCCGCCGGAAACCTATTACGAGATGCTCGACGAGCGCGTGCCGGGCCACGGCGAGAACGCGGCCGAACTGAAGGCGCGCGGACTGCTGCTGGACGGCAGCGTCACCGAGGGCAAACCGCGCCTGCTGCTGCAGATCTTCTCGGAGACGCAACTGGGGCCGGTGTTCTTCGAGTTCATCCAGCGCAAGGGCGATGACGGTTTCGGCGAGGGCAACTTCAAGGCGCTGTTCGAATCGATCGAGCGCGATCAGCTGCGTCGTGGGGCGATTGCCGGAGCGGCCGCCGAAGCCTGAGTCAATCGGGCCGATGCCGGTAGCATCGGCCCCATTTTGCTATCCTGAGCGCTTTCATCATTCAAGCGCCTCATGCTCGCCCCCTTCACCATCCTCCTGCTGTTCCAATGCCTCGGCGAAGGCATCGTCTTCCTGCTCAAACTGCCGATCCCCGGCCCGGTCGCCGGCATGCTGCTCTTGATGTCCGCCTTGCTGGCCTGGCCGCCGCTGGAAAAACGGATCGAGCAGGCCGCCAACACCCTGCTGTCCCACCTGTCCCTGCTGTTCGTCCCGGCCGGCGTCGGCATCGTCGCCACCGCCGCCAGCGGCAGCGGCCACTGGCTGGCCATCGTCACGTCGACGGTCGCCAGCACGGTGCTCACCCTGGCGCTCACCGGCCTGCTGCTGCGCCGCCTTCCACGAGGTGACGGCGATGCCTGATCTCGGCCAGTTCTGGGTCTACCTGTCCGCCTCGCCGCTGCTGGGCCTGACGATGACCCTGTGCGCCTACCTGGCTGCCCACCGCGTCACCGCCTGGTTCAAGGGCGCGCCGCTGGCCAATCCGGTCGCGATCTCGATCGCGCTGGTCGTGCTGCTGCTCTGGCTCACCGGCATGTCCTACCAGCGCTACTTCGCCGGCGCCCAGTTCGTGCACTTCCTGCTCGGGCCGGCGACGGTGGCGCTGGCGCTGCCGCTGGTGCGCCAATTGCCGCGCCTGCGCCGCGCCTTCCTGCCCCTGGCCGCGGCGCTGCTGCTCGGCTGCGTGACGGCGATCGTCTCCAGCGTGGCGATTGCGCTGCTGCTCGGCGCCGGCCCGGAGCTGGCCGCGACCCTGAGCCCGAAATCGGCGACCTCGCCGATCGCGATGGCGGTGTCGGAACGACTGGGCGGCATCCCGGCATTGACGGCGGCCATGGTGATCACGACCGGCATCTTCGGCGCGGTCTGCGGGCCGTGGCTGTTCGACCGCCTCGGCATCGCTTCGCCCGCGGCGCGCGGCTTCGCCCTCGGCCTGGCCTCGCACGGCATCGGCACCGCGCGCGCCTTCCAGTCCGGCGCCACGACGGGCGCCTTCGCCGGCCTCGCCATGGGCTTGAACGGTGCGCTGACCGCGCTGATCGCGCCCTGGCTGGTGCCGTTCGTGCTGGGCTGGTTCGCCTGAGCTCACGCTAAAAATATGCCGGCCGCAGGCATCGCGCCTGCGGCCGGCAGGGAAGTGCGGCGATCCGGTATCAGGCCGGATTCGACTTCCAGGTCTTCTTCGGCCCCAATGCCTTTGCCGCGAACAGCGCGCCGGCCAGTCCCACCACCATGGCGGCGGCGCTGCCGCCGAAGCCGACGGCATGTTCCTTGGCCAGCTTGCCGGCCTTCGGCCCCACCAGCTGCATGCGGCGGCGGGTCATCTGGGCGCCCAGGTCGGTCAGCGCGTCACGGCTCAGCTTGGCTTCAGCGTGCGGCAGCAGGGTGGTTTCCTCGTCGGCCACGTGGTGCATCACGTCGCGCATCAGTTCCATCACCAGCTTGTCGTGGCGCGGGTCGGAACCGCTGGTGCGGCGCAGTTCGGCGATCAGACGGCGCATTTCCATGTGCTCGGGCTCGGCCTTGTGCATGAAGGGCTCGCCAGCATCGCGCTGGCGCATCACCGGATAGAAGATCTCTTCCTCGAGCTTGGCGTGGATCTCGAGCGCATCGCAGATGGTGTCGGCCAGCGCCTTCTTGACGCGCGGCGGCTTGTCCTTTTCGTACTGGTGGAAGGTCACCATCACATGCGAGTGGTCGAAGCGGATCATGTTGGTGATCGTCGGGCTCAGCTTATTCAGGTTAAACATCGGTACCCCCTTTATAGTCATATAGCTAACATGGTAGTGCCGCGCCACTCGTCTTTACTGTAGGAGTACGCGCCGCGCCCATGTCGGCTGGCTTCGCATACCCGGGCGGGTACAGGCTCGCAATCAGGCCAAAAGCCCGAAAACCGGCCCCTGTACATACGCTTATTTATCAATTTCAACATTTCCATCAAGTTCATTAATTGTCGCCCTAGTCCTACAAGGGCACGCGCGAACACCTGATCCACACTGCCGGGTCACGCTGCCAACATGAGATATGCGCGCTGCGGCCGAGGCCGCAGCCATCTCGTGGCGTCGCCCAGGACGGGCGCGCCAACACTCATCGACGGAGGAATTGTTCATGTTTGCACATAACAAGCGCCTGCAATACACGGTCCGCGTCAGCGAACCGAATCCAGCCCTGGCCAACCTGATGCTGGAACAGTTCGGCGGACCGCAGGGCGAACTCGCCGCGGCCATGCGCTATTTCACCCAGGCGGTATCGGAAGACGATCCGGGCCGCAAGGACATGCTGTTCGACATCGCCACCGAGGAACTCAGCCACCTGGAGGTGATCGGGCACATCGTGGCCATGCTGAACAAGGGTGCCAAGGGCCGCCTGGCCGAGGCCGTGGACAGCGAAGCCGACATGTACAAGGCGATCACCGGTGCAGGCAATGACAGCCATATCACCCAGGTCCTGTACGGCGCCGGCACCCCGCTGACGAACTCGGCCGGCGTGCCCTGGACCGCCGCCTACATCGACTCGATCACCGAGCCGACCGCCGACCTGCGCTCCAACATCGCCGCCGAGGCCCGCGCCAAAATCGTCTACGAGCGCCTGATCGCGCTGACCGACGACCCGGGCGTGAAGGAAGCGCTGGGCTTCCTCATGACGCGCGAAGTGGCGCACCAGAAATCCTTCGAGAAGGCGCTGTACGCCATCGAACCGAACTTCCCACCGGGAAAAATGCCGGCGGATCCGCGCTTTGCCAGCGTGTACTACAACATGTCGCAGGGCCCGGGCGAGATGCGCGGCCCGTGGAACCAGGGCGCCGACTGGGACTTCGTCACCGACCGGGAAAAGCAGCAGGCGGTCGACGGCGGTTCGGGCGAGGCCGAGGTGGCCCTGCCGGGCGGCGACATCGACATCCTCAAGCAGATGGCGATGCGCACCATGTCCGATCCGATGTCCTCGCCGCGCACCGGTGCCGAACTCGGTATGAGCATGCAGTCGGCCGGCGGTGGTACGATGGCAGGGCAATCCGGCAGCGCCATGGGCAGCGCCGAGCTGGGCTCGAAAGGCGGCCAGCTCGACGATACCGGCATGAGCAAGCCCCAGGATAAAGGCACTGCCAAGGGTACGAAGGCAATGAAGAAGTAAGCACGCGCCGCGCGGCCATTCCGAAGCGCCGGCCGCGCGGCCATTCTTTGGGTATTGCATGAATTTTCACATAGACAAAACGGATGACAAGCGCCTGCTTGCCGCCCGCACCCTGCTGCGCGCGCTGACCTTCCGGCGCGCCGTCGGCATCCTCATCTGCAGCGTCGGCTGCATCCTCCTGCTCGGCAGCCTGGTCGAGCAGATCATGAGCGCCAATCCCAAGATGCACCGCGCGCTGCTCGGCGGCGCGACCGCGGCCGCGGCCACCGCGCTGGGCACGCTGCCGGTGCTCTTTGCACAGAATTTCTCGAAACGCGCCTACGACTGCTTTCTCGGCTTCGGCGCCGGCGTGATGCTCGGCGCGACCGCGTTCTCGCTAGTGATCCCGGCGATCGCGGCAGCCAGGGCGGCCGGTTCCGGCAGCTGGGAGGCCAGCCTGATGGCCGGTGCCGGCATCATGGCCGGCGCCGGCGCGATTCTGCTGCTCAGCCGCGCGGTCCATACCGGGGGCATCCTCGCCCAGGGCGAGGCCGGGATGTCGGTCCGGCGCGCCTGGCTGTTCGTGTGGGCGGTCGCCCTGCACAACCTGCCGGAAGGCCTGGCGATCGGGGTCGGCTACGCCGGCATCGACATCGAAAAGGCGAATGCCCTGGCCACCGGGATCTCGATCCAGGACGTGCCGGAAGGCCTGGTGGTGGCCCTGGCCCTGCGCACGGTCGGCTACAGCCGCCTGACTGCGGTCAGCCTGGGCATCGCCTCCGGCCTGATCGAGCCGGTGGCGGCCGCCTTCGGCGTGGCCCTGATCGGCATCGCGGCGGGCCTGCTGCCCTTCGCCCTGGCCGCGGCGGGCGGGGCGATGCTGCTCGTGATCGTCAACGACGTCATCCCCGAGTACCGGCAGAACGGCAACGGCACCTTCGCCAGCATCGCCCTGGTGTTCGGCTTCATCCTGATGACGGTGCTCGACACGGCGCTCAGTTGAACAGTGGCGTGATCGTCCACGGTTGGCCGGCGGTATCGAGCCGGGTGCCCAGTTCACGGCACAGGGCGCCCATCCGGCGCCCGATCCAAATCGCTTGCGCCGTGTTGGCCGGGCTGGTGCGGCACTGCGCGATGAATACCGGGCGCAGCAGGATGCGCCGCAGCCTGCCACCGTCCAGTTCCAGCTCGAACAGCAACTGATGGTCGTTGCGGAAGGCCGGGTCCACGTAATAATCGTCGACCAGGTCGCCGGCCGCGTACAGGATCGGGCAGCCGTCCCGCACTTCGATGCCCTGGAACACGTGGGCGCTGTGGCCGAACACGATCTTCCAGCCCATGTCGACCGCGGCATGGGCCAGCCGGCGGAAAGCCGTGCTGGGGCGCCATGCCATGTTCGGCCCCCAGTGCAGCGACAGGATCGGCCAGTCGACCCGGGCCGCCAGCAGCGGCGCCAGCGCGCGCTCCAGCGTCTCCCGGGCTTTCACTTCGTCCGTCAGGTCGAGCCAGGCAATGCCGGCATGGGCGGGCCCGGCCGCAAAATCGCGCTGGTGGTCGCAGAAGGCGGCCATGCCGAAGCGCAGTCCCCGGCAGTCGGCCAGCGCGGGCCGGAGTGCGGCGGACAAGTCTTCGCCGGCGCCGGCGTGCGCGATGCCCTGGCCTTCGAGCGCGGCAATCGTGTCGCGCAGGCCCGTCACACCGTAATCCAGGCTGTGGTTGTTGGCGAGGCTGGCGATGTCGATGCCGGCGCCGGCCAGCGTCAGCGCGGCCTCCGGCGGCGCGCCGAAATAGAAAGCCTTGGGGGCGCCGTCCCAGTGCGCCATGCTGCGCGTGATCGCGCATTCCAGGTTGACGATCCTGAGGTCGGCGGCTCGCAGCAGGCCGGCGATGGGCCCGAGCGGGTATGCCGGCCCGTGGCGCGCGATGGCCTTCGCCACCAGGCGGCCGAGCATGAGATCGCCGCCGAGCACCAGGCGCAGCGGCTCGGACATCACGGTGGGCTCAGGTGCCGCACGAACCAGTCCGTGGCCAGCCGGGCAGCTTCCTCGAGCTTGCCCGGCTCTTCGAACAGGTGGGTGGCGCCGGGAATGATCTCGAGTTGCTTGTCGCAGCGGAGCAGGGACAGGGCGTGCCGGTTCAGGTCGAGCACCTGCCCGTCGTCGCCGCCCACGATCAGCAGGGTCGGCGCGATCACCGCAGCCAGGGCCGCCGGGCCGGCCAGGTCGGGACGGCCGCCGCGCGACACGACGGCCGCAATGCCCGATCCGTCGCGCGCAGCCAGCTGCAGTGCGGCGGCGGCGCCGGTGCTGGCGCCGAACAGGCCGAGGGAGAGCGGTGCGCTGCGCGGCTCGGTGCCGAGCCAGGAGGCGGCGAGGGCCAGGCGTTCGCTCAGCAGCCCGATGTCGAACCGGGTGGCGTAGACGGCGTCTTCGCCGGGGCTGAGGAGGTCGAGCAGCAGGGTGCCGATGCCGGCGCCGCGCAACTGGGCGGCCACGAAGTTGTTGCGCGGGCTATGCCGGCTGCTGCCGCTGCCGTGGGCGAACAGCACGATGCCGAGCGCCGATTCCGGCAGTTCGAGCATGCCTTCCATCACGGCCGCTCCGGCCGCGATCCTGACCAGTTCCTTGTGCGTCATGGCCCCTCCGCGCATCCAAGTGGTTTTGACCATCCAGCGTGGGGAAGATTCTACGCTTCGCTTGACAGGAAAAATATGATGGGCGTAATATGACCTCCATCATATTTCGGAGGCCGTCATGAGTGGCACTGCCAAATCCAGCAAGCGCGAACAATCCCACCACCGGATCATCGAAGCTGCCAGCCGCGCCGTACGGCGCCACGGTTATGCGGGCGTCGGCGTGGCCGAGGTCATGAAAGAGGCCGGCCTGACCCACGGCGGCTTCTACGCCCACTTCGATTCGCGCGACGCGCTCCTGGTCGAGGCAATCGAGCATGCGGGCGCGATCAGCAGCGCGGTACTGGACGAGCGCATCGCCGCGCGCGCGCTGCAGACCGGCAACGCCCTGCAGGCACTGATCGAACTTTACCTGTCCGACGAGCATCTCGCCCATCCGGAGCAGGGCTGCGTGGTCGGCGCGCTGGCCAGCGAGATGCCGCGCCAGGAAGAGGTGGTGCGCAAGGCATCGGCCCAGCGCGTCGACCGCCTGGTGCGCCGGGTCGCGCTGGCGCTGCCCGAAGGCGCCGATCCGGCACTCGCCGGCGTGATCGCCGGCGCCCTGGTCGGCAACCTGCAGCTTGCGCGCATCCACGGCGACAATGCCGGGGGCAGGGCGGCGCTGGCTGATGCGCGCCGGGTGCTGCTTTCCCTGTTCCTTATGCCGAAGTAGGGCGCCCGGCCGGCCCGATGTCGGCCCTTCTTCGCGCTTAAATATGATACCCATCATATGACGCGCATCATATTACTCCTGAAAGGAAATGCCATGAACATCCAGAATGCCACCGTGCTCGTCACGGGCGCCAACCGCGGCCTCGGCGCCGAATTCGCGCGCCAGGCCCTCGCCCGCGGTGCGAAGAAGGTCTACGCCGCCGCGCGCGACCCGGCCACCGTGCTGCTGGAAGGCGTCGTCCCGGTCGGGCTCGACGTCACCGACGCGGCCGCCGTGGCGGCGCTGGCCGAACAGCTGGATGACGTCGACCTGGTGATCAACAACGCCGGGGTGGCGAATACCGGCAGCCTGCTGGGTGCGGAAAGTGCCAAATCGCTGCGCTGGATGCTGGAAACGAACGTGTTCGGCATCCTGAACCTCAGCCAGGGCTTCGCACCGGTCCTACAGCGACAGGGAGGTGGGGCCTTCATCAACGTGCTGTCGGTGGCGAGCTGGAAAAGCAATCCGCCGCTGGCGGCCTACGCCGTCACCAAGGCCGCAGCCTGGAATCTGACGAACGGCGTACGCGACGCCCTGCGCTCCCAGGGCACCCAGGTGCTCGGCGTGCACGTGGGCTTCATCGACACCGACCTGACGCGCGGCTTCGACCTGCCGAAACTGTCGCCCGCCACCGTGGTGGAGCGAACTTTCGCCGCACTCGAGGCCGGCGCCAGCGAGGTGCTGGTGGATGAGCTGACCCGTGCCGTCAAGCAGGGGCTGACGGCCGAGCCGCCGCTGTACACCCTGGGCTGAAGCGACTCCAGAATGAAAAACGCCCCGGGCGCCAGGCGCCGCGGGGCGTTTTTTTTCGTGCGCGCCAGCCGCTTTAGTCGCGGATCTCCAGCGCCCGGTTCAGGCTCAGTGCCGCCAGCGAGCCGACCGCACCCGACAGCAGGTAGAGGCTGACGTAGCCGAGGCCGAAGTGCGCCGACAGGCCGAGAGCGACCAGCGGGGCGAAGGCCGCGCCGACCAGCCAGGCCAGGTCCGAGGTCAGGGCCGCGCCGGTGTAGCGGTACTGTTGCTTGAAATTCGCGGTCACGGCGCCGGCGGCCTGGCCGTACGACAGGCCCAGCAGGACGAAGCCGACCAGGATGAAGGTGTTCTGGCCGGTGATGCCGCCATCCATCAGCGAGGGCACGGCGAGAGCGAACAGGCCGATCAGCGCCGCCAGGGTGCCGAGCGTGGTGCGGCGGCCGACCTTGTCGGCGATATAGCCCGAGGCCAGGATCGCCAGCACCGCCAGCCCTGCGCCCCACATCTGGACGTGCAGGAACTCGTCCATCGGGCGGGTATCGTAGAGCTGGATCCAGGACAGCGGGAACACCGTCACCAGGTGGAACAGCGCATAGCTGGCCAGGGCGGCGAGGGCGCCGATGGCGATGTTGCTGCCCTGCGATTTCACCAGTTCACCGACCGGGGCCGGATCGAGCTCGTGGGCGTCCAGCAGGCGCGAGTACTCGCTGGTCGACACCAGGCGCAGGCGGGCGAACAGGGCCACGATGTTGATCATGAAGGCGCAGAAGAAGGGGAAACGCCAGCCCCAGACCAGGAAGTCGTCCTGCGACAGGTTGGTCAGCAGGTAGGCGAACAGGCCGGCGGCGATCAGGAAGCCGATCGGTGCGGCGAGCTGGCCCAGCATTGCATACCAGCCCCGCTTGTGCTCCGGCGCGCTCAGGGCCAGCAGCGAAGGCAGGCCGTCCCAGGAGCCGCCCTGGGCCACGCCCTGGCCGATGCGCATCAGCGACAGGATCACGATGGACAGCATGCCGATCCGGTCATAGCTGGGCAGGAAGGAAATGACCACCGTGGATGTGCCCATGACGAACAGGGCTATGGTGAGCTTGACTTCGCGGCTGAAGCGGTTCTGGATGGCCATGAAGACCACCGTACCGATGGGGCGCGCGATGAATGCGAACGAAAAAACGATAAACGAGTAGAGTGTCGCTTCGAGTCGATCCGCCCAAGGGAAAAAGACCGCTGGAAAGACCAGAACCGAGGCGATGGCGTAGACGAAGAATTCGAAATACTCCGAGGCCCTGCCAATGACCACACCGACAGCGATGTCGGCCGGATGGATTTCACCATCCCGGGCATTGATGTTGCGGGCCCCGCTTGCAGGGTGGGTGATCGGAGCGGCACCTGCGCCGCCGTACGTCGTCGTGCTTTGCATATCTTCGTCTCCTGAGGTCAGCTGGCCTCGACAGCCTGAAATCGCGCCTTTGTTTCTATTGTGAACGGCATTGCCGTAGTTTCAATATAGCAAGGGTGGGACAAAGTGTCCAATGGTTGCCGTAGGCCGTTGGCGTTACAGTAGCATGTTCTTATTCCCATGTAACGTTAGATACCTAGCATGATTCCTAAAATTGTCCGCCGCGGACTCCCATTACTCCCGCTTGCAGCGCTGGCCGGCTGCAACACGGTCGTGATGAATCCCACCGGCGATATTGCAAAACAGCAGGCAGATCTGATCACGGTCTCGGTCCTGCTGATGTTGATCATCATCGTCCCGGTGATGATCCTGACGGTCCTGTTCGCATGGCGCTACCGCAAGGGCGCGAATGCGAAATACGAGCCGGACTGGGACCACTCGACCAAGCTCGAGCTCGTGATCTGGGGCGCGCCGCTCCTGATCATCATCGTGCTCGGCCTGATCACCTGGGTCTCGACCCACAAGCTGGATCCCTATCGTCCGCTCGACCGCATCGACGAGAACCGCCCGATCGCGGCTTCCACCAAGCCGCTGGAAGTGCAGGTCGTCGCGCTCGACTGGAAGTGGCTGTTCATCTATCCGGAGCAGGGCATCGCTTCGGTCAACGAGCTGGTGACGCCGATCGACACCCCGATCCGCTTCAAGATCACCGCCTCGACCGTGATGAACACCTTCTACGTCCCGACGCTGGCCGGCATGATCTACGCGATGCCGGGCATGGAGACGACCCTGAACGCGGTGCTGAACAAGACCGGCGACTACCAGGGCCTGTCCGCCAACTTCAGCGGCGAAGGCTTCTCGCACATGAAGTTCGCCTACAAGGGCGTGAGCGCCGGCGACTTCGATGCCTGGGTCCAGAAGATGAAGACCAATCCGGGCGTACTGAACCGCGCCGACTACCTGAGCCTGGAAAAGCCCTCCGTGCGCGAGCCGGTGCGCCATTACGGCCAGGTGGAAACCGCGCTGTTCAACCGCATCCTGAACCGTTGCGTGGCCGAAGGCAACGTCTGTATGAATGAGCAGATGGCCCAGGACCACAAGCGCAACCAGGTCGCCGCCGCGGTCCGCGCGCTGCCGAAGACGTCTGCCGCCCAGATGGCCGACGCGGAGATCTGCGTGGTCCCGGAAGCCAAGGCGGCCCTGGTCAGCACCAATAACATTTCTGTGAAGAAGTAATCATGCAAGACTCTCTCGACCTGACGAAGCTCATCTTCGGTCGGCTCAGCTGGGACGCGATTCCGTTCCACGAGCCGATCCTGATCGCTACCTTCGCCGGCGTGATCGTCGGTGGCCTGGCCCTGGTGGCCCTGATCACCTACTTCCGCCAGTGGGGCAACCTGTGGACCAACTGGATCACCAGTATCGACCACAAGAAAATCGGCATCATGTACATGATCCTCGGGGTCATCATGCTGCTGCGCGGCTTTGCCGACGCGCTGATGATGCGCGCCCAGCAGGCCTTCGCCTTCGGCGCCAACAAGGGCTTCCTGCCGCCGGACCACTACGACCAGATCTTCACCGCCCACGGCGTGATCATGATCTTCTTCGTGGCGATGCCGCTGGTGACGGGCCTGATGAACTACGTGGTGCCGCTGCAGATCGGCGCGCGCGACGTCGCCTTCCCGTTCCTGAACAACTTCTCGTTCTGGATGACCACCATGGGCGCCGTGCTCGTGATGGCGTCGCTGTTCGTGGGTGAATTCGCACGTACCGGCTGGCTGGCCTATCCGCCGCTGTCGGGCATCCTGGCAAGCCCCGGGGTCGGCGTCGACTACTACATCTGGTCATTGCAGATCGCGGGTGTCGGTACCTTGCTGTCGGGCGTGAACCTGATCGTCACCATCATCAAGATGCGCGCACCGGGCATGGGCCTGATGAAGATGCCTGTCTTCGTCTGGACCTCGCTGTGCACCAACATCCTGATCGTGATGTCCTTCCCGATCCTGACCGCCGTGCTGGCCATGCTGGGCATGGACCGCCTGTTCGACACCGCCTTCTTCACGAACGACCGCGGCGGCAACGCCATGATGTACGTGAACCTGATCTGGATCTGGGGCCACCCGGAGGTGTACATCCTGATCCTGCCGGCCTTCGGCATCTTCTCGGAAGTCGTCTCGACCTTCTGCGGCAAGCGCCTGTTCGGCTATACCTCGATGGTGTATGCGACCGTCGTGATCATGATCCTGTCCTACCTGGTGTGGCTGCACCACTTCTTCACCATGGGCAGCGGGGCGAGCGTCAACTCGTTCTTCGGCATTACCACGATGATCATCTCGATCCCGACCGGGGCGAAGATCTTCAACTGGCTGTTCACGATGTACCGCGGCCGTATCCGCTTCGAGCTGCCGATGATGTGGACCGTGTCCTTCATGCTGACCTTCGTCATCGGCGGCATGACCGGCGTGATGCTGGCCATCCCGGCGGCCGACTTCGTGCTGCACAACTCGCTGTTCTTGATCGCGCACTTCCACAACGTGATCATCGGCGGCGTCGTGTTCGGCCTGTTCGCCGGCTTCAACTACTGGGCGCCGAAGATGTTCGGCGTGAAGCTGAACCAGTTCTGGGGCCACGTGTCGTTCTGGCTTTGGTCGATCGGCTTCTGGGTCGCCTTCACCCCGCCGTACATCCTCGGCTTCATGGGCTACACCCGCCGCGTGAGCCACTTCGAGGATGCATCGGTCCAGTGGCTGTTCCAGATCTCGCTGGCCGGCACCCTGATGATCGCCGGCGGTATCGGCGCGCTGCTGCTGCAGATCTTCTTCACCTGGAAAGACCGCGCCAAGCTGCGCGACGTCACCGGCGATCCCTGGGATGGCCGTACCCTGGAGTGGGCGACCTCGTCGCCGCCGCCGGACTACAACTTCGCCTTCACGCCGGTGGTGCACGACAACGACACCTTCGCCGACATGAAGAAGAACGGCTACCAGCGTCCGCTGAAGGACTTCGTGGAAATCCACATGCCCAAGAACACCTGGGCCGGCTTCGGCATCTCGGCGCTGTCGGCCGTGGTGGGCTTCGCCGTCATCTGGCACATGTGGCTGCTGGTCGGCCTGTCCTTCGTCGCCATGATGGCCGCGATCGTCATCCACACCTTTAACTACAAGCGCGATTTTTACATCCCGGCGGAAGAAGTGGCCCGCACCGAGGAAGCGCATACCCGTCTGTTGATGAGCCATGTCTGAAATTAAAGCAACCATGAACGGCGGCCTGACCGCCGACGAGGTGACCGCGCGCTACCTGGTGCGCGAACACCATCCGGAGAACGGCACCCTGCTGGGCTTCTGGATCTACCTGATGAGCGACTGCCTCATCTTCGCGTCCCTGTTCGCCACCTTTGCGGTGCTGGGCCGTAACTACGCCGGCGGTCCGACCGGCGCCGAGCTGTTCGACCTGACGCTGATCGCCATTAACACCGGCTTCCTGCTGCTGTCGTCGATCACCTTCGGTTTCGCGATGATCTCGGCGCAGGCCAGGAACGTCGGCAAGACCGTGCTGTGGATGGGCGTCACCGGCCTGCTGGGCCTGGCGTTCCTGTCGCTCGAACTGTACGAGTTCTACCACCTGATCCATGAAGGTGCGGGTCCGTCGCGCAGCGGCTTCCTGACCGCGTTCTTCTCGCTGGTCGGCACCCACGGCCTGCACGTGCTGTTCGGCTTCATCTGGCTCGTCACCCTGATGGTCCAGCTGACCAAGCACGGCCTGACCGGCGAGAACTTCCGCCGCCTGCAGTGCCTGTCGCTGTTCTGGCACTTCCTGGACGTCGTCTGGATCTTCGTGTTTACCTTTGTCTACCTGATGGGAGTCCTGCCATGAGCGCGCAACACCATGAGCATGGCCACAACCACGATGGCCACGAAACCTACGTGACGCATTACAGCCCCAAGGATTACGCGATCGGCTTCGTGCTGTCGCTGATCCTGACCGCGATCCCGTTCTGGCTGGTGATGGGCAAGGTCCTGCCGCCGGAAACGACCCGCTTCGTGATCCTCGGCTTCGCCGCGGTGCAGGTGGTCGTCCAGATGATCTACTTCCTGCACATGAACTCGAAGTCGGAAGACGGCTGGAACATGATGGCCATGATCCTGACCGTGGTCCTGCTGGTCATCGTGCTGTCGGGCTCGATCTGGGTCATGACGCACATGAACGCCAACATGATGCCGGCCATGGGTGGGGCAAGCGACACCACCCACGGCATGCACGACACGCAGTAAGCAGTCAATGCGGGACCAGCCGGCAGGACCAGCCTCCCATCCGCCGCGCGGCGCCTTTGCGCGGCGGATGCTGGTGGCGGCGGCCCTGTTGCTGGCCGCGCTTTTTCTTGGGCTCGGCACCTGGCAGCTAATCCGCCTGCAATGGAAGCTGGACCTGATCGCGCGCGTCGATGCGCGTGTGAACGCTGCCCCGGTGGCGCCGCCTCCTGCGGCGCGCTGGGCGCAGGTCACCAAAGAATCCGACGAATACCGGCGCGTACGTCTTGCCGGGCACTACCTCTACGAATTCACCACCCCCGTCCAGGCGCTGTCCGAACTGGGCGCGGGCTTCTGGCTGCTCACGCCGCTGTGCACGGCCGAGGGCCACATCGTCTTCATCAACCGCGGTTTCATTCCCGCCGCCGATAACAAATCCGGAAGCTACTCGTCACGCCGCGCCAGCGCCAATCCCTGCGCCGCGAATGGCGAGCGTGTCGAAATCACCGGCCTGCTGCGGATCAGCGAGCCGGGCGGCGGCTTCCTGCGCGAGAACGACCCGGCCAACAACCGCTGGTACTCGCGCGACGTGCAGGCGCTGGCCGCGGCGCGTGGCCTGTCCAATGTGGCGCCATACTTTGTCGATGCCGGCAAGGACCAGGATCCGGCCGGTGCCCCCGAACGGGCCGTGGGCGGCCTGACCGTCATCTCGTTCGTCAACAATCACCTCGTGTATGCCCTGACCTGGTATGCGCTGGCCCTGATGGTGCTGGGCGCATGGTGGTGGGTCAGCCGTCATGGCGGTAAAATCCGCGACGACGACTGACAACCCAAGGGCGGCATGATCCAGAATCCCCTCGATTTCTTCGCCAAGGCGGGCCGCAGCTCGCCCCAGGCGGCCGCCGCGAACGTGGAGTTCGCGGCCGGCCACAAGAACATGCTGCAGCTGATCGAGCTGCGCTGGATCGCCGTGATCGGCCAGATCACGACCATCGCCTCGGCCATCCTGATCTTCGGCATCGAGCTGCCGCTGGTGCACATGCTGCAGGTGCTGGCCTGCCTGATCGCCTTCAACGTCGCCAGCCACCTGCGCTGGCACGAACGGCGCCCGGTCTCGAACGGCGAGATGTTCATGGCCCTGCTGGTGGACGTGGCCAGCCTGACCGTGCTGCTCTACCTCTCGGGCGGCATCACCAATCCCTTCGCCTTCCTCTACCTGCTGCAGGTGATCCTGTCGGCGGTGCTGCTGGAAGTGCTGTGGACCTGGACCATCGTCCTGATCACCATCGCCTGCATGGCCGGCCTGGCCATGTACGCCCAGCCGCTTGCGCTGCCTTTCGACCATGCGCGCGGGATCGCCAGCCTGTACATCCAGGGCCTGCTGGTGTGCTTCGCGCTGAACGCGGCGCTGCTGGTGATGTTCATTTCGCGTATTTCCGACACCCTGCGCCAGAAAGCGGCACAGCTCGCGTCGCTGCGCCAACATGCGGTCGAGGAAGAGCATATCGTCCGCATGGGCCTGCTGGCCTCGGGCGCGGCGCACGAGCTGGGCACGCCGCTCGCCACCGTCTCGGTGATCCTCGGCGACTGGAAGCGCATGCCCCAGTTCCGTGACGACCCCAGCCTGCTGGAAGAGATCACCGAGATGCAGACCCAGCTCCAGCGCTGCAAGTCCATCGTCAGCGGCATCCTGCTGTCGGCCGGGGAGGCGCGCGGCGAATCGGCGGTCCGCACCACCGTGCGCAGCTTCCTCGACGGGCTGGTCAAGGGTTGGCGCGCGAGCCGCTCGGCGCCCGCCTTCCAGTACAATAACCGTATCCTGGAAGACCGCCCGGTCGCCTTCGACTCGGCGCTCAAGCAGACCATCGACAACCTGCTCGACAACGCACTGGAAGCGTCGCCGGACTGGGTCGGGCTGGACGCCTGGATCGAGGACGGCAGCCTGTATGTCGCCGTGACCGACCGCGGCCCGGGTTTCGCCCCCGCCATGCTGGGCCAGATCGGCAAGCCCTACCAGTCCACCAAGACCAAGCCGGGGCATGGCCTGGGCCTGTTCCTGGCCGTGAACGTGGTGCGCAAGCTGGGCGGATCGGTCACCGCGGTGAACCGCCAGGAAGGCGGGGCACAAGTCACGCTCACGCTCCCGCTGTCGAGCATCGAACTGGAAAAGGAAGGCTTTTGACGGACACCACTGAGCGCTTGCTGCTCATCATCGAGGACGACGAGGCCTTCGCGCGCACCCTGAGCCGCTCCTTCGAACGGCGCGGCTACCGCGTGCTGGTCGCGCCGGGCCAGGACGAGGCGGCGGCCCTGCTGGCCGCGCATTCGCCCAACTACGCCGTGGTCGACCTCAAGCTCAAGGGGAACAGCTCCGGGCTGGCCTGCGTACAGCTGCTGCACGAGCACGACCCGGACATGCTGATCGTGGTCCTGACCGGCTTCGCCAGCATCGCCACCGCCGTGGAAGCGATCAAGCTGGGCGCGGTCCAGTACTTGGCCAAGCCCTCGAACACCGACGACATCGAGGCCGCCTTCGGCCACATCGCCGGCAATACCGAGGTCGAGGTCACCAACCGTTCCACGTCCATCAAGACGCTCGAATGGGAGCGCATCCACGCGGTGCTGGCCGAGACCGACTTCAACATCTCGGAAGCGGCGCGCCGCCTCGGGCTGCACCGCCGCACCCTGGCGCGCAAGCTCGAGAAGCAGCGGGTGAAGTAGGGCGCCGGCATGCGTGTCCTTGCACTCGGCTTGCTGTTCGGCTTCGCCACGCATGCGCTTGCCGCTGACCCGATCGAGGCCGGACGCGCCGCCTTCAAGCGCTGCGCCAACTGCCACCAGGTCGGGCCCGGCGCGCGCAGCAACTTCGGTCCCCAGCTGAACGGCATCATTGGCCGCCGCGCCGGCGCCGCGCCGGATTTCGCATATTCGCCGGCCATGAAGAAGGCCGGCTTCGTCTGGGACGAGCGGCGCCTTGCCGCCTTCCTGCGCGACCCCGACGCGGTCGTTCCCGGCAACCGCATGCGCTTCTGGAACATGATGAGCGACCGCCAGCTGCGCGACCTGGTCGCCTACCTGCGCTCGATGCCGCCAGCGCCGGCGCGGCGCTAGGGCAGGGATGAGCGGCACGCTAGTGTCCATCGCGCTGCGTGCGGCGCGCAGCGTCGCGCCTACGGCGGTGGAGTCGGCCACGGCGCTTGCCAGCCTGGGCCTGGAGGGCGACCGGCACTGCGATCCGCGTTCGCCGCGCCAGGTCCTGCTGGCAGGGAGCGCCGCCTACGACGATCTGGAACTTCCGCCATTCGCGTTGCGCGAAAACCTGCTGCTGGACATCGACACCGCGCGTCTCGCCTCGGGAATGCTCTTGCGTGTCGGGGCGGAGGCCGTATTCCGGCTGAGCTTCCAGTGCGAAGCCTGTGGCGCCCTGGAACGCCAGCGCCCGGGACTGGCGCGCAGCATCGGCGGGCGGCGCGGCATGCTGGCCAGGGTGCTGGTCGGTGGCGCAATCCGCGCAGGCGATCGCGTCGCGCTTCTCGAAGAGCGGATGCCAGCCCTGGCGGAAGACTGGCGCGAGCGGGTCGAGCAGGTGCTGGCGGCGATGCCGCCGGAAATGGTGGTGGAATACGGCGAACTGGCCCGCCTGGCGGGCGTCCAGTCGAGCTACTGTCGCGCCTTTCCGCGCCTGCTGGCGGCGCGCGGCCTGGCCGGCAAGGCAGTGCCGGCCCGTTCCGCCTGCAGGGCGCCGCGCTGGAACGGCGAAGGCCTGTTTGCCTGAGCGTCCAAGCGCATCAGATACGCGGCCCCAGTTTGGTGAGCGCGAAGGCCGCCAGGAAGCCCGTCACCGTGATCAGGCCCGCGAAATCATGGGTCTCCTCGAACGCCTCCGGAATCATGGTGTCGACCAGCATCGCCAGCACGCCACCCGCCGCGACCGCCGTGGTGGCAGCCACGATCTGCGGCGAGAAGTGGCGGAACACGGCATAGCCGAGCAGGGCGGCCACGCCGGATGCGAGCGCGATCCCGCCCCAGATTCCGAAGATGTAGCGCGGCGAGCGTCCCGCGCGCTTCATGCCGGCCGCGCTCGACAGGCTTTCCGGGATATTCGACAGGAAGATCGCCGCCACCGCCACGATGCTCACGCCGCGCTCGCCGAGCAGGGAAAGTCCGATCACGATCGATTCAGGAATGCCGTCGAGCAGGGCGCCGACGGCAATCGCCAGGCCGCTCCCGCCCTTGTCGCTGGCCGCCGGCTGGCGTCCCGAACGCTTGCGGTGGCGTGCGCCGCGCTGCGACAGGCGCCAGTTGGCGAGGGTGTAGACCGTCGCGCCGGCCAGGAAGCCGGCGGCGGTCGAAGCGAAGCCGCCGGTGCGGAAGGCCCGTTCCATCAGCTCGAAGGACAGGGCCGAAATCAGCACCCCGCTGCCGAAGGCCATGATGGCGGCGATCAGGCGCTGCGGCACATTCAGCCGGTAGCCCACGGCCGCCCCGAGCAGCAGGGCGCCGCCGGCCAGCAGTCCCCACAGTCCTGCCTGCAGCCATACCGGCATGTCCATGCACGCTCCTTGCGGTCGATTATCGTGATTTTAAGCATTAATAGCCTGCAATGAGGCACAATTAGGTTTTGTACAACACGCGCACCCATGCCTCGCATCCGGCTTTCTACCGAATCCGACACCGCCGCGCTGGCGGCCATCTGGCGCGCCAGCGTCCGCGCCACCCACGACTTCCTGTCGGACGCCGATTTCCGCGAGATCGACAGCCTGGTCGCCGAACACTACCTGCCGGCCACCCGGGTCTGGGTCGCCATTGATGCGGACGGCCGGGCGCGCGGCTTCCTGGGCCTGAGCGGGGCCCACGTCGACGCGCTGTTCATCGACCCGGCCAGCCGCGGCCAGGGTGTCGGCCCCATCCTGCTGGCGCACGCGGGCAGCCTCGCCGGCCGCCTGACGGTGGACGTCAATGAGCAGAACCTGCAGGCCGTGGGCTTCTACCGCCACATGGGTTTCGAGGCGACCGGACGCTCGCCGCGCGATGACGCGGGGCGGCCTTATCCGCTGCTGCACATGCGTCAGAACTGAGCCTTGCGAATAAATACATTTGCACAAATTAGGTTGCCTTCGATATATTTTTAGTCCATCATAGCTGCGTGGTGCCAGCCAGCAACGACCTGGAACCCGATCAGCGATGAGGCGGTTGAGTCCGTTTCTTTTCGTCCCCCGCACCATGCCGGGGGACTTTTTTCGGTGCCGCGGCCTTGCCTGCCGCGGCTGGCGCGATCGCGGCGCCCGCCGGCCTACCGCCAGTCCGAAGCCCATGCTTCGGCTGCGCGCCCCTCCGGAGGAAGCTTGAATACCTTCTTATTTCCGTCGATCGCCGCCGTCCTCGCGCTGTGCAGCTTGCCGGCCGAAGCGGCCCCGCGCAAGCCGGCGGCGCCCGGCGTTGCCGACTTCACGCCCCTGAGCGATTCGCGCGCCGGCAACTGCGCGGCTCCCGTCGAAGCGGGCCTGGCTCCCATGGGCACGCCCACGCTGCGCCACTGCGCCTGGAGCCAGCACCTGGAGATGCTGTACTGGGACGTGCTGCCCGCCAATCCGAATACCTGCCTGCCGGCGCCGGCAATCGCCTGGCACCGTCTCGGCGCCGGCACCCGCGTCGTGCTGCGGCCCTGGAGCGCCGCCTGGAGCGGGCAGTCGCTGCTGGTGCAGACCGGCGGCCTGCAGCAGACCGGCATGGTCTGGCGCCAGGAAAACGGCCAATGGTCGGCCGTGCTGTGGCGCTGGCGCCCGTCCGAGCGCCTGCCGACCCGCAACTGGCAGGCCGGCCACTGGAACACCATTGCGCAGGCGGTCCGTGCGATCGACGCCGCCAATCCGGCGCCGGCGCGCACGCCCCTGATGACGGCCTGGCTCGACGCCACCAACGGCAAGCCGCGCCTGCTGGGCTCCGAGACCTGGCGCTGGATCAGCGAGGGCGCCTGCCTCGACCTGCGCACGGCCAGCCTCGGCCAGGCGCAACTGCATCTGCCGTACTCGCGCGACGACGCCCGCCTGGAGCAGCGCAGCGCGATGCAGGTCTTGCTGGCGCGGCGCTTCCCGGCCGCTGAATGGCTGCGCAATTTCACCCTGATCGAGCCCGCCATTTCCGGCGACCGCACCGGCGCCAAGTTCCTGGCCGTGTGGAAGGAGGGCGCCGGTATGCACGGCCAGCTGTGGATTCCGCTGCGCAGCGAAGGCGGCACCGTGCGTGCGCGCATCTCGAGCGAGCTGCCGGCCGCCGGCGGCGGCGCGGCCTTGCAGGAAGCCGCCAAAGCACGCGCCGCCCTGACCGAACGCGAACTCGAAGCGCTCGCCCACGCCTGGGAGGCCCGCCATGAATGAAGAATTGTCGACGCCCCTGTGGCTGTTCTCGCCGCTCGCCGTGCTGGGCGCCGGCCTGATGCTGGCGCTGGTGACCGGCATGCTGCTCCAGCGCCTCAAGGTACCGAAGCTGTACGGCGCCGTCGTCGCCGGTCTGCTGCTGGGCGCCACCGGCGGCAACCTGATCGACCGCGCGCTGCTGGCCCAGTTCCAGGAACTGCTGAATGCCGCCGCGGCGCTGGTGCTGTTCGAGGTCGGCCGCAAGATGGACCTGGCCTGGCTGCTGCGCAGCGGCCGCCAGGGCGGCAGCCTGCTGCTGGCCACGCTGGCGCGCTTGCTTGCGGTGGCGCTCACCCTGCGCCTGTGCGAGCTTCCCTGGGGCGCCTCGATCTTCATCGCCTCGATCCTGATCGCGGTGAACCCGGTGATCGTGAATTCCATGGTGGCCGACGAGAACGCGAGCGGCACCAGCACCTTTGCCACGGCCAACATGGTCGGGCTGAGCAGCCTGGTCGCGCTGCTGGTGCTGGCGCTGACCACGGCCTGGACGCGCAGCCAGGGCCTGGACGCCGCTACCGGTTTCGGTGAAGAGCTGATGCGCCAGGGCGGCAAGCTGGTGCTGGGCGCGGCCATCGCGCTGCTGTCCTACGGCCTGTATGCCGCGGCCACGCGCCTGTGCAGGGTGCCGGCGACCATGCGTCCCGGCATGCTGCTGGCCGCCTTGCTGATCGACCTGGGCCTGTGCTCGGTGACCGCATCCAGTTCGCTGCTGTCGCTGCTGCTGATGGGCCTCCTGCTGCGCAACGTGGAGCGGCGCGACAACGTCTTCCAGGCCCAGCTCAAGACGGCGCAGGACATCGGCTACGTGCTCCTGTTCCTGATGTCGGCGGCCCTGGTCGACCTGCAGCAGCTGGCGCAAGGCCCGATCCTGCTGGCGGCGCTGGCGGTGTTCGCGGTGCGCATCGCGGCCACCCGCCTGGCGCTGTGGCCGGCGAGCGCCTGGGACCGCAACAAGAAGCATGCGATGGCGCTGTCGATGTGCTCCCTGGTCAGCTACGGCGGGCTGGTGGTGGACACCACCCTGAATGCCTACACCGGCCTGGACCCGACCTCCACCGCGCTGATGGGCGCACTGCTGGCCCTGAACGTGCTGCTGGCGCCCGGCCTGACCTGGCTCGGCCTGCGCATGGCGGGCGAAACCTATCAACGTGCACCGAACGAGGAGGACCGCGCATGAGCGAGATCGCGATCAATGAAATGAGCGCCGAGGCACAGGCGAACGCCGTGTCCGGAAAGGGCCCGGCCTTCCTGCCCGATTTCAAGCCCTCGACCGTCGGCACCATGGGCATCGAGCTGGAACTGATGGTGCTCGACCGCCTGACCTACGACCTGTTCCCGGCCGCACCCGACATCCTGCGCGTGCTCGACAAGCACGACAAACCCTGGGTCCACACGCCCGAGATCACCACCTCGATGCTGGAAGTGGCGACCTCGATCCTGAGCTCCTACGGCGAGGCCGCGGAGCAGCTGGAACACATCCGCAGTACGGTGCAGCGCGCCGCCTTCGAGGTCGGCGCCTCGATCTCGGGCGGCGGCGCCCATCCCTTCCAGCGCTGGAGCGAGCAGCGCATCTATCCGAAGGAGCGCTACTTCGAGTCCGAGCGCAAGTACGGTTATCTCGCCAAGCTGTTCACCGTATTCGGCATGCACGTGCACATCGGCGCCGGCACGGCCGACGAGGCGATACGCCTGTGCGCCTGGCTGACCCAGCGCGCGCCGCTGTTCGTGGCCCTGTCGGCCAATTCACCCTGCTGGCAGGGCGAGGTGTCGGGCTTCTGCAGCTCGCGCAGCAACGTGGTCGGCGCCTTCCCGATGAGCGGCATCCAGCCGGCCGAGTTCCGCAGCTGGCAGGATTTCCGCGACTATTTCGACCGCCTGGCCGGTTTCGGCATCGTCAACAGCATCAAGGATTTCTATTGGGACGTGCGGCCCAAGCCGGAGTACGGCACCATCGAGCTGCGCGTGCTGGACACGCCCCTGAAGCCGGAATATGCGGCCGCGCTGGCCTGTTATGCGCGCGAGCTGTGCCTCGAGTTCGCGAGCCGGCCGGGGGCCTGGCCGTCCAACGGCAGCCGCGAGCTGTACACCTGGAACCGCTTCAACGCGGCGCGCGACGGCGTCGACGCCAGCTGGATCGACCCGGAAACCGGGTTCTCGGCGCCGGTGGCGGAAGTGATCCGGGCCGACCTCGAACGTCTCGGCCAACGCTCGCCCGATCCGGAATTCGGCAAGGCGCGCGCGGTGATCGAGGCCTTGATGAAGGATGGGGGCCAGGCCGGGCTGCTGCGCCGTCACCTGGCCCAGGGAGGCGGCATGAACGACCTGGCGCGGGTGGCGAGCGAGATCTTCGAGTCCCGCTAGCGCTACAGCTGGGCCAGCGGCACGCTGCCTGCCTCGTCGTCCACCCCCAGCTGGGCGATCAGGCTCTCCAGGTTCCGTTCCAGCTGCATCAGGGTAGCCGGATCCAGGCTGGCCAGCGCATCCGGCAGCACGCCGGCGAAGGGCAGCGGGGCGCGCTGCAGCACTTCGCGTCCGGCCGGCTGCACCTGCAGGGCCACGTTGCGCCGGTCGGCGCCTTCGCGGCTGCCGGTCACGAAGCCGCGTTCGACCAGCCCGCGCACCAGGTTGCTGGCAGTCGACTGGTGGATGTCGAGTTCGCGCGCCAGCCCGGTGGCGCCGATGCCGGGATGGCGGTCGATGACCGATAGCGCCCACAATTGGGCGCCGCCGAGCCCGGCCTCGCGCTCGACCTGGCGGAAATGGCTTTTGACTGCGTTGAAAACGATACGGAACTGCCGCAGTACGCGCATCGGTTGCTCGTTGTCCGGAAGGGGGGCGTGGTTCTCTGGCATGTCGCGATCATAGCGGAAATCGGCGCCCTCCGGGGCACCCGCCGCGCTGGCAGGCCCGGCCTTTGCGCAGCCGTAACGTGGCGCGCCGCCGGGCTGCTTTTGCTAGGATGGGCGACATGAATCGGCTGTTCGCCCATCCGGTATTCCGGCGGCGGCGTCTCGTCTCGCGCGCCGCCGCGGCGACCTCTCTTGCCGGGTTCGCGCTGACGGCTATGCTGTTCGGCGTGGCGCGCGAGCTGGAGGCGGACAGCGCACGCGCCGATTTCGAGCAGCGCGCCGAGGTGCGCACGGCGGCCGTCACGCGTGCCTTCGCCGGCGCCGTGCTCGACCTGCGCGCGCTGAACCTGCTGTTCGTGGCCAACGACGGCAAGGTCTCGCGCGAGGCCTTCGATGCATTTGCCCAACCGCTGGCGGCGCGCAACGGCTACCTGATGGGCCTCGAGTTCCAGCGCTTCGTCAGCGCGGCCGAACGGCCCGCCTTCGAAGCCGCGCGCCGGCGCTTCTGGCCCGGCTTCGTCATTCGCGAGCGCGGTCCTGCCGGCGGACTGGTCCCGGCGGGCCGGCGCGAGCGCTATCTCGTCAACGACTATGTAGTCCCGATCGCCCAGAACGCGAATGTCTTCGGTTATGACGCCTGGTCGCAGAGGGCGGTGCGCGGGTTCATCCAGCGTGCGATCGACACGGGCGAACCGACCGCCAGTCCCGTGTTGCGCCTGGTTCAGGGCGATGGCTCCCTGCGCGGCATGGTGGTGGCGATGCCTGTCTACCGGGCCGATGCGGACCTGTCCAGCGTGACGGGGCGGCGCGCCGCCACGATTGGCAACACCAACGTCGTGATCGACGCCGGCCTTCTGGTCGGCGGCAGCCTGCACGCGGCGCGCCTGCTGACCGAAGGCGACTATTCCCTGACACTCTACGGCCGCAGCAGCGCGGGCGAGCGCGTCGCCGTATTCAGCCACCCGGGCGCACCGCAGCCGCAGGCCGCCTGGGAACGCTGGCTCGGCGGCGGACCGGAGCCGCTCACGCGCAGCTTCGAGGTCGCCGGTTCGCACTGGGACCTGACGGCCGTACGCCTGGCGCGCCGGCTCGACGGCCAGGTGGGCTCGCTGTCGATCCTCGGCTACGGTTTCGTGCTGACCCTGGCCGCCGCCGCCCTGGTGCAGCAGCGCAGCGCACGCACCCGGCGCATCGAATCGCTGGTCGAGCGCCGCACCGCCGACCTGGCCCTGACCGCCGGCGCGCTGCGCCTGCACCAGCGCGCCATCGAAGCCGCCGCCAACCCGATCCTCCTGATCAGCGCCACCCGCCAGGGCTATCCGATCGAATACGCCAACCCGGCCTGCGAACGCACGCTCGGCTACGGCCCGGGCGAGCTGGCGGGCAGGCCGCTGGCCACGCTGGCGAGCGCGGACAGCGAGGAGCCCGGACTGGAAGAACTGCGCCAGGCACTCCACGAACGCCGCAAGGGCCACGCCCTGGTGCGCCAGGCCAGCCGCGACGGCCGCGAGCTGATCAGCGAGGTCTATCTCGCCCCCGTCAACAATGCGCTGGGCGAAACCGAGCACTTCGTGGTCACCACCTACGACGTCACCGTCGCCAAGCGCTACGAGGCCGAACTGGCGCACCGCGCGCGCTACGACACGCTCACCGGCCTGGCCAACCGCGCGCTGCTGGCCGACCGCATCGAACGCGCCATCGCCGGCGCCAACGGCATGCCGGTGTGGGCGGTGGCGCTCGACATCGACCACTTCAAGCTGGTCAACGACACACTCGGGCGCCGCCTCGGCGACGACGCGCTGCGCGCCATCGCGGCGCGCATCGCCGGTGCGGTCCGCCAGGCCGACACCGCCGCACGCGCGGGCGGCGACGACTTCATGCTGGTGCTGACCGGCTGCAGCGACGAGCGCCAGGCCGCCGCCCAGGTGCAGGCGGTGCGCGAGGCCATCGCCGAGCCGCTCAAGCTGGGCGACCAGACCCTGGTGTTCGGTTCGAGCGCCGGCGTGGCCGGTTATCCGGCCGACGGCAAGGATCCGGAAACCCTGGTCAAGCATGCCGAGGTCGCGATGTACCGTACCAAGCAGACCGGCCGCAACGCGGTGCAGTTCTACGCGCCGCACATGAATGCCCACGCCATCGACCGCCTGGCCCTGGAAAGCGCGCTGCGCTGCGCCCTGCGCGACGACCAGTTCGAACTGTATTTCCAGCCCCAGGTGGATCTCGGCAGCGGACTGGTGGTCGGCACCGAGGCCCTGATCCGCTGGCGCCATCCGCAGTTCGGCACGGTGCGCCCGGAGCGCTTCATCGCGCTGGCCGAGGAAACCGGCCTGATCGTCCCGATCGGGGCCTGGGTCCTGCGCGCGGCCTGCCGCCAGAACTGCCAGTGGCAGCGCGCGGGCCTGGGGCCGCTGCGCATCGCCGTCAACCTGTCGGCGCGCCAGTTTTCCGAACCCGACCTGGTGCAGATGGTGCGCCAGGTGCTGGATGAAACCGGCCTGGGCGCCGATTCGCTCGAAATCGAGCTCACCGAGAGCATGATGATGGCGGACGTCGAGGCCGCGATCGAGACCATGCGCTGCCTGAAGGCCATGGGAGTCAAGCTCTCGATCGACGACTTCGGTACCGGGTACTCGAGCCTGGCCTACCTGAAACGCTTTCCGGTGGACGTGCTCAAGATCGACCGCTCCTTCGTCGTCGACATGGTCAGCCCGGATGGCGCCGCCATGGTGGACGCCATCATCTCGCTGGCGCACGGCCTGCGCATGCAGGTGATCGCCGAAGGCGTCGAAACCTTCGAACAGCTCGACTATCTGCGCGGCTGCGGCTGCGACGAGGTCCAGGGCCACATCTACAGCCGCCCGGAACCGGTGCAGGCGGTCGAACTGCTGCTGCGCAAGGGCAGGGTGGAGCCGACCGAAGAACATGCCTGACGAGCAGGACCGGGGTTGGCGCGCCGGTCAGCTATACTTGCCGCATACACAGGGTGCGCGGACGGGCACCCCCAATCGGCATTTGCAGCAAGGATTTCTATAGTGGATCAGGAACAGAATACCGAATCCCGGGACGGCACCCGTGCCGGGTCGGGCCAGGACCCAGCCGGCGGCTCGCGCCGCGCCGCGCTCGGCCAGCATGGCAAGCGCCTGGTCGAGGGCGCCAGAGGGCGCGCCCGGGCCGGATACTCGATGGCGCAGGCGCGCCTGCGCGACCGCCCGCGCGCCGAGCAGGTCCTGCTCATCGGCCTGTGGACGCTGGCAGCCGGCCTGATGGCCTTTTTCCTGTACCTGGTGATCCTGATTCCGCTCACGCCCGGCATCGCCGACCTGCGCCAGGCCAGCACGGCGCGTCCGAGCGTGATCCTGTCCGCCGACGGCAAGGAGCTCGGCACGTTCGAGAAGGGCCTGCAGGAACGCATCAAGCTGTCGCAGATCTCGCCGCACGTGATCAAGGCGCTGATCTCGACCGAGGACCACCGCTTCTACGACCACCATGGCGTCGACTTCCGGCGCGTCGTGGGCGCACTGCTCGCGACCCTGAAGGGCGATGCCCAGGGCGGTTCGACCATCACCCAGCAGCTTGCGCGCAACATGTTCCCCGACGAGATCGGCCGGGCGCGCAGCCTGAACCGCAAGATGAAGGAACTGATCACCGCGATCAAGATCGAGAACACCTACAGCAAGACCGAGATCCTCGAGGCCTACCTGAACACGGTGCCCTTCCTGTACAACGCCTACGGCATCGAAATGGCGGCACGCACCTATTTCGGCAAGCCCGCCGCGCGCCTCGACGTGCTGGAAGCGGCCACCCTGGTGGGCATGCTCAAGGGCACCCATTACTACAATCCGGTCGCCAACCCGGAGCGCTCGAAGGCGCGCCGCAACGTGGTGCTGTCGCAGATGGCCAAGCACGGCGCCTTCAGCGAGGAACGCCACCGCGCGCTGGCCAAGCGCCCGCTGCGGGTACGGTTCGCGCGCCTGAACGACCGCAGCGGCAAGGACAACCACTTCACCGCCTACGTGCGCAAATGGCTGCTCGACTGGGCCGAGGAAAACGACTACGACCTCCAGCTCGACGGCCTGGTGGTCCACACCACGCTCGATCTGCAGCTGCAGGAAGCGGCCGTGCGCGCCGTCGAGCGCCAGTCGAATACCCTGCAGGCGGTCGCCGACGTCGAATGGGCATACTCCGGCATGCCGCGTTCGACCTCGACCGGCATGTATACCGCGATGCGGGGCGAAGTCGACCCCTTCGCCTACTACTGGAGCTCGCACCCGCGCCAGCTCGACGCCTTCGTGCGCGAAACTGCCGAGTACCGCCGCGCCGTCGAGGAGGGCGAAGCGCCCGCCGCCGCCCTCAAGCGCCTGAAAGGCGACCGCGCCTTCATGCGCGAACTCAAGGCCGGCAAGACGCGCCTGGAGGCCGGCTTCGTGGCGATGGACCCGCACACCGGCGAAGTGCGCGCCTGGGTCGGCAGCCGCAGCTTCGAGCGCGACCAGTTCGACCACGTGGTCCAGGCCGCGCGCCAGCCCGGCTCGACCTTCAAGCCGATCGTCTACGCGGCCGCGCTCGAGGCCGGCATCGCACCCGACCAGCCTTACCGCGACGCGGTCACCGACATCAAGGTGGGCGGCACGGTCTGGCGCCCGACCGACATGTCGGGCAGCAGCGGCGGCATGATGACCATGCGCGACGGCCTGGTGTTTTCCAAGAACACCATCACGGCGCAGGTGATGCAGCAGGTCGGCCTGGACCCGATCGTGCGCCTGGCCCAGGGCATGGGCATCCGCCAGAGCCGGCTCCAGGCCGTGCCTTCGCTGGCCCTGGGCACCAGCCCGGTGACCCTGCTGGAAATGGTCAGCACCTACAGCACCATCGCCGCCCAGGGCGAGTACCGCAAGCCGGTGTTCGTGCGCCGCATTACCGACCGCGAGGGCAAGGTGGTCGCCGACTTCGCGCCGGAGGCGCCGCAACGCGCGCTGTCGCAGGACGCCGCCCTGAACCTGATCGACATGCTGCGCGGGGTGGTCAATCGCGGCACCGGCGGCGGCGTGCGCTACCGCTTCGGCGTCTACGGCGACCTGGCCGGCAAGACCGGCACCACCCAGAACAACACGGACGGCTGGTTCATCCTGATGCACCCGAACCTGGTGGCCGGCGCCTGGGTGGGCTTCAACGACAACCGCGTCGCGATGCGCAGCAGCTACTGGGGGCAGGGCGGCCACAATGCCCTGCTGCTGGTGGGCGACTTCATGCGCAGCGCGGTCGACAACGGCAAGATCGACCCGAATGCCCTGCTGCCGGGCGGCCGCCAGGCACCGCCGCCGCGCGCGGTCGAGGAACCGGAATACATCGAGGAAGGTCCTGGCGAACTGCAGATCGAAGACGCCATGGAGGGAGAGTCCGAGGTGCCCGATCCGGCCCCGATCGAGGACGAGGAAGAAGTCATCGAGGCGGCGCCGGCCGAACCGGTACGGCCGATCCCGCAGCCGCCGCTCCAGACGGCACCGCCGCCGGCCCAGCTGCCGGAGATCGCGCCGCCTCCGCCGCCGACCGGGGAAGAAGAGATCATCTAGGCCCATCCCTGAGCAGCGGGTAGGGATTGACCGGCCCGCCCGCGCCGTACACGCCGTAGTGCAGGTGCGGCGGCGTGGTCTTCGCATTCCCCGTATTGCCGACATAGCCGAGCACCCGGCCCGCCTCGACCCGCATGCCCGGCGCCACGTCCGAAAACCGGTCGAGGTGGGCGTAGTAATGCCGCTGCCCGCCCGGTCCCAGCACCCACACCACCTGGCCGCCGAGGCGGTTGCTCCCGACTCGCAGCACGATGCCCTCGGTGGCGGCGCGCACCGCCGTTCCCCGTTTCGCAAAGATGTCGATGCCCTCGTGCCTGCGGCCCTCGCTGCGGCTCGCATGCCAGGTGTCGCGCAGGGCCTTCGGGCGTACGCCGTTGACCGGCATGGCCAGTGCGCTCGGCGCCGGCATCGCCGCCAGCCGCATGGCGTAGAAGGCATGGCGCAGCCAGGGTTCGAGCAGGCCCCAGGCGGCGAGCAGGACGACGGCGATGAGCAGGCTGCGCAGGAAGGTTCGCATGAGCGGTTGGTCCATGAAGCGTCCGATAGTGGACAGCTATGGGCAAAGCCGCGGATTTACAGGGTTCAGGCCGGGTCGAGGGAGGATTGACGCGCGTCCAGTCCGTGCTGGCCGGCGGACCCGGCGTCCTGGCGCAGCGGGAACACCAGGGTGAAGCTGCAGCCCTGGCCCTGGCCGGCGCTGTGCACCGAGACCTTGCCGCCGTGGAGGGCCGTCAGTTCCTTCACGAGCGCCAGGCCGAGCCCGAGGCCGCCCTGGGCGCGGTCGATGCTGGTCGGCCCCTGTACCAGCACGTCGAAGATGGCCGGCAGCAGTTCGGGTGCGAGGCCGATGCCGGTGTCGCGCACCTCCACCACAACCTCCCTGGCGCCGCTGCCGCAGCTGCAGCTTACCGCGATTGCGCCGCCGGCCGGGGTGTACTTGATGGCGTTGTGCAGCAGGTTGTCGACGATCTGTTCCAGGCGGGTGCGGTCGCCATCGACCCAGGCCGGCTCGAGCGCGACTTCCCAGTGGTGATTGCCGGCATCGACCAGGCGCTTGGCTTCGACGCAGGCATGCAGGACCTCGCCCAGGTTCACCGGGCTATATTGCAGCACGATCTTGCCCGACAGGATGCGCTGGACGTCGAGCAAGTCGTCCACGATCCGGGTCAGGTGGCGCATCTGGCGCCGGCTGATCTCGCGCGCGTTGGCGGCCAGTTCGGGCTTGATGGCCGGCATGTCGAGCACGCTCATGGCGCCCGAGATCGCCGCTAGCGGATTGCGCAATTCGTGCCCGAGCATGGCCAGGAAGCTGTCCTTGGCCCGGCTCTGCGCCTCCGCCACGCGGCGCGCGCGCTGCTCGCTCACCAGGAGCTGTTCGCGCTCGTGCTGCAGGGCCTGGCGCGCCGCGCTTTCGCGCGACAGGGCTTCGCTGGTGTAGTGCAGGCCGTCGAGCAGGGCGTCGACTTCGTCCACCCTGGTGGGGCGCGGCCGGGCGATGGCGCCGCGCGCCAGCGAATTGGCGACGCTGCCGGCCTGCTGCAGGGCGTTGGTGAGCTTGTTGCCGAAGAAGACGGCGATCAGGACCGCCATTCCCATCAGCAGGAGCAGGGCCAGGGTCGCGTACAGGGCGGCGGTGCGCGCGGCCGATTCGATCTCGGCGACCGGCACGCCGATCACGACGGTCCAGCCGCTGACGGCCGCGCGCGTGTACACGCCATAGACCTCGGTGCCTTCATGTGTCACGTGGCGCAGCACGCCGCTGCCCGCATGCAGGGCGGCGCTGCGCATCTCGGGGTGCATCGGCCGTCCGGCGGCCTGGCCGGCATGCCGGTTGCGCGCAATGGTGACGCCGCGGGCGTCGAAGATCCCGACCAGCCAGGTCGGCTCGAGCGCGCGGTTGGCGAACACGCGCTCGAAGTAGCGGGCATCGAAGATCTGGCTGACCACATAGCGCGGCGCCTGGCCGGGCGGGGTGGGCACGTCCACCGAGACCACCGGGCGCTGCGAGGTCGGGCCCTTGAAGTAGCCGGAGACCCGCGTCTTGTTGCTGCCCAAAACCTCGGCGGCATAGGGACGGTTCGTGCCCTTCAGCGCGCTGCCGAAGGGCCGCAGGGTATTGAAGATGGGCCGGGTCTGGGCGTCGACCAGGATGGTCCAGGACAGGGCGTCGCCGGCGTTCGTGCGGGTGGCCAGCCGGTACACGCGCGCGTAGTTCTGTTCGGCCAGGCTTTCGGAGTTCGCGATGACGCGCAGCAGCGCTTCCTTCACCGCGATCTCGCGGTCCACCAGCAGTGCGGTGGAGCGCGCGGTCTCCTGGACCCGCTGGATGCGCGACTCCCGTTCCCAGTCCAGCAGCATCGACACCCCGATCCAGAACGCCAGCGCGACCGGGATCAGGATGGCGGCGGCCATGAGGAACAGGTGGGTACGTGTTTTCATCCAGCCAGAGTTTGTGTCAGGGCAATAGAGTAAAGCTTAACAGGTTTACTTGTGCGTTCAGCATGTTTTTCATGGACGTGTAGCGCCGGCCGCCGCTTCCCAGCCGCGTGCGCGCGCTGCCCGTTCGGCGGCGGCATCGAGTGTGGCACCGGCGATACGGGCATCGACGGCGTCCAGCACGGCGGGCGGCAAGGGGGCCGCAGCCTGGCGGTAGGCGCCCGCCTGGGCCGGGCTGTCGGCCAGGACCGGAACGCGCCAGCCGCCGCCTTCGCGGCAGGCCAGGCCGGCCGAGCCGCCCAGCTGGAAACTGCGGCAATAGCTGCCGTCCCGCGCAACGAAGCTCAAGCCGATCCTGAGCTCGCCGCTGCCACTGTCCTGGGCCAGTTGCCGGTCGAGCGCCTGGGCCAGGCGGCCGCCGGCGCTCAATTCGCCCGCGGGGCCGCGCACCAGCTCCGTGCCGCTGCCGAACCAGCCGCTCCCGAGGCTGCCCGCCAGCACGCCGACCACCAGCGACGCGGCCAGGGCGCCCCATTGCGGCCAGGCCGGGCGCCCTTGCTGGACCCGCCGCTGTTCCCACTGTTCCTGGCTGGCCGCGCGCGCGGCCCGGACCGCGCCCAGATCGTGCACCCGTGCCGCCGGCGGCTGCAGCCGTTCCGGCACGGGTTCGTCGAGGGTGGGAGCGAAGGCGGCGAAGACGTCCTGGCGCAGCGCCTGGTGGCGTGCGACCGCCGCCGCGACCGCGGGGTCATCCTGGATGGCCCGGGCAATCGCGGCCCGCTGTTCCGGGTCGAGTTCGCCGTCGGCATAGGCCATCAGGGTGTCGTCGTCGTAGTGCATGGTCGTGCTCATGATGATTTCCTCGTCTGGTCGGACAGGATCTGTTGCAGGGCTTCACGGGCGCGCGCCAGGCGGCTGGTCAGCGTTCCCACGGGAATCTCGAGCACCTCGGCGGCGTCCTTGTAGGCCAGCCCGTCCACCAGGACGAGGCCGACCACGAGGCGGTGTTCTTCCGACAGCAGGCTGACCGCCTTCTGGATCGCCAGCCGCTGCTGGTGCGCTTCGGCGAAATCGTCGCCGACGTGTTCGCCTGCCTCTTCCGGGACAAACAGCGCGTCGCGGCGCGTCCGGCTGCGCACTTCATCGATCCAGGCGTTCTTCATGATCCGGAACAGCCAACTGTCGAGGCGTGTGCCGGGCGCCCATTGCTCGCTGCGGCCGAGTGCACGCTCCATCGACAGCTGGACCAGGTCATCCGCGTCTTCGCGATGGAAGGTGAGCGAACGCGCGAAGCGGCGCATCCTTGGGAGCAGGGCAGCAATGTCGGTCGCAAGCATGTTTTTCGTGGTGTCTCTCGTTAAAACGTCCGGCGCAGGGATTTTCTTCCATCCGCCACGCGTTTAATACATATCCTAAGCGCAATTATCAACTGTAGATAATATATGATCCTCGCATGAAATCCGCTTGCATATTGACGCGCATGATGCGTCGTTTCCTTCTTGTTTTCCTGCTGCTTGGTCCTTGTGTGCCGGCCCAGGCCCAGCTGGGCTTGCCGTCCCTGCCGTCGCTGCCGCTGCCGAACCGTATCGGACCGCTCGATCTCGGCGATCTGCGCCAGGCGCCCGGCCGGCTGCTCGACCGGACACCCTTGCCCGATCTGGGGCGGCTCCGCGTGGACCAGCTAGCCGGCCTCCTGGCGCGCCATCCTGACCGGCTGGAACGCGATCCCTTCGGGAATGTCGCAGTGCGCGGCGAGATCCTGGCCTGGTACCCCAGCCAGGCAGGGCTGGAGGCGGCGGCCGCGGCCGGCCTGACGGTCAGCCGCGAGCAGGACTTTCCCGAGCTCGGCCAGCGCCTGGTGGTGTTCCGCGTTCCGCAGGGCCAGGCGGCGGCGGCCTTGGTGGAGGCATTGCGCAGCGCCGATCCGGAGGGTGTCTACGACTTCAACCATCTGTTTACCGGCAGCGGCGCCCAGGGCGACAGCGATGCTCCCGCCGTCCCCGGCCCGGCCGGCGCGGCTGCCGTTCGCGTCGGCCTGGTGGACAGCGGGGTCGACCGTTCCCATGCCGTGTTCGACGGGATCGACATCCGCCAGTGGGGTTGCGGCGGGGCGCAGCGCCCGGCTCCGCACGGCACGGCCGTGGCCGCGCTGATGGTCGGACGCTCGGCCCACTTCAGCGGGTCCGCGCCCGGCGGCGTCCTGTACGCGGCCGACGTCTACTGCGACGACCCGGCCGGCGGCTCGGTCGAGCGGATCATGGGCGCACTCGGCTGGCTGGCGCGCGAGCAGGTCGGGGTGGTCAACATCAGCCTGGTCGGCCCGCGCAATGCGGCGCTGGCGCGCGCGGTCGAGGCCATGCTGGCGCGCGGCCACCTGCTGGTCGCCGCGGTCGGCAACGACGGGCCGGCGGCGCCGCCGCTGTACCCGGCCAGTTACCCGGGCGTGGTCGGCGTCAGCGGCGTCGACCGCCGCGGCCAGGTCTTGCCCGAGGCCGGGCGCGGGCCCCATGTCATGTTCGCGGCACCCGGCAGCCAGATGGTCAGCGCCGTGCCCGGCAGCCCTCCCTACCGCCAGGTGCGCGGGACCTCGTATGCGGCGCCGATCGTGGCGGCCCTGCTGGCGCGCCAGTTGCAGCGCCCTGAGCGCGAGGCTGCCCGGCGCGCACTGGCCGCGCTGGTGCGCGAAGCGGCGTCCGCCTCGAACGGCAGCATCAGCAATGCGATCGGTCACGGGGTGGTCGGCGCGGGCTTGCGGATCGATCCCTCGCGCCTGCGCTGAAAAATATTTTTGCGCGGATGGAATAAATCGCCACAGCGCATCGTTTTCCATGTATCGGCAGCGAAATCAGTTCGCGCCACTGACAAGGAGAACACCATGAAAGCCAAGAAAATCGCTCAACACCTCGCCCTCGCCCTGTCCCTGGGCCTTGCCGCTTCCGCGCATGCCCAACTGCTCGGTGGAGGCGGGCTCGGCGGCTCGGTGGGCGGCATGATCGGCGGGGGCGGGATGGGCCGGATGGGCGGCATGGGCGGCATCGATGCTTCCGGCATGATGCGCGGTTCCGGACGCCTGGATGCCGGTGCAGCCACGGGGATGGCCGGCCGTGTCGCCTCGGAAGGCCGTAGTGCGTTCGGCCGGGGTGCGAGCGCGGTGTCGGAGGCCGGCGCACGTGCCGGCGCGCTGCGGGACGCGGGACGCGACGCGGCCGCCAGCGGCAGCGCCGCAGTACGTGGCCAGCTCGATGCCTCCGGCGAGCGCATGCGCAATGCGGCGGCGGAAGCGCAACCGGCCATCGGCGGCGCCGCCCAGGGCGCGGTATCGGGCGCAGCGTCCATGTCGCAGCGCGCCGCCCTGGACGGCGCAGCTTCCGGTTCCGGCAACACATCGTCCGCGGCCAGCGGCGAAGGGAGCGCGGGCCTGGGCCTCGGCCTTGGTGGTTCGGCCGGCATGTCGCGGGGTGCAGAGGCAGGCCTGCGCCGGGCAGCGGATGTCGTGGGCGATGGCGCGCGCAGCGGCGCCGGACGTGTGCAGTCCGCCGGCCAGCGTGTCGCGGCGGGCGGCGAAGCGGCGGCAGGCGGCGCGCGCAGCGCAGTCGGCACGGCGTCCGCAAGCGGCAATGCCTCGGCCTCGGCCTCGCTGTCGCTGGGCGGCAGCGCCTCGGCGCAAGGCCGTGGCGCCGAGTAAACGGCCGTCAGAGGATCGGGGTACCGCCCGTCACCGCGACGCGCGCCCCCGAGATGTAGCTGGCCTGATCGGAGGCCAGCAGTACGTAGACCGGTGCCACCTCGGCCGGCTGGCCGGGGCGCTTCATCGGCACCTGCTGGCCGAAGCTTTCCACCTGGTCGGGCGGCATGGTCGAGGGAATCAGCGGGGTCCAGATCGGGCCCGGCGCCACCGAGTTCACGCGGATGCCTTTTTCGGCCAGCAGCTGGGCCAGCCCGGCGCTGAAGTTGGCGATCGCGCCCTTGGTGGCCGCATAGGCCAGCAGGGTCGGCTTGGGGTTGTCCGAATTGATCGAGGTCGTGTTGATGATCGAGGAGCCCGGCTTCATGTGCGGCAGCGCCGCCTTGCAGATGTGGAACATGGCCGTGATATTCACCTTGAAGGTGTAGTCCCATTCCTGGTCCGGGATGTCCTCGAGCGCATCATGGCTCATCTGGAAGGCGGCGTTATTGACCAGCACGTCGATGCGGCCGAATTCCTCCACCGCCCTGGCGACGATGGCGCGGCAGTAGGCCGGATCGGCCAGCTCTCCGGGCAGCAGCACCGCCTTGCGCCCGGCTTCCTCGACCAGGCGCGCCGTTTCCTTCGCATCCTCGTGCTCGTTCAGGTAAGAGACCAGCACGTCGGCGCCCTCGCGCGCGAACGCCAGCGCGACCGCGCGGCCGATGCCGCTGTCGCCGCCGGTGATGATGCAGGCCTTGTCCTTCAGCTTGCCCGAGCCGACGTAGCTGCTCTCGCCGTGGTCGGCCTTCGGGGTGAGCAATGCTTCGGTTCCCGGTGGTTCCTGCTGCTGCTTCGGCTGGTTCATGCCGTTCTCCCTTCAATGTTTAAGGATGCGCGGGCGCGCGGCGCCCGTCGCCTGTTCGTTGGCCGCAGTCTTGTCCGCGCCGCGCACGTCGCGTGCTTCCGGAGCGTCCTGCAACAGCAGCTGCTGGGGAGGCGGCGCGGTCGAGATGCCCAGTTCCTCGAACATCTGCATGGCGTCGAGGTTGATGGCCTGCTGGGTATCCATGTAGAGGTTATAGTCGGTGTCGAGCATGGTGTAGACAATCTCGTATTCGATCCAGTTCTGGTCCACGGTCTTGAGGTGGGCGCGGTCGAAGCGCGCCTTCTCGTGCTTGCCGACGATCGCGCGCAGCAGTTCCGGCACGCGGGCCGCCAGTTCGCGCGGCGTGGCGGGACTGGCGCGCAAGGCGAACTGGATCCGGCGCGTGCTCATGCGGCGGTAGTTGTAGACAGTGTTGCGCAGCAGTTCGGCGTTGGCGATGATGATCTGTTCGCCGCCCAGGGCGCGCACGCGGGTGGTCTTCAGGCCGACGTGCTCGACGGTGCCGCTGAAATTGTCGACGCTGATCGAGTCGCCCACTTCGAAGGGCTTGTCCACGGCGATCGACATCGAGGCGAACAGGTCGCCCAGGATGTTCTGCACGGCCAGGGCGAGCGCCACGCCGCCGATGCCCAGGCTGGCGACGAAGGTGGTGACGTTGATGCCGAGGTTGGACAGCATCGCCAGTACGAACACCACCCAGACCGCGGTCTGCAGCAGCCAGATCACGACCGTGTGGGCGACCGTGACCTGGTGGTCGGCGGCGCCGCGGCCATGGCTCAGGAAGTAACGCTGCGAGCCGATCTTGACGGCGCGGTGCAGGAACATCGCGAGCTGGATGCCGAGCGTGAAGAACCACAGGTGGCCCAGGCGGGTGTTCCAGGGTTCGGGCAGGTCGAGCACCGACAGGCCGATCAGGATGGCGGTCGCGATGATGGCCAGGGTGCCGGTGCGCGCCAGGGTCTTGCTCAGCACCTGGGCGATGGTGCGGTGCTGGCGTTCCTCGCTCAGCTGGCCGAGGCGGCGGCGGAACAGGATCAGGGCGCCGTGCATCAGCGCGTAGCTGGCGACGGCCGCGCCGAGGGCGAACAGGGCGTTCGGCAGGGTGATGTTCAGGGACGAGAAAAACTGTTGGACATTACTCAAACGGTGCTCCTTTCGGACGGCCGGCGCCGGCCACGCGCATGCCGCAGGAGACAGGTGGGGCAGGCGGCGCGCGCCGTATCGGTGCGGTGCTGCGGGCAGGCTGACGCCGGCGGCCGCTTGCGCGGGCGCCGGACGGGTGCCGCGGGCAGGGCGCCCGCAGCCTGGATCAGTGACGTTTCAGGTGCTCGCGCACGGCGTCGGCGCTCGGGCCGACCTGCTGCACGGCGCGTTCCAGCTCTTCCTTGCTGACGCCCAGGGCCTCGGTCCAGTGGCGCACTTCCCATTCCTCGTTAACGTTGATGCGGCTGCGGTCTTGCGCACCGCGGTTTTGCAGGTTGTCAGACATGATTGCCTCCTTGATCACATTGCTTGCTGCCAGAGTGCCAGCCCCAGCAGCGTGCTTCCGTACGCTGGCTCACGTAAGCGGACGATATCGACCCAGGAACGACCCGGCCGAGGCCCAGGACCGTGCCAGCGGCAACTTTTTGAGGTACGCTTGCAATATCAAATCAACACCGGCACCTGGAGGAGAGACCCGTATGTCCGCACCCTATGAAACCGCCCAGCCCGAGCGCAGCGCCGTCGATGCGATGCCGGGCACCGTGATGCTCGATTTCGGCGCCAACTGGTGCGGCTACTGCCGCGCCGCCGAGCCGCTGATCGACGAGGCCCTGGCGGGCAGCCAGGGCGTCCGCCACGTCAAGGTGGAAGACGGCCCGGGCCGGCCGCTCGGGCGCTCCTTCCGCATCAAGCTGTGGCCGACCGTGGTCGTGCTCAAGGATGGCCAGGAGGTCGCGCGCGTGGTGCGCCCGGTCTCCAGCGATGAAGTGCGCGTGGCGCTGGCCCAGGCCGGTGCCGCATGAGCGTAGCCGCACCGAACGTCCAGCCGGCCAACAAACCGCGCACCGTCCTGTTCGCGAGCCTGATCGGCACCACCATCGAGTTCTACGACTTCTACATCTACGCCACCGCCGCGGTGCTGGTCTTCCCGCGGCTGTTCTTCCCGGCTGCCGACCCGGCCGCCGCCACCCTGCAGTCGCTGGCCACCTTCGCCATCGCCTTCTTCGCGCGCCCGGTGGGCTCGGCCGTGTTCGGACACTTCGGCGACCGCGTCGGCCGCAAGGCCACGCTGGTGGCGGCGCTGCTGACCATGGGCATCTCGACCGTGCTGATCGGCCTGCTGCCGACCTATGCCTCGATCGGCACCCTGGCGCCGCTGCTGCTGGCGCTGTGCCGCTTCGGCCAGGGCCTGGGCCTGGGCGGCGAATGGGGCGGGGCGGTGCTGCTGGCGACCGAGAACGCGCCGCCGGGCAAGCGCGCCTGGTACGGCATGTTCCCCCAACTGGGAGCGCCGATCGGCTTCTTCCTGTCCGGCGGCACTTTCCTGCTGCTGGGCACCCTGATGCCGGACGAGGAATTCTTCCGCTGGGGCTGGCGCATCCCCTTCCTGGCCAGTGCGCTGCTGGTCCTGGTCGGCCTCTACGTGCGCCTGAAGATCACCGAAACCCCGGACTTCCAGAAAGTGCTCGACCGTAACGAGCGGGTCAAGGTGCCGGTACTGGCGGTGCTCAAGGATCACACCCGCGCCCTGGTGCTGGGCACCGTCATCGCGCTGGCGACCTTCGTCGTGTTCTACCTGATGACGGTGTTCGCCCTGAGCTGGGGCACGACCAGACTGGGTTTCTCGCGCCAGGCGTTCCTGACGGTGCAGCTGGTCGCGGTGGTGTTCTTCGGCCTGACCATCCCGCCCTCGGCCCTGCTGGCCGACCGCCACGGGCGGCGCATGGCGATGATCCTGGTGAGCGCGGCGATTGCCGTGTTCGGCCTGCTGTTCGGGCCGCTGTTCGGCGCCGGCACGCTGCTGGCCGTGGGCGGCTTCATGGTACTCGGCATGTGCCTGGTCGGTTTCACCTACGGACCGCTCGGCACCCTGCTGGCCGAGCTGTTCCCGCCCGAGGTACGCTATACGGGCGCTTCGCTGACCTTCAACCTGGCCGGCATCCTGGGCGCCTCGCTGGCGCCCTATATCGCCACCTGGCTGGCCACGAATTACGGACTGGCTTTCGTCGGCTACTACCTGACGGCCGCAGCCTTGCTCAGCCTGCTGGCCCTGCTGGCGATCGGAAGGGCGCGGCCGAGTACGCCGTTGCAGCCGGCTTCTCGCTGACACGTAAATACTGCTTGCCATTGTGCATACATTTGACCCAAAATGGGTCAATACATATGCTTTTGGGAAAGTATGCAGCAAGCAGATATCGAGCAGATCGCAGCCCTCGAACGCGAGGCGCTGCAGGCCGGCAGCCGGGGCGACGAACGTCGCGCGGGCCAGCTATGGAGCAGCATCCTGGCCCGGGCGCCGGGCCATCCACGCGCCTTGCGTTCGCTGTCGCACCTGGCCTTCCAGGCCGGTGACCTGCCTTATGCGCGCAGCCTGCTCGAGCGCCTGGTGGCGGCCGACGGACGTGAAGTCCAGCAATGGCTGAACCTGGCCGTGGTCTGCCTCGCCCTGCAGGACGAAAGCGCCGAAGAGGCGGCCATCCGCGGCGCCCTCACGGTCGATCCCTACGACCTGGTGGCGCTGGTGCTGCGCAGCCGCCTGTGCATCCGGCAGGGGCGGCGCCAGGAAGCGGCGCGCGCCTGCGCCGCCGTGGCGGCGGTGGCCCCGCCGCTGGAGTCGCTGGCGCCGGACCTGCAGCCCGCCGTGCGCGAGGCGCTGGCATGGCACGAGAACCATACCCGCGAATTCGGCGGCTTCCTCGACGATTACCTGGCTCCCTTCTACCGCGAACTGGGCGGCGAACACGGGAGCCGCGAGCTGCGCCGCTTCCGCGATTCGCTCGACGTGATGCTGGGACGCAAGCGCCGCTACGACCCGCAGCCGCAGATGTTCCACTATCAGGGCCTGGCCCCGGTATCCTTCTTCGAACGCGCGGACTTCCCCTGGCTGGACGACTTCGAGGCCGCCACCGGCGCGATCCGCGACGAATTCCTGGCGGTGCAGGCGGCCAGGGAGGGCTTCACGCCCTACATCAATTATGCGGACGACCAGCCTGTGGCCCAGTGGGCGCAGTTGAACCGCAACCTGGATTGGAGTGCTTTCCGCCTGATCGACAACGGTGAGCGCGTCGAAGAGAACGCGCTGCGCTGCCCGCGCACGATGGCACTCCTGGGAAGCGCGCCGCAGCCGGAGCAGCCGGGACGCACGCCGAGCGCGATGTTTTCGGTGTTGAAACCGCGTACCAGGATCCCGCCGCACACGGGTGTCAGCAACGTGCGCCTGGTGACGCACCTGCCGCTGATCGTGCCGTCCGGCTGCGGTTTCCGGGTCGGCAACGATAGTCGCGCCTGGGAAGAGGGCAAGGCCTGGGTGTTCGACGACACCATCGAGCACGAGGCCTGGAACGACAGTGATGCACTGCGTGTGGTGCTGATCTTCGACGTCTGGCACCCGCATCTCTCGGCGGCCGAGCGCGCATTGATCACGGCCATGAGCGCCGGGATCAATGCATTCACGAATACTGCGGAAGGTTTCGGACTGTAGGCCTCAGAACGCGTAGACCATCGTCAGCGAGGTCTGGGTGTCGGTGTTCTTCTTCCCGACCGGCACGCTGCTGTCGTTGCGGGCGCTGAAGCCCGCCTTCATCTGCATGGTCGAGTTGATCTTGGTGCTGAGCGAGGTCTCGGCCACCGAGCGGGTGTTCGAGGTGCCTTTCTCGACGCTGACCGTCTGTGCGAAGAAGGCCGACGGGCTGACGCGCCAGCGGAACTGGGCCGCGCCGCGCACGGTCAGGCCGCTTTCGTCCTCGCCGGTGGCGCGTTCGCCGGTGAAATAGCCCGGACCGACTTCCACGTCGAGGGTCTTTTCATCCGAGTTCAGCCAGCGTGATCCGTGACCGACCGCGATCGAGGAATAGCGCGTGTAGGCGCCGAACTGGTCGTTGACATGCGAGCCGAGAATGAAGGCGCGCTTGCCTTCGCCCAGCAGTTTCAGGGACGCCTTGGCCGAGGCCGCGATGCGCTCGGCCGACTTGGTGCGTTCGGTCTGGCCGTCCTCGTTCTCGTGTTCGTCTTCCTTGAAGAAGCCGCTGACGATGAACTCATGGCTCCAGTTCTCGGTCTCGTGGCGTGCCTCGATCTTGCCGGTCACCGAGGTGCCGGTGGTATTGCCCGAGGTCGTGATCGCACCCAGTTCGGCCGAGGTGAACCAGCCCCCTTCGGGAATCTCCGGCTTGGCGATCATGATGGGAGCGTGGACGTTGCCGACGACAGGGAGGTCGAGCTCGGCCTGGGCCAGGCCATGGGTCGCGCCGATGGTCAGCACCAGCGCCTTTGCGAGGATATGGAGTGATTTCATAAGCAATTGTGCGGCTGCACCAGCGATCGCTTGGCTGACGGCTGCCGGCTGGTCGTTCGTGGAAAAGGAGCGTCGATTGTATCCTAGAAGCAGCAGAATGCGACACTTTCAGCCTGGCGAAACGCCCGCTCCCCCAGCAACAGCCTCCGAGTGTGGCATACATACATTTTACAGTTTGCAGATTTCCGTCCAGAATCTGTAGAATCTTCCCGGGGCCGGTCTGGAAACCGGTTGGGGCAGGTTAAATGGACAATCATCAGGCAGCGGCCGAGCTGTTCTCCGGGGACGGCGACGTACTTGCGGTGCTGCGTGGGCGCGACTGGGATGAGTCGCTGCTGGGGCCGGTTTCCGGCTGGCCAGGCGAGCTGCGCGGCGCGGCCGGGATCTGCCTGCATTCCCTGTTCCAGATGGCCGTCGTGTGGGGCGAGCGCTTCGTCTACCTGTACAACGACGCCGCCAGCAACCTGTTCGGGGACAAGCATCCCTGGGCCCTCGGACAGCCTGTCGAAGCCGTCTGGCCGGAAGTCTGGCCAACGGTCGGGCCGATGCTGGAGTCGGTCCGCAGCAGCGGCAAGGCAACACGCAGTGACGACTTGCTGCTGGTACTCGAACGCAACGGCCGTACCGAGGAGTGCTACCTGACCTTCTCGTACAGCCCGATCTTCCTGGCCGATCGCAGCGTCGGCGGCGTTTTCGTCACCTTCCTGGAGACGACGCAGCGGGTGCTGGCACAGCGGCGCCAGCGCGCCGCGGCGGACATCGCTACCCAGGTCGCGCTGCGCGGTCATGGCGACGACCCGCTGGCCCTGGTACGCGCCGCGCTCGAACGCCACCCCCATGACCTGCCGCTGGCGGTCCTGTTCGTGAAAGCACCCGGCCAGGCGCCCGCACTCGGCTTCGTGACCGGACTCGCGGCACCCTTGCCCCCGGAGGTCGAGACTGCGCTGTTGCGCTGCGCCGCAACTTGCCTGGCCTCGGCAAGGATCGAACTGTGCGATGCGGCCGCGGTCCTGGCAGCGGCGGGACCCTGCGGCCCGTGGCCGCTGCCGCCGCGCCAACTGTTCGCCGTACCGTTCCGGCGCGGCGGCGAGGACGCACCGGCCGGGGCGCTCCTGCTCGGCATGAGCCCCTATATCGTGCTGGATGCGTCCTACCGCGACTTCCTGGAATCGGTGGCGGGCCAGGTCGCGCATGCCGTGTCGATCGCCGAAGCCGACGTCGCCGAGGCGCGCCGCCGCACCGCCATGGCGGAGCTGGAGCGCAGCCGCTCGCAGTTCTTCGCCAGCGCCAGCCACGAACTGCGGACCCCGCTGACCCTGATCCTGGGGCCGCTGGGCATGCTCATCGAACAGCACGGCGCGGCGCTGCCGGCGCCGATGCGCGAACCGCTCGCGATGGCGCTCCGCAATGCCCAGCGCCTGCACAGGCTGGTCGCATCGCTGATGGATTTCGCCGTCATCGAGGCCGGCAGCCTGCCGCTGAAGCCGGCGCCGGTCGATGCCGCCGCGGTCACGGCCGAGATCGCCTCGCTGTTCCGTTCGGCGGTCGAGGCGGCCGGCCTGGAGCTGGACGTCGACTGCACGGCGGCCGGCGGCGAGGTGATGCTGGACCGCGACATGTGGGAAAAGATCGTATTCAACCTGCTGTCGAACGCTTTCAAGTACACGCCCTCTGGCCTCATTGCGCTGCGCCTGGCGCGCCGCGGCGACAGCCTTTGCCTGACGGTGACCGACAGCGGCATCGGGGTCGCGCCGGAAGATGTCACGCGCATCTTCGAACGCTTCTACCGCAGCCACTATGCGGCCGGGCGCACCGCCGAGGGCAGCGGTGTCGGCCTGGCGCTGGTGCAGGAGCTGGTGCGCCTGCATGGCGGCGAAATCGGGGTGCAAAGTACGCTCGGGCGCGGCGCCTGCTTCACGGTAACGGTTCCGTGGCGTAGCGCGGACGCGGCCGCCGTGCGGGAGGACGGCCGGGGCGGCAACATCGGCTCCCGGGGCCACTGGCGCGGCCAGTTCGCCGCCGAACTCGCGCGCTATGCCGAGGCGGCGCAGGAGCCGCCGGAGCGCGGCACGCCCGGACCGCCCGCGGCGGCGGCGGATGCCATGCAGGTGGTGGTGATCGACGATGACGCCGACGTGGTGCGCTATATCACGCGCCTGCTCGAAGGCAGCTGCCGCGTGCTCGCGGCGCGCGACGCCGACAGCGGCCTCGCCCTGATTCGCAGTGCCGCGCCCGACCTGGTCCTGCTCGACATCATGATGCCGGGTATCGACGGCCTCGAGCTGGTGCGCCGGGTGCGCGCCGAGCAGCCGATCCATACGGTGCCGCTGCTGGTGCTGTCGGCCCGCGCCGGCGAGGAGGCGCGCCTGGAGGCGCTGGACGCGGGCGCCGACGATTACCTGGCCAAGCCCTTCAGCGCGCGCGAGCTGATCGCCCGCGTGCGCGGCCACGTGCAGCTGGCGCGCGTGCGCCGCGCGGCGATCGAGCAGGAGGGCATGCTGAGGCGCCAGATCGACCAGGTCAAGGGCGACCTCGCCAGCGTCCTGGAAGGCACCAGCGACTGTTTCGTCGGCATGGACCGCGGGTTGCGGGTGCTGTCGATGAACGATGCCGCCGTCTCCGCGTTCGGGATGGCGCGCGGCGCCGCCCGCGGCCGCCACATCGCCGAGGTCTTGCCGGCGCTGGCGCACGACGGACTGATGCGCAGCCTGGCCGCGGCCGCCGCCGAGGGCCGCAGCGCGGCGGAGGAATGCTGCTTCGTGGACGAGCAGCGCTGGTACGAGGCCCGCTGCTATCCCGCGCCCGGCGGCGTGATCCTGTTTGCGAACGATATCACCGCCCGCAAGCGCGCCGAGCAGGCACTGCGCCAGGCGCATGCGAGTCTCGAACAGCGGGTGGCGCAGCGCACCGCGGAGTTGAGCGCGGCGAACCAGCTGCTGGCGGCCGTGTTCGACCGGGCGCCGGCCGGGATCGCGGTCTCCGGGATGGACGAGCGCCTGCTGCGGGTCAACCGCGCCTATGCCGAGCTGACCGGCCTGCCGGAGGCGGCGCTTCCCGGCCAGTCGCCCAAGGCCTGGATCGAGGCGGAAGGACTGGCGCGCCTGCGCGCCGGCGGTGCGCGCCTGCTGGCCGGCGACATAGAGACCTTCCAGGCCGAGGCGCGCTACCGCCTGCCGGACGGCCGCAGACTATGGGTGGCCCACTTCGTGTCGCTGATCGGCACCGCACTGCGCGGCGAACCATGTTTCGTCACGATGGCCTGGGACATCACGGCGCGCAAGCGCGCCGACGCCGAACGGCACACGTCGGCGCGCGAGCTGCGCCTGCTCTACGAGCGGCTGCAGACCGTGCGCGAAGCCGAGCGCACCGCGCTGGCCCGCGAGGTGCACGACCAGCTCGGGCAGATCCTGTCGGCCGCGAAGATCGACATCAAGCTGCTCCAGGACGGCGTGCGCGCCGGCCCCGGCGGCCTGGATGGCGTCGACATCGACCACGAACTGGGCTCGGCCAGCACCATGCTGGAGCGCGCCATCACGCTGGTGCGCGAGATCGCCACCGAGCTGCGCGCGCCGGCGCTGGACGAGCAGGGCCTGTATGCCGCCGTCGACTGGTATGCGCGCGACTTCGAACGGCGTACCCGCATCGCCTGCCACCTGGCCTTCGATCCTGACCGTCCGCATCCATCCCGGGCGGCGGCTGCTGCGCTGCTGCGCATCTTCCAGGAAGCGCTCACCAATGTGCTGCGCCATGCCCAGGCCACCGAGATCTGGGTCAGCATCGGCGCCTGCGGGGCGGGCCTGGCGCTGCGGGTGCGCGACAACGGCGTCGGCATCGCACCCGGCAGGCAGCGGCGCGCCGGGGCCCTCGGTCTGCGCGGCATGCGCGAGCGCGCCGAACTGGTCGACGGCAAACTATGGGTACGCCGGATCGCACCCACGGGCACCCTGGTGTCCGCCCGGGTGCCACTGAACAAACGCAAGGAAGCAGCATGAACAGCCCCAGCCCCAATATCCACCCCGGTACCAGCCCGGTCGGCATCGTCATTGCCGACGACCACGTACTCATCCGCGAAGGCGTCAAGAAGATCCTGCGCGGCGCGCCGGGCCTGCGGGTGGTCGCCGAGGCGGCCGACCTGGCCGGCACCCTGGCGCACATCGCGAAGTACCGCCCCGACCTGGTGGTGCTCGACATCAGCCTTCCCGGCCATGAAGGCCTCGAGGGCCTGGCCGAGCTGCGCCGCCACTACCCGGAACAGCGCGTCGTCATGCTCAGCATGTACGGCGAAGAGCAGTACGGCCTCGCTGCGCTGAAGGCGGGGGCAGCCGGATATGTGACCAAGACCATGGCGGCCGAAGAACTGGTCAAGGCGATCCGCCAGGTGATGGAGGGCGGCACCTATGTCGGGCCGCGCCTGGCGGAGCAGCTTGCGCGCCAGGCCTGCGAGCAGGCCGCGCCCTCGGCGCACGAGCGCCTGACCGTGCGCGAGCGCGAGATCCTGGTCCTGATCGGCGCCGGCCTGCAGGTCAAGCAGGTCGCCGCACAACTCGGGATCAGCGCCAGCTCCGTGAACACCTACCGCGCCCGCATTTTCCAGAAGATGGAACTGGCCTCGAACGCCGCGCTGATTCGCTATGCGGTGCAGCACGGCCTGGTAACTTGAGGTTTCATCATCTTTGTTGTTTCAGGGCAACCGCCCGACCTGCGCTCCTGTCATAGAAATTACGACAGAGGAGGCTATTTTTGCGACGACGCGGTCGGGAACAAGGCCCATGCGGAAGGCATAAAGTCTTTAATATCAAGCACTTGCGCATGTCATGACATGAGGCGCCCGGCCCGCCATATATGACAGCGCGGCCGCCTCCCGCGCCCCTCACTATAGCGGGCTGATCCGAAATGGCTACTATCTTGTTATTGAGATAGATCAGGCCGTGACGGGGTAGCGCCGTGTCGCGGTGCCAACCGTATGACGAGTGTGAGCAGTACGACACAGTTGCTGGAGTTCGAATGCCGCGGCCGGCGCCTGGCCTTGCCGCTGGGAAGCGTGCGGCGTGCCATTTCCGCTGCCGAGCCGGTGCCCATTCCCGGCGCGGGCGAGGTCGTACTCGGCCTGCTCAACCTCGGCGGCGAGCTCGTCGCGGTGCTCGACCTGTGCTACCGCCTTGGCCTGCCGCGCTCGCCGCTGTCGCCGGCACAGCAGATCCTCGTACTGGACGTGGCCGGACTGGCCTGCGGCATCGTGGTCGACCGCATCGACGGCGTCGGCGAGCACATCCTGGACGGCGCGGTGCCGAGCGAGCTGCAAGCGCCGCCTTACGTCAAGGGCGTAGTGCGGCTGGACGACGGCCTGTGCCTGATCGTCGATCCGGCCCAGGTCCTGTTCCCCGAGGAGCGGGAAGCACTGGCGGAAGCGCTGGCCGGAGGACCCGATGGAAAGCATTGAAGCGGCAAACCGGATGGAACTGGTGGCCCGCCGCGTCGAAGCGGAAACCGGCCTGCGCTTCAGCGCGGCGCGCCGCCGCGACCTGGGCAACGGCTTGCGCCGCATGGCCGAAGCGCGCGGCGAGGGCAGGGCGGGCGCGCTCGCCGACTGGCTGCTCGCGGGTCCATGGGACCAGGACAAGGCCGACTTGTGCGCCCGCCACCTGACCGTCGGCGAAACCTATTTCTTCCGTGAGCCGCGCGGCTTCGCGCTGCTGTGCGACTACGCGCGCGCACGGCTTGCTGCCGATCCACGCTCGGCCCTGCGCTTGTGGAGTGCGGGCTGCTGCACCGGCGAGGAAGCCTATTCGATGGCAATCGCCCTGCGCGAGGCGCTGCCGGCGCTGGCCCCCGGCCAGGTGTCGATCCTGGGCACGGACCTGAATCCGGCCAGCCTGGCCCACGCACGCGCCGGGCTGTACCGCCAGTGGTCCTTCCGCCGCACCGTGCCGTCGCTGCGCGAACGCTACTTCACGCCGGCCGGCGCCGGGCAGTACGCCCTGGTGCCGGCAATCCGCGAGCAGGTCCGCTTCGCGCAGCTGAATCTGGTATTGCCGCTGTATCCGTCGGCGGCAAACGGCACCGCCGGCCTCGACATCATCTTCTGCCGCAACGTGCTGATGTATTTTTCGCGGCCCCTGATGGCGCAGGTGATCGCGCGCCTGCGCGCCTGCCTGGTCGATGGCGGCTGGCTGGTGGTGAATCCCAGCGAAGCCTGCGCCGAGCTGTTCGCCGGCTTCAGCGCAACTTACCACCCGGATGCGGTGTTCTACCAGAAGACCGCCGGGCCGGCCGCCGCGCCGCCGGCGCCGCCGGCGCCGCTGGCGCCCCCGGTGCGCCCACGCCGGCCGCCCGGCGCCGTCACCGCACAGGCAGCGGTGCCCCGGCCCTGCACGGTTTCGGCGCCGGCGCCGGCCACGCTCCATGCCACGGCCGCAAGCGGGTACCAGGCGGCATTGCGCCAGGCCGAGCAGCTGGCCGGCGCCGGCGACGGCAGCGCGGCCTTGCATTGCCTGGCGCGCGCGGCCAACCAGTGGCCGCTGGCGGCCCAGCTGCACCAGACCGCGGCGCAGATCGCGCTGGAGCAGGGCATGGCCGCCGCGGCGCGCCGCCACCTGCAGCGCCTGCTGTACCTGGAACCGGAATCGATCATCGGCCATTACCTCGACGGCGTCGCCCAGGCCGCGCTGGAGCGCCGGGCGGCGGCACGGCGCGCCTTTTCCGCCGCCGCCGCACTGCTGGCGGCGCTGCCCGCCGATGCCCCGGTCCCCGGCGCGCGCGACTGGCAGGCCGGCGCGCTGCGGCTGTCGGTCGCCGGCTGGCTGGAGCGCACCGCATGACGGCGCCGGACCGCTTCGACTGGGACGCGATCCGCGCGCGCCTTGCGCGCAGCGCCGGCGAGCTCGATGCCGACGCCGGCGATCCGGAACGCGGGCGCGCGCTGCTGCGCACGCGCGCGGCGGCGCTCGCGCGGGCACCGCAAGGCCAGGACCCGCAAGAAACGGGGGAGGACGGCACTGCGCTGCATCTGCTGGTCTTCGAGATCGGTGGAGCGCGCTATGGCCTCGAAACCGCCTGGGTGGTCCATGCCGGCGCGCTGCCGCCACTCACCGCGCTGCCAGGCCTGCCGAACCACGTGGCCGGCATCGCCGCCTTCCGCGGGCGGGTGCTGGCCGTGCTCGAACTGCGCACGCTGCTGTCGCTGCCGGTCACCCGGCTGAGCGAGCCCACGGCGCTGGTGGTGCTCCAGGGCGATTCGATGGAATTCGCCCTCCAGGTGGACGCGATCGTCGGCGTCCAGCATTACCCGCGCGCCGCCATGGCGGCCGGGCTGCCCGGCTTGGGAGCGCTGCGCGCCGGCTACCTGCTCGGCGTCGCGCCCGACCGTACCGCCGTGCTCGACGCGCGCCGGATGCTGGCCGACAGCACGCTGGTGGTCCACAGCCAATAAGCCTACTAGGAGAACCACAATGGCCTTTTTCAGCAATGCCAGTACGCGCGCCAAGCTGGTCGCCGGCTTCGGCCTCATGATCGCCCTGCTGGCCGGCGTCAGCGCGCTGACCTACCACGCCACCACGAAGATGGAGGCATCGCAACGCGCCCTGTTCGAGGACGACCTGGAAATCGCATTCGACGCGATGCGCGTGCGCAATGAGCTCAACCGCGACCGGGTGGCGATGCTGTCGGCGGTGGTCGGCGACCCCGGCGGGGCCGACGCAGCGGCGACACTGACCCTCAGCGCCGACGTGATGAAGAACCTCGCCGACATCGGGCTCAAGCTCGATGCCGGTGCCCGGCTGCCGCAGGGGCCCGGCGGCGCGTCCGCAGGAAATGTCGCCAATTACGGCCAGCTGGCCGCCAGCCTGCGCGACTACATGGCGCTGCGCGAGCGCGAGGTGGCGCCGCTGCTGGCCGCCGGGCGCCGCCAGGAGGCGGGCCGCGCCATCGTCGGGCCGCTGCAACAGCGCTTCGTCGCACTGCGCGACATCGCCGAGCGGGTCAGTAACCAGGAGTTCGCGCACGCCACCGCGCGCATGCACGCCACCACGGCGCTGGGCGAGCAGACCAGGGGCGTGCTGCTGGCAGCCAACCTGGCTGCCTTGCTGGCCGCCGCGGCGCTGGTGTACTGGCTCGACCGGATCATCGCCGCGCCGCTGAAGCAGGCGACCCAGGTTGCCGGCCGCATCGCGACGGGCGACCTGAGCGTGGCGGTGCCGGCGCCGCGCGGGAAGGACGAAGTGGGCCAGCTGCTGGCCGCGCTGGGGCAGATGGTGGGCGCATGGCGCCAGCTGATGACCGAAACCAACAGCGGCATCGCGACCCTGGGCGCGGCCGCCACCGAAATCCTGGCCAGCACCATGCAGGGGGCGGCGGGAGCCTCCCAGACCGCCGCGGCGGTCAGCGAAACCACGGCCACGGTCGAGGAAGTCAAGCAGACCGCCATGCTCACCAGCGACAAGTCGCGCCGGGTCTCGGATGCCGCACGCCAGGCCACCGGGACCGCTGAGCGCGGCCGCCAGGCGGTGGAAGAAGGCATGCGCGGGATGCGCAACGTGCAGGAGCAGATGGAATCGATCGCGGGGACCATCGTGCGCCTGTCCGAACGCAGCCAGGCGATCGCCGACATCACGGCCACCGTGGGCGACCTGGCGGACCAGTCGAACCTGCTGGCGGTGAATGCCGCGATCGAAGCCGCCAAGGCCGGCGAGCACGGCAAGGGCTTCGGCGTCGTCGCTCAGGAAGTGCGGGCGCTGGCCGAGCAGTCGCGCCAGGCGACGCGCCAGGTGCGCGAGATCCTCGGCGACATCCAGAAGTCGATCGGCGCCGCCGTCATGATCACCGAACAGGGCTCGAAGACGGTGGCCCAGGGCGTGGCCCAGAGCCAGGATGCGGGCGAAGCGATCCGCTCGCTGGCCGAAGGCATCGCCGATGCGGCCGAGGCGGCGGCCCAGATCGCGGCCTCGAGCCAGCAGCAACTGGCAGGCATGGACCAGGTGGCGCTGGCGATGAGCAACATCCATCAGGTGAGCGCCGAGAATGCGGCCAGCTCGCGCCAGGCCGAGCAGGCGGCCCAGAACCTCAACGAACTCGGGCTGACGCTGCGCCAGCTCAGCGAACGCTTCAAGGTCTAGTGCGCATGGGCAATCCGCGATGAGCGATCCGAACGGGAGCTTCCAGCAAAGGCTGCTGGCGATCTTCGCCGACGAGGCACGCGGCCACCTGGCGAACATCGGGGACGGCCTCATCGCGCTGGAGGCAGCAGAAGCGGCGCAACGGCCCGCAGGACTGGAAGCGGTGCTCAAGACCCTGCACACGCTCAAGGGGGCGGCGCGCTCGGTCGACCTCGACCACCTCGAGCGCCTGTGCCACGCGCTGGAAGGTCTGTGCGGGGCGCTGCACTGGGCGCCGGGGCTGCTCGGCGCCGCGCAGTTCGACCTGCTTCACCGTGCCCTGACCCTGGCACGCGAGCTGGCCGGCACGCCCACCGGGCGTACGCTGAACCGTGCCCTGGCCTTGTGTGCGGAACTCGACCAGGCCGCCGCGGCGGTGCAGGCCGGGGACGCAAGCGAGGCCATCGTGAGCGCTCGCGCCGCGCCGCCGCCGGTCCAGGAAGCCGCGAAACAGGAAGCCCCGGACGAGGCAGCGGACGAGGCAGCGGAAGAGACCCCGGCCGGCCCCGCGCTGCCTGCGCTGCTGCGGGTCGATGCGGCCCAGCTCGACGCGATCCGGACCGAGGCCGAGGCCCTGCTGGCGGCGGAGCTGTGCCTGCAGCATCAGGCAGGCGAGCTGCGCGCACTTGCCGCCGCGCTGGCGCAGCAGCGGCGCGCCGGCGCCGCCGACGCGACCGCGCCGGAACTGCAGTGCGCGCGCCTCGCGCAGTCGCTGGGCGCGGCCTGCCAGGGCCTGGCCGGAACCCGCCAGCGCCTGATGCAGGCCGTGCTCGAGACCGCGCTGGTGCCGTTTTCCGAAGCGCTCGACGAACTGCCGTCGCTGGTCCGCAAGCTGGCGCGCGGGCGCGGGCTGGAGGTGACGCTGGTGATCGAGGGCGCTGGCGTGCGCATCGACCGCCGCCTGCTGGGCGTGATCCGCGAAGCCCTGATCCACATGGCGACCAACGCGGTCGACCACGGCATCGAGCCCCCCGACGCACGCCTGGCGGCCGGCAAGTCCGCGGTGGGCACCCTGAAGATCGCCGTCAGCCAGCCGGACGCGCGCCACGTGCTGCTGGAGCTCAGCGACGACGGCGCCGGCTTCGACGGCGCCGCCCTGGCGCGCGCCGCCGGCCTGTCGCCGTCCGAATCCGGGCGGCTGGACGAAGCTGCCCGCCTGGCCCTGGCGCTGCGTGCGGGCGTATCCACCCGGGCCGAAGTGACCCAGGTTTCCGGCCGCGGCATCGGCCTGTCGATCGTCGCCGACAAGGTGGCGGCAGCGGGTGGCACGCTGGCGCTCGACAGCACGCCAGGCGCCGGCAGCCGCTTCGAGCTGCTGCTGCCGGTGAGCCTGGCAAGCCAGCGCGCGCTGGTGGTGGCCTGCGGCGGCCAGCGCTATGCGGTGCCGCTGGCGGCGCTGCAGGCGGTGCGCGCACTGGGGCCGGCCGATACCGGCATGGTCGAGGACCGCGAGACGGTGGTGGAGCAGGGCCGCGTCCTGCCCCTGGTGCGGCTGGCCGCCCTGGCGGGGGCGCCCGAGGCAGCAGGTCCGGCCAAAGGCGTCGCGCTGCTGGTGGGCGGCGCTCGTCCCTTCGCCCTGCTGGTGGACGAGATCCTGGCCGAGCAGGACATCCTGCCGCGCGGGCTCGGCCCGCTGCTGCAGCGCGTGCGCCACGTCAGCGGCGCCACCCAGCTCGGCGACGGCGCCCTGGTGCCGGTGCTGGCGATGGACGACATTGCCGGGCACGCGAGCGGCGCCGTGCCCGCGGCGCCGGAAGGGCCGCAGGCCGGCGCCCATGCCGGGAGCGGCCGCGCCACGCGGGTGCTGGTGGCCGAAGACTCGCTCACCTCGCGCCTGCTGCTCAAGCATATCCTCGAAGGCGCCGGCTGCGAGGTCGAGACCGCCCCCGACGGCCTGGCGGCCTTGTCGCTGCTGCGCCATCGGCGCTTCGACGCCGTCGTCAGCGACGTCGAGATGCCCCAGCTCGACGGGCTGGCCCTGACCGCCCGCATCCGCGCCGAACCGAAGACCGCCGAGCTGCCGGTGATCCTGGTGACCTCCCTGCAGACCCCGGCCGAACGCGAGCGTGGCCTGCAGGCGGGCGCCGATGCCTACCTGACCAAGGGCGCGTTCGACCATGACCAACTGCTTGCGGCCCTGCGCCGCCTCACCTGAACCCGGCGAGGAATGCTGATGAAGATGATCCGGGTCCTGGTGGTCGACGATTCGCCTTCGGTGCGCGAGCTGCTCGCGCACATCCTTGGCGCCGATCCGGCGCTGCAGGTGGTCGGCTGCGCGCCCGACGGCGCGCAGGGCCTCGAGATGGCGCTGCGGCTGCGCCCGGACGTGATCACGATGGACCTGCAGATGCCGAACATGGACGGCTATGAAGCCACCCGGCGCATCATGCAGGCCTGTCCGACCCCGGTGGTGGTGGTCAGCGGCGCCGGCAGCCATGCCGAGGTCGAGGCGGGTTTCCACGCGATCGAGGCGGGGGCGCTGGTGCTGGTGCGGCGCCCGCCCGGCCCGGCGCATCCCGAGTATGCCGAGAGCGCCCGGGCCCTGGTGCGGACCGTGAAGTCGATGGCCGAGGTGCGCGTGGTGCGGCGCTGGAACGGCAGCGCGACAACGGCCCGCCCTCCCGCGCCGGCGCCGGCGCGCAGGCCGGCGCCGCGGCGCCTGGTCGTGCTGGGCGCCTCGACCGGCGGCCCGGCCGTGCTGCGCGACATTCTTGCCGAGCTTGGCCCGGCATTTCCGCTGCCGGTGGTCATGGTCCAGCACATCGCCCCCGGCTTCACCGCAGGGCTGGCCGAATGGCTGGGCCAGGCCAGCGGATTCCCGGTCTCGGTGGCCGCCCATGGCCAGCAGCTGATGCCGGGCCATGGCTATCTGGCGCCCGAAGGCAGCCAGCTCGAGGTCACCCGCTCGCTCGAGGCAGCCCTGGTGGAAGGGGTCCCGGAACACGGCATGCGGCCGGCCGTGGCCCACCTGTTCCGTTCCCTGCCGCCGGAGCTGCGCTCGGCGGCGGTTGCGGTCCTGTTGACCGGAATGGGCAAGGACGGCGCCGAAGAACTGAAACGGCTGCGCGACGACGGCGCGGTCACCATCGTGCAGGACCGCGGCAGCGCGGCGGTATACGGCATGCCGGGCGAAGCGCTGCGCCTGGGAGCCGCGATGCTGGTGCTGGAGCCGGCCCGGATCGGCAAGGCCCTGCACACGATAGCCAACCAGCCGGAGGGGGGACTGTCCGTCCTCGGCTTATAGAAACCAGCAATGATTAAAAACCACGAACATAGCGCCGAAGTACAGGACGAAGTCGAAATCCTGGTGGTCGAGGACAGTGCGACCCAGGCCCGCCACCTGGCCCACCTGCTGACGGACGAGGGCGGCTACCGGGTGCGCATCACCGGCAACGGCGAAGAAGGACTGGCGGCGGCGCGCGAGCGCCGTCCTACCCTGATCGTCAGCGACATCAACATGCCGGTGATGGACGGTTTCACGCTGTGCCAGCAGGTCAAGAAGGACCCGGACCTGCGCGACATACCGGTCATCCTGCTGACCTCGCTGACCAGCCTGTACGACGTGATCCGCGGCCTCGACTGCGGCGCCGACAATTTCATCCGCAAGCCCTTCGATGCCCGCTACCTGCTGGGCCGCATCCGCTTCATCCTGGCCAACCGCTACCTGCGCAGCGACGAGCGGGTGCAGCTCGGCATGCGGGTCAGCCTGGGCGGCCAAACCCACTTCATCACGGCCGAACGCCAGCAGATCTTCGACCTCCTGATCTCGACCTACGAGGAAGCGATCCAGATGACCGAGGAGCTCAAGGCCCAGCAGGAAAGGATCACGCGCTCTTACCAGTCGCTGCAGGGGCTGTACCAGATCGCCGGGGCGCTCAATCCCGCCATGAGCGAGCAGGCGGTGGCCGACGGCGCGCTCGACGGCGTGCTCGATTTCCCGGGCGTGGAGGGCGGCTGCGTCAGCCTGTACGACGAGGACGGTGTGCTGCGCGTGGTGGCCGTGCGTGAGCTGGCCGGCGGCGCGCCGCAGCCGGGAGAGGTGCTGGCATGCCGCTGCGCCCAGCGCCTGACCGAGGGCAGCCTGCGCGAGCCGGAATTCCTGCACGAGTGCACCGGCCTGGCCGCGACGGTCGCCTGCGTGCCGCTGGGCGCGGGCGGGCGCAGCCTGGGACTGCTGCACCTGCAGGTCGCGGCCGCCGCGCAGGCCGGCGGCGACCTGCAGGTGCTCGGCACCATCGGCCATCAGATCGGCGTCGCCGTCCAGCGCGCGCAGTTGTACGCCAACATGGAATCGCAGGTGCGCGAGCGTACTCAGGCCCTGCAGTCCGAGCGCAACCTGCTGTCCGCCGTGGTCGAGACCACCGCCGCGCTGGTCGTGCTGACCGGCGCCGACGGCAGCATCCGCATGTTCAACCGCGCCACCGAAGAGGCCTTCGGCTGGACCGCCGACGAAGCGGTCGGGCGCCCGGCCTGGGAAGTGTTCCAGATGAAAGGGGACCCCGACGCGCTCCGGCGCTTCTACCATGACCTGCCGCTCGAGCAATTGCCGCCGCAGCTACAGTCCGAGTGGCTGACCCGCAGCGGCGGGGTACGCTCGGTGGTGTGGTCGACCGCGCCGCTGCGCGGGACCGACGGCCGCATCGAGGCGGTGCTCTCGACCGGCCTTGACGTCACCGAGCTACGCGGCGCCGAGGAACGGCTCAAGTACCTGAGCAACTACGACATCCTGACCGGGCTGCCCAACCGGGTGCTGCTGCGCGACCGCGTCGGCCAGGCCCAGGAGCAGGCCCTGGCCGGGCGCATGGTGATGGGCTTCCTGCTGCTGCGTTTCGGGCGCATGCGCCTGATCCGCGAAACCCTGGGCGCCCAGGCCGAGCAGGACCTGATGCTGCAGGTGACGCGGCGCCTGGCGGTCCGCAGCGGCGCCGCCAGCGACACCGTGGCGCGCTACAACGAAGGCATCTTCGCGCTGGTGGCGGTGCGCTCCAGCGTCGAGGAGCTGGGCCTGCTGGCGCGCCAGCTGCTGGCCGAGATGGACCTGATCTTCAGCTGGGAACAGGAAGAACTGCACCTCGACCCGCGCATCGGCATCACCGTCTTCCCGAACGACGGCGAGGATTTCGACACCCTGGCGCAGGGCGCGGAGAATGCGCTGAGCCGGGCCGACGCCGGCAGCGGCGAACGCTGCGAATTCTACCGGCCCGAGTTCAACCAGGGCGCCGACGCCCGCTTCCGCCTGGAGAGTGCGCTGCGGCGCGCGATCGAACGCGAGGAATTCCTGCTGCACTACCAGCCCCAGGTCGACCTGAAGAGCGGGGCCATCATCGGCGTCGAGGCGCTGGTACGCTGGCGCCACCCTGAACTGGGCATGGTGCCGCCCGGCCAGTTCATCGGCCTGGCCGAAGAAACCGGCCTGATCCTGCCGATCGGCGAATGGGTGCTGCGCCAGGCCTGCATGCAGTGCCGCGCCTGGCAAGAGGCCGGGCTGCGCGTCGTCCCGGTGTCGGTCAACCTGTCCGCGCGCCAGTTTTCCGAGCATATCCCGGCCACGGTGGCGCGCATCCTCGAGGAGACCGGCCTCGAGCCGCGCCTGCTGGAACTCGAGCTGACCGAAAGCGCCTCGATGACCGACCCGCAGAAATCCTTCGCGATCCTGCGCGAGCTGAAGGGCATGGGCGTGCGCCTGGCGATCGACGACTTCGGCACCGGCTATTCGAACCTGAATTACCTGAAGCGCTTCCCGGTCGACAAGCTCAAGCTCGACCAGTCCTTCGTGCGCGACATCGTCTCCGATCCCGACGACCTGTCGATCTCGCGCGCGGTGATCGCGATGGCGCACGGGCTGCGCCTGACCGTGATCGCCGAGGGCGTCGAAAGCCAGGGCCAGCTGGCGCTGCTGGCCGACCACGGCTGCGACGAGATCCAGGGCTTCTTCTTCAGCCGTCCGGTGCCGGCCGAGATCTGCGAGCAGCTGCTGCGCGACGAAGTCTCGCTGAGCCTCGACCTGCTGGCGCGCACACCCTATGCCCGCACCCTGCTGTACGTGGACGACGAGGTGAACCTGCTGACGGCGGTGCGGCGGGCGCTGCGCCACAAGGGCTATGTGGTCCTGTCCGCGGCGAACGCCGAGGAAGCCTTCGAGATCATGGCGACGACCGAGATCGGCGTGGTCCTGTGCGACCAGCGCATGGCCGGCATGGACGGCGCCACCTTCCTGTCCCGGGTCCGCCATATGTACCCGGAGGTGACACGCATGGTGCTGTCGGGCTACACCGACCTGCAATCGGTGACGGACGCGGTCAACCACGGGGCCATCTTCAAGTTCCTGACCAAGCCCTGGATCGACGAGGAGCTCGACGCGGCGCTGCGCGAGGCATTCGCCGAATATGAGGGCAAACGGACGGCGTCGCGCGGCGCCGGGCAGGCATGATGACGCGCCGGCATTCCTGGTTGCCGCCCGCGCTGACCTTCGCCTGCGGCCTGGTCCTCACGGCGCTGGTCTACGGCGCGGTGCATGAAGTCGAGGAGGGTCGCCAGCGCGCCGAATTCAAGGAGGCGGCCAACCAGCGCATCGCGCTCCTGCGCGAGGGGCTCGAAGCCACGGTGGACGTGCTCGGCACGGTCACGCGCCTGTTCACGACCATGCAGCCGGTTTCGCGCGCACAGTTCGCCGCGTTCACGCGGCCGATGCTCGAACGCCATTCGCAGGTCGAGGTGATCGGCTGGCAGGCACTGGTGCCCGACGCCGAGCGTGCGCAGTTCGAGGCCGCGCGCCGCCGCGAGCTTCCCGGCTTCGCCGTGCGCGAACTGGTTGACGGCCGGCTGGTTCCGGCTGCCCGCCGGCCCAGCTACCGGGTGGTCGACTACCTGGCCCCGCAGGAAGGCCATGAGGGCGCGCTCGGCCTGGATGCGGGCGCCCGGCCGGAACAGGAAGCCGCGATGCGGCGCGCCTGCCGGAGCGGAGAGGCCGCCATGACCGGGGAGTTCAATCTCTTCTTCGGCAACCGGCAGCAGCCGGGTTTCGTCATCATGATGCCGGTGTACCGGGACGGGACCGTGGTAGCGCCGGGTGGAAACCAGTGCGACCGCGTCGCCGGCTATACCACGGCCATCTTCAGCAGCCATGCGCTGGTGCAGCGCACCCTCGGCGCACAGCCCCCAGGGCAGCGCCCGGTCGGGTCGGTCCGGCTGTATGCGGCAGCCGGGCCCGACCCGCGCCATCTGGTTTACCTGAAAGAAAGTCCCACCGCGCCGCGCGGCGCCCTGATCTTCGACGGGGATCGGCCGCAATCGGTGGCGCGCACCATCAAGGTTGCCGGCCAGCCCTTGCATCTGGTGGTGAGCCCGCCGGCGCCCGCGTTGCTGCGCGATCATCTTGGTTCACTGCTGACGCTCGCCGGCGGGCTTTTGCTCAGCCTGGGCGCGGCCGCCTTTGCCGGCGTGCTGGCCACGCGTGCGCGCAGGGTGCATGCAATGGTCGACCAGCGCACCGCCGAGCTGACCCGGGCCAGCGCCAGCCTGCAGCTGCGCCAGCAGGCGATCGAGGCCTGCGTCAACAGCATCATCATCGCCAGTGCGGAAGGACCGGATTATCCGGTCGAATATGTCAATCCCGCCTTCGAACGCCTGAACGGCTACCGCGCCGCCGAGGTGATCGGCCAGGGCTGCATCCGCATGCTCGGCAAGGGCTTGGCGCGGAGCGGCGTGCGCGACATCATGTCCATGGCGCGCGAGCGGCGCGGCGGCGACGTCCTGCTGCGCACCGAGCGCAAGGACGGGACCGAACTCTGGTGCGAAATGTATATCGCCCCATGTGCCGGGCCGGATGGGGAAGTGCGTCATTTCGTCGTGGTCCAGCACGATATTACCGAGAAGCGCCGCTACGCCGGCGAACTCGAATACCAGGCAACCCACGATGCCCTGACCGGACTGGCAAACCGCAAGCTGCTGCGGCGCCGCCTGCAGGAGGAAATCGCCGCCGCCGGACGTGCCGGGCAGGCGGTGTCGGTGCTGTTCCTCGACCTCGACCGCTTCAAGTTCATCAACGACAGCCTGGGTCATAAGGCGGGCAACATCTTCCTGAGCACCATCGCCGACCGCCTGAGCCAGGCGGTGCGCATCGGGGACATGGTGGCACGCCTCGGCGGCGACGAGTTCGTGCTGGTCCTGCCGGAGCGCGCCGGCGGGCCGCTCAGCGGGGCCGCCATCGAGCGCATCATGGGCGCCGTCGCCGAGCCGGTCGCGATCGACGGCCAGGAATTCGAGGTCGGCTGCAGTGCCGGCATCGCCAATTTCCCGGCCGACGGCACCGACCCCGACGTGCTGATCGACTGCGCCGACCGGGCGATGTATGCGGCCAAGCAGCGTGGTCCGCACCAGTTCCAGTACTTCCTTCCGGAGATGCACCAGCAGGCGCACGAGCGCCTGGAACTGGAACGCGCCCTCGGCGGAGCCCTGGCCGCCGGCCAGTTCCAGATCGTCTACCAGCCCTGGGCAGACCTGAGCAGCGGCCGGGTCGCCGGGGTCCAGGCCCGGCTGCGCTGGCAGCATCCGGTCCTGGGCCTGCTGCCTCCGGAACGCTTCCTGCCGGTGGCGGAAGAAAGCGGGACCGGCGCCGTGCTCGGCGCCTGGCTGCTGGAGCAGGCCTGCCGCCAGGTCCGCGCCTGGCGCGACGGCGGGTGCGGCGACCTTGCCCTGGCGCTCGGCCTGGGCCGGCGCCAGATGAAGGAAACCGGCCTGCCCGGGAAGGTCGGGCAGGTGCTGGCGGAGACCGGATTGCCGCCCCACTGCCTGCGCCTGGAGCTGGCCGAGAGCGCGGTGGCGGGCGAGGATGTCCAGGTCCTGCCGGTGCTGAACGGCCTGCGCGCCCTCGGTGTGCGGCTGGCGATCGACCGCTTCGGAACCGGCCAGGTCACCCTTGCCGAGCTGCGCCGCCTGCCGATCGACGTCCTGCAGATCGACCGCTCCCTGATCCGCGACTTGCCGGGTCACCGCGGCGCCGAGGCCATCACCGACGCGATCGTGTCGATGGCGCACAGCCTTGGCATCCGGGTCCTGGCGGGCGGAGTCGACACCGAGGCTCAGTGCGAATTCCTTTCCCGCAATATGTGCGACGAGGTCGAAGGCGAACTGCTCGCGCCGCCGCTGACGCCGGAAGCGGCGGGTGCGCTGCTGGCGGGGAACGCCGGCCTGCCTGCGCGCCTGCTGCGCCTGCACAAGCGCGAACGTACCTTGTTGCTGGTGGACGACGAGCCCAACATCCTTGCCGCGCTCAAGCGCCAGATGCGCGGCATGGGCTGCCGCATCCTGACCGCATCCGGCGGCCAGGAAGGGCTGGCGATCCTCGAGCGCGAGGCGGTCGACGTGATCGTATCGGACCAGCGCATGCCCGGCATGACCGGCGTCGAGTTCCTGCGCGTGGTGAAGCAGTCGCACCCGGACACGGTGCGCATGGTGCTGTCCGGCTTCACCGAGCTGCAGTCGGTGACCGATGCGGTCAACGAAGGCGCGATCTACAAGTTCCTCACCAAGCCCTGGGACGACACCCAGCTGCGCGCACATATCGAGGAAGCGTTCCGCAACAAGGAGATGGTGGACGAGAACCGGCGCCTCGGACTGGAGCTGCGCACCGCCAACCACGAGCTGGCCGCGGCCAACCGCCAGCTGGAGGACGTGCTGGAACAGCAGCGCGAACAGATCCGGCGCGACAGCATTTCGCTCGACATCGTGCGCGAAGCGCTGCAGCGGGTGCCCCTGCCGATTCTCGCGCTCGACGAAGACCGCCAGGTCGCCTACGCCAACGTGGCCGCACGCCGCCTGTTCGGCGACAGCGGTACACTGCTGGGAAGCTCGGCCGCCGAAGTGATGCCAGGATTGTTGCTGGACCTCGAGGGCCTGGATGGCGGCGCATCGCTGTCGACCGAGATGGGCGGGCGGACCTACGAGGTGGTGGCCCACAACATGGGCCGTGGGACCCGCTCGCGCGGGACCCTGCTGTCCTTTTCCCCGATCCGCTCAGGAGAGCAAGATGAATGAGGCTTCAAGGGAAGTCATGCTGGACGAGGCGACGGTGGGCATGACGCTCGCCTGCGACCTGCTCGACCAGGCTGGCACGGTGCTGCTGCACCGCGACAGCGTGCTGACCGACGGCCTGCTGGCGGCGCTCGCGCGGCGCGGCGTCGCACGGGTCCGGGTCGCCGGAGAGCCGGATGGTCCGGACCGGTCCGGTGCGCGGCGCGAACGTGCCGCCGCCCGCCTGGCGCACCTGTTCCGCCACGGCGCCCAAGGTGTGGACGCCGAGCTGCGGGCCTGCCTGCAGGACTACCGGATGGAGGCGCGGTGAGCGCGCACCAGATCACGCTCGAGCAGGCGCTTGCGCGGCTGCAGGACCTGCCTGCATTGCCGCTCGTGGTCACCGAGCTGCTGGCCAGTTTCGACGATCCCGAGGTCGAACTCGGGGAGCTTGCGGCCAAGGTCTCGAACGACCAGGCACTCGCGGCCAAGACCTTGCGCCTGGCCAACTCGTCATTCTACGGCCTCCAGTCGCGCGTGCGCACCATCAGCCAGGCGATCGCAGTGCTCGGCTTCGACAGCGTTCGCTCGCTGGTGGTGGGGGCCGGGGTGATCGGCGGTTTCCAGGAAGGACGGGCGCAGGGCTTCGATTTCGACGGCTTCTGGCGCCATGCGATCGCCACCGCCTTGTGCGCGCGTGCGCTCGCGCGCCATGCCCGCTGCAATCCCGAGCTGAGCTTCGTGGCCGGGCTGTTGCACGACCTTGGGCGCCTGGTGCTGGTGACCCGCTTTCCCGAGCACTACGCGGAGGTGCTGGCACAGCGCAGCCTGCGCGACTGCGGGCTGCTCGAGGCCGAGCGCGCCGTGCTGGGCATCGACCATGCCCAGGTGGGCCGGGCCCTGGCCCAGCACTGGCGCATACCCGAGATGATTTGCCGTACCATTGCAAATCATCATCATCCGTTGCAGCAGGACTATGGCGACCTGCCTGCCGTGGTGCACGTGGCCAACGTGATCTCGCATGGCCTCGACCTGGCCGGGGACGAGGACGAGCTGGTGCCCGCCCTGGTGCAGGGTGCATGGGACAGCCTGCACCTCACGCCGCCCGCCCTGCGGGCCGTGTTCGCGCAGACCGAGGCGCAATTCGAAGACACCTGCCAGATCCTGGCATCCAGACCCTGAAAGGAATAGGACATGAGCACCCACGCGAGCCGGCAGCCCGAGGCGGCGCCGGTTGAAGCGGCAGCCAGCGCGACCGAGCAGCTGGAACTGGCGATGCAGCGCCTCGAAGAGGACATTCGCAAGCGCGAAGCGGCCGAGTCCGAACTGATGCGCAGGAACGCCGAGCTGACCGAACTGAACGCGCGCCTGTCCAAGGCCCAGGAGCAGCTGGTGCAATCGGAGAAGCTGGCCTCGATCGGCCAGCTCGCGGCCGGCGTCGCCCACGAGATCAACAATCCGATCGGCTACGTGTTCTCGAATTTCGAGACCCTCGGCACCTACATCGCGCGCATGCTCGACATGTTCAAGGCCTATGAAGAAGCCGAGGCGAACATCGGGTCGCCGGAAGTGCTGGCGCGGCTGCGCCAGATGCGCGCCGGGATCGACCTCGACTACCTGATCGAGGACATCCCGGTACTGATGTCCGAGTCGCGCGAAGGCATCACCCGGGTGCGCAAGATCGTGCAGGACCTGAAGGATTTCTCACGGGTGGACGCCAACCAGGAATGGCAGTGGGCCGACCTCCACGCCGGGATCGACTCGACCCTGAACATCGTCAGCAACGAGGTGAAGTACAAGGCCGACGTGGTGCGCGAGTACGGCGACATCCCGGAGATCGAATGCCTGCCGTCGCAGCTGAACCAGGTGTTCATGAACATCATCGTCAATGGCGCCCATGCCATCGGGCCGGCGCGCGGGCGGATCACGATCCGCACAGGCAGCACAGGCAGCGCCGGCGGCAGCGTCTGGGTCGAGATCACCGACAACGGCAGCGGCATCGGGAAGGAGCACCTGCCGCGGATCTTCGATCCCTTCTTCACCACCAAGCCGATCGGCAGCGGTACCGGCCTCGGGCTGTCGCTCTCGTACGGCATCATCCAGAAGCATAACGGCCACATCACGGTCCGGAGCGAGCCGGGCCAGGGCACCAGCTTCCGCATCACGCTGCCGGTGCGCCACCTGCCTTCGCCCGGCCAGGAGCAGTCGCGGTGAGCGGGCAGGGGGTGATCCTGTGCGTGGACGACGAGCCGCACATCCTGTCCGCGCTGCGCCGCCTGTTCCGCTCCCAGGGCTACGAGATCCTGTGCGCCGGCAGTGCGCGCGAGGGGCTGGCCATGATGGAGGAACGCGCGGTCGATCTGGTGATCTCGGACATGCGCATGCCGGAAATGGACGGGGCCGAGTTCCTGGAGCGCGCGCGCACAGCCCATCCGGACGTGCTGCGCATGCTGCTGACGGGCCACGCCGACGTGGCCCAGATCATGGGCGCCGTCAACCGCGGCCAGATCTATCGGTACATCACCAAGCCCTGGGACGACAACGATATCCTGCTGGTGGTTCGCCATGCCTTCGAGCGCCGCGCGCTGGAACAGGAGAAGCGGCGCCTGGAAGCGCTGACGCAAGACCAGAACCAGCAGTTGCGCGAGCTGAACCAGGGGCTGGAGGCCCAGGTGGCGCGCCGCACCGCCCAGCTGAAGACGGCCCACGACGAATTGCTGGCCTCGCACGAAAAGCTCAAGCGCAGTTTCCTGACCTCGATCCGGGTGTTCACCGGGATGATCGAGCTGCGCGACGCCAGGCTGGCCGGCCACTCGCGCCGGGTGGCCGATCTGGCGCGCCGCATCGGCCAGCGCATGGGTATGATCGCGCACGAGACCCAGCAGGTGTTCGTGGCCGGGCTGCTGCACGAAATCGGCAAGATCGGCTTTCCCGACACCTTGCTCGAACTGCCGGTGTCGATGATGAACGGCGAGCAGGTCAACCAGTACCGGCAGTATCCGATGCGCGGCCAGCAGCTCTTGATGCCGCTGGAAGACCTGGCGGAGGCGGCCGCGCTGGTCCGTTCGCACCAGGAGCGCTTCGACGGCGAAGGCTATCCGGACCGGCTGGCGGGGCTCAACATCCCGCTGGGCGCGCGCATCCTGGCGGTGGCGAGCGACTACGACAACCTGCAGCTCGGTATTCTCGCGCGCAACAAGCTCTCGCGCGAACAGGCGGCGGCGCTGATACTGGACCGGCGCGGCACGCGCTATGATCCGGCGGTGGTGGCTGCGTTCATCGAAGTGACCACGGGCCGCAGCCCGGCGCCGGAAGCGCCGCCCGACCGGGCGCTGCCGGTGTCGGCGCTGCGTCCGGGCATGCGCACGACGCGCGACCTGATCACGCGCGACGGCCAGTTGCTGCTGTCGGCCGACCACGTGCTGACCGAGCGCCTGATCGGGCAGATCGCCGATTTCGAGAAATCCGGCAGGGAGAGTTTCACCGTGCATGTAAGAATGGAAGGAGAAGCGACATGAGACGCGTCCTGCTGGTCGACGACGAACCGAACGTCCTGAGCGCCCTGCAGCGCGCCCTGCGCCGCTTCCTGCCCGAAAGCGCAGTGGCGATCGAGACCTGCCAGGACCCGGAGCAGGCGCTGTTGCGCTGCGACGAGGCCGAGTTCGACGTGGTGATGTCCGACTACCGCATGCCCGGCCTGAGCGGCGGCGATTTCCTGCAGGTATTCAAGGCCGTGCAGCCGGACGCCGTGCGCCTGGTGCTGTCGGCCTCGAACGATGTCGTCGAAGTGATGGATGCGATCAACCGCGCCGAGGTGTACCGCTATGTCGCCAAGCCCTGGGAAGCGAAGGAGCTGGAAAAGGTGTTCGCCCAGGCCTTCGCCCGGCGCGACGAGCTGCTGGCGGCGCGCAGCGCCGCCGGCGAGGGGGAACAGGCCGGACTGAGCCCGCAGGAGCGCGAGGCGCGCCGCCTGGAAGCGGAGGAGCCGGGCATTACGCGGGTACGGCGCGACAGCGACGGCTCGGTCATCCTCGACTAAGAGCGTCAGGTGCCGACCCAGACGATCTTGAAGGTGAACAGGGCGGCGATCACCCACACCACCGGCGCCACTTCACGTGCGCGGCCGGTGAGCAGCTTGAGCACGGCGTAGGTGATGAAGCCGAAAGCGATGCCTTCGGCAATCGAGAAGGTGAAGGGCATGGTCAGCGCCGTGACCGCAGCCGGGATGCTTTCGGTGGAATCGCCCCATTCGACCTCGCCCAGGTCGGACAGCATCAGGCAGGCCACGAACAGCAGGGCAGGTGCGGTGGCGTAGGGCGGGACCACCGCGGCCAGCGGCGCGATGAACAGGCAGGCCAGGAACAGCAGCGCCACCGTCAGCGCCGTCAGGCCGGTGCGCCCGCCCGCCTGCACGCCGGAAGCGCTTTCCAGGTAGGCGGTAGTGCTCGAGGTGCCCAGCAGGCTGCCGGCGACGATGGCGCCGCTGTCGGCCAGCAGGGCCTTGTTGAGGCGGTCCATCTTGCCCTCGACCAGCAGGCCGGCGCGGCGCGCCACGCCCATCAGGGTGCCGGTGGCGTCGAACAGTTCGACCAGGAAGAACACCAGCACGATGTTCAGGATGCCGGCGGAGAGGGCGCCTGCGATGTCGAGCTTGAACAGGGTCGGCTCGATCGAGGGCGGCGCCGAGAATATCCCGTTGTACGTGTTCCCGCCGAAGAAGAAGGACAGCACCGTCACCAGCACGATGCCGATCAGGATCGCGCCCCGCACCCGCAGGCGGTCGAGCGCGACGATGGCGAAGAAACCGACCACGGCCATGATGGCTTGCGGCTTGTGCAGGTCGCCGGCCTTGACCAGGGTCGGCTCGTTGGCGACCACGATGCCGGCGTTCTTCAGCGCGATCAGGGCCAGGAACATGCCCAGGCCCACCGTGATCGCGACCCGCATCGAGGTCGGGATGCCGTTGACGATCATGCCGCGCAGGCCCAGCACCGACACCAGGATGAACAGGCAGCCCGAGATGAACACCGCGCCCAGCGCCGCCGGCCAGGCGATCCCCATGCCCAGCACGACCGCATAGGCGAAATAGGCGTTCAGTCCCATCCCGGGCGCCATCGCGATCGGATAGTTCGCATACAGGCCCATGACCGCCGTGCCGAGGGCGGCCACCAGGCAGGTGGCGACGAATACGGAATCCTTCGGCATGCCGGCGTCGCCCAGGATCGACGGGTTGACGAAGATGATGTAGACCATCGTCAGGAAGGTGGTCAGGCCGGCCAGCAGTTCGGTACGGACGTCGGTACCGCTTTGGGTGAGTTTGAAGAATCGGTCGAGCATCGCTGCGCTCCTTGGTTGTTTTGGCTGAAGCATACCATCCCGGCGCATCCGGGCCACGCGCCGCCGTGCCAATGCGCTAACATGGCAACTCCAACATTAATATCGACCCATCGTCATGCCGAAGAATAAGCGTCCGCTGCCCCGTACCTCCAACAATCCGCGCGAGCCCGACAACAGTGCCATGGCCCAGGAACTGGCCGACCTGGCCCTGGCCATCGCCGAGCGCGAGGAAGCACCGGGCTTCGGCAGCGCCGACGAGCGCGAGGAAGAGCTGCTGGGCGCGGTGCGCAAGCTGCTGCGCAAGAAGCGCGACGAAGCGCTGTACGAGGCCATCGAGGTGGCGCGCTATACCGACCCGGAGGCCTGCCGCCTGCTGCGCGGCCGCATCGAGGAAGAAGCCGCCAACCTGCGCCTGCGCCGCGACGATGGCGAATACGAGATCGACGCCTTCCTGATCCCGCTGTTCGTGCGCAGCCGCGGCGGCCTGCAGGCCGTGGAAGCTTTCCAGGATGCCGAGGCCTTCGAGGCGCTGGCCGCCAGTTTCCAGCCGGCCGCGCTCGAGAGCGCCGGCGCGAAGCTGGTGCTGGTCCAGCATGCCTACGACCTGGCCGAGATCGACCACATTACCTTTTCCAGGCTGCAGGAGATGCTGCGCGAGGCCGCCGCGTCGCTGCTCGAGAAGAAGCTGCAGCCGGCGCCGACCATCGAGGCCAGCATCCGCGGCTGGAGCGGCGAGCGCTTCGCGCCGGACGAGTCGGCGCTGGAACTGCGCTTCCTGCTCGGCTTCTCGCTCAAGCGTCTCGACGATCCCTTCTATGCGGTGCCGGCGGACGAAGAGGGCGCCGACGCCTGGTATGCCGCGCGCGAGGAGCGCTACCGTGCCTGGACCTTCCAGGTGGCGCTGCTGGTACGGCGCCTGCTGGCGGCCGATCCCGAAGGCATCCACGTCGACTTCCTCTACCAGGACCTGTTCTACGGCGCCAAGGAGCAGGGCGTCGCCGAGCTGAGCACCCTCGGCATCCTGTCCGAGGTGGCGCGGACGCTGGCCGCCAAGGACCTCGAAGCCGACCAGGTGCACGCCGCGGTCGCGCCGCTCGACGCGGGCGAACACATCATCCTGCGCATCAACCTGTACGCCCTGGACGGCGGCACGCCCTGGGGCAGCGTCGAGGCCCCGGTCGACCTGGCTGCCGACCTCGGCGCCGAGATCGACAACCTGTGCGATGCCCTGCTGTCGCTCGGCCTGGAGGGTGTATCGGTGGCGACCGGCTTCAGCGAGGACGGGCACGCCGAGGGTGCCGAGCCCTATCAGCCGGGCTGAATCAGGCCCAGATCAAGGTATTGGCGGCACCCGCAGCAGCCGCGTTTCTGCTAGGCGACAAGGCGATTCGCGTCTGCCGGAGGCCGTACGGACCAGCTTTTCCCGAATGAAAAACGGCAAAAGGCAGGCTTGGCAGCGTCGTGCACGCCCGTGTACGGTTAAAAGTGCGGCGGCAGTTCGTAGTGGATTTTCCTGTCTGGATGTAGGAGGCGCCCTACATGAGTGCGCTCGGCCGTAGGGTCTCCCCTATGAACCGTCTTTGTAACATCTGCTTGCAATATTTCTAATTAGAAATGTTGCAATGCATAAATGAAAATATTGGAAATTTTGCATGTTACGATTCCGGGGTCCGGTGCCGCGTTGCGTGCTGCCGGGGACTGGCACAGAGAGAAGAACCGCCAGGCTTTACCAACAAAATAGCGCCACGAAGGCGAAAGGAACTGAATATGCCGACCTTGATCGTGTTTTGCCATCTTCGCTGGGACTTTGTCTTCCAGCGTCCACAGCACCTGATGACCCGTCTGGCGGAACACTACGATATCGTGTTTGTCGAGGAACCGGTGTACAGCGAAGGGCAGGCATACCTGAAGAAGACGGCGGTAGCGCCGAACATCACGGTTTGCCAGCCGCATACCGCGATCCATGCACCAGGCTTCCATGACGACCAGATCCCGACCCTGCAGACCCTGCTGGCCGACCTCGTGCCGGAAGGTACGCAGCCGGTGGTCTGGTTCTACACCCCGATGGCCCTGCCGCTGCTGCAAGGCCTGAACCCGTCCAAGATCGTGTATGACTGCATGGACGAGCTGGCGATGTTCAAGAACGCGCCGAAACAGCTGCTGCAGCGTGAAAGTGCGCTGCTCAACATGGCGGACGTCGTCTTCACCGGCGGTCCCAGCCTGTACCAGTCGAAACGCGACCGCCACGCCAACGCCCACTGCTTCTCGAGCAGCGTCGACGCCAAGCACTTCCGCCAGGCCCAGGACCGCGCGATCTCGCACCCGGACCAGGCCCACATCCCGCACCCGCGCCTCGGCTTCTACGGCGTGATCGACGAGCGCCTGGACGTGGAACTGGTGTCGAAGATGGCGGACGCCCATCCTGAATGGCAGATCGTGATGGTCGGCCCGGTGGTCAAGATCGACCCGGCCACGCTGCCGAAGCAGCCGAACGTCCACTACATGGGCCAGCGCACCTACGACCAGCTGCCGAAGTTCCTGGCCGGCTGGGACGTCTGCCTGCTGCCGTTCGCGATCAACGACTCGACCAAGTTCATCAGCCCGACCAAGGTGCTCGAGTACATGGCAGCGGAACTGCCGGCCGTGTCGACCCCGATCACCGACGTCAAGGTGCCGTATGGCGACGTGGTCGCCATTGCCGAGACCCCGGAACAGTTCATCGCCGCCTGCGAACGCCAGCTGGCCATGAGCGAGAGCGAACGCCAGGCCATGGGCAAGCGCATGCGCGAGGTCGTCGCCAACACCTCATGGGACCTGACCGCATCGCGCATGCACGAACTGATCGAGAGCGCCGTCCCGGGCCGCCACGCGCGCCTGTCGGCAACGCCGGAGGCCAAGGCCGTGCCGGTGAAGGCCAATCAGGTGCCGGTGGCGAAGACCGCCTGACAGGGTAAGCGGCCAGCGCCCCGGGTAACCGGAAGCGCTGGCTGGCGACGGCACGGCGGCGGATCCTTCGGGATACCGCCGCCGTGTTCTTTTTCGGGCCCATTACGAATGGAGACGCAAAAAAGCCGGCGGGACGTCCCGCCGGCTGTCGCGATCGTGTGAGGATCAGTGCATGCGCTTAGCGGTTGCCGCCGCGTCCGCCGCCGTTGCCGCCGCCGTTGCCGCGATTGCCGCTCTGCTGGTTGCCGTCATTCTTGTGGCTCATGCGGCCGGCCTCGCGCGCCTCTTCGGAGCTGAACTCGTGGGCATTGCCCGAGGCATGTGCGGCGCGGCCGCCTTGCGAGGCGATCTCGCGCTGGCGCTGCGGATCCATCGAGGCGAAACCGCGGTTGCCGCTGTTGCCGCCGCTTTGGCTGTTGCCGCCGCTGCCGCTCTGCGAGTTGCCACGGTTGCCGCCGCCAGACGCGCGGCCGCCGCTCGACGCGATCTCGCGCTGCTTCTGCTGGTCCATCGACGCGAATCCGCGCTTGCTGTTGCCCTGGTTGTTCGATGCCATGATGATCTCCTTTATCGATGACAGGGTGAGTCGGAATCCCTTCGGCCCGGGCCCCGCGTCCTGCGGGGCGCTTGCCGGAAGAGGTGATTCCATCTTAGGCCGCCGGCCTCGGCTACGGAATAGGACTGCCCGGCCCATCGGTGTAGGACCGCTCCGGCGCATACGGCAGCGTCATCGGGTCAGTGCTTCATCAGTTCGGCCGGGGATGCGCCGGCTGGCGGCCAGCCTCCGACCGGATCGTGGGCACCGGCGACCCGCACCACCGACAGCGGGTGGGCGAACTGGATGCCTTCGCGCTGGAAGGCCCGGTAGACCTGGAGCAGGATGTCCTGCTGCGCATCCATGTGCAGGATGTAGTCCGGGCTCTTGAAGTGGTAGACCACCTCGAAGTCGAGCGACCAGTCGCCGTAGCGGAAGAAGTGGGCGCGCTCGAAGTCGACGTCGCTGCGGCTGCCGACGATGTCGCGGATCATCGCCGGAATCGCCGTTACCTGCGCTTCGCTGGTGCCGTAGGCGATCCGCAGAATGAAGGCGACCCGGCGCGACTGCATGCGCTTGTGGTTGTGGATCCGGCTCCTGAGCAGTTCGCCGTTGGAGAACACGATCTGCTCGCCGCCCAGGCCGCGCAGGCGCGTGGTCTTCAGGCCGATGTACTCGACCGCGCCGAGCGCATCGCCGACGATGATGAAGTCGCCGACCTCGAAGGGCTTGTCGAGCATGATCGACAAGGAGGCGAACAGGTCGCCGAGGATGTTCTGGGTCGCCAGCGCGACCGCGATGCCGCCGATCCCCAGGCTGGCCACCAGGGTGGTGATGTTGAAGCCGAAGTTATCCAGCATCATCAGGAAGGCGACCGTCCAGACCACCAGGCGCAGCATGAAGAACAGGATCGTGCTCGAGGCCTTGCGCGCGCCGTCGCCCGGCTGGGCGAGCAGCTGGCTGCGCCAGCCGCGCAGGGCGGTGTCGCCCCAGATCCCGAGCTGGAGGATCAGGGACGCCACCGCGACCCGCGACACCACCAGGCGCCAGCTGTCCGGCATCACCAGGAAGATACTGCCGAGGTAGACGCCGATCGCCAGCAGCAGCACCAGGTAGGTGCGGTTCAGCATCTTGACGACCAGGTCGTCGATCCGCGTCACCGTGCGCAGCGACAAATCGCCCAGCCGGCGCAGGAAGATCATGCGCAGGAAGACCATGGCGGCGGTCGCGCCGAGGCAGACGCCGATTGCCATGCTCCAGTTTTCCAAGTCATTGTTGTTCAACAAAAATTCCATCCACATCTCCATCGCGCATACCGCAAGAGGCGACAGTGTGCGGTGCGTGCGGCTTGCGGCGCGCACAATTGACAGGCCCTCGGGCTCGCCGATACAGTGGTCCGACGACAAGCGCATCGGCGGGAAGGCACCCAATAAGCTATGGCAAAACACAGCGTCTCGTGCGGCACCCTGGTGGTCAATCCGCGGCGTGAGCTGCTGCTGTGCCACGTTACCCACACCCCGAAATGGGACATTCCGAAAGGCATGCGGGACCCCGGCGAGACCGAGCTGGAAGCGGCCATGCGCGAATTGCGCGAAGAAACCGGGCTGGTGTTCGAGGCCGCCAGCTTCCGCGAGCTCGGGCCGTTCGGCTACCGGCGCGACAAGCGCCTGCACCTGTTCATGGCGGAGCCGGGGCCCGGCCTCGACAGCCTGGCCCACCTGCACTGCAGCACCACGTTCCCGCACCATGTGACCGGCGTGCCGACGCCCGAGATGGATGGCTACCGCTGGGCCGCGCGCACCGACGTGGCCGGCCTGTGCTGGCCGCGCATGGGCGAGGTGCTGCTCTCGATCGACTGGTGAACGCTCAGGAAAGCACTTCCTCGATGGCGGCCGTGGTTGCCGGCTTGGTCAGGTGCCGGTCGAAGCCGGCGCGCGCGCTGCGTTCGCGGTCGGCCTCGCCGCCCCAGCCGGTCAGGGCCACCAGGCGCACTTCCGCGTTGCGGGGATCGCGCCGGACCGCCTCGGCCACCTCGTAGCCCGACATGCCCGGCATGCCCAGGTCGAGGAACACCACCTGCGGCTGGAAACCCGCCATCATGCGCAGTGCCTGGTGGCCGTCGTTCGCCACCAGCGCCTGGTGGCCGAGCTGGCCCAGCACCGCCGCCAGGGTCTCGGCGGCGTCGCGGTTGTCGTCCACCACCAGCACGCGCCGGGCCTCGCGCTGTGGGGAAGCAGCAGGCGCCGCGCCGGCCGTTCCGCTCTCCGGCGCTGCCGCCGCTGCCGGGGTCCCCAGCGGCAGGCGTACCGTGAACACGCTGCCGGCGTTGGTGCCGGCGCTCGCCGCACGTACGCTGCCACCGTGCAGCTCCACCAGGCTGCGCACCAGCGACAGCCCGATCCCCAGCCCACCGGCCGCATGGCGCCGGCCTTCGCCGATCTGGGTAAACATCTTGAAGACGTCGTCCAGGCGCGCCGGATCGATGCCGATACCGTTGTCGGACACCGCGATCACGGCCTCGTCGCCGTCGCGTTCCGCGGCCAGCACGATGCTGCCGCCGCGCGGCGTATAGCGCGCCGCGTTGTTGAGCAGGTTCGACACCACCTGGGTCAGCCGGGTAGCGTCGGCATCCAGCGTCAGAGCGTCCTCGGGCAGGCGCAAGTCGAGGTGGTGGCGCGCCGCCTCGATCAGCGGCATGCTGGTCTCGACCGCGGCGGCGAGCACGTCTGCCAGGTCGATCCGCTCGCGCTTGAGGACGATCTGCCCGCGCGTGATGCGGGCCACGTCCAGCAGGTCGTCCACCAGGTGAACCAGCTGGCCGAGCTGGCGTTCCATGATCTCGTGGATGCGGGCCACGGCGGCAGGATCGCCCGGCTCGCGCCGGATGAACTGCAGGCCGCTGCGCAGCGGCGCCAGCGGATTGCGCAGCTCGTGGGCGAGGGTGGCCAGGAATTCGGTCTTGATCCGGTTCGCTTCCTCGAGGTCGGCCGCCATCTTGCGCAGCGCCTCCTCGCTGTTGCGGCGCTCGGTGATGTCGTTGAAGGCGATCGCGACCCGGTGCTGCTCCGGCAGCCCGATGCGTGCGGCATAGACGTCATACCAGCGGCCCAACTGGCGCGCCTCGTTCATGAAGCGCACCGGTTCGCCGGTGGCGGCCACGCGGCCGTAGATCTCGAACCAGTGGCGTTCGTGGCCCGGGGCCAGCTGGCGCATGGTGCGGCCGACCGCATCGGCGAGGCCGGTCTGCTTGACGAAGGCCGGATTGGTTTCCAGGAAGCGGTAGTCGCAGGCTTGCCCGGTATTGTCATACATCATTTCGATGACGCACACGCCCTGGTCGATCGAATCGAACAGGGTGCGGTAGCGTTCTTCGCTGAGGCGCAACTGCTGCTCGGCCTCGAACTGGCGCGAGGCGTCGATGACCACGCCGTGCATGCGCCGCGCACCGCCGTCTTCCGTTCGCGCCACGTGGCCGCGCCCGATGACCCAGCGCCACGCGCCGCCGGCACGCCGGATGCGGAAGGTCGCGTCGTAGGGCAGGCCGCGGGCGGCAGCGTCGGACAGCAGGGCCTGGACGGCAGGCGCGTCGTCCGGGTGGACGGCCTCGAAGTAGCGCTCCACCGGCGCGTCGTCGCGCAGCGCATCGGGGATGCCGAACCAGGCCGCCATGCGGGCGTCGCCGGCGACCCGGCCGGAGTCGATGTCCCAGGTCCAGATCCCCAGTTCGGCCGCGGCGATGATCGATTCCAGGCGCGCGCCGGTCTCGATCAGGGCCGCCTCGGCCCGGCGCCGCTCTGCCGCCGCCTCGAATGCGTCGATGTAGAAGCGCAGCTTGGCGCGCAGGATGACCGGGGACAAGGGCTCGGTCAGCACGGCGACCGCGCCGGCCTCGTACAGCGGCTCGACCGGGAAGGAAGGGTGGGCGGGGGCGCCGATCACGACCACCGGCGTGTGCGCCGAACGGCGCGCGGCACGGAGCTGGCGGACGGTCGTGGCCAGCGCGGCCGCGTCGCCGGCATAGCCGACCAGCATCAGGGCGAAATCATGCCGGCGCGCCTGTGCCAGTCCCTCGTCGTCCGAGCGGACATGGACGATCGCCTCACCCAGCTCGTCCGCCACCTGTCCGAGCACCGGATCGGGGAGCGGGCGCTCGCAGATGAACAGTACGCTGGCGTGGCCGGGCGGCGTCAAGGCCGGCCCCTGCGGGCAGAGTGTGGAAGCATGCGCGGATCCTTTGTCGTCTGGGCGTCAATCTACGGTCCCGATGCCTTCCTGTCAACGCCCATAGGCTTGCGCCGCGCTCCGGCAATTGCCAGTAGTATTTCCCGAGCACGGCCTGACGCCGTTGGCAAGACTGGAGGAGTGGAACATGGACAGAGCAAGCAGCGCAGAATACGAAGTGGCCGACATCATGCGCGGCCTGTACGGAGACGGCATCATCGCCTGCCGCGGCGCCTACAGCCGCGAACTGATCGGGGAACTGCGCGCCGACATCGACATGCTGTTCGAGGAAGCGCTGAAGCGCGAGGGCGGCGCCCTCAATCGTGGACCCAACCGCTATTACGTCGAGGTGCACCCGGAACGCCTGCGCTCCTTCGTGACGATCGCCAGCCACCCCTGGGTGATGGCGGTATGCAGTGCGGTGCTGGGGCCGGACTACCGCATCGTCGAAGTCGGCTTCGACGTGCCCGGGCCGGGCGCCATGCACCAGCCCTGGCACCGCGACTTCGCCACACCGCCGGAAACGGTACAGGGGCGGCGCCTCAGCTCGCTTGCCTTCAACATCACCACCGTCGACGTCACCGAGGACATGGGACCCTTCGAGATCGCCCCGGGCACCCAGTGGGACCTGTTCGACGGCGATCCGATGTTCCCCGACAAGGCCCTGTACCCGCGCTACGAGGCGCTGGCCCAGCGCAAGCTGCCGAAGGTGGGCGACATCTCGGCCCGTTCGGCACTGACCATCCACCGCGGCACCGCCAACCGCTCGAACCTGTCGCGCCCGGTGCTGGTGCTGGGCGCCGACGCCCCCGATGCGACCAACGCCATCAAGCACGACCTGCAGATGTCGCGCGCCTATTACGATGGCCTGCCCGAGGACGTGCGCAAGCACCTGGCCTGCCGCGTGGTGGAACAGCTGGAGCCGATCCGCCAGGCGCACACGATCGAAGGCCTGAAGATGGGCGTGACGATGGGAGGCTGAAGGGAGAGGAGGGCCGCCGGCGGCGGCCCTCGGGGATTACGCTTTGTCCGGTACGCCCTGCGAGGGCACCGGGGTCTTGAGCGCATCCGGCACGGCGTCGGCAATGCCGTTCGCCGGCATCTGGCCGACCCGGCGCGCTTCGTCGGAATGCTGGTCGAGGCTGACTTCCTCGGCCACGTCGAAACGGCCGTCTTCCGCGCCTTCCTCGCCGGGAAGCAGGTTTTCCGACCGCTGGTCCTGGCCGCCGCCGGCGATCGGCTTGGCCTGCGGCTGGGATGTCGATTGGTCTGGCTGGGTGGGTGGAGCCATGCTGTCCTCCTGTCGGCGGTTTTTCATGGCCCCATTATTACGCCCCGTACAAAGACGGGGGCGCACGCTAGTCGTCCCGGTCCTTGCGCGGCAGGTTCTTCTCGACGATCGCCCAGACGATCATGCCATAGGCGAGCACCCGGATCAGGTAGTGCAGGGGCGAATCCTCGCCCGCTTCGTTCAGGACGGCCGAATACACGCGGTGCAGCCCTTCGATAAAGAAAGACAGCGCGAAATACAGGAAGAAGCGGTCGCCCGTGTTGCGCCAGAAGCGCAGGAAGAACAGGGCGATCGTGAGCGAAGCCATCGAGATCGCGCCATACATCATCTGAATCATCGCCTCACTCACTCCTTCTCGTAGATCAGGCCGTACAGCAGCAACAGACAGGCCACCAGGGCGCTGATGACCCGCAGCGGCATGAAATCGACATTCGGGAACACGATCTTGTCGAAAATCAGGAACAGGTTATTGAAGGTCATCACCGCAAAGCACAGCCCGCTCCAGAACAGGAGACGGTAACGCGTGCGCCGGTAGCTGGCAAACAGCAGCCAGGTACAGGCCAGCGAGGTCAGCATGCACAAGGTATAGATGAGTTCGCCCATTAGGTATCCTTTCGCAGGCGGAAGGCGTCGGCGAACTGCTGCGCCTTGCGGTCGAGTGTGGAATGGATGAGATTGGTGACGTCGACCAGGTGGCGTGCGTACAGCTCGGCCAGGCGGTCGATGCGTTCCCTTAACTCGTCGGAGGCCGGGGTGTACAGGTAGCAGTGCTCCTGCGGCGCCGGGCAGGGACCGGCCATGCCGGAGCGGCACAGCTCGTCGAGCAGGCCCTGGGCCGTGCGCTCGCTGGTGTACAGCCGGCTGGCCAGCATCTCCCTGGTCCATTGCTGGCCGGGATTGGCGCGCAGCAGCAGCAAGGCTTCGAGGAAGGGCACGGAGGGTACGCTCGTCAGGACAAAACGGCGCAAGTCCTCTGGGATCGGCGGACGGTTCATTCGCTTCGGGTGTAGTTTCCCAAAAGGAATCTTTTGTTGAGAAAGCCGCAAGTGTATCTCATTCTCGGCGGAAAGGACATTTTCAATCGTGCGCGTCTTGACGCAGGCATTGTTTGACCTCGCTCAACGGTGCTCGGCTACAATGCGCAGCAACGCTTCCTGATTCCCCGTATACCCATGTTCCGTTCCATCCTGGCCCGGCTTGCCCGAGTCTCCCTTGCCGGCGTGCTGCTGGCCGCCGGCGCCGCACAGGCGGCGAGCTGCCCCGATCATTACCTCGACGGCCGCGCGCCCGAGATCCGCAACCCGAAGCTGGCCGCCGCGACACGCGAGCTGTGCTACAGCGAATTCGGGGTCATGCATTCGGGCGTGACCCGCACCGCGCTGTGGTCGGCTGAACACCTGGCGCCCTCCCAGCTGGAGGCGGCCCAGGGCCTGGACCGCGACAATGCCTTCCATCCCGAGCCGCGCCTGCCGCGTGCGCAGCGCGCCGAGCTGTCCGACTATGCGCGCAGCGGCTTCGACCGCGGCCACCTGGCTCCCAACGGCGACATGCCGGACCGGCGCGCCCAGCGCGAGAGCTTCTCGCTGGCGAACATGGTGCCGCAGGACCGCGACCACAACCGCCACATCTGGGCGCCGATCGAAGGCGCGGTGCGCAAGATGGCGAAGCGCGAGGGTTCGCTGTACGTGCTCACGGGCCCGGCCTTCCTCGGCAGCAGCCTGCGCAAGGTCGGCAACGTGATCGTGCCGAGCCACCTCTACAAGGTGGTGTACAGTCCCCGCCAGAAGGCGGCCGCCGCCTGGTTCGTCGAGAACCGGAGCGATGCGCCCATCCATGTGATCCCGGTCGCCGAACTGGAGCGCATCGTCGGCATCGAACTGCTGCCCTCCCTGAGCCTGCAGCAGAAGGAGCGCATGCTGGCGCTGCCGCAGATCCGCCAGAAGAAACGCCGCAACTGACTACCCCCGCAGCCGAGGAGACGCCATGCCCGCGAAGAAATCGTTCAAACCCTTTGCCAACGAGGCCGACGTCCTCGAGATTGGTAATCTGATGCTGGAAAACCGGCTCGACCGCATCACCATCTCCGGCGATCTCGACCTGACCGCCGACCAGGCCGGGCTGGCGGCCGCGCGCCGCCTGCACGAACAGCTGGGCGCCATCGTCGCCGCGCTCGAAGCGCGCGAACTGCCGGACCGCCTGCCGCCGCCCGACGTCAAGACCGTCGACAACCCTTTCGCCTAGGCGCTGTCATCGTTAGCTATGGATGAGGATTGAACTGCTGAGCTCCCCCATGGTCCAAGACCTGTCCGCATCGACAGGAACCCGCCATGAAAGCGCCCAGCTTCACTCAATGGTTTGCACAGCTGCCCACCCTGAACCAGCCACAACGGCTGCAAACGCTTGCCGCGCTGCATCCGGCTGCCGGGCTCGACCAGGTAGTCGCCCTGATCGGGCAGATTGGCGCGGCTAAACGCCAATGCCCGCGCTGCGCATGCGAACGCTACTATCGGCATGGCCAGGCCAACGGCCTGCAGCGCTACCGTTGCCGCGAATGCAGGCGCACCTTCAACGACCTGAGCGGGACCCCACTGGCACGGCTACGGCTGCGCGAAAAATGGCTTGATTACCTCGCCACAGTACTCGATTCGAAACCGGTGCGCGCCGCGGCCAAGCAGGTGGAGGTACACCGCAACACCGCCTTTCGCTGGCGTCACCGCTTTCTGCAGCGGGTCAAGTACGACCGGCCGCAGTGCTTGAGCGGTGTCGTCGAGGCCGATGAAATGTTCATGCTGGAGTCTCAGAAAGGCGCGCGCAAACTGGAGCGGGCGCCGCGCAAGCGTGGCGGCCGTGCCAGCAGGCGCGGGATATCACGCGAACTCGACTGCATCCTGGTCGCGCGTGACCGCAGCGGCCAGACCATCGACGCGCTCGTTGGCCGCGGCGCCCTGACGGTGGCGCAGCTGGAGCGCCATCTCTTGCCCAAGCTCGACAGGCAAGTACTGCTGGTCAGCGACGCGAACGCCGCCTACCGGGCTTTTTCCCGCAAACACGGCATCGCCCACGAGGCAGTGAGCCTGAGTGCGGGCGAGCGGGTCCGTCGCGGCAGCGCCGGCGCCATCCATTTCCAGAACGTCAATGCCTATCACCAGCGCTTGCGCGAATGGCTGGCCCGTTTCCACGGCGTCGCCTCGCGCTATTTGCCAAATTACCTGGGCTGGCGCTGGGCACTTGATGGCGGACGGATTACTTCTGCTGAACAATTGCTGCGCATTGCGATCAGAGTCATCCATAGATTACGGTGACAGCGCCTTCGCATAACCCCTTTCGTCGTCTCCTCCGCCGGCACGCATCCAGCGCGTCCGGCGCGCTCATCATTCCAAGAGTCAAGGGTGCGCAGGCCCCCGCAGGCATGGAGTAAGCTCGATTCCCTTGATAGCCGCGATGCGAGGAGCCCGCCAATGTCCAGCACCATCCCCGACAGCAATCCGCAGGAAAGCCAGCGCATTCCCGTGGTCGAGGAGCAGTTGGCCGTTGGTACCCGCGTCGTCGAAACCGGGCGCGGCGTCCGGGTTCACAAGACAGTCACCGAACAGCCGGTCACCATCGACGAGCGTCTCATGCGCGACGAGGTGGATGTGCGGCATGTGCCGGTAGACCGGATCGTCGCGCTGGAAGAGGCTCCAGCAACCCGCTACGAAGGCGACACGCTGGTGGTGCCGGTTCTCGAAGAGGTGCTGGTAGTCGAACGCCGCCTGCGCATCAAGGAAGAACTGCACATCACCCGCACCCGGCACGAAGAACGCTACCAGGACACCGTCCCGCTCAAGTCCGAGCAGGTCGAGGTCGAGCGTTTCGACGAGGCCGGCAAGCCGCCGACACCCTGACTCACCACCATGACGGAGGATCGACCATGCAACATACTCTGGTAGCTGTATTCGACAACCGCGCAGATGCACAAGGCGCGATGGATGAACTGCTCGCTTCGGGCTTTTCCCGTTCGGACGTACGGATGTCCGGCGACAGCACGACCGGCATGGGGGCCGGCACCACCACCACGACCACCGCCACGCACTCCGACACCGGTATCGGCAGCAGCATCAAGAACTTCTTCAGTGACCTGTTCAGCGATGACGACGACACTAGCCGGGTGAGCCGCTACGAGGGCGTTGTGTCGAGCGGCAAGCACGTCGTGACCCTGACTGCCGATTCGCTGCCCGAAGTCGAGCGCGCCGCCGACATCGTCGAGCGCTTCGGCCCGGTGGACATCGACGAGCACTCGGACAGCGTCGGCAAGATGGGTTCGAGCGGCGCCCTGCTGTCGGGCAGCCAGAGCGGCATGCAGTCGACCTCGGCCTCGGCACAGTCGGCCTCGATCAACAAGCAGGGCAGCCTGACCGGCTCTTCGCTGCAGCGCGACACCGCGATGGAAACCGGCCGCACCGGCAGCACCCAATCGATCCCGGTGGTCGAGGAACAGCTCAGGGTCGGCAAGCGCGAAGTCCAGCGCGGCGGCGTGCGCATCTACTCGCGCGTGGTCGAAACGCCGGTCAACGAGAGCGTCAACCTGCGCGAGGAACATGTGGACGTGCAGCGCCGCGCCGTGGACCAGCCGATCAGCGCGGCGGACGCCACCGCCTTCAAGGAGCAGACCATCGAAATGCGTGAAACGGCCGAGGAAGCGGTGGTCGAGAAGTCCGCACGCATCGTCGAGGAGGTCACGGTCGGCAAGCAGGTCAACGAGCGCCAGCAGCAGATCCAGGACACCGTGCGCCACACCGAAGTCGACGTGCAGCGCCTGGACGGAACCACGGCGCGCTCCGACCTGCGCGACGACGACAGCTACTACCGCAACCACTTCAACACCACCTACGGTGCGACGGGGGGATCGTACGACGATTACGCCCCGGCCTACAGCTACGGCTCGCAAATGGCCAGCAGCGGCCGCTACAGCGGGCGCCAGTGGGACGAGGTCGAGTCCGACCTGCGCTCCGACTGGGATACCCGCTACGGCAGCAGCGGGCAGTCGACCTGGGAAAAGATGAAGGCCGCGGTTCGTCACGGCTGGGACCGCATGACCGGCGACACGCCTACCGGCCGCAGCTACTGACCCAGGGCTTTCCGACCACACGAACGGCGCCTGCGGGCGCCGTTTTTATTGTCCGGCCAGCCGCGCGCGCGTACTGCCGCGATTGGAGTAATCTGGTCCCGTGCTACAGCGCACCGCGGGTAGGCACCAGAGCCGTCGCGACGTCGTCCCTTTCGCCAGAGCGGGCCGGCGCCGGACGGTTCGCCAGCCTGCCGCCGCGCTCCGCCACTCACCCTAACGGAGGAACGACCATGCAACATACTCTTGTAGCCGTGTTCGACAACCGGACCGACGCACAGAACGCAATGAACGAGTTGACGTCCTCGGGCTTTTCGCGCAACGAGGTCAAGCTCTCCAATTCCGACCCGACCGGCATGACCGACAGCGTCACCGGCCGCAGCGACACGCTGGCCGAGGACCGCGACACCGGCATCGGCGCGCAGATCAAGCATTTCTTCACCGACCTGTTCGGTGCGGACAACAGCGAGCACGCCAGCAGGTACGAAGGCGCGGTAACGCGCGGCCACCACGTCCTGACGGTGCGCGCGGACTCGCTGCCCGAGGTCGAGCGCGCGGCCGACATCGTCGAGCGCTACGGCCCGACCGACATCGACGAGCAGGCCTCGGGCAGCGACATCAGCATCTCGGAGTCGGTGCGCATGAGCGGCGCCGGCGGCATCCAGCAGAACAGCGGCATGTCGATGCAGTCCGGCAGCGGCGTCAATCAGCAGCTCGACAACCCGGGCGACCGCAAGATCTTCCAGCAGCAGTCGCTGCACCAGGCCGAGCCGATGGGCACCACCTACCAGGAGCCGCAGGGCCAGAGCGGCCTGAGCGCCACCGGCGGCACCTCGCTGCAGGGCTCGACGCTGCAGGAAAACTCGGTACAGGGGTCGTCGCTCGAGGGCACCCAGAACGACCGCGGCATCCGGAGCTCGGGCGGGCAGGGCGGTACCCTGCAGGGTTCCGCCCTGGAAGGTTCCGCGATCCAGGGCGGCGCCGGCGCATCGATGCAGCGCGATTCCGCCATGGGCGGATCCTCTTCCGGCGGCATGCGCCAGGTCGAGACGCGGCGCGGCAAGTCGCGCATCTACTCGCCATCCGGGAGCAGCAGCCTGGATATCGGCAGCAGCTTGTTCGGCGACGATGACGATTACTACCGTAACCACTTCCTCGCCAACTACAGCGGCGAGGACTATGAGCGCGTCAAGCCGGCCTACGCCTATGGGTCGGAAATGGCGCGCAGCGACAAATACCGTGGCCGCCAGTGGGACGAGGTGGAAAACGACCTGCGCAGCGACTGGAGCACGCGCAGCGGCAATACCGCCGGCGACACCTGGGACCGCATGAAGGCGGCGGTTCGCCGCGGCTGGGACCGCATGACTCCGGACCGCGACGATGACAGCTATTACCGCAGCCACTACGACCAGCACCTGAGCAGTTCGGGCGTCGACTACGATAGCGTCAAGCCGGCCTATTCCTATGGCTCCGAAATGCGCAAGAGCGAGCTGTACCGCAACCGCCCGTGGGACGACATCGAAGGCGACATGCGCAGGGGCTGGGACTCGCGCATCAGCACCGCCACCCATGGCGACACCTCGATCGGCGCCTGGGACCGGATGAAGGCCGCCGTCCGTCACGGCTGGGATCGCATGACGGACGATGAGGACGACGACCGCGCCTACCGCAGCCACTGGAACGCCACCTACAGCACGGCGACCGACGCCGGCAGCTATGACGACTACAAGCCGGCCTATGCCTACGGCTCCGAGATGGCGCGCAACGAGAAATACCGCGGCCGCCAGTGGGGCGAGGTGGAGAACGAGCTGCGGACCGACTGGGACACCCGCTACGGCAGCGGCGGGCAGTCGACCTGGGACAAGATGAAGTCGGCGGTACGCCACGGATGGGATCGGATGACCTCATGATCTCCGGCGCAACAGCCAGCTAAGAAAATCGGCGCCCTCGGGCGCCGATTTCACTCACACAGGGAGCAGCTTAGTCCGCAAACGCCTGCACCGCCGGCGTGATCTTCACCGCCTCCGGACGGATCCCCAGCTTCATCGACCCGATCTGCCGGTCTTCATCCAGCAGCGCCTGCGGCTTCTTCGCGTCGTAGCTGATCGGCGAGAAGGCATCCGTCACCAGCTTTTCCTTCAGGCCGGCCGCATCCTTGGTGATGATCACCACCGACAGGTTCTTGCTCGACAGGTGCTTGCGGATCGCCGCGTTGACGTCCGCCACGGTCAGCCTGGCCAGGCCCTCGCGCATCATGCGCGTGAATTCCGGCGTACGGTACCACTGGGAATCGAGGGCGTAACCCAGCTGCTGGTCCTGGGTAGCCGTCATGACGAAGACGTTCTTCATCAGGTATCCGCGGGTAGTCTCGAAATCCTGCTGCGACAGGCCGTTCGAAATCAGTTTGTCCAGCTCGAACAGGGCGGCGCGCAGCGCGAAGTGGCCGTTCTGCGGCGCCACCGGGCGGATCCAGATTTCGAACAGCTGCGCCTTGCGGCCCAGGTTCGGGTTGGGGAAGAACTGGAACATCCCGCGCGGGAAGGCCTCGATATAGGCGTAGTCGCCATAGTTCATGCCGCGCTCTTCGCGGATGCGCTGGTACAGGCGCGCGCTCGAGGCGCGGTGCTCGCCCAACCAGGTCTTGGCCATCCACAGGGCCGGGAAGTCCGGGTGCGAGCGGGTGACTTCCAGCGGCAGCCCGAAGGAAATCGCGGTCGCGCGGGTGTTCTTCTCGATGATCTCGACGTCCAGGCCGTTCGGCATGCGGCCGCGGATGGCCGGTGTGGCTGCCAGGCCGGCGCCGGCCGGCAGGCGCGCCAACGCCGTCTTGAGCGAGGCGACCATGGCTTCCGAGACCTCACCCGAGATGCCGACGCGGACCGCGCCCTGGCTGTAGGCCTGGCGGTAGAAGTTCTTCACGTCGTCCAGGGTGATGGCCTCGATGCCCCTGGCGGTGCCCAGCACCGGATGGCCGTAAGGCGTACCGGCGAAGACGTTCGCCTGCAGCCTTTCCTTGCCGAACTCCTCCTCGTTGTTGTCCTTCAGGTCGAGGTTCAGGGCGTTCTTCTGGGCGTCCTTCAGGCGCCGGAAGTCCTCCTCGCGGAAGCCCGGGTCCACCAGCAGCGGCAGGGCGATGCCGAGGTACTGGTCCCAGTTGTCCTTGTGGGTCGAGCCGGTGAAGGTGGTCATCTCCTTGTCGGTCTGTTCGCTGAAGCTGCCGGCCAGCGGGAACAGGGCCTTGGTGACTTCATCGATCTTGCGCTCGCGCGAACCGGCGGAAGCCAGCATGGCCGCCGTCAAGGCCGCCAGGCCTTCCTTGCCCTTCGGGTCGTGGGCCGAACCGGCTGCGAACAGCAGCTTGAAGCGGATCTGCGGGAGGGCCGACTTTTGCACCAGCACGTCGAATTTCGCGTCGCTGGCCTGTGGGACCAGATCGGCCAGCTTCGGCAGGGTCTGGATCTCTGGCGGCAGGGCCTCGTGCGACAGGGTCGTGACCACCATCGATTCATCCACCAGGTACTTGCGCGCCGCCTCCTGCAGGTCGGCCGGGGTCAGGCTGTCGACCACGCGGTAGTAGCGGTTCAGGGTGCCGAAGGAGCGGTCGAAGTGCACGTAGGAGGCCAGGGTCGAGGCGATCGCCTCGGTATTGTCCAGCGAGCGGATCAGGCCGTACTTGTTGGCCGACTTGGCGTCCGCCAGGGCGCTCGCCGTCACGGGCTCGTCGCGCAGCTTCGCCACCGTCTGCAGGATGGCGTCGCGTACGTAGACGGCGTCAGCCGGCTTCTTGACGCGCGCACCGATCGTGGCCAGGGTCGGGTCGACCCGGTTCGGCACGAAGTCGAACAGCTGGTCGACCTTCTGCTCGTCCTGCACCAGGCGCTTGTATAGCGTCGAGGTACGCCCAAAAGAAAGCGACAGCAGCATCGACAGCGCCGCCTGGTCTTTCCGGGTTTCCGAGAAGGCCGGGGCGCGGAAGGCGACCGTCACCAGCGGCAGGGTCGGAGTCTGCCATGCCACGTGGCGGTACTGCGCGCCCTTGGGCGCCGCTTCGACCGGCACGTTCGACTTGAAGCTGCCGCGCTTCCACGCGCCCCAGTATTTCTCGACCATGGCCACCGCCTTGGCCGGTTCGACGTCGCCGGCGATGATCACGGTGGTGCGTTCCGGACGGTACCAGCGGTCGAAGAAGACCTTCGAGTACTCGTACTGGTTCGGCATGTCCTCGATGTCCTTCAGGAAGCCCATCGTGGTGTGGCGGTAGGTGTGGGTCGAGAACGCGGCTTCACGCTGGGTCTCGAACAGCTTCTGCATCGGGTTGGCGCTGTTCTTGTTGTATTCGCCCAGCACGGCGCGCGATTCGGTCTTGAAGGCCTCGACCGGGTAGGACAGGTGCTGGAAGCGGTCGGCTTCGACCTCCAGCACGGTTTCCAGGTCTTCCTTGGCGAAGGTGGTGTAGTAATTGGTGAGATCGTCGCTGGTGTAGGCGTTCTGGCGCGCACCGGCCCTGGTGATGATCTCCTGGTACTTCTCCGGCGGATAAGTGGGAGTCCCGCGGAACATCATGTGTTCGAAGAAGTGGGCGAAGCCCGACTTGCCCGGCTCGACTTCGTTGCGCGAGCCGGTCTGCACCGGGATGTGCACCGAGACCAGGTTCGGGAAGCCGGTCGGCACCACGATCACCTTCAGGCCGTTCGGCAGGATTTTCTCAATTGCCTTGAAGGGCAGGACGTCGGCGCTGCCGGTCGCCTTGGCCGCCGGGGCGGCTGCGGCTGCGGGCGCGAAGGCCAGAAGGGCCGCGGGAATCAGGGTCGCGAGCGCGCTCCGCTGCAGGGTGAGTTTCAACACGTTCTCTCCTTTTTGGAATATTGCTATCCGCGAAGGATAGAATATTCGACAAGGAAAGAACAGCGCAATCAGGTATGCATACGTCCCGGCTGGACGCGCTTCATGCCGCTTCGCTGAGGGGCAGGCTGATGCGGTTGCGGCCCATGTGCTTGGCGCGGTACAGGGCCGCATCGGCGGTGGCGACCAGCTGGCTGGCATTGTTGTCGGGTCCGGCGATGGCGGTGGCGGCGCCGATCGAGACCGTCACGTGGCGGGTGGGGGCGGTGGACGGCAGCTGCAGCTGCTCGACCCGGCAGCGGATGCGCTCGGCGACGATGGCGGCGCCCTTGAGCGACTGGTTCGGCAGGATCACCGCGAATTCCTCGCCGCCGTAGCGCGCCACCAGGTCATTGGCCCGCATTTCGCTCGCCACCGCCCGCGCGATGCGCTTCAGGCATTCGTCGCCGCCGAGGTGGCCGTTGGCATCGTTGTAGGCCTTGAAGTTGTCGACGTCGACCATGAGAAGCGACAGCGGCTGCTGCTGGCGCAGGGCACGTGCCCACTCGGCATGCAGGGTGTCGTCGAAGCAGCGCCGGTTGGCCAGCCCGGTCAGGCCGTCGCGGGTGGCCAGCTGTTCGAGTGCCACCTGGGCCATCTTCTCGTCGGTGAGGTCGCGCAGGGTTTCGACCACGGCCGCCAGCTCGCCGTCGGCGCCGTAGATCGGGCTGGCGTCGGCGGCCAGGTAGCGCCGCCGGCCGGCGCGCGGCATGTCGAACCAGCTTTCGATGCACAGGCTTGCCGGCGAGCCTTCCGACGCGCAGCGCGGCAGGATGCGGCGCACGTCGTCGACGCGGTTCTGGAGCACCAGGTCGGCCAGGGTAGGGCGCCGGTGCTCATAGAAGCTGCGCCAATGATCGCCCGTGCCCAGCACTTCATGGGCCGGCACGCCGGTCAGGAGTTCGCAGGCCCGGTTCCAGATCATGACCCTGGCCTCGGTGTCGAGGACGAACACCGGGATCGACAGGGACGCCACCAGCTGCCCCACGAATGCCCCGTCCTCGACGAGTGCGGTCGGTGCAGGCGCGCTGGCCCTGGAGCTGTATTGGCTGATCATGATCGTCCTCTGCGGTTCCGGTGCGGCAGCCGGATTGACTGCCGACAGGAAACGATTTTGCTACCGCGCAGGATCGACCTTATTGATTTTGAGCAAGTTCAAGCGGGAGCCGGCGTTCGCGCCAGGGGCAGGGCGGCGCTGACGACGGTTCCGCCGCGGCGGCCCGGCAGGACGCTCAGGGTTCCGCCGAAGGCCTCGGTCCGCTCGCGCATGCCGAGGATGCCGCAGCCGCGCGCATCCAGGTGGTCGAGGGCAGCCGGGCCGATGCCGTCGTCCTCGACCTTCAACAGCACTTCGCCGGCCGATTCGACCAGGGTGACGCATACCATGGTGGCCTGGGAATGACGGGCCACGTTCGACAGGGACTCCTGCATCACGCGGAACAGCACCGCGTCCAGCTCCTGGTCGCGCCGGCTGTCCCCGGCGGCGGCCTCGCTGCCGCCGTCGAAGCGGTAGTCCAGCCCGTGCAGGCGGGCGAAGTCGGCCAGGTGGTGTTCGGCCGCCTGGCGCAGGCTTTGTCCGTTGGCGATCGGACGCAGGCCGGACACGATCGAGCGCACCGAACGGATCGCGACGTCCAGGTTGGCAATGGCGGTGCTCAGCTTGTCATGCGCCGCGGGCGAGGTGCCGCGCACGGCGGCCTGCTGCAAGGCCAGTTCCACGCGCAGCGACAGCAGCCGATGGCCCAGCTCGTCATGCAGGTCGCGGGCAATGCGGCTACGTTCCGCTTCGCGCACGTTCTCCTGCTGGCGCACCAGCCGGCACAGCACTTCATGGCTGCCGGCCAGCGCGTTGTCGACGTCGGCATGGGCACCGCGTTCGGCATCCAGCTGCTGTTCCAGCGCCTGGCTGCGTTCCTGCGCCGCCTGGGAGCGCCGCTCCAGCAGCAACGCCAGGCCGATTGCCGCCAGGGTCACCAGGGCGGCCGCCACGGTCTCGGGCGGGACGCCGCGCAGGGGCAGGGGAACCGGCATGGCCGCGGCAGCCGGTGCGCTGGCGGCCAGGCCGAGCAGGGTCGAGGTAAATCCTGAAATGCAGGCTAGGAAACTAGTAGGCTTGTTCATGGCGTCCTTCTGACAGGCATTCGGAATCTTCCGTAAGAAGTTACACCTGAGTCTTACAAGCAATATTGCTCATCCTCAATGCATGCGCGCCGGCCCGGCGCAGGCTATAATGGAAGGTTGACGAGAGGTTTACCGTGACTTACAGCATCAAAGAGATCTTCTACACCTTGCAGGGCGAAGGCGCCCATGCGGGGCGTCCGGCCGTTTTCTGCCGCTTTTCCGGCTGCAATCTGTGGACCGGCCGCGAAGCCGACCGCGCCAGCGCCGTGTGCACCTTCTGCGATACCGATTTCGTCGGTACGGACGGCGAGCGCGGCGGCAAATTCCGCACGCCCGAGCTGCTCGCGGCCGAGATCGACAGCCTGTGGCCGCAAACGCATGCCGCCAGCAAGTACGTCGTGTTCACCGGCGGCGAGCCGCTGCTGCAGCTGGATCGCCCGCTGATCGACGCGATGCATGCGCACGGCTTCACGATCGCGATCGAGACCAACGGCACCCTGCCGGTGCCGGAAGGCGTGGACTGGGTCTGCGTCAGCCCCAAGATGGGGTCCGAGCTGGTGGTCGCGAAAGGCAACGAGATCAAGGTCGTCATCCCGCAGGCGGGCCAGGACCTGGCCGCCTACGAGGGGCTCGACTTCGAGAACTTCTACGTGCAGCCGATGGACGGCCCGCTCGCCGCGCACAACACCCGCCTGGCGATCGAGACCTGCCGCCGCAATCCCAAGTGGAAGCTCAGCCTCCAGACCCACAAACTGCTTCAGATTCCCTAATTCCGATGTTGACCATTACCCGCAAGCTGGAATTCGATGCCGGCCATCGCATTCCCGACCACAAGAGCCAGTGCCGCAACCTGCACGGCCACCGCTACACCCTCGAACTCACCCTGACCGGCGAAGTCATCGATGTTGAAGGAAATTCCGACAACGGCATGATCATGGATTTCTCGGACGTCAAGACGCTGGCCAAACAGCATCTGGTCGACGTGTGGGACCATGCCTTCCTCGTGTACGAAAAGGATGACAGGGTCCGCGAGTTCCTCGCCTCGCTGCCCGACCACAAGACCGTCGTGATCGACTGCATCCCGACGGTGGAAAACCTGGCGCGCGTCGCCTTCAACATCCTCAAGACGGTTTTCACCGACCGCTACGGCACCGGTCTGCGTCTGCACAAGCTGGTGCTGCATGAGACCCCGAACTGCTGGGCCGAAATTACCGATGCCTGAACGGTATATGCAGCTGGCCCTGGACCAGGCGCGCCTGGCCTGGGCCGAAGGCGAAGTGCCGGTCGGCGCGGTGGTGGTCAAGGACGGCGAAGTGATCGCGGTGGGCTATAACCAGCCGATCGGCCGCCACGACCCCACCGCCCACGCCGAGATCGTCGCGCTGCGCGCGGCGGCCGAGAAACTCGGCAATTACCGCCTGCCGGGCTGTGAACTCTATGTCACCCTCGAACCCTGCATCATGTGCTCGGGAGCGATGATGCACGCGCGCCTGGCGCGCGTGGTGTACGCGGCGGTCGACCCGAAGACCGGCGCCGCCGGCTCGGTCGTCAACCTGTTCGAGCACGATCAGCTGAACCACCATACCGAGGTGACGGGCGGCGTGATGGCCGAGGAGGCGAGCAGCCTGCTCAAGGCCTTTTTCGCTGAGCGGCGGGCAGCCGCCCGCAAATTGCCGGCGTAAGACAAGTCGTACGCCGGCACGAGCGCCCCTGCAGTGGCGAAAGTGCTATGCTGGCCGCATGCCGCCATGATGGCGAGCCAAATCTGCCCGACGAGTTCTCCGCCGGGCGCCAACGCGCCCGACACCTTGCCATGCCCACGCTGAACGCCAATGGAATCCGCATCGCCTTCGACACCGCGGGCGACCCCAAGGCCCCACCGCTGCTGCTGGTGCACGGGCTCGGGATGCAGCTGACCGCCTGGCCCGACGAGTTCGTCGACGGCCTGGTCGAGCTCGGGTTCTACGTGATCCGTTTCGACAACCGCGACTGCGGCCTGTCCACCAAGTTCGAACAGGCGGGCGTGCCCAACCTGGGGCTGGCCTGGCTCAAATCGAAGCTCGGCTGGCCGCTGCGCGCCGCCTACCGCCTCGACGACATGGCCGAAGACGCGATCGGCGTGCTGTCGGCGCTGGGCGTGGCGCGCGCCCACGTGGTCGGGGTCTCGATGGGCGGCATGATCTGCCAGATCCTGGCGGCGCGCTATCCGCAGCGCATCCTGAGCCTGACTTCGATCATGTCGAGCAGCTGCCGGCGCGGACTACCCGGTCCCGAAAACAAGATCCGCAAGCTGCTGGCGCGCCGTCCGGGCGATCCGGGCGACATCGAGAGCATCATCGAGCACGGCGTCGCCCTGATGCGCGCGATCGGCAGCCCGTCCTATCCGACGCCGGACAAGGTCTTGCGCAAGCGCGTGGCGCGCTCTGTACGCCGCAGCTATTGCCCAAGCGGCGTAGCGCGCCAGATGATGGCGATTGCCGCGTCCGGCGACCGCTGCGCCGAGTTGTCCACGATCACGGTGCCCTCACTGGTGATCCACGGCGCCGACGACCCGCTGGTTCCGCCCGCCTGCGGCGAAGACACGGCCAGCCGGATTCCCGGTGCCCGCCTCGAAATCATCGAGGGTATGGGCCACGACCTTCCGCCGCAACTGCTCGAGCGGCTCACCGCCTTGATCGATGCCCACGCCAGGGGTAAGATGTTGCCAGACTCCACACCCCGGCTTTTTGTCAAACAGTGATCACCCAACAAATCGGCATCGCCATCGTCGCCCCGGCGGGCCAGGCACTCGACCCCTGCGCGGTCGATCGCGGCATCGCCCGCCTCGAGGACCACGGCTGCCTGGTCCATAACTACTACGACCATGCCAGCATCCACGAACGCTTCGGCGGCACCGACCAGGGCCGCCTGGCCCAGCTGCAGGCGGCCATCGCCGACCCGGATGTACAGATCATCATGGCCCTGCGCGGCGGCTACGGCACCACGCGCCTGCTGCCGCAGATCGATTTCGAGGCGCTTGCGGCCAGCGGCAAGCTGGTGGTCGGCTTTTCCGACATCACGGCAATCCACATGGGCCTGATGGCACGCACCGGCGCGCTCAGCTATGCCGGACCGATGATCGCGGGCGACTTCGGCGCCAGGGAACCGGTGCAGTTCACGCTGGACGACTTCTGGCACTGCCTGCAGGGGCCGACGCATACGATCACCGAATGCCTTGCCGGCAACCCCGGCATCCAGGAAGAGGGGACCGTCTGGGGCGGCAACCTGGCAATGATCGTGTCGCTGCTGGGGACGCCTTACTTCCCGCAGGTCGACAGCGGCATCCTGTATCTCGAAGACATTGGCGAACACCCTTACCGGGTCGAGCGCATGTTGCTGCAACTGCAGCATGCCGGCGTGCTCGAACGCCAGCGCGCCATCGTGCTGGGCGACTTTTCCGGCTATACGCTGGGCGCCAACGACAATGGTTACGATTTCGACACCATGCTGGCCCACCTGCGCGCCACGCTGCCGGTTCCGGTCATCAAGGGACTGAGCTTCGGCCACATCCCGCGCCGGGTGACCATCCCCTTCGGCGCCCAGGGCAGGCTGCTGTCCCATGCCGAGGGCTTCAGCCTGCAGCTGTCGGACTACCCGACCGTTCGCCGCGCTGCTACTGGCGCCTGAAGGAATCGGGGCCGGATTTCGCCCTGCGGCCCCGCGATGGTAAAATCGCGGGTTATCCGGCAACACCGTTGCTAACTCCGCTTCTAAAGGTTTCCTAGTGCTATCCACTGCCAATATCACGATGCAATTCGGCGCCAAGCCGCTCTTCGAGAACATCTCCGTCAAGTTTGGCGAAGGCAACCGTTACGGCCTGATCGGCGCGAACGGCTGCGGCAAGTCGACGTTCATGAAGATCCTCGGCGGCGACCTCGAACCCTCGGCCGGCAACGTCAGCCTCGACCCGGGCGAGCGCCTGGGCAAGCTGCGCCAGGACCAGTTCGCCTATGAAGACGTGCGCGTGCTCGACGTCGTCATGATGGGCCACACCGAACTCTGGAACGCGATCTCGGAACGCGACGCCATCTACGCCAATCCGGAAGCGACCGACGAAGACTACATGCGCGCCGCCGAACTGGAAGGCAAGGTCGCCGAATACGACGGCTACTCGGCCGAAGCGCGCGCCGGTGAGCTGCTGCTGGGCCTGGACATCGCCAGCGACCTGCACCAGGGCCCGATGAGCGCAGTGGCGCCGGGCTGGAAACTGCGCGTGCTGCTGGCCCAGGCCCTGTTCTCGAACCCGGACATCCTGCTGCTGGACGAACCGACCAACAACCTGGACATCAACACGATCCGCTGGCTGGAAGACATCCTGAACCAGCGCAACTCGACGATGATCATCATCTCGCACGATCGTCACTTCCTGAACCAGGTCTGCACCCACGTGGCCGACATGGACTACGGCACCCTGAAGGTCTATCCGGGCAACTACGACGACTACATGCTGGCCTCGACCCAGGCCCGCAACCAGCAACTGGCGAACAACGCCAAGGCCAAGGAAAAGGTCGCCGAACTGCAGGACTTCGTGCGCCGCTTCTCGGCCAACAAGTCCAAGGCACGCCAGGCGACTTCGCGCGCCAAGATGATCGACAAGATCAAGATCGAGGAATTCAAGCCGTCCTCGCGCGCCTATCCCTTCGTGCGCTTCGAAGGCGAGAAGAAGCTGCACCGCCTGGCGGTGGAGACCGAGGGCCTGTCGAAAGCCTACGACCGCCAGCTGTTCAAGAACTTCTCGATCATGGTCGAGGCGGGCGAGCGCATCGCGATCATCGGCGCCAACGGCGCCGGTAAGACCACGCTGCTGCGCTGCATCGGCGGCCAGGACATCACCGGTCTGGCAGCCGACCAGGGCCGCGTGAAGTGGGCCGAGAACGCCAACGTCGGCTACATGCCGCAGGATCCGACCGAGGAATTCGCCGGCGGCGAAAACCTGACCGACTGGATGGGCCAGTGGACCCAGGAAGGCGACGACGACCAGGCCGTGCGCTCGATCCTGGGCCGCCTGCTGTTCGGCGGCGACGAAGTCAAGAAATCGGTCAAGGTGCTGTCCGGTGGCGAAAAGGGCCGCATGATGTACGGCAAGCTGATGCTGGGCCGCCACAACGTACTGCTGCTCGACGAGCCGACCAACCACATGGACATGGAATCGATCGAGTCGCTGAACATTGCTCTTGATAAATACGCCGGCACCATGATCTTCGTCTCGCACGACCGCGAGTTCGTGTCTTCGCTGGCCACCCGCGTACTCGAGATCCGCGAAAACGAGATCGTCGACTTCCGCGGGAACTACGAAGAGTATCTGACGAGCCAGGGCATCGACTGACAGGAGAGCACGCCGCATGATCATCGCACCGATCAAGACCTATGAATACGACCGGCCCCAGGCCGGTGCGGCCTGCACGGCCGAGGCCTGGGCGCGCACGCCCGCCACCCCGACGGCCAGCGAAAAAGCCGAACTGAAGGAGCGCATCAATCGCCTCCTGAAAGAGCGCAATGCGGTGCTGGTTGCCCATTACTACGTGGACGCCGACCTGCAGGACCTGGCCGAAGAAACCGGCGGCTGCGTGTCGGATTCGCTGGAAATGGCGCGTTTCGGCCGTGACCACCCGGCCCAGACCCTGGTCGTGGCCGGCGTGCGCTTCATGGGCGAATCGGCCAAGATCCTGAGCCCGGAAAAGACCATCCTGATGCCGGACCTGGACGCGACGTGCTCGCTCGACCTGGGCTGCCCGGCCGACGAATTCGCCGCCTTCTGCGACCAGCATCCGGACCGCACGGTGGTGGTGTACGCCAACACCAGCGCCGCCGTGAAGGCGCGCGCCGACTGGATGGTGACCTCGTCGATCGGCCTGGACATCGTCAAGCACCTGCACGAGCAGGGCAAGAAGATCCTGTGGGCGCCGGACCGTCACCTCGGTGCCTACATCCAGAAGCAGACCGGCGCCGACATGCTGCTGTGGCAGGGTTCCTGCCTGGTGCACGACGAATTCAAGGGCATCGAACTCGACCTGCTCAAGGCCGAGCATCCGGATGCCAAGGTGCTGGTGCACCCGGAATCCCCAGCGAATGTGGTGGCCCAGGCCGACGTGGTCGGCTCGACCACCCAGCTGATCAACGCCGCGGTGAACCTGCCGGCGACCACCTTCATCGTCGCCACCGACAACGGCATCCTGCACAAGATGCGCGCAGCGGCCCCGGGCAAGCACTTCATCGAAGCGCCGACCGCCGGCAACAGCGCGACCTGCAAGAGCTGCGCGCACTGCCCGTGGATGGCCATGAACGGCCTGAAGAACCTGGCCGAAGTCCTGGAAAGCGGTGCCAACGAAGTCCACGTCGATCCGGAAATCGGCCGCCAGGCCAAGCGCGCGATCGACCGCATGCTCGATTTCGCCGCCGCCAAGAAGGCGCAAGCCCTGCCGAGCGGTGCGCTCGAGCAGAACGCCACCCTGTTCAACGGAGTAGGCCCGGCATGACGACCCTGCGCAATCCCTTCATTTCCGACGAACAGCTCGACGAAAAACTGCAAGCCGCCTTCGAGGCCAACATCCTGGCGGCGCTGCTGGAAGACGTCGGCACCGGCGACCTGACCGGCATGCTGGTGCCCGTCGAGCCACGCGTGCAGGCCCGCGTCATCGTGCGCGAAGAAGCGGTGCTGTGCGGCGCGCCCTGGTTCGAGGGCGTGATGCTGGCCGTCGACCAGGACATCGCAATCGACTGGCAGTACGCCGAGGGCGACCTGATGGCCAAGGATTCGGTGGTTTGCACCATCGAAGGCTGCCCGCGCTCGCTGCTCACCGCCGAGCGCGCGGCCCTGAACTTCATGCAGCTGCTGTCGGGCGTGGCCAGCGCCACCCGCAAGTACGTGGACCTGATCGCCGGCACCAGCTCGGCCATCCTCGACACCCGCAAGACCCTCCCTGGCCTGCGCCTGGCGCAGAAGTACGCGGTGCGCGTCGGCGGCGGCAAGAACCAGCGCATGGCCCTGTACGACGGCATCCTGATCAAGGAAAACCACATCGCCGCGGCCGGTGGCGTCACCCGGGCGCTGCAGGCGGCCGCGGCGCTGAACTCGGGCGCGCCGGTGCAGATCGAGGTGGAGACCATCGCCCAGCTCGAGGAAGCGCTGGCAGCAGGCGTCAAGTCGGTCTTGCTGGACAACTTCGACCTCGACATGATGCGCGATGCAGTGCGCGTCAACGGCGGCCGTGCGCTGCTGGAAGCTTCGGGCGGTATCAACCTGCAGACCGTGCGGGCGATCGCCGAGACCGGCGTCGACCGCATCTCGATCGGCAGCCTGACCAAGGACGTGCGCGCGACCGATTATTCGCTGCGCATCGTGGGGCCGGCGTGATGGACTGGAGCAGGCTGCGTATTTCCACGGGCGCAAGGCTCATGTGGCTGGCCTTGGGGCTGCTGCTGGGCCTGCCGACCCTGGCGAACGGCGTGAGCACCGACAACACGGCCGACCTGTGCTTCGGCATCGGCATGGTGCTGGTCGGCGTCCGCGGTTTCCTGCGGCCGGTCATGTTCGGCAAGGCCGTCCGGATGGAAATGGATCCGCGCACGGCGCAAGTGTCGATCGGAACGCCGATGCTGCATGGCGGCCTGTCGATGGTGATTTTCATCGCGCTGACCGCCGGCATCGTCATCAAGTACGTGCTCAAGGGCTGAAGCTTAAGTACTTGGCACCTCCGCCCTCAAGACCGTCATCCCGGCGAAGGCCGGGATCCAATTCCTTGGCAAACCACTAGCTTCAAGCGCAGTCGAAACGCAGGCAAACTTGGATTCCGGCCTTCGCCGGAATGACGGTTTCTAAGCTAACGATCGACTATGACGGCAGTGGTATAGATCGCCTCAAACCCCACTCTCACTCGCCCTGGCCAGCGCCTCCGCCTCCGGCGTGCGCATATGCATCGGCTCGCCCACCTGCGCCGCGATCGCGTCGATTGCCGCCATCACCTTGTCCGGATGGGCATAGTGACTCATATGTCCCACGCCCGGCACCAGTTCCAGCTGGCTCAGCGCCAGCCGCTCGCTGAGCCGCTCCGAGTTGTGGCCGGCATCGACGATCTTGTCCTGGGTCCCGGCCACGATCACCGTCGGCACCTTCAGTTCCGCGTAGCGCTTCGACAGCGAAGCAGCCGAGGGAATCATCATCGCCGTCTCGGCCGCGGCGGCGCGCAGCTGCTTCGGCCGCAGGGCCATCCACACCGGGAAGGCGTCGAAGCGCTTGTCCACCGGTTTCGGCGAGAAGGTGCGTTTGGCCATGCCCGGCCACAAGGCCCGTGAGATCAGCGGCGAGACCGTATAGCGCAGCAGGTCGCCGACGATCGGCACGGCCGGCTGGGTCATGGTGGCGACGTCGAGCCGGATGCTCGGGTAGTAGTAACCCGACAGCAGCACCAGCCCGCGCACGAAATCGGGCTGCTGCAGCCCCATCGCGAGCGCGACCATCGTGCCCCAGGAGTGGCCGGCGACGATGGCCGACTCGACGCCGATCTGTTCGAGCGCGCGGTGCAGCAGCGCCGCCTGCTTGTCCGGGGTCCAGACCGTGCTGCGCGGACGCTCGCTGTAGCCGAATCCCGGCCGGTCGAAGGCGATGACGCGGTAGTGCTCGGACGCCCGCTGCAGCAGGCCGGTGATCTCGAAATCCTTCGAGTAGACGCCGTTCCCGTGCAGGAGCACGAGGGCCGGGCCGGTGCCGCGGTCAAGGTAGTGCAGGCGCACCCCGTCGACCTCGATGAAATTTCCTTGGGGCGGGTTGTCGCGTTCGGCCTGCTTCGTCTTGGCGCGCACGTACAGGAAGGAGGCGGCCAGGCCGATGCCGGCCAGGATGGCGCCCGTGCGCAGGCCGGTCGAACCGGTGGTGTTGGCGGTGTTGGTCGTGGTAGTGCGGTAGCGCTTGGTCACAAAATCCCCCTGTGGTCGAGTAATGGTTGTGACTCCTCCGGCTCCTCCGCGTGGAGCAGGTCGGCGACGCCCGGCAACAGCCGTTCGGCCGACTCTTCTATTTTCAGTGCGATCAGGTGGTCGGCGCGGGTACGCCCGAGGTTGACCGCGGCAATCGGCTTGCCCGTCTCATGCGCCATGCGGCAGAAGCGGTAGCCCGAGTACACCATCAGCGACGAGCCCACCACGAGCAGCGCGTCGGCTGCTTCCATCTGGGCCAGCGCGCAGGCGGTGCGCGGCGGCGGGATGCCGTCGCCGAAGAATACGACATCCGGCGCCAGCGCGCCGCCGCAATGCACGCACCAGGGCAGGTGGAAGTCCTCGAGCGCATCCGGCTCGATCGCGGCGTCGCCGTCGGGCAGCGGCGTCGCCATGATGTTGGCCAGTTCGGGATTCGCCTCGTTCAGCAGGGTCTGCACGAAGGCGCGCGGGAACTGCGCCTTGCAATGCATGCAGACCACGCTGTGGACGTTGCCGTGCAGCTCGAGCACCGCCAGGCTGCCGGCCTGCTGGTGCAGGCCATCGACGTTCTGGGTCAGCAAGTAGCCGAACTTGCCGTGCTTCTCGAGCCGGGCCAGGGCATGGTGACCATTGTTGGGCCTGGCTTTCGCCATGATCGGCCAGCCGACCATGCTGCGCGCCCAGTAACGGCGCTGGATGTCGGGTGAGCGCCGGAATTCAGGGCCCTGGATCGGTTGGCGCCCGCGCCGGGTGCCGTCGCGGTCGCGGTAATCGGGGATACCCGAGGCGGTGGACAGGCCCGCGCCCGTCAACACCAGCGCGCGCGGATACCGTTCCAGGAATTCCGCCAGCGCCTCGGCGCGGTCGTGAACGGTGAAACCTTCTGCCATGTTGCAATACCTCCATTGGCTGGGATCGTAACATCCCGGCCGCCGGCACCAACACACCTTTCCGGGCTGAACGCCCTGACCGGATTACCTGGCTGAGACCGCGATGCCGCCGACGATCATGCCGAAGGCCAGCACGTGGTAGAGATGGGGCGCCTCGCCCAGGAAGGCGGAAGACAGCAGCGCCGTGAACAGCGGCGTCAGGTTGATGAAGAAGGCGGCGATGCTGGGTCCTGCGCGCTGCACCCCGGCGCCCCAGCAGCGCATCGCCAGGATCGCCGGCCCGATCGCCACGTACAGCAGGGCCGCCGCCAGGGACCAGCTCCAGGCGATGTGCACGTCCTGCAGTGCCCATTCGCCGCCCGTCAAGGCGGCCGACCACAGCACCCCATAGCCGACCTGGGCCAGCAGGAAGGCCGCCCAGTCGGCGCGCAGGCCGGGGACGTCCTTCTGCTGCATCAGCATCCAGCTGTAGAAGGACCAGGCAATGGTCGCCAAGATCATGTACAGGTCGCCGGCCACCAGGCGCAGTCCCAGCAATTGATGGATGTCGCCGCGGCACAGCACCACCAGCACCCCGAGAATCGACAGCAGCGCGCCCACGATCTGCTTGCGCTTGACCGGCACGCCATAGAACAGGCGGCCGACCAGCAGCATCCAGACCGGCACGCCGGAAGCGACCAGGGTCACGTTGATCGGTGTCGAAGTCTGGAGGGCCAGGTATTGCAGCGAGTTGTACAGGCCCACCCCGAGCAGGCCGAGCATGGCATAGCGGCGCCAGTCGGCCAGCACGCCGCTGCCGTGCTGCAGGGCCGCGCGTCCGAGGGGCAGCAGCAGCGCCAGCGCGATCGTCCAGCGGATCAGGTTGAGCGTCATCGGCGGCACCGCGTCGCGCACCAGGCGGCCGACGATGGCGTTGCCGGCCCAGAGCACGGGCGGCACGGTCAACAGGAAGATGGTGGATGGGGTGAGGGCAGGGCGATGCATGATGGGGTAGCCGGCCCGCATGCGCAGGCCGGCGGGGATATCAGCGGCGTTCCGGCGTCAGCACGCTCGGCAGCGCCTTCGGCAGGGTGTCCGGGAAGTCGCGCGAATAGTGCAGGCCGCGGCTTTCGTGGCGCGACAGTGCGCTGTTGACGATCAGCGAGGCCACCTCGACCAGATTGCGCAGCTCCAGCAGGTCGTGCGTGATGCGGAAGTTGCGGTAGTACTCGTCGATTTCTTCCTTCAGCAGGGCGATGCGGTGCTGGGCGCGCTCGAGGCGCTTGGTGGTGCGCACGATGCCGACGTAGTTCCACATGAAGCGGCGCAGCTCGTCCCAGTTGTGGGCGATGACCACTTCTTCGTCGGCGTTCGTGACGCGCGACTCGTCCCAGGGCGGCAGCACCGGGTTCTCGATCGGCGGCGCGGCGGCGATCTGGTGCGCGCAGGCGCGTCCGACCACCACGCACTCGAGCAGCGAATTGCTGGCCAGGCGGTTGGCCCCGTGCAGGCCGGTGCAGGCGGTCTCGCCGACCGCGTACAGGCCGGGGATGTCGGTGCGGCCGGCCAAGTCGGTGACGATGCCGCCACAGGTGAAGTGCACCGCCGGCACCACCGGAATCGGCTCCTTGGTGATGTCGATGCCCAGCTCCAGGCAGCGCGCGTAGATGGTCGGGAAGTGCTCCTTGAGGAATTCCGGATCCTGGTGGCTGATGTCGAGGTGGACGTAGTCCAGGCCGCGCTTCTTCATCTCGAAGTCGATCGCGCGCGCCACCACGTCGCGCGGCGCCAGTTCGCCGCGCTCGTCGTGGGCCGGCATGAAGCGGGTGCCGGCGGCGGCGCCGGCTTCCGGCGGCAGTTTCAACAGGCCGCCTTCGCCGCGGATCGCCTCGGTAATCAGGAAGGATTTCGCATACGGGTGGTACAGGCAGGTCGGGTGGAACTGGATGAATTCCATGTTCGATACCCGGCAGCCGGCGCGCCAGGCCATCGCGATGCCGTCGCCGGTGGCGGTGTCGGGATTGGTGGTGTACAGGTAGACCTTGCCGGCGCCACCGGTGGCCAGCACCGTGTGCTCGGCTTCGAAGGTGAGCACCTGGCCGCTCTCTTCGTCCTGAACGTACAGGCCGTAGCAGCGCGGCTGGCCCACCAGGTGCGGGGCATTCCCGCTGAGGCCCTTGCCGGTCAACTTGTCGGAGGTAATGACGTCGATCGCACAGTGGTGCTCGAACAGGGCGATGTTCGGGTGCGCGCGCACCTTCTGCTCGAGCGTGACCTGCACCGCGTGGCCGGTGGCGTCGGCCGCGTGGATGATGCGGCGCTGGCTGTGACCACCCTCGCGGGTCAGGTGGAAGCCCAGTTCGGCCGTCTCGTCGCGGGTGAAGGGCACGCCCTGTTCGATCAGCCACTCGATCGCCGCACGGCCGTTCTCGACGATGTAGCGGGTGGCCGCTTCCTCGCACAGGCCGGCGCCGGCCACCAGGGTGTCGGTGATGTGCTGGTCGTGGCTGTCGCCCGAATCGAGCACCGCGGCGATGCCGCCCTGGGCCCAGTTGCTTGCCCCATCCAGCAGCGCACGTTTGGAAATGATTGCAACCTTGCGCGTCTGCGCCAGGTGCAGGGCCACCGACAGGCCGGCCAGCCCGCTGCCGACAATAGCGACGTCAAATTTCATGGCAATGTCATGTTTGTACAGAGGCATCACTATAGTCGATTTGGACATTCTTCGTCAGGGCGTGGCCGGAGGGACAAGGACGGGACAGTGTACGCCCACGCACGGATCGGGCGGCGGCCGCGCGCTAGGATCGGCCTTCCACCTATCAGTGAGGTATCCCATGACAGCTAACAACGCCCAGGCACACGCGGCCGCCCTGCAGGACAAGATCGGCCCGATGCGCTTCGCCATGTTCACCACGCGCGACCTGAACGGCCACCTGGTCAGCCAGCCGATGACCAAGCAGCAGGTGGATGCCGAAGGCGGCCTGTGGTTCTACACTCGCACGACCACCGAGCTGTGGGACAACATCGCCCACCAGCCGGAGGTCAATGTGAGCTTCGCCAACCCGGACGACAGCACCTGGGTCTCGGTCAGCGGCCGCGCCGAACGCGTTGTGGACCGGGCCCAGATCCACGCCCTGTGGAACCCGATGGTGCAGGCCTGGTTCCCGGCCGGTCCCGAGGACGAGCACGTCGTGCTGGTGCGGGTGATGCCGCATGCGGCCGAGTACTGGGATGCGAACGACAGCAAGATGGTGCGCATGTTCGCCATGGCCAAGGCTGCCGTGACCGGCTCGACGCCGGACCTGGATGCCGACCACGGCAGCATCCGGATGTAAAGGAAGGCAAGCCTAGCGGGGAGGCGGCAGGTCGCGCTCGTCCTGGTTGCCGCCGGTCTCCGGCGTACCGAGGCCGGTGCCCGTCGGGCTGGCCTGGTTCGGACGCGTGTCCTGCGGGCCGCGGGCGCTGTTCGTCATCGCGCTGCCTTCGGCTTCCGGGTGCCGGCCGACAGCCGGCGTGCCGTCGGGGGCGTTCAGGGTTTCGCCGGCCTGGTTGCGGGTCAGGCCGTCGCCGCCGCTGCCGCCGGTCTCCTGCTGGGATTCGTGGGTGGGCGTCGCGCCCTGCTGGCCGCTGGTGCTGCCGCCGACGCCGAGTGTCGTGGACGGGTCCTGCGCTGGATTCTGATTGCTCATCTCGGGCTCCTTCTATGCTGGAAAACCCATTATGCCGACGATCCTGCGCAGGCAGCGCAGCGCTTATTCCCAGCTTATTCGTAGCGCTTGTACACGCGGGTCTTGCCGCCGTCTTTCACCAGCAGCACCTCGTAGGGATCCTTGCGCGGACCTTCCATGCCCGGCGACCCCATCGGCATGCCCGGCACGGCCAGCCCGCGCGCCTTCGGCTTCTCGGCCAGCAGGCGCTTGATGTCGGCGGCCGGAACGTGGCCTTCGACCGCGTAGCCGCCGACCCGTCCGGTGTGGCAGGAGCCGTATTGTGCCGGGATGCCGAACTTTTCGCGGTAGTCGGCCGTGTCGGCAACGTTGTGGGCCTGGACCTTGAAGCCGTTCGCCTCCAGGTGTTTGATCCACTCCTTGCAGCAGCCGCAGTATTCGGTCTTGTACACCTCGAACACCGGCTGGGCGGCACTGGCGGCCAGCGGCAGGGAGAGAAGAGCGGCGAAACCGGCATTGACGAAGAAACGGGCGAGCATCATGACTCCGAATATGAACGAATAAGCCGCATTATGCCCGAGCCCTGCGCTTGGTGCCCCGGCCCGGCGATGCTATACTGTACATAAACACAGTATCCACGCCGCCCATGCCCAGCTTCCTCCCGATCGACCTCGATCCGCTCCCCGACGACTCGCCGCTGCGCCTTGCGGCCAGCGCGCGCGGCGCCGTGTTCCGCGGCGTCGCCGACGAGCCGGCGACCGACGCCAGGTCCGACGCCGAACTGGCGCGCGAATACATCGGCCAGGGAGAGCTGAGCCCGAAATCCATCGCCAACACCCAGAAGGAGCTGTACCGCTTCCTCACCTGGTGCCGCGAAGAGGCGCGCAAGACTTTCCAGGGGCTGACGGTCGGCGACCTGAACGCCTACAAGGAATTCATCCGCAATCCGCCGCCCGAATGGATCTCCACCACCAAGTGGCCGCGCAACGATCCGCGCTACCGGCCGTTTTCGGGGCCGCTGTCCGACGCCAGCCGGCGCCAGGCAATGATCGCGGTGAAGGGCCTGCTCGGCTACGCGGAGCAGACCGGCTACCTGCGACGCAACCCGGCGCGGCTGGTGCGCAACGTGCGCGCCAGCCATGCGGGCCGCATCACGCGCTACCTGTCGCCGCAGGCGATCGCGCACGCGCTCGACGCCGTCGCGGCGCGTGCCGCCGACACGCCGGCCGCGATCCGCCAGCGCGAGCGCGACCGCTTCCTGCTGGTGGCCTTCGCCCAGACCGGCGCGCGCCTGAACGAGATCGTCGGCGCCCACATGGGCGCCATCTACAGCGAGGGCGACGGGCGCTGGTGGCTGGACGTGATGGGCAAGGGCGCCAAGCCGCGCCGCCTGCCGGTGCCACCGGCGATGCTGGCCGCCTTCCGCGACTACCGCCAGGCCTTCGGCCTGCTGCCGCAGGCCAGCCGCGCCGACCGCACGCCGCTGGTGCTCTCCAGCCGCAGCAGGGAGGCCCTGCGCATCACCGACGAAGCGGCGTCGGAGGCGCTCAAGGCGGTGTTCATGGCGGCCGCCGACCGTGCGGCCGCCCAGGGCGACGGCGACAGCGCATCCGCGTTGCGCCAGGCATCGACCCACTGGCTGCGCCACAGCATGCTGACCAACCACGCCAACAGCGGTGTCCAGCTCAAGACGCTGCAGGACACGGCCGGCCACGCGAACATCGCGACCACGGCGGCCTACCTGCACAAGCAGGACCACGAACGCCACGACGAGATCGTGGGTTCAAAAGGGAGCGGCTTGCTGCCCTGAGAGCGCGCGACGCCGGCCCGGCCTCAGATCGGCAGGTCCGAGGTGCCGCCGTCCGAGCTGCCGAAATTCTGCAGGTCGTCGAGCGACAGCCGGCCCTCGTTCAAGGCCGCGACGATCGACGCCAGCTGTTCCTGGTCCGGGTGCAGGTAGATGATGCGCTGCTCGAGTTCGTTGTCCCAGTACTTCGTGTACGGCACGTCGGTCTCGGCCATCACCCGGGCGTCGAAGCTCCCGTCCATCATTTCGCCGACCAGGATGACCTTGGCCGTATCCGGCCGCGTATTGTTCACGGTGATGCCCATGCTCTTCCTTTCGAGTGATCAGTTCGCATAGCGCATTCTTACCCACGCGCGGCCAGGCTGCAAACGGTGCACCGCCAGTCGTGCGCGGGCACCGCGCTCAGGGCCGCGTACTGCTCACGCAGACGGGCGGACCGTCGAGGTAGCGCCAACCGCCGGGCCAGGGCGCGCCGGCGCGGTCCAGGGCGACGCGGCCGCCGGCGCCGCACAGGATGGCATGGGCCTCGGTGGAATCGGCCTTGAACAGGATCTTGCGCGCGGCGGACAAGGATGGGTAGGCCGCCACCACGTGGTCGCGCGCGGCGCCGTCCACATGCACGCTGCGCTCCAGGAAGATCTCCGGTTCCGGCGCATACAGGCCAGGGAAATGATCCAGCATGAGCCTGGCGAGCGGGCTGAATTCGACATGCCGGTAGCTGCGCGCAAAAGCGACGGTGCCGGCCTGTACCAGCAGCATCGCCCCCAGCAGCACGAGCGGCCAGCGCCGCGCATGCTGTAGCCGGGCGAGGGCCAGGTACAGGATGGGCATGCCGCCCCAGAACGCGTAGCGCATCATGCCCGCCGACCCGGAATTCCAGTTCACCGTCGACAGCGAGGGCAGGGCCATCACGACGCCGAACAGCAGCGCAGCGAGCGTGTGCGGCAGCCAGCGCAGGCGGTCTTTCCCGGCCAGCTGGACCAGCACCAGCGCCATGGCGACCGGCAGTCCGACCACGGCGCCCTGGTTCAGGTCGAAGAAGAAGGAGAACAGACGTGCCGGCGAGATCAGCGCAGGGTCGGTAGCCAGCGTCGCGATGATGCTGGGGACGCCGAACACGGCCACGTTGAACAGCACCGGCAGCGCCGCCAGCAGTACCTGCAGGACCGAGGCCAGGACGGTGTGGCCCGTCAGGACCTGGCGCAGCGCCGCGCCCCAGCTTGCGCCTTCGTGTGCATGGAGGTAGCAGACCCGGATCGCCGGCGCGAACACCGCAAAGAAGACCAGAGGGGGATTCTGCATCGCCGCGATCCCCGCCAGCAGCGCGGCCAGGTAAGGGCGGCCGAGCAGGACGAACACCAGGCCGGACAGCAGGGCGCAGGCGCTGAAGAACTCCGGGCTGCACCAGTTCGAATACAGGACTCCGCCGGACAGCAGGAAGAACAGGGTGCCGAACATGGCGCGCCGCGGCGAACCGGTGAAGCGGTACAGCGCGATGCTGAGGATGGCCAGGGCCGTGAGGTTCACCACCTGGTAGGCCTTGAATGGCTTGCCGCCGAGACTGTCGATCAGCTTGAAGGGCAGGGCGGCCAGGGCCGGATAGGCGAAGAAGTGGATCGCATAGTATCCGCCGTCCTTGCCGCGCACGAAGCCGGGGAAGGGATGCGCCAGGCCTTGCTGCATGCCGGCGCGCAGCTGATCGTGGATGGAGACGAAGCCGATCTCGGGCGACAGCCGGTGCGCGCGCTCGACGTCGGGCAGGCGGATGTCGGGCGTGCCGTGGCCGGCGAGGGCGATCGTCATCAGCGCATATTCCTGGAAGTCGCCGCTCTTTGACGGGCGGGTCAGCAGCAGGGCGGCCAGGGACAGGAGAGCGATGAACAGGGCGACGCGGCCGGCTGGCCTGGCGGAAAGGAAGCGGTGCATGGGCCGAGATTCTAGCTTGCAATCTCTGCAATAGGAAAGGCAGGAGACTGCATTACCCGCAGCAGATTGCGTACACGAAAACGACGATAGCATCTCCATGCTTTCGCAAGTGAAATTACAGCATTTCTATGCCATATTTCACTCGACATTAGCATATATAATGTCGAGTTCGTTCTGAACGGCAGCTTCGGTATGATGACGGGCTATCGAAAAGGCGGGACGACAATGGATATGCAAATCGAAGCGGTTTCTTCCGGCGCCACGGCGCAGCATAACGAAGATTGGGCCGGCAGTTTCAGCACGCCCGACACGACCGAGCTCGTGATCGTCGATGGCGGCACTTCCGTCGCGGACCACGACTACATCGACCCCGTGAACGGCGACGTGGTCTGGTTCGTCACGCGATTCACCGCGGCGCTCGGCGCCGCCATCGCATCCGGCCTCGGTCAAGAGGACGCCGTGCGCGCCGCCGTCGATGCGGTCTACCATGAATTCCGCGAGCGGAGTACCGGCCAGGAGATCCCTTTGTACGCGTGGCCGATCGCAGCACTGAGCTGGGTGCGCGCACGCAGGACCGCAGCCGGCAACCGGTTTGACCTGTACTGCCTGGGCGACTGCAAGGTCCTGATGCGCAGACCAGACGGCGAGATCCTCGACCTCGATCCCTTCATCAATCCCCAGGAGGCGATCCTGCGCGCCGAGATCGCGAAGCTGCGTGCCGAAGGCCTCGCGGACCCGGCAGCCAGGCAGGCCCGGCTGATGCCGATGCTGCGCAGCCGGCGCGAATACCAGAACAGCGTCGCCGGCACGAATTCCCTGTGCCTGCGCCCGAACGGCGCCTTCGGTGCGCGCAGCTTCACGGTCGAGGCCCCGGCCGGTTCGATGGTGCTCGCCATGACGGACGGCTTCTACCGACTGGTGGACACCTATGCGCTGCACACGCCCGCCAGCCTGTTCGCACTGTGCATGGAACACGGGCTCCAGGCGGCCGTCGAGGAATTGCGGCGCTTCGAGGCGGCGGCGCAAGCCTCGGCCTCGAGCTCGGTGAAGCGCGCGGACGATGCCTCGGCAATCCTGTGGCGTGCGTAAGCCGGTTCGCGCTTCGATATGCAGCTTGGACTGCAGCCCGCGCAAGCCATCGACCAGGCATAGCTGCATCAGCCAGTGAGAGTAGAGGTCATCAACGGTGAAACGTACCCGGACGACGCAAGGCCCTGAACAGACCAGCGGCGCAAGCACCTTCGGATAGCGTATTTAACATAATATAGATTATGCGTACTTGACGGCTAGCGTTCCGGAAAGGTTTGCCATTATGATGCCCAGCAGCTCTCGGAAGTAATCTTGTAAGATCTTTGGAAGTAAATCTGTAAGATGCACCCTCGTGCACGGATCTGACAAATTTACTTCCAATTGAGCTGCGACGGGTATCGCTCAAGCTATCCCATCCCAGCTCAGCTTTCAACTCCACTTGCCCGAACGTCGACCTACGTTCGCCAGTTCGAAGCTTGGTGCGACCTGCGCCGGCTAGCGCGCGAGGGTCTCCAGGAAATTTTGAATGACCGGCAGCGCTTTGGGAGCATGCTCAAGTCCGGTATCCAGGAGCTTCATGGTCAAGTGCTTTATCGACTCCCCGCGGAGCGCCTTCAACTGATTCAACAACCCAGTTTTCTCATCGGCTGGCAACCCAGACTGCTCGATACGCATCGCGATGAGTTCGCGGATGGTATCGTCGTGAAACCTCACCGTGACCGTGCCCAAGATTGCCGTCAAGCCACCGTCGTCCGCAAGAAAATCCAGTCCTCGTGCGGTGATCCGTGCTCCGGCGCTGGACCAATGACCGTCCACCCCCTTCTCGAGCCCGGAATCGACTAAGCCGTGGGCTTCGAGGTAAAGCAGATTGGTTGTGTATTTGTCGTCTTCCTCAGCAGTCAGTTCTCTCTGCGGGAAGACGTCCTGACGATCACCCGCGTAGTGATCGGCGAGGAACTCAAGAATTTCCCGCTGAAGCGCGCGGTCCAGTTTCATTATGTCTCTCCTTGACGTCGAATATTCCTGCACTGATAGCAATGGCTACACGGCAGTAAGTCGACGATGCCGGGTTCCACTCTGTATCCAAACGCAGTTTCCGGCCCACTCTATATCCGCGCGGCTCATCAAGCAATAAACCTGTAACATCCTTGTCAACTTGCAAAGAAACCACGGCTTCACGCCAGTTGATAAAAGGGCATCTGCTGATGGGAGATCGACACACGCATGGCACCCGGCACGGGAGCGGCAACCTGAAGGTCGCCTTCCTGTTGAACTTCACCTTCACCATCATCGAATTAATCGGCGGACTATGGACGAACAGCGTATCGATCCTCAGCGATGCCGTGCATGACCTGGGAGATTCAATTTCGCTCGGCCTTGCCTGGTACTTCGACCGCCTGTCAAAACGGGGCAGCACGCCAGGGAACACCTACGGCTACGCCCGCTATTCTTTACTCGGTGGCCTGATCACTGCTGTCGTTCTTGTCGCTGGTATTGGCTTTATTCTCTGGCAGGCAACACAGCGCTTGATCGAGCCTGAAGACGTGGACACCACCGGCATGATCGTCATTGCCGTAATCGGGGTGATCTTCAACGGCGCGGCCGTGCTTCGCGTGCGCAAGGGGTCCTCGCTCACCGAGAAAGTCGTCAGTTGGCACCTGCTCGAGGATACGCTCGGCTGGATTGCTGTGCTGATCGGTGCGGCAGTCATGGCTGTATGGGATCTCCCATGGATCGATCCGGCACTATCGATTGCTATTTCCTTGTTTGTCCTTTGGAACGTTTTCCGGAACCTTCGCAAGATTCTCAAGGTATTCATGCAGCGCACACCGACCGACTTCGATGTCGGTGCCTTCGAAAGCGCGGCGAAGGCTATTCCCGGAGTCGTCGACATCCACGATACCCGAAGCTGGTCAATCGACGGCGAGTCACATGTTCTTACTACCCATTTAGTTGTCAAGACCGACGCACCCGCCGATCGCGTGCAGTCAATCCGGGAGCAAGTCGCCGCATGCATCGGCAACGACGCTTTCGGAGACGTTACGATTGAAATCGAATACGGACTGACCAGATAAAGATCGACGTGCCGATTGCCTTGCCTGGTGCGGCTCCCACCCGGGTCCGCGCCGGTCTTGGCGCATGTTCAGGCTCACGGGGAGCGCCGTGCTATACTTTTGCCATGGCCGCCCGTCGATTCATCATGCTCGTACTGACGATTTTCGCGCTCCAGCTGAGCTGGACCGCGGTCGCCGCCTATTGCGAGCACGAGTCGGGACGTGCCGCACAGCATTTTGGACACCATTCTTCGGACGCGGACACGCATCGAGCCTCCACCGATACGAACGATAGTCCGACCGGTGCCGTGAAAAAAGCTGCTTTGCACTCGCATTGCTCGTCCTGTTCGCATGCCACGCTTGCGTTGGACGGCCTTCCGACCGTAGTCGCAGTCGCGCTTGCGAATCGCGGGGCCCCGCCCAGCGTGTCGTCCCCCTACTCTTCTTCCTTTCCCGCCCGTCCTGAGCGGCCTCAGTGGATCTCCGCCGTCTGATTCGGCGGCGAGGTGCTTAATTTCCTAATTTAGTCGAGCAGCCGTACAGGCACGCTTGGCGCATATCGCCGCTGAATAGTCTTCGTTTTCAACGACCGGAGTTATTCATGCATTTCAAGTATTTCGTCCTTGGGGCGTCCGTGCTGTTTGCACAGGCGTCCCCGAGTGCTGCCCAGACGGCAGCTCAATCTACGTCCGAGCATTCGGTTCACGAGGCGGTGCCGGCAGCTAATACACCGCTCACCCTCGACCAGGCTGTCGAGAAAGCGCTGGCGGCAAATCCAGGCTTGCGCGCCGCCGCCCTCGATGTGGCTATTGCAGGCGGCATGCGCCGACAGTCCGCACTCTTTCCCAACCCGGAGCTCTCCTTCGTGCGCGAGGGGACCCAACGCGGCACCCGCACGCAAACCGTCCAGCTCAGCCAGGTCCTTGAGCTTGGCGGCAAGCGTTCGGCACGCATCCGGCTGGCCGACAGCGAGCAACGACTCGCGGCGGGCAGCCTCGACGCTGCGAGGATCGACCTGCGCGGCGACGTTACCATCGCCTACTTCGACGCCCTCGCCGCACAGGAACGAGTTCGCCTTGCGCAGGCCTCGCTCGATGTGGCCACCAAGGCGACGATGGCGGCCGCCAAGCGCGTCGCGGCTGGCCGGGTGTCGCCAGTGGAGCAGGACCGGGCCGGCGTCGCGCAGGCGTCCTCCCGCCTCGAGTTCGTCGAGGCCGAGGCCAAAGCGACGGTCGCACTCTACAAGCTGGCCGCGTATTGGGGAGATACCAGTCCTCCTCAGCATTCACTGTTTATGCCCGACCTGGACCTGACCCCTCCTCCGCCTTTGGCCGAGCTGGAACGAGGGCTTGCCCAGGCCCCCCGGGTGCGGCGGGCGCGCCTGCAGATTGAACGCGAACAGGCGCAGGTCGGTCTCGACCGGGTACAGCGCATTCCTGACGTCACGCTTATCGTCGGGAGCAAGAAGGATGACGAGATCGGCCGCTCGCAAACCGTCGTCGGCCTGTCGGTGCCGCTTCCGCTCTTCAACCGCAATCAAGGCGCCCTGCAGGCCTCGCTCGCCCGGGCCGACAAGGCGCAAGCGGAATTCGACGCCGAACGACTGCGCTTGCACCAAGCACTGGCTGACGCCCACCAGCGTGCCCAGCTGTCCCGTGAGCAGGTGCGCAGCATGCGGGAGGAAATCCTGCCGGCGGCCCAGCGCGTATTCGACGCGGCCGTGACTGGTTTCGAGGCAGGCAAGTTCGGCTTCCTCGACGTGCTCGACGCGCAGCGCACGCTCCTGCAGATCCGCACCCAATACATCCAGGCGCTATACGAGCGCTATCGGGCCGTCGCCGACCTTGGCCGTCTTGCCGGCACCGGCGCTGCTCCAGAAAACAGGACCACTCCATGAAACTTCATATTGACCGAAAGAATCTTTTTTCCATCCTGATCGTGCTTGCCGTCGGCATCGTCCTTGCACTGGCTATCGTGTTCTGGAAGAAGGACGCGCCCGCAGCGGAGAGCGAAGGCGAACGCGCCCATGCCGAGGAATCCGGCGAAAAACCCGCAGGGGCGGAAGTTGGCCACGCAGATGACGAACCAGGCTTGATAGAGATGACGCCCCAGCAGGCGCAGCTGGCCGGCATCGCCATTGCGACGTCAGGCGCGGCCAGCATCGACGCTACCGTGACGCTGCCGGGCGAAGTGCGCTTCAACGAAGACCGCACGGCCCATATCGTCCCGCGTGTCGCCGGCGTCGTCGAAGCCGTCTCGGCGACTCTGGGCCAGGACGTGAAGAAAGGCCAGCAACTGGCCGTCATCGCCAGCCCAGAGCTGGCCGAGCTGCGCAGTCAGGCGAACGCCGCAGGCAAGCGCCTGGAACTGGCTCGCCTTACCTATGAACGCGAGAAAAAGCTGTGGGTGGACCGCATCTCCGCCGAACAGGACTACTTGCAGGCCCGCCAAGCCTACAGCGAAGCACAGATCGAACTGCAATCGGCGCGCTCCAAGCTGGCCGCACTGGGTGCCGAGCCGGCATCTGGCGCCGTCAACCGCTACGTTCTGCGAGCTCCATTCACCGGGGTCGTGGTCGAGAAGCACCTGTCCCAGGGCGAGGCAGTCAAGGAAGACGCAAACGCCTTCCTCGTTTCCGACCTTTCCTCTGTCTGGGTGGAAATGGCGGTCACCGCCAAGGACTTGGGACATATTCGCGTGGGGCAGCCAGTCAGCATCCGGCCAGCCGCCGGCAACGCCAGTGTCGCCGGCAAGGTGAGCTACGTCGGAAGTCTGCTCGGCGAGCAGACCCGCAGTGCGACCGCGCGCGTAGTCATCGACAATCCGGGCCGCGCATGGCGTCCGGGCTTGTTCGTCAACGTGGAACTGGTGCGCGGCAAGACCGAGGCACCAGTGACGGTATTGGCTGAGGCGGTGCAGGAACTGGAAGGCAAGCAGGTGGTGTTCGTCAAGGCGCCCAACGGCTTCAAGGCGCAGCCCGTGAAAATCGGTGCAAGCGACGGCAAGCACGTCGCCATTGCCGAAGGCTTGGCCGCCGGCGCCCAATATGTTGCAAGTGGCAGCTTCGTGGTGAAAGCCGAGCAAGCCAAAGGCAGCGCCGAGCATGAGCACTGATCGAGGATACCGCCATGTTTGAAAGAATAATTCGTTTTGCCATCGAGCATCGATGGCTCGTCATGCTTGCCGTGACCGCCATGGCCGCGGTCGGCATCTACAACTACCAGAAACTGCCGATCGACGCAGTTCCGGACATTACCAACGTCCAGGTACAGATCAACACATCGGCGGCCGGGTTCTCACCGCTCGAAGTCGAGCAGCGCGTCACCTTCCCGATCGAGAATGTGATGGCCGGGCTGCCCGGGCTGGAACAGACCCGCTCGCTTTCGCGCTACGGCCTGTCTCAGGTAACCGTCATCTTCAAGGACGGCACCGACATCTATTTCGCCCGCCAACTTGTCAACCAACGCATCCAGGAGGCACGGGAAAGCCTGCCCGGAGGTGTCGTGCCAATGATGGGGCCGATCTCGACCGGCCTGGGCGAGATCTACCTGTGGACGGTCGAGGCCGACCCGGGCGCGAAAAAGCCAGATGGAACGCCCTATACGCCGACCGACCTGCGCGAAGTCCAGGACTGGATCATCAAGCCGCAATTGCGCCAGGTGCCCGGGGTCACCGAAATCAACTCGATCGGGGGCTTTGCCAAGGAATACCAGATCGCCCCCGATCCCGCCAAACTCAGCTCGTACGGCCTGTCGCTGGCCGACGTCGTGACCGCGATCGAGCGCAACAACGCGAACGTCGGCGCCGGCTATATCGAGCGGCGCGGCGAACAATTCCTGATCAGGGCGCCGGGCCAGGTGCGCAGCCTCGACGATGTGCGCAATACGATCCTCAGCAACATCGACGGCATACCGATCCGCGTGCGCGACGTCGCCACCGTCGACATCGGCCGTGAGCTGCGCACCGGGGCCGCCACCGAGAACGGACGCGAAGTCGTGCTCGGCACGGTGTTCATGCTGATCGGCGAGAACAGCCGAGCAGTTTCGCATGCGGTGTCGGAGAAGATGGTGGAGGTCAACCGATCCCTGCCCGCCGGCGTCAAGGCGATCCCGGTATATGACCGCACCGTCCTGGTCGACAAGGCGATCAATACCGTCAAGAAGAACCTGCTCGAAGGCGCGGTCCTGGTGATCGTCATCCTCTTCCTGTTCTTGGGTAACATTCGTGCGGCGATCATCACCGCCATGGTCATCCCACTGGCGATGCTGTTCACCTTCACCGGAATGGTGACTTACAAGGTCAGTGCCAACCTGATGAGCCTGGGCGCCCTCGACTTCGGCATCATCATTGACGGGGCCGTCGTCATCGTCGAGAACTGCGTGCGGCGCCTGGCGCACGCCCAGGAACATCACCGGCGCGAACTCACGCTGGCCGAGCGCTTCCACGAAGTGTTTGCCGCTGCGAAGGAAGCGCGACGTCCCCTGCTGTTCGGCCAGCTGATCATCATGGTGGTGTACCTGCCGATCTTCGCCCTGTCCGGTGTCGAAGGAAAGATGTTTCATCCGATGGCATTTGCCGTCGTGGCCGCGCTGCTGGGCGCGATGATCCTGTCGATCACGTTCATTCCGGCCGCCGTCGCCCTGTTCATCGGGAATCGCGTGGCCGAAAAGGAAAACCGGATCATGGGCTTCGCCCGCCGCGCCTACGCACCGCTGCTCGAGAAGGTGCTGCGCAATTCCGCCCCTGTCATCACCGGGGCGGTAGTCCTGGTCGTGCTGGCTGGCCTGCTGGCAACCCGGCTCGGCAGCGAGTTCATCCCGAGCCTGAACGAGGGCGACTTGGCACTGCAGTCGCTGCGCATCCCTGGAACCAGCCTGAGCCAGTCGGTCGAGATGCAAAAGAAGCTCGAGGCCGGCCTGAAGGCGAAGTTCCCCGAGATCGACCGTGTGTTCGCGCGCACCGGCACGGCGGAAATCGCGTCCGATCCGATGCCACCGAACATCTCGGATGGTTACATCATGCTCAAGCCGGAGTCCAGCTGGCCCGCACCGAAGAAAACCCGTGCCGAGCTGATCGAAGCGATCGAGGTTGAAGCCAGCAAATACGCCGGCAATGCCTACGAGTTTTCGCAGCCGATCCAGCTCCGCTTCAACGAGCTCATTTCAGGTGTGCGCAGCGACGTCGCGGTAAAGGTGTACGGCGACGACATGGAAGTCCTGGAGACGACCGGCCAGGCGATTGCCCGGGTGCTCGGCCGCATCCCCGGCGCCGAGGAGGTCAAGGTCGAGCAAACCGGTGGCCTGCCGATGCTGACCGTGAACATCGACCGCGAGAAGACCGCCCGCTTCGGCCTGAACATCGGCGACGTCCAGGAAGCGCTGGCCATCGCCACCGGTGGGCGCGACGCCGGAACCATGTTCGAGGGCGACCGCCGCTTCGACATCGTGGTGCGCCTGCCGGAAAACCTGCGCACCGACCTCGACGCGCTCCGCCAGCTCCCCATCCCGCTTCCTGCCAGCGACGGTCGCGCTACCAGCTATATCCCGCTGGGCGAGGTCGCCGGTCTCGAATTCTCACCGGGACCGAACCAGATCAGCCGCGAGAACGGCAAGCGTCGGATTGTCGTGAGCGCCAATGTACGCGGACGCGACATTGGCAGCTTCGTGCCTGATGCCGCGGCGGCGATTGCCAAGGAAGTGAAAGTGCCGGCCGGCTACTGGACCGATTGGGGCGGCACCTTCGAGCAGTTGCAGTCGGCCACCACGCGGCTGCGGCTGGTCGTACCCTTAGCCCTGTTCATCGTGTTTACCCTGCTGTTTATGATGTTCAACAACGTCAAGGACGGTCTACTGGTCTTTACAGGCATTCCATTCGCGTTGACCGGAGGCGTGGCCGCGCTCGCGCTGCGGGGTATCCCCCTGTCGATCTCGGCCGCAATTGGGTTCATTGCCCTGTCGGGGGTGGCAGTGCTCAACGGGCTGGTGATGATTTCGTACATCCGGACCTTGCGCGAGGAAGGAATGGGACTTGACCAGGCTCTCCGCCACGGCGCGTTGACCCGCTTGCGACCGGTTCTCATGACCGCGCTGGTGGCATCGCTTGGTTTTGTCCCGATGGCAATTGCGACCGGCACCGGCGCCGAAGTACAGCGGCCGCTGGCCACGGTCGTGATCGGCGGCATTTTGTCCTCGACCGCCCTCACCTTGCTGGTACTCCCGCTTCTCTACCGCTTCGCGCATCGCAAGGATGAGGTTGAGATGCCCGCACCGGCCGGGAAGGTAGTCGTGCAGTGAGGCTGCCGGATGCGCTTGCCCCACTATCCGGAGAAGAAGGGCCGGCCCGTCCGGACATCGGCCTCGAACGCTGTACGGCTCGAGGTCGCCCTGCACGGCGCATCTTTCGTGGCTTGTGCGATCGGCGGCGTCGCCCTGGAGAGCGTGCTGCTGCTTGCCGGCGCTGCGCACCATCTTGCCAGCGTCGGGTCTGCGCTGCTGGCAAGTGGGAGCGCGCAATCCACAAGGAAAAACGTGGACGTGTTCGACTACCTGTTCTTGTTCATAGCGATGTCGGCGGCCTGCCTGCTTCTCGTCATGCGCGTTGCTGCGCAAGGCATTCACGGCCTTGCGCACGCTGAGCCGATCGACATCGCTGCTGTCGTGGCCTGGGCGTTACCAGGCGTCTTCGCCGCACTTGCGACCGGCAAAGTGGCATGGGTTCGCCAGTCGAGTAGGTGGCGACGCACCGGCATTGCTGCCGATACACTGCTCTCGGCGGCACCTGCTGTACTTGCGCTCATTGCGTATCTGGTGACGGGCCTAACTGATAGTGGAAAGCTCGACGCCGCCGCCGGCCTGGGGCTCGTGCTCGTGCTGTTCGTGCGTTCATTGCTTCGTTTCAAAAAACTGCTCGAGTGAAGTTCGGTCTGAATGTAATGGTTTGGCTTGGAGGAAGAAATGAATGTGCTTCAACAACAGGCACCCGTATCCCTGCAGGATCACTTTGTCGCCATCGTCATCGTGGCTGGACTGGTCCTGGCAGGGCTCGTGTGGTTGTATCTCGGCTGGCGGAAGTACAAAAAGGCCGGCGAAGCAGAAAAAGCCGCCCGAGGGTCAGCTGGTGACAACGAGGAAATGTAGGTGAAGACGTGCCGCCGCTGATCGTTGCAAAAAAATTTATTAACGGGACTTTAAACAGGAGGAATTGAATGGGCGCAGGGCATTCTCACGCACCACAACCGGGCCAGAATGAGCGGCCACTCTGGATCGCACTGATCCTCACGACTGCTTTCCTCATTGCCGAGATTATTGGCGGCATCCTCACCAACAGTCTCGCACTTATTTCGGACGCAGCGCATATGTTCACCGATACGGCCGCGCTCGCCATCTCGCTGGCGGCGATCCGTATCGGAAAGCGTCCGGCCGACAGCGCACGCACCTTCGGCTACTACCGGTTCGAAATCCTCGCCGCGGCCTTCAATGCGATCCTGCTGTTTCTTGTAGCGATTTATATCCTATATGAAGCCTACGAACGTCTTGGCACGCCACCAGACATCGAGTCGGGCACGATGCTGGTCGTCGCAGCTTTTGGGCTGATGGTCAACCTTATTAGCATGCGATTACTCTCCAGCGGAAAGGACAGTAGCCTGAACGTGAAGGGGGCCTACCTCGAGGTCTGGAGTGACATGCTTGGGTCCATTGGTGTCATCATCGGCGCGCTGGTCATCCGCTACACAGGCTGGGGCTGGGTCGATTCCCTGATTGCTGTCGGGATTGGCCTTTGGGTGCTGCCACGCACATGGACGCTGCTCAAGGAGAGCATGAATGTACTGCTCGAAGGTGTTCCGGAGGGCTTGGGTATCGACCAGGTCAGGGACGCGATCCTTCGCGTGCCTGGCGTGGTTAGCGTGCACGACCTGCATGTCTGGGCAATCACGAGCGGCAAGTCGAGCCTGACCGTCCATGTGGTCCATCAGGCGGACATCACGGATCCCCAGGCGCTGCTGGTGGCGGTGCGCAGCATAGTCGCGACCGAGTTCGACATCCATCACAGCACGGTGCAGATCGAAGCGACGCCATGCGAGCAGGAAGCCGATGAGCACTCGTTCGGGCCGGCCATGGACGCTGACAACGGCGAGCATGCGGGGCATGCACACGAACACGAAGGAGCAACACGATGATCGAACACATCAGGAACAGCCTTGTCGAAGCGCGCGAAGGGCTCGACCGCCTGCTTGGCGACGAAGCTCAGCTCAGGAACATCGAGGCCGCCGCCCAGCTTTTGGTCGGAACCATGGAAGCCGGTCGACGGGTGATATCGTGCGGCAATGGCGGCTCGATGTGCGACGCCATGCATCTGGCGGAAGAATTGTCCGGGCGATTCCGCGACGACCGGCCGGCGATGGCGGCCGTCGCTATCAGCGACCCAAGCTACCTTAGCTGTGTCGCCAACGATTATGGCTACGAGCACGTATTCGCCCGTTTCGTCCAGGGGAACGGCGCCGCCGGTGACTTGCTGTTTGCCATCAGCACGAGCGGCAGCAGCCCGTCGGTCGTGCTCGCAGCCGAGGCGGCGCGAACCCGCGGTATGAAGGTGGTCGGCCTGACAGGACGTCCTGGATCGCCGTTGGCCCAACATGCCGACGTGTGCATCTGTACCAGCGCGGGCCGCTACGCCGACCGGGTCCAGGAACTGCACATCAAGGTCATCCACATTCTGATCGAACTTACGGAGCGCTCCTTGCGGCCGCAAAATTACGTTCAGGCGGGCATGTCGTCCTGAACCAGGTTGATCTTGCCGGCTGTTGGCGACGCCTGCGTCCGCGAGCGATCGAGCAGGCGCAACCCGTTAAACACGACGAGCAGGCTCGCTCCCATGTCGGCGAACACAGCCATCCACAGGGTTGCCGTTCCCGTGAAAGCAAGGACCATGAAGACCGCCTTGATCGCCAGGGCGAGCACGATGTTCTGGCGGAGAATGGCGGCGGTCTTGCGGCTCAGGCGTACGAACTGCGCGAGCTTGCCCAAGTCGTCGTCCATCAGGGCGACGTCCGCCGTTTCGATGGCGGTATCTGTGCCGGCGGCTCCCATCGCGAAGCCGATATCGGCCTTCGCCAGTGCCGGCGCATCGTTGATGCCGTCCCCGACCATGCCTACTGTGCCGTACTTCGCGCGCTCGTCTTCGATAGCCGCTAGCTTATTCTCCGGCAGCAAGTTGCCGCGCGCGTCGTCGATGCCGACCTGGCGCGCGATCGCCGACGCCGTCACGGCATTATCGCCGGTGAGCATGACCGTCCGCACGCCCAGTTGGTGGAGCTCGGCGATCGCCGCGCGACTGGTTGCGCGGATCGTGTCGGCGACGCCGATCACCAGGAGCGGCGCGGAATCATCACACAGCACGACGGCTGTCTTTCCTTCCTGTTCGAGACGGCCCAAGGTGGCCTCCGTCTCGGCGTTGCAGATGCCCAGTTCCTCCACCAGACGGTGGTTCCCGAGGTAGTACCACGCGCCGCCGATACGCCCTTTGGTGCCACGCCCGGCGATTGCTTCGAAGTCCCCAACCTCGGCCAGCGGAACTGACTGTGCCTGGCCGTCCCAATGGCGGCTGACCGCGCTCGATACCGGATGGTCGGACCGGCCGGCAAGCGAGGCCGCCAGCCAACGATTGCGTTCGCCGTCACCAAGCAACACCTGTACATCGGTCACTACGGGCTTGCCTTGAGTAATGGTGCCAGTCTTGTCCAGTGCGATCGAACGCAGATGTCCACCCTGCTCCAGGTAGATGCCACCTTTGACCAGGATGCCGGCGCGGGCCGCCGCGGCCAGGCCGCTGACGATGGTGACTGGCGTGGAGATGACCAGCGCGCACGGACAGGCGATTACGAGCATCACGAGAGCTTTGTAAATCCACGGCATCCAGTCGCCGCCAAAGGCCAGAGGCGGGACGACGGCGACCAGCACGGCAATCGCAAACACCGCAGGCGTATAGATGCGCGAGAACCGGTCAACGAAACGCTGCGTCGGGGCCCGGCTCGCCTGAGCTTCTTCCACCGCCCGGATGATGCGCGACAGTGTCGAATTGCTATGGGCGGCGCTGACCCGGTACTCGAAGGAGCCGTTCTCGTTGACCGTTCCGGCGAAAACTTTGTCGCCGGGTCCTTTGGCAACCGGCATGCTTTCGCCTGTGATAGCCGCCTGGTTGACTGTGGATTGTCCTTCGGTCACATCGCCATCGAGGGCAATCCGTCCACCTGGCCTCACTCTTGCAACACTGCCGACTGCGACGCTTGCGGCATCGCGCTCCGCCCAGCTGCCGTCGTCAAGGCGAACGCTGACGGTGTCGGGCGCCAGTGCCATCAGTCCCTGGATGGCGTTGCGCGCACGGTCAAGGGAGCGCGCTTCGATCAGCTCGGCGATCGCGAACAAGACCATGACCATCGCGGCCTCCGGCCACTGGCCGATCAGGACGGCTCCTGTCACGGCAATCGACATCAAGGCGTTGATGTTCAGGTTGCGGTTGCGCAGGGCAATCCAGCCTTTTTTATAGACGCCCAGGCCCGAGATGGCGATGGCGGCGAGCGACAGCAGGATGACAGGCAGGGAATTTTCCTGGCCGGTGCTCCACGCAAGGATTTCCGCGCCGACTGCCGCAGCCAGACCCAGGGCAAGGCTCACCGCCTGCCTGTTCGGAGCACGTTCCTGCGTGTGCGCCGAATCCTGCCCGCGTTCTTCACCGACGACGACGGCCCGCATGCCAAGCGAATGCAGGGCTTCTTCGATCGTAGTAGCCGGGCCGCCGTGCCAAACACTCAGTGTCCGCTGCATGAGATTGAACTCGAGTCGTTCGATGTTCGGCATGGTTTCGAGCTTGCCGCGGATGAGCGCCTCTTCCGTTGGGCAACACATATCCTCGACCGTGAAGACTGTCGGATGCGTTTTGTCGGCGGCCCGTGCTACGCCCCCGACAACGGGCTCCATGCCGACCGCGCGAACGGCCGCCAGGATGGGGGCGGTATCGGCCAGGCTGTGCGACACGCGCAGCTTGCGTTGCACCAGATTGAATTCCAAGGCTCCAATGCCGGGTACACGGGACAGCGACTGGCGCAACAAGCCTTCTTCTGTCGGGCAATCCATCTGTGCGATGCGAAGTTCCAGGACCGCGCCGGCGCTTTGTACCGGCTCGGACGCTGGTCCTGGTGCGACCGACGGGGCGCAACACGATTTGCTCTGACATTCCGACATTCCAACCTCCGGGAAACTGTGTATAGTCTCCATTTAAAACCATATAGCGGGTACAGGGTCAAGGGTTATCGTGGAGTGCAGGATGAAAATTGGTGAGCTGGCGGACCGGTCGGGATGCTTGGTCGAAACGATTCGATACTACGAACGCATCGGACTGCTCAAAGCGCCCGAGCGGGCTGCGAACAACTACCGTAATTACGATGAGAGGCACAGCGAACGGCTGTCCTTCATACGCCACTGCCGTGCGCTCGACATGACAATCGACGAAATAAGGGTGCTGTCGAATTTGCGCGATCATCCTGAACAGGAGTGCGCAGGGGTGAACGAACTGCTGGACAGGCACATTTCGCTGGTGGAAAAGCGTATTCAGGCCCTGGCGGCGCTCGAAGCACAATTGCGAACACTTCGTGGCCGCTGCGTCAGTAACGATACGACCGAATCGTGCGCCATTCTGCGTGCACTCGGCGCCGATCCAGCCGCGCCAGATGGACCGCGAACGGGCAACTAGTTTCCGACGAGTCGCATCGGGCGAAACCATGCCAGCGTCAAGCGCTCGCCACAACAGTTGCCGGGCCGCGAAAGCGCGTTACTCTCCTGCTGGTTCCGTTGTTGCCGCAGGCTGATCAGGTCCGAACACGGCCTTCTGCAACTGTGCAATTTTCTGTTCAAGCGTATTCGTCAGACGAGTGCTGGCAAGCTCGCTTTCGAGAGCCGCGTTCTGTCGACGAAGCTCGCTACACGCCTCGTTCGCCTTCGCGAGTTCAGCTTCGATTTCTTGCTTGCGAGCCCGAACGTCGTTGTGCTGGGCCTCCAGTGCAGCGGCCCGTGATTCAACCGACTCCAGCTGCTCGATCCTGCGCCTGAGGGCCCGAATGGATTCCTTTTCCTGATAAAGCGCCTGTTTTCCGGCTGCCAGCTCTGCAGCCAGGGCTGCGGCTTCCTTGTTCAGTTGTGTCAGCTGCTCTAGCTTGAGCGCCGTGCTCTGGTTAGCCTGACGCAATTCGGCTTGTACAGATTGAACCTGCTGTTCATGACGTCGCCCTTCTTGCTCCCGCTGATCTTTCACTGCCGTCCGAAAGTGCTCCAATGCTTCGCGCGCCTGCGCATGCTTTTGTTCCAGAGACTTCTGATGTCTTTCCGAATCGGCCAATCGCTCAACGATGTCACGGCTGCGTTGCTCAGCCGTGTGCCTGGCAACTTGCTCTTCATGGAACTGGCTCTGAAGAATACTGAGCTGATCCTGAGTCGATGACAACGTCGCGCTGATCTCGTCGATGCTGGCGTTTGCTGCTGCCAAGTTTGTTTCGGCAGCCTTTAGATCCAAAGCATGTTTTTCCCGTTCGGTCGCGAGTTGTTCGCGCAGGTCAGCGATCTCGACACCAGCCTCGCTCTTTAGCTGTTCAGCAAGCCTGGCGACTAGTTCCTGGATTGCCTCACTGACTGAATAGCTGCGGACTTCCTCTTGCGCTTCAAGCTCCCGAAGGTACTTGTGAATGGTCGTCTTCGAACCGGTGTCGCCCATCTCAGCGCGTACTGCGTCGATCGAGGGGCGGCGCCCCTTGGCAATCAAGGCGTCCCGTGCACGCTTTACATCGGAAAAATACACTCCTGCACGCGCCATAATTCACCCCAATCGGAAATTTCGTACTGATGTACATACTATCATAATACATACTAATTTGATCGAATCACCCGCTACGTTTGTTGGGTTTTACGCATGGGATAATCAAGAATTATCCCGCGTGACGAGTGCTGACGCGCTAAAATGTGCTGTCACCATTACACCAGCCCTCTGCGAGCACCTTGGATATACCATGACTGCTAACATCTCGCGAAATCACCACTGGGTCCCGCAATGCTACTTGAAGGGATTTACGAAAGGCCGTAGCAAGAAGTCGACGCTGCACGTCACCGATTTCGAGACCGGACGTCAATTTCCGACGGTCCCCCGCAATGTGGCTGCAGGCCGTGACTTCAACCGCGTTGACATTGACGGCATCCCGCCCGACTACGTTGAGTCAGGAATTGCCGTGTTCGAAGGCAAGCTCGACAAGGCGCTTGAGCGTATTTGCCGCGAACGGGAGATCAAGGATCCGGAGGACCGGAACTTGGTACTGAACCTGATTGCACTGCTCGCCGTTCGCAATCCTGGTATGCGCGAGAACGTTCGGCGCAGCCTCGAGCAAGTCATGAAGCGGGTAATGGACTTGACACTTGCAACAAAAGAGCGATACGAATCGAGTTTTGCGCAGGCTGCGCGTGTCGGCGCCTTGCAATCCGAGGACATCCTGCCGTATGAGCGGATGCGGGACTTCGTCGACAGAGACGAGTACGCAATCTCCGTGTCAACCACCCACCATGTTGGCCAGGAGTTGAAGCTTGTCGATTCGGTGCTGCCGCTGCTTGGGCAACGGCGGTGGCTTCTTGCTCGCGCTCTGCCTGGCACTGGTGGATTCATCACCTCGGATCATCCAGTTATTCTGCAGTGGGCGGATCGCCCGATGACCGATGGCCTAGGAGGGCCTGGCTTTGCACTTCGTGGGACCGAAGTTCTGTTCACCATTTCCCACGATCTGGCAATGATTGGAACATTCGAGGGTCCGGACGAAGTTGTCGATGCCGACGAGGCACAGGTAGCCTTGATGAACGGCGTCATTCTGGGCCACTGGCAGCGGCAGATCTACGCTCGCGACGACCGATTCCGCTATCGGATGCGAGATGGCGAGATCCGTCGTGGTGCGGACGTGCTTCGACATCTGGGTACGTGGCAACGCTAGGAGCACCTCATGAACACCATCGACACTTACCTCAACGCCGCATCGCGGGAAAACACTCATCGAAGTTATCGCTCAGCGGTTGAGCACTTTGAAGTGCAATGGGGAGGTCTTCTGCCTGCAAGCGGAGATACGATAGCGCGATATCTCGCAGAACATGCGAGCGCGCTGTCTATAAGTACCCTGAACCAGCGTTTGGCTGCCTTAGCTTCATGGCATCTTGAACATGGCTTCGCAGACCCGACCAAGGCCCCAATCGTACGCAAAGTGCTCAAGGGTATTCGATCGTTGCACCCTTCTCAGCAAAAGCAAGCCAAGCCGGTTCAGCTTGAGGAAGTGAACCAGATCGTGGCCTGGCTCGACCAAATGATCGCACTGGCGACTGAGCATGGTCGCCGCTCCGATGCGCTGCGTCATACCCGCGACCGCGCACTCCTGTTATTAGGATTTTGGCGCGGATTCCGTGGCGACGAACTTACCCGTCTTCGAGTCGAGCATACGAAGGCAGTCCCCGGGAAGGGAATTAGCTGCTTCTTGCCCATCTCTAAAGGCGATAGAGATGCTCAAGGATTGACATTCAAGACGCCTGCATTGCAAAAACTTTGCCCGGTCGACGCCTACACAGCCTGGACTGCGCTTTCAGGCATTACGGAAGGGCCAGTGTTTCGGGGCATCGATCGCTGGGGCAATATTAGCTGCGAAGGACTGCACATCAATAGTCTGGTTCCCTTGCTTCGATCATTGTTCCTCGCTGCGGGTATCGCATCCGCCGATGAGTACAGTGGGCATTCTTTACGCCGTGGGTTCGCTTCCTGGGCGACATCGAACGGTTGGGACCTGAAAACTCTGATGGAATATGTCGGGTGGCGTGACGTCCAGTCTGCAATCCGATACCTCGAAGCGGGAGAGCACTTCGGCGATCTGCGGAGATGAACTACGATCAGCCCAGATTTCTACACCCACAATTGATGCAACGTCGTCACGGCGTCCGGGCTCGTCTCCAGATAGATTTCGAACAAGGACTTCTCTGTTGGCCTCAACGTATTCAGCCACTCCCAGGTCCGCAAGACGCACTGCTGCTCGCTTGAAAGCAGTGTCCATGGCACTTTGCACGGACGGCCCGCACGCGAGACCAGAGCTGCAGGATCAGGATAGAGACAATGTAGTGTTCGGAGCGGGGAATCAAAAGGACGGGACTCATCCCGAGCAAACACGACCTGAGGTGTCGATACCGTATCTTGCAAGGAGACTTTCAAGCCTCCCCTGCCCAGGCGATCGACTATTGCTGCCCAAAGCCCAAAGAACTGCATGTATGTGAAGCTGAGGCGGGTTGGGTCATCTGACGGGTTATGAGTCCATGGTTCCGAAAGCCTTAGCTCGTAGTTGCTCTTCCTGGGAATACTCAGTCCCTTCATGATCATTAGACTTTCTGTCGACATCCGCCAGACCACGTAAGCCAAGCAAGTCGCGCAGACTCCGCTTCCCGTTAGAGACAATCGATCGTCTTGATCCAATTTCGAAAGTTTGGACAGGCATCTCCGGTGACGCCGCACAAAATTTCGGAAGATGTGGCGTCGCATGGCGCGGTAACACCTGCCGGTGTCGTCGCGAACCGTCGTGCGATCCTCTGAAAGATCGGGCGCTCTTCCCGCATCGGTCACCCGGACGTACCTGCATGCGATTGACGGTGTCCCCTCGAGTATCCACGATTCATATTGCAGAGGTGCCTGCTCCTTGGCAAAGCCAGCTTGCCACGCCACCTCCAACTTACTTTGCTCGGTCGGTTCGATAGTGCTGATAAGATCATGCAGTAGAACGTCAGCGGCCGGAACTTTTCCCTGCACCGCACGCCACCACTCGAGGTACTCGACGATATAGCCAATGATGCGATGCCGGTCGTCACGTTTCATGGGTGAAATCGACAGCAGCTTGTCTAGCGACATCTGGTCTAGGTCACTTCTCAACACTTCATTGAACTGAGCTGGCTTTCCCAGCGTGTTTGGACGAGTGATATCGGAATTGTGCCAGGGGCAGCGTCTTAACCAACCCAGGTCGGAGAACAGGCAGTGGAACTGGTGCGAATGCCAGCAGTAACCGCAGAATCTCGAAGAGCTCCTTTCGCCGCCTATCACCTTGATGCCGAGCTGGTCCCAAAACCCGTTTTTAAGGTCCCTCGCCGGCACTTCAAGCAACTCACTGAAGCGGGTGAAGTCGATCCAGCTGCTGTCGGCGCAGTTCCGTATGCGCGACTTTGTTCTTGGCATCTTCGGGCGCGAAATCAGATCGCCAAGCTCAAGCTCGTTCAAGTTATTAAGAATCATGACCTTTCGAAACAACGACCAACCAGATTCAAAGGGGAAGTGCAACGCCGGATCCCAAGTTAGCCTTAACGCATTAGCACGCGTGCGCATAAGTCGCTCCGGTGCTTCAGTTCAGTACGTCGCTAAAGGAACGCAGCTTCGATGCTGATACGGCGGCATCAATGTCGTCGCCATCGATGCGGAAGCCGGTGTGATCCTGCCGCCTAAGTGAAAGCAATAGATCTTCAATTGTCAGACAGATGTGTTCCATCGGAACGCCTTGATCGGCAATACTGCCAGCTGCGCGGTGCAGCACGTCCCACAGAGCAGTGCGGTATGTCTCGAGACGAAATCCGGCGCGAAAAGCTACCGGGAAAAAGAACTGCGTGTAAGTGATCCCTGATCCTTCCGGATATTCCGATGCCATATCGTAACACCGTAGGAGAGCACCGAAATCGCCCTCGCTGCAGCACCCGTCGAACTGCAGCGTATCGCTCAAGAATCGCCCAATAATCTGCCTAGCGTTATTTGCCAGCAGGCTGGTTCGCCGATGCAAAATTTCCGGCTGCGCAAAGGATATCGCCGTCATCTTCAGGTTCTGAAGTTCCAGCTGGTTATGAAAGCACACCAGCTGCTGGAGGTCGGCGTCGTTCAACAGCTGCATCTCGTCAATCAGTAAGACATACTGTTTCGCCCCGATGCGCCCAGCCTTCACACGAATATCGGCCACTGCATTTCCGAATAATAGGTTCGGATCGGGCCGTTTCGAAAGGACGTGCGACTCAGCCTCCAATATGAGCCGCAGCATGTGCGAAGTCGTTGGGCGCCCACTCGGGCGTGTACTGAGCAAAGTTACATAAATGTTGGGGAACTCTGCTCGCAGCAAGTCCCGAATAGCGAGCGCGCAGCGCGTCTTTCCCATGCGTGGCGACGAATAAAACACTGTCCCGGTCCGGCGGGCCCAGACCAGTTCGCGAACAAGCGCATAAGTCCGCTGCATCATTGGTGTAGGCAGCGTATAGTCCCCTCCCCTGATCGGATGGCTGGGCAGCAGACGCTCCCGCATGTCGGCATCAAACGTGGACGTGCTGGCCCGCTTAACGTCAGGCTGGTTTTCGTGGCTCGGCATGACTACCTCCGATTCTTGACCTTGGAGAAGAAATCGAATGTCGGCTCATCCAGCAGGCGCCCGCGGGTCTCGTCGCGGACACGACGGGAGCTGCCGGGAGCGACAGGTGCCGGCGAAGGAGCCCGTATGACGCTTGCATCCAAGCCTGCGTCTTTACTAATCCGGACAAGCTCGGTTGCCTGTTTCGGCTTTGGGCCTTGAGTCGCGCGACCGCCTTTTTTGCTGGCCAAGTGACGCATGTACACCTGCAGGGGATCGTCGAACGTGGTGATGGTGATCAGCCTCTTCGTTATGAGACTGTTGATTGCCTTTCGAGTACGTCTGCTGTGCTTGGTCACTCCCCACTTCCCGTGGGCCTTCAACACGCCCAACTCGCCGCCATTGGGCAGGTAAGCTTTGACCTGCCGCATATCATCCTCGTCCACGTCCAACAGTAATCGCGCTCCGATCAGGTGGCCGGAGCTGGCCAGGACCTCGTTGGTGTAATGCACGCGGTCGACCTGGATATAGGGACGCCTGCCCGTGCTGCGATCGCCTCGAACAACTGCTGATTCGTATTGGCCGAATCCCGCTTCCGCCGCCATGCCAGCAGGGCGTCGGCGAGACTCGTAACGTTCCGGACGCTCAAGAAAGTAGCTGATTACCTGTAGTGGAGTCAGGTTCGATATCCCTTCTGAAGGGGTGACATTATGCTGCGCGAACGTAACGTCCAGAAGTTGCTCCACTTCTGCCGCTCTGATGTGAAGGTCTACTGCTTTACGCTCCGCCTCGTCTGCACGACCGCTGCGTGGATGCGAACCGGTCGTCGATGGAAGTCGCTTGAACAAGGTCCTGCCAATCTGGTTGAATGTTCTCTCGACATTTGGCCTGCGCTCGAAATGCGCGACCGGCCCCCAGTTGATAGCGAAGCCTAGTGCCGCACGGGCTCGGGCGTGGACGGTCGACGCCAAATGCGCCAGCGCACCATCGAACATTGTCGCGTTCCATAGTGCCTCGTGCGCGCCAGCGATCACCCCGTTCGGCAGACCGCCGCCTTCCGGATAGGCTAATCCTGGAATGCTCAGTTCCATAGGCTTCCAGGCCCCGCATGCTGCATTCCGAATAACTTTGAGGATGTCGTCCGCACTGATTTCAGGCCGGTAAACAACTGTGTACGCCAACACAGCACTGCTGAAGCGATCAACCACTGCAATCAGGTTCAGCCGGTCCAGCCTTAAATCAGTTTCAAGTCCATCCGGCGTTTGGAACGCGACCGTAACATGCGCTTCAATTTTGTATGTATCGATCTCAACTGCATCGTATGGTTCGTCAAAGCTGAGCAGTGGCGCAACACCGCGCCCTACATTAACGTGCGCCCGGGCCGCGCTGTCGCCGCGTGTCGCTGCACTTCGCGCAAAATGCTGATTCAGGACTTCCCCCATATATGCCTGGATGGAGCGGAGCCCCCTGTACTGCGTGGTGAATGGCCACTCGCTGGACGTCACCCCTTTCTCTGTCAGGCAGCGAATAAAGATTCTGTGCAGATCGCATGGCCTAAGCTTGAACTCTGGAACGGCAAGATGCTTCGCTTCATTCTTGATGTACAGAACCAGCTGCTCTTCGATATCTGGAAATCGCCGAAGCACCATGCCGAGTGCGCCGGCCATCCCAGATGGAACTCCCGGCGGATTATGCGGCAGTTTGCTGACCCTGCAATAGTCCTTGGCGCGAGCAAACGGAATGCACGCACGGAAGCCTTGAATACGCCCGTCAGGCGCGATCTCAAGACAGCGTCTCGCCAGCCTGGGTAGCCAGGTTTGATGGATGCCGGTTCGAGCTTCGATTTCGGCAACGGGAACCCATGCGAAGTACAGGCGCATTGCCTCTGCCTGCGCTCGAAAATGTTCTCGTTGTTTGTCTTCAAACTCAACGTCGAGCACCGTCGGCCACAAGGCAATCGGCACAGCGTCCTTGATAACTGACTCTCGTGTGCCCATGTCGCTACTGCGCCCGCGCGACTCGGTTTGCCCAGCGACTCGCCCCGCACAATCCATGTGACGACAGGTCAAGGTCGACCCGACCGTGAATTGCCGCTCTCACAACGGCGCCGAATACAGTAGCGCGATCATGCCCGGCCAAGTCATCAATCAGGTCGTCGAGCGATCCTGAGTGCCTGCGTGTGAGTGCCAAAGCCAGATGGTTCATGACGGCAGCGACGTTCATGTACCGGAGCATGCCTGCGTAGTTGACTGCCTTTAGCCAGTGAACTGCAAGGCGCGAACGTGCGCGCAGTTCGTCGAGGCAAATCATCCGTACCGTTGCGGGCCCGGAATCCGTCTGGACTGTCGCAAGCTCACGTGCGGCTGCGGCGACGATGTGCACCTCTAGTTGCTGCTTTGAACGATCGACCACCATTGCGCACTCGGGAGCAACTTCAAGCACAGTGCTCAAATCTCTAGAAATGGGGTAAAACCCGACGACCGAAGGATCGCTTTCGAGGAACGCGAGCCAGTGGACAAAACTACGGTCGGAATGAAAAATGAGATCTTCGTTCTGCTTGACACTGTAGCCAAGCCAAAGATTGCTGTTTTGGCGACCGCGCCCGCGATAGGCGTCAAGCACGCGCGCCCGCTGCGCCGATCGTGGAGTCTTTGCTGTGGCCATCGCCCCCTCCGGGTGGTCTGAGATGACACTGATCTGAACAAATTAGTACATGCGTCAGCGAAGTGCTAGTTTTACTTCCCAAAAAAGGAAGCAAAACTCTCAGACCGAGACTTTTGAGGGAGCTGTGCTGCTATGAGGGACGACGGTGGCGATCTTACAAAATCACTTCCGAGAGCTCCAGCATGATTACCTGCTTCGATATTGGCGGTTCCGCCATCAAATGTGCCGTCGCGACCGCTGACGGCCGGATCGGCGAACTGCAGCGCGTCCCGACGCCCGTCCACGACTTCGCCGCCTTCACCGCCGCCATGGGGGCGCTGATCGCGGCCGGCGGCCCCTCGCGCGGCGTCGCCATCTCGATCGCCGGCGTGATCGACCCGCTTGACGGCCGCATCAAGTGCGCCAACATTCCCTGCATCGACGGCCGCACGCTGGCCGCCGACCTGGGCGCCGCGCTCGGGCTGCCGGTCTGGATCATCAACGACGCCGACAGCTTTGCCCTGGCCGAAGCCCAGGCCGGCGCCGGCCGCGGCCATGCCACCGTGTTCGGCCTGATCCTGGGCACCGGCGTCGGCGGCGGCCTGGTGATCGGCGGACGGCTGATCGGCGGACCCGGCGGCTTCGCCGGCGAATGGGGCCACGGCCCCGTCGCCGCAAGCTTTGCCGGAACGCCGCCGCAAGCCATTCCGCGCTTCCCCTGCGGATGTGGCCAGAGCGGCTGCCTCGACACGGTCGGCGGCGCGCGCGGCCTGGAGCGCCTGCACCTGGCCTTGCACGGGCAGCTGCTGGACAGCCGCCAGACCGTCGCCGCGTGGGAGGCCGGCGACGCCGCCGCCGAGCACACGATTGCCTGCTTCGTCGATCTGCTGCGCGGACCGCTGGCGATGCTGATCAACACCCTCGGCGCGTCGATCCTGCCGGTCGGCGGCGGACTGGCCAACAGCGCGCCGCTGATCGCACGGCTCGACCAGGCGGTACGCGCCGCGATCCTGCGCAAGACCGCAGCGCCCATCATCGTGCCCGGCCAGTCCGGCGCGGAACCGGGATTGATCGGCGCGGCCTGGCTGGGCCAGGAAAAACTGGAAACCGCACATGCTTGATGCGATCACGCTGGAAGTCTGCGTCGACGACGCCGCCGGACTCGCCGCGGCGCTTGCCGGCGGCGCCGACCGCATCGAGCTGTGCAGCGCGCTCGACATCGGCGGGCTGACGCCCAGCGCCGGCCTGCTGCGCGCGGCCTCCGCCAGCCCGGTGCCGGTGGTCGCCATGATCCGTCCGCGTGGCGGCGACTTCTGCTTCGGCGCTGCGGAAACGGCGCTGATGCTGGACGAGATCGACGCGGTCGCCGCCGCCGGCCTGCAAGGCGTGGTGCTGGGTGCTTCGCTGCCGGACGGCCGGCTGGACCGGGACACGCTGGAGCGGCTGGTGCGCCGCGCCAGTGACCATGGCTTGCGCTGCACGCTGCACCGCGCCATCGACCTGTGCCCGGATCTTGCGCAGGCAACCGGCCTGGCCATCGAGCTCGGCTTCGAGCGCATCCTCACTTCCGGCGGCGCCCCCAGCGCGCCGCAAGGACTGGACGGCCTGCAGCGCTGCTTCGACGCCGCCGCCGGCCGCATCACGATCATGCCCGGCGCTGGTATCAACGCGGACAACGTACAGGTCTTGCGCGCACGGCTGCCACTGCGCGAGATCCACGCCTCCTGCTCCGAGCCGCTGCCTGCGCCGGCGCTGCAGGTGGCGGCCCTCGGCTTCGATTCCGGCAGCCGGCGCCGCACCAGTCCCACTAAAGTCGCGGCCCTGAAAGCTAAACTACAGGGGTGAAACCGCCCTTCGCTTGAAATCCACAGGGGCGTATGCAACACTCGACGGGATACCCTTGCGGAGCCCCTGTTTGACCTTCGATCCGACCCTTCTTGCCCCCTACCTTGGCGACCTGGCAGCCGGTGCGCGGCTGACCGCCCTCGCCTGCGCGCTGGCCCTGGCCGGCGGCCTCGCCCTGGGCATTGCGGCGGCCCTGATGCGCACCGCCGCATCGCCGCTGGCCCGCCGTTCGGCCGAAGTCTATGTCGACGTCTTCCGCAACGTACCCTTCATCGTCCAGTTGTTCTTCCTGTTCTACGGCCTGCCCGAGATCGGTCTCGAACTGAGCGCTTTCGACACCGGGGTGCTGGCGCTGTCGCTGGCGGGCGGCGCCTTTACCTCCGACGTGATCCGTTCCGGCATCCTGGCGGTCGAACCGGGCGTGCTGGAGGCGGCGCAGGTGAGCGGCCTGTCGCGCCTGGCGATTGCCCGGCGCATCGTGCTGCCGATCGCGCTGCGCACGGCGATCCGGCCCCTGGGATCGGTATTCGTCAACCTGATCCTGACCTCGTCCATCCTGTCGGCGATCACGCTCAATGAACTGACCGGCAGCGCGAAGATCGTCGCCTCCGATACCTTCCAGCCCTTCGAGGTCTACCTGCTGCTCCTGCTGATGTATGCCGTGATGACCTGGCTGGTGTCCCTGTCGGCAGGCGCCCTGCACCGGCGCCTGAACCGGGACCTGGCCTGATGCGCTACGCCGAATTCACGCCGCACGACCTGCTCCTGCTGCTGCAGGGCCTGGGGGTCTCGGTCGGCCTGTTCGCCGCGACGACCGTGATCGGCCTGATGCTCGGCCTGGCCTGGGCGCTGCTGCGCTACTACCGCACGCCGCTACTGGCCCCCTTGGCCGCCCTGCTGGCCGAGCTGCTGAAGAATTCCCCTGTGCTGGTGCAGCTGTTCCTGGTGTTCTTCGGCCTGCCCGTGCTGCTGCAGACCGACCTGACGCCTGTGGAAGCCGCCCTCATCACCCTGTCCGGCAACACGGCGGCCTTCGTCTACGTGATTGCCGTCTCCGCCATCGAATCAGTCGGGCGCGACCAATTGGAAACCGCGCGCGTGTTCGGCTTGAGCCGCTGGCAATGCCTGCGCCACGTGGTCACGCCGCAGGCGGCGGCCTTCGGTGTCGGGCCCCTGGCCGGGCTGCTGGTCAACCAGCTGCAGGTGACCTCCCTGATTTCGGTGATCGGCGTGGTCGACCTGACCAAGGTGGGCGCGATCCTGAACCTGCGCACGCTCAAGCCCTTCATCGTCTGGACCGTGATCGGCCTGCTGTACTACCTGATGGCCCGCCTGATCGCGGCAAGCTGCGCCCGCGCCGAGGCGCGCCTGCGTGTGCATACTGAATGGAAGGGGCTATAGGATGATCCAGATAGAAGGCGTGGCCAAGCGCTTCGGCGCCACCACGGTACTCGACGGCATCGACCTGCGCATCGCGCCGGGCGAGGTCGTGTCCATCCTCGGGGCCAGCGGCTCCGGCAAGTCGACGCTGATACGCTGCATCAATGGCCTCGAGAAGCTCGATGGCGGCAGTATTTCCGTCGATGGCCACCGGGTCGACGATCCCGGCCAGCTGCGGCTGGCGCGCCGCAGTTGCGGCACCGTGTTCCAGCTGTTTAACCTGTACCCGCACATGACGGCGCTGCAGAACATCACGCTGGCCCCGGTGGAAGTGCTGAAGCTGCCGCGCCGCCAGGCCGAAGAAGAGGCGCGCGAACTGCTGGCCGCCGTCGGGCTGCGCGAACGCGCCGATGCCTATCCGGCCCAGCTCTCGGGCGGACAGCGTCAGCGCGTCGGCATCTGCCGCGCACTGGCGATGAAACCGCGCTACCTGCTGCTGGACGAAGTCACCAGCGCACTCGACCCGGAAATGACGGCCGAGGTGCTGGACATCCTGGCCAGGCTGGCGGGCAGCGGCACCACCATGCTGTTCGTCACCCACGAAATCGAATTCGCCCGCCAGATCTCCAGCCGCATCGTGTTCCTCGACCGGGGCCGGCTGCTGGCCGACCTGCCGACCGCGCGCTTCTTCGCGGCGGATGGCGGCCTGGCGCAGCCGCGCATCGCCCAATTCCTCTCGAAAATGAGCAAGTCATGAAGATGCTGTTAGCGAACGCCGAGGCCTGGCCGGGCTTCGACACCACGGTCGCGCTGCTGCGTGAGGGCGGCGCCGGCATCGACGCCATGGTCAGCGGCATCGCCAGGGTCGAACGGGAGGCCAGGGTGCGCAGCGTCGGCTACGGCGGCTGGCCCAACATGCTGGGCGAGATGGAGTTCGATGCAGGCGTGATGGACGGCACGACACGCGCGGTCGGCGCGGTCGGGGCGGTGCCGGCCACCCTGCCCGTATCCGCGCTGGCGTATGAGGTGATGAAGCACCTGCCGCACGTGATGCTGACCGGCCAGGGTGCGCGCCGCTTTGCCACCGAGCGCGGCTTCGCCGTCGACGAGGTGCTGCACCCGGACAGCAAGCGCGTGTGGTGGGAGAAGCTGGAGAAGGAGATGTCGCCGGAACAGCGGGCAGCCTTCCCCGATATTCCGCTGGCCCCGCTCAGCAACACCATCACCGATCCCGAACGCGTGCGCGACACCACGGTCTTCCTGGGCCGCGACGCGCTGCACAACACTGGCGTGGTGACCTCGACCTCCGGCTGGGCATGGAAGTATCCGGGCCGGCTGGGCGATTCGCCGATTCCCGGCGCCGGCTTTTATGCGGACAGCCGCTATGGCGCCGCGGCCTGCACCCACACCGGCGAGATGACCATGCGCTGCGGGACCTCGCGCAGCATCGTGCTGGCAATGCGCCTTGGCTACAGCCTGGAAGATGCCCTCAAGCTGGCGGTGGAAGAGCTGTCCGAGCTGAAGACCGGTTTCCTGGCCGGCGTGGTCATCCACGCCATCGACGCCCACGGCAACCACCGGGTGGTCAACTACCACTGCGACGACGAGATACGCTACTGGTACTGGGACGAGCGCATGGCCGCGCCGGAATTGCGCGTCGCCTCCGCAGTCCAATCATGAAAGGACAGATCATGCTGCATCGTTTGACAAAGTGCGCCGCCACCGCGGTCCTGATGCTGGCGGCGGCGCACGCACAGGCCGGCCGCATCGAGGACATCAAGGCGCGCGGCTACGTGCGCATCGGCGTCTCGCTGGGCGGCGAGCCGGTCGGTTTCCGCAATGCCGGCAATGAACCGGTCGGCTATGACGTCGACGTCGCCAGGCAGCTTGCCGCGCGGCTCGGCGTGCCGGTGCGCTTTTCGGATGTCTCCAGCGATGCGCGCATCTCGATGCTGATGTCGAAGCAGCTCGACCTGGTGGTGGCGAACGTCTCGATCACGCCCAAACGCGCGCGCGTGGTCGATTTTTCAATTCCCTACAACCTGGCCGGCCTGTGTGTGATCGCGCAAAAAAGCGCGCGCATCAAGACCCTGGCGGACCTGAACGGCAAACGGGTCGTGGTCGGGCGGGGCACGACGGCGGACGCCTTCCTGAAGCAGTCGGCGCCGCAGGCGCTGTTCGTCTACACCGACAACTTCGCGCCGGACGGCGTCCTGCTCCTGCAGCAAAAGCGCGTCGACGCCGGCATCGAGGATGCGTCGCTGCTCGACTACCTGGCCAGCAAGAACGATCAGCTGCAAACCCTGCCCGCGACCTACGGCAATACGCCGATCGGCATCGCCATGGCCAAGGGCGATCCCGCGCTGCTGAACTTCGTGAACGCTTTCGTCGCGGACTACATCAAGTCCGGCGCCTATGCGGCCAACTACAAAAAGTGGTGGGGCAGCAAATCGGTGCCCCCGGCGCTGCACGCACCGTAAGCACATCATCTTTGAGAACCTAGCGGGCAAGCGGTCGCTGCGGCGGCCCCATGCGCCCGTTGGCGTTCTCGATGTCGGCGGCGATCAGCCAGCGGCCGTCGACCTTGCGCAGCACCAGCACGAACTTGCCGAAGTCGCGTCCCTGCCCGGCCGGCCCGTAGGCGCCGACCATGTAGGCCAGGTCGCCGGACGCGCGGTAGTCGAGCGCGCGCAGGGTGGTCGGCTGGCCGCCGCCGTGCGAGTAGGCCTGGCGGATGCTGTCCGCCCCACGCGCCGGCGGCTGGCCGCTGGGCAGGGCGAAACCGTCCGGGGCGAACAGCGCGGCCAGGGCGGCGGCATCGTTCGCGGCCCAGGCGCGCTCATAGGCGCGCAGCAGCTGGTCGACCTCGGGCGGCACGTTCACGGACGGCAGGGTCTGGGCCAGTGCCGGCACGGCGAGCACGGCGGCGAACAAAGGTGCAAGAAGCAGCTTGCGCATGGGCGGTCCTTGTCATGGGGTCGAATGCCGCCGATTCTAGCGAGGACTTGCAGCGATGACTACGAATAATCGATATGCACTTCTGGCTTTTTCGCATTTGGCTGAGCGTTCTTGCACCAGGCACTTGGCGAAGTGAACATTTTGCTTTATACATACCCGGTTATCACACTGACGCTTCCGGATCCGCCCTGCATGAATCTCCAGCCACCTTCCCTGCGCCTGACGGCCAGCACCGTCGTCAGCGCGACCTGCGTCGTCGCCCTGCTGTATTTCGGACGTGAAGTGCTCGAGCCGCTGGCGCTCGCGCTGATCCTGAGCCTGGTGCTGGCGCCGCTGGTGCGCAGCATGACCCGGGTCGGGCTGGCGCGCATGCCCGCCGTGCTGCTGTCGGTGGCGCTGGTGGCCACCTGCGTCGGCGGGGTCGGCGCCGTGCTGTTCGACCAGCTGGTGACGATCACGCGCGACCTGCCGCAGTACCGGGCCGCGATCAAGACCAAGGTGGCCAAGGTGCGCGAGCTGGTCGAGCGCCCGATCACCCGCATCGAGGCCGAGCTGAGCGCGGTTGCCCCGGTGCCGGCGCCGGCGGCCGAGGCAGTGCGCGTACGGCGCGGCAACCTGGTCGTCAACCCGAACCAGCCGATTCCGGTCGAGGTGCGCACTCCGCGCACCATGAAGGACACGCTGGGGCGCGTCATCAACCTGGTCTGGGGGCCGATCGGCGAGGCCGGCGTGGTCCTGATCCTGCTGGTCTTCATCCTGCTGGAACAGGGTTCGCTGCGCGACCGCCTGGTGCGCCTGGCCGGCCAGGCCGAAGTCAGCCGCACCATCCGCACCCTGGGCGACGCCGCCCAGGGCGTGTCGCGTTTCTTCTTCTCGCAGTTCATCGTGAACGCGACCTTCGGCGCGGTGATCGGCCTGTCGCTATGGCTGGCCGGGATTCCGCATGCCATCCTGTGGGGCGTGCTGAGCGGCGTGCTGCGCTTCGTGCCCTACCTGGGCGTGCTGCTGGCGGGAACGATCATCGCGGTCTTCGTCGCGGCGATCGACCCCGGCTGGTCGCTGGCGCTCACCTGCATGGCGATCTTCCTGGCCTTCGAGCTGGTGCTGGCCAACTTCATCGAGCCGAAAGTCTATGGCCACAGCTCCGGCCTGTCGCCGCTGGCCGTGATCGTCTCGGCCCTGTTCTGGGGCGCGCTGTGGGGCCCGGTCGGCCTGCTGCTGTCGACTCCGCTGACCCTGTGCCTGGTCGTGGCCGGGCGCCACGTGCGGGCGCTGGCGCCGATCACGATCCTGCTGGGCGACGCGCCGAACATGTCGGACGCCGAGCGTTTCCACCAGCGCGTGCTGGCCGGCGAAGCCGACGAACTGACCAAGGATGCGCGCGCCTACGTGCGCCGCTACAGCTTCGCGCGCTATTGCGACCACGTGCTGCTGCCGGGCCTGCGCATGGCGGTGTCCGACCTCGGCACCGGCACCATCGACAAGGCGCAGGAAGCGCGCATGCGCGCCGTGATCGCCAACATCGCCGAGACCGTCGCCTCGGCTTCGGACCGCAGCGCGCGCAACCGCCGCAAGCCGGTGCCGCTGCTGGACGCGAACATCGGCGCCCACCTGCGCCAGATGCGCGAGGCGCGTTTCGGCCGCTGGCAGGGTTCGCTCGACGTGCCGCTCGGCTCGATCGTGCTGTGCGCCGGGCTGCCGTCCGAACGCGACGACTTCCTCACCGAACTGCTGGTGCGCGCGCTGCGCGAGGGCGACGTCGACGCGCGCAGCCTGGTGGTCGGCGCGCCGATCGACAAGCCCGAGGGCAGCGGCCCCGAGCTGGTTTCCACGGTCTTCATCACCTATCCGCGCCAGGACAATTTCGAGGCCTGGCGCGCGGCGGTGGCCGAACTGCGCAAGGACCTGCCGGAAGCGCTGATGGTCACCGTGCTGCTGCCCTACGACGAGCAGCTGCCCAAGCGCGCGCTGGTCGAGGCCTATGTCGACATGATCCTGCGCTCCTTCGAGGAAGGCCTGGCCTTCGTGGCGCCGGACCGCGGGGCGCCAGTCAAGCCGGGGCTTGCTGCATAAGGGTGATTTGTTGTTTTCCCGCCGTGAGCATGTGAAAAATCACGAGCTTTTTGCTGGCGGTCTTTACGATTTGGGATGTTTCCCACGTAAAATGCTTTCCCATCGGCATTAATTTTTCAGGCGGCGGAATATGAAATCGGTTCAACAAGAAGTCGACGAGCGCAGCAACCTCACCGGCACCAACAAATTCGAACTCCTCCTGTTCCGCCTCGGCGGCGACGAAAACGGCGAGCGCAGCGAACTGTTCGGCATCAATGTGTTCAAGATCCGCGAGATCGTGGCCATGCCGGAAATCACCGCCGTGGCCGGTTCGATGCCGCACGTGCTGGGCGTGGTCAACCTGCGCGGCCAGATCATCCAGGTGCTGGATCTGCCGGCCATCGCCGGCGTCAAGCCGAAGACCGGCCTGAACATCATGCTGGTCACGGAATTCGCCCGCACCACCCAGGCCTTCGCGGTCGAGAGCGTCGAGGAAATCGTGCGCCTGGACTGGAGCCAGGTGATGTCGGCCGAACGTGCCGCCGGCAGCGGCATGGTCACCAGTATCGCCCGCCTGCCGGAAGAGAACGGCCAGCCGGGCCGCCTGGCCCAGGTGCTCGACGTCGAAACCATCCTGCGCAACATGAATCCCGATTCCGGTCCGGAGATCAGCCAGCAGGCGGTCGGTTCGAAGATCCAGATCAAGCCGGGCTCGGTCGTGCTGGCCGCCGACGACTCGGTGGTCGCCCGCGCCCTGATCGAACAGGGCCTGGAAGTGATGGGCCTGCCCTTCATCATGGCCAAGAGCGGCAAGGACGCTTGGGACCAGCTCAACAGCATCGCGAATGCCGCCGAGACCGAAGGCAAGACCGTGCACGACAAGATCGCCCTGGTGCTGACCGACCTCGAGATGCCGGAGATGGACGGCTTCACGCTGACCCGCAACATCAAGAAGACCGGGCGCTTCTCCAGCCTGCCGGTGATCATCCACTCCTCGCTGTCGGGCACCACGAACGAAGAGCACGTCAAGAACGTGCAGGCCGACGCCTACGTGGCCAAGTTCTCGGCCGAGGACCTGGCCAACACGATCCGCCGCGTCCTGCGCCAGTAAGAGATTCGTTGTGATGTAACAAACACTAACACATTCGACATCGTGCGCCATCCTGCCCCATGTATTATTGACAACAAGTCGGTGCGATATCGGGGGTACCGGCCAGGCGGAAGCGTCATGCTTTCGCCGACCGGACAAGCGGGAATGCGCGCCACCTGGCCGCTGTATCCCGCGGAAAGCACACCATGCCGCAACGACGACGAGACGATGACACTGCAGTAGCCGCCGAGTACGCCTTTTTTCTGGCGGAAACCCGGGGCCTGCGCTTCGCCCTCGACTATCTCGACAACTGCCACATCCCGCGCGACATCCTGCTGCGCGCCTTCGATCAGCCCGAACGCCGCCGCCGCAACGAACGGCGCGCCTTTCCCCGCAACGACTGAGGCCTGCAAGGGCGCTCACGGCGTGCTATTTTATTCCTTGGAGTGCCTGATTCGGAGGCAAGCATGCGGCGTGCGTACCGCTGGCAGTCCGAGGACGGGATCGGACTGGAACACCTGAGCTTGCAACGCCGGGACGAGGTGATCGTCGCGGACGGCGTCGTCATCGGCGACTGCGGCGACGGCCCTTTCGGCTGCAGCTACCGGATCTGCTGCGACAGCCTGTGGCGAGTGCGCTCGGTCGAAGTACACGCGGCCGGCGGCGCATCCCTGGTGCTGACCAGCGACGGCGACGGGCATTGGCGCGACGGCGACGGCGCCGACCAGCCCTCGCTGTCCGGCTGCATCGACGTCGACATCGCCGCCACGCCCTTCACCAACACCCTCCCGGTGCGCCGCCTCGGCGCCGCTCTGCGCCAACGCAGCGCCATCACGGTCGTCTACATTCCCATTCCCTCGCTGGCGGCATGCCGCCTCGACCAGGCCTACACCCAGCTGCCGGACGGCCGCTACTTGTACGAAGGGCCGATCGGGTCCTTCCAGGCCGAACTCGAACTGGACCCGGACGGCCTGGTGCTGCGCTACCCCTCGCTGTTCACCCGGCTCGGCGCGTCCTGAGCGGAGCTGCGCAGGCTTTCCTGTAGCTTGCCCAGCAAACCTGCGAGCTGGCGCCGCTCGGCATCGTCGAGGCCGCTGAGTGCCTGGGCCGCCAGCGCCAACCCGGCCTCGTGCAATTCGGCATGCACGGCCGCGCCGCCGGCAGTGAGGTAGAGGCGCGTGCTGCGCCGGTCGGCGGCATCCGTGCGCGCGTCGACCAGGCCTTTTTCGCGCAGGCCCTGCACCAGGCGCGTCACCTGCGCCTTGTCGCGACCGGAACGCTGCACCAGGTCGCGCCCGGTGGCGCCGGGGTGGCGCGCGATATAGCCGAGCGCCTTGTTTTCCATGTGGGTCAGTTCGTGCGGCGTGGCGCGCAGCGAGCGGTATTGCTGCGCGCGGTACAAGTGCATGATCTCGTGGATCGATTCGAACACGTCGCCATCGCGCGCAGCTGTATCACGATGGTTGACATCGTCAACTAGATTTTCCATAATGGATGACATTATCAACTAAATTGGATCGACATGGAACAGCCACTCCGCCGGGGCGTACAGCGCGTCCGCCATGAACTGCACATCCGCGAGCTCGCCGTCGCCCGCATCGCGCCGCTTGGCGCATCCTTCCTGCGCATCACTTTCCGTGGAGACGCCCTGGCCCTGTTCGCCTCTGCTTCTTTCGACGACCACGTGAAGTTCATCTTCGACGGCCCGGACGGCGCGCAGGTCCGGCGCGACTTCACGCCGCTCGACTACGACGCCGACGCGCGCGAGCTGAGCCTGGAGTTCGCCCTGCATGAGCAAGGCGCGGCATCCGATTGGGCCCGCCGCGCCACGGTCGGCCAGCCGGCCATTATCGCAGGTCCGCGCGGCTCGATGATCATTCCCGAGGACTATGACTGGCATCTGCTGGCGGGTGACCGCAGCGCCCTGCCCGCCATCCGCCGCCGGCTGGCCGAGCTGCCGGCAGGCAGCCGCGTGTTCGCCGTGATCGCCGCGGACGGCGACGATCGCCTTCCTCTGCCGTCAGAGGCGCAAGTGGAGGCGGCCTGGGTCGACAGCGACGCAGAACTGGTCGACGCGCTGTCTGCGCTCGCCCTGCCTGCGGGTGAAGGATTTGCCTGGTACGCGGGCGAAGCCGCGACCGCCAAGCGGGTGCGCGCCCTGCTCCTCGAGGAAAAAAGCTTGCCGAAAGATGCGATGCGCGTCTCGGCTTACTGGAAACAGGGGGTGGCCGATCACCACGAGAACCTCGAGTGAGCCTGGCCCGGCTCGGTGGCTGAGCTCTGTCCGAAGGTCCGGCGCCAATCTCTTGGGCTCACCTGGAAACGCTTCTTGAAATGCTGGCGGAGCGACACCGCTGTCTGGAAGCCGGCCGACTCAGCAATTCTCTCGACCGGCAGCGACGTCGTTTCCAGCAGCTCGCGGGTGTGCTGCAAGCGTTCGTTGACCAGCCAGTCGACCAGGGTCATTCCCGTCGCCTTGTAAAAGTGGCGGGTAAATGTCCGGCGGCTCATCGCCGCCCTTGCCGCCAGGGCATCGATGCTGTGCTGCTGGCCGAGATTTTCCCGCAAGTAGTCGAGCAGCCGGTTGACCTGGGCATCCTGGGTCGATTGGGCCATCGGTTGTTCGATGAACTGCGCCTGGCCGCCTTCGCGATGCGGCGGGATGACCATCGTTCGCGCCAGCTTGTTGGCGATCCTGGGCCCATGGACGGCACGCACGATATACAGGCAACAGTCGAGACCGGCACCAGTCCCTGCCGACGTGATCAGCTTGTCCTCGTCCACATAGAGCGCATTCATGTCGAGCTTCACGCGCGGGAACCGGACGCTGAAATCCTTCTCGGCCATCCAGTGCGTCGACGCCCGTTTGCCGTCGAGCAGCCCCGCATAGGCGAGTACGTAGGCACCGTAGCACAGGCCGACCACGTGGGCGCCTCTCGCATGGGCACGCCTCAGCGCCGCCACCAGGTCGGCACCTGGACGGGCGTCCAGGTCGTGCCATCCCGGCACGATCAGAATGTCGGCCGTCTCCGTCAGCTCCAGGCCGCCGTCCGGATGGACCGTCATTGCACGCTCCGCAGTCAGGGGCTGGGCACCCGGTGAAACGATCTTCAGGTCGAACAAGCGGCCTTCAGGCAACACGGTGTCGAATACCAGGTAAGGCACGGAAAAGTGGAAGGGGCTGAAACTCGGGTAGAGAATCAGGGCGACGACGGGAAGTTTCGTGGTCATGGATGAGGAAATGCGGGTGGTGGCCCGAAAGTGTCGTTAATTGGCATGCGGGTCAATGTTACTGCTTCCTTCCTGCGCCCACAATGCTGCATCCAATATCACTTTAGGAGCAGCAAGATGCAACATTCGACAGTCGCGACCCTCATTCTTTCCCTCGCCGTCGGCGCAGCGGCCCAGGCGGCCACCCCGGGTGCGAGCACGCAGCCGGTGCAGATTCAGCAAATCCGCAACGCCACGGCGAAGATCAACTATGGCGGGAAGACCTTCCTGCTCGACCCCTTCCTGGCTAAGAAAGGCCGTTATCCGGGCTTCGAAGGCACCTTCAACAGCAGCCTGCGCAACCCGCTGGTCGAACTCCCGATGCCGGTGAAGACCATCATGAACGGGGTCGATGCAGTCATCGTCAGCCATACCCACCTCGACCATTGGGACGGCGGCGACCACCAGCACATCCCGAAGGCGATTCCCCTGTTCGTCCAGGATGAAAAGGATGCCAAACTGATTCGCGACCAGGGTTTTACCAATGTCCGGATCCTCGGTGAGCAGACCGTGTTCGAGGGCGTGCAATTGAGCAAGACGGGCGGACAACACGGTACGGATGAGATGTACGCGAAGAAGCCCCTTGCGGAAGCCTTGGGCAAGGCGATGGGTATCGTCTTCCAGGCACCGGGCGCGAAAACCGTCTACGTCATGGGGGACACGCTCTGGCGGACCGGCGTCGACCAGGCGCTGGCAAAGTTCAAGCCCGACCTCATCCTCATGAACGCCGGCGACGCGCGCATGATCGGCTACGCCGGCTCGATCATCATGGGCAAGGACGATGTCCTGCGCGCCTACCAGCAGATGCCGAACGCGACCATCATTGCGACGCATATGGATGCGATCAACCACATGACCCTGAGCCGCAAGGAGTTAAAAGAGCATGTCAGGCAACATGGTATCCAAGACCGGGTACGCATTCCGGCCGATGGCGAAGTCCTGAAGTTCTGAACGATGGCGAATGACTTAAGGCCTTGATCTGGCTATAATTTCGGCCTTCGCATCAAGGAATCCGCCATGTCACTGCTCGACCACCAGCTTGAACTGCTGTCGCCCGCCAAAACCGCCGAGATCGGCCGCGAGGCCATCCTCCACGGCGCCGACGCGGTGTACATCGGGGGCCCGGCCTTCGGCGCGCGCCACAATGCCAGCAACCCGCTGGAAGACATCGCAGGCCTGGTGGAGTTCGCCCACCGCTATCGGGCGCGCATCTTCGTGACCATGAACACGATCATGCACGACAGCGAGCTCGATCTGGCGCGCAAGCAGATCTGGCAGCTGTACGAGGCCGGCGTCGACGCCCTGATCATCCAGGACATGGGCCTGCTCGAGATGGACCTGCCGCCGATCCAGCTGCATGCCAGCACCCAGTGCGACATCCGCGGCGTGGAAAAGGCGAAGTTCCTGGGCGATGCCGGCTTCTCGCAGCTGGTGCTGGCGCGCGAACTCACCGTCGAGCAGATCAGGAAGATCAAAAGCGAAGTGGACACCCCGCTCGAGTACTTCGTGCACGGCGCGCTGTGCGTGGCGTTCTCGGGCCAGTGCTATATCTCGCACGCCGACACCGGCCGCAGCGCCAACCGCGGCGACTGCTCGCAGGCCTGCCGCCTGCCCTACACCCTGAGCGACGGCCAGGGCCGCGTAGTGGCCTACGAAAAACACCTGCTGTCGATGAAGGACAACGACCAGAGCGCCAACCTGGAAGCGCTGGTCGACGCCGGCATCCGTTCGTTCAAGATCGAAGGCCGCTACAAGGACATGGGCTACGTGAAGAACATCACGGCCCATTACCGCCTGCTGCTCGACGAGCTGCTCGAGCGCCGCCCGGAATACACCCGCGCCTCGAGCGGATCCACCCGCGTGCTGTTCACCCCGGACGTGGACAAGAACTTCCACCGCGGGCACACCGATTACTTCGCCCTCGGCCGCCAGGAAGACATCGGCGCCTTCGATTCGCCCAAGTACATCGGCGTCGAACTGGGCACCGTCACGCGCATCGGGCCGGACTTCATCGAGCTCGCCACCAATGCGCCGATGGCCAACGGCGACGGCCTGAACTACATGAACAAGCGCACCACGGTCGGCATCCAGGCCAACAAGGCCGAAAAACTGGGTGAGGACGAGGATGTCCAGCGCTGGCGCGTGTTCCCCAACGAGATGGTCAAGAGCCTGGAAGGCCTGAAGCTGGGCACCATCATCCACCGCAACCGCGACCACCAGTGGGAGTCGGCGCTGAGCAAGAAGTCGTCCGAGCGCAAGGTCCGCGTCGACCTGGCCCTGTCCGAAGTGCCGGGCGGCCTGCGCCTGACGCTGCGCGACGAGGACGGTATCGAAACCGTCACCGAGGCCGCGATCGCCCTGCAGCCGGCCCAGCAGGCAGCCCAGGCCGACAGCGCCCTGCGCACCAGCATCGCCAAGCTCGGCAACACGATGTTCGAGGCCGGATCCAGCGAGCTGCAACTGTCGCAGCCATGGTTCGTGCCGTCCGCCGCCATCAATGCGCTGCGCCGCGACGCCGTCGCCGCGCACGAGGCGGCGCGCCTGGCGAGCTGGGAACGTCCGGAACGCAAGGCGCCGGTGGAACCGCCGGCCATCTACCCGGACCCGCAGCTGAGCTACCTGGCCAACGTCTACAACGAAAAGGCGCGCGCCTTCTATCACAAGCACGGCGTACAGCTGATCGATGCGGCCTACGAGTCGCATGAAGAACCGGGTGAAGTCTCGCTGATGATCACCAAGCACTGCCTGCGCTTCTCCTTCAACCTGTGCCCGAAACAGGCCAAGGGCGTGCAGGGCGTGCAGGGCCAGGTCAAGGCCGAGCCGATGACCCTGGTGAGCGGCAACGAGCGCTACACCCTGCGTTTCGACTGCAAGCCCTGCGAGATGCACGTGGTCGGCGCGATGAAGGAAAACATCCTCAAGCAACCGCCGCCTTCGGCCGTGCCTTACAGCCCGCTGGTCTTCCACAAACAGCGCCCGCGTGCCTGAGTCCTGATCAAGGCATAAAAAAACGCCGCCCGGTTGCCCGAGGCGGCGTTTTTGTTGGTGCGGCAGCGTATCAGTCGACGGTCGCGCCGCTCTGCTTCACGACTTTCGACCAGCGCTCGTGCTCGGCCTGGACGAACTTGCTGAAGTTCTCAGGCGTGTCGCCCACGTAGTCGGAGCCGGTGTCGGCCAGCACTTTCTGGAACTCCGGACCCTTCATGACCTTCTGCGCTTCGGCATTGATCTTGGCGAGCACCGGCTTCGGGGTGCCGGCCGGCGCGAAGAAGCCGTACCAGGCGTAGGACTCGATCTGCGGCAGGCCGGCTTCGGCGAAGGTCGGCACGTCCGGCAGCAGCGGCGAGCGCTTGGCGCTCGAGATCGCGATCGGCTTGACCTTGCCGGCCTTAATGTGCGGCATGATCGCGATGGTGCTGTCGAACATCAGCGGGATGTGGCCGCCCACCAGGTCGGTGATCGCGGGCGCCGAACCCTTGTAGGGCACGTGGGTCATCTCCAGCTTGGTGACGCTGGCGAACAGTTCGCTGGTCAGGTGCTGGGGCGTGCCGTTGCCCGAGGAGCCATAGGAGAACTGGCCCTTCTTCGACTGAATGTGCGCCATCAGCTCCTTCAGGTTCTTGGCCGGCACCGAGGGGTGGGTCACCAGGACCAGCGGCACCCGCAGCAGGTTGGTGACCGGCGCCAGGTCCTTCAGGGGGTCGAAGCTCATTTTCTTGTACAGGCTCGGGTTGATCACGATCGGTGCGCTCGAGGTGATCAGGAGGGTCTGGCCGTCCGGCTTGGCGCGGGTCACGGCAGCGGTGCCGATGTTGCCGCCGCCGCCGGCGCGGTTGTCGATGACGAAGGTCTGGCCCAGCGACTGGGTCAGGCCCTTGGCCAGCGGACGCGCCGCGATGTCCGACGGACCGCCCGGCGGCCACGGTACCACCACCGTCACCGTCGAGCCCGGCCAGTTTTGCGCCATCGCGCTGAAGGAAATTGCCGATGCGGCCACTGCACACGCAAGCTTGATTCCGGTCCCGAAGAATAATCGCATAGTCTCCATCCTTTGTTAGTGAATTGCCATTGAGCCGACAGTTTATCCTATTCAGCGCTTGACAACACGGCTAGAAGACTACGTGGAACTACGTACCGATCTGAGTAATCGAAGTGTGTTCCCTGCGTTCAATTTCCCCTTTTACAACATCGTCGTCAATTTTCGCAAAGGAAACGTGGATTTATTAACAGAAATGAATTACTCTGTAGGATCACTCCTACTTTTCATCCGACATGGACCGCAGCTATCCCTACAGCCGCCGCTTGCTATCACGTGCCCGCCTGCACAAGCGCATGGCCGCCGTGCTCGGCGCGGGCCTGGCCGGCATGGCCGTGCTGTTTACGCTGGAGTGGGACGCCGATCCGATTTCCGCACACACGCAGCTGCCCCTGCTGGCCGTCGCCGATGCCGCCCCGGCCGGTGAACCGGGCCAAGCCGGAGTACGCCGCGTCTATCCTTATTCAGTCGTGCCGGGCGGTGTCTCCGGCCAGGCCGAACTTGCGCGCGTCGTCCGCATCGACCGGGTGGTTGCAGCCCACTACGCGAGCTTCAATGTCGACAAGGCGCGCGCCGTGGTGGTCGACAAGCCGCGCGCCGTCCACGTCTCTTACCGCAAGGGCGACAAGGTTTACTGGACCGCGCACAAAGTCATGCTGGCGCCGGGCGAGACCCTGCTGAGCGATGGCCGCAATGAAATGCGCGCGCGCTGCGCCAACCGCATTTCCGACTTGCCCCAGTACCCCGTGGAAGACCATGCGCCCACCATGGAAGTGCTCGACGAGGCTGTCGAACTCGGCGCCGGTGAAGGCGAACAATATGCGCTGGGACCGGACGGCCTGTTGGTCTCCATGCCCGGCAACGACGCCAATCCGCGTCATATGGGCCAGCGTACACCGGGCGCCACGCCGTCCCGCCGCACCTACGCGTCGAGCGCCACCGATGGGGGCCTCCTCCCGACCATGAGCCTGTCGGGCTCGTCGAGAAGCGCACGCAGCGAGCCGCGGCCGGCGGCTTCTTCGGACACGGTGATCGCTTCGGATCCCGCACCGCTTACCGGATCGGTCAGCGCCGACGCTTCGGCCGGCGCTACGGCGCCATCCTCCGGCATCACCACGCCCGCGTCGCAAGCGGGCGGCGAAGTTCCCGCGACGACGCCACAGCCCGAAACGGGCATGCCGCCCCTCCCCGGCATCGAGCTGCCGCCTGTACTCCTGCCAGTTCCAGACGAGCAGCCGGGCGGGCCGCAGTCCGGTGGCGGCGCCTCGGGCGAACCTGGGCAGCAAGCTTTGCTGCCGCCCGGCAGCGGGCCGCTGTTCCCCGAGCGCGATACCGTCACCGAAGCCTTCATTCCCACGCCGGACATGGGTCCGACGCGGCCACCGACCGACATCGAACAGCCTGCGCCACCCGCCGACGTCCTCGAGCCGGGCAGCATCTGGCTGGGTGGCGCGGCGCTCGCCGCGATGCTCGGGCTGCGGCGCCGGCACCGGCCAGCCGTCCTCAGGCCGGAATCTTCAGTCCCGCCGCCACCGCCGGCCGCGCCCTGAAGGCCTCGACCGCGGCCATCACACGCGGGAAGTCCTGGATCCCCACCAGTTCGCCGGCATCGTAGAAGCCGACCAGGTTGTTCACCCAGGGGAAGATCGCGATATCGGCGATCGTGTACTCCTCGCCCGCCACCCACTGGTGTTTCGCCAGCTGGCCTTCGAGCACGCCGAGCAGGCGCTTCGATTCGTTCACATAGCGGTCGCGCGGGCGCTTGTCCTCATAGTCGCGGCCGGCGAATTTATGGAAGAAGCCGAGCTGGCCGAACATCGGGCCGATGCCGCCCATCTGGAACATCAGCCACTGGATCACGCCGTAGCGCTGCGCCGGGTCGGCCGGCAGGAAGCGGCCGCTCTTCTCGGCCAGGTAGATCAGGATGGCGCCGGATTCGAACAGGGGCAGCGGCCTGCCGCCGGGGCCATCCGGGTCGATGATGGCCGGGATCTTGTTGTTCGGGTTGAGCGAGAGGAAGGCCGGCGACATCTGGTCATTGGTCTCGAAGCTGACCTTGTGCGGCTCGTAAGGCAGGCCGGTTTCTTCGAGCATGATCGATGCCTTCACGCCGTTCGGCGTGGGCAGCGAATACAGCTGGATGCAGTCGGGGTGCTGCGCGGGCCACCTGGCGGTGATGTCGAAAGCGCTGAGATCGTTCATGGCAGGTCCACGAGAGTTGCGGGACTGCCAACAATAGCAAACTTCCCATGTCCCTGCCGGGGATGGCCCGCTTTTGCCCCTCAGCCGAACAGCTTGGCGGCCGTGCGCGCGATCAGCTCGCCCTGGTGGCGGGCGCCGCCCAGTTCGAGCTCGCTCGGCTGGCGCTCCCCCTTGCCGCCGGCGATGGTCGAGGCGCCGTAGGGGCTGCCGCCGACGATCTCGTCAAGCGTCATCTGCCCGGCATAGCTGTACGGCAGGCCGGAGACGAGCATCCCGAAGTGCAGCAGGTTGGTGATGATCGAGAACAGGGTGGTCTCCTGCCCGCCGTGCTGGGTGGCGGTCGAGGTGAAGGCGCCGCCGACCTTGCCGTGGAGCGCCCCGCGCGCCCACAGGCCGCCGGTCTGGTCGAGGAAGGCTGCCATCTGGCCCGGCATGCGGCCATAGCGGGTCGGCGCGCCGATGATGATGGCGTCGTAGTCCGGCAGTTCGTTGACGGTGGCGATCGGCGCGTCCTGCTGCAGCTTGAAGTGGGCGTTGCGCGCGATTTCTTCCGGCACGGTTTCGGGCACCCGTTTGACGTCCACCGTCGCGCCGGCCGCGCGTGCGCCTTCGGCGACCGCTTGCGCCATCGTCTCGATGTGGCCATACGTCGAGTAATACAGAACCAGGACTTTCGCCATGCCTTCCTCCCTGTCGTGTTTGGTAAAACACCATTGTGCTACCAACGGGAGTTGGGCGGCACGCGCCAGGCGTGCCGTCGGTCAGATCCAGTAGATGAAGGCGGCGAGCCCGATCACCAGTGCCACGCGGGTGATGTTATAGGCCGTCTTGTTCCAGGCCTTGAAGCGGCGGCGGTACTGGCCCATGGTGAAGGAGATGCGGAACAGCTTGCTGACCAGGCCGACCTGGTCGCCGGTCTCGTTGGGCGACGCCGCCGCGGTCATCACGGTGCGGCCGAACCAGCGGTTGAAGGCGCCCATCCAGCGGTAGCGCATCGGGCGCTCGACGTCGCAGAACAGGATCACGCGGTCGCTCTCGCTGCCGTTGATGGCCCAGTGGATGAAGGTTTCGTCGAACACCACGCCCTGGCCGTCGCGCCAGCTGTGGCGTTCGCCGTCGACTTCGATGAAGCAGCGGTCGTCGTTCGGCGTGGCCAGGCCCAGGTGGTAGCGCATCGAGCCGGCGAAGGGATCGCGGTGCGGATTCAGCTTGCCGCCCGGCGGCAGCTCGGCGAACATCGCGGCCTTCACCGAAGGGATCGACTGCAGCAGTGCATAGGTCTGGGGGCACAGGCGCTCGGCCGAAGGATGGCTGGCGTCATACCACTTCAGGTAGAAGCGCTTCCAGCCGTTCTTGAAGAAGGAGTTGAAACCGGCGTCGTCGTTCTGCTCGGCAGCCTTGATCTTCTTGAGGGCCAGCAGGTTCTCGGCCTCGGCGCGGATGATGGGCCAGTTTTCCTGCAGGCGCGCCAGCTCCGGGAATTCGCTCACCGGGATGTAGGGCGTGCTCGGCACCCGCGAGAACTTGTGCATGAAGATGTTAATCGGCGCCATGAACGACGAGTGGTCGAACAGCTGGCGTCGGAAAGGCAGGCGCACACGGCCGCGGAAGTGGATGTGCAGGATCGACAGGAAATAAAAACCGACCACTACCCATTTCATTGCGACCTCCGTCCGTGCTGGCTACTTGACAAGGGACGCAGGATACCACAACGGCCACGCGGCCGTCCGGAGCCGGGTCGTAATACTGGGAAACTATGTTGCGCCAGCAACTCCTTGGCGGAGCGCCGGCGCCCTTACCGGTAGCGGGCCCGGTTAGCGGCCCGACATTGGAAACTCAGTGCTGCACCGAGGTGATCGCATATCCCTTTTCGCTGATCTGTCCGGCCACGTTGGCGAGGTCGTAGTCCTGGAGCTGGTCGGCGTCGTCGTCGACTTCGATGGCGCGAGCCTCGATTTCCCAGTCGGTATTGGTGGCTTCTTCAGGGATGTTGCGTGCTTCCGGCACTGCCAGGTAGGACAGCTTGCCGTCGGTATCTGGTCTACGGTAAATATCCAGGCGCATAGTCGTTTCCTCAAGTCAAAGCCCGCTTTCCCGATGAAAGCGGGCAGTTCCACAGTAGAAGATCGAAACGCTGTCGTCTGTTAATTGGACCACACTCAGCCGGACACAATCAGCGGCCAGGCGACGCCCCGAGGATGCGCGCCGGCAGCATGACGATGGCGCGCAGCAACTCGAATACCGCCTCGACGCCGATGCCGAGCAGCCGGAACGGCAGCAGGAGCAGCCATACCAGCGGGTAGAGCAGCAGGGCCAGCAGGGCAATGGGCCAGCACAGGAACAGCAGCAGCAACCATAGCAGGAAACCTAACATTGTTCTCGCTCCTTAGGATTTGACGGTGCAGGAGAACTGTAGGCGAGCGTGGCGGAAGCGACAATCCGTCTGCGACAGACGGCGCAAAAGGTGGGGTGGATGGAGGAAAATGCTGCCTGGATGGGCCGGCTCCGAGAACCGGCCCCGTGAGTCAGGCGAAGGCCGCCACCGGCTCCGCTACGCGCTGGTTCACCACCTGCGCCCGCAGCGAGGCCTGCAGCGAGGGAATCGAGCCGCCGGCCCGGTACTGGAAGGCCACGTGCACCAGGTCGCCTGCCTGCACCTTGACCGGCTGGGCCAGCGGCAAGGTCATGTAGTGGTTGAGCCAGTCGATCGTGTTCGACTCTTCCTGCACGATGGCCAGCACGTTCTTGGTGATGAAGCGCATCGCATTCAGCGTGCCGCTCTTCTCCACCACGATCCCGCCTTCCCAGGCGAACACATTGTCGACCGGCTGGCTGAAGTCGATCAGGCTGTACACGGCCGGCTGCGCCAGCTCGACGGTGCCCGGGTAGACCACGCCGGTCTCCTGGAACTGCACGATCGGCGCGTGGAAGCCTTCGAAGTCGTATTCCTGCTCGATCGGCTGGGCCGCCATGATCACGGCTTCCGGCAGGAAGACCGGCAGCGGACCGCCGAACTTGGCCAGGTAGCGGCGCTTGAAGGACTCGATCACCTCGACCTGCTTCTCGCGCAGCATGGCGACGTGGATCATCTCGCAGATGACGATGTCCACCGGCTCCGGCGGCAGGTAGTCGAAGGCGTCCGCATGGATCACCTCGACCTTGTGGCCGTTCGGGTTCAGGGCCAGGAACTTGCGCGCCTCGCGCACCATGTCCGGGTTGAATTCGACGCAGTAGACCTTGGCCGCTTTCTGGGCGGCGAAGAAGGACAGGACGCCCGTGCCGCCGCCCAGTTCCAGCACTTTTGCGCCCGGACGGACCGCGTAATGGATGGCGGACTTGAAGCTGTGCATCCGGTTCTGGTCCATCAGCATATTGTGATGGTAGTGGACTGGAATGAACTGCCCCAGGTAGCAGCTTTCGATTTCGCGTTCGTTCAACATGGTTGGCCCCGTCTTTCCTTCATGGTCGTTGTAGCGTGAAGGCATTATGGCCAAGGATGCATTGCGGCCATGCGCGGAGCTGCGGGGTGTTTACCGTCCAGTTCCGGACGGGCATGTTAAAACGTCAGCGCTGGTAGCGGGAAATGGTGGCCGCGATGTCGGTCTGACCGGCACGCTCGGCGATCTGGGCCGCGGTGAGGCCCTCGGTATTCTTCAGCCTCGGGTTGGCACCCTCTTCCAGCAGCAGGCGCACCAGGCCCGGCTGGCCCTCGCGCGCCGCCATCATCAGGGGCGTGTAGGCGCCGCTGTCACGCGGCGACACCGCATCCAGCTTCGCCTTGCGCGCGATCAGCAAGCGGGCGATGTCTTCGCTGCCGCCGGCAGCGGCATAGTGCAGTGCCGTCCAGCCGGGCCGGTTCACCTTCGCGCCCTTGGCCAGCAGGGCGTCGGCGGCGCGCCGGTTGTTCTTGAAGGCCGCCATCATCAGGGCGGTATTGCCGTTCATGGCCTTCGCTTCCAGATTGGTACCGGGATGGACCAGCAGCGCGTCGAACACCCGCATCGATCCCTCGCGCACGGCCAGCACCAGGGCCGGCTCACCGCCGACCGGGTTGATCTCGTTGGGGTTGACTTCCTTCCCGACCATTTCCTTCACGGCGGAGACGTTGTCGACCTGGACCGCACGGAAGAACTCGGCAACCTGGGCGGGCGTCGCGGCGGCAGCCAGGCCGGTGTGCAGGAGCGCTGCCAGCAGGCAGCTGCGGAGGATGGTGCTCATGTCAGGCCTTTGCGGTATTGAACAGCTTGAAGAAATTCTCGCTGGTCTGGGCCGCGACTTCGGGCAGCGAGACGCCCTTCAGGTTGGCGATGAACTCGCCCACGTGGGCCACGTAGCCCGGCTCGTTCATCCTGCCGCGGAAGGGCACCGGCGCCAGGTAGGGCGAATCGGTTTCGATCAGCATGCGCTCGAGCGGCACGGCTTTCGCGACTTCCTGCAGCTCCTTGGCGCTCTTGAAGGTGACGATGCCGGAGAAGGAAATGTAGAAGCCCTGCTCCATCGCCGCCTGGGCGACTTCCAGCGATTCGGTGAAGCAGTGCATGACGCCCGCGACGCCACCCGCCTCCGTGCCGGCGCCCTCTTCCTTCATGATGCGGATGGTGTCGGCGCTGGCGGCGCGGGTATGGATGATCAGCGGCTTGCGGGTCTCGCGCGAGGCCCGGATATGGGTGCGGAAACGCTCGCGCTGCCATTCGAGGTCGCCCTCGAGGCGGTAATAGTCGAGGCCGGTTTCGCCGATGGCGACGATTTTCGGGTGATTGGCCAGTTCGACCAGTTGCTGGACGCTGGGTTCGGGGGTGTCTTCATAGTCGGGGTGGACACCGACCGAGGCGAAGATGTGCGGATGCTGTTCGGCCAGGGCCAGGACTTGGGGGAAGTCGGGCAGGTCGACGGAGACGCACAGCGCGTGCGTCACCTTGTTCTCGGCCATCTTGGCCAGGATCTCGGGCATCCGGGCCGCCAGCTCCGGGAAATTGATGTGGCAGTGGGAATCGATAAACATGCCGGTATTGTAACCGGAGGGGCGGGAATGAGCCGCAGACCTGCCTTGCACCACCACCCGTGGAACCGTCGCTCCGGCGAAGGCCGGAGCCTAAGTTCGCGTGCCCGGCCACGAGCGCATGCGGTCTCAATGCACATGGGAATTGGGTCCCGGCCTTCGCCGGGACGACGGCGCAAGGGCTAACGGATGAAGTAGTTACGCGACCCGCTTGCCCAGGATGATCAGGTCGCGCTCGATCCCATCAAGGTTCGCCACCCGCGGGAAATGCGCCCACTTCTCGAAACCATACTTGCCGAACAGCGCCAGGCTCGGCGCATTGTGGCCAAAGATGAAGCCCAGCAGCGTGTGCACCTGCACGTTCGGCGCGAACGCGATCGCCAGTTCCAGGCAGTAACGCCCGATACCCTTGCCGCGCGCCTTCTCGGCGATGTAGATCGACACCTCAGCCGTGCCCGAATAAGCCGGACGGCCATAGAAGTTCGAGTAGGACAGCCAGCCGAGCACTTCCGGCTGCGCGCTGCTGTCGTCCGCATCGTGGATCACCCACAGCGGCCGTCGCTCCGGAGTATGGTCCGCAAACCATTGTTCGCGCGACGCGACCGTGATGGGTTCGGTATCGGCGGTGACTTCGCGCGAGGCGACGGTGGAGTTGTAGATGTCGACGATGAGGGGCAGATCGTCGCGCGTGGCCAGGCGATGGTCGTAAGACGGCATAGTAAGAAAAACTGAACTAAAGGGTATGGGTGGCGCGTGCCGAGCGCAGGGCCGCGCCAAGGATCTCTTCGATCCTCAGCCTGGCGCGCTGGCCGGCTTCGTCGGCCGGGAAATGCACCCCGATGCCTTGCGCCTTGCTGTTGTTGGCGCCCGCCGGGGTGATCCAGGCCACCTTGCCGGCGATCGGGTATTTGTTGGGGTCGTCCATCAGCGACAGGATCAGGTAGATCTCGTCGCCGATCTTGTAGGGCTTGGTCGTCGGCACGAACATGCCGCCGTTCTTCAGGAAAGGCATGTAGGCCGCATACAGCGCGGCCTTTTCCTTGATCGCCAGCGACAGTACGGACGGCCGCGGCTGCTGCGGGACGTTCGGGTCGAGGGTGGTGGCGTTCATCGGTGTCCTTTCATGCGCAGCATGAAGTGTACTCAAGCAACATATCTTCGACAAACAATTTTGCCGACAAGGGGTGATCGGCCACCGCGCGGCGCTCGTTGGCGGCCTTGATGGCCCGGTTCAGGCTGGCAGTGTGCACCCTGCCCGCCAGGCCCGCAAGTTCCTTCTGGTAGCGCGGATAATAGCGGATCCGCCCCGACAGCTTGGTGGAAAACACGTCGTACAGCCAGCGCTGCTGCCAGGCGACCAGGGCCGGCAGCGAGGCCTTCGACAGTTTCTCGGCCGCGCGCATGGCGCCATCCACGCTGGGGTTGGCCAGGAAGTGCAGCAGCGCCTCCATGTCCTCGCGGCTGCCGGCCTCCGCCTCGGCGAGCGCCGCCAGCGGGGCGCCGCCCTGCTCGCGCAGCCAGCTGTCGGCGTCTTGCACGCCCTGCTCCTTGAGCCAGGCCAGCGCCTCATCAATCGAAGGCATGGGCAGCGCGAACTTGCGGCAGCGCGACAGGATCGTCGGCAGCAGGCGGTCCAGGCTGTTCGAGGCCAGCAGGAAGACGGTGCCGGGCGGCGGCTCTTCCAGGGTCTTGAGCAGCGCGTTCGAGGCCGGCATGTTCAGGGCCTCGGCTGGGTACAGGACGACCACGCGCAGGCCCTGGCGGTGGGTCGAGATGTTCATGAAGTCGCTGAGGGCCCGGATCTGCTCGATCTTGATCTCTTTGGACGGCGCCTTGGTGGATTTCGACTTGCCCGTGGACTCGCCGCCTTCCTCCGACTCGGACGGTTCGTCTTCCAGCGCTTCCGGCCGCACGCGGCGGTAATCCGGGTGGTTATTCTGCAGGAACCAGCCGCAGGAGGCGCAGGCGCCGCAGGCGTGTCCGTCGGGGCGCACGTTCTCGCACAGCAGGGCCTGGGCAAAGCTTTCCATGAAGTCGGCCTTGCCCACGCCCGCCGGACCGTGGAACAGGATGGCATGCGGCAGGCGCTCGCGCATCTGCTGCAGGCGCTCCCATGCCGCTCCTTGCCAGGGATACATCGTCACAACAATTTCTCCAATACTTCTGCCAGGCGCACCTGGATCGCCGCGATAGACTGGGTCGAATCCACGACAACGATGCGCTCGGGGAATTGCGCCGCGCGGCGCAGGTATTCATTGCGGCACTTTTCAAAAAAGTCCGCCTGTTCGCGCTCGAACTTGTCGAGCGTGCGGGTGGCGTCCAGGCGCTGGCGCGCCACCTCGAGGGGCACGTCGAACAGCAGGGTCAGGTCCGGCTGCAGCACCGGGTGCACCCAGTGCTCGAGCGCTTCCATCTTTTCGCGCGACAGGCCGCGCCCGCCGCTCTGGTAGGCGAAGCTGGCGTCGGTGAAACGGTCCGACAGCAGCCAGTCGCCGCGTGCCAGCGCCGGTTCGATCACCCGGGCCAGGTGCTCGCGGCGGCTGGCGAACATCAGCAAGGCCTCGGTTTCCAGATGCATCTTTTCGTGCAGCAGCAGCTCGCGCAACTTCTCGCCCAGCGGCGTGCCGCCCGGCTCGCGCGAGGACACCACGGTCTTGCCGCGCGCCGCCAGGAACTCGGCGACGAAGCCGATGTGGGTCGACTTGCCGGCGCCGTCGATGCCTTCGAAGGTAATGAACTTACCGGGTACTTCGATACTGCTTTGGGTCATTGCTTGGTCCGCCGCTGGTACTGGTTGACCGCACGGTTATGGTCGTTGAGGTTGTCCGAAAACTGGCTGCTGCCGTCGCCGCGCGCCACGAAGTACAGGGCCTGGGTCTTGGCCGGGGCCAGCGCGGCCGCCAGCGATTGCACGCCAGGCAGCGCGATCGGGGTCGGCGGCAGGCCGGCACGCGTATAGGTATTGTAGGGGGTGTCGGTCAGCAGGTCCTGCTTGCGGATATCCCCGGCGAAATTCTTGCCCATGCCGTAGATCACGGCCGGGTCGGTCTGCAGCATCATGCCGGTGCGCAGGCGGTTGACGAACACGCCGGCAATCATGTTGCGCTCGCTCTTTTGCCCGGTTTCCTTTTCGATGATCGAGGCCATGATCAGGGCTTCGTAGGGGTTCTTGTACGGCAGGCTGGTGTCGCGGCTTTCCCAGGCGGCCTTCAGGTGATTCAGCATGGCCTGGTGGGCCTGTTTATAAATCGCCAGCTCGGACGAGCCCTTGGCGAACAAATAGGTATCCGGGAAGAACAGGCCTTCAGGCTTGGTGTACTCCGACGAGATCTTCTTCATCAGCTCTTCGTCCGACAGCTTGACGGTGTCGTGCCGCAGGCGCTCGTGGGCGGCCAGCGCGGCGCGCATCTGCCTGAAGGTCCAGCCTTCAACGATGGTGACGGCTTCCTGCGCGAATTCGCCGCGCACGATCTGGCTCAGGAGGCGGCGCGGCGTGGTGTCCGGCTTGAGCTCGTAGCTGCCGGCCTTGATCTTGCCGGCCTGGCCGGTCACCCGCGCCAGGATGTTGAACAGCTGCGGATTGACCGGCACGCCGGCCTTGGCCATCTGCTGGGCGGCCGCGCCGACCCCGCTGCCCGGGTTGATGGTGAATTCGATGGGCTGGCCGCCGGTCTCGAGCGGGCTCTTGGCCCAGTACGAGAAGCCGGCGACTGCGGCCACCGACACGATGACGCCGGTGACCAGGAGTTTTTTGATGAATGCCATGTTTTTTTGTTTTGGGTTTCGCCGCGGGTTTGACCCCGTCCGGCGCGATTTTGCCGACATCTTTATAATGAGCCCGTAATGATAAAGCTAATTGCTAATACTAACTGGATTTATGCTCAACTGGACAGATACGCTTTCCTCGCTCGGTGCCCGCTTTCATATTGACGAAGCCGCCCAAGTGGAAGATTTCGGCCGCCCCCTGACGGCCGCCGAGCTGGCCGACGGTTTCGTCGCCCCCGTCACCGACCTCGGCCTCATCGCCGTTGCCGGGGACGAGGCCGCCGGTTTCCTGCACAATCAGCTGACCAATGACGTCGAGCACCTCGGCCGTGCCGAAGCCCGGCTGGCCGGCTACTGCACCCCGAAGGGCCGCCTGCAGGCGAGCTTCCTGTACTGGCGCAGCACTGGCGTCGACCCGGACACCGTCTACCTGCAGCTGCCGCGCGCCATCCAGGCGCCGCTGCAGAAGCGCCTGACGATGTTCGTGCTGCGCGCCAAGGCCAAGCTGCGCGACGCCAGCGATGAAGCGCCCTTCGCCGCCGTGCTCGGCCTGGGTGGCGCCAAGGCCGACACCGCGCTGCGCCGCCACGTGGCCGAGCTGCCCGCCGCGCCCTACGGCAAGGTCGAGGGTCCCGCGGGCACCGTGATCCGCCTCGCGGACGTGTTCGGCGCACCGCGCTACCTGTGGCTGACGGATGCCGCCACCGCCACTGCCGCCCTGCCGGGACTGGCGGGGGAGCTGGCGCTGGGCGGCAACCAGGCCTGGCAGCTGTCCAGCATCCACGCCGGTGTGCCGCAGATCACTGCCGCCACCCAGGAGCAATTCGTACCGCAGATGGTCAACCTCGAACTGCTGGGCGGCGTCAATTTCAAGAAAGGCTGCTACCCGGGCCAGGAAATCGTCGCACGCAGCCAGTACCTTGGCAAGCTCAAGCGTCGCACGGCGCTGGCGACGGTGGCCAACCCGGCGGCGCGGGCCGGCGACGAGGTGTTCTCGATGGCCGACCCCGGTCAACCCTGCGGCATGGTGGTCAATGCGGCCGCCAATGGCCTCGGCGGCGCCGACCTGCTGGTGGAAATGAAGCTGAGCGCCCTCGGCGAAGACGTGCGCCACGGCGCCGCCGGCGGCCCGGCCCTGACTTTCCAGCACATGCCCTACCATCTCGACGCGCTCGACGTCTAAGCGACGATGATCGACCTGTACGTCTATTACAAGGTGCGCGACGGCGACGCCGCCAGCCTTGCTCCCCGCGTGCGCGCCATGCAGGCGCAGCTGGGTGCGCCGGCACAGCTCAAGCGCCGCCCCGAGGCGCGCGAGGGCCTGCAGACCTGGATGGAAGTCTATCCAGCGGTAGCGGAGGGCTTCGACGCCGCCGTCGAGCAGGCGGCGCTTGATGCCGGCCTGCAGCCATTCATCCAAGGGCCGCGCCGGTCCGAAATCTTTACGGACCTGAGCCTATGTGCCTGATCGTCTTTGCCTGGCAGGTGCTGCCCGGCGTGCCCATCATCGCCGCGGCCAACCGCGACGAATTCTATGCCCGTCCCGCCACCCCGGCCGCGTCCTGGCCCGAACACCCGCACGTGATCGCGGGACGCGATTTGCAGGGCGGCGGCAGCTGGATGGGTGTGACCACGACCGGCCCGAACGGCCCGAAGTTCGCCGCCCTCACGAATATCCGCGGCCCGGCCGAGCGGCGCGAGAACGCACCCTCGCGCGGCGACCTGGTGGCGGGCTTCCTCACCGGAGACCTGTCCGCCGCCGACTACCTGGCGCAGGTGATCGCACGGGGCGACGTCTACAACGGCTACAACCTGGTGCTGGGCGACCGCGACACCCTGTACTGGTATTCGAACCGCGGCGGCGCCGACCCGCGCAACGGCCAACCGTTGGAACCGGGGCGGATCTACGGCATCTCCAACGGCCTGCTGGATGCCCCCTGGCCCAAGGTGCTGCGCACCAAGGCGCAGTTCGCCAGCCTGCTGTGCCAGGGTGCGCCGGAAGACGCCTATTTCGAGATGCTGGCGGACACGACCCGCGCCCCCGACCTGCGCCTGCCGGAAACCGGCATGCCGATCGAGGTCGAGCGCATGCTGTCGCCGGTGTGCATCGAGATGGAGGGTTACGGCACCCGTACCTCCACGGTCGTCATGCTGTACCGCGAGGGCGAACCGGCATTGCACGAGCGCGTACTGCAGCCCGAAGGCCAGGTGGCCTGAGGCCCCGCGCCCCCACCGGTGGGGGCATTACATTTGCACGACATCTTGCCGGGTGTGCGCGCTGCTACAGTGTTTCCTTATAGCAATCACATAAGGAAACGCGATGAAGACCACTCTGAAACGCCTGGCCCTCCTGGGCCTGCTGGCCGCTGCCGCAAGCACGCAGGCTTCCGAGCCCGCCCCTGCGAACAAGTGGGTGACCGGCTACTACGGCGCCTATTTCTGGGACAACGGCGACTACCAGGCGCCCGAGCACGTCGACATGACGGCGATGACCCACTTCGTGTTCGCGCGCATCGGCCCGGGCGGCGGCAAAAGCGGCCTGCCGGGCGAAATCGTGCCCGGCGCCGGCAGCGCCCATGAGCGCCGCGACCTCGGTCCCGGCGCCGCCTGGGACAAGAGCGTCGAGGAATACCTGGTCATGCGCGCCCACCAGGTCGGCACCAAGGCGCTGATCATGCTCGGCGGCGAAGGCGACAACGCCGGCTTCATCGCCTCCTCGCAGCCGGGTGTGCGCCCGACCTTCGTGAAGAACCTGGTCGACTACATGGTGGCCAAGGACTACGACGGCGTCGACGTCGACTGGGAAGGCATCGCGGACAAGACTGTCGAGGAACAGGCCTTGCTGGAAGCCCTGATCGCGGACATCCGCGCGGAGGCCAATGCGCGTCCGCGCTACCAGGACAAGCCCGTGATCATCACCTTCCCGGCCGGCATGCTGAACACCAACATCGACCAGGTCAGCGAGCACCACAAGCGCGTGGCGAAGCTGGTCGACCAGTACAACTTCATGAGCTACGGCATGGGCTGGTTCGGCCAGGGCTGGACCTCGACCACCTTCGCGCCCCTGACCGGGCACAAGAGCTCGCGTCCGATGTCGATCGCCAGCACGATCCAGATGTACGAGGACGCAGGCATCCCGCGCGCCAAGCTGGGCATGGGCCTGGGCTTTTACGGCATGAACTATGCGCCGCCCTACACCGGCCCGGACCAGGAAACCGACGGCGATCTCAGCCAGTGGTCGGTGTTCGACGTGCGCTGGAACTATGCCCAGCTGCACAAGCACGGCTACCTGGACAAGGGCATCCATGCCTGGGACGAGGTGACACAGACCAGCTACCGCACCTACCCGGGCGGCTACACCCCGGCCACCCGTCCAGAATGGGCGACCGGCTACCTGAGCTACGAGGAACCGGCGACCATCGCCGCCAAGGGCGCCTGGGCGCATTCGACCCGCGCTGGCGAAGGCGCGGCCGGCACCATCATCTGGCTGGTCAACTACGGCACCACGGACGGGGTCAACAACCCGCTGCTGACCGCCACCAAGAAGGCCTTCCTGGATCCGAACGCGGTCGAGCCGGGCCCCTACCCGAATCCGCTGCCGCCGGCGCCCGTGCCGACGGTGTCGATCACTTTCGACAAGCCGAACGACTGGGGCAGCGGCTGGTGCGGCAGCATGACGGTGAAAAACGTCGGCGATGTGGCGGGCTGGTTCGTGGCCGAGACCGACTTCCCGGACACCGTGACCTCGCTGTGGAACGGTAGCTACACGCTCGAGAACAACAAGCTGGTCGTGAAGGGCATGAACTGGAACAAGATGCTGCGTCCGGGTGACTCGACCGAAATCGGCCTGTGCGCGACCCGTCCTGCCAAGCCGGTGGAAACTCCGCCGCAGCTGCCGGCCGGCGCCCTCAGCGCCAAGCTGGTGATCACCGGCGACTGGGGCAGCGGTTACTGCACCAAGGTCGCGGTCACCAACAACAGTACGGTGAAAGCGCTGCGCTGGACCGTCCAGCTGCCGGTCCAGGGCACGCCGGGCGGCATGTGGAACGGCAAGTACACACTCGACGGCGGCATCATGAGCCTGCAAGGTGCGGACTGGAATCCGGACCTGGCGCCGGGGGCGACCAACAGTGATCCGGGGTTCTGTGCGAACCGGTGAGTTGTTTAACCGCTAGCCCCAAAACCGTCGTTCCGGCGAAGGCCGGAACCCAATTCGCGTGCGTTGCCGGTACGCCTGCAAACTTGGGTCCCGGCCTTCGCCGGGACGACGTGCTGAGGTCGCGGGCCAGGATTTAGCGCCGCCCTTTGATACCCGCCTTCAACATCTCCGTGATCTGGGGCGTCGCCGCATACGGATCCGCCGGTGGCTTGCCCGCCACCATCGCCTCGAAGCGCTCCGCCGCCGACGCCAGCGTCTGCGGATGCGAGTAGATGTAGAAGCGCTCCTCGCGGATTCCGTCGAAGGTGATGCGCGCCACGTCCTGGGCCGTTAGCTTGCCCGACTCGACCGCCTTTTCAGTCAGCATCTGTGACGCCGCCTGGCTGGCGGTGGTGCGCTCGTGGCTGGCCAGGTCGTCGGGCCGGTTGCGCTCGGAATGGGCGATCCCGGTCGGCACGAAATATGGACACAGCACCGAGGCCTTGATCGGCGCGTCGACCAGTCCCAGGTCATGGTGCAGGGTCTCGGTGAGCGCCACCACCGCGTGCTTCGAGACGTTGTAGACGCCCATTGCCGGCGGCGTCAGCAGACCGGCCATCGAGGCCGTGTTCACGATATGCCCCTCGAAATCGCCGTCGCGCGCCGCGCATTCGAGCATGACCCGGGTGAACACGCGCACGCCGTGGATCACGCCCCACAGGTTCACGCCCAGCACCCACTCCCAGTCCTGCTCCGAGTTTTCCCAGATCAGGCCACCGGAACCGACGCCGGCATTGTTGAACACCAGGTGCACGTGGCCGAAGCGGGCAATCGCCGAATCGGCCAGTTCCTGCACGTGCGAGCCCTTGCTGACGTCGCACACCATGGCCAGCACCTCGGCCCCCTGGGCCAGCAATTCCTCGGAGGCGTGTTCGAGCGCCTTGGGCTGGACGTCGGCCAGCACCAGCTTCATGCCCAGGCCGGCGGCGGTGTTGGCGAACTCGCGCCCCAGCCCGCTGGCCGCGCCCGTGATGACGGCAACCTTGCCGCGAAAATCCTTCATCTCGCTTCTCCCCTTGGGTGGATCAGACGGCTGACACGCCCCCATCGACGGCTAGCGTCTGTCCGGTGATGTGCTTGCCGGCGTCGGAGGCGAACAGCACCACCGCGCCCTTCAGGTCCTCGTCGTCGCCCAGGCGGTTCAGCGGCGCATCCTTGGCCAGGTTCTCGGCGCCGAAGGCGGCCAGCACGCCCTTGGTCATCTTCGATGGGAAGAAGCCCGGGGCAATCGAATTCACCGTGATGCCGTAGCGGCCCCATTCGCCGGCCAGGGCGCGCGTGAAGTTCACGACTGCTCCCTTGGAGGTGTTATACGCGATGGTCTGCATGGTGCCCGGCGGATTCCCGGCCAGGCCGGCGATCGACGAGATGCTGATGATACGCCCGTAGCGGCGCGGGATCATGGACAGTTTGCCGACCGCCTGGGTGACCAGGAAAATGCTGCGCACGTTCAGGTCCATCACCTTGTCCCAGGCCTCGAGCGGGTAGTCCTCGGCCGGGGCGCCCCAGCTGGCGCCGGCATTGTTGACCAGGATGTCGACGTGGCCGAGGCGGGCGACGGCTTCCTGGACGAAGGCCTGGACCTGGGCCTCGTCGGACAGGTCGGCGGCGATGCTTGAAGCATCGATGCCGCGTTCCTTCAGGTGGGCGACGGCCTCGTCGAGTTCTTCCTGTTTCCGGGAAGAGATCACGACGCGGGCGCCCTGCTCGCCGAGCGCCTCGGCCATCTGCAGGCCGAGCCCGCGCGAGCCGCCGGTGACGATGGCGGTCTTGTCCTTGAGTGAGAAGAGTTCCTGGGTGCTGCGCATTGCTTCGTCTCCGTTTATTGTTATGTCGTGAACGCCGCCTCAGCGCACGCTCACACCTCGTAATCCATGCACTGCCGTCCTTCGCGCACCGCCCCGATGAAGGGCACCACCGCCTTGTGGGTCGGATGATCGATGTAGGCCTGCAGCGCCGCCCGGTCGGCGAACTCCGAGTACAGCACCACGTCATAGGTCGCTTCCAGCCCAGGCTGGGCCAGTACCACTTCGAACTTCAGCTGCCCCGGCACGATGTGCGCGCACTCGTCCAGCCGACGCTTCACCTCGCGCGCATTGCTCAGCTTGTCGGCGCCTTCGGCCTCGTCCTTCAACTTCCACATCACGATATGCTTGATCATTCTCTTCCTTTCAAATCATGTCGAACAGCCCCGTCATTGTGCGCTTCAGAGGCCAGGCTTGGGAGCGATCGAGAATATCATGATAAGTACGGTCGTTCGTAAATATTTTGACAAGTCATATTGCGCGCCGCAGCACGCTCGCCGCCAGAGCGTAAACACGCAATTCAGCCCGGTTCTTCCCGCCACTGCACAGCTGATCTGTAAGCTTCGTGTAAGCCTCGAGTAATTATCGTGTAAGGAAAGCGGCACACACTCCGCGACAGCTGACAGAAAATCAGCATTTCCGGTGACACTAATACTTATACGGAGACACACATGGCAATCACACCCGGCATGACCGCCGGAGGGAAAGCTGCACCTTCCTCCGCCGGACTCACCAAGGAAGAACGGAAAGTCATTTTCGCTTCTTCCCTCGGCACCGTTTTTGAGTGGTACGACTTCTACCTGTACGGCTCGCTCGCTACCATCATCGCCAAGCAGTTCTTCATCGGCGACCCCACCACCACCTTCATCTTCGCCCTGATGGCCTTCGCGGCCGGCTTCATCGTGCGTCCCTTCGGCGCCCTCGTGTTCGGACGGCTCGGCGACATGATCGGCCGCAAGTACACCTTCCTGGTAACCATCCTGATCATGGGCGCCTCGACCTTCCTGGTCGGCCTGCTGCCGAGCCACGCGACGATCGGCATCGCGGCGCCGATCATCCTGGTCTCGCTGCGTATCCTGCAGGGCCTGGCGCTGGGCGGCGAGTACGGCGGCGCGGCTACCTATGTGGCCGAACACGCGCCGCATGGCAAGCGTGGCCTGTTCACCTCCTATATCCAGACCACCGCCACGATCGGCCTGTTCCTGTCGCTGCTGGTGATCCTGGGCACCCGTACCGCCATGGGCGAGGAAGAGTTCCAGGCCTGGGGCTGGCGCATTCCCTTCCTGGTCTCGGTGATCCTGCTGGGCGTGTCGGTCTGGATCCGCCTGTCGATGGCCGAGTCGCCGGCGTTCGCCAAGATGAAGGCCGAGGGCAAGACCTCCAAGGCGCCGCTGTCGGAAGCCTTCCTGAAGCCGAAGAACGCCAAGGTCGCCTTCCTGGCCCTGGCCGGCCTGACCATGGGCCAGGCCGTCGTCTGGTACACCGGCCAGTTCTACGCCCTGTTCTTCCTGACCAAGACCCTGAAGATCGACGAGCCGACCGCGAACATCCTGATCATGATCTCGCTCGCGCTGGCCACCCCCTTCTTCATCTTCTTCGGTTCGCTGTCGGACCGGATCGGCCGCAAGTGGATCATCCTCGGCGGCTGCGTGATCGCCGCCGCGACCTACTTCCCGATCTTCAAGGCCATCACCCACTACGGCAACCCGGCCCTGGAGCGCGCCATCCAGACCGCACCGGTGGTCGTCGTCGCCGATCCGAACACCTGCCACCTCCAGATCGACCCGACCGGCACCAAGAAATTCCCGTCCTCGTGCGACATCGCGACCCGCATGCTGACCGCCGCCTCGGTGAGCTACAACATCCAGGAGGCCCCGGCCGGCACTGTGGCTGCGGTCAAGGTCGGCGAGACCACCTTCCAGTCCTTCAATGCGGTCATGACGCCGGATAACCTGAACTTCGACCCCGCGTCGAAGGCCCAGGAAGACGCGCTCAAGAAGCAGGTCACCGGTGCGCTGAGCGCCGCCGGCTACCCGGCCAAGGCCGATCCGGCTGGCGTCAACAAGCCAATGCTGGTGCTGCTGCTGTTCATCCTGGTGCTCTACGTGACCATGGTGTACGGTCCGATCGCGGCCATGCTGGTCGAGATGTTCCCGACCCGTATCCGCTACACCTCGATGTCCCTGCCCTACCACATCGGCAACGGCTGGTTCGGCGGCATGCTGCCGACCGTCACCTTCGCATTGGTGGCCTTCAAGGGCAACATCTACTACGGCCTGTGGTATCCGATCATCATCGCGCTGGCAACCGTCGTCATCGGCGGCCTGTTCATCCGCGAGACCAAGGATAACGACATCTACGCCCACGACTGAGGATCATCCGGTCGAATGAAAAATGCCGCTGGAGACAGCGGCATTTTTTTGCGTGGCAGGCAGCCTAGCGCTTGACCGGATCGAGCAGCGTGCTGGATGGTGCAAGCAGCAGCACGGCGAACCAGGCGATGAAGCTCAGGCACTTCCAGACACCGCTGAAGCACAGGAAGCAGACCAGCCACTGGGGCCAGGTTTCCGGCGACCCCAATCCAGCCGCGTGCAGCAAGGGCAAGGTCACCGATCCGCTCGCAGCGCTCAGTCCACCGACGAACCACCACTTCCGGCCCAGGTTCGTCAACATCGGATTCGTCATCAGTACTCTCAGCTAGTCACAAACCCGTCGATGCTATCACCTCGGCCGGGGGAGTAAACTCACAGATCGTCACATCCTGGCTTGACTACGCTATTCCTCCGGCAACTCGACGGCCACCAACTTCCAGCGCCACAGCCCATCCCGGTCCAGCACGAACACCGCGCCGCCACCATCCGCGCGCGCCACCACCACCTGGTTCAGGCTGCGGTAGGACAGATCGTAGTTCGGCTTTTCGCGGGCTTCGCCGCGCGGCCCTTCGTCGGCTGACCCAGGCGCACTGTCCTGCATGGGCCGCACGCGCACGTCGCCGGAGTCGAGCATGGCGGCGACGCCCATCGGGGAGACGGCCGCATCGACCACCGGGTCGATCACCGCGAGCGCCATCTTCTGGCCGAAGGCCGCGAACGGGTTCTTGCGCTCGCCGGCCAGCATGCTGTCGGCGCCCAGGCGGCGCATGATGAGGATCTTGACGCTCTCGCGCAGCCGCGGAAAATCGACGTAGCGTGCCAGCGCCTGCGCATCGCGCGCGTCGACCGCGGCGCGCATCCGGTACAGTTGCCAGTGCGGACTGGCATAGGTCATCACGGCGAAAGCGCCGATGGCAATGGCAGCGGCAAGGGCGGCGTTTTTTGTCTTCATGTGGCTGGCAAGTGCTTGGTTCAGACGACAGTATAGGCGCAGGGCGGCTTCCCGCCACCATCGAAAGGAGCTTCCGTGTTCGAGCACGTGGAAAAGCAGGTCCAGGCCTGCGTCGAATGGCTGCGGTTGTTCGTCGAAGCCCTGGGCGCCATCGTGATTGCAGCCGGCATCGTGCTGGTGGTGCTGGCCCTGGTGCGGCACCTGCTGTTCGAGCGCGGCGGCAGTTTCACGCCGATCCGCCTGCGTTTCGCACGCTACCTGACCCTGGCCCTCGAACTGCAGCTGGCGGCCGACATCCTGTCGACCTCGGTCGCGCCGACCTGGGACCGGATCGGCAAGCTGGCCGCGATCGCCGTGATCCGGACCGCCCTGAACTACTTCCTCAACAAGGAGTTACAGGCGGAAGCCGCGGCCGAAGCCACGCGCGCGGCCCCGGCGCCGGCCGGCGCGCTGAACGAGCCGCTCAGCCGTTGAAGCCCTTGCCCTCGGCGGCGAGGCGTTCCAGCCGCGGCGCCGGTTTCCAGGCGTCGCCGTGGCGGCCGGCGGCATACTTGCGGATGGTGTCGAGCACCTTCGGCAGGCCAACTGCATCCGCGTAGAACATCGGGCCGCCGCGGTGCAGCGGGAAGCCATAGCCGCTCAGGTAGACCATGTCGATGTCCGAGGCGCGCAGCGCGATGCCTTCCTCCAGGATCTTCGCACCCTCGTTGACCAGCGCGTACACCAGGCGCTCGACGATCTCGGCATCCGAAATCGCGCGGCGCTCCAGCCCGATGTCCCGCGAATGCCGCACGATCATGTCGTTCACCGCTTGCGAGGCATAGGCCTTGCGGTCGCCCGCCTGGTAGTCGTACCAGCCGGCGCCGGTCTTCTGGCCGAAGCGGCCCTGCTCGCACAGCAGGTCGGCGGTCTTCGAATAGGCGATGTGCGGCGACTCGATGGCGCGGCGCTTGCGGATGTACCAGCCGACGTCGTTGCCGGCCAGGTCGCTCATGCGGAAGGGGCCCATCGCGAAGCCGAACTTCTCGATCGCGCCGTCCACCTGCTCCGGCAATGCCCCTTCCTCGAGCAGGAAGTAGGCCTGGCGCAGGTACTGCTCCAGCATGCGGTTGCCGATGAAGCCGTCGCACACGCCCGAGACCACCCCGGTCTTCTTGATCTTCTTCGACAGGGCCAGGGCCGTGGCCAGCACGTCCTTGCCGGTCTCCTTGCCGCGCACGATCTCCAGCAGCTTCATGACGTTGGCCGGGCTGAAGAAATGCAGGCCGATCACGTCCTGCGGGCGGCGGGTGAACGCCGCGATGCGGTCCAGGTCCAGGGTCGAGGTGTTCGAGGCCAGGATCGCGCCCGGCTTCATGCTCTCGTCGAGCTGGCGGAACACCGACTCCTTCACGCCCATGTCTTCGAACACGGCCTCGATCACGATGTCGCTGGCTGCGATGTCGGCATAGGACAGCGTGCCCCTGATGAGCGCAATGCGCTGCTCGCACTTCTCCTGCGTCAGCTTGCCCTTCTTGACGGTGTTCTCGTAGTTCTTGCGGATCGTGGCCAGGCCCTTGTCCAGCGCCGCTTGCTGCGTTTCCAGGATCGTTACCGGGATGCCGGCGTTGGCGAAGTTCATGGCGATGCCGCCGCCCATGGTGCCGGCGCCGACCACGGCCGCGCTCTCGATCTTGCGTACCGGCGTATCGGAGGGCACGTCCGGCACCTTGCTGGCCGCGCGCTCGGCCATGAAGGCATGGCGCAGGGCCTTCGATTCCGGGGTCTGCATCAGGTGCAGGAAGCGCTCGCGTTCGAACTTCAGGCCTTCCTCGAAGGGCCTGGTGACCGAGGCGGCGACGGTCTCGAGGCATTCGAGCGGCGCCGGGAAGGGACCGGCCATGGCCTTGACCGAATTGCGCGAGAACTGCAGGAAGGCTTCGTGGTTCGGGTAATCGACCTGGCGGTCGCGCACCTTGGGCAGCGGCCGCACATCGGCCACCTTGCCGGCGAATTCGACTGCGGCCGCCAGCAGGTCGGTCCCGGCCGGGTAGACCTGGTCGAACAGTGCGGTGCCGGCCAGCTTCTCGGACGGCACCGGGGTGCCCGAGACCACCATGTTCAGGGCCATCTCGAGGCCCACCACGCGCGGCATGCGCTGGGTGCCGCCGGCGCCCGGCAGCAGGCCGAGCTTCACTTCCGGCAGCGCGATCTGGGCGCCCGGCAGGGCGACGCGGTAGTGACAGCCCAGGGCCAGTTCGAGGCCGCCGCCCATGGCGACGCTGTGAATCGCGGCCACGACCGGCTTGCTGCAATCCTCGACTACCCGGATCAGCGTGTGCAGGGTCGGCTCGGTCAGTGCCTTCGGCGAATTGAATTCGCGGATGTCGGCGCCGCCCGAGAAGGCCTTGCCGGCGCCGGTGAGGACGATCGCCTGCACCGCATCGTCGCTCTCCGCGCGGCGGATCGCGTCGACGGCGGCGCTGCGTGTCGCCAGGCCCAGGCCGTTCACCGGCGGATTATTCAAGGTCACCACGGCAACGCTGCCCTGGACAGTGTAGTCGGCGCTCATGTCTCTTCTTTCTCCTTGTAAGTGGTCGGCCCGCTCCGGCCTGACGGAACCGCTTCACTATACCTCAACTAAAAGAACGTTCGTATTATTTTCTGAGGCCGGCCGGTATGCCAGAATAGCGGCTTGCCAGCCTCTTCTGATTGCCGCTCATGGACAAACTCATCGCACAACTGACACGCCTCTACCTCATGCCGGGAATCGCCGCGCCCACGGAGCTGTCGGGGCACCCGGCCGTCCCGCTGGTGTCGGGCGAGGGGCTGACCCGTGCCGTCGTCATCGATTTCCCCAGCCAGCGCGGGGGCGCGCCGGAAGCGCACTGGACAGCCCTGTGCGCAGTGGCCAACCTGCTGCAGGAACACTTCGGCTTCCCGGCGCCCGCCGTCAGCATCACCGGCGACAGCGGCTACCGGCTCTGGCTGTCGCTGGCGGAACCGGTGCCGGAGGGCGATATCCGCCGTTTCGTGGCGATGCTGCGCGAGACCCATTTCCCCGAGCTCGAACTGCAGCCGATCGAACAGGTCCAGTTGCCGCCCAGCTTCAACCCGGCGTCCGGCAAGTGGGCCGCCTTCATCCACCCGGGCATGGGCGCCTCGTTCGCCGAAGAGGCCGGACTCGAGATGGCGCCGCCCCTCGCCGCCCAGTTGGGCTTCCTGGAGGGCCTGGAGAGCATCGGCAAGAAGCAGTTCCTCGATGCCCTGGTGTCCCTCAAGCAGACCGAAGCACCAGCGCCGCCGCCTCCCGCAGCCGCGCAGGAAGGCCTGCTGCTGAAGGACGCGACGCTGGAAGACATCGTGCACCACCTGCACATGCTCGGCATCGAGCCGAGCTTCCGCTACGTACTCCCCGGCCGGAGCTGAGCACGCCGGCAAACGGGCACCTCCCTCCCCAGCAGCGGTGTATCCTGTCCCCCACAGGACACTGGAGGTGCCGCATGAGCCATGAACGACGCCACATCTGCCTTGGATTCACGGATGAGCGCTATCCGGAAGGCACGCACATCTGCTACCTCTACAACGACGACGAGGAGCGGCGCCGCATCCTGCCGCTGTTCGCGCGCCACGCCTTGCTCGAGCACGAGACCTTCGACTACGTCGCCGACGTGCCCGGCGTTGCCGACCTGCCGCGCGTGATGGGAGAACTCGATCTGCTGCGGGCAGCCGAAGGCCTGTCGGGCCAGATCGCCATGGCGACCGCACGCGACGGCTACTATCCGGACGGCGCCTTCGACCCGGATGCGATGCTGGCGCGGCTGCGCGCCAAGTACCAGCAAGGTCTGGCGAGCGGCCATGCCGGCGCCCGCTTCGCAGGCGAAATGACCTGGGCCCTGCGCGGCATCCCGGGCGCCGACCGCATCATCGAATGCGAGTCGCGCATCAACGACCTGGTCAAGGAAGCGCCGGTGACCGTGATGTGCCAGTACGACCTGCGCCAGTTCGACGGCGCCATGATGTTCGACGTCATGCAGGTCCATCCGGTGATGATCGTCGGCGGCCATATCCTGCGCAACCCCTTCTACCAGCATCCGCCCGACGGCCATGGACGCCCGCATGGGAGCTGACACGGGCGAGCCCACCGCGGCCGTGCTCGGGCGCCTGCTGGTCATCCAGCAGGCCATCGACGCGCTGCCCGACGACGAGCGCCTGGCCGCCTTCGTGCGGCGCGCGCTGGCGGGCGTGCCCGGCATCGCCGACGCCCACGTCCACCTCGAGGGCCGCACGACACCGCCCACCGCGGCGCTGGCCGCGCTGCTCGAACGCTGCAAGGGAGGCGCCGCGCAGGCGCCGGCCCGCAACTTCCAGCAAAACATCGGCGACGAAGGCCGCTGCTTCCCGATCCAGACGCCCGACCAGCATTTCGGTTGCCTGGTGGTGCAGATGGATGACGAAGCCGCCCTGCGTCCCTACCGCGATTTCCTCAGCAATATTTCGAGCACCATCAGCCGGGTGCTCGCCGCGCGCCTCTACCAGGAACGCCTGGTGCAGCTCAACGAAGAACTGCGCCAGTCGCGCGACCAGCTCGAACAACGGGTCGCCGAACGGACCCGTGAGCTCGAGTACCGCGCCACCCACGATCTCCTGACCGGACTGGCCAACCGGCCGCTCCTGATCGACCGCCTGCATGCCGCCATCGCCCATGCCCGGCGCGACGGCCGCGTGGTGGTGGTGGCCTATCTCGACCTCGACAGCTTCAGTTTCATGAACACCGGCCTGGGCAACGCCTGCGGCGATGCCTTCCTGTGCGAGACGGCGCGCAGGCTATGCCACGTGATACCCGACTGCGAGGCCGTGGCCCGCATCGGCTCGGACGAGTTCGTGATCATCCTGGCCGGCCTGGACAGCGTCGAACGCAGTGGTCCCAGCCTCCACGAGATGCTGGGCGCGGTGCGCGAACCGGTACGGCTCGCCGGGAAGGACGTGGTGGTCACCAGCAGCATCGGCGCCAGCGTCTACCCCTTCGACGGCGAAGACCCCGAGCTGCTGCTGCGCCGCGCGAACTCGGCCATGCATCGGGCCAAGCGCTCGGGCAAGGACAGCGTCCAGTTCTACGCCAGCACCCGCGACGCCGCGGTGGCCGAACGCATGGAACTCGAAGCCGAGCTGCGCGAAGCCATCCCCGGCGGGCAACTGGTGCTGCACTACCAGCCCAAGTTGAACCTGCATTCCGGCGCCTGGCGCGGCGCGGAAGCCTTGGTACGCTGGCAGCATCCGAAGCGCGGACTGCTGCCGCCCCAGGCCTTCATTCCGCTGGCCGAGGATTCGTCCCTGATCGTGGCGCTCGGCGAACATGTGCTGGCCCAGGCCTGCCGCCAGGCCATGCTGTGGCACGGGGCCGGCCTGCCGGGCAAATCGGTGGCCGTCAACGTCGCGGCCCGCCAATTGCGTGACCGGCGCATCGTCGACGTCGTCAGCGGCGTACTGGCCGACACCGGCCTGCCTCCCAGCTGCCTGGAACTGGAGATCACCGAAAGCTCGATCATGCACGACCTCGAATACGCCTCCGGCCTGATGCGCGAGCTGAAGGGCCTGGGCGTGACGATCTCGATCGACGATTTCGGCACCGGCTACTCCAGTCTCAGCGCGCTGCGCAACTTCCCCGTCGATAAGCTGAAGATCGACCGCTCCTTCGTGCACGAGATCGAGACCGACCAGAGCGCCGCCGCGGTGGCCCTGGCCGTGATTTCCTTCGCCCGGACACTGGGCATGCGGGTGAATGCCGAAGGCGTGGAGACGCCGGGCCAGGCATGCTTCCTGAAGCAGCATGGCTGCGACGAGATCCAGGGCTATCTGCTCGCGCGGCCGCTGCCGCATGGCGACCTGGAGGCGCTGTACCGCCGTGGCGATCCGCCAGGCTGGGATGCGTGATCCGGTTCAGGCGGTCGGCAGGCGGTGCTCGTGGTAGATGTCGCGCAGCTTGTTCTTCTGGATCTTGCCGGTGCCGCCAACCGGCAGCGCCTCGGTGAATACCACGTCATCCGGGATCCACCATTTCGCCACCTTGCCCTCGAAAAAGGCCAGCAATTCCTCGCGGCCCAGCTCGGCGCCGGGGCGTTTCACCACCACCAGCAGCGGACGCTCGGCCCATTTCGGGTGCTGCACGCCGATGCAGGCCGCCTGCAGCACGGCAGGGTGCGACATGGCGACGTTCTCCAGGTCGATCGAACCGATCCATTCGCCGCCCGACTTGATCACGTCCTTGCTGCGGTCCGTGATCTGCAGGTAACCGTCCGGGTCGATCGTGGCCACGTCGCCGGTCGGGAACCAGCCGTCCTGCAGCACTTCGCCGCCCTCGCCGCGGAAGTAGCCCGACACCACCCACGGACCCTTCACCAGCAGGTGGCCGTAGGTGGTCCCGTCCCAGGGCAGCTCGCTGCCGTCGTCGTCCACGATCTTCATGTCGACGCCATAGATGGCGTGGCCCTGCTTGCGCAGCACGGCGCGCTGTTCTTCCTTCGGCAGGGAGCTGTGTTTTCCCATCAGGGTGCAGGCGGTGCCGAGCGGCGACATCTCGGTCATGCCCCAGGCGTGCACCACCTGCACGCCCAGTTCGTCGATCAGGGTGTCCATCATCGCCGGCGGGCAGGCCGAGCCGCCGATCACGGTGCGCCGGAAGCTCGAGAAGCGCAGCCCGTTCTGCATCACGTGGTTGACCAGGCCGAGCCAGACGGTCGGCACGCCGGCCGAGAAGGTGACGCCTTCGGCTTCGAACAGTTCGTACAGCGACTTGCCGTCCAGGGCCGGGCCCGGGAACACCATCCTGGCGCCGGACAGGGGCACCGAATACGGCAGGCCCCAGGCGTTCACGTGGAACATCGGCACCACCGGCAGCACGGTGTCCGCACTCGAGACGTTCAGTGCGTTCGGCATGCTCGAGGCATAGGCGTGCAGCACGGTCGAACGGTGCGAGTACAGCGCGCCCTTGGGATTGCCGGTGGTGCCCGAGGTGTAGCACAGCGCGGCGGCCGAGCGCTCGTCGAAGACCGGCCAGGCGTAGTCGCCGGAGGACGCCGCGATCAGGTCTTCGTAGCACAGCAAGGTCGGGATGCCGGTCTCCTGCGGCATGTGGGCACGATCGCACATCGCCACATAGCCCTTGATGGTCTTGCAGTGGCGCGCCATCGCTTCGATCGCGGGCAGGAAAGTCATGTCGAAGAACAGGTACTGGCCTTCGGCATGGTTGATGATGTAGGCGATCTGCTCCGGATGCAGGCGCGGGTTGATGGTGTGCAGTACGGCGCCCGAACCCGATACCGCATAGTAGAGCTCCATGTGGCGGTAGCCGTTCCAGGCCAGGGTCGCGACGCGCTCGCCCATCCCTACCCCGAGGCCCTGCAACGCCTGGGCCATGCGGCGCGCGCGCGCCTCGCAGTCGCGGTAGGTGTAACGGTGGATGTCGCCCTCGACCCGGCGCGAGACGATTTCGCCGGCGCCATAGTGACGGGCGGCGAATGCGATGATGCTCGACACCAGCAGCGGCTGGTCCATCATCTGCCCCATCAGGGGGCTGGCGGGGTAGGGTTCAAGCGGTTCAAGCGTGACGCTCATCGGTTCTCCATGGTCAGATTGGCAACACTACGCTGAGTGTCGACCGGCCCTTGACCTCACGTCAATGCAATTCGATTGCGCGCCGCAGCATGGCACGCCCACCCGTGCGCCAATGGAATCGGCCCGGTACGGTAGAATCCTGCCGATAGCGCATGAATAATCCAGGAGCTGCCATTACTGCTGACGAACTTCCCTTTGACAACTCATTCGCCGAGTTGCCGCCGGCCTTCTATACCCGGCTGATGCCGACGCCACTGCCGGCGCCCTACTTCATCGCTGCCAGCGCACCCGCGGCGGCGCTGGTCGGACTCGACCCGCAGGAACTGGCGCAGGAGGATTTCGTTGCCGTCTTCACCGGCAACAAGGTGGCGGTGCGCTCGCAGCCGCTCTCGGCAGTTTATTCGGGCCACCAGTTCGGCGTCTGGGCCGGCCAGCTCGGCGACGGCCGGGCGATCGTGCTGGGCGACCTGCCCGGTCCGGCCGGCCGGATGGAGCTGCAGCTCAAGGGCGCCGGCCTGACGCCCTATTCGCGCATGGGCGACGGCCGCGCGGTGCTGCGCTCCTCGATCCGTGAATTCCTGTGCTCCGAAGCCATGGCCGCGCTCGGCATCCCGACGACCCGGGCGCTGATGCTGACCGGCTCGCATCAGCGGGTCGTGCGCGAGACCGTCGAGACCGCCGCCGTGGTCACGCGCATGGCGCCGAGCTTCGTGCGTTTCGGCTCCTTCGAGCACTGGCACTACCGCAATAAGCAGGACGAACTGCGCCTGCTGGCCGACTACGTCATCAAGAACTGGTATCCGGAGTTCGCGGGCGCGGCCAATCCCTACAAGGAATTGCTGGCCGAAGTCACGCGCCGTACCGCGCACATGATCGCTCACTGGCAGGCGGTCGGCTTCATGCATGGCGTGATGAATACCGACAATATGTCGATCCTGGGCCTGACCCTCGACTACGGCCCCTTCGGCTTCATGGAAGCCTTCGACGCCAACCACATCTGCAACCACACCGACCAGGGCGGCCGCTACTCGTATGCCAACCAGGTGCCGGTCGGCCACTGGAACTGCTACGCGCTCGGTAACGCCCTGCTGCCGCTGATCGGCACGCCCGAGGACACCGAGGAAGCGCTCGACGCCTACCGCCCTGCCTTTGGCGCCAAACTGGACGAACTGCTGCATGCCAAGCTCGGCCTGGTCGATGCGCGCGAGGAAGACAGCGCCCTGTTCGATGCCATGTTCGGGCTGCTGCAGGCGAACCATGCCGATTTCACCCTGTTCTTCCGCCGCCTGGGCGAGCTGAAGCTCGACGGCGGACCGGAGCAGGATGCGCCGCTGCGCGACCTGTTCATCGACCGCGAAGCCTTCGATGCCTGGGCCGGCCAGTACCGTGCCCGCCTGCGCGCCGAGAACAGCCGGGACGACATGCGCCGCGCCGCCATTCAGCGCGTCAACCCGAAGTACGTGCTGCGCAACTACCTGGCCCAGACCGCGATCGAACAGGCGCAGAACGGCGACTTCGGCGGCGTGCACCGCCTGCTGTCGGTGCTCGAGCGCCCCTTCGACGAGCAGCCGGAAAACGAGGCCTACGCGGCCCTGCCGCCCGACTGGGCGGCCCACCTCGAAGTGAGCTGCTCTTCCTGAACATCAAGAAACAAGCGAGACCCACCATGAACGACAAAGTGACCAAGAGCGACGCCGACTGGCGTGCCCAGCTCGACCCGATGCAGTACCAGGTAACCCGCCATGCCGCCACCGAGCGAGCCTTCACGGGCAAGTACTGGGACCACCACGAACACGGCATCTACCACTGCGTCTGCTGCGACACCCCGCTGTTCGAGTCGGACGCCAAGTTCGATTCCGGCTGCGGCTGGCCGAGCTATTTCAAGGCGCTCGACCCGGCCAATGTGATCGAGAAAGTCGACCGCACGCACGGCATGGTGCGCACCGAGATCATCTGCGCCGTGTGCGACGCCCACCTCGGCCACGTCTTCGAAGACGGCCCGCCGCCGACCGGCCTGCGCTATTGCATCAATTCCGCCGCGCTGCGTTTCGAACCTGTCTGAGGGCGTGCTCAATGATCAAGTTCTTGTTCGACATGCTGCCGGTGATCCTGTTCTTCGGCATTTACAAGTATGGGGAAAACAATCAGGAATGGGCCCACGGCCTGGTCACCGACTACCTCGGGGGCCTGGTTTCGGGCGGCGCGGTACCGGCCTCGCAGTCGCCGATCCTGCTGGCCACCGCGGTGACCATCCTGGCGACCGTGCTGCAGATCGTCTACCTGCTGGCGCGCCGCAGGAAGGTCGACGGCATGCTGTGGCTGTCGCTGGGAGTGGTGGTGGTGGCCGGCGGCGCCACCATCTACTTCCATGACGACACCTTCATCAAGTGGAAGCCGACCATCCTGTACTGGGCCTTCGGCGCCGCCCTGCTGCTGGCGCATCTGCTCTACCGCAAGAACCTGATGCGCTCGGCGCTCGGGGGCGCGATGAACCTGCCCGACGCCGTCTGGAACCGCGTCCTGCACGCCTGGATCGCCTTCTTCGCCGTCCTGGGCCTGCTGAACCTCCTGATGGCCTTCGTGGTCTTCCGTAGCGATACCGGCGCCTGGGTCAGCTTCAAGCTGTTCGGCATCACCGGCATCCTGTTCGCCTTCATCGTCATTCAATCGCTGTTCCTGTCCAAACATATCCAGGAGGATGCTCAAAATGGAAGCTAACCGTACCGAACGCCTGCGCGAGCGCCTGCAGGCCGAACTCGCCCCGACCGTGCTGGAAATCAGCGACGACTCGCACCTGCACGCCGGCCACGCCGGCGCCGCTTCCGGCGGCAGCCATTACAGCGTGAAAATCGTCTCCGAGAAGTTCCAGGGCCTCACGCTGGTCATGCGCCATCGTCTTGTGTATGATGCCGTTCACGAAATGATTAACAAGGCGGAAATCCATGCGCTGGCCATTACGGCCATCGCACCGGCTGAGGCGGCTTGATGCTTGCCGGCCGCTGTTGAGTATTTCAGTGAGCTTTAAGAATAGTGGCCGACAATATGTAACGCCAAGTACCAGAACTTGAAGTAAAAGAACTAATCAAAATCTCGTCCAAGTACATCCCTTCCCACAGGAATTCCAGAAATGACCTTTAAGCCAGCACGCCTGCTGTTAGCGCTGATCGCCGTTGCCGCGGCCCCTGCCTTCGCCCAGAACCTCGCCGTCGTGAACGGCAAAGCCATCCCGACCTCGCGTGTCGAAGACGCCGTCAAGCAACTGGTCGCTGCCGGCCAGGGCCAGGATTCGCCGCAGCTGCGCAACGCGATCAAGCAAGAGATGATCGCCCGCGAAGTGCTGATGCAGGAAGCCATCAAGCAGGGCTACGACAAGAAGCCGGAAGTCAAGGCAGCACTCGACAACGCCCGCCAGTCCATCGTCGTCAACCAGCTGGCCCGTGACTACATCAGCAAGAACCCGGTGACCGACGCCGAAGTCAAGGCCGAGTACGACCGCTTCAAGGCCCAGACCGGCGACAAGGAATACCATGTGCGCCACATCCTGCTGGACAATGAAGCCGACGCCAAGGCCGTGATCGCCAAGATCAAGGGCGGCGCCAAGTTCGAAGACCTGGCCAAGCAGTCGAAGGACACCGGCACCGCCAACAACGGCGGCGACCTGGACTGGGCCAGCCCGTCCTCGTTCCCGCCTGAGTTCGCTGCCGGCTTCACCGGCCTGCAGAAAGGCGCCGTCACCGAGAATCCGGTCAAGACCGCCAACGGCTTCCACGTCATCAAGCTGGACGACACCCGTGCCGCCAAGCTGCCGTCGCTGGACGAAGTCAAGCCGCAGATCCAGGACGCCCTGGCCCAGAAAAAGCTTGCTGACTACCGTGACCAAATGGTCAAAAAGGCAAAGGTGCAGTAAGATGTACTACCGCCGGTGCCGCGAGGCACCGGTTAATGCCGCCGCGCGGCGAACTTTTCGTGTTTAGATAGGACCTTAACAATGATTTTGAAGCCAGCCCGCCTGTCCTTGGCAATCAGCTTTGCCGTGACCGCGATGATCGCCGCGCCTGCATTCGCGCAGAACGCCGCTACCGTCAATGGCAAGCCCATCCCGGCGGCGAAGGTTGACCAGGTGGTCAAGCAAGTGGTGGCCCAGGGCCGCGCCACCGATTCGCCGCAGCTGCGCGAAGCGATCAAGAAAGACCTGATCGGCCGTGAAGTCCTGATCCAGGAAGCCGACAAGGCAGGCATCGGCGGCCGCGCCGACGTCAAGGCAGCGATCGACAACGCCCGCCAGAGCATCATCATCAACGCGATGCTGGCCGACTACGTCAAGAAGAACCCGATCAAGGATGCCGAGATCAAGGCCGAGTACGACCGCTACAAGGCCCAGGTCGGCGACAAGGAATACCGCGCCCGCCACATCCTGGTGGCCACCGAAGACGAAGCCAAGGCCATCATCACCAAGATCAAGGGCGGCGCCAAGTTCGAAGACCTGGCCAAGGCCCAGTCGAAAGACGGTTCGGCAGCCAATGGCGGCGACCTGGACTGGGCAAGCCCGGCCAACTACGTGCCTGAGTTCTCGAAGGCCATGACCGCTCTGCAAAAAGGCGCGATCACCGACACCCCGGTCAAGAGCCAGTACGGCTTCCACGTGATCAAGCTGGAAGACGTCCGCGCGGCCAAGATCCCGGCCCTGGACGAAGTCAAGCAGCAGGTCGCGGAACAGCTGCAGCAGCGCCAGCTGGCGCAGTACCGCGAAAGCCTGGTCAAGAAGGCTAAGATTCAGTAAGAACGGCCCCGCCGTCGACAGAAGCGCTCCCCCGGGAGCGCTTTTTTTATGCCTGCCTCGCGCGTGTTCAGTCTTCGTCGCAATGCTTCGGGCCGCCGGGGTACTCTCCGTTGTTGTACTCGTCGAGGATGCCGGCCCAGGAACGCTGCAGCTGGCAGGCGCCCCGCACGCAGGTGCCGGGAGCGGCAGTGGCGAACCAGGCGCCGGCGGCGATGATCACCGAGCGCACGCTGTTCGGGGCCGAGGCACCCGAGGCCGTGTTCAGCACGGCCGCGATGTACTGGTGGGCCAGGATGAAGTAGGCGTCGCCGCGGGTCGGCCTGTCGAGCACCTCCTGCCAGCTCAGGCCGCTCCCGAAGAAGTCTGCCTCACGGTCGTAGCCCTTGGGCCAGACCACGCCCGGCTTGTTGCCCCAGTAGCCCTGGGTGCGCACGCAGCCCTTCGGCGGGCAGGTGCAGTCGGCCAGCAGGGCGTCGGGCGTGACGCCCCGGGCCAGGAGCAGCCCGTCGCAGCCGGCGGCGCCCAGTTCGGCGCGCACCGGTTCGCTCGCGTAGGCCGCGTTCGAGGCGCTGCCGAGTCCGAGCAGAAGGCTGGCGGCAAGGATGAATCGGGAAGCGAAACAGCTGAAGCCGGTACGCGTCGTCATGGGTTCCTCCGTGGATGTGGTGACGGTCCAGACCGTCGGAACCCCATGATGCGCGCCCGCCTCGCATACAGGCTTGCGTCAACTCAGCGAGCCAAGCTCTTGATTTTACACACTATTTTTCCAGAAAGAATGGTGATCTGCGCCCTACTCCTACGCGTTCCTGCTCGCCCGTCCTATTGAGCATTTTGCGCGGCGGGCTACCATGGGTCCAAAGAACGCTGACAGGAGCAGACCATGAACAAGGATGAACGCAAGGAACAGGACCTGCAGTCGAATGCCGGGCACTACACCGCGAATCCCGCGGGGCGCGGCGGCGGTATCGTCAGCTCGCCTCCCGAAGCCCAGGTGAACCCGCCGGGCAAGCCGCAGAGCGGCCATGGCAGCGCCACCGAACCGGTGGCCGGTGGCACGGCGGGTGCGATGTCGAACCAGGGTGGTGCCGGTCCGATGGGCGGCGCGGCCGGCGGCGGCAATCCGGGCAGCCAGGCCTCGAACGCGGATAGCAACCTCAGCGGTTCCGGCGGCCAGGGCGGCTCCGTGCCGGACGTCGGTGCGGGCGCCGGAAAGCCGCCGGGCACGCCGGGCGGGAACGGCAGCAAAGACGAGCCGATCTGGGGTAGCTGAACTCGGGCGGACATGAAAAAAGCGCCTCCGAGGAGGCGCTTTTGGTCGTGGGCTCGAGCGAGCTCAGGGGTTTAACCCACCCACTTGCGCGCGTTGCGGAACATGCGCAGCCATGGCGACTCGTCCGGCCATGCATCCGGCGCCCAGGAATGGACCACGGTGCGGAACACGCGTTCGCCGTGCGGCATCATGGCGGTGAAGCGGCCATCCTCGGTGGTGACGGCGGTCAGGCCGCCCGGCGAGCCGTTCGGGTTGAACGGATAGGTCTCGGTGGCCTGGCCGCGGTTGTCGATGTAGCGCATGGCTTTCACCGCTGCGTCGATATCGCCGGTCAGCGAAAAGTCGGCGAAGCCTTCGCCGTGCGCGATCGCGATCGGTGCCTGGGTGCCCGCCATGCCGGCGAAGAAGATCGACGGCGAATCGAGCACCTCGACCATGCCGAAGCGCGCCTCGAACTGTTCCGACTTGTTGCGGGTGAACTTCGGCCAGGCGTGGGCGCCCGGGATGATCGATTTCAGGTTGCTCAGCATCTGGCAGCCGTTGCAGACACCCATGCCGAAGGTATCCTGGCGTGCGAAGAACTTCGCGAACTGATCCGCCAGCTGCGGGTTGAACAGGATGGTCTTGGCCCAGCCCTCGCCCGCACCCAGCACGTCGCCGTAGGAGAAGCCGCCCACCGCGATCAGGCCGTGGAAATCATCCAGCCTGGCACGGCCGGCGATCAGGTCGCTCATGTGCACGTCGATCGCGGCGAAGCCGGCCTGGTGCATCGCCCAGGCGGTCTCGATGTGCGAGTTGACGCCTTGCTCGCGCAGGATCGCCACGCGCGGACGCACGCCCGTCGCGATGAAGGGCGCGGCCACGTCCTCGCGCAGGTCGAAAGTCAGCACCGGGGACATGCCCGGATCGCTCTCGTCCAGCAGGCGGTCGTATTCCTGGTCGGCGCAGACCGGGTTGTCGCGCAAGCGCGCGATGCGCCAGCTGGTCTCGCTCCACAGGCGATGCAGTTCGCTGCGCTTTTCGCTATAGATCACCTTGGCATCCCGGGTGAATTCGATCACGCCGCGGTCGTTCAGCTTGCCGATGATGTGGCTGCAGGCGCCCAGGCCCAGCTCGCGCAGCACGGCCATCACGGCCTGCTTCTCGTCCGCACGCACCTGCAGCACCGCGCCCAGCTCTTCGCTGAACAGGGCGCGCAGGGTCATCTCGTTGCGGCGCTCGCCCACTTGCGTGGTCCAGTTCTTGGCATCGCCCCAGTCGGAAGCATGCTCGCCTTCCATGGTGAGGATATCGAGGTTGACCGACACGCCGGCGCGGCCGGCGAAGGCCATTTCACACAGGGTGGCGAACAGGCCGCCGTCCGAGCGGTCGTGGTAGGCCAGCAGCTTGCCTTCCTTGTTCAGGCGCTGGATGGCGTCGAAGAAGGCTTTCAGGTCTTGCGGCGCATCGACGTCCGGCACGCTGTCGCCGATCTGCTGGGTGACCTGCGCCAGCGCCGAGGCGCCGAGGCGGTTCTTGCCGCGGCCGAGGTCGACCAGCACGAGGGCGGTGTCGCCAAGGTCGGTGCGCAGCTGCGGGGTCAGCGAGCGGCGCACGTCGGTTACCGGCGCAAACGACGAGACGATCAGCGACACCGGCGAGATCACCGATTTGTTCGCACCCTCATCGTTCCAGGTGGTGCGCATCGACAGCGAATCCTTGCCGACCGGGATGGACACGCCCAGCGCCGGGCACAGTTCCATGCCGACCGCCTTCACGGTGTCGAACAGCGCGGCGTCCTGGCCCGGCTGGCCACAGGCCGCCATCCAGTTGGCCGACAGCTTGATGTCGCCGATCTGGTCGATCGCGGCAGCGGCGATGTTGGTGATCGCCTCGCCCACGGCCATGCGGCCGGAAGCGGCGGCGTCGATCACGGCCAGCGGGGTGCGCTCGCCCATCGCCATCGCCTCGCCCAGGAAGCCCTCGTAGGACATGGCGGTGACGGCGCAGTCGGCCACCGGTACCTGCCACGGGCCGACCATCTGGTCGCGCACGGTCATGCCGCCCACGGTGCGGTCGCCGATGGTGATCAGGAAGGACTTGTCGCCCACGGTCGGCAGCAGCAGCACGCGGCGCGCGGCTTCGGCCAGCTCGATGCCGGTCAGGTCGATGGCCGGGAAGTCATAGCTGACATGTTCGACGTCACGCAGCATCTTGGGCGGCTTGCCGAGCAGGACGTCCATCGGCATGTCGACCGGATTATTGCCTTCCTGCGGATCGATCACGCGCAGCTGGCGCTCTTCGGTCGCGGTGCCGACCACTGCATACGGGCAGCGCTCGCGCTCGCAAATCGATGCAAATTTATCAAGGTCCATTGGCGAAATCGCCAACACATATCGCTCTTGCGACTCGTTTGACCAAATTTCCTTCGGTGCCATGCCGGATTCTTCGAGTGGCACCTTGCGCAGGTCGAACAGCGCGCCGCGCTTGGCGTCGTTGACGATTTCGGGGAAGGCGTTCGACAGGCCGCCGGCGCCCACGTCGTGGATCGAGATGATCGGGTTGTCCTCACCCATCTGCCAGCAGCCGTTGATGACTTCTTGGGCGCGGCGCTCCATCTCCGGGTTGCCGCGCTGGACCGAGTCGAAGTCCAGGTCGGCGGTGTTGGTGCCGGTGGCCATCGACGATGCGGCCGAGCCGCCCATACCGATGCGCATGCCCGGACCGCCCAACTGGATCAGCAGGCTGCCGACCGGGATCTCGTCCTTGTGGGTGTGCGCGGCCGAAATGCTGCCGATGCCGCCGGCGATCATGATCGGCTTGTGGTAGCCGAACACGCTGCCTGCCGCGCCGACATTCTGCTCGTAGGTACGGAAGTAACCGCCCAGGACCGGACGGCCGAATTCATTGCTGAAGGCGGCGCCGCCGATCGGGCCGTCGATCATGATCTGCAGCGGCGAGGCAATGCGCTCCGGCTTGCCGTAAACGGCGTCCACGCGGCCATTCGGGCCGGCGCTGACGTCGCTCGCGTTTTCCCACGGACGCTGGGCATCCGGCAGCAGCAGGTTCGACACGGTGAACCCGGTCAGGCCCGCCTTCGGCTTGGCGCCGCGGCCGGTCGCACCTTCGTCGCGGATTTCGCCGCCGGCGCCGGTGGAGGCGCCCGGGAAGGGCGAAATCGCGGTCGGGTGGTTATGGGTCTCGACCTTCATCAGGGTGTGCACCAGTTCCGTCGACGCACCATATTCCTGCTTCTCCCGCGGGAAGAAACGGGTCACGGTGGCGCCCTCGATGATCGAGGAGTTGTCGCTGTAGGCGACCACGGTGCCGCGCGGGTTCAGCTGGTGGGTGTTCTTGATCATCCCGAACAGCGACTTGTCCTGCTTGACGCCGTCGATGATCCAGTCGGCGTTGAAGATCTTGTGGCGGCAGTGTTCGCTGTTCGCCTGCGCGAACATCATCAGCTCGACGTCGGTCGGGTTGCGCTTGGCCTTCGTGAAGGCCTCGTGCAGGTAGTCGATCTCGTCGACCGACATCGCCAGGCCCAGTTCCGTGTTCGCGCGCACCAGTGCCTCGCGGCCCTCGCCGATCACGTCGACGGTCTCGAGCGGACGGCCGGCCAGTTCGTCGAACAGGCGCTGGGCCTCGTCGGCGTTGCGCAGCACGGTTTCGGTCATGCGGTCGTGCAGCAGGGCCGCGACGGCCTGCACTTCCTGCTCGCCCAGCTTCTTCGGCGCACCGATGCCGGTGCCGAGGATGCCGCCTTTCAGCACGACGGTATACCCGACGCCGCGCTCGATGCGGTGCACGTGCGCCATGCCGCAGTTGTGGGCGATGTCGGTGGCCTTCGAGGCCCACGGCGAGATCGTGCCCAGGCGCGGGATCACGAAGAACTCTTCGGTCACGCCTTCGTATAAAGTTTGCGCCGCCGGTTCGCCATAGGTGAGCATGGCGGTGAGGCGCTCGGTATCGTCAGTGCTCAGCGCTGCGCTGCTGTCGATGAAGTGGAAGAAGCGTGCCTGGACTGCCGCGATCGATGGTGCGACGGCTTGGAGTTGCGACAGGAGGCGTTGGCTACGGAAGGCGGACAGGGCGTTGGAACCCGGCAGAATCAACATGGCTGAGAAGTTGGTTGATGCAGCGTCGCTGCTAGGGTGGAAGATAGCCCGCTATTATACAGCGTTGCATTCCTATCAGTGCCGACCTTGCAGGATCAACTTACAGCGCGGACATTTCTTGATCCTGCAGGAACTAATCGGTATTGTAGGGGCTAGATAATGACAACAGGTGCGCAGGCACCGAACAGGACGGAGCGAGATGCAAGAGAACGCCAACCTCACGGTACTGATCGTCGATCCCAACCAGGGCATGCGCGGCAGCCTGCAGAACATGCTGAACCAGGCCGGCATCACCAAAGTCGAGTCGGCGATCAATGCGGGCACCGCGATCAAGCAGCTCGCCAAGCGCAGCTACGACGTCATCCTGTGCGAGTACGACCTGGGCGGCCCGGGCGGCGACGGCCAGGACGGCCAGCAGCTGCTGGAAGACCTGCGCCACCACCGCCTGATCACCGCATCGACCATCTTCATCATGCTCACCTCGGAGGGCGTGTACGACAAGGTCGTCAGCGCGGCCGAGCTGACCCCGACCGACTACGTGCTCAAGCCCTTCACGGTCGAGATGCTGAGCACCCGCATCAAGCGCGCGCTGGAACGCCGCACTGCCCTGCTCCCGGTCTGGCAGCTGGCGGCGCAGGGCAAGCCGGTCGAGGCGATCCGCGCCTGTACCAGCGCCGCCCTCGCGAACCCGCGCTATGCCCTCGATTTCCTGCGCCTGAAGGCCGAACTGCACGTCTCGGTCGGCGATCACCTGGTGGCCGGCGCGATCTACCGCGACGTGCTGGCCGAGCGCCCGCTGGGCTGGGCCGGGCTCGGCCTGGCCCGTACCAGGCTCGCACAGGGCGAGGTCGAGGAAGCGCGCGACACGCTGGAACAGCTGGTGCAGGCCAATCCGCGCCTGATGGCCGCCTACGACCTGCTGGCCCGCTGCCACGAGCGGCTCGGCGCCACCACGGACGCGCAGAAAGTACTGGAAGAAGCGGTGGCGATCTCGCCGCACATGGTGCGCCGCCTGCGCAAGCTGGGCGAGGTCGCGCTGGAAAACGGCGATGCCGAAGCCGCCGAAAAATCCTTCAAGCAGGTCGTGAGCAAGGCGCGCTACTCGGAATTCCGCAATCCCGAAGACCACGTCAACCTGGTCAGGGCGATGGTCACCCGCGGCGACGTCGCGGGCGCCGGCGGCGTGATCCGCGACCTGGAGCGCTCGCTGCGCGGCAACGCCAACGTCGATGCCTGCAAGGCCTATTCGAACGCCCTGCTGCAGGAAAAAATGGGCAACGTCAGCGCGGCGGTGGCGGAACTCTCGAACGCGGTGAGCGCGGCGCGCACCAGCAGCGGGCTGTCGCCCAACCTGAAGATCGGCCTGGCGCAAGCCTGCCTGGAACACCAGCTCGACGAGCAGGCCTCGAGCGTCATGATGAACGTGATGCACGACGCTGCGGGCGCGGTGACGGTGGACCAGGCAATTAGCGTGTTCGTGCGCGCGGGCCGGCCCGACCTGGCCGACGGCATGGGCGAGCAGCTGCGCGCGCAGGCCCAGATCCTGCTCGGCGTGGCGGACGAAAAGCGCAACATGGGCGACGTGCGCGGCGCGGTGCAGACCCTGCTCGAGGCGCTGCACATGGCGCCGGGCAACCAGCAGGTGATGGTCGCGGTGGCCGGCGGCATCCTGCGCCAGGTGAACGAGCTGGGATGGGACCACGCGCTGAGCGAAGTCGCGGCTGAGCAGATCGAGCGGCTGCGGGCGCTGGATGCCGGGCATCCGCGCCTGGCGGCGCTGAGCGAGGAATTCCAGCAGGCCAAGCGCAAGTACGGTATCTCGACCTAGGGCCTGCCGTAGCCGCCGCCTCCGGGCGTCTCGATGACGAACAGATCGCCCGGCTCCATCCCGACCTTGCCGATATGGCCCAGGGTTTCGACCGTCCCATCCGCGCGCAGCACGGTATTCCGCCCACGCTCGCCCGGCTCGCCACCCGCCATCCCGAAGGGCGCATGGACCCGGTTGTTCGACAGGATCGCCGCCGTCATCGGCTCCAGGAAGCGGACCTTGCGCACCCCGCCGTTGCCCCCGTGCCAGCGCCCCGCCCCGCCCGAACCGTGGCGGATCTCGTAGCTCTCCAGCCGCACTGGGAAGCGGAATTCCAGGATCTCCGGATCGGTCAGGCGTGAGTTGGTCATATTGGTCTGCACCACGTCGGTCCCGTCGAAGCCCGGGCCCGCGCCCGAGCCGCCCGAAATCGTCTCGTAGTACTGGTAGCGCGCATTCCCGAAGGTGAAGTTGTTCATCGTCCCCTGCGCCGCCGCCATCACGCCCAGCGCGCCGTACAGCGCGTTGGTGATGCAGGTCGAGGTCTCGACGTTGCCCGACACCACCGAGGCCGGATAGTGCGGGTTGAGCATCGAGCCCGGCGGGATGATCACCTTCAGCGGCTTGAGGCAGCCGGCATTCAGCGGGATCTCGTCATCCACCAGCGTGCGGAACACGTACAGCACCGCCGCCATGCAGACCGCGGACGGCGCGTTGAAGTTGTTCGGCAGCTGGCTGGAGGTGCCGGTGAAATCGATCTCCGCGCTGCGGCTTTCTTGATCGACACGGATCGCCACCTCGATGCGCGCGCCGTTATCGAGATCGTAGCTGTAGCGACCATCCTTGAGCGCCGAGATCACGCGGCGCACCGCTTCCTCGGCGTTGTCCTGCACGTGGCCCATGTAGGCACGCACCACGTCCAGGCCGAAGTGCGCCACCATCTTGTGCAGTTCCTCGACGCCCTTCTGGTTCGCGGCCACCTGGGCGCGCAGGTCGGCCATGTTCTGGTCCGGGTTGCGTGCCGGGTAGCGCGCCTCGGTAAGCAGCTCGCGGGCCTCGGCCTCGCGCAGCACGCCGTCGGCGCCGTCCACCAGCTTGAAGTTGTCGATCAGGACACCCTCCTGCTCGATGTGCTCGGAGTCCGGCGGCATCGAGCCCGGCGTGGTGCCGCCGATGTCGGCATGGTGGCCGCGCGAGCCGACGTAGAACAGGATCTCCTTGCCCGCCTCGTCGAACACCGGCGAGATCACGGTCACATCGGGCAGGTGGGTGCCGCCGTTGTACGGGTCGTTCAGCACGTAAACGTCGCCCGCCTTCATGCGGCCGGCGTTCTTGCGCATCACGGTCTTGATGCTCTCGCCCATCGAGCCGAGGTGCACCGGCATGTGGGGCGCGTTCGCCACCAGCTTGCCGTCGGCATCGAAGATCGCGCAGCTGAAGTCGAGGCGCTCCTTGATGTTCACCGAATAGGCCGTGTTCTGCAGGCGCAGGCCCATCTGCTCGGCGATCGACATGAACAGGTTGTTGAAGATCTCGAGCATGACCGGGTCGGCCGTGGTGCCGATCGCGCGCCGCTCGGGCAAGGCCTGCACGCGCCGCAGCACGAGGTGATTGTGCGGCGTGACCTGGGCCTGCCAGCCCGGTTCCACCACCGTGGTCGCATTCGCTTCGGCGATGATGGCCGGCCCGTTCACGATGTCGCCCGGCGTGATGCCATCGCGCAGGAACACGCCGGTATCGACCCAAGCGCCGCCGCTGAACATGCGCACCCGCTCATCCGGCGCCGCTTGCGCGCCGCCTGAGCCGGCCTGCGCCGGCGCCTCGGCCGGTGCATCCGAGCGCCCGATGGCTTCCACCGACACCGCCTCGACCACCAGGCCGCGGCTCGGCATCAGGAAGGAGTAGCGGCGCTTGTAGGAAGCTTCGAAGGCGGCCTGCATGGTCTCGACCTCGCCGAAAGGCACGACGATGGCCGAATCCGTGCCTTCGTAGCGCAGGTGCACGCGTTGCACCAGCGCGATACGCTCCGGTGCGACGCCCTGCCCCAGCAACTGCTCGCGTGCGTTCGCGCCCAATGCGGCGAGGCGCGCGGCCAGCGCGTCGCTGCCGGCCTCCAGCAGGCGCAGCTCGACGGCCTGTTCGCGCATCGCGGTCTGGTCGGCCAGGCCCATGCCGTAGGCCGACAGCACGCCGGCCAGCGAATGGATGAACACCGTCTTCATCCCGAGCGCGTCGGCCACCAGGCAGGCGTGCTGGCCGCCGGCGCCGCCAAAGCTGGTCAGCGCGTAGTCGGTCACGTCATGGCCGCGCTGCACCGAGATCTGCTTGATGGCATTCGCCATGTTGCCGACCGCGATCTGGATGAAGCCTTCGGCCACTTCCTCGGGCGCGGGCCGGCTGCCGGTGGCCGCGCCGATCTGGTCCGCCATCGCGGCGAAGCCGGCGTGCACGGCGTCCAGGTCGAGCGGCTGGTCGCCGCTTCTGCCGAACAGGCGCGGGAAGTGCCGGGGCTGGATCTTGCCGAGCATGACGTTGCAGTCGGTGACTGCCAGCGGGCCGCCGCGCCGGTAGCTGGCCGGGCCCGGGTTGGCGCCGGCGCTGTCGGGGCCAACGCGGTAGCGGGTGCCGTCGAAGTGCAGGATCGAGCCGCCGCCCGCCGCCACCGTGTGGATGCTCATCATCGGCGCGCGCATGCGCACGCCGGCGACCTGGGTCTCGAACACGCGTTCGAACTCCCCGGAAAAATGCGAGACGTCGGTCGAGGTGCCGCCCATGTCGAAGCCGATCACGCGCTCGAAGCCGGCCAGCTGGCTGGCGCGCACCATGCCGACGATCCCGCCCGCAGGGCCGGACAGGATGCTGTCCTTGCCCTGGAAGGCGCGCGCATCGGTCAGCCCGCCGCTGCTCTGCATGAACTGCAGGTTCACGCCCGGCAGCTCGCCCGCCACCTGGTCGACGTAGCGGCGCAGGATGGGCGACAGGTAGGCGTCGACCACGGTGGTGTCGCCGCGCGCCACCAGTTTCATCAGCGGGCTGACTTCGTGCGACACCGACACCTGGGTGTAGCCGATCTCGCGTGCGATGCGGGCGGTGGCCGCTTCGTGGGCCGTATAGCGGTAGCCGTGCATGAAGACGATGGCGATCGAGCGCAGCCCCCCGTCATACGCCTGCTGGAGTGCGGCGCGCGTTGCGGCTTCATCCAGCGGCAAGACCACCTCGCCGTGCGCGCCCACGCGCTCCTCGATCTCGATGACCGTGCCGTACAGCAGTTCGGGCAGCACGATGTGGCGGTCGAACAGGCGCGGACGGTTCTGGTAGGCGATGCGCAGGGCGTCGCGGAAGCCCCGGGTGATCGCCAGCACGGTGGCTTCGCCCTTGCGCTCCAGCAGCGCGTTGGTGGCCACCGTCGTGCCCATCTTGACGGCTTCCACCTGGGCGACCGGGACCGGCTCGCCGCCGGCCAGGCCGAGCAGGTGGCGGATGCCGGCCACCGCCGCGTCGCGGTACTGCTCGGGATTCTCGGACAGCAGCTTGTGCGTGACCAGTGTGCCGTCGGGCCTGCGCGCCACGATGTCGGTGAAGGTGCCGCCACGATCGATCCAGAACTGCCAGTCCATGTCATTACTCCCGACGCGTCAATCAAAACGCTTATTGTAGTCCGGACGCGCGACCGTTTTGGCGAAAATGCATGACAATGCGGCCATGGACAATCACCTGTACACCGTGGCGCAGCTGCGCGAGATCGAACGTGCGGCATATGCGAACCTGGCGCCCGGCACCCTGATGCGGCGCGCCGGCGAAGCGGCAGCGAAGTACGCGCTCGAACTGCTGGGCGGCAGGCGCGACCTGCCCGTGCTGCTGCTCGCCGGCCCCGGCAACAACGGCGGCGACGCGCTGGAAATGGCGGCCGTCCTGGCCGATGCCGGCATCGATGCGACCGTGCTGCACTTGCCCGGACAGCGGGAGACTTCCAGCGAGGCCGCGAGTGCCCACGAACGGGCGCGGGCCGGCACGGTCGGCTTCATCGACATGCTTCCGCCCGAGGGGCAATGGGGACTGGTGGTCGACGGTCTGTTCGGCATCGGCCTGGCGCGTCCGCTCGAGGGCGAGTACCGCGACCTGGTCGCCTCGCTCGGCGCCATCCGGTGTCCGATCCTGGCACTGGACGTGCCGAGCGGCCTGGATGCCGACACCGGCGCCGTGATCGGGCCGGACGGCATCGCGGTGCGGGCCACCCACACCATCACCTTCCTGGGCGACAAGCCGGGCCTGCATACGGCCGACGGACGCGACTTCGCCGGCGAACTGCGGGTCGAGAGGCTGGGCGTCGGACCCGCGCACCTGCCCGCCCCCGCCGCCCGCATGGGATCGGCGGAGGCCTTCGCGCACCGGCTGGCCGCGCGCCGCCACAACACGCACAAGGGCAGTTTCGGCGACGTGGCGGTGATCGGCGGCGCCCACGGCATGGCCGGCGCACCGGTGCTGGCCGCGCGCGGCGCCCTGTATGCGGGAGCGGGACGGACCTTCGTCGCGATGCTCGACCCCGGCCCCGGCTACGACAGCGTCCAGCCCGAAATCATGTTCCGCCCGGCCGACGACTTCGCCTTCGACGGGCGCACCCTGGTGATCGGACCGGGCATGGGCGGCTCGGCCGCGGCCATGCGCCTGCTGGCCAAGGCCCTGGACAGCGACAGCCCGCTGGTGATCGACGCCGACGCCATCACCCTGATCGGCGCCAGTCCCGACCTGCTGGAACGGCTGGCGCAGCGCAGCAGCCCGGCGGTACTCACGCCGCATCCGCTCGAAGGCGCCCGTCTGCTCGGCATGACGGCGGCGCAGATTCAGGCCGACCGCCTGGAGGCCGCGCGCCAGATGGCCCTGCGCAGCAATGCGGCGGTGATCCTGAAAGGCTCGGGGTCGGTGATCGCGCGTCCGGACGGGACCATCCTCATCAACCCGACCGGCAACGCCGGACTGGCGACGGCCGGCAGCGGCGACGTGCTGGCGGGGATCTGCGGGGCCTTGCTGGCCCAGGGCTGGCCGGCATGGGAAGCGGCGCTGGGCAGCGCATGGATCCACGGCGCCGCGGCGGACCTGCTGGTCGCGCAGGGCGTCGGTCCGATCGGCATGACGGCGGGCGAACTGCCTGCCGCGGCGCGGGCCGTGCTGAACCTCCTGGTTACCGAGAAGCTGGGTTAACGTAGGGTGGGCGGCTTCGCCGCCCGCGCGTTCAACCAGTGGAAGCGTTGTCGCTGCTCACGCCTTAGCTGAACGCGCGGGCGGGAGACCCGCCCACCCTACAAATTCAGGCCAGGCGCCCGGCGGCGATGGTGATGGTGCGACCGCACCTGGCCGCCATCGCCGGATCATGCGTGACCAGCACCAGGGTCGAACCCCGTTCGCGGTTCAGTTCGAACATGAGCTGGATGATCGATTCGCCGGTGGCGGCATCGAGGCTGCCGGTCGGCTCATCCGCGAACAGCAGCGGCGGCTCGGTCACGAAGGCGCGCGCCAGGGCCACGCGCTGCTGCTCGCCGCCCGACAGGTACTTCGGATAATGACGCAGGCGGCTGGCCAGGCCCACGCGGCCCAGCATCGCCTCGGCCTTGGCGCGGGCATCGGCGTCGCCGCGCAATTCCAGCGGCAGCATCACGTTCTCCACGGCATTCAGGTGGGCCAGCAGCTGGAAGGACTGGAACACGAAGCCCAGCTTGGCTTTGCGGAAAGCGGCGCGTCCATCTTCGTCGAGGGCGAAGATGTCGGTACCGTCGAGCAGTACCTTGCCTTCGGAGGGCGTGTCCAGGCCGGCAAGCAGGCCCAGCAGTGTCGACTTGCCCGAACCGGAAGCCCCGACGAGCGCGAGCGTCTCGGCCGGTTGCACGGTAAAATCGATGTTTTGCAGGATGGTGAGTTCGCCGCTGGCGTCCGCCACCCGCTTCGACAGGCCGCTGACGGCGATCGCCGGCGTCCTGACTGTTTCATTGGCCGGACCGTTCTTGTACGCCTCGGGGTGATCACGCATGCGAATGATGTTTGAAAGTCTTAAAAAATTGGCTGTTGCTGCCTGCCTGACCCTGGCAGCATCGGCAAGCGCCTATTCTGCACCAAAAACCGTGCTCGTGGTGGGCGACAGCCTGTCGGCCGAATACGGCATCACGCGCGGCGCCGGCTGGGTGGCGCTGCTGGAACAGAAGCTCAAGACCGAGAAAATTCCGGCCAGGGTGGTCAACGCCAGCATCAGCGGCGAGACCACGATCGGCGGCCGCACCCGCCTGCCGGCCCTGCTCGACCAGCACCGGCCCGACATCGTGGTGCTCGAACTGGGCGCCAACGACGGCCTGCGCGGCCTGCCGGTGGCCTCGGCCGAAAGTAACCTGCGCGCGATGGTGAGCATGGCGCAGCAAAAGAAAGCCAAGGTGGTGCTGGTGGGGATGCGCATGCCGCCGAACTACGGGCGCGCCTACACCGAGAGCTTCTTCAACATGTTCAAGAAGCTGTCGAGCGAAACCAGGTCGCCGCTGGTGCCCTTCATGCTGGAGGGCGTGGCCGACAAGCCGGCGCTGTTCCAGCAAGACCGCCTGCACCCGACCGCCGCCGCCCACCCGATCATCCTGAACAACATCTGGCCGCAATTCGCGCCGCTCGTGAAAGAATAATGAAATACCCTGCCGTCCTGAGCTTCGCCGACATCCTCCCCGAACTCGATACCTTCGATACCATCATCGACGCGCGCAGCGAGTCGGAATACGCGCTCGACCGGATTCCCGGCGCGGTCAACGCCCCGGTGCTGGACGACGCGCAGCGCATCCGCGTCGGCACCCTGTACAAGCAGGTCGGCGCCTTCGAGGCGAAGAAGCTCGGCGCGCCGCTGGTGGCCGCCAACATCGCCCGCCACATCGAGACCCTGTGGGCCGACAAGCCGCGCGACTGGAAGCCGCTGGTCTACTGCTGGCGCGGCGGCAACCGCAGCGGCTCGCTGGCCCACATCCTGGCCAAGATCGGCTGGCCGGCGGTGCAGCTCGACGGCGGCTACAAGGCCTTCCGCGCGCACGTGGCCACGGCGCTGGAGAATCCGCCGGAACTCGATTTCCGCGTGGTCTGCGGCACCACCGGCAGCGGCAAGAGCCGGCTGCTGGAAACCCTCGACCGCCTGGGCGCGCAGGTGCTCGACCTGGAGCGCCTGGCGGCCCACCGCGGCTCGGTGCTGGGCCACCTGCCGGACGAACCCCAGCCGAGCCAGAAGATGTTCGAGAGCCAGATCTGGGACAAGCTGCGCCGCTTCGATCCGTCCAAGCCGGTGTTCGTCGAATCCGAGAGCAAGAAGGTCGGCAACCTGCGCGTGCCGGACGCGGTGATGGAGCGCATGCGCGCCTCGCCCTGCATCTCGCTGTCGCTATCGCGCGAGAACCGGGTGCGGCTGCTGATGGAAGACTATGCGCACTTCTGCAAGAATCCCGACGCCCTCACCGGCCAGCTGGCCCACCTGGCGCAACTGCACGGGAACGAGAAGATCAAGGCCTGGCACGACATGGCCAACAGCGGGGCGATGGCGGAGCTGGTCGACCAGCTGCTGGTGGAGCACTACGATCCGGCTTATGTGCGTTCGATCGACCGGAATTTCGTGCAGTTTCCGAAGGCGGAGGTGCTGGAGTTGAAGGACATCGCCGAGCATGATTTCGTCGCGGCGGCGCGCCGCCTGCATGCTGCCTGAAAACCCACTGCCTCGCTTTCAGCACTAGCAGATGATCCGTCGTCCCGGCGCAGGCCGGGACCCAAGTTTGCACGCGCCGCCACAAGCATTTGCGTTCTCACTGTGAGACGGAATTGGATCCCGGCCTTCGCCGGGATGACGTGCTGAAGGTGCGGGATGAATGAGCCACTAACGCTGTTCATCGCCCGAATAACAAAAAGCCCGGCTGCTCACACAGCCGGGCTTTTTCATGCCTTGCTACTTCGTGGCGATCACTCGCCGTCGGTCTTGACGCCGAGCTGCGACGGCTGCACGTTGATCTTGGCCTTGGCCTTGGTCTTCAGTGCTTCGACGTAGTTGAACAGCTCCGACTGGCCCACCATGCCCGAGATCTGCTGGGCTTCCTGCTTGCGGCGGTTGACGTCGGGTGCGGCCGGCTGCGCTACCTTGTTGATGCGGTACACGCCATAGCCCTGACCCGGGATCTCCACGCCGACGTAGGCCGGCAGCTTGGTCGCATCCGCCTTCAGCACCGCGACGGCGGCGGTGGTATTGATGGTCGGTTCCTTGGTGCGGGTCACCAGCTTCGGCTCGCCGAAGCCGGTCGCATCGCCCGAGGCCTTGGCCGCGGCCAGCTTCTGCTCACCGGCGGCGCGCGCCAGGCGGGCCGCTTCTTCCAGGGTCACGCGCTGGCGGATCTGGGCGTCGACGTCAGCCAGCGCACGCTTGGTGGCCGGCTTGAATTCGAGCACGCGGCCCGAGACCAGCACGCCCGGCGCCACTTCCACGCCTTCGGTGTTGCGCTTGTTCTTGACGGCGTCCGTGCCGAACAGGGCCGCCAGGAACTTCTCGTTGTTGTACGGTGCCGTGCCCAGCTGCGGGTTCGGCTTGCGCGTCAGCTTGTCGACGGTCTGGATCTTCAGGCCCAGCTTGTCGGCCACCGGCTTCAGGCTTTCCGACTGCTCGTACACCATGTTGGTGAAGGTCTCGGCCATTTCCGAGTAGCGCTTCGACACCTTCTGCTTCTTCAGGTCGGCGGCGATGTCATCCTTCACGGCCAGCAGCGGCTTCTGCTCGGCGGCCTTGAGCGAGGTGAGCTTGATGATGTGGTAGCCGAACTCCGACTGCACCACGCCACTGACTTCGCCTTCCTTCAGCGCATAGATCACGTCTTCCACCGGCTTGACGAAGGCGCCCTTCTCGACCACGCCGAGGTCGCCGCCGGCCTGGGCCGAACCCTGGTCCTGCGACTGCGCCTTGGCGATCTCGGCGAAGTTCGCCGGGTTCTTGCGCACTTCCGCCAGCACCGCTTCGGCCTTGGCCTTGGCGGCGGCCTGGTCGGCCGGCTTGGCGTCGCGCGCCAGGTTGATCAGGATGTGGCTCGCGGTGCGCTGTTCCGGCGTCGTGTAGCTCTTGAGGTTCTTGTTGTAGTACTCGGTGACTTCGGCGTCCGTCACCTGCACCTGGCTTTCGGCGGCGGCGGCGTCGAACACGACGTACTCGGCCTTCACCTGCTCCGGGATCGTGAACAGCTGGGCGTTCTTGTCGTAATAGGCCTTGACCATCTGGTCGGTGACCTTCACCTGCGGCAGGAATTGCGCGATCGGGAACTGCATTTCCTGGACTTCGCGTTCCTGGTCGCTGATGTCCGACAGGCGCGCGCTCACCGAGCGCGGCGCGAAGGCGGTCGCCTGGATCGAGTTCGACAGCTGCTGCATGGTCAGGTCGCTGCGCAGGCGCTGGTCGAACATGGCCGGGGTCATGCCCTGGGCGGCCAGGGCCGCCTTGTACTGCTCCATGTCGAAGCTGCCGTCAGGCTTGCGGAAGGCCTGGATCTCGGCAATGCTCTTGGCCAGGGCGGCGTCGCCCACGCTCATGTTGGTGCGTGCGATCTCGGCGCGGATGGCGCGTTCCGCCACCAGGTTGTTCAGGATGGCCTGCTTGGCTTCCGGCGTCTCGAACATCTTCTGGTCGAACTGCGGGCCCATCATCTGGCGCGCCTGGTCGATCTGGCGGCGCTGGGCTTCTTCCCATTCCTGCTGGGTGACCTTCTGGCCGGCCACGGTGGCCACGCCGGTGGCCGCGTCGCCGCGGTCCTGGTAGCTCTCGAGACCAACTAACACGAACGAAGGCACGATCAGGACCAACAGCAGGCCCTGCATCACGCGCTTGTTGTTACGGACAAAATCAAACATGGTCAGCCTAGATTGATAATGCTTTAACAGCACAAGTTAAAAAAAAAGGCGAACTCGCGTTCGCCCCTTCTTGTATTCCGGAGCCTTCGCAGACTCCGGACCTTACTGAATTCTGGCGGAGCGGACGGGGCTCGCCCACGTGCCGCGGGCCGCGGATTCCCTTGCAAGGGAATCCCTTCTCGCCCTATCCGTGCTCCCCGCAGGGGGAGCACTTCTATCCTGAATGTTCTGGCGGAGCGGACGGGGCTCGAACCCGCGACCCCCGGCGTGACAGGCCGGTATTCTAACCAACTGAACTACCGCTCCAGACTAATGTTGTGGATGTTGGCGGAGCGGACGGGGCTCGAACCCGCGACCCCCGGCGTGACAGGCCGGTATTCTAACCAACTGAACTACCGCTCCAACAAAAACACTTCATTGCATTAGCTTTTCAGCTAGTGCTCCCTGCGTGTCACTGCAGAGAAGGCATTAGTTTACAGCATCTTTCAGCGCTTTACCAGCCTTAAATTTCGGAACCTTTGCAGCTGCAATCTTGATCGGTTCCTTGGTGCGCGGATCGCGGCCGGTGCGTGCGGCGCGCTCGCCCACGGTGAAGGTGCCGAAGCCGACCAGCGTGACGCTGTCGTTCTTCTTCAGCGACTCGGTCACCGCGACGATCATCGCGTCGAGAGCACGCGTCGCCGAAGCCTTGGTAATGTCCGCGGACTTCGCGATTTCTTCGATCAGTTCTGTCTTGTTCACTCTAACCCTCGTTTATACGTTGGACGCCGCGGCGCCTTCCTGCAAAAGTGCAAGCGCGTATTAAACAAGGGCAACATTGGTCTGTCAAGCAACATCCGTGGAGGCCGGTGTCGGTTGCATGCATACGTCACTTCATGCACGCGGCAGGCACGAAAAAAAACAGGCGCCGAAGCGCCTGTCTTATCGATCACGTACTGCGATCAGTGCTTAACCACGTCCGTCGAAGCTTCCGCAGCCGGGGCCGGGGTGACGGCCACGGCGGCCGGCACGTCCGCCAGCGCTTCCGGCTGGCGCTCCAGTGCAACCTCGAGCACCTTCTCGATCCAGCGCACCGGCACGATCTCGAGCTTGTTCTTGACGTTGTCCGGGATCTCGGCCAGGTCCTTCACGTTCTGCTCGGGGATCAGGACCGTCTTGATGCCGCCGCGATGCGCCGCCAGCAGCTTTTCCTTCAGGCCGCCGATCGGCAGGACTTCGCCGCGCAGCGTGATCTCGCCGGTCATCGCCACGTCGGCGCGCACCGGGATGCCGGTGAAGGCCGAGACCAGCGCCGTCGTCATGCCGATACCGGCCGACGGACCATCCTTCGGCGTCGCGCCTTCCGGCACGTGGATGTGGATGTCGGTCTTCTCGAAGGCTTCGGCCTTGATGCCGAAGCGCTGCGCACGCGAACGGACCACCGTGCGGGCTGCCTCGATCGATTCCTTCATCACATCGCCCAGGGTACCGGTGCGGATGATCGCACCCTTGCCCGGCACGTTGACGGCTTCGATGGTCAGCAGGTCGCCGCCCACCTCGGTCCAGGCCAGGCCGACCACCTGGCCGACCTGGTTTTCCTTCTCGGCCACGCCGAAGTCGTAGCGGCGCACGCCCAGGAACTTGTCGAGGTTCTTGCCGTTCACCAGGATGCGCTTTTCCGACTTGGTCATCAGCAGCATCTTCACGACCTTGCGGCAGATCTTCGAGATTTCACGCTCGAGCGAACGCACGCCGGCTTCCCGGGTGTAGTAGCGGATGATGTCGCGGATCGCCGATTCCTCGACCTTGATCTCGCCTTCTTTCAGGCCGTTGTTCTTGATCTGCTTCGGCAGCAGGTAGCGCTGCGCGATGCTGGTCTTCTCATCCTCGGTGTAACCCGACAGGCGGATCACTTCCATCCGGTCCAGCAGGGCCGGCGGGATGTTGAAGGAATTCGAGGTCGCCACGAACATCACGTCCGACAGGTCGAAGTCGACTTCGACGTAGTGGTCGCTGAAGGTGTGGTTCTGCGCCGGGTCCAGCACCTCGAGCAGGGCCGAGGACGGGTCGCCGCGGAAGTCCGCGCCCATCTTGTCGATCTCGTCGAGCAGGAACAGCGGGTTGCGCACGCCGACTTTCGACAGCGACTGCAGCACCTTGCCCGGCATCGAGCCGATATAGGTACGGCGGTGGCCGCGGATCTCGGCTTCGTCACGCACGCCGCCCAGGGCCATGCGCACGTACTTGCGGCCGGTCGCGCGGGCAATCGATTCGCCCAGCGAAGTTTTACCTACGCCCGGAGGACCGACGAAGCACAGGATCGGGGCCTTCAGCTTGTCGACGCGCTGCTGCACCGCGAGGTACTCGAGGATGCGTTCCTTGATCTTGTCGAGGCCGTAGTGATCCGACTCCAGCACCTGCTGGGCCTTTTCCAGGTCGATGGTGACCTTCGACTTCTTCTTCCACGGCAGGCCGACCAGGGTGTCGATGTAGTTGCGCACCACGGTGGCTTCGGCCGACATCGGCGACATCATCTTGAGCTTCTTGATCTCGCCCTGCGCCTTTTCCAGTGCCTCTTTCGGCATCTTGGCGGCGATGACTTTCTTCTCCAGCTCTTCGATGTCGGCGCCGTCTTCGCCTTCACCGAGTTCCTTCTGGATGGCTTTGACCTGCTCGTTCAGGTAGTACTCGCGCTGCGACTTTTCCATCTGGCGCTTGACGCGGCCGCGGATGCGCTTTTCGACCTGCAGGATGTCGAGTTCGCCTTCCAGCTGGCCGAGCAGGTGCTCGAGGCGCTTGGCGACGTTGAAGATCTCGAGGATGACCTGCTTCTGCTCGAGCTTGAGCGGCAGATGCGCGGCGACGGTGTCGGCCAGGCGGCCGGCGTCGTCGATGCCCGCCAGCGAAGCGAGGATCTCGGGCGGGATTTTCTTGTTGAGTTTGACGTACTGGTCGAACTGCTGGACGATGGCGCGGCGCATGGCCTCGACTTCGGAATCGTCGCCGATTTCCGAGGCGACCGGGGTCAGCTCGGCCGTGAAGTGGGTGGCGCCATCGGTGATCTGATCGATGCGCGCGCGCTGGGCGCCCTCGACCAGGACCTTCACGGTACCGTCGGGCAGCTTCAGCATTTGCAGAATATTGGCCACGCAGCCGATCTCGTAGATGTCTGCGGCGGAAGGTTCGTCCTTGGCTGCGGCCTTTTGCGCAGCCAGCATGATGCTCTTGCCCTGCTCCATCGCGGCCTCGAGGGCCTTGATCGACTTCGGACGGCCGACGAACAGAGGTATCACCATATGCGGGAACACGACCACATCGCGCAGCGGCAGGAGAGGCAGCGTCGTTTGCTCGGTTAATTTCGTAGTTGTCATGGCATACCTTATAGAAACGTGTTGCTGAACTTGGGCGCTCGCAGCGTAAATCTCAAGACCACCGCGAATATATTTTCTACCGGTAAAACATTATCAATTAAGTGAAAATATAGCCGTTCCAATAAAAGTCGTCTTTTCAAATGAAAAAGCCACTGCGCGAGGGCTCCCGCGAGTGGCTTTTCGATTGAAGCCTACGTCTATTATTGAGGTAAATTGTACGCTCAAGAATCCGTACGGCAAGACTTTTGTGGCAAGAGTGCGCGTCTTTTTTCAGTTTTCGCCGGATGCTTTCGGCGTTTCGCTGTAAATCAGCAAAGGTTTTGCGGCGTTCGTGATCGTATTTTCATCGATCACGACCTTGACCACATTTTGCTGGCTCGGCAATTCATACATCACGTCCAGCAGCGCGTGTTCGAGGATCGAACGCAGGCCGCGGGCGCCGGTCTTGCGCGCCAGCGCCTTGCGGGCGATCGCGTGCAGGGCCGCAGGACGAATTTCGAGTTCGGCGCCTTCCATTTCAAGCAGTTTCGAGTACTGCTTGATCAGGGCGTTCTTCGGCTCGATCAGGATCTGGATCAGCGCTTCCTCGGTGAGCTCGTTCAGCGTCGCCACGACCGGCAGGCGGCCGACCAGTTCCGGGATCAGGCCGAACTTGATCAGGTCTTCCGGCTCGGCGTCCATCATGATCTCGCTGGCTGCACGCTCGGTCTGGCTCTTGACCGTGGCGGCGAAACCGATGCCGCTCTTTTCGGAACGGTTCTGGATGATCTTGGCCAGGCCGTCGAAGGCGCCGCCGCAGATGAACATGATGTTGGTCGTGTCGATCTGGACGAAGTCCTGGTTCGGATGCTTGCGGCCGCCCTGCGGGGGCACCGACGCCATCGTGCCTTCGATCAGCTTCAGCAGGGCCTGCTGCACGCCCTCGCCCGACACGTCGCGCGTGATCGACGGGTTGTCCGATTTACGCGAGATCTTGTCGATCTCGTCGATATACACGATGCCGCGCTGGGCCTTCTCGACTTCGTAATTGCAGCTCTGCAGCAGCTTCTGGATGATGTTCTCGACGTCCTCGCCGACATAGCCGGCTTCGGTCAGGGTGGTCGCGTCGGCGATCACGAAGGGAACGTTGAGCATGCGCGCCAGGGTCTGGGCCAGCAGGGTCTTGCCGGAACCGGTCGGGCCCACGAGCAGGATATTGCTCTTGGCCAGTTCGACGTCGTCCTTCTTGCCCAGGTGCTTCAGGCGCTTGTAATGGTTGTACACCGCCACTGACAGGATGCGCTTGGCCGTCTGCTGGCCGATCACGTACTGGTCGAGCAGTTCGGTGATTTCGTGTGGAGTCGGCAGATCGGACTTGGCGCCCGCCACCGATTCGACATTGGAAGTCTCGTCGCGGATGATGTCGTTGCACAGATCGATGCACTCATCGCAGATGAACACCGACGGTCCCGCGATCAGCTTCTTGACTTCGTGCTGGCTCTTTCCGCAGAACGAGCAGTACAGAAGTTTTTCGCCGCTGGAGGATTTTTTGTCAGACATGGGGCAGGTAATTTAATGAATTGCAATGAATATATCGCTAATACGGGTACGCAACAAGTGCGTACACGAACATGCTACCTGAAATAAAAACGAAACGCCCGAACGTAGTTCCGCCCGGGCGTTTTTTGGCAACACCTTGGTCGATGTCGCAACGCGCTTAGGCGCGGTTGGTCAGGACGCGGTCGATCATACCGTATTCGACAGCTTCTTCCGCCGACATGAAGCGGTCGCGGTCGGTATCGCGGTGGATCTGCTCGATGCTCTGGCCGGTGTTGTCGGCCATGATGCGGGCCAGACGCTCGCGCAGGTACAGGATTTCCTTGGCCTGGATTTCGATGTCCGAGGCCATGCCCTGCGAACCGCCGGACGGCTGGTGGATCATGACGCGCGAATTCGGCAGCGAGAAGCGCTTGCCCTTGGCGCCTGCGGCCAGCAGGAAGGCGCCCATCGAGGCGGCCAGGCCGGTGCACAGGGTCGACACGTCAGGCTTGATGAAGTTCATGGTGTCGAAGATCGCCAGGCCCGCCGAGACCGAACCGCCCGGCGAGTTGATGTACAGCGAGATGTCCTTGTCCGGGTTCTCGCTTTCCAGGAACAGCATCTGTGCCACGATCAAATTGGCCATCTGGTCGTTGACAGGGCCGACCAGGAAGATCACGCGCTCCTTGAGGAGGCGCGAATAGATGTCATAGGCGCGCTCGCCGCGGCCGCTTTGTTCGACCACCATCGGCACGAGGCCGAGGGCTTGGGTATCCAATGCCGGATTACGAATCATACCTGTCTCGTTCCTATTAAAAAGGGGTTCAGAAATCCAATCTTAGCAGACGCGTGCAGTTCACACAGACACGTAGGGTGGGCGGCTTCGCCGCCCGCGCGTTCAACCAGCAATGGAATAGCCGCGCAGGCGGCATCACAGTGATTTGAACGCGCGGGCGGGAGACCCGCCCACCCTACGATTGAACCACAACGCACCCTTTCGGGTTGGAAATTCCTTAACCCTGTGGGTTGCCACCCATCAGTTCATCGAAAGCGATGGTCTTGGTGCCGACCTTCGCCTTGCCGAGGACATAGTTAACGACGTTTTCTTCTAATACAAGAGCTTCCACTTCGGCCAGGCGGCGGCGGTCGCTGTAGTAGTACTTCAGGACTTCCTTCGGATCTTCGTAGCTCTGCGAGAAGTCTTCGATCTGGGCCTTGACCTGCTCTTGGGTTGCTTGCAGGTTATTGTCCGAAACCAGCTGCGACAGGATCAGGCCCAGGCGCACGCGGCGCTCGGCCTTGTCGGCGAACATCTCTGCCGGGAAAGGCATCGCCTTGACGTCCATGCCACGCTGCATCATGTCCTGGCGGGTCATTTCGGCCAGGCGCTCCGAATCCTGCTGGATCATCGCCTTCGGCACTTCCAGGTCGGTGGCCTTGACCAGGGCGTCCATCACGGCTTCCTTGTTGCGGGCCTTGACGCGGGCGTTGACTTCACGCTGCAGGTTGGTCTTGATGTCTTCGCGCATCTTCTCGATCGAGCCGTCTTCGATACCGAGCGACTTGGCGAATTCCGCGTCGACTTCCGGCATGTGGGCCCACTCGAGCTTGTTCAGGGTGATGGTGAACTCGGCGGTTTTGCCGGCCACGTCCTTGCCGTGGTAATCCTCAGGGAAAGGCAGCGGGAAGGTCTTGCTCTCGCCGACTTTCAGGCCGATGGTCGCGGCTTCGAATTCCGGCAGCATGCGGCCTTCGCCCAGCACGAAGGCGTAGTTCTCGGCCTTGCCGCCGGCGAACTCTTCACCGTCGATGCGGCCGACGAAGTCCACGGTCACGCGGTCGCCGTTGGCGGCCACCGGCTCGCCGCCGTCGCCGTGCTCGCCTGCCTCACCCTTGGTGTGGTAGTGCACGCGCTGCTTGCGCAGGATGTCGATGGTCTTGTCGATTTCGGCGTCGGTCACGTCGGCCGACACGGTTTCGATGTCGACATTGGCCAGGTCGCCGAGCACGACTTCCGGGTAGACTTCGAAGGTCGCGTCGAAGGCCAGCATGCCTTCCGGCGCTTCTTCTTTCGGCTCGATTTTCGGGAAACCGGCAACGCGCAGCTGGTTCTCGTTGGCGGCGTCATTGAAGGCGCGGCCGACCTTGTCGTTCAGCACATCCGATTCGATCTGGTAACCGTATTGGGCAGCGACCATCTTGAGCGGCACCTTGCCTGGGCGGAAGCCCGGGGCCTTTGCCGTCTTGGCCTGCTTCTTGAGGCGCTTTTCGACCTCGCTACGGACGTCAGCTACCGGAAAAGTGATCGTCAAGCGACGCTCGAGTTTACCCAGGGTTTCGACTGCAGTTGCCATTATAAAAATCGTCCAAAAAAATAATTATTCGTGGTGCGAGGAGGGGGACTCGAACCCCCACACCATTGCTGGCGTCAGGACCTAAACCTGGTGCGTCTACCAATTTCGCCATCCTCGCGCAGGATTGCATTTTTTGCCACAAAAACAAAGGGCGCCCGACAGTGAAACCGGCCGCCCTGCACTCCTCTGTTTAGGGGCTACAACTTCAGCCGGTTATTTTACTGGATTTTCTGTCACTATTGGACGCTTTTTTCTAGGCGTGCGGGGGTGGGGAGCTCTTCTATATAGATGTCTTACAGCTCAGCCATATGCATACCTGTTCATCGTTAGCAGATGAGCCGTCGTTCCGGCGAAGGCCGGAACCCAATTTCGTTGCCTCACGTTAGCGGATGCAAGCAAGCGCCTGTGGTTCGCTGGCAAAATTGGATCCCGGCCTGCGCCGGGATGACGACTCCCCTGCTGGTGGTCGAAGAAGCTTAAACGGTTTTCGAGCCGACCGGCTTCTTGACCCTGAACCAGGCCGCATACAGCGCCGGCAGGAACAGCAGGGTCAGCGCCGTCGCCACCAGCAGCCCGCCCATGATCGCCACTGCCATCGGGCCCCAGAACACGGAGCGCGACAGCGGGATCATCGCCAGCGCCGCCGCGGCGGCCGTCAGCAGGATCGGCCGGCAGCGCCGCACCGCCGCCTCGACGATCGCGTCCCAGGCCTCGGCCCCGGCGGCGATGTCCTGCTCGATCTGGTCGACCAGGATCACGGAGTTGCGGATGATCATGCCGAACAGTGCGATCACGCCCAGGTTCGCCACGAAGCCGAAGGGCCGGCCGAACAGCAGCAGCGCCATGGCCGCCCCGGCGATGCCCAGCGGGCCTGTAAGGAAGACCAGCAACGAACGCGAGAAGCTGTGCAGCTGGAGCATCAGGAGGGTGAACACGATGAACAGCACCAGCGGCACATTGGCCATGATCGAAGCTTCCGCATCCGAACTGTCGGCGGCCGCGCCTTCCACCATCACCCGGTAGCCCGCCGGCAGCTTGGCGCGAATATCGGCCAGCTTCTCGTCCACCTGCGCGGTGACGGTCGGGCCCTGGATGCCGGCCTTCACGTCCGACTGCACCATGATGGCCCACTCGCGCCCCTCGCGCCAGACCACGCCCGGCTCCCACACGAAGGCGACCCGCGCCACCTGCCCGATCGGCACCGCGTCGCCGCCGGCGGTCGGCACCAGGGCCTCCGACAGACGCGTAATGGTCGAGCGCTCTTCGAGAGGCTGGCGCACGACGATGTCGATCAGGCGATTGGTCTCGCGGAACTGGCCGACCGGGGTGCCGCTCAGGGTCGTATTGATCACGCGCCGCACCGACTGCGAGGTCACCCCGAGGGCGCGCAGCTTGTCCTGGTCGAGGTCGAGGCGCAGCACCTTCACCGCCTCGTTCCAGTTGTCGTTGACGCCCACCGTGTTCGGGTTGGCGCGCATCACCTCCTTGACCTGGTCGGCGACGCCGCGCACGATGCCGATGTCCGGGCCCAGCACCTGGAACTGCACCGGATAGGCCACCGGCGGCCCGTTCGGCAGCAGCTTCACGCGCCCGCGCACCTCCGGGAAATCGTTGCGGAAGGCATCCTCGATCTTGCGCAGCAGCGCCTCGCGCGCCTCGGCGTTCACCGGCAGCACGACCAGCTGCGACACGTTCGACTGCGGGAAGATCTGGTCCAGCGGCAGGTAGAAGCGCGGGCTGCCGGTGCCGACATAGCTGGTCACGCTCTGCACGCCCTGCTGCTGCCTCAGGAAGCCTTCGAAGCGTTTTACGACCGCCTCGTTGGCCGCGAAGCTGGTGCCCTCCGGCGACCACATCTCGACCATCAGCTCGGGACGGCTGGAATCCGGGAAGAACTGCTTCTCGATGAAATTGAAGCCGAACACGCCCAGCGCGAACACGCCCAGGCTCAGCGCGATCGTGGTCTTGCGCCACTCGACGCAGCGGTGCACCAGGCGGCGGAAGCGCTCGTAGGCCGGGCTGTCGAACACGTCGTGCGAGGATTCACCCTGCCCGTGCGGTTTGACACGCAACAGGACGTAGCCGATGTAGGGCGTGAACACCACCGCTGCCACCCAGGAGATCAGCAGGGCCAGCGCATTCACCGAGAACATCGTGAAGGTGTACTCGCCGGCGGCCGACTTGGCCAGGCCGATCGGCAGGAAGCCGGCGGCGGTGATCAGGGTCCCGGTCAGCATCGGCATCGACGTCGAGGTGTAGGCGAAGGTGGCCGCCTCGAAGCGCGACATGCCCTCTTCCATTTTACGCACCATCATCTCGACCGCGATGATGGCATCGTCCACCAGCAGGCCGAGCGCGATGATCAGGGCGCCGAGCGAGATCTTGTGCAGCGAGATGTCGAGCACCCGCATGAACAGGAAGGTAATCGCCAGCACCAGGGGAATCGTCAGCGCCACCACCAGGCCGGGGCGCACGTCGATGCGCAGCTTCGGCTTGGTGTGCAGGCCGAGGGCGATGAAGGACACGGCCAGCACGATGATCACGGCTTCGACCAGCACCTTGATGAATTCATTGACCGAGGCGGTGACGGCCTGCGGCTGGTCCGATACGTGCTCCAGCTCGATCCCGACCGGCAGCTGGGCGCGGATGCGCTTCACCGTCGCGTCCAGGCCTTCGCCCAGCCTGATGATGTTGCCGCCCTTTTCCATCGACACGCCCAGGCCGATCACTTCCTTGCCGTTGAAGCGCATCTTGTCCTTGGGCGGATCCTGGTAGCCGCGCTTCACGACGGCGAAATCACCCAGCCGGAAGGTGGTGCTCCCGGCGCGCAGCTGCAGGTTCTCCAGCAGCTCGACCGATTTCAGCGCCCCGGTGACGCGCACCTGCAGGTTGTCGCTCGGGGTCACCAGTACGCCACTCGCCTCGACCTGGTTCTGGGTGGCGATCTGGTTGACGATCTGCTCGAAGGGGATGCCCAGCTGGGCGAACTTCTTGCTGGAGAATTCGATGTAGAGCTTCTCTTCCTGGACGCCGAACTGCTCGACTTTCGAGACCAGCGGCACCTTCAGCAATTGCTGGCGCACGAAGTCGGCATAGTCGCGCATCTCGGCCTGGGTGAAGCCGTCGCCCGAGAGCGCGAAGATCGAGCCGTAGGTGTCGCCGAATTCGTCGTTGAAGAAGGGGCCGATCACGCCCTGCGGCAGCGTGCCCGCCATGTCGCCGATCTTCTTGCGCACCTGGTACCAGGTCGGCGCCGTGTCGGCCGGCGGCGTCGATTCGCGCAGCTCGAGGATGATGGTGGTCTCGCCCGGCTTGGAAAAGCTGCGGATGCGGTCGATGTAGGGCGTTTCCTGGAGCTTGCGCTCGAGCGGGTCGGTCACCTGCTCGGCCATCTGCACGGCGGTGGCGCCCGGCCACACGGCGCTGACCACCATCGCGCGGAAAGTAAACGGCGGATCTTCGTCCTGGCCCAGCTGCTGGTAGCTCAGGATGCCGCCGATCAGCAGTGCGGCGATCAGGTAGCGCGTGAGCGGGATGTGTTCCAGCGCCCAGCGCGACAGGTTGAAACCCCTCATTTCGCGGCTCCGCCCGCTGCGGCGGCTTCGGTGTCGCCGCGGCGCGAGACGTCCGCCGTCAGGATGCGGACCTTCTGGCCCGGCTTGAGCAGGTGCACGCCGGCCGTCACGATGGTCTGGCCCGGCTGCACCCCGCCCGCCACCAGCAGCTCGTTACCCGACTGGCCCGCCAGCTGGACGGGCCGCAGCTGCACCGCGCCCTTCTCGACCACCCAGACGCTGGTCGCGCCCTTGTCCTGCACCAGTGCGCTCAGGGGCAGGCGCAGTTGCGTGTCACCGCCTTTGCCGGCAACGGCCATGTCGACGGTGGCGGTCATGCCCAGGCGCGCCTCGGGGCTGGCGGGGATCGCCACTTTGACCGTGTAGGTGCGGGTGGCCGGGTCTGCCACCGGCGACACCTCACGGATCTTGCCGGGGATGGCCACTTCGCGGTTCGCCCACAGGCGCACGTTGACCTCCGTGGCCTGGCGCAGCTGCCCGACCCGGTCTTCGGGGATGCCGATCACGACTTCCTTCTCGTCGGTGCGGGCCACGCGCACCACCGGCGCGCCGGCGGTCACCACCTGGCCGACTTCGGCGTCGACCGCCGTCACCACGCCGTCGGCGTCCGATTCCAGGTTGGCATAGCCGGCCTGGTTCGACTGGCCGCGGAAGCCGGCACGGGCCGCATCCACATTGGCCTGGGCCGCCCGCAAGGCCGCCTGCTTGGCATCGAGCACCGCCTGGCTGACGAAGTTCTGGGCACGCAGGTTCTGGTGGCGCTTGTAGTCGGCCTGGGCCAGGTCGCGTTCGGTCTCGGCGGCGCGCAGGCTGGCGCGCGCCTGGGCCTCGGCCAGGCGCAGGTCTTGCGGGTCGAGCCGCATCAGGACCTGGCCATCCTTGACGTTGGCGCCGACGTCGACCTTGCGCTCGACGATCTTGCCGCCGACCCGGAAGCCCAGGCGCGATTCATAGCGTGGACGGACGTCGCCCGAGAATTCGACGCGCTCGGCGCCGTTGCCGGCGGCCAATTGGATGGCGCGCACCGGGCGTACCTCCTCTGGCTCGGGTGCGGGCTTGTCGCAGCCGGCCAGCAGGGCAAGCAAGAGCGGGGCGGCATATGCAGTGCGGGTACGGCGAAACAGCTGGAGAGCAGACACGTCGAATCCTCTGGCCTTGGTGGCCGGTTAGGGCATTTGTAATCAAGCAATTATAATCAGGGAAACAGACAAGAACCCGACATTAGAGTCAACAGTCAAATATGCCAGTCGAGCATTACGAAAACTTCCCGGTTGCCTCCTTCCTGCTGCCGCGCCGCCTGGTGCCGGCCGTGGAAGCGATCTACGCTTTCGCGCGCAGCGCCGACGACATCGCCGATGAAGGCGACGCCGCGCCTGCCGAGCGGTTGTCCGAACTGGAACGCTACGGCAGGGAACTGCGGGCCATCGAACATGGCGCCACCCCGGCCGATCCCATGTTCGGGCGCCTGGCCGGCGTGGTGCGCGAGTTCCGCCTGCCGGTCGCGCCCATGCACGACCTGCTGTCGGCCTTCAGGCAGGACGTGGTGACCACGCGCTACCCCGACTACACCGCCCTGCTCGACTATTGCCGGCGCTCGGCCAACCCGGTCGGCCGCCTGATGCTGGAACTCTACGATGCGGTCGACGAGCGCAACCTGCGCGATTCGGATGCGATCTGCACCGCGCTCCAGCTCATCAACTTCTGGCAGGACGTGGCGATCGATCTGCCCAAGGGTCGCATCTACCTGCCGCTGGAAGACCTGGAACGCCATGGCGTGAGCGAGGCGGAACTGGCGTCCGGCCCTTCGACGCCGGCCTGGCGCGCGCTGATGCGCTTCGAGGTCGAGCGCGCCCGCAGCCTGATGCTCGGCGGTTCCCCGCTGGTCCACCGCCTGCCGGGCCGGATCGGCTGGGAGCTGCGCCTCATGGTGCAGGGCGGCCTGCGCATCCTGGAAGCCATCGAACGGGCCGACTACGACGTGTTCCGGCGCCGTCCCACCCTGGCCGCGCCCGACTGGCTCGTGGTCGGCTGGCGCGCTCTGCGCATGTAAAATAGCGGATTCGCATTACCCCGCATCACCCATTAAGCATTCAGCACCAACAAACAATACATGTCCCCCGACGATTACTGCCAGCAAAAGACGGTCCAAAGCGGCTCCAGCTTCTATTACAGCTTCCTGTTCCTGCCGCCGGAGCGCCGCCGTGCGATCACGGCGCTCTACGCCTTCTGCCGCGAGGTGGACGATACCGTCGACGAGACTTCCGACGCCTCGGTCGCGCGCATCAAGCTGGCCTGGTGGCGCACCGAGGTCTCGACCATGTACAAGGGCACGCCGACCCACCCGGTGACCCAGGCCCTGCAGCCGCACATCGCGACCTACCAGCTGGAAGAGCAGCACCTGCAGGCCATCATCGACGGCATGGAGATGGACCTGGACCAGAGCCGCTACCTCGACTACCCCGGCCTGCAGAAATACTGCTGGCGGGTGGCGGGCGTGGTCGGCATCCTGTCGGCCAGCATCTTCGGCACCACCCGGCCGGAGACCCTGGCCTATGCCGAGAAGCTCGGCCTGGCCTTCCAGCTGACCAATATCATCCGCGACGTCGGCGACGATGCGCGCAAGGGCCGCATCTACATCCCGGTGAACGAGCTCCAGCAGTTCAACGTCACCGCGGCCGACATCCTCAACTTCCGCCACAGCGAGAAGTTCGAGGCCCTGATGCGGTACCAGAACGAGCGCGCCCAGCGTACCTACGACGAGGCGCTGGCCCTGCTGCCCAAGGAAGACCGGCGCGCGCAGCGCCCGGGCCTGATGATGGCGGCGATCTACCGCACCCTGCTCGACGAAATCGCGCGCGACAACTTCCAGGTGCTGAACCAGCGCATTTCGCTGACGCCGCTGCGCAAGCTGTGGCTGGCCTGGAAGACCTATGTCCGCACCTGAGGCCGGGCTGCGGGTCCTGGTCGCCGGCGGCGGCTGGGCCGGCTGCGCCGCCGCCGTGGAGCTGGCCGCCAAGGGCGCCCAGGTCACGCTGGCGGAGAGCGCCCGCACGCTGGGCGGCCGCGCGCGCGGCGTCGAAGTGCAGGGAAAACTGCTCGACAACGGCCAGCACATCCTGCTGGGCGCCTACGACGCGACGCTGCGCCTTCTGCGCCAGGTCGGCATCGACCCGGATACGGCCCTGCTGCGCCTGCCGGTGCAGATGCGCTATCCCGAGCGCAGCGGCGGCATGGACTTCGTCGCCCCACGCTGGCCGGCGCCCTTCCACCTGCTCGCCGCGCTGCTGCGCGCCAAAGGCCTGACCCGCGCCGACAAGCTGGCCCTGGCGCGCTTCACCACCACCGGCCGCACAATGGGCTGGGTGCTGTATCAGGATTGCACGGTCGGGGAGCTGCTGGACCGCTACGACCAGACCCCCCGCCTGAACCGCCTGCTGTGGCACCCGCTGTGCATCGCGGCGCTGAACACGCCGCCCGAACGCGCCTCGGCCAAGGTCTTCCTGGCCGTGCTGCGCGACAGCCTGGGCGCGAAGCGGCGCGCCGCCTCGGACATGCTGCTGCCGCGCATGGACATGGGCGCCCTGTTCCCGCAGGCCGCGGCGCGTTTCGTCGAAACGCACGGCGGCAAGGTGCTCACAGGGGCCAAGCTGACGGCCGCAACGCCGTCCGGCGACGGCTGGCAGGCCGCGCTCTCGGGGCAGGAGGCGGAATTCGACGCGCTCGTGCTGGCCACGCCCGCCACCCAGTCGGCCGCCCTGCTCGCGCCACATGCGCCGGACCTGGCGCGGCAGCTCTCCGCCCTGGACTACGAGCCGATCGCGACCTGCTACCTGCAGGTCGACCCGGCGGTCCGCCTGGACCTGCCCTTCTACGCCCTGCTCGACGATCCCGCCCAGGGGCGCTGGGGCCAGTTCGTCTTCGACCGCGGCCAGCTCGATGCCGCCCAGCCGGGCCTGCTGGCAGTCGTCGTCAGCGCCGCCGGCGCCGCCGCCCAGCTCGACCAGGACGCGCTGGCCGCCGGCATCGCCGCCCAGCTGGCCCGCGACCTGGCATGCCCGCAACTGGCCGCGCCGCAGTGGACGCGGGTGATCACCGAGAAGCGTGCCACCTTTTCCTGCACCCCGGGCCTGGCCCGCCCTGCCAACGCCACCCCGCTGCCGGGCCTGGTGCTGGCGGGCGACTATACCGCCAGCGACTACCCGGCGACCCTGGAAACCGCAGTGCGCAGCGGCATCGAGGCCGCGGCGCTTATCCGCGCCTACGGCACCCTGCCCCGCGAAAAACGCAGACTGTCGCATGCCGATGGCATGGATGCTTCCCCTTCCGTAAGCTAGCAACATCGAAACATGTCTTACGGATTGAACAACATGAACAAGCTCCAACTCGGTTTGCGTACCCTGGGCCTGCTGGCCGTCGTGGTGTCCAGCACTGCCGTGCTGGTCCAGCCTGAACTCATCGGCGGCTCTTCGCCGGCCACGGCCTACGCGATCGGTTCGATCCCGGTCGTGGGTCACCATTGATCACTGAAGAAGTACAACACATGGGCAAACTGGAATATCTCGACGCGCTCAAGCGGGCCATGACCGGCCTGCCGCCGGAGATCCAGGCCAAGACCCTGGCCTGGTACGAGCAGCGTTTCGTGGACGGCGTGGCCGCCGGCCGCTCCGAGGCGAGCATCGCCGAGGAGCTGGGCGATCCGCGCAAGGTCGCGGTGACGCTGCGTGCCAGCGCCCACATGGACGCATTCAAGGAAAAGAAGACCCCCGCGAATGCCGTGCGCATGCTCGTCGCCGGGGTGGGTCTGCTGGTCTTCAACCTGTTCATGGCGATTCCAGCGGCCGTGTATGCCGCCCTGCTGGTCGCCGCATATGGCACCGCCCTCGGCTTCTACGTCTCGGGTATCGCCATCACCGCGAGCGGCCTGGCCGGCGCCAACGAACTGGTCCTGAACAATCCCCTGCACCGGATCGAAGTCATGGAGTCGGGCGAGCGCCGCGAGACCACGGAAAACGTGCGCACCCGCGTCTCGATCGGCAAGCAGGGCATCCACGTGGTCGAAGACGAACGGGCCGATCCCGCCGTGGCGGACGACAATCCGGACGACGAGGCCAGGGCCACGGCGGTGATCCGCCGCGCCGAGAAGGTGGCCGACGCCGGCATCCAGATCAATACCGACATGGACGGCGAATCGCGCACCGCCCAGACCTTCGTCGGCCTCGGCATGGTGCTGGGCGGGATCCTGCTGTTCCTGCTCTCGCTGGTGATCACCAGGTACACCTTCATCGGCCTGAAACGCTATATCAAGATGAACCTGTCGCTGTTGAAGGGGGCCTGAACATGCGCGGATTGCTGAAAGTCGGATTCAGCCTGCTGTTGCTGGCCTTCGTATTGATCGGCCTGAGCTACGCGGCGCTGCGCGCCAACGGCGTGGCCGCGGCCAGCGAAGGCCGCCAGGTGGCGAGCGAGAACCGCGAGCTGCCGGCCGGGGTCGACGCGGTCGACCTGGAAGGACCGATCGACCTGACCCTGCGCTACGGCTCGGCGCCGTCGCTGAAGGTGCGCGGCGAGGCGCGCCTGCTGGACAACGTCGATGTCCGCAAGGAAGGCGAGGTCCTGCACATCGGCATCCGCGGCATGGTGCTGGGCCACCGCCGCCCGCTCGAAGTCGAACTGGTGCTGCCAAGCCTGACGGGCGTCACGGTGGACGGCAGCGGCGACAGCACGGTCAACGGTTTTTCGGGCGAACGCATCAAGGTGCGCATGGAAGGCTCGGGCAGCCTGCACTTCAATGGCCGCTTCCGCGAGGTGGATGCCGGCATGAGCGGCAGCGGCGAACTGGACCTGAATGCCGGCTCCGGCATCGAGCGCTTCGATGCGGTGCTCAGCGGCTCGGGACACCTGACCATCGTCGGCAGCACCCGCGAACTGGAAGCCAATGCCAGCGGTTCGGGCGAACTCGATGCGCGCCACCTGCGCGCAGAAAAGGTGCAGGTCAGCCAGACCGGTTCCGGCCAGAGCACCGTGCGGGCATCCCAGAGCGTCGCCGCTTCGATCTCGGGCAGCGGCGACATCGAGGTGATCGGCAATCCGGCCGAGCGCAGCGTCAGCCGTTCGGGCAGCGGTGCGGTGACCTTTACCGATTGATCCACTCGAGCGCGTCGCGCCCTGCGGCGCGGCCGCTGCCGAAGCAGGCAGTGAGCAGGTAGCCGCCGGTCGGCGCTTCCCAATCCACCATTTCTCCCGCCACGAACACCCCGGGCAGCGCGCGCAGCATCGCGCTGCCATCCTCCAGCGCCTCGAAACGCACCCCGCCGGCGCTGCTGATCGCTTCATCGATCGGGCGCGCGCGCTGCAAGACCAGGGGCAGCGCCTTCAGCGCGGCCGCCAGTTTCTCCGGGTCGGCGTAATCTTCCTTCGACAGGCATTCGTGCAGCAGTCCCGCCTTGACGCCCTTGATGCCGAGCCGGCCCTGCAGATGGCTGGACATCGAGCGCGAAGCGCGCGGGCGCGCCACTTCCGCCGCCACCCGCGCCGCGTCGAGGTCGGGCAGCAGGTCGAGCCAGACCGTGGTGCTGCCCTGCCGGGCGATCTGGTCGCGCAGCGGCGCCGACAGCGCGTACACCAGGCTGCCCTCGATGCCGGTCTGGGTGACCACGAACTGGCCCTGGCGTTTTTCCAGCGTTCCGTCGCGACCGCGCCACGCGATGGCCACCGTGGTGAGCGGCGCCCCTGCATGCTTCTCTTTGAAATGCGCACTCCAGCCGACGTCGAAACCGCAGTTGGAGGGCACCAGCGGCGCGACCTCCACAGCTTGTTCGGCCAGCAGCGGCACCCAGGCGCCGTCGGAACCGAGGCGGGCCCAGCTCGCGCCACCCAGGGCCAGCACGGTGGCGTCGGCATCGACCAGCAGCTCGCCATCCGGCGTCGCCATGCGCAGGCGCCCATCCTGCCAGCCGAGCCAGCGATGGCGCATGTGGAAGCGTACGCCGGCCTCGCGCAGGCGGTGCAGCCAGGCGCGCAGCAGGGGCGCGGCCTTCATCTCGAGCGGGAAGACCCGGCCCGAGCTGCCGACGAAAGTGTCGATGCCGAGCGCATGGATCCAGTCGCGCACCGCCTGCGGGTCGAAGCCGTCCAGCCAGCGCGCGACCTCGGGCTCGCGTGCGCCGTAGCGTGCGCGGAAGGCCGGCAGCGCTTCCGAATGGGTGATGTTCATGCCGCCCTTCCCGGCCAGCAGGAACTTGCGGCCGACCGAGGGCATGGCATCGTAGACGTCGACCTGCACGCCGCCGGCGGCCAGGACTTCGGCCGCCATCAGGCCGGCGGGGCCGCCGCCGATGACGGCGACACGTGGGGATTGGCTGGGCTGCTGGCTCATCGGCATTCAGGGTAGGCGAAGGAGCGGCATTGTAGTCGAGTTTGCGGCCCGCATAAACATGTAAAGGGAACTTGACATGTCTAGTTTCCTTGACTACGATGTCAAGCATACTTTACTTGTTGGAGGATGTCATGCATGAAAAGCGGGTCGGGAAAGCCTATTTGCGGGAACTGTTCGCATCGCTGGCGCTGTACACGGTGCTCTTGATCGCGGCCATCCGCTGGGGCCGGCCGATGGAAGACGGCCTGGCGCGCACCCTGGTGCTGCTGTCGCCGATGATGGGCTTCGGCGCGGCCCTGTGGGTCATCGCGCGCCACTTCGGGCGGATCGACGAATACATGCGCATGCGCCTGCTGGAAAACGTGGCCCTGGCGGCCGCCATCACCGCCGGCCTGAGCTTCAGCTACGGCTTCCTCGAGACCGCGGGCTATCCGAAGCTGTCGATGTTCACCGTGTGGTGCGTCCTGTGTGGCGCCGTCATCCTGGTGCAGCTGGTGCGCAAGCTGCTCGACCGATGAACAACCACATCCGATCCCTGCGGGCCGAGCGCGGCTGGAGCCAGGCCGAGCTGGCCGACATGCTCGACGTCTCGCGCCAGAGCGTAAATGCGATCGAGACCGGCCGCTACGACCCCAGCCTGCCCCTCGCCTTCGCCATCGCCCGCCTGTTCGGCCAACCGATCGAATCCATCTTCACCCCAGACCCGGAGACACCATGAAAGCCGCATTCCTGTTCACCCTGGCGCTTGCCGCCACCCTGCCAGTACATGCCGCCCCCGCGCCAGAGGCGGCGCCCGCCGCCAACCGCTTCGCCATGCGCATGGCGCCGGCCGAACGCTTCGAGATCCAGGGCATGCTGGTCGAACGCCACGGCCAGGGCGGGCGCCCGCTGGTCCTGATTCCCGGCCTGGCGAGCGGCCCCTGGGCCTGGCAAGACCTGGTGCGGCGCTTCAGCGGCGAGCGCGCCGTCTACGTCGTGACCCTGCCCGGCTTCGACGGCCGTCCGGCCCCGAACGGCCCGCCGCTCGCGGCGGCCCGCGCCGCCCTGCAGGAACTGGTCATTTCGCGCCGGCTCGACAAGCCGGTGCTGATCGGCCACAGCCTGGGCGGCGCCCTGTCCTTCGCCGTGGCCCAGGACATTCCGGCCCAGGTGGGCGGCGTGATCTCGCTGGACGGCCTGCCGGTCTTCCCCGGCACCGAGGCGCTGGCGCCGGAGCAGCGCCCGCTCATGGCGGCCAGCGTGCGCCGCCGGCTGGAAGCGGCACCGGCGGATGCCTACGCCGAGCAGCAAAAGCAGTACATGCGCAGCCAGGGCCTGGTCGACATGGGCAAGGCCGAGGACCTGGCCGCGCTGGCCCTGCGCAGCGACCGCGCCGCCGTCGGCGCCTACATGGAAGAGCTGCTGGGCACCGATTTGCGTCCCGGCCTGCCGAAGATTGCCGCACCGGTGCTGGTGCTGGTACCCTACTTCGAACCGGATGCGAGCCAGGACCAGGTCACCGCCATGATGAAGCTCGAACACTACCGCAGCCTGCTCGCCGGCACGCCCCAGCTGATTGTGGAACCGGTGCCCAAGGCGCGCCATTTCGCCATGTTCGACCAGCCCGATGCCGTAGCCGACGCGGTCCGCCGTTTCCTCAACCGTCTGTAACCCTGAAGGAGCACCCGATGCACAAACTGACTTACTGGAGCGGCCAGTACCTGCTGGCCGCCGGCTCGATGTTCGCCCTGCTCGTCGGCATCGACGTGTTCCTGCGCGGCGAGGCCTTCGAGACCGGCTGGCGCGAGTCGCTGGCCTGGTCGGTGATCGCGGCCGCCATCTTCATCGGCTCGCGCTATTACCGGGCCGAGCGCGGCGCCGAGTGCGCCATGTGCCGCCATCCCGACACCAAGCCCTGATTCGCCACCCTCCAGGCTGGATCAAGACGGACCCCTGCTATATGCATGCGTTTGACATATCTATAAGATTCTTCTTGACAATACATGTAACAGGAATATTCTTGTATCCGCTATAACGAACGATGGCGCCCGCTCGACGAGGCCGCCACGACTCGCCAAGGCAGTCCGTTTCAACATCTTGGAGGATGTGTATGTCGGTAATGAACAGGGCAGCAATGTCCCGTAGGACAGTGCTGGGCGCAATCGCGTCCAGTCCACTCTGGATGCAGTCCGCATGGGCGCAGCCAAACAATCTGAAGATCTCCCACCAGTTCCCGCGCGGCAGCCTTGCAGAAGGCGATTTCCGCGACCGCTTGTGCCGCATGTTCGCGGCCAATGTCGAACGGCACACCCGCGGCGGCCTGAAGTTCTCGATCTATCCCGGCGCCAGCCTGATGGCGCCCAACGCCCAGTTCGGCGCACTGCGCAACGGCAGCCTGGACATGGCCCTGGTGCCGCTGTCGTATGCGGGCGCCGAGGCCCCGGAAGCGAACATCGGCCTGATGCCCGGACTGGTCACGTCGTACGAGCAGGGCTATGCGTGGAAGAATGCGCCGGTCGGGCGCGAGCTGACCCGCATCCTGAACGAACAGGGCCTGGTGGTGGTCAGCTGGATCTGGCAGGCCGGCGGGGTCGCCTCGCGCGGCAAGCCGATCCTGCATCCGGAAGACGTGGCCGGCCTGAAGGTGCGCGGCGGCTCGCACGAGATGGACCGCCTGCTGGCCGATGCCGGCGCCACCGTGGTCAACCTGCCGTCCAACGAGATCCAGGCCGCCATGCGCGCCGGGACCCTCGACGCGGCGCTGACCTCGTCGACTTCGCTGATCTCCTTTCGCCTGCAGGAATCGGCGCGCGCCGTCACCACGGCGCGCGGCGGCGCCTACTGGTTCATGTTCGAGCCGCTGATGATGTCGCGCACCGTGTTCGACCGCCTCAGCAAGCAGCAGCAGGCTGCCGTGATGGCCGTGGGCGCCGAGCTGGAAGGCTTCGCGCTCAAGGCCGCACGGACGGACGACGCGGCGGTGGCCGCGGTGTACGCCAAGACCGGTGCCCAGATCGTCGACCTGAACGCCGAAGCCCTGCGCAAGTGGCAGGCGGTGGCGCGTACCAATGCCTGGCGCGAGTATGGCGAGAAGAACGGCAATTGCGCCAAGCTGCTGGAACTGGCCGAGCAGTCGATCGCGATGATCTGACCTAGCCGCCCGTCACGGGCGGAAAGAAGGCCACCTCGGCCCCGTCGACCACCTCGGTCTCGGGGCCGCACATCACCTGGTTGCAGGCCATGCGCACGGCGCGGTTCTGGCCCAGGGCTTCGGCCCAGGCGCCGCCGCGTGCCACCAACGCCTCGCGCACCGCACCCACAGTCGTTGCAACCGCAGGCAATTCCAGGCTTTCCTGTCCGGTGCCGAGCTGTTCGCGCACCGATGCGAAATACCGCAAACTGATTTTCATGGTGATCCTAGTGCTGCAGTTCGGCGAAGGGAATGAAGCGCACCAGGTCGCCGTCGGCGATGGCCTGGCCCGGCGGATTGTCCACCAGGCCCTCGCCCCAGACGGTCGAGGTCAGCACGCCCGAGCCCTGGTTCGGGAACAGGTCGAGCCCACCGGCCGCGTTCACGCGCACACGCAGGAATTCGTTGCGGCGGTCGGCCTTCGGCAGCGCGAAGTCGGCGCGCATGCTGTAGCCGCGCGGCTCCACCGGTCCGCGCACGCCTTGCAGGCGCAGCAGGAAGGGCCGTACGAACAGCAGGAAGGTGATGAAGCTCGACACCGGGTTGCCCGGCAGGCCGATGAAGTACGAGGCGCCCTGTTCGCGCCGGATCTCGCCGAAGGCCAGCGGCTTGCCCGGCTTGACGGCGATCTGCCACATGTCCAGGCGCCCTTCGGCTTCGACGGCCGGCTTGATGTGGTCCTCTTCGCCCACCGAGACCCCGCCCGAGGTGATGATCAGGTCGTGCTCCCGCGCGGCTTCGCGCAGGGTCGCGCGGGTCGCCTCCAGCGAATCCGGCACGATGCCGTAATCGGTGAAGTCGCAGCCGAAGTTCTCCAGCAGGCCGCGCAAGGTGAAGCGGTTCGAGTTGTAGATGGCGCCCGGCGTCAAGGGCTCGCCCGGCATGGCCAGTTCGTCGCCGGTGAAGAACACCGCCACGCGCGCGCGGCGCAGTACCGGCAGCGCGGCCAGGCCCACGGAAGCGGCCAGCCCGAGTTCCTGGCTGCGCAGGCGCGTGCCCGCCGGCAGGATCACCGCGCCCGCCGCGACGTCCTCGCCGGTGCGGCGGATCCATTCGCCGGCGCGCGGCGCGTGGCGCACCGTGACGCTGTCGCCCACCGCCTCACACTGCTCCTGCATCACGACCGCATCGGCGCCGGGCGGAATCAGGGCCCCTGTGAAGATGCGGGCGGCGGTGCCGGGCTCGAGCGGCTCGCCGACGCTGCCGGCCGGGATGCGCTGGGCCACGCGCAGGGTCGCGCTGCCGCTCTCGCAGTCGGCCGCGCGCACCGCGTAGCCGTCCATCTGGGTATTGTCGGCGGAGGGCACGTTGATGGTCGCATGCTGGTCTTCGGCCAGCACGCGGCCATTGGCTTCCAGGGTCGGCACGCGCTCGATGCCCTCGAGCGGCCGCGCCGCATCGAGCAGCCGGCCCAGGGCCTCGCGCACGGACAGCATCGGCGGCTTCATCTCACAGCCCCGTGTGCTGGGCGATGTAGGCCTTCATGGTATCCACATCGGTGCCCATGACCACGAAGCGCTGCGGCAGCGCCTCGATGTCCTCGAAGCCTGCCGGACGCTCGGCATCCATGCCGATTGCTTCCAGGATGGTCTCGTTGAACTTCGCGGCCAGCGCGGTTTCCAGCACGATCATGGGGACGCCCGGCTGCAGGTGTTCACGCGCGACCTTGATGCCGTCGGCGGTATGGGTATCGATGGTGATGCCGTAGTCGTCCAGCACGTCGCGGATGGTCGCCAGGCGGTCCGCATGGGTCGATTTGCCCGAGGCGAAGCCATACTGGCCGACCAGCTTCCATTCGTCGCCGTCGCTGCCCGCTGCGCCTGACAGGTCGAAGCCTCCATGGGTGTCGACCTTGCGGAACAGCGCATGGGTGCGCTCGGCGTCGCGGCCCACCAGTTCGTACACGAAGCGCTCGAAGTTGGACGCCTTCGAGATGTCCATCGAGGGGCTGCTGGTGTGATAGGTCTCGGCCGGCTTGCGCACGCGGTACACGCCGGTGCGGAAGAATTCGTCCAGCACGTCGTTCTCGTTGGTGGCGGCCACCAGCTTGTCGATCGGCAGGCCCATCATGCGTGCGATGTGGCCGGCGCAGATGTTGCCGAAGTTACCCGACGGGACCGTGAAGGAGACCTTCTGGTCATTGCTGGTCGTCGCGGCGAGGTAGCCGCGGAAGTAGTACACCACCTGGGCCACCACGCGCGCCCAGTTGATCGAGTTGACGGTGCCGATCTTGTGGCGCGCCTTGAAGGACAGGTCGTTCGATACGGCCTTGACCATGTCCTGGCAGTCGTCGAACACGCCGTCGACGGCGATATTGAAGATGTTCGGGTCCTGCAGGCTGAACATCTGCGCAGTCTGGAAGGCGCTCATCTTCTTGTGCGGCGACAGCATGAACACGCGCACGCCGCGCTTGCCGCGCATCGCGTACTCGGCGGCGCTGCCGGTATCGCCCGAGGTGGCGCCGAAGATGTTCAGTTCATCGTTGTTCTTGGCCAGCGCATACTCGAACAGGTTGCCGAGCAGTTGCATGGCCATGTCCTTGAAGGCCAGGGTCGGGCCGTTCGACAGGGCTTGCAGGACCAGTTTGCCCTGTGCGCCGTCCTCAAGGACGCGCAGCGGGGTGATGTCGGCGCTGGACTCGTCGGTGCGGGCGTTGCGGTAGACCTCGGGCGTGTAGGTCTTGGCGGTCAGGGCGCGCAGGTCGGCGTCGGGGATATCGGTCGCGAACTTGCGCAGGATTTCGTAGGCCAGTTCGGCGTAGGAGAGCTTGCGCCATGCGTCGAGTTCTTCCTTGGAGACTTGCGGGTACTCTTCAGGAAGATACAAGCCGCCGTCCGGGGCCAGGCCCGCCAGCAGGATGTCGGAAAAACGTTGGGGATTGCGTGCTGCGGACGCGCTGGTTGCGCGGGTGGAGACGTAATGCATACGGTAGGAAATCCGGTAGGGGCCAAGGTTGAACTTTTATTATAGCGCCCGAATGGATCGTATGCTGTGGTGCAAAAAAATGTGGGTTGCTGCGGAACAGAATTGGATCCCGGCCTGCGCCGGGATGACGGTCTTAAGGCCAACAACTTGGAGACCGTCGTCCCGGCGCAGGCCGGGACCCAAGTTGACTTGAGCTCAGCAAGCTGCGTGATTCACGGTCACCACATGCACGGCGAGACCACCCAAGGAGGTCTCCTTGTACTTCACCTGCATGTCGGCCCCTGTCTGGCGCATGGTCTCGATCACATTGTCCAGGCTGACGAAGTGCGTCCCGTCGCCCTTCATGGCCAGCGAAGCCGCCGTGATCGCCTTGATTGCCCCCATGCCGTTGCGCTCGATGCAGGGAATCTGCACCAGGCCGCCGATCGGGTCGCAGGTCATGCCGAGGTGGTGCTCGATGCCGATCTCGGCCGCGTTCTCGATGCGCTCGTTGGAGCCGCCGAGCGCCGCCACTAGACCGGCCGCCGCCATCGCGCAGGCCACGCCGACTTCGCCCTGGCAGCCGACTTCGGCGCCCGAGATCGAGGCGTTCTTCTTGCACAGCATGCCGATCGCGGCGGAGCTCAGCAGGAAGTCGCGGATACCCTTGGCCGGATCGCTCGGACGGCAGTCCTCGGCGTAGTAGCGCAGCACCGCCGGGATGATGCCGGCGGCACCGTTGGTCGGCGCCGTCACGACACGGCCGCCGGCCGCGTTCTCTTCGTTCACCGCCATCGCGTACAGGGTCACATGGTGCGTCGCATCATGCGGCAGTTCGTTGACGCGCTTGCCCTCGACGCAGTGTGCCTGCTTCCACAGCTTGGCCGCGCGCCGCTTGACGTTCAGGCCGCCCGGCAGCTCGCCTTCGGTGACCAGGCCGTGGGCGATGCACTCGCGCATGACTTCCCAGATGCGGTCCAGGCCCGCGTCCAGTTCGGCCTCGCTCATGCGCGCCAGTTCGTTCGCGCGCAGCATGTGCGGGATCGACAGGCCATGTTCCCTGCCCTGCGCCAGCAGCTCGCTCATGGTGCTGAACGGGAAAGGCACGCTGACCGCATTCGCATCGGGCGCGCGGTTCTGGCCTTCGCCGGCCGCCGTGATGAAGCCGCCGCCGACCGAATAATAGATGCGCTCGATGATGCTGCCGTCGGCCAGCTGCAGAATGAAGCGCATGCCGTTCGGGTGCTCCGGCAGGGTCGACTGCTTGTGCCAGACCAGGCCTGTGCGGTACTGGAAAGGCACTTCCTTCGTGCCCAGCAGCCTGAGGACGCCGTCCATCTCGGCCTCGGCCAGCTTGTCTTCGACGGTGTCCGGGTCGACGCCCTGCGGCGTTTCGCCCATCAGGCCCAGAATCACGGCCTTGTCGGTCGCGTGGCCGACCCCGGTCAGGGCCAGGGACCCGTACAGGTGGGCCTCGACCCCGACCGCGTTCTCCAGCGAGCCGCATTCCAGCAGGAAGCGGCGCGCCGCCACCATCGGGCCCACCGTGTGGGAGCTCGATGGCCCGATACCGATCTTGAACAGATCAAAAACACTCATGTCCATCTATTGTCTCGCTCTTCAGTTTTTTATTGTTATGAGGCTGCGGTGATGTGCCGTGAAAATCAGGCGGTGACGCCGACGTCGATGTTCTTCAGCATATCGGCGACCATCTCGTCGACGCCGATACGGGCCTTCCAGCCCCAGTCGGCGCTCGCGCGGCTGTCGTCCAGGCTCTTCGGCCAGGAATCGGCGATCTGCTGGCGGCTGTCCGGCTTGTAGGCGATCTCGAATTCGGGCAGCGACGTCTTGATCGCGGCGGCCAGTTCGCGCGGGTTGAAGGACACGCCAGCCACGTTGTACGAGGAACGGATCGCGACTTTCTCGCCCGGGGCATCCATCAGTTCGATGGTAGCGCGGATCGCGTCCGGCATGTAGATCATCGGCAGCGTGGTTTCCGGACCCAGGAAGCACTCATAGGTCTCGCCCTTGAGGGCGGCATAGAAGATGGCGATCGCGTAATCGGTGGTGCCGCCGCCCGGAGGCGACTTGAAGCTGATGATGCCCGGGTAGCGGATGCTGCGCACGTCCACGCCGTACTTGCTGTGGTAGTACTCGCACAGGCGCTCGCCGGCCAGCTTGCTGATGCCGTAGATCGAGGTCGGGTCCATCACCGCGTACTGCGGGGTCGACTCGGCCGGGGTGTTCGGGCCGAAGGCGGCGATCGACGAGGGCCAGAAGATCTTCAGCGGCTTGCCGGCCTCGCCACGCTCGCGCGCCACTTCCAGGATGTTCAGCAGGCCGTCCATGTTCAGGGTCCAGGCCTTCAGCGGCGCCTTTTCGCCGGTCGCCGACAGCAGTGCCGCCAGCTGGTAGACCTGGGTAATGCCTTCGCTGTCGATCAGCTGGGACAGGCGGTCCTTGTCCAGCACGTCGAGCTGGGTATAGCGCGCCGCGCCGTAGACGTTGTTGCTGCCGATGTCCGAGGCGATGACCTTGTCCGCGCCGTGCTGCTGCGCCAGGGCGGTGACCAGCTCGCTGCCGATCTGGCCGTTGGCGCCGATGATGAGGATGCGTTCCATGTATCTGTTCCGATCTGTCTTTAGTTATTCTTGAGGATGCCCAGCTCGCGGCCGGCCTGCTCGAAGGCGGCCAGCACGGTGTCGAGCTGCTCGCGGGTGTGCGCGGCCGACAGCTGCACGCGCACGCGCGCCTGGCCCATCGGCACCACCGGGTAGAAGAAGCCCGACAGCAGCACGCCCAGTTCGAACATGCGGGCCGCGAATTTCTGTGCGATCGGCGCCTCGAACAGCATCACCGGCACCACCGGGTGGGTGCCCGGCTTGATGGTGAAGCCGATGCGCTCGATCTCCTTGCGGAAGTATGCGGTGTTCTCGTGCAGGCGGTCGCGCAGTTCGGTCGACTTCGAGATGCGGTCCAGCACCGACAGCGAGGCGCCGGCGATCATCGGCGCCAGTGTGTTCGAGAACAGGTAGGGACGCGATTTCTGGCGCAGGGTCTCGATGACTTCCTTGCGGCCCGAGGTGAAGCCGCCCATGGCGCCGCCCAGGGCCTTGCCCAGGGTGCCGGTGATGATGTCGATCTTGCCCATCACGCCGCAGTGCTCGTGGGTGCCGCGCCCGGTCTTGCCCATGAAACCGGAGGCGTGCGATTCGTCGATCATGGTCAGGGCGCCATACTTTTCGGCCAGCGCGACGATCTTGTCCAGCTGGGCGATGGTGCCGTCCATCGAGAACACACCGTCGGTGACGATGATCTTGTGGCGCTTGCCTGCTTCGGTCGCCGCGATCAGCTGCTTTTCCAGGTCGGCCATGTCGTTGTTGGCGTAGCGGTAGCGCGCGGCCTTGCACAGGCGGACGCCGTCGATGATCGAAGCGTGGTTCAGGGCGTCCGAGATGATGGCGTCGTTCTCGTCGAACAGCGGCTCGAACACGCCGCCGTTGGCGTCGAAGGCGGCCGCGTACAGGATGGTGTCTTCGGTGCCGAGGAATTCGGACAGCTTCTGCTCGAGTTCCTTGTGCACGGTCTGGGTGCCGCAGATGAAGCGCACCGAGGACAGGCCGTAGCCGTATTTTTCCAGCGCTTCCGCAGCGGCCTTCGAGGTCTCGAGGTCGCCGGACAGGCCCAGGTAGTTGTTGGCGCACATATTGATGAGCGTGCGGCCGTCCTGCGCAAGGACTTCTGCGCCCTGGCGCGAGGCGATCACGCGCTCGGGCTTGAACAGGCCGTCGTTGCGCAGCGTCTCGAGTTTCGATTGGAGGCCACTATAGAATGCTTGGTCGCTCATGGTGTTTCCGCTCCTGGTTTGGTCCGGCTTGACCGGTGGTTGGCGAATGTCGTATCGTTGGACCCGTTCGGTTCATGAAACCGAGTTCTGTATGTCGAACGAAAATTCAATATATTGAATATTACCCCCAGCTAATGAACTTGGCAAGCCAAAGGCAATCACAATGACTGTAACAAATAACGCCCCGCCGGAAGTTGGCGCCACGCTACAGCGCCTGCGCCTGGCGCGCGGCCTGACCCTTGAAGATTTGTCACGTATCGCCGGGGTGTCCAAGTCGATGCTGTCCCAGATCGAGCGCGAAAAGGCCAATCCCACCATCGCCATCACCTGGCGCCTGGCGAATGCCCTGGGCGTGGAGATCGGCGAACTGCTCTCGTCCGAAGTGCGGGCGGTGGACCTGATCCGCGTGGTGGATGCCCACGAGACGCCCACCCTGCCCGGCGCCCACGCCGGCTATTCGCTGCGCATCCTGGGCCCGATGGACCTGGCGGGCAAGTACGAGTGGTACGAGCTGACCCTGGCGCCGGGCGGCGAGATGGCCTCGCAGGCCCACGATCCGGGGACCAAGGAACACCTGACCGTGATCAGCGGGACGATCGAGCTGGAAGTGGGGGCGGAAAAGAAGAAGATCAAGCATGGAGGCACCGCGCGGTATCCGGCCGATCATGACCATGTGATCCGGAATGCGGGGAAGACGGAAGCGAAGGCGCTGCTGGTCGTCGTGCAGCGTTAACGCAGACGTTCCATGAAAAACAACGGCCACCCTGGGTGGCCGTTGTCGTTTAGTCAGCCCGCAGCTTACTTGCTGCCGCCAACTGCCTGCGTCGCCGCGTCCATCTTCAGCTCACGCGCCAGGAAGCCCCAGCGGTCCGCGACTTCCTCGATCTGCTTGGTGGTCGGCTTGCCAGCGCCGTGGCCGGCCTTGGTCTCGATGCGGATCAGGACCGGCGCCGCGCCTGCCTGGGCAGCCTGGGCCGCGGCGGCGTACTTGAAGCTGTGCGCCGGCACCACGCGATCGTCGTGGTCGGCCGTGGTCACCATGGTGGCCGGATAGCAGGTGCCCGGCTTCAGGTTATGCAGCGGTGAGTACTTGACCAGGGCCTTGAACTCTTCCGGGTTCTCCGACGAGCCGTAGTCCGAGGTCCAGGCCCAGCCGATGGTGAACTTGTGGAAGCGCAGCATGTCCATCACACCCACCGCCGGAATCGCCGCGCCGAACAGTTCCGGACGCTGGGTCATGGCCGCGCCCACCAGCAGGCCGCCGTTGGAGCCGCCGCCGATCGCCAGCTTGCTCGGCGAGGTCACCTTGTTGGCGACCAGCCATTCGGCCGCGCCGATGAAGTCGTCGAACACGTTCTGCTTCTGCAGCTTGGTGCCGGCCTGGTGCCAGGCTTCGCCGTATTCGCCGCCGCCGCGCAGGTTGGCCACCACGTAGACGCCGCCCATCTCCATCCAGGCCAGGTTGGCCGGCGAGAAGCCCGGGGTCATCGAGATGTTGAAGCCGCCGTAGCCGTACAGGTAGGTCGGGTTCGAGCCGTCCAGTTTCAGGCCCTTCTTCGACACGATGAACATCGGGACCTTGGTGCCGTCCTTCGAGGTGAAGAACTGCTGGCGGGTCTCGTAGTCGGCCGGGTTGAAGTCGACCTTCGGCTGGCGGAACACGGTGCTCTGGCCGGTCTTCAGGTTCAGGCGGTAGATCGTGGTCGGGGTGGTGAAGCCGGCAAAGGAGTAGAAGGTCTCGGTCTCGCCGCGCTTGCCCGACAGGCCGCCCACGGTGCCGATGCCCGGCAGCTTGACTTCACGTACCAGCTTGCCCTTGAGGTCGTGCACGCGCACGACGCTGCGCGCATCCTTCAGGTACTCGAGCACCAGCTGGTTGTTGATGATGTCGGCGCCGGCCAGGGTGTCCTTGCCCTCGCCGACGATCTCTTTCCAGTTGCTCTCCGCCGGCTTGTTCACGTCGATCGCGATGATGCGCTTGCGCGGGGCATTGCGGTCGGTGCTGAAGTAGAAGACGCTGCCGATGTTGTCGATGAAGCTGTAGCCGGCGTCGAAGTTGTCGACCAGGTCGACGACTTTCGAGTCAGGCTTGGACAGGTCCTTGTACGACACGCGGTACTTCGGCGCGGTGCCCTTGGTGGTGGTGATGACCAGGTAGCGGCCGTCGTCGGTGGTGCTGCCGCCGAAGCCCCATTCCTTCTGGTCGGGGCGGTCGTACACCAGGGTATCGGCGCTTTGCGGGGTACCGATGCGGTGGTAGTACAGCTTCTGGAAGTAGTTGACGTCGGCCAGCTTGGTCGCTTCCTTCGGCTCGTCGTAGCGGCTGTAGAAGAAGCCCTTGCCATCCTTGGTCCAGGCGGTGTTGGAGAACTTCACGAACTTGACGTGGTCTTCGAGGTCCTTGCCGGTCTCGATGTCGCGCACGCGGATCTCGTTCCAGTCCGAACCCGAGGCGGCGGTGCTGTAGGCCAGCAGCTTGCCGTCCGGGCTGACTTCGGCGCCGGCCAGGGCGACGGTGCCGTCAGCGGACATGGTGTTCGGGTCGAGCAGGACGCGCGGGCTGTCGCCCAGGTTCTTCAGGGTGAACAGGACCGACTGGTTCTGCAGGCCGTCGTTGCGGGTATAGAAGTAGCGGCCGCCTTCCTTGCCCGGCACGCTGTAGCGCTCGTAGTTCCACAGCTTGGTCAGGCGCTCGCGGATCGCCGCGCGCTGCGGGATCTGCGCCAGGTAGGCCTGGGTCACCTTGTTCTGGGCCGTCACCCACTCCTTGGTCTCGGCGCTGTTCGCGTCCTCGAGCCAGCGGTAGGGGTCGGCGACGGTGGTGCCGTGGTAGTTGTCGGTGTGGTCCACCTTCTTCGATAAGGGGTAGGTCAGCGAAGGGGCGGTTGCAGGGCAGCTTTGTGCCAGCGCGGTGTTGGCGCCGAAGGCTGCCGCCAGCAGGACGACGAGCGTCGCGTGTCTCAGGGTCATGTTGATCTCATTCGAGTTATTCATGGGGTCGGCTTGCGCCGACGGCCATCATAGCGCGAATTGTCGGGCTCGCATACGCACCTGGCCCTGTCAATACCGACAGGTCAGGGATGCCAGCCCTGCCCCTGCTGCTGGCGCCGGGCGGCACGCACGCGCGAGGCCAGCGCACGCGCCCACGGCCCGCCGCTCGCCCCCAGCCGCCCGGCCACGCCGCCGCGCGGGCGCCGCCCTTCCTGGCCCGCGCCGGCCGCCAACAGCATCCACATATAGGCGCGCAGCGGATCGCGCTCGACCCCGCGCCCGCTGTTGACCATGCCGCCCAGGTTGTACTGGGCCAGCGCATGGCCCTGCTCGGCCGCCTGCCGGTACCAGTAGGTGGCGAGGGTGTCGTCGTGCGCTACGCCCTGGCCGTTGGCGTACAGGACGCCGAGGTTGTTCTGGGCGCTGGCGTCGCCCTGCTGGGCGGCGCGCCGGTACCAGTCGGCGGCGCGGGCCTCGTCGCGCGGCACGCCGTCGCCCCTGGCATACATGACCCCGAGGCTGAACTGGGCGTTGGCGGCGCCCTGCTCGGCCGCGCGCAGGTAGCAGTCGAGCGCGCGCGCCGGGTCGCGCGCACCGCCGCGGCCGGTGCTGTACATGACGCCGGCGCAGTACTGCGCCTGGGCATGCCCGCGCGCCGCCGCGCGCAGGAACCACTCGAGCGCGCGCTCGTCGTCGCCGGAACCATGGCCGGCCGCCAGCAGGGTGCCGAGCGCGTACTGGGCCTCGGTATCGTGCTGCATGGCGGCGCGCTCGAGCCAGGCGATGGCGCGGGCGGGATCGGTGGGGACGCCCTGGCCGTTGGCATAGGCCTGGCCAAGGAAGCGCTGCGCCGCCGGGATGCCCTGGGCGGCAGCCTCGCGGAACCAGCAGACCGCCTGCGCGTTGTCGGCCTCGACGCCGTCGCCGCGGCGGTACATCAGGGCGAGGTTGAGCTGGGCGGGACCGTGACCCTGGCGCGCGGCCTTGCGAAACCAGGCCATGGCGAGCGGGTGGCTCACCGGCGCGCCCAGCCCCTGCAGATAGCATTCGCCGAGCAGGTTCTGGGCGCTGGCCAGGCCCTGCTCGGCGGCGCGGTAGAACCAGCCGAAGGCGACTTCGTGCGACTGCGGCACGCCGCGCCCCTTGCGGTAGAGCTGGCCCAGGTTCTGCTGGGCGGCGGGATCGCCCTGGGCGGCGGCACGGCCGAACCAGCGCGCGGCCAGGTCGTCGCTGCGCGGGGCGCCGCGGCCGTTGCAGTACATGGCGCCGAGATGGTTCTGGGCGACCGCCAGGCCCTGTCGGGCCGCGCGCTGCATCCATTCGAGGGCGCGCACGTCGTCGCGCCCGACGGCCTCGCCGTGCTTGTACAGCAGGCCGAGGTTGAACTGTGCGTAGGCATCGCCGCGCTCGGCGGCGGGCAGGAACCACTGGAAGACTTCGTGTCCCTCGCGGGCGGCGTTCTGGCGATTCATCCTACCCCCTTGCGGCCCTCGCCGTCATTCGACAAAGGCGGAACACAAGCTTCCGCCGTTGTTAAAATTTTAAGGAGTGCGCCCCACCCGTGGTTTGCGTCCGCACAATCGTGGGGACGCCACACGCGTGCAAAGCCGTGGTATCAGGACGGAATGCGGGGCGCGGCCCGGCGCTCGCGCTCCAGGCTGGCGTATTTGTCGAGGAAGACCGGCACCTTGGCCGCGGCCAGCTTGTTGACCGACACCAGCAGGTCGGGTGCGACCTGCTCCAGGCCGTGGGTGCTGCCGAGCTGGCGCGCCGCATGCAGCAGCACGTGGGCGGCGACTTCGGCGTCGGCCTCGGCCCGGTGGGCGGCGCCGCGGAACTGGATGCCGAGGCGGCTCGACAGCTTGCCCAGCTTGTAGCTGGGCAGGCCCGGGAACAGCCGGCGCGCCAGCTTCAGCGAGCAGACCAGGCCGCAGTGCCCGGTCGGGCGGCCGATGCGCCAGCCCTCGGCCTTCAGGAACTTCTCGTCGAAGCTGGCGTTGTGGGCCGACAGCATGTCGCCGCCGATGAAATCGAGCAGCTCGGCCACCACCTCCTGGCTCGGCGGGGCCGTATCGACCATCTCCTGGGTGATGCCGGTCAGCTGGGTGATGAAGGACGGGATGCGCACGCCGCAGTTCACCAGCGAGACGTAGCGCTCGCGGATCTCGCCGCCGACGATGCGCAGCGCCGCCACTTCGGTGATGCGGTCGCCCATCTCGGGCGAGAGGCCGGTGGTCTCGAAGTCGAGCATCACGATCGGGCGTTCAAACACACTCATGGTTCGTCCTTGATGAATTAGCCGAATTTGCGCAGCGCGTCGAGGGCCAGGCCGGCGCCGATGCTGCCGAACAGGTCGCCCTCGACCTTGCGTGCGCGCGGCACCAGGGCCGCGATGCGTTCGCGCAGCAGCGACACGCCGCTCGATCCGCCGGTGAAGAACACGGTGTCCACGGCATCCGCTTCCACGCCCGCTTCCGAGAACAGGCGCGTCACGGTGGCGCCGACGTTGTCGACCAGGCCCGCGATGGCGGCTTCGAAACCGGCGCGCGTCACCTCCAGCGATTCGGGCGGCGCCAGCCGGTCGAGTTCCATCGTCACGGTCGGGCTGCCCGACAGGCCGATCTTGGCCGCCTCGACCTGGATCGCCAGCCAGTGGCCGGCGCGCTCGTCGATCAGCTTCTGGAGGCGCACCAGCTTGGCCGGCTCGGCGGCGTCACGCACCAGGTCGGCCAGCTGGGCGATGCTCTTGCGCGTGTAGGCCTGGTTGATGGTGTGCCAGGTGGCCAGGTTGAAGTAGTAGCTCGACGGGATGGCGGCGCCGGACAGCATGGACGTGCCGTAGCCGAGCAGCGGCATCACGCTGGCCAGGCTCAGGTACTTGTCGAAGTCGGTGCCGCCGATGTGCACGCCGCCGTTGGCCAGGATGTCGTCGCGCCGCTCGGGGCGCCTGCTGCGCTCGGGACCGAGGCGCACCAGGGAGAAGTCCGAGGTGCCGCCGCCGATGTCGGCGATCAGGACCAGTTCCTCGCGGTCGATCCGGGATTCGTAATCGAAGGCGGCGGCGATCGGTTCGTACTGGAAGGCGATCTCGCGGAAGCCGCAGGACCTGGCCACCTCTTCCAGGGTGTCCTGGGCGCGGCGGTCGGCTTCGCCGTCGTCGTCGATGAAGAACACCGGGCGCCCGAACACCGCGCTGCCGAAGTCGCGGCCGGCCTGGCGTTCGGCGCGGCGCTTGACCTCGCCAATGAACTGGCCCAGCAGGGCCTTGAAAGGCAGCGCCCGTCCCGCCACCTCGGTCTGGCCGTCGATCAGGCTGGTGCCGAGCAGGCTTTTCAGGGAGCGCATCAGGCGGCCCTCATAGCCCTCCAGGTAGTCGGCCAGCGCGGCGCGGCCATAGCTCACCTCTTCGTCGTCGGCATTGAAGAACACGACCGAAGGCAGGGTCGCCTTGCCGTCTTCCAGGGACAGCAAGGCACTGGCGCCGGGTTGGAAGCTGCCGCCGGGCAGCCAGCCGACGGTGGAATTGGAGGTGCCGAAATCAAGGCCGCATGCGAGCGCCATAGGAAGTTTTTCGTAGGAGGGGACGTGTCGGGGGCCGATATGGTAACAGATAAGCGCCCCGTCCGGCCCGCCCGGGCGTTGCCTTTTTCCGGGCTGTGGCAAACTGGTACACACCCGTATTGACAGCCCACCGTGACCACCATGGACGACCAGCCGGCCGAATGGCTGATGAAGCGCAACTGTTCGATGACGCCGCGCCAGGCACTGCTGGTGTATGCCCTGCTGTGCGCGGCCACCTTGGGCATCGCCCTGGTCTTCACCCTGCGCGGCGCCTGGATGGTGCTCGCCTTTGCCCTGCTCGAAACCGCGGCGGTGGGCGCCGCCCTGCTCCACTACTGCCGCCATGCGCTCGACCACGAACGCGTCCTGCTGGACGGCGGCGGCCTGCTGGTCGAAACCGCGGACGGCGCCCGCCGCTCGCAGGTCAGGCTCGATCCCGGCCATGCCCGTGTCGACCTGCCGGATGCCGGCATCCGCACACTGGTGGTGATCGAGGCGCGCGGCGTGCGTGTCGAGATTGGGCGTTTTCTGACACCCTCGGGACGCCTCGAACTCGTCCGCGCGCTGCGCAGCGCCCTGCGCGGCGCCTCACTTCTTTACGCCCCGCCGGGGCGTTCCCTGTAAGTTACTTCTTACACAAGCACGGCAACTGTACCGATTTGGTGCGGGCCTGCCCTTGCGGATAATGCTGATCTTGACTGCGTGACAATAAGTCTGCGCATCTTGCAACGCACAATAACAAGGATCAGGGACCACATGAGCACACCCCAACAGGCCGGCGCAGTCGTCGTCCACGGCGGCGCAGGCGCACCGCTGGAACACGAGGACGGTTGCGTGCTGGCCGCGCGCCGCGCACTGGCGCAGCTCGAAGTCAACGGCGACGCGCTCGACGCCGCCATCATCGCCGTCACCGCGCTCGAGGACGACGGCCGCTTCAACGCCGGCAGCGGTTCGACGCTGGGCCTGGACGGCGCCACCATCGAAATGGATGCCTCGATCATGGACACCCGCGGCCGCCTCGGCGCCGTGGCCTGCGTGCGCGACGTGAAGAATCCCGTGAAGCTGGCGCGCGCCATCGCCGACACGCCCCACGTGATGTTGGCCGGCGAAGGCGCGCAGCGCTTCGCGCGTTCGCTCGGCATGCCGGGCGGCGCGCCGGTCTCGGAACGCCAGCGCTCCGACCACCGCAAGCTGATGCAGGAACTGGCCGGCTCGGTGCCGCTGATGCCGGGCATCGACAACCGCCTGTTCGAGCGCTTCTGGAATTACAAGACGCCGCTGCAGCTGCCCAAGTCGAGCGCCTGCGACACCGTCGGCGCCGTGGTGCGCGGCCCGGACGGCCACTTTGCCGTCGCCTGCTCGACCGGCGGCTCGGCGCCCTGCCTGCTGGGGCGCGTGGGCGACAGCCCGATCATCGGCAGCGGATTCTATGCCGGTCCGCTGGGGGCGATCGCCGCCACCGGTATCGGCGAGCACATCGTGCGCCACCTGCTGGCGCGCACCGTCTACGGCTGGGTCGAACACGGCATGGCGCTCGAGGAAGCGCTCAAGCGCGGCGTCGAACTGTTCGACAAGGAAGTGGACATCGGCCTGATCGGCGTGACCCGTACCGAAGCCGGCGCCTATTGCAACCAGGGCATGCCCTATTCGAAGATGACCCAGCGATGAGCGACCAGGAACACAAGAAGAATGGCCACCTCGTGATCATCGGCGGCCATGAAGACCGCAAGCGCGAAATGGAGATCCTGACGCGCTTCGTCGAACTGTCGGGCGGCGCCGACGCCAACATTGTCGTGATCACCGCCGCCAGCACCATCGCCGACGAGATGTGGAGCATGTACGACGACGCCTTCGGCAACCTCGGCGTCGAGGCCCGCAGCCACCTCGAGGTGACCACCCGCCAGCAGGCCAACAGCGAGGAATTCGTGCGCCAGGTCGACGCAGCCACCGGCATCTTCATGACCGGCGGGGACCAGAAACGCCTGCTGGCCCTGATCGGCGGCAGCGCCCTGGACGCCGCGATGCACGTCGCACTGAAAGTACGCGGCGCCACCATCGGCGGCACCAGCGCCGGGGCCTCGGCCATGTCCGGCCACATGCTGGCCCAGGGCCGGGCCGAGATCCTGCCCGAGAAAGGCTCGGTAAGCCTGGGCGCCGGGCTGGGCTTCCTGCACCGGGTGGTCATCGACCAGCACTTCTCGGAACGCCAGCGCCTTTCGCGCCTGCTCAGCGTGGTGGCCCAGAACCCCTACCTGCAGGGCATCGGCATCGATGAAGACACCGCGCTGGTGGTCGAACTCGGCCGCGGGATCGAAGTGCTGGGCCAGGGCGCCGTCACCATCGTGGACGGCCGCACCATGATCACCAACGTGGCCGACATCAAGGACCGCGACACGCCGGAACTGATCGACGTGCGCCTGCACCTGCTCCCGGCCGGCAGCAGCTACCAGTTACCCAGCGGGCCGACGGCGCCCGGACAAGGCCTGCCCCCACCCCTGCTCGATTTTTTGGAAAACGTCACTAAACGGAACCCGATTTCATGAAGATCAAGGAAAAACGCCTGCTGCGCGGCCCCAACCTGTATGCCGACAGCCCCTGCCTGATGGCCGTGATCGACGATGGCGCCGCCAACGAATCCGGCAAGTGCGCCGGCTTCGCCGCCCGCCTGTTCGCCCTGCTCCCGGAGCTGCCGCCGGACGCCGCCGTGCGCCTGGCCGACGACGCCCTGGTGGTCGAGGCGCTGGAACCGGTCGTGATGGAACTCCAGCGCCTGGCCGGTGCCGCGGGGAGCTTTGGCGCGACCCTGGCAATCGGGGGCCAGCCGCGCGCACGCCGCGTGGTGTGCGGTTATGCAAGCGAGCAAGTGGCCCAGGCGGCCCTGCGCGTCGCCATCGACCTGGTCCAGGCCCTTGCCGAAAACCGTCCATTTGACCTCGACGCGGCGCTGAAGGCCTTGCGCGAGACCGCCGAAGACCATGCCATCGGCACCAGCACCAACGCCGTGGTGCAGGCCGCGCAGCGGCGCGGCATCCCGGCGCTGCGCCTGACCGATGAGGCCAACCTGTTCCAGCTGGGCTGGGGCAGCCGCCAGAAGCGCCTGCAGGCCACCATCACGGGCGCCACCAATTCGATCGCGGTCGGCATCGCCAGCGACAAGCAATTGACCAAGGCGCTGCTGGAAGTGGCCGGCGTGCCGGTCCCGCCCGGCGCCACCGTCTCCAGCGAGGAAGACGCGCTGCGCGCCGCGCGCCGCCTGTCCGGCCCGGCCACCGTCAAGCCGCTCGACGGCAACCAGGGCAAGGGCGTCACCACCAACTGCAGCACGCCGGAAGAGGTCGCGCGCGCCTTCGCCCATGCGCGCAAGTACGGCCGCAAGGTCATTGTCGAAGAGCACCTGCAGGGCCGCGACTACCGCGTGCTGGTCACCGGCCGCAAGGTCGCCGCCGCCTCCTGGCGCCGCCCGCCCTGCGTCAGCGGCGACGGCCGCTCGAGCATCCGCGAGCTGGTCGAGATCGAGAACCGCAACCCGGCGCGTGGCGAAGGCCACACCAACATCCTGACGAAGATCCCGATGGACGCGCTGGCCGCCGAGACCCTGGCCAAGCAGGGCTACGGCTTCGACACCGTGCTCGCCGCCGGCGTGACGGCCGACCTGCGCGGCAACGCCAACCTGTCCACCGGCGGCACCGCCGAGGACGTGACCGACCTGCTGCCGGAAGAGACCCGCGACATCTGCATCCGCGCCGCGCGTACCATCGGCCTCGACATCGCCGGCATCGACATCGTCTGCCAGGACATCGCCAAGCCCCTGCGCGAGCAGCGCGGCGGCATCATCGAGGTCAATGCCGCACCCGGCATCCGCATGCACCAGTACCCGAGCCGCGGCACCCCACGCGACGCCGGCGCGGCCATCGTCGACGCGCTGTTCGGCGATTGCGACGGACGCATCCCGACCGTCGCAGTCACGGGTACCAACGGCAAGACCACGACCTCGCTGCTGATCGCCCATGCGGTGCGCCAGGCCGGCCTGCGCACCGGCGTCACCACCACCGAAGGCGTGTACGTGGACGGCAAGCCCACCAGGAAGGGCGACTGCACCGGCTACCATTCGGCGCGCAGCATCCTGTCGGATCCGGGCGTCGATTTTGCGGTGCTGGAAACGGCGCGCGGCGGCATCCTCAAGCGCGGCCTGGCCTACGACCGGGTCGACGTGTCGGTGGTGCTAAACGTCTCCAGCGACCACCTGGGGCTGGACGGCGTCGACACCCTCGACGACCTGGCCAGGGTCAAGGCGGTGGTGGCGCGGCGCGCCTCGCGCGCCGTGGTGCTGAATGCCGACGACGACTACTGCGTGGCGATGGCGCACGCCTTGCGCGACGGCGTGGAAGTGATCTACTTCTCGCTCGATCCCGAAAACACCGTGCTGCTGCGCCACCTGGAGAACGGCGGCCGTGCCGTCTACCTGCAGGACCAGACCCTGGTGCTGGCCAACGGCGCGCGCCACGAAGCCCTGGTCGATGCGCGCCAGATGCCGGTCTCGCTGGGCGGCGCCGCGCGCTACAACATCGCCAATGCCCTGGCGGCGGCCGCCGCCCTGACCGCCAACGGTTTCGGCAACCAGGAGATCGCGGACGGCCTGCGCAGCTTCGTGTCCGACGCCAAGCACAACCCGATGCGCTCGAACCTGTTCGACGTCGACGGCGTGACCGTGATCGTCGACTACGCCCACAACTGCGCCGCCTATGCCGCGCTGGCCGAGAGCGCCCGCGCAATGACGGCCGGTCGCCTGGTCGGCGTGGTGGCCGCACCCGGCGACCGCCGCGACGCCGACCTGATCGACATCGGCCGCACCTGCGCCGCCGGCTTCGACGACCTGGTGGTCTACGAGACCGAAAACCGCGGCCGCCCGGACGGCGAGACCGCAGCGCTGCTGGTGCGCGGCGCGAAGATCGGCAAGCTGGCGGACGAGTCGCTGAGCGTGGTCCTGCCCTCGCACAGCGCGATCCGCCACGGCCTGTCGCTGTGCCAACCGGGCGACGTGCTGGTGTTCGGCTGCGGTACCACGCTGTCGGAACTGACCGATGCACTGCGTCCGGACAAGCCGGAACTGGCGCGCCGGATCGAAACCGCTGCGATCTGATCGAGGCGTTTTCCCTTAAGCCTTCCTTAAACGGATGAGCAAGCGGGTAGTAATCAGTGCATCTTTTGCATTTCGTTACAATTTGGCATTTTCATGCCACTGCTCTACTGTTACCTTGCTCATCCGTAACCCGGCCCGCTCCTCACGACAGCGGACCGGCTCGAACATCGGAAGGAAAAGGTATGCAGAAAGTCTTCGCCGTTCTCCTGGCAGGCATGGTCGCCGCGGGCGCCGCCTGTGCCGAACCGGTGCGCAGCGCGCCGCAGGCCTATGCCGGCGTCGGCGTGTCCGGGGTCGACTATGTCGGCGCGGCCACCAAGGCCAGCCCCAAGGTCTTCGGCGGCTACCAGTTCGGCAAGCAGCTGGCGGTCGAAGGCGGCGCCGTCGATTTCAGGAACGGCTACGGCATGTATATCGCCGTCAAGCCGAGCATCCCACTGACGGAAAAACTGAGCGTCTACGGCAAGCTGGGCGTGGCCCAGACCCGGCGCACCGCCCTGCCTCCGCCCGCGCCCGCGGCGCTCGGCAGGAAGAACGAGACCGGTGCCTACGGCGCTTTCGGCCTGCAGTATTCGATCACGCCGAATGCCGCCATCACGGCCGAGTATGAGCGCCTGCCGCTGGAAAAGCCGAGCGCCCTGAAGCCGAACGTGTTTACGCTGGCGCTGCAGTTCTTCTTCTGATCTGTTAAGTAAAAAAGCGGCCCGCAGGCCGCTTCCGTCGTCCTGGCGCAGCTTTACACCTGCGCCGCCACCAGGTCCGCACTCTCCGGATCGTTGACCCGCAGCGCATCCACGAATACCTGCAGCGAGGAGCCGCAGGCGAACACCAGCACGTCGCCCGGCCGGCACAGCTCCAGGCCGTAGCGGATCGCCTCGCCGACCTCGATCACGCGGTGCAGGGTGTCGCTCATGCCGGCCGCTTCCTCCGCACCGTCCAGGATCAGGTCGACCGCCTCGCCCACTTCGCGGCCGCGGCTCTGGGATTCGTAGACCACCAGCTCGTCGAAGCGGGCGCCGCACACCCGCCCGACCTCGCGCAGGTCTTCGTCGCGGCGGTCGCCCGGGGCGGTGACGATCCCCACCAGCTGCCCCGGCAGCAGGGCGCGCGCCATCTCGGCCATCGCCTTGTAGGCCGCCGGGTTGTGCGCGTAGTCGACGATCACGGTCACGCCGCGAATATCGAACATGTTCGTGCGCAGCGGGTTGTTGCGGCCGTTCGATACGAAGGTGGACAGGCCGGTGGCGATCTGCATGTTGCTGAAGCCGGAGGCCATCAGGGCTGCGGTCGCCGCCAGGCTGTTGGCAATGTTGAAGCGCGCACGGCCTTCGAAGGCCACCGGCATGCTTTCCACCCGCAGCAGCTCCTGGTGCAGGTTGCCGTCGGCGACCACCACCGCATTGTCCTGCAGGTAGACGCCGCGCCCGCCCTCTTCCAGGTGGTTCAGGAAGACCGGGTTCTCCGGGTCCATCGAGAAGTACACGATCTCGGCTTCCGGCTTGGTACGCCGGCCCATGGCCACGCACAACGGATCTTCGGCGTTGAGCACCACCGCCTTCGACGCCGAGGTAGCGACCACTGCCTTTACCTGGGCCAGGTCTTCCACCGTGTCGACGCCGTCCAGGCCGAGGTGGTCGGCCGCGATGTTCAGCACCACGCCGACGTCGCAGCGATCAAACGCCAGGCCGCGCTTGAGGATGCCGCCGCGCGCCGTTTCCAGCACCGCGAATTCGACGTCGGGAGAACCGAGCACGGTGCGCGCCGACCAGTAGCCGGTGCAGTCGCCCTTGGCCACCTGCTTGCCGTCGATGAAGACGCCCTCGGTGGTGGTCACGCCGGCCACCTTGCCGGCCAGGCGCACGGTGTGCGCGATCAGCAGCGTGGTGGTGGTCTTGCCGTTGGTGCCGGTCACCGCGACGGTCGGGATGCGCCCGTCCGAATCGCCCATCAAGCCCTGCACGATGGCGTCGCCGGCGTCGCGCGGCTGGCCGGCGCTCGGGTACTGGTGCATGCGGATGCCGGGCGCCGCATTGACTTCGATGACGGCGCCGCGCTGGGCGTCGAGCGGCAGCGCGATGTCGCGGCAGACGATGTCGATGCCGGCCACGTCGAGGCCGATCTTGGCGGCCGCACGCACGCACAGCAGGCGGGTCGATTCGGGCAGCAGGTCGGTCACGTCCTCGGCGGTGCCGCCGGTGGACAGGTTGGCATTGCCGCGCAGTTCGGCCGTCACGCCCACCGGCAGCACGCTGTCAAAATCGTAGCCCTGCTTGGCCAGCACATCGCGCGCATGCTCGTCGAGCGCGATCTGGGTCAGGATGTTGGTGTGGCCGGCGCCGCGCGCCGGGTTCCGGTTCTCGCGCTCGACCAGGGTGCGGATGCTGGCCACGCCGTCGCCCACCACATGGGCCGGGCGCCGCATCGCGGCCGCCGCCACCTGGCCGCCGGCCACCAGCACGCGGTAGTCGCAGCCTTCGACATAGCGTTCGACGATGATGCGGCGGCCGTACTGGCGCGCGAACTCGAAGGCGCGCGCGACCTGTTCGTCGTCGCGGCAATCGACGGTCACGCCCTTGCCCTGGTTGCCGTCGAGCGGCTTGAGCGTCACCGGCGCCTTCAGGCGCCTGGCCGCGCGCTGGGCGTCCTCCACATCGGTGACCACCGAACCTTCCGGCACCGGCACACCGGCTTCCTTGAGCAGGGCCTTGGTCAGCTGCTTGTCGCTGGCGATCTTCACCGCGATGAAGCTGGTGTCGCCGGTGGTGGTGGCCTGCAGGCGCTTCTGCTTCACGCCCCAGCCCAGCAGGAACAAATTGGCGTCCTCGGTGATGCGCTGGGTCGGGATGCCGCGCTCATGGGCGGCCGCCAGCACCGCCGCGGTACTGGTGCCGATCGCGTGGCGGGCGACGATCGAGCGCAGTTCCTCCAGGCGCGGCCCCAGCTCGAACTCTTCTTCATTTCCCAGGGCCGTGACCAGGTCCACGGCCAGCTGGAAGGCCGGCTGCACCAGCTTTTCCGCCTGGTAGGCGCAGACGATGCGGAACACCCCGGGGCGGCCGGCGACCGGGCGCGTGCGCCCATAGCTGGCGGGCGCCCCGGCCTGGGTCTGGAGGTCGAGCGTGACCTGCTCGATCACGCGGCCGAGATAGGTGCCTTCGCGCAGGCGCTGGGCGAAGCCACCGCGGGCGCCGATCGGCAGCACCTGGCCGGCCAGCGAAGGCAGCGCGGCCAGCAATGCGTCATTGAAGCCGGGGATGTCTTTCGAGGAGAGACCGTACAGCTCCTGCAGGTCGATCACGCTCAGCAGGCAGGGTGAATCGGCGTGGACGTTCGGTCCACGCAGGAAGCGTTGTTCCAGGATTTGCACGAATAGATCCTTGTAATCGTTATGGCAGAAGAGCTGGCTGGTTGCGGCGATTCAGGCGTCGAACAGCCGCGTGTACATGCGGGTGGCCATCAGGCCCACCGCCGTGTGGTGGATCTCGGGCGCCATCAGGCCGCCCAGCAGTTCCATCGCGTCCTGTTTGCCGGCGGCCGCGGCCACCTGTTCTTCAAGCAGCCGGAGTTCGTTGTCCGGCGCTTCCAGGCGCGGGTGGCGGCGGATCAGGCCGCGTTCCGGGAAATCGGCGCTGCGGTCCGCATGCTGGCCCAGGTTGTCCAGGGTGCGCTGGCGGGCGCGCCAGGTCAGCGAGCGTTGTCCTTCCGCGCGTTTGCCGTCCGGGGTCGACATGATCCAGTCGCGCAGCACCTGCTGCTCATAGGCGTTGAAGACACCGAACATCTCGGCCTTTTCGCCATGCACCAGGCGCCAGAATCGGCTGTGCTCGACGTCTTCGCCGCGCTTGATCCAGCCGGCCTGCTCCAGCGCCCCCAGGAAGTCGGGGATGCGGGCCGGATCACCCAGCCAGTCGTTGACCGAGCGGCCGGCGACGCGGCAGTAATCCGAGTGCATGTTCTTGCCGACGCTGCTCTTGGACGCCAGGATGCCGACCAGCTCGGCCTGCAGGTCGAAGCCGGCGATGCACGAGGTGGTGCTGGCGCCGATGTCGTTCAGGCGGTAGCCGTCGAGCACGCGGCGGTAGAAGGCGTCGGCGTCGCCCACGCGCGGCATCAGGTTCTTCAGGGCCTGCACCGCCTTCTGGGCATGGCCGCTGGCCGCATTGTCGACCGTGACGTGCAGGGTGAAGTAATACGGATCGATGCCGAACTCGTTCAGCTCGTACGAGGTGATCAGCAGGTGTAGCGGCAGCTGCTCGTAGCCCAGGTTGTAGCCGATGACTTCGGGCAGGAAGTGTCCGGTGTTGTGGCCGAGCGCGAGCTGGATCGCGCCCTGCACGAAGTGTTCTTCGTCGAGATGCTCCCAGCCCTCGCAGCCGTGCGTGGCCAGCAGCTTGCGGTAGATCGTGACGTGGTTCTTGCTCGGCGCACCCTCGCCCAGTTCCTCGAGGTAGGTCTTGATCAGCTCGTGGTAGGCCGGGTTGTCCCAGTGCTTCAGCAGGCCATACAGCCAGGCGCCGTCGACCAGCTTGGTCGGCGCGACCGCCTTGATGAAGTAGAGCGCGTGCGCGCGGCAGGAAAAATAGCGGCGCGGCGCGCCGTTCTTGCGCGCGGCCAGGTAGTCGCGGTACTGGGCGCCGACGGCACCCGTGCGTTCCTCGACCCAGGCCGGCAGCGCTGCCAGCGTGGCGGGCAGGTCGCTCGGCAGCGCCCGCACGGCGGCGATCTGGTCGGCGACATAGGCGCGCGCCTCGTCCTGATGCGCGCGCGCGTTCTCGTACAGCGAAAAGTACAGGCGCTTCGCGCGTTCCCGGGTGGCGGAAACGCCTGGCGCCGCAAGCTTCGTGGTCTCAGCTAACAGCATCGAATTCATGGTCTCGGATTCTTTTTTGTGTCTTAGGACGGTGGCAACATTATCCGGGCTGGTCCATGTACACAAAATCGGTAGCGGCGCTGTGAGGATGTAAGAAAGGGATTACAAAAGAACCATCACCGGACAGCAAACTTCTTGCCATATGCTCAAGATTCCGATTGGGCGTCGGCGCCCCGCCTGACATCCTCCGCCTCGGGGTCGCCCTTGGCGATGGCCTGCGCATACTGCTCCTGCTGCTGTTCGACCATGTGCGGCGGCAAGGGCGGAATGTTCGGGTCCACCACGACTTCCAGCACGAAGGGCCGGTCGCTGGCAAATGCCTGGTCCCAGGCGGCGCCCAGCTCCTCGGGGTCCGCGACCCGCCGCCCGTCCAGCCCCAGCATCTGCGCATAAGCCGCATAGGAAAAATCAGGCAGCCGCTGGGAAGGCTCGTACTTGGGCTGGCCCTGCATGCCGCGCTGTTCCCAGGTGACGAAATTGAGGTCGCGGTTGTTCAGCACCATTATCACGAAGCGCGGATCGGTCCAGCGTTCGCGGTGCCAGGCGATCGACATCAGGGCGTTGATGCCGTTCATCTGCATGGCGCCGTCGCCGGCCAGGGCGATCACCGGCCGCCCCGGATGGGCAAGCTTGGCCGCCAGCGCATAGGGCACGGCCGAGCCCATGGTCGCCAGGGTGCCGGACAGCGAGGCCAGCATGCCCGGACGCAGCTGCAGGTGCAGCGCGTACCAGGCCGCCACCGAGCCGGAGTCGCCCGCGATGATGACGTCCTCCGGCAGGCGCGGCGACAGCTCGGTGAAGACCCGTTGCGGATTCACCGGCTCGGCCGGCTCCATCGCCTTCGCGGCGAGCAGGCGCCGGCTGGCGGCGCTGTCGTCTTCGATCCGTGCACGCCAGCCGCGCTCCTGCTTGCGCTCCAGGAAGGGAATCAGGGCGCGCAGGGTGGCCCCGGCGTCCCCTTGCAGGTTTGCTTCCATCGGATAGCGCAGGCCCAGCATGCGTCCGTCGATGTCGATCTGCACCCCGCGCGCCTGCCCTTCCGGCGGCAGGAACTCGGCGTAGGGGAAGCTCGAACCGACCATCAGCAGGGTGTCGCAGTCCTGCAGCATGTCCTTGCTGGCCCGGGTGCCGAGGATACCGACCGATCCGGTCACGAAGGGCAAGCCGTCGTCCAGCACGGCCTTGCCCAGCAGCGCCTTGGCCACGCCCGCGCCCAGCAGCTCGGCCACCTCGGCCAGTTCCCGGTGCGCGCCCTGCGCCCCGGCCCCGGCCAGGATCGCCACCCTGCTCCCCGCATTCAGGATCGCCGCGGCGGCGCGCAGCGCCTCCTCGGGCGGGACCAGCGCCCTGCTGGCGACGCCGACGCCGCTGAAGGTGTAGCCATGCTCGCGCGGCGGCAGCGGCACCGCGTCTTCGTCCTGCAGGTCGCTCGGCAGGATGATGCAGGTGACGCAGCGCTCGCTGAGCGCGATGCGCACCGCCCGGTCGACCAGGTGGCGCAGCTGCTCGCTGGATGCCGCCATCTGCACGTAGTCGCCGGCGACATCCTTGAACAGGGACAGCAGGTCGACCTCCTGCTGGTAGCTGGCGCCGAGCGCGCTGCGCTTCTGCTGGCCGACGATGGCCACCACCGGCTGGTGATCGAGCTTGGCGTCGTACAGGCCGTTGAGCAGGTGGATCGCGCCCGGACCGGAGGTGGCCAGGCAGACCCCGACCTCGCCAGTGAACTTGGCGTGGCCGCAGGCCATGAAGGCCGCCATCTCTTCGTGCCGGGTCTGGATGAATTCGACGGCCTGCTGGCGTCCGAAGGCGCCCATGATGCCGTTGATGCCGTCCCCGGGATAGCCAAAGACACGCCGCACACCCCACTGGTGCAGGCGTTCGAGCAGGAAGTCGCCGACCGTTGCCATTGAATGTCCTCCGATTGCCTGCTACAGCGGCGCGCCGAGCTGGGCGTCCGCGACCAGCTGGCCGGCGGACAGCCTGACCGGCAGCGCGCCCTTGGCCAGCATGCGCGCCAGGGCCCGGTCGCCGTCGCCGGGCGCGACTTCGACCGCGCGCGTGGCTTCCAGCACGAGCAGCACCTCGAAGCCGGCCGCGATCCCGTCGAGCACCGTGTTGAGCACGCAATAGTCGGTGGCCAGGCCGCATACCGCCAGCCGGGTGACGCCGTCGGCCAGCATGCTGCGTCCCAGGCCGGTGCCGCTGAAGGCCGAATACGCATCCTCGGCCGCGGTGAGTGCCTTGGAGATCACGATCGCTTCCTCGGGCAGGCGCAAGGCTTCGCTGAACAGCGCGCCCTCGGACCCGGCCACGCAATGCGGCGGCCACGGGCCGCCCTGGGCCGTGAACGAGCAATGCGCATCCGGATGCCAGTCACGCGAGGCGTAGATGGGCAAGCCGCGTCCGTGGTAGAGGTCGATGAGGGCATTGATGGGTTCGATGACGAGGTCGCCGCGCGGCACCGCCAGGGCGCCGCCGGGAAGGAAGTCGTTCTGCAGGTCGACGATCAGGAGGGCGTCGCCCTTGCCCAGCACGATGGCGCTCATGGATCCGGTCTCCGTGAAAACCGCGGCCCGGAATGGGCCGGCGTCCGGGCTAGCTTAGCACGCTGGCAAGAAAAACGCCCGGCCACCTTACGGTGCCGGGCGTCTCCAGGGCAATGCTACCGGGCGCTTACTGCTGCGTGTTGAGCAGCGAGCGCTGGCGGGCGTACAGGAAGTAGACCGCCAGGCCGATCAGCAGCCAGACCACGAAGGCCACCCAGGTATGCCAGCTCAGGAAGGACATCAGGGCCAGGCAGAAGATGATGGCCAGGGCCGGGACCACCGGCACGCCCGGGCAGCGGAAGGCGCGGTGCAGTTCCGGACGCTTCTTGCGCAGGATGATCACGGCCAGCGAGACCAGCGAGAACGCGGCCAGGGTGCCGATGTTGACCAGTTCGGCCAGCACGTCGAGCGGGACCACGGCGGCGATCAGGCCGAACACGATGCCGACCATCCAGGTGGCGAAGTACGGGGTGCCGTATTTCGGATGCACTTCCGACAGCTTGGCCGGCAGCAGGCCGTCGCGCGACATGGCGAACAGGATGCGGGTCTGGCCGTAGGCCATCACCAGCATCACGGTGCTCATGCCCAGGATCGCGGCCAGGTCGACGAAGCCGGCGACCCAGTCCTGGCCCGCGTACTGCAGGGCCAGCGAGACCGGGTGGTCGACGCCCTTGAAGTTCATGAACGGGACGATGCCGGTCATGATGGCGGCGACGATCACGTACAGCACGGTGCAGACGGCCAGCGAACCGATGATGCCGATCGGCAGGTCCTTGGACGGGTTCTTGACTTCCTCGGCGGCCGAGGTGACGGCGTCGAAGCCGATGAAGGCGAAGAACACCAGCGCGGCGGCGCTCATCACGCTGCCGAAGCCGAAAGGCATGAAAGGCTGCCAGTTTTCCGGCTTGACGTAGTTGACGCCGACCACGATGAACAGGATCACGACGCCGGTCTTGATGATCACCATGACGTTGTTCACGCGCGCCGATTCACGCACGCCCATCGACAGGATCCAGGTCAGGAAGATCATGATCAGGAAGGCCGGCAGGTTGATCAGGGTGTCCACGCCCGGCTGTGCGCCCGGTGCGGCGCGCAGCGCCTCCGGCAGCACGATGCCGATGCCCTTGAGCAGCGACTGGAAGTAGCCCGACCAGCCTACCGCGACGGTCGAGGTGGCGAGGCCGTATTCGAGCAGCAGGTCCCAGCCGATCATCCAGGCGACGATTTCGCCCAGGGTGAAGTAGCTGTAGGTGTAGATCGAGCCGGCCACCGGTACGCTCGAGGCGAATTCGGCATAGCACAGCGCGGCGAAGCCGCAGGCCAGCGCGGCGACGATGAAGGAGAGCGTCAGGGCCGGGCCCGCGGTCACGGCACCGGTACCGGTCAGCACGAAGATGCCGGTGCCGATGATGGCGCCGATGCCCATCAGGACGAGGTCGAAGGGACCGAGCACTTTCTTGAGGCCGCCGGGCTTCTGGGCCGCGGCAACCATCGTGTCAAGATTTTTAGTTCTGAAAAGACTCACTGCTTGTTCTCCAATCAAAAAATAGTAGGGTTCCGCGTCTTGTGTTTGCCGCTGCACTGTATGCCTGCGGTAGCGCTCTGTCCATCCGTCCGGTAGGGCCGGATGCCTGACGCGTGAACCGACTGTCGCCGCATCTGCTGCTGCCTAAATCTGCAGACCCGCCATTATCACCAGATTGTTGTTGGGAATCAAAGTAAAGTGATGAAAAGCGAATAATTCTTTTATTTCAAGCAAAAAACCGACGGCCGTTGTGTATACGTCGTGCGCGGTTTTGCTCACTTGATTTCCACAAATCAACAGAACATAATCGTCCTGTCGCCGCATCCAGCGGCGTCGAGCCGCCCGGCCTCCCGCCGCTCGCCCTTCCCGCCGACATCCTTTGCCGCTGCCGAACACGATGACGATCCCACTGGCATCCCGACCGGCGATGCGTGCGTGGCGCCGGAGCCTGCCGTCCCTGCTGCTGGCGTTGGCCTGCGCCGCTGCGCCCGTGGCACAGGCCGCAGGTCCGGCCGCGCCGGAAGTGCGCCTGCGCGCCCTGGCCCAGGTGGCCGAGCGCAGCATTCCGGAAGCCCGCAGCCTGCTGCTGGCCGAGGCGCCCGCCTTCACCAAGGGGGCGCCCTATGCCGTGCATCTCGGCTACCTGCGCCTGCTGCGCCGCATCCACAGCGATGCCGGGCAGTTGAGCGAAGCGTATGCGGTTGACGAGCGCATCATTGCCCTCGCCGGCGGCGCCGGCGACGCCCTGCACGTGGCGCTGGGCAGCCTCGGGCGCGTCCACAAGCGCCTCAACGACAATGACCCGGCCGCCGCGATGGCCCTGCTGGAAACCCTGAATGCCCGCTACCGCGCACTGCGCAGCAAGGAGTTCGAGGCCCATGCGGAGGTGGCCTACGGGGCGATCTACAACACGACGGGCCAGCACGACCGTGCGCTGCGCCACTACCTGCGCGCGCTGGAACTGGTACAGGGCCAATCCGAACTGTGGGGGCCGCGCGAGGCCGACATCAGGCTGGCGCTGGCGCGCCTGTACGTCAACAGCGACAACGCCGTCAAGGCGCTCGAGACCACCCGCGCCTATCGCGAAGCGCGCAGCGGCCGCGAGGGCCAGGCGGATGCGATCCCGCCGCGGGTCGAGGCCCTGATGCATTTCATGGACGGGCGTGCCTACGTCTCGCTGCGCCAGCTGCCGCAGGCCCATGCCGCTTTCGAGCGCGCGCTGGTGCTGGCGCGCAGGTACGAGCTGCGCTGGATCGAAGCGAACGTGCTGGGCAACCAATCCGACGCCTGGCTCAAGGCCCAGCGCTACGTCGAGGCCGAGCGTACCGCCCGCACGGCGGTCGCGCTGTCCGAGGAGGTGACGGACCAGAGCATCATCCAGATGGTGAATGCCAACCTGGGCTTCGCCTTGTATGGCCAGGGCCGGCATGCCGAAGGCTCGGTGTACATCGACCGCACCGCGCAGGAACTGCGCAAGGCCGGCGCCATGCTGGCCGTCTCGAACATCCTGGCCGAAAAGAGCGAGGCACAGGAAAAGGCCGGCCTGCACAAGCAGGCCTTGCAGACGGTGCGCGAGCGCGAGCAGATCCAGGAAACCCTGGCGGTCGAACGCCGCAACAAGGCCTTCGCCGCCCTGCAGGAGCAGTTCAACGCCAAGGAGCGCGCCGCCCAGATCGAGCGCCTGCGCCAGGAAAACGCGGTCAAGGACGCCGAACTCCACAACCGCAACCTGCGCCTGGCGCTGGCCTCGCTCGGGGCGCTACTGGCGCTGGTGCTGCTCGGATTCGTGTCCATGCTGTACCGGAAGTCGCAGGCGACCAGCCGCCGCCTGGCCGAACTGAACGCCGAGCTGGCGCACAGCTCCGCCCACGATCCCCTCACCGGCCTGTTCAACCGGCGCTCCTTCGTCGACCGGATGCGCGCCAGCGAGGCGGCCTCCAACGATTGCTTCACCCTGCTCGACATCGACCACTTCAAGCGCATCAACGACCAGCATGGCCACGCCGCCGGCGACGTGGTGCTGGTCGAGGTGGGCCGCCGCCTGAACGAGGTGGTGCGCGGATCGGACATGGTGCTGCGCTGGGGCGGCGAGGAATTCCTGGTGTATTCGCAGGGCGTGAGCGAGGACCGGCGCCCGCTGCTGGTGCAGCGCATCCTGAACGCCATCGCCAGCGCGCCGGTGGTGCTGGAAGACGGTACCGTGCTGCAGGTCAGCGCCACCGCCGGAGCGGTCTCGCTACGGCTCGGTTCCGGTGAAGCCTTCGGCTGGGAACAGGCGATCGCGCTGGCCGACCGCGCCCTTTACAAGGGCAAGGAAGCGGGACGCAACCGCGGCTTCATCGTCGAAGGGGTCGAAGGCAGCGCTGCCGGCGAGGCTGCCGGCAACGAGCGTGAGCTCCAGCTGCACCTGGTGCTGCCCGACATGTACTGGCAGCCGGCGCTCACACCCGGCTGAGCGCCCTGCGCCCCGCCATCCCGACCACCGTCTGCAGCAGCACCGCCGGGCGCAGCGGCTTGGCCAGGTATTCGTCGAAACCCGCCTCCAGCGCGCGCTGCTGGTCTTCGCGGCGCGAGAAGGCCGTCAGGGCGATCGCCGGCACGCCGGCCAGGTTGCGCTGGCGCCCGGCCCGGATGCGGCGGATCAGCTCGAACCCGTCCATCAGCGGCATGCCGATGTCGCTGATCAGGAGGTCCGGCTGGTGGCGTTCGAGCATGCGCAAGGCCTCGCCGGCGCTGGTGGCGGTCACGATCACGGCACCGGTCTCGGCCAGCACCTGCTGCACCAGTTCCAGCGAGTCGGGTTCGTCGTCCACCACCAGCAAGGTCATGCCGGCCAGGCTGCCCGTGGACGCGGCGCCCGCAGCGCTGTCCGCCACGGAAACCGGCGCCGGCTCGGCCGGGGCCGCACCCTGGTAGAGCGGCAGGTGCAGGCTGAAGGTCGCGCCCTTGCCCTGCCCCGGGCTGGCGACGGTGATCGTGCCGCCCTGCAGTTCGATCAGCTGGCGCGCGATGGACAGGCCCAGCCCGAGGCCGCCGTGGCGCCGCGCCGAGGAGGAATCGGCCTGGCGGAAGCGGTCGAACACGTAGGGCAGGAAGTCCGGATCGATGCCGATGCCTGAGTCGGTGACGTCGATCGCCACTTCATCGCCTTCGCGCCGCACGCTGACGGCGACGCGGCCGCCCGCCTCGGTGAACTTGATCGCGTTCGACACCAGGTTCGACATCACCTGCTGCATGCGCCCGAGGTCGCCCAGCACCGGCCCGGCGTCGTAGTCGACCTCGGCCACGAGCTGGATCTGCTTGCCGAGGGCCGCGGGGCGCGCGGTCTCGAGCGCGGCGTTGACGAATTCGGCCGGCGTCACCGCTTTTGCTTCGACCCTGATTTTGCCGGCCATCAGGCGGCTCATGTCGAGCATGTCCTCGATCAGCTGCGACTGGGCGCGCGCGTTGCGCTCGATGGTTTCCAGGCCGCGGCGCAGCATCGCCTCGTCGCGGTGGCCCTGCAGCAGCAGTTGCGACCAGCCCAGCATCGCGTTCAGCGGGGTGCGCAGCTCGTGCGAGAGCGTGGCCAGGAATTCGTCCTTCAGCTGGCCCAGGTTTTCGGCCTCGAGCCGCGCCTTCTGCTCGCGCAGGTACAGTTGCTGGCGCTCGGCCGCGGTCTCCAGCGAGGCCGCCAGGGTGCGGGTGCGCGACTCGAGGCGGGTGTCGAAGATCGCGGCCAGCAAGGCGATGCTGAGCACCGCGAAGCTCACCACCGCGACCAGGATCGCCAGATGGTCCTGGTTGACCCCGTTGCCGGCGGCACGGCACACACTGGCGGCATCGAAATGGGCCGCGGCCATGCCGGTGTAGTGCATGCCCGAGATCGCACCGCCCATGACGACGGCGGCGCCCAGCTGCAACAGGCGGTGGCGGCTGACGTTCTCGTTGAGCTTGAAGCTGATCCACAGGGCGCCGGCGGAAGCGCCGATCGCGATGGCGAGCGAGGCCAGGAACAGCCAGGGGTCGTAGGTGATGGCCGGGTCCATGCGCATGCCGGCCATGCCGGTGTAGTGCATCGCATTGATGCCCAGGCCCAGCAGCAGCGCGCCCCAGGCCAGGTGGCGCCCGCCCAGTTCGCGGTGGCGCAGCTGCCACAGGGCCAGGCCGGAGACCAGCACCGGCAGCAGCCAGGACACGAAGGTGATCACGGGATCGTAGGCGAGCGGCATCGGCAGGCGGAAGGCGAGCATGCCGATGAAGTGCATCGCCCAGATGCCGCTGCCCATGGCGAAGGCGCCGCCGGCCATCCAGGCATGCGGCGCATAGCCCTGCGATTGCTTGACCCGTAGCGCGAGGCTCAGCGCCGTGTAGGACGCGAAGATCGCGACCAGGATCGAGAGCAGCACCAGCTTGGGTTCGTAATGGCCGATCAGCATAAGAAGTAGTCACATCCCTTCGTGTCCGCAGCAGCAGCGCGCGGCAAGCCCCGCGGCCCGAGTGTACACGAGCGCAGCCGGACTTGGCGCTATCGGATCTGACAGGGACGCGCGTTAATATTTCCTAGCTGCAATTCTACAGGGATACTGCGGACGTGTCGCCGTCGACCACCACGCGGTCGCGCCCGCCCCGCTTGGCGGCATACAGGGCCTTGTCGGCCGCCTCGATCAGGCGCGCCGGTTCATTCAGGCGCGTCTGGTCGAATCCGGCCACCCCGATGCTGAGGGTGACGTGCGGCCGCAGCGCATTCGGCGCATGCGGCAGCTGCAGCGCCGCCACGTGCTCGCGGATCGCCTCCGCATGGGCGCGCGCCTGCTCCGCCGTGGTGTCGGGCAGGATCGCGGCGAACTCTTCGCCGCCGTAGCGCGCGGCCACGTCGGCCGGGCGCTTGCACATGGCGGCCAGCGCCTGGGCGACCGTGCTCAGGCAGGCATCGCCCTCCTGGTGGCCGAAGTGGTCGTTGTAGGCCTTGAAGGAATCGATGTCCATCAGCAGCAGGGACATGGCGCCGCCGTTGCGTTGGGCGCGGCGCAGTTCGCGGTCGAGGGCGACGTCGAAGTGGCGGCGGTTGGCGATGCCGGTCAGGCCATCCACATAGGAACGGGCGCGCAGCGATTCGGCGTGGTCGAGCAGGCGCCGCTCGCGGTCCACGGTGCCGCTGACGTCGCGGATCTCGACCAGGCAGAAGCGCTCGCCGCCTTCGCTGAAGGGCGTCACGCTGACCGCCTGTTCGATGCGCGCGCCGTCGAAGCTGCCCGCCTCGCGCAGTGGGAAGGGCGAGCGTCCGCTGGATGCCGGCACCGTGGTGGCGATGTCTTCGGTGAGCGCCGCCAGCACCGCCGACTCGATGCGCGAGCCGCGCAGTTCGGGGAAGACGTCGAACAAGGAACGGTCGCGCACGCGCGCGGCGGCATAGCCGGAGCGCGGCACCATCCAGCCGTTCCACAGGACGATGTCGTGGCCGGCGTCGAGCACGACCAGGCCGCAGTCGACCAGGTTGACGGCGCGCGCCGCGAAAGCGAGGGCGAGCGGGTTGGCGGGTTCGGTCTTGTTGTTCATCGCCGGCAGGAGTGATCGAAAATGATGTCAGAAAGAAACTACCGGATCATACCCGAGTTTGCCCTGCGCCGGCCAGGATCTGCGCCAGATGTTCCGGCGCCGCCGGATTGCTTCAGCTCGCAATCAAACCCATCCATAGCGAAGGATGACAGCGCCCTCTTCAACGGGCATGCGTGGGGGCTCCTGCGGCGGGCGAAGGGCCACCGGCTCGCTACATGACCATTTTCGGCAAATTTCCTGTATCAAAAGCGCTATTTACAAAAAGTGCATGGTCGTGATTTTTCGTGAGCCTTGGAGCATATCTTTCCGGCTACGATCAGGTCTTTGGTGCGGTCCGCCGGGCCGCAAGCGAGTCTCGACATGGGCGAACGGAAGGAAGAATCAATGGCTGGCAAGATGGGTGAAGAATTCGGTATGGACTCGGTCGGCATCGACCTGGTGGCGGACGCGGTGCCGCACAACGCGCCCTGGCCGGCGGCCCCGCATGAACTGCGCCGCCTGCGCATCCGCAAGCGCGAGAGCCAGGAAAAGTTCTGGAGCCGTTTCGGCGTCACCCAGTCCAGCGGCAGCCGCTTCGAAACCGGCGTCGTGATCCCGCCGCCGGTCGCGATCCTGCTGCGCCTGTACGTCAACGGCACCCTCAAGGACGACGACCTGCACGGCTGAGCCCTTCCGGGCGCCGTCCGCTGCGGCGCCCCTCTGCATTGCTTCTATTTTAGTGAAGTAATGTTTCTGATTTCTTCGCTTTTCCAGGACCCACCGGTTGCTTTATCCTTATGCATGAGCAAATGCGGCCACGGCCGCATTTGACGCTATCGATCAACGCACACCGGAACCATGAAACGCATCGTACTTCTCATCGCGACCAACCTCGCCATCATGCTGGTGCTGGGCATCTCGGCCAGCCTGCTGGGCGTGAACCGCTTCCTCACCGCTAACGGACTGAACCTCGGCGCCCTGCTCGCCTTCGCCGGCCTGATGGGCTTCGGCGGCGCCTTCATCTCGCTCCTGATCTCGAAACCGATGGCCAAGTGGTCGACCGGGGCGCGCGTGATCGCGCAGCCCTCGAACGGCACCGAAGCCTGGCTGCTGGACACCGTGGCGGCCCAGGCGCGGCGCGCCGGCATCGCGATGCCCGAAGTCGCGGTGTACGAGGGCGAGCCGAATGCCTTCGCCACCGGCGCCTCGAAGAACGCTTCGCTGGTGGCCGTGTCCACCGGCCTGCTGGCCTCGATGACCCAGGACGAGGTCGAGGCGGTGCTGGCGCACGAGGTCGCGCACATCGCCAACGGCGACATGGTCACGCTGACCCTGATCCAGGGCGTGGTGAACACCTTCGTGATCTTCCTGGCGCGCGTGGTCGCCTACGCGGTCGACAGCTTCCTGCGCAAGGACGAGGAAAACAGCGGCCCCGGCATCGCCTACACCATCACGGCCATCGTCTGCGATATCCTGTTCGGTATCCTGGCCAGCATCATCGTGGCCTGGTTCTCGCGCCGGCGCGAATACCGCGCCGACCGCGGCGCCGCACAGATCATGGGCACGCCGCGTCCGATGATCGATGCGCTGGCCCGCCTGGGCGGCTTTGCGCCCGGCGCGCTGCCGAAGAACATGGCTGCCTCGGGCATCGCCGGCGGCGGCGTGATGTCGCTGTTCAGCAGCCACCCGTCGTGCGAGGAGCGCATCGCCGCTCTTCAGCACGCCTGAGTACCTCGAACTGAAGGAGCCGGATGCGCTACTCGTCACTCGTGCTGCCGGTGCTGTTCGCGACCGCGCTGGCTTTCCTGCTGCAGCACTTCCTCGGCTCGCTGGCCTGGGCCGGCCTGCTGGCGGTCATCACCTGGCCGCTGCACGAACGCCTGCAGGCACGCGGCCTGCCGCGCCTCGCCAGCGCCGCGGTGCTGGTGGCACTGTTGGTACTCTGCTTTGTCGGTCCCTCGCTGCTGCTGGTCAAGGCCCTCGGTAACGAACTGGTCGGCATCCAGCGCCTGCTGACCGAACTCAACCAGGTCGGCGTACCGCCCCCCGCCTGGCTGGCCGGCATCCCGCTCGTCGCCGAGCGCATCCTCGCCTGGTGGAACGAGCACCTCGCGGTGCCCGGCGGCCTGAACGCACTGATCCAGACCACCCTCGGCGACGTGATTCCGCACCTGACCGGCGCGGCGCGCTTCTGGGGCTCAGTGATCCTGGCCAACGCGCTCTACCTGTTCCTGACCCTGCTGACCCTGTTCATCCTCTACCTGCACGGACCGGCCGTGGTGCGCTACGTCGATGGCGCAGGCAGCCGCTTGCTGCCCGACCACTACGGCAACCTGCGCCGCATCCTGCCGCTGTCGGTGCGCGGCACCGCGCTCGGCCTGTGTTCGATCGCGGTGCTCGAGGGGATCGTGCTGGGCATCGCCTACTACATCGCCGGCGCACCGGCCCCGGCCATGCTGGGCGTGATCACCGGCTACCTGGCCCTGATCCCGGGCGGCGCCCCGCTGTCCTTCACCATGGTGTCGCTGCTGCTGCTCGGCCAGGGCCATGCCGGCGCCGCGCTCGGCCTGTTCACCTGGGGCGCGGTGGAACTGTTCATGGTCGACAAGTTCATCCGGCCGAAGCTGATCGGCCACCGCGTCAACCTGCCCTTCCTGGCGGTACTGTTCGGTCTGCTGGGCGGCGTGTCGACCCTGGGTGTCATCGGGCTGTTCGTGGGTCCCTTCATGATGGCGGTGCTGTTCAGCTGGCTGCGCGCGGGACAAACTACAACAGTTTAGGGGGATCGCAGCGCAAGGGTGCGTCATGAAAATTGCTTGTTAGTTAATAATGGACATCATTTTTCGGAGACGCAGATGAAACTTGCATCCACCCTGGCCGTTGCCGCTTGCCTGCTCCTCCCGCTTGCGAGCGATGCGGGCGTCATCTACGAATGGCGCCCGACCAATGACGGCACGCCGCGCAACATCACATTCCAACTCGAGTTCACTCAGGAAACCGTGGATAGCGGCGCCTTCAGCTTCGTCGTTCCCTTCGGCGACTACACCGCCTCGTATCCGGATTCCGGCCTGCTGTCGCTGCTGTATACCTTCCCGGGTACCGCAGGCTATATGAGCTACCAGCCGCCAACAGAAAAGTTCCGCAACGGCCTCGGGCACCTCGACATGGACATCCGCTTCGAAGCAGGCGGCTACCTGAGCGGTCGCATTTATGCCAACAATGCGGAAAACCATATCGACCTGCTGTCGGACGGCACACTGTTCACCATCCGCGACGCCGACAGCGACGCCGGCATGCCGGGCGCGGGCTGCGGCTGGCTCCCCTGCGGCGGTGCGGCGGGCTACCTGCGCGATGTCCGGATGAACGAGGTTCCGGAGCCGCATGCGCTGGCACTGTTCGGACTCGGCGCATTGGCTGCGCGCGGCGCGCAGCAGCTTCGGCCGCGGCGGCGCCAGGCCTGAGCGCCGAATGCAAAAAGGCCCGCAACGTTTCCGTTGCGGGCCTTTTGTAATCCTGGTGGGAAGTGCAAGTTTCGAACTTGCGACCCCTGCAGTGTGAATGCAGTGCTCTACCCCTGAGCTAACCTCCCGAGTGCGTGTATTATGCACTAACTATTGAGATTCATCAATATCAAACTGCAATCACCGGCATTTGCATCGATCGCGCATGCCCAGCAAGCAGAAACAAAAAAGCCGCACAGTGCGCGGCTTTCCTGATGAATTCTTGGTGGGAAGTGCAAGTTTCGAACTTGCGACCCCTGCAGTGTGAATGCAGTGCTCTACCCCTGAGCTAACCTCCCGAAGCGAGGCGTATTATGCCACAGGATCACCCTGCCGTCACCCCTGCTGGAGAATAATTCCTCCACACACAGCTGCCTTTCACGTTCTTGTCGAGGCCTGCCAGCACTTCTTCGTGCGCGGCGATCTCGTCGCTGCTTGCCGCGAGCACGATGATCTCGCCCAGCGGACCGGCATCGCCCAGTTCGCCGCCGGCACTCGCCTCGACCGCCACGTCCATGGTCAGGGAGTTCTGGCCGCGCGTCATCGCGAGGTACACATCCGCCAGCAGTTCCGAGTCGAGCAATGCGCCGTGCAGCTTGCGGTGCGCATTCGAGATTTCGTAGCGATCGCACAGCGCATCGAGGGAGTTGCGCTTGCCCGGATGCAGTTCCTTCGCCTGCACCAGGGTGTCGATCACGCCGCTGCAATGGTCGGTGAAGGGCGGCAGCCCCAGGCGTGCGAACTCGGCGTTCAGGAAGCCCAGGTCGAAGGGGGCGTTGTGGATGATGACTTCGGCGCCCTGCACGAATGCACGCAGTTCTTCGACGATCTCGTGGAACTTCGGCTTGTCGCTCAGGAATTCCGTCGTGAGGCCGTGGACCGCCAGTGCCGCCTCGTCCGAGTCGCGCTCCGGATTGATATAGCGGTGAAAATTATTTCCGGTCAGCTTGCGGTTGAAGATCTCCACGCAGCCGACCTCGATGATGCGGTCGCCCGTGCGGGGATTCAGGCCGGTGGTTTCGGTATCGAGGACAATCTGGCGCATGGACGTTTTACTGATGAGTTGAAGCGAGCCGCAGTATAGCAAACCGCGGCTCCAGCAACTGTCTTATCGGCGCACAGAGGCCGCGCCGCGGTTGGCCAGCACGTCGGCGCGCTCGTTGCCCGGGTGGCCGTTGTGGCCGCGCACCCAGCGCCATTCGACCGCGTGCTGCTGCTGGGCCAGGTCGAGCGCCTTCCACAGATCGTCGTTCTTCACCGGCTCGCGGGTCGAGGTCTTCCAACCGCGCGCCTTCCAGCCGTGGATCCATTCCGAGATCCCCTTCTGCACGTACTGGCTGTCGGTGTGCAGCACCACCTGGCATGGGCGGTTCAGCACGCCCAGAGCCTCGATCACGGCGCGCAGCTCCATGCGGTTGTTGGTAGTGTTCGGCTCGCCGCCGAAGATTTCCTTTTCGTGGCCGCCCGAGACCAGCAGCGCGCCCCATCCGCCGGTGCCGGGATTGCCCTTGCAGGCGCCGTCGGTGAAGATCTCCACCTTGCTTGAATTCGTTTGTGTGTCGCTCATTCTCTATTCGCCGCCGGCACTGCTGCCGGGCGCTTGCTCGTTTTCTTGTTCCATGCAGGTCCGATGATGTGCATGCCCTTGACCCGCTTGATGGCGTGGACCACGTACACGGCGCCCAAATAGGGCCACCAGCGCCGGCCGGCCGACTCCATCATCGAGAACCGGCTCAGCCAATGGGCTGTCCGGCACGGCGGCGCGTAGCAGCCGAAATGGCTGCGGCTGACGCCGAGATTCAGCAATTTTAACCAGTCCTTGAGGCGCGGCATAGAGATGAACTCGCCGGACGCCGGCAGGTAGCCGTTGCGGGTGACCCTGCCCACGCCCTGGCGCATGCCCCACAGGCTGGCCGGATTGAAGCCGCAGATGATCAGCTGCCCTTCCGGGATCAGGACGCGTTCGACCTCGCGCAAGACCTGATGCGGCTCGCTGGCGAACTCAAGCACGTGCGGCAGCACCACCAGGTCGATGCTGTGCGATGCGAAGGGCAGCTCGGTGAAGTCGAGCGCCACCGCGATCTGCTTGCCGCTGGCCGCGAAGGCCAGCTCGTCGGCGGTCGAGGTGCGGATGGCCGCCTGCCACTTGTTGGGCATGCGGCTGGCCGCCAGCGCATCCAGCTGGGGCACGCCGATCTGCAGCGCATTGAAGCCGAAGATATCGACCGTCAGCTCGTCGAGGCAGGCCTGCTCGAAGGCGCGCACGTAGGCGCCCGCCGGCGATTGCAGCCAGTGGTCGAGCGCTATAATGGATTTTTCCGATGCCGCGCTGTCCATACCACTCTTGAGCCTTCCCTATTCCACCTGCTGTTCCACACCACACCATGACGAGCCCAGCGCATAGCGACCTGTCGGTCCTGACCGTACCCGCCTTCAACGACAATTACCTGTGGGTGATTCATGACGGCGTGCACGCGGCCGTGGTCGACCCGGGCGACGCCGGTCCGGTCCGCGACGCGCTGGCCGAACACCGTCTCACCCTGACTGCCATTTTACTCACCCATCACCATGCTGACCACATCGGCGGCGTGCCGTCCCTGCTGGCGGACAATCCGGTGCCGGTATTCGGGCCCCGAAATGACGGAATCGAGGGCATCACCCAGTCCTTGGGCGAAGGCGATCGCATCACCGTGCCCGGGCTCGACCTGGAATTCGCCGTGCTGGACGTGCCCGGCCATACCCTGGGACATATCGCCTATGTGCGGCGCACGCCGGGCGCACACTGGCTGTTCTGTGGCGATACCCTGTTCGCCGGCGGCTGCGGCCGGCTGTTCGAAGGCACGCCGGCACAAATGGCGGACTCGCTCGCCAAGCTGGCGGCACTGCCCGACGATACACTGGTTTACTGCGCGCATGAATATACGGTGTCGAACCTGCGCTTTGCCCAGGCGGTGGAGCCGGACAACCAGGGCCTGGCCTTGCGCATGAAGGATGCGAGCGAGAAGCGCGGCACCAGGCTGCCGACGGTGCCCTCGACCATCGGTCTGGAGCGCGGGACGAATCCCTTCCTGCGTTACACGGAACCGGGGATCGTGAAAAGCCTGGTGGAGGCCGGCAGGCTGAAGGAAGCTGCGTCGCCGGTGGAGGCCTTCGCAGCTTTGCGGGAGTGGAAGAACGTATTCAAGTAGGGTGGGCAGCCGCCGCCCACCCGAAGGACAATCAAATTTCTTCGTACAGCGGCAGCGTCAGGAACTCCGCAAACGTCTCCGAGGTCGACATCTGCTCGAAGATCTCGGCCGCCCGCGCATAGCTCGGGTTATCGCCGTTCGGCGCATCGCCCTTCACCTTGGCCAGCTCTTCCGGAATCATCGCACGCACCATCTCGGCCGTGACCTTGCGGCCGTCGTCCAGCACGCCCTTCGGCGAGCGGATCCACTGCCACACCTGCGAGCGGCTGATTTCGGCGGTCGCCGCATCTTCCATCAGGTTGTGGATCGGCACGCAGCCGTTGCCGGCCAGCCAGGCGCCCAGGTAGTGGATGCCGACGTTGATGTTATAGCGCAGGCCCGCTTCCGTGATCGGCGTCTCCGGCTTGAAGTCGAGCAGCTCGCGCGCGCTGACCTCGATGTCCGGCCGCTGCTTGTCGATCTGGTTGGGCCGGTCGCCCAGCACCTTGGTGAACTCGGTCATCGCCAACTCGACCAGGCCCGGGTGCGCCACCCAGCCGCCGTCGTAGCCGTCGGTCGCGTCGCGCGCCTTGTCGTTGCGCACGCCGCCCATCGCCACCTCGTTCTTCTCCGGATCGTTCTTGATCGGGATCAGCGCCGCCATGCCGCCGATCGCCGGCGCGCCGCGCTTGTGGCAGGTCTTGAGCAGCAGCAGCGCATAGGCGCGCATGAAAGGTGCCGTCATCGTCACCTTGGCGCGGTCGGCCAGGCAGAAGTCCTTGTCCAGCTTGAATTTTTTAATGCACGAGAAGATGTAGTCCCAGCGGCCCGCGTTGAGGCCGGCGCTGTGTTCGCGCAGCTCATACAGGATCTCGTCCATCTCGAAGGCGGCCAGGATGGTCTCGATCAGCACGGTCGCCTTGATGGTGCCGCGCGGCAGGCCGAGCGCCTCCTGGGTCATCACGAAGATGTCGTTCCACAGGCGCGCTTCGAGGTGGGATTCCATCTTCGGCAGGTAGAAATAGGGACCGGCGCCGCGCGCCAGCTGCTCCTTCGCGTTGTGGAACATGAACAGCGCGAAGTCGAAGATGCCGCCCGAGACGCGCTTGCCGTCGACCAGCACGTGCTTCTCATCCAGGTGCCAGCCGCGCGGGCGCACCACCAGCGTGGCCACCTTGTCGTTCAGCTTGTAGGTCTTGCCGTTCTGCTCGAGCGAGATGCTGCGGCGCACCGCGTCGACCATGTTGAGCTGGCCGGTGATCTGGTTGTCCCAGTTCGGCGTGTTCGAGTCCTCGAAGTCGGTCATGTAGCTGTCGGCGCCGGAGTTCAGGGCGTTGATGACCATCTTGCGCTCGACCGGACCGGTGATCTCGACGCGCCGGCATTCCAGCGCCTTGGGAATCGGGGCGATCTTCCAGTCGCCGTTGCGGATGTGGGCGGTTTCCGGCAGGAAGTCCGGACGCTCGCCGGCGTCGAGACGGCGCGCACGCTCGGCGCGCACGGCCAGCAATTCCTGGCGGCGCGGCTCGAAGGCGCGCGACAGCTGGGCGACCAGCTCGAGGGCCTCTGGGGTCAGGATCCGTTCGTAACCGGGTTTGATTTCGGCGGTGATCTGCATGCCGGCGGGGGTGGCGATGGTCATTGCGCTAACTCCTGTAAGTGGAAAACCGGTGTCGCCGAAGACGCGAAGCCCTGCGCCTTGGCGTTTGTCATAGCATCAAGTATATTCACTTCCAGATAGCTAAACGATACATTTACTCACTACATCTGTGCGTTTTTGTATCAAATCAGGAGGATGATTGGACAAGTTCAGGCAGATTTCCACCTTCGTCGAAGTGGTGGCGCGCGGCAGCCTGTCGGCGGCGGCGCGGGCCGAGGGCATTGCGCCGGCGATGATCGGGCGGCGCCTCGATGCCCTGGAGGCGCGGCTCGGCGTCAAGTTGCTGCAGCGAACCACACGCCGCCTCGTGCTCACCGACGAGGGCGCCGCTTTCCTCGAGGATTGCCAGCGCATCCTCGCCGAACTCGAGGAAGCCGAGTCCGCGGCCACGGAACGGAGCGCGCGCGCCACCGGACGTCTAGCCGTGTCGGCCCCGGCCGGCTTCGGCCGCCAGCACGTGGCGCCCCTGCTGCCCTCCTTCCTGGCCGAGCACCGCGAAGTCACGGTCAACCTGAATTTGACCGACCGCCTGGTGGACGTCGTCGGGGAAGGCGTGGACGTGGCGATCCGCATCGCCAGCCTGAACGATTCGAACCTGGTGGGCACCAAGCTGGCCGACAACCACCGCGTGGTGGTCGGCACGCCCGGCTACCTGAAGCGGCATGGGCGGCCGCGTGTGCTGGCCGACCTGGCCAGGCACAACTGCCTGGCAATCAGCAGCGAAGGCAGCCAGCGCGGCTGGACCTTCCTCGACAAGGGCAAGCCGGTCACGCTGAAGGTGGGCGGGAATATGGAATGCAATGACGGCGCGGTACTGCACGCCTGGGCGCTGGCCGGCAAGGGACTGGCCTGGCGTTCGATGTGGGAAGTGGGAGCGCAGATCGCGGCGGGCGAACTGTGCACGGTGCTGGACGAGTTCGCCGCGCCGGGTAATGACATTTATGCGGTATTCGCGCAGCGCCAGCACCTGCCCCTGCGGATCCGCGCCTTTGTCGACTTCCTGCGGCGCAGTTATGCGCAACCGGAGTACTGGCGGATCTGAATCCGACAGGCAAAAAAAATCCCCGGCTACCCGGGGATTTTTGCTATCGCTGGAGAGCGATTACAGCGGCTGGATGTTCGCGGCCTGCTTGCCCTTCGGGCCAGTGGTCACGTCGAACGAAACGCGCTGGTTCTCTTGCAGCGATTTGAAGCCGTTGCTCTGGATTGCCGAGAAGTGTGCGAACAGATCTTCGCCGCCTTCATCAGGGGTGATGAAGCCGAAACCCTTCGAGTCATTGAACCATTTAACGATGCCAGTTGCCATTACAATTTCCTATTTCAGTTAAGTTGGGCTTACGCCCGTTTAAGATCGTTTGAAGAAGCAAGAAAGAAATGACAGACAGACTGCACTACTATCTACAACCCAACGATCCTGCATTATACCGAATAAAAACGGTGCGACACGCACTTCGCAAAATAAAAAAGCGGGTTTTCGCAACAATTCCCATAAAAATTCCTAACTTCAACTTCAATGGGCGTGTTTTTGTCCGGCAGTAGGGAAAATATAGGCCATCGAGTGGCCGGAAATTTGCGCGGCATCAAACGATTCTGCAATCATGTATTGCGATAGGACATTATCGTGATGCCGCAGTCAGGCTAGCGCTGTCTTAACCGAGGCCGTGCGGATCGCGCCGCGCCGCTTCGACGAACTGGTCCAGCTCTTGCAGCCAGGCGGCCCATTCGCTGGCTGCCACGGCCTCGAAGGTGGTCAGGACGCGCAAGCGCTGCTCGAGCGCGCGCGCATGCTGGCCCAGGCCGCGGTAGCCGAAGGTGACGGCCGAACCGGCCATGGTGTGCAGCATCGCCTGCAGTTCGCTGGCGGCGGCAGCCGGGGCCAGGGGATCGAGCTGGGCGCCGAGCGCACCGAGGCGCTCGAGGATGGCCGGCAGCCGGCCGGCGAAGCTGGCGTTCGCCGAGGCCAGGCGCGAGAAGAACTGCTGGTCCGCCGCGTGCATGGTCTCCCCTCCCCTGGTGCCGGCTTACTTGGTGCCGAAGATGCGGTCGCCGGCGTCGCCCAGGCCGGGCACGATGTAGGCGTCCTCGTTCAGGTGCGAGTCGAGCGAGGCGACGTAGACCTTGACGTCAGGGTGCGACTTCTGGAACACCTCGATGCCTTCGGGCGCGGCCACCAGGGCCAGGAACAGGATCTGCTCGCTCGGCACGCCGCGCTTCTTCAGCACGTCGACCGCGTGCACCGCCGAGTTGCCGGTCGCGACCATCGGATCGCACAGGATGAAGGTGCGCTCGTTGGTATCCGGCAGGCGCACCAGGTATTCGACCGGCTCGTGCGTGTCCGGGTCGCGGAACACGCCGATGTGGCCGACGCGCGCCGACGGCACCAGTTCCAGCAGGCCGTCGCTCATGCCGATGCCGGCACGCAGGATGGGCACGATGGCCAGTTTCTTGCCGGCGATGACCGGGGCCTCGATGGTCATCAGGGGCGTCTGCACGGTGCGGGTGGTCAGCGGCAGGTCGCGCGTGATCTCATACCCCATCAAGAGCGTGATCTCCCGCAGCAGCTCGCGGAACGTGCGCGTGGAGGTGTCGTGCTCGCGCATGTGGGACAGCTTGTGCTGGATGAGCGGGTGGTTCAGGATGAAGAGGTTGGGAAAGCGCGGGTCTTGTTTCATGGTCGATATTAAACTAATCTGGTGTGAAGCCTGGGGCGCCATTATCCCAGCCGCAGGGCAGTTTGTCCTTTTTTTCTGCACATTTCGACAAGTCGGACCGCTGTTCAGGTACGCAGGGCCCGCGCGAGGATCGCCGCGCAGTCGGCCGACGCCGGCAGGCGGCCGAAGGCGCCGCCCGGTTCGCACGCAATACGCGAGGCGACGAAGGCGTCGGCCACATAGTCCGGTGCATGGCGCAACAGCAGCGCCGCCTGCAGCGCCAGCACCAGGCGCTCGGCCAGGCGGCGCGCGCCGCCCTCGTCCCGGGCCAGGGCCGGCAGCTCGTCGAGCAACCGCTGCGCATAGGCGCCAAAGCGGGCATCGAGGCCGGCGGCGGGCATCAGCTCGCCGGCCAGGGCCGCGCGCGCCTCGGGCAGCGACTTGCCGAGCGCCCGCAGCACATCCAGGCACATGACGTTGCCCGAACCTTCCCAGATCGAATTCACCGGAAGTTCACGGTAGATACGCGCCAGCGGACCATCCTCGACGTAGCCGTTGCCGCCCATGACTTCCATCGCCTCGGCCCCGAAGGCCGGGCCGCGCTTGCAGATCCAGTACTTGCCGGCCGGGGTCAGGATGCGCCCCAGCAGGGCCTGGGCCGGATCGTCCTGTTCGTCGAAACAGCGCGCCAGGCGCAGCGCAAAGGCGGTGGCGGCCTCGGATTCCAGCGCGAGGTCGGCCAGCACGTTCTGCATCAGGGGCTGTTCACTGAGCAGCCGTCCGAAGGCGCTGCGCCCGCGCGCGTGGTGCAGCGCGTGGCACAGGGCGGCGCGCATGATGCCGGCGCTGCCCAGCACGCAATCGAGCCGGGTGTAGCCGCCCATCTCGAGGATGGTCGGAATGCCCCGTCCCGGCTCGCCGACCATCCAGCCGACGGCGTCGTGGAACTCGACTTCGGACGAGGCATTGGAGCGGTTGCCCAGCTTGTCCTTGAGGCGCTGCACGCGGATCGCGTTGCGGCTGCCGTCCGGCAGGAAGCGCGGCACGAAGAAGCAGCTCAGGCCCGCGCTGCCGCCATCGTCGGTCTGGGCCAGGATCAGGTGCGCGTCCGACTGCGGCACCGAGAAGAACCATTTGTGGCCGACGATGCGCCAGCCGCCCTCGTGCGCCTCGCCGGGCGGCAGCGGTGTGGCGCGGGTGGTGTTGGCGCGTACGTCGCTCCCGCCCTGCTTCTCGGTCATCCCCATGCCGATCAGGGCGCCGCGCTTTTGCGCGATGGGCAGCGAGCGCGGGTCGTACTCGCTCGAGAGGATCTTGGGCAGCCATTCGGCAGCCAGGCCGGGCGCGCGGCGCAGCGCCGGCACCGAGGCGAAAGTCATCGTTACCGGGCACTGCGCGCCGTTTTCCACTTGCCCGAACAGCAGGTACTGGGCGGCACGCGCGACCTGGGCGCCCGCACGCGGCGCGCGCCAGGGCGCGGCGTGGGCGCCGGCCCCGATCAGCAGCGCCATCAGCTGGTGCCAGGCCGGATGAAACTCGATCTCGTCGACCCGCTTGCCCATGCGGTCATAGCTCACCAGGCGCGGACCGTTGACGTTGGCCAGGCGCGCCAGGTCGAGGACTTCCGCGCGGCCGAGTTCGGCCCCGAGGGCATCCAGGTCTTCCCTGGCCCAGCCGGCTCCCTCGCGCTCGACCGCTTCCAGCAGCGCCGGGTCGCAGCGGAACAGGTTCACGTCCGCGAAGGACGGGGCCTGGTTCAGGATCTCGTGGGTGTCGAAGGGGTTCATTTTTCGCTCTTTCAACCGATAAGCATAGGGAAGACCGCCGCTAAGTGTTGCAAGCTGACATCAAATTAGACTTAGTCAACCAGCATTAATTTGCTAGAGAGCAATAATCGGCGACAATAGTCGTGTACATATCGCTTGTCCAGACTGCAACAACGCTAACGCAAAGGCTGAATCAACGCAAGCCGCTGCGTTAGGACAAAAGACGGGCGAAACGCGAGCGGGCTTGTGATTTTTAATGCCTCTCGGAATCTTTCAATGCTAGAGTCAGCCTTGGTTTGGTAGACTTGCATGGTTTACACGTGTCCTGTCAGCGCGTGCCAGTAACAACAAGGCAGACATTAAAGAATGCACACCAGTTCCAGCGCCGCCAAATTCGAGCCCCGCAAGCAGCCACTTTCGCTGCTCGACAGCCTGCTCGAAGCGGCCGGCGACATCGTGTTCCGCGTCACCCTCGGTGGCCAGGTGCGCGCCGCCAGCCGCCGCGCCCTGACACTGAGCGGCGTGGAACCGGGCGGCCGCCCGCTGGTGTCGCTGGTCCATGACGTCGACCAGCCGGCGCTGCGCAATGCCCTGGTCAGCGCCGGCGCGAGCGGCGACCCGGCCCTGCTCGAAGCGCGCTTCCGCTGCGGCGAGCGCGACATCTGGTTCGAACTGCGCATCGCCCTGATCACCTCCGGCGACGATGCCCCGCTGCTCGTCGTCGGCCGCGACATGTCGGCCCAGCACGCCACCGAAGAGCGCCTGCGCCACATGGCGACCCACGATTCGCTCACCGAACTGCCGAACCGGGTCCTGCTGTCGGACCGCATCCGCATGGTGATCGCCAATGCACGGCGTTCGGGCCAGGGCTTCGCGGTCGCGACCATCGGCCTGGACGGCTTCAAGAAGGTCAACGACGGCCTCGGCCACGCGGTCGGCGACGCCGTGCTGCGCATGGCCGCGGGCCGCCTGCGCCGCACCCTGCGCGACAGCGACACCCTGGCCCGGGTCGGCGGCGACGAATTCGTCGCGGTCCTGCCGGGATCCGCCAACGAGGCCCAGATCAAGCTGGTCACCGGGCGCCTGATGGCCGCCCTGCAGTCGCCCTTCGAGATCGACGGCCATACCATCTACCTGGCCGGCTCGATCGGCGTGGCCACCTACCCGGAACATGCCGAGGACGAAGTGCGGCTGGTGACGCTGGCCGACACCGCCATGTCGCGCGCCAAGGAGACCGGCAAGGCGCGCGCCGTCACCTACAGCCAGCGCGACCAGGGCCCGCCCGAGCACGACATCTCGCTCGAGGCGGCCATGTTCAATGCGGTGCGCGAAGGCGAATTCCAGCTCTACTACCAGCCGATCGTCGATGCGCGCAGCCGTACGATCGAAGGCTTCGAGACCCTGATGCGCTGGAAGCACCCGACCCTCGGAATGGTGCCGCCGGTGCGCTTCATCCCGATCGCCGAGACCAACGGCCTGATCAACCTGCTGGGCGCCTGGGCGCTGAAAGCGGCCTGCATGCAGATTCGCCAGTTCGAGGAAGTGGCCGGGCGCGAGCTGTACATCTCGGTCAACATCAGCCCGCGCCAGTTCAGGAGCGACAGGTTCCTGACGGTGCTGGACGATGCGCTGGCGCTGTCCGGCACCCCGGGCAGCAAGCTGGTGCTCGAGATCACCGAAGGCACGCTGATGGTCGACCCGGTGCATGCCGAGGCGGTGCTGGCCAAGATGGCCGAGCGCGGCGCCCGCATCGCGATCGACGACTTCGGCACCGGCTATTCGTCGCTGGCCTACCTGAAGCGCTTCCCGATCTCGGTGCTGAAGGTCGACCGCGCCTTCGTGAAGGACCTGCCGGGCGCCGAGAAGGACGCGGCGATCTGCAACGCGGTGCTCGACCTGGCCAAGCACCTCGACCTGTCGGTGGTTGCCGAAGGGGTCGAGACCGAAGCGCAGCTGGCCTGGCTCTCCGATCTCGGCTGCCACTACGTGCAGGGCTACCTGACCGGCAAGCCGATGCCGGCCCATGTGGCGCTCACTGCGCTCAAAGAAAATCTCTACACAGAATTACTGCCGGCCGACTTCCGGGCGGTCAAACCATGACGACACTAGCCGATACCGCGCGCACGCCCCGGGCCGAAGCCACCCTGTCCCTGCTGTGGGAGCGCATCCGCAGGCAGGGAGACATGCCGGGCTTCACCAAGGCCATCAACGCGATCCTCGCATCCATGCGCGGCGAGGACGAGCGCGAGTTCTCGATGACCCAGACGGTGCTGTCGGATCCGGTCCTCACCCAGAAGGTGCTGCGGCTCGCCAACAGCGGGATGTATTCGGCCTTTGGCCAGCGCATCAACACGGTGTCGAAGGCAGTGCTGGTGCTCGGCACCGAAGCCATCGGCCACCTGGCGCTGGGCCTGAAGCTGATCGAGGAATTATCCAAGTCCACGCCCGACACGGAGAGCGCCCACATCGAGATGGAGAAGGCGGTGCTGGCCGGGATGGTGGCGCAGCAGGTCGCGGCCAGCGCGGTATCGCGCGACCCCGAGGAAGCGGTGGTGTGCTCGATCCTGCATTCGCTCGGCCGCATGATGGTCACCTTCTACATGCCGGAGCGCTGGCTCCAGCTGCGCGAAACGGCGGGCGCGGGCCGCGAGGAGCTGGCCGCCGAAGCGCAGCTCGGCCTGTCGCTGGAAGCCATCGGCCGCGCCACCGCCGAACACTGGGGCCTGCCGCATAACCTGGTAGCCGGCATGCGCCGCGTCGAACCGGGCGAACGCAGCGAAGGTTTCGGCCACGACGACTGGCTGGCCGCACTCGGCACCATGTCGACCCAGGCCGCGGACGCGCTGTGGCACGACGACGATGCCACCGCCACCCGCGTGGCGGCGCTGGCCGAGAGTTTCGCACCGATGCTGGGTGTGGAAACGGCCGGCCTGCTCGGCGCCATCGACAAGGCGCGCGAGACCGCCGCCACCGACCTGACGATCGCCCCGCTGGCCAAGCCGGCCGAGAAGCGCGCCAAGCTGGCAGCCGCCACCCGCAAGCGCATGGCCGGCAACAAGGTCTTGATGAGCGGCGTGGCCGACATGCGCGATGCCGGCATCAACGCGACGCCGGGCCAGATGATGTCGATGGCGCTCGAGACCATCCACAAGGGCCTGTCCTTCACCCGCTCCTTCGCTTTCCTGCGGAACCGCCGCGAAGGACGCTATTGCGCGCGCCTGGGCCTGGGCGAAGGCAGCAAGGGGCTGCTGCCGAACCTGGTGTTCGACGACGCCTACGAACCGAACGTGTTCCATGCGGCGCTGGGCAGCGACCGCGTGATCTTCATCGAGAACGCGCGCGATCCCAAGTTCGCGGCCAAGCTGCCGGGCTGGTGGAAAGAAGCGCTGAACGACGCCCGCTGCTTCGTCGTGATCCCGCTGTGCGCGCACGGCCAGCCGGCCGGCTTCATCTACGGCGAATGGGACGACAGCTTCCCGACGGTGGTGCTGAGCCAGACGGAGTTTTCGCTGCTGAACGATTTGCGCGGGCTGGTGGTGCGCACCGTCGAGCGGCGGCATCAAACCGAGGCAGTCGCGACGCGGGTGTGAGTCCTCGCGCCGTCACTGCGAGCTTAAGTACCTTTAGCTTGTAGACCGTCGTTCCGGCGAAGGCCGGAACCCAAGTTCGTTCCGCCGCCGCCATCGCATCCGCGAAGCGCCATCACTACTCTACGGAATTGGGTCCCGGCCTTCGCCGGGACGACGTTGAATAGGCTGGTTGTTTGCGGGATGTGCGGCTTCGGCGAAGCCGCAGGCCGAAACGATCACCCCAGCTTCGGCGTCCCCACCTTCACATCCCCGCACTGCGCCCGGTGCATCAGCGCATGGTCGATCAGCACCAGCGCCAGCATGGCCTCGGCGATCGGCGTCGCGCGAATGCCGACACAGGGGTCGTGGCGGCCGAAGGTCTCGACCATTACCGGGTTCCCGTCCTTGTCGATCGAGCGGCGCGGCGTGCGGATCGAGGACGTCGGCTTGATCGCGATCGAGACCGTGATGTCCTGCCCCGTCGAAATCCCGCCCAGCACCCCGCCGGCATTGTTCCCGACGAAGCCTTCCGGCGTCAGCTCGTCGCCGTGCTCCGAGCCTTTCTGCGCCACCGACGCGAAGCCGGCGCCGATCTCCACGCCCTTGACGGCATTGATGCCCATCATCGCGTAGGCGATGTCGGCGTCCAGCTTGTCGTAGATCGGCTGGCCCCAGCCTACCGGGACACCACGCGCCACGACGTCGATGCGCGCGCCGATCGAATCGCCGGCGCGGCGCAGCTCGTCCATCGCGGCCTCCATGCGCGCCAGCAGGTCGGCGTCGGCGGTCGCCGCAAAGAAGGGATTCGCATGCACGTGCTCGAAGGACTGGAAAGGCACGGCGATGTCGCCCAGCTGGGTCATGCAGCCGAAGAACTCGGTGCCGAACTGCTCGCGCAGCCATTTCTTCGCCACCGCGCCCGCGCCCACCACCGGGGCGGTCAGGCGCGCCGACGAGCGGCCACCGCCGCGCGGATCGCGCACGCCGTACTTGTGCCAGTAGGTGTAGTCGGCATGGCCGGGGCGGAAGGTTTCGGTGATATTGCCGTAGTCCTTGCTGCGCTGGTCTTCGTTCTGGATCAGGAGCGCGATCGGGGTGCCGGTCGTGACGCCCTGGTAGACGCCCGACAGGATCTGCACCCGGTCCGCTTCCTGGCGCTGCGTCACGTGGCGCGAGGTGCCGGGCTTGCGGCGGTCCAGCTCGGGCTGGATGTCGGCTTCGCTCAAGGCCATGCCGGGCGGGCAGCCGTCGATGACGCAGCCGATGGCCGGGCCGTGCGACTCGCCAAAAGTGGTTACGGAGAACAGCTTGCCGAAGGAGTTACCGGACATGGTGGGTCTGTTTTCAAAATAGTGGGTTTGTCATTCTACCAGCCTGGCGGCAAGGGTGAGGAAGCGGCCCTCTGAGCATTTGCTCCCGAAAACAGTTGCCGTAAGGATACATTTTTCTTGTATCGGCCGGTTCCGGGGCTTACATATTGGCAATTGCATATATACTGGCTGCTCCAAAAGCCCAGCCACACTGGAGATGTAGCGCATGTCTGCCCCGATGCCGCCCTCAGGCACAATGACCGAAGCCGGAGAAAATCGCGCACTGGACCGCGATGAGCTCGTCTTCGTCGACGAGGCTGATGCCCCCGTGCCTGTGAAATCCGCTGCGGCCTGGCGCATCCTGGTCGTGGACGACGATGCCGACGTGCATTCGACCACCACCTTCGCCCTGAAGAACGTCGAGATGCAGGGCCGTCCGCTGGAATTCCTGCACGCCTACTCGGCGCGCGAAGCGCGCGGCCTGCTCGAACGCGAACCCGACATCGCCGTGATCCTGCTCGACGTGGTGATGGAGCGTCCCGACGCCGGCCTGCAGCTGGTGCGCCAGATCCGCGAAGAGCTGGGCATGATCGAGGTCCGCATCATCCTGCGCACCGGCCAGCCGGGCTATGCGCCCGAGATCGAGGCCATCCGCGGCTATGACATCAACGATTACCGCACCAAGTCCGAACTCACGCGCACCAAGCTGTATACGGCGGTCGCCGCCGCGGTGCGCTCCTACCAGCAGCTGCGCGCCCTCGACGCCAGCCGCGCGGGACTCGAACAGATCGTCGAGGCCGGCGCCTCCCTGATGGCGCTGCACGGCGTGCGCGATGTGGCCCAGGGCGTGCTGCGCCAGGCCGCCATCCTGCTCGGGCAGGCGCCCGCCGGCGTGCTGTGCGTGCGCGAGAGCGGCCAGGGCCGCCCCGACGTCCTGCACGTGGTCGCCGCCGCCGGCGAGCATGCCCAGCTCGAAGGACGCGAACTGAGTCCGCAGCGCCACCCGGCGCTGGCGGACGCGGTCGGACGCACGCTCGGCACGCGCGGCGGCCTCCATGCCGAGGGCTGGCTGTCGCTGCATTTCCCCGGCAAGGCCGGGCGCGATTTCGCCGCCTGCATTCCCTTCGAGCGCAAGGTCGGCGACATCGAGCGCCGCCTGCTCGACGTGTTCGCCAGCGTGGTGGCGGTCGGCCTGGACAACGTGGAGCTGGTGACGCACCTGAACCTGGCCGCCTTCCGCGACCAGCTCACCGGCCTGCCGAACCGCACCCGCCTGGTCGAGCTGGTCGACGCGCTGCTGGCCAGTCCGCAGCGCGGCAGCGCCACGCTCGCGCTGGTCGACCTCGACCACTTTGCCGAGACCAACGACGCGCTCGGCCACCACTTCGGCGACCTGTTGCTGGTCGCGGTGGGCAAGCGCCTGGAATCGCGTCTCAAGTCTGGAAGCGATGCGCAGCTGGAAGTGGCGCGCATCGGCGGCGACATCTTCTGCGTGCTGGGCGACGCCGGCGCGGTGCAGCCGGCCGCGATCCAGGACCTGTTCCGCGTGCCCTTCCATATCGACGGCCAGGACGTGCAGGTCTCGGCCACGCTCGGCCTGGTACGCCTGGTCGAACACGAGGGCAGCGGCACCGACGCGCTCAAGGATGCCGACATCGCGCTCAAGCGCGCCAAGTCGCAGCAGCGCGCCGGCCACTTCTATTTTTCACGCAGCATGGGCGTCGAGATCCGCGAACGGGTGCGCATGATGCACGCCCTGCGCAGCGGCTTCCAGCGCGGCGAGCTGTTCCTGGCCTACCAGCCTCAGGTCGACCTCGCCACCAACCGCCCCTTCGGCGCCGAAGCGCTGCTGCGCTGGCGCACCGAAGACGGGCGCCTGGTGGGTCCGGACCGCTTCATCCCGATCGCCGAGTATTCCGGCCTGATCGTCGACATCGGCGAATGGGTGCTGCGCCAGGCCCTGGCGGAACTGGTGCGCCTGCGCGCGGCCGGGCACCGCGCGTTCACGATGTCGGTGAACGTCTCGCAGGTGCAGTTCCGCCACCCGCAGTTCCTCGACATGCTGCGCCGCGCACTCGACGATTCCAGGGCCCCGCCCGAGTTCGTGGAACTGGAAATCACCGAATCGATGGCGATGGAAGAGCCGGCGCTGCTGGTCGAGAAGCTGGCGCAGATCAAGCGCACCGGCGTGTCGATCGCGATCGACGACTTCGGCACCGGCTTCTCCTCGCTGTCGCACCTGCAGCGGCTGCAGGTGGACCGCCTCAAGATCGACCGCACCTTCGTTACCGAAATCACCGGCTCGGCGCGCGGCAGCAGCATCGCCGAAATGGTGATCCAGCTGGGCAGCAACCTGGGACTGTCGGTGATTGCGGAAGGGGTCGAGGATGAACGCCAGGCGCACATCCTGCGTTCGCTGGGCTGCCCGCTGGCGCAGGGCTTCCTGTTCGCGCGGCCCCTGACGCCGGAGGCGCTGCTGGCGTGGCTGGGGGACCAGGCGCTGACGCAGGCGGCCTGATCCCGGCAAATCAGTCTTCGGTCGCCTGCTCGGCCGGCCAGTCGCGGATATACGCTTTCAGCATGCGGTTCTCGAAGCTCTGCGCTTCCAGCACCGCCTTGGCCACATCATAGAACGAGATCACGCCCAGCAGGGTGCGGGCATTCATCACCGGCAGGTAGCGCGCGTGCTTTTCCAGCATGATGCGGCGCACTTCGTTGACTTCGGTGTCCGGGGTGACGGTGATGGGGCTGTCGTCCATCACCTTGCGCACGGTGCCCGAACCGAGGGTGCCGCCCTGCGCATGCAACTCCTTGATCACTTCGCGGAAGGTCAGCATGCCGACCAGGTCGCCGTATTCCATGACGACGAGCGAGCCGATGTCCTTCTCTGCCATCGTCTCGGCCGCTTGCAGCAGCGGCATGTCGGGCGTGACGGTATAGAGGATTTCGCCTTTCACCTGCAGGATCTCGGAGACTTTCATGGTGGCCACCCCGTCCGGTTGGTTTGTAATTGCAGCAATATTTGTATAACTCATAACTCCGACTGTAGCCGATGCCCGTCAAAAAATCCAGCATCGCACTGATTTGGTGAGACGCAATGTTGCGCAAGCATAAATAGATGCTAGGATGCGGCCCATCGCGTTCCATGGATGAGACAACAACGATGAGCGGTCCCCACTATCCCGGCTTCGATACGCTGGCCCTGCACGCGGGCAGCACGCCCGACCCGAGCACCGGCGCGCGCGCCACGCCGATCCATTTCACGTCTTCGTTCGCCTTCCGCGATTCCGACCACGCGGCCGCCCTGTTCAACATGGAACGCGCCGGCCACGTCTACTCGCGCATCTCGAACCCGACCAACGCGGTGCTGGAAGAACGCATCGCCGCGCTCGAGGGCGGCGTCGCCGGCATCGCCACCGCCAGCGGCCAGGCCGCGATGCACCTGGGCCTGGCCACCATCGCCGGCGCCGGCAGCCACGTGGTCGCCTCGCGCGCGCTGTACGGCGGCGCCCACAACCTGCTGCACTACACGCTGCGCCGCTTCGGCATCGAGACCAGCTTCGTCGACCCGCGCGACCTGGATGCCTGGCGCGCCGCGATCCGGCCGAACACCAGGCTGCTGTTCGGCGAGACGCTCGGCAACCCGGGGCTCGACGTGCTCGACATCCCCGCCATCGCCGCCATCGCGCACGAGCAGCACCTGCCGCTGATGGTGGACGCGACCTTCACCACGCCTTATCTGCAGCGGCCCTTCGAACTGGGCGCCGACCTGCTGTTCCATTCGGCCACCAAGTTCCTGTGCGGCCACGGCACCGCGATCGGCGGCCTGCTGGTCGACGGCGGGACCTTCGACTGGGACGCCGCCCACGCGGCCAGCGGACGCTTCCCGGAACTGTGCGAACCCTACGAGGGCTTCCACGGCATGGTATTCGCGGAAGAATCGACGGTCGGCGCCTTCGCGCTGCGCGCCCGCCGCGAAGGCCTGCGCGACTTCGGTGCGGCGATGAGCCCGCACAACGCCTTCGCCATCCTGCAGGGCATCGAGACGCTCGGCCTGCGCATGGATCGCCACGTCGCCAACACCCGCCGCGTCATCGACTTCCTCCTGTCGCACCCGGCCGTCGAATCGGTCTCCTACCCGGAACTGGCATCGCACCCGGACCACGCGCTCGCCCAGCGCCTGCTGCCGAAGGGCTGCGGTGCCGTGTTCACCTTCACCCTGAAGGGCGACCGCGCCGCCGGCCGCCGCTTCGCCGACGGACTGCAGGTGTTTTCACACCTTGCCAACGTGGGCGATGCGAAATCGCTCGTGATCCACCCCGCCTCGACCACGCATTTCCGGGTCCCAAGCGAGCAGCTGGCGGCCGCCGGCATCAACGAGGGCACGATGCGCCTGTCGGTCGGCCTGGAAGATCCGGAGGACCTGATCGACGATCTGAAACGCGCGCTGAAACTGGCACAGAAGGGAGCCTGAGATGCAATTCGATATCGATGGCGCCAATGCCTACGCCTACACCGGCGGCAAGGCCTTCGACCCGGCCCTGCCGGCGGTAGTCTTCATCCATGGCGCGCAGAACGACCACTCGGTGTGGGCGCTGCAGAGCCGCTACCTGGCCCACCATGGGTATGCGGTATTGGCCGTGGACCTGCCTGGCCATGGGCGCAGCGCCGGTCCGGCCCTGCAGAGGGTGGAGGCGATGGCGGACTGGGTCATCGCACTCATGCGCGCGGCCGGCGTGCGCCGCGCGCTGCTGGCCGGCCACAGCATGGGTTCGCTGATCGCACTGGAGGCAAGCCGCGGCGCGCCCGGCATGGTCGCCGGCCTGGCCCTGCTCGGCACGACCTACCCGATGAAGGTCGCCGACGCCCTGCTCGAGACCGCGCGCACGGATGAACAGGCGGCGATCGACATGGTCAACATCTGGTCGCACTCGTCGATCGCGCACAAGCCGTCCTGCCCCGGCCCGGGCTTTTCGGTGATGGGCGGCGCGCGCCGCCTGATGCAGCGCATGTCGGCGCGCAATCCGGACCAGTTGTTCTACACGGATTTTGCGGCCTGCAACAGCTATGCCGGAGGCGAGGCGGCGGCCGGCGCGGTGCGCTGCCCCAGCCTGTTCGTCTTCGGCAGCAAGGACGTGATGACGCCGCCGCGCTCGACGAAACTGCTGACTGGCACGATCGCCCATGGCAAAATCGTCACCGTGGACGCCGGCCACCAGATGATGGCCGAAGCGCCCGACGCGGTGCTCGAGGCCCTGGCGGGTTTCGCCGCGTCGATTCCTTTCGCGGAGATTCAGGAGACGCCATGACGGCCCGATACGCCAGCTTTGCGGAGTTCTATCCGTACTACCTGACCCAGCACGCCGACCGGCGCTGCCGGCGCGCCCACTTCATCGGCACCTCCTCGGCGATCGCGGCGATCGCCCAGTACATCGACAGCCTGAACGCCTGGTGGCTGCTGTTCGCGGTCCTCAGCGGCTACGGCGGCGCCTGGATCGGCCACTTCTTCTACGAGAAGAACAGGCCGGCCTCGTTCTCCCAACCCTGGTTCTCGTTCCGCGCCGACTGGGTGATGTACTGGCAGATGCTGACGGGCAAGCTCAGCTGGTAAGCACAGCCGCTCAGATCATCTCGTGCCAGGTGGCCTTCGACGCGTAGGCGCCGGTGTATTCGCACAGCAGGCTGTCGTATTCCGCCACCTGCCTGCCCTTCTCGTTCAGGACGTAGTGGAACTGCCGGCACGGCATTGCACCGATCGGATGGGCGCCGGTGGCAGTGACCACCCCATCGTACTTGTTGCCCTTCCACTTCAGGCTCTCGCCTTCCTTCAGGGCGACCAGCATCTTCGCGAACTGATCGACGTAGTTGCCGCCGCGGCTATCCTTGACCAGCGAGCGCCAGCCCCAGGCGTCCGGCCAGTAACCGCCTTCGCAGTCCTTGCAGCGGACCTTGCTGGCCTCGACGAAGGCCGCCTTGGCGGCTTTGGCTTTCGAGAATGTGAGGTCGGTCTCGTTGTAGACCGGACAGGTATTCTCGGGCCACAGCGTTTCCGGCTGGTAGCCCTCCGGGCGCGTGCCGATCGCGAGCGTCGTGCCTTTCATGCGCGCGCAGCCGGGTGGAGGCGCAGCTGGCGCTGCGGCAGTGCCGGGCTGGGTCACGCTCCTGGCCGCGGAATCGACCGCGCCGGTCACCGCCTTATGGACCTGGCCGGCCACGGCCTGGCGGGCGGCATCGGCCGCGACGTTCTTGAGGAAATCGCCGAACTGGGCGTGGCTGTCGAGGGAGACGCCGGCGCTCAGCACCAGCAGCAGGGAAAGACGTTTCATGGAGGGCTCGCATGGAATCAGGATGCCGCGCAGTGTAGTGCGCGGCCCTGCCGCCGTGACCCATCCTCGGTGGGGGGACTTTAGGAAGAGGCCCCGAAGTGCGCCGCCAGCGACTGTTCCAGCCCGTCCTCGACCGCGGCTTCCACCTGCCGCGCCAGGGCCGCCGTATCGAGGGCCAGCGGGGTCGCCGGCGCGCTGTCGCCGCCGCCCGCTTCGAACACGAACAAACGGTAGACGTCGGCCAGGCGCAGCTTGCCGGGATCGGCCAGCAGCACCCAGTTGTCGACGTTCTCGCGCGCGCCGCGTCCCCAGCGCGCCCGGGCCGGCAACTCGTCCTGCACCCGGCCGACCCAGCCGGCCGCCACCATCTTCTCGAGCAGCATCGACATCTCGTCGTAGCCGATGCGGGTATGGGCCCGGATCGCCGCGCTCGACACCAGCGCCGTTCCGGTCAGCTGCGAACTGCCGTACAAGACCTTGAGCACCGCCATCGCGTCCACGAAGGCGCTGCCGGGCGCGGGCTGGTGCTTCCAGCGTTCGTACTTGACTACCGGCAGCGCCGCCGCCAGCACCGCGCCCAGCAGGGTGATCAGCCAGGACAGGTAGATCCAGACCAGGAACAGCGGCAGCGCGGCCAGGGCGCCATAGATGATCGCGTAAGTCGGGAACTGGCGGATGAACAGCGCGAACCCGCGCTTGGCGATCTCGAAGGCGATCGCCGCCGCCAGCCCGCCCCACAGCGCATCGCGCCAGACCACGCGCCGGTTCGGCACCGCCATGTAGAGCAGCGTGTAGGCGCCGGTGGTCAGGGCGATCGATACCAGGGTATAGAACAGCGCGCCGACGAAAGGCAGGGATTTCACCAGGCCGCCGGTGGCGCTGAACAGCTGGCCGGTGGCGGTGAGCGAGAGCCCGAACAGGATCGGGCCGAGCGTGATCAGGGCCCAGTAGATCAGCACCCGCTGCGACCACGGACGCGGACGGCGCACGCCCCAGATCTGGTTGAAGGCGCGCTCGATCATGCCCATCATGGCGGTCGTGGTCAGCAGCAGGAGCACGGCGCCGAGCAGGGACAGGCCCTTGGCCTTGCTGGCGAACTGGGTCAGGTTGGAACTGATGGTGTTGGCGATCGCCTTCGGCATCAGGGTCTGCACGAACCAGGTGTCGAGGGCCGTGCGCAGCTGGCCGAAGACCGGGAAGGTGGTCAGGATCGCCAGCACGATGGTCAACAGGGGCACCAGGGCCAGCGTGGTGGTGAAGGTCAGGCTGCCTGCCACCTGCGGCAGTTTTTCCTCGCGCAGGCGGCGCCGCGCGAAGCCCAGCAGGTCGCGGGTTTCACCCAGGGTGAGGCCGCGCGCGCGGTCGACGCCGAGGGCCAGCATATCGGTGGTGGAGCGCGACAGGGAGTGGACGGTTTTGGAAAGCATCGGGTGTTCGATTCGCCCTTTCAAAAGGCATGTCTTTTCGGCAAAGCGCCCTATAATACCAACGATGAAGCCGACCCTGACTCTTCTTGTGTTGTACTACTCGCGCCACGGCGCCACCCGCAAACTGGCCGAACTGGTCGCCCAGGGCATCGAGAGCGTGCCCGGGGCCGAGGCGCGCCTGCGCACCGTGCCCGCCGTCTCCACCGTGGCCGAGGCCACCGCGCCCGACATCCCCCTCGAGGGCGCACCCTACGTCGAACTGGACGACCTGCGCGAATGCGCCGGCCTGGCGCTCGGCTCGCCGACCCGCTTCGGCAACATGGCCTCGAGCGTGAAGTACTTCCTCGACGGTACCGCCGCCGAGTGGATCAACGGCACCCTGACCGGCAAGCCGGCGGTCGTGTTCACCTCCACCGGCAGCCTGCACGGCGGACAGGAATCGACGCTATTGTCGATGATGATCCCCTTATTACACCATGGCATGCTGGTGATGGGCCTGCCCTACGCACATCCTGAACTCATGAATACCGCCAGCGGCGGCAGCCCCTACGGCGCCTCGCACTGGGCCGGCGCCGACGGCAAGCGCGCCCTGACCGAGGACGAGCGCGTGCTCGCCATCGCCCTGGGCAAACGTCTGGCCCTTGCTGCGGTCAAACTGCAAGGAATGGAATGATGGATACCGCAAAAGTCTTTCACGCCGGCGCGATTGCAAGCCTGATCTGGCTGATCGGCTGGCTCGTGGCCTGGGAAGTATTCGTCGCGCCCCTGCACCCGGGCGGCTCCCTGCTCGCGCTCAAGGCCCTGCCCCTGCTGCTGCCGCTGCGCGGCGTGATCAAGCGCGACCTGTACACCCTGCAGTGGTCGTCGATGGTCATCCTCGTGTATTTCGCCGAGGGCGTGGTGCGCGCCTGGGCCGATACCACGCAAGCCTCGCGCGGCATGGCGATCGGCGAGATCGTGCTGGTGCTCGTGTACTACGCCTGCGCGCTGCTGTTCCTGCATCCGTACAAGAAGGAAGCCAAGCGCCTGGCCAAGGAACTGCTCGACAAGGTCAAAGTGCCGCATGACTGAGCCGCTGCCGGCCGGAGATTTTCTGTCCGGCCTCGAGGCCATCGTCGGCGCGCAGCACCTGCTCACCGACACCGCGGCGATGGCACCCTTTCTCACCGACTGGCGCGGCCGCTTCACCGGCAGTGCGCGCGCGGTCGTGCTGCCCCTGGACACCGGTGAAGTGGCAAGGGTGGTGGCCGCCTGCGCGGCGGCGCGCGTGCCCATCGTGCCCCAGGGCGGGCGTACCGGCCTGGTGCTCGGCAGCGTGCCCGACGCCAGCGGCGCGGCCATCGTCCTGTCGCTGCGGCGCCTGAACCGCATCCGCCAGATCGATGCCGCCAACCGCACCATGACGGTCGAGGCCGGCTGCATCCTGGCGGACATCCAGGGGGCTGCGCACCAGGCCGGCATGCTCTTCCCCCTGTCGCTGGCGGCCGAAGGCAGTTGCACCATCGGCGGCAACCTGTCGACCAATGCCGGCGGCACGGCGGTTTTGCGTTACGGGAATACCCGCGAGCTCTGCCTCGGCCTGGAAGTCGTCACCGCCACCGGCCAGGTGTGGGATGGCTTGCGCGGGCTGCGCAAGGACAATACCGGCTATGCGCTGCGCGAACTCTTCATCGGGGCCGAAGGCACGCTCGGTGTCATCACGGCCGCCGTGCTGAAGCTCTATCCGCAGCCGAAGGCCGCGTTGACGGCACTGGTCGCGCTGGAGTCGCCGCGCAGCGCCCTCGCCTTGCTGGGGCTGATGCAGGAACGCTGCGGCGCCGCACTGACCGGCTACGAGCTGATGTCGGACTTCTGCCTGCGCCTGGTCGCCAGCCAGTTTCCGGCGCTGCCCAGGCCCTTTGCCGCGCATTACCCGCAGTATGCGCTGGTCGAATTGTCGAGCAACGAGTCCGAAGACCATGCGGCCGACCTCGTCGAATCGGCCGTCGGTGCCGCGCTGGACAGCGGCATCGCGCTCGACGCCGTGCTGGCGACCTCAAGCAGCCAGGCGCTCGGCCTGTGGAAGCTGCGCGAGCATATCCCGCTGGCGCAGGCGGCGGCCGGCAAGAACATCAAGCACGACATCTCGTTGCCCGTCTCCAGCATTCCGGAATTTATCGAGCGCACCGACGCGCTGCTGCAGGCCGCCTTCCCGGGCTGCCAGGTCGTATGCTTTGGGCACTTGGGCGACGGCAACCTGCACTACAACGTCGCGCCGCCGCCAGCTGTCGGGCACGAGGATTTCCTGGCCCACCAGGATGTCGTCAACCGCATCGTCCACGACAGCGTCGCCGCCTTCCGCGGCTCGATCTCGGCCGAGCACGGCGTGGGCGCCCTCAAGCGCGACGAACTGCCGCGCTACAAGGGGGCGGTCGAAGTGGACATGATGCGTGCCGTCAAAGCCGCACTGGACCCGCTCGGCATTATGAACCCTGGCAAAATTCTATGACCGGGGACATGCACATGCGTAAGCAAGTATCGATGGCGATCGTCTGCCTGGCCTCAAGCGCTGCGGCCGCAAGCACCATCTATAAATGCAAGGAAGGTGCCAGGATCAGCTACAACGACCGGCCCTGCGGCCATGCCGCAGTGGCCCTGCACGTGCAGGCCGCACCGGCGCCCGCTCCTGAATCCCTGCAGCGGATCGCCCGCGAGCGCGCCATGCTCCAGGAAATCGAGGCCGCACGCGCCATGCGCGAGCAAGGGGCCGCACGTGAGGGCGCACGCGCGCAGCGAGCGGCCGCCGCCCTCAAGCGCCGCTGCGACAAACTGCGCCTGCAGCGCAAGTGGGCGGAAGAAGACATGGCGCGCGCCAGCCGCGAGGAGGCCGAACGCGCGCGCCTCAAGGCGCGGCGCCAGGCCGAGGCACTGGCGGTGGAATGCCCGGCCTGAGCGCAACCTCCGGCACACTCACGCGCTGGCTGCTGTTCGGCGAATGGCGCGCCCATCCCGTGCGGGCGCTGCTGGCCGTCGCCGCCATCGCGGTCGGCGTCGCGATGGGCTTCGCCATCCACCTGATCAACGCTGCCGCCTTCAATGAATTCTCGGCGGCCGTCAAGAGCCTGTCGGGCCAGGCCGACGTCCAGGTCGCCGGCCGCGAACCCCTGTTCGACGAAGCCGTGTACGCGCGCCTGGCCGCGCACCCGCAGGTGACCGTGGCCGCGCCGGTGCTCGAACTCTCCGCCGGCCTCAAGGACCGGCAGGGTGCGCTGCGCATCGTCGGCATCGACGCCTTCCGCGCCGGCTACATCTCGCCCGACCTTACCGGCGCGCCGCAGGAAGGCCGGATGCTGGACGTGCTGGCCGACGACGCGATCTTCCTGTCGCCGGCGGCCCAGAGCTGGCTTGGCACGCGGGCCGGCGAGCGCATCGTGCTGCGCGCGGGCACGGGTGAGGTCAGCCTGCGCGTGGCCGGCCCGGTCCAGCGCGCCCGCGCCGGCCAGCGCATCGCCGTCATGGACATCGGCGCCATGCAATGGCGCTTCGAGAAACTCGGCCGGCTCTCGCGGGTCGACCTCAAGCTGCGCGACGGCGTCGACCGCGCCGCCTTCGAACGCAGCCTGAAGGCCGAACTGGAGGCCGCCTACCCGGGGCGCTTCGCGGTGCGCCAGCCGAATGACGGCGACCAGGAACAACGCAACGCCAACCTGAGCCGCGCCTACCGCGTCAACCTGACCGTGCTGGCGCTGGTGGCCCTGTTCACGGGCGCCTTCCTGGTGTTTTCCACCCAGGCACTGTCGGTGATGCGCCGGCGCAGCCAGTTCGCGCTGCTGCGCGTGCTGGGGCTGGAGCGCGGGCAACTGCTGCGCCAGGTGCTGCTCGAGGGCGCCAGCCTCGGCATCGCCGGCGCCCTGCTCGGCATCCTGGGCGGCTATGGCCTCGCGGCGCTGGCCCTGCATTTCTTCGGCGGCGACCTGGGCGCGGGCTACTTCCCCGGGATCCGGCCCCAAGTCCAGTTCACGCCGGTCGCAGCGGGCGTGTTCTTTCTGCTCGGCCTGGGCGTGGCCTTGCTCGGCTGCCTGGCCCCGGCCCTCGAGGCGGCGCGGGCGCGCCCGGCGGTGGCGATCAAGTCCGGCGCCGACGAGGCAGCCCTGGCGCGCCTGGCCCGGGTCTGGCCGTCGGTCCTGTGCCTGCTGCTTGCGGCCGTACTGGCCTTCGCGCCGCCGGTGTTCGAGCTGCCCCTGTTCGGCTACGTCTCGATCGCGCTGCTGCTGATCGGCGGCATCGGCCTGATGCCGCGCCTGGCGGCCGACGCCTTCCGGCACCTGGAAGCCATGCTGCTGCGCAGCCGCCGCGCGCCGCCTGTCCTCTCGCTGGCCCTGGCGCGCCTGGCGAATGCCCCCGGCCAGGCCTCGATTGCGCTCGGCGGCGTCCTCGCCAGCTTCAGCCTGATGGTCGCGATGGGCATCATGGTGGCCAGCTTCCGCGTCTCGGTGGACGACTGGATGGCCCACATCCTGCCGGCCGACCTGTACGTGCGCGCCGCCAGCGGCGGCAATACCGGTTTCCTCAGTCCCCAGCAGCAGGCCGCCCTGGCCGCCACGCCGGGGGTGGCCCAGGCCCACTTCCTGCGCACCCGCCCGGTGTCGCTGGCGCCTGAACGTCCCAACGTGGTGGTCATCGCACGCGACATCGACGTGCGCGATCCCGGCCGCCTGCTGTTCCTGGTCGGCGACAGCGCGCCGGTACCAAAGGGCGCGCGCCCGGCCTGGGTGTCGGAAGCCCTGCTCGACCTGTACGGCGCGCGCGTCGGCCAGACCTTGATGCTGCCGCTGGGCGGCGGCCAGGCGGCCTTCTTCGTGGCCGGGGTCTGGCGCGACTACGCCAACCAGGCCGGCTCGGTCGTGATCCGCCTGTCGGACTACCGCGCCCTGACCGGCGAGGCCGAGGTCACCGATGCCGCCCTGTTCGCGGCGCGCGGCAGCAGCGTCGAAGGATTGGAAGCGGCGGTGCGCGCCCTGCCCTTCGGCAAAGCCCTGCAGACCATGTCGGCCGGCGAGATCCGCAGCATGAGCCTTAAAATCTTCGACCGCAGCTTCGCCGTCACCTACCTGCTGGAAGCGATCGCCATCGCGATCGGCCTGTCCGGCGTGGCCGCCAGCTTCTCGGCCCAGACCCTGGCGCGCTCCAAGGAGTTCGGCATGCTGCGCCACGTCGGGGTCACGCGCGCCCAGGTGCTGGGCATCCTCGCCTTCGAAGGCGGCTTCCTCACCCTGCTGGGCGTGGCCTGCGGATTCGCGCTGGGGCTGGTCATCAGCCTGATCCTGGTTTATGTTGTGAATCCCCAGTCCTTTCACTGGACGATGCAGCTGCACCTGCCGTGGACCTTATTGGGGAGCGTCGCCGCCGTGCTGGTGGGAGCGTCCGTGGCGACGGCGCTGGTGTCGGGACGCTATGCGCTGTCGGGCGGTCCGGTACGCGCGGTCAGGGAGGATTGGTAGATGCGCGCTGCGCTGTTCGGTTTTCTGATGTTGGTCTGCCAGTGGGTCTGGGCCGAGCCGCCGCAGTTTGCGCCGGTCACGCCCGGCACCGCGCTGTCCTTCCCGCGCGATTACGGCGCCCACCCCGAGTTCCGCACCGAGTGGTGGTACGTCACCGGCTGGGTCGAAACGCCGGACCGCAAGCCGCTCGGTTTCCAGGTCACCTTCTTCCGCAGCCGCACCGAGCACGATCCGAAGAACCCGAGCGCCTTCGCGCCGCGCCAGCTGGTGATCGGCCACGCCGCCCTGTCCGACCCGGCCCTGGGACGGCTGGTGCACGACCAGCGCAGCGCGCGCGAAGGCTTCGGCCTGGCCTGGGCGCGCACCGGCAACACCGACCTGAAGCTCGACGACTGGCGCATGGTGCGCGAAGCCTCGGGCAGCTACCGCGTGAGCATCCGCGCCAGCGAACTGACGCTGGAACTGCGCCTGCAGCCGACCCAGCCAGTGCTGGTGCAGGGCGAAGGCGGCTATTCGCGCAAGGGCGCCAGCCCCCAGCACGCCAGCCATTACTACAGCGAGCCGCAGCTCAAGGTGAGCGGCAAGGTGGGCCGCGCCGGCAGCCTCCCGACCGAGGTCACGGGCAGCGCCTGGCTCGACCACGAATGGTCGAGCGAAGCCCTGCAGCCCGAGGCCACCGGCTGGGACTGGATCGGCGTGAACCTCGACGACGGCGGCGCGCTGATGGCTTTCCAGATCCGCAGCAGGCAAGGTGGTAAACTATGGGCGCACGCCACCGTGCGCGATCGCGCGGGCCGGGTCACCCGCTATACGCCGGAGCAGGTCAGTTTCACGCCCAGCGCGCGCTGGAAGTCGCCGCGCACCGGCGCCGAATACCCGGTGGCCGCGCTGGTCACGACGGGTCCGCTGCGCTGGCAGCTCGATCCCCTGCAGCCCGACCAGGAACTCGACTCGCGCCGCTCGACCGGCGCGGTGTACTGGGAAGGCGCGGTGACGGCCAGCCGCGACGGCAAGCGGCTGGGCCGCGGCTACCTGGAAATGACGGGCTATGTGCGCCCGATGAAGCTTTGAACGAACAAGAAACAAGAACCCGCACCGAGACGATGACCTCCCGCTCCACCGGCACCACCGATTCCGCTGAATCCACTCCTTCCCGCAAAGGCAGCCTGGCCGCTTTCAAGGGCCTGCTGCCCTTCCTGCGCCCTTATCGCCGCCAGTTCGTGTTCGCCGGCATCGCGCTGCTGTTCGCGGCCGGCGCCACGCTGGCGATTCCGGCCGCGTTCAAGCAGATGATCGACCACGGCTTCGGCGCCAGCGCCAGCACAGGCGCAGTTGCAGGCGGCGAGAGCATCGAACACGTGAACGCCACCTTCCTGGCCCTGTTCGGCGTGGCCGCGGTACTGGCCGTGGCGACCGCCGCGCGCTTCTTCACCGTGTCCTGGCTGGGCGAGCGCGTGGTGGCCGACGTCCGCGCCGCCGTCTACCGCCACGTGGTGCACCAGAGCCCCGAGTTCTTCGAGACCAGCCGCACCGGCGAGGTGCTGTCGCGCCTGACCACCGATACCACGCTGATCCAGACCGTGGTCGGCACCAGCATCTCGCTGGCGCTGCGCAATACCCTGCTGTTCGTGGGCGGCCTGGTGATGCTGTTCGTGACCAGTCCGAAGCTCACGGCCATCATCCTGGGCCTGCTGGTACTGGTGGTGCTGCCGATCGTGCTGTTCGGCCGCCGCGTGCGCCAGCTCTCGCGCGACTCGCAGGACCGCATCGCCGACGCGTCGGCGCTGGCCGGCGAGATCCTGAATGCCATGCCCACGGTGCAGTCCTTCACCCACGAAGAGATCGAGGCCCTGCGCTTCCAGAAGTCGGTGGACGGCGCCTTCCAGACCGCGATCCGGCGCATCCGCGCGCGCGCGACGCTCACCATGCTGGCCATCGTGCTGGTGTTCGGCGCCATCGTGTTCGTGCTCTGGCTCGGCGCGCACGCCGTCCTTGCCGGCAGCATGACCGGCGGCGACCTCGGCCAGTTCATCCTGTATGCCGCGATCGTGGCCGGCTCGGTCGGCGCCCTGTCGGAAGTGATGGGCGAAGCCCAGCGCGCCGCCGGCGCCACCGAGCGCCTGCTGGAACTGCTGGCGGCGCGCTCGGACATCCAGGATCCGGCGCATCCGCAGGCCCTGCCGCCGCGGCTGGCCAACGGCGCCCGCGTCAGCCTCGACGACGTCAGCTTCAGCTACCCGTCGCGCCTCGACACGGCGGCGCTGTCGCACCTGAAGCTCGACATCGCGGCCGGCGAAACGGTCGCCCTGGTCGGCCCTTCGGGCGCCGGCAAGACCACCCTGTTCCAGCTGTTGCTGCGCTTCTACGATCCGCAGGCGGGCGCGATCCGCCTGGACGGCATCGACATCCGCGACCTGGCCCTGCATACCTTGCGCGGCGCGATCGGCATCGTCCCGCAGGACACCGTCATCTTCTCGAGCAGCGCCATGGAGAACATCCGCTACGGCCGCCCCGAGGCCAGCGACGAGGAAGTGATCGCGGCCGCCCGCATGGCCGCAGCCCACGAATTCATCGAGCGCCTGCCGCAGGGCTACGCTTCCTTCCTGGGCGAGCGCGGCGTGCGCCTGTCGGGCGGCCAGCGCCAGCGCATCGCGATCGCGCGTGCCCTGCTCAAGAACCCGCCGCTGCTGCTGCTCGACGAAGCCACCAGCGCCCTCGACGCCGAGTCGGAACGCCTGGTCCAGCGCGCCCTGGAAGCGGCGATGGTGGGGCGCACCACCATCATCATCGCGCACCGCCTGGCGACCGTGCAGCGGGCCGACCGCATCATCGTGCTGGACGAAGGCCGGGTGGTGGAATCGGGCACCCATGCCGCGCTCGTCGCCCATGGTGGCGTGTATGCGAACCTGGCGGCGCTGCAATTCCAGGCGCACGCGCCCATGCAACAGCCGGCCTGAACGCGGATCTTATGCCTTTGACATAGAAATTCTTGAAATTCAAGCACTTGTGTTGTTGCCACGCGCCGTTTTCTTGTCATTTTGGGAAAGCTTCGTTGCGATAGGGAAATACCCGACTGTATGATGGCCGTGTTTACCTTGCGGCCATCCTTCATGAACACCTCTAGCTACCACCCCGCCAACTGGAACGTCGGCACCCGCATCAGCGCGATCACCTTCGTCCTGATGGGCAGCGTCATCGCCGCCCTGCTCGCCGCCATCACCTTCAGCACCTCGGCGATGCTGGAAGAGCGCTCCCGCCAGAGCGTCTCCAGCGAACTGCGCAGCGTCGCCAACACGGTGGAGCTGTTCAACAAGAGCGTCAGCAGCTCGGCGAAGAGTTTCGGCCACATCTTCAGGAACTCGGTCCCCGGGACCCTCGAGCTCGACCCGGCCACCACCGTGGACATCAACGGCACCGCCACGCCCACGCTCAAGCTCGACGGCAAGCCGCTGAACCTCGACTTCAGCGCCCCCGACGCCTTCACCGCGCAGACTGCCGGCAATGCGACCATCTTCGCGGTCGACGGCGAGGACTTCGTGCGCGTGACCACCTCGGTCAAGAAGGAAAACGGCGAGCGCGCCATCGGCACCAAGCTCGACCGCAACAGCCCGGCCTACGCCGTGCTGCGCGACGGCCGCACCTACATCGGCCTGGTGACCCTGTTCGGCAAGCAGTACATCACCCAGTACGAACCGGCGCGCGACGCCGCCGGCAAGGTGGTGGCGGTGCTCTACGTGGGCGTCGACATCACCGACGACATGAAGCTGCTGAAGGACCGCATCCGTGCCATCAAGGTCGGCGAGACCGGCTACTTCTACGTGCTGAGCGCCGCGCCAGGCAAGACCTACGGCGACCTGATCGTCCATCCGGCCAAGGAAGGCAGCAACCTGCTCGCCAGCCGCGCCGCCGACGGCCGCCTCTTCATCAAGGAAATGCTCGAGAAGAAGAGCGGCGACATCGTCTACGACTGGCAGAATCCGGGCGAGCCGCAGGCGCGCGAAAAATTCGTGGCCTACACCCACATCAAGGACTGGAACTGGATCATCGCCGGCGGCACCTACCGCGACGAGATCACCGCCGCCGCCGACCAGCTGCGCAACCGCTTCATCGGTTTCGCCCTGGGCGCCCTGGCGCTGCTGGCGGTGCTGCTGTATATGCTGGTGCGCAGCAGCGTGTCGCGCCCGCTCGCCGAGGTCCGCGAGGTCGCCGCGCGCATCGCCGACGGCGACCTGTCGGCCCGCATCGCCAGCACCCGCCGCGACGAGATCGGCCTGCTCACCGGCGCCATCAACACCATCGGCGCCAAGCTGTCCGACGTGGTCGGCAAGGTGCGCGAAGGCGCCGAGCAGATCGCCCACGCTTCGCAGGAAATCTCGGCCGGCAACCTCGACCTGTGCCAGCGCACCGAAGAGCAGGCCACCAGCCTGGCCGGCACCGCGTCCTCGATGGACCAGCTGACCGCCACCGTGCGCCAGAATGCCGACAACGCGCGCCAGGCCAACCAGCTGGCGGAAAGCGCCTCCAGCGTCGCCCAGAAGGGCGGCAGCACGGTGGCCCAGGTGATCGAGCGCATGGATGCGATCAGCCAGTCCTCGCGCAAGATCTCGGACATCACCAGCGTCATCGACGGCATCGCCTTCCAGACCAACATCCTGGCGCTGAATGCCGCCGTCGAAGCGGCGCGCGCCGGCGAACAGGGACGCGGCTTCGCCGTGGTCGCCAGCGAGGTGCGCAACCTGGCGCAGCGCTCGGCCGCCGCGGCCAAGGAAATCAAGTCCCTGATCGACGCCTCGAACGGCGAAGTCGTGGCCGGCAGCAGGCTGGTGGCCGAAGCCGGCGTGACCATGGACGAGGTGCTGGCAAGCGTGGCGCGCGTCACCGACATCATGTCCGAGATCAGCGCTGCCAGCGTCGAGCAGACCGGCGGCATCGAGCACGTCAACCGCGCGGTCGGCGCCATGGACGAGACGACCCAGCAGAACGCCGCCCTGGTCGAAGAGGCCAGCGCCGCCGCCCAGGCGCTGCAGGACCAGGCCGCCGAACTGGCGCGCGCGGTGCGCCTGTTCCGCCTCGCCGACGACGGCGCCGCAAGCGTCGCCGCCGAACCGCGCCGCCTGGCGCTCGGCGCCCGCTGATCTTTTCCACGGCGCGCGGTTCGGTGTAGAGTGGCAGGCTTCTTCCGGAGCTAGCCTTGAACGACACCGAACTGCAGCGCCGCTGCCACACCATCTTCCCGGGCCACCGCGCCCGTCCGCCCGCCGAAGTCTTCGCCGCCATGGCGGCATGGAGCGCAGCCAAGGGCGTCGAGCACGACCTCTACGGCAGCGGCCAGCTGCTGCAGGATTTCGAAGCCAAAGTCGCGCGCCTGCTCGGCATGGAAGCGGCGGTGTTCTGCGTCAGCGGCACCATGGCCCAGGTCACGGCGCTGCGCCTGGCCTGCCAGGACCGCGGGCGCGACCTGGTCGCGCTGCATCCGACTTCCCACATCTTCGTGCACGAACGCTCGAACTACCAGCTGCTGGACCACTTCAAGGCCCTGCAGGCGGGCGACCGCCACCGTCCCTGGCTGGCCGCCGACCTGGCCGCGATTCCCGATCGTCTGGGCGCGGTCGGCATCGAGCTTCCGCTGCGCGAGATCGGCGGCCAGCTGCCGTCCTGGGACGCGCTGGAAGCAATCAAGGCCCACTGCCGGGCGCGCGGCGCCCACCTGCACATGGACGGCGCACGCCTGTGGGAAGCCGCCGCCGGCTACGGGCGGCCGCTGCCCGAGGTCGCGGCCGGCTTCGACTCCGTCTACGTCTCGCTGTACAAGGGCATCGGCGGCCTGGGAGGCGCGATGCTGGCCGGCACCCGCGAATTCGTCGAGCGCGCGGCCGAATGGTTCCGGCGCCAGGGCGGCAACCTGATCCATCGCTCGCCCTACGTGGTCGCCGCGGCGATGCAGTTCGACGAACGCCTGGCCGCGATGCCGGCTTACCTGGAGCGCACGCGTTTCCTGTACCGGGCGCTGGCGAACCATCCGCTGATCCGCGTGAACCCCGCGGCGCCGCAGGTGAACATGCTGCACCTGCATCTTCCGGTGAGTCCCGAGCGCGCGCTGGCGATCCGCAGCGAGCTGGCCGAGCAGCACGGCATCTGGATGTTCAACCGCATCGCCAGCGCCGCCCTGCCCGGCACCAGTTCCTTCGAGCTCTACGTGGGCGACAATCTCCTGAATACGCCGGACGACAAGGTCCATGCGGCGCTGGCCCTGTTTGCGCGGGCCCTCGCTTAGCCGCCGCCGATCGGCGGCAGGGCCGCGTACCAGTCGGCATACGGCGTGTTCTTCACCATGCGCCGGTTGAAATCCGGCGCGCCGTCAGTCCACCACACGGGTCCGCGCTCGCCCAGCGCATGCTTGGCCGCGTCGACCGCGGCACGGGCGCGGCGCTCGGCGTCGAGATCGCCTGCCCGTTTCGCCAGGCCTACCTGCCTGCGCGCGGCCATCAGCAGGTCGACCAGTTCCTGCCTCAGTTCCGGCGCCAGCGCCGGATTGCTGGTGCGCCAGAGGCGGCCGGCGACGACGAAGTAGCGGCCGTCCGGGGTGGTCGGGTAGCGGGTGGAATCTGGCATGCCCCTACTGTAGCGGAGCGCGGCGCCGGCGATCGCACGCCTGGCGCCCGAACTCTGCTAGAGTCATGCGCACGTCTTCGCTGTCCGCATGAAAGGTCCCCGCCATGCCGCTCATCCTGTACGGCCATCCGTTTTCCTCGTATACCCAGAAGGCCCTGATTGCGCTGTACGAAAACGCGACCGCCTTCGAATTCCGCTCGCTCGATCCGGAGACGCCCCAGCACGCGCCCGAATGGCTGCGGCGCTGGCCGCTGCGCAAGTTCCCGCTGCTGGTGGACGGCGAGCGCAACGTGGTCGAGACCAGCATCATCATCGAGTACCTGCAGCTGGCCCATCCGGGCCCGGTGCGGCTGCTTCCCGACGATCCGATGGCGGCGCTGGGGGTGCGCTTCCTCGACCGCTTCTTCGACCTGCACGTGATGGACCCGGTGCAGGCGGCGGTGGCGGGCGCGCTCACCAAGGACGCCGGCAGGCGCGAAGAGGCCGTGAAGCTGGCCGCGGAGCGCCTCGAGCGCGCCTATGCCTGGCTGGAAGGCGAACTGGCCGGCCGCCGCTGGGCCGCGGGCGAGGCCTTCTCGCTGGCCGACTGCGCCGCCGCGCCCGCGCTGTTCTATGCCGACTGGACCCATCCGATCGGGGCCGACTATCCCGTCGTCGGCGCCTACCGCGCCCGCCTGCTGGCCCGGCCCTCTTTTGCGCGCGCGGTGGACGAGGCGCGCCGCTTCCGTTCCTACTTCCCGCTGGGCGCGCCCGAAGGCGACTGAGGGCGGGAAAAAATCGCCGGGCGGTGTCGAATTCCGGCGCGCCCGTTCGTCGTCATGGCAGAGGGGCTTCCTCTGCCACGCCATCCAAGGGATCCGACCATGTCCGCCAATTCCGTTGAACTGCACCGCGTCTTCCGCTCCACCGCCGAGCGCGTGTTCCGCGCCTTCACCACCCCGGCCGCCTACGCCAAATGGCTGCCGCCGCACGGCTTCACCGCGACCGTCCACGAGATGGACAGCCGGGTCGGCGGCCGTTACCGGATGTCCTTCACCAATTTCACCACCGGCCACAGCCACTCCTTCGGCGGCGAATACCTGGAATTCGAGCCCGGCAAGCGCCTGCGCCACACCGCCACCTTCGAAGACCCGAAGCTGCCGGGCCAGATGCAGACCACCGTCACCTTGCGCGACATCGCCTGCGGGGTGGACGTCCACATCGTCCAGGAAGGCATCCCCGACATGATCCCGCTTGAATCCTGTTACCTGGGCTGGCAGGAGTCGCTCGAACTGCTCGCGAAGCTGGTCGAGGCCGAAGTGAAGGAGTGATCGCATTGACGTATTGGCACGCGGTCTCGGGTACAATGACGGGCTGTCTCCCATAGGCATTCCGTATGCGTCAATACCTAGAATTCATGCGCCATGTGAAAGAGCATGGCGCCGTCAAGACCGACCGCACCGGCACCGGCACGCTGTCGGTGTTCGGCTACCAGATGCGTTTCGACCTGGCCGCCGGCTTCCCGCTGCTGACCACCAAGAAGGTCCACCTCAAATCGATCATCCATGAGCTGATCTGGTTCCTGCAGGGCTCGACCAATATCGCCTACCTGAAGGAAAACGGGGTCAGCATCTGGGACGAGTGGGCCGACGAGAACGGCAACCTGGGCCCGATCTACGGCTACCAGTGGCGCAGCTGGCCGACGCCGGATGGCGGCCACATCGACCAGGTCTCGCAGGTGCTCGACCAGATCCGCAACACGCCCGATTCGCGCCGCATGATCGTCTCCGCCTGGAACGTGGCCGACGTGCCGAACATGAAGCTGCCGCCCTGCCACGCCTTCTTCCAGTTCTACGTGGCCGACGGCAAGCTGTCCTGCCAGCTCTACCAGCGCAGCGCCGACATCTTCCTGGGCGTGCCCTTCAATATCGCCTCGTATGCCATCCTGACCCACATGATGGCGCAGCAGGCCGGCCTGGAAGTGGGCGACTTCATCTGGACCGGCGGCGACTGCCACCTGTACAGCAACCACATGGAGCAGGTCGAGCTGCAGCTGTCGCGCACGCCCAAGGAACTGCCGCGCCTGGTCATCAAGCGCAAGCCGGAGTCGCTGTTCGACTACCGCTTCGAGGATTTCGAGATCACGGGCTACGACCCGGACCCAGCGATCAAGGCTCCCGTCGCCGTCTGAGCCCGGGTGTACATATTCCTTGACTTTCCGCTTACAAAGCGACAACATTTTGTACTTGCAATTACATCAGGACGGTAACAACATGGGTAGCCCGACCAATGCCGAGCCACGCCTCACCCTGGTGGTAGCGATCGACGCCCAGCGCGGCATCGGCATCGACAACCAGCTGCCCTGGCACCTGCCGGAAGACCTCGCCCATTTCAAGCGCGTCACCTTGGGCAAGCCGATCCTCATGGGCCGCAAGACCTTCGACTCGATCGGCCGCCCGCTGCCCAAGCGCCGCAACATCGTCATCACCCGCAACCCGGACTGGTCGCACGAAGGCGTGGACACGGCCGGCTCCCTCCGGGCCGCCATCGACCTGCTGAACGGCGAGCCGGCCAGCATCATCGGCGGCGCCCAGATCTTCCAGGAAGCGATCACGCTGGCCGACTGCATGATCGTCACCGAGATCGACCACGTGTTCCGCTGCGATACCTTCTTCCCGCCGATCGACCCGGCCCTGTGGCAGGAAACGGCGCGCGAAACCCATCATTCCAAGGCGAACGGCTATGACTTCGCCTACGTCACCTATACCCGCAGGGAGCGCTGAGCATATGACCGACCAGGCAATTCGCACCCCCGGGACCCGGGGCGGGGACGGCTTTGCCGGCAAGGTGGCGGTGCTGATCGCCATCCTGGCCACCCTCGGCACCATGTTCGGCTTCATCGGCAGCGCCTCGCACAATAATGCCGCCCTGTTCAAGAGCAACGCGGCGATCGACAAGACCAGCGCGGCGAATGCCTGGAGCCACTACCAGGCCAAGACCAACCGCCAGAACCTGGCCGAGGTCGCCGCCGCCCTGCCCGGTGTCGACCAGGCCCATTACCGCGAAGAGATGCGCCGCTACGGCGCCGAAAAGGAAACGATCCGCAAGGAAGCCGAGCGTTTCGAGACCGCGTCGAACGAATGGAACATCCTGTCCGAGAAGGAGCTGCACCGCCACCGCCAGTGGGCCGCCGCCGCGGTCGCGCAGCAGATCGCGATCTCGCTGGCAGCCATCACCCTGCTGGCGCGCCGCACCTGGCTGCTCACCCTCACCAGCGCCGTCGCCGCCTTCGGCATCACCCTGGCCTTCTTCGCCGCCATCCAGGCCGATCCGATGCCCTTCTCGGCCGGTCCGCTGGCGGCCGCGGTCGGCGCTGCCGCCCTCACGGAAGCCTTCCGGCGCCTCGGGCGCAGGCTCGCCAGCTAGAGTGCGACAAACATCACGCGCAGTGGTTACCCTTGCAATGTAAAAAAATTGCACCGGCGCGCTTAATTTCTGCGAAAATCCGTTTCCTCTTTTTTCCGGTGCCGTGGCCGGCGCACAAGCCCATCCGGGGCTGAGCGCTTCCGCGGCGCTTCGCTTTGGAGCTGTCCATGAAATTTCGTTTCCCCATCGTCATCATTGACGAGGACTTCCGTTCCGAGAACACCTCCGGTCTCGGCATTCGCGCGCTCGCGGCCGCGATGGAGCAGGAAGGCATGGAGGTGCTCGGCCTGACCAGCTACGGCGACCTGTCCCAGTTCGCCCAGCAGCAGTCGCGCGCATCCGCTTTCGTCCTCTCCATCGACGACGAGGAATTCGGCGGCGGCTCGGCCGAGGAAACCGATTTCGCCCTGACCCGCCTGCGCGCCTTCGTGCAGGAGATCCGCCACAAGAACGCGAACATCCCGATCTACATCTACGGCGAGACCCGCACCAGCCGCCACATCCCGAACGACATCCTGAAGGAGCTGCACGGCTTCATCCACATGTTCGAGGACACCCCGGAGTTCGTGGCGCGCCACATCATCCGCGAAGCGAAAGCCTACCTGGACAGCCTGGCGCCGCCCTTCTTCCGCGCGCTGGTCAACTACGCCTATGACGGTTCCTACTCGTGGCACTGCCCGGGACACTCGGGCGGCGTGGCCTTCCTGAAGTCGCCGGTCGGCCAGATGTTCCACCAGTTCTTCGGCGAGAACATGCTGCGCGCCGACGTCTGCAACGCGGTCGAGGAACTCGGCCAGCTGCTCGACCACACCGGTCCGGTCGCCAAGTCCGAACGCAATGCCGCGCGCATCTACAATGCCGACCACTGCTACTTCGTGACCAACGGCACCTCGACCTCGAACAAGATGGTCTGGCACTCGACGGTCGCGCCGGGCGACATCGTTGTCGTCGACCGCAACTGCCACAAGTCGATCCTGCACTCGATCATCATGTGCGGCGCGATCCCCGTGTTCCTGATGCCGACCCGGAACAACCTCGGCATCATCGGCCCGATCCCGCTGGAAGAGTTCACCCCCGAGTCGATCGCCAGGAAAATCGAAGCAAATCCGTTCGCGCGCGAGGCAGTCAACAAGAAGCCGCGCATCCTGACCATCACCCAGTCGACCTACGACGGCGTGGTGTACAACGTCGAGACCCTGCGCGAAATGCTGGACGGGAAGATCGACACCCTGCACTTCGACGAAGCCTGGCTGCCGCACGCCGCCTTCCACAGCTTCTACCAGAACATGCACGCGATCGGCGAGAACCGCCCGCGCGCCAAGCAGTCGATGATCTTCTCGACCCAGTCGACGCACAAGCTGCTTGCCGGCCTGTCGCAGGCCTCGCAGGTGCTGGTGCGCGAATCCGAGACCGTCAAGCTGGACCAGGACGCCTTCAACGAGGCCTACCTGATGCACACCTCGACCTCGCCGCAGTACTCGATCATCGCGTCCTGCGACGTCGCCGCCGCGATGATGGAAGCGCCGGGCGGCACCGCCCTGGTGGAAGAATCGATCCTGGAAGCGCTGGACTTCCGCCGCGCCATGAAGAAGGTCGACGCCGAATTCGGCGAAGACTGGTGGTTCAAGGTCTGGGGCCCGGATGTGCCGTCGGAAGAAGGCATCGGCGAGCAGAAGGACTGGATGATCCATGCCGAGGACGACTGGCACGGCTTCGGCAAGCTGGCGCCGGGCTTCAACATGCTGGACCCGATCAAGTCGACCATCGTGACCCCGGGCCTGTCGCTGGACGGCCAGTTCGGCGAGACCGGCATCCCGGCCTCGATCGTGACCAAGTACCTGGCCGAGCACGGCGTGATCATCGAGAAGTGCGGCCTGTACTCCTTCTTCATCATGTTCACGATCGGTATCACCAAGGGCCGCTGGAACACCCTGGTGACGGCGCTGCAGCAGTTCAAGGACGACTACGACCGCAACAAGCCGATGTGGCAGGTGATGCCGCAGTTCGCCTCGGCCAACCCGCGCTACGAGACCCGCGGCCTGCGCGACCTGTGCACCGAGATCCACCTGTTCTACAAGCAGTACGACGTGGCGCGCCTGACCACCGAGATGTATTTGTCGGACATGGTCCCGGCCATGAAGCCGTCGGACGCCTTCGCCAAGATGGCGCACCGCCAGATCGAGCGCGTCGCGATCGACGAACTCGAGGGCCGCATCACCGCGATCCTGCTGACGCCTTACCCGCCGGGCATCCCGCTCCTGATCCCGGGCGAGCGCTTCAACAAGACCATCGTCGACTACCTGCGCTTCGCGCGCGACTTCAACGAGCGCTTCCCGGGCTTCGAGACCGACGTGCACGGGCTGGTCAAGCGTGAGGTGGACGGCAAGCGCGGCTACTTCGTGGATTGCGTGATGCAGGACGCGTAAAGGCTTCAAGCCTGGTCCATCGGGGGGAACGATGCCACGCGCATTGTTCCCCCCGATTGCGTTTACGCTAAGCTAGCGCGCCATGGACCCCACCGCCTTCTTCACCGCCCGCCGCCCGCGCCTCACGCGCATCGCCTACCGCATGCTCGGCTCGGTCGCCGAAGCCGAAGACGTCGTGCAGGACGCCTGGCTGCGCTGGCACGGCGCCGAACGCGCGGACATCATCGAACCCGAGGCCTGGCTGGTGCGCACCGTCACCCGCCTCTGCCTCGACGTCCTGAAGTCGAGCCGTATCAAACGCGAGCAGTACATCGGCCCCTGGCTGCCCGAACCCTTCATCACCCCGGACGACGAGGCCGACGACATCACCCTGCCCCTGATGTTCGCCATGGAGCGCCTGTCGCCACTCGAGCGCGCGGCCTTCCTGCTGCACGATGTGTTCGACCTGGATTTCAAGGAAGTCGGCCAAGCGATCGGCCGCGAAAGCGCGGCGGCGCGCCAGCTGGCCAGCCGCGCCCGGACCCGCGTGCAGGACGCGCGGCCGCGCTTCCCGGTTTCGCGCGAGGAACAGGACCGCATCGCCGGCGCCTTCTTTGCCGCCACGCGCGGCGGCGATCTCGCGCAACTCAAGCAGCTGCTGGCCGATAAGGTGGTGTTCTACGGCGATGGCGGCGGCAAGCGCAACTCGGCGATCAACCCGATCGTCGGCCTCGACAAGGTGGTGCGCCTGCTGGGGGCACTGGTGGAAAAAGCGGGATGGGACAGGGCCGAGGTGCTGCGCGAGGCCCGGATCGACGGCCTGCCCGGCCAGCTCAGCCGGGAAAGCGACGCCATGCTGCAGACGATGGCGGTGGAAATCGATGGCGGCAGGATCACGGCGATCTACGTGACCCGCAACCCGGACAAGCTCGGCCACCTGGACCGAAACAGACTGCCTAGCGGCGCTTGAGTTCGAGCGGCACAGCAGGCGCCTTCCGCGCCTCGCGCAACTCGCGGCGCGCGTGGGTGATGACGGAGTATGCGGCCGACAGCCCGAGCAGGCCCATGACCGTGGCCACCAGCAGGTCGGGCACGCCGCTCCCGGTCTGGAACACGCCGAGCGCCGCCAGCAGCACGGCCACGTTGGAGATCGCATCGTTGCGCGTGCACAGCCATACCGAGCGCATGTTGGCGTCGCCATTGCGGTAGGCGTACAGGAGCGCGCCGACCAGGCAGTTGGCGGCCAGGGCCAGGAAGCCGATCACGCCCATGGTATGCGCCGCCGGAACGGTGCCGGCCTGCAGGTGCCACAAGGCCGTACCGAGCACAAAGATGCCGTAGGCACCCATGGTCGCGCCCTTGAGCAGCGCGGTGCGCGAGCGCCATATCGGCGCCAGCGCGAGCACGAACAGGGAAATGCCATAGTTGGCGGCGTCGCCGAGGAAATCGACCGCGTCGGCCAGCAGCGAGACCGAGCCCGCGGCCCAGCCGCCGACGATCTCGACGCCGAACATCAGCGCATTCACCCACAGCGCGATCCAGAGGATGCGCCGGTAGCGCGGGTCGACTGGCGGCTTGCCGGAGGAGCAGCCGCCGCTGCAGCAATCAGACATGGTAGTTCAGCCCATCAATATGATTCATATCCGACAGGCTAGCACGGAAATCGAATCAGGTTTTCGGCAAGGTGACGCCGTGCTGGCCCTGGTACTTGCCGCCGCGGTCCTTGTACGAGGTCTCGCAGACTTCGTCGCTTTCGAAGAACAGCACCTGGGCGCAGCCCTCGCCGGCGTAGATCTTGGCCGGCAGCGGCGTGGTGTTCGAGAATTCCAGCGTCACGTAGCCTTCCCATTCGGGCTCGAAGGGGGTGACGTTGACGATGATGCCGCAGCGCGCATAGGTCGACTTGCCGAGGCAGACCGTCAGCACATTGCGCGGGATGCGGAAGTACTCGATGGTGCGGGCCAGCGCGAAGGAGTTCGGCGGAATGATGCAGACGTCGCTCTTCACGTCGACGAAGGAATTCGAGTCGAAATTCTTGGGATCGACGATGGTGCTGTTGATGTTGGTGAACACCTTGAACTCGTCGGCGCAACGAATATCGTAGCCGTACGAGGACGTGCCCCACGAGATGACCCTGCGGCCGTCCGATTCGCGCACCTGGCGCGGCTCGAAGGGTTCGATCATTCCGGTTGATTCCGCCATGCGGCGGATCCATTTATCGCTCTTGATAGCCATTGTCGAGATTCCAAAAAATCAATCCCGCGATTTTACGCTAAACCACGGACGCTGGCATGGTCCGCTGCCGGCCTCCTGCGGCGGCAAGCAGCCGTTCGATCATCTCGTGCGTCAGCTGCGCGGTCTCGGCAGGCTTCTCGAGGGGATACAAATGGCCGCCCTCGATCATCACCAGGTTCTTGCCGACCAGCCTGCGGGTGGCGTCCAGCCCGGCCTGGCGCAGTTCTTCCGACGTGGTGCCGGCGATGAAACCGATCGGCAGCGGGTAAGGCGCGCGCAGGATCGCGCCCATATGGTGCGGCAGCGTATTGTAGATCCGGGTTTCCACGTCGCGGTCGAAGCGCAGTTGCACCCCTTCCGGGTGCGGCTTGAGGCCGTGGTCGAGGTAGTCGTCGAGCGCGCCCGGCGCCCAGGCCTGGAACATCGGCTTCGAGATGAAATGCTGGTAGGCCGCGGCGCGGTCCGGCCAGACATTGCGCCTACGTTCGGAAAACCGCGCCGGCGAAAAGCGCGAGCCCATGCCTCGCTGCTTGACCAGGCGCCACAACAAGGCGCGCCAGCCCGCCACCACCGGCGAATCGAGCATCACGACGCAGCGCGCCAGCTCGGGCCGCCGCTTGGCCGCCATCATGCTCAGCATGCCGCCGAGCGAATGCCCGACCAGGATCGGCGGCTGCTCGTAGCCCTCCAGCTGGTGGATCAACTCATCCACCAGGCCGTGCCAGCCGTCGCCGACCGGGAAACGCGGATCGTGGCCATACATATCGTGGGCGCGCACCTCGTAGTGCTCGCCCAGGGCCTGGAACAGCCGGCTGTAGGTGCCGGCCGGATAACTGTTCCCGTGGGAGAAATGCAGCAAGGGTTTGCTCATGGGCCGATGGCGTGAATGACGACGGGCCATTGTAATGAAAGTGATCAGCATGCGGGCCGGGTTTAGAGGGGAATGCCTACACCAGACTCACCCGCTTGCATCCTGCAAATTATAAGCGGGCCGCCGCGGGCCCCGGTGACACCGCCATCCCGGCCCGGTTCAGCTGTGTAAATCAAGGTAAATCCGTCCCCTGCGCGGCGATCCGGCAGCCGGGCATTTGCTATCCTGCTGGCCATGAACCATGTACTGCTGATCGACGACGACGTCGAACTCGTCGGGATGTTTTCCGAATACCTCGAACAGGAGGGCTTCCGCACCACCTGCGTCCACAACGGCCTGGACGGCGCCCGCGAGGCGCTGCGCGGCGACTATGCGATCGCCATCCTCGACGTGATGATGCCGGGCGCGAACGGCATCGAGACCCTGCGCCGGATCCGCGCGGACAGCCGCATCCCCGTCCTCATGCTGACCGCGCGCGGTGACGACGCCGACCGCATCCTCGGCCTCGAGCTCGGCGCCGACGACTACGTCGCCAAGCCCTGCACGCCGCGCGAACTGACCGCGCGCGTGCGCGCCATCCTGCGCCGCACCCAGGCCGCGGCCGGCGCCGGTCCGGCCCCCGTGCTCACGGTCGGGAAGCTCAGCATGGTCCCGGAACAGCGCCGCGCCACCTGGGACGGCGCCCCGGTGGAGCTGACCAGCACCGAATTCAACCTGCTCGAAGTCCTGGCGCGCCATGCCGGCCGCCCCGTCAGCAAGAACGAGCTGTCGGAACAGGGCCTGGGCCGCCCGCTGGCCCGCTTCGACCGCAACATCGACGTCCACCTGAGCAGCCTGCGCCAGAAACTGGGCCTGCTCGCGGACGGCCGCTCTCCCCTGCAGACGATCTACCGCCAGGGCTACCAGCTGATCCGGGACTAGCATGGGCCGCCTGTTCTGGAAATTCTTCCTCTGCATCCTGCTGGCCCAGGTGGCCGCCACCATCGGCATCGGCGGTGCGTTCTGGCTGCGCGACCGGGCCCGCAGCCAGGCCGCCGAACTCGATACCGGACCGCCGGCCTTCATCGCCCTCGACGCGGCGGCCGCCACCCTGAAGCACGGCGGCCTGCCGGCGCTGCGCGGGATGCTGGGCGAGATGCAGCGTCTTCAGGTGTTCGTGCAGGACAGCCAGGGACGCGAGCTGCTGGGCCGTGCGGTGCCGGGCGGGCTGGAAGCGGAGGTCAAGCGCCTGCTGGCATCGGGCGAACCGCAGCGCAGCATCCGCTGGCTGGCCGGCCCCGGCGGCGAACGCTACCTAGCCTTCGTCAGGCGCCCCCAGTGGGTGCCGCACATCCACGTCGGTGCCGGCCGTCCGGCGGGACTGGTCAGGCCGGGCGCAAGCCTGAGCGGTCCGGGCTTTGGTCCGGGCCGGCGCGTCGGCCAGATCGCCGGCATCGTCGCGGCCACGCTGGCCAGCCTGCTGTTCGCCGCCCTGCTTGCCTGGTACTTCTCGCGTCCGATCCGCGCCCTGCGCGCAGCCTTCGAAGCGGCCGCCGGCGGCGACCTGGCCCCGCGCTTCGCTGCCGGCCGTGCGGGCGACGAGCTGAACGACCTGGGGCGCGACTTCGACCGCATGAGCGCCCAGTTGCGCGCCCTGATGGACGGCCAGCGTCGCCTGCTGCACGATGTGTCGCACGAGCTGCGCTCGCCGCTGGCGCGGCTGCAGGCCGCGGTCGGGCTGGCGCACCAGCAGCCGGACAAGATCGCCTCCTCGCTCGACCGCATCGAGCGCGAGAGCATGCGCATGGATAAACTCGTCGGCGAACTGCTGACGCTGTCGCGGCTCGAAGCCTCGCCTGGCCTGGCCCGGCGCGAGCAACTCGACCTGAGCGAACTGGCGCACGAAATCGCCGCCGATGCGCGTTTCGAGGCCGGCCCCGGCGCGCCCGAAGTCAAGGTGAACGCGCCCGGCCCGATCGTGGTGCAGGGCGATCCGGACCTGCTCTGGAGCGCGCTCGAGAACGTGGTACGCAATGCGATGCGCCACGGCGGCAGCGGCGGCATCGTCCAGATCGTCCTGCATGCCGATGCACAGCACGCCCACGTGGACGTGCTCGACCGCGGCCCCGGCATCGCCCCAAGCGACCTGGCCGAGGTGTTCCGGCCCTTCTTCCGCTCGCATCCGAACCAGGTCGACGGGCATGGACTCGGGCTCGCGATCGCGCGCCACGTGCTGGTGGCGCACGGCGGCGACATCAAGGCCGCGAACCGCGAAGGCGGCGGCCTGCAGGTCAGGCTCAGTCTTCCGCTGCAGCCTTGAGCCCTAGCGGCCGTGCCAGTAGCGGCGGCGCTCCGTGCGGAACTCGGCCACGTCCAGCGCCTGGCCGAAGCGCAGCGTGACGGCGCCGGAAACGTCGGTGCGCAGCCTGCGGATGCCCAGGCTGCCGTAGCGTTCATAGACTTCGGCCTTCGGGTGGCGGTAGCGATAGCGGTATAATTGACCCATGACAATTGCATTCTCGTATATTCGCTTCTCCCGGTTGACTCAGAAGCAAGGGCGTAGCTATGAACGCCAGATGGAAGCCTGTGAGGCGTGGGTAGCCAAGAAGGGCTTCACCCTGTCCGATGATAGGTTCTTGGATCAAGGCCGATCCGGCTACCTTGGCGAACACCTAGGGGAAAAGGGTCAGTTAAGGCGATTCCTTGATCTAGTGGAAGCTGGGAAGATACCGAAGGGCAGCTACCTTGTTATCGAAAGCTTGGACAGGCTCAGCCGACAGAGGGTCAATGAAGCCTTGAGCCTCTTTCTGGGCATTCTGGGTGCCGGAGTCCATATCTGCACATTGATGGATGGCGAGAAAGTCTATTCCCCCGATGCCAGTTCGATGGACGTAATTATGTCCGTGCTAGTCATGGCACGAGCTAACGAGGAATCCGCTACCAAGTCGAAGCGAGCAAAGGACGATTGGGAGAGCAAGTTTGCCAAGGCCCGGAGCGCAGAAAGAAAGCCCGTTGGCCGACAAGTGGCAAAGTGGCTGAAGCTGGTCGAAGGTGAGTACGTGCCTGATCCGGATCGAGCAGCCATCGTGGAACGAGTATTCAGGGAATGCATCAACGGCCATGGATTTGTCTCAATCGCACAGCGTTTGAACGCCGACAACGTACCAGCGTTCCGAGGCGGGACATGGTGCCCGTCGAGTATTGACGATTTGCTAAAGAATAGGAATGTTCTTGGAGAGTGGGAGCCGAAAGATGGCAAAGGAGTTATTGAGAACTACTTCCCACGGGTGATCGATGACGCTACTTGGAAAAAGGCAGAGCTAGCAATGGTAGCGCGTCGAGGCCGTAAGGTTACGAAGCAGACAGCGAACTTCCAGGTGTGGCAACAAGTGCTCTTCTGCGCCTTATGCGGCTCCACCATGAATCTCGTAACGAAGCAGAAGGGAGCAGCCGTTAGGGGTGAACCGGTCTACAAGTACAAGTACTATGTTTGTGCCAACAAGCGTAAGGGGCTGTGTACGAAGGCTGTAAGCGTACGCATGGAGGCAAGTGAAGAGGTGTACAAGCGCCTACTGGTAGCTGTCGGAGCCTTGGGACTCATCCAGACCGAAGCAGCGGAGATTACGGACCAGATGGCGCTGGTAGATGCTTCGATTCATGCAGAGGAGACTACACGCGCTCGACACATGAAGAGGCTTGCGGAGCACGCGGAGGAAGACCACTTGTACGAACTGGTTGCTATCGCAAACAAGAATCTCAAGCGACTGAAGGCCGAGCGGGAAGAACTGGAGGCAAAGCACACCGCTCAAACCATCGCTCAAAGCGATAGAGACTGGCTGCTGGCGAACATTCCGCTAAAGGAACGGGATGACCGTCAACGGGCCAATGCCCTACTTTGTCGCCTGAATATCAAGGTGCATATCAAGGGCGGCGATGAACCTGTGTACACCGCTACTCGGCCAACACAAGTACGCACTGTAGTGCTACCGATCCCGGAAGGTCAGGAGCCGGAGTTTATGACTCGTACTGTTGAACGTCCCTTCCTACAGTTCATCGTGAAGGGAGACGACATCATTCCTGTTCCGCGTAGTGCGGACCAGAGGGAGACGCTGAAGGAGCAGGATTCGGACGGCTCCGAGACTGCTAAGGGCATGGCGTGGCTATCAGAAGTGCTAGGTCCGAAAGCAATCGTACAAGACTAACGCTACCGCCCAAAGTAGAATGTACGTATGCTCAACAATGACAAATCCCCACAGTACATGACTTCCGCCGAGCTTGAAGAAGCTATCCGGCGTCACCGGGAGTTCACCAAGAAGCTACTTGCAGAGGCGCGTAGCCGTCGAGCTAACTCGTCGCGGCAACCCGAGGACGGCAAGAAAGCTCATCAGCCAGATTTTCCAAACTAATTTTGGCCGACATGCCATGTTGTACGGATGGGCAAACAGCCCAGGAATAATATCAACGGGGCGCTTACGCTTTGCTTGACCAACAAGGGCGGCTATCGGTAGACCATTGGCCTGAGCGTGAAATATCGAGGGCCATCTAGCACCATCAAAGGCTCAGGAAGGCCATCAGGAGGCGCTACAGGCGTTTTTATTGATGAGTTGAGCACTTGGTAGCCTGAAACTGAAAAGAGGCCCTATCGGCCTCTAATCGATTCCTAACTCTGTTACGCTGCAAGATACCGCTTTACAGTCGATTCCGACAAACCGAAGTGTTTTGCTGTAGCGCTTACGGTCGCCTTCTTCTCTTCCTTCCATGCCTTCACCCCGATAGCATCCGCCTTTACTGGGCGTCCGAGACTGGTAGCACCACGATGCGTTTTCCCGGTAGCAGCCAGCGTAGCCTTCGCCAGTTCACGGCCGGAAGCAGTACGCTCATTGATACGCTGGCGCTCCATATCGGCAATCTGGGACAGAACAGCGATAATCAGTTCACCTACACCGGCAGCAATCGGACCCAGACCACGAACATGCACGGTCACACCACGAGCCAACAGGGCCTTGATCGTGAGTTGTACGTCAATCGCATCGCGCCCCAGACGGTCTACAGCGTACACAAACAGCGTATCGCCTTCACGTACGTAGTTCATCATGGAAGCGAAGCCGGGGCGGCTCAGGGCCGGGGTAGCACCGCTTACGCCTTCGTCAGCAAATTCCTTGTCGAACTGGATGCCTTGGGACAGGGCCGAACGCTGAGCATCGATGGACTGGCTGTTGCTGCTGACTCGGTAGTATGCGATTTGGCTCATGCTGGCTCCTGATTAGGTCGAAAGATAGTGAAGCTATTATGAGCTAGTCCATAATTCCTGTCCAGTATCTTTTGAACCGCAGAACTGGTGCGTTTTAGGTAGGGTTCATAAGGTACAACTTTCGACCCGTCAACTACGACGGACAAAAGCAGACCATCTTGCTAAGGTAGAAATCAGGTAGACTTATTTTTTCCCTCAGACAACGAATAAGAGCACAATGAATATGTCATCGCGTTTCTTCTGGAAGTCCGTCGCTGTGGCGGTGCTGCTTACGATTAGTGGATTTGGCTACTCTGGGTACATGCAACACAAGTTAAGTACAACTCAGCGTACATGTGAAACCGAGAGCCAAGCGAAGATGGCTACCATCAACGCGCAACGTGCGAAGGAAAGTGGCCCGTGGACTGAATACCAGACTGCGGAATTTACTTGTGACCCTTCGAAGCTCGATGCGGATGTCAGTCTCGGGGAAGATACTCCAGGCATTCAAGGGGAATTACTAAGGGCATATCACGATGCCAACAGTAATACTCAAAACATCTTCTACGGCATCGCGCTTCTCACAGTGCTGGTAGGTGTATTACCCGCATTCTGGTACTTCTTCCTAGCGAGGCTTACCGAAATTGCGACAGCAGTTCGTCGCAAGTAGGCCACTGGGAGCCGCAATGAGGAAGAAGGGAAAGCGAGAAGCCGTTTGCGTCATGTGTGGTAGGTTTGGAACCGTAACACGGGAGCATGTGCCTCCTCAGGGCCTGTTCTTAAAGCCAAAGCCTACGAACATGATTACGGTGCCATGTTGCGCTCCTTGCAACGATGAATACAAGAAGGATGACGAATTCTTCCGCATCTACGTAGCTATGGGAGCGGAGCCGGATACAAAGCTGTACCGCCTCTGGAAGGAAAAGGTTATTGGTAGCACGTTGCACAACAGTCCCGCGCTTCAGTTCGTGCTTGCCCAGGGGCAAAACGAATTTAGGGAGAAATACAAGGACAAGACAGTCCGTGCTTCAGACGGTCGTCTAATTCCACCGGACCTACACCATCTTGCGATGCCACTATCGAGTTTGAGAATCAGTAAAATCGTTACAAAGATAGTCCGTTGTTTGCATTTTCATGAGCACAAAGTACGACTACCCATGGATGCTGAGTTTTCGCTCAACACAATCTTCTGGACAGAAGACGCCTATGACATTGTGAAGAATGCCCCTACTGGCCGCGTAGGGCATGAAGGAGAGTTCTTGTATCGATACATTTCGATGGAACCCGGAGGCGATCGCTGGCTCCTCAGCTTCTACGACAAGAATGTGTTCGATATCTTGGTTAGCATTCCTCCCACTCCTTCGCCCTAAGCTAGTTGGCTGCTTCCCTGTTCGCACTGGGAGCTGATAAGGGAAGAAGGGAACAGGGCCTACCAGTTCTGCTAGGTTGACTTCTTCGTAATCCGTGCCAGTTCCGCCAGTACGGCATCTCCGTTGATCTTTGGCTTCTTTCCTACTGGCGCTACTGGCGCTGGCTTCCATGCTTTCGCATCCGGTGCCCACCATGGCTGTGCTACTGGTGCTGGCTGCGCTACGGCTGGCTTCGGTGCTTCCACTGGCTGCGATGCTTTCGGAGCCGCTACCGGCTTCATATTGCGTTGCAATGCTTGTTTCATTTGATTCCTTCAATTCTGTTTGTGTAATTACTTCTTCCACTGCTGCTGGGAGGGCAGCAGATGGGGGGAGGGTTTGTTTCGGCTCCCGGTTTGTGCTACCAGTGTAAATCTGTCCCTCAACTCCGGCCTTACTCCGTACCTTAGTCAAATAACTGATCCATTCGCAGCAGTCTTCCAGTTTGCTACCGGCTTTCTTCGGAACATAAGCATAGTTGACCTTCTTCCCGCCTACGTAGTGCATAATGTCTTCTGGTGAGCAGATATTGAAACCTAGGCCCATACCCTTTAGCATTTTGGTGAACCATCCAGTAGTCGAATAGTGGATGATCGAATTAGGATGAGTGTCTTTCGCTTCAATCAGCAGAAAGATATGCTTGTGAAATCGCTTCCATTTGTCCCGTTCGTAGCAGGCTTTATACCGGCATGGCATTCCTTTGGCTCGTAGCTGCTTGCACAGTAGTTCCACCGCTTTACGGTAGGTTGCACGATCTTCCGATCCGGTAAGAACGATATGGAATAGTAGGCCGATGGCGTAAGGGTGAGTCAGGAGCATATTCTTATGCTTCCGGTAGTTCACTGGGCTATGGTTTCCACCGTTAGCACGATGGATACGAGTTTCTAGTTTCTTTGTCATTACTTCTTTCCTTTTGTTTGACAGTTCTTGTAGTCTCCTTAGTTATATCTACTGAGTCATACTACTTATAACTTATCTTTAATCAATTCTTGTTTCGGTGGCGTTACTGGTGCGTTTCTACTATGGCGATGATGAATTACCTTGACGATTTAGCTATTAACCTATATCGCCGGTAAGTCATTGATTTCGTAGGAGATTTCTAAATTCAATACGCCGCCTGTGTTTCTGTAACTCGTCGAGTTGTCTTATTCCTCGTTGCTTGACATTGCGGCAATCAGAATCAAACTCTCGATGATCTGGCTACCAGACCGGCCCTGCTTCCACCCAAGAGTTTTAAGGGTGGACCATACCGACGCCGGGAGATAGACGCTCTGCTTTTCAAGTAGCTGCCCATCGTCTGTAACTACGCGACGGCGGGTTGTGCCTTCCACATACTCTGGTGATACATATTTCATTTCAATTCCTTATTTAGTGCGAACGCAGACGAGCGCCAGCATTCCATTCAGGAATGGTGCTTGACTGCGATTCGGATTGTCTTTTACGGCCAGGATTGGCCTGATGCGCTTCCTACCGGAGGAAGGCCGGGAGGATGGTGTTACTTGTTCAAACGAGCCAGTTCGGACTCAGCTTCACGCTTCAGTTTGGCGATCTGCTTCTCATGTGCAGCTACAGCTTCGGCTACGCTCTTTTCCAGTGCTTCTCTGGCCTGTCGTTCTACCAGAAGCTTAGCTTCCTCCTTCACGCGGCGATCATATTCCGCTTGTTCGCGTGCAATGCTGGCATCCGTCGATTCCTGCGCCTTTTTGATAGCGTAATCGTCAGGATTTCCAATAACAAGCATCAACGAGATATTCCCGTTCTGGTAGAAGCTCATTGGATAGTCTTTATGGACCGTGTAACCGTTCCGTACGTGGGCGCAGACTTCCCCCATGATCGTTACAGCAGGCCCAATCAATTCGATGCTAATTGGCTTCTTCGGTGCTACTACTGGCGTATCAGCGGCCACAGGTGTACTTACAGACATTTGCTTCCTTTCAGTTTGTGTTGGTGTTTGTGTTCAGGCCGCGTTGGCGAATGTAATTACTTACATGTAGACGATGCCATTCAAGATCGCCCGGAGTGCGTAGACCCAAAGAGTTCAGATGATTCGCCACCGTGCGAAGGGTGGAGAATGGACGGAGTGTGTTCACGATACCGTCGATCATCTGGTAGTACTCGGCAGTTTTGAGCGGCTTGCCGAAAGCCGGAATAGCGTGTTGATGCGCCATAGCAGATCGCTCCTATGTTTGAGGATTGTTGGGATTGTGTGTGAATTCGGCTCTGGGAGGTTGAGCCAGTATCGATAGCAGGAGGGGACAACAATTACGACATTTGCTACCACGTAATGACAGTATAAGTCACGACCTGCCTTTTGTCAACTTTTGACACGATTTCGCTTGACACACCAGGAAAACCGTGATTCACAATCACCGTAAATACGGTAATCATTTCCTAGTGCGGGAACACCCGGTATCGAGGCGATTCGTGCCTGTTTTCTGTACAGGAAAAGAAGAAGGAAGAAGTCTGGCTGCTTAACAAATAAGCACCTTCACACCGGGGGAATACCGTGGGAAGTGGTCTATCACTGCCTGTCGCTTTGTGTGATCGTGTTGCATGCACACTGTTGGATAGCGTAAGACTGGTCAGCTTTTCCCTGAAATCCGCCCGTGGTACACTATGGGTACTTAATCACGGAGACGCTAGCGGTTGCGGTAGCCCACCTGGAAGATGCCGAGCTTCGGCTCCACCGCCGCCAGGAAGGCCGCGGTCGACGAGGTGCCGCTGCCGTGGTGCGGCGCCAGCAGGACGTCCGCGCGCAGGCGGCCTGCCGCCCCTTCCAGCAGCTGCGCTTCCTGCGCGGCCTCGATGTCTGCAGCCAGCAGCATTGCCCTGCCCTGGCTGGCGACGCGCAGCACGCAGCTGCGCGCGTTGGCTTTCAAGCCGGCGTTGTCGTACGATTGCAGCGTAGGGCCCAGCATCTCGAAGTGCACGCCGTCCCAGGCCCAGGCTTGCCCGGCGCTGCAGCGGCTGTGACGCGCGGCGGCGCGTGCCACCGGGTGGCCGCTGCCCAGCGAGGAGTGCAGCTGCGCCACTTTGACACCCTCGAGCAGGGTGCGGGCCCCGCCGGCGTGGTCGACGTCGCTGTGCGACACCACCAGCGCATCCAGCGCGCCGATGCCGCGGCCGCGCAGGTAGGGCAGCAGGATGCGTCCCGCCGCGTCGGCGCCCGGGGCGTACTGCGGACCGCTGTCGTAGAGCAGCCGGTGGCGCTCGGTCTCGACCAGCAGGGCCATGCCCTGCCCCACATCGAAGGCGGTGACCGTGAAGCTGCCGGCGGCCGGCGCGGTCGGCAACTGGGTGAGCATCGGCGCCCATGCGGCCAGCCCGGCCCACCGCTGCGGCCAGCCGCGCGGCGCCAGCATCCACAGCGTGCCGGCCAGCGCCAGCGCAAACACCCAGGGCTGCGGCGCCGGTGCATTCAGGATCGCGAGCGGACTGGCGGCCAGCAGGCCCAATCCTTCGGCCAGCAGTTCGATGGCAAGGTGCGCCAGGCCGAGCACCCACCCCGCCAGCGGCGCCGGCAGCAGCGCGCCGAACAGGGCCAGGGGCGTCACCAGCAGGCTGATGACCGGGATGGCGACGGCGTTGGCGAAGGGGCTGGCCAGCGAGACCTGGGAAAACAGCAGCATCGTCAGCGGCACCAGACCGATGGTGACGGCGTACTGTGTGCGGGCGGCCGTGCCGAGCGTCTGGCGCCATCCGCGCTCGTCCCGCACGCGCCCCAGGCCGGCGTACAGGATGATGGCCACCGCTCCGAACGACAGCCAGAATCCGGCCCCCAGCACGGCCCAGGGATCGATCAGCACCACCACGGCCAGCGCCAGGCACAGGACGTGCGACAGCGCGACGGACCGCCCAAGCCAGAGCGCGGCCGCCACCGCGGCCAGCATGTAGAAGGTGCGCTGCGCAGGCACGCCGAAGCCGGCCAGCAGCACATACAGCAGCGCCACCAGCGCACCCAGCAGGGCCGCGGCCTTTTGCGCGGGCAGGCGCAGCGGCAAGGCGGCGCCCGCGATGAAGAAGGAACGGCGCCACAGTGCGGACATGGCCCATGCTGCCAGCCCTGCCACCATCGTGATGTGCAGGCCCGAGATCGAGACCAGGTGGCTGATGCCGGTGCGGTTGAAGATGTCCCAGTCCGACTGCGGGATGCCGCGCTGGTCGCCGATGACCAGCGCGACGACCACGCCGGCATAGCGCTTGCCCTCGAGCTGCCGCAGGATGTGGCGGCGCAGTCCGGCGCGCGCGCGTTCGACCGCATGGCCAAGGCGCGGTACGAAGGCATCGAGACGGATGTTGCGTGCGCCGGCGGGTCGGACGTAGCCGGTGGCGCGCACGCCCTGCTCCAGCAGCCAGGCCTCGTAGTCGAAGCCATAGGGATTCGCGTTGCCGTGCGGGCGCTGCAGGCGCACGACCAGTTGCCAGCGTTCGCCGGGCCGCACTGCGTCGCTGCCGTCCTTGGCGGGTGCTGGTCCGTACCATGAGACGGCAATCTTCCGCGGCACGGTGGCGCCCGGCGTCAACACCCGTTCGACGCGGACGTTGAAGCGCGCGCCGCCGTCGAACTCGTGCGGCAGGCTGTCGACCGTACCGACGATGGCGACGTCCTTGCCCTCCTGTTCGCGCGGCAGCCCATCAGCCAGCGCCAGGTGGGCGAACAGGGCCGCCCATGAAACGCCGAGCGCGGTGGCGGCAAGCAGGATCGCCGGCTGCCTGCGCAAGGCGCACAGGATCAGCGCCACGCCCACGGCACCGGTGAGGACTTCCGGTTCCGGCAACTCGGCACGCGTTTGCAGCCAGCACACCCCGGTGAGGAAGGCGAGGATTGCGCAGCGCATGGGCCGGGCGGCAGCAGGAGGTGCTTGAGGCTGTTCGACTAGGCTGCGGGGCTCGCGGCGACGAGCTGGAAATCGCTGAACTGGTCGGCGACGAGTTTCGGCGGGGGCGAACAGGCGCAGATGCAGAGGTCATCGCTCAGCGCGCATTCCTTGCCATCGGATAGATCGCGAAGCCGCGGCATGACGCACTGGATCACACCCTGCTCGCCGCATTCGGGGCAATCGACCGGATCGCCTTCGCGGGCAAGCGGCATGCCGTCCAGGGTGATGCATGTGCTGGATGCCCTGACGGTGCCGCCCGCGGTAGTCGTGGCGCCGGCGCGGATGTAGAAGCGCTTGTGGGTCATTCCTGCTCTCCTTGCGGGGAAAGCTGGAATGTAGCTGAGCCGGTGGGGTTGGCGTTGCGGCTACGCAGTAAAATTGGCACTTGCAATATCAGACAACGCACCGCAGCAGGGAGTTCTACACAGGTGTAGTTGAAAGTTTGCCAATCGCAAGTTTTCCTGTTCGAACTGCCGCGGCATTAGCTGATTCGCGCGCTCTCTCTACGGTTGTTGTCCGTACCCGTATGCTCGACAAGATTTTGTCCCACAGTCCAAGCACCGAATCTTCCGACATGGATGTTGGCACCGGGCTAAAGTCGTTCTTTCCAGTTCTCATGGAAAAAGTCATATGCGGAGTGAACACATCATTTTCAGTACCATTCACCTCCCAGTTGAAGCTAAAGACTACAGCATCATTTGCCTCGACTACGCGCCTAAGCAATTCTTCGCCCGTCAAGCCGCCAATCGTACGGTGCGCGGCGCGCAAGCGAGTGAGTCGCCAACGTTCCGTGAGTCGAAGTTCGTCTTCGGAAGCAGCTCCGCGCTTGAGCAGTCCGTCGACATCAGGTTTAACGCCAGCAGCCAGTATTAATGAGAAACTGATATCCGGGTGGCTGGGCAAATTCGCAAACATCGTGATCTGTTCCCGCTGGTCTGCCCTAAGCGGATCCCGAATGTACGCGCGGTTGATACAAAATCCGGGTTCTCCAGGGATTTTATTTCGTGGGTTTGGCACGATCTGGTGAACGAGCCTTTGAAGATCGTCTATCTTGTCCGGAAAGTAGAAGTCAGAACCCAGGTCGATGCTTACACCGGCACCGTGTACCAGCGCTTCGACAGCGATACCTTCGTAGCGGTAGCGCTCATTGACGAGCCCATTTCCTGCCGTCCCTTCGTGCACTACCCGGCTATGAACAAGTATTTTTCCGACCAAACCACTATCAGTTTTAACTTCTTTCACTAACTCGAGATTCTTGTTGCCACCGTGCCGATCAGGTTTGGCTTTGATTTCCGCTTCACGTTGAGCAAGACGGGCGTGAAACTCATCTGTTGCTTCGTCAAACGCCGCAACATCAAAACCATTCATGCTGGCTCGTCCCAGATCTACCTCTGCCTCAAGGGGCATGTCGATCAGGAGTCTGCCGACGCATATCGCTTTCATTTTTCCGGTCAGTCGTGCTAGCTCGTGATTTTCATGCTCAGCGCCGGAACCCCCGACTTTAGCCAGAGCCGCGACAACACCTCCGGCGAGTACCAGGATCAGTCCAGCCTGAAACATGCGTTGCATGTGTACTCCTTGAAGTCGAGATTAACATGCTGAGAAGTCGCCCAGTTCCCCCGGCAAAGCGGCGGCCTAGGCTTGTTCAGTCGAGGGCGGCAGGTCGCGGATCACGGATTGGTCCCTGTCTGCGTAATCAGGGGCATCTGCCAATCGCATCAAGCGCCAGGCGCTGCGGCGTTGAATTGCTTGCGGTGCGTTCGACGAATGACCGAAGATTCCTGGCGCTACGGTAAACGTAGCAGGTGGCAGCAACCTTCCTTGGGCAAACCAGCGTGTTCCGTCGAGTGCGTGCGATTCTTCGCAACGCCACCAGCCGCTCGCCGGGCAAGGGACTCCCGTTGAGGAAAATGTACCGATTCCCGCGCGGTTAGCATTTGCTTCGGCTGGCACACCGACAGCTACCGTCGCGCCAGTTGGCATTGAAGCTTTCGCCAACGGCAAGCTTGGTGGGAGTCTTTTGCGCGCGCGGTGATCAACAAGTTTCCAAAATGTTCGATTCTTCGATTCGTAACTCGGCTGCAGACCGCGCATCTTCTCCCATAAGGTCGGCGGAGGCAGTAGCAGAGCCTGCGGCATCAGTTCTCCCTTTTTGATGTACTGCCGTTGGCCGCCGAGCACACCAATACCATTACCGCCATCACTGCAAAGCCACCAGCCGCTTTCTGGACACTGCTCTCCAGCCGCAGCGTAGGTCCCGATCGGAATTGAAACCTGGTGAACCGGGCTAACTACGCGAGGTGTTGCAGCATGCAATCGAATGCTGGATGTGATCTTGTCCCATAACCCGAGCGCAACGCCATCTGACAAAGAGGATGGGACGGGACCGCTATTACTTTTGCCTGTATTCATCTGGAAGACGAAGTGCGGTATCAGCACGTTGTCTTCCGTACCATTTACCTCCCACCAGAAATTATGGACACGCGCGTCATTTTCCTCGACGAACAGTTCCACCAATTCCTCTCCAGGAAGGCCAGAGATTTCCCTGGGCGCAGCGCGTAACTTGGACATTCGCATTCTTTCCGCCAGCGAAAAACGCTCTTCGGTAGCGCCAGCTCTCTCTAAAAGGCCTTGCTCGTCAGGCTTGAGGCCTGCGGCAAGAATGAGCACGAAGTCGACGTCCGGGTGGCTGGGCAGACCGGCGAACAACGTGATTTGCTCAGCCTGATCCGCCGTAAGCGGCTCGCGAAAATAAGCACGATCGATGCAAAATCCGGATTCGGCGGGAATTTTATTCTCGGGACTTGGTACGAGCTGAGCCACCAGTCTGGAGAGGTTGTCAATCCGATCAGGGTGATAATCGTCTGCAACCAAATCAATACTGATGCCGGCACCGTGGACGAGTGCCTCAACCGCGACACCTTCATAGCGGTAATGCTCCAGCTCGAGCCCGTTGGCCGCTGTGCCTTCAGTTACTGTGCGGCTATGCACGAATATCTTCCCAACAACCCCACTGTCGGTATTTACTTCCGTTGATGATTCCAGATTCTTGTTTCCGCCGAGTCGGTCTGGTTTGGCCTTGATTTGCGTCTCACGGTCGGAAAGACGTTTCTGGAACTCCTCCGGCGATTCACCATAAGCTGCAATATTGAACCCGTGGATACGAACTTGACCCACTTCCACCTGCGCTTCCTCTGGCATGTCGATTAAGAACCTGCCAACACAAACCGGTTTCATTTTTTGAGTCATACGTGCTACCTCATGTTCATCCCGACGCGCCATCTCGTGTGTGTCCAATACCTCGCCAACAGCCCAGGTAGCTGCCATTCCAGCGAACAGGACCCCGGCCAGCATTTTCGCCAGCCTGCTTTGGCCCGAACTCCTCACGGCATCTCCTGGACGATCTCGACAATGAGGCGCAGTGTTAACATGAGCATGTCATCGTTGTTATAGGTCTTTTGATGATCGTAGCCGCGGGTTGAAAAAGCTTGTTTGACCTTACCTGTAACGCCAATACCAGACTGAGAAGGAACAGTTCCATCGCCATGAGCTTCCTGTTCTTCCGGTTCGAAGTGGAGTTCGCTCCTATCCTCGACGAGGATGCGCCGCTTACCACCAGGCGTGTAGCCAAGGAACTTCGCAGCTGCAATGTTCCCGGTAGTCAAGGCACTAATCGTCGCCCCGCCTTGCCGCGCCGTCCATCTCACCTGACCATATGATCGTTTGCTCTCATCGTCGCCGTAAAACGCATAGGTGTTCGGGTGATAATAATCCCCAAGGCCCCTGTGGAAGTTCTCGGCCGTCTCAATCGCCTTTCTGATGGCCTTTTCATTCCCCCCAAGTATTTCTCGATACTTGCCGGCCGGATCGGCGAGCGCTGGATTGATTAGTCGGTACCACGACTTTAAGTCCCTGTACACATCGTAGGGATTCGGTGTACGTGCGTTCGGCAAATGCAGGTAGTCTGCAACGCTCTCTCGATAGCGAACGGCATCATCCTTCACGCCATATGCTGCCTTTTGAGCACCGCCGACCGATTTGATTACCCGGACATGTAACCAAGGCTGGGGATATAGGTGATTCGGTAATAGTTCAAGCGCGCCGGGAGACGTTGCCAGAACCGGCGTGGTTTCCTGGGTTGTCTGTCCAAGGATTTTGGCGATCGTAGTCGCTTCGAGGTTTGCAATCGGGTCATTACCCGGACTAGATGCCTCTGTTCCACTCGCGATCCGACGGTACGCAACCGGTGCGCCAAGCGCTGGCATAACCCCATGAATAACGCCCGCGATCTTGTCAGGGATGCGTTTCGCACATGCCCTCGCAACCAGCCCGCCCATCGAGTGAGTAACAAGAATAACCTTGTCGCACCGGCGCTTTGTTTGCGTCCACGATTCTATGATGGCCAATATTCGTTTTTCCAACAGCTCCGAGGAAGTTTGGCAATCCAGCAACCAACAATATCCCACAGCGTAGACTGGAAAATAGCATTGGGCGTGCTTCGCGAGATGGCTCTCCGTCAGCGGCGCGAAATTCCGCAGTCCCCATCTCTGCGGATCAGAGGCCATGACGTCCTTCCAATGCTGTTTGATGAACCGCTGCCTCCTCTGCTCGTCAAACCCGAACGTTTGATTCAAGCGTGTTTGCAAAGCGTACAGCAAGGCGCCATACGAATCCGCATGTACTTCGCCCCACCCCCGTTCGCGCACCTCACGCTCGGTCAGAACATACCCGTCATTAGAGTCAGGGAGGAGGACTGGCCCGCCATCGTCCACTTCCAGAGTCGAAGCATCAAACAGCAGCTGACGGTCTTTTGAGGTGAAGTTCGCCCATCGTCTTGCGGCATTAATTCCGTCAAGCGCACCGTTAGGCGGGCGCCAGACTGGTTCCCCTGGCTTTACCTTCTTGTTTCGTTCATCTTCTATACGCCCTTGACGCGGCTTCTTTTTAGCTCGCAGATTCGTACCCATGATTCCTGGGACCACGATAACCGGGAGGATGGTATTGGGAGGAACGAGCCCAAGACCCCGGATCGTATAGTCCGCAGAGGACATATACGAATCCACTCCCCAGCCGCCATGCGGCAAAGGGACGAGCGAAGGCAGCGGCCTGGTCGGTTCACGCATGACGGTTCCCGACAGCTTAAGTAGTCGACGGAAGAAGCTCGAATCGCACCGGCCCCAGCTCATCGCTTTGCACCAGCGCGGTACGGCCTTCTTCATCGCTGGTGCCCTGGATGGTCCTGCCATCGCTGAGGTGGGCAATGTAATTTTGATATGGAATTGGTTCCCGCGTTTGGAGATGGCGCAGGACAAGTCTTTCCGTCGTTTTTAATGAAGTCTTTGCAAATTCGGGCTTGGTCGGATCGCCACTGCCTGCCCCGCCCCGGATTAGAGTACTCGCCTTGATGCGGTGTTCGCCGGCGCTCTGCTGCGTGATCGTGTCATTGGCCCATTCCGTCTGCGCGCCCTGGGAGATGATCCGGACCATCGGCGCTTCGATGTGAATCGCTTCCGCCGAAATCAGGCTGATCTTGCCCGAGGATTTGACTTCCACAGCCCCCTGATGGGCCTCGAGCAGGATATTGCCCCTCCCGGCCACAAGTTTCACCCCCAGGGCCTGGGCAAAGGCGCTGATCCCGCGCGCCGCACGTAGGAAGATGTTCCGCCCTGCCGACGTACGCGCATCGCCACCGCTCACCACGTCGACCTGGCTCTCGGAGCCGAGTGCGACATTGTCCTGGCTGGCCAGCACGATGCCCGCCGGCGCCGTCACGGCCACCATCGGCTCGGCGCCCTTCTCGCCCGGCGCCACATTGGATCCTTGGTCCCAGCGCCGCAGTTTCTCGGACAGGTCACCCAGACGCTTCGCGCTCGGCTCGTCGTCCGTGTGCTGTTCCGCCAGCTTGGCCACCTCTTCCGCGATGTTCTGCATCAGCTCCGCCAGGCCGACCAATCCGGCACGCGCCAGGTGAGTTCCCTGGGCCGCCGGCGCCGCTTCGGCGGTGAGGAGCACCCCATCCTTGCCCCGGATCGCCACGGTATGGTCGCTGCGCAGCTCGGCGCCTTCGCCGCGCGGCTCGGCCGTGCCGTTGGCTTTTGGCTGGGTCAGCCAGCCGAGATTCAGCTGGGCGGCGCCATGGTCGCTCGCCAGCTGGGCGCTGATCTCGCCGCGGGTATCGTCGAAGCGCAGCTGGTTGCCGCGTACTCCGCCGATCTCGTGGCTGCGGGTGCCGGACAGGTAGCGGTTGCCGGGCAGCCCGCCGGCCGTGCTCAGCGCCGGTGGATCGCCGCGCTGGTTGAATACCTGCGACAGGATGACCGGCCGGTCCGGATCGCCGCCCAGGAAGGCCACCAGGACTTCGCTGCCCACGCGCGGCAGCGACAGGGTGCCGCACTGCCGGCTGGCGCCGGGGCCGCTGCCGGCCCAGTTGGAGGCGACCCGTACCCAGGCCGAATCGGCCGGCGTGTCGGAAGCGCCGGCGCCATGGGCATGCTTGTGGTCGGCGCCGCGCATGCCCGGGAAGCGGATCTTCACCCTGCCCAGTGCGTCGCAATGCACTTCCTCGCCGGGCGGACCGGTGACGATCGCGCTTTGCAGCTGCGGATGCGGCAGGTCGTGGCGCGGATCGAAGGCGGGCACCAGCGGGACGCCGCGCCGTACCGCGTCGAAGCGGATGCGGGTGCGGACGCCGTCGCCGCCCACCGGATGCTCGTTCGGCGCCAGCATGGCATTCTCGGGGCTGTAGGGCCCCATCAGGCGGCGTACCCGCGCCGACAGGTCGGCCGGCAGGTTGTTCTCGGCTTCCAGCCAGACGGCGGTCACGACGAAATCGCGTTCGGCCTCCGGGTGGGTGTCGATTTCGGGGTGGCCGCTGAGGGTGAAGTATTCGCCCGCGCACAGGTCGCGCACGCTGCCTTCACCGTGGAAGCACTTGGTGTCGAATTCGTGCCGGTGCATGCGCACCTGGCCGAGCCGCCAGTGATCTTCGACGTCGTTACCGGCATGCGGGATGTCGACCTGGTAGTCGTCCAGCGTGGCCGCCATGGCGTTGCCGCTGCGGCCCTGGTCGGCCATGCTGCGCGCGCTGGTGGTCATGAATTGCGTGCCGGTGGGATTGCGGTAGTCCCAACTGTGGCGGGTGATGGTGCCCGGCTGCAGGCGCCGGGCGGCGCACCAGGAAACCACCGTGTCGCGTTCTTCGGTGGCATCGACACGGTGGTAACGCACCGTACCGGCCGCGCTGCGCGGCAGCGAGGCGGGATCGGAGAACAGCATCAGGGTGTGGACCGGCGTGTCGTCCGGTTCCTGGTCCGTGCTGCCGGCGCGGGCGCGGCCCGGGCGGAAGGTCCAGGCGATGCCGCGGCGCTTGAGCAGGCGCCGTACGAAGGCAGCGTCGGATTCGTTGTACTGCATGGTCTGTTCGCGCGGCGGGTAGAGGCGCATGTCGAACAGCGGGTCGAGTTCGTAGTCGAAGGCACTGGCCATGATGCTGTTCGACTGGCGCCATTCGTCGAACAGGACCTGCACGATCTCGAGTTCGTTCTGGTAGCGGAACACACGGCTGTTGACGCGCTTTTCCATGACCGCCAGCGCGTCGCGCAGCACCAGCTGGTAGACGGCCAGGCCGCCGTCGTGGTCGCCGGCGCGCGCCTCGGCGACGATGCCGCAGATGCCGCGCAGCTGGCCGCGGTCGGTCACCATTTGCAGTTCGGCCGGCAGGGCGATGAGTTCCTTGAGCGGGAGGCGCGGCGTATCGGCGACGCAGGTGATGACGTAGTCGAAGCCGCCACAGACCGATTCGTGGCCCTGGACGCGCTGCGGCAGCAGCAATTCGTCGGCAAGGTGGTCGGCATGCCCCAGCCGCAAGCGGATCGGCCGGTGGGCGGTGGTCAGCGATTTCTCGTGCCTCAGCATCCGCAGGAATTCGCTCGCGCTATCCAAATCACTCTCCCGGGTGTCAGTGCTGCCCTCGCAGCGAAGAGTGCATCTTGGCAGAACGGAACAGTTGAAGCCTTGTCGTGCCTCAGCGCTCCCGACGAACTAAACCCGGAAGCCACGGTCGAGCGGCGCCGCTGCCCAAGGTTTGCACCTTGTCGGCGCAGCGACTGCTACTTTGCTACTTAGCTATTTGTCCAGGATCTGGCCGGTAGCCGGCCAGGCGCGGAATCGCGGCCAGTGTGTTCCGGTGGACGGCTTCCCTCACCTCGTCCACGCCAATGCCGCGCAGTCCGGCCAGGGCCGCACCAATGGCCGGCAGCTGGTCCGGCGTGTTCCGCCCCGGGTGGATCCAGGACGGCGCGATGTCCGGCGAATCGGTCTCCAGCACGATCGCCGTGAGCGGCAGGTCGGCCGCCAGCCGCCGGATCTGCAGCGCGCGGGTAAAGGTCATGGCGCCACCGAAGCCGAGGTGGAATCCCAGGTCGATGTAGTTCTGCGCCTGCTGGAAGCTGCCGTTGAAGGCGTGCGCGATGCCGGCCGGGGGGCGGATCTGGCGCAGGTGCTTCAGCACCTGGTCCTGCGAGCGGCGCACGTGCATCATCACGGGCAGGCCGAAGTCGCGCGCGATGCGCAGCTGCTCGCGCAGGAAGCGCTCCTGCTTCGCGCGCATGGCCGGTTCGCACAGGAGCGGGATGAAGAAATCGAGCCCGATCTCGCCGACCCCGACGAAGTTGGGGTCGTCCAGCGCCGCCTCCACCGCGCCGCGCAGCACCTCCAGGTCTTCGTCGCGCGCTTGCGACACGCAGATCGGGTGGATGCCGAGGGCATAGCTGACGTTCGGGGCCCGCGCCGCCAGCCCGGCCACCGTGTCGAAGTTGGCGCGCTCGACCGCCATCGCGACGATCATCGACACACCGGCCCGCCCGGCCTGCGCCGCCACCGCGAGCGACTCCTCGCCGAATTCATGGGCGTCGAGGTGGCAGTGGGTGTCGATCCACATGCTCAGGACTCCACCGGCAGCAGCCCGTGTTCGGTGAGCCGGAATACGCGGTCGCAGCGGCGCGCCAGTTCCATGTCGTGGGTGACGATGACGAAGGCCGTGCCGAGGGTGCGCGACAGCTCCAGCATCAGGTCGAAGATGGCCTGCGCGGTGCTGTGGTCGAGGTTACCGGTCGGTTCGTCCGCCAGCACGCAGGCCGGTTCGGTCACCAGGGCGCGCGCCAGCGCCACCCGCTGGCGCTCGCCGCCCGACAGTTCGCCGGGGCGGTGCACCACGCGCTTGCCCAGGCCCACGCGGCCGAGGATCGCCTCGGCCTTCTTCAGTGCGGCGTCGCGCCCTTCGCGCCGGATCATCAGCGGCATCATGACGTTGTCGAGCGCCGAGAATTCCGGCAGCAGGTGGTGGAACTGGTAGACGAAGCCGAGCGAGGAGTTGCGCAGTTCGCCGCGGCGGGTCTCAGACAGGGTTGCGAAATCCTCGCCCAGCAGGGTGACGGCACCTGTCGACGGCGTATCGAGCCCGCCCAGCAGGTGCAGCAGCGTCGACTTGCCGGAGCCGGAAGCGCCGACGATGGCGACCCGTTCGCCGCGGTAGATGGCGAAGTCGATCGCGTCCAGCACCTTGACCGTGTAGTCGCCCTGCCTGAAGGTCTTGCCCAGGCCGCGGCAGGCCAGCACCGGGGCGGCAGAATTATTCATTGGATTACTCATAACGCAGCGCCTCCGCAGGTTTCACGCGCGACGCCGACCAGCTCGGGTACAGGGTCGCAGCAAACGCCAGCAGCACGGACACGCCGCCGATCTTGAAAACGTCCGGCCAGCGCATGTCGGACGGGACCGCGCTGATCAGGTAGATATCTTTCGACAAGAACTGCACTCCCAACAGACTTTCGATAAAAGGAACGATGACGTCGATGTTCAGGGCCACCAGCACGCCCCCACCCACGCCCAGGATGGTGCCGAGGATGCCGACCAGGGCGCCCTGCACCATGAAGATCTTCATGATCGAGCGCGGCGAGGCGCCCAGGGTGCGCAGGATGGCGATGTCGGCCTGCTTGTCGGTCACCGTCATCACCAGGGTCGACACCAGGTTGAAGGCAGCTACCGCGATGATCAGGGTGAGGATGATGAACATCATCTTCTTTTCGGTCTGTACGGCGGCGAACCAGTTGGCGTTGAGCTTGGACCAGTCGCGCATCTCCAGGCTGCCCGGCATCGATTGCTTCAGCTCTGCCGCCACCAGCGGGGCCTGGTGCATGTCGTCGATGCGCAGGCGCAGGCCCATCGGCGCAGGCAGGCGTTCCATGCGCTGCGCATCCTCGACGTGGATGAAGGACAGGGCGGCGTCGAAGTCCATGTGGCCGGCTTCGAAGATGCCGGAGACGGTGAAGCTGCGGCTGCGCGGCAGCAGGCCGGCCGGCGTGACCTGCCCCTGCGCCAGCAGCATGGTGACCTTGTCGCCGATGCCGACGTTGAGCGCGCGCGCCAGCGCATAGCCCAGCACGATGTTGAAGGAGCCCGGCTGGAGCGATGCGAGGCTGCCCTGGCGGATCTGCTTTGCGATGTCGGAGACCTTGGGTTCCTCGGCGGGCAGCACGCCCCGGATCACCGAGGGCCGCATCACGCCTTGCCCCTCGAGCAGGCCCTGGGTCTCGACGAAGGGCGCGGCTGCGCGCACCGCCGGGTTCTTCAGGGCTTCCTGTCCGGCGGCGCGCCAGTCGGGCATGCTGCCCGATTGATCGAACACCTCGATGTGGGCCAGCACCGACAGCATGCGGTCGGTGACGTCCTTCTGGAAGCCGTTCATCACCGACAGGACGATGATCAGGGCGGCCACGCCCAGCGCGATGCCGGCCACGGAGATCAGGGAAATGAAGGAAATGAAGCTGTTGCGGCCACTGCGCTTGCCGGCGCGCGTGTAGCGCAGGCCGACCAGCCATTCATAGGGCAAATTCTGGGTGAGTCTCATGGTCTCCGTCGTTGTCGAGTCGGTTCATTCATAGCGCAGGGCTTCGGCCGGCTTCACGCGCGAGGCCGACCAGCTCGGGTACAAGGTCGCCACGAAGGCCAGCAGCACGGCCACGCCGCCGATCCAGCCGACGTCGGCCCAGCGCAACTGGGACGGGATCTCGCTGATCAGGTAGACCTCCTGCGACAGGAACTGCACCTTGAAGCTGCGCTCGATGAAGGGCACGATGACGTCGATGTTGAGCGCCACCGCCACGCCCAGGCTCACGCCGAGCAGGGCCCCGAGCACCCCGACCAGGGTGCCCTGCACCATGAAGATGGTCATGATCGAACGCGGCGAGGCGCCCAGGGTGCGCAGGATGGCGATGTCGGACTGCTTGTCGCGCACCGTCATCACCAGGGTCGAGACCAGGTTGAAGGCCGCCACCGCCACGATCATGGTCAGGATGATGAACATCATGCGCTTCTGCGATTCCACGGCCGCGAACCAGATCGCATTGACCTTCGACCAGTCACGGATGAACAGCTCGCCCGACATGCTGCGCTGCAGCTCGGCCGCCACCCGCGGCGCCCCCTGCATGTCGGCCAGGCGCAGGCGGATGCCGGCCGGTGCGGCGACGCCGGCCAGCCCCTGGGCATCTTCGATGTTGGCGAAGGCCAGCGAGGAGTCGAACTCGAAATGGCCGGCCTCGAAGATGCCGGCCACGGTCAGCGGCCGGGTGCGCGGCAGGGTGCCGCCTGAAGCCGTGCCGGGCGCCGGAACCGACGCCATCAGCAGGGTCAGGCGGTCGCCCACCTTGACGTCGAGCGAGTTGGCCAGCGCACGCCCGATGACGACCTTGAAGGAGCCCGGCTGCAGCGCCTCGAAACGTCCTTCGCGCATGTGTTTGCCCACATCCGACACCCTGGGTTCCTGGACCGGATCGATACCGCGCAGCAGGACCGGCTTCATGACGCCGTCGCTGAGCAGCATGGCCTGGGTTTCGGCGAAGGGCGCGGCGGCGCGCACTTCCGGGTTGCGCAGCGCTTCCTGGACGGACGTACGCCAGCCCGGCATCTCACCGCGCACATCGAAGACTTCCACGTGCGCCAGCACCGACAGCATGCGCGCGGTCACCTCCTTCTGGAAGCCGTTCATCACCGACAGCACCACGATCAGGGCGGCGACGCCGAGCGCGATGCCGGCCACCGAGGCCATCGAAATGAAGGAAATGAAGCTGTTGCGCCCGCTGCGCTTGCCGGCCCGGGTGTAGCGCAGGCCGACCTGCCATTCATAGGGCAGCTTGTGGGTGATACTCATGGGTGAATAAATGCGTCAGTAAATGTACGTTATTGGTTTGCCAACCCGACAGTTTGCCAGACATCGCCGTTTCGTGGCGCAAAAGAAAGCAAGGCGCGTGTGGGGGACCGTTCGCTCACCCCATATTTGCCCTAAAATAGCGGTATGCCGCACATTACCCTCGTCCTGCCCCACCTGCTCCCGCTCCCCGAATTCGCGCCCGACCTGATCCGCGCCCTGCAGGCCCCGGCGCTGGCTTCCCTGCTCACCCGCACCAGCGCCCACCAACGCAGCGCGGCCGCCGATACCGCGCGCGCCCTGCCGCACGAGCAATGGCTGGCGCGGACGCTCGGACTGGCGCAGGACGGGCGTCCGGCGTTTGCCGCGGCCGCCATGCGCGGCTTCGGACTCGACCCGGCGGGCGGGACCTGGTTCATCGTCAACCCGGCCCACATCCAGATCGCGCGCAGCCATTCCATGATGGCCGATCTGCGCCACCTGGGCTTAAGCGAAGATGAAAGCCGCGCCCTGTACGAGGCGGCCCGCCCCCTGTGCGAAGACGTCGGGCACGCGCTGCTGTACGGCGACGCCCAGACCTGGTTCCTGCGCGCCGACGACTGGACCGGCATCGACACCGCCACCCCGGACGCGGTGGCCGGCATGGACCTGAGCGACTTCGTCCCACGCGGCAAGGAGGCCCTGCCCCTGCGCAGGCTGCAGAACGAAATGCAGATGCTGTGGCACACCCATCCGGTGAACGCCGCGCGCGAGGGGCGCCGGCTGCCGGTCGTGAACTCGTTCTGGCTGTGGGGCGCCGCGGCCGATGCGCCGCGCCTGCCCGGACAGTTGAGCAGCATCGGCGTGCCGGGCTGGATCCGCGGCCTGTCGAGCCGCGCGCTGGGGTCGCTCGACGAATTGGACGGCGCGCTGGCCCAGGACGGTACGCTCGTGGTCGGCTACCTGGCCGAAGCCGCCATCGCGGCCGACTGGGGCACCTGGGTACAGCAGGTCCAGCAGCTGGAAGAACAGCTGTTCGCGCCCCTGCACGCGGCGCTGGTGCAGGGCCGCATCAGGAAGCTGCGCCTCGTGCTGAGCAGCCGCGAAGCCCTTGCCGAATTCACCACGACCGCCATGGCGCAGCGCACGTTCTGGCGCCGGCCGACACTGGAACGACTGACTTGAGTACCCCAACCCGTATTACCACCCGCCCCTGCCCCTTCCGCACCTCCGAAATGCTGCGCCAGGGCGGGGTTCACCCGGTACTCGCGCGCATCTACGCGGCGCGCGGACTGCTGGATGTGCGCGAGCTGTCGAGCGAACTGGCGGCCCTGGTGCCGCCCGGCGCGCTGCGCCATATCGATGCGGCCGCCGTATTCCTGGCCGACGCCATCGCCGCCAACAAGCGCATGACCATCGTCGCAGACTACGACTGCGACGGCGCCACCGCCTGCGCCACCGCCCTGCGCGGCCTGCGCATGATGGGCGCGAACGTCGACTACATCGTGCCGAACCGCTTCGAGTACGGCTACGGCCTGACGCCCGAGATCGTCGAACTGACCGCGCGCGAAAAATCGCCCGACATCATCATCACGGTCGACAACGGCATCGCCAGCATCGACGGCGTGCTGGAAGCCAACCGGCGCGGCATCGAAGTCGTGGTCACCGACCACCACCTGCCGGGCGACGCGCTGCCGCCGGCGCGTGTGATCGTCAACCCCAACCAGCCCGAATGCGGCTTCCCCAGCAAGCACCTGGCCGGCGTGGGCGTGGTGTTCTACGTGCTGCTGGCCCTGCGCGCCGAGCTGCGCAAGCGCGGCGTGTTCGATGCCCAGACCCAGCCCAAGCTGGACAGCCTGCTCGACCTGGTGGCGCTCGGCACGGTGGCCGACGTGGTGCGACTGGACGCCAACAACCGCATCCTGGTCGCCCAGGGCATCAAGCGCATGCGCGCGGGCCGCATGCACGCCGGCGTGGCCGCCCTGTTCCGGGTGGCCGGCCGCGAAGCGCGCTGCGCCTCGCCCTTCGACCTCGGCTTCGCGCTGGGTCCGCGCCTGAATGCCGCCGGCCGGCTGGAAGACATGTCGCTCGGGATCGAATGCCTGGTGACCGACGACGTCGGCCGCGCCTGGGCGATCGCCCAGCAGCTCAACGAGATCAACCTCAAACGCCGCGAGATCGAAGCCGAGATGCAGGACACCGCCCTGCTGCACCTGGACAGCTTCGAGCCCTCGGGCGCGAGCACGATCAGCGTGTTCGACGAAGGCTGGCACCAGGGCGTGATCGGCATCGTCGCCTCGCGCCTGAAGGAAAAATTCTACCGGCCGACGATCACCTTCGCCCCGGGCAGCGAAGGCTGGATCAAGGGCTCGGGCCGCTCGATACCGGGCTTCCACCTGCGCGACGCCCTCGACCTGGTATCCAAGCGGGTGCCGGGCCTGATCGACAAGTTCGGCGGGCACGCGATGGCGGCCGGCCTGACCATCCGCGCCGACCACTTCGACAGCTTCCAGCAGGCTTTCGAGGCGGTTGGCCAGTCCTGGCTGACCGAGGCCCAGCTGGAACGCATCATCGAAACCGACGGTCCGCTCGAGGACGAGTTCTACTCGACCCAGTTCATCGAGCAGATGGATGGCCAGGTCTGGGGCCAGGGCTTCGCGCCGCCGGTGTTCTGCGACGAGTTCCGCGTAGTCAGCCAGCGCATCCTGAAGGAGCGCCACCTCAAGCTGCTGCTGGAGAAGAACGGCCGGCGCTACGATGCGATCTGGTTCGGACATACCGACAGCCTGCCGGAGCGGGCGCGCGTGGCGTTCAGGCTGGATGCGAACGAATACAACGGCGTGACCAAGGTGCAGCTGCTGGTGGAGCACGCGGAAGCGGCGTAACGACCGCCCCTCAGCCTGACATGGGCAGCTTGGCCCGCTTCTCGCGGAAAAACTCCCAGGCCGCTTCCGCGACCTCCAGGTCGGCGTTTTGCAAGCCGGTCAGCCAGTTGATGAAGCGCGGATAGCGCTTCAAGCGGCTGGGCTCCGCATGGCCGGCGCCCTCGATCCGGTACAGGCCGACCTGCAGTCCATCCGGCGCCTGCCCCCACATGTAGCGGGTGACGCTGGTCCTGGCGCGGACTTCGCTGGCCGCGAGCCGCACGACTTCCGGCGTATCAGGCAAACCCGCCAGTTCGCGCCAGGCGTGCACGCTGTCCTCGATGCTGCGTACCGGTTCGGCGAAGCCGAGCGCATACCAGGGTTTGCCGCCGTGGTAGTAGATCAGCGGATCGGCCGTGCAGCCGAAGATCAGCGCCGGCAGCGGCGTGCCGGGTGCCTTGCTGCGGCCGGGCGGCGGCATCCCCGCCAGCACCACCGAGAATGCCGCCAGCTTGTGGGGGATCCCGGTGGCCGCGGCATAGGCCATCCAGCCGCCGCGCGACACGCCGATCAGGTAAACCCGCGTGGGGTCGACACCGTGGCTGGCGATCGCATGCTCGATCAGCGCGCCGATGAAGCGGACGTCGTCCTTCCTCGCCACGCGCGCCTCCGATGCGAAACAATCGCTCCAGCCGCCCTTGCCGGCATCCGGCGCGATCACCACGAGCTGCTCGCGCGCGGCGATGTCCAGCCACAGGGATAGTGGCGAAGGGGGAAATGACAGCCCCAGCACCTGGTCCGCCGACGCGCCGGCGCCGTGCAGCACGATGACCAGCCCCCGTCCGCCGGATGTCGCACCAGCCGGCGCCGCAAGGAGGTAGCGGCGCTTCCCTTCCGGGCGGTCGAGGCTTGCGGGTGTGGGCAGCAGGCTGGACACGTTCGTCACTTCTTCGGCGGCGGCGGCCCGAAATCCGAGCCGCGGTCGAACACCACTTCCCACTGCCCCGGCGCCTTCAGGCGCCAGATCGAATTGAAGCGGCCGATGCGCTGCCCGGCCGCGTTGTAGATCGGCCCGCCGCTGTAGGCCAGCGTCCCCGAATCCACCACTTCGACCTCTTCCGGCTCCCAGGAGAACGGCGGCTGCGGCTTGTCGTAGAACTGGCGCCAGCCCTTGGCGATTGCGCCCTTGCCGCGCAGCGGTCCTTCCGCGCCGAAGAAAATCGCTTCGTCCGCGATGAAACGCTTGAAACCCTCGAAATCGCGCGCCTTCATCGTGGCGGCGAAAGCGCGTTCCGACTCCATCACCTGTTTTTTCAGGTCATTGTTGGAATCGCGCGCATTGCCGGCAGTCGCCAGCATCAGACATGCAACAAGAAGAGAAAGCGAACGCAGGCGCATCGGTGTATCCTCCCGAACCTTTTCTGTATGGAAAGGTTGACGATTCTGTCACGGGTGCGCTCCGCTTACAACCGGTAGTTGCAATTTATCCGAAATCGGAGTATAACAACTCCAATTACGGAGATTACCATGAGCCTAGCCTACGCCTACCCCAAGAGCCGCTTCGAACCGGCGGTGCTGGTCGACCTGAATTCGCGGGCCGAGCGTGAGCGCCTGTCGCGTTCTGCGCTGATCGGTTTCTTCAAGCTGGCGGCAGCCTGGGGAGTGCGCGACGAGGATGCGCGCGAGCTGCTCGGCGGCCTGTCCTCCTCGACCTGGTACGACTGGAAGAAGAATCCCGACCGGGTGCTGGAAGTCGACCGCATCACGCGTGTGTCCTACCTGCTCGGCATCTACAAGGCCCTGCACATCCTGTACGGCGACAAGCTCGCCGACGAGTGGGTCCACCTCCCGAATACCAATCCGGTATTCGCCGGCCGTACGCCGCTGGCCTACATGCTGGCGGGCGGCCTGATTGCCATGCAAACGGTGCGCAAGCTGCTGGACGCCCGCCGCGGAGGTCTCTGATCTTGCCGCTGCTGCACAAACTCACCCAGTTGCGCCAGTACGACACCTGCCGCCTGATTCCCTCCCGTTTCGCCGATGTCGAAGATTCCGTGCTGGCGCCGCTGGCAGACAGCGACGCGACCCTGGCGGACCTGTTCGACCTCGACAACGCCACCAACGAACGCCTGCGCGGCGAGTCGGGCCTGCTGCCGGGGATAGGGATGGACGAGCTGGTATTCGGCGTACCGAACTTCCGCATCATCAATGCGGCCTTCACCTATGCGCGTCCTGAAGGCAGCCGCTTCAACGACGGCGAGCGCGGCGCCTGGTACTGCGCCTTCGCGCCCGAGACGGCGCTTGCCGAAGTCATCTTCCACAAGACGGTCGAGTATTCCGAAATCAATCGTTTCGACGACAGCGTCAGCTACCAGATGCTGCTGGCCGATTTCAGCGCCGGCTTCCACGACGTGCGCGGCGTCGAGGCCTATAAACACTGCCTGGACCCGGACAGCTACATCGCTTCGCAGGCGCTGGCGGCCGAGCTGCTGGACGCCGAGTCGATGGGCATCATCTACCCGAGCGTACGCGACCCGAACGGCACCTGCCTCGCCTGCTTCCGCCCCGCACTGGTCGGCAATGTACGCAAGGCGCAGACCTATCGGTTAACATGGGCGGGTTCGCCGCAACCGGCGGTCGAGATCACCTAGACATCCCAAGCATATGAAGACCAATCCCGAAAAAGACACCGAGCTGCACGACAAGATCAACCGCGAAACCGGCCGCGTCAAATGGAGCGAGCTGGAACGCCACTTCGCCAGCGGTTCGGTGATCTACGTGAGCGAGGAACTGGACCTGATCGACGTCGCGCTGCGCGTCGCGCACGACGACAAGGACAGTATCCTCAAATGGATGACGGCGGGTACCGTGGCCAAGGTCAGCGACCTGCAGGCGCAGACCTGGACGGCGGCCGATGCGACGCTGTGGGCCTCGGTGGTGAGTCCGTTTGTGCTGGTGCAGCCGGAAAAGAAGTCGCTACACTGAGCAGGCCGGCGCGGCCTCAGCGCTTACCCTCGCCCCGGTGCGTCAGCGCATGCGCCGCCCGCCGCATATACTGCGCCGCCTTCTCCGGATCCTTCTCCATCATCCCCAGCTGCTGCCAGGCCTCCGGATAATCCAGCTGCGTCGCTTCAAGCAGCCAGCGCCGCGCCTCCGCCTCGTCCTTCGGCACGCCATCCCCTTCGAGCAGCATGTTCGCCAGCAGGAACATCGCTTCCGGCATGCCGCGCGCCGCTGCCACGCCGAGCCAGTGGGCGGCGAGCGCCGGCTTGCCGCCGTCGCGGTAGGCCATCCCGCGGCGCAGGGCGAGGTCGGCCTCGTCGCCATGCTGGGCCAGCACCGGCTGGACCAGCATCAGGGCGGCCAGCGCCGCAAGGAATAAGCGCTTCATTGCGACAGGTCGATCGCGTACAAGGCCATGCGCTTGCCGCGCCCGTCGTCGGCGGCAATCTGGCTGACCTTGTGCAGCCCGGCCGCATGGGCCAGTTCCACCATGCCCGGCGCCGACGAGAACACCACCGGGCCGGCGGTCTTCACGGGAGCGAAGCGCCAGCTGCGCGCGGACGCATTGGCCGCACGGGTCAGCCCCTTCGCCGCACGGACGTAGGCGATCATGACGTCGCGGTTATTGTCGGGCGAGGCGATCACGGTCTTGCTGCCGTCCAGCCCCGGGAAGTGACCGCCGCCGCTGGCACGGTAGTTATTGGTCGCGACCAGGAATTCCTGCTCCGGCACGACCGGCTTGCCGCGCCAGGACAGTTTGCGGATACGCTCGCCCGGCGCGCGCGTCACGTCGATTTCGTAGGACACGTCAGGCGAGGTGACGGTGTCGAAGTTATAGCTCGGCACCGCCAGGTTGACCAGCGCCTGCGGCTCGGCCTTGCCCGGGTCGATGGTATGGAAGCGCTGCGCCGCCTTCTCCAGCCAGGCCTTGAACTGGGCGCCGTTCACCTTCACTGCGTACAAGGCATTCGGGTAGAGGTAGAGGTCGGCGGCGTTGTTCAGCGCCAGGTCGCCCGCCTTGACGTCGGTGTAGTCGGCCGGTCCGGCGACGCCGCTCTTGAAGGGCGCGGTCACCGACAGCACCGGCAGGTCCTTGTATTGCGGCAGGTTGGCGGCGACGTACTTCTGCACATATTCGGTCTGCGCCTGGTTGATCACCTGCAGCGCCGAGATCTCGCCCACGTCGGCAAAATAGCTCGACATGCGGAAGTCGGTCCGGCCGACCGGCGTCTTCACATAACGGATAGTCGCTTCGTGCTCTTCCTGTACCAGGGCCATGACGGCGGGATCGGCCTCCACGTAGGTTTTGGCACCCGTCTGAGTGGCGCGCGCCTCGACGCGCGTCTTGTCCTGCTCGACGCGCCAGCGCTTGCCGTCGTGCTTCAGGTGCAGCTTGACGACGCCGAGGTGCTTGCCCCACAGGTTCGCCATCACGGTCGGCACGCCATGCACCAGGCCCCTGGCCTTGTCCACGCCCGGCAGGTTGAACTGCGCCACGGTACTGTCGGCGGCCGGGAACAGCTGGTGCGAATGCCCCAGCAGCATGGCGTCGATGCCCGGCACCTGCGCCAGGTACCAGTTGGCGTTTTCCATGGTCGGCGTATAGGGGCTGTCATCGAGGCCGCCGTGCGAGATCGCGACCACCAGGTCGGCGCCCTTCCGGCGCATCTCGGGAACATACTTCTGCGCTGCCTCGCGCACGCCGCTGGTGTAGACGCGGCCCTCGAGCCAGCGCTTGTCCCATTCCATGATGGTCGGCGGCGCGAAGCCGATGATCCCGACCCGCACCGTGGCCTTGACCGGCCTGCCCTTGGCATCCAGCGCAGCGACCTGCTTGTCGATGATGGCGTAGGGGCTGAACAGCGGCTTCTTCGTCTTCGCGCTGTAGACGTTGGCGAGCACCGTCGGGAAGGCCGGGCCGGCGCAGCGCTTCGGCTGCTCCACGCCGGCGACCTGGAACCGGCTGCCGGTCACCTGGTTCAGGAAAGCGAGGCCGTAGTTGAATTCGTGGTTGCCGATGCCTGCGCCGTCGTACTTCAGCGCATTCATGATCTTGTAGATGCCCAGGGTCTGGTCGCAGCGCAGCGCCTTCACCTGCGCCTGGTAATCGGCCAGCGCCGTGCCCTGGATGGTGTCGCCATTGTCGAGCAGGAGCGTATTCGGGAATTCCTTGCGCGCTTGGTGGATCAGCGTGGCGGTACGGTCGAGGCCATGCGAGGCTTCCGGCGCCAGCTTGTAGTAGTCGTAGCCGACCAGGTTCGAGTGCAGGTCGGTGGTCTCCAGCACCGCCAGCGTGGCGGTGCTGCCGGCGGCCGGCTTGGCGGCGAGCGCCGGGACGCTGAGGAGCACGGGTGCGAAAGCGATGCAGATTTGGTAACGCAAGGTGGTGGCCATGGCATGTCGGTTGAACAGAACCGGGCGATGATATGCCAGCACTATGCTGCGGAGCAAGCAACGGCGACCGGATCAGCCGGTCCTGGACCGTCCTGGGGTATAATCGAAGGTTCGATTCAACCAATTCAAGAGATTGCCCGAGACCATGGAAGCTGAACGCATCAATGCCATTTCCGCCCTGCTGAACGACCTGACCAGCCGTGAAGCCGAACTTCGGAGGTATCTTTGACTTCGATCGCAAGTCAGAGAAACTAGAACAGGTCAACCAGGAACTGGAAGACCCGACCGTCTGGAACGACCAGAAGCGCGCCCAGGACCTGGGCAAGGAAAAGAAAGCGCTGGAAGCCGTCGTGCTGACGCTCGAAAAGGCCAAGGCCGACCTGGCCGACGCCACCGACCTGTTCGAGATGGCAAAGGAAGAAGGCGACCACGACACCCTGGAATCGATCGGCGGCGATGCCGAGGCGATCCAGAAGATCATCGAGTCGATGGAATTCCGCCGCATGTTCAGCAATCCGATGGACCATGCGAACTGCTTCATCGACATCCAGGCCGGCGCCGGCGGCACCGAAGCCCAGGACTGGGCTTCCATGCTGCTGCGCCAGTACCTGCGCTATTGCGAACGCAAGGGTTTCAAGGCCGAGATCCTGGAACAGTCCGAGGGTGAAGTCGCGGGCATCAAGACCGCCACCATCAAGGTCGACGGCGAGTACGCCTACGGCCACCTGCGCACCGAGACCGGCGTGCACCGCCTGGTGCGCAAGTCGCCGTTCGACTCGGCCAACGGCCGCCACACCTCGTTCACGTCGCTGTTCGTGTACCCGGAGGTGGACGATTCGATCGAGATCGAGATCAACCCGGCCGACGTGCGCATCGATACCTACCGCGCATCCGGCGCGGGTGGCCAGCACATCAACAAGACCGACTCCGCGGTGCGCCTGACGCACGGCCCCTCGGGCATCGTGGTGCAGTGCCAGAACGACCGCTCGCAGCACCGCAACAAGGCCGAGGCATGGGACATGCTGCGCGCCAAGCTGTACGAACTCGAGCTGCGCAACCGCATGAGCGAGCAGCAGAAGCTCGAAGACTCCAAGACCGACGTCGGCTGGGGCCACCAGATCCGCTCCTACGTGCTGGACCAGTCGCGCATCAAGGACTTGCGTACCGGCTTCGAAACCGGCAACACCAAGAACGTGCTGGACGGCGACCTGGACGATTTCATTTCCGCTTCGCTGAAGCAGGGCGTGTAAATGACGACGGCACCACGCGCCTTCCTGTTCGACATGGACGGCACCATCGTCGACAACATGGCCTTCCACACGGACTCGTGGCTCAGCTTTTTCGCGCGCCGCGGCCAGGCCCTCGATGCGGACGAATTCTTCCGTGCGACGGCCGGCCGCCAGGGTGGCGAGATCATGCGCAGCTACCTGGGCGACCACTTGAGCGACGATGAAGTGGCCCTGCTCAACCACGAGAAGGAATCGGTCTATCGCGAGCTGTACGCACCGCACCTCAAGGCGGTCGACGGCTTCGATGGCTTGATCGCCCAGGCGAAGGCGAATGGCGTGAAGCTGGCCGTCGGCACCGCGGCGCCGCCCGCCAACGTCGCATTCACGCTCGACGGCCTCGCGCTGCGCCGCCATTTCGACGCCATCGTCGGCGCGAGCGACGTCGCCCGCGGCAAACCGCATCCGGACGTGTTCCTGAAGGCGGCCGAACTGTGCGGCGTAGCGCCCGAGAACTGCATCGTGTTCGAAGACGCGCCGCTGGGCGTGGAAGCGGCGCGCCGCGCAGGCATGTCCTGCATCGTCCTGACAACCACCCTGCCCGCTGCCGCGTTTACCGGATTCGACAACGTCATCGCCATCGTGCGCGACTTCTCCGAACTGAAGGCCGAACTGCTGTTCGCCTAAACCTAATAAGAACTGCCTATCCCATCATGACTACGGAAAACCAAGACCAGTCGCCCGTCGTGGCGCTCGACGAGAACAAGATCATGGCCGAGCGCCGCGCCAAGCTGGCCGCGCTGCGCCAGCACGGCAACGCCTTCCCGAACGACTTCGTCCCGCAGGACAAGGCCGCCGACCTGGTCGAGACCTACAGCGGCAAGACCCGCGAAGAGCTGGAAGCCGAGCCGGTGAACGTGGTGATGGCCGGCCGCATGATGCTGCGCCGCGAAGCCGGCAAGAAGGCGGCCTTCGCCACCCTGCAGGACAGCTCGGGCCCGGCCGCTTCCGGCCGCATCCAGATCTACGTCACGCTCGACAGCGCCGGCGAAGAAGCCATGGACGCCCTGCGCACGTATGACCTGGGCGACATCCTGGGCATCGAAGGCACGCTGTTCAAGACCAAGGTCGACGAGCTGACCGTGAAGGTGACCAAGCTGCGCCTGATCGCCAAGGCCCTGCGCCCGCTGCCGGACAAATTCCACGGCCTGGCCGACCAGGAGACCAAGTACCGCCAGCGCTACGTCGACCTGATCATGAACGAAGAGACGCGCCGCACCTTCAAGGCGCGTACCGCCGCGATGTCGTCGATGCGCCGCTTCATGGAAAAGAACGGCTTCATGGAAGTCGAGACCCCGATGCTGCACCCGATCCCGGGCGGCGCCGCGGCCAAGCCTTTCGTCACCCACCACAACGCGCTCGACATGGAAATGTACCTGCGCATCGCGCCGGAACTCTACCTGAAGCGCCTGGTGGTGGGGGGCTTCGACCGCGTGTTCGAAGTCAACCGCAACTTCCGCAACGAAGGCGTGTCGGTCCGTCACAACCCGGAATTCACGATGATGGAATTCTATGCGGCCTACACCGACTACAAGTGGATCATGAACTTCACCGAAGAGGTGATCCGCCAGGCCGCGATCGACGCCCACGGCAGCGCGGTGCTGACCTACGGCGGCCGCGAGCTGGACCTGTCCAAGCCCTTCCAGCGCCTGACCATCGTCGAAGCGATCGACAAGTACGCGCCGGGCTACACGCCGGAGCAGCTGAACTCGATGGACTTCCTGAAGCAGGAGCTGCTCAAGTTCGGCGTCAAGCCTTTCGCCACCGCCGGCCTGGGCGCGCTGCAGCTGGCGCTGTTCGAAGAGACCGCCGAAGCCCTGCTGTGGGAGCCGACCTTCATCATCGACTATCCGGTCGAAGTGTCGCCGCTGGCACGCGCCTCGGACACCCGCGAAGGCATCACCGAGCGCTTCGAGCTGTTCATGGTGGGCCGCGAAATCGCCAACGGCTTCTCGGAGCTGAACGATCCGGAAGACCAGGCCGCGCGCTTCCTGTCGCAGGTGGCAGCGAAAGATGCGGGCGACGATGAAGCGATGTTCTACGACGCCGACTACATCCGCGCGCTGGAATACGGCATGCCGCCGGCCGGCGGCTGCGGTATCGGCATCGACCGCCTGATGATGCTGATCACCGACTCGCCGAACATCCGCGACGTGCTGCTGTTCCCGCACCTGCGCAAGGAAGACTGAGCTTTCTTGCTCGCATAAAAAGGCGGCCGTGCTATCGCACGGCCGCCTTTTGGTTTTTGTACGCGCTCGGCATACTTGACTATTCCACCTGACAGTAAGACCGTCATTCCGGCCTTCGCCGGAATGACGGTCTTTGAGCTAGTAGTACTAACAGCGCCTACTGAACGATGGTATAGCAAGGCGTGTAAGCTTTACCAGGCAACTTCATGCGGCTCTGCTCCACGAAGGAAGCCAGCAGCGCATCCATCGGTTCCATGATCGCGCTCTCGCCCTGGATCTCGTACTTGCCGTACTGCTCGATCGCACGGATGCCCTCCTCCTTCACGTTCCCCGCAACGATCCCGGAAAACGCCCGGCGCAGGTTCGCCGCCAGCATGTGCGATTCCTGGGCCCGGTGCAGCTTCAGGTTGCGCATGTTCTCGTGGGTCGGGCGGAAGGGCTTCTGGAATTCCGGGTCGATCTTGAGGCGCCAGTTGAAGTAATACGCGTCGCTGTGCGCCTTGCGGAATTCGCGCACCGCCTTGATGCCGGCATACATTTCACGGGCCACCGCATCCGGATCGTCGATGATGATCTTGTAGCGCTTCTGCGCCGCCTCGCCCAGCGTCAGTCCGATGAACTGGTCGATCTGGTCGAAATAGGCGCGCGCCGTGGCCGGGCCCGTGAAGATCAGCGGGAAAGGCGTTTCGGCGTTTTCCGGGTGCAGCAGGATGCCGAGGATGTACAGGATCTCCTCGGCCGTGCCGGCGCCGCCCGGGAACACGATGATGCCGTGGCCGGTACGGACAAACGCTTCCAGGCGTTTTTCGATGTCCGGCATGATCACCAGGTCATTGACGATCGGGTTCGGCGATTCGGCCGCGATAATGCCCGGTTCGGAAATACCGAGATAGCGTCCGCCGGAAATGCGCTGCTTGGAATGGCCGATTGCCGCGCCTTTCATCGGGCCTTTCATCGCCCCCGGGCCGCAGCCGGTGCAGATATCCAGCTCGCGCAGGCCGAGGGCATAGCCGACTTCCTTCGTATAGTTGTATTCGATCCGGTTGATCGAATGGCCGCCCCAGCAGACCACCAGGTTCGGATTGCGCTGCGGCTGCAGCACATTGGCGTTGCGCAGGATGTGGAACACCGCGTCCGTAATGCCGTCCGGACGGTTGAGGTCGAATTTGGGATTCGAGGTGATTTCGAAATGCACGTACACGATATCGCGCAGCACGGCGAACAGGTGCTCGTGGATACCGCGGATCATCTTGCCGTCGACGAAGGCAATTGCAGGCGCGCCGCGGATATCGAGCTTGATGCCGCGCTCGCGCTGCAGGATGCTGATCTCGAAGCTGCGGTAGCGCTCCATCAGCTCCTTGCCATCGTCGATCGAGCTGCCGCAATTGAGCACGGCCAGTGCGCACTTGCGGAAGATGTCGTACAAGCCGGCTTTGCTGGTGTCGAGCAGTTTCGTGACTTCGGCTTTCGACAGGACTTCCAGGCGGCCTTCCGGAGAAATGAGGATATCGACAACGTCATGGGTCATGGTTTTGTTTTCCCTTTCACTCTGTAATACGGTTTGGCCTGATTGCCAATATACGCCAAAGTGCAACATTTTGCGCCCCGATTGGGAGCATTCCACGATGCGTTGCGCACCGTCTGCGGGCGTCAATACCACATCCAGAAAAAGTTCGCTTGCGATGACCGATTTACACTAAAATGCGTGCCTATTGGAATTTCCGGGACACGGATTTTTCAGGTAAAAAAGATCGACTCATATAACGCAGTTATTCATATTGGAGGAACCGCATGAGCGGTGCAGCTACTTCAGCCAAGGGACCTATCCCGGAGTTCAAGCAGATCATGGGCCATCCAGCGCCACTGTGGATGCTCTTCATGACCGAATTCTGGGAACGCTTCGCGTTCTACGGCATTCGTTGGGCCCTGGTGCTCTACATCGTCGCCCAGTTCTACGGCGGCGACGCCGTCGGCCAGGCCGACGCCAACCTGACCTACGGTTCCTACCTCGCGCTGGTCTACGCCGGCGCCGTGTTCGGCGGCTACGTGGCCGACCGCGTCATCGGCTACCAGCGCTCGATCCTGGTCGGCGCCGTCTTCATGGCGGCCGGCCTGTTCATGATCACCCTGCCCGACCCGGACATCTTCAAGCTCGGCCTGGCCACCATCATCGTCGGCAACGGCATGTTCAAGCCGAACATCTCGGCCATGGTCGGCCAGCTGTACTCGATCGAGGACACCCGCCGCGATTCCGGCTTCACCATCTTCTACATGGGCATCAATGCCGGCGCCTTCTTCGCGCCGATCGTGACCGGTGAGCTGGCCGAACGCCTCAGCGACGGCGCGATCCCGGCCTACAAGGCGGTGTTCTTCGCCGCCGGCATCGGCATGCTGTTCGCTCTGGTGTGGTTCTACGTCGGCCGCAAGCAGCTCAAGGGCATCGGCGCCCCGGTCGGCGAACTCGCCAGCCCGAAGCGCCTGATCGGTGTGATCGTCGGCTCCTTCCTCGTGATCCCGGTCGTGTACTTCCTGCTGCGCGCCGGCGCCGCCAACCTGCAGATCGTCCTGTCGATCATGTTCGTGATCCTGGCGCTGATGCTGATCGTCGAAGGGGTCCGCGAAGGCAAGGTATCGCGCGACAAGACCATCGCGATGATGATCATCTTCTTCTTCAACATCCTGTTCTGGTGCTTCTTCGAGCAGGCCGGCAGCTCCTTCACCTTCCTGGCCGACCAGATCGTCAACCGCAACTTCTTCGGCTGGGAAATCCCGGTCGCGTACTATCAGTCGGTGAACTCGGTTGCCATCATCCTGTTCGCGCCGATCGTCGCCGCCATCTGGGTGGCGCTGGGCAAGCGCAACGCGAACCCGTCGATCCCGCGCAAGTTCGGCCTGGGCATCATCATCAACGGCCTGGCCTTCGGCCTGCTGATGTACGCACTGTCGCAGCTGCTGGACTCGACCGGCCACATCCCGGCCTGGACCCTGCTGGCGGTGTACACGATCCAGTCGATCGGTGAGCTGTGCCTGTCGCCGATCGGCCTGTCGATGGTCACCAAGCTGGCCCCGACCCGCCTGGTCGGCCTGGGCATGGGCGGCTGGTTCCTGTCGACCGGTATCGGCAACAACCTGTCGGGCATCTTCGCTTCGCACGTCTCGGGCGAATCGGGCATGTCGGTGGCTTCGGCGCTGGACGGCTATACCTCGGGCTTCTGGATCCTGCTGGTCGGCGGCGTGCTGCTGTTCCTGCTGGCTCCGCTCATCCAGAAACTGATGCACGGCGTGAAGTAAGCGGATTTCCGCTTCAAATAAAAACGGCAGCCCCGCGGGCTGCCGTTTTTCATTGGGACTGGCGTTTCAGCGCCGGTCCAGCGTCGATTCCATCTCGCGCATCTCGGCCACCATCCAGTCCCGGAAGCGCTGCACCTTGAGCATGTGCTCCTTGTGCGGATTGACCAGGAAGCGGTAGCCGCTCTCGAAGCGCGCGCTGCGGCAGGGAATCTGGCGCAGCGCGCCCGACTTGATGTCCTCGAAGGCGATCCCGTAGGGCACCAGGGCCACGCCCTGCCCGGCCACGGCGGCCTGCACCAGCACGCCCCAGTGCGTGTACACGCGCGAAAAATCGTACTTGCCCTTGAGCGCGCGGTTCTCGTTCAGCAGCTGCAGCCAGGCTTCCGGCGACTGCACCACCAGCAGGTTATGCTGCGGCAGGTCGGCCAGGCTCAAGGCGTCCTGGCCGGGCGCCAGCAGTTCGGGGCTGTAGACCGGCACCAGGCGTTCGCGGAACAGCACCGTCGGGTCGCCTTCGCTCACCGGGCCATAGCGCACCGCCACGTCGGTGCTGTCGGCCTGCAGGTCCACCGGCGCGTCGTTGGAATCGATCCGGATGTCGAGTTCCGGGTAGAGCTTGGTGAAGCGGTGCATGCGCGGCACCAGCCACTTGATCGCGAACGAGTGCGTGGTCGAGATCCGCAGCACCGCTTCTTCGTCGCCACGCTGCAGTGCAGCGACCTTGGCGCGCAGGTCGGCCAGCATGCGTCCGGTGGCGATCGCCAGCTCCTGGCCCTTCTCGGTCAGCGAAATGTGGCGCGGATGCCGCACGAACAGCGGAAAGCCGACGTTCTCTTCGAGCTGTTTCACCTGCAGGCTGACCGCCGCCGGCGTCTTGTGCAGCTCGCGCGCAGCCAGCTTGAAACTGCCCCAGCGCGCCGCGCAATCGAAGTCGATCAGGCCCGACAAGCTGCGTAAGGGCTTCATACCGCCTCCTTGCATAAGTTTTTCTTATTCAACGCCTGCACTTTTTCTCGGTTGATGGTTTTTGCTGCTTTGCAGAAAATATACTCGATCCTACAAGGGAAAGTCATGCAAAAGAATTGTTTGGTGATCGGCGGAACCCGATATTTCGGCAAGCTCCTCGTCCAGCGCCTGCTGCGCGCAGGCCACCGCGTGACCGTTGCCACCCGGGGCTACGCACCCGATCCCTTCGGCGAGCGGATTTCCCGCATCCGCGTCGACCGCCGCAACGAGCACGCGATGCGCAATGCTTTCCGCGACCGCAGCTACGATGTCGTGTTCGACCAGATGTGCTATTCGCCGCTGGATGCCGCCATCTCGGTGCGCGTCTTCGCCGGCAAGGTCGGCCGCTACGTCATGACATCGACCATCGACGCCTACCGCGAACTCGCGCCGCGCGACACCGCCTTGCGCGAGGCCGACCTGCCGGTGCTGGCCCAGCGCATCGATACGGCCTATCCCTGGCACGACCCGGCGCGCGCCATCGAGAGCTACGTCGCCGGCAAGCTGCAGGCCGAGGCCTACCTGGAGCGCGACGGAAGCCTGCCGCTGGCGACCGTGCGCCTGGCCCACGTGCTGGGCGGCCCGGAAGATTTCACCGGCCGCCTGGCCCACTACGTCGACCTGGTGCGCCTGCGCGGCACCCTGCGCTACACCAACGCGGCGGCCAAGGTCTCGTTCATGGAAGCCCAGGAAGCGGCCGACTTCCTGCTGTGGACCGGCATGCAGGATTTCCGCGGCCCGGTCAACGCGGCCTCGGATGGGGCCCTGTCGGCCTTCGACCTGCATGCGCGCGTGGCCGAGGTCCTCGACGAGACCCCACGCAGCCTGAACCTGGCTGCCGACGCACCGGGCATCCTGTCGCCCTTCGATTTCGCCACGCCTCTGGCGCTCGACACCTCGCGTGCCAAGGCGCTTGGCTACCGTTTCGGCCATACCGGCGACTGGCTGGATGACGTGATCCGGCAACACGACCTGGCCTTCGTTTGAGCTTGCGGCCATAAAAAAAAGAGGCCCGGAGCGATCCGGGCCTTTGTCGTTTACTTCTTCGCTTTTTCCCGCGCCACCCAGTACAGCAGGGCGATGATCAGGCCGTAGGGTATCAAGGTCAGCAGGTTCGCATTCGGACCGGCGAAGAAGGGATTCGAGGCCTCCGCCCACTTCGCCATGGTGCTGTCGAAATCGGTCAGCACGCCGGCGGTGATGGCGATGATGATGCCGGCCAGCGCACCGCCCGCGATGTAGCCCGACGCCAGCAGCGTGCCCGAGCTGCGGTCGCCCGCGGCCTGGCGCTCTTCCGCGTTCATGGCGGCATTCTGCGGCAGCTTGTTGTTGCGGCGGTCGGCCAGCCAGCGCACCATGCCGCCCACCGCGATCGGCAGCGTCGAGATCAGGGGCAGGTAGACGCCCACCGAGAAGGCCAGTGCATGCACCCCCGCCATCTCGAGCACCACCGAGATCATCACGCCGAACAGCACCAGGGTCCAGGGCAGTTCCTGGTCGAGGATGCCCTTGATGATGTAGGACATCAGGACAGCCTTCGGCGCATCGTACTTCTTCACCTCGGTGCCGTCCGGACGGGTCTTGTGGGTGCCGTTGATGCCCGGATCGACCAGGTAGGCCAGCCTGCCGTCGTCCGCCACCAGGTATTTGCCGGCCGGTCCGCCGGCGGTATCCGTCTTCTGCCAGACCTTGTAGGTCTTGCCATCATCGGCCGCCTGCGGGCCCTGCAGGCGGGCGGTCTCGGTGAGCTTCGAGGCGTCGACCGTGATACCTGGCGCCACCTGGGCCGCCGGCACGTACACGGTGCCGGCGTCATTCAGCTTGAGCAGGATCGGGCCGAGGATCAGGGCCGACGCGAAGGCGCCGCACAGGATCGCGTACTGCTGCATGCGCGGGGTCGAACCGACCAGGAAGCCGGTCTTCAGGTCTTGCGAGGTGGTGCCGGCATTGCTGGCGGCGATGCAGACGATGGCGCCGACCGACAACGCGGTGACGTAGTACTGGCCGCCAGTCCAGCCCATCAGCAGGAAGATCAGGCAGGTGAACAGTAGCGTGGCGACCGCCATGCCCGAGATCGGGTTCGAGGACGAGCCGACTTCGCCGGTCAGGCGCGAGGACACGGTCGCGAACAGGAAGCCGAACACCAGGATCAACAGTGCGCCCAGCAGGTTCATGTGCAGCGGGGTCGCCACCGTGATGATGGCGATGATGGCCAGGCAGCCGATCAGCACCCATTTCAGGGGGATGTCGCGCTCGGTGCGCAGGGTTTCTCCGTCCGCCTTGCCGCCAACGGCGCCTTGTTTGCTCATGCCCGCCAGGCCGCCCCGCAAGCCGTTCCAGATGGCCGGCATCGAGCGCGCCAGCGCGATCAGGCCGCCGGCGGCAACCGCGCCAGCACCGATGTAGAGCACGTAGGCGTTGCGCACGTCGTCCGGGCCCATGTCCTTAATCAGGGTGGTCGCCGGCGCCAGCGGCACCGTCAGCAGCTCGCCGAAGAACTTGATCATCGGGATCAGCAGCAGGTAGGACAGCACCCCGCCCGCCGCCATGGTGAAGGCGATGCGCGGGCCGATGATGTAGCCGACGCCGAGCAGTTCCGGCGAGACTTCGGCGCCGGCCGAACCGCCCCTGAGCGGATTGCCGAATTCGAAGTTGACGTAGTCGCGCCACCCCTTGAAGGACACGCTCAGGGTCTTGTACAGCAGGCCGATGCCGAAGCCGCCGAAGATCAGCATGGCGCGGCGCTTGGCGTCGCGCGCCGCGTCCGAACCTTCGATGCGCTCCTCGCCGGCGGCGGCGCGCGAGGTCTCGGTGGCCGCGGCCTTGAGCACCTCGGCGCAGGCCGTGCCTTCCGGGTACTTCAGTTCGCGGTGGGCGTCGACGATCATGGTGCGGCGCATCGGGATCATCATCAGGATGCCCAGCAGGCCGCCCAGCACGCCCACCAGCATCACGCGCGAGAGCTCCAGGTCGAAGCCGAGGATCATGATGGCCGGCATGGTCACGCCCAGCCCGAAGGCGAGCGATTCGCCCGCCGAGCCGGCGGTCTGGGTGATGCTGTTCTCGAGGATGGTCGATTCGCGCGCGCCGAACTTCTTCGCGGTGTGGAACAGGGTGATGGCGATGACCGCCACCGGGATCGAGGCGCTGACCGTCAGGCCGACCTTCAGCACCAGGTACAACGAAGAGGCGCCGAAAATCATGCCCAGCACCGTGCCCATGATGAGGGCGCGCAGGGTCATTTCGGGCAGCCTGGCGCTGGCCGGGATATAGGGCTTGAAGCCGGCCGGATTCGAATCGTAAGGCATGGATGGTCCTCTGGAATACATACTCTGGTAGAGCTGAAGGCGTGACTATCGCATATGCCCAAATGGAATGAAAGCGGTTTGAACGGTTAGAATGCGAAGGGATACAATGGGCCGTACCAGCCGTACATACAGCCATCTTTCGAGAGTAGCGTAGTGACCAAGCCTGCCACCAAGCCCGCCAAGCGCCCCCGGCGCCTGCGCATGTTCCTGTTCTTCACGCTCGCCCTGCTGGTCGGGCTGGCGGCCGGCATCGCGGTCTACGCCATGACGGTGATCCTGCCGAACGTGCCCAAGATCGACGCGGTGCTGGACTACCAGCCCAAGATCCCGCTGCGCGTCTACACCGCCGACAATCACCTGATCGGCGAATTCGGCGTCGAGCGGCGCGACTTCGTCACCATCGACAAGATCCCCACCCGGATGAAACAGGCCCTGCTTGCCATCGAGGACGCGCACTTCTACCAGCACAAGGGCATCGATTGGCGCGGCGCGGCGCGCGCGGTCTTCACCAACCTGCGCGAAGGCTTCGGGTCCGGCGGCGCCTCGACCATCACCATGCAGGTGGCGCGTAACTTCTTCCTGTCCAAGGAAAAGGTCTTGTCGCGCAAGATCACCGAGGTGGCGCTGGCCTACCGCATCGAGGATGCGCTCACCAAGGACCAGATCCTCGAGCTGTACATGAACCAGATGTTCCTCGGTAACCGCTCCTACGGCTTCTCGAGCGCCGCGCGAAGCTACTTCGGCAAGTCGCTCGACGAACTCACGCTGGCCGAGACCGCGATGCTGGCCGGCCTGCCGCAGAACCCGTCGCGCCACAACCCGATCGCCAATCCGAAACGCGCGCAGCAGCGCCAGCACACGGTGCTCAAGCGGCTATACGAACTTGGCCAGATCACCGAAGCCGAATACCGCCAGGCCCTGGACGAACCCCTGCGCCTCAAGCGCGGCGGCCAGGTCTTCGATACCAAGGCCGACTACGTGGCCGAGCTGGCGCGCCAGGCCGTCTTCGCCCAGTTCGGCGAAGAAGCCTACGAGCGCGGCATCGTGGTCACCACCACCATCCTCAAGGCGGAGCAGGATGCGGCCTACGAATCGGTGCGCCGCAACGTGCTCGATTACGACCAGCGCCATGGCTATCGCGGCCCGGAGGCGCGCATCGAACTGCCGCAAGACCCGGTCGAGCGCGAGGAAGCGATCATCGAGGCGCTGCAGAAGCGCACCCCGAGCGATGGTCTGCTGCCGGCCATGGTCATTGCGGCCTCGCCGCAGCAGGTAAGGGTCGAGACCTTGAACGGTGACGAGATCACGATCGACGGCGCGGGCCTCAAGTTCGCCGCGCGCGGCCTCGCCGCCAACGCGAAGGAAGCGCTGCGCATCGCGCCGGGTGCAGTGGTGCGCATCAGCCAGCGCAAGGACAAGGACAAGCAAAGCTGGGCGATCTCCCAGGTGCCGCAGGTGGCGGCCGCCTTCGTCGCCATCGACGCCGAGACCGGCGCCTACCACGCGCTGGTGGGCGGCTTCGACTTCAAGCTGCAGAAGTTCAACCACGTGACCCAGGCCTGGCGCCAGCCCGGTTCCGCGATCAAGCCCTTCGTGTACGCGGCGGCGCTCGACAAGGGTTATTCGCCGGGCACCCGCATCCTCGACGAGCCGCTCGAGATGCCGGGCGAGAACGCGGGCGAGACCTGGACGCCCCAGAACGACGACGGCGTGTTCGACGGCCCGATCACGATGCGCTACTCGCTGGCGCATTCCAAGAACGTCCCCACGGTGCGCCTGCAGCGCGCGCTCGGCACCGACTACACCCATGATTACCTGGGCCGCTTCGGCTTCGACCTCGCGCGCCATCCGCAGAACCTGACCCTGGCGCTGGGCACCGGCGCGGTGACGCCGCTGCAGATGGCTGGCGCGTATGCGGTGTTCGCCAATGGCGGCTACCGGGTCAAGCCCTACCTGATCGCCCAGATCCGCGACGGCAACGGGACCATCCTGCAGGAGAACAAGCCGGCCGCACCCCAGGATGCCGACCGCGTGCTGGACCCACGCGCCGCCTTCATCGCCAACAGCATGCTGCGCGACGTGACCCGCTACGGCACCGGCGCGGCCGCCGTGAAGCAGCTGGGACGCAGCGACATCGCCGGCAAGACCGGCACCACCAGCGACGCCATCGACGGCTGGTTCGCCGGCTACGGCGGCAAGGTGGTGGCGGTGGCCTGGATGGGCTATGACGAACCGCGCTCCCTCGGCGGCCGCGAATTCGGCGCCACGCTGGCGCTGCCGATCTGGATCGACTACATGCGCGTGGCCCTGGCGAAAGTGCCGCCGCAGGAAGAGCAGCTGGAGCCGGAGGGCGTGGTGCGCGAAGACGACGACTGGGTGCTCGAGGAGTTCATGGAAAGGCCCGACCTGCGCGCCATCGACATCGATCCGGGGCTCGACAACCCGCCGGTCGAGCTGGATCCGGTTACGGGCGAGCCGCCCCTGCCCCCACCGGCGACTCCCGCGCCACCGCCACCGCCGCCACCCCCATCCACGATTTTCTAATGCTATGCTGACGTTTTCCTGTCCAGTGCGGGAACAAGGCGGGCCGGCTCCAGGTCTGTTAGCGGAGGGTCCGAATTCATTCATCCTGAGGAGAACAGCATGGCCTACGTCGACGGTTTCGTCCTTCCCCTTCCCAAGGCAAATATCGAACGCTACCGCGAGCTCGCGAACCTGTCGGCCACGGTGTGGCGCGAACACGGCGCGCTCGAGTACCGCGAATGCATCGCCGACGACGTCAAGCCGGGCCAACTGACCTCGTTTCCGCAAAGCGTCAACCTTCAAGATGACGAGACCGTGGTATTCGCCTGGATCATCTACGAATCGCGCGCGAAGCGCGACGAGGTCAACGAGAAGGTAATGAAAGACCCGCGCCTGGCGCCCATGATGTCGCCCGGCGGCCTGCCCTTCGACGGCAAGCGCATGTTCTGGGGCGGCTTCGAGATGTTCATTGAACGCTGAGCAGGCTCAGTCCCACGCCTCGATGATCCAGTCGGCCAGCTTGCCGTTGGCCTGACGTGGCAACGCGGCGCCAAACGACCAGGCTGCGGGACGTTCCGGCGTGGACAGGCGCTCGCCGATCCACGCCGTCAGCTCGGCGCGCAAATCGGCCGTATCCTTGCCCCCGCGCGGCACCACGAAGGCTTTCAGGCGATGGCCTTCGTCCGGTCGCATGGGGCGTACCGTCACTTCGCCGACCATCGGGTGCATGCGCAGCACGTCGGCCACGTAGTTGGGAAAGACGTTGATGCCCCCTACCTGCACGGCGTGGTCGACCCGGCCGACGGGACGGAAGCGGCCTGCTGCGCTCCAGGATAGACGGTCCTGAAGCGGATACACGGCCTGGCTGCCGTCCGGCTGCACCCGGCGCAAGAGCGCGGGATCGTCGTCCCTTTGCCAGTACGGAAACAGCCGGTAATCCTCGTCCGGGCTGTCGCGCCAGCCGACACCGGCCGTCTCCGAGCTGCCGTAGACCTGCACCAGGCGCGCCACGCCGCTTGCGGCGACTGCGCGCGCCACCTCGTCAGGGCATGGCGCCGTCGAGCTCACGCCGGTCACGCCCTCGGCCAGCGCACCGGCCACAGGCGTGACGGCGCGCCAGAAATCGGGGAAGCCGACCACCAGGTCGCCCGGCGCCAGTTGCCGCGCCACGGTACCGGGCGAGGCGCCGCGCAGGTCGACGACCGCCTCCGGGCCCAGTCCGAGCGCGCGCGGCAGCAGGACCGTGAACAGGAAGCCGTAGATGTGGTGCGAGGGCACCAGGCCGACGATGCGCCGGGTGCCGGAAAACAGCGCCGCCAGCGCAGCGCTCTCCTGCCACAGGTCGGCCAGGGTATGGGTACAGGTCTTCGGCGCGCCGGAACTGCCGGAAGTGCGGAAACTGAGCGAATCGGTGCCCTTGTCCAGCCCGGCGGCCGCGGCCTCGACCCAGGCGTCCAGCCGCGGAAAGGCCAGCACCCGCTCCTCGCCGATGCAGCCGATCCCGAGCACCTGTTCCATCGCGGTCGCCAGCCCGAGGAGTTCGAGTGAATCGGCGCCGAGCTCGGCCTTCAGGTCCAGCTCCGGCGGCCACGGCAGCGGACGACGCAGGATACCCGGCCGCATCAGGGCCAGTTCGCCGGCCAGCAGGTCGGACAGGACGCGCAGCAGGGTCGGCCGGTGCGTCCACCAGCGCGCATCAAGGGGTGTCAATATGGTCATGTCGGGGCATCGCGTCGGGAGTCGCCGATGGTGCCGACGCCGCCCCGTGCTGTCAAGTCGGCAGCGGCTGAGCTCAAAAGTGATGTTTGACAACGCCAACTGTCAAAGAGTGGCCACACACAATTGACAAGGACACTGACGGCATGTCAACATCAATTTCCTCAAATCAACGGACGCGCTCGCCCGGAAAATTACGCCATGAATGCACCTACCCTGTCGTTTTCGACCGCCGACCTGGTCTCACAGCTCGACAACTGCTCGCCGGAACAGCTCGACCAGCTCGACTTCGGCGTGATCGGCTTCGATGCCGACACCAAGGTGCAGCGCTACAACGCTTTCGAATCGCAGGCGGCCGGCCTGTCGCCGCAGCGCGTGATCGGACAGCCGCTGTTCACCAACGTGGCGCCCTGCCTGAACAACTTCATGGTCGCCCAGCGCTTCGAAGACGCGATGGACGGCGGCAGCGCGCTGGACGACACCATCGACTACGTCCTGACCCTCCGCATGCGCCCGGTCAAAGTGGCCCTGCGCCTGCTGGCCAGTCCGGCCAGCGCCAACCGCTACGTGCTGGTCCAGCGCCAGCCGCGCTGAGCACAGAGCAGGCGACCAGGTGGACACCACTGAACTGCACGAACAGCTGCGCGCCGAGCATGAGGCGCTGATCCAGTTCCTGTACCTGGCGCCGGTGGGCCTGGTGCAGGCCGACATCGACGGCGGTATCGTCATGATGAACCCGATCTCGGCCCAGCTCCTGATGCCGCTGTCGCGCGACGGCGGCCTCGACAACCTGTTCACGGCCCTCGAAGGCGTCGCCCCCGAGCTGCGCCACCTGTGCGCCGATTACGCCCCGCCGTCCGGCAAGATCTGCGACGGCCTGCACCTGCACCTGAACGCCGGCGGCGCCGGCAAGAAGGTCCCGCAGATCCTGGCGCTCACCCTGCTCAAGCTGGACGCTTCGCGCCTGATGGCCGTGATCGACGACGTCACCCAGCAGGTGCGCCGCGATCGCCAGCTACGCCAGAACGACGCCTGGCTCAACGCCATCCTGACCGGCATCACCGACTACGCCCTGGCCGGCCTCGACGCACAGGGCGCCATCACCGAATGGAATCCGAGCATCGGCCGCGTCACCGGTTTCGGCGAGGAGGCGGTGGGCCGCCCCTATTCCATCTTCTATCCGCCCGACGCCATGACGCAAGAGCACCTGCTCGACCGCCTGCGCGACGCCGAGCGCGACGGCTGGAGCCTGGACGAAGGCCGGCGCGTGCGCGCCGACGGCAGCGGCTTCTGGGGCAGCGCCCTGATCGCACCCTTACCGGAGCGCGAGCCGCCGGGCGGCGCCGAGCCGGACGGCGCGGCCTACTGCCTGATCCTGCGCGACATCACCGACAAGCGCGAAGCCAGCGAGCGGCGCCGCCGCGAAACCTTCGGCGACTACCTGACCGGCCTGGCGAACCGCCGTGCCTTCTTCGAGGCGGCCGAACAGGAACTTACACGCAGCACGGCGGTCCCGCGGCCGACCGCCGTGATCGCGCTCGACGCCGACCACTTCAAGGCCATCAACGACCGCCACGGCCACCCGGGCGGCGACGCGGTGCTGCAGCAGCTTGCCGCGATCCTGGCCGAGACCTTCCGCGAGGTGGACGTGGTGGCGCGCATCGGCGGCGAGGAGTTCGCGGTGCTGCTGCCGTCCACCGACCTGCCGCGCGCGGCCGTGGTGGCCGAGCGCCTGCGCGCGGCGGTGGCGGCCCAGGTCGTGCACTTCGACGGCGCGCGCATCCGCTACACCGTGAGCGCCGGCGTCGCCAGCCTGGACGACGGCGACGGCGGCATCGACCTGCTGCTCAAGCGCGCCGACCAGGCCTTGTATGCCGCCAAGCGGGCCGGCCGCAACCGCGTCGAACGCTGGCGCCCGGAACTGGGGGCCAGTCCCGTCCACCAGCCGGAACAAGATGGCGATGCCGAAGGTGAGCCCCATGCTGCCTGACCCGAGCGACGCCTACGAAGCCCTGGTACAGTTCCTGTACCGCGCGCCGATCGGCCTGGCCCAGATCACGTCCGACGGCACGGTCGACATGCTCAACCCGATGGCCTCGAACCTCTTGATGCCGATCGCCCGCAACACCGGCCTCGACAACCTGTACGCGGTACTGGCGCCGATCGCGCCGCAGCTGCCGCAGCTGGCGGGCGAGTTCCGCGAAGCCTCGGGTGTGATCTGCGAAGGCCTGCGTGCGACGCTGCCGCCCGAACTGACCGCGCCCGGCAGCCCGCAGGTGCTGGCGATCAGCCTGATGAAGCTCGACAGCGAACGCCTGATGGCGGTGGTCACCGACGCCACCCAGGAAGTCCAGCGCGAGCAGGAAACCCTGTTGCGGCGCCTGCGCAATGCCGCGCGCACCGACGCGCTGACGCGCATGCCGAACCGCGAAGCCGTGCGCGAGCATTTGCAGCACCTGGTCGCCCGGCCGCTCGCCAGTGGTGAGTTTGCCGTGCTGTTCATGAACTGCGACCGCTTCCGCCGCATCAACGATACCCTCGGCCAGGCCGCCGGCGACGAACTGCTGGTGCAGATCGCCGACCGCATCCGCGGCGCGCTGCGTCCGCCGAGCGACCATATCGATGCTTCCAGCGGTTCCGGCCAACTGGCGGCACGCGTGGGCGGCGACGAATTCGTCGTCCTGCTGGACGGGATGCGCTCGCGCGAGGACGCCGAGCGCGTCGCCGGCCGCATCCTCGATGCGTTGGCCCGTCCCTACCGCGTGCAGGGCCAGGAAGTCGTGTGCGGCACCAGCCTGGGCCTGGCCTGGGGCGCCGACGGTGCCCAGGGCGGCGCGCGCGATGCCGACGAAATCCTGCGCGATGCCGGCATCGCGATGGTCGAGGCCAAGCGCGCCGGCGGTGCGCGCCACCTGGTGTTCGAAGCCTCCATGCGCGAACGTGCGGCACGCCGCGCCGGCATCGAGGCCGAACTGCGCCAGGCCCTGGCGGAAGAACAGCTGTTCGTGGTCTACCAGCCGGTGGTCGGCCTGCTGGCGGACGGCGGCACCGACCATGCGGCCGGCGTCGAGGCCCTGGTGCGCTGGCGCCATCCGGTGCGCGGCATCGTTCCGCCGATCGAGTTCATCGCCGTCGCCGAAGAGTGCGGCCTGATCGGCGCGGTGGGCGACTTCGTGCTCGAACGCTCCTGCCGCGACTTCATGGACTGGCGCGCTCGCCTGGGCGAGGCGGCGCCGCGCCTGATCGCGGTGAACCTGTCGCGCGCCCAGCTCGGCCAGCCGGGCTGGATCGACAGCGTGCGCCGCGTCCTGCAGGTCACCGGCATGCCGCCCGAGCAGCTCCAGCTCGAAGTCACCGAGAGCCTGGCGGCCCAGGACCAGGCAATCCAGCAGCGCCTGCATGAACTGAAGGCGCTCGGCATCCAGCTGGCGCTCGACGATTTCGGTACCGGCTATTCGTCGTTGTCGAGCCTGCACCTGCTGCCGGTGGACACGGTCAAGATCGACCGCTCCTTCGTGAGCCAGGCCGACACCAGCCACCACCACCGCGTGCTGATCGAAGCGACGGTGAAGGTGGCGCAGAGCCTGGGCATGAAGACCGTGGCCGAAGGCATCGAGACCCAGTCCCAGGCGGACGTCGTGCGCGCCCAGTGCTGCGCCAAGGGCCAGGGCTACTTCTACAGCCGCCCGCTGCCGTCCGACGCGCTGCTCGCCTGGCTGGCCGCCCACGAGCAAATGGCGGCCTGAGCTGAGCTGATCAGTTTGTGCGGCCGGTCCTACATCATCTGCCGCCCTGCTCCTATTTCACCTGCGGCAGGCTCCTCGCATGATTGGCGGACCCATCCACCGTAGGAGAGTCCCATGAAAGCATTCCACAGCGCACTGCTGGGCGGCATGCTGGCCCTGTCGTTGGCCGCCTGCAGCACCACCGACACCGCGACCGATTCCACCACCTCCGGCTCGACCTCGCCGGGCGCGACCACCGCCACCGGCATGGGCGGCAGCAATAACGGCGTCGTGCGCGACAGCAGCACCGGCAGCGGCGTCCCGTCCTCGGCCGGCCAGGCCGGCACCGGCGTGTCGAACACGAGCACGCCGCCTACCGGCCGCTGAGTCCGGGGGTATGCCGCACAATACGTACGTTCGGTCCTACAGCGACTGACGCTCTGTTCCTATTTCACGCGCACTACGCACCTCGCATGATGATCTGACCCATCCACATTGAGGAGAACACGATGAACAAGATGCAAACCGCCCTGCTGGGCGGCATCATGGCCTTGGCATTGACCGCCTGCAAAACGACCGGCATGGATTCGGACACCACTTCAGGCTCGTCGATGGGCACCGGTGCCACCGGCACCAGCAGCCCGTCAGGCCAGAGCGGTACCAATACCGGCACCACCAACGATACCGGCACCGGCACCGGCACCTCGGCGACGCCGACCACCACGACGCCGCCGGTCACCAACCCGCCGACCTCGGGTACCGGCCGCTGAGCGGCAAGCACCGGGCTGGCGCGCGCTCTCCCGCGCCTGTCCGCAGTCTTCCGGCCGAAAGTTCCCGGCCCCGCAGCCTGGCTGCGGCCCTCGTGAGGCCGCTCGGCCGGGCTGTCGCTCGTCCCTACGGGCCGCACTGCATCTTCCCGATATGAAGAATTGGCTCGCACGCCTGTTCGGCGGACCGTCCCGTCCAGACACCCAAGAATCTCCGGCACAGTTCGCTCCAGCGCCCTCCGGCGTTGTAAATCCGCCACCAGACCTCGACCTCGACCTGGCTTTTTATCGCTGGCTGGCGGGCGGCAGCGCGCACCTGGGAGATGCGCCGGAACAATTGATCCTCAATGAACTGGGGCGCCTCGCGCGCCAGCCGGAAGCAGCGGCCGAGTTGGTGCCGCGTGTGCCCGCCGTCATTCCGCAACTCCTGCGCAGCCTGCGCGATGAAACCCTGCCGGGGGCCGAACTGGCGCGCCAGGTGGCGCAGGACGTGACCCTGGTCGCCGAAGTCATCCGCGAAGTGAACAGCCCGTATTACCGCCCCGCGTCCAGGATCGTCAACATCGAAGGCGCACTCATGCTGCTGGGCCAGAACGGCCTGCGGATGCTGCTGGCGCGGGTCGCCTTCCGCCCGGTGATCGGCGCCCAGGCCGGACGGCTGGCGCGCCAGGCCGCGCCCCAGCTGTGGAGCCAGTCCGAGAAGTGCGCCCTCGCGGCCGCGATGGCGGCGCCCGCCCTCGGCGCCGATCCCTTCGAGGCCTACCTCGCGGGACTGATGCAGAATGTCGGATTGATCGTCGCCTTCCGCCTGATCGACCAAGTGGCGGGGACGGCGCCGCTGCCGCAGTCCGATGCCTTTGCCCACGCCTTGCTGGACAGCGCGCGCACCCTGTCGGCACGGATCGCGTTGCTGTGGGAGCTGCCGCCAGCGGTGGGCCAGGCGATCCTGCACGCCGGACAGGACGAGGCCACGCCGCTGGCGCAGGCCCTGCACCAGGGAGATCGACTTGCCAAGCTGCAGGTTCTGGATGATGCGGGCCTGGACGGCAGCAAAGAACTGGCGGCATCTCTGCCGGCCGAGCAGGCGCGCATCTACGCCAAGCTGCGTGCGGACGAACAGTAGGCCTTCATCGCCCCGCGCCACTCACGCATACCCGATCCATCCGCGGAACACACCCGCCGCGTAGAACATGCTCACATCCTTGAAGCCTTCTTCGCGCAGCAGTGCCTCGTCCTGCTGCGGCGCCAGCACCGGCAGCACCCGCTCGATCACTTCGCGCCGGTGCTGCGCTTCCTCGGGCGGCGCGCCGGCCGCCACCGCATAGGCCTCGTCGCGCGCCAGCCACAGCGCGCGCTCGTCCTCGTCCTGCGCAAAGCTCATGTGGGCCACCACGAAGGGCGCCCCGCGCCGCAGGCGCTGGCGGATGGCGCGCAGCGCGTGGCGGCGCTCGCACAGCGGCATGAAGTGCATGGTCAGCAGGCAGGCCGCGGCATCGAAAGGGCCGTCCGGGGCCACGTCGACGTAACCCTCGTGCAGATGGATGCGATCGGCGTGCTCGGCGACGGTGTCCTGCGCCAGCGCCAGCATTTCATGCGAAGGATCCACGCCGTCGAAGGTCCATCCCGGCTGGGCATCGGCGAATGCCTTGAGTTCCAGCCCGCCGCCCGCGCCCAGCACCAGCACCCGCGCGTCAGGCGGCGCGCGCTCGGCCAGCAGCACCAGGGCCATGCGCTGCAGGTCGCAAAAGCCCGGCACCAGCCGCGGCGGTCCCTGGTGGTATTGGGCCACCGCGCCCGGATCGTTAAAATGCCTCATTGCACTTCTCATTCTTCACCTCGCTCGCCAAAGGCACCGGCCCCGTGACGGCTGCTTCCCGAGGCGTCCTGCCCCGGCAAGCGCCCGACCATTCGTCTATAATGGTCAGCCACTGTTGCGAACGTCACTGCGCGCTCAATGCCCTTCGATCTCAAGAAAAATCTTCCCAAGCCCGGAACCCGTTTTGCCCTGCCGACGCTGCACGGCTCCGGCGACGCCTATGCGCTCGCCACCGCCGCGCTGGCGCTCAAGGACAAGCAGCAGATGCTCACCGTCCTCGTGGCCAATGCCAGCGACGGCCAGCGCCTGCTCGACGAGATTCCCTGGTTCGCGGACGGCAAACTGTCCTGCCACCTGCTGCCTGACTGGGAAACCCTGCCCTACGACGCGTTCTCGCCGCACCAGGACCTGGTCTCGGAACGCCTCGCCACCCTGCACGAGATCCGCAACGGCCAGTGCGACGTGCTGCTGGTACCGGCCACCACCGCACTGGTGCGGCTGGCCCCGCCGTCCTTCCTGGCAGCCTACACCTTCTTCTTCCGCCAGGGCGAACGCCTGGACGAAGCGAAGCTCAAGGCCCAGCTGACCCTGGCGGGTTATACCCATGTGTCGCAGGTGATGTCGCCGGGCGAATACTCGGTGCGCGGCGGCCTGATCGACCTGTTCCCGATGGGCTCGGTCCTGCCCTACCGCCTCGACCTGTTCGGCGACGAGATCGAATCGATCCGTACCTTCGATGCCGACACCCAGCGCTCACTGTATCCGGTAAAGGAAGTGCGTCTGCTGCCGGGGCGCGAGTTCCCGATGGACGAAGCGGCCCGCACCGCCTTCCGCGGCCGCTGGCGCGAGCGCTTCGAGGGCGATCCCTCGCGCTCGCCGGTCTACAAGGATATCGGCAGCGGCATCGCCTCGGCCGGCATCGAGTACTACCTGCCGCTGTTCTTCGAAGAGACGGCGACCCTGTTCGACTACCTGCCGCCGGATGCCACGCTGGCCCTGGTGGGCGACATCGAAGCGGCCATCCAGCGCTTCTGGCTCGATACCGAGTCGCGCTACAAGTTCCTCAAGAGCGACCGCGAACGGCCGATCCTCGAGCCGCGCGAGCTGTTCCTGGGCGCCGAGCAGTTCTTCACCTGCGCCAAGCCGCATGGCCGCTGGACCATCGCGCGCGATCCCGCCGCGCCGGCCTCGGAGCTGTCCGCGCCTCTGCCCGACATCTCGGTCAACCGCCGCCTGGACGATCCGCTCACCAATCTGCGCGCCTACCTGCTGCGTACCGATACGCGGGTGATGATCGCCGCCGATTCGGCCGGCCGCCGCGAGACCCTGCAGCAGTACTTCCACGAGTACGGGCTGGAGCTGGCCCCGGTCGAAGGCTTCGAGGGCTTCCGCGCCACCGGCGCGAAGCTGGCCCTCGGCGTCGCGCCGCTGCAGGCCGGCTTCGAGCTGAGCGAGGATGCCGCCGGCCAGCTGGTCTTCATCACCGAGACCGAGCTGTACGCCGGTTCGGGCCGCCGCGCCGGCAAGAAGAAGCAGGAAGCGACCAGCCAGGTCGAATCCATGGTGCGCGACCTGTCGGAGCTGAAGATCGGCGACCCGGTGGTCCACATCAACCACGGCATCGGCCGCTACATGGGCCTGATGAGCATGGACCTGGGCGAAGGCGAGACCGAGTTCCTGCACCTGGAATACGCCAAGGAGACCAAGCTGTATGTGCCGGTCTCGCAGCTGCACGTGATCTCGCGTTATTCGGGTACCTCGCCCGAGGACGCACCGCTGCACTCGCTCGGCTCCGGCCAGTGGGACAAGGCCAAGCGCAAGGCCGCCGAACAGGTGCGCGACACCGCCGCCGAGCTGCTCAACCTGTACGCGCGGCGCGCCGCGCGCCAGGGCCACGCCTTCGAGTATTCGAGCATCGACTACGAGAACTTCGCCGGCAGCTTCGGCTTCGACGAAACGCCGGACCAGGCCGAGGCCATCCACAACGTCATCAAGGACATGACCTCGGGCCGTCCGATGGACCGCCTGGTGTGCGGCGACGTCGGCTTCGGCAAGACCGAGGTGGCGCTGCGCGCGGCCTTCATCGCCGTCATGGGCGGCAAGCAGGTTGCGATCCTGGCGCCGACCACCCTGCTGGCCGAGCAGCACGCCCAGACCTTCGCCGACCGCTTCGCCGACTGGCCGGTCAAGATCGCCGAGCTGTCGCGCTTCCGCACCGGCAAGGAGATCAACAACGCGATCAAGGGCATGGCCGACGGCACCCTCGACATCGTGATCGGCACCCATAAACTGCTGTCGCCGGACGTCAAGTTCACCCGCCTGGGCCTGGTCATCATCGACGAGGAACACCGCTTCGGGGTGCGCCAGAAAGAGGCGCTTAAGGCCCTGCGCGCCGAAGTCGACGTGCTGACCCTGACCGCGACCCCGATCCCGCGCACCCTCGGCATGGCGCTCGAAGGCCTGCGCGACTTCTCGATCATCGCCACCGCGCCGCAGAAGCGCCTGGCCATCAAGACCTTCGTGCGCAGCGAGGACGGCTCCGTGATCCGCGAAGCCTGCCTGCGCGAACTGAAGCGCGGCGGCCAGATCTACTTCCTGCACAACGAGGTCGAGACCATCGAGAACCGCCGCGCCTCGCTCTCGGCGCTGCTGCCGGAAGCGCGCATCGGCGTGGCCCACGGCCAGATGCACGAACGCGACCTGGAAAAGGTGATGCGCGACTTCGTGGCGCAGCGTTTCAACATCCTGCTGTGCACGACCATCATCGAGACCGGCATCGACGTGCCGACCGCGAACACCATCATCATGCACCGCGCCGACCGCTTCGGCCTGGCCCAGCTGCACCAGCTGCGCGGCCGCGTGGGTCGCTCGCACCACCAGGCCTATGCCTACCTGCTGGTGAGCGACGTGAGCGGCCTGACCAAGCAGGCGCAGCGCCGCCTGGACGCGATCCAGGCCATGGAAGAACTGGGCAGCGGCTTCTACCTCGCGATGCACGACCTCGAGATCCGCGGCGCCGGCGAGGTGCTGGGCGAGAACCAGTCGGGCGAGATGCTCGAAGTCGGCTTCCAGCTGTACTCGGACATGCTGAACGAGGCGGTGCGTTCGCTCAAGGCGGGCAAGGAGCCCGACCTGGCGGCGCCGCTGTCGAGCACCACCGAGATCAACCTGCACGTGCCGGCCCTGCTGCCCTCGGACTACTGCGGCGACGTGCACGAGCGCCTGTCGATCTACAAGCGCCTGGCCAATTGCGACAGCCAGGACAAGATCGACGGCATGCAGGAAGAACTGATCGACCGCTTCGGCAAGATGCCGGAACAGGTCCAGGCGCTGATCGAGACCCACCGCCTGCGGATTGCCGCGAAGGCGGTCGGCATCGTCAAGATCGACGCCCACGGCGAAGCGGCCAATCTGCAGTTCATGGAAAAGCCGCCGATCGACCCGATCAAGATCATCACCCTGATCCAGAAGAACCACCACATCAAGCTCGCCGGCCAGGACAAGCTGCGCATCAGCGCCAGCATGCCCGACCTCGCCGCCCGCGTGACGCAGGTAAAACAGACCATCAAACAGTTGCTCGCCTAATCCATGACCATGAACCTGGTGCTTCAGGGGCCGCAGGCCTCTTCCGATACGCTCGACCGCCTGGCGGCAATCGCCGGGCCGGCGCGCGTGACCCGCCTCGGCGGCCACGCCGTCCGCTGCGAGGATGTTCCCTTCTCCGCCGAACTCAAGGAGCGCATCGACGCGGAAGCCTTCGCCGCCCAGGTCGATGCCTGCTTCATCGAAGCGGGCCGCAGCCTGCGCGACTTCGGCCTGGTGGCGATGGACATGGACTCGACCCTCATCACCATCGAGTGCATCGACGAGATCGCGGACATGCAGGGGCTCAAGCCCCAGGTGGCCGAGATCACCGAAGCGGCCATGCGCGGCGAACTCGATTTCGCCGCCAGCCTGGCGCGCCGCGTGGCCCTGCTCGAAGGCCTCGACGCCGGCGCCCTGCAGCGCGTCTACGACGAGCGCCTGCGCATCTCGATGGGCGGCGAAGCGATGCTGCAGGCGGTGCGGGCGGCCGGCCTGAAGACCCTGCTGGTGTCGGGCGGCTTCACCTTCTTCACGGAACGCCTGCAGCAGCGCCTGTCGCTCGACGTGACCCATGCCAACGTGCTGGAAGTGGCGGACGGCAAGCTGACCGGCCGTGTGCTCGGCGGCATCGTCGATGCGGAAGAAAAGATGCGCACCGTGCAGCGCGTGTGCGCGCAATACGGCATCGACCCTGCCCAGGCCATCGTCATGGGCGACGGCGCCAACGACCTCAGGATGATGGGCATCGCCGGCCTGTCGGTGGCCTTCCGCGCCAAGCCGGTGGTGCGCGCGCAGGCATCCGTGGCGCTGAACTTCTCCGGCCTGGATGGCCTGCTGACAATCTTGCAGAAATAATTTTCATGCGCGCGTGAACCCGCGCCATTTGCATTAGTTTCCCACGCATAGCGTGTTCTTTGCGAAAGCACGAGCCAGCGCAAAAGCTGGCGCATGCACGATTGGATGAGTGGCGCTGCTGGTCTATGTTGGTGATGCGGCCGCGCCGCGGCTGCCCCTCATTCGACAGGAGCACGCCATGACTTTCCCGGCTTTCCGCGCGTCGCATCGTTCTCTTTCCAGTCCTCATCCCGGCCGCCGGCACTTCCTGCGCGGCCTTCCCGCAGTGGCAGGATCGCTCCTGGCCCCGCCTCTCGCATCTGCGCAAACATGGCGTCCGGGCTGGTGTGCGAGTTGGGGCTGTGCCCCCGCAGGACCGCCGCCGTCGGCCAGTACCATGAGTTTTTCGGCGCAAACGCTGCGCATGATCGTGCGCGCCAGCATCGGCGGCAGCCGGGTACGGGTGCGGCTGTCGAACGAGATGGGCAGCACGCCGCTGACGATCGGCGCGGCGCAGATCGGCCTGCGCAGCGCGGGCCAGGCCGTGGTGGCCGGATCCAACCATTCGCTGACCTTCGGCGGCCGGACCTCGGTCACCATACAGCCGGGCTCGCCCATGGTGTCCGATCCCGTCTACCTGCAGATTACGCCCTTTGCCGACGTGGCGATCAGCCTGTATTTCCCGGGAACCGTGTACGCCACCTCGATCCACCGCGATTCCTGGCAGACCAACTACGTGTCGACCTCGGGAAATTTCACGGCCAACAGCACCTTCACCATCTCGCGCTCGATCGCCTCCTGGCCTTTCCTCACCGAGCTCGACGTCGATGGCGGTGCGCGCTGCGTAGTCGCGATCGGCGATTCGATCACGGACGGCCAGGGCAGCACCGGCAACCAGAACCGGCGCTGGCCCGACTATCTTGCGCGCCGCCTGCAGGCGGAACTCGGTGCGGCGGGCCGGATCGGCGTCGTCAACCGCGGCATTGCCGGCAACCGCCTGCTGCTGGACGACCCGAACGCCCTGCTGGCCGGCCGCGACGTGCTGGAACGCTTCGACCGCGACGTGCTTGCCACACCCGGCGTCAGCGCCGTCATCGCGGCGATCGGGATCAACGACATCGTGTACGCCTCGGGGACGGCGCTGAGCGAGATGCGCGACGACCTGATTGCCGGCTACCGCCAGCTGATCGCGCGGGCGCACGCACGCGGCATCGGGGTGATGGGGGCGACCCTGCCGCCGATGGCCGGCTTCGTCTATTACACGGCGGCGCGCGAGGCGGTGCGCCAGCAGGTCAACAGCTGGCTGCGCTCCGCGAACGAGTTCGACACGCTGATCGACTGGGAGATGGTGCTGCGCGATCCGGCGGCGCCGACACGCCTGCGCAGCGCCTACAACAGCCGCGACTGGCTGCACCCGAACGATGCCGGCTACCAGGCGCTGGCGGCGGCCGTGCCGCTCGGCGAGCTGACGGCCATGCTGGCGTGATGCGGTTGTAACAAGCTGTAAAGCTGCGCGGCAAGGTGACCGGGTTTTCTTATCATGGGAAAATCAGGAGGACCGCCATGAAGAAACTCATCATTGTTAGCGCGTCGCTGGCCGTACTGGCCGGCTGCGCCGCGCCCGGCCCGAACCCCTACGCCGGCCAGGGCTATCCCCGCTCGGGCGACCCGAGCCAGTGGCAAGTGGTGTCGGTGACGCCGGTCCCGCTCGGCACGGGCGCGCGCGCCGCAGCTGCCGGCCAGACCGGCACCACCACGAGCTACAGCAGCACGCCGGTCATCGTGCAGCAGCAGCCGGTCTATGTGCAGCAGGCGCCGGTGTACGTGCCGCAGCCCGTCTACGTGCCGGAACCGGTGTACCAGCCGCGCTACTACTACCCGCCGATCTCGATCGGCCTCGGCTTCGACTTCGGCCGCGGCTGGGGACGCCATCGTGGCTGGGGTGGCCACATCGGGACGCGCTTCCCCTTCCACTATCGCCGCTGAGCGAACGCTCGGACGACCAGGGCCGGCAGGAATGCCGGCCCTTTTTTTGGATCAACCCTCGTGATGGTGCTTCTCGTACTCGTCCGCCTCGGCCTTGGTGGCGTGGACGATGCCGTCCGGATGCTCCGGCGGGGTGTACAGCGTGTACAGGCGCATCGGCTCGGTCTGCGAGGTATTGATGACGTTGTGCTCGGTGCCGGCCGGGATCACGAGCGCCACGCCGTCTTCCAGCGCATGCTTCTCGCCGTCCAGGATCGCGACGCCCTCGCCCGCTTCGACGCGGATGAACTGGTCGTGGCCCTCATGGTGTTCCATCCCGATTTCCTCGCCCGGCTGCAAGGTCATGATGACGAGCTGGCTGCGCTTGGTGGTGTACAACACCTCGCGAAAGTTGTTGCCGCTGAGGGTTTTCTGTTCGATGTTGATGCTGTAGCCCGACATTGTTCTTCTCCTGAAAACGAAACATGCGGCGCTTGCCGCTTCGTCCACATTGTATAAGAGCCAAGCAAAAAGCGTGCGGCGCCAGCTTGCCTATTACGTGACAGGTAATTGCCGCGATGCGCGGCCGGGAAGACACTGCATTCACTGACAGCCATCCCGGCAGTCGCATGAGAGGAAGGAGAACACCATGAGTGCATTCGCGGTCGGCCACTTGACCCAGGTAGAAATGGGCCCAGCCATCGTCGCCTACCTGAAAGGAATCGATGCGACCCTGGCCCCATTCGGCGGCAAATTCCGGGTGCATGGCGATCCCGTTGAGCTGCTGGAAGGCGAATTCCACGGCGACCTGATCGTTATCGAATTTCCCGACATCACGGCCGCGCGGCAATGGTACGCATCGCCTGCGTACCAGACAATCCTGCCGCTGCGGACCGGCCACGCCAGTGGCGCGATATTCCTGGTAGCTGGTGTGCCCGACGACCATGTGGCCACCGACATCCTTAGGGGCTGAAGCGTCGTCGCATGGTCACGTCATCTCAAGCCGGCAGTGTGCAGCTGCAGCAGCACTTACCCTTGAGTAGGGAAAGACCTACAGAAATACAGGCCCTCTTGAATTGTGCGGCGCAGGACACTCACTTATTGTCGTCGTATCTGCTCACGCAACAGGGAGAAATTATGCTCGAGAAATTAAATGACTGTCATGAAGTTGACGAGGCTGTGCTAAGCAGCGAACGATTGGTCTTCCTTGATGAACTACCCGCCGTTCCGGTGTATGCGGAAAGCTTACCGACTGGGCTGATCGAGGACGAAATCTGATCCTCCCTGGCGCCGCTTCGCCATCGCTCTTCATTGGCGGTCAACCGTGCGCAGGTGCCGCGCCTACCCGCTTCATACTGCTCATCTCCGATTACTCGCATAGGACTAGCCATGCCAACAGTCGATCTGGATGAACTCGAAGGAGCGGCCATGATGGTCGAGGATGGCGGGGGTACGGTCACGGCCATGGTGTCGCGCGAAACAGGCATGATCCACCTCTTGAACGACGAGTACACGGACGAGGAGGCGCCAATACCGACGGCGAGCGGGGGTAACGAAGGCTACGTTCCTGTGCCCTCCGCGGCTACGCTTGGCATCGGAGACGGACTCGTCCTTCGCTTCGCCGCGACCTACCTGGCTGACGACCAGGACAGGGTGCGCGACCTGTTCCGCGACCGGAACACCGAAGGCTTCGCCCGCCTGCTGGAAGAGCGCGGCGCAGCTGAAGACTGGGAACGTTTTCACGAAGACGTCACCCGGACCGCGCTGCAGCGCTGGTGCGAAGAGAACGGTTTGCAACTGGCCGGCTAGGCTTCCGGCCTAGCCGAACAGGTCGTGGGCATCGAGCAGCGCATAGGCGATCTCGGGCCGTTCGCTCAGGCAGCGGCGCACGGCGGCCGGCACCGATTGGCGCGCCTTCTTGCACAGCCCGGGCTTCTCTTCCAGCACCACGATAATGCCGCGCACCGTGCGCACCTCGTTCGGTCCCGGCTCGATGCGCAGCTCGGCGCCCAGGTTGTTCCGGATCAGGGCCTGCACGTGCTTCAGGTCCTCGTAGCTCTCGACGCGCTCGATGCGCTCGACCAGCTTCTGTTCCTGCTGGCGCGTCAGCGCGAGCGGACGGTGGTCGGCCTGCGGGTCGGCCATGACGCGCTCGCGCTCGCACACGCAGGCGCCGGGTGGGCACTCTGTGCGGACAGGAAAGGGAAACGGCGAAACGGGTTCAGTCACGCTGTCATGGGATGAAGTCTGGGGTCGGCGGCAATTTTACCTCAGTCGGCGCGGCCGCCACGCCCTCCAGCAGTCCCTGCATGCGCGCGTGGTGCGAGCCCTTCCAGTACACCCGGCCGCAGGCGTCGCAGGTGGTGAAGTCCTCGTGGGTCTCGGCCACGCGCGGCGGCAGGCGCGCCAGCACCTCGTCCTTGGCAACGGGCCGCAGCGGCAGGTTGCAGTGCAGGCACAGCGTGAACGGGCGCATGCCGCCGCCCAGGCGCAGGCGCGCGAACAGTTCGCGCAACTGTTCGGGCGGATCGATCGCATGCAGGTAGCAGCCGAGTTCCACGGTGCGGCGCTTGAGCAGCTCGCGGTCGCGCGTGAGCAGTACCCGGCCCTCTTCGCGTGCGATGCCTTCGATCTCGTCGTCGTGGTAATGGTTGTCGTAGAGGGTGTCGTAGCCGGCCATGCGCAGCAGCCGGGCCAGGCCGCCCAGGTGGGCATCGGCGACGAAGCGCAGCCGCCCTTCCGGCCAGGCGCGCAGTGGCCGCAGCGGGCGCACCTCGAATTGTCCGAAGGCCGGATAGACCGCTACCCGGTCACCCTCGCGCAGCAGGTGCTCGAAGCCGGCCGGCTCCCCGTTCACCAGGATGAGCTCAAGCTCGGTATGCGGCACGCCGAGCGCCTCGATCATGTGCTTGACGGTGGCCTCGCGCGCGCAGGGCGTGTCGAATTCACGGCCGCGCCGCTCGCGCGGCAGGAAGTCGCCCAGGCCGTCGTAGAAACGGAAGCTGGCGTTCACCATGGCGGCGACAGGATGGCAGCTTCGTCCACTGCCTGTCCTTCCAGCCCGTGCAGCAGCTGCAGCGCGTTCGGCACGGCTTCGAAGGCCGCCGTGTTATCGAAGATGCACCAGCAGTTGCGCCCGGCGGCGGTCTGGCGCGCCAGCTCGCGGCGCACCGACTCGACGTACTCGGCCGAATAGCGCGAGTAATAGATGCGCGGGCTGCCGTGCAGGCGCACGTAGACGGTGTCGCTGCTGGTCGCCACGTGCGGACCGGGCTGGCCGGCCGCCGGGTCGGCGATCACGCGGGTGACGCCGCTCTCTTGCAGCAGTGCGGTGGCGGACTCGGAGAACCAGCTCGGATGGCGCCCCTCGAAAGCCACCGCACAGCCGAACAGCTCCTGCAACTGGCGGAAGAAGATGCGCGCCGGCTCGTCGACGAAGCCGAACTTCGGCGGCAGCTGGACCAGCAGGCAGCCCAGCTTGTTGCCGAGCTGGCCGGCTTCGGCGGCAAAGCGCTCCAGCAGGGCTCCGGCATCCTCCATGCGGGCCTCGTGCGTGATCGTGCGCGGCACCTTGACCGCAAAGCGGAAGTCTTCCGGCACGCAGGCCGCCCACCTGGCGTAGGTGTCGGGCTTGTGAGGACGGTAGAAGGACGTGTTGATCTCCACCGCCGGGAACACGGCGGCGTAGCGTTCGAGGTGGCTGCCCTCGACAGGAAAGTGGGCGGCGTCGGCCTTCGGCAGGCTCCAGCCCGCACAGCCGACCAGCAGGCGGCCGGGCGATGTCGGTTGATCGGTCATGGTCTGGCAAAAATGGCAATGGCCAGATTCTACGGAATGCCCGGGTGCGGCGGCGCATGCCTGCGGACGTGGGATGATGGGCTTACAATAATCGCAAATGTTGAACGGAGGAGAAAACAATGAGCGACCCCATCCATATCGTCTGCCCGCAATGCGATGCGGTGAACCGGCTGGCCGCCGAGCGCCTGCGCGATGCGCCCGTGTGCGGCAAGTGCAGCCAGGCGCTGTTCAGCGGCCGTCCGCTCGACGTCGACAGCGCCCGCTTCACGAAGCACGTCACGCGCAACGACATCCCGGTGCTGGTCGATTTCTGGGCCGAGTGGTGCGGTCCCTGCAAGATGATGGCGCCGTATTACGCGCAGGCGGCGCAGCGGCTCGAGCCGGCCGTGCGCCTGCTGAAGGTCGATACCGAGCGCAGCCAGGACCTGTCGGCCCAGTTCGCGATCCGCAGCATCCCGACGATCGCGCTGTTCCGTGGAGGCCGTGAAGTGGCGCGCCAGGCCGGCGCCATGGATGCCGGCCGGCTGGTCGCCTGGGTCGAATCGCAACTGCGCTAATCTTGAAGAAAGGCGTCCTCGCCCTCATGTTGGCAAAACGGCAGCACTCGCTGCTACAATGCGTCGCATACGGGGCGTTCCCGGTTTCCCACTGAGGAGAAAGCTGATGTCGCAAGACCTGGTAATGGATCGCGGAACCGAAGACGCCAAGCAGTTCGCGCGCATCCTGTATGTCGCACACGCCCTGACTTTCCTGTTCTCGGCAGGTGTGCTGTCGATCCTGGTACTGATCGTCAACTACGTCAAGCGCCCCGAGACCCAGGGCACCATCGTGTATTCGCACCACAGCTGGATGATCCGTTCGTTCTGGTGGTACCTGGTCTGGTCGATCGTCGCCTGGGTAATGGCAGCCACCATCATCGGGATCCCGATTGCCGTGGTCGTGTGGGGCGCGGCCTGGCTGTGGGCGGCTTACCGCATCATCCGCGGCTTCGTCGACCTGAACAGCAACCGCTCGATGCCGGGCTGAATCGGCCGCGTGTCCGACGGCGTGTCGCGTCGGCATGCAAGAATAAAAGAGATAGGGGCGTTCGCAGCGATGCGAACGCCCCTTCTTGCATGCCGGCGCGCGTTCTGGCTCAGCCGATCAGCAGGTCGGCGCCATACGTGTCCTGGACGCCGACCAGGAGTGCCGGGCCGCTATCGGCCGCACCGTAGTGGTAGCCCGCATCGGTAGCAGCCGCTGCCGGCAGCACCAGCTTGCCGCCCCCGCTCTGGCCGCCCTGCAGGACCCACGGGTTGTCCACCGGCGGGCTGTCCTTGTCGGTCTGCTGGCCCGACGGCGCCGCATCGACGCCGTTGCCGCCGCCGTTGTTGCCGTGGTTCACAAACAGCTTGAACACGTCCGAGACCGACAGGTTGCCGCCGGCGCCAAGGGCCTTGTCGGTCGCGGTGAGCCGCAGCTCGAGTGAGGTGACTGCCTTCGGCGCGGTACCGGAGAAGGTGCCGGTGGCGCCGTCGAACTTCAGCCACGACGGCAGGGCCGAGCCGTCGGCCAGCGTCGCCGAATAGACCAGGGTGTCGCCCTTGTCGACATCGGCGAAGCTGCCGGCCGGCAGTTGGAACCAGAAGCCCTTGTTGAAGTTGATGTGCATGTCCGCCAGCGCCTTCGCCAGCACCGGAGCGTCGTTGATGCCGTTCACCGTGATCGCGAGCGAAGACAGGAGCGAAGCCAGGCCGTCGCTGCCGGTGTAGTCGAACTGCTCGACCACGCTCGTGCCGCGCCCCATCGATGCGATCGCGGCGGATACCGCGAGCTCGTAGGTATAGCTTCCATCGGCCGTCAGCACCAGCGTGCCGTACTTGCCGGACAAGCTGCCCGCGAGCGTGCCGAGCGCGGTGCCGGCGTCGATGTCGCTGTCGTTCAACAGCAGGTTGCCGCTGACGGAGCGCTGATTGGCCAGCATCGATGCGGTATCGGCAGCCAGCACCGGCTTGTCGTTGCTGCCGGTGATGCTGATGGCCAGGCTGCCGCCGACCGTCGCGCTGCCGTCGGTGGCGCCGTAGCTGAAGCGGTCAACCACGACGGCAGCTTGCGCCAGCGACTGCACGTCTTTCGCGTCATTGTTCAGACGGTAGGTATAGCTGCCGTCCTGCGCCAGCGTCAGCGTGCCATAGGCACCGGTGTAGGTGCCCGGGGCCACGACCGTGAGCAGCGCGCCGGCATCTGCATCGCTGTCGTTGCTCAGCACATTGCCGCTCGCGGTCACGGCGCCGTCTTCTGCCACCGAGGCGGCATCGGCCATGACGACTGGCGCGTCGTTGCTGCCGGTGATCGTGACGGTCAGGCTCGACTGGACCGCGGCGCTGCCGTCGGTCGCGCCGTAGCCGAAGCTGTCGACCAGGGTCTGGCCCTCGGCCAGCGACTGTATCCGGGCATCGCCCTTGTCCAGGCTGTACGTGTAGCTGCCGTCCTGCGCCAGCACCAGGGTGCCGTAGGTGCCGACGTAGCTGCCCGGCGCCACGACCCGCAGGACCGTGCCGGCATCCGCGTCGCGGTCGTTGGCGAGCACATTGCCGCTGACGCCCACGCCGTCTTCCGCGACCTGCACTGCGTCGTCCGCCGCGACCGGGGCCTGGTTGGACAGGGTCACCCGGATCTCCAGCGTGGAGGACGCGCTGGCGATGCCGTCGGTGGCGACGTAGTCGAAGCGCTCGGTCAACACGCCGTCCACGGCCTGCGAAGCGTCGTAGGCGCCGGCGGCGTTCAGGGTGTAGCTGTAGTTGCCCGCCTTGTCGATGAGCAGGGTGCCGTAGGCGCCGGCCATGGTGGCGGGCGTCGCCACCTGCAGCACGGTGCCGCGGTCGATGTCACTGTCGTTGGCAAGCACGTTGCCGGTCATCGCTTCGCCCTCTTTGAACGCGGCACTGTCCAGCGTCGCGACCGGGCCGTCGTTCACGCCCGTGATCTCGACATGGACGACCCCGGTGGCGCTGCGGCCGAGATCGTCCTGGACCGTGTAGCTGAAGCTGTCCTTGAGCACCTCGCCCTGCCCCAGTTCCTGGAAGCCGGCGCCGATGTCGTACCGTACCGTGTCGCCGGCCAGCGCCACCTGAGCGCCGAGGGCCGATGCGCCGACCGCCACCACGCCCGCGGCCGGGTTGCTGTCGTTCGCCAGCAGCGCGCTGGTCGCGACCTGGACCACGCCGCCATCCTCGCGCGCTCCCAGCTTGTCGGCAAGCGCAATCGGGACATTGCCCAGCAGCCCGATCAGGCCCGCACGGTCGAGCGCGCTGCCATTGTCGAAGACCACGCGGCTCGCGCCCTCGGCCTGATTCAACCAGTCGGTCAGCAGCGCGCTGTCGCTCGTGCCCTTGATGCCGAGCACCAAATCATTGCCCGACATGCTCGCCACCAGGTCGGCCTGGGTCAGGCCGCCGGCCAGGTGCAGGGTGTTGCCGCCCTCGGCATCGACGATGCGGTCGGCGCCGTCGCCGCGTCCGAAGCGGTAGGTATCGTCGCCGGCGCCGCCAGCCAGGACGTCCGCGCCGGCCCCGCCGGACAGCGTGTCCCTGCCGGCGCCGCCATCGAGCCGGTTGGCGCCGGCATTGCCGGTCATGACGTTGTCCAGTTCATTGCCGCTGCCGTCGATGGCGCCGTTGCCCACGAGGGTCAGGTTCTCGACGTTGGCGGAGAGATGGTGGCTGACGCTGGCCTGCACCAGGTCCAGGCCCTCGCCCGCGTTCTCCACCACGGTGTCGCCGGCGTCGTCCACCACGTAGCTGTCGTTACCAGCGCCACCTGCCAGCGCGTCGGCGCCGGCCCCGCCGTTCAGGACGTTGTTCGCATCGTTGCCCGTGATGCTGTTGTCCAGGGCGTTGCCGGTGCCGTTGATCGCCGCAAGGCCGGTCAGCACCAGGTGCTCGACGTTGGCGCCCAGCACGTAGCTGGCGCTGGCGCGCGCAAGGTCGATCCCGCCACCCGCCGCCTCGACGATCACGTCGCTGCCGGTGTCGACGATATAAGTGTCGTTGCCGGCGCCGCCGCTCAGCGTATCCGCGGCCGCGCCGCCGTCGATCAGGTTGTCCCCGGCGTTGCCGGTGATCGTGTTGGAGAGCGCATTGCCGGTGCCGTTCAGGGCGTCGCCCGTCAGGACCAGGTTCTCGACGTTGGCGCCGAGCGTGTAGTCAATGCCGGCCTCGACCGTGTCGCTACCGGCGCCGCTGCCTTCGACCACCACGTCGCCGAGGACGTCGACCACATAGGTGTCGTTACCGGCCCCGCCGTGCATGGTGTCGGCACCGGTGCCGCCGTCGAGCATGTCGTTGCCGGCGTTGGCGACCAGGGTGTCGTTGCCCGCGCCGCCGCTGAGCTCGTTGGCGCCGGTGTTGCCCGTGATGACATTGTCCAGCGCGTTGCCGGTGCCGGCCGTATTGGCCGAACCGGTCAGCACCAGGTTTTCCACCTGCGCCGCCAGTGTGTAGCTGACACCCGCCTGCACGGTGTCGGTGCCCTCGTCTGCCGCCTCGACCGTGAGGTCGGCGGCGCTGTCGACGACATAGGTGTCGTCGCCGCTGCCGCCTTGCATGCTGTCGTTGCCCACGCCACCGTTCAGCACGTCGTCGCCGGCGTCGCCCTGCAGCTGGTCGTCGCCCGCTTCGCCATACAGCGTGTCGTTGCCGTCGCCGCCACTCAGCGTGTCGTTGTCGGCGCCTGCGCGGATGGTGTCGTTGCCGCCCAGTCCATCCAGCCGGTTGCTGCCGCTGTTGCCGACGATGATGTTGTTCAGCGCGTTGCCGGCGCCGTCGATGTGCGCCGCGCCGGTCAGCGTCAGGTTCTCGACGTTCGCGGTCAGCGTATAGGTGATGCTGGATTGCACGTGATCGGTGCCGGCCGCGCCGTCTTCGACGACCAGGTCGCCCGCATCGTCGACCTTGTAGGTATCGTCGCCGAGGCCGCCGGCCATGTGGTCGCCACCCAGGCCGCCGTCGAGCAGGTCATTGCCCGCGTCGCCCTGCAAGCGGTCGTCGCCGCCTTCGCCGTACAGCGCATCATTGCCGTCGCCGCCGCTGACCACGTCCTTGCCTTCGCCGGCATGGACCGTGTCGTTGCCCGCGCCGGCATCGGTGCTGTTATTGCCGCTGTTGCCGGTAATGACGTTGTTCAGCGCATTGCCGTTGCCCACCAGGTCTTGCGAACCGGTCAGCTCCAGGTTGTCGACGTTGGTTGCCAGGGTATGGTCGACGCTGGATTCGACCGTGTCCGTGCCCGCGCCCACGCCCTCGATCACGACGTCGCCCGCGTTGTCGACCACATAGGTGTCGTTCGCAGCGCCGCCGGCCATGGTGTCGGCGCCAGTGCCGCCGTCGAGCCGGTCGTCGCCGGCGTTGTCGTTCAGGGTGTCGTTGCCCGCACCGCCGAACAGGACATTGTGGCCGCTGTTGCCGATGATCGTGTTGTCGAGCTCGTTACCGCTGGCGCTGATGGAGCCGATGCCCGTCAGGCTCAGGTTCTCGACCTTGTCCGTCAGCGTATAGGCGACGCTCGACTGCACCTTGTCCACGCCCTCGCCGGCGTTCTCGACAACGATGTCGCCGGCGTGGTCGACGATGTAGACGTCGTCGCCGGTGCCGCCGCTCATGCTGTCGGCGTCAAGGCCGCCGTTGAGCAGGTCGTTGCCGTTACCGCCAGACAGGGAATCACTGCCGCCATTGCCATTGAGCGTGTCATTGCCGTCCAGGCCATACAGGGTATTGGCGCCGGCATTGCCGTTGATGATGTTGTCGAGTTCGTTGCCGCTACCGTGAATGTCTGCGCTGCCGGTCTGCGTCAGGTTCTCGACGTTCGCGGTCAGGGTATAGGAGATGCTCGACTCGGCCAGGTCGGTGCCGGCGCCCGCGTCTTCGGCGACGATGTCACCGTTATCGTCGACCTCGTAGATGTCGTCGCCAATGCCCCCGGTCATCCTGTCGGCACCGATGCCGCCGTCCAGCCTGTCGTTGCCGGTCCCGCCATTCAGGGTGTCCTCGCCCGCTTCGCCATTGAGCTGGTCGTTGCCCTCGCCGCCGTCCACCAGGTCATTGCCCTCGCCGGCGTTCACGGTATCGTTGCCGGCATCCGCGTTCAGCGTATTGTTGCCGCTGTTGCCAGTCATGACGTTGCCCAGTGCGTTGCCCGTGCCCTTCAGGTCCTGCACGCCGGTCAGCACCAGGTTCTCGACGTTGTCGGTCAGGGTGTAGTCGATGCCGGAGCGAGTGGTGTCGAGGCCGGCGCTCAAGGCTTCGGAAACGAGGTCGCCGGCGTCGTCGACCACATAGGTATCGTTACCGATGCCGCCCTGCATGGTGTCGGCGCCCGTGCCGCCGTCGAGCAGGTCGTTGCCGCCATTGTCCTGCAAGCTGTCGTTGCCGGTGCCGCCGCTCAGGATATTGCTGCCGGTGTTGCCGGTGATCGTGTTGTCGAGCTCATTGCCACTGCCCGCGGCGTTGCCGCCACCGGTCAGTGTCAGGTGTTCGACCGCCGCGCCAAGGACGTGGGTGACGCTCGACAGTACCTTGTCCGTCCCCTCGCCGTCGAGTTCGAAGACCACGTCTCCCGCGTTGTCGACGATATAGGTATCATCGCCAGTTCCACCGTGCAACTGATCGGCGCCGGCGCCGCCGTTGATGGTGTCCTTGCCGGCCAGCCCGAACAGGACGTTGGACGCGGCATTACCGGTGATATCGTTGTCGAGCTCGTTGCCGGTGCCGCTGGTGGCGGCGCCGCCGGTCAACACCAGGTTCTCGACATTGGCGGTCAGCGTGTAGCTGATGCCGGACTCGACCAAGTCCACGCCTTCGTCCGCCAGTTCGTCCACCAGGTCACCCGCATCATCGACCACATACGTATCGTTGCCGCTGGCGCCGTTCATCCGGTCCGCGCCCTGGCCGCCGTCGAGGGTATCGTCGCCGGCTCCGCCGCCGAGGCTGTTGTTCCCGCCATTGCCGGTGAGGACGTTGTCGAGGGCGTTGCCGACACCATCGATAGCCGCATCCCCGGTCAGGGTCAGGTGTTCGAGGTTGTCGCCCAGCGTATAGCTGATGCCCGACTTGACCGTGTCGGCACCGGCAGCCGCCGCTTCGCTCACGCTGTCGCCGGCCTGGTCGACCACATAGGTATCGTTGCCCACTCCGCCCAGCATCGTGTCGGCACCCGCCCCGCCGTCGAGCAGGTCGTTGCCGCCGTTGCCGACCAGGCTATCGTCGCCGGCCGCGCCGCTGAGCGTATTGCTGGCGTTGTTGCCGGTGATCGTGTTGTCCAGCGCGTTCCCGCCGCCCGCGATGCTCCCGGTACCGGTCAGGGTGAGGTGCTCGACATCCTCGGACAGGGTATGGGCAACGCTGGCCTGGACCGAGTCCACGCCTTCGCCCGGCTGTTCGACCACCCTGTCTCCGATATTGTCCACCACATAGGTATCGTTGCCGGAACCGCCGATCAGGGTATCCGCGCCGGCCAGTCCGTTCAGAACGTTCGCACCGGAGTTCCCGGTGATCGTGTTGTTGCGCAAATTGCCGGTACCGTTGATGTCAGCCGTTCCGGTCAGGATCAGGTCGTCGGTGGTGGCATTCAGCGTGGTGCTGACGGACGAAGTGGTGGTGGTCATCATTCTTCCCTATATGATTTTCGCAATATTGCTGCGAAATAATTAAACTTACTCTAAAGCAAGTTTATCACGGAAGTTTCCTTGTGGAAATGATGATCGTCATGAATACAACAGTGTCCTGAACCAGCGGGCCCCGGCTCAGGCGGAAGCCAGGTCGCCCGGCTATCCGTCCATGGAATCAAGTGCGCAGCGTTTGTAGCTGACAGCCGGGCCGCTTGGCTGATCTTCCATTGCCGCCGCTCGGGGTGTTAGAGCTGTGCGAGCGCCTGCCCGATGTCGGCGATCAGGTCGTCCGTGTCTTCCAGCCCGACATTGAAGCGCACCAGCACGCCCTCTTCCTGCCACTGGCTGCGGATCGCGCGGATCCGGTAAGGCATCACCAGGCTGTTCGGACCGCCCCAGCTGTAGCCGAGGCCGAACAGCGTCAGGGAATCCACGAAGCGGTCGGTCTGCTCTTCCGTATAGCGCGGATCGAACAGCACCGAGAACAGGCCGCCGGCGCCCTGGAAATCGCGCTTCCAGTTGGCGTGACCCGGGCAATCCTCGAAGGCCGGGTGCAGCACCTTGCTGATCTCGGGACGGGCCTTGAGCCAGGCCGCCAGCTTGCGCGCACCAAGGTCATGTGCCTCGAAGCGCAGCTTCATGCTCGGCAGGCCGCGCATCACCAGGTAGGCATCGTCGGCGCCCACGCCCAGGCCGAGGCGCATGTGCGCCTGCGCCAGCTGGTCGTTCAGCGCGCGGTCCTGCGTGATCACGGCGCCCATCAGCAGGTCGGCACCGCCCGACTGGTACTTGGTCAGCGCGTGCATGACGATGTCCGCGCCGACGTCGAAGCCGCGCAGCGCCAGGCCGGCCGACCAGGTGTTGTCGAGCGCTACCGGCACGCCCTTGTCCTTCGCCGCCTTGCAGATCGCCGGCAGGTCCGGCACTTCCATCGACACCGAACCCGGCGCCTCGGTCCAGACCAGCTTTGTCTCCGGCCGGATCAGCGCCGCGATGCTGCTGCCGATCATCGGATCGTAGAAACGCGCGCTCACGCCGAAGTCCTGTGACAGCCAGCGTCCCAGTTCGCGGTTCGGGTTGTAGACGTTCTCGGGCAGCAGCACGTCGTCGCCGCTCTTGAGCAGCGCGAAGTTGATCATCGCGATCGCCGACAGGCCCGAGGGCGCCAGCAGGCAGTGCTTGCCGCCCTCGATCTGCGCGAGCCGCGCTTCCAGCGTGAAGGTGGTCGGCGTGCCGTGCAGGCCGTAGGTATAGGAGGTCTTGTCCTTCCACTGGCCCGAGCGCATCGCGGCGACGTTCTCGAACAGGACCGTCGAGGCGCGGTGCACGCCGGGCGGGAAGGCGTCGAAGCCGCCCGGGGCTTCGTAATCGCTGTGGATCAGGGAAGTCTGGACGGTCTTCTGGGTCATGTTTGCTGCCCGCTTCAGGCCACCGTGGCCCACAGGTCGTGGGCGTCGGCCTTGGTGATCACCACGTCGATGAACTGGCCCACGGCCGGCTTGGCCTTGCCCGGCGCCAGGGCGCGCTTGATGTGGACCACGCCGTCGATCTCCGGCGCGTCGGCGGCGGTACGGCCGATCGCTTCGCGGGCGCCGACTTCGTCGACCAGCACGCGCATGGTCTTGCCGATCTTGGCCTGCATGCGCTTGAGCGAGATCTCTTCCTGCAGCAGCATGACGCGGCCACGGCGCTCTTCGCGCACTTCTTGCGGCACCGGATTGTCCAGCAGATTGGCGGTCGCGCCCTCGACCGGCGAATAGGCGAAGCAGCCCAGGCGGTCGATCTGCGCTTCACGCAGGAAGTCCAGCAGGTATTCGAATTCGGCTTCCGTCTCGCCCGGGAAGCCGGCGATGAAGGTCGAGCGGATGGTCAGGTCCGGGTTCATCTTGCGCCACGCCTGGATGCGGTCGAGGTTCTTCTCGCCGCTGGCCGGGCGCTTCATGCGCTTCAGGACGTCCGGGTGCGCGTGCTGCATCGGGATGTCGAGGTAAGGCAGCACATGGCCGTCGCCCATCAGCGGGATGACCTGGTCGACGTGCGGGTACGGATAGACGTAGTGCATGCGCACCCAGGCGCCGTACTGGCGCGCCAGCTTGCCCAGTTCTTCGGTCAGCTGGGTCATGTGGGTCTTGACCGGGCGGCCGTTCCAGAAGCCGGTGCGGAACTTGACGTCGACGCCGTAGGCGCTGGTGTCCTGCGAGATCACCAGCAGTTCCTTGACGCCGGCCTTGAACAGGTTCTCGGCTTCCTGCAGCACCTCGTGGATCGGGCGCGACACCAGGTCGCCGCGCATCGACGGGATGATGCAAAAGCTGCAGCGGTGGTTGCAACCTTCCGAGATCTTCAGGTAGGCGTAGTGCTTCGGGGTCAGCTTGACGCCGTGGTCCGGCACCAGGTCGAGGAAGGGGTCGTGCGGTTTCGGCAGGTGCAGGTGGACCGATTCCATCACCTCGGCGACCGCGTGCGGGCCGGTCACGGCCAGCACCTTCGGGTGCACCTTGGTGATGATGTCGTCGCCCGCGGCATCCTTCTTGGCGCCCAGGCAGCCGGTGACGATGACCTTGCCGTTCTCGGCCAGCGCCTCGCCGATCGCGTCCAGCGATTCCTGCACCGCGGCGTCGATGAAGCCGCAGGTGTTCACGATGACCAGGTCGGCGCCGTCATAGGACTTGGCGGTCTGGTAGCCTTCGGCGCGCAGCTGGGTCAGGATCTGCTCGGAATCGACCAGCGCCTTCGGGCAGCCGAGCGACACGAAGCCGACTTTCGGCGCGGCGATGCCTGCGGCCGGGCTCGGGATGACGAGCGAAGGCGCGGCGGCTGCGGCTGGGGCGGCTGCGGTGTTGGCGGAGGAAGGAATACGGCGAAGTTCGGTCATGGGCGGACGACAAAGAATCTGGGCAATCCACGATTGTACCCGAAGCGGGTCCCTCGGGGGAACCGGTGGGGTGGGAAGCCGGCCCAGGACAGGGCCGACTGATGTCGTAAAACGACGACTCTTGCTACTTGCTTACTTCTTGTCGGTCGGCGGCGGCGTCATGCCCGGGAACGGGAAGGCACCGAACATGGCCTTGCTCTGGTTCTGCATCTGTTCCTGCATCTGCAGGAACAGGTTCTTCGACTGGTCGATGTAGTTGTTCATCATGCCCTGCATCATCGGGCCCTGGACGTTCATGAACTGGGTCCACATTTCCGGGCTGAAGGGCTTGCCCTCCAGGGCGCCGGCGGCATTGCTGGTGAACTTGTTCTGGATGTCGGTGAAGGCCTGCACGTTCTTCTCGAGGTAAGAACCCATCATGCCCTGCATGGCGTGGCCGTAGTAGCGGATGATCTGGGCCAGTACCGAACTCGAGAACATCGGGACGCCGTTGGCCTCCTCTTCCAGGATGATCTGGAGCAGGATGCTGCGGGTCAGGTCTTCGTTGCTCTTGGCGTCGACGACGGTGAACTCGTCGGCGTCGAGCACCAGTTGCTTCACGTCGGTCAGGGTGATGTAGGAACTGGTCTGGGTGTCGTACAGACGGCGGTTCGGATACTTCTTGATCAGGCGTTCAGCACTCTTTTTCACACTACTCATTTCATGTCTCATGTTGTGCGTTGCGGTAGCGTCGACCGCACGCTATTTTTCTTGATTGCTTACCAAAGTAGCCGGTCCGGAGCCCGTTCCGCAAAGACGATTGTTGCCCAGCGGGACGGACAAGCCCACACCATACCACGACCTGCGCGCAGGTGCAGCAATTATTAGACTACAAACTTCCGTGGTTATTTTGATATGTGCGCGATCAGTCTGCCCTGGCCTTGACGTAGCGGCCCGGCGCCGCTTCGGTCGGCTGGTAGCGCTCGTTTCCGAAGGCCGCAGGCGCCGGCACGTCGGCGCCGCCGTTCTCGGCCAGGAATTTCGCCCACTCCGGCCACCAGCTGCCCTTCTGCTCGGTCGCGCCCGCGAACCAGGCCTCGGCCGTCTTCGGGCGCGCCTTGCCGGCCTTGTCATTGACCCAATAGCTGCGCTTGTTCTTCGAGGCCGGGTTGATCACGCCCGCGATGTGGCCCGAGGCGCCCAGCACGTAGCGGTTGGCCTTCGGGTTCTTCGGATTCAGCAGGTCCATCGAGGCGAAGGCGGCTTCCCAGGGCACGATGTGGTCTTCCTTGGAACCATAGAGGAAGACCGGGCAATCGATCCGGCCGAGGTCGACCGGCACGCCGCAAACAGTCAGCGCGCCCGGCAGCTTCAGCTTGTTTTCCAGGTAGGTATTGCGCAGGTACCAGCAGAACATCGGGCCCGGCAGGTTGGTACTGTCGGCATTCCAGTACAGCAGGTCGAAGGCCGGCGGTTCCTTGCCCTTCAGGTAGTTCTGCTGCACGTAGTTCCACACCAGGTCGTTCGGGCGCAGGGCCGAGAAGGTCGTGGCCAGGTCGCGGCCCGGCATCAGGCCGCCGCTGCCCAGGGCCTGCTCGCGCAGGGCCACCTGGGCTTCGTCCACGAAGACTTCGAGCACGCCGGTGTCCTGGAAGTCGAGCAGCGTGGTCAGCAGCGACAGGCTGGCTGCCGGCTGCTGGCCGCGCGCCGCCAGCACCGCCAGCGCGGTGGCGGCGATGGTGCCGCCGACGCAGAAACCGAACACGTGGGTCTTGTCCTGGCCGCTGATCTCGCGCGCCACCTCGATCGCCTTGATGGCGCCCGTCTCGACGTAGTCGTCCCAGCGGGTGTTGCCAAGGCTGCGGTCCGGATTGCGCCAGGAGACCATGAACACGGTATTGCCCTGCTCCACCGCGTAGCGCACCAGGGAGTTTTCAGGCTGCAGGTCGAGGATGTAGAACTTGTTGATGCAGGGCGGGATCATCAGCAGCGGCACCGCCTTCACGGTCGGGGTCGCCGGGGTGTACTGGATCAGCTGGAACAGCTCGTTCTCGAACACGACCTGGCCCGGCGTGGTGCCGACGTTGCGGCCGACTTCGAAGGCCGATTCGTCGGACTGCGAGATGCGGCCCTTCTGCATGTCGGCCAGCATGTTCGCCAGGCCCTTGGTGAGGCTTTCACCCTTGGTCTCGATCAGCTTCTTCTGCGCTTCCGGATTGGTGGCGAAGAAATTGGCCGGCGACATGGCATCGACCATCTGCTGGACCGCGAAACGGATCTTCTGACGCTCGCGCGGGCCGGCCTCGACGGCGTCGGCCAGGGCCAGCATGAATTCCGAATTCAGCAGGTAGGACGCGGCGGAAAACGCCGACATCGGGTGTTCGCGCCATTCGGTGGACGAGAAGCGCTTGTCATGGAACTCGGGCGTCTTGCCGCTGACGAAGTCCTGCCATAGCTGCCCGGCCTTCTTGAGGTAGTCGTCGCGGATGGCTTCGAGCCTGGCCGGCGCGATGCCGGCGCCGACATCCTTCAGCAGGCCGGCCAGCGGGTTGGCCCCGGCGGCCTGGGGCGCCATTGCCGGCATGCTCGGCATCGTCATCCAGCCCTGCCAGAGGTTGGGATCGGCGAACTGGGTCATCCAGGAGGCAGCAAAAGCTTGGGGGTCAGGCATGTTCATGTCGGCATCCGTTGTTTAGAATCGGGGTACAGTACAGAGTAGAAACCTTGGAGAAGCTCATGTGGATCGTCGCCGTTGCCTGGATTTACGTGGTCGCCCTGATGGCAGCGACCGAACCGACCATCGTGCACGGCCTGATGACCTTCGTGTTCTATTGCGCCCTGCCATTATCCATTGTTTTTTATCTCACAGGGTCAAAACGGCGGCGTGCGCGGCGTGAAGCGCAGGCACGCAACGCGACAGCGGGGTCGGCGGGCGACGGTGGCGTGCCGGCGATGGCCGGCGGCAAGTCCTGTGCAACGGATGACGCCGGCTGCGACGGCGGCGACGGTGGCGGTGGCGGCGACTGAGCATTCTCGCCCAGGCCCGCCCCCATCATTTGATCCAGATCAGGCTGGCCTGGCGGCCGGTCACCCCGTCGCGGCGGTAGGAATAGAAGCGCTCTGGCGCCGTGGCGGTGCAGAGATTGCCGCCATGGACACGCGTGACGCCGTCGCGCGCCAGCATCAGGCGCGCCAGCGCCGGCATGTCGGCCAAGAATTTGACCGGTTGGTCAGATTTTTGCCGGAACGCGGCAAGGGTCGCTTCTCCCGGCATCGCGGCCATGAAAGCCTCGCGCACGTCTTCACCCACCTCGAAGGCCTGCGGTCCGATCGCCGGCCCCATCCAGGCAGTGATCTCGCCGGCGCCGGCCGCGCGCATGGCGCGCACGGTCTCGCCCAGCACACCCGCCGCCAATCCGCGCCAGCCGGCATGGGCCGCACCCACCACCTTGCCGTCGAGGTCGGCGAACAGCACCGGCAGGCAGTCCGCGGTCAGGATCGCGCAGACCACGCCCACATCAGACGCGATGCCGGCGTCGCCGGTCCTCACCGGCTGGTCCGGACCGACCGTACAGGCGTCGACCACGTCGGCGCCATGCACCTGGGCGATCCAGGCCGGGCGGCCCGGCAAATACGCCTGGAGGCGTTCGCGATTGGTCCGCACGGCGTCCGGGTCATCGCCGCAATGCATGCCGAGATTGAGTCCCCCGCCGCCCTTGCCGTCGTCATACGGACCCCGACTGACGCCGCCGTCGCGGCTGGTGGCCAGCGCCCCGACCTTCGAGGGCAGGTCGGGCCAGTCCGGCCAGACCAGTGCAGAGCGCTCCATCATTCCTCGGCGTCGTCGTCGCCCGGCTCGGGGATGCCGGCCCTGGCGATCAGTTCCGCGAAGTCGGCTGCCAGCGGCACCGTCCATTCGCAGGGCTCGCCGGTGCCCGGATGGACCAGGCCGAGGCGGCGCGCCTGCAGCGCCTGGCGGTGGAACACCGGTACCAGGTGCTGCTTGCCGTAGACCGAGTCGCCCACCAGCGCAAAGCCCAGGTGCTGCATGTGGACGCGGATCTGGTGGGTGCGGCCGGTCTCCAGGCTGCAGCGCACCAGCGACACCGGACGGCGATCGAGGTCGCCGCTGGCGACGCGCTTGTAATGGGTGATGGCCGGCTTGCCGAACATGCCCGAGGACACCGCCATCTTGACGCGGTCGCGCGGGTGGCGGCCCATCGGGGCGTTGATGGTGCCGGACAGCTGCGGCGTGCCCCAGACCAGCGCGAAGTACTCGCGCTTGACGGTGCGGGCCTGCAACTGGCGCACCAGGTCGGTCTGCGCGGCCAGGGTCTTGCCGACCACCATCAGGCCGCTGGTATCCTTGTCGAGGCGGTGCACGATGCCTGCGCGCGGCACGCCCACCAGTTGCGGGCAGTGGTGCAGCAGGCCGTTCAGCAGCGTGCCCGACCAGTTGCCGGCGCCCGGATGCACGACCAGGCCGGCCGGCTTGTTGATGACGAGGATGTCCTCGTCCTCGTGCACGATGTCGAGCGTCATGGCTTCCGGCGCAAATGCGGTGTCTTCCGGCGCGGCCTGCGGCTCGATCAGCACGGTTTCGTCGCCGTAGGCGGTGTCCTTGCCGCGCGCGGACTTGCCGTCGACCTTGACGAAGCCGCCGTCGAACCACAGTTGCAGACGGCTGCGCGAGAACTGCGGCACCAGGCCGGCGACCACCTTGTCGAGGCGCTGGCCGCAGGCTTCGGGGCTCAGCTGCAGGGTGATCGGCGACAGGTCGGTACCGGGAGCGAGCTCGAACCCGCCTTCCAGTTCATCGTCTAAGGTCTCGTCCAGATCGGGGTCGAGAGGCATTTCCGCCGAATTCGGCGCAGGAGTTAATATCACGTGAGTCCCATCGGCTATAATCAGCCGTTCGTTGAATCTAGGTAAAACTTTCTTGCAAAGAGCTATGCAAAAAAAATTGTCTGTGTTGGTTGCCGCTTTGGCCCTGAGTCTGTCCGCCTGCAGCATCCTGCCGAAGTCGGATGACGACACCAAAAATTGGACAGCGGAGAAATTATACGCTGAGGCACGCGATGAGATGAGCGGCGGCCACTATGAAGCAGCAATCAAGCTGTTCGAGCGCTTGGAATCCAACTACCCGTTCGGCACCTATGCCGCGCAAGCGCAGATGGAAATTGCCTACGCTCATTACAAGGCCCAGGACCAGGCCCAGGCCCTGGCCGCGGTCGAGCGCTTCATCAAGCTGCACCCGAACCACGCCCAGGTCGACTATATGTATTACCTGCGTGGCCTGATCAACTTCAACGACCAGTTGGGCTTCCTGAGCTTCATCTACTCGCAGGATCCGACCGAGCGTGACCCGAAGGCCACCCGTGAAGCCTTCGCCGCCTTCAAGGCCCTGGTCGACAAGTTCCCGAACAGTAAGTATCGCGAAGATTCGATCGCGCGCATGAACTACCTGGTCAACGCGATGGCCCAGTACGAAGTGCACGTGGCGAATTACTACTACCGCCGCGGCGCCTTCCTGGCTGCGCTCAACCGCGCCCAGCTCGCCGTGCAGGAATACAGCGACGCGCCGGCCCGCGAAGAAGCGCTGTTCCTCATGATGCGCTCCTACGACAAGCTCGGCATGCCGGTCCTGCGCGACGACACCCAGCGCGTGCTGCTGCTGAACTACCCGAACAGCCGCTTCCTGAACCCGAACGCGGTGGGCGACGCCCCATGGTGGCGCTTCTGGTCGAAGTCGGGCCCGAAGGCTGCTCCCAAGGACGCCCTGTAATCAGGCGGCCAGCTTGCGGCGGAACACCCAGGTGTTCTCGCCGGAAGCCGCGGCCTCGAAGGCATAGCCGTCGAGGTCGAAGCCCTTCAGCTGTTCCGGGTCCTTGATGCCGTGCTGGGCCGCATAGCGCGCCATCATGCCGCGGGCGCGCTTGGCGAAGAACGAGATGATCTTGTACTTGCCGTTCTTCCAGTCCTCGAACACCGGTGTGATCACCGGCACCCCGAGCTGCTTCGGCTTGACCGACTTGAAGTATTCTTCCGACGCCAGGTTGACCAGCGCCTTGGCCCTGGTCGCCGCGATCTGGGCATTGAGCGCCTCCGTCACGCTGTCGCCCCAGAAGGCATACAGGTTGTTGCCGCGCGGGTTCTTCAGGCGCGTTCCCATTTCCAGGCGGTAGGGATGCATGCGGTCCAGCGGACGCAGCAGGCCATACAGGCCGGACAGTATGCGCAGGTGCTTTTGCGCATAGTCGATTTCTTTCGCACCCAGGCTGCGCGCGTCGAGGCCGGTGTAGACGTCGCCATCGAAGGACATGATCGCCTGGCGCGCCTCGCCATGGTCTTCGCTCCAGTGCGCATAGCGCGAGACGTTGAGCATGGACAGCGTATCCGACAGATCCATCAGCTCGGCTATTCTAGCGGGCGAATAGCCGCGCAGCACCTCGATCAGCTCGGCGGCGCGCGGGATGAAGTCCGGTGTGCTGCTCTTCTTGGTGGTGCTTGGGGATTCGAGATCGAGGGATTTTGCGGGCGACAGGACAATCAGCATCGGTTCAGACAGACTAACTAAAGAAAAATTGCCCACATGATACCCGTTTCAGACAAACCCATCGTCATCGACACCAATGTCTGCCTCGACCTGTTCGTGTTCCACGATGCGCGCTGGGCGCCCCTGCTGGCTGCGCTGGAATCCGGGGCCCTGGTCGCCGTGACGCGTGCCGACTGCCGCGACGAATACCTGGCGGTGCTCAAGTACCCTCACCTGCCGCTGGACGAAACCAGCCGCGCCCGGGCGGTCGAACGCTTCGATACCCTGCTGCGGGTGGTGGCGCCGGATGCGAAACACCTGCGCCTGCCGGTCTGCACCGACCGCGACGACCAGAAATTCCTCGAGATCGCCCGCGACGCCGGCGCCGAGGTGCTGGTCACCAAGGACAAGGCCCTGCTCAAGCTGGCCCGGCGCACCGCGCGCGAAGGGCTGTTCAAGATCATGCTGCCCGAGGCCTGGCTCAAGCTCCATGCCGCCGCCGCGCTAGAATAAGACCAATGCGATTCTTTCTTCCGTCATGAGCACTCCCGTCCTGCGTACCCGCCTGCCCGCCGTCGGCACCACCGTCTTCACCCAGATGTCGCAGCTCGCCATGGAGCACGGCGCCGTCAACCTGGGCCAGGGCTTCCCCGACTTCGGCTGCGATCCCAAGCTGATCGACCTGGTGGACGACGCCATGCGCGCCGGCCACAACCAGTATCCCTTCATGAGCGGCGTGCCGGCCCTGCGCGCGGCGATCGCCGCCAAGGTCGAGACGCTGTACGGCCGCCACTACGACCCGGCCGCCGAGATCACCGTCACCAGCGGCGCCTCGCAGGCAATCCAGAACGCCATCCTGTGCAGCGTGCACCCGGGCGACGAGGTGATCGTCATCGAACCTGCCTACGACTGCTACCTGCCCGCGATCGCGCTGGCGGGCGGCGTGCCGGTGCCGGTGGCGATGCGGGTCGACCAGCAGGGCTACAGTGTGCCCTGGGACCGGGTGGCCGCCGCGGTCAGCCCGCGCACCCGCATGATCATCGTGAATTCGCCGCACAATCCCACCGGCTCGATCCTGCGCAGCGCCGACCTGGAAGCACTGGCCGCGATCGTGGCGGACACCGAGATCCTGGTCCTGTCCGACGAGGTGTACGAGCACATGGTCTTCGACGGCGCGCAGCATGCCTCGGTGGCGCGGCATCCCGTGCTGGCCGAGCGCGCCTTCCTGATCTCGAGCTTCGGCAAGACCTACCACGTGACCGGATGGAAGGTCGGCTACGTGGCCGCCCCCGCCGCACTCACCGTGGAATTCCGCAAGGTCCACCAGTACAACGTGTTCACCGTGAACACCCCGATGCAGCATGGGATCGCCGCCTACATGGCCGACCCGGCGCCCTACCTGGAGCTGCCGGCCTTCTACCAGAAGAAGCGCGACCTGTTCCGCGAGGGACTCGCCGGCTCGCGTTTCGAACTGCTGCCGGCGGACGGCACCTATTTCCAGTGCGTGCGCTATGGCGCGATCTCGGATTTGCCGGAAGCGGAGTTTGCGAAGTGGCTGACCGTCGAGGCGAAGGTGGCGGCGATTCCGGTGTCGGCCTTCTACAGCCAGCCGACCGAATCGGGTGTGGTGCGCTTCTGCTTTGCGAAGAAGGACGAGACGCTCGAGAAGGCGCTGGAGACCTTAAGCCGCCTGTAAGCCGTAGGGTGGTCGGCTCTGCCGACCGCGCGTTCAACTATCGGTCGAGTCGCCGCAACGCACGCCGGAGTTGAACGCGCGGACGGCGAAGCCGTCCACCCTACCGAACCAGCTGCTTGAGCTTGCGCTCCACGAAACCTTGCAGCTCCGGCGTCAGCGTCCCGCTGTCGAGCGCCTTCTGGAAGGCCCCGGCAGCTTCCGGGTTGCGCTTCTCACTCTGCAGCGAGATGCCCAGCCCCATCCACCATACCCCGTTGTGCGGCGCCGTGCGCAGCGCCACTCCGTAGTGCTCGGCCGCCTCGCGGTGGCGTCCCTCGCGCTGCAGGGCGCCGGCCAGGAAGCCATGGTATTCGCCGTTGCCCGCCGCGTAAGGCAAGGTGCGCAGCAGCGTATCGATGCCGGGGCTGCCGCGCTCCATCTGCAGGCGCGCCATCAGCATCGCCATCGCCGGCTGGCGCGCGTCGAGCGCCAGGGCGGCGCCGAGCTGGCGCAGCGCTTCGTCCGGGCGCTTCGCTTCGATCAGCAGGCTGACCAGGGTCTGGCGCGAGGGTTCGTGGCGCGGATCGACTTTCAAGGCTCCCTGCAGGCCGGCGATCGCCTCGGTGACGCGGCCGTCGTCGAGGCTGGCCAGTGCGCGCCGGTAGGCATTCTCGGCGCGCTGCGCCGGGGTCTCGTCCCGGCCGCCCTTCGCGGCAGGCGCCGGCGCCGCGGCTTTCACCGCCTTCGGCACCGGTTTGCGCTCGGCCGGCTGAACGGCCTTGGCCAGCTTGGGCGCGGCCGGCTTGTCGGCCTTGGCCACCGCTCGCGGCGCTTCCTCCGCCGGCGCAGGCTCGGCGGCCATCGGCGCCTCGACAGGCGCAGCCGAGGCGGCGGCATCCTGGCGTGGCGGCACCGGAATCTCGAGGGCAATCACGGGCGCCACTTCGGCGGGTTTCACAGGCACGGCAGCTGCCGCCGGAGCCGCCACCTGGGCGGGCGCCGGCTTCTGTCCCAGCAAGCGCCAGCCGGCCAGGCCCGCCGCCACCAGTGCCACGGCGACGCCGCCGACGACGGCGACGCGCTTCCAGGGCAGGCTGCGCTCCGTCGGCGCAACCGGCCTGATGTCGGACGGAAGCGGCGCCGCGCCGGGCTGTCCGGCGCGCGCATCCAGGTCCTGCAGCATCTTGTTGATCAAACTCATCGTGCAAACGCCCATGCCAGGCCGGCGGCCGCCGATGCGGCCACGGCGCCCCCGGCCAGCCAGGCATTGATGGTGCGCTGCACGCCGATCGTATCACGCGCCGCCGTGGCCACATGGCTGCCCGCGACTTCGCGCTTGCCCTGGCCGTAGCTGAGCATCATGGCCTTGTGCGCCATGATGTTGACCAGGCGCGGCACGCCGCCGCTGGCGCGGTACAGCCCGCGGATCGCGGAGCGGGTGAACAGGCGCGCGCCGGTGAAGCCGGCCACGCGCAGACGGTGCGCCACGTAGTAATCCAGGTCGTCGCGGCTGAGCGCGCCCAGGTGGTAATGGAAGGTGATGCGCTGGGCCAGCTGGCGGATCGATTCCAGTTCCAGCTTGCGGTTCAGTTCCGGCTGGCCGAACAGGACGATCTGCAGCAGCTTGCGCTTTTCGGTTTCCAGGTTGGTCAGCAGGCGCAGGGCTTCCAGGCTCTCCACGGGAATCGCCTGGGCTTCGTCCAGGCACAGGACCACGCGCAGGTCCTGGCCCGCCAGTTCCAGCAGGCGCAGGTTGATCGCCTTGAGCAGCTGGTGCTGGTCGACGTCGCGCTCGAGCACGATTTCCAGTTCGTCGGCCAGGGCCAGCATCAGGGTGCGCGGCTCCAGGTAGGGATTCGGGATGTAGGCGGTGACGAAGCCCTCGCCCAGCGTGGCCATGAATTTGCGGCACAACAGGGTCTTGCCGGTGCCGACCTCGCCCGTGATTTTGATGAAGCCTTCGCCGCTGCGCGCCGCCACCAGCAGGGTGTTCAAGGCTTCCTGCGAATGCGCGCTGCCGAAGAAGAAGCTGGTATCCGGGGTGATCCCGAAAGGCAGCTCGCGCAGGCCAAAATGGGCCGCGTACATTACTTGCGCTCCCGGGTCCGCGGGTCCAGTGCCTCGATGCGCCGGCTCGAATCCAGCAGGTCCTGGCTCCAGTCGTTGGCGCCTTCGACAATCGTCGGCTTGATCAGCACCACCAGCTCACGCTTCTGGCTGACGCGTTGCTTGTTGCGGAACAGCGCGCCCAGCACCGGTACTTTGTCGGCGCCCGGCAGCTGGTCGACATCGCCGCGCGACACCTGGCGCATCAGGCCGCCGATCGCGACCACCTGGCCGCTCTGGCCGCGCACCAGGCTGTCCAGCTCCGAGGTCTCCGACGCCGCCAGCGGCAGGGTCAGGGTGCCGGCCGAACCGAGATCGACGTTCTTGGTGACGGTCGAGACCTGGCTCACCGACGGGTGCACGTGCAGCAGGATGTTGCCCTTGTCGTCGATCTGCGGCGTCACGTCCAGCACCACGCCCGAGAAGAAGGGCTGCAGGGTCACGCTCGGCGTATTGGTGGTGCCGTTGTCGTTGCTGTTGATGGTGTTGGTTACGCCGGTGACGAAGAACTCGTCGGTGCCGATCTTCAGCACGGCCTTCTGATTGTTCATCGCCGCCACGCGCGGGCTGGACAGCACGTGCACCTGGCCCTGCGACTCCAGGAAGGAAATCAGGGCGGCGAAGTTATTCGTCTGGAAGGCGAAGCCGAACAGCGAACCGGCCGCGGTGGCCGCATTCGACAGCGAGAAGCCGGTGCTGGCGGCCAGGCCCTGGCCATTGTTGATCAGCCCCGGCTGGCCGCCGGTGTACGGCAGCGGCGCCAAGCTGGCGCCCGGCGCGATCATCCCGCCCGAAACGCGGTTCGGGTGCGAGCTCTTGATCGAGGCGAAGGAAGCCCAGTTGATCCCGCTCTGGAAGCTGTCGTTCAGCTCCACCTCGAGGATCTTGGCTTCCAGGATCACCTGGCGGTCGACCGCCAGCTGGGTCGCCTTGAGGTAGGCGTCCACGCTGCGCAATTCATCCGGCATGGCGCGCACCACCAGCACGCCCGATTGCGGGCTGATGACGACGCTGCGCCCGCCCTCCTTCGAGCCCACGATGGCTTCCAGCGCCAGCTTCAGCTCGCCCCAGAAATCGTTGTCGGAGGTGGTGCGGATGTCGGTGCTGTCGACCTGGGCGTTGCCGTTGCCGAGCGTGTCCGGCCCGTTGTTGGCGCCCTGGTTGCCCTGGCCGCTCCCCTGGTTGTTGCGGTTGCCGGTTCCTTCCCGGCCCGCGTTCGCGACCGAGGTCGAGCTGACCCGCAGGTTCGAGCTGCCGCGCCGCTTGGCGGTCAGGTAGTTCACCTGGAACATCCGGGTCTGCATCGTCAGCGGGCGGATCGTGATGCGGGTGCCGTCGATCCTGTAGTCGTAGCCGTACATCTCGCGGATCGCTTCCAGGGTCTCGGCGATGGTCACGTCCTTCAGGTTGGCGCTGATGCTGCCGCTGACCTCGGGATGGACCAGCATGTTGTAGCGGGTCCCGGCCACGATCGAGCGGAAGAACTGCTGCGCCGGCACATTGTTGAAGGCGACGTTGAAACGTTCCTCGAGGGCCGGCCTGGCCTTCGGCAGCTGGCTGGCGAGCGCGCTGGGCGGGGGCAGCAGCGCGTTGGCGACGGCGTCGTCGACCGCCGGCGCAGCCGCCGGGCGGGCCTGGGCCTTGGCCATCTCCTTGCCGATCGCATCATAGGTCTCGTGCTGCCCCGTACTCTGGCAGCCGGCCAGCAGCAGCGCGCCGGCGACGGCACCCGACAACAGGGAGAGCTTGATCATCGTGGTCCTGGTCATCGAAGGCTTCGTCATTGGGCCGCGCGGGTCATGCCCGCGACGGCGTCAGCCGCCGCATCCAGGCGCAGCACCTGGCGTTCGCGGCCGCGCACCAGCTCGACCTCGTTCTGGGTCATGCGCGCCACGCGGGCACCACGGAAGCTGTCGCCCAGGCGCACCGTCTCGCCGTCGATCACGGCGACATGGCGTCCGCCGCTGCGCGGCGCGATCAGCACCGACTGCAGGCGCGGCAGGCCGTCGGCGGCGCCCTCGGGGCGGCTCACATCGAAGGCGGCCGGCGGGCGGGTCGGATCGGCCAGGGTCTGCGCGGCGGCCGGGAGGCCTGCATACAGCAGGCCGGAGACGATTGTCAGGGTGAGTTTTTTCACAGCTTCATCCATTTGCGGTCCAGACTCAGGGTATAGAGCGTGAGCGTCAGGCGCGACGCCGGGTACTCTTCCACGTCGAGCTGCGCCCTGCCCCAGAACAGCCGGGTCGGCATCGCTTCGAGCGCGCTCATGTAATCGACCATGTCGAGATAATTGCCGCGCACGGTGACTTCGACGCCGTGGCGGTACAGCAATTCAGGGGTGGGGGCGGCGCCGGCCGCCGCGGGAGCGGGAGCAGGAGCAGGAGCAGAAACGGCCTGCGGCTCCGCGCCCAGCGCCGTCATCGATTCGACCGGCAGCGTGCGCATCGACACCAGCTTCAGGCGGGCATTCGCGCGCAGGATGGTGTCGACCAGCGGGGCCATGCGCTCGGGCGGCACCAGGCCGTGTTCCATGGCCAGCAGCGAGTCGCCCAGGGCAGCGGTCTCCTGCCTGATGGCTTCCAGCTTCTCGCGCGCCGGGGCATCCGGATCGACCTGGTAGGCCAGCACCTTGGCGGTGATCTCGCCGTCCAGGCCCATCAGGTTGTTCTGCTGCTGGCCGATCTGGGTGCGCAGCGCGGCGTGCTCGCGGTAGATCGGTCCCAGCACGACGGTGTGGCCGATGAAGACGATGACCGCGGCGACGGCGGCGAACAGCAGGCCGCGCTCGCGCAGGGTCAGCGCGTCGACGCGCGCCATCAGGGCAAGGAGGCGCTGTTTCATTTGCGCGGCTCCTCGGGCACCGACTGCAGGCTGAACTCGACCCAGGGCGCGGCGGCGGGCTTGCCGTCCGGGCCGTTGACGGCTGCGGGCTGGCTGATCGACAGGCTGGCGAAGGATTTCCCCTGCATCAGCGGCTCCCCGGTCAAGCGCGACAGGTAGCCCGGTATGGTGGCGGGGTCGGTGGTACGTCCGCGGATGCCGATGTCCCTGCCGCCGCCGGATACGGAGACGTTGGTGAGCCACAGCCCGGTTGCGCTCTGGCGCGCCAGAGCCTTGAAGTAGCCGGCATAGCCGGCGGTGTCGCCCAGCTCGCCGCGCTCGATCACGCGCGAGATGTTGCGCAAGGCCGCGAGCTGGACCTGGGCCTCGGCGATCTCGGCGTCGATCTCCTTGTTCTTCTGGCGCGGCGCGAACTCGGCGCTGACGCCGGCCAGGCGCGCCTGCTTCCGTTCGAGGCGTTTGGCGCCGGCATCGGCCTCGGCCTGCAAGGACGTCGTCTGCACTCTGCCGTAGCTGGCCAGCGCGGCCAGGCCGGCCGCCAGCACCAGCAGCGAGAACGCCATCGTGGCCGCGGACAGCACCTTCTTCTGCGGCTCGAATTGCGGGTTGAACAGGTTGATCTGCTGGCTCATGCCGCCTCCTCCGTGCGCAGGGCGGCGCCGAGCGGAATGAAGAAGCGCTGCTGCATGGCGGCGTCGAGCAGGTCGGGCGTGCTGCTCAGGTCGAACACCTTGGCCAGGTCGAGCGTCTCGACCGGTGTGTACAGGTTGCTCGACAGGTAATCGTCGAGGCCGCTCACGCTCGAGGGCCCGAGCAGCAGCTTGGCGATGCTGATGAAGGAAAACTGGCGCTCGAAGTTGTCGAGCGAGCGCTGCAGTTCCAGGGTGATGCGGTCGAAGCTGGCGTGCTTGCGGTCGTGGTCCGGCTCGAGCAGCTGGTCGAGGGTGACGTCGATCCGGCGCGACAGGTAGAGCTCGCCGCGATAGGTCACGGTCAGCAGGCCGCCATCCGGGCTGAACGACAGCATGGCGATGCCGCGGCTTTCAGGCGCGAGCATGGCCGAGATATTGCGCTGTGCCATTTCGGGAATGTCGATCACGCTGAGCCCGACCTTCGCATCGCGGAACAGCTGCTGGCGCGGCTTGACCACGCTATTGCGGGCTGCCACCACGAATACCGACTGCTGGGCGCGCATCTGGCTGGCGTCGACCGGGATGTCGAGCACGTCGACGGTCGCCTCGTCGACGGGGAAGTCGAGGATGTCCTTCAGGCGCCAGCGCACCGCGGTCTTCATTTCCTCGCGCGGCACGTTGGGCGCCTCGAGGCTGATCAGCTGGTATTCGCCGGGGCCGAGCAGGGTCACGCAGCGGTAGGCATTGGCTTGCCCTTCGCGCGCGGCCTTTTCCAGGGCCTCCACGTCGGGTTTGCCGGGCAAGAAATGGGCGAAGCGCACGAAGGGCATGCCCTCCGTGACCGGCTTGATGCTGGTGGCCACCACCGCGTCGTCGAGGACAGCAATGGTCAGCCAGCCATCTTTTTTCTTGGCTCTCTTAAAAAAACGCATGCAAGCGGTCTGTAATCCCGGAAATGATTTCGGTACGGCAAAGACTTGATTATATTCAAGCCGAGCCTCATGGGATCACAAAATCTAGACTTGACCCTCAAAACAAGCAGTTTTTAGGGCCGCTTTGCCACGTTTATTTGTCAATACATCTCGCGCACGTAAATAACCGGGCTTTTGAACTGCCCGAAGCTCACGCGGCCGAAGGTACTCGGCAGGTATTCCTCGCCATTGATGAACAGGTCGACGTTGCCGGTCCGGTCTCCGACCGGCGCCAGGATCAGGTTGGCTTTGCCGTCTTTGAGCATCGGCAGCGCGACCTGCTCGGTGCCGGATTTCGTGCCGGCGACCATGACGACGCTCATGTCGCAGGCGCCGTTCGCCGCCGTGTTCAGGCGCAGGCTGCGGCGGCATTCGGAAAACTCCACCGTCCCCATGACCGGCTCCGTTTGCTCGGCCAGGCTGTTCGCCTCCCAGGCGCTGCCGCTCCAGTACTGCGCGCGCAGCGGCACCGGCGTTTTCGCCAGCGGCGTGCCGAGCGTATTGCCCACCATGAGGCGGCCGTTGATCACCATCATGCCGCCTTCAACCGACGGGGTGCCCGCGCGCAGCGAACTGATGGTGTGCGGCTCGGCGCCGGCCGCGGTCTTGCGCAGCTCCGGCGCGCTGGCCCGCACGTGCACGGCGGTCGGCACGGTCCAGTTGCGGGTGCCGGCCTTGGCGTCGTAGCCCGTGGCCAGCCGGTAGGCGACCTGGCGCTCGGTCGCAGCGGCCGGGTCGGCGCCCTTGCTGAATTTGTCGAGTTCCTTGCCGGTTTCACCGGGCATGCTGACGGCGGTCAGGGTAATGGCCGGCACCAGGGCATCCTTGAACTTCTGCAGCACCTGTCCATTGCGTCCGTAGGCGCGGACGATGGCATCGAAAGACTGTTTCGAGAAGCTTGCGCGGGTCACCAGCTGAGGGGCATCCGCCGGGCATCCCATGCGCTTGAGGCAGCCGAAGCCGCCATCGGTTTCGGTCCTGAAGTAGGCGGGATAGAAACGGCCGACGGTCACGAAATCGGTCGCCAGCGTGACGCTGCTGCCCAGGTAGCCGTTCAGGCTGGTCTTGAGCCGGGCCGTCCCCGCCTCGTTCCACACAAAGCCACGGGACAGTGTCCCCGCGCTGACATTCCATTCGCTTTGCGACTCCAGCAGCCTGGTTTCGAGGTCATCCCCATCCACCAGGACTTCCAGCTTGCCGGCCAGTGCGAACTCGCCGGACTCGCGACCGAAGTTCTGCATGACCGTGTTCCCGTCCACCCCGTAGGCGGACACGACGACCTGGAAGGGCTCGCCGGCCTCGGCAAAGCCCGCTTCCGTCAGCGCCGAACTGCCGGGGTTGAGCACGCCATCGCCGCGCCTGTAGGCGGCCTTCAGGGAGCTCGGGAGCGAACTGAAGCTGCTGGCGATGACATTGCCGACGGCGTCACGCATGCGCAGGGTTACCCGTCCCACGTCCGGATAATGGAACTCGTAGGGCTTCGACACCTCGTTCGCCGCGAACTGGAGAGTGGCCGCCGCACCGGCGCTGCCGGCCGGCGTATCGTTCGCCACGCAGTCGCCCAGCGGTTTGCCTGCATAGCTGGCGTCGGTGCCCGCCGTCGTGGTCGGGTTATTGCATTCGAGGCTGAAGACGACGTTTACGTTGGTCGCGCCGGTCGTGCTGGGCGCCTTGGCGACGCCGCTCTGCGCGCTGGTGATGTAGATCGTGGGCTTGCTGCCGGCCAGCACCGGTCCCGTGAACCGGGCGCAGCCCTCGCCCGAGGGCTTGATCACCGCATTCGCCAGGCAGGGGCCGGTGGTGAACACATACGCATCCCGGCTGACCGGCAGGCCGCCGGTATCGCCTTCGACCGTCGACTTGTTGTTGCCGGGGACGCCATCGGCCGTTCCCGACACCTCGGCGGTGTTGGTGACCTTGCCGTCGGTGGTGATCTTTGCCTTGATCTGGACGCTGGCGCCGGCGCCGGGGGCCAGGGGCTTGTTGTACTTGCAGGTGACCGTCCGCTCGGCGAGCGTGCAGGTCCAGTCGGTACCGCTGGCCGACACATAGGTCAGCAGGCCCGACAGCGTGTCCCGGACCACCACGTTGGCGTCGGCACGGGCACCCTCGTTGCTCACGGCCAGGGTATAGGTGATCTCGTTGCCGAGCTTGAATTCTCCGGCTTGAGTCTTCTTGATGGACAGGTCGGCCGGCTTCGACGGCAGGGCGACGATGGCAGTGCCGAGCAGTACCCGGTCGTTCGCGGTCGTGAACACCGCCTTGGCATCGCCGGTCGACGCGGGAGGACCGGGAAGATCGAAGACGTCGAAGTCGATGCCGCCCGAATTTTCGTCGAAGTTGGCGCTGCTCTTGGAATTGAAGGCATTGTCCTTCTGGACGTAGGGCGAGTAATGCACCACCTGGTCCGCGAACGTGACATAGTCGCCCTTCTGCTGGCCGGTCTTGTCGCCTTCCCAGACGATGTAGGCGAAGCGCCCGGAACCGGTGTTCACGGCAGGCGGCGTATAGTCGGGCATCTGCACCGTCAGGCTGGTGTTCTTCACGGCCTGCAGGCCTTCGTACACATTCACCGTGCGGTAGCGCTCGGACGCGTGGGAGTACACCACGGCGAGCGCGAAACCGGCCACGATCGCGTTTTCCTTCTGCTTGTTCGAGCAGTAGATGTCGGCCGTGGACACACTCAGGCCGGCGAAGGTGAACGAAGTCTTGCCCTGCACCAGCGCGGTCACGTCCGCTGCGCCGGCGAAGTAAGTCAGGCCGTCGATCGACGAACTGTAGCGCCGTTCCGCCGGCGCGGTCACCGCGCTGCCATTCAAGGACACTTCGGTATCGATCGCACCGGTGCCGGCCCAGTACAGGGTGGCCGAGACCACGCTGCTCCCGGTGGGCAGCGTGATGCCTGCCTGTGCGCTGCTGGTCAGGTCGCACACCTTGGCGCCGCTGCTTTTGCTCTGCAGGCTGGCCTGGGTGCCGGCGAAATTGAGGTTGCCTTCGAAGGACTTGGTCAGGGCCAGGGGTTCGGCGGCGGCCGGTGCGGCCAGGACGCCGAGTCCGGCGCACAGCGCCATGCGGGTGAAGTTCAGCAGCGTTCTCATATCTCTACCTCGAGCCGGCGTTGTACGTAATCGGGATTGTTCGGGGCTTGCTGGCCGCAGGCGCCTTCGACCGGCTGGTTGCAGGCCACGGCACGGAGGCGCCAGCGCATCACCGGATCGCCGTCGGCGTTCTTCATCTCGTTGAGCGGGATGCAGCCCACCGTCACGCGGAAGCTGCCCAGGGTGCTGGTGGCGGGAAAGCCGAAGGACGTGCCGTCCACGCAGCGCCCGTGGCGCAGCTGTTCGTACAGCCCCCACTCGATGCCGGCGCGCGCCGCCTGGTAGGCCTTGGCGCCCTCGAGGTCGAGGTTGGCGCTGGCCTGCTGCGAGGTGAACAGGGTGACCGAGGCCACCCCGAGACCGGCCAGCACGACCAGCAGGAAAATCGCGGTGACCAGGCCGACACCGGCCTGGCGCGAACGGAGAACAAACTGTGCGATCGGCTTCATGGGGTGTTGTCCACGTGGACCTGGCTGACCAGGCGGACCAGGGCATCGCTGTCCTCGCCGACCCGCAGCGCCAGGTTCAGGATCACCAGCGCGCTGCGCCGGGTGGCGTCGCTGCCGTAGCGGAAGATCTGGCTGCAGTCGGCCACGTGCGAGGCGATCACGGCGCGCTGCGGCTTGCCTTTTGGCGGCGCGTTCTGGCCGGGCGAGATCGCGTAATCCCAATAGCGCACCAGTTCGTTGCCCCCGTTTTGCAGGGGCTCGCAGGCATAGCTGACCGGACCGGTCACGACCTGGAAGCGGTCGCTGGGCGATCGCATCGGCATGGTCTGGGTGGCGAAGGGATTGCTGTCCATCGTCACGATCGGATTGTCGGGCGAGGCATAGTCGACGGCGGCGACCCGCTCGATGTTCCTGCCCTTGGCGCCGGAGCTGTACTGATAGGCGTCCGACTCGAGATCCGCGGCCCCACCGCCGACGTTGTAGACGACGATGAAGTCGCCCTTCTCGATGCGGCGCATGGTGCCGCCCACGGCAGTGAAGCTGCGGTTCGTTTCGTTGTCGAAATCGAGGACGGGGAATTTGTCCACGTCGTCGTCCATGGTCAGGTAGCGTCCGCCCGTCCTGGTCAGCAGGAATTCGACCGCGCTGCCCTCGTCGTTGACGCGCACGCTGTTGGGCAGCGCCAGGCGCAGGTCGCGCGCCATGCGGCGCAGCGCCAGGTCGGCCTCGTCGGTCGCGGCGGCACGCGCGGCGGTATCGACGTAGCCCTGCACCGGGGCGCGGATGAACACGGCGACGATGGCGCCGATGATGCCGATGATGACGATCACCAGGACCGCCTCGACCAGCGTGAAGCCGCGCGCGCGGCCGGTAGTCATCGGCGTCTTCATAGGAAATTCGGCGCGTAGCGCGTGCGGTAGCCGTCGAGCACGATGCTCTCGCCGTCGTAGCGGACTTCGACGCGGATGCGCAGCACGTCGACGTCGGCCGAGGCTGGATTGGCAATGGGGATGCCGCCGATCGATTCCGGCGTGATGCTGACGCTGGCCGTATAGCCTTCGACGTTCATGGGCTCGCCGTTGGCGTCGGTCAGCTTGCCGTCGGCATTGTTGAAAGCGTTCACAGCGCCGTTGGCGGCCGCCGCATAATCGTTGATGTTGTCGAAGGGGCGCTTGCCGCCCGCTTCCGGGCCCCAGTTCTCGGGCACGTCGCAGTCCGCGCTGCCATTGACCGCCTCGTCGCCGGCCTTGTCGGCGGTCGGGTCGCAGTAGGTGAAGCGCGCCAGCTGGACTTCCTCGAGCAGGCCTTCGGCGATCATCAGGGCCTGCTTGCGGCGCAGCGGATCGGCGCTGGCCTTGGTGGTGAGGTTCAGGACGCCGACGATGCCGGCCAGCGCGACGCCGATGATCATGATGAACATGATCAGCTCGATCATGGTCAGGCCCGCCTGGAAGCTTGTGCGCGCCGGCTTACTGGACATAGCCGGTTTCCTGGTTCACGGACACGGTGCGGGTTTCGCCGGGGCTGGCGATGGTCATGACGAGGCCGTCGAACTTGCCGCTGGTCGCGATCGGGCGCCCCAGGGCATCGAAGCTGAATTCGGTCATGGCCGCGGACAGCGAGACCTGCACACCCTCAGGCAAGCCGAGGCAGAACCAGCGCTCATCCTGGCAGTGGGTTTCGGAAGCGGCGCCCCCGATACCGCTGGCGGGTGCGGCGACCCGGTTCGCGGCTGCGCAGTTGCCCTGCGGCTTGTCATAGCAGAGGGCGATCCGGTTGTCGTCGAGTTGGACGAAGACGGGGGTGTTGCGCGCGATAGCCGCCTTCTGGGCGTAGCGCAGCAAGGCGCGGGTCTGGTCCGCGAAAGCATCGGCGTCGAAACCGCTGCGCTCGAAGAAGCGGCTGCCGGCGACGGCTGCCAGGATGCCGGCGAGGACCATCACGATGATCAGTTCGACCATCGTGAAACCACCCTGGCGCGCCATGTTGAAACGATGGTTCATCGGTTCATCATCACTGTCCAGGGTGAGAGTTCCCAGCGAAGCTGGGACGGTCGATTACTTGCAATCCAGACCGGTAACGTCCGCGATCACCGGTGCGCTGGTCGACGTTGCCTGGGTGTAGGTGAATGCGCACTTGCTCTCATCGGCTGCGCCCTTCACCTTGAAGGTCTGAACGCCGCCTGCTGCTACGGTGCCGAAATCGTAGTCGGTCGCGCTCAGGCCAGCAACCTGAGCCAGCGAAGCGCCGGCACTTGGGTAACCATCGTCCAGGCTGACGGTCACGCCTTCCATGTTGATCGTCGACTGTGTATGGTTCTTCACCAATACCTTCGCATGCACCAGCGAGGAAGCCGAAGACACGGCGCCTTTGGCGGCCTTCAGGCTGGCCAGACGGGCATCAGCACCCAGGTCGGCAAACTTCGGCAGCGCGGTCGCAGCCAGGATGCCCAGGATCACGATCACGACGATCAGTTCGATCAGGGTGAAACCGCCCTGCGCGCCCTTGCTGGAATATTTGTTCATGTAATTCTCTCCGTAGAAATTGTGCGGGTGAGCCCGCGGTCTTGGGTTATTGGTTTCCGGCCCCGACTTCGTCGATGACCAGGGCGCCGAGCTTCCGGCTCCGCCCGCTATTACCGGCCGGATAATTCGAACTGGATAATTCTACCTTGAACTTGAGCAAGTTAGATGTCCCAGAAGAAAAAGTGTCGCTACTTAGCAAATAATTGACAGTGCGATCAGTACGGTCGAAGAACCATGCGCCACGCCGTAATGTCGCCAGGTCGGGCGAGTAGTACTCGCCAAGATAGTTCGCTGGCTTTCTGGCAAGCCAGGTCATCGGGTTCTCTTGCAATAAGGCAACTAAAGCTTCCTGTCCGCCCGCCGCTCCGGACTGGGCCGCCCGCGCCGCCATGGCAGTGCGCAGCGCCCCCACCACGTGGTATGCGGCGGTCCGCTCGGACTGCGCGCGCCACTCGAGCAGCCGTCCGAGCAGCACCCCCGCCAGCAGCGCCGTCACGATGGCGCAGACGGCGAACTCGAAGCGGGTCGCTCCCCGGGCCCGGATGAGCCGCATCAATTCCCTCCGTGCAGGGCAGCCTTGCCCAGGTCCCAGATCGGCAGGAAGATGCCCAGCGCCAGGATCAGCACCATCACACCGAGGAAGGTGATCAGGATCGGTTCGATCTGGCTCGACAGGGTCTTCAGTTCGTAATCCACCTCGCGCTCGTACATCTGCGCGATCTCGTCCATCAGCTCGTCGAGCGAGCCCGATTCCTCGCCCACCGCGATCATCTGCAGCACGATCGGGGTGAACACGTTGGCGGCCACCGAGGTGCGCAGGATGCTCTCGCCGCGCTCGACACCGTCGCGCATGCCCTCGATGCGTGAGCACAGGTAGGCGTTGTCGGCGGTCTGCGACACCACCGTCAGGGCCTGCACGATCGGCACCCCGCTGCGGGTCGAGAGCGCGAAGCTGCGCGCGAAGCGCGCCATGGTCGCCTTGTGGATGATCTTGCCGGCGATCGGCAAACGCAGCTTGTACTGGTCCCAGGCCATCCGGCCCTTGCTGGTTGCGACCCAGCTGCGGAAGCCGAACACCGCGCCGCCTACCATGGCCAGCATGGCCGGCCAGTAGGCGACCGTGAAGTTCGAGGTCGCCAGCAGGATTCGGGTCATCAGCGGCAGCTCGGCCTTGAAAGACTTGAACACCGACGCGAACTGCGGTATCACGAACGCGTTTACGATCACCATCGCGATCGCCATCGCGATCATGACGAAGGTCGGATAGCGCAGCGCGGTCTTGACCCGCTCGCGCATGTCGCGGTCGAACTCGAGGTGGTCGAACAGCCGCAGGAAGACTTCTTCCAGGCGGCCGGTCATCTCGCCCACCCGCACCATCGACAGATAGAAGGTGTCGAAGACCTTGGGATGGCGCGCCATCGCGGTCGACAGCTCGCGGCCGGCGTCGAGCGACTCGCGCAGGTCCTTGATGATCTTGCCGAAGGATTTGTTGATGGCCGATTCCTGCAGGCCGGCCAGGCCGCGCATGATCGGCACGCCGGACTTGAGCAGGGTGTAGATCTGGCGGCTGAACAGCTGGACGTCCATCGACGTGACCTTCTTCTCGTTCAGTCGCGCCAGCAGGCCCTCGCCGCCCGCTTTCGAGCCCGGGCCCTTGCGGCTGGGGCTGATCTCGATCGGCGTGGCGCCGCTGCCGAACAGCTGGTCGGCGATGGCGCCGCTGTCGGCGCCTTCGAGGATGCCCTGCAGGAGTTCGCCGGCGCCGTTGCGCGCCTTGTAGGAAAAGTAAGGCATCAGTCGTCGTACTGGTTACTGATGCGCATCGCCTCGGCGATGGTGGTCCTGCCCTGCACTGCCAGGCTGACGCCGTGGCGACGCAAGGTCTCGCCCTCCATCTCGGCGTGGGCCACTTTCAGGAAGTGCCCCGGGTCCGGATGGTTGGCCGCCTCGGTGACGGCGCGCGTCATCTCGAGCAGTTCGTAGACGCCGGTACGGCCGCGGAAACCGGTGCCGTTGCAGTGCGAGCAGCCCTTCCCGTGGAAGAAGGCCGTGGTGGCCGCACGCTCGCCCAGTTCGGAACGCAGCCAGGTCACTTCGCCCGGGGTCGGCTGGTAAGGCGTGGTGCAGCTTTCGCAGATCACGCGCACCAGGCGCTGGGCCAGCACCGCCTGCAGCGAGCCGCCCACCATATAGCGCGGCACGCCCATGTCCATCAGGCGCAGCGGGGTCGAGGCGGCATCGTTGGTGTGCAGGGTCGAGAGCACCAGGTGGCCGGTCATTGCGGCGCGCAGGCCGATCTGGGCGGTTTCCTGGTCGCGCATCTCGCCGACCAGCACGATGTCCGGGTCCTGGCGCAGCGCGGAGCGCAGCACGCGCGCGAAGGACAGGTCGATCTTGTCGTTCACCTGCACCTGGTTGATGCCCTTCAGGCGGTATTCGACCGGGTCCTCGACCGTGATCAGCTTCTTCTCCACCGAGTTCAGCTCGGACAGCGCGCTGTACAGGGTGGTGGTCTTGCCGGAACCGGTCGGGCCGGTGACCAGCACCAGGCCGTTGGGACGCTGCACCAGCGCGCGGAATCGCTCGACGATCCGCGGCGGCATGCCGATCGCGTCCAGGCGCAGCGTGGTGCCGCCCTGGTTCAGCAGACGCATGACCACCGATTCGCCGTACTGGGTCGGCATGGTCGAGATACGCACGTCGATGCGCTGGTTGCGCACCTTGACCGCGAAGCGGCCGTCCTGCGGCAGGCGCTTTTCCGAGATGTCGAGGTCGGCCATCAGCTTGAGGCGCAGCGCCAGCGGCGTGGCCACCTTGAGGTCGGCCTCGGTCTGCAGGTGCAGCACGCCGTCGATGCGGAAGCGGATCTGCAGGCGGCCGTCCTGCGGCTCGATGTGGATGTCGGAGGCGCGCACCTGGGCGGCGTCGTCGAACACCGACTGCAGCAGCTTGACGATCGGCGCCTCTTCCAGGCCTGGGTTGGCGGCCAGCGCGCCGAAGTCGATCGAGGTGTCGCCCAGGTCCTGCTCGACCTCGCGCGCGAAGTCGGTGATCTGGTCGGTGCGGCGGTAGATGCGGTCGATCGCGCCCACCACCTCGGTCTCGTTGACCACGGCCAGTTCGACGGTCTTCTTGAGCAGGCGCGCGATCTCGTCGTAGGCGAACAAGTCGGTCGGGTCGGAGACACCCACCAGCAGGGTTTCGCGGCGGTCTTCCAGCACCAGGGCGCGGAAACGGCGCGCGGCCGTTTCCGGCAGCAGGCGCACCAGTTCGGCGTTGATGTTGTAGAACTTGAGATTGATGTAGGGGATGTTCAGCTGGCGCGCGAGTGCCCCCGAGATCTGGTCTTCGGTGACGAAACCGCTCTCCACGAACACGCGGCCCAGCTTGCGCCCGGTGCGCTTCTGGTCCGCCAGCGCCTGGTTGAGCTGCTCTTCCGACAGCAGTTTCTGCTGGATCAGCACCTCGCCGAGGCGAATTTTTTCCGGCCTTGCCATGACATCCCTTGTTTTATTACTTGCAGCGAATATTTTATGCCAGAACATACAAAAATTGACTGCCGGAATTATCGATAGTGACGAAAAGTGTCGCCGTTTCGCCTCGATGAAATGGCATCGCGTGTAAGATGGCCAAGAAAAAACGACAAGGACGCCCCCATGGATGAGCCCCGCACACCGGCGCAGCGTCGCCGCATCTACCTGATGCGGCACGGCAGCGTTACCTATTTCGACGACACCGGCCGCCCCCATCTTCCCGAGACCGTGGCACTGAACCCGGCCGGCCAGCTCCAGGCCGACGCTGCCGGCCACGCCTTCCGCGAGGCCGGCGTGCGCTTCGACCGCGTGATCGTCTCCGGCCTGCCGCGCACCGTGGAAACGGCCCGGCGGGTGCTGGCGGCGAGCGGCCAGCCGATCGAAGCGGAGACCTGGCCGGACCTGCACGAGATCCGCGGCGGCCGCCTGTCCGCGATTCCGACCGATGAACTGAAGCGCGCCTTCACCGGCGCCTTCGAGGGCCTGGTGGACGAGGACCAGCGCTTCCTCGGCGGCGAATCGGTGGGCGAGATGATGGACCGGGTCCATCCCGCCATCGCGCGGCTGCGCGCGGACCGGGACTGGGACACCCTGCTGCTGGTGCTGCACGGCGGCGTCAACTGCGCGATTTTGTCGCTTGCCCTGACCGGCCAGCGCCTGTTCCTGGGCGGGCTGGCGCAGGCGGCCGGCTGCATCAATGCGCTCGACGTCGGCGACGACCCGGCCGACTGGGTGGTCCGCTTCGTCAACTACGTGCCGCCGGGACCGCTGCAACCGGATGCGCGCGCCACCACCATGGAGCAATTGTTCGCCCAATACAGCAAAGGCAGATAGGCGCATTCAAAAATAGCACGGCCGTACGCTTCCACGCTAGAATAAAGAACAAAGCACAATCATGGAGACGCCATGTACGAGGAAATGATGGGCACCAAAGAGGTGTCCGAACGCCAGCGCTTCGACGTCGACGCCTTGGGCGCCTGGCTCGCCGCGCAGGTCGAGGGCTACCCCGGCGGTGCCCCGCTCGCCGAGCAGTTCAAGGGCGGCCAGTCCAACCCCACCTTCAGGCTCACCGCGGGCGGCCAACGCTACGTACTGCGCACCAAGCCCGGGCCGGCCGCCAAGCTGCTGCCCTCGGCCCATGCGATCGACCGCGAGTACCGCGTGATGACGGCGCTGCACGGTGCCGGCTTCCCGGTGCCGCGCCAGTACGCCTTGTGCCTGGACGAGGCCATCATCGGGCGCGCCTTCTACGTCATGGAGTGCGTCGAGGGCCGCGTGCTGTGGGACCAGTCGCTGCCCGGCATGAGCCCGAGCGAACGGGCCGCCATCTACGACGAACAGAACCGCGTGATCGCCAAGCTGCACACGGTCGACTACACGGCGGTCGGCCTCGCCGACTACGGCAAGCCGGGGAATTATTTCGCGCGCCAGATCGAGCGCTGGACCAGGCAGTACCAGGCCTCGGTTACCGAACCAATCGAGGCGATGGAGCGCCTGATCGAATGGCTGCCCCGGCACATCCCGCCCGGCGACGACACCAGCATCGTGCATGGCGACTACCGCCTGGACAACATGATCTTCCACCCGACCGAGCCGCGCATCCTGGCGGTGCTGGACTGGGAACTGTCCACCCTGGGCCATCCGCTGGCCGACTTTTCCTACCACTGCATGAGCTGGCACATCCCACCTGGGCGCTTCCGCGGCATCGCGGGCCTCGACCTGGCAGGGCTCGGCATACCCACCCTGGACGACTACGTGGCGCGTTATTGCGAACGCACCGGCAAGACGATCCGCGCCGAGGACTTCGACTTCTACCTGGCCTATAACATGTTCCGCCTGGCCGGCATCATGCAGGGGATCATGAAGCGCTACGTGGACGGCACCGCCGCGAGCGCCCAGGCCCTGGAGAACGGCAAGGCGGCGCGCCCCATGGCCGAGATGGCCTGGCAGTTCGCCTCGCGCAGCAACTGATCCCCCTATTGCAAGGACAAGCACATGGACTTCGCCTATTCGGAGCGCTGCAAGGAACTGCAGGCGCGCCTGCTCGCCTTCATGATTGATCACATTTATCCCAACGAGCGCGCCTTCAGCGAAGAGATCGCGGCCAATGCCCGCGACAAGGGCACGCGCTGGCTGCCGCTGGACCTGATCGAGCGCCTCAAGCCGCTGGCGCGCGAGGCCGGACTGTGGAATCTGTTCCTGCCGCGCTCCACCCGCGCGCCTGAAGGCCTGTCGAACCTCGACTACGCCCCGCTGTGCGAGATCATGGGCCGGGTGCCCTGGGCGCCCGAGGTCTTCAACTGCTCGGCGCCCGACACGGGCAACATGGAAACGCTGGAGCGCTACGCTTCGGAAGAGATCAAGAACACCTGGCTGGAGCCGCTGCTGCGCGGCGACATCCGCTCGGCCTTCGCCATGACCGAGCCCGACGTCGCTTCGTCGGATGCGACCAACATCGCCACCCGCATCGAACGTGACGGCGAGCATTACGTCATCAATGGCCACAAATGGTGGATCTCCGGCGCCGGCGACCCGCGCTGCAAGGTCTTCATCGTGATGGGCAAGACCGATCCGGCTGCCGCACGCCACCAGCAGCAATCCATGATCGTGGTCCCGGCCGACAGCCCGGGCATCAGCATCGTGCGGCCGCTGCCGGTGTTCGGCTACGACGACGCACCGCATGGGCATTGCGAGATCCGGTTCGAGAACGTGCGCGTGCCGGCCGCGAACATGCTGCTCGGCGAGGGTCGCGGCTTCGAGATCGCCCAGGGCCGCCTGGGGCCGGGCCGCATCCACCACTGCATGCGCGCCATCGGCGTGGCCGAGCGCGCCCTGGAGCTGATGTGCAGGCGGCTCGAGAGCCGGGTAGCCTTCGGGCGCAAGCTGTCGGACCAGGGCGTCTGGCGCGAACGCATCGCCGAAGCCCGCATCCGGATCGACACCGCGCGCCTGCTGACCCTCAAGACCGCCTATATGATGGACACGGTCGGCAACAAGGTGGCGCAGGCGGAGATCGCCATGATCAAGGTGCTGGCACCCAACGTGGCCCAGGACGTGCTGGATTGGGCGATCCAGGCCCATGGCGCGGCGGGCGTGTCGGATGAATTCCCGCTGGCTTACCAGTGGGCGGGGAACCGGGCGCTCAGGCTGGCGGATGGGCCGGACGAGGTGCACCGGAATGCCGTGGCGAAGCTGGAGTTGGCGAAGTACGCGGGGCCGCAAGCTTAGTTCAGCAGCGCACCACCTGCTGTACCGAAGTAGTCAGCCCGTCGCCCCGGCGAAGGCCGGGGCCCAAGTTTGCTCGCGTATCGGCTAACGCGGATTGCAGCACTACGCTACGGAATTGGATCCCGGCCTGCGCCGGGATGACGGATCTACTGCTAACTCAGGGAAGAACACTTTTTCCTAGTCAAACGTAAGCGCGCACCAGGAACTCGGCGGCGCAGACCGGCTTGGCGCCCTCGCCTTCCGGCTCGATCGTCACGCTCCACGTCAACTGCACCCCGCCCTCGATCGGCTCGCAGGCCGCGAGCAGCCAGCGCCCGCGCACCCGGCTCCCGCTCGGCAACGGCGCCGGGAAACGCACCCGGTTCAGCCCATAGTTCAGCCCCATGCGCATGCCTTCGATGACGAGCGCGCTCTCCAGCATCGCCGGCAGCAGCGACAGGGTCAGGAAGCCGTGTGCCACCGGTGCGCCGAAGGGCGACTCGCGCGCGCAGCGCTCCGGATCGACGTGGATCCATTGGCGGTCCTCGGTGGCCTCGGCGAAGGCATCGATACGCTCCTGCCCGACCGTGAACCAGCCTGATGCCGCCACTTCGGTGCCGACCAGCCGCGGCAGGTCGGCGAACGGGATCGATCTAGGCATCGCCCGCTCCCGCGGGACGGCGCCCGAACATGCCCATGCCCTCGATGGTGCAGACCTCTTCGCCGTGCTGGTTGGTGGCGATCCACTTCGACCACACCACGCCGCGATCCGGCTTCGAGTTCGAGGCCTTGACCTGGGTGGTGAGGTAGCGCACGCTGAGCGTGTCGCCGGCACGCACCGGGCGCAGCCAGCGCACGCCGTCCAGGCCTGGCGAACCCATGCTCGACGCGCTGCACATCATGCCGTCGACCACCATCCGCATCATCATGCTGCAGGTATGCCAGCCGCTGGCGATCACGCCGCCATAGATCGAGGCGGCGGCCGCGTCGCGGTCGACGTGAAAGGGCTGCGGGTCATACTCCCGCGCGAAGGCGATGATCTCTTCTTCGGTCACGGGGCGCTCGCCGAGCGCGATCTCCTGGCCGGGATAAAAATCCTCGAAATACCATTGACGCGTCATGTGCCCTCCTCAGGCAGCCTGCCGGAAGCCCGGCTGCGCCATGAAGCGCGCCAGGTGGTGGTCGCGGTCGCCCAGCGTCAGCTCGATCATCGACAGGCGCTTGAAGTAGTGGGCGGCCGCCAGCTCGTCGGTCACGCCCATGCCGCCATGCAGCTGCACCGCCTGCTGGCCGATGAAGCGGGCCGCCTGGCCGACGCGGTACTTGGCCGCCGACACCACGCGGCGGCGCTCCGCGCTGTCCCCGGCATCGAGCTTCACCGCCGCCAGCAAGGCCATCGAACGCGCCTGCTCCAGGTGGATGACCATGTCGGCCATGCGGTGCTGCAGCGCCTGGAACTTGCCGATCGGGACGCCGAACTGCTGGCGCGTCTTGAGGTACTCCAGCGTGGCATCGAACAGCGCTTCCATCGCGCCCAATGCCTCGGCGCACAGCAGGCCGGCGCCATAATCGGCCGCCGCTTCCAGGATGTCCCAGCCGGCGCCCGGCACGCCGATCATGGCGCTGGCGGGCAGTTCGACGCCGTCGAAGCGAACATCTGCAGCGCGCTGGCCGTCCAGGCTACGATAAGTCCTCAGCTGCACGCCGGGCGCATCGGCCGGTACTGCGAACAGCGTGATGCCGGCTTCGTCGCGCTGGCCGCCGGCGCTGCGCGCCGACACCACCAGCACGCCCGCCTCGAGCCCGTGCACCACCGCGCTCTTGGCGCCGCTCAGGCGCCAGCCGCCGCCGGCTTGTTCCGCGCGGGTGAGGATGTCGCGCAAGTCGTGGCGCGACTGCCGCTCGCCCAGCGCACAGGCCAGCTTCAGCTCACCGGCGGCGACCCGCTCGAGCAGCGCGCCGTGGGCGCCGCCCAGTTTCAGAAAGTGCGCGCCGAGCACCGTGGCGAGATACGGCTCCACCACCAGGCCGCGCCCCAGTTCCCGCATCACGACGAACAGGTCGACCGCCGTGCCGTCGAAGCCGCCCTGCTGTTCCGGCACCGGCAGCGCCGTCATGCCGAGCTCCACCAGCGTGGCCCAGGCCGCATCGGACGTCCCCTGTTCGGAGCGCACGATGGCGCGGCGCTGCTCGAAGCCGTAGTCGCGGCCGATCCAGCGCTTGAGCGCATCGGCGAACTGGAGCTGCTCTTCCTTGAAATCGAAGTTCATTGGGTTCTCCTTACAGCCCCAGGATCATCTGGGCGATGATGTTACGCTGGATCTCGTTCGAGCCTCCGTAGATGGAGGTCTTGCGGTAGTTGAAGTAATAGGACGCGAGCGGCGCCGCATCGTCGTCCCCGGCCACGCTTTGCTCGCTCTCGCCCTCCAGGTAGGCCGGGTCGAACGGCAGCGCCAGCGGGCCGGCCGCTTCCAGCATCAGCTCGGTCAGGGCCTGCTGGATGTCGGTGCCGCGCACCTTCAGCACCGAGGCTTCCGGCCCGGGCGCCTTGTTCCCCTTGGCCAGCACGCGCAACACGGTCATCTCCAGCGCCATCAGCTCGATCTCGAGCTCGGCGACCTTGGCGCCGAACAGCGGATCCTCGAGCAGCGGGCGGCCGTTCTTGTGCTCGCGCAGCGCCAGGCGCTTCAGGAAAGCCAGCTCGCGCTTGCTGCGGCCGACCGCCGCGATGCCGGTGCGCTCATGGCCCAGCAGGTATTTGGCATAGGTCCAGCCGCGGTTTTCCTCGCCGACCAGGTTGGCGGCCGGCACCCGGACATTGTCGAAGAAGACTTCGTTCACCTCGTGGTCTTCGTCCAGCATGATGATCGGACGCACGGTGACGCCGGGCGCATGCATGTCGATCAGGAGGAAGGAGATGCCCTCCTGCTTGCGCACCGACGGGTCGGTGCGGACCAGGCAGAAGATCATGTCGGCGTGCTGGGCCAGCGTGGTCCAGGTCTTCTGGCCGTTGACGATGTAGTGCTCACCCTCCGCGTCCACACCGCGCACGGCCGTGGTCTTGAGCGAAGCGAGGTCGGAACCGGAACCCGGCTCCGAATAGCCCTGGCACCACCAGTCTTCGCACGACAGGATGCGCGGCAGGAAATAGTCTTTTTGTTGTTGGCTGCCGAAGGCCATGATGACCGGCGCGACCATGTCGATACCGAATGGCATCACGCGCGGGGTGCCGGCGCGGGCGCATTCTTCTTCGAAGATGTGGCGCTGTACGGGCGTCCAGCCGGGGCCGCCGAATTCAGCCGGCCAGCCGGGCGCGACCCAGCCCTGTTCGGCAAGGATCCTGTGCCAGCGGACGAAGTCGTCCTTGCTCAGCCGCAGGTGCTTGAGCACCTTGGCTTGCAGGTCTTTCGGCAGGTGGGAATCGAGAAAGGCGCGGACCTGGTCGCGAAAGGCCAGGTCCTCGTCCGTGTAGTGCAGGTCCATGTCGTCTCCTTGTTGTCGCCGCCTAGAAAAGCACGATCGTTCACAAGGATTGTACCCGACAGTTTTGCCGTCCAGTCAAGAATTTTGAAACCATGCAGAGTGGATAGCCACCCTGCAGAGAATCAGCGGGTGCGGCGGCGGGCGACCGCGCCGGCGCCCATCATACCCAGCAGCATCAGCGCGATGCTCGATGGCTCCGGCACGCTTGCTTCCGGGGTGACCAGGGTCGGAATGGCCAGGCCCTTGTCGTTCGGCTTGTTGGCCTGTGGCGGGATGAAGATCACCTCCGGCTGATTGCCGTTGTCGCCGGCCTGGCCGCCGTTGCCGGTCGAACCCGTGCCGCCCGAACCGTTGCCGTTCGTGCCGCCCCCGTTGTTGCCGCCCCCGTTGCCGCCGCCGTTGCCGCCGCCGTTGGAGACGGTCTGGTTGCCGCCGCCGGCAACCAGTCCAGGCGCCGCGCTCCCACCATTCGAAATGATCGCACCTTCAGCGGAACCGACCACCGACGCGCCCAGACCTGCGGTGGCAGCCAGGATGCCATGGCCGGACGCCAGCAGGTAGTTCGCCTCGATGCCTTGCTGGAACACGAGCGACTGGCCAGCGCCGTTGCTTGAGACTTTACTGAAGAGCGCGTCTGCGAGGCTCGCACCGGCGCCGTGGGCCACGCCGGCGACGAGGTTGAGATTACTTTGCAGCACACCGGAACTCAGCACGTCGGTTCCATTAGCGGTGGTCCAACCGGACACGACGCCGGACGGCGGTGCGGCCTGGGTGGTAATGGTGTCGGCATGGGCAGCGGTTGCGCAGGCCAGAAGGCTAGCGATCACGAGGCGGCGGATTAGCATAAAGTTAACTCCTTGAGTGATGTTCAATTGTTTTTATTACAACCGTGGACTTATCCTATCACAAGTAAAAAAGAAGATCCTGCAAAACATTACTCAACCGTGCGCAGGGTATGGAACTGAGAAATCTGCTCGAAAAGCGGTAGGAACCGTCCTACCTGACCTGACCATAAGTCCACTTTTGTTCTACGTTTTGATGTCTTAATGGTTATTTGTGGCACCGCGCAGCGCGCCAAAGAAAATGGCCGGGGCCCGCTTTCGCGAGACCCGGCCATGGTGCCGGTTCAGCACGGGCGCGCCCGGCGCCCGGAGATCAGTTGCCGGCGCGCGGCGTCGCCATGTAAGGCATGGCCCGCGAGGCCATCCGCGTGTCGGTGCGCAGCATGCCCACCTCGTCGGCCAGGATGTTGGCGGCTTCCTGCAGCAGGATGTCCTTGGCGTCCTTGGCGGCCTTTTCTGCCGCCAGCTCCGCCTGCAGGTCGCGCTCGTCGTACTGCAGGCCATCGTCCTGGCGCGGCGAGCCGCGCACTGCGGTCACGGCCTTGGCCGGCTTGGTCGGCGCCGGCACCTTGCCGCGCGCTTCCTTGCCGGCCGGGCTGGCGGCCGGCTCGTCGGTGTTGGTGCCGCTGGCGCCGGCCAGGCGTGCTTCACGCAGCTTGGCGCGGGCATCCTGGGCGTCGCGTTCCTTGCGGCGCACCGCTTCGTTCAGCGAAATCGCGTTCTCCTTGCGGATTTTCAGGATTTCAGCGATGTCTTCCTGCAGGAACTGGAACTCCTTGTCCTTCGCGATACGGGCTTCGTGGCGCTTCTGCAGCGGGCCGATCAGCTCCTTGAGGTCGCCCGCGGCCGCATAGCTGGCCGGCTTGATCGCCACCCAGGGCAGCGCATTGTCGTAGGACGATTCGCCGAAGCTCTCGAGGTCGGACAGAAGCGGCAGCTTGATGTCCGGCGTCACGCCGCGCAGCTGGGTGGTGCCGCCATTGATGCGGAAGAATTGCGCGATGGTCATCTTGAGCTCGCCGTAGCGCACCTTCTCGGCCGGCGAGAAGCGGTCCAGGTCGATCAAGGTCTGGACCGTGCCCTTGCCGAAGCTCGGCTCGCCGATGACGATGCCGCGCCCGTAGTCCTGGACCGCGGCGGCGAAGATTTCCGAGGCCGAGGCGGAGCCGCGGTTGATCAGGACGCCCATCGGACCGTCCCAGGACAGGCCCGGCTGCTGGTCGGACTCGACCTCGATGCGGCCCTGGGCGTCGCGCTGCTGCACCACCGGTCCCTTGTCGATGAACAGGCCGGTGAGCTCGATGGCCTCGGTCAGCGAACCGCCGCCATTGTTGCGCAGGTCAATCAGGACGTTGTCGACCTTCTCTTTCTTGAGCTCGCCGAGGATGCGGGCCACGTCACGGGTCGCGCTGCGGTAATCCTTGTCGCCGCGGCGACGCGCCTCGAAGTCGAGGTAGAAGGTCGGCAGCGAGATGACGCCGACGCGGCGCTTGAAGGCGCCATCCTTGACTTCGATGATCGACTTCTTGGCGGCCTGCTCTTCCATGCTGATCTTCTTGCGCACCATCGACACCGTCACGTGCTTGGCGTCCGGACCGGCATCGCCCGGCAGCACGTCGAGGCGCACGGTGCTGCCCTTCTCGCCGCGCACCAGCTGCACGACGTCGTCGATGCGCCAGCCGAGCACGTCCGTGAACGGACCGTTGCCCTGCGCCACGCCGGTGATGCGGTCGCCCACCTTCAGCTTGCCCGACAGCGCAGCCGGGCTGCCCGGCACGATTTCGCGGATGACCGTGTATTCGTCGCGCGACTGCAGCACGGCGCCGATGCCTTCCAGCGACAGGCGCATGGCGATGTCGAAGTTGTCGGCCGAGCGCGGGCCCAGGTAGTTGGTGTGCGGCTCGATCGCGGTGGCATACGCGTTCATGAACATCTGGAACACGTCTTCGTTGTTCAGTTTGCGGATGCGGTTGACGTAGTTCTCGTAGCGCTTGTCGAGCGTCTCGCGGATGGCTTTTTCTTCCTTGCCCGCCAGCTTCAGGCGCAGCCAGTCGTTCTTGACGCGCTTGCGCCAGAGTTCGCGGACTTCGTCTTCGTTCTTGGCCCAGGGCGATTTTTCACGATCGAGCTCGATCGACTCGTCCAGGGTGAAGTCGGGCTTGGTCTTGAGCAGCTGGCGCGCGTAGTTCATGCGCTCGGTGAAGCGCTGCTGGTACAGGTTGTAGATGGCGAACGGAACGGTGAGATTCTCGTTGTTGATGGCATCGTCCATCTTGGTGCGCATCGGCGCGAACTGGTCGACGTCGGTCTGCACGAAGTACAGTTTTTCGCTGTCGAGCCCTTCGAAGAACTTATCGAAGATCTTGACCGACATGGCGTCGTCGAGCGGCACCGCCTTGTAGTGGTAGCGGCCGAGCACGCGCGAGGCCCACAGCGCCGCCTGGGTCTGTTCGGCGAGCGGTTTCAGCTGCAGCGTGGCGGCGGCCGACCCGGCGCCGGCGCCGGCAGCCTTGAGCGGCGCAACGGCGGCAACTTTCTCGGGCTGGGCAGTCACCACGTGGGCGGACATCGCGAAGGCCATTGCGGCCATGATCAGGTGGTGCTTCTTCATTCGTCGTCTCTCCGAAACGAAAATACAGTGCCTCGGCGCGACCGGCGAGGCAAGCCGGTCAATACGCCCTTCGTGGGCCATTCTACAGGAAGCTTGGGGGAGCCAGAGCCAGCATCTGCTGATTTACGCCCGCCAATTAAGGCTGGCATAAGCCAGGCATTCACCCTTTGACAAGCTGGAGCAATTCCGCGCGGTAATACATGGTCAGGCCGGCAAGCAACAGCACCGGAATCCAGGGCCAGGAGCGGGCCGCCAGGCGCCAGTCCACCGGCGAGGGCCAGAAGGACAGGAACTGCGGCGCCAGGAACAAGGCGAGCGCCAGGTCGAGCGGTTCGAACACGAGGCCATGGCGGGTGCGCCACCAGGCCACGGCAAAAGGCAGGCCCAGTACCAGCAGCGGCGCCAGCGCGCTGGGCGCCGCGTTGTACCAGCGCAGGTTGGCGAAGGTGACCGAGCCGAGTTCCCAGTTGTGCCCCTTCCCTGCTTTCTTGATGCGCTTCGGGATCACGCTCAGGCCGATGGGCTCGGCATTGGTGAGCAGGCCGACCGAGAAATGCGCCAGCTCGTGGCACAGGGTGCCGGCGGCGGTGAACAGAAAGAAGAAAGGATGCGCGCCCGAGCCGATCCACAGCAGCAGCGCCAGCGCGGCCGAGGGAAGCAGGTACAACAGCATGTCGCCCATGGAGAACCCGCCGCCGGCAGCGGCTCAGCGGGCGTAGAAGCAGCGGCCGCAGGCCTGGCGGTAGCTTTCGTTGCCGCCGATGCTGACCTGCTCGCCCTCGCGGATGCGGCGCCCTTCGGCATCGACGCGGATGTTCATGGTCGCCTTCTTGCCGCAGCTGCAGATGTTCTTGATTTCCTCGATGTCGTCGGCCAGCGCCAGCAGGTAAGCCGAGCCGGGGAAAGGCTCGCCGCGGAAGTCGCTGCGCAGGCCGTAGCAGATCACGGGGATGCCGCGCACCTGCGCCACCTGGTGCAGTTGCTGCACTTGCGCCGTGCTGAGGAACTGGGCCTCGTCGACCAGGATGCAGGCGACCGGCGGCGCGCTCGCCAGGAAGTCCGTCTCGCTGTCGAACAGGTCGACCTGGCGCTGCGGGCCGAGGCGCGAGGTGATCAGGCCGACGCCGTAGCGGTCGTCGATCGCCGCCGTGTAGAGCTTGACCTTCTGGCCCTGCTCTTCGTAGTTGTGCGCCACCTGCAACAGGGCGGTCGATTTGCCGGCGTTCATCGCCGAATACCTGAAATAGAGTTTTGCCACGGCGCTGAGCTGGACTACGTTGTCGTTAAGGATAATTGCCGGATTATAACAAGCGCCCCTGCCCCAGCACCAGCCTCAGCGGGCGTGCACCTGCGCCGGATTGCCGGCGACGCGGGCGCCGGCCGGCACGTCATGCGTCACCACGCTGCCCGCGCCGACCACGGCATCGTCGCCGATCGTCACACCCGGCAGGATGATGGCGCCGCCGCCGATCCAGACGTTGCTGCCGATCGCCACCGGCCGGCCCGATTCCAGCCCGCTGCGCCGTTGCGCCGCATCCAGTGGATGCTCGGCGGTATAGATCTGCACCGCCGGGCCGATGCGCGTATCGTCGCCGATCGAGACCGGGGCGACGTCCAGGATCACGCAATTGAAATTGATGAAGACCCGGCTGCCGAGCCGGATGTTCCAGCCATAGTCGCAATGAAAGGGCGGACGCACGATGCTGCCCTCGCCCAGCGCCGCCAGGCGCTCGGCCAGAAGGGTGCGCCAGACCGCGGCCGGCTGGCCGAGCGCGGCGTTGTAGCGCGCGAGCCAGGCGGCGGTGACGGACTGTTCGGCCACCAGCTCGGAGTCGCCGGCGTGGTAAGGCTCGCCTGCCAGCATCTTGTGCCGCTCGCTCATGCGCATAAAGCCCTCACTGACCTGGTTGGTACTTGCGCTCCAGGTGCTTCTCGATGTCTTCCTTGTAGAACAGCACGTCCTTGAACTCGCCGCGGCTGTACATTTCGGCCTGGTCGGCGAAGTGCTTCGAGGCCGGCTTGTTGCTGTTGCCACCTGCAAGGATACTCTTGGCACGCACGCGCGGGCCGAATTCCACCACCGCGACGAAGCTGTTGCCGCGGTCGCCGTAGATGCGCTTGGTCTTCTGCTTGGCGACCATGCCGAAGGAAGCCAGCGAACCCCAGTTGGCCGAGGCGAAGCCTACCGGCCAGCTCGGCTTGCCGTCGTCGTACTGCTGCTCGACGTCGCCGCTGATGCGCTGGAAGCGGTTGATCTCGCCCCATGGGGTCTGCCAGGTGCCGAAATCGGCCGTCAGCTTATCGGAGGCGCGCTGCAGCGAGGCCAGGCGCTCCTCGGCATTCAGGCTGCTGGTGATGAAGTCGACGGTCGGCACGCGGGCCGTGCGAGCGCGCGGCGCGTGCTGGGCCACCATATCCTGACCCCAGTAAATGGCCAGCGAAGTCGGCACCGAGGCCACGCCGAAGCGCAAGTCCCAATCACGCAGTGCCGCGACCTGGGCCGCCAGCCCGGCCTTGCGCGGATCGCTTGCGGGCAGCGCCTCATGATCCTTCAGCAGTTGCGGCACCAGGGGCTCGAAGGCGGTCAGGTGGCTGTCGTAGGCGGCGGCGATCAGGCTGTCGATGGTGAAGCCCTTGGCATCCTTCAGCACGCGCTCGGCATGCCGGCCGCGGGCATTTTCCGGCAGCGACCACATGTAGTCGGGCCAGTCCTGGCGCTTCGGGCTGTTCGCGCCCGAGGCACTGAAGGGCCAGTTATTGGTGTTCGAGATATAGCCGCTGGCCGGGTTGAACAGGGTGATGGTTTCCTTGATGGCGTGCAGACCCTGCCATTCGGTGGCGGGCGTGCTGCCGTCCACCGGCTTGCTCCAGTCGAAGCGCGGGTCCCGTTTCGGGATGAAGTTGCCGTGGAAATAGGCGATGTTGCCCTTGGCGTCCGCGTACACGGTGTTGTTCGAGGAATTCGTGCGCAGCTCCATCGCCTTGTAGAAGGCATCGTAGTCGCGCGCCTTGGTACGCGTGTAGGACTGGGTGAGCGCCTTGAGCGGCTCGTCCATCATCTTCACCGACACCCACTTGCCGCCCTGCTCGCGCACCACCGGGCCGTGATGGGTAAAGTAAGCGGTGACGGTCTTGCTCGCCATCGCGCCGGACGGGGTTTTATACGGCAGCGTGACCGCCCTCGCCCGCATCGGACGCTCTTCATTGCCGTACTTGTAGAAGAACTTGCCGCCGCGCTCGACCACGGTCTCGAGGTATTCGTCGATGACGTCGCCGCCGCCGGAGGTGTGCATCCAGCCGGCCTTGTCGTTGAAGCCCTGGTAGATGAAGAACTGGCCCCAGGTGACGGCGCCATAGGCGTTCAGGCCTTCTTCGCTGACCATGTGCACTTCCGGGCGGAAGTAGAAGGAGGTGTGCGGGTTAATCAGGAGCAGCGCGTTGCCGGAAGCGGACAGCTTGGGCGCGATCGCGAAGCCGTTCGAGCCGCGCGGCTCGGCGTCCAGCGCATTGTCGAGCGCCGCCACCTTGGACGCCATCGTCGCCTGCGGGCGCGCCTTGTAGAAACGTTCGAGGTCCCTCAGGTCGATCGACTCGATGTCGCCGCCGATGCTGCCTTCGCTGAAGCTCAGCGCCATCCAGGGCTCGAAGCGGGTGATCAGCTTCGGCTTCACTTCCGGGTGGGTGTGCAGGTAGTAATTCAGGCCGTCGGCGAAGGCATTCATCAGCTCCTTGAGCCAGGCCGGGCTGGCGGCATACTTGGCCTGCATGTCGGCGGGCGTGATGTACATCTTCATGCGCAGGTCGCGCCAGATTTCCTTCTCGCCCTCGACCTCGGCCAGGCGGCCCATCGCATTGATGTAATTCAGTTCGACGCGGTTGAAGTCATCCTCGGCCTGGGCGTACAGCAGGCCGAACACCGCGTCCGCATCGGTTTTACCGAACACGTGGGGAATGCCCCACTTGTCGCGCATGATGGTCACCCGCTCCGCCGTTTTCTTCCAGCGCGCCAGCTCGCTCGCGCCGGGCGCCTGGGTGGCGGACGGCGCGGATGCCGGCGCGGCCAGGACGGGAACGGCAGCGCCCAGGGCACAGGCCAGGATGGCCGGCAGCAGGATGCGGGTGGTGGTCGTGCGCGATTGCGACATGCGGTGTCTCCTTTTTATTGTGTGATGCCGGCGTGGATCAGGCGTTGCTTGAGCACTTCGTTCTCGGTCAGCAGGGTCGCGACGCGGTCTTTCAGCGAGGCGATCTCGGCGCGCGCCGCGGCCAGCTCGTCGGCCGGATCGCCCGCCGGCGCTTCCTTCTTCGGGCGGGTCGCCATCTTCTGCTCGCGCACCTGGCGCGCAGCCTGCTGCAGCTCCTTGCGGCCGCCGGCGACGGCGGCCTTCTGCATCTCTTCGGGCAGCTGGGCCACGTTGGCGGCGGCATTGATCGAGATGGCGCCGGTGCGCACGGCCTCGCGCAGCTCAGGGGTCGCGGCTTTCTGGATGCGTTCGATCTGGCTGATGGTATTGGCGGACACGCGCGCGGCCTTGGCCACTTCTTCGCGGGTATTCCATGGCGGCGGGGGGCGCGAATCCAGGTCGTCGGCTTCCGGCTTGGGCGGCTCCTCGGCCATCTTCTCCGCCATGCGGGCGGTGACGATTTCCTTCTTCTTGAGAGCCAGCACGCCGCGCTGGAAGTCCGACACGCTGCGGCGCGCCAGGTGGTTGTCGATCATCCACAGCATCACGTCGTCGATCGACGCGAAGTTGTTGTTGTGGACGGTGCGGAAGGGAATGCCATGCTTCTGGCAGATCTCGTAGCGGTTGTGACCGTCGATCAGGGTATCGCGCCACAGCACCAGCGCGTCGCGGCAGCCTTCGGAAAGGAGGCTGCGCTCGAGCGCGGCGTATTCGATGTCGGTCAGTGGGTCGACGAAGGCACGCAGTTCGTCGTTGATGGTGATGTTCAATTGGTGTCCTCTTGCTGCTGCGGCAACGAATTGAGCCGCCGTCCGGCATGCTACACCATACCGGCGGCAGGACCAATGGATGAGCACCGCAAAATGCGGCCTCCGATGAACATCGGCATCCCGATCCCTTCCCTGACATTTCTCATTTCATGCATTGTGGTTTCGCATGCCAATCTTATCAAAAAGGTATGTACTGATTATTAAGCTTGCTTAATTGACCATTGCCAGCCGGCAGCGCCTATGAGCGGCGAATTCCGATCGCACCGTTATCGCAAGGAGTTGGATCATGCCAAAGCTAAGCACCGTACTCGCACAGCGCCTGATCAGGCTTGCAGCCGCCATCCTGCTGGTCGTTCCCACACTCACAGGGTGCGCGACCGGGAATCCGCCATCGCGAGCGGCGCAGGACATGGCCGGCGAGACGGTGCCCTCCCCCGAGAAGCGGCTGGAGCGGCTCGACAAGAACGCCATGCATGCGGCGATGGCAGACGGCATCACTACCGGTCTGGCGCTGTCGGCCGGCGCGCTCGAAATGAATCCGCTGATCACGACCTCGCCGGCCGGGTTGATCGTGCTCACCGGTGCCAAGATCGGCCTGGTGAAACTGGCCGACGACCTGCCGCAAGACGAAAAGCGCCTGGTGATCAAGAGCTCGGGCGCGGTATGGACCGGTGCCGCCGTCAATAATCTGATGGTGCTGCTGTCCACACCCACGCCGATTGCGATCGCCGCCGGCGTGGTCGCAGGCGTGCTGTGGTGGCGCCATAGCAGCCAGGTGTACGAGCGGGCGGATCGCGACATCACGGCGCGCGGGAACACGCCGCCGCCGGATGAGCAAGGGCGTAAAGTGGCAGCGATCGTGCCCTCGCCTTAGTTCACCTCGAAGAATGTGAGGACGACGCTGACGGTAATTTTACGGGGCGCAATAGCGCTGCCGGCGATGTCGTTCAAGCCTTGAAGGGCATCGATTGCCGCAGCATCCAATCGATGGGGCGCCGAAACTTGTCCTTGCGCCGTTCCGTCAGCTGAGCCAATGCAACTGTAGCAAGCCCTATACACAGCGTAAGCCCAACAATATCCAACCAGCGATTGCTGTTATGAGAATACAACTTCAGCCATACCAGCACTACGAGCATGTGTGACAAGTAAAGGGTAAAGGTATAGGAGGCGACTGCCCGGATCTGGCTGCCATACTGCACAAGCCCACGCAGTCCAGCATGACGCGCGCATAGGAAGTTAATAACGACCAAAGCGCATACTACATAGTCCGCCAGGAATCGGTCAGAGCTGCCGAGCGCGAATGAGGAAAATGGCCAGATTGCTATGCCTAATGCCCGGAGTTCCTGTTCCGTACCGGTCAGGTTATACATCAGCAGAAGCAAAACAGTGAAAACGAGTCCAATGCGCGCGACGCGCTGCGTCAACGCAATCCTGTGCTGCAAGTGGTACAAGGCCACGCCGCTGAGCCACACGGGGAGTAAAAGCCACAGCTTGAATCCCATGATTGCCAGCACGGTTAGAAGCGCAGCAGTCCTTTTCCACCCTTTCAAATAATAAGCGACACCAAAAAGCGCGTAGTACCAAACCTCATAACACAATGACCAGAACGGTACCATCATGGGAGGCACTTCGGATAGACTCCAGCTTTGCCCAAGGAAGAGCAGATGCAATGGAATATAGATGTACGGCTTCGCCAGCTGGTATGAATCCAGGCCGCCAACGGCAGAAGCAAGAATCCATGCAATGATCAGTGTCGGTATCGCGACTGAATAGATACGCCCGAGTCGCGCTGCCACGTATTCTCGCGCAGATGCACTCCTGTTTTCCGTAACGAACGCAATGACGAATCCAGAAAGTACGAAAAAAATTACAACAGCCTCTCGTCCCATATTCGGGAACAAGAAAGACTCGGCGCCGCTGACGATTCCGGACTGTATATAGTGAGCAAACACAACCATTAAGGCTGCTAGAAACCTTGTCAGGTCGAGGTACAGCGAGAAGGGCTCACTTAATGGCGTATTCTTATCAGTTGTGCGCATTGCTAATACCATTGGAAACTTGCCAGCGATCACAAATAGGGAACAAGGTCCGTTGCCCTATCCTCATCCAACCCGGGGAGCGACCCCTACGTTGACGGCCAGGGTAGCGGGCGACCCATGACGCGGCCAAACGGCAGGCAATAAGGAGGAATGTCGGGGCATGGCTGCGGCACAGGATTGCCCACTTTGCGGAAATACTGCCTCAGCACCGTATTCTCTTGAGACACGCATGAATACTGGTGCCCGGAGCCGGGATCGAACCGGCACGCCCTTGCGAGCACGGGATTTTAAGTCCCGGGTGTCTACCAGTTTCACCATCCGGGCAGCGCGCGAGATTCTAACATACCCTGAGACATTGTTGGATTGTCCATGATACTGTGGTCGATGCCGCGTCCATGAACTTTTCGAAGGCGCGCCGGTATAGACGGCAAACAGGAGAGCGACGGCGTGAAGAGCCCGGCCCAGGCAAGTGCCGCAGGACCAGGCGGTGAACCCTGGCTGATCGGCCAGGTCGCTGCCGGCAACCGCTGCGCCTTCGAAAAGCTCTACCGGCTGTATTTTCCACGTCTGGCGCGCTTCCTTTGGCGCATGACGCCCAGCACCCAGCTGATCGAGGAGATCGTCAACGATACCATGCTTGTCGTCTGGCAAAAGGCAGGCAGCTTCGACGGCAGCTGCAAGTTGTCGACCTGGATCTTCGCGATCGCCTACCGCCGGGCCTGCAATGCCTTGCGCGGACTGGACGAGCCCCAGGCCGACTGCCCGGATGCGTGCCAGGGCAGCCCCGACGCGCAGCCCGAACGCCTGTTCGAGATCGCCTGCCTGGGCCAGGCGCTTGCGCTGGCGCTGCAGGCCCTGCCCTTGGCGCAACGCGCCGTGTTCGAGCTGAGCTTCTACCACGACATGGGCTATGCCGAGATTGCGCAGATTGTGGAATGCCCCGTCAACACGGTCAAGACACGCCTGTTCCATGCCCGCCAAAGGTTGGCAAGCCTGCTTGCCACGCAGATGGAGGAACGAACATGAATCAGTTCGCCGATGTCGGCGACATGCCGCACGCGGAGGCGCAGCTGATCCTCCCGTGGCTGCTCAACGGAACACTGGCCGAGCAGGAGCGCGTTCGCGCCGAAGCGCACCTGCGGGTCTGCTCTGCCTGCCGCAGGGACCTGGCGTCACTGGAGGCCATACGCCGCGCCGCGCCGCAGCCGCCCGCCTTCGACCCCGAACGGGCCCTGGAACGCCTGCGTCCGCGGCTGGAACAAGGGGACCTGCCCCCGGCCCCGCGGGCGGCGCCGGCCCCTTTCCCCGGCCCGGAGCAGCGTCCCGCCGCCAACGATAGCCGCTGGCTACGGATTGCCAGTGCGGCCCAGTTCGGCCTTATCGTGCTACTGCTGGGGCTACTGGTCCGTCCTGGCGACCCCGCGGCCACCTACCAGGCGCTCGGCAGCACCTCGCCGGAGGCCAACGCGGTCGTGCGCTTCGCTCCTGGCACCCCGGAACGCGAGCTGCGCCGCATCCTTCGGGCCGGCAGTGCCCGCGTCGTCGACGGTCCCAGCGCAGCCGGCGCCTACGTGCTTGCACTGCCTCATGACAAGCTCGCACCGGCGCTGGAGCGCATGCGGGCTGAAAAGACCGTCACTCTGGCGCAGCCGCTGGACGGCGCCCCTGCGCCATGATGAGGCTCGCCGCGGCCATTTTGTGCCTGCCGGCAGTCCTGCTGCCGCCGGCCGCGGCCGCCCCGCCGCCGGCGCCGGCAGGCGCTCCTGTGGCGGCCGTCCCGGGCGAAGCACGCCAGCTGCTGGTCATGCTGCGCCTGCCGCCCCGGCACTACCGGCCCGACGCAGGCTACGGCGGCTCCTACCTGAACGACGCCGGCAGGGCCGCGCGCCGCCGCACAGCGCTCGCGATCACGCAGGAGTACGGACTGAAGCTGGTCAGCGACTGGCCCATGCCCATCATCGGCGTCGACTGCTTCGTCATGGAAGCGCGAGACGGAATGGCTTTCGATGCCTTGCTCGACGCCCTGGGCCGGGATCCGCGCGTGGAATGGGCGCAGGCGGTACAAGAGTTCGAAGGCCTGAGCGGCCCCGATCCCTTGCTGCCGCTGCAGCCGGCGGCGCGTCACTGGCCGCTTGCAGACCTGCACCGCATCGGTACCGGCGGCGGCGTCAGGGTCGCGGTCATCGATAGTGCGGTCGATGCCGCGCATCCCGATTTGCAGGGCCAGGTCGGCATCGCCAGGAACTTTGTCGACGGCGCCGCCGTGGCTGCAGAGCGCCACGGCACCGCGGTGGCCGGCATCATCGGCGCGCGTGAAGGCAACGGGGCGGGCATTGCCGGTATCGCGCCGGGAGCGAGCCTGATGGCGCTGCGCGCCTGCCGGGAAGCTGAGGGGCAACGCGCCCGCTGCACCAGCCTCAGCCTCGGCAAGGCCATCAACTTCGCCATGATGAACGAGGCGCGGGTCATCAACCTGAGCCTCGGCGGACCGCCCGACCGCCTCCTGGCCGCCCTGCTGGACGCCGCCCAGGCGCGTGGGGTACTGGTGGTGGGTGCGATCGATCCGGCGCGGCCCGACGGTGGCTTCCCTGCTTCCCACCCAGGTGTGCTCGCGGTGGCCGGCGACGCGGCGAGCGCCGGTGCGCTGCGCCATCGAGCCCTGCTGGCACCCGCCAGCGATATTCCGACCAGCGTGCCTGGCGGACGCTGGGGCTTCGTTTCGGGCTCGTCCTACGCCGCCGCCCATGTGAGCGGGCTGCTGGCCCTGGTGGCCGGCGTGGCCCCCGCGGCGCGGCCTGCGCTGCTGCGTCAGGTGCTGGGAGACATCCCCGGAATGGACGCGGCCTGCTGTACAGGGACGGACACTGCTAACATGGGGACATGCGCCATCCTGGCGCGCCTTGCCGGAGCCTGCGCCTGCCCATGCCCGCCCCGTCCCGCCGCCATCCCGCCGCGACTGCGTTGACCGGCTTCCTGCGCCTCCCCTTCCGGCGCATCGTCCTGCGCACCGCCCTTGCCCTCCTCGCCCTGCCCACATCCCGCCATGCAGGCGCCCAGACCAGCGGCAGCATTGCCCTGGTATCCGAGCACAGCCTGCGCGGCTTGTCCCTGAGCAGCCGACGGCCGGCCTTGCAGCTGCGGATCGAGCACGACGCCGCTGCAGGATGGTATGCAGGGACCTTCCTCTCCATGGTCGAGCTGCCGGGCAGCAGCGCCAAGTCCCAGCTGGTGGCCTACGCTGGCCACGCGCGCCGCCTTGCGTCCGGCGCCAGCTGGGAGCTCGGCGCCAGCCAGGCGGTCTTCCCGGGTGAACGCCGCTACGACTACCTCGAGGCCTACGCCGGCCTGTCCTTCGATCGCGCGGGCGTCCGGTTCTATTTGTCGCCGTCCTACTACGGCGCGGGCAAGACAGCGTATCTCGAGCTGAATGCCTTTCATCCACTGGGCGAGCGCCTGCGCCTGGTGGCGCGCGCAGGACTGCTGCACCGCATCGGGGAACACGGCAGCAGCCGTCGCAACCGGGCCGACCTGCGGCTGGGACTGGACGCCGATGTGGGCGACTGCACGCTGCAGCTCGCATGGCTGGCGCGGCAGCGCGACCCGGTTGCCAGGGCGCGCCATGCGCGCGCACTGGCTGCCAGCGCCAGCTATGCTTTCTAGGGCAAGCAGAGAACCTTTCAGCGCTGCGGCGGTATTCACCCAGGTGCGACCTTCCCGCCACTGACAGGAGTAATCATGACCATCCAGTCCAGACACACCGCCCTGTTCAGGGCGGCCATGCTCGCCTTCACGCTCGCCGCAGCATCGGTCTCCTGTGGAGGCGGCGGCAGCGATTCCCCCATGATGGCGCCGATCTCCACCCAACCGCCACCTGTCGTGGTGCCGACCGTAAGCAGCACCTATGCGAGCACCGCGCTGGTTGCCGACAGTGCCGGCGCAGCGGCCCGCAACGACGCCAGCCTGGTCAACCCCTGGGGCATCGCGTTCAATCCGACCGGCTTCGTCTGGATATCGAACAACGCGACCAACAATTCCACCCTCTACGATGGCGCCGGGGCGCCGCAAACGCTGGTGGTCGCGATCCCTGCGGGGACCGCCGGCCCGGCACGGCCGACCGGCATCGTGTTCAATGGCGCCCAGGCTTTCCGCGTCACCCAGAACGGCATCACCGGACCCAGCGCCTTCATCTTCGTGGGCGAAGCCGGCACGGTGTCGGGCTGGTCGCCGGCCGTGAACCGCCTGAATGCAGTGACCGCGGTCGATACCGGCGCGGCCGGCGCCGTCTACAAGGGCCTGGCCATCGGCACGTCGGCCGGCGCCAGTTTCCTGTACGCGACCGACTTCCGCAATGGCCGGGTCGACGTGTACGACACCAACTACCAGCGCGTCACCCTGCCTGGCGGTAACTTCATCGATCCAGGGCTGCCGGCGGGTTATGTTCCATTTGGCATACAGGGCGTCAACGATCGCATCTATGTATCCTACGCCCAGAAAAGCGGCACCAACCTGGACGAAACCACGGGTGCCGGCCTGGGCATCATCAATGTGTTCAGCACGAATGGCGCCTTCATCGGACGCCTTGTCACCGGCGGCGTGCTGGATGCGCCATGGGGGATGACGATCGCACCGGCGAATTTCGGCGACTTCAGCAATGCCTTGCTGGTGGCAAACTCGGGTGACGGCAGGATTCATGCATACAGCCCCCATTCCGGAGCCCTGCTCGGCAGTCTGAACAAGGAAGACCGCACGCCCATCGTGATCGATGGACTGTGGGGCATTGCGTTCGGAAATGGCGTGCAGGGACAGGCCACCAATACCCTGTTCTTCACGGCCGGGCCGGCAAATGAGACGCGTGGACTGTACGGGAAGATCGAATTGCGTTAGACCGGACAGTGGCAAAAAAATGCCGCTGCCGGTTCCGGCAGCGGCCAAGAACTCAGTCAACACTGAGCTGGAGACACGCGGAGAGAGGTAGAACTATCCACCAGAGAACGTAACCAAGATAGGTCCGCTCTCCCGGCCTGCAAGCGCCGTTTTCTCCCGCGAGTTTGTCAGCGTGTTCGCACAAACATGCAGCAAGGCATTCAGTAAAGGGATTCGTAGGCCACTGCCAGGCAGACCAGGCCCACGAAGAACAGCAGGCCATACACGAAGATGCGCATCGAGGTCGCCAGTTCGGCGACGGCGCGGTCGGCTTTGCTGTCCAGCTTGCCGCGGCGCCGGGCCGCGTTGAGCAGCATCGATACGAAGACGAACAGCGTCGCCAGGATCAGGACGATCTTCATGCCGGATCAGGTACGTGCGAGGACCAGCGCCAGCGCCACCAGCGTCAGGATAGCCGACACCCCGGTCGCCACGCCCAGCCACAGCATGCGGCTGCGCGCCGCATCCATCTTGGCGATCAGCTGGGCGTTCTGGTCGGCCAGGTTGGCGATGATTTCGGAAGCCTGCAGCATCTGGGTGCGCAGGTCGGCCAGCGTCATCTCGTTCTTTTCGACGCGCATGAGCAGGTGGCCGAAGATGTCTTCTTCGGGCGCCGCTTCCATTCCCGCCGCAGGCATGCCGGGCGCCGTGCCGGATTTGCGCGCCACCGTGTCCCACAGCCTGCGCGCGCCGGTCGCCACCTGCGGCGCCGCATTGATCACTTCGCTCCACGGCACCGTTTTCAGTACGCTCCACCAGCCAGTTGCCATCAGCCTTCTCCATTGAATTCGATTTACCCGCGAGCATACCACCGCGCACCACGGGCACGCGAACTCATCCGAGCGCTAGCGTGCCGCGCCCTGCGCGCGCCTGCGCTACCATGAAAGCATGTGTGGACGATTCGACCAGAGCCAGACGGCTCGCTACTACGCCAGTGTGTTCGGATGGACCGATGCGGTCTACGACAGCGAATCCACGCCTGCCTGGAACGTCTCGCCCGGCAGCTACCGCCCGGTGATGCACCTGCAGGACGGCGAACGCCGCATCGACGACGTGTTCTGGAGCTACCGCGCACGCTGGGCCGAGGGCAAGGTGCCGATCATGGTCAATGCGCGCATGGACAAGCTCACCAACCGCTACTGGAAACCGCTGCTGAAGAAAGGCCGCGCGATCGTCCCGGCCGAGGGCTGGTACGAATGGACTGGCGAGAAGGGAAAGAAGCAGCCCTGGCACATCCACCGCAAGGACCGTGCGCCGCTGTTTTTCCTGGCGCTGGCGAATTTCGGCAGCTTCACCGAGAACCGGGCCGAGGCGGGCTTCGTGCTGGTTACCGACGCGGCCGACGAAGGCATGCTCGACATCCACGACCGCCGCCCGGTGGTGCTGGAAGCGGCCGATGCCGAACTCTGGCTCAATCCCGAGCTTTCGCCCGAAGAAGCCCTCGACCTGGCGCGCCGCGCCGCCCTGCCCTGCGACGCCTTCGAATGGTACAAGGTGACGCCCGCGGTGAACCGGGCCGGTGCGCAGGATCCGCAGATGGCCCTGCCCCTGGTCGACTGATTTTTTACCAAACGTAAAAAAGCCCGCAGGCTTGCGCCTGCGAGTTTTTTGTTCGCCTACACGGATTGCTTAGTGCTGGTAAGCGCCCAGGTCGAAACCAGTGGTCGCGTTACGTGCGCGGCCCTCGATGTCGGTCGACGGTGCATAGGTCGCGAGGCCGCGGCCGATCACCGGCGAGCTGGCGCTCAGCTTGAAGTTCGGGGTCGCCGCGGTACGCGAGTAAGCGACGAACAGCGGGTTCGACGTCATCGTGTTGGTGTAGGTCAGGCCGTTCAGCAGTCGGTAGTTGTACTTCGGGTTCTGGAACACCAGGTTGTTCTTGTAGGTGTTGCCCTTGCCGGTACGGCCCTGCTCCGAGATGCCGTACTGGTTGTCGAACACGATGTTGTTGTGCACGTGGACGTTGTTGGCGCCCGCCGAAGTGAAGTAGTAGTCACCGCCGCCGACGATGATGCCGAACACCGAGGAGCTCACCGTATTGTTGATGATCTTCAGGTCGGTCGCGTCGTGCCACAGGTGGATCGCCGCCGAGCCCACGCGGTACACCACGTTGTTCATGATGGTGCCCGAGGTCGAGTGGTAGATACCCTGGACATAGGTGCAGCCGGCCGGGCCGATGTCGTGCACGACGTTGCCGATCACGTCACCCTTGACGCCCTTGAAGTAGCTGTCCACGCCGATCGCCGAACCGCCCGCGCTGTTGCACGGGATGGTGGTGGCGGTGTGGTGCACGTGGTTGGCCTGGATCACGTTGTACGAGCCGCCGGTGTAGATGCCCAGGGTCCACTTGGTGCCCGAACCGATCTTGCTGCCGTCGACTTCAAAGCCGATGATGCTCACGTAGTGGCCGCGGTTGTCCCAGGCGGTCTTGTTGGTGGAGCTCGCCGGCGGGACGATCTTGGCGCCCCACTTGGTGGTCGAGACCCAGTAGATGCGGCCCGATGCGCTCCCGTTGCCGGTGGTCTTGATGCCGCCGGCATAGGTGCCCGGAGCGACCCAGACGGTGGTGCTCGGCTTGATGGCTGCCTTGGCGGCGCGCGCCAGGGTCTTGAACGGTGCGGTCTTGGTGCCGGCCGCGGTGTCCGAACCGGTCGGCGACACGTAGTAGTTGTAGGTCGTGGCCGGGATGGTCGGCATGCCGCCGGTCGCGGTCGAGCCGGTATTCGTGCGCTTCGCGTATTCCTCGCTTGCCTTCAGCTGGGCGGCGATGAATTCCATGGTGACGCCGTTGTCCAGCGCTTGTGCCCACCAGGCCAGGCCTGCGGCATCCGGCTCACGGCCCAGCAGATCCAGGTACAGCTGGCGGATCTGTTCTGTTTGCGCGGTGGTCGCGGCTTCCAGGGTCGGCGAGGTGGCCGAGGTGGCGGCGACTGCGTTGCCGCCACCGAAGGCGGTGACCAGGGCTGCTGCGGTGGCGCAGAGGACAGCGTGGTGGCGGATGTGCGAAGCGAAAGCGAAAGTCTTGTTCATCTGTGTTTTTCCTGTGTGCCCGAATGAGTGGGCTTGGAATCACGGGCAAAAAGTGCCCCATGCACCGGGAAATCCGGTACGACGGCCACCTGTAAAAGGTCGGTGGCGTGTTCCTGGTTGCTTAATCAGGCGCACGCGGTGCGTGCGCCCTCGGGGTGCACAGGCGGCGGAGGCCGCCTGCACGGGATGGAACTACTTGCTTGGTACTACGGGGTCCTGCGGGGTACTGCTTAGTGCTGGTAGGCGCCCAGGTCGAAACCGGTGGTCGCGTTACGTGCGCGGCCATCGATGTCGGTGGCCGGCGCGTAGGTCGCGAGGCCACGGCCGATTGCCGGCGAGCTGGTGGTCAGCTTGAAGTTCGGCATGGCGGCAGTACGCGAGTAGCCGACGAACAGCGGGTTCGAGCTGATCGTGTTGGTCGCCTTCAGGCCGTTACGCAGCGAGATGTTGTAGGTCGGGTTCTGGAACACCAGGTTGTTCTTGTAGGTGTTGGCGGTACCGGTCTTGCCTTGCTCCGAAATGCCGTACTTGTTGTCGAACACGATGTTGTTGTGCACGTGAACGTTGTTGGCGCCGGCCGAAGTGAAGTAATAGTCACCGCCGCCGACGATGATGCCGAACACCGAGGAGCTCACCGTGTTGTTGATGATCTTCACGTCGGTCGCGTCGTGCCACAGGTGGATCGCCGCCGAACCGATGCGGTACACCACGTTGTTCTTGATGGTGCCCGAGGTCGAGTGGTAGATACCCTGGACGTAGGTGCAGCCGGCCGGGCCGATGTCGTGCACGACGTTGCCGATCACGTCGCCCTTGACGCCCTTGAAGTAGCTGTCCACGCCGATCGCCGAACCGCCGGCACTGCTGCACGGGATGGTGGTGGCCATGTGGTGCACGTGGTTGCCTTCGATCACGTTGTACGAGCCGCCGGTGTAGATGCCCAAGGTCCACTTGGTGCCCGAACCGATCTTGCTGCCGTCGACGTCGAAGCCGATGATGCTGACGTAGTGGCCGCGGTTGTCCCAGGCGGTCTTGTTGGTCGAGCTGGCCGGCGGGACGATCCTGGCGCCCCACTTCGTGGTCGAGACCCAGTAGATGCGGCCGGTCGCGCTGCCGTTGCCGGTGGTCTTGATGCCGCCGGCGTAGGTGCCCGGAGCGACCCAGACGGTGGTGCTCGGCTTGATGGCTGCCTTGGCGGCGCGCGCCAGGGTCTTGAACGGTGCGGTCTTGGTGCCGGCGGCGGTGTCCGAACCGGTCGGCGACACGTAGTAGTTATAGGTGGTGGCCGGCGTCGCGGCGGCGGCACTGCCGAAGGCGCCCAGCAGGGCAGCGGCGCTTGCGCAGAGGGCGGCGTTGTGGCGGAAGTTCGAAGCGAAAGCGAAGGTCTTGGTCATTTGTAGTTTTCCTGTGTGCCCGACTGAGTGGGCTGGGAACAGCGGGCAAAAAAAGCCCCGGTGCACCGGGAATCCGGTACAGCCGGCCACCTGTGAAAGAGCGGTGGCATCGTCCTGGTTGCTTAATCAGGCACACACATGTGTGCCTCTGGGTGCGCGGGCGGCGCTAAGCGCCCGTGCGGGATGGAACTGCTGGTTACTGCTTGATGGAGGCGTCCTGCTGCCCGGCCCGCGCTTGAGGCGGGGTGCTGTCGTAGCCGGCCAGTTCAAATGCCGCTGTCGTCACGTCTGCCGCCTGGGCTGTGGCGCCGGCGGTGCGTGCGGCGGGTGCCGCTTCGGTATTTGCTGCGGGGGCTGCTTCAGCCTTTGCCGTGGGTGCTGCTTCAGCGATTGCGTCGACTGCTTCGACTGCTGCGGCCGGTGCGGCGATGCCTGGGGCGCTTGCGGCACCGGCATCGGTGGTCACGCCGGCGGCGGTGGCCGACAGCTGCTCGCCGCCTGCGTCGATGTTGCCGCCACAGGCGGTCAGCACGACGGCGGCGCTGCAGCACAGCAGGGATTTGATACTGAATTGTGTCATGCAGATTCCATGCCTCATCAAAGTGAATGTAACCCTTTGAGCGGTGGAAACTTCCTTAGTTCAACGTTTTTCCAAAAATATTTTCTTGGAGTATTAATCCTTTAAGATAACTTTCTCCATGGAAATCAAACACTTGCATGAGCTAGATCGAATCGACGCACGCAACCAAAGCTCGCCTCAAGCGGTCTTAAAAAGTGGCTACCAACTAAAGGGATGTGTTAAATGGGCGAGTACATGCAAGTGCGGGCTTTGCTGCAAGAAGGCGAAGCCTATGCGGGACTAATCCTGGGCAAGGAAGAAGATCCTGACTACCACCTGGTGCTGTTGCCGGGCGAAGCGGTCGACGTCAGCTGGCCGAGCGCCGTCGATTGGGCGGTCGCGCGCGGCGGCGTGCTACCGACGCGGCGCGAACTGGCCCTGCTGTTCGCCAACCAGCGTGAAGCCTTCGAACGCAACTGGTACTGGTCGAGCGAGCCGCACGAAACGCGCACCCAGCTGGTCTGGGGGCAGAATTTCGCCAGCGGCATCCAGACCATCTACGGACGCCCCTACCGGGGCCATGCGCGCGCGGTGCGGCGCATCGCCGTGCCCTGAGGCCGGCCCGGTCCCGGCGCGCTGCCGGGACCGGGCGGTGTGTGCCGATCAGCGCTCGGGAACGTTCGCGCGGCCGATCGGCTGCTCGATGTTCGCCAGGAACCAGCTCGTGGCCGCCATCACGGCCACGTGGCGGCGCAGGTGGTCGGGGTCGACCTTGTCGAGCGTATCGGCCGGGGTGTGGTGGTAATCGAAATAGGCGGAGGTGTCGATCAGCGGCGCGAAGCTCGGTACGCCTGCACGTTCCAGGCCGGATAGGTCGCCGGTCGACAGCGCATCCTCGCGCCGGAAGATGCCTGCGCCGATCGGCTGCAGCGCCGCCTGCAGCGGAGCGAACAGCTTGCTCGAAGTGGCAGGCACGCTGGCACGCAGGCCGAAGGGACGGCCGGCGCCATTGTCGCTCTCGATCGCACCGATGTGCTTCTCGGCATTGGCCTGCTCTGCGGCCAGGTAGCCGCGCGCGCCACGGGTGCCGTTCTCTTCGTTCATCCAGGCGATCATGCGGATGGTGCGGCGCGGACGGTAGTCGAGTTTCTTGAGGGTCTCGAGCACGGCCATCGCACTGGCGACGCCGGTGGCATCGTCGTGGGCGCCGGTGGCGAGGTCCCAGGAATCCAGGTGCCCGGACACGATCACGATCTCGTCCGCCTTGTCGGTACCCGGCAGGTCAGCGATCACGTTGTAGCTGTCGGCATCCGGCAAGTTCTGGGGCGTCAGTACCAGCTTCATGGCGAGCGGGCCACGCTTCGCCAGGCGGCTCATCAACATGGCGTCTTCGGCGGTGACTGCCGCGGCCGGGATGCGCGCATTGTCCTGCAGGCCGGTCGAGCCCGTATGCGGGAGGCGGTAGGCTGCGCCGCCGACCGAGCGCACCAGTGCCGCGACCGCGCCCAGCTCGGCCGCCAGGCGCGGACCGTCGCGGCGGTAGGCGGAGGCCTGGCCATAGGCCTGTCCGGCCAGGCCGCGGTCGGCCTGGTGCTGGTCGAAGGCGGCGTCGAACAGGACGATCTTGCCCCTCACCTCGGCGCCGCGCGCCTTCAGTTCATCGAAGCTCTTGATGACGACCACCGGCGCGGTGAGGCCGGCCGCCGGGGTCGCGCCGGAACCGCCGAGGGCGGTCAGCACGACGCGCTGGGTGATGCCCTGCGGGCGACCGCTGTACTCGACCAGCTCGCCGGTCTCGGCGCCGCGCACCCAGTGCGGCACCTTCACCGGCTGCAGGCTCACTTTGGCGCCGAGCTTGCGCATCGCTTCCGCCACCTGGGTCACCGCCGCGGCGGCGCCGGGCGAGCCGGACAGGCGCGGGCCGATCAGGTCGGTCATGTCCGCGATGCGTTCCCAGGCATAGTCGCTTTGCATCGCCGTGTCGCGGATCTTCGCGAGCGCCGCGGGATCGTTGCCGGGGCTGGCTGCCATGGCCGCGCTGCTGAACAGCGCGGCGGCAAGAACGGTCAGGACGGGAAGATGGCGGCTGCTGCGGTTCATGCGTCGAATCCTTGGTGTGCGCTTGGGATTCCAACGATAGCGCAAACGGAAAGTTTTTTGGGAGAAATGTTAGCGTCTTTACACCGGCGCTCAGGCGGGCACCAGTTTGACCAGTGTGATCTCGGACGGCGCACCGAAGCGCTTCGGCGGCCCCCAGTAGCCGGTGCCGCGGCTGATGTAAACCCACATGTCGCGCACCCGGTGCAGGCCGGCGACAAAGGGCTGCTGCAGCGGCACGAACAGATTCCACGGGAAGAACTGGCCGCCATGGGTATGGCCCGACAACTGCAGATGAAAGCCCGCCGCCGCTGCCTCCGGCGCGCTGCGCGGCTGGTGCGCGAGCAGGATGCGCACGTCCGGGACCAGCCCGGCCCCGGACGCGGCGGCGCGCGGATCGCTCTTGTGCGCCGGGTGGAAGTGGTGGGCCGTGTAGTCGGCCACGCCGGCAATCATCAGGGTGGCGTCGTTACGGCGCCGGATCACGTGCTGGTTCAGCAGCACGGTAATGCCGAGCCGGCGCACCTCGGCGATCCACTCTTCGGCGCCCGAATAGTATTCGTGGTTGCCGGTCACGAAGAACACCCCGTCGCGGGCGGACAGGCGGGCCAGCGGCTGGGTGTGCAGGCCCAGGCGATGCACGCTGCCGTCCACCAGGTCGCCGGTGATGGCGATCGCGTCCGCGCCCAGCTTGTTGACGCGGTTGACGATGGCATTCAGGTAGGGCCGCTTGATGGTCGGGCCGACATGGATGTCCGAGACCTGGGCGATTGCATAGCCGTGCAGGGCCGGCGGCAGGCCGGCGATCGGCACCTCGACTTTTACCACCCGCGCCAGCCGGCGCGCGTTGACGAAGCCGAGCACGGTGACGGCCAAGGCCAGCAAGGGCGCCGCGGCGGCGCTGCCGCGCACGAATTCGGGACTCAGTTGCCCGGCCAGGCGCAAGGCCAGCAGGACCAGGTCGCGCGCCAGGGTGGTGACCAGCAGCGAGGAAAAGAAGCCCATCGAGAGCAGGCCCAGCCACGAAACCAGGGGCGACCAGCGCCGCCGGCGCAGCGAGGCCGACATCAAGCCGACCGGCACCAGCACGGTGAGCAGGACCAGCAGCAATACCCCCGCCACGTTGAAAAGCAGGCCCAGCGCCAGGTCGGGCAAGAGGCGCATGCCTATATAGACCTGCAGCAGGACCAGCAGGGACAGGATGGTGGCGAAGGAACGGTTCACGAAAGGACGCTCGACGGCGGAAAACGGTAACAATTGTTAGATGGGGCAGGCCCGCCCCTCTGCAAGGGCCGCTTCGCTTGTGTCGCTTAGATGTCCGTTTGTAATAATCTGTATTAACGGATGGCAGCGCGAACGACGACGTCTATAGTTCGATCCATGCCTGGCGTCGTTCGATCATCCTGATCCCCGCAGAGGCAAAAGGAAAAGCCATGTTGACACCTAAAATTGTTGGTGCGGTGGTCCTGGCCGCGGTTGCCGTCTCCCCAGCGGCAATGGCAGACGACCGTGGCCGGAATACTGCAATCGGCGCCGTGGTCGGCGCGGCGATCGGCCACAGCGCCGGCGGCGGCAGCGGTGCCCTGGTGGGCGGCGTGCTGGGTGCGGCGCTGGGCAACTCGATCTCGACCCGCGACGACCGCCGCTACTACGACAACCGTCATTACAGTCAGTACGACAACCGCGGCTATGGTTATGGCTACGTCCAGCCGCGCCCGGTGTACGTCCAGCCGCGTCCGGTCTACGTGCAACCGCGTCCGGTGTATGTCCAGCCGCGCCCGGTCTACGTCGAGCATCGCCGCGACTGGGACCGTCACGACCGCCGCGACTGGGACCGCCACGATCGCCATGACCGCCGCGACTGGGACCGCGGTGACCGCTGGGATCGTTACGGCCGCTGATCAGGAAAGCCGCGCACTGCGCGGCTTTTTTACGCCCACCGTTTTCTCTTCCTTTTCTCCCTCCCCCCGCTTGGCCTCCCCGAGGGCGCACGGCGCCAGTTGCGGAGGCGGGCATGGTCCAGCAAGGCACAATCGTTTCGATGGCGCGCGGCCAGTACCGGCTGTGCGAAACGCTGGGCGGCTCCGCCTACGGCGTGGTGTGGCGCGCCGAGGCGCCGGTCGGCAGCGTCGCCGTCAAGCTGGTCAACACCAGGCAGATGGCGCGCGCTCCCGCCGCCCTGCGCCACCACTGGAGCGACGCCGCCCGCGCCGAAGAACAGTTCCTGGCCCGGCTGGCGCCCTGGGATGGACGCCATATCGTGCGCCTGCTCGACAGCGGCGTTCACGAAGGCTTGCCGGCGATGGCCCTGGAACTGCTGGACGGCGATCTGGCCACCCACCTCGGCGTCCGCCGTGCCACCAGGCAGCTGCCGGACGCCCTGCAGGCGCTCGACTGGACCGCCCAGGTCAACCAGGCCCTGGCCAAGGTACATGCGGCCGGGTTCCGCTACCTCGACCTCAAGCCCGGCAACCTGCTGCTCGACCGCCGCAGCGGGAACCTGAAGCTGGCCGATTTCGGCACCAGCCGCGCGCTGCGCGCTGCGGGCGCCCATGCCTATACCGGCACCGCCAGCTGGCAGGCGCCGGAGCAGTTCTTTCCCCACGCCCGCGGCGAGTACCTGAGCGAGCCGCGCAGCGACTACTTCGGGCTCGGCGCCCTGCTCTACTGGCTGGTGTGCGGCCGCATGCTGCGCTACGGCGCGGCCTGCGGCCAGGCCTTTGCCAGCCACGGCCGCGAAGGCGCCGCTATCCTGCGCCGCGAACACGGCGGCCTGCCGCCGACCCTGCACCCTGACGAAGCGGCCGGCTTCGCGCAAGCCTTCGGCGCAGGCGGACCGCAGGCAAGCGCCCTGTTGCGCGCCCTGCTGGCAGCCGCACCGGACGGCCGTCCTGCCCACGCACTCGAGATCAGCCGCATGCTGGGCGCGGTCCGCGAAGCGATGACGCCAGCGCTGGCGAGGGCGGCATGAAGCTGCGCCTGGCCGGCGCCGCGCTCGCCCTGGCCTGCGTCTGCTTGCTGCAGCTCCTCGCCATGCTGCTGGCACCGCCGCGCTACCTGCCCGAGTCGATCAGCTTGCGCCTTGCGCCTGGCACCTCGGCCACGCTCGGCCATGCCGAACTGGCTGCCCCACGCGCGGCGGCGCAGCAGTTCGTGGTGCGCCGCGATGGCGCGGGACGCTGGTGGCTGCGCAACGCCAGTCCGGCGCAAGCCGCCGTACTCACCCGCGGCGGCCAGCGCCTGCGTACCGGCAGCCTCAGCCTGGCCGCAGGCCAGCAGCTGCAGGCCGGGGCCGCGCTGTTCGAGATCGTCGCGGCGGATCATGAGCGCGTGCTGCTGCGCGACGGCCGCCATGACTGGGAGTACGACGGCGCGCTGCTGCGGCGCGACGGCAGGCCGCAAGCAGCCTGCCCCGATGCGGGCATGGCGGCGCGCCTGGCCGGCGCCTGGAACCGCATCGCACCGGCTGCCCTCGCCTTCCGCCGGCCGCTGGCCTTCGGCGCTCACCTTTATTGCGGCAACCGCCTGCCGGTCCCGGGGCTCGACACCGGCAAGCTGACCCTGGCGCGCTCCGCGATGGGCGGGTTGGCGTTGGAGGTGCGCGGCACCCAGCCCGTCCTGCTGCAGGACGGCGGCCACTGGATCGACGCCGCCCAGCGCGAACATGCGCTCGACGGGGTGGATGCGATCGCGGTCGGCCGCACGCGCTTCACCCTGTCGCGCAGCGCCGACTCCCTGATCCTGCAGCCGGCCGGCCAGGTGGCGCTGTTCGCGGAGCCGAAGGCCGAGCTGCCGTCCAGCGTGCACCGGAACTGGAGCGAACGCGCGCTGTGGCACTCGCCGCTACCATCCACGCCGGCCTGCTGCGCCGCGTTGTGCATGTTTCTGCTGGCGGGTGCCGCGGGCCTGCGCCTGTCGGGCCCTGTACGCAGCGCCGCCGCGGCAGTGCGGATCGCCCTGTCCAGCGCCCTTCCCGCCATTGCGCTGCTGCTGCTCGTGATGCAGCGCGGCGGCGACGCACCCGGCACCGGGTGGTCCCTGCTGCTGGCCTGGGCCGCGCTCTGGCATGCCTTGCTGTGGCCGCGCCGCCTGTCCATGCTCGGCATTTTCGCCGTGCTGCTGCTCGGCGCCGGCCTGCTGGTCCAGCTGGAATTGGGACTAGGCGCGCGCGACACCGCCTGGCTGCGCCACGTCGAAACCAGCTGCGTGCTGCTGGCTGCGGGTTTGCCGCTCGGCCTGCTGCTGCTCGGCGGCCTGGCGCGCGGCATGCTGTCGCGGCCCGGCACCGAATGGCTGCTGGTGGCGCTCGCCGTCACGGCGCTGGCCGGCCTGGTGCTGCAGGTCGCCTTCGGCGACGAGACCGGCGTGTTCGACGTCCAGCCGGTGGAATTCGCCAAGCTCGCCCTGGCCGCCCTCAGTGCCCACTGCCTCGCGCTGGCGACCGGCGCCGCCACAGGTGGCCGCCGCAACTGGCGCGACTGGCTGCGCATGCTGGCGCCGGTGCTGCTGTTCGTGCTGCTGCTCGCCGTGGCGCTGGTGCAGGTGGACGATTACTCGCCCCTGATCCTGCTGCTGGTGTGGGCCGCCGTCACTCTGCTGGCCTGGTGCCTGGCCACCGGCCGCCGGCTGCAGGCGGCGCTGGCGGGCGGCCTGGCTTGCGCCTTGCTGGGCGGCGCGCTTGCGCTGCAGTCGGCCGCGCCCGGATTCGCCGGCGGCTTCTACGCCGAGCGTTTCCAGGTCTGGGCCGACCCGGCCGCCCACCCGCACACCGGCCAGCAGATGCTGCTCGGGGCCGGTGCCGTGCGCGCAGGCGGCTGGCTCGGCGCGGACGGCCTGCTCGGCATCGCTTCGCTGGGCGGGCCCGGCGGCGAGGCGCTGCGCATCCCGGCGGTGCAGGACGACTTCGCCCCCTCCTTCCTGATCAACCGCCATGGCCTGGCCGGCGGCCTGCTGATGTGGATCTTGCAGGCGGCGCTGCTGGCGGCCCTGCTGCACGCCGCCGCCGCGGCCTGGGCAGCGGCGGCCGGCGCTGGCGACTTCCGGCGCGCCTGGCTCGGGCGTTTCCAGTGCTTCCTGCTGGCCGGCGGCGCGGCCTTCCTGGCCGGGCACTTCCTGCTGTCCTGGGGTACCAACCTGGCGCTGTTTCCCATCATGGGCCAGCCGATGAGCTTTCTGTCGGCCGGCGGCTCGCACCTGCTGTTTTTCATCTGCCCCCTGCTAGCGTTCGGCATGGCGAGCGTTCAATCTTTCGAGGAGAATCCAAGATGCCGGTCTACGTCCAACACGAAATCCTGGCCAAGGTAGGGGATGTGTTCAACGCCGAGGCGCTGTGGCAGGCGCCCGGCCTGGCGCTGTTCTCGCGCCGGCCGCTGCTGCGCGACCTGCTGGAGCGCTCGCCGCGCGAACAGCGCGGCCGCGCCGCCACCCGCTGTTTCTCCCACGTCACGCTGATGCTGCCCCAGGACGAGGTCGACGACGACCGCCACCTGACGCGCGGCGCGCGGGTGCGCGACCTGGCGGCGTCGCTGGCGGCCCTGCACCAGAAGGATTTCGGCGACCTGCTGAAGGGCGACGAGGTGCGCTACCACGTGGTCGGCACCGATGCGGTCGATGCGGGCGAAGTCAAGGTGAAGTTCGGGCACGCCGTCTACCTGCCGGCCCCGGGCGAACAGCTGCTGTACACCGTCACGGCCTCGCGCGACAGCGCGGTCTGGCAGCCGGTATGCGCGGTCTACCCGAACCAGCGCCTGACCCTGATCGGGCAGGATGAAGCGGCGGCCACCTTCGCGGTGCCGGGCTGGCCCTTCGGCGACGAGGGCGGCATCCTGCTGGTCAACGACGGCCCGGATGCGCCGGTCGAGGTCCAGGTCAGGCCCAAGGACAGCCTCGACTGCCGCTTCGACGAGGCCAACGGCTATTACGTCATCCGCGGCAAACAGGAAACCGGCGGCCAGCGCCTGCTGCTGAAGATCAGCCGCGTCGGGGCGCCGGCAGCGGCCGACGCGCCGGGCGCGCCGCCCCTGCGCACGCCCTCGGTCTGGAAGCCGCGCGCCGCCGCAGATAACGACATGACCGCGATGCCGCTGGCGGTGCCCGAATCTGCACCGGTGCCGGCGGCGGCGCCGCTGCCGCCGGAGAACGACGCCACCTATGCGCCGGTCGCGCGCCACCGCATCACGCTGGCCGCGCTGGCGCTGCCGCGCCTGAGCCGCTACCGCGACACCGGCGCCGCCTCGCTCGAGATCGGCCTCGGCGCCGGCCTCGCCCCGGCGGCGCCGGGCAAGGACAGCGTGATCCGCTTCCTGGTCGACGATGCCGACGAAGTCCATGCGATCACCTCGGCGGGACGCCAGCGCGTCGGCGTCCCCGCGCGCTTCGCGCCGCTCGACGGCGCCAGCGTCCAGCTGCACGCGGTGCCGCCGCAGATGGCGGACCGCTACGCGGCGCTGCTGGCCGTCCCGCAGGGACCGGTGCAGCCGGCCGCCGCCGGCACCCGCCTGGTGTTCGGACGCGGCATGCCGGCACTGGCCGCGCTACGCGTGCTCGATGCGCCCCGCTTCCTGCGCCACGCCGACGGCAGCGCGGCGAGCAGCGCCGACCGCCTGGGATTGTCGCGCAATGCCTTCAGCTGGGAAGCCACGGCCGAGGGCCTGCGCGTGGTGCGCCTGTCCGAGACGCAGGCCCTGTTCCACCTCGATGCCGAGCTGCGCATGGTGGCGCAGATCCTGGACGCGAGCCAGGAGCAGCCCTACCTGGTCCCGCCGGGCCACCACCTGGTGGCCGGCCACTACGTGCTGCGCTTCGACGCCTGAGGGATGCCATGCCCAGCCTGACCACCCTCGCGGCCTATGGCGCCGGCCTGCTGCTGACCCTGTGCCTGGCGGCCTGGCTCACTCCACGCGCCTGGTGGCGCCGGCCGAATGCGCGTGCCCTGGCTGTGCTGGTGTGCGGGACGGCGCTGCTGGGCGGACTGCTGCACGCGGCCTTCCGGCCGGACCCGGCCGCGCCGGCCCTGGCGCATGGCGCCGGGCCGCAAGCCCCGGTCGCCGGCGCGCACTACCGCGTGCGCGAGCACCTGAACCTGCGCGAGGACACTGGCATCCACGCACGCCGCCTGGCCGTGGTCCCTGCCGGGACGCGCGTGACCGTGACCGGCCTGCGCCGGGGCGACTGGTGGCAGGTCAGCGCCGTGGTGGATGGGCGCCGCCTGGACGGCTGGGCCAGCAGCCTGTGGCTGCGCCGGGCCGACGAAAGCGTTGCGGCTCCGCGCTCAGGCTTCTTCTGAACCGACCAGGCGCATCGGGTTGAAGTACAGTCCCTTGGCGCACTGGGTCGGGCCGACCCGCACGAAGCCGAAGGCCTCGTACACCGGCACCGCGAAATTCGAGGAGTTCACCGTGAAGCTGCCGTCGCCGCCGGCCTGGAGCGCCGCATCGCGTGCCGCGTCCCACAGGGCGCGTGCCACCCCGCAGCGGTGCCAGCGCTTGCCGACGAACAGGTGGAACAGATGGCTGCGGTCGCGCACGGCGACGAAGCCGGCCAGCGCACCGTCGACGAGGGCCACGTGATACACATGCCCGCGCGCGAGAAAGCCGCGCACGCCCATCTCGTCGTTCTCGGCAAGGAAGGTGGATGCGCCCTCCGGCGGCGATTCGTGCACGATGTATTCGCGCGCCAGCTCGCGCAGCAATGCAGCCACGGCTGGGATGTCCGTGGCCACCAGCGGTCGGATCAGCATGTCTGTCATGGCAAACGTGTTTTGGGAACGCCACAATATCATAGAAAACATTTTCCGCAGGGCAATTTAATTGACCGTAGGCTGGGAAGCCACCTACACTGTCCAGACCATGCCAGACTCCAGCACCAGCGCCGCCACAGCTGCCGACAACCAGTCCGGCGCCGCCATCCCGCTGGGTGCTTCCGCTCCTGCGCGCCGCGCCAGGGTGCCCCTGACCCGTCCGCTGCGCCACCCGCGCTACCGCAACATCTGGCTGGCCAATATGGTGTCGAACATGGGCACCTGGATCCAGACCTTCGCCTCGGCCTGGCTGGTCGCCTCGCTGTCGGGGTCGGCCTCGATCACCTCGCTGGTGCAGACCGCGAGCTATGTGCCGATCTTCCTGTTCGCCCTGCTGGCGGGCGTGGTCGCGGACGCCGTGCACCGGCCCAAGTTCCTGTTCTACTGCAACCTCTACATGGCGCTGTGCGCCGCCACCATGGCGCTGCTGGTGACCACCGGGCTGGGGGCCGCCACCCCGGTGCTGATCCTGACCTTCTGCATCGGCGTCGGCACGGCCTTCGTCTGGCCGGCCTGGCAGGCCGCGATGTCGGGGCTGGTCGATCCGGACGAAGTCGAGGCCGCGGCCACCCTCAACAACCTCTCGTACAACCTGTCCGCCATCATCGGGCCGGCGCTGGGCGGGCTGCTGTTCGGCTGGATCGGGCCGAGCGCCCTGTTCCTGGCCAATGCCCTCTCGTTTGCCGGCCTGCTGGGTGTGTACTGGGTCTGGTGGCGCGAGCACACACCCCAGGCGCCGGAACGCGAAGGCTTCCGCACCCGCTTCGTACTCGGCGTCAGGACTGCCTTCGGCTGCGCGCGCTACCGCCGCATCCTGCGCAACGTCTGCTCGGTGTTCTTCTCGACCATCGCCTTCGCCAGCCTGCTGCCCGTGTTCGTGCGCGACGTGTTGCGCATGGAGTCCGGCACCTACGGCACCCTGATGGGCTGCCTGGGCGGCGGTTGCGTGCTGGCCGCCTTCTTCCTGCCGCAAGTGCGGGTCCGCTTCGACAAGTCCGGCGTCCTGGCCGGCGCCCTCGTCGTGTACGGCCTGATGCTGGTGAGCATGTCGCTGGGCAGCTCGCTGGCGCTGCTGGCGCCCATGATCCTGTGCGGCGGCATGGCCTGGTCGGCCACGGTCTCGACCCTGAACGCCGCGGCCCAGCTGTCCTTCCCGGCCGAGGTCCGCGCCCGCACGCTGTCGATCTACCTGTTCGTCATGTCCGGTGGCTACGTCGGCGGCAGCATCGTCTGGGGCCAGGTGGCCGATGCCTGGGGCGTGCGCGCCGCCCTCGGCGCCGCCGGGGCCTGCGTGCTGGCCAATGCCCTCATCCTGATGGCCGGAAACCGGAAAAATCCCCTCTGATCCGCGCTTCGGGCGGCCTTGTTCAGGTGTAAAGTAGCCGGATTGCCATCACGATCCAGCCCATGCCCGACGCCTCCGACATCCTGTCCGCTTTCCAGTTCGCCCCGCACTACGAGGTCGCCGTCGCCAGCCGGCGCGGCAGCGGTCCGCAGCAAAGGCTGGAAAACCAGGACAACTTCGTCGTCATCGACTTCGCGGGCCAGGCCGTCCACCTGCTCGGCCAGCAAGCGCGGCGCACCCGGCTGCCAGGCTGGCCCTCCGGCCATGGCCGGGTGGCGGTGCTGGACGGGATGGGCGGGCATGGCCACGGGCGCGAGGCGGCCGAGGCGGTCGCCGCCGGGCTGCTGGGCATTCCACCCTGCCGCACGGCGCCCGAACTCGGGCGCCACCTGGACCTGCTGCACGCCGAGCTGCAGCGCCATTTCGCCTTCGAGGCCGGCGCCCGTCCCGGCACCACCCTCACCATGCTGGAACTGCCGGCCGGCGCCCCGCCCCTGCTGTATCACGTGGGCGATTCGCGCCTGTACGAGATCGGCCCGCAGCAGGCCATGCCGCTCACCGTCGACCACGTCCCCGCCACCGCGGCGGCCCTGGCCGGCCGCCTCGACGCGGACGCGTGGTGGCGCCAGGTCCATGGCGCCCATTCGCCCCAGATCGCCCAGGCCTTCATCCTCGGGAATGCCTTCAGCAACCCTGCCCAGCTGTCCGACCCGCTGTTCGAACTCACGCCGCTGAACCTGCCGTCCTGGCTGAGCGCGCTGCCGGACCGGCGCGTCCTGTCCCTGCGCACAGACGCGGCCTACCTGCTGGCCACGGACGGCTTCTGGTCCTGCACCGACCCTGAACGCTTCGTCGGGCGCTGGCCCGCGCTGCTGGCCGGGGCGCCGGACGCCGCCGCCATGGTCGGGCGCCTGTTCAAGGAGCTCGACAGCGCCCCGCCGGACGGGCTGCATGCGGACAACCTGACCGCCCTGGTGCTGCGTCCGCTGCATCCGCAGCTTGGTGCGCATGCCGACGAGACGGCCCTGCCGGGCGAGTCCCGGAATTAAAAAATTCCTAACAGAAAATAATGTTGCTAATCAATGAATGCGGCGCGCCGCTGGGCTGGAAAACAGCGTAAGCTTGCCATGTTGTCGAACGTAATCGAACCCGCCACCGCGCCATGAACCGCTGCCGCAATCCCGAGCATCCGCACTGCACCGTCTGGGTCATGCCAGGCGAGCAGGCCTGCGAGCACGGGCATTCCCAGCCGGCCGAGGCCGCAGCCGCCGGCGGTTTGCCCGCGAGTTTTGACGTCATCAGCGCCTTGCGCGCCCAGCGCGCGCCGGCGACTGCCCCACAATCCGCCGCGCCGCTACAGCGCCCGCAACTGCACATCAGCGGTTTCGACCCGCGCGCGGCGGGCGGCCGCCAGGCCATCAAGCTGGAACTGCGCGGCATGCCGATGGATTGCGCCGCCGAGGTGAGGATGCTGGTGCGTTCCGGCCTGCGCCTGCGCGACGGCGAAAGCTATCTGTTCCAGCGCACCTCGCGCGGCGACTGGCGCCTGGTCTTCCTCGAATTCTCCTCGCGCGGCCTGGAGCACGGGCAGTACCGCATCGACGTCGAGCTGCACAGCCGCCATCCGCAGCAGCCGGCGGCGGCACGTACCTGGACCTGCTCGCCGGTGATCCTGGTCCCGCGCCCCGACGCCAGCCTGGGCGACATCCACCAGACCTTCCTCGCCACCCATAAAAACGTGCGCGTCACGGCCGACGACGCCGGCATCGCCCGCGTGCAGGCACCGGGCGGCGGCAGTCTCGACATCGACGTCACGGCGCGCAACGCGTCGATCGCCCAGCTCGACCTGCGCGATCCGCGCGACGGCGGCGGCAAGGTCGACCTGGGCTTTTCCACCATCGCCTGGGACGAGGACCTGATCGAAATCGACGTGCCGGTCGGCCCGGCCATCCATCCCTGCCCGGCCGACAGCGCCTGCCTGGTGCATGCCGAACCCGATTCGAGCACCCAGCGCCACCTGCGCCTGTTCGCGCTCGACGAGTGCGTGCTGGGACGCTTCGAGGAATTCGAGCCGGAGGCCGACCTGCTGCTGACGCATTACGGCGAGCACGGCGAAGAGCGCGGCGGGCTGACGCGGCGCCTGTCCGGCCGCCATGCCCTGATCCGCCAGGGCCGGCATGGCTTCGAGATCGAAGACGTGTCGCGCTACGGCCTGCTGCTCGACGGCGTCTGGCCTGGCAAGCATGCGCCGGCGCCGCTGCGGCTCGGCATGCGGATTGCACTGACGGCCAGCATACGCGGCGTGGTCGAGCTGGAAGTCACGGCCCTGCTGCCGCACGGCGTGGTCCTGCACCGCGTCGATGCGGGGGCGTGCGCCGAAGCCTTCTACATCCTCGCGCCGGATACCGATCCCACCCGCGATCCCGGACGAGCGGACATCGCCGCGCAGCCGCGCGCGGCCGGCATGCCGGTCCTGTTCCACCGCGAGGGCGGCTTCTGGCACCTGGACCCGGCTACCGGCATCGAGACGCCGCTGGCGCCGGGCGCCGCCATCGAGCACCTGCGCGGCCTTGGCCCGCAGCTGCGCTTTGCTGCCGAGCCTTACCCGGAAGCGCAGATCGAGATGCGCGCACGCACTCCCCGCGCCGGCGTGCGCCGGCGCGGCTTGCCTGCCGGCCTGCCCGCTGCCTGGCTCGACGCCTGAACCGGCGTCAAGCCCTCAGGAGCCCGGCGGGCGCAGTACCAGGAAGATCAGCGCAGTACCCGCCAGCAGCGCGGCCTGCAGCGCGAAGACGATGACGGGAATCCGGAGATGGTCTGGAATTTTCATGGCGCGTCCTTCCATAAGGTGGACTTACCCTGGGTGGGACTCCCAATCTACGCCGACCAGATCCCGCGGGGCGCCACCTAGCCATGCAACAAGAGCTTGCGATCAAGCACAAATAAATAAACATTTTCGTTTACTTATATGCTGAACTCGGCTTACACTTCCGGCAATACTTCACTGCCGGGGATTCGTATGAAGAACGGTTTGCTCATCGGGAGCGCCTGCCTGCTCGCTCTGCTGTCGACCATCGGCGCATCGCTGGCCTATCCGCTGCTGCCGCCGCTGTTTTCCAGCGCCGCACCGGGCGGGCTGGCCAGCTTCCTCGGCCTGCCGCCCAAGCTGCTGTTCGGCATCGCCCTGATGGTCAACCCGGCCGGCATGCTGCTCGGCAGTGCCGTGCTGGGTTCCCTGTCGGACGCCCTCGGACGCCGCCGCATCCTGCTGCTGACCACCGTCGGCGCCGCCGCGGGCCACCTGCTGACGGCCTACGCGCTGCTGATCCAGTCCTATCCGCTGCTGATCGCGGCGCGCTTCGGCACCGGTGTGCTGGAGGGGAACGGCGCCATCCTGCGCGCCCTGCTGGCCGAACGCCTCGACGGTCCGCTGCGCAAGCATGCCCTGTCCTGGCTGAACGGCTCCTCGCACCTGGGCTGGCTCGCCGGTCCGCTGCTGTCCGGCCTGAGCGCGGGCTACAGCATCACGTTGCCCTTCTTTATCGCGACCGGCGGCCTGCTGCTTGGCGGCCTGCTCGCGATGCTGGTGCTGGAGCGGGAGCCAGTCCGCGATCGTGCAAGCGGCGGCCGCTGGTGGTCGCTGGCGCGCGAACGCCATGCCTTCACCCTGCTGCGCCACGGGCCGCTGCAGACCCTGTTCCTCATCCACCTCGCCTACTCCTGTGGGGTGGCCGGCTTCTACGAATTCTTCCCCCTGTGGCTGGTCGAGACCGGCGGCTACGACGCGGCCGGGATCGCCCTGGTGAACATGCTCTTGTGCGGCACCATGACCGTCACCGCCCTGTTCGCGGGCCGCGCCCACGCGCTCGACCCGCGCCTGCGCGCCGGCAACCACGCCGGCGCGGTGGCGCTCGCCCTGCTGTGCGTCGGGATCGGCAGCCTGCATGTCGGGATGGCGGCCATCATCCTGTTCGGCCTGCCGCATGCCTTTTATAATGCGACGCTGCAGGCCTGGGCGGCCGAGCAGTTCGCCGGGCACGGCCAGGGCGCCGTCATGGGCCTGCTGTCCACCACCTTTTGCCTTGCCCAGATCCTCATGGCGCTCGGCGGCGGACTGCTGGCCCTGCTAGATACCCGGCTGGTGCTGGTCGCGGGCGGCCTGCTGGCGGGCTGGGCGGCGCTTTCGATGCGGCGCTGGAGCCGCCAGGCCGCGCCGGCACATCAGGAATTCGCATAGGAATCACCAATGAATACGGCTGAACAAACACTGCTGCTGCTGAAGACCCGGGGCGCGCAGACCGCCCAGGCACTGGCCGATACCCTGCACCTGACCTCGATGGGGGTGCGGCGCCAGCTCGAGGCGGCCGAAGAGAAAGGCCTGGTCAGCCACGTCGACACCGCCGGCAAGGTCGGCCGCCCGGTGCGGCTGTGGCAGCTGACCGAGCTGGGACATGCGCGCTTCCCCGACCGCCACGCGGCGCTCACGGTCGACCTGATCGCCCAGGTCAGGACCCTGTTCGGGGAAAGCGCCATCGACCGCCTGATCGATGCCCGCGAAGCGGCCAGCGAAACGGCCTACCGCGCGGCGGTCGACCCGGGCGCTCCCTTGCCCCAGCGCGCTGCCGCGCTGGCCCTGATGCGCGACGCCGAAGGCTATATGGCCGAGGCCCAGGTGGAGCCCGACGGCAGCGTGCTGCTGGTCGAGAACCACTGCCCGATCTGCGCCGCCGCGCGCAGCTGCCAGAATTTCTGCCGCTCGGAGCTGGACGTATTCAGGCGCGTGCTGGGCCCTGACGTCCGGGTCGAGCGGGTCGAGCACCAGCTGGCCGGGGCGCGCCGCTGCGCCTACCGCATCGAAGCGATCAGCTAGTCGCGGCGTTCGTCGTGCTTCCATGCCGCCGGCCAGGCCGGCAGCGGAATACGCTCGGCGTCGCCCGGCACCGGCACGAAGGCATTCGCCTCCCAGTCGCGCGCCGCCTGCTCGATGCGCTCGCGGCTGGAGGAGACGAAGTTCCAGAAGATGTAGCGGCGCCCGTCCAGCGGCGCGCCGCCGACCAGCACGAAGCGCGCGCCGGCGCTGGACGACACCCGTACCGGCAGGCCCGGCTCCAGCATCGCCATGGTGTTGCCCGGGATCGGCTCGCCGTCCACCTCGATGGCGCCGATCGGCGCGTACACGGCGCTTTCCTCGGGCAGGCCGCCAAGCTCGATCGCGCCGCCCGGCGCCAGCTGCACGTCCAGGTAGATCGTGTCGCTGAAGGTCGGCACCGGCGAGCTGCGGCCGAAGGCGCTGCCGACCAGCACGCGCACGGTCGCGCCCTCGAATTCGATTTCCGGGATGTCCTGTGCCGGCGTGTGCGAAAACGCGGCAGGCGCCTCCTCGTGCTCGCGCGGCAGCGCCGCCCACAGCTGCAGGCCGTGGGTGCGGCGCACCCGGTCCAGGAGGTCGTCCGGCGTGCGCTCGGAATGGACGATGCCGCTGCCGGCGGTCATCCAGTTGATCGCCCCCGGTTCGATGCGCTGCTCGGTACCGAGGCTGTCGCGGTGCATGATGGCGCCCTCGAACAGATAGGTCACCGTGGCCAGGCCGATGTGCGGATGCGGGCGCACGTCGTGGCGTGCGCCCGGCTGGGCTTCCACCGGCCCCATGTGGTCGAAGAACAGGAAGGGGCCGACCGACTGGCGCGCGGCCGCCGGCAGGATGCGCCGGACCGTGAAGCCGCCGCCGAGGTCCTTGTCATGCGATTTGAAGAGGTGGGCAATGGGCATGGCGGTTCCTCTGTGCTGGATGATGCTTTTTAATGTACACCATCCGCGCGCCTCACATCAGCTCACGCAGCACCCGGAAGCCCACGATGTCGTTCGCCAGTACGCTGGAAAAGCCGTTGCGCAGGGCCGAGCGCAGGTAGCGCGGGTTGTACAGCCAGCAGCCGCCGCGCAGGATGCGGCGGGCCGCGTCGCCGCCCGCTTCCCAGGCGCTGCCGTCCAGGGGCGCGCCTTCATAGCCGTCATGGACCACGTCCTGCACCCACTCCCACACGTTGCCGTGCATGTCGAACAGGCCCCAGGGATTGGGCGGGAACATGCCGCCCGGGGTGGTGCCGGCGCGGTAGGCGCCGCATGGGCCGCCGTTGTAGCTGAAGCGGCCGTCGTAGTTGGCCTGCTCGGGGCTGATGGTGTCGCCGAAGCTGAAGGCCGTGCGGGTGCCGGCGCGGCAGGCGTATTCCCATTCGGCTTCGCTCGGCAGGCGGTAGCGCTTGCCGGTGCCGGCCGACAGCCATGCCAGGTAGCGCTGGGCGTCGTGCCAGGTGACGCCCACCACCGGATGCGCGTCGGTCTGGGGGAAGCCCGGCGCCAGCCAGTTGACTTCGCCCTGCGGCTCCCAGCCGGTGGCCTCGACGAACACGCGCCACTCGCCCACCGTGACCGGATAGCGCCCCAGTGCGAACGGGCGCTCGATGCCGACCCAGCGCTGCGGCGTCTCGCGCTCCAGCCATTTCTGCTGGGCGCCGGACGCCATCGCGATCTTGCGCTCGTGCTCGTGGGAGCCCATCTGGAAGCGTCCGGTCGGGACCAGCACCAGCGCGGGCCCGCTGCCTTCGCCCTCGAGGAAGGGATCGCGCAGCACCCCGTCCTCATCGGCGACGGGGCTGCCGGGCGTCGGGATCAGCTGCTGGAGCTCGGCGGCGCTGCGCGCCGCCTGCAGTTCGCGCGCGCGTTTCTGTTCGGCGAGGTAGCTTGCGGCCAGCCTGGCCTGGGCCGCCTTGCGCTGGGCCTCTTCCTGCGCCAGGCGCGCCTTGGCGGCTTCTTCCTCGCGTTTGGCCAGCAGTTGCCGGCGCAGCGCTTCCTTGCGCGCCGCCCGCGATTCTTCCTGGGCGGCGCGCTCCAGGCGCTGCTGCTCGCGGCGCTGGCGGTCGATCACGGCCTTGGCCGCCGCCCGGGCCTGCTCTTCGGCCAGGCGGCGCGCCGCCAGCTCGCGTTCGCGGCGTTCCTGCCCGGCGCGCGCCAGCGCCTCCTGCGCCGCCAGCTCCTCGGGCGACGGGCCGGCGGCATTGCGCAAGCCGTCCAGCAGGGCGCGCACGCTCGCGGGACGCGCCGCCGGATCGTGCGCGAAGCCCGCGCGCAGGGCTTGCCACTGGTGCGGCTTCAGCGCCTCCGGCGCCACGCCGGGATCCGGCGGCAGCGCGCCGTCCAGCATCTGGTAGATCATCATCGACACCGCATACACGTCCAGCGCCGGCGCCGGCTGTCCCGCCGGCTGGCCGGCTTCGGGCGCGCGGTAGCCGGCGGTGCCGGAACTGGCCGGCGCCTCCAGCACGGCGCCGGCGCTGCCGCCCGCACGGGCACGCGCCGCGATGCCGAAGTCGAGCAGCTTCACCTCGCCGCGCCTGGTGAGGAATACGTTGCCCGGCTTGATGTCGCGGTGCACCAGGCCATGCTTGTCCCAGGCATAGTCGAGGGCGGCGGCGACCGGTTCGAGCAGGTCCAGCACGCGTTCGAAGGGCAAGCGTCCCTCGCGCGCCAGCAGGCTGTCGAGGTCTTCGCCCTCGAGGCATTCCATGATGATGAAATAGCTCGTGGTGGCCGGGTCCTGGGCCCATTCGTAGACCCGCACGATGTTCTCATGCGCCAGGCGGCGCGCCCGCGTCGCTTCCTGGATCAGGAGCTTGGACTGCAGCGCCGACTGCGTCAGCTGCGGCGGCAGGATCTTCAGGGCCACCTGGGCGCTGTGGCCCAGTTCCGCGTGGGTGGCGAGGTCGGTCGCCTGCCAGACCTGGCCCATGCCGCCGTGGGCAATCAGGCGCTCGAGCCGGTAGCGCCGGTTCTGCGGGCCGAGTTCCTGCCCCGCCATCAGGCCCAGCTCGGTGCCGGGGCGCTCGCGCCGGCCAGGTGCTTCGACCACCTCGGGCTCCGGCGCAGCAGGCAGATAGGCCGCATCGAGGATCGCGTTCTTGCGCAGGTCGAACTCGGTCCGGCTCAGCAGGCCATCCTCGTGCAGGGCACGCAATTCGCGGATCTTGTCGATGGCGGTCTGCATCGCTTGCATCAATGGGGCAAGGCCGCGCCGCAGGTGCCGCAGAAAGCTTCGCCTTCGCGTGCCGGATGACCGTGGGCGCAGGCGCGCACGGCGGCCGCGATGCCGGCGCCGAAGCGTGCCTGAGTTGCCAGGAGCTCGACCTGGTGGCGGCGGTCGCGGTCGACCTCGAGCTCGCGGCGCGCCTGTTCCTCGCGCACCAGTTGCAAGGCTTCCTGGGAGCTCAGTTTGCCTTCGCTCGCGAGTTTGGCCAGCGCGGCCAGCTGGTCGGCGTCCATGCTCGCGTGCACGCGGGTTTTCATGAAATCGTTCAGGACGGCCGCGTTCGGCGCCGCCGCCAGCGCGAGCTTGGCCGTATCGTCCATCGCGGCGAAGGCCTCCAGGCGGCGCAACTCCAGCGCATGGCGGCGTTCCTCGCCATCGAGCTGCACGTCCTGCATCGCCTGCGCCTGGCGCGCATCGAGTTCGATGGTGCGCCTCAGCTTGTCCTGCTGGGCCGCGGTGCGGGTGCTGTCGATGCGCTGGCGCGCCTGCTCGTCTTCCCACTCCTGCAGGCGTTCGGCCTCGCGCCGGCGCGCCGCATTGGCCAGCGCCAGGCTCTGGTGGCGCGTGAGGTGTTCTTCCTCGTCGATCGCGCGGGCGCGGCGCGCGGCATCCGCCTCATCGGCGCGCAGGCGCGTGAGCTGCTCCTGCTTGCGCGCGCCATCCTCGATCAGCGCGGCCTGTTCCATCTTGTAGCGGATCTGCTGCTGCAGCAGTCCCTGCGAAAAGCGCTGGCGCGCGATCGCCTGCGATTGCCGGGCATCCTGCTGCGCCACTTCGAGCTCGCTGCGCATGCGGACCTGGGCCAGGACGCGCAGGTGCTTCCATTCCAGGGCTTCATCAAGGCGGCGTGCGCCCTTCTTGGCGAGTTCGTGTTCGAGCTCGGCCAGCACGTCGCCGGCACCCCGTTCCAGCGCCTGCTTGCGCGAAGTGGCGTCGAGGATGCGGGCATACAGTTCGATCTGGCGCGCCCGCACCGCATGGGCGCGGTCGGCGCCCGTGAGCGAGAGCTCGGCGCGCGCGATGGCGTCGTCCTGGCGCAGTTCGCGTTCGCGCTGGCGCACGCGCGCGGCCTGTTCGGCGCGGCGCAGGCGCTGCCATTCCTCGGCGTCATACAGGTCGTCGAGCTGCTTCGCGTGCTCGACCTGCACGTGGCGCTCGTCGGCGGCCAGCCACAGGCTGCCGACCCTGGCGCGGTTGGCGTCGTACTTGTCGTGGCGCAGTTCGACGGTGTCCACCTTGACCACCGCCAGCCCGTATTCGGCCAGCAGCAGCCTGAGGCCGCCCTGCAGGCGCTCGTCCAGCTGCTCGCGCAGTGCGCGATTGCCGGCCATCTCGCGGATCGAGCGCGCGCCGACGAATTCCTCGGCCAGCTGGCGCATCGGCGCCGCCAGGAGTTCGCGCAGTTCGTTCACCCCGATCGTGCCCGGCAAGGTCATGAAATGGCGCGCGAAGGCCGGCACGTTCTCGATGCGCAGGCTGACCGCCAGGCGTACGCTCACCGCCAGTTGTTCGGAAGTCAGCACGTCATCGAAGCGGAAGTCGACCGGCAGCGCACCGGTGCGGGTGACGAGGATCTCGGCGTGCTGGTCGCGCAGCAGGTGGTTCAGGCGGGTGAAGAAGCCCTCGATCTCGTACTCGCCCTGGGGCACTTCGGTGGCCTGGTCGCCCTGCAGGATGTAGGCGCGCGCCGTGGCCGGCACGCGCAGGGTCTTGACGAAGACCCCGGACAGTTCGCGCACGCCAAAGAACACGGCCAGTTCGTCCGGGCCGGCGACCCAGCGGTTCTCGCGCAGCACCGGCGGGTTGCGCGGCGCGCCGAGGATCAGGCCGCAGCCGGGGCAATAGCGCGCGTCGCCGCCCTGCTTGCGCTCGCAGCGCGGGCAGCTGGCGCCTTTCACTCCGAACATCTGGAACATAGTCGACTCCGTTTCATTCCGTGCAACACACTGCCCATCGATTCTAGCAAACCGGGCCGCGATTCAAATGATCCCGATCCTGTCCACGCAGGCCAGGCTGGCCCCGCGTGCTTTCAGCTCCTCGCGCCAGCCCGGCGCCAGCCCGGCCTCCCAGGCGCGCGGCAGCAGGATGCGGTCACCCGGCGCGGCTTCGCGCCCGAGCAGCGCGCACTTGGCCTCGATGCCCTCGACCGCCTCGACCCGCCCCGCGTGCCAGGCCGTGGACTGGCCGGTGGCCAGCACCCGCCCGCGCGCCAGGAACTCGCGTCCGCGCGCCATGCGGTCGGCCATCACCAGAGCCAGCTCGAAGGAGCCGCCCTGGAAGCGCGCTTCGCCGAACCGCACCGTGCTGCGCCACTGTCCGAGGCCGCGGCCGTCGAAGTGGCGCGCCGCGCCCAAGACCGCGCGCACCCGCGCCTGCAGGGCGGCATCGACGCCCGGGGCCGCGATGCTGGCCTCCTCGTCGCCTTCATGCGGGGCCGGACGCACGCTGACCTCGACCCAGCACAGGCTGTCGCCGGCGCCGCCGCTGACCAGCGGGAACCAGGCGCGCGCCGTGGACGTCGCCGCCGCCGGATCCGGATGTCCGGTCAGGGCGCCCAGGTGCGGCAGGCCGGCTTCTCCGCCGGCCAGCACGCCGACCGGCACCTGGCCCAGCCCATGGCCGTCGATCCGTCCGAGCTGCCAGGCGTCGGACCAGCCGTTCGCGACGACCGGACGCTGCGGCTGCCAGACCCCGCGCACCATGCGGTCGGCCAGCACGCAGGCCAGTTCCCAGTCGCGGCTGCCCGCAAGGGGTGCACGGTCGAGGCCGAGCACCACCTGGTCGCGGCTGTCGAAGCGCGGCTCGGTATGGCGCGCCAGGCGCACCACCTCCTGCATGCGCTGGGCCAGCGCCGGCGCATCCGGCACGCTGCACTTGAGGTCGGCGCGGCCCGCGCGCGGGCGCAGGCTCGCGGTGACGCTCAGGAAGGAGCCGTCCGGCGCGATGCTGCGGACGGTGACGACGGCTGCGTTCATGCGCCCTCCCCGGCGACTTCGCGCCGCGCCGCGCAGTCGCATTCGAGATTGGCGACGATGCGGTCGAGCTCTTCCAACAGGGCCGGTACCGCCGCAACGTCGCTGAGTTTCATGCGCGCCAGCAGAGCCCAGGCTTCGTCGAGCGCGGCAGCGGCGCGCCGGCTGTGGCGCGCGCGCCGCAACTGCTCGCTCCCCGCCAGCGGCTGGCCGGGCGCGGCCAGTGCCAGCGCGGGCATGGTGCCCACCGACAGGCTGACCAGGTCGAGCCGGCGCAGCAGTTCCTGGTGGCGGCGGAAGCCCGCACAGTCGGCCGGCAGCACGGCCAGGCGCAGGCCGCACATCAGGCCCGGCAGTTCCAGGAACAGGCGGCGCAGTGCCTTCGCATCCTCGAGGGCGGGATCGAAGGCTTCCTGCGCCGGCAAGACTGCGGGAGACGGGGCGGGCTGCATCGCGAGCCGCGCCGCCAGCAGCGCCGCCAGGTCGCGCGCCGCGCCCAGGTCGACCGGCACGCAGTCGTCGACCATCACGCCGAAGCGGGTGTACAGCAGCTGGTTGAAGCCGGTACGGAAGGCATTCCACTCCTCGAAGCTGGTGCAGGGCGGAAGATCCAGGTTGCCCTGGGCCAGTTCGCGCTGCAGGGCCGCCTGCAGCGCGGCGACGAACGCGTTGAGCGCCAGCCGTTCTTCCGCTTCGCTGGCGAGGAACAGGTCGAAGCGCTGCTGGGGCTCGCGCGGATCCGGCGTGTCGATGGCGATGCTCACGCGCAGGCCGATTTCCGGCGCGGCGGCGAAGGGCGTCAGGTCACAGGCGTAGGGCCCCGGATGGACGCACCAGGCGCTTTCCCCGTCGACCGGCATGACGCGCGCGCCTTCGCTCAGGCGCCGGGTACGCCCTTCCGGGTTGGCCAGCACGGCGAAGCAGCCGGCCGGCACCGTGCAGCCCTTCGCCAGCGGCAGCGCGATGAAGTCCGCACCCAGGCCGCTGAGATCCGGGGCCGGCTGGCGGAAGGGCCGTGTGAACAGGTTCAGCATGCTAGTTCCGGGCCGGTTCCACGCTGAAACGCCCGCCGTGCTGCTGGAAATGGCGGGCCGGCGGCTCCGCGAAAGGCCAGGGGCCTTCGCACTCGCCGTCGCTGTCGAGCACCCCTTCGAGCACGGTGCCGCCTGCGCCATCCAGCACGCGCAGTCGCTGTCCGCCGCGCAGCAGTCCGGCGGCGAAGGGCGACTGCGGATCGAGCTGCAGGATCACCCGACCCTCGACCACGTGCAGGCGCCAGGCGCCGTCGTCGGTCGCCAGGGCGTCGAATCCGCCGCCGCCGTCGGCGGCGCGCAGCATGCCGCGGCTGCCCTGCCAGCCGCGTGCCGTCGCCTGAGCACGGCGTCCGTCGGCCAGCGTGCGCAGGCGACGCGCGGTCAGGGGCGACGCCTGCAGCGCCGCCCGCTCGCTCGCCGTCAGCGGACGGCTGCCGTCGAGCGCCCCCAGCAGCACGGCATCGTCCAGCATCAGCCGGTCGCCGTCGACCCGGCGTCCCGCCACCAGCTGCGCCTGCAGCTTGCGGTCCAGTTCCGTCATGCCCATCACGTATCCTCCTTGGTGCCGGCCGCCGTGCCCAGTCTGGCGATGGCGGCGTCGCGCCGTTTGCGCAGGGTCGGCAGCGAAACCTCGTCCAGCAGCGCGAGCTGCTGCATGGTCGGCAGTTCGCCGGTCGCTGCATCGAGCCATTCGGACGGATAGCTGTCGTCGAAAGGCCCGAGCAGCTTCAGGTAGACCGCCAGCCGCACCGGCAGCGAATCTCCCTCCATCATCCGCAGCGCCCAGCTGCCGCGCTCCTGGGCCGCCGCCGCTTCCTGGAGGTAGCGGGGGGACAGTGAAACACGCTGGGCCAAGGCCTGGTCCAGCAGCGGCACGGGCTCCAGCTCCGATGCGTCCTGTTCGTCCGCCACGGCAAGGTCGAGTTCATCCTGGCGAGCTTCGAGGATGCGGTCCGGGCCCGGCGTGCTCGCCTCTTCCGATTCGCCCAGCACGCGCCAGTAATCGTCCAGCCAGGCACCGGCGTCGTGCGCATCCTGCAGCCAGTCGCGGTCCCGGTTCGCCGACAGGGTGTCGTATTCCCCGATCTCGCGCAGCATGGCGCCGATCCTGGCCGGATTGTCCTTCAGGCTGGCGAAGCGCTTGGAACGGGTGTGCAGCGGTCCGGCCGCGCCCGTGAATCCCTCCAGCGTCGCGCTCCAGCCCAGGATCCATTCGGGGCGGCAGTCGCCGATGCTGCGCAGCCGGCGCGCCTCGATCGGCTCGGCGTCCAGCACGCGCCCGAGGATCGCGCCCACCTGAGCGCGGTGCTCGCGCCAGGCCGCGAACAGGCGCGCCAGCTCGCCGTAGGCGGTGTCGAGCATGCGGTAGGCGTAGATCCGGTTCGGGCTGCAGGGACGGCCGCAGGCGGCCTGGTAGTTGTCGCTGTCCACCTTGTCGCGCAGGACGGCGTACAGGTCGTTGAATTTCTTGCGCAGCAGGGCCTCGCCGCCAGGGAGGGTCCAGAACGCCCCCATGCGCGCGTGCTCGCCGGCCAGCGCCGTGCACAGCCCGGCCCACTCGGCCGGCCGCGCCTGCAGTTCGAGCAGCAGGCTCAGGGCCAGCTCGCGGACGGTGTCGCCATAGCTGTTGCCGGGCAAGTCGCCACGGCCGCCGCCATGCAGCAGTGGCGCCATCGCCTCCACGTAGTCCGCCAGCAGTGCGTCGGCCTCCGGCCCGGCCAGCCCGGCAGGGTCGATGCGGGCGAGCGCCTGCAGCGAGCACTGACCCAGCAACTTGCGGACCTGCTCCCAACCGTGCTCCTGGTACCGGGTTCCCGGCAAACGCATACCTTCCTCATCCTCGATGGCCATCCGCCCGGGGCGGATTGTCAATAGATGATGCCATACAAACACAAAATCGAGGCGCGCAGATGAGGCTCAATCGCCCTTCTGTTCAGAGGACCGGGCCTGTCCGGAATCTTGCATGGAACGCAACAAGGCGGCGATGATCGGGGCGGCATGCGCGCCCCCGGTCAGCTGCGACTGGCTGACGAAGGCGGCGAAGGCAAGCCGGCGCGTCTGCCCCGGCAGGCTGCCCGGCTCCAGCCAGCCCATGAACCAGACCGTCGCCATCCCGTCTTCGCCGGTCGGCGCCGTGCCGGTCTTGCCGAACAGGCCGGGCCGCAGGCGGTCGAATTCCCTGCCGCGGAAGCTTGCCGCCGCGGTGCCGCCATCGACCACGCCCTTCATGCCGGCGCGCACCCGGTCGAGGCGCACGCCCAGGCCGGCGCCCGGCTGCACGGCCGCTTCGCGCCCGTCCAGTTCCAGCAGCAGGCGCGGCGTCACCGTCCGGCCCTGCCCGACCGCCGCGGCGACCAGCGCCATCTGCAGCGGGGTCGCCTGCATGCGCAGGCCGATCGCCATCTGGCGCACCTCATGGCAGGTGGCAATCGGGTCCAGCATGGAGGGGCTGGCCTGCAGTGCGTCCCAGGCCGACCAGCGGAAGTCCTCGGGCAGCAGGCCGCCGTCGAGGCGCAGCGGTCTGCCGAAGCCCAGCCGGCGCGCCATGCCGGCCACCGGGCGCAGCCCATCCAGCGCGCCGGGCTCGAGTTCGCGTACGCCGGGAACGCCGCCTTGTGGGCGGCCACCCAGGCTGCGGTCACCCAGTTCGGCGGTCCAGGCGAACCAGGTGTTCACGCTGTGGGTCATGGCCTGCGCCAGGCCCAGGCGGCCTTCGACGGCGCGGGCGCCGGCCAGCTGTTCGCGGAAGTTGGTGATACGGGCGCCGCCTTCGAGCGGATAGGCCGGGGCACCGGTGCGGAAGCCGTAGCCGGCATTGCGCGCCATGGCGTCGATCTCGGCCAGCGGCATGCCCTGCAGCAGGCGTTCGAAGCGGGCGTCGCCGCGCGCCGCCGCTTCCAGCCCGAGGGCGGTGACCACCTTGAAGGTCGAGCCGGCGGCGCGTTGCGCGCCGCCGTCGTGCTGGAAGGCCGGCAGGCGCAAGGGGCTGCGCGCCGGATCGGCGCGGTCGAAGTCGCGCAGTTCCGCCCAGCGTCCGGCATCCGCCGCGCCCATGCCGCCGCCGGCGGCGGCCAGCAGGTCGCCGTTGCCGGCGTCGAGCAGTACCAGGCCGGCTTGCCGCCCGCCCGGCGCGACCCGCGCGCCGCTGCAGCGCTTGCCGTCCCAGCTCCCTTCGCGCAGGCCGACGCAGTCGAGCGCCGCCTGTGCAAGTCCTTGCAGGCCCAGATCCAGGCTGAGACGCGCCGTGTGGCTGCTTCCCGGCAGGCGCGCCAGCATGCCGGCCACGCTCGACCCATGCTCGCGGTGAACGCCCAGCAGCGGACCGAGGCCGGCCGCCTGGGCCTCGGCGCTGGCCCTGCCGTCGGTCCACAGGGTTTTCCCATCGCGCCCGCTGAGACTGACCTCGGCCAATGCCGTGCGCGGCGCGCCGTCCGCCGCCGGCAGCGCGTGCCAGGCCAGGCGCCCGCCCTCGGCGCGCAGGTGGCGGTAGGCGGCATCCGAACTGCCGGCCAGGCGCGCCAGGTCGAGCGGCTCGAGCTCGAGCACGATGCGGCGCGCGCCCGGCAGCGGCGCCAGCAGCACCCGCTGGACCGCGCCGGGATCGCGGCAGGCGCGCCCGTCGCAGGCATCCACGACGCTTGCCGTCGCGCCCTCGACCCGGCGCAGGCGCCCGGCCAGCAGCAGCTCGCTGCGTTCGGGGCGGTCCAGCACCAGCACCGCGCTGGCGGCCGGTCCGCCGCCGTCCCAGGCACCGATGCGGCGCCACGGCGCCCAGCCTTCCGGCAGGCGTGCGAACAGGCGCATCGCCGCGACCGGCAAGCCTTCGTCCTGCGCCGCCGGCACGCCGCCGACGCTGGCCTGCCATGCCGCATGGCTGCCCGGCCGCTGGCGCCAGGCCAGCAGCCGGCGTTCGCTGTTGAAGACCCGCAGCTGCTCGCGCACGAAGGCGCCGTCGGCGCGGTAGTACAGGCGCTCGAGCAGCTTGCGGCCTGCATCGTCGAGGCGCAGCTGTTCCCAGCCGGGCAGCGGCGCCCGCCCGCCCGGCCCTGCGGCGAGCCAGGCGGCCAGGTCGCGCGGCGCCAGCTCGGCCAGGCCGTTGCGGCCCAGGCGCACCAGTCCGCGCGCCTGCAGTTGTTCGAACAACAAGGCGTCTTCCAGGCCGCGCGGCCGGGCCGCCGGTACCTGGTACTCACCGGCTGCCAGGGTCAGCGCCGGCAGGGCCACGCCGTCCCCGAAAGCCTGCACCAGCCCCACTCCGGCCGCGCCCGCGACCGCGCGCTGGAGCAGCAGCTCGCCGGCCTGCGGACAGGTGCTGCTCGCACGGCGCGTAAACCTGAGGGCACCGTCCTTCCATACCAGCCAGCCCGATTTGCCCAGCAGGCCTTCGCCGCGGGCAGCGCGCGTCGCGACGCCCTGGCCGGCGTCGCCGATCCACGCCGCCCGCCCCACGCCGGCGCTCCAGCCGAGCCGCAGGTCTCCGCCGGCATCGCCGCGCAGCTCCATGCGGGGCATGCCGGAGCCCGGTACGGCCAGCAGCAGATTGCGAGAGGCGCCGGCGGCTTCGGCGAAGGGGTAAGCGATGCGCAGCGGCAGCAGGCGCGCGCGCTGCGGGTCGGACAGCTGCGTGCACAGGTCGATGCGCAGCGGCGCCTCCAGGCGCATGCCGGACGCCACCACCAGCGCGCCGGTGCCGTGCTGGACCACCGCGATGCCGGGCTCACGCGGCACGCGCACGGTCACGCCGCCGAGCAGCGGCTGGAGGGTGGACAATGCGGCGTGGCCGGACGGTGCGGCGGCATCCGCTGCCGACAGCGAACGGGCCGCCAGCGCCAGCACCACGGCCCCGAGCAGCGCCGCGGCGCAGCCCAGCAGCAGCCAGGGATCGAAGGCCAGCCGGTGCGCAGGCGCGGCGCGCGCGCCGAGGCGCAGGTTGCGCGCACGGCGCCGCGCGGTGCGTCCGGCGGCGATGAAACCCATCAGTGAGGCGAGTGTCGCTGTCATCGGTCTGCCTGGTTGGCGCGGCCCGGCCAGGCCGCTTCGCGGATGACTAGCGGGGGGCGGCTGAAACCCATCCGTTCGCGTCAAGCGCGTGCAGCTTCGCACGGGCTTTTCGACAGGTCGTCCCGCGTTTTCCGCGTCTCGTCGCAATCGGCTCGCGCCACGGAATGCACTGGCCTACAGTGCACACATCGACCACCCACCCGCAAGGAGAAACACCATGAACCTCATGAAACATATGGAAGCCGCTTTCGTCGTCGCGATGGGCCTCACCGTCTCGGGCAGCTACCTGATGGATGCCATCCCGGACGCCCATGCCCGCAACTACAGCGCCGACGCCGCCATGGTCGCCAGCGGCGACCGGATGGCCACCGTGACGGTCAGCGCCAAGCGTCTGTCGGCCGAAGAGAAGCAAGCAACCGGGGCTCGTGGATGAGTGCCGCAGGCCTGCCCGTTGTCGCCCAGGCGCGACAGCGGGCGGCAGCCGGCAGCGCAATATGTATCAGGTAGCTGGGTGCTTCGCCTCCCCATCTGTTTCAGATGTAAGCAACTGCTTCAACGCTCCCTTCCGCCGACATCCGGCGATATAGTGGGTCATCCGTTTTTGGATCTGGAGACCCGACATGAAACGCACGCTTACCCTCGCTGCCCTGATCGCCCTTGGCGCCGCCTTCGCGCCGACACAGGCCATGGCGCAGACTGATTTCCAACTCTACATCGGCTCGGCCCCGCCGGCGCCCATCTATGAACACGTGCCGGGCCCGCGCCACGGCCATGTCTGGTCCCCGGGTTACTGGGAATGGCGCGGCCACCGCCACGCCTGGGTGCCGGGTCACTGGGTCTCGGCCCGCCCGGGGTATGTATATGCCCCGCCGCGCTGGCACCAGCGCCAGAACGGCTGGTACATGGAGCCGGGGCGCTGGGACCGTGACCGCGACGGCATCCCCGACCGCTACGAGCGCCGCGGCTATGCCCCGGTGTACGCGGGCGGCTACCGTGACGGCCGCGATTACTACCGCGACGGCCGCGGGTATGGATACGGCTACAACCGCGACCGCGATCGCGACGGCATGCCCGACCGCTACGAGCGTGGCGGCCGCCGCGACACCGACCGCGACGGCGTGCCGAACCGCTACGACCGCGACCTGGACAACGACGGCATCCCCAACCGCCACGACCGCGACGTCGACGGCGACCGGGTACCGAACCGCTACGACAGCCGGCCGGAAAATCCTTACCGCCGCTGATCGCACCATCAAGGGTCCATCAACGGAAAAAGGCAGCTTCGGCTGCCTTTTTGCTATTCTTGCGCCCATGCCAGATTACGACGCCCTTTTCGCTGCCGCCTTCAAGGGAGAACTCGCCACCAGCCGCAAGCTCGCCGCCCGTACCGGGATGTCCGAGCTTGAGGCACTGCGTGCCACCCTGAGCCAACGCGCCGGCGTCGCCGGACTGGAGCAGCTGCTGGCGGCGCGCGCCGCCGAACGCCTGCGCAGTGAACACGGCGCCGCCGCCCGCCGCGCGCAAGCCGCGGCGGCGCTGGCCCGGCGCAGTGCCGCTCCCGCCTCGGCGCCGGCCTGGCGCGCCTGGTTCGACGGCTCGGCCCACCCCAACCCCGGCCGCTGCGGCATTGGCGCGGTGCTCGAAGGCCCGGGCGGCCTGCGCATCGAACTGTCGCGCGCCGCCGGCTACGGCAACAGCAGCGAAGCCGAATACCTGGCCCTGATCGCCGTCCTCGAAGCGGCGCTCGAACACGGCGCGGACACGCTCATCGTCCATGGCGACAGCCAGGTCGTGATCGACGACGTCAATGCGCCCGACAGCGCCAGCGCCTTGGCGCTGCGTGCCTACCGCGCGCGGGCGCGCGCCCTGCTGGGCCGCTTGCCCGGCGCCGGCCTGCGCTGGATACCCCGCCACAAGAACGGCCAGGCGGACGCGCTGTCGCAGCGCGCCGTGCCGCTCCCCGCCACTGATGACCACCATGAATCCGACCAACGATCCACCCAAGACTGAGCTCGCCACCTGGCGCCCGCGCCTGGGCGCCATGGCCGCGGGCGCCAGCGGCGGCGACGGCGCCCATGACAGCGCCCATCTCGAACGGGTCTGGCGCAATGCCCAGGCCCTGCTGGCACAGTATCCGGAAGCCGACGCCCTGGTGGTGATGGCGGCCTGCTACCTGCACGACCTGGTCAACCTGCCGAAGAACGACCCGGACCGCAACCAGGCCTCGCGCCGCTCGGCGCAGCTGGCGCGCCACCAGCTGGCGTGGATGAATTTCCCGCCCGAGCGCCTGGACGCGGTGGCGCATGCCATCGAGGCGCACAGCTTCTCGGCGAATATCCCGGCCGAGTCGCTGGAAGCGAAGATCGTGCAGGACGCCGACCGCCTCGACGGTCTCGGCGCCGTCGGCCTGGCGCGCATGTTTTATATTGCCGGCCGCATGGGCAGCGGCCTCGCGCATCCGGACGACCCCTTGGGACGGGCACGCGAATTCGACGACCGCAGCTACGCGCTCGACCACATCATGGTCAAGCTGGCCAAGCTGCCGGGGATGATGCAGACGGAAGCAGGCCGCGCGCTGGCCGGGGAACGGCTGGCGCGCCTGCTGGCCTTCCGCGAGGAGTTTGCCGCCGAGTGCGGCGTATCCGATGGTGCGGCATTCGACTGACGCTTGCTCGATGTTAAGATAGCCAGACGTCAGCCCTCCGAGACACCCATGACCAGTCCGACCGCGCCGAAGTCCGATACCACGAAGACCACTCCGGGGAACCTCAACTTCGTCCTGGTCTGCATCTTCATCGACATGCTGGGCATCGGACTGATCGTCCCGGTGATGCCCCTGCTGGTCGGACAATTCGTGCCGAGCCGCGACGACCAGGCCCTGTGGTTCGGCGTGCTGGCCGCGACCTTCGGCGTACTGCAGTTCCTGTTCATGCCGGCGCTGGGCGCGCTCAGCGACCGCGTCGGGCGCCGCCCGGTGCTGCTGTATTCGATGGCGGGCATGTGCATCAACTTCCTCATCACCGCCTGGTCGCCGTCCCTGTTCTGGCTGTTCGTCGGGCGCATCATCGGCGGCATGTCCTCGGCCAGCATGTCGGTGGCCTCGGCCTATGCCTCGGATATCTCGACCAGGGAGAACCGCGCCAAGAGCTTCGGCAAGATCGGCGCCGCCTTTGGTCTCGGCTTCATCTGCGGCCCCATGCTGGGCGGCCTGCTGGGCAACAACGACCTGCGCCTGCCCTTCTACGTGGCCGCGCTGTTCGGCGCCGCCAACCTGGTCTACGGTTATTTCATGGTGCCGGAATCGCTCGCGCCGGGCCAGCGCCCGCCCTTCGCCTGGGCGCGCCTGAATCCCCTCGGCGCCCTGCTGCGCCTGGTGCGCCGCAAGGAGATCCGCGGCCTGGTGCTGGTGATCACCCTGGTGACCTTCGGCCAGATGATGCTGCAATCGACCTGGGTGCTGTACACCACCTTCCGCTTCGACTGGACGCCGCGCGACAACGGCATCGCCATGTTCTGCGTCGGGCTGGTGTCGGCGGTGGTGCAGGCAGGCCTGCTGGCGGTGCTGATCCGGCGCTTCGGCGAGGTGCGTCTGGCGCTCATGGGGATCGCATCCAGCGCCTTCGCCTTCCTCGGCTATGGCCTGGCGACGCAAGGCTGGATGATGTATGCCCTGATCCTCTGCAATGTGCTGGCCTTCGCCGCCACCCCGGCGCTGCAGGCGATCGTGTCCAAGGCTTCCCCGGCCGACCAGCAGGGTGAGCTCATGGGTTCCCTGCAGTCGATCAGCAGCCTGGGCGTGATCGTCACCCCGCTGCTCGGCACCGCCATCCTGGCCACCGTCAGCCACCTGCCGCCGGGCGACTGGCGCATGGGCAGCCATTTCCTGCTGTGCGCCGCGCTGCAGGCGCTGGCGGTCCTGGTGGCCTGGCATTACTTCCGCACCCACCGGGTGCACGACACCCACGCCAGGGAGCAGAACGAAAAGATGCGCGCCTGATGCCGACGTCCGTGCTCGTCGCGGTGCTGGGCGGGGCGCTGCTGCACGCGTCCTGGAACGCGGCCATCAAGGCGGAGCACGACAAGCTGCTCGCGGCCGTCGCGGTCACGCTCGGCGCCGGGCTGCTCGGCGCGCTCGCCTTGTGTTGGCTTCCGGCGCCGCATCCCGCCAGCTGGCCCTACATCGCAGCTTCCAGCCTGCTGCAGGTCGGCTACTACACGCTGCTGGCCGCCACCTACCGCGATGCCGACATCAGCCATGCCTATCCGCTGATGCGCGGAACCGCGCCGGTGCTGGTGGCGCTCGCGAACAGCGGCAGCGAAGCGCTGCATCCCGTCCAGTGGGGCGCAGTCGCCCTGGTGTGTGCCGGCGGCGCCGTGATCTGCATCGGTGGCGGCTTGCGCTCCTCGCGCCGGACCCTGGTGCTCGCCCTGCTCACCGCGCTCGTGATTGCCGCTTATACGCTGGTGGACGGGCTGGGCGTACGCCGCTCCGGCGCGCCGGCGGCCTACACGGCCTGGCTGTTCGTGCTCGCCGGCGCAGGCGTCGCCATCACCTCGCGGCCCCGGCTGCGCGGCCGGCTCGGCCCCTACCTGGCAGCCAAACCCTGGCTCGTGCTCGGCGGCGGCTTCGCCAGCGCCGCGTCGTACGGCAGCGCGCTGTGGGCGATGACGCTGGCGCCGATCGCGGTGGTCGCCGCCTTGCGCGAGACCTCGATCGTGTTCGCGGCAGCGATCGCGGCCTGGGTACTGCGTGAACGCGTGGGCCCGGCGCGCATCGCCGGCGCCGTCCTGATCGCGGGCGGCGCGGCGCTGCTGCGGCTTGCCTAGAACTTGATCTCGAGCGTGGTGCGCAGCTTGATGCCGCTGGGGTAGTCCCAGCGCCGCTTTTCCAGGCCGGTGACAGGGTCGAAGTAGCTCGGCTCGAAGGCGCTGTCCTCGCCCAGCAGGTTGGACAGGGCAAGCCGCAGGACCAGTTTCGGATTGAAGGTCCAGGCCGCGTAGGCGTCCAGGTCGGTGCGCGCGATGCTGTAGAAACCGCGATTGGCCGCCACCTGCACGTAACCGCCGCGCCGGTGCGCCACGCTGGCGCCGGCCGCCAGCGCTCCCGACTTGTAGTCGGCGCCGAGGTTGGCCGTGAGCGGGATCTGCTGTTCCATCCGGTTGTGCGGGCCGGGCACCGAGTCGACCTGCGACCAGTTGCGGCTGACGCTGGCGCGCAGGTCGATTGCCGGCGCCCCGGCGTACAGCGCCTTGAGCGGGAACTTGGTCTCGATCTCGAGGCTGCGCAGGACGGCGCGGTCGTCGTTGACGGGCGTGAAGATCCAGCGCAGGCCGTCGAAGTAGATGCGGTTGCTGGTGTAGTCGTCGATGCGGCGCAGCGCGCCGCTCACCGAGACCATCGCGCCTTCCGCCCAGTAGTGTTCGTAGGCGGCGTCGATGCCCCAGGCCAGTTCCGGCTTCAGCTTCGGGTTGCCCTGGTAATCGGCCTCGGTGGCGCTGTTGTTCTCCCATTCCGAGCGCTTCGGCACGATGCTGCCCAGGTCGGGGGCCTTGTAGGTGCGGCTCAGGGCCAGGCGCAGTTGGTCGCTCTGCTTGCCATCCTTCGACGGGATCTTGTACAGGGTTTGCAGGATCGGGCTCAGCACACTGGAACGCACCCGTGTCGATTCGACGGCATCGCCCGACACGCGCGTACGCACGCCTTCCCAGCGGGCGCCCAGGTAGACCGACCATTGGGGATCGATGGTCCATTCGTCCTGCAGGTAGAAGGCGGCGCGGCTCACGTTGGCGCGGAAGCCTTCGTCGAGCAGCTGGCCGGGGGCGAAGCGCCGGACCCGGTCGCGCTCGGAGCGGATTTCCGAACTTGCGTTGACACGCAGGTCCCAGCCCATCGCCAGCACATGGCCGCCTTCCATGCCGCGCGTCGCCTTGCCGGTCGAGTTCAGGCCCCGCGCATGGGTATCCGACAGGGTGCTGCCCTCGGTCTCGGGCAAGCCCGCCGCATCGCGGCCGCTACGGCGCACGAAACGCTTGTGCGACGACCATTCGGCCCCGAGCTTGGTGTCGAGCTTCGTGCCGGAGGCCAGGCTGCGGGTCCAGTGCAGGTCCGACTTCAGCGTGCGGTCGTCGAACTCGCCGAAGGTCCACAGGTCGGGCGTCCGCGGCGGACGTCCCAGCACGGTGGTCACCACCGGATGACCGTTGTTGCGGAAGCTGGCGCTGTTGAACATGGTTTCCCATGCGAGGGTGTCGCCGTTGTCGAGGGTCCAGTTCAGGCGCGGGCTCAGGTTCAGCCGGTTCATCCGGCCCTCCTCGCGCGCGTAGGTCGTGCGCAGCATGTCGCGCACGCCGTCGGGACGGATGTTCTCCTCCCGGCCGCTCCAGTCGCGCGACAGGCTGTCGTGGTTGCCGCTGGCAGAGAACGACCAGGACGACTTGTCGCCGCGGTCGGCCACCTGGGTGCTGAAGGTCGGGCCGCGGAAGTCGCTCGACAGCAGGTAGCCCAGCTTGGCTTCGCGCTGGCGCTTGTTCACCTTCTTGCGCAGCACGATGTTGATGGTGCCGGCCACCGATTCGGCGGAGAACTCGGCGGTGGCGACGCGCAGCACTTCGATGCGCTCGATCATGTCGGGCGACAGGGTATCGAGCGCGAAGCCGGCCGGGGTGCGTTCGCCGTTCACCAGGATCTGGGTATAGCCGCCACTCAGGCCGCGCATCCGGATCTGGGTGCTGCGCCCGTTGCCGGTGGTGACGGTGACGCCGGGGATGCGCTTGAGCACGTCGGCCACGGCGGTGTCGCCGTAGCGGACGATCTCCTCGCTCTTGATGACGACGCGCGCCGCGGTGTCGTCGCGGCGTGCGTCGTAGTTCGCGCCTTTCACCTCGACCTGCTGGATGGGCTCGCCCGTGGTGGATTGCTGGGCGAGTGCCGGGGCGCATACGCCGGCGATGAGGACAGCAAGATGTCGAGGTTTCAGCAAAGCCATTCTCCAGTCTCCAGAAATAGTTGTTCAATTAATGTGAACAACTATATTCCAGTTGATAGAAGAATGTAAACGTCGCATGGACTCTTTTATTGCTATGACATAGCAATTTACGATTCCATGGGCAAGAAAAAGCCCGGCACGCCGGCCGGGCTCGCTTTGAACGGCTGGGCGATCAGAACTTCAGCTCGTAGGTCGCGCGGTAGCGCACCCCTTGCGGGAAGGTGAAGCTGCGGTTCTGCGAACCGAAGCGTGCATCTTCGTAGGTGTTGTCGTTGACGAAGTCCTGGTGGAACATATTGCTGATCGCAAAGCGCAGCTGGCGCTTGGCATCGAACTTCCACAGCGCATACCAGTCGAGCTCACGGCGCGGCGCGACGTAGGCGCGCTGGTTCACCGATACCCGCACCGGACCGCCCTTGCGGAAGGCGAAGCTGCCGCCCGTGGTCAAGGCGCCCAGCTTGTAGTCGGCGCCCAGGTTGACCGTCAGCGGGGTCTGCTGGTCGAGGCGGTTGTCCGGACCCGGCACCGATTCGACGCGCGACCAGTTGCGGTTGACGCTGGCGCGCAGGTCGACCGCGGGCGCATCCTGCATCACGGCCTTGAGCGGAAACTTGGTCTCGATTTCCAGCGAGCGGGTCAGCGCGCTGTCCTGGTTGCTCGGGGTCTGGATCCAGCGCTCGCCGTCGAAGAAGGTCAGGTTGCGGGTGAAGTCGTCGATGCGGCGCTGCGACACGCTCACCGACACCAGCGCGCCCTCGGCCCAGTAATGTTCATAGGCCGCGTCGATGCCGAAGGCCAGTTCCGGCTTCAGGTTCGGGTTGCCGCGGAAGTCAGGTTCGGTCGGGCTGTTGTTTTCGCTGACCTGGCGGCGCGGGGTCAGGCTGCCGACGTTCGGCGCCTTGTAGGTGCGGGTCAGCGCCAGGCGCAGCTGGTCGCCGCCACCCTTGCCGCTCTTGCTCGGGAACTTGTACAGGGTCTGCATGATCGGGCTCCAGACGTTGGAACTCGACTCGCCGCGCCCGAAGGTATTGCCGGTGACGCGGGTGCGGATGCCTTCCCAGCGGGCACCCAGGTACATCGACCAGGCCGGGGTGATGTTCCACTCGTCCTGCGCGAACACGGCCAGGCGCTTCACGCGTGCTTCCGAGACCTCATACTGCGGCAGGTTGCCGCTCACGCGCACGCGATTGATTTCATTGCGTTCGTCGTCGCGGGTATCGACGCCGCCGTCCCAGCCGAAGGCGAAGGTATGGCCTTTCTGGATGGTCCGGCTGTACTTGCCGGTGCTGTTTACGCCGCGGTCGCGGCCGGTCAGCTCGCTGGTGGTGTCCAGCAGCGGCACACCGGCAATGGTGGCGGCAGTGCGGTGCGAACTGCTGTCGCTATTGCCGGCGTTGACGCCGACCTTCAGGTCGAGCTTGGCGCCCGACTCGAACTTGCGCGCCCAGCTCAGGTCCGAGCGCAGGAAGCCGTTCTCGTTCTCGAAGGCGTTGAACAGGTCCGGGTAAGGCGGCGGCGCGCCGATCAGGGTGGTGGTGTCCTGGTTGAAGCGGTTCTTGAAGCGGTGGTAGTTCAGGAAGGTCTGCGAGGTCAGGATATTGTCCTGGCCCAGGGTCCAGTTCAGGCGCGGGCCCAGGTTCAGGCCGCTGACCTGGCCTTTTTGCGGCAGGCGCAGCGTGCGCAGCGAGGTGGTCTGGCCATTGAGCGCCGTGGCCGTCTCCGTGCCCCAGGATTCGAACTCGAAGCGATCCTGGAAGGCGTTGGCCGACAGCGAGTACGAGAAGGCGCCGTCGCGGTCCGACATCTGCAGGTTGGCGTTCGGGCCGTAGCCGTTGCTCGAGCCCTGGGCCGCGAGCTTCAGTTCGCGCAGGCGGTTCTTCACCGAGCGCTTCAGGATGATGTTGATGGTGCCGGCCACCGACTGGGTCGAAAACTCGGCGCTGGCGGCGCGCAGCACCTCGATGCGTTCGATCGAGTCCGGCGCCAGCGAATCCATCGAGAAGCCGGCCGGCGCGCGCTCGCCGTTCACCAGGATCTGGGTATAGCCCGCGCCCAGGCCGCGCATGCGGATCTCGCCGCCGCGGCCGTTGCTGCTGTTGACCGTGATGCCCGGCACGCGCTTGAGCACGTCGAGCACATTGGTGTCGCCGTACTTGGTGATCTCTTCGCTGTTGACCACGATCTTGGTGGCGGTGTCGTCGCGCCGCGCATCGTAGGTGTCCGCCGTGCCCTTCACTTCCACCTGCGAGATCTTCTTGCCGCCCTCGGCCTTGGCGTCGGCTTTCGGCGCCTGGGCCTCCTGTGCGGATACAGCGAGGGCCGGGAGGCAGAGGCTGACCGCGGCGGCGAGTGCGGTCAGGCGGAAGGGACGGAAGATGGAGGACATGGTTACGTCAAAAGTGAGAGGGGTGGCAATTGTCTCAGACGCAACATGGCCTGTCTGCAAGAATCGAATATGCATGTGGCAACTTTTGATGCATACGCCCCGGCTTACCACAGTGGAGTACACTGCGCCTGAGGCGGCCCCCTCATGCATTTCTGTACATTTCCCTGCGACAAGGCCGCTATAATGCGCGATCGATTTCACACCGAGAGGCCCGTAAAAGTGTCCCGTCTAAAAGTTCTACCGCAATATGTGATGCCGAAAACGGCGCTGACCAATTTCGCAGGCCGCGTGGCCGGCGCCAAGGGCGGCGCCATGACGACGCGCCTGATCCGCTGGTTCGTGGGCAAGTACGGCGTTAACATGGATGAAGCGGCGAACCCGGACATCGCGAGCTACAGCAGCTTCAACGAATTCTTCACGCGCCCGCTGCGCCTGGACGCGCGTCCGCTGGCGCAGGCCGATTTCGTGTGCCCGGTGGACGGCGCGATCAGCCAGTTCGGCGACATCGACGACCACCACATCTTCCAGGCCAAGGGGCACAAGTTCACTTCCGCCGAACTGGTGGGCGGCGACGCCTCGCTGGCCGAGCACTTCCGGCACGGCCACTTCGCCAACCTCTACCTGAGCCCGAAGGACTACCACCGCATCCACATGCCCTGCGACGGCCGCCTGACGCGCATGATCTATGTGCCGGGCAAGCTGTTCTCGGTGAACCCGACCACGGCGCGCGGCGTGCCGGGCCTGTTCGCCCGCAACGAGCGCGTGGTCTGCGTGTTCGAATCGGAAGAACACGGCCCCTTCGTCATGACCCTGGTCGGCGCGACCATTGTCGGCAGCATGGCCACCGCCTGGCATGGCGTGGTCAACCCGCCGCGCATGCCGCGCATCTGCGAATGGAACTACGACTCGCAGCCGGTGGTGCTGAAAAAGGGCGAAGAGATGGGCCGCTTCCTGCTCGGCTCCACCGTGGTCATGCTGTTCAAGAAGGGCACGATTGCCTTCAACGGCGACTGGGCGCCGGAGCGTCCGGTACGCCTGGGCGAAGTCATGGGGAACCGTCCGCGCTGACGCCCTTCCCGTGGCCGCGCTCGCGGCAGGCCTCTTCCATCACATCCAGGAAAGCCCGGGTCTTGGCCGGCATCAGCCGGCGGCCCGGGAACACCGCCCAGCCGCTGGCGGTCGGCAGATCCCACTCCGGCAGCACCCGCACCAGTTCACCCGTGCGCAGGTAGGGCTGGGCAAAGGTCAGCGAACTGCCGGCGATGCCGGCGCCGCGCGCCGCGATCCTGGCCAGCAGTTCGGGCGAGTTGGCGGTCAGGCGCGCCTGCAGCTGCCGCTCCCAGCGCAGTTTTCCGCGGCTCAGCACCCAGGGCACGGCGCCGCCGTTGCGGCTCAGCAGGCATAGCACATCGTGCTTTGGCAAATCGTCCGGATGCTCGGGCAGGCCGTGCCGCGCCAGGTAGGCCGGCGAGGCATACAGGCCGAAATACTCCACGTTGATCGGCCGGGCGTTGAGCGAGGAATCGTCCGGCAGATCGCCCATGCGGATCGCGATGTCGTAGTTCTCGGCGATCAGGTCGACCCTGCGCGGCGACAGGTCCATCTCCAGCGACACGGCCGGATAGCGCTCGATGAAGCGCGCGATCACCTCGTGCAGGCCGATATTCGCGAAGTCGCCGGGCACCGACAGGCGCAGCTTGCCGCTGGGTGCGGCCTGGCGGTGCTGGGCCAGGGCGCCGGCCGCCTCGACCTCTTCCACCACCTTGCGCGCGTGCTCGAGCAGGCTGGCGCCGAATTCCGTCACCATCAGCTTGCGCGTGGTCCGCTGCAGCAGGCGCTCGCCCAGCTTCTGTTCGAGCAGCGCGATGCGGCGCGACACGGTCGATTTCGGCAGCTGCACGCGCTCGGCGGCGCGGCTGAAGCTGCCCGCCTCGACGATCCGGGCGAACAGCAGCAAGTCATTCGGTTCTACGTCCATGATTGTTCCATCAGCAGAATAATGTTATCCATTCTACGGGCTTCCGCCACGATTATGGAACCATTAAAGTGTGTCCATCAACACTTTTCTTGGAAACGAAGGGACACAAACATGAACATCCTGCACATCACCTCCAGCGTCCGCGGCAATGATTCGGAATCGACCCGCGTCACCAATCTGATCGTCAATAAACTGGTCTCCGCCAACCCGGACGCCAAGCTGGTCCGCCGTGACTTCGGCGCCGAGCCGCACCCGCTGCTGGACGGCGCCGCCGTCGGCGCCCTGTTCACTCCGGCGGAACAGCGCAGCAACGAACAGGCTGCCCGCGTGGCCCTGGACGACGCCCTGATCGCCGAAGCCCAGGCTGCCGACGTGATCGTGATCGGCGCCCCGATGTACAACTTCGGCATGCCGGCGCAGCTGAAGAACTGGTTCGACGCGATCGCCCGCTCCGGCGTCACCTTCCGCTATACCGAGACCGGTCCGGAAGGCCTGCTGAAGAACAAGAAGGTCTACGTGGCCACCGCCCGTGGCGGCGTCTACCCGGTGGAAGCCGATCCGCAGGTGCCGCACATCCGCATGCTGCTGAACTTCCTGGGCATGACCGACCACACCTTCATCTACTCGTCGGGCCTGAACATGGGTCCGGATGCCGCGGCCAAGGGCCAGCAGGCAGCCAACGAAGCGGTGGAAGCAGCACTGGCCTGAGAATCGCCGCCTGGAGGCGGCGCGTGAAGAACCGACACACAAGGAGAACAGCATGACCCAAACTACCGCAACGCTGGTCAAATCGCGCGGCGTCGAACGCCTGGTCCAGGGCCAGTTCGTGATGGAGGGCGCGGGCGTGAAGATCAACCGCGTGCTCACCGGTTCCCTGCAGCGCCGCCTCGATCCCTTCCTGATGCTGGACGCCTTCGGCAGCGACAAGGCCGGCGACTACATCGCCGGCTTCCCGGAGCACCCGCACCGCGGCTTCGAAACCGTGACCTATATGCTCAACGGCCGCATGCGCCACCGCGACAGCGCCGGCAACGAAGGCCTGGTGACCAACGGCGGCGTGCAGTGGATGACGGCCGGCCGCGGCGTGATCCACTCCGAGATGCCGGAGCAGGACGAGGGCCTGATGGAGGGCTTCCAGTTGTGGCTCAACCTGCCCGCCAAGGACAAGTTGATGGACCCGTGGTACCGCGACATCCCGACAGAGGAAGTGCCGCGCTTCACGAATGAAGACGGCGTGACGGTGCAGGTGATCGCCGGTGAAACCCATGGCGTGGCGGGTGCGGTGCAGCGCGAGCACACCGAGCCGCTGTACCTGGACCTCGAGATCCCGGCCGGCGTGAGCTTCGAACAGCCGCTCCCGCAGGGGCACAATGCCTTCCTGTATGTGTACCGCGGCGAGGTGGTGGTCGAGGGCAAGGCCGTGGCGAAGACCCGCATGGCGGTGCTCGACAATGCGGCGGGGGCGGACGGCGTGCGCATCAAGGCGCTGGAGCCGACCCGGCTGATCCTGCTGGCCGGACGCCCGCTGAACGAGCCGATCGCCCAGCACGGCCCCTTCGTGATGAACACCACCGAGGAGCTGTACCAGGCCTTCGATGACTTCAGGGCGGGCAAGTTCGCTGCCTGATACACTGACGGGATGACGAACGTGCATCCCGTTTTTTTAGGTTCATCGCGGATTTCCGGGATGAACCTGTTGTAAACGCAAGAGAGCAGTAAAGAAGAGTTATTGTGTTTGTGCGACCAAACTCAACCAACTCAACTTACCGCTCTCATGCCGGATCATAATCTTAGCCTTCCGTTCTGGGAAGGCTTTACCGCCACCAAATTGGATGTTCAGGAAGATGCTGTCTGGATCACACTGTGTCGTGATCCTGCTGCGGCGATGGTCTGTAGCCGGTGCGGGATGCATTGCTACCAAGTCCATGATGTCGCTACGCGCATCATTCGAGAGTTGCCGATGCAAGGAAGGGCGGTGCGGCTGCGGGTGCCATTGCGCCGTCTGAAGTGCAGCATGTGCGGCACCAGAACCGAACGCGTGACCTGGCTTGACCGCCATGCGCGGGTGACGCGTGCGTTGGCCGATTTTGTCGGGGCGTGGTGTGAGAAGCTTCCGGTGGCCCATGTGTGCAAGCTCGCTAGCCTGCATTGGGGGACGGTGCGGCAGATCGAGCGCGCGCGCCTGGAGCGGCAACTTGCTTACTTGCCCCCGGCGCAGCCGATCCGCCTCGTGATGGACGAATTTGCGCTGTTCAAAGGCCACCGCTATGCCACAGTTGTGCTTGATGCCGACACCCGACGTGTGTTGTGGGTCGGCGAAGGCCGCAGCCGCGAGGCCATCCGTCCGTTCTTTGAATGGCTAGGCCCTGAACGCTGCGCCAACATCGAAGCTGTCGCGATGGATATGAATACCGCGTTTGATTTGGAAGTGCAGCAGCAATGTCCGAAGGCACGCGTGGTCTACGACCTGTTTCACGTCATCGCCAAGTACGGCCGTGAGGTGATCGACCGGGTGCGAGTCGACGAAGCCAATCGCCTGCGAGACGACCGACCCCAGCGCAAAGTCGTGAAGCGCTCGCGCTGGCTTCTGCTGCGTAATCGGGAAAACGTCCCGCCGAGCCAGCAGGCGAATCTGGACGAACTGCTGGCCGCCAACCAAGCCTTGATGACGGTGTATGTGATGAAAACGGCACTCAAGGAACTCTGGCAGACATCCGGCGGATGGCAGTGGCTTCTCGCCTGGCGCAACTGGCTGAAGATGGCACGCGACAGCGGGATCGAGCCGCTAAGGAAGTTTGCCGCCAAGCTCAAACCTTACTGGCGAGGCATCGCAGCGCGGTTGCGCTGGCCGATGCACACCGGACAGCTCGAAGGCATCAACAACCGTATCAAGGTGATGAAGCGAATGGCCTACGGATACCGGGATAGCGAATTCTTCTTCCTGAAGATCAAAGCCGCGTTTCCCGGAAATCCGTGAAGAACCTTTTTTTATGCCCCTGATCGACACCGTCGCCGACCTGCTGGCGCGCGCCAGCCGCGCGCTCGGCTTCGACACCGCGGACTCCTTCCCGCCCGGCCATGCCTACGCACGCACGCGCTGGAACAAGGCCTATTTCGACATTCCCTCCGACCTGAAACCCGATGCGATCGAGCAGCGCATGTGCGAGGCCATCGCCAACACGCCCTCACTGTTCGGCGAGATCCTGAATCCGACCCCGCGCATGCAGCGCACCCTGCTGGGCATCATCGAACAGCGCCTGCGCCGCGGACAAGGCGCCCCGGGCGACCTGGCCCAGCTGCTGGTCGCGGCCTACCGCAGCCCGCATACGGTGGAAACCGTGCCCGGCCTGCGCCAGGCCATCCGCGATACTTCCGGCTACGAGCCGCACGTGCAGGCGAATGCCATCCTCGCCTTCCTGGCGGATGCGCCGGCCGCCTTCGGCGTCATCGAGGCGCGGGCCTGAGCAGCGCCGGACGCGCCGCATTGCTCGGCACATAGCGCTCGCGCAGCAGCATGAAGGGCGTCTCCACCAGTTTGAACAGCAGCCAGCCGCTCAGCACCGACAGCGCCAGCAGCGCCGCGATCGTCAGCGGATGCTCGGCGCCGAAGCCCTGCGCCTTCATCCACTTCGCGGCCAGCACGCACAGCGGCTTGTGCAGCAGGTAGATGGCGTAGGACCACAGCGCCAATGGCCCCGCGCCGGGCACGCGCAGGCTGCGCAGCAGCGCGCCTTCCGCCACGGCGGCCACGATCAGCAGCGAGAAGCCGAGCGCCATGGCGGGGAAGCCGAACACGGTGATGCCGAAGCCGTAGCGGTCGTCGACGAAGAACCAGAATGCGACCGCCGTTACGAGCAAGCCGAGGCAGGCCATCAGGTTGCCGCGCCGGGTCAGCTGTCCCCAGATGCGCGGATGGTGGTTGCGCAGCAGCGCCAGCGCCACCCCGGCCAGCAGCTCGTCGTACCTGCATAAGCTCGAGTAATAAATGTACTTGAAATAGAAGTAAAGCTTATAGTTCTGCCCATTCATCTCCTGCCACAGCCCGGCGCGGAGCAGCACGCCGGCGACGAAGGCCAGCGCGATGCCCGTCCAGGCCAGCCGCAGGGATCCCCCGAACAGGGCGCCGAGCAGCGCCACTGCCGGCAGCAACATGTAGAACTGCTCCTCGATCGCCAGCGACCAGCTGTGCGAGAAGGCGCTGCCCGGCTCCAGCGCGAAGTTCTGGATGAAGCTCGCGTACTCCCACAGCGGCAGCAAGGGAGCATCGCCGCGGAAGGCAGGCCACAGGAAGTACAGGGCCAGCACCACCCAGTAGTTCGGCAGCGTGCGCAGCAGGCGCCGCGCGTAGAAGTGCTTCAGGGAGAAGCCGCCCGGACTCTTCATTGCGGCGAAGATCTGGTTGCCGATCAGGTAGCCCGACAGCGCGAAGAACAGGTCGACGCCGACCCAGCCGACCTGGCCCACCCAGCCGAAGGTCGGCGCGTCGCTCACGAACAGCACGTAATGGTGCAGCACCACCAGGGTGACGGCGACTGCGCGCAGGGTATCGAGGCCATGGACGCGGATGCTTGCAGGGGACATGCTGGTCAGCGCAGTGAGTAAATGGCGAATGATGCCATGGGCTCTCCCGAAATGTCCGATAAAATATCGGCACCTTTTATTCCCCGGATCGCCACCGCAATGACTTCCCCGAGCAAGTACCAATTCAAGTCCGTCAACTACACCGGCCTGCAGGCCGGCCCGCGCGTCATCATCATGGGCGCGACCCATGGCAACGAAGTCTGCGGCACCATCGCGATCCGCCGCGTGATGGAAGAACTCGACAGCGGCACGCTGCGGATCACGGCCGGCAGCGTCACCTTCGTGCCGGTGGTGAACCCGAAGGCCTACGAGCAGAACACCCGCAACGGCGACCGCAACCTGAACCGCAACCTGTTTCCCAAGGACGACCCGCAGGACTTCGAGGACCAGATCGCCAACTGGCTCTGCCCCCTGCTCGCCCAACACGAGGTGCTGCTCGACCTGCACTCCTTCAATGCGGTCGGCGGCCAGCCTTTCGTGATGGTCGGCCCGCTGAACAACGACGGCCCGCTGCAGCCCTTCCAGCATGCGGAGAAGGAACGCGCCTGGGCGCGCCGCCTGGGCGTGAAGCGCTTCGTGGACGGCTGGCTGGCGGCCTACGGCGACGGCGTCAAGCGCCGCAGCCGCAATGCCGACGAACTGGAAACCGTGCTGCGCTACGGCGTCGGCACCACCGAGTACATGCGCACCACCGGCGGCTATGCGCTGACCCTGGAGTGCGGCCAGCACGTGGACCCGGCGGCGCCCGAGGTGGCCTACCGCGCCATCATGAACACGCTGGCCCACCTGAAGCTGATCGCGGCCCCGGACCCGGAACCGGTGCCCTTCGAGGAGATGGAAGCGCTGTCGATGGTCGTGGTGCACGACAAGCTGCATGCCGACGACCAGTTCAAGCGCGCCTGGGCAAGCTTCGACCCGGTGCAGGAAGGCGACGAGGTCGGCGTGCGCGCCGACGGCAGCAAGGTGGTGGCCGAGTTCAGCGGCCGCATCCTGTTCCCGGACGCGAAGGCGAATGCCAACTCGGAGTGGTATTACCTGACCCGCCCGAACCCGAGCTTCGGCCGCGAGTAAGCACCGATCACGGCGCCATCGCTAGAAGCGATGGCGTCGCCAGCAGGATTTCCGAACATATCGTAAGATGACGATATTCGGATCGAAAGAACCCGATACAAGGAAGAGCATATGGACATCGACGCGATCCACAAGGCCCTGGCCAACCCAGTACGGCGCCAGATCCTGCACTGGCTGAAGGATCCGCACCAGCATTTCGCCGAGCAGGAGCACCCGCTCGACCTGGGCGTGTGCTGCAAGCTGATCGACCAGCGCACCGGCCTGTCGCAATCGACCGTGTCGGCCCACCTGGCGACCCTGCACAAGGCGGGGCTGGTGCATACGCGGCGCGTCGGACAGTTCATCTTCTTCCAGCGAAACGAGGAAGTCATCCAGGCCTTCCTCGACCAACTGAACGACGGACTTTAGGAGTACACAATGACCACCATGACGAGCATGTTTGACCCGATCAAGCTGGGCGCACTCGAACTGCCGAACCGCATCATCATGGCGCCGCTGACCCGTTCGCGCGCCGTCGGCCCGGGCCGCGTGCCGAATGCGATGATGGCCGAATACTACGTGCAGCGCGCCTCGGCCGGCCTGATCCTGTCGGAAGCGACCGCCGTGACGCCGATGGGCGTGGGCTATGCCGACACCCCGGGCATCTGGTCGGACGAGCAGGTGGAAGGCTGGAAGATCGTCACCGAGGCCGTGCACAAGGCGGGCGGGCGCATCGTCCTGCAGCTGTGGCACGTGGGCCGCATCTCGGATCCGGTGTTCCTCGACGGCCAGCTGCCGGTGGCGCCGTCCAGCATCGCGCCGAAGGGCCACGTCAGCCTGGTGCGCCCGAAGCGCGACTACACCACGCCGCGCGCGCTCGAGCTGTCCGAGATCCCCGAGATCGTCGCCGCCTACCGCAAGGGCGCCGAGAACGCGAAGAAGGCCGGCTTCGACGGCGTCGAGATCCACGGCGCCAACGGCTACCTGCTCGACCAGTTCCTGCAGGATTCGACCAACCAGCGCAAGGACCAGTACGGCGGCCCGGTCGAGAACCGCGCCCGCCTGATGCTGGAAGTGACCGACGCCTGCATCGAGGTATGGGGCGCCGAGCGCGTCGGCATGCACCTGGCGCCGCGCCGCGACTCGCATGACATGGGCGATGCGAATCCCCGTGAGACCTTCGGCTACGTCGCACGCGAACTCGGCAAGCGCGGCATCGCCTTCATCTGCGCCCGCGAAGCCATCGGCGACGACAGCCTGCGCGCCTACCTGAAGAAGGAATTCGGCGGCGTGTACATCGCCAACGAGAAGCTGACCAAGGAAAGCGCGCAAGCCCTGATCGCCTCGGGCGAAGCCGATGCGGTGGCCTTCGGGGTGTGGTTCATCGCCAATCCGGACCTGCCGAAGCGCCTGAAGGAAGATGCGCCGCTGAACCAGCCGAAGCCGGAGCTGTTCTATGCACCGGGGGCGGAGGGGTATATCGACTATCCGACGCTTGGTTAAGCCAACTAAACGCTAGCAACTTGGATCCCGGCCTTCGCCGGGATGACGGTCTTTAGGCCAGTGGCAGAATTGCACAGTCCTTCTCGATGTTAGCTCCAAAACCGTCGTTCCGGCGAAGGCCGGAACCCAAGTTCTCCGCACACCACCACCCTCTCCTTTCGCCCGTACATACGCCCCGCAATCGTATATGTATGTGGTGTAAACGGCACTCCGCTCATGCTATTCTTGCGCGATTATTTTTCCGCGCACCAAGCCTGCGCTGTCCCAGGAGACCACGTTGAAACACTTCGCCCCCCGCGTGATGGCCCTCGCCATCGCTTCCGCCTTCGCCTTCAACACCGCCAATGCTGCCCCGGCCCCTGCCCGCGCCGAGAACGCCTACCTGTCGGAAGCCGACGCGATGGCGCGTTCGGCGCGCGTGTCGAACGTGGACTACGTGCTCGATTTCACGCTAACCGGCAAGGAGAGCTTCGCCGGCACCACCACGGCCAGCTTCGACCTCAAGGACACCGACTCGGCCCTGACCATCGACCTGGACAAGGCGACCGTGAAATCGGTCACCGTCAATGGCAAGCAGGTCGCCACGCGCTATAACAACTGGTTCATCACCCTCGCACCGGAAGACCTGGTCAAGGGCCGCAACACCGTCACCATCAGTTACGAGCGCCTGCACAGCACCAATGGCGAAGGCCTGCACCGCATGGTCGATCCGGTCGATAACCGGGTCTATACGTATTCGCATTTCGAGCCGGCCGCCGCGCACCAGATGTTCGCCGTGTTCGACCAGCCCGACCTGCGTGCCACCTACACCGTCACCGTCAACGCACCAGGCGACTGGCACGTGATCACCGCGACCCGCGAGTCGGCTGTCGCCGACGCCGCCGGCGGCAAGCGCTGGACCTTCCCGAAGACCAAGAGCCTCAGCCCGTATAACTTCTCGCTGCACGCCGGCCCCTACCAGGTCTGGGAAGACAAGAGCGGCAAGTACCCGATGCGCCTGTTCGCGCGCCAGTCCGTCGCCAAGCAGGTGACGCCGAACGACTGGTTCCGCTACACCAGGAGCGGCCTGGAGTTCTTCGACAATTACTTCGGCATCCCTTACCAGTTCGAGAAATACGACCAGCTGCTGGTGCCCGACTTCCTGTACGGCGCCATGGAGAACGCCGCCGCGATTACCTTCGCCGAAGGCGGCTTCCTGTACAAGTCCGAGATGACGCCGGCGCAGAAAGCCAGCCTGGCCGAGGTCATCATGCACGAGATGGCGCACCAGTGGTTCGGCGACCTGGTCACCATGAAGTGGTGGAACGGCCTGTGGCTGAACGAGAGCTTCGCCTCCTTCATGGCGACCCTGGCCACCGCCGAAGCCACCGAGTTCAAGGACGCCTGGCAGTCCTTCTACCAGCAGGACAAGCAGGGCGCCTACAACCAGGACCAGAAAGTCTCGACCCACCCGATCGAGGTGCCGGTGCCGTCGTCGGCCAACGCCTTCGACAACATCGACGCGATCACCTACTCGAAGGGCGCCTCGACCCTGAAGCAGCTGCGCCACATGCTGGGCGAGGAAGTGTTCCGCCAGGGCGTGCACAACTACCTGGTCAAGTACTCGTGGCAGAACGCAAAGCTGGAAGACTTCATCGGCAGCCTGGGCGAGGCCGCCGGCCGCGATTTAAGCAAGTGGACCAGGGACTGGCTGTACCAGGCCGGCGTGAACACCATCACCGCCAACTACAGCTGCTCGAACGGCAAGATCAAGGCCTTCTCGCTGGCGCAGACCGCGCCGAGCAAGACCCTGCCGACCCTGCGCGAGCAGCGCGTCCAGGTAGGCGCCTTCAAGCTGGAGAACGGCAAGCTGGTGCTGGCCAAGAACGTGCCGGTCACCTACAAGGGCGCCACCACGAAGGTGCCGGGCATGGTCGGCACGGCCTGCCCCGACCTGGTCTATCCGAACTACGAGGACTGGGGCTTCGTGAAGGTCAACCTCGACAAGCGCTCCTTCGAGACCGCCCGCACTACCCTGAGCGGCGTGGAAGACCCGCTGCTGCGCGCCATGCTGTGGCAAGCCCTGTGGGACGGCGTGCGCGACGCCAAGCTGCCGCTGAATGAATTCATCGACGTGGCCCTGGCCAACGCGCCGCAGGAGAAGGATTACACCCTGCTGGGCGACGTGCTGGGCAAGGTCGGCTCGTCGAAGTACTACCTCGACGCGATGGGTCTGGACAACGCTTACGCGAACGGGACCAGGAAGAAGCTGGAAGAGATGGCTTGGAACGGCGTCGTCGCCCACAAGGGCAACGCCAACTTCCAGCGCCGCTGGTTCGGCACCTATATGGGCATGGCGAACAGCCCGGAAGCGCTGGCACGCCTGGCCGGCATGCTCGATGGACGCGGCACCGAAGGCCTGAACATCGGCCAGGACCAGCGCTGGGCCATCATCAATCGCCTGAACCGCTTCAACTATCCGGGCGCGGCTGCCCTGCTCGAGGCCGAGCAGGCGCGCGACAAGTCCGACACCGGCCAGGGCGCCGCGCTGGCCGCGACCGTTGTCCGTCCGGATCCGAAGGTCAAGGCCGAGTGGATGAGCACCGTCGAAGACCTGAAGACCAAGCTGCCGTTCTCGCGCATCCGCACCGCGATGGGCAGCATGTATCCGGTCGAGCAGCACAAGCTGGCCGAGCAGACCGCAGCCGAGCGCCTGGCGAAGCTGCCGGCGATCGACAAGGCGGCCGGCCCGGTCTTCATGCGCAGCTACGCCGGCACGATGATCCCGGCCAGCTGCACCCCAAGCAGCGTGCAGCGCCTGCAGCGCGCCGCCGACACCATGAAGGAACTGTCGGCCGGCACCCGCCGCTCGCTGCTCGACACGCTGCAGGAAGACCAGCGCTGCGTGGCGATCAAGAAGGTCATGACGGCGAAGTCGTAACACCCGGTGCAGGCGGCATTCCCGCGCCGCCCGGCTGTCAGCCGCGGCTGGCCCTTGCTGGCCACGCTGGGCGTCCACCTGCTGCTGGCCTGGAGCTGGCGGATCGCGCATCCGCCGCCCCAGGAATCCCGCGGGGAACGGGTGATCGAGCTGGTCCCCGTGCCGCCGCCGGCGCCGCCGCTTCCTCGCCCCACGCCAAACACACGCGATACGCGCGCCGACAGCAGGCCGGCGGCCGCGGCCCGTGAGCCGGAACCGGCCGCTCCCGCGCCGGAATCCCCGGCAAGCGTCGCCGATCCTTTCGCCATTACCGCAGCGCCCGCGCCGGCGGAATCGGCACTGGACGCGATGGTCGGCCGCGCCAGGCGCGACGCCGTACTCATCGACCGCGAACTGCGCAAGGGGAAATCGGGCGTGCCCGAGGTGGCCGACACGCCGATCGCGCGCTTGCGGGAGGCCCTCGCGGGCGCCCACAAGGACAGCAGCCGAAGCCTGACCAGCGACAGCTACACTGCACCGGACGGCCAGGTGATCTACCGCTTCCGCCAGGGAGGCAAGGTCTGGTGCCGCACTGGCGGCGGCGTCAAGCCGCGCATCGGCGGCGCCGAGGGTGGCGGGGCAACGATGTTCGACACGCAGGGAGGCGGAGGCAGCGCTGGTGCGATCCGCTGTCCCAGCCATGCCGACTGGAAGGGTGATTAGTTGTGGAGCTGCATGTCAGGCAGGTGTCGGAAGTATTTACACCTTGCTGCGGCATCGGCTGGCACGCGCTCCGTCTCTCCTGCGTACAGCCGCAAGGGCACGGTTTATGCTTCAGCTCAGCTATACCTTTTGAAAGGAGTAGCCATGAAACGTATCGTTCTGAGCTTCTGCACTTTCCTGCTTCTGTTCGCCAATGTTGCGGCGCAGGCAGCCATCCTCACCTTCACCACGACCATGACCGGCCCCAAGGAGTCGCCACGTAACGACTCACCGGGCATCGGCACGGCAAGCCTGCTCATCGACGACGTCGCCGGTACGATGGCGGTCCTGGTGAACTGGACCGGGCTGACCGGCACCACGACGATCGCCCATATCCACTGCTGCACCGCGCTTCCCCTGACCGGCACCGCCTCGCCCGCCACCGTCGTGCCGACCTTCCCGGACTTCCCCGTCGGCACCACATCGGGCAGCTATCAGCGCCTCCTCAGCCTGACCGAAGCCGCGACCTACAATCCCGGATTCATCACCGCCAACGGCGGCACGGTTGCAGGGGCCCGGGCGGCCTTCCTTGCCGGACTGGCCTCCGAGCGCGCCTACTTCAATATCCACACCACCGCCTTCGGGGGCGGCGAGATCCGCGGCTTCTTTACGGCGGTTCCGGAGCCGGGCGGCATCGCGCTGCTTGCCATCGGCGCTGCCGGCCTCGGCTTCCTGCGGCGGCGCGTCTATCCGGCAGCAAGGACCTGAGTCATTTGCCGCCCGGCGGCGCCGACGGCGGCGCGCACAGCTCCGCCACCCGGCGCCAGGCCCCGGTGCCCTCGCACACCACCGGCGGCCGGCCCTGCAGCAGCTTGCCCAGGTTGACCGGCTTGCCCTCGTTGACGATCACGTTGCGGTTGATCGGAATGCACATCGCGTCATGCCAGGCAGCCGCATAGCCCTGCGGCGTCGGCAAGGGTCCGCGCGCACGCACGGCAGCAGCCTCGCAGGCTTTCTTCGTCTTGTAAGTTCCGCGCAGGCTCGTGCTCTCGAGCATGACATCACGGTGCTGCTGCAGATAGAGCAGCAGGATCATCGTAAACATTGCACTCCCGTACTGGCGGCGGACGGGTTCTCCTGCACGCCTGACCTTGTTCAAACGGCCCGCCCGGGCCGCGCGCTAGCCTGAAGGTCCACAGAAAGGACCTTCCATGTTCAAGCTCGTTACCTGGAATATCCAGGCCGGCCGCAGCCCGGACGGCAAGACCGACCTCGACCGCATCATCGCATGCCTCGACCGCTTTTGCAGTTTTGATATGCTTTGTATCCAAGAAGTTTCAAGCGGCTACACCGCGGGCGGCGAAGACCAGTTCGCCATGCTGCGCGAGCGCCTGCCGGGCTATGCCGGATTCGCGGCCCTCGCCTGCGATACCGGGGCGGCGGACGGCAAGGCGGGTGCGCGCCGCCGCTTCGGCATGATGGCATTCTCGCGCCATCCGGTGCTGCAGGCGCTGCGCCACTCCCTGCCCTGGCCCGCCGAGCCGGAGGTCATGAGCATGCCGCGCACGGGCCTCGAGCTGACCGTGGCCGCGCCCGGCGGCCCGCTGCGCGTCATGGCCGTCCACCTCGAGTATTTTTCGCAGCGCCAGCGCATGGCCCAGGTCGAGCGCCTGCGCGAACTGCACCGCGAAGCCAGCCTGCACGCCTGCTGTCCGCCGGCGCCGGGCCATGGTCCTTTCGCCGTGCCACCGCGCGCCATGCCGGCGCTGCTCGCAGGCGACTTCAACATGCTGCCGGGCTCGCCCGAACACCAGCGCCTGCTGGCGCCCTTCGGCGACGGCGTCCAGCCCTGGCGCGACTGCTGGCAGCTGGCCCAGCCGGGCCGGCGCCACGCCCCGACCGTCGGCCTGCACGACCCCAACCCGGACGCCTCCGCCCCCTTCACCTTCGACTACGTGTTCGCCAGCGCCGACCTGGCCGGGCACGTCCGGCGCGTACGGGTGGATGCGAGCGAGCAAGGCTCCGACCACCAGGCGCTGCTGGTGGAGCTCGACTGGGACGGCTGAGGCGTCAAGACAGCACCCCGTGCGGCGGGCCGTACAATGGCGGTTTCCTTATTGCGTCGAGGCCACATTGGACTGGGATTACCCGCAACCCTTCACCCTGCCCGTCACCCCGGAAGCCGGCGACATCGACGGCCTGAACCACACCAACAATGCCGTTTACGTGCGCTGGTGCGAGCAGGCCGGCTGGGCGCATTCGGAACGCCTGGGCCTGACGCTGGACGATTACCGCCGGCTCGACCGTGCGATGGCGATCCGGCGCGGCGAGTACGACTACCTGCTGCCCACCTTGCTGGGCGAGGCCCTGACCCTGGCCACCTGGCTGGTGGGGGGCGACGGCAAGCTGGCGATGGAACGGCGCTTCCAGCTGGTGCGCGACAGCGACGGCGCCACCGTGCTGCGCGGGCGCTGGGACCTGGTCTGCATCGAGATCAGCAGCGGCCGTCCGCGCCGCATGCCTGCCGAGTTCATCGACACGTATATGCCGGCGGTGGCGCAGGCGGCATAACAGGCGGCTGCGCCGCGTGTTGCGCACCCTCAAAGTACACATTTGAGGCAACCGGCCCCCTTCCCGCTTATGCCGGGTCAAACTGGCCTTTCACGTTCGCTGCCGCGAGGGAAAGATGCGCCACTACCCGTTCACCGTCGTCCGGTCCGCCAAGCATGCACTGTTTCCAGCGCTGCTCCTTGCCATGCTGCTGTCGGGCTGCCGCCTGCGCGAGCCGGGGCAGGAAGACCTCGTCATCCCCGAACTGGTGCGCACGCACCTGTACGTGTCGCCGTCCGGCTCGGACAGCAATCCCGGCACCCGCGACGAGCCCTTCCGCACGCTCACCCGCGCCGCCCAGGCCGTTACGCCCGGCACCACGGTGCACGTCGCCCCGGGCACCTATTTCGGCGGTGTGCGCACCAATACGCACGGCACCGCGGAGGCGCGCATCGTGTTCGAATCGATCGAACGCGGCGCCGCGCGGCTGGTGCCGCCGCTCGATTCGCGCCAGCCGGCGGCCTGGGACAACCGCGCCAATTACCTCGACATCATCGGCTTCGACATCGACGGCAGCCAGTACCAGAGCGGCATGAAGTGGCTGAGCGGCATCTACAACGGCGGCTCGCACAACGGCATCCACCACAACCACATCCACCACGTCGGCAACGACGTGCCCTGCGAGGCCAAGGGCGGCGCCGGCATCGGCATCGACAGCTACTACAAGGGCAACGACGCCGAGGTGGTCGGCAACCACGTGCACGACATCGGCCCGCCCGAATGCCGCTACATGCACGGCATCTACGTCAGCACCACAGCGAGCGTGCGCGACAACATCATCTACCGCGCCTCGGGCGCCGGCATCCACCTGTGGCACGACGCCAGCCACGTGACGATCCGCGGCAACACCGTGGTCGGCTGCGGCACCGGCATCGTGGTCGGGGGCGGCGACTTCTATCACAGCAAGGGGCCGAACGACCACACGCACACGGCCAACAACATCGTCTACGACAACGGCCACGGCATCCTCGAACAGGGGGCGACCGGCGCCAACATCAGCTACCGCAACAACCTCGTGTTCCAGAACGCGGGCGGCGACTGGAAGCTGTCGGCCGGGCGCCAGCATAGCGGCACTGTCACCGCCGCGCCGCTGTTCGCCGACTACAGCCGGACGCTCACCACGCCCGACTTCCGGCTCCAGCCGGGCTCGCCGGCCATCGGCAAGGGCATGGCGCCCGGCGCCGGCGACGCGGTGGCCCTGCGTCCGCGCAGGCAGATCGACATCGGCGCCGTGCCCTATACCGAATCCGAACCCGCGGGCGTGCCCTCGCCGGGGGCACAGTAGGAAGCTGCGGCTCAGAGGATTTCGTGCACCAGTTCGAACGGCCGGCACAGGCGCACGCCCTTCGGCGTGACGACGAAGGGCCGGTTGATCAGGACCGGATGCGCGGCCATGGCATCGAGCAGGGCCTGGTCGTCGACGCCCGGCTGGTCCAGCCCGAGTTCGCCGAACAGGGCTTCCTTGCTGCGCACCGCCTCGCGCACCGTCAGTCCGGAGGCGGCGATCATCGCCCGCAGCTGTTCACGTGAAGGCGGCGTCGCCAGGTACTCCACTACCTGCGGCTCCACGCCTTTCTCACGGATCGCCGCCAGGGTGTTGCGCGAGGTCCCGCAGCGCGGGTTATGGTAAATCGTGATATCCATGTGTTGAATGCTCGTCAATATTGCTGAAAAATTAGCGGCATCATAACCACAGCTCATGTCCGGCGCCAGCTTTTTCCCTTGTTCCCCGCTGCGGCTCGCTATAGAATTCCTCGCTTATTTTCCGGCGGCAAATATTAGCTGCCGCAAAATAAGATTTTGTACAGCGACGGAGAATCGATGAGCGAACACCTGCTGCGTCCCGCGGCACTTCCCACCTGGGGCCAGCGCACTGCGCTTCGCCTGCTGAATCTGGCCGGCTGGCAAGTGCACTTCAAACCCTTGCCGGGACCGCATGGAATCGCCGTCGTCTATCCGCACACCTCGAACTGGGACTTCCTGGTTGGCCTGCTGGGCAAGTGGGCGATCGGCCTGAAGTTCAGCTGGCTCGCCAAGGATTCGCTGTTCCGCGGCCCGATGGGCGCCATCATGCGCTACTGGGGCGGCATCGCCGTCGACCGCCGCGCCTCGATGGGCGCGACCCGCCAGCTGGCCCAGAACATGCTCGCCTCGCCCTGGTGCTGGATCGGCATCACGCCGGAAGGAACGCGCAGCTACCGCCCGCACTGGAAAAGCGGTTTCTACCACCTGGCCACCACCGCCAGGGTGCCGCTGCTGCTGGTCTACATCGACTACCGCGCCAAGGTACTGAGCGTGGTCCACACCCTCACCCTGAGCGGCGACACCGAGCAAGACATGGCCGCCATCGCGGCGGTCTACGAGGGGCGCCAGGCGCTTTATCCGGACCAGGCCGCGCCGATCAAGCTGGCGCCGCCGCGCGACCCGGCCGAGCCGCAACGCCGCCGCGCCTGATCGGGGGCCCCGGCCCCGGCGCAGCTCAGAATTTCAGGCCCAGCGCCACCGAGGCAGTATCCCGGTCGGCCGCCGCATGGTAATCCCCACCCCAGGACGGCTGGTAGCCCAGCTCCGCCAGGTAGCGCTGGCGGTACTCGAAGCGCAGCGCCAGGTTGGCGGACTTGCGACCTTCGTTCAGCAGCAGGTCTCCCGACCAGCCTTTCACGTCGTGCACGAACAGCAGGCTGGCGCTGCCCGCCAGCTGCGGCGCCAGCTTCGGCAGCCGCAGGTCCAGGTGCAGCCGGTAGCCCCAGGCGTTCGGCGTCGCATACCCGCGCAGGCTGCACTGGCGCGCCGCATCGGCGGTATTCACCGCACAGCTTCCGTTGACCGCGCCGACGCCGAAGATGTCGGCGCGGCCGTAGCGCAGACTTGCCGGATCCGGCAGGCCCCGGGTGTGCTTGCCGACCACTTCCGCGCCGGCCGCCAGTCCCAGCCCCGCCAGCATCCATTCGTGGCGTACGCCGGCCTGCGCCTGCCAGACCGCATACAGGTCGTAGCCATGGAAAATGTCGCCCGGTGCCACCGCATCGGCGCGCGCGCGCAGCAGCGAGGGCGTGGTCGCGCTCATGAAGGGCGGCAGCACGTCGCCCGGCGCCAGCATGAAGGGCACTGCGGGCCGGTACGAGGCTTCGCCGTGCATGCTGGTGCGGGCACGCTTGTGCGAGAAGGTCGCCGCCGTGATGCGCAGGCCTTCGGCGTACTCGGTGAAATAGGCCATGTTGCGCCCATCCGGATCGCCGGGGATCAGCGCCGGACCGCCGGGCCGGGTCGAACGGCGCAGGCCCGGCAGCGCGGTACGCGCGTTGTAGCGCGCGTGATACAGGCCGAACTCGCTGGCTTCATCGATCCGCCAGGTGGCGCCGACGCCGAACTCCTTTGTCTCCGGCTTCGGTGTCGGCAGCCGCTTCAGGTAGGCGCCGAGGGGGATGCGCGCGCGGTCGCTGAGCATCGGCTGGCCGCTCATCACCCGGTCGCAGCCGTCCACCAGGTAGTCGCTCATCGACCATAGCGTGCCGCAGACGTCGAGTGCCGAAGGACGGAAGCCGGTCTGGTAGTAAGCCTCGAACGCCACGCCGGAGCGCAGGCCGATGCGGGGCTCGATGCGTCCGAACAGCATCGGCCGCGGCAGCATCGTCTCGGCCGCCACCGGCGCCGCCCGGTGCAGGCCAGCCAGGTCGCGCGGGTTGAGCGACTCGAGGCCGCCCGGCGTCATCGAGCGCTCGCCCCAGGCCAGGGTTTGCTGTCCGGCGCGCCCGAGCACCGGCATGCCCGCCAGCGTGGCCTTGCCCTGCACCCAGGCGTCGAGCAGCGCGATGCCGGAGAAGCGCGACAGGCGCGGGGCACCGCTGTCCGACAGCGGCGCGCCCGCGGCATAGCTGTTCGCAACGTTGCCCCAGGGCCGGCCGTCGCGCGCGAGACCGGCATCATGCCAGGCCTTCGCGCGTACCAGGCCCGACCAGTTGCCTTCCACCGCCGCAAGCTCCACCACGGCCCGGATGGCGCGCGAGGCCGCCTCGCCCCTGGCGTAGTTGAGGTTGGCGTCGTCCGCATTGCCGCCGCCGCCCAGGCCGGACAGGCCGGATGCGCCGGCATTCACACTGGTGAGCAGATGGGGGTCGCGCTCCTGGACCCGGTAGATATTGCCCGCCAACAGGCGGCCGCTGGCCTTGATCTCGGCCGCATGGACCTCGACGGCTGCGAGCGCGGCAAGCGCAAGGGCCGCAGCTGTGCTGCGAACGGCGACACGGGCCGCCGGCGTCTGTTGTCGGGTCATCCCTACCCTTTTGATTCGGCGCGTGCGATCGCGGCCACCGGCCGGTCGCGCGTCATATTAGTTTTGCGCCGAACCCATCCTAATTGCCCAATTACCTGGCGTCAATACAAGCTTGGGATTCAGGCACTGTCGTGCCGCACGGCCAGTTCGTCCCAGGCCATAGCGGCGCTCAGGAACAGGCGCCCGTTGAGCGCTTGCAGCAGGGTACTTTGCTTGAGCCGGTCCATCACCGGCCCCTTCACCTCGGCCAGGTGCAGCAGCACGCCACGCTGGCGCAGCGAGGTATTCAGCTCGCCGAGCCCGAACAGGGCCGAGGTATCGATCGCATTCACCGCCGACAGCACCAGCACCAGGTGGCGGGTACCGGCACGGGCCGCCAGTTCGTCCTCGATGCGTTCGTTCACCGCCTCGACGTTTCCGAAGAACAGGCCGGCATCCACGCGCAGCATCAGCAGGCCCGGCGCCGTCTCGGCCGAATAGCGGTCGACGTTGCGGAAGTGCTCGCTGCCGGCGATGCGGCCCAGCACCGCGATGTGCGGGCGGCTGGCGCGCCAGATCAGCGCCCCTATCGACAGCGCCAGACCGACCACCACGCCCGCCTCGACACCCAGCACCAGCACGCCGGCGCCGGTGGCCAGCAGCGCCGCGGCGTCGGCGCGGTCGTAGCGCCAGGCGGTGTGGAGCAGCGACAGGTCGAGCATGCCCAGCACCGCGACGATGATCGTGGCCGCCAGCACCGGCAAGGGCAGCAGCGCCAGCCAGCCGGTGGGCGCCACCAGGGCCACGGCCAGCAGGCCGGCCGTGATGATGCTGGCCAGCTGGGTGTTGGCGCCGGCCGCGAAGTTCACCGCCGAGCGCGAGATGCTGCCGGTGACCGGGAAGCCGCCGCTCAGGGCGCTGCCGAGGTTGGCCGCGCCCAGGCCCACGAGTTCGCGGTTGCTGCCCAGCTTTTCGCCGCGCTTGAGCGCCAGCGCCTGCGCGCCCGACATGCTGATCAGGAAGATCATGAAGCCGATCAGGAGCGCCGGCTGCAGCAGCGCCTGCCAATGTGCGCCGGAGGTGGCGAGGTTCAGTCCAGGCAGCCCGGCCGGCACGGCGCCGGTGACGGCCACGCCCTGCGCGTCCAGCCCGAGTGCGGCCACCAGCGCGGTGGCGCCGATCACCACCAGCATCGGGGCCAGCTTGGCGCCGATGTCGGCCGCCACCGGCCACAGGCCGAGGCGCGCCAGCGTAGCGGCCATGAAGTGGCGCGCCCACACCAGCAGGGCCAGCGCGCCCAGGCCCAGCACCGCGCTCGGCCAGTGCACGGCGGGCGGCATCGCGCCGAGCAGCGGGCGCAGCTGGCCCCAGGCGATCAGGATCGCCGAGCCGATGGTGAAGCCGCTCATCACGGGGCGGGAAAAGAAGTTGGCGAGGAAGCCGATGCGCAGCAAGCCGCAGGCCAGCAGCACGGCGCCCGAGAGCAGCGCCAGCTGGGCCGCCAGCACCCCGTACAGCGCACTGCCCGGGGCGGCGAGGGGCGCCAGGCTCGATGCCGTCATCAGCGAAATGATCGCCATCGGGCCGATCGACTGGGTGCTGCTGGTACCGAACAGGGCGTACAGCAGCGGCGGCACGATACTGGCGTAGATCCCGGCGACCGGCGGCAGGCCGGCCACCAGGGCGTAGGCCATGCCTTGCGGGATCATCATCATCGCGACGACGATGCCGGCGCTGATGTCGCCCGGCAGCATCGCGCGCCGGTAGTGCTGCAGCCACTGAAGCATAGGGTATTGCCTGCCAGAAAAGCCGCTAGCCTATCATGCCACCTACTGCATGGCGAGCTCGACGCAGTTGCGCCCCGCCCGCTTGGCGCGCGCCAGCGCCGCGTTGACCCGCACCATCAACGAATCGCCGTTCTCGGTCTCGCCCAGCTGGGCCACGCCGAGGCTGACCGTCACGTGGTCGCAGCCCGGAATCTCGGTCTGCTCGATGGCCGCGCGCAGTTTCTCGGCCATCTTGAGGCCATCGATGGCGCTGGTATGCGGCGCGATTACCTGGAATTCCTCGCCGCCCGAACGCACCAGCACGTCGCTCGAGCGCAGCAGTGCGCGCGCCGTGTCGGTGACCGCGCGCAGCGCCATGTCGCCGACCGGATGCCCGTAGGCGTCGTTGACGTTGCGGAAGCGGTCGATGTCGAAGGCGATCAGGGCCAGCGGCAGGCGGTAGCGGCGTGCGCGCCGGATCTCCTGCTCCAGCAGGAATTCGCCATGGCGGCGGTTGGCCACGCCCGTGAGCGCGTCGAGGGTCGCCAGCTGGGTGACGCGGCCGAGCAGTTCTTCGCTTTCGCGCATCAGTTCCGCCATGCGCAGGCCGAAGGCGGCCAGCTGCGCCAGGTCGTCGAAGACGCCCAGCTGGGCGCGCGAGAACGCACGCCCATGCTCGAACAGCAGGCATAGCGATCCACGCGGGGCGCCCGGACCGGCAGCCGGAATCGGCAGCCCGAGCACCATCTGCACGCCATGCGCGCCCAGCGCCTGCGCCAGCTCCGCTTCGCCGGCCTTGGCGACGTCGTCGAGCAGCACGGTCTCGCCGCCGGCCGCCGCCAGCAAGCCGGGAAAGGCGTGGCGCAGCGGCGACTGCAGCAGGCGCTCGCCGCGCCCCAGCAGCGCCCCCAGGTCGAGGCCGGCCTTGCCGTGCTGCGCTTCCAGGCGCAGATCGGTCCCGTCGTGCAGCTGGAACATCGCGGCATGGGTCACGCCGGGCCAGCCCAGCAGGGCCACGCACAGGCGCTCGCCGAAGCGGATGCTGTCGTCGGCCTCGGCCAGCGCCTGCTGCGCTTCGCTGCGCACCGCCAGCAGCGCCGCCAGTTCGGTTTCCACCGGACCGGCCGCGGGCGGCGGCGCGAAGCCTTCGCGCAGGCGCGCGGCCACGGCGGCGCTCAGGTGTTCCGGGACCAGCGGCGTGATCACATAGGACAGGGGACCGTAGGCCATCAGCGCCGGCAGCCAGCGCGCATTGGTGAAGGGGCACAGGACCAGGGTCGGGGCGCCGGCGCGCTGCGCGATCAGCTGGCCCAGCGCCGGCAGGTCGATGCCGATCTCGAAGCGCTCGAGGTCGAGCACCAGCACGCGGGCCGGCTGCTGCGCCAGCAGCGTGGCGGCCTGCTCGGCGCCGTCGGCCACGCGCAGCCCGTCGAACAGGCCGGCGCAGGCGCGCTGGAAGTCGCTGCGGCGCTGCGCGGCCGGGTTGACGAACAGGCCGGACAGAGCGCCTTGTGTGCTTGCCTGTGGAGGCATCCCTTCCTTCATTTTTATTTCCTGACAAGCAGTTTGTTAAAAATCAATGACAAGTTTGCCAGATAGCCACGCGAGCGGATAGTGAAGAATTGTCTTGGAGTGTGTGGAAGCGCACCGTCGCTTGCCGGTGCCGCATCGATACTCTCCCGGTCGATTGAACGTTCATGGAGTTAGCAATGGCACATCAGGATGACGTAGCGAACAAGCAGAAGGCGATCCAGAGCCGCCAGGACCAGAAGGACGCCAGCATGCAGAAGGCGGAAAGCAGCGAGGCGGTGCAGACCGGGATCCCGCAGCCGGCGCCGCCGATGCCTGAGCAGCACCTGGCCAAGCCCGGCATCGAAGCCGAGATGGCGCTGAAGCCGAAGTTCATGGCCGAGCAGTACAAGGGCAGCGGCAAGCTGGAAGGCATGGCCGCCATCGTCACCGGCGCCGACTCGGGCATCGGGCGCGCGGTCGCGGTACTGTTCGCGCGCGAAGGCGCCGACGTCGCGGTGATGTACCTGAACGAACACGAAGACGCCGAGGAAACCAAGCGCTGCATCGAGGCCGAAGGCCGCCGCTGCGTCACCATCGCCGGCGACGTCAAGGATGCCGCCTTCTGCAAGGACGCGGTCGACAAGGTGGTCGCCGAATTCGGCCGCCTCGACGTGCTGGTCAACAACGCCGCCTTCCAGGAGCATGCCGGTTCCCTGCTCGACATCACGGAGGAACGCCTCGACGAGACCTTCCGCACCAATATCTACGGCTATTTCCACATGGCGCGCGCCGCCCTGCCCCACCTCAAGCAGGGTTCGTCGATCATCAACACCGGCTCGGTGACCGGCCTGAAAGGCTCGGGCAAGCTGCTCGACTATTCGGCCACCAAGGGCGCGATCCACGCCTTCACGATGTCGCTGGCGGCCAGCGTGATCGAGCAGGGCATCCGGGTCAACTGCGTCGCCCCTGGCCCGGTCTGGACCCCGCTGAATCCGGCCGACCAGTCGCCCGAGAAGATCAAGGAATTCGGCGCCAGCACCACCTTCAAGCGCGCCGCCCAGCCGGAAGAGCTGTCGCCGGCCTATGTGTTCCTGGCCTCGCCGGTATGCTCGGGCTACATCACCGGGGTGGTCCTGCCGATCACCGGGGTCGTGGGCGAGTAAGAATAACCAGACAAGGAGACTGCCATGCCGCGCAGCATGTGGAAGGGTGCGATCAGCTTCGGGCTGGTGCACATCCCCGTCGATATGTATCCGGCGGTCGACAACAAGGGGCTCGACCTGACCATGCTCGACCGCCGCGACTTCTCGCCGGTCGGCTTCAAGCGCTACAACAAGGGCAACGGCAAGGAAGTCTCCTGGGACGACATCGTCAAGGGCTACGAGTACACCAGCGGCGAATACGTGGTGCTCTCGGACGAGGACCTGCGGCGCGCCAATCCCGAGGCCACCCAGACCATCGACATCCTGGCCTTCGTCGACGCCGAAGACGTTTCGCTGCTCTACTTCGAGCAGCCCTATTACCTCGCGCCCGGCAAGGGCGGCGACAAGGTGTACGCGCTGCTGCGCGAAACCCTGCGCAAGGCCGGCAAGATCGGCATCGCGCGCGTCGTCATCCGGGTCAAGCAGCACCTCGCGGCCCTGGTGTGCGTGGGCGATACCATCGTCATGAACACCCTGCGCTACGCCGACGAGATCCGCGACGCGGGCGACCTCAAGATCCCGACGGCCAGCGACAAGAAGGCGGCCATCACCGACAAGGAACTCAAGATGGCGATGGCCCTGGTGCAGGGCATGGCCGAAGACTGGGAGCCCGAGCAGTACCACGACACCTACCGCGAGGACGTGCTGGCCCTGATCGAGAAGAAGGTCAAGGCGCACCAGACCAAGACCATCACCATGCCCGAGCCGAGTGAACCGAAGCGCGAGACCGGCAAGGTCATCGACCTGGTCTCGCTGCTGCAGGCCAGCCTGGGCAAGAAGCCCGGGAAGGCGGCCGCCGCCGAGGATGATGACGACGACGAACCGCCGCCGCCGAAGAAGCGCCGGCCCGCCGCCGAAGAGGAAGACGAAGAGGAAGCGTCGCCTCCGCGCGCGCGCAAGGCCGCCGCGCACGGCACCGACCGCGTGGCCGCCAGCGGCGCCGCCCCCAAGCGCAAGACCGCCGCGAAAGCAGCGGCCAAGCCGGCTGCCAAAAAAGCCGCCGCCAAGTCCACCGGCGCAGCATCGACGGCCCCCGCGCGCCGCAGGAAGGCGGCCTGACGGATGGATGAATTCATCGACTTCCTCCAGTGGCCGGCGATGCTGGTCACCCTGCTCGCCGCCTACCTGATCGGATCGCAACGCGCCGGACGCCGCGTCTTCGGCTTCTGCACCTTCATCGTCAGTAACATCCTGTGGATCGTGTGGGGCATCCACGACGAGGCCTGGGCGCTGATCGCGCTGCAGGCGGCGCTGATGGTCACCAACATCCGCGGCATCTTCAAGAACGAACCGGTGGCGAAAGAGGAATCCGCATGAGCAGCATGCCCTTCCTCGTCCTGACAAGGGCGGGTTTCGACGACATCGCCCGCCGGGTCGACCTCGGCCGGGCCAGTCTTTTCCTCAATCCGGGACTGCTGTCGGAAGACGACATCGCGCGCCTGCGCGAGAGCGGCACCGCGGTGCACGTGATGGCGACCCCGGTCAATCCGGCCAAGCCGCAGGAGGTGCAGCAGGCCCTGCTCCTCACCCGCAACGACATGGCGAGCGTCTGGGTCGAGCATGGCGCGCCGCGCTCGGCCACCTCGACCGACAAGGTGGAGCGTGCCGACGCACCGGTGGTGTCGACCACGCCGCTGCGCCGGCGCCTGGCGCGCACCGCCGGCGCCCTCGCCAGCGGCGTGCTGCGCCGCCTGCGCTCGCCCGAACAGGGGCGCGCCCTGATGGCCGTGCCCTACCTCGGCTTCGGCAACGCCACCCGCATCTGGCTCAAGGGCCGGCTGCTGGACGAATACGGCTTTCGCGAGCAAAGCGTCGCCGACAGCGGCTGGGCCAACCTGGTCGCCTTCTACCAGCGCCTCGAGTCGGACGAGGTGGCCGATGCGCGGGTGCTGGCGCACTTCGGCGGCGCCACCCATGAGGCGCGTACCGACCGCGGCGGCTATTTTTCCTTCGATATCCAGGCCGCGACGCCGCTGGCGGGCGGGCGCCATACCATCGAGCTGGAATTCCCGGACAATATCCAGCCCGACGGCCAGCCCCTGCGCACGGTGGCCGAGGTGCTGGTGCCGGCCGCGACGGCGCGCTTCGGCATCATCAGCGACATCGACGACACCGTGCTGTGGACCAACGTCACCAACAAGCTGAACATGGCCCTGATGCTGGCGCGCACCAACCACCACACGCGCAAGCCGTTCAAGGGCGTCGCCGCCTTCTACCGCGCCCTGCGCGACGGCGCCGGCGGGGCCGAGGACAATCCCCTGTTCTACGTCTCGAGCAGCCCCTGGCACCTGTATGGACCGCTGGTGGAATTCCTGAAACTGCAGGACATCCCCCTCGGCCCGCTGCTGCTGCGCGAACTGAGCGTGCGCCAGGTCCTCAAGATCAACGAGCACGGCAACCACAAGCTGGAGCAGATCGAGCGCATCCTGGACTTCTATCCCGGCATGCAGTTCGTCCTGATCGGCGACAGCGGCGAACAGGATCCGGAGATCTATACCGAGGTCGTGCGGCGCCGTCCGGGCGCGGTGCGCATGATCTACATCCGCAGCGTCAACCCCGACCCTTCGCGCATCGATGCGCTCGACCGGCTCATCGACGAAGTCAGCAGCACCGGCATCCAGCTGGTGCTCTCGCCGGACAGCGTGTTCGCGGCCTCGCATGCCGCAGCCGAGAAGCTGATCGCGGTGGACCGGCTGCCCGGGGTCCGCTCCGACAAGCGCGAGGACGAGGAAGCGGCACCCGCCAGGACGGGCGTCGCGGCTTCCGGCGACGCCTAAGGAAAAAACTATTGAACCGATCTAATTAATTAAATTTATTAATTTACCGTTGAGCCATAGAATTTCCTTATTGATTAATCACAAGGAGATTCCCGATGAGCCAACCCCGCCTGACCACCGCTTCCGGCATCCCGGTCGCCGACGACCAGAATTCGCTCAGCGCCGGCCCGCGCGGCCCGCTGCTGCTGCAGGACTTCCACCTGATCGAGAAGCTGCAGCACTTCAACCGCGAGCGCATTCCCGAGCGCGTCGTCCACGCCAAGGGCTCGGGCGCCTACGGCAGCTTCACCGTCACCCACGACCTGCGCCCCTTTACCAAGGCGAAATTGTTCTCGGAGATAGGCAAGACGACCCCGGTGTTCCTGCGCTTTTCGACCGTGGGCGGCGAAAAAGGCAGCGCCGACACCGAACGCGACCCGCGCGGTTTCGCTCTGCGCTTCTATACCGAGGAAGGCAACTGGGACCTGGTCGGCAACAATACCCCGGTGTTCTTCCTCAAGGATCCGATCAAGTTCCCCGACTTCATCCACACCCAGAAGCGCGATCCGCAGACCAACCTGAAGTCGGCCAACATGATGTTCGACTTCTTGAGCAAGGCGCCGGAAAGCCTGCACCAGGTAACGATCCTGTTCTCGGATCGCGGCACCCCGGACGGCTACCGCCATATGGACGGCTTCGGCAGCCACACCTACAGCCTGATCAACGACGCCGGCGAACGCGTCTACGTGAAGTGGCACTTCAAGACCCGCCAGGGGATCAAGAACCTCAGCACGGCCGAAGCCACCCGCATCGCCGGCCTTGACGCCGATTACGCCCAGCGCGACCTGTTCGAGTCCATCGCCAGGGCCGACTTCCCCCAGTGGGACGTCAAGATGCAGGTGGCAACGGCCGCCCAGCTGGCCGATTGGGAACAGCGCACCGGCTGGAATCCCTTCGATCTCACCAAGGTCTGGCCGCATGGCGACTTCCCGATGCTGCCGGTCGGCGTACTGGAACTGAACCGCAATCCGGACAACTACCACGCCGAGGTCGAGCAGGCCGCGTTCTCGCCCGCCAACGTGGTGCCGGGCATGGGCTATTCGCCCGACAAGATGCTGCAGGGCCGCCTGTTCGCCTACCACGACGCCCAACTGTACCGGGTCGGCACCAACCACCAGCACCTGCCGGTCAACGCCCCGCGCTGCCCCTTCCACAACCAGCAGCGCGACGGCGCGATGGCGATCGCCAATGGCGGCGCTGCGCGCAACTACGCGACCATCGACAGCGAAGGCCGTGGCGCGCTGGGCATGGGGCACGGCGAGCCGGAGCTGCCGATCACGGGCGACGCCGGCCGCTACGATTTCCGCGGCATGGAGGACGATTACACCCAGGCCGGCAATCTGTTCCGCCTGATGGGTAGGCAAGAGCGCCAGAACCTGTGCGACAACCTGGCGGGGCCGCTGAGCGGCGTGGATGAGGAGATCCTGCAGCGCCAGCTGCGCCAGTTCGACAAGGCCGACCCGGCCTACGGGCGTGGTGTCCGGACCTCGCTGGCCGCCCTGGGACGCACGACCGATTAAGAGCGCCTAACAAAACCCCGAGGGCAAGGCGCATCGTCGAAGACAGTACGCTAGTACGGCGAGACGATGCAACGCAGCCATCGGGGGAATTGTTAGGCGCTCTAAGCCACCGCTCACTCGTCGAAGCCGAGCACCTTCATTGCCCTGGTCAAGCCCTTGGCCGCCTTTGCATAGCCGGCCCAGGGCTCGTTGCCCTTGTCCAGGCGCGTGTGCACGTTCGCGACGGTCCACTGGGCACTCGACTTGAGCTTCATGAGCTCGTCCCATTCCAGCGGCACCGAAATGCCCAGCCCCGGCCTGGCGCGCGCCGCCCAGGCGCAGATGGTGGTCGCGCCGCGCCCGTTGCGCAGATAGTCGATGAAGATCTTGCCGACCCGGTTCTTCGGCCCGCTCTTGAAGGCAAAGCGGTCCGGCAGGGTCGCCGCCAGGTGGCGCACGATGGCCTGCGAAAAGGCCTTCACGGTGTCCCAGCCGTATTCGGGCTTGACCGGCACCACCACGTGCAGGCCCTTGCCGCCGCTGGTCTTGAGGAAGGACGGCAAGCCCAGCTCGTCGAGGAAGGCGTGCATGATCTGCGCCGCTTCCTGCATCTGCTGCCACTCCACGCCCTCGCCCGGGTCGAGGTCGAACACCATGCGGTCGGGGGTTTCGTAGCTTTTGGCAAAGGCGTTCTGGGTGTGCAGCTCGATCGCGTTCCACTGCGCCACCGACAGGATGCCCTCGACGCCCACGATCTCCAGCATCGGCGGGTTGTCCGGATCGAGCGCCGCATCCATCTGCTTCACGCCCGGCAGCTTCCTGACGTCGGCATGCTTCTGGAACACCAGCTCGGCGCCGATCCCTGCCGGCGCGCGCACCAGGGTCAGCGGACGGCGCTTGAGGTGCTCCATCATCAGCTCGCCCACCAGCGCGTAGTAGCGGATGATGTCGAGCTTGGTGATGCCGGTGGACGGGTCGACCACCCGTTCCGGGTTGGTCACGCGCAGGGTTTCCGGCAGCTTGCCGTGCAGGCCGGCGGGCGGCGGGCTCACCGGTTCGTCGGCCAGGGCGGGCTTGTCGATGTCCTCGATATGGCGCGGCTCTTCGCGCGTGATGCCCTTGGCCGGCTTGTCCTGGCGCAGGCCCTGGAACACCGGATGACGCACCGAGCCGGTGCTGGTCCATTCCGAGAAGCTGACTTCGGCCACCAGCACCGGCTTGACCCAATGGTGCTGGCGTCCCGGCACCGCACGCGGCGGGAAGGGGCTCTGGTCGGTGCGCAGCGCCTCCAGGCGCTCGCTGATGTCCATCAGGGAAGCGTGGTTGAAACCCGAGCCCACGTTGCCGGCGTAGCGCAGCACGCCCTCGCGGTCGTAGGTGCCGAGCAGCAGCGAGCCGACGCCCTTGCGCGAGCCCTTCGGATCGGTGAAGCCGCCGATCACGAATTCCTGGCGCAGGCCGCACTTGAGCTTGATCCACTCGGGCGAGCGGCGCGACACGTAGCGCGAATCGCGCCGCTTGCCGATCACGCCTTCCAGCCCGACCTTGCAGGCGGCCACCACCAGTTCGTCGGGATTGTTCCCGAACTCGGCCGAGAAGCGCACCTTGTCGGACTTGGCTTTCTTGAGGATCTGTTCCAGTGCCGCGCGGCGCTCGACCAGGGGCACGTCGCGCAGGTCGTAGCCGTTGCAGTAGGGGGCGTCGAACACGAAGTACACGATGTCGGCCGTGCGCACGCCGTCGAAGGCCAGCTGCAGCAGGCCGAAGTTCGGCTTGCCCTTGTCGTCGTGCACGACGATCTCGCCGTCATACCAGCCGTCCGGCAGCTTCATGCGCTCCAGCTCCTTGCGCAGCGGCTGCAGCTTGTCGGTCCAGTCGTTGGCATTGCGCGTGATCAGGCGCACTTCGCCTTTCTCGACCCGCGCCAGCATGCGGTAGCCGTCGAACTTCATCTCGAACACCCAGTTTTCCGGATCGTGCGGCGGCGCGTCGACGAGGGTCGCCAGTTCGGGCGAAAACGCCTCGGGCAGCGCCGCTTCGACCACGCCCTCCGGCAGGCCGGGCGCCGCGCTCTTCCTGCTGCGCGTGGATTTAGCTGCGGGCTTGGCAGCCGTCCTGGCCGCCCGCTTGCGCGCGGGTTTGACCCCGTCTTCAGACTGCGCTTCGGCTTGCGCCTCGGCCTTCAGCGCCGCCACCTTGCCGCGCGCCGGTTTCGGCATCGGCAGTTGCTTGACGCTGTCGGGCATCTCGTCCACCACCGAGAACTCGGCCGCCGGGCGGGCGTACTCGTCGTTTTCCTTGATCAGCAGCCAGGGTTCCTGCTTGTCCTCGCCACGTCCTTTCATGCGCACCAGCACCCAGCGCCCGTGCATCTTGTGGCCATGGATCTCAAACTTCAGGTTGCCCTTGCGGTAGCCCTCGTGCGGATCGCCGACCGGCTCCCAGGTGCCCTTGTCCCAGATGATGACCTTGCCCGCTCCATATTGTTTGGGGGGAATGGTGCCTTCGAAGTCGGAATACGAGATCGGATGGTCCTCGACGTGCACGGCCATGCGCTTGTCGTGGGTATCGTAGCTCGGCCCCTTGGGCACGGCCCAGCTTTTCATCGTCCCGTCGAGTTCCAGGCGGAAATCGTAGTGCAGGCGGCTGGCCCAGTGCTTCTGGATGACGAAGGTCAGCGCCTCCGTCGCGGGCAAGCCGCCTTCCGCTGGCTCGGACGTGATATCGAAATTGCGCTTGGCCTTGTACAGTTTGAGCGCGTCTGGCATGTGGCACCTCCCGGCTAACGGCGTAGGAACAGTGTAGGTTCACGCTGGCCGGCGCGACTGTACGCCAGTTAACCCTGCCCCCCAAGTGTAAGCGGATGTAAATGCGGTCAACCTGTGGTTTCCGCTCTCGTTGAATGCCTGCCAACACGGGAATCTTCCCGGTTGCCAACCTGAATGAGGAAGCCACTATGCGCAAGATCGTTGCTACCCTGATCGCCGGCCTGTTCGCCACCTCGGCGTTCGCACAGGCGACCGTCGCCGAGGCCGACGCCAAGGCCGCCAAGGAAGTTGCCCAGGCTGAAGCCAAGCACGACAAGCAGGTCGCGAAGGCGGATGCGAAAGCAGACAAGGCCGCTGCCGATGCACGCAAGGACGTCGCCAAGAGCAAGGCCAAAGCCGACAAGAAGAAAGCCGAAGCCAAGGCCGACAAGGCTGAAGCGAAGGCGGAAAAAGCAGCAGACCATGCCGAAACCAAGAGCGAGCAGATGACGACTGCCGCCACCAGATAGACGCCGCCCAGGCCCCCATATACCAAAGGACAGGTTCGCCTGTCCTTTGTCATTTCCGGCGTCTACAATAAGGCTTTTCCCAGCCGCGAGTACGCCATGCACCGTATCGTCTTCCTCGACCGCGACAGCCTGCAGGCCCGGGTGCGCGCCCCCGCCTTCGACCACGCATGGCAGGACCACGCCGCAAGCAGTGAGGATGAGGTCGTCGCGCGTCTGGCCGGGGCCAGCGTGGCCGTCACCAACAAGGTCCCGCTGCGCGCCGCGGCCATCGCGCGCCTGCCGGACCTGAAGATGGTCGCGGTGGCCGCCACCGGGACCGACAACGTTGACCTCGCCGCCTGCCGGGCGCGCGGCATCGTGGTCTCGAACATCCGCGATTATTCCTTGGTATCGGTGCCCGAGCACTGCTTCGCCCTGCTGCTGGCGCTGCGCCGCCAGCTGCGCGCCTACGTGGCCGACGTCGAAGCCGGACGCTGGGAACGCTCGAGCCGCTTCTGCCTGCTGGACCACCCGATCGGCGACCTGGCCGGCAGCCGCCTCGGCATCGTCGGCTACGGCGCGCTGGGACGCAAGGTGGCCCAGCTGGGGCGCGCCTTCGGCATGGAGATCGCCGCCAGCTCGCGCTCGCCGGTCGACGATCCCGGCGTGCTGCAGCTGCCGCTCGACGAGCTGCTCGCCAGCGCCGACGTGGTCAGCCTGCACCTGCCGCTCACCGAAGCGACGCGCCACCTGATCGGCGCCCGCGAACTGGGGCTGATGAAACCGACTGCCCTCCTGATCAACACGGCGCGCGGCGGCCTGGTCGACGAAGCGGCACTGGCCGCGGCCCTGCTGTCGAACCGCATCGGCGGCGCCGGTTTCGACGTCCTGAGCAAGGAACCGCCGCTTCCCGACAATCCGCTGCTGCAGCTGCGCCTGCCGAACTTCATCCTGACGCCGCACGTGGCCTGGGCCAGCGGCGGCGCGATGCAGACCCTGGCCGACATGCTGGTCGATAACATCGAAGCCTGGGCCGCGGGGCGGCCGCAGAACGTGGTCGCTTAAGTCCCCCCGAGCGTCTCCGCCGCCTGCGCCGCTCCCTGCGGCGCCTGCGGATCCGGCGCGCGCAGCGGCAGTTCGAGGATGAAGGCGGCGCCCTGCCCCGGGCTGCTCTCGACCCGCACCGTCCCGCCGAGCAGGGTGGTGACGATGTTCCAGCTGATGTTCAGGCCCAGGCCGGTGCCGCCCTGCCCCATGCGGGTGGTGAAGAAGGGATCGAAGATGCGCGCCTGGTCTTGCGCGGGGATGCCGCGCCCGTCGTCGCGGAATACGATGCGCACGCTGCCCCCGTCCCCCAGGCCGGCTTCCAGCACCATGGTCCCGGACCGCCCGTCGAAGGCATGCAGCAGCGCGTTGTTGACGAAGTTGATGATCACCTGTCCCAGCGGCCCCGGGAAGCTGTCCATCACGATCCCCGGTGGCACCGCGAGGTCGAGCCGGTGCCCGGCCAGGCGCACGGTGTTCATCAGGGTGGCCGCGATTTCCTGGCAGGCCTGGGCCAGGTCGAAGCGGCGCCGCTGGGCGCTGGCCTGGTCCACCGAGACCTGGCGGAAGCTGTTCACCAGTTCCGCCGCATTGTGCAGGCTGCGCATGATCAGGCTGGAGGCCTCGCGCGAGGCCTCCACATACTCTGCCAGGTCGGAGCGGCGCAGGCTCGCGCCGTCGAAGCGGGTCGCGATGTCGCTGGTCTTTTCCTGCAGCGTGCTGGCCATCAGGAGGCTGTTGCCGATCGGGGTATTCAGCTCGTGGGCGACCCCCGCCACCAGCGAGCCGAGCGAGGCCAGCTTTTCCCGGGCCGCCAGCTGCGCCTGGGTATCCTTGAGCTGGCGGTAGGCGCTGGCATTGTCGATCGCGACGCCGACATAGGCCGCCAGGGTTTCCAGCATGTCGAGGTGGACCTGCCCAAAGGCCTGCGGTGCCGGGCTTTGCACGATCAGCGCGCCCAGCACCCGCTCGCCGACCATCACCGGCACCAGCAGCAGCGAGCGCGGCGCCATGCCGGCGCGCCAGGCGCAGGGCAAGGCCAGTTCCAGTTCGCGCCCGGGAGGCAGCGCCGGCAGGTAGTCCGGCAAGGCCGGCCCGATATCGCCGGCCAGCACTTCGCGCCCGCGCACGATGGCCCAGGCGGCGAGGTTCCGCTCCGGATCATCCGCCAGCTCGAAGGCCTCGCGCCGTTCGCCATCGACCACCACATACGCATAGGACAGCGTGCCGCGTTCCGCCTGGCGCAGCACCACCGCGAACAGGCGCGCGTCCATCAGCGCATGGACGTGTTCATACAAGGTACGCATGATCGCTTCCTGCTCGAGGTTGGCGGTCAGCGCGCGCCCGATGTCGGACAGCAGCGCGATGTTGCGGTGCGCCTGCTCCACGACCTCCTTCTGTTCCTCGACTTCCTGCTTGCGGCGCTCGGCCGATTCCTTCTGGCGCCGCAGTTCGTCGGTGCGCGTGCCGACCTCGCTTTCGAGCAGGAGCTTTTGCGCCACCAGCGCGCGGATGCGCAGGCGGTAGCCGGCCGTGACCAGCGCCGCGACCGTCAGCGCGGCCAGGCTGCGGAACCACCAGGTCTTCCAGTACGGCGGCGTGATCGTGATGCGCAGGGTGGCCGGCTTCTCGCTCCAGACACCGTCCTTGTTACTGGCGCGCACCCGGAACACGTAGGGTCCCGGATCGAGGTTGGTATAGGTCGCATAACGGCGGCGGGCGTCGGTGTCGACCCATTCGTGGTCGAAGCCCTCCAGCTGGTAGGCGTAGCGGTTGCCGTCCGGGTCGGCGTAATGCAGCGCGGCGAATTCCAGCGAGAACACCGAATCGCGGTGCGACAGCGTCAATTCCTTTTGCCCGTGGAAGTTGGGCGCGGCGCGCGAGCGGTTCAGCACCAGCAGGTCGGTCAGCACGACTGCGGGCGCATACGGGTTGTCGCGGATCGCATCCGGCTCGAAGGCGGTCAGGCCGTTGATGCCGCCGAAATACATCTGTCCACCGGCTCCGCGCAGTCCCGCGCCGACGAAGTAGGAGCCGTCCACCAGGCCGTCCTTCGCCGTGTAGTTCTTGACGCTGCCGCTGGCCGGGTCGACGCGCGTGATCCCGACCGTCGTGCTGGCCCAGACGTAGCCGTGGTCATCTTCGAGCACGGCGCCGATCGGCACGGCTTCCTGGCCGCCGGCGAAGGGATAGAAGCGGAAGCGCACGCCGTCCTTGCCCTGCTCCATGCGGTGCAGGCCGCCCGCGGTGCCCACCCACAGCTCGCCGCGCGCCGACTCCATCAGGTAATAGATGCGGCTGTGACGCAGTCCGTGCGGGTTGGCCCGATTGTCCGGATCGTGGCGGTAGCGCGAAAACCGGCCGGTGGCCGGATCGTAGCGCTCCAGGCCGGTCTCGGTGCCGATCCAGACGATGCCCTGACGATCTTCCAGCACCGCGAAACCGTAGTTTTCGCCCAGACTGTCCGGGTCGTCCGGATCGTGCCGCCAACTGCGCACCATGCGGGCGCCCGGCGCCAGTGCGGCCAGCCCGCCGCGCGTAGCGATCCACAGCATGCCGCTGCGCCCTGCATGGAGCGACTGCACGTAATTGGCGGCCGGGTCGGCGCCCAGCGCTACCCGGCCGAAGCGTCCGCCAGCGTCGCGCCATGCGAGGCCGGTCGGCGTGCCGATCCAGGTGCGGCCGTGTGCCAGTGCCAGCGCGGAGACGACGTCGCCCAGGACGGCGCCCCCGCCGGCGCGCACGATGCGTCCGCCGGGCCGGTCCATGTGCATCAGGCCATCGCCGCTGGTGCCGATCCACAGCCCGCCGCCGGCGCCGTCCGCGATCGCGCGCACCTTGGCGCGTCCCAGTCCCTGGGCGCCGCCGTAGCGGGTAAAGCCGCCGCTGGCCAGGTCGGTGCGGTTGACGCCGCCGTAGTGGGTGCCTGCCCAGAGGGTGCCGGTGCGGTCGACCAGGATCGCGCCGACGTGGTTGTCGGACAGCGTATGCGGGTCGGCCGGGTCGTTGCGGTAGCCCAGGAAGCGCCCGCTGGCCGGGTCAAGCCACTTGAGACCGTCCACGTCGGTGCCTGCCCAGAGGGTGTTGCCGGCGTCGTGATACAGGGAATTGACGCGCACATCGCCCGGCACCGTGGCGAGGTCGATCCGGCGCCGCCCTGCCTGCGCCGGCCGCCCGCGGTCCAGGCGCCAGGCATGCAGGCCGAGCTCGGTGCCGATCCAGAGCGTGTCGCGCGGTCCCATCGACAGGGCGAGAACCGTATTGCGCTGTGGATCGCCGGCATCGATGTCGTAGTGCTCGAAACGGCCGGCGCCGGGGGCCAGGCGGTCGAGACCGGCCGCGGTGCCGATCCACAGATTGCCTTGGCCGTCGAGCGCCAGCGCGCTGATGCGGTTGTCGCGCAGCGTGCCCGCGTCGTCCGGATCGTGGCGGTAGCTGCGGAAGCGCCCGCCGGCAGGATCGAAGTGCAGCAGGCCGTCGCCGCTTGCCAGCCACAGCCCGCCGCCGGGCGCGCGGACGATCGCCGGCACGCTGCGGTTGCCATTGCCGCGTGCCGCATCGTGCGGCGGCGCATGGCGCACGAACTTTCCGCTGACGTGGTCGAAGCGGGTCAGCCCGCCCTTGGTGCCGAACCACAGGCGGCCCTGCTCGTCCTCATAGGAGGCCATGACATAGTTGTCGGGGATGCTGTCGGGATTGTTCGGGTCGTTGCGGAAGACCGTGACGCGGTAACCGTCGAAGCGGTTCAGGCCGGCCTGGGTGCCGAACCACATGAAGCCGCGCCGGTCCTGCAGGATGGTGAGCACCGACTGCTGCGACAGGCCCTGCTCGATCGACATGCGTTCGAATCGCAGGCTGCGCGGCGCGGCCGAGGCGCAGCCCGCCCAGATCCATGACAATAACAACAGCAAGAGCGCGGCCAGGGCGAGGCGCGCTCCCGGCTTCAAGGCAAACATAGGCATCCTAGATCGATCAACCCGGTTAATCTACCAGAGCTGGTTTGCCTACGGAAAAAAATGACACTTCCGGAAATAAAAACGCGCTGCTATAATGCGTGCATCGGGCGGCTGTAGCTCAGCTGGATAGAGTACTTGGCTACGAACCAAGGGGTCGTGGGTTCGATTCCTGCCAGCCGCACCAGAATTTGAGGGACCAGATGGAAACATCTGGTCCCTTTTTTCGTCGCGCTGTCACCTTTGCCTGGGGATGAGTTCGATTGCTGCTAGTCGTTGGCGTGGCCATGCCGATAGTAGTGCTCGCATGCGCAGCGGTGACAGGGCCTTGTCAGTACGGGTGAGACGGCGATCGCGTCGTTTCGAGCAAGTTTTGCTCGGATGCCAATGAGGCTTTGCCAATGCGCGAACCCCTGCTATAATGCGTGCATCGGGCGGCTGTAGCTCAGCTGGATAGAGTACTTGGCTACGAACCAAGGGGTCGTGGGTTCGATTCCTGCCAGCCGCACCAGAATTTGAGGGACCAGATGGAAACATCTGGTCCCTTTTTTCATTGCGCGACCGCTCCTCCGCTTCAGCACCGGGCCGAGCATCAGCGGCCAACCCGGCTGCTTAAGGACTTCCTAAGATGGCTCTGGGAAGATGCATCTCACGGCAGCACAATTCGGTCCCTCCTTCCCGCAGGCGCCTGATCGACAAGGCGTCCTCCTCGCAACGGGGCGGAGCGGATCGGATCCGAATGGTCCTGGGTCAACGAATCGGGGGGTTTGCCAAACCATTCAGTGCTGCTATAATGCGTGCCTCGGGCGGCTGTAGCTCAGCTGGATAGAGTACTTGGCTACGAACCAAGGGGTCGTGGGTTCGATTCCTGCCAGCCGCACCAAGCTTTTTTAAAATGGCTCAGAAGCAATTCTGGGCCATTTTTCTTTTCCGCCCTACCCTCCTCGTTTTTCCCACTTCGGTAGGCGTATTCGCTGCGCCGCCTTGCCGGCGCGTCGCCAGCGCACAGCTTCCGCTGCTGGGGTAACTCAGCAACAGCAAGCAAAACACACTAACTTCTACGCTTCCTTCATTAAACCGGGCTGAAACGGCGGGAGGCCGGCGCCGGAAAGGCCCTTCTCTTTTCGTAGGACTGTGCTGACACATTTTCAGCAACCCAATAATTTTTTTCTACTCATCAACCTCTATTGGACGAGTTCTCCTATAGAGAAGCCCAGATCAGTAAATCTTCGTGGAAATTTGTTGATTGATGGAATGCAAACCACACGTTGACCGTTCAATCACACTTTCGCGTGCTTTTTTTTATCCTTTTGATAGCATGAAGTTCCCCGATACTTGAAACCCAGGCTGCAGGACGCGGCTGATTCTAAAGCGAGGAAAGAAATGAAAAAATCTCTGATTGCTGCAATTGTGTTTGCTTCCGCTTCGTTTGGTTCGTCGGCTGTAATGGCCCAGGAAGTCGTCGGCAACTCCCCACAGGAGCTCGAGCTGATCGACAACAGCGCCTTCTTCGGCGACACCTTCGAAGCTGATAACGAAGGGAACACCTTCGCTGACCGTTTCACCTTCACTGTCGACGGTGATGTCGGTATGAATCTCGATGCGATCATCTCGTCGATCAGCCGTAGCGCCGACGTGGGCCTGGACATCACTGGCCTGGCCCTGTATGGCGAAGACGACACCCTGATCACCAATGGCACCATGCTGCAAAGCGGCGCCATCGATGTCTGGAGCATCACCTCCAGCAACCTGGCCGCCGGTGACTATTACCTGCGGGTCAGCGGTAACCTGGTGTCGGATGCCGGCGCCTCGTTCGGCGGTGCCGTGATGCTGGCTCCGGTTCCGGAACCTGAAACCTACGGCATGATGCTGGGCGGCCTCGGCGTCCTGGGCTTCCTGGCACGCCGCCGCAAGGCCAAGCAGGCCTGATAGCAGCCCGGCGTAGCACATGACGGAAGCGCGCAAGCGCTTCCGTTTTTTTTCGCCCGTCGAATCCGTGTGGGGGCGCTACCCCGCCATCCATGACTGGCCAGGCTGGGTATGTTCCAGTACTTGAGATAGCGGGCAAGCGACCTCATTGATCTGTCGCCCCCCGATCGTTGACTACTGCCAAGTTACTGGTCGCCTATCCCATCATGATTCCACGATCACGACACGGGAGGAATCATGGCAGCAGACTATTACCTGCAGCTTGACGGTATAAAGGGCGAGTCGGCAGACTCACAGCACCTCGGCTGGATCGAGTGCACGTCGATCAACTGGAATATCCATCAACCGAAGAGCGCGACGGCATCGACTGGCGGCGGCCACACCGCTGAGCGAGCCGAGCTAAGCGAGATCAGCATTACCAAGCTGATCGACCTGGCGTCGCCTATGCTGGCTCAGCTCTGCGCATGCGGAAAGACGATCCCGAAAGCCAAGCTGGAAATGATGCGGGCAGACGGCAACGGAGATCCGATCAAGTACTTCGAGGTCGAACTGGAAAACGTTCTGATCGCGCATGTCGCACCAAGCTTTGCAGGTGGCGACGCTCCTAGCGAGAGTATGGGACTGAAGTTCTCTAGGGTGCGCTGGAAGTACGCGCAGCAAAAGATCAGCGGCGGCAGCGGCGGCAATACGGCCGGCGGCTGGGACTTGGCCACGAACAGGATTGCGTGATGCGGGCGCTCTTTTTCGCATCCTTGCTATCGGTGGCGCCGTCCTGGAGCCAGAATGTCAGCCAGGCCCCATGGATGACTGGTGAGCGCTTCCTCTCGCTAGTCGCCTTTCCACCCATCCAAGGCAAGAGCAGCCTGCAGGTGCACGTGGACGAGCAGAGGGCCAGGATGTATATCCACGGTGTGCACGACGCAACCGAGGGTAAGGGCTGGTGTTACGGGCAGCCATACAAGCCAAAGCCCGACGTCCTCGAGGATGCGGTGATCGACGGGATCAAGGGTCTCTCACCAGAGCAACTCAAGAGGAACGCCGCAGACCTGTTCGTCGAGATATGGCGGGTGAAATACCCTTGCCAGTCTGGGAAGGACAAATCATGAACCGCCCACCATACGCTGCCCTGCGGCGTCACTACCCGGACAAGCACAGCATCCCGGCTGAGGAACTGTACACCTGGATCGGCTATCCGGAGCTTATCGGCGTGCCGGCATGGGAAAACACCTGTGCCATCCGTGTAAGCCTGGCGCTCAACGGCGCCGGCATTGCCACGCCGTGTCCCCGCCTGATTGTCAAAGCAGGCAAATACATGCGGCGCCAGCTTCAGCCGAGCCAGCGGGACCTTTCCGCCTACCTCGCGCAGAAGCACGTGTGAGGGAGACTGCTACTGGATGTCCTCGAAGGTCTGGTTCTGGCCGCTGACCTAGGTGGACAGGCTTACCGACCTGGCCGGACTGTCCCGGCCAGGTATTCAGGGCAGCGCGCCAGCCGCTTGTCCGGCTCAGGTACGCATTTTCTTGATGAGGCTGCGGTTACCCAGGATTTCCTCGATCTGCTCGAAGCGCACCGGTTTGACCATGTGGTGGTCGAAGCCGGCTTCGAAGGCGAGCTGGCGGTCTTTCTCCTGGCCCCAGCCGGTGACGGCGATCAGCACCGTGATCGATCCGCAGGCCAGCTTGCGGATCCCGCGCGCCAGGTCATAGCCCGACATGTGCGGCAGGCCGATGTCGAGGAAGGCGTAGTCCGGACAGAAGCGTGCCGCCGCCGCCAGTGCGTCCGGGCCGTTATGGGTGATCACCACGCTGTGGCCCATGGCCGTGAGCAGCGCGCCGATGCTGTTGACGAAGTCGACGTTGTCGTCGGCCAGCAGGATCCGGTAGCTCTCGGTGCTGATGAAGGCAGCCGGCGTCGGCTTGGCGATCGGCTCGGGATCGACCACGATCGGCAGCCGCACCACGAACCGGCTGCCGAGGCCCAGACCTTCCGACTTCGCCTCGATGGTCCCGCCGTGCAGCTCCACCAGCTTGCGCGCCAGCGACAGCCCGACGCCCAGGCCGGCATTGCTGCGCTCGAGCGTCGAATCGACCTGCACGAACATCTCGAATACCGAGTCCAGCATGTCGGGCGCCAGGCCGATGCCGGTGTCGGCCACTTCCACCACCAGGGTGCGGTCTTCGACGCCGGCGCTCAGGGTGACGCGCCCGCCGCGGTTGGTGTATTTGGCCGCGTTGTTCAACAGGTTGGACAGCACCTGGGCCAGGCGCGTCGCGTCGCCGTGCAGGAACACCGGGCGGTCCGGCAAGTCGATCACCAGTTCGTGGCCATGCAGTTCTATATAGGAACGCACCACCTCGAGGGCATCGTTGACCACGGCCTTCAGCTCGACCCGGCCCATCTTGATGGTGAACTTGCCGGTATTGATGCGCGAGACGTCCAGCAGGTCGTCGACCAGGCGCACCATCTGGCGCAGCTGGCGTTCCATGATGTCGGTGGCGCGCTGGGTCGCCTGGGCGTCGCCGCTGCGGATGCGCAGGATGTCCAGGCCGGTACGGATCGGCGCCAGCGGATTACGCAATTCGTGCGCCAGGGTCGCGAGAAATTCGTCTTTCCTGCGGTCGGCCACGATCAGCGCCTGTTCGGCGCGTTCGCGCACCGTCATCTCGTGTTCGAGCGTGCGGTTGGCCGCCTGCAGGGCATCGGAACGGCGCCCGATCTCGGCCAGCATGTCGTTGAAGGCCTCGACCAGCACGCCGATCTCGCCCTTTTCCTTGCCCGGCACGCGCAGGGTGAAGTCGCGCCGCAGCATCACCTGGCGCGCCACGTCCGTCATCGCTTCCAGCGGGCGCGTGATCGAGGCCTGCAGGCGCGACGCCACCAGCGCGGCGATCACGAGCGCGCCCAGCATCACGCCGCCGAGGATGGCGCCGTAGCTGAGCACGCGGTCGAGCAGGCCGAAGCGCGAGCGCAGGTAGACGGTGCCGAGCGGCTCGCCATTTTCGACGATCGGGCGGAACACCACCAGTTCCCCCTGCTCGATGCGGTAGCCCGCCGCTTCCGGGCGCGCCGGGAACCGCGTCTCCGCCCCCGTCTTGGCGTACGTGGCGAAGCGTTGCCCGCTATTGGTATAAATGGCGCCGGACAGGATCTGGGGACGGACCCGCAGCACGCCGAGGCTGCGCGCGGCGGCGGCGGTGTCGTTGAACGAGACCGCCGGCGCCGCGACGTCGGCGACGATGTCGGCCTGGGTGGTGAGATCGTCCACCCAGACCTTCTGGAAGGTACGCACGTCGACCACGATCATGGCCACGGCGGCGGACAGCAGGGCGACGATCGTGGTCGCCACTGCCATCAGGATCATTTTGCTGCGGACCGAACCGGTATCGTGCATGCCCATCACGACCCTCCCTTCTGCACCCGGTTCGCCACGGTCAGCAGGCGCGAACTGAGCTTCACGTTCTTCTTTTCGGCGGCGTCCAGCGAAACGTCGAAGCGCACGCGCTCGTCGACGATGCGGAAATTGATGACGCTGCCATAACGCAGGCCGCCCTCGCATTCGGTGACGGTAAGGTAGGAGCCGGGCGCGGTGCGCAGCACGCGGCCGGCCCGTTCGCTGTCGGCGCCGGCCACGAACAGCAGATGCACCGGCGGCGGCGCCTCCTGCTCGCGTACCGCGCGCACCGCGATCGGACGCCCCGCGATCACGCGGCCGGCGACGATGCGCGCCAGCTCGGCCGCCATGTCCTCCGAACCGACCACGGCGATCGTCAGCGGACCGGCCGGATCGGCAAAGGACTGCGCCGGGAATTCGGCATAACCGAGGAATTTGTACAGGAAAGCCGCCTTGACCCGGCGTTCGAGCGCCTGGGTGCCGCCCCCGTCGGCGAACGCGGGCGGCGCCGTCCCCGCGGCCGCGGCCAGGAGCAGCGGCGCCGGGATTGCCGCTGCCAGCGCCCGGCAAGCCAGGCGGCGCCGCATTCGGTCAGGGAGGTGTGTCTTTAATTTTGTCATGGACCTTCAGAAACGCAGCGATGCGCTGGCGAACACGCTGCGTTCGGCCAGTTGGCGCACGCCCGCTCTCCCGAATTCGGGATGGCGGGCATGCAACAGGTTACGGCCCGTGAGGGCCAGTTCGACGCCGGGACGATACTGCCATGCGATCCGTGCGTCGAGTTCATGATAGCCCGGCACGGCCGGCTGCGGCAGCCGCGCGACGCGGCGCAGCAGCAGCTCGGCCGCCAGGCCGCGCTTGAGCTCGTGCGAGGAACGCAGCATCCAGTAACTGCGCGGGTCGTTCGTTGCCAGGCCCAGCAGTGACGAGGCATCGATGCGGTTCGGGGCGACGCCGGTGTCGACATCCTGCAACACGGCGCCCGCCGAGACGCGCCAGCCGCGCATGAGCTGCCAGCTGCCCCAGGCTTCCAGGCCGCGCGCCCGGCCATGGCCGAGGTTGCGGATCAGCGCCCCGCCGGGCTGCGGCTCGAGGGTGCGCAGGCGCTCGTAATTGCTGTAGAACAGGGTCGCCGCATACGACAGCGCCGTGGTGGGCTGGGCCCGGTAGCCCAGTTCCAGCACCCGGGCGGTTTCGGACTGCATGTCGGGCCCGCCCGCCACGAGGTAGCGCTGGCCGCCGGAACGCGGGTCGACCAGGCGCATGTCGCGGTCGATCCGTGCCGGCGCCCTCACCGTGCGCGAGATGGCCGCCCACAGCATGGCGTCCGGCGCATGGTCCCAGGCCAGGCGCAGGCTCGGCAGTACTTCGGTGCCGGTATAGTCATTGTGCTCCAGGCGCAGCCCGGCGGTCGCGCGCAGCACCGGCGTCACGGCGAACTCGTCCTGGACAAATAGATTGCTCCAGCGCATGCGGCGGCGGGTCGGCGCGAACTGCAGGATCGGGCCGTTCTCGAAGCGGTCGCGCGCATGGCGGTAGCCGCCGCCCCAGGTCAAGGCGTGGCGCGCACCCGGCCGCATGGCGACCTGGGCTTCGATATCGGCCGTGTCGAGCGAATGCTTGCCGACGCCGGGCTGCCTGCGCCGTTCCTGGTCGATCCAGGCCTGCAGCCGCAATTCGGCGTCGCCGGCCAGCCTTGTGTCGAAGCGGGCCACCAGGTTGGCGCCGGAAAAATCCGTGCGTGGTTCGCGCGACGCCCGCAGGGCGCCGGCGTGCAGGTCGCCGCTGACACTCAGGGCCTGGTCGGCGCCGTCCCAGTCGAGCCGGAATCCCGCCTGGCGCCGGCCGACGCCACCGCCCTCGCCCGCCGGGCCCTCCGCCGGCGCGGCGGCGGCCTCGTCGCGCTTGCCGTACACGCGCACATGACTGCCGTTGGCGAGGCGCTTGCCATGGCGTACGACGGCGCCCGCGTAGCGATGTCCTGCGTGTACCACCGCCAGGCCGCCCTGGGTGTCGGCGGCGCTCTTCGTGATGATATTAATGACGCCATTGACGGCATTGGTGCCCCAGATCGTGCCGCCCGGACCGCTGATCACCTCGATCCGGTCGACGTCGGCCAGCACCACGTCCTGGGCTTCCCAGAAGACGCCGGAGAACAGCGGCGAATACACGCTGCGGCCGTCGATCAGCACCAGCAGCTTGTTCGCCAGCGGCGAGGAAAAGCCGCGCGCGCTGATCGCATATTCCTGCGCACTGGTCAAGGCCACCTGCAGGTTGGGCGCCAGGCGCAGGGCTTCGGGGATGGTGGCCGCGCCGGAACGCGCGATGTCGGCGCCGCTGATGACGTAGACGGAAGCCGGCGCATTGCTGAGCCGGCCCTGCTGGCGCGATACCGAGGTGACGACGATATCGGCCAGTTGTTCGAGCGAATAGTCTTCCAGCGCCGGCTCGCCTTGCGCGGCCTGCCCGGCCGGCACGGCCGCCTGCCCGCCACTTGCGTGCAGCACGAACAATGCCGCACAGACGCAGGCAAGCTGGGAGGGTTTTAACATAGTTGCCATCGTAGAACATTTTCTGTCCTGCACCAAGAGCGCACGATAGAGGCTGCGCCGCCGTCGCGCGAAAGCCACGGCCCGGTTGACAAATGCTTATTAATAAAATTGATGGCAGTCATTTGAAATATAAATTGGACGAATTTGCGGCAATGCAGCATCATCCTTCCTGTCTCCTCTATTCTCCTCCAAGGAAATAGATTCAGCCCGCTTCCCTGAAGCGGGCTTTTTTTTGGTTCATCGCGGATTTCCGGGATGAACCTGTTGTAAACGCAAGAGAGCAGTAAAGAAGAGTTATTGTGTTTGTGCGACCAAACTCAACCAACTCAACTTACCGCTCTCATGCCGGATCATAATCTTAGCCTTCCGTTCTGGGAAGGCTTTACCGCCACCAAATTGGATGTTCAGGAAGATGCTGTCTGGATCACACTGTGTCGTGATCCTGCTGCGGCGATGGTCTGTAGCCGGTGCGGGATGCATTGCTACCAAGTCCATGATGTCGCTACGCGCATCATTCGAGAGTTGCCGATGCAAGGAAGGGCGGTGCGGCTGCGGGTGCCATTGCGCCGTCTGAAGTGCAGCATGTGCGGCACCAGAACCGAACGCGTGACCTGGCTTGACCGCCATGCGCGGGTGACGCGTGCGTTGGCCGATTTTGTCGGGGCGTGGTGTGAGAAGCTTCCGGTGGCCCATGTGTGCAAGCTCGCTAGCCTGCATTGGGGGACGGTGCGGCAGATCGAGCGCGCGCGCCTGGAGCGGCAACTTGCTTACTTGCCCCCGGCGCAGCCGATCCGCCTCGTGATGGACGAATTTGCGCTGTTCAAAGGCCACCGCTATGCCACAGTTGTGCTTGATGCCGACACCCGACGTGTGTTGTGGGTCGGCGAAGGCCGCAGCCGCGAGGCCATCCGTCCGTTCTTTGAATGGCTAGGCCCTGAACGCTGCGCCAACATCGAAGCTGTCGCGATGGATATGAATACCGCGTTTGATTTGGAAGTGCAGCAGCAATGTCCGAAGGCACGCGTGGTCTACGACCTGTTTCACGTCATCGCCAAGTACGGCCGTGAGGTGATCGACCGGGTGCGAGTCGACGAAGCCAATCGCCTGCGAGACGACCGACCCCAGCGCAAAGTCGTGAAGCGCTCGCGCTGGCTTCTGCTGCGTAATCGGGAAAACGTCCCGCCGAGCCAGCAGGCGAATCTGGACGAACTGCTGGCCGCCAACCAAGCCTTGATGACGGTGTATGTGATGAAAACGGCACTCAAGGAACTCTGGCAGACATCCGGCGGATGGCAGTGGCTTCTCGCCTGGCGCAACTGGCTGAAGATGGCACGCGACAGCGGGATCGAGCCGCTAAGGAAGTTTGCCGCCAAGCTCAAACCTTACTGGCGAGGCATCGCAGCGCGGTTGCGCTGGCCGATGCACACCGGACAGCTCGAAGGCATCAACAACCGTATCAAGGTGATGAAGCGAATGGCCTACGGATACCGGGATAGCGAATTCTTCTTCCTGAAGATCAAAGCCGCGTTTCCCGGAAATCCGTGAAGAACCTTTTTTTTGGCTGTTCGCACGCACGAATGGAGGCGGCGGTTCGGCAGCATTTGGTGTAGGATGGCCGCCATGTTTTCGTTCCTACAACAGTTCGCCTATGCCTGATCACGATCCGCGCAGCGCCCACCATCCGCGCAGCTCCGTCTCCTACGACTGGTCCGGCAGCAGCCTGGGCGAGCCGGCCGGCTGGCCGGCCCCCTTGCGCGTCGCCGCCGACCTGCTGCTCAATTCGCCCCTGCCGGGACTGCTCGTGTGGGGACGCGAAACGATCCTGGTCTTCAACGAGGCCTATGCCGCATTGGCCGGACTCGGTTGCGGCCGTGTGCCGGGCGGTTCGGTGCCCTCGGTGCTGCCGCCGCCGCTCTCGAGCGCCGGCAGCGCGCTGCAACAGGCCTGGGCCGGGCAACCGGGCCTGGTGGCCGGGGCCGCGCTCGGTTTCCGCCATGCGGACGGCCTGCGCGAGCACCGCTGCGACCTCCACCTCACCCCGCTGCCCGACGGCGGCGGCGGTGTCGGCGGCGTGCATTTCCTGCTGGCCCCGCCCGCGCCCCAGCCGGTCCAGGCCGAACCGGAACCGGACAACGCCTCCTTGCGCATCCTGGTGGTCGAAGACAACCTCGACTCCCAATACCTGGTGTGCGAGATGCTCAAGGCCTTCGGCCACGAAGCCGACGGCGTGGCCCATCCGGACGACGCTCTCAAGCTTCTGGGAGAACGGCGCTACCAGGTGCTGTTCTCCGACGTCAGCCTGCCCGGCATGTCCGGCGTGGACCTGGCGCGCCGCGCGCTCACGGACAATCCGGCACTGAAAGTGATCTTCGCGTCAGGCTATGGCGACTCGCTGCTGCGGCACCTCGAGTTTCCCTACCTGTCGCTGCAGAAGCCCTACGAGCTGGACCAGCTCCAGGATGCATTGGCGAAAGTGGCGCGCCAGCCGGCGCAGGCCAGGTGAGCCCGGTGCCCTGTGCCGGCGGGCTTCGGCTGGGCTACAATGGACGACATTGGTCATGCTGGACCGTGCGCAGCCGCGCGCCAGCGGCCTGCCACCATGCCAGCGACGATGATTCCGACTGAACCGATCGGCAGCATTCCCCGCCCGCCCGAGCTGGTCGCCGCGATCCGCGGCGACGCCGGGATGCGCGAGCTCGCGCTCCTGCTCGACGACGCCGTGCGCGCGACCGTGGCCGCGTTCGAGGCGACCGGCTCAAGCGTCATCAGCGACGGCGAACAGGGCAAGCTCGAGAACTTCTGGAGCTATCCGGTCCACGGCGCAGCCAACACCGCGCCCGACGGCTTCCGGATTCCCCTGCGCAGCGGAGCGGGCGGCGCCACCCACCGCATGCCGCGCCTCACCCACGGTCCGTTCCGCTACCAGCGCTACGCCGATCAGTACCTGCGCGCGGCGCGGCTGCACGCCACCCAGCCGGTCAAGCAGGCCATCATCTCGCCCTCGGCGCTGTCGCTGCTCTACCCGCCCGACGGCCTGCCCGGCTATTCGCGCGAACAATTCCTGGACGACCTCGTGCGCGAACACGAGACCGAGATCCGGCGCTGCCTCGAGGCCGGCGCGCACAAGGTGCAGGTCGATTTCGCCGAAGGCCCGCTGGCGATGCGGCTCGACCCGAGCGGCGCCCTGCTGGCCAGCTTCGTCCACCTGAACAATATGGCGCTGGAACGCTTTTCCGGCGCCGAGCGCGCCCTGATCGGGCTGCACGTGTCGGCCTCCGGGGTCGACGCAACGGGCGCGATCGACTACGCCGAACTGCTGCCGGCGCTGTTCGAGATCCGTGCCGGCAGCTTCTATATTGCGATGGCCGGCCAGCCCGAACCCGAGCGCGTGCTGCGCATCGCGCGCGACTACGCGCGCCCGGACCAGCGCATCTTCGTCGGCGTGACCGATCCCGCCGATCCGCGCATCGAGAGCGCGGAACAGGTACGCGACCGGGTCCTGCTGGCGGCACGCTACCTCGACCCGCGCCGCCTGGGCACGACCGACGATGCCGGCTTCGCCCCCTTCTTCGACGACGACAGCGTCAGCCGCGCCACGGCCTTTGCCAAGGTGCGCGCGCGGGTCGAAGGCACGCGGCTGGCTGCCGCCGTCCTGGAGCGGGCCGCATGAGCGACGAGCGCGAACTCGAGATGATGCGCTCGGCCGCGCTGCGCAACGCCCAGAGCGTGCTGGCCGCGCGCCAGCGCGCCGAGGAAGAGCTGCTGACCGCCCAGCAGGCGCTGCGCCGCGCCAGCGAGCGCATGGAGAACATGCTCGAGAGCCTGTCGGACGGCTTCTGCGCGGTCGACCGCGACTGGCGCATCATCTATATCAACGGGCGCGCGCTCGACATGATCGCCCCGCTCGAGAAAAGCCGCGCCGGCCTGATCGGCAAGAACCTGTGGGACGAGTTCGAGGACCTGCACGGCACCTCGGTGGCCCAGGACTGCCGGCGCGCCATGGAGCAGCGCGAGACCGTGGTGCGCGACTTCTATTACGCACGCCTGCAGTGCTGGCTCGAGATGCGCCTGCACCCCTCGCCCGACGGACTGACGCTCTACTTCCAGGACATCACCCAGCGCAAGCTGGACCAGCAGGCCCTGGTCGAGAACAACAACCGCCTGCAAGTGGCGCTGGCGGCCGGCCGCCTGGGCGACTGGCGCTGGGACGCCGCCCTCGACCGCGTCATCCTGGGCCCGCGCGCGGCCGGCATCCTGGGCCTGCCGGCCGAGACGCCCCTGCCCTGGCCGCAGCTGCGCGCCCGCCTGCACCCGGAACACCGGATCCAGGTGCGGCGCGCCGTGCTCAAGGCCTTCGAGGCGCGCGCCGACCTGAACATCGAATGCCGGGTCAACCCGCACGAGGGCAGCGATGCCGCGCCGCGCTGGGTGGCCCTGGTCGGACGCCCCGACTACGCCGACCTCAAAGGCCAGGAAACCCTGGTCGGGATGACCGGCGTGGTGCAGGACATCACTGGCCGCAAGGGCGCCGAGGACAGCCTGCGCCAGAGCGAGGAACTGCTGCGCGCGCTGGCCAACACCATCCCGCAGCTGGCCTGGATGGCCGGCACCGACGGCGCGATCGTCTGGTTCAACGACCGCTGGTATGCCTACACCGGGCGCACGCCGGAGCAGAGCGTGGGCTGGGGCTGGCAAGACGTGATCGAGCCCGGCACCCTGCAGCCGGTGATGGCGCGCTGGTACGAGACCATGCGCACCGGCGAGCCCTTCGAGATGGAATTCCCGCTGCGCGGCGCCGATGGCAGCTACCGCTGGTACCTGACCCGCGTGAGCGCGGTGCGCGACGCCGAGGGTCGCGTGATACGCTGGTTCGGCACCAACACCGACGTCGACCAGGTCAAGCGCGCCGAGCAGGCGCTGCGCGACGAGTCGCACGTGCTCGAACTGCTCAACAATACCGGCAGCATCCTGGCCTCGACCCGCGACCTGCGCTCGCTGCTGCGCACCGCCACCGAGGCGGCCCTGGCCGTGAGCGGCGCCCGCTTCGGCGCCTTCATCCACTACGACCAGGAAGGCGACGGCACCCTGTTCTCGATGGTGACGCTGTCGGGTGCCACCTCGAGCGAGTTCCAGAGTTTCGCCGAGCCGCGCACCAATGCCCTGTTCGGCCCCGCCCTGCGGGCCCAGGGCCTGGTGCGGGTCGACGACATCGGCGACGACCCGCGCCACGCCGGCAGTGCGCCGCAGTTCGGTCTTCCCAGCGGCCACCCGGCGGTGCGCAGCTACATGGCGGTCCCGGTGGCGGCGCGCTCGGGCGAGCTGCTCGGCACCATGTTCTTCGGCCACCCGGAACCCGCCGTGTTCACCGAGCGCAGCGAGCGCATCGTGCGCGGCATCGCCGCCCAGGCCGCGATCGCGGTCGACAACACCCGCCTGTACGAAGCCACCCGCCGCGCCGCCGAAGAGCGCGAGGTGCTGCTGGAGAACGAGCGCGAGGCGCGCGCCGAGGCCGAGCGCAGCAGCCAGATGAAAGACGAATTCCTGGCCACGCTGTCGCACGAGCTGCGCACCCCGCTGTCGGCCATCCTCGGCTGGTCGCAGGTGCTGCGCCGCGGCAGCCGCGACGGCGCCGACCTGCAGCGCGGCCTGCAGACCATCGAGCGCAACGCGCGCGCCCAGGCCCAGCTGATCGAGGACCTGCTCGACATGAGCCGCATCACCTCGGGCAAGGTACTGCTCGACATGCAGGCCATCGCCCCCGCCTCCTTCATCGACGCCGCGATCGAAACCGTGCGGCCGGCAGCCGACGCCAAGCACATTGCCATCGAGAAACTCTATGCCGCGCCGGGCGCGCTCGTGGCCGGCGACGCCGGCAGGCTCCAGCAGGTCATCTGGAACCTGCTGTCGAACGCGATCAAGTTCACGCCGCGCGACGGCCAGGTGGTGGTCGAGGTCGACGAGCGGGGCAATGACAATTCGCCGGGCGGCCGGGTGGTGGCGATCACGGTACGCGACAACGGCGCCGGCATCCGCCCCGAATTCATCACCCACGTGTTCGAGCGTTTCCGCCAGGAAGACGCCTCGATGACGCGCCGCCACGGCGGCCTGGGCCTGGGCTTGTCGATCGTCAAGCACCTGGTCGAGCAGCATGGCGGCACGGTGCGCGCCGAGAGCGCGGGCGAAGGCCTGGGCGCCAGCTTCACGATCGAACTGCCGCGCGCCGAGGCGCCGGCGGGCCTCAGCCGTGCCGGGCGCGCGACGCCGGCGCCGCTGCCGGCGCCGGAAGCGCCGGAGGCCGCGGTGCGCGACCTCGCCGGGCTGACGGTGCTGGTGGTGGACGACACGCGCGACGGCCGCGAACTGATCGCGCGCATCCTGACCGACTGCCACGCCCGGGTCCGGGTCGCGGCCAGCGCGCGCGAAGCCTTCGAGGCACTGCGGGCCGAGCGGCCCGACGTCCTGATCAGCGACCTGGGCATGCCCGAGGTCGACGGCTTCGAGCTGATCGGCTGGGTGCGGGCCCTGCCGCGCGCCGAAGGCGGGCAGCTGCCGGCGATCGCCCTGACCGCCTTCGCCCGGCCGGAAGACCGGCTGAAGGCGCTGGAAGCGGGTTTTTCGACCCATATTTCGAAGCCGGTGGAACCCGGCGAGCTGATTGCCGCGGTGGCGTCGGTGGCCACGCCGACTGCACAAATGGTGAATGGCGGCGCGCGCGACTATGGTCAATAATGATCCTACCCAGACACGCGGCGCTGTCCTACAAGAAATTTTATGGGCTTTGCTAGACTATGAAGATATGGGAGGTGGCCATTCCAAAAGGAAATGGAACACGTTTCCGACAGCATAGAAGAGACCGAGCATGCCGAGCAGACAAGACATTTTGAACGCGAAGATCCTGGTGGTGGACGACTCGCCCGACAATATCGAATTGATGGAAGAGATATTGCGCGAAGAAGGCTACACCTGCGTCAGTTCGACGATGCTGCCGGAACAGGTATGCCCGCTGCATCGCGAGCACAACTACGACCTGATCCTGCTCGACCTGCAGATGCCTGGCCTGAACGGCTTCCAGGTCATGAAGGGCCTGAAGGAAATCGAACAGGGCGGCTACCTGCCGGTGCTGGCCCTGACCGCCCAGCCGAGCTTCAAGATTGCCGCGCTCGAAGCCGGCGCCCGCGACTTCATCAGCAAACCCTTCGACCTGCTCGAGGTGCACAAGCGCATCCACAACATGCTTGAAGTGCGCCTGCTCTACAAGGAGCTGGCCCAGTATTCGCGTGCGCAGCAGGAACTGGCGCTGCACGATGCCCTCACCGGCCTGCCCAACCGCCGCCTGCTGGAAGACCGCATCGAAACCGCCCTCCAGCACGCCAACCGCAGCCACACCAAGGCCGCGATCATGTACCTGGACCTGGACGGCTTCAAGGCGATCAACGACACCTATGGCCACGCCTATGGCGACGACATCCTGAAAATGGTGTCGCAGCGCCTGCTGGCCAGCTCGCGCAAGGAAGACACGGTGGCGCGCCTCGGCGGCGACGAATTCATGGTGGTGCTGGGCGACATCCATTGCCTGGCCGACGCCCAGGGCCCGGCCGCCAAGCTGGTGGAGGCGGTGTCCGAGCCCTACTTCATCAACGACCTGACCCTGCGCCTGTCGACCTCGATCGGCATCAGCATCTATCCGGACGACGCCGAATCGGTCGACGCCCTGATCAGCATCGCCGACTACGCATTGTACGAAGCCAAGCGCGCCGGCAAGAACCGTTTCTGCTCGCCGGCAGCCAATCGCCAGACGGCGGCCAAGGCGCCAGCGCCGGTGGCTGCACCCGTGCCGGAGACGGCGGCGCATCGTTGAGCGGATCGCCTTCGGGCACGCAAAATTGGGTTCCCGCCTTCGCGGGAACGACGTGCTGAGGCTGCAGGCCGCAAATCCTTTATTTGTTATCCTTAAAACCGTCGTTCCCGCGCAGGCGGGAACCCAAGTTCGCCGCACGCCACCAAAGCAAACGGGCCACAGGCAGCTTCCGCCGCCCATGGCCCGCTTGAAGCTTCAGAACCGCTAACGTTCAGCGATTCCCGCCCTCATCCTTCTGCAAATACCGGGTGTTGATTTCCGCCGTGCGCAAGGCATCTTCATTGTGCGCCTCGATCGACTGCGCCGCCTGGTGGTCGCGGCTGGCGTCTACCCTGTCCGGCGCCACTTCGATGCGGGTGATGCTGGACTGGACCGAGACCGGGTCGCTGGCCGGGAAGGTCATCTCGACGGCGTCGTCGAGCAGCCCCTCTTCCGCCTGGTCCTTGCCGGAAGCAGCGTCGCAGCCGGCCAGGGCCTTGATGGCTATTGCATAATTCACAATCTGGAGGTTGGCCAGGTCGCCCACGGTATGTACGCCCGCGGCGGCGAAGGCACTGGCCTGTTGTTCGTTGACGCCACATAGGGCGGTCAGCGGCGAATTGACGAGCTCACTGAGCGATTTGCCGCGATAATCCTGCTTGACGATAGAGTCGATATTCATTGTGCGTCCTTTCATGTAGGCAGCCCCGTCCGCCATAAAGTCGGTTGAACTGGACGGATTTACTATCGCACAAGCGCCTCGTGGCGTATGTGCGGCAGCGTACATCGTCACGAGGCGCACGATTGAAGTTTTGCCTATTTGCACTTAATTTGCCCGTGATATCATTCTCTGTTATTACAGGGCTTTCCTAAACGTAACAAACTTGGGTATGATCTTTCCGGAAGGCAAGGCCTTTTAGCGAAAGCATGAAGAACCATCGTGGCACACACTGACAAACCGAAGATCCTGGTCGTAAACGACGATGCCGCCAGCCTGCTTGCGCTGACGAGCCTGCTCGACCAATGGGCGGATGAAAGCAACTACACCGTGCATTCCGCACGGTCCGGCCAGGAAGCGCTGCGCCAGGTGCTGCTCCACGATTTCGCCGTGATCCTGCTCGACGTGAACATGCCCGGCATGGACGGCTTCGAGACCGCCGAGGCGATCCACCAGCGCGCGCGTTCGGCCGACATCCCGATCATCTTCGTCACCGCCTTCCTGGCCGACGAGATCGACCGCCTCAAGGCTTACCAGCGCGGCGCCGCCGATTTCCTGTTCACCCCGGTGATCCCGCAGATCCTGCATGCCAAGGTCTCGGTGTTCGTGGCGCTGGCGATGAAGAACGAACAGCTCAAGCGCCAGGCCGAGAAGCTGTCGCAGCGCACCACCGAGCTGACCGCGACCAACCGCCGCCTGGTGCGTGAGATGGAAGAGCGCCGCGACGCCGAGCGCAAGAGCCACGCCAAGGACGAATTCCTCGCCATGCTCGGGCACGAGCTGCGCAACCCGCTGTCGGCGATCAGCAGCGCTTCCTCGCTGATCGGCATGGCGGGCGCCAACTCCGAAACCGTCACCCGCGCCAAGCAGATCATCCAGCGCCAGAGCCAGCACCTGTCGCGCATCGTCGACGACCTGCTCGACCTGTCGCGCGCGATGTCCGGCAAGATCCTGCTGGCCCGCAAGCCGACCGACCTGTCGAACCTGGTGGGCGGCTGCCTGGAAACCCTGCGCGCCACCGGCCGCACCGCCGGCTACCGCTTCAGCGTCGACCTGGCACCGGGCTGGGTCGACGGCGACCCGACCCGCCTCGAACAGATCACGACCAACCTGCTGGACAACGCGCTCAAGTACACGCCCGCGGGCGGCAGCATCGACATCAACGTGGCCCAGTCCGGCGAGGACGTGGTGCTGACGGTGCGCGACAGCGGCGTCGGCATTCCAGAAGAACTGCTGCCGCACGTCTTCGACGTGTTCGTGCAGGGGGCGATCTCGATCGACCGCTCGCAGGGCGGACTCGGTATCGGCCTGTCGCTGGTGCGCCGCCTGGTCGAACTGCACGGCGGCAGCGTCAGCGCCGCCAGTTCCGGCAGCGGCCAAGGCAGTACCTTCATGATCCGCCTGCCGCGCACCGAACCCGTGGTCGCCAACACGGCGCCGCAGAACGCCCTCGGCGACGGCCTCGGCAAGCCCGCGGTGCTGCTGATCGAAGACAATGAAGACGGCCGCGAGATGATGGCGACCATGCTGTCGGCCCACGGCTTCCCGGTGGCCACGGCGGCGGACGGCCTGCAGGGCGTGGCGGCCGCGCTGGCCGGCAAGCCGGCGGCGGCGCTGGTGGACATCGGCCTGCCGGGCATCGACGGCTACGAAGTGGCGCGCCGCCTGCGGCGCGACCCGGCCACCCGTCATATCCGGCTGATTGCCCTCACCGGCTATGGGCTGGCGGAAGACAAGCGCCGCGTGATGGAAGCGGGCTTCGACCAGCACCTGGTGAAGCCGGTCAGCATGGACCAGCTGCTGGAAGCACTGGTGCCGGCCGGCGTGCAGGCGGCGGACGCGGCCTGAGGCGGGGCGCCGGTCTGTCCGGCGGCGCCCGCGTTGGTTCTTACTGCAGTTCCGCGGCGCGCGCCGCCATCTCCTGGCCCAGCGATTGCAGGTCCAGCTTCAGTTCCTTCATCTTCGGGAACATTTCCTTCTCTTCTTCCTCGACGTGGTGGTCGACCAGCTCGCCCAGCACCTTCACCTTGGCGTCGTACAGGTCGTCGCCCGGGTCCATTTCCTGGATCTGGGCGATCAGGTCCTTGGCCGACGCGTGTTCGACCACGGCTTCGTCCACCATGTCCTCGGTCTCTTCGGTCGCTTCGCGCACTGCCGGATACAGGATTTCTTCCTCGATCGTGGTGTGCATGATCAGCGCCTGGCAGATCTCGTCGGCCAGCTTTTTCTTGCTGACCTTGGCGCGGTCGGTCATGTTCTCGAACTTCTCGAACATGGCGTGGACTTCGCGGTGCTGCGCGGTCAGCAGCGTGATGGCATCCTGCGGTTTGCTTGCGGTCGTCATTGTAGTACCCCCGTTTTTTCACTCGTTTGTTGGCAAGGTGGCATCCGCCACGCCCCAAGCTTCGCCCGAATCCGCCAACCCGACTGTACGGCAGCACACGCTGTCAGGTGTTCCCGCGCCGCCACGCTGCAGCGCCATTGCGCGCCGCCAAAACGCCAACTGTTGTATGATTTGGGAAACTTTTAACCGAGCCTACGATGACCGAACCGGCACATCTCCGGCCCGACCTGGCCGCTGCCGCAAGCGCGGCGCCGGGCACGGACCGCACCGCTGAACTCACCGAGATGCTGGGCTACCTCGCCGCCCGCTGGGACGAGGAACGCCGCCTGCTGGCGCGCCAGCTGCACGACAGCCTGGGCTCGTCGATGACGGCGCTGACCATGCACCTGGCGCTGCTCAGCCAGCACATCCCGGCCGACAACCAGTCGATGCGCGACCGCAGCGCGCAGATGAAGCAGCTGCTGGCGAACATCATCGAGACCAACCGCAAGATGCAGCTCGACCTGTGGAACGACAAGCTCGAGTTCCTCGGCCTGAAGGCCGCGCTGGCCGAACTGGTGCCCGGCTTCGCCGCGGCGCACGGCATCAAGGCGCGCGCCAGCCTGCCCGACGACGACGCCACCTATTCCCGCACCCAGGGCGTGGTGCTGCTGCGCTGCGCCGAGGAAGGCCTGCGCAACGTGGTGGCGCATGCGCGCGCGACCGAAGCCGAGGTGATCCTGGACGACGACGGCGAGCAAGTGATGCTGACCGTGCGCGACAACGGCGCCGGCCTGCCGCGCCACGACGGAATCCTGGAGTCCACCAGCTGCCACGGCCTGCGCCTGCTGCGCGAGCGCGCACGCTTCCTGGGCGGCACGCTGGAACTCGGCGCCGGCGAGTCGGGCGGCGCCGTGCTGCGCGTGACCTTGCCGAAGCAGGCGCCGCGCGCCTAGTGCAGCTTCACCAGCGGCGTGGCGCGCCGCACCAGGAAACGCGCCAGCGCCAGCACGCCGGTGCGCATCGTTCCCAGCACCGCGCGGTGGTGCATCAGGTGCAGGCTGGTATACATCAGGCGCGCCATCGTGCCCTGCACGAACCAGCTGGCGCCGCGCAATGAACCCATCAGGCTGCCCACGCTGGTGTCGCGGCCGACCGACACCAGGGACCCGTAGTCGCGGTATTCGTAGGGCCGATCCTGCGGCGCCTGCCCCTTGGACTTGCGGATGAAGCTGGTGACCAGGTAGTCGGCCTGCTGGTGGGCGGCCTGGGCGCGCGGCGGTACCGCATTGCCGTTGCCGTCCACGCAGGCGGCGCAGTCGCCCAACGCATAGATATCGGCGGCATCTTTCACGCGCAGGTGTGCGTCGACCTCGACCTGCCCGCCTTTCGCGGTCGGCAGGCCGAGGGTCGCCAGCAGGTCGGGCGCCTTGATGCCGGCCGCCCAGACGCACAGCTTGGCAGGATAGACGTTCCCTTCCTTGTCGGTCACCTTGTCGCGCTCGATCCGGGTGACCCGGCAGTCGGTGACGACGCGGATGCCGCGCTTGGCCAGCAGCTCGCTCGCCGCCGCCGATACCTTTTCGGGCAAGGGCGCCAGAACGCGCGGCGCGCCTTCGAGGATGGTGATGCGCACGTCGCGCTTGACGTCGAGCTGGTCGAAGCCGTAGGTGACGTAGGCCCCGGAGGCTTCGCGCAGTTCGGCCGCCAGCTCCACGCCGGTGGCGCCGCCGCCGATGATGACGACATCCAGTCCGGTGCCCTTGCCTTCTTCATGCTCCTGTTCGGCCGCCAGCATCAGGCGCAGCATGCGCAGGCGGAAGCGCTCGGCGTCTTCGGTGGCATTCAGGGAAATGGTATGTTCCTGGGCGCCGGGTACGCCGAAATAATTCGAGGTACTGCCCACCGCCAGCACCAGCGAGCCGTAATGGATGCGGCGCTCGGGCAGGACTTCGTCGTTGTCGGTAGCGGCGACGATCGCGCCCACCGTGATGGTCTTCGCCGCCGCATCGAGCGCCGTCATCGGCCCGAACACGAAGTTGAAGCCATTGTCATGCGCGAGCATCTGGTAGGACAGGCCTTCCTGGTGGATGTCCAGGGTGCCGGCCGCCACCTCGTGCAGCGAGGGCTTCCAGATATGGTAAAGCCGGCTGTCCACCAGCGTCACCTTCGACGGACCGAGCTTGCGGCCCAGTTTGCAGGCCAGTTCGAGGCCGCCCGCACCGCCACCCACGATCACGATTTCGCTACGCAAAGTAAGCCTCCGTCATGGCACCCGTCCGGCAATGCCGGCACATGGGCGATGTGGTCATCTTACTACGTTGGCGCAAAGCGCGTGGCACCCGCCGCCGGTGTAGCATGGCGCGACCACCGACACGAAAGGACACCATGAACCAGCGTTACCGACCGATCACGCGCCTGGGCCTTGGCGGCACCGGGCTGGGCGACATGTACCACAGCACCGGCGACGAGGCGGCCCACACCACCGTCGCCGCGGCATGGGAAGCAGGCATCCGCTATTTCGACACGGCGCCGCACTACGGCACCGGCCTGTCCGAGCACCGTTTCGGCCAGGCCCTGCGCAGCCGCCCGCGCCGGCACTACACGCTGTCGACCAAGGTCGGACGGGTGCTGGTGCCCGACCCGGCCGGTGACATCGCCCCGCCCTTCGTGTCCTCGCTGCCGTTCCGGCGCGTGACCGACTACACGGCAGCGGGCGCGCGCCGCTCGGTCGAGGACAGCCTGCAGCGGCTGGCCCTGGGCAGCATCGACATCGTTTATGTGCACGACCTCTCGCCCGACCACCTGGGGGACGGGTTCGACCATCACTACCGGATCGCGGCCGGCGCGGGCGGCGCCTTCGAGGAGCTGGTGCGGATGCGGGAAGAAGGCCTGATCAAGGGCTGGGGCCTGGGCGTGAACACGGTCGAACCCTGCCTGCGCGCGCTGCGCGATTCCGACCCCGACATCTTCCTGCTGGCCGGTCGCTACACGCTGATGGAAACCACGCCCCTGGCGGAACTGTTCCCGCTGTGCGCCGAACGCGGCGCGGGGATCGTGCTGGGTGGACCGTTCAACTCGGGCTTCCTGGCCGGCGGCGACCATTACGACTACGTGCCGGCCAAGTCGCAGCACCATGAACGCCGCGAACGCCTGCGCCAGGTGGCGGCGCGCCACGGCGTCGACCTGGCCGCGGCGGCGCTGCAGTTCGGCGCGGCCCATCCGGTGGTGGCCGCGACCATCCCCGGCGCCAGCAGCACCCGGCACCTGCGCCGCAATGCGGACCAGATGGAGGTGAAGATTCCGGCACCCTTCTGGCAGGAACTGGTGCACGAAGGCCTGTTGCCGCCCGAAGCGCCGCTGCCGGAATAGCAGCCCGCGCAGATTCCATGCGGCCGTCTGTGCGACGCTTAGTCGTGGCCCTTGCCGTGGCCCTTGCCGTGGCCATGGCCCTTGTCCTTGTCCTTGTGCTTGCCATGGCCGTGGCCATGGTCCCGGCCGTGGTCCCGGTCATCGTAGCGCTCGGCGCGGCCGCCACGGTCGTCGTAGCGTTCACGGTAGTGCACTTCGCGGTAGCGCGGCGCGTACACGTCCGAGTACCAGCGGTCCTGCACGAACAGCACCGGCTGGCCGCAGGCGCCGTACTTGCGGCAATGCTTGCTCCAGTTCTTGCGGTGGCCCGGCGGCACGCGCAGATAGACCGGCTGGGCACGCACGCGCTCGTAGCGTTCGACGATGATCGGCTGCGCCACATACACCGGCGGCGGGCCGAAGTCGCCGATGTCGAGGCGGCCGTAGAAGCCGGGCTGGCCGACGCTGATGCTGACGTTGGTCTGGGCCAGGGCCGGGAAGGAAGCCGCCGCGAGGGCTGCGCAGAGAATCAGGGCTTTCATGGGTGCCTCTATAAGTTGCGTTGATGGGTGTACTTTACCACTGGAAACACTCATCCTTATGTGCGGCAGCCCACACTCTTACACTCTGCGCAACTTTTAACATCCCGTTACATCCTACATGTTACGGAACAGCGCCATGAAGGGCTGGCTCACCGCCAGGGTCTCGGGCCGGTTCTTCAGGCGCAGGGTGCCGCGCCCGCTCTCGTCGCGCGAGACGCCGGCCACCGCACGCAGGTTGACGATGGTCGAGCGGTGCACCTGCTTGAACATGGTCGGGTCCAGCACGTCCAGCAGGTCGCGGATCGGCTTCCTCAGCAGCGCCTCGCCGTCCGCCGTCATCACCACCGTGTACTTGCTGTCGGCCTGGAAGTAGGCGACGTCGTCGACCAGGATCAGGCGCGTCTCCTGCCCGCGGCTGGCGGTCAGCCACACCAGCGGCGGCGCCTTCGGCTGGGGCGGCGCGACCGTCGCCAGCTGCTGCAGCAGCGCCTGCAGCTGCTGCACGTCCGGTCCGCCCTTCGCCAGGCGCTCGCGGAGCCGGCCCACCGTACCGGCCAGGCGCTCGCGCGCCACCGGCTTGAGCAGGTAATCCACCGCGCCGCGCTCGAAGGCGTCGATCGCATACTGGTCGTAGGCCGTGACGAACACCACCTCGGTCTTGATGCCCGCCTCGACCAGGCTCGAGGCCACTTCCAGCCCGCTCAGGCCCGGCATGCGGATATCGAGGAACACGACTTGCGGACGGTGTTCGGCGATCGCTTCCAGCGCGCTGCCGCCATCCTCGCAGGCGGCGACGATGTCGAGTTCCGGCCATACCTGCCCGAGCAGCTGCACCAGCGATTCACGCAGCAGGGTCTCGTCTTCGGCGACGACGCATTTGAGGCGCTCAGTCATGATAGGCTCCCGCGGCCTTGACGGCGCCGCTCAGGGTGGTGGTGCCGTTGACGGCGTTCGGCACGGTGATGGTGGCCGCCACGCCGTTCGGGAAGTTGGCCACGATCGAGAACGAAGCCGCATTGCCGTAGGCCAGGCGCAGGCGTTCGCGCACGTTGCGCAGGCCCACCCCGGTACCGCCGCCTTCGGCAGTGAAGCCGCGGCCGTCGTCGGCCACCGTCACCGCCACCGCGCTGTCGACTTGCCGCGCCAGGATCCACACGGTGCCGCCGCCCGGCTTCGGTTCCAGCCCGTGCTTGATCGCATTCTCGACCAGGGTCTGCAGCATCATGGTCGGGAACAGCACCCCGCGCAGCGGTTCCGGGACGTCGATCTGCAACTGCAGGCGCGGACCCATGCGGATCTTGAGGATGTCGAGGTAGGCGCGGGCGCGCTCCAGCTCTTCGCCGATGGTCGAGGGCGCGTCCTCGGTGCGCGGCAGCGAATGGCGCAGGTACTGGATCAGGTTGCCGAGCATCTCGTCGGCGCGCGCCGGGTCGGTCCGGGTCAGCACCTGGGCGCTGGCCAGGGTGTTGTACAGGAAGTGAGGCTCGACCTGGGCGTGCAGCAGGTTCAGCTTGGCCACCGTGAGTTCCTTCTCGGTGGCGGTCTGGCGCACCTGGGCCGCCTCGCCGCGGCGGCGCTCGGCCACGCGGCGGGTGACGGCGCGCACGACGGCTTCGGCATTCTCCAGGTTGGTGCCATGGTCGACCAGGAACAGGTCGGTCCAGGCCGCCGGTTCCGGCTCGCAGATCAGGGTCACGCTGCCGGCGTCGTCGCCGTTCGGGGTGACGGTGGCCAGGATCTGGTTGCGGTGGGTGCCGAAGCGGTCGAGGGCCCAGCTGGCGACCTGGCCCTCGCCCTGGTTGCGGCCATGGCCGCCGTAGGGATCGATGCGGGCCACCTTGGCGCGCACCTGCAGGCTGTCGCGGGCCGAGTCGACGATCTCGATGCCCGGCAGTTCGCGGATCGCGGCGTCGATCAGGTCGAAGGCCTCGCCGGCCTCGAAGGGGATCTCGATCTGGCGGCGCTGGCGGTTCGACAGCGTGCCGCCGTTGACGACACCCGCCACCAGGCGCACCCGGCGGATGTGCGAGAACACGCCGGACGCCACCCAGGTGCCGAGCAGCAGCGCTCCCACGGCGAACCAGCCGCCCGGGTCGCGCTCGAGCGGATGGAAGACGGTCTCGTTGAGGAGGATGCACAGGAACAGGTAGCAGCCGAGCCAGGCCAGCAGCAGCCGTCCGAGGTGAATAATGCTTGCGATCATGATGTTCTTTCAGTAGGAAGGGCAGCGCCAGATTACGTCCGGTCTCGATTGCCAGGTGACATTATGCGACGGAGGCGGGATAGCGGCGACGAAACCGGTCCGCATGGGCACAAAAAAACCGTTGCACATTGCCCTCACCCGCCTGCGGTTTTTCCGCTGCTGGCGGACTGTGCGGCTACAATGCCCGCTGATTTGAATTCGAAAGGTTCTACAGCATGGCACTCAAGCACACCCTCTTTGCCCTCGCCGCCATCACCATGGGCGCATCGGCCCACGCCCAGCTGGGCGCGGCCGTCACCGCCGACCTCGGCACCACCGGCGCCGGCCTGCACCTGGTCGTCCCGATGGAGCGCAACCTGAACGGCCGCTTCGGCGCCAACTACCTCAAGCACGATTTCGACAAGCGTTCGGGCCTGGTCGACTACAAGTTCGACGGCAAGCTGGCGACCTTCGACGTGCTGTTCGACTGGTACCTGATCTCGCAGAGCAGCTTCCGCCTGACCGGCGGCCTCGTGTACAACGGCACCCGCTTCAAGGCGGTCGGCGTGCCGAGCGCCAGCGGCAGCTTCAGCTTCAACGGCAACACCTACTCGACCAGCGACATCGGCCGCCTCGAGGGCGACGTAAGCTTCCGCCGCGCCGCGCCCTACATCGGCATCGGCTGGGGCAACGCCCTGACCCCGAACAAGCGCTGGAACTTCGCCACCGACATCGGCGCCATCTACCAGGGCAAGGCCCAGGTCAACCTGATCCCGCGCGGCTGCACCACCTCGAACGCCGTGTGCGGCAAGCTGGCCAGTGACGTCGCCGTCGAGGAACTGCGCCTGAGCGAAGAAGCCGCGGACTACAAGGTCTACCCGGTGCTGCGCGCCAGCATCACGTACAACTTCTAAACTTGTATGCATCTCCGACGCGGACGGCGTATGATGGCATCTCTTATCAAGGAGCCATCATGCCACCGCGCCGCTTCTTACCTGTTGCGTTCGTTTTTGCCTGCCTCCTGATGGGCGGCTGCAAGGACCAGCGCGAGCCGGCCAAGCCGATCGTCGACCTGTCGGACATCGTCGTCTCCGCCTGACCGGAGGCTTTCGCCTCGCATACCGGCCTCCGGCAAGCTAAACTACGGCCTGTACATTTACTTGCCGTTAGGTTTCCATGCCCTTTGCTGCCCTCGGACTGATCGAACCGATCGTCCAGACCCTCGTTTCGCTCGATTACACCACCCCGACCGCCGTGCAGGAACAGGCGATTCCTGCCGTGCTGTCCGGCAAGGACGTCATGGCCGCGGCCCAGACCGGCACCGGCAAGACCGCCGGCTTCGCCCTGCCGATCCTGCAGCGCCTGTTCAAGAAAAGCACGCCGGTCGGCAGCAATGCCGCGCGCGCCCTGGTGCTGGTGCCGACCCGCGAACTGGCCGAGCAGGTGCACGAGAGTTTCCGCACCTATGGCGCCGGACTGAATCTGCGCACCATGGTGGCCTATGGCGGGGTCAGCATCAATCCGCAGATGATGAATCTGCGCAAGGGCGTGGACGTGCTGGTGGCCACGCCGGGCCGCCTGCTCGACCTGCACCGCCAGAATGCCGTGAAGTTCAACGAAGTGACGACTCTGGTGCTGGACGAGGCTGACCGCATGCTCGACCTCGGCTTTTCAAAAGAGCTCGACCAGGTGTTCGCGGCCCTGCCCAAGAAGCGCCAGACCCTGCTGTTCTCGGCCACCTTCTCGGACCAGATCCGCGCCATGGCCAACCAGCTGCTGCGCGAGCCGGTGCGGATCGAGGCGACGCCGCGCAACACCACCGTCAGCGCAGTCAAGCAGTGGCTGGTCACGGTCGACAAGAAGCGCAAGCCGGAGCTGTTCCTGCACCTGCTCGAGAAGCACGGCTGGACCCAGGTGCTGGCCTTCGCCAAGACCCGCAAGGGCGTGGACGAGCTGGTCGGCCTGCTGGACGCCAAGCGCATCCCGGCCGACGCCATCCACGGCGACAAGCCGCAGCCGGCGCGCCTGCGCGCGCTGGAGCGCTTCAAGGCGGGCGATGTGAAAGTGCTGGTGGCGACCGACGTCGCCGCGCGCGGTCTCGACATCGACGACCTGCCGGTGGTGGTCAACGTCGACCTGCCGATCGTGGCCGAGGACTACGTGCACCGCACCGGGCGTACCGGGCGCGCCGGCGCTTCGGGCGAGGCGGTGTCGCTGGTGTGCGCCGACGAAGTGGAATACCTGGCGGCGATCGAGGCCCTGACCCGCCAGACCCTGGAGCGGGTGGAAGAAGGCGGCTTCGAACCGGAGCACCGGGTGCCGGTGACGGAAGCGGGCGGGAAGATCGTCAAGAAGCCGAAGAAGCCCAAGAAGCCGAAGGGGGATGCGAAAGTGGTGCAGGAAGACGTTCGGTTCAGGCGGTGAAATATTATTTCAACTAAACGCCCGCATTGAAAAATTCTTTCGTAGGGTGGGCAGGTTTCCTGCCCACGCGTTCAACCACCCTTAGAACGACCGCGCAGACTGCTTTACGGGGGTTTGAACGCGCGGGCGGGGGACCCGCCCACCCTACAAGACCAGCCGCATTTCGCGCATGCCTTCGAGCCCGGTCGACTTGACCGTAAACCCCAGCTTCTTGACCATCCCCGTGATCCGCGAATTCTGCGGCAGCGCCTCGCCCACGATCTCGCGCGTCCCGCGCGAACGGCAGTAGTCGATCAGCTTCTGCATCATGATCTTCCCCAGCCCCATGCCCTTCAGGTCCGAGCGCACCGTCACCGCGAATTCGGCCGTGATGTTGTCCGGGTCAGCCACCACTCTTCCGACCGCCAGCGTCTCGGCCACGCCCTGCGCGTTCGGGCGGGTCGCGATGAAGGCCATCTCGCGGTCGTAGTCGATCTGGGTGAAGCGCGCCAGCTGCGAAGGCTGCAACTCGCGGATGCGTACGAACATCCGGTAGCGCACGTCGTCCGGCGTCAAGGCGTCGAAGAAGGCCAGGTGGGCCGGGCCGTCCTCGGGCCGGATCGGCCGCAGCAGCAGCGGCGCACCCTGCCACTCGATGGTTTGCTCCAGCTCGCGCGGATAGGGCCGGATCGCCAGCCGGTCGAGGGTGCTGCCGGACCGGTCGGCCAGGGCCAGGCGCATGCGCGCGTCCAGCACCACGGCGCCGCGGCTGTCGGCCAGCAGCGGGTTCAGGTCCAGCTCCACGATCTCCGGGATGTCCGAGACCATGCGCGAGACCTGCACCAGCGAGGCCAGCACCGCGTCCATGTTCACCGCGGGCCGGTTGCGATAGCCGGCCAATAATTTGGCGACCCGGGTGCGGTCGACCAGGTCGCGCGCCAGCACCAGGTTCAAAGGCGGCAGGCCCACCGCATAGTCGTGCGTGACCTCCACCGTCACCCCGCCCTGCCCGAACACGATCACCGGCCCGAATACCGGGTCGAGGGCCGCGCCCGCGATCAGCTCGTGCCCGTTGTTGCGCCGGACCATGGCCTGCACCGAGTAGCCCTCGAAGCGCGCCTGCGGGAACAGTTCGGCGAGACGCCTGCGCATGCGCGTGGCCGCGGCGCGCACACCCTCCTCGCTGTCGAGGTCGAGCGTCACGCCGCCAAAATCGGACTTGTGCATCACGTCGGGCGTCAGGATCTTGACCGCCACCGGATAGCCGATGCGCCGGGCCGCGCTCACCGCTTCCTCGACGGTCGCGGCCTGGCGCGTCTCGACCACTGCCATGCCGTAGGTGCGCAGGATGGCCTTGGTCTCGGGGTCGGACAACAGGTAGCGCCCGCCCGCGATCGCTTCGCGCACCAGGGCGCGCGCCGCGGCGCGGTCGGGCGCCACCGTGCCGGCCATCGAAGGCGGGACTTCCATCAGGAGGTTCTGGTTGCGCCGGTAGTGCACCAGCTGCATGAAGCCGGCCACCGCGTCTTCCGGCGTGCGGAAGGCCGGCAGCCGCGCGCCGGATGCGATCGCGCGCGCTTCCGATACCGCGGCCCCGCCCAGCCAGCACGAGAGCAGGGTCTTGGAGGCGCTGCGCACCAGCGGCGCAATGGCATTGGCGACGTCACGGCTGGCGACCGTCGCGGTGGGCGACTGGATCGCCAGCACCGCATCGACGCCCGGGTCCTGCAGCAGGATCTCGAGGGTCTCGCGGTACAGTTCGGGCGCCGCCCCGCCCTGCAGGTCGACCACGTTGCCGCGTCCCCAGCCGGGGGCCAGCAGCGCATCGAGGCGCGCCCGCGCCTCGCTGGAGAACTGCGCCTCGACCCCGCCGCCATAGGCCAGCGCATCGCGCGCCAGCACGCCCGGGCCGGCGCCGTTGCTGACGATGGCCAGGCGCTCGCCGTGCAACGGGCGCGCATAGGCCAGGGTCTCGGCCGCCGAGAACAGCTGGTCGGTGGTGTACACGCGCAGCATGCCGGCGCGCCGGATCGCGGCGTCGAACACGTCGTCGCGACCCGCCAGCGCCCCGCTTTCGCTGGCGGCACTAGGTGCCGGATCGTCTTCGCGCCCGGCCTTCAGCACCAGCACCGGCTTGCTGCGCGCCGCCGCCCGCGCCGCCGACATGAACTTGCGCGCATAGCGCAGGTCCTGCAGGTAGAGCAGGATGGCGGAGGTGCCGCCGTCGCTGGCCAGGTAATCGAGCACGTCGCCCAGGTCGACGTCGGCGGCGTCGCCCAGCGCAATGAAGTGCGAGAAGCCGATGCCGCGCGTGCGCGCCCAGTCCAGCACCCCGACCATCAGCGCGCCCGATTGCGACACGAAGGCGATCCGCCCCGGCAGCGCCCCGCTGGTGGCGACGCTGGCGTTCAGCCCGAGACCGGGCGCCAGCAGGCCGGCGCTGTTCGGCCCCAGCAGGCGCAGCAGGTAGGGATTGGCGGCGTCGAGCATGGCCTGGCGCAGGCTGCGTCCACGTGCTTCACGTCCATCCGCCACGCCGCTGCTCAGGACCACCGCCGCGCGGGTGCCGCGCTCGCCCAGCTGGCGCACGATGGCGGGAATGGTGGCGGGCGGCGTGCAGATCACGGCCAGCGCCGGCACCGAGGGCAGCTGCGCCACGCTCGCGTAGCAGCGCCGCCCGGCCAGCTCGCCGTACTTGGGGTTGACCGGCCAGACCTCGCCCTTGAAGCCGCCGGCCAGCAGGTTGTGCAGGAGCGTCGCGCCCAGGCTGCCCGGCCGCTCGGAGGCGCCGATCAGGGCGAGCGACTTCGGTGCGAACAGGTGCTCGAGGTTGCGTACGCTCATGCCGGTGACCTTTCCTCGGTGAAGCGGGCGCCCTTGCGCCACGCCTGGAAGGATAGCGCCGCTTCGCAAGGCGGCGCGCACCGGACCGCTCAGCGCCGCCGCAGGAGGCTGCGCCGCTCGATGCGCACGGCCGGGAGCGCGCGCAGGTCGGATGACTGGAGCCGCAGCACGCGCATCATGCTGTCCGCCATGATGCGGGTATGGGTCTCGAGGGTCGGCGTGTCGATGCCGCGCTCCATCACGTGGGTGCGGAATACGCGCGCTTCCTCGATCTCGTGAACGGCGACGCTGGCCAGGATGGTGGAGGAAAGCCGGGGCGCCGCCGCGTAGAAGTGGAGGCGGAACTGGCTGTCCAGCACCATGCTGCCCGCCAGGAAGCGGTCGAGGCCGACATCGAAGAGCACGTGGGCGATCACCTCGGCCGCGCGGCCGGCGATGTCTTCCTGGGTTTTCCTGAGGCGTGGGCCAAACAGGCGAAACAGCATGTGCATGGCCCCTCCAAGTAATGTCGCCAGCATGCTAACAGTCGCTGGCATGGCCGGCAACATCGGCCGGCCTACAGCTTCGCCAGCAGGTCGATCAACTGTTGCGGCGCCACCGGCTTGGTCAGGTGCTCGTCGAAGCCCGCCGCCAGCGAGGCCGCGCGGTCTTCCTGGCGTCCGCGCCCGGTGACCGCCACCAGGAAGGGGCGCGGCGTGCGGCGCGACAGGATGCTTGCGACTTCCAGCCCATCCACTTCCGGCATGCCAAGGTCGAGGACCACGATGTCGGCCGGGTGTTCGTGGTACAGGCGCAGCGCCTGGGCCCCGTCATGGCCGACTTCCACCGTCGCTCCTTCGGAGCGCAGCAGCCAGGCCAGGGATTCGGCCGCATCGACGTTGTCGTCCGCCACCAGCACGTGCTTGCGCAGGCCCGCGCCGCCGGCCGCCTGCTGTTCGGCCGCGTCGACGGCGGGCGCCGGCTGGATCGCCGGCAGCCGCACGCTGAAGCGCGATCCCTGCCCCGGGCCTTCACTGTGGGCCCCGAGCTGGCCGCCGTGCAGCTCCACCAGGCCCTTGGCCAGCGACAGCCCGATTCCCAGTCCGCCCTGGGCCAGGTGACTGGCGCTCGACACCTGCACGAAGGCGTCGAACACGCGCGCCAGCATGTCCGGCTCGATCCCGATGCCGTTGTCGCTCACGCTCACCTGCGCTTCGCCGTCGGTTTCCCGCAGCTGGATCTGGATGCGCCCGCCCGGCGGCGTGTACTTGGCGGCATTGTTGATCAGGTTCGCCAGCACCTGGGTCAGGCGCAGGGCATCGGCGTCGACCCATACCGGTTCCTCGCACAGGTCGAGCGCGACGGTGTGGCGCCCGGCCTCGATCAGCGGCATGCTGGTCTGCAGGGTGTCGCGCAGCAGGCGTCCCAGCTCCAGCGGCGCGCGGTGCAGTTCGATCTTGCCGCGGCTGATGCGGGTCACGTCGAGCAGGTCGTCGAGCAGGCGCGCCATCTGGGCGGTCTGGCGCCCGACCATCGCGGCGATCCATTCGATGCGATCCTGGGCCAGCTGCTTGCCGCGCAGGAGCGAGGCGGCGTTGGCGATCGGCGCCAGCGGGTTGCGCAGCTCGTGCGCCAGGGTGGCGATGTAGACGTCCTTGCGGCGGTCGGCCTCCTTCAGGCCTTCCATCGCTTCCTCGCGCTCGCTGACGTCCAGCACCAGCGAGAATACCCGGTCGATCTGCCCTTCCTCGTCGTGCAGCACCGAGTTGTACCACTCGCAGCACAGGGTGCGGCCGTCGCGCGTGCGGTTTCGGTTGCTCGACTTGACGTAGCGCGTGGCCGAATCGAGCAGGCGTCCCATTGCGCCCGCCACCTTGCCGGCGTCCTCTTCATGGATCACCGGCAGCGCGTCGATGCGCCGTCCCACCGCCTCCTGGGCGCTCCAGCCGAACAGCTCCTCGGCACGCTTGTTCCACAGGCGGATCACGAAGTCGCGGTCCCACTCGATCACCGCCAGCGGCGTGTTCTCGATCAGGTAGCGGGTCTGGTCCAGCGCCCGCGCCAGCGCGGCACTCGCTTCGGTACGCTCCGTGACGTCGTCCAGCACGATCACCGCCGCCGCCAGTTCGGCCGCGCCATCGCGCAGCGGCGCACCGCTCACCGTGAACACGCGCCGCCCGTCGCGCGTCGCGCTCTCGAGCACGGCGTCGTGGAAGGCCTCGCCGGCGATCGCGCGCCGCACCGGTGCGCCGATCAGGGACAGCATCGCCGCCGGACCGGGCATGCCTTCCGTCCCGGCGTGCTCGAAGCGGCCCGCCATTTCTTCGGCCTGGTCGTTGGCCATCACGCAGCGGCCCTCGCGGTCGACGATCAGGACGCCATCGGGCAACTGGCGCAGCACCTCGCCGAGCAGGCTTTGCCACTGGGCGCGGGCGCGCGTCTCGAACATCTCTTCGACGGTGTCGCGCAGGCGTGCATGCAGGGCGATGTTGTCGATGGCGACCGCCCCCAGTACGAACAGCGAGGCCGACAGGCCATACAGGCGCCCGGCGTAGAAGCCGAGGTCGAAACTGCCGCCGTTGAGCAGGCAGGACAGCATCACCTCGAAGGCCCAGGCCGACATCGAGATCGTCAGCCAGACGTCGAGCACGGCGCGCGGGCGCTTGCGCGCGGTCTTCCACAGGGCGACCAGCGAGAGCGCCAGCACCGTGGCACTGATCCAGCGGTAGGCGGGCCGGAAGCGGTATCCGTCCATCAGCTCGGGCAGGTAGGGCGCCCCGTTGGTGCAGATCAACACCAGCACGGCAACGAACAGGGCGGTCAACAGCGTACCGACCCGCAGGAAGTGGGCCGGCAAGGGACGCCGGTAGCTGCTCGCATAGCCGATCACGAACAGCGGAAACAGCGCATGCCAGATCATGAACAGCCAGGGCGTGGTCTGGTCGTTCCCGCCCAACACGCCGTGCGCCGAGAACAGGCCCGGGAAAGTCAGCATGTGGGCCAGCGCGATCAGGGCAGTAAAAAAATAGCCCAGCGTCAGGATGCCGAGCGACCAGGAGCGGCTGGTGTGGACGTGGCCCAGCAGCAGGATGCCGGTGAGCAGGTTGCTGCCGATGAGTACCGACTGGTACATCGGGATGAATTCCGGGGCCACCGGCAGCGCCGTGCTCGCGAACGGCGCCAGCAGCGAGAACAGCACGGCCAGCACGCCGAGCACAACGAGGACGCTGCGCTGCTGCGCCCCGGAGGGAGGGTGTTTCGCAAGATCTGCCGGTTCTGCCAAAACACCGTATCGCATCTATCATCCCAGGGGAATGCTGCTCGAGAAGTCGTGCTCCGTCCGTGCGCCAGCCTTTTATCCAACGTGCTTAAAAATATAACGCATTTTTGCCGCAACTGAGCAGTTGTTTTTTTAATATTTCAGGATCGTGCGCTCACCGGATAGCCGGCCGCGTCGATTGCCGCGACGATCCGCTCCAGGTCGGCGTCGCTGTCGATCGTCACGCGTTTGCTCGGCAGGTCGATGCTGACCTTGGCGGCCTCGTCGACGCCCTGCACGGCCTTCGTGACGCGGCCGACGCAATGTCCGCAGCTCATGTCTTCCACAGTCAATGTATGCATGTTATGTGCTCCTTGTTGGATGGGCGCTTCGGCCCGGTGGGTGATGGAAGTGTGTTGCGTGGATGCCTCGCTGGGGCGCCAACCGCGCAGCAGCAGCGCATTCGCCACGACGCTGACCGAACTGAGCGCCATCGCCGCGCCGGCCAGCACCGGATTGAGGAAACCGAAGGCCGCCAGCGGAATGCCGACCACGTTGTAGACGAAGGCCCAGCCGAGGTTCTGGCGGATCTTGGCGTAGGTGCGCTGCGAGATCGCCACCGCATCGGCCACCAGGCCGGGGTCGGTGCGCATCAGGGTGATGCCGGCGGTCTGCATGGCGACCTCGGTGCCGCTCGCCATCGCGATGCCGACGTCGGCCGCGGCCAGCGCCGGTGCGTCGTTGATGCCGTCGCCGACCATCGCCACCCGGCCTTTGGCCGCCATCAGCTCGGCCACCACGCGCGCCTTGTCGCCCGGCAGCACGCCGGCATGATAGCGTTCGATGCCGGCCTGGGCGGCGACAGCGCGCGCCGCGCCCTCGCTGTCGCCGGTCAGCATCACCGCCTCGATGCCCATGCTGCGCAGGCGCGTCACCGCGGCGGCGGCGCCGGGTTTGAGGGTGTCGCCGAAGGCCAGCAGCCCGGCCACCTCGATGCTGCCCGCGCCGCCGGCATGGCGCAGCGCCAGCCAGGACACGGTGCGTCCCAGGGCTTCGTGGGCGGCGGCGCGCGCTTCCAGCTCGCCAAGCGCCGCGCCCTGCTCCAGCATCAGGCGTGCGTTGCCGAGCAGGACCACGGCGTCGCCGACCCCGGCCTGAACGCCGCGGCCCGGCAGCGCACGCGCCTCCGCCGCCGGCAGCAGGCTGGTGCCGCGCTCCGTGGCGGCGTCGAGTACCGCCCGGGCCAGCGGATGGCTGCTGGTCTGCTGCACGGCGGCGGCGAGCTGCAGCACCCGCGCCGGGTCCGCGCCCTCCACTGCCACCAGTTGCGGCCGGCCCTCGGTCAGGGTACCGGTCTTGTCGAACACCACCACCCCGAGCGCATGGGCGGTTTCCAGCGCCTCGGCGTCCTTGATCAGGATGCCGTGGCGCGCCGCCACCCCGGTACCGACCATGATCGAGGCCGGCGTCGCCAATCCGAGCGCACAGGGACAGGCGATCACCTGCACCGCCACCGCATTCAGCAGCGCCGCCTGCCAGTCGCCGGTCGCCAGGCCCCAGCCAAGCAGCGTGGCGAGCGACACCAGCAGCACCACCGGCACGAACACGGCGCTCACCCGGTCCACCAGGCGCTGGATCGGCGCCTTGACCGCCTGCGCATCCTCGACCATGCGGATGATCTGCGACAGCATGGTCTCGGCGCCGACCGCGGTGGCGCGCACCAGCAGCAGACCGTCGGCATTCACGGCGCCGCCGGCCACGCGCTCGCCCGGCCCTTTGGCCACCGGCAGGCTCTCGCCGGTCAGCAGGGATTCGTCGAGGTGGCTGCGGCCCTCTTCCACGCTGCCGTCGGCCGGCACGCGCTCGCCCGGCCGCACCACCATCAGGTCGCCCACGCGCAGCTCGGCCAGGGGAATGCGCAGGTCCGTCGCGCCGCGCCGCACCAGCGCTTCCTCGCTGCGCAGGGCCTCCAGCGCCCCGATCGCCGCCACCGCCTGGCGCTTGGCGCGGGCTTCGAGCCACTTGCCGAGCAGGACCAGGGTGATCACCACGGCCGAGGATTCGAAATACAGGTGCGGGGCGCCATGGTGGCTGGGGCGCAGCAAGAGGTACAAGGACAGGCCGTAGGCGGCACTGGTGCCGATCGCGACCAGCAGGTCCATGTTGCCGCTGCCGGCGCGCAGCGCCTTCCAGCCGGCGCGGTAGAAGCGCGCGCCAAGCCAGAACTGCACCGGCGTGGCCAGCGCCAGCTGCAGCCAGCCGGGCAGCATCCAGTCGAGGCCGAAAGGCTGGGCCAGCATCGGCGCCACCAGCGGGAGGCTCAGCAGGGCCGCGGCGGCGACCGGCCACCAGGCCGGCAAGCCGCCCTTCTGCGCCGCTGTTCCTCGCACCGCCTGCGCCGGGGCGTGGGCTGCCGCTTCGATGGCCTCATAGCCGGCCTCGCGCACCGCGGCCACCAGCGCGCTTGTCGCGGCCTGGCCGTGCACCGTCGCCTTTTCGGTGGCGAGGTTGACCGTCGCGCCGGTCACGCCGGCGACCTTGCCCAGCGCTTTCTCGACCCGTGCCACGCAGGAGGCGCAGGTCATGCCCTCGATGCGCAGGACCGTGCCGTCCCCGGATGTGGTTCTCGTATCCATATTGCCTCCTTCGTGCAGGATTTCCATACCCGAAGGATATTCCTTCCCACGATGGGAAGGTCAAGCACTTATTTAACAGGGATGGCGCGCCGAGCACACCCGGCCGCGCCCGGCCTTCTTGGCCTGGTACATGAAGTGGTCGGCTTCCTTCAGCAGTTCGTCCGGCGCGCGCTCCGCCTTGCCGCTGTCGAGGGCGATGCCGATACTGGCGCGCACGCGCACCGCCCGGCCCGGCAAGAGCACCGGTTCGGCAATGCTCGAGATCAGCTTTTCGGCCACGGTATGGGCGTCGTCGAAGGTGTCGGCCATGTCTTCGAGCAGCACCGTGAACTCGTCGCCCGCCAGGCGGTACACGCTGTCGGTCTTGCGCACCCCGGCGCGCAGGCGCGCGGCGATCTCGCGCAACAAGGCGTCGCCGGCCTCATGGCCCTGCGAATCGTTGACGGCCTTGAAGCCGTCCAGATCGATGAACAGCATGCCCACCGTCTTGCCGTTGCGGCCGGCCCTGGCCTGGGCCAGCGGGATCGACTCCAGCAGCGCGCGCCGGTTCAGCAGGCCGGTCAGCACGTCGTGCCGGCTCTCGTATTCGCGCTGGGCCTGCTCCTGCTTGCGCGCGGTGATGTCATGCAGGAAGGCGCTGAACATGGTGCGGTCCTCGAGGTCGTGCGCGCGGATGCGCACCTCGACCGTCAGGCTGCTGCCGTCGCGCCGCAGGGCCGGCAGCTCCAGGCGCTGGTCGACGGCGCGCGCGACCCGGGTCGACAGGAAGCGCCGCATGCCGTCGCGGTGGCGGTCGCGGTATTCCTCGGGAATGATCAGCTCTTCGAGCTTCTGCCCCAGCGCCTCCGCGCGCGGCCAGCCGAAGGTCTCCTCGGCCTGACGGTTCCAGGCCGTGACCGCGCCCGCTTCGTCCAGGCTGATGTAGGCGTCGTTGGCGTTCTCCACCACGTTGCGGATTTCCGCCTCGCGCGCGCGCAGCTCCCTTTCCGTCGCCTGCTGGCGCTCGACGGCCGCGGTCAGCATGCGGTTGGCCTCCAGCAGTTCGGCGGTGCGTTCCTGCACCCGGTGCTCCAGGTCGGCGTTGAGGGCTGCGATCTCGCCCTGCGCCGTCTTCTGGGCCTGGATGTCCTTGATCACCGAGACGAAGTATTCGACCTGGCCCTCGGCGTTGCGCTTGGGCGACACGTTCAGGCTGACCCAGACCACGCGGCCGTCCTTGCGGATGTAGCGCTTCTCGATCTGGTGATGCTCGAGTTCGCCGCGCAGCAGCGCCCCCAGCTGCCCGAGGTCGGCCGCGACGTCATCCGGATGGGTGATCTGCTGGAAGCTCAGGCCCCACAGTTCTTCTTCGCTGTAGCCGACGATGTCGCACAGGGCCTTGTTAACGCTGATCCAGCCGCCGTCCGGCGCCACCAGCGCGATGCCCACGTCGGCGATCTCGAACACGCTGCGGAAGCGCGCCTCGCTGGCGTCCAGCACGTCGCCCGAGCGCGCCAGGTGGTCGCGCGCCACCGCCATGCGCTCGCGGTACTGCACTTCCTTGGTCAGGATCGCGGCCAGGTCGTTCAGGACCTGCGCCTCGTCCTCGCTGAGCGTGCGCGGCCGTGTGTCGAGCGCGCACAGCGTGCCGACCGCGAGGCCGGCCGTGGTGCGGATCGGCACCCCGGCATAGAAACGGATATTCGGCGGTCCGTTGACCAGGGGGTTGTCCTGGAAGCGCTCGTCCTCGCGCGCATCGTTCACCACCAGCGGCGTGCTCATGCCGATCGCATGGGCACAGAAGGCGTCTTCGCGCGGCGTTTGCGCGACCTCGAGGCCGACACACGATTTGAACCACTGGCGGTCGGCGTCGACCAGCGAGAACAGCGCGATCGGCACGTCCAGCAGGCGGCTGGCAAGGCGGGTGACGCGGTCGAATACCGGTTCCGGCGGAGTGTCGAGCAGGTGCAGGGCATCGAGCATCGACAGCCGGTCAAGTTCGTCTGGGGGCAAGAGAGCAGCAGGCATACACATCCGTTCATTCAGTGACGGCGTGGCCGCCGTCCAGGCGGAACTTTAACAGATACCAAATTTCCAGAACAGAATTTTAGTATCCGATTTACAACAATGTGTCGAAAAACGGGAATAGGATGACACTCACGACAAGGGCGACGCCGCTGCCCCCTCATTCATCTTGCGCGCGCATGGCCTCGCCGATCGCATAAAAATTGCCGCCAGCGATGTGATGGATGCTGCGCCAGGCCGGATCGGCCGTCTCGAAATGCCAGTGGCCGTCGCGGAACACGCGCGCATCGGCCCAAGCCGCCGTCACCTCGCCGATGAACAGGTCGTAGGCCTGCTGGTTGTGCGGCTCGGGCAGCAGCCGGCAGGCCAGCCATGCCGAGCATCCTTCCACGAAGGGCGCATCGACGCCGTCCATGGGCATCAGGCTGACGCCGGCCCGCGCCAGCTTGTCCGGCTCGGCAAGCAGGCTGCGATTCCCCACCTCGTGCGTCAGGCGCAGCTGGCGCACGGTCGGCAGCTGGATGACGAAGGCGCCGCTGCCCTCGACCAGGGCGCGGGTGCGGGTCGACTTGTCGAGCACGACGGTGAGCCTGGGCGGGGCGAAATCGAGGGCGCAGGCCCAGGCCGCTGCCATCACGTTGTCCACGCCCTCGTGCCTGGCCGAGACCAGCACGGTCGGCCCGTGGTTGAGCAGGCGGTAAGCCTTGTCCAGGGGTACGGGTTGGATGTGCTCGTTCATGCGGTGTCCGTTTCCAGTCAGGTGCCCTAGTCTGCCATGGATAGGCGATGGGGCGTGTCCGCCTCCTACGGGCTCTTTTCACCGATCAGCCTGACAGGCCCGAGCAGCCCCGCCGGCCGTGGCGCGATCAGCGCCGTATCCTGGGGAACGAAGCGCTGGCCGTAACGCGCCGACAGGAGCCGGTAATCCGGCAAGGCCTGGCCCGCCAGCGCGTTGACGGCCAGGTTGGCGACCTTGACCTCGATGCGGTTGCGGCCCGGGGTCAGCAGCCCCGTCACGTCCACGCGGTAAGGCGGATGCCAGACCGCGCCGGCGCGCTTGCCGTTGACGTAGACCTCGGCCGCTTCACGCACCGGGCTCTCGAACATGGCGCGCATCCCGGCGGGTACCTTCGGCGAGCTGGCCAGGGCCGTGCCCGGCCCGAAGTCCAGCACGATACGCCGCCCGGCCAGCTGGGCGGCGTCCAGCTCGACCAGCTTGCCGTAGGTCGCCACGCCCGAGAAATAGCGCGTGTCTTCCTCCTCGGTCCAGGAGCGCAGCTGGGGCATCGCCCGCAGGCCGGGCTTGCCCGGGAAGGCAAGCTGCCAGTCGCGCCCCAGCTCGGCCAGTACGCGCGAGCTTGCGGGACGCGGCGTCTCGGCGGCACTCAGCGGCGCATCCGACAGCACCAGCACGCGCGACTCGTAAGGCGCCAGCGACAGCGGCAGCGCCGCGCCGGCCGGGGCGCGGGTCAGCCTGCCGCTGTCCGGATCGAGCCAGGCCGCGTGGGCGCGCCGTACGCCCGGGGTGGCGGTGGTCTCTACTGCCCCGTTGCCGGTGTTGGCGATGAAATAGATGTCGGCGTCCGCCAGCTGCCGGCGCACGAAACCGACGTCGGCGGCATGCGAGGCAAGCTCGAGGTCCGGCGCCAGCGCCTTGCCGAGCGCCGCGCCGACGGCGCCATCGTCAGGCACCAGCTGCACGTTCGGGCCCGATGCGAACAAGGCCTTCGAGGCGGCGGCGACTTTCGCGGAGATCCGCGCCGCGTCCTTGAAGCCCGGCGCCAGCGAGGGCGTGCCGCCCACCGCGATGATCCTGCCGCCGCCGCGCACGTAGGCCGCCAGCTTGTCCAGCACCTCGGGCGCCAGTCGGCTCACGCGCGGCATCACCAGTACCGGATGCTTCAGGCCGAGCGCGAGGATGGATTCGGCATCGACGTAGTCGAGGTTGTGGCCGGCGTCGAGGATCTGCGCGCTCAGCTCCGGCGTGACATAGTGGTGCATCCCGGCCGACAGCGACACCTTGCCCGGTACGGCCCTGGCATACACGTCGTCGTTGGGCAGGAACAGCGCCACCTGGTTGGCCGGCGCGCCCTGGCGCATCAGCCAGCTCATGCGGGTCAGGTAGCCCGTCACGTCCGGCATCACGTTCCACCAGGGGTTGTGGTCGTTGAACACGGCCGCCGCATAGAAGGAATAGCCGGGTTCGGGCGTGTTGGGCGGCGTGTAGGGCCAGCCGTGGCCGACGAACAGGTTCACGCCCTCGAGCAGCATGCGGTCGGCCTCGGCCTTCATGTCGAGCGGCGTGGCGGTGAAGGCCGGCGAGTTCAGCCAGGTCCAGGTCTCGGCCGAGATCACCGGGCGGCCGTACAGGTGGCCGGCCGAGGTGGCCAGGCGGGTGAAGGAGAAGGCGCGGTGCTGCGGCCCCTCGCCTTCCGGCAGCGCGACCAGGCGATTGCTCGACATCGACACCGCCGGCTCGCCATAGGTCTGGGAGCGGAACAGGGTCTTGTGCGCCCTGGCCCAGTCGTCCATCGGGGTCAGGTAGCGCTCGTTGACCAGTTCGGTCTGGGTCAGCGCCCAGTCGCGCCGGACCGCGCCAGCATGCTCCCCGATGCCGTTGAACACGGCCGGCAGCTGGGGCAGGATGTCGTAGCCGCGGCGCTTCCTGAACTCCTCGACGAAGTCCGCGGTCCAGTCGCTGCCGTAGACCTCGAGGCTGTCCGAGAACACCGCGTAGGGAGGCTGGTCGCCGAAGGCCTTCAGCAGCGGTTCGGCCACGGTTTTCAGGTGGTGGTCGACGGCGTCACGGCTGAGGTGGTCGAGCACGAAGCCCTCGGCGCCGAGCGCGGGGCGCTTGACCTGCTGGCCGGTACGGCTGGCGATGTAGGCCAGCACCACCCGGTCGGCGGCGGCCGGGGCGATGGCGGCGCGCCCGCCCGCGCCGGGAACGGCCTCAAACGGCTGCAGCCGGGCGGCCTCGTATTGTTTGGCGCTGCCGGGGGCGACGAAGGTGGCGAGCAGGCGCTCGCCGTTCATTACGGCCGGCAGTGCAAAGCCGGCGCTCCCGGCCGGCACCTCGATGGCCGCCATGCGCAGGCGCGCCGCCGCGTGGTGGATGCCGACATGCGGGCCGCCGAAAGGCCAGCCCGAACCCAGCGTGATGTCCACGCGCAGCCCCTTGGCGCGGCCGCTGCGGTTGGCAAAAGAGACGGCGTCCAGGAAGTCTTTCGACAAATACGGCATGTTGCGGATGCCGCGCGCGGCGTCATCGAGCTCCATCGGATACACCGGCTGGATCTCGAAGCCGCCGAAACCGCCGGCCTGCATGGCCGCGATCTCGCGTTCCAGCTGGGAAGGGACGACGGCGGGACCGAACCACCACCAGCGCACCAGCGGGCGGGCGTCAAGCGGCGGACTGGCGACCCGTGCGGCGACGTCGGCGATCCGGTCGAAGACGACCGGCGCGCTACTCACTGCCTGCGCGCCGGCTGCGCAGGACAGCGCCGCCGCCAGCGCGCCCGCGAGGGCGGCGATGCTGGATGGTGTGCGCGCGGTGGACTTGCTCATGGGTGCTCCTGGTACGGGTGTTCGGACAAAAAAAAGCACGGCCGGATGGGCCGTGCGGAAGAGTTTCTGCCAAGCGGGAGAAACCCATGGAGTCGACGGCTTGCATGCGCCCAAGGGTGCGTGCACGACACCGTCAACAGGTAAGACGAGGGGCGGGACGGCAATCCTCCAGCCGGCGCGAAGTAATCACCTTCTTGATTGCTTCCCGCTCCCATGGCTTCAGCGCCGCCCTTGCGCGTGTTCGATCAGCCAGCGGTCCATGGTCTCGCGGTGCGCCTGCGAAGTCAGGTGCACCTGCTGCGGCTCGACGATCAGGGTCCGGGCGGTGGGAATCACGTTATACACGGCGAACACCGAGGTCGGCGGGGTCACCGTGTCGTTGTAGCCGGCGTAGTACAGCACCGGGGTGCGCAGGCGTTTGGCGAAGTTCACCGTGTCGTAGTAGGCCGAGGTGGCGGCTTTCGGTTCGACCGGCTGGTCCTGCCGGCGGCCCTCGCCGTCCTTGCGGAACAGAGCCGGCCAGCCGCCGGCGCGCTCGTGCAGGTAGCCGGTGACGTCGCTGTAGGCCGGGTAGGAGGCGAGCGTCAGCGATACCCGCGGATGCAGGGCGCTGGCCATGATCGAGAGCTGGCCGCCCTGGCTGCCGCCCTGGGTCACGAGCTGCTTGCCGTTCCACTTCGGGTGCTGGACCAGGTAGTCCAGCGCGCGCAGGGTGCCGAGGTAGACGCGGCGGTAGTAGTAGCTGCGCGGGTCGTCCAGGTTGAAGCGGTTGTAGGCATCCAGCGCCCCGTAGTTCAGCCCTTCGTACAGTTCGGCCGGAAGGTCGACCGGGATGCCGTGGATCCCGATCTGCAGCGTGATGAAGCCCTTCGCCGCCAGCTCGGGCGTGCCCTTGTAGCCGCGCACGCCGGCGCCCGGCACGTGCAGCACCGCCGGGAACGGACCCACCCCGCGCGGCACCGACAGCACCCCGTACATGCGGGTCGCGCGCTTGCCCGGACCGACGTTCTGGTAGCTGAGGTAGGACACCTCGACCTCGGGCGTGGAGAGCGCGGGCGCCGGCACCAGCCGGAAGGCCGGCTCGATCGCTGCCAGGTCGCGCTTCTGCGCGGCCCAGAAAGCGTCGAAGTCCTTGGGCTCGGTCTGGACCGGGCGCAGCTCGAGCGGACTGAAGGCCGCCGTCGCCACCGCTTCGAGCGCCTTGCCGTCGATGGCGGCCTTGACGATGCAGCGCACGAAGCCCGGCTTCAAGTGGCCGGGCGCCGCCAGCAACAGACCGTCCTCCGGCACCACGGCGCTGCGTTCCGGCCCCTCCAGCATGTCCGGCCCCAGCCGGTAGGTGATCCGGATGCCTTCGCGCGGGTAAGGCTTCTTGTCGATCCTGACCTGGAAGATGGCCGGATCGCCCGCGCGGTAAGTCCAGTCGGGACGATCGAGGCTGACTGTCAAAGGCTGGTCCGGCAGCACCGCCCGGGCCACGTGGACGTCGGAAGGCGCTGCGGCCCATGCCTGGCCGGCCCAGAGCAGTTGAACCGCCAGCAGCACGCCGGCGGCAACTGAGTTGTGAAGCTTTTTCATTTGTATGCGTGTGTCCTTCGCCCTCAGGGCACCATCAGCTCGTCGATGTTGCCCATTCCCCGGCCCGTGGATTCGAAGCGCAAGGTGTTGCTCTGGCCGGGGGCCAGGTGGACGGTGACGCTCATGGTCGCCCAGGTGTTCCAGCCGCCGGTGCGCCTGAACGCAAGCCCGTGGGGCACCCCGTTCACCCGCAGCATGCCGGTGCGCGTCGCCTGGTCGCCGTTCGCGTAGCGGATCGTGATGGTCTTCGGTCCGCCCGCCCCGCCATTGATGCGCTTGAACTCCGCGCTGCCGCCGTCCAGTGGGAAGTTCAGGAAGCCCAGGTGGCGGAAGCCGCCGCCCTCATCCTTGACCGCCGTGTTGCCGCCCACGATGGCGGTTTCGGCCTGGATCGTTCCGGTACCGTCGTAGGGCACGTGCACCGGCGCCTGCGGGAAGGAGGTGGCGCCATGGCCCAGGAAGAAGCTCGGGTGCGGCGGCTGGTTATAGCCGGCGTTCTGCGCCGCCACCTGGCCGCGGTACTGCGGGTCCTGCATCAGGGTGTTGATGCGGGTAGCAGTCGGGGTCGTGGTGCTGAACACCATCAGCTCGGTGTTGCTGCTGTTGCGGTAGACGATTTCTTCGCGCCAGTCGCCGAGCAGGTCCGCCGTCAGGACCGGGTTCGCCTTGGTGCCATTGTTGGAAACGGCGCCGAAGCTAGCCGGGTCGATCAGTGTCGACAGGGTCCGGGTGGCCGGGTTCCACTTCTGGACCGCGACGCTGCCGATCACTTCGCGCAACAGGTCGCCGTCCCACCAGGCCGCGAAATTCATCGAGCCCGGTGCGCTCGCGTTGATCAGGGCGCCGGTGGCGGTGCGGTGGCCGCCGCGCGAGGCCCAGCATTCCGCGCCCGGATAAGCCGGATCGACGTCGAAACAGACCCCGCGTCCCACGTCCGCGTTCGAGCCGCTCGCGCCCCAGATCAGGGCGCCGGTGGCGGCATCGTGCATGCCGGAGCCGGTGGCGCCATAGACGCTTGGACTTTCGTGGATCATGTAGACCTGCCGTCCCGCGCGGTCCGGGTCGAACTTGCCGAAGTGGAGTGCGTCGCCATGACCCAGGCGGGTGGTGTACAGCAGCTGGCCGTAGCTGTCGATGGTGGCGGCGCCGTACACGATGTCGTCGCGGCCGTCGCCATTGGCGTCGCCGGTGGCGAACCAGTGCGCGCCCTGCCCCCGCGCCGCGCTGCCTGCGACGTCGGTGTCGAACACCCAGCGGCTGGTGAGCGCGCCGTCGCGCCAGTCCCAGGCGGCGATCACCGCGCGCGTGTAGTAGCCGCGCGAGAAGATCGCGCTCGGACGGTTGCCGTCCAGGTTGGCCACGCCGCCCAGGAAGCGGTCGACCCGGTTGCCGTAGTTGTCGCCCCAGGCCGCCACGCTGCCGCGCGCCGGCAGGTAGTTCACGGTCTTCATGGCCGCGCCGGTGAGGCCGTTGAACACGGTCAGGAATTCCGGCCCGGTGAGGATGTAGCCGTTCGTGTTGCGGTGGTCTGCGCTCGGGGAGCCGATGACCACGCCCTTGCCGTCGACGGTGCCGTCCGCGGTCTTCGCCATGACTTCGGCCTGGCCGTCGCCATCGAAGTCGTAGGCCAGGAAGGTGGTGTAGTGGGCGCCGGCGCGGATGTTCTTGCCCAGGTCGATACGCCACATTCGGGTGCCGTCGAGTTGATAGGCGTCGAGGTAGGTGTTGCCGGTGTAGCCCGACTGCGAGTTGTCCTTGGCATTAGTGGGCTGCCACTTGACGATGATCTCGTAGCTGCCGTCGCCGTCCAGGTCGGCAGGCGCGCCGTCGTTCAGCTCATAGGTGTAGGCCTCGCCCTTGGGCGTGACGCCCGCCGGCGGCGCCTGCACCGGGATCGATTTGTAGGCCTTGGCCCAGGTGGGGCCGGCGCTGGAAGCGCCCTGCTCCACGCCGCCCACGACCTCACGAACGGTGTAGACGTCGGTCGCCGTGCCGGATGTATCGGTGAAATTCAGCGCGCTCAGCGGCGATGCATTCAGCCTGGTGGCGCCGCGGTACACGTTGAAGCCCGTGCCTGAGGCGTCGGTGGCGAGCTGGCGCCAGCTGATGAACACGCCGGAACCGGAGGTGATGGCGACCACGCCGCGGTTCAGGTTTTCGACCTGCATGCCGGGAATGGTGATGACTGCGCTGGCGCTGCCGGCCGCGGCCAGCAGTGCAAGGAGGAAGGTCGAGGCTCTGGCTTTGTTATAGAACATGCTGTCTCCGTTGGCTGATGTATGTGTAATGCCTACGTATGCCTGAGATGTGCTGCACGGGTCAGGGCGGCCCGGTGTCGAACCCTGTCATGTCGGTGATCAAGGCGCCCGTTTCCGCCTTCAGATGGACGCGCGGCCCCTGGACCCGCACCAGCACGCTGGCGATCCCGGCCTCGGTGCTCACATTGGCACTCCCGACGATTTCCGTTCCCGGACCGGCCGCGAAGCGGACTTCGCGTCCGTTCGCAGGCACGGTCGTCCCTGTGGCGTCGAGCAGGCGGGCGCGCACGAAGACCAGATCCCCTTTGGCTGCCGGCACGCCCAGGTCATCGAGCGCCAGCGCCAGCTTCGCCGGCTCGCCGGGCGTGCGCACGCGGTGCTCGGCCACCACCCGCCCGCCCGAATAGGCCAGCGCCACCAGCTCGCCGGGCGCGAAGCCGCCGGTATCGAATTCCAGCGGCGGATGGGCCAGGCGCGGATGCGCCGCTGACGGCTTGCTCTTGTGGCGCGCGATCGTCTTACCGTTCAGGCGCAGCTCGACTTCCTCGGCATTCGTGAACACGCGCACGCGCGGCGAGGAATCGGGCTGCCAGTAGCTGGCGATGAAGACCATCGGCCCGCCGCCCCAGCGCGGTGAGCGTTCCCCGGCATCGCGCTGGGAGCGGAAGAACTCGGCGCCGAACTTGGGCAGGCGCTCGATGCTCATCGCGCCCGACTCTTCGAGGTCCTGGGCATAGCCGCGTGCGTAGTCGAACATGACCCAGTAGCCGTCCGCGAAGGCCGGCGTGGTGAAATTATCGTCGTGGGCTTCGGCCAGGTTCCTGGCCTGCTGCAGCAGGCGGGTCTCGCCCTGCCCCAGCGCCTGGCGGCTGGAGCGGTCGGCCGGCTTGAGGTCGGCCCAGGCTTCCTGGTTGAAGCCGGCGTTCTGGGCGAAGTACTCCCAGTCGCCATACTCGGACACGATCAGCGGCTTGCTTGGGAGCGCATGCTTCTTGCCCAGGCGGTGCTGGCGCGCCTGCAGGTAGATGTCGTAGTGTTGCGGCACCCAGCCGGCCGAGAAGGCCTGGTCGCCCGGGTATTCAGTATGCACGGTGTCGTGCAGGGCCTGCACCAGGGCATCCGGCATCTGGGTCTCGTTCAGCGAGCACTCCCAGGCCAGCACGCTCGGATGGTTGCGGTCGCGCCGGATCATGTCGGCGCAGGTGCGCAGCGCCTGGCGGCTGAAGGCAGGGTCGGGATGGTAGAACTGCCAGCCGGGGATGCCCGGCACGACCAGCAGGCCCAGTTCGTCGGCGGCGGCCATGAAGCTTGGGGACTGCGGGTAATGCGACAGGCGCACGTAGTCGAAGCCGTATTTCTTGATCAGCAGCGCATCGCGATAGTCGGCCCCTTCCGACAGCGCATAGCCGACGTAGGGATATTCCTGGTGCCGGTTGACGCCGCGCAGCTGGACCGCTTCCCCATTGAGCAGCAGCTTTCCGCCCTCGAAGGCCAGGCGGCGCACGCCGATCCGGGTCGCCACCACGTCTTCGCGGCCGGCGGCCAGCACCTTGCTGGTCAACTGGTAGAGGTTCGGTTCCTTCGGCGACCACAGCTTCGGCCCGGTGAGCCGCAGCGGGATGCTGAGGTGGCGGCGCTCGCCGGCCGCCAGGCGCAGCTGCTGTTCGGCCTGGGCCACTTGCCGGCCCTTCCAGGCCAGCGTGTGGCGCACGGTCGCCGTGTACGCGCTACCTGAGGTATTGCTGACTTCGACCTTGACCTGCACCACCGCGGCCGCCTTGTCGGCCTGCGGATAGCTGACGAAGACGCCGCCGCCGGCCGGGGTGTCCGACAGCATCTCGTCCGTGATGTGCACCGCCGGCTTGATGATGAGCTTGACGCCCCGGTAGATGCCGCCGTGCTGGATATAGTCCAGCTGCTTGAGCGGCTTGGGGCCGGTGATGGGGTTGTCCTCGTTATTGGCGCGCACCACCAGTTCGTTGCCGCCACCTGCGCGCAACACATCGGTGATGTCGAAGGCGAAGGGCAGATAGCCGCCCAGGTGCTGGCCCAGGTGCTTCCCGTTCAGCCAGACGTCGGCCACGTTCATCACGCCCTCGAAGCGCAGGATGGCGCGCTCGCCCGGGCGCAGCTTCACCTCGAGCCGTTTCTTGTAGAACGCGGTGCCCTGCCAGGGGTCGGTCGGAACGCGCGGCTCGAGGCGCGCCGCGTGCGGCAGCTCGACCCGGGTCCAGGCGTTCGCCGGCACCTGTTCGGCACTGCCGATACGCCGGCTGTCGTCGCGGTAGAACTGCCAGCCCCCGTTCAGGCTGGTCGTGGCCGCCTGCGCAGCGCCAGCCAGCATGAGGAAGGACAGGCAGGACAGGCAAACGCGGGCCGCAAGCTTGCGCAGCGGGCCGGCGCCGGCGAAATCGAAAGAGTGCATGGTGTGCGATGAGCAACATGAGCGGGCTGCCAGTCTATGTAAAGCCCGCCGCGCGCCGCAAGCGAATACGACGCCTTGCCCGAAACACTCACGAAGCTGATTGCTGTTCGGCAGTGGCCGTTCCAAGCAGTCACAAACCTGAGCATTTTGCCAAGCATGCGTGCTTGGAAAGCGAAACCCATTACCATTCATCCTTTGACAGTGACGTTCAACAACGCGAGGCCCTCGATGTTTAATCCCACCGACCATCCTCACCGCCGCTACAACCCGCTCATGGGTGACTGGGTGCTGGTATCGCCGCACCGGGCCAAGCGCCCGTGGCAGGGCCAGCAGGAAGCCGTCGACCGCGCGGCCAAGCCGGCGCACGACCCGGATTGCTACCTCTGCCCCGGCAACACGCGGGTCAACGGCGAGAAGAATCCGCCCTATACGGGCACCTATGTGTTCACCAATGACTTCGCGGCCCTGATGGCCGACACGCCTGACGCCGCGCCGGGTGCCGATCCGCTGTTCCAGAGCATGAGCGCGCGCGGCACCAGCCGCGTCATCTGCTTCTCGCCGGACCACAGCAAGTCGCTCCCCCTCCTGAGCCTGGAGGCCATCGAAGGCGTGGTCGACACCTGGTGCGAGCAATGCGCGGAACTCGGCGCCAGCCACCGCTGGGTGCAGGTATTCGAGAACAAGGGCGCGGTGATGGGCTGCTCGAATCCGCACCCCCACGGCCAGATCTGGGCAACCAGCTTCCTGCCCGACCTGCCGGCCGCCGAAGACCGCCAGCAGCGCGCCTGGTTCGCCGAACAGGGCAAGCCGATGCTGCTCGACTACGTGGAACGCGAAGCGGCCGACGGCGAGCGCGTCGTGGTCCAGACCGACTACTGGCTGGCCGTGGTCCCCTACTGGGCCAGCTGGCCCTTCGAGACCCTGCTGCTGCCGCGTTTTCCGGTCAAGCGCCTGGAAGACCTGAACGGGGCCCAGCGCGCCGACCTGGCCCTGGCCTTGCAGCAGCTCACGGTGCGCTACGATAATCTGTTCCAGGCCTCCTTCCCGTACTCGATGGGCTGGCACGGTGCCCCCTATTCGGAAGACGATACCGCGCCCTGGCAGCTGCACGCCCACTTCTACCCGCCGCTGCTGCGTTCGGCCTCGGTGCGCAAGTTCATGGTCGGTTTCGAGATGCTGGCCGAAACCCAGCGCGACCTGACGCCCGAGCAGGCCGCCGCCCAGCTGCGCGCGGTATCAAGCGTGCATTACCTCCATACCCAGCCTACTTCCTGACAGTAAGATGAACGACACCCCACTGGCCCGCGCGGCCGCCGTTTTCCAGGCCGCCTTCGGCCAGGTCCCCAGCATCCAGGTCCAGGCCCCGGGCCGGGTCAACCTGATCGGCGAACACACCGACTACAACGACGGCCTGGTGCTGCCCTGCGCGATCGACTACCGCACCGTGATCGTGGCGCGCCTGCGCGAGGACCGCCTGGTCCGGGTGCTGGCCGCCGACTACGAAGGCGCGATCGACGAATACTCGCTCGATGCGCCGATCGAACGCCTCGAAGCGCCGATGTGGGCGAACTACGTGCGCGGCGTGGTCCGCGAACTGGTCCAGCGCGGCCTGCCGATGCAGGGCATGGACCTGTCCATCGCCGGCGACGTGCCGCAGGGCGCCGGGCTGTCATCGTCCGCCTCGCTGTCGGTCGCGGTGTGCCGGCTGTTCGCCACCCTGCCCGGCTTCGAGGCCTTGAGCCCGGTCGACATGGCCCTGGTCGCCCAGCGCGCCGAGAACGACTTCGTCGGCTGCAAGTGCGGCAACATGGACCAGATCAGCTCCGCCTGCGGCGTCCAGGACCACGTCCTGATGATCGACTGCCGCTCGCTCGCGGTGGAACCGGTGCCGATGCCTGCCGGGGCCGCGATCATGATCTTCAACTCGCACGTCACGCGCGGCCTGGTGGACAGCGCCTACAACACCCGCCGCGAACAGTGCGAGACTGCCGCCCGCCACTTCGCCCTGCCAGCCCTGCGCGACCTCGACCTGGCCACGCTCGAGGCGCGCGGCGCCGAACTCGATCCGACCGTGCTGCGCCGCGCGCGCCACGTGGTCACCGAGAACGCCCGCGTGGCGGCCGCCGCCCAGGCGCTGGCCGCTGGCGACCTGGCGCGCATGGGCGAGCTGATGGAAGCCTCGCACGCCTCGATGCGCGACGATTTCGAGATCACCGTGCCGGCCATCGACCAGCTGGTCGGCATCGTCAAGGACGTCATTGGCAAGGCCGGCGGCGTACGCATGACGGGCGGCGGCTTCGGCGGCTGCGTGGTGGCCCTGGTGCCGGAGAATCTGGTCGACGCCGCCCGCGAAGCCGTGGCCCGCTCCTACACCGCGCCGAACGGCATGCGCGCGACCGTCTACGTCTGCCGCGCCGCGGCCGGCGCCGGCATCGTCGCATGAGCTGGCAGGCTGCCGCCGACCGCTACGAGGCCGTCCCCTACCGCCGCTGCGGCCGCAGCGGGCTGCGCCTGCCCGCCGTCTCGCTCGGCCTGTGGCACAACTTCGGCGGCGTGGACGATCCGGCGCGCCAGCGCGAGATCGTGCGCACCGCCTTCGACCTGGGCATCACCCACTTCGACCTGGCCAACAATTACGGACCGCCGCCGGGATCGGCGGAAAGCAGCTTCGGGCGCCTGCTCGACCTCGACCTGCGCCCCTACCGCGACGAGATCGTGGTCAGCACCAAGGCCGGCTACACCATGTGGCCCGGCCCCTACGGCGACTGGGGCAGCCGCAAATACCTGGTGGCCAGCCTCGACCAGAGCCTGAAGCGCATGGGACTCGACTACGTCGACGTCTTCTACCACCACCGGCCCGACCCGGCCACGCCGATCGAAGAGACGATGGCCGCGCTCGACCACATCGTGCGCAGCGGCCGCGCGCTCTACGTCGGCATCTCGAACTATTCCGGCGAGCAGACCGCCATTGCGGCGGCCGAACTGCGCAGGCTGGGCACGCCCTGCATCGTCAACCAGTCGCGCTACAACATGTATACGCGCCAGGTCGAAGACGGCCTGCTCCCCGTGCTGGAAGGGGAAGGCATCGGCTGCGTCGCCTTCTCGCCGCTGGCGCAAGGCTTGCTCACCGACCGCTACCTGAGCGGCGAGCCGCCCGGCGACTCGCGTGCGGCCGGCAGCGTGGGCTTCCTGCGCAAGGAGCACCTCACCGACGAGCGCCTGCGGACCTCGCGCGCCCTGCACGCCTTCGCGCAGGAGCGCGGGCAATCGCTGGCCCAGCTGGCCCTGCGCTGGGTGCTGCGCCAGCCGGCCGTCAGCTCGGCGCTGATCGGCGCCAGCAGGCCGGCGCAGGTCATCGAGGCGGTGCAGGCGGCGCGCATGGCGGCGCTCAGCGCCGGCGAGGCGGAGGCGATCGAAGCGCTGCTGGCGCGCTAGCCGTTTTCCTTGGCATGATTCAGCGTGTAACGCGGGATCTCGACCGTCAGGTCGGCGTCGGCAAGGATGGCCTGGCACGACAGGCGTGACTGCGCTTCGACACCCCAGGCGCGGTCCAGCATGTCTTCTTCGGCGTCGCTCGCCGCATTCAGTGATGCGAACCCCTCACGGATGAGGACGTGGCAGGTCGTGCAGGCTCCGACCTTGCCGCATGCGTGCTCGATTTCCACACGTTGCGCGAGCAAGGCGTCACAGATGCTGGTGCCGGGCGCGGCCTCGATCAACGCCCCCGCGGGCGCACATTCCGGGTGAGGAAGGACACGTATCTTAGGCATGGGAAGTCTCCTGCTGCTGCGCAGGCGCACGCCGGTATCGGCAGAACATGCAGGTGCCGGGTTCTTGCCGGTCTTGACGGCTGTCCGGCAGCGAGGGAAGCGTCGGGCGCATGGCGGACGACTGATTGACTTGCTCGATTGGTTTCATGATGGGACTCCAGGAGTTGGCTGATTCCACTGTAATCCTTCCGATGGTGGGAAGGTCAAGGGGTTTCATGACGCTGCAACAAGCCGGTTATCAGCCGAAAATCGCCGTGCTATACTCCGCCCATCTATGAACCGCACCGTCAAGACATTGCTCGTTTGGCTACTGATGCTCATGCTGCCGCTCCATGCGGTCGCCGCGAGCGTCGGGATGTCCTGCGCGCCGGTTCAGCAGCACGCATCCAGCCCAGCCGACGTGGCGCATCATGGCGGCGATCATACCGCGCACATGGAGCACGGCGCCAGCCCGGCAGCGGACGAACACGCATCCGCGCCGGACATCGTGAAAAAGCCGCATTCTTCCTGCAGCGCCTGTTCGGCGGTCTGTGCGGGCGCAGTGGCGCCGCCTTCCGCCTTCCTCCCTCTCCCCAGCTTCGACGGCTCGGACGCCGTCCTCGTGTCGCCTTCGGCCCTGGCCGACGGCTTCATCCCGGACGGTCCGCAGCGACCTCCCCGGCATCCATCCGCCTGATCGATCCGGAAGCTGACGCCGGCCGCCTGTGCGCACGCCGCGCCTGCATCCCAAGCGACCGTGCGCCCGGCGCACGTCCCATGATTGACGTTGAGGATTCACGATGAAACCAATGCTATTGGCTGCCGCCTTCGGCGTCCTGGTGGCGACGGCCCCGGCGCACGCCCAGCAGCCGTCACGCTCGCCCGATCCGAGCGACCCGGCCGTGACGGTCCCCCAACCCGTGTACGAGTCGGCGATGACCGGCTATTCGCGCCAGCCGCGTGACGGCGGCGCCACCCCGGACAACAACTGGCGCCAGGCGAACGAGGCAGTCGCCGCGGCGCCGGGCCACGGGCATTCCCCGGCGGCTCCCGCTCAGCCGGACAAGCCTGCACCCGCGGACCACCAACACCATTAACGCCAGGGCAAGATCATGACAAAGCAAACTTTGCCACCCCGGCTGCGCGCCATCGCCGCCGGCGCGCTCGTGCTGGTACTGAGCGGCTGCGCCGGCTTTTCGCAGGACGGTGGCCTCGACACGGTGTCCAGCATGGCCACGGTCCGTACGGGCCAGGACGTCCGCCTGCCGAAGACAGCCGACGACGGCGCTTCCGGCCGGGCGGAACTCGACCGGCTCCTGCAGGAGCCGCTGACGGCCGACAGCGCCGTGCGCGTTGCCCTGCTCAATAACCGCGGCTTGCGCGCCTCGCTTGCAGGACTGGGCGTCGCCGAAGCCGACCTGGTCCAGGCCGGACGGATGCGCAACCCGGGCTTCAGCTTCAGCCGCATGTCTGCTCACGGCGAAACCGAGATCGAACGCAGCGTCATGTTCGACCTCGTCGGCCTGCTGACCATGCCGATCCGGCGCGACATCGAAGCGCGCCGTTTCAAGGGCGCGCAACTGACTGCCGCCCTCGACGTGGTGCGCCTGGCCGCCGATACGCGCAAGGCCTGGTTCACCGCGGTCGCCGCAAGCCAGTCCGCGCGCTACGCGGAACAGGTGCGCGAAGCCGCCCAGGCCAGCGCCGAACTGGCCCAGCGCATGGCCAAGGCCGGGAATCTCAGTGCGCTCGACCAGGCCAGAGAACAGGTGTTCTCGGCCGAGGCCACGGCGCAGCTGGCGCGTGCGCGCCATCGTGCGACCGCCGCGCGCGAGGGGCTTGCCCGCCTGCTGGGCGTGTGGGGAACGCAGACCGCGTTCAGGCTTCCCGAGCGCCTGCCCGACCTGCCGGCGGCGCCGCGCGACGGGAACAATGTCGAAAGCCTGGCGATGCAGCAGCGCCTCGACGTCCAGCTCGCGAAGCTGGAGGCCGAATCGACCGCACGCGCCTTGGGATTGACGCGCGCGACCGGCGTCGTCAACGTGCTCGAAGCCGGCTACGCCAACGCGAGCAAGACCGGCGCGCCGCGCGAGAACGGCTACGAGATCGAGCTGGCCCTCCCGCTGTTCGACTGGGGCGGCGCACGGGTCGCAAAGGCCGAGGGGCTCTACATGCAGTCGGTCCACCGGACCGCCCAAGCCGCCATCACCGCCCGCTCGCAGGTGCGCGAGGCCTGGTCGGCCTACCGGACGAACTACGACGTCGCCATGCACTACCGCGACGAAGTCATTCCGCTCCAGAAGAAGATTTCAGAAGAAACCCTGCTGCGCTATAACGGCATGCTCATGAGCGTCTTCGAGCTGCTGGCCGATGCGCGCGCCCAGATCACCGGGGTGAACGCCGCGATCGAAGCCCAGCGCGATTTCTGGATCGCCGAAACCGAACTGCAGGCCGCCATCAACGGCAGCGGCGGAGCAACGGCGTCCCTGACGGCCGCCCCTTCCGCCTCCGCGGCAGCGGCGCCTGCACACTGACAAGGAAGTGAAATGAGTTCTCGTCGAGATTTCTTTACCGGCGCCGCGGCGCTGGTCGGCGCCGGCCTGGTGAGCCGCGCCGGCGCGGCTACCCTCCCGGAAGCGCCGATCATGCGCAGCGCGGCCACCCAGCCGCCACCGCCGCCACCCAACGGTCGCCCCTACAACCCGGTTATTACGCTGAACGGCTGGTCCCTGCCCTGGCGCATGAACAATGGGGTCAAGGAGTTCCACCTGATCGCCGAACCCGTGGTGCGCGAGATCGCACCCGGCATGAAGGCCAACCTGTGGGGCTACAACGGCCAGAGTCCGGGGCCGACCATCGAAGTGGTGGAAGGCGACCGCGTACGCATTTTCGTGACCAACAAGCTGCCCGAGCACACCAGCATCCACTGGCATGGCCAGCGCCTGCCCAACGGGATGGACGGCATAACCGGCCTGACCCAGCCAGGCATCCAGCCGGGCAAGACCTTCGTCTACGAATTCGTCGCGCGCCGGGCGGGTACCTTCATGTACCACCCGCATGCCGACGAAATGGTGCAGATGGCCATGGGGATGATGGGCTTCTGGGTTACGCACCCGAAGAACCCTGCCCATCACAAGGTCGACCGCGATTTCGTGTTCCTGCTGAACGCGTACGACATCGAGCCGGGCAGCTACACGCCCCGGGTCAACGAGATGCTCGACTTTAATATCTGGACCTTCAACAGCCGCGTCTTCCCGGGCATCGACACCATGAACGTGCGCCAGGGCGACCGCGTGCGCATCCGCACCGGCAACCTGACGATGACGAACCATCCGATCCACCTGCACGGACACGAGTTCGAGGTGACCGGCACCGACGGCGGCTGGACCCGGCCCGAGTCGCGCTGGCCGGAAGTCACGACCGACATCGCGGTGGGCCAGATGCGCGCCATCGAGTTCATTGCCGATGAACCGGGCGACTGGGCCTTCCACTGCCACAAGTCGCACCACACCATGAACGCCATGGGCCACGACGTACCGACCCTGATCGGGGTCGACCACCGCGGCGTCGCCGAAAAGATCACCAAACTGGTCCCCGACTACATGGTGATGGGCGAGAAAGGCGGTTCGATGGGCGACATGGAGATGCCGCTGCCGGACAACACGCTGCCGATGATGACGGGCCAGGGCCCCTTCGGCGGCGTGGAAATGGGCGGCATGTTCACCGTGCTGAAGGTGCGCAAGGACCAGAAGCCGGGCGACTACAAGGATCCGGGCTGGTACAAGCATCCGGCCGGGACGGTCGCGTATGAATGGAAAGGCGAAGCGCCGGCGGCGGTGCGCCACCACCATGCGGGCGGCCAGGCTATGCCCGCGGCGAAAGCGCCGGAAGTCGAGGTCACTGTACGCAAACCGAAGGGCCACCAGGGCCATCACTGACGAAGCAAGCAGTATTTTCGAACACCACAACCACAAGGAATACACCATGAATGCACTCTCGACTCTGACCCTGGCCATCCTGATGGCAGCCGCAAGCCCGTTCGCACTCGCCCAGGACGGCGCACATGCAGGCCATGGCGCGCACGGCCCGCATGCGGCCGGCCACGAAGCCCCGGCAGCGGCCGCCCTGACCGAGGGCGAGGTGAAGAAGATCGACAAGGAGGCCGGCAAGATCACGCTGCGCCACGGTGAGATCAAAAATCTCAACATGGCCCCGATGACCATGGTCCTGCGTGTGAAGGCGCCTGCGATGCTCGACGGCGTCCAGGTGGGCGACCAGGTCAGGTTTGCGGCCGAACGCATGAACGGCGCGGTGACCATCGTGCACATGCAGAAGGCGCAGTAAGGAGAATCGCATGCACTTCAAACACCTCATCGTCACCGCCGCTGCGGCCGCATCCCTGATCGGCACCTCTGCCGCCCTCGCCCACACCAGGCTGGAAACCTCGTCGCCGCAGGCGAACAGCATGGTCAGCCCGGCGCCGGCACAGTTGCGCCTGCAGTTCAGCGACCCGCTCGAACTCCCGTTCAGCAAGATCAAGCTGGTCGACGAACACGGTGCCGTGCTTACTCCCTCGAAAATCGAGGTGGATCCTGCAAACCCGAAAGCACTGGTCGCGGCCATGCCTGCCCTGCATGCAGGCGCCTACCGCGTCCAGTGGAGCACCGTCACCCGCGACGGGCACAAGGTCAAGGGCGAGTTCGGGTTCCGGGTCAAGTAAGTGGAAACCGACTTCGCCTTGCTGCAGCGTGCCCTCACCGTTGCGCTGAACCTGGCGTGTGCGGTGCTCGTCGGGGGGAGCGCGGCGGGGCTGTGGCTGCGCAGCGCGCGGTCGCCCTGGGCCGCCGCGCTGCTGCCGCACCTGCGCCGGACCCTGCTCGGGGCGACTGGCGCGGCGATGGCTGCCTTGGTGGCGATCCTGTGGCTCGAAGCCGCGTCGATGGCGGAAGTACCCCTGGCCGAGGCCTTGCCCGCGGTAGGCTCGGTGCTCACGGCGACGCATTACGGCCTTGCCTGGATGATCGGGGCTGCGGCGCTGGTCGTGACGGGCGCGGTCTGTGCTGCCGATGTGCGCGTCCAGTCGGGCGGCGCTTCGTCGGCGGTCCGCATCGCCGCGCTCGGGGTGCTGCTGTACAGCCGCAGCATGGTCAGCCATGCGGGGGCCGGTGGCGACTTTACCTGGGCGCTGCTTACCGATTGGGTTCACCTGGTGCTGGTCAGCGTCTGGGTGGGCGAAGTGATCGTGGCGGGGCTGGTCGTCTTGCGCGCCCAGCCTGGCAGTGTTTCGGAAAGCAGGTCGGACTGTGCGCGCTACGTCGACGCGCTCTCGCGCAGCGCGACCGTCGCCCTGAGCGGCATCGTTTTGAGCGGTGTGGCCAGCACCTGGCGCGTGCTGGACAGCCCCGAGGATCTGATCGGGAATCCCTACGGGAGTGCCCTGCTCGTCAAGCTCGGGCTCGTCCTGGGCGCGGCGGCGCTGGGCGGGTTCAACCGCTTCTTTGTGATGCCATCGTTGCTCGCATCCCTGCGGGATACCGCACAATCGCAGCGTGACGCCGGCCGCCGGTTCGCGACGGTGCTGCGCATCGAAGCAATCGTTCTGGTCGCGGCCCTCATTGCCGCGGCTGTTCTTACCTCGACCCCGCCGCCTACGGCGGATTAAACAACAACGACAATACAAGGAGCATTGATGTTCACGAAGTCACTCGCAGTATGCCTCATCGCAGGCGCGCTCTTCGGCGTGCATGGGAGCAGCCTCGCGGCCTCGCCCAAGGAGACCGTGGCGGCGTTTCATGACGCGCTTACCAGCGGCGACAAGGCGAAGGCGCTCGCGCTGCTGGCGCCCGAGGTCGCAATTTATGAGGCGGGATATGTCGAGCGGTCGCGCGATGAGTATGCGCACCATCACCTTGGGGGCGACATGGCGTTTGCCAAGACTTCGACGCGCAAGGTCCTCAAGCAGACCGAGCGTATTGACGGCAATATCGCCCTGGTGATGGAGGAGACCGAGACGACCGGTACCGCCAACGGCAAGCCGGTGCATCAGCTCGGTACCGGGACGCTTGTGCTCGAGAAAAAAGGCGATGGCTGGGCGATCGTGCATGTGCACTGGTCGTCGAGGAAGGCGAAGTAATCTGGCCCACCCCGGGGATTCGCCGATGTTCCGCGGGACGCGCTGACGCGCGTACGCGGCACCCTGCGAATCCCACACGGAAGCGCTCTCCGTGCGGGATTCCTATTCGCGCCATCCCCCTATATCCATCGCCTCCCTAGCTCAATGACACGATTGCGCTTTCTGAACCCTGCGTCACCAGCTCACGCCATCGATGCAAGTTCGATATCGGTCGGTTCAATCGCATTTACCGGGGCATGTTCGTCGTCGCCGATCCGCACGGCCTGCTGCTCGATGGCGGCCTCGAACAGGGTACGCATCACCCTTGCATTGCCGAAGTGGGGGTCGGCAATCATGAGCAGATCGTCGATCGCCCGCCTTACCCGCGCTTGCGCCTCGGCGCTGAGCTCAAACCCGTGCGTGCTTGCCAGTGTCCTGAAAATCTGGGCAAGTTCGTCAGCCGAGTAATTCTCGAACTCGACATACCGGGTGAAACGGGAAGCGAGTCCAGGGTTGGAGGCGATGAATCCGTTCATCTTGTCGGTATAGCCCGCGACAATCACCGCGAGCCGGTTACGATTATCTTCCATTTCCTTCAGCAGGGTATCGATTGCTTCCGTGCCGAAGTCCCGCTCGTTGCCGTTGACGAGGGTATAGGCTTCGTCGATGAAGAGCACGCCGCCATACGCTTCTTCGATCTTTGCCTTTGTGCGCGTGGCGGTTTGCCCGATATAGCCTGCCACCAGGTCGGAACGCTGCACTTCCACGACATGGCCTTTCTCCAGCAGGCCGAGAGCGGCATACAGTTCACCGACCAGGCGCGCGACCGTCGTCTTGCCGGTACCGGGACTTCCCGCGAACACCAGGTGCAGCGACACGGGTGTGGAAACCATGCCGGCTTCGCGGCGCCGTTCCTGCGCCCGCACCAGGCTCGCCAGCTTGCGGATTTCCGCCTTCACCGATCGAAGCCCGGTCAAGGCGTCCAGCTTGCCCAGCAGGGCATTGAAGTCGAGTTCCTCGGCACGGCCGAGCGGCGGCAGGTCGTCGACTTCCAGGACGAGCGGATCGGCCTGAGTCTGCACTCGCAGGCGGCTCGCCTGGCGTTCGATCGCGCTGTCCAGGTAGCTTCGCACGGCGCGCGCATTCCCGAAGTGTTTGCCCTTGGTACGTACCATTTGTTCGAAGACATGTCCGGCCCGTGCCTGCGCATCGCGGGTCAATGCAAACTGGCGCTTCTTCGCCAGCGCGGAGAAGACGCGGGTCAACTCGGCAGCATCGTAATCCGGGAAATGGACATAGCGGTTGAAGCGCGAGCGCATGCCCGGATTCGCATCGAAGAAGTTGTTCATCTCCTTTTCGTATCCGGCCACGATCACCGCCATCGCTCCCCGCCGGTCCTCCATCTCCTTCATCAGCGTCGTGATCGCCTCAGGTCCGAAGTCGCGAGTCGAGTCGGGCACGTACAAGGTGTAGGCTTCGTCGATGAACAACACGCCATCCACGGCCGAATCGATGACCTTCCGGGTTTTCGGCGCGGTGTGGCCGATGTGTTCGCCGACCAGGCCACTGCGATCGGTCTCGACGAGTTGTCCCTGCTTGAGCAGGCCGAGCGCCGAAAACACCTTGCCGACCAGGCGCGCTACCGTCGTTTTCCCGGTACCCGGATTTCCTGTAAAGACCAGGTTCAGGGCGATCGTGCTGCCCGCCACGCCAGCCTCGGCACGGCGCCGCTCCGCCTCCACCAGGTCGATCAGCTTGCTTACTTCGGACTTGACGGTGGCAAGCCCCTCCAGGGAATTGAGTTCGGCGATCGCCATCGCAAGGGCAACATCGTCGCGCAGCCTGCAGCGCTGCAGGTCAATCGTCGCCTCCGGATCACGCAGCATGCGACCTTTTGCATGGCCATGGATGCGGCAGCCCGTCGCCTGTATCCGTGACCCGCCTTCAGCCTGCAGCGCGTAGCCCTTTCCGCCGTTCAACGTACAGTCGACCAGCTTGAGCTGTGCGCTGTCCTCGGTCTCGGCATTGGCCGCCAGGGTGAATTCGATCGTTGTTCCCGCGACTTCGGTCACGCTTTCGTCGCGCAACCAGAGGCCGTTGGAGTTGGTATCGGCGATGCGACCACCCTGGACGGTAACACGCGCCTTCGACGTCGCAACAATGGCAGGAAACTTGGGGCCGCCGCCCAGGAGCTCGCAGTCGACCAGTGCGACCTGGACCGTGTCGTTCGCCCACACACAGCCCTTCTGTCCGTCACTGAGCCTGCAACCGGTCGCCCTCAGGCTGGCCTGCTGCTGGAGAACAAATCCACTATCGAGATTGCCCGTCATTTCAAGCGCCTCAACCTCGGCGCGCGCCTTGCCTTTCAGCGTCATCGCCGCCTGTGCCGAACGATCGATGCGTGCCTGGCGAAGCAGGAGAATCGCGCTGCCGTCCACCAAAATACCGCAACCGCTCATCGCCAATCCGCTCACCTCGGCGCGTACGTTGCCACGCAAGGCCAGGCCGTGCCTCGCCAGTCCGTCGACGACCAGCTGATCGCAGGACAGGCTGCCGTTCCCGTCTGCAACAATGCCTCCGCCCGCCACGATCAGTGACTTCAGTTCCGCGTTCACGTTGGAAAGCGCCAGGGCGCCCTCTTCCGAGCCCTCCCAACGAAGATTGTGCATCTCGAGCGTGGCCGCCGCACCGGTTTCGCCCCCCGCCACGATCCTGCCCCTGCCCTGTCCCTGCCGGATCACCAGCCGTGCACTCCCTGACATTCTGAGCGCATCACCGCCCGCCGTAAAAATGCAGCGTTCGAAGACGGCTTCGCATGGGCCTTGGAGCGACAGGGGTGCTGCGATCGTGAGGTCGCGAAAGACCACCCGGGCGCCCTTGGTGATGTTGATCGGTTCGCCCAGTACGAGCTTTTCTTCCGGGCTCCGTGGTTCGATGGTCAGGGCGGTTGCCATGGCCAGGGGCACTCCGCCCGGCCGGTGGTCACTTGCAATGCTCAGGACATCTCCCGGCCGGACTTTTTGCAAGGCTTCGCCTAGTGTCTTCGGGGAGAACAGGCCGTAGCCGACTTTACGCTTACTCATGGATGGATGATTTGAGAGACTGAAAAATGTGGTTGATGTTAAATGGCAGGCGGACGGCGGGCCCTGGAATCAGGCCGCCGCTATCCACCTGCACCCTGTGTTACTTCCCGGGGCATCGTATCCAGATCCGGCTCCCCGGCCTCGGCGCCGGCCGGCACCAGGGAAGGTTCAGGCGCGTTGCACGTGTTCGGGCCGATCCCGTTCAGCGATTCATACATCCGCTTCATGCTATGTGCGGTGTACATGCTGTAGTACTCGGCCGTCTTGATGCGGGCACCAATGCTGGCAATGCCGCCGCCGGCGGCGACGGCACTGCACAGAAAGGGGTTGCGCATGCAGTTCATGACGGCACCCACCCCCATCCCGGCCTTGCGTCCCGATAGCCCGCCCTGGACAATGGCCGAGGTCCGCTCGGTACCGGCCCCGTTGACGCCGCTCGCGATGCCGAGCCCCGTTGCGCCGTTCACGATGCGCCCCCGGCCGGCCGACATCGTCGCCAGTGTCAGGGTCGACACCACCGCCTGCGCCCTGTCCTCGAATGCCTTGAAGTGCGCGGTATCGAGATCGTTGCACACCGTGACGATGTGCTTGTCCCCAAGAACCCGCAGGCTGCGGGGATTGCGCAGCGTCGTGATATCGGCCAGCGCACTCGATACCGGATCGAAGGTGCCGCCATCGCCGTTCGGCGCCGGAACGAATGCAATGTAATTGCGGGTGACCGTCTGCATGGCCGGATTCCGTGCGGGCAGCAACTCCAGCTGCCGTGGACTCAGGGGCGCGGGATTGAAGCTCACCACCAGCCCAACACCGTTGCGCCGGCCGGCGTACTGTGCCAGTCCGCCGCCGAGCGAATGTCCGGTCAGGATGATATCTGCCGGCTTGATGCCAGTGCGTACCAGTGACTGGACCAGGGTGTCGGCCAGAACGAAGGCGGCCGGATTGCCGGCAACCTGGCGATCAGCGCGCTCCTGCACCCAACCGCCCAGCGCGGCGCGCATGCCGCCGGCCCTGCCACCTTTGAGCTTCTCTGCGATCTCGCCAAGCATCTCGGGAGTGGTGGCGAGCTGGAAATCGGTTTCGAAGTCGGCCCGGTTGTCGGTCCCGCGAAAGACGATCACGTGACGCCCCTCCCTGGTCCGGAAATGCTCGAAGAACATTCGGTCGCTCTTGCGCGCGCGGTCGTTCTCGACCGCCATCAATCCATGCGTCGTCGGCAGCTTGTCCTTTACCGCCAGCATCTGGGCGTGTTCGGCAAGCGTGCGCTGCGCGCTTTCCAGCATGCGCGCCAGTTTCTTGAGCTCTTTCGCCCTAATGCCAGGGTTCCTGGCCGGATCGCTCTCGATACGGGCCATCTTGGCGCTGAGTTCCTCGATTTCTTCGCGGGTCTGCACGTATTTTTCGTTGTCGCTATAAACCGCAAAGGAAAGCAGGGCGAGGAGTCGGTCGAAGTCCGGCGCCTGGGCCACCATGGGCGGCGGGCTGCCGTCGGCCGGCCCCGGCGGCCCTGCCGGTTCCGGTGCTTGCCAGGGGTCGCGCGGGTTTCCGCCCGGTCCCTGCCGCGGGGCCGGCGTGACCGGATCGCGGCTTGGCGGCGACCCGTCCGCCAGGGTGCCGCCAGCCGGGCTGCCCGAGCTCCCCGGACCTTCCGAACTGCCGGATCTGCCCGCGCTACCGGGGAGACCAGCAGACGTCCCCGGGCTGGCGTCAGGCTGCGCGCGCCCTTGTGCCTGGGCGACGCCGAGGACCTGATGTGTGTCGCTGTCGATCAGGACCAGGCCCGTCAGATGCAGGGGCTGTGTCCAGGTTCGGCTGATGCCGTCCACGCCCTCCGTCTTGTCGGTGACGGCATGGGGCCCGGCATCGCGCGCCAGCGCGTACAAGCGCAACTTGCCCTGGCGGTGACGTTCGGCGATCAGCGCGGCGCTGGCCGGATTCTCGACCGGCAGCGTGGTGAAGATCGGGTCTCCCGACGCCAGGCTCGATGAAGCCAGGCAGGCCACCACGCTCAGACGGCCGAACCGGTAGGGCGCGAGGCATTGCTTGCCGGGCTCGCGATCCCGGCCCTCGGCATCGAGCCGCAACTGCAGCGGAAACAAGCGGCGCGTCGCATCGAAAGGACCGATGGCGGACGCCAGCGGAAGTACATAAGGAAGTCCCTCGCTCAGTCTGTCCCGGCGTTCCTTGAGCGCATACTCGATCAGGGCCTTGCGTTCGAAGCGCTCGCGTGCATTCTGCGCCTGCCGGTAGCGCGCGAGTGCCTCCTGCATGTCCGGCGAAGACCGGCCATCGGTCATCTCGACCAGTCCCAGGGGATCGAGGGCCGCCCCGGTCCGAGCACCGTACAGCAACAGGATGTTCAGGTCGTCCAACACCACCTGCGGGCCCAGTCCTCCTTGCAGGCTAGGCGTTGCGGCGGCCGGCGCGGCGGCGATACACAGCAGTGCGGCAAACAGGGCGGAGTGCGTGATCTTCATGGTAGTTGGAGGTGCTTCATGTTGGCGAAGGACGGCGCGCTAGCGCGCCGCGGAACTAGCGTTGCAGGCGTAATTGAACAGCGATTCGCCGATGCTCCCCACGACAATGGCCATCGCTGGCTGCGGCTCCAGCGCCTCGGCGAACACGCCACCCTTGCCGAAGCGCCCGGCGAAGCCTTTGTGGCGCAACAGCCGGGTGGTTCGCCGGCCGCAGTCGCTCTCGTACAAGGACACCGCCGACTTCATGCCGATGCCGGCCTGCTCGCCCAAGTCCGTCAGCGTCCTGAGCATGACGATGGCTCCCTCGCGCCGGACGCTGTCCGGGTCGGCGTAAAGAGCCGACGTGGCGTCCTGCCCCACCAGCGTCCAGCCAGGGGGGGCTGTCGGGCTGGCCGGGGCGGCGGCACCGCCATCGGACCGTACAGGTCTGGCCGCAGGCTCCGCCCGGGGCAGCGTGGAGTTCTTGCGCGCGACGGCGATTACCTCGCCCTCCGGCGTGGCGAGGACCAATTGGGTGATCCTTACCGGCTGGTAGCCCGCGGCCGCATAGATCTCCAGCGGCATGTAGCGGATCTCGTTGCCGCGCAGGACGCGGTACTTGCCGGCAGGTTCGGCGACGGCGAACATCAGGTACTTGTCCCGCTCCTGGCGCAGCCGGCGCGCCAGGACGTGGTCCTCGACCGGGAAGGAGCGCAGGAAAGCATCGTTCTGATCCTCGTTCACCGCGTGCAGACAAGCCGTCTTGAACGAACGCTGCGGCCCGACATCGAAGGCGCCGGCGCAGTGATAGGTCGGCCCGGCGTTGAGAGACGCACGCTTGTTCATCTCCAGCGCGATAGGAAAGCGCGCGCGCGCGAAGTCGTAATCCATCCAGCGCACATTCACCGGGATCAGGTAGGCGCGGGCCTGTCGCAGGACCGCGATCCGCCCGTCGAGAAAAGTTTGCCAGAGCGGCATGGCTTCCTGGCGAACGAACTCGTCCTGCTCGTGCAACCGGTCCCGGAGCCGGCCTTCGGGACGCGGGACCTTAGTATGCTCGTCGCCGCGTGCCAACACCCGCGGGTTGTATGCCGTTCCGGTGGCGGCATGGTGCAGCAGCGGCGTATTGATGTCGTCCATGAAGACCACGCCGTTTGCCTCCAGGTCGGCAAGGTGGCGCGGGGCGGTTTCCTGCGCGTGCGCCAGGCCGGCGAGGCCCAGTGCCAGCAGGACTGCGATCGTGGTCGAGGTCATCGTTTCAGTGTTCGTCATGGTCTTGGGGCTCGAAGCCATACTTCAGATTGAACAGCAAGCGCGTCCGGATCGCTTCGTTCACGGGGAAGAACAGTCCCTGCCCCACTGCGACGCCATGCAGCGCCCGGGCCATGGCCCATGCCTGCACGGGCGCCTGGTCGGAATCGGCGATCCTTTTTTCGAGCAGCAGATAGCCGGGACTCCGGGTAAACGCGTTGTCGAGATAGCAAAGCGAAACGGTGCCGGCGGCGGCGATCGCGACGATGACGGCCATGACGCGTCCGGTGTAGCGGGCGCTGCCCGCTCTTTGCCGCAGCGCGGCGTAGCTGAGCATGCAGGCCAGTTTGGTCATGTGCGTCAACGCCCCCAGCAGCGAGAAGAACAGGGCCAGCGGCGGCACGATGACGGCCCGCGCGGCGTCACGCCCCTGCTTCTCGTAACGGCCGCCATTGCCGAGCTTGGCGCCGTCCGCTTCGTAGGCAACCCACTGCTTCCTGAACTGCAGGTCTACCGCCGGATCGAACACGCGGCGGCGGAATGCCTCGCCGGTCGGGTAGCGCGGCTGCACGTCCACGTTGCGGGGCAGCCGCAGGCCATCGCGCAATTCGGCCTGCACGGCCGGATGGGCCAGGAATTGCTCCCAGCCGAGACCGAGCGGCACCGCGCGGCCGTTGACCCTGAGCGCGCGGGCCACCGTCCGCTTGCCGGCCGCGCCCCGCGCCTTGCGCGCAAGCGCTTCGCGGAATGCGTCCTCGTCGGTCAGGTCCCAGTTGTCCGGTACCGGAACGCGGGTACGGATCTTCGCACGCACGCGTTCCTGCGCCTCATAGGGCACGGTGTAAGGCGACCAGCCGCGCCGGCCAAGGTCGCGCAGGTATTGCGCCCAAGCCCTGTCCTGCTCGGCCTCGAGCGACTGCGCGAGCCTGGCCTCCACCTTCGCGTGGTCGGCCCGGTCATAGTCGCGCCAGCGCGCGTGTGTCTTCTCGATCGCCTTCCGATAAGCGGCATAGTAATCGGCAGCACCGCCCATCTCCTGCTCCACCATGCGGCGCAACTGGGGTTTCTTGTCGGGTGCAAACGCCGATTCGAGCGAGGCCATGGACCCGGCAAACAGCGGGAACAGCGCCAGGAAGGCCTTTCCTTCGGGCGTGCTCGACACCTGGTCGGCGCCGGACAGGTCGCCGAGGCGAACCACGCCGTCGACCATGGCCGCTTTCGCCAGTACCGCCGTCATGCTGGCGCGCCGGAAGTCGCCGCTGCTGCCGTCGACCAGACGCTCGGTGAGGTCTTCTAGCGAAACGAAAACCCCGGTGGCAGCAGCGCCACACAGCGCCATGGTCGCGACCCAATAAGCGAGGGCGCCAGCACCTCGGGTGCACGCCCGCACGGCAGGCCGGAAATGCACCGCCAGCTGGAGCAGCAGCAGCGCGACCGCAGCCCCGGACAGTGCGCGTCCGTAATTCTCCAGCCGATGCACCTGGTCGACGCTCACGTGACCGCCCAGCGCATCGACCAGACGCGCATTGAAACCCAGTTCCAGGCACAGGTAGACGGCTGTAAGGATCGCCAGCCAGACGGTCGCGCGGGTCGACATCAGCGATTCAGGTACATGGTGCGCGGCGCCTGCTCCTTGCGCTCGAAATCGAGCTCGCCGTGCGGCAGCGTCGAGATCCGCCGTAGCGGTTTCCCCGCGGCGGGCATGCTGCCGCCAGCCGCATTGGCCACATTGGCGGCAGGGCCACGTCCGCTGCCGCCGTTCCCCGCCCGGGCGACCGACTCGGCAGGTGCGGGGCGCGCCGGCACAGCGGCCACCGGAATGGACTGGCTGGCGGCAGCCTCAGTCCTGCCGGCCACGATCGGCGCACGGCCCGGGCCCAGGTCGCTGTACAGCAGGCGCCCCCCGGAAAACTGGTAGCGGGTCGTGCGGGCACCGGTCGACACATCGAAATTCGCAACGCCGCCGCCGACGGAAGCCGATGGGGTCGATTTGCAATTGCCGACCTCCCAGGCGCGCACTTCGGGGCCCTTCACTGCCAGCAGGTGCAGCTTGTGGCGACAGCCCGGCTCCGATTTGTCGAGCACGATCAGGGTAAAGCCGTCCACTTCCTGGGCCGAACGGAAGCGCACCGTCGTGGCCTTGTCGATCTCGACGACGCGGGCATAGGCGCCCAGTTTGAGCGAGAAACGTCGCTCGAACTCGCGCAGCGAAGCCGCGCTGCCGTCCGGCAGAACGAACTCCTCGACCGTCCGGCCGAACAGCGCGGCGTTGTCGATGGCGAGGCGCATGTCGCGGCCGGGCGTGCCCTGTACGGCGCAGCCGGCAACGGCCGCGGACAGGAGCGCGAGGATTGGCAAGGTGAAGTTCATCCGGGTCATGTGATGCGGTTCCTGCAGCGTTGATGCGCACCGTCGCCGCCAGCGGGCCAGACGGCGGCGTCCTTGTAAAACGTCCAGTTGGTCCGATTTTGAAAAATCGGCATGCATGCGCGCACCGCGATTCATGGCGTGGCCGGCATGGACGGCGGCCGCAGGATCTCGAGCAGCGACCGCGCAGCACCCTGCATGTCGCCGCCAGACCCGGTTTCCAGGTCGAGCTGTGCCAGGTCCAGGCTGGCGCGCGGATAATTCGCGGAGGCGGCCTGTTCGAGCCAGCGGCGGCTCTCGCGCAGGTCGCGCGCCGTCCCGTGTGCGCGGTAATACATCTCGCCGATCTCGGCCTGCGCTACCGGAAAACCAGCCTGGGCCGCCCTGCGCAGCCAACGCCATGCCGCCGTATTGTTGGCACGCAGCCGGGCGGTCGGTCCGCCATCGGCATGCCGGATCGGGTCGACGCCGTCGCGCAGCGCGATGCCGAGCACCGTCTGGGCAAGCACGCTACCACCGCTCGCCACGTGCGTCAGGGCGGGAATTTCGTCTGGTGTCAGGTGGCGTACACGCTGCCTGATTTCCCAGTCCACCTGCTGCCAGTCGGCTCCGCTCATCTGGCGGTACCATTGCCGGCTTCCATCCTCGACCGCCATGCCGCGGCTGGCCGATGGCTGGCCGACGCCGGCGCTTGCGACACGGGGCCCGGCGTCCCGGGCGGCCTGCGGCCCAACGTGGACCGCCCCCGCCAGGGACGATTCATACCAGGGAATCTGGTCGTCGAGCGTCTTGCGCCTTACCTCCTGGCCCACCTTGCGGAAGATGGCTTCGAGTTCCTGGTCCGCTCCACGCAGGGCCTGCGCCAGCGTCGCGGTGTAGATGCTGTTCGGTCCTTTGCCGTCTGCCGCCAGCTGGCCGGGCGCGGTGGAATACGCGATGAAGGTGCCTCGCGGAGCCCGCGTCCTGGACAGGCCCAGGTCGCGCAGGCTGCGATAGCGAACCGTGCCCGACGGTTGGAAGGGGTTATTGCGGCACGCGTCCAGCACGACGATGTTGACCGCCGACCCGGCATGCGCCAGGCGCTCGAGCATGTTCTTGAGCGGATATGCGCGCAGGCGCGCGCCCTGCTCGCCGGTGACCGGCATGTCCACGGGTGTGAGGTAACTGGCCCCACCAATCTGCATGCCGTGTCCTGCGTAATAGACGAAGGCCGTGGCACCTGCCGGCATTCGCGCCGAAAAATCAGCGACAGTGCGTGCAAGCCGGTCGCGATCCAGATCGTAGGCTTCGACGACCGTGAATCCGAGGCCGGCCAGGGTCCGGGCCATCAGCCGTGCGTCATTGGCTGCGTTCGGCAGCGCATTGCCTGCGCCATAGCGCTCATTACCCAGTACCAGCGCCACCTTCGCGGCCCCGGCTGCGGCGGCCGGCGGCGTGCCGCCCACGAGGAGAACCAGGCACAGGACAAGCACGACAAGGGCGCGCATCATTCGGCGCAAGGACCGCTGTCCGGCACAACGAGGTCGGCCTGCTCGACCAGCGGGCTTCGCTCCAGCGCCTGCGCCATCCGGCCCGCCTCGTTACCCTCCTCCGGCGACACCCAGATTTCCCCATCCTCGGAAGGACCTTGCATCACCGTCGCGCCCGCGCGCCGCAAGGCCAGCACGACGTCGGCAAAGGGCGCATCCGCGCGAAACACGATGCGCACGCGTGGCGTGCAGGCATGCATGCCGGCTGCCTTGGTCCCGCTCCGATAGGCCGTCGCGCCAGTGACCGGTGCATGCTGCGCACCGAGTATCCACGCTCCCTGAAAAGCGGCCAGCGCGATGGCGCCGAAGGTCCATGCGGGCCGGACCAGGTTTGTGCGCAGCCGCTCGAACAATTCCCGCGGCGCAGTACGCCCGGCTGTACGCCCATGCGCCACAGCGGCCGCACGCAGTTCCTGCGCGAGCCTGCCGTACAGGACCTGGTAGGCACGCCGCGGATCGTCTTCTCCGCCCAAGGGAGTGCCGGTGACCACCGGAATGCGGCCGTCGAGGTCCCATGCGCCGATCCGGCCCGGACGCGGCGCAATCCAGTCCCCGTCGGCACGCAGTGGATCGGCAAGATGCATGACTGCGCCAAGCGCCCGCGCCGACAAGCTGCCCAGTATCGCTTCGTCGCCGCGCAGGCGGCACTCCACCGGATTCCATGCCTGTACCATCGCCGCCTCGGGCGCGATCACGCCGTCGTCCTCCTGCAGCACCAGGTCGCAGTCGCCCGCATAGTCGGACTCCTGGGCGACCATCCAACCGCTCCAGCGTGCGCCCCCGAGGCAGGCACCGAGAAGGACCGCACAGCTGCGGCCGATCTGGCGCGACGAACCGTGCGGCAAGGCGATGTGGTCGAGTTGCCGAATTTGACCCACTGCCAGCGCCTGGGGCGGGTGTGCCGACTGGACGGCGATACGCCGCCGCACGAGGTCGACCAGGAACTCGGGCATGTCGGCATGGCAGGCTGCGGTGGAAGCGGGGATGGTTGCCGCTTCGTGATCGTCTTGCACGCCACGATCCTCACCAAACAGGTCAGCCTCGATCCGTGCCAGCGGCGGGTACAGGCAAGGCCTCACGCGGCTCTCCGCAACTGCGAGCGCACGCGCTCGCACAACAGGATGAGCAGGGCCGCGATCTCCTCGCGCCAGTCGAGTTCGAGCCGCGCCCCGACGTCGACCAGCCAGCGTCCGATACGGGTTTGTTCGTAACCCCGATAGGTCTCGCCCTTGCTGCGCGTGATGCCGAGCTTTCGCGCCTTGAAATGGAAAGCGGTGCCGATCCCGAGTCGCTGGGCAATGATCGAGATCGGCTCGCTTTCCTCCCGGTTGGCGCAGGTGTTATGCCGAAGGTAAGCGGCTTCACCGGCGTTGAGCATACCGAGGAGCTCATCGGCGCGGCGCATTGCTTCGCGCACATCGATACCGGCTTCCCGCAGGAGCCGCTCATGCGCCGGGAAGTCGGGTGCAGCAGGCTCGCGCAAGCCTATTGTGTCCAGCGATGGCGAGGTTTCCGGCTCGCTAAGCAAGTCCGATGCGAAGCGCTTGAGGTAGGCGTGCAAGGCATGGGCGTGCACCAGAGGTCCGGCCTTGGTCGTCGCTGCATTCAGGAAGACCTTGTCCTGGAAAAAAATATTGACGAGGTCCCGGCGCCTGGCCTCATCGGCAAACTCGGCGGGGAGGCGGGTACGCATCAGGAGCGGTACGAGGAGTTGATAGAACTCCGTCCACTCGACCTCGCTGAGGCCGCGGCCGCGACGATTCCAATATTCGACGATTTTGTCCTGGTCACTCATGGTTACGGCATGCTTGCATTGCACTCGGTATTGCCCTCGGCGGACAAGATCGATGTTGTCTTTTTGAAATTAGACAAAGCATAGCGCAACGGTAAACGTTTGTACATGAGCTGTTTTTCCTGTTAGTCAGTTAGCATAAATAGCCAATGGCTGAGCCATCTACAGCTATAACGCCTGCTTCGGTTTTTTTTTTAAAAAATCGCGAAAACAGGCGTTTTAGGGTAAGGAATGCACAAAACAATGCTGCCGCAACGATTGGATAGAATCCCGAAGTTGACGGGAGTTATGATAATGACATTGCAAATTAGCAATTTCATTATCTTTGGCATTTAAGATGACACTGATAGTTGCTCAATTCAGGAGAGAAGAAGTATGCCTAACATCGAAGCCTCATACAGCAAGACCGTTGGCCCTGACGGCGTCACATTCAGGATCACCCCTGCCAGCTCCCCTGATGCCGGTTTTTCCATCGCGCGCCTGCTGCTGTGCACAATCCCCGCGTGGGTATTTTTCTCGCTCGCCGGCACTGTGCTGGGCATGATCGCGGGCCCGATTCTTTCGGCACTCGGCATTGGCCTGAACGGGTTCCTGATGACAATCTATGCGATGGCTACCGCGGTCGCGTTTTTTTATGGCTGGTACAAGTCGTATAAGTGGTTCAGCAGCTGGTTCTTGCGCAAGCAGACTGAGGGACGGCATGCCTATGATGTCGAGTTGCTGGTCAATTCACAGGGTGTCACGCTAGCCGGTTCGAAAGAATTCTTTCGCGCCAACGATATTCATCGCCTGGTGATCAAGAACGCATTCGACAACACCTACGAATTGCCGATGACCGGCTATGTCGCGGCCGGTAACGCGATGACGGTGGGCACGGTCGTGGCCGCCAATGCGATGAGCAATGCAGTTGTTGCCGTGGCCAACCACAAGCGGCGCGCCATGGCGCAGATCAGCTATTTCGTCACGATCGAAGCGGGCGGCGTTTCGCACAAGATTGCCGGTGGATTGACCGATGTCTGTGCGAATGGTGTGACAACTGACATCACCCGGGCGTTGAGGGGCGAAATCATTTAATGCCCGTGCAAGGCAAGCGAGAGTCTGTTTGGTTTTCGCGCATGACGGTCCGTTATCGGAACATGGAGAACACGCAGCGCTCTCCTCGTCTCCGGAAAGTTGCAAATAAGGAAGCCACCCTCGGGTGGCTTCTTTATTTGCATAACCCCTCCGGTCATCCCGCTTGGTGCCGGTATTCCTATCCTACAGAGCTTTAAAGTGTCTTGACACTCCGCACATAAAACGCTCGTCGTGGTTCGCTGACGCTCGTCAATGTTCAAAAGCACTTTACTTGCAGCATGCCCTCCCAAAGCTCACACTCCTTATGCAAGCAGTCAATGACTGAGCGACCTTGCCGAGGTGGCCAGCATAGCAACGAAAGGTTTATTCATGGACTCGGGCGCCGTGCAGCTCAAGAAGCCTGGCCTATACAGGCCATTCATACCGCTGTTCTTTTCGCTTGTTGGGTGGGCGTTCCTTCACACATGGTTCTTCCTGATAGGTGCAAATCATCGGGCACACATAGCGGTGGCAGTTCTTGGACTAGTAATTGCTGCCTGGCCGGCCTGGCATTTTGCAAACGGGCAGCTCAGCACCGCAGGACAAGCTGGCTCGCCGGGGGTCTCCCGCGGCGGCGCACTTTCAACGGCCCTGCTCCTGTCAGCAATGGGCGCTGTTCTTGGCAGCCTGGTCGCTAACGGAAGCGTCTTTCTGCTGGCCGCCGTTGCCATGGCGCTCAACTATGTGCCCTGGGGCCGGCTGCCGCTGAGCCGGCACCACCCCGCCCTGTCCTGCGCAATGACTACTGGCGGATTTGCGGCGGCTTTATGGCTTCGGCATCAGGCAATCGACGTCATGTTTCTCCCTTTCGCGGCCTGGGCGTTCTGGGTAGCTGCCTGTATTGGGCTGATGCAGGTGGCAGAACAATCGCGCCGATCGAAACGCAGCATGGCTGCGCAAAGCACAGCGGTCAAAGGCGGCATCCATCCGGCTATTTTCGACACCTAGCCAGACCCGCTTGTTTATCCGTGGACGAACAAGTTTCAGGCAAATATGCGTCTGCCTGCGCCAGTGCGGCCCAACCCTATTAGATCCGCAGAGCCATTGAATGCACCTACAGGAATTGACGAGGCAAAATATGGGACCACAGCGAAATGCACTGCGCCTTCGCTCCAGCGCTAGCACATACCAGTTGAGCCATAAGCCAGGCGTCCTGCCTCCCCGTCAGAACGGCGCCTTTGCAATTATGTTCGTTCCTTTACTGATCGTGATCATTGGCTTTTGTGGCCTGGCGGTCGATATCGGGCGGCTCTATAACCGCAAAGTCGACGTCTACGGTGTGGCTAAAGCTGCGGCGCTTGCGGCTGCACGCGAGCTTAACGGCACACCGGCAGGAATCGCTGCAGCAAGAACCGCAGCCAGGGAAACTGCAGAAACCCTCCGATACCAGCATTTCAACGATGGCGCAGCTTTTACATGGAGCGACGAAGCGCTGAGCTTTAGCGCTTCTTCCGAGCGCGCTGGGACGTGGATTCCATCGTCGTCAGCTGCAGGATCTTCAGCCGCGTTGGTAGGCGCGCTCTACTTTGCACAGGTCGACACTTCCCGCCTCGACCCGGCGATTGGCCAGGTAGATACCATTTTTATACAAATCTTCAGTAGCGACTTCGCTTCGATTCAGATCGCCGATAGCGCGGTTGCCGGCAGAACGTCGGTGGATGTGACCCCGATCGGAATCTGTGCAATGTCGCCCGATGCAGCTGCGGTACGCACTGCAAGCAGTGCATCCGGCGCCACACTGTCCGAGCTAGTGCAATTTGGCTTTCGCCGTGGAATAAGCTATGACCTTATGAAGCTCAATCCTGGCGGCACTGAACCGCTGCGGTTCGCGGTCAACCCGGTTGCTGCGCCTGGAACGAGCAGCAATTCGTTCAGCATCTCATCGCTGGAACCTTTTGTATGCAGTGGTTCGATGTGGGTGCAACGGGTCACGGGAGGCCAAATCCGTGTATCAGAACTGCCCTCGTCTGCTCCGCTAGCCTCCTTGCGTGCGGCTCTGAACACACGATTCGACCAGTATGCCGGCACTGCATGCCTACCGAACGGCGCCCCGCCGGACATCAACATCAAATCCTATGCCTACGATACCGCTGGCGCAGTCAGGTGGATGAACCCGGGAACTGGCAGCCGGGCCGCAGAACCGGCAGTAGCCCAAGCTAAGCTCGAGACGGTGGCAGACCTGTCAACCCCGCCATCGTCTCCCGGCGCTTACGGCCCCCTTTGGGCATTTGCCAAAGCCGCCAAGGCTCCCTCCCCTGTCAATGCGTCCGAGCCAGCCAGCGGCTACCCTACGTTTGCGACTAGCGACTGGCAGAACCTGTACAAGTTCGGCCCAACTGCGTCGGGATACCCTGGCTCACCTCCGACACCGTACCAGTCCGGCCTGACGGGCAGCGGCAACTACGTGGCGCCTGGTCCTGCCAATAGGCCGCTCGCGGTACCGCGCCGGCGGGTGCTGAACATTCCGCTCCTATCATGCTCGCCTGCTCCTGCTGGGGCAAATGCGCAGGCGACCGTAGCGGGCATCGGACGGTTTTTCATGACGATCCCCGCCACAGACGAAAGCCTCGTCGCTGAGTTCGCCGGCATCGTCCCTGAACAGTCATTATCGGGCCGCGTGGAGCTTTTCCCATGAACAAGAAGACGTTGATACTTGCGAAAAGGCCGGGGAAGCGTGAAACCGGTGTTGCGGCGATCGAGCTAGCGATCCTGCTGCCAATCCTTGTAGCACTCATTTTTTTCCCGCTATTTTTTGCACGCTGTCTGTGGCATTACACGGCGGCACAGAAAGCGGCCCAGGATGCTGCACGCTACCTGTCAACCGTACCGCGCTCGGAAATGATGTCGCCAGGGTTTGCCGAAGAAGCCGGAGACCTGGCCATCGAGATCGCACGCCGGGAGATCGCCGAACTCGCCCCAGACTCGGAAATCACGGGGCCGAGGGCATTTTGCGATGCCGAAAACTGTGGGGACCTGGGTGAAGGAACATTGCCCAGGACTGTACGTGTCAGGCTGACGTTTACAATGTCCGATCCATTCGGCATGGTTGACGTTGGATGGTACGGCGTACGCATTACTGCTAACCATACCATGCGCTATGTCGGCAACTAAGCTACCAAGGCGCAAAGTCCAGCGCCATCTCAGGATGCAGGGCGGCACGGCCGCCGTGGAGTTTTCCCTGCTCGCGATAATTTTTTTCTCCCTCGTTTTCGGGATCATCGAAACGGCCCGCCTGCTGTATGTCTTCAATACCTTGCAAGAGGTGACGCGCCGCGCTGCCGCAGCAGCAGTCAAGGTATACCCGACCGACACCACTGGAACTGACGCAGTGCGGCAGCATGCCATTTTTAGGGACGGACCTGGAGAACTTGTGCTTGCGCCGCCTATTACGCACGAGCATATCCGCCTCGACTATCTGCGCTTTGATCTGTCGGTTATCCCTCCAGGGTCTTGGCCAGCGGACGCAGCTGCCAACCGGAGGCTTTGCATGATCAATCCGCGTGCTGCAACTTGCATCCGCTTCGTTCAGGCACGGGTCTGCGACACTGCGGAGACCGGCGAATGCGATGCGGTGAGGTCTCAAATGCTACTGCCGCTCATCGATCTTCGCGTGCCACTTCATCGGGCAACAACCATCGCTCCAGTCGAGTCCTTCGGGTACGTTCAAGGAACCCTTCCAGCGTGCCCTTGCTAGCAGGGCAGGCAACAAGCTGAGGGAAGACGTCCTGTTCGAAGCGGTGGAGGATATCGTGGGCCGTCTGCGGCTGCCACTTCGCGAGCATGAAGTGAAGCTTGTTTTCCTTGCCATTCGACTGGCGGTACTTCATGCGCCAATGGTTTCCGCCGGCTGGCGTCACTTCGAGGTAAAGGCCACCACCATCGGCAAGCGTATAGGGCTTCTCCCTGGGCTTGGCGTTCTTGATCCGCAGCTGAACGCCGCCTGTCCCTATTGCTGGGACAGCACCCACTTCACAAGGCTGCGCGCCTCGGGCTCGGTTACGCGCGGATTGGGCGGCATCGGCACCGGTCCCCAGGCGCCGGCACTGCCCTTGATGACCTTCCGCACCAGCTGGTCCTCGGCGTCCTTCTGGCCGCGGTACTTCGTGGCGACAAGCTTGAAGGCGGGGCCGACGATCCTGGCATCGAGCGCATGGCAGGCCATGCAGCTCTTTTCTTTCGCCAGGTCGGCTTGGGCATGGCTGAAAGCCGATGCCGCAAGCAGGCAGGCCGCCAGCGCCGGCTTCATGGCACCGTTCATGTTGCCTGCCCCAGGATACGGCGGCAGAGCGCCTGGTGGCGCTCCACCATGTCGAACGCGTCGGCGCGGGAATACAGATGCCCTTCCCATTCGCTCGACATGAAGCCCTGGTAGCCGCCCTGCTGGAACACCGGCAGGATCTCGTCGTAGGGAATCGCCGACTCGTTGCCATCGGCATCGAAGTCGTAGAACTTGCCGTGGATGTGGATCACCTGCGGCACCATCTCGCGCCATACCTCCGCCCGGTTCGGGCTGACGATGTTGAACATCACCGACAGGGCGCTGACGACGGACGGATCGGCGCCCAGGGGCGCGACACGGCGCGCGAATTCGCCGCGCTTCCAGCCCGCATCCTGCGGCAGGTGCCAGACCTCGATCGCCAATTGCAGCAGGTCTTCCGGCATGCCTTGCTCGCGCAGGTTGTCGAGATAGCTCGGCGGCAGCGTGCGGGCGCAGCAGCCGAAGTCGGGGATGAAGCCGAGCAGCGGCGAATTGGCCTTGGCGTAGGCTTCGCGCCAGGCTTGCACCGGCGGTGAATCGGGCGACAGCGGCGCATGGATTTCCGGCCCCATCTTGATGCCGTATTCCTCGGCCAGCGGCAGCAGGCGGATCGCCACCTCGGCCGGCGCGGCAAACTGCAGGCGCACCGCCGGAAAACCGAGCTTGGCGGCCGATTCCAGTTGCGGGATGTGGTAGGCCACCTGCTCGTCCACGCTCATCATGCGGCCGCGGCGGATCGCCACATCGGCGTTCAGACCGAAGCACGACGGAGTCAGGCCATGCTCGGCCACCAGGTCGCGGAAGCGCGCGGCGGTGTTGTCGCTGATCTGCGGAAAGTCGCGGAAACTCTGGAAGCCGATGACTTCCAGGCCGGGTCCGAGCCCGCGCTGCGCGATCTTGGCGATCAGCTGCTCGAGATTGTACTCACGGGCATGCCATTCATTGGTAAAGGCGAACAGGGTCGCGCCCAGTTGCATCCCTTGGGATGGTTGCGATTGCATGTCGGTTCCTTTTCAGACGTTGGCACTGCCGCGCGTGACCCAGGTCAGCATCGGGATATAAGGCGGATACAGCTTGACGAGCAGCTCGGCGCGGCAAGGCGCTCCCGCCTTCGCTGTCGCCAGCGGCACGTGCAGCCAGGCGGAGTCCTGCACGAACCAGCGTTCCTCGGTCAGCTCGGCCAGGGCGGCGAGCCCGAAGCGCTTGCCGTTGAGTTCGAGTTCGGCGCCGTCCAGGGAGATCGGAACGCCATCGACGCTCAGCCCGGCCACCTCGACCACCGACAGGGGCAGGGTCCGGTACCAGGGCAGCCAGACCTCGAGCCGCAGCATGCCGTCCAGGACCGCGCTGCCCTCGGCGGCGATCAGGTAATCGCTAAAATTGTTCTTCATGATGGTCCTTCAATGGGGGACGGTGATCCAGCTGCCGCCGGCGCGTGCGGAAGCCTGGACGGTTTCGATGAACTGCACGGCGCGCAGGCCGTCGTCGATGGTCGGGAACTGGGCATCGCTGGGAGCGTTGCCACCGCCGCGCCGCGCGAGCAGGTGCGCCGCAATCTCGCTGTAGAGCGAGGCGAAGGCTTCCAGGTAGCCTTCCGGGTGGCCGCCCGGAATGCGCGACAGGCGCGCCGCCGCAGCGCCGGCCGAGGCGGTGCCGCGCCGCAGGATGCGGGTCGCTTCGCCCAGCGGCGTGTACAGCAGCTCGTCGGGCTGCTCCTGGCACCAGTCGATCCCGCCCGCACTGCCGATGACGCGGATGCGCAGGCCGTTGGCGTGGCCGATCGCCACCTGGCTGGCCCACAGCATGCCGCGTGCGCCACCCTGGTAGCGCAGCAGCACCTGCACATTGTCGTCCACGGCGCGGCCCGGCACCAGCGAGGCCAGGTCGGCGGCCAGCGCCTGTACCGGGCGACCGACGATGGTGTCGGCCAGTTGCCAGGCGTGGGTGCCGATGTCGCCGATGGCACCTCCGCCCGATTTCGCCGGGTCGGTGCGCCAGGCGGCCTGCTTCTGGCCGTCCTGCTCGAGCGGTTCGGCCAGCCAGTCCTGCGCATATTCGACCTGCACCACACGCAATTCGCCCAGCTGGCCTTCGCGCACCATCTGCTGCGCCTGGCGCACCATCGGATAGGCCGAGTAGTTATGCGTGACGGCGAACAGCAGGCCCTGCTTGCGCGCCAGCGCCTGCAGCATGCGTGCGTCTTCCACGGTCGTGGTCACCGGCTTGTCACAGATGACGTGGATGCCCGCCTCCAGGAAGGCGCGCGCCACCGGCGCATGCAGGTGGTTGGGGGTGACGATGCTGACCGCCTCGATGCCGTCCGGGCGCGCCGCTTCCTGGCGCGCCATCGCGGCGTAGTCGGCATACACGCGCTGCGGATCCAGCCCGAGCGCCTGGCCGGAGCGCTGCGAGGTGCCGGCATCGGACGAGAATGCGCCGGCCACCAGCTCGTAGCGGTCGTCGAGACGCGCCGCGATACGGTGCACGGCGCCGATGAAGGCGCCCTCGCCGCCGCCGACCATGCCGAGCCGGAGCCGATGCGATCCTTGTGCAGGCGTCACAGCTTGCCCGCCTTGACCTGGCCGACCGCATACTCGACCGCGCGCAGGGTGAGCGCCATGAAGGTCAGCGACGGATTGACATTGCCGGCCGAGGCCATGGCGGCGCCGTCGGTGACGAACACGTTCGGCACGCCATGTACCTGATTGTGGCGGTTGAGCACCGACTGCATCGGGTCATTGCCCATGCGCGCCCCGCCCTGCACGTGCACCGTGACGCCCGGCAGGTCGCCGAAGCGCATGCTGCGGATGCCCTGGGCGCCCGCAGCCGCCAGCATCGCGCTCGCTTCGCGGGTCGCGTCCTCGGCCATCTTCGCTTCGTTGGCGCTGCGGCTGATGTCGAAACGCAGCTGCGGCAGGCCGAAGCGGTCGCGCGCGGCCGCGTCCAGCGTGATGCGGTTCTCGTGGCGCGGCAGCACTTCGAGCGCCCCACCCAGGAATACCACCCAGGGCCCGGGAGTGGCCAGGCGCTTCTTGAAGTCGGCGCCGAAATCGTCGCCATCGCCGGCCATGTCGGTCCAGCCCATGCGGGTCGAACCGCCCTGCATCACGTAGCCCCGGTCGAAATCGATGCCTTCTTCGCGCGAACCCTTCAGGTTGCGGAAGCGCGGCACGTAGATGCCGTTGGCACGGCGGCCGTAGAAATAACGGTCGGCCAGGCCCGGCAGCACGCCGAAGGCGCTGGCGGCGTCATGGTCGACGATGTAGCGGCCCAGCACGTCGCCCTTGTTGCCGAGCCCATTCGGGTTGCGCGCATCGGTCGACTGCAGCAGGATCTGCACGCTGGCTTCGGTGCCGGCGTTCAGGAACACGATGCGCGAAGTGTAGACGCGGCGCTCGCGGGTCTTCGCGTCGATCACTTCCACGCCGCGGGCACGCCCGGTCTTGGGGTCGGTCACGATCCGGTGCACCACGCTGTCGGTCTTGACCGTCAGCAGGCCCGTTTTCTGGGCGTCCGGCAGGGTCACCGACAGCGACGAGAAATAGGCGCCGAAGGAGCAGCCGCGCTGGCAGATGTTGCGGTAGTTGCAGGGGCCGCGGCCGTTGTGCTCTTTCGTCAGGTTGACGGTGCGCCCGATGGTCAGGTAGCGCTCCGGCCACTTGGCGCGGATCGCGGTGCGCAGGTGCTTTTCGGCCGCCGTCAGCTCCATCGGCGGCTGCATCTCCATGTCCGGGAAATGCGCCAGGCCCAGGTTCTCGCCCGAGACGCCGATGTATTTCTCTACCCGGCTGTAGTACGGCGCCACGTCCTTGTAGCGGATCGGCCAGTCGCTGCCGTGGCCGTCGCGCTTGTTGGCCTCGAAATCGAGGTCGCTCCAGCGGTAGACCTGGCGGCCCCACAGCATCGAGCGTCCGCCCAGCACGCTGGAACGGATCCAGGAGTACGGCTTGGCCTGGACGTAGGGGTTTTCGCTGTCCTTGACCCAGTAGTCCTTGTTGTCCCACTTGAACTGGCCGTGCGGCTGCTTCGACTGGATCGGATAGTCGCGTGCAATCTCGTCGCGGTCGAACTGGCCCCGGTGCGGCGCATCCCAGGGCGGCACGAACTCGGTCTTGTAGTCCTTCTGGTGTTCCATGGCGCGGCCGCGCTCCAGCACCAGCACGCGCATGCCGCGCTGGGTCAGCTCCTTGGCCGCCAGCCCGCCGGTGATGCCGGAGCCAATCACGATTGCATCGAATTCGTAGCTCATAACTGAATCTGCTTATTCCAGGTTTTGATCGGGATGTCGCCGTCCCAGCGTCCCGGCACCGGGACGTAGGCCAGTTCCGCGTTCACGCCTGCTTCTGACGTGAAGTAGCCGAGCGTGACCAGGTCGCGCATCTTGAAGAAGAAGGGGGCGCCGGGATCGGCCATGCGCGCGCCGAAGCCGCGCGACTGGTAGCCGCTTGCCGCCGCGCGCGCCGCGCCGAACAGGGCGGCCTGCTGCGCAGGGGTGACGCCGGCAAAGCCCTTGCCATGGGCCTTGGCGCTTGCCGCGTCGAGGTCGGACAGGCCGGCCAGCAGGGTCTTGCGCTCGGCCGGCAGCATCCAGTGGGCATACATGTCAGCGACGAAGGCCGGCACACCGGCCTCGATCGCGCCCGGCGTGTCGGTTTTCGGGATGATCAGTTCGCACACGGCCGCGAGGGTGGCGCGCTGGGCGACCGGGAAGGTCTCCACGGCGGCCGCAGCGCCTTCGTCGCGGCCGGCCGCGGCCTGGGCCAGTTCCATCGCCAGCGTCTCACCGCTCCAGTAGGTAGCGGTGGCAACCAGCGCAATGCGCTTTAGCAGGGTTCTGCGGTCCATCTTGTCTCCTTGCTTATGCTTCGATGAGGCCGAGCATCCGGCGGATCTGCTGTGGGTCGCTTTGCCCGCCGGCGAAATCGTCGAATGCCTTGTCGGTCACCTTGATGATGTGGTCGCGGATGAAGGGAGCGCCTTCGAGCGCGCCCTGCTCCGGGTGTTTCAGGCAGCATTCCCATTCCAGCACCGCCCAGCCCTTGAAGCCGTACTGCGCGAACTTGGAAAAGATCGCCTTGAAGTCGACCTGGCCGTCGCCCAGCGAGCGGAAACGCCCGGCCCGGTCGATCCAGCCCTGGTAGCCCGAGTACACGCCCTGGCGGCCGCTGGGGCGGAATTCGGCGTCCTTCACGTGCATGACCTTGATTCGGTCATGGTAGAGGTCGATGAATTCCAGGTAGTCCAGCTGCTGGAGCAGGAAGTGCGAAGGGTCGTAGGCGATCGCCAGACGCGGGTGATGGCCGACCCGTTCCAGCAGCATCTCGAACGTGGCTCCGTCGAACAGGTCTTCCCCCGGATGCAGCTCGAAGGCAATGTCGACGCCTGCCTCGTCATAGGCGTCCAGGATCGGCAGCCAACGTTTTGCCAGCTCATCGAATGCGGCTTCGACCAGGCCGGCCGGACGCTGCGGCCACGGGTACAGGTAGGGCCAGGCCAATGCACCGGAGAAGCTGATGGTGGCGTCCAGCCCGAGCCGGCGCGACGCCTTCGCGGCCAGCAGCATCTGCCCGACCGCCCACTCCTGGCGCGCCTGCGGGCGGCCGCGCAGCTCGGGCGGCGCGAACACGTCGAAGGAATCGTCATAGACCGGATGCACGGCCACCAGCTGTCCCTGCAGGTGGGTGCTCAGTTCCGTGATCTCGACGCCGTTGGCGCGCGCGATGCCGGCGATCTCGTCGCAATAGTCCTGGCTTTCGGCGGCGCGCGCCAGGTCGAACAGGCGCGCATCGTTCGAGGGCAGCTGCACGCCCTTGTAGCCGAGGTTCCCGGCCCAGCGCGTGATCGACTCCCAGGAGTTGAAGGGCGCCGCGTCACCCGCGAACTGGGCCAGGAAAATGGCCGGGCCCTTGATGGTGGTGGTCATGGTGTCGTTCCGGTCAGCCCGCCAGCGTTTCGGTGCGGGTGCAACTGGTCGTCGGGCTCCACGGCAGGTAGGAAATGCGCAGCTGTACCGCGACGCCGACCTGGTGCTCGCCGGCGGCCAGGCCTTGCTGGCCGACGGCCGTCACGGTGGCCACTTCGCCGAATTCCCAGCGCTCGGCCGTGCAGTCGTCGAGCTGGTCGAGGCTCCAGGTCTTGCCGCGCACCGAGAAGCGCACCTGCTCGCGCGGCACCGTGGCCCCGTCGATGGTGAGGATGATGTCTTCGACGATCGACAGCGGCTGGCCGCGGTAGTAAGGCAGGCGTGCTCCGATGCTCCAGCCCTCGCCATCCATGTTGCGCAGGCTGCCCGGATAAATGATGTGTTGGTCGTACATGGTCTTCCCTTTCTTATTCGCCCAGCAGGCGCTTGAACATGTCCTGCTGGCGCTTTACCTGCTCGCGGCCGTCGACTTCGAAGGCATCCTCGATGTGGCGCTGGCCCTCGTATTCGCTGGACAGGTGGCCGGTGTAGCCGCCCTCGATCAGCACCGGAATAATTTCCTCGTACGGGATCGCCGGTTCCTTGCCGGTCTCGTCGATCTCGAAGAACTTGGCGTGGATGTGGAAGATCCATGGCATGAACTCGAGCATGCGGCGCGGATTGCTCCAGATGTTGTGGCGCAGGGTTTCCGCCATCTGCAGGTCGACCGGGGTCGCGCCCATCTTGCGGATGTCCATCAGCACGTAGTCGGGCAGTACGCGCGCGGCATGCGCTTCCAGGATGAACTCGACGATCTTCGGCGTCGCGCCCATGCGCAGGAAGCGGTCGCGGAACACGCGCGGGTACTGCTTGATGTACATGCCCATGTCCGGGATGTAGCCGACGTGGTCGGACCCGGTGGCGCGGGTCAGTTCGGTATAGCGCAGGATCCACGGATGGTCGAAGTGGAATGGCGAGTGCACTTCGATGCCCATGCGGATGTCGAGTTCCTCGGCCAGCGGCACGCAGGCCACCACCACTTCCGGCGGCGTATTGACGATGATGCGCATGGTCTTGACGCCCAGGCGCTTGGCGAAGCGCAGGTCGCGCTGCATCGACGCCACCATTTCATCGAAGTTCAGCTTTCGGTGCTTGTACAGCTTGGTGTCCAGGAACATGTCATGGCACTGCGCATAGGCGCCGTGACGCTCCAGCGAAGCGAAGAAGCCGTCGATCTGCTCTTGCGGCACGTTCGGGAAGTTCGTGAACGACTGCTCGCCCAGGATCTCGATGCCCCTGGCGCCGGTGCCGGCCGCATGGGCGATGCAGTCGTCCAGCGTCATCTTGCCCAGGAAGGTCTCGTACTGGTAGCTGTAGAGCGATACCCCACGCTTGATATTGTGTTGTTTGTTCATGCTCGTTCTTTTCAGGTTGGACAGGCGAAGCTTCAGGGATTGCTGGTTGCGGCAACGGCGGGCGGGACGGCGCGGATCCTGGCCAGCACGGCGAACAGGGCGCAGACGCCGGCGATGACGCCGAATACCACGAAGGCCGGCTGCAGGCCGCCGAACTGGCCGCGCGCCATGTTGACGAAGGCTGGCGAAACAAACTGGGCGGCAAAGAAGGAACTGGCCCACCAGCCCATGCCACGGCCGCGGTGCTCGAACGCGAATTTGCTCTGGGTCCAGGCGATCAGTGCCGGGATGATGATGCCGTTGGCAAGTTGCTGGATAAACGCGAAGCCCAGCGCAATCTTGTAGTCGGGCGCCAGACCGATGCCGGTCAGACCGACGCAGTAGCCCAGGAACACCAGGGCGATCTGGGTGCCGGCGCCGTAGCGGGCGGTCAGCTTGAACAGTACCGATCCGATCGGCACGCCGATGCTCGGGATCGCCATCGCCAGGCCGATCGATTTCGGGTCGCTCACGCCGAGCTCCTTGAGCAGCACCGAGAAGTGGATCACCTGGACGTAATAGATAATCCCCAGCACGATCGTGACCGCGCAGATGCAGATCGCGACCCAGTAGGGGAAGCGCCCGGCCGGGGCGCGCGCCGCCTGCTCCAGTTGTGCCGCCGAACGCGCTTGCGGTTCGTACAGGTAGAACCAGCTGGCCACCAGGATCGGGAAGGCGATGCCGTACACCACGAAGGGCCATTGCCAGCCGAGCGAAGCCAGGTAGCCCGAGCAGGCGATGGTCACCGAGCCGAGGATCGAACCGACCATGCCCTGCAGCATCAGCCATTTATGACGTTCCTTCTCGTCGAAGTAGTCCGCCATCAGCGTATTGGCGACGGTCAGCACGGCGGCTTCGCCGATCCCGATCACGACGCGGCCGGCGACCACGGCCCAGAAATTATCGATGAACATGGGGATGAAGCCGCCCACGCCGTACAGGGCCATCGCCCACAGCATCAGGTTGCGGCGGCCGACGCGGTCGGTGATCAGGCCGGCACCGGGCGCGAACAGTGCGATGCAGGCGCTCGGCGCCGTAATCAGGAGCGGAATCATCAGCTGCGGATTCGGGACGTCCTTGAAGTGCGCCATCAGGGTGGGCAGCGTGGGCGTCAGGGCGATGATCGCCATTACCGGCAGGAAGCCGGCGAAGACGAGGATCCATCCCTGGCGCCAGTCAGCCTGGCGCCTAGCCTGGATGTGTGTGGTCACGTCAGCTCCTTTTGGTAGGGTCGGAGGGTGCAGCCAGGCCGAGAGCCGGCGCAGTGAAATACCCGGCGCATGCCGGCGACGCGGCGTTGCCGACACGTGTGGGATGGGGCATACAATGTCTCCTTGTTCTTTTGTGCAGTGTGCTCACTGCATCATTTGCTCATCACAGATTCATGCGGGAAAAACATGACAAAACAATGATATTCGCTTTCCCGTTCTTTTCCTCATCTTTTCCCGCTTTAAGCCCATCATTTTATCAATGGCAGCTATCCGAAATTCCAATACACGGAATGTTGCAGCAGCAGATTTCTCAGGTATATTAGGAAAACGCTTTCCCCAAGTCCCATAAGAATTACAAAACAAAGCACCGATGAATTCGAAACGCAACAGCAGCAGTTCCGCCGCCTCCACCAATGGCCGCGCCACCTCGATCTCGGCCGTCGCCGCCCGCGCCGGCGTCTCGATCGCGACCGTCTCGCGGGTACTCAACGACAGCAAACCGGTCAGCGCCGAGACGCGCGAGCGGGTCGAGACCGCCGTGGCCGCGCTTGGCTACCGGGCCAATGCGCTGGCGCGCAGCCTGATGCGCGGCGAGAGCCGGCTGCTGCTGGTGCTGGTGCCCGACTTCGCCAACCCCTTCTATTCCGAGATCGTCAAGGGCGTCGAGTCGGCGGCGCGCCGCGGCGGCTACAGCATCGTCCTGAGCGGCACCTCGGACACCGTCTCGCGCGACAGCCAGTCGCTCGACGCCCTGTACAACCGCCTGGCCGATGGCGTCATCAGCCTGGCCAACTTCCAGCAGATGCAGCCGCTGCTGCAGGAAATCCCGGACCTGCCCTGGGTGTCCTGCTCGGAATTCATCCCCGACAGCGGCATTCCCCACGCCAGCATCGACCACCAGCAGGCCGCCATCGATGCGGTCCAGTACCTGATCAACCGCGGCCGCCGCCGCATCGCCCTGATCAGCGCCGACGAAAACTACCTGTGGGCGCGCCAGCGCCATGCCGGCTACGAACAGGCCTTGCGCCGCGCCGGCATCGAGCTCGATCCGCAACTGGTGCGCATCGCGCGCGGCACCGACTACAGCTTCGGCATGGAAGCGGCCGGCGCCCTGCTGGCGCTGGAAACCTCCCCTGACGCCCTGTTCGCCGTGTCCGACACGCTGGCGATCGGCGCGATCAAGGCCTTCCGCCGCGCCGGCCGCCGGGTTCCCGAGGACATCGCCGTGGTCGGCTTCGATAATATTCCGCTCTCCCAGGTGTTCGAGCCGACCCTGACCACGATCGCCCAGCCGATGTTCGAGCTGGGCGCGGCGGCCGCCGAGCTGCTGCTCGAGCAGCTGGCCGGAGGCATGCCGCAGTCGCGCACCCTGCAGCACGCCCTGGTCGTGCGCGAATCGGCCTGAAGCACGGGGGCCGCGCATGCGATTCAACAAGCTCGACCTGAACCTGCTGGTGGTCCTGAACGCACTGCTGACCGAGCGCAGCATCAGCCGGGCGGCCGAAAAGATCCACCTGAGCCAGCCGGCGACCAGCAATGCGCTGTCGCGCCTGCGCGCCTATTTCGAAGACGAGCTGCTGGTTGCATCGGGGCGCCAGCTGCTGCTTACCCCGCGTGCCCTGGGACTGATCGAACCGGTGCGTGAAATACTGATGCGGATCGACTCCACCATCGCGACGCAGCCGGAGTTCGACCCCACGACCGAACAGCGCGACTTCACCCTGCTGGCCTCGGACTTCACCACCACCGTGCTGATCCCGCCACTGCTCGCGTCGCTCTACCGGGACGCCCCGGGCATCCGCATCCACCTGCGCAGCCAGACCGCACGCCCGGACGAAATGCTGGAGCAGGGCAAGGCCGATTTCCTGGTCATCCCCTCGCAGTACCTGGCCAAGGGCCACCCCTCGGCCGCGCTGTTCGAGGACGAATACGTCTGCGTCACCTGGGAAGGCAATTCGCGCGTGCGCGAGTGCATGAGCTTCGACGACTACCTCGCCTGCGGCCACGTGGTCGCGAATTTCTCCGGCGAGCAGCAGGCCTCCACCTTCGACGGCTGGTTCATCGGCAGCTTCGACGTCAAGCGCCGCATCGAGGTCTCGGCTCCGACCATGGCCGCCCTGCCCGCGCTGGTGGTCGGCACCGACCGCATCGCCACCGTGCAGCGCCGCGTCGCGAAGCAGGCGCAGGCCTACCTGCCGATCCGCCTGTGGGAGCCGCCCCTCAAAATTCCGCGCCTGGTGCAGATGCTCCAGTGGCACAAGTACCGCAACAACGACGCCGCCGTCTTGTGGCTGCGCCAGCGCCTGATCGACACCGCGTCGCGCATCTAGGCCACGTATTTCCCCTGGCGGCCTGCGGCCGCCATCACGACAACACAGCGAGAGACACACCATGGAAGCGATTGCCAGCCGTACCGCCACGAGCGCCCCCGCCACGCCTGCCCCTGCGGCACACACCGGAAGCGCCGCCGCGACCGGCTATCCGCGCCTGGTCGCGGACGTCGGCGGCACCAATGTCCGCTTCGGCCTGATAGGCCAGCCGGGCGCCGCGCCCGCTGCGATTGCCAGCCTCAAGGTGGCCGACCATGCCGGCCTCGGCGAGGCGGCGCGCGCCTACCTGGACGGAACGGGCGCGCGTCCGGTGGCCGCCAGCTTCGCGGTGGCCACCCCGGTGCGCTCGGACCTGATCGAAATGACCAACAACGGCTGGAGCTTCTCGCGCGCCGCCCTGCAGCGCGAGCTGGGCCTGGAAACGCTGGCGATCCTGAACGACTTCGAAGCCCTGGCGCTGGCCCTGCCGCACCTGAAGCCGGGCCAGCTGCGCACCGACCGCCAGCGCAGCGGCGGCGGCGCGGTAATGGCCGCCATCGGCCCCGGCACCGGCCTGGGCGTCGGCGGCGTGGTGCGCACGCCTGGCGGCTGGATCGCCATCCCGGGCGAGGGCGGCCATGCGACCCTGGCGCCGACCAACGACCATGAAAGCGCCCTGCTCGCCTATGTGCGCACCCGCCTGCCGCATGTATCGGCCGAGCGCCTGCTGGCAGGCATTGGCCTGCCGCTGCTGCACGAAGCGGTGGCGGCGGTGGCGGGACGCCAGGCCGAAGCCTTGACTGCCGAGCAGGTCATCGAGACCGCCCTCGCCGGCCAGGACCCGCTGTGCATCGACACCGTTGACGTGTTCTGCGCCCTGCTCGGCAACTTCGCCGGCAATGTCACCCTGACGCTGGGCGCCCGCGCCGGCGTCTTCATCGGCGGCGGCATCATTCCGCGCCTGGGCGAGCGCTTCTTCGCCACCCGGTTCCGCGAATGCTTCGAGGCCAAGGGACGTTTCCGCGGCTACCTGGAGGCGGTGCCGACCCATGTCATCACCGACACCCTGGCCGCCCTCACCGGCGCCGCCAGTGCGCTCGACCAGCCGCGTTTCGCGCATTGCGAGTAAGGGCCGCGATGACCGCTTTCCCCTCTCCCGCCGCGGCGGACACGGAGCCGGTACCGGAAGTCACGACCGCGCCGATGTCCGCGCGCCGCCGCCAGGCCGCGCTGCTCACGGTAGCCCTGGCCTTCGTGATGGACCTGCTCGACGTGACCATCGTCAACGTCGCGATTCCCTCGATCAGCGCGACCATGCATGCCGAAAAGGCCGTGCTGGAATGGATCGTGGCCGGCTACGCGCTGGCCTTCGCCGTGCTCCTGATCGTGGGTGGGCGCCTCGGCGACCGCTATGGCTACCGCCGCGTGTTCCTGGTCGGTGTCACGCTGTTTACCGGAACGTCGCTGCTGTGCGGCCTGGCCCCGTCGAGCGAGGCGCTGGCCATCGGCCGCGTGCTGCAGGGCGCCAGCGCCGCCCTGATGGTGCCGCAGGTGATGGCGCTGGTACAGGTGATGTACCCGCCGGCGCAGCGCTACAAGGTGTTTGCCGTGTTCGGCTTCCTCGGCGGTTTTTCCGCTGCCCTGGGCCCGATCGTCGGCGGCCTGCTGATCGATGCCGACTTCCTCGGGCTGGGGTGGCGCTCGGCCTTCCTGATCAACCTGCCGATCGGGGTCTTCAGCCTGGCCGCGGGCGCTCTGCTGCTGCCCGCGACCCATGCGGCCAGGCGGGTGCGGATCGATCATCCCGGCGCCTGGCTGGTGATCGTGCTGGCGCTGTGCATCCTGGTGCCGCTGATCGAGGGCCCGGGGCGCGGCTGGCCGCTATGGTGCGTGACGCTCCTGCTGCTGGCGGCGCCGATCGGCTGGGGTGCCTGGCGCTACCTGGACTGGCGCGAACGGCGCCATGGCGACGCCCTGGTGCCGCCCTTGCTCCTCGAGCGTCCGCGTATCGCGCTGGGCCTGCTGTGCAACCTGCTGGTCTAGCCCGTGATCCCCGGCTACCTGCTGGTGATGACCTTCGTGCTGCAGAACGGGCATGGTCTGTCGGCCACCCGGATGGCCTATGCCTGCGCCCCGATCGCGATCGGCGCCATGGTCGGGATCAGCCTGCTGGGGCCGCGCCTGCACCGGCGCCTGGGCGTGCGGGCTTTCTTCCCCGGATTGCTGGCGCTGGCCGCAGCTAGCTGCCTGATCGGCTGGGTGGTGACGCAGCCGGTGCTGCTGCTGCTGCCGCTGGCGCTGGGCCAGTTCGGGATGGGCGTCGGCCTGGGCCTGTGCGGACCGCCGCTGACGAACGCCACCCTGCACGAGGTGCCGCTGGCCGCCGCCGGCGTCGCTTCAGGGTTGCTCAGCGCGGTGCAGCAGCTGGCCGGCGCGATCGGCGTGGCGCTGTCCGGCCTGCTGTTTTTCTACGGGCGCGGCTGGTCGGCTTCCGGCAGCGCAGCGGAATTCGGCAGCGCCTACCTGCAGACCCTGCCGCTGTTCCTGGCGCTGCTGGTCGCTGCGGGCCTGGTCGGCTGGCACCTGCCGGCGCTGCCCGGCGGGCACGAGGTCACGGAACCTCAGGCTGGCGTCCCGCAATAAAACACATATAACAACAGGAATACAAGATGAGAGCTCCCATCGTCGTGACGCTGACAAGCAGCATCCTCGTGAGCGCTTGCGCCACCGGTCCAGGAAACATGCCGGACAGCATGCAGCCGAACCTCGGCAGCCGTTCTACCCCGACACTCGTCATCGGCGGCCTGCGCTTCCGCGACCTGAATCGTAATGGGGCGCTCGATCCCTATGAAGACTGGCGCCTGTCGCCCCAGGCGCGGGCCGCAAACCTGGTCGCGCTGATGACGCTCGAAGAGAAAGCGGGCGTCATGATCCATGCGACCGTGGTGCTGGACGAACGCAACGCCAGGCTGAACATCGAGGCAACGCGCAAGCTGCTCGCCGGGAAGTCGATGAACACCTTCCTCACCCGCCAGAACGGCGATGCGGCCACGCTGGCAGCCACCCATAACACCCTGCAGGCGCTTGCGGAACAGACGCGACTCGGCATCCCGATCTCGGTCAGCACCGATCCACGCAACCATTTCCAGGCAACTGTAGGCCAGAGCGTCGCGGCCGGATCCCTGTCGACCTGGCCCGACACGCTCGGCCTGGCCGCCATCGATGATCCGGCACTGACCCGGCGCTTCGGCGATACGGTACGCCAGGAATACCGTGCGCTCGGCGTCGCCGTCGGCCTGTCGCCCATGGCAGACCTGGCGACCGAGCCGCGCTGGTCGCGCAGCTTCGGCACCTTCGGCGAAGACGCCGGTATCGCGAGCAGGCATGTGCAGGCGTATATCGAGGGACTGCAAAACGGCAGCGGCGGGATTCATCCCGGCAGCGTGGTCGCAGTGGTCAAGCATTGGGTGGGCTACGGCGCCGCCAAGGACGGCTGGGACAGCCACAATCCCTACGGAAAGCTGATGACCTTCCCGGGGGGCAGTTTTGCTGACCACTTGAAGGCGTTCGACGGCGCATTCGCTGCCAAAGTCGGCTCGGTGATGCCCACCTATTCTGTGCCTGACGGAACTGTCACGGTCGAAGGGATCACCCTCGAACCGGTCGGAGGCGCCTTCAGCAAGACCTTGCTGACCGACCTGCTGCGCGGCCGCAGGGGCTTCCAGGGCGTGGTCCTGAGCGATTGGGCGGTCACCAAGGACTGCAGGGAAGACTGCGCGGAAGGCATTCCCAAAGGGGCGAATCCGTTTGCCTTCTTCCATAAGTGGGGAACGCCCTGGGGTGTCGAACACCTCGGCGAACGTGCACGCATGGTCAAGGCGGTCCAGGCGGGCGTGGACCAGTTCGGCGGCACCGAAGCCTCGGAAGAACTCATCGAAGCGGTCAGGGCCGGAGAGCTGGGCATCGAACTGGTGGACCGCTCGGCGAAACGCATCCTGCTGCAGAAGTTCGAGCAGGGCCTGTTCGACAATCCCTTCGTCGATGAGGCCGCGGCCGCCGCGCGCGTCAACACCCCGGCCTTCCAGGCCGAGGCGCTCGATGCGCAGCGCCGCTCACTGGTGCTGCTGCAAAACAAAGGCAAGCTGCTTCCGTTCAAGGCCTCGGGCACCAGGGTTTTCCTGCGCGGCGTCGACGCCGGCGTGGCAAGACAGTATGGCTTGCAGGTGGTCGACGATCCGGCCAAGGCCGACCTGGCGATCGTCAGGACGGCGGCGCCGTTCGAAGCGCTGCACCCCACGTATATATTCGGCGCCATGACGCACGAGGGCAGCCTGGCATTCCGGGATGGCAACGCCGATTACGACGCCATCAGGCAGATCAGCGCGAAGCTTCCAACCATCGTCACGGTGTACCTGGATCGTCCGGCCATCCTCACCAACATTGTCGACAAGGCCAGCGCGGTCATTGCCAATTTCGGAGTCAGCGATGCGGCCCTGCTGGATGTCCTGACTGGCAAACATAAGCCACAAGGCAAGCTGCCGCTCGAGTTGCCGTCGTCCGAGGTCGCCGTCGCGGGGCAGCGGCCGGATGTGCCGCACGACAGTGCCGCACCACTATTCCGAATCGGGTTCGGACTTTCATATTGATCGTTCAGGAAAAAACATCAGGCTAGGAGACGCAGTCTCCTAGCCTGTCCATGATTACACTTACCCAGAGCGTTTGAGAAATGTCGAACTATTCATGAGCGCGGAGGTCGTTGGTGCGTGCTCCCCACACTGCGAAGAACAAAATATACAGTTCGCACGCTGCTGTCAGGAGGAAGGACAGTTGCAAGCCAATCGTATCGGCCAGCCAGCCCTGCACGATCACCAGCGCGCCGCCCGCAATTGCCATGATAAGCAGGCCGGCCCCCTCCTCGGTGAGCGGACCCAGGCCCTTGATCCCCAGTGTGAAGATGGTTGGGAACATTACTGAGTGGAACAGGCCGACGGAAATTAGCGCCCACATTGCGACATGTCCTGTTCCCAACGCAGCGATCAGCATCACGACAAAGGCGCCAATGCTCGCCACGGCCAGGACACGCTCAGCGGACATCCAGCGCATCAGCACGCTACCGCCGAAGCGGCCAAGCATCATGCCTCCCCACAGGAGGAATAGAAAGTGCGCGCCCTGTTCATGGTTCAGGTTCGCGATATCAGGCAGCGCGACGAAGTTGATGAACAGGTTGGCGACGCCGATCTCGGCGATCAGGTAAATGAAAATGGCCGGGATACCGAAAACCAGATTTCGGTGACGCCACAGCGACAAGGAGGCACGCTCCTCCCTGCTCGCCCGACGGCTGGCAGCGTGCAGTGCCGGCAGTGGAAAGCGGGCGATCGCCAGCGCCAGCAGCACCAGCACAGCAGCCACAATCAGATATGGCAACTGGACTGCCCGCGCGTCCGCCAGGCGTTCGGCCTGGGTCAGGACCTGTCCCGCCACGGCGGTGCCCGAATTCGAGCGCCCCAGGATCAGGTAGGCGCCGAACAAGGGCGCCAGCGTGGTACCGAGCGAGTTGAAAGCTTGTACCAGGTTCAGGCGCGACGAGGCCGTCGCGGCCGAACCAACCACGGCCACATAAGGATTGGCCGACACCTGCAGCAGAGTGATGCCGCAGGCGATCACGAACAGCGCGCACAGTGTGACCATATAGGATGGAAGCCGTGCCGCTGGAATCATCATCAGTGCGCCGATCGCCATGATGATCAAACCCATGACCATCGCCTTCTTGTAGCCGACCCGCTCGATCAGGCGCGCCGATGGAATCGAGGCGACAAAGTAGGCGATGAACCAGACCGACTCGATCATTGTCGTCTGGGTGTAGTTCAGGTCGAAAACGCTGCGCAAATGGGGCAGCAGCGTATTGTTGATGACAGTGATGAATCCCCACGTGAAGAACAAACTCGACAACAGCGACAACACGGCAGTATTGCCGATGCCCGAGGGCAGTTGTTTAGTTGCGGTGCTAGCGGGGCTGATGACTGGAGTAACCATTAGAACTCCCTCACTTTTTGGGGAGCGAGGCTGGTGGAGAGGACCAGGAATGTCACCCCAATACCTACCGACCTACTGCGCAGGTACCTGGATCGCTGGCGATTCAAGCCAGCCGACGGAGAAGCGGATAATGGGATCATGAAAGCGTATTTCCTGTGTGAGAGCCAAATCCCTACTCTATGGATAAGCGCAGCGTCATGACCAGTCGTATATTCCGATAGCTCGACATCAGCGGGGCCGCTTCCCTGTAACTACAATTTCCGCGCGAGAGACCAATTGCAAGTTCCGATGCCTCAGTATCAGAAACCCCGACTTCTCCAGGCAGCACGCATGCGCTAGAGTCGGCACCATCCTGGCTGAGTATCGCGACCGCAAGAACGCCTGAGCTCACCCATTTATCATCTACCGGAGAAAGAAAAGTGTTAAGAAACTGTGCTGCCATCGTAATTGCGGCGTTTGCCATCTCATGGTTCCCGCTGCACGCCGCGCCGATGCCGAAACTGGTGCGCTCGGGCCCGGTCACGCAGCTTCATGTGGACGGCAAGCCGTTCCTGATGCTGGCTGGCGAATTGCACAATTCCAGTGCGTCGTCGGACGCCTACATGGCCCCGATCTGGCCGAAACTGAAGGCCATGCATCTGAATACGGTGGTCAGCACGGTCAGCTGGGATATGGTCGAGCCCAGCGAAGGACACTTCGATTTCCGCTCCCTGGACAGCCAGGTCGCCGCGGCCCGCGCCAATGGCCTGCGGCTGGTGCTGATCTGGTTCGGATCCTTCAAGAACGCACGCTCGACCTACGCCCCCGGCTGGATCAGGGCCGACCAGGCGCGCTTCGCACGCGTGCTCATTCATCCGACCAAGCCGCAGCGCTTCACCTATCCGGGAGCGATGCCCAATCCTGTACTGTCGCCGTTTTCGAGCGCGCTGCAGGATGCCGAGCGCAAGGCATTCACCGCGCTGGTCCGCCATCTGAAGCAATCCGACCCCGGGCACACTGTCGTCATGCTGCAGGTCGATAATGAAATCGGCCTGCTTGGAGACAGCCGCGACCGCTCCGCGCTGGCACAGCAGCAGTGGGAGGCGCCGGTGCCGGCCGATTTGATGGCCTACCTGGCCAGCCATCGGGCCACATTGAGGCCGGAGCTTGCCGCAGTCTGGGGCCGCCAGCAATACCGCCAGCAAGGTAGCTGGGCGGAGGTGTTCGGCACCGACTGGCAGGCCGAAGAAGTGTTCATGGCGTGGGCCTATGGACGCTTCATCAATGCGGTGGTGCAGGACGCCGCGCAAGTGCTGCCCTTGCCGATGTACGTGAACGCCTGGCTCGGCCCCCAGCCGGGCCAGCCGCAGGCAGGCGACTATCCGAGCGGCGGGCCGGTACCGCGCGTGGCGGACGTCTGGAAAGCCGCAGCCCCGCCAATCGCTTTCCTTGCCCCCGACATCTACATCGACGACTTCAAGGGCACGCTTGCGGACTTCGACCGCGCCGACAACCCGATCTTCATCCCGGAAGCGCGCTTCCAGACCGGTAACGCATTCTGGGCCATCGGACGTCACAAGGCCTTGGGATTCTCCGTGTTCGGTATCGAAGATGGTTTCCCGGGCAACCAGCTTTCGCAAGCCTACGCCGCGCTGGGGTCGATGGCGCCGCTGATCACCGCCGCGCAGGCAAGCGACCGGGTGCGCGCGGTCCTTCTGGAGAATGCGGCACCGGTGACGCAGAGCCTGGCCGGCTACGAGATCACGGTGCGCGGCACCGCCGCGACGACCGCGAAGATGCTGCTCGATGCCGGCATTCCAGTTCCACCGAAAGCCGCCACCGCGGTGGCGGAAACCGTCAACGCGGCACACGGCCCGTCATTTTCCGATACCCGTCCGTTCGGACTGATCGTAGCCGGCAAGCCAGGCGAGTTCTATCTGGTCGGGCATGACTTTACGGCGGACTTCGCGAAGGATGGAAAGCTGGCCGAACTGGATGTGGTCGAAGAAGGCAAGTTCGCCGGAGGACGCTGGGTCCCGGGCCGCCGCCTGAATGGCGACCAGCGCCTGGGCCTGCTCCTCTTGAACAAGATCGGCACGGTACGGATACAACTGCTGCAAAAAACCGCTAAGCAATAGCGCGACATTCGACGCGCCTGAGCAAGGTGTTTTGCACGCTGCCTGCCCCGGACGCCCGTCGCCGGCCGGAGCAGACTGCATCGTGCAGTTCAAGTTGTCTTGTTCACGGCTGGCTGCGCCGCGCTACCGCGCATCACGAACACCAGGCAAGCCAGGACCACGCACAAGACGCCGGTGGCCGCCACGGCCGCCAGGAACGAGCCCGACATGACAATGACCGCATCGAGCAGCGGCGGACTCAGGAAGGTCCCGATGAAGAAGCTGCTCGCCCAAACGCCCATGCCCCTGCCCCGGTGTTCCAGGCTGAACTTGTCCAGCGCCCAGCCGATGAGCGTCGGGATCGTCAGGCCATTGCCGAATTGGGCGACCAGGGCGAACGCGAGCGCGCTGCCGGCATTGGGCGCCAGGCCAAGGCCCGTGTAGCCGATGCCCAAGGTCAGCAGCATCAGGCTGATGCGCGCCGGGAGGGAGAGTCCCGTCATGCGTGCAAACACGATACCGCCGAGAACCACGCCTGTGCTGGCGAGCGTGACGTACAGGCTGATGCTCGCCGGCGAGGCGATCCCATGTTCATGGAATATTCGTCCCAGCTGGACCGCCTGGACAAAATACAGAACCGACATGCCGATCGTGACCAGCGCTACCAGCAAGCCCGCACGCCAGGGGAAAGCGGAACCGGCATGAGTCGCCGCGCTGCGCACCTCAGCGACGCGGTCTGGCTCATGAAGACTGAGCGCCGCCCAGATGCAGGTCGGCGCGCCGAGCAGGTACAGCAAGAAGGGAGCATGCCAGCTGATCGAACCGAGCATGCCTCCGGCGAGCACGAAAGCGGCCGCAATCATCGGGCTGATGACGCTAAGTAATCCCAACCAGCGCTGGCGGGTGCTGCCAGAAAAATAGTCGCCCATCAGCGCATTTTGCGACGTGAGGATGCCGGCTTCGGCGACACCGACAAAAAAGCGCGTGATCAGAACCGACGTGAGATCGTCCATCGTGCCGGGCAGGACCCCGACGCAGGTAAACAGCGCCAGCGACGCCAGCATGACGGGCCTTCTGCCTATCTTGTCGCACAGGCTGCCGGCAAGCGGCGAGAACAAGGCGATGCACAGCGATGGCAGCGTCAGAATCATCGGCACCCAGAAGCCCGCATGTGGAACGCTGGCGAAACGGCCGAACAGTTGCGGCAGGTTCGGCACCAGGGACACGATGGCCATCGTCGGCAATCCCGCGATAAAGATCAGCGCCAGGCCCTGCGACCTGCCTGCCACCCTGCCGCCCGCGCCCGGCGCGGACATAGTCTGATTCATGGTTTTTCCTTTTTTCTTGTTTTGCTGCTTGTCGGTTTCAATTGAGGCGCCGGCGCCGGCGGCAGCGTCAGGAAGGCCACGCATTGATGCTGGAGGTTGGCGACCAGCAGCTCCCATTGTCCGTCGCCGGCACTGTGCCTGCGGCCGAAGCCAAAATGGCTGGCAAGCAGTTCATAGATGCTGAGGAAGCAAAATTCGATGGCCTGCTCCGGCGCCGGGCTCGCAATCTCGTCGCGGTAGTCGAGCAAGGCTTCCTTGAACAGGCCAAGGTGGCTTGCATATGCACGCAGGCCTTCGGCGGCGACCACCGGATCGGACAGCGAGGCATCGACCAGTGCCTTGACGATGTCCTTGTGCCGCCGCAGCGACTCCGCAGCATCGCGCACCATGCGCACCATCAGCTCCTTGCCGCTCGTGCACTCCCGGCGCGCCTGCGCGATGTTCGCGCCGTTCTCCTGCGCGATCAGCTCGTTGGTGCGCAGCTGCACTTCCTGAACCAGCGCCATGCGGTTCGCAAAACGCCCGTAGATGCCGCCGACCGAGACACCCGATTCACGGCTGACATCGGCCAGCGTGAAGTCCGCGCCCTTTTCTTCGACCAGCAGGCGGCAGGTTGCGGAAATCACGCGTTCGTGCGATTCACGGCTGCGCTGCTGCTGGGGGGTGGCGCTTGGCTTGGCGGGTTTTAGCGGTTTCATCGATTCTCCATGTCTAGACCCGCCAAGTTTACCCGGTTGCTAGACCCCGGCACCAGCGACACCCTCTTCTCTTGGGGCGAGCGTCTGGCGGATTTCCTCCAGCTGCGCACAGATATGCCTTGGCGTTGCGTCACCCACGACTTTCTGCAGCAGCGGCGTGTAGTCATACACCAGGTCGCGCAACGCACGCAAGGGCGCCGGGGTGTGGTGGAACACCTTCCCGGTCATGTAGGCCTCCTGGACGACGTGCGCCGTATGCGGCTTGCGGCGTTCCTCATAGGCCTGCAAGGCGCCCCGGGTCGCCACAAGATCGCGCAGGTCCACCGCCGCCAGTTCGTGCGCCAGGAAGTAACCGTCCTCGATCGACATCCCGGCGCCATAGGCGGCGTAGGGCGACGTCGGATGCGCGGCGTCGCCGACCAGGGTGATGCGTCCGCGTGACCACCGCTTGCGCGGCACGCGGTCACGGATCGGCCAGCGCTGCACGTGTTCGCGTGGGGTGCGGGCGATGAGGTCCTGTACCAATGGCGAAAAGCGGCGCGCACGTTCGGCGGCCCACCCCAGCAAATCAGGCGGTGGCGGCGCATCCGGGTCACAGGCCTCGAGCACCCACCACTCGTAGCCGACCTGGTCGCCGTGCCGGATCGGCGTGTGGCTGCATTGGGTAGTGCGGTCGTGCGCGATGACGCCTTCGGTCGGCGCTTCGCCGTCCCACAGCAGGTAGCCACCGACGAGGTGCAGCCCTTGATGACGAATTGGCTCCTCGCCCCACAAGTGCCGGCGCACGAAGGAGTTCAGGCCATCGGCGCCGATGACGATGTCGGCGACGTACTCCCGGCCGTTCTTGAACTTCAGGCAGACGTCGCTGCCGCGATCCTCGATGGCGACACAGTCGTGGTCCAGCTGCAGCATGCCGGCCGGCATGCTATCCAACATGCGCTTGTATAGGCCCCAGCGGATCAAGCCGATGAACCCGCCGCCGTACTCGCGCACCACGTCCTCAGGCAGCACGACATCGGCGCGCTTGCGCCCATCATTGCGCTCGAAGCGGATCGAGCAAGGCGCGCCCAGATGGTGCGTGTCGACGCCGATCAGTTCGAGAATCTTCTGTGGTGGCGGCCACAGGTTCAAGATATTTCCCGCCGGCTTAACCTCCGGATAGCGCTCGAACAGCTGAACCTCGAAGCCTTTCTTGTGCGCGGCCAAGGCCGCAGCCATGCCTCCGGGGCCAGCCCCGACGATGGCGATCTTCCCTTTGCTCATTCCTGTGGTCTCCTCATTATCAGGTTTTTGCGTCGTATTCGCGCTCGATCTCGCGGATCAGCGCGTGCTGCCGGCGTACCTGCTCCACCGCCCGCCATGGCGCCCGGTCTCCTTCGTACTCGGACGAGATATAACCCGCATATCCGGCTTGCTTCAGCACCGGAATGATGGCTTCCCAAGGGATGTTTTCGTCGACCAAGGCGTCCGTGATCGAATGGAATTTGGCCTGGATGAAGACGACGTACTTCGCAATCGCCAGGAAGTCAGCGGGCGGCACCTTGATCCCGTCAAGGAAGTCGCGGCGCATCTCGGGGGTCTCTCCGGGAAAATACGGGAGCGGGCGGTCCTGGAAAATGCCGGTGTCGATCAAGAGGCCGAAATTGCTGGTTCCGGTGCGCTCAATGAATGCGATATACGCGTCGACGACCGGGTGGCGGATCGGTGTGGGCGCGTGGATCTCGGGGCAAATGATCACGTTGGACTGGTGGGCCAGGTCCAGGCAGCGCTCCACCGCTTCTTCCCAGATCGGGTCAGGCACCAGGTCGAAGGACACTACGCCGATCTTCGGACGCACGTAGCGAAACCCCAGTTGGGAAGCGATCCGGATATCGCGGGCCAGGTCCTCGGCGCCCTCCCTTGCCGTCATGCTCCGGGCATGGTGCAGGCGGGTATCGATCCAGCTTCCGTAATTCGTGGGCTCGAGCCGGAATTGTTCGAGCAGGGAAAACCAGCGGTCGATCCAGGCCGCCGATGGCGCCGGATACCCCGGCACATGCGCTTCGCCCAGGATTTCAATGCCGGTAGCGCCCAGGTCGGAGATGGCGTCGAACGCATCCTCCAGGTTCATGACGGTGGTGAGATCGTCGGTATAGCTATAGAGGGACACCCCGTATTTGAGTGCCGTGTTCATGGCTGGACCACCGTGGCGTAACGCGTTTCGGTAAACACCGATGGCTGGAATTCGATCGGGATATACGATTGGCGGATGCGGATCCCGACGGTGATCTGATGGGTGCCGGTGGCCAGGCCTCCAGGCCGCGCGACCCGCACGACGCAGGTCTCGCCAAGCGGCCAGCGCAAATCGACGGCATCCCGCAACTGCCCGATGCTCAACTCACGATCTGCCAGCGCGTAGCGATTGTCTTCGCAGGAAAACCGCTCTCCATTCACGGTCACGTCGACGCCGTCGACCAGGCTGGCGCGCAGGCCGCGGTACGACGGGAGTCTCAGGCGAAACTCGAAACCGGTGCGGGCGCCTTCAGCGCCGACATTGCGAAACCCGGTACTTTGTACAAGGGTGCGTTCAAGCATGTTTTCAATCTCCTCAGGTATCGGCCGAGCCGGCGTGTATCTTTTATCGAATCCGAATTCGTATTCGTATTCGCTGAGGCGATTATTCCATACCTTTCTCCACCCAGGGGAATTATTTCCAGCCGGTGCCGGGGAATTTGTGACGCATCCGAGCCTGAATTAAGTCATCAAAAACGCGTTTTTGCCAATCGAAAGTTCCGATTTCTGCCATCAAGAATGGCGACTAGCTTGCGCCGCTCCGCAGTAATACAGTGAGGCCTGTCCATTTTTTAACCGCACGGGGAACTACGATGGCGTTCTTGAAGAATTGTTGGTATGTCGCAGCCTGGAATCATGAAATCGGCAAGGATGAACTGTTCCGCCGGACTTTGCTGAGCGAAGCGCTCATGTTTTTCCGCGACACCCAAGGGGTCGTGCATGCCCTGCTCGACCGCTGCCCGCACCGCTTTGCCCCCCTGTCGAAAGGCACCCACAAGGGCGACTGCGTGCGCTGCCCCTACCACGGGCTGGAATTCGACGCCAGCGGCGCCTGCGTGCACAACCCGCACGGCAATGGCGTCATCCCCAAGGCCGCCGTCGTGCGCGCCTATCCGACGGTCGAGCGCTACAGCGTGGTCTGGGTCTGGATGGGCGATGCCGACAAGGCCGACCCGGCCTTGATTCCGGACTTTTCCTGCATGGACCCGGCGACGCACTACGTCGGCAAGCGCTATTTGCACGCGCGCGCCAACTATGTCCTTGAAACCGACAACATCCTGGACCTGTCGCACATCGAGTTCCTGCATCCCGGCACGCTGGGCAGCCCTGGCGTAAAGGATGCCGCCACCAAGGTCGCACAATCGGGCAACCAGGTGACGATCTCGCGCAGCACCTCCAACGACCGGATGTCGGATTTCCTGTACGACGTCATGAGGCTGCCGCAAGGTATCGCGGTGGACCGCTGGTTCGATGTGCGCTGGGATGCGCCCGCATGCATGCTGCTCGATGCGGGCGCAACTCCTTCCGGCACGCCACGCGAGAAGAATCCCGGTGCACCAATGTTCCCGCACCTGTTCAGTCCCGAGACCGAAAGCACGACCCATTACTGGTATGCCGTTTCCATGGCCCGCGCGGCCGGCCCGCACGGTGAGTCTGTCGTAGAGAACATTGTCGCAGGCGCGCGCCAACCCTTCGAAGAAGAGGATCTGCCGATGCTGGAGGCACAGCAGGAAGCCATCGGCGACCGCGATTTCTGGTCGCTCAAGCCTGTCCTGCTGGCCAGTGATGCCGGCGCCATCCGCGCGCGCCGTGTGCTCGACAAGCTGATCGCGCAGGAGCAGGCATGATCCACGGTTCCCGGCTGGCGGTCAGGGTCACCGTTAAAACCGAGGTCGTCCCGGGCATCTGCGTCGTCGAACTCAGGCACCCGCTGGGCGAACCCTTGCCCGTCTTCGCCGCGGGCGCCCATATCGACGTCGCGCTGCCGGGAGGCCACATTCGCCAATACTCACTCTGTAATTCCCCTGCGGAGCGTCATCGCTACCTGCTCGGCGTGCTCGACCAGCCGGGCGGACGCGGCGGATCGCGGTCCATGCATCAAGAAGTGCACATCGGCGACGTCCTGACCATCAGTGAGCCGCGGTGTCACTTCGCGCTGCACGAGGGGGCGTCCGAATCTGTCCTGCTGGCCGGCGGGATCGGCATCACGCCGATACTGGCGATGGCCGAGCACCTGTCCATGCGCGGCCGGAGCTTCTCGCTCGACTATTTTGCACGCAGCGCGGGCACGGCAGCCTTCCTCGACCGGATCTCCGGCGCGGCCTGGGCCGGCCAGGCACGTACGCACTTCGACGACCAGGGCGGCGCTGAACTCGGCGCCATCATCGGCGCGCCGCATGCAGGAAAACACCTGTATGTCTGCGGTCCGCCCGGATTCCTCGGCGCCGCGCTCGACGCAGCCCGCAGGCTCGGATGGAACGAAGCCCGCCTGCACCGCGAGTACTTCTCGAATGAGACCGCGGGCGCTGGCGGCGGAGCCTTTGGCGTACAGATCGCCAGCACAGGCAAGATCATCCAGGTGGCGCCGGAACAGAGCATCGCAGCGGCATTGGAGATCGAAGGAATCGTGGTCCCAACCTCCTGCGAACAGGGTGTCTGCGGTACCTGCATCACCCGCGTGCTCGCCGGGTCCCCGGACCACCGCGACCTGTTCCTGACCGACGAGGAACACGCAGCCAACGATTGCATGACCGTCTGCTGCTCGCGCTCGACATCGCCGCTGCTGGTGCTGGACCTGTAAGCTCAGGGGCTGATGTGTACGATCACGCGCTGGTATCGCGTCAGTGGCGGTGTCCCCTTGTCCGTCACCTCGAGGATGAAGTGGGCCGTTTCCGGCTTGCTCACCTCGGGAGCGACGATGCCGTGGATGGTCCTGAGGTTCTGGGAACGTCCGCCAAGACCGATCGTTTTCCGGTAAGAGCCTGCCTCCGGGTATTGATACCAGCGAAAGCTCAGCGAATCGCCGTCCGGATCCGAACTGGGACTTGCGTCCAGATCGAAGCTGCCGCCTGAGCGCACCCGGATGTCGCGTGGTCCGGCAAGGCGCGCAAGGGGCGGATGATTGGCGTCTTCGAAACGCGAATGCGCCCACGTCATCCGCGCCGCAAAATCGTTCTGGACCGCGGTACGCCAGCGCCAGAGGGTGACGAAGTTGTCGCGAACGCGTGCGACGGCCGTGGCGTGCGAGGCGTGGGCGAAGGGCGATGACGCGGTCGGGGGCGGATAACTGTCCTGCGCGTTGGTCCAGATTGGCCGCGTTTCAGGAATTCTCAACTCGGCGCCTGGAGGCATGCGCGGATCTGCAGGAAGCAGTGGTGGCGTTGCCAGCTCGTAGCGCCCGCCCCAGCCGCCCCAGTCCGGGCGTTCGGGATCGGACAATCCGTTCGGTATCAGTCCCAGCCAGGACGGGGTATCGCCCTCCATGCCGTAAGCGATGTCGGGATACATGGCGCCGAGCGCCCCATGCCCCTGCTGGATATGCCGCGCGAGCCAGGCCGGACTGACCACCTCGGCATCCGATCCTGCCTGCGCGCTGGCCATTGCCCGCCAGGTTGCCCGGCCCCAGCTCCCGGGTGTCACGATATAGAAGACCGATGGAAAGGACTTTCGTATCCACGGTCCCGAATCGTCCTGGTCCGAGATCGCATACACGCGCAGCTTCGCATAGAGTTTTTCCGCTTCTCCAGCAGCGTGCCTGGCGCGAATCGACCACAAGGCCTGGGCCAGCACATTGGGGCCACCCCAGACCGACACCCACAGCGGCCTGGGGTCGCTGGATTCCAGGGCGCTCACCAGGGCCCTGGATGCCGGCGACCCCTGGTCCGCGCCGACTCCCGCCATGCCGTATCGCGCCGGTCCTGCGACAACGCGTTGTGCGAGCAGCCCGGCGCGCGGAAAGGCAGGGTCGTGTACCGCCAGCTGGCCCTGGACGACACCATAGGCCCGCAGGACTTCGTGCACCAACTCAGGGGTTACCCTGGTCTTCTGCGGCATCGACGTGGTGGCGGCGATCCCTTCGATATCGATCTCGTTCGCGTACAGCAGCAGCCGGACCAGGGACTGGGTGTCGTCGGGATCCGCTCCCATATCGGTCAACACGAACAAGCGGGGTTTGGGCTGGCTCTCTACATCCGCTGCCGTCGACAAGCCCTGGACGGCCAGCACGACGAGGGCGAACGCCAGGCGGCATGCGTGCGATTTTCGTTTCAACAAACAGCTCCTTTTACACTGGGAATAAAAAAGCGGCAGGCGGTGCCCGGTGAAGGTACCTGCCTGCCGCTCGAATGTCAGGTCGGCGCACGGCGGTAAGCCGCCGTGTGCTGCCACCTTCGCTTAGAAGGTATGGCGCACGCGCACGCCGAAGGTGCGCGGCGGCTGGAACTGCACCGGGTTGGTTCCGCCGACGTAGTTACGCTGTGCATTGGCCAGCACCACCTTGTCGGTGAGGTTGTTGACGAAGGCCTGGAACTCCCAGTTGCCGCTATGCAGCTTATAGCTGAGCAAGGCATTGGCCGTGGTGTAGGACGGCGAGCGCGTGTCCGGGAAATTGAACACGGTGTAGTAGTACTCGCTCGAGTGCTTGGCCGACAGGCGCGCCATCAGCTCGCCGCTGCCGATGTCGAAACTGCGCTGGACGCCCGCGGTCAGCACGTATTTCGGTGCGTTCGGCAGGTGGTTGCCGCCGATGTTGCGCGCCACCGATGGGTTCGAGCCATCACGCACGATGATGCCCTTGCCGAAGGTCGCGTCCAGGAAGGTCGCGTTCAGGTCGAAGCGCGCAACATCCGGGACATTGGCCACCAGTTCGGTTTCCAGGCCCTTGATGGTGGCGCTGCCGACGTTGAAGACGCCATTGCCGCTGGAAAGCGCATCCGAGAACTGCGAGGCCTGGTAATTGGTGTAGTCCTGGTAGAACAGCGCGGCATTGAACTTGATCTTGCGGTCCCAGAACTGGTTCTTGCTGCCGACCTCGAAGGACTTCACGGCTTCGGAATCGTAGGGCACCGAGGCGGCGCTGCCGTTCGAATTGAAGCCGCCGGCCTTGTAGCCGGTGGCGAACTTCGCATACAGGAAGTTCTGCGGCGTCAGCGTCCAGTCCAGGCCGACCAGGAAGGTCGGTTTCGAATCGTTCATCTGGCCGTTGCCGGGATTGGTGACCGGCGGGGCACCGATGAAGGGGTTGACCAGCGCGCCCAGTGTCAGGCGTGCCGACCCGGTGCGGGTCTTTTCATCGCGCGAATAGCGGGCGCCGAGCGTCAGCTTCAGGTCGTCCGTCAGATTGGCCCCGACCTGCGAGAACAGGCCTTCGGTCTTGGTCTTGATCTGGTAGTCGAACTTGATGCCGTAGGTGTTCGCATAGGTCTGCGGCAGGCCGGGATTGACCGACAGGGTCAACACCCCGTTGTCGATCACGTTCTTTTCTTCGAAGTAGAAGTAGCCGGCCTGGGCGGTGAAGCGGCCCTTGAGCGGCGTCGCGATGCGGATCTCGTGGTTGCGCGTGGCTGGATCTTCGTTCTGGATGAACTGGCGGATCCCCGGATAGCCGGCGCCGGTGGCGTCGGTCTCGTGGTGGTAATCCTGCTTGTCGTAGCCGCCGGCATAGGTCAGCGTCAGGTCCCACGGCAGCTTGTTGTAGCTGAATTCCCAGCGCAGGCGTTCGCCCGTGAGATCGGTCACCGTCGGCGCCCAGCCCGGGAAGGTCCTGGCGTCGCCGATCGGCGCCACCGTGGCCAGCGGGAACACCTTGGTCACGTCGCCCACCGCATCGATGCGGTCCTTCTGGTAGGACACCAGGCCGTCGAATCCGTCCACCGGCTGGAAGGCCAGCTGCAGGCGCGCCGACTTGGTGTTCTCGTCGTCGCCTTCCAGGCCGATGCCGGTGAGCGTGCGGTAGCCGTCGTGCTGGCGCGACACGGCCGAGAAGCGCATCTGTACCTTGTCGCTCAGCGGGATGTTCACCGCGCCTTCGAGGTTGCGCGCGCTGAAGTTGCCCAGCTCCGCGCTCAGGTAGCCGCCGAATTCCTCGGTCGGCTTGGCGGTAATGATGTTGATCAGGCCACCGGTCGAGTTACGCCCGAACAGCGTGCCCTGCGGGCCTTTCAGCACTTCGACGCGCTGCACGTCGTACATCGACGAGGCAATGGTGAACGAGCGGTTGGTGAAGAAGCCGTCGCGCGCGATCGGCACTGCCGGATCGCCGATCTCGGTCACGTCGGTCGAGGCGATGCCGCGCATTGCCACATAGGCCGCGCCGGTCGAGCTGGTGACGTTGATGCTCGGGTCGATCGTCTGCAGCGCCTGCACGTTGTTGACGCCGGCGTCGGCCAGTGCCGCGCCGTTATACACGTTCAGGGCCACGGCGGTGGTCTGGGCATTGGTACGCACACGGTTGGCCGTCACCACGACCACGCTGTCATCCTGCTTCTTGGCTGGTGCGCGTGCCGCGTCCTGGCCGCCCGCTGCGGACTCTTCGGCAGGCTGCGGCGCCACCTGGGCGAAAGCGGTTTGGCTGGAAATCAGCAGCGCGCCGCTGGTCAGCAGGCATTCCAAAAGTCGTTTGTATTGCATGGTATCTCCAATGACGTCCCCGCGGATCGAGGCTCGGGTCTCTTGTTGTGGGTCGCTGTGGTGCGAGCGATGACCCAAGACTACTTCAGCCTGACGCATCGGCAAAGTTGTCGCTGTCGATGTTGACCTATTCGTTTGCCTGATACGCCTGCTATCAGCCTGGCCGACGCCAGCTATCGCCAATGGCAATTTCCACCTGAACCCGCTGCCCGACTACACTGGGGCTCCCGCCATCCTGTGACCCAATCGCCATGCAACGCAAGACACTCGCGCTCCTGATCACTTCGCTGCTCGCAGCGCCAAGCTTTGCCGGTCCGCTGCATGCGGGCTTCGTGAATCCCCCCGACGCGGCGCGCCCACGCGCATGGTGGCACTGGATGGACGGGAACGTCAGCGAGCCGGGCATCCTGCGTGACTTGCAGTGGATGAAGCGGGTCGGGCTCGGCGGGCTCCAGCAATTCGACGCCAGCTTGCAGACCCCGAAAATCGTTGCCGAGCGCACCGTGTACGGCAGCCCGGCCTGGCAGGCTTACCTGCGCACGGCCGCCGGCGAGGCGCAGCGTCTGGGCCTCGAATTCGCCGTTGCCAGTTCGCCCGGCTGGAGCCTGACCGGGGGCCCTTGGGTGAAACCGGCGCAGGCCATGAAGAAGCTGGTATGGAGCGAGCTGACGGTCGAAGGCGGCAACAGGAACCCGGCCGTGCCCGCGCCGCCCTCCGTGGCAGGCCCCTTCCTGGACCTGGCCGCCCACGCCGAAAGCCCGGACCACGCCGCCGCGCCGGGCTGGTACCGCGACGTCGCGGTGCTGGCGCTGCCGGCCGACGCCCCCGCACCGGTCCCGGCGCGCATCCTCAGCCGCGCTGGAGTAGACGTGACGGCGCAGCTGAGCGATGGGCGCCTGGGCCAGCCGGTGCAGCTCGCGCTTGGCGGCGACGGCGCTACCTGGGTCACGCTCGACTACCCGCAGGCAGTCAGCTTCCAGGCGCTGACGCTGGCGATCCCGGCGCCGACCGGCTTCGGCACCGCGCCGCTGCCGGAGGTCGTGCTGCAGGCAAGCCTGGATGGCGTGCACTTCAGCGACATCGCGCCGGTCCCGCTCAGCACCGCACCACGGCAGACCATCGCCTTTCCCGCACATACGGCAAAGCACTGGCGCGTACTGCTCAAGGCCAGCGCCGCGGGCGGGCCGCCGCCGGCCGCGCCCGGCGTGCTGCTGCCGCCTTTCGGCAAGGCTGCCGAACGCTTCCCGCTGGCCGAAGTCATGCTCCATGCGCAGGCGCGCGTGCACCGGGCCGAGGAAAAAGCCGGCTTCGCCGCCGCCCGCGACTACTATGCGATCGATACGCCAACAGCGGCGCAGGGCATTCCGGCCCGGCGCGTCATTGACCTGACCCGCCACCTGCAAGCCGACGGCCGCCTCGACTGGACCGTGCCACCCGGACGATGGACTATCCTGCGCTTCGGCTACAGCCTGACCGGCAAGCAGAACGGCCCCGCGCCGAAGGAAGCGACCGGCCTCGAAGTCGACAAGCTCAATGCCCGGCACGTGCGCCAGTACATGGACGATTACCTGGGACGGGTAGCCAAGGCGGTGGGCCCGGAACTGCTGGGACGGCGCGGCGTGGGCGCCTTGCTCAACGACAGCATCGAGTCCGGGTTCCAGAACTGGACCGACGGGATGGAAACGGCGTTTGCCGAGCGGCGCGGCTATCCGCTGGTGCAGTGGCTGCCGGCGCTGACCGGCCGGATCGTCGACGACGCGGCGGCGAGCGATCGCTTCCTGTGGGATTTCCGCCGCACGATTTCCGAACTGTACACGGATGGGCACTACGCCACGGTGGCGTCCAGCGCGCACAGGCAGGGCCTGAAAGTCTACGGCGAAGCGCTGGAAGACAACCGCCCGCAACTGGGCGACGACATGGACATGCGCCGCCATGCCGACGTGCCGATGGCCGCCATGTGGGCGGTCCCGGCCGGGGGGCAGCCGCGCACCACCTTCGTGGCCGACATCCAGGGCGCGGCCTCTGTGGCGAGCGTCTGGGGCCGGAACCTGGTCGCGGCGGAGTCTATGACGGCCTTCGGCCAGCCCTGGGGCTTCGCGCCGCGCGACCTGAAGAAGACTGCCGACATCGAGTTCGCGCTGGGCGTGAACCGCATCGTGATCCATACCTCGGCCCACCAGCCACTCGAAGGCCTCACGCCCGGCATGTCGCTGGCGCCCTTCCTGGGCCAGTATTTCTCGCGCCACGAGACCTGGGCGGAACAGGCCCGGCCCTGGATCGATTACCTGGCGCGCGCCTCCTTCATGCTGCAGCAGGGTCGGCACGCGGCCGATATCGCCTACTTTTATGGCGAAGAAGCGCCAATCACCGCGCTGTTCGGCGCCAGGCCGAACGAGGACATCCCGGCCGGCTACGGCTTCGATTACGTCAACCTCACCGCCCTGGCGCAGCAGTTCTCGGTCAAGGATGGCCAGCTGACCAGCCGCAGCGGCGGCCGCTACCAGGTGCTGTACCTGGGCGGATCGAGCCAGCGCATGACGGTCGGCGCCTTGAAGCGCATCTCGGCATTGGCCGAGGCCGGCGCCACCGTGGTCGGCCGGCGCCCCCTTGGTACACCCAGCCTGGCCGACAAGACCGACGAGTTCGCGCGCCTGGCCGATAGACTGTGGGGGCCTGTCGGCAGCGCGCCCACCATACGCAAGCTCGGCCGCGGCATTGTCCACGGCAGCGGCGACCTGGCCGGCGTGCTGGCCAGGCGTGGCCTGCGTCCCGCGGTCGCCCTGAGCGGCGGGCAGGACGGCGTCATGGTGACGCAACGGCATACTCCAGAGCACGAGGTCTATTTTGTCGCGAATACGAGTGCCGAGCCGCGCGCAGTGGCGGCCTCGTTCCGCGATGCGCCGCTGGCGCCCGAGATCTGGCATCCGGACACCGGCTGCGTGGCCGTGGCCAGCTATGACAAACAGGCCGGCGGCGCCAGCGTCCCGCTGCAACTGGGCCCGCAGCAATCCCTGTTCGTCGTATTCCCGCGCAAGGCGGCGACGCCGGGCCGCATGGCCAGCACCGCCGAGCCGGCGGCGCTGCAGACACTCGACGGTCCGTGGCAGCTGAGTTTCGACGTGGGACGGGGCGGACCGGAGGCACCGCTGACGATGGACCGGCTGCAGCTGTGGAACCATAGCGCCCTGCCCGGCCTGCGTCACTATTCTGGGACGGCAAGCTACCGCAAGACCTTCGCCATCGATGGACATGCACCAGGGCGTATCGTGCTCGATCTCGGCCAGGTCCACGACCTGGCGCAGGTGAGCCTGAACGGCAAATTGCTCGGCACCGCATGGAAGCCGCCCTACCGCTTCGATACCCGTGACCTGCTGCGTACCGGGCCGAACGAACTCGAGATCCGTGTCACCAACCTGTGGGTCAACCGGCTGGTGGGCGACGCCCAGCCGGGCGCCGAGCGTGTCACCGGCGTGACCGCCGTCTACGCCGCCAGCGCACCCTTGCGCGATTCCGGCCTGGTCGGGCCGGTCCAGCTGATGTCAGCTCCGCGCGCCACCTGCGTCGCCGGCTTGGCGCAATAAGGCATCCCCGCCTCGCCCGTGTTTTCCTGGGCGGCGCGGCGCAGCAGCGTGCGCAGCCAGACGTGGGCCGGGTCGCTGTCGTTGGACTGGTTCCACTGCATGCATTCGACGATTTTGGGAATGGTCACCGGAGGTTCGAGCACTCGCACCGGGTAATAGCGCGCCAGCTGCAGCGCAAGCTGGCGCTGCAGCGTGGCGATGCGCTGGGTGCCGATCACAAACTGCGGCAGCATGCTGAACGAGGAGCACATGACCTCGATCCGGCGGTTCAGTCCGATGCTCTTGAAGAACCACTCATCGAAGGCGACGTGCTGGTGCGAACCGAACGAGGTCGCCACATGTCCGAGGCGCAGGTAGTCGGTTTCGCTCAGCTGCTTACCGACCTCTGCATTGCCTTTCCAGACGATGCAGCTGAAATCGTCGGAAAACAGCACTTCGCTCGGATTGCTGCGCGACAGGTAGCGTTCCGGCATCAACAGCAGGTCGATCTCGCCCCGCTCGAGCTGGGACTGCGAGCGCTCGTTCGGCTGCAGGATTTCCATGGTCACGAAAGGCGCGACATGGTTGAGGTAGGTGGTCAGGTGGGTCAGCACCACCGAGCTCACGAAGTCGGACCCGACTATGCGGAAGTGCCGGGTCGTGGTCTCGGGGCGGAATTCCACCGCCGTCTCGACCGTGTGCTTGATCTTCATGAGGATTTCGCGCACCGACTGCATCAGCGACAGGGCCAGGGGCGTGGGCACCATGTTGCGGCCGGATTGCACCAGTAGCTCATCGTCGAAGTATTCGCGCAGGCGGGCCAGGATGCCGCTGGCCGCCGACTGGCTCAGGCATAGCCTGCGCGCTGCCCGCGTGATACTGCATTCCGTTAACAACACATCCAAACCAATCAGCAGATTCAGGTCGAGGCGGTTGAACCGCATGCTCTGAACGTTCATGTCTAGTCTCCTTGTTGACGCGGGAAAGCGCTTTCATTTTTTTTCCAACAATACACCGAAGGAAAAATAAGGGCAACAAGTGAAAGAACGGAGCGGCGGGTAAATGCTTTCCCGCCTTGCGGTGTTTACAACATGCAACGGTGATCAGCGCGCCATCAGTGCGAACCCGGCGCTCAGCCCACCGAGCGAACTGTCGCCTACCCATAGCGTGAATGCGCCGGGCTCGCTCAACGTGCGTCCTTCGGCGCCGACGAAGCCGAGCTGGCTGCGGGTCAGTGTGAACGAGACTTCACGCGACTCGCCCGGGTCGAGCTCCACCCGCTGGAAATCCTTGAGCTCGCGCACAGGACGGGCCAGCGAGGCCACGTGGTCGCGGACGTACAACTGCACCACCCGGGCGCCGCGCCGTTCGCCCACGTTGCGCAAGCTCGCTTGCACATTCAAGCTGCCATCCCAGGCGAGCTGGGCCGACGACAGGCGCAATCCGGACAGCGAGAACCGGGTATAGCTCAGTCCATGGCCGAACGGGTAGAGCGCGGCATTGCTCGCCTCGCGGTAGCGCGCCTTGAACATGTGGTTCTGGCCCGCCGGGTCGTCGGGGCGGCCGGTGCCCAGGTGGCTGTAGAAGAACGGCTGCTGCCCGCTCACCAGGGGGAAGCTGACCGGCAGGTGGGCGGACGGATTGACCTTGCCGAACAGGACGTCGGCGATCGCATGGCCGGCCTGGCTGCCCAGGAACCAGGTGGCGAGGATGGCGCGGCTGGCCTGCAGCGCCGGCGGCAGCGCCAGTGCGCGGCCATGGCGCAGCACCGCCACCACCGGCTTGCCGGTGCGGCGGATCGCCTCGACCAGTTCCAGTTGCGCCGCGCTCAAGCCGATGTCGGCGCGCGAGGCCGCTTCACCCGACATGTCCTGGCTTTCGCCGACCGCCAGCAGTACCACGTCGGCAGCCATGGCCGCGGCCACTGCGGCCGTGACACCGCCCTCGATCGGCAGCTCGTAGCCGCAGCCCGGCGTCACGCTGAGCGTGGTCCCGCCGTCCAGCGCCGCGCGCAGGCCGCCTTCCAGGTCGACCGCGTCGGCCTGCGCAAAGAAGGCCCAGGGACCCACCACATTGTCCTTGCCGCTGGCGCACGGACCGATCAGCGCGATGCGCATGTTCGCGCGCAGCGGCAACAGGCTGTTCTCGTTTTTCAGCAGCACGATCGACCGTGCGCCCGCCTCGCGCGCCAGCGCCCGGTTCTCGGGGGTGCCGATCCGCCTGGCCGGCGCTTCCGGGTCGAGCGAGCGGTAGGGATTGTCGAACAGGCCCAGCGCCTCCTTCAGCGCCAGTACCCGCCCCACCGCCGCATCCACCGCGGCCACCGGGATGACGCCATCGCGCACCAGCGCCGGCAGGTGCTTGTTGTACAAGCCGCTCTGCATGCTGATGTCGATACCCGCCAGGAAGGCGATCCGCACCGCATCGCGTTCGTCGGCCGCGAAGCCGTGCACGATCAGTTCGGCATCGGCCGCATAGTCGGAAATAACCGGCCCCTTGAACCCCATTTCCTTGCGCAGCACCTGTTGAAGCAACCATGGATTGCCCGTCGACGGCACGCCATTGAGCACCGTGAAGGCGGCCATGGTGGTGGGTGCGCCGGCCTCGAAGGCGGCCCTGAATGGCGGCAGGTGGATGTCGCGGAAAGCCGCTTGGCTGATATCGACAGTGTTGTAGTCCATGCCCCCGCTGACGGCGCCATAGCCGGCGAAGTGCTTGGCGGTGGCCGCCATCGTATCGTCGCGCCGCAGGTCGCCATCCTGGATGCCCCTGACGCGCGCTGCTGCCATGCGCGCATTCAGCAGGACATCTTCGCCGGCGCCTTCGGCCACCCTGCCCCAGCGCTGGTCGCGCCCGACATCGACCATCGGGGCAAAATTCCAGTGCACGCCTTCGGCGGTGGCTTCGCTGGCGCCGGCGCGCGCGGTGCGCTCGGCCAGTGCCGTATCGAAGCTGGCCGCTTCACCCAGGCCGATCGGAAAGGCGGTCTTGTAGCCGTGCATGATGTCGCCCGCGAACAGCAAGGGAATGCCCAGGCGCGATTCTTCCAGCGCGGCCTTCTGCAGGCGGCGTCCGCCCTCGACGCCGAAGCCGTTCATCAGCACCCCGATCCGCCCGGCGCGTACGTCGGCCAGCTGCTGCTCCTTGAGCGCCGGATTGACGGTGGGATTGATGAAGGTGAGCGACCAGCGCACCACGTCGGTGAAGCAGCTGAGCTGCCCGGCCTTCTCTTCGAGGCTCATACGGGCGATCAGCTTGTCGATGCGGGGCGAACGAAAAGGGGCGGCGAATGTCGTGGGCGCGACGGCGGCGCTGGCCAGCATGCCGCACAGGGTCAGGAACAGGCGGCGGTTCACGCCGTTCGAAGAGGGAGTCAGGGGTGGCATGGACGAGCAATCCTGTAGGAGGGTGAAGTCCCTACTCTACGAACATCCGCCCTGCCGCCACCAGTCACGTATTCCGATAGCCCGCTATCGGTGCGGCTGTACCCACGCCGCTGCGCCCTTAACGGGCGCGGCGCTCATGCGATTCGGGTCAATTGAATACGCGCTGGAACTGGCGCATGTCGACGGTCGGCGGGTGGCCACCTGCCGCTTGGACGGCCGGGTTGGATTGGTTCGGCGCAGGGGCCGACAGGAGGCTGTCGGCGCCGGCGGCGGCCAGCACCAAAATGCAGGCGCCAGCGGCGTGCTTGAGGATCGTCATGTCTGTCTCCTATAACGTGCTCTATTTATGTATGCAATTTGCATTGGCACGATGGTCAGATTAGCCCCAGCTTGTAAAGACGGACAATGGTTTTCGCCGATACCAGCTATCGGAATTTCCGAGGCTTGCCGGACGGAACGAACTGGCCTCCGTCCGGCTTGCGCTAATGCATCATTCGCCCTTCGGCCGGTAGTCGAACCAGTTGATGTCCGCCGGCGCGGCCGGTCCGGAGGCATACAAGCCGATATACACCCCGGTAAAGCCGCCCGCGGTCACCGAACTGAGGTAGCGGGTATCGGCCTGGCCCAGTTCCTGCCATTTGCCGCTACCCTGCGCATAGGAAAAGGCGTAGCTGTCCTTGTCGCCGGAGACGCGCAGCCGGACCGGGCCGGGCGCGAGCTCGGCCTGCCGCTCCACGTGGCGGATCTTGCCGAGGTGGTAGGCCAGCACCAGCACGCGGCGCCCACCGCTCGCCTGGACCGACAGCTTGTAGTGGTGCTCGCCATCCTTGAACAGCGTGAGTCCTGCCTCCTGCCCGGCGGCGCTCGGATCGAACTCGAGCTCGGTGCTGGCCTCGAAATCGAAGTGCTGCTGGCGGCGGCCGATGAAAGTCAGGTCATCCGGTTTGGCGAGGGTCGCCGGCGCGCCCAGCAGGCGCAGGTAGCCAGGGCGCGCTGTCAGCGAATAATTCGCCGCGACGGGGTTGTGCAGGTAATTCCATGCCAGGCCCAGGCGCGGGCCGTCGAAGCCGTCCTTCTGGGCGTAGCCCTGCTTGCGCACCGGCGCCGGCAGGGATGGCGCGATCATATCCGCCGCGATCGTGCCGTCGCCGTTGACGACCGGCCACGCGTTCTTGTCCCAGCGGACCGGCGCCAGCACGGTCTCGCGGCCGAGGTGCTGGTGCTCGCCGTTGACGCGGAAGGCGTGCGCCAGCATGAACCAGGAGCCATCCTGTGCCTGCACCAGATCGCCATGGCCCACACCCTGGAACAGCTTGTCCCTGGCATTGTTGTCCGCATGGGTCATGATCGGATTGCCGGGATTGGCCATGTACGGTCCATCAACGTGCGTGCTGCGGGCGATGGTGACCTTGTGGCCGAACTGGGTGCCGCCTTCCGCGATCATCAGGTAATAATAGCCATCCTTCTTGTACAGGTGCGGCCCTTCGGGATAGCGCCCGCCGGTACCCGCCCAGATGTTCCTGCGCTCGGACAGCAGCTTGCCGCTCACCGGGTCGACCTGCGCCAGGTAGATGCCTTCGTGGATATCCTTGCCCCAGTTGAGCGTGGACGTCACCCATACCTTGCCGTCGTCGTCGAAGAACAGGCTCGGGTCGATGCCCGGAATGTCGATCCAGACCGGGTCGGACCAAGGGCCGCGTGGATCCTTCGCGGTCACGAAAAAATTGCCTTTATTGGTCACGTTGGTCGTGATCATGTAATAGGTGCCGCCATGGCAGCGCAGGGTCGGCGCGAAAATGCCGAGCGTGATCCCGGCCTTTTCCAGCGGCGCCTGGCGCGCCGTCGTCAGCACATGGCCGATCTGTTCCCAGTTCACCAGGTTCTTGCTGTGGAAGATGGGTACCCCCGGGAAGTAGCCGAAGCTGCTGTGCACCATGTAGTAGTCGTTCCCGACCCGGCAGGCGCTCGGGTCGGAATAGAATCCGGGCAGGACCGGGTTCTGGTAGCGCACGCCCTCCGGCGCCGGCGGATGGGCCGTGGCGGTGGCGGCCAGGCCAAACCCGCAGGCGGCCAGAAAAGCTGCTGCGATGTTTCTTACTTGCATTTCGATTCCTAGTCAGGTTTACGAGTTCGAAGACTGCCTTGGTGCTGGCTGTTGCTGCCACTTGCAATTAAGACACAAGCACTGGAGGAATTCCAATCATCAAATCCGATTGCTGCCATCAGCAATGGCGACTGCCCGGGCCGGCGCCGATGGACTAGAGTCGGTACGCATCCAAGGCCACGGAGAATACTGATGAAGCGCAACACCCCCAAAGCAGGCAATGGCCTGCGCACCGTCGCCGCGTTTCTCGGCTTGCTGCTGGCCCTGCCGATTGGCGCGTCGGCAGTCAACGATAAGGCGCCAAGCAAGGTCTTCAAGGGAACTTGGCCCGGACCGTCCACCATGAAACTGCCCGGTCCGGGCCCGGCCCCTGGCCAGTCCATCGAGGACTATTTTCTTAAGCTGAAAACCGGGCCGCGCTCGCCCACCGTCAAGCGGGTGCTCGTGCTCGGCGGCGCGCGCAAGTTCCAGCACGACTCGATTTCCACGGCAATGGCAGGAGTGCATCGCTGGGGCCGGGACAGCGGCTTATGGGAGGCGGAATTGCGCACCGACTTCACACTCGTGAATCCCGCGGGCGGCGGCCCTATGAATGCAGGCTTCCAGCCGAAGGGGCTCGGCGACTTCGATGCTGTCGTCGTGGCCAGTGCGGATGGGGACTGGCAACTGTCTCCGCTCCAGAAGAAGGCGCTGCTGGACTTCGTTCGCAAAGGAAAGGGCCTCGTTGTCATGCACGGCGGCCTGGATGCGAATCATGACTGGCCAGACTACATCGACATGGTCGGTGCGGAACAGGTAGGCCATCCATTCAATACGGTGGAGCAGCCCATCTATCCCTTCCCTCTTCGAACTGAAAATACGGCATTCCCCGCCACCGCATTCTTTCCAGCTCGCTTCGTGAAGCAGGACGAACTGTACACGGTACGCAACTGGTCGCGCGAGGACATCGATGTTCTGCTGCGCATCGACGAGACCGCGGTCCCAACGCTCGGCATAGAAAACGAAGTGCCGTCCGACCACGACATGCCCGTCGCATGGATCAAATCGTATGGCAACGGACGGGTCTTCGCATCGAGCCTTGGGCATACGCACGAAGCGTACTCGGACCCTGAGATCGTCAGGATGTATAGCGAAGCCATCAAATGGGCGCTGGGACTGACCCATGGTCCGTATCCGAGGCCACACCCGCGGAAGTGATCCGCGGTCGACCGCAAGGCGGTGTGCATCACTTCACTGGGAGTTCTGACTAGGCGAGGATCAGTGTGATAACACCAATTTTCATCCCGTCACCGCTTGCATGCATGCCTCATTGCTGCGCAACGTTTCAAGAAACAGCGGCAACTCATCGCTAGAGATTGTGGGAAAGTTACTGGTACGAGTGCCTGGGTTTCAAGTGTTTGCTAAAGCTCAGCAAACATCAATCTGGCGGAGACAGAGGGATTCACCCACGTTCCGCGGGCCGCGGTTTCGCGGGTACGCGAAACCCTTCGAATCCCACACGGAGAGCGCGCAGGCGCTTTCCTCGTCTCCGCATTTGCAAAAGAAAAAGCCACCTTGCGGTGTAATGCCGTTCAGTTAAGGTCCTTCTTCAGGACACGAACGGTGTAACGATGAGGTAAGGCCTTGACGGCCCGGTCGATTTTTCGGCCGGGCCGTTCTTCATTCAGGAGCATGACGAGGCGTTGGCGAAGGCGCTGCATTAACGCAGGCAACTTGCCGTATGCTCGGGTCACCGCTGCCCAATGTAGTTCGTATTGGATGATGTGGAAGGCGCGGATGAAACTGATCTCGGTCGGCTCGCATTTCACCTCTAGTGCCGCCTTGGACATCTCCAGCCGGATCAGGTTGTAAGCGGTCAGGGCTCCCCAAATTTCCTGATACACGCCGTCGACGGTGCGGCTGCGCAGGGTTAGCGCCATGCCCATCATTGTTTGCTTAAGCTCGCGATAGCTCGTTTCAATCCGCCAGCGCTGGGTATAGCAAGCGGCGATGTCCTTGGCTGTGTAGCGCTTGGTGTCGAACAGTGATGTCAGCAATACGTGCTTGCGTGCACTCTGGTCGATGATCGTAATCGCGCGCACGCGCCAGGTTTCAGGCAAGTCCGGGCACTTCTTGCGTGCCTGGGGCGATACGCGCATTTCGATTACGGCATCGTCAGATGTGCCGCCGACGACTTCCCACTTGGTGTTGGCCTTGGCTGGGATGATGAAGTGCCTGTTTGCTCCAACCATGGTCAGGCCGCACAGAATCTCAGCCGACAGAAACCCTTTGTCGAAGGCGGTAAGGGAGTCGTCTGGAATCGATGCAAGCAGCTCTTTTGCATAGAGCATCTCATTGATCCCATAAGGACCAAATTTCGCATCACGGATCAAGTGGGTCGGCACCGCGGTCAAGGTCACGCCGCGTACCTGCGGATAGCTGGAGATGCGTCCGCTGGGATAGACCTGCTCTCCAAAATGCTCACGCAGCTCCGGCGTGTCGGCAGTCTTCAAGGTCGTGCCGTCCATCGCGAACAGGCTCAGGCCCTTGAACAAGTACTGCTTTCGATCCTGCTCAGACCAAGCCTTTGCCGAGATTTCGAATAGTGCCCGAAGCGGTTCGGCGCCAAGACGCTGCCGTGCCTGGGCGACTGCGCTTTTACTGACGAAAGGCACCTGCGCATCCGGCAATGCCAAGTCCAAGTCGTCGACCACTTCGCTGATGGACTGGTGACGGTACAGCGCCAGGGCCACCACCAACCACACTACCTGCTCGGCCGGTAAGCGGCGCTGTCGAATGCTCGCTTTGCCAGTATATGCAACCGCTTGCTCGATCCACTCGTAAGGCAAGTGCTGCCCTAGGCGGGCCCAGTCTGGGTCTTCCTGGGCCTGCACGAGGAAATGGAGCGCGTCATCAAACATGGTGACGCAGGTTAACAGCCTTAGCTACCGTTTACAACACCCCAAAAGAAAAATGCCGCTCAGTCTTAACTGAACGGCATTACACCTTGCGGTGGCTTCTTCTTTTGCAACTTGGCGGAGACGGTGGAATTCGTATTGCGGCGCAAGGCCTGCATGGTTACTGATGTTCAGCCAATACCACTTTGGAGCCTACCCCTTCTCATTCGCTTACATACCCTGGTCGAAGCAGGACAATGAAGGAGAATCCTGCACTCAACATTGCGCGACTTCCCACGGCCAAATTCTACCTGCAGATAGCGTCATAAGGTCGCTTGCCTTCGCACCGACGGACCGAACGACCACCAGCGTATCAGCTAGCGGGCATGGGTAGCGGCGATGTCACGCGCGCAGCAACGCCGGCAATGCTGTTGCTGACAAATAGCTTGCCACTCCCGGCCTGAGTGACGGCTGCGCAGTACAAGGCGGAGATGGGGCCGCTAGCGATGGTCATGATGGACGGTTTGTGTGCGCAAAAACCTCTTTACGCGGACTCCCGGGCAATCAAAGTCAGGCGTCAGCGCCTGATAAAGCGACGCACGGCCACCGGCCGTCCAGAAGAGCTTCTTCGAGACAGAAGAAACCCATGGAGACGGCGGACCATGCGCATGCCTGTCATGCAGGGTCCTCATCGAATGGACGACGCCGGAACGTAGAGATCGGCTCGATTTAGCAAATGGCATCATCATCCCCGATTTTCGCGTTATGTCCGCGGCCCAGAATCCGCAATGCATCGTTAATCGCGAACGCCAGGCCGGAGGCACGGAGTCTGGTCACAGCTGAGCACCTCTACCTTCAAAACCGTTCCCAACAGTCCCCGACTGACCTTGCAGTCGATCATGTGTATCGTTCCAGAGCATCTCGGCGCGCATGCCCGTGCGGCAGAACCCGAGCACAGGCTTCAGCGCCGCTGCGTACAGCGCGGCAAAGGCATCGCGGTCGGCCAGCGTGATCTTCCCCGGAATGACCGGCAGGTGCAGTGCCTGCATGCCGTGCTTCTGCGCTTCAGCGGCAATCTCGGCGAACGACGGCTGGTCGCCGCCCTCGCCGTCAGGCCGGTTGCAGACCAGCGTGGCGAAGCCCTTTTCCTTCAAATGGGCGACATCTGACGGCAAGACCTGTGGCGCCACTGCATAGTCCTTGTTGAGGTAACGAATGGTCATGGTGCTCTCCTGTATATCGAAACAAAACCACAGTATATTGAAAGATAGATTGTGTGTCGATATAATGTATCTCAATAGATTAACTGAGGTGAGCCATGGCTGACACACAACAACTCAATTTGCACGAAATGCGGGCTGCAGCGGCGCAGGCTTGCGCCCTTCTGAAAGTACTGAGCAATCCCGACCGGCTGATGCTGCTGTGCCAGCTGACACAGGGCGAATACTGCGTCAGCGAGCTAGAGACCCTTCTGGGGATCGTCCAGCCTACCCTGTCCCAGCAGCTAACCGTACTGCGCGAGGAAAATCTGGTCAGTACGCGCCGTGAAGGAAAGCAGATCTTCTATCGCATCGACAGCAGTGAAGCGCTTGCGGTTATGCAGGTCCTGTATCAACAGTTCTGCCTGCCCACCCAAGGAGTAAAAACATGAACATCGACTGGATCCACTTCACCCCCTGGACCTCGCTCGCAGGCGGACTGATCATCGGCACCGCTGCAGCTGGGTTCGTACTGTTCAACGGCCGGATCGCCGGTATCAGCGGCATTCTCGGGGGCCTGCTGCGTCCCGCGTGTGGCGACATCGGCTGGCGTGTGGCCTTCCCGCTTGGCCTCGCTGCCGCCCCCCTCGCCTACGCAATGTTCTCGGCGCTCCCGGTTGCCACAGTCGCTGCCGACGACGTGACCTTGACCATCGCTGGACTGTTGGTTGGCCTGGGCACCCGTTATGGCGCAGGCTGTACGAGCGGGCACGGCGTCTGCGGCCTGTCGCGGCAATCGCCGCGTTCACTAGTCGCCACCGCCGCATTCATGCTGGCCGGCTTCGCCACCGTCTTCGTGACGCGCCACCTCTTCGTTTGAGACATAGGGACACCGATATGAACATCCTGATGGCATTCATTGTTGGAGTTGTATTTGGCATCGGCCTGATCGTTTCGCGCATGACAGATCCGGCCAAGGTGATCGGCTTCCTCGACCTTGCTGGTAACTGGGACCCGTCGCTGGCCTTCGTCATGGGAGGCGCAATCCTCGTCGGTCTGGTTGCATTCCGCATTGCCGGCAAGCGCGAACGCTCGCTGCTCGGAGAAGCGATGCGTCTTCCGACCGCAACCCGGATCGACCGCCGACTGGTGCTCGGTTCGCTGGCCTTCGGTGCCGGATGGGGTCTGGCGGGCTACTGCCCTGGTCCGGCGCTGGCCTCGCTGGCGACCGGCGATCCCAAGCCATGGATCTTTGCGCTGGCCATGGTGGCCGGTATGAGCCTGTTCGAGTTGCTCGAATGGTTTAACGGCCGCAAGGCTCTCGCCACCGGGAAGGCCTGAGCCATGGACGCACTGCCGCTGGCCGCCGTGTTCGGCCTCGTCGTTGGGTTGATCCTGGCGCTGACCGGTGCCGGCGGCGGCATCCTGGCTGTCCCACTGCTCGTGTTCGGCACTGGTATGAGCGTAGCCGAGGCGGGACCGATCGGCCTGCTGGCGGTCGGGATGGCGGCGGCGCTGGGTGCGGTACTGGGATTGCGAGGGGGACAAGTGCGTTACCGCGCCGCGCTTCTGATCGCGGTGACCGGGATGCTGCTGTCGCCGGTTGGCCTATGGGCTGCACGTGCGGTTGATGGACGGTGGCTGGGCCTGCTGTTCGCCATGACCCTGCTCTATGTCGCTGCCAAGACCTGGCGCCAGGCTGCCGGGACGACGGCAGCACAGGGCCCGGACAAGCTCGTATGTGTGCGCGGCGAACAGACCGGCCGCTTCGTCTGGACCCGCCCATGCATGCGGGCGCTCAGTCTGTCGGGCGCGCTTGCTGGCTTCCTCTCGGGACTGCTTGGTGTCGGTGGTGGCTTCGTGATGGTGCCCGCCCTGCAGCGCTACACCGACCTGACGATGAAGTCGGCTGTGGCGACCTCCCTTGCCGTCATCGCCATCATTTCCATCGCAGGGGTCGCCACCTCGGCGACACAGGGCGGTATTGATTGGTCCACCGCGGCGCCTTTCGCGGGTGGTGCCCTCGCCGGGATGCTCGGCGGCCGCTCGCTCGCAGCCCGGGTGGCGGGACCCGCCTTACAAAAGGCGTTCGCCGTAGTGTCGGCCCTCGCCGCGCTCGGCATGGGGGCCAAGGCCCTGCTCTCTTGATTGCATTACGTGAAGTTTTTTGGAGAACGAGATGAACCTGAACCCAATCCAGCTGTTTGATACCGACTCTTCGACCTTTACTTACATCCTCGTCGCGCCAGGAGAAAAGGAAGCGGTCATCATCGACCCTGTAGAGCGACACTGGGAACGCGACCTTCAGCACCTGCAGCGCCTCGGCTTAAAGCTGCGCTACGTGTTCGAGACCCATGCCCATGCCGATCACGTGACCTCGGCTGGCAGGCTGTGCGAACTGACTGGCGCGGTTGCTGCAGTTCCAGGTGGTTGCGGCATCACGCCTGCCGAGCTGCAGCTGAAAGATGGCGACGTCATCCGCTTCGGCGCCGATGAGGAGATCCGCGTTCTGCACACGCCAGGTCATACCGCCGGCAGCATGAGCTACGTCTGGCGCGGCAACGTGTTCACGGGCGATACGCTGTTGATCGACGGTTGCGGGCGCACCGACTTCCAAAGCGGCAGCGCGGAATCACTGTACGACAGCGTCACGAGCAAGCTGTTTACGCTGCCGGACGACACCTTGATGTGGCCCGGCCACGACTACAAGGGCCAAGCGGTGTCGACGATCGGCTGGGAAAAACGTCATAACGCACGCATGGTCAACCGGAGCCGCGCGGACTTTGTCCAGCTCATGGGCGAGCTGAAGCTTCCGAAGCCGAAGCTAATCGACGTGGCGGTACCGGCCAACCAGAACCTTGGCTTGCCGCACAGTGCTTGAGTTTACTCTGATCCAGCGACATGCCGACCACGGAATGGCGGCAACCGGCCGTTAAAGGTGCAATCTAGCTCAGGACCGCCGACGCTCCTGCTCTGTAGAAAAGCGCGCTGGCAGCAACTCATAGTCCAGTTGGTATTCGACCGCCTTTCGCAAGGCTTCAAGCGACGCAGGACGCTTGATCACGGCGCTAACTCCGGGATAGCTCTTCAGTTGTTTTTCCTGCTGCTGAGCTCTATCGTCGGCAATAAGAACAATTGATGACCCGGGAGCCGAGCGTTTAAGTTCTCCAGTAAGTGCTCTCCGATCATTTGGTTTTTCAGCTGTACTGGTCACGATCAGGTCGAACTTTAGCATTCGAACCGCACTCAATGCCTGCTGTGCAGTGCGAATCGGGGCAACAGTGTAGCCAAGCCACTTTAGCGCCTGAGCTGTTCGGGCGCAAGAATCTATATCTTGCTCAAGCAACAATGCGGATTTCATGTCTCCTCCCTCTTAGAGAGGAGTGGAGCCAATACTTCACACTTCAAGGGGGAACTCGTAGAATGAACACGCTACGGGCACAAAAAAGAGACCCGACGAGAAGTCGGGCGAAGTGCCTCGTTAAGCGGAGTCCTCGGAGATCCTGCAGCACGAAACCATAGTGTCGTAAATGCATACACGGTGTCGTACATGAGAACGCTCGTGCGTCTGATGCACGACATTGAAGCAGACTTAGCGCGGCGCGGCGCGGCGTTTCGCCGGCTTGATTAGGGTACGCGCTATCACTTTCAGCTCAACGCCTCTCTCACCTAAGGCCTTCGCAACAGAAAACAAATCATTTGTGGCCGATGTGGTTATTGCCGCATCGATAATTGACGAAGTGCATTGGTCGCTCCGCCGGTCTATGCGAGGACCAAACTTGCGAGCCATAATGCTCTCCTAAGCTTAACGCTGATACCCAGCAAATACGATGCCCAAGGTGGGCATTGCCAGTCTAGATCCCTGCTTGCTAAGAGCAAGGCCTATTGGAAGGTGTACACAAATCGATCCTGCTTCGCCAAAATCTAGATTAATAAGAAATGATCTGGGCATTGAACACTTAAACCCAGCGCTCTGTGACAGCATAGGAGAAGGCCAACTCTTGGCCCGGTTGCGGACCGTTATGCGTGTCCTAACAATTTTCGGGATTTATACGTGATTCGAGAGCATGACAATGCGCATCTGTACAGCGAACTAGGTCAACAGATGGAAAAAACACCAGCATTTTTTACGGTCTTCCGCACGAGGTCACCTGCCAGCGATTAGCGGATTAGCGAATTTAGCAAAGCGTAATCGTGCTAACGACACAGGTGCGCTGAGGGAGAGAATATGAAGACGGCAGTATTTAGCGCACGGCGCTACGACAGAACCATGCTGGCGCGGGCCAACGAGCGCGCGGGCCACGAACTGCGCTTCTTCGACGATCGCCTCACAACGGCCAGTGCGGTATTGGCCGAGGGATGCGAAGCTGTTTGCGTCTTCGTCAACGACAGTGTCGATGCCGAGGTGTTGGATATACTGGCGAAGCAAGGCACCCGCATGGTGGCAACGCGCTCCACCGGCTACAACCAGATTGATATCGCGGCGGCGGCACGGCACGGCATTGCCGTGGTACGCGTCACCGATTACTCGCCCTATTCCGTGGCTGAATTCGCTGTCGGCCTGCTGCTGGCGGTAAACCGCAAGATCGCCCGCGCCAGCGCCCGTACTCGCGACGGCAATTTTGACTTGGACGGCCTGATGGGGGTCGACCTGCACGGCAGGACGGTCGGAGTCATCGGCACCGGCAAGATCGGCAGCATTTTCGCCAGGATCATGACGGGCTTCGGCTGCACAGTCCTCGGCCATGACCCGCATCCCAATTCCACCTTCGAAGCGGCCGGCGCGCGCTATGTGCCGGTTGACGAACTGCTGTCGTCAAGCGACGTGGTCTCCCTGCACTGCCCGCTCACCGACGCGACCAAATACATCGTGAATGCGAACAGCCTTGCCCGCGCGAAGCGCGGCTGCATCCTTATCAACACCAGCAGGGGTGGCCTGGTCGATACCGAGGCCGCCATTGCTGCGCTCAAGAGCGGGCAGCTCGGCGGGCTGGCGATCGACGTCTACGAACAGGAAGCCAGCCTGTTCTTCCAGGACCTGTCCTCGAAGATTATTTGCGACGACGTTATCCAACGCCTCGTGTCCTTCCCAAACGTGATCGTCACCGGCCACCAGGCCTTCTTTACGGTCGAAGCGATCGGGCAGATCATGCAGACGACGATCGACAGCATAAGCGCCTTCGAACGCGGCGAAAAACTTGTCAACGAGGTCTCTATCGAGTAAGCCTTACCCCAAGCGACGGCTTCTCCCATGCTCGAAAAGGAGATGAGCCAATGCCTGCGGAAATGCGCAAGGCTTCGATACTAAACGGCGAGCGTCACAACGCTGGGTTGGTGCCAGTCGCGCTGCTACAACCAGTCACCCCGAAATCCGGCGCAAACCGAGGGTCAAAAGACCCGCCGCCAGCAGGGCGAACGATGCAGGTTCCGGCACGACTCCAACCTGTACAGAGAGTGCAGCATTGGTGTTGGACGATGACATCTGCCAACTGAGTGGCACATCAGGATCGGTTGGAACCGCGTCAATGGTGTAATAACCGTATAGGCCATCCTTCTCGTCAGCGCGAAATGGCATAAGCGGGTCGCTGAGTCCAAGACTACCCGGCAGGTAATACAGGGTATGTGAGAAGCGGACCGTATAGCTTGCCTCGGACGGGCCTTGCTTGTCGAACCAGATGTAATGGCTATATGCGTAGGTAGTGGGGGACTGGTTATAGACATTCACAGAACTGGTAGCGCTGCCTGCGTAGCGGTAGGCCTGGCTACCTATGCGAAAGTCAATCGTGACCTCACCACCATCATTGAAAGCCCAGAACGACGGAATCGTATCAGGGTCGAATGTCGAAGTGAGCGTCAACTCAAAGGGCAGCGGCGTGGTCGTGGTCAGATTGGCGAGACCGAGCACGCTCAGGACGGTGTTATCGATATGGCTGGTGCCGACCGAATGCGTTGTCACCGGCATCGGATCGGCCAAGGCAATGCCCGGTAGCGCCAGCAACAGCAGACAGTTGCGTTTGATAGAGATGGACATGAAGGTCTCCGGCTTGTCCAGATGCGCGCGTATCATGACGACAATCGGTGCCACCGAACGATGGCGGCCAGTCTTCGCGCGGCCAGAAATGCCAGACCAGCTACCAGCATCAGGTACGTCTCTGGCTCCGGGATTGCAGTGACACTGTTCAATAAGACGGTGTCATAGCAAAATACACCTGCCCGGTCACATCCTTTCGCGAGGATTTGATCATGGTCATTGATGGCGATGGCCGCCGTGAGCAGGATATCCGCTTCCGGATCGATGAGTGTATTCAGGTCAACGAGGACGCCACCGCCGTACCAGAAGGCCCGATTGTCCATGCTGCCGACGATATGATTCAAGTTATTGATGTCGTAGGCAGTGCTACTCCCGGCCGATGGGGTCAGGTCGAGCATCCCTGCTCCATCGTACAGGAAGGCATGTACCCGATTATCGCCGGTAAAGCCATATCCGGTCGCCCAGCCGTCGTTGCTGATAGCGGTCCCGACCAAGTGCGGGCCGCCGAGCAATGGAAGGAGCTCCAGTGTTCCGAGGACACGACTGTATATCGCGGTACGGGTACCGAAGCCTTCCGGCGCATAGCCGACCAGCACGTCATCCCTGTCGTTGATGGCGTCCGCCGTACTATTCGGAGGGCCGAAGACCTCGGCCTTACCGTCCCTGATCGTCATTGCACGGTTGTCTGCGCTTTGCCCGGTGATGGTTCCGGCGTCGTTTATCGCAGAAGCCGCGCGAAGCCCGTAGGCCACCGTCAGGTTGCGCATCTGCCCATCGGAATAAAGAAAGGACTGGAGGGCGCCCTCGTGCGTCGTGCCCTCTCCCACGGCATCGCCATGATTGTTGAGCGAACGGATGCGCGTCGTGGAACCGCCTATGTGTCCAATATTGAAGCTGGACAGTCCATCCGAAATGGATGCGACCTGAAACGGTACATCGGGTGGAGAACTGTTCACTGCATAGTGTGCCTTGTCGTTCAAGGCAACTGCTGAAGCATATTTCCCGCTGACGACCGTGTACGGAACATATGCGGGTGCTGCCGTTGCCGCCATGTGTGGCAGTGCGAGCACAGCAACTGCCAAGGCAGGAAAAAATCGTCGCATGCTGCGTCCTCCATCATCTGTGCATCAGGCCGCCGCAACGGACGGGCTTTCACTTTTGGCGTCGATTGCAGGCGCCGTGGTGCCCGGTGCTGTCCAGCGGCGGCATGCAGCAAGTGGGTTCGACAATCTTACTGCGGTCCCGCGCTCGCGGGCTTCGGCCATTCGGTATTTTGCGTAGTCTCCTATCAAACTTCATCTATTTTTGAGTCAGATCAAATAACTTATTGACCGGTCTCTATTTGGCTTAGTGTGGACCGCTGAGGTCCGCTTCTGACCGCAAAAGGCGCCACCATTCCGCCACGCAGAATCTGCTTCGTTTTTGACAATGGTCAAACCGCTGTGTGCGCGAAATGGTAATGCTGTGCTCTGCTTAGCCACTGATTGACAATCATGTTCCTCGAACGAATTTGCATTGCTACCGATGGCTCGGACTTGGCGGTCCGGGCTGCACAAATGGGCATCGAGCTCGCACGCTCCGGCGCAGGGCGCATCGTCGCGGTGTCGGTTGCGCAACCGTATTTCTCAATGCGGGACGAAGCCGCAGAAGTGCCCGATGCGCAGGCGGAGTTGATACGCGCTCGTAAAGCTGCTCGCGCTCATGTCGACACGGTAGCGCGCATTGCTCAGGCCAGCCACGTGGATTGTGAGGCGCTTACTCCGCTGTCTTCTGCGCCAGGTCCAGAGATCATTCGGGTGGCGGAAGAGTACGGCTGTGACCTGATTGTCATGGGAACGCACGGACCCAACGACGCAAACAAGCTCTTTGCCGGCAGCGTCGCGCAGCACGTCCTCGCAAACTCTGCAATTCCGGTTTTGTTGTTGCGTGACCCACGGGATGCAGCGCCACCAGATTTCCCGGAAGCCCATCTGGCATGAACTTCTGTCGCTGCGAGGCTGACGCATGAACGACATTTTGACATGCACCGAGCTTATGCCAGATTTCTATCAGGGCAAGATCGCCACCTTCAGTACACCGTCGCGCTGGTTAGCGAACAGCTCGTAGGCTTCTTCAATCTTCTCGAGCGGGAAGCGATGGGTCACCAGAGGCCGCAGATCGATTCTTCCCGATGCCACGATGTTTATGAGACGACGCATCCGGTGCTTGCCGCCAGGGCACAACGTGGTGACGAGCTTATGGTCGCCTAGCCCCGCAGCGAACGCATCGAGCGGCAAGTGCAACTTGCCAGAATAGACACCCAGGCTCGAAAGCGTGCCGCCCGGACGCAGGGCGCGCAGACAACTTTCGAAGGTCTGTTGGGTACCCAGTGCTTCGATCGTAACATCGGCGCCTTGACCGTCGGTATAGTCGAGGATCACCTGCACCGGATCGGTCGTGCGGAAATCGACGACATGGTCGGCGCCCAGGCGCTTGGCCATCTCGAGACGAGCGGGTACGGTGTCGATCGCAATGATCCGGCTGGCGCCGCGCAGACGCGCACCAGCTGTGGCGCACAGGCCGATCGGACCTTGGGCGAAGACAGCCACGGTGTCGCCGATCCGAATCGCGCCATTCTCTGCGCCGCCGAAACCGGTGCTCATGATATCGGGACACATCAGTACCTGTTCGTCACTCAGCTCATCCGGTATCGGCGCCAGGTTGGCCATAGCAAACGGTACCCGTACAAATTCCGCCTGGCAGCCATCGATCGTGTTCCCGAACCGCCACCCTCCCATGGCATGGCCACCACATTGCGATTGATGTGCCTCCAGGCAGGAATGACATTGTCCGCAAGGAGTAATCGCGCCGACTACCACTCGCTGCCCGACTTCGTAGCCCTCTACCCCCGCACCGAGTTCGGCAATGACGCCGACCGGTTCATGGCCGATGGTCAGTCCCGGCACAACCGGATACTCACCCTTCAGGATATGCACGTCGGTCCCGCAAATCGTCGTCATCGTCACCCTGACCAGGGCCTCTCCCGGACCGGGGACCGGCACCGGCTTGCGGTCGAGCGCAATGCGCCCCGGACCGGTGAATACTGCTGCATTCATCATCTGCATGTCGCCCCCTGAAGGTGTGCGGCCCCGGTCTTTCACCCGCTCAGCGGGCCATCAGCACCGGTATCGTGGCGTCGTGGAGCAGCGTACTGGTGACGCCGCCAAGGAACAGCTCGCGGAACTGGGAATGGCCGTAGCAGCCGATCACGATGAGGTCGTAGGCTTCCTGCGCGGCCATCGCGAGCAGGGCATGGCCGCCATCGATGTGGCGGTCGAAGGCCATGATCTCGGCCGCGACGTCGTGCCGGGCCAGGTAGGCAGCGAGATCGGCCTGGTAGCGCAGGTCGTGCAAATCGGTGTCGTCGGGTGAACGGAAGGCAACGACGCTGACACGAGTCGCTTTCCGCAGCAGCGGTATCGCCGCCCGAATGGCGGCCGAAGCCTCCTTGCTGCCGTTCCAGGCAAGCAGGACATGCTGGCCTGGTGCCCCCGCGACGGGCGCACACGGCACGACCAGCACCGGGCGGGCACTGGTAAAGGCAACATACTCTGGGATACGCCCGATCGTCTCAGCCAGCGCTTCGCTCAGGTCGTCCTGGTTGACCACCACGAGGTCGCTGAACCGGGCCTGCCTGGCGAGAGCGTCGCTGGCCAGGTCCCAGACCAGGCGCGATTCGTGTGAGACGCCCTCTTCCGCGGCGATCCTGTCGAAATGCTCGATGGCCCGTGTCGCGCTGTCGTGGAGGGGACCGAAGACACTTGCTTCGAGCGTCCCCGCTTGGGCCTGGTATCCGTGCGGGAACACCTCACGCGACACGCCCGTGGCAGCGACGCCGATCAGATGGGAGTCGTGGGCCCGGGCCAGCTGGGCTGCAAGACGGATGCGCTTCGGCGCGTGCCGCGACAGGTCGGCATGCACGACGATGGTCCGATAGCTCATCGCACGCCCTCCCGTCCCGGACGGCTTCCCGCCTTCGTGAGCAGGCGTCCGGTGCGGAACATGCCTCCCCGGATAAACCCGCGCGGTGCGCTGGATGCCAGCATGCGCAGTGCGCTGATTCGATGCAGGGAAAGCAGTCCAGGCAATGCCGCCATGACCTCGCGACCGAGCGCCAGGTTTCCAGCCTCCACCTGGGAGGCCGCGTGATGCAGGGCACCGAGGAGCAATGCGTTGTCGCGGCGCCGGTCCCGGAAGCCGGGGTGGCCGGCGGTTTCCATGAGCGTCTCTTCGTTGCGGAAGGTGCACTCGGCGGCGGCGACCAGCCGCACGAAAGCGCTGGAGAACTGTTCGTCCGGTTCCTGCGCGGCCTTGCTGATACAGATGAGCAGCCGTTTGCGGGCAAGCGTCATTGCATGCACGATCCCGTGCGGATGTCTGGTCAGCAACAAATTGGATATCATCACCGGGCCTGTTCTCGTCGTCGTTTCAGAGTGGGCAGTCTGTGCGCTTCATCATGGAAGGTGTTTGATGCAAGTCAAAAACGACGCGGACCATCCCTTCCCCATTTGCGCAACTCGAGTCCGGCCAGTGCGGCGGCCGCAACAAGGCCGGCGGCCGCCAGGAATGACAGCGGCGGCGGCGTCAGTCGCAGCATCGCGGCGGCAGCCGGCAGGTAGATCGCCAGCGCCAGCAGCAGCAGCGCGACCACGGTAATCCCCCAGAACACCGGATTGGCGATCCGAAGAATGCCGCCGACACCAGCGCGCTGGCGGTTCGACATCAGCAGCGCCAGGTTGCACAGGACGAGTGCAGCAAACGTGACCGTACGTGCTTCCGGCTGGGGCAAGTGCGACAAGGTCCATCCATACAGTGCGACCAGAAGCCCCAGTACCCATGCGCCCTGCACCAGCGCGCTGACGACGGCTGCCCGGCCGAACAGCGATTCGTCCGGCGCGCGTGGAGGCCGGCGCATCAGGTCCTTCTCCGGCGGCTCGTTTTCGAAAGCCAGCGAACAGGCGGGGTCGATGACCAGCTCGAGGAAGACGATGTGGAGCGGATACAGCATGACCGGCCAGCCCAGCAGTACCGGAACCAGGGCCATGCCGGCGATCGGCACGTGCATCGCCATCACATAGCACATCGATTTGCGCATGTTGCCGAAAATCCGGCGCCCGGATGCGATCGCCTCGACCAGTGAAGCGAACCGGTCATCGAGAAGGGTCAACTCGGCCGCCTCGCGTGCCACGTCGGTACCGCGCCGCCCCATCGCGACGCCGACGTTGGCAGCGCGCAGGGCCGGTGCGTCGTTCACGCCATCCCCCGTCATGGCCACGACGGCGCCACCGCGCTGCAGCGCCTGCACGATGTCCAGCTTTTGCTGTGGCGCGATGCGCGCGCACACGTCCACGCCGTCGAGCCGGCGTGCCAGCGCCTCGCCATCCAGGGCCGCGATCTGGGCGCCGGTCAGCGTCTCGCCGGCGCCGATACCGGCCTGGCGTGCGATGGCGCGGGCGGTGTCGGGATGGTCGCCGGTGATCATCACGATGCGCAGGCCTGCGGCCCGGCACGCTGCTACGGCGTCGGGAATGTCTGCTCGCAAGGGATCGGCCAGTGCCACCAGCCCAAGCAGGTCGAGCCCCAGATCGGCGGGATCCTCCGGCCACGGTTGATGGGCGGCGGACGAGCGGGCCACCGCCAGCACCCGCAGCCCGGCGGCCGCCATCTCGGCGGCTGCCGCAAGAACCTCTTGCCGGACGGACGCGGCCGCGCAGCTTAGCGCCACCACCGTTTCGGGTGCGCCCTTGGCCGCCACCTGGACCGTGCCCTCACCACGATCCCATACATGCACCAGCGCCGGCCGCTGCGGAGTCAATCCGTATTCATGCTGCAATGACCAGCCGTCCGGTACGGCCCCGCGGTCGGGCAAGACGTCGGCTGCCAGGCGCCAGAATGCAGCCTCCATAGGATCGCTGCCCAGCGCGCGACTGGCCCGCAAGGCCTGCCTCAGAAGCTCCTGGTGCGGCGCCGGCATCGGCGCAGCCGATGTGGGATCGTATGCGGCACCGTCTCGCCACAGCCGGGCCACGGCCATGCGGTTCTCGGTCAGCGTGCCGGTCTTGTCGACGCACAGTACCGAAGTGGAGCCAAGGATTTCGATGGCGGACAAGCGGCGTGTCAGCACCTGGCTGCGCGCCAGGCGCCACGCCCCGATGGCGGGGAACACCGTGAGAATGACGGGGAACTCTTCGGGCAGCATCGACATCGACAAGGCGATACCGGCAAGCAGCGCCTGCACGAGCTCGCTGCCCCTGACCAGCAGCAGCCCGACCAGCAAGGCGCTCACCGCCCCGCCCAGCAGCGCAAAGCGGCGTGCCAGCCGCGCGGTTTCGCGCTGCAGGCGCCCGGGCGGCGCGGCAATTGCGCCAAGCGCCGCGCCGATACGCCCGATCTCGCTGCGCGCACCGGTGGCGCTGACCCGCGCCAGTCCGTGGCCCTGCACGACCAGCGTGCCGGAGTACGCCCATGGTTGGTCGGCGCCACCCGGGGCCGCCGGCTCACTTCCTTGCGGCGATGCCAGCTTGCCGACGGGGACGGATTCACCCGTCAACAGGGATTCGTCCACCATCAGGCCGGCCGCCTCCAGCAGCAGCGCATCGGCAGGTACGCGGTCACCCTCGCACAGTTCGATCAGGTCCCCTTCGACCAGGTCGCCAGCCGGAAGGCGTTGTGCCCTGCCGTCGCGCCATACCAGCGCGGTCGGCGAACTCAGGTCGCGCAGGGCTTGCAGCGCGCGTTCGGTGCGTCCCTCCTGGAACAGGGTCATGCAGAGCATCAGGACAACCATGCCGAGCAAAAACACGCCCTCGCGCGGCTCGCCCAGCAACAGGTAGAGAACGGCGGCGCCTGCCAGCAGCAGGTACATCGGCTCGCGTGCGGCGTCGGCGGCGATCCGCTGCCAGCGCCTGCCACCGGCGTCGGGCAGCCGGTTGGGGCCGTCCCGCGCCAGGCGCCGCGCGGCTTCGGCGCCGTCCAGGCCATGCGAAGAGGTTTCTGAAACGTCAGGCATCATCGAGACTCCAAAGCAAGCCCGGCATCAAAGAATCCTTGACCATTGCCCTCCCCGGTTTGCCCGCTTGCAGGCGAGCTTGCCCAACTCTAAGCCGACAGCAAGCCTGTTGTCTTGAAGTGCATTTGATCCAAATCAAAAATTAGCAAAAAACATAGATCGCGAACCTCATGCGCCGGCCTTACGCGGGGAGAGGCCGGGCGCACGGCGCCACATCCGCCTTGCCGGATCAGCCGCTTTGCCCGATACTGACCCATGAGCCGCTCCTGGCACATGGGAGGACATATGAACGACATGACGTTCCATGCCGAACCCTGCGCGCCGGTCGCGCCGCCCTCGATAGCGAGCTGTTCCCGCTGCGTTGCGCGCGACCTGTGTCTTCCATCGGGCACCGATGCGCGCGACATCCTTCGGCTCGACAAACTGATCGGCTACCGGCGACGCCTGGCCCGCGACGAGGTACTGTTCCGCAAGGACGATTCCTTTGCCATGATCTACGCGGTCCGCTTCGGCCACCTGAAGTCATCGCGGCCCGACCACCGGGGTCATCCGCATGTCACCGCTTTCTACATGGCCGGCGATCTCATGGGGCTCGACGCGATCTACGCCGGGCGGCACTCCTCGACCGCGATTGCGCTCGAAGACAGCGAAGTATGCGAGATCCCTTACAACAGATTCCAGGAAACGCTGCATCATTCCGCATCCTTGATGCAGCGCTTTCATTCCGCCTTGAGCCACGAGATCGTGCGCGAGCAGACGGCACTGCTGCATACGGACATGAGCGGAGCCGAACGCCTCGCCACCCTGCTGCTCGACCTGTCCGCACGCTACGCCGAGCGCGGCTATTCGGGACGACGGTTCCGCCTGCGCATGTCGCGCGCCGACATGGGCAACTACCTGGGATTGACGATCGAAAGCATCAGCCGCCTGCTGGGGCGTTTCCGTGACGAGCGGTGGATCGCCCTGGACAAGCGCGACATCGAATTGCTCGCCCCCGGACAGCTGGAAGCATTGATATCGGCTGCGCCCGGTGAGCCGGGCAGCAGTCAGGAGAAAGCCTGAGGCGGCGCCAGCACAGTACGGTTGCGGCCCTGTGACTTGGCCTGGTACAAGGCGGCATCGGCCGCGGCCAGCAGGGTAGCGAATTCCCCGTGTTCCTGGTGCAGGGCCGCGATGCCAATGCTGATGGTGCACCCGATCGTCCCATTCGGCGTGTCGTGCCGGATGGCGGCAACCGCGCGGCGCATCCGCTCGGCGCAGGCATAGGCATCCTCCTCGTTGGTTTCCGGCATGACACTGACAAACTCTTCACCGCCGATCCGTCCAAAGTAATCGCTGGCCCGCAACTGCGCCGCACACACCCGGCTGACCTCGCACAGCAGTGCATCGCCGGCGGGGTGCCCAAACGTGTCGTTCACCCGCTTGAAGTGGTCGATGTCGATCATGCAGATGGTCAGAGGCCGTCCATAACGCTTTGCCAGCGCCACGTCGTGGTTCGCCAGTTCGATCAGGTAGCCTCGTGCCAGAACACCGCTGAGGCTATCGTGATGGGCGGCAAATGCAAGGGCCCGTTCGGTGAGAAAGGCTGCACGGCGCCATCGCCCCTGCGACACCGCCATGGCTGCCATGAGTACGAGCGATACCAGGTAGACCAGCAGGCAGCCGATAAAGACGTGCTTCTGCAGCGCCGCGGCGCCAAGGATGGTAAACAGGAGAGACGGCAACAGGACCATCAGGAAAAGCCGGTGCAGGCGCGGCTCGACCAAGGCGAGGGGAAACATTACGCCGGTTATCGCCGGCAAGGCCAACACCAGTCCATCCGGCAGCGCCGCCGAGCTGAGGATCATCGCTCCCGTGTGCGTCACGTAGACCAGGCCGCCGCGCCACGCTACCGGGAACCGGGTACTCCAGGAGACATACCCGAGGCTGCCGACCAGCACGAGCGACAGGCGGAGCAGCGCGGTCGCGCCGGCCCACTCGGGAGCGATCCAGTAATCCCAGGCGCTGAACAGCACGACCGCAATGCCGAACACGAGGCCGAGGGTTGGAAGCATGGCCGACAGCATGCGGTCGAGCGCCACGCCGAATTCGCGTTCCTCCTCCGGCTCGAGCGTCCCAAGCAGGCGCCCACATGCGGCGTGCATGCGGCGCCATGGGCTAGCCGTCGCCTGGGCCGGGACGGCGGACATGGCAAACCAGTGCCTGGCGCGATGCATGCCGCCCCTGCCTCAGGCCGGCGCAGCGCTGGGGCATTCCCGCGCCAGCGCCTGCGCCTGCTCGCCAGGCAGCGCCGGCCGGAATACCATGACCGGGACGGGTGCGTAGGCGAGCACGGCCTGGGTCACGCTCCCGGCCAGCAAGCGGCTCAGCCCCCGACGTCCGTGTGAACCCATGGCGATCAGGTCGCAATCATACTCGCGCGCGGCCTCGACGATCGCCCTGGCGGGGTCCGGATCGATCCGGGTGACGGGACGGCATCCGACACCGCCGCGCCGGGCCCGTTCGGCCATGGCGCCGACGAAGCCATGGGCGTGCTCCTCCAGCACGTTGACCTGCTGGCCCGGGTCGAACACCATCGCACCCTCGATCGATGGCAGGACGGCCTCGGGGACCACGATGGACAACGCCACGATCTCGGCGCCGGTGGAGCGGGCCATCTCGATCGCGGCATCGGCCGCCAGCGCGGAGACGGGCGAGCCGTCGGTGGGTACCAGGATACGTTTGTACATGATGGGATGTCCTGACAAATAGCCGGCAGTTAACGATGCACCATGACTGGAATGGCGCTGTGCACCAGCACTTTCTGGGTTTCGCTGCCCAGCAACAGCCCCTTGATGCCGCGGCGGCCATGTGAAGCCATGACGATCAGGTCGCATGTCTGTTCGCGTGCGGTGGCGATGATGGCTTCATAGGGATCGTCAGAGACGAGCTGTACGACAGTGCAAGGCACACCGGCTTCGCGCGCGACGACTGCCACGGCATCGAGCAGCGCTTGTCCTCGCTCCCGGCTGGACTGTGCGTATTGCTGCGGAGTTTCCTCCAGCATGACGGCATCGGTAGTAAAGGAGTGAAACTTGGGCGTCGCCGTCATGGCGACTACCTCGGCCCCCACGCTCCTGGCAAAGTCGACGCCTGCCCGGACCGCGCGCATGGATGCTTGCGACCCGTCGGTCGGCAGCAGGATTCGCTTGTACATGATGAACCTCCGCAAGAATGCCGGGCGGCCGGCGTTGAGAATCAGGCAGGCACCGTGCCGCCCCGGTACAAGATCACCGGAATGGGCGAGTAAGCCAGCACAAGCTGAGGTACACGCGCGGCGATCAGCCTGGTCACCCCGCACTGGCCATGCGCAGCCAGGAAAATCAGGTCGCAATGCAGCTCGAGCGCGACACGGATGATTTCATCGTGCTGGGAAGAAGCCATGGTGGTCACCAGGCTGTGCGGCACGCCGGCCTCCTGCGCCAGCCGGGCCACGCGCCCGGCGCGCTGCGCAGCCGCATTCAGCGCGCGGATCCGCTGCGCCGCCCAGTCGCCATTTTCGACCTGCTCACGCGCCGGATCGCCCTGCTGAGCGACCGACAGCGCGACAATCTCGGCGCCGCTGCCGCGCGCGAGCGCCACCGCGGCGGCCGCGGCGGCTTCCGACAGCGCTGAACCGTCGGTGGGCACAAGGATTTTGTGAAACATGGGAGCCTTGGAACGAGTGGTGCGATATCCGATACCGAGATCAGTGTGGAGCGATCAGTCAATTATTTGTTTGACTCAGATCAAGCACGGCTTATGCAGCGAATCCGTCCTAGCACATTTATTCGTTAGCATTTTGACTCAGGTCAAAGACGCTGTTCGTCTTACGCCCTTATCCTCTAGGCATTACTTCAGCAGCACGACCAATGCAATCTTCCCTTCCGGCCAAGTATGGCCTCGCGTTCCTGCTATTCCTGGCAGCCAGCATGCCTGCGGCCGCCGCCCCTCTCGACGCCGGCGTCCTGGCGGCGCGCCTGTATGCGTCCGGTTCTCCCCCGCGCTGGCTGGACGATGGCCAGTCCCAGGCGCGGCTGGCGCTTCAGATTCTGGGCGACGCCGCCGCGCACGGCCTCGATCCCCGACACTACGGCGCCGACGCCCTGGCGCGCAGGCTGGATGGCTTGCGCGGTGATGCCGGCGGATTCGAGCGGGACCTCAGCACCGCCATGCTGCAGTTTTTGTCCGACCTGCATGCCGGCCGCACCCGCTCCCCTTATCGCCAGGCGGAAGCACCCGCAGGCCTTGACCTGGTCGAACACCTGCGCAGCGCCGTCAATGGCGGGAGCCTGCCGCATGCCGTCGACGCCGCCGCACCGGCCCTTCCACTGTACCGGAGGGTCAAGGAGACGCTGGCGCGTTACCGCGAGCTCGCCAGGCTGGCGCCGCAGTGGCCGGTCCTGCCGCCGGCCGGACCCGCGGGCATCGTCGCAGGCGCTCCATATGCCGGCGCCGCCCTGCTCCACCAGCGCTTGCAGCTGCTGGGCGACCTTGCCCCGGACGCCGCCATCGAGGACGACGGGATATATGGCAGTGTCCTGGCGGACGCGGTCCGGCGCTTCCAGTCGCGACACGGCCTGGCCGAAGACGGCATGCTGGGGGCCGCGTCCATCGCCGCCCTGTCGGTCGCTCCCGGTCGACGCGCCGAACAGCTCGCGTTGACCATGGAACGCCTGCGCTGGCTGCCGCCACTGTCGGGGCGGACGATCACCGTCAACGTGCCCGCCTATCGCCTGTGGGCATTCGACCCTCGGGAACGAGCGGCGGCGCAGGTCCTCGAAATGCGGGTCATCGTGGGCAAGGCTGCCAAGACACCCACGCCCCTATTCATCGGAACCATGCGCTATCTCGAGTTCAATCCCTACTGGAATGTGCCGCGCAGCATCGAAGTCGGCGAGATCGTCCCCAAGCTGGTGCGCAACCCCGCCTACCTGCGGCAAAACGACATGGAACTGGTGTCGACCGGGGGACAGTTGCTGCCGGCGGCCGGCGCCGAGACGATCTCCCTGATCCGCTCGGGCGCGGTCCGCGTCAGGCAGCGGCCGGGGGCAATGAACGTGCTTGGCGAAGTCAAGTTCGCCATGCCGAATCCGATGAACATCTACCTGCATTCGACGTCCGCGAAAGAGCTGTTCAGCCGCGCTCGACGCGACCTGAGCCACGGCTGTATCCGGGTCGCACGGCCCGCCGAGCTCGCGCAGTTCGTGCTGGCCGATCCCGTGGAATGGAGTGCCGCTCGCGTGGCCGCAGCCATGCGGCCGGGGCCGACCCGCCGGGTCGTGCTGGGCGAACCGGTGACGGTCATCCTGTTCTACGCGACCGCCGTGACCGACCGCCAGGGCCGCGCGCTGTTCGCCGACGACATCTACCGAAGCGATCCCGCCCTGCTCCAGAGGTTACGTGCCGACTGAGGCTTGCGTAGATTGCCGCGAAATTGCTGTTGCATTTGATCTCTATCAAATCTCATCCTGACTTCTGCTCGCAGACATCTTACAGTTGTGACGGATGGTGCGCGGTCGACAGGGCAGCAGCCGACATTTGCCGGGAATGTTCCCTCACCCTTCCTGAAAGGACCTCCCATGTACAGAACCATCGTAGTGCACATCGACGGCGGCGTGGCGCAGGACAGCCGCCTGCGCGCCGCCGCCCTGCTTGCCAACGACCACGGGGCTCACCTTGTCGGCATGGCTGCCACCGGCGTCAGCTGGCTCGACTATGCGGTGCTGACGGGCTCGTTTGGCGCCCCGGTGCCGCTGCCCGAGTCCGACTTCCAGGGCTTGCGCGATGCCGCACAGGCGCGCCTGGATGCGTTCAGAAAAGAGGCGAGCCGCCTCAGGGTGGAATCGTTCGAAGCCCACGCGAGCGACGACGACGCGGCCTACGCCCTGCTGCTGGAATCGCGCTACGCCGACCTCGTCGTGCTCAGCCAGGACCTCCCCTCGTCCGCCGTCGCCGTGCCGAGTCCCTTGTCGCGGGTCGCCCACCTTCCGGAGTACGTCGCCCTGCACGGCGCCCGCCCGGTACTGGTGGTCCCGCCGGACTATGACAATGCCGTCATTCCCGGCACCGCGGTGATCGGCTGGGATGGCGGCATGCCGGCGATCCGCGCCATCAGCGCCGCCCTGCCCTTGCTGCAGCGCGCCCAGAATGTCCAGCTCGCGATCATCAATCCCGACCAGCGGTCCGGGCTGCACGGCGAGCAGCCCGGCGCCGACATGGCCCTGTATCTTGCGCGCCATGGCGTGCGCGTCGAGGTGCATGTCGAGCGCACCAAGGTGGTCGACAGCGACGTCCTGATGGGGCTGGCGCGCGATTGCGGCGCAGGCCTGCTGGTCACCGGCGCTTTCGGCCACAGCCGGTTCCGCGAGTGGGTGCTCGGAGGCGTTACCCGCGCACTGCTGGAAAGCGCATCCATCCCGCTGCTCATCGCGCATTGATCCGTGGAAGCTAGTCCCGGAGACATCCCGCGCAGCGAGCTGCGGCGCGAAGGCAGTACCTGGCAAGGCGGCCGCCACACGCCGTCGCCCGAATGGCGCGGCGAGCAGTACTCGGCCGACCTGGTCCTGAACGCCTGGCTCGGCCGTTTCACGGCGCACGTGTCGCCGGCGGCGCTGGCACTGGCCTGGCAGGACTGGGCCAGCCACCTGGTCCTGTCGCCGGACAAGCAGCTGGAACTGGCCTTGCTGGCGCAGTCCAGCGTCGGACGCTGGCTGGAATACGGAACGGCTGCGGCCATCGGGCACGGCGCCGAACCCTTGCAGCCCCTAGCACAGGACAAGCGCTTCTCCGACCAGGCCTGGCATGCCTGGCCATGGAATGTGCTCAGCCAGGGATTCCTGTTGACGCAGCAATGGTGGCACCACGCCACCTGCGGCGTGCGCGGCGTCGCGCCCCACCACACCGATGTCGTGACCTTCGTGGCGCGCCAGCTGCTCGATGCGGCTGCGCCCTCCAATTTCATCCCGACCAATCCCGCCGCACAGCAGGCGACCGCCGCCAGCGGCGGCCGCAACCTCCTGCACGGCATGCAGCGCGCTGCCAGTGACGCCCGCAATGCACTCGCCACCTCCCGTCCGCCGCTCGCCTACCTGCCCGGCCGCGATGTCGCGATCACGCCCGGCCGCGTGGTAATGTCGAACCGCCTGATCGAACTGCTGCGCTACGATCCGGCCACGCCATCGGTGCACGAAGTACCGCTGCTGTTCGTGCCGGCCTGGATCATGAAGTACTACATCCTCGACCTGTCGCCGCAGAATTCGCTGGTGTGCTACCTCGTCGAGCGCGGGCATACCGTCTACATGATCTCCTGGAAGAACCCGGGACCGGAAGACCGCGACTTGTCGCTGGAAGACTACCGCCGGCTCGGCGTCATGGCAGCCATCGACGCCATCGTCTCCCAGACCGGCGCGCCGCGGCTGAACGCCTGCGGCTACTGCCTGGGTGGGACCCTGCTCGCGATCGCTGCCGCCGCCATGGCGCGCGACGGCGACACCCGCCTGGCCAGCCTCAGCCTGCTGGCGGCCCAGGTCGACTTCACCGAACCGGGGGAGCTGTCCCTGTTCATCGACCACAGCGAGGTCGCTTTCCTGGAAGCGGCCATGTGGCAACAGGGCTACCTCGATGCGCGCCAGATGGCCGGTGCATTCCAGCTGCTGCGCTCGAATGACCTGGTCTGGTCGCGGCGCCTGCGCCACTACCTGCTCGACATTCCGGACAAGGACAACGACCTGGCCTCATGGAATGCAGACGCCACCCGCATGCCCTACCGTATGCATTCGGAGTACCTGCGCAAGCTCTTCCTCGGAAACAGCCTGGCCGCTGCGCGCTACCTCGTCGACGGCCGCCCGGTTTCGCTGGCCGACCTCCGCCTTCCGATCTTCGCGGTCGGCACCCGCACCGACCACGTGGCGCCGTGGCGCTCCGTGTACAAGATCCTGCCCCTGACGGACACCGAAGTCAGCTTCCTGCTGACCTCCGGCGGACATAACGCAGGCGTGGTGTCGCCGCCGGGTACGCCGCGGCGCAGCTACCAGCTGGCAAGGCATGCGCACGACGCGTCCTACGTCGATCCAGACAGCTGGGAACGCGCGGCGGTAGAACACGAAGGGAGCTGGTGGCCGGCATGGGAAGCATGGCTGGCTGGCCAGGCCGGGTCGCTGGTAGCGCCGCCGCCCGCCGCAGGAGGTGCGCCGGCACCGGGCAGCTATGTGCTGAAGCCCTGAGCGCTTCAGCGGGCCGCGGCACCCAAGGCATGCAGGCGCGCACACCAGCGCTCGACGCGCGCCGGATCGAGCGTTCCTGCGCCACCGACGATCGTACTGCGCACCGGGTCGATGCCGGCGAAACCAAGGATATTCCGGTGCATCAGCCGGACGCTGTGGGCACCGTAGAGCCAGCGATAGGCCAGCGCGGGCATCCCCATCGTCACCACAAGGCGTGCGCTGCGCCCGCCTAACAGCCCGGCCCGCAGCGGATTGCGCGAAGCAGGATCGATCGCGAAGCCTGGCCGTGCCACCTGTTCCATGAAGCCCTTCAACATGGCGGGCATGTCACCCAGCCAGAGAGGGTAGAAAAAAGCGAGGTGTTGCGCGCGCCGGATCGCCTCCTGCGCCGCCTCGACGGCGGGCGGGGCAGCGGACTCCCACTCCTCCTGGCTGACCAGCAGTGGCAGCCGCAGCCGAGCCGGTTCGACCGCGTCCACCTCATGTCCGGCGGAGCGGGCGCCGTCCGCATATGCAGCCGCCAGCGCGTGACACAGGTGCTGGCGGCCGCCGTCGGGGTGGCCCTGCACGATGAGGATCCGGGTACCCATCAGCGGGCTCCGGACGCCTGCAGGTCGAGCGTCATCTCGACGGTGCCGTCGGCACCCGGGCTCACCTCGAAGCCGCAGGCCTGAGCCAGGGCATGCATGCTCGCGTTGTCGCCAAGTGCGGTACCGCGCACCCGGGCCAGTCCGCGTCCGCCGCAGTAGTCGAGCAGGCAGGCCATCAGCATGCGCCCAAGACCATTGCCCTTGAGGTCGGACCGCACCACGATGGCGAACTCACCCACGACATTGTCGGGATCAATACTCACACGCGCCACGCCGAGCGTCTCCTCCCCGCCTTCCGCTGGCCGAGTGGCGATGAAGGCCATTTCGCGCGCGTAGTCGATCTGGGTGAAGCGCGCCAGCTGGGACGGCGAAAGTTCGCGCATCATGCCGAACATGCGGAAATGCACGTCTTCCGGCGCGAGGGCTTGGAAGAATGCCTGGTGCGCCGGCGCATCCTCCGGCCGGATCGGACGCAGGACCAGCGGCCCGAGCGCGCTGTCGACATGGCGCTCGAGCGCGTCCGGGTAAGGCAGGATCGCCAGGCGCGCCAACGGATCGCTTCCCGCCACCACCGGCGCCAGGCGCATGCGGGCGTCGAGGGCGACGACCCCTGCGCTGTCGGCGAGCAGAGGGTTGATGTCGAGTTCCACCAGCTCGGGCAGGTCGACCGCCAGCTGCCCTACCCGCACCAGGACGTCGTACAGCGCCTCCAGGTCGGCGCAGGGGCGGTCGCGGAAACCGGCCAGCAGGCGCGCCGCGCGGGTGTGCGCCACCAGGTCGGCGGCCAGTACCCGGTTCAGCGGCGGCAAGGCCACCGCCCGGTCATCCACCACTTCGACCGCAACACCGCCCTGGCCGAACAGCACCACCGGGCCGAATACCGGATCGGTGGCCAGGCCCACGATCAGCTCGTGGGCCTGGGGACGGCGCGCCATCGCCTGCACCGTAAAGCCGTCCAGCCGCGCCTGCGGCTGGAGCCGGCGTATGCGCGCGACCATGGCGTCGAGCGCTACCGCCAGTGCGGCGTCGTCGGCCAGGTCGAGTGCGACGCCCCCCACGTCGCTTTTGTGAACAATGTCCGGCGACAGAATCTTGAGCGCCACTGGGTAGCCGATCCGGCGCGCCGCCACCAGCGCCTGGGTCGCGTCGCGCACGGTGTCGGTCGCCACGACCGGGATCCCGTAGGCGCCGAGGATCATTTTTGCATCCGCCTCACCCACCCCGCTTGCGCCCTCCGCCAGCAAGGCCGCGACACGCGCGCGCGCGGCGGCCCGGTCGGGAGCCGGCAACGCGCCGGCCGGGGGCACCTGTTCGAGCAGGCGCTGGTTGCGGCCGTAATCCACCAGTTGCTGGAAGCCGCGCACGGCCTCTTCCGGCGTGTCGAACACCGGCAGGCCGGCATCGCGGCACAGGCTGCGCGCCTGGGCGGCGCTGTCGCCGCCCAGCCAGCAGCACAGTACGGGCCGGCGGCTGGAACGCATCGGCGGCAGCAGGGCGCGCGCGATCTCCGCGCTGGAGACGATGGCGGTCGGTGCATGGATCAGCAGTAGCGCATCGGCGCCGGGATCTTCCAGCAGGCTGTCGAGCGCCAGCCGGTAGCGTTCCACAGGCGCGTCGCCGATGATGTCGACCGGATTGCCATGCGACCAGGTCTGCGGCAATCCCTGCGACAGCCTTTCGATGGTGGCCGCCGACAGTTGCGCCAGGCTTCCGCCGCCGCTGATCAGTGCATCGGTGGCCATCACGCCGGGACCGCCGCCATTGGTCAGGATCGCCAGGCGCCCTCCGGCCGGGCGGCGCGGCTGCGCCAGGACGGCCACGGCATCGAACAATTCGGCCGTGGTATGCACCCGCAGCATGCCTGCACGGCGCAGTGCCGCGTCATAGACGAGGTCGGAGCCCGCCATCGCCCCGGTATGGCTGTAGGCGGCATGCGCAGCCTCCTGGACGCGGCCCGCCTTGACGATCACGGTCGGCTTGGCCCGCGCGGCGCTGCGTGCGGCGGACATGAACTTGCGCGCCTGGCGCACACTCTCCGCATACAGGAGAATGGCATCGGTGTCGGGATCGCCAGCCAGGTAGTCGAGCAGGTCGCCGAAATCGACGTCGCTGCCGTCGCCCAGCGAAACGAAACACGAGAAGCCGATCCGGCGCGTGCTCGCCCAGTCCAGCACCGTGGTGACCAGCGCCCCGGACTGCGCGACGAACGCCAGCCGTCCGGGCAGTGCGGCGCCGGGTGCGAAGCTGGCGTTCAGGCCGATGCCCGGCACCAGCAGGCCGACGCAGTTGGGGCCGAGGATGCGTAGCAGGAAAGGCCGGGCCGCTGCCAGCATGGCCTGGCGCAGCCTGCGCCCATCCGCCCCCGTGGCGTCCAGCCCGGCACTGAGCACGATCGCCGCCCTGCAACCACGTCGGCCGAGGCTGGCGATGATGCCCGGTACGGTGGCTGCGGGGGTGCAGATCACCGCCAGGTCCGGGCAGCCTGGCAGCGTATCGATCTCCGGAAACACGGCGAGGCCTTCCAACTGCCGGTATTTCGGATTCACCGGCCAGATCTTCCCCTGGAAGCCGCCGCTCATCAGGTTCGCCAGCACGGTCGCACCCACACTGCCCAGGCGCGCCGAGGCGCCGACTACGGCGATCGACTGCGCACTAAAAAAATGCTCCAGATTCCTGACACTCATCGGACCCGGCCTCTCGATTGGTAGATATACCCCAGAGATTAAACAAGGATCTGACAAAAAATTTGACTGAGATCAAATTGGCCGCACTCAGACATGCTATTTGCGCTGTCGTGGTGGACGGGCCACAGGCCCTGGCCTACCCTTGGGACAGGGGATCATTCCAGGAGCGCCGATGACGTACAAAAGCATACTCGTGCATGCCGATGCCAGCCCGTCCGCGCTTGCCCGCTTCCGCATCGCCGCCCAGTTGGCGCGCCGCTTCGATGCGCACCTGAGCGCTTGTGCGCCGACGGGCATCTCGCGCTTCCTTCCGCCGGACGTGCTGGTGCGGGAAGGGACGCCACTGGCGGAATGTTGCGCCGCCATGCGCGCGAATGCGGCCGACGCGCTGCGCAGCTTCGCGCAGGTCGCTTCGCAAGAGGGGGTCGCGCTGGTGGAAGAACGCATGATCGACGATGACGCCGGCGGGATCGCCCTGCATGCCCGCTATGCCGACCTGGTCGTGGTCAGCCAGCCCGACCAGGCGCTGCCCACGCGCGGATCCGCCAGCGAACTGCCCGGCTACCTGCTGCGCGAGTGCGGGCGGCCCCTGCTGGTCGTGCCCCGGGAAGCCGGTGCAGCCGGCCTCGAAGGCGACATCCTGTTCGCCTGGGACGGCAGCGTGGAAGCGACCCGTGCCCTCATCGCGGCCCTACCCCTGATGCGGACGGCACCCGGCGTCGGCATCGTGCACGTGGACGATGGCCGTGCGTGGCCGGACGAGGCCCGTGCCTCGGCACAGGCGATGCTGCAGTACTTGCGCCGCCAGGGTGTCGCCGCACAGGTATGCCGCCACCAGGGCGGCCGCTTCGACGTCGCCGGCGCCTTGCTGTCGGCGGCAGCCGAGACCGGTGCCGGCCTGCTGGTCATGGGGGGCTATGGGCGTTCGCCCCTGCACGAATCGCTGCTGGGCGGGGTCAGCGCAGCAGTCCTGCGGTCGATGACGCTGCCGGTACTGCTGGCGCACTAGACGGCGCGGAAGTCATGGAAACACACCTGCATGCGCCCCACGATGCCGCTCCACCGGGGTTCGCGCGACCGCATCCGCCTCGCTCCGATCCGGCCACCGCTGTCAGTGGGATCTACACCTGTCCCATGCACCCAGAGATACGGCAGGACCATCCAGGCAACTGTCCGATATGCGGCATGACGCTCGAACCGCTGCTTCCCGCAACCGCTGAGGAAGACGACACCGAACTCCGCGATTTCAGCCGGCGCTTCTGGCTCACCCTGCCCCTGACCGTCGCCGTCACCGCGCTGGCGATGTTCGGCCACCAGGCAGGCCTGCTGGACGCGCGTACCCAGAGCTGGATCGAGTTGATACTGTCCTTGCCGGTCGTGCTCTGGGCCGGTCTGCCCTTCTTTGTCCGCGGCATTCGCTCGGTGCGCACCCGTCGTCCAAATATGTGGACCCTGATCTCCTTGGGAACCGGCGCCGCCTTCGTCTACAGCGTCGTGGCGACCGTCGCGCCACAACTGTTCCCGGCGTCCTTCTTGTCGATGGGCCGCATCGGCGTCTATTTCGAGGCGGCGGCCGTCATCATTTCGCTCACCCTGCTGGGACAGCTGCTCGAGCTGAAAGCCCGGTCCCGGACTTCGGCCGCGATCAAGTCGCTACTCGGCCTGGCGCCCAGGACGGCACGCCGGATCGCCCCCGACGGCAGCGAGCAGGACGTCGAGCTCGCGCAGATCCACGTTGGCGACCTGCTGCGCGTCCGTCCGGGCGAGAAAGTGCCGGTAGACGGCGTGGTCACTGACGGCAACAGCGCGGTCGACGAATCGATGCTGACCGGCGAGCCCATGCCGGTGGCGAAGCGTCCGGGCGACGCCCTGATCGGCGCCACGCTGAACACCAGCGGCGCCCTGGTCATGCGCTCCGAGAAGGTCGGCGCACAGACCGTGCTGGCCCAGATCGTGCAAATGGTCGCGGCGGCGCAGCGCACCAAAGCGCCGATGCAGCGCATGGCCGATGTCGTGGCCGGCTATTTCGTCAGCGGCGTGGTCGCGATCGCCATTCTGACCCTGCTCGCATGGGGCTTGTTCGGACCCGAGCCGCGCTGGGTGTTTGGCCTGATCAATGCGGTTGCGGTCCTGATCATCGCCTGTCCCTGCGCGCTTGGTCTGGCCACGCCGATGTCGATCATGGTAGCGACGGGCAAGGCGGCGACCCGCGGCGTGCTGTTTCACGACGCCGCCGCGATCGAACATCTGCGCAAGGTAGATACCCTGATCGTCGACAAGACCGGCACCCTGACCGAAGGCAGGCCGGCCTTCGAGCGTGCCGTCGCCGCTCCTGGCTTTACTGAGGACGAAGTGCTGCGCCTGGGCGCCAGCCTCGACCAGGGAAGCGAGCATCCGCTGGCCGATGCCATCGTCCGCACTGCGCGCGAGCGTCGGCTTGCTCTCGAGAAGGCGGACGGCTTCGAGTCCGCCAGCGGGATCGGAGTGCGCGGCAGCGTCGGCGGGCGCCGGCTTGCACTGGGCAACACGGCCTTGATGACGGAATGCGGGGTCGACGTGCGAGTGCTCGGATCGCAGGCCGAAGCCCTCCGTGCGGAAGGGGCCAGCGTCATGTATCTGGCTGTCGACGGCGCGCCGGCCGGCCTGCTGGCGGTGTCCGATCCCGTCAAGTCCAGTACCAGGGAGGCGCTCGACACACTGCGCAAAGCCGGCATCCGGGTCGTCATGGCCACCGGAGACGGCAGCACGACCGCGCAGGCGGTTGGACGGCGACTCGGCATCGACGAAGTCCATGGCGAGGTCAAGCCGGCCGACAAGCTGGCGCTGGTCGAGCGCCTGCAGCGCGAGGGCCGCATCGTCGCGATGGCCGGCGACGGCATCAACGATGCGCCCGCACTGGCCAAGGCCGACGTCGGCGTGGCCATGGGCACCGGCACCGACGTGGCCATGAACAGCGCCCAGCTCACCCTGGTCAAAGGGGACCTTCGCGGCATCGCAACCGCCCGCCAGCTGTCGGTGGCGACGGTGCGCAACATGAAGCAGAACCTGTTGTTCGCCCTCCTCTACAACGCGCTCGGCATTCCGATTGCGGCAGGGGTGTTCTATCCGGCGACCGGATGGCTGCTATCGCCCATGATTGCCGCACTGGCGATGAGCCTGAGCTCCGCATCGGTAATCGGCAATGCGCTCAGGTTGCGATGAACAACGCGCCTGCCTTCATGCCGTATCAGCCTGCAGGAAGCGATGCGCGCATCAACACCGCTGTCGCAGCGACGGCAGCGGTGTTTGTTCGACCAAGGGATCCCATCCGGGCCCATGGACATCTTACTGAGGAGAACTGATATGGCAACCATGTACAACAACTCTGTCCACTTCCTCGCAGCGCTGATTACTGCGGCGGGACTGTCGGCCTGCACGGCGCCCGGGAGCAGCGACATGCACGCTCACCATCATCCCGCCCAGACGGCGGGAAGCGCTGGACGACCCAGCGCCGACATGACGATGGGCGGCACGACGGGGGCCGCGACCGCAAGCGGGCAGCCAGGCGCGCCGGCCACGGAAGGCCACATGGGCCCGGGCGGCATGGACATGAAGCAGATGTGCGCGATGCACCGCGACATCCAGCGCGCTCCCGACGAGCAGCGCCAGGCAATGATGGATCGCCACATGCAGCAAATGTCGCCCGAGATGCGCCAGCGGCACATGGAGATGATGCGCCAGCATTGCAAATGATGTGGCTGGGCCGGCAAAGGCAGCGGAGATACCGGTTCGACGCGCATCGTTCCCGAAGCTGAGGGAACAAGCCATTGGTCGTGATCTCGATCAGCGGCCAGCATCGGCGGGCCGGGCGGCGCCTTGCAGGCACTCCTGCATATCCCCAGAGCGGCTGGGCGCGCATGCTGGTACGGCAGTATGTCCGGTTCAGTTCCAACATCCCATCGGCAACGGTCCGCTGTAGCCAAGCCGACCAATACAAATCCCGAAGCGGACCCGTATTGATAGAAAATCTAAGGCCCAGAAAGACAAAAGACCCGCTAGCTCTCATAGCTAGCGAGTCTCATGAATGTTAAAGATTTCTCTAAAACAATTGTCTTGGCGGAGACGGTGGGATTCGAACCCACGATACGGGTATAAGCCGTATGCTTCCTTAGCAGGGAAGTGCCTTCGGCCACTCGGCCACGTCTCCAATCAGAACCAACTGTTGTCAGTCAGCGCTGAGTGCAGGCATCTTAAGGGCTGGTGCCTGTTGCGTCAAGGACGCACGCCTAAAAATTTTGAAAATTGTTAAGCTTGCTCGAGGTTAAAAGCCTTGTGCAGAGCACGTACCGCCAGCTCCATGTACTTCTCGTCGATCAGCACCGAAATCTTGATTTCCGAGGTCGAAATCATGAGGATGTTGATGCCCTCTTCCGCCAGCGTGCGGAACATTTGCGAGGCCACGCCGACGTGGCTGCGCATGCCCACGCCGACCGCCGAGACCTTCGACACTTTCGCGTCGCCCAGGATCTTGGCCGCGCCCAGGGCCTCGCGCTGGCCTTCCAGCACGCTCATCGCCTTCACGTAGTCGTTGCGCGACACGGTGAAGGTGAAGTCGGTCTTGCCATCCACCGACTGGTTCTGGATGATCATGTCCACTTCGACGTTGGCCTCGGCGATAGGGCCGAGGATATGGAAGGCGACGCCAGGCTTGTCCGGCACGCCCAGGACGGTGATCTTGGCTTCATCGCGATTGAAGGCGATACCGGAGATGACGGCTTGTTCCATGTTGCTTTCTTCCTCAAACGAAATCAGGGTGCCGGACTTCGCTTCTTCGTCCAGCGGCATCAGGGGATCGGTCAGCGACGACAATACGCGCGTCGGGACCTGGTAGTTGCCTGCGAACTCGACCGAGCGGGTCTGCAGGACCTTCGAGCCCAAAGATGCGAGCTCGAGCATTTCCTCGAAGGTGATCTTCTCCAGGCGGCGCGCCTCGTGCACCACGCGCGGGTCGGTCGTGTAGACGCCGTCCACGTCGGTGTAGATCAGGCATTCGTCGGCCTTTAGCGCGGCGGCGATCGCCACTGCCGAGGTGTCGGAACCGCCGCGGCCCAGGGTCGAAATGTTGCCATCTTCGTCCATGCCCTGGAAACCCGTGATGATCACGATCTTGCCGGCTTCCAGATCTGCGCGCACGCGGGTGTCGTCGATCGACTGGATGCGGGCCTTGGTGAACGAGGAGTCGGTACGAATGCCGGCTTGCCAGCCGGTGTAGGAGACGGCGTCCTTGCCGATGGCCAGCAGCGCCATCGCCAGCAGACCGACCGAGACCTGCTCGCCGGTCGAGGCAATCATGTCCAGTTCGCGCGGGTCCGGCTGCGCCATGATTTCCTTGGCCAGTCCAATCAGGCGGTTGGTTTCACCGGACATTGCCGAGGGGACCACGACGATCTGGTGGCCGGCATCATGCCACTTGGCCACACGGGCCGCGACATTCTTGATACGGTCCGTCGAGCCCATCGACGTTCCGCCATATTTGTGGACAATTAAAGCCATATCAGGAAGGGTTCCAGCTTGTAGAAAGATCAAAAGGGGACCTTTACTCTAGCATGCTGCAGCGCAGTATCACAAGGCTGGTGGGAGAAAAAGCTATACGAAAAGAAAATAAAGTAATACCTTTTTCGTATAGTAACTCTCTACCCAGCCTGAATAGGATCGGGCACCCAGCGCAAGGCGACCCGCTCCCCTTCCCCGTCCGGCATGCAGCGGCAATCCATGCCGATGCCGGCGGCGAACAGCAGCGCGTGGCTGGCCCAGACCAGCGGCGCGCGTTCGCGCTCCCAGGCCGGTACGCCCAGCGCCTGGTAGTGCGCCTTTAGCCCGCGGCTGGGACGATTCGCGGCGGGTTTCAAACGTTCGCCGCCCTTGCGGAAATCGATCATCAAAGGCTGGCTGCGCAGCCAGGCCGGATCGAAGCCCTGCGGCGCAGGGTCGAAATGCAGCACGCCGCCGTAGGCCGGAAACGCCAGCGCGGCTTCCCCATTCCAGCGGAAAGCCTCGCCTTCCTTGACGAGCACGCCTTCGTCGTCGGGGTCGCGCATGCCGGCGAGGTCCGGCAGTTTCGGTGTGAGGTAGAGCTTGCCGCGGTGGCGGCGGATGTGGCAGGCCGGATGCGTCACTTTCAACTGGGCGTCTTCTCTCGCCGAGAACAGCTGGGACACCATTTCTCCCAGCCAGGCAGTCGAGGGCATGGCCAGGCCACGCACCGAGAACAGGTGGCGCAGCATATTGTCGGTGCGGTCGCGGCTGAGGCGCTGGACGCGGGCCAGGTCGATGGCCTCACCGTCCTGGCAGGCGGCAAGGTCCTGCTCCGCCACCTCGTCGAGGATGCGCTGGGCCGCCTGCACGTGGGACGCGCCACGCGCGAGCCGCTGCTGGTAGCCGGGGAAGCTGGCAGCCAGCGCCGGCATCACGCCATGGCGCAGCGCATTGCGCGCGTAGCGCGGATCGCTGTTCGATTCGTCCTCGACCCAGTCCAGGCCTTCGTCCTGCGCATAGGCTTCGAGCTGGGCGCGCGACAGCGCCAGCAGAGGCCGCGCCATCACCAGATCAGGATCGCCCAGCAGGCCGGGCGCGCGGTTGGCGGCGTCCATGCCGGACAGGCCGGCCGGGCCGGAACCGCGCAGCAGTTGCAGCAGGACGGTTTCGGCCTGGTCGTCGAGATGGTGGGCGGTGAGCAGCAGCGGCACGCCGTGCTGCACGCACAGCTCGCCCAGGGCGCGGTAGCGCAGCTTGCGCGCCGCCGACTCGATGCCGTCCTTGCCTTTGACGACCTCGACGTGGCGATGGTCGAAGGCGATGCCGAGCGCCGCGCAGGCTTGCGCGCAGTGGGCCAGCCAGGCATCCGCATTCGGGCTCAGCCCGTGATGGACGTGGAAGGCGTGCAGGGGAATGCCCTGCCCCGCCGCCCAGGCGTGCGCCAGCCGCAGCAGGGCCATCGAATCGAGGCCGCCGCTGCAGGCAATCGCCATGGAGGAAGGGGTATGGATGTCGCGCAGGCCGTCCATGGCCTGCGCAAAGACTGCCGGAGCGCCTCCGGCATGCTTGGGACTCACTCTTCGCTCGGCAGCGTTTCCTTGAACTTGCCGTAGCTCATCAGCTTCTGGTGACGCGCTTCGAGCAGGTCCTTGGTCTTCATGCCCTGGAACTGGCGCAGGGTGTCGGCCAGCGCGCGCTTGAGCAGCTGGGCCATCTGCTTCGGATCGCGGTGCGCGCCGCCCAGCGGCTCGTTGACGATCTTGTCGATCAGGCCCATGGCCTTCAGGCGATGTGCGGTCAGGCCCAGGGCGTCGGCGGCGTCGGAGGCGCGCTCCGAGGTCTTCCACAGGATCGAGGCGCAGCCTTCCGGCGAGATCACCGAGTAGGTCGAGTATTGCAGCATCAGCACCGCGTCGCCGACGGCGATCGCCAGCGCGCCGCCCGAGCCGCCTTCACCGATGATGGTGGCGATCAGCGGCACTTTCAGCTCGGCCATGACGTAGAGGTTGTGGCCGATTGCTTCCGACTGGCCGCGCTCTTCGGCGTCGATGCCCGGGAACGCTCCTGGGGTGTCAACAAACGTGAAGATCGGCAGGTTGAACTTCTCGGCCAGCTTCATCAGGCGCATGGCCTTGCGGTAGCCTTCCGGACGCGGCATGCCGAAGTTGCGCATCGCGCGCTCCTTGGTGTCGCGGCCCTTCTGGTGGCCGATGACCATGCAGGCCTGGCCGTTGAAGCGCGCCAGGCCGCCCATGATCGACTGGTCGTCGGCGAACGTGCGGTCGCCGTGCAGTTCGTGGAAGTCGGTGAAGATCGCGTTCACGTAGTCCATCGTGTACGGACGCTGCGGGTGACGGGCGATCTGCGACACTTGCCACGGGGTCAGCTTGGCGTAGATGTCCTTGGTGAGCTGCTGGCTTTTCTTGGCCAGGCGGTCGATCTCTTCGGAGATGTCCACTGCGGAGTCGTCTTGCACGAAGCGCAGCTCTTCAATCTTGGAATCGAGCTCGGCGATCGGCTGCTCAAAATTGAGGAAAGTTGTTTTAGTCATTGTACCTCCGGATTGTTTCGTGGCAGCAGCGCTTATGGATGGGGCGCAGCCGCTCTGGCCCTGTTTTGGGCGTTATTTTACCGTACCCGCGTCGGATATCACATCAGGGTTGTGGGTCCAGGCTGCGCCACAGATACCAGGTGGCCACCGTGCGCCAGGGCTCCCAGTTGGCCGCGACCTCGCGCGCATCGCTGCGCGAAACAGGTTCGCCAGAGAAATAATTCTGGCTGATGCCCTGGATCAGGCCGGGGTCGTCGAGCGGCAGCACATTCGGCCGGAGCAGATTAAATATCAAAAACATCTCCGCTGTCCAGCGGCTGATGCCGCGGATCTGGACCAGCTCGGCGATGACGGCCTCGTCGTCCATCTGCGACCACAGGTCGGCATGGACGCGCTTGGCCTTGAAACTGTCGGCCAGGTCGAGGATGTATTCGGTCTTGCGCTTGGACAGGCCGCAGCCGGCCAGCTCGGCGGCGCCGGCCTTGATCACCTGGCTCGGGGACAGCTTCGGACAGATCGCCAGCAGCTTGCCCCAGGCCGCGTCGGCCGCCTTCGGCGTCACCTGCTGGCCCACGATCGAGCGCGCCAGCGTGGTGAAGGGGTCGGGATGACCGCGCAGGTGCAGGTCGCCGAATTGCGGGATGAGCTTGGCCATGATGCGGTCGCGCCCCATCAGTGCGGCCTTCGCTTCCGCCCAGTAGGCGGGGACGGAAAGTTCGTCCTGCGCCCCGGCCTCGAGGCCCGGCGTGTCCTTGTCGGCCGCCATTATGCGCGGCGCCAGGTCGTCGTTCCGTCCGGCTTGTCTTCCAGGATGATCCCGGCGGCAGTCAGTTCGGCGCGGATGGCATCCGCTTCGGCAAAATTGCGGGCTTTCTTGGCGGCGGCACGGCGTGCGATGGCATCGTCAATACTGGCATCGCCGCCCTCGCTGCCGCCTTGCAGGAAGGCTTGCGGCGCACGTTCGAGCAGGCCCAGCACGCCGGCCAGGGCCTTCAGCTGGCGCGCGGCTTCCACAGACTTGCTGCGGTTGACTTCGCTGGCCAGGTCGAACAGCTCGGCCACGGCCAGCGGCGTGTTGAAATCGTCGTCCATGGCTTCGCGGAAGCGCAGGGCGTGGGCTTCGTCCCAGTCGACCGCAGGCTGCTCGGCGTCGATGTCCACCGTCGACAGCGCCGTGTACAGGCGGGTCAGCGCGCCCTTGGCGTCGTCGATGTGGGCGTCGGAATAGTTCAGCGGGCTGCGGTAGTGGGCGCGCAGGATGAAGAAGCGGATGATTTCGGCGTCATACTGCTTGAGCACGTCGCGGATGGTGAAGAAATTGCCCAGCGACTTGGACATCTTCTCGTTATCCACGCGCACGAAGCCGTTGTGGATCCAGTAGTTGACCATGTTGCCGCCGAACGCGCCTTCTGATTGGGCGATCTCGTTCTCGTGGTGCGGGAACTGCAGGTCGGCGCCGCCGCCATGGATGTCGAAATGCTGGCCGAGGGTAGCGCAGGACATGGCCGAGCACTCGATGTGCCAGCCCGGACGGCCCTTGCCCCACTTGGAGTCCCATTTGGCTTCCGCGGGTTCGGATTCCTTGGCGGCCTTCCACAGCACGAAGTCGAGCGGATCGCGCTTGCCGCTGTTGACGTCGACGCGCTCGCCGGCGCGCAGGTCGTCGAGCGACTTGCCGGACAGCTTGCCGTAGCCTTCGAAGCCGCGCACGGCGTAGTTCACGTCGCCGTCATCGCTGCGGTAGGCCAGGCCCTTCGACTCGAGCTGCTCGATGATCGACAGCATCTGCGGCACGTACTCGGTGGCGCGCGGCACGACGGTCGGCGGCAGCATATTGAGCGCGGCGATGTCTTCGTCCATGTACTTCACGTTGCGCTCGACCAGGGCGCCGATGGTCTCGCCGTTCTCGACCGCGCGCTTGATGATCTTGTCGTCGATGTCCGTGATGTTACGGACATAGTTAACCTCGTAGCCCGATGCCATGAGCCAGCGATAGATGACGTCGAAGGCCATCATCATCCGCGCGTGCCCGACGTGGCAGTAATCGTAGACGGTCATGCCGCACACATACATGCCGACCTTGCCGGCTTCCATCGGGACAAATACCTGCTTGTCACGCGCGAGCGTGTTGTAAATCTTGAGTTGGCTCATGGGTGTAATCTGGTGAGGGAGCGGATCGGGGCAAACCGTGGGTATTGCGTCGAGACCGTCTGTACCCTCGGGTGTTATTCTTCTTTGATAGAATGGGACGTTCTGCGCAAAGTATAGCATTGTTAAAATCCCGTCTGGCCGCATATGGCTCAGCTTTATTTTTCGGGAAAAGACTTGACACCGCTTTGCGCGGTGTCCATCAGAGGAGAGCCAAGACGATGACTACTGCCTTCCGCCGCTCGCTGCTCAAGGGCATCGCCCTGGGCGCCGGCGCCCTGCTCCTTTCCGGCGCCGCACTGGCCGCGCCCCAGGAAGCACAGACCGAACCCGCCGCCGAGGCAGCGCCCGCCGCGCCCGTCGTCAAGGGTCCGCAAGTATCGATCAAGACCAGCATGGGCGAGATCGTCGTCCAGCTCGACGAAGAACGGGCGCCGAAGACGGTCGCCAACTTCATGCAGTACGTCAAGCAGGGCTTCTACAAGGGCACGATCTTCCACCGCGTGATCGACGGCTTCATGATCCAGGCCGGCGGCATGAACGAGAAGTTCGAGGGCCGCAAGACCAACAAGCCGGTCAAGAACGAATCGAATAACGGCCTGTCGAACCAGCCGTACACGATTTCGATGGCGCGCGAGGACCATCCGGATTCGGCAACTTCCCAGTTCTTCATCAACGTGGCCGACAATTCGGGCATCGACTACCCGAACTACAAGGGCTCGGGTTATACCGTCTTCGGCAAGGTCGTGAAAGGCCAGGAAGTCGTGGACAAGATCAAGGGCGTGGTGGTGGACGACGTGCGCGGCATGCAGAACGTGCCGGTGACGCCGATCTTCATTAAGTCCGTGAGCGTGCTCAAAGGCGACAAGCTTGTAAAATAGCGGATGTGCAATCTCGCATCTCAACAATAACCAAGGAACAGGACACAAGATGACCAGCGTACGCATGACTACCAACATGGGCAACATCACCGTCGAACTGGACGCCGAAAAAGCGCCGAAGACCGTTGCCAACTTTATCGACTACGTCAACAAGGGTCACTTCAGCAACACCATCTTCCACCGCGTGATCAAGGACTTCATGATCCAGGGCGGCGGCTTCGAACCGGGCATGAAGCAAAAGCCGACCGAGACGACCGTCGAGAACGAAGCCAAGAACGGCCTGAAGAACGACAAGTACACCATCGCCATGGCCCGCACCTCGGCGCCGCACTCGGCATCGGCACAGTTCTTCATCAACACCAAGGACAACGCCTTCCTGAACTATCCGGGCCAGGACGGCTGGGGCTATGCCGTGTTCGGCAAGGTCACCGAAGGCCAGGACATCGTCGACCAGATCAACGGCGTGAAGACCACCCGCAGCGGCATGCACTCGGACGTGCCGGCCGATCCGGTCGTCATCGAGAAAGTCGAAGTCATCTGATGATCGCAGTGCGCCAGGGCAAGCAATACCCATCAGTTCGATGACCACGCCCAAGCGCACGTTTGCGCTGTTCATCTCCGACCTGCACCTGCAGGCCGCACACCCGCGCACGGCCGAAGCCTTCTTCCGCTTCCTGGCCGAGCGCGCCGTGCATGCCGAGCGGCTCTACCTGCTCGGCGACATCTTCGAATACTGGGCCGGCGACGACGATCTTGCCGAGCCTTTCCACCAGCAGGTCATCGCGGCCATCCGCGCCGTGAGCGCTGCGGGCACGGCCGTGTACTGGCTGGCCGGTAACCGCGATTTTCTCGTCGGACCGGGCTTTGCCGAAGCGGCCGGACTGAGCCTTCTGGAAGAGCCGCACGTCATCAGCGCCGGCGGCAAGCGCATTGCGCTGGTCCACGGCGACGCCCAGTGCACCGCCGACCTCAAGTACATGGCTTTCCGCGCCCAGGTACGCGACCGGGAGTGGCAGCAGCACTTCCTCGGCATGCCGCTGGCGCAGCGCAAGGCCATCATTGCCGGACTGCGTGAAGGCAGCCGCGAGGCGCAGGCGGGCAAGTCTTACGAGATCATGGACGTCGCGCCCGAGGCCGTCGAGAAGCTGTACGGCGAGACGGATGCGAGCGTCATCATTCATGGGCATACGCACCGGCCGGCCGTGCATGAAACGAACGGCAAGCTGCGTTACGTGCTGCCGGACTGGGAACTGGATGCCGAGCCGCGGCGTGGCGGGTGGATAGAACTCGCTGACGATGGCACCATCACGCAGCACGGGTTACCGTAGGGTAGGCAGGTTTCCTGCCCACGCGTTCAAATCCGATATGAGCAGACGCTAGGGCTAATCTTCAGCTGCTTGAACGCGTGGGCGGGAGACCCGCCCACCCTACCGGACCGCATCCAGTAACTCGGGGTGCTTCCCCAGCAGCCGCAACAGCTTGACCAGCGCCACCGGCGCATGCGCCTCGCCCGATTCATAGCGCGCGAAATCCCCTGCCCCGTCCCCGAACATCTCATCCGCCTTGTGCTGGGTTAAACCCAGCCGCTTGCGCATCGCCCGGATCGTTTTGAGCTCGTCCGCATCCACCTGCTTGCGGAAGGCCGCGACCAGTTCGCCGTAGTGGTCGTGCTCGCCCGCCGCGAACATCACTTCCTTGCACCCGGCACAATGCTCGACCAACACATCGGGAATGGTCGTGCTCTGTCCCTTGTAGTTGTACTGCATTTCCCTGATCGCATGCGTCAGCGGCGAGAGGCCACAGTTCGGGCACGTCAGCATCGCTCCCTCCTTCCTTATCGATCCTCCCATCCTACCAAAGTGCGCCTGGATGCCGCGCCCGCACTTTTGTTCAATATGTATGTTTACATTTACCAAGCCACTGTTATACTTCACTACAACACCACCTCAACGCATCACCACCGAGTACGACACGGGAGACCACCATGAACAATGCAGTGCCAAGACAAGGGAGGACTGGACATGACAGTCGGCTGGAATGACAACGCACCCATTTACCGCCAGCTCAAGGAGCGGGTGGTGGGCATGATGCTCGACGGTATTCTGAAAGCCGGCGACGCCCTGCCCTCGGTTCGCCAGATCGCGGCCGAATATCAACTGAATCCGATCACCGTGTCCAAGGCTTATCAGGAACTGGTCGACGAAAACCTGGTGGAAAAACGAAGGGGGATTGGCATGTACGTTACCGAAGGAGCAAGCGAGAAACTCTTGGCCACCGAACGCGAACGCTTCATCCGCGAGGAATGGCCGGCCATGGTCGAACGTATCCGCCGCCTCGGCCTGAACGTCGAGCAACTGCTGCAGGCCTCCGCAGGCAATGCTCCGGGAGGCTCAGCATGAATGCCGTGCTCTCCGCACGCGGCCTGAGCAAGCGCTACGGCAAGCGCAGCGCCGTCGACGGCATCGATTTCGAGGTTCCCGCCGGCCGCATCGTCGGCCTGATCGGCCCCAACGGCTCGGGCAAGACCACCACGCTCAAGGCCGCCCTGGGCCTGATCGACTTCGACGGCCAGCTGTCGGTGCTGGGCTTCGACCCGCGCACCCAGCGCGACGACCTGATGAAGGAAGTCTGCTTCATCGCCGACGTCGCCATCCTGCCGCGCTGGATGCGCGTGAAGGACGCGGTCGACTTCGTGGAAGGCGTGCATCCGCGCTTCAACCGCGCCAAGGCCGAGCGCTACATCGCGCATACCAAGCTGAAGCCGACCATGAAGGTCAAGGAAATGTCGAAGGGCATGATCGTCCAGCTGCACCTGGCGCTGGTGATGGCCATCGACGCCAAGCTGCTGGTCCTCGATGAGCCGACCCTGGGCCTCGACATCCTCTACCGCAAGCAGTTCTACCAGAACCTGCTGGAAGATTATTTCGACGAGCAGAAGACCATCGTCATCACCACCCACCAGGTGGAAGAAGTCGAGCACATCCTCACCGACCTGATGTTCATCCGCGACGGCAAGATCGTGCTGGCCGCGTCGATGGAAGAGATCGGCGAGCGCTACACCGAAGTGATGGTCCCGCCCGACAAGGTCGGCGCGGCGAATGCGCTGGCCCCGATCGACCAGCGCAGCGTGTTCGGCAAGTCGGTGATGCTGTTCGACGGCGTGTCGCGCACCCAGCTGGCCCAGCTCGGTGAGACCCGCAATCCCAGCGTTGCCGACCTGTTCGTGGCAACCATGAAAGGAACCTACGCATGAAAACAATGAAATGGCTGCTCCGGCGCGAGTTCTGGGAGCACAAGGGCGCCTTCTTCTGGACGCCGGTGGCGGTGGCGGCCGCGATGGTCCTGCTGGTCGGCGTGGGCTTCATGTACGCCATGAGCTTCGGCGGCCACGAGAACATCCAGATCGACGGCCAGACCGTGGTATCGATCCAGGGCGTGCCGTCGGCGCTGCGCTACAAGATCGCCCACGTCGCCGCCTCGAGCTACATGGGCCTGGCCGCGCCGCTGTTCCTGGTGCTGACCGTGGTGGTGTTCTTCTACTGCCTGTCGGCCCTGCATGACGACCGCCGCGACCGCAGCATCCTGTTCTGGAAGTCGCTGCCGCTGTCGGACCGCGACACCGTGCTGTCGAAAGTCGTCACCGCCCTGGTCGTCGCTCCGGTGATCACGATCGCGATCGGTACCGCCACCGCGCTGGTGCTGCTGGTGCTCGGCATGATCAGCGCCACCGGCAAGGGCATGAACCTGTTCGCACCGGTGCTGATGGAGCCGAACCTCTACCTGAGCCCCCTATACCTGCTGGCCTTCCTGCCGCTGTACATCATCTGGGCGCTGCCGACCGTCGGCTGGCTCCTGATGGTGTCGAGCTGGGCGCGCTCCAAGGTCTTCCTGTGGGCGGTCGGTACGCCGCTGGTCGTGGCCCTGGTGCTGAAGTGGTTCAACTTCATCGTCGGCCACGTGTCGAACACCGTGTTCGACGTCGACTGGTTCGTCAGCGAAGTGGTGGTGCGCGGCCTGGGCGGCCTGGTGCCGGGGATCTGGCTGTCGCAGCCGGACATCGAAGTCATCAACCAGCAGTACGGCCTGGATCCGATGACGCTGCTGGGCGTGTCCTACTCCACGCTCGCCAGCCCGGGCGTCTGGATCGCCGCCGCCATCGGCGTCGCCATGATCGCCGTCGCGGTACGCCTGCGCCGCTGGCGCGACGAGGGCTGATTCGCATGCGCGCCATTCATGCGATCGCACTCGGCGCCCTGCTCCTCTGCGGCAGCGTTGCCGCCGCGGAGGAAAAGCCGGTCCGCGAACTCGAGCCCGTGCATGTGAACGCCATGCGCAATCCGGAAGTCCGCAAATACAAGGTCATCCTGGCCGGCCTGGATGCCTTCGACAGGCACCGGCAACTGGCGCCTGCGGCCGATCGGCTGCGGTTCCGGCTCAGGTCGCAGGCGAAGGACGAGTCGGAGCAGCCGCTGGCGATTCGCCTCGTGGGCGACAGCGGCTTCAACATGCCGATCGCAATCGATGCTGACATGCGTTTCGTGGTGCCGCGCAGCGAGGCTGCGGCGGACGCGGAGAGCGAGCTGGAGCTGAACCGCAAGCGCCGCAGCTACCGCACCGATCCCGAAATCCGCACGCCCGGCCTGTCCGCCAACCAGCGGCGCCTGGGCGACTTGCGGCTAGAGTGCAAGGTGACGGTGGCAATGGCCAAGGCGGAGATCCCGACCTTCTGGGTGTTGACCATCAATACCATCCTGCTGCGGACGGATTGGTGCGACTTCTTCGGCGACCCGGAAGATTTTCGCTGGGAAGGTGTGAGCAAGAAAGCACACTTTCCCTTCCGCAGCGACCAGCCGCTTGCCGGCGCAGTGCTCGTCGACGCGAACCGCTCGGCGAAACTGGAAGTCAAGGGAGGGACCTTCCACGTACCGATCGGTAACTTCAGCTGGAGCGACGATGCCGTGATCGAACTGACGTTCGCGGAACCGAAAGCGCCTACTGGAACTGCTGCCGAAACGCCTCGAACTGCGCCTTGAGTTCCTCGAGTTCGCCGCGCAGGGCGGCGACTTCCTGTTCCAGCTGGCCGACGCGGCTGGCGCCTCCTCCACCGAGGCCGGCGCCGGCGGCGGGCGCCTCGAAGGCAGGGAGCTCGCCACCCAGCAGGTGGCCGTAGCGCGCCTCCTTGGTGCCGGGCGCGCGGTCCAGGCGGGCGACCAGCGGCGGGTATTTATCGATCAGGAACTGCAGTACGGTCTCGACTTCCGGCACGCTCCTGAACTCGTGCAGGCGGCCGGTGCGGGTCCGGATCTCGCCGGCCGTCTGCAGGCCGCGCAGCATCAGGATGCTGAGGACGGCCACCTTGTCCTGCTCCAGGGTCCACTTGATGCGCATGCGGTGCTCGTACTTCACGACCCGGGCCCCGGCCTGCGAGATCGCATTCACCAGCTTCTTCTCGATCAGGCGCTGCAGGGTGTCCTGGACCGTCTCGTCGGTCATCTGCATGATCGGGTCGCGGCTCGACAGCTGGTTGCAGCCGTTGACGATCGCGTTCACCGACATCGGGTAATTATCGGGCGTCAGCGCCTCTTTCTCTGCCAGCACCGCGAGCACGCGGATTTCCATCGGGTCCAATACGGCGCCGTCGGGCGTGCCCGTCACTTCATTCGTCATGCGATTCCTCAGTCGACCAGTCGGTTCAATTGTTCCGAATCGAGTTTATCACCCTCCGCCACCTTCGGACAGCACAGGCCGGCCTCGCGCATGGTGTTGGTGAGGCGTTCGATCTGCTCGTCCTGGCGCGCGACGTGGTCGATCAGGCCGCGCAGGGCTTTCGACAGCGGATCGTCGCCGTTGGGCGTGACGCCGTAGGCGGCGAACAGGTGGGCGCTGCGCGACTGGTCTTCCTTGCGGATGATGTGAGCCGGATTGCCGACCGCGGTGGCACCAGTGGGCACCGGCTTGATGACCACGGCGTTGGAGCCGACCTTGGCGTACTCGCCCACCGTGAACGCGCCCAGCACCTGGGCGCCGGCGCCGACGATCACGCCGCGCTCCAGCGTCGGATGGCGCTTGGTGCCGGCCACCAGGGTGGTGCCGCCCAGGGTGACGCCCTGGTAGATGGTGCAGTCGTCGCCGACCACGGCGGTTTCACCGATGACGACGCCGAAGCCGTGGTCGATGAAGACCCGGCGGCCGATGGTGGCGCCGGGATGGATCTCGATGCCCGTGATGATACGGGCGAGGTAGGAGATGAAGCGGCCGACCCACTTCAGTCCGAGCGTCCAGCAGGCGTGCGCCCAGCGGTGCATGATCACGGCGTGCAGGCCGGGGTAGCAGGTCAGGACTTCCCAGCCGTTGCGGGCGGCGGGGTCGCGCTGGATGATGCTCTGGATATCGTCGCGTAAGTTGGAAAACATAATAAGGATGATCGCAAACCAACTGGGATGGTAGCGTATGTTGCGGGGGTTTGCTTGGGGGGGACTGCGGGGGGAAGGATGCGCTTGTGGCTGAGCGAGGGGATTGGATCCCGGCCTGCGCCGGGATGACGGTTTTACGGCTGAGGGGGAAACCCCGTTAGCGTCTCGCTAACAGTGAGACTTACCACTAGCACAAGCACGTCGTACCGGCGAAGGCCGGTACCCAATTTACGTGAAGACCGTTAGCCCTCGCGCGCGATCCGCTGGCGCCGTGCCTCATACAGGCACACGCCCGAGGCCACCGACACGTTCAGGCTCTCGACCGAGCCGAACATCGGAATATTGACCAGCAGGTCACAGGTCTCGCGCGTCAGGCGGCGCATGCCCTCGCCTTCCGAACCCATCACCAGCGCGGCCGGGCCCGTGAAGTCGGCTTCGTACAGGCCCTTGTCGGCGTCGTCGGAGGTGCCGATCAGCCAGATACCGCGATCTTTCAGGTCGCGCATGGTGCGCGCCAGGTTGGTCACGGTGATATAGGGAACGCTCTCGGCCGCGCCGCTCGCCACCTTGGCGGCGGTCGCGTTCAAGCCCACAGCCCGGTCTTTCGGGACGATCACGGCATGTGCACCGACGCCGTCGGCCACGCGCAGGCAGGCGCCCAGGTTGTGCGGGTCGGTGATGCCGTCGAGGATCAGCAGCAGCGGCGGGCCTTCGATGGCGTCCAGCAGCTCGTCCAGGTTGCGTGCCAGCGCCAGCTGGCTGGCGAAGGCGATCACGCCCTGGTGGCGGCGGGTACCGGTGATCTTGTCGAGGCGCGATGCGTCGACCGGCATCACGCGTACGCCGGCCGCCTTGGCGTTGGCGATCAGGTCCTGCATGCGGCGGTCCTGGCGTGCGGCGTCGACGAAGATCTCTTCCACCGATTGGGCCTCGTGGCGCAGCCGCGAGGTCACCGCGTGGAACCCGAATAACATTTTATTTTTCATGTATTACTGTTTCTTCCTGCTGGTTTTGGACGCGGGGGTCTTGGCCACCGCTTTGGTTGCTGGTGCGCTCTTGGACGCACGCTTGGTTGGTGTTTTACTGGCGGTCTTGCCGGCGCTCTTGGCCGCGCCCTTGGCCGCGGTCTTGGCCTCGGTCTTGGCGGCAGGCTTGCGGGCACTGCGCGGCACGCGCGGCGGCGGCACGAAGACGACATCCTCGTCTTCCTCGCCGGCCTCGTCTTCGGTACTCGTGAAGCGCGAAGCCTGCACCGGTGCAGGAGCGGCTGCGCCCTTGCCCTTACGGCCCTTGGGCGCCTTGCCTTCCATTGCATCGACCGCGGCCTTGCGGGCGCGCTCCATCGGCGCCGGGACGCTCTCGGCGGCTTCGGCCAGCACCAGGTCGATCTTGCGCGACTCGAGGTCGACCTTCGCCACCTTCACGTTGACCTTGCTGGTCAGCTTGTAGATCTGGCCGCTGCGCTCGCCGCGCAGTTCGTGGCGCGCTTCGTCGTACTGGAAGTAATCGGTACCCAGGCCGCTGATGTGCACCAGGCCCTCGACGTAGAGCTGGTCGAGCGTGACGAAGATGCCGAACGGGGTCACGCCGGACACGGTGCCGGTGAAGTCCTCGCCCAGCTTGTCCTGCATGAAGTAGCACTTCAGCCAGTTCTCGACGTCGCGCGAGGCCTCGTCGGCGCGGCGCTCGTTGGCCGAGCAGTGCACGCCGAGGGCGTCCCAGATCGTCAGGTCCTTCTCGTTCTTCTGGGTGCCGGCCGCCTTGTCCTTGGCCGCCTGCTTGCGCGCCGAATTCGACACCGTCGTATTCAGCTTGCCCAGCTCGATACCCTTCGGCTCGTACTTCTTGCCGAGCAGGATGGCCTTGATCGCGCGGTGGGTCAGCAGGTCGGGATAGCGGCGGATCGGGCTGGTGAAGTGGGCGTAAGCCTCGTAGGCCAGGCCGAAGTGGCCGACGTTGTCCGGGCTGTAGACGGCCTGCTGCATCGAGCGCAGCAGCATGGTCTGCAACAGGCCCGCATCGGGACGCTCCTTGATCTTCTGCATCACCTCGGCATAGTCGCGCGCGCTCGGCTTGGCGCCGCCGCCCAGGTTCAGGCCGACCAGTTTCAGGAAGGTGCGCAGTTGCAGCAGCTTCTCTTCGGTCGGCGTGGCGTGGACGCGGAAGGTGCCCGGATGCTTGTGACGGATCAGCAGGTCGGCCGCGCACACGTTCGCGGCCAGCATGCATTCTTCGATCAGGCGGTGCGCATCGTTGCGGGTGCGCGGGATGATCTTTTCGATCTTGCCCACGGCATTGCAGACGATGTAGGTCTCGGTGGTCTCGAAGTCGATCGCACCGCGTTCCTGGCGCGCCTTCAGCAGCGCGCGGAACACCTCGTTGAGGTTCAGCAGGTGCGGCACGATGCCTGGGCGGCGCTGCGCTTCCGGACCGCCGGTGTTGCCGAGGATGTCGGCGACCTCGTTATAGGTCAGGCGCGCGGCCGAGTGCATCACGGCCGGGTAGAACTGGTAGGCCGTCACTTCGCCGTCCTGGGTCACGACCATGTCGCACACCAGGGTGCAGCGGTCGACCGCCGGGTTCAGCGAACACAGGCCGTTGGACAGCTTCTCGGGCAGCATCGGGATCACGCGGCGCGGGAAGTAGACCGAGGTGCTGCGCTCGATCGCGTCGACGTCGAGCGCATCGTTCGGCTTGACGTAGTGGCTGACGTCGGCGATCGCCACCAGCAGGCGGTAGCCGCGGGTAGCGCCGATCTTGACCGGCTCGCAATAGACCGCGTCGTCGAAGTCGCGCGCGTCTTCGCCGTCGATGGTCACCAGCGGCACGTCGCGCAAGTCGACGCGATCAAGCAGGTCTGCCTCGACCACTTCGTTCGGCAGGCGGTTGGCCTGCTTCAGCGCGGCGGCGGAAAAGACGTGCGGCACGCCGAATTTGCGCACCGCGATTTCGATTTCCATGCCGGGGTCGTCCAGTTCGCCGAGCACCTCGACGATCTTGCCGGTGGGCTGCTGGAAGCGCGAAGGCTGCTCGATCAGCTCGACGCTGACCACCTGCCCTGCCTTGGCCTTGCCGGGGCCGTCCGCCACCAGCACGTCCTGGCTGATGCGGACGTCTTCCGGCGAGACGATCCAGACGCCGCCTTCGTTCATCAGGCGGCCGATCAGGTGGGTGTTGGCGCGCGCGATGACTTCGACGATCGTGCCTTCCGGGCGGCCGCGGCGGTCGGTGCCGGTGACGCGTGCGCGCACGCGGTCGCCATTCAGCACCTTGTTCATTTCCTTGTCGTTCAGGAAGAGATCGTCGCCGCCCTCGTCCGGAATGACGAAGCCGAAGCCGTCGCGGTGCGCGCTCACGCGGCCGGTGATGAAACCGGACTGGTCGGCCAGCAGATAGGTGCCGCTGACGTCGGCGCGGATCTGGCCGTCGCGTTCCATCGCGTTCAGGCGGCGGCCGAGCACTTCCTGCGCGGCCGGCTTGACCTTGAGGGCGCGCGCCAGTTCGGCCGCGCCGATCGGACCCTTGGCACTGCGAAAGACTGCGAGGATTTCCTCGCGGCTAGGAATGGTATGAGTAGGTTGCTTCAAATCGTTTTCTTATTTCTCTTAGTGATGGGCGCCGCCGATGCGGCCGCCGGGGATAGATTGACACCTTGACAGGCGTAGTGTAACGGAGAGCGATGCGATTCGCCTAACATATGCAGCGAACCGTGCTCGGGGAAGTCTGGTGGAAACCCCAGCGCGGGGACTTTGACTTTTGAAATCCTTCCGCTATAATCTCGGTCTCTTCAGCAACGGCCGCAAGCCGAAGCGAGAGAGAAAGCAGTAGCAGGAAGTACGTTCTACGCTGCGATCCGACGAAAGTTGATCTAGCGAAAAATGACAAAGCCTGATATTGTAGCAGAGTTAGCAGTTCAGTGCCCACGTGGCGGAATTGGTAGACGCGCATGGTTCAGGTCCATGTGCCGCGAGGTGTGGGGGTTCGAGTCCCTCCGTGGGCACCACTCTACCGGAGCAGTTTTCCGCAAGCAGTTCGTTGTACCGTTGTGAGATGTAAGCAGTATCAGTGCCCACGTGGCGGAATTGGTAGACGCGCATGGTTCAGGTCCATGTGCCGCAAGGTGTGGGGGTTCGAGTCCCTCCGTGGGCACCATCTACTGGATGTATCTCCGCAAGCAGTTTTGTTGTAGCAGTATCAGTGCCCACGTGGCGGAATTGGTAGACGCGCATGGTTCAGGTCCATGTGCCGCGAGGTGTGGGGGTTCGAGTCCCTCCGTGGGCACCAAACTCTACCTAGGACTACGGTCCCGCAAAACGCCGTAAGCTTTGAAAAAGGCTTACGGCGTTTTGCGTTTACCTCCTCCCCTTATTGCGCGGCCAGATCGTCCAGGATCGGGCAGCTCGAGCGTGCATCGCCATGGCAGGACGAGGCCAGCGCCTCCAGGGTGCGGCGCATCGCTTCCATCTCGGCGATCTTGCGGTTGAGTTCATCGATATGCGTGCGCGCCAGCGCCCGCACGTCGGCGCTGGCGCGGTCCTGGTCCTGCCACAGGTCGAGCAGCTTGCCGATCTGCTCGAGCGAAAAGCCGAGCGCACGCGCGCGATGGACGAACTGCAGCACGCGCACATCCTCTTCGCTGTACACGCGGTAACCGGCCTCGGTGCGCTTCGCCTCCTTGAGCAGGCCGATCGATTCGTAGTGGCGGATCATCTTGGCCGACACGCCGGAAGCCTTCGCGGCGTCGCCAATATTGAGCAGCGTGCTGCTTTGCTGCATGGTCATTTCTGATTTCTCCTTTTCGGCGGCCGACGCGGCCATTGAGCCCAATCCAAGGGCCTCGCCGGATCCCGCGCTACGGTCACTAGTGTCGAGTCTGCTTGTTGATCCACGGCCTGCGGCCGCCTCTTTACGGAGATTACATCATGAAATCGAGCAAAGACAATCTGTCGGGCACTACCCGGCCTGGACATGAAGGCGCTTGCAGCATCAACATCCAGATCCAGAACAGCGGCACCATCCATATCTATAACTGCTCCGCGCCGCCGCCGGGCGGGGCGCCATGCCCGCCGCCGGATGGCGAGCATCCCTGTCCGCCCGGCGTTCCCGGCGCCTGCGTGCCGGTGTCGCTCGGCGCCAAGCCGAAGCAGAGCCGGCGCAACAAACTCGACAGGCTGCTGGCTAACCAGCCCGTCCCGAGCGCGCTCGGCGCCTCGTTCTTCCACCTGACGCGGCGCTTCCTCGCGGGCAAAACGCCCGCCAATGCGCTCGAGGAGCATGGTTTTGCCACCCTGCGCCGGCTGCCGGCGGAACTGAAACGGGTACTGGCCTGTGCCAGCGATTCGCTCGACAGCCTCAGCAATGGCGAGCGCAAGCGCCTGTTCGCACCCGGTTTGCTGCCCTCCATCGACCAGGCGCTCGACCTTGAGCAATTGTCGGTGGGCTTTGCCCAGGAGATTGCCGACCGCGTCGGCGTCCAGGCCTTCGGCGACGCAGCCTGTGCCACGCAAGAACATCCGGGACGGGTGCGGGTGCGCCCCTACATCCCCGGCGAAGAGAATTTCGATCCGCTGGTGCGGATCTGCCGCGTCAACGGTCTGCGTACCGGCTATTTCACGCCGCCGCTCGCCGCGGGCGAGTACACGCCGGACGAACTGCAGCAGCGTTGCCGCGTCATATTGGAAGGCAACGAACCGAAACAGGTATGCGAAGTGCAGACCACCGACTGCCCCGGCAACACCCTGAGCGGCGCCTGCCAGCGTGTGCCGCAGATCGAAGCGGGCCAGGGCGTGCTGCTGGAGGGAGTGAACTTTTCCAGCATCGATGCGACGGTGCGGATATCGGCCCGGTCGGCACCCGGGACGGTGCTGCGCGAAGTCCCGGCGCAGGTGTGCGGCGACGACGAGACGCCGCTCTCGGAAAACATCGGCGGGCAGGACCGCACCATCCTCGACTGCCGCGTGCACGACCGCCTCAGCTTCGAGGTGCCCGCCGACCTGCCGTCCGGCGTGTACGGCTTCCAGGTCGCGGTGCCCAACCTCAGTCCCTTCCCCGGCCATGGGCCCGTGCTGCTGTCGAACGTCGAGTACGTCAGCGTCGCCACGCCGTCGAGCGCGCGCTTCCAGATCAGGAGCGAGACCCTGTACGCGCGTGCGGAGACGTCTCCCGCTTCTTTCGGCTCGGACGAAGTCGGCATCCGGATCCTGGCGCTGCCGCTGTTTCCCGACCTGAGCTCCGGCGAGGCGCAGTTGCCCAATGGCGGCGCGCCGATCCGCTTCGGCGACGTCGACACGGGCGAAACGCGCGCCATGGACCACCTGCTGTTCTCGCACCAGCAGCCGATCCTGGGTGCCGCGCTGTCGATCCGGGGCTTCGAGATCGATGGCGAAGAAGCATTCGAACGCCAGATCGAGAGCACGCTCGATGCCTTCATCGACATCCTGAAAGACCAGCTGGCCTTCGTACTCGACCACCTCAAGGAGGCCGGCGGCATCGCGTCGAAGCTGGCCGGCTTCGGCCTCAAGGGTCTGATCGCCGCCGCCATCGCGGCCGCGGTGGTCGTCGCGATCGATGTGTTCGTTGCGCTGTGGGCGCCGGCCGATCCGATCATCGAGGACATCATCGGCCCGACTGCCGAGGACCTGGCCGGGTTGACCAATGTGGACGTCCCGCTGCCCGCGGCGAGCGAACATATCACGCCGCAAGGAATCAGGGTAAGGGTAACGCCGCTCGACAAGATTCCCGGCCAGTACCGCGAACGGCGCGAATACATCAGCGACGACGAAGACAGCCGCTACGAGATCGTGCTGCGCTACAACAGGCTGGCATAGGCGCCTGTGGTTCGGCGAGGAGGAAAGTCGACGCAATGCTTGACTTGTTGCACGATGGGGGTAAGCTCGACAGCTCATGAAGCACTTCACTCTCCTCCTCGCGCTCGGACTGGCGGCCCATGGCGCCCTCGCCGGCCCGGCGCCGTACTACCAGTGGCGCAGCAAGCTGAATGGCGCCCTCGCCTGTTCGCAGACGCCTTTGGGCGCCGGCTGGGAAAAATCTGGCGGCCCCTACCGAGACGCGCGTTGCGAAAAACTCATTGTTGCTAAATAATGGGGTAGCAAGACTCATCCGATCTATTCCAATACTGAGGAGACACCGATGTTCACGAGTCCGGAGCAGTTTGCCAACGCCACCAAGACCCTGTTCGACCTGCAGATGCAGACCTTCAACACCCTGGCCGACAAGACGGTCAAGGGCGTGGAACAGGTAATGGCGCTGAACATGAATGCAGCGAAAAGCTCGATGGAAGGGTCGATCGCTGCCGGCCAGGAAATGGCCAAGGGGATGACGGGCGGGATGGCCGCGGGGATGGCCAAGTTTGGCGACCCGAAAGCGGCCATCGCGGAGCTGCATGCGCGCATGCAGCCGGGCGCCGCCGGCGCCGCGGAATACCGCGAGCAGCTCAAGTCCATCATCGACGAGATGCACCAGGAATTCCGCCAGGCCGCCGATACCCACGTGGCCGAAGCCAAGAGCACCCTGTCGGCGCTGATCTACGACGTGACGCAGAACGTCAAGCCGGGCTCGGAGAACGCGGTCGAGATCATCAAGACCGCGATCGACAATGCCTTCAAGGGTTACGAGCAGGTCACCCAGGCCACGCGCCAGGCGGTGCAGACCGTCGAAGCCCAGATCGCGAAAGCGACTTCGCTGGTGCAGCCGGGCACGCAAAAGCCAGCCGAGTAATAAGTTACCTAAGAAATGACATAAGATTTCATCCTGGGCTCCAGGATGAAATCTTCTTTCAGCTCCCCTCCGTTTCAATCCCCAGCAATTCCTCCAGCCGTCCCAGCGACGCCTCATCCTTGATGACCGAGCGCAGCCATGCGTGCAGGGGCTGCTCGCCCCAGCGCGCGGCCTTCTCGGCCAGGTAGGCGACCGGGCTGTGCGGCTCGGTGCGCCGGAAGAATTCGGCCACGGCGCGCAACTGCGCCAGCGCCTGCTCGCGGCTTTGCAGCGGGCCATCGCTGGCCGCTCCCTGCACGCGCAGCGGCGCGCCGGCAGCCACGACCACGGGCATGGCCTGCGCCGGCGTGGAGCGCGGCGTGTCCGGCACCGCCAGGTCCTCGACGTCGCGCAGGGCCGCGCGGGCGGCGCCGAAACTCGGACCGTCGGCGCCCAGCCGCGCGTCGACGACCCGCTCCAGTTCCGCCAGCGCGGCCAGGCAGTCGTGCGCCGCCTCGGCCAGCGCCTGGCGCGCGGCCGGCGCCACCTTGGCACGCGCCGCTTCCAGTTCCGCCACGCTGTCCGGCCCGCGCGCCCGCGCCGCTTCCCAGGCCATCAGGGTCACGCCCGCGGCCACCGGCACCTCCTTCACCAGGGGCGCGATGCGCGCAGCGATCCAGGCCAGGTTACCGATGCGGCGCTCGTTGCCGTCTTCGTCGGGGAGCGGATGCACGTCTTCCCAGTAGCGCTCGCACAGGGCGGCAAGCAGGCGCAGGCTGCCTGCCAGGCCGGGCAGCCCGGCGGTCCTGGCCTCGGCCTCGGCCAGCCAGACCGCCAGCTGCAAGTCCTTGCTGCGCGTCTCGATCAGCTCGATGCAGCGCTTCGACACGAACTTCCAGTCGGCCTCCTTCAGCGTCGTCACCCAGGCGCCCTGCTCGATCGAGGGATCGTCGGCCTGGCGCGCACGGTTGATGGCGTCGAACTCGGGCGAGAACGCGAGGTCCTCGCCGCAGGGCCGGTCCGCACTGACTGGCGCCAGCAGTGTTTCGATATCCAGCATGAGGGCTCCTTATTCGATCGCGTACTTGAACTTGCCGGCCTTGGTCGCGCCCACCTTGACCCGGGTGATGGTGCCGCCCTCGGCCATCCGCGCCAGGACGTTGTCCGCGATCTCGGGCAGCAGCGTGCCGTTCAGGATGTTGTCGACGTTGCGCGCGCCGGAATCGACCTCGGTGCAGCGGCTCAGGACCGCCGACACCAGGGCGTCGTCGTACTCGAAGCGCGCGAGGTGGTTGTCCGTGATGCGCGCCTTGATGCGCTCGAGCTTCAGCCGAATGATATTCGTGAGCACCTCGTCGCGGATCGGGTAGAACGGCACCACCGCCAGGCGGCCGAGGAAGGCCGGCTTGAAGTGCTTCATCAGCTGCGGGCGGATCAGCTCAGTCAACTGCTCGGGCGCCGGCACTTCGCTGAGCGGCTTGTTCAGGCAGGCCCCCATCATCTGGCTCGAGCCCACGTTCGAGGTCAGGATGATGATGGTGTTGCGGAAGTCGATCTGGCGGCCTTCGGCGTCGTCCAGCACACCCTTGTCGAAGACCTGGAAAAACAATTCCAGCACGTCGGGATGGGCCTTTTCCACTTCGTCGAGCAGCACCACGCTGTAGGGATTGCGGCGCACCGCCTCGGTCAGCACGCCGCCCTCGCCGTAGCCGACGTAGCCCGGCGGCGAACCTTTCAGGCCCGAGACGCTGTGCGCCTCCTGGTATTCGCTCATGTTGATGGTGACCAGCTTGCGCTCGCCGCCGTACAGGATGTCGGCCAGGGCCAGCGCGGTCTCGGTCTTGCCCACGCCAGAAGTACCGACGAACAGGAACACGCCCTTCGGCTTGTTCGGATCGTCCAGGTTGGCGCGCGCCGTGCGCACCCGCTGGGCCACGGCCTGGCTCGCATGCGACTGGCCCAGGATGCGCTCGTCCAGCAGGGACTGCAGCTTCATCAACGTATTCAGCTCGTCCTTGACCATGCGGCCCAGCGGGATGCCGGTCCAGCTGGCGACGATCTCGGCCACCGTGTGGCCGTCCACCTGCACCGGCACCAGCAGCATCTCGCCCTGCAGGCTGCGCAGGCGGTCGACCCGGGCGCGCAGTTCGCCCGCGTCCTGGGTTCTTCCTTCTTCGAGCGCGGTGCGCATCTCGCCGATCTCGGCGGCGATCTTCTGCTCCTCGTCCCAGCGCCGCTGCAGGCCGATGCGCTCGTCGTCGAGGGCGCCGCGGCGCCGGCGCAGCTGGAGCAGCTGGTCCTCGTGGCTGGCGCCGGCATTCGCCTCGCGCTGCAGGGCAGCCATCTGGGCGTCGATGCGCTCGATGCTGCGGCTGCAGTCTTCCAGCGCCGCCGGGGTCGAACTCTGGCCCAGCGCGACCTTGGCGCAGGCGGTATCGAGCACGCTGATCGCCTTGTCCGGCAGCTGGCGGCCGCTGATGTAGCGGTGCGACAGGCGCACCGCCTCGCTCACCGCATCGTCGTAGATCCGCACCTTGAAATGGCTCTCCATCAGCGGCGCCATCGCGCGCAGCATGGCGCAGGCGGTGGGCTCGTCCGGCTCTTCGACCTTGATCACCTGGAAGCGCCGCGCCAGCGCCGCGTCCTTCTCGAAATACTTCTTGTACTCGCCCCAGGTGGTGGCCGCAATGGTGCGCAGCTCGCCGCGCGCCAGGGCCGGCTTCAGCAGGTTGGCGGCGTCGTTCTGGCCGGCCGTGCCGCCGGCGCCGATCATGGTGTGGGCCTCGTCGATGAACAGGATGATCGCGTGCGGACTCTTCTTGACCTCGTCGATCACGTTCTTCAGGCGGTTCTCGAACTCGCCCTTGACGCTGGCGCCTGCCTGCAGCAGGCCCATGTCGAGGGTGTGGATCTCGACGCCTTTTAACACCTCGGGCACGTCGCCCTGCGCGATGCGCAGGGCCAGGCCTTCGACCACGGCGGTCTTGCCGACGCCGGCCTCGCCGGTGAGGATGGGGTTGTTCTGGCGCCGCCGCATCAGGATGTCGATCGCCTGGCGGATCTCGGGATCGCGCCCGATCACCGGATCCACCGTGCCGTCGCGCGCGCGCTGGGTCAGGCAGGTGGTGTACTGGTCGAGCGCGGGCGTCGCGCGCGCCGGACCGGCCGCGATCTCGTCGGCGGCGTCGCCCGGAGAATCTGGCTGCTCCATCACCACAGGCTGCGCCTCCTGCGAGCCGCGCGTGATCTTCTGGAACTCGTGCTTCAGCCGGTCGATCGGGAATTGCCTGAACAGCGGCGAAGCGCGCATCGCCAGCTGCGACAGCGACGCTTCGGTGAGCAGCGCCAGCAGCAGGTGGCCGCTGCGGATCTGGTTCGGCTGTCCATTCCCCAAGGACGCGATCAGCCAGGCATGCTCGAATAGTACCGGCAGGTGGCGCGAGAACACCGGCGTGCGCGCGCTGCCGGTGGCGAAGCGCGCGATCTCCTTGCGTAAATCGCTCTCCAGGCCCGTCAGGCTGACGTCGCAGCCCTGCGCGATCACGGACAGGTCGCTGCCCGGCTGCTCGATCAGGCCCAGGAACAGGTGCTCGATCTCGACCTCGTACTGCCCGAGGCCGACGCAGATCGAGGCGGCGCGCGTGGCGGCGGCGCGGGTGGTGTCGTTCAGCTTGCCGATCAGGGTCTTGAGGTTGATGTCCATCGTGTCGGGTCCTTGTGGTGGTTGGCCGGCCGCGGATCAGGTCCGCCGGCCGCTGCGCTTGACGGCGTAATGCAGCGACGAGGGCTGCAGCACCGCGTTGAAGTTCACCGGCTCGCTGATGTCGCAGGAGGCCAGCCGGGCGTGAATGACGAAGTTGAGGCGGTTGACGCTGCCCGGCACGAGCTCGAGCGTGGCGCTGACCTCGCGCAGGCGCGGTTCATGGGCTTCGATGGCGTCCTGGATGCTGGCGCAGACGGCGGCGCGGTCGATGCTGCTGGTCAGGCAGTAGCCGGCGAAATCCTGGAGGCCGTAGTGGAGCAAGGAGCCGCGCGCTTCCGGATAGGCGTTGAGGACGGCCGGGTCGAAGGCCAGGCGCGTGTTGAGCAGTGCTTCTAGGTCGCGCGCCACGCTGTCCTTGAGCTGCTCGGCGCTCAGGAGTGTGCCGGCGCTGCCCTCGGGGCCTTCATCCATGAGGCGGTCCAGCAGGCCCGGCTTGAAGCCTTTCATGCTGCCTCCGGTGTCGGGACACTTCGAAAAAAATGCGCGCGGCGCCGCGATCCAGCCGCGAGCGCCGCGCGCAGGCGTCAGACTTTAGACGACCTTGTTGGCCGCCAGGTCCCAGCCGCCCGAGGTATTGCCGCCCGAACCGCCGCCGATCTTCTGCTGGGTGTACTTCCACTTGATCTTCGAGAACTTCAGGCCGACCTTCTCCTGGATGATGCTGCCCTCCTTCACGTTCGGCTCGACGGCGCCGATCAGCACGTTCTCCAGCTCGATCTCGAAGTACTTGACCCGGTCGCCCTGGCCGTCGGCGCGCATGAATTCCAGCTTGGCTTTCGGGATGGTCTTGCCTGCGGAGCAGGTCTGCAGCAGGATCGGCGAGGACAGGTCGGCCAGCTTCATGAACTTGATTTCCTCATGCTCGCAACGTTCTGCGGTATGGCCGCCGCCGGTCGAAGCGGTCGCGGAACGCGGCTGCTTCACGCCCCAGTCCACCGACAGGCACTCGATCCAGTCCTTGTGCTTGTCGTCCATCGATTCGCCCTTGATACCGTCGATCTGCAGGTACACGTCAATTGCCATGTTCTACTCCATTCAGGTTTAAGAAAAATGCTTAGCCATTGGTCGATTGGGGCAACTCCGCGACCAGTCGGAGCGAAACGGACAGCTCGTCGAGCTGGAAGTGTGGGCGCAGGAAGGACACTGCGCGGTAGACGCCCGGCCGGCCCGGGACTTCGGACACCTGCACGCTGGCCTCTCGCAGCGGGAACTGGGCCTTCTGGTCCTGGCTCGCGTTGTCGTCGAGAAGCACGTACTGGGTCAGCCAGCGGTTCAGGTAGTCCTCGACGTTGGATGCGGCGGCGAAGCTGCCGATCTTGTCGCGCATCATGGCCTTCATGTAGTGGGCGATGCGCGAGACCGCGAAGATGTACTGCAGCTGCGAGGACAGCACGGCGTTGGCATTGGCCGCCTCGTTGTTGTACTTCTTCGCCTTCTGCGCCGACTGGGCACCGAAGAAGGCCGCGTACGAGGTGTTCTTGCAGTGGACCAGCGAGATGAAGCCGAGGTCCGACAGCTCCTTCTCGCGGCGGTCGGTGATCGCCACCTCGGTCGGGCACTTCAGCGCCACCTCGCCTTCGTCGGTCTTGAAGGTGTGGGTCGGCAGGTCTTCCACGCAGCCGCCGCCTTCCATGCCGCGGATCGCCGCGCACCAGCCATAGGATTCGAAGGCCTTGGTCAGCTTGCTCGCGAAGGCATAGGCGGCGTTACACCACAGGTATTTCGAGTGGTCGCTGCCGTCCACGTCCTCGACGTAATTGAAGCCTTCGGTCGTCATGCCGTCCATCGGGTTGTATGGCAGGCGGCCCAGGAAGCGCGGCAGGGTCAGGCCGACGTAGCGCGCATCCTCCGATTCGCGGAAGGCCTTCCACTTGGCGTATTCGACGGTATCGAAGACCTTGGCCAGGTCGCGCGGCTTGCCCAGGTCGCCGAAGCTCTCGATGCCGAACAGTCCCGGGTCGCTCGATGTGATGAAGGGCGCGTGGCTGGCGGCGGCGACGTGCGACATCTGCTCGAGGAAGTAGATGTCCTCGGGCTGGCGCGAGATCTCGAAGTCGCCGATCAGGGTGCCGTAGGGGGCGCCGCCGAAGGTGCCGAATTCTTCTTCGTAGACCTTCTTGAACATGGTGCTCTGGTCGAATTCCAGGGCCGACTGGAAGTCCTTCACCAGTTCGCGCTTGCTGGCGTTGAGCATGCGGATCTGCAAATTGGCACTGGTGGCGCTGTTCCTGACCAGGTAATTGAGACCGGTCCAGCTGCGTTCCAGCTTCTGGAACTCGGGCGCGTGCATCACGGCCGAGAGTTGCTCGGAGATCATGCGGTCCAGCTCCGCCAGGCGCGCATCGATCATGGCCGACAGGTTGTTCGACATGACCATGGTGCCCTGCATGACCTGGGTCACGAGTTCCGAGATGATGTCGCGGGCCCGTTCGTGTTCGCTGCTGGATTTCGCGACCCGGCTCTGCTCGACGATCTGGTCGAGCAGCGAACTGTCGAGTTCGACGGTGGATAATGCCTTGCTTGCGGTATCGAGGACTGCCGCCATCATGCCTCCCCTTCAGGTTTGCCTTGTTTTTTCAGGCTGGCCAGCTTCTCGGTATTGCCCAGCACTTCGCTGAGGATGTCTTCGAGCTTGTCGTTGCCGGCCAGTTTGTTGCGCAGGTCGGCCAGCTTGGTGCGCGCTTCCAGCAGGCCGTTGAGCGGCGCCACCTGGCGCACCACCGACTCGGGACGGAAGTCGTTCATCTCCTTGAACTGCAGCTGCACCGCGAACTGTCCGCCCTCCTGCGACAGGTGGTTGTCCACCCGGAAGCTGGCTACCGGCGCCACCGCCCCCAGCACCTCGTCGAAATTGCTGGCATCGACGTTGACGAACTTCTTGTCCTTCAGGCGCTTCTTCTCGGCCGCCGGGTCGTTGCCGAAGTCGCCCACCACGCCGACGACGAAGGGCAGTTCCTTGTTTTCGATGGCGTCGCCGATCTCGACGTCGTAAGTCATCTGCACGCGCGGCGCGCGCACCTTCTGCAAGCGTTTCTGCACGCTTTCACTCTTGGCCATGTCGACTCCAGGTTGCGGGGGATGGGACAGCCGGCGGGACCGGCCGCGCGGGTTTTATTTCAGTCCGGAGAAGGGATCGTTGCCGCTGCCGGCCGCCGGTTTGCGTGCGGACGACGCAGCGGCCGATGCGGGCCGCGAGCGCACGGTCGCCGCCCTGGGCATATCGGCTTTCTTGAACAGGTGCTGCTCGCCCAGCGCGGTGCGCAGCAGCTTGGCCAGGTCCTGGGCCTCGCTTTTCACGTCGCCGTTCAGGTTGTTTTGCCGGGTCAGGTCGGCCAGCGCCTCGCTCGCCACCCGCAGGCCGGCGACGGCGACGATGCTGTGCGCCACCGTGTCGTCCGGATCGCGCTCCAGGGCCTCGTGCGCATTGGTGATCGCCTCGCCGTAGACCCCGGCATTGAAGCGGATCTGCGCCATCTTCACCCAGGGCCGCTTGTCGACCGGGTGAGCCTCGCCCGCGGCCTTGAGCATGGCATAGGCCTTCTCTTCCTGTTTCGCCGCAATCGCGGCATCGGCCTGGGTGAAGACCTGTTCCCCCACGGCGGCGGTCGACTTGGCGGGTGCTGACGGTGGGGTGCTGGCGCACCCGGCCAGGGCGACGACTCCCACGATCAAAGGCATCAAGCGTGTGTACATCATGCTGTTTTCTCCACGACAGTTAAACCAGCCACCATTATTCGCAAGCGCTTTGTGGTGAAGTTGCGCACTGTCAACCAAAGCCGAGTTCGCCTTCTTTTGCGCGTAGAGGGCTTGCGCTTGCGCGTGATCACAAGCTTTGCCTACCACTGCGGTTCAATCCCCCCTTGACCTTGCAATTTATGAGTAAAGGAAATGGCAATGAGGAAAGGTTCACTCCTTGGTATCGTGCTGGCCGCCTGCACGCTGTCCGGCTGCGGCAGCAACGGGATCGCCGGCGCAGCCCTCGAAGCCACCGGCCTGCGCAAGCCGCCCGAGATTCCCGATGCGCAGAAGCCGCCGCGCAGCGTGGCACTGCGCCTGCATGCTTCCTCCAAGCTCAACCTCGACAAGCGCGGCCAGCCGCTCGCGCTCTCGGTGCGCCTGTATGCGTTGCGCCAGAAGGATGCCTTCGAGCAGGCGCCCTACGCCGCCTTCCTGGACCCGCAGGCCGAGCGCGCGGCGCTGGGCAGCGACCTGGTCGCGGTGCGCGAGATCATGCTGGTCCCGGGCCAGCGCTACGAGGCGACGGAAAAAATCAGCCGCGAAGCCAGCCACCTGGCGCTGGTCGCCCTGTTCCAGCGCCCGGCGGAGGGGCGCTGGCGTACGACGGTGGCGGCGGCCGATGCCGAACGCGGCGGCCTGACGGTCGGCCTGCATGCCTGCGCCCTGACCAGTGGTTCCCAATCCTCGATGCTTTCTTCTGTGCGCTGTCAATGAACTTAACGTTGTTTCCGCCAAGCTAGGAATTTCTTGAGCCGGGAGGCGCTTGATGAGCATGCCAGCGAAGCTTCTGTGGGGCGAGGGACTGTTCCTCCGGCCCCAGCATTTCCAGCAGCAGGACCGCTACCACGAGGCGCGCCTGAACCAGACGGCCTGCGCGCTCCATCCCTATGCCTGGGGCGTGCGCAAGCTGGTGGTCGACTACGACGCCCTGCGCCACGACATCCTGCGGGTCGAGGAGCTGTCGGTGCTGTTCCCGGACGGCGAGGTGGTTCGCGCGCCCGAAGGCGATCCGCTGCCACTGCAGGTGCGCCTGGGCGAACTGCCGGCCGGCCTGCAGTCGGTGACCTTCCATGCGGCCCTGCCGGCGCTCAAGGCCTGGGGCGACAACGCCGCACCCGAAGGCGAGGTACAGCCCGACGCCCGCTTCACCACCCACGAGCGCGAGACCCAGGACCTGTACACGCGCGCCGCCGAGGCCCCGGTCACCTACCTGCGCAAGGCGCTGCGGCTGGTGGCCGACACCGAGCCGCTGGAAGCCTACGACAGCTTTCCCCTGGTGCGGCTGAGGCGCGTGCCGACCGGCGGCTTCGAGGCCGATCCCTCCTTCGTGCCGCCCAGCCTGTCGATCGACGCCGCGCCGGGCCTGCACCTGAACCTGGCGCGCCTGATGGAAAAACTGCTGGCCAAGGTCAACGCCCTGTACGGCCACTTGCGGGAGCCGAGCAAGAACGTGATCGAGATCCGCGGCGGCGACGTGTCCGCCTTCTGGCTGCTGCACACGGCCAGCACCGGCTACGCCGCCCTCTCGCATTACCTGGGCCACCGCGACCTGCACCCGGAACGCCTGTTCGGCGAGCTGCTGGCGCTGGCCGGCGGGCTGATGACCTACTCGCGCAGCTACCGCCTGGAAGATCTTCCGGCCTACGTGCACGCCGACCCGGGCCCGCAATTCGCGCGCCTGGACGGCATCATCCGCGACCTGCTCGACACCGTGATCTCGTCGCGCTACTTCACGATCGTCCTGAACCGCGAGCGCCCCTCGTACTACCTGGGCGCGCTCGATTCGGGGCGCATCAACCTGCAGACCACGCTCTACCTGGCGGTAGCGGCCGACATGCCGGCGCTGCAGCTGGTGGACGTGGTGCCCCTGCAGTTCAAGGTGGGCGCGCCGGAAGACGTCGACAAGTTCGTGCTGTCGGCCCTGCCCGGCGTGAAGCTGGTGCACGCGCCCCAGGTGCCGGCGGCGGTGCCGGTGCGGCCCGATACCTATTACTTCATCCTGGAGAACCGTGGCATGCTGTATGAAACGATGCTGAAATCGCAGGCGATCTCGATCTACGTCCCGAACGGGATCCGCGACCTGCGCCTCGAACTGATCGCGGTGGCGGCATGAGCGCCTTCGTCGAACGGCGCGTGGCGCCGCAACCCGGGCTGCAAGCCGCGCGCCCGCCCCAGCGCCTGGTGGACATCATGTATGAGGGCTTCTACGCCCTGTTCCTGCTGAAGAACGGCTGCGGGCCGCAGGACAAGGTGGCCTTCTCCGACAACATGACCGGCTTCCTCGCCGACGTCGACCGCAACGCCAAGGCCCTCGGCATCTCGGCCGACGACGTGACCGCGGCCAAGTACGCGTTCTGCTCGGCCGTGGACGAGATCATCCTGCGCTCGACCTTCGAGGTACGCGAGGCCTGGGAGACCCGGCCGCTGCAGCTGCGCGTGTTCGGCGACCAGCTCGCCGGCGAACACTTCTTCCACCGTCTGGAGGACCTGCGCGCCAAGGGCCAGGTGCACGTGGAGGCGCTCGAAGTCTTCCACATGTGCCTGCTGCTCGGCTTCCAGGGCCGCTACGCCCTCGACGGCCGCGACAAGCTGGATTACCTGGTGGCGCGCCTCGGCGACGAGATCGCCCGCATGCGCGGCCGCACCCGCGGTTTCGCGCCCCACGCCGAGCGTCCCGACCAGGTGGTCAACCGGCTGCAGAGCGATCTGTCGCTGTGGGTGCTGGGCGCCGTGTTCATGGTGGCGGGGCTGGGGGCCTACCTGGGCTTCCGCACGGCGCTGTCGAACGAGACCGGGATGCAGATGGCCGCGTACAACGACCTGGTGAAGCTGCCGCCGAAGGCGGCGCATGTGACGATTACCCTGCCTTAGTACTAGAGTCAACTTGGGTCCCGGCCTGCGCCGGGACGACGTGCTTGCACCGTTGGCCTAAAGACCGTCATCCCGGCGCAGGCCGGGATCCAAGTTTGCAAGCACACCTACTGAATCACCTTGAACTCTATCCGGCGGTTGCGCGCCTTGCCCTCCGGCGTGCGGTTGTCCGCCACCGGCCGGTCCGGCCCCTCCCCCGACACCGCGATGCTGTCCGCCGCGATGCCCTTGCCGACGATATAGGCCTTGACCGCCTCCGCCCGCGCCTGGCTGAGCGAGAGGTTGCCGGCGCGCGAGCCGGCATTGTCGGTATGCCCGATCACCTCCACCTTCACGCCCTTCAGCTTCTGCATCGCCGCGCTCATCTGGTCCAGCACGGCCATCCCCGCTTCGGTCAGCGCCGCCTTGCCCGACTCGAACTCGATGATCCGGTCGGCCAGCGCGGCATCCAGCACGCCCTGTTCCGACACCGCCACCCGCAGCCCGTTGTTGACGGTGTAGGTCGGGTTCAGGCTGGCCGCGATGTCGCCGGCGATCTGGCGGCGCTGCTCCTCGCTGGCGACATCGCCGCGCAGGCTGACCTTGCTGCCCTCGACCTTGAGCTCGCCGCGGCTGACCAGCTTGAGGTTGGGGTTGATCAGCTTCGCCACGTACTCGTTCCAGTTGGCCGGCGCCGCTACGGTGCCGACCGACAGCTGGTCGACCACGCGCGCGGCGCCATAGACGCTGCGCAGGCGCTCGAGCAGCGCGGCCCTGGTGGCTTCATCGGCCACGGTGCCGCTGACGACCACCGGCGCTTCCTGCTGGGCATGCGCGGCGCCGGAAAAAAGCACGGACAAGATCAATGCGGATAATTTCACGTCGCAGCTCCGATGAAGGTCTTCATGAACATGTCGCGCGCCAGTCCGAGCGGCAGGTCGGCCTGGGCCAGGTAGCTGGCCAGCGACCGGACGTCGATGTCGATGTACAGCTGCTCGTCGATCCAGCCGGTATCGCTCAGGCGCACCTGCTGCTCGGCGCCGACCAGCGGATCGACCAGCGCGCGCAGGGTCTCGGCCAGGGCCGCGCAAAAGCCCACCACCAGCACCGGCCGGCCTTCCTGGCGGGTGATGAAGATCGCCAGGTCGAAGTTGGAGCGGCGCAGGAAAGGCGCCACCAGCTGCAGCCAGAAGGCGGCCACCGGGTAGCGCTGCTGGGCGTCGTTCGGCAGCGGCAGCACCAGGCTCTTGTGCAATTCGGCCGGCTGGCTGTGCATCACCGGCTGCAGCAGCAGCCCGAGCGCCAGCACCATGCGCGCGAACTGGCGCTCGCCCAAGAGCGCGCCGAGCGAGCCGACGGTGCCGTTGGCCAGCAGGTGCGACAGGGTCGGCTCGGCGTCGCCCAGGGTGACGGCGGCCTCGGCGATCGCCTGCAGGTGCGGGCCGGGATCGGCGTCGCACAGCACCCGCGGGCAGCGCGACTCGAGGAAGGTCCACAGCGGCGCGAAGGCCAGCGGGCAGCGCGTGACGAACGCGGCCGGGTCCAGCACCGCATGGGTGCGCGCGGCCAGGAAGGGGAAGCGCCGGCCCGACTGGTCGTGGCTGGCCAGCAGGTGGCCGGCGATGGCGTGGCGGCGCGCCGGTCCGACCAGCGCAAAGCTGACCGGGGGCATGGCGTCGTAGTTGATGCGCCAGCGCGCATCCTCTGCCAGCTGCGTCATCACCTGCGCCAGCCAGCGGTCCAGCATCGCGATCGCGGCCGGATCGTCGGACAGCTTGACGAAATCCGCACGCGCCGGGACCTTGCCGAAGTAGCCGATCCGTTCCGAAGCCGGGCCGCGCATCACTGGCCTCCGTTCACGCTGGCCAGGGCCGGCTGGCCGGATTCACCTTCGGGCTGGCGGCCGACGATGGTGCTCGGCAGTTTCAGCCCGCGGTAGCCTTGCCCCTGCTCGCCGCTGCCGTTGGCGGCCGCGCTGCTGACGATCTTCAGGTCGACCGTCACCGCCACGTTGCCCGCGCTCCAGCGCAGTTCGTACACGCCGCCGTCCTTTTTCTTTTTCTGGGCCGCGTCGATCATGCGTTTCAGGCCGGCCTGCCCCGGTTCATTCAGCAGCTCGACGCTGCGCCCGTCGAAGGTGACGGCGCTGATGCGCACACCGGCCACGCCCTGGGGTCCCGGGTGCACCATATTGGTCCAGGCCGGCTGGGTGTTCTTGTAGCGCAGCTGCTGGCCATCGATGTCGAGCGTGTACTCGAGCGTGCCGGGCGCCGCCTGCGGCAGGATCTGGAACACGGTCTGCGGGCCGCCGCCGGTCGCCACGCCTTTCGAGGACAGCGGCGCGATCCAGCCGGGGAAGCCGGACACCACCTGCGGCGCCAGGGTAATGCCGATGTCGGCCCAGGTACGCGGCGCCAGCACCCCGCCGCGGTTCACCACCAGCGGCCCCATCGCCGTGTTGACGAACTTGGCCACCTCGCCTTCGGGGCCGAAGATCTGGCCGATCTCCGCGGCAGTGGCCTCCACGTTGCCGCCGGCCGCGAACGGGTATTTGGTGGCGAGCGTGCGCTCGAAGGGTTCGACCACCTGCAGCTGCCAGGTCTTGTTGATCTCGGCCTCGGACGGCAGCACGATCATGGCGAAGGTCTGCATCAGCGGGCGCACCAGCAGCGGGCGCAGCGCCGCTTTCTGGCTGTCGCTCATCCCGGTCAGCATCTGCTCGTCGACGTAGCGCAGCACGTCGGCCAGTTCGGAGCCGCTGCCCTCCAGCGTCTGCTGCATGAACTGCTTGGCGCCGGGGCCGGGATCGCCCTGGTTCTTCAGCGCGTTCAGGCGGGTGCGCAGTTTCGACAGGGCGTCGAGGTAGCCCGTCATCAGGGAGGCATCCTTTTCCCTGGTCCCGACCAGGCGCGCCACGCCGGCGAACTCACGCCCGATCGGACCCGTTCCTTGGGCGCCCAGCAGCGCGGCCGGGTCGACCGCATTGGCCAGCGTGCGTGCGTCGGCGGGTGCGCGGCGCAGGATCTTTTCCTTGAACCAGTCGGCGAAGCCGCGCTCGGTCTTGCTCAGGCCGGCGCCGGCGGCGCCCGGATTGTCCCACACGGTCTCGTCGTAGATCGTCTTCAGCAGCTTGGCGATCGGCGAGGCCTGCGGGTCGCCCAGGCGGTTCATGGCCTGCACGCTGCCGTCGAAGCCTTTCAGGTCGGCGATCGCCACGCCCTGCACGAACTTCAGCCACTCGCGCGCATACTCGGCCTTGTACAGCTCGATCAAGGCCTTCTGGATCTGTTCGGGGCTGCCTTCCAGGGTCAGGTCGTCCTTGGATACCGTCTTGAGCACCCAGTCTGCGCTCTGCGCCTCGCTGCTGGAAGCGTCGCGGATCGCGCCCAGCACATATTCCTTCCAGGCTTGTCGGGTAAATGCCCCTGAGACCGCATGGCTGCCGGCCACCAGGCCCTGGTCCTGCTCGCCGACGATGCGCGCCACCGTCACCGCCGGGAAGCGGGTCGCGGCGCGGGTCTTGATGTCGTTGTAGACGCGCTCGCGCGCCGGGGTCCCGCGCACCACGCGCCGCAGGTGCTCGCGGGTGCTGTCCAGCAGGCTCAGTTTGAGCGTCATCTGCGGCCAGGCCGGGTCCTGCACCTGCGACAGGTGGAAGGTCAGCAGGCGCTCGGCGCTGCGGATCATCTGCTCGCGCGGCATGCTGCCGCGGTTGGCGTCCAGCCAGGTGCGCCAGTAGCGGGTCAGCTGGTCGTTCAGGTGGCCGGGCTCGGCATAGGTCTTGTCGCCCAACATGAGGTAGGTCTTGAGCGCATTGTAGGCATCGGCCACGCTGGTGGCGGAGACGCTCTGGTATTGTCCCGCGCCTGGCGCCGCTGCGGAGGCAGACACCAGATGTGCGGCAGCCGCATCCGGCGCCGTGCCCGGGGTGAGCTGGGCCGCATTCGCATTCACCTCGGCCAGCATGGTTTCCAGCGCCGCGGTCACCGGTTCCACCATCACCGCCCGTACGCCGGCGAAGTACTCGTCGCGCAGCTTGCGCTCCAGCGCCTCGCCCTGGTACAGGCCGAGGCCCAGCGCCCACGGCGTCTCCTTGCGGTACTTGTCGAGCTGCTCGATGCGGTCCTGCAGGATGTCGAGCGCTTCCAGGCGCGACTGCAGGTCGATGCGGCCGGCCTGCAGCTTCGCGACCTTGTCGAGGTCGGACTGGACCTTGGCCACCAGCTGGCGGTTGCCCATGTAGGACCAGCTCCAGCCGCCCAGCGCGCAGCCGAGCAGGATGGTCGCCCCGAAGAAGGCCGCCACCTTCCAGCGCGCCGCGGAAGGATTGGTGTAGCGCTTGACCAGCTCCTTGTCGGCGAAGATCACCTTGCGGAACAGGTCGAGCAGGAAGTAGCCGGACTGCTCGGCGACTTCCTCGCCCTTGTGCTCGCGCAAGGCCAGGTCGAAGCGGCTGGCCACGCGCTTGCTCGACAGGTCCTGCACGCAGCCTTCCTGCAGCGCGCTGGTGAAGTAGAAGCCGCGGAACACGGGCTTGAACTGGTAGGTGTTCTCTTCGAACAGGGTGGACAGGAAGGCGCGCAGCGGCGTCTTGATGGCCGCGAACTCGAGCGGGAAGGTGAACACTCCGGGGCGCATCTGGGTACTGCGGTTGGCGCCCATGTTCGCCAGGCTCATCTCCTTGAGGCCGTCGTACAGCTCGTCGAAGTGCTCGTCGAAGAAGCCCAGCACGTCCTGCGGCGCGCTGCGCCGGTTGTAACGCAGCGTGGCGCCCCAGATGCGGTCGCGTTCCGCCCGTTCGGTGTCGGCGAAGAAGTCGGTGAAGCCGGCCACCAGGTCGGCCTTGGTGAAGACCACGTAGACCGGCGCGTGCACGCCGAGGCGCTCGGTCAGCTCCTGCACGCGGGTGCGCAGGCTCTTGGCCAGTTCGTGCGAGGCGCTGGTCGGCCCGGCCACCAGTTCGGCCACGCTGACGGCGATCAGGATGCCGTTGATCGGGGCCTTGTGACGGTGTTTCTTCAGCAGGTCGAGGAAGCTGAACCACTCCGCGCGGTCGGTTTCCTGGACTTGGTCCTGCACCGAATAGCGGCCGGCAGTGTCGAGCAGGATGCCGTCGGTGGTGAAGAACCAGTCGCAGTTGCGGGTGCCGCCCACGCCCTGCAGCGCCTTGTTGCCGGGGATCGGGAAGCTCAGGCCGGAACGTGCGATGGCGCTGCTCTTTCCTGCCGCCGGGTTCCCGATGATCATGTACCAGGGCAGCTCGTAGAGCGCCGAGGCGCCGCGCGTCAGGCCCAGCTTGGAGGTCTTGATGGTGGCGATCGCCTCCAGCATGTTCTTGCGCAGGACCGCCATGTCGCCGGTAGCGCCGGCCTCAAGCTTGTCGTCGCCGGGGATGATGGCCTCGCCCAGCCGCTTCGCCGCACGCCCGCGGAGATAGCGCCGGACCGCCCACCAGATGCCCCAACAGGCAAGCAGCAGCAGCCCTGCGATGAGCGCCCAGAGCGGGTCGATGCCGATCAGGTCGGCGCCGATGAAGAGGCAAGCCGCAAGCGCGGCGATGCCGATCGCGACCAGCACTCGGCTGTCGGTCAGTAACTGCCAGATTCGTGCCATAGCGGGAGCAAGGTGGGTAGGTTGGAGGGATGTTCTATAGGAAATGCTCGCACGCCCTCGCTGGGCGACACTTGCGACGGCTCAAGGGTTGCCCGGCAAGGCGATTCCCCCCTCGCGGCCGCCGCTTCTTCTCAGCGCCGCATCACGCCGCGCATCCGCAGTTCGGTGTGGCCGAAATCCATCATCTTCCAGCGCCCGCCCCAGGTCAGGCCGAGCGATTCGGCCACCTCGCCATAGAGCTGGTAACCGCGCATCGCCCAGGGGTCTCTTTCGGAAATCACCAGCTTGCCGTTGCGCCAGAACGCGCAATCTGCGGCCAGGCCGTACTGGTGCCAGCTCTGGAAGGCGCGTGCATTGGTGACGTGGCTGCCGGCCTGCGCCAGCTCGTCCTGGCGCGCCGGGCTGCGGTAGCCTTCGAGCAGCGCCATTTCGTAGCCGTGCTTTTCCTTCATGATCTTGAAGGCCAGCAGCAGACGCTGGCTGAAGTCGGGGTGCAGCAGGCCCCAGTTACGGCTTGCGTTCACCAGCATCGGCCGCACCAGCGCGACTTCCGCAGTGGTGAAGGCCATCGGCGGCAGCGCCACCGGCGGCACCAGGCGCTCGCCCTGCAGCAGGGCCGCGACCTGGACGTCCGGGGCGGCGGCTTCGCCTTCGTAGACCGGCAGCATGGCCGGACTGCTCAGGGCCAGCGCCAGCAGGGAGGGAATCAGCACGGCGGGCACGCCGATCGCGCAGGCGATGCGGTGGCGCCGGACGAACGCGACGATGCTGCCCAGGAGATCGCGCGGAATATTCCCCCGCACCGCACCGGCATACTGGCTGCCCGCGATCTGCCAGCCGACCGCGCGCTGCGACAGGCGATGCCTGAATGCGGTCAGCGCGCGTGCGAGAACGGCACGTCCGCCCGGGAACAAGGCAAGCCAGATCGCTGCCGTCGCCAGACAAAAGTACAGAAGGGCGAGAAAAATCAGCATCGCTAGCTCCAAGATTGTTTCTAATCAGAATTGGAAGAACCAATCTTAGGAGGGTTGCCGTGCGGCCTACAGACGAAAATCAATCCACGTCCATGCGTCCGAACCTGATGTCGCCCCGCCGCGTCGCTACCTCCGGTGAGGACAGCATCCTGGCCCTGCTCGAGCGCGAACCTGCGCGCAAGCGCGGCAGCAAGGCATCGGGCGTGCGGCTGGCCTGGTACGGCACCGGCGCTTCGCTGGCGGTGGCACTGACCGGGGCGCTGGTCTGGCTGGCCGCCAACAACGAGGGTCCGCGGCTGGAAGCGCAAGACACGGTGCTGGCCGAAGCGCGGCAAGTGCCGCAGCAGCCCACGGTCGGCGCGCTCCTGCGGCAAGTCGCCATGGCGCCGGCGGCCGAAGCGGCCCTGATCGTCGACCAGGTGGACCAGCCCGCCCCGGGCGACGCGGTACCGCCCCTGCGCCTGTTGAAACCTGCGCCCGCGGCAGCCGCGCCGGCGCCGCGCGTGGCCAGGGCCGCAGCGCCGCCCCGTCCGCCGGTCGTCACGCCCGCCAGACCCAAGCCGGTCATGGTCGCGAAAGGCGCCGTTCGTCCGGTAGCGCCCAAGGCCCAGCGCGGCGCCACCCCGGGCAAGGCCACGGAAGGCCCGGTGGATGCGGACGTGGCATTGATCTCCGCCGTCATCGTGCACGCCAACGGCCACGCCCCGGAAGGCTCGCAGATGACCGAGCTGCTGTGTCCGAACGACGCTTGCCAGGCCCGTCCGGCACGCCAGTAACGTGGCGAAAAGCCTGCAAATGACAAAGAAAACCGGCGAAAAATTGGGATACTGCTGGGCTATTGATTCCTCGTGGAGTTATACTGTACATAAGCACAGTACGGCGGCACGAGATGATCAGGGTTCTGGAAAACGAGTTTTATTATCTGGACAATTTCCAGCGCGTCCTTGACTGGATCGGTGAGCGGTATCGCGATTTGCTGGACACCGACGAGCTCGCCTTCCTTGCCGCCTTCCCCGGCTTGCCGCAGAATGCGCGCGCCCTGTTCGTGCGCATGGTCATGCGCAAGGGGAATCTGTTCCGCGCCAGTAAGCTGGTCTATGCCGAGATCGGCTGCCCGGTCGAGGCCGCGCATCTCCTGCTCGACACCGGCTGGATCGAAACCGATCCGCTGCTCTCGCTCGACGAGTTGTTCGAGCTGCTGTCCAAGCCCGAGATCGCCGACGCCTTCCAGTCCCGGCTGCAGCAAAAGAACGCGCGCAAGGCCGAGCAGCTGGAAGCCTTGCGCGCCGTATGCGGCGACGACCGGCCTTTTTCAAGCTGGTACCCCGGCTGCAGCGATGTCGCCCTGCGCATCCTGGTCAAGCCCCTGTGCGACCGCCTGCGCCTGATCTTCTTCGGCAACCTGCACCAGGACTGGACCGAATTCGTGCTGTCCGACCTCGGCATGTTCCGCTTCGAACAGGTCGAGATCTCGCAGGCTTCGCGCGGCTTCCGCTCGCGCGCCGACGTCGAGCATTACCTGCGCCTGCACGACTGCAAGGAACGCTTCTACGCCGGCGAAGCGCTGGACGAGGTGCTGCGCGACCTGCCCTCGCACGTCTTCGACAACGACTGGCTGGTCAGCCGGCGCGAAAAACTGCTGTTCCAGATCGGCCAGGGCTATGAAAAACTCAAGGACTGGGACAATGCCCATGCCGTCTACGCGCAATGCCGTTACCTGGGCGCGCGCGGGCGCGCCATCCGGGTGCTGGAAAAGCATGAGCGCTTCATTGATGCCTATGCCCTGTTCCAGCTGGCCCAGGCCGCGCCCGAGAGCGAGGCCGAACGCCAGCACCTGCTGCGCATCGGACCGCGCCTGGCGCGCCGGCTCGGCCACGCCAGGCTGCCGGCGCGCCGCAGCGCCCCGGTCGAGCGCTTGGACCTGAGCCTGCCGATGCCGGGCGGAGAATGGTGGGTCGAAGGCGTGGTGCGCGAGCACCTGGCAAGCGAGGACGCACCGGTGTTCTACGTCGAGAATGCACTCGCCAATTCCCTGTTCGGCCTGCTGTGCTGGCGCGCCGTGTTCGCGCCGCTACCCGGCGCCTTCTTCCACCCCTTCCACCGCGGACCGGCCGACCTGTACAGCCCGGACTTTCACCAGCGCCGCGAAGCCGAATTCGCGGCCTGCCTGGCCGAACTGGAGAGCGGCGCCTACCGCGGCACCATCCGCGCCAACTACCGCGACAAGGCGGGCATCGCCTCGCCCTTCGTGTATTGGGGCGCGCTGAGCGAGGAACTGCTCGAGCTGGCGCTGGCCTGCATCCCGCCGCAGCACCTGCGCAAGTGGTGCGAGCGCATCCTGGCGGACGTCCAGGCCAACCATACCGGTTTCCCCGACCTGATCCAGTTCTGGCCGGCCGAGGGCCGCTACACCATGATCGAGGTGAAGGGCCCGGGCGACCGCCTGCAGGACAACCAGCTGCGCTGGATCGATTACTGCGCGACGCATGGGATGCCGGTGTCGGTGTGCTACCTGCAGTGGGAGCAGGCCGCTTGACGGTCGACGCGGGCTACAGCGTCGCAGTGCGGGCCCTGTGCGAGTTCACCGCCAAACAGGGCGACCTCGACCTGCGCTTCACGCCCTCGCCCACCGCCCAGGAAGGCATCGCCGGCCATGCGGTGGTCACTAGCCGGCGCGGCCCCAACTACCGCACCGAGCTGGCGCTGGAGGGCTGCTGGGGCAATCTCCAGGTACGCGGGCGCGCCGACGGCTACGACCCGGACCAGAACCTGATCGAAGAGATCAAGACCCACCGCGGCAAGTTCTCCTCCATCCCCGACAACCACCGCCACCTGCACTGGGCGCAGGTGCGGGTCTACGGCCACCTGCTGTGCCGGCAACTGGGCCTGGAGCAGGTCAACCTGGCCCTGGTCTACTACGACATCGGCAGCGGCCAGGAAACGGTACTGCGCGAAACCCGGGATGCGGCCGAGCTGTCCGCCCTCTTCGCCGACTTGTGCGAACGCTTCTCGAACTGGGCCGCACAAGAGGCCGCGCAGCGCGCCGCCCGCAATGCGGCCCTGGGCACGCTGCGCTTCCCGCACGCGGACTTCCGCCCGGGCCAGCGTGAGCTGGCGGAGAACATCTACCGCGCCAACACCAGCGGGCGCTGCCTGCTGGCGCAGGCGCCGACCGGCATCGGCAAGACCGTGGGGAGCCTGTTCCCGGTGCTGAAGGCGATGCCCTCGCAAAGCCTCGACAAGGTCTTCTTCCTGGCCGCCAAGACGCCGGGACGGCGGCTGGCGCTGGACGCCGCCGCCAGCCTCGGCGCCGGCACCACGATCCCGCTGCGCGTGCTCGAACTCACCGCGCGCGACAAGGCCTGCGAGCATCCGGACAAGGCTTGCCAGGGCGATGCCTGCCCGCTGGCGAAAGGTTTTTATGACCGCCTGCCTGCCGCGCGCGCGGCCGCGGCACAGGTCGCGCTGCTGGACCGGGACGCCCTGCGCGAGCTCGGGCTGGCCCACGAAGTCTGCCCCTATTACCTGGGCAGCGAGATGGCGCGCTGGGCCGACATGGTGGTGGGCGACTACAACTACTATTTCGACGGCAGCGCCATGCTCTACGCGCTGGCGCTCGAACGCGGCTGGAAGGCCAGCGTGCTGGTGGACGAGGCCCACAACATGGTATCGCGCGCGCGCTCGATGTACAGCGCGGAACTGGAACGCGCGAACCTGCGCGCGGCACGCGCCAATGCGCCGGAGCTGGTCAACAAGGCGCTGGAACGCGTCGGCCGCGCCTGGACCGGCGTCGACAAGGAAGCCCCGGCGCCCTATCAGGTGCTGCCCGAGGTGCCCGGCAAGCTGCTCGACGCGCTGCAGAACGCCACCAGCACCGTCAACGACTTCCTGGCGGAGCACCCTGGCCCGCTCAACCCGGACCTGCAGCGCTTCCATTTCGACGCCCTGGGCTTCATCCGCCTGGCCGAGTCCTTCGGCGATCATTCCTTGTGCGACCTGACCCGCGCGGGCGTGCGCGACTCGACGATCAGCATCCGCAACGTGGTACCCGCGCCCTTCCTGGCGCCGCGCTTCACGCTGGCGCGCTCGGTGACCCTGTTCTCGGCCACGCTCAGCCCCTGGCATTATTTTTGCGACCTGCTCGGCATGCCGCTTGATACCGCCTGGGCCGACGTCGCCTCGCCCTTCAGCGCCAGCCAGCTCGAGGTCCATATCGCCGGCGGCATCTCGACCCGCTTCCAGCACCGCGCTGCCTCGCTGGGCCCGATCGCGGACCTGGTCGCGCGCCAGTACGCCGAACGGCCCGGCAACTATCTCGCCTTCTTCAGCAGCTTCGACTACCTGGAGCAGGTGCTGGAGCAGTTGGCGCAAGGCCATCCGGAGGTCCCGGCCTGGCGCCAGGAGCGGCGCATGAGCGAGCCGGAGCGCGCCGCCTTCCTCGAACGCTTCACGCCGGAGGGGCGCGGTGTCGGCTTCGCGGTACTGGGTGGCTCCTTCGGTGAAGGCATCGACCTGCCGGGGGACCGCCTGATCGGGGCCTTCGTGGCCACGCTCGGCCTGCCCCAGGTGAACCCGGTGAACGAACAGCTGCGCGAACGGATGCAGGCGATGTTCGGCGCGGGCTACGATTACACCTACCTCTATCCGGGCATGCAGAAGGTGGTACAGGCGGCCGGCCGGGTGATCCGCACCGAGACCGACCGCGGCGTGGTCTGGCTGATCGACGACCGCTTCGGGCGCCCCGACGTGCGGGCCTTGCTGCCCGCCTGGTGGGTCGTCGATGGCCGCGTTTAATTCAGCATGTCGCGGACTTTCTGGTAACCGCTGCGGCTGATCGGCAGTTTCGTCCCATCCTTCAGCACCGCGCAGTAGTTGTCCTTGCTGGCCGGTTCGATGCGCGCGATCGCCCCGACGTTCACGATGTAGGAGCGGTGGATGCGGATGAAGACCTGCGGATCCAACTGGGCCTCGAGCTCGGACATGCGCTGGTTTTTCAGGTGGGCCTTGCCGCCGGCCGCCACCTGCACATAGTCGTCCTGCGCCTCGATGTAGTCGATGCTGGCGCTCGGCACCACGTGCACGCGCGCTCCCTCCTTGATCAGCACACGCTCCAGGTAGCCGCGCCGTTGCGCCGCCTCCTGCACCACCGCGTCCAGCCGCGGCGCCTGCGGACGGCGGCTGCGCGCATGGTCCAGCGCCTGCGCCAGCCGTTCGCGGCTGAAGGGCTTGAGCAGGTAATCGATCGCATGCACCTCGAAGGCTTTCAGCGCGAACTGGTCGTAGGCGGTGGCGAAGACATAGTGCGGCCCGGCACCCGCCAGCTCGACCACTTCGAAACCATCCAGCTTGGGCATCTGGATGTCGAGGAAGACCAGTTCCGGATCGAGCTCGCCGATGGCCTTCACTGCCTCGAAGCCGTTCGCGCATTCGCCCACGATCTCGATGTCGGCATGGCCGGCCAGGTACTCGCGCAGCAGCGCGCGCGCCAGGTGTTCGTCGTCAACGATCAGTACTCGCATGACCTACGTCTCCTCCGTGTCCGCGGGCAGCACCAGGTCCACCCGGAATGTATTGTCTTCGCGTGCCCAGTGCACGCTGGCTTCCCTGCCATAGGCCGCCGCCAGCCGCTGGCGCACGTTTACCAGCCCGATGCCATTGCCGGCCGCCGCGCGCCCGGCTTCATCCGGATCGACATCGTTCTCGACACGGATGCGCAGCAGCGAACCCGCACGTTCCGCGTCGACGCGGATGGTGCCGCCTTCGAGCATGCCGCCGATGCCGTGCTTGACCGCGTTCTCCACCAGCGGCTGCAGGATCATCGGCGGCAGCAAACATGCGCCGGCGCCCTCGCCTACGCTGTGTTCGAACATCAGGCGCGGGCCGAAGCGAACCTGTTCGATCGACAGGAAGCGCTCGACCAGCGCCAGCTCATCCTTCAAGCATACCTTTCGGTGCGCTTCCAATCCGAGCGTCTGGCGAAAGAAGCCGGCCAGTTGCAGGGTCATGTCACGCGCCCGGCCGGGGTCGATCGCGGTAAGCGCGCTGATCGAATTCAGGCTGTTGAACAGGAAGTGCGGATCGATCTGGGTACGCAGCATGCGCAATTCCGCGTCCTGGGCCAGCAGGCGCGACTCCAGTTCGCGCGTCTCGGCGCGGCGCGCCCGCTCGAACTCCAGCGCCAGGTAGTGTGCCACTGCGGTCATCCAGTACAGCAGCATGCCGATGCCGAACATGAGCGCCGCGAAGGGCCGGTTGACCGCCACCGCTGCTTCCGGCACCAGCAGGCGGCACAGGGCGGCCCAGGCGCTGCCGGCCGCGCACCACAGTAGCGCCGCACTCAGCCCGCTGAAGAAGAACACCGTCAGTACGGCGCCCAGCCTGCGCTGGGCCAGGGGATAGGCGCGGCACAGGTAGTAGGCGGAAAAGCCGCAGGCGAAGGCGTAGCACAGCGTCAGCGGCAGCGCGAACAGCAGCCCGGCGGCAGGACCGGCGTCGGTGGCGGTGACGATCAGCCCCGCCAGCAGCACGCCCAGCATCAGCCAGGCCAGCAGGTAGAGCGCGACGCTGCGCCGCGCCCAGAAGGCCCCCGTCATCAGTTACGGATTTCCACGCCGCCCATGATGGCGTAGCCGCGCACGATCAGGCGCTTGCTGTTATCGGGCGGCGCGATGGTCTTTTCCTCGAAGCCGCCCATGATCGGCGTGCCGTTCAGGACCACCGTCCAGTCGGTCGGGACCTTCAGGGTGACCCCGCCCCAGAAGGCGAACACGGTGACCACGGCCTCGCCCTGGATCGAGGAATTGCGCAGGTCGAGGGCGCAGCCGCCCATCACCGCCGTGATCTCGCCGCCGCGGAAGTTGGGGGTGAAGACGCGCCGGTCGAAGCCGCCGAGGATGGCGGTGACGTCCACCACGCCCTCGCCACCGAGGTCGTTCTCGCCCTTGACGCCGTCGATCGAGATCAGGCGCCGCCCGGTTCGTGCCTTGTACAGCGTGTAGACGCCGAAGCCGATGAAGAACAGCGGCCACAGGGTGCGCCAGTTGAAATCGATGATGTCCATCCGGTCCAGGCTCAACAGCACGCCGACGCCGATGAAGACCGCGCCGAGGATCTGGCCGCCGCGGGTCTGCGTGTCGCACAGCTTGACGATGCCGAGGATGATGAACACCATCGGCCAGAACGAGATGAAGCTGCGGACCTCGATGACGTCGAGGTTATCGAGCAGGAACAGCAGTCCCATGAGGATCACGAGCAGGCCGAGCACGACCTGGCTGGTGAGGCCCTTCGTCTGGAGTTTATCCTTCATGCTTGTTCTCCATGTGCTTGAGGGCAGGCTGTTGCGCAAAGCGGCGCGCGACCAGGGGCTGGAACACGAGCTTGACGCCCCAGGCCAGGATGAACAGCGGCCAGCTGTTACCGAAAGTGAGGCCGAAGATGTGTTCGAAGCAGGCGAACAGCCACAGGCCGATGAAGACGGTCCACAGGCCGTTGCCGAATTCGCGTGGACTCGGATAGCCGATGGTCTGGTTGATGCCGACCACGACCAGCAGCAGCGGCCAATAGTGCCAGTAGGCGCCCAGGTCGAGATAATCCAGGCGATCGAGCAGGACGACCGTGCCGACGGCGATCAGGAGCAAGCCCCAGACCACCTGTTTGCGCCAGCGGTAAGCTTCTTCGGTATGCATGTTGCGTGACTCCATCTGTGATTGGAATGCACACACGATACCGAAGGCCCGGCAACCGGGAAAGCGCCTTTCGGTGAATGGCGGCGCGCGGGCGGTGAATGGCGAAATTTTCGGCGGACGCCGGCGAAGGACGAAAAAAAGCCCGCCTCGAGGGCGGGCCAGATGGGCAGCGTAATACGGAAGAACTGGGCTCAGGCCGATGCCGACAGGTCCATCTGTGGACGACCCTTGACCTGGTTGCGGTACTTGGCGCGTGCTTCGGCCATCTTCACGGCTTCACGCGCGATGTTGGTGCGGCGGATCTCGAGTCGCTCTTTCTTGCCGCGGTGTTGTGCCTCGTGTTTGTTGCCGATACTCTTGGTCATGAACGTCTCCTGGGTGGACACCGTCTGCACGGTGGTGGCCCGCGCCGTCCTGGCGCGGGAAGAATTAGGAGCGGTTGGTGCCCATCTTCAGATCGGACGGCATCAGCATGCCCCAGCCGAGCTGGCGGCGGATTTCCTCTGGCGTCGGCGGCGGCGCGCTTTCCCGCGCGCGGCGCTCGAGGTATTCGCGTACCAGGTGCTTGGGTGGCTGCTTGATCTCGGACATGGCGACCTCCACTTCCGTTGGGAGCCGCCGCATGCGCGCCGGCCCGAATTGGTGCCGGTCCTCGAGGCGACCGGCTAACCTGTTGAGCTGTTGGCTACCGCGCGTTTGCCGCACAGGTCCCTCACTCAGACGGTTCCCATCTTAGCGATGGGCTCTCGAAACCACCGTTAGGTGCCGCACATTTTTCGATAGGCCGTCTCCTACAAGGCGCCGGGACCTGACGGAAGCGGCACCCCGGCGGCATACAAAAAAGGGGAGCCGAAGCTCCCCTTGCACACGGGTCGAACGAGGCTTAGAACTTGTAGCGCAGGTTCAGGTAGTACTGGCGGCCGCTGACGTCCAGCTTCTGCTGCTCTTCCTCGCTGTAGCGATATTGAGCGCGCTTGGCATTGGTCAGGTTGGTCGCGCTGAACGCGAGTTCCAGGTTCTTGCTGAAGTAGTAGTTCAGCGAGAACGCCAGCGTGGTCACCGCATCGGCGTAGGTCGGTGCGGTCGGCATCAGGACGCCGTTGATGGTCGACAGGCCCTGGCTGTTCGCGGTCGGCGCCGGCGCGGTGCTGCTGTTGACGTAGTCGCCGCGGTAATTGGCGACGAGGCGGGTCGACAGCTTGTCGTCTTCGTAGTACAGGCCGAAATTGCCGGTCCATTCGGATGCGCCGACCATCGGACGGCCGTCGTCGACCTTGGTCGAAGCGCGGCTGACGTTGGAGGTGAAGCCGAAGTTGGTCTTGCCGAACGGCTGTTCGTACTGGACATCGATGCCCTTGATGCGTGCGCCCTGCTGCGAGGCCGTGTTGATCGCGAAGGTCTTCACGGTCTGGTCACGCGGGTCGAGCAGGTCCACGGTCGAGGTGCCGGTGGCGCCGGTCTTGACGTAGCCGTCGATCTTCGAGTGATACAGGCTCACTGCCACGATCGAGCGCGGCGCGAAGTACCAGGACCAGTTCAGGTCCAGGTTGTCCGCGGTGAGCGGGCGCATGTCGGGGTTCGGGCCGGTCACGCGGCAACCATTGGCGTCGCAGACCGGCGTACCGAAGCCGGCACCCAGCAGGTTGTAGTTCTGGCGGCCGATCGTACGTCCGGCACCGAAACGCACCAGCATCTCCTTGGACACCTCGTAGCGCACGTTCAAGCTCGGCAGCCAGTTGTCGAAGGTGCGGTTGGTCGGCGTCTTGTAGTACAGGATGCCCGACTTCGGATTGAACGGCTGTCCGTCGAAATACGCGGTGGCGTCGCCCGTGGTCGTGATCGCGCCCGGATAGGCGGCGCAGGTGGTCGCCGGCTTGCCCGGCTCGGTACGATCGCAGGCGCCAGCCGGAATCGGGGTCGGGATCAGGGCGTCGATCTCGGTGCGGGTGAAGCGCAGGCCGACGTTACCCGACCACGGACCGTTCTCCAGGTTGGCCATCAGGTAGGCCGCAGTCTGGCGTTCCTTGATATTGAGCTCCGAGTTCACACGGCGCTCCCATTCGGCGCTGGTCACCTTGGTGTTGGCAGCGATGTAGTCCTTGGTAGCCTGGCGGGTGTAGGTAAAGCCGGTGTTGTCCCAGAATCCGCCGCCCAGGTCGGCGCCGAAGTCACCCGGATACGGCTGCCAGCCGCTGGTCGGGGTCGGGGTGTTGGACACGACCTTGCCGGTGGCGGGATCGACCGAGATGCCGCTGCGGAAGGCCGGGCCGCGACGGGCGCTGGTACGCTCGTGATCGGCGAAGCGGACGCCACTTTCCAGCGACTGGATCCAGCCCTTGTTCAGCTTGTACTCGCCGTCGAACTGCGCGCTCCACTCCTTGTCGACGGTGCGCACGCCCGATGCGGCGCGGTCGACGATGGTGTAGCCGCTGCCGTCCGCGTTCAGGCCAGGCTGGTTGCTGCCGGCGTTGTGGTATTTGACGTAGGGCGCATCGTGCAGCCCGCCCAGGGCGTACGAGATGCCGGTGCCGTAGCGGGCCAGGGTCAGGCCCTGGTCGAGCTGGGTGGCGCCGATGCCGCGGGTGGTCGACAGCAGTGACTTGATCGTGAAGTCCTCGTTGACGCGGTACTTCGCATCCAGGTCCAGGAAGGAACCTTCAGCAGTTGCGCCTTCGCGGAAGAAGCCTTCCGAGTTACCGACGTATTGCGGCGTGGTCCCGTCGGCGAACACGATGTCGGCGGCTTTCAGCACCTTCAGCTGGTGGCCGTAGACCGTGGTCTCGTTGACGATGACCGGATTGCGGATCTGCGCGTACACGCGCTGGCCGTTCGAATTGGTGTTGGCCGCAGTGGCGACGGTCGAGCCCAATGGCTGGTTTTTACCGAGCAACATCGAGTAGATCGCGCTCGACGTCAGGCGGCCGTGGTTGTCGGCTTCCATCTTGGAGTGGAAACCGGTCATGGTGATGTCGAGGTCCTGGTTCGGCTTGAACTGCATCGACAGCATGCCGCCCTTGCGGTCACGCACGGACTCCACGAATTCCGAGCTCATCGAACCAGGCAGGCGCACGCCGTTCAGGTCCGCGGCCTTGTAGCCGGTGCCGGCCAGCGAAGCGTCGGTGATGCCCAGCATGGTCGCGGTGTTGATCTCGCCCCAGCCGCTGCTGGTGCCGTAGGCAAAGCGCGACACCGAGTCGCGGCGCACGTAGCGCTTTTCCGAGAACAGTGCGGCCAGCACGCCGAAGGTGCCGGCATCGTTCTTCCAGGTGACCGAGCCGTTCATGTCCGGCGCATAACGGCCCGGCAGGTCGGCATAGCTGGCGCCGACGCTGATCAGGCCGGAGACCTTCTCTTTTTGCGACAGCGGCTTGCGCGTGCTGACGTTGATGGTGCCGGCCAGACCGCCGTCGATGATGTTCGCCTGCGAGGTCTTGTAAACGACGGCTTGCTGCAGGACGTGGGAAGGCATCAGCGACAGGCTGGTCGAACGCGAGCTCGACGCCTGGTCGGACACGTACCAGTCCGCACTCGAGACCGAGTGGCCATTGAAGATGATGAGCGACATGTCCGGATTGGTGCCGCGCATGGAGACCTTTTCGGCCTCGTCGTAGTCGGTACGTACGGCGACGCCGGAAAGGCGCTGCAGCGAGTCGGCCAGGTTCTTGTCCGGCATCTTGCCGACGTCTTCGGCGGTGATCACCTCGACGTTGGCCGCGGCGTCGCGCTTGACGGCCAGCGATTTGGCGAGCGAGGCGCGGATGCCGGTGACCTCGACGGTCTGGATCGGGCCGGCAGGGGCATCCTGCGCCATTGCCGGCACGGCGGCCAGTCCCAGTACCGCCATCGATACGGCCGCTGCGAGCGGCTTCTGCTTGAACATAGAGTCTCTCCTGAGTTTTATAGCTATTGGTCTGCAATGGCAGGCGCCATCGCTGCCATTCTCGGGAGTATTGATGAAGTGCACGTTGCTGAATAATCACTTGTTTTCGCGGCTATATAACTTTGAGGAATGTACATATGCGAGCATTGCAAAAGTTATACCGAATAAACATAATTTCATTACCCATGCGCGCGCACGCAGGAGTAGCGTGACCGCACCTTCAACTGACACCGGTATCCACCATGTCCACTGCCGTACGCCTCAGCTGCCTGCTGCTCGCCGGCGCCGCCCTCGGCGGCTGCGCCAGCACGCCTGCCCCGACAAGCGCCACCCCGGCCGCGGAAATCCCGCTCGCGGCCGTGCTGCAGAAACCGATCTACCAGATGACGCCGCAGGAGGCGGGCCGCTACATCGCCCACGTTCACACGGCCGAGCCCGACCTGCGCAAGCGCATCGCGGCAATCGGCCGCAAGAACCTCGGCCAGCCCTACTCGCTGCACTTGCTGGGCGAATTTCCGTATGAAATACACGACAATTTGCCGCTGTTCAGCCTGAAGGAAAGCGACTGCGTCGTGTTTGCGGAACACACCTACGCGATGGCACTTTCCCAGTCATGGGAAGAATTCTTCTGGATGCTGCAGCGCATCCGCTACCGCGACGGCGTGATCGGCGTGGCCAGCCGTAATCACTACACCGAGATGGACTGGAATGTGGCCAACCGCTGGCTGGTGACGGACGTCAGCGCCGAACTGGCCGGCCCGGATGGGCCCTCGTACGCGATGACCGTGGACCGCGCGCGCTTCCTGCGCACCCGCCACAACACCGTGCGCGAGATTCCGGTCGAGACCAGCCGCCAGGCCTACGTGCCGAAGGAAGGGGTGGCGGCGATCGCCGGACGCCTGCAGGAAGGCGACTTCGTGAACGTGATCTCGACCCGCAATGGCGAATACTGGGCCTCGCACGTCGGCCTGGTGGTGCTGGGCCCCGACGGCGAGCGCCGCTTCCTGCACTCGCAGGCGCCGCAGGTGCGCGAGGAGAGCTTCGACTCCTTCATCGCGCGCGCGGCCGAACGCGAAGCGCGCAATGCCCGCGAGGGCAAGCCCGGCCAGGTGCTGGCCGGCTTCAAGTTCCTGCGCCTGAACGAACAGATCACGGTGCCGCCGATGGCGCCGCAGCCGCGTCCGGGCCGCCCCGGCGCCTGACCCCTGCTATCGAAAACGTGGACAAAAGTGTGTACCGTTCTCTTCCTGCCCCGAGCCGTCCTGCTGACCGGGCTCGTACCTGACAGGCGTGACTTTCCCGCCTCCCGCCGGCACCAGGCCGGCGGCAGTGCCGGGCGTTACCGCCTGGCTCGCCACGGGTAGCGCCGTTGCCGCCGCGAAGGCGCCGGTGGCGAGCCGTTGCAGATTGATCGCGGCGTTCACGTCGCGGTCGTGGTCGGCGCCGCACTCGCCGCAGGTCCAACTGCGCTGGCCGAGGGCGAGACCGCCGTTTCTCGTGCCACACCTGGAACACAGCTTGCTCGACGGATACCAGCGGTCCGCCAGCACCAGCTCCGTGCGGTAGCGCAGCGCCTTGTACTGCAGCTGGCGCCGGATTTCGTAGAAACCGACGTCGGCAATCGCGCGCGACAGGCGCACGTTGGCCAGCATGCCCTTCACGTTCAGGTCCTCGATCACGACCGCTTGGTTTTCGCGGCAGAGTCGGGTGGTGAGCTTGTGGAGGAAATCGTGGCGCACCCGCGCGATGCGGGCGTGCAGGCGCGCCAGTGCCTTGCTTGCCCCGGTCCGGTTGTTCGATACCGGCAAGCGCGTGCCCTTCGGGATCCGGCCTGTGATCCCGGCGGCAAGTTTGGCACTCTCCAGCTTGCGCGACAGGCGGCGATTGCGGATGCGCACCCGGCGCAGCGCTGCCTTCAAGGGGCGCGGCGCGGCGATCTTCTCGCCGCTCGACAGGGTCGCGGCGCTGCTCACGCCCAGGTCGACGCCGGTGACCCCATCCCCGGTCCGGGACCGTCGCGCCTCCTGCTCCGGAACGTCGACCTGGACAGTAAGAAACCAGTACCCCGCCTCGCGCGCGACGCTTGCGCCCAGTATCCTGCCCGGCCAGCGCAGCGCCTCGCGCAGCGCCACCCGGCCGAGCTTGGGAAGCACGGCGCTCATCCCATCCAGGCGGAATTTGTCGTTCGCGAGGTAGAAGCTGTCGACACACCGGCCTTTCTTCTTGAAGCGCGGCGGGTGGGCATGCTGGCCCGCGCGGCGCTGATCGAAGTAGCGCCTCCATGCCCTGGCCAGGTTGGCGAAAGGCTGCGCGTGGGCATCGCGGTGAATGGTGCGCAGCCAGGGCTGGCCGTCGGCATCGAGCCAGGCCGGATCGCTGTACTTGATGCGGTTGAACTGCTTCTTGAGCGCCATCGCGTTCGGCGACAAGCCCAGCGCGGTCTGGCGCTGCCATTCGGCCAAGGCCCAATTCCAGACGCGGCGGGCGGTGCCGGCCGCACGCGCGAAATAGTCGCGTTGGGCTGTGCTCGCGTCAATCCTGATCCGGTGTGCCAGCAACATGGTCGCTTTCCATTGCCACGCGCAGCTGGTGCTCGGTGTAGCGGCGCCGGTTGCTGGCGGTGCGTGCTACCGGGACGAGCCGCTCCTCCCGGTCCCAGCGCTGCAGCGTCACCGTGGCCCCCACCAGCCTCGCGGCCTGTCCGATCCCGATTGTGATTTCCATCATCACATTTGGACACTTCAGCTTACATTTGGTTCGACTCGAGTCGAGCTCCCCGCTCTTTTATCCCCCCGGGCACGGCCGCGTCCTGCTCATCAGTTCCGCTCATCAATTAAATAATCAATGGAAATTAAATAGGCGATTTATTTCCTATTTTCATTTCCTATTATTATTTTTAGGCGGTTTCTAATTAATTCACTTGCCGCCGTTGAGTCAGGTCAAACTCCGTAAGTAGTGGTCGCCAGATAATAAATTTACAAAACTTCCTTCCCGTCTTCTGGATATATGTTCCAGATAATTTCTGGATAAGGACAAGGATTATCTCGCCTTATGTATCGTTGCGCTCGAACCCGCGTTCTCGCTTTTTCAATGCATTATTAACCCGCAGCGGATTGCCATGTCCAATTTCAGCTCCGATCTTTTCAGCCAGCTTTGCGTACGGATGGTGTCGATGAGCCGGACCAGCAAAATCGCCCTGATGGTGGGCGTCGACCTGCTGGCATTACCGGCATGCTTCCTGATCGCGATGATATTGCGGGGCGGCGATTTACAGCTTGCGAAGAATTTCGGGCCGGCTTCTTATGCGCTGGTAGCCATCGTCACGATCGCCGCATTTTCCATTTCCGATTTATACCGGGCCGTTATCCGCTTTATCGACCAGCGCTTATTGAGTTTTACCGGCGCCGCGCTTGCATTCGCCATTCTCTGCGTCTATGTCATATTAATCATCATGAACGAGCCGCGTTTTCCACGCAGCGCGCTCGCCATTTACTGGTTCGTGGTTTTCTCGTATGTCGTCATTTCCCGCATCGGATTGCGCAACCTGTTGCGCGCCTACGGCGGGCGGCGCGCCGGCAGTTCCGACGCGGTCGCCGTCTACGGCGCCGGCGATGCCGGGGCGCGCCTGGTGCAGGCGATGCGGCACAGCGACGAATACCGCCCGGTCTGCTTCTTCGACGACAAGCGCGCCCTGAACGAGCGCACCATCGCCGGCCTGCGCGTGTTCAATACCACGCGCCTGGCCGAACTGGTCGCGGCCCAGGGCATCCGCACCATCGTGATCGCCCTGCCCTCGGTGTCGCCGGAGCGCCTGCGCGACATCATGCAACGCCTGGGCCAGGCCGGCGTGCCGGTCAAGATCCTGAGCCGCCTGGTCGACCTGGCCGATGACCGTCCACCGGCGCGCGATTCAATCCGCGAGCTCAAGTTCGAAGACCTGCTCGGGCGCCCGCCGGTGCCGCCGCGGCTCGACCTGTTCGCCCGCTGCGTGCGCGGCAAGAGCGTGCTCGTCACCGGCGCCGGAGGCTCGATCGGCAGCGAGCTGTGCCGCCAGATCGTCACCCTCACCCCGGCAGAGCTGCACCTGATCGACCACTCCGAGTACGCGCTCTATACGGTGCGCCAGGAACTGACCGCGCGCTTCCCCGGCCTGGCCATCCATGCCCACCTGGGCTCGGTCTGCAACAATGACCTGATCGACCGCGTCCTGCGCGACGGCAAGGTCAACACGATCTACCACGCGGCCGCCTATAAACACGTGCCCCTGGTCGAGGCCAACATCGTGGAGGGCCTGCGCAACAACGTGCTGGGCGCACAGGTGGTGGCCAGCGCCGCCGCCCGCCACCAGGTCGAGACCTGCGTGCTGATCTCGAGCGACAAGGCGGTACGCCCGACCAACATCATGGGCGCCAGCAAACGCATCGCCGAGCTGATCTTCCAGGCGGCCGCGGTGCGCCACGGCGCCCACACGACCTTCTGCATGGTCCGCTTCGGCAACGTGCTCGGCTCGTCGGGCTCGGTGATTCCGCTGTTCCAGCGCCAGATCGCGCGCGGCGGGCCGATGACCATCACCCATCCGGAAGTGTCGCGCTACTTCATGCTGATCGCCGAAGCGTCCCAGCTCGTGATCCAGGCCGGCGCCATGGCCAAGGGCGGCGACGTGTTCGTGCTCGACATGGGCGAACCGGTCAAGATCGTCGACCTCGCACGCACCATGATCGCCATGTCCGGCCTGACCGAGCGCACGCCGCAGAACCCGCGCGGCGACATCGAGATCCAGTTCGTCGGCCTGTTCCCCGGCGAGAAGCTGCACGAGGAATTGCTGACCGACGGCACCGTTTTCCCGAGCGAGCACCCGCGCATCATGCGCATGAAGGAAAGCGCGCTGCGTCCCAGCGTACTGGAGACCTGCATCACCTGCCTGATGATGGCCTGCGAGACCCACGAGCGCGGCACCATCGAATCGATGGTCAAGGCCATCGTCGCCGAGTACGTGCCGACCTCGCCGCTGGCGCCGCCGCCCCTGGTGGCCGACACCCAGGGCCCGAGCCTGATCAAGAAATTCGTGCCGTTCCGGATCTAGATCCGCGCAGCCCCGCATTCACACCCTTCACCACTGCCACTGACCGACGAGGAAACACATGCGCGACGAGAACATCTCCCCTCACCTTGAGCAGCTGCTGGACAAGCTGCAGGACCGCACTGCCGTCATCGGCATCGTCGGACTTGGCTACGTCGGCCTGCCGCTGACCCTCTGCTACGCGGCCCAAGGCTTCAAGGTGCTCGGCATCGACATCGACACCGACAAGGTCGAGCGACTGAACCGCGGGGAGAGCTACATCAAGCACATCGACGCCAATGCGATCTGCTCGGCGCGCGAACTCGGCTTCGAAGCCACCGCCGACTTCACCCGCGCCGGCGAGGCGGACGCCCTGATCATCTGCGTGCCGACGCCGCTGAACGCCTTCCGCGAGCCCGACCTGTCCTATGTGCTGGGCACCGTCAGCGCCCTGCTGCCCTATGTGCGCGAAGGCCAGGTGGTGTCGCTGGAGAGCACCACCTATCCCGGCACCACCGAAGAAGAACTGCGCCCGCGTCTGGAGTCGCGCGGCTTCACCGTGGGACGCGACCTGTTCCTGGTGTTCTCGCCCGAGCGCGAAGACCCGGGCAACCCGCACTTCCAGACCCGCACCATCCCCAAGGTCTGCGGCGGCAGCACCCCCGCCTGTCTCGAGGCCGGTCTGGCCCTGTACCGGGCCGCGGTGGACCGCGTGGTGCCGGTCAGCTCCACGCGCGCCGCCGAACTCACCAAGCTGCTCGAGAACATCCACCGCGCCGTCAACATCGGCCTGGTCAACGAAATGAAGATCATCGCCGACCGCATGGGCATCGACATCCACGAGGTGATCCGGGCGGCCGCCACCAAGCCTTTCGGCTTCACGCCCTACTACCCTGGGCCGGGCCTGGGCGGCCACTGCATCCCGATCGACCCCTTCTACCTCACCTGGAAGGCGCGTGAGTACGGCGTACATACCCGCTTCATCGAGCTGGCCGGCGAGATCAACAGCGACATGCCGCACTGGGTGATCGGCAAGGTGGCCGATGCGCTCAACGAGCGCGGCCGCTCGATCATGGGCAGCCGCGTGCTGGTGCTCGGGATTGCCTACAAGAAGGACGTCGAGGACATGCGCGAATCGCCCTCGGTGGCCCTGATGGAGATCCTGCGCCGCAAGGGCGCCACCGTCGACTACTCCGACCCGCACGTGCCGGTCTTCCCGCGCATGCGTGAACACCGCTTCGAGCTGTCCAGCGTGCCGCTCACCCCGAACCTCATCGCGTCCTACGACGTGGTGCTGCTGGCCACCGCGCACAGCGCCTTCGACTACGAACTGGTGCGCCAATACGCCAACCTGATCGTCGACACCCGCGGCGTCTACACCGAACGCCTGCCGAACGTCGTCAAGGCCTGAGCCCGACCTACCGACCAACAAGCGCCCGACACCCGGAGAACAAGATGCGTTCCTACCCCCCTGCCATCACCGACCGCAAGATCCGCTTCGCCCTGGTCGGCTGCGGCCGCATTGCGAAGAACCACATGAATGCCATCCGCGAACACCACGACCGCTGCGAGCTGGTCGGGGTCTGCGACATCGACCCGCGCGCGCTCGACAGTGCCGCCGGCGCCACCGGGGCGCGCGCCTGGCGCAGCCTCGACCGTATGCTGGCCGAGTGCGAAGCCGACGCCTTCGTGCTGTGCACGCCGTCCGGGCTGCACCCGCAGCAGGCGATCCAGATCTCGCGCGCCGGACACCACGTCGTCACCGAAAAACCGATGGCAACGCGCTGGGAAGACGGCAAGGCCATGGTGGCCGCGGCCGATGCGGCAGGCCGGCACCTGTTCGTCGTCAAGCAGAACCGCCGCAACGCCACCCTGCAGCTGCTCAAGAGTGCGGTCGAGAAGAAGCGCTTCGGGCGCATCTACATGGTCAACCTGAACGTGTTCTGGACCCGCCCCGACGAGTACTACAACAGCGCCAAGTGGCGCGGCACCTGGGAATTCGACGGCGGCGCCTTCATGAACCAGGCCAGCCACTATGTCGACCTGATCGACTGGATCGTCGGTCCGGTGGAAAGCCTGCAGGCCTATACCGCCACCCTGGCGCGCGACATCGAGGTCGAGGACACCGGCGTCATCAGCCTGCGCTGGCGCAACGGCGCGCTGGGCTCCATGAACGTCACCATGCTGACCTACCCGCGCAACATGGAAGGCTCGATCACCATCCTGGGCGAGCACGGCAGCGTGCGCATCGGCGGCGTCGCCGTCAACGAAGTGCAGCAGTGGGAATTCGCCAAACCCGATCCCGACGACGAACACGTCAAGGAAGCCAGCTACCAGACCACCTCGGTCTACGGCTTCGGCCACCCGCTCTACTACGACAACGTGATCAAGGTGCTGCGCGGCGAGGCCGAGCCGGAGACCGACGGGCGCGAAGGCCTCAAGTCGCTCGAGGTGCTGGTCGCCGCCTACCGCTCGGCGCGCGACGGCAAGCGCATCGCGCTGCCGCTGGAGTATTGAACATGGCCATCGTCATCCACTCCAGCGCCATCGTCGACCACGGCGCCGCCCTCGGCGACGGCACCCGGGTCTGGCACTTCGCCCACGTCTGCGCCGGCGCCCGCATCGGCGAGGACTGCTCGCTGGGCCAGAACGTCTATGTCGGCAACGACGTCGTCCTCGGCAACCAATGCAAGGTCCAGAACAATGTCTCGATCTACGACGCCGTCACGCTCGAAGACGAGGTGTTCTGCGGTCCGAGCATGGTGTTCACCAACGTCTACAACCCGCGCGCGGCGGTGATGCGCAAGCACGAATACCGGCGCACCCTGGTGCGGCGCGGCGCCACCATCGGCGCCAACGCCACCATCGTGTGCGGCGTGACCGTCGGCGAGTACGCCTTCGTGGCGGCCGGCGCCGTCGTCAACCGCGACGTCCCGCCCTTCGCGCTGGTGGCCGGGGTCCCGGCACGCCAGATCGGCTGGATCAGCCGCTTCGGCGAACGCCTCGCGCTTCCGCTGCCCGGCGCCGACACCGAGGGCAAGCTCGATGGCGAAGCGCGCTGCCCCCACACCGGCGACCTGTACGTGCTGCATGACGGCGCCTGCCATCTCGAACGCGCTGCCCCCCAACCCTGACGAGGACCCCATGGATTTCATCGACCTCAAGTCGCAATACCTCGCATCCCGCGAACTGATCAACACAAGGATCCAGACCGTCCTCGACCACGGCCAGTACATCATGGGGCCCGAGGTGGCCGAACTGGAAGGCCGGCTGGCCGCCTTCACCGGCGCGCACCACTGCATCACGGTCTCGTCCGGCACCGAGGCGCTGATCATCGCGCTGATGGCGCTCGGCGTCCAGCCCGGCGACGAAGTCATCACCACGCCCTTCTCCTTCATCGCGACCGCCGAGGCAATCGTGCTGCTGGGCGCCACGCCGGTGTTCGTCGACGTCGAGGCCGGCACCTGCAACCTCGACCACCGCCTGCTCGAGGCGCGCATCACCCCGCGCACCCGCGCCATCATTCCGGTGTCGCTGTATGGCCAGCCGGCCGACATGGACGAGATCAACGCCATCGCAGAGCGCCATGGCCTGGCGGTAATCGAAGATGCCGCCCAGAGCTTCGGCGCCACCTACCGCGGCCGCCCGAGCTGCAACCTGTCCACCATCGGCTGTACCAGTTTCTTCCCCAGCAAGCCGCTCGGCTGCTACGGCGACGGCGGCGCGCTCTTCACCAGCGACGACAGCCTCGCCAAAGCCATGCGCGAAATCCGCGTGCACGGCCAGTCGCGCCGCTACGTGCACACCCGCGTCGGCGTGGGCGGACGCATGGATACCCTGCAATGCGCGGTCGTGCTGGCCAAGCTCGACCGCTTCGAATGGGAGATCGAGCAGCGCCAGCGCGCCGCAGCCTGCTACGATGACCTGCTCGGCAGCATGCTTGGCGACCTGCTCGAGCCGGTCGGCTGCCGGCCGGACCGCAGCAGCGTCTACGCCCAGTACACGGTACTGGTCCCGCAGCGCGAACGGCTGCAGGAAGCCCTGCAGGCGGCCGGCATCCCGACCGCGGTCCACTATCCGGTGCCGATCGACCAGCAGCCCGCCTACGCGCACTGGGCCAGCCTAGGTGGCTGCCCGGTGGCCGCCAGCCTGGCCCACGAGGTGCTGAGTCTGCCGATGGGTCCCTACCTCGACCGCCCGAGCGCGCAGCGCGTGGTGCAGGCCCTCGGCGAGGCGCTCCGGGCGTCCGTCCAGGCCGGCAAGGCGGCATGAGCTTGGCGGCATGAGGCTGCGCTCGATGCCGGTGCCGCCGTTCTGGCGTAACGTGGCCACGGTGCTGGGCGGGGCCATTGGCGCCCAGGCTCTGCCGCTGCTGGCCGCGCCGCTCCTGACCCGGATGTGCACCCCCGGCGAGCTGGGCGCCTACAGCGTCTGGCTCGGCATCGTCGCGGTCGCGGCAATCGGCGCCACCCTGCGCATGGAAGCCGCGATGATCCTCGACCATGAGCCGGAGCGGCAGCGCGCCTGCTTCCGGGTCGTGTTCTACAGCAGCAGCGTCACCGCCCTGGCGCTGACCCTGCTGGCCGCCGGGGCGCGGCTGGCGGGCATCGATGCCGCTGCGCGGCTGCCCTGGACCGCCCTGCTGAGCATCGGCGCCGCCACCTGGCTCACCGCCTGCATGCAGACCATGCTGGCCTTCGCCACCTCGCACAATGCCTTCGGCAAGGCGGCGCGCGCCAAGGTCACCACCGCCGCCATCATCGTCGCCACCCAGCTGGCCCTGCTGCATGCTGGCCTGGGCGGCGTCGGCCTGGTGCTCGGGCACCTGTTCGGGACGGCCGCCGGCTTCGCCACCGCGCGCATGCTGCTGCGCCCGCCCAGCGCGCCGATCGGCTGGCGTCTCGACGCCGAACAGCGCGCCCACCTGCTGCGGCACCAGAAATTCTGGCGCTACTCGCTGCCATCCAACCTGCTCAACGGCATGGTCAGCCAGCTGCCCTTGTTCCTGATCGGCATGCGCCACGGCGCGCTGGCCGCCGGCCTGTTCGCGTTGACCCAGCGCGTGCTGTCGGCCCCGGTCTCGCTGCTCGCCGCTTCCGTGCTGGAAGTGTTCAAGCGCGAATCCGTACGCGAATTCGAGGAACACGGCAATTGCGCCCGTGCCTACCGCCATACCTTCAAGGCCTTGATGGCGCTCGGCGCCGGCCCGGCCCTGCTCCTGCTGCTGTTCGCCCCGCAGCTGTTCGCCTGGGTATTCGGTGCCAACTGGCGCGCCTCCGGCGAGCTGGCCCAATTGATGGCCCCGCTGTTCCTGCTGAACTTCGTCGCCAGTCCGCTCAGCTACGTGTTCTTCGTCGCCGGGCGCCAGAAGGCCGACCTGTGGTGGCAGGTCGCGCTGTTCGCCATGACTTTCGGCGCCTTCCTGGCGCCTGGCAGCGTGGCGCAGAACGTGTTGTGCTACGTGATCGGGTATTGCTGCCTCTACCTGATCTACCTGCACATGTCCTGGCAGTGCTCGCGCAACCTGCTGGCGGCTGCATGAAGACGCTGCGCAAGGGCGGAGGGGAACTGCGCGGGTGGGAGCGGCGCGACCAGCTGGTGCTGATCGGCTGCTTTTTTGCGCTCTTCCCCGGCTTCTTCTTCTACCACACCCTGCTCGGCACCGGGATGACCGGTGCCTTCCTGGGTGGCTATTTCGCGCCGGTCGCGGTGCTGTTCGCCGCCCCGATGTGCCTGATCTACCTGTCGCGCATGCGGCGCGACCGGCGCCGGCTGACGATGGTGGACCTCCACTACGGCCTGTTCTTCGCCTACTTCCTGACCGTCGTCGTGGTCAACGCTGCCGCCGGCGCGAACCGCGCCATCGTGACGAATCACATCCTGGGTGTCCTGTTCATGGTGCTCGTCTTCATCCAGTTCAGCTTCATCGACTTCGAAGGCCGGCGCTTCCGGGTCGTCGGGCTGCTCAGCCTGGCTGCGATGTCCTCGATCGCCTTCGCGAACTCGGTCGACGGCGTGTTCTACCTGGGCGCGCTGGGGATCGCCAAGGACGCCGACGCGCTCGCTACCTACCAGGGATTTTCGCGCTCCTACCTGTTTACTTACCTGGCGGTGGTCTGTTTTACCCGCAGCCTGCCGCTGCGCCTGGTCCTGCATGCGCTGGGGGCCGCCACCCTGTTCGTCAACACGGCGCGCAGCGAGTTCGCGGCCCTGATGTTCGCAATCCCGCTGGTCGAGTTCTACTATTCGCGCCACAAGCTCTACTTCCTGCTGGCCGCCGTCATGCTGGGGGCGCTGCTGGCCATGTACTTCGACCAGATCCTGGCCTCCCTGCCCTCCAACCGCATCCTCGAGCTGCTCGACCTGTCGCATTCGACCTCGGCCAACAAGCGCCAGCAACTGACCGTGCATGCCTGGCAGACCGTGGCCGCGCATCCGCTGTTCGGCGACTATGCCAGCTACAAGCCGGGCTACTACTCGCACAACGTGCTGTCGGCCTGGGTCGACCTCGGCCTGTTCGGCATGGTCTACCTGGCGGCGCTGGCGATCGTGCCGATCACGCCGATGTTCTTCCACGAGTATTTCGCCGCCCGCGCACGCGGCCTGTTCATGTGCGCTTTCGCGTTTGCCTGCGTCACCGTCCTGCTGCTGCTGACGTCCCACTATTTCACCGACATGCTGCTCAGCGCCACCCTCGGCGCCTGCGCGCGTTACTCCTACGAGAGGAAACATGGCCCGCATCGTGCACCTGAGCTCGGCACATCCGCGCTTCGATACCCGGATTTTCGTGAAGCAGTGCCGCAGCCTCGCCAGCCACGGGCATGAGCTCGCCCTCGTGGTGGCGGACGGCCTCGGCGACGCCTGCCGCGACGGCATCCGGATCGTCGACGTCGGATGCCCGTCCGGCCGGCGCGAACGCATGCTGCGCAGCACCTGGCGGGTCGGCCGTGCGGCCCTGGCACTCGATGCCGACGTCTACCATCTGCACGACCCCGAGCTGATCCCGGTCGGCCTCCGGCTCGCCTTTGGCGGCCGCAAAGTGGTGTTCGACGCCCACGAGGACGTGCCTTCCCAGCTGCTCGACAAGCCTTACCTGTCGCCGCACAGCGCGCGCCTGCTGTCACGCGCCTTCGTCCAGCTCGAACGCGCCGCCTTGCGCCGTTTCGACGGAGTGCTGGCGGCCACGCCGCTGATCCGCGACCGGCTGTCCACCCACAATCCCCTGACAGTGGACGTCAACAACTATCCGCGCGCCGAGGAATTCGCAGCGGCCGCAAGCGCTGCTGCCACGCGGACGGCCTCGGAAACACGCAACAGCTTCTGCTACGTGGGCAGCATCTCGGCGATCCGCGGCGTACGCGAACTGGTGCAGGCATGCGCGCTGCTGCGCTCGCCGGCGCGGCTGGCGCTGGCCGGCAGCTTCGCCGAGCCCGAACTGGAAGCGGAGGTCCGGTGCCTTCCGGGCTGGCGCCGGGTCGATGCACTCGGCCACCTCGACCGCGGGGGTGTGGCCGGGGTGATGGCGCGCGCCTTCCTGGGCCTGGTCACGCTGCACCCGACCGCCAGCTACCGCGAAGCCCTGCCGGTCAAGATGTTCGAATACATGGCTGCCGGCATTCCTGTGATCGCTTCAGACTTTCCCCTCTGGCGCGACATCGTCGAAGGCAGCCGTTGCGGCCTCTGTGTCGACCCGCACGACCCGGCCGCGATCGCCGCCGCCATCGACCACCTGGCCAGCCATCCGCAGCAGGCGCGCGAGATGGGCGCGAATGGCCGCCGTGCCGTCCTCGAACGCTATAACTGGGAAAACGAAGCCGATAAATTAATTGCGTTTTACGCAGACTTGCTGGCGCCCCGGCCATATCGAAAAAGGTTTTTCGGCAAGCCCGGCTTGCCCGCGCATTCAATCCGTCCGATCGATTGATTTTGAAGACCGGGATTTACGTTAGTTCAAGAAGAACCAGCGCCATCGGCCGTATTGTTTAGTTATCAAAGAAATATGAGACCCAGCATGTTCTTGCAACATTACAATACGTTTCTAGAGGTAATGAAATTGCCGCGTGCCCGGCTTCATTTCTCGCAACAAATCGATCCGGTCGATATCAAGGCGACCTATCGCGCCTACACGAAACCGCATCCCCGATTCAAGATCATCCGGCACAAGACCCTCGGCGCTGCCCTGATCGACCTGTCGGAATATCCGACGCGCGAAGCCTACCTCGAACACATCAAGGGCAAGAACCAGGGTGGCTACCATGCCAAACGGGCCCGCAGCCGCGGATATGTCGTGCGCGAAATCGACCGGAATAACCATGTCGATGATATCCACGAGATTAACACCAGCCTCGATGTCCGCCAGGGCCGGAAAATGGACGAGAAATACCTGGCGAAGCAGGAAAGTTTCAACCAACAAAAACATTTTATCTATTGGGGAGTATTGAATCCGGAAGGCAAGCTCGTCGCTTATGCGACGCTGGGAATTTACGGAAATTTCGCCTCCTTTTCCCAAATGATGGGAATCCGCAATAACGACGGCATCATGCACCTGCTGCTGAGCGAGGCGGTTTGCCGGCTGATCGATGCCGGCCAAGTCCGCTACGTCATGTACGACACCTTTTTCGGTGCCCAGCCGGGACTCCGCCATTTCAAGACCATCCTGGGTTTCCGCCCCTATCGCGCCAGCTACAGCCTGCAATGAACGCCATGCTCAACCGTGTGTATGCCGATTACCTGATGCCGAGCCGGCTGGGCGAATACGATGCCCTGGTGCGCGAGGTGGCCGCCGCAGGCTACGCCCAGCTGTCGGTGCGCGAATTCTTCCGCCAGGTCCATGGCGCGGGCAGCCCGCCCGGTACCCCGACCGGGCGCAGCTTCGTACACCGGCATGACATCGACAGCGACCTGCGCACCGCCAAGAAGATGTTCGCCATCGAGTCGCGCCATGGCGTACACGCAAGTTATTACTTCCGCCTGTGTACCCTCGACTACGGCTTCATGCGCGACATCGAAGCCGCCGGCAGCGAAGCCAGCTATCACTACGAAGAGGTGGCCGACTTCGCCAAACGGCATCGCCTGCGTTGCGCCGATGCCGTACGCCAGCGCTTTCCCGAGATCCGCGAACTGTTCGCGCGCAACGTCGGCCAGATCGTCGAACGCCTGGGCTTTCCCATCACCACAGTGGCAAGCCATGGCGACTTCGCCAACCGCCGCCTGAAGGTCATCAACCACGAGCTGCTGCGCGACGAGGCCCTGCGCAAGCGCTGCGGGATCGAATGCGAATCCTACGATGCCGAACTGCTGCGCTGCTTCGACGTCTACATCAGCGACCGCAAGCATCCGGTCTACTACTACCCGTTGTCGCCCTTCGAGGCGCTGGGGAAGTACCAGCACATCTGCCTGCTGACCCATCCGGTGCAGTGGGAAACCAACTGGGTCGAAAGCACGCGCTTCAACGTGCGCCGCCTGGTCGAAGAAGTCGCATGGCGCGCCTGAGGCACACAGGCGCCCACAAGGCAGACACGACACGAATATGGCCATGAACATCCTCCTGATCAATCACTATGCCGGCTCGGTTCACCACGGCATGGAATACCGGCCCTACTACCTGGCACGCGAATGGGTGCGGCGCGGGCACCGGGTGCGGATCGTCGCGGCCAGCCATGCCCACGTGCGTGCCCGTGGGCCCGAGATGGCCGGACGCACGCGGCGCGACGAGACCATCGACGGCATCGACTACACCTGGTTCGCCACGCCGCCCTACCGCGGCAACGGCCTGGCGCGGGTCCGCAACATGGCGTCCTTCGTCCTGCGCCTGTGGCGCGAAGCACGCGCGCTGGCGCTCGAGGTCGCGCCGCAGGTCGTCATCGCCTCCAGCACCTACCCGCTCGACATCTGGCCGGCACACCGGATCGCAGGCCTGGCCGGGGCCCGCCTGCTGCACGAAGTGCACGACCTGTGGCCGCTGTCGCCGATGGAACTGGGCGGCTTCTCACGTCACCATCCTTTCATCCGGCTGCTGCAGTCAGCCGAAGACTACGCCTGCCGCCACGCCGACACCATCGTCTCGATCCTGCCCAAGGTGCGCGAACACCTCGAGGCGCGCGGCATGGCGCCGCACAAGCTGCACCTGATCCCGAACGGGACCGATCCGGACGAGTGGCTGGCGGCGCCGCCGGCGCTGCCGGAGGCGCTCGACGCCCTGCTGGCCGGCCTGCGGGCCCAGGGACGCACGGTGGTCGGCTATGCCGGCAGCCACGGCCTGGCCAATGCGCTCGACACCCTGCTCGACGCGGCCGCGCTCATGCGGGACCAGCCGCTGGCCTTCGTGCTGGTGGGCGACGGCCCCGAGAAAGCGCGGCTCGAACGGCGTTCCCGTGAATTGGGGCTCGCGCACCTGCATTTCGCACCACCGATCCCGAAGGCGCAGATCCCGGCCCTGATGGCGCAGCTCGACATCGCCTACCTCGGCTGGCAGCGCCAGCCGCTGTACCGCTTCGGCATCGCGCCGAACAAGCTGATCGACTACATGATGGGGGCCTGCCCGGTGCTGCACGCGGTCGAAGCCGGCAACGACCCGGTGCGCGAGGCCGCTTGCGGCCTGACCGTGACACCCGAAGACCCGCCCGCCCTTGCCCATGGGCTGGCCGCACTGCTGGGCATGTCCAGGAGTGAACGGCGCGCGCTGGGCGAGCGCGGGCGCGCCTACGCGCTGGCCAAGCTCACCTATCCCGTCCTCGGACAACGTTTCCTGACCACTTTCGCACACGAGGTTTCTCATGGCTGAACAGGCACTGGCCGCAGCAAAGCCGAGCACTGACCCAATTGACGACATCCCACCACGCTTCCTGCCCTTTGCGCTGCCCGACATCGGCGACGAGGAGATCCGTGCCGTGTCGGCCTGCCTGCGCTCCGGCTGGGTCACCACCGGACCGGTCACCCGCAACTTCGAACAGGAATTCCGCGCCTACCTGGGCGGCGACGTGGAAGCGATCTCGGTCAATTCCGCCACCGCCGGCCTGCACCTGGCGCTGGAATGCGTCGGCATCGGGCCGGGCGACGAAGTCATCGTCCCCACCATGACCTTCACCGCCACCGCCGAAGTCGTGCGCTACCTCGGTGCCCGGCCGGTATTCGTCGACGTCGACCCGGTCACCCTGAACATCTCGCCTGCCGCCCTTGCTGCCGCGATCACCCCGCGCACCCGGGCCGTGATGCCGGTCCATTACGCCGGCCTGGCCTGCGACATGGACGCCATCCTGGCGCTGGCCGCCCGCCACGGCCTGCGCGTCATCGACGATGCGGCCCACGCCTTCCCTACCAGGCTGGACGGCAAGCTGGTAGGCACGCTCGGCAGCGACATCACCGTCTTCAGCTTCTATGCGAACAAGACCATGACCACCGGCGAAGGCGGCATGGTCGTGACCCGCGATGCCGAACTGGCCGCGCGCATGCGCACCATGCGCCTGCACGGCATCAGCCGGGACGCCTTCGACCGCTACACCTCGCGCGTGCCGTCCTGGTTCTACGAGGTCATCGCCGCCGGCTTCAAGTACAACCTGACCGACATCGCGTCCGCAATCGGCATCGAGCAACTGCGCAAGATCGACCGCTTCCAGCAGCGCCGCAGCTGGCTGGCGCAGCGCTACGACGAGGCCCTGGCCGAATTGCCCCTGCAGTTGCCGGCCCGTCCCGAACTGGGCAGCACCCATGCCTGGCACCTGTACGTGATCCGCCTCCAGAAAGGCGCCGGCATCGGCCGCGACGAACTGATCGGCGAACTCGCCGAACGCGGCATCGGCACCAGCGTGCACTTCATTCCGCTGCACCGCCAGCCCTACTGGCGCGACAGCTACGGACTGAATCCGGATGCCTTCCCGGTCGCCGAAGCCAGCTTCGAGGCCATGCTCACGCTGCCGCTGTACACCCGGATGCTCGATTCGGACCAGGACCGCGTGGTCGCGGCGCTGCACGAGCTGCTGTCATGAGCAAGCGCGCCTTCGACCTGCTGGGCGCGTCAGCGGGCCTGCTCGTGCTGGCGCCCGTGTTGCTGCTGATCGCCTTCTGGATCAGGCTCGATTCGCCGGGCCCGGTGCTGTACCGCCAGCAACGCGTCGGGCGCTGCGGCCGCCTGTTCACGATCTATAAATTCCGCACCATGCAGCAGCGTACGGTAGACGGGCCCCAGCTGACGGTCGGTGCCGACCCGCGCGTCACCCGCGCCGGCCGCTTCCTGCGCCATTACAAGCTCGACGAGTTGCCCCAGCTATGGAACGTCGTCCAGGGCAGCATGAGCCTGGTCGGTCCACGCCCCGAGGTGCCGCGCTACGTCGACCGCTATCCGCCCGAGCAGCGGCGCCTGGTGCTGTCGGTCGCGCCCGGCATTACCGACTGGGCCGCAATCCGCTACAAGGACGAGAACGCGATCCTGGCGCGTGCCGCCGATCCTGAGCGGGCCTATGTCGAAGCCGTGCTGCCGGTCAAGCTGGACTATTACGTGCGCTATGTGAAGGAACGCAGTTTCTGGGGCGATGTGCGCATCCTGGCGCACACGCTGCTGGCCGTCGTGCGCTGAACGGCGAACCTGCGATGCAGTTGATGCACCTCGGCGACCTCGAGCTGACCCTGCCGCTGGCCGCGGCGGCCGGCGCCTGGCTGCTGGCCGCCCGTGCCTGGCGTGGGGCGATCGCCTGGGCACTGCTGTACACCGGCGCCATGGCCCTGGTCGGCGGCAGCAAGGTCGCCTACCTGGGCTGGGGCCTCGATATCGCCGTGCTCGATTTCAAGGCCTTCAGCGGTCACGCCGCCGGTGTGACGGCGGTGTACCCGGTGCTGGGCTACCTGCTGTGCCGCCCGGCCGGACGCGGACTTGCGCTGACGGCCGCGGGCGCCGGCCTCGGACTGGGACTGGCAATGGCCGTCGTGCTGGTGGGGCAAGACGAACATGCGGTCGCGGAAGCGGCGACCGGCTGGCTGCTCGGCGCCTGCGCCAGCGTCGGCACCTTGTATCAGGCCGAGCATCAGGCCGAGCATCAGGCCGAGCATCAAGCCAGGCATCAAACCGGTCACCAGGCCGGGCCGCACGGCGCCGCTGCCGGCCCGGCCTCCGCGGTTTGCGCAGTAGCGGTTTTCGTCGCATCGGCCTCGCTGATGCAGTCGGCGCATGTCGGTTACTGGATGATCCGGCTCGCGCTGGTGTTGTCCGGCAATACGCAGCCCTATTCCTGGGACACATGCGGCTAGCAGTTTTCTACCAATGGAGAGACACATGATTTCCTTCCCCTCGATACATTGGCAAGCACGAGCGCCTTTGGGCGAGAACGCGGTGCAGTCGCTGTTGATCTCCGCACTGCGCGGCCTTGCCGCCCTGCAGGTCGCGGCTTCACACCTGCGCGCCGAAATCTATCCGGGCCTGCGCACCCTGGAAGACCCAAGCCTGGCCTACCTGGGACTGGCCTTCTTCACCGGTTTCGCGCACCAGGCGGTGGTCGTGTTCTTCCTCATCAGTGGCTGGCTGGTAGGCGGCAGCCTGATGAACCGCTTCGGCAAGCCGCAGGCCCTGGCCCACTATGCGATCGACCGCTTCACCCGGCTCTGGACCGTCCTGCTCCCCACCCTGCTGCTGACCCTGGCCGTCGGCCTGGTCATCGGCGCCGCCGCGCCCGGACCGATGGACTTCGACCCGGCCAACGAGTTTTCGGCGGCTGCGTTTGCCGGCAACCTGTTCGGCCTGCAGACGGTCACCGTGCCCGACTTCGGCGGGAATTATCCGCTGTGGAGCCTGGCGCACGAAACCTGGTACTACATCCAGTTCCCCTTACTGCTGCTGGTGCTCGCCGGCGGCGGCGTGCTGCGCCGGGCCGCCGCAGCAGCAGCCCTCGTCCTGCTGCTGTCGACGCTGCGCGACATGATCTCGCTGTACTTCGCCGTATGGCTGCTCGGCGCCGCGTTCTCGCGCATCCGCATCGACTGCGGCCAGGTCTGCCGCGGCCTGCTGCTGGTGCTGACCCTGGCGCTGTTCGTGTATTACCGGCTGCGCGGGAACAATGACGACCTGGTGCCCGGCTCCTTCGTGCAGGACATCATCTGCGGCATTCCCTTCCTGCTCCTGCTTGCCTCGCTCCAGCAAGCTGTCGACACATCGGCGCCGGCCTATGCCCGGGCCAACCGGGTGGCGGTGTTCTTCTCGGAGTTTTCGTTCTCTCTCTACGTGCTCCATATCCCGGTCATCGACCTGATGCGCTACCTGGGACACCAGTACCTCGGCCGCGACGGTCTCAACCCGAATGTCGCGACGGATTTCCTGTGGTATTTCTTCGTACTCGGCATGGTCGTGCTGGTGGCCTACGTGTTCTACCTGCTGTTCGAACGGCATACCGTCCGGATCCGCAACGCCATGAAGAACTGGCTGCTGACGCCGCGCTCCAAGCCGGTCCGCGTCGCGCTATCTCCGGACTGATGCGGCGTCATGCGGGCGGTCGTAGCGGACGGCCGCCCGGATCGGCTTGCTGCCGCTCTACCGGCAGCAAAGGCGCGCCAGCACCCGGTGTCGCGTAATCGGCGCAGCAAGACCATCGCCGACATACAGGGGGCCAAGCGCCATGGCGATTGGCGCCTGGCTAACGCGCCCATCAGCGAAAGACTTCCGCCGTCGCCTGTATCGGCGCCGTCAACGAGACCCTAGGGACGGAAGCTTAGTGATGGTCAGGTAAGTTGGATGCGTGAACGGCGCTCCCAACGGGAAAACACTTGCTCCGCTGGCTTATCCAAGCTACACAGGAGGCAAGTCAATTGGCCGGCGCCGCGAACAAAATATCGGTCAGGGACCGCACGTGGCCGGACTTGTGTCAGGGGACGTATACCATGTAGACGGTCACAAGAGGTTCACTGCCCACCTCTGATACGTGAACCTGTAACACGAGATCGCTACTTCCCTCCTCTTCCGTCCAGAGATCGATCAGGGCGTCCCAATGATCGCCCATCCAGATACACACCGATGTCGCCCACGACTCTTGTGGAAGTGAAACCAGCTCCGCGCCGTACTCTTGAATGTACGTGCGAATCTGCGTCGCGGTCTTCTCGGATACCGGAGCGACTCCGGCAACGCCATCTGCAAGACGGTAGTCATGACGAACGAAGGCATCAACGATGCTCTTTAAAGTCGGCCGCCATGCTGACGGTATCGGCCCTTCATTTTTCGAATCTTTAGTTACTGAGACTTCCGTGTGCTCATTGAATGGTCGCATTCATACGCCCTTGAAAACGAAAGCTTTGGCTTGCCGCAGGTCCGCTTCTGGTCGGTTGCAGCAGTTCGTTAAGGCGCAGTAAGCGGAGGTGTTGCTCGACAAGCAAGTAGAAGCTTCTGTCAGGCGCTCCTCAGGCGCGCGCACCGCCTGGCCTTACAGACCGATCGAATCGATGAGCAAGCCTGCGCCGGCCCATCGATTCACCCGTCACGCAAGGGCGGCTCAGGCGACATAAGCCAGCTGCGGCCCGCCCCCATACTGCGAACGGTAGTCTCCCAGCCGGAGCGCCATGTCGTTGAACAGCACCCCCCGCGGCGAGATCCCCGCATGGTTCAGGCGCTTGATCGACTCGTTGATCTGCCCTTCCGTGGTCACCGCCGAGCGGGTCACCAGGAATACGGCGCCCGCATGCGCCCCGATGATGAGGGCGTCGGCCACTGCGAGCAAAGGCGGCGGATCGATCAGCACCAGGTCGTATTGCGGGCTGACCGTCTCCAGCAGAGTGCCGAAATTGAGGTGCAGGAGGAATTCGGCCCGGTTGGTCGGCAATTCGCCGGTCGGGATGAAGTCGAGCCGGTCCAGCACGTTGCGGTGGATGACTTCGTCCACGCCGGCGCCGCCGGCAATCGCGCGCGACAGTCCCTTGCCGCGCTCCACACCGAAGTAGCGGTGCAGGTGGCCGTTGCGCATGTCGGCGTCGATCAGCAGCACGCGCTTGCCGCTGGCCGCCATCACGGCGGCGAAGTTCGCGGCGATGAAGGACTTGCCGAGGTCGCGGGTCGGGCCGGCCATCATGACCACGTTGTTCTTGAAGTGCGGCATCGAGAACTGCAGCGCCGCGCGGAAGCTGCGCAGGCTCTCGACCGCCGGGTCTTCCGGCAGGATCTGGGCCAGCAGCGGCAGCACGCCGTCGGGCTTGCACTTGCGCATCAGCTTGTCCTGGTTACCGCTGTGCGGGATCGAGGCGTACACGACCCGCGCGCGCAGCATGCGTTCGATCTTCTGCGGGTCGTCGATCCCGCCGCGCATGGCCTTGCGGGTGAAGGCGATCAGGGTGCCCAGGAACAGCCCGGTCACGACCGCCATCGCGACGATCAGCGGCCGGTTCGGCTTGATGGGTTTCTCCGGCGCGATCGGGGCATCTACCAGGCGCACGTTGCTGACCCGCCCGACCGAGATCAGGCGCAGCTGCTGCGCGGTGTTCGACAGCGCCGTGTAGAGGTCGGTGTTGACCTTGATGTCGCGCGTCAGGCGCGCTTCGTCCTGCTCCATCACCGGCAAGGTCCGGATGCGGCCGGCGATGGCCTCGATCTCGGCATCGACTTCCTTGCGCTGGCGGTTGATCGCCACCACCACCGGGTGGTCTTCGGTGAAGCGTGACAGCAGCTCGGTCTTCTTCTGGATCAGTTCCATGCGCCGCGTGCGCGCCGCCGCCGCCTGCGTCAGGCTCATGCGTGCTTCCTCACGCAGGTCGACGGTGCCATGCGCATTGCGGAACTGGTTGTAGCGGTCTTCGGACTGCTCCAGCTGGCGCTTGAGGATGGGCAGCTGCTGGTTCAGGAAGGCCAGCGACTTCTCGGCTTCCTCGGTCTTGCGGGCCAGGTTCTGGCGCATGTACTCGCGCCCGATCTCGCTCAGCAGGCTGTTGATGCGCGCCGAGCTCTCGCCCTGCAGCTTGACTTCGATGACGCCCGACTGCTTGCCCTGCTCGGTGATCACCATCGAACTCTGGATGGCCTGGATGGTCCCCAGGCGCGATTTGCGCTTGATGCGGAAGCGTGCGCCGGGATTCGCATACAGGCGGTCCACCTTGATCTCGAGCAGGCCGTCGGGGAGCGGCACCCGGTAGCGCTGGCCCACGGTGCCGTCGAAGGCCAGCCGCTGCCCGCCGCCGGAAAAGCGGTAACGATTGCCGGCGCGCGCGGTCAGCACGAATTCGCGGTTGAGCCAGGACTCGGGCACCTCGAACACCGAGACGTCGGCCTTCTCGCCGCCCCACACGTAGCCGCCATAGCCGAACAGGCCGGGGTTGGACAGGTTGCCCGCGTTCTGGGTTGCGAACCAGAAGCCGGCCACCGGGAAGTATTTCGGCTGGACTTCGATGTAAAGCTGGAGGTTGTCGACCGCGCGCGACACCACCATGCGCGAGCGCAGCAGCTCCATCTCGGCGATGGCCGCCTTCTTGGTCTCGAACAGGGATGAAGCCTCGCTCAGGATGTTCTTGGACGCGTTCGGGCTTTCCTCTTCGACGTGGATCATGAGGTTGGCCTCGTACACCGGCTTGGCGACGAGCGCATACAGCACCGCGACGACGGTGATGAAGGCCGTGATGCTGCCGATCAGCCAGCGGCTGTCGTACAGCGTGTTGAAATAGCCCTTCAGGTCGACGGTCGGTTCTTCCGGCAAGGGCTCGGGCGGCCGCGGGTCGAAGGGCACCGACAGCACGGGCGGGCTGTGGGAAATGTGGGTCAGCGGATGGGCGTCGGCAGGATTGCTCATGGTGGCGGACCTCGCTCGGTAACGGGTGCTCGGGATCGGGTGCTCGGAGGCTGGTGTTCAGGGCCGGGTCGTCACGCCGACCGCCGAGGTCAGCGCCCCCGGGAACAACAGGCTCAGGTGGCGGTTCCAGTTGGCCAGCGGCGAGGCGGCAACGTACACCACGTCCTTCGGCCGCAGCTCGAAGGATTCGGCCATCGCCAGGGCGCCGCTCACGCGCGCGTCTAGCTGGAACACGCGGGTGCGCTCGGGCGTCTTGCGCACCACATAGATCTGGCGCGCGTCGCCGCTCAGGGGACTGACGCCGCCGCTCTCGCCGAGCGCCTCGTTCAGGGTGAGGCGGCCGTTGTGCATGGTGAGCGCCTTCGGCGTGACCACCTCGCCGGAAACGAAGACCTTGCTCTCGTCGCGCGAGTGCACCCGCACCACGTCGCCATGTTTCAGCAGCACGGTGCCCGGGTTGACGCCCTTCTGCACCAGGTCGCGCAGGTTGATCATGTAGCGGCGCGGACCGCGTTCGACCATGATGCGGCTCTGGTCCGCGCTGGGCAGCATGCCGCCGGCGCGGTTCAGCGCTTCGACCAGGGTCATGGGAATGTCGTTGATCGCCTGCAGGCCGGGCGCCTTGACTTCACCGTCGATGTAGACCCGCTTGCTGCGGTAGGACTGGACGCGCAGGGTCAGGCTCGGCTGGGCGATGTAGCGCGCCAGCTTTTTGCTCAGCAGCGCCCTGGCCTGCTCTTCGGTCTGCCCCTCGAGGTGCAGCAGGCCGATCAGGGGAAACTGGATGCGGCCCATATGGTCGACGGCGAAGCCTGGCGGGACCACGTTCGGCGCCGGGGTGCCGCTGTCGCTGGCGGCAGTGGCAGCGGTCATGCCGCCGCCGGCAAGCTCGGGGTGGTCCCACACGACGATCGACAGGATGTCGCCCTGGCCGATGGTGTACGGGGCGGGATTGGGCACGATCAGCGGCGACAGGTCTTGCCGCGACTGCTCGGCCAGCGCGCGCCGCTCGCTGTCGATCAGCTTCTCGGTGATCAGTTCTGTCGGCGGCGCGTCGCCCCCGCCGCCATCCTTGCCGCCGCCACCGGCAAAGCCGATGCCCGTCGTGCAGCCCGGCAGGACAAGGAAAAGGGCATATGCCAGCACGAGCAGCCGGCAAGCCGATATTGCAACTGAACAAATCGCAGCCATGATTGTTGCCTATCAAAAATAGACGTCTTACTTGAACGGTTCAGTTCAGCGTACGGTGTCCATCAGGCTTGGCTTTGTAGTTGATCAAACAGCGGCTGCGGCGCAGTTCAGCGTAATTCCTCGAGTAACTTCAAGCCGTCGGCAAAGCGCCAGATGCGGCGGATTTCGATGACGTCGAAGCGTGCCGCGACATTCGGCGGGAAGGCGGAGTAGCGGGCGTTGAGCCGGACGAAGCGGCGTACCGCATCGTCCATGTCGGCACGGCCGCTCGAACGCACGATGGTGACCTCGTCGACGCTGCCGTCGCTGCGCAGCGACAGGCTGACCAGGGGATCGATCCTGACCTCGCTGCGTGCAAACTGGGCGCCGCCAAGGACCGCCGTGCGTTCCAGCTTCTGGCGCACGCTGTCGACGTAGAGGCGCAGCGGCACGTCGCGCTCGGCACCGTCGGCCAGCGCCCGGCGCGATCCGGCGGCATCGCCGAAAGGCCGCGCCGGGGGCGGCGCCACGTTCGGGATCGTGATGCCTCGCAGCAGTTCGCGCGCCCGGCTGGCCGTGGCGCTGCCCGGAGCGCCGCCTGCGGAGCGGTCTCCCGCGCCGTCGCCGGGCGCGCTTCCATGGCCGCCAGCGCCGGACCCGGGCATGCCGTTGCCCGCCAGGGCCGGGCCCGAGGCCGCCTGCAGCCGCTCGGCGGCGGCACGCCGCCCCGCTTCTTCGGCACGTTCGCGCGCCAGCCGTTCCGATTGCAGGCGCTCCTCTGCCAGGCGACGCGCCTGCTCCTCGGCGGCCTGGCGCTGCGCGAGTTCCTCGGCCCGCCGGCGCGCCTCCGCCTCGACCTGCGCCTGGGCCTGGCGGCGCGCGATTTCCTCGGCCGCAAGGCGTTCGGCGGCGAGTCGCTCGGCCGCACGCTGCTGCTCCGCCTGCCGCGCGAGCGCCTCTTCGCGCTCGCGCAGCTGGGCCAGGCGCTGCTGCTCGGCTTCGGCGCGCTGGCGCTCTTCCAGCTGCTGCCGGGCGACGCGCGCCTGATCGGCCGCCTGCTGCTCGGCCGCCAGCCGCTCAGCCGCCAGTTGGGTGGCCTGGCGCTGTTCGGCAGCGCGCTGCTCGGCCTGCTCGCGCTCGACCAGCTGCTGCTGCGCAAGCTGGCGTGCCGCCAGCTCCTGTTCGGCGAATTTTTGCTCCGCCTGCTGCCGTTCCAGCCGCTGCCGCTCTTCCGCCTGCAGGGCAGCTTCGCGCTGGGCCAGCGCTTCGCGTTCGCGCCTGGTCACGAGTTCCTGCTCTTCGCGCAGCAGGCGCGCGGTCTCCGCTTCGCGGCGCTGGCGCGCTTCGGCCGCGGCGACCCGGTCCGCTTCTTCCTGGCGCTGGCGCTCGGCCTCGCTGGCCTGCTCGTCCTCGCGCGCCGCGATGGCCACCTCGTCAGGCGCGGGCGGGGCGTCGGCGTCGCTGCTGACGGCACTCGGGACGGTGTCGGGTTCGATCTCGGCTGGCGGAGGCGCCACGACGAAGGGTGCATCGGGCTGGGCCAGCGATGCGATCACCGGCGCCGCCACCGGGGCGCGGCGCTTCGGCTTCTGGCGCCGCACCGGCCTGGCGGCAGGTTTGGGCTGTACCGCTTGCGCCAGCTCGACCCGCTGAGGGCGCGGGTCGACCAGGCGCAAGCCCCTGGCGGGCGCAGCGGACGGCGCCGGCACGGGCGGCAGCGGCGGCAGGGGCGATGCGGGCAGGTCCACGGGAGCCGGCAAGGGTGGAGGCGCCGGCGCCGGCGGGGCCAGCGTGACCTGGATCGGCCCGCCCGAGCCGGCATCGAAACCGGGGATCCCGAACTGCAGCGACAGCAGCAGGCCGTGCAGCAAGGCCGATACCGCGATGCCGGTGACGAGCCGCCGGTCGCGCTGGGCCAGGGAATCGTTCGGGCTGGAGTCGTGCGCTCGGGGCATGCCTGGCTTGGAAGCAATTATTGTCAGGCTAGCATCATAGCGTTTACTCGGCAGTATGGCGAGTGCGCACGATTGAGCAGATCTGCTTCCCGACCCGGCCGGCTAAGGCTGTACCCGGCTGAACGAATACGTCTCGCCGTGGGCGAGGTAGACCACGTCCTTTTCCAGTCCCGCCGCCTTGACTTCGCGCGCGAAGTCCTCGAGCGGCGATTTGAACACGTCGTAATCGTTATAGTGGATCGGCACGGTCTTCTTCGGCCGCACCACCTGCATCATGCGCACCCCGTCCTTGCCGTCCATCGTGACCTTGACCACGCCGAGGATGCGGGTCCCGCCCAGGTGGAGCAGCGCCAGGTCGATGTTCGGGAAGCGTTGCGGAATCGCGCGGATGTCGTCGTAGACCAGGGTATCGCCGCTGATGTACATGCGGTAGTCGGGTGCGGCCGGATCGGCGCCGAAATCCAGCACCGAGCCCATCACCTTGGGCAGCAGCACCGCCACGCCCGCCGGTCCGTGGCGGCCAGGGGTGGCGGTCACGCGCAGGCGCGCATCACCCTTGCTGACCTCGAGCCGGTCCCAACTGCTCAGTCCGAAGGTGCGCGTGAACCCGTGGCGCTTGAGCCGTTCGCCGCCTTCCTTGGTGGTGACGATCGGGGTGGAACGCTTGAGCCGTTTCTGCACCAGCTGGTCGAAATGGTCGCCATGGAAGTGCGACAGCACGACCAGGTCGATTGGCGGCAATTCCTCGAACTTGATGGCCGGGTTGGTCTTGCGTTCCGAGGTCAGGCCATAACCGAGGTGCACGTGGTCGCCCTTGTGCAGGAAATTCGGATCGGTCAGGATCGTGAAGCCCTGGAAGCGGATGATGACCGTGGCCGTGCCGATGAACTGCACCGTGCCCGTGCCGGCCTCAAGAGCCTGCGCCGGAGCAGCGTCCGCCGCCAGCTGCAGCGTGAAGGTCTCGCCCTGGGCCGGCGTGGCGGTCGCGTCGGCGTGGGCGACGGACACCGTGGCGCACAGCGCTGCAAACAGGATCGGCAATGGAACGCAAACACGAATACAACGCTGGAACAGTCGTGCGAACGACATGGTCGGCCTCCGGAAACGCGCAGCCCGGGACGGCCTGCGCTGCCGGAACGTTAACACGGCAGCGCGGTGGACGGCGTTCGCTTGCCTCTGCGATCCTAGAGGGCGGCTAGAGTTTGGCGACCAGCCCGGCAAGGTGCAGGCGCGCCTTTTGCCATTCGGTATCGGCCAGCGCCGCGGCACATTGCGCGCAGGGCTCGAAAGGATTGCAGTCGTGGTCGAGCGCGACGTAGTGCGTGCCGGTCACGGTCTTGCCCTGGTAGCTGTCGACGCGCTTTCCCGCCCCCGCCGCAGCGGCCGGGGCAGCGCCATCGGCGCCCTGCCCGGCCCATTTCGCGAAGGCATCAGTGGCGACGCCGTCCGGGACATACCAGCGGCGTTTGGTGGGATTCCAGCGGGCGCCGAGCGCTTTCGCTTCATCCTTCTCGGCATAGGGAACAGTCAGGAAAAGCATTGAGATCCGAAAGTAATGGTCGGGAACGGGCGACACGGCGCCGGGACCGTGATCTTACTGCAGCGGGCGGCATTCGTGAAAGTGCCGCGGCAGCGGTTTGCGCAAGCGCGTGATCGGGGATGGCCTGCCCAGCTGGGTTCGAACCAGCGACCCTCAGCTTAGAAGGCTGATGCTCTATCCAACTGAGCTATGGGCAGATGAAGACGGCAGGCGCCCAGGCCAGGCCGACGGAAATGAAACGGGCTGTCGAACGACAGCCCGCAGGGGAAGCTATGGTCGGAGTACAAGGATTCGAACCTTGGACCCCCTGGTCCCAAACCAGGTGCGCTACCGGGCTGCGCTACACTCCGATATGGTATTGATCATACTCCCGCAACGGGTGCGCGTCAAATCGCGCACCCTTGCCTGCTGTCAGGCGGCCAGCTTGTCCGCGATGCGGCGCGCCATGGATTCGGCCACATCGGCTTCCTTGGCCTCGACCATGACGCGGATCAGGGGCTCGGTGCCCGAGGCGCGGATCAGGACGCGGCCGGTATCGCCCAGTTCACGCTCAACCGCTTCCTTCTCGGCCACCAGGGCCTGGTCGCTGGTCCAGTCGAAGCCCGGCGCGACCCGCTTGTTGATCAGGGTCTGGGGATACAGCTTGAGCTCGCTGCAGCATTCGGCCAGCGACTTGCCGCTGCGCACCAGCGCCGACAGCACCTGCAGCGCCGACACGATGCCGTCGCCGGTGGTGTGCTTGTCCAGGGCCAGCAGGTGGCCCGAGCTCTCGCCGCCGAACAGCCAGCCGCGCTCCTGCATCACTTCCAGCACGTAGCGGTCGCCGACCTTGGCGCGCGCGAAGCCCACGCCCATCTGCTTGAAGGCGACTTCCAGCGCCATATTGGTCATCAGGGTGCCGACGGCGCCCGCCACCGGGCCGGTGGACATGCGGTCGCGCACCATCAGGTACAGCAGCTCGTCGCCGTTGTAGACGCGGCCCCCGGCGTCGACCATGATCAGGCGGTCGGCGTCGCCGTCCAGCGCGATGCCGAGGTCGGCCTTGTTGGCCACCACCGCTTCCGACAGCGCTTTCGGCGCGGTCGCGCCGACGCCGGCGTTGATGTTGAGGCCGTCAGGAGAGGCGCCGATCGAGACGACTTCGGCGCCGAGTTCGTGGAACACGTGCGGCGCGATGTTGTAGGCCGCGCCGTGGGCGCTGTCGACCACGATCTTCAGGCCGCGCAAGTCCAGCTCGTTCGGGAAGGTGCTCTTGCAGAATTCGATGTAGCGGCCCTGGGCATCGCGCAGGCGGGTCGCGCGGCCCAGCTTGTCCGAAGGCACGCAGCCCATCGGCTGATCGATCGCGCCTTCGATTTCCAGTTCCACCGCGTCCGGCAGCTTGGTGCCGTGCTCGGAGAAGAACTTGATGCCGTTGTCCTGGAAAGGATTGTGCGAGGCCGAGATCACGACGCCCGCCTGCAGGCGCAGCGCGCGGGTCAGGTAGGCAATGGCCGGGGTCGGCATTGGGCCTGCCAGCATCACGTCGACGCCGGCGGCCGAGAAGCCCGCTTCCAGCGCGGCTTCCAGCATATAGCCCGAGATACGGGTGTCCTTGCCGATCAGGACCACCGGGCGGCCGCTGCTCGATTTCCTGCCCTTGGCCAGCACCGTACCCGCTGCGTAGCCGAGGCGCATCACGAAGTCGGGCGTAATCGGTGCTTCTCCCACCAGGCCGCGAACGCCATCCGTACCGAAATATTTCCGTGCCATTCTTGTTCTCTTTTCCGAATCAATCGTGAATTATTAATCTTAACTACTAAGAGCGCCTAACAAAACCCCAAGGGCAAGGCGCATCGTCGAAGACAGTACGCTAGTACGGCGAGACGATGCAACGCAGCCATCGGGGGAATTGTTAGGCGCTCTAAGCTTCAGTTCCGGCGCGCCATACCTTCAGCGCATCGACCGTCTCTGCCACATCATGCACACGCACAATTCTAGCGCCATGCGCGACCGCAGCCAATGCCCCGCCGATGCTGCCGGCCACCCGCGCCTCGACCGGACGGCCGGTGACGGCGCCGATCATCGACTTGCGCGACAGCCCGGCCAGCACCGGCAGGCCGACCTCGGCGCGGATGCGGCCGAGCTGGCGCAGTAGCGCATAGTTGTGCTCGACCGTCTTGCCGAAGCCGAAGCCCGGGTCGATGCAGATGCGTTCGCGCGCGATGCCGGCGCGGACCAGGGTGTCGACGCGTTCGTTCAGGAAGTCGATCACTTCCCGCACCACGTCGCCGTACTCCGGCGCCTGCTGCATGGTTTGCGGCGTGGCCTGCATGTGCATCAGGCACAGGCCGCAATCGCTGTCGAGCACGGCCTCGACGGCGCCCGGCGCCCGGAAGCCGTTGATGTCGTTGATCATGTCGGCGCCGGCGATGATCGCCTCGCGCATGACTTCCGGTTTGCAGGTGTCGACCGACAAGGCGACGTCCAGGGTGCGCAAAGCATACAAGGTGGGCATCACGCGCGCCAGTTCTTCCGCGACCGGCACGCTCGGCGAGCCCGGGCGGGTCGATTCGCCGCCGATGTCGATCATGGCGGCGCCGTCGCGGATCATTTCCTCGGCGTGCGAGAGCGCGAATTCGAGGCCCTGGTAACGTCCGCCGTCGGAAAACGAATCCGGGGTGACGTTCAGGATGCCCATCACGACCGGATGGGTGGAGGCCGGGCCTTCCAGCGCGAAGCTGTACTGGCCGCATTGCAGGTTCTTGGGCATGGCAAAAAAGGACGTGTTAACGAGCAAAAGGCATCCGGATGGATGCCTTTTGCAGGGGTGGTTCAGGCGATCAAGCCGGCGCGGTGGCGTTTGGTGCCACGCCGCCCGGGCCGCTGTCACCCGGCGGGTTGCGCTTGGTCAGGATGCTGGTCTTCGACTGGCGCGGCTCACGGCCGGCCATGATGTCGTTGATCTGGTCGGCGTCGATGGTTTCCCAGTCGAGCAGCGCCTTGGTCATCATCTCGACCTTGTCGCGGTTCTCTTCGAGCAGGCGGCGCGCCAGGGCGTACTGCGTGTCGAGGATGTTGCGGATCTCGGCATCGACCTTCTGCTGCGTCGCTTCCGAGATGGTCTTGGTGGCGCCGCCGAAGAAGCCTTCGTTCTCGCTGTCTTCGTAGACCATCACGCCCATGCTCTCGGACATGCCGAAACGGGTCACCATCGAACGGGCCAGCTTGGTGGCGCGGGCGAAGTCGTTCGAGGCGCCGGTCGACATCTGGCCGACAAAGATCTCTTCAGCAATACGGCCGCCAAACAGGATGGAGATTTCTTCCAGCATCTTGTCCTTGTAGCCAGACAAGGCATCGTGCTCGGGCAGCTGCCAGGTCAGGCCGAGCGCATAGCCGCGCGGCATGATCGTGACCTTGTGCACCGGGTCGGCCTTCGGCAGCAGCTTGGCGATGACCGCATGGCCCGACTCGTGGTAGGCCGTGTTGCGGCGCTCTTCCTCGCGCATGACCATCGACTTGCGCTCCGGACCCATGTAGATCTTGTCCTTGGCGTCCTCGAAGTCGATCATCTCGACCAGGCGCTTGCTGCGGCGTGCCGCGAACAGCGCGGCCTCGTTGACCAGGTTGGCGAGGTCGGCGCCCGAGAAGCCCGGGGTGCCGCGCGCCAGGATGTCGGCCTTGACGTCGGTACCGATCGGCACCTTGCGCATGTGCACGTTCAAGATCTGTTCGCGGCCGCGGATGTCCGGCAGGCCCACCATCACCTGGCGGTCGAAACGGCCCGGACGCAGCAGCGCCTTGTCCAGCACGTCGGCGCGGTTGGTCGCGGCGATCACGATCACGCCCGAGGAGGCTTCGAAGCCGTCCATCTCGACCAGCAGCTGGTTCAGGGTCTGTTCGCGCTCGTCGTTGCCGCCGCCCATGCCGGCGCCGCGGTGGCGGCCGACGGCGTCGATCTCGTCGATGAAGATGATGCAGGGCGAGTGCTTCTTGGCATTCTCGAACATGTCGCGGACGCGGGACGCACCGACACCGACGAACATCTCGACGAAGTCCGAACCGGAGATCGAGAAGAACGGCACTTTCGCTTCGCCGGCAATGGCGCGCGCCAGCAGGGTTTTACCGGTACCCGGAGGACCGACCATCAGCACGCCGCGCGGGATACGGCCGCCCAGCTTCTGGAACTTGGTCGGGTCTTTCAGGAAGTCGACGATCTCGGAAACTTCTTCCTTCGCTTCGTCGCAACCGGCGACGTCGGCGAAGGTGACGGTGTTGTTGGTTTCATCCAGCATGCGCGCCTTCGACTTGCCGAAGGAGAAAGCGCCGCCCTTGCCGCCGCCCTGCATCTGGCGCATGAAGAACACCCACACGCCGATCAGGAGCAGCATCGGGAACCAGGAGATGAAGACCTGCTGCAGGAACGAAGGCTCCTCGGGCGGCTTCACGTCGAAGCGCACACCGTTTTCGCGCAGGTCGCCGATCAGGCCGCGGTCGAGGATGGTCGCGGTGGCGCGCACCTTGGAATCATCCTGGCGGGTCGCGGTGATATTCGAGCCTTCGATCACGACGTCCTTGATGCGACGTGCCTTCACCTCATCGAGAAGCTCGGAATAAGCGATGGTCTTGCTGCCGCCGGCGACGCTGTGGTTGTCGAACTGCTTGAACAGCATGAACAACAGCAGCGCAACGACCACCCAGATGGCGGATTTGGAAAACATATTATTCACGAAAACTCCTCCGATGCGGATTGCATCTCTACCGATTTCAGTATGACGATTTTAACCGCAATAAGCCGACGCCGCTACGCGACGCACAGCAATAGTGCTGAAATGCCATTTTTTCATGCTACACCGGCCACGCAAGCATTCGCGCAGCCAGCCTCACGCGGCTGATGTGCGGTTGCCGCGCCGAATATCAAGGGCAAAGCAGCGTTTTCGGTAAATTTAGGCTGCCGGATTCTTCAGACCACGCCCAAGCAGGAAAATTTCGGACGATTTGTCCCGGCTCGCCTTGGGTTTGACCTGCTTGACCGTCTTGAATTCAGTACGAAACTTTTCCAGTATCTGGGTAAATCCCATATCTTTAAAGCATTTCACCAGCAATGCCCCGCTCGGCTTCATATGCATTTGCGAAAACTCAATTGCCAGGTCGATTAAGTGTTCCATCCGCGCCGCATCGGCGGTTGGAATCCCCGACAGGTTCGGCGCCATGTCGGACAGCACCAGGTCGGCCTTGCGTCCTTGCAACAGTTCATCGAGCTGGCCCAGCACTTCCTCTTCGCGAAAATCGCCCTGGATGTACTGGACGTCGGAGATCGGTTCCATCGGCAGCATGTCGAGGCCGATGATGGTGCCGTGGATGCCGCCGCCGTCCGCACCGGCCAGCTTGCGCCGGGTGTACTGGGCCCAGCTGCCCGGGGTGCAGCCGAGATCGACAATGACCTGCCCCGGCTTGATCAGCTTCTCGCTTTCGTCGATTTCCTTCAGCTTGTAGGCCGCCCGGGCACGGTAGCCCTCTTTCTGGGCCAGTTTGACGTAAGGGTCGTTAATATGGTCGTGCAACCAGTTTTTGTTTAATTTGTTCTTGGCCATTCGCGTAGAATACTGCTTTTAAAGGTACACCTAAAAATTATTATGCTTAAACTCACTCCGGCCGAGCGCAGCGCACTGCGCGCCGAAGCCCACGGACTCAACCCAGTCGTCATGATCGGCGAATCCGGCCTGACCGAATCGGTCATGAAGGAAATCGCAGCCAGCCTCGACGCACACGGCCTGATCAAGGTCCGCGTGTTCGGCGACGACCGCGAAGCACGCATCGCCATGTACGAGCAGATCTGCGCGGAACTCGACGCAGCGCCGGTCCAGCACATTGGCAAGCTGCTGGTGCTCTACCGTCCGAAGAAGGAAACCGTCAAGGAACGCAGCAGCAAGGCCGGCAAGGGCATGCGCGAAGTCACCATCGTCAAGGCCAGCGCCAGCGGCACCAAGAAGCCGAGCGTCACCAAGGTCATGCTGAAGGGGAATGAACGCGTTACCGCGGGCGGCAACATCAAGCGCGCCAAACCGCGTCAGGCTTCGACCAAGAAGAATTCACTGAACAAGTGACAGAAACCGGGGTGACCCGGTTTTTTTTCGCCTGTCGTTTGCCTGCTTTCACCATTAACCTATGAGCCGTCATCTCGGCGCAGGCTTTGGTATTCAGGGGAAATTAGGCTCCGGCCTACGCCGGAGCGACGGATCTTACGCTAATGGTGAGAATAATGTCGTTAGCGGCTCTTGAGCACCAGCATCGCCGCCAGCAGGCTCTCGATCACGTGAAAGAGCTGCGACACCCCGTGCATGACGGCGAACTGCGTCCAGTACGGCGACGCCCTCACCCCGCCCGGCCCCGCCAGTTCACGCATCTGCGCCATGGCCGGCTGCAGCCCGGCCCACATCACCAGCGCACAGGCCAGCATCGCCAGCACCAGCAGGTTCAGGAAACGCCGGCGTCCGGCGTCGAGGTCGGAGGACAGCCGCACCAGCGCCAGCATCAGGACCGCGCAGCCGAGCGACACCCAGCCCAGGCGATGCAGGAGAACCGCGACGACGTCGCCCGCCACCGTGCTCGGCACCGCCGCGAACACCGCCGGCGCCGCGATATAGCCGAGCGCCCACAGCGCGCCCGCCCACAGCACCGCCACCAGCAGCCGGGCGGCCGCCACTCGCGACGCTGAACGCGGGAGACTGTCCGGCATCAGACGTAGCGGACTTCGAGGATTTCGTATTCGCGCGGACCCGACGGGGCCTGCACTTCCACCACGTCGCCGGCATACTTGCCGATCAGGGCGCGGGCGATCGGCGAGGTCACCGATACCTTGTTCAGTTTCAGGTCGGCTTCGTCGATGCCGACGATCTGGTAGCTCACCTTCTGGCCGCTTTCCAGGTCTTCCAGGTCGACGGTCGAGGCGAAGACGACGCGGCCTTCCGCATCCAGCGTGGCCGGATCGATGATCTGTGCGGCGCTCAGCTTGCTTTCGAGTTCGGCGATACGGCCTTCCACGAAGGCCTGGCGCTCCTTCGCTGCATCGTACTCGGCATTTTCGGACAGGTCGCCATGCGAGCGCGCCTCGGCGATCGCATCGATCACGATACGGCGTTCCTTGGTCTTGAGCTGGTGCAGCTCGTCCTTCAGGAGCTCGGCGCCGTATTTGGTCAGTGGTACGGTAGTGTTCATGTCTGTCTGTACTTGTTCGTGATTGGACGTACCAAGTGAAAACCACAGAGGCGCGTGGCGCAAGCCACGCGAGCTCTGTGGTTCAGAGGTACTACTTGCTGCTTAGTTTAAGGTTTTATGGAGACCTTGTAAATCGTAGACGCGCAGGTCTTCCAGATGGCGCATGCCCTCGATCGCGGCTTCCGCGCCGGCGATGGTCGTGTAGGTGACCACGCGCGACTGCAGGGCCGAGGTACGAATGGTGGCGGAGTCCTTGATCGCCGAACGCTTCTCTTCCACGGTGTTCACCACCATGACGATTTCGCGGTTCTTGATCATGTCGACCACGTGCGGACGGCCTTCCATCACCTTGTTCACCGAACGCACCGGGATACCGGCCGCCTCGATGACGGCGGCCGTGCCCTTGGTGGCCACCAGCTCGAAGCCGAGCGCCACCAGCTCGCGCGCGACGCCGACGGTGCGCGGCTTGTCCGTGCCCTTCACCGACAGGAACACCGTGCCCTTGGTCGGCAGGATGATGCCGGCCGCCAGCTGCGACTTCACGAAGGCTTCGCCGAAGGTCATGCCCACGCCCATCACCTCGCCGGTGGATTTCATTTCCGGTCCGAGGATGGTGTCGACGCCCGGGAACTTCACGAACGGGAACACGACTTCCTTGACGCTGTAGAACGGCGGCGTCACTTCCTGGGTGATGCCCTGCTGGGCCAGGGTCTGGCCCACCATGCAGCGCGCCGCGATCTTGGCCAGCTGCAGGCCGGTCGCCTTCGACACGAAAGGCACGGTACGCGAGGCACGCGGGTTCACTTCCAGCACGAACACAGTATCGACCGTCTTGCCGTCGACTTCCTTTTGCTGGATGGCGAACTGCACGTTCATCAGGCCGACCACGTTCAGGGCCTTGGCCATCTGCGAGGTCTGGTGCTTCAGTTCGGCGATGGTCTCTTGCGACAGCGAGTAAGGCGGCAGCGAGCAGGCCGAGTCGCCCGAGTGCACGCCGGCCTGTTCGATGTGCTCCATCACACCGCCGATGAAGGTGGCTTCACCGTCCGAGATGCAGTCGACGTCGACTTCGATGGCGTCGTTCAGGAAGCGGTCCAGCAGCACCGGCGAATCGTGCGACACCTTGACCGCTTCGCGCATGTAGCGCTCGAGGTCGCGCTGCTCGTGGACGATCTCCATCGCGCGGCCGCCCAGCACGTAGGACGGACGCACCACCAGCGGGTAGCCGATTTCCTCGGCCAGCGCCAGGGCGTCGGCCTCGGTGCGCGCGGTGCGGTTCGGCGGCTGGCGCAGGCCGAGCTTCTGCAGCAGCTGCTGGAAGCGCTCGCGGTCTTCGGCCGCGTCGATCATGTCCGGCGAGGTGCCGATGATCGGCACGCCGTTGGCTTCGAGGTCGAGTGCCAGCTTCAGCGGGGTCTGGCCGCCGTACTGCACGATCACGCCTTCCGGCTTCTCCAGGTCGACGATTTCCAGCACGTCTTCCAGGGTCAGCGATTCGAAGTACAGGCGGTCCGAGGTATCGTAGTCGGTCGACACGGTCTCCGGGTTGCAGTTGACCATGATGGTCTCGTAGCCGTCTTCGCGCATGGCGAGGGCCGCGTGCACGCAGCAGTAGTCGAACTCGATGCCCTGGCCGATGCGGTTCGGGCCACCGCCCAGCACCATGATCTTCTTCTTGTCGGTCGGGTTGGACTCGCACTCCTCGTCGTAGGTCGAGTACATGTAGGCCGTGTTGGTCGCGAACTCGGCGGCGCAGGTGTCGACGCGCTTGTACACCGGGCGGATGCCCAGCGCATGGCGGCGCTCGCGCACGGCTTGCGGCGTGGTCTGCATCAGGAAGGCCAGGCGGCGGTCCGAGAAGCCCTTCTGCTTCAGCTTGTACAGCAGCGGCTTGTCCAGGCTGTCGAGCTTCTGGTGGTCCAGCCACAGCTCGATGTCGACGATCTCCTTGATCTGCACCAGGAACCACGGGTCGATCTTGGTGAGGTTGTGCACCTCTTCCAGGGTGAAGCCCTGGGCAAAGGCGTCGCCCACGTACCAGATGCGTTCCGGACCCGGTTCGCCGAGTTCTTCTTCGATCTTTTCGCGGTCGCGGGTCTTCTCGTTCAGGCCGTCGACGCCGACTTCCAGGCCGCGCAGGGCCTTCTGGAAGGATTCCTGGAAGGTGCGGCCCATGGCCATCACCTCGCCCACCGATTTCATCTGGGTGGTCAGGTGCTTGTCCGCGGTCGGGAATTTCTCGAAGGTGAAGCGCGGGATCTTGGTGACCACGTAGTCGATCGAGGGCTCGAACGAGGCCGGGGTCGCGCCGCCGGTGATCTCGTTGCGCAGCTCGTCAAGGGTAAAACCAACAGCCAGCTTGGCCGCCACTTTCGCGATCGGGAAGCCGGTGGCCTTCGAGGCCAGCGCCGAGGAACGCGACACGCGCGGATTCATCTCGATGACGATCATGCGGCCGTCTTTCGGGTTGATCGCGAACTGCACGTTCGAGCCGCCGGTGTCGACGCCGATCTCGCGCAGCACGTTGATCGACGCGTTGCGCATGATCTGGTATTCCTTGTCGGTCAGCGTCTGCGCCGGCGCGACGGTGATCGAGTCGCCGGTGTGGACGCCCATCGGATCCAGGTTTTCGATCGAGCAGATGATGATGCAGTTATCCTTCTTGTCGCGGACGACTTCCATCTCGTACTCTTTCCAGCCGAGCAGCGACTCTTCGATCAGCAGCTCGTTGGTCGGCGACGCCTCGAGGCCGCGCTTGCAGATCTGCTCGAACTCTTCTTCGTTGTAGGCGATGCCGCCGCCGCTGCCGCCCATGGTGAAGGACGGGCGGATGATGGTCGGGAAGCCCAGCCCGCGCTGCACGGTCCAGGCCTCGTCCATCGAGTGCGCCACGCCCGAGCGTGCCGAACCGAGGCCGATCTTGGTCATCGCGTCCTTGAACTTGGAGCGGTCTTCGGCCTTGTCGATCGCTTCCGGGGTCGCGCCGATCAGCTCGACGTTATACTTTTCGAGCACGCCGTTGTGGTGCAGGTCGAGCGCGCAGTTCAGCGCGGTCTGGCCGCCCATGGTCGGCAGGATCGCGTCCGGGCGCTCCTTGTCGATGATGCGCTCGACGACCTTCCAGGTGATCGGCTCGATGTAGGTGACGTCCGCAGTTTCCGGGTCGGTCATGATGGTCGCCGGGTTCGAATTGACCAGGATGACCTTGTAGCCTTCTTCACGGAGGGCCTTGCAGGCCTGGGCGCCCGAGTAATCGAATTCGACCGCCTGGCCGATGACGATCGGGCCCGCGCCGATGATCAGGATGCTTTTGATATCACTACGTTTTGGCATTTATTTCTTCTCCGCGGCTTGCATCATGTTGATGAAGCGGTCAAACAGGTAGGCAACGTCGGTCGGGCCGGGCGAGGCTTCCGGGTGGCCCTGGAAGCAGAAGGCAGGCTTGTCGGTACGCTCGAAGCCCTGCAGCGAACCGTCGAACAGCGACACGTGGGTGACGCGGCAGTTGCTAGGTAAGGTTTCCGGGTCGACCGCGAAGCCGTGGTTTTGCGAGGTGATCAGTACCTTCTTCGAATCGAGGTCCTGCACCGGGTGGTTGGCGCCATGGTGGCCGAACTTCATCTTCATGGTCTTGGCACCGGATGCCAGCGCCATGATCTGGTGGCCGAGGCAGATGCCGAAGGTCGGGATGCCCTTCTCGATCAGCTCCGCGCTGGCCTTGATGGCGTAGTCGCAGGGTTCCGGGTCACCCGGGCCGTTGGCCAGGAAGATGCCGTCCGGGTTCAGCGCCAGCGCGTCGGCGGCGGTGGACTGGGCCGGCAGCACGGTAACCTTGCAGCCGCGCTCGGCCAGCATGCGCAGGATATTGCGCTTGACGCCGTAGTCGAAGGCGACCACGTGGTACTGCGGATTCTCTTGCTTGCCGAAGCCTTCGCCGAGCTTCCATTCGGTTTCGGTGAACACGTAGGGCTCTTTCACCGAGACGACCTTGGCCAGGTCCATGCCCGACAGGCCCGGGAAGGAACGCGCCAGTTCCAGCGCCTGGGCTTCCGAGGGCTGGTTGCCCTGGGTGCCGGTGACGATGGCGCCGCCCTGCGCACCCTTCTCGCGCAGGATGCGGGTCAGCTTGCGGGTGTCGATGCCGGCGATGGCGACCACGTTTTCTTGCTTCAGGTAGTCCGACAGCGACTGGGTGGAACGGAAATTCGATGCCAGCAGCGGCAGATCACGGATGATCAGGCCGGCGGCGTGGACCTTGGAGGCCTCGACGTCGGCCGGGTTGACGCCGTAGTTGCCGATGTGCGGGTACGTCAGGGTGACGATCTGACGCGAATAGCTGGGGTCGGTGAGAATTTCCTGGTAGCCGGTAATCGCGGTGTTGAACACCACTTCACCGGTCGTATGACCGGCGGCACCAATGGAAACTCCTTTGAAAATCGTTCCGTCAGCGAGGGCCAGGATGGCCGGGACGGCTGGGCCAGAAAAAAATGGCGGCAAGGGTAACTCCCAATAAAGTTACCGTAGCTGCGCCACGTCAGACCGACATCCAACAAACCCGGGCGGACGTGCCTGTGCCGGTAGCTGGACATCTAGTTGAATGAGGGATGGTGGGTAGGCGCTACGGCAAATGTGTGAATGGTTAAACTTCCAAATTATAGCGCGAAATGCCCCTATTCGGCAATGCAGCAATTTTACAAAAGTGGCGCTGATTTTGCCCAAAGCTGCCCGAAACCGGCGCGCAAGGCCCTGTTTTGCTGCTTTTGCGAAATAATCGGGATAGGGGCGGCCATTGAGCCTGGCCGGGCCCCTCCCACACCACCCGGCATGCGGGTCCGCACCGGGCGGTTCGAGTAGTTGAGGTTAAGTGAGCCGAGGCATGCCAAGGCGGTCGAAGTAGGCAATCGTCAGCACGTTGTTCAGGGCGAGTCGGCTGTTGTGCCACCAGCGACGGCCATTTCTGGCCACCAGCAGCGCGACGTTCGGTTTGGCCCCTAGCTTCAGTAGCTCCCGGTGGATTGTCGTGCCTCGCCTCCAATGCTTGAGATGAATCGCACGCATTCGGTGACGCATCCATTCATCCAGCTTGCGCAGGACGCCTGATGTTTGTGCCAAGCCGAAATAGCCTTTCCATCCCAACACGTAAGAGCGCAGACGTTCAATTACTTCGCGAATACTGCGTCCACCAGTCCGGCGAGTAAGCTGCCTGATCTTCTGCCGGAACGTCTCCAATGCCTTCTTCGACACGGCGCGTTTAACCTCGCCTTTCGGGGCAGCCCATAGGGCATAGCCCAGAAATTTTCGGCCGAACGCACTGGCTACCGCACTCTTTGATTCATTGATCTTCAAGTGCAGCTTGTCGTATTGGCGCTTGAGCAGGGCCATCACCCGCTCGCCTGCCTTCTGGCTGCGCACATATACATTGCAGTCATCGGCATAGCGGGCAAAGCGGTGTCCCTGTCGTTCCAGCAACCGATCCACCTCGTCGAGAAGCACATTGGCCAATAGCGGCGAGAGCGGACCGCCTTGCGGCGTCCCTTCGCTCCGCTCGACCACCATGCCGCCATCCATGATGCCCGCGTTCAGGTAGGCGCGCACCAGCCGGATGATTCCAGCGTCGTGCACACGTTTCCTTAGGCGGTCGATCAGGATGTCGTGGTTGACCCGATCAAAGAACTTCGACAGATCGACGTCGACCACTGTGCGGTAGCCTTCCTGCACGTACTGCTGTGCTGCAAGCACGGCATCACGCGCACGCCGGCCGGGCCGGAATCCGTGGCTGTGCTCACTAAAGGTGGGATCGATCAGCGGTTGCAGCACCTGCAATAGTGCCTGCTGAATCAGACGGTCGGTCACGGTGGGTATCCCCAGTTCACGTTCGCTTCCATCTGGCTTCGGAATGCCCACGCGCCGTACCGGCATGGGCCGGTACGTGCCATTCATCAGTTGCTGCCTGATGAGGGGCCAAGCGTGCTTCAGGCGCTGTCCGGTCCGGGCAATGTCCAGGCCATCGACACCTGCAGCTCCCTTGTTCGCCTTCACGCGTTTCCACGCGCGTTGCATGTTCTCTCTAGCGAGCGCTTGCGCAAGCAAGTCTCGCCCTGTGCCTGCCAAGTCTTGTCGCGGGAATCGTGTTTCATCGCTGATCGCTTTGGACGAGGCTTCACCCCGCCTTGCCGCGACCTGCCCCGCTTGAGCGGGCATCTGATGCCGTACACGATTCATCGACAAGTTGTTCGACACTCCTACTCGTTCGGCCCTTCGCCCACACTGCGACTACTACGGCCTCTGCTGACTTCTCGCTCCGATTTTTTTTTTTCGTCGCCCTTTCAGGCACAAGACGAGATCTCCCCAGGTAAGAACGCACTCCTTCCCTGCACAACCGCCGGATTTACGCCACTTCACCTTGACCACAAGAGCTTCGCGGTTGTTTGCCCGCTCGCCCTGCTCGGCAGCGCCTCATATCCGATTCTTGTTCATCGGCTCGCAGTTTCGCTCCACACTTCCTCCCCACACTCGGTCGCCCTTATGCAGTTGTGCTTCGCTTCGCTCGCTGTGGTCAGCTCGCGGCGGGACTTTCACCCACAAGAGTGCGCCCATGCTGGGCGCACAAACAAAAGGCACCCGCAGGTGCCTTCCGATGCCAACGAGGTGCAAGGCTCAGCCTTATGCACCCGTCAATGCCGAAATCCCGGCCTTGGCGATCTGCGCATCTTCGTTCGACTTCACGCCCGACACCCCTACTGCGCCGATGACGTGGCCGTCGACGATCACCGGCACGCCGCCTTCCAGCATGCCCTCGAGCTCGGGAGCGGACAGGAAGGACACGCGGCCATTGTTGATCACGTCTTCATAGATCTTCGACTCGCGGCGGCCGAGGGCGGCGGTCTTCGCCTTGGCCGGCGCGATGTACGAGGAAGCCGGCGCGGCGCCGTCCAGGCGCTGGTACCACAGCAGGTGGCCGCCGTCGTCGACGATGGCGAAGGACACGGCCCAGTTGTTGCGCAGCGCTTCTGCTTCGGCGCCGGCGGCGATCTTCTTGACGTCTTCGAGGGTGAGGAAAGGCTTCGATTGCATGATGGATCCTTTTACTGGGGTTGCTGTTTGGCCTTGAGCTTGGCCTTGATCTGGGGCATGACGGCCGCCGCCGCCTGCTCGCCGGCGAGGATCGCCAGGTTGCGGTTGCTGAAGTCGGCGCTGCCCATGTTACCGAGATTCGGCGTGATGACGACGTCGGCTTCCTTCAGCTCGAAATAGTTGAGGCGCTGCCCCATGATGCTGAAAGTCTGCATCAGCACATCGAGCGAGCTGGCGGTGGCCGCGCCTTCGGTGGCGCTCGAGATGTTCACCGCGATAATGAACTCGGCGCCCATGTCCTTGGTGAACTTCACCGGCACCGGCGCGACCAGGCCGCCGTCGACATAGGACTTGGCGCCGATCTTCACCGGCTGGAATACGCTCGGCACCGCGGACGAGGCGCGCACGGCCATGCCGGTATTGCCCTTGTTGAACAGGATCGGCTGGCCGGTCTTGAGGTCGGTGGCGACGGCGCCGAAGCGGATCTTGAGGCGTTCCATCGGCACGTTGTTGACCGCCTTGTTGACGTAATTCTGCAGCGCTTCGCCTTTGAGGACGCCGGTGGACTTGCCGAACAGCGGCAGGGCCCAGTCGGAAATCGTCGCTTCGTCCATGGCCAGCGCCGTCTTCTGCAGCGCGAAGCCGTTCAGGCCGGAGGCGTACAGCGAGCCGACGACCGAGCCGGCACTGGTGCCGACCACGATCTCGGGCACGATGCCCTGGGCTTCCAGCGCCTTGATGACGCCGATATGGGCGAAGCCGCGCGCGGCGCCGCCGCCGAGGGCGAGACCGATCTTCACTTTGCGCGGCGGCGCGGGTGGCGTGACCTGCTGGGCGACGGGCGTTGCGGGAGGCTGGGTCGGGGTGCTGCCGCAGGCGGTAAGAAACAGTGCGGCGCAGGCGATCAGGGAGCTACGACGAGAGAACATATGGGGTGCCGAAAAGAACGAGGCACGATTGTAACCCGAGCAGCGACCGACCAGAACATTGGGACTAGCCCGGCAGCGAGGTGTTCGGCAGGACGGCAGTAAAGCTGCTCCCCTGCCCCGGCACCGAGCTGATCAGCAAACGCCCGCCATGGCGCAGCAGCACGTGCTTGACGATCGCCAGACCGAGGCCGGTACCCTGGGTCTCGCGCGAGCGGCTCTTGTCGACGCGGTAGAAGCGCTCGGTCAGGCGCGAGATGTGGATCGGCTCGATGCCGATGCCGCAATCCATCACCGAGAAACGCAGGTCGTCCGTTCCGCGCGTCCATTTCAGGCGAATCGTGCCGCCGTCCGGCGAGTAGCGCACCGCGTTCGAGGCCAGGTTGGCAAAGGCACTCCGCAGTTCTTCCTGGCTACCCATCACGTCCGGCCCGTCGAACTCGACCTCGACCTGGTGCCGGCCGCTAGAGAGGGCGCGCGTTTCCGCCGCCACCGAATCGACCATCGCCTTCATGTCCACCCGCTCGCGCCTCAGCGGGAAGTCGTCCGACTCCAGGCGCGACAGGGTCAGCATGTCGCCGATCAGGCGCTGCATGCGCTGCGCCTGTTCGGTCATCAGGCTCAGGTGGGCGGTGCGCGTGGCCACGTCCAGCCCCGGGTCCGACATCGCGATCTCGAGGAAGCCGACAATGACGGTGAGCGGCGTGCGCAGCTCGTGCGAGGCGTTGGCGATGAAGTCGCGCCGCATCGCTTCGATCCTTTCGGTATCGGTGGCGTCGTGGGTCACCAGGATCTGGCGCCGGTTCTCGAATGGAATGATGCGGCATTCCAGCTTGCGGCCGCGGAAGGACAGGGTCAGCGGCTGCTCGTAGCGCCCCAGGATCACGTAGTCGATGAATTCGGGATGGCGCACCAGGTTGGTCACGCGCAGGCCCTTGTCGCGCGCCATGGTCAGGCCGAGGTGGCGCTCGGCGGCCTCGTTGCACCACTCCAGGAACAGAACGTCGTCCATGATCGCCACGCCTTCCGGCAGCAGCTGCATCGCCTCGCGGAAGCGCGCCAGCCACTCGGCCATTTCGGCCTGGTGGCGTTCGTCCTCGCGCCGCAGCCGGTAGAGGCGCGCGAAGACGTCGGTCCAGGCGCCCCAGCCGTCCGGCAAGCGGCTGCTGTGCGGGGCGTTCAGCCACTCGCCCAGTTCGTGCAGGTAGCGCAGCTGGACGAACAGCGCGATGATGACGGCCGCCAGCGTGAAGGCCAGGGCTTCCACCAGGCTCGACATCCACCAGACGATGCCGGCGGCGACGAACACCAGGCCCAGGCGCAGGACCGCCGGCACCCAGAACAGTAGCTTGGGACTCATGGAGCGCATTTATTTCTCGGACAGCATGTAGCCGACGCTGCGCACCGTGCGGATCAGGCCATCGGCGCTCTTGAGCGCCTTGCGCAGCCGCAGCACGTGCACGTCGACGGTGCGCTCCTCGATCACGGCATGGTCGCCCCATACCTTGTCGAGCAACTGGGCGCGCGAGAACACGCGCTCGCGGTGCGCCATCAGGAACTTGAGCAGCTTGTACTCGGCATTGCCGATGTCGATCTGCTGGTTCTCGACCGACACCGTACAGCTGTTCGGGTCCAGCACCACGGCGCCTGCACGCAGGGGCGCTTCGGCCAGGTGCGGGCTTTTCCGGCGCAGCAGCGCGCGGCTCCTGGCCAGCAGTTCGCGCGGCGAGAACGGCTTGGTGACGTAGTCGTCCGCGCCCGTGTTCAGGCCGGCGATCTTGTCCTCTTCCATGCTCTTGGCGGTCAGCATGATGACCGGGATCTCCTGGAAGTCGCGGTCGGCGCGCAGGCGCGACAGCAGGCGCAGGCCGCTCTGGTCGGGCAGCATCCAGTCCAGCAGCACCAGGTCGGGCTTGCCGCGCGCGATGCTGTCCCAGGCGCCGCCCGCGGTATCGGCGGTGCGGATATCCCAGCCGGCTTCGCGCAGCGAGTACTTCACCAGCTCGACGATCGCCGGTTCGTCTTCGACTACCAGGACGCTCGTGTTGTCCGCCATGCTCAGGACGCCGCCGGTTCGCTCGCCACCGGCTTGCTGTGGCGGATGTCGCGGCCTTCGACCACGTAGATCACGTACTCGGCGATGTTCTTGGCGTGGTCGCCGATGCGTTCGATCGCCTTGGCGACCCACAGGGTGTCCAGCGCCGAGGAGATCGTGCGCGGATCTTCCATCATGAAGGTGATCAGGTTGCGCAGGATGGTGCGAAACTCGTGGTCGATCACTTCGTCGGCGGCGATCAGCTCCAGCGCCTGGCGGCCGTCCAGGCGCGCGAAGGCATCCAGTGCATTGTGCAGCAGGTCGACCGTGCCCTTGGCGATGGTGCGCACCATGTCGTAGTGGGCGAAGGTGATGCTGTTGCGCTCGTGCAGGCTCTTGGCGGTGCGGGCGATCTTCGAGGCCTCGTCGCCGATGCGCTCGAGGTCGGTGATGACCTTGATGGTGGCCATCACGGTGCGCAGGTCGTTCGCGGTCGGCTGACGGCGCACGATCAGGTGGCTGCAGGCGTCGTCGAGCTGCACTTCGAGCTGGTTGACGGCCTGGTCGTCGGCGATCACGCGGTCGGCGCGCGCGCTGTCGCCCACGCGGAAGCACTCCAGCGCTTCGTCGAACGCAGTTTCCACCATGCCGCCCATCAGCAGGACCTTGGACCTGATCGCTTCCAGTTCCTGGTCATACTGCTTGGATGAATGCTCGCCCGTCATAAAAACTCTCCTAGTACCAATATATTGTTATCGTCACAGGGCCTCGAGAAACCGTAGCGAGCGGAAGGAGTGGCGTCCGAGAAGCGCAGCCGTACTTCCGGTACGGCGAGCATCGCAGGGCGTCACTCCGACGCGCAGTAGGTTTATCGAGGTCCCATCATCCAAAACGGCCGGTGATGTAGTCTTGCGTCTCTTTGCGGGCCGGATTCATGAAGATCTGGTCGGTCTCGCCGAACTCCACGAGTTCGCCCAGGTACATGTAGGCAGTGTAATCCGAGCAACGCGCAGCCTGCTGCATATTGTGGGTCACGATGGTGATCGTGTAGTCCTGCTTCAGCTCGCTGATCAGTTCTTCGATCTTGGCGGTCGAGATCGGGTCCAGCGCCGAGGTCGGCTCGTCCAGCAGCAGGACGTCGGGTTTCACGGCCACGCCGCGCGCGATGCACAGGCGCTGCTGCTGGCCGCCGGACAGCGACAGGCCGCTCTTGTTCAGCTTGTCCTTGGCTTCTTCCCACAGGGCCGCCTTCTTCAGCGCCCACTCCACGCGCTCGTCCATCTCGCCTTTCGACAGGTTCTCGTACAGGCGCACGCCGAAGGCGATGTTGTCGTAGATCGACATCGGGAACGGGGTCGGCTTCTGGAACACCATGCCGACCTTCGCGCGCAGCATGTTGACGTCGACGCCCGGCTCCAGGATATTGCGGCCGCGGTACATGATCGAACCCTCGGCGCGCTGCCCCGGGTACAGATCGTACATGCGGTTCAGGGTGCGCAGCAGGGTCGACTTGCCGCAGCCCGAGGGGCCGATGAAGGCCGTCACCTGCTTGTCGTGGATGTCGAGCGAGACGTTCTTGAGGCTCTGCGTTTTACCGTAGAAGAAATTCAGGCCCGAGATCTCGATCGTCTTGCTCTTGGCGGCGCTGGGTGCCGGGTTGTGCATGGCTTGGGTCATCACGTTTTGTATAAGTAGATTAGCGCGGAGTTTTTTGGCTGAACATGGTCCGCGACAGGATATTCAGCATCAACACGGTAAAGGTCACCAGCAGCGCGCCACCCCAGGCCAGCGAGCGCCAGTCGTCGTACGGGCTCATGGCGAACTGGTAGATCACGACCGGCAGGTTGGCCATCGGCGCGTTCATGTCGGTGCTGAAGAACTGGTTGTTCAGCGCGGTGAACAGCAGCGGCGCGGTCTCGCCCGAGATGCGGGCCAGGGCCAGCAGCACGCCGGTGATGACGCCGGCCTTCACGGCGCGCAGGCGCACCGTCATCGCCACCTTCCAGTGCGGGGCGCCCAGGGCGTAAGCCGCTTCCAGCAGGCTGTTCGGCACCAGGCGCAGCATGTTGTCGGTGGTGCGCACCACCACCGGCACCGCGATCAGGGACAGCGCGATGCTGCCGGCGTAGCCCGAGAAGTGCTGCACCTTGGCGACGTAGAGCGCGTACACGAACAGGCCGATCACGATCGACGGGGCCGACAGCATGATGTCGGTGACGAAGCGTGTGATCTGGGCGAACTTGTTGTTCTCGCCGTATTCGGCCAGGTAGATGCCGGCCAGGATGCCGATCGGGGTGCTGATCAGGGTCGACAGGCCGACCATCATCAGGCTGCCGAGGATCGCATTGCGCAGGCCGCCGCCTTCGCTGCCGGGGGCCGGCGTGTCGCCCGTGAACATGGTGGTCGACAGTGCCCCGAGCCCGTTGATGAGCAGGGTGGCCAGGATCCAGGCCAGGAAGGCCAGGCCGATGCCCATGGCGAGCACGGACAGGACGATGCCGATGCGGTGCGCCAGCAGGCGCTTGCGGTAGACCGGGTTTTTGGCGATGGTGTTCATTATTTGGTGCCTTCCTTGCGGTTCATCCCGACCAGCATCAGTTTGGCCGCCGACAGCACGATGAAGGTGATGGCGAACAGGATCAGGGCCAGCGCGAACAGCGAGGACACGTGCAGCGGCGAGGCGGCTTCGGCGAATTCGTTGGCGAGGGTCGAGGAAATCGAGTTACCGGCCGAGAACAGCGACCAGGACAGGTCGTGGGCGTTACCGATCACGAAGGTGACGGCCATGGTCTCGCCCAGCGCGCGGCCGAGGCCCAGCATCACGCCGCCGACCACGCCGTTGCGGGTATAGGGCAGCACCACCTTGCGCACCACTTCCCACTTGGTGCAGCCCAGGCCGTACGCCGATTCCTTCAGCACGGTCGGGACGATCTCGAAGACGTCGCGCATCACCGAGGCGATGAAGGGGATGATCATGATGGCCAGGATCAGGCCCGCGGTCAGGATGCCGATGCCCATGGTCGGGCCCTGGAACAGCTGGCCGATCACCGGCAGCTGGCCGATGGTGGACTTGAGCAGCGGCTGGACGTGGTCGGCGAACAGCGGCGCGAACACGAACAGGCCCCACATGCCGTAGATGATCGAGGGGACGCCGGCCAGCAGCTCGACCGCGGTGCCCATCGGGCGGCGCAGCCATGCCGGGCAGATCTCGGTCAGGAACAGGGCGATGCCGAAGCTGATCGGGAAGGCCACCGCCAGCGCGATGATCGAGGTGGCGAGCGTGCCCCAGATCGCGATCATGGCGCCGTACTGGTCGCCCACCGGGTCCCATTCGACGCGGGTAACGAAGCCGGCGCCGAATTCCTTGAAGGCCGGCGCGGCGCCGATGGCGAGCGAGACGATGATCCCGACCAGCACCACCAGCACCGAGGCGGCGAACAGCAGCGTGATCTTGTGGAAGAAGAAGTCCTGGATCCGCTGCTTGCGCATGGTCTTGCGCAGGGCGGCGGACTGGTGGGCGGCATCGACCGCTGCCGGGTCGGCCAGGTCATTCAGCGCGACGGATGGTTGTACGCTCATAATTTTTTGTCAATCTTTCTGGCAAACGGAAGGGTCGCTCGGGGCGACCCTTCCCGGCACGCGCGAAGGTTTACCAGACCGCCTTGCCCGCAGCGTCTTTCAGGTTGGCGCGCCAGGCGTCCTGCACCAGCTTGGTGACGGTGTCCGGCATCGGCACGTAGTCCAGCTCGGCCGCTGCGGCATCGCCGTTCTTGTAGGCCCAGTCGAAGAACTTCAGCACTTCCTTGGCTGCCGCACCGTCCGCCTGGCTCTTGTGCAGCAGGATGTAGGAAGCGCCGGTGATCGGCCAGCTCGCCTTGCCCGGCTGGTTGGTCAGCACCACGGCGAAGCCCGGGGTGCCGGCCCAGTTGGCGCCGGCGGCGGCGGCCATGAAGGCCTCGTCGCTGGGTTGCAGGAAGGCGCCTTCGCGGTTCTGGACCTGGGTGTGCTGCATGCGGTTCTTCTTGGCGTAAGCCCACTCGACGTAGCCGATCGAGCCCTTGATGCGCTGCACGTTGGCGGCGACGCCTTCGTTGCCCTTGCCGCCCACGCCCACGGCCCATTTCACCGCGGTGCCGGCGCCGATCTTCTGCTTCCATTCCGGGCTGGCCTGCGACAGGAAATCGGTCCACAGGAAGGAGGTGCCCGAGCTGTCGGCGCGGCGCACGACGGTGATGTCCTCGGCCGGCAGCTTCACGCCCGGGTTCAGCGCGGCGATCTGCGGCGCGTTCCACTTGGTGATCTTGCCCAGGTAGATGTCGGCGATCAGGGCGCCGGACAGGCGCACCTGGCCCGGGGTGACGCCCGGCAGGTTGATGACAGGAACGACACCGCCCATGATCGCCGGGAACTGGAACAGGCCGGCGGCGTTCAGCTCGGCAGCAGGCAGCGGCATGTCGGAGGCGCCGAAATGCACGGTCTTGGCCTTGATCTGCTTGATGCCCGCACCCGAGCCGACCGACTGGTAGTTCAGGCCGGTGCCCGATGCCTTCTTGTAGAGCTCGGCCCATTTCGCGTAGACCGGGTAGGGGAAGGTGGCGCCGGCGCCGGTGATGTTGGCGGCCTGGGCGGTGGCGGCAAGGCCGGAGGCGGCGATGGCGATCGAGACAAACAGATGCTTCATGCGCATGATGGATCCTTTTCAGAGAGGCTCGGGGACATCCCGTTCATTGACGCTGCGAAGTCTACTGGCCGAATATGACAAGTTCATGACAGATGTAATAATTCGGCGCGCGGCCGTATATTGACGCAGTTTCTGCGGCTGTGTCACGCGCTTTGGCGACATGAAAATATTCATGCGTCCGGCCTCCCCCTGCCCTTGTAAATACGCCCTCTTCTGCTAAGCTGAAACTGTAATCTTTATAGGGAGGGAATGCTGAAAGGCGTTCGGATTTATGTTCAGCATCATGGTATTTGGCATCCTCAGCGGCTTGGCGGGACTCGTTGCTTTCGAGATCTTCCAAGAGGTGCGGGGCAGCAAAGACGGGTTCTACGATCACTATCACGAATAGTGCCGGTCCGGATTCGGACCAATGTCATAAAGCGAAAAAACGGCGAGGCCCACAGGGCGCTCGCCGTTTTCATTTGTCTGGCCGGAAGCTTAGCGCAGGAAGCGCGCCACCGCCGTCATCGCCGCCAGCTCCAGGTTCAGGAACTGGAAACCGATCTTGAATTCACCGTTGCTGAAAATGCAATACAGCGCCTTGGCGCGCGCGCTGATCGGCACGATCTTGCCGTCGACCAGCAGGTCGAAGCTCAGCTGCCCGGTCTGCCCGACCAGCAGCGGGTCCGGCAGGCTGATGCTGACGCCGTTGGCGCCGAGGTCGCTGGTACGGCCGCTGACGGGCGCCTCGCCCTCCATGGTGACGCGGGCGCGCGTCCGCAATACTTTACGTTCGGATTTTCTTTGTTCTGAATACACGTTGAATTGTTATGCTTGATATGGATGAGTTAGTCGAGCTCGCGCAGCTTGGTGAAGGCCTGGTCGATGCGCTCCACGGCAACGATGGTCATGCCTTCGATCTTCTGCTTCGGCGCGTTCCCCTTCGGGATCATGGCGATCGAGAAGCCCAGCTTGGCCGCTTCGCGCAGGCGCTCCTGCCCGCGCGGCGCCGGGCGGATCTCGCCGGCCAGGCCGACTTCGCCGAACACCACCAGGCCGCGCGGCAGCGGCTTGTTGCGCATCGACGAATTAATCGCCAACAGCACCGCCAGGTCGGCGGCCGGCTCGGTGATCTTGACGCCGCCGACCGCGTTGATGAACACGTCCTGGTCGAAGGCGGCAATGCCCGCGTGGCGGTGCAGCACCGCCAGCAGCATGGCCAGGCGGTTCTGCTCCAGGCCGACCGAGAGCCGGCGCGCATTCGGCAGGTGGCTGGCGTCGACCAGGGCCTGGATCTCGACCAGCAAGGGCCTGGTGCCCTCCTGGGTCACCATCACACAGGAACCCGGCACCTGGCTGTCGTGCTGCGACAGGAACAGGGCCGAGGGATTCGACACCCCCTTCAGGCCCTTCTCGGTCATCGCGAACACACCCAGCTCGTTCACCGCGCCGAAGCGGTTCTTGATGGCGCGCACCAGGCGGAAGCTGCTCTGGGTGTCGCCTTCGAAGTACAGCACGGTGTCGACGATGTGCTCGAGCACGCGCGGGCCGGCCAGCGCGCCCTCCTTGGTGACGTGGCCTACCAGGATGATGGTCACCCCGGTCTGCTTGGCCACCCGGGTGAGCTGGGCCGCGCATTCGCGCACCTGGGCCACCGAGCCCGGGGCCGAGGTCAGGGCATCCGAATACAGGGTCTGGATCGAGTCGATCACGGCCACTTCCGGCTTCAGGTCGGCCAGGGTGCCGAGGATTTTCTCGAGCTGGATCTCGGCCTGGAGCTTCAGTTCGGCCGAGTCGACCGACAGGCGGCGTGCGCGCAGCGCGATCTGGGCGCCGGATTCCTCGCCGCTCACATATAAGGTACTGCGGGTGGCGGCCAGGTTGGCGAGCGCCTGCAGCAGCAGGGTCGACTTGCCGATACCCGGGTCGCCGCCGATCAACACCACGCCGCCGGCCACCAGGCCGCCGCCCAGCACGCGGTCGAATTCCTCGATGCCGGTGCCGAAACGCGGCACGTCGAGCGCGTCGATGTCCTTCAAGGACAGCACCGGCGCGGTCTGCGCCAGCGCCTTGTGCGCGGTCTGCGACATGCGGTTCACGCCCTGCGGCTCGATCACGCTCTCGACCATCGTGTTCCAGGCCTTGCAATCCGGGCACTGGCCGGACCAGCGGGCGGCGGTCGCGCCGCACTCGCTGCAGGTATAGGCGGTTCGGGTCTTAGCCATCGGTTCCCATTCTTCCTTCAAGTACGCGCACCCGCCCCGCGAGTGCGCACATCAGTTCATAGCCGATCGTGCCGGCGGCCTGGGCCACCTCGTCGATCGGGAGTCCATCGCCCCACAGCGTCACCCTGCTGCCGACCCGGGCATTCGCGATCGGCGTCAGGTCGACCGTCATCATGTCCATCGAGACCCGGCCGACCAAGGTCGTGCGCACGCCGTCGACGATCACCGGGGTGCCGTGCGGCGCGTGGCGCGGGTAGCCGTCGGCATAGCCGCAGGCCACCACGCCCACCGTCATCGGCCCGGTCGCCTCGAAGCGGCTGCCGTAGCCGACGGTGTCGCCGGCCTCGATGCGCTGGATGCCGATGATCTCGGAACGCAGGGTCATGGTGGGCCGCAAGCCATAGTCCTGGGCGCTGCGCCCGCCGGGGGTGCCGCCGTAGAGCATGATGCCGGGCCGGACCCAGTCGTTCGACAGCGCGTCGCCCAGTTCCGCCTGGTGCAGGACGCCGCCGGAATTCGACAGGCTGCGCTCGCCCGGCAGTTCGCCGGCGCCGAAGCGGAAGCGCCGCACCTGCTCGGCGATGGTCAGGCGCGGGTGTTCCAGCTCGTCGGCATTGGCGAAGTGCGTCATGTGGGTGATGTGGCGCACGTCGGGGATGGCGCGCAGGCGCTTGTAGGCGGCCGCGTAGTCGTCGGGGCGGAAGCCCAGGCGGTTCATCCCGGTATTCATCTTCAGGTGCACGTCGATCGGGCGGTAGTGCCGGGTGTATTCCAGCATTTTGATCTGCTCGATGTTATGCACCGCACTGTTGATGTTGTGCTCGGCCAGCAGGGGCACGTCCGACGCATCGAAGATCCCCTCGAGCAGCAGGATCGGCTTGATCCAGCCGCTGTCGCGCAGGCGCACCGCGTTCTCGGTCTCGACCAGGGCCAGGCCGTCGGCCTGGGCGAAGCCGCGCATGCCGCGTTCCAGGCCGTGTCCGTAGGCATTGGCCTTGACCACGGCCCAGATCTTCGCCTGCGGCGCCGCGGCGCGTGCCCGCTGCAGATTATGCTGCATGGATTCGAGGTGGATGGTGGCGGAAAGCGGTCGTGGCATGGCGAAAACCAGCTTTTGAGGGCGGATGACGGAGAGGGTCTATTTTACCGGACCGGGCTCATACGCGCTTTTGACATGGCCGGTTTTCTTTTGGCGCAAGGGTCATTCATGGTATAAAGCAACTCGAACCAGTTTTTACTCTTTTCGAATGAACCGTGGCTTTTATACCATCATGGCGGCGCAGTTCTTTTCGTCGCTGGCAGACAATGCGCTCCTCTTTGTTGCGATCAGTCTGCTGACGTCGATGAACGCCCCGGCTTCGCTGACACCCCTGCTGAAGCTGTCATTCGTGCTCTTCTACGTGCTGCTGGCCGCCTTCGTCGGCGCCTTCGCCGATTCGCTGCCCAAGGGCCGCGTCATGTTCATCGCGAACCTGATCAAGATTTCCGGCTGCGCGCTGATGTTCCTGAGCGTGCACCCGCTGCTCGCCTATGCCGTGGTCGGCTTCGGCGCGGCGGTCTACTCCCCCGCCAAGTACGGCATCCTGACCGAACTGCTGCCGCCCGAGAAGCTGGTGCCGGCCAACGGCTGGATCGAGGGCCTGACCGTCATGTCGATCATCTTCGGCACCGTCGCCGGCGGCGCCCTGGTGAGCGAGCGCGGTTCCGGCTTCCTGCTGGGCCTGGAGCTGCCGGGCATCGACACCGGCGCCGAGGCCGCGATGGCGGTGGTGGTCGGCGTCTATATATTGGCCGCCCTGTTCAACCTGCGCATTCCGGATACCGGCGCCCGCTACGAACACCAGGAGCGCAATCCGGCCAAGCTGATCGCCGACTTCGCCAACTGCTCGGCCACCCTGTGGCGCGACAAGCTGGGCCAGATTTCGCTGGCCGTCACCACCCTGTTCTGGGGCGCCGGCGCCACCCTGCAGTTCATCGTGCTGAAATGGGCCGAGCGCTCGCTGCACATGCCCCTCGATAAAGCCACCAACCTGATCGGCGTGGTCGCGATCGGCGTCGCGCTGGGCGCGGCCATGGCGGCGCGCATGATCCCGCTGCGTAAATCGCTGACCGTGATCCCGCTCGGGATCATCATGGGCCTGGTTGTGTGCAGCATGGTCTTCGTGACCTCGGTGAGCCTGGCCTACCCGTTGCTGACCCTGATCGGTTTCCTGTCGGGCTTCTTCGTGGTGCCGATGAACGCGCTGCTGCAGCACCGCGGCCACGTATTGATGAGCGCCGGCCACTCGATCGCGGTCCAGAACTTCAACGAGAACCTGTCGATCCTGACCATGCTGGCCCTGTACGCGATCATGATCACCCTGAACCTCGACCTGGACATCATCGTCGTCATGTTCGGGCTGTCGGTGGCAGGCATCATGTACTTCATCGGGCGCCGCCATGCGGCCAACCAGCGCGAGCACGATTCGCTGGCGCTGATCGGCGAAGGCAAGCACTGATTCAGACGGTTTTCACCATCCTTCTCGCGGCGGCGCGCTCGCGCCAGTCGTTCGGCACGATGAAGCCGCGCTCGATTTCCTCGATCTTCCCCGGCGTGTGGCGCACCACCGCGACCAGTACCGGGGTCGACGAGGTCTCGAATTGCGCCGACAGTTCGGCGTGCAGCTGGGCGCGGTTCAACATCCAGACCGCCGAGGCGGCGCGGAAAGGCGCCAGCCACTGCAGGCGCGGCAGGATCAGGAATTCCTCCCCTGCCAAGGCATCGATCTCCTCGAGCGCGCACCAGAAGCCGCGGCAATGGCCGGCGGCGATCCCGCGCATCGCCGGCCAGCTGCCGGAGGGATAGAACAGCCAGCCCTTCACCAGCGCCCGCGCCCTTGCCACGGGACGCGGCAGCAAGGCCTGCGCGGCCGGGTGCCCGCCCAGGCTGAGCTGGCGCTCGAAGACCTTGCGCATCTTGAGGCCGAGGCTGTCGGCCAGGTTGGGGCCGACCAAGGCGCTCAGTTGCCAATCCTGTTCCTGGCCCGCTTCTCCGTCGAGCAGATAGAACTTGGTCGCGAATTCGATGTGCTCGACCGCGTCCGGACCATCCTCCAACAGAAAATCGAATTCGCCGACGGTGTCGTTGGCGCTGGCGCGCACCTGCAGGCCATGCGCCACCAGCCGGCCCTGCTGTGCGAAATAGAAGGCCAGCAGCTTTTCGGCATACAGGCCGAGGCGGGTGTAGATCTTCCCGCCCAGCGCCGCGTCGAGGGCGGCAGGATCGTGGTCGAGCCGGGCCAGCCAGGCGGCGACCTCCGGCGTCACCGGCCCAAGGCTGGCGATGCGGCCGGCCCACAGCGGATCTTGCGCATCGAGCAGGTCGGGCGCGTCGAGCAGCCAGGCCAGCGCCCGCACCCGCGCGCGCCGCAGGTGGCCCCAGCGGCGGTGGAAGCCTTGCTGGTAGGTCTCAGCCGGCGCGTCCATCGCGTTCGCCGGCGGTGCGTGCACGGCACAAGTCGGCCCAGGCCAGGGCCTTGTCGGCGCCGCGGCGCAGCAGCTCGCCCGGATGCAGGGTGGCCACCAGCGGCACCGCGCCCAGCGCGTGGACCGCGCCGCGGCTGCCGGCCAGCGGCTCCTGCAGGGGCTTGCCGAGCAGGCCGTTGGCCGCCACCTGGCCCAGGGTCAGCACCAGGCCGGCGCCCGTGAGTTCGCGCTCGCGCTCCAGGAAGGGACGGCAGGCCGCCGCTTCCTCGGCGGTCGGCGCGCGGTCGCCGCCGTTCGCGTTCGCGGGGCGGCATTTCACCAGCGGCGTCACGTAGACGTCGGTCTCGCGCGACATGCCGACGGCGAGCAGCATATTGTCGAGCAGCTTGCCCGCCTCGCCCGTGAGCGGCTGCCCGGCTTTTTCATCGGCCGCGCTGGCGGTGCCGGCGGCGACCAGCCAGCGCGCCTGGCGCGCGCCCGCGCCGAGCACCGGCTTGCGGCCCTCGCTGCAGGCGCTGCAATGCTTGCAGGCGGCGATGGCCTGGCGCAGGGCCGGCCAGTCCAGCGCCGATACGTCGAGGCGTTCCGGTTCGGCTTCGGCGCCCCAGGCCCGGTCTTCGCTGACGGGCGGCGTCCAGGCCGGACGCGCGGCGGGTTCGGCCACCTGGCGCGGCATCGGCGGCGGCGCCAGCGGCTGGGCCGGGGCCGGCGGCGCCGCTTGCGGCAGGGGTTCCGGCGCTGATTCCGCGACGGCTTCCGTCATGGTCTCCGGCACGGCGCGCAGCTTCCACAGCGGGCCGATGCCCATCTCGGCCAGGAAGGCCGCGTCGCGACTACTCAAGCTATTCACAGGGCGATCCTCATCACGATGGCGTCCTCGCGCTGTCCGCCGTGGGCCGGGTAGTATCCCTTGCGGCGTCCGATCTCGCGGTAGCCGTAGCGGCGATACACGGCCAGCGCGCGTTCGTTCGACGGACGCACTTCCAGCAGCACCGATTCCATGCCCTGCTCACGGGCGCGGGCGCCGATGCGGTCGAGCAGGAGGCGCCCCAGGCCCTGGCCCTGGCGGCCGGCGGCCACCGCCACGTCCAGCAGGTGGGCTTCGTCGACCGCGTACATCAGGATGTAGTAGCCGGCCAGCACACCCGCGGCATCGCGCGCGGTCCAGGCGTCGTAGCCGCTGGCCAGCGAATCGGTGAAATTCCCGCGGCTCCAGGGGTGCGGGAACACGCTGCATTCGAGCGCATGGACCTCGTCCACGTCGCCCAAGCTCATCGGCGTGAAGCTGAGCGCGGCGGCGTCGTGCAATGCCATCATGCCCCGGCCTTCGCGGCATTGATCGCCTGGCGCTCGGCGCTGGTGTAGGCGACCTTGTTGCGCAGGTAGAGCGGCTGGGCCTGGGCCGCCGGCACGGCCAGCCCGGCGGCCAGCGCCGGAGCGCCCAGCAGCGCCAGCTCGCGCGCATGCGGCAGGATGTCGTCCAGGGCGCCAGCCGCGAAGGCCTTGCCGGCAAAGGCCTCCGGATAGGCCGAGAAACCGTTGCCGCAGGCGGCCAGGCCTTCGGCCGGCAGCGGTTCCAGGTCTTGCGGGGCGCACAGCGCGGGCGCCGCGACCTCGATCCAGGCGCCGCGCGCGGCGTCATGACGGTACTGCGCCCAGTACACCTCGCCCATGCGCGCATCCAGCACGGCCAGCACCTCGGTGGCCTGCGTGCGCGCGCGGCAGGCTTCGGCCATCGCTTCCAGGGTCACCATCGGCAGCACCGGCAGCCCGGCGCCGAAGGCCAGGCCCTGGGCCACGCCACAGGCGGTGCGCACGCCGGTAAAGGAGCCGGGACCGGCTCCGAAGGCGATGGCGTCGCAGTCGGCGAGGCCCAGGCCGGCTTCGCGCAGCAGTTCCTGCACCATCGGCAGGATCGATTGCGAATGGGTGCGCACGCCGGATGTGGAACGGGCGATGACGTGGTCCCCGGCCAGCAGCGCGCAGGACGCGAGCTCGGACGAGGTTTCAATGGCGAGAATGGTGGACATGCCCATATTTTACCCGCTCGGCTACACACGGTAAAATTCATCCCATGCAAAGCCTGACCCTGGATTCCGACAACCGCGAGGACATCGCTGCCGCCATTGGCGGCGAGGCCCTGACCGTCGCCTGCCTGTGCGCCGCCTGGTGCGGCACCTGCTCGTCCTACCGCGCCACCTTCGAGGAGCTGGCCCAGCGCCATCCCGACAAGACTTTCGTCTGGATCGACATCGAAGACCAGGCCGACATCGTGGGCGACCTCGACGTGGACAACTTCCCTACCCTGCTGGTGCAGCGCGGCGACACGGTCGCCTTCTTCGGCACCATGCTGCCCGACGGCGCCGTGGCCGACCGCCTGGTGCAGGCCCAGGCCGCCCAGAGCGATGAAGAAATGGCGCGCTGGGCCAGCTCCAGCGAAGAGCGGCGCGCCTGGCAGCGCGACTGCAATCTGCGCACGCTGCTGGCCGTCTAGGCCAGGCGCAGCGGCAGGCTGCGCAGCCGCTGCCCGGTGAGTTTGAACACGGCGCTCGCCACCGCCGGCGCGACCGGCGGCACCGCCGGCTCGCCCACGCCCTCGGGATGCGCGGCGCTCGGCATCACGATGGTTTCCACCAGCGGCGCCTCGTGCATGCGCAGCACCGGATAATCGCCGAAGTTCGACTGCTGCACCCGCCCATCCTTCAGGGTGATCTCGCCGTGCAGCGCGGCCGACAGCCCGAACAGCACGCCGCCTTCCACCTGCTGGGCCACGATGTTCGGGTTCACCGCCAGTCCGCAGTCGATCGCGCACACCACCCGGTGCACGCGGATCTGCTTTCCCTCCACCGAGACTTCGGCCACCTGGGCCACCGTGCTGCCGAAGGAGCGGTGCAGCGCCACCCCGTGGGCGCGTCCTGCCGGCGGCCGGCCGGCGCGCGCCACCGCGGCATCCAGCGCCGCCAGCGCACGCGGGTGATCGCGCAGCAGCGCGTGCCGGAAGGCGACGCCGTCGCGCTGCGCCGCGTGCGCCAGCTCCTCGATGAAGCTCTCCTTGAAGAAGGCGTTATGCGAATGCCCGACCGAGCGCCAGTAGCCGAGCGGCACCGGGCTGTCCACGATCACGTGGGCGATGCGCTGGTTGGCGATCGCATACTGCATGTCGTATTCCCCTTCGGCCGTGGTCTTGTCCGGCCCCAGGCCCGGCAAGCCGAGGTTGCGCGGGAAGTACTGATGCCCGATGGCGCCGCTGGCCGACTTGTTGTCCCAGGCCAGGATCCCGCCGTCCGCATCGAGGCGGGCGCGGAAGCGCGCCAGCGCGGCCGGGCGGTAGACGTCGTGGGTGGTGTCGTCTTCGCGCGTCCAGATCAGCTGCACCGGCCGGCCGCCCGCCGCCATCGCCACCGTCACCGCCTGCGCCACCATGTCGGCTTCCAGGCGGCGCCCGAAGCCGCCGCCCAGCAGCATGACCTCGATCGCCACGTCGGCACGGTCGACCCCGGCCACCCGCGCCGCCACGTCCACCGCCACGCTCGGCACCTGGGTCGAGGCCCACAGGCGTACCTTGCCGCTTGCTACCTGCGCGGTGCAGTTGATGGGTTCCAGCGCCGCATGCGCCAGGAAGGGTGCGCGGTACTCGGCCGTCACCGTCATGGCGGCGCCCTGCACGTCCTGGCTGCCCGCTTCGTGGTAGACGTAGCCGCTCTCTTCGTCGAGGGCGCGCGCGAAGTCCGCGAACACCGATGCGGTCGACAGTTTGGCCGCGTCGCCTTCGTTCCAGGTGACCGGCAGCGCCTGCGCGGCCTGGCGCGCCTGCCACCAGCTGCCAGCCACCACCGCCACCCCGGCGCCGGCGCCGGTGCGCTCTCCCGGCACGCCGGGCAGCGCGACCACCTGCAGCACGCCCGGCATGGAGGCCACCGCGGCGCCCTCGAAGCCGGCCAGGGTGGCGCCGACCGCCGGCGCCATCTTGACGGCGGCATACACCATGCCGGGCACGCGGGCGTCGATGCCGAAGCGCGCACTGCCATCGGCCTTGGTGCGGCTGTCCAGGCGCGGCACGGGCTTGCCGATCAGGCGAAACTCGCTCGGCTCCTTCAGGCGCACGCCGCCGGCATCGATGCCGGCGCCGACCCGCGCCGCCTCGCCCGCCAGCGCGCCGTAGCCGGCGCGGCGCCCGTCCGGGTGCAGCACGAAGCCGTCTTCGGTACGCAGGCGCGCCACCGGCGTCTTCCACTGTTCGCCGGCCGCCTTGAGCAGCATGGCGCGCGCTACCGCGCCGGCCTCGCGCATCGGCATCCAGGCATCCTTGACGCTGGTGGAGCCGCCGGTGAACATGATGCCCAGCTCGCGCCCGAGCTTGGCCATCAGCCACTGGGCGCCCTGGCGCGTGCTGCCGGCGTCGTCGGGATGGAAGGGAAGGTTTTCGCGCAGCACGGTGAGGTTGGCGAAGATCTTGTCGATCGGGGCCTGGACGATCCGCACCGCGGCCAGGGACAGGTCCAGCTCCTCGGCCACCAGCATCGGCAGCGCGGTGTGCACGCCCTGCCCCATCTCGCTGCGCGGCACCACCACCGACACCGCGCCGTGCGGCGCGATGGCGATCCAGCCGTTCAGGGCAACGGCGTCGCCGAGCGCCAGCGGACTGGCGCTATGCAGGCGCTGGCGCGGCGGCTGCAGGCCCCAGCCGACCAGCAGGCTGCCACCGGCAAGGATGCCGCCCAACAGGAAACCGCGCCGCGAGAGTCCGCGCCTTGCGGCAGTCTTCCTTGGCGCCGCCTCCTCAAGCTTCGCTTCGTTCGGATACTCCAGCCCCGGTCGATTCATCCTGCCCTTCCTGTCCTTGTCTCCAGCGCGACAGTATATCGCCAGGCGCCGCCGGGCGGCCGTAGAGGTAGCCCTGCGCCAGGCGGCAGCCGTGGCGCTGCAGGAAGGCCGCCTGCGCTTCGGTCTCCACGCCTTCGGCCACCACCGACAGGTTCAGGCTCTTGCCGAGCTGGATGATCGCCACCGCGATCGCTTCGTTGTTGGCATCGGTCGCGATGTCCTGGATGAAGCTGCGGTCGATCTTCAGGGTCTGGACCGGCAACTGGTTCAGGTAGGCCAGCGAGGAATAACCGGTGCCGAAATCGTCGATCGCCAGCCCGACGCCGACCGCGCGCAGGTCGTTGATGTAGTCCAGCGCATCGCCCGTGTTCATGATGACCGATTCGGTCACCTCCAGCTGCAGGCGTCCGGCACCCAGTCCGCTCTCGCGCAGCACCGCGGCCACGGTCGGCGCGATGCTGCCGCGCTCGAACTGGCGCACCGACAGGTTCACCGCCATCTTGGGCACCTGCAGGCCGGCGCGGTCCCAGCGGACCATCTGGCGGCAGGCCTCGGCCAGCACCCACTGGCCCAGCTGGTTGATGAAACCCGTATCCTCGGCCACCGGGATGAAGCGCGCCGGACTGACCTGCCCGAGCTCCGGGCTGCTCCAGCGCACCAGCGCCTCGACCCCGACCAGGCGGCCGCTGTCGATGTCGACCTGGGGCTGATAGTGGAGGTAAATTTCGTGCTTCTCGATCGCGCGCCGCAGCAGGGCTTCCAGGCGCAGGCGCTCGACGCCCTCTCCGCTCATCGAGGGCGCATAGAACTGGAAGCCGTTGCGGCCGCGCGCCTTGGCCTGGTACATGGCGATGTCGGCGTTCCGCACCAGCATGTTCAGGTCGGTGGCGTCCTGGGGAAACAGGCTGATGCCGACGCTGCCGGTGACAAACAGCTCGTGGCCGGACACGGTGAAAGGCTGCTCGAACAGGGTCATCAGCTTGTTCGCCACATGCCCGGCACCGAAGGCGCCGTCGACGTCTTCCAGCAGGACGATGAATTCGTCGCCGCCCAGGCGCGCCAGGGTGTCGCCCTCGCGCAGGCAGCCGGACAGCGCGCTTGCTACCTGCTTGAGCAGCTCGTCGCCGACGTGATGGCCGAGGGTGTCGTTGACGTTCTTGAAGCGGTCCAGGTCGATGAACAGCACCGCCAGTTGCCGGTCCTCGCGCGCGGAGCGGATCAGCGCGTGCTGCAGGCGGTCGTGGAACAGCAGCCGGTTCGGCAGCGCGGTCAGCGGATCGTGGTGGGCCAGGTGGTCGAGCTTGTCCTGGGATTCCTTGACCTTGGTGATGTCGCTGAACACGCAGACATAGTGCGTCACCTCGTCTTCGTCGTTCTGGACGCTCGAGACGGTAAGCGACTCGAGGAAACCCTCGCCGTTCTTGCGGGTCTCCCACAGCTCGCCGCGCCAGAAGCCGGTGTCGGCCAGGTCATGCCACAACTGCTGGTAGAAGGCCGGATCATGGCGGCTGGCGCGCATCAGGCTGGATTGCTGGCCGAGGGCCTCGCGCTCGGTGTAGCCGGTGATCTGGGTGAAGGCCGGGTTGGTGGCGACCACACGGCCGGTCGCGTCGAGCACCACCACGCCGTCGGCGATGTGCTCGAGCACCGTGGCGGACAGGCGCAGCTTTTCCTCGGCCAGCTTGCGTTCGGTGATGTCGGCGAACACCCAGATGCTGCCCTCGTTGGGGCGCACGGCATCGAGCGCGCAAGCGCTCACCAGCAGCCAGAACACCGAGCCGTCGCGGCGGCGGAACTGGATCTCCTCGCCGGTATCCGGACCCTGCGCGATCCTCGGGTACTTCTCGAGCCACAGGCGCTCGTAGCCGGTGCGGCCCGGGAACAGGATCTCGATCGCGCGGCCCACCATCTCGCCCTCGCGGAAGCCGAACAACTCCTCGGCACGGCGGTTGGCCGAGACGATGCGGCGCTCGCGCACGAACAGCACGCCGAACATCACGTTGTCCAGGATCGCGCCCTGCTCGGTGAGCAAGGCCTCGATCCGCATCTCGTCGTGCTTGCGCTCGCTGATGTCGTAGATGATGCCGTCGACGCGGAAGTCCTCGCTGCCCCACTCACCCTGCGGCTGGCCGCTCTCCAGCACCCAGCGCTCGATGCCGCCGGCGTCGATGATCCGGTACTCGATTTCATAGGCGCTGCCGGCGGCCAGCGCATCCCGGGTCGCGCGGCGCTGCATGCGCCGGTCTTCCGGATGGACGATGTTGCCCCAGTCGTCGGTGGTGGCCAGCATGAAGCGCTCGGCCGGGTAACCCGAGATCTCTTCGATGGCGTCGCTGACGAAGTCGATGTGGCCACCGGGGCGGGCACGGAACACGGCGCCCGGCACCTGGGTCACGATGGTGCGGAACTGTTCTTCGCGGCGGCCGATGTCGGCGAACAGCTGGCCGATCGCGGTGCGCATGCGCTCCATCTGGCCGCCGAGGCGCCCCAGTTCGTCGTCGGCCGGCAGGTCGAGCGGGGTGTCGAAGTCGCCGCGCGCGAGGCGGTCCGAGAAACCGGTGAGCGTGCGCAGCGGCGACAGCAGGCGGCGCCTGAGCAGCAGCGCGATCAGCAGCAGCGACACCGCCAGCTGGATCGCCAGCACCACGGCGTAGTTACGCTGCTTGACACGCAGATCTTCCTGAAAATGGTGGTCGCCCATCTCGATCGCGACATGGCCGATGACCTGGCCGCGCACCACGATCTCACGCTCGGCGCGGTACAGGCGGACACCCGCAGGGACCGGATTGTGGCGGTTGATGAAGTCGGCCTGGGCCAGGTCGCGCACTTCGACGCGCACGATGGCCGGATCGCGCACGAAGGAATCGACCAGCGCACGCGCCGCTTCGGTGTTCATGTCCCATAATGATTCCTGGACGCCCAGGGCCAGGATGTCGGCATTGCGCTGCAAGGCATCGTTCAGCGTGTGGACGGTCGCTTCGTGCTCCTGCACGCCGATCAGGAAGTAGCCGCCCACCACGGCCGGCACGGCCAGGCCGCCGAACACCACCAGCAGCAGCGCGCCGTAGATCGAGCGGCCGTAGAGCTTGCGCAGCCTGGCGAACAGGCCGCGGACTGGCGCTGGGAGAGAAAAACGTCGCAGGGGCATCGGTGTCGGGCCTGTCCCCGCCGCCTGGCAGGAATTATTATTTACTTATGGCAATAGGTATGGCCTGATTATGCATCTTGAATGACGAAGAGTCAGCAAATTGCATGTAGCAAATGGCGGCTTGCCGGGGCAGTGTCGGCAGGACGCGACAAGACTTGTTATGATTGAATCTTTCAGAGGAGAAACTATGAGCCTGTCAATGTATTCCGCGTCGGTTCCGGTATTCCAGAAAATGCTGCGCGCCCTGGGAGGCGTGCTGGAAAAGGCGGAAGCCCACGCCCAGCAGAACAAGATCGAGCCGGCGGCCCTGCTGCAGGCGCGCCTGTTCCCGGACATGTTCCCCTTGACGGGCCAGGTGCTGATCGCGACCGACTTCGCCAAGGGCGCGAGCGCGCGCCTGGCCGGCGAGGAAGTGCCGCGCTACGAGGACAATGAACAGAGCTTCGCCGAACTCCAGCAGCGCATCACCAAGACCCTCGGCTACATCGAATCGCTGCCGCGCGAGGCTTTCGACGCGGCCGGCGAACGCGCCGTCACCCACGGCGCCGGCGAGCGCGCGCGCCACTTCGAGCGCGGCGACGACTACCTCACCGGCTTCGTGCTGCCGAACTTCTTCTTCCACGTGACGACCGCGTACGCGATCCTGCGCCACAACGGCGTGCCGATCGGGAAACGGGATTACCTGGGTCTTTGATGTGCGAGCGGTGATAGCCAAAAGATAATATGCCGCGACCGCACTGAGGACAGCTGAACGCGTGGGCGGCATAGCGTGATCTGGTCCACTGGACCAGATCACCCCTACGTATTCCTGCGCGGATAACCCTGCGCCAGGATGCGTTCCCACACGCGCTCCTTTTCGTCGGCGCTCATCACCACCCACTGCGATACTTCGGCCACGGTGCGCCCGCAGCCGCGGCAGATCTCGTCGAAGGTGGTCGAGCATACCGCGACACAAGGCGTGTCCGGACGCTCGGCCGGCTTAGCGCGCTGGTCCGACATCGAGCTTGTCCCAGCCGTCGTGGCCGAGCTTTTCCATGGTATCGATGTTCTTCTCGAAGATCTCGGCCGCCTCCGGAAAAGCCTCGACCGCACGGTCGATGCTGTCCTCGCGCAGCAGGTGCAGGATCGGATACGGCGCGCGGTTGGTGTAGTTCGCGATGTCGTTGGGATCGGTGTCGGCGAACTGGTAGTCCGGATGGAAGCTCGCCACCTGCAGTTCGCCGTCGAGCTGCATGTCCTCGACCGCCGCGTCGGCCACGTCCAGGAATTCGTTGTAGTCCGCGAAATCGTTCAGCACGAAGGGATGAATCAGCAGGGTCGTGTCGACCTGCTCGGCCGGGGTATCCGACAGATGCTGCAGCTCGTCCATGAGCTGCTCCAGCAGCGCTTCCGGCGTGGTCGCGCTCGAGACGACGTAGCGCACCTGCTCCTTCACGTAGACGGACTTGGCGAAGGGGCACAGGTTCAGGCCGATGACGGCCCGCTCCAGCCAGCGGCGGGTGGCGGCGACGATGGCGTCGTCGTCGGCGTTCGGGTTTGCAATACTCATGGATGACAAATCAAAAAAAACGCGGATGGCAGAAGCCGGATTGTACGCACACTTTGCGCGCCCTCATAGATTGACACCCCTCGGAAGCTAGGCTAGCCATAAAACGGACGGGCCAGCCGGGGCTTGCCCCAGCACCGGCCATCCGCAGCTTCCTGCCGCGATTTCGCCTGCATCTTCCGGCAATGTCTGTTTTCATGATGTTAATTTTCGGGAATGAAGTGCGGCAAGAAATTTGTAACGATGAGGACATATGCCTTGACTGACTCAAGCATGACTACGTACACTGCCCTCTTGACCAGTACGTTCGTTCTCGAACGCAACATTGGAAAGCGATGCACGACATGATCCGCAAGACTGTAGCGACTGCCGCGCTGGCACTGCTGGCCACCTCCCCGATCACCTACGCGATGGACACCGCGCCTGCCGGCGCCGCACCCGCCGCCGTACTGAGCGCCCGTAGCGCCGCGCCGCTGGCGCCCGGCCTGCTGAAGGTCGACGAGTACAAGGAAACCGACGTCTGGGGCCGTATCCGCAGCGGTTACGCCATTCCCGACCTCGACAACAGCCTGGTCGCACGCCACACTCAGGCCTACAGCGCACGTCCGGACAGCCTCAAGCGCATCTCGGGCCGTGCTTCGCCCTATCTCTACCACGTGGTGCAGGAACTGGAAAAGCGCGGCATGCCGACCGAGCTGGCCCTGCTGCCGGTGATCGAGTCCGGTTTCAACCCGCAGGCCCTGTCGACCGCCAATGCGGCCGGCCTGTGGCAGTTCGTGCCGGGCACCGGCAAGGACTACAACCTCAAGCAGAACATGTTCAAGGACGAGCGCCGCGGCGTGCTGGCCTCGACCGATGCGGCGCTGAGCTACCTGCAGCGCCTGTACACGATGTTCGGCGACTGGCAGCTGGCCCTGGCAGCATATAACTGGGGCGAAGGCAACATCCAGCGCATCATCAAGAAGAACCAGGCGCTCGGCAAGGGCACCGACTTCGACAGCCTCGCCGAGCTGATGCCGGCCGAAACCCGCAACTACGTACCGAAGCTGCAGGCAGTCAAGAATATCGTCGCCAACCCGTCGCAATACAACGTGGCCCTGCCGGCGATCGAGAACCAGCCCTACTTCACCGCCGTCGACAAGACCAGCGACATCGACGTCGCCGTCGCCGCCCAGCTGGCCGAAATGTCGCTCGACGAATTCCGCGCGCTGAATCCGCAGTTCAAGAAGCCGGTGATCACCGGCGGCGAAAAGACCAAGATCCTGCTGCCGAAGGAAAACGCCGAAAAGTTCCATCTGAACCTGGCGCAGTGGGGCCGCGAGCTGTCGACCTGGACCACGCACAAGATCACCGGTGCGCGCGTCTCCATCGCCTCGCTGGCATCGAAATTCGGCACCACCCCGGAAATCATCCGCCAAGCCAATAACATCCCGGCGAAAACGACCCTGAAAGCCGGCTCCACCATCCTGGTGCCGAAGGCCTCGGCCTCGCAAGCCGGCGACATCGCCGAGAACATCATCGAGAATGCGGTGGTGGCCTTCGAAGCCGAACGCAGCCCACGCGTGAAGGCCTCGGCCTCGCGCTACAAGGCCAAGGCAGGCACGTCGAGCAAGAAGCGTATCTCCCGCAACACCTCGTCCAAGCGCAAGCAGCGCTGAAGCGCACTGCAACATGCCGGCACTTAAGCCGGCCTTAATCTAACGCCCGCTGCGCCCGCCGCGTTCGCACAACTGTGCGAACGCGTGCAGACTTTTTCAAACTCCTGTATAGTGTCGTTTGTGCGCTGCAATAGCAGGTCCGAACAGACAGGATCCAGCAGTTCACCACAGCAGTACCCAAGCAGCATCGCAAGCCTGGCGATACATTTATCGCCCTCCTGAAAAGCCCTCCCGCCCTGTGTGTCAGCACCAAGACACCGTCCCGGCGCAAAGCTTTTGTGCCGAAATTTCTTTCATTTCTGAGTCATTTCGTAGTGTTGGTTCGCGTTGCTATTTTGCGCTCGTCGTTTCGACACGCGCGATCATGATTTATTCCGAAAGTAAAAGTACACATGAGTTTTGAAGCACTAGGTTTACACGCGTCGCTCGTCAAGGCAGTTGCCACCGCCGGCTATACCAAGCCGACTCCGGTGCAGGAACAGGCCATCCCCGCCGGCATCGCCGGCCGTGACCTGCTGGTGTCCTCGCAGACCGGCTCGGGCAAGACCGCGGCATTCATGCTGCCGGCCCTGCACAAGCTGGCCGGCATCGAACCGGCGCCCCAGAGCCGCACCCCTGCGCAGAGCGCGCAGTCGGCGCGCGCCCGTGGCGAACGCGTCCGTTTCACCCCGGCCCAGCCGAAGATGCTGGTCCTGACCCCGACCCGCGAACTGGCACTGCAAGTGACCACCGCGACCGAACAATATACCTCGGACATGCGCCGCATCCGCGCCGTGTCGATCCTGGGCGGCATGCCTTACCCGAAGCAGATGCAACTGCTGTCGAAGAATCCTGAAATCCTGGTGGCAACGCCGGGCCGCCTGATCGACCACATGGAATCGGGCAAGATCGACTTCTCGCAACTGGAAATCCTGGTGCTGGACGAAGCCGACCGCATGCTGGACATGGGTTTCATCGACGATATCGAAAAAATCGTCGCCGCTACCCCGGCCAGTCGCCAGACCATGCTGTTCTCGGCCACCCTGGACGGCGTCGTCGGCAACATGGCGCGCCGCATCACCAAGGATCCGCAGACCATCCAGATCCTTAGCGCGACCAACCGCCACGAGAACATCGTGCAGAAGGTGCACTTCGTCGACGACCTGTCGCACAAGAACCGCCTGCTCGACCACCTGCTGCGCGACGAAACGATGGACCAGGCCGTGGTGTTCACCGCCACCAAGCGTGACGCCGACATGATCGCCGACCGCCTGAACATCGCCGGCTTCGCGGCCGCTGCCCTGCACGGCGACATGCACCAGGGCGCGCGCAACCGCACCCTGGACGGCATGCGCCGCGGCCAGGTGCGCGTGCTGGTGGCGACCGACGTCGCCGCCCGCGGCATCGACGTGCCGACCATCACCCACGTGGTGAACTACGACCTGCCGAAGTTCCCGGAAGATTACGTGCACCGCATCGGCCGTACCGGCCGTGCAGGCCGCAACGGCCTGGCGATCTCGCTGGTGAACCACGCGGAAGGCATGAACGTGAAGCGCATCGAGCGCTTCACCAAGCAGCTGATTCCGGTCGACGTCGTGGAAGGCTTCGAGCCGAAGCGTTCGGCGCCTGCCCGCTCGGGTTCGCGTCCAGGCTGGAAACCGGGCGACGGCCGCAATGCCGCCAAGCCGGGCCAGCGCAGCTTCGCCAAGCCGGGCTATGGCGACCGTGCACCGCGTGAAGGTGGTTTCGCCGACCGCGCGCCGCGTGAAGCCGGCTATGCCCGTCCTGCGGACAGCCGTTATGCCGACCGCGGTCCGCGTGAAGGCTTCGGCGCACCGCGTACCGGTGGCTACGGCGACCGTCCGCAGCGTGAAGGCGGCTACCGCCGCGACGCGGCACCGCGCGAAGGCGCACCGGCCACCGCACCGCGCGAAGGCGGCTACCGTGGCAACCGCCCGGAAGGCGCACGCCGTGAAGGCGGCTTTGCCAAGCCGGCGCATCCGCGCTCGGCCGACGGCACCCGCCGCAGCTTCGGCGAATACTGATCGTTGAACGTCCCATGAAAAATGGCTGCCTCGGCAGCCATTTTTTTCGTCCCTGCTCCCGGCGTATAATCGCAATCCCGACTATTGGAGAACCCGGCAGTGCGCAAGCGCATCGTGATCGTCAGCCCCGCGACCGCCCGCGAGAACAACGGCAACTGGCAGACCGCGAGCCGCTGGGCGCGTTTCCTGCGCGGCGCCCACGAGGTGCACATCGCGGGGGGCTGGTCGGCCGGCGATCCGGCGCCTAGCCTGATGATCGCCCTGCATGCGCGCCGCTCGGCCGCTGCGCTGGCAGCCTTCAGTAATGCCCATCCCGACCGGCCGTCCGTGCTGGTCCTGACCGGCACCGACCTCTACCGCGACATCGGCTCCGACGCGCAGGCACGCGCTTCCCTCGATCGCGCCACGGCCCTGGTCCTGCTGCAGCCGGCCGGCCTGGCCCTGCTGCCGCAGGCGCTGCACGGCAAGGCCCGCGTCATCTACCAGTCGGCGCCGGCCCTGCGTCCATGGCGCCCATCGGCCACGCCGCGCTACCGCGACATCTGCATGATCGGCCACCTGCGCGACGAGAAAGACCCCATGAGCTTCATCCGCGCCGCGGACCTGGTGACGCATCCTGCCGCGCGCCTGCAGCACATCGGCGCGGCACTCGACCCGGCGCTGGGCCGGGCCGCCGAGCGCTGCCAGTCGCACAACCTGCGCTACCGCTGGCTCGGCGCCCTGCCCCACGCCGCCGCACGCCAGCGCCTCAAGCGCTGCCACGCGATGGCGATCACCTCGCGTATGGAAGGCGGCGCCAACGTGATCATCGAAGCCGTCACCAGCGGCGTGCCGGTGCTGGCCTCGGATATCAACGGCAACCGCGGCATGCTGGGCGACGATTACGCCGGCTATTTCACGGCGGGCGACGCGGCCGCGCTGGCGCGCCTGATCGACCGGATCATTGGCGATGCCGCCTTCGACGCCCTGTTGCGGCGCCAGTGCGCGGCCCGCACCGCCCTGTTCGCCCCAAGCGCCGAGCAAGCGGCGCTGCGCGACTTGGTGGATAATCTTCTCCTTCATGCGCCAGACGCAAGCACAAACACGGAATAACGATGAGCACCACGATGAGCACCACGGCCGAGCAAGCCATCAAACTCACTTCCTTCTCGCACGGCGGCGGCTGCGGCTGCAAGATCGCCCCGGGCGTGCTGGCCGAAATCCTGAACAAGTCCGCCGGCTTCCCGGTGCCGAAGGAGCTGATGGTCGGCATCGAGACCGCCGACGATGCCGCCGTCTACAAGCTCAACGACGAGCAGGCCCTGATCGCCACCACCGACTTCTTCATGCCGATCGTCGACGATCCCTTCGACTTCGGCCGTATCGCCGCGACCAATGCGATCTCGGACGTGTACGCGATGGGCGGCACCCCGATCATGGCCCTGGCCCTGGTCGGCATGCCGGTCAACAAGCTGCCGCTCGAGACCATCGGCCAGATCATCCGCGGCGGCGAGTCCGTGTGCGCCGACGCCGGCATCCCGATTGCGGGCGGCCACACCATCGATTCGGTCGAGCCGATCTACGGCCTGGTGGTGCTGGGCCTGGTGCACCCCTCGAAGGTCAAGCGCAATGCCGACGCCCGCGCGGGCGACGTGCTGGTCCTCGGCAAGCCGCTCGGCGTGGGCGTGCTGTCGGCCGCCCTGAAGAAGGATGCGCTGGGCGAAGACGGCTATGCGGCGATGATCGCCAACACGACCAAACTGAACAAGCCTGGCCGCCTGCTGGCCGACATGCCCGGCGTGCACGCGCTGACCGACGTCACCGGCTTCGGCCTGCTCGGCCACCTGCTGGAACTGGCGCGCGGCGCGAAACTGTCGGCCACGCTCGATATGGACAAGGTGCCGCTGCTGCCGGGCGTGCTGCAGCTGGCGCAGGACGGTTTCTTCACCGGCGCCTCCGGCCGCAACTGGGACGCCTACGGCAAGGACGTGGAACTCGGCGCCGCCGTCACCCCGGCCCAGCGCGCCCTGCTGACCGACCCGCAGACCTCGGGCGGCCTGCTGGTGTCTTGCGATCCGGCCAGCGTGGACGAGGTGCTCGCGCTGTTCGCGCGCGAAGGCTTCGCCGAAGCGGCGGTGATCGGCCGCATGGAAGCAGGCACGCCCCGGGTCAGCGTCGCCTAAGAGACCATCCCTTCGAAACGGTCCGCCAGCACTTCGGCCTGGCGCGCCGGATCGAAATCCGCATGGCGGTGCGCGAAAGCCGCCGCGGCCTCGCTGTAGGCCGGGCGTTCCAGCAGCGCCGCCACCATCGCATCCCAGTCGCGCGGACGCGGCAGCCCCATCGCATTGATCCCCGCCCCCAGCTGCGCCACCCGGCGCGCCATCAGGAAGCTTTCCGCCGCATGCGGCAGCATCAGCAGCGGCCGTCCGGCCAGCAAGGCCTGCGCCACCAGCGCTTCGCCCGCGTGGCTGACCACCAGTTCGCAGCCTGTCAATGCCGCGGGCAGCCCCACCGGCGCGGATGCATAGTGGATCAGGGGACTGTCGACCGGGACCGGCGCGCCGCCCGCGACGTCGGGCATGTAGCACAGCACCCGGCAGCCCCGGCGCACCAGCGCCCCCAGCACCTCGGCCGATTCCGGCACCCCGCGGCGCAGGTAGGCGAACACGCGCCGCCCCTCCCCTGACGGCCACTGCGCCGGCCCTGCGGCCGGCTGCGGCAGGTTCGGCCCCAGCCAGGGACCGCCGCCGCTGCGGCCGAAGTGGTCGAGCTCGGGCCAGGTGCACAACAGCGGGTGGTCGCCGAGCAGCAGCTCGGCGCCGCGTGCCAGCGGCGCCGCGCCATGCGCGGCCAGGACGGTATTGGCGCTGTCGAGCAGGCGCGCCTCGGTCGCACGCAGGCGTTCCGGCTGCGGCGCTTCCCAGCCGCGCAAGGGCGGCAGCGGCTCGCCGGCGGGCGGCATCGTGAAGCCCGGCCCCACCGCCGCGCCGGGCAAGCCCAGGCTGCGCGCCGCGAGAAGTGCGGTCGGCGCGTAGTCGGCGATGACCAGGTCGGGACGCCCCTGCTGGAACAAGGCGCGCCAGCCCTCGCACAGGCCGGCCAGCGCGTCGGCGTCCAGGTAGCCGCAGGCGAGCAGGATCTCGGCCAGGCTGGCCTGGTCCGGCGGCAGGCCGGCGGTGCGGTGCAGCCAGACCGGCGCCTGCAGGGTCGGGATATCCAGTCCCAGCAGGAGGCGGCGCGTCAGGACCAGGTCGCGCAACACGAAGCTCACCCGGTGGCCGCGCGCGCGCAGCGGCAGTGCGATCGATTTCAGGCGGCCCGCGTGTCCGAGCCCGCCGCCGAGTTCCCAGCAAAGAGTGAAGTGCGCCATGCCCGGCAGTGTAGCCGAAGGCCCGGTTTGCCGGGCATGGCTCAGGTCGTGGAAGGGAAAAGTGGAGACTCAGCGAAGCGCCAGTTCAGGCTGATTGCGAAGCCTGACTTCGACCGCCGGGCCCTCGCTTGCCTCCTTGCGCCGAACCAGGATCTTGCCATCGAGCGTGCTGAATTCGCCGTTGCTGGTGCCACGCATTCTCTCGCGAGGCCCCTTGTCGAGGCGGGCATAGACTTTGAACCCATCAAAATTGATTTCCAAACGGCGACCATCGCTCAGTTCGTAATCGCCCGCGACCTCGGCCATTTGTTGCGTGCTCGCTGGTCCCATTTCCGCAGCTCCGGCTAGCGGAGTAGCGACGATGGCAACAAGGGCGACAATGGCGGCGGCGGATGGGATGGTAAGGCGCATGATGGCTCTCCTGGTAGTTGGTCGAGGGGATGACCGCGACAGCGCGGCCATGTACCCTACTGTAACCATCGAGCGAATAAAGAAATTGCTCCAAGTTAATTCGAGTTTCCGTCGAGAACGACTTTGCGCAGATCCCGTGAACACAAGCCCCAGCCTAGCCCGGCGGCTCGGTGTGCATCGGCTCCGGCGGCCGGTCGACCTCCCCATGCCCGACGCGTTCGTACTCGGCGATCACCTGGGCGCCAAGCAGCAGCAAGGTGGCGGCAATCTCGAGGCTGAACATGACCACGATCGCGGTCGTCATCGAGCCGTACACGACGTTCACCTGCGACAGGGTCGAGAAGTACCAGATCAGCACGTGGCGCGCGATCTCCCACAGCAGCGCCGCGGTGATGCCGCCCACCAGCGCATGCCAGACCGACAGGCGCCCGACCGGCATCACCAGGTAGATCGAGGTCAGCACCAGGATTTCGCCCAGCAGCCCGAGCAGGTAGAGCAGTACGCCCGAGACGCCGCCCAGCGACCACTCGACGCCGAACAGCCAGACGCTCTCCTGGCCCATCACCTCCAGCGTCCCCGCCACCAGGGTGACGATCATGACGCCGAGGCCGAGCGCCAGGATGTAGCAGTACGGGAGCACGGCCGACACCAGGAAGTGGCGGCGCCTGACCGCCACCCGGTGGACGAAGATCACGCTCATCGCGTTCTCCAGCACCGTGAAGGCGAGCGAGCTGAAGAACAGCATGGTCGCGCCCAGCAGCCAGGTGATCAGCTCGCGGTTGCCGAGGAAGTGGGCCACCTCGTCCACGATCGGCCCGGTCTGCCCGGGCACCAGCAGCCCGAGGTAGCGGCGCATGGTCTCGAGCAGCTCGGCCTGGTCGATGAAATGCGACAGCGCCACCACCACCAGCATCAGGAAGGGCACGATCGACAGCAGGGCGTAATAGGCCACGGCGCCGGCCAGCAGCAGGCCCTGGTTGGCGCGGAAGCCGCGGATGACCTGCAGGGTGAAGGCGAAGGGATGCGACAGGATCCAGACGTTCGCGCGCTGGTCCAGCAGGCGCTCGCGCCAGCTCCGGCGACGGCTCATCGCGCCAGCCTGATCCCGGTGAACTGCCAGCGCGCTCCGGCCGGGAAGAAGTTGCGGTAGCTGGCGCGCGCATGGCCGCCGGGGGTGGCGCAGGAGGAGCCGCGCAGCACGTACTGGTTGACCATGAACTTGCCGTTGTACTCGCCGATGGCGCCGGCGGCCGGCGCATAGCCGGGGTAAGGCGCGTAGCTGCTGCTGGTCCACTGCCAGCAGGCCCCGAACATCTGCAGCAGGCCGTCGCCTTCGGCCGCCTCAGGGTGCAGGCCGCCGCTGTCCAGCAGGGCCTGGCGCGCGGCGAATTCCCACTCCGCCTCGGTCGGCAGGCGCAGGCCGCGCCAGCGCGCATAGGCGTCCGCTTCGTACAGCGAGACGTGGGTGACCGGGCGCCCCGGATCGAGCGCCTGCACGCCGTGCAGGGTGAACTCGCTCCAGCCGCCATCCTCGCCGGCGATCCAGTACAGCGGGTGAAGCATCTCGCCGGCGCAGACCCGGTCCCAGCCCTCGGCCAGCCACAGCGCGGGATCGCGGTAGCCGCCGGCGTCGATGAATTCGCGGTATTCGCCGTTGGTGACCAGGCGCGAGGCCAGCTCGAACGGTGCGACATAGGTGAGGTGGCGCGGCAGCTCGTTGTCGAAGCAGAAGCCGCTGCCGCCGTAGCCGATTTCGGCCAGGCCGCCGTCGAATTCGATCCAGGTCTGCGGTTCCGGCGCCGCGCCCGCTTCCATCGCCTGCGCCGAATACGCCGGGTACAGCGGATTCTGCGCAAGCAGGTGCTTGACGTCGGTGAGCATCAGCTCCTGGTGCTGCTGTTCGTGCTGTAGGCCGAGTTCGACGAGCGCCGCCACGTTCGAGTCGGCGCCTGCCCCCAGCAGCCTGCCGATGCGGCGGTCGACGTCGAGCCGGTAGGCGCGCACCTCGTCGAGCGAGGGCCGCGTGAGCAGGCCGCGCTGGGGACGCGGGTGCTTGGCGCCGATGCCGTTGTAATAGGAATTGAACAGCACCCGGAAGACGGCATGGAAGGGGGCGAAGCCCTCCTCGTGCGCTTCCAGGATGAAGGTTTCGAAGAACCAGGTGGTGTGCGCCAGGTGCCACTTGACGGGGCTGGCGTCGGGCATCGACTGCGCGCAGCAGTCCTCGCCCGACAAGGGAGCGGCGATCTCGAGCGAACGGCCGCGCACCCGCGAGAACGCGTGCAGGATGTCTTCGCGCTGCCCGATGCCCATCAGTGGATCGCCTGTGCGTGGATGACCGCGAACCAGCGCTGCGGATCGGTCCACACGCGGGTGGCCTCGAAGCCGGAGCGTTCCAGCAGCGCGATCGCGTCGGCCTGCTGGTACTTGTAGCTGTTCTCGGTGTGGATGGTGTCGCCGGCCGCAAACCTGCGGCTGCACGCCTGGCCGCCGCATTGCCAGTGCACTTCCTGGTCGCGCACGGCCTCGAGGTGCATCTCGACCCGGCCGCGTGCCGGGTCGTAGAAGCCGTGGTGGCGCCAGGCGCGGATGTCGAAGTCGGCGCCGACCAGGTGGTTCACGTGGCGCAGCACGTTCAGGTTGAAGGCCGCGGTGACGCCGAGGGCGTCGTCGTAGGCGGCGTCCAGCGTGTCCTTGTCCTTGGCCAGATCGACGCCGATCAGCACCCCGCCATCGTCGCCGCATTGCAGGCGCAGGCGGCGCAGGAAGCCCTGCGCTTCGTCGGGCGTGAAGTTGCCGATGGAGGAGCCGGGATAGAAGAACAGGCGGCGCGCCGCCGCTACCGTCGGCGGCAGTTCGAAGCGGCTGGAGAAGTCCATGCCCAGCCCTTGCATGTCGATGTGCGGGAAGCGCTGGCGCAGGCGCGCCAGGGCATCGCACAGGAATTCGGCCGAGATGTCGACCGCGACGTACTGGGCCGGCTGGAGCAGCGGGAACAGCGAGGCGGCCTTGGCGCAGTTGCCGGCGCCCAGGTCGACCAGCGTGGCGCCGCTGCCTGCCACGCGCGCGATCTCGGCGCCGTGGCGCGCGAAGATGGCCGCCTCGGTGCGGGTCGGGTAGTACTCGGGCAGTTCGCAGATGGCCTCGAACAGCTTGGAGCCGAGGGCGTCGTAGAGGAACTTGGGCGAGATCCAGGCCTCAGGCGCCTCGAGGCCGGCGTGCAGCTCGTCCGCCACGTGGGCGTTGGCGGCGCGCGGGCGGTCTTCCGTGCAGGAGATGTGCATAAGCGTTATCATTCGTGCCGCCATGCCGCACCATGCAGAATGGCTGAGGGATGCCCCAAGCTTGCAGAGCCGAAGCCGGGTTGCCGTTTTGGCCATCATAGCGGAATTCGGCCATCCACCGTTTTCGCCTGCGGTGCAGGCGTGACGACCGCGGTTCGTTAGTTCCCACATTCAATATGTTCGATAAGAAAGCCAACATGACTCCGTTCTCCCCTTCGCGTGTTCTGAAAACCATGTTCGCCGCTACCGCCACGGCCGGCCTGATGTTCGCCGCCGGCGGCGCGTATGCCCAGAACACGCCGGGTGTGCTGCGCGTCTCGGCCATTCCCGACGAAGCACCGACCGAACTGCAGCGCAAGTTCAAGCCGCTGGGCGACTACCTGGCCAAGGCGACCGGCCTGAAGGTCGAGTTCACCCCGGTGACCGACTACGCCGCCTCGGTCGAGGGCCTGATCAACCGCAAGATCGACATGGTCTGGTTTGGCGGCTTCACCTTCGTGCAGGCCAATGTTCGCAGCAAGGGCCAGGTCACCCCGCTGGTGCAGCGCGCCGAGGACGAGAAGTTCCGCTCGGTGTTCGTCACCACCAAGCCGGAGATCAACAAGCTGGAAGACCTGAAGGGCAAGACCCTGTCCTTCGGTTCCGAGTCGTCCACCTCGGGCCACCTGATGCCGCGCTCCTTCCTGCTGGGCGCCAAGGTGAATCCGGACACCGACCTGAAGCGCGTCGCCTTCTCGGGCGCGCATGACGCCACCGTGGCCGCGGTCGCGGGCGGCAAGGTCGATGCCGGCGCCCTCAACATCTCAGTCTGGGAAAAGCTGGTGGAAGCGAAGAAGGTCGACCCGAAGGCGGTGCGCGTGTTCTATACCACGCCCGGCTACTACGACTACAACTGGACCGTGCGCAGCGACATGAGCCCGGCCCTGCAGAAGAAGATCACCGACGCCTTCCTGGCGCTGGACGATTCGACCCCGGAAGGCAAGCAGATCCTGGAACTGCAGCGCGCCACGAAGTTCATCCCCACCAGGACGTCGAACTACTCGGCGATTGAAGCGGCGGCGCGCAACGCCGGCCTGCTGAAGTAATCCCGGGGCGCGATGAGCTTCCGGCTCGACAAGCTCACGGTCAGGCACCTGGCGGCGGCCCCACATGCGGCTCCCGCCCTGCATGACCTCGACCTGGCCATCGCACCCGGCGAGCAGCTGGCCCTGATCGGCCCTTCCGGCGCCGGCAAGACCACCCTGCTCGCCACCCTGGCCTGCGCCCACCGTCCGGCCGCGGGTGGCTTTTCCGTGTTCGGGCAAGAACCCTGGGCCTTGTCGCAGGGCGCACGCCACCGCCTGCGCGCGCGCCTGTTCCTGGCGCCGCAGACGCCGCCGCTGCCGCCGCGCCAGCGCGTGGTGACAGCGGTGCTGGCGGCGCGCCTGCCCCACATGAGCCTGTGGCAAGCCTTCGCCTCGCTGCTGCGCCCCGGCGATCCGGACGCGGCGCACGCCGCCCTGGCGCGCTTCGGCCTGGGCGACAAGCTGTATGCGCGGGTCGACCGCCTGTCCGGCGGCGAGCGCCAGCGCTGCGGCCTGGCGCGCCTGCTGCTGTCCAGTGCCGAAGCCCTGCTGGTGGACGAGCCGATCTCCGCGCTCGACCCGGCGCTGGCCCGCCACACGCTGGCCACTTTGCAGCAGGAAGCCGCCGAGCGCAAGGCGGCCCTGGTGTGCAGCCTGCACCAGGTCGACATGGCGCGCGCCCATTTCCCGCGCCTGGTCGGCCTGCGCGAAGGCCGCATCGTGTTCGATGCGCCGCGCGAAGCCGTCAGCGACGCCATGATCGCCGCGCTCTACGAGAACGACCAGGTCCAGCCGCACCCGCAGCACCCGCACGAATCGCCCGACCGCATCGCCGTCGGCGCCTGCTTCTGATGTCTGCCGCCCATCCCGATCCGGCCTGGCGCGGCCGCGTCGCCGCCACGCTCGTGTGCCTGCTGCTCCTGTGGCCGATGCTGGTGGCCAGCGAATTCAAGCCCTGGCTGCTGTTCGATCCGCAAAGCCTGGCGGCGGCCTGGGGCTTCCTTTCCGATTTCCTGCGCCCGGCGCTCGGGGCCGAGTTCCTGGCCCTGGTGCTGCGCGAGACCTGGCAGACCGTCGCCATCGCCACCGCCGGCCTGAGCCTGGCGCTACTGGGGGCGGTCCCGGCCACCATGCTGATCAGCGAGCGCCTGTCCATTTCGCGGCTCGGCACCGGGCGCATGCACCCGGCCGCGGCCCTGCTGCGCCAGCTGCTGCGCTGGGTGCTGGTGCTGCTGCGCAGCGTACCGGAACTGGTATGGGCGCTGCTGTTCGTGCGCATCGTCGGCCTCGGGCCGACCGCCGGCGTGCTGGCCATCGCCCTCACCTACTGCGGCATGCTGGCCAAGGTCTATGCCGAAATCCTCGAATCGTCGGACGCCCACGCCACCGACGCCCTGCTGGCCAACGGCAGCGGGCGCCTGAGCGCGCTGCTGTACGGGGCGCTGCCGGAGTCGAGCGCCGAACTGGTGTCCTATACCGTGTACCGCTGGGAGTGCGCGATCCGCGGCTCGGCGGTGATGGGTTTCGTCGGCGCCGGCGGCCTCGGCCAGCGCATGGAGGAATCCACCAAGATGATGGCGGGCGGTGAAGTCTCGACCATGCTGATCATGTTCGTGCTGCTGGTGGCGCTGGCCGACCTGGTCTCGAAGCTGCTGCGCCGGAGGTTGGCATGAAGTCCGCGCCTCCGCCACCGCCGCGCGCTTTCGGCACGCTGGTGCTGCTTGCCGCCCTGCTTGCGCTGGTCGTGGCCAGCTTCGCCTCGCTGCCGCTGCAGTGGGCCGCTTTCCTGACACCCGAAGCCCTGGGATCGGCAGCGGAATTCCTGTCCGGTTTCACGCCGCCCGAGACCGACCCGGCCTTCCTCGCGAAGACCGGGTCCGCCCTGTGGGAGACCCTGGCCATGTCGCTGGTCGGCACCCTGCTGGCGGCGGCCGGCGGCATGGCCCTGGCCCTGCCCGCGGCCGGACGTGCCGGCGCCGCCCTGCGCGGCATCACGCGGGTCCTGCTGAACATCCTGCGCTCGATTCCCGAACTGGTGTGGGCCGCGCTGCTGCTGGTCGCGGCCGGCCTCGGGCCCTTCGCCGGCACGCTGGCCCTGGCCGCCCACACCAGCGGTGTGCTGGGGCGCCTGTTCGCGGACGCCCTCGAGAACACCGAGCCGCTGCCGGAAGCCAGCCTGCGCACCAACGGCGCCTCGGCCCTGGCGGCCTTCCTGTATGCGACCTTGCCGCAAGCCCTGCCGCAAATGCTGTCCTATACCCTGTACCGCTGGGAGAACAATATCCGCGCCGCCGCCGTGCTGGGCGTGGTGGGCGCCGGCGGCCTGGGCCAGATGCTGAAATACCACCTGTCGCTGTTCCAGATGCAGAGCGCGGCCACCGTCGTGCTGGCGATGCTGCTGCTGGTGGCGGCGGTGGATGCCGCCAGTTTCCTGTTGCGCCGCGCGCTGACGCGCTGATATCAAGGAGAACCATGCTCGTACTCGACAAGCTGAGCAAGTCCTACGGCGGCCGCACGGTGCTGTCGGGGCTGTCGCATACCTTCCGCGCCGGTGAATTCGTGGCGATCATGGGCGAGTCGGGGGTCGGCAAGTCGACCCTGCTGAACATCATCGCGGGCCTGGACGCCCCGGACTCGGGCCAGGTGCTGGTGGACGGCACGCCGATGTCGGCGCTCGACGACGCGGCCGCGACCCGCCTGCGCCGCACCCGCATGGGCTTCATTTTCCAGGCCTTCCACGTGCTGCCGCACCTGACCCTGCACCAGAACGTCGCACTGCCGCTGCTGCTGAACCGTGAGCCCGATGCGCGCGCCGACGAGATGCTGGCCGCGGTCGGGCTGGCCGGGCGCGGCGCCGACTTCCCGCGCCAGCTGTCCGGCGGCGAGCTGCAGCGGGTGGCGATCGCGCGCGCCCTGGTGCACCGCCCCGCCCTGCTGCTGGCCGACGAACCGACCGGCAACCTCGACCCCGAGACCGCCGGCGGCATCCTCGCGCTGCTGCGCCGCGAGACCCGTCAGAGCGGCGCCGGCGCCATCATGGTCACCCACTCCCACGCCGCGGCCGCCATGGCCGACCAGGTCTTGCTCCTGACTCGTTCCGGATTGAAATTAGCGTAAATTCCGCGAAGAAATAAGCAAGTTACCGACGAGTTGCGCTCAATTCGTGAAACGTGCGTGGCGCAATCGTAGTAATATCACAACGACCCGCCACCAAATACCTGATCACAACAGGCAGGGCTTATTTCCAGAACAGTCGATCTGTCCCGAATCCATGTTTACAAATTCGGAGAAGCAACATGAGCGTCAGACAGAAAAAACAGGAAATGCTCGCCGCGATGCACCGGGCCCGCGCCCTGGAGCCGTCGAGCTTCGTGCCCAACAAGCTGCTCGATACCCTGATCGAGCGCATGCAGCTGAAAAACGATGCCGAGCTGTGCCGCGTGCTCGAGGTGCAGCCGCCAATCATCAGCAAGATCCGCCACCGCAAGCTCAACGTCGGCGCAACCATCCTGCTGCGCATGCACGAGAAGTCGAACATCCCGATCCGCGAACTGAAGGAACTGACCAGCGCCTCGATCCACTGACAACCCGCACGGACCGGCTTTGCGGGGCCGTTGGCGCAGGATGCGCTACGGTGTGGCCGGAGGCCGTCCGGTCTTGAGCTGGGGCAGTGCCGCCAGCACCGATTTGAGCGTGCCGATGTCGACCTGGCCCAGCAGGGCCACGCCGATGCGCAGCAATTCGCTCTTCTTGACGTCGATGCCGGCGCGCAGGCAGGCCTGCTTGACCTCGGCCAGCACGGCGTATTCCTGCTCGGGCATGGTGAAGCTGTCGCGCACCAGTACCGGGCGCGCGGCAGCCGGCACGTCGCGCACTGCCGCTGGTGCTACAGCCGGCTTGCGCGGGGCGCGTTTCGGCGTGGGGGCCGCCAGCGACTTCGCCGCCGCCTTGGCGGCCGCCTTGACGGCAGGCTTGGTGGACTTGGCCGGCGTTTTCGGCGCCGGTTTCGCGGCTTTCGCCGGCGCGGCCTTGGCGCGCGCGGCACCCTTTGCTGCCGCCGGGACGGCAGCTGACTTCCTGGGCATTACTGACTCCATCGTTCAAACAGCTAAACAATATAGTCGATTTGGCCCCTGACTGCCAATACGCTAGGCCGGCTCCTCTTCGTCGGCAAACTCCTGCGCGATGCGCGCGAATTCCTCTTCGAGCGCGAAGAAGGCGTCGAGCACGTCCGGATCGAAATGCGTGCCGCGGCCCTGGCCCATGATGTCCAGCGACTGCGCGTGCGTGAACGGCGGCTTGTACACGCGGCGCGAGATCAGCGCGTCGTACACGTCGGCCACGGCCATCAGGCGCGCCGACACCGGAATGTCCTCGCCGCGCAGGCTTTCCGGATAGCCGCTGCCATCCCACTTCTCCTGGTGCGAATGGGCGATCTCGCGCGCGAACATCAGGAAGCTGTTGCTGCCGCCCAGGTGCTTCTCGGCCAGCATGATGGTGTCGCGCCCGTAGGCGGCATGCAGCTTCATCACCTCGAACTCCTCCGGGTCGAGCTTGCCGCGCTTCTGGAGGATGTGGTCGGGGATCGCGACCTTGCCGATGTCGTGCAGCGGCGCCGACTTGGTCATCAGCTCGATGTTTTCGTCGCTCAGGCTGGCGGCGAAGCGCGGATGGCTGCGCAGTTTCAGGGCCAGCGCACGCATGTAGTGCTGGGTGCGGCGGATGTGGTTGGCGCCGCCATCGCGGGTCTCGGCCATCGAGGCCATCGCCAGGATCAGCGCCTCCTGCATCAGGAGCAGCTGGGCGGTGCGCTGCTGGACCATGCGCTCCAGGTTCTGGTTGTGCTCCTGCAGCAGCTTGCGCGCCGCGCGCAGGGTCAGGTGGGTCGACACGCGCGCGAACAGGATCGGCGGGCTGATCGGCTTGCCGAGGTAGTCCACCGCGCCGACCGACAGGCCCATCGCCTCGTCCTCGATCTGGTTCTTGGCGGTCAGGAAGATCACCGGAATGTCGGCGGTGGCCGGGTTGGCCTTCAGCTGGCGGCAGGTTTCGTAGCCGTCCATCCCCGGCATCATCACGTCGAGCAGGACCAGGTCCAGGTCCGGGGTGGCGGCGGCGACCTGCAGCGCGGTGCTGCCGTTGGTGGCCACCTTGGTGTGGTACTTGTCCTTCAGCAGGCGCGACAGCAGCATGATGTTGTCCGGCGTGTCGTCGACGATCAGGATCGTCGGCCGGTAGTGTTTGTCCTGCAGGGCGTTCATATGTGTTCCGCGATGGAGGAAGAAGCACCCCGGGCCTGGGCCAGCACCAGGCGCGCTTCTTCGAATTCGTAACGCGACAGGTGCGCCTCGAGGCGCGCCAGCGCGCCGGAGCCGAGCAGCCGGCCCAGCGGGGCGCGCACGGTGTCGAAATAGTCGGTAGCCTCGCCCGAGAACTCGGCCAGCAGGCGTTCCAGCTGGTCCGCGGCCTCCCGCGCGAGCTGCGCATCGTCGGCGGCCGGCTGCCCGCCCGCGGCCGGCGCGGCGGCCGGCACCTCGGGCGCGTTGGCGAAGTAGCAGTCGAGCGAGTCCATCAGGTCGGCCATGGCGCGTTCCAGCGCCCCGACGCTGCGGTCGAGCTCAGTGGCATTCGGCGCAGGCCGGGAGGCCTGCTCTTCGATCTCTTGGGCCAGCGCCATGAGTTCGCGCGCGCCGATGTTGCCGGCCACGCCGCGCAGCGAATGCGCACGGCTGGCCGCGTCGCGCAGGCGCCCGCCATCGAGGTCGCTGCGGATACTGCAGCCGGCGTCGCGCTGGGAGACGCGGAAACGGTCCAGCAGCTCGACGTAGAGCGCGCTGTTGCCGCCGACGTTGCGCAGGCCGAAGGCCGAGTCGATGCCGGCCAGGCCGGGCAGCGGGGCCAGGTCGGGCGCAGGCAATGCGGCGCGTGCCGGCATCGCCTTGCCCATCCAGCGCGCCAGCGTGGCGTACAGCTTTTCCGGGTCGACCGGCTTGGTGATGTAGTCCTGCATGCCCTCGTTCAGGCAGCGTTCGCGGATCTCGGACAGCGCATGCGCCGTCATCGCGATCACCGGCAAGTCGTCGAAGCGCGGATCCTTGCGCAGTTCCACGGTGGCGGCGTGGCCGTCGAGCTGGGGCATCTCGAGGTCCATCAGCACCAGGCGGTAGGCGCCCGGACCGGCATCGAACAGTTTTTCCAGCGCCTGGTGGCCGGTCGAGGCGACGTCCACGTCGACGCCCTGGGCCTCGAGCAGTTCGCGCGCGATCTGCTGGTTGACCAGGTTGTCCTCCACCACCAGCACCCGCGCCCCCTGCTGGTGGGCGCGCACCACGCCGGCGCCGGCCGCGCCCGGGGCAGCGGCCGTGAACAGGCCCGCCAGGGTGGCCGACAGCGCCGACTGCACGAAGGGCTTGAACAGGAAGCCGTTTACGCCCGCCTCTTCGGCGCGGGCCTGCACGTCCTCGCGCCCGAAAGCCGTCACCAGCACGGTCAGCGGCGGCGCGCACAAATCCTGGTTGGAGGTGATGCGGCGCACCAGCTCGATGCCGTCCATGCGCGGCATGCTGCAGTCGGTCAGCACCAGCCGGTAAGGCATGCCGGCGGCGTCGGCGGCGATGATTGCGCCTTCGGCGTGGCGCGCGTCCGAGGCGCATTCGACCCGCAGCGGCAACGCCGCCAGCGCCTCGCGCAGGATGGCGCGCGCCAGCGCGCTGTCGTCCACCACCAGCACGCGCGCGCCGTTCAGTTCCGCCGGCCCCACCAGGGTCGATTCGGGTTCGCCCGAGAGCGCGAAGTCGAGGTCGAAATGGAAGGTCGAACCGGCGTTCGGCGCGCTGTCGACGGCGATGCGGCCACCCATCAGGCCGACCAGCTGCTGCGAGATCGACAGTCCCAGGCCGGTGCCGCCGTACTCGCGCGTGGTCGAACCGTTGGCCTGGCTGAAGGCGCGGAACAGCTTCGCCTGCTGCTCCTCGCCGATGCCGATGCCGGTGTCGCGCACGGCGAAGCGCAGCTTGACGCGTCCCGGCTCGGCCCCTTTGAGTGGAATGCAGGACAGCTGCAATTCGCCGGCGGGCGTAAACTTGACCGCGTTGTTGACCAGGTTGATCAGGACCTGCCCCAGGCGCAGCGGGTCGCCCACGAGCTTGCGAGGCACCGCGTGCGGCACGTGGAACAGGTATTCGAGGCGCTTGTCGGCGGCGCGCTGGCTGGTCACGCTGGCCACGTTGCCGAGCACTTCGTCGAGGCAGAACGGCACCTGCTCGACGTCGAGCTTGCCGGCCTCGATCTTGGAAAAGTCGAGAATGTCGTTGATGATCCCCAGCAGCGACAGCGCGGCGCGGTGGATCTTGCCGACGTAGTCCTGCTGCTTGGGATTGAGGTCGGTGCGCAGCGCCAGGTAGGCCATGCCGATGATCGCGCTCATCGGCGTGCGGATCTCGTGGCTCATGTTGGCCAGGAACTCGGACTTGGCGACGTTTGCCGCTTCCGCGCGCAGGTTCGACTGCGTCAGTTCCTCGGTGCGGGCGGCGATCTTCTGTTCCAGGTCTTCGTTCAGCTCGCGCAACTGCTGCTCGATGCGGCTCTTCTCGCGCAGCAGGCCGGAGGTAGCCTGCTCGGCCTGGCGCAGGCGGTTCAGGGTGTCGCGGAAACTGCGCACCGCGGACGACAGGCGTCCGACCTGGTCGCGCCGGCCGATGCCGGACAGGCGGATGTCGGTCTCGCCGCGCGCCAGCTTCTCGAGTGCGTCCTGGATGTCGGCGAAGGGCTGCGACATGCGGCGCCCCACCACGAACACGCAGGCGACGATGGCCAGCGTGAGCAGGATGTTGGCGGCGGCGGTGTGCACGATCTGCTTGCGCAGGTCTTCGTCGATCTGCTGGCGCGAGAAGGCCAGTTCGATCGCGCCGACCGCATAGGTGCGGGTGCCGTCGTGGTAGTTGATGCGGCGCCGCACGCGCAGGTCGGCCTCGGGTTCGTCCGGGTTGCCGAGGCCCGCGATCAGGCTTCCGTCCGGCGCCAGCACGCGCAGGGTCTGGACCTCGGGGGTGGCGCCGAGTGCGTCGACCACCGAGTTCACGGCGGCGCTGTTGATGTCGAACAGCGGACGCGCCAGCGCGTGCTGCAGCACCTTGGCCTGGCGCTCGATGCGCTCCTGCAGGCGGGCATCGGCGTCGAGGCGCAGGGTGTGCAGCGTGTAAGTGGTATACACGCCGGTCGACAGGGCCACCGCGAGCACGATCCCGGCGCCCAGACGGAACACGATGTTCTGGCGCCAGTTCTCGACCAGGCGGCGCGGCACCACGCGCAGGCGGCCCTGGCGGCGCTTAATGATGCACTCCCAGGCCGCCCGCCGGGCTGGCGCCCAGCGCCTGCTGCTCGCGCTTGCGGTAGGCGGGCGTATTGCGCACCTCCTCGACCGCGTCCCACAGGCGTGCGGCGAGCTGCGGCCGGCTCGCCACCAGGGCGCTCGACAGCACCAGGAAATAAGGTTTTTCGATCAGCGGCAGCGGCAGCACCTCGAGGCGCTTGCCGTAGGGACCGCGCATCAGCCGCGCGGCGTCGCCGCCGCCCAGCGCGGCGCCGGCCAGGCGGCCCGCGATCAGTTTCTGCGCCAGCTCGTCCGAGCGCTGGCTGCCGTCGTCGATCGCCACACCCTGGGCACGCAGGAAGTCGCCCACCGAGTAGCCGAGCTGGAAGCCGACCCGCCCGTCCAGGTTGCGGAAGGATTTGCCGTCCCAGTCGAGGCGGCTGCCGCGCCGGCGCACCAGCATGTAGGTATCGATATGCATGCGCTTGGACGGGTCGGCATGGGGCTCGGACGCGCCCGGCGCCACGCCCGGGTAGGCGCCGAGGGCCATGCGTTCACGGTTGAAGCTGACCGCGAAGGCGCCGCCGACCTGGTTCGCCTTGAGCTGCTCGAGGCAGCGCTTCCAGGGCATGCTCTGGTAGTCGAAGGTGACGCCGGTGCGCCTGGCGACTTCGGCCAGCAGCTCGAAGTTCAGGCCGCCGCCGTCCAGCGTGCGCCAGGGCCGCACTTCCTGGCGCTCGAAGCACAGGGTGATGTGGTCGGCCGGCGCGGCCTGGGCCCGCACTTGCAGCAGCAGGCAACAGGCGGCCAGGGCGGACAGGGCGGGTCGGGATAAGCGGCGGCGCATGGAAAACGGGTGGCGGGCGTGGTTGAACAAACAACACAAGTATGCCACCAGACGTTTCCAAACAACAGCAAAAATGAATTTTTAGCACGGAAACGACAGTCAGCCGCGGAGTGACATTCCTCTCGGCTCCGGCAGCCGCCGCGCCGCTCCAGCGGCCGGGCCGGCGCGCCGGTGCAGGTCCCACAGGGCGCCCACGCGCAAGCCGGCATGGACCGGCACCACCTCGCCGACGCCGCACTCCTCCACCAGTGCAATCAGGAGCGCCAGGCCGCCAGCCAGGTGCGGCGTGCGCGCCGCCGCCGGCCAGGCCAGGCCTACCCGCGCCACGTGACCGGCCCGCAGGAAGCGCTGGCGCAGTTCGTCCAGGACTGCCGGCGTCAGGCTTTCGCCGGCCAGCCGGTCTGCGCGGGCGATTTCGCTGAGCGCCCGCACGGTGCCGCAGGCGCCGTAGGCTTTCTCCCGGTGACGGCCGGCCAGCGCGGTCTCGGCGAAGCGGCTGCGCCCGGAGCGCACGGCGGCATCGAAGCCGGCGGCGTCGATGCGGCCATCGGCAAAGAAGCTCAGGCTCTGGCGCACCGCGCCGACCCTGAAGGATTCGATGCGCTCGATCGCCGCGCCGCGTCCCAGTACCAGCTCGGTCGAGGCGCCGCCGATGTCGACCACCAAACGCGACTCATCGCCGTCGCCGAGCGTGCTGGCCACGCCCATGTAGACCAGGCGTCCGGCCTCGTCGCCGGCAATCAGCTCGATGGGACGCCCCAGCGCCCGTTCGGCGGCAGGCAGGAAGACGGCGCCGTTGCGCGCCATGCGCAGTGCGGCGGTGGCGACCACCCGCACCGCCTGCGGATGCCAGGCGTCGAGCGTCTCGGCGAATTCGCGCAGGCAGGCCAACGCGCGCCGCATCGCGGAGTCGCACAGGCTGCCGTCCTCCTCGAAGGACGCGCCCAGGGCGACCCGCTCGCACAGGGTCGCCTCCAGTACCAGTTCGCCCTGCTCGATGCGCCCGACGTGCAGGCGGAAACTGTCGGAGCCGAGTTCGACGGCGGCGTAACGGGAAGGCGTGGGAGTCGGATGGAACATGGGCGGGTCCGGCAGCGGGGATGCTGCAGGATACGTCCGCGATGTGACGGGAATGTGACGCGCCTGGCGAGCGCCAGTCACGAATGAAGACCATGCATGAGGATCTGAAATAGGTACAATGCCTTACTTAAAGGCAACAAAATATACCGGTTGATGCAATGTCCCTTCTAAAAGAAAAAACCGTACAAGACCTGGGCAGCGTGGCGATCACGGTGATCGCGTTTCTCGGGCTCAACTGGGTTAACGAGCTCTTGTTTATTCAACTCGAGCAAAGCAGTGGCGTCAATTGGGTATTCCTGCCTGCCGGAATCCGGCTCCTGGCAACACTGTTGTTCGGGCTCCCCGGCTTCCTCGGCCTGCTGGTGGCAGGCTTCTACCTCAACTTCCATCATTTCCTGTTCCAGGATGAAGCCCGTGCCGTGTACGGCGCGATCGCCGGAGCCGGTGGTCCCTACCTCGCCTATCTTTTCGCGAAACACTGGTTCGACCTGGGGCCGCGACTCGGGAACCTCACGGCGCAACGGCTCTTGTTCACCGGGCTGTTATGTGGACTTATGAGCCCGGCGTTTCACCATGCCTTCATCTGGGTGCAGACAGGGATGGTGGACTGGGCTGCAATGACGGCGATGATCACCGGCGATGTCGTCGGCATCCTGATCGTGCTGTATGTCGCAAAAGGCGTGATCAAGTTGACCGATCCTCGCGACGTGGATGCCCACCTCAGGTAAGGCAGGACCTCGCAAGGGGTCAGGTCTGACTTTTGGACAGTCCTCTTCCACGGTTCATGTTGAGGCCGTGCTTGACTGCTAGACCTGACCCAGATCCCTGTTGAGGCCGGGTCTGATTGTCAGACCTGCCCCTGGCTCTCACCTCAGGTAAGGCAGCGAGACCGCTACTACACCTCGACCGTCGCCGCCACCGCCTGGCTGACCCGGTTACGCCCCGCCCCCTTGGCTGCGCGCAGTGCATCGTCGGCGCGCTGGAACAGGGTCACGGTGCTGTCTTCCGGCCGGATCACGGTGACGCCGAAACTGGCCGTCATGGCGATCATCGCGCGCTCGCTCTTGACCGGCGAGCTGGCGATCGCGGCGCGGATGCGCTCCGCCACCAGTACGGCCTCGTCGAGCTGGGTGCGCGGCAGAAGGATCGCGAACTCGACACCCACCAGGCGCCCCAGCAGGTCGGAATCGCGCAGCTGGCGCTTGCACAGCTCCACCACATGGCGCAGGACGGCGTCGCCGGCCGGGTGGCCGTAGCCGTCGTTGACGCGCTTGAACTGGTCGAGGTCGAGCACCACCAGGGCGGTCGGCAGGCCGGGGCGGCGCGCCAGGGCCATCCAGGGCGCCAGCGCATTGAAGAAGCCGCGCCGGTTCGGCACGTCGGTGAGCGGGTCCACCACTTCGAGGCGCGCCAGCTCGCGCCCGGCCCGTTCGCGCGCCAGCAGCAGCACGCCGAAGGCGTTGGCCAGCATCAGGAGGTAGAGTGCGGCGCTGGACAGCTGGCGCAGCAGTTCGCTCGAGAGCCAGCGCCAGCCGCCCGGCAACAGCAGCACCGACAGGCCGCGCGCCGCCACCACCAGCGCCAGCACGGCGGTGACCAGGGCCAGGAAGCGCTGCAGCAGGCTGGCCTGGCGCCAGCCGCTGGATAGCGCCGCGGCGCCGTTCAGGTAGAGGGCGCCGAGCAGCAGCGAGGCGGCCAGGCTGCGCAGGCCCTGCTCGTCGATCAGGTAGCAGACGAAGAAGGCCAGGATCGCCAGTCCGCCCGCCAGCAGCGTGGGGCGGCGCCAGCCATGGCGGCCGGCCTCTTCCCAGGCCGCGCCGGCTTCGATGGCGACGCCGGCGAACAGCAGGGCATAGCCGCCCGGCAGCGCCAGGGCCTCGGGCACCACGCCGGCGCTGCCCAGCGCCAGCACGGTCCAGGCGCCGGCCTGGACCTGCTTCGACAGCGCCCACGCGTTCAAGGCCGGCGGGCGCACCGGACCGTGGTCGAAGAAGGTCAGCAGCGCACACAGGGCCAGGTTGCCCAGGGCCAGCACCAGCACCATCGTGGTCGCGTCCAGGTTTGTCATGGGCTAGATCAGAATTCGTGTTCGACCAGGGTGGTGCCGTCACCGACCTTGCTGGCCCAGGCGCGGCTGAAATACGCCTGTTCTTCGGCGGACGGCGGCGCCTGCCAGAACACGATCAGCGTGCCCTTGTGGTCGTGCAGCTGGGTCAGCTTGTCGACGAAACCGGTGTTGCCGGCACTATCGGCCAGGGCCATCGCGTAGCCGTACACGCGCTGCAGGCGTTCGAGGCGGTCGGACTCGGTCTGGGCGTTGGTGGCGGTGATCGAAGGATGGTCCAGGAACATGGGAGTGGTCGGCTTGTTCGAATGGTCAGCTTATCAGAAAGCGATGCCGCAGAACAAGCCGAAGCGCGCAACAGCACCGCCCTCCCCTATACTGGCATCATGTCCACCCCACCCATCGTCACCACCCGGGGCGATCGCCGCACGCTGGAATTCACGCCCGGCGACATCCAGAGCGCGATGCGGCTGTCGCGACCTGCCGCCCTGGTGCTGCCCTATGCGCGCGCCATGATGTGCTTCGCCCTGCTGGCGCCGCGTCCACGCCACATCGTCATGGTCGGCCTGGGCGGCGGTTCGCTGGCGAAGTTCTGCCACCGCCACTTTCCCCGGACCCGCATCACCGTCCTGGAAGTGCGGGCCGACGTGATCGCACTGCGCGAACAATTCCATGTCCCGCCCGACGATGCGCGCCTGCGAGTGCTGCATTGCGACGCGGCGCACTGGCTGGCCCATGCCGGCGACGCTGGCGCCGACGTTCTGCTGGTGGACGGCTTCGATGCCGCGGGCCTGCCGCCCGCCCTGTCGAGCGCCGCCTTCTATGCGCACTGCCGGCGCTTCCTGCGTCCCGGCGGCGTGCTGGCGGCGAACATCTTCACCTACGATCCCGACTATGTGACCGCCGTACAACGCCTGCAGGCGGCCTTCGACGGCCATGCCTGTTGGCTGTCCGGCATCGCCGGCAACAACCAGATCCTGCTGGCCCAGCGCCCGCGTGTTGCCCTCGCCGCCCCCGGCCGTCCCCTGCGCCTCCTGCGCGACCTGCTGCGCAACCGCGGCCTGGGCGCGGCGCCGCTCAACCGCCTGCTGGCGCGCTGCGTCCTTGCCTGGCTGGCATGGCGCCGCCATTGAGCCTGTGCTGGCGGTGTGACAGTTCGCGACATTTCGTTTGCCCAACAGCGTCCGGTTGTGACACACTTCCGTCCTGATGCCTGTTGGCAAGCTTTGATGCAGGCTTGGCCCGACAGCTTTTTACGGACTTTCTGGAAGCTTCCATGGTGCGTCGCCTGTCCCTGTCGCTGACTCTCGCGGCAGCCCTCACGCTCGGGGGCGGCCTTGCCGTATCCGGCGCCCTGTTCCTGGGGGTGAGCCACCTCGAGTACGACAACATGTCGCTCGCATTCGCCCAGCGCGCCGACGAGCGCGTGGCGGCCGTGCGCCAGGGCATCGACCAGGCGGTCGAAGTGCTGACCGTGACCAACCAGCTGTTCGCCCGCGGCGAGCCGGTCAGCCGCGAGCATTTCCGCGACTTCACCGCGGCCCTGCTCCAGCGCCATCCCTACATCCAGGCCTTCAATTTCCACCGCACGGTCGCGGGCGAGCAACGCGCCGCCGTCGAAGCCGAGTTGCAGCGCATCCGTCCGGGCACCGTGTTCACCGAGCTGCAGCCCCAGGGCCTGGTGAAGGCGCCGCAGCGCGCGCGCTATCACATCGTCGATTTCATCGAGCCGATGGCCGGCAATGAACGCGCCTTCGGCCTGAACATCACCGAGAACGTGCAGGTGATGAGCGCACTCGCGGTGGCCAGGGGCGAGGGACGCGCCGCCGCCACCGAGCTGTTCCAGCTGGCGCAGGACGAACAGAAGCAGCCGGCCTTCAGCCTGATCATGCCGGTGCTCGACCGCCACGGCACGCTGGCCGGTGACACTGCCATCGTCATCCGCGGCCCGGAACTGGTGCGTGCCTCGCTGGCCGCCACCGGCCTGCTCGAGCCGCGCGAGGCCTCGGGCGACATCTTCGTGTCGGTCTATGCCGGCAACCAGGCCAGCCCGGCCAACCTGATGTTCTCCACCGGCGATACCCGCAAGCCCGCCGACAGCTGGCTGGCCGGCTTCCTCTCGACCGGCCACACCGGCCACAGCGCCCGGACCCTGCGCATTGCCGCCAAGTCCTGGCATGTCGAGGTGGCCAGCGCGCCGCGTCCCTTCCTGCAGGACCACATGGCCTCGAGCGCCCTGCTGGTCGGCGGCATCCTGATGACCCTGCTGGGTACGGCCTTCGTGCAAGCCTCGGGCCAGCGCGCACGCAAGGTGCAGCAACTGGTGCGCCAGCGCACCGCCGACCTGCGCCGCACCAACCGCCGCCTGGTCGAGGACATGGCCGCGCGCGAACGCGCCGAGCGCGCCCTGCAGCAGAGCGAGCAGCGCTTCCGCCAGCTGGTGTCGATGTCCTCGGACTGGTACTGGGAACAGGACCGCGACCTGCGCTTCACCATGGTCACGGGCGGCTTCACCGAAAAGGCCGGCGTCGCCGTCGAGTCGGTGCTCGGCAAGACACGCTGGGAACACGCGCCGGCGCTGCTGGAGACCGAGGCCGGACGCGCCCACATCGCCCAGGTCAAGGCCCACGAACCCTTCGCCAACCTCGAATACAAAGTGGTCGATGCGCAGGGCGACACCCGCTGGTTCTGCGTCAACGGCCAGCCGGTGTTCGACGACGGCGGCGCCCTGCTGGGCTACCGCGGCACCGGCAGCGACATCACCGAACGCAAGCTCACCGAGCAGCGCGTGCACCACGTGGCCCAGCACGACGTGCTGACCGGCCTGCCCAACCGCTCGCTGCTGCAGGACCGCCTCGGCCAGGCGATCGCCTTCGCCAACCGCAGCGGCCGCCCGATGTGGGTGATGCTGATCGACCTCGACCGCTTCAAGTTCGTCAACGACTCGATGGGCCACAAGGCCGGCGACGTGCTCCTGATGACGGTGGCGGCGCGCCTGACCGGCTCGCTGCGCGACACCGACACCGTGGCGCGCCTGTCGGGCGACGAATTCGTGGTCATCGTCTCCGAGCATCACGACGAGCCGCTGGGCGCCGAGATCGTGCAGCGCGTGATGGATTCGGTAGCCCAGCCGGTCATGCTCGGCACCAAGGAATTCTTCGTCACCTGCTCGATCGGGGTCGCCGTCTACCCGAGCGAAGGCACGCCGGCCGACAGCCTGATCGAGCACGCCGACATCGCGATGTACAGCGCCAAGAAGATGGGGCGCAACAACTTCCAGTTCTACACCCCGGCCATGAACGAGGCGTCGATGGAGCGGGTGCGCATCGAAAGCGCGCTGCGCAATGCCCTCGACCGCAACGAATTCGTGCTGCATTACCAGCCGCAGGTCGACCTCAAGACCGGCCAGATCGTCGGCATGGAAGCGCTGATCCGCTGGAAGCATCCGGAGATGGGCATGGTGCCGCCGGTGCGCTTCATCGGCATCGCCGAGGAGACCGGCCTGATCGTCCAGATCGGCGCCTGGGTGCTGCGCACCGCCTGCGCCCAGAACAAGGCCTGGCAGGATGCCGGCCTGGGCAGGCTGCGGGTGGCAGTGAACCTGTCGGCACGCCAGTTCGGCGCACCCGACCTGATCGCCAACCTGGAATCGGTGCTCACCGACACCATGCTCGACCCGGACTGCCTGGAGATCGAACTGACCGAAAGCCTGTTCATGAGCGACGTCACGCCGGCGGTGGAACTGCTGCACCGCATGAAGTCGCTGGGCGTGAACCTGTCGATCGACGATTTCGGCACCGGCTATTCGAGCCTGTCTTACCTGTCGCGCTTCCCGATCGACGTACTCAAGATCGACCGCTCCTTTGTTGCCGACATCACCCACGATGCCAATGACGCCGCGATCGTCACCTCGATCATCGCGCTGGCCCACAACCTGAAACTGGCCGTGATCGCCGAAGGCGTCGAGACCGCCGAGCAGCTCGACTACCTGCGCAGCCATGGCTGCGACGAAATGCAGGGCTATTTCTTCAGCAAGCCCTTGGCGGCCGAGGACTTCGAACAGCTGCTGATCCAGCGCCGCGCGCTGCCGCCGCCGCGCCAGGCGGCCCCGGAAAAGGCCGATGATCCCGCTCTGGCCTGATCCCGATCAAGGTTCTCTATTGCATTGCTGAAATAAGTTTCAAAACGCCATTTATTTCTAGCTATACAACATTGTTAGCGATAGAATAGCCGTGTCTCTTTTGCAACCCCAGACATACGGATATCTATGATGATGAATGAACTAGGTGAGCTGAACACCTCCGCCGACGCCAGCGTCCGCCGGCAGCGCACCGACATCCGCACACGCGACCTGGTCAACCAGGCGATCGCCTCGGTCCCGACCCTCGGACTGCAGCGCGCAGCGGAATTCCTGGCGACGATGAACGTGCCGGCGGAAGTGGCGGTGCGGGTGCTGGTATACCCGAGCCGCCGCCGTTCAAACTAGGTGGCAGTCCGATAGTGAACCAACAGCGCCCTAGCGGCGCTGTTGTTGTTGTTGCTGTGCGATATCGGCCAGCGATTCGCGGCCTCTGTCGGTGAGGAGGTAGCCGCCGGCTTCCAGCGGCGCGATATGCGATTTGGCGCTGAGGAAACGGGCCACGTCGCCATCCACGCTCGCTGCCGGGTCGGCGGCCAGCGCTTCCAGCGCGCGCACGCAGCGGCGCAGGAACAGCACCTGCTGACCCTTCTCCGTCAGCACGATCCGCCCGTCGCGGGTGGTCTCCATCATCTTCAGTCCCGACAGGCGTTTGGCATTGCGCCCAACGCAAGCGCCCGGGTTATCGCGCTTCACGCCGCGGCGTACCAGTTCGAGGGCGTCGTATTCGTCCGTCGTCAGTTGTTCGTTTTTCATTCTGCTTTTCTATGCGTCAGGGGCGCCATGGTACAAGGCGCGCCGGCCGAGAGCAAGCATCAGCGCAGTGCGCGCAAGGCCAACCAGCCGAGGCCGGCACTGGCGGCGACGCCGAAGGCCAGTGCCAGGCGCGCCCGGCGCGAGTAATACAGCGGGCTGCGGCCCAGGTAGATCGTGTTGTACAAGGTGTGGCCCATGGTTTCTCCGGGGTCGCTGGCTGGTCTTGTGTCTCGAACCATTATAGGCAAGCAAACGTGTCAGGAACATGACATGGATCGGCCAGCCGCGCGCCGACGCCGGGGGAGCCCTGCTAGGATCATCCATATCGACAACCCACTGGAGCGCACCATGAACGACCCGACCCGCCAAGTCGATCCTGCGGCAAACGGCCCGAACGTGTTTCACGAAGCAGATATCGGCAGCGGCGAGAAATCGCCTGGAGAACTGGAAACCGAGGAAATGATCCGCCAGATTCCCCCGCTGCCCGCGTCCGGCGGCCAGGCCCGCCAGGAATCGTCCACCACCCCCGAAAAGTCCGGCGCCTGAGCGCCAGGCCTGCCTGCTCGCTCACCGCCGGGCAGGCAAAACTCCCCCATCAGTCGCGCTTGCACTGGCGCATATCCATCCTATGCTGGAAGGGCAGCCCGCCGGACTGCGGCAGGCCTGCGCGCAGACGCGGGCGGTCGGACATCGAGGGAGCTCATCATGAACCATCGCATCGTTCTCAGGAGTGCAGCAGTCGTCGCGACCCTGTACGGCATCATCCAGATCATCGCGCCGAACGCGCTGATGGCCATGTACGGCTCGCCCTTGCTCGTAGACTCCGGTGTGTATTTCGCCATGCTGTCCGGCGCCATGCTGCTGGGGTGGGCAGTGATGAACTGGGCCGCCAGCACTGCGCCGCAGATCGCGGAGATCCATTACGTACTATTGGGGAACCTGGCGATGACAAGCATCGCCCTGCTGGTCACCTTGTTCAGGCAACTGAGCTACGCCGCGACGCCCGCCACGGCCTGGCTGAACGTGCTGATCTTCCTGGTCTTCTCGGTGCTGTTCGGCTGGCTCTACAAGTCCAGCCCGGCCGGCTACAGGCTGCACGCCCGCACCAGGCCGGCCTGAGGAGTGTGGCGCCTAGCCGGCGCGGATCGGGGCTTCGGGGAAGCGCGGCTCTTCGACCGGCGCATTGACCGGGTCGGGGACGTCGTCCGGCACCGGCGGGCGCGGGTCGGGCGTCGGCTTCGGATCGTGGACGTCCGGTTCCGGGGTACTGTGGGCATGCACGGGGGATGAGCCGTGCAGCTTGGTATCTTGAGCAAGCATGGTCATGGTCAGCCTCTCGGATGGTGGTGACAGGGGTGCAGGCATGCCGCGCAGGCGGCATGCCCGGCAGCGGTCAGCGCTGCGCCTTCTGCTTGGCGCCGCCGCCGGCGCCCTCGCCCTTGCCGGCCTTCTGGCGCGACATGTGGTCATGGCTGCTCTTCTCGGTCTTGCCGGCGCGCTGCTTGGCCAGGTCTTCCTCGGACATGTTGTCCGACTGTTTGTTGGTCTGGTTGCCGCCTGATTTCGATTGGCTCATAGCACTCCTCCTTGTTGACGTGGTTACGTTGGATGCAGCCTAGCATGGATGCCGAGGCCGGGTTTTCAATCGTGCGCTATAGTCACTGCTCGACTATTTGCTGACCGACCATGAATCTCCGCCCCCTCCTGTTCGCCGCCCTGCTCGCGGCCGGCATGCACACCGCCTGCGCCGCCACGCCCATGAAACTGGCCGACTACCTGGCGCTGAATGGGCCGGACCCGACCGCGCGCCTCGCCTATGGTGCGGCGCCCTCGCAGTATGCGGAACTGTTCCTGCCGGCCGGCAGCGGGCCCTTCCCGGTGGCGGTGCTGGTGCACGGCGGCTGCTGGACCAGCAAGTTCGGCGGCATCACCCAGCTGCGCAACATGGCGGGCGCACTGGCGGCGCGCGGCATCGCGGTCTGGAACGTCGAATACCGGCGTACCGACGAAGCGGGCGGCGGCTATCCCGGCACCTACGAGGACATGCATGCGGCGCTCGCGCTGCTGGCCGCGCAGGCCGGGCGCTACCCGCTCGACCTGCAGCGCCTGGTCGCGGTCGGCCACTCGGCCGGTGGCCAGTTGGTGCAGTGGATGGCGGGACGCGGGCGTATCCCGAGCGGCCCGCTGCACCGAGCCAGTCCCTTGAAGGTGCCGGCGGTGGTCAGCCTGGGCGGCCTGGCCGACCTGCGCAACGAAGCAGCCCTGATCAAGTCCAGCTGCGGGCGCGACACCGCCGAACTGGCCGGCATGCCGGGCCCGGACCGGCCGGACGTGTTCGTGGATACGAATGCGGCGGAACTGATGCCGAACGGCAGCCGCACCTGGCTCGTCACGGGCGAGCTGGACACCATCTCGCCGCCGCGCGTGGCCCAGGATTACGCGATGCGGGCGCGCAAGGCCGGCGACGCCGCCGAAGTCGTGATCCTGCCCGGCGCCAGCCACTACGACGAGGTGGCGGCGACCTCGCCCGCCTGGCCGCAGGTGCTGGCCGTGATCGAACGCGCCCTGGGCCGTCCCTAATCTTCCCAGGCGATGCGGCGCGCCAGGGGCAGCTCGAGCTCGAGATCGCCGCGCGCCGCCGCCACGCAGGGAAGCAGATAGCCTTCGCGCTTCTCGTCGAAGGACAAGCCCGGCCACTCGATCAGGTGCACAGCCGGTCCGCTGCGCACGCGGCAGATGCAGCTGCGGCAGGTGCCGTTGCGGCAGGAGCTGGGCAGCTCGATGCCGGCCGCCTCGGCCGCGTGGAGGATGCTGCTGTCCTCGTCGGCCTCAAAGGCGATGCCGCTGGGGTGCAGCAGGATGGTATGGCTGGTCATGGCCGGAATTGTAGCGCGGCCGCTTGAGTTCGTTCTCGCACAGACCCGCTCCAGCCACAGGCCTACCCTGATGTTTCCAAAAGCAAGCATTGCAGGAAACCAAAATGAACAAATCGCACGCACTCTCCGTTCTCGCCGCCGCCCTGCTGGGCGCCCTTCCCCTGGCCCAGGCCCAGCAGGCCGTACTGGCGCCGGCCCCGCTGCCCCAGGCGGCGGGACCAAGCTCCGCCCTGCCCACCGCTCGCGTCAGCCGCGCCGCTGCCAAGAAGGCCGAATTCGAACGCAACCTGCGTGCCCAGGTCCTGCTCGACCGCGCCAACCTGTCGCCCGGCGAGATCGACGGCGCCTACGGCTCCAACATGCGCCAGGCCCTGAGCACCTTCCAGTCCTCGCGCAAGCTGCCGGTGACCGGCAAGCTGGACGACGCCACCTGGAACGCCCTGAACGCCGACAACAGCCCGCACCTGGTCACCTACACCCTGGTCGAGGCCGACGTCGCCGGCCCCTTCCGCCCGGTACCGGAAGACATGATGGAAAAGGCCAAGCTCCCTGAGCTCGGCTACGCCAATGTCCTCGAGGGCCTGGGCGAGAAATTCCACGCCAAGCCCGACATGCTGGCGCGCCTGAATCCCGGCAAGGACTTGGGCCGCGCCGGCGAGCAGATCCTGGTGCCGAACGTGCACGGCAAGCAGCCGCTGTCGAAGGCCACGAAGATCGTGGTCAAGGAAGGTTCCAAGGTGCTGCAGCTGTTCGACGCCGCCGGCGCCCTGCTGGCCCAGTACCCGGTGTCGACCGGCAGCGCCAACGATCCGCTCCCGATCGGCACCTGGAAGGTCAACAGCGTCCACGCCAATCCGACCTACCACTACAACCCGAAGCTGTTCTGGGACGCCGAACCGGGCGACAAGAAGGCCAAGGTCCCGGCGGGCCCGAACAATCCGGTCGGCGTGGTCTGGATCGACCTGTCCAAGGAACACTACGGCATCCACGGCACGCCGGTGCCCGGCCACGTCGGCAAGACCGAATCGCATGGCTGCATCCGCCTGACCAACTGGAGCGCCGCCGAAGTGGCGGGCGCGGTCGGCGCCGGCGTCGAGGTGGTACTGGAAAGCTGATCCCTGCAAGAACCAAAGGAGGATGACATGAGATGGCTGATGACTTTCCTGCTCGGCGCGCTGGTCGGCGCCGGTGGCCTATTCGTGCTGTTGCGCGCCGTGCCCGACGATCCGGCGCCGGTCGTGGCGAGCGCGCCGCCGCCCCCGCCCGCACCGGCTGCGCCGGCCGATCCCCAGCCGTCCGGATCTTCCATGGTGCAGACCGACCTCAGCGAGGCAGACCTGCCGCTGCGCCCACCCTATAACGCGGCGCAGCCGACCCAGGCGCAGTCGCCGGCCGACGCGGTGGCAAGCGCGGTCCAGGGCAAGCTGCTGGTGCCGGTACAGGGAATCAAGGCCGCCGGCCTGAGTGATACCTACGACCAGCCGCGCGGCACCCAGCGCCACCATGAGGCCCTCGACATCATGGCGCCCAAAGGCACGCCGGTGCTGGCCGCCGCCGACGGCAAGGTGGCCAAGCTGTTCACCAGCAAGCCGGGCGGCACCACCCTGTACCAGTTCGATCCGAGCGAGAAGTACGCCTATTACTACGCGCACCTGGACCGCTACGCCGACGGCATCAAGGAAGGCATGGAGATCAAGCGCGGCGACGTGCTCGGCTATGTCGGCGTGACCGGCAATTCCGACCCGAACGCACCGCACCTGCATTTCGCCGTGTTCGAGCTCACGCCCGAGAAGCAGTGGTGGAAAGGGACGCCGCTGAATCCCTTCCCCCTGATGGCGGACGGACAGGCCGTCGCGGCTCAGTAAGGTGTTGCAACCGCGCCCGGCTCGTCCACGTCCGCCCCGACGTTGATGGCGGCATAGGCGCGCTGCACGGCGATCGCTTCAAGGCCGGCCTTGCCGTACAGCTCCTCGGCCGCCTCGATCATCTTGGCGCGCGCGTCGGCGTAGTTGGTCGACGAGGTGAACTTGGTCGTATTCGCGTTGAACCAGATGCGGAAGGCCTTGTCCGTGCCGATGCCCGTCATGGCCTTCGGCTGCTTGACCAGGTACTTGCTGTAGTAATCACCCGCGTTGTCGGCCTTCGAGCCGCGCGCCAGGAAGTAGAACATGCGGTTGTTCGGACCGCTGCTGTAATGGACGTCGAGGCGGCGCAGCGAGGTGCTCCAGGCGTCCGGGCTGCTGCCGTCCTTGCTGGGACGATACATCCAGCGCAGCGGCGTGGCATTCTTGCTGATCTCGGTACCCAGCTGCCAGTCGTTGCCCTCTTCCGGGAACTTGTCGCCCTTGCCGCCGGCGCGCGCATAGGCTTCCACCACTTCGCCGGCGATGTCCGAACTCGATTCGTTCAGGCCGCCCGATTCGCCCGAGTAGATCAGGTCCGAGGTGGCAGCGGTGACGCCGTGGCCCATTTCGTGGCCGATCACGTCGATCGAGCCCAGGCTGGTGAAATACGTACCGTCGCCGATGAACATGCACTTGCAGGTATCGCTGTAGTAGGCGTTGTCGTAGCCGCGATTCACATGCACGGCGATAGTGGTCGAGGTGTCGCGGCCGTCCAGCGAGAGCCAGCCCAGCACGTTCTTGTGCGCGTCGTAGGTGTTCATCAGGCCCCACATCGCATTGACCGCCGCGGTCTGGCCATTCACGCCGGTGGTGCTGCCGCCCTCGACGAACTGCTTGCCGTCGCCCCAGGTGTTGGTGGCGTTGGTGTAGACCTTGCCGGCGCTGCTGCCGTTGTTGGCATTGGTGATCGCCATCGCGCCGAAGGTGCCGCCCTTGCCGCGCTCGGGGTCGAGCATGCGGTACAGGCCGTCGCTGAGGGTGGTGCTGATCGGGACGTCGCCGTTGTACTGGCTCTTGCCCACGCCGGTCACGGTCTGCAGCATGTTCCACTGGTCGATTACCGCGGCGTCGCGCGCGCTGACGATGCTGTCATAGTAGACCGGCTGCTCGCCCACGCGCATGCGGGTGCGCACCAGCCAGGCCAGTTCGTAGCGCTCGACCACGTCCTGCACGTCAAGGGCATTCAGCTCCGCTTCTTCCTTGGCGCCGGCGCCGACCACGCGCTGCATGCGCATCACCGGGTAGATCAGCAGCTCGGCGTTCGGCTTCGCCACGTGCACCGCGTTCTGTCCCAGGCTCGGCGCCAGCGAGGCCAGCGCGGCCGCGATCGCGGCCCTGCTGTTGACCTGCGGCTGGACGCTGAAGCTCGCGGTCAGGGCGCCGAGACGGTTGGCGCTGCCGGTACCCAGGTGCAGGCGGCGCTCCGAGGCCGATTCGGACAGGACCTTGGCCGACTTGTCGAGCACCACCACCGATTCGGAACCGAACACGCGCAAGCCCTTCCAGGTATGGGCGGCGCGCAGGATCTGGGTGCCGTTGACGCCCGGGTGCTGGGCCGTGATCCGGTAATGGTGGTCGTTGTCGAGTCCCTTGGCCTGGCGTTGTCCCGCCAGCTGGGCCAGTACGGAGGCCTTGGCCTGGGAGCTCAGCGTCGTCGGCGCGCTCATGGTCGGCGCCGCAAGGAGGGGCTGGGACAGCGGCAGGAGCAGCAAGGCGGCGCCGAGCAGCGCTGCCGGGAAGGTGGTGTGCGTCGTCATCTCGTCTCCGTCCGTGGAAACGCGGCCCCAGGATGGGCCGCCCACCGGACAGTGTGGACGAGCTCAGCAGAAAGGATTTGCTTGAGCGCAACGCTCATGCAGGCGGGCAGCCGAAGCGCCCGCCTGCATGCAGCTTAGAAGCTGCGGTTCCAGCTGAGCGCCAGCGTACGGCCGCGGCCGGCGTAGGTGGCGTTGGCATCGACGGCGGCGGCCGACTGCGAGTAGTAGCCGACGTACTGCTTGTCGAACAGGTTCTCCAGGCTCAGGCCGAAGCGGCCGTAGCTGGTATCCCAGGTGGTGGCGGCATCGACCAGGGTATAGCCCTTGAAGTGCTCTTCCAGGTTGCTGGTGCCGACGCGGCGGCCGATGTTGATGTCGCGGTCGCGCAGGTGGGTGGCCTGCAGGCGCAGCTGGGCCTGGGGGCGGAACTTCCAGTTGGCGCCCAGCACCGACTTGTCCGGGCCCTGCGAACGGGCGCCGAGGTCGAGGTCCATCGGCGCGCCTTGCGTGGCGGCGGTCTTGCCGTCGGTGGTGGCCCAGGTGCCGAACAGGCTCAGCTCCTTGGTCGGACGCCACTCGACGTTCGCTTCCCAGCCCTTGACCGTGGTCGGCACGCGCTCGACCAGGCCGATGCCGGCAGAGGTGATGCGGATCACGCTGCCCAGCTTGGAGCGCGAATCGTAGCGCGACAGGCCGAACTGGCCCCGGCTGCCGCGCCAGTTGATGCCGATCTCGTTGTTGCGGGTGACGATGGGCTGCAGGCTGATCAGGCTCGACACCGACTGGTTCGGCACCGCCACGCCGCGCAGCACCAGGCCGGCGTCCGGCAGGCCGAAGCCTTCCGAACTGCCCACGAAGGCCGACCAGCCCGGCGCGAAGCGCCACACGGCGCCGATGTTCTTCACCGCTTTCGAAAACTCGGCGGAACCGCCCTCCACCCGGCGGCTGCCGTAGGCGGCCAGGGTGGTATAGGTGTCGACGTCCAGTTTGGCGTCTTCGTAGCGTACGCCGCCGCGCACGGTCACCGGGCCGAATTCGTATTCGAGCTGGGTGAAGGGTGCGAGCGAACGGAATTTCAGTTCCGGCACCCAAGTGCGGCCGGTCCCCGCCAGGCGCTGCTGGGGGTTGTCCTGCAGCCAGTCGACGCCGGCCGTCAGTTCCAGGCCCGGCACCAGCAGGTCCGGCCGGACCCAGGTCATGCGCGAGCCGCGCTTGTCGGTCACGACCTGCGACTGGTCGTACAGGGTCCCGACCGGGGCGATATTCCGGTCCTGGAAGGTAGAGGTATTGGTGGCGCCATACAGGGCCGAGAACTCGTGGCCGAACAGCTGCACGGTCAGATAGCCTCCCGCCAGGTCGTTGTGGCGGTAGTCGATGCTGGCGCTGCGCACCTTGTTACGCGGCGGCATACCGATCGGGGTGCCGGGGACCGAGCTGGTCGGCAGACGCTGGGCCACGTTGCCGGGCACGCTGCGATAGTCGCCGTCACCGGCCAGGTCGAAGCGGTTCAGGGTCAGCTGCAGGCGCTGGGCGCCGAAGGACTTGCCGAGCTTGAGGAACAGGTCGTTGCCATGCGAATCCATGGTATCGCCCTGCACGGCGTCGACGCCCAGGCGGCGGCCGCTGCCGTCGTAGCCCATGCCGCGGCGCTGCACGCTGGCGAAGGCCAGCATGTCGAAGTCGCCCGATTTATGGGCGACCGTCAGGCCGGTCTTCCAGTCGAGGCTGTCGGACTCGAACTGGCTGGCGAAGCGGGTGTTGACCGTGTAGGTGGTGCCCTCGCTGCGCGGGGTCTTGGTGATGTAGTTGATGATGCCGCCGGTCGCGCCCATGCCCTGCATGGCCGAGGCGCCGTTGATGACTTCGATGCGCTCGATGATGGCGCTGTCGGCGAAGTAGCCCTCGCGCATGCCGGCGCGCAGCGGGTTCGATTGCGGGATGCCGTCGAACAGGATCAGCGGCTGGCGCCCGCGCAGCGATTCGCCGGTCGAGGTCATCTTCTGGCGGCTCGGCGCATAGCCGGGGACATAGGTCGCCAGCGCCTGCGAAGGATCGTCGGCGATCAGGTATTGGGTCGCCAGTTCCTGCTGGGTGATCACCGAGACCGCGCCCGGGATCTTGTCGACCGCCTTGGCGGTGCGGGTGGCGGTGACGACCACCGAGGCGAGCTCGTCTTCCTGCGCCTGGGTCGGACCTTGTTCTTGTGCGGCTGCATGGGACATGGCCATCAGCATGCAGGCGGCGGCAACGGCGGCGCTCAGTGGCTTGATCGGGTTCTTGTTATTCATGGAAATCCAATACGCTTTCTCTACAGGAATCCCGAAATGATAACTATTATCATGTAAGGACGCAAGATCAGAATCATTCTCATTTCGGTTATCATTCAGGGCATGAAACCGCTCATCCGCACTGTTCACCTCTGGGCCGGACTGATTTTCGGCACCATCCTGGTCCTGCAGGGACTCACCGGCACCGTCATCGGCTGGCGTCATGAACTCGATGCCTGGCTCAATCCGGGTCTGCTGCAGGTGGCGCCGCCGCCGGGCGCCGTGGCCGGCAGCGAGGCGCGCCCCTCGCCCGCCCAGGTGTCGGCAGTCCTGACGCGCCTGGCGGGCGACCCCGCCTACGGACGGCCCGACAGCCTGTTCCTGCCCGAGGTGCACGGAGATGTCTACGTCGCCTGGTACCGGCCGGGCAAGCCGGCGTCGAGCTGGACCCAGGGGGTGACGCGCCAGGTCATGGTCGACCCGGCGAACCTGGCGGTGCTGGGCGAACGCAACTGGGGCGAAGCCGGCCTGTCGCGGCCGCTCCTGATGCCGACCATGTTCCACCTGCACCGCTACCTGATGGCCGGCGACGTGGGCAAGGTGGTGATTGCCGTGCAGGGCGTGGCCTTGCTGCTGCTTGCCCTGACCGGCATCGTGGTCTGGTGGCCGAAGATGACCCTGTCAGCCTTCTGGCATGCGATCACGGTGCGCCGCGGCAGTAACTGGCCGAAATTCAACTTCCAGCTGCACCGCGCGGCCGGCTTCTATACGGCGCCGGTGCTGCTGGTGCTGGCCTTTTCGGGGATTTACTTCAATATGCCGGACTGGGTGACGCCGGCCATCCGGGCGGTCGCGCCGCTCAGCAAGAACGACAAGCAGCTGAACGCCAGCCCGAAGGACGCGCCGCGCATCGACGCGGGCGCGGCGATGACGGCGGCGCAGGCGCGCTTTCCCGAGGGTCGGGTGTCGCGCATCAGCATTCCGGCCAAGCCGGAGCAGCCTTATGAAGTCAGGCTGCGCCAGCCGGGCGAGCTGCGCCACGGCCCGGGCGCGACCCGCGTGAGCGTGGACGCCGGCAGCGGCGCGGTGCTGCGGGCCATCGATCCGCTCAGCGCGCGCGGCGGCGACTGGTTCGTCAGCACCATGTTCCCGCTCCATTCCGGCGAAGCCTTCGGCACCCTGGGGCGCGTCGTGATCAGCATCGCCGGCTTCACGCCGCTGCTGTTCTTCATCACCGGACTGGTGGTCTGGATCAAGTTCCGCCGCAAGCCGGCCAAGCGCACGGCGCCAAAGGCACAGCCCAGAACGGCGCCCGCCCTGACAACTGAACAGGCGAGCGCGCGCCGGGCCTAGCGGTAATAACGCTTGCCGTAACGGTCAGCTTCGTAGCGGACTTCCTCGCGGTCGCGCCGCTTCATCAGGTAGACCGCCGTGCCGACCACGGCGGCGGTGATCACCGCCTTCTTCGCCAGCCCGGCCGGGTTGTGCTGCATCTCGGCCTTGATGCCCATCTCGCCCAGCACGTTCGGGATCTTCCCGTGTGCGAGGTCATCGGCGATGCCTTCGACCATGTTGACGCGATCGGCCAACAGCAGGAGCAGCCAGTGGCGGATGTCGTTCTCGCTCGACTTGAAGGCCAGGCGCCGGATCATGCCCGACAGGCCCGAAGGCGGCTGCACGGTGCCGAACACCTGGGTGATGCCCGGGCGCTCGGTCGACACCAGGATCTCGACCTTCTCCTGCTGCTGGGGCGGATCGCCGTCGGGCTGGTTGATGAAGCGCGGCGGCGTGCGTTCCATCGGCACGCCGGGGCGGTCCTTGCGGTCGAGGTCGGCGCCCCAGCCGTTGATGTGCTGTAGCTCCTGGCGCGAGGGACGGCGCGGTGCGATGTGGCCCTGGCCCGGGTGCTGCTGAAGGTGGCCATGTTCGTGGCCATGGTGCTTGTGTTCGGTGATGTCCTTGCGTGCTTCCATGGTCGCTCCTTAATGCATTGCGCTGGCCGAGACCGCCTTCACCTGGTTGGCGTTCGGCGGGATCAGGATGGTCTTGATGCAGTTGTCGAGCTTGCCCGAGAAGATGTGGTAGGCATCCGACACTTCTTCCAGCGGCACCCGGTGGGTGATGATCTCCTTCGGATTCAGGCGTCCCGCGCGGATGTGCTCGATCAGGCGCGGCAGGTGGCGCTTGACGCTGGCCTGGTTCATGCGCAGGGTCAGGCCCTTGTTCAGCGCATTGCCGATCGGAACGAAGTTGAAGGTCGGTCCATACACACCGACGATCGACACATTGCCGCCCTTGCGCACCGAGTTGATGCACCAGTGCAGCGCGGTGGCCGAGCCGGCCTGCATCATCGCGTAGCGCCCGGTGAGCGACTGCATCGCATTGCCCGAGGCTTCGCAGCCGACCGCGTCGATGCAGACGTCGGCGCCCATCCAGTCAGTCATCTTCTTGATGTGCTCGGCCATGTCGCGCACTTCCTTGAAGTTGACCACCTCGCATTGGGCATAGCGCTTGACGAACTCGAGCCGGTATTCGATGTGGTCGACCACGATCACGCGGCCGGCGCCCATCAGCCAGGCCGACTTGGCGGCGAAGATGCCGACCGGACCGGCGCCGAACACGACCACCGTGTCGCCTTCCTGGATGTCGCCCATCTCGGCCGCCTGGTAGCCGGTCGGCACCGCATCGGTGAGCAGCACGGCGTCGTCATCGTGGATGTCGTCGGGGATCACCATCGGGCCGACGTCGGCCATCGGCACGCGCACCAGCTCGGCCTGGCCACCGTCGTAGCCGCCCGCCGTGTGCGAATAGCCGTAGATCGAGCCGACGGCGGTGGATTCCGCATTCATGTTGTGGCAATTGCCGTAGAGTTCGCGGTCGCAGAAGAAGCAGGAGCCGCAGAACACGTTGAAGGGCACCAGCACCTTGTCGCCGACCTTCAGGTGCTGGACACCGGAGCCGACCTCTTCCACTACGCCGATGAACTCATGGCCGAAGGTGTGGCCGACGCGGGTGTCGGGCACAAGGCCATGGTACAGGTGCAGGTCCGAGCCGCAGATGCAGGAGCGGGTGACGCGCACGATGGCGTCGCCTGGGTGCTCGATGACGGGGTCGGGCTTGTGATCGGCGCGGACGCGGTAAGGCCCGCGGTAGTTCATTGCCAGCATAACTCCTCCTCGATGATGTCATGACGGATACACGGAGCCCGCTATCTCGGCGGGCTTGTGAAAACACGTTATGGCAAAACACCCAAGATTGCGATACGCGCACGGAAACGAACGGGGCGATTTGATGGGTCGGGCGGCCCTCGGGGCGCCCGACGAGAATTTGTCCTACACAGGCCCGAGTTTCGTAGGGTGGGCGGCTTCGCCGCCCACGCGGTGGTAGTTTGCAGCGAGATCATCATGCTCGATAACGGAGCCCGTATCTATCACCGCGTGGGCGGGAGACCCGCCCACCCTACAGCTGGCGCGCCTCGAAAGTATTGCACTGCTCCACGCTGCCGCTCTCCAGGCCGCGCTTGAACCAGCGCGCCCGCTGGGCCGAGCTGCCGTGGGTGAACGAATCCGGCACCACCGTGCCCTGCGACTGGCGCTGCAGCGCATCGTCGCCGATCGCGGTAGCCGCGGCCAGGGCGGCTTCGACGTCGCCCGGTTCGATGACCTGCTTGCGCTGGTTGGCCCAGATGCCGGCGAAGCAGTCGGCCTGCAGCTCGAGCCGCACCGACAGCGCATTGCCTTCCTTCTCGGACACGCCGCGCTGGGCATTGTGGACCTGGTCGGAGAGGCCCATCAGGTTCTGGACGTGGTGCCCCACCTCGTGCGCGATGACGTAGGCCTGGGCGAATTCGCCGGCCACCTGGAAGCGCTGCTCCATCAGCCGGAAGAAGCCCAGGTCGATGTAGACCTGGCGGTCGGCCGGGCAGTAGAACGGGCCGGTGGCGCTGCGTCCGGTGCCGCAGGCGGTGGCCGTGGCGTCCTCGAACAGCACCAGGCGGGCCGGCTGGTATTGCGCGCCCTGGGCCGCGAACAGCGTGGCCCAGGCATCCTCGGTCGAACCCAGGGTCGCCCGCACGAACTGGGTTTGCGGATCGTTGGCCGGCTCCGCGCGCGGCGCGTGCTGCACCGGCACCGGCCCGCCGCCACCGCCCAGCAGGGCGAGGATGGTGCCCGGATCGACGCCGAAGATGGCGCCGCCCACCAGGGCGATCACCAGGGTGCCGATGCCGACGGTGCGTCCGCCCAGGCCCCCGAAGCCGCCTCCTCCACCGCCGCGGCGGTCCTCCACGTTATCGCTCTGGCGTTCGCCTTCCCATTTCATGCCTGTCTCCTTTGCCGGCCGGGTCAGCGCCCCGGATGACGTTTCAGATTGCTCGTATCGACACGCTCGCGTGCGTCCTTGGTACGGAATTCTTCTTCCAGCGTTCCCAATCCGCTTCTGGCCTCGTCGTGCAATGCACGCTCATGGCGCTCGCGCGCAATTTCGCGCTCGATCCGGCCCCGCTGCCCCTCCACGCCGTCCCTGTTTGCCATGCCGCTTCTCCCGTGGGCCGAAGGATGAACCCTGTGCAATCGAGTATGGACACCCGCCCCGGTTCGGACTGTACGCATGCTCACATAGCAGAGGTAATTTCTTGCCATCAAGTCAAGCCCTTCCGTTCGCTGGCGCACAGCATGTTGCGCGCGCGCGTGCGACCCTGCGGGCATGACCAGTCCACATGCCAAGGCCCTGATTGCCGTCGGCCGCTACCTGCGCGAGCACGGCTACCGTTTCATCACGGTGACCCCGTCCACCCACCGCCGCATCAACCGTCGTCCCGGCAACGAGCGCGCCACCGACCTGCGCGGCATCTTCGGCTGGAGCCGGCCGTTCGCGCCGGACGACGTGGCGCCGGAACTCCTGTCGCTGATGCGCGAGGCCGGCATCGTGGAGCCCGACGGCAGCCTGCTGCGTGCGACCCTCCGCGCCTCGACGCTGGGGGAACTGCTGGTGTTCCACTCGGCCTACCCGACCGATGATGAGGATTCGGTCTTCTTCGGGCCCGATACCTACCGCTTCGTGGGCACCATGGTGCGGGCATTTCCCTGGCTCGGCTCGGGGCCGACCCGGGCCGTGGACATCGGCTGCGGCGGCGGCGCCGGCGCACTGGCGATCGCACGCCAGTTCCCGCACGCCGAGGTGATCGGTGCCGACATCAATACGCGCGCGCTGGCGCTGACGGTGGTGAACGCGCAGCTGGCGGGGCTGCCCAACCTGCGCGCCTGCCACAGCGACCTGTTCGACGGCCTGGAGGGCGATTTCGACCTGATCGTATCGAACCCGCCCTATGTGCTCGACCCGAGCGAACTGCCCTACCGTCACGGCGGCGGCATGCGCGGCGCCGAACTGTCGGTGCGCATCGTCAGGGAGAGCCTGGGACGGCTGCGCCGCGGCGGCAACCTGATGCTCTACACGGGCGTGGCGATCGCCGGCGAGACCGACGAATTTCTGGAAGCGGTCCGTCCCGAGCTGGAAGCGCAGTGCGACCACTGGAGCTACGAAGAGCTGGACCCGGACATCTTCAGCGGCCAGCTGGGTGAACCGGGCTACGAGGACGCCGAGCGGATCGCGGCGGTGTGGCTGCACGCGATCAAGCGCTGATATACCTGCCGGTCAGTACGGGAATGACCTCGTCGAGGCTGGCGACCTCCCAGCTGGGCAGCGCCTCGCTGTCGTTCGCCAGGCGCCCCGGATTGAACCAGCAACTGTCGATGCCGAAGCGGTTGGCGCCGAGGATGTCCGCATCCAGGCGGTCGCCGACGATGACGGTCTCCTGTTTCGAAAAGCTGCGCGCCATCTTGACCGTGTAATCGAAAAAGCGGCTGTCCGGCTTGGCGTGGCCGCAGGCTTCCGAGGTCGCGACAAAAGCGATGTGCCCGCCCAAGCCGGAACTGGCGATGCGCCGGTGCTGGATGTGATGCACGCCATTGGTGATGATGCCGACTTCGCCGACCGCAGACAGGCTTTCGCACAGGCGCTGGGCGCCCTCGACCAGGACCACGGTCTCGGACAGCGAGTCGAGATAGACGCTGCTGGCCCGGGCTGGGTCGAGGTCGAGGCCGTTAGCATCGAAGGTCTGGCGGAAGCGCTCGACCTTGAGCAGGTCTTTCGACACGCTGCCCAGTTCGAAGGCGCGCCATAGCGCCAGGTTGATCGCCTGGTATTGCTGGAACAGGTTTTCGAGTTCACCCTCGAGGCCGAGTTCGCGCATCGTTCGCACGAAGGAGAGCCGTTCGGAGGCCTTGAAGTCGAGGAGGGTATCGTCCAGATCGAAGAGGAATAATTTGTGTTTCACTGATGCGTCCGATGATGCCTGCCGTTGTGTTGCATCTTAGCATGGGTAAAAACGCGAAGACTGCCAATGGAATCGGCTGCACGTGCTAAGCTGAGAATATTGACAACCCCGCCCCGGGGAACACCCGGCCGGGGACGCTGTCCAAGTCCGTGTCCGGTCCAGCTCGCGGCCGGCGTCGATTCAGGAGGCGAACGTGTTACGCCACCAGCTCGCTGCGGCATCGGCCGTGTCGGCCTCATCCCTGGTCGCGCTGCTGCTTGCTCTCTTTTGCCTATTCCCTTCCGCCTCCGCTGCCGCAGGGCCGGCAGCCGTCGGCCTGCTGACGATCGACGGCGCCATCGGTCCGGCCAGCGCCGACCACGTCGTGCGCGGCATCGCGCGCTCCGCATCGCTCGGACACGGCCTGCTGGTCCTGCGCATGGACACCCCCGGCGGCCTCGACACCTCGATGCGCACCGTGATCAAGGCGATCCTGGCCTCGCCGGTGCCGGTCGCCACCTACGTCGCCCCCAGCGGTGCGCGCGCCGCCAGCGCCGGTACCTATGTCCTGTACGCGAGCCACATCGCGGCCATGGCGCCGGGCACGAATGTCGGCGCCGCCACACCGGTCGAGATCGGCCTGGCGCCACCCCAGCCGCCGCCCGACAAGGCGGGCAAGGAGGCTCCCGACGCGTCCCGTCCAGATGCCGCATCCCCCATGAAAGCCAAGGCCCTCAACGATGCCGCCGCCTACCTGCGCGCCCTGGCCCAGCTGCGCGGCCGCAATGCCGACTGGGCCGAACGGGCCGTGCGCGAATCCGTCAGCCTGAGCGCCGAGGATGCCTTGCGCCTGCAAGTCATCGACGTGCTGGCGCCCAGCGTCCCCGCCCTGCTGGAGCGGCTCGACGGCCGCACGGTCACGCTGGCGGGCCAGCCGCGCCGGCTGCAGACCAAGGGCGCGCTGGTGGTCGAGTTCGCGCCCGACTGGCGCAACAATGCGCTGGCGGCGATCGCCAACCCCAGCGTCGCCCTGCTCCTGATGACGGTCGGCATGTACGGCCTGATCTTCGAATTCATGAACCCGGGCGCGGTGGCGCCCGGCGTGATCGGCGCCATCAGCCTGCTGCTGGGACTGTACGCGCTGCAGCTGCTGCCGGTGAACTACGCCGGCCTGGCCCTGATCGTGCTCGGGCTGGCCTTCATGGCTGCCGAAGCCTTCCTGCCCAGCTTCGGCATCCTCGGGCTGGGCGGGATCGCCGCCTTCGTGGCGGGCGCCCTGATGCTGATCGACACCGAGCTGCCCGGCTACGGTATCCCGCCCGGCCTGGTCGGCACGCTCGCCACCGCCAGCGCCCTGCTGCTGTTCGGCACCGTGCGCCTGGCCCTCAAGACCCGCCGCCGTCCGGTGACCAGCGGCGCGGCGGGACTGGTCGGCGCCCTGTGCACGGTCGAGCAGATCGGCCAGCGCAGCGTCCACGAAGCATGGGTCAGGGTCGAGGGCGAACTGTGGCATGCCATCAGCAGCGCCCCGCTGCACGCGGCCCAGACGGTGCGCATCGTCGGCCGCAGCGGCTTGCGGCTCGAAGTGGTCCCTGCCGACAACAACTAGGAGAACGCGATGATCACGGGTATCGGTATCGGCCTCGGCGGCCTCTTGTTCCTGGTGCTGGCGCTGCTGGTCGCGGCGATCCGGATCCTGCGCGAATACGAACGCGGCGTGGTGTTCCAGCTCGGCCGCTTCTGGAGCGTGAAGGGACCGGGCCTGGTCATCATCATCCCGGTGGTGCAGCAGATGGTGCGGGTCGACCTGCGCACCATCGTGCTCGACGTGCCGACCCAGGACGTCATCTCTCGCGACAACGTCTCGGTCAAGGTCAATGCCGTGCTCTACTTCCGCGTGGTCGACCCGGAGCGCGCCATCATCCAGGTCGCGAACTTCATGGAAGCCACCAGCCAGCTGGCCCAGACCACCCTGCGCGCCGTGCTCGGCAAGCACGAGCTCGACGAAATGCTGGCCGAACGCGAGCGCCTGAACCTCGACATCCAGCAGGTGCTGGACGCGCAGACCGACGCCTGGGGCATCAAGGTCGCCAATGTCGAGATCAAGCACGTCGACCTGGACGAATCGATGATCCGCGCCATCGCGCGCCAGGCCGAGGCCGAGCGCGAGCGGCGCGCGAAAGTCATCCACGCCGAGGGCGAGCTGCAGGCCTCCGAGAAGCTGCAGCAGGCCGCGCGGGTACTGTCGCAGCAATCCGGCGCAATGCAGCTGCGCTACCTGCAGACCCTCAACGCCATCGCGGGCGACAAGTCCTCCACCATCGTGTTTCCGCTGCCGATCGACGTGCTGGCCGGCCTCGATACGCGCCTGCGCAAGGACGCGGGCTGAACCGCCTTGGTCCGCTCAACATCCTGAGTGTTCAGCGCCATCTGCTTGACCCTCAGCATGAAACGGCTGGTAATGACATACTAGTCAATACGACCAGTATGTCATTACGAAAGAGCCCAGTGAGAGACTTCAACGTAACGCTGAACCATCCGTCGCGCGTGCCGCTCGCGGCCGAGCTCCACTCGCGCCCCTTCATGCGCATCGACGCTCCCGAGGCGATTACCCACCTGGCCGTCTGCCACGGCGGCGAGGCCGGCCCGCCGGGCCAGCATTCCCAGCACCGCCTGCTGGGTGAACTGTGCGGGCATTTCGGCGTCGCGGCGCCGGGCCCGGGCAGCAACCACTTCTTCCACGACTTCGGCAGCTTCCGGCTGAAGTGGGAATGCCATACCGAGTTCGCCACCTATACCGTGGCCGCGCCGCTGCCGCCCGACATGGCACTGCACGAGGCCTTTGCGCAGGTGCCGCTGTCCTTCCTGCCGGCGGCCTGGCTGGCGCGGCTGGAAGGCAGCCTGATGGCGGCGGCCCACGTGGCCCTGGTCAAGGGCGATGCCGATGCTTCCCGCCTCCCCTCGGTCTTCGAACGCAACCAACTGGCCGGTTCCTCCGTGATGCAGGGCGCCGAGCTGTGGACCGATTTCGCGATCCAGTCCGACGGTTTCAGCCGCTTCGTGATCCGCGACCTCGGCATGCGCCACCTGCAGGGCGGACGCCTGGTGCAGCGGGTGCTCGAGATCGAAACCTACCGCATGATGGCCCTGCTCGGCCTGCCCGCCGCGCGCACCGTCAGCACGGAACTCGACCACATCGAAGCCGAGCTGTCTTCGCTGGCCAGCGCCATGGTCGCCACCGACATGGCCCCTGCCGAGAAAGGCGCGGAAGGCGAGCAGCGCCTGCTCGACCAGATCACGCGCCTGGCCGCGCGCCGCGAGAAGCTGGTGCTCGACAACGGTTACCGCTTCTCGGCCTCGAAAGCCTATTTCGGGATCGTCAAGGCGCGCATCGAGGAACTGCGCGAAGTGCGCATCGAAGGCACGCCCACGGTGGAAGAATTCATGGAACGGCGCCTGGCGCCGGCGATGCACACCTGCGACGCGGTCAGTGCGCGCCAGGACGCGCTGGGGCGCCGCATCGCCGACAGCAACGACCTGCTGCGCACCCGGGTCGGCATCGTGCAGGAGCTGCAAAACCGCAGGATCCTGGAATCGATGAACGCCCGCGCCGCCCAGCAGCTGCGCCTGCAGCTCGCGGTCGAGGGTCTGTCGGTGGCCGCGATCTCCTACTACCTGGTGGGCCTGCTCGGCTACGCGGGCAAGGCGGCCAAGGCGGCCGGCCTGCCGATCAATCCGGACCTGGCGCTCGGGATCCTGGTGCCGGTGGTCGCAGGCGCGGTCTGGCTGGCGCAGCGCAGGGTGCACCACCGGATCGGGCGGCGCGGCCACTAGGAAGACCTGACAAGCCTCGTACAATCAACCGTGAAAAAAGGATGGAAATTTTGAAATGAACCCGTTCGATCGCAGGCGCTTTCTCCATGTGGCCGGGTTGGCGGGCACCGCTTCCATTCCCGGCATCGGCTTCGCCCAAACGGGATCGGAAAACATCCGGCACCAGGTGCTGGAAGCCGATCCGAAGGTCCCGGCACCCGTCCAAACCATCCGCTTCGCCGTCATCGGACTGGATCACGCCCACATCATGAGCATGACTGCGGCGGTCCTGCGGGGCGGCGGGCGACTCGTCTCCGTCCTGTCGACGAATCAGGAGGGGCTGAAGAACAAGCAGCTCGCCGAGTTCCGCGCGCGCTTCGGCGACGTACCCGAAGCAGCCAGCGAGGATGCCATCCTGCAGGACCGTTCAATCCAGCTTGTGATCGGGGCACCGGTTCCCGACCAGCGCGCCCCCTTGGGTATCCGCGTGATGAAAGCCGAGAAGGATTTTTTGAGCGACAAACCCGCCGTTACCAGCCTTGCCCAACTTGCGGCAGTGCGCAGGACTATTCGTGAGACCAGGCGCAAGTTCGCGATCATGTATTCCGAACGTCTGGAAGTGCCGGCAGCCGTGAAAGCAGGTGAGCTCGTGCAGGCCGGCGCCATCGGCAAGGTCATTCAAACTGTGAATCTGGCGCCGCACCGCCTGAGGGCATCTTCGCGGCCAGCCTGGTTTTTTGATGGGAAGCGCTACGGCGGCATCCTGACGGACATCGGCTCGCACCAGGCCGACCAGTTCCTGTTCTATACCGGCTCGACCAAGGCAACAGTGGTCGCTTCCCAGACCGCTAACCTCGCCCATCCGGCATACCCGAATTTCGAAGACTTCGGCGACATGCTGCTGACCGGCAATGGCGGCACCGGCTATGTGCGTGTGGACTGGTTTACGCCCGATGGCTTGGCGACCTGGGGTGACGGCCGTTTGTTCATCCTCGGCACCGAAGGTTATATCGAACTGCGCAAATACATCGATCCGCTTGGGCGACAGGGCAACAACCATTTGCTGATCGTCGATCGAAAGGAAACGCGCTACCTGGATTGCAGCAAGCTCGACCTACCGTTCGGACGAGAGTTCGTAGCGGACATCGTCAACCGGACCGAGACGGCACAAAATCAGGAACAGGCTTTACTGGCGGCCGAATTGGTCTTGAAGGCGCAGAAGAATGCGACGCGGCCGTTAGCGGCCTGATGACAGCGTGACAATTCAAGCATATTCAGCTTGCAACGCCCTCTAGAATAAAAAGATAAAAAGGAGAGGCAGCCCATGAAAACCATCACCGACCCTCGAGGCTTTGAATTGGCGGGAGGTAAAGCAAAACTTGTCGTCGCACTGGTATTGCTGTCTTTGGTGCTGACTGGCGCGTTTGCGTTCAGGCAGCCCGACGAAGTCGTGCTCGACGGCGCCATGCGCACGCAGGCAATCGATAGCCTGGTGATGGAACTGAACCAGCATTACGTGTTTCCCGACGCTGCAAAACAAATCGAAACCTTGCTGCGCAAGCGGCAGCAGGACGGCAAGTACGATGCGATCAGCAATGGCATGCGATTTGCCTCGCAGCTCACGGCCGATATGGCTTCCGTCGCCCACGATAAGCATATGAAGGTGAGGTTCAGCCCCAGGTTCCTGCGCCCCGACCGCGATCCGGATAGCATGACAAGTGCGCCGCCGAGCGGGAAATCCGGCATCGACAAGGTCGGACGCCTGACTCCTGCCATCGGCTATCTGCGGCTATCGGCATTCCCTCCCCCCTCCCTCGTTGCGGAAAAGTATGCCTCCGTGATGAACACCTTAGCCGATACCGACGCGCTCGTCATCGACGTGCGCGACCACCGTGGCGGCTCCCCCCAATCGGTGGCTCTCTTGATCAGCTATTTCGTCGACCAGCGCACCCGCCTGAACGACATCTGGTCGCGCGATTCCGGCCGGACGCAGCAGTTCTGGACTGAAGACAGACTCGACGGCAAACGCTATGGCGGCAAGAAGCCGATCGTGATCCTGGCAGGCCCCCGCACCGGGTCGGCCGGCGAAGATTTCACTTATACGATGCAGGCACTGAAACGCGCCACCGTCATTGGCGAGCCGACCTGGGGCGGCGCCCATCCGGTCGCCTCGTATCGCCTCAGCAGCCACTTCCATGCCGATATCCCGAACAGCCGCAGCATTAGCCCGATTACCCGCACGAACTGGGAAGGCACGGGCGTCAAGCCAGATATCGCGACGCCACAGGCCGATGCGCTTGCGGTGGCCAAGGACCTGCTGCAGCGAAAGCGCGATGCCATTTAATTATTGAAGGATGCCTTCTCATGAATGACGCCCTGACGATTTCCGTGCCTCGCCTTCACACGGATCGGCTTACGCTTCGGGAATATCGTATTGAAGACTTCGAATTATTTGCAGATCATTTGTCGGATGCTGAAAGCTCAGCCCATTTGGGCTCGGCAGACCGTCAGACCGCTTGGCGCATCTTCAACTCACATGCCGGGTTATGGCTGCTGAACCAGGCTGGTTGGTGGTCGATAGAGGACCGGCAGACAGGTCAGCTGGTTGGCAGCGTGGGAGCTTTCTTCCGCTACGAATCAACTGTGATGGAAATGGGATGGAATACCTATCGGGCATTCTGGGGAAAAGGAATCGCGAACGAAGCGGCGGCGGCGGTGTTGAAGTATGCGTTCGAGGTTCGAAGTGAGCCGAAGCTTCGCGCACTGATCGCTTCCGGAAATGAATCATCGCGTCGTGTCGCCGAGCGCCTGGGAATGACGTTCGAAATGAAAACTGAGCTGAACGGCAAGGAAGTCAATAGTTACATGCGCGAACGTACTTAAAGCGGTTGCGATTCGCGTATTCCAGTTGTGGATGCAAGCAAGGTTTCTGATCCGTTCAGTCTCAGGCAACCTGTAATCGCCGATGTTGTTACCCGTCACGGCCATAAGCCGTCAATGGCAATTTCTCCATATGGCGGACGTTGTGGGCGGCAATGAGAATTTTGTGCTCATCGAGTTCAATCGGAAATTCATAAAAAAAGTGTTCACGCATGGTTGACCGAAAAACATTCTTTTCACTCTTATCCAAGCGCCTATATCCAGTCTTGCGAGCCGAAGGATTTAAGGGTTCAGGCACGACACTCCGTCGAATTAATGGCCCAGTGATCCACGTATTCAATGTTCAGGGAAGTTCGAGCGGCAACACGTTTTATCTGAATCATGGTGCCCATCTTTCGTTTCTTACGCCAGAAGGAGGAAATGGTGTACAGCCCGAAAAAATGATGGAGTCCGGCTGCGTTTTCAGAGAGCGGATGCATCCGCCACCTGGCCCTCGATTTGGCTGGGCATACTGCGACACCATGGAACAGGCTCTCGAAAACGTCGAGTTTATTATTAGTGAATGGCCTTCTCAAGGCCAGGCATTCTTTGAACAATACAAGAGTTTTCCTGAAAGCTTCGCTGCTCTGATCTCGCGAACAATGCCTTCGTCAATCCATCCGGGACGTTGCCTTCATTTCGCAAAAATAGCTGCAGAGCTTGGGCGGATCGACGCAGCCGCTGATTTTGCAAGAAGTGGACTTGTGCGGGTGGGAGAGCGGGCAACCGGGGCGAGGGCCAATTTGGAAAAAATGCTCGCCCATTATGAATCGCTACAAGTCTTGTAGACACTTGAGCCATCATTCCAGCCCAAGGACCGCGGCGGGCTGGCGAATGTCTACTTGTACAAGGGCATTGAATCCTCGCGGTCGGCCCTAACGCGACGCGGCTTTCGCCCGGCTGGCTGGGCGACGCTTTGGAAGCACGGCGTTAGCGGCCGTCGCGGGAGCACTGGGCGCCACAAGGGCTACTTTAGTGAACTGCAACTCGCGCACGCGTTCGCCATGCACCTTGAAGCCACTGCAGGCCGTGGGCACAGCGCAGTCGAACATGGCCACCCCAACCGGCCCAGGCGCAAAGAACTTGTGGCCGCCGGCATAGTCCATCGGTAATTCGCCTCGTGGAAAGATCATGACCAGTTTGCCGTTCTTGCGTTCTATCGAGTACAGGACGCGCAACTCGTCGCTGTAGTACTTGCCCTCGTACGCCTGCATGTCGGCATCGGACAGCGACGGTTTGCGCGTACGCAGGCCAGGCTGGTCCTTGCCGTTCTGGTGCAGCACAAACCGCTCCGACACGCCCGCCTTGCCAGGCGCATCGAAGCTGAATTGCGCATCGACCATCTTGGCAAAAAACGCGCGATCGCTCGACGCGAACAAGGGCGCTTTTCCCTGCCCGGTGCATTGGATCGCCAGCCCCTCGTTTTCGGCACTGAAATTGCAGCCGAATTCCGGCGACAGAGCATAGAATCCCGCGACTGCTGCCAACTTGGCCTGGTCGAGCTTGACCTCGGCGGGGTACTGCTTGGGAGGGGCTGGAGCGGGCTGCGGCGCCACGTCCTGGGCAAGGAAGATGTCCGTGATCTGGCGCGACAGCCTGACCGGCGCAACGCTGCGGGCATTGGCAAGTGCGATCACGGTGAAATGCTGGGCTGGAAAGCGCGACATGATCGCGATGTAGCCGGCCGTAGTGCCCAAATGCTCGACCAGCTTCAGGCCCCGGTAGGTCTCGAAGTACAGGCCCGACGCGTAGTTGACGGGCGCTCCGCTGTTAAGCACCCCAGTTTCCAGCATCTTCGCCTGGAGCTGCGTTCCACCGATCCGTCCGTCGTCGAAATTGCGGTCCCACAGCGCCAGATCCTCGGCCGTCGTGAGCAGATTACCCGGGCCGGGCGATATGTTATTGGTCGGCAAATTCTTATAAGCGCCGCCCGGCGCAAGCACATACGACTGCGCGCGGTTGGGCACGAGGTCGCTGATGTGCGTCTGGAAACGCGTGTGCTTCATACCCAGCGGATCGAAGATACGCTCCTTCGCGAACTTACTGAGCGGCTGGCCCGACACCCGCTCGACGATCGCCGCGAGCACGATGTACCCCCCATTGCTGTACAAATGCTCTGTCCCCGGCGCAAAGTTCAGCTTGCGCTGGTTCTTGAGCATGGTGAGCATGTCCTCCGGCATCGCGACGTCTTCGTAGCGCCAGCCGGCCAGCGACAGCAAATTGGACGAGTCACGCATGCCGCTGGTGTGGTGCAACAGATGGCGTATCGTAATCGTCTGCTTCAAGTCCGGCAGCTCCGGCAGGTACTTGCGCATATCGTCGTCCAAAGCCAGCTTGCCGTCCTGGACGAGCAGCTGGATCGCAAAGGCGGTGAACTGCTTGGCGACCGATCCGACATTGAACACGGTCTGGCTGGTGATCGGCACACCGCGTTCGAGGTCGGCCATGCCGTAGCTTTTGCTCAGTACCACCTTGCCGTCTCGGATCACGACAACCGAAGCACCGGGCACATCGGTCCTGTTCCATTTCGCGAACAAGGCGTCGACTTGCTGTTCAACGGATGTGGCTGGCGTGGTAGAAGGCAAGAGAACGTCCGCGTTGCAGGCAGTCGAATAGGCCAGCAGCAGTGCCGCCGCCGTTAGAAAAGAATACTTTTTTTTCATTCGTTATCTCTTTCATCATCGCTGCCTCGTCACTGGACTTGATCGCACAATCGCCATTGCGCGAGCCTGGAAGGGCGTTCGGTTCCGCTATCCGGGCATTCACTGTTCCAACCGCCGAACAGACAAATTGTTGTCGAATAGTATGGCAAGAGTATAGGAAATTTCATGTTGAACAAATGCATCTTGGCCGCTGATCACTCCAATGCCAGAGGAAATCGCTTCCTCATCTCGCAACTTGTCACATCCTTGATCGTTGGTCTTGGTCGATACATTCAAAATGACGAAAAATTCGAGGCCCCCCTGTGGGGTCGGCTGCGGTCCTTCGCTGGTAAACTGTTCTCGGCCAGAAGCGGACATAGCATGGACGAGGTTTTAGACCGTTCAGGAGGGGAATTCTATGTACGAGCCATGCCTGGCTTTCACAGCGGTGCGATGAACGGAGGCGTGCTTCATTCAATTGAATGCTTCTCGCCCGAAGAGCTGGAGCAAGGCGCGGATGATGGCGGAAACGCTCGACCGCAGGTATGCAGCAAAAATACCTGACGATGCACTGCTGTTTCAGGCCTTCGAAGCTCACTACAAGTCGAGTCCTGAGAGCTATGCGCCGGGTAGCTAAGGAAGGATGAAGAAGGTCCGCTTCGGTCCGAAAGCTGCTGTATACCTGCCAGCAGCTTTTGGCCAGGAACGGATCTCGAGTGAATCATCAATGGCTACGCATGTACCCACCGCGACCAGGAACGCGGCGCCCGTCAGCGAGCAATCGGAGGGGCGTCGTTCCTCACCTCGAGCAGCTCATTGAAGAGCACCCGGTAATGCACCACCGCATTGCGCAGTTCTTCAGTGGTGGCTTCGCCGCGCGTATCGCGTGCGGCAATGAATTGGGCAGCGCGGTAATTCTCGACAACCGCCGGGTGGTCGACCGAGATGTCGGCCACACGATTTTCAAAATCGGCCATTGGATATCCCCGTGTCGTCATCAGCTCGCGCACCAGCTGATCCGCTTGGGCAACGACGCCCTGTGGATTATCGATGAAACCGGCCTGCAGATTCGCCCACGCCTGGCTGAACCTGGAAGCGTCGGATGGTGACAAGGGCACGATAGTCAGCTTTCCAACACGGTCTTCCCGCGCCTTGAGCTCCGATTCGGCTTTTGCCCGGCTTCCAAGTTCGTCCACGGTACGGGCGTATTCCGGTCCGAAGCGTTGCTGCAATCTCTCGGACTGCTTTTTTTGGAAAAAGTACCATGCGGCCAGCGCAACGAGAACGAGAACCACAACAACGGCCAACATGGTTGATGTCTGTGAGTCGAGGTTGCCCATATCAATCTCCTTTTTCCTGGATGGCGAGTTATTCTGGCGACTGATACCTATTAAGGCAGACTGAGCGAACGCGGTCGGTTCGAATGCGCACATATACGAACATGCCGGGCTGACCTGGCTACATTACCGGCTTTCTCAAGCACTGAGAGAAGATTCCCGACGAATATGCCTGAGCGAATCAACGATCTGGCAGAGCATTTCTTGTCTCACTCGTCGCTTGACGACTCCCTCAACTTCGTACTTGACGACAACATCGGATGAGCAGCGAACGCAATCGGTTGATGCTGTGGAAGCCTATCAGACGGCACCCTGAATCCCGCATGTCGATACCACCGAGAAATTGCGTGGTATGTAAGTAGTTCCGTGTTTTGATGGATATTCTGCCCGTCAAGGAGACACCTATGAACACGGCCTTCTTTGGACGCCTCATCGGTTTGCTCGTGTGTTCGGCACTTACCGTTCTCACGATCATCCTTGTTCTATTACGGCTATTCGGGGTCCTATTTTTTCTTGGCGATAATTCACTTTGGGCCTTCGTCCCGGCGATCGTCATCGTTGCGCTCCTTTTTGCAGCCATGCTTCGGCAAGCTCGACGACGACTACTCGCAGGCACATGTGTGCTCTGGTACCTCAGTAGTATTTACTTCGATGGATGGGATACGGTTGTTGGCCTGACGGCAAGTGGCCATTTCGCCTGGTTCGAGGCCGCGGAAGCGGCACTCATTACGGTATTTGCATTAGCCTGCGTCCTGCCGCGAGTCCAATCATCGGCGGCCGAAAGTGATCATTAGCGAACGGCCGTGAGCCGGAATATTCCGGAGAGGTCATGGGAGAGCGAGACAGGCGGGAACGTGCTGGTGCTGCCGCTGAAGGTATGGCATCGATGATCGCGCAGCCCTGACCGGACCGGCCTCACTTCGCCAACAGGTGCGGCCCGATATCGCGTACGGATTGCACCCCGGTCAGGACCATATTGGTGCGCAAGTCCTTTTCCATGATCGCCAGCAGTCGCTCGACCCCGGCCTGGCCCTGAGTGGCCAGCGCGTACACGAAGGCACGGCCGATCAGCACGCCGTCCGCGCCCAAGGCCAGCATGCGGAACACGTCGGTCCCGGTACGCACGCCGCCGTCGGCGAAGATGGTCATCTTGCCCTTCACTTCTGCGGCGATCGCCGGCAGCGCGCTGGCCGAGGACGGCGCCCCATCCAGCTGGCGCCCGCCATGGTTCGAGACCACGATGCCGTCCGCGCCGAAGGCCAGCGCGTCGCGCGCATCTTCCGGGTCGAGGATGCCCTTGACGATGAACTTGCCCTTCCACTCGTCGCGGATCCATTGCAGGTCGGGCCAGGCGATGCCCGGGTCGAAGTTGGCGCCCAGCCAGCCGATGTAGTCGGCCAGGCCGGTGGCGCTGCCGCGGTAGGCCGAGATGTTCCCGAGGTCGTGCGGACGTCCGAGTACCCCCACGTCCAGCGCCCAGCGCGGATGCGCCATGGCCTGCAGCACGCGCCGCAGCGGCCCGTTCGGACCGCTCATGCCGCTGTGGGCGTCGCGGTAGCGCGCGCCCGGCACCGGCATGTCCACCGTGAACACCAGGTTCCTGGCGCCCAGCTCCCAGGCGCGCTGCATCACGTCGCGCATGAAACCGCGGTCCTTGAGCACGTAGAGCTGGAACCAGATCGGATTCGCCGCCTGGGCCGCCACTTCGGCCAGCGGGCACACCGACACGGTGGACTGGATGAAGGGGATGTTGCGGTGGCAGGCCGCACGCACGGCCTGCACTTCGCCGCGCCGTGCATACATGCCGGTCAGGCCGACCGGTGCCAGCGCGATCGGGAGCCCGTAATCCTGGCCGAACCAATCGACGCCGAGATCCAGCTGCTCGGAGCCGCGCAGCACGCGCTGGCGCAGCTTGACCGCCTGCAGGTCGTCGACATTGCTGCGCAGGGTCTGCTCGGCGCCGGCGCCGCCATCGAGGTAATGGAACAGGAAGGGCGGCAGCCGGCGGCGTGCCGCTTCGCGAAAGTCGGTGGCGGACGAAATGATCATGGACGGTGGTGTGCGAATCGAATTCGCACAGTGTATGCCGGGGCGCGTTGGGGCGTCCATCTTCATCTGCGCATTAATCAGCGTATTGAGCAGCGTATTGAGCAGCGCTTTGATCAAGCCTGAGCGAAAGCGGGCTGTATTCACAGTCCCGCGCATTCGCTCAAGCGCCTGATTAAATGGCCCGCGAAACATTCGGCTTGTTGACACTGCCACTATGGCAAATGAATACTCGGATGAGCTATTCTCGACGCGCGACCCAGGACACCATGGCACCCAATACCTACAACGACACGCTGCAGCGCAGCATCGCCCTCGGCCTGCTGGCCCTCGCCTGCAGCGCCTGCACCACGACGCCGCCGGCCACGACCCAGGCCGCGGGCCGGCAGCTCGAACGGCTCGACCGCGGCGTGGTCGCGATCCCCGCCCAAGGCGGTAATTTCGTCAGCTGGCGCGCGCTCGGCGGGGAAGACCCGGCCACCGCCTTCAACCTCTACCGCGACGGCAAACGCCTGAACGACAAGCCGCTTGCCGCCACCAACTTCATGGACGCCGGCGCCGGCCCGAACGCCGCCTACAGCGTGCGGCCAGTGCGCGGCAATGCCGAGAGCAGCGAGAGCGGCAAAGCGGCCGCCGCCTGGCCGCAATCCTTCCTGAGCATCCCGCTGCGCAAGCCGGCGGATGGCGTGACCCCGGACGGCGTGGCCTACAGCTACGTGGCGAACGACGGTTCGGCCGCCGACCTCGATGGCGACGGCCGCTACGAGCTGCTGGTCAAATGGCAGCCGACCAATGCGAAAGACAATTCGCAGGGCGGCTACACCGGCTCGACCTACATCGATGCCTACCGCCTCGACGGCAGCTTCATGTGGCGCATCGACCTGGGGCGGAACATCCGCGCCGGCGCCCACTACACCACCTACCTCGCCTACGACTTCGACGGCGACGGCCGCGCCGAAGTGATGATGAAGACCGCCGACGGCAGCGTCGACGGCCAGGGCAAGATCATCGGCGACGCCAAGGCGGACTACCGCAACGAGCGCGGCGTCATCCTGGCCGGGCCGGAATTCCTGACCGTCTTCGACGGCCGCAGCGGCGCCGCCCTGGCCAGCACCGACTACCTGCCGGCGCGCGGCGGCGACGGCGCGGCCTGGGGCGACAGCCGCGGCAACCGGGTCGACCGCTTCCTCGGCGGCGTCGCCTACCTCGACGGCAAGCGCCCGAGCGCGATCTTCGCCCGCGGCTACTACACGCGCGCCGTGCTGGCGGCCTGGGACTGGCGCGACGGCAAACTGACGCAGCGCTGGATCTTCGACAGCGACACACCCGGCAATGAAACCGCCGCCGGCCAGGGCGCGCACTGGATGGCGGTGGCGGACGCCGATGCCGACGGCCACGACGACATCGTCTACGGCGCCGCCACCATCAGGAGCGACGGCAAGCTGATGTACAGCACCGGGCTCTGTCACGGCGACGCCCTGCACGTCGGCAAGCACGACCCGAGCCGGCCCGGCCTGCAGGTCTTCATGGTGCACGAGTCGCCCAAGTGCTACCGCGGCAACGGCGCCGCCATGCGCGATGCCGCCACCGGCACCGTCCTGTGGGGCATGCCGTCCACCATCGACGTCGGCCGCGGCATCTGCATGGATATCGACCCGGCCCACCCCGGCAACGAGTGCTGGGCCGCCCTCGGTGGCATCACCAACCCCGCCGGCGGCCTGGTGAACGCGCAAGGCGTCCAGATCTCCGCCACCCGTCCGCGCGCCTTCAACTTCGGCCTCTGGTGGGACGGCGACCTGCTGCGCGAATCGCTGGACGGCACGAAGATCGAGAAATGGAATCCGCAGGCCCAGCGCCTCGAACCCCTGCTCGACGCCGCGCCGCAGCGCGCGGCCTCGAACAACGGCACCAAGGCCAATCCGGTGCTGTCGGCCGACCTGTTCGGCGACTGGCGCGAGGAAGTGGTCTGGCGCAGCAACAACGACGACGCCCTGCTGGTGTTCAGCACCACGGCGCCGACCCGCCACCGCATGCCGACGCTGATGCACGACAGCCAGTACCGGGTCCAGGTGGCGGCCCAGAACGCCGCCTACAACCAGCCTCCGCACCCCAGTTTCTTCCTCGGCGAAGGCATGACGCCGCCGCCGTCGACCAACCAACCTTGAACGCGAACCAGACATGATCCTCCGCTTCTCCCTTACCGCAGCTGCCGCGACCCTGTTGGTCGCCGGCGCCGCCAATGCCGCCGAGCGCCTGACCGTCACCGTCTCCCATTCGCTGGACATCGCGCGGCCCGCCGAGACCATCGCCATTCCCTGGGCCAAGGTCAACGAAGCCCTGCCGCAGGCCCTGAACCAGCAACTGGTGATCAAGGATGCCGCCGGGCGCGTCCTGCCCTACCAGGTGACCAATGTCGCGCCCACCGCCAAGGATCCGAAGTTCATCGGCGCCGCCTACGGCGAACTGCTGTTCCAGCACGACTTCAAGCCGGGCGAGAAGCGCGCCAGCTTCACCATCGAAAAGGCCGGCGCCACGGTGCCGCCCTTCCCGGCCAAGACCTATGCACGCTTCGTGCAGGAACGCCTCGACGACTTCGGCTGGGAGAACGACAAGCTGGCCCACCGCGCCTACGGCCCGGCCCTCGCCGCGCCGGCGCCCGCCGGCAGCGACAAGGAAGTGCTGGTCACCAGCGGCATGGACATCTGGTTCAAGCGGGTTCCCTACCCGGTCGTCGACCGCTGGTACAACATCGGCCACGACCACTACCACGTCGACCAGGGCGAAGGCATCGACATGTACAACGTCGGCACCACCCGCGGCGCGGGCGGCACCGGCATCTGGGACGGCAAGCAGCTGTTCGTCGGCGCCAACTACAAGACCTGGAAGATCCTGGCCAATGGCCCGGTGCGCACCGTCTTCGAGTTGAGCTACGACGGCTGGGATGCCGCTGGCACCAAGGTCTCCGAGCTCAAGCGCTTCACGGTGGACGCCGGCCGCTACTTCGACCGCATCGACAGCACCTTTAGCTTCGCCGGTGCGGACAAGCTCACCGCCGCCGTCGGCCTGAACAAGCGCCCCAGCGACAAGGGCCAGGAAGTCAAGGTCGACTTCAGCGAGAACAAGAACGACGGCAGCCTGGTGCAATGGGTCACCCAGCGCAGCTTCGGTGACTTCGGCGTTGCGCTGATCGTCCCGACCGCCTCCGGCTTCGCCGCCGACGAACGCAACGGCCTGGTGACCGCGCCGGTCGTCTCCGGCCAGACCCTGCGCTACCACGTGGGCGCGGCCTGGACCCGCGGCAGCCCCTTCGCCACGCAAGACGACTGGAAGCGCCACGTCGCCGAGGAAGCCGCGCGCCTGCGCGCGCCGGTGAGCGTGACCCTCTCCGCAGGACGCTGAGCGATGGCCCCGCTGTCCCGCCGCGCCTTCTTCAAGACCGGCGCGCTCGCGGCGGCGCTGCCGCTCGGCATGCGCGCCGTTTCCGCCGATGCCGCCGCCCCGGCTTCCCCGACGGTGGCCGATCTTTCCTGGCTCGAAGGTACCCCGGCCTTGATGACCGGCACCACCTTCGGCGTGCCCTGGCCGCGCGGCGCCCTGCGCAAGGACCAGGCTTTCGCCCTGCTAGGTGCGGGCGGCGAACTGGCCTGCCAGAGCTGGCCGATCGCTTACTGGCCGGACGGCTCGCTCAAGTGGACCGCCCACGCGCTGCCGGCGCAAGGCGTGGCGCCGGCGCGCCTGCAGCTGCGTCCCGGTAAAGCACGCGCACCCGCCCAGGCACTCGGCATCAGCGAAAGTCCGGACAGCATCGTGGTCAACACCGGCGTCATCGAATGCGTCGTACCGCGCCAGGGCGGCGACATCATCCGCAGCATCCGGCGCGGCAGCCGCGACATCGCACGGGCCGGCAAGCTGGTCGCGCTGAGCGACGACCAGCCGGACGGCAGCACCCGCCAGACGGCGTATGAAAGCCACCTGACCCGCGTCACGCTCGAGCAGCGCGGCCCGGTGCGCAGCGTGGTCAAGCTCGAAGGCAAGCACCGCGCGGCGGACGGCAAGCGCGCCTGGCTGCCCTTCACCGTGCGCCTGTATTTCTACGCCGGCGCCGAATCGGTGCGCATCATGCACACCTTCGTCTTCGACGGCGACGAGCAGAAGGACTTCGTGCGCGGGATCGGCCTGCGCTTCGACGTGCCGCTGCTTGATGAGCCGCACAACCGCCACGTGCGCTTCGGTGGCGAATCCGGCGGCCTGTGGGCCGAAGGCGTGCGCAACCTGACCGGCCTGCGGCGCGACCCCGGCGAAGCCGTGCGCAAGGCCCAGCTGGCCGGCGCAGCGACGCCCGAGATCGCCGATCGCGTGCGCAAGAACATGCAGTACGTCCCGGCCTGGGGCGACTACAGCCTGTCGCAGCTGTCCGCCGACAGCTTCCGCATCCGCAAGCGCACCAAGGCCGGCCACGGCTGGATCGACGCGGCCTGGGGCCGGCGCGCGCCGGGCCTGGGCTACATTGGGGGCGCGGGCGGCGGCGTCGCCTTCGGCCTGCGCGACTTCTGGCAGCGCCACCCGACCCAGCTCGACATCCGCAACGCCCATACGGATGCGGCCCAGGTCACGCTCTGGATGTGGTCGCCCGACGCACCGGCCATGGACCTGCGCTTCTACCACGACGGCATGGGCATGGACACCCACGCCGAAGAGCTGCAGGCCCTCGACATCACCTACGAAGACTACGAAAAAGGCTTCGGCACCCCGGTCGGCGTCGCGCGCAGCAGCGAACTCACCCTGTGGGCGCTGGACGCCACGCCGGCGCGCGAGCGCCTGGTGCAGATGGCGGCCGCCGTGCAGACGCCGCCGCAGGTGGTGGCCGCGCCCGCCCACATCCTCGCCACCCGCGTGTTCGGCAACATGTGGTCCCTGCCCGACCGCTCGACGCCGGCGAAGGCGCAGCTGGAAGACCGCCTCGACGCCCACTTCGCCTTCTACCGCGACGAGGTCGAGCAGCGCCGCTGGTACGGCTTCTGGGACCATGGCGACGTGCGCCACACCTATGACGCCGACCGCCACGAATGGCGCTACGACGTCGGCGGCTATGCCTGGGCCAACTCGGAACTCTCGCCCGACCTGTGGCTGTGGTATTCCTTCCTGCGCAGCGGCCGCGCGGACATCTTCCGCATGGGCGAAGCCATGGTGCGCCACACCAGCGACGTCGACACCTACCACCTGGGCCGCTTCGCGGGCCTGGGCACGCGCCACAACGTCCAGCACTGGGGCTGCAGCGCCAAGCAGGTGCGCATCAGCACCGCGGTCTACCGCCGCATGTATTACTTCCTGACGGCGGACGAGCGCATCGGCGACGTGATGCGCGAGGTGCTCGATGCCGACACTCGCCTGGACGCGGTCGATCCGGTGCGCAAGCTGCCCAATGCACCGCCCAAGGGTCCCTACCCGGTCCGGGCCAGCTTCGGCACCGACTGGGCCTCGCTGGCGGCCAACTGGCTGACCGAATGGGAGCGCAGCGGCAGCACCAGGTTCCGCGACAAGATCCTGACCGGCATGCGCGACATCGCCGCCATGCCGCACGGCTTCTTCAACGCCGAACGCATGGGCTACGATCCCGAGACCGGGCGCCTGCACAACATGATCGGCAACGATGTCGCCGCCTCGCACCTGAATGCGGTGTTCGGCGCCATCGAGACCTTCGACGAGCTGATCAACCTGACCGGCGACAAGGCCTTCGAGAAGGCCTGGATCGACTACTGCGAACTGTACAACGCGCCAGCCGAGGAACAGCGCCGCCGCCTGGGCAAGACCCATGGCGGGACCGACGCGCTCTACCTGGGCAACTCGCGCATGACGGCCTATGCGGCCTGGAAGCGCAAGGATCCCGCGCTGGCGCGCCGGGCCTGGCAGGAATTCACCGGCGGCAAGCGGCCCTATCCTGCCTTCGCACCGAAGCGCGTCGCCGGCGCGGCCGTGCTCAACCCGGTAAACGAAGTGCCATGGGTGACCACCAACGATACCGCCCAGTGGGGCCTGGCCGCGATCCAGAACCTGGCCCTGATCGGCGACGCCCTGCCGGCATCCTGAACCAACGCGACAAGACCACATGACACCAACCTTCAAGCGCACCCTGTGCGCCCTCGCCGCCGCCAGCCTGCTGGCGGGCTGCGCCTCCCAGCCGCCCGCCGGCCCGGCCCTTCGTTTCGCCTTCGGCGGCGCTGCGCCCGCCGGCTACACGGCGGTGGCCCTGGATGCCACCTATGACGCCGCCCGCGGTTTCGGCTTCGAGCCGGGCAGCGCCCGCGGCAGCTATTTTTCGGTCGATCTCCCTGAAGGCAACTACCGGGTGACGGTCACCCTCGGCGACGACACGCAGCCGGGCGTCACCACCATCAAGTCCGAACTGCGCCGCCTGATGCTCGAGAACGTGAAGACCGCGCCCGGCCAGAAGCTCGAACGCAGCTTCATCGTCAACGTGCGCACCCCGCAAATCGCGCCGGTCGACGGCGTGCCCGCCGGCGAAGTCGCCCTCAAGGCGCCGCGCGAGACGGTCACGGAAGCCTGGAACTGGGACAAGCGCCTGACCCTGGAATTCAACGGCGCCCGCCCGGCGGTACGGAGCATCGAGATCGTGCCGGTACAGGTGCCGACCCTGTTCCTGCTGGGCGACTCCACCGTCAGCGACCAGCCGGGAGAGCCCTACAACAGCTGGGGCCAGATGCTGCCGCGCTTCTTCAAACCGGAGGTCGCCGTCGCCAACCATGCGCAGTCCGGCGAGACCTACCGCGACTCGCTGCAGCGCCGCCGGATCGACAAGATCCTGAGCCAGATGAAGCCGGGCGATACGCTGCTGATGCAGTTCGGGCACAACGACCAGAAACAAATCAAGGACGGCAAGGGCGGCCCCTTCACCACCTACAAGGCCGAGATCAAGACCCACGTCGAGAAGGTGCGTGCGCGCGGCGGCCTGCCGGTCATCGTCTCGTCGATGGAGCGGCGCCGCTTCGACGACGCCGGCAAGATCGTGCTCACCCTGAGCGACTATGCCGAAGCGGCGCGCCAGTCGGCCAAGGAGCTGGGCGTTCCCTTCATCGACCTGCATGCGATGAGCCAGACCGTGCATACTGCCCTCGGCGTCGAAGGCTCGAAGGCGGCCTTCGCCCTGCCCGCCCCGGACCGTCTCGACAACACCCACCACAACCCCTACGGCAGCTATGTGATGGCCAAGGCCATCGTGCTCGGGATGCGGGATGCCAAACTGCCGGTCGCACGCCACGTGGTCGATGATTTCGCCTTCGACCCGGCCAGGCCCGACCCGGTTGCCGCGTTTGCCGTGCCGCCGAGCCCGGGCCGCACCCAGGAACGCCCGCTCGGCGACGACAGCAACCGCGCTGGAAGCGCGCGATGAAGCGCCGTGCCGTACTGGCGACGCTGGCGGGCGCGCTGCTCGCCGGCTGCACGGGCCTGCCGCGCACCGACGAAAAACAGGCTTACCTGTTCGCCTACTTCATCGGCAACGGCGCGGACGGCCTGCACCTGGCCGCCAGCAATGACGGTTACCAGTGGGAAGCGCTGCGCGGCGGCGCCAGCTTCCTCACGCCCACCGTGGGCACGAAACTGATGCGCGATCCGAGCCTGGTGCGCGGGCCGGACGGCCTGTACCACATGGTCTGGACCAGCGGCTGGAACGACAAGGGCATCGGCTACGCCTCCTCGCCCGACCTGATGAACTGGTCGCCCCAGCGCCAACTGCCGGTGATGGCGCACGAGCCGACCGCACTGAACGCCTGGGCGCCGGAGATTTTTCATGACACCCAGCGCGGTCACTACCTGATCCTGTGGTCGTCCACAGTTCCCGGACGCTTCCCCGAGACCGAGGGCAAGAGCGAGGAAAAGTACAATCACCGCATCTACGCCACCACGACGAAGGACTTCGTCAGCTTCACGCCGACCCGTCTGTATTACGATCCGGGCTTCTCGGTGATCGACGCCACCCTGGCGCGGGCCTTCGGGCGCGACTGGCTGCTGGTGAAGGACGAGACCCGCTATCCGCCGAAGAAGCACCTGCGGGTGGCGCAGGCCTCCGGTTTCGAGGGGCCGTTCGGCACGCTTGGTGCGCCGGTCACGCCGTCCGGCCTGTGGAGCGAGGGGCCGAGCGTGCTGCAGGTGGGCGACGAGGTGATCGTGTACTACGACGCCTATACCGCCGGCCACTATGGGGCGATGCGCACGCGCGATATGGTGAATTGGGAAGATGTGACGGCGAAGCTGCGCTTCCCGGGCACAGGCACCAGGCAGCGGGTGCGGCATGGAACGGCGTTTGCGGCGCCGGCAAGCCTGATTAGCAAACTGCGCTGACCCGTAGGGTGGGCGGGTTCCCCGCCCACGCGTTCAAATCCGGCTTGAACAGCCGCGACGACTTTTCACAAGCTGGTTGAACGCGTGGGCGGCAAAGCCGCCCACCCTACGAACCCCGATCAGCGCGTACCCTGGAACATCAGGCCACTATCGTTCAGGCCGAACTTGTACTTCTTGTTCATCTCGATGATCTCCGCCCCGGCCAGCAGCGTCGGGCCGTAGCCGTGGGCCGCCTTCACGCTGGTCGGACGGTAGGCGTAGAAGGCCGGATCGAAGGCCATGCCGGTACCCACGCAGATCCCTTCGATCTGGCCGTTGGCCGTGACCTTGCTGGCCACCGCATTCCAGGCGAAGTTGGCCATCGGGCCGTACATCTGCGCATCGACGTAGCCGCGGTTGACGGCGCGCGCGATCGCGTAGGTATAGATCGCGGTGGCCGAGGTTTCCTGGTAGGTGTCGTTACGGTCGATCAGCTGGTGCCAGAAGCCGTCCCTGGTCTGGTATTTCCCCAGTCCCTTGATGTGGGCGCGCAGCTGTTCCAGCACGGGCTTGTAGCCCTTGTGGTCCTTCGGCAGCACTTCCAGCACCTCGACCATGGCCATCACCGCCCAGCCGTTGGCGCGCGCCCAGTGGAATTCCGGATGGTCGCGCATGCCTTCGACGTAGCCATGCATGTAGATGCCCAGGTCCTTGTTGAACATGCGCTTCGAGAACTGCAGCACCTGGCGCACCGCGTCATCGTAGTGCTTGCGCTCGCCCGTGACCTTGCCCAGGTAGGCCATGGTCGGCACGCCCATGAACATGTCGTCCAGCCACAGGGTATCCGGCAGCGGACGCATCTTGCGGCCGCCCTTGCCGTCCGGGCCGCCGCGTGCCAGCGTGCCGTCCTTCAGGCGGTACTCGTGCTTGGTCACGAAATCGCCGCAGATGCCGACCATCTGGCTGTAGTCGACCTTCGAGCCGGCCACCTGGGCCTTGAGAAAGCTGTGGCACAGGGCGCCAGCGTCGTCCAGCGCATGCGGATTCAGGAAGCTCTTGATCGGCGCGAGCGCGTTGGCGGTGTCCGCCTTCACGACCGGCAGGTAGGTCTTGGTGAGCTGCGACAGCAGCGCGTGGCGCTTCTGGGTGTAGTCGAGGTAACGCTGGTCGCCGGTGGCCTGCCCGGCCGCCACCATGCCCTGGTAGGTGACGCCCCACTCGTAGCTGGTCAGGCGGAAGTCGCCCGGCTTGAGCACCGCGTCCGGATCGGCCTTGGACAGGTCGGTGACCGGGGTGCCGTTGCTCTTGTGGATCAGCTCAGCCGGGGTGGTGCGGTCCAGGTAGGCGAACACGCGGTCCAGCACCGCCTTGACCTCGTTGGCTTCCATCGGCTGGTAGCGGGTCGGGTACTTCACGTCCAGGGCGTGCAGCATGGCGTCGGCCGCGGCCGGACCTTTTTCCTGGGCGGCGGGCGCTTCCTGCGCAAAGGCGCTCATGGCCGGGAACAGGCTGGCGACGAGCAGGCCGATCAGCGCGCGGCGCGGCATGGGGGAATTCATGGGTGTCTCCTTTTATTTCAACTGGTGAATCGTAAGATTGTCGATGGTCTGACGCGACCATGTGCTGCGGAATCCTGTGTAGCCCCGGGTGAAGGGCTGGGGGTCGCGGTAGGAAAAGACCTCGCGGCCGTCGATGCGCATCCGGGTGCAGCCGCCGACCACCGCGATCTCGACCCGGTAGTCGCGGTTCGGCTGCAGCATCCAGTCCGGCTCCAGCCGCTCCCCGACCAGCACGCGCTGGCCCCCGCCGTAGCGGCGCAGGCGGGTGGTCGTGTTGCCGTTGCCGCCGACGCCGGCATAGTACATGTCGAGGTCGTCGTAATCCTCGAACTTGCCGGAGCGGGTGAACAGGCTGCTGCGCGCCGGGTCCTGCGCCATCCAGAAATGGTTCAGGTCCGACAGGCGGTCGTTGGGCCCGCCGTCCAACACCACGCGGCGGTTGTAGGCGATCAGGATGTCGCCGGACAGGGGCTTGTCGAGCCAGACGGTCGCGCCCGAATCGACATCGATCACCAGGCGGCCGTCGCGGTTGCCGATGAAGTTGCGCGGCTTGCGCGCGTATTCGCTGACATAGCCGGTCAAGGGGCCGTCGAAGTCGTCCCGGTGCAGCAGCGCCCCGCGCTCGCCCCAGTTGTCGCAGGCAGCCTGCGCCGCATCGGCGCCGGCCAGCAGCAGCGCCGCGAGCAGTAGCTGTTTCATCACTGGACGCCCGCCGCCTTGTCGGAGAAGTAAGGACGCAGCGGATTGCCGGGCAGCGTCTTCAGGCCGGCGACCGCGCGCTGGGCATTGAACTCGGCGCCGGCGCCATTGGTGTGGGTGCGTGCATCGGAGAAGAAGGTATCGACCTGCTGCGCGCCGATCGTGCGGTAGGCCTCGGTCACCAGCATGGTCAGGTCCATGAAGTGGGCGCCGCCTGCCTGGGCGACCTGGCGGCCCCAGTCGGCGAAGTTGGCGAAGTCGCGCTCTTGCTGCCATTTGTCGCGGTGCGGGATCGGCGAGGCGATGATGACCGTCGCGCCCTTCGCCTTGGCATCCGCCACGTAGCGCGCCATGTACCAGCCGAAGCTGTGCACCTGTTCCTTGCTGCCGTCCGGACGGGTGTCCTCGACCGTGTCCGGTCCGATGCCCGGCGCCGAGGCGCGGTTCTTGTTGGCCGGGTCGCCGATGCGCCCGCCGTCGTTGTGGCCGAACTGGATCACGACGGTGTCGCCGCGCTTGAGCTGCCCGAGCACGCGTTCCCAGCGGCCTTCGGTGAAGAAGGTGCGGCTGCTGCGCCCGCCGATGGCGGCGTTGACCACATTGATCTTGCGGGTGTCGAAGTAAGGCGTGAGGCGCTCGCCCCAGCCGATGGCGCCGTTCTGGCCGCTGCTCTTGACGGTCGAGTCGCCGACCAGGAACAGGGTCGGCAGCTTCGGATCGAGCGGGGCTTCCTCGCGCACGCTGCGTGCATCGACCACCGGACGCACATCGTCGACCGGTTTCAGGAAGGAGGCCATGCGCGGGTCGCCCAGGGTCTTCAGGCCCGCCACCACGATCTGCGCGTTCAGCGCGGCGCCGGCCCAGTTGGTGTGGATGCGCTCGTCGGGGACCGTCACCGGGAACATCTTCATCACGCCCTCGCGGCCCATCTCGTCATAGCGGCGCGCCGCCAGCTCGTTCAGGTCGATGAAGCCGGTTTTTTCCAGGCGCGCGACGTCGGCGGCCCAGCCGGCGTAGTCGCCCTTGTTGCGGCGTACCTTGCCCACATCCGGGCCTTCCTCGTTCCAGGCCTTGCGCGGAATGAGGGAGACGACGACCGGCGTCGCGCCTTTCGCGCGGATATCGGCGATGTACTTGCGCAGGTAGCCGCCGTAGCTGTATACGGTCTCGCGCTTCCCGGTCAGGATGTTGTCGATCTCGGTGGCGTCGTCGCCGATGCCGCGGATGCTGCCGCGCGCCCGCTTGTCGTCGTTGACCGGGGAAGCGTCGTTGTGCCCGAACTGCATCAGCACGATGTCGCCGGGCTTGACGAAGGCCAGCGTGCGCTCCCAGTGGCCGCTGGTGATGTAGGTACGGCTGGACAGGCCGCCGACCGCGCGGTTCACGAGGTTGACCTTGTTCGCGTCAAAATAGGCGGCGATCGGATTGCCCCATCCCCACTGCCCTTCCGCGCCCTTGCCCTGGCCGTCGTCATGACCGTTGCGCACCGTCGAGTCGCCGATCAGGATGATCGAAGGGAGGGCGGGATTGGCCGGTTCCGGCAGCTTCACCTGGGCGCGCGCCGGGTCGGTATTGACGGCGGCGACTGGGCTCGGGACGGGGCTCTGTGCTTGTGCCATTCCGCAGGCCAGCAATAGCATTGCGCCGGCACGGATGAGGGTGCTCAGGATGGACATCGACGGGTCTCCATGGGTTTTAGCTTTTCCCTGATTCTATGCGCCGCCGCTGAACCCGGCAGTAAAGACGCAGAAAGAATCACCATAATGATTAGATCTGAGCAACTCATGCTGGGAAAATGATCGGACAACATCACAATACGGAGACAGCACCATGCGTACCCTCTTCACCACCGCCTTCTGCCTGTCGGCGGCACTCCTGCTCAGCCCCGACGCATCCGCCCAGATCGGCAAACGCTTCCCCTCCGAGCGCAAAGTCGTCAAGGATCCGGTCACCGGCACCATGCTCACCTTCCTGACCAGCAAACCGCACGGCGATTCAAAAATCTACCCGACCCACCCGCAATGGACCTCGGACGGCAAGTGGCTGGTGTTCCGCTCTCGCCTGGCCGACAACGAAGCCGTCGCCGTGAACGAGGCGACCGGCGACCTGGTGCAGGTGACCGAGGGCGGCTACACCGGCATGCTGAACCTGGCCCAGAAGTCCATGAAGCTGTACTACATGCGCAAGGCGCCGGACAATGACAAGATCCTGCAGATCGTCGAGACCGACCTGGGACGCGTATTCGCCGACAGCGCCGCGGGCCGCATGCAGAAAGCCGACAGCTACCAGCGCGTGACCGCCAACCTGCCTCCCGAGCTGGAAGCCGGCGGCGACCTGGCGCTGGACGCCGACGAGGAATGGGTTTATTTCAAGGTCGGCCCCGGCCAGGCCGCCAAGCACCTGGCGCCCGGCACCAAGATCGAGCCGGCCTTCGGCCCACGCAAGATGGGCGCCGGACCGCAAGGCATCGCGCGCCTGAACGTGCGCACCGGCGAAGTGAAACACGTGGTGTCGGTGCCCTTCCAGGTCGGCCACATCCAGGCCAACCTGTGGAACCCGGGCGAGATCGTGTTCTGCTGGGAGACCGGCGGCAAGTCGCCGCAGCGCACCTGGACCGTGAAAGCCGACGGCAGCGGCCTGCGCCCGCTCTACCCCGAGGCTTCCTACGAATGGGTGACCCACGAGGCGGTGATCTCGAAGGATGAAGTGGCGATGGCGATCATGGGCCACCGTGCGATTCCGGGTGCAGCATCGGCGGTGGCCGGTCCGGCAACGGACGTCGGCGGCGCCAACCCGGGCCAGGACGACGGCTGGGGCCAGACCGGCACCCGCGAGAAGCCGACCGGCCTGGCGATCGTCAACCTGCGCACCCGCCAGATGCAGATCGTCGGGCAGACCGAGTCCGGCAGCGGCCTGTGGCACGTGCACGGTTCCAGCGACGGCCGCTTCGCCGTGGGCGACGATTTCAGCCGCAGCGTCTACCTGATCGACCGCCGCAAGCGCGAGATGATGATGCTCACCACCGGCCACAAGACCACCGCCGCCGACCACCCGCATCCGACCTTCAATGCGGATGGTACCAAGATCCAGATCCAGTCGGCCATGCTGTCCGAGGATGGCCGCTCGATGAACATCGTGGTGGTGCCGGTGCCGCAGTCCTGGCTCAAGCGCCGCTGATCTACGGCAGGGGCGTGATCCGGATGTTGCGCAGCTCGTAGGGCGTCCCTTCGAGCTGGAAGCCGATCCGCCCCGCGCCAGGTGCGGCCGCGCTGACGCGGTTCTGCGGCACGCCGTTGACCGTCACCTCGATCACGCCGTCGCGCGCCAGGATGTCGGCGCTGTTCCATTCGCCGGCCGGCTTCTCGCTGCCGGGCCCGGTATGGCCTTTGATGGCCGGATAGGCGCCGGGCGCCGTGGTGAGCGGCTCGGCGAAGGACGCGCCTGCCATCGGCAGCACGTCACCGGCGAAACCATGCTTGGTCTGCACCTGCAGGCTGAGCGGCCAGGCGCCATCCTTCGGCCCGGACGCCACGTGCAGCAGCACGCCGGCATTGCCCGGCTTGCCCGGCCAGCGCCATTCGACGTGCATGCGGTAGTTGGTGTAGGCGGCGCGGGTGGCGATGTAGCCGGCGGGTTTGCCGGACACCCGGATCACGCCATCGGGGCCGCGCAACCACGCCGTGGAGGTATCGGCCGCCGGCGTGGCGACGAGCTCCAGGCCATCCATGCTGTCGAAGGGCTGCACGCCCTGGGTGGCGCAGCCGCCGAGCAAGGCTGCGGATGCGAGAATACTGCCGAGATGTGAAAGCTTTACCATAAAAGGATATTCCCATGAATGAATACAGGAGACGCACGATGACGCAGCTTGCTGCCGGTCTGGTGCTGACGACGTTTGGAAGTTTGCCGGCCGCCGCTGCCGGCCCGCTGGTGCTGCCCTTGTGGCCGGAGGGCGTACCTGGCGCCAAACCCGAACTCGGACCGAACCGCGTCGACGACGAAGGCCGCACGACCAACATCACCGAGCCCACGCTGACCGTGTACCCGGCCGCGGTGGACCGGCCCAACGGCACGGCCGTCATCATCTGCCCGGGCGGCGGCTACGTGCGCCAGTCGACCCGGCGCGAGGGCGAGCAGTACGCGCACTGGCTCAGCACCCTGGGCATCACCAGCTTCGTGCTGAGCTACCGCCAGCTCGAATTCGGCCACCCCGCCCCCTTGCGCGACGTGCTGCGCGCGGTGCGGCTGGTGCGCTCGCAGGCTGCCCGGTTCAAGGTGAATCCGGACCGCATCGGCGTGATGGGCAGCTCGGCCGGCGGACACCTTGCCGCCACCGCGGGCACCCTGTTCGACCATCCGCTCGGACGCACCGGCGCCCAGCTGGATGCGGTCAGCGCCCGTCCCGATTTCCTGATGCTGATGTATCCGGTGATCGCGATGGAAGGACCGGCGCTGCATGCCGGTTCGCGCAAGGCCCTGCTGGGCGCATCGCCCAAGGCGGCCGACGTGGAACTGATGTCGCCCGAACGCCAGGTGACGGCGCAGACGCCGCCCACCTTGCTGATCCATACCCAGGCCGACCAGGCGGTGCCGGTCGAGAACAGCATCCTGCTCTACCAGGCGCTGACGCGGGCCAAGGTGCCGGCGGAGATGTATTTGTTCGAGCAGGGATCGCACGGGATGGGGATGCGGGATGGACTGGGAACGGCGTCGGTGTGGCCGCGCCGCGCCGAAGAGTGGCTGAAGATGCGCGGCCTGCTCGACCGCGCCAGATAAGGCGAGGATGGCGGATTACGCCATGTGGAACACCTGGGTCAGCGGCCACTCCTTCGGCCGGTTCCCAGGCTCCACTTCCATCAGGTCCGCCATGTAATCCCACCAGCGCCGCATCACCGGATGCTCGGGCAGCGGCCCCAGCTGGTGCCCCGGGTGCAGCTTCATCACGGCGAACAGGTCCAGCGTCGCCTCGTCCAGGAAGATCGAATAATCGCAAATGCCGGCGCCGCCCAGCAGCGCGGCCAGCTCCGGCCAGATCTCGTCGTGCCGGCGGCGGTATTCTTCTTCATTGCCGGGCTTGAGTTTCATGCGGAATGCACGGGTGGTGATGCTCATGTCTTGTCCTGGTCGTTAACGAAAAAAGCGCCCCCTGAGGGGCGCCAACATCAAGATCAGACGATGCCGCTGCTGCTCGCGCCGGCCTTGGCCGGACGCGCGCTGGCGACACGGTCGCGGTAGCCGCTGGCGCGGTAGGCTGCCACCGGATCGGCGGCGCCACCGGCGCGTACACGGGCCATCGCCAGGATCGGGCCGACGTCGGTACGGAAGGCGCGCTTCAGGCACTGGGCCGCCTGCAGCACGTCGTTCTGCTCCTGCAGCGAAGCCAGTTCGTTGCGGTCGACCAGGGCCGACTGGATGAAGGAACGCTGGACTTCCACCGCGCTGCTCATCAGGCTTTCGATCGGATCGGTCACGTTGTGCGACTGGTCCAGCATGTAGGCCGGCTTGAAGCCCGGACCTTCGCGCAGGGCCGCGTCGGCCAGTTCGTTGAAGACCAGGAACAGCTGGAAGGGGTTGATCGAGCCGGAATCCAGGTCGTCGTCGCCGTACTTGCTGTCATTGAAGTGGAAGCCGCCGAGCTTGCCGAACTGCGCCAGGCGCGCCACGATCATCTCGATGTTGGTGTTCGGTGCGTGGTGGCCGAGGTCGACCAGGCACTTGGCCTTCGGGCCGAGGGTGGTGGCGCAGGCGAAGCTGGTGCCCCAGTCGGCGATGGTGGTGGCGTAGAAGGCCGGCTCGAACAGCTTGTGCTCGATGAAGATGTTCCAGTCGTCCGGCAGGGCCGCGTAGATCTGGCGCATGCTTTCCAGGTAGCGCTCCAGGGCGCCGCGCAGGTTGCTCTGGCCCGGGAAATTGGCGCCGTCGCCGACCCAGACGGTCAGGGCCTGCGAACCGAGCGCCTTGCCCAGCTCGATGCATTCGATGTTGTGGGCCACGGCCTGGGCACGTGCCGCCGCGTTCATCGAGGTAAGGCTGCCGTATTTATACGTGTGTTCCTGGCCGACCTGGTCCTGGAAAGTGTTCGAGTTGACGGCGTCGAAGCCGAGGCCGAAGTTCGTGGCGACTTCGCGCAGTTCGGCGGCATCGCTCGGTTTGTCCCACGGGAAGTGCAGCGACACGGCCGGGGTGGCGCGGGTCAGCTGGTTGATCACGCCGCAGTCTTCCAGCTTCTCGACCACGTTGCGCGGCTCGCCGCGACCCGGGAAGCGCGCGAAACGCGTGCCGCCGGTACCGGCGCCCCAGCTCGGAACGGCCACTTCAAAGGTCTGGGCCAGTGCGGTGAGTTTTTCGATGTCCAGGCCGCGGCGCGCCAGCACCCCGCCCAGCGCGTCATAGTCGGCCTTCAGGCCGGCTTCCAGTTTGGTGTTCTGGTCCTGGACCAGGCCGGCGTCGATCAGACTTTTCATACTTGTCTCCTTCAGGCTGCGGTAACGGAGCCGAAACGCTCCGCTCCGCAGCGCACTATTTTAGCGGGTGAATGCCCCGGCGTTGCCGGCGTCCACGTTGAGGATGTTGCCGGTGCTCTTGCCCGACTTGTCGCTGGCGAAGAAGTAGACGGCTTCGGCGATGTCTTCCGGCAGTACGCTCAGTTTCAGCATGGAGCGCTTGCGGTAGAACTCTTCGATGTCGTCGGTGCCGATCTTGTTCGATGCGGCGCGTTCTTCCTTCCACTTGCCGTCCCAGATGCGCGAGCCCTTGATGACCGCGTCCGGATTGACGACGTTGACGCGGATGCCGTGCTCGGCGCCTTCCAGCGCGATGCAGCGGGCCAGGTGCAGTTCCGCCGCCTTGGCGGTGCAGTAGGCCGAGGCGCCGGCCGATGCCACCAGGCCGTTCTTGCTGCCGACGAAGACCATGCTGCCGCCCAGCTTCTGCTGCTTCATCATCTGGAAGGCGCTGCGGCTGACCAGGAAGTAGCCGGTCACCAGGATGTCCTGGTTGCGCTTCCAGATCTCGAGCGTGGTTTCGTCCAGCGGCGCCGCCGAAGCGATGCCGGCGTTCGACACCAGCAGGTCGACGCCGCCGAAGCGCAGTGCGGTGTCGGCCAGCACCTGGGCGACTTCTTCCTCGCTGGTGATGTTGCCGCGCACGGTGGCGACGTTGTCCTTGCCGGCCACCTTCGACAGTTCCTGCTGGGCGTTGGCCAGCGCTTCATTGTCGATGTCGGTGACCATCACGCAGGCGCCTTCCTGCAGCAGTTGGCGGGCGACCGCCTGGCCGATGCCGCCGGCGCCGCCGGTGACGAGGGCGATGCGGCCGGCCAGGCTCTTCGGCTTGGGCATGCGCTGCAGCTTGGCTTCTTCGAGCAGCCAGTATTCGATGTCGAAGGCTTCCTGTTCCGGCAGGCCGACGTAGCTGTCGACGCCGTTCGCGCCGCGCATCACGTTGATCGCGTTGACGTAGAACTCGCCGGCGATACGCGCGGTGGCCTTGTCTTTCGCGAACGAGAGCATGCCCACGCCCGGGATCAGGTAGATGATCGGGTTGGCGTCGCGGACCTTCGGGCTGTTCGAGCGCTTGCAGCGCTCGTAGTAGGCGGTGTAGTCGGCGCGGTAGTCGACCAGGGCCTGGTCCAGGCCGGCGACCAGGCGATCGAAGTCAGGCGCGGCCGGGTCGAAGTCCAGCACCAACGGGCGGATCTTGGTGCGCAGGAAGTGGTCCGGGCAGGAGGTGCCGAGGGCCGCCAGCGGCGCCAGGTCCTGCGAGTTCACGAATTCCAGCACCGCGTCGCTGTCGTCGAAGTGGCCCAGCTTGTATTCTTCCTGGCTGATCTTGCCGCGCAGGAGGGGCATCAGGCGGGCCGCAAGCGCGGCGCGCTCTTCGGCCGGCAGCGATTGCTTGGCCTGGCCGCCGAACACCGGCTGCTGGATGTTCGCTGCGAGCCAGTCTTCGGCGCGCTTGATGATCGCCAGCGTGGTCTCGTAGCAGGACTTGGCGGTATCGCCCCAGGTGAACAGGCCGTGGCCTTCCAGGATGATGCCCTTCAGTTCCGGGTTCGCTTGCGAGACGGCTTCCAGCTTCAGGCCCAGGTCGTAGCCCGGACGCTGCCACGGCAGCCAGCCCAGCTCACCTTCGAAGATCTTCGCGGTCAGTTCCTTGCTGTTCTTGCAAGCGGCGATCGCGATGCAGGAATCCGGGTGCATGTGATCGACGTGCTTGTGGGCGATGTAGGCGTGCAGCGGGGTGTCGATGCTGGCGGCGCGCGGGTTCAGGTTGAAGGTGCAGTGCGGCAGGTAGCCGACCATCTCGTCTTCGTGCTCGAGGCCGCGGTAACGCCCTTTCAGGGCCTGCAGCTTGTCCATGTACAGGGTCGAGAAGCCATCCAGCTTGATCGAACCCAGGTCGCCGCCCGAGCCCTTCACCCACAGCACCTCGACCTGCTGGCCCGACAGCGGGTCCTGCATCGTGACCTTGGCCGAGGTATTGCCGCCGCCGAAGTTGGTAATACGCAGATCCGAACCCAGCAGGTTCGAACGGTACAGCAACAGTTCCGGCTCACTCATGTTCGCGGCCACACTGTCGTCCCAGCGCGAGGTGATCGGTTCACGCTGTTTCGTTTCGCTCATAGCGCCCATCAAAATTCTCCAAGTTGATTGTTTTGTCATCGTCCAATGGTCGATGTGTCTCTCTTCCAATGTCCTGCCGCCGCCACGTTTTGCGGCACCGGGACACAGTAGAAATCAGGCGAGCAAGGGGTGTCAACGCGGAAACGATCAACTTGCTGACCAAGTCTCAATCAATCACCGGGTTGATCGAATTGCGCGTTTGTGCGTTGCAACGAAACCAAATAATCAGGTGTTTGATCATTTGGTGATTGACGTTACGGCAGTGCTTGATCAATACTTTTCAAACACGCCGCGATTCCATCAGGAACGACGGACGACACGCCGCACATACACAGACGGCTTTCGGAGGAGACAACATGGTGAATCACAAACGCCGCAAGCGTTTGCTGAAGCTGCTTGCCGAGCATCAGACGGCAACGGTCCAGCAGCTTGTCGAATGGCTCAACGCATCCCCGGCGACGGTTCGTCGCGACATCAGCTGGCTCGCCGGCCGCAACCTGCTCACCCGCACCCGCGGCGGCGCCGAGAACCTGCTGCCGAAGACGCGCCAGTTCTCGCTGACCAGCGAAACCTTCCAGAACAACATCCAGTGCTACGCGGCGCGCAAGCGGGCCATTGCCCGCCATGCGGCCGGCATGTGCAGCGACGGCGAAACGATCATCATCAACGGCGGCACGACCACCTTCATGATGGCCGAATTCCTGACCGAAAAGCACCTCAAGATCCTCACCAACTCCTTCCTGATGGCCGAGCGCCTGCTGGTATCGAGCGAAAACGAGATCATCGTCCCGGGCGGCCGTGTCTACCGCGAGCAGAACGTGATCCTGTCGCCTTTCGATAACGACATCACCCAGCACCACTACGCCACCAAGATGTTCATGAGCGTGTATGGCCTCTCGCTGCTGGGACTGATGGAAGCCGATCCGCTCCTGATCCAGGCCGAGAAGCGCCTGATCAGCCAGGCGGAAGAACTGGTGGTGCTGGCCGACAGCTCGAAGTTCGCGCGCAAGGCCGGCCTGATCCTGTGCGGCCTGGACCGCGTGTCCACCGTCATCACCGATACCAACGCCTCCGACAAGGCCGTGCAGCTGCTCGAGCAGTACGGCGTCAAGGTGGTCACCGTCGAACCCGACGGCGAGCCAATCGCCTTGGGCGCTACACGCTACACCCCGCAGTACGACCTGCAGTCCGCTGACCTGATGGAGCTTTCGCATTGAAGATCAAAAAAATCCTGCTCGCGGCGGCTGCCGTCGGCATGCTCGCCGGCCTGGCCGGCTGCGCTGAGAAGAAACCGGAACAGACCCGCATCGCCATGGTCGTGAAAAGCCTCGGCAACGGCTTCTTCGACGCCGCCCACCAGGGCGCGAAGGAAGCCGCCGGCCAGATCGGCGGCGTCGAGGTGATCTACACCGGCCCGACCACGCCCAGCGCCGAAGGGCAGATCGAGATCATCAACTCCCTGATCAGCCAGAAGGTCGACGCCATCGTGATCTCGGCCAACGACCCGAACGCGCTGGTGCCGATCACCAAGAAGGCGATGCAGCGCGGGATCAAGGTGATTTCCTTCGACAGCGGCCTGGCCAAGGAAGGCCGCCAGATGCAGCTGAACCCGTCGAATCCGGAAATGATCGGCGAGAAGCAGATCCAGATGGCAGCCAAGGAACTGGGCGGCAAGGGCGAGCTGGCGATCCTGTCGGCTTCGGCCCAGGCGACCAACCAGAACATCTGGATCGGCGTCATGAAGAAGACCCTGGAAAAGCCCGAATACAAGGACCTGAAGCTGGTCGCCACGGTGTATGGCGACGACCAGTCGGACAAGAGCTACCGCGAAGCCATCGGCCTGCTGCGCAGCCACCCGAACCTGAAGGCGATCATCGCCCCGACCACGGTCGGCATCGTCGCCGCCAGCAAGGCGGTCGCGGACGAAGGCCTGGTGGGCAAGGTCTTCGTCACCGGCCTCGGCCTGCCGTCCGAGATGGCCGGCCACGTCAAGAGCGGCGCGGTGCGCGAATTCGCGATCTGGAACCCGATCGACCTCGGCTACGCCGCCACTTTCGCCGCCCACGAATTCGTGAAGGGCAAGGCGAAAGCCGAAACCGGCGCCAGCGTCTCGGTCGGCCGCATGGGCAGCGTGATCCTGGATGCCAACGGCGAAGCCGCCATGGGCCCGCCGTTCACCTACAACGCCGAGAACGTCGACAAGTTCGCCAAACTGTTCTAAGCGGCTCCACCGCCGCGCGTGCGAATTTCACCGAGATCCCGCGCGGCGCCTTTCACCTTAAGCGACACCCGTATGCCAGTGACCGAACTGACAAGCCCTCCCCTACGCCGCGCAAACGAAGCATCGGATGCCCCAGTCCTGCAGCTGACCGGCATCACCAAGCGCTTCAACGGCGTCCATGCCCTGAACGGCGTGCGCCTGAGCATCCGTCCGGGCGAAGTCATGGCCCTGATCGGCGAGAACGGAGCCGGCAAGTCGACCCTGGTCAAGACCCTGACCGGCATCCACCGCCCCGACGCCGGCGCCATCCTACTCGACGGGAAGGAAGTCAGCTTCGGCAGCCCGCAGGAGGCGATGGCGGTCGGGATCACGGCCGTGCACCAGGAGACCGTCATGTTCGACGACCTGACCGTCGCCGAGAACATCTACGTCGGACGCCACCCGACCCGCGGCGCCGCCAAACGGGTCGACTGGGCCCACATCGAAACCGAAGCCGAACGCCTGTTCGCCCGCCTCGAAGTGGCCCTGCCGGTGCGCGCCCGCGTGCGCGACCTGTCGGTGGCCCAGCGCCACTTCGTGGAAATCGCGCGCGCCCTGTCGCAGGATGCGCGCGTGGTGATCATGGACGAGCCGACCGCCGCCCTGTCGCAGCGCGAAATCCGCGAGCTGTACCGCATCATCGACCAGCTGAAGGCCGCCGGCACCGCCGTCATCTTCATTTCGCACAAGTTCGACGAGATTTTCGAAGTGGCCGACTGCTACACCGTGCTGCGCGACGGCCAGTTCGTGGCCGAAGGCCGCCTGGCCGACATCACCGAGCCGGAACTGGTGGCCCTGATGGTCGGCCGCGCGGTGCACCAGGCCTATCCCAAGGCCCAGGTCGAGATCGGCGCGCCCCTGCTGACAGTAGAGAACCTGTGCCACCCGACCGAATTCCAGGACGTCAGCTTCAGCCTGCGCAAGGGCGAGATCCTCGGCTTCTACGGCCTGGTCGGCGCCGGCCGCTCGGAAGTGATGCAGGCACTGTTCGGCCTCACGTCCAATGTCCGGGGCAACGTGCGCCTGGAAGGCGCGGCAGCCCGCTTCCGCAACCCGAGCGAGGCGATCGCCCACGGCCTGGCCTACGTGCCGGAAGACCGCCAGCAGCACGGCGCCCACCTGACCCTGCCGATCCAGCACAACATCACGCTGCCGATCCTGTCGAAGTTCGGCTTCTTCACCCGCCGCCGCGCCGAAGCCCAAGTGGCACGCCGCTTCGCCGAACAGCTCGAACTCAAGGCCCACCACCTGAACCAGCACGTCGCCGAGCTCTCCGGCGGCAACCAGCAGAAGGTCGTGCTCGGCAAATGGCTGGCCACCGAGCCGAAGGTCATCATCCTCGACGAGCCGACCAAGGGCATCGACATCGGCTCCAAGGCCGCGGTGCACCGCTTCATCAGTGAGCTGGTGTCGCGCGGCCTGTCCGTGATCCTGGTCTCGTCCGAACTGCCCGAAGTCCTGGGCCTGGCCGACCGCGTGGTCGTGATGCGCCAGGGCCGCGTGGTGCGCGAATTCGCCCGCGCGGACGCCACGCCTGAAACCGTGGTCGCGGCGGCATCCGGCGTCGACCTCGACGCCGCAACCGAGGTAGCAGCATGAATATGAACATCCTTAAACAACGCGAGCCCCTGCTCGCCCTCATGGTCGTCGCACTGGTGCTGCTGGTCGGCATGCGCGCCCCCGTATTCCTGAGCATGCAGTCGCTTGCCAACCTGCTCACCGACAGCACCCTGCTGGTGATGCTGGCGCTGACGCAAATGCTGGTGATCGTCACGCGCGGCATCGACCTGTCGGTCGCCTCCACCCTGGCCCTGTCGGGCATGGTGGCCGCCATGCTGGCCGCAGCCAATCCCGGCCTGCCGCTGGCCTTTGTGATGCTGGCAGCCACCGCCACCGGCCTGGCCCTCGGCCTGGTCAACGGCTGGCTGATCGGGTTCCTGGGGCTGCCGCCGATCGTGGTCACGCTCGGCACCATGAGCGTCTACCGCGGCCTGGTATTCGTGCTGTCGGGCGGCACCTGGGTCTCGGCGCACCAGATGCCGGCCGGCTTCGTCGCCTTCCCGCTCGAGCGCCTGCTCGGCCTGCCGCACCTGGTGTGGATCGCCCTGGCCGCCGTGCTGGCGATGGCCTTCGTGGCGCGCCACACCCGTTTCGGGCGCGACCTCTATGCAATCGGCAATGCGCCGCACTGCGCCGCCTACATCGGCATCCCGACCGCCAAGCGCCTGTGCTGGACCTACGGCCTGTCGGGCATGGTCGCCGGCCTGTGCGGCTACCTGTGGGTGGCGCGCTACGCCGTCGCCTACACCGAGATCGCCTACGGCTTCGAACTCACCGTGATCGCCGCCTGCGTGATCGGCGGCGTCAGCATCGCCGGCGGCGTCGGCTCGGTCCTGGGCGCCATGCTGGGCGCGCTGTTCCTGTCGGTGATCGGCAATGCCCTGCCGGTGCTGCAGGTGTCGCCGTTCTGGCAGAGCGCCCTGACCGGCGCCGTGATCCTGGTTGCCGTCCTGATGAATGCCCGCGGCAACCGCAACCGCAGCCGCCAGATCCTGCCGCTGCACAAGCTTGACAACCTGAGGAGCGCTGCGTGAACGCGACCACCATTGCACAGACCGTGGCCCAGACCGAAGTCGACGCCGTGACCACGTCCCGCTACACCATCCTGGACCGCGAGAAGCCGGCCCTGCGCCACCTCGTCAAGCGCTGGGAAAGCCTGCTGGCCCTGCTGCTGCTGGCCGTGTTCGTCGCCGGCGGCGTGACGCTGCCGCACTTCCTCGACCCCTACAACCTGCTGGACGGCACCGCCAACTTCAGCGAAAAGGCCCTGATCGCACTGCCGATGGCCTTGCTGATCATCTGCCGCGAGATCGACATCTCGGTGGCCGGCACGCTGGCGCTGTCCTCGGTGGCGATGGGCCTGGCCCACCAGGCCGGCGCGCCCGCGGGCAGCCTGCTGTTCGTCGCACTGGGCACCGGCCTGGTGTGCGGCTGGCTGAACGGCTTCCTGGTCACCCGCTTCATGCTGCCTTCGATCGTCGTCACCATCGGCACCTTCTCGCTCTACCGGGGCCTGGGCAGCGTGGTGCTGGGCGATAAGGCCTTTACCAATTACCCGCAGCTGATGGCCGACTGGGGCCAGGGCGTGTTCTTCGGCATGGTGCCGCGCTCCTTCGTGATCCTGCTCGGCTTCGCCCTGCTGTTCGCGCTGGTGCTGCACTGGACCTCGACGGGCCGCCGCATCTACGCGATCGGCAACAACCCGGACGCGGCGCGCTTCTCCGGCATCGCGGTCGACCGCTACCGCCTTGGCCTGTTCATGCTGACCGGCGCGATGGCCGGCCTGGCCGCCTTCCTGCTGACCGGCCGCATCGACAGCACCCGTCCGAACATCGCCACCGGCTGGGAGCTCGAGATCATCACCATGGTGATCCTGGGCGGCGTCAGCATCTCGGGCGGCGCCGGCACCATCGGCGGCGTGATGCTGGCCGTGCTGACCATGGGCGCCGTGACCTACGGCCTGGCCCTGGCCAACGTCCCGGGCATCTACATGACCATCGTGGTCGGCGTGCTGCTGCTGGCCACCATCGCCCTGTCGCGCCTCCTGCGCGGCAAACCGACCCGCCACTGAATCAGGAACCGTATCACATGCAAGCAAGGACGGGCGACGCCCTCATCGTTCTCGACATCGGCAAGACCAACGTCAAGCTGGCCCTGGTGGACGCCGCTGGGCGCATGATCGCCGAAGAGCGCCGCCCGAACGCGATCCTGCGCGACGGCCCCTACCCGCACCACGACACCGACGGCATCTGGGAGTGGATGCTGGCGACCTGCCGCGGTTTCGCCAGGCGGGCCCAGGTCTCGGCAATCGTGCCGGTGACCCACGGCGCCACCGCCGCCCTGGTCGACGACGCAGGCCTGGTGCTGCCGGTGCTCGACTACGAAGCGGCGCTTCCCGATCTCGACTACGCGGCCCTGCGCCCGCCGTATGCGGAAACCTATTCGCCGCTGCTGCCGGCCGGCCTGAACCTGGGCCGCCAGCTGGCCTGGCTGCAGCAGCGCCACCCGGAAGACTTCGCGCGCGCGCGCCACATCCTGATGTACCCGCAATACTGGGCCTGGCGCCTGTGCGGCGTCGCGGCCGGCGAGGCGACCTCGCTCGGCTGCCATACCGACATGTGGGACCCGGTGCGCCAGGATTATTCCGCGCTCGTCGAGCGCATGGGCTGGGAGTCGAAGTTACCCCCCATTGCCGCGCCCTGGGCCGCACTCGGCACCCTGCGCGCCGAGGTCGCGGAAGCGACCGGGCTGCCGGCGGACTGCGAAGTCCTGTGCGGCATCCACGACAGCAATGCCTCGCTGGTGCGCTACCTGGGCCGCGACGGCGCCGCCGCTCCGCGCACCGTGCTCTCGACCGGCACCTGGCTGATCGCCGCCGCCTTCGGAACAAGCTTGGACGGCCTGCGCGAAGACGCGGACATGCTGGCCAATACCAATGCGCTGGGCCAGCCGGTGGCCTGCATGCGCTTCATGGGCGGACGCGAGTTCGCGGCGCTGGCAGGCGACCAGCCGGCCAGCTGCTCCTACCTGCAGCTCGAGCAGATGGTGGCGCGCGGCAGCATGGCCCTCCCCTGCTTCGCCGACAGCGGCGGTCCCTTCGCCGGCCGCGCCGGCAGCATCGAGGGCCGGGCGCCGGTCGACGCCGGCGAACGCTTCGCGCTCGCCACCCTGTATTGCGTCCTGATGACCGACTATTGCCTCGACGCCCTGGGCGCGCGCGGCCCGATCACGGTCGAAGGCAGCTTCACCGCCAATCCCTGGTTCGGTCCCCTGCTGGCCGGACTGCGCCCCCAGCAGGCGCTGAGCTATTCGGACGACGCCAGCGGCACCACCTGCGGCGGCTGGCTGCTGCGCTACCGCGACGCGACGCCGCCGGGCGCCAGCGTGTTCAAGGCGCCGCGCGCGCTCGCCGGACTCGAAGCCTACCGCGCAAAGTGGCGCGAAGCCGTGCAGCAGGCCGGCGCGCCGGTGGCTGCCGCCGGCTGAGGGCAGCCGCGGGTCACGATTCAAAAGGCGCCATCCGGCGCCGAAATCGAATCATATCGGGCCGGTCTCGCTTTTCATGGAACGAGATTGTTTCGTGATGCGTCTGCCTTCTTCCTTGCAGGCCGCCTGCGGCGACCTAGACTGAATCATCCCCAAGGTCCCGACACCGCGCCGCCCGGCGCGACGCCCGCTCCGAAGGCCATTCTCCCTTCGTGAAGGAACAATCATGCGCCCCCTCCTCCTATTGCCCGCATCCCTGCTGCTGATCGCCACCGGCGCGGATGCCCAAACAATGTCCTATCCGCCGCCCGACACCGCGCCGATCGCTTCGGTGCAGGTGAGCGCGCCCGCCAAGGTCGTGCGGATCCGCCCCACTGAAGCACGGAAAATCTCCGGCGCTTACGATATGTCGAATGGCTGGAACCTGCGTGTTTCCACTACCTCACGCTACATCGACGCCACCATCGACGACGAACAGCCGATCCGCCTGGCCGCGGTCGCACCCTACCGCTTTGTTTCCGGTGACGGCAACGTGACCATGGAATTCAACCGTGGTGACGGCGACGATATGCGGATGAGCTATGTGCCCGACCTGCGCCTGGGCCAGCGCATCGTGCTGGAATCCAGGATGGCCCAGCGCTGAGGAGCTGATGGAGGTGTGCGGAACGGGCGGCCACCTGCTTGCGATATCGGCAAGCAGGTGGCGCCCGCATGTCACTGCATGATCTCGAGATCGACGCCGCCGCGCACCGCGCGCAGCTTCACCAGCTCGACCGGTTCGAGCGCATTCTCCTTGCGCCCGTCGGTGGTCACCGCCAGCGCCACCGTGTTCTCGCCGTTCGGGTTCAGAATCCCCGGCGGAATCACGAAGGTCCGTTGCGGGCCGACGTGGGCGATGAACTGTCCCATATTCCAGCCATTCACGAAGATCAGCGCGCGGTTCTCGCGCTCCGAACGCGGTTTGCTGGTATCGCCGAAGGCCAGCCCGAGCTGGATGTCATGCCCGCGCGGCAGGTCGAGCTTGAAGCTGGTGCGCAGCCAGTAGGTGCCCGGCGCCGGCGGCGCATCGGCCGGCCGCGCTGCCTGCCAGCCCTGCGCGGGTGCGGAAGGCAGGTGCCAGCCCTGGCGCTCGCCATACAGGCCGCCGTTGTTCATCGGTCCGCGCACGCGGTCCACCAGCTCCTCACCGCCCTGACGGCCCTGGATCCGCCAGGCGATCGGCACCGCGAAGCGCTGGCCGCCGCGCCTGGTGAGCGAGGCCGAGATCAGGCCGCGCGCCTCGCGGTGGTAGTCGTCCGCCATCAGGTTCCAGTTGTGCGAGTTGTTGCGCACCATGACCGAGATCACGTGCTCGCCCGGACGCAGCGCGCCCAGCGAGAGCTTGATGCTGTCGGTGGTTTCCGGGAAGGAGCGGCCGGTATCCAGTTCGTGCTGGCCCACGTAGCGGCCGTCGATCCAGACCTGGACCAGGCCTGCGCCGCCGGCGCCGTAGAACAGTTCCAGCTGGTTGGCTTTCGGGTCCGTTGCCGTGAAGCGGCCGCGGTACCACACGTCGCCATGATGGAAACCGTAGTCGCTCATCGCCAGGGTTGGCTGGCCGCGTTCCGGCATGGTCCAGGTCTGTGCCGCCGACGCGCGGCGGTCGGCCTGCACCCAGGCGCTGTCGTCGAAGCGCGGCGCGGCTTCCTGGCTGTCCACGCGGCGGGTCCAGGCCAGGCGCTTGAGGTCGGGCAGGCGCACCGCCTCCGGTCCCTTCACCGTGCCTCCACGGACGCTGCCGTCCGGCTGGCGGGTCAATAACAGTTGCTGGCCATTGAAGCTGGCGGCCTCGAAGGCCGGGCCCCAGATCTCGATCGGGCTGTCCTCGCTCGCGTCGCCGCTCAAGGCCAGCTTGCCGCCGGCCAGGCTGGCCGAGCGCACCAGCGCCGGCGTGAGCTGCAGCGCCTTGCCGGCGCCGGTCTCCTGGGTCCAGAAGCGCTGGCTGGTCTGCTCGTCGGCCAGCAGGAGCAGCATCGGCGCCCTGCCGCCGCCCGAGATGCGCACCCGCGCCAGGCCGTCGTGCATGTAGTTCAGCACCAGGTCGCCCCTGGCGGCATCCCAGCGCGACTTGACCTGCCCCGCCAGCACTTCCACGGTCGGTGCGCTGCTGTAGCGCAGCACGGTTTCGCCCGCGATGCCGTCGCGGCCGTGCAGCAGGGCGATGTCGCGCTCGCCGTTGCGGAAGTGGGTCTGCAGTTCGGAGGTCGAATACACCAGGCGCTGGCGCTCCATGTCGTAGGCGGCCAGCAGCATGCGCGCATCCTGGCCGCGCAAGGTCGAGGCGATCGTGTAGTCGCCGTCGCGCGTGGCCAGCTGGACCTTGAAGGATTCCTCGCCTTTGCCGTCGGTCGGGTTGTGGGCGGCGAAGATCACGTGGGTGCCGAGGCGCCGGTTGACGTTGTGGTAAAGCTTCAGGTTGGCGGTGGCGGGCGCCAGCTGCGGGCCCTTGTCCATCTCGGCCAGCACGGCTTCGGCCGCCTGCACGAACATGCCCTGCTGCTTGAGCGCCTGGGCTTTCGGGCGCAGGCCGCGGTCTTCCGAGATCGGCGCGCCGTAGTCGTAGGAGGTGTACACGACCGGGCCGGCGAGCCAGCCCCAGGAGGTGCCGCCGAAGGTCATGTAGACGTTGTGGATCGTGATGCGGTTGATCAGGTTGGTGCCGTAGAAGACCCGCTGGTAGCCCTTGCCCTGGCGTTCGGCGGTGCAGGCATAGGTACCGTTCGAGCCCCAGTAGTCGAACCAGCCGCCGCCCAGTTCCGCCGCGAAGCCGGGGGTGCCGGGCGAGGTCAGGGAGCCGACCTTGCCGGTGCCGGTCGCGTAGATGCCCCAGTCCGGCGCCTTGTTGGCGCCGGCCGGGTTGGCGAACACGTCGCAGCTGCCGCCGGGGTAGCCGTCGAAGGCATAGATGTCGGTCGGCCCCGGGTTGGCCCAGGGTGCGCTCGCGCCTTTCGGCGCCCAGTCGGGCAGTCGGCCGGCCGCATTGTGGAAGAAGGGCACCTTGATGCCGTCGGCACGCGCCTTGCGCGCCAGGTGTTCCATCTGGCGCACGTGCTTGGGTTCGACCTTGCCCAGCTCGTTCTCGAGCTGGTAGGCGATCACGTTGCCGCCGCCATCCGTCACCTGGTGGCGCGCGATGATGGCGTTAATCTGGGTCATCCACTCGTCGACCGCCGACAGGTAGACCGGGTCGTCGGTGCGGGCTTCGGCGCGGCTGCGGAACATCCAGCCGGGATAGCCGCCGCCGGTCAGCTCGGCGTTCACGTAGGGGCCGGTGCGGGCGATGATGTACATGCCCTCTTCTTCCGCGATCTGCAGCGCGCGCTCCACGTTGCGAATGCCCGAGAAGTCGTACACGCCGGGCGCCGGCGAATGGTAGCCCCAGTCGAAATAGAAGGCCACGCCGTTGAAGCCGAGGGCCTTCATCTTCTGGATCACGTCGCGCCACAGCGAGGGGTTCGGCAGGCGGAACGGGTGGATCTCGCCCGACCAGACCACGACCCGCTTGCCGTCGATCTTCAGCGAATACTGGTCCCAGCTGACCGCCTTCGGACGGCCCTTGGGCGCGGTGACCGCGGCCAGGGCCTTCGCGTCTTCGGCCACGGCGCCGAAGCCCGATGCCATCGCAGCCGTGCCGCTCACGCGGCCCTGTTCACTCCAGCTGCGGCCGCCATCCTGGCTGTCCGCAAACCAGGCGCGCTTGCCGTCGGCACTGCGCGTGTAGAGCCGCAAGGTGGCGCCCAGGCGCACCAGTCCGGCCACCTTCAGGTTGGCGCCGAGGCCGCCCAGCGCCGCTTGCGGCTCGATGCGCCACGGTCCGCCCAGCTCAGAGGCGCGCGCCAGCACCAGGCGCCCGCTGCGTTCTTCGCGCGCCACGGCGACATAGCCGCCGCCGTCGGCCGCGATCACGGTATCGAGGTAGCCCGTGTCGAGGCCGCGCAGCGGCGCCGGCGCTCCCCAGCCGGTGAGCTTGTCATCCGGCGTGACGAAATATGCGCCCTGCCCGCCGTTGGCTGTCGGCAGGGTCAGGATCATGTGCAAGCGGCCGTCGGCACCGCGCAGCCAGGCCGGTGCACGCGCCTGGCCGGCGCCGAGCTTGATCTCGCGCTGGAACTCCCAGCGGCGCAGGTCTTGCGAGGTGGCCAGGCCGATCGTGCCCGGCGCGCCGCTGGCGTAGGCCAGGACGTAGCGGCCGTCGGCATGCCGCGCCAGGGTGGGATCGGTCAGCCGGCCGGATGGCGGCGACCAGGTCTCGGAGGCGAGCGACACGAAGTTCGCGCCGTCCTGGGAGGACAGCACGCTGAGCGTATTGGCTGCGCCCGCGGTAAGCGCGGGCATCAGGACCACCTGTCCGGACTTGCTCGCGGCCTGGGCGGCGGCGGCGCCTGCCTGCAGTCCTGAGCCTTGCGGGATGCCCAGCTCCTGGGCCGCGGCCGAACCAGACAGGGTGGCGGCGGAAAGTGCGATGGCCAGGAGCGAGGGCCTGGCGTGGAAAGTGATCGGCAAGGTGTCTCCTTTGTTTTATGCGGTGGCGCGGTCCATCCTCGGGTGTCCGGCGCCCCCGGACATTGTAGGTGCTGCGCCGCGAATCGATCAGCCTGGCCGCGAAAGAATCAGGGCCTTGATCGGTGGGATCCGCCATGACCGGGGAGCGCTCAAAGCGATCAAACGGATGAGTATTTCGCCCCGGCTTGCGCACACCGGCCCGGCTATGCAAAGATTGGGCCGCGGCGCCCATGCCTGGTGCGCCGCCCGCCGGGGCGCTGGTCCACCGGCAGGACAACAAGGAAGGTGCCCGCACCGTTCCAAGACGAGACACCGCTATCACATGAATTCGTTCTCCACCCTCGACACAGCCGTCTTCCTGTTCTACTTCTTCGTCGTCGCCGGCTACGGCATTTGGATCTACCGGCGCCGCCACAACCGCTCCGGCAAGGAATCGCACGATTACTTCCTGGCCGAAGGCTCGCTCACCTGGTGGGCCATCGGCGCCTCGCTGATCGCGTCCAACATCTCGGCCGAGCAGTTCATCGGCATGAGCGGCTCCGGCTTCCGGATCGGCATGGCCATCGCCGTCTATGAGCTGATGGCGGCCGCCACCCTGATCATCGTGGCGGTGTTCTTCATGCCGATCTACCTGAAGAACCGCATCTACACCATGCCCCAGTTCCTCGAGCAGCGCTACGGACCCGGGGTGGCCACCGTCATGGCCGTGTTCTGGCTGGCCCTGTACATCGTCGTCAACCTGACCGCGATCCTCTACCTGGGTGCGCTGGCGATCAACAGCATGGTCGGCATCGGCGTGCTGCCCTGCATGCTGTTCCTGGCGGTGTTCGCCACCATCATCACCCTGGGCGGCATGAAGGTGATCGGCTACACCGACGTGATCCAGGTGTTCTGCCTGGTGATCGGCGGCCTGGTCACCACCTGGATCGCGCTCGACCTGGTGGCGCGCCTGGCCGGCGGCGAAGGCGCGATGGTGGGCGTGCGCGAGCTGTTCGCGCGTGCCGGCGGCCACTTCGACATGGTGCTCTCGCGCGACAACCCGAACTACATGGACCTGCCGGGCCTGTCCACCCTGATCGGCGGCATGTGGATCGTCAACCTGAGCTACTGGGGCTGCAACCAGTACATCACCCAGCGCGCCCTCGGCGCCAGCCTGCCGGTCGCGCGCAAGGGCCTGCTGTTCGCCGCCTTCCTGAAACTCCTGATGCCGGTGATCGTGGTCCTGCCGGGCATCGCCGCCTATGCGCTCGACCAGGGCGGCGTGCTGGGCGACTCGCTGCGTCCGGGCGGTGAACTGAATCCCGACCGTGCCTACCCTACTCTGCTGACCCTGCTGCCCGAGGGCTTGAAAGGCGTCGCCTTCGCCGCCCTGACTGCCGCCGTGGTGGCTTCGCTGGCCGGCAAGGCAAACAGCATCGCCACCATCTTCACGCTCGACATCTACCGTCCCAAGTTCCGTCCGGAGGCCAGCGAGCGCCACATGGTCTGGATCGGGCGCGTGACGGTGGTCGTCGCGATGGCGATCGCGGTGGCGATCGCCCCGCTGATGGGCATCGACAAGAAAGGCGGCTTCCAGTACATCCAGGAATACACCGGCTTCGTTTCGCCGGGTATTTTCGCCATGTTCCTGCTCGGCTTCTTCTGGCGCCGCACCAACGGTGCCGCCGCGATGTTCGCGGCCATCGCCAGCGTGGGCCTGTCGATCGTGCTGAAGTTCCTGCCGGACTTCGTGAACCTGTCCTTCCTGGCGCCGATCGGCTTCGCGGTCCCCAACAGCAGCGGCGTGTACGAGATTCCGTTCCTGGACCGCACCCTGATCGTGTTCCTGATGATCGTGATCGGCATGGCCATCATCAGCCTGCTGGGCCGCCAGCCGGCATCGACGATCGTCAAGGTCGACCGCAGCCTGTTCCGCGTCGAGCCTGGTTTCGCCTTCGGCTCGGCGGTAGTCTGCGTGATCCTGGTGATCGTCTACGCCGCCTGGTGGTAACGATGAACGGGTGGCCGGCATAGCCGGCCACCCTGCATTTCTCCTACCGGTCCGCGACCGGTTCCCCGAACTCCGGCATCCCATCCGCGCGCCAGCGGATCACCTGCGCGCGCGTATGCCGGTTCGGATCGCGCAGCGGCTCGCCCACGATGTCGCGGTAGTTGCGCGCATGGTAGACCAGGATGTCGGTCTTGCCGTCCGGGCTGGTGGTAAAGCTGTTGTGGCCAGGGCCATACTGGCCGGTGGCCGCGCTGCTGCGCAGCACCGGCAGCGCCGACTTGGTCCATGAACGCGGATCGAGCAGGCCGGCATCGACCGGTGCCGTCAGCAGGCCGAGCGCGTAGTTGGCGTCGGTCGCGCTGGCCGAATACGTCATCAGGACCCGGCCGTCCTTGACCAGCACCGCCGGCGCCTCGTTGACCTCGTGCCCGATTTTCTCCCAGGCGTGCTCCGGCCGCGTCAGCAGCACGGCCGGCTGGCGGATCGCCAGCGGTCCATCCATCTTCGCCAGGTAGATATTGGTGGCCTTGCCGCCGTCGGGCGCGCGCTGCGTCCATGACAAATAACGCTGGCCGCGGTGCACGAAGCTGGTCGGGTCGAGGGCGAAGCTTTCCCATCCGGTACGCAGCTGGCCGCGTTCGACCCACTCCCCTTCCAGCGGGTTCTCGGCGCTGTTCTCCAGCACGTAGAGCCGGATCTCCCACACCTTGTCGGCGCGCCCCGCGCTGAAGTACAGGTACCACTTGCCGTCGATGCGGTGCAGCTCGGGCGCCCAGATGTGGGCGCCCATCTCGCCGCTGCCGTGCTTGCGCCAGACCGTCTTCGCCTCGGCCGCACCGAGACCGTCCAGGCTGCGCGCACGGCGCAGTTCGAGGCGGTCGTACTCGGGGACGGTGGCGGTGAAGTAGTACCAGCCGTCCGCATGCAGGGTGACGTGGGGGTCGGCGCGCTGGCGCACCAGCGGGTTGGCGAAACCGGATTCGGCCGCGGCGGCCGGTAGAGGGACAGCGAGCAGCGCCAGCAAGGCGCCGGCGGCGAAGTTGGCAGTCGGGTACATGGCTCTCACAATGAAAAAAGCCAGTCATCGCGAGATGACTGGCAAGTCGGAACAGGAGTCTTTACAAGGCGATCAAAGCTTGACCGACACCGTGAAGTAGTAGCGGCGTCCAGCCCAGGCCAGTTCGTTCAGGCGGATGCTTTCGCCGGCGTCGGTGCGTTTCACTTCGTCCGTCAGGTTCTTGCCTTCCAGGGCGAAGGTGATGTTGTCGTTGTAGCGATACTGGATCTTCGCATCCAGGTAGCCGGTCTTGGCCTCGAACACCGGGTTACCCGACACGTCGTTGTTGCCGGTGAAGAAACGGTCGCGGTAGCTGTAGGCGACGCGGGCGTTGATCGGGCCCTGGTCGTACCACAGCGACAGGTTGTAGGCATTCTTCGACATGCCCGGGTAAGGCAGCACGGTGTTGTCGAGGACGTTCAGGCGTTCGGTGCCGCTCGCATATTTGTAGTTCATGCGGGTGTAGTTGGCATCGATGCCGAAGCCGCTCAGCCAGCCCGGCAGGAAGGTCAGCGCGGTGCGGCCGGCGATCTCGACGCCCTTGGTGGTGGCGCCCTCGCCGTTGACCGGCTGGGTCACGTCGAACAGCTCGCCGTTCTTGAACAGGTCCACGCCGCGGGTCAGCACGCGTTCCATCACATAGCTCGAGATGTCCTTCTTGAAGAAGGCGAGCGAGAGCTGGCTGTCCTGGCCCGGATAGTACTCGAAGCTCAGGTCGGTGTTGGTCGAGCGGTAGGGCTTCAGGTCCGGATTGCCGGCGGTGCAGTCGTCGTTGCCGTCGCCGCCGAACTGCGGGTTGCCGCTGCCGCGGATGCAGGTCGCGTTCGGGGCCAGGAAGTCCATGCGCGGACGCGCCATCGCCTTGGCCCAGCCGACGCGGGTCACCAGCTTGTTGTCGATGAGCCAGACGGCGCCGTTAAAGCTCGGCAGCACGTCGTTGTAGGTGTTCTCGACCGTCGCCACCGAATTGCTGATCACGACGTCGGTGAAGGTCGATGCGCCCGGTGCGGTGGCGGTGCGCACCGAGTAGCGCGCCAGGCCGGTCGAGCGGTCGCGGGTACGGGTATAGCGCACGCCGACGTTGCCTTCCACTTCTTTGCCCATCAGCTGGGTGGCATAGTCGAGGCGCAGATAGGTCGCCGCGATGCGCTCGTCGATCGCGAAGGCCGGGATCTGCGCATACATGTTGCCGTCGCTGCCAGGCGCATTGCGCAGGTAGGCGTGGTTGAAGTTGGTGGTATCGAAGAACGGCGCCGCGTTGGCGTAGACCGGCGACATCCAGCCAGAAGGCAGGCCGGAGACCTTGTCGTAGCCGCTGAAGAAGGTGCCGGGCGAGCGGCCCTGCACGGCGCTGACCAGCGCAGCCATCTGGGCGGCGTTCAGGTAGCGGGTGCTGAAACTCGAGTTGATGAAGCTCTGCGTGTCGTTCGGGCGCTGGGCGGAGCCGGTGTACAGCGGATCGTAGACCGCGGTCTGGTTCACGTTGGCGCCGCGCACGTTGATGTCGTCGGCGGTCGAGTTCAGGTTGGCGCCGTTGCTGGCCAGGTAGCCGCCGCCGTTGTACTGCTCGGAGCTGGCCTTGCGCGCCTGGACGCCGAACCAGGCCTTGGTGAAGAACGGGGTGGCGAGGCGGTACTTGAAGTCGAGCTTGGCCTGGTGTTCCTTGTTCTCGGTTTCGCTCGGACGGTACTGGAGCTGGGCCTGGACGTAGGAAGTCGGGCTATCCGGGCTGTAGCCGGCCGGGAAGCTAAAGCGTGGAATGCTGTCCGGGCCGAGCGCCACTTTCAGGCCCGGCGCGTTCTGGGTCAGCACGACGCTGTTGCTGTTGCTGTCGTACAGCGACTTCGACGTGCCGAGCAGGCCGACCACTTCGAGCGCGCCGCGCTTGAAATTGAAGCCCGAGGACGCATAGCGCGAGTCGATGTCGAGCTGGAAGTCGCGCGCCGAGGTGCTGAAGGCGCCCTGCCCGCCCTGGCCCGCTGCAAACAGGCAGGAGCCGACGACGTATTCGGTGACGTGGTGGTTCGCGACCACCATGCCCGGCGTGGCGCCGGTCGGCGCCGTGCAGGCGCCGGCGGCGCTCGGCACGCCGGTGGCGGCATTGTAGACCGGCGCACGGCCGCTGTTGGCCAGGCGCGTGGCGCTCGCGAAGTCGGTGCCGAAGTTGCGGTCGTTCAGGCGCTGGCTCTGGGTGTTCGCCTGGTAGGTGAGATAGGCATTGAACTCCTTGCTGAACGCGTACTGCGCGGTCACCTCGCCCGAGGAGCGCTTGTGGTCGCGGGTCCAGATGCCGTAGCGGGCGATGCCCGGCGAGTAGTCGAACCACTGGCTGCGGCAGGCGGTCTGCTGGGCGGCGCTCAGGCCGGAGGTGGCGCAGGCGGCGGCGCTGCCGACGGCGGCGACGGCCGGATCGATGCTGTTGACGGTCTTCTCGGGCGAAGCGTCCCAGTCCTGGATGAAGCGCCAGGAGGTGTTGCGCGCGTAGTCGTTCTGGGTCAGGACCTTGTCGTAGACGAAGTTGGCCATCAGGCCCAGCTTGCCGTCCAGGTACTTGTCGGCCATGTACAGGTTGCCGCGCGGCTGGACGCCGCCGCGCGAGGTGGAGTGCTCGGCCGCGATGCTGGTGCCGATGGTCGGCTTCTTGAAGTCGAGCGGCTTGCGCGTCGTGACCTGCACGGTGCCGCCCACGCCGCCTTCGGTCATGTCGGCGGTGATGCCCTTGTAGACGTCGATCGAACCGATCAGCTCGGACGCGAGTTCGCGCAGTTCCGCGCCGCGGCCGGCGCCGCCGCTGGTACCCAGCACCGACATGCCGTTGATCTCGACGCGGTTCAGGTCCGGCTCGACGCCGCGAATCGCCACCTGGGTACCTTCGCCGAAATCGCGCGACAGCTGCACGCCGGTGACGCGCGACAGCGCTTCGCCCACGTTCTTGTCGGGGAACTGGCCGATGTCCTCGGCCACGATCGAATCCGAGACGGTGCCGGCGTTCTTCTTGCGGCTGATGGCGGATGCCACCGACTGGCGGGTGCCGGCGATGTGGACGACGGCCGCTGCGGGCGGCGCGCTGTCGGCGGCACCCTGCGATGCCGGTGCGGCGGGGGCCGCCTGCGGCTGGGTAGTCTCCTGGGCCAGCGCGGCTTGTGCGGCAAGGAGGGTGATCACTGCGGCGACTGCGCGGGCGCAGCAGGTCGGATGAAGCACTTGCGTGCTGATCGTGGCTCGTTTCATCGAATTGTCTCCATGGGCTCTGTAGTTTGAGGTACGGCTTGGCCTTGAAAACATTCTATGCGTGCAGGATCGCGACGATCCACCGCGCACCGAAAGAATCATCAAACTGATCATTCCCGGTGCAAATACACCATGAAACGATCAACCAAGTGATTTTTTGGTGCACGGGGACCTGTAAACGAGAATGGCCGCCGCGAATGCGGCGGCCATTGGCCTCCTGCCCTACGCGACGATCAGCCGCCGAACTTGAAGTTCAGGCCTGCCATGTAGGTGCTGCCGGCGAACGAGTCGGTGTACACGTTCGGCGTGCCGTTGGCGAAGTCCGAGTAACCGCCGGTATTCCGGCCGGTGTGGGTCTTGCCGAGGTTGCGGCCTTCAAGGAAGAACTCGACGTTCTTGTTGAAGCGGTAGCCGATCTTGGCGTCCACGTAACGGGTATCCACACGGAACACCGGCGTACCCGGGAGGTAGGTCGGGAAGCGCACCGTGGTCATGCCGACCGCCGGATAGTTGTTGATCGAGGTGCCGTTGCAGCCGGAGGTGCACTCGAAGGTCGAGGCCTTCACCTGCAGGCCGACGCGCATCGACAGGGCGCCATCGTCGTACCATACCGACGCATTCCAGGAGTGGCGCGGCTCGCCCGCTACCGGCAGGATGTCGCCGGTGATCAGGTCGCGCATCGCCGCGCCGGTCAGGGTCGACTTGTTGCGGGTGTAGTTCGCGTCCACGCCGGTATAGCGCAGGTACCATGGCAGGACGGTGAAGCCGACTTTGGCCGACACTTCGAAGCCCTTGCGGGTGAACGGGATCTGGTTGGTCCAGCGGCGCTGGGTGAAGACCAGGTCGGCGAGCGGCTTGCCGGTCTGCGGATCGACCGCGTCGGAGCCGGCGAACGGTTTGACGTTGTCGACGGTTTCGATCAGGGTCGGCGCGCCGGTGATGCCTTCCTGCTTGTAGACCGCGCCTGCCAGCATGATGTCGCGGTTGGCATACCATTCCAGCGACAGGTTCTGGTTATGGTTGGTCAGCGGCTTGATCTCCGGGTTACCCATGATGTCGGTGCAGCGCATGGCGACTTCGCTGCCGTCGTCATCCAGCTCGGTCAGCTTGCGGCCGTCGTATTCGCAGGTGCCGTTCGGGATCAGGCGGCCGGCGACCGGGCGCGCGATGGTCTTGCCCCAGTTGTAGCGCAGGACCAGCTTTTCCGGAATCAGCCAGGTGTTCAGGTTGGCCGACGGCAGGTAATCGGTGGTACTCGCATTGATCGCGGTTTCCTTGCGGTACACGCGGGTGCTGATGCCGTTCGCGTTGTTGGGATCGAGCGGGTTGTAGGACGCGGTCGGGACAATCGAGCGGAAGGTCAGCTGGCCGCTGCCCACCACCTTGGTGCGCACGGCGCGCACGCCGACGTTACCGTCGAAGACGATCCCGAAGGGCAGCGCGCGCTGGGTGAACGGCAGGCGGTCGACCTCGAAGTTGGCCATCATGTAGCCGGCATCGACGGTTTCCATGATCGAGTTCTTCGGCTGGTCATACATCTTGCCGTCGCTGCCCACGCAGCTCTTGATGCAGTCGAGGTTGTAGTTCGGCACACCCAGCAGCGCATAGACCTTGTCGATGTCGAACTCGGTCCAGCCGTTGACCAGGCTGTCCGGACGGTCCTTGTCGCCCGCATAGAACTGCGCGGTCGGTTGCACCGTGTAGGCCTGGTTGAAGATCTGGCGGTACTGCTCCGGCGAGATGACGATCGCGCCCTGGCGCGCGGAGCGCGGGTCGGTGCTCGGGTTGTAGCCGTACTGGCAAGGCCTGCCGCCCGCAGCCAGCGATCCCGGCGTGTCTTCGCAGACCTGGAAGGTGGTGCGCAGGTTGTTGGTCGAGACGTAGACGCCCGGGATGTAGCCGGGAGTTCCAAAGGTGCCAACCGCGTCCTGCAGCGTCGGCCCGCCGGTCGACCAGGCATCGTAGCCGCTCTTGCGGCGGTTGTAGCCGACCTTGAGCGACGGGACGAAGGGGATGTACTCGTCGGTGGCGATGTCCACATCCAGCTTGGCCGTCTTCTCGTAGGACTCGTTGATGCGTGGATTCTGGAACGCCAGGGTGGTGGCGCCGTTCACGCGCGGCAGCTGGGCCGAGGTGTAGGCGGCGCTGCCCGGGGAGCTGAAACTCGGCGCGGACGCGGTGACCGGGGCCTGCGTGCCGAGGGTCAGCCAGTTGTTCGGGTTGCTCAGGTCCACCGAACCGGTCGGCGTGTAGTTCCAGATCCCGTTCGGCAGGATCGTGGCATTGGTCGGGCCGAGGTAGGCGCTCTGCCCCATGCGCTTCTCATAGCGGTAGAAGTCCGACTTGGAATCGCCGACCAGGAACTCGGCGCGCACGATGCCCTTCTTGAAGATGCCGCCGGCCTGGGTGTAGCTGGACTTGGTCCCGATCGTGATCGTGGTGTTGTCGACGCCGTAGACACCGTCCGCGAACTGGAAGCCGGTGAGGTGGTGCTTGCTGTCGACGACGACCGAGGCCGGGTTGACGTTCGAGACGGCGCCGTTCACGGCGCCGGTGCTGCGGTAGGTCAGTTCGTTCGGATACGCGTAGTAACCCGACGCCGGGTTCAGCACACGCGTGCCCCAGGCACCGTTGGGCAACTGGGTGGCCGAGATGATGTCGGAGGAGGCCGGGCCGCTGAAGCCGTTCGGGCCGCGCACGTTGCCCGGGTTGACGGCGACGCCGCCGTAGCCGAGGTTGGTGCTGTAGGAGGTGACTTCGCCCTTGCTGCGGCTATGCTTGGCATAAATGCTCAGCGCGTCGCTGACCTTGAAGTCGAGGCGGATGTCGCCGCTGGTGCGCTCGTCGTTCCAGCGGTTGACGAAGTAGCGGGTATTACTCGGAGTCCAGTCGTTCCACTGGCCCAGGCAGCTCAGCAGCGCCAGCTGGGTGATGTTCTGGGCATTGGTGCGGCCGTTGTTGGCGCTGTTGATCTGCGAAGCCACACTGGCCGGCAGCAGCGGGAATTTCTGGTAGCACTCGGCCTTGGTCTTGGCCGCGGCCGAACCTTCCAGCACGTCCTTCGGCGTCATGCTGACCCAGTTGCCCATCGCCGCGTTGCTGTACGGCGAAGTGTAGAAGGGTGTGGTCGAGGCCTCGTCGTTCAGGTTCAGGGTATCTGGACGCAGCGCAACCGTCTTCTCCGGCGAGTTGTCGAAGTCCATCAGGCGGACCTTGCCGACCTGGCCATTGGTGCCGCCCTGGTTGATCGAGTGGGCTTCCTGGTTAACCTTGCTCTTCGAGAGGTTGACCAGCACGCCCAGGCGGTCGTTCATGAACTTCTTGACGCCGATGAGGTTCAGGTTCGGGTTTTTCTTCTTGTTGAGCGAATTCTGCTGGCCGGCCACGCGGAAGGACAGGTAGTCCTTCTTGAAATCGAGGCCGTTGCGGGTCTGGATGCGCACGCCGCCGCCCAGCGAGCCTTCGGTCATGTCGGCGGTCGAGCCTTTGACCACGTCCACGCTCTTGATCAGGTCCGACGAGAGCTGGCGCATCTCGACCGCGCGTCCGCCCGAGGTGTCGGCGCCGGCCGTGATGCCGCCCAACATGTCGGCGCCGCCGGCCTGCTGCACGCCCATGCCGTCCAGTTCGACGCGGGTCAGTTCCGGACCATTGCCGCGGATCGACACGCTGATGCCCTCGCCGAATTCGCCGCGGTCGACGGCCACGCCGGCGATACGCGAAATCGCGTCGGCGACGTTACGGTCGGGGAAGGCGCCGACGTCTTCGGCGATGATCGAATCCTGCGCGGTGGCGGCGTTCTTCTTGCGCGCGATGGCGCTGCGCTGCGATTCGCGCGAGCCGACCACCAGCACTGTCTCGACCGCGCCTTCCGGCGCAGCGGCAGCTGCGGTCGACGATGCCTGCGACGTGGCAGCCTGCTGCGCGTAGGCGCCGCCTGCGACCAGCGAGGCCAATGCCATGGCCACGGCCTGGCTGATGCGTTTTACTGGGAAACCAGCTTGGGAATATGCTGCCATCTCTCCTCCATGTTGTCTGTCTTATATGCGCTTCAGGGTGAAAACCTGCTGCCCGGAAACGAGTAACGAGGTCGATTGTTATTGAATGAAATCAATACAACAACCACGATTAATGCAATTGCGGCAAACACTCATGGGCTTGAGCGGTTGCGTGCGGATGCGCCACACTCGTCGGTATGATGCTGCGGCGGCGTGAAAGCGACCGATGCCGTTTATGACATCGCAACAGCAAAATTGCTTATCGGTCGCGTGCGATTCAGGGATGCTCGTAGAATTCCGCTTCGACGATCGCCAGCGCGGAACGCGAGACGCGCTGGGCGCCGGTGTCGGTATTGGCCTGGTTCGCGACCTCGGTCAACTGGATGGCGCCCGCATCGTCGGCCTGTCCGTCCAGTGCGATGCGTACCTCGCTGCCGCGCTGCGGCTTGAGCGGCAGCGTGACGTAGCCCAGGCTCTTCGGCGTCACGCCGCGCCACACCTCGACGCCGTCGACATGGACGCGCAGCGGATAGCTGCGCTCGCGCCAGCCGGCCAGCTTGAGCGTGATTTCGCGCAGCAGCGCCGGGCGCGCCAGGCGGTAGCTGATCTCCGCCGCTTCTCCGGCCTTGCTGGTCCAGTTGGTGGTCTCGTCGTCGTCGAAGGAGTGCGCAGCCTGTCCCCCGTTGCTGGCCGCCGCGGCGGATGTCACCGGCACCGCGATGCGCGACACCGTGTACGAGGGTGTGGACGGCGTCGGGCCGCGGTCCAGGCGTAGCGGCGGCGGCGCCGGCAGCGCGGCCAGGCCGCCGCTGACCTTGACCGCCGTGGATGCGAAGCTCAGCTGCGCCGGCGCCAGGCCGTCGGCGCGGGCGCGCAGCACGATCCTGCCCGGCTGCGTGGTGCTGCGCACGAAGACGCGGTTGACGCCGCCCTCCACCGGCAGCGAGCGCGCCAGCACGTGGTTGCCTGGACCCTGGGCGATGCCACCGCGCCATTCGGCCGGGCCATCCAGCTCGAAGTGCACGGTGTCCAGCGCCACCGGATTGCGCCGGCCCTGGGCATCGACCGCCTCGACCTGCAGCAGCGCCAGGTCGGCGCCATCGGCACGCAGGCCGTGTGGCGACGGAATGCGGGTCAGACGCAGCGCCACCGGCTTTCCGGCCGTGACCAGGCTGGTCTCGCACACCTGCTTGCCTTTAGCGTCGTAGCCGACCGCCTTCAGCTCGCCCTCTTCCCAGGCCACCTGGTCGAAGCTGAACAGGAAGCGCTCGCTCTGGCGTGCGCTGCCGACCTCCTTGCCGTTGAGCGTGAGCTTCACCGTCTCGGCGCTCGAGATCACGTGCACCGGTTTTACCGTGCCCGGCGCATGATTCCAGTGGCCGACGATGTGGGCGCGCGGACGCTCGACGTCGACCCAGCCGTCCCACATCACCTGGTGCGCGTAGAAACCGTCCTTCGGGATGCGCATGGCGTCGACTTCGCCGCTGCGGCGGTAGTTCTCGGCGCCGCGGTGGTGGGTATTACTGTCGGAGAAAATGATGTTGACGCCGCCGCTCGACACGCGGGTGCCGGTGCCCGGCCGCTCGCGCCAGTAGTCGTACCAGCGGCGCACGGTCTCGATCGCGAAGCTGTCCTGGTTGTGGTTGTAGGACGGCGCCGGCTGCCCCTTGTGCGGCGGACCGTCGCCGTTCTTGTGGAAAGGTGGACTGAGTTCGTCCCAGAACTTGCGCGCGCCTTCGTCGCGGGCGTACTCCATCGCCCACATCGGCATGCGCGCGCTCTTATTGATATACAACATCTCGCCGCCGTACTCGGACACCTGCTGCAACGCAGTGCTCAGCATCTCGCGGCTACCGGCGGCGCGGCCGCCCTGCGGGTCGAAGCGGTCGCGCAGCGCCTTCATCTCCGCCATGTGCCCGGCGCTCACGCCCTTGTTGCCGGACTCGTAGAACAGGATGCTCGGGTTGTTGCGGAAGTAGACGATGGCGTCGCGCATGGCTTCCACCCGCTGGCCCCAGCGACGGCCGTCGACGTCCTTCTCGGAGTCGCCGGCCGGCATGGCCTGCATCAGGCCGATGCGGTCCAGGGATTCGACGTCCTGCTTCCAGGGCGCGGTATGCATCCAGCGGATCAGGTTGGCATTGCTCTCGAGGGCCAGGCCATTGCTGTAGTCGCTCAGCCAGCTGGGCACCGACAGGCCGATCGCCGGCCACTCGTTCGAGGTGCGCTGGGCATAGCCCTTCATCTGCAGCACGCGGTCGTTCAGCTTGATCACGCCCTTGCCGAATTCGGTCTTGCGGAAGCCGGTGCGGGTGCTGACGCGATCAAACGGCTTGCCGTCCACCTTGAGGGTGGTGACCACCTCGTACAGGTAGCCGTAGCCCCAGCTCCAGAAGTGCAGGCCTTCTACCCGCGCGCTGGCCTTGGCGACCGTGGTGGCGCCGGGGGCGAGGCTCTGCGCGGGAGCGGCGAAGCGCGCCACTGCCTTGCCGTCCTTGTCGCGCACTTCGACCTCGTAGGTAAAACTGCGCGCCCGCTTCGAATCGTTGCGCACCTCGGACTCGGCCGCGATGGTGGCGCTACGGCCCGGAATATCGAAGTCGCGCGCGTAGACGTAGACGCCAGTCGTGCCCAGGTTCGAGACCAGGGGCAGGGTCTGGTACAGCGGCTCGGTCACGTGCAGGCGCAGGTTCTTCGGCAGGCCGCCGTAGTTGGCATTGAAATTGCGGTCGGCCCACTGGTAGCGCTGGCCGGTGGCCTGCTCCTTGTAGTCCCAGCGGTTATCGGTGCGCACCGCCACCACGTTCTCGCCCTTCACCAGCGCTGTGCCGATCTCGAAACCGAAAGCCGTCACACCATTCTCGTGCAGGCCGATGCGGCGGCCGTTGACGAAGACCTCGGCGGCCTGGCGCGCGCCTTCGAACTCGAGGAAGACCTTCTGGCCCGGCTTCAGGTCCTTCAGCGTGAAGCGTTTCCTGTACCAGGCCACCCCTAGCGAATGGTCGACGATGTCCTTGGCGAATGCGTCGTCCTCGTTCCAGGCGCGCGGCAGCGTGACCGGCTTCCAGGCGTCGTCGTCGAAGGACGGCTGGGCGGCACCTGGAGGATCGCCGACCAGCAGCTTCCAGCCGGGATTGAAGTCGTACTGGGCACGCTCGGCCAGGGCCGGGGCGCTCGCCAGCAGGGCGGCGAGGCCGAATGCGTACAGGAACAACGGGGCGGATCGGAACATCGTGGGTCTCCATTGTTGGAATTTGCGCTAATATATTAGTAGATCAGCACATCGCTGCTGGTCCTCCTCGCTAATTACTCAAGATCGTGAGCGTTCAGGGACCCGTCATTGACACCCGTTCCGAATCAGCCGGTAATGGCGCTCCACGTTCCAACCAGTCCGACACCATCATGACCAAACCATTCAAACGCATCCTCTTCACCGGCGCCGGAGGCAACCTGGGCCGCCGCCTGCGCGAACGCCTGCAGGAATTCGCCGACATCGTGCGCCTGGCCGACGTGGCCCCGGGCGTCGCAAGCCTCGGCCCGGCCGGCCCGGGCGAGGAAATCGTGGAATGCGACCTGGCCGACCGCGAGCAGGTGATGCGCATGTGCGAAGGCGTGGACGCGATCCTGCACTTCGGCGGCGTGTCCACCGAAGTCGAATTCGCACCGATCATGCAGGCCAATATCCTCGGCATGGTCAACCTGTACGAAGCCGTGCACAAGCTGGGCATCCGGCGCGTGGTCTTCGCCAGCAGCAACCACACCATGGGCATGTACCAGACCAGCGAGCGCGTCGACGCCGCCATGCCGACCCGCGCCGACGGCTACTACGGCCTGTCCAAGGTATGGGGCGAGAACCTGTCGCGCTACTACTGGGACCGTTTCGGCATCGAGACCGTGTGCCTGCGCATCGGCTTCTGCTTCCCCGAGCCGGCGACCCACCGCCAGATGGTGACCTGGCTCAGCCTGGACGACATGGTGGAACTGCTGCGCCGCTCGCTGCTGACGCCGCGCGTCGGCCACACCATCAGCTTCGGCGTGTCGGACAACCCGGGCCGCTGGTGGGACGACCGCCATTCGCGCCACCTGGCCTTCCAGGCCAAGGACAGCTCGGCCCAGTTCCTCGGCAATCTGCCGCAAGAATTCGCGTATCCGCCGGCGGACGACCTCAGCACCTTCCTGCAGGGCGGCGCTTTTGTCACGGCCGGCCCCAAGTACCCGTCATGAGCCGCCTTGCCACCGGCCGCCGCGCGGCCGGCCTGATCGCGCTGGCCTTCATCACCCTCCCCGCCGGCGCCGAGGTCAGGCTGCCGGCCGTCCTGTCCGACCACATGGTGCTGCAGCGCGCCGCCAGGGTGCCGGTCTGGGGCTGGGCTGCGCCGGGCGAAGGGGTGTCGGTGCGCTTCGGGAACCAGGCGCGCAGCATGCAGGCCGGGCCGGATGGCCGCTGGCGCGTCGATCTCGACCTGGCCAGGGCCCCTCAGGCGCCAGGCGTGCTGGTGGTGAGCGGCGAAGGCAACCGGATCGTGGTGAACGACGTGCTGGTCGGCGAAGTCTGGCTGGCCTCGGGCCAGTCGAACATGGAAAAGCCGCTCGGCGACAAAAAGGGCCAGCGCCCGACCTTCGGCGCCGAAGAGCACATCGCCGCCGCCGACCATCCGGACATCCGCCTGTTCAAGGTGGCCAAGACCAAGGCCGAGCGGCCGGCGGACGACGTCCAGGGATCCTGGGTGATCACCTCCCCCGCCTCGATCGTGGCCAGCCAGTTCTCGGCCGCGGCCTACCATTTCGGGCGCCGCATCAAACAGGAACTGGGCACGCCGGTTGGCCTGATCGACGCCAGCTGGGGCGGCACGCGCATCGAATCGTGGACGCCGCCGGACCTGCTGGGGCCTGTGAATCTGCCCGCTGCGGTCAAGGACAGGCCGGCCTCGCTGTACAACGGCATGATCGCCGGCCTGGCGCCCTTCGCACTCAAGGGCGCGCTCTGGTACCAGGGCGAGTCGAACATCCTCCACACCGACGACGGCCCGGCCTACACGGCGAAGATGGAAGCGATGATCGCCGGCTGGCGCCGCGCCTTCGGGGCCGATCTTCCCTTCTACTACGTGCAGCTGGCGCCGCACCTGTATTCGGTGGTGCGCGCCGACCAGGTACAGCACGGTGCCGAGTCCTTGCCGCGCCTGCGCGAAGCCCAGGCTGACGCGCTAGGCATCCCTGGAACGGCGATGATCGTCACCACCGACCTGGCCGATGATTTACGCGACATCCACCCGCGCGACAAGCAGACGGTCGGGCTGCGCCTGGCCAACCTGGCGCTGGCCGGGACCTATGGCAGGCCCGGCATCGAGCCTTTCGGTCCGACCTATCGCGCGGTGCGTTTCTCGGATGGGCGTGCGGTCGTCAGCTTCGACCATGCGCAGGGGCTAAGCGCCCGCGACGGCAAGCCGCTGGATTGGTTCGAGATCGCTGGCAGCGACGGCAAGTTCCATCCAGCGAACGCGCGCATCGAGGGCGGTCAAGTCGTGGTGAGCAGCCCGAAGGTGGCGGATCCGAAGCTGGTGCGTTTCGGCTGGCATGAGGCGGCGACGCCGAACCTGGTCAACCGCGCCGGCCTGCCCGCGCTGCCCTTCCGGTCGGAATACCCGATTCCGTCCAACCAGTTGTCACGATGACGTAGGGTGGACGGCTATGCCGTCCGCGCGTTCAACTCAAGTACGCACTGTGGTCACGCGTGCTCTGGTTGAACGCGCGGACGGGGGACCCGTCCACCCTACGAGATCATCTTCAGCGCACCATGCAGGGCCGCTTGTTGTCGAACTTCCAGTTCGGGATCAGGAACTGCATGGCCGCCGCGTCGTCACGCGCGCCCAGGCCCATGTTCTTGTAGGCCTGGTGCGCAGCCTCCAGCGCATCGGCATCGAGCTCGATGCCCAGGCCCGGCCTGGCCGGTACCTTCACCTCGCCGCCTTCGATGCGCAGCGGCTCTTTCGTCAGGCGCTGGCCGTCCTGCCAGATCCAGTGGGTGTCGATGGCGGTGACTTTGCCCGGTGCGGCTGCGCCGACGTGGGTGAACATGGCCAGCGAGATGTCGAAGTGGTTGTTCGAGTGCGAACCCCAGGTCAGGCCGAACATTTCGCACAACTGGGCCACGCGCACCGAGCCCTGCATGGTCCAGAAGTGCGGGTCGGCCAGCGGGATGTCGACCGACTGCAGCTGGATCGAGTGCGCCATCTGGCGGAAATCGGTGGCGATCATGTTGGTGGCGGTCGGCAGGCCGGTGGCGCGGCGGAACTCGGCCATGACCTCGCGGCCGGAAAAACCGTTTTCGGCGCCGCAGGGATCTTCGGCATAGGCCAGCACGCCGTGCTTGTCGCGGCACAGGCGCACCGCTTCCGCCAGCGACCAGGCGCCGTTCGGGTCGAGCGTGACGCGCGCCTGCGGGAAGCGCTCGTGCAGGGCCACGGCGGCTTCCATCTCGGCGTCGCCCGCCAGCACCCCGCCCTTGAGCTTGAAGTCCTGGAAGCCGTAGCGTGCCTGGGCAGCTTCGGCCAGCGCAACCACCGCTTCCGGGCTCATCGCCTCTTCATTGCGCAGCCTGAACCAGGCGTCGTCCGCATCCTGCTCGCCGCGGTAGGCCAGGCTGGTCTTGCTGCGGTCGCCGATGTAGAACAGGTAGCCCAGCATCGGCACCGCGGCGCGCTGCTGGCCCTCGCCCAGCAGGGCGGCCACCGGCACGTTCATGAACTGGCCCAGCAGGTCGAGGAAGCTTGATTCGACCGCGGTGACCGCGTGAATCGTGGTGCGCAAATCGAAGGTCTGCAGGCCGCGTCCGCCGGCATCGCGATTGGCGAAGGTGGTGCGCATGGCGTTCAGCACCGCGTTATAGTCGCCCAGCGACTTGCCGATGATGAGGGGACGCGCATCCTCGAGGGTCTGGCGGATCGATTCGCCGCCCGGCACTTCGCCCAATCCGGTATTGCCGGCGCTGTCGGTGAGGACCACGATGTTGCGGGTGAACCAGGGGCCATGGGCGCCGCTCAGGTTCATGAGCATGCTGTCCTGGCCGGCGACGGGGACGACCCGCATCGCGGTGATGACGGGGGCGCCTGAGACGGGGGTGTTCATCGGTGACTCCAAAGGTATAGGAATGATTTATTGCTTGCTGCGGTAGTAGTCGGCCAGCACGCCGAAAGCCTGCTTGCGCACACCGGTCTCGGACAGGATGCCCTTGCGGTTCCAGCCGTTCTGGAACACCGGATGTTCGCGGCGCGGCGAGCGGAAGTCCTTCAGGATCCAGGGCGACATGCCGCGCAGGGTCGGGATCTGTTCGGCCATCGCCAGGGTCTGGCGGTAGTACTCGGCCTGGTACTCCTCGGTGAATTTCTTCATGCCGTCATTGCGGTAGCCTGCCAGCGCGTCGGCGCCGAACTCGGACAGGATCAGCGGGCGGTCGGCCGGCACCTTCCACTTCAGTTTCGCCACGGCGTCGAGCTTGTCGGGGCCGTACCAGCCGGCGTAGGTATTCACGGCCAGCACGTCGAGCTTGTCGGCCAGAGGATCGTCGATGGCCAGCGCGGCGCCGTCGTGCTTGACCAGCAGGGCCGCGCTCACCAGGCGGCTTGGGTCCAGCCGGCGCACGTTGTCCGCCATCGCCGCATGGAAGCGCGTGCGCGCGTCCGCCACCGGCGTCTCGTTACCGACGCTCCACATGATCACCGAGGCGCGGTTGCGGTCCCGGTAGATGGTCTCGGCCTGCATCGCCAGGGCCTTGCGCAGCACCGCCGGGTTGTCCCAGTCGACCGTCCAGTAGACCGGGATCTCGCTCCAGACCAGCAGGCCCATCTCGTCGGCCAGGCGCACCGTGGTTTCCGAATGCGGGTAATGCGACAGGCGCACGTAATTGGCGCCGAGGCCATGCTTGATCTCGTGCAGCAGCGCGCGCGAGCTTGACTCCGTCATGTTGCGCGCCGGGTTGGGGCCGAACTCTTCTTCGTGCAGCGAGATGCCGCGCAGCCAGACCGGCTTGCCGTTCAGGAGGATCTGGCTGCCCTTCACCTGAATGGTACGGAAGCCGACGCGGTCGCGTACCGTGTCGCCGGATGCGCTGAAGCGCACGTCGTACAGCATCGGCTTCTCGGGCGACCAGCGCTCCAGGCCTTTCGGCGCCGCCAGGTCGAACACGGCGCGGCCGCTGGCGTCGGTAATGGCACGGGCAGTGGCGAGCGCGCCGATCGCCACCGTCACCGTCTGGTTGGCGGCCTGCGGTCCCTGCAGGCGCACTTCGCCGGCGATGCGGCCGTCCGGACGCAGCGTGACCATGGCGTCGTCGATGAAGGTGGCCGGGGTCGTGATCAGGCGTACCGGGCGGGTGATGCCGCCGTACAGGTCCCAGTCGGTGATGAAGGTCGGGATCGACTGCGCGTCGTGAGTGGAGTCGACGCCGACCACCAGGCGGTTGTCGCCGGCGCGCAGCGCCCCCGTCACTTCCAGCACGAAGGGCGTGAAGCCGCCTTCGTGACGCCCCACTTCCTTGCCGTTCAGGTAGACGTAGGCGCGGTAGTTGACGGCCTCGAAGCGCAGGAAGGCGCGCTTGCCGGGAAGTGCCTGCGCATTGAATTTGCGCTGGAACCAGATCAGGCCATCGTAGTAGCGCAGCTCGGGGCTGGCGGCATTCCACGCGCCCGGCACGTTGACGATCGGTCCACGGTCGAGGTCGAACTCGAAGAAATCCACCCCACCCTTGGCTTCGACGGCGGCGACGTCGACGTCACGGTAGCGCTGCATGCGCGACTTCGCCACCCAGCCGTTGATGTCGGTGAGCCCGGTGCGGTACAGGTCCTTGGAATAGGTCCACTGCCCGGACAGGTCCTGGCTGTCGCGGGACAGTGCGCCGGTCAGGAGAAAGGCGGGCCGCAAGTCTTGCGCCATGGTCGGCAGGCTGGCGATGGCGCCGATGAATATCCAGAATGCTGCGACAAGTGTTTTCATGGGTTTCCGTGAGATTTGCTTGGATGCGGGAGCTGGACGGCACCAGTTCATCAGCAGCCTTGTCCAGATTGTACACTTCACTGATATATTAGTATACGCCTACAGTATAGGTGGCTTTGCGCTCGCAACGTGCTCACGTTCATGATTGGATGGCCTTCGATCATCCAGCTGATCGATTGGATGCGGTATATCGACCACCTCTCCTGCCTCCGCTAGTATCCGGACAGGAACTGATATATCAGCGTGCCATCCCGGTGGCGCGACGACCGACATCCCATGACAGGACCGGCGCACCGCCACGCGCAGCAGCCGGCCACGGAGACATCAATTGCACACCCCACCGCGCAGGCACTTCCTTCGCACGGCCTCGGCCCTTCCTTTCCTTGCATCTTTTCCTGGACTGGCCGGCGCGGTCACCGCAAATACCGGAGCCCGGCCTGCCCCCGTCTCCGGCACCGCCCTGCGCTGGCTGGACGGCAAGGCGCCTGCCCGCTTCGAAGGCTGCACCCTGGGCGTGCCCTGGCCGCGCGGCACCCTGCGCCTGCCTGCTAATAAGCGCCTCGACTTCAAGCTCGGTGCGAATGGCCCGGCCACGCAGTCCTGGCCGCTGGCGTACTGGCCGGACGGCTCGCTGAAGTGGACCGCCCACGCGGTCGCCGGCGGCGCCAACGCGGACGGCTACGACTTGCAGACCGGCGCGCCGGCGCGCGGCACGGTCGCGCTCAAGGAAAACGCGGACGGCGTGCTGATCACGGCCGGCGAACTGGCCTGGACCGTCCCGCGCAGCGGCGAGGTCCTGGTGCGCAGCGCCACGCGCGCCGGCCGGGTGACGATGCAGAACATGAAACTGGTGGCGCTGCGCCAGGACGGCCCGCAACTGGAAGCCACGGGCAGCGTGTCGCGCCAGCCCTTCACCAGCAAGATCACCAGATTGACGGTGGAGCAGACCGGCCCGGTGCGCGCCGTCGTCAAGCTCGACGGCATGCACAGCGATGGCAAGCGCGATTGGCTGCCCTTCTCGGTGCGCCTGTATTTCTACACGGGCTCCGACAGCGTGCGCATCGTGCATTCGTTTATCTTCGACGGCGATCCCGAGAAGGATTTCATCGCCGGCCTCGGCGTGACGGCCCAGGTCCCGATGACCGACCAGACCGTTGACCGCCACGTGCGCTTCTCGGGCGAAGGCGTCGGCGTGTGGGGCGAAGCGGTGCGGCCGGTGACCGGCCTGCGCCGCGATCCGGGCCAGGCCTACCGCGACGCCCAGGTGGCCGGCAAGGCGCTGCCGCCGCTGGCAGGCATGGCCAAGGCCGTGCAGGACGGACTGCAATGGATCCCCGAATGGGGCGACTTCTCGCTGGCGCAGCTGACGCCGGACGGCTTCGCGCTGCAGAAGCGCCTGCGCTCGGGCCGCGCCTGGATCGACGTGAACGCCGGCACCCGGACCAAGGGTCTGCTGTACGCGGGCGGCGCCTCCGGCGGCGTGGCGCTGGGCCTGAAGGATTTCTGGCAGCGCGCCCCGGTGGGACTGGACGTGCGCCGTGCCGCCACCGCGATGGCGGACGTCACGGCCTGGATGTGGTCGCCGATGGCGCCGGCCATGGACATGCGCTCCTACCGCGCCGAAGACGGCATGGACACCCACGAAAAGCAGATCGCCGGCCTGAACATCACCTACGAAGACTACGAGGCCGGCTGGGATTCGGCCATGGGCGTCGCGCGCACCTCGGAACTGCAGCTGTGGGTGCTGGGCGCGACCCCGTCGCACGAGGCGCTGTCCGCCATGGCCGAGCAGGTCGCCAACCCGGCGCGCCTGGTCCTGGGCCCGCAGCGCATCCACCAGTGCGGCGTGTTCGGCGACTGGGACCCGGTGGATGCCGGCACCCCCGCCCGCAAACTGATCGAAGACCGCCTGGCCCTGCAGCTGGACCAGTACCTGCGCGAGACCGAGCAGCACCGCTGGTACGGCTTCTGGTCCTACGGCGACGTGATGCACGCGTATGACACCGACCGCCACATGTGGCGCTACGACATCGGCGGCTACGCCTGGGACAATTCCGAGCTCTCGACCGATTTGTGGCTGTGGTACAGCTACCTGCGCACCGGGCGCGCCGACCTGTTCCGCTATGCCGAAGCGATGACGCGCCACACCGGCGAGGTCGACGTCTACCACCTGGGCCCCTTCAAGGGTTTCGGCACCCGCCACGGGGTACAGCACTGGTCGGATTCGTCGAAACAACCGCGCGTCTCGAACGCTGCCTACCGCCGCATCTATTACTTCCTGACCGCCGACGAGCGTGTTGGCGACCTGATGCGCGAACTGCTCGATTCGGACCAGGACCTGCACAAGGTGGACATCTCACGCAAACTGAAGACCGCCGGCGCGCGCCCGGATGCCTTCATCGGCGCCTCCTTCGGCACCGTCTGGGGCTCGCTGATCGCGGCCTGGCTGGCGGAATGGGAACGCAGCGGCGACACGCGCTGGCGCGACAAGATCGTCAACGGCATGCAGAGCATCGCCGCCCTCAAGTACCAGTGGTTCGCCGCCGGTGCGCCCTACGATCACCGCACCGGCCGCTTCCACGGCCCCGGCGACAAGGCTTCGTTCTCCAACCTGAACGGCGTGTTCGGCGTGGTCGAGATGAACTCCGAGCTCTTGAGCCTAGTGGACGTACCGGCCTATCGCAAGGCCTGGCTGCAGTACTGCCGCACCTACAATGCGCCGAAAGCGGACATCGAGGCCCTGCTGGGCCGCGATCCCGGCGGGCGCGGCATGAGTGACACGAATTCGCGTATGACGGCCTATGCGGCCTACCAGGAGCGCGACCGCGCGCTGTCGCTGCGCGCCTGGCGCGAGTTCTTCGCGTCCGACTGGCTGAAGAAGGACAGCCCGCGCCACACGGTGCGCCGCCTGGGCGGCCCCGCCCTGCTGCGCCCGATCGACGAGATGTCCGGCATCAGCACCAATGCATCGGCACAATGGGGACTGGCCGCGATCCAGCACATGGCGCTGGGCGCCGATACGCTGGACGAAGCGGCGCGTGCCGCCGGACTGGTGCGCTGAGCGGAAGCTGCGGGCAGCTCAGTTGAAGCGCCCTGCAGCCCCGCCCAGGCTGTAGCGGCCCGCGCCCAGGAAAATCAGTGCAATCGCGGTGCCCAGGTACATGCCCTGCAGCTCGAGGGCCCAGCCGCCGGTATCGGACATCGTGAAGAATTCGCCGCTATGCACCAGCAGCAGGGCCACCACCATGTTGATGGCGACCACAGCGGCGGCGGCGCGGGTGAACACGCCGACCAGGATCAGCAGCGGCGCCAGCACTTCGCCGACGTAGACCAGGTAGCCGAAGGCGCCCGGCAAGCCGGCCTTCTGCAGCATGCCTTCGATGAAGCCGATGCCGCCGCTGATCTTGGCCAGACCGTGGAACAGCAGCAGGACAGCGAGTACGACGCGGAGAATCAGCTTGCCCAGGTCGTCGTGGTTGGCGCGTTCGGATGTGGTTTGCATGGCTCCTCCATGGCAGGTTCGCTCCGAGCATAGCATTCCACGGCCGAGGCCGGTGCCCGGTAGGGCCGGTGCTTTCCCCGCTGTGCTAGCGGTGCACCAGCACGGGAATGGCGCTGTGGACCAGCACCTTCTGCGTTTCGCTGCCCAGCAACAACCCCTTCAAGCCCCTGCGTCCATGCGAGGCCATGATGATCAGGTCGCACAGGCGGTCGCGCGCGGTGGCGATGATGGCTTCGTGCGGGTTGTCCGACACCACTTGCACGCTGCTGCAGGGCACGCCGGCGTCACGCGCGAGCGCGACGGTCTCGTCCAGACGACGCTGCGCCGCCCGGCCGGCACTGTCCTCGTATTGCTGTCGGGTTTGTTCCAGCATGTCAGTATCGGCAGTGATGGCGTGGAAAGCGGGCGTGGCGGTCATGGCGACCACTTCCGCACCAGCATCCCTGGCAAAGTCGACGCCTGCGAGAACAGCGCGTTCGGAGGCCTCCGAACCATCGGTTGGCAATAGTATGCGCTTATACATATCCCCTCCAGAAGGTGACATGGCGCCGTTCTGCGGCACCGCAGATACCTATTAGAGTATAGGACAGCCCGAGTGTTCGCGCCAGGCGGCCGACTGACGTGATTCATGTGGACGGCAGTGCCGCCGCGTCAGTCCCTTCCCGGCGTCCAGTAGTCCGGATATTGCTCACGCAAGGCATCGAGTTCCGAGAGCGTGCCCGACAGGTGGCGCCGCAAGGCGGCTTCGGCCGCGGCGGCATCGCCGCGCCCGATCGCGTTGGCGATATCCGCATGGTCCTTCAAGATCGACTCGCTCTTGTTGTTGAGCGGCAGGTGCAGGCGCCGCAGGCGGTCCATGTTGCCGCTGCGGTGGCGCATCAGCCGCCACAGTTCCTCGACGTCGGCGGCAGTGTAGAGCTGGCGGTGGAAGGCGTGGTCGACGCGGTTGAAGGACTCGAGGTCGCGCCCCTTCAGTGCCGCCTTCTGCTGGAGCACCAGGCTCTGCAGCATCTGGCCGAGCGCGGCGTCCTTCTTCTGCGCCAGCGTGCGCACGACTTCGAGCTCTACCGCCAGCCGCAGGAAGTGGGCCTGGCGCGCCGACGCGATGCTGATGCCGCGCACCCGCGTCGCGTGCTGCGGGTAGATGTCGACCAGCCCTTCTTCTTCCAGGCGCATCAAGGCATCACGGATGGGGGTGACGGACAGGTCGAAATGTGCCGACAGTTCGTTGCGCGGCAGTACGGTTCCCGGCTTGAGCGTCAGGCTGACGATTTCCTCGCGCAGGTACTCGTAGACCTGGACTGCGGCGTGGCGCGACCGGTCGAGGGTGAACGGTCCGCTGAATACGATGGTTTCCATGTGGTGAAGCCTGAGGCTGACAATATGTATTTTTTAGAGTTCCCGGGCGGGACAGGCGCCTGCGATCAGCTTCATGAGCGTTTCCGGAGCGGGCAGCCTTACTCCATGCGAACTATCTAGAATGCACTAATACATTAGTTTAGCGCAGAACCATCCTTCATGAACCTCGTATTCATTGCCTTCGGCCTGATGCTGGCCAGCGGCGCCGTCCATGCCCAATCCTTCCCGCTCGACGCGGATGGAGGCCTTCCCGTCATCGTCACCGAGTCCCACCCCACCTTCCGGCTTGCCGGCGAGCTGCTGGGCCGCGACCTGCAGGGGCTGACGGGGCTGACGGCCACCCGCAGCAAGCACCTCGACGATTGCGGCGAGCGCTGCATCGTGATCGGCAGCGCCGCATCGCCGCTGGTAGCGCGGGCGGCACAGGCGATGGGCATCGACCTGGCGCTACTCGCCGGCCAGCAGGAACGCTACATCCGGGCCGCCGGCAAGCTGGGGAGCCGCAGCGTGCTCCTGATTGCCGGCGCCGACCGCCGCGGCGCCGTCTACGGGGTGGTGGACGCTACGCGCGAACTGGGCGTCTCCCCCTGGGAATGGTGGGCCGACGTCAAGCCGGCGCGCCGCAGCGGCCTGGTGCTGGACGGCGCCCGCCGCCTGTCGCCGGCGCCCTCGGTGGCCTGGCGCGGCATCTTCCTCAACGACGAGGACTGGGGCCTGCAGCCCTGGGCGGCGAAGACCCATGACCCGGTCAAGGACATCGGCCCTGCCACCTACGCGCGCGTGTTCGAACTGATGTGGCGCCTGAAGGCGAACCTGATCTGGCCGGCAATGCACGACTCGACCCGGGCCTTCTACACGCTGCCGGGTAATGCGCAGGCGGCGGACGACTACGCGATCGCGGTCGGCACCTCGCATGCGGAGCCGATGATGCGCAACAACGTCGATGAATGGAAGCCGTCCTTCGGCCCCTTCAACTACTTCAGCAACCGCGAGCGCATGCTCGGCTACTGGCAGGAGCGCATCGACCAGGTCAAGGGCTTCGAGAACGTCTACACCCTCGGCCTGCGCGGCAAGCACGATTCGGCCATGGAAGGCGCGACCAGCCCCGCGCACGCACGCGACACCGTGCAGGAAGTGATCAAGCTGCAGCGCGACATGCTCGCGCGCAGCCTGGGCAAGCCGGCGGCGCGCGTCCCCACCGTGTTCACGATGTACAAGGAGGTGCTGGACTACTACAACGACGGCCTCCAGGTCCCGGACGACGTGGCGCTGGTGTGGCCGGACGATAACTACGGCTACCTGCACCAGCTGGGCACCGCGAAAGAGCGCACCCGCCCCGGCGGAAACGGCATCTACTACCACATCTCCTACTGGGGCCGCCCGCACGACTACCTGTGGCTGGGCACGACCCATCCGGCCCTGGTGCGCGACCAGCTCGAGCGCGCATGGCAGACGGGGGCGCGGCGCCTGTGGGTAGTCAACGTGGGCGACATCAAACCCAACGAGTACCTGACCCAGTACTTCCTCGACGCCGCCTTCGATGCGGGCGTGCTGCGCCAGGACCCGGCCCGCCACCTGGCCGCCTGGGCCGGCCAGGCTTTCGGCGCCGCACATGGCGAGGAAATCGCCGCCATCCAGCAGGAGTATTACGCGCTGGCCTGGGAGCGTCGTCCGGAATTCATGGGCTGGAGCCAGACCGAGCCGACCCGGCCGGTGCGCGGCACCGACTATGTCCGTACCGGCGGCGAGGAAGCCGAACGGCGCCTGGCGCGCTACGCGGCCCTGGTGGCGCGCGCCGAGGCGCTCGAGCAGCGCCTGCCGGCCGGGCTGCGCGACGCTTACTTCCAGCTGGTGCTGTATCCGGTGCGCTCCAGTGCCAAGCTGAACACGCGCATCCTGAAGCTGGACCTGGCCGCCGAATACGCCCGGCAGCAGCGCCCCTCTTCCAACTTCCACGTCGGACAGGCCAAGGCGGCGCATACGGCGCTGGTGGCCGACACGGCGGCCTACAATGCGCTCGGCAAGGGCAAGTGGGCCCACTTCATGGACATGGCGCCGCGCCGCCTGCCGGTGTTCGCCGAGCCCGCGTATCCGTCCTGGAGCAAGGGGCAGCGGAGCGGCTGTGGCGTGGTCTACCCCACCCCGCATTCGGTGGAGGCTAATGCGCTGGTGCTGACCGCGGGACGCAAGGCCAGCCGCAGCATCACCCTGGTCAGCTACGACGGACAGGAAGTCGCCTGGTCGGTCGCCGCCGGCACGCAAGGCCTGCGTCCGCACCTGGAGCGCGGCAAGCTGGATGCCGCCAACGGCTACGAGCAGCGCATCACGCTCGACTACGACGGTTCGAGCAAGCCGCTTCTGTCGCTGGAATGCGGCGACAAGGCAGTGAAACTGAACCTGCAGGTGCAGGCGGCAGGCCAGGCCGTTCCGGGCGAACGCGAACGCATCGTCGTGCTGCCGGCCGGCAGCGCGGCGGCCGGCAGTGACTGGGAGCGGCAGCCCGGGCTCGGCACGTCGGGACAGGCCATGCGCGCCCGCCTCGACCTGCCCGCGCGCGACAGCGCGGCCCTCGCCAGGGCCACGCCGCTCGAATACCGCTTTCAGACCCGCAGCGAGGGTGGCGCCCTGCTCCGCTTCGTCGCCGTGCCGGTGCACGGGCTTAGCTCCGAACACCGGCTGCGCATCGCCGTCCAGCTCGACGACGGCCCGCTGCAGACCTTCGACTACACCACTTTCGGCCGCAGCGACGAATGGAAGCAGAACGTGTTGTCCAACATGGCGGTGCGCACCAGCACCCTCAGCCAGCTCAAGCCCGGCGTGCATACCTTGCGCGTGTATGCGCTCGACCCGGGCGTCGTGCTCGACCGCATCGACGTCGTGATGGACGGCGCCCCGCACTATTACGGCATGCCGCCGTCCGACTGATCCAGCCCCACTACACCATGAACAGCACGCGTTCTTCCTCGAGCCCCACCATCACCGCCATGCGCGTCATCCCCGTGGCGGGCCGCGACAGCATGCTGCTCAACCTGTGCGGCGCCCATGGCCCCTTCTTCATCCGCAACCTGGTGCTGCTGGAGGCCAGCGACGGCCGCACCGGCATGGGCGAAGTGCCGGGCGGCGACGGCATCCTGAAGGCGCTGCAGAACGCGGTGCCGCTGGTGGTGGGTACCGAGGTGGCCCGTTACCAGCGCACGCTGAATGCGATCCGCGCCAGCCACGGGGCACACACGGGAACCATGCAGCATCAGGTCAGCTCCGCCGCGGAAGCAGCGGTGCTGCGCCAGCCGCACGAGATCAACCTGCGCCTCGACAACGTCATCACGGCGGTGGAGGCGGCCCTGCTCGACCTGCTGGGCCAGCACCTGGGCGTGCCGGTTTGCGAACTGCTCGGCGCCGGCCAGCAGCGCGACCGGGTGCCGATGCTGGCCTACCTGTTCTACATCGGCGACAGCGGACGCACCGACATGGATTACCTGCCGCCGCGCGGCGGCGACGACTGGTACGGCATGCGCCTGCGCGAAGCGCTCACGCCGGAAGCCATCGCCGACCTGGCCGACGCGGCGGCCGAACGCTACGGCTTCCAGGACTTCAAGCTCAAGGGAGGCGTCATGTCGGCGCAGGACGAGCTGCTGGCCATCGCCGCCATCAAGCGGCGCCGGCCGGGCGCCCGCTGCACCGTCGATCCGAACGGCGCCTGGTCCCTTAGCGAGTCGATCGCGGTGGGCAAGGAGTACGGCCACCTGCTGGCCTATGCCGAGGACCCCTGCGGTCCGGAACAGGGCTATTCGGGCCGCGAGATCATGGCCGAATTCAAGCGAGCCACCGGCGTGCGCACGGCCACCAACATGGTCGCCACCGACTGGCGCCAAATGGGCCACTCGCATCTGCTCGGCGCGGTCGACATCCCGCTGGCCGACCCGCATTTCTGGACCATGCAAGGCTCGGTGCGTCTGGCGCAGCTGTGCCACGACTGGGGCCTGACCTGGGGCTCGCACTCGAACAACCACTTCGACGTCTCGCTGGCGATGTTCACCCATGCCGCGGCCGCCGCGCCCGGGACCATCACGGCGATCGACACCCATTGGATCTGGCAGGAAGGTGCCGAGCGCCTGACGCGCGAGCCGCTGCGGATCGTCGACGGCGCGGTGGCGGTGCCGGACCAGCCCGGCCTGGGCATCGAAGCGGACATGGCCCAGATCGAAGCGGCGCATGCCCTGTACCGGAAAGTGGCCCAGGGCGCGCGCGACGATGCGGTCGCGATGCGCTGCCTGGTGCCGGGATGGACCTACGATCCGAAGCGGCCGAGCTACGCGCGCTGAGCGCGGGCTAGCGCGACGGCTTCAGGATGGCGTCGGCCCTGGCGCGGTCCTGGGGCGACAGCTTGCCGGCGATCGCGGCGATGGCGGGACCGGCGCCCTCGAAGCCGCTGGCCTTGGCAAGGCTGAACCAGACATAGGCCATGCCCAGGTCCTTGTCGCCGCCTTCGCCATTGCTCAGCATGACCGCCAGGTTGAACATGGCCTCGGACTCGCCGCGCATGGCGGCCTGGTTGAACAGCTGGCGCGCGGTGGCGAGGTTCTTCGGCACCTGCTCGCCGGTGTAGAAATACGAGGCCAGCGCGCTCTGCGCCTCCGGCACCAGTTTCAAGGCTGCCTCCTTGTAGTACACGATCGCGCGCTCCTGGCTGACCGGCACTCCTTCGCCCAGGTCGTACATGCGGGCCATTGCATACAGGGAGCGCGCATGGCCCGCCTTGCCCGCCTGGGCGAACCAGGCGCCCGCCTGCTTGTGGTCCGGGGCCAGGCCCTCGCCACCGGTGTAATACAGTTTGGCCAGGTTGAACTGGGCCGGAACATAGCCCTCTTCCGCCGCTTGCTGGAAATAGTCACGCGCCTTCCTGGCGTCGCGCGGACCGCCGACGCCGGCCTGGGACGCCAGTCCCAGCGCGTTCAGCGCGGGCACGAAGCCGAAGTCGGCGGCCTTGCCGTACCACTTGCGGGCCGCGGCCGGGTCCTTCCGGACGCCGCCGATGCCATGCAGGTGGATCCTGGCCAGCAGCAGCGCCGCGTCGATCATGCCGTTGGAGGCTTCCGGCTCTTTCGGGTTGAAGCGCAGCCTGTCGCGGCGCACATCGAAGCGCTGGCCGGCAGCCTGGTCGAGCCAGTACAGGGCCTTGTCGGTACTGCGCGGCACGCCCAGGCCCTCGAGGCTCAGCTTGCCCAGCAGGAGGGCGGCTTCGGGATAGCCGATCTTGCTGTAGGCGATTTCGAGCTGGGCGGCCGCCTTGTCGTATTCCTTCGCATCGAGGTGGGCCAGCGCGTTGGCGAAGGACTTGTCCTTGCGGATGATGTGTTCGCGGCCCGAGGCGAACTTGCGGTCGCCGATGGCGCAGGGCCCGGCCGCCACGCTCGAGGCCGCGCCGGTAATGGACGAGGAATCGACCACGTTCGAGGCATCGCCGTAGGGCGCCTTGCTATTGAATTTCTGCAGGGTCGGCGACGGCATCGGCGTGCCGGTCTCGCTCATCTCGCCGGGCTCCTGGACTTGCTCGAGCTGCTCGAGGTAGGTGTCTTCATCGTCCTGGGCCGAAAAATAGGCGCTGTCCAGCGCACATTTCTGCGCCAGCGTCCCCTTGAGGACGCGCCGCTTGGCGGCGAAGACCTGCTTGCTTTCCCCCGTGGGCGTCTTGTTGCCGGTGATCTTGACGACCTGGCCGGCGGCTTGCGGCTCGGGGGCGGCGGCCGGGGTTTGGGCGGCGGCGGAGGACAGGGTGAACAGGATGGCGATGCCGACGCTCGGTTTCAACACGGGGAGATCCTTGCTCTAGAGAGGTGTGGTAGCAAGTGTGCCGTTACTGATAATAAACTTCCATCGATTTTGGATGGGAATGAAAACTGATCAGCAGGATGAGCGGTTTGCAGAAATGAAAAGGGCTCCCGATTGGGAGCCCTTCATTTACTGGCGGAGAGGGTGGGATTCGAACCCACGGTACGGTCACCCGTACGCCTGATTTCGAGTCAGGTACATTCGACCACTCTGCCACCTCTCCTAAATCGGTGCTGCGTGGTCGCGTAAGCGAGGCCGCATTATAGCGGCTGTCTGGCGTTTGTGGAAGGTGAAAGTGTCGCATTCATATGCTCTTCACGGCCGATGTGAAAGAAAATTTCACGACGACACACTTCATGAAAGAATATTACATTCCGCGCCGTCGGTCTTTTGCATTACTATCAATCCATCAAATTCATCAAAACGGAGTCCCGATGAGCACGTCAGGCGAGTTCGATTACGAAGCCGCACTGGCCGGCTGCGCCCGCGGCGAGCAGGCCGCGCTGCGCCGCATCTATGACCGCGACGGCGGCCGCCTGCTGGGCCTTGCGCTGCGCATCGTCCGCCATCGCCAGATCGCCGAGGACGTCCTGCACGACGCCTTCCTCAACATCTGGACCCGTGCCGCCAGCTTCGACCCCGCGCGAGGCGCCGGGCGCGGCTGGATCTACAGCGTGGTGCGCAACCAGGCGCTCAGCCTGGTTCGCAGCGGCGAGCGTGAAGTCGCCGTCGACGACGCGGTCCTCGACAATCTCGGTGCCGCCGCCGCCCAGACCATGGGCATGGACGACACGATCGCCCTGCGCCAGGATCTCGGGCGCCTGCACGACTGCCTGGTCGGACTCGACGCCGCCAAGCGCAGCAGCATCCTGTACGCCTACATCGACGGCTGCTCGCACAGCGAGATCGCCGAACGCCTGCAGTCGCCGCTCGGCACCGTGAAGGCCTGGATCAAGCGCGGCCTGAGCGCCTTACGGGAGTGCATGGGATGACGGCCGAACCGAAGCGTGACCCCGAAGCGTTGGCCGGCGAATACGTGCTCGGCACCCTGCCCTACGCCGAGCGGCGCGAAGTGGAAAGCGCCGTGCCGCAGGACCCGGTGCTGCGCGCGGCTGTCGCCGCATGGGAAGCGCGGCTGTTGCCGCTGACCGAACTCGTCGAACCTTCAGCGCCATCGCCGCGCCTGTGGCCGCGGATCGAGGCCTCGCTGGCGGCGCAGGCCAGACCCGCGGCTCCGCGGGCGGGCTGGTGGAACCGGCTCGCGCTGTGGCGCGGCCTGGCCGCCGCCGGCTTCGCGGCCGCCGTGGCCATGGCCGTCGTCACCCTGCAACCCGAGGCACCGGCGCCGCGCTACATGGTGGTGCTGGCCGCGCCGCAGAACATGTCGCCCGGCTGGGTGCTGCAGTCCGCCCGGGACGGCAGGCTGCGCCTGGTCCCCTTGCGCGCCACCGAGGTGCCGGCGGCGCGTTCGCTGCAGTTGTGGACCAAGGCGGATGGCTGGGACAGGCCGGTGTCGCTCGGCCTGGTCGAACCGGGCAAGGCGGTCGACGTGCCGCTGCGCGACCTGCCGCCGCTGCAGCCGAACCAGCTGTTCGAGATCACCCTCGAACCACCGGCCGGCTCGCCGATCGGACGCCCGACCGGCCCGATCCTCTTTATCGGACGGGCCGTCAGGATCTGAGCTTTAGGCTGTTCGTGGTGGGTTGGATGAGTTACCGATAGGTCCGCAAGTCCGCGGCTGCTCACGAAGCGAACGGGGGCCCCGTTGAGGGGCCCCCGTTCGCGGAGGGTGGGATTCGCCCACGTGCCGCGGGCCGCCCTCGCGCGAGTACGCGCGAGGCTTCGAATCCCACGCGCAAGGCCCTCAGGGCCTTGCTCCTCTCCGCCAGTAAATAAAAAGGGCCCCACCGGGGCCCTTTTTATTTACTGGCGGAGAGGGTGGGATTCGAACCCACGGTACGGTCACCCGTACGCCTGATTTCGAGTCAGGTACATTCGACCACTCTGCCACCTCTCCTAAATCGGTGTTGCGGTCGCTGCAAGAGACACGCATTATAGCCACGCGCTTGCAAAAACGGAAGAGCAAATTCTTACGATAAGCAAAAATTTGCTCTAGCAGAAATTACGCAGCCAGGCGCTCCAGCCCGCCCATGTACGGACGCAGCACCTCCGGAATCACGACCGATCCATCCGCCTGCTGATAGTTCTCCAGCACCGCCACCAGGGTGCGGCCCACTGCCAGGCCGGAGCCGTTCAGGGTGTGCAGCAGTTCCGGCTTGCCGGCGGCATTGCGGAAGCGGGCCTGCATGCGGCGCGCCTGGAAGGCTTCGCAGTTCGACAGCGAGGAGATCTCGCGGTAGGTGTTCTGCGCCGGCAGCCACACTTCGAGGTCGTAGGTCTTGGCGGCCGAGAAGCCCATGTCGCCGGTGCACAGCAGCATCACGCGGTACGGCAGACCCAGCGAGGTCAGGATGAACTCGGCCTGGCCGACCATCTCTTCCAGCGCCGCGTACGAGGCTTCCGGGTGCACGACCTGCACCATCTCGACCTTGTCGAACTGGTGCTGGCGGATCATGCCGCGGGTGTCGCGGCCGTAGCTGCCGGCTTCCGAGCGGAAGCACGGAGTGTGCGCGGTCATCTTCAGCGGCAGCTGGTCGAGTGCTACGATCTCGTCGCGCACCACGTTGGTCAGCGAGACTTCCGAAGTCGGGATCAGGTAGAAGTTCTCGCCCTCGCCTTCCGCGCCGCCCTTTTTCACCGAGAACAGGTCGGCTTCGAATTTCGGCAGCTGGCCGGTGCCGCGCAGCGAATCGGCGTTGACCATGTACGGGGTGTAGCACTCGGTATAGCCGTGCTGGCCGGTGTGGGTGTCGAGCATGTACTGGGCCAGCGCGCGGTGCAGGCGCGCCATGCCGCCCTTCATCATCGAGAAGCGCGAACCGGTCAGCTTGGTGGCGGTGTCGAAGTCCAGGCCCAGCTTTTCGCCGATGTCGACGTGGTCCTTCACCTCGAAATCGAAGCTGCGCGGCGTGCCCACCTTGCGCACTTCGACGTTGCCCGATTCATCGAGGCCCTGCGGCGCGCTCTCGTGCGGCAGGTTCGGCAGTGCTTCCATGAAGCGCGCCAGCCTGGCCTGCACTTCGCTCAGGGCGACTTCATTGGCCTTCAGCTCGTCGCCCAGGCCGGCCACGTCCGCCATCACGGCCGTGGTGTCTTCGCCCTTGCCCTTCATCATGCCGATCTGCTTGGACAGCGAATTGCGCTTGCCCTGCAGTTCCTCGGTGCGCGTCTGGATCGCTTTGCGTTCCGCTTCGAGGGCGTTGAAGCCGGCCACGTCGAGCTGGAACTTGCGGGTCGCCAGGCGCGCGGCGACGGTATCGATGTCTTTGCGGAGAAGTTGGATGTCAATCATGTCGGGTTGGGCTTGCGTATGTCGAAAACACAATTGTACCAAGCCGACCGCGGTTTTCCCCTGCTTTTACTCCACGAGCTTCTTGATTACTTCAGGCCGGCTTTTTCAGCGACGCTCAGGCGTGGTGCCTTGACGACGACCACGTGGACGGTCGAGTCGATCAGGATCGCGGCATCCTGTTTCACCACTTCGACCGGACGGCCGGCGGCGGTGGCGTAGCTGGCGACCAGGCCCAGTGCTGCAGCGCTCAGGAAGATGGCTTCGAAGTTTTTGCGGATGTTCATGGTGTGCTCCTTTGGGTCGGAAGTGATTCGGTATGATTGAACTTTACCGATCGGACCGGAGCATCGCCATCGAGATGCGATGAAGCGCCGAAATCGCGGGCTGGAATGCGCAAAGCGCGGACCGGCGTGCGAAGAAAGCGGGCTCGCCAGGCCCTTAGCGCCGGCGCAGCGACAGCAGCAGCTTGGCCGTGTACAGCACGATCAGCGTGCCCACGAAATCGCCGCTGGCCATGACCAGGAAGCTTCCGAGCAGGCCTTCGCGCTGGCCCTGCAGCGCGAACCAGAAGTGGTGCAGCGCCGGGCTGGCGATCGAGAACGCGAGCGCGCAGCCGAGCAGGCGCCAGGGGCCGAGACCGGCGAGCGAGCTGCTGATGCGACCGGCGATGAGCAGCCGGTAGGTCAGCCAGGGAGCGAGGGCAGCGAGGATGCCGCCGGCGAAGGAACGGATCGGATCATCCGGAAAGAAGTAGAAGAAACAGATGAACCAGGACGCGAACAGGATGCCGAGCGCACCGGCCTCGGCGAACAACAGCGTGCACAGCAGGCGAACGCCGGCGGGCAGGTAGATCCAGCTGATGCCGGCCGCGAATTCGAAACGGGCGAACAGGAGTTCGTTCAGCCCGATGGCGCCAAGGAAAAGGACTGCCGTTCCTGCGGCCATGGCACACTTCATCTGCATATCGGGCATGACTGGAAACGCGAGCTAGGTTAAGATTTACTTCTTTGCTGAAACATTATACTAGTACATGTTATACAACTTTCATTGCGCATCGGTGCGTGAGGCATGAACAAGCCGGCCCGTCCCGCAGATATCTACCTGCGCTTCCTGAACCTGATGGATGCGTTGCGCGCCCTGCCCGCGCTGCCGCCGCTCGACCCGCTCGAGGAACGTATCCTCGCCGTGGTGGGCCGTGCCCGCCAGCTCGAGGAACGCCTGAGCGTGCGCGACCTGATGGGCCAGGACGAGCTGGGCGCGCCGGCGACCATCCATACCCGCATCAAGTCGATGCGCAGCAAGGGCTGGCTGGTGCTGGCCGACACCGAGGACAGCCGCCGCAAGCAGGTCGACCTGACCCCGGCGGCGCTGGCCTATTTCGATGAAGTCTCGGGCCTGATGCTGAAGGCCACGAAGGACGCTTAAGGCTTGGCCTCGTCGTCGAGACTGCGCAGGAAGGCCAGCTTCTCGGCGATCTTCGATTCCACCCCGCGCGGCACCGGCTGGTACCAGCCCGGTTCGCGCATTCCCTCCGGCAGGTAGGTCTCGCCCGCCGCATACGCATGCGGCTCGTCGTGGGCATAGCGGTATTCGTGGCCGTAGCCGAGTTCCTTCATCAGCTTGGTCGGCGCATTGCGCAGGTGGACCGGGACTTCGCGCGACTTGTCCTTCCTGACGAAGGCCATGGCCGCATTGAAGGCGTTGTAGCCGGCATTGCTCTTGGCCGCGATGGCCAGGTAGACGACGGCCTGCCCCAATGCCAGCTCGCCTTCGGGCGAACCGAGGCGTTCGTAGGTGATCGCGGCGTCATTGGCGATCTGGAGCGCGCGCGGGTCGGCCAGGCCGATGTCTTCCCAGGCCATGCGCACGATGCGGCGCGACAGGTACTTGGCGTCGGCGCCGCCGTCCAGCATGCGGCACAGCCAGTACAGCGCCGCATCCGGATGCGAGCCGCGCACCGACTTGTGCAGGGCCGAGATCTGGTCGTAGAAATTGTCGCCGCCCTTGTCGAAACGGCGCGCGTTGAGCGTCAGCGCGTTCTCGACGAACTCCGCGGTGATGGTCGTGATGCCCGAGGTCTCGGCCGAGGTCTTGGTCTGCTCCAGCAGGTTCAGGAAGCGGCGCGCATCGCCGTCCGCGTAGCCGACCAGGGTGTCGATCGCCACTTCCTCGAAGTTCAGGTGCTGCAGCACGCGCTCCTGGGCGCGCTTGAGCAGCTGGCGCATCTCCTCGTCGGTGAGCGCCTTGAGGACGTAGACCTGGGAGCGCGACAGCAGCGCCGAGTTGACCTCGAACGAAGGATTCTCGGTGGTGGCGCCGATCAGGGTGACCAGGCCCGACTCCACGAAGGGCAGCAGCGCATCCTGCTGCGACTTGTTGAAGCGGTGGATCTCGTCGATGAACAGGATGGTGTGCTTGCCCTGCTGGAGGTAGTGCTCGGCCTGTTCGACCGCGGCGCGGATGTCCTTCACGCCCGACAGCACGGCCGACAGCGCGATGAATTCGCAGTCGAAGGCATAGGCGGTCAGGCGCGCCAGCGTGGTCTTGCCGACGCCGGGCGGGCCCCACAGGATCATCGAATGCGGCTTGCCGGACTTGAAGACGAGGTTCAGCGGCTTGCCGGGGCCGAGCAGGTGGCTCTGGCCGATGACTTCGTCGATGGTGCGCGGACGCAGTGCTTCGGCCAGCGGCGGCGCAGGTTCGGTCTTGAACAGGTCATCCATGAGGCCCTCCGGGGACGCTCGACGGGAATGCGGAATGAAGAGAATGCTTGTGCATGCGCCTAGTGTAAACGATGCACGCAGCGCCGGCAGGGCTGCACGGGCGGGCCGCGCCGTATAATCCGCTGTTTCGATACCGGAGCCGCTCGATGAAGCATGCCGCGCCTGTCTTGATGATCCAGGACGTCTGGTCCAGGTGGACCAAGCGCTCGCGCGCCGCCGCCGATGCCGCGACGCGGCTGGCCCTGCCCCGGGCCCATACCCTGCCCCTGCTGACCGGGGATGCGACGATCCGTCACGAAGTGGCGGCGCTGGAAGAATACGGCTTCGAACCGCGCCAGCTGGTGCGCACCCTGGACGACCCCGCCTGGGCCCATGACCGCCCGATGCGGCCGGACAACCTGCGGGTCCGGCGCGTGGGCGACGGCTTCGCCGTGACCCTGCTGCGCCCCTGGGAGGGCATGCTGACCACCAAGTGGCCGGCCTGGCTGCCCTCTCCCCTGTTCGAAGGCGGACTGGGTGACGCCGTCCGGATCGACTGGAACGCCCGCTTCCGCTCCTCGATGGGCGGCAGCAACCGCTCCTATTTCTACGAGGAGCACACCATCTGGGTGACCCTGCAGGCCGCGCCGACCGACGCGACGTTTCTGGCGCTCGCACCGATCAAGCACATCGACTTGCGCACGACGATCTACTGAGCCTGGCCCAGGGCCCTTACTTGAGCAGGACGCGGCCGATGACGGCGCTGCCGGGCTCCTTGGCCCGCTTGGGATCGGTCACGAAGCGGCAGCTCTGCGCGTAGTCGGCCGCAGCCTGCGCCAGCGCCGGATCGGCAGCTTCGGTCTTGACGCCATAGGGAAGGCCATCGGCCGGCCGTACCAGCAGCCGCACCAGCACGCCGTCGGTGCCGGTCGCGCCGCGTTCGAGCGGGACGAAGCGGGCGAAGCGTTCGGAGGGCGCGCAGCTGCCTTCGGCGAAGGCTGGCGGGACTTTGTCCGCACCCTCCAGCTTCCAGACGAACTGCAGCGGCACGGCCTTGCCCTGCACCCGCTCCACCGTCTCGGGTGGGAAGACGCAGGACATCAGGCTCTTGATGGAAGCCTGGTCGAGGATCTCCCAGTTGCTCGAGCGCGCCACCGAGGGCTCGATCGGGCGGCCTTGCGGGTCGATCCTGAACTTCAGCGTGGTCGTGCCTTCGAGGCCATAGCGGCGGGCTTCCGCCGGCCACTCGGGCTTGTCGCAGGCCGGTGGGCGCGCGGCCGCGGTGGCGAGCGGCGCGGCGCAGGCGAGCGCCAGCACGGCGCCCAGGGTCGACAAAGGTTTCAAGTGAAGCCCATTTTGTTTTTTACTGGTTGACGACGTCGGCGCCCTTCGGCACCTCGAACTTGAACTGCTGCGCGCCCAGCGCCGGATTGCGCTGGAAGCTGGTGAACTTCAGCAGCGAGACCTGGCCGAACTGGTCCTTCAGCTCCATCGCCACCGGCACGCCGCCCTTCAGGCCGATGCCGATCTGCTCGAAGGTGGTGTCCTTGGTCTTGGGCACGGCGGTCAGCCATTCGGCGCCGTCACGCTCGCCGGCTTCCGACAGGGTGAAATTCTTTTCCAGGTCGTTACTGCCGAACAGGATGGCGGCCGGCGACGAGCCCAGGGCGTTACCCAGCTTGCGGGTGCTGACCTGGTTCAGGTCCTTGTCGTAGATGTAGAGCGTCTCGCCATCGGCCTGCAGCAACTGCTCGTAGGGCTTCTGGTAGGTCCAGATGAACTTGCCGGGGCGAGCGAAGACGAAGCTGCCGCTCGAGACCGGGGCCGCCTTGCCGCTCTTGGACTTGGTGAGCTGCTGCTGGGTGAACTCGCCCTTGGCGGCCTTGGTGCTGGCGACGAAGGATTTGAACTGGTCGAGCGCAGCGGCGCTGGCGGTACCCGACAGGGCCAGGGCGCCGGCGGCGATGAGTGCTGCGAATCGGTAAGTCGTGAATTTCATGGGCATTCCTCTTATTCGGCGGTCGTGGCAGGAACGAGGATGTCGCGGTTGCCGTTCGACTGCATCGGCGACACCATGCCGTTCTGCTCCATTTGCTCGATCAGGCGGGCAGCGCGGTTGTAGCCGATGCGCAGGTGGCGCTGGACCAGGGAAATCGAGGCCTTGCGGTTCTTGAGCACCACGGCCACGGCCTGGTCATAGAGCGCGTCGGATTCGCCGCCGCCCTCGCCCGCCGGGATGCCCTCGGCATTGCCCTCTTCCAGCGTGCCGCCTTCGAGAATGCCTTCAATATAGTTCGGTTCACCCAGCGACTGCAGATGTTTTACAACTCGATGCACTTCGTCGTCCGAGACGAAGGCGCCGTGCACGCGGATCGGCAGGCCGGTCCCCGGCGGCATGTAGAGCATGTCGCCCATGCCCAGCAGGGTCTCGGCGCCCATCTGGTCGAGAATCGTGCGCGAGTCGATCTTGGACGAGACCTGGAAGGCGATCCGGGTCGGGATGTTCGCCTTGATCAGGCCGGTGATGACGTCCACCGACGGACGCTGGGTCGCCAGGATCAGGTGGATGCCGGCCGCACGCGCCTTCTGGGCGATACGGGCGATCAGTTCTTCCACCTTCTTACCGACGACCATCATCAGGTCGGCCAATTCGTCGATGATGATGACGATGGTCGGCAGCTTCTCGAGCGGCTCGGGATTGTCCGGCATGATCGAGAACGGATTCGGGATGTGCTCCTCGCGCTTGGCCGCTTCCATGATCTTGGCATTGTAGCCGGCCAGGTTACGCACGCCGAGTTTACTCATCAGCTTGTAGCGGCGCTCCATCTCGTTCACCGCCCAGTTCAGCGCATGGCCGGCCTGGCGCATGTCGGTCACGACCGGCGCCAGCAGGTGCGGGATGCCCTCGTAGACCGACATTTCCAGCATCTTCGGGTCGATCAGGATCAGGCGCACGTCGGCCGGGTCGGATTTATAGAGCAGCGACAGGATGGTGGCGTTGATGCCGACCGACTTACCCGAACCGGTGGTACCCGCCACCAGCAGGTGGGGCATCTTGGCCAGATCGGCGCAGACCGGTTTGCCGGCGATGTCCTTGCCCAGGGCGACGGTCAGGGCCGAGGCACTGTCGCCATAGACCTTGGAGCCGACGATCTCCGACAGGCGCACGATCTGGCGCTTCGGGTTCGGCAGCTCGAGCGCCATGTAGTTCTTGCCCGGGATGGTCTCGACCACGCGGATCGAGGTCAGGGACAGCGAACGCGCCAGGTCGCGCGCCAGGTTGACGATCTGGCTGCCCTTGACGCCGGTGGCCGGTTCGATCTCGTAGCGGGTGACGACCGGGCCCGGATAGGCCGCCACGACCTTGGCTTCGACGCCGAAGTCGGACAGCTTTTTCTCGATCAGGCGGCTGGTGAATTCCAGGGTCTCGACGGCCACGGTTTCCTGGGCCGGCGGCGCCTCGTCCAGCAGGGCCAGCGGCGGCAGCGGCGAATCGCCGGCCAGCTCGTGGAACAGCGGGGTCTGCATTTCCTTCTGGGCGCGCTCGGATTTCGGCACGCTGGTCATCTGCGGCTCGATCTTGATCGAGGACGCGGCGCTCGCCACCGGCGAGGGCGCGGGCATGGCGAGCGAGGCCGGCGTCGACGGCGGCAAGATGACCGGTTCCGGGCGCGGCTCGGGACGTGACTCGAGCATCGGCTCTGCCTTGACGATCTGCGGCGGGGCCGGATGCTTTTCGGTGTACTTCTGGCGCTCGTTGACCACCAGCTCGTCGCGCTTGACGGCCGCGGCTTCGCCCTGCTTGCGGTCTTCGTGGTCTTCCATGCGCAGGCGGAACCAGTCGATGCTGTTCTCGACCGACTCGCCGATGCGCTCGGCCACGGCCAGCCAGGACACCTGGAAGAACAGCGAAAAGCCCAGGCCGAACAGCAGCAGGAGCAGCAGGGTCGCGCCGGTAAAGCCGAAGGCGACGTGGGCCGAATGGCCGATCAGTTGGCCCAGCACGCCGCCGGCGGCGCGCGGCAGCTCGACGTTCCAGGACCACAGGCGCAGGTATTCGAGGCCCAGGCTGCCGGCCAGCATGATGGCGAAGCCGGTCCAGCGCACGTACATCTCGCCGGCATGCGGCAGCTCGGCCTCGTCCGGCTCGAGCCGGTTAGTCAGGCGGCGCCAGCCCTTCCAGACCCCACGCAGGAAGATCACGCCCCACCACCAGGCCGAGAAGCCGAAGATGAACAGCAGCAGGTCGGACAGCCAGGCGCCGGCCTTGCCGCCCAGGTTGGCGATCTTGGGGACGGCGTTGGCATGCGACCAGCCCGGGTCGCCCTTGTTGTAACTTAATAAAATCAGCACGAAATACAGGAAGGCCACGGCCATGGCCATCCAGCGCGCTTCCGACAGGAGGCGCGACAGCCGGCCAGGCAGGGGCTGGCGGGCACGCGTGGTTTGTGCGGTGCGGGTATATCCGGATGTGCTGGCTTGGCTGTTCTTGCTCATTGCTTGGTACTGCTGAAGTAATCACTATCGACAATCCGCCCATTCTAAGCCATTAACGGCTGGGCTGGCCTACGATTCATGCTCCGGTGCATCATCGTCTATAATCTCGTGTTGCAAACGGGCCTTGATTCCTGTGCTGCCCGCCCCCAGTTTCCGTCTGTTCATCTCTTTCAGAAGCCTTCCATGACTACTTCCAAACACGCCAAAGTCCTGATTCTCGGTTCCGGTCCCGCCGGCTACAGCGCAGCCGTCTACGCCGCGCGCGCCAACCTGAGCCCGATGCTGGTGACCGGCGTCGAACAGGGCGGCCAGCTGATGACCACGACCGACGTCGAGAACTGGCCGGGCGACCCACTGGGCGTGCAGGGTCCGGAACTGATGCAGCGCCTGCTGCAGCATGCGGAACGCTTCAACACCGAGATCGTGTTCGACCACATCCACACGACCTACCTGAACGAAAAACCGATCCGCCTGGTCGGCGACGCCCACGAATACACCTGCGACGCCCTGATCATCGCCACCGGCGCCTCGGCCCAGTACCTCGGCCTGCCGTCGGAACAGGCCTTCATGGGCAAGGGCGTGTCGGCTTGCGCGACCTGCGACGGTTTCTTCTACCGCAACCAGGAAGTCGCGGTCATCGGCGGCGGCAATACCGCGGTCGAGGAAGCCCTCTACCTGGCGGGCATCGCCTCCAAGGTGACCCTGATCCACCGCCGCGACAAGTTCCGCGCCGAGCCGATCCTGGTCGACCGCCTGATGCACAAGGTCGGCGAAGGCAAGATTGTGTTGGAACTGAACCACACCCTGGACGAAGTCCTGGGCGACAACAGCGGCGTGACCGGCCTGCGCATCAAGTCGACCGCCGGCGGCGAGTCGAAGGACCTGAGCGTGCACGGCCTGTTCGTGGCGATCGGCCACAAGCCGAACACCGGCATCTTCGAAGGCCAGCTCGAGATGCAGAACGGCTACATCCGGACCAAGTCGGGCCTTGATGGCATGGCGACCGCCACCAGCGTGCCTGGCGTGTTCGCGGCCGGCGACGTCCAAGACCATATCTATCGCCAGGCGATCACCAGCTCGGGCACCGGCTGCATGGCCGCGCTCGACGCGCAGCGCTACCTGGAAGCGCTGGAAGACTCGCCGGCATAAGGAAGTAATACGCAGGATGGCGGGCATGAAAGACTTTTCCGAACTGAAGGGCTTGCGCGACAAGCTCAAGGAAGACGAGCGCCTGCGCGCCATCGAGAAGGCCGAGCGCGAGAAGCGCGAGCGGCTCGCGCTCGAACGCGCCGTGGAATTCCGCGGCGCGATGCAGGGCGTGAAAAAAATCCCGGAATCCGACCGCTACGTCTACCGTCCTGAATACGTGCCTTCTGAGCGCGGCTTCCAGGACCGCAAGGTCTTGAGCGAGGCCGAGGAAACCGCCGCCGTCCTGCGCGAATCCCTGTCCGACCTGTTCGACGTCGAGGGCCTGCTCGACGAAGACCCTTCCCTCAGCTACGCCCAGCCGGGCGTCGGCCCGGACGTGGTGCGCAAGCTGCGCAAGCGCCACTGGCCGGTGCAGGGCGAGCTCGACCTGCACGGCATGAACCGCGACGAAGCGCGCGACGCCCTCACCGACTTCCTGCAGCGCGCCAACCGGCGCGGCGTGCGCTGCGTCCGCATCGTGCACGGCATCGGCTACGGCTCGCCCAAGGGCCAGCCGGTACTGCGCGGTATCGTCCACAGCTGGCTGGTGCAGAAAAGCGAAGTCGTGGCCTTTTGCGTTGCCGGTAAGAAAGATGGTGGCCAAGGCGCCCTGATCGTGCTGCTGCGCCCCGCCCTGCTCGAATAAGCGTGTGGAATACATGCAGGCACACCATTAGAATGTGTCTGAATATGTATTAGTTGTAAAATGCGCTCGCCGGTATTTGCCGGGTGACGAGAAGGGCATGGTGGCGAATTGAAGGGCACTCCCGTGATTCCGATGGAGCACGGTCGCCGGGTCGACCTGCTCAACTGCGCCGACGAGCCGATCCACATTCCCGGCTCCATCCAGCCACACGGCGCCCTCCTCTTCTTCTCCGCCGCCGGCCTGCTCGAAGGCTGGAGCGCCAATGCGCCAACCCTGCTCGGCATCGCACCCGAACCCGGCATCCCCTGTGCTTCGCTGGCGCTGCCGTCCGCGGCGCTCGAACTCCTGTGCGACTACATCGGCCCCGCTGATGCCGAGGCGGCGCCCTCGATGGTCCCGGTCAGCGTCCATGGCCTGGAGTTCGACTGCATCGTCCATGCCGCTTGCGGCCGCATCATCGCCGAATTCGAAGCGCGCGAAGTCGGCGCCGACGAAGTGGCCCGCTTCGCGGTGAAGGCCCACGCCTCGATCGACCGCCTGCGCCGCCAGAAAAGCATCGAAGGCCTGCTCTCCAGCGCGGTGGACCAGATCCGCGAGTTCACCGGCTTCGACCGCGTGATGGCCTACCGTTTCCGCCCGGACGACAGCGGCGACGTGGTGGCGGAAAGCCGGCGCGAAGACCTCGTGCCCTACCTGGGCCAGCGCTATCCGGCGGGGGACATCCCGGCCCAGGCGCGCCGCCTGTACATCCTGAACACCCTGCGCTCGATCGTCGACGTGCACTACCAGGCCGTGCCGCTGCTGGGCGCGCCCGACGCAGCCCCGCTCGACATGAGCCATGCGGTGCTGCGCAGCGTCTCGCCGGTCCACGTCGAATACCTGAAGAACATGGGGGTCGGCGCCTCGATGAGCGTGTCGATCGTGATCAACGGCCGCCTGTGGGGCTTGATCGCCTGCCACCACATGTCGCGCCGGCTGGTGCCCTATTCTGTCCGCATGGCGGCCGACGTGCTGGCGCAGGTGATCGGCTCGACCATTCACAGCATCGAGGCGCGCCTGCAGAGCGAGATGGTGGAGCGTTCGACCGCCACCCGCGCCAGGGTGATCGCCGACCTGGTGCTGGATGAGGACCCGCTCGAGACCCTGTCACGCCACGCCGGCGCGATCATGACCGCGACGGCATCCCAGGCCATGATCGCCTGCCACTACGGCAAGCTGCTGGCCCACGGCGACCTGCCGCCCGGCCTGGCCGAGGCCATCGTCGCCTCGCTGCCGGAGAACGAACACGACCTCGTGCTGCGCGAGTCGCTCGGCGACTGGCCGCCCGCGCTGCACGCGCAGCTGGGGAAGTGGGTCGGCATGATGGCCCTGCCCTTCGATCCCGGCGCCGGCGGATGGAGCATCCTGCTGCGCGTCGAGCAGATCGAACAGGTCGCCTGGGGTGGGCGCCCGGAAAAGACCACGGCCCTCGGCCCGCTGGGCACACGCCTGACGCCGCGCGGCTCCTTCGACGCCTGGTACGAGACGGTACGCGGCCATGCGCAGCCGTGGGAGGCCACCGTCCTGGGCAATGCGCGCCTGGCGCTGGCCGAACTGGTGCGCGTGATGACCTCGCGCCGGGCCCAGCTCGATGCCACGCGCGCCCAGCTGCTGGCGATGCTCGGCCACGACCTGCGCGACCCGCTCCATTCGATCAACATGGCCGGCATGGTGCTCGAAAAGGGCAACAGCCAGCCGACCCTGGGCAAGCGCATCCAGTCCTCGACCAGCCGCATGCAGCGCATGATCAGCCAGGTGCTGGACATGAGCCGCATCGACGGCGGCCTGGGCCTTGGTGTCGCGCTCGAACCGGTCGACCTGACCGCGCTGGTGGAAGACCTGATGGACGAGGCGCGCATGGCCTACCCGACCATCCCGTTCCAGCTCACCTGCGACGAAGCGGCCATGGTGAATGCCGACAGCGGGCGGCTGGGCCAGGTGCTGTCCAACCTGCTGAGCAATGCGCGCCACCACGGCGAAGCCGGCAAGCCGGTGCGCGTGTGCGTGACGGTGCAGGGCCGGGAGGCGGTGGTGGAGGTCAGCAACGCCGGCGCGCCGATTCCGCCCGAGCTCGCGGCGACGCTGTTCAACCCCTTCAAGCGCGCCTCGCTGAACAACCCGCGCAACCGCACGGGCATGGGGCTGGGCCTGTACATCGCGCAGCAGATCGTGCGCGAGCACCATGGCGAGATCGCTTACCGCCATGAGGGCAATGAGGTGATCTTCTCGGTGCGGCTGCCACTGCTGGACGACGCCTGAGGTCCACGCTACCGTAAATGCAGAGCGGCATGGTAGTCTAGCAACAGTCTCCGCTCTTCATTACTGCATGACCCTCATCAAGTTCATCGAAATCATGGCGATCCTGGTCGGCGCCTTCTCGGGCTTCATCGAAGCCCGGCGCAAGCGCATGGACCTGGTGGGTGTCTTCACGGTGGCCTTCATCACCGCTTTCGGCGGCGGTACCCTGCGCGACATCCTGCTCGACCGCCGGCCGCTGTTCTGGGTCATCCACCAGGAATACGCGATCCTGATCTTCGTGCTGGCGCTGGTCGCCTCGCCCCTGATCCGCACCCTGCGCCAGATCGTGTCGGAACGCTTGATCGTGATCGCCGACGCGGTGGGACTGGGACTGTTCTCGGTGGCCGGCGTGTCCGCGGCGCTGGCGGCCGGCATGCCGATCTTCATTGCCTCGATGATGGGCGTGATCACCGGGATCTTTGGCGGCGTGATGCGCGATATCGTGTGCAACGAGGTACCGATGGTCTTCCGCGACGGGAAGCCCTATGCGATCTGCGCCTTCCTCGGGAACTGGCTCTACCTCCTGATGGGCAAATACGGCGTGGAGCCCGACTTCGCGCTCTGGTCGAGCGCGCTGTTCATCAGCGGGTTGCGGCTGCTGACCTGGAAGTTCGATCTGCGGATGGGGCGCTGAGGCCCCAGCCGCGCTGTCCAGCCCTTAGACCGCGTCCGCCCCGGTCTCGCCGGTACGGATGCGGATCACCTGCTCCACGTTCTGCACGAAGATCTTGCCGTCGCCGATCTTGCCGGTACGGGCGGCCTTGATGATGGCGTCGACCACGCCGTCCGCCATCGCGTCATCGACCACCACCTCGATCTTCACCTTCGGCAGGAAGTCCACCACGTATTCGGCGCCGCGATACAGTTCGGTGTGGCCCTTCTGGCGGCCGAAGCCCTTCACTTCGGTCACGGTCAGGCCGGTCACGTTGACCTCGGCCAGCGCTTCGCGCACTTCGTCGAGTTTGAAGGGTTTGATCACGCAGGTAATCTGTTTCATGTTCTTGTCTCTCTAAAAAACAGTGGTTAGTCCGGAATATTCTTGAGGTCGTCCATCCATACGGTCGCTTCGGAATCCGACGGTGCGCGCCAGTCGCCGCGCGGGGACAGCGAGCCGCCGTTGCCGATCTTCGGCCCGTTCGGCACGCAGGTGCGCTTGAACTGGCTGGTCTTGAAGAAGCGCCACAGGAAGATGCCCAGGTTCTTCTTGATCGCAGCCAGCTCGTACTGGTTGCGCACGTTTGCCGCATTCGGCCACCTGCCCTGCTCGCGGTCGTGCCAGGCACTCCAGGAGAGGAAGGCCACCTTGCTCGGCTTGAAGCCGTAGCGCAGCGTGTAGTACAAATTAAAATCCTGCAGCTCGTAGGGGCCGATGGTGTTCTCGGTGATCTGGGCCGGCTTGCCGTCCTTGTCCGCGCCCGGCACCAGCTCGGGGCTGATCTCGGTGTCGAGGATCTTCAGCAGCACCTCGGCGCCATTCTCCACCACCGCGCCGGTCTCCGCCACCCAGCGCACCAGGTAGGAGATCAGGGTCTTGGGCACGCTGGCGTTGACGTTGTAGTGCGACATGTGGTCGCCCACGCCGTAGGTGCACCAGCCCAGGGCCAGCTCGGACAGGTCGCCGGTGCCGATCACGATCGCGTTGTGGAAGTTCGCGAGGCGGAACAGGTGGTTGGTGCGCTCGCCCGCCTGCACGTTCTCGAAGGTGATGTCGTATTCCGCCTTGCCCTCCACGTAGGGATGGCCGAGGTCCTTCAGCATCTGGATGCAGCTCGGGCGGATGTCGATCAGCTGGGCGCTGCAGCCCACGACTGCCATCAGGTCGTTCGCTTGCTTGAGCGTACGCTCACTGGTGGCGAAGCCCGGCATCGTATAGGCGAGGATATTCGTGCGCGGCAGGCCGAGGCGGTCCATGGCCCTGGCGCAGACCAGCAGCGCATGGGTCGAGTCCAGCCCGCCAGAGACGCCGATGACGACTTTCTTGATGCCGGTGCTCGACAGGCGCTGGATCAGGGCCTGCACCTGGATGTTATAGACCTCAAGGCAGCGCTCGTCGCGGCGCGCGGCGTCGGCCGGCACGTAGGGGAAGCGCTCGACCGTGCGCGCCAGCGGCATGTCACGTTCAAGCGGCAGCGCGAGCTGGAACTGCACCAGGCGGAACTTCGACACCTCGTCCGCGTGGCGGCGCACCGACTGGGCGAAGGTGGTGGCGTGCATGCGCTCGTTCGACAGGCGGTCGAGGTCGACGTCGGCAAAGATCACGTGCGAGTCGTCGCTGAAGCGTTCCGACTCGGCCAGCAGCTCGCCCTTTTCATAGATCAGCGACTGGCCGTCCCAGGCCATGTCGTTGGTCGATTCGCCGCGGCCGGCCGAGGTGTACAGGTAGGCCGCCAGGCAGCGCGCCGACTGCTGGCTGACCAGCTGGTGGCGATAACCGCTCTTGCCCACGACGACGTTCGAGGCCGACAGGTTGACCAGCACCGTGGCGCCGGCCATGGCGGCAAACGAGGACGGCGGAATCGGCACCCAGACGTCTTCGCAGATCTCGACGTGGAAGCGGAACAGCGGCAGGTTCTCGATCTCGAACAGCAGGGCCGGACCGAAGGGCACGGTGGCGCCGAACAGCTCGATCTGGTCGACCGCTGCGCAATCGGCCGCACTGAACTGCCGGGATTCGTAAAACTCGCCATAATTAGGCAGGAAACTCTTGGGCACCACGCCCAGCACGCGGCCATTCGCCACCACCACGGCGCAATTGAAGAGCTGGTGGTTGACCTTCAGCGGCAGGCCGACGACCAGCGCCAGCGGCAAGGCTGTGGAGGCCTCGATGATCCTGGCCAGGCCGTCGAGGCAGGCGTCGAGCAGGGCACGCTGGTGGAACAGGTCGTCGCAGCTGTAGGCCGAGATGCCCAGCTCCGGAAAGGCCACCAGTACCGCGCCGCCGTCGGCGGCCTGGCGCGCCAGGGCCAGGGTCTGCTCGACGTTGAAGGCCGGGTCGGCGATGCGGCAGCGCGGGATGGCCACCGCGACGCGGGCGAAGTGGTGAGTGTAGAGGTTGAAGAATCGCTGGTTCATGGGTAGATCTTTTTAGCGACGGAAGACATTTTGAATTATCGCACGCATATCGTTTCCTCTCTGTCCGAGATTGGCAGGGAGCACTGGGACGGCCTGGTGAACGCGCAGGACAATCCGACTCCCTTCCTGTCCTACGCCTTCCTGCACGCGCTGCACGAATCCGGCAGCGCGGCGCCGGAAACGGGCTGGCAGCCGCAGTACATCGTTCTGTACGACGGCGAGGAGCTCGCCGCCGCCCTGCCCCTCTACGTCAAGGGCCACTCCTATGGCGAGTACGTGTTCGACTGGGCCTGGGCCGATGCCTATCAGCGGCATGGCCTCGACTACTACCCCAAGCTGCTGTCCGCGATCCCTTTCACGCCGGTCGCGGGGCCGCGCCTGATGGCGGTCGACGCCGCCGCGCGGGCGGCGCTGATCGAGGTGCTGGTGGCCACGCAAGCCGCGGCCGATGTGTCCTCGTCCCACGTGCTGTTCCCGCCCGAGGAACATGCCTTCCAGCTGCGGGACGCCGGCTTCATGCTGCGCAGCGGCGTCCAGTTCCACTGGCTGAACCAGGGCTATGGCAGCTTCGACGAGTTCCTGGCGACGCTCGAACAGAAGAAGCGCAAGAACATCCGCGCCGAGCGCAGGAAGGTGCGCGAGGCCGGCGTCACGCTACGCCGCGTGCGTGGGCGCGATGCCCTGGACAGCGACTGGGTGCTGTTCAACCGCTGCTACCGCCATACCTACCAGGCGCATTACTCGACGCCCTACCTGAACCTGGATTTCTTCCGGCGCATCGGCGCTGCCATGCCGGACAACATCCTGCTCGTCATCGCCTCGCGCGAGGGGCGCGACATCGCGGCCTCGCTGGTGATCCACAACGAGACCACGCTGTTTGGGCGCTACTGGGGCGAACTGGAACACGTGCCTTGCCTGCATTTCGAGGCAGCCTACTACCAGCCGCTCGAGTTCTGCATCGAACAGGGCATCGAAGCCTTCGAGGGCGGCGCCCAGGGCGAACACAAGATGGCGCGCGGCTTCCTGCCGACCCGCACCTGGTCGGCGCACTGGCTCGCGCATCCTTCCTTCGCCGATGCGATCGAACGCTTCCTGGAGCGCGAGAAGGGCGGGATCGACGACTACCTGGATGAACTGAACGAGCGCAACCCCTTCCGCTCCACTAGTCCGACAACTGGCTGAGCGCTGCCTGCAGGCCACCGGCCGGCAGCACGTAGCGGCCATAGGGCACGCCGTGGATCGGGTCGAGGTCGCGGTCGCGCGTGAAGCCCAGGCGGGTGTAGAGGCGCAGCGCCGGCGCCATGATGGGACTGGTGTGCAGGCCGACTGCCGGCGCGCCGTCGCGGATGGCGCAGCGCAGGCAGGCGGCGACCAGTTGCGGCCCGATGCCGCGGCCACGATGGGCAGGGTCCACCACCAGCATGCGGATGAGCGACCAGTCGTCGGGAAAGATCGGACTTCTGGGCTTGCCCGGTCCGACATGCACGACCGCGCCGGCTACCTCCCCCGCGATCTCGGCCACAATCAGGTCAGCCTGGCCGGCGAGGTCCGCCATGCGCGCGAGGCGCTCGCTGAACGTGGGCCAGTCCTGGTAGTCGTGCGCATATTGTTCGAACGCGGCGCGCGCCACGCGGTTGACGGCGTCGCGGTCAGCCGGCTGGAAGTGTCGGATCAGGTGGTCCATCCTATTCGCGCTCTCCTCTATTCTTGCTGGTTTCAGGCGAACGAGTATAGATGGCATGCTTGCTTTTTTCATCACCAATTCTCACGCGGAGCCCATCAAGACAAAGGGCCGGATTCGCTTGTCACGAATCCGGCCCTTTTCATTCCAGCCACGCCAAGGTGGCGGCAATACAGATGAATGTGGCTTAGTTCCAGCCGCCCGCGTTCGAGCGGAACTCGACGTGGAAAGGCTTGGCGAGCTCAGCCTGCTTGCGCAGGACGTTGATGGCGCGGCTGTTGGCGGCGGCCAGCAGTACGCGGCTGGCGGTGTTCAGGAAATTCTTCATGTGCGACTCCTTGTAACGGTTCAGATCGCAATGCGATCCCATGACACCGTTATATAGGCGAGTCGGGTGAATTTCCAATTCCCATCTGCAATACCAGACATGCGTCCGGTGAATGTTATTCGAGCTGCCTCCCTAGCCAAGAGCGTATCCCGTCCAGCGTACGGAATTCGGCAACGGAACGGCAAGCGATCTGCGGGTGGCGCGCCTGCAACATGCGCGACAGCGCTGCGCCCGGGCCGAGCTCGAGCGCGACCGTCGCGCCGGCTTCGGCGCAGGCGTCCATGCAGTCCTTCCAGCGGATCGGCTCGGCGATCTGACGTGGCAAGTCTGCCATCGCCCGCGCGGCATCGTGCACGGGTTCGGCCGAGATACCGGACAAGACCGGGAAACTGAAGGCGGACCAATGCTGGTCCGCCAGCAGCGCCGCGAATGGCGCCACCGCGCCCCGCAGCAAGGGCGTATGCGAGGCCACCTCGACCGGCAGCACGGTCGCCTTGCCACCCGCCGCGGCCGCGGCCTGCGCGAGTCCTTCAGCTTCTGCGGCAGGTCCGCCAGCCACCAGGGCGTCGTCGCCGTTGAGGATCGCCGGGTGGAAGCCGAAGCGCTGCAGCAGCGTTTCCACGGTCCCGAGAGGCAAACCGGACAGCGCCACCATGCCCTGGCGCGGCCCGTCCGCCAGGCAGGCGTCCATCATGCGCGCGCGCTCGGCGGCCAGCCGAATCGCGTCGAGAGGATCGAGCGCACCGGCGACGCCGTAGGCGGAAAGTTCGCCAATGCTGTAGCCGGCCACCAGCGCGGGCGGAGAAGGCAGCTCGCCCAGCGCGGTCCACATCGCCAGCGTGGCCGCCACGATCGAGGGCTGGGCCACGCGGTTGGCGAAGCGCTCCGCTCCTTCCAGTGCGGCGCCGAGCGGCCCCGCGAGCACGGGATCGTCGAAGCACCGGTCGAGTATCCGGCTTGCCGCTGGATCGCTGCGCGCCATGTCGAACATGGCCGGGTGCTGGGCGCCCTGGCCGGGACACAGGATCACGAGCCGGCCGGCCATGCTATTCCAGCCCTCCGCACACCGACTGCAGCAGGCACACGGCGCCCAGCAGGTCGGCCGCGCCGCCCGGCGACAGGCGCGCCGCGACAAAGCTGCGGTGGCAGGCCAGCGCGCGCTCCTCCCAGTCAGGCGCCGCGCTGCCGCCGCGCGCAATGAAGGCGCGTGCCTGGCGCCGCACTGCCTGCGCGCCTTCAGGGCCGCCGCGGTGGTAGACGTTGGTGTCGCTGATGTGGGCCATCAGGGCGAACAGCGCATCGATGCGGGCGCGGCGCAGGCCGAGGCCTGCCGCCAGGGCGCGGCGCAGGGCCGGCAGGCCGATGCCGAACACGGACGGGAAGCCGCGCGCGCCTTCCTCGCGCGCGCCGCTGGCGGCATAGCGCTCGCGTGCTTCCGTGCCGTGCGACTGCACGTCCACGTCGCCGCTGTGCGCGCCGAGCTCCCGGCCCCAGCAAATCAATAAGGTGGCCTGGATCGCGGCAGGCCGCAAGACAGTTCCCTTGGCCCGGCAGCGGCCGATCGCCGCACACAGCAGGCCGAGGCAGAAGATGGCGCCGCGGTGGGTATTGATGCCGCCCGTGGCGCGCATCATCCGCGCTTCCGCGTCGATGCCCAGGCCCTTGAGCACGTGGAAAGGCGCGTCCTCCATGCCGGCGCGGGCGATGTCGAAGAAGTAGCGGCGCAGCGCGAACATGCTGCGCATGAAGGTGGCCGCATCCATGTCCGCATGGCTGCCGTTGTCGACCAGCGACACCAGCCCCGGCTTCGGGTACAGCACCAGTTCCGCATACAGGCTGCGCACCGCGAGACGGGCCAGCTGGCGGCAGAACGGCATGTCGGCAGCAGGCACGGATGCCGCCTGGGCCGGGGCCTGGCGCCTGCCTGGGCGCACAGCCGGGCGCAATGCAGTCAGTTCAGCCATGCCTGTCCCTCCAGCGTCGCAATCAGTTCGTCCGGCGTGACCAGGGCGATGCGCTCCAGGCCCTTCGCCAGCACCCGGGTACCCGCCGCGCTGTCGAAGGCGGCGCGCAGTTCTTTCCAGGCCACGGCACGCCCGTCCGCGAACACCACTTCACCGTCGAGCGGCAGCACGGCCGCATGCCGGGCCAGCAGATCCAGGCCCGCCATCAGCTGCGCGCGGCTCAGGGGTTGCAGCAGCAGGTCGATGTCCGATGCCGGCGTCAGGTAGGGCTGGCCGGTGAGCGCCTCCAGCGCCACGGAGCCATACACGGCCAGTCCGATGCCGGCTGCGGCGGCCTCGCGTTCGAGCGCCGCCAGCGCTTCATGCCATTCCGGCGGCACCGCATCGAGTGCGCCCACCAGCGGCAAGGCACGGGTGCGGCGCGTGACGTCGGACAGGTCGACGCGGCATCCGACCCGCAGTTTGCCGCCCTTGCCTTCTCCATTTACTCTCGCACCGGCCGCGCTGCGGCGCGGCGGCAGCGCGAAGCCGACCGCCACCTCGCCAGGCAGGAGATCGGTCTCCGCGCGCCGAACGACCGCCGGCCAGCCGCCGTCGCGCCACAGGTCGAGCGCGTCGACCGCTTCCAGCGGCGCGGCGGCGCGCACCCGCTCCCAGCCGCGGCTGCTCAGCCAGACCAGATCATGCCGGGCGAACATGGCTGCCCGTCCTGACCGCTTCCGCGACCGGCTGCGCCATCAGGCGCCCGCCGCGTTCGCGGCCCAGCGCCATGCGCAGGTCCTCCACCGGGCTGGCCTCGAGCGCGCGCGCCAGCTCGCCCGCGAGATCCTGCTCCCAGATGCCGTGCAGGCCGCCCATGCGCAGGTAGTTCTCCGGCCCCGGCGCGAACACCGGGTTGTCCTTGGCCAGCTCAGTCAGGCGCTCCTCCGGCACCTTGGTGATGCGCGCCATCGCCGGCAGGCCCATCACGCGGATCGTCGCCTGCGGCAGTGCGAAGCAGGCGCTGGCGATCAGGCCGCTGGTGATGAAGCCGCCCGACAGGGCCTGGTCGTACACCAGGCCGACCACGGTATGTCCCTTGCGCCGCGCCAGGTCGACGCACTTGCCGAGATGGGCCATGTAGCTGTTGATGCCCAACATCTCGTCGCGGTGGCGCAGGCGCTGGCCGACCGTGTCGACCAGGATCAGGATCGGGCGGCCCGGATGGTCCTGCACCGTCTTGAGGATCGCCCGGGCCTGGGCCAGCGCGATCTCGATGCCGATCGGGACGTGGCCGGTGGTGCCGATCACGTCGACCGTCCGGCCCGCGACCTGGGCACTGCCGGACAGGAAATTGTCGCGCTCGCCGATCTCGAAACCACCCGGGAACAGCTGCGCTGCCAGTGTCTGCCATTCCATCATCGTTCTCCCTTGCGCTGTTCCATGCGGTGCCGCGCCGCCAGTTCCAGGAAGGCGTCGGCGTCGAGCATCGGCACGCTGGCTGCGTCAGGAATGCCGAGCTTGGTCCAGATCTCGACCGGTTCGGCCAAGTCCTCGGCGAGGTCAATGCGGCGCGCCAGCATGTCCTGTTCGGCCAGCAGGTCCTCGAGTGTCAGCTGTGCACCTGAAGTGCTGATCGCGTCGATCGCCTGGATGGCGGCGGCGCGGAAGGCCGCCGTGTCGTCGGGCACCAGCACCTGGCAGTCGCCCATCAGGTAGCGGTGCTTGCCGCCGGTGGTGCGCCAGACGAGGGCGCGGTCGCGCGAGTCGAATTCTTCGACGCCGCTGGCGGTCTCGATCACTTCGGGGCCGGACATCGCCAACCGCCCCTCTTCCGACATGATCACCGTGTTGGCGCAGCGCGCCGAGATGCCCATGCCGCCGAAGCAGCCGTTGGCGCCGCCGACGATCGCCACCACCGGGATGCCGGCTTCGCGCGCGTCCAGCATGGCGCGCATCACTTCCGACACCGCGATCAGGCCGGCATTCGCCTCGTGCAGGCGCACCCCGCCCGATTCGAGCAGCAGCAGCACCGCATCGGCCTGTTCATCGACCGCGCGCCGCAGCATGCCGACCAGCTTGGCGCCGTGCACTTCGCCCACCGCGCCGCCCATGAAGCCGCCCTCCTGGGCCGCACCGAACACCAGCCGCCCGTCCAGGCGGGCGCGCCCGACGACCACGCCGTCGTCGAAGGACACCGGCGCGTCGAGCTGGGCCAGGTGCGGGCTGGCGATGCGGGCACTGGGCGGCAGGAATTCCTCGAAGCTGCCGGCATCGAAGATGGCCGGAATGCGCTGGCGCGCCGTCAGTTCCTGGTAGCTGCTCATGGCAATCCTCCCGTCAGCGACTCGACCGCCTGGTCGAGGCGCAGGCTGACCACGGCCGGCGTGGCGCCCATGTCGTTGATGCAGATGCGCGCGTCCGCCAGGCTCCAGCGCTGATGGAAGTCGGCCATCACGGCCTGCCAGGTGGCGCCGAAGCCGACGGCGGCGGTGCGGACTTCGATGTCGCAGGCGCCGTTCAGTTGCGCCGGCTCGATCAGGATCTCGAGGTTGCCCGAGCCGACCACGCCGACCAGCTGGGGCATGCCGGCCAGGGGCCGGGTGCCCCCCTCGAACCTGTATTGAAGCGTTTCCATAGGACTCCTTACCAGTTCCTGAAGCGTTTCGGCGGATCGTACAGCCCGCCGGATGCGCGCACCAGGCCTTTCATGTTCTTGGCGGCCAGCAGGTCGCGCGTGGCCATGCGCTTGTCGATGCCGAGGTCTTCGGCGCGGCGGATGACGCCGCGGTCGCGCAGGTTCTCCACCATGCGCTTGTCGCGGCCCATGCCCACCGGCGTATAGCCGGCCACGCCGCGGATCGCCTGTTCGCGCTCTTCGTCGCTGCGGCACAGCAGCAGGTTGGCGATGCCCTCTTCGGTGAGGATGTGGGTGACGTCGTCGCCGTAGATCATCACCGGCGGGATCGCCATGCCGGCCTGCTCGGCCAGCTGCCAGGCGTCCAGCCGTTCGACGAAGGCCGGCGCCATGTGTTCGCGGAAGGTCTCGACCATCTGCACCACCAGCTTCTGTCCGCGCGGGATGGTGTTGCGCCCTTCGCGCGCCTGGCGGCCGGCCTTGAGCCAGGCCGCGCTCGGGTGACGCCGTCCACGCGCATCGGCGCCCATGTTCGGCGCGCCGCCGAAGCCGGAGATGCGGCCCAGGGTCGCGGTCGAGGAGTTGCCCTGCAAATCGATCTGCAGGGTCGAGCCGATGAACATGTCGCAGGCATAGTGGCCGGCGGCCTGGGAGAAGGCGCGGTTGCTGCGCATCGAGCCGTCCGGGCCGACGAAGAAGACGTCGGGACGGGCGCGGATGTAGTTCTCCATGCCCAGCTCGGAGCCGAAGGAATGCACGGACTCGACGAAACCGGCCTCGATCGCCGGGATCAGGGCCGGGTGCGGATTCAGCGCCCAGTGGCGGGCGATCTTGCCCTTCAGGCCGAGCGAGGCGGCATAGGTCGGCAGCAGCAGTTCGATGGCGGCGGTGTCGAAGCCGATGCCGTGGTTCAGGCGCTCGACTTCGTATTCCGCATAGATGCCCTTGATCGCCATCATCGCCATGAGCACCTGGATCTCGGAGATCTGGGCCGGGTCGCGCGTGAACAGCGGCTCGATGTAGTACGGCGTGGGCGACTGCACCACGTACTCGACCCAGCCGGACGGGATGTCGACCCGCGGCAGCTTGTCGACCACCTGGTTGACCTGGGCGATCACGATGCCGCTCTTGAAGGCGGTGGCCTCGACGATGGCGGGCGTGTCCTCGGTGTTCGGGCCGGTGTACAAATTGCCCTCGCGGTCGGCCATCTCGGCCGCCACCAGCGCCACGCGCGGGGTCAGGTCGACGAAGTAGCGTGCGAACAGCTCCAGGTAGGTGTGGATCGCCCCGATGTTCAGCTTGCCCGACTGGGCCAGCTTGGCCAGGCGCCCGGCCTGCGGCCCGGAGAAGGAGAAGTCGAGGCGCGATCCGATGCCCTTCTCGAACACGTCGAGGTGCTCGGGCAGCGACAGCACCGACAGCAGCATGTGCAGATTGTTCACGCGGCTCGGGTCGAGCCTGGTGAGGGCCTTGCCGAGGAAATCGGCCTGCTTCTGGTTGTTCCCTTCCAGGCAGACCCGGTCGCCCGGTTCCAGCACCGCGTGCAGCAGTTCGACGATGTGCGTCGCCGCCACTACCTTGCCGTTCAGGGCCGGGCCGAGCGCCGCCTGGGCGCGTGCCAGGCGCTCGCCGCGGTTGCGTTGCTGGGTGCTCCAGCGGCCTTCGACTTCATTCATGTCTTCTCCTTGAAACTTACATCACCACGAACAGCAGCCACACCACGACCGGCGCGACCAGGGTGACGATACCGCCATAGATCATCAACTGGCGCAGGAATACGTCGCGGTCGATGTGCTGGGCACTGGCCAGCACCAGCGCGCCATTGGTCGAGAACGGGCTGACGTCGACGATGGTGGACGCGACCGCCATCGCGGCGATGAAGCCGATCGGGTCGACGCCGGTGCCGGAGGCCAGGAAAGGCACGGCCAGCGGGATCAGGGAGCCCAGCACCGCCGTCGAGGAAGCGAAGGCCGACACGATGGCGCCCACGAACAGCAGCAGCAAGGCCACCATCAGCGGCGAGCTCAGGCTGGCGACGCTATCGCCGACCCAGGTGATGGTGCCCATCTTCTGCATCACGCCGACATAGGTGCTGACGCCGACGATCAGCATGATCTCGGGCCAGGACACCTGGCCGATGGCGCGCTTCTGCACCTGCGGCGACAGGATCGAGATCAGGAGGCCGATACTGATGGCGACGAAGCCGATGTCGAGCTTGTACAGCAGGGTCAGCACGGCCAGGGCGATCAGGCCGACCACGGTGAAGACCTGGTGGAAGGTCGGGCCTTCGTTCAGACCGGTCTTGGGCAGGCCCGCAACCGCGCCCGCCCCCACCGCGCCCCCGGCGGCGCCGGTTCCGTTCAGCGCGGCACTGGAGCGCTGGGCGGTCAGCCGCTCTTCGCTGGCCGCTTCGTTCTCGGCATCGCCATAGATTTGCGGACCCTGTGCCGCGACCGCCACCTGGGCACCGAAGGGCGGTACCGGCATGCCCTCGAAGGAGCCCGATTTCGGCGCATGCTGGCGCATCAGCTTCATGCCGCCGAAGGCGAAGAACAGCAGCGCCGAGACGGCCAGGTTGACGCCCAGGCTGGTGAAGGCGGTGGTCAGTGGGGAGATCGGCAGCCCGGCCTCCAGCACCACCTTGTTGGTGATGCCGCCGTAGATGCTGATCGGCGAGAAGCCGCCGCCCTGGGCGCCGTGGACCACCATCATCCCCATCATCAGGGGATTGATGTTGTACTTGGCGGCGAAGCCGAGCGCGATCGGGGCGATGATCGCCACCGCCGCCGGGCTGACCGCGCCGACCGAGGTCAGCAGCGCGGTGATGGCGAACATCACCCACGGAATGGCGGCGATGCGCCCGCCCACGCCGCGCACCGCGAGCCGGACCAGCCAGTCGATGGTGCCGTTGTTCTGGGCCTGGGCAAACAGGAAGGTGATCCCGACCAGGGTCAGGAACAGTTCGGCGGGAAAACCGGCCATGATGGCCTTGGCCTGCATGCCGGCGACGACAGAGCCGACGAGGAAGGCGCCGACGAAGGCGATGACGCCCATGTTGATGGGCAGCGCGGTGGCCAGGACGAACATCAAGGCCAGTACGCAGATTGCGATCATGTGAGAGGACACGGGCTTGCTCCTTCAAGGCGCGGCTCCGGCTTGGAGCGGAACCGCTGGTGATACGTCTCCGAATGCATGCCCTGCCGCCGGTGGACCGCCGTGCCGGGCATGCTCTTTTATTATGTAGTGTGAGACGTAAAGGTAGCCCTGAATCCGGATGCGATCAATTAGGCTCGCCGTGCGATGTTTACTTTCAGCGGAACTATTCGCGGTAAACGTAAACCATCGGGGCTCAAGCGGGCCCGTGCTTGAGCATGCGGCATACGGCGGCAAGGGCCAGCAAATTCGGGTCGCGTTCGCGCACGCGCAGGAAGCTCAGGCCGATGGTCTGGCGCATGCGGTAGTCGGGCTTCAGGGGGATCAGCTGCACCTTGTCGCCGAAGGCATCGCGCACCCGGCCCGGCAGCAGGGTGTAGCCGATGCCCGCCGCCACCAGGTTCATCAGCGAGAAGATGTCGCCCACCCGGGTCACGATGCTGGGCGCGAAGCCGGCGATGCGGAAGGCTTCCTGGAAGCCGCTGAAGGTGACGAAACCGTCGCGCAGGCAGACGAATTTTTCATTGGCGCACTCGCGCAGGTCGACCTCGCTCATGCCGGCATAAGGCGAACCGCTCGGCGCGGCGAAGAACACCTCGTCCTCGAACAGCGGGATCGATTCGACGTCCGGATCCGGGTCGGGCACGGCGATCAGGGCGGCGTCGATCGCATTCTGCTTGAGCTTGTGCAGCAGGTCGTCGTTCGAGCCGAGCACCAGTTCGGTCTCGAGTTCCTGCTTGCGCAGCTTGATGCCGATGATGACGTTCGGGATGATCCCGGTGGTCAGCGAATACAGCGAGCCGATCTTGAGGTGGTCGGCCGAATAGCCGGCCGCCGAGCGGGTGGCGGCGATCCCGTCCGCCATCAGCCGGATCACGTCGCGGCTGACGCCGGCCAGCACCTGGGCCGCCTCGTTCGGGATCAGGTTGCGCCCCTGCAGGCTGAACAGCTGGCAGCTCATCGCCTCTTCCAGCGAATGCAGGGCCCGGTGCACGCTCACCGCGCTGATGTCGAGCATGCGCGCGGCCGCGTTCAGGTTGCCGCCTTCCATATAGGCGAGCAGGATCTCGAGCTTGCGGAAAGTGATGTCGTCGCTGATGCGGTTGATCATGCCAGCCTCCGGACTGCTTGCATGGTGTCGCCCTGCACGAACAGGTCGGGGTGGCTTTCCGCGCATTCGCGCAGCAGGTCCCACACGATCTTGACCCGCCGCAGCCGGTACAGGTCGGTCGGCGCCGCCAGCCAGAAGGCGCGCTCGGCCTGGAAGCCGGGCAGCACCCGCACCAGCCGGCCATTGTCCGGCACCGCATACGGCGGAGCCATCATCAAACCCATGCCCAGCGAGGCTGCCTCGAGCTGGGCGGTCATGCCCGAGCAGCACATGCGCCGGCGCGGCGTGAAGCCCAGTTCGTTCAGGTAGGACAGCTCGCGGCTGGCCAGCCGGTCCTGGACGTAATCGACGAAGTCATGGCCGGCCAGGTCGGCCTGGGTGCGGATCGGCGGGCGCCTGGCCAGGTAGTCCGGCGAAGCATACAGGTAGAAGTGGAAGGAGGCCAGCCGGGTCACCATGTAGCGGCCGGTGGTCGGGGCGTCCATGGTGACGCCGAGATCGGCCTCGCGGTTGGCCAGGTTGGCGAAGCTGGGCAGGGCCAGCAGGTCGATCGAGAGGTCGGGGTTCTGCTCCAGCAGCGTGGCCAGCAGCGGCGCCACCACCCGCACCCCGAACACTTCCGGCACGCCGAGCCGCACCACGCCGTGCGCGGCGACCTCGGCCCCGCCGATCTGCTCGGCCGCGGCCAGCGCCGCGCCCTCCATCGCCTCGGCATGCGGCAGCAGTGCCTGCCCGACCTCGGTCAGTTCATAGCCTTCGCGCGAACGGTCGAACAGGGTCGAGCCGAGCTGCGCCTCGAGGCGGTCGATGCGGCGCGCCACGGTCGTGTGCTCCACTTCCAGCCGGCGCGAAGCGCCCGACAGGGTGCCGGCGCGCGCCAGCTCCAGGAAGAAACGCAGGTCGGTCCACTCGGGCAGCGTATTCATCGGGGCATTGTTCAATATCAAGATCACATATTGTGCACCAGTGCACATTCCCCCTGCAATCATTTGAAGCTTTTTCAATGCGGCAGCGCACAAACGGTGCATTGCCACTTTCCTCCCCCGTCAGGACACGCACAGCGGCAGTGCAGCAAGCTGTGCATTTTTGCACAAAGGGGTGGGCGATTGTTGACTATCTAACCAAACTTAACCGAGGCACACTGCTGACCATGCGAAAACCTGAACGCAGGCCGCTACCAAAAATTAGGAGACAAGAATGCGTTTGACCAAGAACAAACTGAAACTGCTGAACCCTGCAATCCAGTCGGCCGTGGCCCTGCTCGTCCTGTCGGGTGGTAACGTGGCCTACGCCCAGGAAGCGACCGGCGCTCCGCCGGTGGCGAATGCCGAAGAAGGCGTCAACAAGGTGGTCGTGACCGCCCGCCGCCGCGAGGAAACCCTGCAGGACGTGCCGGTCTCGGTCACCGCCTTCAGCGCCGACCAGCTGTCGAAAGCGGCCGTGCCGGACATTACCGCCCTCGCCGTCGCCCTGCCGAACACCACCCTCAAGGCCTCGCGCGCCACCAACTCGACCCTGACCGCCTTCATCCGCGGCGTCGGCCAGGCCGACCCGCTGGCCGGCTTCGAATCGGGCGTCGGCATCTACGTCGACGACATCTACCTGGCCCGCCCGCAAGCCGCGGTGGCCGACATCTACGACGTCGAACGCATCGAAGTGCTGCGCGGCCCGCAGGGCACCCTGTACGGCCGCAACACCATCGGCGGCGCCGTCAAGTACGTCACCCGCAAGCTGGCGCCGCAGACCGAGGCACGCCTGCGCGCCACCATCGGCGAATACGGCCAGAAGGAAATCGTCGCCACCGCCAGCACCCCGATCTCGGAAACCGCCCGCATCGGCGGCACCTTCGCCCGCTTCAAGCGCGACGGCTTCGGCAAGAACCTCACCACCGGCGGCGAGAACTACGACAAGGATGTCACCGCGGCGCGCCTGTCGGCCGAGTTCACCCCGACCCAGGACCTGTTCATCCGCATCGCCGGCGACATCACCCAGGACGATTCCAGCCCGAAGAACGGCCACCGCCTGATCGTCGGCCGCACCAGCGGCGCGCCAATCCTGAGCAAGGTCTTCGACACCCGCGCCAACCTGATGCAGGCGCTGGGCCAGGACCAGGAAGTCAAGGCGCACGGCGTCTCGGCCACCATCGAATACACCCTCAACAACGAATGGTCGGTGAAATCGATCACGGCCTCGCGCAAGGACAAGTCCTACGCGCCGATCGACTTCGACTCGCTGGGCGTGACCGACATGCACGTGCCGGCCCTGTACACCAACAAGCAGTTCAGCCAGGAATTCAATCTCACCTACTCGGGCGATCGCCTGCAGGGCGTGGCCGGCATCTACTACATCGATGCCAACGCCTTCAACAAGTTCGACACCATCCTCGGCGGCGCGGTCCCGACCTCGACCTTTACGATGGGCGACATCGACACCAAGGCCTGGGCCATCTACGCCGACGGCAGCTACAGCGTCACCGACGCCTTCAGCGTCTCGCTGGGCGGCCGCTACACCGTCGACGAGCGCGAGGCCGAAGTGCTGCGCCAGATCTACCTCGGCCTGAACGGTTCGCCGGGCCTGGGCAACCCGGGCGCCGTCCTGTTCCGCACCGATACCGACCTGCGTGGCGGCCTGCTGAAGCGCAAGGACAAGAAGTTCACCCCGCGCGTGGCCGTCAACTACAAGCTGAACTCGGACCACAACGTGTACGCGTCCTACTCCGAAGGCTTCAAGGGCGGCGGCTTCGAACCGCGCCTGAACATGGTCGGCAGCCGCATCCCGCTGGCGGTCGCGCAGCGCGGCTATGAGCCGGAAATCATCGAGACCTACGAACTGGGCCTGAAGTCGGCCTTCAACGGCGGCCGCATCACCACCAACGCGGCGGTGTTCTACAGCGACTACCAGGACGTGCAGATCCCGGGCTCGGTGGCGATCGACACCAATGGCGACGGCAAGGACGACAGCTTCGCCGGCGTGACCACCAATGCCGGCAAGGCCAAGATCAAGGGCGCCGAACTGGAAGCCATCGCCAACCTGAGCCCGAACTTCATGGTCGCTGGTATGTACAGCTACATCGATGCCGAGTACAAGGAGTACTTCGCGGCGGGCGTGAACCTGGCAGGCCAGCGTCGCTTCCAGAACACCCCGAAGAACTCGGCCAACCTGCGCTTCAACTACGACATCCCGATGCCGGTGATGGGCCATGGCGGCAAGCTCTCGCTGATCGGCAGTGCCTCGTACAAGGGCGCGACCGCGCAGTTCGAAACCGCGTCGCTGCTGGATCAGGAATCGTACAAGCTGTATGACGCGAGCATCGTCTGGACCCGTACCGACGGCAGGATCCGCGTCGGCCTGCACGGCAAGAACCTGGGCGACAAGCACTACAAGACCGGCGGCTACCTGTTCCCGACCCTGGGCAACGAAGGCACCCTGACCGCGTTCTACGGCAACCCACGCCAGGTCTCGGCAACGCTCGAGTACCGCTTCTAAGCACCCACGAAGCACCCGGCAGCAGTTCCAGGCCGGCGCCCCCGCGGCGCCGGCCTGGAGGGGTGCTGCCCTACGAACGGCTGCGGCCGAACCGAACGACTCACAGGATACATGCCAGCGTGTCTAACTACACACCAATCAGCTACACCAGCAGCGACGGGCTGGCGCTGTACGCGCGCGACTATCCGGCCGATCCCGCGGCCGGAGCGCGGCTGCCGGTCATCTGCATCCACGGCCTGACACGCAATTCCGCCGACTTCGACGAACTGGCCCCGACCCTGGCCGCCATGGGCCGGCGCACCATCGCGGTCGACGTGCGCGGCCGCGGCCACTCGGCGCGCGACCCGAATCCGGACAACTACAACCCGAACGTCTACGCCGGCGACATCGTCAGGCTGATGGACGAGCTGGGGCTGGCGCGCGCGGTCTTCGTCGGCACCTCGATGGGCGGCCTGATCACCATGACCCTGGCGGCGCGCCGGCTCGACCTGGTTGCCGCCGCCATCCTCAACGACATCGGCCCCGTGATGTCGGTGCGCGGCCTGCAACGTATCGCGGGCTATGCGGGCCGCTGCAACGCGGTCGGCTCCTGGGACGAAGCGGCCAGCTACCTGCGCGACATCAACGCCTGCGCCTTCCCCGCCAATTCGGATGACGAATGGGGCAAGTGGGCGCGCCGCGCGTTTGAACTGAAGGATGACGGGCAGCTGGCGCTGCGTTACGATCCGAATATCGCGACCGCGATCCAGACCGGGAAACTGCGTCCGACTTCGCTGGCCGCGCGCATGGCCTTCCGCCGGCTGGCGCGGCGCCGCCCTACCCTGCTGGTGCGCGGCGCGCTGTCCGACCTGGTCGAGCAGGAACAGGCCGACTGGATGCGCAAGGCAGCACCGGAATTGCATTACGCGGAAGTGCCGAACGTCGGCCATGCGCCCATGCTCACCGAGCCGGAAGCGCTGGACGCAATTCGACAGTTCCTGTCCAAGCTACCGTAAGAGAAACACAAGGAGACCACCATGAACCACCTGATCAAGCCCCTGGCCGTGGCGATCGTCGCGGCCTTCGCCGTCAGCGCCGCGCCCACCGTGTACGCACAGGGCAAGGACCTGAAGATCGCCCTCATCGCCGGCAAGACCGGCGCGCTCGAAGCCTACGCCAAGGAAACCGAGACCGGCTTCATGATGGGTCTCGAATACCTCACCGGCGGCACCATGCAGATCAATGGCCGGAAAATCAAGGTCATCGTCAAGGACGACCAGTCCAAGCCCGACCTGAGCCGCACCCTGCTGGCCGAAGCCTACGGCGACGACAAGGTCGACATCGCGGTCGGCACCACCTCGTCCGGCTCGGCCATCGCCATGCTGCCGGTGGCGAAGGAATACAAGAAGGTGCTGATCGTCGAGCCAGCCGTGGCCGACGCGATCACCCAGGAAAAATGGAACAAGTACATCTTCCGCACCGCGCGCAGCTCGATGCAGGACGCGCTGGCCGCCGCCAGCACCTTCAAGAGCGGCAGCGTGGGCTTCCTGGCCCAGGACTACGCCTTCGGCCGCGACGCCATCGAAGCCGGCAAGGAGGCGCTCAAGACCACCGGCAGCAAGGCGGTGGTCGTGCACGAAGAATATGCCCCCGCCACCACCACCGACTTCACCGCGCCGGCCCAGCGCCTGTTCGACAAGCTGAAGGACAAGCCGCAGCCGCGCGTGCTGCAGATCGTCTGGGCCGGGCCGAATCCGATGAACAAGATCGCCGACATGAAGCCGGAGCGCTTCGGCATCGCGCTGGCTCCCGGCGGCAACATCCTGCCGGTGATGAAGACCTGGAAGAACTTCGCCGGCACCGAAGGCACGATCTATTATTACTACGCCTTCCCGAAGAACAAGATGAACGACTGGCTGGTGGCCGAGCACACCAAGCGCTTCAAGATGCCGCCCGATATGTTCACCGCCGGCGGCATGGCGGCGGCGGGCGCGGTGCACGCGGCCCTGAGCAAGGCCCCGAATGCAAAGAACGGCGACGAGCTGGTGGCGGCAATGGAGGGCCTGTCCTTCGACACCCCGAAAGGCCGGATGAACTTCCGCAAGGAAGACCACCAGGCGATCCAGCCGATGTACCACTTCCGCATCAAGAAGGACCAGAAGCACGAGTGGGACCTGCTGGAGCTGGTGCGCGAGATCCCGGCATCCGAACTGCCGCTGCCGGTGCGGAACAAGCGCTGACATGACGACACCGAGCACCCAGCCGTCCTTGTCCACCCGCGACCTGACGATCCGCTTCGGCGGCCACGTCGCGGTGAACGCGGTCACGGCGGATTTCTACCCCGGCACCCTGACGGTCATCGTCGGTCCCAACGGGGCCGGCAAGACCACCTACTTCAACCTGGTGTCGGGCCAGCTGCCCGCCAGCTCGGGCAGCGTGCTCGTGAACGGCCAGGACGTGACGCGTGCCGGCGCCGCGCGCCGCACCCGGCTCGGGATCGGCCGCGCCTTCCAGCTGACCAATCTGTTCCCGAACCTGACGGTGGCGGAGAACGTGCGCCTGGCGGTGCAGAGCCGCGCCGGCATGGGCCTGAATTTCTTCTCGATCTGGTCCAGTCACAAGGAACTGATCGCGCGCGCCGAGCATTACCTGGAGCGCGTGGCCCTGGTCGGCAAGCGCGACGCCTGGGTACGCACGCTCTCGCACGGCGACCAGCGCAAGCTGGAAGTGGCGATCCTGCTGGCGCTGGAGCCGGACATCATGATGTTCGACGAACCGACCGCCGGCATGAGCGTGGACGAAGTGCCGGTGGTGCTCGACCTGATCCACGCGGTGAAGTCCGAGCGCAACAAGACCGTCCTGCTGGTCGAGCACAAGATGGACGTGGTGCGGGCGCTGGCCGACCGCATCATCGTGCTGCACAACGGCACCCTGGTCGCGGACGGCAAGCCCGCTGAAGTCATGCAATCGAAGATCGTACAGGAAGCCTATCTTGGAACACCCGAATCTGCACACAGCGCAGCCCATGCCTGATCCGTCCGAACCGCTGCTCACATTGAAGGGCGTACACACCCACATCGGCCAGTACCACATCCTGCAGGGCGTGGACCTGGTGGTGCCGCGCGGCGGCCTGTCCGTCCTGCTGGGCCGCAACGGCGCCGGCAAGACCACGACCCTGCGCACCATCATGGGCCTGTGGAAGGCCAGCGCCGGGGCGATCATGTTCGACGGCCGCGACATCAGCAAGATGGCCACGCCCGACATCGCGCGCCTCGGTATCGCCTACGTCCCGGAAAGCATGGCCGTGTTCTCGGACCTGACCGTGCGCGAGAACCTTTATCTCGCCGCCCGCAACGGCCCGCTGGACCAGGCCAGGGTCGACTGGATCTGCGGCTTCTTCCCGGCCCTGAAGAAATTCTGGAACTACCAGGCCGGCAACCTGTCTGGCGGCCAAAAACAGATGGTGGCGATCGCCCGCGCGATCGTCGAACCGCGCAAGCTGCTGCTGGTGGACGAGCCGACCAAGGGCCTGGCCCCGGCCATCGTCGGCAGCCTGATGGCGGCCTTCCGCGAACTGAAGGACACCAACACCACCATCCTGCTGGTCGAACAGAACTTCAACTTCGTCCGTTCGCTCGGCGACACGGTCGGCGTGATGGATGACGGCCGCGTGGTGCATGCCGGATCGATGGCCCAGCTTGCCGGCGACGAGGAACTGCAGCAGCGCCTGCTCGGGCTCTCGCTCGATTCACATCAATAGGAATAGCCATGAGCGCAACCTTACCCCTTGCCCAGGACACGCAATTGCCCAGCGCGCCGCGCGACATCGCGCCGCTGCTGCTGGTGCCGGTGCTGATGCTGGCCATGCTGCCCCTGGTCGGCAGCTTCCCCACCTGGGTCACCCTGACCGTCGCCGGCCTGGCGATGGGCATGATGATCTTCATCATGGCGAGCGGTCTGACCCTCGTCTTCGGCCTGATGAGCGTGCTGAACTTCGGCCACGGCGCCTTCGTGTCGGTCGGCGCCTTCTCCGCCACCATGGTCCTGATCCCGATGCGCGGCTGGCTCGAGATGGATTCGCTGATGATCAACCTCGGCGTGCTGGCGCTGGCAGTCACCGTGGCCATGCTGGTCACCGCGCTGATGGGCTGGGCTTTCGAGCGCGTGATCATCATGCCGGTCTACGGCCAGCACCTGAAGCAGATCCTGATCACGATGGGCGGCATGATCGTGGCCGAGCAACTGATCCACGTGATCTGGGGCGCCGAGACCATCGCCCTGCCGCTGCCGACCGCGCTGCGCGGCGCCATCTTCCTGGGTGACGCGGCGATCGAGAAGTACCGCCTGGTCGCGGTGGTGGTCGGCCTGGTGGTCTTCGCCGGCATGTTCCTGACCCTGAACCGCAGCAAGATCGGCCTGCTCATCCGCGCTGGCGTCGAGAACGGCGAGATGGTGGAAAGCCTGGGCTACCGCATCAAGCGCCTGTTCGTCACCGTGTTCGCGGCCGGCTCGGCGCTGGCCGGCCTGGGCGGCGTGCTGTGGGGCCTGTACAAGGAGACCCTGAATGCCGCGATGGGCGGCGAGATCATGGTCATGATCTTCATCGTCATCATCATCGGCGGCCTCGGTTCCGTAGGCGGCTGCTTCATCGGCGCGCTCCTGATGGCGCTGGTGACGAACTATGCCGGCTTCCTGGCGCCGAAGGTCGCGCTGGTCTCGAACATCATCCTGATGATCGCGATCCTGCTGTGGCGCCCGGCCGGCCTGTACTCGAAAATGCGGGGTTGAACCAGATGCTGCACCGACTTCTTTCCGGCGACCTGCCGCGCAGCCGCCTACTTTCCGCGGTCTTGCTGATCATCCTGCTGGGACTGGCCTTCGCGCCCTTCCTGACCACGGGCGCGCGCCCGCTCAACACCGCCGCCACGATCTGCGTCTACATCGTGCTGGTGGCGTCCTACGACCTGCTGCTGGGCTATACGGGCATCGTCTCCTTTGCCCACACCATGTTCTACGGCATCGGCGCCTACGGCGTCGGCCTGGGCCTGGCGCGCGTCGACGATGCCACCTGGAGCGCGGCCCTCGGCGGCCTCGGCATCGCCCTGCTGCTGGCCCTGGCCCTGGCCCTGGTGGTCGGCCTGTTCGCCCTGCGCGTGCGCGCCATCTTCTACGCCATGATCACGCTGGCCGTCGCTTCGTCGTTCGCGGTGCTGGCGTCGCAGCTGTCCGACTTTACCGGCGGCGAGGACGGCGTCACCTTCAGCGTGCCTGAAGTGCTGACGCCCGGCTTCACGCTGATCGAGAACGAAGTGCTCGGGCGCTCGATCGACGGCAAGCTGCTCAGCTACTACCTGGTGTTCTTCGGCTGCCTGCTGCTGTTCCTGTTCCTGCTGCGCCTGGTGAACTCGCCCTTCGGGCGGGTGCTGCAGGCGATCCGCGAGAACGAGTTCCGCGCCGAGGCCCTGGGCTATCGCACCATGACCTACCGCATCTGGGCCAACTGCCTGGCCGCGCTGGTGGCGGCGCTGGCCGGCGCCCTGATGGCCTTCTGGCTGCGCTACGTCGGTCCCGATACCTCGCTCGGCTTCAAGGTGATGACCGACATCCTCCTGATCGTCGTCATCGGCGGCATGGGCACGATGTACGGTGCGGTGGTGGGCGCGGCACTGTTCATCATCGCCCAGAACTACCTGCAGGGATTGATGGGTGCGGGCTCGGAGGCGCTGGCCGGCGTCCCGCTGCTGGCGGCGGCCCTGCATCCGGACCGCTGGATGCTGTGGCTGGGGGTGCTGTTCATCCTGTCGATCTACTTCTTCCCGATCGGGATCGTGGGCAAGCTGCGGCTGCGCAGTTTCATGGCGCGGCAAAAGTAAGTCACGCATCTCTGCAACACCTCGACGGCCTCCCATCGCGGAGGCCGTTCTCATTTTAGTTCCCTTCCCGCCCTTGAGCCGGGCCGCCCCTCGGCACACCCGCATTGAATAAAACTCAATGTTCGTTATCTCCTTGCTCATACCATAAAGACAACTATGGCCTCGTCGTCAGCCAGGCGCGAGCGGTCTACCATCTTTCTGGCTCAGCATTGGAGGGCAACTATGAAACGTCTCATCTCACTCGCCGGCGCGGCGCTCGTCGCGACGGCCACGTGGGCGCCGCTACCTGCCCACGCGGCCGGCGTCGTCGTGCTCGACGAAGGCTTCGGCAGCGTGGCGAGCCTGTCCGACTGGGCGCAGATCAACCGCAGCACGCCGCCCGGTACCAGCTGGTTCCAGGGCAATACCGATATTTTCCCGGCACAATCCGGCGCAGCCAATTCCTATGCCGGGGCCAACTACCTGAGCGCGGCCAACGGCCTGGGCATGGTCGACAACTGGCTGATCACCCCGACCCTCACGCTGAACGGCCTGACCACCCTGTCCTTCTTCACCAACCGCGACAGCGAACCCGGCTTCTTCGACCAGCTCGAGGTGCGCTTCAGCTACGGCAGCGGCACCAGTGCCGACGGCTTCGACACCCTGCTGCTGACCATCGGCGGCGACGCCAGCTTTCCCGCCCAATGGGCGCAATGGACGACGAGTCTCGATGTCCAAGGAGAGGGACGCTTTGCTTTCCGCTACCTGGGCGACGCCGCCACGCTCGACTACATCGGGCTCGACACCGTCAGGGTCGTGACGGCCGTGCCGGAACCCTCGACCTACCTGATGCTGCTGGCGGGCCTCGGCGCCGTCGGGGCAAGCGCCCGCCGGCTGCGCAAGGGTGCGCAAGCGCCTTGCTCCGACTAGGCGCCCTTACCGTTTCAGGAGAATGCCATGTTCACGCATAAATTCATGCTCTTCCTGCCGCTCGCCGCGCTGGCCCTGCCCGCCTGCGCCGCGCAGGAAACCCCGACAGCCCCATCGCAGCAAGGCATGGTGGTCGTGCGCGATGCCGATACCGGCGAACTGCGCGCGCCGACCCCGGCGGAAGCTCAGGCCCTCCATCCGGGCACCAGCGCATCCGCGGCGGCCGCTGCTGCTCCCGCACCCAAGATGGTCACCGGTCCCGGCGGCCGCCGTTCGGTAAAACTCGGCCAGCGCCACATGGTGTATTCGGTCGTCACCCGCGGCGCCGACGGCAAGCTCGCCGAGCAATGCGTCCACGGAGCAGATGCGGCTAAGCATGCTGCCGCCCACCCGGCATCCAACAAACCCGAGGAGCATCGCCATGAGAGCCGCTGAGCTCACCAGACGCCTGCGCCACCTGGCCGCCGTATGCATCGCTGTGCTGGCTGCCGCACTGGCCGGCGCCGGCGCCGCGCAAGCCGCCGCCACCATCGTGATCGTCAACCAGAACGCCCCGGGCGAAGGTTTCAATGACCCGACCCCGGCCGCGCCGGTCGGTGGCAACACCGGCACCACGCTGGGCGCCCAGCGCCTGATCGCCTTCCAGCGCGCCGCCAACATCTGGGGCGCCACGCTCGACAGCAGCGTGACGATCCGCATCGGCGCCTCCTTCGTGCCCCTGTCCTGCACGGCCAGCGGCGCGGTCCTCGGCGCCGCCGGCGCCTACGAAATCTGGACCGATTTCGAGAATGCCCCGCGCCCCAATACCTGGTATCCTGCGGCGCTGGCCAGCAAGCTGGCGGGCGAAGACCTGACGGCGCCGGAAGACCCGCACATCATTGCGGTCTTCAACTCACGGCTCGGCCTGTTCCCCGATTGCCTGCCGGGCTCGCCCTTCTACCTCGGCCTGGACAACCGGCCGAACGGACAGATCGACCTGGTCACGGTACTGCTGCATGAAATGGCGCACGGACTCGGTTTCCAGACCTTCACCGACGACGGTACCGGCGAGCAGTTCTTCGGCCTACCCTCGATCTGGGACTACTTCCTGGTGAACAACCGCAGCAATATGCCCTGGGTGGCCATGACCGACGAGCAGCGCCGGATCTCCGCCATCACCTGGCGCGGCCTGTCCTGGAACGGCCCGAACGTGACTGCCGCGGTGCCGCGCGTGCTGGCGCCACGTTCCAACCTCGACATCAGCGGCGCCAATGCCGGGGCCGCCACGGGCGACTATTACGTCGGCGATGCATCCTTCGGCCCGCCGGTCAGTGCGGCACCCGTGAGCGGGCAGCTGATGCCGGTGGTCGACCAGCCGAACGGCGCGGGGCTGGCCTGCACGCCGCTCAATGCCGGCAACGCCCTGGCGGTGCGCAATAACATCGCCCTGGTGGACCGCGGCAGCTGCGACTTCGTCACCAAGGCGCGCAACGTGCAGGCGGCCGGCGCCATCGGGATGCTGGTGGTGGACAACGTGCCCGGCGACGTCATCGGCCTCAGCGGCACGGACCCGAGCATCCGGATTCCGTCCCTGCGCATCACGCTGTCCGACGGTGTCGGCATCAAGGCCGCGCTGCAGCAGCGTTCGCGGACGAAATCGGGCGTCATCGCCAGCTTCGGCATCGACCGCACCCAACTGGCGGGCACCGACCGGCAGCGGCGCATCCTGATGTACACGCCCAGCATTCATTCGCCGGGTTCCACGGTGTCGCACTACACCACCGAAGCCAGGCCGAACCAGCTGATGGAGCCGTCGATCAATTCCGACCTGCGGCATGTGGTCAAGCCGCCGCGCGACCTCAGCTTCCCGCTGCTGCGCGATATCGGCTGGTAGTGACGAAAAAAAAGCCGGCATCCCCATGAGGGATGCCGGCTTCTCCGCAGGGGCGAAGCTTATTCCTTGCCCAGGCGCTTGAACGCTTCGACGCCGTTGGTGATCTCGGCCTTGGCGGCTTCCGCATCGGCCCAGCCTTCGATCTTGACCCACTTGCCCGGCTCAAGGTCCTTGTAGTGCTCGAAGAAGTGCTGGATCTGCTGCAGGCGCAGTTCTTCGATGTCGTCCAGCTTCTGGATCTTCTTGTACATCGGCAGGACCTTCTCGACCGGCACCGCGATGACCTTGGCGTCGCCGCCGCCGTCGTCGGTCATCTTCAGCACGCCCAGCGCGCGGCAGCGCACCACCACGCCCGGCGGCAGCGGGAACGGGGTGATGACCAGCACGTCGCACGGGTCGCCGTCGTCGGCGATGGTCTGCGGCACGTAGCCGTAGTTGCACGGGTAGTGCATGGCGGTACCCATGAAGCGGTCGACGAAGATCGCGCCGCTGTCCTTGTCGACCTCGTACTTGACCGGGTCGGCGTTCATCGGGATCTCGATGATGACGTTGAAGTCGTTCGGCACGTCTTTGCCGGCTGGGACGTTATTCAGGCTCATGGAATTCCTTGGTTGCTGAAGTTTCAATAAAGTGCGTCATTATAGCGAAACCGGAAAGCGGACGACGCAGGCTCAGAGAATGCTTGCCAGCGCGCACTGCCGATAGTGATTCGCCGCTTCCTGCTCCTGCCCCAGCGCCTCGTGCATCTGGGCCAGCTTCAGGTGCGCCTCGCGCACCATTGCCGCTTCGGTGGCGTCCGACAATGCCTGCTCCAGGTAGCGTTGGGCCTTGCCCCACAGCTTCTGCCTGAGGCAGAGCGAGCCGAGGGTCAGGGCCAGCTCGGCGTCCAGCGGACGCTCCTTGAGCCAGGTTTCGCAATGCTCGATCTGCACCAGCAGCGAAGGCGAGCCGGCGGGCCCGGCCGCTTCGCGGTAGGCGCGCACCACGCGCTCGTCCCAGTTCGCCTTGAGCGCGTCCTCGGCGATGGCGCGTGCTTCGTCGTGCAGGCCGCGCGCATTGAAGGCGTTGGCGGCGCGCGCCGCGATGTAGGGCACCTGGCGGTCCGCGGGCGGGACGCCGGCCCAGACGCGGCGGATCGATTCGGCGTCATGGCCCTGCTCGCCCAGCAAGGCTTCGTAGGCCAGCTCGCGCAGGCGCGTCGACAGGGCCGGATGCAGGGCCTTGCGCTTGTCCAGGATGCGCACCAGGCGCAGCACTTCCGGCCAGTTGCGGGCCTGCTGGTGGGCCTTCATCGACCACTGCAGCGCATGGATGTGGCGCTGGCCGCTGGCGTTGAGTTCGGCGACCGCCTCGAGCGCGGCTTCCGGCTGGTGGTCGTCGACCAGCAGTTCGGTCACCGTCATCAGGCGCGCGGTCTTGAGCGCATTGTCGTGGGCGATACCGGCCAGCCAGGCGTCGCGCCGGCTTGGTTCGCGCATGCGGTGCGCGGCGCGGGCGCCGATCAGGGCGGCCAGGCCGGCGTTCTCCGGCAGCTCGGCGGCGCGCATGGCGGCCTTCTCGGCGTGGCCGAAGCGGCCTTCGAACAGGGCCTTGAGCGCGTCGCGCAAACCCTTGTTGCCTTCGCGCTCGCGCTTGCGCTGGCGGTAGGCGGCCACGCGCTCGGGCATCTTGAGGGTGGATTTCAGCGTCCGCACCAGGACGTAGACCAGCGCGAACAGCAGCACCAGCAGCACCACGAACAGGTTGAGCGACATGTCGAGCCGGTGCGGCGGGTAGAACAGCACCACGTTGCCCGGATTGAAGCGCGCCGTCACGGCGATGCCGATGGCCGCGGCCATCAGGGCGACTAACCAGAGAAGGAGCCGCATCTTATTGCTTCGCCTTGTAGTTGCGCACCGCGTTCAGGCTCTCGGACAGCGTCGGCATCTCGATCGTCAGGTTGTTCGCCTGCACCTGGCGCAGCGCCGCCTGGGCCGACTGGGTGCTGCGGGCGCGCGTGTCGAAATACTTGAGCAGGATTTCCTGCGCACTGTTGAGGTCATCGCGGAAGGTCGCTTCATTGCGCGACAGCAGGGCCAGGCGCGCGTTCAGCAGGCGCAGCTTGAGGTTTTCGCGCACGAAGAAGGACTCGGTGGGCGACAGCATCAGCGCTTCCGGCGTCTCGACGCTGCGCACGCGCACCAGCTGGCGCACGTCGTCCCACATCTCCTGGCTCCAGTTGCGCCAGGTCTGGATCATGCGCTGGCCCAGGCTGAGGTTTTCCGTGACGGGTTCCGGGCGCTGTTTGCGGGTGCTGCGCACGGGCGCGGCCGGCAGCAGCGGCTTCTCGTCGGACAGCATCGGCAGCGTGTCCACCTGGGCGATCACGTTGTCCAGGCGCAGCGCGACGCCGGCCAGGTCGACCGCCGGCATCGCCTTCAGGCGCTCGATGTCGGCGCCGATCGCGCGGCGGATGTTCAGGAATTGCGGCTTGTCCGAGCGGCCCAGCGAGCGGTCGGCGTTCTGCAGCGCGATCAGGGCGCCCTGCACGTTGCCGGCCAGCTGCAGCTGCTGGCTGGCGGTGTTCAGCACCTGCTCGACCTCGCTCAGCGCCCACTCGTCGCGGTTCTTCGACAGGTCCTGGTAGAGCTGCTCGAGCGCCAGCTGCTGGGTCTGGGCTTCGGACTGGCGGCTTTCCAGCACGCCGACCTTGATCTGCAGCTCCTTGGCCGTGTCCGACACCTCGCGCGCCAGGGCCGCGGTGTCGGCGTTGACGGCATTGCCCTTCTGCAGGCTCTGCGCCATATCGCGGCGCAGGGTATTGATGCGGTTGTGCGAGGTCCAGGTCTGCACCGCCAGGAGCAGGGCGAGGACCGCGACCGCGGCCGGCAGCGGACGCTGCAGGGCCTGGATCAGTCCCTGCCCCGCCGGCGGGCGCGACGGCGCCTTCTGGACCGTAAGGCTGCCCGAGGGAATCTGTTCTGGATTATTTTGTTGTTCGTTCATTCTTGAGATTGTATCGCGGCAAGTAAGCGTGCGTCGCCTGAACCGGTCAGGGTGATACTGCTGCATCCCAATGCGCGCGCCGTCTCGGCAATCCGCGCATGGGGAACGATCAGGTGTTGCTGGTGCAGGCGGTCCATCCCGGTCTCGGGGTCGAGCTTGCGCACCAGGTCCGCCAGGCCGCGCAGCGCTTCCGAACTCGTGATTATCCAGTCGTTTGGCCCTGCCAGCAAGGCGGACAGTTCGGCCGCCAGCGCATCGTCCAGTACGGGGACGCTGCGGCGGTAGGCCGCGACCGTGTCCACCTGCGCGCCGGCGGCGCGCAGGGTGTCGGCCATCAGCTCGCGCCCGCTTTCCCCGCGCACGATCAGGACCCGGCGGCCGGCGAAGGCGGACAGGTCGAGGCTGGCCAGCAGGTGTTCGGAATCGCTGGCGCTTGGCTCGGGCGGGCAATGGATGGTGGTGTTTTCCGCGGTGACGCCATGCCGCGCCAGGGCAGCGCGGCTGCCCTCGCCGACCACGCCGACCGGCACGCCCGGCGGCCAGCCCGGCAGGTGGGCAAACGCGGCATCGACCGCGTTCGGCGACACGAAGGCAACCAGCGCGTAGGACGGCAGTTCCGCCAGCACGGCGCGCAGGATCGAGGTGTCATCGAGCGGCGCGATCTCGAGCAGGGGCAAGACCACGGCCCGGCGCCCGAGCGCGCCCACAGCCTGCGCCAGCGCCCCTGCCTGGGCGCGCGGCCGGGTGATGACGACTGCCCGCTCAGGCATCCTGGCCTGGAGCAGCGGCAGCGGCAGCGGCAGCGTCGGCGGCGGCGGCCTCCTGCTTGCAGGCTGCGAGGATCGCATGCGCGTCCTGGTCCTCGAGCAGGATCGAGACCTGCTCGCCGAGGAATTCCGGATGCTCCCACGAGCCCGCCACTTCGGCCCGGGCGGTGCGCTGGCCGTCCGGGGTGGCGACCATCGCGCGCAGGCGCATGGTGGAACCGCTCACGGTGGCGAAGGCCGCCAGCGGGATCTGGCAGCTGCCGCCGAAGATCTTGGAGACCTTGCGCTCGGCCGCCACGGCGCGCGCGGTGGCGTCGTGGTTCAGCGGCGCCAGCAGCGCTCGCAGGTCGACGCCATCGCCGCGCGCGGCGCTGACAATTTCGATCGCCATCGCGCCCTGTCCGGCCGCCGGCAGGCTGTCCTCGGGTTCGAGCAGCGCGCGGATGCGTTGCGGCAGGCCCAGGCGCTTGAGGCCGGCAGCGGCCAGGATGATGGCCGCATAGTCGCCGCGGTCCAGCTTGCCCAGGCGGGTGTCGAGGTTGCCGCGCAGCGGCTTGATCACCAAGTGGGGGTAGCGCGCCGCGATCAGGGCCTGGCGGCGCAGGCTGCTGGTACCGACGACCGCGCCCGGCGGTAATGCATCCAGGCTGGCATGGTCGTTCGACACGAAGGCATCGCGCGGGTCTTCGCGCTCGAGTACGGCTGCCAGCTCGAAGCCTTCGGGCAGTTCCATCGGCACGTCCTTGAGCGAGTGCACCGCCAGGTCGGCGCGGCCTTCGGCCATCGCCACTTCGAGCTCCTTCACGAACAGGCCCTTGCCGCCCACCTTCGAGAGCGCACGGTCGAGGATCTGGTCGCCCCGTGTTGTCATTCCGAGAATTTCGACGCTGCACTGCGGATATAATGCGCTGAGCCGTGTACGTACATGTTCCGCCTGCCACATGGCGAGGCGGCTCTCACGGGATGCGATAATTAACTTCGCGGGCGCTTCCTGCGCCGATTCAGGTACATTCAACACGGTTTCTTTCACTGTCATCTAGCCCACCAGGACGATGCCGGTGTATCCGGCCCCTGCTCAAGATCACAAATTTTAGCATGGGCCCTCTTGCAGACGATGGCCAACCGCCATGGCACTAACACTTACTTGTGGTCGATATGGATAATCAAGCTGCACTAGACAACCCGGCCGTCCAGGCTTCCAGCGACAAGGACGCGCCACTGAAAGAAGACATCCGCCTGCTCGGCCGCCTGCTCGGCGACGTGCTGCGCGAACAGGAAGGCGAAGCCGTGTACGAGGTCGTCGAGACCGTCCGCCAGACCGCGGTGCGCTTCCGCCGCGACGCCGACCCGGTGGCAGGCGAAGAGCTCACCAGCCTGCTGCACCGGCTCACGCGCGACCAGACCATTTCGGTGGTGCGCGCCTTCTCGTATTTCTCGCACCTGGCCAACATCGCCGAGGACCAGCATCACATCCGCCGCCGCCGCGCCCACCTGATGCGCGGCGCCGACCCGCGCCAGGGCAGCGTCGCCCACGCCCTGTGCAAGCTGCGCGACGCCGGCGTGCCGCAGGACGTGGTCGAGGACTTCTTCAAGCAAGCCCTGATTTCGCCGGTCCTCACCGCGCACCCGACCGAAGTGCAGCGCAAGAGCATCCTCGACGCCGAGCACGACATCGCCCGCCTGCTGGCCGAGCGCGACCGCGGCCCGACGCCGAAGGAAATGCAGCGCAACACCCAGCTGCTGCAGGCCCGCATCGCCACCCTGTGGCAGACGCGCATGCTGCGCTATTCCAAGCTGACCGTAGCCGACGAGATCGACAACGCCCTGTCCTACTACCGCATCACCTTCCTGCGCGAAGTGCCGGGCCTGTACGAGGACATCGAGGCCGAGATCGCGGAACGCTACGAGGGTCCGGCCGCGCAGCTGCACGACGCCTCCTTCCTGCAGATGGGCAGCTGGATCGGCGGCGACCGCGACGGCAACCCGAACGTCAATGCCGACACCATGCGCCACGCGCTGGTGCGCCAGTCGACCACCATCCTCGACTTCTTCCTGGAAGAAGTGCACGCGCTCGGCGCGGAACTGTCCACCTCGACGCTGATGGTCGAGGTGACGCCCGAGATGCAGGCGCTGGCCGATGCCTCGACCGACAGCTCGCCGCACCGCAGCGACGAACCCTACCGCCGCGCCCTGATCGGCATCTATGCGCGCCTGGCCGCCACCGCGCGCGAACTGGGCGTCGACCACATCCTGCGCAAGGAAGTCGGCCATGCGCCGCCCTACCTCGACGCCGGCCTGTTCGCGGCCGACCTCGAAGTCATCGCCGCGTCGCTGCGCGCCAATCACGGCGCCATGCTGGTCGCGCCGCGCCTGGCCGGCCTGATGCGCGCCGCGCGCATCTTCGGTTTCCACCTGGCCTCGCTCGACATGCGCCAGAGCTCGGACGTGCACGAACGCGTGCTGGCCGAACTGTTCGCGCGCGCCGGCGCGGAAAGCGACTATGCGGCCCTGAGCGAAGAGCGCAAGATCGCGCTGCTGCTGGGCGAGCTGGCGCAGCCGCGCCCCCTGTTCTCGCCCTACGAGAGCTATTCGGACGAGACCAATTCCGAGCTGGCGATCCTGCGCGCCGCGCGCGACATCCGCCTGCGCTACGGCAGCCGCGCGATCCGCAACTACATCATCTCGCACACCGAGACCGTGTCCGACCTGCTGGAAGTCCTGCTGCTGCAGAAGGAAACCGGCCTGATGCGCACGTCCGCGGGCTCGTGCGACGTGATGGTGATCCCGCTGTTCGAGACCATCCCCGACCTGCAGCGTGCCAGCGCGATCATGGACGAATGGATGTCGATCCCGCTGGTGTCCAGCGTCATCGAGAAGCAGGGCCGGCTGCAGGAAGTCATGCTCGGCTACTCGGACTCGAACAAGGACGGCGGCTTCCTCACCTCCAACTGGGAGCTGTACCAGGCCGAACTGAAGCTGGTCGACGTGTTCGCCGCCAAGGGCGTCAAGCTGCGCCTGTTCCACGGCCGCGGCGGCACGGTGGGACGCGGCGGCGGCCCGAGCTACGACGCGATCCGCGCCCAGCCGCCGGGCACCGTCAACGGCCAGATCCGCCTGACCGAACAGGGCGAGATCATCGCCTCGAAGTTCTCGAATCCCGAGATCGGCCGGCGCAACCTGGAACTGCTGGTGGCGGCCACGCTGGAAGCCAGCCTGGTCCCGCACGCGGCCGACGAGGTGAACACCGCCCGCCTGGCGCGCTACGAGGCCGTGATGGCCGAGCTGTCCGAGCGCGCCTACCGCGCCTACCGCAACCTGGTGTACGAGACCCCGGGCTTCACGGACTACTTCTTCACCGCGACCCCGATCGCCGAGATCGCGGAACTGAACCTCGGTTCGCGTCCCGCCTCGCGCAAGTCGACCCGCCGCATCGAAGACTTGCGCGCGATTCCCTGGGGCTTCTCCTGGGGCCAGTGCCGCCTGCTGCTGCCGGGCTGGTACGGCTTCGGCACCGCCGTCAGCGGCTGGCTGGCCGACGGCAACCGTGAAGAGCGCATGGAACTGCTGCGCGAGATGCACCGCGACTGGCCCTTCTTCGCGACCCTGCTGTCGAACATGGACATGGTGCTGGCCAAGACCGACCTGGCGATCGCCTCGCGCTATGCGGAGCTGGTGGCCGACGTGGAGCTGCGCGAACGGATCTTCCGCCGCATCACGGCGGAACATAGCGAAACCCTGCGCTGCCTGGAAGCGGTGACGGGCGTGAGCGAACGGCTGGCGGGCAATCCGCTGCTGGCGCGTTCGATCCAGAACCGCTTCGCCTACCTGGACCCGCTGAATCACCTGCAGGTGGAACTGATCCATCGCCGCCGCAAGCTGGGCGACAATGCGGATCCGCGGGTGCATCGGGGGATTCACCTGTCCATCAATGGGGTGGCGGCGGGGTTGCGCAACACCGGCTAAGCACCAGTACCGCATCTTCCTACCACCAGCTCAAAGACCGTCGTCCCGGCGAAGGCCGGGACCCAATTCCGTTCCGTAGCCACTAGCGTGTCACGCTAGCGAAACGCAACGAACTTGGGTTCCCGCCTTCGCGGGAACGACGGCTCATCTGCTACTGGTGTAAGCGGCTTGTATCACCCCGCACACGCCCCCAGCACACTCCCCTTCTTCAGCAAGGCCGGTACCGCATTCGGCGAGACACAAACCTGCGCACCCGGATGACTCTGGCTGCCCGTCTTGTTACACACCATCACCTTGCCCTCGCCGCAGCGCGCATCGATCACGTTCACCGTGGCCGTCGCCTGTGCGAAGCAGCTTTCCGGGCTGGCCGCCTGCACCGTGAAGCTGAACGAACCGGCCGCGGTCGGCGCGAAGCTGGTCACCGCGCCGCTGGCCGAGGACGGGCTCCAGCTGAAGGTCGACACGCCCGCGGCATCGCTCGCGCTCAGCGTAACGCTCTGCGGGCCATAGCCCAGCGCGATCGTGTTCGCCGGCAGGCCGGTGGCTTCACCGGCGTCCCTGGTGACGCTGATCGACGGCTGCGGCACGTGGCCCAGCACCTGCACGGTAGCTTCCGCGCTGGCGCTGTTGCCGCCCTTGTCGACGGCGCTGAGCACCACCTTCTGCGCACCGATGTCCGAGCACGAGAACGTGCTGCGCGAGACGCCCAGCGACTCCACGCCCCAGTTGTCGCTGGTGCCGCCATCGAGGTCGGCGGCCGTGATCGACGCGGTGCCGTTCGCCAGCGTCACCGACACTTCGCGGGTACGCACGGCCGGTGCCTCGAAGTCGTTGCTGACCGTGTTCGCACGCGGGCTTTCCACGCTCAGGCGGTTCAGCGCGGTCACCGTGTAGTAGTAGTACTGCCCCGGCGCGACGCCCTTGTCGGCGAATGTATTGGTGGCGGTGTCGGTCACGCCCAACAGATTGGCCGGGGATCCCAGGTCCATCTCGCGCTGTTCCGAGCGATAGATGGCGTACTTGCGGGTCTTCTCGTACTCGTCGGCGCTATCGGGCGCCGCGGCCCAGGCCAGCTGCACGGCGTTGTTGTCGCCGGCGGCTGCGCTGAGCTGCGCCGGCGCAGCGGGTGCCTGCGTGCCCTTCCACGCCATCAGCGGCAGCAGCGCCGGACGCGCATACGTGCTGTTCTTCAGCGAGCTGCGGTAACCCAGCGGGTCGGCCTGCAGGAAGGCGTGGCGGAAGTGGATCTGGCCCGAGATGTTCGCTGAAGCGCGGTTCAATGCGATCTGGTTGTTGATCTGGTTCGGGTCCGTCCAGCCGGTGGTGTTCATCTTGTAGTCGGCCAGGCCGATGTACATGTGGCGCTCGTAGGCGTTGTCGTTCCACCATGGCACCAGCAGCTTGTAGTCCGATCCCGTCTGGCCGATGTACCAGTACACCTGCGGCGTCAGGTAGTCGACCCAGCCCTGCTGGATCCATTTGCGGCTGTCGGCGAACATGGCGCTGTAGTGCTGCAGGGTGCCGCTCGAGGTCGGCGAGCCGACTGCCGGATCGGTGCTGCTGCGGTAGATGCCGGACGGCGAGATGCCGAATTTCACCCAGGGCTTGACGGCGCGGATGCTGTCGTTGACGCGCGCGACCAGGATGTTGATGTTGTCGCGGCGCCAGTCGGCCCGCCCCGCAGCCGTATTCGGGAAGCCGCGCGGGTCGGCGTAGTAGGCATCGTCGTCGCCCGTGGTGCCGTTCGGGTAGAAGTAGTCGTCGAAGTGGATGCCGTCCACGTCGTAGCGGTTGACGATGTCCATGATGACGTTCACGACGTGGTCGCGCACCGCCGGCAGGCCCGGGTTCAGGATCTTGACCGTGCCGACCGTCAGCATCCATTCCGGATGGGCGCGCGACACGTGGTTGGCCGCGTACATGGCGGTGTTGCCCTGGTTCGAGGCGGTGGCCACGGCGCGGTAGGGATTGATCCAGGCGTGGAATTCCATGCCGCGCTTGCGGGTCTCGTCGATCGCGAACTGCAGCGGATCCCAGGCCGGGCTCGGGGCGCTGCCCTGCTGGTTGGTCAGGTAATAGGACCAGGGTTCGAGGTTGCTCGGGTACAGGGCGTCGGCCTGGCTGCGCACCTGCAGGAAGGCGGCGTTCATGCCGGTTGCCTTGTTGTGGTCGAGGATCGCCTTCAGGGCCGCCTGCTGCTGCGCAGGCGTCTGGGTACGGTTCGGCCAGTCCAGGCTGATGTGGGTACTGATCCACACGCCGCGCATTTCGCGCTTCGGTGCGACAGTCTGGGCATCGGCATGGGAAGTGGAAGCGACGAGCACCGCGGCTGCCGCTGCAAGCAAAAGTTTTTTCATGTTGTCTTTTTTTTGCAGGTTGACGTGAACGCACCAGAGGAGCGCCGGTGGCGGTCCCCGGCGCCTCTCCACGCGCCGATGTGTTGCCATCCGCAAAAGAGAGTACGCGCGAGCAATTTTGACAACAAATGAAATTCGGGTTGGGCGGCATAACCCGGATGCATGAGCGTATCAGCGCCGGATCGACAGCCCGATGGTGAAGGCCATATCCGGCGTGCGGCTGTTCAGCCCGCGCGACAGCATCGCGTCGAGCTGGACGTCTTTCGAGAGCAGATAGGCGGCGCCGACGTCGAAGCTCGCCTCGGTGCCGCCGTGCCTGCCGCGGGCAATGTGGGGCAGCGCCACTTCGACGAAGCCGCGCCAGCGCTCGCCGAACTCCTTCTCGGCCACGATACCGAGCATGCCGTAGCGGTAGCGGCCGCTCTCGTCGCGCTCGACACCGATCCCCGGCATCACGCCCAGTGTGACCTCATTCGGCAACTCCCATTCGCCGACCACGCGCAGCGACGGGCGCACGCCCTCGCCACGGAAGGCACGCGAACCGCTGTCGAGTTCCGCAAACAGGAGCACGCCGACCGAAGGCCGGCCGCCGCCGGCATCCAGGGCATGCCAGCTGACACCGAGCGCCGTATCCGCATAGCCGGTCTCGGTCGTGCGCCGGCCATCCTCGCTGACGTGGCGGACCATGCGGCCGTCGGTCTCGACACGCAATTCCAGTGCGTCGGTGAGGCCGAAGCGCAGCAGGGTCGGCGTCGACAGGGTGCGCTCGCGCCCTGCCTCGCTGCGATCGCGCTCGAACAGCGGACCGGTTTCGAGCTGGAAGCGGCCCTTGCCCACGACCTTGCTCGACTCGACGAAGTCGGGCCGGTCGGACTCGATATCGTCCTGGGCGTGGGCGCCCGCTACACAGAGGGGAAATATTGTGGCGGCAAGAATGGCGGTGGGTTTCATCGTGGCAGGGTCCGGGATTTTAAAGAAAAGATAAGGTATTCCCGACTGCGGCGCCGCACGGAATGAAAAAAAGCCGTTCAGCGGAACTGAACGGCTTTTTTTACCAGGTGGTAAGAATTACTGGTTGTGCAGGAAGGTCTTCAGCTTGTCCGACCGCGAAGGCTGGCGCAGCTTGCTCATCGCCTTGGCTTCGATCTGGCGGATACGCTCGCGGGTCACGTCGAACTGCTTGCCCACTTCTTCCAGCGTGTGGTCGTTCGACATCTCGACGCCGTAGCGCATGCGCAGCACCTTGGCTTCGCGCGGGGTCAGCGAGTCCAGCACTTCCTTGATCACGTTGCGCATCGATGCATGCAGCGCGGCGTCCAGCGGGGCCAAGGTGGTGTTGTCCTCGATGAAGTCGCCCAGCTGCGAATCGCCGTCCTCGCCCATCGGGGTTTCCATCGAAATCGGCTCTTTCGCGATCTTCATGATCTCGCGAACCTTGTTCTCCGGCATTTCCATCTTCGCCGCCAGGGTCGGCAGGTCCGGCTCGCTGCCGGTTTCCTGCATGATCTGGCGCGAGATGCGGTTCATCTTGTTGATCGTCTCGATCATGTGCACCGGCACGCGGATGGTACGGGCCATGTCCGCGATCGAGCGCGTGATCGCCTGGCGGATCCACCAGGTCGCATAGGTCGAGAATTTATAACCACGGCGGTACTCGAACTTGTCCACGGCCTTCAGCAGGCCGATGTTGCCTTCCTGGATCAGGTCGAGGAATTGCAGGCCGCGGTTGATGTACTTCTTCGCGATCGAGATCACCAGGCGCAGGTTGGCCACCGTCATTTCGCGCTTGGCCTGGCGCGCACGCTTCTCGCCGGCCGCCATCTGCTTGTTGATGCGGCGCAGGTCGGCCAGCGGCAGCGCCACGCGCGCCTGCAGGTCGATCATGCGCTGCTGCAGTTCCTTGATGGCCGGCAGGTTACGGCTCAGCACCGCGCTATACGGATAAGCGCAGTCGACTTCGCGGTCGCCCCATTGCAGGTCGGTCTCGTTGCCCGGGAAGACCTTGATGAAGTGGGCGCGCGGCATGCCGCAGCGGTTCACGCAGATGTCCAGCACGGCGCGCTCGATGGCGCGCACTTCGTCCATCTGGCCGCGCAGGGTGTCGCACAGCTTTTCCACGATCTTGGCGGTGAAGCGGATGCCCAGCAGCTCGTTCGAGATGATGGTCTGCGCCGCTTCGTACTCGCTCGATCCGTAGCCGACCGTCTTGAAGGCGTGGCCCATGCGGTCGAACTGCTTTTCGATCAGGGCGAACTTCTCCAGCGCGCTCTTGCGCAGCTGGGCCAGCTGTTCGGTCGAGTAGCCGGCCGCGCCGCCGCCGACCGCGCCGTCGGTTTCTTCCTCTTCTTCCTCGATCTCTTCTTCATCCTCGTCGTCCGAGGCGGCAGCGCTGCTGCTCGGCGCCGGCGCCGACTCGTTGAGGTCGACGAAGCCGTCCACCACGTCGTCGATCTTCATCTCGTCGCTGGCGATCTTGTGCGACAGCGCGATGATTTCCGAGATCGTGGTCGGGCAGGCCGAGATCGCCTGCACCATGTCCTTCAGGCCTTCTTCGATGCGCTTGGCGATCTCGATCTCGCCTTCACGGGTCAGCAGCGACACCGCGCCCATTTCGCGCATGTACATGCGGACCGGGTCGGTGGTGCGGCCGAAGTCGGAATCGACGGTCGACAGCGCGGTAGCGGCGGCCGCTTCCACTTCGTCATCGCTGGTGGCGGTCGGCACATTGTCCGACAGCAGCATCATTTCGGCTTCCGGGGCGCGCTCATAAATGGCGATGCCCATGTCGTTGAAGGTCGCGATGATGCCTTCGATCGCTTCCGGATCGACGATGTTTTCCGGCAGCTGGTCATTGATCTGGGCGTGGGTCAGGTAGCCGCGCTCCTTGCCCAGGTTGATCAGGTTCTTGATCTGCTGGCGGCGCTTTTCCAGTTCCGTTTCCGAGAAGCCGTTCTCGCCGCCGAGCATGCCGGCCAGGCCCTTGGCCTTGCGCTCGCGCAGCTTCGAGGCCACCTTCATTTCGGCGCGCTCGACCGCGTTCAGTGCCGCGACTTCGTCGTTTTCCGGCACAAACTCGCTCGGCTTGCGGCCGCGGCGGCCCGGGACTTTTACCTGCGGCAGCAGGTAGCCCGAGGTGTCGATCTTGGCCAGCGCGGCGGCATCGGTGGTGGCGCTGACGGCGCCCACGGCGGTGGCCGGGGCCGAAGGGTTGCCACCTTCGGCATTGGCGTCGGTGCGGCGGGTGCGGGTGCGCACGGTCTTCGGCGCGGCCGGCGCTTCTTCAGCGGCGGCCAGGACGACCGCAGTCACCGACACAGCCGGCACTTCCGCCACGGCAGCCTCGGCCTGCGGTGCTTCCGCCGCGGCTGCTTTCAGCGCGGCCAGCTTCGAGCCGCGCTTGCGCACGACGACAGCCGCGACGTTCGGCACGGCGGCGGTGTAATCCTCGAAAGCTGCCGGCTCGGCGGCAGGCGCAGCAGTAGCCTCAACCGCGGCTTCGGCCGCTGCCTCGACCACTTCTGCCGCCGGCGCGTCCAGCAGCATTTCATTCGCGGCGGCCTCCTGGCCGGCCGGCACCCCGTCGGCTTCCAGCGCGGCCTTGGCCACCGCCAGGCGCGAGCGGGTCTTCACCACCGTCACCTTGGCCGCCGCTTCCGTTTCCAGGAAGTAGGAGGTCGCGGTTTTCGGCACTGCCAGCTGTGCCGTAGCCTTGGCGGGCGCTTTTTTGGCGGTCAGTGTCAGTGTCTTGGCGGTGTTTTTCATAGTAAAACTCTCTCCAGTCGAGGCGCGCAGCGCGCCTGCGAAGTTCAATGTCAGCGGAATCTCAGCGAAACCCGCGTGCGGGTCCGGTGTGGATCGGTGGCGGAAGTGGCCCTACCTGAGGGCGGACACGCGGACTTCAAGCACGTCTTCCCCGGGGCGGCCTGCGATCCTGGTGGGATGGCGGCGGGCTAAGGAAAAATAGACGATGTTTAAAATCACGGTGTGCATGTCGGAACGAAAAAAAGCCCGTCAGGTGAAACGGGCTTGCATCTCATGTTCAGGGAAGAACAGAAGGAAGGCGATATTATGCCGCATTGCAAGAATTGGTGATAATTGAAATATCCCATATGGGATATCACCACCCTGAATATGACATGCAGCGATTCGCCGATCTCCCGGTCAGTCTGCGGCGGCGCAAGCCGCGCGCAAGGCAAGAGGCGGATCATACACGATTTCACGCCCGCACGCCTGCCGCTCATTCGCACGCCCGCCATGTAATTCTCAAGATTAATGGAACAAGTACAATACGGCCCGCACTGGTGTCCGGGCGCCGTGCTATCCTTCGCATTCCCGTTCTTATAATGAAGTCAATGAATACCAATACCGCTGCCGAGACCGTCGACACCACCGCTCCTGCCACTCCCGAGACGCCGGATTCGCCATCCGCCGCTCCCGCACAGGACGCTGCGCCCGGCGATACGGCAACCGATGCGGCCGCGGCCGCTCCCGCAGCTGCTCCGGCAAGCGCCACCCCGGCGCCGTCCGCACGCGCCCTGCTCAAGCAGCTCCAGCAGGAATTCCCGGCCTTCCGCGACTGCCTGCCGCTGTCGATCGGCATCGACAAGCAACTGCTGGCACGCATGCCCGACCTGAACCGCAAGGCCATGCGCGCCGCCCTCGGCATCCACACCGGCTCGATGCGCTACCTGCGCGCCATGGAAAAGGCCAAGGTGCGCTACGACCTCGACGGCACTCCGGGCGCCGAAGTGACCGACACCCACCGCCAGCACGCCAAGGAACAGCTGCAGGAGCGCTTCAAGAAGGAAGCCGAGCGCAAGAAGGCCGAGCGCGACGCCGCCGCGGCCGAAGAGGCGAACCGCCAGCGCCAGGAAAAGCTGAAGGCCCTCGCCTCCAAGTTCTCGCGCAACTGATGGTGGAGCCGAGCGTCGTCGACATCGACGAACTGCCTGCGTACGAAGGAATCCGGCTGGCGGACGTGCGCATCGTGCGGTCGCCGCTCGATGCGGCCGCCGCGCTGGCGGCGCTGTCGCAGGCCGACGTGATCGGCTTCGACACCGAGTCCAAGCCGACCTTCTCGAAGGGCGAAGTCTCGACCGGGCCGCACCTGGTGCAGCTTGCCTCCGACGACCTGGCCTACCTGTTCCAGATCGGCAGCGCGGCCAGCGCGCAGACGGCGCTGGAAGTGCTCAAGCCCCTGCTCGAATCGGACAGCATCCTCAAGGTCGGTTTCGGCCTGGGGGATGATTTGAAACGCCTGCGCAGCAAGCTCGGTATCGAGGCACGCAACGTGCTGGACCTGGCGACGGCGATGCGCCGGCGCGGCGAGCGCAACACGCTCGGCGCCAAGACCGCGGTGGCGCGCTTCTTCGGCAAGCGCCTGCAAAAGTCGCGCCGCATCACCACGACCAACTGGGCCCTGCCCCACCTGAGCGAAAAGCAGGTGCTGTACGCGGCTGACGACGCCCACGTGGCGCTGCGCCTGTACCGCTACTGGCGCGCCAATCCGCCGGCGGACGACGCTATCGTTCCCGCCCGCCGCGCTTCCTGACCACGAAATACGCTTCCGGGCAGACCGCCGTTCCCAGCATCGGGAACGGGCTGGCGCTCGCCTTCGTCAGGGCGAACCGTTCGCCCAGCGCCTTGCGGAACACGCGGTGGTCGAAACCCATGTGCTCGTTGTGCACCTCGACGCTGGGAGGCAGGAAGCCGAGCGGACGGTCCTTCGGCGGCATGCCGAGTGTCGCCATCAGCACGTGCTTCGGCCTGGCATCGTAGGCGCCGTAGCGCCGGCTCATCCGGAACATGCCCTTGTACAGCGCCGGCAGGCCCACCTCGACCGGCACGCCGAACACGGCTTCACCGTCTTCCTTCAGCAGCGCCGCCACTTCGCCCAGCGAGCTCGCGCGCATCGACAGCGGAATGTGCTCGAAGACCTCGAGGCAGAACAGCAGGTCGACCTGCCCTGTGGGGATGGTGTCGACGGAGGCGTGGAATTCGACCCGGGGCAGGTCTTTCAGCTCGATCTTCGCTTCTTCCAGCAGGTCGGAACAAGGCTCGTAGCAGATGATGGTGGCGTTGGGGTAGGCGTGCACCAGGTGCTTGCACAGCTCACCGCTGCCGGCGCCGAAATCGAGCACGCAGCGCACGGATTCACGGGCCTTCCGGGCGAAGCCGATGGCGCTGTGCAGGCGCTGCTGCTGGAGCCAGCGCTTGACGGGATTGCGGTCCCTGAACACCCCTTCCGTATAACTGACACCCATCCTGCGTCCCGGCGGTCCAAAGAGCTGGGATTATAGCAAGGCAGCGAGCCGTTATGGCTTGATCCGCGTTATCATCCTGGCATTGCTACTGCCGGGTTCACTCATGGGTCATCGCCGTATGCTGTTCGCTGTCTTGCTGCTGTCGTGCGCCGGTGCGTCGCATGCGGCGCCGCAGGCCGTACCCGATACGCTGGCCCAGCGCCTGGTCGCCTGCACCGCATGCCACGCGCGCGTCGATGCGCGCGGCAATCCGGTCAACGACAGCTACTTCCCGCGCATTGGCGGTAAGCCGGCCGGCTACCTGTACAACCAGCTGCTCAACTTCCGCGAAGGCCGGCGCCAGTATCCGCTCATGACCTACCTGGTGGATCACCTGCCCGATCCCTACCTGCGCGAGATCGCCGGCCATTTCGCGGCCCTGCCGCCCGCGGCGCATGCTGCCGAGACCTCGGCCGTGTCGGCGCAGGTACTGGAGCGCGGCCGCCAGCTCGCGCTCAACGGCGACAGCGCGCGCAAGGTTCCGGCCTGCATCGCCTGCCATGGCCAGCGCCTGACCGGCGTCGAATCCACGATCCCCGGCCTGCTCGGCCTGCCGCGCGACTACGTCAACGCGCAGTTCGGCGCCTGGCGCAACAAGGCGCGCCGCGCCCATGCACCCGACTGCATGGCCGACATCACGGCGCGCCTGTCGCTCGAGGACGTGAATGCCGTCTCGAGCTGGCTCGCCGCCCAGCCGATGCCCGCCGACCCGCGTCCCGCGCCGGCGATCGCACGGCCCCTGCCCCTTGCCTGCGGCAGCGTCCCGGAGCAGCCATGAAGAAGATCATATTGGTACTGGCGGCCGTCGCGGTCGCCGCCGTGGCCATCGCCTGGCCGCGCGAGGACTTCGTCGCCTCGACCTCGCCCGCCGCCTGGGCCGCGACGCCGGAGAACATCGCGCGCGGCGCCTACCTCGCGCGCGCCGGCGACTGCGTGGCCTGCCACACCGCGCGCGGCGGGCCGGAATATGCGGGCGGACGTGCGCTCGACACGCCTTTCGGGCGCCTGTACGGCCCCAACCTGACGCCGGACCGGGAAACCGGCATCGGCCTGTGGTCCGCCGACGACTTCTGGAACGCCCTGCACAACGGGAAGTCGCGCGACGGCCGCCTGCTCTACCCCGCCTTCCCGTACACGAACTACACCAAGGTCTCGCGCACCGATTCGGACGCCCTGTACGCCTACTTCCGCAGCCTGGCGCCGCAGCGCCGGCCGAACCAGCCGCACGAACTCGACTTCCCCTACGACCAGCAAGCCCTGCTGGCGGGCTGGCGCCTGCTCTACTTCAAACCTGCCGTGTTCACGCCGCAGCCGGCACGCGAGGCGGAATGGAACCGCGGCGCCTACCTGGTCGAGGGACTGGGCCACTGCAGCGCATGCCACAGCACCCGCAACCGGCTCGGCGCGACGGGCGATACGCTGTCGGGCGGCCTGATTCCGACCATCGGCTGGTATGCGCCATCGCTGACCGCCAGCGGCGAAGCGGGACTCGGGGACTGGGACAAGGAACACATCGTCGCGCTGCTGCAGACCGGGATTTCCCCGCGTGGTTCGGCTACCGGGCCGATGGCGGAAGTGGTGGCGCGCAGCCTTCAGCATTTGAACCAGGCCGACGTGGGAGCGATGGCGAGCTATCTGAAATCGCTGCCGTCGAACGAGACGCCGGCGCAGGACAGCGGTGAGCGCCCGAGCGAGCCGCTGCTGGCCGAGGGGCGGCGCCTGTATGGCTCGTACTGCGTGGATTGTCATGGGGCCGATGGCAAGGGCAAGGCGCCGGCTTATCCTCCGCTGGCCGGCAATCGGGCGGTGACGCTGACGCCGGCCGTAAACGCGATCCGCATCGTGCTGAATGGCGGCTTCCCGCCAGGGACCGCTGGCAATCCGCGGCCGTACGGGATGCCGCCCTATAGCCATGAGCTGAACGATGCGCAGGTGGCTGCGGTGCTGACTTATGTGCGAGCCAGTTGGGGCAATGCGGCAGCGCCAGTGTCAGTGCCGGATGTGAATCGCTATCGCAGCGTGCCTCTCGACTAAATACTCAAGGTCTGCAATCGGCAAAAGCGGACCTTCGCAAAAGGGTAGAGAATCTTATACAAAGGACGATGAAACCGTTTAGGTGAAAGGTCTGAAGACCAAGAAGCGCTGAGTGATCCCGTTGCCCCCCTCGGGTTCCTCTCAGCTTCGTGCGTGGCGCGCAGATTACACGATGTCCCGGAACTTCTTGCCGCGCTTGATCCCGCTGATCGTGCTCACCGAAACATTGAACCGTGCAGCGATCGCCGCCTGTGGTGAGCCAGCGGCCAGCATGGCCTTGATCTGTCGTACATCGCCGTCTGACAGCCGCCGATTGGCCTCACGGAGTTTGGCGCGCATGGCGGGCGTCCATTCTATCTTTCTGTTTCGTTCGCCTGTGCTGGGCTTGGGCTTGCCCAAGTGCGCCGCTGCGATCTTGGCATTCGTCTCCGGCGTTGAGGGATGGCCGGGCTTGCCTTTCGTCGCGCGATTACGCTCGCTCGTCCAAGGGCTTTTTCGTCCCGTTAAGGCGGCCGCAATTTTTGCGCGGTGTTCAGCGGTCTTGGGCACGCCGATACAGTTATCGCCTCCAGCCGAGCCGTTGACCAAGTCGTGGCCGACTTCACGGTAGCGGGCGATCCAGCGCATCTCGGATTCGTCCTTCACCGCATCGGCCTCGATGACGACGATGTTCAACCCAAAGCCACGACGCAGGATGGACTTGATCCACGCGGTGCGCCTGCTCTTGTCGCGCTCGCGCAGTGTCCAGGTGAGATGCCACTGCAGGCGGGTCGCCAGCGATCGACTGGTCTGCCCGATATATCGGATCACGCCATCCTCCGACGACGCCAGCCCGTAGACGGTAACGGAATTCGACATAATGACGCTCCTTTGCGAGGACAAGGTTGGGAACACTGGCAAGTGACTTTGCACTGCCACCACGTCAAATGTACCGTGACTGTCTGTTTTCAAGCAGCACTTAAACGCATCAAGCGTCCCTTGAACGGCACGATCCTGGTGTTCGATCTGAGCGTAGCTGGCCGCGGCCTGCACGACGGGGGCGCGATCGCCCAGCCCGGTCAGGCCACGTGAGCGCGCAAGCGCGGGGGACGCCAGGCGCGCTATGCTGCGCGGGTATTCACCTTCCGACATCGTTGCGATCGACCGGCTTTGCCGGCGCAGCCGACGTCACTAGCCTCGCGCGTCTTGCGCCCCCGCGGCGTTTTTCTTCCGCACCGCCGTCCCGGCGCGTGCCATTCCATTACCGATCGACCGGCCATGCCGTCGCCACGGCAGCCGCTTCCCGGATTCTTTTACATGGAGGAAGCACCTGTGCACCTGTGACCGTATGACCGAATCGCACCATCGGCCGCAGCCGTTGCACCAGCCGGCCGGGCCGCCATGGACAAGGGAGGCGGCCATGACATTGGTCTTGCGCGCACCCAGCTGCCGGCGAGCATCCAGCGGCGGCGTGCGGGACGTGGTCCGCGACGGCTCCTTCATCACCGGCGCCGCCTCCGAAGAGCTGGCCCGCCAGGAGGCCGCTGCGCTCGTAAGCACCGGCTGGTCGTACCTGGACTGCGACGCGACCGGGTGTGCTCCGCTCGACTGGATCGCGCAGGTGCGCCAGCACGGGTGGTTCGAGCGCGACTGGTCGACCCGACGCGGACTGGACGGGCGCGGTGTCTTCGAAGCCTGGGTCGACCAGCGCGCATCCGTTTCCGCTATCTGATCCTGGCCCGCAAGTTGCACGGCTCCGCGCTGCGGGCGGTGGCATCCGGGGTGGCAGCGATGCGGCCAGCGGGCGGTCACTCGGCGCCGCGGCCGGTGGCTGCGAGCGCTGGCGAAGGTCAGGGCGAGCAGCCACGGGCCAGCATCCCGACGTCGCGGCATTTTTTTCGCACTGCGCTTCGGGTTTTGCGCGGCTTGGGCGGCGCAGGCGACCCTGTCCCGTCGATGTGAAGCGTGGTGCCCACCACCTTAGAATGCCTGGCGGTGCAGCGGACGCCCCTGCTATTAGCGAGACCCTCGACGCATGGCGCGGCCTGCGCACTACCTGGCCCGCGCCAGAGACAGGCTTATTGCCGGGGCCGCCAGCGCCCGCGCCGGCTATAATCGGGCTTCAGTTCCGACACGACCGGCGAGGGTCCGTATGCGGCGCGATACCGGCGCCCGCCCGTCGCGCATGGGTGATGTCTTCGATGCAGGTTCGCTGGGAGCTGCACGGCGCCGCGCCTCTGTTCTGGACGCGCTTTGACTGTCCGCTTACCCTGCTCTCGACCATGACCCATTCATTGACGCTCCGTCCCTTCGTGTTGTCGAAAAATCTCACGACGGAGCTGTGCGACTTCCTCTTCGACCTGTACCTGCAACTGCGCGCCGCGCCGCCGTCGCTTCCCCTGTCTGGACGCTATCGGACCTTCGAGACGGCGGCGGTCCACATCTGCAGTTGGCATATCGATGCGATCTCGGTTAATGCCTTGCAGCACCTGGTCAAGAAGCGCACCGCGAAGGGACTGCGACGCGGACACAGGATGGCGCGCAAGGATCGCGGCATCGCAATGTTCGACCCGAAGGTGGCACCGATGCTGAAGAAGGCCATGCTCGAGTTCTTCTTCGAGAACGACCGCGTTACCCTGGTCACGGCCGGCGAGAACGGGCGCAACGGGATCAGGCACTGGTCCCCCCAGCTTCCGGTGCCGGAGGAACTCTTCCGGGGCGGTTCGTACTCGGTGGTGGTCACGCCAGCGGACCTTAAATGGGCGCGAGCCACGCTGCGCCAGTACGAGGCAGGGACGACATCGACGCGGCGCATGCCGCTACCGGTTCCCGGCGCTCCCGCGCCCGCCGGCACGCCGCCGGCGCGCCGGGTCCAGCGAAAGAGGGCCTAGCTGTGAAGTTGCAAGAGGTTGTTCGGATTAGTTGAGAGCCTAGACGCGATCCATCTCGCAAGAGACCACGCGAAATGGCATCCTGGACATGCTTCAATGAACCCCATGGCAACACCCATGGGAGCGCCAACGTACCGCAGAGCCATCTGGCTTGGACGGTAGTAATCGTGCCATATTAGGCCCGATCGACCTCGCGTCAATACCGGGTCAGACATTTTTTTGCGTTGGTTTCTTGGCGTTTACGAGAGTGATCACATGCTTGGCATGCACGACTGAAATAGAAACCACCTTGTCAAACTTGGCGATCAGTTTGCCCGTAAAACTAATGATTTACGGCATTGAGTAACTTAGTGCATCAGTTAGGGATGTCATTCGAACGTTCGCAATGGGTCGGTAGCGGTCGATCACTGGCCGACTGCTCTCGGCCAATGGCGGACATTTGATCACGTATCGCATCACACCACTTCCAAGAAAAAGATCAACTGACCAGGTTCGAGACTGATTTCCTGACCAGGCGGTCAGTCGCGCATTCTTGGTATATCGAGCTGGTTAGAGAGGCGCCAGGCACGGCATGCTGCTAACCGTGCGGATTTGTTGCGCTGTTCCGGATACCGGCTGCCGCGCGCAATGCCGAGAAGCGCGCCAAGGGTTTCAACGCCGATGCGACATGAGCGCCAGGGATATCACGCCCTCCGCCTCAGGAAATATAAGGAACGAAACCCTCGACATTGATTGGCCGCGCGGCTTGCGTAGTAAGGTGAAATGCTTACTCAGCGGCCTGCAAGGCAGCTCTGCCTGTACGGTACAAAAATATTCGCCGTCGACGCTGCAGATGTGCACCAACTACACACGCGTCCACCGCGCGCGTGCACGGGAAAAGCGGCACAAGTCAGTCCGAGCTTATGCAGGAGTGCATGGTAGCCTTACTGGACACTCCCGGCCGGGGCCACTATAGCAGCGATCAGCGATGGCGCCCCGATGTGGTCTCGTTACGCATGAGCGCTACAGGTTCCTTCATACGGCTGCATTCAATTATGCTCAGTTGCTGTTCAAGCCGAAGGTGCGGCTGCCCAACGCAATTTTCCAATACCCCTCGCGGGCGATGACCTGGGCCTTCGGCGTTGCGAGCGGCATCGCTTCAAGAAGGGTAAAGCGAAGTTCGTTTTCCCTGCCGGGGAAAGATTGCAGTAGGTTCACCAGTTGGATGTTGCCCCCATGTCCTGTGCATGCGTAATCGTTCCACCGCCTGAGAATACCCTTTGCGCCATTGGCTGAGCCGACATAATGGTGGCCACTGCGCTCGTCGGTGATGAGGTACACGCCGGAGACACTGCCGAGACCCTGCTTCCATGCAACGTCCTGCAAGGCGACGCGCAATTCAGACCACATGACCGACGCCTGACTGAGCGATTCAAAGGGCACGGCCGGATCGGAGCGGACCGTGACCGGATAGTTGTCCGCGGGTTTCAGAACCCGACGCCAGACTCTATCGTTGCCCCAACCGACTTCAAGTTTCATGCGCACGTCGGCAAGTAACTGCGTTTCTTCGAGCTCTAGGAAGTAACCCGGCCAGCTTTCATCGGCGGGTTCGAAACTGTCCTCAAGGCGGCCTTGTCGATAGGCTTCAGCCGCCGCCATGCATGCCATGACGCGCCAGACGCCAAGAAGCAGAGCGTGCCCGGGCCGGTGTCCGTAAAAGCCGAAGATGAGGCCGCCAGGCTCGTGCCTGTGTTTCTGGAGCGCTTGGTACAAGGTGAGCGCTTTGGTGCCGATGTACTTGTACAACGGGTAGCGTGGGTCCTGGTGGCGCATCATGGTGACAGGCTGCAGCGCGGGACTGATCCCCCGATCTTCAAGTAGTGCGTAGAACTGAGTCTGTTTCATCGACGTATTGTACTCAACCTGCCGGGGGAGAAAATTGATGATGCCTGCCTAGAGTTTCGAGCAGGTACCGTCCCTCATCGCCCTGCAAATGACCACCGACTATCATGCAGATATTCTGCAACTTTGATCGGTCGGGACACGCTGATGGGCTCGCTGGAACTTGCGCAAGCAAACTGGGTGCCGCGAAAGCACACCTTATGATACGCGCGCTGAAGGTTATCCGTAGTCGATGCATATTTTCCCTTTGACGCTCATTCAAATCGTTCAGGCCATTTGACGAAGTACAAATAGCGCCCGATGAACCAGATTGCGGCAAAGATCGAAAGAACGCTCCCACATAGAAGGAAGAGGCCAACCGTAGACCGCACTGGTTCCACCAGGGCCGCGAACTGCCCGGCACCGGCGCTACCGATGCCAGCCACCAAAAAGGCCAGAACCAACAGAAACAAGGCTAAAAAGCCGTAGCCTATAGCTTTGCGCTCCGATCGCTTTAGCATCGCCACATAGGGGTCAATAGAGTGTTTGAAGCCCATGCAATTTTCGCTCAGTTGTAGATGACGTGGACCGGGATACCAGTTTTGGCGCGGAGCCGGGTAATCGTGCGTAGATGGAGCCGCAGAAGCGGCTTAATAACCAGCGTGGCGACTTGGACCGGCTCCCCTGTGCGCGCCTTCAAAGCCATAACCTCGAACAAGTCGATTTCGGAGCTGCTGGCAGTGTTGCCATTCATGTATTTTTTCCTCGGTCAGAACAGGGGCGGCCGCTGTCGCCTGGATTGGTCGATATATGAAGCTGTCAGAGTGGTGTGTCGAGAACAGCTCTATTAGCCTGCAGGCTAGCTTCAAGCCGGGCAATTCGATTGTCAAACTCCGCGGCGATTTCGGCGCTCCGATCGGCCGGTAATTTAGTCTTAATAAAGACGTAGACTGGTAGTGATACCGACGCCAAGAGCGCGATGAGCATAATAATCGGCGACTCCAGCTTTGAACCAGCGACTAGCCCGCCGAAAGAAGTGATAAGAAATACGATCGCACAGAGCATCATCCGTCCGGATCGAGCTCCACTTCTGTTCTGATGCTCGACGTGTAGTGCAGAGCTCTTGTCTAGGCGCACCTGAGCTAGCTCTCGAGTAAGGCGGGGAACTGCTAATTCTGCAGCAGTTCGATCAGTGCCACGCTGAACGGCATTGATCGCGCTTTCGAATCTCTTAAGCGAGACCACTCCCCCTTTTCGTTCTACTATTTGAGAAGTACCGCAGTATCCGCAAGCAAATCGATCCAGGTCGGTGCCGATTTCTAGCGGCGCTGCACAACCAGAGCAAGAAAGTTTGATAGTTTGCATTTCACTGTTCATTGCTGGTTTTCCTTCACACTTGATACTGGAAATGCTGAGACTCGCCATAATCGTAAACAGTCACGTTAAGGCCACTGACCGTACCAGTGAAATGGTGTACGTCACCGTAGCCGAAACCCTTGAACTTGTTGCCAGAGATAGACAAGGTAACGTGTGCATTGCGCCCATAGTCGTAGAGCTTAGTCGCTGTCCCTTGGAAATGGCAACCACGCACATAGTCGTACATGTAGGGGTGTAGCCTGAACAGGACAGTACTGTACGCGGACAATTAAGCTTTAGCCCGGTTTTCTTCAATTTCATTGATTGGAAGAGTGTCCTTCAGCTCGTCGCGTAGCCGGCTCATTTCTGATGAGCTACCTGTAGTAACCGGCGCCAGATGCTCCTCGAGAGCCTGCTCCTGATTAAGAGTTAGGCCACTAATAATCGCCACTCGATTTCCGTCCTTATCATTCTTAAACACTGGGTCAGGCACATCGGGGTAATGCTTAGCCAACGTACCGCGGATTAAATCTTCAAAATTGTCAGGAAGAAATCCCTGTGGAAGTCTGACTATAAGTGTCATATTATTTCTTTGCAAAATTAGTGTGCTTGGTGGGTAAATTGCGTACACGGCGGCCCACTATCAAACTGGCCAGCGAGAGCCCGAAAAGGGCAAGGGTGTCAGGCTCAGGTACAGACGGAGCATCTTCTGCAGCATTGAATGAGAACGACGTGGCATTCGGCGCATAAAAGTAAGTTCGACCGTCGGAACTCTCACCCCTCATGTTGGAGGTGAAGTTGAAGCTCGCACGCGACCAGTCTAGAATCGACGAAGTTGTCAGTACGTTAAACTGTTTGCTAACGTCGCTATACGCCCCTGTGAATGATCTTCCTTGTGATCCGTAGCTCAGATTGCTGGAGAAGTAATCAAGACCATATGACATAGGGGTGTCAATTGACGCGGAGAAACCGTCAAAAACATGATTAGGTGTCGTCCCATAGTTTGTATGGTCCGCTGTTGACAAACCGTAGTAAATCGCTTGATAGCCGATTCCATTTGTGATGACACGTGAGTATGTTGCACCGTCGACGATAGCTGTTAATGTGACCGGTGCCTTACCCTGGCTACCGTTACCAAGATTGTTCGCGGTCGCAATAAAGTCAGTATTAAGCGAACGGTCAAACCTCAGTTCCAAGAAGTAGTTTTTTCCAGCTAAGCTAGTTCCTTTCGCGCCGAAAAGACCCACTTCGTCAATGCCGTTTTCAATAGTTCCCGAAGAAGACGCACTTAGGATTGTCGCATGAGCAAAGCTTGGGAAGAGGACGACTACGACCGTTACTAACGAAGCTAAACGAAAGAACATCGCAGGTGTCTCTTTATAAAATAGCAATGACTTAATTGTCGACTAAAAATTTCGAAAATGCAATTGGAATCGCTACATTAAGGTCGCGCTTGATCGAGCTTCAGCTGTTTTGGGACAGCTGCCCGCCAATTCTGAGTGAGTTACAGGGGGCGTAAAGGCCGTAACGCCCACGTCGTTAAGTCGCAAAGCTTAAGTTTTCAAGGGAGCACATGGCAAACTGTCTTCCCGGCGCCAGACTTAGCTGTCTAGCGGCAAGAATAAGCTTGCACACGCAAGTCAGAGGACTCTGCAATTGAGTGTTTGCTATGGTCGATTGCGGACGCCGCAACAGCCCTACAGTAAATGCAAGTTGCCGGGCGATTGTGCCAGTGCGGTATTCGCTAAACCTAGCGCTCACGCACCAGATTGAACTGCGCAGCCTGCCGGTTATAGTCCGCGATCGACTGCTTGACATACCGCGTCAGCGCATCCCCGGTCCGCGAAAACGGATACAGCCCCGCTTCCGCGCGCATGCGGGCGAACTCGGGATCCGCTTCCATGCTGGCGAATGCACTGACCCAGCGCCGGTAATCCGCATCGCTCACCCCCGGCCCCATCCACACGCCGCGAATCAAGGGCCAGACCACGTCGTAGCCCTGCTCGCGCGCGGTCGGCACCCCGGCCAGCAGGCCCGGCAAGCGCTGTTCCGACAGCACCGCCAGCACCCTGACCGTGCCCCGCCCTGCATACAGCAGCGCTTCCGATGCGTCGCCCGAAATCGCCTGTACGTGCCCGGCCTGCATCGCCACGAACTGCTCGCCGCCGCCTTCCAGCGCGACGAACCGCATCTTGCGCGGGTCGACGCCGGCCTTGCTGACCAATAGCGCCATCTTCATCCAGTCCTGGCTGCCGATGGTGCCCGACATGCCGACCAATACCCGGCGCGGATCGCGCCGCAAGGCCTGCAGCAGTTCACCCAGGGTCTTGTAAGGCGAGCTGGCGGGAACGGCGACCATGCCGTAGTCGGTGCCGAAGGCCGCCACCCAGCGCACGTCGTCGACGCTGGCCTTGCCGAATTTACCGCGCGCAAGGTTTAGGACCGAGCCGCCGGAAAACGCGACCAGGGTGTTCGGCTCGCTGCGGCGCTGCGAGCCCAGGGTATGCCATGCAACCGCACCGACGCCGCCCGGCATGTAGCTGAGTTTCAGCTGCGGCACGCTGGGCTGGTTCCGCAGGCCAAGTTGGGCCAGCTTGCAGGTCAGGTCCATTGCGCCGCCCGGCTTGGACGGCACCAGGCATTCGGCATCGGGGGGCTGTCCGGCGGCGACGGCAAAGCTCGCCAGCGCCAGCCAGGCCGGCAGCAGCAAGGACAACAGGGTGCGCAGCATCTTCATGCACCCATGATAGCCCGCAACGTCCCGCTCCGCTCAAAGACGACATTCGAAAGGGAAAGCGCTGCCAGGACGGCAAGCGCGAGGGCCGACTGCTTCATCTTGTCTCCGTTGATCTTTTATATACGACCTTGTTTGGGCCACTGTAAACGGGCCAAGCTTTCAATCAGCTTTCAGCCGGCCACAAAAAAAAGGTTCTTCACGGATTTCCGGGAAACGCGGCTTTGATCTTCAGGAAGAAGAATTCGCTATCCCGGTATCCGTAGGCCATTCGCTTCATCACCTTGATACGGTTGTTGATGCCTTCGAGCTGTCCGGTGTGCATCGGCCAGCGCAACCGTGCTGCGATGCCTCGCCAGTAAGGTTTGAGCTTGGCGGCAAACTTCCTTAGCGGCTCGATCCCGCTGTCGCGTGCCATCTTCAGCCAGTTGCGCCAGGCGAGAAGCCACTGCCATCCGCCGGATGTCTGCCAGAGTTCCTTGAGTGCCGTTTTCATCACATACACCGTCATCAAGGCTTGGTTGGCGGCCAGCAGTTCGTCCAGATTCGCCTGCTGGCTCGGCGGGACGTTTTCCCGATTACGCAGCAGAAGCCAGCGCGAGCGCTTCACGACTTTGCGCTGGGGTCGGTCGTCTCGCAGGCGATTGGCTTCGTCGACTCGCACCCGGTCGATCACCTCACGGCCGTACTTGGCGATGACGTGAAACAGGTCGTAGACCACGCGTGCCTTCGGACATTGCTGCTGCACTTCCAAATCAAACGCGGTATTCATATCCATCGCGACAGCTTCGATGTTGGCGCAGCGTTCAGGGCCTAGCCATTCAAAGAACGGACGGATGGCCTCGCGGCTGCGGCCTTCGCCGACCCACAACACACGTCGGGTGTCGGCATCAAGCACAACTGTGGCATAGCGGTGGCCTTTGAACAGCGCAAATTCGTCCATCACGAGGCGGACCGGCTGCGCCGGGGGCAAGTAAGCAAGTTGCCGCTCCAGGCGCGCGCGCTCGATCTGCCGCACCGTCCCCCAATGCAGGCTAGCGAGCTTGCACACATGGGCCACCGGAAGCTTCTCACACCACGCCCCGACAAAATCGGCCAACGCACGCGTCACCCGCGCATGGCGGTCAAGCCAGGTCACGCGTTCGGTTCTGGTGCCGCACATGCTGCACTTCAGACGGCGCAATGGCACCCGCAGCCGCACCGGCCTTCCTTGCATCGGCAACTCTCGAATGATGCGCGTAGCGACATCATGGACTTGGTAGCAATGCATCCCGCACCGGCTACAGACCATCGCCGCAGCAGGATCACGACACAGCGTGATCCAGACAGCATCTTCCTGAACATCCAATTTGGTGGCGGTAAAGCCTTCCCAGAACGGAAGGCTAAGATTATGATCCGGCATGAGAGCGGTAAGTTGAGTTGGTTGAGTTTGGTCGCACAAACACAATAACTCTTCTTTACTGCTCTCTTGCGTTTACAACAGGTTCATCCCGGAAATCCGCGATGAACCAAAAAAAACCCGTCGCGTTCGGCCTTTTCGCGGCGCCGGGTTTGGGCTTACACTGGCGCGATGAGAATCCTGCTAGTCGAAGACCACGCCGAACTGTCGCACTGGGTAGCCAAGGCGCTGCGCGACGCCAAACTTACCGTGGAATGCGCCGCCACCGGCGCCGACGCCGACGCCCTGCTCCATACCCAGGACTACGCGCTGGTGATCCTGGACCTGACCCTGCCCCGCATGGATGGCCTGGACGTGCTGCGCCGCCTGCGCGCGCGGGGCGGCACGCGCGGCGCTACGCCGGTGCTGATCCTGACCGCGCGCGGCGGCCTGGAAGAAAAGGTGCAGGGACTGAACCTGGGCGCCGACGATTACCTGGCCAAGCCTTTCGAGCTGGCCGAACTCGAGGCGCGCGTGAAGGCGCTGCTGCGCCGGCGCAGCGGCAGCAATGAGACCCTGGTGCACAGCTGCGGCCAGCTCAGCTTCGACACGGTCGCGCGCATGTTCCACTACTGCGGCGAGCCGCTGGCCCTGACGCCGCGCGAGCATGCGGTGCTGGAAGCGCTGATCGCACGTCCGGGGCGCGCGCTGTCGAAAGAAAAGCTGTTCGACGAAGTGTTCGCGCTGGTCGACGACGCCAACATCGACGCCATCGAGCTCTACATCCACCGCATCCGCAAGAAGCTCGAACGCCAGCCCGAGGGCAATGCCGCCATCGTCACCCTGCGCGGGATCGGCTACCTGCTGCAGGAACGCCCGTCTTGAAGCGGGCGCAGCGATGGCACTGAAGGCCGCCAGGCCGCGCGGCAGCCTGCGCAACCAGCTGCTGCGCTGGCTGATCCTGCCGCTCGTCGTGCTGGTCGGACTGAACGCGGTGTCGCTGTACAGCGACGCGCTGGAAGCGGCCGACATCGCCTACGACCGCTCGCTGCTGTCGTCGACGCGCGCGCTGGCCGAGCGGGTCTCGGTCCGCGACGGCAAGGTGGTGGCCGACGTGCCCTACGTGGCGCTGGACAGCTTCGAGACCGACACCCTGGGCCGCATCTACTACAAGGTGACGGGGCTGAAGGGCGAGACGGTGTCCGGCTTCGGCGACCTGCCGGCGGTGCCGAAGAATGTGCCGCGCTCCGACCTGTATCCGGCCCTGGTGCGCTTCTACCATGCGCAGTACAACGGCGAGCCGGTGCGCATCGCGGCCCTGCACCAGCCGGTGTTCGACGACAGCATGCGCGGCATCGCCCTGATCCAGGTCGGCGAGACCCTGGATGCGCGCCGCGCCCTGTCGCGCCGTATCCTGCTGAACACCCTGCTGCGCCAGGCCTTGCTGGTGCTGGCGGTGGCGACCCTGGTGTGGTTCGCCGTGCGCCTGGTGCTGCGGCCCCTGATGGACCTGAAGCACGAAGTCGAGACGCGCGCGCTGTCCGACCTGTCCGACGTCGACCCGGACCTGGTGCACAAGGAAGTGCGGCCGCTGGTGCTGGCCATGAACGGCGCCATGACGCGCATGCACGACCTGGTCGCTACCCAGCGCCGCTTCATTGCCGACGCCTCGCACCAGCTGCGCACACCGCTCGCCGTGCTCAAGACCCAGGCCGAGCTGGCCCTGCGCGAGGACGATCCGGCCGCCATGCGCGAGATCGTGCGCGCGGTCGCCGGCACCACCGATTCCGCCATCCACCTGGCCAACCGGCTGCTGACGCTGGCGCGCATCGAACACGGCGCCGGACGGCCGGCCGGCAGCCCGGTCCCGCTGTCCGCCGTGGCGGGCCAGGTCGGCCTCGAGCTGGCCTTGAGCGCGGTGCAGAAAGGGATCGACCTGGGGCTGGACGTCGTCGACGGCGAGGATACGACGGTGGAAGGCGATGCCCTGCTGCTGCACGAACTGGTGGCCAATCTGGCCGACAATGCGATCCGCTACACGCCCGCGGGCGGCAAGGTGCTGTTGCGCGTCGGGCGGCGCGCGGACGGGGTCCTGCTGGAAGTGCTGGACAGCGGTCCCGGCATCCCCCCGGAGGAACACGACAAGGTATTTACCCCTTTCTATCGCGCCCAGGCGACCCTCGAAGCCAATCCCGGCGGCACCGGCCTGGGACTGGCCATCGTGCGCGACATCGCCGCCATGCACGGCGCCGTCCTGGCGCTGGGTCCGGGCGAGGACGGCCGCGGCCTCAATGTCAATGTACGGTTTCCCGCTCGTCTTCATCCGCGCCCTGAAAGCTAACTGAAAGCCCACGCCGCATATAGTCTGGCGCATGGCTGTCATTCAGGCAGCACATAACGACAAGATGCGGAGACACCCGTGAGGAGAATTTCATGCTGACCATCCTGGCTTACTCGATGATCATCGTTTTCATGTTCCTGATCATGACCAAGCGCCTGCCCGCCATGGTAGCGCTGATCGTGGTGCCGATCGCCTTCGGGCTGATCGGCGGCTTTGGCCCGGAACTCGGGCCCATGATGCTCACCGGGATCAAGAACCTGGCGCCGACCGGCGTCATGCTGATGTTCGCGATCCTCTACTTCGGCGTCATGATCGATGCCGGCCTGTTCGACCCGGTCATCCGGCGCATCGTGAAAGTGGTGCGCGGCGACCCGGTCAAGATCGTGGTCGGCACGGCGGCGCTGGCGATGCTGGTCTCGCTCGACGGCGACGGCGCCACCACCTACATGATCACGGTCGCCGCCATGCTGCCCCTGTACCGGCGCCTCGGCATGAGCCAGCTGGTGCTGGCCTGCGTCATCATGCTGGCCGGCGGCGTCTTCAACATCCTGCCCTGGGGCGGACCGACGGCGCGCGCCGCCAGCGCACTCGGCGTGGACGTGCACGACATCTTCGTGCCGATGGTGCTGCCGATGCTGGCCGGCGTCGCCTGGGTGCTGTTCGTCGCCTACGTGCTGGGCAAGAAGGAACGCAAGCGCATCGGCATGGTGCAACTGGCCGCGCAGACGAGCATCAAGCAGGCCTCGAACGTCAGCATGCTGCAGCCTGCCCGCGCCGGCATGGCCGCCAGCGGCGCGATGGACGGGACCACCGGCCAATGGGTCGCGCATGCGGCAGTGGCCAATCGAAGCGGCGCTACGGTTTCCACCGATGGCGGCGACATGGAACCGGATGTCGCCGTCTCCGATCCGGCCATCGCGCGTCCCAAGCTGATCTGGGTGAATGCCCTGCTCACGCTCACCCTGCTGGTCCTGCTGGTGATGGGCGCCCTGCCGCTGCCGGTGCTGTTCATGATCTTCTTCGCGATCGCGATCATGATCAACTATCCCGGACTGGAAGAGCAGAAGGAGCGCATCGCCCACCACGCCGTCAACGTGCTGCCGGTGGTGTCGCTGATCTTCGCCGCCGGCATTTTCGTCGGCATCCTGCAAGGCACCAAGATGGTCGATGCGATCGCCCTCAGCGTCATCGCCGCCGTGCCGGAATGGATGGGGCCCTATCTCGCGGTCGTGACCGGCCTGCTCAGCATTCCCTTCACCTTCTTCATCTCGAACGACGCCTTCTACTTCGGCATCGTGCCGATCCTCGCCAAGGCCGCCGCCGTGTACGGCATCAGCGCCGCGGAGATCGGCCGCGCCTCGCTGATCGGCCAGCCGGTCCACCTGCTCAGCCCACTGGTGGCCTCGACCTACCTGCTGGTCGGCATGTCGAAAATCGAGTTCGGCGACCACCAGCGCTTCACGCTGATCTGGTCGATCACGGCCTCGCTGGTGATGCTGGCGGCGGCCCTGGTCTTCGGCGTGGTCCCGCTGGTCGGAAGCGCCGGCTGATTCAATCAGCGCCGGCCCCGCTTCCCCCCTACGGTGGGGGAAGCGGGGCCGGCGTCTTTCGCTGGGCGGGGTTCAGGCCTAAGATCAGGGCTCATGAATACCTCCCTGTACCCCTTTGTTGCCGCCATCCTCCTTGCGGTCGCGGCCCCCTCCCACGCCGACCAGGTCGACGACTACATGCGCAGGCAGATGGCGCTCAACCATGTGCCGGGCGCCGCGGTGGCGGTCGTCCGCGACGGCAGGATCGTCAAGCTGGGGACTTACGGCCTGGCCAACCTGGAGTGGCGGCAAAGGGTCACGCCGGATACCGCGTTCCAGCTGGCCTCGTCGACCAAGCCGTTTACCGGCCTGTTGCTGATGCGCCTGCAGGAAGCGGGCCGGCTGTCGCTGGACGACAGCGTCGCCAAGTACCTGCCGGAAGCCCCACAGGCCTGGCGTCCCATCACGCTGCGCCACCTGGCAGACCACTCCGCGGGCATTCCGGATGATGTCAAGGTCGGCCCGGACGCCACGCTCGACGAGTACGTCGCCGCCGCGGCCGCCCTGCCGCTCGCGCACGCACCAGGCGCGTCGGCCAGTTACGGCATCGCGGGATATACGGTCCTGGCCAAGCTAATCGAAACCGCCGCCGGCATGCCCTACCCCGAAGCCCTGAAACACTACGTCACGGGCCCGCTCGGACTGCGCGCGGACTTCGACTACAGCAGCGGCGACCCGAACATGCGCAGCCTCGAGGTCGTGCCGAAGCGTGCCGGCGTGTACGACTGGAGCGCCGGCCGCCATCGGGAATTCCGCTTCCATTTCAGTCCGTTCAGCTACGTCGCCGGCGGCCTGCTGGCATCGGCGCAAGACCTGGCGAAGGTGGCGATCGCGCTCGACAAGGGCAGTTTTTTACGGCGGCAAAGCCTCGACGCCATGTGGACGCCGTCCCGGCTGGGCAACGGCGAGTCCAACGGCTTCGCCCTGGGATGGACGGTGCGCGACGTGAACGGCAGGACAGCGGTCGGCCACTCCGGCGGACCGGCCCTGTCGGACATCCTGCACTTTCCCGGGGAACGCGCGACCTTTATCGTGCTGACCAATGGGAAGAAGCTCTATCCCTACCTCGCGCAGGGCCTGTCCGAACTGTTCTACCCGCCGCCGCCAGTCGTGATGCCGGCGGGGATCGCCGACAGCCGCCCCGAGCTCAGCGCCCTGCTGCGCAGGACCCTCGCGGAAGCCGCCGCCGGCAAGGTCGGCGAGGAGCATTTCAGCGAGCGGGCGCGCAAGGACTTCGTCCCGGCATTCAAGGACTTCCTGCTGCCCTTCGTGCGCTCCCTGCCCGCGGTCGACGAGTTCGTGCTGCTGGCCGAAAGCCCGAGGGATGGGGGCATCCGCCGGACCTACCGGGCACGCCACGGCCAGCGTGCGCAGACCTGGGGCTTCGACGTCGACAAGGACGGCAAGCTGCTCGGCTTCGGGCCGAAATAAGGGGGCGGTGGCCGTATCGGCTGGATCAGCCGGGACTACTTTGCCCTGGCGGCGACCGCCGTGATGTCGACCGGAGACTCGAAGGCAATGAAAAGCACGCAAGATGTGCGGCTGGCGCAGGCCGCGCTGTGCGGCATCTTCGCCGGGCCATAGGCATAGGAACCCGCCCGCAGCACAGCCATTTCCTGGCCCTCGTAGCGAAGGTTCAACTTGCCCGCCACCAGGATCATGCGCTCGGCCGAGGTATGGGTGTGCAGGGGAACCGTCGACCCACCGGGGACCTTGAGCAATACGTCGGCATTGGGCTTGGCCGGATCACCATGCAGCACAGCCAGCTGACAGCCTTTCGGCAAGGGGTCCGGGCAAGGCCCCCACTTGATGTCCGGAGATTCCACACCCAGCGCAAGCGCCCGTTCCTGCGCCTGCAGGATGGGACTGAGAGCAAGCAGCACGGCGAACTGCAGCGAACGGCGAACGACAGAAGTTGCGATCATGGCCGATTCTCCTCGAGTTGGCGATGCCGTACGGCAGGACGCCATGCGGCTCACCGGCCCATCTTACTCCTGCCGCGGAGCTTCAGACCATGTCGGCGAAGCCCACCCGGTCGGTGGTGGCATTGCGCGCATCGTCCACGCGCACCTTGTGCGCCGCCAGCAGCTGCTCGAGCGAAGCGTTCATGGTATGGCAGCCCGGATCGCGGCCTGCGTTCATGTGGGCGCGGATGGCGCCCACGTCGCCCGCTTCCAGCATGCGCATGACCGCCGCACCCGGCGTCAGGCATTCGGTGGCGAGGTGGTAGCGGTTGCCTTCGACCGAAGGCAGCAGCGCCTGGCACAGCACGCCGCGCAGGGCATGCGCCAGGGCCTGGGACTGGGCTTCCGAATTACCGAGCAGGCGCAGCATCTTCTGCAGGCCCAGTTCGGTGGAGCGCGCGTGCAGCGTGGCCAGCACCAGCGGGCCGGATTCGGCCAGCGCCAGCGCTTCCTGCGCGGTCTCGGCGTCGCGGATCTCTCCGATCACGATCACGTCCGGGCGCTCGCGCAGCGCGTCCAGCGCGCCCAGGTAGTAGCTCTCGACGTCGCCATCGACACCCACTTCGCGCTGGGTGACGATGCACTTGCGCTGCGGGATCAGGGTCTCGACCGGGTCTTCGATGGTGATGATGTGGCCCGAACGCTGCTTGTTGATCTCGTCGATCATCGAGGCGATCGTGGTCGACTTGCCCTGGCAGGTGTCGCCGATGATCAGGACCAGGCCGCTGGTCAGGCGCGCGAATTCCTGCTCGTCCTTCCACAGGCCCAGCTCGGACAGCGCCAGCGGCTCCTTGGGGAAGCGGCGGATCACGCAGCCCAGGCGCTTCTTGCCCTGGAAGCTGAAGCAGTTGGCGCGGATGCGCGCCGTGTGCAGGTCGATCGAGCGGTCGAAGGCGCGCAGCGCGATGCGCTCGGCCCAGTTCGGCTCAATGACGTCAAAGAATTCTTCCAGCTCTTCCTTGGTGATCGGCGAATCCGTCACCGCCACCAGGCCCTTCGGCTGGCGCAGCATCAAGGGGCTGTTCTGGTGAATGATGATGTCCGAGAACACCAGCCGCGAATTCAGCAGGTGCAGGATCTGCTCGACCAGGGTCCCGAATACCGGGTGGTCTTCGTTCTCGATATAGGACAGGGTGGGGATCTGCGAGGACTGGTGATGTTCCATTCTGGCCGGCACGGTGAAAGGGTGAATAGTGCCGGACATTATAAAACCATGCCTCGCCGAAAGATTGCAAAAGTGAAAGAAAATTGCTTAGCGTGACAAGCTTGCAACGATCCGGTCGCCGAACAGGGTAATCGCCACGCCCAGCGCTACCACGCAGGCCCCCAGGACCCTGACGTTGGACACCTTGCGCACCGCCATGTTGATCAGGCCGAAATGGTCGATCGCCATCGAGGTCAGCAGCTGGCCGGCGATCACCAGCACGATCAGGCTCAGCAGGCCGATGCGCGGCGCCAGGAACACCGTGCCGAACACGAAGGCCGCGCCCAGGAAACCGCCGGCGAACTTCCAGGCCGGCTGGCCGGCCAGGGCCGCGAAGCTCGGTCCCAGCCCGCCGCGCGAGAGCGCGACCCCGGCCAGCACGATGGTGCCGCAACCAAAGGACACCAGGGCGGCGACCACGGAATTGGCGCCGATCGAGGCGGCCAGCTGGGTATTCACGGCGGCCTGGATCGACATGGCCATGCCGACACAGAAGGCCATCAGTAAGAGAATCAGGTTCATTGCTTCCTCCACCGGGCCATGCCGGGGCAAAAAGCGCACAATTTTAGTGCAATCCGGGCGTTCGGGATAGCCATCCAGCCTGCATGAAGCCGGCGCAGCCTGTCACGCCACGATGCATTCTGGTCCGTGGACTGTGCGCTTCGTCGCATTCGGCGCGCGCCAGCCGGGCCGATTGCCTAGGATGGCAACATCGACAGACACTCATCAAGGAGACAAACATGAACAAGACCTCCCTTTCCACCACCGTCCTGCGCGGCATCGTCCTGGCAGCGGCCCTCGCCTGCGCCGCCGCCCCCTCCATGGCGACCAACTGGTCCTGGGGCGGCGAGCAGGTGCAGGGCAACGGCAACATCAAGCGCCAGGCGCGCCAGGTCTCGCACTTCACCGGCCTGGCCCTCGAAGTGCCGGGCCGGCTCGAGCTGCGCATGGGCGACAGCGAAGGCGTCACGATCGAGACCGACGACAACGTGCTGCCGCTGATCGAGACCGTGGTGGAAAACGGCACCCTCAAGATCCGTCCGAGCAAGCGCAACCTGAACCTGCGCACGAAAAACCTCAGGATCGTCGTCAACGCGCGCCAGATCGAGCGCCTGGCGCTGGGCGGTTCGGGTTCGGTGGATGCCGACGCGCTGCGCGCGCCGCGCCTCGACATCGACCTGGGCGGCTCGGGCGAGATCAATGTGCGCAAGCTGGACAGCGAATCGGTGGCGGTGACCCTGGGCGGCAGTGGCGACTTCAAGGCCGGGGCTGGACAAGCGCGCAAGCTGTCGGTGTCGATCGGCGGTTCGGGCACCGTGGACATGGGCCGGGTGCAGTCGGACAGCGCCAGCATCAGCGTGGCCGGCTCGGGCGAAGCCACCGTGTGGGCGCGCCATGAGCTGAGCATGACCATCGCCGGCTCGGGCGACGTCAATTACTATGGCGACCCGCGCATCAGCAAGTCGATCGTGGGCTCGGGTGATGCACGCCGGATCGCGGCGGCGCCGCGCTGAGAAGCGGTCGAGAATCAGTGGCCGGTGTGGGCGCTGTGGGTCAGCGGCTTCACCGGCACCTTCACTTTCACATCCTGGCGCTTGCCGGCCGCATCCGCGACCAGCAGGGTCAGCTCGACGCTCTCCCCTTCCTTCACCTGGCGCTTCAGCTCGAACAGCATCACGTGGTAGCCGCCGCTGGCCAGGTTGACCGGCTTCCCGGCCGGCAGCTCGATCGACTCGACGCGGCGCATGCGCATGGTCTGGCCATCCATCGCCATCTCGTGCAGCTCGGCGCGGCCGGCCACCTCGGTCTGCACGCCAACCAGGCGCGCGGGCGCCGCCGACTGCAGCTTCATGAAGGCGCCGGTCACCTTCTGCGCCGGGACGGTCGCGCGGATCCACGGGTCGGACACGCTCACTTGGGCAAAGGCGGAAGCGGACAGCAGACCGCTGGCAAGCAGGGCAAGGAACTGGCGTTTCATGGCGGCGAATGTGAAATAAAGTGAAGGGGAATTATAGCTTTACTGCCCGCCGCGCAGGGTTTGACGCTCGACCAGCACGGTGTCGACGCCGTCGGTCAGCCATACCTGGCCGTCCTGGATCGTGCACTGCAGCTGCATGTTCCGTTTTGCCATCTTCTCGAGCTGGACGCTGGCCTCGTTCGGGATGTTCACCACCGAGACGTTTTTGGCGCGCTCGATCTTGTTGGCGATGCCCTTGAACCAGATGTCGCTGGTGGCGCTGTAGCTGTACACGATCACCTTTTCCGAACGGCCGGCGGCCTTCAGCAGGCGCTTGTCGTCCGGATGGCCGACTTCGATCCACAGGTCGATGGCGCCGGTGAGGTCTTTCTGCCACAGGGCCGGCTCGTCGACGTCGAACAGGTCCTTGGTGAAGGCGAGCGCCGGGTCGGCGTGCAGCGCGAAGGCCAGCACCCGGATCATCACGCGCTCGTCGGTTTCGGACGGGTGGCGGGCGATGGTCAGGGTGTGGTCGCCGTAGTAGTTGCGGTCCATGTCGGCGATCGACAGGTCGGCCTTGTAGATGGTTGCCTTGAGAGCCATAAGCGGGTGGTCGTTTGCGTGAGGTGTGGATAGCCCGCTATTGTCGCATGCGCCGTACAGGCGTGGACAAGAGACGGTATAGTCACGTTGTCAAGATCATCCGGAGACCGCAATGACCAACGCATTCCCCCCGAACCAGCAGTTCCGCCTCGCCGCCCGCCCGCTCGGCCTGCCGCGCAACGAAGACTGGCAGTTCCACGAAGAAGCCGTGCCCGAGGCGGCTGAGGGCGGCATCGTCGTCAAGGTGCTCTACCTGTCGCTCGACCCGGCCATGCGCGGCTGGATGAACGAGGGCAAATCCTACATCCGCCCGGTGGCGATCGGCGAGGTGATGCGCGCCGGCGGCGTGGGCGTCGTGGTGGCATCCAGGTCGGAACGTTTCGCGGTCGGCGACTACGTGGCCGGCGGCACCGGCGTGCAGCGCTACTGGTCCGGCGCGGCGGACGACAAGACCGCCGCGTTCACGAAGATCGACCCGCGCGTGGCGCCCCTGACGGCCTGGCTCAACACGCTCGGCATGCCGGGCATGACCGCCTTCTTCGGCCTGCGCGAGATCGGCCAGCCGAAACCCGGCGAGACCGTGGTGGTCTCGGGCGCGGCCGGCGCGGTCGGCATGACCGTCGGCCAGGTGGCCAAGAAGATGGGCTGCCGGGTGGTCGGCATCGCCGGCGGCCAGGATAAATGCCGCTTCGTGGTCGAGCAGCTCGGCTTCGACGCCTGCATCGACTACAAGGCCGGTTCCGTGCACGCGGGCCTGAAGGAACACTGCCCGCAGGGCGTGGACGTCTATTTCGACAACGTCGGCGGCGAGATCCTGGACGCGGTCCTCACCCGCATCAACCTGAAGGCGCGGATCGTGATCTGCGGCGCCATCTCGCAGTACAACGCCACCAGCCAGGTCAAGGGACCGGCCAACTACCTGTCGCTGCTGGTGAACCGCGCGCGCATGGAAGGCATGGTCGTGTTCGACTACGCGCCGCGCTATGCGGAAGGCGTGGCGACGCTGGCCGGCTGGATGCAGGAAGGCAGCGTCAAGAGCAAGGAATACGTCGTCGAGGGCTTCGAACGCTTCCCCGAGGCGCTCCTGATGCTGTTCGAGGGTAAGAACCTGGGCAAGCTGGTGCTCAAGGTGGCAGACGCCTGATCACGGGCCTGAGGTCGCGTCTTGATTCGGGCAGGACGCGACCTATAATTAAAGAACTTATCCCTCATGGCGAGGCGACCATGGTTCAGCTGTCACATACAAGCGCCGAGCCGCCCGGCGGCATCCTGTCCCAGCTGCGCGCCGACCACGCGCAGGTTCGCGCCCTGTTCCACGCATTTGCGATGCTCGACCGCGAGGACGAAGCACAGCGCGCCAGCGTGGTCGATGAGCTGTGCGATGCGCTGGTGCTGCACGCCCTGCTCGAGGACGAACTGTTCTATCCGGTGCTGCGTGGTGCGGTCGACGACAGCCTGCTCGAAGACGCGGCCCTGGAACACGACAGCACGCGCGAACTGGTCGAGCAGCTCGCCTCGCTGTTCCCCGACGACGAGTTCTTCGACGTCAGCGTCGCAGTGCTGTCCGAAGAAGTGGAACGCCACGTCGCCTTCGAGGAAACCATCCTGTTCCCGGCGCTCGCACGCGCCGGCGCCGACCAGCTCTCCCTGGGGATGAGCCTGCGCGCGCGCCGCGCCCAGCTCGAATCCGACCTCGCCGCGGCGCCGCCCGCGATCGACGGCTGCGAGCCGCGCGGCCTGCTGCACGCGGCGACCCGCGGGCCGCGCGAGCGGCGTTCGCGGCCGCGCTAGCGCCGGACATCGCGCTACCAGTCCCAAGCCGAAGGAACTAACGCTCCAGCCTCCTCTCTAAACGGCACGAGCGCATCCATACGCGCTCGCGGTTCCCACTTCGACAGATATCGACACTTCAGGGCACACAAGGAGAGCGACATGGCGACAAGTAAAGAGAACGGCAAGGGCAGCGCCCAGAAAGGCAGTAGTGGCAGCAGCGGCAGCACCCAGGCCCCGGCCAAGCGCGGTTTCGCGGCAATGGACCAGAACCAGCAGCGTGAAATCGCCAGCAAGGGCGGACAGGCGGCACACCAGAAAGGCACCGCACACGAGTTCGATTCCGAAGAAGCACGCCGCGCCGGCCAGAAAGGCGGCGAGGCAGTCAGCCGCAACCGCGCCCACATGGCCGACATCGGGCGCAAGGGCGGCGAAAGCCGGCAGTCGGCCCAGCGCGCGGCCGCCGCAGCGGCCAAGAATACGGGCAACCGCCAGGGCGAAAAGGAAAGCTGAGCCACCCCGACGATGCATCGACACCACGGCGCTCCGGCGCCGTGTTCCCCGCAAGGCCCAAAGGCGCGGCGCCGTGTTACATTGCGGCCCCATGCACAAGCTTCCCTACCTCACCGCCTATCCCGACACCCTGCGCGCCCAGGTGGGCCAGCTGATCGACAGCAATCAGCTCGGCGCCGTGCTCCTGCAGCGCTATCCCGACGCGCACGGCATCCGTACCGACAAGGCGCTGTACGCCTACGTGCAGGACCTGAAGGATGACTACCTGCGCCAGGCCGAGCCGGTCAGCAAGGTCGCCTTCGACAGCAAGATCCACGTGGTACAGCACGCGCTCGGGCTGCACACGGCGATCTCGCGGGTGCAGGGCAATCGTCTCAAGGCCAAGCGCGAGATCCGCATCGCCAGCGTGTTCCGCGACGCCCCGCTGCCCTTCCTGCGCATGATCGCGGTGCACGAACTGGCCCACCTGAAGGAAAAGGAACACGACAAGGCTTTCTACAAGCTGTGCTGCTGGATGGAACCGCATTACCACCAGCTCGAGTTCGACCTGCGGCTCTACCTGACCTGGCTCGACCTGGGCGGCAGGCGCCTGTGGAGTGCTGCGGCCGAGCCCGTTGCCATCGAACAACAAGAATTGTCAGATTGATTCGTTGCCTCGCGCAAACATCTCGACTTTCACTGTCGCGTTGGGTAAAGTCTGAGGTCGTCTTGCCCCTTGCGGGGCCCTCGCTCTCCCGAGCTGTCCCGGCCGCAACCCGAATCATGACGCACCAGTTTTCTTTCCCCGGCAAACCTGTACGAATCGCCCTGCGCGGCAGCATGCTCGCCTTCGGCCTGCTGGCCGGCGCGGCGGCGTCCGCAGCCGCTCCCGATGACAAGGCGCCGACCTGGAAATTCTCCGGTTTCGGCACCCTCGGCGTCGCGCACGCCAGCATCCGCAACGCCGATTTCACGTCGACCGTGCTGCACGCCACTGGCGCCGGCCTCAGCGACCGCTGGAGCCCGCACGTGGACAGCCGCCTGGGCGCCCAGCTCGACGTCTCGCAAGGCCGCTGGTCGGGCGTGCTGCAGCTGCTCAGCGAACAGGGCCCGGACGGCAGCTACCGCCCCCGGGTGGAATGGGCGAACGTAAAATACCAGCTCACGCCGGACCTGGCTGTCCGCGCCGGCCGCATCGCGCTGCCGAGCTTCCTCGCGGCCGACTACCGCAAGATCGGCTACGTCCTGCCATGGGTGCGCACGCCCGTGGAGATGTATGGCCTGCTGCCGGTGTCCAGCAGCGACGGCGTCGACGCCACCTGGCGCTGGAGCGGCGGTTCGATGCGCAACACTACCCAGGTATTCTACGGCTACACCGATACCGTCGTGTACAGCGACATCCGCCTGAAGGCGCGCGGCATCGCCGGCCTGTCGCACAGTATCGAGCGGGGCGCGCTGAGCGCCCGCATGTCGGCGCTGACGGCCAGGCTGAACTCCAACCTCGCCAGCGACATGTATGCCGCGATGCGCGGCTTCGGCCCGCAGGGAGCCGCGCTGGCGGAGCACTACGCCATCGAGGACAAACGCATGACCATCTTGAGCGCCGGCATCAACTACGATCCGGGCCAGTGGTTCGTGCTGGCCGAGATCGGGCGCACCCACACCCGCTCCAGCCTCGGAGAGACCACATCGATGTATGCCGGCGGCGGCTACCGCTTCGCCAGCCTCACCCCTTTCATCTCCTGCGCCAGGGTGCGCGCCGACAGTCCCATCAGTGACCCCGGCCTCGACCTGGACGGCCTGCCGCCGCAGCAGCAGGCGCTCGGCGCCTTGCTCAACGCCGGCCTGAATTACAACCTGGCGACGATCCCGGTGCAGTCCTCGGTCAGCGCCGGCCTGCGCTGGGACGCAGCCGAGAATGTCGCGTTCAAGGTCCAGTACGACCGGCTGCGTCCGACCGGCGGCTCGCGCGGCACCCTGATCAACAGGGGCAGCGAGTTCCGCTCGGGCCAGACCGTCCACGTCGCGAGCATGACGCTCGACTTCGTTTTCTGAGGCGCCGCATGGCATTGCGCATCCCCGCCCTCCTCGCCGCCGCGGTGCTGGCCTTTGCCGCAGCGGCCGATGCGTCGGCCGAGCTGGTCGTCATCGTCTCGGCGCGCAGTCCGGCGCCGCAGCTCTCCGGCGATCAGGTCGCGGCGATTTTCCTGGGCCAGGCCGGCCGCCTGCCCGACGGCAGCGAGGTGGTGGCGCTCGACCAGCGCATCGGCTCGGGCGAGCGCAACCAGTTTTACCAGCAGGTCGCCGGCAAGACCCCGGCCCTGCTCAAGGCCCACTGGTCGAAGATGCTCTTCACCGGCCGCGGCCAGCCGCCCCGTGAAGCGCTTGATGCCGCCAGCGTGCGCCGCATGGTGGCCGACAACCCGTCGATGATCGGCTACATCGACCGTTCCGCCCTGGACGGCAGCGTGCGTCCGGTGCTCGTGCTGCGCTGACCGTCATGGACACATCGACCCACAACGGCCTGCCTCGGCCGCTGATCTCACCACCGGCGCGCAGCCAGCGCTGGCTCGGACGCGGGCTGGAAACCCACGTCGCGCTGCCGCTGTTCGCGCTGCTGCTGGTGGCGGCCCTGTGGACCGCCGCCTTCCACATGATCCGCGCCGAGGAGCGCGCCGCGCACGAGGCGGCCCAGGAGGCGACGCGCGAGCTGGCCGACACCTATGAGGCCCAGATGGCGCGCACCCTGAGCGGCATCGACCAGACCCTGCGCGTGCTGCAGTATGCGGTCGAAACCAATGGCCCCAACGACGCCCTCGCGGCGCTGGGCGCCAAGGGCCTGCTGCCGCCGGGCCTGGTGTTCCAGGTGGCGATCATCGGCGACAACGGCCACGTCCTGGCCAGCAACCCGCATAGCCGCGCCGGCGGCGACGTCACGCGCGCGCCCTGGTTCGCCTGGCACCGCGACCGGGACAGCGACGCGCCCTACGTCAGCACCACCGTCGGCCACCATGAGCCGCACGTGGTGTTCTCGCGCCGCATCAACGGCAGCGACGGCCTGTTCGCGGGCGTCGCCACCGTGGCGGTGGACCCGGCCTTCTTCACCAGCGCCTACGAACACTCGCGCCAGGGCGAACGCGGCCTGCTCGGCGTCGCCGGCAGCGATGGCGTGACCCGCGCGGTGCGCATCGGCGACCAGGTCTCGTGGGGCAAGCGCATCGTCTTCGGCAAGCCCGACAGCGTGCGCCTGCACACCAGCCGCGTCGACGGCGCGCTGCGCTACACCGCCGAGCGCCCGCTGGGCGGCTTCCCGCTGGTGGCGGTGGTCGGCCTGTCCGAAGCCGAGCAGATGGCCGAGTTCCGCGCGCAGCGCCGCGCCTGGCTGCTCGGCGCCGGCGCCGGCACCGCGCTGCTGCTGTTGGTCGTCAGCCTGGTCAGCGCCTGGTCCTGGCAGCTGGCCAAGGCGCGCCGCCGCGAGCGGCTGGCGCAGGAAACCTATGCCGCCGCCTCCGAGGCCAGCCTGGACGCGTTTTTCGTGCTGCGCACCATTCCCGGCGTGCATGGCGGCGTGATGGACTTCCTGATCGAGACCACCAATACCCGCGCCGAGCAGCTCACCGGCCTGCCCAAGGCGCGCATGGAAGGCAAGCGCATGTCGGTGCTGCTGCCGACCCACCTCGGCATCGGCATCTTCGAGGACCTGTCCGCGGTCGCCACCGACGGCGTGGCGCGCGAGGCCGAATGGCTGGCGCACATGCTGCCCGTCGAGGACCGCTGGCTGCACCGCCAGGTGGTGCCGGTGGAAGGCGGCGTGGTCGCGATCGTGCGCGACATCACCGAGCGCAAGCTGACCGAGCAGCGCATTCGGCACCTGGCCCACCACGACGACCTGACCGGCCTGCCGAACCGCAGCCTGCTGCGCGACCGCCTCGGCCAGGCCATCCGCGACGCCGAGCGCAAGGGGCATGCGGTCGGCCTGGCCTTCATCGACCTCGACGGCTTCAAGCTGGTCAACGATGGCCTCGGACACAATGCCGGCGACGAGCTGCTGAAGGTGGTGGGCGCGCGCATGGGCCGCTGCCTGCGCCGCAACGACACGCTGGCGCGCTTCGGCGGCGACGAATTCGTGATCCTGCTGCCCGAGATCTCGGGCGATCCGCTGGCGATCACGCCGCTGCTGGAAAAGGTGCGCCAGGCCGTCACCGAACCGGTCGAGGTCGAAGGCCAGGAAGTGCAGGTCAGCTGCAGCATGGGCGTGGTGCTCTACCCGCGCGACGGCGAAGACGCCAACACCCTCATGATGAACGCCGACGCGGCGATGTACCGCGCCAAGGAAAACAAGGACAGCTTCCAGTTCTACGCCAGCGAGATGAACGCCAGCGTCGAGGAAAAGCTGGTGCTGCTGGAAGGCATGCGCGCCGCACTCGATCAGTGCGTCGAGGCCGGCGTCGATCGCGGCTGCGGCGGGGCCGATTGCCAGTTCCAGCTGCTGTACCAGCCGAAGATCGACTTGCGCAGCGGCCGCCTGTTCGGCGTCGAAGCCCTGATCCGCTGGAAGCACCCCGAACAGGGCATGATTTCGCCGCTGCGCTTCATCGGCCTGGCCGAAGAGAGCGGCCTGATCGTGCCGCTCGGCGAATGGGTGGTGCGCACCGCCTGCGCCCAGGGCGTGGCATGGCGCGCCGCCGGGCTGCCGCCGCTCACCATCTCGGTCAACGTATCGGCTCGCCAGTTCGAGGAAAAGCGCCTGGTCGAGCGCATCGCCGGCGCCCTGCGCGACACCGGGCTGCCGCCCGAGGCGCTGGAAGTCGAAGTCACCGAAAGCTCGATCATGCGCGACCTCGGACGCGCGGTGGACAAGATGCGCGAACTGAAAAACATGGGCGTGTCGCTCTCGATCGACGATTTCGGCACCGGCTATTCGAGCCTGTCCGCGCTCAAGTCCTTCCCGATCAGCCGCCTGAAGATCGACAAGAGTTTTGTCAGCGACCTGGCCGACAGCCCGGATGACCAGGCCATCGCGATGGCGGTGATCTCGCTCGGCCACAAGCTGAACCTGCGCGTCATCGCCGAGGGCGTCGAGACCGAACAGCAGCGCGCCTTCCTGCGCGCCAACGATTGCGACGAGATGCAGGGCTACCTGTTCAGCCGTCCGGTACCGCCGGAGCAGATTGCCGAACTCCTCTCTTCCTGCCCGGCGGAGCTGCCATGACGCTGCCGCAGCGCCTCATCGAACTGCTGTGCGGCACCGAGCCGAAACTGCGCCGCATGCTGCAGTACTGGGCCGCGACCTGCCTGCTGTACGTGGTCTGCATCGGCCTGATGCTGGTGCAGGTCGACCAGGGAATGACCGACCCGGTGACCGCGACCCGTCTGATCGCCTTCGGCAGCTGCGGCGTGTGCGCGTTCTATGTCTTGATCCGCGCCAGCGGACGCCTCAAGGTGGCGCCCGACCAGCTGGCGGTGTCGCAAGCGATGTTCTCGCTCATCTGCGGCATGGGCGCCTATGCGATCTCGGGACCGCTGCGCGCCGCGATGCTGAGCATGACCGTGGTGGTGATTGTGTTCTGCATGTTCGCCTCCAAGCCGCGCCAGACCCTGCTGCTCACCGTCGCCGCCCTGGTTGGCATGGGCGCCACCATGTACTGGATGCAGCTGCGCGACCCGGCGCGCTACCCGCCGGTGACCGAGGCGATCACCTTCGGCTACCTGGCAGGCGCCCTGCTCTCGACCGCGGTGCTGAGCGGCGAGATGAGCAAGCTGCGTTCGCGCCTGAAGCGCCAGCGCCGCGAACTGAGCGACGCGCTGGACACCATCCGCGTGCTGGCCACGGTGGACGAACTGACCTCGCTGGTGAACCGGCGCCGCATGAACGAGCTGCTCGAGGCCGAGGAGCGGCGCCAGCCCGGCGGCCGCGAGGATCGCACACTGAGCTGCATCGCCCTGCTCGACATCGACTTCTTCAAGCAGGTCAACGACCAGAACGGCCACGCCGTCGGCGACGCCGTGCTGCGCAGCTTCTCGAGCACGGCGCGCGCCTGCCTGCGCGCCAACGACGTGCTGGCGCGCTGGGGCGGCGAGGAATTCCTGCTGCTGCTGCCGGACGCCGCCCCCGAGGACGCGCGCCTGGTGCTGGAGCGGATGGCCGAACACGTGCGCGACATGCCGGTACCCGGCCTGCAGGGCCGCCGCATCAGCTTCTCGGCGGGCCTCGCCACACGCCGCGCCGGCGAGCCCTTCGCCGACGCCATCCACCGCGCCGACAAGGCGCTGTACCAGGCCAAGGCGGCCGGCCGCGACCGGATCGTTCTGGCGTGAACTGAAGTAAAACTACAAACAGGGGCAAAGCCCCGTTGCGATCCGTATTTACTTCTGTTACTTTACTACATCGACAGATTCCGATGGAGGCAAGGTGCTCAGGTTTATCTTCGCGATCGCGGCCGTGTTGCCGGCTGCCTGGGCCACGGCGGCCCCTTACCAGATCCAGCATGTCGAGCCGCCCAACTGGTGGGCCGGCATGCAGCGGCCGGATCTCCAGCTGATGGTGCATGGCGAAAAGATCGCCGAGCTGGCGCCGGCCCTGGCGTCCGCCTATCCGGGTGTGCGCATCACCGGCGTCGAGCGCAGCGACAACCCGAATTACCTGTTCCTGAACCTGGCCATCGGCAAGGACGCCCGGCCGGGCGAGCTGGAACTGGCGTTCCGGCGCGGCAAGCAGACGGTGGCCAGCCACCGCTACCGGCTGGAAGCCCGCCGTCCGGGATCCGCGCAGCGGCCCAGCTTCGGCGCCCGCGATGCGATCTATCTCCTGGTGCCGGACCGCTTCGCGAGCGCGACGCCGGCGAACGACGTGGCCGGGATGCGCGAAGGCGCCGACCGCGCCAACCCGGTCAAGCGCCATGGCGGCGACCTGGCCGGCATGGGCGGCCGGCTCGACTACATCCGCGACCTCGGCTTCACGATGGTCTGGCCGACACCCCTGCTCGAGAACAACCAGCCCAGCTATTCCTATCACGGCTATGCGCTGACCGATTACTACCGGATCGACCCGCGCTTCGGCAGCAACGAGGAATTCCGCGACTACGTCGCCGCGGCCAAGTCGCGCGGCCTGGGCGTGATCAAGGACATCGTGCTGAACCACATCGGCACCAGCCACTGGTGGATGCGCGACCTGCCGGCGCGCGACTGGATCAACCACGGCAGCAGCTTCCGGCCCACCAACAACCAGCACACCGTGGCCCAGGACATCCACGCGGCGCCGGAAGAAAAGGCGCGCTTCTTCGACGGCTGGTTCGTCGAGACCATGCCCGACCTGAACCAGCGCAACCGCCTGGTGGCGCGCTACCTGATCCAGAATACGCTGTGGTGGATCGAGTATGCGGGCCTGTCCGGCATCCGCGAGGACACCTATTCCTATTCCGATCCGGCCTTCCTGAACGACTGGAACCGCGCCGTGGCCGCCGAGTACCCGCACATGAACGTGGTCGGCGAAGAGATGGACGCGCGGCCGCACATGGTGGCCTACTGGCAGAAGGGCGTCGTCAACCGCGACGGCTACCGTTCCGAACTGCCGACCGTGATGGACTTCCCCCTGAGCGACACTGCGGCGGAGGCGCTGGCCGAGCCGGAGTCGCATAACAAGGGCCTGATCCGGATCTACGAGATCATCGCGGCCGACTACCTGTACGCCGACCCGATGCGGCTGATGGTCTTCCCGGACAACCACGATCGCCCGCGCATCCTGGCCCAGGTCGACAACAAGGTCGAGCTGGCGAAGGCCAACCTGATCCTGATGGCCACCACCCGCGGCATCCCCCAGGTGTTCTACGGCACCGAGGTGCTGATCGGCAGCCCGAAACAGCGCGACGACGGCCTGCTGCGCGCCGACATGCCGGGCGGCTGGGATGGCGACCGCGTGGATGCCTTCAGCGGCGCCGGCCTGTCGCCGGCCCAGCGCGACATGCAGGGCTTCGTACGCACCCTCTTCAACTGGCGCAAGACCAGTTCCGCCGTCACGCAGGGCAAGCTGACCCACTACCTGCCGCGCGACGGCAGCTACGTCTACTTCCGCCATGACGGCAAGCAGACCGTGATGGTGGTGCTCAACAAGAATGCGGCCGACACCCGGCTCGACCTGGACCGCTTCGCCGGCATGATCAAGGGCGCCCGCAGCGCCACCAATGTGCTGACCGGCGCCCCGGTGGACTTGCGCGCGCCGCTGGCGCTGCCGGCAATGACTTCGGTGGTACTCGCATGGTAAGGACGGAGGGACGGCGGGTACTGGTGGCGGGTGGGGTCGGCATCGACACCATCGTCCATGTGCCGGCGCTGCCGCTGGCGATGGCCGATTCGATCCATGTGCCGCCCGTGACCGACTACGTGGCGCACACCGGCAACGGCGTCGCCCTTGGCTTGCTCGCCCTCGGCCACCGCCCGCTGCTGCTCGACTTCATCGGCCAGGACCCGCAGGCGGAGCTGATCCATGCCCGCTACCGCGAGCGCGGCCTGGCCTTCGACTACCTGGTCCACGAGAGCGGCACCCGGCGCAGCGTCAACCTGGTCGGCCCCGACGGGCGCCGGCTCTCGCTGTACGACGGGCGCCATCCCGACAGCCTGCGCATGCCGCGCGAATTCTACCTGCCGCGCATGCGCGAAGTCGAACACGTCCACCTGAGCATCATGCCCTGGGCGGCGGAGCTGTTCGACGACGCGGCCAAGCTCGGCCTGCCGGTGTCGACCGACCTGCACGACTGGGACGGCAGCAATCCCTATCATTACCCCTTCGCCCGGCGTTCCGACCTGGTGTTCCTGAGCGCCGCGGTGCTGGGCGACGGCGTGTCCGAAGCGATGCGCGCGATCATGCGCGACGGGCGCGCGCAGGTGGTCGTGGCGACCGCCGGGGCCGGTGGCAGCTATTCCTTGCGCCGCGGCGACGATACGATACGACATACTCCATGCGCGGTCGTGGACGGGCCGGTGGTCGACAGCAACGGCGCGGGCGATGCCTTCTCGTCCGCCTTCCTGCACGCCTGGTTCGAGGGCGCGCCAATCGAGGCCTGCATGCGCGCCGGGGCGATCGGCGGCGCCTTCGCCTGCCGCTTCCACGGCACGGCCGAGCGCAGCCTGGGCCTGGAAGAACTGGCGCTCAGGCTTTCAGCAGGCGCGGCAGGGGCTTGCCCTGCACCAGATGCGGGAACAGCGCCCGTGCCATCTTTGCCGGCTCGACCCTGAAGGCTTCGGCACAGGTTTGCGCGATCAGCGTCTCGAGGGCCAGGGTAGGCCGCAGGTCGCGCCCCTCGAACAGGTCCGCGGGGGCCAGGCCCGGCCAGTCGGCCAGCACGCGGCCGCCCTGCACCGCCCCGCCCACCAGCATGGCCGCCGCGCCGGTGCCGTGGTCGGTACCGCCGGTGCCGTTGGCGGCGGCGGTGCGCCCGAATTCGGTGGCGACCAGGATCACCGTCTGCTCCCAGGCCGGGCCCAGTCCCTGGCGCAGGCCACCGACCAGTCCGTCCAGGTTGCGCAGCTGGGTTGCCAGCCGGCCGTTCTGGCCACTGTGCGTGTCCCAACCGCCGGTCTCGATCATCGCGATGCGCGGGCCGTCCGCGCGCCCCAGGAACTTGGCCGCCATGCGCCCCGTTTCCAGCGGATTCTGGCGCTTGCCGCCTTCCATGCCACCGGCCAGGTTGCGCGCTTCCAGCGCCGCCGACCACAGGGCGTGCAGCTGGGGGTCGTCGGCATACAGCCCCTCGACGCGCAGCATCAGGTCGTCGTTGGCCTCGGGCAGGTTGGATGCCGCATACGAGGGCACCGCCAGCGCGCCGCGCAAGGCCATCGGCACGGTCGGCGCGAAGGCGATCGCATCCTTCCCGGGGCGCGACAGTAGGCCCACCAGGCGGTTCATCCAGCCGTCCTTCAGCTGGTAAGGTGCATTGCCGCCGGTCTCCAGCACGTTCTGGCCGTCGAAGTGCGAACGCTCGCGGTACGAGGACGCGACCGCGTGGAAGAAGCTGGCCTGGCCGGCCCGGTACAGCGTGGCGAATTCGCCCAGTGCGGGATGCAGCGCGAAGCTCCCGTCGAGCTTTGCCGCCGTGGCCGGGTCGATGGCGAGGCCGCCGCGCAGGCCGGCGTAGGCCGGTTCCGCATAGGGGATCAGGGTATTCAGGCCGTCGGCGGCGCCGCGCTGGAGGATGAAGACGAAGCGGCGTTCGGTGGCGGCCTGCGCGAAGCTGATGCGCGGCGCGGCCAGCAGCGCGGTGGCCGCGGCGAGGAATTGGCGTCGGTCGAGGGTCATCTTATCTCCGCAGGAATTCGGGGGAAGCGAGCAGCAGTGCCAGCGCGGTGGCCGGACTCTCGGCCCGGGCGATCGCGGTGCGCGTCTTGTCGCCAAGGCTGCCCGGCAGGATGCGCGGGGCCAGCGCCCGTGCGTCGACGGCAGCGGCCTGCGAGGCCAGGCGCTGCGCCAGCTCGACCCGGCGCAGCAGCGCGTCGGGTGCGGCCCAGGCGGCGGCCGTGTCGCCCCAGCCTGCCGGCGAGCCGGGCCGCCAGACGGGCTGGCCCAGCTGGTTCAGCAGGTTCGCGACCCTGTTCGGCGGCAGCTCGCGCCGTCCCAGCGCGCGCATGCCGGACACCGTCCACTCCCAGGGCGACTTGAACTTGGCGCCGCCCGCGGCCCAGGTCTCCGGCGCCGTTACCAGCACCTGGTACACGACCGAGAGCTTGCCACCGCTCGCCAGGTAACTGTCGGCCAGGCGTCGCACCAGGGCTGGCGGCGGTTCGTCGGCGACGAAGTGGCGCGCCAGTTTGGTGGCGATGTGGGTGGCGGTGGCGGGAGCGGCGGCCAGGTCGCGCAGGATCGCGCGGGCCTGCTCCTCGCCGCCGTCGGCATAGCTGCGGCCGAGCACCGTGCGTACGCCCGGCTCGTGCAGCCCCGCCACGAAGCGGAAGGTGGCCGGCGCCTCATCTTCCTCCCCGTCGCCCGGCAGCGTCCAGCCTGTGAGTGCGCGCGCCAGCTCGGTCACGTCGTCCTGGGTATAGCCGCTGCGCACGCCCAGCGTATGGAGTTCGAGGATTTCGCGCGCCAGGTTCTCGTTCAGTCCCTGGCCGTTGCCCTGGCCCCGGGCCCGGCGCCGGTTGGCGCGCTGTCCGGCAGGGCTGTTCGGGCCGGTGGAGCGGGCCTGGTCCAGGTAGAGCAGCATCGCCGGGTGGCGCACGGCCCCCAGCAGCAGGTCCTCGAAGCGGCCCAGCACGTGGGGACGGATGGCATCGGCCTCGAAGCTGCCGGCCAGCCCGATCACCAGCAGCTTGTCGACGGAAATCGCAAAATGGTTGGCCCAGAAGTGGACCAGGCGCTCGACGAAGGGCGTCTCGGTCTGCAGGGCGCTGGCGGCGCGCGCGCCGACCGCCGCCTGGTAAGTTTCACGGCCATCGCGCAGGTAGGCTTCGCGGATGGCGCTCTTCTGGCCCTCGGGCGCCGCGCGCACGGCGCGCTGCTGCTGCGCCCATTGCTGCGCCAGCACGGTGGTGCGCGGCAGTGGTTTCCAGGGAGCGGGCAAGGCTTCGTAGGCGTCGAGCTGGGCCAGCAGCCAGCGGCGCGGGTCGGCCGGCACGGGGTCGTCCGCCCGGACGCCGAGGCCGAAGCGGTTCAGAGCGATCGATTCAGGTGTCATGGGTCCCTTCGGCGCTGCGCATATGGTTGAAAAACGGGTCGTCACCCCTATTCCGCTGAGCAGTACGAAAAGTTCCCGAAAGTTTTACACGGGCGCGCGCAGGCGCCGGATCAGTGCGTCCGGGTCGGCATCGACCTGCATCAAGTTGAGGTGCTCGGGCCGCACGAAGCCTTCCTCGCACTGGTGGCGCACGAAGCCCACCAAGCCGTCCCAGAAGCCGTTCGCATTGAGCAGGCCGACCGGCTTGGCGTGGATGCCCAGCTGGGCCCAGGTCAGCATCTCGAACAGTTCTTCCAGCGTGCCCATCCCGCCCGGCATGGCGATGAAGCCTTCCGACAGCTCGGCCATCATGGCCTTCCGTTCGTGCATGTCCTTCACCACGAACAGCCGGGTCAGGCCGGCGTGGCCGACTTCGCGCTCGACCAGGGCCTTCGGGATCACGCCGGTGGCCTCGCCGCCCAGGCGCAGCACTTCGTCGGCGATCACGCCCATCAGGCCGACCTTGCCGCCGCCGTAGACCAGTCCGATGTTGTGTTCCACCAGGGCGGCAGCCAGGCCGCGCGCGGCCTCGGTGTAGAGCGGGTTGACGCCGTGCGAGGCGCCGCAGTAGACGGCAAGGCTTTTCATTGTGTCGGTTCTGGTATTACAGAAAATCGGCGCCGGGCCTGGCCTCGGCGGACAGCTTCTTGAGGTATTCCTCGGACAGCTTCTCGAACAGCAGGCGGGTGTCGCCGCGCAGGTAGGGGCCGACCATCGACAGCACCTGGTAGCAGCCGCGCGCAAGCGCGTCGGCGATGGCCTGCTGCTCGCTGTACTTGCGCGGGTTGCGCACGTATTCATAGGACAGCCAGTAGGTCGCGACGACCACCATATTGGTCGCCATCGCGCCGATCTGCTGGTCGCCCGCTTCGAGCGAGCCTTCGCTGCGCAGGTCCTCGCACAGCTGGCGCGCCACCTTGATCTTGTGGGCCAGGATCGCCTTGAAGTGCAGCTCGAGCTTGCGGTTGCGCGACAGCAGGTCGTTCAGGTCGCGGTAGAAGAAACGGTAGCGCCAGATCAGCTCGAACATCAGGTGCAGGTAGAGCCAGACGTCTTCCATGTTCGAACGGCGCCCGGCCGGCACGGTCAGGATGCGTTCGATCTCCGCCTCGAACTGGACGAAGATCGAGTTGACGATGTCGTCCTTGTTACGGAAGTGATAGTACAGGTTGCCGGGCGAGATATTCATCTCCTCGGCAATGACCGTCGTCGTGATGTTCGGCTCGCCGAACTCGTTGAACAGCCTGAGCGAGAGCTCGAGGATGCGTTCGCGGGTCCGGCGCGGAGCTTTTTGTTGCATGAAGGGCGAAGTTTGTGATTCCAGACGGGAGAATAACACCAAATGCTGTCAATGAGACAGCATTCCGCCCCCGTTCAGGCCCCGTCGTCTTCCTCGGGCTCGGCCGCCTTCGGCGCAGACCGCGTGCGCTTTTTGGCCGCCGCGGGTGCGGGCAGGCGCGTGCCCAGCTCCGCCAGCATCTTTTCGAGCTCGTCGACGCGGCGCCGCAGCGCCTCGACCTCGCTGGACGCGGGCACGCCAATGGTCGCCAGGGCGCGCGCCACGCGCTCCTCGAACACCTGTTCCAGCTTGCCCCAGGAGCCGCTGCTGCGCCGCGTTGCGCGCTCGGCGGCGCGCGCCACCGTGCCGGTGGCTTCCTCGACTTCGCGCGCACGCCGGGCCAGCACGCTGCCGTCACGCACCAGGCGCGTGAACGAGCGGCCACCCTCGCCTTCTTCCTGGGCCTTGGCGAAGGCGCCAAGGCCTGCCTGCCAGATCTGCTGGGCAGACGCGCGCACGGCGCGCGCCAGCGCCTCGTCGTCGTCCGCTGCTGGGAGTTTCTTGCTCATGACTGTTCCTCAGTGTCTCCGTGCGCCCATTCTAGGCGTGCACGGTAGAACCAGCATTCTAAAACGCCCGGCTGCGCTGCAGGGCCAGCGCCTCGCGCATGCGCTCGCGCAGGCTGACCGCCGATACCGGCTTGGCGTAATGCGCCTCGGCCACGCCGGAGCGCAGGGCCGACTCGATCTCGGCCAGGTCCTGCTGGCCGGTCAGCATCAGGCGCACGGTGCGCGGATGGCGCGCGGCGACCTGGGCCAGCACCTCGGTGCCGCTCATGCCGGGCATGGCCTGGTCGCACAGGATGACCTCGACCGCTTCGCGCTCGAGCAGTGCCAATGCTTCCGGCCCGGAAGCGGCGCTCAGCACGCGCACCGGCTCGTCGCCGAGCATGTCGGCCAGCACGGCCAGCATGAAGGGATCGTCGTCGACCAGCAGGATGGTCGGCTGGGCGGACTGCGCGGCGGGGATCGGGGCGAGCGGTGCTGATGTCGGCACCGGGCCTGGGCTGGACGGGGATGCCGCGGCGGCAGAGGGCAAAAAGGCCTCAAGCTCGGCCACGAAGCTCTCCGGCTCGATCGGCTTGCTGATGTAGCCGTCGAAGCCGGCCTCCAGCACCTTCTCGCGGTCGCCGGCCATCGCCAGCGCGGTCACGGCCAGCACCGGGACCCCGGCCAGGCCCGGCTCGGCCTTGAGCGTGGCCAGGACCGCGAAGCCGTTCATGCCGGGCAGGTTGACGTCGCAGGCGATCAGGTCGGGCGGCGCGGCGCGGGCGGCGGCGACGCCACGCAGGCCGTCGGGTGCGCTGACGGCGGTGTGTCCGTAGGCGGTGAGCAGAAACGCCATCAGCTCAACGTTCGCGGGATTGTCTTCGATAATGAGGATGCGGGCCAAGTCGGCGCTCCAGTTGCGGCGTTGTCCCTACTCTAACACGGCACCCGTCAATACAGGCATCCCGGAGCGGCGGCGATCTCGCGCATGACCGTGTCGAGCACGCGCGGGTTGCGGCCCAGGGCCACGTGGCCGACGCCCCCGACAGCCAGGTTGCGCGCGCCCGGCAGCTCGCTCGAGGTCTGGGGCGCAATGATGTTGTCGTGGTGCGACCAGATCGACGTGACCAGGGCGCGCGCCGCCGCATCCTCGGTGCCGGCCAGGGCGCGCAGCCAGGCGCATTCGGGCGGCTCGTCCCTGGTAGCCCTGCGCATCTGCGCCGCGTTCAGTCCCAGCCCGAAGGCGGCCAGGCAGGTGCCGTGGTGCGGCGTGCCGAGCGTGATCACGCGCGCCACCTTGCCGGTCCCGCAGGCGCGCATCCAGGCGCGCGCCACCAGTCCGCCCATGCTGTGCGCGACGATGACCACCTTGTCGGCGCCGGTCGCCGTGCGCAGCGCCTCCACCGCGCGCTCGACCAGCGGCGCATAGCCGTCGATGTCGCCCATCAGGGGCTCGAGGTCGACCGAGGCATGGCTGATGTGCGCGGCGTCCAGGCGCGGCAGCAGGTGCGACCAGTAGCCGCTGTTGCAGCCGTAGCCGTGCAGCAGCAGGACCGGCGGTGCACCCGAGCCGGGATAAATGCGGGTACGGGGTGCGGCGCGCGGCATGGTCCACGAAGACTGCAGCATGCTGGCGGCGAACTCCTCGCCGAACATGCGCAGGCGCGCGCCAGGACCGAGCCGGTATTCGTCCGGCGTCGGGCTGGCGTAGCGCGCGCTCATGAAAAAATTGTTGGCGTTGATGAGAAGGCGCACCAGCAACACGCTGCCCAGCCCCAGGGCTAGCCCCTGCCAGCGGCTGGCGCCGAAGATCTCGACCGCGGCCAGGCCGATGCCCAGCGCGGCCAGGGCCTGCACGAGCAGCAGCAGCTGAAGCAGGCGGCGCGCGCTCATCGCCCCGTCCTCAGGCCGCCAGCCGGGCCGCCGGCCGGCCCGTGAGCGAAGTCGCCAGCCCGCTCGCCAGCTTCGCAGCAAGGGCGTAGATGGTGAGCTGGGGATTGGCGCCGAGCGAGGTCGGGAACAGCGAGCCGTCGTGCACCGACAGGTTGGACAGCCCGCGGTAGCGGCCGTCCGGGCTGGTGACGCCGAGGACTTCGTCGCCCGACATGGCGCAGCCGCCCATCACGTGGGCCGAGGCCACGCGCGTCAGCTGCAAGCCCTGCGGCAGGGCCGCGATCGCGCTCTTCGCCTCGCGCCAGGAGCCGTAGCGGCGCGCCATCTCGTGCGCCGGCTGCACGCTGGCGGCGCCGGCCGCGAACTGGATCTCGGCCATGCTGAGCAGCGCGCGGCGCGCCCCGTCCCACAGGTAATCGCTGAGCGGATAATCGAGTTCCGGGCTGCCGTCGCCGCGCAGGCCGACCCTGCCGCCCGGCGCGTCCTCGTGGAAGCCGTCGCGCAGCAGCGCCAGCATGCCCTGCAGATGCGGGAAGTCGCGCATCATGTGGGCGTGGGTCTCGCCGAAACCGTTCATGGTGGTGGCCAGCAGCAGCGGATGCAGGGGCGGCGCTTCCAGCTTGTAGCCGATCGGACCGTCGAGGGGGCCGGCCAGGAAGTGGTCGGAATACACGGTCTGCGGCGCACCGGCCCAGGCCTCCACCCGCTGCGGGAAGAAGGCGGCCGAGATGACGGTCGGGTGCAGGAAGGTACGGCGGCCCAGCTGGCCGCTCGGATCGGGGGCCTTCGAGCGCAGCAGCAGCGCGGGCGAATTGATCGCGCCGCCGGCCACGACGTAGTGGCGCGCACGCAGGCGCAGCAGGCGCCCGGTCGGCGCGATGCCGGCCGCATCGAGCGCATGGCACAGGAGCTCGTCGGCGCGTTCGCCCCTGAACACGAATTCCTGTGCGCGGGCCCGCGTGACCAGGGTCGCGTCCTCTTCCAGCGCGGCCGGAATGCTCGTCACCAGCATCGATTGCTTGGCATTGGTCGGGCAGCCCATGCCGCAGTAGCCGAGGTTCCAGCAGCCCTTGACGTTGCGCTGGATGAGGCCTGTCGGGATGCCGAGTTGTTGCGCGCCGCGGCGCAGGATGTCGTTGTTCTCGTTGGGGGCGCCCGGCCAATCCTTGACGTGCAGGCGCGCTTCCATCATCGCGAACCAGGGCGCCATCGCTTCTGGCGTCGCATCAGGCAGCGCATAGTGGCGGCGCCACCAGTCCAGCGTGGCGGGCGGGGTGCGGAAGCTCGAGGTCCAGTTGACCGTGGTGGAGCCGCCGACGGTGCGCCCCTGCAGGATGTTGATGCCCTTGTCCGCCGTCTTGCGTGCGGCGGACTCCTGGTAGAGCGCGGGATAGGCCTCGGCTTCGCGCATCCTGAAGTCGCGCGAGGATTTCAGTGCGCCCTCCTCGACCACGATGACCGAGAGGCCCGAGCGCGCCAGGATCTCGGCCGTGACGCCGCCGCCGGCGCCGCTGCCGACGATGACGACGTCGGCTTCCAGCCTGCGGTCTTGCGTGAGCGCGGCGGCATCGATGATGTTCCAGCCTTTGGCGATGCCGGCCTGGATCGGGTCCGCGATGATGGGCGTGCTCACGACAGCGCCTTCATCGGTCCGGGATAGCCGGTGGCGGCCCAGCTGGCGGGCTGCGCGTACCAGGCGCCGAGCACCAGGTCATGCAGCGCGTGGTAGGCGCTGCGCAGCAGGCCGAGGCGGTGCAGGCGCCAGTCCTGCAGGAAGGTATGCACGTCTTCGGAGCGCGCATGCTGCCAGCCGCCGGAGATGCCGGTCAGCAGGCGCCGCGCCGGCGCCAGTGCGAGCAGGCCGAACAGGTCCTGCACTTCCTTCTGGGTGGCGGGCGGCAGGCCGAGGATGGCCGCGTGCACGCCGTCGATGGTGCCGGCCAGCGCAGCTTCGCGACCGGCGCCTTGCGGCAGCGCGCCGGCCAGGATCGCTGGGGCGATGGCGTGCAGGGCGGCGCGCGCCTCGCCGTCGAGGGCGAAGCGCTGTGGTGTTTCAGTGTGCGTGGTCCGGTAGAGCGCGCCGCCGGCTGCCAGCGCCAGCGCGGCCAGGCCGCCGGCTTTCAGGAAGGTTCGTCGTGATGTCCCCATTGCTGCCTCTTGTGTTTCCCCTAGTGTACTGGAGGAGGCAATCTAGCTGCGGGCCTACTTTTTCGGCGCGTGCTGGAGGATCTCGCGCGCGATCCCGCGCAGGATGTTGACCTCTTCGGTCTCGAGCCCTGTGCGCGAGAACAGGCGCTTCAGGCGCGGCATCAGCTTCTTCGGGTTGTTCGCGTTGAGGAAGCCGATCGCCACCAGCGCTTCTTCCAGGTGGGCATACATGCCGTCGATCTGGGCGATGCTGGCGGCATCGCCGTGGAAGCCGACGCCGCGTTCCTCGACGGTGTCGCCGCTCGCGGCCAGCCGGCATTCGTAGGCCAGTACCTGGGCGGCCTGCGACAGGTTCAGCGAAGAATAGTCCGGATTCGAGGGGATGTTGATCAGGACGTTGCAGCCCTCGACGATCTGGTTTGGCAGGCCGACCCGTTCGTTGCCGAGGACCAGGGCGGGCCACAGCTCGCCCTGGGCGGGCGCCAGATCGCCCTGCCCTGCCGCATGGGCCGCGAAGGCGCGCGGCGTCCACACCGGTGGCGAGAACTCGCGCAGGCGTGCCGACACCGCGGCGGCGAAATTGCAGCCGTCCAGGGCTTCGCCGATGGTGCCGACGATGCGCGCCCCGGCCAGGACGTCGCCGGCGCCGCTGGCGAAGGCCACCGCTTCCGGGTCGTTCAGCGGGTCGTCGCAGCGCGGCGCCACCAGCACCAGTTCGCTGAACCCCATCGTCTTCATGGCGCGCGCCACCGAGCCGACATTGCCTGCGCGGCTGGTCTCGACCAGTACGAAACGGAGCCTTTTGAAGAGAGATGTGTTGATTTCGGTCGGGTTCATTTAAAATAGCGCCATCGCGCGGTGCGGGCGCTTAATATCCTGGAGTAGGTAGTCCGGGATTTTAACGGGTTCGGCACCGCTTTGCTCTTTGTCATTCTCAATTCAGCAGACCGTTCACGGCGCATCGCAGCGTGGTGGGCGTTCGCGTTTTTTCCACGGAAAGCTCATGCACCCAATGCTCAACACGGCCATCAAGGCCGCCCGCCGCGCCGCCACCGTCATCAACCGCGCGTCCTTCGACCTCGATCGCATCACCATTTCTGAAAAAAATCACAACGATTTCGTCACCGACATCGACCAGGCGGCCGAACAGGCGATCGTGGAAACGCTGCTGAAGGCCTACCCGGACCACGCCATCCTGGCGGAGGAAAGCGGCGCGTCGAAGAACCTGAATGACGAGAGCGAATACGTGTGGATCATCGACCCGATCGACGGCACCACCAACTTCCTGCACGGCTACCCCAACTACTGCATCTCGATCGCCCTGCAACAGCGCGGCGTGACCACCCAGGCCCTGGTCTACGACCCGGTGCGCAACGACCTGTTCACCGCCACCAAGGGCGCGGGTTCCTACCTCAACGACAAGCGCATCCGCGTGCGCAACCACGACCGCATCGGCAAGGCCCTGTTGTCCTCGGGCCACGGTCCGGACCCGCGCGCGCTGGCCGAATACCTGCGCATGTACGAAGTCGTCGCCTCGCGCTGCCACGGCGTGCGCAGCGCCGGTTCGGCCGCGCTGGAACTGGCCAACGTGGCCGCCGGCCGCATCGACGGCTATTTCGAGAAGGGCCTGAAGGTCTGGGACATCGCGGCGGGCGCCCTGCTGGTGACCGAAGCGGGCGGCATCGTCGGCGAATTCAACGGCGAATCGGACTACCTGCACAAGGGCGACATCATCGCCGCCGGCCCGAAGGTTTTCGGCCAAATGGTGCCCCTCATGTCGGCTTTTGCGTAATCGCGTAGAATACGCCCCGTGCTTCCGGAGTGTCACAAGACACTCCGCTTCACCGGCTGGAAAGTCCCGGTCATAAACTTTCCATAGAGAAACCTTTCCTCTATAATCCCGGCTGCCCCGTTCGTGCTCTGTGCGCGGCAGCGTCCGGGCGGCAGGCTCACAAAGCCTTGCCCGCCTCCGCATGACTAACCCGATTTCCTGGACTGGCGCCATGTGGCGACGGGCCGCCCTTTATTGAGAGTTTATGTCTTTTTCCACACTTGGTTTGTCCGACGCGATCGTTCGCGCGGTGACTGAACAGGGTTATACCTCGCCGACGCCGATCCAGGCCCAGGCCATTCCCGCCGTCCTGAACGGCGGCGACCTGCTGGCCGGCGCCCAGACCGGCACCGGCAAGACCGCCGGCTTCACCCTGCCGATCCTGCAGCGCCTGTCGACCGATGCGGTCGGCAGCGCCCTGAAAAGCAAGACCACCCCGCGCGCCATCCGCGCCCTGGTGCTGACCCCGACCCGCGAACTCGCGGCCCAGGTCGAGGAAAGCGTGCGCCTGTACGGCAAGTACACCAACCTGAATTCGGCCGTGATCTTCGGCGGCGTCGGCATCAACCCGCAGATCAAGCTGCTCAAGCACGGCGTCGACGTGCTGGTCGCGACTCCGGGCCGCCTGCTGGACCACGCGGGCCAGCGCACCGTCGACCTCTCGAAGGTCGAAATCCTGATCCTGGACGAAGCCGACCGCATGCTCGACATGGGCTTCATCCACGACATCAAGAAAGTGCTGGCCCTGCTGCCGCCGAAGCGCCAGAACCTGCTGTTCTCGGCCACCTTCTCGGACGACATCAAGGCCCTGGCCGACAAGCTGCTGAACAATCCGCATTCGATCGAAGTGGCACGCCGCAACTCGACCGTGGAAGTGATCTCGCAAAAGATCCACCCGGTCGACCGCGACAAGAAGCACCCGATGCTGTCGCACCTGATCAAGGAAAACGACTGGCACCAGGTGCTGGTCTTCACCCGCACCAAGCACGGCGCCAACAAGCTGGTGGAGCAGCTGGGCCGTGACGGCATCGGCGCGATGGCGATCCACGGCAACAAGAGCCAGACTGCGCGTACCAAGGCGCTGGCCGAGTTCAAGGATGGCAGCCTGCAGGTGCTGGTGGCCACCGACATCGCGGCGCGCGGCATCGACATCGACCAGCTGCCGCACGTGGTGAACTACGACCTGCCGAACATTCCGGAAGACTACGTGCACCGGATCGGTCGTACCGGCCGTGCCGGCGCGACCGGTGAAGCCGTGTCGCTGGTGTGCGTGGACGAGCACCAGATGCTGAAGGACATCGAGAAGCTGATCAAGCAGACCCTGCCGCGTCACGTGATCCCGGGCTTCGAACCGGACCCGACCGCCAAGGCACAACCGATCCAGCTGCGCAGCGGCGCCCCGGGCCATGCCAACCGTGGCGGCGGCCGTCCAGGCGGCAACCGCAGCGGCCAGGGCCAGCCGCGTAGCGCCGGCGCCAATGGCGGCGGTGGCAACGGTGGCCGTCCGGCAGCCAACGGCAGCCGCCCTGCCGGCGCCGCCAGCGGCAACCGCAACGGCAGCAGCGCCAGCCGCGGCCCACGCACGGGTTCCGCCCCACGCCGCGACCGCTAACAGCGCTGGGCAGCCAAGCCTGCCCTCCCCCATGAGGGTCAGCGTCGAATCGATTCGACGCTGACCCTCATTGCATTTCAAGCGAGCTCATCTCTAATATTTGATTACTCAAGTACTTGCCAAAGGTCGACTTTCAGCATATATTTGAGTAATCAACCACCAATCAAAGGCTGAGCTTGCCATGACCGACATGAACGACACCACGCTCGACACCGACGCGCCCCTCGACAGCCCGACCAGCGAGTTCTGCCTGCGCATGTCGCGCGCATGGGCGGCATTGTCGCGGCGGCTGGACAGCTCCCTGGGGGCCTTGCACGGGATTAGTTTTGCTGACTATCAGTTGCTGCTGAACTTGCAGCGGGCGCCGGGCGGGCGGCTGCGGCGGGTCGACCTGGCGGAAAAGCTGGGGCTGACCGCGTCCGGCGTCACCCGTTCCCTGCTGCCGCTGGAGAAGATCGGCCTGGTCGGCCGCCAGAGCGATCCGCGCGACGCCCGGGTCGGCTACGCCATCATCACGCCCACCGGCAGCGAGCTGGTCACGAATGCCAGCGTGGTGGTGCACAACGTCAGCCGCATGCTGCTGGGCGCGCCCTCGCGCGCGGAAATCGAGTCGACCTCGAGCCTGCTGGCCCAGCTCGGCGGCAGCCAGTAAGCATGCCGAAATTCGCCGCCAACCTGAGCCTGATGTTCAACGAGCTCCCTTTCCTCGACCGCTTCGCCGCCGCGCGCGCGGCCGGCTTCGATGCGGTCGAGTTCCTGTTCCCCTATGCCTTCGAGCCGGAACAGATCACGGCCCGCCTGCAGCGCTACGGACTGGAGCTGGTGCTGCACAACCTGCCGGCCGGCGACTGGGCCGCGGGCGAGCGCGGCCTGGCCTGCGACCCGCGCCGCACGGCCGAGTTCGAGGACGGCGTCGCCCTGGCCATCGACTATGCGCGCGAGCTCGGCGTACGCCGCCTCCACTGCCTGGCCGGCAAGCTGCCGCCGAAGGTCTCGCGGGAACGCGCCCACGCGGCCTATGTCGCCAACCTGCGCCATGCCGCCGCGCAGTGCCAGCCGCACGGGATCGCGCTGCTGGTCGAACCGATCAACGACCGCGACATCCCCGGCTATTTCCTCACCGGCACGCGCCAGGCGGCCACGCTCATCGAGGAAGTGGGCGCGCCCAATCTCTACCTGCAATACGACATCTATCACATGCAGCGCATGGAGGGCGAGCTGGCGGAGACCATCCGCACCCACCTGCCGCTGATCCGCCACGTCCAGCTGGCCGACGTGCCGGGCCGGCACCAGCCGGGCACCGGCGAAATCAATTTCCCCTACCTGTTCCGCCTGCTGGACGAGCTCGGCTATGAAGGCTGGGTCGGCTGCGAATATCTGCCCGAAGGCGAAACCCGGGCCTCGCTCGGCTGGCTCGAACAGGAGCGCCGAAGGTCCGCCGGGACGCTGGACAGGGCCTGATCATTCAGGCAACATCGGTGTTTTATTCCGCCAGGAGCCGGCATGATCCAGGGATTGCGTACCGTCATTTACCCCGTCACCAAGCTTGCTGAAGGCCGCGCCTGGTACGAGCAGGTGCTCGGCCACGCGCCCTACTTCGACGAAGCCTTCTATGTCGGCTTCGCGGTCGGCGGCTTCGAACTGGGCCTGATCCCGGACGGCCAGCCCGGCAGCGCCGGCGCCACCGCCTACTGGGGCACACAGGACATCGACGCCGAGGTGGCGCGCCTGATCGCGCTGGGTGCGGAAGTGGACGCGCCGGTGGCCGACGTCGGCGGCGGCATCCGCGTCGCCACCGTGCGCGACCCCTATGGCAACCTGTTCGGCGTGATCGAGAATCCCCATTTCGACCGCGCCAAAGTCGAGTAAAGAGCACTCTCTCTTCAAGCAATTGACCATCAGCAAGGCTCCTGCACACGGAGTTTGAAACAATGGGCACTTTCGGGCCGCCTCCTGCGGCCAGAAGGGACCCACATGCTGCGACATCTCTCGATCCGCCTGTTCCTCGTAGGTGCCCTGCTGCTGGCCGGCTGCGGCACGACCGGCGGCGGTCCGGTCAGTCTGCAGGAAGTGCGCGAATTCGCCGATGCATCGGCGCGCCTGGGCGGCTACGCCGAACTGGCGCGTCGCTACCGCGACACCTATGAGCGCGAACAGCCTTATCTGTCTCCCGCCACCGACAAGATGGCGCGCGAGAACGACGCCAAGCGCAAGGCGGTGTTCGAGGACTTCGTCGCGATCCAGAAGACCCTGGTGCTCTACATGCAGACCCTGAGCCTGCTTGCCGGCGATGCGCGCTACGACCTGTCCGAGCGCATCGACGACCTCGGCAATGGCCTGAAGGCGAATACCGAGTCCGGCCTGCAGCAGCGCCACATCACGGCCTACACCGGCCTGACCCGCCTGCTGACGCGGGTGATCGCCTCGGGCTACCAGAACCGCAGCGTGGAGACCATGGTGCGCGACGGCGATGCCGACGTGCAGACCCTGCTCGACGCCATGATCTCGCTCACCCGCCTCTACTACAAGACCAACGAGAATGAGAAGAAAACGATCCTCGGCATCTTCGATGTCGAGATTCCTTTCTCGACGCGCAATTCCGACCGCATGCTGGTCACGCTCGCCAAGGTGCATTACCTGAACAAGGCCACCGAGTACAAGCTCGTCGACCGCCGCTACGAGCTGGCCTTGCAGGGCCTGACCAAGGTGGCGCTGGGGCACCAGAAAATGCGCGAGAACCTCGGCAAGCTGTCGAACGATGAAGTCCGGCGCCTGCTGGCCAACTACGGACGCGACCTGCGCACCATCCGCGACGGGCTGTCCGGCGACTGACAGGAGAGCACATGGCTACCACCCCCACCCGTTCCAGCCCCGAGGACGCCGGCAGCGCCCTGTCCAGCACCGAGAAGATCGTCGAACTGGCCGACCACCTGTCGGCCTGCGCCGACCAGATCCACGAGCGCGTGATGACCGAGATCCGCAGCTACGGCGGCAAGCCGGTGCCCGAACCTGTCCAGGCCAGCGCGCGTGCCTTGTTCGAGGACGAGGTGCTGCTGCGCCAGCGCGCCAACGGCCTGTACGCCGATGCCGCCACCTTCATCGTCAAGGGCCTCGGCAAGCAGCAGGCCCAGCTCGTCAAGCTCACCGCCGACGCCGCCGAAAAGATCCGCAAGATCGGCGTGATCGGCGAAGTCACCGGCCTGGTCGGAGGCCTGCTGGGCCTGGCCGGCGCCGCCGCAACCGGGCAGCCCCTGGCCATCCTCGCCGCCATCCAGAAGGTCGAGAAGCACGGCAAGGCGCTGAATGCGCTCCAGCCGAAGCCGCCGGCCAAGGCCGGCTGAACGCCACGCCTGCGCCGCTCAGCACATGTGCTGCCCGCCATTGATCGCCAGGTTGGCGCCGGTGACGAAAGCCGCGTCTTCCGACACCAGCCAGGACACCATGGCCGCCACTTCGCCCGGCTGCCCCAGGCGCCCGACCGGGATCTGCGGCAGGATGCGTTCGTGCAGCACCTGGGGCGGCAGCTCGTGCACCATGCGGGTCTCGAGGTGGCCCGGCGAGACGGTATTGACGGTGACGCCGTGGCACGCTGTTTCCAGCGCCAGCGCCTTGCTCAGCCCGTGCAGGCCGGCCTTGGCGGCGGCATAGTTGGCCTGGTCGGGTGCGCCCTGCTGTGCGCTGACCGAACCGATGTTCACGATGCGGCCCCAGCGCTGCGCGATCATCGGTTCGATCGCATGGCGCGCCATGTTGAAGGCGCCGTCGAGGTTGACGCCCATGACCGCATGCCAGTCGTCCAGGCCCATCTTGCGCATGCTGCGGTCGCGCGCCAGTCCGGCATTGTTGACCAGCACGTCGATGCGGCCCGTATGCGCGAGCAGGCGCTGCAGGGCACGCGCCGCGCCGTCGAAATCGGCAACGTCGGCCTCGACCGCGATGAAGTCCATGCCGTCGCGGCGATGGCTGGCCAGCCATTCGCGGTGGTGATGGTTGGAGGGTGAAAAGGTGGCGGCGACGGTGAAACCGTCGAGATGCAGGCGGCGGCACAAGGCCGTGCCGAGTCCGCCCATGCCCCCGGTGACGAGGGCGACGCGTTTGCTCATGAAGACTCCCCTGGACGTGGTTGTCCGCATCCGCCAGGCCACGCCTGCCGCGATGCGAACTAACGAGTGTAGGGAAGCGCTCCGTGCAGCTTGTTGACCGGGATCAAGCCTGCACCAGGCTCAGGCGATGAGCTGGGGGCGGCTGCCGGGGTCGAAGTCGGCCCAGTCGCCGTCGACGATATTGCCGTCGGCACGCTCGATGTGGTGGGCGCCGAGCTGGCGCAGCACGTCGACCGCACGGTCGGTCATGCCGGCGTCGTCGAAGGCCACCGCCACCAGCATGCCGGCTTCACGCGGCGGCACGCGGTTCTCGCTGCTGCCTTCTTCGGACTCGCCGCGTTCCTTCATTTTCGAAAAGCTGAACAAGGAGCCGACGTGGCCGCCGACCAGGCCGCCGACGATCGGTCCCAGCGGTCCGGTAACGGGAGAGGTGGCGGCACCGATGGCGGCGCCGACCGCGCCGCCGGTGGCGACGCCCTCCATCACGCCTTTCGGCGTTTCCTTGGCGCCAGGTGACTGGAGATGGTCGCCGCCGATCGGGGTCTGGTCGTGCTGGCCCGGCTGGCTCAGGTAAAAACCGCTGATCCGGCCGGCGTCGAAGCCCGCATCGGCCAGCGCGCGGCGCGCCCGGTCGACCTCATCCTGAAGCTGGAAACGCCCTGCAATAATGGTGGACATATCGATTTCTCCTGGATCGTGGTGACTCGACTATGCCCGGCGCGCGCGCCTTGCTCTGTACGCACGCGCACGCAGCCCGGCAGCGGACCGCAGCTCAGCGCCATTGCCCGTATACCAGCTCGGTGCCGAAGGCCTCGTCGAACACCGGCCGCGGCTGCGCCACCCAGTGGCGCGGATCCACACGGAAGTATTTCAGGAATTCCTCGTACAGGTCGGGGTGGCGGGCCGCCAGCTCCCACGGCTGCTCGAAGAAGCTTTCGGTGGCGACCGCGAAGAACTCGGCCGGATTGCTGGCGCCATAGTGGTCGAGCACGCCCTGCTGTCCCCACATCGCATCGCGCCGCAGTGCGGCATAGTTGCGCGACAGGACGTCGGACCAGCTGCGGTAGCGCTCGGTGCTGCCCAGGTAGGGCGCGCCGTTGGTGCTGCCCGATTCGCTGTCGAGCTGGTGGGCGAACTCGTGCAGCACCACATTGTGATGCGCGGACTCATCCATCCCGGCGCGCCGCACGTGGTCCCAGGACAGGATCACGCGGCCGTCGCCCCAGGACTCCCCCAGCAGGTCCTGGCGCTGCTCGGTGACGACGCCGGCGGCATCGACCTCGCGGCGCGGCACCAGGAAGGCGCCGGGATAGACCAGCACCGCGTGCAGCGACGGATAGAGCGTGGCCGGGCTGGCATCGCAGGCGCGCCCGAGCACCAGCATGCAGGCCTGGCCGGCGATGGTGACGCGCATCTCGTCGGTGACGTCGAGCCCGGCGCAGCCGACGAAGGCCTTTTCGTGCAGGAACTGCTGGACCAGGCGCTGCAGGCGCTTCTGGTGCGCGAGGTCCATGCCCGCATACTGGGCGACGTTGCGCGCGAGGATGGCGCGCAGCGGCGGCGCCAGCGGACGGGCCAGCGCGCGGCGCAGGCGCAGCTTCGGCCACAGCCAGGCCGCCAGCAATCCGGCCGCCACCAGGCCGGCGATGAGTGCTTCCATCTCAAGTTTCCCGTGACGATGCGAGCCAGTCCTGCACCTCGTCGGCGCCGCCGACCAGCCGGCCGCCGACGAATACCTGCGGCCAGGTGAGGCGGCCGGTCAGGCCGCGCAGCACGCTGGTCGTGATCTTCTGGTCTTCCGAGATATCGGTGAAGACGATGCCATTCTCCTCCAGCTGCGCCTTGGCGCGCGCACAATGCGGACAGCCCGGCCGCGAGAACATGACGACCGGCTCGGGAATCTTCGCATCGGGGTTGATATGGCTCAGCATCGTATCGGCGTCCGACACCTCGAACGGGTCCCCTTCGCGCTCCGGTTCGATGAAGATTTTGTCGATTACGCCGTCCTTGACCAGCATCGAGTAGCGCCAGGAGCGCTTGCCGAAGCCGAGATCGCGCTTGTCGACCAGCATGCCCATGCCTTCGGTGAAGTCGCCGTTCCCGTCCGGGATGACGGTGATGTTGGCGGCATCCTGCCCGGCCTTCCACTGGTTCATCACGAAGGCGTCGTTGACCGAGATGCAGACGATGTCGTCGACGCCGTTCTGGCGCAGCACGGGCGCCAGCTCGTTGTAGCGCGGCAGGTGGGTCGAGGAGCAGGTCGGCGTGAAGGCGCCGGGCAGCGAGAACACGACCACGGTCTTGCCCTTGAACAGCTCGTCCGTGCTGATGTCCTGCCACTGGTCGCCGGGGCGGGCCTTGAAAGTCACCCGCGGTACCGCCCTGCCCTGCAGGGATTCCGCGGTCGGTAATGGTGCGCTGCTTGGCATCGGTCTTCCTTTTCTCGAAGCGGCAGCCTCGGCCGCGTTGGGAGGGAGGTAAGGACTATTGACCGGATTTCAACGCAGGCGCCGCAAATAATTGTTCGCCTGAAAAAACAAAGCCGCGCTCATGGCGCGGCTGAATGACGACAGCGATCGTCTGGACCGGCACAGCCGCGGGTCTCTACCGCGGCGCGCCGGGACGCGCTTTTATGCGCGTTCCTTGGCAGTCTGGCCCGGCGGCGGGCCGAACAGTGCTGCGACCAGCGGGTCGCGGGTGACCGGGCTGCGGTTCACGCGGATCGCATAGTGGGTGTCGTCCGCCAGGATATGGAAGTGGCGGCCGCTGCCGGCCATGTTCTGCTCGCGCAGGCCCGGGCGCTCCTTGCGTGGGGCGGCGCCTTCGCGCTTCGGCTGGCAGATCGCGGCGAGGAAGGCCTTGACGCGGTCCTGGTCCGGGCAGATCTGGTACACGGCCTTGCCCAGGTAGGTGGCGGTGCCTTCGATGTAGCGGGCCAGTTCGATGACGCCGGCTTCGCGCAGGTCACGGATGTACTTGCGTGCGCCCGACGGCGAGAACTTCAGGAACCAGGCGATTTCGTCGGCCAGCATTTCGTGGGTCGACAGTTCGTTGATCAGCTTCTGCATGTTTTCGATCCGGCGCTGGGTGGCCGAGGTCGAACGGACACGTTCGATCGGCGCCAGCGAAATCGGGGCGCGCTCGGTCGGTTGCGGGGGAACGCGTTCGATCAGCGCAGAGTTGCTGGAAGTGTGCACCGCGCCGATGTCGCCTTGCACCGCGTTGTGATGGGTCGTTGCATGCATATTGGTGAGCTCCGTTATAGAGTGAGACTGTGTGGTCCGGGTCGCTGTGTGTCGTCTGACACCCTGACAACATCTCGGTTCCGCTTAACTGGCCTCAAGATTGCCTGCGTCAGCCCACCCGGTCTGTGCGCCATCCAACATTCGAGATCATTCCTGCAAGCATTTTTGATAAAGCCGCTTGCCTCTCATCCCGGGCAATGTCCATTTCCCACCAAAAAAAATGCGCACCAAAACAGTGCACACTGCTGAGCTCTGTGACATTTCCGCCACTGTTGTAAAATCGCACATGACAGACCCGCAAGGTGCGCTACCGCACCGAGATTGCGGAACTTGCACTGTTATTCTTTATCCAACATCTGTGTTAAGGCATGCGATGTCAACAACCCTTCACCTTATGGGAGTCACCTGTGAATAATACGAAGAAGATCGCCCTGGCCGCCGCACTGCTGTGCATGGCTGGCACGACCATGGCCCAAGAAATCAACCCGTCGTGGTACATCCAGCCGAGCGCCATCCTTGCCAAGCCGGACGCACGCATGGGCGTGGCGGACCGTGACTGGGGCGGTGGCCTGAAGTTCGGCAAGGCCGTGGCGCCGATGTGGGACATCCAGTTCGGCGGCAGCCAGGTCCGCTTCGAAGACGGTCCTGCACGCTACCGCCAGACCCTGCTGGGCGCCGACGCCCTGCTGATGTTCTCGCGCAGCAACTTCCGTCCCTTCGTACTCCTCGGCCTGGGCCTCGAACGCGACAAGGTGCAGAACCCGCTGCGCAATGTCGGCAAGAACTCCCCTTACCTGACCGCCGGCATCGGTTACCAGGCGACCCTGACCCCGCAGTGGTCGATGCAGCTCGACCTGCGCGCCGTGCGCGGCTTCCTGCGCGACCACGAACAGTTCGGCACCCGCCGCATCAACAACAAGTACCTGTCGTTCGGCCTGAACTACGCGTTCAACCCGCCGCCAGTGGCCGCCGCACCGGCCCCGGCACCGGCCCCGGTCGTGGAAGCCCCGGCTCCGGCTCCGGCACCGGTCGCTCCGCCGCCGCCACCGGCACGCTTCGAGAAAGTCACCCTGGAAGCCACCAAGCTGTTCGAGTTCGACAAGGCCGACCTCATCATGCCGTCGCCGAAGCTGGACGAGATCGCAGCTGCGCTGTCGGCCGACCCGAGCATCACCGACGTCGACATCACCGGCTACACCGACCGCCTGGGCTCGGAAAAGTACAACCTGAAGCTGTCGGAGCGCCGCGCCAACTCCGTGCGTGACTACCTGGTCAGCAAGGGTGTGGACGGCAACCGCCTGAAGGCCTACGGCAAGGGCGAAGCCAACCCGCTGGTCCAGTGCACCGAGAAGAACCGCAAGGCCCTGATCGACTGCCTGGAGCCGAACCGCCGCGTCGAAGTCGAACAGATCACCGTCGAGAAGCGCGTTCAGTAAGCACGGGCATCCCACACGCACCGTGTGAACCGAGGGGGCTGCGGCCCCCTTTTTCAATTGGAGGATGAGTCATGGCTGTCAAAGATTGGCTACCGTATTCACGTCAGCTGGTGCACGTGATGCGCTGCGCGGTGATGGAGTGGCTGGACCATCGCGCATCCAGCAAGGGCGCCGCGCTCGCCTTCTACACCCTGTTCTCGCTGGCGCCGGTGCTGGTGCTGGTGATCGCCGTCGCCGGCTTCTTCTATGGCGCCGAAGCGGCCCAGGGGCAATTGCTGACGCAGTTGCGCGGCCTCGTCGGGCCACAGGGGGCCGAGACCATCCAGGCCATCCTGGCCGGGGCCCGCAACAAGGAGAGCGGCTTCTTCGCGACCATCGTGGCGACGGTGCTGCTGCTGATCGGCGCGACCACCGTCTTTTCGGAGCTGAAGGACAGCCTGGACGAGATCTGGGACGTGCCGCCGCCGAAGAACGCCGGCTTCTGGAACCTGGTGCGCACCCGCCTGCTTTCCTTCGGCTTGATCCTGGTACTCGGCTTCCTGCTGATGGTGTCGCTGGTCGTCAGTGCCGCCCTGGCGGTGGTCGAGGAGTACATCGGCGGCATGTGGAAGGAAGCGGCCGTCATCATGGGATGGGTCGCCTGGGCGGTCAGTTTCCTGGTCATTGCCACCCTGTTCGGTGTGATCTACAAGCTGCTGCCGCGCATCAAGCTGTCCTGGCATGACGTCATCATCGGCGCGCTCGGCACGGCAGCCATGTTCACGCTCGGGAAATTCGGCATCGGGCTCTACATCGGCAACAGCGGCGCCGCCGACAGCTTCGGCGCGGCCGGCTCCCTGATCGCCCTGCTGCTGTGGGTGTACTACTCGGCGCAGATCTTCTTCCTCGGGGCCGAGTTCGCCCGCCAGTATGCCCTCAAGATGGGCAGCCTGAAGCACAAGCCGAAGGAGGAAACCGGGGACAAGAAGAAGGATGAGCCGCCCCAGCCGACCGCCACCTGGAAGAACGGCCGCGCCGGTTGAATCGCGAGGTGGCCTGCGCTCGAGCAGGCCACCCTACTCCCCCAGCAGCTCCGCCAGCACTTCCATCCCCTCGACCCGCTCGGCCACCACCTTCAGCACCACCACCACCGGCACGCCGAGCAGCAGTCCCCACATCCCCCACAGCCAGCCCCAGAACAGCAGGCTCACGAACACGGCCGCCGGGTTCATCTTGGCGATCTTGCCGGTCATCCAGGTCGTCACGACCATGCCGACCAGGGTCGCGATCCCGAGCGAGGAACCGGCCACCAGGATGACCATGCGCAGCGATTCGAACTGGAAGAAGGCCACCGCCCCGGTCGCGATCGTGATCAGGAGCGGACCAAAATACGGGATGACGTGGGCGACGCCGGCAAAGGCGGCCCAGGCGCCGGCATTCTCGAGGCCGATGTAGCGCAGCGCCGCCCAGGTCAGCAAGGCCAGCAGGACATTGGTCACCAGCAGCATGAACATGTAGTTCTGGATCGCGTTGTTCATGTCGTCCAGGATGTGCACGGTCACTTTTTTCCGCGTCAGCGAAGGACCGGTCAGCTTGACCAGCTTGCGCTTGAACGTGTCGCCGGCGAGCAGCAGGAAGAACACCAGGAACACCACCATGGTCGCCTGCGACAGGAAGGTCGCCAGGCTCACCGAGCCGGCCAGCACCCAGTCCATCACCCGGATGCTGCTGCCGGCGGCCGGCGCCGGCGGTACGTTCTGGGTGCGCTTCTGGATGCTGCGGCGCTGCTCGCCCCCGGTGGCGTTGGAGGCGGCGCGCTCGATCTCGGCGGCCGCCGCCTGCACCTGCTGGATGGTCGAGCGCTGGCCGCTGCTGTTGGTCAGGATGCGCGTGACCTTGGTGGTGAGGGTCGGCAGTTCGTCGATGATGTTGAAGAATTCGTCTTGCAGGCGGTACAGGGTGCCGCCCATCGCGCCCAGGATGAGCACGGTCACCAGGGTGGCGCCGATGACGCGGCGGACGTGCCAGCGTTCCAGCCAGCGCACGACCGGGTTCAGGGTGTAGGCGATGAAGATGCCGAGCAGGAGCGGCACGAAGAATTTCTGCGCCCATTGCAGTGCAAAGATAGAGGCAATGGTGGCGAGGATGCCGAGCGAGAGTCCGCGGGCATTGACGTGGATCGGCAAGCGCAGGCCGCCCGCGTGTATTGCGAGCTCGTCGCCTGCGTGCTCGGTGTCGGCGCCGGGTCCATGCTGGACCGGCGCCACCGGGGCGGCATTGTCAGGCGCGTCTATAGCCTGGGCAGCTTGAGCAGCAGGTTCGGCTGGTTCGGATGGTGCAAGCTGCATGGATCGTGCCTTGACAAGGGAGCCGGGCCGCCCCGGCAGGTGATCACTTCACGCGGATGTCGTTCTTCACCGAGCTTACACCTTGTACACCGCGCGCGATTTCCACGGCGCGCTGGGCGTCACGCGGTTCGGCCACGAAGCCGGACAGCTGGACGTCGCCCTTGAAGGTTTCGACGTTCACTTCGGTTGCCTTGACGGTCGGGTCGGCAGCGAAGGCGGCTTTCACCTTGGTGGTGATCACAGCGTCGTCGACGTACTCGCCGGCGGTTTTCGCGGTCGGGTTCGACGACGCGCAGCCAACGGCGGTGAGGGCGACGGCGGCAGCGAAAGTGGCGGTGACGAGGCGTTGTGCGATTTTCATGATAGCTCCTTGATTAAAAACTGCGAAAGACTGCTGATGGTCAAACAACTAAAGAAGCCCGATGCGGGCAAGTGGGCGGTACCGGTACGCCGGACCGCAATTCATTTCCGGAACGCGGTCTTGGCGGCGTTGACGCACTGCTCCTTGACGGCGCCGGCATAGGCGTCGCATTTCTCGATGGCGACACGGTATTGGGCAGCCAGCTTGTCTTCGTGCGCATCCTGGCGTGCTTCGATACTCTTGCGGTCGGCCTTGGCATCGGCCTGGGCCGCGATCAGGGTCGCCTTGGCCTGCTCCAGGCAGACGTCGCGGTCATTGCCGGTGATGGCGGCGCAACGCACCTTGTCGCGGTCGAAGTTAGCCGACGCGATGCGCATGCGGGCCTGGGTATAGGCCGACAAGGTGTTCTTGTAGGCGGCTTCCGCTTCTTCCTCGACACGCACGCGCGCCACACGGGCTTCGGCCATGCACAGATCGTGCGGATTCCCGGCGATCTGGTCGCACCTGGCCTTGGCCGCCTTGTAGTTCACTTCGGCCGTACCCTTGGCTTGTTCGTACACGGTTTTCGGATCCGGTGCCACTTGGGCACGCGCCGAATTGGCCCAGGCGAGCGCGGCGCCAACGAGCAGGAAAGCATGGGATGTTTTCATTTTTTATTCTCCATTTGTCAACACGCTAATGACGTTTTACACGGGGCTGGACGAGGTATCTGTTCGGTGCCGAACACATCAACCACACAACAACAGCGCTGCAACAACTCATCGGTATTCAGACGAAGCGCGAGGCTCGATACGCTGGGCAAGGACCGTTAGTCAACGCACAGACCCCTTACGCGGCAGTGACTAAGCTGGAGCCATACTTTTGTCAGGAGAACAACATGAACGCAACCCGTACCCTTGCTGTTGCTGTGCTGGCTTCGAGCGCCCTCCTCACCGGCTGCGCGAGCACCTCGTCGGATCCTTACGCGCAAAACAACGGCTACAACAGTGGCTATAACAACGTGTCGATGGGCTATGGCACGATCGAGTCGATCCAGGTGGCACAGGGCGCCAACCGCACCAGCGGCGCCGGCGCCATCCTGGGCGGCGTGGTCGGCGCACTGGCCGGCAACCAGGTCGGCAGCGGCAGCGGCCGTACCGCGGCCACCGTCGCCGGCGGCGTCGCGGGCGCGGCGGTCGGCAACAGCGTCGAACGCAACCGCCAGGCCGGCGGCGCCGAGGTGTACCAGATCAATGTGCGCATGGATAACGGCGAATACCGCACCGTGAACCAGGACAGCGTCTACGACCTGCGCGTGGGTAACCGCGTGCGCATCGTCGACGGCCGCGTCTACCGCTATTGATCGTTGGTCGCGACCGGGGAACGGCGGCCAGCCGCCCGGTCGCGGCAATCCTGGTTTCTCCTTGGAGGACAGCATGCGATATCTGCCCACCGTGCTGCGCGGGGCATGTGCCTGCCTGCTCGGCACCACCCTGTTTGCCCACGCCCAGACCAGCAGCGACGCCCTCGTCGACCCCGTTGCCGCCAAACAGCAGGCGCGCGAGATCGCCCAGGGCGACCCGGCACGCTGGTACCGGGAAGATGCGAGCCGCCAGGCCCAGCTGCGTACCCTGCACAAGGAAATCGGTGCGGCCTTGCAGGAAGCGAAGAATGCCTGCAAGAAGGTGGCGGCTTCCGAGCGCAGCGCCTGCCTGCAGGAGGCGCGCGCGACTTACCAGCGCGATATGCAGCAAACCCGGGAGCAAGCCCCGGCCCAGCATTGACCGAGCCTGTCAGCCCTTTTCCTTGTTGAGCTGCTGCAGCAGCTTGAAGGCTTCGCGCTCGATCATCGGTTCCACATCCGCCAGCTCCTTGCTGGCCTTGACGTAGGCGGCCCGCTTGCGCTCCTTCTTTTCTTCCGGCGGCACCACCGGCTTCATCCCGGGCATCATGATCTGCGAGCCGCTGTTGTACTTCTTGTGGATGACCTGCTTGCCGTAAGGGGTCTGGTAGAAGCGCGTCATCTCGGACGCGGTATCGGCGGAAATCACCAATGCCAATGGCGCCGCCAGGCGCTGGTAGACCACGGTGGGCGGCGTTCTGTCGAGCTTGGCGAACACCGCTTTGCGCTGCGCTTCGCTCTGGTAGCGGCTGCGGGCGGCCACGCCGCGCAAGACCTTTTCGACCTGCATGGCGCCCAGCAAGTCCTGCACGGCCTTCACGTGGGCAGGACCGGACACGGCAGCCTGTGCCGTGGGCGCCGTGCTCGCGGCGTGTGCCGGGTTGACGAAGACCAGCGAAAGACCCACTGCGGCCCCGAGGACAAACTTCATGACTTTCCTTTCAAAAAAAACGGCGTGCAATCAATGATTGCGACGCCGCTCAAGCCCCACCATATTCTGTCGTGTTGCTGCTATCCGGCTGCTTCAGGCCTGTCCTGACTGCGCACGCCGCTTATGCACATACCAACCCAGGACGCCGAGCAGGATTGCGGCCGTGCCAGCCTGCTTGCCGAGTCGGCGTTGGCGGATAAAATCGAATGCCGCCATACCGTAAGGCATCAGCGCCGACACATTGGTGCCGGTGGGCCGCAACAAGGCATCGGCTCGCACGCGCAACGCATGGGTCGCGTGGTCGATTGCACCATGCAGTATCACGTCGGGCCGCGCCGCATGCCGGATCTGGGCGCGCGCCTGCGCCACACTGGTGCGGAAATACTCGCCTTCGCGCAGCAACTCCTGCTTGCGCCTGACTGGATCGATGCTGTGCTTGTGGCCGGCCAATCCGGTCGTTCCGTCTTCATTGTGCATGTTTCCCCTCCTTCGTGTCGCCGCTTAGCGCAGCATGTCGCGGTCGTTCTTCAGTTCCTTCATGGTTGCCGGGAAGGAGAGCTTGTCCTGCTTGAGCAGCGCCAGGCCCTTCGCCACCAGGATGCCGGTGATGACCAGGAACACGACGAACAGGATCAGCAGGATCTTCCAGCCCATGTCGTCCCATGCCAGCGCGACGATGGTCGCGGTGCCGTAGGCGATGGCGAACCAGATCGCCAGCACGGCTGCACCGAACAGGGCCACGAGCTCGATCACGTGGTTGCGCACCTCGGACAGCTCGAGCGCGGCCAGCTCGACACGCGACACGGCCAGGCCGAACAGGCTCTTCATCAGGCTGGAGATCCCGGCCATGAGGCCGGGGTTATGCACGACAGTGTCGTCATTCTGCATGGCAATCCCCCGGCTGCGCTTATTGCTTACGGCTGAGGAGAGCACCGAGCAGTACGCCCACGACGGCGGCGACTGCCAGGATGCGGTACGGATTGTCCTTCACATAGACATCGGCCTCGTGTGCCAGCTCGCGGCCACGTTCCATGGCCTCGCCCTGGTACTGGCCGGCGCGGCCGAGCGCGCGGTCGAGCAGCTCCATGCCGCGGCTGCGCAGCTCCTCGGCCTTGTCGCCCGTGAGTGCGGCGGCAGCGCTCAGCATCGACTGGGCGTCGCGCACCAGCGCCTTGACATCCGACGATGCCTCCGCTGCATTGCTGTCGAACTGGTGGGCGTGGGCCTGGGATTTGTAGGTGCTGCGGGTGGTGTCGTACATGGTCTACTCCGTTAGTGTTGTGGTTGTTGAATGATGCCTGTATTCAGGCAAGCAGGTCGCGCATGTCGTCCGCGTGTTCTTCTTCGACCGACATGATGTCGACCAGCAGCGCGCGCGTGGTCGGGTCCTTGTCGCCGATCGCCAGGATCATCTGGCGGTAGGACTCGATCGCCACGCGTTCGGCGATCAGGTCGGCGCGGATCATCGCCTGCACGTCTTCGGAATCGTCGTACTCGGCATGGCTGCGCGCGGTCAGCGTGGCCGGATTGAAGTTGGGCGATCCGTTCAGCTGCACGATGCGCTCGGCGATGCGGTCGGCATGGTCTTGCTCCTGCTGGGCGTGCTCGAGGAACTCGGCCTTGATATGGCCGGTGTTCGGTCCGCTGACCGTGTAGTAATGGCGCTTGTAGCGCAGGATGCACAGCAGTTCGGTGGCCAGCGCGTCGTTGAGCATCGCGATGACCGCCTCGCGGTCGGCCTGGTAACCCTCGGTGACGGCGCCGTCGTCGAGCTTGGCCGCCGCGCGGCGGATCGCCGCGACGTCGAACCCATGTGCCAGGTGTTTCGTTTCTTCCATGACTGTTCCTCTTTCAAATGCCGGCTCAGCGCCCCGTGCTGCGCGGCGGGATCTGCGCGTTCTCGTTCGACAGCACGATCTCGACACGGCGGTTGCGCTGGCGGTTGGATGCCGTGTCGTTCGGGGCCACCGGGAAGGCCTCGCCGTAGGCCTTCATGGCGATGCGGTCACGCGGTACGCCGAGCGAGCCCAGTGCCGAGGCCACGGCTTCGGCGCGGCGCTGCGACAATTCCTGGTTGTGCGAGGAGCTGCCGGTACTATCCGTAAACCCTTCGACCAGCACGCTACGGTTCGGGTTCTGCGCCATGACGTCGGCCAGTTTGCGCAAGGTCGACATCCCGTTCGGCGTCAGGCTGGCCTGGTTGGTGGCGAACAGCACGTCGCCGATCGTCACGATATAGCCGCGCTCGGTCTTGACGGCCTGCAGTTCGACCAGCAGCGCTTCCAGCACGGCGGCGCGCTGGGCCAGGGCGGCGTTCTGCTCCTGGGCGGCGGCGGCCTGCATCTGGGCCGTCTGGGCCTGCTGCTGGGCGGCCTGGGCCTGCATCTGGGCCTGTGCGGCCTGGGTCTGGGCGGCTTCGGCCTCGCGCTTGGCGCGGTCGGCTTCCGCGGTACGGGCGGCCAGGCGAACCTGGTCGCGTTCACGCGAGGCGTTCGCGATATCGACTTCCGCCCCTTTGGCCTTGGCTACCTCCATCGCGGTGGCGATGCGCTGCTTGGCCACGTAGGCCAGGCGGTCGACGTCGTTCAGGCTTTCGCGGCGCGCGGCGGCGGCATTGGCCTGGTCGAGGGCGTCGCTGGCCTGCTTGAATTCGAGCGGCGCGTACTGGGAAATCTGGGGGTTATTGTTGGCGGCAACGAAATCGGCGCGCGCCTGGTCCAGCGTCGGCGTCGTGATCGGGGCGGTGGCGCAGGCTGCGGCCAGCACGGCGGCGGCCAGCAGCGACATCGTGGAGCGGGTTTTCATGTGCTTGTCCTTTTTCCTGGGCGCCGCAGCGTGCGGCGGTCAACGAAGGGAACTTCTTGTTATTGCGTAGTGGTCGACGTGGCCGGGGCATTGGCGCGCTCGACCTCCTCGCGCAGTACGCGCAGGTCGGCGTCCAGGGCATTGGCGGCGGCGGTGGCCTTGGCCGAATTGGCCTTGCTCTGCGCCAGCTTGGCATCGGCCTGGGCCTGGATCGCCAGTTCGCGGGCCAGCTTGTAGTCCTTGGCAGCGAGCGCCTGGTTGGCGCGCATCATCTTGTCGCGTGCGACCGTGATCTCCGCCGGCGCCAGTTCGGCGGCGCCGGCCGACACCGCGTTCTCCACCGCATTGCGCGAGACCGCCACGTCGGCGGTGGCGGGCGCCTTCTGCGGGCTGGTGCACGCCGCCAGCACCAGCACACCGGCCGCGGCGGCCAGCGATTTCAACAGACGGCTCATCGAATGTTCTTGGTCCATCGCTTGTTCTCCTATTGATGAGGAAATGTCCTTGATAACGTTATAAACCTGTTATCCCCTGCCTTCGGTTCGCTGCCGCACATTGCCCGGCCCGCAGCGGCCTGCTCAATGGCAGAGCGTTAGGCAGCGCACATTGGCGCCAACTGCCTTGCGCTAAGCTGGACTGAACCTACCTACAAGCGAAAGTCCGCCATGGCCGAGACCGACAAGCAGGCGGCGCAGGGCCGTCACCCGGCGCGCCGCAAGACCCTGATCCTGAGCATACTTGGCATCCTGGTCGCCATTCCGGCGATCGCGATCATCTTCATTCTCACCTTCGACTGGAACCGCGCCCGTCCCTGGATCAACGCCAGGGTCAGCGAAGCCATCGAGCGTCCCTTCGAGATCCGCGGCAACCTGCACGTCGAATGGGAACGCCCGGCCGAGACCATGGCACCGTCCGAGCGTACCTGGCGCGACCACATTCCCTGGCCGCACCTGATCGCCAACGACACCCACATCGGCAACCCGGCCGGCATGCCGGCGCAGGACTCGGGCAGCGCGCGCCAGTTCTCGTTCTCGCTGAATCCCTTCGCCCTGCTCTCGCGCACCATCAACATCCCGCTGCTGCGCTTCGACGGCCCGCGCGTCGACCTGCTGCGCCTCGACGAGAAGCGCAACAACTGGACCTTTAAAAAGAAGGAAGAAAAGTCGCGCTGGACGCTCGACCTCGAGCGCGTGGTGCTGACCGACGGCATCGTCCACATCAAGGATGCGGTGACCAAGGCCGACGTGACGGCGCGCGTGCGCACGCTGGAGCGCGACCCGCGCTACGGGGTCGGCTGGACCCTCGATGGCACTTATAACGGCGCCAAGGTCGAGGGCGGCGGCAAGGCCGGCGCGGTGCTCTCGCTCAAGCAGCAGACGACGCCCTACCCGATCCAGGCGGACATGCGATCGGGCAAGACCCGGATCGCGGTCGAGGGCACGGTGACGCGTCCGTCGAAGCTGGCGGCGCTCGACCTCAAGCTCGAATTGGCCGGCCCCAGCATGGACCAGCTGTACAACTTCACCGGCGTGGTGCTGCCGACCACCGGTCCGTTCTCGACCTCGGGGCGCCTGATCGGTACCCTGGGCGAGGAAAGCGAAGGCAAGCGCTCGGCACGCTGGGTGTACGACGGTTTCAAGGGCAAGGTCGGCTCCTCCGACATCGGTGGACGCCTCGAGTACGCCACCGGCGGGGCAAGGCCCAAGCTGTCGGGCAAGGTCCGCTCGCAGAAGCTGGTGTTCACCGACCTGGCGCCGCTGATCGGCGCCGATTCCAACGCCGCCAAGAAGGAGCGCAACGCCGATGCGCTGCAGCCGAGCGGCAAGGTATTGCCGGTCGAGGAATTCAAGACCGAACGCTGGAACAAGCTGGATGCCGACGTGCACTTCGCCGCCGACCGCATCGTCCGCGATACCGCCTTCCCGATCAGCAAGCTGTCGACCCACCTGAAGATGAACAATGCCGTGCTGAACCTCGAGCCGCTCGAATTCGCGATGGCGGGCGGCACGGTCCGTTCGAACATCCGCCTCGACGGCCGCGGCCGCACCGGGCCGAAGGCGATCAAGGCCCAGGCCAAGGTCACCGCGCGCAAGATCGAGATCAAGAAGCTGTTCCCGAAGATCGAGCAGCTGCAGGCCTCGGTCGGCAGCATCAGCGGCGACGCCAACCTCACCGCCCAGGGAAATTCGGTGTCCAGCCTGCTGGCGGGCTCGAACGGCGAGCTGAAGACCCTGATCAACCAGGGCCAGGTGAGCAAGATGCTGCTGGAAATGATGGGCTTGAACGTGGCCAATGTCGTCATCACCAAGCTGTTCGGCGACAAGCAGGTGCAACTCAACTGCATGGCCACCGATTTCGCCGTCACCAACGGTCTTGCGCGCACCCGTTACTTCGTGGTGGATACGGACGAGGCCTTGATCAACGTCGCGGGCACCGTCAACCTGGCCAACGAGCAGCTGGACATGCGCATCGATCCGAAGACCAAGGGCTTGCGCCTGTTCTCGCTGCGCTCGCCGTTCTACGTGCGCGGGCCGTTCAGCCAACCGGACGTGTCGGTAGACAAGGGTGTGCTGGCCATGAAGGCCGGCAGCGCGATTGCGCTCGCCGCCGTGGCGCCGATTGCGGCCCTGCTCCCGCTGATCAATACCGGGCCGGGCGAGGACAGCGACTGCGCGCGGCTGCTGGCGCAGGCCCGTGAAAAGCCGAGCGCGCCGCCACCGGGCAAGACCCAGCGCCGTTGAGCTCAAGAATATTTTCGCGGCACTGTGAGTTGTCGAACATACCAGACCGCGCGGAAACAATATCCTGTGCACATGGACTCGACGAACACTGCGGCATGAAGCAAAGAGGAAAGCACTTCGGTATCACCACCGCCCTCGCGCTCATGCTGGCCCTGGGCCAGGTCGCAGGATGTGCGACGTCGGGCGGCGGACCGGTGGCGCAAGCCATCGACGATGCCACCATCACCGCCGGCGTCAGGACCGCCCTCGGGCGCGACCCGTCGCTGAAGGTGTCCGAACTCGATGTCGAGACCGTGCAAGGCGTTGTGCAGCTGAGTGGATTCGTCAACTCGGCGGACAGTGTGGCGGCCGCGGCATCGGTTGCCCGGACCGTGAAGGGCGTGAAATCGGTCAGGAATGACCTGCGCTTGAAATAACCCACCGTAAAAGGAGATCAACATGAAAACCATCAAAACTCTGGTAGTGACCGCAACTCTGGCAACCGCAGCGCTGGGCCTGACCGGCTGCTCCGGCATGTCGCAGCAGGACAAGGCAACCGCAGTCGGCGCCGGTGCCGGCGCAGTGATCGGCGGCGCCCTGACCGGCGGCAGCGCAGTCGGCACCGTCGGCGGCGCAGCCGTGGGCGGCGTGGTCGGCAACCAGGTTGGCAAGACCAACTAAGACGATTTTTCTAGCAGCGACACAACGGAGCCTGGCGATGCCAGGCTCTTTTGTTTGCGGGTCGGGTTTCGTATTTGAACGCGTGGGCGGGATACCCGCCCACCCTACATGACGCCGAGTACCGGCAGAGCCCCTGCTTCCTTCACGATCTCATAGCAGGTGCACGAGGCCGCCGCCAGTCCGTCCGGGTCGAGGATCTCGATATTCCCGCGGCTGTAGTTGATCAGCCCCTGCTGCTGCAGTGCGCTGGCGGCCTTGGTAACGCCGACCCGGCGCACGCCGAGCGCATGCGCGAGGAATTCATGGGTCAGGTGGAATTTGTCGGACTGCAGGCGGTCGCGCGTGACCAGCAGCGAGCGCGCCAGGCGCGCCTCCAGCACGTGGAAGCGGCTGCAGACGGCGATCTGGATGGCCTGGGCCAGCAGCGTGTCCGTGTAGCGGTACAGCACGCGCTGCAGCGAGGGATTGCGCGCCACTTCGGCGCGGAAGCGCTTGCTGTCCATGCGGCTGGCGCTGCCGGCGCGCTGGACGATGGCGCGCACCTGGGCCGTATCGTGGCCCAGCGCCACCGTGGCGCCGACCATGCCCTCGCGCCCGACCAGGCCGACCTCGAGCGTCATGCGGCCCTCGGCCACGCCCATCAGCGAGATCAGGCAATCGTGCGGAAAATAAATGTAGCGCAGCGGGTCGCCGGCCTCGGACAGCACCTCACCGAGGGCAACGGTGACCGGGTCGAGCAAGGGCAGGACCTGCGCCAGCTCCTGCGGCGGCAGCGCGGCCAGCAAGAGATTGCTGTTGTGTTCGGCAATCGGCGGCGGTACGGCAAAGTTCATTGGATTCTCGTGTGAGGATTGCATGACCCAAACCGTCTGTCGGATACATTTGCAAACAATTTAAGTCAGCGTAACCGCCCCCCTCCGCCCTAGTATGTACGGTGACGCACGGAACCGCTTGTTGTTCCTGAGGACAATTCGCTAATGAACAGGCCGCTCGTACCGTTTGCATCCATGCATTGGTTCGAGCCCGACAAGACCACGCCGAAAGGACCACCATGAATACCTCCCCCCACCCCTCCGCACGCGGACGCATGCACCCGTTGATGATCCTGGCCGCACTCGCGGTCCTGCTGTTCTGCCTGGTCGGCACCGCAGCCATCCTGGGCTGGATCCCCTCTTCCGTGGGCGGCAACAGCGACCGCCAGCTGAGCGAAGCCGACCGCCTCGCACTGGCCTCGACCCTGCCCCCGGGCACGGCGCAGCCGGGCATGGTGGCGGCCGTCCCAGGCCAGGTGCCGGCTCCGGGCTACGTCCAGGCGCCGGACGGCTCCGCCTACGTGAACGCTGCGCCCCAACAGGTAGTGCCGGCCCAGTCCTATGCACCGGCGGCCGGCTACGCCGCAGCGCCCGCGGTGGCCGCAGCCGCCGCCACCGCGCCGGCGCGCGACTATGAAGAACCGGTCAGCAAGCCGGCCAGGAAGGCCGTCCAGGTGGCGGCCGCCGACAACGGCCGCAACTGGTGCTCGAACTGCGGCAACGTGGAATCGGTCCGCACCATCAAGCAGCGCGCGGAAGGCAGCGGCCTGGGCGCGGCCGGCGGCGCCGTCATCGGCGGCCTGCTGGGCAACCAGATCGGCGGCGGCACCGGCCGTACCATCGCGACCGCGGCGGGCGCCATCGGCGGCGCCGTGGTCGGCAACCAGGTCGAGGGCAATATGAAGGCCACCACCAGCTACGAAATCCGCGTGCGCCTCGACGACGGCACCCTGCGCACCTTCCGCCAGAGCAGCGCGCCGGCATGGCGCAGCGGCGACCGCGTGCGCATCGTCAAGGGCCGCCTGCGCTCGGTCGCCTGAGTCCCTCAGCTCCTTGACAAAGCCGGGATTCCGCAAGGATCCCGGCTTTTATTACATTTGAATAACTTTCTCAAACGCAATGTGCGGCAGCGCACGGAACAATGGATGAGCTACCCCGACAATGGACCCACGCTAGCAAGTGCGTATGCGGTGCAAAAAATAACCACTTCAGGGGGAACGCATCATGAACAGCATGGCATGGATCGGCATCATCGTTTGGGGAATCGTCGTTGCAGCCTTCGGTCTGCTGTCGGCACACCCACCGGGAGATACGGCGGCGGGTGGCCTGCAGCCGCAGGATGTGGTGTTCCTGGTGGCGGGTGGCATGGTGACCTGCCTGATCGGGGTCACCGGCCTGCTGGGTTTCATGGGCTGGATCCCGGGATTGCGTAAGGAAAACGGCCACGCGTGATTTTTCAGCTGCGATAAGTACGGCATCGTACAGAGGCCAGCAGTAAGCGGCGGCACACTGGAATCACGACGCCGAAGCGCGTGATTCCACGGAAGGAGCATTATCATGCTATACACAATTGCCGTTATACTGATCGTCCTGTGGCTGCTCGGGCTGGTGACTTCGTACACCATCGGCGGCTTCATCCACATCCTGCTGGTCGTTGCCGTGATCATGATCCTGGTGCGCCTGATCAGCGGACGAGGCATATAGTTGTTGCAGATTTTTCGTAAGACCCAATCCGTTTCGCAGTCGTGCCTGCATTCGAACTTGCGGGCATGACCGCGAAGCGGATTTTTGCTTTTTTAAGGAGACCACCATGTATACCAAACTGACCAAATCCGTGATTGCCGCTTCCCTCGTGGCCTTTACCGCCACCGGCTGCGCCGACATGTCCGCTACCCAACGCGGCACCGCACAGGGCGCCGGCATCGGCGCAGCCCTGGGCGGCATCGTCGGCGCCAGCACCAGCGGGGGCGGCGGCAAGCGCACCGCAGGCGGCGCGGCAATCGGTGCCGCTGCCGGCGCCGTGATCGGCAACATCTGGTCCAAGCGCATGGAAGCACAGAAACAGGCGATGGAACAAGCGACCCGCGGCACCGGCGTGCAGGTCAGCCAGACCTCGGACAACCGCCTGAAGCTCGACATCCCGAGCGACGTCTCGTTCGATACCGGCCGTGCCGACATCAAGTCGAACTTCCAGCCGGTGCTCGACCGCTTCGCCTCCACGCTGCAGGAAAACCCGGCCACCACCGTGGTCATCATCGGCCACACCGACAACACCGGCACCGATGCGATCAACCAGCCGCTGTCGGTCGACCGCGCAGCACGCACCCGCGACTACCTGGCCAATCGCGGCGTGAACCCGAACCGCGTCACGATCGAAGGCCGCGGTTCGCGCGAACCGATCGCGTCGAACACCGATGCCTCGAGCCGCGCACGCAACCGCCGCGTCGAAATCTACGTCGCGGAACGCGGTCAGGGCTAAAATCGCGCGGAACAGGTGTGAATATTCACACCTCGTCTAGACAAGGGCCGGTGATTCCGGCCCTTTTTCTTTTCCAATGAATTAGTTTTTCTTATCCATATTTACAGAATCCATAAAATCTCTGCGGACTTCCATACCTGCCGCTTATGGGTGTCGCAATTAACAAACAATTTACCAATCCGATTTGACTTTTGTCTGTGCGAAATGCTTTGATGTCATCCTCCGGTGAATATTCACGAATATTCACAGTGCGGAGATGTGATCAACAAAGTTGTGTTTCAGAAGTTTCGGAGATATTTTGTCTAAGCAGCAGCAACTCGTAGTAAAGCGCAGCGTCATCGCTGTCGCTGTGGCACTGGCCTCGACCAGCGCCGCGTTTGCCCAGCAAGCCGCAGAAGCCTCGGTCCAGAAAGTCTTTGTGACCGGTTCCAACATCAAGCGCGCCGACAAGGAAGGTTCGTCGCCGGTCGCCACCATCAATGCCAAGCAGATCGCCGCCACCGGTGCCAATACCGTGTCGGAACTGCTGCATTCGATCCCGGCCTTCGGCTCGGGCACCTCGAACGACATCACCGACGGCAGCTTCTCGAAAGGCGCCTCGACCGCCTCGCTGCGCGGCCTCGGCTCCTCGTCGACCCTGATCCTGCTGAACGGCCGCCGCATCACCGCCTCGGCCTATGCCGACCCGAACCAGGGCAAGTCGGCCGTGTATGACCTGAACACGATCCCGGTCTCGGCGATCGAGCGCGTCGAGATCTTCAAGGACGGCGCCTCGGCCGTCTACGGTTCGGACGCGATCGCCGGCGTGATCAACTTCATCACCAAGACCAACTACCAGGGCAAGGAAATCACCGCCTCGGCCAGCGCCAACGACAACCTCGAGTTCGCACGCCGGAGCGTTGCGGGCGTGTTCGGTTTCGGCGACCTGGAAGCGGACCGCTACAACGCCTTCCTGACCTTCGACCTGTCCTCGCGCGACCGCACCGGCATCCGCGATGCCCGCGACGTCAAGCAGCACATGTACGCCGACATCAACGCGCGCCTGAACGAGTACGGCAGCTACGTCTCGGACCAGCCCTTCTTCTTCCGCGAGCGCACCGCCGGCGCGCGCAACTTCGCCACCACCCTGGCGACCGGTGCGGACATCATCAACCGCCTGGGCTGCGACCCTTCGCAGCAGATCACCGGCAACCGTGAACGCCACAACCTGTCGGCCACCTCGATGCTGAACGGCCGTAGCTTCTGCAACTACGACACCTGGAGCAATCAGGAAGCGCAGTCGAAGGGCAACGATGCCAACCTGCTGGGCAAGCTGACTTTCCAGCTCACCCCGGACATCACCGCCTTCGTCGAAGCCGGCATCACCCGCACCGAGCGCGAATACACCGGCAACTCCTCGACCATTTCGTCGACCGCGCCGACCACCGTGTTCCGTGCCGACGGCACCGCCAGCGACTACCAGCTGATCCTGCCGGCCGGCCATCCGGACAACCCCTGGACCACCTCGCGCGCGGCGATCGGCTACCGCTTCGTCGGCGTCGACGGCGGCTCGAAGAACGTCAACCAGTCGGGCCGCCTGCTGGCCGGCCTGAAGGGCACCAGCGGCCGCTTCGACTGGGAAACCGCCCTGCTGCTGAACCGCAGCGAGCGTACCGAGACCATGAAGGGCATGCTGTACCGCCCGACCATCGACCGCATCGTCACCGAAGGCCGCACCCTGGCCCAGACCGCGGCCGACGCCGGCGCTTACCGTGACGTGGTGAACGAGGGCTATGCCCAGGTCAGCCAGTTCGATGCCAAGGCATCGACCACCCTCGGCCAGCTCGCCGGCGGCGACATCGGCGTGGCCTTCGGCGGCGAAATCCGCCAGGAAAAGCTGGCGCTGACCCCGGACTACCAGACCCAGGTGGGCAACATCATCGGCCTGGCCAACTCGCTGGTCAACGGCAAGCGCATGGTCAAGTCGGCCTTCGTCGAACTGCGTACCCCGTTCACCAAGAACTTCGAAATGGACTTCGCCGGCCGCTACGACAAGTACCCGACCGAGAACTCCTTCGTGCCGAAAGTCGGCGCCAAGTTCATCGTCAATGACAAGCTGACCTTCCGCTCGTCCTACGCCGAAGGCTTCCGCGCCCCGGCCCTGTCGCAGATCGCCGAAGGCGGCGTGCAGTCGTTCTCGACCGTCGTCGATAGCCTGCGCTGCCCGGACGGCAAGAACCCGCTGAACGGCGCCGACACCTCGGACTGCCGCCGCAGCATCTCGTCGCGCTCGAAGGCCAACCCGGACCTGAAGCCGGAAACCTCGAAGAGCTTCTCGTTCGGCGCGATCATCGCCCCGACCAGGAACCTCGACATCCTGGTGGACTACTACAAGATCCGCAAGGAAGACGAAACCGCCCTGCTGTCGGCCGGCTACGTGGTGGACCACCCGGACCTGTACCCGGGCCTGGCCATCCGCGACACCAACCCGCTCAACTTCGTCATCGGCGCCAACGGCCAGCCGATCCCGGGCACCGGTCCGCTGACCGCCGTGAACCGCTACTACGTGAACCAGGGCGCAACCGAGACCTCGGGCCTGGACTTCGAAGTGGCGCACCGCCTGAACCTGGGCGACAAGGGCCGCCTGACCACCAAGTTCGACTGGTCCTACGCGCTGACCTTCAAGCGTTCGGAGCGTCCGGGCGAAGTGGAAGCCAACGTCGTCGGCACCGCCGGCGGCTACTCGGACTGGGCGATCACCGTGGGCGACATCCCGCGTCACCGCGCCCACCTGTCGACCAACTGGTCGCGCGGTGCGCACTCGGTCACCGGCTCGGTGGACTTCGTCTCGCCGGTCTCGCTGCTGCGCCGTACCGACAACGACGTCACCTACCCGGTGCCCTACTGCCACTACGGCAAGGGCCAGCCGGCCGGCGCCTACAGCCTGGGCGGCCTCGAGAAGTTCAGCAACTGGGTGAGCGATTGCTCGGTGCCGGAATGGACCACGTTCAACGTCGCGTACTCGTACACCGGCTTCAAGAACTGGACCCTGTCGGCCAACATCAAGAACATCTTCGACACCGCGGCTCCCTACGATCCGCGTTACCCGACCGAAGGTTTCAACACCCAGCTGCACAATGCGATGGGCCGTTACTTCCGCGTGAGCGCGAACTACAAGTTCTGATTGAGCTGGTAGTTTGAGTGAAAGCCGCCTGGTGTGAACCGGGCGGCTTTTTTCGTTTGTGCTGGTGGTATGCGACGGACTTGGGTTCCCGCCTTCGCGAGAACGACGTGCTAAAGAAGGTGGCTGAAAAAGCGTTAGCACTATTCTTCCGTTAGCCAAAAGACCGTCGTTCCCGCGAAGGCGGGAACCCAATTTTCCTTGCATCATCCGAGCGCTATCCCTTCCCCACCAACGCTATAGTCGTCTCCAACAGCATCCGGAGCTTCCCATGCAAGACGACGACCCGATCCACATCCTCCATGAAGAAACCCTCTCCGCCAATCACTTCGCGCTGAAGAAAGTCCGCTTCACCCAGCGCCGCCGCGACGGCAGAACGCGCGAAGAAACGCGCGAGGTCTACGCCAATGCCGGCGGATCCGCCGTGCTGCTGTATAACCCGGACAAGCGCACCGTCCTGCTGACCCGCCAGTTCCGCATCGGCGCGCGCCTGGCCGGGCACGACGGCTTCATGATCGAAGTTCCCGCCGGCATGCTGGACGATGCCGATCCGGGCGAACGTGCGCGCGCCGAACTGTGCGAGGAAACAGGTTTTCGCGGCCAAGGCCTGCGCAAGGTGATCGAATTCTTCCCGAATCCCTCTTCGCTGACCGAGACGGTGCACTGCTACCTGGGCGAGTACGGGGAACGCGACCGCAAGGGCACAGGGGGCGGCAAGGAAGAGGAAGGCGAGGACATCGAGGTCCTCGAGATGGACGTCGACGAAGCCTTCAGGCAGGTGAAGGGAGGCGGCATCGTCGATGCCAAGACGGTGATCCTGCTGCAGTTCCTGCGCGAGGTGATCTGGTCCAGTGGACCAGATCACGCAGCGGATTAGCTCGCGTCGGTGAACGCCAGGTAGAGCTCGCGCGCACGGCGCGCCACCGGGCCGGCTTCGAGCGTGCGGTCTTCATAGCGGGTGCACGGCGTCACCTTGCCGTAGTTGCCGGTACTGAAGATTTCGCGTGCCGTGACCAGCTCTTCCGGTCCGACGGTCCGCTCTTCCACGTGCACGCCTTCCGAGGCCAGCAGCGCAATCACGCGTGCGCGGGTGATGCCGGCCAGGAAGGTGCCGTTCAGCTTCGGCGTCACCACGGACCCGTCGGGGGCCACGATGAACAGGTTCGACGAGGCGAACTCGGCGACGTTGCCGTCGGCATCGAGCACGATCGCCTGGTCGAAGCCGCGCGCCTTCGCTTCGCGCATGGCGCGGGTCGAGTTGGCGTACAGGGCGGAAGCCTTGGCGTCGGTCGGCGCCATGCTCGGCTGCGGGCGGCGCATGGTCGACAGGCAGGCGGAAAAACCGGTGAAGGGCGGCAACGGTGCGTCGAACAGCGTCAGCGCGAACTGGCTGGCCTCGGGTACCGGGATCAGGAAGCCCTCGGTGCCGAACACCAGCGGGCGGATGTAGAGCTCGGCGTCCGCCGGGAACTTCGCCACGCCTTCGCGCACCAGCGCTTCCATCTCGTCCACGCTCAGCGGACAGCGCAGGCCCAGTTTCTCGCTCGATGCGATCACACGCTCCAGGTGCGGACGCAGGTCGGGCAGCTTGCCGCGCATGGCGCGCGCGCCGTCGAAGACCGACGAACCCAGCCACAGGCTGTGGTCCATCGCGCCGTACAGTGGAACATTGCCCTCAGTCCATTGGCCGTTGTAATAAGTCAGGTACATGCATCCCTCGTTTTCATATGACACAGTCCCTCAGTGTAACGCTTTCAAGGGGTTCATTGTTCGGTGGCGAACCATGGGATATCGATGCCTCGCGTACACTATGGCTTTCCAGAGTCAACACTGCCCATGCTTGCAATCCTAGAACGGATCGATCCCGACAGCGACCGCATCGACCTGCTGGTCGACCTGGTCGATTGCCTGCGCCCGCGTCACCGCTGGGTATGGCAAAAGGAGGACGATCCGGTCCAGGCCGTACGCACCCTCACCCAGCTACTCAGGGGCAATCCCGCACAGGCCTGGGCCCTGCGGCGCTACATCACGACCCTGCTCGAGCGCCGCCGCCACACCAGCCTGTACAGCGACATCGGCATCCTCTCGAACGACGGTTTCGTTACCGAACTCAAGCGGCGCGTGACCTACCGCTTCCTGCCGCCGGCCCTGAACGACCTGTACCTGTCGGACGCGCTCGACCAGGTACTGTACGACGAGGACGACCACGCCTGGATCCGCATGGTGCCGAATGCCGACTGGATGGAATTGTTCGACGTCATCGCCGACGCCCCGCCGCCGCAAGACGCGACCCCGGACCGCGCGCGCTACGTCACCCTGATGGGCCTGCTCGATGCGATCCGCACCCTGTCCTGCCGCATCTGCGCGCTCGGCCTGGAGCCGCGCCTGGTGCACAGCTACAGCGAGATCGAGGATTTCGACTCGCCCTTCCTGATGCAGAACATCGAGGTCAACCACTACCTCGACGAATACGCACGCTACCTCGACGGCAAGATCGAGCAGCCCGAGCCGGCCCGCCACCTGCTGGTCATGCTCGATCAGTGCACCGAGGTGGTGCTCAAGATCCGCCGCGGCGCCCAGAGCAGCGGCACCAGCGTGGCCCTGACCTATTTGCTGGTCGCCCTGCAGCAAAGCATCGACCGCCTGCACAAGCTGCTCTACCTGGTGGATGTCAGCGGCGAACTGCCGAGCGCGCCGTCGGTGAACCTGGAAGCGGTGGCCAGTTCGGTGGCGACGCCGGCCGGGCTGGTGACCAGCGACCGCCGCCTGGCGGCCATCGCCCTGGCCGAGGAATTGATCGAGGCCCACAATACCAAGTACCGCGTGCGCGGCCTGTTGCGCGACAACGTCGACCTGCTGGCACGCAACGTCACCGAGAACGCCAGCCGCACCGGCGAGCACTACATCGCCGAAACCCGGCGCGCCCTGCGCCATATGTTCGTGGCCGCCTCCGGCGCCGGCTTCATCGTCGGCTTCATGGCGATGTTCAAGATCATGCTCGGTTACCTGCACACGGCCCCGCTGGTCGAGGCCTTCCTGTTCAGCATGAACTACTCGCTGGGCTTCATCCTGATCTACGTGCTGCATTTCACGGTGGCAACCAAGCAGCCGGCCATGACGGCCCAGCACATCGCCGCCTCGCTGCAGAATGCGGACAACGGCCGCGGGCTGGACGTCGACAGCCTCGCCACCCTGGTCACCAAGGTGTTCCGGACCCAGATCGTCGCCGTGCTCGGCAACGTGGCGCTGGCCTTCCCGGTGGCCTGGCTGATCGCGGTCGGCTACAAGATGATCAACGGCAACCACATGGTCGACCCGGCCAAGGCCCGGCACCTGCTGGCCGACATCGATCCCCTCCACGGTCCGGCCCTGTTCTATGCGGCCGTCGCCGGCGTGTGGCTGTTCGTGGCCGGCCTGATCTCGGGCTACTACGACAACAAGGCCCTGTACACCCGCATGGGCCAGCGCGTGCGCCAGCTGCGCAGCCTGCGCCGGCTGCTGGGCCCGGCACGCCTCGAGCGTTTTTCGGTCTACGTCGAGGACAACCTCGGCAGCCTGATGGGTAACTTCTTCTTCGGCCTCATGCTGGGCATGACCGGCTTCGTCGGCTTCCTGCTGGGCCTGCCGCTCGACATTCGCCACGTCACCTTTTCGACCGCCAACTTCGCCACGGCCCTGGTCGGCCTCGACTATGCGCTGTCCTGGACCGCGATCGGCACCGCCTCGCTCGGGGTGGCCCTGATCGGCACGGTCAACCTGCTGGTCAGCTTCGGGCTCGCGCTGTGGGTGGCGATGCGCGCCCGCAAGATCCGTTTCAAGCGCGGCATCCTGCTGGTGCAGGCCCTGGGCCGGCGCCTGCTGACCGCACCGGTCGAATTCTTCCTCGGTCCCAAAGACCTTCCCCGGCTGGCCAACGACAGTGAACTCATCATGAGGGACACGAAATGAACAACAAGCGCCTGAGCAGCTTCCTGGCCTTCCTCGCCTTCGTCTGCGTGGTCGCCTCGTGCAAGTCCTTGCCGAACGCCGACCACCTGCCCGAGAACCCGTCCAAGGCGACGCCGGCGGTGGCGACGCCACGCGGCATGCTGGATACGAAACGGGCGGCCGAGCTCCTGCGCAAGCGCTGGGCCAATGCCTCGCCCGACCTGAAGCAGCTCGCGGTGCTGGAAGAACAGGCCACCGGTGCCCCGCTGATCCCCGGCAATAAGGTCACCCTGCTGTTCGATGGTCCGGCCACCATGCGCGACATGATGGCCGCCGTACGGGATGCCAGGAACTCGATCAACCTGGAGACCTATATCTTCGACCAGGACCCGGTCGGCCTGGAGTTCGCCGAGCTCCTGATGGAGAAACAGCGCCAGGGCGTGGTCGTCAACATCATCGCCGACGGGGTCGGCACCCTGGCCACGCCCAAGGAATTCTTCGAGCGCCTGCGCGCCGCCGGCATCAAGGTCCTGATCTTCAATCCGGTGAACCCGCTGCAACGCCCCGGCACCTGGCAGCTGAACAACCGCGACCACCGCAAGATCATGGTGGTGGACGGCAAGATCGGCTTCACGGGCGGCATCAACATCAGCGAGACCTATGCCAACAGCTCGCTGTTCCGCTCACGCAAGAAGCCGAGCACCGTCAACAGCGAGGAGGTCGGCTGGCGCGACACCCACATCCGCATCGAAGGTCCGGCCGTGGCCGCCCTGCAGTACGCCTTCATCGACAACTGGGTGCGCCAGGATGCGGGCGAACTGCCGCCGGCCGAGTACTTCCCGCGCCTGGCCCCGGCCGGCGACAAGGTGATGCGGGTGCTGGCCACGACCCCGGACCGCGATTCGGAAATCTACAAGTCGCTGATGGTGGCAATGAACGAGGCCAAGACCTCGATCCACATCACCTCGGCCTACTTCGTGCCCGACCAGCAGATCGTCGATGCCCTGGTGGCCGCGGCCAGGCGCGGGGTGGACGTCAAGCTGGTGCTGCCGGCCGTGTCGGACCATGACCTGATCATGTACGCCGGCCAGGCCTTCTACGACCAGCTCCTGAAGGGCGGCGTGAAGATCTACCAGTTGCAGGTGGCGGTGCTGCACGCCAAGACGGCGGTGATCGACGGCATCTGGTCGACCATCGGATCGGCCAACATCGACCGGCGCAGCTTCATCCACAACTACGAGCTGAACGTGGTGGTGCTCGACCCGGCCTTCGGGCGCGACATGGAGGCGGCCTTCAACGAAGACCTGCGCAGCTCGAAGCAGGTGACGCTGGAGGCGTGGCGCAACCGGCCCTGGAAGGACCGGCTGCGCGAATTCATGGGACGCCTGGCCGAATACTGGATCTGATTACAGCCCCGCCGCCATCAGGCCGTCGTTATGCGGCGTCCAGACATTCCCGGCGCGGAAGAATTTGTCGGTATCGACCAGCTCGAAGTGGGCGTGCACCACGTCCCAGCCATAGCGGTCGATCTCGACCTTGTCCCGCTCGACCCGCAGCACATTGAAGGAATTCACCTCGCCCCGCCCGCGGGTAGAGGTGGCGGTGCCCGCCTGCACCACCAGCGCCGCATATTCGCTCATCTGGTAACGCGCCGCCGTGCTGCCCGCATGGCTGGCATGCATGTGGCCGCCCATCAGGATGTCGATCCCGCATTCCGAGAATGCCTCCATCGCGCGCGGCGCGCGGTTGACCAGGTCCTGCTCCTCGAAATGGTCGGGCAGGTCGAAGGGGTGGTGGGCCACGATGATGCGCGTGACCGAGGGCGACACCCCTGCCAGCTGCTGCCTGACCGTCGCCAGCTGGTCGCGGCTCACCTTGCCGTCCTTGATCGTGAACGAGCGCGCCGTGTTGACGCCGACCACGGCGATCTCGTCGTCGAGGTAGAACGGGTCGAGGTCGTCCGTGATGTAGCGCTTGTAGCGCTCCAGCGGCTTCACGAAGCGGCGGAACACGTTGTACAGCGAGATGTCGTGGTTGCCCGGCACGATGATCTGCGGGCCCGGCAGGGTGTCGAGGAAGGCGCGCGCTTCCTCGAACTGTTCCTCCCTGGCGCGCTGGGTCAGGTCGCCCGAAACGACCAGCACGTCCGGGTCGATGCGCTCGACCAGTTCGCGCAAAGGGGTGAGCAGCGTATGGTCGACGCGGCCGAAATGCAGGTCCGACAGGTGTACGAGTGTGCGCATCGCTTTCCCGATTCTCTTGGTTTGATCAAATGTCCTGCGGATCGACGGCCTCGCCGGCGCGGCGGGCGCGCGCCCGGCTGCGGCGGTTGAGGGTGGCGGCGCCGGTGATGCAGATCGCCAGCCAGCCGCAACCTTCGGCGGCGGCGGCCAGCACGTCCGACAGGTAATGGACTCCAAGATACATCCTCGAGAACGCGACCGTCGCCACCATGGCCGCGGCCAGCACGAAAGGCAGCACCCTGCCCGCCCAGGATCGCGCGTGTCTCGCCGCATAGCAGGCGATGAAGCCGTACAGCACCGTCGCGCCCATTGCGTGGCCGCTGGGGAAGCTGTAGGTACTCAGCTCCAGCAGGGGCTCGGCGAAATGCGGGCGCGCACGCTCGAAAGTGTGCTTCAGCAAGACGTTGAGGACCTGGCCGCCGGGCACGCTGGCGACCAGGGCCACGGTCCAGTAGCGGTGCCCGTTGCGGACCAGCCAGATGCCGGCCACCAGCGCCATGCCCAGGATGCCGGGCGTGCTGTGCAGGTGGGTGAGCGCCATCAGGACCTGGCGCAGGCCGTCGTTGACGCGGGCATGCGCATGCAGCCAGTTGGCCACTTCCACGTCGAGCTGGGTGATGGGCGCGCCGGCGGCGACGGCGCCGGCCATCCGGGCGAACACCGCGGTGGCGAGCAGCAGCATCGCCAGGCCGGCGGTCAGGTGGAGTCCGTATTCGCCTTCGGGGGAAAAACGGGCTGCGGCAAAGCGCTGGAGTCGGGGAAAAATGTCGTTCGGCATGCGTGTCGTTCGGGGTTGCGCGGATTGGCTAAAAAACCACATCCATAAAAATTTACTGTACATCCACACAGTACCTGTAGATTTATACAGTAGTTGTGATATTCTTTACTCACTCCAACGAATTTAATAAAAGGAAAACACCATGACCACTCTGAACAGCTCCTTCGGCCTGGAATATGCACCTGTCCCTTTTATGGTCCGCATCGGCCGTCGCGAATTGCTGATCACCCGTGATTTCCGCAAGCGCTTCTATGCGGTGAACCCGATCATCGAATGCGACACCGGCATCGAACCGGGCCATCTCGAAGTGCTGCTGTTCAAGCGCTGGCTGCTCATCCTGTCGAAGGCGCACTGAGCAGCGTAGCAAAATTCGCATATTGTTAAGCGAATAAATTCGTTCCTTCAGGGGGAACTGAGCCGTAGTCTAGAGGCTCCAAACTGCCCTCTGAAAGAACGACATGCTTCGCAAAACCTTCCTTCGCTCGCTGGCTGCTTCAAGTCTTCTGCTCACGCTGCTGGGCCAATCTGCCGCAGCCGCCGATGTTACCCTGCTCAACGTCTCGTACGATCCGACGCGCGAACTTTACCAGGACGTCGACGCCGCCTTTGCCCGCCACTGGAAGGCCAAGACCGGCGACAGCGTCACGGTCAAGCAATCGCACGGCGGTTCGGGCAAGCAGGCGCGCGCCGTCATCGACGGCCTGTCGGCCGACGTCGTCACGCTCGCCTTGGCCTACGACATCGATGCTATCAGCGAAAGAGGTTTGATTGCGCCCGGCTGGCAGGGACGGCTGGCGCACCGCAGCTCGCCTTACACCTCGACCATCGTGTTTCTGGTGCGCAAGGGTAATCCGAAGAAGATCCGCGACTGGGGCGATCTGATCAAGCCGGGCGTGGCCGTCATCACGCCGAATCCGAAGACCTCGGGCGGCGCGCGCTGGAACCACCTGGCCGCCTACGGCTACGCGCTGCGCCAGCCGGGCGGTTCGCCGGCGAGTGCCAAGGATTACCTGTCCAAACTCTACAAGAACGTGCCGGTGCTCGACTCCGGCGCCCGCGGCGCCACCACGACCTTCGTCGAGCGCGGCATCGGCGACGTGCTGCTGGCCTGGGAAAACGAAGCCCTGCTGGCGCTGCGCGAACTCGGCCCGGACAAGTTCGAGATCGTCGCGCCTTCGCTGAGCATCCTGGCCGAACCGCCGGTGGCCGTGGTCGACAAGAACGTCGACAAGCGCGGCACCCGCCAGGTGGCCCAGGCCTACCTCGAGTTCCTGTACACCGACGAAGCCCAGGACATCATCGCCAAGAACTACTACCGTCCGGCGGTGGACAGGTTCGCGAAGAAGTACGCGTCCCAGTTCCCGAACGTGAAGCTGTTCCCGATCACCGAACTGGGTGGCTGGACGCAGGCGCAGAAGGCCCACTTCGCGGATGGCGGGTTGTTCGACCAGATCTACCAGCCGGGCAAGTAGGACGCCTGCAGTGAGATGTCCGCCAACCGGGACCCAGTTTCACCTGCATATCGATACCCTCCCCTTTTACCCGTTACTTATGAACGTCATTCCCGCGCAGGCGGGAATCTAATTTCGTCGAGTACTACTCACGCACGCATTCTCGCTGTGCATGGGAATTGGATCCCGGCCTGCGCCGGGATGACGACTCATCGGGTAGTAGCGATGGAGGCGCTAGCGGCACTCATTCGCCTCCAAGCAAAGCATCCTTCCTATAAGCAACTGAAAACCCCCTTTTCTGAAGCCGGGCTAGCATAGTGACCGTTCATCAACGGCCTGTCCCTGCGGCCGGACGCCGCGGGCAGTCCTCTTCATCACCTTGAAAAGGATCACGTCATGGCAATCAGACTCAGGAAACTTCACGACCAGGTCATGGTCATCACCGGCGCCACCAGCGGCATCGGCCTGACCACCGCCCGCATGGCCGCCGCACGCGGTGCCCGCCTGGTGCTGGCCGCGCGCAGCAAGGACGCGCTCGACGAGCTGGCGAACGAACTGCGCAGCAAGGGCGTCCTGGTCGAGACCGTGGCCGCCGACGTCGGCGACATGGGCGAGGTCGAAAAGATCGGCGAAAAGGCCATCGCGCGTTTTGGCCGCATCGATACCTGGGTCAACAATGCCGGCATCTCGGTGTTCGGCCGCCTCGAAGAAGTCAGGCCGGAAGACCACCACCGCCTGTTCCAGACCAATTTCTGGGGCACGGTGAACGGTTCGCTGGAAGCGGTGCGGCGCATGAAGCACCGCGGCGGCGGCGCCATCATCAATATCGGCAGCGAGGTGTCGGAGCGCTCGATCCCGATGCAGGGCATGTACGCGTCCTCGAAGCATGCGGTGAAAGGCTTCACCGACGCCCTGCGCATGGAAATGGAAAAGGAAAACGCGCCGCTGCAGGTGACCCTGGTGCGTCCGGCCGCGATCGACACCATGTTCGCGGTGCACGCGCGCAACTACATGGACAGGGAACCCGCCCTGCCGCCGCCGATCTATGCACCCGAAGTGGTGGCCGACACCATCCTGTACTGCGCCGAACATCCGAAGCGCGACGCCTATGCCGGCGGCGCCTCGAAGATGATCGCGGCCGGCTCCAAGCTGATGCCGACCCTGTTCGACCGCTACATGAACGCCACCATGTTCAAGCAGCAGCGCTCGGACCGCCCGACGGCGCCGAACCGCCGCGACGCGCTCTACAAGCCCGATCCCTCGACCGAACTGCGCCAGCGCCAGGGCATGCCGCAGACGGTGCACGAGCGCAGCCTGTACACCAGCACCAGCCTGCGCTCCTCGCCCCTGATGACCGCCCTGGTGGGCGGCGGGGCCTTGCTGGCCGCGTTCAGCCTATCGCGGCGGTTTGCTCGTTAAGAAATCGGTGTCCTCCTCGGTCAGCGGCAGGTCGGGGATGGACACGATCTGATCGGTGTCGATGTCGGCACCGTCCTTGCCGACATTGTCGCGTCCGGCAGCGGCCCGTTCGCCGGTGCCGCCCATGTCGCTGTCGCCCGAGAAATCGGCGTCGCCAACATCAGGGCCGGCGGTGCCGCCGGCGTGGCTCTGCTCCAGGTCCGAGGTGGTGCCGCGGTCGAAGTCGAGGGTCTGGTCCGGGTCGAGCGCGTCGGAAAAACCGGGGCCGCCGACCACGTCGCTGCCGGTGTCGGAAATGTCGCTCGGGCCGAGCGCATCGATGCCATGGCCCTTGCCGAGGCTGCGGTCCGGACGCTCCGGGAAGTTGTCCGGATCAAGTGTGCTTGTGCCTGTCATGTTGCCTCCAAAAACGTGTGTTAGCCATGGGAACAGGCTACCGTTTTTTGCAAGCTGGCGTCGCCCCCTAGGGCACCCAAGTCCGCGATACGCTGCTTCAGGTAGGCGAGCCTGTTACGGTCCGGTTCGGCCGCTGCCCACTTCTCCAGGATCGCCAGCTGCGCGGTTCTCAAAGCATCGGCCGCGCACACGCCGATATCGGGCGTCACGCCGACGCCCTCCCAGTTCGACTTCGTGATCGGACTGGTCAAGCGGCTCAAGGGAATGAAGGCGGCGAAGTTCGGCAGCAGGCGGATGTCGTCGCCCGCATTGGCACCGCCGCCGGTCGTTTCGCCGACGACGGTGGCGCGTTTCAGGTTCTTGAGCGCGTAAGCAAAATCTTCCGCCGCCGAGAAGCTGGCCTTGCTGGTGAGGATGTAGACCTCCTTCTTCTGGCCATAGCGAGGGCCGGGCACCACGTCCAGGCTCCAGCGCTGTTCGAGCCGGTTTCCTTCGCGGTAGTAGAAATCGCTCAGGTGGGTCCGCTTGTCGAGCAGGTAGCTGGCCAGAAGCGTCGAGGCGGCCGCATCGCCGCCACCGTTGTTGCGCAGGTCGATGATCAACGCGTCGGTATGCGCCAGTACCGTCATGGCGGCGGCCAGGGTCTCGGCCGCATGCCCGGCGGGCGCAAAGCCGGCCAGCTCCAGGTAGCCTATGTTGAAGGGCAAGTGCTCGACCTTCGCCACACCAAAATTATCCGACCGCAGCTCCGCCAGGCGGCGGGCGGCCTCGTCTGGCGCAGGTTCGGTCTTCAGCTTCCTTGCGGGGATCGTGTCTTCACTGAACTGCACCCGCAGATGCCGGTCTTTGGCGGTGGCTTGCATCTCCTGCGTCAGGGCTTCCGACAACTGGCGTGCGCTCGTGATGCCCTCGTAGGCGCCGCGCTGCTGCTGCGCGCGCAGCGATGCGGCGACTTTCCTTGCGACCTCAGGAAAGACGTAACGCCCCTCGACTTCGTCGATCAGGGTCTTGATGAGTTGCTGGCGGTCCGCGGCCGTCATCCGCATGTCGGCCTGCGCCAAAGCCGGCGATCCGGCCAGGGCTGAAACAAGGATGCTGCTGAGCAGCGCGTGCAATACTTTCATGGTGTCCCCTGGCGCCTCGGACGATTTCCGAGTCCCTGACATCTCAGGAAAGATTGCAATATTTCAAGACATGCCTTGCGATTTATTCCGTGCGCATATCAGAAAGCACGCCGCATCCCGAGGTTGATCGCCCCGCCGCCGCCGCTGCGCACGCTGGCGTTCTGCAGGCCGCTCTGCTGCCGGATGTGCGAATACGCGGCATAGAAATCGAGCTTGCGCGAGACCGCATAGGTGGCGCCGACCGCGATCTGGCGCGCGTCGCGGTTGGCCGGGTCGCGGTCGTTCTTGCGGATGTAGGAAGCCAGCAGCGTGGTCGCATGGTTGATCGGCACCGCCACCCCGGCCAGCACGTCGCGGCTGTCGGTCGAGGTGGTCGAGCTGATGCCGGCGCCGTAGGGATTGTCCGGGTTGAACAGCGGTGAACTGCCCCAGCCGCGGCTGGCGCTGTAGGCGGCATACGCAGTGCCCCAGCTGAAGCGCATGTTGGCGGCCACGATGGAATTTTTTGCCGCCATGCTGATGTCGACCGGATTGATGCGGGTGACCTTGGCCACGTTGCGGTTCTGGTGTGCCGCGCGGATGGTGAAGGGGCCGGCGTTGAAGCCCACCGTCATGCCCCAGGCGCGGCCCGAGGGCGAACCGTCGATGTCGCCCTTGCCCCAGGACGAGCCGGCCGTGAAGCCATTGAATTCGCTTTGATAGGTGACGCTGTCGTCCAGCCGGCGCACGTCGGCGGCGGCGCCGCTGGCGCTGCCGGCCAGGCCGCCGTGGAAGGGATCGCCGACGTCGCTCAGGGCCAGGAATTCCAGGTTGTACTGGCGGCCCACGGTGAGTGAGCGGGATACGGCTGCCTTGCGCTGCTCCGCCTCATGCGCGGTTTCCAGCGTGAAAATCGCCGGCGCGTCGCCGGCACGACCGGTACCGGCTTCCCTGACTTCTCTTGCAACCTCGCCCGTGCCGGCGTTCCCGATGGGCACCGCCGTATTCTGGGCCGAGACGCACGCTGCGCTCGCTCCGAGCACGGCACCTGCGACGATGGACATCTTCATGGCGTCATTCCCTCTTTGAAGCCATCATTCCCTCATTTGCCGAGCTGATCTGTCTATTACTTCACATAAAACAGCAGTACCGGACCAGGGCAAAAAGGGGCGGTGCATTCGTCCGAGCCGAACTTTCCCGCTTACCTAAGGTTCTACACCGTAGAATGAGCGGGCACAAGAGGCTTGAACAAAACCCGAGGAGACCCCATGACTTTCGTTGTCCGCCCCCTGCCCGCATTTGCCCTGGCGCTCAGCGCCGCGCTCACCATCCTCGCCGCCCCATCCGCACTGGCCCAGCAGGCCGCAAGTGCGCCCATGACCCACCCGGCATGGTCGCGCAGCGCCAATATCTACGAGGTCAATATCCGCCAGTACACGCAGGAAGGGACATTCAATGCCTTTGCCAAACACCTGCCGCGCCTGCGCAAGATGGGCGTGGACATCCTGTGGCTGATGCCGGTCCAGCCGATCGGCGTCAAGAACCGCAAGGGCACGCTCGGCAGTTACTACGCGGTGCGCGACTACACGGCCGTGAATCCGGAATTCGGCACGATGGACGACTTCAAGCGCCTCGTGAAGCAGGCCCAGGGCATGGGCATGCGCGTCATCATCGACTGGGTCGCCAACCACACCGCCTTCGACAACCCGTGGACGGTCCGGCACAAGGACTGGTACCTGAAGGATGCCAAGGGCGAGATCTTCCCGGTGACCTATACCGAGGGCGCGGAACCCGAATACTGGACCGACGTCACCGGCCTGGACTGGAAGCAGCCCGGCCTGTGGACCGGCATGCGCGAGGCGATGGCCTTCTGGGTGCGCGAGACCGGCATCGACGGTTTCCGCTGCGACGTGGCGGCCAAGGTGCCGACCGCGTTCTGGGAAGAGACCCGCGCCGAACTGGAACGCATCAAGCCGGTGTTCATGCTGGCCGAGGCCTGGCAGCCCGAGCTGCACAGGCGCGCCTTCGACATGAGCTACGGCTGGGATACGCTGACCGTATTCAAGGACGTCGCCAAGGGCAAGGCCGGCGCCAGGGCATTGCGGGCGCTGTTCGAGCAGCCGCCGGTGGCCTATCCGGAGCACGCCTACCGGATGCGCTTCACCAGCAACCACGATGAGAATTCCTGGCATGGCAGCGACGCCGAGCATTATGGGCCGGCGTTCAAGGCGATGGCGGTGCTGGCGGCGACGCTGCCGGGCATGCCGCTGATCTACGGCGGACAGGAGGCGGGGCTCGACAAGCGGCTGGAATTCTTCGAGAAGGATCCGATCGTGTGGCGCGAGCATGCCAACGAAGGGGTGTATACCTTCCTGCTGAAGCTCAAGCATGACAATCCGGCGCTGTGGAACGGGCAGTATGGCGGGACGATGCGGGTGCTGGAGACGGGGAACGACAAGGTGTTCGCGTTCCGGCGCGAGAAGAGCGGGAACGTGGTTGCGGTGACGGTGAACCTGTCCGGGGTGGTGCAGCGCTATGCGGTGGCGGGGCGGGAGGAGTCGCTGGGGGCGTGGGAGTACAAGGTGTCGGGGGCAGTCAAGTAGTGGGACGCTACGCTATGTCAGGTACCTTGTACGCGGCGAACTTGGGTTCCCGCCTGCGCGGGAACGACGTGCTGGATGTGCAGGTGGTAGAGACGCTACCGCTGTTCTTCCGCTACCCTAAAAACCGTCGTTCCCGCGCAGGCGGGAACCCAATTTTGTATCGACATCGTTAGCTCACGCGCTACCTGCGCAAGCCCGCAAACACCGCCGGCTCCCACTCCCGCGAGGCCAGCAGCAAGCCCGTCCCGCGCCGTTGCGGCAGCGGCGCCGCCAGGCTCTCTTCGTGCAGCTGCGCGAAGCGCGCCCGCAGCTGGCGCAGCTCGCCCTGCAGCTTGGCGCGCGCGCTTTCGGTCAGCATGCCGTGCACGAAGTCGAGCGTGTCGCCCGGCTGGCCGAAGGCGCTGTCGATAAATCCGGGCATGCCCTGCTCGCGGAAGTACTGGCGGATCGGCCCGCCCGGCAGCCAGTCGAAGTCGCGCGCCACGTTCAGGCGGATGCGGTTGCCGGGCAGGAGGGTGATCAGGTCCAGCCGGTCGAGGCGCAGCAGCAGCTGCACGCATTCGGCCTCGCTCAGGCGATAGGCCTGCAGCATCTCGGCCATGGTCCAGTGGTTCAGGGCGCACACCGCCACCAGCAGCAGGCGCGCATCCGATACCAGCTCGCGTTCCTGGGCCGGGCTCAGGGTGCGCAGGCGCTGGTGGCCCTGCCCCGCCTCCTGCGCCAGCTCGGCCAGGGTCAGGCCCACCAGGGAGCAGATCTCGACCAGGCGGTCGAGCGTGAACTGCTCGCTGGCGAACAGGCGCTTGACGCTCGGTTCGGACAGGCCGAGCGCCTCGGCGACGTCGCGGTAGGTCTTGTCCTGCTGTTTGAGCTCGCGCTTGAGCGTGGCGATGAGTTGGGTGATTTCGGACATAGCGGCGATGGTAGCAGCGCCGCGCCCGCATGGGCAAGGGTCAGAACGACGCCGCCAGCGCGACGCCGTTCTTGCCGGTGCGCTTGACCGCGTACATCGCGTGGTCGGCGCGTGCCAGCCAGCCGTCGATGTCGAGCGGGTCGTCCGGGCGATGCAGGGCGATGCCGATGCTGGCGCCCACCGTCACGGTGGCGCTGCGCAGGATGAAGGGCTCGGCGAGGTGCGCGAGCAGCTTGCGCGCGGTCTCGTCGGCATGGGCGGCGTCGCTCAGCATCTCCAGCACCACCACGAATTCGTCGCCGGCCAGGCGCGCCACCATGTCGGTCTTGCGCACGCCCTGCAGCAGGCGGCCGCCGAACTGGCGCAGCAGCTCGTCGCCTTCTTCGTGGCCGTGACTGTCGTTGACCGCCTTGAAGCCGTCCACGTCGAGGAACAGCAAGGCGCACGGCCGTCCGACCCGGCGCGCACGGCTCATCGCCTCGGGCAGCGCTTCCAGCAGCGCGCGGCGGTTGGGCAGGCCGGTGAGCACGTCGCGCAGCAGCAGCGCCTGCAGCTCGGCGGTGCGCTCGGCCACGGCCAGCTCGAGGCGCTCGTTCAGGGCCAGCAGGGCCTGGCGGTGCGCGGTCTCGCTGTGCACCAGCTCGCGCATCGTGCTCGACAGGATCCGGGTCTCGAGGAAGCCGTCCACCTGCGGGATCGGCGGCGCTTCCCTGCCGGTGCGGGTCGCCTCGGTGGCACGCTCGATCGCCGCGCGCAGCACCGCCATCGGGCGCGTCAGGCGGCGTGCCATCAGCGCCGCCAGGCCGGCCAGCAGTAGCGCCAGCACGGCGCTCCAGCCGAGCATGCGCAGCTTCAGGTCGGCCGTACTTTCCATCGCCCGGTCCTCGGTCTGGCGCACCAATACCGTCCAGCGCAGCGAGGCCGGGTCGAGCACGTCGCCGGTCCGGCTGTAGCCGGTCAGGTAGGCGCGGCCATCCGGCCAGACTTCGCGCAGCGAGCCGGTCATGCCCTTCTGCGCCAGGCGCAGGCTGGTGGTATCGACCTTCGTCTCGACCATCGACTGCGGGCCGAGCATGACGGTGCCGTCGTCGCGGATCACCAGGATCTCGGCGCCGTATTCGCGCAGCGCCGGCGTGAGCAGCTGGCGCGCATGGCGCCGCGCCCACTCCCAGCTCAGGTGCAGGCCGAGCACGGCGACCGGCTTGCCGTTCCCGTCGAGGATGGGACCGGACAGGTCGACGAAGCGCCACGGATCGGGCTTGCGCGGCAAGACCTTCTCGAGCAGCAGCGCGGGATGGTAGTCGGAGGCATGCACGCCACGCATGCCGATGGTGAACCATGGCCGCTTGCTGACATTGGCGCCCTCCAGCATGCGGCCGGTGGCGGCCACCACCCTGCCGTCGAGGTCGGCGATGCCGATCCAGGCGTAATCGGGGAAGGTCCGCTGCAGGCTTTCGAGCACCGCACGCGACTGGTCGGCATCCCTGGCATAGCGCACCGCCGGAAGCTCGGCCAGCAGCCGGGCGTCGCCGGTGGCCTGCTCGATCACCCGGTTCAGCGAATCGCGCATCTGCCAGGACAGCTGCTGCAGCCGCAGCTGGGCTTCCTCGCGCGCCTGGCGCACGGCGAAGTGGTTGACGAGCGCCAGCTGGAGCGCGACCGTCAGCGCGACCGTGGCGCAGACCGCCAAGGTCATCACACTGGACAGACGCATTTTTCCGAAGATGCCGCTCATGGACGAATCATAGCCAAGCAAATCAAATGGGCGCACATTGTAACGACATTCCTGCCAATCAATAAATACAAATAGGCATCATTTGTTGCCTCATAGACCAGTTCATGGTGTTTGCAACGGTTCAACTCCGGGACGGTTTAGCAAAACCGAATGGATGGGCTACACTCGGCAGTATTATTCCTTTATGGGAAACAATCGATGAGCACGCAGATGGACCGTTTCCAGGAGATGCGCATTTTCACGCGCATCGTCGAGCGGCGCAGCTTCACGCTGGCGGCCGACGACCTGCAACTGCCGCGCGCCACCGTCACCAATGCCATCAAGCGCCTGGAAGCGCGCCTGGCGGCCCGCCTGCTGGAGCGCACCACGCGGGTGGTGGCGCCGACGCTCGACGGGCAGGCCTATTACGAACGCTGCGTGCGCCTGCTGGCCGAACTGGCGGAAATGGAGAGCGTCTTCAGCCGTACCGAGCCGGCCGGCCTGCTGCGCGTGAACCTGCAGCCCTCGCTGGCCAAGCAGGTGCTGGCCCCAAGCCTGCCCGCCTTCCTGGCGCGCTATCCCGGCATCGTGCTGCAGATCGGCGAAGGCGACCGCCTGGTCGACCTGGTGCGCGAAGGGATCGATTGCGTGCTGCGCGCCGGGAATCTGCAGGACTCGTCGATGGTGGCGCAGGAGGTGGCGCGGCTGACCCAGGTCACGGTCGCCAGCCCGGCCTACCTCGACCGCCACGGCCGCCCCGGCAGCCTCGACGAACTCGATTGCCACCATGCGGTGCACTTCATCTCGTCCAGCACCGGCCGGCCCTACCCGCTGGAGTTCAGCGTGGGCGGCGAGCTGCGCCAGGTGGTGCTGCCGGCATCGGTCAGCGTGAGCGGCGCCGACATGTACACGGCGACGGCCATCGCGGGCCTGGGCATCGTGCAGGTGCCGCGCTACCGCATCGACGATGCGCTGCGCGAAGGCCGGCTCGAGATCGTGCTGCCGGCGCTGGCGCCGCCCGCCTTGCCGGTCTCAGTGCTGTATCCGCAAAGCCGCCAGCTGTCGCCGCGGGTGCGCGTGTTCGTCGACTGGATCAAGGAAGTCTTCGCGCAGGCCACCGGACTTTAAGCGGTGTACCATGGCGCTGCCGTGTGTACCAGAGGGAGAGCGTCGATGAGAGCAGCACTATGCCTGTCCGTTTGCCTGCTTGCCGGATGCGCGGCCGCCCCGCCTTCGGTGTCGAGCATCCCCGACGACGAGGTGCGGCGCCTGATGGCGCGCGAAAAGCTGCAGGGACTGGCGCTGGCCGTGATCGAGCGCGGCCAGGTGGTGAGCGTGAAGGCCTACGGCAGCCGCAGCGTCGAGCGCGGCCTGCCGCTGACGCCGCAGACCGTCATGTACGGCGCCTCGCTCACCAAGGCGGCTTTCGCCTATATGCTGCTGCAGCTGGTCGACGAAGGACGGCTCGACCTCGACGCGCCTGTTTCTACCCTGCTGCCCAGGCCCCTGCCCGCCTACGACCAGCAGCCCTGGGATTTCTCCGCGCTGGCGTACGACGACCGCTGGCGCAGGCTGACGCCGCGCATCCTGCTCACGCATGCTTCCGGCTTCGCCAACTTCCGCTGGCTCGAGCCGGACCGCAAGCTGCGCTTCCACTTCGATCCCGGCACGCGCTACGCCTATTCGGGCGAAGGCTTCTACATCCTGCAACTGATCGTCGAACGAGGCCTGGGGCTGGACACCGGCCAGGAAATGCAGCGCCGCGTCTTCGACCGCTTCGGGATGCGCAATACCAGCATGCAGTGGCGCCCGGATTTCGCGGCCAACCTGGCCGACGGCTATACGCTGGAGGGCAAGATGGAGCCGCACGACGAGCGCAGCCGGCCCAGCGCGGCCGGCTCGATGGACACCAGCATCGAGGACCAGGCGCGCCTGTGGGCGGGCGTGATGCGCGGAGAGGGACTCAGTGCGGCCTCACGCGCCATGCTGGTGGCGCCCCAGCTGCCGATCGGCTCGGCCAGCCAGTTCCCGACGCTCACGGCGCGACCGGCGACCTGGCCGCAAGGGCTTGCCGCGGGACTGGGCGTGGTGACGTTCCGCGACCGCAGCGGGCCGGCCTGGTTCAAGGGAGGACACAACGACAGCACCGGCAACATGGTCCTGTGCCTGGAGAGCGGCGCGCGCTGCGTGGTCATGCTGGCCAACGACGTGCGCGCCGAGCGGATCTATCCCGAACTCGCCCGGCGCGTGCTGGGCGAGACCGACATGCCGTGGGAATGGGAATACGGCGCTCAGTTACCGAAGTAGCGTCCCGGGCGGTGCCAGGCCATGACCATGCTGCTCATGGCGATCGCGCTCAGCGACGACCAGCCCACCAGCTCCGGCGTGACGATCGCCAGCGCCGCCAGCAGGATCACGCCGTCGATCAGGACCTGGGTGCGGCCGGCATTGATGCCGTACTTCTTCTGCAGCCACAGGGTGACGATGCCGGTGCCGCCGACCCCGGCGCCATGGCGCGCCAGTGCCAGGATGCCCATGCCGCAGAAGGTCCCGCCGCCGAGCGCGGCGACCATCGGGTGGATGTGGCCGATCACCAGGCCGTTCGGCAGCAGCTTGAGCATCGCCATGATCAGCACGCTGCCGACCAGGGATTTGGCGGTGAAGCGTGCGCCCATGAACAGGTAGCCGAACAGGAAGAACGGCAGGTTGATGAGCATGAATAGCACGCCGACCGTGTGCTCGGTGGTGTACGAGAGCAGCAGCGAAATGCCGGCCACGCCGCCGGTGATCAGGTTCGCGGCCTGCAGCAGCAGGACGCCCATGACGACGAACAGCACGCCGACGGCGATCCCGTAGACGTCGTCGAACAGGGTATGGGGCTTGATCGAGGCCACGCTCTTGACCTGTGCCGGCCGGGTTTGCAGGCTGCCCTGCATCATCGCGCCACCTCGCCACCAGACGCACGCGGGGAGCCGCCGTCAAATCGGTGAGAGGTCGAACCGGGCAGGAGATGATGCTTCATGTTCCTCACAATGCGTGAACAAAGTCGGGGGCCAGCGCTGCCGGATGATGGCACTTGTGATGACAACATCCGCGAACGTGGAAGGTACTACAGCGTATAGCCCGCCATTATTACCGATGTTGCAGCGCAATGACACTTCGCGTTCCGCATGACAGCCATTCGCGGAACGCATAACTTTATGAAGAGACAAGAGTCTTGCGCATGACGCCTATTTGTACAGCACCTCGGGCAGCCACATGCCGATCGCCGGGAAGGTGTAGAGCAGGATGATCCCCAGGATCTGCAGCCCCATGAAAGGCAGCATGCCGAGGAAGATCTGGTTCAGGGTGACGTGTGGCGGCGACACTCCCTTCAGGTAGAAGGCCGACATCGCCACCGGCGGCGACAGGAAGGCCGTCTGCAGGTTCATCGCCACCAGCAGGCCGAAGAACAGCGGGTCGATGTTGAAGTGGGCCAGCAAGGGCACGAAGATCGGCATGAAGATCACGATGATCTCGGTCCACTCGAGCGGCCAGCCGAGCAGGAAGATCACCACCTGGGCCAGGATCATGAACTGCACCGGGGTCAGGTCCATGCCGAGCACCCAGTTGTTGATGATCTCCTGCCCGCCCAGCAGCGCGAAGGCGGCCGAGAAGATGCTTGAGCCGACGAACAGCCAGCACACCATGGCCGTGGTCTTGGTCGCCAGGTGGGCCGAGTCGCGCAGCAGGGCATAGTTGAAGCGCCGGTAGGCGATCGCCAGGATCAGTCCACCGAAGGCGCCCATCGCCGCCGCCTCGGTCGGCGTGGCCAGCCCGAACACGATGCTGCCGAGGACCGCCAGGATCAGGATCGCCAGCGGGAACAGGGAGCCGAGCAGCATCTTGAAGATCTCGAGCCGCGCGAAGGTGAACAGCAGGTAGAAGATGGCCAGCGCGGCGGCGACCACCGCCAGCGTGATCCAGAAAGCCCGAGGGGCCGGCTTGGCGACCGGATCCGCGGAGGCCGGCGTGGGAATGGCCTGCGTCGCTGCCGGCGCCGGCGGCGCTGCCGCGGCCGGCGCGCCCCCTTCGACGGGCGGTTCGGCCAGCGCTCCCTCCACCGGCGGCTCTTCCAGGCCGCCGGCATCGCCGCCGGACGCTGAATCGAGGTCTTGCTGGGCGCCCATCTCGACCAGTTCGGTGGCCGGCCCTTCCGGTGCGGTCACCATGCGATAGCCGAGACCCATGATGGCGGCAAAGGCCAGGGCCGGCAGCAGGGCGACGAACAGGTTCGAGGCAAGGGTGCGCTGCGGCGCGCCCGCCCCCTTGAAGGCGCGCAGCAGGCCCGGCACCGCCCTCTTGCCGTAGGCGCCGGGAATGGCCTGGGTGTAGGCCGGCAGCGCCACGATACGCTCCTCCGCGGGCAGCGGCGGCGCCATGGATGGCCGCAGCTTGGCGATGATCAGCACATAGCCGACGTACAGCCCGGCCAGCATGATCCCGGGGAAGAAGGCGCCCGCATACAGCTTGACCACCGAGACCCCGGCCGTCGCGCCGTACACGATCAGGAGCACCGAGGGCGGAATCAGGATGCCCAGGCAGCCGCCCGCCGTGATGCTGCCGGCCGACAGCTGGGTGCTGTAGCCGGCCTTGAGCATGGCCGGCAAGGCCAGCAGGCCCATGAGGGTAACCACCGCGCCGACGATGCCGGTGGCGGTGGCGAAGATCGCGCAGGTGACGATGGTGGCCACCGCCAGCGAACCGGGCACGCGCGCCATCGCCAGGTGCAGGCTCTTGAACAGGCGTTCGATCAGGTTGGCGCGTTCCACCAGGTAGCCCATGAAGATGAACAGCGGGATCGAGATCAGCACGTCGTTGGCCATCACCGAATAGGCCCGCTGCACCATCAGGTCGAGGGTGAGCTGGACCGCCTGGCCGGGATCCTGGCTGTGGAAGGCGAACCAGGCGAACATCACGCCCATGCCCATCAGGGTGAAGGCGGTGGGGAAGCCCAGCATGATGGCGACCACCACCAACGCCAGCATCAAGAGGCCGAGGTGGCCGTTGGTCATGTCGGCGGGCGCCGGCATCAGGATGAACAGGCCGATGACGATCGCCAGCAGGATCGACAGGCCGAACCAGATTTCCTTCCTCATGGCGCCTCCTTGCCGGTCGAGACCTGGGCCTTGAGCTGGTCGACGTCGACCTCTTCGACATCGGGCTCGCGCGGGGGCCAGGCGCCGTTCTTCAGGCAGACCACGCAGCGCACGATCTCCACGAAGCCCTGCAGCAGGAGCAGCACGCCGGCGAAGGGAATCACCATCTTGAAGGGATACAGCGGCGGGCCGTTGGCGGTGAGCGTGGAGTGCTCCTTGATGGCCAGCGACTCGGCGGCATAGGTGGTGCCGGCCCAGACCAGGGCGACCACGCCGGGGATGAAGAAGACGAAGTACAGGACCAGGTCGAGGCCGGCCTGCAGGCGCGGCGGAAAGAAGGAATACAGCACGTCGCCGCGCACGTGGCCATTCTTGGCCAGGGTGTAGGCGCCGGCCATCATGAAGGCGGCGCCGTACATCATGATCATCAGGTCGAAGGCCCAGGGATTGGGCGTGTTCAGGACATAGCGCGCGAAGACTTCCCAGGTGATGAGGAAGGTGAGCGCGACGATCAGCCAGGAAAAGGCCTGCCCTACCCAGCTGCTGACCCGGTCGACGAAAAACAAGACGTTTTGCATGGAGCTGCTCCGGTCGAACACACAGGGCCCGCCCCTCGTCATGAAGGGCGGGCACACGTCAAGCTGCAGGATGGCTTAGGCCTTCTTGGCCGGCGCCTTGCGGCCGAAGTAGTGGTTGTAGGCCATGCGGCGCGGGTTGTTGGTGTCCATGTCCCACTTCATCGCGCGCTCGGCGAAGGCGCGCATCGAGGCCTCGACCTTCTTGAACAGCGGATTGTCGGCGCCCTTCTTGGCCACCACCTGGTCCCACACCGCGAGCTGGGCCTGCAGCACCGAGTCCGGCGTCTTGTAGAACTTGACCCCGTTCTGGGCCTGCATGCCGGCATAGTCCTTGGAATAGCGGTCGACCGCCTTCCACGACATGTCGGCCGATGCCGCCTCGACCGCATTCTCGATGATCGACCGCATCATGGCCGGCAGCGCGTCGTACTTGGTCTTGTTGAAGGTGATCTCGAAGGTCTCGGAGCTCTGGTGGAAGCTTTGCAGCATGCAGATCTTCGACACGTCCGGGAAGCCGAGCACGCGATCGGAACTGGCATTGTTGAATTCGGCCCCGTCCAGCAGGCCGCGGTCCATCGCCGGGACGATCTCGCCGGCCGGCAGCGCATTCACCGCGGCGCCCATGGCCGTGAACAGGTCGATCGCCAGGCCGTTGGTGCGGAACTTCAGGCCCTTCAGGTCTTCGACCTTGCTGATCGGTTTCTTGAACCAGCCCAGCGGCTGGGTCGGCATCGGGCCGGTGAGGAAGGAGACGACGTTGGCGCCGATGCCCTTGTACAGTTCGGCCAGCAGCGCCTTGCCGCCGCCGTACTTGTGCCAGGCCAGCACCATGTTGGCGTCCATGCCGAAGGCCGGACCCGAGGTCCACAGCGCGATGGCGCTCTGCTTGCCGTAGTTGTAGCCCATGACGCCGTGGCCGCCGTCGAGGGTGCCCTTGGAGACGGCGTCGAGCAGGCCGAAGGCGGGAACGACGGCGCCGGCCGGCAGCACTTCGATTTTCAGCTCGCCGCCGGTCATGTCGTTGACCTTCTTGGCGAAGTCGAGCGCGTATTCGTGGAAGATATCCTTGCTGGGCCAGGTGCTCTGGAAGCGCATCTGCTTCGGGGTCTGGGCTGTTGCGACCATCGGGACCGCGAGGGCGGCTCCGGCGGTGCCGGCGGCTGCGGTGCCGAGGAACTTACGGCGGGTGGATGCTGGCTTCTTTACATCGTCGTCACGCTGCTTCATCGTCTGTCTCCTGTTTAGTTTTTTACACGGACTGAATCGCTGCACGTACAACTACTGGTTTTGGCTGGACTTCTCCTTCTATTAAATATTTGCTACGCCTTCTCTCAGGATGTTCTCGTTTCCTTACGGATTGCTTACGCGGGGCTTACGGAGGATCGTTCGGTTTTGTTGTTGTGTCAAGAGCACGCTGAAGCTCCCGCTCCGGCTCCCCGGCATCGGGCTTTTCGGTACACTGGGGCCGTCTTGCAAGGAGACCAGCGTGGAACATATCGTGTTGTTGGGCGATTCCGTATTCGATAACGCCGCCTACGTCGCGGCCGGCTGCGATGTCACGTCCCAGCTGCGCTTGCGTCTCAGCCCGCGCCACCGCGTCTCCCTGCTGGCGCATGACGGAGACGTCCTTGCCGACATGGCGCAACAGGTCCCTCGCCTCGAGCAGCTGGACGCGCCGGCCACCTGGCTGCTGGTGAGTTGCGGCGGCAATGACGTATTGGGTCTGGTGGGCGCAATGCACAGTCCGGTGCAGACGGTGCTCGAAGCGGCCGAGCTGCTGGCATCCTGGCAGGCCGCATTCCGGCGCGATTACCGGGCCATGCTCGAGGCCGTCCTTGCGCGCGGCAAGCCGACCGCCGTGGCGACCATCTACGACGGGGTGCCCGGCCTGCGCACGGCGCTGGCGCCGTTCAACGACGTGATCCTGCGCGAAGCCGCGGCGCTGGGCCTGCCGGTGCTGGACTTGCGCCTGGTGTGCTGCGATCCGGCCGATTATGTGCCCTCTTCCCCGATCGAGCCCTCGGCCCAGGGCGCCGCCAGGATCGCGGCGGCCATCGCCGAGCTGGTCGGCACGCGGCATCCGGCTGCGACGCATATCACGGTGTACGGTGGGGCGCGTCAGCGGGCTGGAGCGTAGATGGAGCAGTTGATACGTTACCAAGGGAAATGCGGGTCCGTAGCATGCAGCCATCAACGTGCCGGCAAACACCGAATTCCTCGGCGTTTCAAGAGAATCAGAACTTGCAGGCGCATTGAGACGAGAGGTCGATGCGTTCATCGACAAGGGCTGGAAGCCTGAATCGAAGTAAGCCGGCGCCATCATGCCGGGCAAACCTCCAGCGGGAAGAACCGGCAACGCTCAGCCTGGACCTCTGGCCCGCGCCTTGTTCTTCTACTTTCCGGTAGCTTCGTCGCTACGACTAGCGGAGGAAACGATGTCCAAGATTGTTGTTATCGGAGGTTCGGCCGGTGCGATCAATGCCCTGAAGCTCATCCTGCCTACCTTGCCGCATGACTTCCCAGCTGCAATATTGATCGTCACCCACATCGGATCACAGAAAAGCATGCTTGCAGAGATCCTGGGACGCCGTTCAACGATGCCTGTGCGCCATGCGATCGATGGTGAGCCGATCATCCCGGGGCGTGTTCTGGTAGCGCCGCCCGACGAGCATCTGATGGTGATGCGAAGCGGCGACCGGGCGTATGCACGTTTGGTACATGGGCCAAAAGAGAACCACAGTCGTCCGGCGGTCGATCCGCTTTTTCGCACTGCCGCATCTGCCTTCGGCTCGAACACGATCGGCCTTGTCCTCAGCGGCTATCTTGATGACGGAACCGTAGGTTTGCAGGCGGTTAAAGCCTGCGGAGGCGTCGCCCTTGTGCAGGACCCTGCGGAATCCGATGCATCTGATATGCCGGCAAGCGCAATAAAATATGCGGATGTTGACCGGGTGCTCGGTGTGAACGAGATTGGACCGGCACTCCTCCAGTTGGCGAAAGCAGACGTGCAGCAAAGCGCCGCGGGTCAGCAGGATGTCATGTCCGGCAAGCCGAACTGGATAGATATCGAGAGCCGGATCACCGCACAGGACAGCGATATGGATGATCTAGAGAAAATCGGAAAGCTCTCATCGCTTACTTGCCCTGAGTGTAACGGCGCTTTGTGGGAAATCCGGGCCAAGGGGCCAATACGTTACCGCTGTCATACGGGTCATGCGTTCACAGCCAGGGTGCTCGAGGCACTACAGAGCGACGCAGTGGAAGATGCTATCTGGAGCGCCATTCGCGCTCTCCATGAGCAAGAACGTCTCTTCAGCAAAATGGCCGAGAAAGAACTTCAGACCGGGCGCCAGGAAGGGGCTGCCGAGTACCAGGCCATGGCTGCTCGAGCACGAACGCACTCGCAGGCCCTGCGCGACGTGATCGCTGCGCGCGCACTCGTCAGCCACAGTGATGCTTCTTGACTGTCTTGCACGCACTAGCCATTATTCAATTGGAAGTCCGCTTTCTCAAGGAAACGGCATACTATCGATTCCTGTCATCGATACAGTCTGTCCATGTCAAAGCCGGCCCCGGAGTTCGATCATTTTGCCCACGATAGTGAGATGGTCGCCATGCTCCGCAACACGGACTGGTCATCGACACCCCTGGGGCCACCATCGACCTGGCCGGAGGCCTTGCGCCTGCAGCTGAACATCTGCTTCGAGTCGGCCTTTCCCATCGCGGTATGGTGGGGACCGGATCTCATCCAGTTCTATAACGATGGCTACCGGCCGATCCTGGGCGCCACCAAGCATCCGCAGGCCTTCGGCCGGCCGGCGGTAGAAACCTGGCCCGACATCTGGCCGACCATCGGTCCCCTGGTCGAGCAGGTCGTCAAACAGGGAACCGCGGTCAAGGGCGAGGATATGCCCCTGGTCCTGGAACGCAACGGCTATCCCGAGCTGTGCCACTTCACTTTCTCATACAGCCCTATCCGCAATATCAAGGGCCACATCGACGGTATGTTCACGACGGCGGTGGAGACCACCGAACGGGTACGCACGGAACGCCGGCACGCCTTCCAGCTGACGCTGGCGGACAAGCTGCGCGGCCTTGCGGCGACGGATGACATCGTCGCCACTGCAACGGAACTGCTGTGCAAGCACCTGCAAGTGGCGCGCGCCTATTACGCGGAAATCGACGACCGCTCAGGGACCTTCAGTATTCCCTTGCAGTGGACCGAAAGCGCCGATCTGCCCCAGCTGCCGGCCTATGGCAGCATTGCCGAATTCGGCCCCTACCTGTTGACGACCTTGCGGCAAGGGCAAGCTGTCGTCGTCGAGGACATGCGCAGCGATCCGCACTTCGCCGGGTTCGTCGAGGCTTACGAGGCGCTCGCCATTCGCTCGATCATGATCGTCCCGCTGATTCGGGATGGCCGTCTGCGCGGCAACCTCAACGTCGCCCATACGTCGGCGCGCAAGTGGACCGCGGACGACATCATGGTCGTGGCGGACGTCGCCGAACGCACCTGGGACGCGCTGGAACGCGCCCGGGCGGAAGAAGCGCTGCGTACCTCGAGCCGGCTCAAGGACGAGTTTCTTGCGATGCTGGCCCATGAGCTGCGCAACCCGCTGGCGCCGATTTCCACCGCCGCAGAAATGCTGCGCATGGTCGCGCATGCGGATCCCAGGGTCACCAGGGCCAGCGAAGTGATCAGCCGCCAGGCCAAACACATGACGGCGCTGATCGACGATCTCCTCGACACCTCGCACGTGACGCGGCGCCTGGTCGAACTGGACAGGGAGCTCGTGAGCCTGAGGTCGATCGTCGACAACGCCATCGAGCAGGCCAGGCCGCTGATCGAAACGAAACGGCACCAGCTGCAGGTCCAGGACGATGCGCCCTCGCAGATGCTCATGGGCGACCGCAAGCGGCTGGTGCAGATCTTCGCCAATATCCTGAACAACGCTGCCAAATACACGCCGGAGGACGGCGTCATCACCTGCGCCATCTGGGTGGAAAACGATCAGGTACATGTCGAGATAGGCGACACAGGCATCGGCATCAAGAACACCCTGCTCCCCCACATCTTCGACCTCTTCACCCAGGCCGAACGGACGCCGGACCGGTCACAGGGAGGCCTCGGCATCGGATTGGCGCTCGTCAAGAGCATGGTGAGCCTGCATGGTGGCGAGATCACGGCTGCGAGTGCTGGCTTGGGGAAAGGAAGCGTGTTTACGGTGTCGCTTCCCATCGCGCAATACGGATGAGGCTGACGAAAAAAAGCCCCAACGTGTGGAGCTTTTATTCAATATGCTTGGCGGAAGCGGTGAGATTCGAACTCACGAACGGGTTCCCCCGTCGGCAGTTTTCAAGACTGCTGCCTTCAACCACTCGGCCACGCTTCCTGTGAGGAACCGGCATTATACATAATTCATCAATGCCGGCGAAGTCAATCAGGCCACCAGCAGCCAGTTCTCCCGCAAACACCGCTCGAAGTCGACCGCCGGCAACGGCTTGCTGTACAAGTACCCCTGCACCTCGTCACACCCCGACTCACGCAGGAAGGCCAGCTGCTCCAGCGTCTCCACCCCCTCCGCGATCACGCGCAGGCCGAGCTGCTGCGCCATGCTGATGATGGTCCCCGCAATCGCGCAGTCGCTCGCATCCTCCGGAATCCCGGTCGTGAACGAGCGGTCGATCTTGAGGGTGTCGATCGGGAAGCGCTTCAGGTAGGACAGGCTCGAATAGCCGGTGCCGAAATCGTCGAGCGACAGCGCCACGCCCAGTTGGTGGATGCGGTCCATGATCGCGGTGACGCGCTCGAAGTCGTGCATCAGCGTGCTCTCGGTGATCTCCAGCTCCAGCCAAGACGGATCCAGCTGGTAACGCGCCAGCGTGTCGGCCACGCGCGCCGGCAGCGAAGCCGTGAATTCGCGCGCCGACACGTTCACCGCCAGGCGCAGCGGCGCCACGCCGGCGCGCTGCCAGACCGCGGCCTGGGCGCAGGCCTGCTCCAGCACCCACTCGCCTACCTGCACGATCAGGCCGGTGCTCTCGGCCAGCGGGATGAATTCGCTCGGGGGCACCAGCCCGCGGGTCGGATGCAGCCAGCGCACCAGGACCTCGGCGCCGACGATGCGGTCGCTGCCGAGCTCGAATTTCGGCTGGTAGTACAGGATCAGTTCACCGTTGCCCAGCGCCTGGCGCAGCCCGGATTCGATGCGCATGCGTTCCTGCATGCCCTCGTTCATGTCCTGGCTGTAGAAGGCCACGCTGCGGTCCGGATTGTCCGCGGCCTGCTTGGCGCGCTCCATCGCGATGTCGGCAAGGCCCAGCAGGGTCTCGGCCTCGCTGCCGTCCTGGGGATAGACGCTGATGCCGATGCTGGCGCCCACGCGCAGGTCGTGGCCGCCGATCAGGAAAGGCGCATCGAGCGAGGCCTGCAGCTTCTGCGCCACCGTGGTGGCCTCGAAGTGCTGGCGGATGTCGAACAGGCCGACCGCGAACTCGTCGCCAGACAGGCGCGCAACCACGTCCTCGTCGCGCAGGGTGTCGCGCAGGCGCTGGGCGACCTGACGCAGCAGCTCGTCGCCGATGCGGCGGCCGAGCGTGTCGTTGATGCGCTTGAAGCGGTTCAGGTCGATGAACAGCACGCAGCCGGCGGCCTCGTTGCGCTGCGCGACCATCAGGGCCTGGTCCACCAGGCGCGCGAACAGGGTGCGGTTCGGCAGGCCGGTGAGTTCGTCGTAGTAGGCGAGGTGGTGCAGCTGTTCCTCGGCCTGCTTGCGCTCGGTGATGTCGGTCAGGTAGGCGATCAGGCCGATCGGGCGCTCGGCCAGGTCGCGCAGCGGCGACAGCGACAGGCTGGCCCAGAACACCTCGCCCGACTTCTTGCGGCGCCGGACTTCCATCATGCGCCCGCCCCCTTCCGCGAAGCTGTCGTGGAAGCCTTCGTCCTCGTCGGCGTACAGGAACAGGATGTTGCGGCCGATCGCTTCCAGCGCGCTGTAGCCGAACAGGTCTTCGGCGCCGCGGTTCCAGCTGGTGATGTAACCCATCTGGTCCATGGTCAGCACCGACTCGTGGATCTGGTCGAGGATCTGCGACTGGTGCGCGAGCTGGGCTTCCATCTGGGCGTAAGCATGGGTCGAGCGCACCGCCAGCGAATGCACCTGCAGCAGCGAGGCGGTCAGGTGCGCCAGCGCGGCCAGCTGGCGCGCGTCCTCGGCCGAATAAGCCTCGCGCCCCGCCACCTCGTAGATGCCGAACTGCTCGGACGTGCCGGCCACCACCTGGCGCAGCACCGGGCCGGCACATGCGGGGCTGGCGACGCCGGCGCCCGGCAGGAAGCGTCCCGACGGGCTGGCCAGCAGCGCGGCCGCGACGCGGCCCAGTTCCTCGTGCAGGGCGTCGCCGCGCAGGCGCAGGACGGCATCGCAGACAGCGCCCGTACCGCCGGCAAAATTCAGGGTTGCGTCGACCGGTACGAGCTGCATGTCAGACATTCCGTCCTACCTGGATGGCCCAGTGATAGGCGTTCAACTGGCTGTTCCACCAGCCGGCAGCGTCGATGCCCGCCTCCTTGAGCGCCTCCCCCGAGGGGTGGGCTTCCGTCAGGCGCAGCCAGCGCCCCAGGGTTCCGCTGCGCGCCAGCAGGGCTTGCGACACGTGCTGCGGCAGGTGCAGTTCGGCGACGATGTCCGGCATCGGCATGTGCAGCAAGCGGTCGAGCAGCGAGAACACGCCGGTCATGAAGGCCAGGTCGCAGTCGTCGCGCTCTGCCCCGCTCTGCTTGCACAGCGCTTCCAGCTGCGCGCCGCGGCGGGCGGCCAGCGGCAGCAGCAGGTTCGGCAGGCCGTCGGCCTGCTGGCGCGCGTACAGCAGCAGCTGCAGCCAGCGCTGCAGCTGGCGCCGGCCGAGCAGGCTGATGGCCTGGTTGAAGCTGGTGATCTGGGTGCTGACCGCGAAGGCGGCCGAGTTGACCAGCTTGAGCAGGTGGTAGGACAGGGTCGCGTCCTGTTTCAGCTGTTGCTCGATCTCGCGCGAATCGGCGTCGCGCGACAACAGGCCGAGCAGGCTCAGGATGCGGCGGCGCGAGCTGCCGTCCGGGGCGCCGCTGCCGGCCAAGGCCGGATCGCAGGGGTAGTCGCCGCTGAACCAGTCGAAGCCGAGCATCTCGCATTCGGCGAACACGGCGGCGCTGTCGACGCGGCGCGCGAGGTGGGGGCCGAACAGCGCCGCGAGGCGCCCTGCCGGTACCGGATCGCGGGTGCAGTCGCGCGCAAGCGTGCGCAGTGCAGGCGGCACCTTGACGCCGGCCGGCGGCGTGCCGTCGAGCCAGAGGCGGTAGCCGAGTTCGTGCAGTTCGGTGAGGCGGCGCGCCACGCCGTCCTGGGCCAGCGACGCGGCAGCGACGGCGAAGCCGATGCGGTTGGCCGGCATCAGGGCCAGCACGGGCGGCGTGAGGACGGCGGGATCGTCGAGCATCAGGAGGCCGTCGAGCGGGGCGATCGCAGCCAGCAGGTCGGGCGTGCCGAACAGGGCCTGCAGGCGCTGGCCCAGCTCAGGACCAGACTCGATGCGCAGGCACAGCGCCACCCACTCGTTCTGCCCATTGGCGACCGGGTCGATTGCTACCAGCGGAAACGAATTGTTGTCCGGCGCGGCCATGGAATGGGCTTTCTGGGGCTCTCAAGAAGCTCTGGTTGATTATTCAATCAATCTTATTCGAGCGATTATCAGAAAGCAACATCTTTTGTTTCTTTAGAGATACTTTCCGTACATACTCATAAATAACCACGGTTTGCCGCGCGCTCGACCGCGAAACGGATCAGTTCGGCCTGGCCCTCGATGCCGAGCTTGCGCTTGATGTTGAGGCGGTGGGTTTCCACGGTCCGTACCGACAGGTCGAGGGCGCGCGCGATCTGCTTGTTCGATTGACCGTCGGCGATATGGTTCAGCACCTCCTCCTCGCGTCCGGTCAGCACATTGCCGGGCGCCGCGGGACTGGCCAGCTGGCGCGCCAGCGCGGCGCTGTAGTAGATGCCGCCGCCCATCACGGTGTCGATCGCCAGCACGATGTCCTTGCCCGGCGCGTCCTTCAGCACGTAGCCGCGCGCACCGGCCTGCATCGCCTGGGTCACGTATTCCGGCTTGTCGTGCATCGACAGGATCAGCACCGCGATGCCGGGATAGTGCTGGAGCAGGCGCGCGGTGGCCTCGATGCCGCTGCCGCCCTTCATGTTCACGTCCATCAGCACCAGGTCGGGACGGCAGGCGCCGGCCTGCTCGATGGCTTCCTGGCCGGATCCGGCCTCGCCCACCACGCGCAGGCGCGGCGCCGCTTCCAGGCGCGCGCGCAGGCCGTCGCGCACCAGGGGGTGGTCGTCCACCAGGAGGATGCGGATTTCCTGTCCTTCGTCGCTCATGTCTGCTCCTTCAAGTCGATACTGGCCACCACGCGGGTGCCGAGCGGCGAGGAAGCGATCGCCAGTGTGCCGCCGATGGCTTCCATCCGTTCCATCATGTTGCGCAGGCCGATGCCGCGTTGCGGGTGGCGGGCGATGCCCTGGGCATCGAAGCCGCCGCCGTCGTCGGCGATGCTCAGGGTGAGGCAGCGGCCGCGCCGCGCCAGCAGCATCTCTACCTGGCGCGCGCCGGCGTGGCGCTCGGCATTCGTCAGCGCTTCTTGCGCGATGCGAAACAGCACCGTGCCCGCCATCTCGGGCAGCGCGTCGACCTCGCCCTCGGCGCGGAAGCGCACCGGCGTGCCGGTGTGGTATCCGAATTCGCTGGCCAGGTGGTCGAGCGCCGGCGCCAGGCCCAGGTCGTCCAGCAGCGCCGGGCGCAGATCGTGCGAAATGCGCCGCACCTCGCCCAGCACCGACTTGAGCTGGTCCACCGTGCGCTCGAGCGCACCGCGCGCGGCCAGCTGCTGGGCGGCGTCGCCGCCCAGGCGGATGATGCCCGCTTCGAGCTGCAGCTTGACCGAGACCAGCGCCTGGCTGATCCCGTCGTGCAGGTCGCGCGACAGGCGCGCCCGCTCTTCTTCCTGCGACTCGACCACGCGCTGGGCCAGCGCCTTGAGCTTGGCGTCGGCCACGCGCAGCTCGCGCAGGTTGAGCACCAGGCCGCCGCTGGCCACGGCGACCGAGGCCAGGACGGCCAGGCCGGCAATCCACAGCAGGGTCTCGTCGATATTGCGCGACTGCTGGGCGTCAACCTGGGCCAGCGCGTTTTCGACGTCGTCGAGGTAGATCCCGGTGCCCATCATCCAGCCCCAGTGCGCCACCGGCACCACATAGCCGAGTTTGGGCGCGGGCCGGTGCGAGGACGGCTTGGACCAGATGTAGCGGTGGAAGCCGCCGCCGGCACGGGCGCGCTCGATCAGGCGCTGGATGGTCGGCACACCCTGCGCATCGCGCCAGTTCCACATTTCGGTGCCGACCAGTTCGGGCTGGCGCGGATGCATCAGGCTGCGCCCCTGCATGTCGTACACGAAGAAATAGCCGTCGTCGCCGAAGCTCAGGGAGCCCAGGATGCGCTTGGCTTCCTCCAGCGTTGCCGGGTCGCTGCGGCCCGAGCGGACCAGGTGGCCGATCGACTGCGTGGCCAGGGCCACGTAGTGGCGCAGCTCGGCCTCCTTGCTCGCCAGGTAAGCGCGCTGGATGGTGGCGCGCTGCTGCTGGGCGAGTTCGACGGCCTGGTGGCGTACGAACAGGGCGATCGCGCACAAGGCCACGATCAGCGGGCCGATCGCCAGCACGATGAGCTTCTGCCTCAGGCGCATCCTGTTTCTCCCAATAAATCAGTCCAGCATTTTAAGGCGGAACGCGCCTCGCCGCTGCGGCCATCCGCTACGTAGTACTACGCAGGGACTGCGTAATGGTGCGCTTGTGGCGCTGATAATGGTGCAACATACTTGCCGGTACGCTGTCCAAAAATCCGCCGGCCGATCCGTCGCGCCCGGTTAAAAAAAGTTTCAATCCATCCTCGGAGGAGCACCATGAAAAGCATGTCGAGCGCGCTCGGCTGGATCGCATTGTCGGTCCTGGGCGCATTTTCGCTCGGGTACATCGCGGTCAAGCAAGGCGAAACCATCAACGCCATCTGGATCGTCGCAGCAGCAGTCTGCGTCTACCTGATCGCCTACCGCTTCTACAGCCGGTTCATCGCCTACAAGGCGCTGGGCCTGGACCCGAAGCGCCAGACCCCCGCCTACAAGTACAACGACGGCCTGGACTACGTCCCGACCAACAAGTACGTGCTGTACGGCCACCACTTCGCCGCGATCGCCGGCGCCGGCCCCCTGGTCGGCCCGGTGCTGGCGGCCCAGATGGGCTATTTGCCGGGCATGATGTGGATCCTGGCCGGCGTCGTCTTCGCCGGCGCCGTCCAGGACTTCATCGTGCTGTTCATGTCCACCCGCCGCGACGGCCGCTCGCTGGGTGACCTGATCAAGTCCGAAATGGGTGACATCCCCGGCCTGATCGCCCTGCTCGGCACCTTCATGATCATGGTGATCATCCTGGCCGTGCTGGCGCTGATCGTGGTCAAGGCGCTGACCCACTCGCCGTGGGGCAGCTTCACCGTCATGGCCACCATCCCGATCGCGCTCTTCATGGGCCTGTACTCGCGCTACGTGCGCGTCGGCCGCATCGGCGAGGTCTCGATCATCGGCTTCGTGCTGCTGATGCTGGCCATCATCGGCGGCCAGTGGGTGCACGACTCGCCGACCCTGTCCGTGATGTTCGATTTCACCGGCACCCAGCTGACCTGGATGCTGATCGGCTACGGCTTCGTCGCCTCGGTCATCCCGGTCTGGCTGCTGCTGGCGCCGCGCGACTACCTGTCCACCTTCCTGAAGATCGGCACCATCGTGGCGCTGGCGATCGGCATCGTGATCGTCGCTCCGGACCTGCGCATGCCGGCCACCACCAAGTTCATCGACGGTTCCGGCCCGGTATGGTCGGGCAACCTGTTCCCCTTCCTGTTCATCACCATCGCCTGCGGCGCGGTGTCGGGCTTCCACGCGCTGATCTCCTCGGGCACCACGCCCAAGATGATCGAGAACGAGACCCACGCCCGCTTCATCGGCTACGGCGGCATGCTGATGGAATCCTTCGTCGCCATCATGGCGCTGGTGGCGGCGTCCACCATCGACCCGGGCGTCTACTTCGCGATGAACAGCCCGGCCGCGGTGCTGGGCACCACCGCGCAGTCGGCCGCGGCGGCGGTGTCGCAGATGGGCTTCGTGATCACTCCCGAGTCGCTCGAGCAAATGGCGCGCGACGTCGGCGAGAACACCATCATCTCGCGCGCCGGCGGCGCCCCGACCCTGGCCGTGGGCATGGCCCACATCCTGTCGAACGTGGTCGGCGGCCCGGCCATGATGGCCTTCTGGTACCACTTCGCGATCCTGTTCGAGGCCCTGTTCATCCTGACCGCGGTGGATGCGGGCACCCGCGCCGGCCGCTTCATGCTGCAGGACCTGCTGGGCGCCTTCGCCCCGTCGCTGAAGCGCACCGAGTCGCTGCCGGCCAACCTGCTGGCCACCGGCCTGTGCGTGGCCGCCTGGGGCTACTTCCTGTACCAGGGCGTGGTCGATCCGCTGGGCGGCATCAACACCCTGTGGCCGCTGTTCGGCATCGCCAACCAGATGCTGGCCGGGATCGCGCTGATGCTGGGCACCTGTGTGCTGTACAAGATGAAGCGCGCGCAGTACGCCTGGATCACGGTGGTGCCGACCCTGTGGCTGCTGGCCTGCACCCTGACCGCCGGCTGGCAGAAGATCTTCGCGGCCGATCCGAAGGTCGGCTTCATCGCCCACGCCAACAAGTTCCAGGCCGCGCACGACGCCGGCACGGTGCTGGCGCCGGCCAAGACGATCGAGCAGATGGAGCGCATCATCTTCAACGACTACATCAATGCGACGCTGGCGGGCTTCTTCATGTTCGTGGTGTTGGCGGTGCTGGTGTACGGTGTGCGCACCGTGCTGGCGGCGCGTGCCAGCAACAAGCCGACCGCCAAGGAGACACCGTACGTCGCCATGCCAACCCCGCAGGTGCAGTGATGTTCGGCGCGCTGCTGGAGGCAGGCAAGGAAGCAGGCAAGTACCTCGGGCAGAGCATGCGCCTGATGGTCGGCCTGCCCGAGTACGACACCTACCTGGCGCACATGGAGCGTACCCACCCGGACCAGGCGCCGATGACTTACGAGGAATTCTTCCGCGAACGGCAGGAGGCAAGGTATGGGGGGAAACGGGCGACTTGTTGTTGAAGCCTGTTGAATGAAAGAGGGGCGCTGCGGCGCCCCTTCTTTTTTATGCACACACCGCCCTGATTCGCTTCGACCACTAAAGCATGATCCGTCATCCCGGCGTAGGCCGGGATCCAATTTCCGGCGCGGACCGCAAGCGCTTGCGTGCACCCGCCAACGTGATACGACGAACTTGGGTCCCGGCCTTCGCCGGGACGACGGTTTGGCAGCTAACAATGAGGTCAGCGCTACCTCTGCTCACTCTCCGAACGCCCTTCCCGCACACGTTGACATCCGTCAACGCTCCCCCTCCCCCTTGAACGTATATTTTTTTCTTGCGGGAATTTGCATTCCGCAAAGGAAGCCCTGCGTCGTCCGGCGTGGGGCCGTTCCGCCGTGCCTGCGGGATCAGAATGCCGAACTTCGAGCGCTCCAGCCTGAACCAGAAGCTGACCATTATCTCGCTGCTCTCGACCGCGACCGCCCTCATATTCGTGTTCGCGGCCTTCGCGGTGACCTCGGTGGCGAATCACCGGAAGGACGAGGCGATGCAGCTGTCGACCTTCGCCCAGGTGATCGCGGCCAGCAGCGCCGACTACCTGCTGCTGCGGGACGGTGCGCGCGCCCGCAATGCCCTGGGGGCGCTGGCATCCGAGAGCGACATCTCGTCCGCCGTCCTGTACGACCGCAACGGCAAGCCCTTCGCCCAGTACGTGACCGTCAGCGACAGCGCCACCGAAGACCTGGTCCCGCCCGCCGCGCTGGACGGCGTCGACGCCGACAGCCTGGCATCCGCCAACGCCGCCGGCCGGGACCTGCTGTCGCGCCGCATGCGCCTGTACCAGCCGGTGCTGGCGGGCGAGCTGCAGGTCGGCGTGGTGATGATCGAGACCGACCTGGTCGCGACCTGGATCGACATCCTCGCCGGGCTGGCCGTGATGGGCCTGGCGATGTGCGCCTCGCTGATCGTGTCGGTGGCCATGGCCAGCCGCTTCAAGCGCAGCATCGCCGAACCGGTGACCAAGTTGATCCAGGCCGCGCAAAAGGTCTCCGTCAGCCAGAACTACAGCCTGCGCATCGCCCACCGGCGTACCGACGAACTGGGCCAGCTGATCGACAGCTTCAACACCATGATGGCCCAGATCGAGGACCGCGGCGCGGCCCTGCTGCACCACCGCGACGAGCTGGAACGCCAGGTCGGCGTGCGCACCGAGCAGCTGGAAAAGGCCAAGAACGCCGCCGAAGCGGCCAGCCGCGCGAAAAGCGCCTTCCTTGCCACCATGAGCCACGAGATCCGCACCCCGATGAACGGCGTGCTCGGGATGACCGAAATGCTTCTCGCGACGGGTCTCTCCGATAGCCAGCGCAACTACACCACCCTGGTCAAGCGCTCGGGCGAGCACCTCCTGGTGATCATCAACGACATCCTCGACTTCTCCAAGATCGAGGCCGGCAAGCTGACCATCGAGTACATCAACTTCAACCTGTGGGACCTGCTGGACGACATCCACAACGTGTACACGCCGCAGGCGGCCGGCAAGGGAATCGGCTTCGACTTCGACATCGCCAACGACATCCCGGTGGCGATCTGCGGCGATCCGAACCGGCTGCGCCAGATCATGGCCAACCTGCTCGGCAACGCCATCAAGTTCACCGAGGAAGGCCGCATCCTGGCCCGGGTGCGGGTGGCCGGCGAGGATACCCAGTCCGTCATGCTGCGCTTCGAGGTGCATGACACCGGCATCGGCATCTCGCGCGAAGCGCGGGCGCGCCTGTTCGAGGCCTTCTCGCAGGCCGACGATTCCACCACGCGCCGCTACGGCGGCACTGGCCTGGGCCTGGCGATCTCGAAGCAGCTGGTGGAGCTGATGGGCGGCGCCATCGGCGTGGACAACGCGCCCACGCGCGGTTCGATCTTCTGGTTCACGGTCAGCTTCGACAAGCGCCGCGTGGATCCCGATGCGCCGGATGCGCCCGGCCGCCGCCAGCACCCGCTGGAAGGCCTGCGCGTGCTGGTGGTGGACGAGCAGGAGGAAAGCCGCGAAGACCTGGCCCAGCAGCTGCGGGCCTGGTGCGCCAGCTGCGACAGCGCGGCCAGCGCGGCGGCGGGCTATGAACGCCTGCTGAGCGCGGCCCGCGCCGGCCGTCCCTACGATGCGGCGGTCCTCGACATGGAGCTGACCCACACCAGCGGCCTGGCGCTGGCGGCCTCGATCAAGGCCGATGCCGGGGCCCGCGCCACCCACCTGGTGCTGGTCAGTCCGGAACGCCTGGCGGCCGATCCGATCCAGCGCCGCGCCGCCGGCGTCGCCTACCAGCTGGTCAAGCCGGCCCGCGCGGCCGACCTGTACGCCTGCCTGGCCGCCTGCGCGGCGCGCCTGCATGCACCGGCTGCCAGCGCCGCGCCGGCAGCGCTCCAGGCCCGTGTCCCCGCCAGGCCCGCCGCCGCCGAGGCGCGCCCGGCCGCGCGCGCCCGGGCGCGCCGCGTGCTGCTGGCCGAGGACAATCCGGTCAACGTCGAAGTCGCGAAGGCGATGCTGGAAAGCCTGGGCATCGAGGCGCATTGCGCGCGCAACGGCCAGGAGGCGCTGCAGGCAGTGCGCGCCGGTGGCTTCGACGCCGTGCTGATGGACTGCCAGATGCCGGTCATGGATGGCTTCGCGGCCACCGCCGCGATCCGGCGCCACGAACGCGAAGCCGGCCGCGCGCGCACCCTGCCGGTCATTGCGATCACCGCCAACGCCCTGCAGGGCGACCGCGAAGCCTGCCTGGCCGCCGGCATGGACGACTACCTGTCCAAGCCCTTCACCCAGCAGCAGCTGGCCGCCGTGATCGGCCGCTGGGTCGCGGTGCCGCTGGCGGCCACCAGCCACCACCTCGATGCGCCGCCGCGCCTGCCGCCCGAGACGGTCGAGGTGATCCAGCGCGAAGCCGTCAACCGGGTGGCGCTCGACAACATCCGTGCGCTCAGCCGCGACGGCGGCGATGCGCTGGTGCAGAAGGTCATTGCCGCCTATGTGGGCGACACGCCGCGCCACCTAGCGACCTTGCGCGAGGCGGTCGATGGCATGGATGCGGGCAGCGTGCGCCGCGTCGCCCACAGCCTGAAGTCGGCCAGCGCCAACGTCGGCGCCGCGCGCCTGGCGACGCTGTGCAAGGAACTCGAACAGCTCGGACGCGCCGACACGGTCATCGGCGCCGACCGCATCCTCGCCGACATGGAACACGAATTCCAGACCGTGCGCCATTCGCTCCACGCCATGCTTGAAAAGGAAACCTGAGATGCCTTCTTCTCCCCCAAAGCGCGGAACGGTCCTGGTCGCCGACGACGACCCGGTGATGCGCATGCTGATGCTCGAGATGCTGGCCCAGGTCGGGCTGGACGCGATCGAGGCGGCCGACGGCGCGCTTGCTGTCGAACTGGCGCACAGCCGCTCGCCCGACCTGATCCTGATGGACGTCGAGATGCCGTGCATGGACGGCTTCGCGGCCTGCGAGGCGATCCGCCGCGCGGGCTTCGTCAACGCCTTCGACGGCGGCACCGTGCCGATCGTGATGGTGACGGGCGGCGACGACCTGGAAGCGGTCACGCGGGCCTACGAGGCCGGCGCCACCGACTTCGTGTCCAAGCCGATCAACTGGCCGATCCTTGGCCACCGCGTGCTCTACGTGCTGCGCGCCAGCGATGCCATCGCGCGCCTGCGCATCGCCGATGCCCAGAACCGCGCGGTGCTGGCCGCCATTCCGGACACCTTCTTCCGGCTCGACCGCGACGGCTTCTACCTCGACTACGAGCCGGGCCACGAGCGTCCGGGCCGCGCGCGCGCCATGTCCCAGCCGCAGCCGCATGCGCAAGCCTGCGTCGGCAAGCACATCACCGACGTGCTGCCGCCCGAGATCGCCGGGCGCATGCTGGAACAGATGCGCACCGTGCTCGCCACCCAGCAGGTGCGCTCGGTCGAATACGAACTCGAACACTGCGGCGAAGTGCAGCATTTCGAGGCGCGGCTGGTCGCCACGGGAGACGCGCAGGTGCTCGGCCTGGTGCGCGACATCAGCGAACGCAAGCGCGCCGAAGAGCAGATCCGGCGCCTCGCCTACTGCGACAGCCTGACCGGCATCCCAAACCGCCAGGCCTTCCTGGAGACGCTGGAGCGCGAGCTGCAGCGCTCCAAGATCGGCAACAAGAAGTTCGCGGTGCTGTTCATGGACCTCGACGCCTTCAAGCGCATCAACGACACGCTCGGCCACAACGCCGGCGACGCGCTGCTCAAGATGGTGTCCGAGCGCCTGCGCGAGACCACCCGCCCGAGCGACCTGGTGTCACGCGGCGATGGTTCAGCCGCCAAGCCGGAGCACGCGACCAACTTGGCGCGCCTGGGCGGCGACGAGTTCACCATCCTGATTCCCGACCTCGAACGGGTCGAGCATGCGCTCAATGTGGCGCACCGCGTCAAGGAGGCGATGCGGCGGCCCTTCCTCATCGAGGGCAACGAGATCTTCGTCACCGCCAGCATCGGCATCTCCCTGTTCCCGGAAGACGGCGACGATTGCGGCTCGCTGCTCAAGTTCGCCGACACCGCGATGTACCACGCCAAGAACTGCGGCAAGAACAATGCGAAGCTGTACAGCTCCTCGCTGACGATGCAGATCATGAGCCACGTGAAGCTCGAGGTCGGACTGCGCAAGGCGCTGCAGAACGACGAGCTGTATCTGGTCTACCAGCCGCAGCGCGACGTGCGCAGCGCCGAAATCGTCGGCGTCGAGGCGCTGGTGCGCTGGCGCCACCCGGAACGCGGGCTGGTGCCGCCGACCGAATTCATCCCGCTGGCCGAGGAGACCGGCCTGATCGTGCCGATCGGCGAATGGGTGCTGCGCACCGCCTGCCGCCAGGCCAGATCCTGGCAACGCCACGCCCAGCGCACGCTGCGCATGGCGGTCAACCTGTCGGCCAAGCAGTTCAAGGACGAGAACCTGTCGCAGATGGTGCACTCGGCCCTGCTGGATGCCGGCCTGGAACCGCGCCTGCTGGAACTGGAGCTGACCGAAGGCACGCTGATGGACGATGCGCGCGCCACCCTGATCACGCTGGAACGGCTGCGTGGAATCGGTGTCTACCTGTCGATCGACGACTTCGGGACCGGCTATTCGTCGATGAACTATTTAAAACGCTTCGACGTGCGCGCGCTGAAGATCGACCGCAGCTTCATCAACGGCCTGCCCCAGGACTCGGAAAACGCGGCCATCACGCGCGCCATCATCGCGATGGCGCACGGCCTGAAGATGGTGGTGGTGGCCGAGGGCGTCGAGACCGGCGAACAGCTGCTGCTGCTCGAGCAGTATGGCTGCGACATGGTGCAGGGCTACTACCTGGGGCACCCGTCGAGTGCCGAGGCGATTACCGGGATGCTGCAGGCGCCCTTGCTGCTGCCGGAGAAGTAGGCAGGAAACGCAGCGTATGCTGCGCCGCCCCCGGCAGCAGCGGCACCGGCTTCGCCGCCACCCACTCCGCGTGCCCCGACAGGAAGTACGGCGACAGCGGATGCCCGCTCTGCCCGCCCGGCATGTTGTACAGGCCTTCCTCCTCGCGCCCCGGCGCCACCGTCATGCGCTCCGACTGCCCGAACTTCGGCCCGGCCACGCGCGGCATATTGGAATCGCCGGCCAGCTGGTCGGCCGGCGCCCCCAGCAGCGGCTTCAGCAGCGGCACCGCCATGCTGATGGGGTGGGCGATCGCGGCGCGGTTGCGCCGGCCCCAGGTGGCATTCGCGAGCGGCTCCCCGTCCTCCGTCAAGTCCTGGATCACGCGGTCGATGGCGGCCAGCTCGAGCGCGCGCCAGTCGGCATGGCCGGGCGGCAGCCAGCCGGCGGGCCGGGTGTCGAGCAGGCGCGCCACGACCTCGGGCCAGCGGGTGGTGGCGGTGGCCAGCGTGGCCTTCGGTTCGAGCGCGTCGATGGCCTGGTTGGCACGCCCGAACAGCAGCTCGTTGAGGGCCCACATGTAGTTGCGTGCCAGCCGGTAGCCGACCGAATCGACGCTGGCGCGGCCGTTCCAGCTGGTCTCGAGCAGGCGGCGGAACTCGGCGCGCTGCGGCTGCCCCGCCAGTGCCCGGGGATCGAGCGCGCGCAATGCGCGCTCGCGCCAGGGCGCGATGAACAGGGCGCGGTCGTCGAGCGCCACGGCGTGGACCTGGCGCAGGTCCAGCCTCGAACCGAGCGCGCGCAGGCCCTCGGCCAGCTGGCGGTTACGCGCGCCGATGTCGAAGCCGCCGTCGCCGATCAGGGCGGCGCCTTCGCCCATCAGCTGGCGGCTGTTGGCGGTCGTGAGCTGGCCGTCGGCCGGATTCAGCACCCGCGGATAGCGCTGCGGCGCCAGCAGCGCGCTCCAGGTCGGCACGCCCTCTTCCAGCGGGAAGCTGCTCGCCAGCGGCGCCGTGGCGCGCTGCGGCAGCAGGCCGGCGATGGTCCAGCCGATGTTGCCGGCCGCGTCACCCGCCACGAAATTCTGCGCCGGGATGCCGTCGACCGCGGCAATCGCCAGGGCCTCGTCGACGCTCCCGGCCGTCTCCAGTTCCATGTGCCTGAGGTTGATGGCGGCCGGGTCGTGCGCGATCCAGTGCACGGCGTACTGGCGCCCGCCGGCCGTGTAGATCGGCCCCAGCGAGGTTTCGCGCACCACGAAGCGCTCGGCCGGCGCGCCCTTCGCGGCGATCATCTCCACGTGACTGGCCGGCGTTTCCCAGCCGGCCGCGGTGCGCACCTGTCCCGGACGCGCAGGATCGAGGCCGAGCGCCACCAGGTCGACCAGGTCGGCATAGCTGTTGGTGAAGGCCCAGGCCACCTGCCCGTTGCTGCCGACGATGATGCTCGGCGGCGCCCCGGGCAGGCTGACGCCGGCCAGCCGGCGCTGTCCGCCCCTGGGGTCGGGGAAGCGCAGCGCCAGGCGATACCAGATGTTCGGCAGTTGCAGGCCGAGGTGCATGTCGTCCGAGACGATGGCCGCGCCGCCGGCGCTGCGGCTGCCGGCCACCGCGTAGTTGTTGCTGCCGACCGAATCGGCGAAGGCGGCGCCTGCCAGTTCGATGGGCTTCCCGGCGGCCGCGCCCCACCAGGCCGGCGCCTTGGGCGGGATCGGGGCATCGGCTGCTGCCCTTGCTGCACCGGCATCGAGCGTCGCGTCCCAGCGGCTCGCCTCGGGCAGCAGGAAGGCCAGCTGCGCCAGGTCGCTGTGCGCCCGCAGCCAGCCGCGCGCCAGTTCGCGCGGCACCTGGTTGCCCTGCAGGTCGATGTACATCGCCCAGATCACCAGCAGCGAATCGGCGGCGCTCCAGGGGCGCGCTTCGGTGCCGGTCAGCAGGTATTCGAAGGGTTTGGCTTGCAGCGCGCGCAAGCCGTCGTTGACGCCGGCGACATAGCGGTCCAGCAGGGCACGCTCGGCTGCGGGCAGGCGCTCCAGGGCCAGCCGGGCACGGGCGCGGAAACGGTGCAGGCGGCGCGAGCGGTCGAGCGGCAGTGCGCGCGGGCCGAACAGTTCGGCCAGCTCGCCGGCCGCGGTACGGCGCAGCAGGTCCATCTGGAAGAAGCGTTCCTGGGCGTGCACGAAACCGGTGGCATAGGCGAGGTCGGCGCGGCTGGCGCCGCTGATCAGGGGCACGCCGCCGGCGTCGCGCGCCACCGTCACCGCGGCCTGCAGGCCGGGGACCTTGCGCTCGCCATCGAGCTGGGCCAGGCTGGCGCGCAGGACCAGCCAAGCGGCAAGCAGCGCCAGCAGGACGAGCGCCAGCAAGCCGGCCAGCCCACGCAGGGTCCAGGTCTTCCATCGGCGCTGCGGCATCTTGGTTTCTCCCCCTTTTTTTCGCGTATCTTGCCAGAAATGAGAGCGTCCTGGCGACCCGGCCTTGTCGTCTCCGGATCCGGAGCGTGGTCATGCACGATTGATTTATGCACGACACGTCCCCAACTGCAGTTCTATACTGGAAGCAGGCCGCCAGGACGGCGGACAAAGGAGTTCATCATGCAAATGGCAAAGTATGCGGTAGTGGCAATGACCTTGACGCTTGCGGCCTGCAGCACGCCACAGCAGCGCGCCGAGCGCATGCAGGCGGAAATGGCCGAGCTGATGACCATCTACGGTCCGGCCTGCTCACGGCTGGGTTACGCGGAGAACAGCGACCAGTGGCGCCACTGCGTGCTGCAGCTCAGCACGCGCGAGGAACTGCGCCATACCGGTCCTTCGTACTACGGCGGCTTCGGCGCGCGCCACTGGCGCGGCGGCGGCTACTGGGGACCGTACTGGTAAGTGACTGCTGAGTTACTGGCAAGCAGGCGCCGCGCGAACGCGGCCTTGGTCATGGCCGTGTGCGTGGCGAGCAGGCGTTCGACCGTGGCCTGCGCATGGCGCAGCAGGCGCGGATAACGCACGTCCGGCGGATGCAGGCCCAGGCGGATGAGCGGACGGTGCGCCAGCGCCAGCGCGAGCAGGTCCGCCAGCAGCGGCGATGCCAGCCGTCCACTGCGGTTGCGCGCCGCATAGACCAGCGACGGTGACAGCAAGGCGCCGCCGCTGCCCCTGCCAGCACCATGTAGCAGGTGAAAGTGCTTCCAGGTCGTGGTGTAGTCGAAGTCGAAGCCGCGCAGGGCTTCCCAGGCCCCCTCCCCCATCAGCCATGCCGGCGGCACGAAGCCGCGCACCGGCCAGCCGCGCTCGGCGAACCAGTCGAGCCCGCGCTGGATGCGCCGCGCCGCCTCCTCGGCCGGCAGGGCCGCGAACTCGCCTTCGATGCTGTAGCTGCCGCGCAGGAAGCGCTCGCCCAAGCCGGGACCGCGCGGCGCCGTATCGAGGTGGGTAAAGCCGTGCAGCACCAGTTCGTCGCCGCGCGCCAGGGCCCGTTCGAGCCCGGCTTCCATGCGGGCGGCATCGCCGCCGGCGCGGTGGTACTGGGGCACCACGAGCCAGCTCAGTGGCAGGTCGGCCACCGCGCGCATGGCCTGGGCCAGGCGCGCGCATTCGTCCCAGGTCGCCGGGGCGACGTCGTGGACCGAGACGCACAGCACCGGCCGCGCGTCCCGGGATTCAGTCGGGCACACAGAGGCGCTCCAGCGCGCGCTGCGCTCCCTGGCGCGATGCGAGCAGGCTGCCGTAGCGGTGCATCAGCTGCGGAAAGACCTGGCTCCAGTCGTAGTGCTCGTGCGCCTTGCGGCGCGCATTGGCGCTCAGGCGCGCCAGGTCGCGGCCGTAGATCGCCTCGATGGCGCCGGCCAGGCTGTCGACGTCGTTCGGGCGCGCCAGGATGCCGGTCTGCTCGTCCACCAGCTCGGCCACGCCGCCGCCGGCCGTCCCCACCACCGGCAAGCCGCAGGCCATCGCCTCGAGCACGATCAGGCCGAAGGTTTCGCAGTCGCCCGGATGCACCAGCACGTCGCAGCTCGCCAGCACAGCGGCCAGCGCGCGCTGGTCGCGCTGGAAGGGCATGAAGCTCAGCTGCGCATGCTGCGGCAACTGCGCCCCGCCCCCGACCAGCAGCAGGTGGTAGGGCTTGCCGAGCTTGCGCACGGCGTCGATCAGGAAAGGCAGCTTCTTGTCGGCGGTGAAACGGCCGGCATAGACCAGCAGCCGGGTGTCTTCCGGCAGGCCGAGCTCGGCCCGCAGGCTGTCGCGGCGGCGGCGCGGGTGGAAGATCTCGCTGTCGATGCCGAGCGGCTGGTGCAGGGCGTGCGTGACGCCCATGTCGGCCAGCTGGTGCACCATCAGGCGGCTGGGCGCGAGCACGGTATCGAACTCGCGGTACAGGTGCGCCAGGTATTTGCAGCTGCCATGGGAAATGGTGTCGCCGAAACGGTTCTGCACCAGGCGCGGCAGGTCGGAATGGTAGAAGGCGATGGCCGGGATGCCGAGCTGCTGGCGCAGGCGCAGCGCCGCCCAGGCACTATGGCCGGCGTCGCCCGCCTCGATCAGGTCGGGTTCGGCCGCGCGCAGGCGCCGCGCTGCCGCCGCCACCGAGACCGGCATGCGGTAGCCGTGGAGACCGGGAAAGGGCAAGGCCGGCACCCGCACCAGGCTGGGCGCCTCGTCGTCGCCGACGTTGGGACTGAAGATGGTGTGCCGCGCCCAGCCATAGCGCGCAAGCCAGCGTGACTTGGCGTTCAGGTAGGTGCTGACGCCGCCACCCTCGGCGGCGTAGAACATCGTGATGTCGACAAGATGCATGTAGGGATCCGCTGAAAGTGCCACGATAGCAGCGGTCCATCGGCCAGGTTTGCGCGCACGCAGGAAGGCTCAGGGGGTCCCTGCTACCGGGTCGTCGTGTCAGGGGAATTATGCGCTGCGGCGATCGAGCATGGCGCGCGCTATCGTGCCGGCATCGACATACTCGAGCTCGCCGCCGACGGGCACGCCGCGCGCCAGCCGGCTGACCTTCAGCCCGCGCGCCTTCAGCATTTCGCTGATGTAATGGGCGGTCGCTTCGCCCTCGTTGGTGAAGTTGGTTGCCAGCACCACTTCCTCGACCACGCCATCAGTGGCACGCCCGACCAGCTTGTCGAGGTGCAGGTCGCGCGGACCGATGCCGTCCAGCGGCGACAGCCGTCCCATCAGCACGAAGTACAGGCCCTTGAAGGTCAGGGTCTGCTCGATCATCATCTGGTCGGCGGGGGTTTCGACGATGCACAGCAGCGAACGGTCGCGCGCCTCGTCGGCGCACAGATCGCACACTTCGGTATCGGAAAAGGTATTGCACATGGCGCAGTGATGCACCGTGTCCACGGCCTGGTAGAGCGCCCGCGACAGCATGGCCGCGCCTTCGCGGTCATGCTGCAGCAGGTGGAAGGCCATGCGTTGCGCCGACTTCGGACCAATGCCGGGCAGGCGCCGCAGCGCCTCGGTGAGGAAGTCGAGCGATTTCGACATGGGAGCCTTTTCTTCGTGCTCAGAACGGCATCTTGAAGCCCGGCGGCAGCGGCATGCCGGCGGTCAGGCCGCTCATCTTCTCGGCGGAAGTGGCTTCGGCCTTGCGCACGGCGTCGTTGAACGCGGCCGCGACCAGGTCTTCCAGCATGTCGCGGTCATCGCCCAGCAGCGAAGGATCGATGGTGACGCGCTTGACGTCGTTCTTGCAGGTCATCACGACCTTGACCAGGCCTGCGCCCGACTGGCCTTCGACTTCGATCAGAGCCAGCTGCTCCTGCGCCTTCTTCATGTTGTCCTGCATGGCCTGCGCCTGTTTCATCAAGCCTGCGAGCTGGTTTTTCATCATGGTCGGTTTCTCCGGTAAGTATCAAATAGCTTGTTCAAATGGGTCAGGCTGCCGCCGGCTTCACCGAGCCGGGCACGACGAAGGCGTCGAAAGTGCGCTCCATCGCCTGCACGAAGGGATCGGCGGCGACCAGGGCTTCCGCCTGGCGCTGGCGCTCCTCGCGCGCGGCCTTGGCTTCGGCCGCGGCCGTGTACCAGACCGGGCCGATCTCGGTATCGAGGCTGACGCGCACCGCCGGGAAGCGCTCCTGCAGGGCGGCGGTCAGCTTCTCGCTGTTGCCGCTGGCGCGCAGCGTGTCGACCGGCACGCGCAGGCGGAAGGTCGCGGCCTGTTCGTGGGCGATGCATTCAATGAGCTCGGTCTGCAGGGCCAGCTGCTGGGCCACGCCGCGCAGCGGCAGGCCGGCGGCCAGCGCCGGCCAGTTGCCGTCCCAGCCGATGGCCGGCACCGGGGTGACGACGTAGGCATGCGGCGGCGCAGCCGGGGCCCGCGTCTGTGCGGGGGCCGGCGCAGTTACCACCGCCGGTGCATCGGCGGCGACGGCGGTGTCGTCGGAAAATTCGGTGACCCAGGAAGGCGGCTCGTCTTCCGCCTGAGCCTGCTGCATGCGCGCCTGGGGCTGCTGTGCCTGCATCTGCGGCGGCTGGACGGCTTGCGGCTGGGATTGCTCCCATGGCGGCGTGCCGCCGGCTGCCGGACGGCTTGCCGGCGCGCTCTGCAGCGCGGCCGCGGGACCCGGCGCCGGCGGCGGCGCGGCCGGTGCGGGCGCGGCGGCCGGTGCGGCCGGCGCCGGTGGGGGTGGGGCTTCGGGGCGCGGCTTGGCGCCGCCGCCATTCCGGCTGCCGGATGCGGCGCGGGCCGCTTCCAGCGCCGCATTGATCGCGGCGCGCGCCGAGGTCATGGCAGGGGCTGGCGCCGATGCTGCCGGGGCCGAGGGTGCCGGCGCTGCCTGGACCGGCGGCGGAGCAGCGGGCCTTGCAGGCGCCACTGCAGCATGGCTGGCCGCGGCCACCGCCGCCGCCCGTGCCGCCGGGGCCGCGCCCGGCGCAGCCGCCGCCGGCGCTGCCACCTGCTCGGCACCGCCCTGCCCCGGACGGAAGGCCAGCATGCGCAGCAGCGTCATGGTGAAGCCCGCGTATTCGTCCGGCGCCAGGCCGATCTCGTTGCGGCCGTGGACCGCGATCTGGTAATACAGCTGCACTTCCTGGGCGTCGAAGGCCTGGGCCAGGCGCAGGATGTCGTTCAGTTCCGGCAGGTCTTGCGGCACCGCCGCGGGCACCGACTGGGCCAGCGCGATCCGGTGCAGCAGGGTGCCGAGGTCTTGCAGCGCGCCGTTGTACGACAGGCTGCGGCTGGCCATTTCATCGGCCACCGCCATCAGGTCGGCGCCGTCCTGGGCCAGCAGCGCATCCAGCAGGCGCACCAGGTAGGACTGGTCGAGCGCGCCCAGCATGCCCTGCACCGCATCCAGGGTCACCTGGCCGGCGGCATAGGCGATCGCCTGGTCGGTCAGCGACAGCGCGTCGCGCATCGAGCCGTGCGCGCCTTGCGCCAGCAGGCGCAGGGCCGGCTGCTCGAAGCTCACGCCTTCCTGGCCGAGGATGTTCTCCAGGTGGCCGACGATGTGGCCCGGCGGCATCTGCTTGAGGTTGAACTGGAGGCAGCGCGACAGCACCGTGACCGGGATCTTCTGCGGGTCGGTGGTCGCCAGGATGAACTTGACGTGCGGCGGCGGTTCCTCGAGCGTCTTGAGCATCGCGTTGAACGCATGGTTGGTGAGCATGTGCACCTCGTCGATCATGTAGACCTTGAAGCGCGCATTGCTCGGCGCGTACACCGCCTGCTCCAGCAGCTGGGCCATCTCGTCGACGCCGCGGTTGGACGCCGCATCCATCTCGATGTAGTCCACGAAGCGGCCGGCATCGATCGCACGGCAGGCTTCGCACACGCCGCAGGGCTCGGCGGTAATGCCGCCCCGCCCGTCCGGGCCGACGCAGTTGAGCGACTTGGCCAGGATACGCGACAGCGTCGTCTTGCCGACCCCGCGCGTTCCCGTGAACAGGTAGGCGTGGTGCAGGCGGCCCGTTTTCAGCGCATGGGTCAGGGCACGGACGACGTGCTCCTGGCCGACCAGCGTTTCGAAGTTCTTGGGACGGTATTTGCGGGCGAGGACTTGATAGGACATGCCGGGATTTTACCGCAGTTGGCGACTGCCGCGAACATTCCATGGACTGCCCGGCAACAACAAGATTCCATCAGGCATGACAAGCGACACAGCGTTCGACAGCTGCGTTCAACAAGGAATGGATGGGTACAACAGGAAGAGAGAAGAAGGAGGCGAGCCTGATCTGCGGCACTTGCGGTGAACGGCTTTGGCTGCTTCGTTCCCGACCTGACCAGGTAAACCATGCCGCAATGCGCAGGGGCCCGCCAGCAGTCATTATACCTCACGGCGGGAAATAGGGGAACCTGAGCCGGTTCCCCTCGCAGCGCGCCGTGATCAGATGCCCAGCTGCCCCCAGATGTCGTCCACGCGCGCCTTCACTTCCGGCGTCATGGCGATCGGGACGCCCCACTCCCGGTTGGTCTCGCCCGGCCATTTATTGGTGGCGTCGATGCCCATCTTGCTGCCCAGGCCGCTGATCGGCGACGCGAAGTCGAGGTAGTCGATCGGGGTGTTGTCGACCATGACCGTGTCGCGGGTCGGGTCGACCCGGGTCGTGATGGCCCAGATGACTTCTTTCCAGTCGCGCACGTCGACGTCCTCGTCCACCACCACGATGAACTTGGTGTACATGAACTGGCGCAGGAAACTCCAGACCCCGAACATGACGCGCTTGGCATGGCCGGCGTACTGCTTCTTCATCTGCACCACCGCCATGCGGTAGCTGCAGCCTTCCGGCGGCAGGTAGAAATCGGTGATCTCGCTGAACTGCTTCTGCAGCAGCGGGATGAAGACTTCGTTCAGGGCCACGCCCAGCACCGCCGGCTCGTCGGGCGGCTTGCCGGTATAGGTCGAGTGATAGATGGGGTCGCGGCGCATCGTGATGCGGTCGATCGTGAACACCGGGAAGCTGTCCTGCTCATTGTAATAGCCGGTATGGTCGCCATAGGGGCCTTCCAGCGCGTGTTCGAAGCCGGACGGGTGGTTCGCGTCCGGGTAGATATGCCCTTCCAACACGATCTCGGCGGATGCCGGCACCCGCAGCTCGCTGCCGATGGCTTTCGTCAGCACGGTGCGCTGGCCGCGCAGCAGGCCGGCGAACTGGTATTCGGACAGGCTGTCCGGCACCGGCGTGACGGCGCCCAGGATGGTGGCCGGGTCGGCGCCCAGGGCCACCGCGACCGGATACGGCTTGCCGGGATTGGCCAGCGCGTGCTCGCGGAAATCGAGGGCGCCGCCGCGGTGCGCCAGCCAGCGCATGATCACCTTGTTCCGGCCCAGCACCTGCTGGCGGTAGATGCCCAGGTTCTGGCGTTTCTTGTGCGGGCCCTTGGTGATCACCAGGCCCCAGGTGATCAGGGGCGCGACGTCGCCCGGCCAGCAGTGCTGGATCGGCAGCCTGGCCAGGTCCACGTCCTGCCCTTCCCAGACGATTTCCTGGCAGGACGCGCCGCGCACTTCTTTCGGCGCCATGTCCCATACCGCCTTGACCAGCGAGCCCAGGCCCATGATGTCCTTGAAGCCCTTGGGCGGCTCAGGTTCCTTCAGGCGCGCCAGCACGTGGCCGATCTGGCGCAGTTCGCCCAGGTCGTCCGCGCCCATGCCGAGCGCCACCCGGCGCGGGGTGCCGAACAGGTTGCCGAGCACCGGGATCGTGTGGCCGGTCGGCTTCTCGAACAGCAGCGCGGGCCCTTCGGCGCGCAGGGTACGGTCGCAGATCTCCGTCATCTCGAGGTGGGGCGACACCGGTACGCCAACGTGTTTCAGCTCGCCCATTTTCTCGAGCTGGCCCATAAAGTCCCGCAAATCTGAATATTTCATCAAGTTTTGATCGTTATCTCGTCAGTAGAAGCTTGTTCAAGGCACCATGCCAAGTAGTTGATTTAGCAAGCCTTTCTAAAATTTCGGCTTGGCAATCAGACCTAAAAGTAATAAGAGCGGATCGTGCTAGGGTTGACTTGGTATAAAGGACCCACTAGAATCCGTCCTACTTGATGAGGCAGGCATTCGTTTCGACGTGATTCTATCTGTTCTCATGCATTCACGGGGTCGGGGCCCCATATGACATTTTAAGGAGTGTTTTCACTGGGCGTCTGCCCAACCCCCCGAGACAGTTGTTGAGCCACTGGTTCCACCCGCACGGGTTTGAAAGCAGCCAGCTGTAGCAAAGCAATGACGGCGTTAGTCGGCCGCACCGCGGCGACCTACGATATTTCTGATGCACGGCATTCAGTTACCCGACACAGCGCGTCTTCTTAGACAGCCGTGACAGGACACTTTTTGCCGCGACAAGGGGAATTCGATGATCCATCGTTTCATCACGAGCGCAAGGCTCGTGCAATCCATGGCCAGCCAGCCAGTCACGTTGTCTTCCGTGAGCAAAGCGGCACGCGGTATGTTCAACACCGCACGCAATACCCTGACCGTATTCGGTCTCTCGGCAGTCGCGATGCTCGCGCTGCTCTATACCAACGAAGACGTCGCCAAGCGCGTCTCGGACATGCTCCATCCCGAGCCTGAAGTCGTCGCCGTCGCCCCAGCCGCTCCGGCGCCGGCGCTCGCGGCCGTCGCCGAAGCAGCCGACACCGCAGCCGCGCCCCAGGCCGGCACCCAGCACCTCGGCAACAGCAAGCAGCAGCAATGGGTCACCTCCTGGCTGAGCAAGCGCTACCGCGTCGCCAGCGACGCCGCCAACATGCTGGTCTCGACCGCCTACATGACGGCGCACGAGGTCAAGCTCGACCCGCTCCTGATCCTGGCGGTGATGGCGATCGAATCGGGCCTGAACCCCTTCGCCGAAAGCCCGGTGGGCGCCAAGGGCCTGATGCAGGTCATGGCCAAGGTCCACCATGACAAGTTCGAAAAGGTCGGCGGCCAGGAAGCCGCCCTGAATCCGGTCGCCAACATCAAGGTCGGCGCCCTGATCCTGAAGGATTACGTCAAGCGCACCGGTTCCGTCGAAGGCGGCCTGAAGACCTATGTCGGCGCCGCCGACATGGAAAGCGATTCCGGTTATGGCGCCAAAGTGCTGGCCGAGTACAAGCGCCTGAAGCAGGTCGCCAAGGGCCACAAGGTCCCGACCACCAACCCGCGCCCGCTGCCGGAAACGGCCGTGGTCAAGCAAGCTCCCACAGCCGCCCCGGCCGACGCCCCTGTCGTCACCCCGGAGCCGGCCAAGGCCGAGAGCCACGGTTCGGAAGCGCTGGCAACCCTGTAAGGCGTCGCAACGAACGCCTGTTTCAGGCGCATGGGTGCGGCAGGATTCCGGCCTCCATCAGCGCACGCGACAGGCTGGTTTTGTTGGCGACGTCCAGCTTGCGGTAGGCACTGCTGAGCTGATTGCGTACCGTGCTCGGTGACAGCCCCAACTGCTTGGCAATCTCCTTGTATTGCAGCCCCCGGGCCGCCAGCGTGGCGCTGCGCAGTTCGGCCGGCGTGAGCGTCGATGCCGCCGACACACGCCGCGCTACCGACAGATTGAGCACGCTGCCTTCAACCCGGGCGCGTATGGCGAGCCGCCGGCCCAGGTAGCTCTGCGTACGATCCGAGCGCAAGGCGGCGACCAGTTCGTCGGGCAGCAGCGGCGGCGACCATTGCGGCCACTCTTCCTGCAACAGGCTGATGGCGTCGTAGTGCGCAAAATACACCTTCCCGCTCAGGTCGCTGATCACGCTTGTCGCAGGCGCCTGTGCAGAATGCGCCGTCAGCCGCTCGTTGACCTGGCGCGCCTGGATAAGGTGCGGCAGCATCAGGTCGGCCAGCGCGACCGCATCGTCGCTGAAGCGGGCACGCCGGGACGCGCGCCAGAACGAAATCGCGGTAACCCGCCCCGAGACCTTGCGATCCGAGACGAAGGTCAGCGAATGGGCCGTCTCGAACTTGCGGCAATAGGCAAGCACGGCACGATCCTGCGTGCTGCGCGCGATGTCGGTTGCCACGCTGTTTCCGCGCCTGCCGAAGCTTGCCCTCAATGCCGGATCACGGGTCGTGACCCGTCCGTCGGACGAGATGATTTCCTCGCCCAGCATGCTCTGGCGCTCGGCAAGCCGTTCGGCCGGCACATTGTGCAAGTAGGCGCCGATCGGGATGAGCCGGTCGCCGAAGATTCCCAGGTCGCCAATCAGGGCCGCATCGAATGACAGGGTGCGCTTGATCTCCTTGATCATTTCTTCTTTGCACTCGACCTGCCCTGTGTGCTGGGCAATCTCGTACAGGCTCAGGATCAAGCTGGCATGCTGGTTCATCGCAAATAACAAGAAGCAAATCTTGCACGGTGATTAAAAGTCACCATGCTAGGCCCATGTTGAAAAAGATGCAATTCATGGCGCATGCCTTAGTACATTCGTTCCATGGATTAGTAGATTGGTAACACAGGATAATTCATGCATACCCTTCATCCAGGAATAGCCATGAATCTGTCCCGCTTCTCTTTCCCCCTGCTTGCCATGTTGGCCCTGAGCGCCTGCGGCGGCCCCGAAGCGCCCCAGGGCGTCGGCATGCAATCCGGCAGGTCGCTCGCGACCACCACCGCCGCGACCGGTGTGACGACCTTCAACGGAAAGCGCGCGAATTACACCCTCGCCAAGACCGCGGACGGCGTCAGCGTTACCGACCTGGTCGGACAGGAAGGCGTGGTGAACCTGGTCGCGCCCAAGCGCCTGCTGTTCACCGACATCGCCATCGCTTTCGATATCGATGGCACGGCGGGAAAGGCTTACCGGATCTACCAGGCGGCGTTCAACCGGACGCCTGACTACGAAGGCCTCGGCTACTGGATCGACCAGATGGACAAGGGCATGTCGCTCGACGCCGTCGCCGCGGGTTTCGTCGGCTCGCAGGAGTTTGCCGCGCTGTACGGCGCCCGTCCCAGCAATGCGGACATGGTCGGGAAGTTCTACCAGAACGTGCTGCATCGCGCGCCCGACCAGGCAGGCTACGATTATTGGGTAAGCGTGCTGGACAAGGGACAGGCGAGTCCGCCGAGCGTCCTGGCCTCCTTCGGCGAAAGCCCGGAAAACAAGGCCCTGCTCGCACCCAGCATCGGCAGCGGCTTCTACTACACCGTCTACAAGCCGCCGGTCCCGCTTCCGGCCTTGAGCGTCGCCATCCTGGCGGCCTGCCCCGATGCCAATGCGGTCCAGTCCGGGGAGTTTTACCAGTGCATGGTGGGGACGATCAAGGGCAAGACCACGTTCGGCAATACCGAATGCACGCTGAGCATCGCCGCGGACGGCAAGATCAGCCTGGCGGCGGGCACGAGTACCAGGACGCTGCAGTCGCCCTACCGCTTCCCGGTCTATTCGAAGGTCTCGGCCGGCGCCTCCGACAGCTTCTTCATGGCGATCGACACCCATGATGCCGCCATGGCCCACTTCGATTTCAAGGCGACCTCCCCGAAATATGCGGCGCTGTCCTCGGCCCTCACGCCCGGCATCGAAGCGGGTATCGACGGCCTGAGCTGCAAATTCCCCCTCTGATCGCGGACGGCAACGATGAAAAAATACCTGTTCCCTGCCCTTCTCGCCTTTGTCGGACTCAATACCCTGGGCTCATTTTCCTCGGCCACCTCCAAGCTGTTCGGCTTCGGCCTGCTGGCATGGGCCGCATGGCTGCTGATCAAGGCGATAAAGGGTCCCGGCAAGCCGACAGCGGACAACTCCCTGAGGGAGCGCCTGTCGGGTTTTCATTACAATCATTTCCATGAGAAATCCGGCATCGCCCTCGACTCGTCCAGGCAGGAGGTCCACCTGATCTCCAACGGCGAATACAAGGTGTATCCATTCGCGCACATTCGCTCATGGGAAACCAATATCGCCACCGGCGGCATGATCAGGTCCTCGCCTTCGGTCACCGCGGGGATGGTGGCGGTGGCCGAGAATCTGCGGCAGCAGCGTGAAAACCGCGCGAATACCGGCCTCTTTATCCAGGTCAGGGATGTGGACCACCCCAAATGGCATATCGAGTTCCCTGTCAAGGATGTCCAGCGCCAGTTGGAAAGGTGGATGGAAATCCTGCGCCAGGAAGTGAACGAAGCGGCGTAAGCGGCGCCAGCAGCAAAAAAAAGCCACCGGGCAGCGCCACGGTGGCTTTCTCTATTTATATTAGAGCGATGAGGCTTAGCGGCGCGCGTCGGCTCCCACTTCGTCCGGGCGCAGGGTCGAGGCCAGCTTGTCCAGCACGCCGTTGACGTACTTGTGGCCGTCGATGCCGCCGAAGGACTTGGTCAGCTCGACCGCTTCGTTGATGACGACGCGGTAAGGGATTTCCGGGTGGTTCTTCAGCTCGTAGGCGCCCAGCAGCAGGACGCCGTGCTCGATCGGCGACAGCTCGGCCACGCTGCGGTCGATCAGCGGCGCGATGGCTTCGCGCAGCTCGACCGAGGTGGCGATGGCGCCGTTCAGCAGTTCGCTGAAGAACTCGGCGTCGGCCTTCTCGAAGCCGTGCGCGCCGCGGATGTTGGTGACGACCGTGCGGGCCGGCTCATTGTTCAGCAGCCATTGGTACAGGCCCTGCAGCGCGAACTCGCGCGCGCGGTGGCGCGGCGTGCGGTTCTTGCTCGGGTTGGCGTGCGTGGTCTTCTCAGTCATGTGCTTCCCTTCCTTATTCTTCTTCAGCCTGCAGCTCTTCCAGCGCGAACAGCAGGTTCGACATCTCGACCGCGACGCGCGCCGCGTCGGCGCCCTTCTCGGCCATGCGGGCTTCGGCCTGCTCGTCGTTCTCGGTGGTGAGGATTGCGTTGGCGATCGGCATGCCGTAGTCCAGGCCGATACGGGTGATGCCGGCGCCCGACTCGTTCGACACCAGCTCGAAGTGGTAGGTCTCGCCGCGGATCACCGCGCCCAGCGCGATCAGCGCGTCGAACTGCTGGGTCTCGGCCATTTTCTGCAGCGCCAGCGGCACTTCCAGCGCACCCGGCACCGTGATGTGGAGGATGTCCTCGTCGGCGACGCCCATGCGCTTCAGTTCGGCCAGGCAGGACGACAGCAGGCCGTGGCCGATGTCGGCGTTGAACCGTGCCTGCACGATGCCGATGCGCAGGCCATCGCCCGCCAGATTGCTTTCAAAAGTTCCTACCGTCATGGCTGACCTCTTCTTCTCGAATGTGTATATATATTAGTGGGTATTGGTCGGTGGCCGCGCGCCGTCAGGCGTTCGGCTGCGGCAGGTAGCCGGTGACTTCCAGGTCGAAGCCGGTCATCGAGGGCATCTTGCGCGGATTTGCCAGCAGCTGCATCTTGCCGACGCCGAGGTTGCGCAGGATCTGGGCGCCGATGCCGTAGGTGCGCAGGTCCATCGAAGCCGCGCGGGCGCTGCGCGGGCCGCTGTCGCGCGGGGCGAACTGGGCGAACAGCTGGTCGGCGGTTTCGCCGCAGTTCAGCAGCACGATGGCGCCGCTCTCGCCCTTCTTCACCGCCTTCATGGCAGAGGCCAGGTCCCAGGAGTGGGTCGAGGCGCAATCGCCCAGCACGTCGAGGATCGAGACCGGCTGGTGCACGCGCACCAGGGCTTCCTTGTCGCGCGACAGCTCGCCGTGCACCAGGGCCAGGTGGGCCGCGCCGCTCGGCTTGTCGCGGTAGGCGACCAGCTTGAAATCGCCATGCGGCGTGGTCAGCGGGCGCTCGGCCACGCGCTCGACCAGGCTTTCGTTCTGGCTGCGGTAATGGATCAGGTCGGCGATGGTGCCGATCTTCAGCTTGTGTTCCTGCGCGAATTCGATCAGGTCCGGCAGGCGCGCCATGGTGCCGTCTTCCTTGATGATCTCGCAGATCACCGAGGCCGGGGTCAGGCCGGCCATCTCGGTCAGGTCGCAGCCGGCTTCGGTATGGCCGGCGCGCATCAGGACGCCGCCCTTCTGGGCGCGCAGCGGGAAGATATGGCCCGGCTGGACCAGGTCGTCCGGCGTCGTGCCCTTGTTCACGGCCACCTGGATGGTGCGCGCGCGGTCGGCGGCGGAAATGCCGGTGGTCACGCCCTCGGCCGCTTCGATCGACACGGTGAAGTTGGTGCCGAAGGAGGTGCCGTTCTTCGACGTCATCATCGGCAGCGCCAGTTCGTCGCAGCGCTCTTCGGTCAGGGTCAGGCACACCAGGCCGCGCGCGTGGCGGATCATGAAGTTGATCGCTTCCGGAGTGACGAAGTCGGCGGCCAGCACCAGATCGCCCTCGTTCTCGCGGTCTTCTTCATCGACCAGGATGACCATGCGCCCTGCGCGCAGTTCGGCAACGATTTCTTCGGTGCTGGAGATAGACATACGGATTTCCTTGAAACGGCGGTGTTTGCGTAATCCGCTATTTTAAAGGATTTACTGTCTTTCAACCGAAGCAAAGCAAGACCCGCTCCATCACAGCGCTGCGCATTCGTCAACACTTGTTGCTGAAGAGCAACATGCAACAATTCGCGTACATTTGTGCACATGGAATTGTTAAGCTCAGATTCTTGCACGCAACAAGCTGGCATGCCCACGCATGACTCGATTATGATGATGACATCGCGGCCTGGGGTGTCGCCGGGAACTTTCCCTCGCGACGCTCGGCCATTTCCTGGAGTTGACATGACGGTCATTCCGCACGCCTTCAGTCACTGTCCGCTTTCCCCGGAAAGGCGGCACTGAATGGCTACGATCCTGATCGTCGACGACCGCCCCAGCAATCGCGCCTTCCTGAATGCCTTGCTCGGCTTTACCGGCCACAGCCTGCTGGAGGCCGAGGACGGGGCCCAGGCGCTGGCGCTGGCGCGCGCCCGGCGCCCCGACCTGATCATCACCGACATCCTGATGCCGGTCATGGACGGCTACGAGCTGGTCCAGCAGCTGCGCCACGATGCCGACCTGCGCAGCATCCGCGTGATCTTCTTTTCCGCCGTCTACGCCGAAAACGAGACCAAGGCGATGGCGGCGCGCTGCGGCGTCGCCACCGTACTGCCCAAGCCGGCCGACCCGCAACAGATCCTCGACGCCATCGGCGCCGAACTGGGCGTACTCGAGGGCGAGCCACCGCTGCCGGTGCCGCAGCTGGCGCCGGAAAGCGAGCGCGCCCTGCCCTTCGACCTCGGCGCCCGCCTGGCCGAACTGGAACGCATGTGCCTGGCCCTGATCGGCGAGCGCCGCGTCGAGACCCTGGCCGCCTCCTTCCTGGATGCCGCGCGGCGCGTCCTGCATGCCGACTGCGCCGCGCTGTGCCTGCTCGACCGCGACGAGCGCAACGTGCGCCACCTGGACACCTGGTCGCTCGATCCCAGCCTGCTGGCGGCGCACGCCCTCGATGAAGGGCACTTGCCCGGCATGCTGCTGCGCGCCCGCGCGCCGCTGCGCATGGCGGAAGGCGATCCCATGCTCGGCAGCATGCCGTCCTGCCATCCGGCCATGGGCAGCTTCCTCGGCCTGCAGGTACACGACCTGCAGCATCCGCACGGCTGGCTGTACTGCGCACGCCGCCCCGGCGCCCCCGCCTTCACCGAAGAAGAGGAACGCTGGGCCACCGCGCTGGCCGCCCAGCTGGCGGTGGCCTACGAAAACCTGAACCTGTACGACGTGGTCCAGCGCCACGCCGCCCAGCTGCAGCTGGAGGCGCTGGCGCGCGCCGACGCCGACAAGGCGCTGCGCGAGAGCCAGCACCGGCTCGAACTGAACCGCCAGGTGTTCGACAGCACCCAGGAAGGCATCATGATGACCGATGCCCATGCCAACATCGTCGCCGTCAACCCGGCCTTCGAGCAGATCACCGGCTACCGCGAGGCCGAAGTGATCGGGCAGAACCCGCGCATCCTGCGCTCGGGCCGGCACGATGAGGCCTTCTATGGGAGCATGTGGAACTGCCTGGAAAGCGATGGCCAGTGGCGCGGCGAAATCTGGAACCGCCGCAAGAACGGTGAAATCTATCCCGAACGCCTCAGCATCAGCGCCGTGCGCGACGAATCCGGCAAGCTGACCGCCTACGTTTCGGTCTCGACCGACCTGTCGGCCCTCAAGGCCGCGCACCACCAGCTCGACTTCCTGTCCAACCACGACGCGCTCACGCTGCTGCCGAACCGTTCGCTGTTCAACGACCGCCTGCAGCAGGCGATGGCCTCCGCGCGCCTGGGCGACGGCCAGCTCGCCCTGCTCCTGTTCAATGTCGACCGCCTCTCGCGCATCAACGACAGCCTCGGCCACGCCGCGGGCGACGCGGTGCTGCGCGAGGTGGCGCGCCGGGTCGGCGAGATCGCCGGCCCGACCAACACCCTGGCACGCCTGTCCGGCGACGAATTCGTCCTGCTGCTCACCAATTGCAAGGACACCGACGACATCATCCTGGCCGCGCGCCGCCTGATCGACGCCATCGCCCAGCCGCACCAGGTGGGCGGGCACGACGTGGTGGTTACCGGCAGCGTCGGCATCAGCATCTTCCCGCGCGACGGCAATGCGCCCGGCGACCTGCTCAAGGCCGCCGATGCCGCGCTGACCGACATGAAGGGCGCGGGACGCAACGGCTTCCGCTTCTTCAAGGGCGAAATGAATGCCCAGGCGCTGCGCTGGCTGGCGCTGGAGACGCGCCTGCGGCGCGCCATCGAGCGCGAGGAGCTGGCCCTGCACTACCAGCCGCAGGTGTCGCGCATCGACGGCAGCGTGGTCGGCATGGAAGCGCTGCTGCGCTGGCGCAGCGACGAGATCGGCGTGGTACCGCCGGGCGACTTCATCCCACTGGCCGAGGACACCGGCCTGATCCACCCGATCGGCGAGTGGGTGATCCGCCAGGCCTGCTTCCAGAACAAGGCCTGGCAAAACGCCGGCCTGCCGCCGGTGCGGGTGGCCGTCAACGTCTCGGCCAGCCAGTTCAAGGCCGGCTCGGTGAGCGGCATCGTGCGCCAGGCCCTGGCCGACAGCGGCCTCGCGCCGCGCTACCTGGAGGTGGAGCTGACCGAGAGCGTGATGCTGGGCGACAGCGCCGCCGCCGAGGGGCAGATGGCCGAGCTGCGCGCCATGGGCGTGTCGCTGTCGCTGGACGACTTCGGCACCGGCTATGCCTCGCTCGGCTACCTGTCGCGCTTCCCGCTCGACAAGCTCAAGATCGACCAGACTTTTGTGCGCAACATCACCACCGAGCAGCGCAGCGCCGCCATCGCCCAGGCCACCATCGCGCTGGCCCAGGGCCTGTCGCTGTCGGTCGTGGCCGAGGGCGTGGAGACGGTCGGCCAGCGCGACTTCCTGGGCCTGATCGGCTGCGACGTGATGCAGGGCTATCTGTACAGCCGCCCGGTGCCGGCCCAGGAAATGGCGCAGCTGCTTGCCAAGGGGCGTGTCGCGGTTTGACATACATACACGACAGCGCAACAGTATCTACCGCCATGCGCGGTAGAATGCCTGCTCGTCCTTAGAATCGGATCCCAGATGAGCAACAATTTCGTGCGCGGCCTGTGCCTGGCCGCGCTGCTGTGCGCGCAATCGCTGGCCGGCAGCGCCAGCGCCGCGCCGCGCGACGCGGCACCGTTGCGCCTGGACGCGCCGATTCCGATCGGCCCGCAAGTCAAGGTGGGCAAGCTGGCCAACGGCCTCACCTACTACATCCAGCGCAATGCCCGTCCCGAGCGCAAGCTCGAACTGCGTCTCGTGGTCAAGGCCGGCTCCATCCTCGAGGACGAGGACCAGCGCGGCCTGGCCCACTTCGTCGAGCACATGGCCTTCAACGGCTCGACCAACTTCCGCAAGCACGAGCTGGTGTCCTACCTGCAGACGATCGGCGTCGGCTACGGCGCCGACCTGAACGCCTATACGTCCTTCGACGAAACCGTCTACATCCTGCCGATCCCGACCGACAAGCAGGAACACGTGGCCAAGGCCTTCCAGGTACTCGAAGACTGGGCCCACGGCCTGCGCTTCGACCCGGAAGACATCGACAAGGAGCGCGGCATCGTGCTCGAAGAGCTGCGCCTCGGCAAAGGCGCCTCGGACCGCATGGGCAAGCAGATCATGCCGGCGATCTTCAATGGCTCGCGCTACGCCGAGCGCCTGCCGATCGGCACCGAAGACGTGCTGCGCAACTTCAAGCCCGAAGCCCTGACGCGCTTTTACCGCGACTGGTACCGCCCCGACCTGATGGCGGTCGTGGTGGTCGGCGACATCGACCCGGCGCGCGCCGAAAAGCTCGTAAAGGCGCATTTCGCGCATCTCAAGAACCCGAAGCCGGCGCGTCCCCGCCCCTATGCCGAGATCCCGGCGCGCCAGGCCACCGAGGCACTGGTGGTCACCGACCAGGAAGCGACCGGCAATGCGGTGCTGATCCGCTACCCGGTCCAGCCTGTGGTCGAGGCGGGCACCATCCGCGCCTACCGCGACGACCTGGTGCAGGCCATGTTTTCCGCCATGCTCAACCAGCGCCTGGGGGAGCTGTCCCAGTTGCCGGAGCCGCCCTTCATGGGCGCCAGCAGCTCGCTCGGCAAGCTGACCCCGCGCTATCGTTCCTACAACGCCTCGGCCGCGCTGGGTCCGCGCGGCGCCGAGGCGGCGCTCACCGCCCTGGTCGAAGAAAACGAGCGCGCCCGCCGCCACGGCTTCAGCGCCGCGGAACTCGAGCGCGTCAAGAAAAGCCTGATGCGCGACTACGAGCAGGCCTGGAACGAGCGCGCCAAGAGCGACTCGGGCACCTATGCCGCCGAATACATCCGCAACTTCCTGCAGCAGGAAGCGATTCCCGGCATCGACACCGAATACCGCTACGTGAAGCAGCTGGTGCCCGGCATCACGCTCGATGAACTCAACGCCTATGCGCGCCGCACCATCCCGCTGGAGTCCGGCAAGCTGGTGCTGTACACCGGCGTGACCCGCCCCGAGACGCCGCAGGGCGCCCAGCTGCTGGCGGCGGTGGCGGCGGCCCAGCGCGCCGAGCTGCGCCCGCACGACGAGAAAGCCGTCGCGGCGCGCCTGATGGAGCGCCCGCCGACACCCGGCCGTATCGTCGCCGAGTCGCATGACAAGGCGCTCGGCCTGACCCACCTGGTGCTGTCGAACGGCGTCAAGGTGATCCTGAAACCGACCGACTTCCGCAACGACCAGGTCATGATGAGCGCGGCCCGCTTCGGCGGCCAGAGCCTGTTCAGCGACCAGGACATCCTGAACGCGCGTTTCGCGAATGCGATCGTGGCCAGCATGGGCGTGAAGGACTTCAGCCCGCTCGACATGCGCAAGATCCTGGCCGGCAAGGCGGCGCAGGTGAACGTCGGCCTGGCCAACTACACCGACGTGGTGGTGGGCGCCTCGGGCGCGACCGACATCGAGACCATGCTGCAGCTCACCTGGCTGAAGTTCCACGGCGTGCGGCGCGACGAAGACCTGTTCCGCTCCTACGTCGGCAAACAGGCCGAGCAGGCCCGCAACCAGACCGCCCAGCCCGGTGCACGCTTCGGCGACGCGGTGATGGCGGCGCTGTACAACAACCACCCGCGGGCGCCGCGCACGCTCAAGGCCGAAGAGTACGAGCAGATCGACCTCGACCGCAGCATCGACATCTTCCGCCAGCGCTTCTCCAGCGCCCGCGACCTGACTTTCATCCTGGTCGGCAGTTTCGATACGGCCGCGATCAAGCCGCTGCTGGCGGCCTACCTCGGCAGCCTGCCCACGCCCGAGCTCACCGTGGCTTTCCGCGACGTCGGCCTGCGTCCGGCGACGGGGGTGGTCAAGCGCGAGGTGCGCAGCGGTTCTGAGCCGAAGAGCACGATCTCGCTGACCTTCACCGGCCAGGCCGAGTTCACCGAAGCCGAGCAGCTGCGCCTGTCGGCCCTGCTCGAAGTGGTAAACCTGCGCATCATCGACGTGCTGCGCGAGAAGATGGCGCTGATCTACGGCGGCGGCGCCTCCGGCGTGCTCAGCAAGATCCCCTACGGGAACTACTCCATCGGCGTGACCCTGCCGACCGGGCCGGAACACGTGGACAAGGTGATCGCCGCGACCTTTGCCGAAATCAAGAAGCTGCAGCTCGAGGGGCCGGAAGCGGCCGACCTGGAGAAAGTGAAGAGCAACTGGATCCAGAATCACCGCCGCTCGCTGCGCGAGAACGGTTACTGGCTGGGGCATCTGCAGACGGCGCTCAGTGAAGGGACCGATCCGGGAGCGATCCTGCAAGTCGAGAAGCAGGTGCAGGCGCTGTCGGCGGAAGATATCCGTATTGCGGCGCGGCGCTACTTCAATGAGCAGAATTACGTGCAGGTAGTGTTGAATCCGGAGAAGGCACAGGCGGTGGAGACGGTGGCGGTGTCCAGCGCCAAGACCGCGGTACCGGGCGGTTGAATGCCATGTGGTCGGCAATGCCGACCGCCGTATGAATCACCCTTTTGCGGACAGCATGCGCTCCACGTAGCGCGCAATCAGGTCGATCTCCAGGTTGACCTTCGATCCGGCTTTCAGGTGCTTCAGCGTGGTCACCTCGATCGTGTGCGGAATCAGGTTGATCGAGAAGCGGCACAGCTTGTCCCCATCCCCAGCGATGTCTTCCACGCGGTTCACCGTCAGCGACACGCCGTTGACGACCACCGACCCTTTATAGGCCAGGAACTTCGCCAGTTCCCAGGGCGCGTCGATGACCAGTTCGCGCGATTCGCCGACCGGCTCGAAGCTGTGCACCACGCCCAGCCCGTCCACGTGGCCGGACACCAGGTGGCCGCCCAGGCGCTCGGCCAGGGTCAATGCCTTTTCCAGGTTGACTTCGCCGGTGGCTTCCAGCCCCACGGTCTTGTTCAGGCTTTCGCGCGAGACGTCCACGGTGAAGGCCTTGTCGGTCTTGGCCACGACGGTCATGCAGGCGCCGTTGATGGCGATCGAGTCGCCCAGCGCGACGTCGGCCAGCGCCAGCGGGCCGGCGTCGACTTCCAGGCGCACGCCCGCGAACGAGCCACCCTCCAGGGGGGTGACCGAGGTGATGTTGCCGACGGCGGCGACGATTCCAGTAAACATAGGAGCTTATTCCTCAGTGTTGGTGTCAGGTTGGATGAAGCGGGCCAGGATGCGGATGTCGTCGCCGACCCGGGCCAGGTCGTGGAAGCGCAGCCGGCGCTTGTCGGCCAGGCGCGCCAGCGGCGGCAGTTCGAACATGCCCTGCCCCGGCCCGATCAGGTTCGGCGCCAGGTAGACCAGCAGCTCGTCGACGCAGTCTTCGCGCACCAGCGAGGCATTCAGTTTCGACCCGGCTTCCACGTGCACTTCGTTGATCTCGCGGCGCCCGAGTTCGCGCAGCAGGGCCGGCAGGTCGACCTTGCCCTGCGCATTCGGCAGCACCAGGACTTCATGGCCGGCCGCGCGCAGCGCCGCCGCCTTCTCGGGCAGCTCGACGGCGGCCACGACCCAGCACGGCTCGCCCTGCAGGATGCGCGCCGAGAATGGAATCTCGAGCCGGCTGTCGACGATCACGCGGCGCGGCTGCATGGGCGTGTCGATGCCGCGTACGTTCAGTTGCGGGTCGTCGGCCTTGACCGTGCCGATGCCGGTCAGGATCACCTGCGCGCGGGCGCGCCAGGCATGGCCGTCGGCGCGCGCCTCGGGCCCGGTGATCCACTGGCTCTCGCCGCCGGCCAGTGCGGTGGCGCCGTCCAGGCTGGCCGCGAGCTTCAGGCGCACCCAGGGCAGGCCGCGCCGCATGCGCGAGAAGAAGCCGATGTTGAGTTCATGGGCCTGGTCGGCCAGCACGCCCGAGGTCACCGCGATGCCGGCCGCCTCCAGCTGGGCCAGGCCGCGCCCGGCGACCAGCGGATTGGGGTCGGTCATGGCCGCCACCACGCGCCCGAGGCCGGCCTGCACCAGCGCGTCCGAGCAGGGCGGCGTGCGCCCGTAATGGCTGCACGGCTCCAGCGTGACGTAGGCGGTGGCGCCGCGTACGTCCTTGCCGCGTGCCTGGGCGTCGCGCAGGGCCTGGATCTCGGCATGCGCCTGCCCGGCAGGCTGGGTGTGGCCGGCGCCGATGACGACGCCGTCGCGCACGATCACGCAGCCGATCCGGGGATTCGGCGCGGTGATGAACATGCCTTTCGCGGCCCAGGCGAGTGCCAGCGCCATGCCGTGGGTATCGTTGAGGATCTGTGCCGTGTCGTGTGCCAAAGTCTTCTGTTCCGCTGTCCAGTTCAGGGCGGCGCTTCACTGCCCTCGCAGCCCGCGTCGCGCGCCGGATTGCACAGCCGTACGCGCCCGAGCATATTGATTTTAATACGGCGGGTCTGTCCGCCGTGGAACAGCGACAGGGTGCCGAGCCGCGCTGCGGCGCTGCTGGTGTCGCTGCAGCTGCGTCCGGCGCCATTGTAGGCGATGTACTGGGGCGGCGCTGAGCTGGTGAAGGAAAAGCCGATCCGCATGCCTTGCGGCAAGGGCCCGTGGATGGCCAGCAGCTCGTCAGGCGCGCCCGGCTGGCGGTCGCCGTCGCGGTCGATGAACACCGTCCAGCCCTGCGTCCAGTCGGCGCCGAGCGGGTCGCGCGGCATCAGCTTGACTTTTTCCTGGCGGGCAATGGCTTGCGCCCGCGCATGCAGGATGGCGTCGCGCAGCTCGCCGGCGGCGGCTTTCAGCTGCTGGGCGCGCACGAGCGCACCCAGGTCTGGCGCAGCGACGGCAAACAGCACGGCGGCAACGGCGAGCACCACGGCTAGTTCCGCCAGCGTGGCGCCCCTGGGCGGGCTGCGCCTCATGGCCAGCAGCGCGGCGCCGCCCCGCTCGCGCCCTGCGCCCCGCTGCTGGCAAGGCTCAGGACGCCGCAGTCGGGATCGCTGAAACCGGTGTCGACGTTCGCGGTGCCCGGCCGGGCGCGCAGTTCGATGCACTGGCTGATGAGCTGTCCCGCGCAGGCACGCCCGTCGAGCTCGTACGCGCTGTCGCCCGGCTGCGCCCCGATCCACCAGCGGAACTGGCGGCTGTCGGCATCCGTGGACGCCGCGGAGAAGGCGGCATAGGTGTGGTGCAGCGCGCGGTACTGTTCCTGCTTCTGCATGGTATCGACCAGCGCCAGCTGCGCCTGGACACGCCGGCTCTTGACCACATGGCGGGAGTAGTTCGGGTAGGCGAAGGCCGTCAGGATCGAGACGATCGCCAGCACGACCAGCAGCTCGACCAGTGTGAATCCGCGCTGTGTCCTCATCTTCCCTCCCGCCAATTGCCGATTTCGCGCCAGCCGACGCGGATGCCGGGCCCGCCCGGTGTACCAGCAGCGGGCAGCTTCAGGTAGTAGGCCTGCAGCGCCACCTGGGTCGTCGCCGCACTGCCGAAGCCGAGCGCGCTCACCCGGTACAGCAGCGATCCGGATGCGGACGGCATGCGCTCGATGAGGTAGCGCGGCGCCTGGGCCGCCAGTCCGCCCTCGCCTGCCGGGATATGGGCGCCCGTGAAGCTGCCGAGGACGACCGCCGGCCCGGCCTCGTCCGCCAGCGCGGCGAAGATGGTGCCGGCATCCGGCGCGTATTCGCACAGGCCCTCATAGGGGGCGCCGCCGCGACAGCCGTCCGCGAATGCCGCCACCGCCCCGTTCGCCAAGGCGGCAGCGCGCGCCGACCCGGGGTCGCTCCCGCCTTCGATGTCGTGTTCGGCGTCCGCCAGCGCGGCCATCGCGCCCTGCAATGCCAGCATGCGGTCGCGCTCATGCCCGGCCGCCCGCGCACCGCTGATCGCCGTGCGCGCCGCGGCAATGCTGGTCATCAGGACGGCCAGCATCAACAGCAGCGCCGTCAGCAGCGCGACGCCACGCTCCTCCTTCCGCTGCCTGGAACGCCGGGTGGATGCCATCATGCCGCCCTCAGCGCATGCGCACCGGCAGCGCGATCGTGGTGCCGAATACCTTGCGGTAGCGCGGCGCGGCGCCGGCGGACAGGGCTGCCTCCCGCAGGCGCGTGCCGGCATCGTCCGCACCGGCCAGCTCGCCGTAGCCGCGCCCGAACAACGCGTAGACGGCATCGCCCGCCGTCCCGATCCGGCTGACTGGACCATGCAGCAAGAGCGCCACCCGTACGCTCACGATCTTCTTCCAGTGGGTGCGCCGGCGCAGGTCCGCCGCGCGCTCGGCGGCAGTCGCGCCGGCGAGCGCGAGCCCGGCGTCCAGTCCGGCCAGGGCGCTGGCGTTGACGTAACGCTCCGGCGCCCCGTCGGCATCCGCGTCGAGTCCGTACAGCACCTGGAAGCTGTCGACCGCGCCGACCACCGCGTCCGCCGACCACGCGCCGGCGCCCCGGTACTTGCAGCGCAGCTCGGCATCGCCCTGGGCGTTGCGGGCGACGTAGAAGATGCTCCAGCCTTCCTCGTCGCGGTGCACGCTGAAGCCGGCGCAATCGAGGCTGGTGCCGTCGCCATTCGGCGCCGCGCCCGTGCCCGGGAAACGGACGGCCAGCACGTCGCTGCCGTTCACCACATCGGCGGCAGCGGCGGATGCGTTGTCGATGCCGAAGGCGGTCCGGTGCACGCTGCTGGCATCGAGCCCGGCCAGGCGCGCCGGCGCAGCGGGATCCGGTCCGGTACTGGCGCCTTCCCAGTCGGCTGCCGCCGCCTGCCGCACCGCCCTGGCGATCGCTTCCAGGGCATAGCGTCCGGCGTCGTCCATCGCGGCCGTCTCCAGCTGGGCGGCAAAGGCCCGGTTGGCCCAGATGAACAGGCCGGCCGCGCCGAGCAGCACGCCCAGGCCGACCGTCATGGCGACCAGCAGCTCGACCAGCGACATGCCTCGTTGGAAAATCATCGGATCACCGCCACGTAGCCGGGCGCATCGCCCGTGCCCTGCCAGCCCAGCTTGACGACCGGCAGCGCGCGGGCGTTGCCGTCGCAGCTCCAGCGAAAGCGGCGGGTGGCGCTGTCCCAGGGCGAGCCGTCGCGGCACACGGCGATGCGGCCGCGCGGGAAGTGGGCGTGCAGCGCCTGGCGGATGTCATGCAGGTCGGACTCGGCGAGCTGGGCCGGGGTGCAAGCGGCGGCGCCGTAGCAGCTGCCGCCGCCCTCCGGCGGGCCGCCGGCCGCGTCATAGCCGAAGGCGAGGTAGGGATTGGTGCCGTCGGGCAGGCCGGCCACCGCAGGATTGACCTGCATGCGCGCCGCCAGCGAGGCCGCCAGCTGCGCCGCTTCGGACAGCAGCGCCGACTGCTGGCGCGTGCGTTCGGCCGTCAGCTGGGTCGCCCCGGCGCCGACGATGCCGATGGCCAGCACGAACAGCGCGACCAGCACCTCGGCCAGCGTGAATCCCCCCATTCTTGCCCCCACATGCCCTCCCGGTCGACTGCGAGCTGCGAAGTTATCAGGCGAGCGCCGGCCAGCCCTGAGCTGGCGCAATCGTGTCAGGGGAACTGCTGAGAGTGCGGTTTACTTGCGAGGGTGGCCGACTTCGGCCAGCGCTTCCTGGAACTCGGCCAGGTCTTCGAAATTCTTGTAGACCGAGGCGAAGCGGATGTAGGCGATCTTGTCGAGCCGCTTGAGTTCGTGCATCACCAGCTCGCCGACGTAGCCGGTGTCGACCTCGCGGCGGCCGCTGGTCAGGAGCTTTTCTTCGATGGTGGCGACCGCGGTGTCGATGGCCTCGGCGGCGACCGGGCGCTTGCGCAGCGCCAGCATCAGGCTGCCGCGCAGCTTGTTGGACGAGAACTCGGTGCGGCTGCCGTTCTTCTTGACGATGATCGGCATCGACAGCTCGATGCGCTCGTAGGTGGTGAAGCGCTTGTCGCACTTCGCGCAGCGCCGGCGCCGGCGGATGGCGTCCCCTTCCTCGGACACGCGGGTGTCGAGGACCTGGGTATCTTCATGCTGGCAGAACGGACATTTCATGGGCGCCGGATGCTACTGAAAATGGGCCGCTTCAGAAGCGGCCCCAGGTTGCCTTACTTCGCGTAGACCGGATACTTGTCGGTCAGCTGCTTCACTTCCGCCTTGACGCGCTCGATGGTCGCGGCGTCGTGCGGATTGTCCAGCACGTCGGCGATCAGGTGGCCCACCTTGACCGCGTCTTCTTCCTTGAAGCCGCGGGTGGTGAAGGCCGGGCTGCCGAGGCGGATGCCCGAGGTGACGAAAGGCTTCTGCGGGTCGTTCGGGATACCGTTCTTGTTGCAGGTCATGTGTGCCTGGCCCAGGATCGCTTCCGCTTCCTTGCCGGTCAGGCCTTTCGAACGCAGGTCGACCAGCATCACGTGCGACTCGGTACGGCCCGAGACGATGCGCAGGCCGCGCTCGGTCAGGGTGTTGGCCAGGGCGGCGGCGTTCTTGACCACCTGCTTCTGGTATTCCTTGAATTCCGGCGACAGCGCTTCCTTGAAGGCCACGGCCTTGCCGGCGATGACGTGCATCAGCGGACCGCCCTGGATGCCCGGGAAGATCGCGGAATTGATCTGCTTCTCGAACTCGGCCTTCATCAGGATGATGCCACCGCGCGGGCCGCGCAGCGACTTGTGCGTGGTCGAGGTGACGAAGTCGGCATGCGGCACCGGGTTCGGGTATTCGCCCGCGGCGATCAGGCCGGCGTAGTGGGCCATGTCGACCATGAAGTAGGCGCCGACTTCCTTGGCGATGCGGGCGAAGCGCTCGAAGTCGATGCGCAGCGCGAAGGCGGAGGCGCCGGCGATGATCATCTTCGGCTTGTGCTCGCGCGCCAGGCGTTCCATGGCCTCGTAATCGATGTCTTCCTGCTCGGTCAGGCCGTAGGACACGACGTTGAACCATTTGCCCGACATGTTCAGCGCCATGCCGTGGGTCAGGTGACCGCCTTCGGCCAGCGACATGCCCATGATGGTGTCGCCAGGCTTGAGCATGGCGAAGAACACGCCCTGGTTGGCCTGCGAGCCCGAGTTCGGCTGCACGTTGGCGGCTTCAGCGCCGAACAGTTGCTTCAGGCGGTCGATCGCCAGCTGCTCGGCGACGTCGACGTATTCGCAACCGCCGTAGTAGCGCTTGCCCGGATAGCCTTCGGCGTACTTGTTGGTCAGCTGCGAGCCCTGCGCTTCCATCACGGCCGGCGAGGTGTAGTTCTCGGATGCGATCAGTTCGATGTGGTCTTGCTGGCGAACGTTTTCTTTTTGGATGGCATCCCACAGTTCCGGGTCGATATTGGAAAGCGTATGATCTTTGGCAAACATGTAAAACTCCAATCGAGAGAAATACCAGGCAACGGGCAGCGCGTAAGCGGCGGGACCGGCAGGCGCACAGGCAGCCCGCGATACGTCACGTACCAGTTGGTGGCTGCCCAGGCGAACGGCGAGTGGCATCTCACGTTCCCCGGTGGGTGTCCACCTTTGCCGGGCGCGACGCGGAAGGCGCGGCGCACGGTGTTTCGCCAGTTACGTGAGACGTAAATGAGAAGATTGTATGTGATCCGGGCCCCTTAGGGCAAGGAAACAGCTGTCTTCTTAACAAGCCAGCAGCCTGGCAAACCGGCGTCAGCAGACTTGTAGCCACTTCGGCTACAATTTTCAGATCCACCGCCCTCAGGACTCACCATGATCGTCTTCATCACCGGCGCTTCGGCCGGCTTCGGCGCCGCGATGGCCCGCATTTTCGTCCGCAACGGCCACCGTGCCATCCTGGCCGCGCGCCGCACCGAGCGCATCGCCGAACTGGCGCGCGAACTGGGCGACGCCGCCCTGCCGGTCACGCTGGACGTCACCAGCCGGGCCTCGATCGAGGCCGCCCTGGCCGGCCTGCCGGAAGGCTGGCGCGACATCGACGTGCTCGTCAACAATGCCGGCCTGGCGCTGAACACCAAGCCGGCCCACGAAGTGCCGCTGGAAGACTGGGACACCATGATCGCCACCAACTGCCAGGGCCTGGTGACCATGACCCGCGCCGTACTGCCGGCGATGGTGACACGCGGCAGCGGCCTGGTGATCAACCTGGGTTCGGTGGCGGGCCATTACCCTTACCCGGGCGGGAACGTGTATGGCGCGACCAAGGCCTTCGTCGAGCAGTTCACCCTGAACCTGCGCGCCGACCTGGTCGGCACCGGCGTGCGCGCGACCAACCTGGCGCCCGGCCTGTGCGGCGGCACCGAGTTCTCGAACGTGCGCTTCAAGGGCGACGACGCGGCCGCGGCCAAGGTGTATGAAGGCACGCAGCCGCTCACGGCCGAGGACATCGCGAACACGGCCTACTGGATCGCGACCCTGCCGCCCCACGTCAACGTCAACAGCATCGAACTGATGCCGACCTGCCAGGGATTCTCGCCGTTCACGATCAAGCGCGGCTGATTTTCACTGTATTTACCACCTGTATCGCGCGCTCTGCAATTGTGAGAAAGTGTTACAGTAATTGGCCTTTCGGCTATGTTTCACGTCTACTACTGCGCACCGTAGCTGCCTTTAGCGAAAGGCACGCCCGACCTTTTCCCTCCCCTATGTTCGCAAGCGTACATAGGGAGGGCAAAATCGCGTAAAATGTTTCCTATTTAAAATTAATGGCAGGGGAAATGCCTTCAGCTTTTGACTGGACAGTCAGGGTCTATTACGAAGATACCGACGCCGGTGGCATCGTGTTTTACGCCAATTACCTGAAATTCTTCGAACGTGCGCGCACCGAATGGCTGCGTGCGGCCGGCGTCGGCCAGCAGGAATTGCTGGACGCGGACGGCAGCGCTTTCGTCGTCAAGAGCGCCTCCCTGGACTACCATGCGCCGGCCCGGCTGGACGATGTGCTGACCATCCGCACCACGGTCGAAAAGCTCGGCCGCGCATCGGTCCAGTTCGCCCAGCAGGCCTGGAAAGGCGAGCTGCTGCTGACCAGTGCCAGCGTCAAGGTCGGCTGTGTCGACATCGCGACCATGCGGCCACGTTCGCTTCCAGACCATGCTGCTGATAAAATGCGCGCCGCATAAACGAGCGCCTGAATAATCCGACAACAGAAGCCTTACCGATGACCGAGACCCCAGACCTTTCGTTGACCGCCCTGATCTTCAATGCCCACCCGCTGGTGCAGTTGATCATGGCCCTGTTGCTGATCCTCTCGATCGTGAGCTGGACCTATATCTTCCGCAAGGTGTTCGCGCTGCGCGCCGCACGTAGCCAAACCGAGCAGTTCGAGCGCAGCTTCTGGGCCGGCGGCAACCTGCACACCCTGCACCAGAGCGCCAGCGCCCAGCGCGACCAGAGCGGTCCGCTGGCACGCATCTTCGAATCCGGCATGGGCGAATTCATCAAGGGCAAGCAGGCCGCGCGCGACGTCGCGGACATGGGTCCGGTGCTGGACGGCTCGCGCCGCGCCATGCGCGCCGCCTTCCAGCGCGAACTCGACGCCCTCGACATCCACCTGAACTTCCTGGCCTCGGTCGGTTCGGTCTCGCCCTACATCGGCCTGCTCGGCACCGTGTGGGGCATCATGAACTCCTTCCGCGGCCTGGCCAGCGTGCAGCAGGCGACGCTGGCAGTGGTCGCGCCCGGCATCGCCGAAGCCCTGATCGCCACCGCGATCGGCCTGTTCGCCGCGATCCCGGCGGTGGTGGCGTACAACCGCTTCACCCACGACATCGACCGCCTGGCGATCCGCTTCGAGAGCTTCGTCGAAGAATTCTCGAACATCCTGCAGCGCCAGGCGCGCTGAGACGGAGGACAGGATGGCCTTTTCCAGCAGCAGCCTGCGCGGCGGACGCAAACGCAAGTTCAAATCCGAGATCAACGTCGTGCCCTACATCGACGTGATGCTGGTGCTGCTCATCATCTTCATGGCGGTGCCGGCCAACGAAGCGCCGAGCGTCGTCAACCTGCCGAGCGCCGAAAAGTCGGCGCTGCCGCCGGACACCTATATCCGGATCTCGGTCCAGCCGGACAACAAGCTGTCGATCGGCGTCGGCGGCAAGCAGAAGCTCGCGTCGGAAGAAGTGGCCGACCGCACCGCCCTGCTCGAACGCCTGCGCGCCCTGCACGAGGAGAATCCGGACTACCCGGTCTTGATTGAAGGCGACCGCGACAGCAAATACGATGACGTGATCCAGCTGATTTCGGAAGCGAAGAAGATGGGCATTAACCGGGTGGGACTTGCCACCAAGTGATATGTCAGCCGCATTGAAGCCCGCCCCTCAGCCTGCTACCGCCGGCGCGCCCTACCAGGTGCCGCCAGAACCGAGCCGCATGCCAGCCTTCCTGCTGGCAGTGGCCGTGCACGCCGTCCTGATCTTCTTCCTGTGGTTCGGCATCAGCTGGCAGAGCAACGAACCGGTCGCGGTCGAGGCCGAAGTCTGGGACATGTCGGTCCAGAGCGCCGCCGCGCCGACCCTCCCGCCCCCACCGGCACCCGAGCCGGAACCCGAACCCGAGCCCGCTCCGCCGCCGCGTCCGGTCGAACCGCCGCCGGTGGAACGTCCCGCGCCGACGCCGCCGGACATCAACCTGCAGCGCGAGAAAGAGCGCAAGGAACTGGAAAAACGCGAGCTGGCCGAGAAGAAGGAACGCGAGCGCAAGGAAGAGGAACGCAAGGAACTCGCGGAAAAGAAAAAGAAAGAGGAAGCGGAAAAGAAGGAACTCGCCAAGAAGGAAGAGGCGGAGAAGAAAAAGAAAGAGCAAGCCGCCAAGCTCGCCGAAGCCAAGAAAAAGGCGGAAGCCGAAAAGGCCGAAGCCGCCAAGCTCGCGAAGCTGGCCCAAGACGAACTCAAGCGCATGGTCGGCGCCATGGGCACGACCGGCACCGCCCAGAAATCGACGGCGCCGAAGGCCGACAGCGGCTACGTGGCCGCGATCACCGCCGCGATCAAGAGCAATACCGCCTATGGCGGCAGCACCACGATGCCGGGCAATCCGAAGGCCATCTTCAAGGTCGAGCAGTTGCCGACCGGCGAAATCATGTCGGTGCGCCTGGTGAAAAGCAGCGGTGTGCCTGAGTTTGACAGAGCAGTGGAAAATGGTATCAAAAAGGCATCCCCGCTCCCGAAGAAGAAAGACGGCACGGTGGAACGCACGCTCGACGTCAACTTCTCGATGAAAGACTACGACTGATCGCTACTGAAGACAGACTATGAAAAAACTCCATTACCTGCTGTTTAGCGCCACCCTGCTGATGGGTACGGCGACCCAAGCCCAGATCAAGGTCGAGATCGCCGGTGTCGGCAGCAACCAGATCCCGGTCGCGGTCGCCGCCTTCGCCGACGAAGGACTGGCTCCGGCCGACGTGTCCGACATCATCCGTGCCGACCTCGAGCGCAGCGGCGTATTCAAGGTCATCGACGCCGGACGGGTCATCAGCGACAGCGCCAGCGTCGACCTGGCCGCCTTCCGCGCCAGCGGCGCCGACGCCCTGGTGGTCGGCAGCGTGTCGCGCGGTCCGGACGGCCGCTTCGCGGTGCGCTACAAGCTGCACGACACGGTCAAGGGCGCCCAGATCTCGCAGCTGGGCGGCGAAGTGCAGCCGAAATACATCCGCCTGCAGGCCCACCGCATCGCCGACGACGTCTACGAAAAGCTGACCGGCGTGCGCGGCATCTTCTCGACCCGCATCGCCTACGTCAAGGAAGACCGCGCCGGCCGCAACTACACCCTGGCCGTGGCCGACGCCGACGGCGAGAACGAAGTCGTGGCCGCGCGCGGCCGCGAGCCGATCATCTCGCCGGCCTGGGCGCCGGACGGCACCAAGGTCGCCTACGTCTCGATGGAAGACCGCAAGCCGGTGGTCTACCTGCAAGACCTGATGACCGGCCGCCGCAACGTGATCTCCAACCTGAAGGGCAACAACTCGGCGCCCGCCTGGTCGCCGGACGGCCGCACCCTGGCCGTCGCCCTGTCGAAAGACGGCAATACCGAAATCTATACCGTGAACTCGGATGGCACCGGCCACCGCCGCCTGACCAACAGCCCGTCGATCGATACCGAGCCCCAGTTCTCGGCCGACGGCCAGACTATTTACTTCACCAGCGACCGCAGCGGCGGTCCGCAGGTCTACAAGATGAGCGTCACCGGCGGCAATCCGACCCGCGTGACCTTCAACGGCAATTACAACATCAGCCCGCGCGTGTCTTCGGACGGCAAGACACTGGCCTGGATTTCCCAGCGTGGCGGCGGTTTTTCTCTTTACGCGATGGACCTGGCCAGCGGCCAGGAGCTGCGCCTGGCCGAAGGGGCCACCGAACCGAGTTTTTCGCCTAACGGCAAGTACATCATGTATGCGACCAAAGGCGGCGGGCGTGTCTCGCTCGCCGTGGTCTCGGTGGATGGACGGGTGAAGCAGCGCTTGACCACCAATGCGGGAAACATTCGGGAGCCCAGCTGGGGTCCCTTCATGAAGTAAATAGCAGTAAATCTTTAATAGACAAGGAGAAAAACCATGCGCAACTTCCAGAAAGTAGCCCTCATCGCTTCGGCCGTCCTGCTGACCGCTTGCTCGTCGACCAAACTGCAAGAGACCCCGGTCGTCGAAAAGACCCCGACCCCGACCGCAGCCCCGGCTGAACCGGCACGCGAAATCCGCCCGGTCGAGACCGGCAGCGTCGATCCGCTGAACGATCCGAAAGGCGTGCTGGCCAACCGCAGCGTCTACTTCGACTACGACAGCTTCGTCGTGCGCGAAGACGGCAAGCCGGTCGTCGCCAACCACTCGGGCTACCTGACCAAGAACACCGGCCGCAAGGTCCTGATCCAGGGTAACACCGACGAGCGCGGCGGCACCGAGTACAACCTGGCCCTGGGCCAGAAGCGTGCTGAAGCCGTCCGTCGTGCGATGTCCTCGCTGGGCGTGTCGGAAAACCAGATGGAAGCCGTGTCGCTGGGCGAAGAAAAGCCGAAGGCCACCGGCAGCGACGAAGCTGCATGGGCTGAAAACCGCCGCGCAGACATCGTTTATCAGTAATCTTCTGGCAATCAAGCTGATAGATTTAAGACTCGGCTGATTGACAGCGGGGCGGACAGCAGTGCAGACTGCATCCGCCCCGTTTTTACTCTGCAATCGGAAAACACCATGATGAAACTGTCCCCGTCCCGTCTTGCCTGCCTGATCCTGGCAGCCTGGATGCCGCTGCAGGCCTCCGCCGGCCTGCTCGACGACGACGAAGCGCGCAAGGCCATCCTCGAGCTGCGCGCCAAGGTCGACGCCGTTGCCCGCGAGCTGAAGACCCAGATCGAGAACAAGTCGGACAAGACCGTCCAGCTCGACATGCTGAACCAGCACGAGCAGACCATGCAGGAAATCTCGCGCCTGCGCGGCCAGATCGAAGTGCTGGCCAACCAGATCGCCCGCGCCCAGGAAAGCCAGAAGCAGCTCTACGCCGACCTCGACGCCCGCATCAAGAAGATCGAGCCGCAACAGGAAACCGTGGACGGCCAGGTCGCCCAGGTGCTGCCGTCCGAGAAGAGCGCCTACGACAGCGCCACCGCCCTGTTCCAGACCGGCGACTACAAGGGCGCCAGCGCCGCGCTGCAGGACTTCGTGCGCCGCTACCCGGACTCGGCCTATGCCGCCAACGCGCAGTACTGGCTGGGCAATGCCTACTTTGCACTGGGCGACTACAAGAAGGCCATCGCCGCCCAGGAAGTGCTGACCACGACCTACTCCAGCAGCCCCAAGGTGCCGGACGCGATGCTGAACATCGGCAGCAGCTACGCCCTGCTGAAGGACAGCAAGAACGCCAAGAAGGCGCTGCAGCAGCTGGTCTCGAAGTATCCGGAGTCGAGCGCGGCCAAGACCGCCAAGGACCGCCTGGCCTCGCTGAAATAAGCTCAGGCTGCGCTACGATGTTGTGTGGTATTTGACAGCGAACGCGGCGCAGCCTATAATCTCGCTTCTTCGGGTCGTTAGCTCAGCTGGTAGAGCAGCGGACTTTTAATCCGTTGGTCGCAGGTTCGAATCCCGCACGGCCTACCAAGTTTCAACAAAACGCCAACCTTCGGGTTGGCGTTTTTGTTTTCAGGCCGCTTGTGCCGCCGGATGCGCCTGCTTCCGGTACAGGAACTCCAGCACCACCCTGCGATGCTCGGTATAGCGCGCATCCTGGGCCAGTGCCACGCGGTCGCGTGGCCGCTCCAGCTCCACCTCGACGATCTCGCCGATGGTCGCCGCCGGGCCGTTGGTCAGCATGACGATGCGGTCCGACAACAGCACCGCCTCGTCCACGTCGTGCGTCACCATCACCACCGTGGATTTGGTAGCCGCGACGATCTTGAGCAGCTCGTCCTGCAAGTGGGCGCGGGTCAGCGCATCGAGGGCGCCGAAGGGTTCGTCCATCAGCAACACCTTCGGTTCCATCGCCAGCGCGCGGGCGATGCCGACCCGCTGCTTCATGCCGCCCGAGATCTCGTGCGGGCGCTTGCCTTCGGCGCTGGCCAGACCCACCAGGGCCAGCGCAGCCTGGGTGCGCTGGCGCAGCTGGGCGCGCGATTCAAGCCCGCCGAACACCCGCTCCACCCCGAGATGGATGTTCTCGTAGCAGGTCAGCCAGGGCAGCAGCGAGTGGTTCTGGAACACCACGGCCCGCTCCGGCGAGGGCCCGGCAATCTCGCGGTTGGCGCACAGCAGCACGCCCTCGGTCGGCTTCAGGAGGCCGGCGATCAGGTTGAGCAGGGTCGACTTGCCGCAGCCCGAGTGGCCGATCAGGGTGATGAACTCGCCCTTGCGCACGGCCAGGTCGATGCCCTGCAGCGCGTGGAACACGCCTTTCTTCGTGTGGAAGGCCATCTCCACGCCGCTGATGTCGATGAACTTCGGATTCGGATGGTTCATGCTCGTTCCTCCTTCAGTTGGCGGTCTGTTCGTGGGTCAGCGCACGGGCCAGGGCCACCAGGGCCTGCTCCAGCAGCAGGCCGACCACGCCGATGATGACGATCGCGATGATGATGTGCGACACGTTCAGGTTGTTCCACTCGTCCCACACCCAGAAACCGATGCCGACCCCGCCGGTGAGCATTTCCGCCGCCACGATGACCAGCCAGGCGGTGCCGATCGCCAGGCGCACGCCGGTGAGGATGTAGGGCAGCGCCGAGGGCAGCAGGATCTTGGTCAAGACCTTCCATTCGGACAAGTTCAGCACCCGCGCCACGTTCATGTAGTCCTGCGGCACGCGCTGCACGCCGACAGCGGTATTGATGACCATCGGCCAGATCGAGCAGATGAAGATGGACCAGATCGCGGCCGGGTCGGCCGACTTGAACACCAGCAGGCCGATCGGCAGCCAGGCCAGCGGCGACACCGGCTTGAGCAGGCTGATGATGGGCGCGAACATGCGGCCCACGAAGGCCAACCGGCCGATCATGAAGCCGAGCGGGATGCCGACCAGCGCGGCCAGGCCGAAGCCCAGCGCCACCCGCTTCAGCGAAGCCAGCACGTTCCAGCCGATGCCCTGGTCGTTCGGGCTGTTGCGGTAGAACGGGTCGGCGAACAGGACGATGGCTTCCTGCAGGGTCGCCTGCGGCGTCGGGAAGGCCGTATTGCGGCTGGCGATGATGTGCCAGGCCAGCACCACCAGGGCGATGCCCAGCAGCGGCGGCAGGATCAGCTGGACGATCCTGGCGAGTGGCTGCGCGCCGCGGGCGGCCACGGCGGCCGGCTTGCGTGCCGGCAGCGAACGTGCGGATGCCGTCGGCGCGGCGACCGGCGGCTTGGGGAGGGATCTCAGGATGGCGCTCATGGCAGCTCCTTGTCAGACGATGGGATTCAGACCTTGATCTTGAACGAGGCGGCGTAGGCTTTCGGATTCCGGCCATCCCAGACGGCGCCGTCCATGAGTTTCGAACTGCGCAGCGGGCTCTTCGGAATCGGTGTCCTGGTCATGGTGGCGGCTTCCTTGTACAGCTCGACCTGGTTGACGCTTGAAGCCACGGCCAGGTAGTCCGGGTCGTCCTTCAGCAAGCCCCAGCGGCGGTGCTGGGTCATGAACCACATGCCGTCCGACAGGTAGGGGAAATTGACCGCGCCCTCGTTGTAGAACTTCATGTGGTTCGGGTCGTCCCAGGTCTTGCCGAGGCCGTTCTGGTAGCGGCCCATGATGCGCTGGTCGATGGCATCCTTGCTGGTGTTGACGTAGGACTTGCTGGCGATGACTTCGGCCATCCTGTTCTTGTTGGCCAGCGAGGAATCGATCCATTTGCCGGCTTCGAGGATGGCGGCCATCATGGCGCGGCAGGTGTTCGGATGCTTCCTGGCGAATTCGAGCGTGCTGCCCAACACTTTCTCCGGGTGGTCGCGCCAGATGTCCTGGGTGGTGACGGCCGTGATGCCGACCTTGTCCATGATGGCGCGGTGGCCCCAGGGCTCGCCCACGCAGAAGCCATCCATGTTCCCGACCCGCATATTGGCCACCATCTGGGGCGGCGGCACGGTGATGACCTTGGCGTCCTTCATCGGGTTGATGCCGTTGGCCGCCAGCCAGTAGTACAGCCACATCGCATGGGTGCCGGTCGGGAAGGTCTGGGCGAAGGTGTATTCGCGCTTCTCGGTGCGCATGAGCTTCGCCAGCGATGCGCCGTCGACCGCCCCCTTGTCGGACAGCTGTTTCGAGAGCGTGATGGCCTGGCCGTTGTTGTTCAGGCCCATCAGCACTGCCATGTCCTTCTTCTGGCCGCCGATCCCCATCTGCACGCCGTAGAGCAGGCCGTAGAGCACGTGGGCGGCGTCCAGCTCGCCATTGGCCAGCTTGTCGCGCACGCCGGCCCAGGAAGCCTCCTTGCTCAACACGAACTTGACGCCGTACTTCTTGTCGAGGCCCAGCACCGAGGCCATCACGACCGACGCGCAATCGGTCAGCGGGATGAAGCCGATCCTGATTTCTTCCTTTTCCGGCTTGTCCGAACCGGCGGCCCAGGCGCCACCCGATGCCAGGCCCAGCAGGCTTGCTCCCGCAGCCACGCCCGCACCCTGCATGAAATTCCTGCGCGTGACGCTCACCCCGTCGGCAGCTTGCGGCATGGTGCTCTTCGCTTCGAGTTTCTGGTATTTCATCGCGGTCCTTTATGTTCAGGCAAAAAAAAGCGACGCGTACCCCACATGAAGCTGCTCATGTTCGGGTAGACGTCGTTGTCCGGGTGGCTCTGCCGGCGCTGGCAGGGCTCGTGCGCTTCGTTGCGCCAATGTCAATATGCAAGCGCCGTGCCAGCAAGGTCTGCAGAGGGAAGCGGCGACCGGCCGGATGGCTGATGCACCGTGCAATGGCAGATGCGCCGCACAGTGATTGTGCAGCGCATCATTTTGGGAGAACAGTGTGCCGCCGCATGGGCGGCCGTGGTGCGGCGCCTCAGCGCTGGGCCAGGGTGGCCCCCACGACGATGACCTCGGCCAGGCGGTCGCTCGGGACGTAGCTCATCAGCATGTCATCGCCGTTCTCGCCGCGGTTGAAATCCATCGTCACATTGCCGTCGCGCGATACGAAGCGGTCCGGCGACACGGCCACCAGGCGGATGACCGGCTGCCGGTCGATCTGTGCACTGATGCCGTTGGCGGTCGTGCCGACCTTCATGCGCCAGCCATTCGACAGGGCGTACGCTCCACGCACGGCATCGAGGTGTTCCTGGTAGACCCTGGCGGTGCGGGCCGGGGCGGTCACCTGCACGCTCGAGATCGACGAGCTCGTGGCAGGGTAACTGTGTGACTGGGCCACGGCATCGGCGGCCAGAAGAAACAGGGGAATGGCACTAAGTAGGGCGAGGCGGCGCATGATGACTCCTTCAGGACACGGGACAGGCGCGCTGGCGAGGCCAGCGTGGCTCATTCCAGTCTAGGGCGGGGTCCGCTACCTGCAAGGTGTCTTTGGCGGACATCACGAAACGGTCTCGATCGCCGCGAAGTCAGACTTGCTTGAAATGATACAAAAACAACATGCTCGGACAGTTTTTTGTATCGAATTGTATTCCTGTCCGTCCGGTTTTCACGGTCTCCCGCTCAGCGTAAGTGTTGGTTTCCCCCTACGCCCCTCTGCATCCACTTGACTTTAGCGAGCGGCAGCGGGATATTGTTGTTTCACGGAAATTGCTTGAGATTGTAAGCAATCGTGTACGCCCTTGTCATCAGCAATCCTGGATGTAAAATAGATAACATCCAGTGCGGCAAGTTCGCGTGCATAGGGCCGCGCACGCTATCCGGCTTGCCTGAGCTCGGCTGGCGCCCAGTGCGTCTTCCGCCGGGCCACTCGCCAGCATTGTCGCGCCATCCAGGGGCGCCACGCATTGAACACTACCCATTGAACGCCAGCCTCCGGTGGAGGCGGCAAATCAGGAAGCCATCATGAACACCGAGCATTCGCATCCACGCATCCATCCGGGCACCGTCGACCGCAGCAATCCAAACGCGCCGAAGCGCACTTTCGCAAAGAGCATCGTCTCGAACAGCCGCCGCCTGCGCCAGCGGGTCGGCCTTGCCGTCAGCCTCTGCCTCGGCCTGGCGGCAATCGTCATCGCCCTCGAATAAAAACGAGGCCGCGGGCCGCCAGGCCCGCGGCCTTGCCATCAGAACTCTTCCCAGCCTTCGGTCGCTTCCGCCTTGCGCGTCGCGGCCTCCCTGCGGGCTGGCGCTAGGGCGGCTGCCTTGCGCGGCTTCATCGCAATCGCGCCCGCTGCCTTCGCCGGACGCGCCGCCACTACAGGCGCCGCCTGCGCATCGAGCCTGAAAATCCCGACCGCCTGCGCCAGCTCCGCCGCTTCCTGCTGCAACGACTGCGCCGCCGCCGAAGCCTGCTCGACCAGCGCCGCGTTCTGCTGCGTCACCTCGTCCATCTGCGACACGGCGCTGTTGATCTGTTCGATACCGGCGGTCTGCTCCTGACTCGCGGCCGTGATCTCGGCCATGATATCGGTCACGCGGCCGACGCTCTGCACGATGTCCGCCATGGTCGCACCGGCCTGGTCGACCAGCATCGAACCGTGATGCACTTTCTCGACTGAATCGTCGATCAGCGCCTTGATCTCCTTGGCTGCCGCAGCGCTGCGCTGGGCGAGGTTGCGCACTTCCCCGGCGACCACGGCGAAGCCGCGGCCCTGTTCGCCCGCGCGCGCCGCTTCCACCGCCGCGTTCAGCGCCAGGATATTGGTCTGGAAAGCGATGCCGTCGATGACCGAGATGATGTCCACGATGCGGGTCGCCGAGTTGTTGATCGCGCCCATCGTGGCCACCACCTGCTCGACCACGGCGCCGCCCTTGCCCGCCACTTGCTGGGCAGAGGCCGCCAGGGCATTGGCCTGGCGCGCATTGTCGGCGTTCTGCTTGACGGTCGAGGTCAGTTCTTCCATCGAGGATGCGGTCTCTTCCAGCGAACCGGCCTGCTGCTCGGTACGCGCGGACAGGTCGAGGTTGCCGGCGGCAATCTGGCCGGAGGCGGTGGCAATGGTGTCGGTACCGCCGCGCACGCGGGTGACGATCTGCACCAGCGAGGTATTCATGTCGCGCAGCGCCAGCAACAGGCGGCCGGTCTCGTCCTGCGAGTTCACCTCGATCTTCCGGGTCAGGTCGCCCGCGGCGACGGCACCGGCGATCTCGACGGCCTGTTCGATCGGGCGCACGATCGCGCGCACCAGCATCCAGCCCACCACGGCTGCCATCAGCAGGCCGAATGCGAGACCGGCCAGGCAGACCATCCGCACGGTCCGGAAGCTCGCCTGCGACTGCTCGTATTCCTGTTGCGCCACGCGCTCCTGAAGGTCGAGCAACTGAGTGCCGAGCTCGCCCACAGGCTGGAAGCGGCGCGCCATCTCGCCCGTCACCAGCTGCTTGGCCAGTGCGGCATCGCCGCCACGCACCGCCGCGACCGCCGGCAGCAGGCCCTGGGCCAGGAAGGACTTGCGCGCATCGACGAATTTCGCCACCAGCGCCGCTTCCTCGGGCGTCAGTTCGGTTTGCTCGTATGCCTTCCAGGTGGTATTCACCGCAGCCACATTGGCTTCGACCTGGGACAGGAAAGCGTCGCGCTGGGCATTGTCGGCAGCGTCCGCAGCTTTTCCGACCAGCAGCTGATTGGTCGTGATCAGCTGCATCACGCGGCTGAGCTGGCCGATCGGCACGACACGGTCGTCGTGCAAGCTCTTCAGCTCGTCGTTGGCGACGCCCAGGTTATAGATGCCGATGACGGCGCCGGCGACCAGTTCGGCGGCGAGGAAGGTGATGACGAAGACGAGGCGGGTTTTGATCGTGAGATGTTTGAACATGGTGGCTCGCTAGGAGTGTTGGCCGGCGAAGATGCCTCTATACACTTGAATTATAGAAACAACTGCGCAATCCCATGCGCATATCGATCGAACTGATCATGTCGATGAGCAGCGCCGTGGTCGCTCTACCACAGAGGCCGGCCGGATGCACCGTGTCGGTGCATTCGCCAGCCCGACGGCGATGCCGTTTTGCCTATAGAATGCAGGCATTGATTTCCGCAGTGCATTAGCCACTTAAAGACCCGCGATGAACTTTCCCGTCCTGATCAACCTGACGCTCGCACTGGGCGTCTGCGTCCTGCTCTACCGCCTGCAGGCGAACCACGTCTCGTTCACCAAACGTGTGTTCACCGGCCTCGGACTGGGCGTGGTGCTGGGGGCGGCGATGCAGGCCTTCTACGGCGCCGGCTCGCCCGAGGTCGCCGGCACCAATGCCTGGCTGGACGTGGTCGGCAGCGGCTACGTGAAGTTGCTCCAGATGATCGTGATTCCCCTGATCATGGTCTCGATCGTGCAGGCCATCCTCAAGCTGCGCAATGCGGCCTCGCTCGGCACCATCAGCACGCTGACGATCGGCATCCTGATCGCCACCACGATCGTGGCGGCCGCGATCGGCATCCTGATGGCCAAGCTATTCGGCCTGAGCGCGGTCGGCCTGACGGCCTCCACCGCCGAAGTGGCGCGCGGTGAATACCTGCAAGGCAACCTGGCCGCCGCGAAAGAGATTTCGCTGCCGAGCATGCTGCTGTCCTTCATCCCGGCCAATCCTTTCCTGGACATGACCGGCGCGCGCAAGACCTCGACCATCGCGGTGGTGGTGTTCTCGATCTTCATCGGCATCTCGGCCACCGGCATCGCCGGCAAGAAGCCCGAGGTGTTCCAGTCCTTCAGCGACTTCGTGCACGTGGCCCACGTGATCGTGATGCGCATGGTCACCCTGGTGCTGCGCCTGACGCCCTTCGGCGTGTTCGCCCTGATGGCCAAGATGGTGGCCGGCTCGAGCCTGCAGGACATCCTCAGCCTGGCGAGTTTTGTGGCCGCCTCCTACTGCGCGCTGGCCCTGATGTTCCTCGTGCACCTGCTGCTGGTCGCGGGCAGCGGCCTGAACCCGCTGCGCTTCGTCGCCAAGATCTTCCCGGTGCTGGCCTTCGCCTTTACCTCGCGCACCAGCGCCGGCAGCATCCCGATGAGCGTGGCGACCCAGACCGCGCGCCTGGGCACGCCGGAAGGCATCGCCAACTTCGCCGCCTCCTTCGGCGCCACCATCGGGCAGAACGGCTGCGCCGGCATCTACCCGGCCATGCTGGCGGTGATGATCGCGCCGACCGTCGGCATCGACCCGTTCACCGCCTCCTTCCTGCTGCCGCTGCTCGCGATCGTTGCCTTCGGCTCGATCGGCGTGGCCGGGGTCGGCGGCGGCGCCACCTTCGCCGCCCTGATCGTGCTGTCGGCCATGGACTTGCCGGTGGCGCTGGCGGGCCTGCTGATTTCGGTGGAACCATTGATCGACATGGGTCGCACGGCGCTCAACGTCAGCGGCTCGATCACGGCCGGAACGGTGACCAGCCGCCTCCTCGGACAGACCGATTTGCGCGTGTTTCATAGCGACGCGGAAATCAATTTAGATAGCGAATCGCAAGCTGTGTAAGAGGGTTCCGACGCTGCGGCGAGCCTGTCCGGAAAGCCTGCAATCGTGCGCTTTCCGCCCGTAGAATCCGTCTATGATGCCGTCATGTCAATATCGAAGACGGGCTGGTGATGGAACAAAAGTGGCCGCAGGAAGTCTGGCTGGTCAGGCATGGTCAGAGCGCCGGCAACGTTGCGCGTGACCTCGCCGAAGCTGCCGCCGGACACCGCATCGATATCGCCCATCGCGACGTCGACGTGCCCCTGTCCGAGCTGGGCGAGCGCCAGTCGCAGGCCCTCGGTTCCTGGTTTGCCTCCCTGCCGCCCGAGCAGCAGCCGACCGTGGTGCTGCACTCGCCCTATGTGCGCGCCGCCGAGACCGCCAACATCCTGATGCAACGCCTCGAGCGCAGCCGGATCGTCGTCGAATCCGACGAGCGCCTGCGCGAGAAAGAGTTCGGCATCCTCGACCGCCTCACCACCTTCGGCATCGCGCACCACCACCCGGAGCTGTACGAACAGCGCCAGCACGTCGGCAAGTTCTATTTCCGCCCGCCCGGCGGCGAGAGCTGGTGCGACGTCATCCTGCGCCTGCGCAGCGTGGTCGATACCCTGAACCGCGAGTTCTGCCGCGAGCGCGTGCTGATCGTCGCGCACCAGGTCACGGTGAATTGCTTCCGCTACCTGTTCGAGCGCCTCGACGAAAAGACCATCCTCGATTTCGACCGCGCCGGCGACGTGCCGAACTGCTCGGTCACGTCCTACGAATACGATCCCGATCTCGGCAAGGGCGGGCACCTGGCCCTGCGCCTGGTGAACTTCGTTGCACCGCTCGAAGCGACCGGCACTCCTGTCACCGCCAGCAAGGACCTGCCTGCCGCACCGAATGCCTGATTCCCCATGACTACCCTGACTCGCGCCACTGCCGTGCATGACGTCGACACAGCCCTGCTGCGCAGCTGGCCGGTGCCGATGCCGGCCGTCGAAGGCGACAAGGAAATCCGCGGCCACGTACTCATCGTCGGCGGCTCCTGCGAGATGCCGGGCGCCGTCATCCTGGCCGCCACCGCGGCGCTGCGTGCGGGCGCGGGCAAGCTCACCATCGCCACCGGGCAGAGCGTGGCCCAGCTGGTGGCGCTGGCCATGCCCGAGGCGCGCGTCATCGGCCTGCGCGAACACGCGAGCAATGGCTTCAGCATCGAGGCCGTCGCCTGCCTCGATCCGCTCGCCGAGCGCATCGATGCGGTGCTGGTCGGGCCCGGCATGCGCGACGAGCCGGCCACCGCCGCGCTGGTGCATGCGCTGCTGCCGGGCCTGGAGGCGGCCGGCACCAGCATCGTACTCGATGCCTGCGCGATGGGCGCATTGCTGCATCCGCCGGCAAGCTGGCCCCAGGGCATGCCCTGGCGCTTCGAGCGGCCCGTGATCCTCACGCCCCATGCGGGCGAGATGGCCCACCTGACCGGCATCGCCAAGGAAGACATCTGCGCCCTGCCCGATCCGCGCGCGCTGGACGCGGCGCGCGCCTGGAATGCGGTCATCGCATTAAAAGGTGCGCGTACTGTCATCGCAACGACGGATGGAACGTTGTACCAGCATGAAGGCGGCAACGTGGGCCTGGCCATCTCCGGATCCGGCGACGTGCTGGCGGGGATCATCGCCGGCCTGGCCGCCCGCGGTGCGCCGCTGGACCAGGCCGCCTGCTGGGGCGTGGCGCTGCATGCGCGGGCCGGCGAGCGTCTCGCCGAGCGCATGGGCACACTCGGTTATCTGGCGCGGGAGATATCGCAGGAGGTACCCGCGCTGTTGGAACAGATCGCCGGCAAAGATGCCGGCGACAACCAAACCATACGGCAGCCGCCGGTGGGCTGGAGAGCGGGCAGTACGCTTGAACTCCAGCATTCCGCAACGTAGCGCGGAATCGAGTACGACAGGATGCGATCCGACGATCGGATTCGTGCACTGACCGGGGCCGCGTATTGCGTCGGTTCCCTGATGGTTCCACTGCTGGGTTTCCGAACCCTCGGAGGACCTAACCTGGCGCCGCAGTCCGCCCAAGGCCTCACCCGGGCAATGCGGCACAAGATTGACGTGAACGAGGAGTTTAAACAATGAAAGCACTGACTCAAGCACCAAAAATCCTGCTGACTGCTGCCGTGTTGGCCTCCCTGCTGGGCGCCTGCCGCAAGAACGAGCCGGCGACCGACACCACGACCACGACGCCGGACACTTCGGCCACCGCGCCGAGCAGCACCTCGGGCGCCACCGGCACCACGGGTGACACCGGCACCGGTGCAACCGGCACCGGCACCACCGGCGCGACCGGCACCACCACCGATCCGACCATGACCACCCCGCCGGCCACCACCACCGATCCGGCCACGACGCCGCCACCGACCGGTACCGACACGACTCCGCCGACCGGCACCGGCGCAAGCTCGGGCACTTCGGGCGCTACCGGCACTACCGGCACCGGCACCACCACACCGCCGACCAGCGGCCGCTGATCGGCCATCCGCCAGGCAAGGAACGGAGTCCGCGCAGCGGGCTCCGGGAGGTATTGACGATGCCAGCCCGGCAGGGCTGGCTTTGTCGTTTCTTGAGCTAGCTGTCTCAGCCTCTTCTTCTTCCCGCAAAAAAAAGCCAGCCCGAAGGCTGGCTCTTGCAGATACTCGCTGCTGCCTGCTTATGCCGGCTGCACTGCCCTGCGTCCGGTCACGAAGCGGCCGGCGCGCATGATGCTGCGGAAGATCAGGCGCACGAAGGTCAGTGCCAGGATCGCCTCGACGAAGGTCACCAGGAAGGCCAGTGCCGGGTTGTAGCGGCCGGCACGGCGGTTGAACTTCGCGAACATGCGATCGCGGGCGATCTCGATGCTGTCGTAGAAGGTCGGCACCACCAGCAGGGTCAGGAAGGTCGAGGTGATGGTACCGCCGATGATCGCGATGGCCAGCGGCTGGTAGAACTGGCCGGCGTCACCCAGGGCCAGCGCCACCGGCAGCATGCCGGCGATCAGCGCGAAGGTCGTCATCAGGATCGGACGCAGGCGCTTGCGGCCGGCCTGCATCAGCGCGTCCTCGCGGTCCATGCCTTCTTTTTCCAGTGCGCGGGCAGCGTCCAGCAGCAGGATCGCGTTCTTCGCCACCAGGCCCATCAGCATGATGACGCCGATCAGGCTCATCAGGTTGAGGGTGTTCTTGGTCATCAAGAGCGCCAGCACCACGCCGATCAGCGACAGCGGCAGCGACAGCATCACGCCCATCGGTGCGGTGAAGGAGCCGAACTGCATCACCAGGATCAGGTACATCAGGCCGATACCCGAGATCAGCGAGATGCCCATCGCGGTGAACACTTCCTGCTGGTCCTGGCCGGCGCCGCCCAGCTGCAGGCCATAGCCCGGCGGGAAGTCGAAGCTCTTGGCCAGCTTCATGGCGTCGGCGGTCACTTCACCCGGCGAACGGCCCTGGGCGTTGGCCGAGACGGTGATCATGCGCTCTCCGTTCTTGTGGCGGATGGCGGCCGGGCCCTTGCCCATGGTGATGCTGGCGATCTGCTCCAGCGGCACCATCATGCCGGTGCCCTGTACCGCGATCGGCAGGCGCTCGATGCTGTCGGTGTTGACGCGGTCATCCGGATGCAGACGGACGGCGACGTCGCGGGTCTCGCTGCTCGGATCGACCCAGTCGCCCACCTCGATGCCGGCGAAGGCCACGCGCAGCGACTGGGCCGCGTCGTTGATCGAAATGCCCATGGCATTGGCCAGGCCGCGGTCGAGCACGATCTGCAGCTCGTTCTTCGGATCCTGCTCCGACAGGGTGACGTCGACGGCGCCCGGGACCTGGCGCAGCTTCTCCATGTAGGCGGTGGTCAGTTCCATCAGCTTGCGCGAATCCGGGCCGGTGAACTGGATCTGGACCGGCTTGCCGCCGCCGTTCAGGTCGTCGATGACGACGTATTCGGCGCCGACCAGGCGGCCGACTTTCTCGCGCAGTTCGGTCGCGATGTCGGCACCGCTGCGCTTGCGTTCGCTGCGCTTGCCGATGTCGACGTAGATACGGCCGCCGCCGGTGTTGACGTTGCTGTTGGTGTCTTTGGTTTCCGGGATCGCACGGGCCAGTTCGGCTGCCGCTTCCACCTTGCGGCGCGAATACTCCACGCTCGACGAGGCCGGGACGCGGATCTCGACCATCAGGGTGCCCTGGTCGGATTTTGGCAGGAAGCTGGAACCGCCGAACTTGGCGTGCAGGACGATGGCGCCGACGAAGCTGGCGACGGCGATGGCGGCCATCCACTTGCGGTGGTGCAGCGCCCAGGCGATCACGCGGCTGTAGCGGTCGGCCTGGTGATCGAACCAGACGTTGAAGCGGTCCAGCACTTTGCCGATGCCCTTCTTCTGGATCTTGTGGTGGTCGACCGGGTCGCCCCAGTAGGCCGACAGCATCGGATCGAGGGTGAAGGAGATGAACAGCGACACGATCACCGAGCAGGTCACGGTCAGTGCGAAGGGACCGAACCATTGTCCGGACATGCCCGGCATGAAGGCGACCGGGATGAACACGGCCATGATCGAGAAGGTGGTCGCGGCCACGGCCATGCCGATCTCGGCGGTGCCCTCCAAAGCGGCGGTGCGGCGGTCGGAACCGAGTTCCATGTGGCGCACGATGTTTTCACGCACGACGATCGCATCGTCGATCAGCACGCCGATCGCCAGCGACAGGCCGAGCAGGGTCATGAAGTTCAGGGTGAAGCCGCACAACCAGACCGCAATGAAGGCTGCCAGCACCGAGGTCGGCAGCGACAGCGCGGTGATCAGGGTCGAACGCCAGGAGTTCAGGAAGGCATACACCACGAAGATGGTCAGGATCGCGCCCAGCACCAGGGCTTCGATCACGTTGTTCAGGCTGTCCTGGGCGTCTTCGCCGCCGTCGCGCACGACTTCCAGCTGGGTGCCCGACGGCATTTCCTTATTGGCTTCCTTGACGACTTCGTGCACCTTCTTGGCCAGCGACACGGTCGAGGCGTCGCGCGAACGGGAAATCTGCAGGCCGACGTTCGGCTTACCGCTACGCAAGGACAGGCTGTTGATGTCTGCATAGCCGTCCTTGATCTCGGCTACCTGGTTCAGGCGCACGATCTGGTCGCCGTTGCGCTTGACCACGACTTGCGAGAAATCCTCGGGTCGCTCGATGCGGCCGACCAGGCGGATGCCCTTTTCGTCCAGCTCGCTGCGCAGCTTGCCCACCGGTGCATTGGTGTTCTGGGTGCGCAGGGCGTTGGTCACGTCCGAGGCCGACACGTTGAACTCACGCATCTTCTCGGCGCGCAGCAGGACCGACAGTTCGCGGCGCAGGGCGCCGTTCACGTTCACGGTCGAGACGCCGTCGATGGCGCGGAACTTGTCCGCCAGCACGTCTTCGGCATAGCGCGAGATTTCCGCATGGCTCTGCGCGCTCGAGGACAGGGCCAGCGACATCACCGGCTCGGAAGCCGGGTCGATGCGGCGCAGGATCGGTTCGCGCATTTCGACCGGCAGCTTGTAGCGCACCGCGGCAATCGCGTTGCGCACGTCGTCGGAGGCTTCGATCAGGTTGCGGTCGAAGTCGAATTCCATCCAGATCGAGGCGCCGCCTTCGTAGGAGTTGGAATTGACTTCGGTGACGCCCTGGATCGCCAGCATCTGCTTCTCGATGCGGTTGGTGATCTCACGCTCGGCGGTCTCCGGCGAGGCGCCCGGATACGGGATGTCGACCACAATGATCGGCACTTCGACGTCCGGGTTCTGGTTGACCTTCAGCTTGGACAGGGCCAGCAGGCCCATGGCCATCATCGCCACGATCATCACGACCGTGGCGACGGGTTTCTTGACACTGAAATTAGAGAGGAACATGGGTTGTTTTCCTTATTTGCCCTGGACCGCGACCTTGCCGGCAGCGCTGGCAACGCGGGCGGTCGGCATCTCGACCTTCTGACCGTCCTTCAGGTTCGAGGTCGGGGCGCGCAGCACGACGTCGCCGGCGGCAAGGCCCTGCTTGATCTCGACGTTGCCGGTGCGCGGATCGCGGGCGCCGACCACCAGGTTGACCTGGGACAGGGTCTTGTCCTTGATGCGCCAGGTGTAGGCCTTGTCGCCCGCCTTCACCACTGCCGCTTCCGGCAGCATCAGGGCACTCGTGCTGGCGGCGTCGATGCGCCCTTCGGCATACAGGCCGGCCACCTTCGGCTGGGCCTTGTCGGCGAACTCGACCAGCACCTCGACCTGGCGGGTGACGGCATTGGCGGCCGGGTCGATGCGCCTGACGATGCCGGCGAACTGCTGCTCGCCATAGCCGTTGACGCGGAAGTTGACCTTCTGGCCGACCTTCACGGTGCCGACCGAGTCGGCCGAGACGCGGCCTTCGAAGCGCATGCTGTTCGGATCGATCACCTTGACCAGTTCCTTGCCGACGTTGGCGGTGTCGCCGGCCGAGACCTTGCGCTCGGAGACGATGCCGTCGAACGGCGCACGCACGACGGTGCGGGAACTCATCTGGCGTGCGGTTGCAGCGCGGCTCTTGGCGGCAGACAGCTCGCTCTGGGCACTGTTGCGGCGCACTTCGGCTTCGTCCAGGCCGACGGCCGAGGTCATGCCGGAGGCGCGCAGGGTCTTCATGCGCTCGAGCTGGCGGTTGGCCTGGTCCAGAGCCTGGCTGGCAGCGCGCACGGCCTCGTTGGCCGACAGCACGCTGTCGCGGATCGCGGTTTCATCGAGGCGCACCAGCACGTCGCCACGCTTGACCTGCTCGCCATTCTCTTTCAGGACCTGCAGCACCACGGCCGAGACTTCGGCGCGCAGGTCGGCCTTGCGTTCCGGCTGGATCGAGCCGGTGACCACCGGGCCGCTGCTCAGGGTGTCGCTCTGGACGGTCATCACGTCTTCCGGCGCGACCTGCAGCTGCGTAGGGCGCTTGTCCTTGGGGCCATCCTTGGCGCCGGCCTGGGCTGTTTCCTGACCTGGCTTGGCAGGCTCCTTGGCCTCCTTGCTGCAGGCGGCGAGCGCCGAGGCGATGGCAAGGACGAGTAGTGTTTTGCGCAGCATTTGGTTCTCCAGAGAGTGGACTCAGTGATTATTTTTGTAAAAGCCGGATATAGACAGCCAGCGCGCAGTATCAGGTAGTGCCCTGCCAACTTCAAGCGACTACTCTGCGTACTGCGGAAATCGAGGGATGAAATGCGGTATTTGGCGATGAGCTGCATTTCAGGCGGACTGAAATGCGCCCTTTTTCAGCCGAAGATGGCGTGGATCAGGAAGCCCATCCCGATACCGGTGGCGATGCCGCCGCCGATCTCCACCAGGGTATGGCCCATGCGCTCGCGCAGGACGATGTGCCCGACAGTGTCGCACGCCAGCTTGTTGATCGCCGCCGCCTGGCGGCCCACGTGCTGGCGCAGGCTGTTCGCGTCGATCATCACGATGAAGGCAAGCGTCACCGCGACCCCGAACGCCGGATGGCCGATCCCCTCGCGCAGCGCGATCAGGGTGGCCATGCTGCTGACGACGGAGCTATGGTTGCTGGGGAAGCCGCCGTTGCCCACCAGGTTGAACGCCCAGCGGCGCTGGCGCACGCTGGTAATCAGGAACTTGATCGGGCCGACCACCATCCAGGTCAGCACGGGTGTTATCAGGTATGCAAAATCCATGTCGAAATCCAGGTGCTTGTTAAGCTGAGTTGATGCCGGGCGGAATTATCTCAGAAGCAAGCCAACAGGAACACATATACCTTGATGAATCAAGGACATCCGTAGCGCCGCCGCCGCACCTGGAACGCTAATATTCACTCAACTAAGTGAGATAGACAAGGGGGCGGTATGCGGCATTTCCGGTTGTCGATCGCGGTAACGGTCATCCTGATGGGCGTCGCCGGCTGGTGGGGCTACGGGCACCGCGGGCTGCCGGGACTGCTGCAGGCGCTCTGGATCACGGCCGTGCTGGGCGTACTGGAAGTGTCGCTTTCTTTCGACAACGCGGTCGTCAACGCCTCGGTCCTGCGCGGCTGGAACGAGTTCTGGCGCAAGCTCTTCCTCACGGTCGGCATCCTGGTGGCCGTGTTCGGCATGCGCCTGCTATTCCCACTCGTCATCGTCTCGGCGGCCACGGGGCTCGGCCTGGTCGAGGTCTGGCACATGGCGATCGACAACCCGAGGGAATATTCGCGCCACCTGACCGAGAAGCATGCCGAGGTGGCGGCCTTCGGCGGTGCCTTCCTGATGCTGGTTTTCCTGAACTTCCTGTTCGACGAGGAAAAGGAACTGCACTGGCTCGGCTGGATCGAGGAAAAGGTGGGCAAGTACGGCACCGAGGGCCTGGCCATCATGCTGACCCTGCTGGCGGTCTGCGGCGCCATGTACCTGATGCCCGTCGAACGCAAGCTGCCGGTGCTGGTTGCCGGCGTCACCGGCGTGCTGATCTACATTGGCGTGCAATGGCTCAGCGGCCTGCTCGAGAAGGAAGAAGACGATCCGGCGGTGGGCAAGATGATCGCCCAGGGCAGCATCGGCGGCTTCCTCTACCTCGAGGTGCTCGATGCCTCGTTCAGCTTCGACGGCGTGATCGGAGCCTTCGCCATCACCAACGACGTCGTGATCATCATGCTCGGCCTGGCGATCGGCGCCATGTTCGTGCGTTCGATGACGGTGTTCCTGGTCTACAAGGGCACGCTGGAAGAATTCGTGTTCCTGGAGCACGGGGCGCACTACGCGATCGGCATCCTGGCTGTGATCATGTTTGCCAGCGTCCACTACCACATCCCCGAATGGTTCACCGGGCTGTCGGGGCTGGCCTTCATCCTGGTGTCGCTGTGGTCCTCGGTACGCTACCGGCGCCGCACGGAGGCGCGCGAGCATGCAGCTTAGCGAGTTTGCGTTTTGCCCCGGCCATGGCAGAATGGGCGCGGCCGCCATGCTGCCATCCTGACAACTTGACTGAATACCATGCCCAAGACCATGCCGAAACGCGCTACCGCCCTCCTCCTCTCCGCCCTCGCCGCCATCGTGGTGCTGTTCGCGCTGTATACCTGGTTCACGCTGAGCTGGTCGTATTCGGAAGGCGAACGAGCGGGCTACCTGCAGAAATTCTCGAAGAAGGGCTGGCTGTGCAAGACCTGGGAAGGCGAAATCCTGCTGTCGAGCATGCCGGGGGCGATTCCGGAGCGCTTCGCCTTCACCGTACGCGACGACGCGGTGGTGAAGCAGCTGCAGAACGCGATGGGACAGCGGGTGCAGATCACCTATGAACAGCACGTGGGGATTCCGACCTCGTGCTTTGGCGAGACCGAGTATTTCGCGACCAGGGCGTCGATGGGGCCGGTGAATCCGGTGGCGCCGAGTCAGGTGCAGTAATACGCGTTGCGTATTAATCAGGTGCTAATGATATGCGTGGCATATCACCCCAACTTGGATCCCGGCCTGCGCCGGGATGACGTGCTAGGGGTGCGGGTGCAAGGCATTGCCGCCACTACTCTGCGTTACCCCTAAGACCGTCGTTCCGGCGAAGGCCGGAACCTAATTTGACTTTCGTCGAAATCACTCCTCAGTCTTCCTCTGATTGAGAATGACATCCGCCAAACGCGTCGCCGCCTGCGACGCCGACGCCGGCGGCATCTGCTTGAACCTCCCCAGTACTTCGCGCGTGATGTTCACCGAGGCCACCCGGTGCGCGGCTTCCGCCTTGCGCTCGCCGATCGCACGCTCGCTTGCTGCCAGCTCGTGCGTATGGTCCTCGTAGCGCTGCGCCTCCAGGTCGGCCAGTTCCTTGCGGGCATCCGCCATGCGCCGGGTCGCCTCGGCCGCCTTGCGCTGCATGTCGGCGTGGCGCTGGGCGTGTTCCAGCAGGGCGCGCTGGGCCTCGCGCTTCTCGACCGCCGCCTGCAGGGCCGCCTGCTCCACCGCTTCGCGTTCGCGCGCCAGGCGCGCCTGCTCTTCCTCGGCCGCGGCGCGCGCCTGCGCGGCCTGGGCCGCCGCTTGTTCCGACGCCAGGCGCGCGGCGGCCGCCTCGTTGGCGCGCGCATCCGATTGCGCCTGCTGGCGCTGGGCGGCCAGCTTGCGCTCGACCAGGGCCAGCGATTCGCGCGCCGCTTCGCTGCCAGCATGCTCCTCGGCCAGCGCCGCTTCGGTCAGTTCCAGCTGGCGCCGCTCGACCTGGGCGCGCTCGGCCTGCACCTGGGCCAGCTCGGCCGCGCGGCGCACCTGGGCCTGCTGGGCGGCCGCGGCCGCCTCGGCATGCTCGACTTCCTCGATCGCGGAACGCGCCTGCGCCCGCTGTGCCTCGAGCGCGGCCTGCTGCGCGGCCTCGAGGCGGCGGTCGGCGTCGAGCTGCGCGCGCAGCTGCGCGGCCGTTTCAACTTCCGCCTGGGCACGCGCCTCGGCAACACGTGCCAGTTCGCGCTCGGCCTGCAGGCGCTCCTGCTCGCGCGCCAGCGCCGTTTCCTCGGCCGCGGCGCGTTCGCGTTCGGCCTGGGCCAGGCGCTCGGCCTGCTCGGCGCGCTGACGCGCCGCCGCCAAGCTCTGCTGCTCTGCCTGGGCCTGCTCGCGCACGGCCGCCATCGCCGCTTCGGCGAACGCGTTTTCCTGGGCCTTGGCCTCGGCCGCGGCCTGCATCAGGGCGGCACGCTCTTCCAGCAGCGCCCGTTCGCGCCCTTCCTGTTCGGCCTGGCGCAGGGCCGCCTGGGCCGCCGCCTCGTCGGCCGCGGCGCGCTCGCGCGCCTGGCTGGCCGCGACGGCTTCGGCGTCCACCCGGGCCTGTACCTGCCCGCTCGCCTCTTCCTCGGCACGGGCGCGTTCCTCGGCGACGGCGCGCAGCCTGCGGTCGGCCTCGATGCGTGCCTCGGTCGCCGCCAGGATGCGGGTCTCGGCCTCGCGCCTGGCCTCGGCGCCGGCAGCTGCCATCTGCTCCAGGCGTTCACGGTGGGTGGTGGCGTCGCGCAATTCCTTCTCGGTCTGCAGGCGCATGCGCAGCGACTGTGCCGCGACGCGCTCGGACTCGGCCTGGGCCAGCGCGATCGCCTCGCGCTCCTGTTCGATATGGGCCAGGGCGCGCGCTTCTTCCAGCGCGCGCGCCTCGGCGGCGGCGCGGGCGAAGCTCGCTGACAGCGCCACCTGGTCGGCGCGCTCGCGCTGCTGAGTCAGTTCCAGCGCCTCGGCTTCGGCCTCGGCCAGCTTCTCGGCGGTCTGGCGGGCGGCGCGCTCGGCCCGCTCGCGCTCGCGCGCCAGGATCGCCACGCGCGCGTCGGCGCTGGCGTTGTGCAGCACTTCTTCCTTGGCCGCCTCCACCGCCGCCATGCGTTCGGCCGCCTGCAGGCGCGCCTGCTCGGTCTGCAGCAGCAGTTCCTCGGCGGCTTTCGTGGCCTGGGCCGCCATCTCGGCCTGGGCTTCCACCTGGGCGGTGGCGCGGCGGCGCGCTTCTTCTTCGAGGCGTCCACGGGCCTCGGCCGCCATCCGGGTCTCGGTTTCCGACTGCACGCGGGCGCGCAGCTCGACGGTCTCCTGGCGGATCGCTTCCAGGCGTTCGTTCGAGGCCTGGGCGGCCGCTCGCAGCGACTCCAGGCGCTCGCGGTTGGCGGCGATCGCCTCTTCCGAAGCCTGGGCGCTGGCCAGTGCCGCGGCGGTGGCCGCCGCGTCCATGGCGGCGCGTTCCTCGGCCAGCGAGCGGGCGCGCGCCTCGGCATGGGCACGGCTTTCGGCGGCGACCTTGGCCTTGGCCTCGGCTTCGACGCGGGCGATGCCTTCGTGGATCTCGTGCATTTCCATCGGTCCGCGCCGAGCAGGCTCCGGCACGACGCTGCCCGCATGTGAGAGGTCGATCGTGAAGTCGGTGTCGTCGTGCTCGGGCTTGATGGGTTCCATGCTCATTCTCAATGGCGCACGCAGGATGCGTTCAGCCGATTATCCGGGAAATCGCGCGCGCGTGTCACGCCGAACTGGACGGCAAAGGTGCGGCAATTCTTTGCTATACAGGCCACAGCGGCGGCTCATCCATCAGCGCCACCTGCTCGCGCAGCTCGAGGATGCGGTCTTGCCAGTAGCGCTGGGTGTTAAACCAGGGGAAGGCCGCCGGGAAGGCCGGGTCATCCCAGCGCATCGCCAGCCAGGCCGAGTAATGGATCAGGCGCAGGGTGCGCAGCGCCTCGACCAGGTAGAGCTGGCGCGGATGGAATTCGCAGAAGTCCTCGTAGCCGGCCAGCACGTCGGCCATCTGCCCCACCATTTCCTGGCGCTCGCCGGACAGCAGCATCCACAGGTCCTGCACCGCCGGCCCCATGCGGCTGTCGTCGAAGTCGACGAAATGCGGGCCGTCCGGCGTCCACAGCACGTTGCCGCCGTGGCAGTCACCGTGCAGGCGCAGCAGGGGCAGCTCGCCGGCCCGCTCATAGCAGCGCGTCACGCCCTCGAGCGCCTGCTCGACCACGCTGGCCCAGGTCGCGGCCAGTTCGGGCGGGATGAAGCCGTGGGTGCGCAGGTAGTCGTAGGGATCGCGCCCGAAGGTCTGCGGATCGAGCGCGGGCCGCTGCGTGTAGGGCCGGAGGGCGCCGACGGCATGGATGCGGCCGATGAAGCGCCCCATCCATTCGAGGGTATCCGAGTCGCCCAGTTCGGGCGCGCGCCCGCCGCGGCGCGGGAACACGGCGAAGCGGTAGCCGGCAAAGCCGTGCAGGCTGCGGCCGTCGATGACGCTGGCCGGCACCACCGGGATTTCCCGTTCCGCCAGCTCGGCCACGAAGGCATGCTCCTCGAGGATCGCCGCATCGCTCCAGCGCTCGGGGCGGTAGAACTTGACGACCACCGGAGGCCCCTCTTCCAGGCCGACCTGGTAGACGCGGTTCTCGTAGCTGTTCAGGGCCAGCAGGCGGCCGTCGCCGTACAGGCCGACGCTCTCGACAGCCTCCAGCACCGTTTGGGGGTCGAGCCGCGCGAACGGATGGGCCTGCGGGTTTGCTTCAGTAGACGAATGATCCATGTGCGCATTGTATCCGGCGCCGCCGCGGCGCAGGTTTTCCGTGCTCTCGTCCCGCGCAGGCGTTACACTGGCGCCTTCAAAACGCAACAAGAGCCCCACATGCATCTCGACGAACCCCTCAGCGACAAAGAATTCGACGAACTCGACCAGTTCCTGCTGTCCGACCGCTCCCCCGAGGACGCGATGACGATGGACACCCTGCACGGCTACCTGACCGCGATCGCGATCGGCCCGGAAACCATCATGCCGGCCGAGTGGCTGCCGCGGGTCTGGGGCGAGGACGGCAAGCAGGCGCCGGCCTGGAAGAATCCGAAGGAAGAACAGCGCATCATCAACCTGATCATGCGCTTCATGAACGAAGTGCTGATCACCTTCGAAGCCGCGCCGAAGGAATTCGAGCCGCTGTTCTGCGAGCACGAGATCGAGGGCGAGAACCTGATCGACGCCGAAGCCTGGTGCTGGGGCTTCTGGGAAGGCATGGAGCTGCGCCCGGGCTCCTGGGATCCGGTGTGGGATTCGGAAGTGGCCGAACTGATGCGCCCGATCTACCTGCTCGGCGCCGACGAGATCGACGAAACCGAACTGCCGGAAGTCGAAGACCCGCGCAAGGCGCACCAGCTGGCGCTCGAGATCGAAGCCAATATCCCGGCGATCTACCGCTACTGGCTGCCGCAGCGCAAAGGCGCGGTCGAAACGATCAAGCGCGAAGAGCCGAAGGTCGGCCGCAACGACGACTGCCCTTGCGGCAGCGGCAAGAAGTACAAGAAGTGCTGCGGCGCGGAAGCCAGCTGAAGCGAAGCAAGGCTGCCTGAAGCGCAAGGCTCAGGCAGCCTCCGTCAATCCCAGATCCAGCCCCACCAGCAAGTCGCCGGGCTGCACCATCCCGGCCAGCCGGCCCTCCTCATCCACCACGAACACCTGTTTCGCCCCATCATGGAAGCGGCTCAGCAGCGCCGTGACCGGCGCCGCCGCCGTCACGGCGACGAAGTCCGGCTCGACCAGCTGGCCGACGGTCGGCACCGTGTCGCGTCCGAACAGCAGCGCCGTCGCACGGCGCGCGCGCGCAGGCAAGGGCCGGCTGGCGCTGCCGCCGGCCGCCACCAGGCCCGACATGCTGAGCACCCCGATCGGGCAACCGGCGGCGTCCACCACCGGCAGCGCCGGGACGCCGTGCCGCACCAGCAGCGCACGCGCGGCCGCCAGCGGCATGTCGGGGGTCAGGTTGGCGGGCACGGGATGCGCGAGTTCGCCGCAACTGTGCCGGCGCGCCCGGCGCTCGGCCGCGCGCTGCTCGGTCTCGGCGAAGATCGAAGCCAGGTCGTCACGGCTGACGTCGAGCGTCTCGCCGAAGCTGTCCAGCGCCGCGTCCAGGTCTTCCCTGGCAAAACCGGCCTTTTCCTCGGGCGGACGGGCGGCCGGCTGCACGTGTGGATACGGATGGCCGGACAGCCTGTTCCAGGCCACCGCGCCCAGCACCATCAATATCGAATTCAGGCCCACCGGCGCCAGCACGAACCAGAAACCGGCATCCTGCACCGCCGCCCCGCCCAGCACCGCGGTAACCGCCACCGCCCCGCCGGGCGGATGCAGGCAGCGCAGCGAGGCCATGGCGGCGATCGCCAGGCCGCCAGCCAGGGGTGCCGCCACCAGCGGGTCGGCCGCCTGCGCGCAGGCCACGCCCACCAGCGCCGACAAGATATTCCCGCCAATGACGGGCCAGGGCTGGGCCAGCGGCGCCGCCGGCAGGCAGAACAGCAGCACCGCCGACGCCGCCATCGGGGCGATCAGGAAAGGCAGCGCGTGGTTGGCGGCCGCACCGAGTGCGGCGCGGCTGATCAGGGCGGTGAGAAGCAGCGAGGCCAGTGCGCCGAGGGCGGCGGACACCTGGTGGGTCAGCGAAGTGGGGCCGGCGGGGCGGAGACGCTGCAGCCTTTCTATAAGCAAGGAGAACATGGATTCGATTTACAACAATGGAACTTGCCATTACACCACAGCTTGCGAAATCGCGTTTTCCCCCACCCAGGCAGTGAGCATTCCCTAGGCAATCATGTAGGATAGACAACAGCAATAACCAACAACAAGGACCCTCGATGAAAACAATCCAGCAACGAAGCCTTGCCGCCGCACTTGCCGCGACCTGCTTCGCCGGCGCCGCCATGGCCGCCGCCCCGATGGTGAAGACCCCCGCCCCCGGCTACAGCCGCATCATGCTCGGCCAGTTCGAAGTCACCCCGCTGTCGGACGGCACGGTGGACCTGCCGGTCCACGAACTGCTGGCCCAGGACGCGAAGAAGACCAACGCCGCCCTGGCCGCATCCCACCTGAAGTCGCCGCTGGAAACCTCGGACAACGCTTACCTGGTCAATACCGGCACCAAGCTGGTACTGATCGACAGCGGCGCCGGCAGCTTCTTCGGCCCGACCCTCGGCAAGCTGGTCGCCAACATGAAGTCCGCCGGCTACAAACCGGAACAGGTCGACGAGATCTACATCACCCACTTCCACGGCGACCACGTCGGCGGCCTGGTCAACAACTCGGCCGCCGTGTTCCCGAACGCGGTCGTGCGCGCCAGCAAGGCGGAGTCGGACTTCTGGCTGAGCCAGGCGAACATGGACAAGGCCAAGGACAAGGACAGCTTCAAGGGCGCCCAGGCTGCGCTCGGCCCCTATGTGAAAGCCGGACGCTACAAGCCCTTCGAAGGCAGCGTCGAGCTGGTGCCGGGCATCCGCGCCAACCCGACCGGTGCCCATACCCCGGGCCACACCACCTACCTGGTCGAGAGCGGCGGCCAGAAGCTGCTCCTGATCGGCGACCTGATCCATGTCGCCAGCGTGCAGATGGAAAACCCGGGTGTGACCATCCAGTTCGACAGCGACCAGAAGGCCGCGGCTGCCGCGCGCAAGAAGGAATTCGACGCCGCGGCCAAGGGCGGCTATATGATCGGCGGCGCCCACCTGCAGTTCCCGGGCATGGGTTACCTGCGCAGCGAAGGCAAAGGCTACCGCTACATCCCCGTGAACTACACCCAGATGCGCTAAGCCGTTACGCCGGCACGCAGGCCTGCGCCGACCTCGTCGAGCAGGCGTGCCAGCGCATCGAAGTCGAGCGGCTTGACCAGGTGATGCTGGAAGCCGGCGTCCCGGGTCTGGTCGCGGTCCTGCTGCTGGCCGTAGCCGGTGACGGCCACCAGCACGGCCGCGGCGGTTTCCGGCTGGGCGCGCAGGCGCCGCGCCAGCTCGCGGCCGTCGATCCCGGGCAGGCCGATGTCGAGCAGGCAGACGTCCGGCGCGCTGCCGCGCGCCCGCTCCAGGGCCCGCAAGGGTTCGTGCTCGACCACCACCTCGTGCCCCTGCGCCGCCAGCAGCAGGCCGAGCGTCTCGGCCGCGTCCACATTGTCGTCCACCACCAGCACCTTCAGCCCCTGCGGCGTCCCGCCCTGCGCCGCGCCCGCCGGCAGGCCGGCTTCCGGCGCGGCCGCCGCCTCCTGCATCAGCGGCAGGGTGATCACGAAGGTACTGCCCTTGCCCAGCCCCGGGCTCGAACAGGCGACCATTCCGCCATGCAGCTCGACCAGGTTGCACACCAGGGCCAGGCCCAGTCCCAGGCCGCCCTGCGAGCGGTCGGACGAGCGTTCGGCCTGGGTGAACAGGTCGAACACCCTGCCGGTCAGTTCGCGGTCCATGCCGATGCCTTCGTCACGCACGCTGATGACCAGGGCTTCCGCCCTCGCCTCGGCGCGCAGGTCGATGGCGCGGGCTTCCGGCGTGTACTTGGTGGCGTTGCCGAGCACATTGGCCACCACCTGCACCAGGCGCGCCTTGTCGCCTTCCACCAGGGCCCACGAGGGCGGCAGGTGCACCGACAGCCGCTGCTGCCTCGCCTCGATCGCGGGCCGGACCTGTTCCACCGCTTCCTGCACCACCGCGCGCATGCCGACCCGGGCCCGCTCGAGCGTGATCAGGCCGCGGGTGACGCGCGAGACGTCCAGCAGGTCGTCCACCAGGCGCGTCATGTGGCGCACCTGGCGCCCGATGATGTTGCTGCTCTGGCGCACCCGCGCTTCTTCCAGGCGGCCGATGCGCAGCAGCTCGGCGGCGGCGCTGATCGGCGCCAGCGGGTTGCGCAGCTCGTGCGCCAGCATGGCCAGGAACTCGTCCTTGCGGCGGTCGGCCTCGACCAGCTTTTCCTCGGCCAGCTTGCGGTCGGTGATGTCGCGGAAGAAGGAAGCGATGCTGCCGTCCTGCATCGGGTAGGCCCGCACTTCGGTCCAGATGCGCTGGCCGTCCGGGTAGGTATGCGCATAGATCGCGGCCGAGGCAACCCGGGTCCGCATCACCTCGCGGTACATGCGGCCGACATCCATGTCGACCGTGTGCGCGAAGACTTCCCAGTGGTTGCGCCCGATGACCTCGAGCGCTGTCGCACGGCACAGGCGCAGGCCTTCGGCATTCATCTCGACGATGGTCCAGTCGGCGGCGAACACCGCGAAGCCTTCGGCGATGGTGTCGAAAATGTGGCGGCTGCGGTCGCGTTCGGCGCGCAGCTCGGCCTGGGCACGGGCGGTTTCGGTCGCCGCCCAGGTGCGCTCGGCGACGTCGCGCGCCAGCTGCACGTCGTCCTCGCTCCAGTGGCGCGGCTGGGGGCAATCGATGCCGAGGCAGGCCGTCAGGCGGCCCATTTTCACCAGCGGCACCACCAGCAGCGCCCCGATCCGGTCGGCCACGTAGGCGCTGCGGTAGCCCATGGTGCGCACGTCGCGCGCGGTGTCGTGGATACGCACCACGTCGCCAGCCCGCAGGGCGGCGCCCACGGCCGGCCCGAACTCGTCGAGACTGAAGCTGGGTTGCGTGAATTTACGCTCGTCGCGCGCCCACCAGCGCGGCACCGAGAAGCGCCCGGTCGCCGGGTTCACCTCGGCATACACCACCCGGCCCGCATGCAGCTCGCCGCCCAGCAGCGCGCTGGCGGTGGCGATCACTTCCTCGCTCGATGCCAGCGGCCGCAGCGCATCCGATACCGTGAGCTCGAAGGCGGCGCGGCGCTCGGCGGCGACGCGGCGCGTGGTTTCCATCACGGTGCAGAACATGCCCGCCACCTGGCCGTCGTCGCCGATCAGGGGCGCGTGCGAGAAGGTGAAGGTGGCGCGCTCGGGGTAGCCGCGCCGCATCACGGTCATCGGCATGTCCTCGTAGTACACCGGCTTGCCCGACAGGGCACGGTCGATCAGCGGCACCATCTCCTTCCAGACCTCGGCCCACAGCTCGCAGAAGCGTTCGCCGAGCGCGCGACCGTGCTTCTGCCCGAGCAGCGGCACGTAGGCATCGTTATAGAGGAAGATCAGGTCCGGCCCCCAGGCCAGGAACATGGGGAAGGCCGAGTGCAGCATCATGTCGACGGCCGTGCGCAGGGCGGGCGGCCAGTCTCCAGGTGGACCGAGCGGGGTCCGGGTCCAGTCATGACGGCGGATGCGCGTGCGCATGCCGCCATTGTCGGGCCCACTGTGCAGGAATGAGGACATGGGCCGATTGTCTCACAGCTTTTATTGCCTGTAGTGCATTTTGCAAAACAGGCAAAGCATGCATATCACAGTTTAATGAAGTGCTCGCGGTAGTAGCGCAGTTCTTCGATCGACTCGACGATGTCGGCCAGCGCCGTGTGCTTCTGGTGCTTCTTGAAACCGGATGCCAGTTCCGGCTTCCAGCGGCGGCACAGTTCCTTCAGGGTCGACACGTCCAGGTTGCGGTAGTGGAAGAAGGCTTCCAGCTTGGGCATGCCGCGCGCCATGAAACGGCGGTCCTGGCAGATCGAGTTGCCGCACATAGGCGACTTGTTCGCGGGCACGTACTTTTTCAGGAAGGCGATCAGTTCCTGCTCGGCCTGGGCTTCGGTGACGGTCGAGGCCTTGACGCGGTCGATCAGGCCCGACTTGCCGTGGGTGCCCTTGTTCCAGTTGTCCATCTTGTCCAGGGTCTCGTCCGACTGGTGGATGGCGAATACCGGGCCTTCGGCGATGATGTTCAGCTCCGGGTCGGTGACGACCACGGCGACTTCGATGATGCGGTCGGTGTCCGGGTCGAGGCCGGTCATTTCCATGTCGAGCCAGACCAGGTTGAATTCGTTCGGACGCACGGCCGCCGCGGCGCCTTCGGTTTGTGTAGCTTGTGACATAATTCTCTCTTCTTTATTGCGTAATCCTGCATTTTCTCACAGGCACAGAATGTCTTCACTTGGGTTTTCGGTATTGTTCGTCGTTTTCTTTGCGCTGACCTTGGGCGTGCGCTTCTGGCTGGCCAGCCGCCACATCCGGCACGTGCTACGCCATCGCGCCAGCGTACCGGCCGAGTTTGCGCCAAAGGTGCCGCTCGCGGCGCACCAGAAAGCAGCCGACTATACGGTGGCCAAGACCCGGATCGGCATTGCCTCCATGCTGTGGGGCGGCGTGGTGCTGATCGGCTTCACCCTGCTGGGCGGCCTGCAGGCCCTGTCGGTGTCCCTGCTCGGCCTGACCGGGCCCGGCCTGGCGCACCAGATGGCCCTGGTGGTCGCCTTCGCGGTGGTTTCAAGCCTGCTCGACCTGCCCTTCGACTGGTACCGCCAGTTCGTGCTGGAACAGCGCTTCGGCTTCAACAAGATGACGCCCGGCCTGTGGCTGGCCGACATGGCCAAGGGCGCCGTGGTGGGCGCCGTGATCGGCCTGCCGCTGCTGTGGGTGATCCTGGCGCTGATGGAAAAGAGCGGCGACCTGTGGTGGCTGTGGGCCTGGTGCGTGTGGAGCGGCTTCCAACTGCTGATGATGGTGCTCTACCCGACCGTGATCGCGCCGCTGTTCAACAAGTTCACCCCGCTGCAGGACGCCAGTCTGCGCGAACGCATCGAGGGCCTGATGGCGCGCGTCGGCTTCGCCTCGAAGGGCCTGTTCGTGATGGACGGCAGCAAGCGCAGCGCCCATGGCAACGCCTACTTCTCCGGTTTCGGCAGCAACAAGCGCATCGTCTTCTTCGACACCCTGCTGTCGCGCCTCGACCCGCACGAGATCGAAGCCGTGCTGGCGCACGAACTCGGCCACTTCAAGCTGCGCCACATCGTCAAGCGCATCGTGGTGATGTTCGCGCTGTCGCTGGGCTTCCTCGCGCTGCTGGGCTACCTGAAGACCCAGGCCTGGTTCTACACCGGCCTCGGCGTGCAGCCCATGATGGGGGCCTCGAACGACGGCATGGCCCTGATCCTGTTCATGCTGGTGCTGCCGGTGTTCACCTTCGTGCTCTCGCCGCTCAGCTCCATCACCTCGCGCAAGCACGAGTTCGAGGCGGACGCCTTCGCGGCCAAGCACACCGATAGCGGCCACCTGGTCTCGGCCCTGGTCAAGATGTACGAGGACAACGCCTCGACCCTGACCCCGGACCCGCTGCACTCGGCCTTCTACGATTCGCACCCGCCGGCCTCGGTGCGGGTGAAACACCTGACGATGGCGGCCGCATGAACCTGCTCGACCAACACTGCATCCACGGCGCCGCGGCGCGCGACCCGGCCGCCATCCGCGCCCGCCTCGCCGAAGTGCCGGACTGGCAGGCGATCGACGGCACCATTGCGCGCGAATACCGCTTCCCCGACTACCGCGCCACCATCGCCTTCGTGAATGCGATCGCCGACATGGCCGAAGCGGAGAACCACCATCCGGAGCTGACGGTGGCCTGGCTCCGCTGCACGGTCGCCTACACGACCCACTCGGCCGGCGGCGCACTGAGCGACAACGATTTCATTTGCGCGGCCAGGGCCGACGCAATCTATAAGGCGGTACATGAGTGAATTGACCGGCACCATCATCGCCGCCCACGGCCGCCACTACCTGGCCGATGCAAACGGCGACAAGCTGCAGTGCGTCACGCGCGGCAAGAAGACCAATGTGGCGGTGGGCGACATCGTCCACCTCAAGCGCACTTCGAACGACCAGGCCGTGATCGAGAAGATCGCCGACCGCACTACCCTGCTCTACCGCTCGGACCAGTACAAATCCAAGCTGCTGGCGGCGAACATCTCGCGCCTGTTCATCGTCGTCGCCACCGAACCGGGCTTCGCCGACGACCTGGTCTCGCGCTCGCTGGTGGCCGCCGAGGCGGCCGGCATCGAAGCCCACATCATCCTGAACAAGGTCGACGTCGAGGAACCGCTGGCGCGCGCCCGCGAGCGGGTCGGCCTGTATGCCTCGCTCGGCTACCAAGTGCACGAGCTGTCGGCGCGCGCGAACCCGGAACACGCGGTCGCGACCCTGATGCCGCTGCTCGCCGGCCAGTCCTCGATCTTCATCGGCCAGTCGGGCATGGGCAAGTCGTCCCTGATCAACCTGCTGGTGCCGGACGCCGACATCGCCGTGCGCGAGATCTCGGAAGCGCTCGACACCGGCAAGCACACCACCACCTTCACCCGTTTGTACTGGCTGCCCGGCAGTTCGCCCGGCAGCGCGATCATCGACTCGCCCGGCTTCCAGGAATTCGGGCTCTACCACCTGACGGAAGGGATGCTGGAGCGGGCCTTCGTCGAGTTCAAGCCCTACCTGGGCGGCTGCAAGTACTACAACTGCCGCCACTTGGCCGAGCCCCAGTGCGCCGTGCTGGGCGCGGTCGCGGAAGGCAAGATCGCGAAGATGCGGCATACGCTGTATGGCCAGCTGCTGCACGAGTCCTCGCAGACCCTGTATTGAAGGTTTTTACCCGCCTTCCCTAACGTCAAATAAAAACCCTTATAATTCAAGGGATAACAGTTCAGCAAAGACGCAAAGACGCTATGCCAGTCGCAAAACCGATCAAGCACTTCCTGCAGTTCTCCGACTTCTCCTTCGACGAATTCGAGTACGTCATCGAGCGCGCCAAGGTCATCAAGCGCAAGTTCAAGGCCTACGAGGTCTACCACCCGCTGGTCGACCGTACCCTGGTGATGGTGTTCGAGAAGAGCTCGACCCGCACCCGCCTGTCCTTCGAAGCCGGCATGCACCAGCTGGGCGGCGCCGCGATCTACCTGAACACGCGCGACAGCCAGCTGGGACGCGGCGAGCCGGTGGAAGACGCGGGCCAGGTCATGTCGCGCATGTGCGACATCATCATGGTGCGCACCTTCGGCCAGGAGATCATCGAGCGCTTCGCGGCCAACTCGCGGGTCCCGGTGATCAATGGCCTGACCAACGAACACCACCCCTGCCAGGTGCTGGCCGACATCTTCACCTTCTACGAGCACCGCGGCCCGATCACGGGCAAGACGGTGGCCTGGATCGGCGACGCCAACAACATGCTGTACTCCTGGCTGCAGGCGGCCGAGGTGTTCGGCTTCCACCTGAACGTCTCCACGCCGAAGGGCTACGACCTCGATCCGAAGCTGGTGTCGACGCAGCGCTACACCCTGTTCGACAAGCCCTCGGATGCCTGCGAAGGCGCGCACCTGGTCAACACCGACGTCTGGACCAGCATGGGCTACGAAAAGGAGAACGCCGAACGCCTGAAGGCCTTCGACGGCTTCATCGTGGACGGCGCCAAGATGGCGCGCGCCACCCCGGACGCCCTGTTCATGCACTGCCTGCCGGCCCACCGCGGCGAGGAAGTCGCCGCCGAAGTCATCGACGGCCCGCAGTCGGTGGTCTGGGACGAGGCGGAGAACCGCCTGCACGTGCAAAAGGCGCTGATCGAATACCTGCTGCTCGGCCGCATCGAAGACAAGTAAGATTTTTCACCACCACAAACATTTAGTTTGATCGTCGGCCCGCGAGGGCCGGCTGACCATCCCGACCCCACCTCCTCCTCCACACTGGAATCTCCATGAGCGACATTAAAAAAGTAGTCCTCGCCTATTCGGGCGGCCTCGACACCTCCGTCATCCTGAAGTGGCTGCAAGACCACTACAACTGCGAAATCGTCACCTTCACCGCCGACCTTGGCCAGGGCGAAGAGCTGGAGCCTGCGCGCGCCAAGGCGATCAAGTTCGGCATCAAGCCGGAAAACATCTACATCGACGACGTGCGCGAAGAATTCGTGCGCGACTTCGTGTTCCCGATGTTCCGCGCGAACACCGTGTACGAAGGCGAATACCTGCTGGGCACCTCGATCGCGCGTCCGCTGATCGCCAAGCGCCTGATCGAGATCGCCAACGCCACCGGCGCCGACGCCATCTCGCACGGCGCCACCGGCAAGGGCAACGACCAGGTGCGCTTCGAACTGGGCGCCTACGCGCTCAAGCCGGACGTCAAGATCATCGCTCCGTGGCGTGAATGGGACCTGCTGTCGCGCGAGAAGCTGCTGAAGTACGCGGAAGACGCCGGCATCGATATCGACATGAAGCACAAGAACGGCGGCGCGCCCTACTCGATGGACGCCAACCTGCTGCACATCTCCTTCGAAGGCCGTCACCTGGAAAACCCGAGCGCGGAAGCCGAGGAATCGATGTGGCGCTGGACGGTGTCGCCGGAGCAGGCGCCGAACGAAGCAGAGTACCTCGACATCGAATACGAACAAGGCGACATCGTGGCCCTGAACGGCAAGCGCATGAGCGCCGCCGAAGTGTTGACCGAGCTGAACCGCCTGGGCGGCAAGCACGGCATCGGCCGCCTCGACCTGGTCGAGAACCGTTATGTCGGCATGAAGTCGCGCGGCTGCTACGAAACCCCGGGCGGCGCCATCATGCTGAAGGCCCACCGCGCGATCGAATCGATCACCCTGGACCGTGAAGTGGCGCACCTGAAGGACGACCTGATGCCGCGCTACGCTTCGCTGATCTATAACGGCTACTGGTGGGCACCGGAGCGCGTCGCGCTGCAGACCCTGATCGACCACACCCAGCAGACCGTCAACGGCTGGGTGCGCGTGAAGCTCTACAAGGGCAACGTGATCGTGGTGTCGCGCGATTCGAAGACCGATTCGCTGTTCGACATGACCATCGCGACCTTCGACGAAGACGGCGGCGCCTACAACCAGGCGGACGCGGGCGGCTTCATCAAGCTGAACGCGCTGCGCATGCGCATCGCGGCCAAGGCGCGCGCAGCACGCGGCAAATAAGCGTTTTCGCTTTATCGGGAGGCCGCCTGCGGGCGGCCTTTTTTCATGGGCGCGGCGGTGCTAATATCGCAAGCCATGAGCGATTTTGGTGACAATCCTTGTTTGGACTGCGGCGCCTGCTGCAAGTCCTTCCGTGTGTCCTTCTATTGGGCCGAAGCGCTGGAACGCGGGATGCCGGAGGTCATGGCCGAACAGCTGACGCCGCATCTGTCCTGCATGAAGGGGACGAATGCGTCGGCGCCGTATTGTGCGGCGCTGGGCAAGGGGGATGCGGGGCGGATGGCGTGCGGGGTGTATGCGCATCGGCCGAGCCCGTGCCGGGAAGTGCAGATTGGGGATGAGAAGTGTGAGCGGGCGCGGGCGAAGCACGGGTTGCCGGCTCTAAGTTGCGTTTCGTGAGCGCTTCTAACTTGGGTTCCCGCCTTCGCGGGAACGACGGTTTTGAGGGACATGGCAAGAAATGCGCTACCGTATTCCGAGCGTTAGCTTAGAAACGTCGTTCCCGCGAAGGCGGGAACCCAATCTAGTTTGCGTACCCTCAGCTAACAATACGACCGTCGGCCGACAATATGCCGATGGACAAGCCATCCTACGTCTACATTCTCGCCAGCCGTCGCTACGGCACACTCTACATCGGTGTTACTTCCGACCTGATCCGCCGCGTCTGGCAGCACAAGGAAGGGTTCGTGGAAGGCTTCACCAAAACGCACAAAGTGAAACTCCTGGTCTGGTACGAAGTCCATACTGAGATCGTTTCCGCCATCACCCGAGAAAAACAGATCAAGAAGTGGCGCAGGAACTGCAAAGTGAACCTGATCCAATCCACCAATCCCCACTGGCACGACCTGTATCCCGGTATCTCTGCCTGAGAAACCGCCCCCACGCTCCCTTTCAGGCTAGAATCTCCGCGCATGTCCCTCCGGAGCCTGCATGCATTCCGACCACGACACCGAGACCGGCAAGACCCTGGCCCCCGCGCCCGCCGGTGCCGCCGCCGGGGACGCCTTCGCCATCATCTACCGCAACATCGAAGACGTCGTCTACCAGCTCACGGTCGAAGGCCCCGACCGCTTCCGCTTCATCAACGTCAATCCGGCCTTCTACAAGGCGACCCAGCTGAGGCCCGAGCAGGTGATCGGCAAGATGGTCGAGGAAGTCGTCCCCGAGCCTTCGCTGTCGATGGTGCTCGGGCACTACCGCGAGGCGATCCGCAGCGGCCAGACCCAGCACTGGGAAGAAAGCAGCGACTATCCTGCCGGCCGCAAGGTGGGCCGGGTCTCGATCACACCCGTGTTCGACGCCGACGGATGCTGCACCGACCTGGTCGGCACCGTGCACGACATCTCCGACGTCATCAATCGCGAGGACAAGCTCCAGCTGGCCCACCGCAAGCTGGAGGATGCCTTCGCCACCCAGAGCCGGCTGGCCGAGTCGCTGCGGCGCGAGGAAGAGCGCCTGGTGCTGGCACTGAACGGCACCGGCGAAGGTGTCTGGGACTGGCGCATGGACAAGAATACTGTCACCTTCTCCGCCAAGTGGAAGGAAATCATGGGCGCCACCGGCAGCCTGGATGGCGCTACGCCGAAGATCTGGACCAGCCGCATCCACCCCGACGACAATCCCCACGTGCGGCGCTGCATCTCGCGCTACCTGGCCGGCGACGAAGCCCTGTACACCTGCGAGTACCGCATCCGGCGCTTCAGCGGCGAGTGGATCAAGCTGCGCTCGCGCGGCAGCATCGTCGAGCGCGACGCCCACGGACAGCCGCTGCGCATGATCGGCACCATCACCGACATCACCGAAGCCTGGCAGATCCGGAAGGCGCTGGCCGCAAGCCACGAACGGCTGGCCCAGCTGGCGCAGCAGGTTCCGGGCGCGCTGTTCGAACTGGTGCGGCATCCCGACGGCCGCTACACCTGCCCCTTCATCAGCGACATGGCCCATAGCCTGTTCGAGCTGGCCCCGGCCGCAATCCAGTCCAGCCTCGACCGCCTGGCCGAACGCATCCCGCCCCTGCACCGCGGCCGCCTGCGGCGCGCCCTGGAACGCTCGGCTTCCGGCATGCAGCCGCTGCGCGCCGAGTTCCAGGTCGACCTGCCAGGTGGCGAGCGCTGCTGGCGCGAAGTGATCGCGACACCGGCCCCGGGTACGGACGGTGGCACCGTCTGGTATGGCTTCATCGACGACATCAGCAGCCGCAAGCAGAGCGAGGAAACGATCCGCCAGTTCACCGAGAAGCTCGAACGGCGCGCCAATTACGATGACCTGACCGGCCTGCCCAACCGGGCCCTGTTCCGCGACCGCCTCGAGCAGGCGATCCGCCGCGCCGAGGACGAAGGGCGCGACATCGCCCTGCTGTTCATCGACCTCGACCGCTTCAAGGAGGTCAACGACCTGCTGGGCCACGATGCCGGCGACCTGCTGCTGATCGAGGCGGCGCAGCGTATCCGGGCCTGCGTGCGCAAGGGCGATACGGTGGCCCGCCTCGGCGGCGACGAGTTCACGGTGATCCTGACCGAGACCCATGAACTGGTCCACGTCGAAGCGGTCGCGCAGGCGATCCTGGACGCGCTCTCCCAGCCCTTCCAGATCCAGGCCGAACTCCTGTACATCGCCGGCAGCATCGGCATCGCCCGCTTCCCGGACGACGCGCTGGACCCGGAAGAACTGATGCGCAACGCCGACCACGCCATGTACCGGTCCAAGTCGGGCGGGCGCAACCAGCTGACCTTCTTCGAGGCCAACATGCAGGCGGCCGCGATCCGCCGCCTCAAGCTGCTCGCCGAGCTGCGCAATGCCGTCCCCGGCAAGCAGCTCGAGCTGTATTTCCAGCCGATCGTCGACCTGGCGTCGAACCGGATCGTCAAGGCGGAGGCCCTGCTGCGCTGGCGCCATGCCTCGGGCGCCCTGCTGAGCCCGGACACCTTCATCGAAGTCGCCGAGGAATCCGGCCTGATCCACGAGATCGGCGACTGGGTGTTCCACACCGCGGCCCAACAGTCGAAACGCTGGTCGGAACTGCTGGGGCGCGACTTCCAGATCAGCATCAACAAGTCGCCGGTCCAGTTCCAGCCCCAGGCCACGGCCGCCGACTGGGTGGCCTACCTGCGCGAGATCCGGCTCGGGCCCCAGTGCATCAACGTCGAAATCACCGAAGGCCTGCTGTTGAACCTGTCGGAGTCGGTGATGTCCAAACTGGGGGCGCTGCAGTCGAGCGGCATGCAGGTGTCGATCGACGACTTCGGCACCGGCTACTCCTCGATGAGCTACCTGAAGCGCCTCGACATCGACTACCTGAAGATCGACCAGTCCTTCATCGCCGAACTGGTCCACGACAATTTCAGCCGCACCATCACCGACACCATCATCGTCATGGCCCACAAGCTCGGCCTGAAGGTGATCGCCGAAGGCGTCGAGACCGCGGAACAGCGCGCCTGCCTGAGCCGCTCGGGCTGCGACTACGGCCAGGGTTTCCTGTTCTCGCCCCCGGTGACGGCAGCCGCCTTCGAGGCGATGCTGGTGCGTTAAGCGCCGTTGTTGCGCAGATCGTCCACCGGCTCGTGGCCGAAGCGCTTGGACAGCAGGCAATCCACCAGCTTGGCCGCGCAGTCCGCCGGCGTCTCCAGTACCCCGCTGTCCTTCATGTCGACGAAGCGCTGCTTGAGCGGGAACTGCGTGTCCGGCGTGGCCCGGATCTGGGCCTGCATGTCGGTGTCGATCACGCCAGGCGCCAGGCTGACGCAGCGCACCCGCGGATCGCCGTCGAGGGCCACCGCGCGCGCATGCTGGTCGAGCGCCGCCTTGGTGGCGCAGTACACGCTCCAGCCCGGGTAGGCGCTGCGCCCCGCCCCGCTCGAGATGTGCAGGATGCGCCGTTCGGCTTGCGGCGCCGCCTGGACGAAGGCGCTGGACAGCGCCAGCGGTGCGCCGACGTTCAGCGTGGCCGCGCGCAGCACCGCCAGCGGATCCTGGGAAGCCAGCGGCCCCACCGGCGTCACCACGCCGGCATTATTCACCAGCAGCGCGGTGTCGCAGCCGGCCAGGAAGGAACGCAGCGTATGCCCCTGCAGCCAGGCCGCGAGGGCCGCGCTGTCGCCCAGGTCGACCACGGCCTGCTCCATGCCTTCGCCAATCTCCGCATGTCCACGCGCCAGCCCCAGTACCGGAATGCCGCGCGCCACCAGTTCCGCCGCCACCGCGGCGCCCAGGCCACGGCTGTGGCCCGTCACGACTGCCTTGATCATGTCCGCCTCCCTAGAAGAATCGGCTAGATGAATACCGGCTCCGGCTCGAGCTCGACGCCGTACCTCGCCGCCACGTCCGCCTGGATCGCGCGCGCCAGCCTGACCACGTCCTCGCCCTGGGCCCCGCCCAGGTTGACCAGCACCAGCGCCTGCTTCGGGTACACGCCCGCCGCGCCCAGCGCCCGGCCTTTCCAGCCGCACTGGTCGATCAGCCAGCCGGCTGCCAGCTTCTCGCTGCCGTCCGCCTGCGCATGGTGCACCAGGTTCGGGAATTCGGCCAGCAGGCGCGCACAGTGCTCGCGCGCAACCACAGGGTTCTTGAAGAAGCTGCCGGCATTGCCGATCTCGGCCGGATCGGGCAGCTTGCGGCGCCGGATCGCCTCGACCGTGCGTCCGACGTCCTGCGGCGTCGGCGACGTGAAACCGGCCTCCTCCACCGCCTTGGCCAGCTCGGCATAGCGCAGGTTAGGATGCCAGTCCAGGGGCAGCGCGAAGCTCACGTCCAGCACCACCAGCGCGCGCCCTTCCGGGTGCTTGAACAGGCTGTCGCGGTAGGCGAAGCGGCAGGCCGCCGCATCGAGGGTGCGCAGTTCTCCGCTGGCCATGTCGTAGGCGGTCAGGGAGTGGAACACGTCTTTGGTTTCAGTGCCGTAGGCGCCGACGTTCTGGATCGGCGCCGCGCCGACCGTGCCCGGGATCAGGGACAGGTTTTCCAGCCCGCCCAGGCCCTGCGCCAGTGTCCACTGGACGAAGCCATGCCAGTTCTCGCCGGCCTGGGCCCGCACCAGCAGCTTGCCGTCCCGCTCGCCCAGCACTTCCTTGCCGAGGCCGGCCATGTGCAGGACGATGCCGTCGAAGTCGCGCGTGAACAGCATGTTGCTGCCGCCGCCCAGCACCAGGCGCGGCAGTCCGGCGAGCGCCGGGTCGCGCCGCAGCGCGTCCAGCTCCGCCGCCCCTTCGACCCGCAGGTAATGCCGGGCCCGCGCCGGGATGCGGAAGGTGTTCAGGGAGGTCAGCGGGAAGTCGTGGAGGATGGGTAGGGTGGCTTGCATGGCTTGGCGGTGTTTTTTGATCATTATAGAGGCAAGCTCGGGTCAGACTGTTGCCGTGTGGGCAAATGTAATGGCCTCAGGGAGGCGTTGTCCGTTAAAATAGAGGGGTTCATCTAGTGTGCATTACAGAAAAAGGAAAACCCCATGCCATCGTTTGATGTCGTCTGCGAAGCAGACATGGTTGAAGTAAAGAATGCGGTCGAGCAATCGAACAAGGAAATCACCACCCGCTTCGACTTCAAGGGCAGCTCGGCAAATGTCGAGCAGAAAGAAAAAGAACTGACCCTGCTCGCCGATTCCGATTTCCAGCTCGGCCAGGTGAAGGACGTCCTGATCAACAAGATGGCCAAGCGCAAGGTCGACGTGCGCTTCCTGGACGAAGGCAAGGTCGAGAAGATCGGCGGCGACAAGGTCAAGCAGGTCATCAAGGTGCGCAACGGCATCGAAACCGAGGACGCCAAGAAGATCACCAAGCTGATCAAGGAAAGCAAGATGAAGGTGCAGGCCAGCATCCAGGGCGAATCGGTGCGCGTCACCGGCGCCAAGCGCGACGACCTGCAGGCCGCCATGGCCCTGCTGCGCAAGGATATCCAGGACCTGCCGCTGGCGTTCAACAACTTCCGCGATTGAACGGAGCGCTTCAGGCACCAACGCGGCGTGGCAGAGCCACGCCTGAGAGTAGAATGACGACCGTATGCTGCGGTTGGTCAATGCATTGAGTACGCGTAGGGAACTACAGCGGTTTAAGGATTGCAATGAAACGTGTTGATGATTTCCGCCTGCGACTGGGCAACAAGGAATATGTGCCCATCATGATCGGCGGGATGGGCGTGGACATCTCGACCTCCGAACTGGCCCTCGAAGCTGCCCGCCTCGGCGGCATCGGCCACATCTCGGATGCGATGGTGCAGGACGTGTCGGACCGCAAGTTCGACACCACCTTCGTCAAGGACAAGACCAAGCTCTACAAGTTCAACATCAACAACATGAACAAGGCGGTGGTGCAGTTCGACCTCGACCGCCTGGCCGAGGCGACCCGCCTGCACGTCGGCGCGACCATGGAAGCGAAGAAGGGCGATGGCCTGATCTTCGTGAACTGCATGGAAAAGCTGACCATGAACGCGCCCAAGGAAACCCTGCGCACCCGCCTGTCGGCGGCGCTGGACGCGGGCATCGACGGCATCACCATGTCGGCCGGCCTGCACCTGGGTTCGTTCGACCTGATCAAGGACCATCCGCGCTTCCGCGATGCCAAGCTGGGCATCATCGTGTCCTCGGTGCGCGCGCTGCAGCTGTTCCTGAAAAAAGTGGCGCGCCTGGACCGCCTGCCCGACTACATCATCGTCGAAGGTCCGCTGGCCGGCGGCCACCTCGGCTTCGGCATCGACGACTGGCAGCAGTACGACCTGCATACCATCATGGACGAGATCCATGCCTACATGCGCGAGCAGCAGCTCGCCATCCCGGTCATCGCCGCCGGCGGCATCTTCACCGGCTCGGACGCGGCGGGCTTCATGGAAAAAGGCGCCGGCGGCGTACAGGTGGCGACCCGCTTCACCGTCACCCATGAATGCGGCCTGCCGGACCACGTCAAGCAGGAATACTTCCGCGCCAGCGAAGAAGACATCATCGTCAACGGCGTGTCGCCGACCGGCTATCCGATGCGCATGCTGAAAAGCACGCCGGCGATCGGTTCCGGCATCCGCCCGGGCTGCGAATCCTACGGCTACCTGCTTGATGCCACCGGCAACTGTGCCTACATCAACTCGTACAACCGCGAAGTGCAGGCCAGCCCGGACGGCAAGAACATCACCGTGTTCGACAAGACCTGCCTGTGCACGCACATGCGCAACTTCAACTGCTGGACCTGCGGCCACTACACCTACCGCCTGAAGGACACCACCCACCGCCTGGCGGACGGCAGCTACCAGATCCTGTCGGCACAGCACGTGTTCGAGGACTATCAGTTCAGCGTGGACAACCAGATCGCACTGCCGCCGAAACAGGAGATTGTGGCGGCCTGAAGCTGCTCATTTAACTGTTCCGTATCCGACAAGCCACGCTCCGCCGTGGCTTGTTTGCATTGCGCCCCCTCCCCGCGAAGCCGTGTAAGCTGATTCCACAACGAGCGCTTTTCACGAAGGGTTCCGGCATGTCGAGCATCGAACCGTCCGCGCAGGTATGCTTCCTGACCGATGACGAAGGCAAGGTCATGACCTGGAATCCGGCCTGCGCGGAGCTGTTCGGCTGGACGCCCGAGGGAGCGCCGGGGCGCGAGCTCACCGGCCTGCTGGCCGGCGAGGCAAGCTGGCCCGCGCTGGCCTCGGCGGGCGGCGGGCGCGTCCGGATCCGCTTCGCCGGCGGCGCCGAAGGCAAGGCCACCCTCTCCCTGCTCCGGCAATACGACGCGCGCGGCGAACCCCAGGGCTGGAGCGCCAGCCTCACATTGGCGCCTTCCGAGTCCCCGTCCGAAACCCAGCGCGTCGGCGCGACGCCCCTCGCCGACGTGGTCGACCTGCTTCCCGGTACCTTCTACGCCATCAACCGCGCCGGCCGTTTCGTCCTCTGGAACCATAACCTCGAGCGCCTCACCGAGATGACGCCGGACGAACTCGCCTCGGCCAAGGTCATGGACATGTTCGAGCGGCGCGACCGCCACCTGGCCCTGGAAAACTTCCGCCGCGTGTTCGAGGAAGGCGCCGAGGTCTCGATGGAGACCAACTACGTCTCGCGCAGCGGGCGCGAGACGCCGATGATGGTCGGCGGCGCCCTGGTGGCCTGCAACGGCGACCGCTACCTGTTCGGCATGGGTATCAACATCTCCAAGCGGCGCGAGAAGGAACGCCAGCTGCTCCTGAGCGAACGGGCGCTGCACGCGGCCAGCAACGGCATCGTCATCACCCGCTGTTGCGGGCGCGATAACATCATCGAGTACGTCAACCCGGCCTTCGAGCACATCTCGGGCTACCCGGCCAGCGAGGCGCTCGGGCGCGATTCGCGCTTCATGGCCGCGCCCAATTTCGATGCCCACGAGCGCAGCCAGGTGCGCCTGGCCCTGTCCGAGCGGCGCCCGGTGAATGTGGTGTTCCGCAACATGCGCAAGAACGGCGAGATCTTCTGGAACGACCTGAACATCACCCCGGTGCGCGACGAATACGGCGAAGTGACCCACTTCATCGGCATCCTGCAGGACGTCACCGCCATCAAGCAGCGCAGCGAGCACCTCGAGCACGAGATCAACCACGACGCCCTCACCGGCGCCGCCAACCGCACCCTGATGTGGGACCGCCTGGAGCACGCGGTGCACCTGGCGCAGCGCCACGGCTCGATGGTGGCGGTGGTGCTGATCGACCTCGACAACTTCAAGACCATCAACGACACCTTCGGCCACGAGGCAGGCGACGTGGTGCTCAAGGTGGTGGCGCGGCGGCTGCAGGCGGCGGTGCGCGAGAGCGACACGGTGGCGCGCATGTCGGGCGACGAATTCGTGCTGGTGCTGGTCGACCAGCCCTCGGTACGCTTCACCTTGCGCATGGCCGAGCGCCTGCAGCGCGCGATGACCTTGCCGGTGGCCTTCGGCGGCAACGAGATCCCGGTCGGCGCCAGCATGGGGGTGGCGGTGTTCCCGAACGACGGCCCGACGCCCACCGAGCTGATGCGCGCGGCCGACATGGCGATGTACCACGTCAAGAGCAACGGCGGCGGCGTCCATTTCTATTCACCCGAGATGCGCACGGCCAGCGAGAAGCGCGCGGCGCTGGCCGACAGCATCCGCAGCGCCCTCGAACACGACGAGCTGTTCCTGCTGTTCCAGCCGCGCATGGATGCGCGCAGCGGTAAGGTGCGCGGCTTCGAGGCACTGCTGCGCTGGCGCCATCCGAAGAACGGCATCATGCTGCCGGCCTCCTTCCTGGCCGAGGCCGAGGAATCCGGCAAGATGATCGAGATCGGCAACTGGGTGCTGGACCAGGCCTGCGCCTTCCTGCAGGAGCTGCGCCAGCTCGGCTACACCGGTCTGCCGGTGTCGGTCAACGTCTCGCACCGCGAGTACAGCCAGCACGGCTTCATCCCGGGCCTGGCTGCACGCATGGAGCGCTACGGGCTGCCGCCGGGCAGCCTGGAAATCGAGATTCCCGAAGCCGACCTGATCCGCAATCCCGCCCTCGGGCGCGATCTGTCGGCCCAGCTGCGCGAGGTCGGCGTGGCGCTCTCGCTCGACGAGTTCGGCAAGGGGATTTCCGACCTGTCCTTCCTGCGCCAGCTGTCGGTGCGCCAGGTGAAGCTGTCGAAAGCGGCGGTGCACGACATCGCCCTCGAAGGCAAGGGCAGCCAGCTGGCCAAGACCCTGATCGACATCGGCCACAACCTCGAGCTGGCGGTGGTCGGCGAAGCAGTCGAGACCGAGGCGCAGGTGGATTTCCTGCGCTCACATGGCTGCGACCAGCTGCAGGGGCAATGGTTCAGCGCACCGCTGATGCCCGATGCGGTGCGCCAGATGCTCGACCAGCGCTACCACGCGCAATAGTTGTCAGCCGTCCTTGTTGATACGGTTGATCAAGGCCCCGAGCACGTCTTCTGCCATTCCATTGTCGACCTGGCAGGTACCGGCATTCTCGTGCCCGCCCCCGCCGTACTCCAGCATCAGGGCGCCGATGTTGGTGTGCGAAGTCCGGTTCAGGATCGACTTTCCGGTAGCGAACACAGTGTTCTGCTGCTTCACGCCCCACAGCACGTGGATCGAGATATTGGTCTCTGGGAACAGCGCGTAGATGATGAAGCGGTTGCCGGCGTAGATCACGTCTTCCTCGCGCAGGTCGAGCACCACCAGGTTGCGGTGGACCCGGGCGCAGCGCCGGATCTGCTCCTTGCAGCGCTCGCTGTGCTCGAAGTAGAGCGTGGTGCGCTCGCGCACGTCGGGCAGTTCCATGATCTGTTCGATCGAATGCCTGGCACAGTAGTCGATCAGGGCCATCATCAGCTGGTAGTTCGAGATGCGGAACTCGTGGAAGCGGCCCAGGCCGGTCCGCGCGTCCATCAGGAAATTCAGCAGGTTCCAGCCCTGCGGGAACAGCACCTCGTCACGCGAGAAGCGCGCCGAATCGCCCTTATCGACCGCCGCCATCATGTCGTTCCAGGCGGCCGGGAAGGTCGAGGCGCCGCCGTAGTGGTCGTACACCACGCGCGCCGCCGACGGCGCCTCGGGATGGATGACGTGGTTCTCGCGCCTGCCCGTATTGCGGATGGTCTCGGACAGATGGTGGTCGAAGGCCAGGTGGGCCGCCGCCACGTAGGGCAGGTTGGTCGTGATGTCGCGCGCGCTGATCGCGATCTTGCCGTCCTGCATATCCTTCGGGTGCACGAACAGGATGTCGTCGATCAGGTCGAGGTGCTTCAGCAACACCGCGCACACCAGGCCGTCGAAGTCGCTGCGGGTTACGAGTCGGAATTTTTGCTGGTCGGCTGACATCGGCACTTCCTTTCAGGAGTCGGGGACGCGGGACGGAAAGATCATACCTTGCAATGTTTCCGATTGTCAGCCTTTGCGGTGGCGCATCCTGGCTGGGCTGGACGCCATCCATTCCCCGGATCGTGCAGGCTGTCGCACAGCACTGGCTCCATGGGAAGGCGAGGAGTAAAGTTGCATCATCCCAACAGTTGTAGTCGCCGGAAATGTTGTATTTCCGGCACGCGCAAGCGGCGACGCGGTACACTCGCCCCTTGCACTGAAAGCGAAGAATCAACATGCAAGCAAGGAAGACAAGCCCGCACTATTTTTCGAGCGCCCTGTCGTGGTTGTACCGCGGCTTCGACGCCGTGGCGACCTGGGTCACCCAGCTGTCGTGGTGGAAGTTTTTCCTGTTTGCGATCCTGACCCTCACCGCCGGTGCGATCCTGCAGGAAGAACTGTTCTCCGGCCCCGGCGAAGAATACGTCTCGCGCGCCGAGCGCGATGCCAAGCGCGGCAGCGACGCCGCCATCCTGATCGACGAGAGCGGCATCCGCTTCCACCCGCGCAGCCGCGCGCGCAGCGGCGCCGCCACGCCGGAGGCACCGGTCGCCCCGCCCGATGCATCCGAGCTGCCGGTGCCGCCGGATCCGCCGGCCGCCCCGGCCCCAAATGCCACCCCTGTCCCGCCTGCCCCACCCGCCCCGACGGCAGGCGAATCGGTCCACATCGAACTGCCGCCCCAGATCAGCGAGGAACTGTCGAACGCGATCGACGCGGCGGTGGAAGACGCGGCCGAGCAGAAGGTGTCGCGCTACCACAAGCAGGCCTCGACCTGGTTCATGAACTTCGTGCTGCTGTTCGTGCTGGCCCTGTTCGGCACCAAGGCCCTGGTCGGCGGCAAGAAGCGCGCCGAAGCGCAATCCCAGGTGGCGAACGCGGCCGCCGAGCGCGAGGCCATGCAACGCCAGCTGTCGGAAACCAGGATGCAGATGATGCAGGCCCAGGTCGAGCCGCACTTCCTGTTCAATACCCTGGCCTCGGTCGAGCACCTGATCCAGGTCGACCCGCCGCGCGCCTCGGCCATGCAGCGCAGCCTGATCCAGTACCTGCGCGCAGTGCTGCCGCAGATGCGCGACAACGCCGTCGTCACCGGCCTTGGGCGCGAGGTGGACATGGTCACGGCCTACCTGGCCCTGCTCAAGATGCGCATGGAAGAGCGCCTGACGGTGGTGATGCAGGTGCCGGAGGGCCTGCGCAGCGCCGCCTTCCCGCCGATGATGCTGCAGTCGATGGTCGAGAACGCGATCAAGCACGGCCTCGAGTGCAAGCCGGAAGGCGGCACCCTGAAGATCCAGGCCGAGGTGATCCACAGCAAGCTGGTCGTCACCGTCACCGACGACGGCGTCGGCTTCGGCGTGGTGCCGAGCGACGGCACCGGCCTCGGCCTGCAGACCATCCGCGACCGCCTCAAGCTGCTGCACGGCGAGGCCGGCCAGCTGCACATCGCGGCCAACAGCCCGAGCGGCGTGATCGCCATGATCGAGGTGCCTTACCAGCTGTCGAAGTAATGCCGGGTGACTTGCCTGCCACGCTGTTTCATTGAATAATTATTAAATCCTTACCCTCAGAGACGACCATGCCTACTGCGATCATTGCCGACGACGAAAGACTGATGCGCGACCAGCTGCGCCTGCGCCTGTCCGAGGCCTGGCCGGAACTGGACATCATCGGCGAAGCCAAGAACGGCGAGGAAGCCGTGGAACTGGTGGACCAGCTCAAACCCGACCTGACCTTCCTCGACATCCGCATGCCGGGCAAGACCGGCATGGAAGCGGCGCGCGACATCGGCGACCGCAGCCAGATCGTGTTCGTTACCGCCTACGACCAGTACGCGGTGGAAGCCTTCGAGCGCGGCGCGATCGACTACGTGCTCAAGCCGACCGAGCCGGAGCGCCTGAAGCTCACGGTGGACCGCCTCAAGACACGCCTGGAGCGCCCGGCCGAGCGCGCCAACGTCAACGACAGCGTGCAGGCGATGCTGTCGCAGCTGGCCGAGAAGATCGGCGCGCCGAAACCCCGGCACCTGCAGTGGATCCAGGCCAGCATCGGCCAGGACTTGCGCATGATCCCGGTGGAGGACATCCTGTTCTTCCGTTCGGACGAAAAGTACACCTGCGTGCAGACCGCCAGCTTCGAAGCCCTGATCCGCAAGCCGGTGCGCGACCTGGCCGAGGAACTCGACCCTTCGCTGTTCTGGCAGATCCACCGCGCCACCCTGGTCAACGTCAACGCGATCGAGGGCGTGACGCGCGACATCCGCGGCAGGCACCTGGTGCTGGTCAAGGGCAGACCGGAGAAACTCGAGGTGAGCCGCAGCTTCCTGCATCTGTTCAAGCAAATGTAATTGGCGGCAGGGGGCGATTCCGCCCCCCCCCGCGCCCCACTCCGCCCCCTTTGTCTCGCATCAAGCCCCACCCCTTCCCCACGCCGTAATGTAGAGCTCCCGGCCCCACGGCCCTTCATTCGCAGCTCCCGCATGACACCACAGCGACGCTTCCGCCGGCGCAGTCCGGGCACGGCGGTTCTCGTATTCTCCTTCCTGGGCGGATACTGTGCCGGCCATGCCGCCGCCGCGCTGCGCCGGGCGCGCAGCGTGCACCGCCCCGCGCGCGCCTTCGACGGGCGGCGCATCGTCAACAGTGCCAGCGATGCCATCCTGTCGATCGACGAGCACGCCGTCATCCTGTTCGCCAACCCGGCCGCGGCCCACATGTTCGCCAGCAGCGTCACCGCCATGCAGGGCAGCTCGCTGGCGCGCTTCATCCAGACGCCGCTGCGCAACGCCCGCACACCCTACGACTACTTTCCGGCCGGCAGCGGGCGCGCGGGACGGCGCGCCACCGACTACGCCGTCACCGGCATCCGCGGCAACGGCCAGCTGTTTCCGATCGAAGGCTCGATCTCCACCATCGAGCACGACGGGCACGAGGTCTGCACCGTGATCCTGCGCGACGTCTCCGAACGCCACCTGGTGCAGCAGAAACTGGCGCGCTCGCACGACCAGCTGCGCCAGCTGTCCTCGGCGCTGCAGACCATCCGCGAAGAAGAGCGCACCCACATCGCGCGCGAGCTGCACGACGACCTCGGCCAGCTGCTGGCCTCGCTGCGCATGGACCTGACCCTGCTGCAGGGGAACAACCAGCTGCCCGAACCGAGCCAGCGCCTGATCGAAGGCATGGAAAGCAACCTCCTGATGGCGATCGCCTCGCTGCGCCGCATCGCCACCAACCTGCGCCCGCGCGCGCTCGACGAAGGCGGGCTGTATTTCGCCCTGCAGGGCTTGCGCGACGAATTCGTCGAACGCCACGGCATCGTCTGCGCCCTGCTGGCCGACGAGGCCGAGCTGCGCCTCGACGATACCGCCAGCACCGCCGTGTTCCGCATCGTGCAGGAGGCGCTCACCAACATCGCGCGCCATGCCGGCGCCACGCGCGTCGTGCTCAAGCTCGACCGCACCGACGGCGAGCTGCTGCTGACCATCCGCGACGACGGCCGCGGCATCCGTGCCGAAGACATGGAAAAGAAAGAATCGCTGGGCCTGGTCGGCATGCGCGAACGGGTCTGGGCCATGGACGGCGAGATCACCATCAGCATCGATGCGGAGGCCGGCACCCGCATCGACATCGTGCTCCCGCTGGCCGGCCGCATCATGGGGGAGGAAACCACGGGTTGAGCGGCGCGCGCTGTTGGCTTGGCAGGACGGCATATCAGGATGTCACTAAGCGGAAATATTCCGTAGGTAATATCCGCCTCGATCTGAGTTTATTAAGAACTCGACATCCTGTCCAACACCAAAGGAGCTCTTCATGAAGTGCAAAACCCTGGCAGCTGCGCTGCTGTCGTCCCTCCCGCTGTTCGCCCACGCCCAGAGCAACGTCACGATCTATGGCGTGATGGACGCAGCGATCGCTGTGGAAGACACCGACGCACCAGGTGAAGACAGCCGCACCGTGATCAATTCGGGTAACCAGTCGAGCAGCCGTATCGGCTTCCGCGGTACCGAAGACCTGGGCAACGGCCTGAAAGCGCTGTTCAACATCGAAGCCGGCGTCGCCCTCGACACCGGCGCCGCGGATTCCGCCCTGTTCGGCCGCCGCGCCGTGGTCGGCCTGCAAGGCAACTTCGGCACCCTGACCGTCGGCCGCGAATACAGCCCGATCGCCGCCGTGGCCGCCGCCACCGACGTCCTGGGCCAGGGCCTGTACGGCAGCAACCTGTCGGCCTTCGCCACCAACCGCCTGACCCGCCGCCTGGCCAACTCGGTCAACTACAAGAGCAATGCCATGAGCGGCTTCACCGTCAACGCCGCCTACTCGACCGGCGAAAAGACCGTCGAGCCGTCGGGCGACCTGATGGGCGTGTCGCTGGAATACAAGACCGGCGGCCTGTACCTTGGCGCCGGCTATCACGTGATCGAGCGCCTGGCGACCGGCGACGACAAGGAACTCGCCTTCGGCGCCGGCTACACCTTCGGCGCCTTCGAGATCAAGGGCAACTACCTGGTGGCCGACCAGACCGGCGCCAACAACGAGTACAAGAACGCCAACATCGGCGCCGCCTTCACCACCGGCCCGAACAAGTTCTTCCTGAACTTCCAGCAGCAGAAGCTTGAATCTGGCGCCAAGGGCAACACTGTGTCGCTGGCCTACACCTACGCGCTGTCGAAGCGCACCAACATCTACACGACCTACGCCCAGCTGCGCAATAACGGCCGCGGCGTGTTCGGCATCAGCTCGTCGTCGGTGGCCATCGCCCCGCCGGCCACCGCGCTGGGCGCCGATCCGCGCGTGTTCAACGTCGGCGTGCGTCACTCCTTCTAAGCTTCCCCTGCGACGCGGCGCAAGCCGCGTGTCTCTACAATGCCGGCCCTGCCGGCATTTTCTGTTTACGCTCCCGTCCCGCGCTTGACCCGCTCCCCTTCGGCGCGCAAGCGAATGTGGCCGAATTTTCACGTTTAATACGCTTGTCACAGCCTTGCGGCAGCCCGCAGGCTGGGTCACGCATGCACCGCAAGCACGGTGCGCACGATTGAAATGATGAACGATTGCGCAACTTTGCTTCCGGTATGATCGTCAGCAAATCTGACAATTTTTGTTTCCAGCTCTCGGTTCGAAGGGGTAGCGCATGACGACAGCGGCACGGCGGCTCGATGGAAACCTGCAGGGGGCCATCAAGGGTGTCGACCTGGCACAGGACGACGAACTCCACATGCAGGGGCTGGATGCCCTGCGCAATGCCATCGAGGAACGCATGGCCCAGCTGCTGGCCGAGTCCGGCGACCAGGCCGACCTGCTGGGCGGCGCCATGCGCGCCGGCGCGCTCAGCGCGGGCAAGCGCATGCGCCCGCTGCTGGTGATGCTGGTGGCGCGCGACCTCGGCTGCACCTCGCCGGCCCTGGCCGATGTCGCCTGTGCGGTCGAGATGGTGCATGCGGCTTCCCTGATCCTGGACGACATGCCCTGCATGGACAACGCCCGGCTGCGGCGCGGCAAGCCGGCCATCCACGTCCAGTATGGGGAAGACCTCGCCATCCTGGCCTCGGTGGCGCTGCTGAGCCGCGCGTTCGGCGTGCTGGCGAGCGCCGGCGACATCCCGCCGGTGACGCGCGCGCGCCTGGTGGCACGCCTGAGCGACACGGTCGGCAGCCAGGGGCTGGTGCGCGGCCAGTTCCAGGACCTGCACGGCGGCGCGCGCACGCTCGACGCGATCGCCACCACCAATGAACTCAAGACTGGCGTGCTGCTCGGCGTCGCGGTAGACATGGCCGCCATCGTCGCCCAGGCCGACGAGCGCGTGGCAGCCTCGCTGCGCGCCTTCGCGCTGGCGGCCGGCCACGCCTTCCAGATCCGCGACGACTTCCTCGATCTGCCGGGAGAAGACATCGCGCTCACCGGCAGCGGGAGCGGCAAGGACACCGGCAAGGACCTCGGCAAGGCCACCCTGCTCGCCTCGCTCGGCGCGGATGAAGCGCAGCGCCGGCTGGCGCGCCATCTGCACGATGCGCAGCGGCACCTGGGCGATGCGCTCGGCGCCGCGGCCGGCACGCGCCGCTTCGTGGGCGGCCTGTTCGCGCAGGGCCGTGCGCGCCTGCGCTTTCCGGCCGACGCCGCGCGCAGCCGCGAAGCGCTGGTGAACTGAGCCCGGGGAAGCATCACATGGCGCACTTCGGGGTCGTCGCACCGGCCTTCTACAGCCATTTCAGCGCCCTCGGCGCGCTCGCGGGCGAGCTGGTGGAACGCGGCCACCGCGTCAGCTTCATCCACCGCCCGGACGCCGCCGCCTACGTGAACGACGCGCGGCTTGGCTTCCAGGCGGTCGGCGCCGACACCCATCCGCCCGGTTCGCTCGCGGCCGCGCTGCGGCGCGCCGCCAACCCGGGCGGACCGTTCGGACTGCGCCGCGTCATCCTCGACATGGCCGCCGGTACCGACATGCTGTGCCGCGAACTGCCGCGCGCCATCGTTACCCTCGGCATCGACGCCATCATCGCCGACCAGATGGAGGCCGCCGGCGGGCTGGTCGCGGAAGGACTCGGCCTGCCCTTCGCTTCGGTCGCCTGCGCGCTGCCGGTGAACCGCGAGCCCGGCATCCCGCTGCCCGTCATGCCCTTCGACTATGCCGACGACGAGCGCGCCCACAAGGTCTGCGAAGGCAGCACCCGCGTCTACGACTGGATGATGGCGCCGCACCGGCGCAGTATCGCGGCCAATGCGCGCCGCCTCGGCCTGGCTGCGCGCGACGGACTGCACGAGTGCCTGTCGCCGCTGGCCCAGCTCAGCCAGACCGTGGCCGCCTTCGACTTCCCGCGCCGCGCGCTGCCGCCGCACTTCCACCACGTGGGACCGCTGCGCCCCACCGGCAAGCGTGCCGCCGGCGCGCCACGGCACGGCATGCCCGCCATCGCGGCCGGCCGGCCCTTCGTGTTCGCCTCGCTGGGCACCATGCAGGGCGGGCGCCTGGCGCTGTTCAAGCGCATCGCCCACGCCTGCCGCTCCCTCGACGTGCAGCTGCTGGTCGCGCACTGCGGCGGACTGGATGCCCGCCAGGAACGCGTCCTCGAGCGCGCCGGCGCCACCTGGGTCTGCGACTTCGCCAACCAGCAGGCGGTGCTGGCACGCGCCGACGCGGTGGTCTCGCACGCGGGGTCGAACACGGTCATGGACGCAATCGCCGCGCGCACGCCGATCCTGGCGCTGCCGATCGCCTTCGACCAGCCCGGCACGGCGGCGCGCGTGGTGCACGCCGGCGTCGGCCTGAAGGCATCTGCGCGGTTTGCCGGCAGCGCCCAGCTGGCGTCCCTGCTGCAACGCCTGCTCCGCGAAGGCGCATTCGCGGACCGGCTGGAAGCGCTGTCCGGCAGCGTGATCTCCGCCGGCGGCACGCCGCGCGCGGCCGACATCATCGAGGCGGCGCTGCAGCTGCGGCGCCAGCCGGGACAAGCACCCGTCGGCGCAGCCGCCCTTGGATAAGCCCGTGCCTTCCGCTCCCTACTACGACCTGGTGCTGGCCGGCGGCGGCCTCGCCAACGGCCTGCTGGCCTGGCGCCTGCGCAGCCTGCGCCCGGAGCTGCGCATCCTGCTGCTCGAGGCGGACGAGCACATCGGCGGCAACCACACCTGGTCCTTCCACGATACCGACCTGACCCCGGGCCAGCGGGCCTGGATCGCGCCCCTGGTCTCGCACCGCTGGCCGCGCTACGAGGTCGCCTTTCCCGAGCTGGCGCGCACGCTGGAAGGCGGCTACGCCAGCATCGCTTCCGGCGACTTCGCGCGCGTGATCGAGGCGGCGCTCGGCCCCGCCCTCTTGACGCGCGCACGGATCGCCTCCGTCGCGCCGACCCAGGTAGTGCTGGCGGACGGCGAAACCGTCCACGCCGGCGCCGTCATCGACGGGCGCGGCATGCGCACGACCGACCGCCTCTCGCTCGGCTACCAGACCTTCCTCGGCCAGGAACTGCGCCTGGCCGCGCCGCACGGCTTGCGCGGGCCGGTCATCATGGACGCCACCGTCGAACAGCAGGGCGGCTACCGTTTCGTCTACCTGCTGCCCTTCGGGCCGGACCGGGTACTGGTCGAGGACACCCATTACGTCGACAGCGCGGCCTGGCAGCCGGAACGGCTGCGCGCCAACATCGCGGCCTACGTGAAGGCACGCAGCTGGCGCGTGCTTGACCTCCTGCGCGAGGAGCAGGGCTCGCTGCCGATCGTGCTGGCCGGCGACTTCGACGCCTTCTGGGCCGACCTGGAGGGCCAGCCCAGCAGCGGCCTGCGCGCCGGCCTGTTCCACCCGACCACCGGCTATTCGCTGCCGCATGCGGTGCGGCTCGCCGACCACATCGCTGCCCTGCACGATCTGGGCGCCCCGGCCCTGTTCGCGGCCATCCGCGCCGAGGCGCGGCGCGAGTGGCAGGGCCAGCGCTTCTTCCGGCTGCTCAACCGCATGCTCTTCCTCGCCGGCCGCCCGGAACAGCGCTGGCGCGTGATGCAGCGCTTCTACCGCCTGCCGGCGCCCTTGATCGCACGCTTCTATGCCGGCCGCCCGCACCTGGGCGACAAGGCGCGCCTGCTCAGCGGCAAACCGCCGGTGCCGGTGGCGCAAGCCCTGGCGGCGGCGTGCAAGATCCACCCCGACCAGATCAGGAAACCAGCATGAACGAACAAAAGAAGGCCGTGGTGATCGGCGCCGGTTTCGGCGGCCTGGCCCTCGCGATCCGGCTGCAGGCCAGCGGCACCCAGGTCACCCTGCTGGAAAAGCGCGACAAGCCGGGCGGCCGCGCCTATGTCTACGAAGACCAGGGCTTCGTGTTCGACGCCGGCCCGACCGTGATCACCGACCCGTCCTGCATCGAGGAGCTGTTCACGCTGGCGGGCAAGCGCATGGCCGACTACGTGGAGCTGCTGCCGGTCGCGCCCTTCTACCGCCTGTGCTGGGAAGACGGCAGTCACTTCGACTATGCCAACGACCAGGAGGCGCTCGACCGCCAGATCCATGCGCGCAATCCGGCCGACGTGGAAGGCTACCGGCGCTTCCTGGCCTATTCGAAAGCGGTGTTCGACGAGGGCTACCTGAAGCTGGGCGCCGTGCCTTTCCTGTCCTTCCGCGACATGATCGCGGCCGGCCCGCAGCTGGCGCGGCTGCAGGCCTGGCGCAGCGTCTACGGCCAGGTGGCGCGCTTCATCCAGGACGAGCAGCTGCGCCAGGCCTTTTCCTTCCATTCGCTACTGGTGGGCGGCAATCCCTTCGCCACCAGCGCGATCTACACCCTGATCCATGCCCTGGAGCGGCAATGGGGCGTGTGGTTCCCGCGCGGCGGCACCGGCGCCCTGGTGCGCGCCCTGGTGCGCCTGTTCCAGGACATCGGCGGCCGCATCGAACTGAACGCCCCGGTTGCGCGCATCGAAGCCGAAGGCGGCCGCGTGAGCGGCGTGCGAGCCGAGGACGGACGCCTGTTCGCCGCCGATGCGGTGGCCTCGAATGCCGACGTGGTCCACACCTACGACAAGCTGCTCGGCCAGCACCCGCGCGGCGCGGCGCAGGGCGAGGCGCTGCGCAAGAAGCGCTTCAGCAATTCGCTGTTCGTGCTGTATTTCGGCCTCGACCGGCATCACGCGCAGTTGCAGCACCATACGGTCTGCTTCGGCCCGCGCTACCGCGCCCTGATCAAGGACATCTTCCAGGGCCAGGAACTGGCCGAGGATTTCTCGCTCTACCTGCACGCGCCCTGCGTGACCGACCCCTCGCTGGCGCCGCCCGGCTGCGGCAGCCATTACGTGCTGGCGCCGGTGCCGCACCTGGGCAATGCGCCGATCGACTGGGAGACCGAGGGCCCGCGCTACCGCGACCGCATCCTCGACTACCTCGAGCAGCGCTACATGCCGGGCCTGCGCAGCCAGCTGGTCACCAGCAGCTTCTTCACCCCGGTCGACTTCCGCGACCAGCTCAACGCCCACCTCGGCTCGGCCTTTTCGCTGGAACCGATCCTGACCCAGAGCGCCTGGTTCCGCCCGCACAACCGCGACAGCGCGCTGTCCAACCTCTACCTGGTGGGCGCCGGTACCCACCCGGGCGCCGGCGTGCCGGGCGTGATCGGCTCGGCCAAGGCGACCGCCGGCCTGATGATCGCCGACCTGGCGCAGGCATGGACACCCGGCATCGCCGGGGAGGCGGTGCGGGCATGAGCGAAACATTGATGGACCATGCCACCCGCAGCATCGAGGTCGGGTCGAAAAGCTTCGCCGCGGCGGCCCGCCTGTTCGATCCGGCGACGCGGCGCAGCGTGCTGATGCTGTATGCCTGGTGCCGCTATTGCGACGACGTGGTCGACGGCCAGGAGCTCGGCTTCAATGTGGCCGCGCCTGCAAGCCACGATGCGGCCGGCGCGCTCGCGCTGCTCGAGGCCCAGACCCGCCGCGCCTATGCCGGCGAAACGATGCAGGACCCGGCCTTCGCCGCTTTCCGGGAAGTGGCCCTGCGCCACCGCATCGACCCGCGCTTCGCGTTCGACCACCTGGCCGGCTTCGCCATGGACGTCGAGGGCGCGCGCTACGAGACCATCGAAGACCTGCTGCGCTACTGCTACCACGTGGCCGGGGTGGTCGGATTGATGATGGCCTCGATCATGGGCGCCCGTGATCCCCGTGTGCTGGACCGCGCCTGCGACCTGGGACTGGCCTTCCAGCTCACCAACATCGCGCGCGACATCGTCGAGGATGCCCGCATGGGCCGCTGCTACCTGCCGGCCCAGTGGCTGCGCGAGGCCGGCATCCCGCCGCACGAACTGGCCGAGCCGCGCCACCGCGCGGCCCTGGCCCGGGTGGCGGCGCGGCTGGTGGACCATGCCGAGCCCTATTACGACTCGGCGCGCGCAGGGATTGCCGCCCTGCCCCTGCGCTCGGCCTGGGCGATTGCGAGCGCGCGCAATGTTTATCGCCAGATCGGGATCGAAGTGAAGCGGCGCGGACCGCGTGCCTGGGACGAGCGCGCCGGCACCAGCAAGGCGACCAAGCTGTGGCTGCTGGCGAAAGGCGCCGGCAGCGCCCTCGCCTCGCGTTTCAGTGCGCGTGATCCCGGGACGCGTCCGGCGGCGCTGTGGCAGCGTCCGGGCGCTTCGGCGGACGTCCGCCGTGCAGCGCATGCAAGCGCTGCTTGAGGCTGGACACCGGCGGCGCATACAGGAAACCGAAGGAGACCGCGCCGTCCTTGCCTTCCACCGCATGGTGCATGCGGTGGGCCTGGTACAGGCGCTTCAGGTAGCCGCTGCGCGGCGTATAGCGGAAGGGCCAGCGCTGGTGCACCAGGCCGTCGTGGGCGACGAAGTAGAGGAAACCATAGGCCGTCATGCCGGCGCCGATCCATTGCAGCGGCCAGGCGCCGCGGGTGCCGAACCAGATCAGGGCGATCGCCACGCCCGCGAACACGACGGCGTACAGGTCGTTCTTCTCGAACCAGCCCGTGCGCGGCTCGTGGTGCGAGCGGTGCCAGCCCCAGCCGAAACCGTGCATGACGTACTTGTGCGCGACGATGGAAAACACTTCCATCAGCACGACGGTGAGCACGACGATGAAGGCGTTGAGCAGCATGGCGCGAACCGGATAAGGGGAGTACGGCGAGCCTATCACAGGCGCCGGCGCGCACGCCATCCGGAGCGGTTCACCGGCGGTACAACATTTTCGATTTGAAAGGACATTCATGCCTAAACTGGTTTCCGTCCTGCTCTCCTGCAGCTTCCTGCTGGCGGCAAGCCCTGCCCCGGCCGCGACCATCGAAGTCCGTGTATCGAACGTGGCCGGCGGCAAGGGCAAGGTCAATGTTGCCGTGTGCGACCGCGAACGCTTCCTCAAGCAGTGCGCCTACAGCGCCTCGGTGCCGGCCCGGGCCGGCGAGACCGTGGTCAGCCTGAAGGACATTCCGGCCGGTACCTGGGCGGTGCTGGCCTACCAGGACGAGAATGAAAACAGCGAGCTCGATCGCAATTTCATTGGCATCCCGAAGGAGAACTACGGTTTCAGCCGCGATGCCGCCGGCCGTTTCGGGCCGCCCGGCTTCGACGACGCCGCCATCGAGGTCCGTGAGGGAACGACCCTTGCCCCGATCCGGCTCCACTGAGGCAAAAAACGCCCGGCGACGGTGCGCCGGGGCGCCGGTACGCACTCTCCGGGAGCAAGCCTGCGCGCCCTAGAAAATAACGATAGGAATCAGATAATTCTTCGGGTATCTTTGTGGTCTCACGAGTGGCCGGACAGCGTTTTCGGCCATGATCGATAACACGGACGCAGGCTGGGATGCCTGCGCTTGCTTGCTAGGGGAACACCTTCATGAATGAGTTGGTCAACACCATCAACGGCTATGTCTGGAGTACGGCGCTGATCGCGCTGTGCCTGGGCGCCGGCCTGTATTTTTCCATCCGCTCGCGCTTCCTGCAAGTGCGGCACGTGCGCGAGATGACGCGCCTGATGATGGACGGGAAAAGCTCCGACCAGGGCGTCTCGTCCTTCCAGGCACTGACGATGACGCTGGCCGGCCGCGTCGGCACCGGCAACATCGCCGGTGTCGCCACCGCCATCACCTTCGGCGGCCCCGGCGCCGTGTTCTGGATGTGGATGGTGGCCTTCCTGGGCGCCAGCTCGGCCTTCGTCGAGTCCACCCTCGGCCAGGTCTACAAGGAATCGATCAACAAGCAATACCGCGGCGGTCCCGCCTTCTACATCGAGAAGGGCCTGGGCGTGAAATGGTATGCGCTGCTGTTCGCCTTCGTGACCATCTTCGCGACCGGCGTGCTGCTGCCGGGCGTGCAGGCCAACTCCATCGCCGAAAGCCTGAAGACCGCCGCCGGCGTCGACACCACCGTGACCGGCGTAATTCTTTCCATCGTGCTGGCCTTCATCATCTTCGGCGGCGTCAAGCGCATTGCCAGCTTCGCCGAATTCGTGGTGCCCTTCATGGCGCTGGGCTACATCGTGGTGGCCTGCATCATCGTCGCCCTGCACATCGACCAGTTGCCGCGCGTGATCTCGCTGATCTTCAGCTCGGCCTTCGGCATGGACGCCGCCTTCGGCGCCATCATCGGCATGGCGATCCAGTGGGGCGTCAAGCGCGGCGTGTATTCGAACGAAGCCGGCCAGGGCACCGGTCCGCACGCCTCGTCGGCCGCTGAAGTGAGCCACCCCGCCAAGCAGGGCCTGGTGCAGGGCTTCTCGGTCTACGTCGACACCCTGTTCGTGTGCTCGGCCACCGCCTTCATGCTGCTGGTGACGGGCCAGTACAACGTCCAGGCGCCGGACGGCACCCCGATGTTCGTCGGCGTGCAGGGCGTCGCTTCCGGCCCGGGCTATGTCCAGACCGCGCTGGAAAACATCATGCCGGGCTTCGGCGCGCTGTTCGTCGCCATCGCCCTGCTGTTCTTTGCCTTCACGACGATCGTGGCCTACTACTACATCGCCGAAACCAATATCGCCTACATCAACCGCGCCACCAACCGTCCCTGGATGGCCTTCGTCCTGAAGCTGTGCATCATCGGCGCCACCTTCTACGGCACCATCAAGACCGCCGATGCCGCATGGGCGCTGGGCGACCTGGGCGTGGGCCTGATGGCCTGGCTGAACATCATCGCGATCCTGTTGCTGCGTAACGTGGCCTTCAAGTGCCTGCGCGACTACGAAGCCCAGAAGGCCCAGGGCAAGGATCCGGTCTTCGATCCGGTCGCGCTGGGCATCAAGGGCGCCGACTACTGGGTGCAGCGCAACGCTCAAGCCGCCCAGGCGGGCAGGGCAAGCGGCGGCACGGTAGCAACCGAGACCGCCAGCTAAGCCTCCTCCGGCGGCCGCGCTTCCAGTGCGGCCGCCGAGTCGACTCTGTTATACTGGGGCGCGGGTGTTCGTACCATACGGGTACGACAGGATGCGCGATGGTCGGGCCGCCACGCGGCTTATTCGCGTCCATCATGCACAGCATCCATTCGCCTGTTTCCCATCCCCTTTTCTCCGCTCCATGCCCTGCCGCCCGGGAGGCCGCATGATCCGCATCGAGCGCAGCCTGTCGCAAAGCTTCAAGGAATTCACCCAGTCGAGCAAGGCCGGCGGCATCCTCCTGATCCTGTGCACGCTGCTGTCGCTGGCGATCGCCAATTCGCCTTTCGGCGCCGGCTATCTCGGCTTCTGGCATCTGTATGTGGCGGGACTGAGCATCGAGCACTGGGTCAACGACGCCCTGATGGCAGTGTTCTTCCTGCTGATCGGCCTCGAACTCGAACGTGAGCTGAACAACGGCGAACTGTCCGACCTGCGCAATGCCATGCTGCCGATGCTGGCCGCCGCGGGCGGCATCGCGGTGCCGGCCCTGATCCACTTCGGTTTGAACAATGGCAGCGCCACCCAGGCCGGCGTCGGCATCCCGATGGCAACCGACATCGCCTTCGCGCTCGGCGTGCTGGCCCTGCTCGGCAAGCGGGTGCCGGCCTCGCTCAAGATCTTCCTGACGGCGCTGGCCGTGATGGACGACCTCGGGGCGATCGTCGTCATCGCGCTGATCTACACGGCCGACCTGTCCTTCCTCTACCTGCTCGGCGCCCTGGCCGTGTTCGCCGGCCTGATGGCGATGAACCGGGTGCTGCGCGTGATGGCCTTGCTGCCCTACCTGCTGGGCGGGGCGCTGATGTGGTTCCTGATGCTGAAATCCGGCGTGCATGCGACCATCGCCGGCGTCCTGCTGGCCTTCGCCATCCCCTATTCGGCGCAAGAAGACGATGCGGCGTCGCCCTCGCACCGGCTCGAGCACGCGCTGCACAAGCCGGTCACCTTCCTGATTCTGCCGGTGTTTGCGCTGGCGAATACGGGGATCGTGATCGGCGCCGGCTGGGCTTCCGAACTCCTGAGCACGAACAGCCTGGGCATCATCCTTGGGCTGGTCGCCGGCAAGCCGGTCGGCATCTTCCTGTTCAGCTTTGCGGCGGTGGCGCTCGGCCTGTGCCGGCTGCCGCTGGACCTGGCCTGGCGCCATGTATTGGGTGCGGGCCTGCTGGGCGGGATCGGCTTCACGATGTCGATCTTCATCACCAACCTGGCCTTCACGGGGGCACCGGATGCCGTCAACGGGTCGAAGATGGCGATCCTGGCGGCCTCGCTGGTGGCGGGCATCGCCGGGTTCAGCTGGCTGAAGCTATGGGGTGGGCCGCTGGACACGGACCCCGACACCGATACGCTCGACTTCGAAGCGGACGAGCTGCCGCGCTGAGTCCAGCGCGGCTCAGGCCGCTAAGCCTTTTTGCAGCAGCTCGGCGACCAGCTGGTTCAGCTCGACGCCGCGCTCCTTGCTCAGCGTCTGCAGCTGCTGGACCAGGTCGCCGTTCAGCTTGACGGCAAACGGCACCAGTCCCAGGGCGCGATCACGGTCGCGCTGTTCGCGGCGGTCGGGCGCCGCCGTTTTGCCCGCCGCACCGAAGGTGGCGCCTTGCGTCCCCATCTGGTTCATCAGTTTCTTGGCATCGCTCTTTGCCAGGTCGGTCTTTTTCATTGTTTGCCTCTAGGTTGTCGAAGCTGGATTCTACTCGTGAAAAGGACCGGCACCAGGAATTCGTTCAGCGTCCCGCTTCGAGCATGGCCAGCAGCGCAGCGGCATTGCCGCCTTCCGGCCAGCCGACCAGGTGTCCCGCCAGCTTGCCGTCCTTGAGCAGGAAAAACTCGGGCGTGTTCGCTTCGGCGATCACGCTCCACTCCTTGCTATCGTAGGCAACACGCAGGGGCAGCGTGGGATTCGCCGCATTCCACTCGGCGATGTACCAGAAAGGAATGGGTGTGCGCGGCGATGTGAGCAGTTTCAGGTTCGCCTGGCGCAAGCGCGCCAGCAACACCGGATCGGCGCGCAGCGCGGCGAGCGCATTGCGCGAGAACTGGCAGCCCGCACCGGCTACCATCACCAGTTCCAGCCCTGCGGGTGGCGGCGCTGCACGGCGCGTCAGCACGTCCGTGCTGCCGTCGTAGTCGTACAGGCTGCGTCCACTGAAGCCCTGGCCGAGCGTATCGACCACGGCGGGAATCTTCCGATGGCCGAGATGTGGCCGGTCCGCGACGAACATCTTCGCTTCGCTGAAGCGCCGGGCGGCCAACAGGCTGTACAGGACGCTTTCATCGAAGCTGCGCCGGGTGTCGATGCCGCGCGCGCTCAATTCACGGTGCAGCGCCAGCACATGTGCGGTGGCCTGCGAGTCCGGATCGTTATTGCTTGCAATCGCCGCGGCATCGAAGAGCGCAGGCAGATCCCCCAGCGGCCGCCGCTTCAATGCAGCCGTCTCCATTGCGCCGGAAAATTCCTCTTCGTAACGGCGTGCGATGCGCGTGGTTTGGTTCATGCTTGTAGCATTCGCCGCATTCGCCCGATCGTCGCGGACCGCGTTGGCGAATTGCTCGAACCGTTCCAGCTGGGCTTCGAGGGCTGGCGACGGTGCCGGCAGCCGCAGCGGCTCGCCGGGCAGCTTCTCGCTATAGGCTTTGGCGTAGGCTGCCATATCGAAGAAAGCCAGCACTTCCCTGATCTGGGCGGCGTTCAGCTCACGGACCAGCTGGGTGCCGGAAAAACCGCCCATTCCTTTTTCCCGCCATGCGATTGCACGGAGGAAGCTGCGCTTGCCGTGAGGAGTCAAGGCATCGAGCGGGGTCGGCTGGCCGGACGCCAGCACCGTCTTGAGCTGGGCTTCGGTGAGCACGACGGGCGGAGCGGCGCCCTGCGCCAGTGAAGTCCAGCAGGCAAGGCATAGCAGCAAGGCGCCGCAGGTAAGCTGTCCACGCATATCTCCCCCTCGTGATCGTCGATCAGTCGAGTATATCGGCGGCTAGCGCAATACGGACAGGCTGGCGGCTCAGCGCCACCATTTTATGTACCACGGATAGGTATACCAGACGGGCCGCGGCTTCCAGCCCATCCCGCTGAGCATCACTTCAGGCGGCAGGTCAGCGCCCAGCAGCTGTCCCAGCGCCCGATCTTGATCTCGCGGACAGCCGTTCCCAGGCGCTTGCGCAGCGCGCTGTCGGTCGGGTAGTTCTTGGGTAGCTCGTGGCGATTGCCGTCCGCGTCCACGAACTGGGCCCAGGTATTGCCCTGGGCGTCGGTGCGCGCGACGGTCGGGCTGGCGCCTTCGACGTATTCATCGTCGATCAGCACCAGCAGCGCATCCTTGCCGATGCGGGCGCGCAGGCCGGCCAGGAAGGCATCCTGCTGCTCCCTCTTGAAGTGCGACCACAGGAAACCGGCGAACACGGCGCTGAATTTCCCCAGATCCGTGGGCAGGTTCAGGGCGTCGACCACGCGGTACTCCACGTTTTCCAGCCCTTCCCCATGCTCGCGCGCCACGTTCAGCATGGCTTCGCTGATGTCGGTCGCCAGCACGGACTGGGCCGTCTCGGCGATCACGTCGGTGAAGTAGCCGGTGCCGCAGCCCAGCTCGAGCACGGTATGCCCGCGCATCAGGTCCGCGACCTGTTCCGCCACGTCGTCGAGGTCGTCCTGGCGGTCTTCGTCGGTCTCGTCGTGGAACTGGGCGTCGTAGTGGTCCGCGATGGCCGTGTAGAAGTCCGCGACTGGATTGGTACTCATGGTATTTCCTTAAATATTACAGTTCGTAGTTCTCGCCGCCGCGCATGGCGGACTCGACCATTTTGCGGTTGAGCGTCGGCGCGAGCAGTTCGATGAAAGTGTAGATGTAGCTGCGCAGGTAGGCGCCCTGCTTGACCGCCACGCGCGAGATGTTCATGCCGAACAGCTGGCCCACGGGAATCGCGCGCAGGTTGCGGTCGCGCTCCGGATCGAAAGCCATGCCGGCGATGATGCCCACGCCCATGCCCAGTTCGACATAGGTCTTGATGACGTCGGCGTCGATCGCTTCCAGCAGCACGTCCGGCTTCAGGTTGCGCAGGCCGAAGGCATGGTCGATCTTGCTGCGGCCGGCGAAGGCCGCATCGTAGGTGATGACCGGGTAGGAGGCGATTTCCTCCAGCGACACGGCCTTGGAGCGCAGCAGCGGGTGCTCGGGCGGCACCACCAGCACGTGTTCCCACTGGTAGCACGGCAGCGTGATCAGGCCGTCGATGGCGGCGATCGACTCGGTGGCGATGGCCAGGTCGGCCTGGTCGTTCTTGACCATGTCGGCGATCTGCTTCGGATTTCCTTGCAATAAAGACAAGCGCACCTTGGGGTACTTCTGCATGAAGCCCTGCACCACCTTCGGCAGCATGTAGCGCGCCTGGGTGTGGGTGGTGGCGATGGTGAAGCTGCCGCTGTCGTGGGCCGCGTATTCCTTGCCGATGCGCTTGAGGCTGTCGATCTCCTGCATGATCAGCTCGACCGACTGCAGCACCAGGCGGCCCGGCTCGGTGAGCCCGCGGATGCGCTTGCCGTGGCGGGTGAAGATGTCGACGCCGAGCTCTTCCTCGAGTTCGATGATGGCTTTCGAGACCCCGGGCTGGGAGGTGAACAGGGCCTTGGCCGCATCGGTCAGGTTGTAGTTCTGGCGGACGGCTTCGCGCACGAAGCGTAGCTGGTGAAGATTCATGTAGTGATACCAGTTCTTATGATTGTGTCAGCAGACGACATTTTAAGATGCTTATTCAAGTTACGCATATAAGCAAATGAATTCTCCGTAGTTTGGAATATAAGCGCCACCCCCTAGACTTGGCCATACATTTAACGGGTGGACAATGTTTGCAAGGTCCATCCTCACTGGACGAGACCATGTACCGCTACGACCACTACGACCATCTCATCGTGCGCGAACGCATCGCGCAGTACCGCAGCCAGGTGGAGCGCCGCCTGAACGGTGAGCTGCTAGAGGAAGAATTCCTGCCCCTGCGCCTCCAGAACGGCCTCTACATGCAGCGCCACGCCTATATGCTGCGCGTCGCCGTGCCCTATGGCCTGCTGTCTTCGGCACAGATGCGCATGTTCGCTCATATTGCCCGTAAGTACGATCGTGGTTACGGCCATTTCACCACCCGTCAGAACATCCAGTACAACTGGATTGAGCTGGAGCAAACGCCGAGCATCCTGGAAGACCTGGCCTCGGTCGAGATGCACGCCATCCAGACCTCGGGCAATTGCATCCGCAACATCACCACCGACGAATTCGCCGGCGTGGCCGCCGACGAGATCATCGATCCGCGCCCCTTCGCCGAGATCCTGCGCCAGTGGAGCACCTTCCACCCCGAGTTCATCGCCCTGCCGCGCAAGTTCAAGGTCGCGATCAACGGCGCCGTCGAAGACCGCGCCGCCATCGCCATCCACGACATCGGCCTGACCCTGGTCAAGAATGACGCGGGCGAAGTCGGCTTCAAGTTCATGGCCGGCGGCGGCATGGGCCGCACCCCGATCCTGGGCTCGGTCATCCGCGACTTCTTGCCCTGGCAGCACCTGCTGACCTATACCGAAGCCGTGATGCGCGTGTACAACCAGCACGGCCGCCGCGACAACAAGTACAAGGCCCGCATCAAGATCCTGCTGAAAGCCCTCGGCGTCGAGGAATTCACGCGCCAGGTCGAAGCCGAGTGGGTCGACCTGAAGGATGGTCCGGAAACCCTGACCCAGGAAGAATTCGACCGCGTCGCCCAATGGTTCCAGCCGCACGGCTATGCCCAGCTGGACGATACCGATCCGACTGCCGCACATCCGGACAACCGCGCCTTCGCCAACTGGCTCAACCGCAACGTCAAGCCGCACAAGGTGCCGGGCTATGCCGCCGTGGTGCTGTCGCTCAAGAAGACCGGCGTGCCGCCGGGCGACGCGACCGCCGAGCAGATGGATTTCGTGGCCGACCTGGCCGACAAGTACAGCTTCGGCGAACTGCGCGTGACCCACGAGCAGAACCTGGTGCTGGCCGACGTCGAGCAGTCGAAACTGTTCGAACTGTGGCAGCTGGTGAAGGCCAAGGGCCTGGCGACGCCGAACATCGGCCTGCTGACCGACATCATCGCCTGCCCGGGCGGTGACTTCTGCTCGCTGGCGAATGCCAAGTCGATCCCGATCGCGGCCGCCATCGCGGAACGCTTCGACAACCTCGACTTCCAGCACGACATCGGCGACATCGAACTGAACATCTCGGGCTGCATCAACGCCTGCGGTCACCACCACGTGGGCGCCATCGGCATCCTCGGCGTCGACAAGGACGGCAGCGAGTGGTACCAGGTGTCGATCGGCGGCTCGCAGGGCAACAACTCGGCGATCGGCAAGATCATCGGGCCGTCGTTCTCGGCGCAGCAGATGCCGGAAGTCGTCGGCCGCCTGCTCGAAGTCTATGTACGCGAGCGCTTCGAGGGCGAACGCTTCGTCGACACCGCCCAGCGCCTGGGTGTCGCACCATTCAAGGAATACGTGTATGCCACGCCGATCGCGGCGGGCCAACTGGTTGGAGAAGACCACTATGCTTAATTCGCACAAGCAGATCATCAAGCACCGCGAAGTGGTCGAAGACGACTGGGCGGTCCTGCGCCTCGACGAGGGACAAACCGCCGAGACCGTCGAAGTCCCGGAAGGCAAGATCATCGTGCCGCTGACCGTGTGGCAGGCGCAGCGCGCGGCGCTGTCCGGCCGTGCCGACATCGGCGTCTGGTTCGCCCCGGACGAACAGGCGGCAAGCATCAAGGAAGACCTGCATCGCTTTGGCGTGATCGCCGTGGACTTCCCCAAGTTCTCGGACGGCCGCGGCTACTCGACCGCCTTCAACCTGCGCAAGCGCCTCGGCTACACCGGCGAGCTGCGCGCCATCGGCGACGTGCTGCGCGACCAGCTCTGGCCCCTGTCGCGCGTCGGCTTCGATGCCTTCGCCACCCGCCAGGACCGCAGCATCCACGACGCGCTCAAGGGCTTGACCGTGTTCTCGGAAACCTACCAGGCTTCGGTCGACCAGCCGTTGCCGCTGTTCCGCCGTGCGCCGCGTGGTACGCCGCCCGAACTGACCGACGTCGGCGCGGGCATCTGAGGACACCGACATGAGCGACCTGCACCACCGCGTCGAGGAAACCAAGGCCATCCTGGCACGCATTGCCCGCGAGTACTCGCCCGCGGTGTTCGCATCGAGCCTGGCGGCCGAGGACATGGTCCTGACCGACCTGATCCTGAAAGCGAAACTGCCGATCGGGATCTTCTCGCTCGAGACCGGCCGCCTGCACGCCGAGACCCTGGACATGCTGAACCGTGTGCGCGAGACCTACGGCTACGAGATCGCCCTGTTCCGCCCGCAGCCTGAGGCAGTCGAAGCTTACGTGGCGCAGAACGGCCTGAACGCCTTCTACGACAGCGTCGAGATGCGCAAGGAATGCTGCCGCGTGCGCAAGGTCGAGCCGCTGGGCCGTGCCCTGGCCGGCAACAAGGCCTGGATCACCGGCCAGCGCCGCGCGCAATCCACGACCCGCGCCGAACTGGCGGTCCAGGAAGACGACGCCGCGCACGGCTTGCAGAAGTTCAACCCGCTGGCCGACTGGTCGGAGGAAAACGTGTGGGACTACCTGCGCAGCAATGGGGTGCCCTACAACGCCCTGCACGAGCGCGGCTATCCCTCGATCGGCTGCGAACCCTGCACCCGTGCGATCCAGCCGGGCGAGGACGTACGCGCCGGCCGCTGGTGGTGGGAGAACCCCGAATCGAAGGAATGCGGCCTGCACGTGGTCGACGGCAAACTCATTCGCATCAAATCCGTGGCCGCATAAGCAGCCAACAACAGGCAAAACAACATGACGACAGTATTCGACAATCCGGGCGTACTCACCGACGTGAACGCGCGCCACCTCGACGCCCTCGAATCCGAGGCCATCCACATCCTGCGCGAAGTGGCGGCCGAATGCAGCAACCCCGCCCTGCTGTTCTCGGGCGGGAAGGATTCGGTCGTGCTGCTGCGCCTGGCCGAGAAGGCCTTCCGTCCCGGTAAATTCCCCTTCCCGCTGGTCCACATCGACACCGGCCACAACTTCGACGAGGTGATCGCCTTCCGCGATGCGCGCGTCGCGGAACTGGGCGAGCGCCTGATCGTCGGCTCGGTCGAGGATTCGATCAAGCGCGGCACCGTGCGCCTGCGTAACCCGGCGACCGACTCGCGCAACGCGGCCCAGGCCGTGACCCTGCTGGAAACCATCGCCGAACACGGCTTCGATGCCTGCATCGGCGGCGCCCGCCGCGACGAAGAGAAAGCCCGCGCCAAGGAACGCATCTTCTCCTTCCGCGACGAATTCGGCCAGTGGAATCCGAAGGCCCAGCGCCCGGAACTGTGGGACCTGTATAACACCCGCGTCCACCCGGGCGAGAACATGCGTGTGTTCCCGATCTCGAACTGGACCGAGCTGGACGTGTGGCAGTACATCGCCCGCGAGAAGCTGGCCCTGCCCCCGATCTACTTCGCGCACGAGCGCCAGGTTATCCCGCGCAACGGCCTGCTGGTGCCGCTGACGCCCCTGACCCCGGCCCGCGACGGCGAGACGGTCGAGACCCGCACCGTGCGCTTCCGCACGGTGGGCGACATCTCCTGCACCTGCCCGGTGGCCTCCAACGCGAGCACGGTGGAGAACATCATCGCCGAGACGGCCGTCACCGAAGTGACCGAACGCGGCGCGACCCGGATGGACGACCAGACCTCCGAAGCCTCGATGGAAAAACGCAAGAAGCAAGGATATTTCTGATGAACGCCATGACTGACAACCTCCACCAAAGCGGTATGCTGCGCTTCATCACCGCAGGTTCCGTCGATGACGGCAAGAGCACCCTGATCGGCCGCCTGCTGTACGACAGCAAGGGCATCTTCGCCGACCAGCTGGCCGCCGTCTCGCGCTCGAAGCACAAGCGCACCGTGGGCGACACCATCGACCTGTCGCTGCTGACCGACGGCCTGGAAGCCGAGCGCGAACAGGGCATCACCATCGACGTGGCCTACCGCTACTTCGCCACGCCGAAGCGCAAGTTCATCATCGCCGACACCCCGGGCCACGAGCAGTACACCCGCAACATGGTGACCGGCGCCTCGACCGCGGATGCCGTGATCATCCTGGTGGACGTCTCGAAGGTGAAACTGGGCGACGACGGCAGCGTGGAGCTGCTGGTGCAGACCAAGCGCCACTCGACCATCGCCAAGCTGCTGCAGATCGAGCACGTGATCGTCGCCGTCAACAAGATGGACCTGGTGAACTACGACCAGGCCGTGTACGACCGCATCGTCGCCGCCTATGCTGAATTCGCGCAATCGCTGGGCCTGAAGGACGTCACCGCGATTCCGCTGTCGGCCCTGGCCGGCGACAACGTCGTGGATGCGTCGGAAAAGATGCCGTGGTATGCCGGCCCGACCCTGATCGAGCTGCTCGAAGGCCTGTCGGTCTACGATGAATCGCACGCCGCGCCCTTCCGCTTCCCGGTGCAGCTGGTGGCGCGCCACAACGGCCACGAAGCGAATGACTTCCGCGGCTACATGGGCCGCATCGAGTCCGGCAAGGTCGCGGTCGGCGACAAGCTGGTGGTACAGCCTTCGGGCCAGCAGGCCACCGTCAAGGAGATCGTGACCTTCGACGCTTCGCTGCAATCGGCCGCGGCCGGCCAGTCGGTCACCCTGCTGCTCAACGAATACCTCGACATCTCGCGCGGCGACCTGCTGGCAGGCGCCGACCAGCCGGCGACCCAGCTGAAACAGGTGGTGGCGGACGTGTGCTGGATGTCGGACGAACCGCTGGATGTGCGCCGCAAGTACTGGATCAAGCACGGCACCCGCCAGACGGGGGCCAAGATCAAGCAGGTGGACAGCATTCTCGACGTCAACACCCAGCAGCGCCACGCCGCGGAGGGCCTGAAGCTGAACGACATCGCCAGCGTGCAGCTCACCGTCCAGCAGCCGCTGGCGGCCGACGCCTACGCCGACAACCGCGCCACCGGCGCCTTCATCCTGATCGACGAAGTCACCCACCAGACCGTCGCGGCAGGTATGATCCGTCTGGATCAACACCAATAAGGGAAGGGGAAGCATGGGGGCACTGGGCAAAGTCTATCTGGTAGGAGCCGGCCCCGGTGCCGCCGATCTCATCACCGTACGCGGCGCGCGCCTGCTGGCGCAGGCCGACGTGGTGCTCTATGACGCCCTCGTCACCCCCGAGATGCTGGACCTGTGCCGCCAGGCCGAGCTGATCCCGGTCGGCAAGCGCTCGGGCCAGCGCTCCACGGCCCAGACCCTGATCAACCAGCAGCTGGTCGAATGCGCCGGCAAGTTCGAGCGCATCGTGCGCCTGAAGGGCGGCGACCCGATGCTGTTCGGCCGTGCCGACGAAGAATTGCGTGCCTTGGAAGCGGCGGGCATCGCGGTCGAAGTCGTCCCCGGCATCACCACCGCGGTGGCCGCGGCGGCATCCACCAAACAGCCGCTGACCAAGCGCGGCGTGGCGCGCAGCGTCGCCTTCTTCACCTCGAGTACCGCGCCCGACCAGCCCGACCACCCTGCCCTGCCCGAGACCGACACCCTGGTCCAGTACATGGGCGGACGCGAAGCGGCGGCCACCGCCGAGCGCCTGCTGGCGGAAGGACGGCGGCCGGACTTGCCGGTGGTGGTGGTGGAGAACTGCAGCCGGGCGGACGAGCGCATCCTGCGGCTGAGCTTATCGGATCTGGCGCACGGCCTCGAGCCGGGGCATGGGCCGGTGCTGGTGATGCTGGGCGAGGCGCTCGCTAAACGCGAACACCAGACGTAGGGTGGGCGGGTCTCCCGCCCACGCGGTGGTCGCTAGCAGCAAAATCATCGAGCCCGAGAACGGAGCCGAACGCAATCACCGCGTGGGCGGCCGTTCAAGAATCACGCCCAGGGCGTGAATTCGATCCCGTTCTGGATCACCCCGATCACCTGCGCCTGGTTCTCGAAACCTTCACTGAAGAAGGCCAGCATCTTCTCGCGCGACATCTCGTGCGCGACCGCATTCATCCAGTACGCCAGCCCCGCGCCGTCGGGCGCACGATGCAGCACGTTCTGGTACAGCAGCTCGACGAACTGCGCATCGCTCGTGTTGGCGCCGTACAGGTCCTTGAACTCCTGGCTGGTGGCGAAACCGGCCGCGGCCTGCTCCAGGCTCTGGCCTCCGTCGAGCATCTTGATCCAGTAGCCCAGACCGCCCTTGTCGGGCGTGCGGTCGAAGGCTGCCTGGTACAGGCGGTAAGCCTGGCCGGCATTGCCGTTGATGTCCAGCGCAACCGTCACGTCGTTGAAGGCCAGGCGCTCGACGTTGACCAGGGTGTCGATGCCGCTGCTGCCGAAGCGGTCATTGACGGTGGCGCCGTTTGCCGTCAGCCGGATCTCGAACAGCCCCTTCCAGCCGTTGTAGACCATGGTGTCGATGCCACCCATGCCGTCGATTTTCTGGGCGCCCGCCGCCGCCTTGAGCAGGTTGGCGCCGTCGCTGCCGAACACGCTGGGAATGGACGCCGAACCGCTGCCCGAGCTGCCGCCGGTGCCGGTCGGCGTCGGAGCCGGAGTCGGAGCCGGAGCAGGCGCTGGTGCCGGTGCAGGTGCAGGAGCTGGAGCTGGAGCCGGCGCAGGTGCCGGTGCCGGTTCCGCAACCGGCGTCGGGGGCGTGGGGCTGCTGATCGCCGGTACGCTGGTCGTGGGCGGCGCCACCGGCTCGGTCCCGGCCAGCACGCGGGCTTCGACCTGCACCGTGCCGTTGTCCTGGGCGTCGACCCAGGCAGCGGCCAGGCCGCCATCCGCAAGCGCCGTGATCACCGGATTGTATTGGTCGCCCTGGCGCACTTCGTTGAGTTCGAATTCACGCGCATCGATCGCGACGCCGTCGGCGCCGAAGCGGCGCGCGAACACGCCGTTGGCGTCGAAGTCACCCGACTGCGACTGCCAGGCCACGGCGAAACCGCCGTCGGGCAGCGCCGTCACCGACGCGTCGAAGCGCCCGCTGCCGCCGTCCAGGTTAGCCTGGGCGATGTCGCCCACCCGATTGCCGGCCGCGTCGAAGCGCTGGAAGAAGATGTCGCTGCTCGCGAAGCCCCAGGGCGAATTGGCGTAGCTGTCCCAGGCCACCACGAAGCCGCCGCCGGCCAGCGCTGCCACGCTCGGCAGCGGCGCGGCCGTAGTGACCGAAGCTGCCAGGCCGTCGCCGTTGACCACGACGGGCGCGCCGCCCGCCACGGCTGCGTACACGTTGCCGTCGCCGATCTCGCCCCAGCTCACCACATAGCTCGAACCCAGCGCCGCGATGCTCGGGTTGAAGGCGGTGCCGAGGCTGCCGTACACGGCGTCCGGACCAAGCGGATTGCCGTTGGCATCGGCGCTGCGCACGTGCACCTGGCCGCCGCTGCGCCAGGTGATGGCGAAGGAGCCGCCCTGCAGTGCGGCCACGTCGGGCATCCCGGTATCGGCGCCGATGCCGCTTGCCGCGATCTCCGCGCCAGGCACGCCGTTCGCATCGATGATGCGGTAGGCGATGCTGCTGCCGCCGGCGCCGGTGCTGGTATAGGCGACCACCGAGCGCCCGTCCGCCAGCGCCGCGACCGCGGGTGCGCCCTCCACTGCCGCGTCGCCGGTGGAACTGACGGCGAAGGCCGTACCAAGGGCCTTGCCCGCCGCGTCGCGCAGCTGGGCCTGGACCGCGCCGCCGGCGTCAGGCGCCTGCCACACGGCGATGAAGCGGCCGTTCGACAGTGTCGCCAGGTCGGGGCCGGCGGCGCGCGTGGCGGCGCCGAGCGCGATGTCGCTGCCGAATCCCGGCAGGTCGCGCGAGGTGCCGGATTCGAAGCTGTAGACCAGGGTCTCGGCGACGCCGGTGCCCGTCCGCGGGTTGCCGTAGCCGTCGACCTGGTTGCGATCGTAGTAATGCACCGTCACCGAAGCGAAGGAGCCTGCCTCGGGCAGCAGCGCAGCATTGTTGACCACCAGGCGCGCCGTCTCGTCGGTCGCCGGGTTGTAGGAGATCGAGAACAGGCCCGGCACCGACTGGCCGTCGATGACCCAGCGGCCGCCCCACAGCTGGCCCCAGTCGATCGGGGTCAGGATGGCCGCGACCTCGCCGCTGCGCAGGGTGGTGAACAGGGTGTCACGGTTGTCGACGATGCCTACGGGCGCGTAGTCAATGGTATCGGTGGTCATGGGGGCAAGTTTGCTGTGCGTTGCGCCGACATGGCGCGGATCAAGCAAATATGATGCCCTACGACAACCTTAATTTGAAGTGGGAAATTAAATTCCGTACGGAAATTTAGCGTGAATCCAACGGAATCTTGGCGCCTTTGCCAGAGCCGTTAACGCTTCATTATCAAGAATATTGAACACCGCACAAATGCCGTGATTACTCCATTGCACGAGTGCAGTAATCCGCCATCGCGGCTTGCACCGCCGGGTCTTCGCCGATGGCGCCGACGATGTTCAGGCGCAGCCCCGGATGGGCGGCGCGGATGCCGTCCGCCAGTTGCGGCAGGTCGCGCAGCAGGTGGCCGCCCTGTCCGAGGAAGACCGGCACCACCGTGATGTCGCCGGCGCCCTCCGCCACTAGCGCCTCGACCGCTTCCGGCAGGCGCGGCTCCATCAGTTCGAGGAAGGCGAGCGTGACGCGCACCTCCGGCAGGCGTGCCTGCGACTGGTCGCGCAGGCGCTCGAAGGGTGCGGCCCAGCTTTGGGCGCGGGCGCCGTGGGCGAACAGGACGAGTGCACGCTTCATGGAAGTCTCTTTCATCAATGTCGCTCCACCCACATCAGGGCCCCGATCGCCAGCAGCAGGAACAGCAGGCTGGGTGCGGCCGCCGTGAAGAAGGCCGGCAGCGCGGTCAGCACGCCCAGGTTCGAGAACAGTGCGTTCAGCAGCAGGAAGCTCACGCCGATCATGATGCCAACGAAAATCTTGAGGCTCACGCCGCCGCTGCGCGTGTGCAGGTAGGCGAAGGGCAGCGCCAGCGCCATCAGGACCATGATCGACAGCGGATCGATGATCTTCTTCCAGAACGCCACCTTGAAGCGTCCGGTCTCCTGGCGATTCTCGGCCAGGTGACGCGTGTACACGGCCAGTTCGTTGGCCGACATGCGCTCGGGGTCGGAACGCGACACCGACAGGATCTTGGGCGTGATCTCGGAAGCCAGGTCGAGGGTATCGAGCTTGCGGGTGGCGACGGCGGCGGTCTCCTGGCCGAAGCTGGCTGCGATCGACTGGCCTTGCGGCACCGGCGCACCCGGCGCGGGCAGCGTGCGGCTGTTCGAGAACATCGTCTCGCTGACACCGCGCAGGCGCCAGGTATTGTTGCCGAGGTAGCTGCCGGCGCTGGCGGTGATCACGGCACGCATGCGCATGTTGGCGTCGAATTCGTACAGGCGCACGTCGACCAGCTGGCCGTCGGAACGGATCTGGCGCACATTGAAGAAGCGCGTGCCGATCACCGGTCCCTTGACGCCCTCGGCATGGATGCTGTCCTTGGTCCACATCCCTGAGCGGAACTCGGCCGACAGGGTTGAGCCCTTGGCGGCCAGGCGCACGCGCTCGGCCAGCGGCGCCGTGCGCGGGGTGATCAGCTCGCCGAACACGAAGGTGATCAGGACGAACACCAGGCCCACCTTGAACAGCATCCAGGCCGCCATCCGCGTCGACATCGAGGAGGCGCGCATGATGGTGAACTCGGAACTGGAGGCGAACTGCGCCATCGTGTAGATGGTGCCGATCAGGGCCGCCACCGGCATCACCTGGTACACGTTGCCCGGCACCAGCAGCAGCACGTAGATCAGGGCGTGCTGGAATTCGTAGCCGCCCTTGCCCACCGACGGCAGTTCGCTGGTCAGGTCCATGAAGGAGATCAGGGCGAGGAAGGCGACCAGCACGAAGGCGACCGCCTGTGCGATGTTGACCGCGAAGTAGCGTTGCAGGACCGTCATTCCGCCTCCGCCTTGGCCAGCGGTGCCGCTGCCTTGCCGTTTCCGCGACTCGCCAGCTTGCGCCGCTTCCAGGCGCCGAGCAGCGCCAGCGGATGCCAGCGGTGGTTGACGTTCAGGCGCCAGGCGAACAGCCCCAGCACCGTGAGCCCGGCCGCCAGGTGCAGCGGCCACCATGCCACCTCGAATTCGAGCTTGGCGCGCTTGACGCTGTTCTCCATCATTTTATTCAGGTTCAGGTAGGTGAAGAAGATCAGCAGGGCCAGGATCATGTTGGCGGAACTGCCCGCGCGCGGGTTGACGAAGCCGAGCGGGATCGCCAGCAGCATCAGCACCAGGCAGATGATCGGCGCCGAAATACGCGCCAGCAGTTCGGCGCGGGTGTACTGGTTGTCGTGCTGCAGCAGCACCGAGGTCGGGAGCGCGTTGCTGGGCGTGTCGGTGCCCAGCACCGGCGCCTTGGTCGCGACGCGCATCTTGTAGCGCTCGAACTCCATCGACTGGAAGTCGGCCTGCCCCGGGATGCCCTGGTAGCGCCGTCCAGTGCTCAGCACCAGGTACTGGCCGCCCTTGGCGTCGGCCTCGATGACGCCTTCCTTGGCGACGACGATCGAGGTGTTGCCGTTCTTGTCCTGCGAATTCACGAACACGTTCTGCACCACGGTGGCGCCGGTGGTCGAGCGTTCGACGAAGAACACGCGGTCGGCCGACGAGGATTCGCGGAACTGCCCGGGCGCCACCCGCTTGAGGTCTTCGCGCTTCTGGAAGCGCTCGACGAATTCGACACGCTTCATCGCAGCCCAGGGCGTGACCAGCAGCGACAGGGTGGCGACCACCACCAGGATCGGCAGGCCGAAGGTCAGGACCGGGCGGATCCAGCGCATCAGCGACATGCCGGAGGCGAACCAGACGACCATCTCGGAATCGCGGTAGCTGCGCGTGACCGCGGCCAGCACCGAAATGAACACGGTGAGCGTGAGGATGGTGGGCAGGTAATTCAGGATGGCGAATCCGATCAGGGCCAGCACGTCGGCCGGATCGACCTTGCCGCCGGCGGCCGTGCCGAGGACCTTGATGAGCGTCCAGGTGACCAGGATCGTGAACAGCACCGTAAAGGTGGCGCCGGCCGAACTGGCCAATTCACGTTGCAGGGCGCGTCGAAAGATCATTCAATAATAGCTATAATTGCAGGTTAGGCACGTAGTTCGCAAATGAGCCGCGAAAATCAAACCGGAGAACCAAAAATGGACTTTAGCATAAAAGCATTCGACACCAAGAACACCCTGGCCTCTGCGAAAGCCGGCGTCGTGGCGGTTGCCGTGTTCGAAAACAAGAAGCTGTCGCAGGCTGCCAGGGCGCTGGACGCCAGTGGCGAGATCAGCGCGGCGGTCAAGTCCGGCGACATCAGCGGCAAGGCCGGTTCGACCCTGCTGCTGCGCGGCGTGACCGGCGTCGCCGCGGCCCGCGTGCTGCTGGTTGGCATGGGCACGGACGAAGCGGTGAGCGAAAAGAGCTTCAGCACCGCCGTCGGCGCCGCCCTGAAGGTGTTCGGCACCCTGGGCAGCCAGGATGCCATTATCGCATTCCCGATCGCGGATGTGAAAGAGCGGGACATCAACTGGGCCGTGCGTCTACTGGTGATCGCGGCCAACGAGACCGAACACCGTACTGATACCCAGAAGAGCAAGAAGGACCCGGCGCCCGCCGGCGTGCGCAAGATCGTCATCGCCGCCGACGCCGCGAATGCCGCCACCCAGCTCAAGGGCACCCTGACCCAGGCCGTCGCGATCTCGAACGGCATGGCGCTGACCAAGGAACTGGGCAACCTGTCGCCGAACGTCTGCACCCCGACCTACCTGGCGAATACCGCGCGCCAGCTGGCCGATCAATTCGGCTTCGAGATCGAAGTCCTGGAACGCAAGCAGCTCGAAGCGCTGAAGATGGGCAGCTTCCTGTCGGTGGCCAAGGGCAGCGACGAAGCGCCGAAGTTCATCGTCCTGAAGCACATGGGCGGCAACAAGAAGGATGCACCGACCGTCCTGGTCGGCAAGGGCATCACCTTCGACACCGGCGGCATCTCGATCAAGCCGGGTCCGAACATGGACGAGATGAAGTACGACATGTGCGGCGCCGGCTCGGTGCTGGGCACCTTCCGCGCGATCGGCGAGATGGGCCTGAAGCTGAACGTGATCGGCATCGTGGCGGCCTGCGAGAACATGCCGTCGGGCCGCGCCTCGAAGCCGGGCGACATCGTGACCTCGATGAACGGCCTCACCATCGAGATCCTGAATACCGACGCCGAAGGCCGCCTGATCCTGTGCGACGCCCTCACCTACGCCGAGCGCTTCAAGCCGGCCGCCGTGGTCGACATCGCGACCCTGACCGGCGCCTGCATCGTGGCCCTGGGCCACCATACCAGCGGCCTGTTCACGCGCCACGACGAGGAACACGACGCGCTGGCGCAGGAACTGCTGGACGCCGGCAAGCAGGCCGGCGACGTGGCATGGCGCTTCCCGCTGGGCGAGAACTACAACGAGCAGCTGAAGTCGAACTTCGCCGACCTGGCCAACATCGGCACCCCGGGCGCGGCCTCGATCACCGCGGCCTGCTTCCTGGAGAACTTCACCCGCAAGTACACCTGGGCCCACCTCGACATCGCCGGCACCGCCTGGAAGTCGGGCGCCGCCAAGGGCGCGACCGGGCGTCCGGTGCCGCTGCTGACCACCTTCCTGATGAACCGCGTCTGATATATTGCTCCACCAAGGAAAACAGCCCCGCTTGCGGGGCTGTTTTCGTTCCAGGGGCCGACGGCGTCAGAACACGGCGCTGTCGACCCGCTGCGCCGCCGCCAGTTCCTCGCGCGTCTGCGCCGGCGCCATGAGCACCGTCAGGTTGGCCGGATAGGACCAGCCGGCACCCGAATACTTGTCCACCGCCAGGCCCATGCCGGCGCTGATGACCACGTTGCCCATCAGGCTCATCGCGTCGGGGCGCGAGCCGAAGGCTTCCTGCGCCATGCCCATGCCAGCCTTCTTGCAGCTGACGACGAGCGGCTCGGCGCTGCGCGCAATGGTGACCCGCCCGGGCGCCACGACGAACCAGCGCCCCAGGTTATTGCTCAGCAGGCAGCCCACCCCGCCGACTTCCTGGTAGTCGAGCACGGCGTGCAGTTCGACCTGCTGCTGCAGGGGAGCGTCGGACACGGTGGCGCAGCCGCCCAGGAAGAGCGGCGCAATCAAGAAAGAGAGGAAGAAATTCCGGGAAAAACGCGACATGGGACCCGCCAGAGTGCTGTATGTCCCATTAACGGCAGGCAAGAGCAGATACTGAAGGGCCGCTACGCTATTCGTCCGCTGCGGGGAGTGGCGCAAAGCGCGGCATGGCCGTGCCGTCGACGCTGACGGTCTCGAAGAAAGCGGCGCGCGGACGCACCCAGACCGCGCCATCCTGGCCGCGGTACACCATCACGGGCGTATGATCCGCCTCCAGCACGGCTTCGCAGACCAGTTCATAGATGCCGCCCTTGTAGTGGCGGTAGCGCCGGGCGGGCGACATCAGGCCTTGCTGTCGGCCAGGTCCTTCTGCTTCTTCTTGAGGTTCTGGATGACTTTCAGCACGCCTTCCATGCCGGCGGCCTCGTCCAGCTCACTGAAGGCGTCGAGCACTTCGTTGAGCACACGGTTGCGCACCATGGCCTCGTCCTGCGTGACCGCAGGCTTGGTCTCGGCTTCCTTGGCGAATTTCGACGGCGCCTCGGCCGCAGCCTTGGCGCCATGCGTCAGGGCAGCCTGCCAGATCACCCAGCGGCGCTGGGTTTCATAGACGAGGTATTCCTCGGGCTTGTCTTCGCGGCGGCGGGTGATATGGCCTTCGCGTTGGGCCCACGCTTCGAATGCAGTGCGCATTTCTGTCCTTTGTAAATCGGCGTTCGGGTTCATCTGCTATCGAAAAAACAAGATTTCGAATAGTACCACTTTGCACCGTGCCAACATGTCCGCACGATTCAGCGGAAACAATGACAACCGAACTTGTTTCTCAATCTGCAAATAGTACAAGGTTAGTTGCACTAGCGCAATAACTATATTCCCACACGGAAACAGTGTTAAATACTGTGATGCTAGTTTAATGCTTTTACGAACATTTTTACAGCCCGTTTTCAGGAATTTACCAACTTATTTATTATTCTATTAATTCATTTTAGCATAGTGAATTGCATAGTACACAATTGTAATAGCTTATCTATTAACAGTTTCCCGTGGTCTAGCATAAATACAACTGTCATATCAGGGGTTTTATCCAGCCTGCATAAGCCGGACGGACCGGCCGGCTTTCCGCTCATCTTGCAAACGGTTATGATGCCGCCTTCGACCACCTACCTGCCCGCACATGAAGATCGCCACCTGGAACGTCAACTCGCTGAAAGTCCGCCTCCAGCACCTGCTCACCTGGCTGGAAGCCAATCCGGTCGACGTCCTGTGCATCCAGGAGACCAAGCTCACCGACGACAAGTTTCCGCTGGCCGAGATCAATGCGGCCGGCTACCAGGTCGCCTTCACCGGCCAAAAGACCTATAACGGCGTGGCCATCCTGTCGAAGCATCCTATCGAAGACGTCCAGAAAGGCAACCCGCATTTCGAGGACGAGCAGCAGCGCCTGATCGCCGCGACCATCGCCGGCATGCGCATCATCTGCGCCTACGTGGTGAACGGACAGGAAATCGGCAGCGACAAATTCGCGTACAAGATGGCCTGGCTGGCCGGACTGCGCGAATGGGTGGCGGAAGAAATGCGCAGCCACCCGCAACTGGCCGTCCTGGGCGACTACAACATCGCGCCGGAAGCAGGCGACGTGCACGACCCGGCCGAATGGGAAAACCACATCCACTTCACGCCGCCGGAGCGTGCCGCGCTCCAGGAGCTGATGGCGCTCGGCCTGGCGGACGCCTTCCGCCTGTTCGAACAGCCGGAAAAACAGTACAGCTGGTGGGATTACCGCCAGATGGCCTTCCGCCGCAACCGCGGCCTGCGCATCGACCACATCCTGCTCACCGGCGAACTGGCGAAACGCTGCACGGCCTGCCATATCGACCGCGAGACCCGCAAATGGGAGCAGCCGTCGGACCATGCGCCGGTGGTGGCGACGCTGGGCGCCTGAGCTAGCCCTCGATCATCCCCATCACCGAACTGACCAGCAGCCGCGCCGCGTCGCCCGCGGGCAGCGGCCGCGCGAACAGATAGCCCTGGGCGAACTGGCAGCCATAGCCGCCCAGCAGGGCATACTGCCCTTCCGTCTCGACACCCTCGGCCACCACCGACAAGCCCAGGCTGTTCGCCAGCGCCATCACGGCCGCCACGATGGCACGGTCTTCCGAACTGGCTTCCAACTCGCGCACGAAGGCGCGGTCGATCTTGATCTTGCGGACCGGGAAGCGCTTCAGGTAGGCCAGGCTCGAGTAGCCGGTGCCGAAGTCGTCGATCGACAGGCGCATGCCCATGCCGTTGATCTGACGCAGGATGTCGAGGGTCCGCCCGCCATGCTGCATCAGCGCGGTCTCGGTGATCTCGAATTCCAGCAGCGAAGGGTCGATGCCGGTCTCGCCGACGATGCGGCGCATCGAGGCCAGCAGCCCGTCATGCATGAACTGGCGCGCCGACAGGTTGATCGCGAGCGGCACCGCAGCCAGTCCGCGGCGCTGCCAGGCCATGCTCTGCTCGCAGGCCGTGTGGATCACCCACTCGCCGACCGGCACGATCATCCCGTTCTCTTCCAGGATTGGGATGAACTCGTCCGGCCCCACCAGCATCTCCCCTCCCCTGCGCCAACGCAGCAGCACTTCGAGGGCATGCAGGCGGCGCGAGACGGCGTCGACGATGGGCTGGTAGTGCAGCTCGAATTCCCCGCGCGCGAGCGCGCCGCGCAGGCTGGACTCCAGTTCGAAGCGGCGCGCCGCCGCCTGGTTCATGCGCTGGTCGAAGAACTGGTAGTTGTTGCGCCCGGCCGCCTTGGCGTGGTACATCGCGGCGTCGGCATGGCGCATCAGTGTCTCGACGTCGTTGCCGTCCTCCGGGCACAGGCAGATGCCGATCGAGGGCGAGATGTGCAGGCTGTGGCCCTCGAGCGGAAACGGGGTGGCCAGGGCCTCGATGATCTTGTCGCCCACCGCGGCGCAATCCCGGGCGCCGCCGACGTCCGGCAGCAGAATCACGAACTCGTCGCCGCCCAGGCGCGCCACGGTGTCGCTGTCGCGCACCGCCGTGCACAGGCGCCGCGCGACCTCGCGCAGCAGCTGGTCGCCGGTGGCGTGGCCGAGCGAATCGTTGATGGTCTTGAAGCGGTCGAGGTCGAGGAACATCACCGCCAGCTGGCGATCATTGCGATTGGCCGAGCGCAGGGCGCAGTCGAGCCGGTCGGACAGCAGCGCGCGGTTCGGCAGCCCGGTCAGGCTGTCATGGTAGGCCATGTGGTGCACGCGCGCCTCGGCCTGGCGGCGTTCGGCGATTTCTTCCTGCAGCAGCGCATTCGCCCCGGCCAGCTCGGCGGTGCGTTCGGCCACCCGGACCTCGAGCTCGTCGCGCGCGCGCCGGATCGCATCGGCCGCCTCGCGCCCTGCGGTGACGTCGTCGATCAGCCAGACGCTGCGTCCGGCCTTGTCAAGCGCGTCGAACAGGCGGCCCGACAGGCGCGCCCAGAAGCGGCTGCCGTCGCGCCGCGCCATCTGGTATTCCGCCGTGTGCACCTGGCCGGCCTCGAAACTGCGCGCGGTATCCAGGCGCGCCATCTTCCAGCTGGCCTCGTCCGGGTACAGGCTGCGCACCGGGGTGCCGTCCATGCCGCCGGCAGGACTGCCGAACAGCTCTTCCATCTTGCTGTTGCAGTGCAGGGTGACCCCGTCCTCCACCACCGCGATGCCGAGCACCGCGTTGTCGAGGATCGCGCGGTTCTCCATCAGAGCGTTGCGCAGCTGGATTTCGTCGGCACGCTCGCGGGTGCGGTCCTCGAACATCCAGATCGCCCCCAGCTCCGGATCCTCGGGACTGAACAGGTAGCCGTTCAGCTGTCCCCAGATGCGCGAGCCGTCCTTGCGCACCAGCTCAGTCTCGGCGCGATAGGGAATGCCGCTTGCCAGCTGCGGATAGACACTCATGCCGAAGTCCTGCCAGGCCTGGTCGTCCGGATAGACGATGCGGGTCGAGCGGCCCAGGGCCTCGCCGTCGCGGTAGCCGAACATCGCGGCGAAGGCCGGGTTGTAGCGCTGGATGACGCGGTTGCGCGTGTACATGATGCCGATCGTGGCGTTCTGCATGATCGCCTGCACCTCGAACAGCGTCTGGCGCACCTCGGTCACGTCCTCGGCGATCCAGATGGTGCCGGCCTCGCGCGCCGCGGGATCGACCGCGCGGCCGCGCAGGCGCGCCCACATGATCGAACCGTCGCGCCGGCGGAACGGATACTCGCCCTTTTCGAACAGGCCGCCGGCGGCCAGCACCGGATAGGCTTCCGCGACCAGGGCCTGGTAGGCCTCGGGGCTGTCGAAGATGTCGGCGGGACTCAGGCGGCTCAGTTCGGAATACGAATAGTCGAGCATCTCGCAGATGCGCGGGTTGCAGGACTTGAACTGGCCCGGCAAGGTGAAGATGATGCCGACCGGCGCATTCTCCAGGATGGCATGCTGGTCGCGCAGGGCGATGCGCAGCATCTCCTGTTCGAGATCCGGCACCTCGATAGCGGGAGCCTCGGTGGGCGCGTTAGCGGCTGCGAGCGAAAGCCCGCCGGAGTGTCGGTCCATGGTGTTTCTTGATTGTCTCTCGGCTAACTTGCCATTTAGCAATCATAAACCACAAACCGACCATGCTCCAAATTCAAGTTTCCTCGAAATAGTCGCCGGGAACGCGTACCCAGCCTTCCATCAGCACGCGGGCGCTGCGGCTCATGATCGCCTTGGCCACGCTCCATTCGCCGTTCGACTGCACCGCTTCGGCGCCGACGCGCAGGGTGCCGGACGGGTGGCCGAAACGCACGGCGCTGCGCTCGCCGCCGCCGGCCGCCAGGTTGACCAGGGTGCCCGGAATGGCGGCGGCGGTGCCGATCGCCACCGCTGCCGTGCCCATCATCGCGTGGTGCAGCTTGCCCATCGAGAGCGCGCGCACCAGCAGGTCGACGTCGCCGGCATTCACCGCCTTGCCGCTGGAGGCGACGTAGTTCGCCGGTTTGGCGACGAAGGCCACCTTCGGCGTGTGCTGGCGCTTGCCCGCTTCCTCGATGCTCGAGATCAGGCCCATGCGCAGCGCGCCGTGGGCGCGGATGGTCTCGAACATGGCCAGCGCGCGCGGGTCGCCGTTGATGGCTTCCTGCAGCTCGGTGCCCTTGTAGCCGATCGCTTCCGCATTCACGAAGATGGTCGGGATGCCGGCATTGATCATGGTCGCCTGCAGCAGGCCGACGCCCGGGACGTCCAGCTCGTCGACCAGGTTCCCGGTCGGGAACATCGAATTTGCCACACCCGCGCCGGCGCCCTCCTCCTCGGCCGCCGGGTCGAGGAATTCGAGCTGCACCTCGGCCGCCGGGAAGGTCACGCCGTCGAGTTCGAACTCGCCGGTTTCCTGCACTTCGCCTTGTGTCATCGGGACGTGGGCGATGATAGTCTTGCCGATGTTGGCCTGCCAGATGCGCACCGTGGCCATGCCGTCCCGCGGCAGGCGCTCAGGGTCGACCAGGCCGCTGGCGATGGCGAAGGAGCCGACCGCCGACGACAGGTTGCCGCAGTTGCCGCTCCAGTCGACGAAGGGCTTGTCGATCGAGACCTGGCCGAACAGGTAGTCGACGTCGTGGTCCGCTTGTTCGCTCCTGGCGACGATCACGGCCTTGCTGGTGCTCGAGGTGGCGCCGCCCATGCCGTCGATCTGCTTGCCGTAGGGGTCGGGGCTGCCGATCACGCGCAGCAGGAGCGCGTCGCGCGCCGGTCCGGGCACGCGCGCGGCTTCGGGCAGGTCTTGCAGGCGGAAGAAGACGCCCTTGCTGGTGCCGCCACGCATATAGGTGGCGGGGATTTTGATTTGGGGGGTGTGGGCCATGGACGAATCTCTTATGCTGCGGCTTTCGGCGCCGACGATTCGAGGAAATCCTGCGCGAAACGCTGCAGCACGCCGCCCGCTTCGTAGATCGCCACTTCCTCGGCGGTGTCCAGACGGCAGGTCACCAAGACCTCCAGGCGTTCGCCGTTCCTGCGGTGGATGACCAGCGTGAGATCGGTGCGCGGGGTACGCGCGCCGGTCACGTCGAAGGTCTCGGTGCCGTCAAGCCCCAAGCTCAGGCGGTTCACGCCCGGCTTGAACTCGAGCGGCAACACGCCCATGCCGACCAGGTTGGTACGGTGGATGCGTTCGAAGCCTTCGGCCACGATCGCTTCCACGCCCGCCAGCCGCACGCCCTTGGCCGCCCAGTCGCGCGAGGAGCCCTGGCCGTAGTCGGCGCCGGCGATCACGATCAGCGGCTGCTTGCGCTCCATGTAGGTCTCGATCGCTTCCCACATGCGGGTAACCGTGCCTTCCGGCTCGACGCGTGCCAGCGAACCGGCCTTCACATTGCCCATCGCGTCGCGCACCATCTCGTTCTTCAGCGTCGGGTTGGCAAAGGTGGCGCGCTGCGCGGTCAGGTGGTCGCCGCGGTGGGTGGCGTAGGAGTTGAAGTCCTCTTCCGGCAGGCCCATCTTCGCCAGGTATTCGCCGGCGGCCGAATCCAGCATGATCGCGTTCGAGGGCGACAGGTGGTCGGTGGTGATGTTGTCGCCCAGGACCGCCAGCGGACGCATGCCGGCAAGCGTGCGCTCACCGGCCAGCGCGCCTTCCCAGTAGGGCGGACGGCGGATGTAGGTGCTCTGCGGACGCCAGTCGTACAGCGGGCTGACCTTCTCGCCATCGTCGGCGACGCGCGCGAACATCGGCGTGTAGACCTTGCGGAACTGCTCCGGCTTGACGCTGCTTTCCACGATCGCGTCGATTTCCTCGTCGCTCGGCCACAGGTCGGCCAGGCGGATCTCTTTGCCCGAGGCGTCGACGCCCAGCACATCCTTCTCGATATCGAAGCGGATGGTGCCGGCAATGGCGTAGGCCACCACCAGCGCCGGCGAAGCCAGGAAGGCCTGCTTGGCATACGGGTGGATGCGGCCGTCGAAGTTGCGGTTGCCCGACAGGACCGCGGTCGCGTACAGGTCGCGCTCGATGATCTCCTGCTGGATGGTCGGATCGAGCGCGCCGCTCATGCCGTTGCAGGTGGTGCAGGCAAAGGCCACGACGCCGAAGCCCAGCTTTTCCAGCTCCGGCATCAGGCCGGCTTCTTCCAGGTACAGGGCCACGGCCTTGGAACCCGGCGCGAGCGAACTCTTGACCCAGGGCTTGCGCAGCAGGCCGGCGCGGTTGGCGTTGCGCGCGATCAGGCCGGCCGCGACCATGTTGCGCGGGTTGTTGGTGTTGGTGCAGCTGGTGATGGCGGCGATGATCACGGCGCCGTCCGGCATCAGGCCCGCTTCGTTCTCGACCACCCCGGAAATGCCGCGCGCCGCCAGTTCGGAGGTCGGTACGCGATTGTGCGGGTTCGACGGTCCGGCGATGTTGCGCACCACGCTCGACAGGTCGAAGGACAGCACGCGCTCGTACTGGGCGGTCTCGAGGCTGTCGGCCCACAGGCCGGCTTCCTTGGCGTAGGCCTCGACCAGGTGCACGGTCTCTTCCTCGCGGCCGGTCAGGCGCAGGTACTTGATGGTCTGCTCGTCGATGTAGAACATCGCGGCGGTGGCGCCGAATTCCGGCGCCATGTTCGAGATCGTGGCGCGGTCGCCCAGGGTCAGGGCGGACGCCCCTTCGCCGTAGAACTCGAGGTAGGCGGAGACGACTTTCGACTTGCGCAGGAACTCGGTCAGCGCCAGCACGATGTCGGTGGCGGTGATGCCCGGTTGCGGCTTGCCGGTCAGCTCGACGCCGACGATGTCCGGCAGGCGCATGTACGAGGCGCGGCCCAGCATGACGCTTTCCGCTTCCAGGCCGCCCACGCCGATCGCGATCACGCCCAGGGCGTCGACCATCGGGGTGTGGGAGTCGGTGCCGACCAGGGTGTCCGGATAGGCCACGCCCTTCTCGGACTGGATCACCGGCGACATGCGCTCAAGGTTGATCTGGTGCAGGATGCCGTTCCCCGGCGGGATCACGTCGACGTTCTGGAAGGCCTTCTTGGTCCACTCGATGAAGTGGAAGCGGTCTTCGTTGCGGCGGTCTTCGATGGCGCGGTTCTTGGCGAAGGCGTCCGGATCGAAGCCTCCGCACTCGACGGCCAGCGAGTGGTCGACCACCAGCTGGGTCGGGACCACCGGATTGACCAGGGCCGGGTCGCCGCCTTGCGCGGCGATGGCGTCGCGCAGGCCGGCCAGGTCGACCAGGGCGGTCTGGCCCAGGATGTCGTGGCAGACCACGCGTGCCGGGAACCAGGGGAAGTCGAGCTCGCGCTTGCGTTCGATGATCTGCTTGAGCGCATCTGGCATGCTGGCCGGGTCGCAGCGGCGGACCAGGTTCTCGGCCAGCACGCGCGAGGTGTAGGGCAGCGTGTCATAGGCGCCGGGCTGGATGGCGTCGACCGCGGCGCGCGTGTCGAAGTAGTCCAGCGAGGTGCCCGGGAGGGGTTTGCGGTGATTGGTGTTCATCATGGTGATGCTCGATATAGCCAGATTGATCAGCTAACCGTAAGACCGTCATCCCGGCGAAGGCCGGGATCCAATTTTGCGTGAGTGGCCCTGCAAACAAACTTGGGTCCCGGCCTTCGCCGGGACGACGGATCAGAGGGCGATGGTACTAAATTACTTCCGATCCGCGATCGGCACGAACTGCAGGTCTTCCGGACCCACGTAGTTCGCGCTCGGGCGGATGATCTTGTTGTCGATGCGCTGCTCGATGATGTGCGCGGCCCAGCCCGAAGTGCGCGAGATCACGAACAGCGGGGTGAACATGGCGGTCGGCACGCCCATCATGTGATACGAGACGGCCGAGAACCAGTCCAGGTTCGGGAACATCTTCTTGACTTCCCACATCACCGATTCCAGGCGCTCGGCGATGTCGAACATCTTCATCGATCCGGCTTCCTGCGACAGCGTGCGCGCCACTTCCTTGATCACCACGTTGCGCGGGTCGCTGATGGTGTACACCGGGTGGCCGAAGCCGATCACGACTTCCTTGTTCGCCACGCGGTTGCGGATGTCGGCTTCGGCCTCGTCGGCGTTCTCGTAGCGCTTCTGGATCTCCAGCGCGACTTCGTTGGCGCCGCCGTGCTTCGGGCCGCGCAGCGCGCCGATCGCGCCGGTGATGGCCGAGTGGATGTCGGAGCCGGTGCCGGCGATCACGCGCGAGGTGAAGGTCGAGGCATTGAACTCGTGTTCCGCGTACAGGATCAGCGAGGTGTGCATCGCGCGCACCCAGGACTCGCGCGGCTTTTCGCCGTGCAGCATATGCAGGAAATGGCCGCCGATCGAATCGTCATCCAGCTCGACGTCGATGCGCTTGCCCGAATGGCTGAAGTGGTACCAGTACAGCAGCATCGAGCCGAACGAGGCCATCAGGCGGTCGGCGATGTCGCGCGCGCCCGGGACATTGTGGTCGTCCTTTTCCGGCAGCGTGCAGCCCAGCACCGACACGCCGGTGCGCATCACGTCCATCGGGTGGGCGCTCGCCGGCAGCGCCTCGAGCGCGCTCTTGACCGCCTGCGGCAGGCCGCGCAGCGACTTCAGCTTGGCCTTGTAGCCCTTCAGTTCCGCGCTGGTCGGCAGCTTGCCGTGCACCAGCAGGTAGGCGATTTCCTCGAATTCGCAGGTGGTGGCGACATCCAGGATGTCGTAGCCGCGGTAGTGCAGGTCGTTGCCGGTCTTGCCGACCGAGCACAGGGCGGTATTGCCGGCGGCGACGCCGGACAGGGCCACCGATTTCTTCGGCTTGAACGTTGGGGTCTCGTTGTTCTGGGTGCTCATGCGTCGAATCTCCTGAATTACTTGGTCTTTTTCTGGGCGAACAGCGCGTCGAGCTTCTGCTCGTAGCTGTGGTAGTCGATGCGGTCGTACAGCTCGGCGCGGGTCTGCATCGTGTCGATCACGTTCTTTTGGGTGCCGTCGCGGCGGATCGCCTGGTACACGTTCTCGGCCGCCTTGTTCATGGCGCGGAAAGCCGACAGCGGGTACAGGGCGAGGCCGACGTTCGCGCTGCGCAGCTCGTCGAGCGTGAACAGCGGGGTCGCGCCGAATTCGGTGATGTTGGCCAGCACCGGCACCTTCACGGCCTCGGCGAACTGTTTATACATCTCGAGGCTGGTCATCGCCTCCGGGAAGATCATGTCGGCGCCGGCTTCCACGCAGGCAACCGCGCGCTCGATGGCGGCGTCCAGGCCTTCCACGGCCAGCGCGTCGGTGCGCGCCATGATGACGAAGTTCTCATCCGTGCGCGCGTCGGTGGCCGCCTTCACGCGGTCGACCATCTCGTCCTTGCTGACGATTTCCTTGCCCGGGCGGTGGCCGCAGCGCTTGGCGCCGACCTGGTCCTCGATATGGCAGGCGGCGGCGCCGGCCTTGATCAGCGAGCGCACGGTGCGCGCGACATTGAAGGCCGAGGCGCCGAAGCCGGTGTCGATGTCGACCAGCAGCGGCAGGTCGCAGACGTCGGTGATGCGGCGCACGTCGATCAGGACGTCTTCCAGGCTAGAAATGCCGAGGTCCGGCAGGCCCAGCGAACCGGCGGCGACGCCGCCGCCCGACAGGTAGATCGCGCGGTAGCCGGCGCGCTTGGCCAGCAGCGCGTGGTTGGCGTTGATGGCGCCGATGACCTGCAGCGGGGATTCTTCCTGGACGGCCTTGCGGAAGGCGGCGCCGGCGGAGTGGTGGGTCATGCTGGTCCTTTCGAATGATGCGTTGTTAATGCACTCTATTAATGCAAGCAGCGTGCCAGTAAGCGACCGTCGAAAATTTTCCACATAATCAATCACTTAGTACAAGACTTAGTGGAAGGAAGTTCAGCTAGCCGGCTCATCTGTTTCATTTCAATGCAACGTGAAACGCCAAATGAAACATGATAACAATAAAAAAACCCCGCCGCAGCGGGGTTGGGGGGGAAACGGATGACTTAGTGCGCTGCTGCCGCAGAAGCGCCGATACCGGTCTCGGAGCGCACTTCCTGCGCTTCGAAGCCAGCCCTGTCGATTGCCGCGCGCGGGCTCTTGTCGGTCACCGAGAAGAACCAGATGCCGAAGAAGCCCACCGCCATCGAGAACATCGCCGGCGAGGTGTAGGGGAAGATCGGCGCGGCGTTGCCGAGCACGTCGACCCACACCGACTTCGACACCAGGGTCAGCACGACCGCGGTCGCCAGGCCCAGGAAGCCGCCGACGGTGGCGCCGCGGGTGGTGCAGTCCTTCCACAGCACCGACATGAACAGTACCGGGAAGTTGGCCGAAGCGGCGATCGCGAAGGCCAGCGACACCATGAAGGCGACGTTCTGCTTCTCGAACGCGATCCCGAGCAGCACCGCGATGACGCCGAGTGCGATGGTGGTGATCTTCGAGACCTTCAGCTCGTCGGCGCTGTTGGCCTTGCCCTTCTTGAACACGGTGGCATACAGGTCGTGCGACACGGCCGAGGCGCCCGACAGGGTCAGGCCGGCCACCACCGCCAGGATGGTCGCGAAGGCCACCGCCGAGATGAAGCCCAGGAAGATGTCGCCGCCGACGGCCTGCGCCAGGTGGACCGCCGCCATGTTGTTGCCGCCCATAAGCTTGCCGGCCGCGTCCTTGAAGGCCGGGTTGGTCCCGACCAGCACGATCGCGCCGAAGCCGATGATGAAGGTGAGGATGTAGAAGTAGCCGATCCAGGTGGTGGCCCACAGCACCGACTTGCGCGCTTCCTTCGCGCTCGGGACGGTGAAGAAGCGCATCAGGATGTGCGGCAGGCCGGCGGTGCCGAACATCAGCGCCATGCCGAAGGAGATCGCCGAGATCGGGTCTTTCAGGAAGCTGCCCGGGCCCATGATGGAATCGCCCTTGGCATGCACTTCGGTCGCCGTGGCGAACAGTTGTTCAGGGCTGAAGTTGTACTGCGCCAGCACCGCGAAGGCCATGTAGGAAGCGCCCGACAGCAGCAGGACGGCCTTGATGATCTGCACCCAGGTGGTGGCGGTCATGCCGCCGAACAGCACGTAGACCATCATCAGGATGCCGACCAGGACCACCGCGATCCAGTATTCGAGGCCGAACAGCAGTTTGATCAGCTGGCCGGCGCCGACCATCTGCGCGATCAGGTAGAAGGCCACCACGACCAGGGTGCCGGAGGCCGCGAACACGCGGATCGGCTTCTGGTGGAAGCGGTAGGCGGCGACGTCGGCGAAGGTGTAGCGGCCCAGGTTGCGCAGGCGCTCGGCCATCAGGAAGGTGATGACCGGCCAGCCGACCAGGAAGCCGATCGCGTAGATCAGGCCATCGAAGCCGTCGAGGAAGACCGCGGCCGAGATGCCCAGGAAGGATGCGGCCGACATGAAGTCGCCGGCGATCGCCAGGCCGTTCTGGAAGCCGGTAATGCCGCCGCCGGCGGTGTAGAAGTCGGAGGCCGAGCGGGTCTTGGCGGCGGCCCACTTGGTGATGAACAGGGTCATCACCACGAACAGCGCGAACATGCTGATCGCGGTCCAGTTGGTGGCCTGCTTGGTGGCCTGGCCGAGGTCGGGCGCGGCCATGGCGGCGCCGCCGGCTGCCAGCGCGAGCAGCGCGATGAAGGAACGGTGCAGGGTCTTCATGCGGCCACCTTCTGCTTGCCGCCCTCGGCCACGCGGGCCTTGATGGCGTCGGTCAGCTGGTCGTACTCGCCATTGGCGCGGCGCACGTAGATGGCGGTGACGACCACGGTGAACAGGATGACGAACAGGCCCAGGGGGATACCCCAGGTCATGACGCCGTCGCCGACACGGCTGCCCATGAATTCCTTGTCGAAGGCGCAGAGCAGGGTGAAGCCGTAATACACGACCATCATGCTCCAGGTGAGCATCCAGCCGAAGCGCGAACGCTTCGTGACCAGCTTGCGGTAATTGGGGTCGGCCTTGACCCGCTGTACGATGTCTTGATCCACTTTTGTCTCCGGTTATCTATTCTGGTGATGCCTGGTATTCAGGGCTGGAGTCAATCCTAAGGGCGCGCCCTTACCTCAGTCTTACGCTTGCTTACGCCTAACTGACAGCAGCCGACCCTGCTACACTTGATACATGAGCCCATCCACACGCAGCCCCATGGACGGCGGCGACAAGCCGGTCATCTGGACCGTGTCGGTATCGCGCCTGTTCGACCTGTTCCGCGACATCACCCTCGAGTACGACCACCTGGCGACGATCGAACCGCTGCACCTGGGTTTCGACGAGGCCGTGCGCACACTGCGCGAGCGCCTGGCGACCGAGCACTGCGACGTGGTGATCGCCGCCGGCTCGAATGCCGCCTACCTGAAGGGCCGGATCCCCGTCCCGGTGGTGGTGGCCAAGGCCAGCGGCTTCGACGTGATGCAGGCGCTGGCGCGCGCGCGCCGCGTCTCGAGCCGCATCGGCGTGATCACCTACCAGGCACCGCTGCGCGAGCTGGCCGAGTTCGCGGACACCTTCGGCATCGCCATCGCCCAGCGCACCTACGTGACCGAGGAAGACGCGCGTGCCGGCATCAATGAGCTGAAAGCCTCGGGCATCGAGGTGATCGTCGGCGCAGGCTTGACTACGGACCTGGCCGAGGAAGCCGGCCTGACCGGCGTGTTCCTGTATTCGGCGGCGTCGATCCGCCAGGCCTTCGACGATGCGCTCGAGACCGCGCGCCTCACCCGCCTGGAGGCGGGACGCGGACGGCGCGTCGCCGCGGCGGACAGCCGCCGCGCGCGGCGCGGCCTGCACGACCTGCGCGGGGAATCGGCCGCGATGGAGCGCCTGCGCCAGACCGTGGTGCTGTACGCGCGGTCGCCGGCCACGGTGCTGATCGAGGGCGAGACGGGCAGCGGCAAGGAGCTGGTGGCGCAGGCGATCCACCGCGAAGGACCGCACCGCGCCGCCAACCGGCCCTTCGTGGCGGTGAACTGCGGCGCGATCGCGGAATCGCTGCTGGAATCGGAACTCTTCGGCCACGAGGAAGGCGCATTCACCGGAGCCCGCCGCGGCGGCCATGCCGGCCTGTTCGAGGCGGCCAACGGCGGCACCCTGTTCCTCGACGAGATCGGCGAAATGCCGCTGGCGCTGCAGACACGCTTGCTGCGCGTGCTGGAAGAGCGCGAGGTGATGCGCGTGGGCGGCACCCGGCCGGTGCCGATCGAGGTGCGCGTCATCAGCGCGACCCACTGCGACCTGGAAGCGCGCGTGCGCGAGGGGCGCTTCCGCGCCGACCTGTTCTACCGGCTGGCGGTGCTGCGCCTCGACCTGCCGCCGCTGCGCGCGCGCGTCGCCGACATCGCGCCCCTGAGCGAATGGGCGCTCAAGAACGCACTGGCGGCGCTCGGGGCCAAACCGCATCCGAACCTGCATGCCGAGATCCGCGCCTGCGCCCCGCTGCTCGAAGCCTATGGCTGGCCGGGCAACGTGCGCGAGCTGCGCAACCTGATGGAGCGGCTGGCGCTGTTCCTGGCGGCCGAACCGCTGCAGGCACTGACTCCGAGTTTCCTGGTGTCGATTGCCCCTGAACTAGGCCAGGGAGCGGCATTGCCGGCGCCGAAGGCGGAGACAGAAAACATTGCGGAGGTGCTGGCGCGCTTCGGCGGCCAACGCGACGCGGCGGCAAGACACCTCGGGATCAGCCGGACGACCCTGTGGCGGCGCCTGAAGAATCCGTAGGGTGGGCGGCTAAGCCGCCCACGCGGTGATCGTAATCAGCTCCGCTCTCGCACCGGATGATCTCGCTGCCAGCTATCACCGCGTGGGCGGGAGACCCGCCCACCCTACAAGATCAACACCAGCTGTCATATTCGCCGTATCATGACTTTTTTACATGGCCTGGCACCCATTGAGTGTCAGATCCTCGACTAGCGTCCGCCCAGCGGCGCACCGCCCGGGCCCTGCCCGGCCTTTCGGAGGCACTATGCAACATGCGTCGCAAGCTGCACTGTTTTCCCTGATCGGTGACACCCCCCTGATTGAAGTGACACGGATCGACACCGGTCCCTGCCAGCTGTTCCTGAAACTCGAATCCCAGAATCCCGGCGGCTCCATCAAGGACCGCATCGGCCGCGCCATGATCGAGCAGGCCGAGCACGACGGCCACCTGCAGCCCGGCGGCACCGTGGTCGAAGCCACCGCCGGCAACACCGGCCTGGGCCTGGCCCTGGTGGCGCGCATCAAGGGCTACCGCGTGGTGCTGGTGGTGCCCGACAAGATGGCCGCCGAGAAGATCCTGCACCTGAAGGCGCTCGGCGCCGAGATCCACCTGACCCGCTCCGACGTCGGCAAGGGCCACCCCGAGTACTACCAGGACTACGCGGCGCGCCTGGCGAAGGAGATTCCGGGCGCCTGGTTCGCCGACCAGTTCAACAACCCGGCCAACCCGCGCGCCCACGAAACCACCACCGGCCCCGAGATCTGGGACCAGGTCAACCACAGGCTGGACGCGATCGTGGTCGGCGTCGGCTCGTCCGGCACTCTGACCGGCCTGTCGCGCTATTTCAAGAAGACCCAGCCCAAGCTCGAGTTCATCCTGGCCGACCCGCAGGGCTCGATCCTGGCCGACTACGTGAACACCGGCGTGCTGCGTACCGATGCCGGTTCGTGGGCGGTGGAAGGCATCGGCGAGGACTTCATCCCCGGCATCGCCGACCTGTCGCGCGTGAAGAAGGCCTATACCATCCCGGACGAAGAAAGCTTCGGTACCGCGCGCCTGCTGCTGCAGCGCGAGGGCATCCTGGGCGGGTCCTCCACCGGCACCCTGCTGGCCGCCGCGCTGCGCTACTGCCGCGAGCAGACCCGCCCGAAACGCGTCGTCACCTTCGTGTGCGACACCGGCACCCGCTACCTGACCAAGGTGTACAGCGACGGCTGGATGGTCGACCAGGGACTGATCACGCGCCCCAAGACCGGCGACCTGCGCGACCTGATCGGCCGCCGCTACGACGAGGGCGAAGTGGTCAGCCTGCTGCCGACCGATACCCTGCTCACCGCCTTCAACCGCATGCGCAGCGCCGACCTGCAGCAGATGCCGGTCATTGACAAGGAGGGCCGCCTGGTCGGCCTGATCGACGAGTCCGACCTGCTGCTGCACGTGACGGCGGAACCGAACCACTTCAGCGCGCCGGTCTCCAGTACCATGACGTCTTCGCTCCAGACCCTGCTGCCCACGGCCAGCATGGGCCACCTGCGCGAGATCCTCGACCGCGGGCTGACCGCCGTGATCGCCGACGGCGAGCATTTTTATGGCCTGATCACCCGCTTCGACCTGCTCAACCACCTTCGTAGGACCCTCTCATGACAGAGACGAAAAAACACCTTGCCACCCGCGTGATCCACGGCGGCCAGGCGCCCGAGCCCAGCACCGGCGCCGTCATGCCGCCGATCTTCGCCACCTCGACCTTCCGCCAGGAGAGCCCGGGCGTGCACAAGGGCCTGGACTACGGCCGCTCGCACAACCCGACCCGCTGGGCGCTGGAGCGCTGCGTGGCCGACATCGAGAGCGGCAGCGCCGCCTTCGCCTTCGCCTCCGGCCTGGCCGCGATCGCGGCGGTGCTGGAACTGCTGCCGGCGAACTCGCAGATCGTGGCGGGCGACGACATGTACGGCGGCACCTTCCGCCTGTTCGAGCGCGTGCGCCGCAAGAGCGCCGGCCACAGCTTCGCCTATGCCGACCTGACCGACCCCGACGCCCTGGCCCGGACCATCACGCCCGAGACCCGGCTGGTGTGGGTCGAGACGCCGACCAACCCGATGCTCAAGCTGGCCGACCTGGCGGCGATCGCGCAGCTGTGCCGCGCGCGCGGCATCATCACCGTGTGCGACAACACCTTCGCCAGCCCGATCGTCCAGCGCCCGCTGGAACTCGGCTTCGACATCGTGGTGCACTCGACCACCAAGTACATGAACGGCCATTCCGACGTGATCGGCGGCGTGGCGGTGGTCGGCAAGGAAGCGCGCCACGCCGAGCTGGCCGAGCAGCTCGGCTTCATCCAGAACGCGGTCGGTGCGATCCAGGGGCCCTTCGACAGCTTCCTGGTGCTGCGCGGGATCAAGACCCTGGCCCTGCGGGTGGAGCGCAGCAGCGCCAACGCGCTGGCGCTGGCGCAGTGGCTGGAGCGCGAACCGAAGGTCCGCAAGGTGTTCTATCCGGGCCTGGAATCGCACCCCCAGCACGCGCTGGCGCGGCGCCAGATGAACGGCTTCGGCGGCATCGTGTCGATCGACCTGGCCACCGACCTGGCCGGGGCGCGGCGCTTCCTGGAAGCCTGCGAGGTGTTCACGCTGGCCGAAAGCCTGGGCGGCGTCGAGAGCCTGATCGAGCACCCTGCCCTGATGACCCATGCCAGCATTCCGGCCGAGCAGCGCGCCCAGCTGGGCATCGGCGACGGCCTGATCCGCCTGTCGGTCGGCATCGAGCACCTGGACGACCAGCGCGAAGACCTGCGTCGGGCGCTGGCCGCGATCTGAGGCAGGCCGCGTGGGCGCCTACTCCGCGTTGCGCGGGGCACCCGTGGCCGTCGCCGGGTCCGGCCGCCGCTGCGGATGCGAACCGCCGCGCTCGGGATAGTCCTCGTCGAGCTCCAGCGGCACCTGCAGGCAGACGCTTTGTGTCGGCAAGACTTCGGTCCAGTCGCGGATCAGGTCGCGGTATGCCAGCCCGACCGGACGCAAATGGCGGTCGAGGTCGGCCAGGCCCAGCGCATTGACGTGGCCATTGTTCTCGCGCAGGCTGCTGTCCCAGTCCACCTGGTCGGTCAGTGAATACCAGGTGAAGCCGACCAGGGGCACGCCGTTGTTGCGGACCCGAAGCACGTTCGCCCACTCCTTGCGCAGCCAGGTGACCGCCTCGTTGCCGCCGGGGCCCTGGCACAGATTGGTCTCGGTGTGCATCACGGGCAGGCGGTAGCGGTTGTAGTACTGGTGCGTGATCACGGCATAACCGAAGATTTCGCCGGACGAGGTCGTGGTACCGTCGGCCGCCACGTGGTGCTCGTTGGTCTGGTAGTAATCGTTCCCCATGATGCAGTGGTGCTTCAGGTTGTTATTCAGGAAGAAGTGGTATTCCTCGCGGCGCATGCCGTTGTCGAGCAGGTACTCGTACATGGTCGAGTCCACGCGGCGGCCGTAGTTCAGGTCCAGCGACAGGAAACGGCGCGCGTTCATGGTCTCCGCCGGCCCGATCGCCGCCGGCGATTTGGCATGGAAGTATTCGGTGGATTCGCTCTGGACGAACAAGGCATCCGGACGCACTTCGAGGATAGCGCGCATGGCCAGCAGGTTGGCCTTGACCAGGTGCTTGAGGGCGGTCACGAAGGCCCGGTCGCTGCGCAACTCTTCGTTCCACCAGCCGTACAGCGCGGAGAACAGCGCGCTGATCGACATCTCGTTCACCGGCGTGTACAGCTGGATCCAGGGGTAGCGCAGCGCGAACGCGCGGGCATAGGCGGCGAAGATGGCGGGGAAATCCGGATTCTGGAAGTTGCCGAGGAAATCGGGCAAGCCGAAATGGCAGAGGTCGACGATCGCCACCAGGCCGCGGCGCCGCAAGTCGGGAAAGACCTCATCCGCGAACGACCAGTCGTAACGCCCCGCGCCAAGCAGCGTCGTGTGCAGCGGCGGGCCATAGCGCAGGAAGCGGATGCCGATCTCCTGCACCAGATCGAAGTCGCGCCGCCAATGGCGGTAATGGCCGCACTTTTCCATCTCGTCCATGCGGATCCGGCCGGCAGCGATGGTCGGGATGCTGTTCTCGATGCCGGTCGCAAAGAGAAATCCGGGTGGACTCGATACCATGTGCTGTCTCGCAAAGGTCACGGTGCCAGGACATTGTCGACACGATTGCCTCGGCCTGTCAACGAGATATGCGAGTCATGGCGTAGCAGCAATGTATACTGGCATCACCCCTTCACCACACGACGAAAGACCACCTTGAAACAGCTGATCTCCCACTGCCTCCTCGGTTTGACCATCGCCCTGGCCGCTACCGGCTGCAAGCGCGCCGAAACGCCACCATCCACGCAAGCCGACTCGGTGGCGCTGCAAAAGATCGATACCGTGGCCGGCACCGGCAAGGAAGCGGTCGAGGGCACGACCGTCGTCGTCCACTACACCGGCTGGCTGTACGAGCCGAAGGCTGAATCGAAGCACGGCGCCCAGTTCGACTCGTCGAGCGGACGCGAGCCGTTCAGCTTCCAGCTCGGCGCCGGCCAGGTCATCCCGGGCTGGGATGCGGGCGTGCAGGGCATGAAGGTGGGCGGCAAGCGCACCCTCATCATCCCCTCCTCCCTCGGCTACGGCAGCTCGGGCGCCGGTCCGATTCCGCCGAACGCCAACCTGATCTTCGACGTCGAACTGCTGGAAGTCCGCTAAGCCATCGCCAGCGCGCGCTGCGCGCCGGCAGGCGCGCGCAGCTTGAAGGTGCCCACCAGTTCCGATAGCTCCGCCGCCTGCTGGCGCATCGATTCGGCCGCGGCCGCGGCCTGCTCGACCATCGCCGCATTCTGCTGGGTCGACTCGTCCATCTCGGCGATCGCCTGGCTGACCTGGGCCACGCCGCTGGCCTGTTCGCTGCTGGCCGTGGAAATGGTGTCGAGCAGGCCGGCCACGTCATGCACGTGCGCGAGCACCGCGCGCATGGTCTCGCCCGCGGTGCCGGCGATGTCGGTGCCGGCGGCGATTTCCCCGGTCGACTCGCTGATCAGCTGTTTGATTTCCTTCGCCGCCGTGGCCGAATGCTGGGCCAGGTTGCGCACCTCGGCCGCCACCACCGCGAAGCCGCGCCCTTCGGCGCCGGCGCGCGCCGCTTCCACCGCCGCATTCAGCGCCAGGATATTGGTCTGGAAGGCGATGCTGTCGATCATGCCGGTGATATCGACGATCCTGTCTGCCGAGGCCTTGATGGCAGCCATGCGCGCCACGACCTCCTCGACCGCCTGCGCGCTGCGGGTGGCAACATTCGATGCCGACTGGGCCAGGGCATTCGCGGAGCGGGCGCTGGCGTTGTTGCGGGCGATCGCCTCGAGCAGTTCTTCCATCGCGCCGACGGTCTGGCGCAGGCGCGAGGCCTGGCGCTCGGTGCGGCGCGACAGGTCCTGGTTGCCGTCCGCGATTTCGCTCGATGCCGAGTCGATCGCCTGCGCGCCCTGCAGCACCTGGGACACGGTGGCGGACACGCCGCCGGTCATGCCGTTGAGGGCGTCGAACAGGCGGCCGATCTCGTCGCTGCGTGCGTGCCGGATGACCGGGCGCAGGTCGCCATGGGCCACCTGCTCGGCGAGCACGACGGCCTGCTGCAGCGGGCCGACGATGTTCCGGGTCAGCATCCAGGCCAGCGCCGCGCCGATGCCGAGCGCCCCGAGTCCCAGCGCCAGCAGCAGCGCCTTGCCGAATGCGGATGCGGTGGCCGACTCCTCGGCCAGGCGGCGGGCTTCCGCCGCCTCATGGGCCAGCAGGGCTTCGAGCGCGCCGGTGTGCGCCTTGTAGGCCGTCTCCCAGTCGCCGCTGACGAGACCTTCGACCACCTGGGTCTGGCCGAACTCCTTGGCCTGGAACAGCGCGGCCTGGATCTTCGCCAGCGCCGCCTTGTGCTTGCCGGCTTGCGCGATCAACGCGTCTTCGCGCCCGGTGCGCGGCAGCCTGGCCAGCTTCGCTTCCAGCTCCGCGGCGCTCTTCCTCCCGCTTGCGAGCTGGGCGCCGAAGTAGTCCGCCAGTTCCAGGCTGTCGCTGCGCGCGATGGCAACAAGGCGCGAGCCGTTCAGGCGCTCGACGCCGAGCAGGTCCGAGGTGAGCTGCTGCTTGGCCAGCTTGTCGTAGACCAGGTCGGTGGTCAGCGCGTCGTTGGACTGCATGCGCCACAGCGCCACGGCCGACAGGAGGAGGATCAGGAAGGAGACGACACCGAAGGAGCCAAGGATCTTGGTGCCGGTCTGGAGCTTTGCGAGTGGCATTGCAAGTACCGGTGAATGAGATACTTGCAGTTTAGAAATTGTATGTGACAGCTTGATGAATGAATGTCACGGGATCGGGGCGGATATGCGGGCATATCCGCCCCGCGGCACTTATTTGTTCAGTGCCGGCGCCTTGCTGGCGGCCTCGCCGGCCTCCCACTGGCGCTTCAGCGCCGGGATCGCGGCCGGCTTCCAGGGCTTGACCGGCTGTTCCTTCATCTTCTTCTGGAGCAGCTCGATCGCCACTTCCAGCTGGCGGTCGCGGCCCGCGAAGGTCTCGTGCGGCAGGTTGTCGACCTCGACGTCCGGCGCGACGCCCACGCCTTCGATCAGCCATTCACCATCCGCCGCGAACTGGCCGAATTCCGCCACCCGCGCCATGCCGTTGTCGGACAGGCCGTTGCCGTCGCTGAGCCAGACCCCGGCGCCGGCGGTGCGCTTGCCGACCAGCGGGCCGAGTTTCAGCGACTTGACGCCGGCGGCGAAGGTCTCGCCGTCCGAGTAGGTCAGCTCGTCCATCAGCACCACCAGGTGGCCCCGGAAGGTGTTCTGCATGTTCGACTGCGGCAGGTTGCCGTTCGAGGTCCAGAAGGCCCAGGAGCGGCGCAGCAGCTTCTCGATGATCCAGCTGTCGATGTTGCCGCCGTTATTGCGGCGCACGTCGATGATCAGGCCTTCCTTGTTGATGTTGGCGTAGAAGTCGCGCGCGAAGGCGTTGATGTCGCGCGCCACCATCGCGCGCAGGTGCAGGTAGCCGATCTTGCCGTTCGAGGCCTTGTCGGCCTGCTGGGCCCTGCCCTGCTCCCAGTCGGCGTAGCGCAGGGCGGCGTGGCGCGTCATCGTCACCGGCGTCACGATGACCGGGCGCGCCTTGCCTCCCGCGCTCTTCACGTGCAGCAGCACCTGCTTGTCGGCCTGGTCGAGCAGCAGGTCGGCGATGTCGCGCGCTTCCACCAGCGACTTGCCGTTGACGGCCGTGATGATGTCGCCTTCCTTCACGCCCACGTCCGGCGCCGCCAGCGGTCCGCGCTCGGACGGCAGTTCCGGTTCGCTGCGGTAGACGCGGTCGACGCGGAAGCCGTCCTCGACCCGCGTCAGCACCGCGCCCAGGCTCGAGGGCACGCCTTCACCCTGCGCGCGGCGCACGTCGCCCGGACGGATCTGGGAGTGCAGCGCGCCGAGTTCGCCCACCATCATGCCCAGCACGTCGTCCAGTTCGGCGCGGTCGGTCACGCGCTCGACCAGCGGCGCGTAGCGGCTGCGCACGGCATTCCAGTCGATGCCGCGCATGTTGGCGTCGTACAGGAAGTCGCGGTGCATGCGCCAGGCGTCGTTGAACATCTGCTTCCATTCCAGGCGCGGGTTGGTGCTGACCGCCCAGTCGTCGATCCTGACCTTGGCCTTGGTGACGTCGGCCGGGGCCTTGGCGCCGGCGGCGACGATCAGCATCTCGCCCGGGCCGGATGCATTGAAGCTGCGGTAGAAGACGTGCTTGCGGTCGGTGCTCAGGCCAAACTCGCGGATGTTATTCACGAAGACTTCCAGCTGCGGGCTGCTGCGCGAGATCTCGAGGGTCTTCAGGGCGCCGCTGCGGCCGTTGTCGGATTCGAGCACGTAGAGGCGCTTGTCGTCGATGGCGAGGGCGCGGTAGTTGCCCGGTGCGACCGGCACTTCGTACAGGCGCTCGCGCAGGCCCGCATAGTCGATGGCCGGGGTCGGCGCCGCCTTGGCCTTGGGGTCGGTGGCATTGGCGGCGGCCGTTGCCGCGGCGGCGGCGGCCACGGCGGCGGTCTTGTCGGCTTCGTCCTTGCCGGGGGTGGTCACGGCAGTGCGCGCTGCGGCTTCCGGGGACGCCGTCTCGGGCTTGGTCAGCTCGTCCTCGGGCTTGAAGGGGAAGCGCACGCCCGGCTGCAGGGCCAGCGCGTAGATGCCGACGCGGCGGTCGAACACCGGGCCCATGTTGCGGTCGCCCCAGGGGCCGGCATTGCCGACGTTGAAGTGGCGCGAAGACAGGAAGTACAGCCACTTCCCGTCCGGCGAGAACACCGGCGAGTCGGCCGTGTAGCGGTCGGTGGTGACGAAGCTCACGCTTTTCGAGGCCAGGTTAACCATGCCGATCTGGTTGCGCTGCTCGCTGCTGCCGACGCGGACAAACGCCAGGTTGCGGCTGTCGGGCGACCACACCACCTGGTCCGGGCGCTCGGCGCCGACCTGCTTGGCATCGTCGATGATGACGTTGGTCTTCGCCTGCAGGTCGAGCAGCCAGGTGCGGCCCTTCTTGTCGGTGTGGGCCAGCCACTTGCCGTCCGGGGACGGGTACAGGCCCGAACGGTGGCTGGCGCCGTCCATGGTCAGGCGCTCGCCCTTGCCGGAGCCGTCGGCCGCGTAGCGCCAGATCTCGTTCTCGCCGCTGGTGTCGACGAAGGCGTAGACCCACTTGTCGTCGTGGCTGAATACGGCGCCGCGGGCGCGCGCGCCTTCCGGCACGGCGATCTCGACGCGGCGGTAGCTGCCGGTGCCGGCGATGGTCACCTTGCCGCGCGCGGTCAGCACGATGCGCTGGGCCTTGTTCGCGACTTCGATGCTGGTCAGCGCGTCGAGCGGCGAGCGCACGCGGCGGGTGCGCTGCTGGTCGAAGTCCGAGACCAGGCTGGCCTCGAGCCGGGTGTCGGCACCGCTGGCGATGTCGAACACGCGCAGGTCGGCGCCCAGCTGGTAGGCGATGCGGCCGTCGCCCAGCGAAGCGGTGCGCACGTCCCATTCCTTGTGCTGGGTGTGGACCTTGCGGTCGCTGCCGTCCGGCAGCGCGGACCAGATATTGTCGGCGCCGCCGGCGTCGCTGATGAAGTAAATGCGGCCCTGCCACCACATGGCGCGGCGGTTGTTGGCATCGTCGTCCTTGAACAGGCGCACGGCCTCGCCCTTCCCGCCCAGTTCGTAGCGCCACAGCTGGGCATGGGCGCCGCCGCGGTAGGCCTTGACGTTATCGTTGGTCATCGACAGGCCCATGCGCGTGAAGAACACGCTGCGGCCGTCGTCGCTCAGCACGGCATCGTTGGCATCGGCCAGCGGCAGCACGCGGCGCGCCATCTTGACCGGGTCGAGGGCGGCGACGATACGGTGTTTCGACGGCCCCACCGAATTTTCGGTACTGACCAGGACTTCGCCCTGCGCCGTCCAGCCCAGCACGGTCACGCCGCCGTTCTCGAAGGTGATGCGCTTGGGCAGGCCGCCCGCGATCGGCATCACATAGGCTTCCTGCGCGCCCTCATACGAGGCCGCGAAGGCGACGTACTTGCCGTCATGCGAGATCGTCGCCTGGGTTTCCGAGGACGGGTGGGTGGTCAGGCGGGTCGCCTTGCCCCCGGCCAGCGTGGTGCGCCACAGGTCGCCTTCGGCGGTGAAGACGATGCTGTCGCCGCGGATGGCGGGGAAACGGAAGTATGGGTCTGCGGCGGCGGCCTGGCTGCCGATGAGCGCCAGCGACAGGGCAAGGATGGTGCGGAACACGGTCATGGTCACGGTGGCAAAAGTTACTAAAGAGGAAGAGTTTGCCACACGAGCACGGCCGCGCGATGTGCATACGTGCAAAAAAAACCGCGCCGAAGCGCGGTTTTTGCGAGACCCGATCGATTACTCGATCTCGACCGTTTCGGCCGGAGCCGGCGGCGGCAGTGCGTCGCCTTCCGGGAACTCGAGGACGACGTCGTCCTTCTCGTTCAGGTCCACCGTGATGCGGCCACCGTTGACCAGGCGGCCGAACAGCAGCTCGTCGGCCAATGCCTTGCGGATCAGGTCCTGGATCAAGCGCGACATCGGACGGGCGCCCATCAGCGGGTCGAAGCCCTTCTTGCCGAGGAACTTGCGCAGTTTCTCGGTGAAGACCGCTTCCACCTTCTTCTCGTGCAGCTGCTCTTCCAGCTGCATCAGGAACTTGTCCACGACGCGCAGGATGATGTCCTCGTCCAGCGCGCGGAAGCTGATGATCGCGTCCAGGCGGTTGCGGAACTCCGGCGTGAACATGCGCTTGATGTCGGCCATCTCGTCGCCTGCCGCCTTCGAGTCCACGAAGCCCACCGAGCGCTTGGTCAGGCTCTCGGCGCCCGCATTGGTGGTCATGATGATGATCACGTTGCGGAAGTCGGCCTTGCGTCCGTTGTTGTCGGTCAGCGTGCCGTGGTCCATCACCTGCAGCAGGATGTTGAAGATGTCCGGATGGGCCTTCTCGATCTCGTCCAGCAGCAGCACCGCGTGCGGCTTCTTGGTGATGGCCTCGGTCAGCAGGCCGCCCTGGTCGAAGCCGACGTAGCCCGGCGGCGCACCGATCAGGCGCGACACCGCGTGGCGCTCCATGTACTCGGACATATCGAAGCGCACCAGCTCGATGCCCAGGATGAAGGCCAGCTGCTTGGCGACTTCGGTCTTGCCGACGCCGGTCGGACCGGAGAACAGGAAGGAGCCGATCGGCTTGTCGGTCTTGCCGAGGCCGGCACGCGCCATCTTGATCGCCGCCGACAGGGCTTCGATCGCCGGATCCTGGCCGAACACCACGTTGCGCAGGTCGCGGTCGATGGTCTGCAGCTTGCTGCGGTCGTCCTGGTTGACGGTCTGCGGCGGAATGCGCGCGATCTTCGAGATGATGTCCTCGATCTCGGTCTTGCCGATGGTCTTCTTCTGCTTCGACTTCGGCAGGATGCGCTGTGCCGCGCCCGCCTCGTCGATCACGTCGATGGCCTTGTCCGGCAGATGACGGTCATTGATGAAGCGCGCCGCCAGCTCGGCCGCGGTCGACAGCGCCGAGGCCGAATACTTGACGCCGTGGTGCTCTTCGAAGCGCGACTTCAGGCCGCGCAGGATCGCCACGGTCTGCTCGACCGACGGTTCGTTGACGTCGACCTTCTGGAAGCGGCGGCTCAGTGCGTGGTCTTTCTCGAACACGCCGCGGAATTCCGTGAACGTGGTCGCGCCGATGCACTTGAGCTGGCCGTTGGCCAGGGCCGGCTTCAGCAGGTTCGAGGCGTCGAGCGTGCCGCCCGAAGCCGAACCCGCGCCGATGATCGTGTGGATCTCGTCGATGAACAGGATGCCGTTCGGGGTGTCCTTGAGCTGCTTGAGCACGGCCTTCAGGCGCTGCTCGAAGTCGCCGCGGTACTTGGTGCCGGCCAGCAGCGCACCCATGTCGAGCGAATACACGACGGCGTTCTGCAGGATTTCCGGCACGTCTTCCTGGACGATGCGCCATGCCAGGCCTTCCGCGATGGCGGTCTTGCCGACGCCGGCCTCGCCCACCAGCAGCGGATTGTTCTTGCGGCGGCGGCACAGGATCTGGATCACGCGGTCGACTTCTTCCTCGCGCCCGATCAGCGGATCGATCTTGCCGTCGGCAGCCGACTTGTTCAGGTTCTGGGTGAACTGGTCGAGCGGGCTTTCCTTGGCCTGGCCTTCGACCTGCGCTTCTTCCACGCCTTCCGACGCCTTGCTGGTGTCGAGCTGCTGGTCCTTGCGCACGCCGTGCGAGATGAAATTGACCACGTCGAGGCGGGTCACGCCCTGCTGGTGCAGGTAATAGACGGCGTGCGAATCCTTCTCGCCGAAGATCGCGACCAGCACGTTGGCGCCGGTGACTTCCTTCTTGCCGTTCGAGGCCGACTGGACGTGCATGATGGCGCGCTGGATCACGCGCTGGAAACCGAGCGTCGGCTGGGTGTCCACCTCGCCCGTGCCAGGCACGGTCGGGGTGTTATCACCGATAAAATTAGTCAAGGTCTTGCGCAGGTCTTCGATATTGACCGCGCACGCACGCAGGACTTCGGCGGCTGATGGATTGTCGAGCAGGGCCAGCAGCAGGTGTTCCACGGTAATGAACTCGTGGCGGGCCTGGCGGGCTTCGACAAAGGCCATGTGTAGGGATACTTCAAGTTCCTGCGCAATCATACTTCCTCCATCACGCATTGCAGGGGGTGCCCTGCCTTACGCGCATGCGTTAAGACAAACTCCACTTTGGTACACGCTATATCTTTGGAAAACACCCCACAGACGCCCTTGCCGTGCCTATGCACGGAAAGCATGATCTGGGTCGCCGTTTCGCGATCCTTGTTGAAATACTCCTGGATGATCGCAACCACGAATTCCATCGGCGTGTAGTCGTCGTTCAGCAACGCCACCTGGTACAAGGGTGGCGGTTTTACGGTCTGCCGCTCCAGCAGCTGTTCAGTGTCATGCTTCGTAGCCATGGGCGTATTCTAATGCTTTCAAAGTCTGTGCCAAGCGTAAACATCAGCTTGTTTTCATGTGCTTCCATGTTACGCGATTCCCGTTGAATGCGCAGATGGCGATCCAATTGACGAAATCAAGAGCCGCGTTAGCTCTGCTGTGGAAAATTTGGCAACACTCGCTCAAAAGCGCTTGACTTACGTGGTTATTCCACCAACAATGTACTCATCGACATTGTACTTATGTACTTGTTGATAAGAAGTGAGCAGGCTGAGGAGGGGGCAAGAAGCTTCTTGCTTTTATGGCTCGTGTGATTAGTTAAAATTTGAAAGTTCTTTTATGGCAACTGGTACTGTTAAGTGGTTCAATGATTCCAAAGGCTTTGGCTTCATCACTCCTGATGACGGCGGCGAGGATCTGTTCGCACACTTCTCCGCAATCAATATGAACGGTTTTAAGACCCTCAAAGAAGGTCAAAAAGTCCAATTCGAAGTCACGCAAGGCCCGAAAGGCAAGCAAGCTTCCAATATCCAGGGCATGTAATCTTTCCCCTCCCGGAAGCAAGGAACCCCGCGCAAGCGGGGTTTTTTTTCGCCCATCCGCCCTACCCTGCTCCTTCGGTACGAGCATAAGCCAGTTCCGCCGCAAAGTCGCTGGTGTCCTTCAACAGTGCGGCAATGCGCTCGTCGCTGACCGAATCGCCGCGCGCGAGCCGCGCATCCTCCTGCCAGTCCGCCAGCACGGCATCGAAGCGCTGCGCCAGCACGGTGCCGCGCTCGGCCAGTCCCGCCGGCAGCGGGCCCGACGCATGCAGCCCGCGCAGCGTTTTTGGATTGGCAATACGGTGGAAGCCGTAGATGAAACGGCCGATGCGCTCGTAGTCTGCCTGGTAAGCCATTGCCGCCTCCCGATAAAAGCGCCCGGCCCGGCTTACATCTGCTCGATCATGACCTCGCCGAAGCCCGAACAGGACACCTGGGTCGCCCCTTCCATCAGGCGCGCGAAGTCATAGGTGACTCTTTTCGAGGTAATCGCGCGTTCCATCGCACTGATGATGAGATTGGCTGCTTCGACCCACCCCATATGGCGGAGCATCATCTCTGCCGAAAGGATGAGGGAGCCAGGGTTCACGTAGTCCTTGCCGGCATACTTCGGCGCGGTACCGTGGGTGGCCTCGAACATCGCCACCGAGTCCGACATGTTCGCGCCCGGGGCGATGCCGATGCCGCCGACCTGGGCCGCCAGGGCGTCGGAGATGTAGTCGCCGTTCAGGTTCAGGGTGGCGATCACGCTGTACTCGGCCGGGCGCAGCAGGATCTGCTGCAGGAAGGCGTCGGCGATCGAATCCTTGATGGTGATCTCGCGGCCGGTGCGCGGGTTCTTGAACTTGCACCATGGGCCGCCGTCGATCAGCTCGGCCCCGAACTCCTTCTGGGCCAGCGCATAGCCCCAGTCGCGGAAGCCGCCCTCGGTGTACTTCATGATGTTGCCCTTGTGTACCAGGGTCACCGAGGGCTTGTCGTTGTCGACCGCGTACTGGATCGCCTTGCGCACCAGGCGCTCGGTGCCTTCGCGCGAGACCGGCTTTAGCCCCAAGCCCGAGGTCTCCGGGAAGCGGATCTTCTTGACGCCCATCTCTTCGGTCAGGAACTTGATGACTTTCTTGACGCCTTCCGAGCCTTCGGCCCATTCGATGCCGGCATAGATGTCTTCCGAGTTCTCGCGGAAGATCACCATGTCGGTCTTTTCCGGCTGCTTCAGCGGCGACGGCACGCCGGCGAAGTAGCGCACCGGGCGCAGGCAGACGTAGAGGTCGAGTTCCTGGCGCAACGCCACGTTGAGCGAACGGATGCCGCCGCCGACCGGGGTCGTGAGCGGGCCCTTGATCGAGACCACGTAGTCCTTCACCACATCCAGGGTTTCCGACGGCAGCCACACGTCGGGACCGTAGACATTGGTCGATTTTTCGCCGGCGTAGATTTCCATCCAGCTGATCTTGCGGCTGCCGCCATAGGCCTTGGCCACGGCCGCGTCGACGACCTTGAGCATGACCGGGGTGATGTCGACGCCGGTGCCGTCACCCTCGATGTACGGAATGACCGGATTGTCCGGCACATTCAGCGAAAAGTCGGCGTTGACGGTGATTTTCTGGCCGTCGGCCGGGACCTTGATATGTTGGTACATCGTGCTCTCCCATGTGGTCGCGTGGCAGGCCGTGTCGCGGCGTCGGGCCTGCCCCGCATTTCATCTACAATGTGGAATACGGCTGCAAGTCTTGTATAAGACCCTTTCCTGGCATCTTGCATTATGCACCAGTATTTTCCGAGGCGCTACGCAACGCCTTTTATGACCCCATTCGCCATCCATGCCTCTGATCCTCTTCAATAAACCCTTCCAGGTGCTGTGCCAGTTCTCTGGCCAGGACGGCCGCGAGACCCTGGCCGACTACCTGGACATCCCCAACATCTACCCTGCCGGCCGGCTCGATGCCGACAGCGAAGGCCTGATGCTGCTGACCGACGACGGCAAGCTACAGCACAAGATCGCGCACCCGGACCACAAGGAAGCCAAGACCTACCTGGTGCAGGTGGATGGCGTGGCCGATGCGGCCGCGCTGGCCCGGCTGCAGGCGCCGCTCGACCTGGGCGACTTCGTGACCAAGCCTTGCCGCGCGGTGCGCATCGCCGAGCCGGAATGGCTGTGGCCGCGCAACCCGCCGATCCGTGCGCGCCAGGACAAGCCGACCAGCTGGATTGCGATCACGCTGGAGGAGGGGAAAAACCGGCAGGTGCGCAGGATGACGGCGGCGGTGGGTTTGCCGACCCTGAGGCTGGTGCGCAGCAGTATCGGACCCTTCTCGCTGGCGACGCATCCCCTGATGCCGGGGGAATTTATTGAGGTGCCGACTTCCTCGTTGAGATGAGAGGTAACGAATAGCACCACCAGACGATGATCCGTCATCCCGGCGCAGGCCGGGATCCAATTTCCCATCCGAAGTCCACGCCGTCGACTATTCGCGCAAAATTGGGTTCCGGCCTTCGCCGGAACGACGGTTTTACGGTTAGGTGAATAAAAAACGCCGGCGTGAAAGCCGGCGTTCTTATTTTGAGCAAGCGATCGCTTAAGCCGCGAACGACTCCAGCGCAGCATTGAAGGTCGCGCTCGGACGCATCACCGCTTTCACCTTGGTGTCATCGGCCTTGTAATAGCCGCCGATATCGGCCGGCTTGCCCTGCACTTCCAGCATTTCCGCAACGATCTTCTGCTCGTTCTCGGCCAGCTGCTTGGCCAGCGGCGCGAACCTGGCTGCCAGTTCGGCGTCCTCGGTCTGCGCGGCCAGTTCCTGGGCCCAGTACATCGACAGGTAGAACTGGCTGCCGCGGTTGTCGAGTTCACCGGTCTTCGGCGACGGCGACTTGCGGTTGTCCAGCAGCTTGCCGGTGGCGGCGTCCAGGGTCTTGGCCAGCACCTTGGCCTTGTTGTTGCCGGTCTTGAGGCCCAGGTCTTCCAGCGACACGGCCAGCGCCAGGAACTCGCCCAGCGAATCCCAGCGCAGGTGGTTTTCTTCGGTCAGCTGCTGCACGTGCTTCGGCGCCGAACCGCCGGCGCCGGTTTCGTACATGCCGCCGCCGGCCATCAGCGGGACGATCGACAGCATCTTGGCGCTGGTGCCCAGTTCCAGGATCGGGAACAGGTCGGTCAGGTAGTCGCGCAGGATGTTACCGGTCACCGAGATGGTGTCCAGGCCGCGCTTGACGCGCTCCAGGGTGTAGCGCATCGCACGGACCTGCGACATGATCTGGATGTCCAGGCCGGTGGTGTCGTGGTCCTTCAGGTAGGTCTTGACCTTCTTGATCAGCTCATTCTCGTGCGGACGGTACGGATCCAGCCAGAACACGGCCGGCATGCCCGAGTTGCGCGCGCGGGTGACCGCCAGCTTGACCCAGTCGCGGACCGGGGCGTCCTTGGTCTGGCACATGCGCCAGATGTCGCCGGTTTCCACGTTTTGGCTCATCAGGACTTCGCCGGTGGCGAGGTCGGTGATGTTGGCCACGCCGTCTTCCGGGATCTCGAAGGTCTTGTCGTGCGAGCCGTATTCTTCGGCCTGCTGCGCCATCAGGCCCACGTTCGGGACCGTGCCCATGGTCTTCGGATCGAAGGCGCCGTGCCACTTGCAGAAGTTGATGATCTCCTGGTAGATACGGGCGAAGGTCGATTCCGGGATGACCGCCTTGACTTCCTTCAGCTTGCCGTTGGCGTCGTACATCTTGCCGCCGGCGCGAATCATGGCCGGCATCGACGCGTCGACGATCACGTCGTTCGGCGAATGGAAGTTGGTGATGCCCTTGGTCGAGTCGACCATGGCCAGCGCCGGACGGTGTTCCTGGCAGGCGTGCAGGTCGCGTTCGATTTCTTCGCGCTGCGAAGTCGGCAGGTCGGCGATCTTGTTGTAGAGATCAGCCATGCCGTTGTTGACGTTGATGCCGAGGCTGTCGAACAGGGCGCCGTGCTTCTCGAAGGCTTCCTTGTAGAACATGCGCACGCAGTGGCCGAACACGATCGGGTGCGAGACCTTCATCATGGTCGCCTTGACGTGCAGCGAGAACAGCACACCGGTTTCTTTCGCGTCGTCGATCTGCTTGGCGTAGAAGTCCAGCAGGGCCTTGCGGCTCATGAACATCGAATCGATGATCTCGCCGGCCTGCAGGGCGACCTTCGGTTTCAGCACGATGGTCTGGCCCGACTTGGTGATCAGTTCCATCTTGACGTCGCGGGCGGCCTCGAGGGTCATCGACTTTTCGCCGTGATAGAAGTCGCCGTGGGTCATGTGCGAGACGTGGGTGCGCGATGCCTGCGACCACGGGGCCATCGAATGCGGGTTCTTGCGTGCGTATTCCTTGACGGCCTTCGGCGCGCGGCGGTCCGAGTTACCTTCACGCAGGACCGGGTTCACGGACGAACCGATGCACTTGCCGTACTTGGCCTTGATGGCCTTTTCTTCGTCGGTCTTCGGGTCGGCCGGGTAGTCCGGCAGGTTGTAGCCCTTGGCCTGCAGTTCCTTGATGGCGGCGGTCAGCTGGCCCACCGAGGCCGAGATGTTCGGCAGCTTGATGATGTTCGCGTCCGGCTCCAGGGTCTTCTTGCCCAGTTCGCTCAGCACGTCCGGGACGCGCTGTTCCGGCGTCAGGTTTTCCGGGAACTGGGCCAGGATACGGGCGGCGACCGAAATATCGGCCTGCTCGACCTTGATGCCGGCCGGCTTGGTGAAGGTGCTGACGACAGGCAGGAAGGCGTGGGTCGCCAGCAGCGGGGCCTCGTCGGTCAGGGTGTAGATGATGGTCGGATCACTGCTCATACGCTTTTTCCTCGATGATCGTGCGGGTCGCACGATGTCTAAAAACGGGTGGTAACGCTCGGGCCTTGAAGAGGCAGACTTCGCGAAGTCTTCTATAAGACATAAGACGGCGTTTCACATTATGCACCAACATTTTACTGTGCGCCACGGTTTTAAGATATGCACCGGCAGCCCGAAAGCGAACCGGACAATGAAGCCGACAAACGACAAAACCCGCCGGGACCGAAGTCGGGCGGGTCTTGCTCTGCACAGAACTGCCTGCGCGGCCTAGGCCGCACGCATGTCGAATTAAGCCGACAGTGCCTTCAGGGCTGCAGCCAGACGGCTCTTGTGGCGGGCTGCTTTGTTCTTGTGGATGATCTTCTTGTCAGCGATGCTGTCGATGGTCGACACGGACTGCTGGAAGATGGTGGTTGCAGCGGCCTTGTCGCCAGCCTGGATGGCCTTGCGGACTGCCTTGATTGCGGTGCGCAGGGTCGAACGCTGCGACGAGTTGTGCGCGTTTTGCTTAACTGCTTGACGAGCGCGCTTACGCGCTTGTGCGGTATTTGCCATGAAATTTCCTAAATCGGGGTCAAGTTGCGTTTGCAAACATTCGCGAGTGAAACTGGCGCCTCATTTATGTCCGACGAGTGCCTGCCCAACGATTCGTGTCTGCTAACAGAATTCAGTACAGCCCACGATTATAGCGAAGGAAGCCCGCCAGGGCAATTCATAATTGCATAATTGTCGTCCGGGCGCCCGTGTGCCGGTCCGGGACCGGTATTGCCCAAGTATAATCCCGGCCCATGAACCTGCTCCGTACCCTTGCCGCAATTTCCAGCATGACCATGGTGTCCCGCGTCACCGGCCTGCTGCGTGAAAGCCTGTTCGCGGCCGCCTTTGGCGCCTCCTACTTCACCGACGCCTTCAACATCGCCTTCCGCCTGCCCAACCTGCTGCGGCGCCTGTTTGCCGAAGGCGCGTTCTCGCAGGCCTTCGTCCCGATCCTGACCGAATACAAGACAAAGCACGGCCAGGAAGCCACCAAGACCCTGGTCGACCATGTGGCCACCGTCCTGATCTGGGCCACCATCCTGACCAGCATTGCCGGCATCCTGGCGGCGCCGGTCCTGATCTACTGGATCGGCGGCGGCCTGCAGGACGAGCCGGAAGCCTTCGATGCGGCGGTCGTCATGACCCGGATGATGTTCCCCTATATTGCCTGCATGGCCTTCGTGGCCCTGGCCAGCGGGATCCTCAACACCTGGCGCCAGTTCAAGATACCGGCCTTCACGCCGGTCCTGCTGAACATCTCCTTCATCTTCGCCGCCGTGGTGCTGTCCGACTACTTCGCCCAGCCGATCTATGCGATGGCGGTCGGCGTGTGCATCGGCGGCCTGCTGCAGGTGGCGATCCAGATCCCTCCCCTGCTCAAGCTCGGCATGCTGCCGCGCCTGTCGCTCAACCCGCTGGTCGGCCTGCGCGACAGCGGCGTGCACCGCATGCTCGGCAAGATGGGGCCGGCCGTCTTCGCCGTGGCGGCGGCCCAGATCAGCCTCCTGATCAATACCACCATCGCCGCCTGGCAGGGGCCCGGCGCCGTCTCGGCCCTGCAGTATGCCGACCGCCTGATGGAACTGCCAACCGCGCTGCTGGGCGTCGCGCTCGGCACCATCCTGCTGCCGGGCCTGGCCAAGGCGAATACCGACGGCGACACCACCGAGTACTCGTCCCTGCTGGACTGGGGCCTGCGCCTGACCTTCCTGCTGGCGATCCCGTCGGCAGTGGGCATGGCGACCCTGGCCGAGCCGATGATTTCCACCCTGTTCCACTACGGCGAATTCGACGACGCCGACGTGCTCAAGTCGTCCAGGCCGCTGATGGCCTATGCCGCCGGCCTGCTCGGCTTCATCCTGGTCAAGACGCTGGCGCCGGCCTTCTTCGCGCGCCAGGAAGTGCGCACCCCGGTCAAGATCGCGGTGGGCGTGCTGGTGGTGACCCAGCTCTTGAACATCGTGTTCGTACCGATGTTCGGCGTGGCCGGGCTGGCGCTGTCGATCGGCGTCGGCGCCTGCATCAATGCCGCCTTCCTGTATGCCGGCCTGCGCCGCCGCCGGATCTACGTGCCGCAAGCGGGCTGGGGCAAGTTCCTGGTCAAGCTGCTGGTGGCGGTCGCCGTGATGGGCGCGGTGTCCTGGTTCGCGCAGGACCAGTTCGACTGGATCGCCATGCGCGCCACGCCGCTGCTGCGCGCCGGCGTGCTGGCGGCGATCATCGCCGCCGCGGCACTGGCCTACTTCGCCGTGCTGGCGCTGCTGGGCTTCCGTCCGCGCGACTTCAAGCGCCGCGCCAAGTAAGTCAGCGCCCGGAATCCTGTGATTGGCCGGGCGGTTCCTTCGGCTCCTTCTCTTCAGGCTCGGCCGGCTTCTCCGGCGCCGGTTCTTCTTCGGGCGGCTCCTCCTTCGGCGCTTCCGGTTCAGGTTCAGGCTGGGGCTCCGCCTGGGGCGGCGGCGCGGGCGGCGCTGGCGGCGCCAGGGGCACAGTGCCCGGCTGCGGCGGCCTGCCCGGCGGCCGCGCGCCCGGCGCCAGCGGTACGCTGCTTCCCCCCTGCTCGGCCATGAACTTCCAGTCGGCGATGTGCTCGCGGTTCTCGAAGCCCGGGAAGCGCTTGTCGAAATTGGCCAGCTTGAGCGGCGTGGCCTGCGACAGGCTGTGCACGCCCAGGATGCGCCCGCCCTCGCCCGCCCGCACCAGCCCCCACTCGGCCTTGCCGCTGACCGGATCGACGAAGATCTTGCGCAGGTGCCGGCGCGGGCTCGGGAAGCGGGTATCGCGCAGCAGTTCCTGCAGCGTCATGGGCTGGGGCGGCTGGCCGCGCGGGGTCGCTTCGGCATAGGTCCGCAGGGCGGTACTGAACTGGGCGCCGATCTCCAGCAGCTCCTGTTCCGCGTGGGCGCGCTGCAGCAGCGCGCCGATCTTCAAGGTGGCCGCGCCGACCATGCCGATGATGAAGACGAAGATGATCAGGCCGAGGTAGGTAAAGCCGGCCTGGCGCGGCGGCTGGCGCTGATTCACGCTACCACTCCGCGTAGGGCTTGCCCTTGCGGCCATTGCCCGGCGCCCCGCTCTTGACGTTGCCTACCTCGCCGGGCTCGCCTTCCGGCGGCGCTTCCACGATCCAGGTCTCGCGGCTCTCGGTAATGGGATCCATCGGCAGTTCGCGCAGGTACTTCTTCTCGACCAGCTGGTCGAGCGAATCCGGATAGCGCCCGGTATCGGCGCGGAACTGGTCGATGATCGCGCGCGTGTTGCGCAGGTTCTCCTCGAGGATGGTTTCGCGGGTGGCGTCGATGCTCGGGAAGAAGCGCGGCACCGCCAGCGTCAGCAGCAGGGCCACGATGCCCAGCACCACCAGCAGTTCGATCAGGGTGAAGGCGCGCGGGCGCCGGAGGATGGGCATCGTGTTCACCACTTGTTGTAAGGGATGCCGTTCAGGCCGGGTTTCTCGGACATCGAATACACGTCGTAGACGTCGTCGCCCTCCTTCGGCTCGTCGGGCTCGCTGGCGTAGCTGCGCTTGCCCCAGGTCTCGGCATCGGATGCCGCCGGATCCGGATGGAAGGGGTCGCGCGGCAGGCGCCGCATGAAGTAGATCCGGGCCTGCTTGGGGCTGCGCAGGTCGCGCACGCCCTCGACCAGCATCTCGAGGCGCGGCGGATAGCCGCTGGCGCCCGCGGTCTTGGCCACGCGGCCGTCGTCGCTGGCCTTCTTGTAGGCGTCGATGCCGGTGCGGATCTCGCGCAGCGCGCGGCGCAGCTCCACCTCGTCACGGCGCTGGGCCGTGACCTGGGCCACCGGGAGCACCAGCGTTCCCAGCAGGGCCAGGATCGCCAGCGTCACCAGCAGCTCGATGAGCGTGAAGCCGCGCCTGAACATTACTGCTGGGCGGGCGGCGGCGGCGGCACCGGCACCACCTGGATGTTCGGTGCGGGCGCGGCCGGCGGCGGGCCGGATTGCGGGGAACCGGTCTGCGGCGTCACCGGCAGTTGCGACGGCGGTACCGAAATCGGGCGCTCCGGCGCCGGTGCCGGGGCAGTCCCTGGCGCCGTGCCCGCGGCACGTGCGGCTGCTGCTGCGGCGGCCGCGCCCGCAGTGACAGGCAACTGGACCGGCGCGCGTGCCGTGCCGTCCGGGCGGCGGCGGAAGCTGGCCTCGGTGCCGGCGCCGAATTCGGAGGCTGCGGCCGGCGGGCGCTGCACCGTGCGCACCAGGCGCGGCGTGATCGACAGCACGATCTCGGTGCGGTCGTTGGAATCGCGCGTGCTGCCGAACAGGCGGCCGACGATCGGCAGGTCGCCGATGCCCGGCACCTTGCTGCCGCTGGAGCGGTCCTCGTTGCTGATCAGGCCCGCCAGCACCTGGTTCTCGCCATCCTTCAGCTGCAGCAGGGTGGTGGCCGAGCGGGTGCCGATGCGGTAGGCCACGGTGCCGGAGCGGGTGGTCACCGATTCGCCCAGGGTGCTGACCTCGAGCGAAATGCGGATCCCGACTTCGTTGTTCAGGTAGATGGTCGGCTCCACGTTGAGGGTCAGGCCGACGTCCACGTAGTTCACCGATTCGGACGCGAAGCCGCCCACGCCCGAGGAAATCGTGGTCGAGATGTTCGGGATCTTGTCGCCGATGACGACCTTGGCCTTTTCCTTGTTGCGCACGCGGATGCGCGGATTGGCCAGGGTGTTCGAGTCGCCGTCGGTCTTGTTGGCGTTGACGGTGGCGGTGAGGTCGCTGAAGACGCCGATGTTGCCGCGGTTCAGGCCGCGCAGCTGGTCGATGCTGACCGGGTCGCCGTCGATGGTGGCCAGCGGCGCGAACGAGACCGCGCCCGGCCAGGCGATGCCGAGGTCGGTGATGCGGCTGCGCTTGATCTCCAGCACCTCGACATCGAGCATGACTTCCGGCTCGGGCACGTCCTGCAGCGCCACCAGCTGGGTCGCCACGCGCACCGCTTCCGGGCTGTCGCGCAGGATCACGAGATTCAGCTTTTCGTCCACCACCACGTCGCGCGACTTGAGGATGGTCTTGAAGGTGTTGGCGATGTTCTTGGCGTCGGCATTGGCCAGGAAGAAGGTCTTGACCGTCATCTCCTGGTATTCCTTCAGCTTGGCCGCCACGTTCGGGTAGATCAGGATGGTGTTGCCGTCCATGACCTGGCGCTCGAGCTGGTTGGTCATCAGGAGGTAGTAGACCGCCGCCTCGACCGTGCTTTTCTTCAGGAAGATCGAGCTGCGCGCATCGGACTTGACGTCCTTGTCGAACACGAAGTTCAGGCCGGAGTGGCGTGCGATGACTTCGAAGATCTGCTTCAGCGGGGCATCGCGGAATTCAAGGCTGATCGGCTTGCGGAAGGACGCCGCCAGCGCCGCCTCGCCGGCCGGGGCGGCGGCCGCCTTCTCGTCCACCTCGAGCATCAGGAGGCGCGCCGCTTCGTGGGCCGGGCGTTCGGTGAGAATGGCGCCCAGCTTCTGGCGTGCGGTATCGAGCTCGCCCTTGTCGAAGGCGGCGCGCGCCTCCTGCAGCATGGCGCTGTGGCGGCGGTCTGCCTCGACCTGGCGCAGGCCGGCGCGGGCGCGCTCGTTGGCCGGGTCGAAGGCCAGCACGCGGCGGTAGTCCTGCAGCGCCGCCTCGGCCTGGCCGGCCGCGAAGGCCGCCTCGGCCTGCCCGAGCAGGCGGCCGGCCGCGCTGTCGCGGGCGCGCAGGTAGGCAGTGCGGTACTGGGCGTTGCCCGGGTCGGCGGTGACCGCCTCCTGGTACTTCGCCAGCCCGGCGCCGACCTGGTCCTGGGCCACCAGCGCATTGCCTTCCTGGTAGGCGCGCTGCCCGGCGCAGCCGCCGAGCAGCACCGCCCCGAGGCCAGCGGCAAGCACGAGTTTGCGGATACGAACCATCAGTCGAATACTCCAATATTGAGCTGCTGAACCTGGTTCAGCGGCAGGTAGGTCAGGGTCAGCACGGGCGGACGGATCGCATCGACGCGGTACATGCCGTCGATCGTCATGTTCTCGCGGACCAGATGGGTACGGTCGCCCCGTGCCAGGTAGATTTCCCAGGTGCCGTCCTGCAGCGACTTGCCGATGAAGGTGTAAGGCAACGGCGGCGCGCTCGGCGGCGGCGGTGGCGGCGCGGGGGCCGGCGGCGGTGGCGGCGGCGTCCAGTCCTGGCGCGCGAACACGCCATTCTCGCCGGCGTTGAAACGCGCTTCGCTGTCGCCGATCAGGACCTCGCGGTCCACCAGCCGCAGGATGGCCGGGGCCTTGTCCTTGCGCGCGGCGGTGCCGGCATCCGCGACCGGCGCCGGCGCCGGGGCGCGCTCGACCGGCTCGGCCACCACGTCCTCGGGGGTGTTGTCGCCGAAGGCGACCAGGCCGGCGGCAGCGGCCAGGGCGACCGCCATCGCGATGTGGCGCGGCTTCATTGCGGCACTCCCGGGGTGGCGGCGAGATACAGCGTCAGGCGCAGGCGCGCCTCGACGGTCGGGCTGCCGATCGCGTCGCGCCGGAAACCGACGTCGTCGAGCGAGGCATGCGGCAGCGCACGCAGCGCGTCGAAGGCGAACTGCCAGATCGCGCCGTAGCGGCCGCTCACCGGCAGGGTGACCTGGTAGGTATGGAAGCGTCCGGCGCGATCCAGGCTGCTGCGGTACTCGCCCTGGCGCAGGCTCAAGCCGTTCTTTTCGGCCAGCGCGAACAGGGTCTTGAGCTGGCGATCGAGCTGGCGGCGCTGACCCAGCGAGGAATAGAAATGCGCGAGGTTCTGGTCGGCGCTCGGCGGCGGCAGCGCCGGCGCGGCCAGCGGCGAGGGCGGCATGGCGGCCTGGCGGCGCGCGGCCGCGTACTCCTCGTCGATATCGACCAGCGCCTTGAACATGAAGGCCATCGCCACGATGACACCGAGGGCCAGCACGACGGCGCCGGCAATGACCGGGTTCATGCGGCGCAGCGCAAGCACCGTGCGCAGCCACAGTGCCGACAAGCTCATGTCCTTCATTGGCCACCCCACTGCGCGCTGAGCTGGAAGCGCAGCGGCCGGTTCGGCTCCTGCTCGGCGATCTCGTGGCGCACCAGGGCCACCGACCCGAACCAGCCCTGCTCTTCCATCTTCGCCACATAGGCCAGCATGTCGTCGCTGTTGCGCGCCTCGGCCGTGATGCGCAGGACGCGGCGCTTGGCGTCCGGTTCCAGCGCCAGCAGGGCCACGCTGTCCGGCGTGGCGCCGCGCACCGCCTCGACCAGGTCGCGCCACGGCAGGTTGAGCTGCATGACGGCGTCATTGACGGCCTGCGCCTGGGCGTCGGACACGCTGAACTTCGGCGGCGCGGCCACCGGCAGCGCTTGCGGCGCCTGCGAACGCGCCGCGATCGCCGCCTGCAGCGCCGCCAGCCCCTCGCGCTCTTCCTGGTATTGGCGCACCTGCGACACCAGCACGAAGCACAGCATGGCGGTGGAGAACAGGAAGCCGGCAAAGCGCGGCGGAACCCGGAACAGGGTGCGCCGCAGCGTGCGCGGCGCGAAATCGATGTTGGTGCGCTTCATGATGCGATCCCGGTGCGCGCCAGGCGCACGTGCAGCGGCCAGTCGGCGCTGTCGTCTTCCAGCAGGGTGCAGGCGAACTTCAGGCGTCCGGCCGAACTGGCCCAGCCGGCCGGCGCGGCGCCGCACAGCTGCAGGCGCTCCGGCCGCCCTACCCCGACCCGCAAGGCCTCGCGCGCGACGTGGGCTTCGAGCCAGTCGCGGTCGGCCCCAGGCGGGATCACGGCGGTGCGCACCGCGGCCAGCGCCGCGCCCTCGTAGGCCGCGAGCGACAGCACGCCGCCATGCACCAGGCCGAACCAGGCGCCAGGCCGGCGCGCGCGGCGCCAGGCATTCATCGCGGCCACGAACTGCGGCGCCACCTCGACCAGGTGGAAGCGCTGCTCGCGCGCCAGCGTCTCCAGCAGCGCCAGCAGGGCCTCGGGCGCGGCGGCGGCCAGGAAGGGGCGCGCCGCGTCCCAGTCGGCGCTGATGCGCCAGTCGAGAGGCGGCGTGCCGAACAGGTGCTGGTGGCGCAGCGCGGCCGCGGCCTGCAGGTCACCGAAGCGCGTCGCTCCCTGTGGCGGCGGCACCTGCCACAGGCGCACCAGCTCGTCGGCCAGCACCACGGTCAGCGGCCAGCCGCGCGGGCGCGCTTCGCCCAGCAGCGCGCGCAGGCCGGTCGCCAGCGCGTCCGGCGCGCCGGCTTCGAGCGGCAGCTGGGCCAGCACCTCGGCGCCGGCGCGCGGCCAGCCGCTCACGCGCAGCAGCGCCAGGCCGTCGGCGGCGACGCCCAGGCGCAGGGATTGTCCGAACCGTCTACGCATGAAGGGTCACCCGCCTGATCTCGTCGATGGTGGTGGCGCCGCGTTTGACCAGGTCGAGCGCGGCCAGGCGCAGGCTGCGGGTGCCGTTGGCGTGGGCCGCGGCCTTGATGCGGCGGATCGGCTGCTTGTCGACGATCAGCTCGCGGATCTCGTCGTTCAGGGTCAGGATCTCGGCGATCGAGCGGCGTCCACGATAGCCGGTGCCGCGGCAGTCGCCGCAGCCCTTGCCGCGCATGAAGACGTACTCCTGGGCGTCCTCGCGCGCCAGGTGCACCGATGCGAGCTCAAGCGCATCCGGCTCGTAGCGCACGGCGCAATGCGGGCAGTTCATGCGGATCAGGCGCTGGGCCCAGATGCCGTTCAGTGCCGACACGAAGGCATACGGGTCGATGCCCATGTGGGTGAAGCGGCCGAACACGTCGAACACGTTGTTGGCGTGGACCGTGGTCAGCACCAGGTGGCCGGTCAGGGCCGACTGCACCGCGATCTCGGCGGTCTCGCGGTCGCGGATCTCGCCGACCATGATCTTGTCCGGGTCGTGGCGCAGGATCGAGCGCAGGCCCTTGGCGAAGGTCAGGCCCTTCTTTTCGTTGACCGGGATCTGCAGGATGCCCGGCAGCTGGTACTCGACCGGGTCCTCGATGGTGATGATCTTCTCGCGGCCGTTGTGGATCTCGGTGAGCGCCGCGTACAGCGTGGTGGTCTTGCCGGAACCGGTCGGCCCGGTCACCAGCAGCATGCCGTAGGCTTCCTGGGCCAGGGTGCGCAGGGTCGCCAGCGAAGGCGCGTCGAAGCCCAGCGCTTCCAGGGTCAGCGCGCCGTAGGACTCGATCATGGCGCGCTTGTCGAGGATACGGATCACCGCGTCCTCGCCGTGGATGCTGGGCATGATCGAGACCCGCAGGTCGATGTCGCGCCCGCCCGACTCCACCCGGAAGCTGCCGTCCTGGGGGATGCGGCGCTCGGCGATGTCGAGTTCGGCCAGCACCTTCAGGCGCGAGATGATGTGCTCTGCCAGCTCGACGCCGCCGACCGTGGCCGCATGGTCGAGCACCCCGTCCACCCGGTACTTCACCGCCAGGCCGCCGGCCGTGCTTTCGAGGTGGATGTCGGAGGCGCCGGCCTTGAGCGCATCGTAGAGGGTCGAGTTGACCAGCTTGACGGCCGGGCTGCCGCTCTCCGAGACCGAGGCGAAGGACAGCACCTGGTTGGCCTTGCCGTCGCGCCGGGCATCGCCGTCGCCGCCCACCAGGCTGTCCACGGCGCGTGCCGATTCTTCCTGCTTGGAGAGATAGGCCTGGATGTCGGACTGCAGCGCCAGGCACAGGTCGAGCGGAGACCTGGCGGTGGCGCGCGCCTGCGCACCCAGCCAGGTCTGCAGGTCGAGGTCGAAGGGATCGGACAGCACCCCTAGCAGGTGGCCGGCGCCGTCGCGCAGCAGCACGCAGTGGCGCGACATGGCCTGGGCCAGCGGCAGCAAATCAAAGGCCGGGGACTGCGCCAGCATGGCGGCGGTTTCCATCACCGGCAGCGCGAAGGGCGCCGCCAGCTCGCGGATGATGCTGCGCGGCTCCAGGCCGGTCAGGCCTTCCAGTTCGGCCACCAGGCCGCGGCGCGAGCCCTGTGCCAGCGCACGGGCGCGCGCCAGCAGTGCCGGGTCGAGGACCTTGTCCCTGGGCGCGTTCACGACATGTCTCCGGCCAGGTCGAAGATCGGCATGTAGAGCAGCACCACGATGGCGCCCACCACCAGGCCGATGGCCGCCATCAGGAGCGGCTCGAAAGTACGGGTGAAGCGGTCGATCCAGCGCGTGATCTCGCCGTCGTAGAAGGCGGCCGACTGGGTCAGCATCGGTCCCATGTCGCCGGTGCGCTCGCCGACGCGCAGCATGCGCAGCGAGATTGGCGTGGTCAGGCCGTTTGCTTCGAAGGCATGGGACAGCGGCTGGCCCGATTCGATGGCGGCGCGCGCATGCAGCAGGCCCTTGCGCACGTTACCGGTCACCATCGGCTGCACGGTCTCGATGGCGCCGACGATGGTGATGCCGCCCTCGGTCAGCATGCCGAGCGTCAGGTAGAGGCGCGAGAGTTCGTAGATGCGGGCGCGCTCGCCGATGCCGGGCAGGCGCACCAGCAGGCGGTTGATGCCGCCGCTGCGCGCCAGGCGCCGCACGCCCGCCACCGCGCCGACGATGGCGAGCAGCGCCGCCACGCCGATGGCGCTGCCGTGCGCGGACGCGAACTGGCCCCAGTCGAGCAGCAGCTGCGACATCCAGGGCAGCGAGCGCCCTGCCCCCTGGTAGACCTCGGCGAACTTGGGCACCACGTAGCCGATCAGGAAGGCGCTCACGCCGCCGCCCACCAGCAGCAGGATGACGGGATAGATGGAGGCGCTGACGATCTTGGAACGCACGGTGTCGATGCGCTGCTGGTAATCGATGTAGCGCGACAGCGCGCGCGGCAGGTCGCTGGTGCCTTCGGCGGCGCGCACGATGCCGACGTACAGCGGCGGGAACAGGTCGGGCTGGGCGGCCAGCACGCTGGAGAAGCGCTTGCCCTCGCGCAGCCCGCCGAGCAGGCGTTCGAGCACGCCGCGCGCGCCCGGGCTGGCTTCCTTCTCGAGCAGCGCTTCCAGGCCCTCGACGATGCCGAGGCCCGCGTTGAGCAGGGCCAGCAGTTCCTGGCTGAACAGTACCAGGGACAGCTTGGCGCCGCCACGGCGTCCGAGTCCGGCGAAGGGCGAGCTGCGCGCCGGTTCGACGGCGCTGACGAACAGCCCGCGCGCCTCCACCTGGCGGCGCGCGTCGAGGGCGTCGGCGGCATCGACGACGAGCTTCGAAATCGACATGTCGGGCGCAAGGGTACGTACGGCGAACTGCATGAAGGCGGGCCCGGCTATGAACGCGAGTTTATTGGTGTGATGTCAGAAGATCACTGCGACGAGATGTCGGCGTTGTCGCCGGTACCGCCCGGCTGGCCATCCTTGCCGAGCGACAGGATCTCGTACTCGGCCTTGCTGCCCGGAGAGCGGTACTGGTAAGCACGGCCCCAGGGATCCTGCGGCACGCCCTTCTTCAGGTAGGGGCCGTTCCACTTGGCGCCCGCGCTCGGCGGCGCCGCCATGAGCGCGTTCAGGCCTTCCTCGGCGCTCGGGTAGCGGCCGACGTCGAGGCGGTAGGTATCGAGCGACTTGTCGAAGGCTTCGATCTGCGCCTTTGCCACCGTCACTTCGGACTTGCCCAGCTGCGAGAAATACTTGGGGCCGACATACGCGGCGAGCAGGCCGATGATCACGATCACCACCAGCAGCTCGAGCAGGGTGAAGCCCGCAGGACGCAGGGCGGGACGCGCGGCGACGCGCTGTTCGAATACTGAAACCATCGACCGACTCCTAATTGCACATACGAAAAGCTTGGCGTTGAAGGCTACCACGGCGCCCAAGGCCAAGACAACATTTCTTTATTTTTTGCCATCACGACGGCTGGGCCCGCTTGCGCTGCCGCAAATCGGGACGGGCGCACGCCGCTTCAGCGCGCGACCGGTGCCGGCGACGAGGCGCCGAGCTGGCAGGCGCCGCTGCTGCAGACCGCGCCCGGATCGGGCTGGTGGCGGCAGATCGATACCATGCCGCCGGCCTTGATCTCGGCCAGGCGCTCGGCCTTGTGCTGCTCGCCGAGTGCGCGCAGGGCTTTTTCGTCGGTACCGGACATCGAATACGGCAGGTAGGCCTGCGGACCGCCGCATGCCATGGCGCCGATCGGCAGGGTGCGGCACTGGCTGGACTCGGTACAGGAAGCCGGGCCGATCAGCGCGCGGATGCGGGCCAGGGTGTCGCCGCCCTGGGCCGGCGCACTGCTGTTACGGCCAGGATCCTGGGCCTGGGTGGTACAGGCAGTGCATCCGAGCAGGAGGATAAGGATGAGTTTTCGCATCCTGCCATCTTCCCTGCTTGCCAGAATGTGGTCAAGCGAATCACGGTATGCATGGCAAAGCTTGTCGGCACACCAATCCTTCCGTCCTTACGTCGCTGTGCAGCAACGGTCTGCTGTTGCCGCAGAACATCAATTGCCGTACGGAATTTTTTATTTCATTAAAAACAGACGCCACAACTGCATCTAAAAATCAGGAACGTCGCGCATTTTTATTTCTAAATCTTAATATTTGCTGTTCGCTAACGAAAAAAATTGAGCGCTGGAAAAATTTACTCACTACAATAGATTCTGTTACTGACGAGCCCGCTCACCCAGACCGAATCATGAACATCTCTTTCCGTACCATCGCCGCCCTCGCCCTGACCACCCTCCTGACCGCCTGTGGCGCAGGCCAGCAGGAGTCGCACATGCCGATGACCCTCGGCACGGCAGTGCAGAGCGACCTGAACGTCGCCGCAGCCGGCGGCGCTGCCACCCCAGCCGCCCCTGTCGCCTCGACCGGCCCGGCCGTTGCCGCTGCCGCCGGCCCGAACAACCCGGCCCCGGACTGCGCCGCCGAAGGCTGCACCAGCCTGCGTATCATCGACGGCAATGCCGAAGCCTACCGCCTCGACGCGATGCGCCGTGCCTCGGCCGACGACATGGGTCCGGCACAGTCCTGATTTCCCGGTTTTCCTCATGACGGCGCCCTTGCGGCGCCGTTTGTCTTTCCAGAACAAAAACACCTGCCGGAGGCAGGTGTTTTGCTGCAGCCACCCAGGACCAGCTTAGTTGTTCAGCGAACCCGTGAACAGCTTCGGCGTATAGTCGATGCCCTTCTTCTTCTCGCCATACGTAAAGCTGAAGTCCACCGTCACCTTCTCGCCCGGGGCGATCGTGGTTTCCGGCAGGCTCAGGTAAGGCGAGCCCTTGTGCGTGCCGTGCGCGCCGTCCAGGACCACGCCCGGCGTCAGGCCCGAAAACACGAAGTGCAGCGGACCGCTCAAGGCGACATTGCTGGTGTTGGTGAACATCACTTTGCCGCTGTACTTCGAGGCTGCGTAGTTCACCGCCAGGCCGCTCTGGACAGCGCGCACCGAGGCGCTCACGTCCACGTAAGGCGGGGTCAGGTCGAGGCTGACGACCACCGGATCGTGGTCGGAGGCGCGGTAGGCGTTGCTCGCATACAGGTCCTGCGGCTTGCCTCCCACGTTGTAGTCGATCACTTCCGGCTCGTCGGCATTGTTGTGCCATTCGGCGGCGCCGGCCACCTGCTTGCCCAGCGAAGCGCTGCTGAGGGCATGGTCCAGGTAACCGCTTTCGCCGTCGAACACATAGGAATACACCATGCCGTGCGGGCGCACGAAGCGCTCGAGCTGGTTGACCAGGCCGGCATCGAGCAGGGCCGCGATCGGGTCTTCGGAGCCGTAGGCATTCATGTCGCCGATCACCAGCACGTCCGGGTCGTTCGCACTCGCCACCACCCGGGGGATGAAGACCTTCGCCAGGCGCTGGGCCTGCAGCACGCGGGTCGCGTTCCAGCAGCCCTGGCCGTCGCCGCGGTCGCGGTCGGCTTCGGTGTCCTTGCTCGTCGGACAGCCGGCCTTGGCCTTGAGATGGTTGACGATCACAGAGAACTTCGCGTCGTTGTTGGCACGGAAGGTCTGGGCCATCGGCGCGCGGTTGTTGAGCGTGTCGTCATCCGACAGCGCGGCGCCCACCAGCGCCAGCGATGCCGGCTTGTAGATCATCGCGACGCGGATCGCGTCGGTGCCGGTGGCTTCCGGCTTCGGCACGGCCGCGTACACCGGCCCGCCCAGCGCGGCATTGAGTGCGCCGACCAGGTAGTTGACGGCGACGTCGCCATTGTTCTGGATCTCCATCAGGCCGACGACGTCGGCATCGAGGGCGATCAGCGACTTGACGATCTTGTCGCGCTGGCGCACGAACTCTGCCATGTTGTCGGCGCCGCGACAGTTGCTGGCGCGGGTGTTCGAACCGATGGTGCAGCCCTGGCCGGTGGCGCCGTCGACGTTCTGGCCGTTGGTGAAGGTGGTGAAGAAGTTCAGCACGTTGGCGCTGGCGACCTTGATGCCGGCCGGCAGGACTGGGGCAGGCAGGCGCGGGTTGCTGCGCGAGAACTCCGGCGCCACGGTCGGCTGCAGCTTGAAGCCGGTGCCGCCGCCGCCCAGCGCGCCGAAGTCGAGCACGCCTTCCAGACCGGTCACGGTGTCGCCGGTGCGCACGGTGGCGTCAGGGCCGATATACGGGATCACCGGCGGCGTGACGAACAGGCCGTCGTCCAGCACGATCGCGTTGGCGGCATTGTCCGCGGCCATGGCCAGCGCTTCCGGCGTGCCGGCACGGTAGCGGTTGGTCGGGATCTCGCGGCGGCCGCTCGACAGGGTCAGCTCGCCCCGTGCGCCCACGTACTTGTTCTGGTTGACCGTCAGCGGGTTGGTGAAGCGCACCAGCATGCCCTCATGGGCTTCCAGGTCGCTGCCCGGCAGCGTGATGTTGGCCGCGCTGACCGCCGGGCCGGCGCCCAGCACGCGCGACACGGTGTCGGTCAGTTCGGTATAGGTGTTGGTGGCGCCCGACGCACCGTATTCGGTCACGGTGCCGGTGACGCGCACCAGCTCGCCCACCGCGCCGCTGGTCGACCCGAACACGAAGATGCCGTCCGAGGTGGACGGGTCGCCGTCGCCGGCCGGATCCTGGATGAAGTAGCCGCTGCCGACCTTGGCCGTGATCACGCCCTCGAGGGTCTGGTCGGTGCCGGCATGGGGGCTGCTTGCGCCCGGGCCCTGGATCACCGGGATGGTGTGGCTGGCGGCCGCGCGCACTTTGACCGTGCAGCTCTGGGCCTGGCCCCCGTCATTGCTGAAGTTGACCGTCACCGTGTGGCTGCCCGGGGCGACCGAGGCATCCGCCACCAGCTTGACCGTGGCGGCGCTGTCGACCGCGCCGGATGCGGCGAACTCGTCGAGGCGGATACCGGCCACGCCCGAGATGATGGCGGCGCCGGTCACCCGGCTGTCCTTGTCGATGGCCGACAGGCTGGCGGCCGCCAGTTCGCCGTGCGGGCGCAGGATGGTCGCCGGGCAGCTGGCGATGATCGGCTCGGCGGCGGGGCCGGTCGAGCCGCAGGCCTTGAGCGCACTGGCGCTGTTGCGCGGCGCGACGCCGCCGACGATGAAGTCGTCGATGTTCGAATCGCTATCCTCGCAACCGCTATTCTTGCGCGACGCCGACTCGTTGTTCGACAAGAGCTTGACCGCGCCCCTGCCTTCGTAAGCATTGGCGCTGCCGAAGCCGACCAGGTCGACCAGGGCGCTGGAAGCCGGCTGAGTTCCGCTCAGCGCCGTCTGCGCGCTCACCAACGCCACCTTGCCCGAGGCGGCGCCCATTGGAATGGCCCCCTGGACATCGGAGGGCACGTCCTCCGCCCCCAGGTTGCTGCCTGAAGCCTCGCGGATCAGGTAGTACTGTCCTGGCTGCAGTACGACGTTGGCAGGAATCTTGGTCAGCTGCCACGTGTCGCCTCCCGCCGCGGCATATTGCACGCTCCAGCCCCCGACGGACACTGCGGCGCCGCTGCGATTGAAGATCTCGATGAAATCGTAGCGGTACTTGGCGCCGCTGTTTCCGCCGCCGCCATACACCTGGCTGATGACGACATCGGCAGGCGCAGCGCACACCGGAAGCGCGAGGCTGGCAAGCAGCGCGGCCAGCACAGTAGGTCGCCCAGGGAAGTGTATGGAAGCAAGGAACTTGTTCATGTAATCCTATAAGTGGGGAAATAATGTTTATGAAACACTACTTAGCAAAACGCAATTTATCATCAGAAAAATACATAGTAAATGTATAAATTTGCAATTTGATGACATTGTTGTGTTCATGCACCACGGATACACGCGCAAGCGCAGGCGCCGCCGGTCGGGGCGCTGAGGCGCGCTTCATGCCGATGCGGCCCGCCTATCTGCCGCGATAGGGAGCGGCCAGCGGTTCGCCGATGAACAGCCCCTGGGTGGGCCAGGCGACGCTCTTCCAGTAGGCCTCGATGGCACTGTTGCCGCTCAGGTAGTGACGCAGCAGGACGGAGGGATTGGGGAATTTCTGCCAGTGATTGCAGGGCTCGCTGACGGTGCCGTAACTGGCGGTGGCGCCGGCTTCCAGCCAGCGCAGGCTGCTCATCTGGGACGTGCCGAGCAGGTCGCCGCCGAGCGAGGTCAGGTGGTCGGCCAGGGCGCCGGGCACGAAGCCGATGGTGTCGAGCTTGGCCACCTGGGCCATCCCGGTCTGGTAGACCAGCACGTCCTTCACCCCTTCCAGTGCGTCGGCCTGCATCACCCTGGTCGTGAGCCGGCGGCCGGGGATACGTCCGGGGCGCGGAAAGAAGCCGGCGCGGGTATTGCGCGCCTTTTCCGAGGTGGCGAGGTAATAGGCGGTGGCGGGCACGGTACGGAAGCCCGCCGCCACGCCGCGGTCGATCAGGTCCTTCGCCTCCTGCACCGACTCGGTCGGCAGCAGCATCGACAGGCGGATCTGGTGGTCGCCGAAGGGACGCGCCGACTTGCTGTTGAAATAGGGGCTGGGCTGGCCGGGGGAACAGGTCTTGGCGCACTGGCTGCCGTCGAAGCCGAGGGTGTAGGCGCCGGTGATGGCATTGCAGTCGACCGCATAGGGCGCGGTCCAGACCATCAGCACCGCCTGGACCTGGGGGCCGAGCTGGCTGTCGATTTCTTCCTTCAGCAGGCGGAACTGGGCCGGACTGATGCTACGAGGCTTGCCGGGAATGCGCACATGCACCACGTTCGCGGCCGGGATATCGCGCCGCTTGCGGTAGTAGGCGCCCACCGCGACGCTGTTCGGATCCTCGTCATTGATGACGATCGCCAGTTGCGCGGGTTTCAGTGCGGACGCGGGCGCGCCGACGGCAGCGGTGGCGCAGGACAGGGACAGGCAGCAGAGAAAAATCGCACGCAGGGACGCATGCAAGAATGCTTGCAGTTTCGGTCGCATCGGATCGGTCGCATGGTGAACGGACGGCGGAGCCGAAGCTCCGCCGCCATCATGCCACAGCTTGCCGTTTCGTCTGCTCACCGCTGAGCGGTGCGGCCGCTGCGCCGCCCTGCCCTGCGACCCTGGTCAGTGCCTGCGCCGGCGTGCAGGCTGCGCGCGCCGCCGCCACGCGGTCCAGCCCAGCACGCCCAGGCCGCCGATGAACATCGCCGTGTTGGCGGGTTCGGGCACGAGCGAGATCGAATACACCTCGAGTGCATTGACCCGGAACAGCTGGCCGCCGGTGCTGCCGTCGATGAGGCTGGTGCCTTCGCTCAGGCCGTCGCCATAGCTCACCTGCCAGGACATGGCCGCGTTCAGTTGGTCGTTGACGAACAGGTCGGGGCCGGCGCCGAAGGTCGGGCCGTGATTCGGGTCGTTGAAGGTCTGGCGCAGGCCGCGGTTCGGCAGGACGTTGTCGCGCATGACCTGGCGCCACAGCTGGGCGTCGGTGTAGTTGAAGATAAAGGCGGTGCGCTGCCAGTCGTTCGGCGTCTCGTGCCAGCCATCGGTGGACGACCAGCTCTGCGGATTGTAGCCGCCGACGATCCAGCTCTGGCCGAAATTGTCGCTCACCTGGAGCAGCGTGAAGGTCATGCCGGCGCCGTCGGCAGCGGCATGGAAGTCGCGCGAATTGTGGCCCTGTTCCCGGGTGTAGATGTTACGCAGGTCCAGCGGGCCGGCGCCGAGCCAGCGTTCGAGCTGGCCGTACAGGGTCAGGTCCAGCAGAGGCACGCCGTTCTGGGCGTATGCCGCCGGTGCGGCCAGCACGACGGCCAGCGCAGACGCTGCAAGGATTGTTTTCATGGATTTTCCCCTCGCTCGGTTCAGTTGCGAGCAATTGTATGCCCGCGTTCCGGAAGGGGTTCGCACGGTTCCGCTGCGCAAGCGGCTTCAACTGTACGGCAGGGCCGTACAGTTGAGCTCAATGGCGCCGGATCAGGCGCGCTGGTAGATGTCCTCGAAGCGGACGATGTCGTCCTCGCCGAGGTAGCTGCCGGACTGCACTTCGATGATGTGCAGCGGCAGCTTGCCCGGGTTTTCCAGGCGGTGGTTCATGCCGATCGGGATGTAGGTCGATTCGTTTTCCGACAGCAGGCTGACGCGGTCGCCGCAGGTCACGCGCGCGGTGCCCGACACCACGACCCAATGCTCGGCGCGGTGGTGGTGCATTTGCAGCGACAGCTTCTCGCCCGGCTTGACGGTGATGCGCTTGACCTGGAAGCGGTCGCCGGCATCGATGCCCTCGTAGTGGCCCCAGGGGCGGTACACGCGCGTATGGTGCAGGTGCTCGGTGCGCGCCTTGCTCTTGAGGTGGTCGACCACCTGCTTGACGCGCTGCACCTGGTCCTTGTGGGTGACCAGCACCGCGTCCTGGGTCTCGACCACGACCAGGTTGTCGACGCCGACCACGGCCACGATACGCGATTCGGCACGCACCAGCGAATTCGTGACGCCGTCCAGGTAGACGTCGCCGCGCTGGGCATTGCCGTTGGCATCCTTGGGCTGCACTTCCCACAGCGCCGACCAGGAACCGACGTCGTTCCAGCCGATATCGGCCGGCACCACGGCGGCGTCCAGGGTCTTTTCCATCACCGCATAGTCGATCGAATCGGACGGGCTGTCGGAGAAGGCCTTTTCTTCGAGGCGGCAGAAGTCGAGGTCGCGGTAACCGGTGCTGACGGCCTTGCCGGCAGCGTCGGCGATGGCCGGTGCGTGCAGCTGCAGTTCAGCCAGGAAGCGCTCGGCGTGGAACATGAACATGCCGCTGTTCCAGTAGTAGCCGCCGTCGTCCAGGAAGCTTTGTGCGGTGGCGGCGTCCGGCTTCTCGACGAAGCGCGCCACCTTGTAGCAGTCGCCGCAATGGGCGACCGGTTCGCCGCGGCGGATGTAGCCGTAGCCGGTCTCCGGGGTCTTCGGCACGATGCCGAAGGTGGCCAGGGCGCCCTGGGACACCAGGGTCACGGCGCGCTCGACGGCGTCGCGGAAGGCCGCGCCGTTCTCGATCACGTGGTCGGCCGGCAGCACCAGCATCAGCGCTTCCGGATCGATCGCCTTCAGGTAGTGGGCCGCCGCGGCCACCGCCGGGGCGGTGTTGCGGCCGACCGGCTCGAGCAGGATGCCGAGCGGGGTGATGCCGATCTCGCGCAGCTGTTCCGCCACCATGAAACGGTGATCGTTACCGCACACCACGAGCGGCGCCATCACTCCCGGCCAGCCGGCCACCCGCAGCGCAGTTTCCTGCAGCATGGTCCTGTCGGCCACCAGCGGCAGCAGCTGCTTGGGCAGCACGGCGCGCGACAAGGGCCACAGGCGGGTACCGGCACCGCCGGAGAGGATGACTGGGTAGATTTTCATGCGCTTACTTTCTCTATGATTGTCTCGAACTCGTTGCTGGTCGTGCTGTCGGCGTCCTTGCGGCGCGAGCGCCGGCGGTCGCGCGCATTGAGCCATTCCTGTGAGGAATACTCGGAGGAATGCTTCATCTCGCCCTGGCGATCGACACTGTAATCTTTGAAAACGATCATTTCGTGCAATGTTACATCATGCAACACCCGTGTGTATTCAAACAACACACTACGCACCACTTCGGCGCCTTCGCAGATGTGGCTGCCATGGCCGATCCAGGTCGGGCCGACGATGCGGGCACCGGCCTCGATGCGGACGTTCGAGCCGATGTAGACCGGACCCTCGATGACCGTGCCGTTCCAGTCGATGCTGGTGTTCAGGCCGGTCCAGACGCCGGGTTCGATCTGTATGCCCGGCACGTCCATGTGGTTGACCTCACCGGTCAGCACGGTCTGCAGCACTTCCCAGTAGTCGCTCATGGTGCCGATGTCGAGCCAGTTGAAGGGGCGGCCCTGGGCATAGAACGGCAGGCCGCGCTCGGCCAGCAGCGGGAACAGTTCGGAACCGATGTCGAAGGCCACGCCCGACGGAATCAGGTCGATGACTTCCGGCTCGAAGATATAGATGCCGGTCGAAATGAAGTTCGACTTGGCTTCGGCTTCGGACGGCTTTTCCTGGAACTCGGTAATGCGGCCTTCGGCGTCGGTGACGACGACACCATAGGATGAGACCTTGTCCCACGGGACTTCCTTGGTGATGACCGTGGCCATCGCCCCCTTGCGGCGGTGCTCGAGGAGCGCAGCCTTGAGGTCGAGGTCGATCAGGGCGTCGCCGCACAGCACGATGGTGGTGTCGTCGAAGAAGCCGCCGAATTCCTGGATCTTCTTCATGCCGCCGGCCGAGCCGATCGGCTCGGGCACGACTTCGCCGTCGTCCTTGATATAGCCCTCGAACGAGTAGCCGATCTGGACCCCGAACTGCTCGCCTTCGCCGAAGTATTCCTCGATCTTTTCGTGCAGCCAGCTGACGTTGACCATGATTTCGGTCACGCCATGCTTCTTGAGGTGCTCGACGAGGTAGGCCATCACGGGTTTGCCCAGCAGCGGGATCATGGGTTTTGGCAGGTCATAGGTCAGCGGGCGTACGCGCGTGCCCTTGCCTGCAGCGAGAATCATGGCTTTCATCAGACCGTCCTTTACATAACTTGGATTATTTGGCTGTGGTTTGGTAGCGCCACACGTCGGCGCACATTTGAGCGACATCACGCTCGGCAGTCCAGCCCAGCTCTTCGCGCGCCTTGGTCGGGTCGGCGTAGCACTTGGCCACGTCGCCCGGGCGGCGCTCGACGATCTGGTAGGCGATCTTGCGGCCACAGGCCTCTTCGAAGGCCCTCACCATTTCGAGCACGCTGTTGCCGCGGCCGGTGCCGAGGTTGTAGGTGACGATGCCCGGCTCCCTGGCCAGGCGGTCGAGGGTCTTCACGTGACCGATCGACAGGTCGACCACGTGGATGTAGTCGCGCAGGCCGGTACCATCCGGGGTCGGATAGTCGCCGCCGAACACGGACAGCTTGTCGCGCTGGCCGTTGGCGACCTGGGCGATGTAGGGCACGAGGTTGTTCGGGATGCCGCTCGGTTCCTCGCCGATCAGGCCGCTCTCGTGGGCGCCGACCGGGTTGAAGTAGCGCAGCAGCGCAATGCGCCAGTCCGGCTCGGCCTTGGCAAGGTCGCGCAGGATGTCTTCGATCATCAGCTTGCTGCGGCCGTAGGGATTGGTGGCCGACAGCGGGAAGTCTTCGCGGATCGGTACCGAGGCCGGGTCGCCGTACACGGTGGCCGAGGACGAGAACACGATCGTCTTCACGCCGAACTTGGCCATGGTCTCGAACAGGATGACGCTGCCGTTGACGTTGTTGTCGTAGTAGCGCAGCGGCTGCGCCACCGATTCGCCGACCGCCTTCAGGCCGGCGAAGTGGATCACCGCATCGACCTTGTGGGCACCGAAGACGCGCTCCAGGGCTGCGCGGTCGCGGATGTCGGCTTCCTCGAAGACGAAGGCCTTGTCCGTGATCCGTTGCACACGCTCCTGTACCGATGCGACCGCGTTGGACAGGTTGTCCACCACGACCACCTCGTGGCCGGCGTTCTGCAGTTCGACGACGGTGTGGGAACCGATATAGCCCATGCCGCCAGTAACCAGGATCTTCATGTCGTTTCGCTCTCTGTGATATGTGTTACGTATTAGTAATGTGATAACGCGATACCCAGCATATCACTGCCGTGCCGGGCATGCACACACGCTCCGCCACAGCAGACGCGTGCGGCGCCATGCGGTCTCCGGCTTGCGTGGTCGCGTTATGATCGGTTGGGGCGCTTGTCTGTTCTTGCCCGGACGGCTTCTGTGGCCGCCCTATCCCTGCCTGGCCTGCCGGCCCTTGAGCGCTTCCTTGAACAACAGGCCGATAAAAGCCATGTCTTCGATGAAGTAGCGCCGGAACATGCGGCGCGGCTCCTGCAGGAAGCGGTAGAACCATTCGAGCCCGGATCTCTGCATCCAGAGCGGAGCCCGCTTGACCTTGCCGATCGCGACGTCGAAGGTTCCGCCGACACCCATGGCGAAGGGAATCCGCATATGGGCCTGGTACTTGCCGAGGAACTGCTCCTTCTTGGGCGAGCTGATCGCCACGAACAGCAGATCGGCCTGGCTCGCGCGGATCTGCTCGGCCACCGCCTGCTCTTCTTCCTCGCCCTTCCAGTAGCCGTTGCGGTAGCCCGCCAGCACCAGGCGCGGGTACTTGCGGGTATAGGTCTCGGCCACCTTGCTGACGACTTCCTCGCGTGCCCCCAGCAGGAACACGCGCCAGCCCTTTTCGCCCGCGCGCCGCATCAAGGCCTCGAACAGGTCGACGCCGGCCACCCTTTCCTTGAGCGGCTTGCCGAGCAGGCGCGAGGCCCACACCACCGGCATGCCGTCCACGTTGACCAGGGCGCAGTCGTTGATGATCTGGCGCAGTTCCGGGTCGCGGCTGGCCTTGACCAGCTTGTCCACATTGACCACCACGTGCTGGTGCGGCAGGCCGGTCTGGATGAAGCCTTCGACCTTGCCCAGCGTTTCTTCCATCGTCAGGTTGTCGACCTGACAGCCCATCAACGTGATCCGGTCATTCATGTGCGTCCTTTACAGCTGAGTGATTGACTTACGCGGCAATGTCCTTCGGCTTTGCCGCAGCGATCTCCCGGGAGAGGATCGCAACGATGCGTTCGGCGGCCTTGCCGTCCCACAGGTGCGGGCGGCGGCCTTGCTTGCCCTCGCCGCGCAGCACCTTGCGGGCTTCACGGACGATGGTGTCGGGATCAGTGCCTGCCAGCACGTTGGAACCTTCGTCGACCGTCACCGGGCGCTCGGTGTTTTCGCGGATCGTCACGCAGGGGACGCCCAGCGCCGTGGTTTCTTCCTGCAGTCCGCCGCTGTCGGTCAGCACCACGGCCGCGTCCTTCCACAGATTGAGGAAGGCCATGTAGGCTTGCGGACCGGCCAGGGTAATGTTCGGGCCGAGCTCGATGCCGAATTTTTCAATGTTGGCGCGGGTACGCGGATGGACCGGGAAAATCAGCGGCAACTCGCGCGAGATCTCCTTCAGCGCACCGGCGATGCGGGCGAAGGTGTCCGGCTCGTCGACATTGCTGGGGCGGTGCAGCGTCACCACGCCGTAGCGCCCGCCCTCGGCCTGCCGGGCCGACTTGAATCCACTGGTATCGAAGTCCGAGGTATCCGCCTGCGACAGCTTCTCGGCCTGGTACAGCACATTGTCCACCATCACGTGGCCGACATAGTGCACGGCGGATTCCGGCTTGCCTTCGCGACGCAGATGCTCGACGGCGGCCGGCTCGGTCACGAAGAACCAGTCGGAAATGCTGTCCGTGACGAGGCGGTTGATTTCCTCCGGCATGGCCATGTCGCCGCTGCGCAGGCCGGCCTCAACGTGGGCCACCGGAATCACCAGCTTCTTGGCCACGATCGAGCAGGCCAGGGTCGAATTCACGTCGCCCACCACCAGCACGGCGGCCGGGCGCTCAGCCTGACACAACTCCTCGAAGGCGACCATGATCTTGGCGGTCTGCTGGGCGTGGCTGCCACCGCCGGCAGCCATGAACACGTCCGGCTGGGGGATACCCAGTTCTTCGAAGAACACGTCATTCATCTCGCGGTCGTAATGCTGTCCGGTGTGGATGATCTTGAACGACAGGGCATCCTGGGCCCGAAGCGCGCGCACGATGGGTGCAATCTTCATGAAGTTCGGACGGGCACCGGCAACGAGGTAAATCAGCATTTTGGACATTTCCCTTTAAAAACTTGTTTGTAATTGTTGAATTCAGTAATTTTTTACTAATGCAGAAACGTTATTGTAAACCTGCATTCGACAGGGACGGCGGACGATACGGTCGTGATACGAAGCACTTCGCACGGACGCTTCGATTCGTAGGTGCGCGAGCACCAGCCGAGCGGCGGATTCTCGGCGCCGCGCACCAGTTCCAGCTGCAGGTCGGCGCCGCTGGCCTGCATCTGCAGCACGAAGCGCTTGCCGCGCACCGACAGGCCGTGGCTGGTCAGGCGCACGTCGAGCTCGGGCGCGAAGTGCCAGAACAGTTCGACCTTGTGCTGCTTGCGCGCCGAGACTTCGTCGCGCACGACCAGGGTATTGCTGGTGCCGTCGAAGCGCACGCTGCGCATGTGGCGCACCGGGTCCGACAGGCGGGTGTAGCCGTCGTGCGAGCCGCGGAAATCGAAGTCGTTCGGGCTGCTGGGCATGCGCTCGATGCGGGCCTGCGCCTTGCGCAGCCACATGAAGCGCCCGCCGCTGGTCGACTGGTCGAGGCCGTCGATGCGCACGGTATTGTGGCTGGACGTGCCGCGGAAATAATCTCGCCACTTCTGCTCCTGCCAGTAGGAATAGGTACCGGGATCGATCAGGCATTCCTCGCCCGCCACCGAGAGCGTCATCGCCAGCGCGTCGGCATGGCCGTGGGCCGCGATGCCGAGGTAGCCGAGCGGACCGCAGTCGAGCATGCCCTTGATCTCCTGGTGCTCGCCGAAGTGGTTGCCGAACAGGAGGTAGCCGCCGTCCGGGAAGGCCCAGCCGGTATCGACTTCGTGCGGGTCGCAGTCCGGGCGCGAACCGGGCAGCGCGTGCAGCAGCCAGCGCACGCCGGGGTGGGTATCGCCGGCGGCGCCGAACACGGTGTCGCCCAGCGCCAGCAGCTGGGCGGCGCGGTCCATGCCGGAAGCGTCGAGGCGGAACACGCAGCCGTCGTCGGCATCGCCCACCGCCGGCACGTGGCCGCTAGCGTCGCGCACCGAGCGCAGGAAGCGCAGCGCGCGCTGCAGCGACGCCCAGTAGTGGCGCGGGAAAGGCTGGCCGCAGGCCTGGCCCATCAGGCCGGCGACGAACAGGAATTCGCTCGAGAAGATATGGTAGGCGAAGGCTTGCTCGCGGTTGACGCCGTCGCGCGAATACTGGGCCACGGCCTCGTGTTCGAGCTCGCGGCGCGCCTGCTCCAGCCACTCGCCGGATTCCTTCCAGCACGGCCAGGTGCTGGCGCCGACGTAGAGGCCGGCCAGTTCGCCGATCAGGTGGTTGTTGGCCGAGGAATGGCGCGACAGGTGGCGCGCGATGCTGCGGCAGTGGGCATGGATGCTGCCATGCCAGTCTTCGCGCAGCTTCTGGCCGGATTCGCCGTCGAACAGGGGGCTCTTTTCGCCGCCGACGAGCTGCCAGACCAGGCTCCAGTTGATCAGGCGAATGCCCAGTTCGAGCGAGCTGGTCCAGTTGGGACCGGTCAGCGGCGGGCATTGGTCGAGCCAGCTGCGCAGCTGCTGTCCGAGCGCGTGCAGCCAGCGCACTTCGCCGCTCAGCACCCAGGCCTGGGCCAGGCGGACGAGGTGCAGGTGGCGGTTCAGTTCCCACACGTGCTTGATGTCGCCGACCTGTTCGCGGTTGGTGATGGCGATGTCGCCGGCGTAGATGGCCGGACCGGTGACGCCGGTCTCGGGATCGCGGTTCCAGGCGGTGGGCACGCCGACGTCGAAACGGCGTTCGGCGAACAGCACCACATGGCCGGCGCAGATGCGCTCGGCGTCGAGCAGGAGGGCCTCGATTTCAGCGGCGTCGAGCGTGGGGGCGCCGTGCACGGCCAGCGTGCGCGCGCGCGGCAGCGGCGTGGGCGCGGTGCGGCCCGCCATGCGCCGGCCCATCCGGGTGGCGGCCGCCTGGCGGACCCGGTAACCCACTTCGGCCACCGACATGCAGCGCAGCCGGTTCACCAGCCAACCTATCCTTACTGTTGCGTTCATCTCTCTCCCCCGCTTTGGTGGTCGCGATGTTGCTTCAGCTGCGCTGCTGCCGCAATTGCTGATACACCGCTGATATTTGTCCGATCACGACGCCGGACTCGAATTCCTGTTCGATGGTGGCGCGGGCACGCGCGCCCAGGCGGCGGCGCTCCCCGTCGTCGCCGAGCAGCTTGCCGAGGGCAGCTGCCAGCGCATCCACCTTGCCCGGCTCGACCATCAGGCCGTTGTCGCCGTCGCGCAGCGCATCCGGGATGCCGCCGACGCCGGTGCTGACCACGGCCTTGCCGGCAGCCATCGCCTCCAGCAGCGCCATCGGCAAGCCTTCGGCATGCGACGGCAGGCAGAAGATGGCGGCGCGTGCCAGTTCGTCCTGTTTGCGCCCGGCGGTGACCCAGCCCAGCTCCTCGATGCGCTCGGCCACGCCGAGCGCCGCCGCGCGCGCCTTCAGTTGCGCCAGCTCGCCCTGCCCGCCGACTGCCAGCTTCAGCTGGGGGTAGCGGTCCTTGAGCAGGGCCAGCGCTTCCACCAGCTCATAAATGCCTTTGCGCGGCTCGACCTGGCCGAGGAACAGGATGCGCCCCGGTTCGGCCCGGTCCGGCCCCGCAGGGGGCAGCGGCACCGAGTTCGGGATCACGACGACCCGGGCGCGCGGCGCGAAGCCGTTCAGGTAGCTCGCCCAGCGGGTGGACAGCGCGATCACGACCGTGCTCTTGTCGAGCGTATGGCGGATCCAGCGCCGCATCAGCGGGTTCGAGCGTTCGATGAAACTGTCGAAGCAGGCACCGTGCAGGTGGAACACGGTCTTGGCGCCGCTCGCGCGGGCCAAGGCCAGCAGCACCGACTTGCGCACGAAACTGCCGTTCGAGGCCGCATGCGCATGGACGATGTCCGGGCCGCGCGCCAGGCAGGCCAGAGTGCGCAGCAGGCCCTTGAGGGCGGCGCCGAGCTTGGCGGCACGGCTGCCTTCGGCGTGGGTCGACACGTAGCAGACGCCCTCGCGCTCGAACAGGCCGTTCTGGCGCAACAGCGAGACCACGGTGGCGACGCCGCCGCGTCCGCCAGGCTCGGTACCCAGCATGAGCACTCTGGGCGATGCATGCGTCGCCGCTGGCGCTGCTGGTGCCGATACCCGGTTCATGCCATTCGCCCTTCCCTCCGAGGCTTGCAAACAAGTTTGCAAAATAGAAATTGTTTTGGATAGTACAACAGTGTTTACTCCAGGAAGCGCACGATACGATGCCTGCGGAACTACAGTGTTGTTTTTTTAACCCTGTCGAGGCATGATTTTCGTGTATGTTTCTGCAACAATCCGACCCAGAATAGCATAGGTCCGGTGGCTCCTTACGTACGCTGGGCCACGTTTCGCGAACTCCGCGGCAAGGGCCCGGTCCTCCAGCAGACGCCGCACGGCTGCCGCAAACGGGGCCGCTTCCATCGGCGCGCACAGCCCTGCCCCGCTCTCGGCGATGACCAGCTGCTGGTCCGGGATGTCGTTGGCGACGCTGGGGATGCCCAGCGCCAGGTACTCGACCAGCTTGGTCGGCGAGGAGACGTCGAACAGGGTGCCGCGCGGGATCGGCGACAAGCCCACCTCGGCCCGCACCGCGTAGCCGAGGGCGGTGCGCTGGGGCAGCCAGCCGGTCAGCAGCACGTGTTCCCCGACGCCGCGGCGGGCGATCTCGGCGCGCATCCAGTCCATTTCGTCGCTCGAGGCGGCGTCGCCGGCGATCACCAGCAGCACATCGGGGACGTCCTGCTTGAGCTGCTCGGCGACGTCGAGCAGGAAGTCAGAGCGGCGCGCCTGGGCGATGCGGCCGAGGTAGAGGACCACGCGGCGGCCAATCAGGCGCGGGTCATCGACCGGCTCGACCGTGCTGCGGTCGAACAGCCCGGCATCGACGCCCATCGGCACGGCGGTCATGCGCGCGCGATCGAAACCTTGCGCCGTCAGCCAGTCGGCCATGGCTTCGCTCTGCACGAACATATGCCGGGCGCCCGGCAATACCAGGCGGTAGATGACGAAGCGCGAGGCGGCCGCGCGCAAGGCGTGGGCGAACCACTTCAGGCCTTTCTTGCGGCTGCCGATCTCGTCGCGCCGCACCTCGAAGCCTTCCACGATCGGGAAGGACATCCAGTAAATAAAAGGAACGCGCAGGAGGGCGGCGGCCAGGCGGCCGAGCAGGCCGGAGGCGATCTTGTCGCGCACCTGGATGCAGTCGGGCCGCCCCTTGCGTCGCGCCCGCAGCAGGCCGCGCAAATCCCAGAGGGGCGACAGCACGCTGGCGAAGCGCGACTTGAGGCTGCCGACCATGTGCATGCCGCCCGCCGGCCACGGCGCCCCGCCCTCGCTGCCGGACTGCCCTACCAGCTCGGTGTGCACGCCGTAGCGCGGCATCTCGGCGCCGAACAGGGTCAGTACGTCGGCACGCAACGGAGGTAGAGGATCACGGACGATGAAGGCGATGGACAGGGGCTTGTGCATGCGATTCATAAGGATGGGCAAGACCAGCCGATTCTAGCGCAGCGTTTCGCGCGCACGCTCCGCCGTCGGGACGGATATGTGCGGTGCAGCACATCGGGGCAAAGAAAATGTTGCTCAAAAAATATTTAAGCGAAGCTGCATCCGGCTTGCCTGCCCGGACGTAGTACCACCACCGGATCGCCCGTTCCGGCTTTCGAGGAGAACCATTGTGAGAACATCAGCCAGCCTGGTCGTCGCCGTCACCCTTGCCGCCCTGTCGCTTCCCGCCAGCGCGGCCCCACGTAGCGCCTGCACCAACGATGACCGCGAAGGCGGTCCCCTGCTGGTGGTCGGACTCAGCGCGGACATGCAGCTCGTCTGCTTCAGAGAGAAACGGCCGGACAAGGCGCGCAGCATCGGCAGTATCAGCGGCCTGATGCGGGGAGATGCCCTGGTCGGCATCGATTACCGGGTCCAGGACAAGCAGTTATATGGCGTCAGCCGCAGCGGCGGCATCTACCGCATCGATCTCGCCGGCGCCATGGCGACCAAGGTCGGCAACCTGACGGTCATGCTGGAGGGAAGCTCGTTCGGCGTCGATTTCAATCCCGCCGCCGACCGCCTGCGCATCGTCAGCGACACCGGCCAGAACCTGCGCCACAACATCACTGCGGGCACGACGATCGCCGACGACCCGCTCGACTATCCGCCCGCCACCCCGGTGAACGCGGTCGGCCCGAATGCCATGGGGGTGACCGGCTCGGCCTATACGAACAACGACCTGTCGGCGACGACCGGCACCACGCTGTATGCGCTCGACACCAACCTGGACCAGGTCGCCCTGCAGTCGCCGCCGAACGACGGCACCCTGGCCGCCACCGGCAAGCTGGGCCTGGATGCCGGCACCGACACCGGCTTCGATATCTACAGCAGCGCGCGCGGCGGCGTGCAGGCCCTGGCCTCGCTCGCGACAAGCGGCGGCAAGAGCAGCCTGTACAGTGTCGACCTGCCGACCGGCAAGGCGACCCTGCGCGGCGACTTCCCGGCGCAGTACCGGGTGATCGGCATCGCCATCCCGCTCGATCAGGATTAGGCGGCGCGGCTTTCCTTCCAGCGCTGCAGTTGCGGCAGCAGCCCGGCACTGGCCTGGCTGTCGAGCTTGCGGCAGAAGTGGGCATTCGAAGCACGGATGCGCTCGAAGTCGCCGGCGTCCAGCACCTTGGGATTGCGCGCGCCCTGTTCCGGCCATTGCACGTAGCGGTAATTGTCGGACAGTACGCGGCCGGCGAAGCGTGAGCCCATCACCAGGGTCTGGAACAGCATCTCGTCCGGGCACTGGACGGTGCGCAGGAAGCGCAGCAGGCGCGGGTGCGCGTCAAGCAGGCGCAGTACCTCGGCGATGCAGTCGCGCGACAGGGCCCACCACGAGGCGCCGCCGTGCGGCACGAAGCCGTCCGGCATGCGCCGGCGCCGCCCGGTGGCGCGCAGCACGCGGTTGGCAAGGCCGCAGGCCAGGCGCTCCAGCCTCCCTCCTCCTTCGCGGTGGAAGAACTGGTAGCGGAAGCCCACGTTCCAGCCGCCCGGCGCGATGGGCGCCGTCTCGATCAGCTCGCGGTCGCGCAGCCGCTCCAGCTCGCGCTTGAGCAAGGCGTTGGGCAGCAAGGGGAAGTCCTGGGCGGACAGGAACACGACTTTGTCGAAGTCAGCTTGCTCGCGCAGGATCTGGCGCAGCGCGACCAGGGTGGCCTGCACCTGCGAGAAGCCGCCCCAGCGCACGTCGATGCGCGGTGCGACCTGGTGCGCGGCCGGATGCAGCGCGGCGGGGTCGAGCGCGCTCTTGCGGTCGAGGTGGACGTAGACGGTGAAATCGGGATCGCACAGGGCGTCGACCAGCGCGTTGATCTGGTCCATGTCCTTGTGCGCACAGATCAGGAATACCTGTTTCATCAACCTCCCCGTCCATAAAAAAAATCCCCCGCAGCCTGCGCCGCGGGGGACTTATTGCTGCGCGCCGAGTCTAGCATGGCGCGCGAACGGGACAGCGCCCGCTTAGTTGATGGTCACCGCCTGGCCGCCCACGGTCACGGTGCGCACCGAGCCCGAGGTCGAGATGCTCACGGTCGGCTTCTTGCAACCGACGTCGAGCAGCACCAGGTACTCGGCGGTGGTGTTGGCGTTGGCCTTCAGGTAGAAGGCGCCGTGGTCTTCCACCACGTTGGTCTTGGCGCCCGGACCGATCCACTTGGCGAAGCTGGCATTGGTGTTCAGCGAACGCACGCACAGCGACTGGGTGCCCGCCACGACCTTGACGTTCTGGCCGTTCTCGACCGTCATGATGGACGGGGTGTGCATGTTCCACTCGTAGGTGCGGGCCACGGTGCTGGCCAGGCGGTCGCGCACCAGGATCGCATTGCCGGCATTGCGCAGGTGCCAGACCTGGCGCTTGGCCATGGTCAGCTGGCCGCCATACGACGGGGTGGCGTCGCCTTCGGCATAGTCGTAGCTCGGCTGGGCGGTGAAGGCGGTGATCTTGCCGTTGCGCTGCAGCTGCTCGCGGTAGCCGGTCACCATCTGGCCCTTGCCGCCGTCGAAGGTGATCGCGTTCTGCGAACGGGTCTGGTGGTACCAGTCGGTCCAGTACGGCGAACCGTACCAGTCATACCAGCCGGCCTTGACCAGCAGTGGCTGGCCGGCGCTCGACAGCAGCAGGCCGTTCTGGTCGCCGTGGCTGTGGTTGAACGAGCCGTAGGGGCTGGACTTGAAGAAGGCCGAGATGCGCGAGCTCGAGCCGAGGTTGCTGTGCATCGCGACCCAGCCGATACTCGGGTAATAGGCCGAGTTCTGCGGTGCCTCCAGGTAGGTGGTGTAAGTCACCGGCAGCGGGTACTCGGCCTGCAGCAGCGACATGGCGTCTTCCATGCCGGTGGTGTTCTTCACGTACCAGGCGGCACGCGGCGACCACATGCGCGAGGCGAAGGCGCGGAACACGCGCGGGTCCGGCTTGGTTTCGGAAGCATCGCCGAAGGCGTGGGTACGCATGCCCGGCGGGGTGAATTCCATCGCGAAGTCGAGGAAGCCGAGCGTCCACGGTTTGCCGAAGAAGTTCACGCCGCTGGCCTGGGTCAGCGGATCCCACAGGGCCAGCAGGTAGCCGGCCGCGTATTCGGCATAGGCGGTGCCGTTGGCATAGCCGCCTTCCGGGCCGCTCCAGGGGTTCGGGCTCAGGGCATAGGCACGGAAGGAGAAGTCGAACCACTTCTGCGCTTCCGGGATGTCGCCCAGGGTCAGGGTCGAGATCAGCACAATGTAGATCAGGCTGGTATTGCCGTGCGAGTCGAACGGGTACTGGTCGAGGCGGCCGTTGTCGCCGGCCAGGCTGTTGTACATCTCGGTGGTGCGCACCTTGATCGCGCCCAACCAGCGCGCCTTGCGGGTCGAATCGAGCGAGCTGCCCAGCAGGTCGATGGCCTTGGCCAGGCCCCAGGCGATCTGGCGGGTGGCCTGGTCCTGGTTGGCGTAGCTGGTCGGGCCGGACGGATTCAGGGCGGCCAGTTCGTCGCCACGACGCAAGGCTTCGGTCAGGTACAGGCTTTCGCCCTTCAATTTGTACATCAGCGCCGCCGCTTCCATCTGGCGGGTCGCTTCGTTGATGCGCTGGCGCACGTCGGTCTGCTGGCTGGCCATGGCGGCGGTCAGCGGCGAGCTGATGACGATCGACCAGCGCGAATCCGACAGCGCCGGCACGGCGGTCACCTGCGCTTTGACTTCATTCCCGAGACGGCTCAGGTAGGGCTCCAGCGTGGTGCGCTTGGCGTAGTTCCAGGTCGAGAACGGCGTCACCGACGACGGCAGCGAGCGCGGCCGCGGCTTCGCCATGATGCGGTTGCGCAGGGTGGCGTTGTCCGGCACTTCGAAGGTGGTCGCCTTGCTGGTGATCGAGAAGGTGCGCGCGGTCGACCAGTCGTTGCTGCCGACCGGGCGCACGCGCCAGGTGTAGTTGCCGAGGGCCAGGGCCTTGGTCGGCAGGTACCAGTTGCGGTCGACGACGGCGCGGGTCGGCGTGCCGCCGACCGGGGTGATCTCGATTTCGTAGCTGGCCGGACCGGTCCCGTGACGGGCCCAGGTGAAGCCGGGCGGATTCTGCGCCTGCACCTGGTTCATTTCAGGCTTGGCTTGCACGACCAGGGGGTCGGTCGACTGGACCCAGTCGGCCCGTGCGGTGACGCTCGCGAACAGCGAGGCGAATGCAGCGGCCATGACCAGAATCTTGCGTTGAAATTCCATGTGGGTACTCCGAGAAAAAAATCTTGAAAATCGATGCGCCGGGCCGGGCTCGCCGGTGGTGGCTTGAGAACGTTTGCTGTGCCCCGAAAGCGCTTACTTGACAGGAGTTATGCTACCCCAAAGTAAGTTGAGCACAGGAAAATTCTCCAAAGAAATCACAGATTTTTTGCTTGCCGTGCAGAAATCCCACGACAGAATTTCAACTCTTGCCGAACAATATTTGCATGCCTATAACGGTCGTAATTCGCCTGAAAAGATAAAACGGCAAAGCTGTCAAAAAGGCTATTGAACCGCCACCGCGCGCGCCTCGGCCTGCAGCGCGCGCACCCGCTTCAGGTAGCGCAAACAATAAATACCGAAGGCCAGCGGCGCCTTGTCCATGTGGCGCCGGCGCACGTTGAATTCCTCCTGGCGCGCCTTGAGCCGGTTGGCCGAGGACACACTGCCCTCGTGGTCGCGGAACACGGTCAGGGGCTGGTCGATCATCGCCGGGCGCGAGACGGCCCCGAGCCGCAGCCACAGGTCGATGTCCATCGCGTACTTGAGTTTCTCGTCGAAGCTGCCGACCCGTTCGAAGGCCGCCTTGCGGACGAACACGGCCGGATGCGGGATCGAGCTGCGGCCGGCCACGAAGGAGCGGTAGGAAAAGGCCGGCATCGCATAGGGCGGCACCATCTTGCCGTCCTTCAAGACCTGGATGTTGCCGTACACCCAATCCACGGGACGCCCGGACGCCCTCGCCTCGTCGAAGGCGCGCTTGACCGTGGCCAGCACGTCGGGACCATTGTAGTAATCGTCCGAATGCAAATGGGCGATGATCTCGCCCCGGGCCGCTTCGATGCCCTGGTTCATGGCGCGGCTGATGCCGCCGCCGACGTCGCGCAGCACCCGCTTGTTGCCGGGATAGGCGGCAATCATGTCGAGGGTGCCATCGGTGGAGCCGCCGTCGACGAAGATGTGTTCGAAATCCTGGCAGGTCTGGCGCTGGACCGAGGCCAGGGTGTCGGCCAGCGTCGCGGCGCTGTTCCAGGTGCAGGTGACGATGGAGAAGGTCGGCTTGCCGGGGGCTGGGTTCGGCTGCTTTGGCTCATTAGTGTGCATAGAAGTCCACGATCTTGGGTAAGGCCTGGAAAACGTCCATCCCGGCCGTGGCCGGCAGCGGGCGCGCCGCTGCCGGACGCGCCAGCTCCTCGCCGAGGAGCGTGACCAGCTCCTCCATCGAGGCAGCCAGGCGCAGCTGGCCGGGATAGGACTCGTAAACGGCAAGCTCGGGATTGCCGCCGCGTGCCAGCGCCAGGCAGGGTCGGCCCAGCGCCAGCGCTTCGAGGATGGTGGTGCCGCAGGGTTCTTCCCACACCGAGGGCACCACGCAGACATGGCTGGTGGCGGTCAGCGCCACCACTTCCGGGTTCGGCTGCCAGCCGAGGAAGCGGATCTGCTCGCTTGAATACTCTGCTTCCAGCCCCGCGCGCAGGGGGCCGTCGCCGACCACCAGCAGCTGCGCCTGCGCCGGCAGGCGCCCGCGCGCCGCAGCCAGAAATTCGGCGAAGCCCTTGCCGGTGTCGATGCGCCCGGCCAGCAGCACCCGGCCCTGCACCGGCCCCTGCGCCGCGGCGGCCAGCTGCGACAGCTTGCGGTAGTTGATGAAGTTGTGGATCACGCGCGAGCGCGACAGATCGGCATGCGGCAAGGTGCGCAGAAACTGGCGGCGCAGGAAGTCCGACACGAAGATGGTCTTGTGGCGCGCAAAAGTGCGCTCGGTCTCGCCGCGGTAGCGCGCCACCGCGTGGCCGGACAGCACCGTGCGCAAGGGTCCCGGCGCCGCATGGGCGCAGCCGGCGCAGGCGCGCGCCGCCGTCTCGGTGCAGACCGCGCCTTCCTTGAAGCGCAGGTGGGTCACGCATTCGCTGCCCTGGTCGTGGCGGGTCTGGACGAAGTTCAGGGCCGGGTCGACGTACAGGCCGGTCATCGGCAGGTGGCCGTGGTAGTGCACCACGTCATAGGCGGACGCGTGTTCGGACAGCGCGCGCGCCACCCGGGCCGCGAACCAGGGCCGCTTGGCCGGGTTGAAGAAACCGAGCTGGGCTTCCTTCCAGCCAACGCGGCGGAAGTCGAAGCCGGGGATGAAGCGGCCCTGGAAGCCGATCTCTTCCGCGCTGCGCGCATGGGCGCGGTCCGAGCGGCCCATGATGTCCACCGTATGCCCTTCTTCCAGCAAGGCGTTCGACAGGGTCACCACGTGCTTGGCCAATCCACCGAGCTGGGCGCCCGGCAAGTCTTCCGACACCATCAATATCCGCATCTGCTAGCCCCCCGCCGGATGCAAGCGCGCCCAGCCGGCTTTCAGGCGCGACCAGGCCAGCAGGCGGTCATCGCGTTCGACCACGAACAGGACGCCGTGCACGCCCAGCAGCAGCACGGTCACGCCCAGGATGAACAGGAAATCCCAGGCCCCGCGGTCGAACAGCTGCTCGGCCGCGGTGGCGGCCACCGCCACCAGCGCCACCCCGGCCAGGCCGGGCGCATAGGCTTGGGACAGCAGGCGCCCGAAGCTGGTCGGCACCGTGCGGCTGTGCACGTACAGCAGGAAGCCGCTGGTGAACACCGTTGATGCCGCCAGGTGGCCCCAGGCGGCGCCGTCGATGCCCCAGCCGGCTACGCCGGCGTACACAATGGCCAGCCCGGCCAGCGCGCGGGTCACGGCGAACAGGCCGGATACACGCGGGTGGCCCATGCCGTCGTTCACCAGCGACGGCAGGCTGGTGAGCGAATCGACGAACTGGGCCAGCGCCATCACGGCCAGTACCGTGGCGCCGTTGCGGGCGAAGGCCTCGTTCATCCAGTAGCCGAGGATCTGGTGGGCGAACACCGCCACCAGCACCAGGATGGCGGCGTTCAGGAAGACCACGTAGCGCGTCGCCTTCAGGTAGACGCGGTCGAGGCGCGCGAATTCGCCGCTGGCCGCCAGCGCGCTGGCGGCCGGGAAGAACACCCCGGACAGGCGGAAGGTCAGGCTCAGCACGCGGTTGGCGAGCGTCGCCGCCACCGTGAAATAGGCCAGGCCGGTGACCCCGACCAGGGCGCCGATGATCAGCTTGTCCGCATGGGCATAGGACAGCGTGGCGAAGCGCGACAGGAAGGAATAGGCCGAGAAGCCGAGCAGCGCGTTGCGGAAGCGCGAGCCGGGCCAGCGCCAGCGCATGCCCGGCAGCAGGCGCCGGATCGCGCCCCACAGGATGGCGCAATGGACGCTCGAGGCCACCACCCGCAGCAGGATCACTTCGAACAGGTTATAGCCGAGCAGCAGTACCCCGACCGTGGCCAGCGGCACCAGGGTGCCGAACACCATCTCGAGGCGCGCCGAGATGTCGTAGCGCATCAGCGCTTGCGGCACGCTGTTCAGGTAACTCTGCAGCTGGCCGGCCAGGAAGCCGAGCGCGGCCAGGCGCAAGGTGGCGGTGGCCTCCGGCACCAGGGCCTGCGGCACCGAGAACACATCGCCGACGAACCAGGCGGCCCCCAGCAACAGGCCGAGCGCGCCCAGCAGGCCGATGCCGGCATACGTGGCCAGGCCGAAGGAAATGGTCTCGAAGATCCTGTCATCGTCCTCACGCGCATTGTGTTCCGCGATGTACTTGACCGAACCGGCGGTGACGTTGATGTCGATGACGGCGAAGTAGCCGACGATGGCCGTGACCAGCGAGTACACGCCATAGCTGGCCTCGCCCAGTCCCTTGACGACCAGCGGCACGGTGCCAAGCATGACCAGCGCGGGAATCGCGGCGCCGAGCAGGTTCGACCAGGCGTTGCGGGCAAGACGCAGGTTCATCAGGCGCTCACCAGGCGCGGACGCGGCACGAAGGGCTTCACGGCGGGATGCAGTCCCCGCTGCGGCGCCGGCGCAGCCTTGGCGACGGCCATCGCCAGGTAAGGCAGGGCCAGGCAGACCGCCAGCATCTGGCTGGTGCGCACCTGCGGGAACGGGGTGCCGATCAGGAAGTCCGGGATCATGAAGGCCAGTCCGGCCACGCCGGCCGTCGCCAGCCCCAGCAATTCGGGCGGCAAGGTCTTGAGGGCGCGCCGCGCGAACAGTATGAAGGTGAGCAATGTGCCGAACAAGAGGACGGTGCCGACCACGCCGCTCTTGAGCGCGATGTGCAGCACGCCGCTATGCAGGAACAGGCCGCCGTCCGGGTTCTGCTGCCACGAAATGTACTGGTAGCCGGTGTACCTGCCCCAGGAACCGATGCCGGTGATCGGGTTGGCCAGGAAGTCGCCCAACGCGAACTTCAGTTCCAGCACCCGTTCGCTCTCGGGTCCGAAGCGCTTGGACTGCATGTCGTACACCAGGCTCGACAGCCCACTGCCCGCCCCCTTGGTCTGCGACAGGCGCTGCACCGCCACATAGGTGAGCGCGGCGCCGACCAGCGGCAGGCCGGCCGTCATCAGCTGCATGCGGCGCTTGAGCGGGAAGCGCATCATGATCACCAGGAAGGCCAGCATGAAGCCGATCCAGGCGCTGCGGCGGTAGGACAGCAGGATGCACAGGCCGGTCGACACCAGGGTCATCCACTCGATGGTGCGCCAGAATGCCGGGCGCTCGATCTTGACGGTCTGGAACAGGTGGACGGCGGCGATCGCGAAAGCGATGGTGCACACCAGGCTGTCGTTGATGTCGAAGAAGGTCAGGCGGATCTTGATCGCATTCAGGTTGGCGTAGACGTTGTTCGGATCGCCGCCGAAGGCCGCCCAGCGCACCAGGCCGAACAGGGAGCGGCACAGGCCGACGATCAGGATGAAATGGGTCAGCTCCAGCACGTGCTCGCGGGTGCGGAAGGACAGCAGCATGAGCGAGATCAGCGGCGCCATCCAGACCACGTTCGAGAAGCCCTGCGGGGTCAGCGCCTCGGCCACCGTGACGCCGGACATCAGGCCGACGCCCACGTGGGCGGCCAGCAGCACGCCCCAGGCCCAGAACCAGGGCCGCAGGTTGCAGGCCGGGGTCGGGTAGCGCTGGAAGGTGGCGGCCACGCGGGCGCAGGCCCAGGCGCCCAGCACGTACCACAGCACCAGGCCGAACAGCAGCATGCCCGAACCGCGGCTGTAGATGCTGCGGGTGGCGAAGATCGCCATGTTCCCGTAGCTGGTGGAGTTCATGCAGAAATAGACCGCCAGGTAGGGATAGACCAGGAAGCGCGGCCAGACCAGGCCGATGCCGATGCCCGCGACCGCAGCCACCGACAGGCCGATCACGAAGGCCCAGGGCAGCGAGTAATACACGTACGGGATGATCGCGTTCAAATTCATCGGGTTGATGTGTCCTTGTTCTTCGTGTTGTCGGCTTCAGGCCTTAGCCGGGTGCCGGTGCCGGCGCCAGCCCGGCGCCGAGCAGGCGGGTGCGGTCGCGCGGCGCCATCGTGCCGAGCATGTCGGCGACGAAGCGGTCCTGGATCCGGTAGGCCCCGGCATCGTCGGCGCCGATGGTCGAGACCCGCACCAGCATGCCGTCCGGGATTTCGCCGGACAGGCCGTAGGCCAGGCGCCGCAGCTTCTGCTGGATACCGGCCCGGGAGGCGTGCTCGCCGATCGTGATCCAGTAGGTGATCGGTTCGTTGCGCTCGTGCAGGCGCGCCACCAGGCGCTTGACCGGCAGCTCGCCGAAGCGGGTCGCCAGTGCGGCCTCGTCTTCCTTCACCATCTGGAAGCCCTGGGCCACGTAGCAGACCTCGGGCAGGTGCAGCTGCAGCGACTTGCTCTGGTCGCCGCCATAGGCGATCGACAGCATCACGCGCTGGCCTTCGGCATTCACGTAGGTGCGCGACAGGGTCTGGTCGTAGATCTTTTCGAGCACGCTCTGCTGCTCGGGATCGGGCGTGAGCGGCACCACCGAGGGGTCGATGCGCCAGTCGGCGAAGCGCTGCGGGATCATCTGCTCCAGGCTGAACTGTTCATGGGCCTGGGGCACCCGCGCCTTGGGCGTGAGCGCGCCGGTCAGGGCCGAGGTGCCGGCCATGGCCAGGCCCAGCACCAGGCTGATGGCGAAACGGCGGTTCATGTTGCCTCCTTCAGGGTCGCGCGCACGCGGCCGCCGCCCGCACCCGGGCCGCCGCTACCGCCTTCGCGCCGCTTGAGCCACCACTGCAGGCCGTTGTCGACCGCCAGGATCAGCAGCAGCGCGGTGACGAACAGCACCATGCCGGCGAAACCGTGCAGGAAGCCCTGGCCGGCGGCGTCGCCGAAGTAATAGGTGATCAGGGTCAGGGCGATCACGCGGATCACGTTGGCCGTGAACGAGATCGGGATGATCAGGATCGCCAGCGTGATGTTGCGGAAGGCCGAGGGGTGGCGCATCAGGTTCAGGTAGAACAGGCCGAGCGCTTCCAGCGTCAAGAGGGTCTGCAGGCCGGCGCAGGCATCGGCCACCAGCAACTGGTACTGGCCCATCTGCAGCACCACGCCGGAGCGCGAGATCGGGTAGCCCAGCGCGAACAGGATGTGTTCGGTCACCCAGGACACCGCCATCTTCATCGGCATCGTCACCGCCGCCACCAGCTCGCTCGGCAGCGGGATCAGGAACAGCATGAAGAAGAAGGGGAACCACAGCACGCGCAAGGCGCGGCTGCCGAACTTGAGCAGCACCACGGCCGCCATCACCACCACGATCGAGGCGACCTCGAACATCAGGATCTTTTGCGAGCGGCCCAGCAGGTGGAACATCAGGCCGATGGCCAGTACCGGCCAGCCGCTCCAGTTGCCTGTCGGCGTGGGGCCAAGGGCCGCCATGACCTCGGGCCATTTACGCCAGATCAGCCACAGCGCCAGGAAGAAGATGATCGGTCCATGGCCCTGCTCTTCGCCGATCCAGGCGCCGGTGAACAGGTCGTAGAAGGTGGGACCGAGCAGGATCGCCAGGCCGAGGAAGACCGGCCACCACTCCGGCAGTGCGCCGCGCAGCGAAGCGAGCGTGCTGCCCAGCTCACGCGGTACCGCCGCGGACTCCTTGCGTGCCGCCGTCGCCATCTCAGAACTCCACCACCACCGAGCCGACCACTTCGGCGCCGGATTCGGCCATCTGCTCGGCCATGCGGCTGATGTTGGCAATGCGGGTGCGGTGCTTGCAGGCCACCAGCAGCACACCGCCGGCGCGGCCGGCCACGGCCAGCGCGTCGGCGCCGGACGCGAACGGCGGCAGGTCGTACAGCACCACGTCGTAGCGGCTTTCCAGCTGGGTATTCAGGTTGCGGAAGCCTTCGCGCGCCAGCAGTTCCTGCGGGTTCGGCGGCAGGGTCCCGGCCGGCATCAGGGACAGGTCGACGAAGGCGGGCACGCGCGAGATCACGTCCAGGTCGGCGCGGCCGGCCAGCAGGTCGGACAGGCCCTGGCGCGGCTTGAGACCGAACATCTCCTGCTGGCGCGGGCTGCGCAGGTTGGCGTCCACCAGCAGGGTCTGTTCGCCCAGCTGGGAGAACACCACCGCGAGGTTGGCCGCGAACAGGCTGGAGCCGTCTTCCGGGGTGACGCCGGCGATCGCCAGCGCGCGCCGGCCGCGGGCGAACCAGCGCAGCATCAGCTGGCTGCGGATCGCGCGCAGCGCCTCGACCTGGGGCGAGAACGGGTCGTAGGCGGCGACCAGCTTGGGCGACAGGTTGGCCTGCCCTTTCTGCAGATAGGGATAGGAGAACTGGCGCGCCAGCACCTGCTGGATGTCGTCCTCGCTGACCAGCCCCAGGCGCACGGCGGCTTCGCCGAAACGGATTCCGAGGTCTTTCTGCATGCGCAGGACACGCTCGGCACTTTCGGGCGTGAGCTTGCCGGCGTCGAGCAGCAGTGCGCCCATGCTCGAATCGGCGTTGGTGTTATGCAATGCGCCCTCATGGGGTGCGCCATGGTGTAGCGCACCGTCGTGGGGTGCACCGGTAGGCAATGCGGATAGCACGGATGAATTCATGGTCGTGTCCTATTCTTGTGTGAGCCGGCTCAGTTCAGCCTCAGCAGGCGGCGCGGCGTCATCAAGGCACGGATGCCGCTGCTGCGCGGGCGCTTCATGCGCCACTCGATGGTGCCGAGCACCGGGATGCCCAGCATGTCCTTGACGTCGCCGCTCGAACGTACCGGGCGGTTGACCAGTTCCAGCAGCAGGGCCAGGCCGACGCCCAGGATGGTGCCCAGCAGGATCGAGACCAGGGTGTTGAGCAGCACGCGCGGGCCGGCCGGCACGGTCGGCGGCACCGCCGGGTTCAGCACCGAGATGTCGGACTGCTCGGCCTGGGCTTCGATACGGGTCTGCGAGAAGCGCTGGCTGGCGGCGTCGAAGGCGCGCTGGGCGCTGTCGAGGTCCTTCAGCATCACGCCGAGCTCGTCGCGGGTGCGGTTCAGCTCGAGCACGCGGGTCTTCTGGGCGGCCAGGGCGGCGCGCAGCTCGGCCTCGCGCTGGCGATAGACCTGGGCATTGGCGCCGACGCTCTTCGAGACGCTGCCCAGGGCGGCATTCAGTTCGGCGCGCATCTTGCCGACTTCCGCGGAGGCGGACTGGTAGACTGGGTGGTTGCGGCCGTAGCGCGATGCGGCTTCGGCCAGCTTGGCCTCGCCGCTGGCCAGGCTCACGCGCAGGCTCTGGACCAGGGCGTTGTTGGCGACGTCGGGCGAACCCACGCCGGTGGCCATGCGTTCACGCGAGCTGGCTTCCATGGACTGGGTCTGGGCCGCGACCAGCTGGGCCGACAGGTCGTTCAGGCGCGACAGCTCGATATCGACACGGTTGTTGTCGAGGCTGACGATGCCCTTCTCCTGCTGGTATTTCGACAGGCGCGCCTGGGCGGCCTCGAGGTTGTCGCGCAGCTGCTTGGTCTGTTCGTTGAAGTAGGAAGAGGCTTTCTTGGCCGGCTCGGTCTTGAGCTGGACGCTGATCTTCTGGTATTCGTCGGCGAAGGCGTTGGCGACGGCGGCGGCGAAGGTCGGGTCGGCGCCCTTGAAGCTGATCTCGACCACGCTCGATTCACGCGAGGGCATGATCTCGAGCTTCTTGAGCAGCAGGTCGGCCAGCCAGTCGCGCACCGTGCCCTTCCCTTCGTTGGCTTCGCGCCACTGGGCCTGCACGGCCGGGCTCGATGCGAGGCGCAGCGAATCGACCACCCGCAAGGCCACGTTCTTGCTGCTGATGATGTCGATCTGGGTCGCCATATAGCCCGGCATCAGGTTGCCCGGCATGGTGAGTCCGCTCACCGGGTCCACGCCCTTGTAGTTGAGGAGCACGGATGCGGTGGCCTTGTAGGTCTTCTGCTGCACCAGGCTCCAGCCCAGCGCGAGCAGGACCGTGACCAGCAGGGTTCCCAGGATGATCTTTTTCCTGGCCAGTAGGATCAGCAGAAATTGATGGACGTTCATGGCCTTACCTTTGCATCAGATGCCTTTGACAGCGGGTGGACAAAACGGGACTGCGGCCCGGCGCGCCGGCTGCGGCGCGCCGGAAAACTTCTTAGAACCAGCTTTCACGCACGGTGATCACATCGTCGACCTGGACCGGGTCGTTGGCATTGACATTGATCGTCACCGGATTGCCGCTGGCATCGCGGCGGGTGACCTTCATGCCCTTGTTGCTGCCGCGCATGTTCAGGCCGCCACCGGCCGAGACGGCCTGCTGGACGGTCATGCCGCGCTCGAGGCGGAACGGACCCGGACGCTGGACTTCGCCGGTAACGTAGGCACGCGGTGCGCGTTCGACGTAGATGATGTCGCCGCCGGCCACTTCGTAATCCTTGTTCAGCTCGCCCTTGCGCACCATGTCGACCACGTCGATGGTTTCGCGGGTGGTGTTGCCGTTGCGGGTGCGCACCAGGTTGATGATGTCGCCGCCCTCGCCGTGGATGCCGCCGGCCATGGCCAGCAGGTCGAGCACCTTGCGGCGCCCTTCCACCGCGTAGCGGCCCGGACGGTTGACGTAGCCCAGCACCGAGACCTGCTGGCTGGCCAGCGTGGTCACCAGCATGTTGACCTGGGCCTTCTTGAGGAAGCCGCCCTTCTCCAGCAGGTCGCCGATCTTCTTCTCGGCCGCCGCCACCGACAGGCCGCCCACCGAGACCTGGCCCAGCAGCGGGAAGGTGATGTTGCCGCTGTCGCTGACGCGGGTCTCGAGCGCGAGATCGGGGCTGCCGTAGACGGACAGCTTGACCACGTCGCCCGGGCCCAGCACGGTTTCGGCGGCACCGGCGATGCCCATGGTCAGCACGAGCGCGGCTGCCATCATCCACTTGACGAATCTTTTCATGATTGCTCCTTCAATTCTTTTGCTGTTGGTCGATGAGGGATGAATCTACGCTTACTTCAGACCTGCCACGCCGCGGTCGAGCGCTGCCTTGTCGGCAGTGCCGGCCTCGGGCGCCGGTGCGGGCGCGATCGAGGTCGGGCCGGCCGGCGCGGCGGCCACCGCCGCGGCAGCCGGATCCGCCGCGGCCGGCGCCGGTGCTGCGGACGGCGCAGCACCAGGCGTGTTCGGGTTCGGCGCGTAATCCTTGTTCAGGTAGGCAATCTTGGCGGTGCCGCGCAGGCGCTGGATCTCGGCCGCGGCCAGCTCCTTGTTCTTCTTGTTCATCAGGTACTGGCTGATCTGCGGTCCGGCGATGGCCAGGGTGACGGGCGCGTCGCGCACTTCGGCGATCGAAATCAGCATCGCACGGTCGCCTTCCTTGACCGCGAACAGCTGGCCCTTCTGCATCGACAGCAGCTTGCTCGACAGCTGAGGATTGAGATCGGCGGTGCTGCGGGTGACCTGGGCGCGTCCGTACTTGATGTTCTTCGCATCGAGGAGCACGGCGATTTCTTCCAGCGACTTGGCATTGTCGGCGGCCGCACGCACCTCCGGCGTCAGGTCGTTGGCCGCGAGGATCAGCTCGTTCATGGCGAACTGCTTGCGGTTGCTGAAGAACTGTGGGTTCTTGTTGAAGTAGTCTTCCACTTCGGCCGGGCTCGGACGCTGCGGCTCACCGATCTTCTTCTGCATATAGGCCTGGGCGATGATCAGCGAGCGCGCGCGCTCGATGGCCTGCATCACCTTCGGGTCGCGGTCGAGCTTTTCCTTGGCCGCTTCGCTTTCCAGCAGTTCGCGGTCGACCAGGGCCTGCAGGACCTGCTTGCCGGCCACCTGCTGCTGCGCCGCCGACACGCCCAGGCGCTGCAGTTCTTCGTTCAGCTGCAGCACGGTGATTTCTTCGCCGTTGACGCTGGCCAGGGCCTGGCCCGGCTTCGACTCCTTGGGGGCCTCGTCCTTGTTGCAGCCGGCCAGGCCGGCCGCGCACAGCACCAGCGCCGCCGCGGACAGCAGGCGCCTGGGAGTTGGGAAAGAAGTTTGGTTGGCTGCCAAATGGAAGGTTTTCAAGATAATTTCCTCGACGTTAGTTAGCGGGTGAGCCCGCCTCTTTTCCTCTTTTTATTCGTGACCCGCTCCAGAATTCAGGTCAGAACCGGGACTCATCCATTCTGGGTTCCGCACGATTCGTTCTCTGTTCGTCAATTAACACTCTGCTACCGCAGCAGCACGGGCGACTCATGCCGCCACCGCCGACACGCCGCCGGGCGCACGTCCGAGCAGTCCGGCCGGCACTTCCTGCGGCCCTGATTCGGCGTGTTCGTCCTGTTGGGCAACGAAGGCCTCGTAGGCGCGGCGCAGGCCTTCCTGCAGCGGCATGCTGGCGCGCCAGCCGAGCGCGGCCAGCTTGGAGACGTCGAGCAGCTTGCGCGGCGTGCCGTCCGGCTTGCTCGCATCGAAGACGATGCGGCCGCGGTAGCCGACGGTCTCGCCCACCAGCCGCGCCAGCTCGGCGATCGTGACGTCCTGGCCGGTGCCGACGTTGATGTGCGAATGCATGGGATCGGTATTGGCCGCGTACACGTCGATCGGCAGGTTCATCACGTAGACGCTGGCGGCCGCCATGTCGTCCACGTACAGGAACTCGCGCATCGGCTTGCCGCTGCCCCAGATCACGACTTCGGCCGCATCGCTCTCGCGCGCTTCGTGGAAGCGGCGCAGCAGGGCCGGGATCACGTGGCTGTTTTCCGGGTGATAGTTGTCGCCCGGCCCATACAGATTGGTCGGCATCACGCTGCGGTAATCGGTGCCGTACTGGCGGTTGTAGCTTTCGCACAGCTTGATGCCGGCGATCTTGGCCATGGCATAGGGCTCGTTGGTCGGCTCGAGGATGCCGTTCATCAGGTATTCCTCGCGGATCGGCTGCGCTGCCAGGCGCGGGTAGATGCAGGAGGAGCCGAGGAACAGGAGCTTGCGCACGCCGGCGCGCCAGGCTTCGTGGACGACGTTGGCCTGCACCATCATGTTGTCGTAGATGAACTCGGCCGGATAGGTGTTGTTGGCATGGATGCCGCCCACCTTGGCCGCGGCCAGGTAGACCTGGTCGATCTGCTCGGTACGGAAGAATTCGCGCACCTGGGCCTGGTCGGTGAGTTCCAGTTCGGCATGGGTGCGGGTGACGATGTTGGTGTGGCCCTGGGCGCGCAGGACGCGCACGATGGCCGAGCCGACCAGGCCACGATGGCCGGCGACATAGATGCGAGGCTGATTATTCAACACATTTACTCCAGTGAAAGTGCGACGTTGTAGCCATGCGATGCGAGCAGCTTGTGGCGGCGCGCCGTGTCGAGGTCATGCGCCACCATCTCCTGCACCATCGCTTCGAAACTGGTTGTCGGTGCCCAGCCGAGACGCTCGCGCGCACGGGTCGGGTCGCCCAGCAGGGTTTCGACCTCGGTCGGCCGGAAATATTGCGGGTCCACCGCCACGATCAGCTGTCCGACCTCGACGCCAGGCGCCTTGTCGCCACGGATGGCCGCGACCGTGCCGCGCTCCTCAACGCCCTGCCCGGTCCAGGCGATCTCGATGCCGAGCTCGCTTGCGGCGACTTCGACGAAGCGGCGCACCGAATACTGGCGCCCGGTGGCGATCACGAAGTCCTCGGGCTTGTCCTGCTGCAGCATCAGCCATTGCATGTGGACGTAGTCGCGCGCATGGCCCCAGTCGCGCAGCGCGTCGAGGTTGCCGAGGAAGAGCCGGGGCTCGAGGCCCTGGGCGATGTTGGCCAGCGCGCGCGTGATCTTGCGGGTGACGAAGGTCTCGCCGCGGCGCGGCGATTCGTGGTTGAACAGGATGCCGTTACAGGCATACATGCCGTAGGCCTCGCGGTAGTTCACGGTGATCCAGTAGGCGTACAGCTTGGCCACGGCGTAAGGACTGCGCGGATAGAAAGGGGTGGTCTCGCGCTGCGGGCTTTCCTGCACCAGGCCGTACAGCTCGGAGGTCGAGGCCTGGTAGAAACGGGTCTTCTTCTCCAGCCCCAGGAAGCGGATCGCCTCCAGCAGGCGCAGGGTGCCGATGCCGTCGACGTCGGCGGTGTATTCGGGCGATTCGAAGGACACGGCCACGTGGCTCATCGCCCCCAGGTTATAGACCTCGTCCGGCTGGACCTGCTGCAGGATGCGGGTCAGGTTGGAGGTATCGGTGAGGTCGCCGTAGTGGAGGAAGAAGCGCGGATTGTCGGCATGCGGATCCTGGTAGATGTGATCGATGCGCCCGGTATTGAACAAGGAGGCGCGGCGCTTGATGCCGTGGACCTCATACCCCTTCGCGAGCAGCAGTTCCGCCAGGTAGGAACCATCCTGGCCGGTCACGCCGGTAATCAGTGCTTTCTTCATGTTTTTCCTTACGTTTTTCCCGCGTGAAACCGGACAAAACCAGTCCCGGCAGTTGCAAACTCATCAACGATTCTACGCAGCTCGTGTGGTCGTGCAAGCAAGATGCCAATCGTGCGCGCAGCTTTTAAGTTGACCTTAAGCGAACTATTTCCAAATCGAATTTAAAGTGTTTTCACTGGTAAATAACAGCGTGTTGCGAGCAGTTAATTACTTTTCGCTCTAGCCGGTTTTCATCATCCTGCTGTTCGATGCCGCACGCAAGGCCGGGTTCAATGCGCGTTCTCGCGCGTCAGCACCACCTTCACCGTCTTGACAATGATCCACAGGTCGAGCCACAGCGACCAGTTGCGCAGGTAGTCGAGGTCGTACTGGATGCGCGCTTCCATCTTGTCGAGCGTGGCCGTTTCGCCACGCAGGCCGTTGACCTGGGCCCAGCCGGTAATGCCCGGCCGCACCTTGTGGCGCAGCATGTAACCCTTGATCAGCTTGCGATACTGCTCGTTGTGCGCAACGGCATGCGGGCGCGGCCCGACCAGGCTCATGCGCCCCTGCAGCACGTTGATGAACTGCGGCAGCTCGTCGAGCGAGGTGCGGCGCAGGAAGCCGCCGATCGGGGTCACGCGCTGGTCGTTCTTCTGCGCCTGCACCACGCTGGCGCCGTCCTCGGTCACGGTCATCGAGCGGAACTTGTAGACATAGATTTCTTCGCCGTACAACCCATAGCGGCGCTGGCGGAAGATCACCGGGCCTGGCGAGGTCAGCTTGACGGCGACGGCGATCACCAGCATCAGCGGCGCCAGCAGGAACAGGATGATGCTGCCGATCACGATATCGCAGCCGCGCTTGATCACGCTGTTCCAGCCCATGAAGGGGGTCTCGCTGATCGCGATCACCGGCATGCCGCCCACCGTGTCGAAACGCGCCTGCATCAGGTCGAACACGTAGACGTCCGGCAGGAAGTAGACCGAGGCGGTGGTGTCCTTCAGCTCGTCGATCAGCTTGCGGATGCGCGGCTGGGCCGAGATCGGCTGGCTGATGAAGATCATCTTGATGTTGTGCTTGCGCACATAGGCGCAGACGTCGGCCATGCCGCCCAGCACCGGGTGCCCGATCTGGGCCGGGCGCCGCTCGTCCTTGCGGTCCTCGAAGAAGCCGCAGACTTCCATGAACAGGTTCGGGTGGCGCTCGCACACGCGGGAGAACTTGATGCCGACGTCGTTGGCGCCGACCACCACGATCGAGCGCACCTCGCGCGAACGGTCGCGGCTGCCGGTGGCCTTGCGCACCGCCAGGTGGCTGACCAGGATGGTCACCGGCGTGGCGATGAACCAGGCCAGCAGCACGCGCTCGTCGTAGAAGTATTTCAGGCCGCTGGCCGAGCCCAGGAAGTAGAGCACGGCGATGGTCAGGCACCAGCCGAACACGGTGTCGCGCGCATAGGCCAGCATGCGGCCGCTGCGCCAGGTGCGGTAGGGATCGACGTGCTGGTAGATCGACGATGAGATGAAGAAGGCCAGGATCATCAGCACCAGCGAATATCCGGAAAACGGTTCCTGGTAATACAGCGTGGCCAGGTACAGGGTCCCCATGATGATCAGGGGATCGAGCACGCGCTGGAAAAACGAGATGATCGGGATATCGTTAACCGTCATAAGTCACTTCTTGATACCGCGGCACTTCAGAACAGCACGTTCGCGTTCACCATGACGGTGTTGGCGTCGAATTTGCCCAGGTTCAGCGTCTGCGAACCGCTGCGCGACTGGTGCTGCCACCCGGCCGAGACCGCGATCTTGCGCTTGACCTGCCAGGTGGCGCGCAGGCTCGCCGTGCGCAGCGAGTCGTCCAGGTCGCGCAGGCCGGCGGCGGCGACCGAGCGCGGGTTGTAGGCCCGCTGTTCGTAGGCGGCGTTGGCATCGACCTTGATCTTGCCGGTGGCCTGCCAGGTGGCGCCGATGCTGGCGCCGCGGTTCAGGGTATAGCTGACGATGGTGCTCTCGATCGGGGCGAATTCGCGCCATACCGAAGCGTTGTAGGTCACCTTGCCGCGCGGCTGGTAGTAGGCGTTCAGGCGGCCGTTGAAGCCGCTGGTCGTACCCTCGCCAAAGGACGGCTGCTCGCGGCGCACGTAGCCGGCCAGCGCCTGCACCGTGGTCGAGCCGGTGGCGTACCAGTTGACCCTCACCTTCAGTTCGTCCTGGGTGAAGTCGTCCACCAGCACCCCGGTGGTGGCGGGACGGCGGAACGGATACTCGCCCTTGACGCGGCGCGCCACCAGGCCCACCGAGCTGCCGCTACGCGGGCGGTACAGCAGTTCCGCCTCGGCAGCCTTCTCGGTGCGGTTGTTGAAGCGCTGGCGCAGCAGCTCGTATTCGTAGCGCTCGCGCGTGAAGCCGGCCCGCACTTTCCAGCTCGGGTGCAGCTTCCAGCCGGCGTCGAACCATTGGCGGCGGCGCTCGCGCACGTTGCGCTCGTCGCTGAAGAAGTCGGTGTAGGACGCCAGGGTGCGGTCGTAGAGCGTGCCGGCCTGCCCTTCGAACTTGTTGCCCAGCTCCCAGTACCAGGTGGCCTGCAGGTCGCGGCCGTCATAGTCGAGCTGCTTGAAATGGTCGAACTCGACCTTCGAGGCCTTGGCCACCACCGCCACGCGCTGGCGACTGATGCGCTTGTTGTACACGACCCCGGCCTCGGCCTGGCGCCAGCGGTCGCTGCGCTTGCCGCCGAAGGCGGGCCGGTTGTCCGGCACCCGCAGCAGGTTGTCGTCGTAGCCCCAGCCGATGCCGCCGTAGAGCTTGAGGCCTTCTTCCTGCTGCGGACTGGCCTGTGCCATCGCATGATGGGATGGGAGGAGGAAGATTGCGCCGACCAGGAAGGCGAGTGGACGCAGGGTGAGTGGGCGAGAATGCATCATGTTGTTTGTCTTTTCTGAAGTCATTGCGCTTGGATTGTTACTGGATTACCAGAAAGCCCAGTTGCCGGTGGCGACCACCCACACGCCGAGCAGGCCGTTGGTGACAGCATGGGCGATCACCGCCGACCAGAGATTGCCGTGACGCATATACAGGAGGCTGTAGGCCACGCCGGCAACGATGCCGGCCAGCCACAGGTTGTGCTCGAAGCCGAACAGGACCACCGACACCAGGAAGCCCTTGATGCCGACACGGGCCGGGGCCAATGCCTCGAAGTCGGCGGCATCGACCCAGCGCATCACGAAGGAGCGCCAGAACAGTTCTTCCATGACGGGCACGACCAGCGCAGCGCCGGCGATGCGGATCAGGATCAGTACCCAGTCGAGCTCGCCGTTAGTACGCGGGTCGTAGCCGGGGCTCGAGCCGACCGTCATCCAGGGCGCGTCCAGGTTGATCCAGAGAACCAGAACGAGGACGCCGGCGGCCACCGCCGCCAGCAGCCGCCCCGGGCTGGGCAGCGGCGCGCGCAGTTCGTGGTAGCGGCGCCAGAACACGGCCAGCAGCACGGCCACGACGCCGATCTGGACCGGATACAGCCAGCGCAGGTCGGCACGGGCCATGCCCGTGCGTTCGAGCATGTCACCGAGGATGATGAAGAAGATATAGGCGCCGAAAGGCAGGATCCGCGCCCAGGCGGCGCGGCTGAAGAGGGGTGCGTCGACCGATAACGCAGGGCTTGCAGTGGGAGCGGTACGGGTGTCGTTGTGCTCGGTCATGTCCTTGTATCGCAGGCGCCTGGCCTGCCTGGTTCGTTAGGCTACTCGCCCCTTGAGCGGGCTTCGATGCGCTCCCAGCGTTCGAGGGCGTCGAGCAGCAGGGTGTCGATCTCGGCGTGGCGCTCGCTCAGGCGGCGCGCATCGCCAGGATTCTGCTTATAGAAGTCGGACGAATTCAGCTGGGCCGTAATCGCGGACTGCTCATCTTCAAGAGTGGCGATCAGCTGGGGAAGTTCCTCCAGCTCGCGCTGCTCCTTGTAGCTCAACTTTACCTTTTTACCAGACCCGCTCTGTGCGGTAGATGACATTTCGCCAGCTTTGACTGCTGAGTCGGCCGGCGCGGCCGGGGTATTTGCGGCCCCCTTCGCCATAGCTGCCGCGCCCTTCGCCGCCGCGTCCTGGCTGTTTGCGCGCGTACGCTCCCAGTCAGTGTAGCCGCCGACGTATTCACGCCACATACCATTGCCTTCGGCAACAATTACCTGGGTAACGACGTTGTCGAGGAAGGTACGGTCGTGGCTCACCAGGAACACGGTGCCGGTATATTCCTCGAGCAATTCTTCCAGCAGTTCCAGGGTCTCGATGTCGAGGTCGTTGGTCGGTTCGTCGAGCACCAGGCAGTTGGCCGGCTTGGCGAACAGGCGCGCCAGCAGCAGGCGGTTGCGTTCGCCGCCCGAGAGCGACTTCACGGGAGAACGTGCGCGTTCCGGCGCGAACAGGAAGTCGTTGAGGTAGGTCATCACGTGCTTCTTCTGGCCGTTGATCTCGACCCAGTCGCTGCCCGGCGAGATGGTGTCGGCCAGGCTCGCCTCTTCATTGAGCTGGGCGCGCATCTGGTCGAAATAGGCCACGTTCAGCTTGGTGCCGAGTTTCACCGTGCCGCTGTCGGCCGTTTCTTCTCCGAGGATAATCTTCAGCAAGGTGGTCTTGCCGGCGCCGTTCGGGCCGATCAGGCCGACCTTGTCGCCACGCAGGATGGTGCCGGTGAAGTTGCTGACGATAACTTTCTCGCCGTACGACTTCGAGATGTTTTCCATGTCCGCGACGATCTTGCCCGAACGTTCGCCGGCGCCCACGTCGAGGCGGACCGTGCCCTGCTGCTCGCGGCGCGCGTTGCGCTGCAGGCGTAGCGCTTCGAGCCGGCGCACCCGCCCTTCGTCGCGGGTGCGGCGGGCCTGCACGCCCTTGCGGATCCAGACTTCTTCCTGCGCCAGGAACTTGTCGAACTTGGCATTCTCGACTTCCTCGTTGGCAAGCAGCTCGCGCTTGCGCTCCTGATAGGTCGAGAAATTGCCCGGGAAGGAAAGCAGGCGGCCGCGGTCGAGTTCGATGATGCGGGTGGCGACGTTATCGAGGAAGCTGCGGTCGTGGGTGATGAACAGGACCGAGCCGCGGTATTCGCGCAGCAGGCCTTCCAGCCACTTGATCGAGGTGAAGTCGAGGTGGTTGGTCGGTTCGTCCAGCAGCAGCACGTCCGGGGCGGACACCAGCGCCACGGCCAGCGCCACGCGCTTCTGCATGCCGCCCGACAGCGTGCCCATCTTCGCCTCGCGGTTCAGGCCGAGACGGTCGAGGGTGGTGTCGACCTTGTGCGCCAGGTTCCAGCCGTCGATGGCGTCGAGCTTGAGCTGGATCTCGTGCATGCGCTCCATCAGCGCCTCGTCATTGTCGCCGCCGAACTGCCCGGTGAGGGATTCATACTCGGCCAGCATCGCCTGCTGCTCGCCCATGCCGGCCGCCACCGCGTCGAACACGGTCATGCCGGGATCGAAGACCGGCTCCTGCTCGACGTAGGCGATCTTGACGCCCTGCTGCATGACCAGCAGGCCGTCGTCGAGCCGGGAGCGGCCCGAAATGACTTTCAGCAGCGAGGATTTGCCGGTGCCGTTGCGGCCGATCAGGCCGACGCGCTCGCCGGTCTCCAGGGAAAAGTCAGCGTGGTCGAGCAGCGCGACGTGGCCGAAGGCCAGTTGTGCGGAAGAAAGGGAAATGACAGCCATGATCCGTGAACCCGCCCGCGCCGCAAGGCGGCAGGCGCAAAATGTTGAAAGAAGCGTGCATTGTACCGACTGGCGGCACGAGCCCGCGGTTTAAGCAGTGGGCGGCTGTTCCGCCAGCCATGCTGCGAGCGCATCGGTCTCGACCGGTTTGACGAAATGGACGTCGAAACCGGCATCCGCGCTGGCACGGCGGTCCTGGGCCTGGCCGTAGCCGGTCATGGCCGCCAGCCGCACCCGCTCGAGGCCGGGAAGCTGGCGCAGGCGGCGCGCCAGTTCCATGCCGTCCATGCCGGGCAAGCCGATGTCGAGCAGGCAGACGTGCGGCATCAGCTGGCGTGCCCGGGCCAGCGCCGCGACGGCGCCGAACTCCACGCTCACCTCGTAGCCGAGCAGCTGCAGGAACATCGCCACCAGTTCCGCCGCATCGGTATTGTCGTCCACGACCAGCACCCGCAGCGTGCCGGGCGCGTGCAGCCGCTCGGCCGTGGCGCCCATTGCCGCATGCATGCCCTGCTCCGGCAGCGGCAGCGTCACGGTGAAGCTGCTGCCGCGTCCCTCGCCCTCGCTGGCCGCCTGCACCGTCCCGCCGTGCAGCTGCACCAGGCTGCGCACCAGGGCCAGGCCGATCCCGAGCCCGCCCTGGGAGCGGTCCGGACTGCGTTTGCCTTGGTGGAACAGCTCGAAGGCGCCGGCGACCAGTTCCGGCGCCATGCCGATCCCGTTGTCGCGCACCGCCAGCAGCGCGCGCCCGTCCTCGATGCCGGCCGACAGCACGATGTGGCCGCCCGCGGGCGTATAGCGGGCGGCATTGCCGAGGATGTTGGCCAGAACCTGCACCAGGCGCTTGCGGTCGCCGCGCACGACCACGCCGGCGGCCGCCGAACGGAGTTCGAGGCGGTGCGCCCTGCCCTCGATCAGCGGACGGACCTGCTCGACGGCGTCGTCGATCACCTGGGCCAGCGGCACCGTGTCATGCTCGAGCGTCACCAGTCCGCGGGTGACGCGCGAGACGTCCATCAGGTCGTCGATCAGGCCGGTCATATGGGCGGTCTGGCGCGAGATGACGGCGCCCACCTGGCGTACCCGCGCCGGGTCCTGGGCCGCCATCGCCAGCAGCGAGGCCGCGGTCGCGATCGGGGCCAGCGGATTGCGCAGCTCGTGCGCCAGCATCGCCAGGAACTCGTCCTTGCGGCGGTCGGCGTCCTGCAGCGCCTCGTGCGCCAGCTTCTGCTCGTGGATGTCGGTGCAGGTGCCCATCCAGCGCACGATCGTCCCGTCCTCGCCGCGCACCGGCAACGCGCGCCCGAGCACCCAGCGGTAGCGGCCGGAATGGTGGCGCAGGCGGTATTCGATCTCGTAGGGATCGCCCGTTTCCAGCGAGCGGCGCCATTTTTCCCAGGCTTGCGGCTGGTCGTCCGGATGGAACAGGCCGTTCCAGCCGTCGCCGTCGGTCGAGCCGTAGGGCACGCCGGTGAAGGCATACCACTGGTCGTTGTAGTAGTCGTGGAAGCCGTCCGGCCGGGTCGACCAGACCGCCTGCGGCATGGCGTTGGCGATCACCCGGAAGCGCGCCTCGCTGTTCCGCAGCCCGTCTTCGGCCTCCTTGCGGGCAGTCACATCGAGCGCGACGCCGGCCAGCCATTCCGCCTGGCCGTCCGCACCGACGTTGACCTTGCCGCGCGCCTCGACATGCCGCCAGGCGCCGTCCGCGCCGCGCACGCGGTAGCTGTCGCTGAACGCCGCGCCGGTCTCCAGCGCATGCGCGATATGCGCCTGCACCCGCGCCGCGTCGTCCGGATGAATCACCGCCAGGTAGGCCTCGATCGGCCCGCCCTCGGCATCCCGGACCGAGACGCCGTACAGGCGGGCCAGGTTGGCGTCGGCGACCACCCGGTTCGCGCGGATATTCCAGTTCCAGGTGCCGATCTCGGCCGCGCCGAGCGCGCCTTCGAGCCGCAGCCGGGCGTCGTGCAGCGCCGCCTCGCTGCGCTGCCAGGCGTCGACGCCGGTGGTCTCGGCCACCACGCAGGCGAAGCCGCGCACCCTGCCGTCCAGGCGCCGCAGCGGCGAATACGTGAACGAGAAGCGGGCCTGTTCCTCGACGCCGTTGCGGGTGACGGTGAACGGCGCGTCGTCGAACCTGGCGGGCCGGCCGGCCATGGCCTGGGCGACCGCGGACGCCACCGCCGGATAGGCTTCCGGCCAGACCTCGGCGAAGGGAAGCCCGAGCGCGGCCGGATGGCGCCGGCCGAGGATCGGTATGTAGGCATCGTTATACAGGAAGGTCTCGCCCTCGCCCCAGACGATGAAGGTCGGCAGCGCCGCGTCGAGCATCTGGCGCACCGCGTATTGCAGGGCCGGTTCCCAGCCGGCGGGTGCGCCGCAGGCCGTGCCATCCCAGCCGAGCGACGCCATCAGGGCCTCGACAGGGCCGGACTGGTCTGGGCAAGCGGGAGCAAGAAGAAACATCGTGGTCCTGGGGAGAGCTGGCGCAGCGGCCGACAGACAGAAACGATGGTGTCGCCAGCAGGAATCGAACCTGCATCTAAGTCTTAGGAGGACCTTGTACTATCCATTGTACTATGGCGACACATCCGCAAGGGCGTGGAACAGCCCTCGTGCAGTCCTCTATTGTACCAGCGGTCTTGCCAAAGCAGAACTACCGCGACGCATGCGCTGTTCCGACAGGCGCTAAGCCCAGGCCGCCGCGTCGATCTCGGCCGCTCCATGGAACGCGGGCCGGCCGAACAGGTAACCCTGCATCAGTTCGACACCCTCGCCGGCCAGCCAGTCGCGCTCGGCCGGGGTCTCGACACCTTCCGCCAGCACCCGCACCGACAGTGCGGCGCACATCGTCATCACCCCCTTCACCACCGCCTGGCGCGCCCGGTCGCCGTCGATGCCGCGCACCAGCGCCATGTCGAGCTTGACGACATCCGGCTGGAAGGCCGACAGCAGGTCGAGGCCCGCATAGCCGGTACCGAAATCGTCGATCGCGGTGGAGAAGCCGTAGCGGCGGTATTCGCGGAAGATGTGGACCAGGTGGGGCCGGTCGCGTACCCGTTCGCCTTCGGTGACTTCGAAGATGATGTTCTCGAGCGGGAAGCCGGCCTCGGTAGCGGCCGCGAAGGTCCGCTGGATGCAGGTCGCGGGATGGACCACTGCGTTGGGGAGGAAATTGATCGACAACCTGCCGGGCAGGCCGAGGCGCGCCGCGCCGCGGATCGCCTCGATGCGGCAGGCCTGGTCGAAGGCGTAGCGGTTGTCCTCGTTGACGAGGGACAGGACCGACCAGGCGCCTTCGCCGCGCGGACCGCGCACCAGCGCTTCGTGCGCCCAGATGCTGCGCCGCCTCAGGTCGACGATCGGCTGGTAGGCGAAGCTGACCCCGAAACCCAGGCCGAGCTGATTGCTGCAGCGGGCACAGGTACGGAGTTCCGGCGGCACTTCCGGTGGTGTCAGGCTCATGGATCCCCCTCGGCGGATTCAGCCATTATCCTCGGCCATGGGAGCCGGGTCGCACGATTGCAACCAGCAGTTGCGGCGGCTCGTCGACCGGCCGCCGCTAGCGCTCCTCGTCGACCCTGAGCCGCTCCTTCATCGACGCCAGCAGCGCGATCAGGCTGGCCTTGTCCTCGGCCGGGATATCGGCCAGCATCTCGTCGATCCAGCGTTCGTGCACCGCCGCCATCTCGGCGAAGGCGCTGCGTCCGGCCGGCGTCAGCCGCACCGCCCAGGCACGGCGGTCGTTGGGGTCGGGCACCCGCACGACCAGCCCTTCACGCTCGAGCTGGTCGGTGATGCCGGTGACGTTGCCGCCGGTAACCATCATGCGCTTGGACAGCTCGCCCATGCGCAGGCCGTCGGGATGGCGCTCGAGCTGGGCCATCAAGTCGAAGCGCGGCAGCGTGATGCCGAAGCCGGCGCGCAGCCGGGTGCGGATCTCGTTCTCGATGCGCACGGTGCAGGACAGCATGCGCAGCCACAGCTTGAGCGACTGGTGGTGCTCCTGGCGCAGGCGGCTGGCCAGGTCGAGCTCGTGGTCCTCGAAATCCGACATGTTTTCCTCAGACCGCATCCATGCGTAATTTAAACCGCTGCAGTTTACCGGTTTCGGTGCGCGGCAGCTGTTCGCGAAAGCGCACCACGCGCGGATACTTGTAGGGCGCGATCTGGGCCTTGACGAATTCCTGCAGCAGCGCGGCCGTCTCGCAGCTGGGGTCGACGCCCGGCTTGAGCACGACATGGGCCTCGACCACCTGCCCGCGCTCCTCGTCGGGGCGCCCCACCACGCCGCACTCGGCCACCGCCGGATGGTGCAGCAGCACGTCCTCGACTTCGGCGCCGGCGATGTTGTAGCCGGCCGAGATGATCATGTCGTCCAGCCGCGAACGGTAATAGAAATAGCCGTCGGCATCCATCTCGTAGGCGTCGCCGGTGATGTTCCAGCCGCCCTGCACGTAGTTGCGCTGGCGCGGGTCGTCCAGGTAGCGGCAGCCGGTCGGGCCCTTCACGGCCAGGCGCCCGATCACGCCCGGCCCCACCGGCTGCCCGTTCTCGTCGAGGATGCAGGCCTGGTAGCCCGGCACCGGCTTGCCGGTCGCGCCGGGGCGCACCTCGCCGCCGGCGGCGGAGATGAAGATGTGCAGCATCTCGGTGGCGCCGATCCCGTCGATCATGTCGAGGCCGGTCGCCTCCTTCCAGGCTTCGCGCGTCGCCACCGGCAGCGCCTCGCCGGCCGACACCGTGCGCGTGAGGCTGCGCAAGTCGAAGCGTAGGGCCAGCTGGGCCATCTGGCGGTAGAAGGTGGGCGCGGTGAAGCAGACCGTGGCGCGGTGTTCCTGGATCGCCGCCAGCAGGCTTTCCGGCGTCAGCTTTTCGCAGAGCACGGCGCCGGCGCCCACCCGCAGCGGGAACAGCAGCAGCCCGCCCAGGCCGAAGGTGAAGGCCAGCGGCGGCGTGCCGATGAAGACGTCGTCGCCGCGCGAGCGCAGCGTATGGCGCGGGAAGCAGTCGCAGATCGCCAGCAGGTCGCGGTGGAAGTGCATGGTCCCCTTGGGCACGCCGGTGGTGCCCGACGTGAAGCTGATCAGGCAGACGTCGTCGGCCGCCGTGTCGGGCGCGCTGAAGGCCGCGTCGTGCGCCGCCATGCGCACTTCGAGAGACTCGGGCGCATCCGGCGCGGCGTCGAACAGCAGCAGCGGCAGGCCGCCCGGCTCCATCGCATCGACCTCGGCGCGCAGCGCGGCCGCGCACAGGATGGCATCGACGCGGGCGCGGCCGGCGATGGTGCCCAGCTCGCGGGCGCGCAGCAGCGGCATGGTCGGCACCGCGATGCAGCCGGCCTTGATCACGGCCAGGATGCAGGCCGCCATCATCGGACAATTGGCGCCGCGCAGCAGCACCCGGCTGCCGGTCGCGAGCTGGAGGTCTTGACGCAGCACGTGGGCGATGCGGTCGACCCGGGCGCGCAGCGCGGCGTAGCTGAGGCGCTCGCGGCTGCCGATCAGCGCGGTGCGCTCGTCCCAGCCGCGCAGGCTGGCCGTGTCGAGCAGCTCGGCCACGCAATTGAGGCGCGGCGGGTACTGCAGTTCAGGCAGGTCGAAGCGGAATTCGGGCCATTCTTCGAACGGCGGCAGATTGGCGCGGGCAAAGCCGTCGGCGTAGCCGGACGGCGCAAGTGCTGCGGAAACGTCGGTCATGTCGGGTCCCTGGTGAAATTCCGGCAACATCAAGGCTTACTTTAAATCTAAAGTAATTTGCCAGCAAGTGAAATTGGGACCCGCTTGCGCGCATCGTCGACAACTACAGCCGGCGCGCCACCGCCGCGCGCGCATGCGCCAGCGCCGTACCGATGGCGGCGGCATCCTTGCCTGCCGCGACGGCACGCAGCCGCGCCGCGCTGTCCATCAGCCCGAGCGTGGCGCAGCCTTCGGCCAGGCGCTGCAGGCGCGCCTCGCGCTCCGGCGCGGCGTCGGATCCGGAGAAGGACGCGGCTTCCTCGAGCTGGCGCTGCAGGCCGCCGAGGTAGAGCAGCAGCCGCTCGGGCGCGATGCCGAGACGCTGCGCCACCGCCGCCGGGTCTTCGTCGAGCGGCGCCAGGCGCGCGAGCTGGGCCCGCACCTGCCCCGCGGCGAAGGGCTTGACGATGTAGCCGTCGGCGCCGAGGCGCCCGGCCTCGGCCAGGGTATCGGCATCGGAAGCCGCCGACACCAGCACGAAGGGCAGCGCGGCCAGCTCCGCGCTGGCGCGCACCCGCGCCAGCAGTTCCATGCCGCCCAGCGTCGGCATGCGCAGGTCGCAGAACACGATGCCGGGACGCAGGCCGTCCGCCAGCAGGCGCCAGGCGTCCTCGCCGTCTTCGGCCTCCAGGACCTCGTATTCCCCGCAGCTGTCGACCAGATGCATCAGCATCATGCGCGCCACCACGTCGTCATCCACCGCCAGCACCTTCATGTCACTTTTTGCCCTTTTTACAAGTGTGTTGGCGCCATCTTACTAGGGAAGGCGAGCTGCGGCGAGCACGGAAATGCTCAGGAAGGCTGGAAGGCGGCCAGGTGCACGCCCAGGCGCGCGACACCGGCCAGCAGGCGTTCGCGCTCGCCGGCGTCGGCGGCGGCTTCCAGCTCGGCGCACAGCTGGCCGAGCGCAGCCTCGCCCAGGTAGGCGGCGCTGCCGCGCAGGCCGTGCAGCACCCTGCCGGCCGCGTCCAGGTCGTCGGCCTGCAGGGCCGCCTCGAGTTCGGCGCGGCGGCGCGGCAGGTCGGCCGCGAAAGCGGCGCGCAGGCGCACGGCCAGGTCGTCGGCGCGCCGGCCCGGATTCGCCGGCTCCGCCACGCTGGCCGGCAGCAAAGCGGGCACCACCCCGAACATCGCATCCAGCGCGGCCAGCGGCGACGCCGCCTGCGCCAGCCCCCCCGCCCCTGGCGGCATCGGCGGCAGCGCGATCCCGCGCGCCAGCTGGCGCTCGATGGCGCGCGAGACCTGCTGGTGCAGCGCGTCCTCGTCGATCGGCTTGGTCAGGAAGGCGTCCATGCCGCAGGCCAGGTAGCGCGCCCGGTCGTCGCCGCTGACGTTGGCGGTCAGGGCCACGATCATCAGGTGCTGGTCGAGCACGCGCGCATCCGGCGTGCCGCCGGCGCGGATGATCCGCGTCGCGGTGGCGCCGTCCATCTCGGGCATGCGCCCGTCCATCAGGATCAGGTCATAGCGCGTGCGCGCGCACATCTGCACCGCCTGGGCGCCGTTGTCGGCGATGTCGATCTGGTGGCCCATGTCTTCGATCATGGTGCGGGCGATGATCTGGTTGGTCGGGAAGTCCTCGGCGCACAGCACGCGCAGGCGGTGGGTGTGCGGTACGCGCGGCGCCTGTTCCACGTGCGGCGGCTCGACGCCGTCGGCCAGCGGCAGCAGCACGCTGAAGGTGCTGCCCTTGCCCTCGGCGCTGTTGACGCCGATGCTGCCGCCCATCAGGGCCACCAGCTGGCGGCAGATCGCCAGCCCCAGGCCGGTGCCGCCGTAGCGCCGCGTGGTGGTGGTGTCGGCCTGCTCGAATTTCTGGAACAGGCGCGGCAGCGCGTCGGCCGGGATGCCGATGCCGGTGTCGCGCACCGTGAAGCGCAGCATGTGCCAGCCCTCGCCGCGCACCTGGTCGTCCTCGCGCAGCTCGACCCCGAGGTAGATGGAACCGGAGCGGGTGAACTTGAAGGCGTTTCCGACCAGGTTGACCAGCACCTGGCGCAGGCGGGTCGGGTCGCCCACCACGAAGCGCGGCAAGGCCGGGTCGAAGGTCACGTCGAAGCCGACGCTCTTGCCGGCCGCCTGTTCCTCGAACAGGCTGGCCACGCTGCGGATCATGGCGTGCAGGTCGAAGTCGATGTTCTCGATGCTCAGCTTGCCCGCCTCGATCTTGGAGAAGTCGAGCAGGTCGTTGATGATCGCCAGCAGGGCCTGGGCATTGCCCTGGCCGCGCTCGATCTGTTCGCGCGTGGTCTCGCGCAGCAGCGGGTCGCGCAGCGCGAAACCGAGCATGCCGATCACGCCCGCCAGCGGGGTGCGCATCTCGTGGCTCATATTGGCCAGGAATTCGGACTTCTGGCGCGTCGCGTCCTCGGCGCGCTGCTTGGCCTGGCGCAGGAATTCCTCGTTCTCCTGCAGCGCGCGGTAGGCGCGTGCCAGCTCGTTGGACTGCTGGCGCACGCGCTGCTCCTGGTCGCGCAGTTCCTGGGTCTGGCGCTCGAGCATGCGGTTCTGCTGCTCGACCTGTTCGGTGCGCGCACCGACCTGGCGCGCCAGCTGCTCCTTCTGGCGCCGCAGTCCCGACATGCGCATGCGTACCCCGGTGTAGCCGAGCGTCACCAGCAGCAGCACGGCGATGGCGCGGAACCAGGGCGTGCCCCACGGCGGCGGCTCGATCGTGATCGCCAGCGCCGCCACCTGCTCGCTCCAGACGCCGTCCTTGTTGGCCGCGCGCAGGCGGAACACGTAGGTGCCGGGGTCGAGGTTGGTGTAGGTGGCAAAACGCTTGCTCGCATCGCCCTGCACCCAGTCGCGATCGAAGCCGTCGAGGCGGTAGGCGAAGCGGTTGCGCCCGGGCGCGGCGAAGTGCAGGGCCGAGAATTCCAGCGAGAACACCGAGGCGTCGGCCGGCAGCGTCACTGTCTCGGCATGCTCGATCGGCCCCTTGAGCAGGCCGGGCAGCGCCTCGTCGACCGGTTTGTTGAAGATGGTCAGGCCGGTGATGACGGGACGCGGCGCCACCCGGTTGTCGCGGATCGCGCGCGGGTCGAAGGCGGTGATGCCGTTGAAGCCGCCGAAGTACAGGACGCCGTCGGCGCCGCGCACCGCCGAGGAGTCGAAGAAGGCGCCTTCGGTGAGGCCGTCGGCGGCGGTGTAGTTGCGCCAGCGCCCCGACTCCGGGTCGAGGCGGGAGATGCCGCTGGTGGTGCTGACCCACAGGTGGCCGTCGTCGTCTTCCAGGATGGCGGCCAGCGCGTCGTCCAGCAGCCCTTCGCGCGTGGTGTAGCGTACGAAGCTCACCGAACCGTCGCCGGCCGTGACCATGCGGTTCAGGCCCACCGCCGTGCCGACCCAGACGTCGCCGCGGCTGTCCTCGAACAGGGCGTGCACCTCGTCGTGGCTCAGGCTGGCCGCGTCGTGGGGATCGTGGCGGAAGTGGCGGAAGCGCCCGCTGGCGCGGTCCATCAGGTCGAGGCCGTCGAAGGTGCCGATCCACATGCGGCCGCGCCGGTCCTGCAGCATCGGGCGCACGATGTCGTCGGCCAGGCTGGTGGACCTGGCCGGGTCGTGGCGCCAGCTCGCGATCTTGCGCGTGGCGGGATCGAGCCGGTGCAGGCCGCCGCGGGTGGCGACCCAGATGCTGGCGTCCGGCGTCGCATACAGCGCGCGCACGTTGTTGGCATCGGCGTCGCCGGGCAGCGCCAGGCGCTGGAAGCGCCGCGTCTTCGGGTCGAACGAGGTCAGGCCGGTGCGGCTGCCGATCCACAGCAGACCCTTGCGGTCGCGCGCCAGCGCCGATGCCGGCAGGCCGCCCAGGCTGTTTGGATTGCCTTCCTCATGGCGGTACACGGTGGTGGCGCCGGTGGCCGGGTCGACGTGGTTCAGGGCGGTGGCGGTGCCGACCCACAGCTTCTGTCCCGCGCCTGTCCCATCCGCGAGCAGGGCACGCGCCTTGTTGTCGGGCAGGGTGTCGGGAAAGTTCCCGCTGCGCACGATGCGGGCGAAGCCGCCGCTGCCCAGGTCCACCCGCGAGACGCCGGCGTACCAGGTGCCGACCCAGAAGGTGCCGAGACGGTCGCGGTACAGCGCCGACACCTGGTTGTCGCCCAGGCTGTGGCGGTCGGTGACGACGTGGCGGTGGCTCTCGAAGCTGTCTTCGCGGCCGCGCCAGCGCAGCAGGCCGTCGTCATGGGTGCCGATCCAGATCTCATTGGCGGCATCGCGGTACAGGGCCGTGATCCACCACGGGCCGATGCCGTCCGCCGCACCGAAGCGGCGCACCGTACCCACCTCCGGCCCCTTGAGCGCGCGCCGTTCCAGCCCGCCCAGGCGCCCGACCCACAGGCGCTGCTCGCCGTCCACCATCAGCGCATGCACCGGGTTGCTGCGCGGTCCGAGGCCGGACGCGTGGTGCTCGATCTGGGCGCGGCCGGCGGCGGCGTCGGAACCGGAACCCGTGGCGAGGCTGTCCAGTCCCCCACCGGTGCCGATCCACAGGCGTCCGCCGGCGTCCAGCGCCAGCGCATTGACGTTGTCGTCGCTCAGGCTGCGTTCGTTCCCCCGCTCGTGGTGCCAGGTGGTGAAGCGGCGCAGCACGGTGTCGAAGTGCTGCAGGCCGTCGTTGGTGCCGATCCACAGGCCGTCGCGGCCGTCGCCGACGATGGCGTTGATGTGGCGGTTGCCATTGCCGCGCCGCGCAGTCTCGTCCGGCACGAACAGGGTGAAGGACTGGGTGACGGGGTCGTACAGGTTGAGGCCGCCGTCGGTGCCCAGCCACAGCCTGCCGTGGCGGTCGAGGTGCAGCACCCGCACCCAGCTGTTCGACAGCGAGCGCGGCTTGCCCGGCACGCTGCGGTAGTTGATGACGCGGTAGCCGTCGAAGCGCGACAGACCGTTCTGGGTGCCGAACCACATGAAGCCGTCGCGGTCCTGCACCACGGCCAGCACGGTTTCCTGCGCCAGGCCTTCGGCCACCGACAGGTGCTCGAAGCGCAGCGTCGGGCGCGGCGCGGCGGCGGCGCCCGCGCACATGGCCAGCAGCAGCGCCGCGGCAAGGAGTCTGAAGAAGGCGCTCATTGCGGGAAAAACGCCAGCACGTCGTCGCGCCGGGCCAGGGTGTCGTGTTCGCCGAGGCGGATCAGCTCGCGCGTGTAGCCGCCTTCGAACAGCAGGTAGGACGCCAGCGCCGCGCCACGGGTCTCGAGCGCACCGATCCCGCCCAGCAGCGTGCGCACCGGGGCCGGCAGGCTGTGGACGTGGCGCAGCGCGATGTCGTCGAGCCGCTCGGACGGCGCGATCACCAGCAGTTCCACGCGCCGCAGCGGCAGCGCGGAGCGCGCTTCAGGCGGCACCCGTTCGAGCGTCTGGTTGACCCGTTGCAGGCGCTCGATGTCGGCCGCCAGGCTGTCGAGGAAGATCGAGGACAGCGCATGGCCGGCCACCTGCGCCAGGCTGGGGTAGCCACTGTACGGGGCGGGATCGACGGCCGGCTCCGACATGCGCCCCGCCCCCACCACCAGCACGCGGGTGGCGCCCAGGTGGATGGCCGGCGCGATCGGCGCCAGCTGGCGCATCGAGCCGTCGCCGCAGTATTCGCGCCGGCCGCCCAGGTACAGGGGCACCGCCGGGAAGATGAAGGGGATCGCGCTCGAGGCCAGCAGGTGCTCGACGCTGATCTGGGTCGCCAGCGCCAGGCGCTGGTGGCGCAGCCAGGGCGCGATCTCGCGCGCGGCCTGGTAAAAGGTGATGTGGTGGCCGCTGGAGTACGAGGAAGCGGTGATCGCCAGCGCATGCAGCACGCCGTCGGCCAGCGCGGCATCGAGGCGCGGCAGGTCGAGCGCGCGGTGCAGCAGGCCGGCCAGCGGAGTGTTGTCGAGCAGGGACTGGGGCGGCGCTGCGTGCCACTTGCGCAACAGCCAGCCGAAGGACAGCAGCGACAACCAGCGCGCGCCCGAACGCAGCACGGCGAGCGAGTCGGCACGGTAGACCTGGTGGGCGGCCACGCCTTCCCACACGCTCAGCAGGCCGCGCACGGCGCTGGTGAAGTCGTCGGCGCGGCAGGCCAGCGCGGTGGCGTTCAGCGCGCCGGCCGAGGTGCCGCAGATGATGTCGAAGGGTGAACGCAGGGCCGGACGGCCGGCATCGGCGAGAATGCGGGCGATCGCATGCATCACGCCAGCCTGATAGGCGGCGCGCGCTCCGCCGCCTGTGAGGACCAGGCCTGTTTTCTCGTTGCTGTCCACCCGCCAAGCTTAGCAAAAGTCGGGTATCTCTTGGGAAATAAATGACTGTTAGTTGGGTTTCGCCGACGCATTCCGGCTCGGACATTGCAGTCTTTGCACGACGACAAACAGATGCTTCTCCGGATACTGGTCGAATTCGAGGTGCCGGCAGACGCAGTCCGCCTCCTTCACCACCTCGAGCAGTCCCGGGATCCCGAGGGTGCTGTAATGGAGTGCGGGGCCCATCGTGGCGTCGACGTGTTCATCGGGCCGGTCCAGGCCACCCGCCGAGAAGAGCAAGACCCCGCCCGGCTCCAGCCCACGCATCAGCTTCAGCATCAGCGGACGCTGTTGTTCCAGCCGCAGGTGCCAGATGCTGTCCCAGGCCGCGATGAAACGGTAGGTGCGCGGGAGCGGCCAGACCGTGATGTCGGCCTGGTGCAGGACCACCTCCGGGTCGGCGGCACGGGCCATGTCGACCATGCGCCCGGAGACGTCGACGCCCTCGATCCGCAGGCCATGGGCGCGCATCAGCGCATTGAAACGGGTATTGCCGCCGCAACCGACGTTGAGGGCCCAGGCATCGGCCCCGGGCTCGAGAAAGGCGAGCGCCAGCCGGTGCTGGCGCATGCCGTTGGCGCCGTCGAAGACGCCGTCGCGCCAGCGTTCGGCCAGGGCGTCGTAGGCGGCGGCGACCGGCGGCGCCTCCATCTCAGTCGCCTTTGGCCACGCCTTCGCGGCGCGGATCGGCCCCGCCGTACCACAGCGGCACGCCATGCACCTCGATGCGCTGGATGCCGTGCAGGCCCGAGGTCTGCTCGCCCAGTCGCAGCTTGTGGCCGCGCGCATTCAGGGCCTCGATGGTGGTGGACGGGAAGCGCCCCACTTCGAGTTCGGTCGGGCCGTTGCGGCTGCCGAAGTTCGGCAAGGCGATCGCCTGCTGCACGTTGAGGCCCCAGTCGAGGGTCCCGACCAGCACCTTGGCGACGTAGTTGATGATGGCCGGGCCGCCGGGCGAGCCGACCGTCAGCACCAGCTTGCCGGTCTTGCGGTCGAACACCACGGTCGGCGACATCGCGCTGCGCGGCCGCTTGCCCGCCTCCACCCGGTTGGCGATCGGGCCGTCGGCGTCCCGCGAGGCAAAGGAAAAATCGGTCAGCTGGTTGTTGAGGATGAAACCGTTCACCATCTGGCGCGCACCGAAGGCGTCTTCGATGGTGGTGGTCATCGCCAGGCCCATGCCGTAGCCGTCGACCACCGCAACGTGCGAGGTGGACGGGGTCTCGATGGCGTTGTCCTTGCCCCAGTGCCAGGCGACTTCCATGCCGGGCGGCTTGCCGGCCGGCGCCTCGCCCATCGAGCGCTGCCCCACCAGCTTCGCACGCGTGGCCAGGTAGGTCTTGTCGATCAGGCTCGGCACGCCGCGCCCCGGCAGCGGCACGAAGTCGGTGTCGGCGGCATAGCGGTTGCGGTCCGCGTAGGCCAGGCGCCCCACTTCGCTGAACACGTGCAGCGCGTCCGGGCCCGGCACGCCATTGGACGGCGCCAGCGCTTTCATGTCCATGGTCTCGAACATGCCCAGCATCTGGGCCACGGCGATGCCGCCCGAGGATGGGGGCGGCATGCCGCACACGGTGTAGGTTCGGTAGTCGCTGCAGACGGGCGTGCGGACCTTCGGCTGGTAGCCGGCGATGTCGGCGGCGCTGAGCAGGCCGGGGTTGGTCGGGTGGGACTGCACCTTGGCCGCGATGTCGCGCGCGATGCGGCCGGTGTAGAAGGCGTCGGCGCCGCCGTCGGCGATCTCGCGCAGGGTCTTGGCGAGCGCCGGGTTCTTCAGGACGTGGCCGACCGGCCAGGGCTTGCCGCCATTGCCGTAGAAGTAGCGCGCGGCTTCCGGATCCTTGCGCAGGTGGGCATCGCCAGAGAGCAGCGCGTGCAGGCGCGGGCTGACCGCGAAGCCTTCTTCCGACAGCTTGATGGCGGGCGCGAACAGCGCCTTCCACGGCAGCTTGCCGTGTTCGCGGTGGGCCAGTTCGAGCATGCGCAGCACGCCGGGCGCGCCGACCGAACGGCCGCCGACCACGCCCTCGGTACGCGACACCGGCGTGCCGTCGGGACGCTGGAACAGGCGCTCGTCGGCTTTCGAGGGCGCGGTCTCGCGGCCGTCGAAGGCCTGGGTCTGGCGGCCGTCGTAGTGCACCAGGAAGGCGCCGCCGCCGATGCCGGAAGACTGCGGTTCGACCAGGGTCAGCACCAGCTGGGTGGCGATGGCGGCGTCGATCGCGCTGCCGCCCTGCTTCAGGATGCGGTAGCCAGCTTCCACCGCCAGCGGATTGGCCGCGGCCACCATGTAGTTCTTCGCAGGCCAGCCGGCCTTGTCCTGGTAGCCGGTGGCGGCTTCGGGGGCGGCCTGGCGGGTGTCCTGCGCCAGCGCCGGGTTGAGGCCGGCCAGGGCCAGTGCCAGCGTGGAGGCCAGCAGTGTCAGTTTATTCAATCGTTTCTCCAGAAAGCAAAACGGGCGCGCGGCTTGCGCCACGCGCCCGACATCTGCCAATCGTACAACAATTGGCAGCAGCCTTCAGGCCGGCTTACTTCGGCTGCATGCGGATCGCGCCGTCGAGGCGGATCGTTTCGCCGTTGAGCATCACGTTTTCGATGATGGCCTTGGCCAGGTGCGCGTACTCCTTCGGCATGCCGAGGCGCGGTGGGAAGGGCACCATCTTGCCCAGCGAGTCGCGCACTTCCTGCGGCATGCCCATCAGCATCGGGGTCTCGAAGATGCCCGGGGCGATGGTCATCACGCGCACGCCGCTGCGCGCCAGGTCGCGCGCCATCGGCAGGGTCATGCCGGCCACCGCCGCTTTCGAGGAGCCGTAGGCGGCCTGGCCGATCTGGCCGTCGAAGGCCGCGACCGAGGCGGTGTTGATGATGATGCCGCGCTCGCCGTACTCGCCCGCTTCGGTTTTGCCCATGGCGTCGGCCGCCAGGCGGCACATGTTGAAGGTACCGACCAGGTTGATGTTCACCGCGCGCTGGAAGGCATCCAGCGGGTGCGGACCGTCCTTGCCGACGGTCTTGACGGCCGGCGCCACGCCGGCGCAGTTGACCAGGCCGCGCAGCGTGCCCAGCTTGACGGCGGCGTCCACGACCGCCTGGCCGTCCGCTTCCGAGGTGACGTCGCACTTGACGAACTGGCCGCCCAGCTCGGCTACCAGGGCAGCGCCCGCTTCCGCCTGCACGTCGGCGATGACGACCTTGCCGCCCGCTTCGGTGATCATGCGCGCGGTAGCTGCGCCAAGGCCCGAGGCGCCACCGGTCACGATGAACACATTGTTCTGAATTTGCATGGTTTTCCCTTTTAAACGTTCTAATGCCGCTGTCTTCACACGGTTCTGATGCTTACGTTAACGTAAACGTCAAACAGCGGCATTGTAGCGAACTTTTAACAAGAAAAACCATGTCGCGACATCAAAGGCACTGCATATTGGCGCCGTTTTGCGTGCACAGGCGGCCATTGCTGCTGACCGTGGTGTTGCCCGGGCCGCCGGCATTGTAGGTGGCGCCACTGATGTCGGTGCAGGTGCCGCCCACGCAGCCCACCACCTGGCTCGAGCTCGGGCCGACCGGGGTCGGCACCGCCGGCGTCCCGGTGCGCGGCGCCGGCATGGGCGCCGGCGCGGCGATGCGCGGGGTGCCTTCGATGCGCTGGACCGCGCCCGGACGGCGCCGGGCCTGCTTGTCCTTCTTCGTTTGCTGCTTCGGCTCAGGGCGGCCCTGGAGCTCCTGCTGGGTCTTCGGCTGCATCTGCCGGGTTTGCGATGGCGCCTGCGCCGGCGCTTGCGGCTGCACGGTCTCGGGCGCCGGGCGGGCCGAGGGATCGACTTCGTTCTGCTTGCCGGTCACCGGCGGCTGGCCGGCACGTTCTTCCTGCGCCTGAGGGCGGGACTCGCCCGTGGCCTGGCTACCGTTCTGGGTCGACTGCCCGGTGGTGGCGGGCGTCGATGGCGGATTCAGCACCGGACCGTAGGTGGCGCTGTCGGACACCGGCTTGCCGGTCGGCGGCTGCGGCGTCGCCTGGTTCTGGGCCAGCGCGCCCGCCGAACCCAGCGCGAACAGCAGGGCAATCATGGACTTGATGGGACTCATGGTGCACCTCATGCGATTCGAATAGTGGAGGACCATTATCTGCCTGTGCAGGTCGCGCGGGCGCACGCGAAACACGCGCTTACATGATTGATGGACGGTAATGGGCGGCGTCCCCGGCGGCAGGCATGCGAAGATCGGGCCCTCACATTCAGGGGAGCGGGAATGCGCCAGGTGCAGATCAGGGAACACGACCACGTGCGCGGCAGGCCGGATGCCGACATCGTCATCGTCGAGTACGGGGATTTCCAGTGTCCCTACTGTGCCCGGGCCCGCCCGACGTTGGCCGCCTTGCAGAAGCAGTACGGCGAGCGCATCGCCCTGGTCTACCGCCACCTGCCGCTCGACATGCATCCCTATGCGCAAGCGGCGGCCGAGGCGGCGGAAGCGGCGGCAAGCCAGGGCAAGTTCTGGCAAATGCACGACGCACTGTTCGAGCACCAGGCTCAGCTGCCGCCGGCCCAGCTGCCGCTGCTGGCGCAGGGGCTGGGGCTGGATGGGGCGCGCTTCGACGAGGAGCTGGCGACGCGCAGGCACCGCGCGCGCATCCGCGAGCAGGCCGAGGAAGCCAAAGCACTGGGGGCGAGCGGGACGCCGAGCTTTTTCATCAACGGCGAGCGCTACCAGGGGGATTCGGACCGGGAAGCGCTGACGGCTGCCGTCGAGCGCTACCTGTAAAACAAAACGGCCCCGCAGGGCCGTTTGCTCAACTTGCTGACTATTTATTCCGACAGCGCCGCGAAGGCTGCGTCGCGCACCTGCTCGACCGGGCCGACGCCCGAGATCTTGCGGTACTTCGGTGCACCCGGCAGGCCCGACTGGGCCCACTTGTTGTAGTAGCCGAGCAGGACTTCGGTCTGGTTGTGGTACACGGACAGGCGCTTCAGGACGGTTTCTTCCTTGTCGTCGTCGCGCTGCACCAGCGGCTCGCCGGTGAGGTCGTCGATGCCCTCGGCCTTCGGCGGATTGAACTTGGTGTGGTACACGCGGCCCGAGGCGGCGTGGGTGCGGCGGCCCGACATGCGCTCGACGATCAGCTCGTCCGGCACGTCGATTTCCAGCACGTAGTCGATGGCCACGCCGCTGTCCTTCATGGCGTCGGCCTGCGCAATAGTGCGCGGGAAGCCGTCGAACAGGTAGCCGTTGGCGCAATCGGTCTCTTTGAGGCGCTCTTTCACCAGGCCGATGATGATGTCGTCGGACACCAGCTGGCCCGCATCCATCACCTTCTTGGCAGCCATGCCCAGTTCGGTCCCGGCCTTGATGGCGGCGCGCAGCATGTCGCCGGTGGAAATCTGAGGAATGTTGAACTTTTCCTTGATGAAATTGGCTTGGGTGCCCTTACCGGCGCCGGGTGCTCCTAACAGAATGAGACGCATGAGTTTCCTAGATTCTTAGAGGATGTTGATAATTTTTATATTCGCGGACGACCGCGCTTGATGCATATCTGGCTAGCTTGACACGAAAGTTACCACAAAAGTCAGCTTTTACGCCAATCCCCGGGGCGTCCACCAGCCGGTTTTGATATAGCGCAGGGTCGCAAAAAAGAGCTTCAGGCGGCGTAGTGCCGGCGTACGCGCTCCAGGTCGTCAGGGGTGTCGACGCCGGCATGCGGCGCGCTGTCCGTGATGTGCACGGCGATCGGATAGCCGTGCCACAGCACGCGCAACTGCTCCAGCGCCTCGATGGTTTCGAGCGGCGACGGTTCCAGTGCCGGGTAGGCCTGGAGGAAAGCGTTGCTGTAGGCATAAAGACCGACGTGGCGCAGCGGCGCGTAGCCGGCCGGCAGCGAATCCTGGGTCGCGGCGAAAGCGTCGCGGTGCCAAGGGATAGTGGCGCGCGAGAAATACAGCGCCCTGCCCGCCTTGTCGAGCACCACCTTGACCACGTTCGGGTTGAACACGTCGGCAAGTGCGTGGATCGGGTGGGCAACGGTCGCCATCGGCACACCATCGCGGATGCGCGCGGCGCAGGCGGCCAGCAGGCCGGGGTCGATCAGCGGCTCGTCACCCTGCAGGTTGACCACGACTTCGTCCGACGACAGGCCCAGCTTGTGGGCGACTTCGGCGATGCGGTCGGTGCCCGAGGGGTGATCCGCGCGGGTCATGCAGGCCTCGATACCGTGGGCGGCGCAGGCAGCCAGGATGTCCGGGTGATCGGTCGCGACGATGATGCGCGCGGCGCCCGATTCACGCGCGCGTTCGGCCACGCGCACCACCATCGGCTTGCCGCCGAGGTCGGCCAGCGGCTTGTTCGGCAGGCGGGTCGAGGCCAGCCGTGCCGGGATAATGACCGTAAAGCTCATACCGGCTCGATCTTGCGCGCCTGGTCAGCCCACATGATCGGGATCCCATCGCGAATCGGGTATGCCAGGCGGTCGGGGCTGCAGATCAGTTCCTGCGCCTTTTTGTCGTACTGGAGTGGGCCCTTGCACAGCGGGCAGACCAGGATATCAAGCAGTCGAGCGTCCACGACATTTCTCCACGATTTGTTCGGCCAGCGCGGGATCGATCCGCGCCGTCACGGGCACGACCCACAAGCGCGGATCGTCCTTCAGGTTATCAAGTTGCCGACATTTTACTGCATCCTTCTCGGTGATCAGGATGACATCGGCGTCCACGCCGTCGAAAGGACGGTCGAGGAAATCGTGGTGGTCGGGCAGCGGCAGTTCGCTGAACGCCAGTCCGGCCGCGCGCAGCATGGCGAAGAAACGGCCCGGGTTGCCGATGCCGGCCGCCGCGACGATGCGCCTGCCCTTCAGCCGGGCCAGCGGCAGGCAGTCTTCCGGCCGGGCCAGGGGTTCGGCGAAGTCGCCGGCCAGCTGCATGCGGAAGGGGCGGCCGCCGACCGCGTCCGCCAGCGCAGGCGTGATCTGGGGCGCGTTCACCACGGTGAAATCGCGGCGCCGCGAAGGCGGCTCGCGCAGCGGGCCGGCCGGCAGCAGCCAGCCGTTGCCGACCCCGCGGCCGTCGAACAGGACGATCTCGACGTCACGCGCCAGCGCGTAGTGCTGCAGGCCGTCGTCGGTGATCAGCACGTCGACCTCCGGATGCGCCGCCAGCAGCGCCCTGCCCGCCTCGGCACGCCGGCGTCCGACCACCACCGGACAGCCGGTGCGGGCCGCGATCAGCAGCGGTTCGTCGCCGACCTCAGCTGGATCGGACTGCGGCGTGACCGCGCGCGGCGCGGATCCGGAGCCGCCATGGCCGCGCGAGATCACGCCCGGACGCAGGCCGGCGCCGCGCAGCGCCTCGGCCAGCCAGATCGTCAGCGGCGTCTTGCCGGTCCCGCCGATAAAGATGTTGCCGACCACGATGACCGGCACCGGCAGGCGTTCGCTCTTTTTCAGGCCCAGGCGGTAGAGCAGCGTGCGCAGGCCGGCCAGCAGGCGGAACAGCAGCGCGAGCGGCAGCAGCGCCAGGGCCAGCGGGCCGCGGCGCAGCCAGGCGCGGGTAAGGGTCGATTCGAGGCTGCTTATTTCTTGGTCCCGGTCTGGGCGGCGAAGGTCAGCTTGTCGTAGCCCGCGACGCGCGCCGCTTCCAGCACGTTGATCACCATCTGGTGCATGGCGAACTGGTCGGCATTGACGATGATGACCGGGTCCTTGACCGGCTGGCCGTTCGGGCCGCCGCTGCGGGCCGCATTCTTGAGGTCGTCGGCCAGGCCGGCCACGCTGTGGAAGGACACCGGCACGTTGTTGACCGTGTAGTTGCCCTTGGCGTCGATGGTGACGTTGATCTCGAACGGCCGTTCCTGCACCTTGTCGGCGTCGGCCGTCGGCAGCGTGATCTGCAGCTCGGTGAACTTGCTGTAGGTCGTCGAGACCATCAGGAAGATGAGGACGACCAGCAGCACGTCGATGAAGGGGATCAGGTTGATCTCCGGCTCCTCGCGCTGGCGGCCGCGGCGGAAGTTCATCATTTGCGGGTCCCGTGCACGACGTCGACGAATTTCACGGCCTGCAGTTCCATCTCGACGATGAAGCTGTCGACCAGGGCGCGGAAGTGGCGGTAGAACACCAGGGCCGGCATGGCGATGGCCAGGCCGAAGCCGGTGTTGTACAGGGCCACCGAGATGCCGTGCGCCAGCTGGGCCGGGTTGTTGCCGGTCGGGCTCTGGGCGCCGAAGATCTCGATCATGCCGACCACGGTGCCGAACAGGCCCATCAGCGGAGCCAGCGAGGCGATGGTGCCGAGGGTGGTCAGGAAGCGCTCGAGGCCGTGGGCGACGCCGCGGCCGGCTTCCTCGATCGATTCCTTCATCACGTCGCGCGGGGCGTCGACGTTGCGCAGCGCGGCGGCCAGCACGGTGCCGAGCGGCGAATTGTGTTCGAGCTTGTCCACCACTTCCGGCGTGACCTTGCCGGCGCGGTAGACGCGGATCACTTCATCGAGCAGTTGTTTCGGGAGGATCTTGTCGCGGCGCAGGTAGATCAGGCGTTCCACGATCAGGGCGACGGCGACGATCGAGGCAATCAGCAAGAGCCAGATTGGCCAGCCTGCAGCTTGGAAAATAGCGAGCAAGAGAAACTCCTGAGGGAAAGAAATCAATTCAGCAATGTAACAAGTTGCCAGCAGTGCGGCAAGTGCAGTCCATGCAAGGTTCTGCACAAGTTCTGTGGATAAAAATGTGCGCAAGGCTGCCCGCTCTGCGGAAGAGTCTTGATTTCAAAGGATATTTTGCGCCTGCGCAAGAAAACAGCATCGCCGGAAGCGGATGCTTCCAACTCATCCATGATGTTCAGCTTTTGTATTGATCCAGCTCAAGGGTTCGCACTTACGAACAAAATCTGTGGACAAAATTGTGCGCAATGGCATCTAGGGTCGCTTAAGTACTTGATTTACTGGGATAAATTTCCATGGCGCAAAAAATAGGCAGTGTGGCGATCCCTCCTCCACGCCCGCCCAATGTGCGGTTCCTCACAATTTTTGTGGACAATAATGTGAGCAATGGCCTTTTTTGACGCTTAAGTCTTTGATCTAAAACAAAAAACATGCACTGCGCAAAATTTCATCACTCAGCAATATAACAAGGGAATCCGTGCAAGTTTCTTGTTTCCTGCATGACTTATTCAGCTGTTGAGACAGGGTGGCAAAGAAAATTCAGATCTGCACATTTTTTGTGGATAAGAATGTGATGAAGCTTGTACGCTTGTGCTTAAGTCATTGATTATTAAAGGATCGCACCCTACTGCCTGCAAAACATGCAAACGCCCTCAAGGGCAGAACTGCTGGCCTGAAACCTGTTGTGCACACTTTTTGTGGACAACATTGTTTGCAAAGACAAGCGCAGGTGAGTAAGTCATTGATCTATAACAATAAAATTTCCCAGCGTCATTTTTGGGCAGGCGAACTTAGCAAGTCGCCCTTCCCTTGCTCATACGCATCACTTCAGTGTTGTGGGCACCGCTGCTCTTATGGATGAGTTGCCCACAGATTTTGTGGATAAAGTCGCATGAATGCCGGAAGACTCGTCTGCAAGTCATTGATTTCAAAGCTTTCCAATAGAATGCATTGAAAAATGGCAACTACGCTTCGAAACCTGCAAGCGTGCGCGGACTTGTCGTTTTCGCCAAGATATGACATAAGCATGGGCTTTGCCCCCGCACCCACGCAGCCATGGAATTCCAAAGCGACGCCGACTCCGCCTACAAGGCAGCACCTGTCCTGACCGTGACGGCCCTGAACCAGCAGGTCGCGCGCCTGCTCGAACGGAGTTTTCCACTGGCCTGGATCAGCGGCGAAATCTCGAACTTCACGCGGGCCGCGTCCGGCCACTGGTATTTCACGCTGAAGGACGATGCCGCCCAGGTGCGCGCCGTCATGTTCCGCAGCCGCGCGCAATATGCCGGCTTCAACCCGCGCGAAGGCGACAAGGTCGAGGTGCGCGCATTGGTGACCCTGTACGGCGCGCGCGGCGACTACCAGATCAATGTCGAGACCATCCGCCGTGCCGGTGTCGGCCAGCTCTATGAAGCCTTCCTGCGCCTGAAGGAAAAGTTATCCAGCCAGGGCCTGTTCGACGCCGAGCGCAAGCGTCCGCTGCCGCTGTTCCCGCGCACCATCGGCATCGTCACCAGCCCCCAGGCCGCCGCCCTGCGCGACGTGCTCACCGCCCTGCGCCGCCGCGCGCCGCACGTGCGCGTGATCCTCTACCCGGCCCCGGTCCAGGGCCAGTTCGCCGCCGACAAGATCGCCGAAGCCATCATGACCGCGTCCCGCCGCAACGAAGCCGACGTGCTGCTGGTCTGCCGCGGCGGCGGCTCGATCGAAGACCTGTGGAGCTTCAACGAGGAATGCGTGGCGCGCGCCATCGACGCCTGCCAGATCCCGGTGGTCTCGGGCGTCGGCCATGAAACCGACGTCACCATCGCCGACTTCGCCGCCGACGTGCGCGCCGCGACGCCCACCGCCGCCGCCGAACTGGCGGCCACGCCGCGCGCCGACTGGCTGGCTTCGCTCGAGGCCGACGCGATGGACCTGCGCCGCGCGATGCGCCGCAGCCTGTCGGAAGCGAGCCAGGGCCTGGACAGCTACAGCCGTCGCCTGCTCAGCCCATCGGCCCAGATCCGCCACCAGCGCGTCAAGCTGCTGTCGATGGCGGCCGCGCTGACCCACGCGGTGCGCACCCCGGTGAATCGCCAGAACCTGGTGCTGGCCCAGCTGCAGCAGCGCTGGATGCGCCACCGCCCCGACATGCGGACCCTGCGCGCGCAGCTGATCGCCAACGGACGCCACCTGAACACCAGCCTGTGCAACGCGGTCAAGGGGCGGCGCGACGCCCTGAACGCGCTGGCCGCCCAGCTGGAACTGCTGAACCCGCAGCGCACGCTGGAGCGCGGCTATGCCATCGTGCGCAACGCCAAGGGCGAAGTCCTGCGCGACCCGGCCCAGGTCAAGGCGCGCAACAAGCTGAACGTCAGGCTGGCGGGCGGCAGCGCCGAGATCGTGGTGTCCAGCGTGCAGAGCACCCTGGATGAAAACGCCTGAATGGCCAAGCATGCAACATCGCGTTATCCGGTTTAGAATAGCGCGGTTTTGGAACAAAACCCGTCCAACCAACGCACAAGGAATAGAACATGGAACATACCCTGCCGGCACTGCCATACGCTAAAGATGCTCTGCAACCGCACATCTCGGCCGAGACCCTGGAATACCACCACGGCAAGCACCACCAGACCTATGTCACCAACCTGAACAACATGATCAAGGGGACCGAGTACGAAAACATGTCCCTGGAAGAGATCATCCAGAAGTCGCAGGGCGGTGTGTTCAACAACTCGGCCCAGGTGTGGAACCACACCTTCTTCTGGAACTGCATGTCGCCGAACGGCGGCGGCGCACCGACCGGCAAGGTCGCTGACGCGATCAACGCCAAGTGGGGCTCGGTCGACAAGTTCAAGGAAGAGTTCAACAAGTCGGCACTGGGCAACTTCGGTTCGGGCTGGACCTGGCTGGTGCAGAAGACCGACGGCAGCGTCGACATCGTCAACACCTCGAACGCCGGCACCCCGCTGACCACCTCGGACAAAGCCCTGCTGACCGCCGACGTCTGGGAGCACGCCTACTACATCGACTACCGCAACGCCCGCGCCAAGTTCCTGGAAGCGTTCTGGAATGTGGCTAACTGGGAATTCGCGAACCAGAACATGGCGTAAGCTGTTCTCGTTCACGCATGAAGAGTGGCCCGCGATTGCGGGCCATTTTTTTATCTCAGGGCGTCGCCAGATGCTGGCGCAGGAAGTCCACACACACCCGCACCCTGCCCGACCCGGCCAGCCGCTGCGGATACACCGCCCACACACTGGCCGGCTGGGTGTACTCCGGCAGCACCTGCACCAGCCTGCCCTCGTCCAGATAGGCCCGCGCATCCCACAGCGAACGCAGCACGATGCCCGCGCCCTCCACCGCCCAGCGCAGCGCGATCTCGCCATGGTTGGTCGACAGCGCCCCCGCCACCCGCACGGTCTCTTCTTCGCCGCCCTTGCCGCGCAGGCGCCAGCTGCCGAAGGGATGGTCGCGCTCCTTGATCGCCAGGCACTGGTGGCTCGACAGCTCCTTCAGGGTCTTCGGCATGCCGTGCCGGGCGATGTAGGCCGGCGAGGCACACAGGATGCGGTGGTTGTCCATCAGCTTGCGCGCCACCAGCTGCGGCGGCAGCTCGTCGCCGATGCGCACGTCCAGATCGAAGCCTTCCGCCACCGTGTCGACCAGGCGGTCGAACACCTCGAAGCGGATCTGCAGCTTCGGATGGGCCACCGCCAGCCTGGCGATCACCGGCGCCACGACATTGCGGCCGAAACCGAAGCTGCTGCAGATGCGCAGGCGTCCGGCCGGCTCCTGGCGCCGCTCGGACACGTCATCCAGCATGTCGTCGAGCTGCTCCAGGATCAGCTGGGCCCGGGCGTAGACCTGCTCGCCCTCTTCCGTGATCACGACGCGCCGGGTCGAGCGCTCGAACAGCCGCACCCCGAGCATCGCTTCCAGCACGCCGATGCGCTTGCTGACGAAGGCCGCTGACATGCCCAGCGCTTCCGCCGCTGCCGAAAAGCTGCCCTTGCGCACCGCTTCGACCAAGACCCGCAAGTCGCCATTCTCGATTTGATTATTCACGTTTCGTGTTCCATCAAGCTACGAATAGAGGGATTATAAACGCAGCGTTTTCTTGCTAAGCTGGTCACCGATCGCAAACAGCACAGGAGCCAGCCATGAAGCAGCACAGGATCGCCGTGATCGCCGGAGACGGCATCGGCAAGGAAGTCATGCCCGAGGGCCTGCGCGCCCTGGAGGCGGCAGCGAAACGCTTCGGCATCGGCCTGGAGTTCGCCCACTTCGAATGGGCCAGCTGCGACTACTACCTCCAGCACGGCAAGATGATGCCGGACGACTGGAAGCAGCAGCTCGACGGTTGCGAAGCCATCTTCTTCGGCGCGGTCGGCTGGCCCGACACGGTACCCGACCACATCTCGCTGTGGGGTTCGCTGCTGAAGTTCCGCCGCGAGTTCGACCAGTACGTCAACCTGCGCCCGGTGCGCCTGATGCCGGGCGTGCCCTGCCCGCTCGCCAACAAGAAACCGGGCGACATCGACTTCTACGTGGTGCGTGAAAACACCGAAGGCGAATACTCGGCGGTCGGCGGCCGCATGTTCGAAGGCACCGAGCGCGAGCTGGTGCTGCAGGAAGCGATCTTCACCCGCCATGGCACCGACCGCATCCTGAAGTACGCCTTCGAGCTGGCCCAGCGCCGCCCGAAGAAGCACCTGACCGCCGCCACCAAGTCGAACGGCATCGCGATCTCGATGCCCTACTGGGACGAGCGCGTCGCCGTCATGGGCCACGCCTATCCGGAGGTCCGCTGGGACAAGTACCACGTCGATATCCTGGCCGCGCGCTTCGTGCTGTCGCCGGAACGCTTCGACGTGGTGGTGGCCTCGAACCTGTTCGGCGACATCCTGTCCGACCTCGGTCCGGCCTGCACCGGCACGATCGGCATCGCGCCCTCGGCCAACCTGAATCCGGAGCGAACCTTCCCCTCGCTGTTCGAGCCGGTGCACGGCTCGGCGCCGGACATCTACGGGAAGAACATCGCGAACCCGATTGCCATGATCTGGTCGGGTGCGATGATGCTGGAGTTCCTGGGATACAAGGACGCGCACGATGCGCTCGTGCGGGCGATGGAGCATTGCCTGGTGAACGGGCCGCGCACGCCCGACATGGGCGGCACGGCCAGTACGACGGAAGTGGGCAAGGCACTCAGCGAATACCTCGCGACCGCATGATGCTCGTAGGGTGGGCGGCTTCGCCGCCCGCGCGTTCAACTAAAGAATGAGTCCTCGTAACGCTAGGGCTGGCTGGACGCGCGGGCGGGAGACCCGCCCACCCTACGAAAAGCGCCAACCTATTTGAGGAGGTAAGTATTGAAGAAGTCGATCGTCGAATAGAACAGGTAATCGGCGTTCGCCTTCTTGCCGAAGCCGTGCCCTTCATCGTTCGCCGTCATGTACCACACCGGCGTGCCGTTCTTCTTCACTGTCGCCACGATCTGGTCAGCCTCCTGCCAGGGCACGCGCGGGTCGTTCTTGCCCTGCACGACGAACAGCGGCTTCCTGATCTTGGCGGCGTTGCTGGCCGGCGCCGACGCCTCCATCCACTTGCGCATCTCCGGATCGCGCTCGTCGCCGTACTCCACGCGGCGCAGGTCGCGGCGGTAGCTCTCGGTGCGTTCCAGGAAGGTGATGAAGTTCGAGATGCCGACGATGTCGATTGCCGCGGCGATGCGCTCGGGGTACATGGTCGATACCGCCAGCGTCATGTAGCCGCCGTAGGAACCGCCCACCACCGCCACGCGCGAGGCGTCCATGTCGGGTTGCGTAGCGATCCAGTCGAGCAGCGCGCCGATGTCCTTCACCGAATCCTCACGCAGCTTGCCGTTGTCTAGCTTCAGGAAGCTCTTGCCGTAACCGGTCGAACCGCGCACGTTCGGATAGATGACGGTCAGGCCCATCTCGTCCGTGTAATAGTTGTTCCGGCCCAGGAAGCCCGGCGTCGACTGCCCTTCCGGTCCGCCGTGGATGTTGATCACCACCGGACGCTTGCCGGGGAATCTGGCGGCGTCCGGACGGTAGGCGAAGCCCGAGATCATGCGGCCGTCGAAGGACTTCCAGCGCACCAGCGCAGGCTCGACGAACTTGTTCATGTCGACGTCCATCTTCTCGTGCCGGGTCCAGCGCGTCACCGCGCCGGTCTTGGCATCGATGCTGTAGACCTCGGACGGGCTGCGCGCCGAGGACAGCGACAGCGCCAGGTTGCGGCTGTTGTTGTGCCACTCGATGCGGCCGATGACGCCGATCGGCAGCTTGGGCTGGGCCACCAACTTGCGGTCCGAGGTACGCATCATGCGCAGCACGCTGCTACCGTCCTCGTTGGCGACGAAGGCCAGCAGCTTGCCGTCCTCGGACAGGTCCATGTCGTCGATGTCCCAATTGATCTCGGGCGTGAGCACGGTCTCCTTGCCGCTGGCCAGGTCGATGTAGACCAGGCGGCGGAATTCCGAGCCGCGGTCGCTGGTCGTGTAGACGCCCTTGCCGTCGCGCGCGAACACCGCGTTGCCGTAGGCGACCTTCTCTCCGCCTTTTTCGGTCAGGCGCCGGCTCTTGCCGCTGGCGACATCCATCAACCACAGATAGGATTCGTTGGCCGACACGTACTCGCTGTACACCAGCTGTTTGTCGTCCTGCGAGAAGGCGAAGGAGCCCCAGCCGCCGCCCGGCAGCTCGGCCAGCACGCGCGCCTGTTCCGGCTGTAGCGGATCGGCGATGCTGATGGTGGAGGTGATCTGGTCGTTCGAGCCCTGGCGACCGACCGGCACGGTCACGTACAGCAGCTTGCCGCTCTTCTTGGCCCAGGCGGTGTCCTGCACGCGGCGGTTGTCCGGCGTGACCGGGATCGCGTCGGCACTTCCGACGTCGCGCCTATAGGCGCGGAAGACTTCATTGCCACCCGTGTCGCGCCCGAACACATAAAACTTGCCGTGGCGCGGCTCGTACTGGGCGCTGCGTACCGGTTCGGCATAGTCGGTCATCAGCTCCAGCGGCGCGCCCGGCTTCGCCACGCGGAACAGCTGGGGCGTGTTATTGTGGCGGCGCGAGACGATCATCTCGAGCTTGGTCGGGTGCCAGGACGCATACGAGGTCGGCTTGAACTCGTTGTACTTCGCCACCTGGCTGGCCAGGCCGGCGCGTACCGGCGGCACGTTTTCCAGCACCATCGCGCTTGGGGGTGCGACGGGGGGCTCCTGGGCCACGGCAGCGCCGGCGGCGGCGATCAGGGTTGCAATCAGGGTCAGCCCGAGCGGGCGGCGTACAGGTCTCATCCAGTAGTCTCCATTGAGATGGCGGTTGGTATTACTGCATTCCAACTTTACACGATGTCGGCCCAACGACAACCATGTCACCACTTGTATCCGAATGTCCCCCCTTTGTAGGGGCTGTGCTGCCGAGTAAGTAGTTCGATACAATCTCGGACCAAGGAGAATCAAGCATGTACCGAGTGATGTTGGTGGAAGACGATGCACGCCTGGCGGAGCTCGTCACCGAATACCTGTCTGGCTATGAATTCGCGGTCGACCTGGTCACCCGCGGCGACCAGGCGCTGGAAGGTTTCAAGACCCTGTCGCCCGACGTCGTCGTGCTCGACCTGATGCTGCCGGGACTCGACGGCATGGTGGTGTGCCGCCAGATCCGCGAGCTGTCCGAGGTGCCGATCCTGATCCTCACCGCGCGCGAAGACTCCTACGACGAAGTCTCGGGCCTGGAACAGGGCGCCGACGATTTCGTGAACAAGCCGGTGCAGCCGCGCGTGCTGCTGGCGCGCCTGCGCGCCCTGATGCGGCGCACGGCCCAGACCAGGGGCGGCGTCGACAGCCGCGTGCTGCAGTTCGGCGCGCTGCGCATCGTCACGACCGACCGCAGCGTGGTCTGGCGCGGCGAGCCCTGCGTGCTGTCGAATACCGAATACAAGCTGCTGCTGGTGCTGGCCGAAGCGGCCGGCCGCGTGCTGTCGCGCGATGCCCTGCTCAAGAAGATGCGCGGCATCGAGTTCGATGGCCTGGACCGCAGCATCGACAACTGCATCTCGAAACTGCGCCGCAAGTTCGACGATGCGGAATCGGAGAAGATCAAGACGGTGTGGGGCGAGGGTTACCTGTTCTCGCCATCGGCCTGGAACTAACATGTAGGGTGGTCGGCTCCGCCGACCGCGCGTTCGACTCACGGTCGCACCGTGGCAACGCATGTACCTGCTGGACGCGCGGACGGCGAAGCCGTCCACCCTACGCTAATGCCGGGTGTTATTCGAACAGCGGCACGATCGCCAGCGGCGCGCTGTAGGTGATCAGCTGGGCGCGCTCGGCGTCGAAACGGTAGTTCACGGCCGGGAAGTCGGCATCCGGGTCACCGCCGAAGGCCGCTCCCGGCGCGACCGCCAGCCCCTGTTCGCCCTCGGGACGGCGCAGCTTGACCGAGGTCTCCATGCCCTTCTTCGGGAACACCATGCGCACGCCCACGCACTGGCGCGAGCGCGCCGTGGCGTCGACGTGGCGGGCATAGGCCAGCGCCTGTTCGCAGGCGGCGCGCAACTCATCCGTGTCGTAGACATTGTCGGCTTGCGGCGCGATCGTCACCCGGGCCCGCAGGCTGAAGGGGCCGATCCTGCGGCCGGGGGCCAGCACGGCGTTGTCGTCGTAGGCCGCCTTCATCAGCGGCAGCACGCCGCGGCCCAGCGCATCCAGCGCCAGGCTGGTCTGTACGCTCTTGCCGGTCAGGACCAGCTGCAGGCCTTCGCCCAATACGCCCTTCTCGCGCGGCAGCAGCTGCAGGTGGTTCTGCAGCAGGTTCTTGGCGCCGCCGTATTTCTCGAACACCACCACCGTACGGTAGGCATCGCGGTAGCTCGCCCACTCCGAGGCCTGCGGCTGCACCTGTGCCGCGGCCAGGGTGGCCGTGCTCAGGAGGCATGCGCATGCGGTGGCGTGTGCGAGTCGCATCATCAGAACCGGTAGGCGAAGGCGGTCGAAACCGTCAGGTTGGTGGGCCGCTCGACGAGCGGGCTATGGCGGGCATCGCCTGCCAGGCGGGTGGCCTGCAGGCTGGAGGTCAGCATCCACGAGGGCGACAGCACCCAGTTCCAGCGTGCGCCGATGCGCAGGTCCTTCAGGCCGCCGTCCGGGCGGTAGGGAGGATTGCCGCTGGCCAGCGCCTGGGCCTCGGTGACGCCAAAATAGGACTGCTGGTAGGCGCGGTTGGCGAAGCCCAGGCCGGCCGACAGCGACAGCGTGTGGTGGGGCGCCAGTTCCATGGCCAGGCGCTGGATGCCGATCTCGCCGCGCACGCCGTTGCGGTCATTGCCGGCGCCGGCCAGCACCGAGCTGGTCAGGCGCCATGCCGGCGACAGGTAATAGTTGAAGAAGGCGCCGGCTTCCGGGCGCGTCTTGATTTCTTCCATCCCGGCCAGCGGGTTGCCGGCGAAGGCGCGCAGCGCGGTCGGCAGCAGGCTGGCGCCCGCGACGTCGCCGATCTCGCCACCGGTGCCCGATTCGGTGCGGCGCGGGTGGATCGCCAGCAGCGGGCCGTATTCGATCGTCGGGTTGGCGGACAGGTGCATCCCCGCGCTCATGCCCGAAATGAAGATGCCGTTGCTCCACTGGACCTGAAGCACCGGCAATGCCCTCGTTTTCCTGCTGTCCGCCCCTTCGTAGCGTGGACCCGACACGACGCCCAGCCCAGCATACATATCGCGGCTGCCATCGGGCATCGGGTTGGTGGTCGGCGTCTGTGCGCTTGCGGCGCTGCCCAAGACAGCCAGGACCAGGGCGAAAAGCTTTTTCATGTATTCACAATCGGAGTTCGGCGAGCCTGATATTTTACGTCGGGCAAGCCAAACTCTCACGCATTGTTACTACTGGGTACGCGTATGCGTCACGAATTCGACCGGCGCCTCGCTGCGGTTCACCACGACCAGGTGGGCCGGGTAGACGATCATCATGCCGCAGGCGATGCCCGGGCCGGGCTCGGTGTCGACGATCCCGACCTTCAGCTTGCCGCCCTCGAAGTTCACCGCGCTGACGCCGCCGCCATGGCAGGTGCTCGGCTTGGGACCACGGAATACGCCGATCACCATTTTCTTGCTGAAATCGATCTTCGGCAGCGGATGCTCGCCGCCCGCATGCTCGGCCCACAGGGTGGCCCATTCCGCCTCGTCGCGCACGACGACATTGCGCTCGCTGTGGATCGCACTACGGACAGTCGGCTCGACGGTCGTGAAGTTGAGGTAATCCGAGACGATCTTGCGGATTTCCACCGGCGCATCGAGCTTCGGCACCGCAATCACGCGCATCGGCTGGGTGATGGCCGCCAGGCACAGCGCCACCGGGGACAGGTCGCGGACTTCGTATTCGACCAGCAGCTTGCCGTCCTTGGCGCCGACGTGCACCACGTCGAAGCTGCCGCAGACCGGGTTGTTACCCAGGAATACGGCCACCAGCATCGTGCGCGAGAAGTCGACCTCGGGCGCGGCGATGCGGGCCTTGCTGTGTTCGGCCCACAGGGCGGACCAGGCGGCGGCATCCTTGATCACGACTTCGCGCGGCGTCTCGATGCCGGAGAAGGAGTCGGTCACGATGGTCTTGTAGGCGACCGGGGTGCCCGACTTGGGCAGGAAGCCGACCGGCTCGACCTTGTGGCCGGCGCCCAGGCCGAGGTCGGCCTTGTCGAGGTTCTTCAGCATGGTGTCGAACAGCGCACGCTGGCTCTCGTCGCTGCAGCTGGTGCGCGGGCCGGCGATGCTGTCGCCCGCCGAGCACAGCACGGCCTGCGGCGTCGCGCCCATCAGAACCTGGCCGTAGGAATTGTCGGCGCAATTGCCGGCGCGGTCCCACAGCACGTACTTGCTGTCGACGAGGAAGAGATTGTTGCGGGTCGATGCGCAGGAAGCCTCCTGCGCCATCTTGATGTACTCGGAAACGACCGGAACGCCGCCATTCGGCTCGCCGACGGCGATGCCTTGCCCTGCCGTCTGGTTGCGCATGACGGCGGGGCTGTCGCCGCCACCGCCGCAGGCTGCCAGGGTCACGCCGGCCATGGCGGCAGTGATGAGGGTGCGTCCGACCTGACTCATTTTCTTCTTCTCCACCGATCGTTTCCTTAGGAATAAAAAAACCCGCCGACACTCGCATATCAGGCGGGCAAACGGAAAACCAGATAATCCTGAACCTGATGTTGAGCATGGTAAGAAATTCGCGCCTTGCATTCCCCCTCGAACTGTCGATGAATTGTCATCAATTTGTAAGGCTGGCGGGCTAACCAAAGCTTCGTTTGCTCCTATACAATGCTGCCAAGGAGATACTATGTGTAGGGCAGCAATTCGACACCGCCAGTTATGCAGGATGGGCAAGTGAACCGGATTTTCTTCCGTTTCTTCGTGCTGGTCATGCTGTCGATCACGGCGGCCACCTTCGTGATCTATTTCGCCTTCAGCCGTCTGTTCGGGGACCCGCTCGAGGACATCGCACGCCGCCAGGCGGCCGCGCAGATTTTCCTGCTTGAACAATACGTCGACCAGGCGCCGCCGGACGAGTGGCTGGTGCGGCTGAACAATGTGCGTATCGTGTCGGACGTGCGCTATGACCTGGTGCCGCTGGCCGATGCGCGCCAGGCCCTGCCCGCCGGCCGGCGCGCCCTGCTGGACCGCGGCGAGCTGGTGCTGGATCCTGCCGCACGCAGCTTCTACCGCCGCGTCGACCTGGAGGGCGAGCGCTATATCGGCAGCCACGAGGAAGTGCTGCGCGCCCAGAACCTGCCGGTCGACGTCAAGCAGGCGCTCATCATGGAAGCGCTGCGCTACGTGATCGTCGCGGTGGCGCTGCTGGTGCCGATCGCGCTGTGGTCGCGCTCGCACTGGCAGGGGCTGCAGTCGCTGTCGCGCGTGGCGGACGCATTCGGCAGCGGCAAGCTGACCGCCCGCGCCCAGATGAAACCCTCGGCCAGCATCTACCCGCTGGCCGAACGCATCAACCACATGGCCGACCGCATCGAAGACCTGCTGGAAGCGCAGAAAAGCCTGCTGCATTCGGTGTCGCACGAACTGCGCACCCCGATCGCGCGGCTCGAATTCGGCCTGGAGTTGCTGGACGCGCGCGCCAAGGACCCGGACCTGAGCAAGCGCATCCGGGGAATGGAGGGCGATTTGCGCGAACTGAATTCCCTGGTCAACGAGTTGCTCGACATGAGCAAACTCGACAGCGCACGCAAGCTGCAGCTCGAGCCCACCGCGCTGGCCGAGGTGCTGCGCGAATGCACCGGGATGCTGCCGCCCTCCCCGCATGCGCTCGACTGCGCCTTCGGCGACGAGCTGGGCGAACTCGAACTCGACCGCCGCCTGCTGGCGCGCGCCGTCTGCAACCTGCTGCGCAATGCCCAGAAATATGCCGCCGGCCGCATCCTGCTGTCGGCCACGCGCAGCGCCGGCGGCGTCGAGATCACGGTGGACGACGACGGCCCTGGCATCCCGGAAGAGGAACGCGACAAGATATTCGAGCCTTTCTACCGGCTCGACCGCAGCCGCGACCGCGCCACCGGCGGCTTCGGCCTCGGCCTGTCGATCGCGCGCAAGGCGGTGGCCCTGCACGGCGGCAGCCTGCGCGCCGACAGCTCGCCGCTGGGTGGGGCGCGCTTCGTGATCACCCTGCCCGCCTGAGACGACAATACGAGAGACCAGCCATGCAACGAACCATCCTTTTTGCCGCGCTGCTGGCCGCGGCGGGCCAGGCGGCCGCCGAGAAGGCCGATGTTTACAAGCCGACCCAGATCACCTGCCGCTCCTGCGATGCCAACAGCCTGACCCGCAGCTTCATGGTGGCGGGCGGGGTGGAGCTGACCCGCGGCACCCTGACGATCAGCGCCGACGGCGGCCGCGTCGAAGAGTCGCCGGAAGGCTACCAGCGCATTTTGCTGCAGGCCGAGCCCGGCAAGAAGGTGCGCTTCCGCCAGAAGGCCGACGGCCCCGGCGAACGCTGGATGGAGGGCGAAGCCGACCGCGTGGAGTACGATGACCGCTCGGCCATGGTGAAACTGATGTCGAAGGCGAAGGTCAGGCGTACCCTCGGCGGTCTCCAGACCGAAGAGGCCGAGGGCGAATACATCGCCTACGACAGCCGCACCGAGGAATTCAGCCTGCGCAATACCAGCACGGGCGAAGACCGTCCGGGCGGCGGGCGCAACACCATCACCCTGCAATCGAAACGGAAGGCACAACCATGATCCTCGAAGTCGCCACCCTCGACGTCCGGCCCGGCCAGGAAGAAGCCTTCGAAGCGGCCTTCCGCCAGGCATCCGGCATCATCGCCGCCATGCCGGGGTATGCTTCACACCAGCTGCAGCGCTGCCTGGAACGGCCGAACCGCTATGTGCTGCTGGTGAACTGGCAGACGCTGGAAGACCATACGATCGGTTTCCGCGGCTCGCCCGGCTACCAGGAATGGAAGGCCCTGCTGCACCATTTCTACGATCCTTTCCCGACCGTCGAGCATTACGCGATGGTCCTCGACGGAGGAGAAGTATGAGTATTGCCTTACGCTGCCGCTGCGGCAAGCTGCGCGGCCAGGTCGACGAGACGCGCGTGGCTGCACGCGCGGTGTGCTACTGCAAGGATTGCCAGGCCTATGGCCACTTCCTCGGCAGCGGCGTGCTGGACGAGGCCGGCGGCACCGAGGTGGCCGCCACCCTGCCCGCCGCCGTGCGTTTCGAGGCGGGCCTGGAGCACCTGGCCTGCATGTCGCTCAGCCCCAAGGGACTGTACCGCTGGTACGCCAGCTGCTGCCGCACGCCGGTCGGCGCGACGCCGCGCGACCCGCGCAGCTCCTACGTCGGGCTGGTGCGGGCCTGCCTGGATGCGCCGGATGCGGAACTTGCGCGCACGCTCGGGCCGCTGCGCTGCCGGACCCAGACGGCGACGGCCACGAAGCCGGTCGCCTCGAGCGGCCTGAGTACGGTATGGGTGGTGGTCAAGGTCGGCGCCATGCTCATGAAGGCGCGCCTGGGAGGGGGCTACAGGAACAATCCCTTCTTCCGTCCGCACAGCGACGAGCCGGTGAAACCGGTGCAGGTGCTGTCGCTGGAAGAAAGGACGGCGCTGACCCCGTAAGGACCAGCGCCAGGAAGGATCAGCGGCCGCTGTGCTCGCGCTCCGCACGCACGTGGGTCACGCCGTACCACAGGTGTTCCCACCAGTGCTCGCGCGAGTGCACGGTCACGAGACATGCCTTGTCGATCCCGCCCTTGAAGAGCGGATCGGGGCATTGATTGGTCATCAGGGCGTAGCGCTGGTTCTCGGCATTGACGAGGGCAATCGCGAGCCAGACGGCGACGCCCGCGCAGAACACCGCCAGCGACCACGCCACGTGGTTCACATGGCTGGTTTCAAACAGGTCGTCCTCGTTGGGCCGGGACCCATCGTACATCTTGAGGACTTCGCGTTCGACGTCATTGCTCATTTCGTGGCAGCAGCCTTCTTGACGAGTGCGTCCATGACCTGGGTGGTCGCCTGCAGCATCTGGCCGACGTCCTGGATCTTGTTGGCTTCGGCCACCTGGCTCGGCGACACCACGTACTTGCCGTCGATGATGATGGTCGGGGTACCGGAGACCTTGTAGGCGCCCGAGATCTGGTTCAGGCGGCGCAGCTTGGTGGTCACGCCGAAGGAGTTCCAGGTTTCCATGAACTTGGCGCGGTCCAGGCCGTTCTTCACTGCCCACTCGATGATCTGGTCATCCTTCATCAGGCGCTGGCGCTGGACGTGCACGGCCTGGAACACGCGATGGTGGTACTGGTCGAGCTTGCCCATCGCTTCGAGCGTCAGGAACAGGTGGGCTTCCGGATCGGCCGGGCCCTGGAACGGCAGGTGGATGCGGCGCACGTGGATGTTGTCGCCCTGCTTCTTGATCCAACCATTGAAGGCCGGCTCCAGCATGTTGCAGGCCGGGCAGTGGTAAGCGAAGAACTCGATGACCTCGACCTTCTTGCCCGTTGCCTGCACCGGCTGCGGCGCGCTCAGGGTCTGGTAGTCGACACCGTTCTTCGGGTCGGCAGGCGACGCGAACGCGGTGCTGGCGACCATGGTGGCGGCGATGAGGGCAAAACGCAGAGAACGCATAGGTTTCCTTCACAAGTGATTGAGCAAACGCCGGGAGATTACCACTTTTTTCGCCCTTCATTCTGAGGAAGGGCTGAATTTTGCATTTGCTTACGGAATTAACGCAGGGGAAACGGGGGAGTTGCGTTAGTGACTACGGTAAAGAAAGACGGTTTTTAGGCCAACACAAGTAGCATCGTCGTTCCCGCGCAGGCGGGAACCCAATTTTCCATCCGAAGTCACTTCGGCCTGCGCTGCCGCACCCCTTCCAGCGCCTCACACAACAACGCAGCTCCATCCACAGCCCTCGGGCCCGGCCGCGTCAGCAGTTCGCCATTCACCGTCAACAAATTGCCCCGCTTCACCGCTGTCATGCTCTTGTACGGTTCCCACAGCTTCAGCCCCGGATTGGCCGGATCATAACGCTTGCCCGCCATGATCGCCTCGGGATCGGCCGCCAGCACCGCCTCGAGGCTGACCTCCGGCGCGACGACCTTGAGCCCGCCGAACACGTTGCGCCCGCCGCAGACGCGGATCGCGTCGCTGGCGATCTGCGCATCGTTGAGCGTGTACAGCGGCTGGTCCCAGATCTGGTAGAACACCGACACCGGCGAACGCCCGCCGTAGCGCGCCTCGAGCCCGGCCAGCTTCCCGCGCAGCGCGCCCGCGGCGCTGGACGCCGCCGGGCCGGTGCCCAGCAGCTGCCCGAGGCGCTCGATGTTGTCGGCCACCTGCGCCAGCCTGCGCGGCTCGCTGTGGAAGACCGGCACGCCCAGCGACTCGATCTGGGCGATCTGGCGCGCCGTATTCCCGCTGTGCCAGACCACGACCAGGTCGGGCTTCAGGGCCAGCACCCGCTCCATGTCGATCACGCTGTTGCTGCCGACCAGAGGGATGGTCTTCGCCGCTTCCGGGTAATCGCTGTAGTTCATGGCCCCGACCACGCGCGCGCCGCCGCCGGCCGCGAACAGCAGCTCGGTGGCGTGCGGCGCCATCGAGATGACGCGCCGGGCCGGCTGCTGCACGGTGACGCGGCGGCCGGCATCGTCGACCACGGTCACCGCGGCCCCGGCGCCGGCAGTTGCCAGCGCCAGCAGCGCCGCTACGGCAAGTCGGGGCGCGGCCATCAGAACGCGTAGCGCAGCGACAGCTTCAGCTGGCGGCCGTCGCTCGGGTAGATGCCCGAACGGCAGCCGAAGGCATTGCTGTAGTACTGGCGGTCCGCCAGGTTGAGCCCGCTGACGGCCGCTTCCCAGCCGCCAACGCGGTAGGCGTAGCGTGCGTCGAGCGTGGTGTAGGACGGGATGCGCGTACCGCAGCTGTTGCTGAAGTCGCTGCCGTAGCGCTGGCTGTCCACCCACTGGGCGCCGATGTCGGCGCTGTGGCCGCCGGCAGGCGTCCATGCAGCGCGCAGCGTCACGACGTTCTTCGGCACCAGCACCATTTCGCGGCCGGCGTTCGGGCCGCCGGTGAACTCGGCATCGACGCGCTGCCACTTGGCGTTCAGGCGCAGGTCCTGGGTCAGCGCATGCTGCCCTTCCACTTCGACGCCCTGGCGGCGGGTCGGGTCGAGGTTGGTGTTGGCGCCCCAGCCGATGGTCGGATCGTAGAAGATCTCGTCCTTCAGGCGGTGGCGGAACAGGCGCGCGCTGATCTGGCGCGCAGCGGAACCGGCGCTGACGCCCAGTTCCAGATCACGCGAGGTCTGCGGCGCCAGCACCTCAGGGCCCGAACGCAGGCTGTTCTCGTCCACGTTGGCGATGCGGTAGCTGCGGCCGGCCTTGGCGAACACGGTCACCTGCGGCAGCACGTCGATGCTGCCTTCCAGCGACCAGGCATTGATCGACTGCTTGCGGTGCTCGTTCAGCACCGGCGGGAAAGCCAGCGGATCCGAGTAGTCCTTGGTGAAGCGCTCGTGGCGGCCGCCGATGGCCAGGCGGGCGTTGTGCGGCGCGTTCCACAGGATCTCGTTGCGCAGGTAGACAGCCTTGGCATCCTGCTCGGCGTCGCCGCGCGAGAAGTCGGAGCTGGTCTGGCGCTCCCAGCGCACCAGGTCGAGGCCGGCCACCAGCTCGTTACGCATGCCGCCCAGCGCGGCGGTGTGGCGCAGGCGCGGCGAGAACTGGGTCTGGCTGGCGTCGTAGCGCACACGCGAGGCCACCTTGGCGCCGCCCATCATGTAGAAGTAGTTGGCCTCGACCTCGCGCTCGCGGCGCGACAGCTCGGCGGCCAGTTCGACCGCACCGATGCGGTGCTCGACGAAGGCCGTGTAGCGGTCGGTGTCGAGGGTGCCGAAATCGTCCGGCGTCAGGGTCTGGCGCGGATTGGCCAGGAACTGGGCTTCGGTCAGCGAACCGGGGAAGCGCGCGTCCTGCTCCGAACGCTCGAAGCGCAGTCCGGCGCGGCCCGCGCCATGGCTGTACTGCACGCCGCCGCTGGCGGTCTTCTGCTTGAATTGGCTGTTCTTGCGGTAGTTGTCGGTGCCGCGGTCGGCCACGGCCACGTCGAGCGACCAGGGACCGGCGCCATGGCTCAGCGAGCCGCGCAGGTCGTGGGCGTCGAAGCGCCCTGCTTCGGCGAACAGCGAACCGTGGGTGCCGCTCGCGCCGGCGCGGCGGGTGATGATGTTGATCACGCCGCCGGTCGCGCCTTCGCCATACAGCACGCTGCTGCCGCCGCGCTGGATCTCGATGCGCTCGACGGTATCCACCGGAATGCTGGACAGGACCGCGTTGCTCAGCTCGTTCTCGTTCAGGCGCACGCCGTCGACCAGGATCACCAGGTTCTGGGCGCTGTTCGAGCCGAAGCCGCGCAGGTCGAGCGCGAAGTCCGGCGACGCGTCCAGGCTCTGGCGCCCGTAGACGCCGCCGACCTTGCGGATCGCGGCATTGACGTCGGTGGCGCCGGCACGGCGGATGTCCTCGGCGGTGATGACGGTGGCGCCGATCGGTGCGGCGGCCGTCTGCGCCGGGAAGCGGGCGCCGGTGACGACGATCGACGGCAGGGATTCCTGGGCAGCGGCGTTGGCGGCAAGGACGGACAGCGACAGGGCGCAGGCCAGCGCGAGCGGCTTGAACGCCGGCGCGCTGCGTGGTACGACAGCAAATTTCATGTGGATGTTCTCGGTAATGGCACCGGCCTGCGTCCCCGCACACCGGTTTCAACGGAAACGCCGCGGGCGCTTCCACCTGTCTGGCCGGTATCCGGGCTTGCAAGACGGACCGCCCCACCTTCCTATGCGATGCACAGTGGTTATCGAGGCAGCCTGTCGTTACTCGGGAGAGGAACGACGCTTGTTGACCGTTGCGGGGGCAGCACACCTCGGCGTAGGCGCGCAGCGCCGTTGCCTCGTGTTTCCCGTTTAACTGCGCATGCGGAGGGCATGCGCGGGCACCAGAACCCCGAGATTATAACCTGACAAGCTTTTTGCGCTTCTGTCGCCCTATTTGCGTTTCTATCCTAAAAGATTGGAAATTTAATAATCTTCTGGATATAGTCGCGCTCATACCAAAACAGGGAGTCTTGCATGCAGATCCAATGGAAGCGCGGCGTGCTCGCGGCAACGCTGCTGGCGCTCGGGGTGGGCGGCGCCTGGCTGGCCTGGGCCGACGCGCCGGCGCCCGCCGTCCCGCCACCGCTCGACGGCATCGCGCTGGCCGCACCGGACGCCGCCGCCGTCACCGTTCCCAGCAGTCCCGATGCCTGGGGCGGCATCCGCAGCGGCGACCACCCGACCCTGTCCGACCGCGTGGTGAGCTACCGCATCGCCGCCACCCTCGACCCGGTCCGGCACGTGGTCAGCGGCCGCCAGCAGCTCACCTGGCGCAATCGCAGCGCCGTGCCGGTGCGCAGCGTCTACGTCCACCTCTACATGAACGCCTTCGCCGGCGAAGGCAGCAGCTTCTTCACCGAGCAGCGCCAGCGCGGCGAGGCCTTCCGCGGCGGCATCGACACCAAGGACGGCGAATGGGGCCATATCAGCCTGCAGGGCGTCAGCCAGGGCGGCGCCCGGGTCGCGTGGCGCTTCGTCCAGCCCGACAAGGGCCCCGCCACCGACCACACGGTGGCGCGCCTCGACCTGCCCGAGGCGGTTGCCCCGGGCGCCTCCACCACCCTCGACATGGCCTTCAGCACCCAGCTGCCGCGCGTGATCGCGCGCACCGGCCACCACGGCAGTTTCCACCTGGTGGCGCAGTGGTTTCCGAAGATCGCGGTGCTGGAACTGCCGGGCGAACGCGGTGCAACGGCGCCGCGCTGGAACGCGCACGAGTTCCACCTGGATTCCGAGTTCTATTCGGACTTCGGCAGCTATGACGTGAGCCTGACCGTCCCGAAGGGCTATACGGTCGGCGCCACCGGCGAATTGCAGGGCGCGCCCGTCGAGAAGAACGGCATGCTCACCCACCGCTACGTGCAGCACGACGTGCACGACTTCGCCTGGACCGCGGACAGCCGCAGCGCCCGCCCGCTGGTGGAGACCTGGACCGGTCCCGGCAGCCCGATCGTGACCGTGCAGGTGCTCTACCCGCCCGAATACGAGGCCAGCGCCAAGCCGGCGATGAAGGCGGCCAAGGAGTCGCTGGCCTACTTCTCGCGCGCGCTCGGCCCCTACCCCTACCGCACGCTCACCGTCGTGATTCCGCCGGAAGGCGCGGAAGAAGCGGGCGCCATGGAATACCCGACCTTCTTCACCGCCGCGGGCTATGCCGAGGTGGCGCCGAAGACGCAGGAGGCCTTCGATCTCGACGCAGTGACGATCCACGAATTCGGCCACGGCTACTTCTACGGCATCCTGGCCAGCAACGAGTTCGAAGAACCCCTGCTCGACGAAGGCCTGAACTCCTACTGGGAAAGCCGCATGATGCGCGACCGCGGCCAGCAGATCTATCCGGCCCCTGGCTTCCTGAAGCGGATCGGCATCGATCCGGCCTTCGAGGGCTTCGACGGCATGCGCCTGTTCATGCCGCGCGACCGGCCGGCCGACGCGCCGGGACAGAACGCCTGGCGGCGCCTGCAGGGCATCGGCCCGGTCTACACCCGCGGCGCGGTCGTGCTGCGCGACCTCGAAGCGCGCATCGGCAGCGAGGCGATCGAGCGCGGCTTCAAGGAATACTACCGCCGCTGGAAATTCCGCCACCCGGGCATCGCCGACCTGCGCGAGGCGCTGGCCGACGGCAGCGGCGAACGCGCCGCCGTCGAGGATGTGTTCGCGAAGCAGATCTATGCCACGGCGCGCGTGGACGACCGCGTGGCCAAGCTGACGAGCGAGGAAGAACTGCCGCTCGCCGGCACCCGCGTCGTCAACGGCAAGCGCGTCGAAGAATCGCGCGCGGCGGTGGAGGAGCGTATCGCGAAGCAGCGTGCCGAGTGGGAGAAGGCGAATCCGAAAGCAAAGGATGGTCTCGGCCCCTTCCCGTGGCGCACCGAGGTGACCCTGCGCCGCGACGGCGCCGCCGTACCGCAGACCCTGGTGGTGCGCTTCGCGGACGGCAGCAGCGAAACGCTGACGTGGAACGCCGCCTCGCCAGATGAAAAATGGCGCCGCTTCAGCTGGGTCAAGCCGGCGCGCGCCGTGTCGGCCGAACTGGATCCGCGCCGCGCCCACTACCTCGACGTCAACAAGCTCGATGACAGCCGCAGCATGGCGCCCGATCGCAGCGCATCGACCCGCTGGACGGCCGACGCGGCCGCCTTCTTCCAACTCATCCTGTCCCTGATCGCCACCGTATGACGACCACCACCGCCACCTTCGAACCGACGCAGGCGCAGGCCGCGCCGGCTGCCGCGAACAGCCTGCTGCGCTCCCTGCGCCCTGCCCTGCAGTGGCGCCTGATGCTGCTCTGGCTGCTGGGATTGCTGCTGCCCACCCTGGCCGCCGCGCTGCCGCTCTGGACCATGCTGGGCGCCGCCTTCGACCACACGGTGAACGCCGCGGCGCTGGCCCGGCGCCTCGACCTGGTCGCCATCGCCGACGTCATGGGAATGCACACCCGCTATGCTCCGGCCCTTGCCGGCGGCGGCAGCGTCGCACTGGCACTGACCCTGCTGCTGTCGCCGCTCCTCACCGGCGCGGCCATCACCGCCGCACGGGCGCCGGCGCCGCTCGGCTTCGCGGCCCTGGCCGCCGGCGGGGTGCGCGAATACGGGCGCCTGCTGCGCATGCTGCTGTGGGCCGTGGTCCCGCTCGGCGTCGCCGCCTTCCTCGGCGCGCTGGTGCTGGACGCCGCCGACGGCCAGGCCGCCGGCGCCGTCATGGGTGCGGGCCTGGTGGCCGGCCTGCTGATGTTGCTGGCACACGCCACGCTCGACCTGGGCCGCGCCGTGCTGGCGCTCGACCGCCGCCGCAGCTCGGCGGTGCTGGCCTGGTGCGACGGCCTGGGACTGCTGGTGCAGCGTCCCTTCGCGGTGCTGGGCCTGTACCTGGGCCTCAGCGCAGTCGGCCTGCTGCTTGCGGCGGTGCTGGCGCTGGCGCGCCTGAACGTCCCGGCGCTGGGCGCGGGCAGCCTGCTCGGCGGCCTGCTGCTGGCCCAGCTGGCCGTGCTGGCGCTGGCCTGGATGCGCTGCGCGCGCCTGTTCGGCCTGATGGAGCTGGTACGGGGCATGCACGCACGCTGATGTCCCCGATCGGCTACCATGGGTGCTTCGACCGCGGCAAGGAGCACCCATGACTCTCCCCACCTATTTCGTCTCGCACGGCGGCGGCCCCTGGCCGTGGATGAAGGAACAGACCGGCGGCGCCTACGACCGCCTGGAAGCCTCGCTGGCCGCGCTCCGGCAGGCCCATGGCGACGCGGTACGGGCCGTGCTGGTCGTGACCAGCCACTGGGAGACGCCGGGCTTCATGCTGTCATCCGGCAGCGCGCCCGGCATGATCTACGACTACGGCGGTTTCCCGCCGCACACCTACCGCATCAGCTACCCCGCGCCCGGCGACCCGGCGCTGGCGCAGCGCGTCGCCACGCTGCTGCAGGCGGGCGGACATCCGGCCGGACTCGATCCGGAGCGCGGCTTCGACCATGGGACCTTCTCGATGCTGTATCCGGTCTATCCGGAGGCCTCGACGCCGGTGGTGCAGCTGTCGCTGCGGCAGGACCTCGACCCGCAGGCCCACATCGACGCAGGCCGCGCGCTGGCGCCGCTGCGCGACGAAGGGGTGCTGATCCTGGGCAGCGGGCTGTCCTTCCACAATCTGCGGCAGTTCGGACCGGCCGGGGCGGCGGCCTCGAAGGCTTTCGACGGCTGGCTGCAGGAGGTGATGGTGTTGCCGCCCTCAGCGCGCACGGCGGCGCTGCTGCGCTGGGAGGAAGCGCCGATGGCGCGGGCGGCGCATCCGCGCGAGGAGCACCTGCTGCCGCTGATGGTGGCGCTCGGGGCCGCCGAACAGGAGCCGGCGGCCTGCGTGTATCACGAAGACGATTTCTTCGGGTCGCTGACGGTATCCAGCTTCCGCTTCGGGGGGATGTAGGGTGGGCGGCTACGCCGCCCACGCGGTGATAGTTTCGATCTGAATTGCCGCGCAGGCGACATCACCGTGATGTGAACGCGTGGGCGGGAGACCCGCCCACCCTACGAACAGCCTTAGCTGCCGCGCTTGCCGCGCATCGCCTCTTCCGCCTTCGCCGCCGCCTTCTCTTCGGCGATACGCGCCTTCTCCGCCATCTCTTCCGCGTGGCGCGCCAGCGCCGCGGCGCGGCTTTCCGGCGTCTCGAGGCTGATCCGTCCCAGCGCCCCGGTGCGGTAGTCGTGCAGGAGCACGTGCGCCGCCTTCTCGTAGTCGAATTCGCCGCCGCGCACGCGGAAGCCGCGGCGCTGGGCCACACCCTCGATCACGGCGATGCCGTCCAGCCCCTCGGTCTTGAAGCCGTAGCGCGCCGTGAGCAGCTGGGGATAGCGCTCCAGCAGCGAGTTGGCCAGGAACTCCGCCACTTCCTCTTCGATCAGGGCGTTCGAGCCGACCGCGTGGCTGGCGGCCAGCATCAGGCCGTCGCTCGCCATCGCGATCTTCGGCCACAGCATGCCCGGGGTGTCGACCAGCACGATGTGCTTGCCGAGGTAGAGCTTCTGCTGGACCTTGGTCACGGCCGGCTCGTCGCCCACCTTGGCCACCCGCTTCTTGAGCAGCGCGTTCATCAGGGTCGACTTGCCGACGTTCGGGATCCCCATGATCATGATGCGCAGCGGCTTGGTCGGCACGCCGCGGTGCGGGGCCAGCGACTGGCAGATGTCCGGGATGCGCGCGACGTCGGCCGGCTTCTTGGTCGTCATCGGGTAGGCGGTCACGCCTTCCTGCGCGTCGTAATAGGCCTTCCAGGCAGCCGTTGCCGCCGGATCGGCCAGGTCGGTCTTGTTCAGGATCTTCAGGCAAGGACGCTGGCGGAACTTGCGCAATTGATCAACCAGCGGGTTGCAGCTCGCCTCGGGCAGGCGGGCGTCGAGGACTTCGATCACCAGGTCGGTGTTCTCCATCTGCTCGGCGGCTTCCTTCTTGGCCGCATTCATGTGCCCCGGGAACCATTGTATCGACATGCTGTGCTTTCTTAAATGCTTCAATCAAGCCGCTATTTTACGCTGGCGGCCGGATTGAGAATAAACAGCAGGCCTGAAGCGCCAGTCTATTGATTCATTGCAATGTATTTGCGGCGCATCGGCGCAGACTGGCGTTTCCGCCCGCTGGGCCGCATCCGGGAGAAGCATCATGCACCACCTGCCAAGGGAAACGCCACGCTGGGCCGCGATCGAGCTTCCGCCGAAGAAGTCGCTGGGACGCTGGTGTGCGTTCGGCCTGCTGTGCGGGATGGTCGGGGCGGCCTGCTTCATCGATCGTTTCCCGCTGCTGTCAGGTTAACGACACAATTTCTATCGAGAAAGACAAACAATGCTATTCTCGGGGCTTACCTCAGGCAAAGCGCAGGAAGCCCCACCATGCAATCCACTTTCGACGGTCTGCGGACGACGCGCCCGCAGTCCGCACTCGCTCCCTTCCAGCGCCAGGCCCTGCTGGCCGCCCTGGCCATCGGCATCGTCACCGCCTGCCTGATGCCTTTCGCGGCCCACAAGTGGCCGAACGTTCCCGCCTTCGTGCCTTCCTACCAGACCGCCCTGATCGGCGCCTACCTGGTTGCCGCCTACCTGATCCACGGCTATTTCAAGCAGACCCGGCTGCGCGCGATGCTCTGGCTGTGGGGCGGCTGCATCTACACGGCCGGCGTGCTGGTCGCGCAGTTCCTGTCGCTGCCGAATGCCTTCGTCGCCGACACCCGCCTGCTGGGCGGCGCCCAGACCACGATCTGGCTCTGGTTCTTCTGGCATATCGGCGCCAGCGGCATGCTGTTCGCCTATGCGCTCGCCGAGCTGCGCCGGCCGGGCGCGCAGGTGGCCGGCGCGGAGAGCGGCTTCCTGCATTGCGTCCTGCTGACCTGCGCCGCGCTCGGCGCGACCCTGATTGCCGTCACCGTGTTCCACGACGCCTTGCCGCCGATGGACAGCGGCGGCGATTTCAGCGCCATCACCCGCACCGGCTATGCGCCGCTGATCCAGGCCATCGTCATGCTGGCGCTGTTCATGCTGTGGCGCGCGACCCGCTTCGCCACGCCGATCAGTGCCTGGCTCGGCGTGGCCATGTTCGCCCTCGCCATCGACAATGCCATCACCATGGCCGGCGGCGCGCGCCTGTCGATTGGCTGGTACGTCGGCCGCATCAATGCGCTGGTATCGGCGCTGGTGATGCTGGCGCTGTACATGAAGGAAGTGAACCGGGTCTACCTGAACGCCGCGCTGAATGCCGGCGAGCTGGCCGCCGCCAAGGTCGAGCTGGAGCACCACCAGCTGCACCTCGAGTCCCTGGTCGCCGAACGCACCCGTTCGCTGGAAGAGGCGCGCGACGCACTGCTGCACGCACAGAAGCTGGAAGCGGTCGGCAAGCTCACCGGCGGCGTGGCGCATGACTTCAACAACGTCCTGCACATCATCAACGGCAACCTCGACCTGATCAAGATGTTCGCGGCCGGGAACGAGAAGATCCTGCCGCGCTGCGCCTCGGCCCAGGATGCGGTGCGGCGCGGCGCCCGCCTGTCCTCGCAGCTGCTGTCCTTCGCGCGCAAGCTGCCGCTGCAGCCGGCGCCGACCAGCCTGGCCCAAGTGCTGTCCAACATGGACGTGCTGCTCAAGCGCGCCGTCGGCGAGCGTATCGACATCGACCTGCAGATCGATGCCGATGCCTGGAACGTGATCGTCGATCCGCAGCAGCTGGAAAACGCCATCCTCAACCTGACCCTGAATGCGAGCGACGCCATGGAAGGAAGCGGCCGCCTGACGATCGGCGTACGCAACCTGGTGGGGGCGGACGGCGAGGCGGTGCGCATCAGCTTCGCCGACACCGGCTGCGGCATGACGCCGGAAGTGAGGCAGCGCGCCTTCGAGCCCTTCTTCTCGACCAAGGAAGTCGGCAAGGGAACGGGCCTCGGCCTGAGCATGGTCTACGGCTTCGTCAAGCAGAGCGGCGGCCAGATCGACATCGAGAGCGAAGCGGGCCAGGGCGCCACCATCGTCATCCTGCTGCCGCGCACGCCGGCATCGGCGGTCGACAAGAAGCCCGCCCAGCCGGGCGAGGCGGTGGGCGGCAGCGAAACCGTGCTGGTCGTGGACGACGAAGCCGAGATCCGCGCCAACGTCAGCGCCATGCTGTCGGGGCTCGGCTACCGCATCCTGAGCGCCGCCAGTGCCGACGAGGCGCGCACGGTGCTGGAACAGCATGCGCGCATCGACCTGCTGTTCACCGACGTGATCATGCCGGGCGCCACCAGCAGCACCCGGCTGGCCGAACTGGCGCGCGCCGCCCATCCGGCGATCCGCGTGCTGTTCACTTCGGGCTATACCGAAGATGCCGTGATCCACGACGGCAAGCTCGCCGAAGGCGTCAGCCTGCTGAGCAAGCCGTATGGCCGCGACGAGCTGGCGCATGCGGTACGGTCCGTCCTGCGCGAAGGCGCGACGGCGGCCTGAGCGTTCTCAGCGGCAGGCGCTCGGCGGCAGCGGCTGGCCCGGATCGAAGGCGGCCAGCTGTTCCCTGGCGGCCGCGCGGTCCTTCCCGTATTCCGCCAGGTAGCGCGCACGCTCTTCGCTCTCCCATTCCGCATCCGACACACCCTTCAGGGACTGGGTGCGGCTGGCGAACACCTGCCCTTCCAGGCGCGGCAGCAGCAGGCGGTCGGGGTCGACGTTTTCGCGCAGCAGGTAGCCGTCGACGTCGCGCAGCCGGAGGGGCAGCGCCGGCGCGCCATCCGTCATCAGCTTGCCGAATACCGTCAGTTTCACCTCGCGCGCGCCTACCCCGAGCACCTCGTTGAAGGTGGCCAGGGCAAAAGGCCGGCCGCGCGCATCGTCGATCCGGCCGCTGACCACGTAGCGGCCGGGCTGGCGCACGTCCAGGCCCAGGTAGAAGGCCAGCGAGCCCTGGTCGAGCCCTTCGCGCACCTGGCCGGTCCAGCTGGCCGGCAGCACCGGCGTGTAAACCACGTCGAACAGGGCGAAGCCCTTGCGCCCTCCCGCGCTGTAGCGTACTTCCGTGCGGATGGTGCCGTGGAAGCCGGCCAGGCCGGTCTGGCTAGGCGCCAGGATGCCGGCGAAGGCATGGTCGCCGGCCACCGGGTCGGCGCCGCCGCCATCGTCCGCGAAGGGCACGGCCACCTGCGGCGTCGGGCGGCTGGCGCCGTAGGTCATCCCTGCCGCCACCGCACGCGTGATCACGACCGGCACGGTGGCGCCCTGGGCGTCCACCGCGCGCAGTGAAAACGCGGCCGCTTCGCCGGCGGCCAGGTAGACGCGCGACTGCGAGGTCTGCAGGAACACCTGGGTGTTGCTGCCGCCGCCTTCGAGCCGCATCGGGTTCATCTCGGTGACGGGCTGGTTCGGGTGCAGCTGGTCCGGGTTCTGCGCGGCCGGACGCGACTCCATCGGGTATTTGCTGCCCTCGCGGTAGCTGCAATAGCTGTGGTCGGTCAGCTGCACGTTCTCGATCAGCTGGCGGCGCCTTTCGGCGCGCTCGTCCGGGATCGCCAGGCCCTGGTTTGAAGTCACCTGGCCGAAGAATTGCGGCCCGGACGGCGGCGGACGCGAGGCGGGCTGCGGCGCCGCCTCGCGCTCGCCGCGCCCGAGCCACAGGGCCAGCGCGACGGCAAGCGCCACGCCCAGCCCGACCAGCGGTTTTTTCGACTTAAAGGGCACTGCCCACCACGGCATTGCGCACGACGCCGGTGATCCCGCCCCAGTTGCCGTTCAAGTAGTGGCTGTAGTCCTCGCCATCATCCCGGAACAAGACCGAGTGGTAGCTCCACTTGGCGCGGCCGCCCTGGTTGTTGGCGGTGCCGTAGGTCAGGTCATTGCAGAACCAGTCCCCCGGATTGCAGTAGGAGCCGCCCGAACTGCCGGAGACGCCGCCCGCGCTGTGGTAGGCGACCACCTCGTCGTCCTGTCCCGGCAGGATGAAGGAGTAGGCGGTGCCCCTGGCGCCCGCGTACATGTAGAACCAGACGTTGCGCGTGTCGTTGTGGTTGTACATCGCGCGCGCGGTGGTGGTCCGGAGGTCCTGCACCAGCGGTTCGGAAGTGGTCCAGGAACCGGCATCCGACAGCTCCGAACCGCCGGCCGCACCGGCGGCGGCGCGCACCCACTTGATGTTCCAGCCGGTCTGCGCAGTCCCGTCGCTGTTGCCGCACACGCCGCTGCTGTTCGGGCTGGCGTTCTTCTTCAGGCGCGCCGAGCCGCCGTAGTTGGCCAGCGTATAGCCCATCATCAGGTCGCCGGCACTGTAGGTGACGATGTAGCACCAGTTGGTGCCGGTGCAGAAGCAGTCGAGCGCATCCCGCACCCTGCCGCTCTGCGCGGCGATGCTGCTGCGGCCATCCCAGTTGACGGCCTTCTTGTTGACGCCGGCGGGCGTCGAGGACGGTCCCCAGTAGCTGAAGTCCTTGTAGTTGCCGATGGCGCCCACGGCGCCGCCGGCGCGGCCGTTGATCCAGAGCGTGTAGTTGGCGGCGGCTGCCAGGCCGGATACGAGGAACAGACAGAGCGCGCAGAAAGTCCGAAATGGTTTCACCTTGTTCTCCTTTTTGTCATGTGGAGACTTAGAGCGGTGAAACGGAACTGCGTTCCGCGCCGGGCTGCGAAAGCTACTCGAGCTCGGCCAGCACCTTCAGGTGCGCCACCACGCTGCGTCCCAATGCCGACAGTGCATAGCCGCCCTCGAGGCAGCTGACGATGCGCCCTTGCGCATATTGTTTGGCAACCGCCATCACCTGGCGCGTGATCCAGGCATAGTCGGCCTCGAGCAGTCCAATACCGCCCATGTCGTCCTCGCGATGGCCGTCGAAACCGGCCGAGATGAAGATCATCTGCGGCTGGTGCGCGTGCAGCGCCGGCAGCCAGTAGTCGAGGACCAGCTTGCGCACCGCCTCGCCGTCGCACATGGCCGGCACCGGCACGTTGACGCTGGTGGCCGTGATCGGCTCGGGGTCGCAGTAGGGATAGAAGGGATGCTGGAACAGGCTCACCATCAGCACCCGCGGGTCATTGCGGAAGGCGTCCGCGGTGCCGTTCCCGTGGTGGACGTCGAAGTCGACGATGGCCACGCGCTCCAGCCCATGCACCTCCATCGCGTGGCGCGCCGCGATCGCGACGTTATTGAAGAAGCAAAACCCCATCGGTTCGGTCGGCGTCGCATGGTGCCCCGGCGGGCGCACCGAGCAGAAGGCGTTGTCGATCTCGCCCGCGATCACGGCGTCGGTCGCCGCCACCGCCGCGCCGGCCGCGCGCAACGCCGCGCGGTAGCTGTCATGACAGAGGATGGTATCGCCGTCGAGCGGATAGTAGTCGCCGGCGGCCGGCACGTGGTCGCGCACCAGCGCCAGCGCGCCGGGCGTGTGGTTGCGCAGGACGTCGGCCAGGTCGGCGAGCGGCGCGCTGCGCTGCTCGAGCAGGCCGTCCAGGCGGGCCAGGATCAGCTGGTCGTCGATCGCCTGCAGCCGCGCCGGCGATTCGGGGTGCCACTCGCCCATCTCGTGCTTCAGGCAGTCGGGGTGGCTGTAGATTGCTGTGCTCATCGTGCTCGCGTGTGTACTGGTTCCGTGCCTGCTCATCCATAGCGCACCTCGGCGGCCGTTCTCGCATAGAATCGACCCAAGGCTTGTTGCCGACGGAGTATAAAGCTTGCCAATGGCGCTAATCTACCATGGGAGCGCCCGGCTCCGCTCCGAACAGTTCACCGGAACCCAACCATGTTCAATCAACTGCATGCCGCCGCACGCCAGGTCAGCCAGGTCGTGGTCGGCAAGGACCAGCAGGTCCGCCTGGCCCTGACCTGCCTGCTGGCGGGCGGCCACCTGCTGCTCGAAGACCTGCCCGGCGTCGGCAAGACCACGCTGGCGCACGCGCTGGCGATCTCGCTCGGCCTGAAGTTCAACCGGGTCCAGTTCACCAGCGACCTGCTGCCGGCCGACGTGGCCGGCATCTCGGTGTACGAGCGCGAGACCAACGGCTTCGTGTTCCATCCCGGCCCGATCTTCACCCAGGTGCTGCTGGCCGACGAGATCAACCGCGCCACGCCCAAGACCCAGTCCGGCCTGCTCGAAGCCATGGAAGAGCGCCAGGTCAGCGCCGACGGCGTCACCCGCGCCCTGCCCGAACCCTTCTTCGTGATCGCCACCCAGAACCCGGCCAACCAGGTCGGCACCTTCCCGCTGCCCGAGTCGCAGCTCGACCGCTTCCTGATGTGCTTGTCGCTGGGCTACCCGGATGCCGCCGCCGAGCGCGCGCTGCTGATGGGCGAGGACCGGCGCGCCATGCTGCGGGCCCTGGAGCCGGCGATGCAGCCGGAGCAGCTGGCCCAGGCCCAGCGCGCGCTCAAGGAAGTCCACGCCTCGGCCTCGCTGGTCAGCTACGTGCAGGCGCTGGCCCAGGCCTCGCGCCAGAACGGCCTGTTCGCCGAGGGCCTGTCGCCGCGCGCCGCGATCGCGCTGCTGCAGGCCGGCCGCGCCTGGGCCGCGCTCGAGGGCCGCGACCACGTAATCCCCGAAGACATCCAGGCGGTGCTGGTGCCGGTCTGCGCGCACCGCCTGCGCCCGCTCAAGGCGGCGCACGGCCAGGCGCTGGCCAGCCGCGACCTCGTGCTGCAACTGCAGAAAGCGGTGCCGGTCTAGATGGCGGGCGGGGCTTCGGGCGGATTCAGGGGCTGGCTGCGGCGCACCACCGGCAAGTGGCTGCCGCGCCGCGGCACGCTGGACGCCGGCGAAGTGGTGCTGAGCCAGCGCCGCGTCTTCATCCTGCCCACCCGCGCCGGCCTCGGCTTCGCCGTGCTGGTGCTGGTGCTCCTGATCGGTTCCATCAACTACAGCCTCGGCCTGGGCTTCGCACTGAGCTTCCTGGTCCTGTCCTGCGCGCTGGTGGACATGGTCTTCACCTACCGCAACCTGGCCCACCTGGCCCTGCAGCAGGGCCGCGTGCCGGCGGTCTTCGCCGGCCAGGAAGCGCAGTTCGAGCTGCACCTCGCCAACCGCAGCGCGCTGGCACGCTACGGCGTCCGGATCGATTTCGCGGACACGGGCAGGAAAGCTGAACAGCGCCACGTCACCGACATCGCCGCCCACGGCAGCGCCAGCGTGCTGCTGGGGGTACCCACGGCCGCGCGCGGCTGGCTGCAGCCGGCGCGCGTGCTGCTGTCCACCAGCTTCCCGCTCGGCCTGTTCCGCGCCTGGAGCTACTGGCGTCCCGCCACCCGGGCCCTGGTCTACCCGCGCCCGGAAGAAGGCGCGCCGCCCTTGCCGGTGAGCGGCAACGCCGTCGGCAGCGGCCGGGCCGGCGGCCATGACGATTTCGCCGGCGTGCGCAGCTACCAGGCGGGCGACTCGCCGCGCCAGCTGGCCTGGCGCCAGATTGCGCGGCTCGACCCGGCGCTGGGCGGCCAGCTCGTCACCAAGCATTTCGAAGGCGGCGTGGGCGACGAGCTGGTACTCGACTTCGCCCTCTTGCCCGTCCAGCTCGACCTCGAGCTGCGCCTGTCGCGCATGACGCGCTGGGTGCTGGATGCCGAACAGCGCGCCCTGCCCTACGCCTTCCGCCTCGGCACCCTCCATTACGACGCCGGCAAGGGCGCCGCCCACCAGGCGGCCTGCCTGCGCGCGCTGGCGCTGTACGGCGCCAGGGAGCCGGCATGAAGTTCCTGAATTCACTCCCAAGGGACAAGGCCGATACCCTCCTCCTTCTGGGCAGTGCGGTGCTGGTGCTGGCGCCGCACACGGCCCACCTGCCGCTGTGGGTGTCCCTGCTGTGCGCGGCGACGCTGGCCTGGCGCGCCGCGGTCACGCTGCGCGGCAAGCGCATGCCGTCCACCCTGGTGCTGCTGCCGATCGCGGTGGCGGCCATGGCCGGCATCCAGTTCAGCTACCAGACCCTGATCGGGCGCGACGCCGGGGTCGCCATGCTGGTGCTGCTGGTCGCCTTCAAGATGCTCGAGATGCACGCGCGGCGCGACCTCTATGTCGTGATCTTCCTGTGCATCTTCCTGGTGCTCACCAACTTCTTCTACGCCCAGGGCATCGGCACCGCCGTGCTGATGGTGGCGGCGGTACTGGCCCTGCTCACCACCCAGATGTCCTTCCAGTTCACCGCTACCGTGCCGTCCTTGCGCGCACGCCTGGCGATGGGGGCCAGGATGCTGCTGTTCGCGGCGCCGATCGCGGTCGTGCTGTTCTTCGTGTTCCCACGCCTGGGCAGCCCGCTGTGGGGCATGCCGGGCGGCGCCGGCAGCGGCGGCAAGTCCGGCCTGTCGGAGCGCATGGCGCCGGGGGAGATGTCGAGCCTGGCCATGTCGGACGAGCCGGCCTTCCGGGTGCGCTTCGAAGGACCGGTGCCGCCCAAGGAACAGCTGTACTGGCGCGGGCTGGTGCTGGATGCCTTCGACGGCAGGGCCTGGACCCGCGGCGGCTCGATCGCCACCCGGTCCGGCACCTCGCTGAGCGTGCGCGGACCGGCGCAGCGCTACGAGATCACGCTGGAGCCGTCCGAGACGCGCTGGCTGTTCACGCTCGAGATGGCCGGCCACATGCCGGAGCTGCCGGGCTACCGCGCCAGCGTCTCGCACCAGTTCGAGCTGAGCACCGACCGCCCCCTGGCGGAGCGGGTGCGCTACCGGATGATCTCCTATCCGGACTATGCGCTGGACGGGCGCGAGGCGCTCGACGACCCGAACCAGTGGCTGCTGCTCCCCTACGGCTACAACCCGCAGGCGCTGGCCGCCGGCCTGGCGCTGCGCAAGGAGCCGCTGCCGGCACGCCGCATCGCGCTGGTGCTGCGCCGCTTCCGCGAGCAGCCCTACAGCTACACGCTCGAGCCGCCGCTGCTGGGCCGCCATTCGGTCGACGAATTCCTGTACTCGACCCGGGCCGGCTTCTGCGAGCATTATTCGGGCGCCTTCGTGTTCCTGATGCGCGCGGCCGGCATCCCGGCGCGCGTGGTCACCGGCTACCAGGGCGGCGAAGCCAATCCGCTCGACGGCTACGTCACGGTGCGCCAGTCCGATGCCCATGCCTGGGCCGAAGTCTGGCTGCGCGGGCGCGGCTGGATACGGGTCGACCCGACCGCCGCCGTGGCGCCGGAGCGGATACGCCGCAACCTCGCCGCCGCGGTCGAGCGGCCGGCCCCGTTCGGCATCGATGCCCTGCGCGGCCTGTCCCTGTTCGAGCCCGGCGCCGATTCGCTGCTGGGACGCATGCGCAATGCCTTCGGCGCCATCAACAACGGCTGGAACCAGTGGGTGCTGAACTACACGCCCGAACGCCAGCGCGGCTTCCTGCAAGAGCTGGGCGCGAGCCTGGCCGGCTGGCGCGTTGCCGGCTTGATCATGCTTGGCGCCGGAGTGTTGCTTCTGGGCAGAATTTTCTATCTCCGTAGGGAAATTGATCCGATCGAGGCGGTATACTCTTCCCTATGCAAGCGTCTTGCCCAACTGGGCCTGGCACGTGCAGCGGACGAAGGGCCCACCGCCTATGCGGCCCGGATCGCGGCCTCGCAACAGCTGGTGCCGCCATCACGCGAAGCCGCCGCCGAGTTCTTGCGCCGCTTTAGCGCCTGGCGCTATGCGCCGCCCCAGCCCGGGCCCCATCAAGCGGCCACCCGGCAGCTGGCCGCTACCTTGAAGAGATTACTGTCGCAAGTCAGATGAAATCGATCGTTCCCCTGTTTGCCGCGCTGGCAATCGCCTTTGCCCCGGCCGGGCAGGCGCTCGCCGCCGCGAAGGATCCGCACGCCGCGTCCAGCCCTGCCAAGTCCAAGGCCAAAGCCAACAAAGCCAGGAAGGCCAAGGCCGCAGGCAAGGCTGGCAAGCGCGTCTCCATCAAGTCGACCCGGGTGCTGAAGGCCGCCCCGGCGGCGGCCGTGATCGACTACGACGGCGAACACCACAACTTCCTGGAATGGCAGGCGGTGCGCGCGTTCATGGACGACGTGAGCGCGCAGCACGGCTTCGACCGCGCCTGGCTGGAATCGCTGTTTGGCCAGGCGCGCTTCATCGATTCGGCGGTACAGCTGGTCAAGCCGGCGCCGCCGGGCAAGCCGAAGAACTGGCAGGCCTACAGCGCGCGCTTCATCGAGCCGATCCGCATCGCCGCCGGCGTGCGCTTCTGGAACGAGAACGCCGAGACGCTGGCGCGCGCGGAAGCGGCGTACGGCGTGCCGGCCGAGATCATTGTCGGCATCATCGGGGTCGAGACCATCTACGGCCGCGATACCGGCAAGTTCCGCGTGCTCGACACCCTGGCGACGCTCGCTTTCGCCTACCCCGAGACGCCGAACCGCAGCAGCCGCATGGCCTTCTTCCGCAGCGAACTGGCGCAGACCCTGTTGTTCGCCCGTGAGCACAAGATCGATCCGTTCTCGCTGCTGGGTTCCTTCGCGGGCGCAGTCGGCATGCCGCAATTCATGCCCGGCAATATCCTGAAGTACGGCGTGGATTTCAATGCGGATGGCCAGATCGACCTGCGCAATTCGCCGGAAGATGCGATCGGCAGCGTCGCCAATTTCCTGATCCAGCATGGCTGGAACCCGGAATACCGCGGCAATCCGGCCACCCCGGCCGAGGTCTCGCCGAGCCAGGCCTGGGAGCCGCTGCTCGAGCGCGGGCTGGCAGCGACCCTGCGCCCCGAAGAGCTGCGCGCGGCCGGCGTCGTCACCGAGGCCGCCTTGCCTGCGGAGCGGCCGTACGGGCTGGTCGACCTGCAGAACGGCGCCGAGCCGACCGAGTACTGGGTGGCGAACGACAACTTCTTTGCCATCACGAAATACAACCGCAGTTACTTCTATGCGATGTCGGTGATCGAGCTTGGTCGCGCCGTGCGTGCTTCACGCGGCGGCTGAGCATTGCCCCGCAGGAAAGTTTGTATCGATTTGTAACTGCTTTCCCGGTTTTTCTTCCTTCCTGGCCGGCCTCGGCAGCCCCATACCCCCCGGGGGTATAGGGTGGTTTCGTGCAGATTCTCTGTAGAAACATCCTCCCTCCCGTCATACCCCCGTCTTTCTTGCAAATCTGTCAGTGTTTTTCATACCGTGCGGCACTAAATCCCCCTTGCCTATACACTGGTGATTAACCAAAAAACAATTAATATTTCAGTGAGATTATGAGAGAATTGCATTGAGGCTATTGTTGCGATAAGACAACAATCCTGAATGAGTTCATCTGATTTTTATTGCCATTAAGTATCAGATAAGAAATTAGTTGTACAATTGAATAGAAAATTACGAAATAATACCGAAGCCTGGAGCCGAGGGCCGCATGGGGCTCCGCCCAACCCAAAATAGGATATTGAATCATGACAAACCAAGTCGGCATTGATATGAATAGCGATTCGGAGTCCGATGAGCTCCTGCAGTACAACCCGAACCGCCTGCTCGACACCCTGATCGAGAACCTGCGCCTGAAGAACGACGCTGCCCTGTCGCGCGCGCTGGAAGTCGCACCACCGGTGATCTCGAAGATCCGCCACCACCGCCTGCCGGTCGGCGCCTCGCTGCTGATCCGCATGCACGAAGTGAGCGACCTGTCGATCCGCGACCTGCGCTACCTCATGGGTGACCGCCGCGCCAAGTTCCGCATCAGCGACAAGCAGTTCAAGCCGAAAGAAGGCGCCGCTCCGAAAGAAGCGTAATCGTCGCGTGGCGCGGGAAGCGCCGCGTTGGCGCTGCTTCCGGGCGCGTCAAAAGTTGCACATAGTAAAAAGCCATCCCTCAGGATGGCTTTTTTATTTGGCGGCGCGCTGAAGCTCAGGCGGGGAACACGCCGGTCGACAGGTAGCGGTCGCCGCGGTCGCACACGACGAACACGATGGTCGCGTTCTCGACGGTCTGGGAGATGCGCAGCGCCACTTCGCAGGCGCCGGCGGCCGAGATGCCGCAGAAGATGCCTTCTTCGGCCGCCAGGCGGCGCGCCATCTGTTCCGCCGCGGCCTGGCTCACCGGTTCCACCTGGTCCACGCGTGCCTTGTCGTAGATCTTCGGCAGGTAGGCTTCCGGCCACTTGCGGATGCCCGGGATCGACGAGCCTTCTTCAGGCTGGGCGCCGACGATGCGCACCGCCGGATTCTGCTCCTTCAGGTAGCGCGACACGCCCATGATGGTGCCGGTGGTGCCCATGGCGCTGACGAAGTGGGTGACGCGGCCTTCGGTGTCGCGCCAGATTTCCGGACCGGTGCTCTCGTAGTGGGCGCGCGGGTTGTCCTGGTTGCCGAACTGGTCGAGGATGATGCCCTCGCCGTTCTTCTGCATCTGCTCGGCCATGTCGCGTGCGTATTCCATGCCGCCCGATTTCGGGGTGAGGATGATCTGCGCGCCATAGGCCGCCATGCTCTGGCGGCGCTCGATCGACAGGTTGTCCGGCATCAGGAGCACCATTTTGTAGCCGCGGATGGCGGCCGCCATGGCCAGCGCGATGCCGGTGTTGCCGCTGGTGGCTTCGATCAGGGTGTCGCCCGGCTTGATCTGGCCGCGCTCTTCGGCGCCGCGCAGCATCGACATGGCGGCACGGTCCTTCACCGAGCCGGCCGGATTGTTGCCTTCGAGCTTGCCGAGGATGATGTTGTTGCGGGCCGCCGCATCGGCGCCGGGCAGGCGCACCAGGCGTACCAGCGGGGTATTGCCGATCGTGTCTTCGATGGTCTTGTAAGCCATTCCTTGCTCTCTCGCGATTTCCTAAACCGCTATTCTAATCCGGACAGCAAGGAGGCGTATTGGGCCGGCCCCGGCGGGCCGGCCCAGGCGCTGCCGGATCAGCGTTGCGGCAGCGGATAGGTGGCGACGCTCACGTTGCCGTCCTTGTCGACTGCCTGCACGCCGAAGAACACATTGTCCTTCGACAGGTCGATGGTCGCCTCGGTGACATTGCCGACCCACTTGGCGCCCTGCCAGTCGGAGGCGGTGGTCTCGCGCCAGACGACGCGGTAGCCCGCCACGTCCGGTTCGGCGTTTGCCTGCCACACCAGGGTCGAATCATTGGTCAGCCTGTCGGTGCGCAGCTTGACGTTCTGCGGCGCGGCCGGAGCCAGTGCCAGCGATGCCAGCGCCGCGGCGTTCACCCTGGTCACCTTGGCGATGTAGTCGTAATCATTAAACTCGATCATGTCGCCATAGACCTTGCCGTTTTCGGTACGCAGGTCCTGGTGCTGGTGCGCGAAGTCCTCGGCCGGCTCGGTGAAGCGCAGCGCCGCGTAACCCTGCTCCAGGAAAGGCATGTGGTCGCCGCCACGCAGGTAACGGTCGGCGCGGTGGATCACCGAGACCTTGAAGCCCTTCACGTAGCGCTCGCCCTGCTCCTTGGTATGGCGGGCCAGCTGGCGCGAGAGCGAATCGCTGTCGCCGCCGGTGGCCACCAGCTGGCGCACGGCCTCGCTCATTTCCTTGGTCGCGGGAATGCTCTGCGAGAACAGGCGCACCTGCTTGTTGTCCACCTTGCCATTGTCGGCGCGCGAGCTGCCGATGATGTCGTTGGTGTACATGCCGGCGATGTTCAGGTTTTTCTGGCGTGCCTGGGTGGCCCAGTGGCGGGCGCCCAGCAAGCCCTGCTCTTCGGCCGCCACCGCCATGAAGACGATGGTGGCGTCGAATTTGTGCTTGGCCATCACGCAGGCCAGTTCCATGGTGGCCGCGGTGCCGGAGGCGTCGTCGTTGGCGCCCGGGGCGTCGGCGGTGTAGTTCATCACGTCGCTGACGCGCGAATCGTAGTGGCCGCTGACCACGTAGATGCGGTCCTTCGCGGCTTCCTGGGTACCCGGCAGGGTGGCGACCACATTGACGATCTCGGTCGGGCGCGAAATGCGTGCCGACACCGGGGCGATGTGGCTATCAAACGAAACCTGCAGCGGCGTGCCGGCGCCGCAGCGTTCCAGTTCGGCCTTGATCCAGCGGCGGGCCGCGCCGATGCCGCGCGTCTCCGATTCGGTTTCCGACATCGTGTGGCGGGTGCCGAAGCTCACCAGCTTGGCGACATAGGCTTCCATGCGCTTGGGTGAGATGTCGGCGAGGATCTTGTTGATCTGGGGCTGCTGGCGCTTGAGGTCGGGCGCTGCCGGGGTGGCCGGCGTTGCGGGTGCGGCGACTACCGCAGTGGTAACAGACGCGGCGGTAACGGCGAGCAGTGCGGCCAGCAGGGAGGATGAGATGCGGGCGTGAGGCATGAGTACCTTTCTGGTTTGTGAAGTGCAGATGACAAGCACATCTTCTCATGCGAATTGCTTGGTGTCAGTCAATACATGGCAGGCGTGCCAGCACGCCCGCCACGATGCGGTCGCAGCGCTCCCCGTCGAAGGAGAAGGCCGACGCTGCCGCATTGTCGAAGTCGCGCGCCAGCGCTTCGCGCAACAGGCCGCGGGCACGGAAGAACTGGCTGCGCACCGTGACGTCGGGAATGCCCAAGGCCTCCGCCGTCTCCTGCACCGACAGGTCCTCGATGGCGCGCAGCACGAACACCGTGCGCAGCTTGTCGGGCAAGGCGTCGATGCGTGCCTCGATCAGCCTGCGCGCTTCGGCGCGCAGCGCAGCTTCGTCGGGTGCTTCGGGCGCTGCGCCGAATGCGTCGTCCATGCTGCCCTCCTCCTCATCAAGGCCATCCCCGCCCGGCACCAGCTGGATGATGTCGGCCCGGCGCCGCTGCTTGCGCAGCCGTCCGCTCGCTTCGTTGACGACGATGCGCACCAGCCAGGTCGACAGGTTGGCCTCGCCGCGGAAGCCGGCGGCCTTGCGGTAGGCCAGCAGGTAGGCCTCCTGGACCACGTCTTCCGCCTCCGCCTCGTCGCGCACGATGCTGCGCGCGGTGCGGAACAGAAGCTGGTTGTGCTTGCGCATCAACACTTCGAAGGCGCCCTGGTCGCCGGCCGCCACCATGGCCATGAGCGCCTGTCCGCTGGCCTGCTTCGGGTCATACTCGGCGTGCAATTCCATCGATCGGTTTCCTCATTTGACGACCAGCTTCCCCTTCATCGTGCGGTGCAGCGTGCACAGGTAGTCATGGCGGCCCTTCTTTGTCGCCTTGAACTTCCAGCTCTCCCCGGCGGCGATGTTCGGCGAGGCCGGTCCGCCGCCGCTGGCAATGGCGGTGGCGGTGTGGGGAAAAGGATCCTTGTTGCGCCAGATGACCGTGTCGCCGCGCCTGACTTCCAGCGTCTCGGGGATGAAGCGCATGCCGTCGATCACGACGGTGTGCACGGCCGGGGCCGCGCGTACCGCCATTGCCGGCGCCAGCAGCAGGAGCACTGCCGCCAGGCTCATTGTTTCGCGCAGCCACATGGCAGCCTCCCTATTTGAGCGCAGCCTCGAGGTGCTTGGCGTGTTCGAGGTGGGCGACGAATGCCGGCCGTACCTTGACCAGCGTTTCCTTCAGCTCGGGGTGTTTCGCATGCGGGATCAGGGTCTTGTCCAGTGCATCGATCACGGCCTGATGGTAAACGACTTCGTGCTGTACGTATGCCCTGTCGAATTGCTTGCCCTTGAGCGTTTTGAGCTTGGCGAGGTTCTCGTTTCCGCCTTGTGTCAGGCTCTTGCTCAGCTCACTGTCCTGCGGCGTCACCTTGAGCCTGGTTACCAGCGCCACGGCCTGCTTGTTGACGCCTGAGTGATCGGTCACCATCTGCTTCGCGAATGCCCGGACTTCGGCGTTCTTCGTCATCTTCTGGGCAAGCTTGCCCGCATCGATATCGACGGTATTCGCCGCGACGACGATGCCGGCGATCTGCGCATCGTCGGGCGCGGCCTGGGCCAGGGCGGCCGCGCTGGCCAGGGTGAATGCGCCCGCCATGGCGGCGGCGATCATTTTGTGCGACAGGAAGTTCATGGTGTGCTCCTTGTGTCAGGTTTGAGTGGTTTGCCTTACTGACATTAGATGTCGCGTGACCTGCCTACGTTGCATGAGATGCATGCAGCGCGATGGGTGTGGCCCACGCGCTGCAGCAGCCCTCGTGATCAGTGCCCGGCGATCGCCAGCTGTGCCGGCCGTGGGGGCGCGCCGTCCCTGGCCTCGTCGAGGCGGAACACGCTCACGACCCGGGCCAGGCGCTCCGCTTCCGCCTCCAGCGAGGCCGCCGCCGTCGTGGCTTCCTGCACCAGGGTCGCGTTCTGGCGGGTGGCCTCGTCCATCTGGCCGATGGCCTCATTGACCTGGCCGATGCCGGCACTCTGCTCGCCGCTGGCGTGCGTGATCTCCGCCATGATATCGGTCACGCGGCGCACGGAATGGACAATGTCCTTCATGGTCGCGCCGGCTTCGTCCACCTGGCGCGCACCTGCTTCGACACGCTCGACCGAGCTGCCGATCAGCCCTTTGATTTCCTTGGCCGCTGCGGCGGAGCGTTGCGCCAGGTTGCGCACTTCGCTTGCCACCACCGCGAAGCCACGGCCCTGCTCCCCTGCGCGCGCTGCTTCGACTGCGGCATTCAGCGCCAGGATATTGGTCTGGAAGGCGATGCCATCGATCACGCCAATGATGTCCACGATCTTCTTCGACGAATCGTTGATCGATGCCATCGTTTCGACCACCTGGGACACGACGGAACCGCCACGCACCGCGACTGCCGACGCGGATTCGGCCAGCGCATTGGCCTGACGCGCGTTGTCGGCATTCTGGCGCACGGTCGCGGTGAGCTGCTCGACCGAAGCGGCGGTCGCTTCCAGCGTGCTGGCCTGGCGCTCGGTACGGCTGGAGAGATCGCGGTTACCGTCCGCGAGCTCGGTCGACACGCTGGCAATGCTCATCGTGCCCTTACGCACCTGCCCGACGATGGCGACCAGGCTGTCGCGCATGCCCTTCATGGCGAACAGCAGGCTGCCGCGATCGCCTGGCGCGGTATCGATCTTCACGCCCAGGTCGCCCGCAGCGATGGCGGCGACGATCGACGCCGCATAGTCCGGCTGGCCGCCGAGCTGGCGCAGCAGGCCCCGTGCGATGTACCACGCACCTGCCGCGCCGACCGCGATCGCGCCCAGGCACAGCAAGGTCATCCATCCGAGGAATCCCGAAGCCATCGCGCGCGCGCCGGCCGCCTGCTCGTTGTTCAGTTTTTCCTGCAGGTCAATGAAGGTGTTGATGCTCGCGAGCCAGTCCACGAAGGCCGGCGCCGCCGCCTGCGACAGCAGCGCTGCGGCTTCCTGCCCCTGGCCGGCGGCGTGCAATGCGATGACGCGCTCGATCAGCGGCTTGGCACGGCGCTCCTGCTCCTTGATCGCCGCCAGGGCATCCTTCTCGGCCGGCAGGATTCCGTCCAGGTCCTGGAACAGCTTGTCCATGGGCTGCGCCGAGCGCGCATAGTTGTCGTCCAGGGTCTTGATCAGGCTCACCGGCGCCGCGGCACCGGCCGGATCGGCGGTCAGTACGACGTCGCGCAGAGCGATCGCGCGGTCATGCACGCTCCCCCGGAAATTGATCGCGTAACGCTGCTTGACATTGTTGACGTCGTTGATATGGTTGAGGACACGGCCGATGTCGCCGACGCGGCTGATTGCCAGCGCCGTCAGGACGATCATGAGGAAGAAAACGGCGCCGTAGCCGGCAGTCAGGCGCATGCCGATGGTGAGGGATTTTTTGTTCATGACGAAGTGATGGACAGGACGGACCGGCGCCTCGGGGAGCCGGGACTATTTCCAAATAGCAACGAGTAAATATAACACGTGCCTTGTAATTTTGCTCAAATTCATCAATTACTTGTAGGAAAACGACATCTTCATTGCCTGCGTAGCAATTATTTTTGACGTAAGTGTCTATCGTCACCTCCAATGAGGAAAGAATCACATGCCTGAGCACCGCATATTCGGGACAGCATTCGCCAAGGTGTATTCGATGTACATCGAGAAGGCGCAAAAGAAGCAAAGAACGAAGGAAGAAGTCGACCAAATCATTTGCTGGCTGACGGGTTATGACGCTGCCGGACTGAAGCGGCAACTCGAGCAGGAAAGCAGTTTCAAGACCTTTTTCGACGAGGCGCCATGTATGCACCCGAACAGCGCGCTGATCACGGGCCTCGTCTGCGGCGTCCGCGTGGAAGAAGTCGAAGATTCCTTGATGCGCAAGATCCGCTACCTGGACAAACTGGTTGATGAACTTGCCAAGGGCAAGGCCATGGAGAAGATCCTGCGCCAGCCGGCGCCGTAACATTCCATAACACAATCGGACCGGAACACCGGCCGGGCTCGCCTAGAATGGATCGATACAGATCAGGGAGCCCCATCATGAAAAAAACAGCCATGTCACTCTTGTTGGTTACGCTTGCATCGGTGTCGTCCGTCGCCCTGGCAGACTCATGGAAAGACGGCCGTCATGGCCGCGAGTACAAGCAGGAGTACTGGGACGGCAACTGCAAGGTCGAACGGAAATGGGAGAAGGACGGCGACTACAAGGAAAAGCGCAAGTGCAAGCGCCAGGACCGCCATTATTCGGACCACCGCTATGACGACCGTCGCTATGCGCGCCCGGTCGTGCAGCAAGGCTACTACCCGGCGAACTCGAACTACTACCCGGACTACGACCGCTATGACCGGCGCGATCCCCAAGTGAACATCGACGTCCGCATCCGCCAATAAGCCGGCGCACCAGTAAAAAACCCGCGTCGCCGCGGGTTTTTCCGTTTACATCGCAGCTTTCTGCTCGGCAGGCTTGGCGTTCGCATCCGCCTTGGCCGACGTCTTTTGCGCCTTGGCCGGTTTGGCAGCCGCGGCCTCCATCGGCTTGCCGTTCACCACCAGCCCGGCTTCGGACAGCTTCATGGCCTTCTTGCCCTTCACGCCCTTGATGCGCTCCTGGAAATCGGCCCAGTCCTTGAACTCGCCCTTGGCGCGCTCGTCGAGGATCATCTTCGACATGCTCGGCCCCACGCCCTTGAGGCCGTCCAATGCGGCCGCGTCGGCCTTGTTGACGTCCACCTGGGCGAAGGCGATACCGGTCGAGGCGACCAGCGCGGCAACAGCAAGCATCAGTTTCTTGATCATTGATGGTTCTCCGTAGGTTCACAAAATGGACGGCGGCGCCATCCATCCTGCCCTAACGAAGCTGCCGGGCCGCCGTTGACGGCCCTGGCTTGACGTAACTCAACCAGGGAACAGTTCTTCCCGCGTGACGGTTGCCGTCCCCAGTTTGCCGACCACGATGCCGCCCGCACGATTGGCGGTGGCCAGGGCTTCGGCCAGCGGCGCGCCCGCGCCCAGCATCGCGGCCAGGGTCGCGATGACGGTGTCGCCCGCGCCCGAGACGTCGAAGACTTCGCGCGCGTCGGCGTGCACGTGCAGCACCTCGTCGGCGCTGTACAGGCTCATGCCCTCTTCCGAGCGCGTCAGGAGCAGCGCCTCCAGTCCGAGCTCGACCCGCAGGTTCTGCGCCTTGGCGGTCAGCTGCTCCTCGGTCTTCCAGCCGCCGACCACGCGCTGCAGTTCCGAGCGGTTCGGGGTCAGGATGCTGGCGCCCTGGTAGGGCGAGAAATCGTCGCCCTTGGGGTCGACCAACACGATCTTGCCGGCGGCGCGGGCTTCCTTCACCATCTCGGCCACGTTCACCAGCGCGCCCTTGTTGTAGTCGGACAGGATCACGACGTCGTAGTCGGGCAGCAGCGCGCGGAACTGGTCGAGCTTGTCGCGCAGCACGGTCTCGGTGGGCGCATCCTCGAAGTCGATGCGCACCATCTGCTGCTGGCGGCCGATGACGCGCAGCTTGATGATGGTGGAGATCGCGTCGTCGCGCTTCAGGTAGCTGTGGATGCCGGCGCCCTTCAAGAGCTTCTCGACTTCGTCGCCCGCTTCGTCATTGCCGGTCACGCCCAGCAGGCCGGTATGCGCGCCCAGTGCGGCGGCGTTGCGCGCCACGTTGGCGGCGCCGCCCAGGCGCTCCTCGCGGCGCTCGATGCGCACCACCGGCACCGGCGCTTCCGGCGAGATGCGCGAGACGTCGCCGAACCAGTAGCGGTCGAGCATGACGTCGCCCACCACCAGCAGGCGCACGCGTGCGAGTTCAGGGGCCGCCTCGCGGCGGAAGCTGTCTGCCGTCAGGAGGCGGCTCGGGATCGGATGGGTCATAAGTTTGCTGCGTCAGTTCATCACATTCAGTTCTTCGGTGCGGCGCGGCGGGTAGGTTTCCCAGCGGCTGCAGCCCGGGCACTGCCAGTAGAACTGGCGCGCCTTGAAGCCGCAGTGGCTGCACTGGTAGCGCGCCAGCTTCTGGGTGTAGCGCTGCACCAGGTTCTTCACCATCGACAGCTCTTCCCAGACGTGGGCCGGGGCGTCCATCAGGCGTGCCTCCAGCAATTTGTCCAGGCCCAGCAGGGTCGGATTGCGGCGCAGTTCCTCGATCACCAGTTGTTTGGCAGCTTCCACGCCGTCGAGTTCGATCACGGCCTTGAACACCACCTCGATCAGGTCGATCGACGAGGCTTCGGCCAGGTAGGCGCGCAGCAGGTTGACGCCTTCCTGCGGCCGGCCCACCTTGCGGTAGCCGTCCATCAGGCGTTGCGCCACCAGGGCCACGTGCGGGACGCTCTGGTGTTCGACGCGGCGCCAGGTGACCAGGGCCGCTTCGGTATCGCCCTGGGCCAGCTGGGCGTCGCCGATCAGGATGGTGGCGCGCACGCTGGAGCGGTCGGCCTGCAGGGCCTTCTCCAGCAGCTGCATGGCATCGCTCGGCTGCAGGTGCACCAGGGCGTCCTGGGCCAGCTCGCAATAGAACTGGGCGATTTCCTTCTGGCGCGCGCCGGCGCCCGATTCCTGCAGACCGACCGCGACGTCGATCGCGCGGCGCCATTCCTTTTCGCGCTGGTAGATCTCGAGCAGCGCGCGCCGTGCCTGCACCTCGAAGGGCGTGTCGACCAGCAGGTTGAAGGTTTCCTCGGCGCGGTCGAGCAGGCCGGCCTTCAGGTAGTCCATCCCCAGCTCATATTGCGCGTGCGCCTTCTGCTCGCTCGGCAGGTCGGGACGCGCCAGCAGGTTCTGGTGGACGCGGATGGCGCGCTCGATCTCGCCGCGGCGGCGGAACAGGTTGCCGAGGGCGAAGTGCATGTCGGCCGATTCCGGGTCGAGCTTGACGATCTCGATGAAGGAATCGATGGCCTTGTCCGGCTGGTCGTTGAGCAGGTAGTTCAGGCCCTTGAAGTAGCCGCGCGGCAGGCTGCGCGATTCGGAGACCAGTTCCTTGATGTCGACGCGGGCGGCGATCCAGCCCAGGCCGAAGAAGAATGGGATGCCGAGGAGCATCCAGATTTCGAATTCCATGTGTTCTTGTTCTGTGTGCGCTGTCTGAACAGCTTATTGCGCCAGTTTCTGCGCCGGGTTCACCACATCCGGCGCCGGCTGTGCGTTGCCGGTACCGGCGGCGCTCTGCAGGGCCTGGATGGTGTTCTTGTGCTGCGAGGTCTGGCGGCGCTGGCGGAACACGGTCGGCGTCAGTGCGAGGATGCCGAGTGCGGCGCCGGCGATGAAGAAGGCCAGCAGCATCAGCACGAGCGGCCCGCGCAGCACGTAGCCCAGGAAGAGATGGAGCTCGACTTCCTGGGTGTTCTTCAGCGCGAAGCCGAAGAACAGGACGAACAGAATGATGCCGGCGATGGTTGAAACAAATTTCATCGATAGTGCCTGCTGGTTGAGTGCGCAAAGGCGAAGTGTCGCATATCCAACATGATATTTCAAAAGGCTTGGTGGTGCTCGGCGGTATGTGGTGCGAGGAAGAGTTAACGCTGCGCGAGGGAATTGGATCCCGGCCTGCGCCGGGATGACGTTGTTTGAGTTTACCGTTAGCCTCAAGACCGTCGTTCCCGCGAAGGCGGGAACCCAATTTCACGTGCAGACCAATAACTCAGCACGAAAAAAAAACGGCATCCCAAAAGGGACGCCGTTCTTGTCTGCTCGCTAGCAGACGACTTCAGTCTTCCATGATCGGTTGCCCGACCATCGCGTCCACCCGCTCGCGCAACTGCTTGCCAGGCTTGAAGTGAGGCACCCGTTTTTCGGGCACCATCACCTTGTCGCCGGACTTCGGGTTGCGGCCGATGCGCGGTGGCCGGCTGTTCAACGCGAAACTGCCGAAACCGCGGATCTCGATGCGCTGACCAGTCGCCAGGGCGTTGGTCATCGCGTCGAGGATGGTCTTGACAGCGAATTCCGCGTCTTTCGCCACCAGCTGAGAGTAACGCTCAGCCAGGCGGTTGATCAGCTCGGACTTGGTCATCTGGTCGCCTCAGAAAGGAATTAACCCTTGTTGTCGAACTTGGCCTTCAGCAGTGCGCCCAGGCTGGTGGTGCCCGAAGCAGCGCTGTTGTCGTTGGCCAGCTTGCTCATTGCTTCCTGGGTCTCGACATTGTCTTTCGCCTTGATCGACAGCTGGATGCTGCGAGCCTTGCGATCGATGTTGATGACCAGAGCTTCGACCTTGTCGCCCACTTTCAGGTGGGTGCCGGCGTCTTCCACGCGGTCACGCGAGATTTCCGAAGCGCGCAGGTAGCCTTCGACTTCGTCGTTCAGCGCGATGACGGCGCCTTTCGGCTCAACCGACTTCACGGTGCCGGTGACCAGGGTGCCCTTGTCGTTCAGCGAAGCGAAGTTGTTGAACGGGTCGCCTTCCAGCTGCTTCACGCCCAGCGAGACACGCTCGCGCTCGACGTCGATGGCCAGGACCACGGCTTCCAGCTCGTCGCCCTTCTTGAAGCGACGCACGGCTTCTTCGCCGGCTTCGGTCCAGGACAGGTCCGACAGGTGCACCAGGCCGTCGATGTTGCCCGGCAGGCCGATGAACACGCCGAAGTCGGTGATCGACTTGATCGAACCCTTGACCTTGTCGCCCTTCTTGTGGGTCATGCCGAAGTCGTCCCATGGGTTCGCCTTGCACTGCTTCATGCCCAGCGAGATACGGCGACGCTCTTCGTCGATTTCCAGGACCATGACTTCGACTTCGTCGCCCAGCTGGACAACCTTGTTCGGAGCCACGTTCTTGTTGGTCCAGTCCATTTCCGAGACGTGCACCAGGCCTTCGATGCCCTGCTCGACTTCCACGAACGCGCCGTAGTCGGTCAGGTTGGTGACCTTGCCGAACAGACGGGTGCCCTGCGGGTAGCGACGCGACAGACCGGTCCAAGGATCGTCGCCCAGCTGCTTGACGCCCAGCGAGACGCGGTTCTTTTCCTGGTCGTACTTGAGGACCTTGGCGGTGATTTCCTGGCCAACCGACAGCACTTCCGACGGGTGACGCACACGGCGCCATGCCAGGTCGGTGATGTGCAGCAGGCCGTCGATGCCGCCCAGGTCGACGAACGCACCGTAGTCGGTGATGTTCTTGACGACGCCGGTAACCACGGTGCCTTCTTTCAGGGTTTCCATCAGCTTGGCGCGCTCTTCGCCCATCGATGCTTCGATGACGGCGCGACGCGACAGGACGACGTTGTTACGCTTGCGGTCCAGCTTGATGACCTTGAATTCCAGGGTCTTGCCTTCGAACGGGGTGGTGTCCTTGACCGGACGGGTGTCGACCAGCGAACCCGGCAGGAATGCGCGGATGCCGTTGGTCAGGACGGTCAGGCCGCCTTTGACTTTACCGTTGACGGTACCGGTGACGATCTCGCCCGATTCCATTGCTTTTTCCAGAGCCAGCCACGATGCCAGGCGCTTGGCCTTGTCGCGCGACAGGATGGTATCGCCGAAACCGTTTTCCAGCGATTCGATGGCCACGGAGACGAAGTCACCGATCTGGACTTCCAGTTCGCCCTGGTCATTCTTGAATTCTTCGACCGGGATGAAAGCTTCCGACTTCAGGCCGGCGTTGACGATCACGAAGTTGTGATCCAGACGCACGACTTCGGCGGAGATGACTTCGCCCGAACGCATGTCTTGACGCGACAGCGATTCTTCAAACAGGGCGGCAAAGCTTTCCATACCGGTATCTTGGGTGGTTGCAGTAGACATAAAGGATATTACTCAGGTTAGCCCAGCAGGCCGGCGTTAGTGCGGACTGAACTGGGGTTAGGTTGAAACACGCCTGCGATGGCGGGATGCTGTCGCAGGCACCCTACAAGGACGATGTGCTCTTCAGCACGTCGTCCCGGTGAAGGCCGGGACCCAAGTTTGTCAGCGCAGCCACCATGGCGATGACTCAAGCCGACGGCGGTGCACCCAACTTGGATTCCGGCCTGCGCCGGAATGACGGTCTCGAAGCTAACGACTCTTCTCAACCGTCATTTCAAACTCATGCATGCGCATACCAGGCGAGTACCTGTTCGACCGCTTCCGCAGCCGTCATGTTCGAGGTATCGAGCAAGTGCGCATCCTCCGCCGGGACCAGGGGAGCGATCGCGCGCTTGGTGTCGCGCTCGTCTCGCTCCTTCAAATCCTTCAGGAGATCGTCCATATTAGCAGAAAACCCTTTGTCAATCAATTGCTTATACCGGCGTTGCGCCCTTGCCTCCACGCTTGCGGTCAAGAAAACTTTTAATTTCGCGCCGGGAAAGATCACCGTGCCCATGTCGCGCCCGTCGGCCACCAGGCCGGGGGTCTCGCGAAAGCCCAGCTGCAGGGCGTAGAGGGCCTGGCGCACGGTCGGCAGCGCGGCGATTTTCGAGGCCATGTTGCCGACTTCCTCGGCCCGGATCGCCCCGCTGACGTTCTCGTTGTTCAGGAAGATATCCCCGCCCACGAAGCGGGCCGGCAGGTGCTCGGCCAGCTTGGCGATGCCGTGCTCGTCGCGCAGCTCGATGCCGCGGCGCATCGCCTGCAAGGCCGTCAGGCGGTACAACGCGCCCGAGTCGAGGAGGTGGAAGCCGAGGCGCTCGGCGACCTTGGCGGCGACGGTACCCTTGCCGGACGCGGTCGGGCCGTCGATGGCGATGACGGGGATGGGATTGTTCGGCATGTTATCCAATCGTCAAAACAAATCGTTCTTTGCAATACCCGCGAAGGCCTCGAAATACTCCGGGAAGGTCTTGGCCACGCATTTCGGGTCGTTGATGCGCATCGCGTTGCCGCGCCGCGCCTTGCCGTCGAGCGAAGCCAGCGAGAAGCACATGGCCATCCGGTGGTCGTCGTAGGTGTCGATGGTGGCGGGTTTCAGCTGCTCGGGCGGGGTGATGCGGATGTAGTCCGGCCCCTCCTCCACCTCGGCGCCGACCTTGCGCAATTCAAGCGCCATGGCCGCCAGGCGGTCGGTTTCCTTCACGCGCCAGCTGGCGATGTTGCGCAGCGTGCTGGTGCCGTCGGCGTACAGCGCGGCCACGGCGATGGTCATCGCGGCGTCCGGGATGTGGTTGAAGTCGGCGTCGATCGCCTTCAGCACGCCATTCGAACGCGCCTCGATCCAGTTTTCGCCGCGCGTGATGATGGCGCCCATGCGCTCGAGCGCGTCGGCGAAGCGCACGTCGCCCTGGATGCTGTTCTCGCCCACGCCTTCCACGCGCACCGGACCGCCGGCGATCGCGCCGGCCGCCAGGAAGTAGGAGGCCGAGGAAGCGTCGCCCTCGACGTGGATGCTGCCCGGCGAGCGGTAGCGCTGGCCCGGGTGCACGGTGAACGAGGACCAGCCGTTCTGCTCGACCGTCACGCCGAAGCGGCGCATCAGGTTCAGGGTGATTTCGATGTAGGGCTTGGAAATCAGCTCGCCCACCACATCGATCGACACGGCATGGGTGGTCGCCATCAGCGGTGCGGCCATCAGGAGCGCGGTCAGGAACTGACTCGACACGTTGCCGCGCACCGCCATGCGGTTGGCGTGGATGTGGCCGCGGCGGATGCGCAGCGGCGGGAAGCCCGGCTCGCCCGTGTACTCGATCTGGGCGCCGACCTCGTTCAGCGCATCGACCAGGTCGCCGATCGGACGCTCGTGCATGCGCGACACGCCATGCAGGGTGTAGTCGCCGCCGATCACGGCCAGTGCGGCGGTGAGCGGACGGATCGCGGTGCCGGCATTGCCCATGAACAGGTCGGCCTCGTGGACCGGCAGCACGCCACCCTTGCCGTGGACGACCACGGTGCGCTCGTCGACTTCATCCCACTGGATGCCGAGCGAGCGCAGCGCGCCCAGCATCACCATGGTGTCGTCCGAGGCCAGCAGGTCGTGGATGGTGGTCGTACCTTCGGACAGCGCCGCCAGCAGCAGGGTGCGATTCGAGATGCTCTTGGAGCCCGGCAGGCGCACCGATCCCTCCACGTGGATCACGGGTTCGAGGTCGATGTGCTGCGGGTAGTGTTTAGACTGCGTCATTCTATTCCCTGGTGTTGCGGAGCAGGCGGCGAGCCGGCCTCGATCGCCTCGATCCATGCCTGCCTTGCGCGCTGGGCGTTGGCAAACACGGTTTCGAGGCCGGGACCGTCGGCGGCGGCGAGCCTCGCCCGCAATGTAGTCAATTGTGCCAGATATGCATCCAGCTCGGTAAGCAAGGCGTCGCGGTTGGCCAGGCTGATGTCGCGCCACATTTCCGGCGAGGAGCCGGCGATGCGGGTGAAATCGCGGAAACCGCTGGCGGCGTACTGGAACAGCAGATCGGCGTGCGGCTTGGCGGCGATGTCGTCCACCAGCGCATAGGCCAGCAGGTGCGGCAGGTGGCTGACGGCGGCGAACACGCGGTCGTGGTCGGCGGGGCTCAGGCGATGGATGAGCGAACCGCAGTGGCGCCAGGCGGCGGCCACGCGTTCGACGTCGGCAGGCAGATTCTCCGGCAGCGGCGTCAGCACAGTCTTCTTGCCGCGGTACAGGCCGGCCATGGCGGCATCCGGCCCGTTCGATTCGCTGCCGGCGATCGGGTGGCCCGGCACGAACTGCCCAATGCGCCCACCCAGCGCCGCGCGGGCCGCAGCCACGACGTCGCACTTGGTGCTGCCGGCGTCGGTGATGATGGTCTGCGGTTCGAGGTGCGGCAGCAGCGACGCCAGGATCGCTCCGGTCTGCCCCACCGGCGCGGCCAGCAGCACCAGGTCGGCGCCGCGCATGGCTTCCTGCGGCGAGGCGCAGATCTCGTCGATGATGCCCAGCTCCAGTGCGCGCGCCATCGCTTCCGGCGAACGGCCCAGTCCGGCGACCTTGGCCACCTGGCCGGCCGCCTTGAGCGCCAGCGCGAAGGAACCGCCGATCAGGCCGACGCCGACGATGACGAGGCGGTCAATCATTCAGCCGAGCACCTTCTTCAATGCTGAGATGAAGGCCGCATTCTCTTCCGGCAGGCCGATCGAGATGCGCAGCCACTGGTGCAGGCCGTAGTTGCCGACCGGGCGCACGATCACGCCCTGCTTCAGCAGGGCCAGGTTGACGCGCGCGCCGGCCTGGTCGTCGTCGCCGACCTTCACCAGCACGAAGTTGCCGAAGGACGGCACGTACTGCAGGCCCAGCTCGTCGAAAGCGGCGGTCAGCTGCTGGTAGCCCGCGGCGTTGTTCTGCGCACCCTTCTCCAGGAAAGCCTTGTCGTTGAGCGCGGCGATCGCGGCGGCCTGGGCCAGCGAATTGACGTTGAAGGGCTGGCGGATGCGGTTCATCAGGTCGGTCACCGCCGGCTGGGCGATGGCGAAGCCCACGCGCAGGCCGGCCAGGCCGTAGGCCTTGGAGAAGGTGCGCGAGACGACCAGGTTCGGATACTTGCGCACCCACTGGCTCGACTCGAACTGGTGTTCGGGCGCCAAGTATTCGTTGTAGGCCTCGTCCAGCACCACGACCACGTTGGCCGGCACTTTCTGCAGGAAGGCTTCGATCTGCGCGGCCGGGATGAAGGTGCCGGTCGGGTTGTTCGGGTTGGCGACGTAGACCAGGCGGGTGTCGGCATCGATGGCAGCGGCCATCGCGTCCAGGTCGTGGCCGTAGTCCACGGCCGGGACCACGATGGCGCGGCCGCCCACGCCCTGCGTGGCCAGCGCGTACACCGCGAACGAGTACTGCGAATACACCACGGCCTCGCCCTTCTGGACGAAGGCATGCGCGGCGATTTCCAGGATGTCGTTGCTGCCGTTGCCCAGGGTAATCCAGTCGGCCGGCACGTCGTAGCGTGCGGACAGCGCGGACTTCAGTTCGAAACCGTTGGCGTCCGGGTAGCGGCCGAGGTCGGCGGCTGCCTGGGCCATCGCGGCGCGGCTCGACTCCGGCACGCCGAACGGGTTTTCGTTCGAGGCGAGCTTGACGATCTTGGCTTCGTCGAGGCCGAACTCACGGGCGACTTCAGCGATGGGTTTGCCGGCCTGGTAAGGGGCGATGGCGCGGACGTAATCTGGACCGAGTTGCGACATGGGATTCTCGAAATAAGTAAGTGAAATCAGAGGCTCTGCGGGTAGGAACCCAGGACCTTGAAGAAGGCGGCGTTGTCTTTGAGCTCGCCGAGGGCGCGGGCGACGGCGGCATCGCGCACATGGCCCTCGATGTCGACGTAGAAGTAGTACTCCCAGGTGCCGATGCGCGCCGGGCGCGACTCGAAGCGGGTCATCGACACGCCGTGCTTCGCCAGCGGCGCCAGCAGGTTGTAGACGGCGCCGGCCTTGTTCGGCACGGCCAGCACGATCGAGGTGTGGTCGCGGCCCGAGGGTCCCGTTTCCAGGCTGCCGATCACGGCGAAGCGGGTGCGGTTGTGCGGGTCGTCCTGGATGTGGGCCTGCACCACGCCGAGCTGGTACTGCTCGCCCGCCATCTCGCTGGCGATCGCCGCGACGCTCGGATCCTGGCTGGCCAGGATCGCGGCTTCGGCATTGGACGCCACCGCGCGGCGTTCGACGCCCGGATGGTGCAGGTTGAGCCAGACCTGGCACTGGGCCAGGGCCTGCGAGTGGGCGCACACCACGCGCACGCCATCCATGCTGCCGGTCTTGGTCATCAGGCTGTGGTGGACCGGGATCGAGATCTCGCCGCTGATCACGGTGGTCGTGGCCAGCATCAGGTCGAGGGTGCGGTTGATCGCGCCCTCGGACGAGTTCTCGACCGGGACCACGCCGAAGTCGGCGGTGCCGGCCTCGGTGGCGCGGAACACCTCATCGATCGAGACGCAGGGCAGCGTCTCGATGGCGGTGCCGAACTGCTGGTACACGGCCTGCTCGCTGAAGGTGCCGGAAGGGCCGAGATAGGCCACCGTCACGCGCTTTTCCAGCGCGCGGCAGGACGACATAATCTCGCGGAAGATGGTCTGGACGTCGCGGTCCTTCAGCGGGCCGGGATTGCGCTCGGCCACGCCGCGCAGCACCTGGGCTTCGCGCTCGGGACGGAACACCGGCGCGTTGGTCTCGGCCTTGACGTGGCCGACCTGCTGGGCGATCTGGCCGCGCCGGCTCAGGAGGTCGAGGATTTGCGCGTCGATCGCATCGATCTGTTCGCGCAGGGGGAGAAGTTTGTCATTCATCGTAAGCTCGTATTATTTCCGTCGGGTGGACGGCAGAGCCGCCCACCCGACGATCGCGGAACTATCGTCCCGCGAATTCGTTCAAATAATCGACGAGGGCCTGCACACCCTCGAGCGGCATCGCATTGTAGATCGACGCCCGCATGCCGCCGACGGACTTGTGGCCCTTCAGTTGCAGCAGCCCGCGCGCCTTCGCGCCGGCCAGGAATTTGTCGTTCAGGGATTCGTCGCGCAGGTAGAACGGTATGTTCATGCGCGAGCGGAATTCGTGCGAGACGCGATTCTGGTAGAAGTCGTCCGCATCCAGCGCCTCGTACAGCAGGCGCGCTTTTTCAATATTCGTCTGTTCCATCGCCGCCACCCCGCCCTGCTTCTTGAGGTGGGCGAACACCAGTCCGGCGATGTAGATCGCGTAGGTCGGCGGCGTGTTGAACATGGATTCATGTTCGGCCACGGTCTTCCAGTGGAAGGCCGAGGGGCAGATCGGCAGCGCGTCGTCCAGCAGATTGTCGCGCACGATCACGATCGTGAGCCCGGCCGGGCCGATGTTCTTCTGGGCGCCGGCGAAGATCACGCCATACTTCGACACGTCGATTTTGCGCGACAGGATGTGCGAGGACATGTCGGCCACGATCGGCACCCGCGGCTCGATCTCGGGGACGAAGTTGTACTCGACGCCGTCGATGGTCTCGTTGGTGCAGATGTGCAGGTAGGCCGCGCCCGGGCTCAGGTTCCACGAGGACTGAGGCGGCACGCCGGTGAAGCCGTTCGCTTCGCTGCTCGCCGCGACATTGACGTGGGCGTAGCGCTTCGCTTCCTTGATCGACTTGCCCGACCACGAACCGGTGTGGATGAAGTCGATCGTGGCCGGCTGGGCACAGCAGCCCGCCAGGTTCATCGGGATGATGGCGTTCTGGCCCAGTCCCCCGCCCTGCATGAACAGGATCTTGTAGTTGCCGGGCACGGCCAGCAGCTCGCGCAGGTCGGCTTCGGCCTGCTTGTAGATGGAGATGAATTCCGGACCGCGGTGGCTCATCTCCATCACCGACATGCCGCTGCCATGCCAGTCGAGCATTTCACTGGCGGCCTGCTGCAGCACTTCCTTCGGGAGGACGGCCGGACCGGCCGAAAAGTTGAAGATCTGGTTCGTCATGCGGTCCTTTCTCTGTTACGGTTTCTGCACGTCCTGCGCTACTTCCTGCATCAGCTTGGCCACGCGCGGCATCATCACGCGCTGGGAGGCCGCCATGCCTTCGGCCGCCAGCTTCGGCGACAGGCTCATCATCTTGCGGCCGACCGGGCTCTGGTAGAACGCCGCCAACTCCTTGATCTCGGCGACCGTGTAGTTGTTGGCATACAGCGGCACCATCTCGTCGATCATGGCATCCATCAGGGTGGGATCGTTGAAGATCTTGCCGATCGATTTAGACACGCTCGGCAGCGTCTGCTCGACCTTCGCCAGGGCTTCCTTCTTCTGCGCGGCATCCATCTTGGGGTCGGCCTGAATCATGCCGGCCAGCTGCTGGCGCATCATGCCGGGCATGGCCTGCTGCATCTGGGCGACCATCGCGCTCATATTCTTGCGCATTTCCATCGCCTCGAACATGGCTTTCACGGCGGCGGTGGCTTGCGGATCGGCGCCGGGCGCGGCCAGGGCGAAGGACGGGAAGGCTGCGAAGGTCGCGGCAGCGGTCAGGGCAAGGACGAATTTTTTCATTGTTGTCGTGATGGTGATAAAACGCGGGCTCTCCTGCCCGGTGCGAAAAAAAACGGGCCGCATCGAGGCGGCCCGCTTGACGCGATTACTGCGGTGCCTGTTCGATCTCGACCTCTTCGAGGTCGGTCTCGACGATGCGCTGCAGGCCGGACAGCTTGGTGCCGTCCTCCACCGCGATCAGGGTCACGCCCTGGGTCGCGCGGCCCATCTCGCGGATCTCGGCGACGCGGGTACGGATCAGGACGCCGCCGGTCGTGATCAGCATGATCTCGTCGGTGGTTTCGACCAGGGTCGCGGCCACCACCTTGCCGTTACGCTCGGAGGTCTGGATCGCGATCATTCCCTTGGTGCCGCGGCCGTGGCGGGTGTACTCGGTGATCGGGGTACGCTTGCCGAAGCCGTTCTCGGTGGCCGTGAGCACCGACTGCTGCTCGTTCTCGGCCACCAGCAGGGCGATGACCTGCTGGCCTTCTTCCAGGTTCATGCCGCGCACGCCGCGCGCGGTACGGCCCATCGGACGCACGTCGTTCTCGTCGAAGCGCACCGCCTTGCCGCCGTCCGAGAACAGCATCACGTCGTGCTGGCCGTCGGTCAGCGCGGCGCCCACCAGCACGTCGCCCTCGTCGAGGTCGACCGCGATGATGCCGGCCTTGCGCGGGTTGCTAAAGTCCTTCAGCGGGGTCTTCTTGACGGTACCCAGCGAGGTCGCCATGAACACGTAGTGGTCTTCCGGGAAGGTCCGGTTCTCGCCCGACAGCGGCAGGATCACGGTAATCTTCTCGCCGTCCTGCAGCGGGAACATGTTGACGATCGGCTTGCCGCGCGAGTTGCGCGAGCCCTGCGGCACTTCCCACACCTTCAGCCAGTACATCCGGCCGCGGTTCGAGAAGCACAGCATGTAGTCGTGGGTGTTGGCGATGAACAGCTGGTCGATCCAGTCTTCGTCCTTGGTCGCCATCGCCTGCTTGCCGCGGCCGCCGCGCTTCTGGGCACGGTATTCGGCGATCGGCTGCGACTTCATGTAGCCGGTGTGCGACAAGGTGACCACCATGTCCTGCGGGGTGATCAGGTCTTCGGTCTCGAGGTCGCTGGCATTGTGTTCGATCACCGAGCGGCGGGTGTCCTTGCCGTTGTCGGCGTAGTCGCTCTTGATCTGCACCATCTCGTCGCTGATGATGGTGGTGACGCGTTCCGGGCGGGCCAGGATGTCGAGCAGGTCGGCGATGTGGTCCATCACTTCCTTGTACTCGTTGACGATCTTGTCCTGCTCCAGGCCGGTCAGGCGCTGCAGGCGCATCTGCAGGATTTCCTGGGCCTGCTCGTCGGACAGCTTGTACATGCCGTCGTGCTGCATGCCGTAATGCTTCGGCAGGTGCTCCGGGCGGAAGGCTTCGATGCCGCCGGAAGCGCCCAGCTCGGTACGGTTCAGCATTTCGCGCACCAGGGACGAATCCCAGCCGCGCTGCATCAGCTCGACCTTCGCGATCGGCGGCGTCGGCGCGGCCTTGATGATCGCGATGAAGTCGTCGATGTTCGCCAGCGCCACCGCCAGGCCTTCCAGCATGTGGCCGCGCTCGCGCGCCTTGCGCAGCTCGAACACGGTGCGGCGGGTAACCACTTCGCGGCGGTGCGACAGGAAGCACTCGAGCATCTGCTTGAGGTTCAGCAGCTTCGGCTGGCCGTTGACCAGCGCCACCATGTTCATGCCGAAGGTGTCCTGCAGCTGGGTCTGCTTGTACAGGTTGTTCAGCACCACTTCCGGCACTTCGCCGCGCTTCAGTTCGATGACCACGCGCATGCCCGACTTGTCGGATTCGTCGCGGATGTCGCTGATGCCTTCCAGCTTCTTGTCGCGCACGTTCTCGGCGATACGCTCGAGCAGCGACTTCTTGTTCACCTGGTAGGGCAGCTCGTCGATGATGATCGCGACGCGGCCGCCGTCCTTGCCGTATTCCTCGAAGTGGGTCTTGGCGCGCATCACCACGCGGCCGCGGCCGGTGCGGTAACCGTCGCGCACGCCCGAGACGCCGTAGATGATGCCGGCGGTCGGGAAGTCCGGCGCCGGGATCAGCTCGATCAGTTCGTCGATCGTGCAGTCCGGGTTCTTCAGCAGGTGCTGGGCGCCGTTGATGACTTCCGACAGGTTGTGCGGCGGGATGTTGGTGGCCATGCCCACCGCGATGCCGGACGAGCCGTTGATCAGCAGGTTCGGGATCTTGGTCGGCAGGACCGTCGGTTCCTTTTCCTTGCCGTCATAGTTCGGCTGGTAGTCGACAGTGTCCTTGTCGATGTCGGCCAGCAGTTCGCTGGCGATCTTGTCCAGGCGGCACTCGGTGTAACGCATCGCCGCGGCGGAGTCGCCGTCGATGGAGCCGAAGTTGCCCTGGCCGTCGACCAGGGTGTAGCGCAGCGAGAAGTCCTGCGCCATACGCACCAGCGTGTCGTAGATCGAGGCGTCGCCGTGCGGGTGGTACTTACCCATGGTGTCGCCGACCACGCGCGCGCATTTCACGTACGGACGGTTGTGCGCGTAGTTACTCTCGTGCATGGAGTACAGCACGCGGCGGTGCACCGGCTTGAGGCCGTCGCGCACGTCCGGCAGAGCACGGCCCACGATCACGCTCATCGCGTAATCGAGGTAGCTCTTGCGCATTTCTTCTTCTAGGGAAATGGGAACTGTTTCTTTTGCGAATTGATCCATTGGGCGGGTCGACTGCTTTCAGGCTAATGGTTATGAGTTGCAACGGACGATTCTACCATGGCCCACTTAGCACCAGCACAATTCCGGTTTTAGGGGCGGACAGTTCCAGCATTGTCGATGTCGGCCTAGTCCGCTTGACCGAATGTTGCAACAAAACAACGTCAACAAGAATATGCATTGCGTTTGATTTAGGTGCAGTCGTGCGATTTTGGTGCATGTGGCAAAATGGACAGGAAATTAATTGCTTGTTTCACAATGCGAAACATGCAACGTGGACACTGTGTTAATGTTTTGAGAAGCCACGCTGCTTTTCGCACGGAATTTACCGAAAGGAAAAAAGAACATGAATAAACTGGCCACCCTCCTGCTCGCTGCTTCGGCTGCGCTCGCGGGCAACGCATTCGCCCAGAGCGATGCGCCGTATGCACCGCTGACCACCGACATCAAGGCGCGTACCCCGTACAGCGCCTACGTGCAGGACAGCCGCGGCGTGATCGCCCGCAATCCTTTCGGCCTGTGCTGGCGTACCGGCTACTGGACCCCGGCCGACGCGGTCCCGGGTTGCGACGCGCCGCTGTGCGTGCCGCCGGAGAAACTCGAGAACGGCAAGTGCGTCGCTCCGCCGCCACCGCCACCGCCACCGGTTGCTGAACCGGCACCTGCGCCGGCACCTGCGCCTGCCCCGGTCCCGACCTCGGAAAAAGTGTCCTACTCGGCTGACGCCTTCTTCGACTTCGACAAGGCTGTGCTGAAGCCGGCCGGCAAGGCATCGCTCGACGACCTGGTCTCGAAGCTGGGCGACATGAACCTGGAAGTCATCATCGCCGTCGGCCACACCGACTCGATCGGCACCGATGCCTACAACCAGAAGCTGTCGATCCGCCGCGCCGAAGCCGTCAAGGCCTACCTGAAGGGCAAGGGCGTGGAAGAGAACCGCATCTACACCGAAGGCAAGGGCGAGAAGCAACCGGAAGCCGACAACAAGACCTCGGCTGGCCGCGCGAAGAACCGCCGCGTGGAAATCGAAGTCGTCGGTACCCGTACCGTCAACAAGTAATCCTTGCGCTTTGCGCAATCAAACCCCGCTCAGGCGGGGTTTTTTTTCGTTCTTGGCAAGAAAAAACCCTGAGAGTCCGTCCACAGCTGATTACATATTTTCTGTGCAGCACTCCGTGACAAGCCCCATTTCCAGTATTATCCCGAGTATGACTACGAACGCAGACCCATTAGAAATCCAGAAATTCAGCGAGTTGGCGCACCGCTGGTGGGACCCGACGTCCGAATTCCGCCCGCTGCACGAAATCAACCCGCTGCGCCTCGAGTGGATCAACGCGCGTGCTCCGCTGCTGGGCAAGAAAGTGATCGACATCGGCTGCGGCGGCGGCGTGCTGTCCGAAGCCATGGCGCGCAAGGGCGCCAAGGTCACCGGCATCGACCTGTCGAAGAAGGCGCTGAAGGTCGCCGACCTCCACAGCCTGGAATCCGGCGTGGAAGTGCGCTACAAGCACATCGCCGCCGAAGAGATGGCGGCCGAGGAAGCCGGACAGTTCGACGTGGTCACCTGCATGGAAATGCTCGAGCACGTGCCCGATCCGGCCTCGATCGTGCAAGCCGCGGCCACCCTGGTCAAGCCGGGCGGCCACGTGTTCTTCTCGACGCTCAACCGCAATCCGAAGTCCTATCTGTTCGCCGTCATCGGCGCGGAATACGTCTTGCGCATGCTGCCGCGCGGCACCCATGATTACGCCAAATTCATCACGCCGGCCGAACTCTCGCAGTTCGCACGGCTGGCGGGTTTGCAGGTCGACGGCCTGAAAGGCCTGACCTACAATCCGCTCACCAAGATTTACTCGCTTAACAACGACACCGATGTGAACTACATGGTGGCGTGCACCAAGCCGCTCTGAACTTCATCCCGAACTTTTCCATGACTCTCACGACCGTCCTGCCGGCACCGCGTGCCATCCTGTTCGACCTCGATGGCACGCTGGCCGACACCGCGCCCGACCTCGCGGCCGCCGTCAACTGGCTGCGTACCGAGCGCGGCCTGCCACCGACCCCGTATTCGGTGCTGCGCCCTACCGCATCCGCCGGCGCGCGCGGGATGATCGGCGCCGCCTTCGGCCTGGCGCCGGGCGACGAGGGCTATGAAGAGCTGCGCATGCAGTGGTTCGACCGCTACCAGGAAACCATGGCGGTGCACAGCTCGCTGTTCGGCGGCATCACCGAACTGCTGCACGGGATCGAACAGGCCGGCATGGCCTGGGGCATTGTCACCAACAAGCCGGCGCGCTTCACCGACCCGCTGATTCCGCAGATCGGCCTGTCGCACGCGGGCTGCGTGGTGTCGGGCGACACCACCGGCTTCCCCAAGCCCCACCCTGCCCCGCTGCTGGAAGGCGCACGCCGCCTCGGCGTCGACCCGGCGCACTGCTGGTACGTGGGCGACGACAAGCGCGACGTCGAAGCCGGCCACGCCGCCGGCATGGTGACGGTGGCCTGCAACTGGGGCTACTGCGGCGCCATCGAACCCTCGACCTGGGGCGCCGACTACCTGCTCGACACCCCGACCGACCTGCTGCAGACCCTGCGCACCGTGGTGGAAAGCGCGAGCGCGGCCAGGTCAGCGGCCTAGTCCGCTTACAAGTCTTTACGATTGATACAGGCTTCGGTCTAGTTCCGCGGCGGGCTCACCGGTAATCTACTCCCATACGACAACACAACGTCATTTACGGAGAAGAACATGGAAACCACCCGCCTCAACCGCATTCATCCCCTGATGGCCGCTGCCGCCGTGTCGGTTGTGATTGTCAGCCTGACCGGCGCCGCCGCGATCACCGGCCTGCTGCCGAATTCGAACAGCGCACCCGACGTACCCGCAGCTCAGCTGGCAGCCGCTTCGCCGTACGCGGCGCAGCAGCCGCAGTTCGTGCCGGTCACGACGGCGCAAGGCCAGGTCGTGATGGTGCCGGCTACCGCGGTCCAGGGCCAGCCGCTGTCGGCCACGCCAGTGACGCCGCAACTGGCCACCCAGCTGGCAGCCGGTCCGGCGCCGCAGATGGCCATGCCGGTCGCCTACATGCAGCCTGCGGCCCAGCCCGCACCTGCACCGGCCCCGGTCGTGATCAAGGAAGTGATTCGTGAAAAGCCGGTGGTGAAGGTGGTCGAGAAGACCCGTGTGGTCCATGCGAAGCCGAGGAGCGAGCCGCGCTACTATCCGCAGCCGGCCCCTGCCCCGGCCCCGGCCCAGCCGAACTATGTCGGCATCGGCACCGGCGCCGTGATCGGCGGCCTGATCGGCAACCAGATCGGCGGCGGCAACGGCAAGAAGCTCGCCACCGTGGCCGGCATCATCGGCGGCGGCATGCTCGGCAACGAGATCGCCAACCGCAACCGCTAAGCAGCTGGTTCTCCCCTAAAAGCCGCAGGCACTCAGCCTGCGGTTTTTTTTCGGAAGATGCAGACGATGATGTCGCTTGGGAAGATGCGCAGTACCGGAATCGCGCACACGATGGCGATGTACTGCACCCACAGCGAGACCAAAGGCACATTGCCGGCGCAGCTCAGCCGCTCGCGCAGGCCCTTGGCGCGCAGGGCCGGCAATTCGGCGCTGTCGACCAGGTCGAAACCGCGCCCCGCCACCAGCTGCGCCAGGTTGCCGGTGCTGAAGTAGTGCACGTGCGGCGAAGGCAGGTCTTTCTGCCACAGCCGCTCGAAGGGCGTACGCCAGCCCAGCCGTGCAATCGTCTTGGACAGGCGGTAGAAGAAGCCGCGGCTGTTCGGCAGGTTGAGGATCAGGATGCCGTCCGGATTCAGGCGCTGCCGGCAGGCGTCGAGGGCGCTGCGGATGTCCGGGATGTGCTCGATGACGTCGTTGAAGACGATCACATCGAAGCGCTCGTCTTCCCGCAACACGTCGGGAAAGAAGCCGGCACGCACCGGCAGGCCGCGTGCCGCGGCGCGGCCGCCGACGACGGCATCCGGTTCGACCCCGAGCACGTCGAAGTCCTCGCGCGCCGTTTCCAGGAACCAGCCGTGGGCGCTGCCCACATCGAGCAGGCTGCGCGCGCCGGGCCGCACATGGCGTTTGGCGTACTGGACGATGGCACGGAAATTCTCGAGCCGCAGGGCCTTCAGGCCGGCTTCGCGCTCGGCCTCGTTGACCTCGGGCCCGGTATGCTGGTTGATCACGACGGACAAGGCCGCGCTTTCGTACTGGCATGCCGGACAGGTCGCGTGCCACGACGCGAGCCCCGCAGTTTGGGTGTTACCGCAGACGATACAGACCATTGCCATCCCTTGTCGAAGTGTGACGTAGAGCGGTGACGTAGAGCGCGTAGCCGGGCCATGATATTGCAGTTTCGTCATGCTGTGAGCATATCTTCTTGGCCTACTTGACATTAAGCGGATTCTAAGCAGTCAGGCTGCACGCACTAGCGAATTGGGGTACAATGGACGTTCTTTCGTTGGGGGCGACCTGGTTTCGACGTGGGTTGCAAAGCAGCGCAGGGCATACCGAGGACTGGTTACCTCGTAAATACATCCAGAAATCAATAACTGCAAACGATAACTCGTACGCACTCGCAGCTTAATTGCTGCTAGCTCTACAACACCTCGCCCCTGGGGTGGCCGCAAGGCAGTAGAGTCATTTACAGGGGCTCGCAGTAGGCCGGGTCACTTGGTCGACTGTTAAAAAATAGGTGACTAGCCTGTTCAAAGGGTGCACATCCCCGTTGCTCAGGTTAAATTAATTGATAGTGCTAAGTATGTAGAACTGTCTGTAGAGTGCTTGCGGACGAGGGTTCGATTCCCTCCGCCTCCACCAACCGCATTCAAAAAGCCGCTGATTCGTCAGCGGCTTTTTCATTTCTGCGCGAGTACAGCGAGAAGCTATGCGCAAAGAAAAGAGCCGCTGATCGCTCAGCGGCTCTTCAGTGTCAAGGAGTTGACAGCATTACGACGTCGGCCCCGGATCCGCGCCCGCCTGCTGGATCACCATCAACTCCTTCATCAGCGCGTCATTGAAGGCCGGAATATCGTCCGGCTTGCGGCTCGTGATCAGCTTGCCGTCCACCACCACCTCGTCGTCAGTCCACTCCGCCCCCGCGGCCTTCAGGTCGTCCTGAATCGCCGGGTAGCTGGTCAGGTGCTTCGACTCGGCAATACCCGCCTCGATCAGCGGCCACGGTCCGTGGCAGATCGCCGCGATCGGCTTGTCCGCGTCATCGAAGGCCTTGATGAAGGCGATGGCTTCCGGGATCTGGCGCAGCTTCTTCGGATTTTCCTCGCCGCCCGGCAGCAGCAGCGCATCGAAGTCGGCTTCGTTCGCCTGCGACAGGCTCAGTTCCACCTTGAATTTGTTGCCGGGCTGGTCGTGGTTCATGCCCTGCACTTCCTCGCCCGCGCCTTTGGGGGAAATGAGGGTCACACGCACGCCCTTCCCCTCCAGGAAACTGCGCGGCCCCGTGTATTCGACCTGCTCGACGCCATCGGTCATCAAAACGGCAACGCGCCTGCCGATCAGGTCCTTCTCGCTCACCAGGTCCAGGTGATCTCCCGCATTCACGATATTGGTCATATGCCCTCCTGTCTGGTTCATTCGCTTGTCGGTTCGATTGTAGGACGCCCCCATGGCAGGCGTCGCGCGGATGACCGGCGGCTCAAGTTTCAGGCCAGCAGGTAGCAGACGTCGTCCCGGTCGCGCCTGTCCAGGCGGGTGCACAGGAAGCCATCCAGCCCGAGCCGGATGCTGCCGTCCAGGCTGGCCCCGTCGACCTCGTCGCCGCGCAGGATCACCTGCAGCTCGCGGTGCGGCAGGTCGATCGCGAAGCGGTCCAGCAGCGCCGCCAGCGCGCGGGCCCCGCTCGCGCCCGGCAGGAAGCGCTCGAATATCCGCGCGGACACCGGCCCCACGCGGATGCGGATGCCGAGTTCCGGACGCGGCAGGCGCTCGCCCAGGGTCGCGCCGAGGCCGATGTCGCAGTTGTTCTCGCCCAGCCGGCTGCGGTCGCCGTGGCCGAGCGCGTCCCAGCGGCCGGCGAACTGTTCGACCGCCACCGGCACCTGCAGGTATTCGCCGAGCACACCCGCGATCAGGCCGGCCGGCACCACCCGGCTGCGCAGCTGGGCTGCAAAATAAGCCAGGCTCTCGAAGGCAAGGCCGGCATCCGGCTGGCCCTGCGCCGCAGCCTGCCACCCGGCGCCGCCCAGCGCGGCGAGCTGGGCAAGGAAGCGGTCGCGATTGTGTTCGTCCGGGCCGCCGCGCACCCGGTACTTGCGCCAGGCGCGGTAGAACAGCGCCAGCTGGCGGCTGGAGAAGGCATCGTAGAAGGCGCGCGGCCCGTCGTCGTGCGTCGCATGCTCCCAGGCCGCGATGCGCTCCGTGTAATGCAGGGGCAGCGCGCCGTTCACGCCCAGCAGCCCCATCACCGCCGTGCGTACCCGCAGGCGCATGGCGCCATCGCCCGCGGGGCCCTGCTCCAGCTGCAGCGCATCGATGTCGCTCGCCGGGAAGGCCAGCGACAGGCTGTTCTCGAAGCGGATCGCGGATTCCGGATCAAGGCCGTAGCGGCGCAGCCAGCGCGTCAGCAGGCGGATGGCCTGGAACAGCTCGTAGCGCCAGGGCTCGGCCAGCAGCTCATTGATCCCACCCGCGATCACGTCTTCACACCAGCGTCAGCTGGCCGTTGCGCGGCTCGCAGCGCAGGAGTTCCCTGTCGGTCTGCGCCGAGCGCAGCACCAGCCGCGTGAAGCTGTTGACGTGCACGTAGAGGCCGAAGAAGCGGTTCACCACCTCCGCGAACACGTACAGGCTGCTGCCCGCGAAGGCTTCCTCGTCCACCGTCATGCGCACTTCGGTCCCGTGCACCAGCGTGGCGCCGATCTTGTTGCGCATCCAGGCCGTGGACGGCAGCGTCTCCATCGCGGTGATGCCGGCGATCTGGCGCTGGGTCGCCGCCGAGCGCGACAGGTCGTACAGGGTCAGGACTTCGCGGAAGGCGTCGAGGTCGCCCAGCGAGCGATGGTTGAGCGCGAGCTGGGCCACCAGCCGCCAGTGCGCGCCGCCGGACGAGGGAAAGCGGTGCGGCAGCGTCGGCCGGCGCAGCAGCTGGATCGGCAGGCCGCCGGCGGTTTCACTGCTCAGGTCGCCACCGGATGCGCCGAAGCCGGTGCTGGTCGCATGCGCGCCATTGGTGCAGGTCAGGTCGATCGAGGCCACGCACTGCTCGTCCGGCGCCAGCGAAAAGCCGGCGTCCGTGAAGCCGATCTTCATGCGCTGGCGGTGCACGCCGCGGTCGTCGCGGCGCGCGAACCAGTAGCGCTCGCGCAGCTCGCCGCCTTCGCCGTGCCGCAATCCGTAATAGGGCCGGTAGGCGATCGACTGCACCCTGCCCTCGGCCGTGCGCAGCACGTCGACCCGGTCGATGCTGTAGACCTCCACATCTTCCTCGTGCCGGCCCGGCACCACGTCGTACATGGCGGTGCGGTGCGTGATCCGCACCGGCATGGCGGCCTGGTGGAACAGGTTGACCACCGGTGCGCAGCCGGGCAGCAGGTGCGATGCGCCCAGGCTGCCCAGCAGGCGCGCGGCGCCGCTGTCGCCGTGCAGGCAGTTGACGATCAGGTGCAGGGTGAAGCGGTGCGCCGCCGCCGGCAGCATCGGCGCCAGCTTGCCCAGGTCGATGTCGATGAAGTGGAATTTTTCGGGGAAGGCGAAGTATTCGCTCAGCAGCCGGTAGGCGCCATGCTCGCTCGGGCGCAGCGGCACCAGGGCATCGTCGTCGCCGAAGCCGCCCAGGGCCAGCGGCATGCGCTCGAGCGGGCGCCACGGGCCGCCGTCGCCGATCTCCAGGTAGCTGGCGCCGACGTGCATGAACAGGGTGTCGATCAGGGCCGCCGCCAGCAGCGGGTCGGCATCGACGTAGAGGCGCAGGCGCGGCATCCCGAGCTGGCGCAGCAGGCGCGCCGGCGCGGCGCTTTCGATCGTGATCGCTACCTGCCCGGTCGCGCGCGCCGGCAGGCGCACGTGCGCCGGCGCATGGACCACCGGCTCGTAGCGCGCGCGGGCGACGTCGACCGGCGCCAGGGTCAAGGGGCTGGCAGTGCGGAAGCGGCACACCGTGCCCTTGCCGTGCAGCGCGCTCATCTCGCTGCCGCGCGGCACCGTCTCTACCCGCTCGAGCTTGCCCGTCGCCTGGGCGCCGGGTTCGCCGCCGATGCGGGCGATCGAGCAGGAAGGGATGCCCTGCAGGAAGTAGGGATAGAGGCTGCCGAGCAGGGCTTCGGTGAATTCCGGGTAGTCGTCGTCGAGCTTGCGCGCCGTGCGCGCATTCAGCAGCGCGCAGGCCTGGATCAGGCGGCGGATGTGCGGGTCCTCGAGGCCTTCGGCGCCGAGGCCCAGTTCGCTCGCCAGGCGCGGATACTGATGCGCCAGCTCGCGCCCGACCGTGTTGAGGTAGACCAGTTCACGCTCGTAGTAAGGCAACAGCTCTTCCATCACGCTCTCCTCTTGAAGCGTTAAAGGTCGTGCAGTTTTGCTCAGGTGACTTTGTGACTAGTCAATATGCGGCGGACTTGCCGCTTCGTCAGTAAAATGGCGAGCTTTCCCGTCCCCTCTGCCTGCCATGACCGCCACCGTTTCCGCCCCTTCCGGCACCGCATCGCCCGTGCGTACCGAGATCGCCACGCTGTGGCGCCTGTCCTGGCCGATGCTGGTCGGCCAGCTGGCCACCGTGGGCATGGGCGTGGCCGACGTCGCCATGACCGGCCACGTCAGCGCCGAGGAGCTGGCGGCGGTGTCGCTCGGCACCTCGGTGTGGTCGATCGTGCTGGTCACCGTGATGGGTACGATGATGGCGATCAATACCGTCGTCGCCCACGAGATCGGCGCGGCCCGCTACGACCAGATCCCGCACTCGGTGCGCCAGTCGTTATGGAAGGGCCTGCTGGTGGGCCTGGTCGCCATGCTGTTCGCCAACCTGTGCACACTGCTGTTCGACCACGTCGGGCTGGACCAGCACGTGGCCGACCGCGCCGCCCTGTTCCTGCACGTGATCAGCGTCGGCATGCCGGCCTTCGCCTGCTACCGCGCGCTGTACGGCTATACCACCAGCATCAACCAGACCAAGCCGATCATGTGGATCGCCATCTTCGGCCTGCTCTTCAACGTGCTCTCGAACTGGCTGCTGGTGTACGGCAACTGGGGCTTCCCCCAGCTGGGCGCGGTCGGCTGCGCGGTATCGACCGCCATCGGCATGTGGCTGATGCTGGGCGCCATGCTCTACTGGATCAAGGTTTCGCCGGCCTACCGCATGACCTATCCCTTCACCGGCTGGGAAGGGCCGGACTGGAAAGAAATCGGCACGATGCTGCGCCTCGGCCTGCCGATCGGCGTCACCTATTTCGCCGAGGTCAGCGCCTTCGGCCTGATCAGTCTGCTGGTGGCGCGCTTCGGCGTGGTGGCGGTGTCCTCGCACCAGGTTGCACTCAACTTCGCCTCGCTGGTGTTCATGGTGCCGCTCAGCTTTTCGATCGGCATGATGACCCGGGTCGGCCAAGCCATGGGCGAAGGCAATCCGGAGCGCGCCCGCTTCGTCGGCTGGGTCGGCGTCGGCATGTCGGTCGTGTTCGGGGCACTGTCGGCGCTGTTCATCGCGATCTTCCGCTGGGAGATCGCGGCCGCCTACACCTCCGACCCGGCGGTGCAGGCCGCCTGCGCCCACCTGCTGCTGTTCGCGGCGCTGTTCCAGCTGTCCGATGCCACCCAGGTGGCGACCGCCTCGGCGATCCGCGGCTACCAGGTGACGCGCCCGCCGATGATCATCCAGCTGGTGGCCTTCTGGGGCGTGTCGCTGCCGCTCGGCTGCATCCTGGGACTGGCGCCGCAGTGGTTCCCGTGGGCACCTGGCGCGCCGATGTCGACCACCGGCTTCTGGATCGGCCTGGTCGTGGCCCTGACGGTGGCGGCGGTGCTGCTGACCTGGTCCTTCGAGAAGCTGGCGCGCCAGCGCATCCGGGCAGCCGCGTAATTACAGCTTTTCAGGGCCGACTCTGGTATCGTTCCGCCGTTGTCGCAAATTAACTTACACCAGAGACACTACATGCGCCCTCTCCTGCTCCTTATGGCCGCTCTCGCGGCCGCTCCCGCTTCGGCCGAACGCCTGACGCTGGACCGTATCTACGGTGATCCGGCCCTGGCCGGCGCCAGCGTGAAGACCCTGCGCGTATCGCCGGACGGCGAACGCGTCACCTTCCTGCGCGGCCGTGCCGACAACCAGTACCAGCAGGACCTGTGGGAATACAACATGAAGACCAAGAGCACCCAGCGCCTGGTCGATTCCAAGCGCCTGGTGCCGAACGAAGAGTTGTCGCTCGAGGAAAAGGCGCGCCGCGAGCGTGCCCGTACCGCCGGCCTGTCGGGCATCATCAGCTATTACTGGTCGCCGGACGGCAAGCAGCTGCTGGTGCCGATCGGAGGCGACCTGTTCCTGGTCGACGCCGCCAAGCCTGACGCGCCGCGCAAGGTCGCCTCGGGCAATGTCACCGACCCGAAGATTTCCCCGAAGGGCCGCTACGTCTCCTTCGTGCGCGACCAGAACCTGGTCGTGATCGACCTGCAGACCGGCGCCGAGCGCCAGCTGACCACCGACGGTAAAGGCAGCATCCACAACGGCGAGGCGGAATTCGTCGCGCAGGAAGAGATGGACCAGCACACCGGCTACTACTGGGCGCCGGACGATTCCGCGATCGCTTACCGCCGCTATGATGAAAAGCCGGTGCCGGTGGCGCGCCGCTTCGAAATCTTCGCCGACCGCACCGAAGTGATCGACCAGCACTACCCTGCTGCCGGCGACCCGAACGTGCTGATCGAGCTGATGATCGTCAACCCGGCCACCGGCCAGCAGCGCAAGGTCGACCTCGGCGCCGAGAAGGACATCTACCTGGTGCGCGCCGACTTCAGCGCCGACGCCAAGACCCTGGTCTTCCAGCGCCAGACGCGCGACCAGAAGCGCCTCGACCTGGTGGCCGTGGACGTCGACACCCTGGCCCAGCGCCCGCTGCTGAGCGAAACCTCGAAGACCTGGGTCGAGATCCACAACGACCTGCGCTTCCTGAAGAGCAAGAAAGCCTTCATCTGGGCTTCCGAGCGCAGCGGCCGCAAGCACCTGTATGTGTACGGCCTGGACGGCAAGCTGCAGTACCCGCTGTCGAAAGGCGAATGGGGCGTGGACAATATCCTGGCGGTCGACGAGGCCGGCGGCAAGGTCTATATCTCGTCGGGCAAGGACGCCATGATCGACAAGCAGACCTATGCGCTGAAGCTGGACGGCAGCAATGCCGGCAAGCCGGACCGCATCACGGCCGGCGACGGCTGGCATGAGGCCGCCTTCGCAAGCAACGGCAAGATCTTCGTCGACACTTACTCGAACCCGACCACCCCGCCGCAAGTGTCGATCCGCCGCGCCGACGGTTCGATGGTGGAATGGCTCGAGAAGAACGAGCTGAACGCGAACCATCCCTACGCCAGGCACATCGCCGACCACCTGCCGACCGAGTACGGCACGATGAAGGCCAAGGACGGCCAGACCCTGCACTACTCGATCATCAAGCCGGCCAACTTCGACGCGAAGAAGCGCTACCCGGTGTTCCTGTTCACCTACGGCGGCCCGCACTCGCAGCGCGTGACCCGCGCCTGGGGCAATTATTTTGACCAGTACATGGCGCAGCAGGGCTTCGTGGTGTTCCGCCTGGATAACCGCGGTTCGGGCCGCCGCGAGCGCGCCTTCACCGACGCCCTCTACAACAACCTGGGCAAGGTCGAAGTGGAAGACCAGGTGGCCGGCGTCGACTGGCTGGCCCAGCAGAGCTTCGTCGACCCGAAGCGCATCGGCGTGTTCGGCTGGAGCTACGGCGGCTACATGACCCTGCGCCTGCTGGCGGCCGCGTCGGACAAGATCGCGATGGGCGTGTCGGTGGCGCCGGTGACCGATTGGGCACTGTACGACACCCACTACACCGAGCGCTACGTCGGCGGCACGCCGAAGTCGGATCCGGAAGCCTACAAGCGCAGCGGCGTGTTCGCCCACCTGGACGGCATGAAGTCGCCGCTGCTGCTGATCCACGGCATGGCTGACGATAATGTGCTGTTCACCAACACCACCCGCCTGATCGACGAGCTGGTGAAGCGCAACGTGCAGTTTGAACTGATGACCTATCCGGGCGCCAAGCACGGCATTTCGGGCAAGGTCAACCAGCGTCACGTGTACGGAATGATCGAGGCCTTCTTCAAGAAGAACCTGGGTGGGACGGCGGCGAAGTAAGCCTTCCGTTTTACTCACGGAAACAGCCGCCCGATGGGCGGCTGTTTTGTTTGTGCGCCCAGCATGGGCGCACTCTTGTGGGTGAAAGTCCCGCCGCGAGCTGACCACAGCGAGCGAAGCGAAGCACAACTGCATAAGGGCGACCGAGTGTGGGGAGGAAGTGTGGAGCGAAACTGCGAGCCGATGAACAAGAATCGGATATGAGGCGCTGCCGAGCAGGGCGAGCGGGCAAACAACCGCGAAGCTCTTGTGGTCAAGGTGAAGTGGCGTAAATCCGGCGGTTGTGCAGGGAAGGAGTGCGTTCTTACCTGGGGAGATCTCGTCTTGTGCCTGAAAGGGCGACGAAAAAAAAAAATCGGAGCGAGAAGTCAGCAGAGGCCGTAGTAGTCGCAGTGTGGGCGAAGGGCCGAACGAGTAGGAGTGTCGAACAACTTGTCGATGAATCGTGTACGGCATCAGATGCCCGCTCAAGCGGGGCAGGTCGCGGCAAGGCGGGGTGAAGCCTCGTCCAAAGCGATCAGCGATGAAACACGATTCCCGCGACAAGACTTGGCAGGCACAGGGCGAGACTTGCTTGCGCAAGCGCTCGCTAGAGAGAACATGCAACGCGCGTGGAAACGCGTGAAGGCGAACAAGGGAGCTGCAGGTGTCGATGGCCTGGACATTGCCCGGACCGGACAGCGCCTGAAGCACGCTTGGCCCCTCATCAGGCAGCAACTGATGAATGGCACGTACCGGCCCATGCCGGTACGGCGCGTGGGCATTCCGAAGCCAGATGGAAGCGAACGTGAACTGGGGATACCCACCGTGACCGACCGTCTGATTCAGCAGGCACTATTGCAGGTGCTGCAACCGCTGATCGATCCCACCTTTAGTGAGCACAGCCACGGATTCCGGCCCGGCCGGCGTGCGCGTGATGCCGTGCTTGCAGCACAGCAGTACGTGCAGGAAGGCTACCGCACAGTGGTCGACGTCGATCTGTCGAAGTTCTTTGATCGGGTCAACCACGACATCCTGATCGACCGCCTAAGGAAACGTGTGCACGACGCTGGAATCATCCGGCTGGTGCGCGCCTACCTGAACGCGGGCATCATGGATGGCGGCATGGTGGTCGAGCGGAGCGAAGGGACGCCGCAAGGCGGTCCGCTCTCGCCGCTATTGGCCAATGTGCTTCTCGACGAGGTGGATCGGTTGCTGGAACGACAGGGACACCGCTTTGCCCGCTATGCCGATGACTGCAATGTATATGTGCGCAGCCAGAAGGCAGGCGAGCGGGTGATGGCCCTGCTCAAGCGCCAATACGACAAGCTGCACTTGAAGATCAATGAATCAAAGAGTGCGGTAGCCAGTGCGTTCGGCCGAAAATTTCTGGGCTATGCCCTATGGGCTGCCCCGAAAGGCGAGGTTAAACGCGCCGTGTCGAAGAAGGCATTGGAGACGTTCCGGCAGAAGATCAGGCAGCTTACTCGCCGGACTGGTGGACGCAGTATTCGCGAAGTAATTGAACGTCTGCGCTCTTACGTGTTGGGATGGAAAGGCTATTTCGGCTTGGCACAAACATCAGGCGTCCTGCGCAAGCTGGATGAATGGATGCGTCACCGAATGCGTGCGATTCATCTCAAGCATTGGAGGCGAGGCACGACAATCCACCGGGAGCTACTGAAGCTAGGGGCCAAACCGAACGTCGCGCTGCTGGTGGCCAGAAATGGCCGTCGCTGGTGGCACAACAGCCGACTCGCCCTGAACAACGTGCTGACGATTGCCTACTTCGACCGCCTTGGCATGCCTCGGCTCACTTAACCTCAACTACTCGAACCGCCCGGTGCGGACCCGCATGCCGGGTGGTGTGGGAGGGGCCCGGCCAGGCTCAATGGCCGCCCCTATCCCGATTTACTTGGCTGTTCTTAGGAATTGGGTCCCGGCCTTCGCCGAGACGACGGTCTTTAGGACGCGGGCGAGGCGGTCGCGTCACCTTTATCCACAAGCCTTAAAACCGTCATCCCGGCGCAGGCCGGGATCCAAGTTCCGTACCGCAACCACGTCAACGAAAACAGCCGCCCTGAAGGCGGCTGTTCCTCATCACTAAATCAGCGAATTACGGACGACGAACAGTCGTGGTAGTGGTCGTCGTGGTGCGCTCATCCAAAGCTTCGCGCACGTCACCCAGCTTCTTCTGGGTCTTGCCCTCGACCTGGTTTGCCAGGCCCTTGGCTTCCTGCTCCGGGCTGTCGATCGCGTCGCCAAATTCTTCCTGAATCTTGCCGCCGATGTCTTTGAGCGTGCCTTTGACTTGGTCCTTGTTCATGGTCTTCTCCTTTAAGAAAACATGTCCGGATGGCCATGCATGAAGCACAGATTACGCCTCCCCTTCCGCCACCTCTGTTCGGGTACGCACACAGCACAGCAATAGCTGGCGCGCGACGTTTTGCTGCCGTGAATGCTAATCTTTTGTCAACGCGGCCGCGCCGCCCCACCGGGGAATTGCCATGACCGAACAAGATCAAGAACATGCTTCCGACCCGCCACAAGCCCAGCGCCGCCTCGCCAAGCGCGTCAGCCTGATCAACGGCCTCGCCATCCTCTTCGTCGCGCTGGCGGCGGCCATCGTCCTGGCCGCCGACGCCTTGCTGCTGGTGTTCGCCTGCATCCTGTGCGCCATCCTGCTCTACAAACTGAGCGAGATCATGGCGCGCCGCTTCCACATGAAGCGCAAGCTCGCGCTGACCCTCGTCGTGCTCCTGCTGGCAGCCATCATCGGCCTCGGCGGCTGGGCCATGGCGCCGCAGATTGCCGAGCAGGCAAGCAAGCTGGCCAAGGAAATCCCGGCCGCCGTCGAACGCCTGCAAGGCGCCGTCCAGCAGCATCCCTTGCTCAAGCGCGTCGCCTCCGAACTGCCGCCGCCCGAGCAGATCGTCAAGCAGATGGGCGCCATGGTGCCGAACGCCGGCCTGTTCTTCGGCGGCGTGCTGGGCGCCATCGGCAACGTGATCATCATCATCTTCGTCGGCATCTACTTTGCCGCCTCGCCTCAGCTCTATACCAATGGCGCCATCCGCCTGATTCCACAAAGCAAGCGCCCACGCGCACGGGAAGTGCAGCAGGAACTCGGGCATACCCTGGCAAGCTGGCTGCTGGGCAAGGCGGCCTCGATGCTGATCGTCGGCGTCGCCACCTCGATCGGCCTGAGCATGCTGGGCGTGCCGCTGGCGCTGATCCTGGGCATCATCGCCGGCCTGCTCGACTTCATCCCCTACCTGGGCCCGATCATGGCCGGCGTGCCGGCGGTGCTGCTGGCGCTGTCGATCAGCCCGGACCTGGCCCTGTACACGGTGCTGATGTTCGTCGGCATCCAGTTGGTCGAAGGCTATGTGCTGCAGCCCTTGATCGAAGCGCGGGCGGTGGACCTGCCGCCGGCGCTGGTGGTCGTGATGCAGTTGATTTTCGGCACCCTCTTCGGCTTTGCCGGCGTGGCGCTGGCGACGCCGCTGGCGGCCGGGCTGGCGGTGCTGGTCAAGATGCTCTACGTCGAAGACGTGCTGGGCGACCGGCCCGCACACGGGCGAAGCTGAAAACGACAAAGCCGCGCAATGCGCGGCTTTGTCCTTATGGCAACGAAGCTTAGCGGTTGCCTTTGACGATGTCCTTCACGTCGCCGACCTTCTCCTGCACCTTGCCTTCGGCCTGGTTCGAGACGCCTTCACGCTGAGCCTGGCGGTTGCCGACGGCTTCGCCGACCTTTTCCTGGATCTTGCCGCCGACGTCCTTGGCCTTGCCCTTGATCTGGTCTTCGTTCATGTCTTCACTCCTGGTTGGTAAAGCGAGGTCCCACCATAGGCGCGAAGCTAGTGCCGCACTGTTCGCCAACTAACACTTTGGCTTGCGCCAGACGCTGGCCAGCCAGGGCTGCTGTTCGCGCGGCAGGCCGGGCGGACGGTAGTAATGATGCAGTGGAGTAAAGCCGGCCGTCGTCAGGTAGCGCTCCCAGGCCGGGTAATCGTGGTAGCTGCCGTAGCGCGGGCCGTTCCAGCCTTCGCGGTTGTCGCCGCGCGGGTTGGAGCTGAACAGGACGCCGCCGGGCTTCAAGGTATCGAAGAGCCGGGACAGCACGCCGGGAAGTTCGGCGCTGGGTACGTGGAACAGCGATGCGTTGGCGAAGATGCCGTCGAACATGGCAGGCGGCAGGTCGAGGTGCAGGAAGTCCTGCCGCCAGACTTCGCAGCCGCTGTAGGCGCGCGCCATCTCGGCGAAGCGCGCGCTGCCGTCCAGGCCAATGGCCTTGTGGCCGAGTCCGGTGAATGTCTTGAGGTCGCGGCCGGGACCGCAGCCGAGGTCGAGGATGGTCCAGGGCACCGGGGCCTCGATGGCGCCGAGCAAGGCGTCGATGTTCTGGCTGACGTCGTGGTCGATGGTGCCGGCGAAGAAGGCCTCGGCGTTGTGCTCGTAATGAGCCAGGGTGCGGTGGGAGATATCGTCGGCGTTCATGCCGCCATTATGGCGCAAGCGGCAAGGAGGTGAGCGCGCCTCGCCGGCCCGCTCACCTCCTGTCCTGTTACCAGACCCGTACGCGCTCCTCCGGCGCCAGATACAGTTTCTGCCCCGGCTGCACGTCGAAGGCCTTGTACCAGGCGTCCAGGTTTCGCACGGTGTAGGTGCGGTACTGGCCCGGCGAGTGGCCGTCGGTCAGCACCACGCGGCGCAGCGAGGTTTCGCGCATCTTGCTGCGCCAGGCCTGGGCGAAGCCGGTGAAGAAGGCGCGGTCCCCCTCCACACCCGTGCTCTTGCCGCTCGGCGAGACCTTGAAGGCGTCATAGGCGGCGGCCAGGCCGGCCAGGTCGGACAGGTTTTCGCTCAAGGTCAGCTGGCCGTTGATGGCCAGGTCGTCGAAGGGCTTGTAGGCGTTGTACTGTTCCACCAGCTTCTGCGAAGCCTTCTTGAAATGGGCCAGGTCTTCCTTGGTCCACCAGTCGCGCAAGCGGCCCTGGGCGTCGAACTGGGCGCCCGTGTCGTCGAAGCTGTGGCTGATCTCGTGACCGATCACCGAGCCGATCGCGCCGTAGTTCTGGGAGTCCGAGGCTTTCGGATCGTAGAACGGCGGCTGCAGGATCGCGGCCGGGAAGTTCATCGCGTTCTGCAGCGGCAGGTTGACGGCATTGACCAGCTGCGGCGGCATATGCCATTCGGTCTTCGTCGGCTTCTGCTTGAGCTTGGCGAGCTGCTGGGTGTAGTGGAATTCCTGGGCGCGCAGCACGTTGCCGAGCGCATCAAGCGGCGACACCCGCAGGCCCGCATACGACTTCCAGGCATCCGGATAGCCGACGCCCACGTACATGGTGCGCACCTTTTCCTTGGCCTGGGCGCGGGTCGACGGTGCCATCCACTCGAGCTTGTCGATGCGGCGCTCGAAGGCGGTCTTGATGTCGGCGACCATCTTCTGGATGCGTGCCTTGTCTTCGGCCGGGAAGTATTTGGCGACGTACAGCTTGCCGACCGCATCGTCCATCGCGGAATTGGTGGCCGACAGCGCACGCTTCCAGCGCGGCGACTGCTGCGGCGAGCCGGTCAGGCCCTTGCCGTAGAACTCGAAGCGCAGGTCCGCGTAGGCCTTCGGCAGGGTGCTGGCGAACTGGTTCAGGCTGTGGAAGGCCAGGTAGTCCTTCCAGGTCGCCAGGTCGGTGGCAGCCACCTGCTCGGCCGCTCCCTTGAGCGCACCCGGATGGTAGGCGATGAAACGGTCCTGGCCTGCCAGGTGCGCGCCCTGCATGAAGGCCTTCCAGTCCATGCCCGGGGCCTTGGCGGCGAAGTCCTTCATCGTCCAGGTATTGTTGGCCTTCTGGACATCGGCCGACTCTTCGCGCGAAGCGTGGCTCTCGGCCAGTTCAGATTCCAGCGCGAAGATCTTGGTGGCGCGCGCTTCGACGTTGTCATAGCCCGCGAGCTTGAGCATCGCGGCGATGTACTGCTGGTACTTGCTGCGCAGCTCGGCCATCTTCGGACTGTTGTCGAGGTAGTAGGCGCGGTCCGGCAGGCCGATGCCGCCCTGCAGCAGATAAGGGACGTTGCGCGAGGGATCGGTCAAACCCTGGTTGAACCACACGCCGAACAGGTTCGGGGTGTTGAAGTTGGTGGCATTCAGCGGGTCGACGTCGGCGCGCAGGAATTCGCCCAGCACGCGCGAGAGCGCGGCGCGGTCCTTGATCGCATCGATCTTCGCCAGGCGCGGCTTGAGCGAAGCCAGGCCCGCCGATTCGATCGCCGCTTCGTTCATCCAGGCGGTGTAGAAGTCGGCCGCCTTGCGCGCTTCGGCGCTGGCGGATTTGTTCACCCCCGCTTCCTCGATCAGCTTGACGATGCGGGCATTGGTCTCTTCGGCCAGCGCGTACATCGCACCCCAGGAGCCGCGGTCGGCCGGGATCTCGGTCTTGGCCATCCACTCGCCGTTGGCGTAAGCGTAGAAATCGTCGCCCGGCAGCACGACGGCGCCTGCCGGCTTCGTTGCCGCCACGCCGGCGTTGGCGCCCTGCTCGGCCGCAAACGCGGGAGCAAAGCCGAATGCGGCGCCGCACAGCGCCAGGGTGACCGCGGTCTTGATCGGAGTCCAGCTGGTTTTCATGGCTTCCCTTCTTCTCTTGGTAAAGGTTCTAAGTCTGTCATTGCAGGGCGGCACGGACCTGCGGTAGCAGGCGCGCCTTCTGGTCGGCGCGGATACGCACCCCATTACCGACGCGTTCGGCTTCGACAAGGCCGTCCGGGCCGAAGTTCTTGCGCATATAGGCTTCCATCATGTCCGCATGCGCTGGCTTGGCGGACGAGGCGACGATGCTGGCGAACATGCTGTTGCGGCCCAGCGCTTCCATATTCGCGAGCAGGGCGTCGCGGTTGGCGACGGCGAAGTTCCAGGTCTGGTCGAGGTGCTCGCCCGCGACACCGCCGAGGATGTAGGGCACCAGGTCCGGCGGGGTCTGCGGCGACAGCAGGGCCTGCAGCGTGCGCGCCGCCAGCGCCGGGTCCTGCGCGCTGGTGAGCGCGCGGCCGAAGCGGTTGCGCTCCTCGCTGGTCGGGGCGTTCGCGGTGCGCGCGGCCAGGGCGTCGTAGGTCGCCTGGTCGGCATAGCGGCCGGCGGTGCTCATGACGAAATCGATCATGCCCGGATTCACCGACTCCGGATCCTTGAGGTAGCGCGCGAAACGGGCCTTGCCCTCGGCGATCGCCTGCGGGTCGCCGGCGCGCGCCAGCGCGGTGGCCAGCATGCCGCGCAGCTGGGTGTCCTCGGCGGTCTCGCCCGGCTTTTCTTCCCAGCCGAGCTTGTCGAACTTGGGGCGGGCGAAGCCGATCAGGAAGCGGCGGATCAGGGCTTGCTCCGGTTCCCCGCGCGCCAGCGAGTCGAGCGTACGCAGGTTGGACAGGATGGCATCCCAGACCGCCACGCGCGGCTCGTCGCCGTACTTGCGCACCAGATCGAGGTAGCCGTCCAGGCCCATGCGGCCGTTCGAGGCGAAGCTCCAGGTGTCGGACAACAGCTTCAGGCGCGTGCTGTCCGGCAGGCGCGGCGCCTGCCCGGCCAGGGCGCGGAAGCTGGCCGGGTCGTACTGGATGCGGAAGTAGCCGACGCTGTGCGGATCGACCACCAGGGTGCCTTCGCAACTGGCCTGGGTCACCGTGCCGCTCGTGCCGGACAGCAGGGTGTACCAGGCCCTGCCGTTGACGGTGCCGACCTGCAGCGGCACGTTCCACAGGCGCTGCTGCTTGGGCGGCTCGTCGAGGCGATACTGTTCCTGCGACAGCGTGACCTTGCGCTTGCCGTCCTCGCAGGCCTGCTCGACCTTGATCAGGGGGAAGCCCGGCTGCAGGGTCCAGTCCGACGCCAGCTTCTCGACCGGCTTGCCGGAGGCCTTTTCCAGGGCCACCCACAGGTCGGCGGAGGTGGTATTCGAATACTGGTGCTTCGCCATGTAGGCGCGCATGCCCTTGCGGAAGGCGTCTTCGCCCAGGTAGGCCTCGAGCATGCGCAGGAAGGCCTGGCCCTTCAGGTAGGTGATCGCGTCGAAGGCGGCGGCGGCCTGCTCCTCGGTCTGGATCGGGGTCTGGATCGGGTGGGTGGTCTTGCGCGCATCCAGGTTCATCACGTATTCGCGCTCGGCCATGCCCTCCAGGTAGGGGCGCCATTCCGGGTGGAAGTGGTCGGTGGCCTTGGCCGCCATCCAGGAGGCGAAGCCCTCGTTCAGCCACAGGTTGTCCCACCAGGCCATGGTCACCAGGTTGCCGAACCACTGGTGGGCGATTTCGTGGGCATTGATGTTGAAGGTGAACTTCTTGACCCGCTCGGGGCTCTTCTTCGGGTCGTACAGCAGGGTCGGCTCGTTGTAGACCACCGCGCCCCAGTTTTCCATGGCGCCGTTGAAGCCGCCCGGGATCGCGATCTGGTCCAGCTTGGGCAGCGGATAACGGATGCCGAAGTAGTGATTGAAGTAGCGCAGCAGGTCGCGGCTGGCGGCCAGCGGGAAGGTGGCCGAGCCGAGCTTGCCCTCGGTGGTGACGATGCCGATGTCGACGCCGTCCTGTTTGGCGGACAGGCGCTCGAGTTCGCCCGCCACCAGCACCACCAGGTAGCTCGGCATCTTCGGGGTAGTGCCGAAGCTGAGGCGCTGCATGCCGCCGCCGATCTCTTCGCGCTTTTCGACCGGCGTATTGGAATAGGCCTTGAAGTTGCCCGGCACGTCGACGCTGAGCTTGAAGCGGGCGCGGAAGGCCGGCTCGTCCCAGGTCGGGAGCATGCGGCGGGCGTCGGTCGGCGCCATCGTGGTGGCGATCAGCTTTTTATCGGCGCCGCCGGCCTTGTAGTTCACGTAGAACAGGCCGCGCCCTTCGCGGTTGATCTGGCCGCGGAATTGCATCGCCAGTTCGTATTTACCCGGCGCCAACGGCTGGGCCAGCTTGAAGCGCAGGGTTTGCTGCTGCTTGTCGAGGATGGGCTCGAGCTTCAGTTTGCCGGCGAGTCCATTGCCGCTGAGGCTGGCGGCGTCGATCTGCATGTTGTCGGCGTTCAGCATGATCGTCGAGGTCGGTTTCAAGACTTCGATCTCGACCGTCTGGCTGCCGCGGAAGGTGTTCGCGGCGACGTCCGGGATGACGTGGGCCGTGTACTGCAGCGGCACCACGTCCTTCGGCAGCTTGCCCGGCGTGGCCGCGAAGGAATACGGCGCCTCGGCCTGTGCAGTCCCGGCGCTCAGCGCGAACGCAAGCGCGGCTGCGGCCGTGGCAGCCCGGGCGACTGGCATGTCTCTCATAAGTCTCTCTCTCGAATCTGTTTTTATTTGATGATTCCTGCGCACCACGGCGTGGGAACCCAGCACGCACTGTAAGAAAGCCGGGCGCCGCCTGCTCCCGGATTGCGACAGACTGCAAAAAACCGGGCCAGACTGCTGAAACCGGGGAATGGGGAGAAGTATTCTGGGTCATGCGACCCAGTTTGAACATGCATGACTGGCAACATTTGTATCCAAACGAAAAAATTTTAAATTTTTTTTCAAAAGACCCTAAAGTTCCCGAAAACCCATCCGTAAATCCCTTAGATACCCGGCAATCCGGCCAGGTTACTTGTCTCGGTGCTAACATGACCTCGAACGACGTCCTCTCGATGTACGAAAACCTCGCCGGCATTACCGGCCAGATGAAGGGCGCCGCCGAAGCCGGCGACTGGACGGGTTTCGACAAGCTGAACGCGCAGGCAAGCGTGGCGGCGGGTGCCGCGATCGGCGGCGTGCCGGCACTGGACGGCGCCAAGCGCCAGCGCAAGATCGACCTGATCAAGCAGCTGATGGCCAATGACCGCGCGATCCGCGACGTGACCGAGCCCTGGATGGGCCAGCTGGACCGCGCAATGTGCGCACACTGATGTAAAACAGGATTATCGAGATCAAGGCACCTGCGGGTGCCTTTTTTCTTGGCGGACGATTATTCGTCCAGCTTGCTCAGCTTGCCGAGGCAGCGCCGCTCGTAACCGTTCAGCCCTTCCATGACGAGGGCGTCGTCCTCGCTCACCAGGCCGGCATCGATCAGCAGGCGCAGCTTGGCGATGCGGTCGCCCTGCGCCAGCGCCTGCGCCAGGCTCGATCCGCCCGCCCCACCCGCCTGCGCGATCGCGTCGGCGACCTTGTCCGGGAAATCCCAATGCCTGGCGATGACCGCCGACAACTGCCGGCTGCGCGCCAGCAGCTCCACCCCAAAGGTTTCGGAGGCCGGCACCTTGCCGTTGTGGCAGACGCGGTCGGCCAGCCGGAAGGCCACCACCAGCCCGACATCCTGCATCAGCCCGGCCAGGCAGGATTCGAAGAAGTCGGCGGCAACCGCGGACGCCATCAGGCTGGCTGCCACCGCGCATTTTTCTGAATGGTTCCATACCAGCGGCGCGGCCCGGCGCGCGAAGCCCGCCTCGTGCAGCTTGATCAGCGGCCGGAAGGCGACCCGCGCCAGCAGCATGCGCAGGCCGTTCTGGCCGATCAGCATGATCGCCGCGTCCAGGGTCTTGATCGGGGTGGCCGGCCGGTAATAGGCGCTGTTCGCCTCGCGCAGCACTTCGGCCACCAGCACCACGTCTTCGGCCACCTGCGCGGCCAGCTCGCCCGTGCCGACGCTTTCGTCGCGCAGGCTGCGCAGCAGCTTGGGGATCAGCTCCGGAACGCGCGGCACCAGCTCGGCCGCGAGGGCCGGATTCTGGGCCAGCGTGCTCACCTGCTCCAGGATCAGGCGCTCGGTGTCCGGCGGCGCGTCGAAGCCGGCCGGTCCGGCCAGCCAGCGGTAATACAGGGTATCGATCGCAGCATCGTCCCCAGTGACCGCATCGGGCTGTGGGGCGGCAACCTCGGGCGTGGACGCCTGGGGTTCCGGGGTGCTCAACAAGCGATTGATCCAGTTTTTCATGCAAGGTGGATTGTAGCCTGTCCGGCGCCTGAAACGACAAAAGCGCTCGCAGGCGCTTTTGGATGTGTCCGAGCGGAAGGCTCGGCCACGGAATCGGGGAGAGCGACCTCCAGGTATCTCCTGGCGTCGCCTCTTGCCGGTTGCATCCGGCGTCCGCTGCCGCAGTTGGCAGACAAACTGCTTCCGGACACAGGCGTTTCTTCAACGTCTGCCTGCTTTCCGCGCCACGCTATCGGTGGTGGCTGCGCCAGGCCTCTGTGCCGTTCATGATCTCGCGACCACGAAACCAGTATAGCGGAAAAATCAGACTTGTGTAGACGACTCGTGCGCACCCCGTTCCAGGGTCGGCTCGACCGCCGCAACCGGCGCCGCCTTGCGCTGCAGGCGTGCTTTCAGGCGCGCTCCCAGGCCGACGCGCGGACTGTCCTTGCGCCGCGCCGCCTTCCTGCGGCGCAGGACGAGCACCAGTCCGGCCAGCAGCGCCAGCGCGCCGGCGCCGGCACCCACCAGCAGCCAGGGCGTGCCGGGCTCCGGCGGCGGTTCCGGCTTTTTCTTCTTCGGCTTGTGGACCTTGACGGCTTGCGCGGCCGGGGCCGGCGCGGCACCCGCCGCCACCTGCAGCAGCCTCACCTTGTCCTCGAGATTGCCCAACTGCTCGCGCAGCAAGGCGTTCTTCGCACCCAGCACGACGCAGGCATCGACCTCTTGCCGGGGCTGGGGCGCGCAGGCGGCGCCGGCCGGGGCCGGAGTGGGTTTGACGGCGACGGGCTCGGCGGCCTTGCGCGCCACGGGAACCGGCTTCGGCCTGGCCGGGACCGGCCTGGGCGCAGGCTCCTGTTTCGGTACCGGCTTCAGCTCGGGCTCGACCGCCTTGGCGATGACCGGGGCAGCAACCGGCGCCGGGACAGGATTTGGATCCGGTGTCAGCCACAGGGTCGCCAGCCGCACGCTCCGCTGCGAACCGTCGGCCAGCTCCAGGTACAGATGCAGGTGTTCCGACGCGACCGGGCCGAGCGAGGTGATGTGCAGGAACTGGCGCCCGTCGCGCCGCATCACCGACATCCTGAGCGTGGACAGCACCGCCGGCATGCCGATGTTGGCGCCGCGGTAGACGTTCGGATGCGCCAGGCGCACCCCGACCGGAGTGGCGGCGTCTTCCAGCATGGTGAGCTCGATGTCGGCCACCAGCGGCTGGCCGAGCCAGGAGCTCACGCGCGGTTCGCCGAGCTCGGCCGCCGGGGCAGCGCCGGCCAACAGCGCGCAAGTGAATAACAGTGGAAGGCGGCAAGCCATAGCGGGAACCGAAAATGAAGCCAGAGCGTATATATCGGACAATCGGCTAAACTCTTTAGCCAGAGCCCGCATTCATTCACAGGACAGCCATGGACAACAGGATTGAGAAGGACAGTTTCGGCCCGATCGAGGTCCCCGCACAGCAGCTGTGGGGCGCCCAGACCCAGCGTTCGCTCCACCATTTCCACATCTCGAGCGAGCGCATGGCGCCGGAACTGGTCGCGGCCCTGGCCCAGGTCAAGCGCGCCGCCGCCGCGGTCAACCGTTCGCTCGGCAAGCTCCCGGCGGACAAGGCCGAGGCCATCATCCGCGCCGCCGACGAGGTGCTGGAAGGCCGTCACCCGGACGCATTCCCGCTGGCCGTCTGGCAGACCGGTTCCGGCACCCAGAGCAATATGAACATGAATGAGGTGCTGGCCAACCGGGGTTCCGAGCTGATGGGTGGCGAGCGCGGCGAGAAACGCTTGCTGCACCCGAACGACCACGTCAACATGGGCCAGTCCTCGAACGACATCTTCCCGACCGCCATGCACGTGGCCGCCGCGATCGCCGTGGCCCAGAACCTGCTGCCGGCACTCGGACAGTTGCGCGGCACCCTGCTGCGCAAGTCGCGCGATTTCGAATCCATCGTCAAGATCGGCCGCACCCACCTGCAGGACGCCACGCCCCTGACCCTGGGCCAGGAGTTCTCCGGCTACGTCGCCCAGCTGGAATTCGCGGAAAGCGCGATCCGCTCCACCCTGCCCGGCCTGCTCCTGCTGGCCGCAGGCGGCACGGCGGTAGGCACCGGGCTGAACGCTCACCCCGACTTCGCGCCGCGCATCGCGGCCGAGCTCGGCTCGCGCACCGGCCTGAGCTTCAAGAGCGCGCCCAACAAATTCATGGCGCTGGCCGGGCACGACGCCATGGTATCCGCCCACGGCGCCTTCAAGACCCTGGCCACGGCCCTCATGAAGATCGCCAACGACGTGCGCTGGATGGCCTCGGGCCCGCGCTCGGGCCTGGGTGAAATCACGATCCCGGAAAACGAACCGGGCAGCTCGATCATGCCGGGCAAGGTCAATCCGACCCAGTGCGAGGCGCTGACGATGCTGTGCTGCCAGGTGTTCGGCAACGACGTCGCGATCACGGTCGGCGGCTCCCAGGGTAATTTCGAGCTGAACGTGTTCAAGCCCATGATCGCCCACAACTTCCTGCAGAGCGCGCGCCTGCTGGCCGACGGCATGCGTTCCTTCGACGAGCACTGCGTCCAGGGCATCGAGCCGAACCACGCCCGCATCGCCGAGCTGATGGAAAAATCCCTGATGCTGGTGACCGCACTGGCCCCGCACATCGGGTATGATCGCGCCGCGCAAATCGCCAAGACGGCGTCGCACGAGGGCCTGACCCTGCGCCAGGCCGCGCTGCAGTCCGGTTTCGTCACCGGGCAGCAGTTCGACCAGTGGATCGTGCCGATCGACATGACCCGCCCGGATCCGGTCGACTAATAATTACTGAGGATAAACATGCAAAAAGTAGTATTCGATTTGACGTCGGAATTCGTCGAGCTCAACCAACTGCTGAAGCTGGTCGGCCTGGTCGACAGCGGCGGCGCCGGCAAGAACATGGTCGCCAGCGGCGTGGTGTCGGTCGACGGCAAGCAGGAACTGCGCAAGACCGCGAAGATCCGCAGCGGCCAGACGGTCAGCCTCGGCGACCTGCAGATCCGGGTGCAATAAGGGGGCTAAAACAGCGGGCTTATGTTTGCGCGCTAACAAACAGAGCGGGGCTTCCTTGTTTATATTTTAAGTCGTCAGAGTCGACTTAAATCAACCGGCCAAAGGTGAAGCGATGGAAACCCCGAACCGCGCCCAATCCCAGGAGCAGCTCATCGGAGACCTGCGTCTCGTCATCGAGAACGCGGAAGAGCTGCTGAAAAACACCGATCATTACACCAGCGTGCTGTACCAGAATGCCCGCGCCAAGCTGGCGCTGGCACTGGAAGCGGCGAATGAGGAACTGGCGCGTTTCGAAGACGCCCAGCTCGAACGCATGATGGCCGCCACCCGCGCCGCCAATGAACGTTTCCGCGACCGGACCGGTGAACAGCGCATCCTGCGCGCTTTCCACTAAGAACTTATCCGTCGGCCGCAATCGCGGCGACAACACCGAGCCTGAACCAGCCCTGCAGCATGGCGCCGATGTCGGGCGCCGCCTCGAGCGCCAACGCGGCATCGATGGCCTCGCCAAAGCTGGCGCCCGCCGCCAGCCGCGCCAGGGCCGCCGCCTCGGGTGCGCCCAGTTCCACCACCTCCACCCGCCAGCCGCGCCGCACGACAAGTAGCGTGCACGGCGTATCCACCTGCGCCGGCAGGTCCGGACCGCCCGGCTGGTGCGCCTGCCACAGTGCGCCCACGGCCCAGGGGCTGTGCAGCAGGCTCACGGAGGGATGCAGGGTGAAGCGGGCGGCATCGAGCGTTGCCGGCGCCATCTCCGTCAGTGCCGCGATCCCGAGCGGCGTCCGGTCCGGCGCCAGGCAGGCGCGGTGGACGGCCCACTCCAGGCGCGCCACGTCGGGCAAATAAGGATAGGCCGCGCCTGGTGCGAATCCGGCCAGGAAATCGGCAAAGCGCGCGCCGAAGCCGGCCAGGTCGGGATCCTGCGAGGGCAATGCCTTGCCGTAGGCACGCGCCAGGCCTGCGAAAAATTCTTCTCCCACCAGCCGGCGCAATACCGGACAGGCTTCGCCGAGGGCGCGCTCCCAGCCGGCAGTCAGGTTGCCGCGGTACAGCGCCAGCCGCTCCAGCCCGCCCGCGCCAAGCAGGGGCTGCAAGGCGGCTTCCTGCCGACGGTCGAACAGGGCCGCGCCGAATTGCTGCTGGAGCGTGGCGAGGGCCTCGTTCGGCGCCGGCGGCGGCGCCGGCGTGCGGCTCGCGGGCGCGGCATGCGGCACGGGGTAGTCCGCTGCGATCGCCCCGGCCTTGGCGGCCTCCGCCACCAGGACCTCGAGCGGCGGCAGGTCGGCGTCCCACTCGACCAGGGAAGGTACCCGGCCGAAGCGCCGCAGCGCGGCGCGGTACAAGGCCCAGACCGGCTCGGCCACCGCGGCGCCGTGGTGGTCGACCAGGGCCAGCGGCGTTTCCAGGTGGCCGGCGAGGTGGATTTCGCCGACGCTGTGCACGGGGAGCGCGGCGATCGCGGCCAGCGCGTCTTCGCCGTGGTTGTGCTGGTTGACGTAGAGATTGTTGACGTCGAGCAGGATGCCGCAGCCGGTGCGGCGCGCCAGTTCGGCCAGGAAGGCGGCCTCGCTCATGGTATCGGCGCGGAAGCGCACATAGGTCGAGACGTTCTCGACCAGCAGGCGGCGGCCCAGCAGGTTCTGCACCCGGTCGACCCGGTCGCACAGCAGCGCCAGCGCGGCTTCATCGAGGGTCAGCGGCAGCAGGTCGTTGAGCTGGCGGTCGGCCAGCGCGCCCCAGCTCAGGTGTTCGGAAACGAGGAAGGGATCGACGGCCTCGACCAGGGCGCGCACGCGTTCCAGGTGGGCATCGGAAAAGCCGCGCGCCGAGCCGAGGCCGAGCCCGACACCATGCAGGCTGAGGGGATAGTCACGGCGCAGCTGGGTAAGGACATGCCAGTCCCAGCCGGCGCGGGCGAGGTAGTTCTCGCTGTGGACTTCGATGAAGCCGACTGCCGGGCGCTGTTCCAGGAAGGCGCGGTAGTGCGGCGCGCGCAGCCCCACGCCTGGGGCGGTCATGGGCTTACTTCTTGGGTTCGGTCTTGGCCGGCTCGGCCTTGTCCTGGGCGGGCTTGCCGGCCTCGAGCGAACCGCCCAGCTTGGTGCAGGTGCCCTTGGCGACGAATTTCCATTCGTTCGGGTCATTGTCGGCCTTGGCGACGCCGGCGCAGCCATGGGTGGCGGTGCCGCAATCGTTCTGGCCGGCCTTGGCCACGCCGTAGCAGGCTTCCTGGTCGGCCTTCGGTGCCCCCATCTGGTCCTGGGCGGCGGCATGGGCGCAGACGCCGGCAAGGGCGGCGGCGATCAGGGCGTGGCGGTGGGTCATGCGGCTTACTCCTGGCTGGGTGAAGGCGCCAGTATTTATCAGGCGGGGGAAAGATGCAAGGTGGAGTGGGTGAAGCTGGTAGCTGCAGATCAAACTTGGGTCCCGGCCTTCGCCGGGACGACGACTCTACCGTGAGTTGTCAACGTGAGCACGTCATCCCGGCGAAGGCCGGGATCCAATTCCGTAGAGCAGCCGAAAACGCCGGCTCAAGCCGTCGTATTGATCTTGTTCCCCAGGTGCGCCGGCAAATTCGCCGACTGCACGGCCGGCAGCGCGTCGAGCAGCTGGGTGGCGGTCGCTTCCTGGATCTGCTGGGCCTTCTTGAACACGGCCAGGCTCACATCCTGGCGGTTGCCGGTTTCAGCGATGCTGGTGGACAGCTTGGCGATGGCGGACACATCCATGTCGTTCTCCCATTAAGGCGTATCCCCTCTTTACGGCAGCCTGCGCGAAAACTTTAGGCCTCCGACCGCATCCATTTCTCCAGCCAGGCCATGACTTGATCCGCATCATTCAGGTCCAGCCATGCCGGCCCGCCCTCCCCGCCCGGCGGCGGCGGCGCGTCCGAGACCACGGCCAGGATGTCGGGATCCTCCGGATACAGGGCCGGCTTGCTCAGGCTGGGGCGGAACACCTCCAGCTTGGGCATGCGCTCCCACTTGTAGCCTTCCACCAGCGTCAGGTCGGCCGGCGCCAGGCGGGCCAGGTGCTCCGCCAGCGCAGGCTCGGCCGCCCCGCGCAGCTCGCGCAGGATGGCGACGCGGTAGGGAGAGGCCAGCATCACCTCGGCCGCGCCGGCCATGCGCAGGCGCGCGCTGTCCTTGCGCGGCGGTTCGAGCTCGACGTCGTGGTGGCTGTGCTTGACGACGTTGATGCGCAGCCCCTGCTCCGCCAGCCGCTTGATCAGCTCCTCCAGCAGCGAGGTCTTGCCGCTGCCGGACCAGCCGACCACGCCCAGCACCCGCCCCGCGTCAGTAAGCGACACGGTAGCGGTAGCCACGGAAATTCATGATCGCGGCCTTCGGCAGCAGGCGCTCCAGCACCAGCCCGGGCGCGACTTCCTCGCCTTCGCGGCGCAGCATCTTGTCGACCAGCAGCAGGCGCTCGGCCGGGTTCGGCGAATAGATGTAGCCGCCGAAGGCCACTTTCGGCACCTCGCGCTGGACCGCTTCCGGCAGCGATTGCAGCGGACCGACGCTGTCCTCCGGCGCCGGGGCGGCCGCGACGGGGGCCGGAGCCGGCGTTTCCTGCACCACCTCGACGGGTTCGGCGCGCGGCGCCGGCTTCGGCTTGATGGCAGGCGCCGCCGGCTTGGCGGCGGGTTTGACAGGAGCTGGCGGTGGTTCCGCCTTCACCGGTTCCGCCGGCCTTGGCGGCGGAGCGACCGGCGCAGGCGCTGGTACAGGCGCCGGTGCCGGCGCGCTCGCCACTTGCAGCGCCGGCGCAGGCTGGCGCAGCAGGAACAGCGCACCGAGCGCCACGACGATGCTGCCGGCAACGATGCCGACCATCAGCGGGTTGCGCGTGCTGCGGGTCACGCCGGCCGTATAGCTCGGCGCCGGTGCGTGGATGGTCGGCGCGTTGCCGAGCTGGCGCTCCGCCTGTGCCTTCTTGAGGGCTTCGAGGATGTAGGACATGCCTTATTTTCCTGTCGCGGCCTGCGCCAGCAGGCGCGGCTCGGGCACGCCGGAAAGCTGGTTCAGGCGCATGTAGGTGCGCGGACCGGCCAGGCCGTCCGCCTTCAGGTTCTGCGCGGCCTGGAAACGGCGCAACCATTCACGTGTGTGGGCGTCGAAGGGGCTGCCGGCCTGCGGCGCCGCGGTCCCGTTCAACTGGGCCAGGCGCCCGCCCAGCCAGTCGACATCGAGGCCGCGGTCGCCCTCGGCCAGCTCGTCGCGGAAAGCGCGCGGCATGCGCCAGAAGGTCGTGAACTCGCCGCCGAAGCGGGCCACGAAGCTGGCCAGGTCGATCTTCTCGCGGCGCGCGCCGGCGCTCAGGGTGACGCTGTTGCCGTCCAGCGCAGACAGCACGGCATAACCGGTGCGCGGGCCGTCGTGCAGGGTGACGACGGCCGGCCGGTCGAGCATGCGCAGTTCGTACAGGCCGCCGCGGCCCTGGTGGCAGCGCAGGTCCAGGCGCAGCGCCGCCTCGCAGGGCTGGTCTCCTGCCAGTGCGTCGGCCAGCGGCTGCCCCCACAGCGCCGCCAGTTCGCGCAAGGCATTGGCTTGATCGGCCTGCACCGGCGGCACCTTGGACGGGCTGACGCGCGCAGCCGCCGGCGCGGCCTTGGCGGGCGCGGCGGCTTGTACCGGCGGCGCCGGCGAACGCGCCGGCAATGCCTGCCAGGCAGCCGCGCTGACGGCCGCCGCCGCCAGCACGCCGCCCGCCACCAGCGGCAGGCGCGGGCGGCGCGGCGCGGACGGCTCGCCGGCGAAGACCTCGGCCGCCGCCTTTTTCAGGATGGTGCGCGTCACCTGCGGGCTGGTCTCGACGTAGGCGCCGAGCAGCGCGCGGTCGCACAGCAGGTTGATGCGGCGCGGGACGCCCTGCGTCAGCCCATGGATCAGCGGCGTCAGCGCGGGCGGGAACGGTGTTCCGCCGGCGCCCGCCACCGCCAGCCGGTGGGCGACGTAGGCACCGGTCTCGGCTTCCGACAGCGGTCCCAGGTGGTAGCGCGCGATCACGCGCTGGGCAAGTTGCTCCAGCTCCGGGCGCGCCAGCATGGCGCGCAGCTCGGGCTGGCCGATCAGGATGATCTGCAGCAGCTTGCGCTCGCTGGTCTCGAGGTTGGTCAGCAGGCGCAGTTGCTCCAGCACCTCGGCCGACAGGTTTTGCGCCTCGTCGATCACCAGCACGTTGTTCAGCCCCTGCGCGTGCGATTCGAGCAGGTAGCGGTTGATGGCGTCGACGTAGCCCTTCAGCCCGATGTGGGTGGCGGCCGGCGGCAGCGCGATGCGCAGCTCGTCGCACACGCTCAGCAGCAGTTCCTCGACGCTCAGGCGCGGGTTGAAGATATAGGCCAGGCGGCAATTCTCGGGAATCTGCTCGATGAAGCAGCGGCAGACCGTGGTCTTGCCGGCCCCGATCTCGCCGGTCAGCAGGACGAAGCCGCCGCCGCTGCCGATACCGTAGAGCAGGTGCGCCAATGCCTCGCGGTGGCGCTCGCTCATGAACAGGTAGCGCGGATCGGGGGCGATCGAGAAGGGCGCACCCTTCAGGTGGAAATAGTGGTTGTACATGAGCAAGTGAAACGGGGAGCTAGCGGGGCGGCTGCGATTTGTACTTTACGCAATATATCTTGCTTTTGTCATTCGCGTAAGCGATCGTGCTGCCCAGCTTCGAGACGCGCAAGGGAAAGGCAGAAGCGTCGACCGCGTGGAACGCAGTGCCGGCGCCGCTGCGGATCGCGCCTTCCAGCGCTTCCGGGCTGCTGTCGGTCACGGCGGCAATGAAGGCCAGCTCGCTGCTGTCGTCGCTGACCATGACTTCCTTCACTTCCGCGCCCCAGAGCGTGGCCTCGACCCGGAACCACCAGGCCCCGCCCTCGCGCTTGTAGGCCGGGCCGAAGGAGCTGCTCAGGTAGTCGTGGAAAGTACGGTTGTCGAGGTGGCTGCGGCACAGCAGCGCATTGCCGACGACCTGGCTGAAGGTCGAGGGCATGGCGTATGCGGAAGAACAGGGAGCCGCGAGCGCGCCAGCCAGCATGGCGCCGGGCGCGAGTCGGGAAAGTCGCATGGCCGGCTACAGCCTGGACAGCCAGGCGCGGTTGGCCGCGATCTGGGCCTTGACCGTGGCCGGCAGGGCTTCATAGCAGCCAGGATGCTGCTTGAGCGCATGCTCACGCACTTCCTTCTGCATGCCGTTGACGAGAAAGACGTAGACGGCAGCGCCGTCCTCGTTCTTGCGGGTGCCCATATAGCGAATCACGGGAGTTCTCCTTCCATGCCCGCATTATGACACCGCGGGTCCCTGCCCGGCTGTTGCGGTCCAGCCACAGCCGGACCGGTCCGCCTAGTCCGCCGGCTTGATCCGCACCAAGATGTCGAGCAGCTGCCCGACATCCACCGGCTTGGTCAGGTGCTGGTCGAAGCCGCTGTCCCGGGTCCGCCGCCGGTCTTCCTCCTGGCCCCAGCCGGTCAGGGCGATGATCGCCAGTCCCGCGTGGCGCGGCTCGGCGCGCAGGCGGCGCGCCACCTCGAAACCGTCCATGCCGGGCATGCCCAGGTCGAGCAGGACGGCGTGCGGCGCGAATTCGCGCGCCAGCGCCAGCCCCGCGGGCCCCTCCCTGGCAGTGCGCACCTCGGCGCCGGACGACTCCAGGAGCAGGGCCAGCGATTCGGCGGCATCGCCATTGTCGTCCACCACCAGGATACGCCGCCCTTCCAGCGGCGCCTCGGCAGGGCCGCCCGGCTGTTGCGGCAACGCCTGCGGTGCCTCGGCCAGCGGCAGGCGGACGATGAACTCGCTGCCCTGCCCCAGTCCTTCGCTGCGCGCCTCGACGCTGCCCCCGTGCAGCTCGACCAGGCTGCGCACCATGGTCAGCCCGATGCCCAGGCCGGCCTGGCCGCGCGCGCTGTCGCGGTGGGCTTGCGAGAACATCTCGAACACGTGCGGCAGCTTGGCGGCCGGGATGCCGATGCCGCTGTCGCGCACCGACACCACCACCTGCGCGCCCTCGCGCCACGCCGCGAGCCAGATGCGGCCACCGCGGTCGGTGTACCTGGCCGCGTTGTTCAGCATGTTGCCGAAGACCTGGGTCAGCCTGACCTTGTCGGCCTCCAGCACCAGGGTTTCTTCCGGCAGCGAGACGGTCAGTTCGTGGCGCCCGGCCTCGATCGCCGGCATGCTGGTCTCGACCGCCATCGACAGGACCTCGGCCAGGGACAAGGGCTCGCGGCGCAGTTCCAGCTTGCCCTGGGTGATGCGCGAGACGTCCATCAGGTCGTCCACCAGGCGCACCATCTGGCGCACCTGGCGCCCCACCATCTCGACCATGCGGTCGGCCGTGCGGCGCCCGTCCGGCCGGCGCAACAGGTGCACGGCATTGCTGATCGGCGCCAGCGGGTTGCGCAGCTCGTGCGCCAGGGTGGCCAGGAACTCCTCCTTGCGGCGGTCGGCCTCGCGCAGCGCCTGCTCCGCCTGCACCGCCACGGTGACGTCGATCGCGATGCCGACGTGGCCGCGGTAGGCGCCGCCCTGGCCGAACAGGGGCGCGAGGTGGCTCTCGAACCAGTGCCAGCGGCCGTCGGCGGCGCGTGCCCGCACGCGCTGCTGGAGGGAGCTGCGGCCGGCAATCGCAGCCCGCACCTGCTCGATGTAGCGCGGACCATCGTCCGGATGCAGCAGCGTGCCCCAGCCCCCGTCCGGGTTGGCCCCGACCTGCAGGCCCACCATCTCGAAGCTGCGCCGGTTGGCGTAGCTCACCTGGCCCTGTTCGTCGAGCTGGAAGATCAGCGCCGGCGAGGCTTCGGCCAGCACCCGGAAGCGGCCCTCGCTTTCGCGCAGCGCCGCCTCGGCCTGGCGGCGCGCGTCGACGTCGATGTTCATGCCGACCCAGCGCGCCACGCTGCCGTCCGGATTGCGCACCGGGGCGGCACGCACATTGGTCCAGCGCCAGCCGCCGCCGGCCTGGCGCAGCCGGTACTCGGCATTCACCGGCGATCCCGCGCCCAGCGCCTCGTGCCAGTGGCGCAGGATGAAGTGGCGGTCGTCGGGGTGGACCGCATTGGCCCAGCCGAAGCCCAGGGATTCGCCGGGTCCCTGCCCCGTCAGCGCGCGCCAGCTGGGCGACTCGGTGCGCATCACGCCGTCGGCGTCGGTCTCCCACACCGCCTGCGCGAAGCCTTTCACCAGGGCCTGGAAGCGTTCTTCGCTGGCCTGCAGCGCCGTTTCGGCCTCGCGCGTCTCGGAGATGTCGAGGACGAAGGCGATGCACCTGCGCGTTTCGCCTTCGCCCGGCAGGCAGGTCGGCGCCACCATCGCCCACCAGCGGCTGCCGTCCTTGCGCACCAGCTGTTTCATGTAGGGCGCCGTGCGGCCGCCCTCGCGCAGTTCGGTCAGCGCGCGCATCGTGGTCGCGGCGAATTCGGGGGTGGCCAGGTCGGGCCAGCGCGTGATCGTGCGCAGCTCCTCGCGGCTGTAGCCGCTCATCCGCTCGAGCGCCGCGTTGCAGTCGAGGATGACGCCGTCGAGCGTGTAGAAAGCCAGGCCCACCGCTTCGGTCTCCATCGCCGCCGTCAGGATCGCATGGCTCTGGCGCAGTTCGTGCTCGGCGGCGGCGCGTTGCGCCATCTGGTCGGCCAGGCGCGCCTGGGCCTGCTGCCATTCGCGCGCACTCGGCCCGGCTGCAGCTATGCGCTGCGCCGCGGCGGCGAAGCCCGCCAGGCTGCGCAGCAGGCGCGCATCCCCGGCGTCGAAACGGCGCGCCGGATCATGGCTGGCCACCCACAGCACACCGTCCGCTTCGCCCTCGCTGCTCCAGGGCAGCAGCAACATCTCGGACGGCTGCGGCCCGCCGTCCTGCAGGAAGGGGAAGACACGGGCCGGATCGCGCAGCAGCATGGGCGCCTTGCCGCTCGCCGCGCGCCAGTCGAAGCCGCCGTCCTGCGGCTCCGGCAGGCTGGTGCCGGCAGCGTCGCCGCGGCACAGCGCGCGCAGCACTTGCTCGATGCGTGCCGGTACGCCGTCCGGCTGCTGCGCCAGGTCCAGGGCAAGCGCGGCCAGCTCGCGGTTTTCAGCCGCCAGCTCGGGCGTGCGGACCGGCCGCGAGCCGAGCTCGTGTGTCACAACCAGGTCGCCGATGGCGGCCAATGCCTGCGCTTGTTCCCTGTAGCTCATCAGGCCGTTTAAAAGAGTCAATAGCGGGACAGACAGGCTAATCCAAAGCGGCCGCGCATGCCAACAAGGTTCCGGCTGGCATGCCCGGCCTGCCGCTGCGGCTCATCGCAGGAATGTGCATTTCGTTCCACGTTTTCGCGCTTCCGTCGGTTTCCGCAAGCGCGGGCCGGCGCCCTGGCTTATGGTTCAGGCTCCCGATGTTTTTACCGACAACAAGAACATGAAAACCGTCCTCAAGCCCGCCCTCCTCGCCGCCGCCATCGCCGCCGGCTTCTTCGCCACCCAGGCCAGCCATGCCGAAGCGCCGGCCGCTACGGTCTCGCAGCAGCGCAGCGTCCAGCCCTTCAGCGCCATCGAACTGGCCGGACCCTACGACGTCGTGGTGCGCGCCCAGGGCCGCCAGTCGCTCGAACTGTCGGGCGAGCGCAAGCAGCTCGACGAGATCGAGACCGTCGTGCGCGGCGATACCCTGGTGGTGCGGCCGCTGCAGCGCAACGGCTTCCACTTCAGCTGGGGCAAGCGCGAAACGCCGACGATCACCATCACTGCCAGCCAGCTCAAGAGTCTCAGGATGTCCGGCAGCGGCGACGTCGACCTGAGCCAGCTGGCGGGCGAGCGCTTCAGCCTCAGCGTCGACGGTCCGGGCGACCTGCAGGCGGCCGGCGCGGTGCGCGAGCTGGCGGTACGCGCCAGCGGCAGCGGCGACCTCGACCTGCACCGCCTGAAGGCGGCCAATGTCGAGCTGACCATGTCGGGGCCGGGCGACGTGCGCCTGTCCGGCGTCGGCAACGAACTGGCGGCGACGCTGAGCGGCTCGGGCGACCTCGAAGCCGACGCGCTGCGCCTCGCGCGCCTGCACGCGCGCATGAGCGGCCCGGGCGGCATGAAGCTGTCGGGCAGCGCACGCGAACTGCGCGCCGAGATCAGCGGCTCGGGCGACTTCGAGGCCTGCGCGCTGGCGGCCGAGGCGGCATCCACGGTCCAGCGCGGCCCCGGCAATGCCTGCGTGGCCGGCAACATCAGGAAATTCGATGCCGAAGTGCAGGGCTCGGGCGAGCTGCAGGCCAGCGGCCTGCAGGCGGCCAGCGCCATGGTCCGCCTCGGCGGCCCCGGCAGCGCCACCCTGAGCGGCAGCATCGGCGATCTGACCGCCGAGGTGAGCGGCTCGGGCGACCTGGAAGCGGGCGAGCTGGAGGTGAAGCGCGCTACCGTCAAGGCACGCGGCCCGGGCGGCATCGAACTGGCCAGCGTGTCGGACACCCTGGACGCCGAACTGCACGGTTCGGGCGGCCTGGACGCGAATGTCGAAGGCAAGCGCCTGCTGCTCAAGATCACCGGGCCGGGCGCCGCCAGGGTCGGGGGCAAGGTCGACCTGGTCAAGGCCCGGCTCAGCGGCTCGGGCGGCCTCGACGGCCGACGCCTGAGTGCCGCACGCGCCGACATCGCCGTAACCGGGCCGGCCAATGCCGCAGTGAACCTTACTGGCCGTGCGTCCCGGGGCGACGGCCAGCTACTGCTGGTGGACCGCAGCGGCAGCCGCCACGCCGAGTGACCATACCAATTCAGATACCAATAAAAGATTTGCACAATCAACGACTTATGCAAATAAGTCGCGGTCATGGAGCGATTCCTGCACAGGAAATTTGCATACCAGTTAAATACCTGTTGACATCACCGTACCGCCTGCCTATAGTGCGCTGACCTCCCCGGCAGAACACTTACACCATGACCGACTATCTCATCGGCGTCGATGGCGGCGGTACCGGCACCCGCGTGCGCCTGGCCCGTCCCGACGGTATTGAAATCGCCCAGGCAAGCGGCGGCCCATCGGCCCTGTCGCGCGGCATCGACAATGCCTGGACCACCATCCAGGGCGTCGTCGCCGAAGCCTTTTCCACCGTCGGCATCGACCGCGTTCCCATGCATGCCTGCGCCATCGGCCTCGGCCTGGCCGGCGTGCACAACAAGGAGTGGGCGGCCCAGTTCGTCGCCGCCAATCCCGGCTACGCTGCCCTGGCCCTCGACACCGACGGCTTCACCACCCTGATGGGCGCCCATGCCGGCCGCCCCGGTGCGATCGTCGCGATCGGTACCGGCAGCGTCGGCGAAGCCATGCTGGCGGACGGCAGCAAGGTCGAAGTCGGCGGCTGGGGTTTCCCGGCCGGGGACGAAGCGAGCGGCGCCTGGATGGGCCTGCGCGCACTGAACCACATCGAACAGGTGCTCGACGGCCGCGTCGAAGGCCGCGCCTTCGCGCGCGAAGTCATCGCCTTCTGCGGCGGCTCGCGCGACGCGGTGCAGGTCTGGCTCGGCCGCGCCAACCAGACCGCCTACGCCGGCCTGGCGCGCTTCGTCGTGGCCCACGGCGCGACCGATCCGGTCGCCCGCGCCATCCTCGAACACGCAGGCCGCGAAGTGGCCAGCATCGCCGATGCGCTCGACCGCAGCCACACCCTGCCGCTGGCCCTGTGCGGCGGCCTGGGCGAGGCCCTGCGCGCCTGGCTGCCGGCCGACACGCTGGCGCGCTGCGTGCCGGCGCAAGGCGACTCGGCCGCCGGCGCACTGCGCATGATCGGGCGCCACCTACAAGGAGCAGCACAATGAAAGGCAACATCCTCACCCCCGGCGGCTGGATCCACGGCGAACTGCGCCACGGCGCCCGCATCGACGCCATCGACGGCCACGAAGTGGACCCCTCGGCCAACAGCGACGACTACATCCTGCCCGGCTTCATCGACGTGCACGTGCACGGCGGCGCCGGGCGCGACATGATGGAAGGCGGCGACGCGCCGCACGTGATCGCGGCCCTGCATGCGAAGCACGGCACCACCGCCCTGCTGGCCACCACCATGACCGCCCCGGTCGAGGACATCGAGCGTGCGCTCGCCTCGATCGGCGCCGCGATCAAGTCACGCGGCAAGGGCGAGGCGCGCATCCTCGGCGTGCACCTGGAAGGCCCCTACATCAACTCGGGCAAGCTGGGCGCCCAGCCGCCCTATGCGCGCGAAGCCACGCTCGACGAAGTCAATCGCTTCAACGACCAGGCCCCGATGCGCCTGATCACGGTGGCGCCCGAGATCGACGGCCACATGGATCTGCTGCGCGCCATCGCCGACGCCGGCATCCGGGTCCAGATCGGCCATACCAACGGTTCCTACGAGGTCGGCGTGGAGGCGCTCGAGCATGGCGCGGCCGGCTTCACCCACCTGTTCAACGCCATGCCCGGCCTGCACCACCGCGACCCCGGCATGGTCGGCGCCGCGCTGGCGCACGCCGAATACGCCGAGATCATCCCCGACCTGCTGCACGTACACCCGGGCGCGATCAAGACCGCGCTGCGCTGCATCCCGAAGCTGTTCTGCGTGACCGATTCCACCGCCGCCTCCGGCATGCCGGACGGCGAATACATGCTGGGCCGCCAGGTCGTCCACAAGTGCATGGGCGGCGTACGCCTGGCCGACGGCACCCTGGCCGGCAGTACCCTCACCATGGACCAGGCGCTGCGCAACCTGGTCAAGATCGGCCTGCCGCTGAGAGAAGCCAGCTTGCGCGTATCCACCCATGCCGCCGACTACCTCGGCGAAACCCAGCGCGGCCGCCTGGCGCCGGGCTGCCACGCCGACTTCGTGGTCCTCGACCGCGACCTGAACATCAAAGCCGTCTATATCGAAGGAGAAGCCCAGTGACCGCCGTCCCCACGTCCCTCATGTACCAGGAAGCCCTGTCCGCCGGCGACTGCGTCGCGCAACAGCTGGCGCAGGATGCCGAGCGCTATGCGGAACTGGGCCGCGCGCTGCGCTCCACCAACTTCCACAGCGCGGTGACGGTCGCGCGCGGCAGCTCCGACCACGCCTCGAGCTACCTGGCCTACCTGATCATGGCGCGCATGGGCCGCCTGGTGACCTCGCTGCCGATGTCGCTGATCACGCTGTACAAGTCGCCGCTGGTGACGCGCGACACCCTGGCGGTGTCGATCTCGCAGTCGGGCCAGAGCCCGGACGTGGTCGAGCCGATCCGCTACTTCCGCGACGGCGGCGCCACCACCGTGGCGCTGGTGAACGATGCCGCCTCTCCGCTGGCGCAAGCGGCCGAATGGACCATGCCCCTCCACGCGGGTAAAGAGCAGAGCGTGGCCGCCACCAAGAGCTTCATCGCCAGCATGGTCGCCGGCGCACGCCTGGTGAGCGAATGGCAGAACGATCCCGAACTCAAGGATGGCATCGCCGCCCTGCCGGACGCGTTGCGCGCCGCCAGCCAGGCCGACTGGTCGCCCGCGATCGAGGTGCTGGCCCCGGCCCGCAACATCATGGTGGTCGGCCGCGGCATCAGCTTCCCGGTGGCGCTGGAGTCGGCCCTGAAATTCAAGGAAACCTCGGCGCTGCAGGCCGAGGCCTTCTCGGGCGCCGAGATCAAGCACGGCCCGATGGCCCTGATCGAGGAAGGCTATCCGCTCTTGATCTTCGCCACCCGCGGCCCGGCACAAAGCGGCCTGGTGGCGCTGGCCGACGAGATGCGCGGCCGCGGCGCGCGCGTGCTGCTCGCCGCCCCGCAGGACATCGCCAGCCGCGACCTGACCCTGCCGACGGCGGCCATCCCCGACCTCGACCCGATCGCCGCGATCCAGGCCTTCTACATGATGGCGGCGCAGTTGTCCGAGGCGCGCGGCCTCGACCCGGACAAGCCGCGCCACCTCAGCAAAGTGACCAAGACGAACTAAGCGAACCAAGCGATGAGCAACTACCTCGACCTCGCCGGCCAGCTGATGATGGTGCGCCTGTTCGGCACCGAACTCGATGCCGATACCGACGCCTTCCTGCGCCAGTACAAGGTGCGCGGCGCCTGCCTGTTCCGCCAGAACATGACGGACGCGGCCCAGCTGACGCGCTTCAACCGCGCCTTGCGCGACGCGCTCGGCCCGCAGGCCCTGATCGCCCTCGACCAGGAAGGCGGCGCCGTGGTGCGCTCGACCTGGGTGCCGGCGCCGCCGAGCGCCATGGCGCTCGGCGCGGCCAACGATCCGCAGCTGGCGCGCGAGGTCGGCGCCGCGGTGGCGCGCGCGGTGCGTGCGCTCGGCTTCAACTGGAACTTCGCGCCGGTGCTGGACCTGAACAACAATCCGCACAACCCGGTGATCGCCGAGCGTTCCTTCGGCGCCGACCCCGAGACCGCCGCGCGCATCGCGATGGCCTGGATGGAAGGCTCCGAAAGCGAAGGCGTGGCCTGCTGCGTCAAGCACTTCCCCGGCCACGGCGACACCCACGTCGATTCGCACCGCGACCTGCCGACCGTGGACAAGCCCTTGGCGGAACTGGAGCGCTTCGAGTTCGCGCCCTTCCGCATCGCGGCGCCGAAGGCATCCGCAGTGATGACCGCCCACATCGTCTACCCCGCACTGGATCCGGTCAATCCGGCCACGATGTCGCGCCCGATCCTGACCGGCATCCTGCGCGAGCGCTTCGGCTATGAAGGCGTGATCATCACCGACGGCATGGACATGCACGCGATCGCCCACCGCTACAGCGCCGGCCAGGCGGCCGTCAACGCGCTGGTGGCGGGCGCCGACATGGTGATGGCGATCGGGTCGCGCGAGACCCAGGAAGAAACCGTGCACGCGATCGCGACGGCGATCCGCGACGGCGTGCTGCCGCTGGCGGAAGTCGAGGCGCGCCTGGCACGCCTGCAGAAACTGGCGGATGCGCACCCGGCCGGCCCGGTGACGTATGCGACCGAGGTCGACGACCGTGCCCTGATGGCGCGCGCCTGGCGCGCCGGCCTGAGCGCGCTCGGCCAGCCGCAGCGTCCCGCACGGGCTAGCCGCGTCCGCCTGGTCGCGCGTGCCGACGTGGTCAGCGACGGCGTGTCCGAAGCCGGCGTGCCGGCAGCCGCGATTGCCGCCGCGCTGGGCCGCCTGTACGAGGTCGAACTGGTGACCTTCGCCGACGCCGAGGCCTTCGACTGGCGCGCGCTGCCGCAGGACGGGCGCTTCACGATCCTGGCCTCGACCTCGCGCCGGCGCTACGGCCCGCAGGCCCGCGCCAGCTGGCGCCCCGACCTGCACCTGGCGCTTTGGAACCCCTATCAGGCGCTCGACTTCGACGCCCCTGCCCTGATGACCTACGGCTTCGCGGCGCCTGCGCTGGATGCCGTAATCGACTGGCTGGCGGGCCACATCGAGGCGGCGGGACATTGCCCGGTGCCTGGCTTCGAACATGCCGGTGCGAAAGATGGTAACGCTATGTAAGCACGCGCCCTTTCCCGCGCACGCTAGGGCACAATTGCCGAGCCTGAAATAGGCAGTTTTATGGGACAATGCGCACTTTGCCGGGATAGCAATCTCGCTATGTTGCCGAGTATGCATATCTCACCACTATCGACTTGATTGAAGGATTATTCATGGCCCAATTCCGTCTTGCCCGCCTCTGCCTGATGCTCGCCGCGATCGGCGTCACCGCCCCGGCACTGGTGTCCAGCGCCCACGCGCAGCAGAAGAGCGACGCGCCGGCTGCCGCCGCGCAGGCAGCCGCGAAGGACACCGTCCGTCCCGACATGTTCAAGTTGCTCGACCCGGCTGCCATCAAGGCGCTGATGGACGCCAAGAACTTCACCGAAGTGCAGAACCGCATCGCCCAGGCCGAAGCCATGCCGAACCGTACCCCTTACGAGGAGTACGTCATCAACCGCATGAAGCTGTCCTGGGCCCTGGGTTCGGAGAACAACGCCGTCGCGCTGCCGACCATGGAAGCGATCCTGAACTCGGGCCGCCTGACCCCGGCCGAGCAGCTGAACTATTACCAGGCACTGGGCGACGCCAACTTCAATGCCAAGAACTACCCGAAAGCGGTCGAGTGGTACAACCGCTTCGTGAAGGAAGGCGGCGACGCCTCGAAGGTGCGCTTCGCCCTGTCGCGCGCCCAGACCAATAGCGGTAACTTCGCCGGCGCCAAGGAACTGTTGATGGCCAACATCAACGACGCCAAGAAGGCGGGCCAGAAGCCGACCGAGAACGACCTGCGCCTGCTGGGCCAGGAAGCCAACAAGGCCAAGGACACCGCGACCTACCTGTTCGCGCTCGAAAACCTGGTGCAGCACTACCCGACCGACGACTTCTGGATGGACCTGCTGAGCCGTGGCATCACCCGCAAGGCCGGCTTCGATGAGCCGACCTATGGCGCCGACATGCTGCGCCTGGAGATGGCAGCCGTGAAGGCGATGCCGCCCGAGCACTATACCTACCTGGCAGAAGTCGCCCTGCGCGACGGTTTCCCGGCAGAAGCCAAGGAAGTGCTGGATGCCGGCTTCGCCTCCGGCGTACTGGGCAAGGGCAGCGATGCCAAGACCCATACCGCACTGCGCAGCAAGGCGACCAAGCAGGCCGCCGACGACGTCAAGACCATCGGCGCGGGTGAAGCGAACGCCGCCAAGGCCAAGACCGGCGCCGGCCTCGTCAACCTGGGCTGGGCTTACGCCACGATGGGCCAGGCCGACAAGGGCATCGGTTTCATCCAGCAGGGTATCGCCAAGGGCGGCCTGAAGGCGCCGGACGAAGCCAAGCTGCGCCTCGGCATGGCACAGGCCCGCGCCGGCAAGAAGGCCGAAGCGATCCAGACCTTCCAGGGCATCAACGGCAAGGGCGGCGCTGCCGACATCGCCAAGTACTGGGTCATCCTGCTGCAGCAGCAGGGTGGCGCCGCGGTCGCTGCGCAGTAAGCAGCGCGCAGGCCGTAGAGGAAGCCGGACCGTGCGTCCGGCTTTTTTTTCGCCCTTGCGTCCTTGCGTGCGCTTCCGAACATCCCGGCTTCGATTTCCATCCGATAATTCCGGCAATCCAGGGAGGATGGCATGACACATGTTCGCAAGGGGCAGGCGCCGGCGATGCTGGGGCGCGATGAATTCCACCTGCGCTTCCGGCGCGCGCTGTATGACCCTGCTTATGAGGGCGTCGACGATGCGCTCGATGCCGTCGAGCAGGTGGCTTGGGACGCTTACCGGGAAGGCCGCAAGGCCCCGCGCACGGTCAAGGCCGGACCGGGTTTTGCCGATCCCGACTACGACTTGTCGGTCGAATGGAAAGAAGCGTCCGACCGCCTGAAGGCGGCCGAGGCAAGGCAGAAAGACCCGGCCACGCGCAGCCGTATCCTCCTGATCAACGGCGCAGCCCGCAACGATGGCACCTGTCCCGGAGAGATTTCAAAGTCCTGGCGCCTGAGCATGCTGGCGAAGGAAACACTGGACGGTTTGGGCATCGAGACCGACCTGCTCGACCTGAGTCGCGTGGTGTCGGACTACGATCGTCATATCCATCCCTGCAAGGCATGCGTCTCGACCGCGATGCCGCTGTGTCACTGGCCCTGCAGCTGCTACCCCAACCATTCGCTGCGCCAGGTGAACGACTGGATGAACGAGATCTACGAGCGCTGGGTCAGCGCCCATGGCGTCATCATCGTCACGCCGACCTATTGGTACCAGACCCCTGCCGTCCTCAAGGCGATGATCGACCGGCTGGTCTGCGCCGACGGCGGCAACCCCGACCCGACCTCGACGCACGGCAAGTCCCCGGCTGAAGCCAAGGAACTGGAACTCAAGGGCTGGGATTATCCAAAGCACCTTGCCGGACGTGCATTCGGCCTGGTGGTCCACGGCGACGTCGCGGGTATCGAAGGCACCCGGCGCGCCTTGTCGGACTGGCTGGGATGGATGGGCCTGCTCGACGCAGGCAGTTTCGCCCAGCTCGACCGTTATATCGGCTACTACGAATCCTACGCCGAAAGCCATGATGCGCTGGACCGCGATGTGGCGGTTCAGGAAGAAGTGCGCAATGTCGCCCGCGCCGTCGAGGCGGCGGTGCGGGAGATCCGCGCCGGGCGTGTCGCCGTCGTCAGCCATGAGCTGAAGAGCCCGCGCCCGAAGTAAAGATAGAATGCGGGGATGAACGCACTCGCAGAATTGATGCAAGCGGCCGCCGCCGGCGGCAAGCTCCCCCTGTACCAGCAGCTGCAGCAGGCGCTGCGCCGCGCCATCGACGAGGGGACCTGGGGCTCGGCCTCGGCCCTGCCGGCCGAGCGCCAGCTGGCCCAGGAACTCGGCATCTCGCGCATCACGGTGAGAAAGGCGATCGACGCACTGGTCGAGGAAGGCCTGCTGGTGCGGCGCGCGGGCGCGGGGAACTTCATCAACACCCGCATCGAAAAGAACTTCGCCAAGCTCACCTCGTTTTCCGAAGACATGCGGGCGCGCGGACGGGTGCCGCGCAACGAGTGGCTCAAGCGCTCGGAAGGCCTGGTGACGCCCGAGGAAGCGCTGCGCCTGCGGCTCTCGCCGGGCACGCCGGTGTACCGCTTCAACCGCATCCGCTATGCCGACGAGCTGCCGATGTGCCTCGAGTACGCGACCATCGCCGCCTTCGCCCTGCCCGCGCTGGATGCGGTGGACGATTCGATGTACGAGGCCCTGCAGGCCACCGGCAACCGCCCGGTGCGGGCGCTGCAGCGCTTGTCGGCGCTGCTGCTGAATGCCGAACAGGCGCGCCTGCTGCAGACCCGCGAAGGCGACGCGGGGCTGTGCGTGGAAAGGCTGGGGTTTGCCCGCGATGGGCGGGCGGTCGAGTTCTGCCGCTCTTACTTCAGGGGCGACATGTATGACTTCGTGGCGGAGTTGAATGCTTCGTAGGGTGGGCGGGTCTCCCGCCCACGCGGTGATCGTTTGCAGCCAGATCATTCGGCGCGACGCCGGAGCCGATGCGTATCACCGCTGTTTACTCAGACAGCCGTAAACCCGCCATCCACCACCAGTTCATGCCCGTTGACGTAGGAAGCCTGCTCCGACGCCAGCCACAGCGCCGCATTCGCGACTTCAAGCGTCTCCGCGAATCGCCCCATCGGGTGCGAAGCCTTGAGCTTCTTCTCGCTGGCCGGATCGCGCTCGACGAAACGCGCCAGCATCGGGGTCTTCACCGCCGCCGGGCACAGGGCGTTGATGCGGATGCCTTCGCGCGCGTATTCGGCGGCCGCGCTCTTGGTCAGGCCGACCACGGCATGCTTGCTGGCCGCGTAGATCGCGCGGTTCGGCGCGCCGACCAGGCCCGACACCGAGGACACGTTGACGATGGCGCCGCCGCCCTGGACCAGCATGCGGCGCAGCTGGTATTTCATGCACAGCCACACGCCCTTGACGTTGGCGCCCATGATGCGGTCGAACTGCTCTTCGTTGCCCTCGGCCAGCGTCGCGCATTCTTCATCGATGGCGGCGTTGTTGATGGCGATGTCCAGGCGACCGTAGTAATTGATGGTCTTCTCGACCATGGCCTCGACCTCGACCGCCTTGGTGATGTCGCAGCGCACGAACAGCGCCTTGCCGCCCGATTCCACGATCATGGCGGCGGTCGCATGGCCGCCGTCGATCGCCGTATCGGCGACTACCACCTGGGCGCCTGCACGGCCGAAGGCCAGCGCCGTGGCGCGCCCGATCCCGCTGGACGCGCCGGTCACGAGTGCCACCTTGCCGGTGAATGGCAGCTCGTTCGGCACCTGCGCTTTTGATATCCCTTTCATGATGCTCCTGATGCTCCGCAAATAATGCTTCCTAAAGGCAACATTTTAACGCAGCATTGGGCGCCTTGTCACAACCGGGACCTAGTCTGTTGCTTCTAGGGCGCGCCGCCGGCCTTGCTCTGGTCGCCCGCCATCACCACCGACAGTTTCGCAGGGTCGAGCGCCTTGCGGAAGGCCGCATTCAGCTGGGGCAGCGTGACCGCCATCAGCTTGCGCTCCAGCTCGGCCGACCATTCGTAGCTACGGCCGCGGTACAGGAAGGCGGTCCAGCCCGAGGCCAGCACGCCGTCGTTGGTGCGGTTCTGCAGGCGCTGCTGCATCAGGCCCGACTTGGCGTCGGCCAGCTCCTCCGCCGTGAAGCCGCCCTTCAGCGCACGCGCCAGTTCGTCGCGCACGGCGGCGTCCAGCTTACGCAGGTTCTGCGGAGCGGCGATGGCGCTGATCGAGAAGCTGCCGGCGCGGTCGAGATCCCCGGCCGAGAGGTCCGAGCCGCCGCCATAGGACAGACCCTCCTTCTGGCGGATGCGGTCCATCAGGCGCGACTTCAGGCCGCCCTCGCCGAAAGCGTAGTTGGCCAGCATCAGGGCCGGATAATCCGGGTCCTCGAGGTTCAGGTCGAGGTTCATGCGCGCCAGGTAGAAGCCGTTTTCCTTGTCCGGCGTATTCAGGGTCTTGCTGAGCGGCGCCACCTCGGCATGGCGGCGTAGCACCGGCGCCACATTGGCCGGGGCCTTCCACTTGCCGAACAGGCTGTCGACCAGGGGCAGGATCTCCTTCGGATCGAAGTCGCCGACGATCGCCATCTCGGCCGGGTTGGTGTTGTAGAACTCGCGGTGGAAGGCAACCACGTCCTCCAGGCGCACGGCCTTCAAGTCCTCGATGTCTTCCTCGAGAGTGGTCGCATGGCGCACGTCGCCGCGCGGATACAGGTTGAAGTGGGTAGAGAGCGCACGCGCCGCCACGCTCTGCGGTTCGGCGCGGCTGGATTCCAGGCCGACCATGATCTGCTTGCGCAGCTGCTCGAACTCGGTCGCCGGGAAGGCCGGCTCCTTCAGCACGTGGGCCGCCAGCCTGAGCGCCTCGGGCAGGTGTTCGCGGGTGGTCTGGAAGCTGGTCGGGCCGCCCGCCATCTTCAGCTTGTCGAAGGCATCGGCCAGCTCGGCGCGGCTGTACTTCGCGGTGCCGCGCGTCAGCATGGCGGAGGACAGCGCCGAGGTCATGCCCTTGCCGAACAGGTTGTTCTCGTCGCCCATGTGCTGGCGCAGGTGGACGGTCACGGTCTCGCCGCGGTTCTTCTTCGGCAGCAGGGCCAGCTTTACGCCGCCCGCCGTGGTGAGCGTGGTGCGCTTCATGATGTTGGCCTGGCTGGGGTCGAAGTCTTCCGACACCAGGCTGGATTCAGCCGGCTTGTAGTCCTTCATCACGGTCTCGACGTGTGGGGCCGGCGGGATCATGGCGCGCACCGGCGCATCCTCGGGGATGAAGGTGCCGGTGACGCGGTTGCTGCGCAGGAAGTAGCGTCCGGCGCTGGCGGCCACCTCCTCGCCCTTGAGCTCCTTGATGCGTTCGCGGCCGAGGAAGTACAGGCGCCAGTCGCCCAGCGCGATCGCCTCGGACAGCGCCACGCCGAAGCCCTGTGCGTCGTTCAGGCTGCGTTCGATCGAGTTGAGCCAGGAGCGGCGCACCCGCTCCATCTCGTCCTTGGTGGGCGGGCGCTTGGCGAAACCTTCGACGGCATCGAGCAGCGCTTCACGCACCGGCTCGATCGGCTCGCCCTTCTTGACCACGGCGCCGTAGAACTGCAGGCCGGGCGCGTAGCCGGTCTGGCCGAAGCTGAAGACCTGGCTCGCCTTGCCGGTTTCGACCAGCAGCTTGTGCAGGCGGCCGTTCGGCGCATCGCCCAGGATCTCGGAGGCGAAGCCGAGCGCTTCGGACTCTTCCTGCAGGTCGGACGGGATCTTGTAGCCCACCGCAACGATCTGGACGTCGCCCTGGCGCCGCACGGCAAAGCTGCGTTCGCCGTCCTGGGTCGGTTCGACGGTCCAGAACTGCGGCAGCGAGCGTTTCGGTTTCGGGATGGCGCCGAACAGGCGCTTGATGGTGGCCAGGGTCGCATTCGGCTCGAACTTGCCGGCCACCAGCAGCACCGCATTGTCCGGCTGGTACCAGGTGCGATAAAAAGCCTGCAGGTTGGCGATCCTGACGTTCTCGATGTCGCTGCGGTTGCCGATGGTCGAGCGGCCGTAGCTGTGCCAGTCGTAGGCCACGCTCTGCATGCGCTTGAACAGCACCTGGGCCGGCGAGTTCTCGCCGCTCTCGAACTCGTTGCGCACGACCGTCATCTCGGAGGCCAGGTCCTTCTGCGCCACCGGCGAGTTGACCATGCGGTCGGCTTCCATCTGCAGGGCCCAGTCCAGGTTGTCCTGCGAAGCCTGGAACACTTCGTAGTAGTTGGTGCGGTCGAGCGAGGTGGTGCCGTTGAAGTCCATGCCGCGCCGTGCGAACTGGCCGGTGATGTCGGGGTTCTTTTTCGTCCCCTTGAACAGCAGGTGTTCGAGCAGGTGGGCCATGCCGGTCTCGCCGTAGTTCTCGTGGCGCGAGCCGACCAGGTAAGTGACGTTCACCGTCACGGTCGGGCGCGAGGCGTCGGGGAACAGCAGCACCTTGAGGCCGTTGGCCAAGCGGTATTCGGTGATGCCTTCGGCCGAGGGGCCCAGGCTCACGCCCGGCGGCAGGGGCGCGCTCTTCTGCTGTGCCGGCGCGCTCCAGGCGGCGCCGGCCAGAAGGAAGCTGAGGCTGCATGCGGCCAGGCCGCGCTTGCAATTGATCCAGTTCATGGTGTCCTGTCATGTTGGCAGGACTTTCTGTCCTGCATGTTCTTGAACAATGCAGGATGGTAGCAGAGAGATTTACTACTGGCGGGCTCGGCGCTCGTGCGCTTGTTGATATGGGCTAATACGGGACAATTCTCCCATCTCTTCGGCCAGGAATTCGAGCAGGTCGTCGGCGCTGACGATGCCGGCCAGGCTGCCGCCGGCGTCGATGACGGGCACGCGGCGGATGCCGCGCAGGCGCATGCGCTCGATGGTCTCGTAGACGTCGTCGGTTTCGCGCGCGGTGAGCAGGTCGTCGGTCATGATGTCGCCCACCAGCAGGCTGGCCGGATCGAGGCCCGGAGCGATGACGGAGACCACGATGTCGCGGTCGGTCAGGATACCGACCGGGACGCTGGCGCCGTCGAACTGATCGACGACGATGATGTCGCCCACGTGCAGGCGGCGCATCATGAGGGCCGCGCCCTGCACGGTTTCGTCACGGGTGCAGTGGGCGGCTTCGCTGGTGCAGATGTCGCGGATGTGCATGGTGCGTCCCTCCTTTTTTCCGGGACCAAATGAAAACTGGCGCTATGACTTTCATCATAGCGCCAGTTCCCGAATCCGAAAGGCCTTATGCCGCGGGTTTCTTCTCATCCGGCGGCGGCACGAAGCAGGCATCCGCGACCTGCAAATCGTTGTCCTTGGCGAAGTTCAGCACGAAGTGGTAGGCCAGCGGCTCGATCTGCTGCAGCTCGCGGCTGACAACCACGGCCTTCACGCCATTGACCATGGTCGGGTGGACCCAGGGGGAGAATTGCAGGTGGGCGTTACGGCCGGCGGCGCCGGGAGCGAAGCAGGACATGACCCCGCACAGGCGCTCGGCCCAGTCGCTGGGACGGAACTGCCTGCCTTTGCTCGTGATGCCCAGGATAAAAAACTCGTCCTTGAGTTTCTTTTCCGTGGTATGCGGTAACTCGGCCATAGTGCTGCTTGCTGAAACAAGAATACTGCGTGGATGAGAACAACCTCAGCGCAGTATTATATCTTATAGAAGACTGACGGACGAGGCCTGCCGTGCGGATTGGACGAATTCGCGGTCAGCCGAGCCACACCACGCTCGACAGCAGGAGCAGCAGGATCATCCACAGGATCAATGCCCGCCACACCAGCCCGACCGTGCTCTGCAGAGCGCGCAAATTCGGTTCCTCGCCCGGCAGCACCTCGGTGTCGCGGTCGCTCAGGTCGACCGTGGCGGCATCGAGGGGCAGCGGCTCGGGCGCGTTCTCGTTCGGCGTGCCCAGCCTGACACCCATCGCCCCGCCGCCCGCGGCCAGGATGATGCCCTTCGACTCGTCGGCCCAGCGGCGCGCGAAATTGCGCCAGGCATAGATCGCATCCTCGAAGTTGCCGACCACGGCAAAGGCCACCGCCGTCAGGCGCACCGGGATCCAGTCGATCCAGTAGAAGGCCTTGGCGGCGAACTGGCCGAAGGCCTCGTTGCGCATGTGATCGGGTTCGTTCCAGGCGCGCGCCAGGTATTCCGAGACGCGGTACATCACCGCGCCGGCCGGTCCGAGCGGCATCAGGAACCAGAAGAATACGCCGAATACGTTGCGGTGGGTGGTGATCAGGGATTTTTCCACGGCCACGCGGGCGATCTCGGTGCCGTCCATCCCGACCGTATCGAGGCGGGTCCACTCGGCCAGCAACTGGCGCGCACCCGCTTCGTCGCCCTGGTTCAGGGCCAACTGGATGGACGTGAAGTAATGGCTGTAGTGGCGGAAGCCGAGCGTCAGGTAGACGATCAGGACGTTCCAGGCAAAGGCCAGCAGCACCAGGTTGTAGCGCATGAAGACCCAGTACACCAGCCAGGTCGGCAGCATCAGGGCCAGCATCATCAGGATCCAGCCCATGCGGCCATTCTTCTGCTCGCCCGCATTGAACCAGCCTTCGATGCGCATCGCGAAGCCCTTGATGCCACCGTAGACCTGGTTGTCGGCGCGCAGCGGCTTGAGCTGCTCGATGATCAGCGCGACGAGGATGGAGAAAAATGTCATTCAGGAATCCTTTTTTGTTCTGGCAATACCGTGCTGCCCGCTACGATAGCGGAGAAGCGGGCCGGAATCAAATCAGGAAATCGAGGAGCGGCTCGGACTCAGGCCCGCAGGAAGTGATAGAGATTGCGCAGCATGGCAGCCGTCGCCCCCCAAATGAAGTAATCCTGGTAGGACATCGCATAGAAGCGGCGCTTGCCCATCCCCTCCGGCAGCGCCACCGAACGGCGCTCATGGTTGGCGCCGGACATCAAAAAGCTCAGCGGCACTTCGAAGATCTCGGCCACCTCGCCCGGGTCGGCGTTCAGTTCGAAGGGCGGCGTCACGATCGCCACCACCGGGGTGACGCGGTAGGCGCTGATGGTGACGTGCTCGGGCAGCACGCCGATGATCTCGACGTGGCGGCGGTGCAGGCCGATCTCTTCTTCCGTCTCGCGCAGGGCGGTCTCGATCGGCGAGGAATCCAGCTCTTCGGCGCGGCCACCGGGAAAGCTGACCTGGCCGGCGTGGCTGGACAAGTGGTCGGTGCGCTTGGTCAGCAGCACGGTCAGTCCTTCGGGACGTTCCACCAGCGGCACCAGCACGGCGGCGCGGCGCAGGCGCAGCGCGGGTGTGGCCAGCGCCTCATCCGAGGCCTCAGGCTCCCACGGCAGCATGCGCGCAAAGCGGGCGCGGACCGCCTCGGCGCTCAGCAGCGCGGGCGCGAGCGGCGCTTCGCCGGCCAGGCCTTCGACGGGCATTGCAGTGGGATCGAACACGAACTTGGTCAAATCACATTCCTAGAGGAAAAACTGGCGCGCATAAAGAAAAAGGCATCCTTGCGGATGCCTTTCTCTGAGCACGGACGCTATTACTCAGCAGCAGCAGCGGTCGCGACTTTACGCTGTGGCAGCTTTTCTTTGATACGTGCCGACTTGCCCGAACGCTCACGCAGGTAGTACAGCTTCGCACGACGCACGTCACCACGGCGCTTCACTTCGATCGAAGCGATCAGCGGCGAGTACAGCTGGAACGTACGCTCGACGCCTTCGCCCGACGAGATCTTGCGAACGATGAAGTTCGAGTTCAGGCCGCGGTTACGACGCGAGATGACGACGCCTTCGTATGCCTGGGCGCGCTTGCGGTTGCCTTCGACGACGTTGACGCTGACGATCACGGTGTCGCCCGGTGCGAAATCAGGGATCTTGCGGCCGAGGCGCGCAATTTCTTCTTGCTCGAGTTGTTGGATCAGATCCATTTTTATTACTCCAAAAACCATCTTGCTGGCGCTGTACAGGATGCCCAGTAGAGGATGGGGTTGAACATGCGGACAACATGCCCGCCGTTACATGCACACAAGGTACATTCTTACTCGGCAGGCTTGTTCAGCTCTGCCAGAAACTTTTCATCGACCTTCGTCAGCTGGCCGGCGGCACGCGCACGCTCCAGCTGGTCCGGCCGTTTCTTCGCGGTCGCCTCCAGCATGCGCTGGCGGCGCCACTTGATGATCTCGGCGTGGTTGCCGCCCATCAGGACCGGCGGCACCGCTTCGCCTTCGTAGACTTCCGGACGCGTGTAATGCGGCGAATCGAGCAGGCCGTTGACGAAACTGTCTTCGACCGCCGAGGCTTCGTCGCCCAGCACGCCCGGCAGCAAACGCACCACCGCATCCATCAGCGCCATCGCCGGCAGTTCGCCGCCCGAGAGCACGAAGTCGCCGAGCGAGATTTCCTCGTCGACGCAGCGGTCCAGCAAACGCTGGTCCACGCCTTCGTAGCGGCCGCACAGCACGACCAGTCCCGGCTCGTCCTTCAGCGCCACCACGCGTTCGTGCGTCAGGGGCTTGCCCTGCGGCGACATGAACACCACGCGCGGCGCCGGCAAACCCAGCTCGACCTGGCGCCCCTTCGCAGCAGCGATCGCGGCTTCCAGCGGCTTGGCCAGCATCACCATCCCAGGGCCGCCGCCGTAGGGGCGGTCATCCACGGTGCGGTGGCGGTCTTGCGTGAAATCGCGCGGGTTCCAGATCGTCAGGCCCCAGCGCCCCTGCTCGATGCCGCGCCGGGTCACGCCCGACTGCGTCAAGGCTGCGAACATCTCCGGAAACAAGCTCACGACGTCAAACTGCATCGGGACCTCGCTCCGTATCGGACGGGTCAATAATCCAGACCCCAGTCCAGGGTAATCAGTTTCCCACCGAGATCGACGTTCTTGACGAACTGGTCGACAAACGGCACGAGGCGCTCCGACACTTTCGCGTCGGGAGCACCAGTATTCTCAGATGCGACGGGAGCGATCCGGAGGATCGACTGCGCGCCGTTGTGCATCATGTCGGTCACCTTGCCCAGGGCTTCGCCCTGCAGGTTGACCACATCCAGCCCGATCAGATCGGACCAGTAGTATTCGTCTTCTTCGAGCTTCGGGAACTCGCTGCGCGACACGTGCACCCCCGCGCCCTTGAGCGCTTCGGCGTCGTTGCGGTCGCGCATGCCGACCAGGGTGGCGACCACATCGCCGCCATGCATCTTTGCCGTGCGTACCGAGACGGAACGCAGGGCCGGCTTGTCGAGCCACCAGGTCTTGACGTTCAGCAGCGCGTCGGCGTCCACCGAGAACGGGGTGACACGCAGGCCTCCCACGATCCCGAACGCGCCGGACACATAGCCGACCTGGACCAGGTCGTCGGGGACTTGCACCCCGGATGCTGCCGAATCGGTCAAGCCTTGACCTGCTTTACTTAGGCTGCAGGCTGCTGGTTAGCGACCAGGCGAGCAACGGTCGGCGACAGTTGTGCGCCAACGCCTTGCCAGTGAGCCAGACGGTCAGCTGCGATACGCAGGCCGACTTCAGCGCCCGAGGCCATCGGGTTGTAGAAACCGATGCGCTCGATGAAACGGCCGTCGCGACGGTTACGCGAATCGGTTGCAACGATGTTGTAGAACGGGCGCTTTTTTGCGCCGCCACGAGCCAAACGGATAACGACCATAATAATTCCAAAAAGTTGTATTGGACGGAGAAAGCCGACGATTATAGCGCGCAAGCCTAGATATGGGCAAGCGTTAATAGCAACACGACGGACACGCAACGTGCAGTTCGGCGAATTGCGCATTATCCCCGATTTTTCGCCACAAGGCCACCGTTGGGCTACTCCTCTCCCATCAGCACGCGCAACATCCGGGATGGATTGGCCAGGAAGTCGCGGGTGACGCGGTAGTGTTCCGTATCTTCGTAGGCGATCTCGCGGATGCCGTGCGCGCCGCATTCGTAGATGATCGCGTTCGGGTAAGCCATCAGGATGGGCGAGTGGGTGGCGATCACGAACTGGCAGCGCTGGCCGACCAGGTCGTGCAGGCGGCTCAGCAGGGCAAGCTGGCGCTGGGGCGACAGGGCAGCCTCGGGCTCGTCCAGCATGTAGAAGCTCTGGCCGCCGAAACGTTCCATGAACAGGGTGAGGAAAGATTCCCCATGCGACTGCTGGTGCAGGGATTTGCCGCCGAAGGAGTTGATGATCGGCGGGCTGAAGCCGGGTTCGCTGTCAAGGCGTTCGATTTCGCTGCTGAGGTTGTAGAAGCTCTCTGCGCGCAGGAAGAAGCCGTCGCGCGGCCGCTCGTAGCCGCGCACGAAGCGCAGATGCTCGTGCAGGCTCGAATGCGAGGCAAAGGTGGCGAAGTTGAAGTTGCGGCTGCCGCCTTCGGCATTGAAGCCCATGCCGACCGCGATGGCTTCCAGCAGGGTCGACTTGCCCGAGCCGTTCTCGCCAACCAGGAAGGTGACGTTCGGATGCAAGGGCAGGCGCTCGAGGGAGCGGATCGCCGGCAGAGTAAACGGGAACACCGGCGGCTCCACCGGCGCGCTCGGCTTGAGCTGGATTTCAGCGAGGTAGGAGCGGGTCTTGAGCATCGTCGGGGTTCTGGATGGGTTAAAGGCGTGCCTTCCTTGCCATTTTGCACCATACTCCTGTTTTCCTGAACTATTGGCAATGCTCATGGCTGTCCGGCACAAGAACAAGACTCTCGCCACCCTGCTCGCCCTGCTGCTGGGCGGCTTCGGCGTCCACCGCTTCTACCTGAAAGGCGCCACCGACCGCCTCGGCCTGCTGCACCTGTGCAGCCTGCCGGTCACCGGCATCCTGTGGGGCGCGGTGCAGCCGCACCCCTTCTACGTGCTGCTGCCGCTGCTGGTGTCGTATATCGCGGGCTTCGTGGAGGGGCTGGTCATCGGCCTGACGGCGGACGAGGCCTGGGATGCGCAGCACAACAAGGGCAGCGGCAAGCGCTCGCGCTCGAACTGGATGCTGGCGCTGCTGCTGGTGCTGATCCTGGGGGTGGGTGCGATCGTGCTGATCGGGACGATCGCGCGGGTGTTCGATCTGCTGTACACCGGCGGATCCTACGGCTGACAAACGGCGTCGACAAAAAAAAGGCAGCCTTGCGGGGCTGCCTTTTTTTCATCGACGCTGACAGCGTCAGAACTGGTCCACCTCCAGCGCCAGCACGCCCGGCGCGCCTTCGACGATGGCAGTGCACAGGCCCGGCGCCGTCGACAGCACGTGGTCGGCGAAGAAGCGCGCGGTGACGATCTTGGCGCGCAAGAAGGAGGCATCGCCCTCGCCTGCCGCCAGCTTCTTCTGTGCCGCGATCGCGGCACGCGCCATCTGCCAGCCGCCCAGCACGACGCCGGCCAGCTTCAGGTACAGCACGCTGCCCGCGAACACGGCGCGCACGTCCGATTTCGCATTGGCCACGACGAAGTCCACCACTTGCTCCAGCGCGGCGGAACCCAGCGCCAGCTGGCGGCGGATGGCCGCGAACTCGTCGCCCTGCAGCTCGCCCAGTTGCGCCTCGGTCGCGCGGACCTGGGCGATCAGGCCCTTGGCCACGGCGCCGCCGTCACGCACGGTCTTGCGGCCGACCAGGTCGTTGGCCTGGATCGCGGTAGTGCCTTCGTAGATGGTCAGGATCTTGGCGTCGCGGTAGTGCTGGGCCGCGCCGGTCTCTTCGATGAAGCCCATGCCGCCATGCACCTGCACGCCGTCGCGCGCCACGTTCTCGCTCATCTCGGTCGACCAGCCCTTGATCACCGGGACCAGGTATTCGTAGACGGCCAGCTTGGCCTTGCGGGTCACTTCGTCGGCGTGGCTGTGCGCGATGTCCGATAGGCTCGCGCCGACATAGGCCAGCGCGCGCGCCGCCTCGGTCTGCGAACGCATCGACATCAGCATGCGGCGCACGTCCGGGTGGTTGATGATGGCCACCGGGCCACTGGATCCGGCCACTTCGCGCGACTGCACGCGGTCCTTGGCGAAGGCGACCGCCTGCTGGTAGGCGCGTTCGGCCAGGCCGACGCCCTGCATGCCGACGCCGAAGCGGGCCGCGTTCATCATGATGAACATGTACTCGAGGCCGCGGTTCTCTTCGCCCACCAGGGTGCCGATGGCGCCGCCGTGGTCGCCGAATTGCAGGACCGCCGTCGGCGAAGCCTTGATGCCCAGCTTGTGTTCGATCGAGACGCAGTGCGCATCGTTGCGCGCGCCCAGCGAGCCGTCGGCGTTGACCAGGAACTTCGGCACGATGAACAGCGAGATGCCCTTCACGCCCGCCGGTGCATCCGGAGTGCGCGCCAGCACGAGGTGGATGATGTTCTCCGCCATGTCGTGCTCACCGTAGGTGATGAAGATCTTGGTACCGAAGACCTTGAAGGTACCGTCGCCCTGCGGCTCGGCGCGGGTGCGCACGGCGGCCAGGTCGGAGCCGGCCTGCGGCTCGGTCAGGTTCATGGTGCCGGTCCACTTGCCGCTGATGAGCGGCTCGAGGAACAGCTTCTTCTGCTCGTCGGTGCCGGCGGTGAGCAGCGCCTCGATGGCGCCGTCGGTCAGCAGCGGCGCCAGCGCGAAGGACAGGTTGGCCGCATGCAGCATCTCGATGCATGGCGTCGCGACCAGCTTCGGCAGGCCCTGGCCGCCGAATTCGGCCGGGTGCTGGATGCCCTGCCAGCCGCCTTCGGCGAAGGCGCGGAAGGCTTCCTTGAAACCCTTCGAGGTGGTGACGCTGCCGTCTTTCCAGAAGCTCGGCTCCTTGTCGCCGGCATGGTTCAGCGGGGCGACGACTTCGCCGCAGAACTTCGCGCTTTCTTCGAGCACGGCATCGACGGTATCCGGGGTCGCGTCTTCGCAGCCGGGCAGCTGGTTAATCTCGGCAAGGTCGGCCAGTTCGTTCAGCACGAACTGCATGTCTTTCAGCGGGGCTTGATAGCTCACCTTTGTCTCCTGATGTGGGCCTGGGGGCAGTGAACGCCACAGGTTTCGTACGCTATAAAGTACAACGTCGTTCCGGCGAAGGCCGGAACCCAATTCCTATGCTCAGCGATAGCGTTTGGCGTTATCGGGAGCGCAGGCAAACTTGGGTTCCCGCCTGCGCGGGAACGACGGATCATGCTTCAGTGGTGGGATCAGCCCAGTTCCTTGACCAGCGCCGGCACGACGTCGAACAGGTCGCCCACCAGGCCGTAGTCGGCCACCGAGAAGATCGGCGCTTCCGGATCCTTGTTGATGGCGACGATGGTCTTCGAGTCCTTCATGCCGGCCAGGTGCTGGATCGCGCCCGAGATGCCGACCGCGATGTACAGGGTCGGGGCGACGATCTTGCCGGTCTGGCCGACCTGCCAGTCGTTCGGCACGAAGCCCGCGTCCACCGCGGCGCGCGAGGCGCCCATGGCGGCGCCCAGCTTGTCGGCCAGCGGCTCGAGCAGCTTGAAGTTCTCGGCCGAGCCGATGCCGCGGCCACCCGACACGATGATCTTGGCGGCGGTCAGTTCCGGACGGTCCGACTTGGCCAGCTCGCGGCCGACGAAGGCCGACTTGCCGATGTCGCCCACGGCGGCGATCTGCTCGACGGCGGCCGAACCGCCGCTTGCTGCGGAATCGAACGCGGTGCCGCGCACGGTGATGACCTTCACCGAATCCGACGACTGGACGGTGGCGATGGCGTTACCGGCGTAGATCGGGCGCTCGAAGGTGTCCGGCGATTCGACCTTGGTGATTTCCGAGATCTGGGCCACGTCCAGCTTGGCGGCCACGCGCGGCAGGATGTTCTTGCCGTAGGCGGTGGCCGGAGCCAGGATGTGCGAGTAGCCGCCGGCGATCGCCAGGATCTGCTCGGCGACGTTCTCGGCCAGGCCGTCGGCGAAGTGCGGCGCGTCGGCGACCAGCACTTTGCTCACGCCGGCGATCTGCGCGGCGGCTTCGGCGGCGGCGCCGCAGCCCGATCCTGCGACCAGGATGTGGACTTCGCCACCGCACTGGGCGGCAGCGGTCACGGTGTGGTGGGTAGCGCCCTTGAGGGAGCCGTTGTCGTGTTCAGCAATGACGAGTGCGACCATGTTCTTTTCCTAAGTATATTTAGATGACTTTGGCCTCAAGGCGCAGCTTCTGCACCAGGGTGGCAACGTCCGGCACCTTGATGCCGGCCGAGCGCTTGGCCGGCTCGACCACTTTCAAGGTCTTCAGGCGCGGGGCCACGTCGACGCCCAGGTCTTCCGGCTTGACGGTTTCCAGCGGCTTCTTCTTGGCCTTCATGATGTTCGGCAGCGTCACGTAGCGCGGCTCGTTCAGGCGCAGGTCGGTGGTGATGATGGCAGGAAGAGTCAAAGCAACAGTCTCCAGGCCGCCATCAACCTCGCGGGTCACGGTCACTTTACCGTCTTCCAGCACCACTTTCGATGCGAAGGTGGCTTGCGGCCAGCCCAGCAGCGCAGCCAGCATCTGGCCGGTCTGGTTCGAGTCGTCGTCGATCGCCTGCTTGCCCAGGATGATCAGCTGCGGCTGCTCCTTGTCGGCCAGCGCCTTCATGATCTTGGCCACGGCCAGCGGCTCGGTCTCGACACTGGTCTCGACCAGGATGCCGCGGTCGGCACCGATCGCCATACCGGTACGCAGGGTTTCCTGGCACTGGGCCACACCCACCGACACCGCCACCACTTCGGTGACCTTGCCGGCTTCCTTCAGGCGCGTGGCTTCTTCCAGCGCGATCTCGTCGAACGGGTTCATCGACATTTTGACGTTGGCGATATCCACGCCGCTGCCGTCGGATTTGACGCGGACCTTGACGTTGTAGTCGACCACGCGTTTGACGGGTACCAGGACTTTCATAGGGTGCCTTTAGAAAATGGAATGGGGACAGACGAAATGGCCTAGATTATATGAGAAATTCAGCCTCAGGTCGAAATTAAAGCACGATCGTGCGATTTCATGCTAGAGGTTTTCTCCTAATCTGCGCAGGCGCAAGCGCAGCTCAGGGTGCGCCGCGCACCTCGGCGTCGGCACCGGCCCAGCTGCCCGCCAGTTGCCGCTCGACCGCGCGCAGTTCCGCTTCCTTGCCCTGCCCGGCCAGGGCGCGCGACAGGCCCTGCAAGGCCCAGCCGCCACCGGGATGGCGCGCCAAGTCGGCACGGAAGCTTTGTTCGGCCTCGGCGAAGCGGCGCGCGCGCAGCTGCATGGCGCCCAGGCGCAGGCGCGGACCGCTGGCCAGCATCGGCGGCTCGGCGCGGTTGGCATCCAGCGCGGCCTCGACGGCCTCACGCTGCAGCGCCAGCGCCGCATCCACCTTCCCGTCGGCGAAGGCCAGTTCGGCCGCCAGTTCCTTGGCGGCGCTGCCGGCCAGGCTGCGCAGCATGCGCGGCACGTAGTCCTTGCCCGGATGCTTCGCCAGCAGGGCGTCGGCCTGCGGCTGGACGCGTGCCAGTGCCGCCCGTGCGCCCGCCAGGTCGCCGGTGCGTGCCATGGCGATGCCGTGTGCAGCACCGGACAGGACCGGCGCCAGGCCCTCGTCGCCGGCCGGCGCCGGTTCGCGCAGCAGGGCATCCCAGCGCTGCAGGTGCAGCAGGGTCAGCATCGGTAGGCTGCGCACGTATTCGGCATAGGTATGCTTGCCAGTGGCGCGGCCGGCGGCGGCGCGCGCGGTGTCGAGCGCCAGTTCGGCCCGCCCTTCCATGAGGGCGCCGAACCACTGGAAATGCGTGTTGTGGCCGCGCCAGTCGAAGGCGACCGGAAAGCCCTGGCGCGCCAGGTCGGCCATCAAGGCTTCGTCGGCTGCCACCGCCAGCTGGTTGACGCGGGTGGCGTCGGCATAGCGCCCGACCTGGGCATAGGTATGCGAGGGCATGTGCAGCAGGTGCGGCGACTTCGGCGCCAGGCGCCCCAGCCGGTCCGCGGCAAGCACCGCCCTGGCCGCCACCGGCACCGCATCGACGGCGTGGATCATGTAGTGGTTCAGGCCCACATGATCGGGCGTGCGCGCCAGCGCCGCCTCGACCAGGTCGGCCACCTCGCCTACCCGCCCGGACGGTTTGCCGCTCGCCTCGGCCCACCATTCCTGGTCGGTCGCCACCAGTTCGGCTTCGGCATACAGGGAGAGCACATCCGGGTCGAGCGGATGGCGCGTCACCAGCTCGCGCATGCGGGCGGCGTAGGCGATGTCGAGCGGATCGGCCGGTTCGCTGCGCGCATTCGCGCCGGGCGCGCGGCAGATCTCGACCGCCGGCAGGGCCTGGCCGCGGGTGCTGGCGTGGCCGTAGCGCAGGGCCAGCGCTTCGACCAGGGCGCGGTCGCGCGCCGACAATCCTTCGGCCTGCCTGAGGGCGTAATCGACGTGACGCACCGCCTCGGCCAGGTCGCCGCGTTTCGGATTATTGATGTTGGGGCCCATCTGCCAGGCCACCGCCCAGGCGCACATGGCGCAGGCCGGATCTTGCGCCAGCGCGGCCTTGAAGGCGCGGATCGCTTCCGGCCGGTTGAAGGCATAGGCTTGCGCCATGCCCTGCGCGAACAGGCGCCGCGCGGCCTCGTTCGCCCGGGAGGGCTGCAGCGTGGCGTCGCCGAATCCGTCCAGCAGCGGCGCTTTGGCCCCGCGTTCGACTGGCGACAGCGGCGCCAAGGTGCAGGCGCCGACCAGGCCCAGGGCCAGTGCGAAGCTGCCGAAGCGGCGCAGGTGGGACGAACGGAACGGAGGGCGCATGAAGGAAACCCGTGGCATGGAAAATGGTCAATTTTGCCACAGCCGCCGCGGTCCGCGGCAGTATTTATCCGGCTCCGTTCTGCTCGCGTTGCCGGAACGGTAATATGAAAAAAGGTCCTTCAGAAAGCCGCGAACCACGCTGCCTTCGTGAAGAACCTTTTCTTGTAATGCGGGCAGCCTCGCCGAGGCTGCGGTCGGGCGAATGCCCGGATCTTACTTGCGCTGCATCAGGAAGGTGAACTCGCCGTTCTCGGCGGTATGGGCCAGCAGCGCGTTGCCGGTCTGCTTGGCAAAGGCCTGGAAGTCGCGCACCGAGCCGGTGTCGGTCGCAACGATGCGCAGCACCTGCCCACTCTCCATCTCGGCGAGTGCCTTCTTGGCTTTGAGGATCGGCAGCGGACAATTCAGTCCGCGCGCATCCAGGTCTCTCTGGAATTCCATGGTGTCAATGTCGATAGTCGTGACGCTCATCGCTAGCCTGCTCAATGGTGGTGCTGGGAAGTCGAATACTACTCCTTTTCCGGCAGTATGACGCAGCGCACCAAAATAGTCACACATTGTTGCACGCCTGCAACCGATTGTGAAATGATCTATGCTCGCGCACCATGGCAAGACACAAGCGAAACCAGTAAGCACTGCCATGGTGCGACACACGGTAAATGCGGCCCCTGCCGGCCGATTACAAGCAGGCTGGACAGTCGAGCCTGCAAAACCGCCGCTGAGAACGACAACGCCGCCCGAGGGCGGCGTTGTTCATGGAAGAGCGGAACCGCTTATGCGCGCTCGCCCACCCAGCCGGCCACGCCGGCCAGCGCCTGCGGCAAGTTGGCCGGATCGGTACCGCCGGCCTGGGCCATGTCCGGACGGCCGCCGCCCTTGCCGCCCACCTGCTGGGCGACGAAGTTCACCAATTCGCCGGCCTTGACCTTGCCGGTGGCATCCTTGGTCACGCCCGCAATCAAGCTGACCTTGCCTTCGAGCACGCTGGCCAGCACGATGGCGGCGGTGCCCAGCTTGTCCTTCAGCTTGTCCATGGTCTCGCGCAGCGCGGTGACGTCGGCGCCTTCCATGGTCGCGGCCAGCACCTTGATGCCGTTCACGTCGATTGCACGGGTCAGCAGCTCGTCGCCCTGCCCTGCGGCCAGTTTCGACTTGAGCGCGGCCACTTCCTTCTCCAGCGACTTGACCTGGTCCTGCACCTGGGCGATACGCGACGGCAGCTCGTCCGGGCTGGTCTTGAGGGCGCCGGCGGCTTCCTGCAGCTTGCGGTTGATGGACTGCACCAGCGCCAGCGCGCCCTCGCCCGTCACGGCTTCGACACGGCGGATGCCGGCGGCGACGCCGCCTTCGGAGACGATCTTGAACAGGCCGATGTCGCCGGTGCGGGTGACGTGCACGCCGCCGCACAGCTCTTTCGAGGAACCGATGTCCAGCACGCGCACGCTGTCGCCGTACTTTTCGCCGAACAGGGCCATCGCGCCGTGCTTGACGGCGTCGTCGAAGGACATGTGCTGCGCCTGGGTGGCGTGGTTCTCGAGGATCTCGCGGTTGACGATGGCCTCGACCTTGGCGATTTCGTCGGCGGTGAGCGGCGCGCCGTGGCTGAAGTCGAAGCGGGTCTTCTCGGCGTCGACCAGCGAGCCTTTCTGCTGCACGTGGCTGCCCAGCACTTCGCGCAGGGCCTTGTGCATCAGGTGGGTCGCCGAGTGGTTGCGGATGGTGCGCGCGCGCTTGACGGTGTCGACCTGCGCATCGACGGTGTCGCCGACCTTCAGCGAACCTTCGCGCAGCACGCCGTGGTGGCCGAAGACTTCCGCCTGGATCTTCAGGGTGTCCTCGACTTCGAACTGGCTGGCGCCGGCCTTGATGACGCCCTGGTCGCCCACCTGGCCGCCCGACTCCGCATAGAACGGGGTGGTGTCGAGCACCACGATGCCTTCCTGGCCGGCCTTCAGCTCCTGGACCGACACGCCGTCGGCGTACAGGGCCAGCACGTGGGTGTTGTGGGTGAGCGATTCGTAACCGACGAACTTGGTCTTTTCGCCCGCGTACTCGACCTTGGCGGCCATCTTGAACTTGCCGGCGGCGCGCGCGGTCTTCTTCTGCTGCTCCATCGCGGCCGTGAAGCCTTCTTCGTCGAGCGTGATGCCACGTTCGCGGCAGATGTCGGCGGTGAGATCGAGCGGGAAGCCGTAGGTGTCGTACAGGGTGAAGGCGGTGGCGCCGTCCAGGTTCTTCGCATCCTTGGAGAGTTGAGCTTCCAGGATCTTCATGCCGTTTTCCAGGGTCTCGCCGAAACGCTCTTCCTCGGTCTTCAGCACTTGCGCCACGCGCGCTGCCGCTTCGTGCAGTTCCGGGTAAGCAGTGCCCATCTCGATGTCGAGGTCGGCCACCAGCTTGTGGAAGAAGGGCTTGGTCTGGCCCAGCTTGTGGCCGTGGCGCAGCGCGCGGCGGATGATGCGGCGCAGGACGTAGCCGTGGCCTTCGCTGCTCGGGATGATGCCGTCGACGATCATGAACGAGGCTGCGCGGATGTGGTCGGCGATGACCTTGAGCGAGTTGTTCTCGAGGTCGGTCGCGCCGGTTTCGCGCGCGGCGGCCTTGATCAATGCCTGGAACAGGTCGATCTCGTAGTTGCTGTGCACGTGCTGCAGCACGGCGGCCAGGCGCTCCATGCCCATGCCGGTGTCGATCGACGGCTTCGGCAGCGGGGTCAGGGTGCCCGACTCGTCGCGGTTGAACTGCATGAACACCAGGTTCCAGATCTCGATGAAGCGGTCGCCGTCTTCTTCAGGCGAGCCCGGAGGACCGCCCCAGATGTCGGCGCCGTGGTCGTAGAACACCTCGGTGCACGGACCGCAGGGGCCGGTGTCGGCCATCTGCCAGAAGTTGTCGGAGGCGTAGCGCGCGCCCTTGTTGTCGCCGATGCGGATGATGCGCTCTTTCGGCACGCCGATCTCATTGGCCCAGATGTCGTAGGCTTCGTCGTCCTCGAAGTAGACGGTGACGGTCAGCTTCTCGGCCGGCAGCAGGTAGACCTTGGTCAGCAGCTCCCAGCAGTAGTTGATGGCGTCGCGCTTGAAGTAATCGCCGAAGCTGAAGTTACCCAGCATTTCGAAGAAGGTGTGGTGGCGCGCGGTGTAGCCGACGTTTTCCAGGTCGTTGTGCTTGCCGCCGGCGCGCACGCAGCGCTGCACGGTGGTGGCGCGCGAGTACGGGCGCGTATCCAGGCCCAGGAACACATCCTTGAACTGCACCATTCCGCTGTTGGTCAACAACATGGTGGGATCGTTGCCCGGCACGAGGGGGCTGGAACGGACGATGGTGTGGCCTTTGGACTCGAAGAACTTGAGGAACTTTTCGCGGATTTCGGAGGATTTCATGTCGTAGGGGCGGAATGAGGGAGCATGCGCTATAAAAAATCGATTATAGCCTAGCTGGGCGGACGCTTATCAGTCCGCCCGATGTTTACGTATTCAGGCGAAATCGGGGCCGATCAGGTCGATGCGGTCGGTACAGAAGGCCTGGACGCCCCAGTCCAGCAGTTCGCGGGCCCGCACCGGTTCGTCGACCGTGTAGCAGAACAGCCCGAAGCCGGCGTCGCGCACGACCTTGGCCAGCGCCGGGGTCAGGTGGCGGTGGTTGGTATGGATCGCCACCGCCTCGACCGAGCGCGCCAGCGGCTCCCAGCCGGGCGGCAGCTCGCTCATGAGGATGGCGCGCGGCAGGTCCGGGGCGGCGTCGCGCGCGCTTTCCAGGGCGGCCAGGCTGAACGAGGACAGCAGCGGCACCCGCTCCAGCTGTCCGGCCGCGATCTCGTCGGCGAACACGGCGCGCGTGATGCGTGCGACCTTGTCGCCGGTCTCGCGGTCGAAACCGCGCGCCGGCTTGATCTCGATGTTCATCCAGATGCCGCGCGCCTTGCAGTACTGCACATACTCGACGAACAGGGGTACCGGCTCGCCGCGGAAGTCCGGGCCGAACCAGCTGCCGGCGTCCATCTGCGCCAGCTCGTGGGCGTCATAGTCGAACACGTGGCCGGCGCCGCTCACGGTGCGGCCGAGGTAGGGATCGTGCAGCACCACCGGCACGCCGTCGCGCGCCAGCATGACGTCGAATTCGATCGCGCGGAAGCCGTAATCCATGCCGCGCCGCAGGCCGGCGAAGGTGTTTTCGGGAGCCAGCGTGCCGCCGCCGCGATGGGCCAGGATCCGGGGATATCGCCACATGCTCTCTTCCTCCGCGCTGGAGTCAAGGAATCGGTGCTGCGCCTGGCCGTGAGAGATACAGGAACAAGCCCAGGTTCAGCACGACCGTCAGGTAAAACTTCCACTGGAACGACTGTTTCGACGTCTTGTGCCGCAGCCAGTTCTGCGCCAGCACGGCGCCAGGCCAGCCGCCGACCAGGCCGAGCAGCAGCAAAGTCGACTCCGGCGTGCGCCAATTGCCGTTCTTCGCGGCCGACTTGTCGATCGCATAGGCCACGAAACAGCCCAGACTGATCGCCAGGTAGGCGCCGCCGACCAGCAGCGGCAGATCCCACGCGAAGCTGGCGAAGGCGTAGACGGCGGCGAACAGCAGGAGCAGCAGATAAGACATGCGGGGAGCTTAACGCGCCTGCCCAGTGATGTCTACATGGAAAGTAAATACTGCTTTCGGCCGGCCACCGTTGGATACCGAACAGAGAAACGCAGGTCAAAGCCCCTACTCTCGACTTCTACCATGTGAACAGCAAGGGAGTACGAAATGGCATTCGATCTTGGGAATCTCCTGAACCAATACCTGGGCGGCGCAGCCGGCGGCAACTATAACCAGGCCAACGACGACTTCGACCGCGTGGCGCAGAATGCGCCGCCCGACATGCTGGCCCGCGGCGTGACCGGGGCGCTGCGCTCCGACCAGACCCCGCCCTTCCCGCAGATGGTGAGCCAGATGTTTGGCCAGAGCAATCCGAACCAGCGCGCCGGCATGCTGAACCAGCTGCTGGCGACCCTGGGCCCGGCGGTGCTGTCCCAACTCGCCAGCCGCGGGTCCGGCGGCCTCGGTGGACTAGGCAGCATTTTCGGCGGTGGGCGGGCGCCCACCCAGGTGACGCCGGAACAGGCCTCGCAGGTCTCGCCCGAAGAGGTGCGCGAACTGGCCGAAAAGGCCGAGCAGGAAAATCCGAGCATCGTCGACCGGATGGGTGATTTCTATGCCCAAAACCCTACCCTGGTGAAGGCAATCGGCGGCGCCGCCCTTGCCATCGCACTGGGCCACATGGCGCAGAACATGCGCCGCCAATAATCCACGCACAGAAAAGAGGACACGATGGGCATCCTGAGCAATATCTTCAGCAAGATCTTCCCGAAAGCGCATGCCGCCAACAAGGGCCCGCAGGCACAACCCCAGGCCCAGCCGCAGGCACAGGCGCCCAAGCCCGCCGCTCCCGCAGCTCCTGCAACGCCGCAGGCCCAGCCGCAGGCCGCCCCGGCCATGATGGACCAGGTCGACGTCGAGGAAATCCTGGGCAAGATGCAGGCATCCAGCGGCCAGCAGCTGAACTGGCGCACCTCGATCGTCGACCTGCTCAAGCTGCTCGACCTGGACAGCAGCCTGCAGGCGCGCAAGGAACTGGCCGCCGAACTGAACTACAAAGGCGACACCAGCGACTCGGCCTCGATGAACATCTGGCTGCACCGCCAGGTCATGAACAAGCTGGCGGCCAATGGCGGAAAGGTCCCGGCCGACCTGCGTGACTAAAGCTGCCCTCCCATGGGCTCAGTCAGCCAGGGAGGTATTCGCCGCCGTCCCGCACGAGAAGCAGAAGCGGGCGAAGGCGTTCTTGCGGCTGCTGCAGCAGCCGCAGCGGTCGAACAGGCCGATGCCGCAGTGCGGGCAGAAGTCGACGCTCGTATCCTTCAGGTCGACCGGCCGCTCGCATCCCGGGCACACGCCCTTGCCCAGCCGGGCAAGGGCCGCGTCGTAGCGCAGGGTCTGGCGGCGCTGCAGGTCCGGCAGCGCCTCGGCCTGCTTCTGGCGCGCCAGGTAGCGCTGCAGCGATTGAATTGCATAGCGCCCCGCCAGCACGGTGACGGCGATGCCGACCAGGTAGCGCACGTAGCCGCCGTAGCTCGGCAGGTAAGGCACGAGTTCGAAGAAGAAGGCGAACAGTGCGAAGAAGATGAAACCCCATACGAAGGGCCAGTAGGCGCTCTGGCGCTTGCGTGCGAACAGCCAGCCGGCCAGCACCAGCAGCGGCAGGGTCAGCGCCAGGCGGTACAGGAAGACGCGCAGCTCCTTGCTGGTGGCGGCCCGCGCATAGGCGTCGCGCGCCGGCTTTTCCATGCGTTCCCAGCGCATCTGCGCACGCTGCAGGGCCTGGTCGGCGTCGAGCAGCGCCTGCTGCTGGGCCTGGACCGCCGCCAGCGCAGCGCGCTCGTCGCGCTCCAACTGGTCCAGTCCACGGGTACGTTCGAGCAGCTCGGGATCCTGGTCCGGCCTGGCGGTGGCGCGGCGCGTCGCCAGCCAGTTGTCGAAGGTTTCGCGCGCCGAGCGGGTATTCGCGCGCGCCACCTCGTGCTGCTGGGCCGCCTGCTCCAGCTGCAGCTGGGCGGCCTCGCGGCGCGCCCTTGCCGCAGCCTGCCCGTCGCGCAAGGCGTCGACCTGGTTGCGGTCCATGAACTGCTCGATGCTCAAGGGCTGTTCGACGTCCCACAGGTTGTGGACGATCTTGCCGCCCAGGCCGATCAGGAACGAGGCGAACGCAAGCGCGACCAGCCACAGCGCGCGCTGCATCCATTTTTCGGTCAGGCGCAGGCCTTTGCTCATGGGAGAGTCCTCCAGTGACGTTGAAGCCTGCAGCTTGCCACCGGAGGAGATCGCGGGCTAGTAGGGACCGCGCGGGAGGCAGGTGCCGATACGCGCGGTACCACCGCGCGATACCGGCACCGTGTCTCAGATCAGAAGTACGACAGTCCCAGCGCCTTTTTCACTTCGTCGGTGGTCTGCGCCGCCACTTCACGCGCCTTCATGGTGCCTTCCTTCAGGATCTGCAGCACCTGGCCACGGTCCTTGGCGAACTCCTCGCGGCGCGCGCGGATCGGCGCCAGCAGCTCCTGCAGGATGCCTTCCAGGCGCTTCTTGACCACGCTGTCGCCCAGCCCGCCGCGAGTGTAGTGGGCCTTCATCTCGGCCAGGCCCTCCTTGTCGGTATCGAAGGCATCGAGGTAGATGAAGGCGACGTTGCCCTCCAGGTGGCCCGGGTCCGACACCTTCAGGTGCAGCGGGTCGGTATAGACCTGCTTGACCGCGGCGCGGATCTCGTCGGCGGACGCGCCCAGGTTGATGGTGTTGCCGAGCGACTTGCTCATCTTGGCGCGGCCGTCGATGCCCGGCAGGCGGCCGACTTCCGGCACGATCGCCTTGCACTCGACCAGGATGTCCCTGTCCCCGCCATAGGTGCGGTTGAACTTGCGCACGATCTCGTTGCACTGCTCGATCATCGGGATCTGGTCCTCGCCCACCGGCACCACGCTGGCCTTGAAGGCGGTGATGTCGGCGGCCTGGCTGGCCGGATAGGTCAGGAAGCCGGCCGGGATGTCGCGCTCGAAACCGCGCAGGATGATCTCCTGTTTCACGGTCGGGTTGCGCTCGAGGCGGGCCACGGTCACCAGGTTCAGGTAATAGAAAGTGAGCTCGGTCAGTTCCGGGATTTGCGACTGGATCAGGATGGTCGTACGGGCCGGATCGATGCCGCAGGCGAGGTAATCGAGCGCCACTTCGACGACGTTCCGGTGTACCTTACCGATGTCATCCATATTGTCGGTCAGCGCCTGGGCATCGGCCAGCATGACGAACTGGCGGTAGCTGTCCTGGTAGGCGACGCGGTTGCGCAGGCTGCCCACGAAGTGGCCGAGGTGCAGCGGACCGGTAGGACGGTCGCCGGTGAGGATGACTGGCGCGGCAGTAGAAGGGGTTTGGGAGCTCATCGGGTTTCCTTGTTATTGCCCCGATCCTCCTGCGCCAGAAACAAAAACGCCACCCGGATCGAGGCGGCGTTAGTCGAAATGCAGATCATTTCCTGTGGCCGCGCGCTAGGAGCGGCGCCACCAGGTCAAGAAAAGATGATGTGCTTTCGGAAAATTCATGGACCGCATGGTTGCAGGTTGGCGCAAGGATGTCAACCGCTTCCAGGTCCCATGGCCTGCGGGCCGGCTCCCCTTTCGATACTTTTACACCTGGGAAGCCGAGCCACAGGGAATTTGTTGTAAGAAAACTAATATTTGGTGAAACTGATGAATCCACAAAAGAGCACGAACAGCCAAACCCGCCCACTGGAACTCTGGGGCGGCCTTGAATGCACGGTCAACCGCGTCCGCGACGAGTATTTCAGCCAGCTCGACCGCAATGGCCACGCCGCACGCGCCTGCGACATCGGGCGCTTCGCGTCCACCGGCATCCGGGCAATCCGCTATCCCGTGCTATGGGAACGTACCGCGCCCGACGGCGTGGCGAATGCCGACTGGAGCTGGGCCGACGAGCGCCTGAACGCCCTGCGCGAAGCCGGCGTGGCGCCGATCGCCGGCCTGGTGCACCACGGCAGCGGCCCGCGCCACACCAGCCTGGTTGACCCGGCCTTTGCCGAACAATTGGCCGAGTATGCCGGCGCGGTGGCCGCGCGCTATCCCTGGATCGAGTACTACACCCCGGTCAACGAGCCCTGCACCACCGCCCGCTTCGCCGGCCTGTACGGCGTCTGGTACCCGCACGGCCGCGACGACCGTACCTTCATCGAAGCCCTGCTGATCCAGTGCCGCGCCGTGGTGCTGTCCATGCGCGCGATTCGCGCCGTCAACCCGGATGCCAAGCTGGTCCAGACCGACGACCTCGGCAAGACCTACGGCACCCCGAAACTCGCCCACGTCGCCGAGTTCTACAACGAGCGCCGCTGGCTGGCCTGGGACTTGCTGTGCGGCATGGTCGACGAGCAGCACAAGCTGTGGAAGTACCTGCTCAAGACCGGCATCGCCGCAAGCGAATTCCTGTGGTTCCGCGAGAACCCCTGCCCGCCCGACATCATCGGCGTCAACTACTACGTCACCTCCGAGCGCTGGCTCGACCACCGTCCCGAGCGCTTCCCGGAACACCACCGCGGCATGGCCGACGGCATCCCCTGCGCCGACATCGAAGCGTCGCGCGTGCTGGCCACGCCGACGCCGGGCATCGCCCCGCTCCTTAGCGAGATCTGGGACCGCTACGGCATCCCGCTGGCCATCACCGAAGCCCACATCGACGCCAACCGCGAAGACCAGCTGCGCTGGCTGCTCGAGATCTGGGAAGCGGCCCAGCAGTCGCAGCAGAACGGCGTCGACGTGCGCGCCGTCACCGTCTGGTCGCTGCTCGGTTCCTTCGACTGGAACAGCCTGGTCACGCAGAACAAGGGTTACTACGAACCGGGGCCTTTCGACGTGCGCTCGCCGCTGCCGCGTCCGACCGCACTGGCGAAGATGATGAAGGAGCTGTCGTCCGCTACACCGCTGTCGCACCCGGTGCTGCGCGGCCAGGGCTGGTGGCGCCGTCCGGGCCGTTTCCTGTGCCACCCGCCGGTGGCCACGCCCAGCGCGCTGACCTCGATCTCGGCCGACGGCCACCGCCTGGTGGGCACGGGCGCGGCGCCGATCCTGATCCTGGGCGCGACCGGCACCCTGGGCCGCGCCTTCGCCCGCGTCTGCCGCAAGCGCAACCTGTCCTACCGCCTGCTGTCGCGCAAGGAGATGGACATCGCCGACGCCAACTCGGTCGAGCGGGCGCTGGCCGAGCACCAGCCCTGGGCGGTCATCAATACCTGCGGCTACGTGCGTGTCGACGAGGCCGAGCACGATGCGGAGCGCTGCCTGCGCGAGAACACGCTCGGCGCGGCGATCCTGGCCGCGGCCTGCGCGCGCCACGGCATCCACCTGAGCACCTTCTCGAGCGACCTGGTGTTCGACGGCCGCCAGGACCGCCCGTATGTCGAATCCGACCCGGTGGCGCCGCTCAACGTCTATGGCCGCAGCAAGGCCGAGGCCGAGGCGGCCGTGCTGGACAAGCATCCGGACGCGCTGGTGGTGCGCACCAGCGCCTTCTTCGGCCCCTGGGACCAGCACAACTTCGTCACCCTGGCCCTGAATGCGCTGGAACGCGGCGAGCCTTTCGTGGCCTCCAATGACCTGACCATCACGCCGACCTACGTGCCGGACCTGGTGCATGCCTGCCTGGACCTGGCGATCGACCGCGAGGCCGGCATCTGGCATCTGTCGAACGGCGGCGAGCTGACCTGGGCCGAACTGGCGCTGAAGGCGGCCGAGCGGGCCGGCGTCGATGCGAGCCGGCTGGAGGCGCGCGCAATCGCCTTCCCGGCGGCGCGGCCTGCGTACTGCGCCCTGACGAGCGAGCGCGGCATCCTGCTGCCGCGCCTCGACCAGGCGCTCGACCGCTACCTCGAACTGCGCAATGTCGAGGATCCGGAGATCGAAGAACTCCAGCACACCGCCGAAAGCCGCCAGCCGGTGGCCAGCGGGCACCGGCAGCAGGAAGAGACGCCGCCGGAGGCGGTGCAGGCGGGGAATTGCTGAGGCGTTAGGGACTTGCTCGCAAACTTGGGTCCCGGCCTGCGCCGGGACGACGGTTTTACAGATAGCGATGGAGTTGCGTAACCACCGCTCTTAAACAACGTCGTTCCGGCGAAGGCCGGAACCTAATTCCGTACCGCAGCCATTAGCTCAAGCTACAATCCGGCCAACTTCAACCACTGGCCACCCACCGTGCAAGAGCAACACGCATTCCCCTTCCTGCGGGAGATCCTCCTCTTCCTGGTCCTCTCCGGCATCCTGATCCCCACCCTGCAGCGCCTGCGCATCAACCAGGTGGTCGGCTTCCTGGCGGTCGGCACCCTGGTCGGCCCCTTCGGCCTGGGCCTGCTGGCCGACGAGGTCCCCTGGCTGGCCTTCCTCACCTTCCCGCGCGACCAGGGCATTGCGGCGCTGGCCGAGATCGGCGTGCTGTTCCTGATGTTCATGATCGGCCTCGAGCTCTCGGCCGCGCGCCTGTGGGCGATGCGGCGCTGGGTGTTCGGCGCCGGCAGCGCGCAGGTGCTGGCCAGCGCGGCGCTGGTCGGCGGCGTCCTGTTGCTGGCCTATGGATTCGACTCCCAGACCGCCCTCATCGTCGGCCTGGTGCTGTCGCTGTCCTCCACGGCCGTCGTCATGCAGTTGCTCGCCCAGCAGCAGGCCACCGGCAGTCCGCTCGGGCAGGCGGCGTTTGCCATCCTGATGCTGCAGGATCTCGCCGTGGTGCCGATCCTGCTCCTGATCGGCGCCCTGGGTGGAAACAGCGGCGGCAGCGGCGGCGTCGCCATGCTGGCGCTCACCACCTTGCTGAAGGCCGCGATCGCGATCGGCCTGATCTACCTGGTCGGCGGCCGCGTCGTCCGCAAGCTGTTCCGCGCTTTCGCCGAACACCGCCAGCCGGACGTGTTCATGGCCCTGATCCTGCTGAGCACCTTCGGTATCGCGGGACTGTCGGCCGCCGCCGGCCTGTCGATGGCGCTGGGTGCGATGATCGCCGGCCTGCTGCTGGCCGAGACCGAGTTCAAGCACGAAGTCGAACTGATGGTCGAGCCCTTCAAGGGCCTGCTCATGGGCCTGTTCTTCATGACGGTCGGGATGAGCATCGACACCCGCCAGGTCCTCGATGCGCCCCTGCTGCTGGCGGCCTCGGTGGCCGGGCTGGTGCTGCTCAAGGCGCTGGTGGTGGCCATCCTGCTGCGCATCGGCGGCCAGCCCTGGAGCCGTGCCGTCGAGGGCGGCCTGCTGCTGGGCCAGGGCGGCGAATTCGCCTTCGTGGCGATCGGCTACGCCATGAGCGCGCAGGTGCTCGATCCGACGCTGGGCGCGCAGGTCATGCTGGTGGTCGGCCTGTCGCTGTTCTTCACCCCGATGCTGGCGCGCCTGGGGCGCTTCATCGGCGAGCGCCACGAACATGCGCGGCACGAACAGGCCGCGGCCAACGACGACGCGGCCCTGGCCTCGGCACGCGGCCGCGTCATCATCGCCGGGTTCGGCCGCGTGGGCCAGCAACTGGCCAAACTGCTGGGCGAGCAGAACATCCCCTTCGTGGCGTTCGAATGCGACGCCAAGTTGGTGTCGAAACTCCATGCCGAAGGCCGGCCGGTCTACTTCGGCAATGCCTCGCGCCCCGAGCTGCTGCGCCGCGTGCATGCCGACGAAGCGCCCGCGATCGTGCTGACCATGGACCATCCGGCGTCGGCCATGCAGGCAGTGCGCGGCATCCGCCGCGAGTTCCCGCACGCGCGCCTGTTCGTGCGCTCGCGCGACGAGAAGCACGCACGCGCCCTGCGCCAGGCCGGCGCCAGCGTGGTGGTGCCGGAGACCCTGGAAGCGAGCCTGCAGCTGTCGGCCTTCGTGCTGGAGGCGATGGGCCTGGACGAACGCCTGGTGGACGGCATCGTCGACCACGAGCGCGACCTGGTCAGCGCCAGGCTGCTGGAGCCCGAACGCGCGGGCTAGGCGCTCAGTGCCAATCCTTATCCGGCCGCATGTTGAGCCGATGCGCCGCATCGACCACGTCCTGCAATTCCACCGGATCGCTGTAGGGGTCCTCATCCAGTGCGGTAACCCGGTTCAGCTCCTTCTGCCAGCGGCGCAATTCATCGACGTAGGGCTGGTGCGGCACCCGCCGCAGGACGCCGTTTTCCTTGACCAGGTCGCAGATGCCGTTGCCGACCCACTCGCCGGTATGCCAGTCCGGCATGTCGACCGCCGGGAACAGGCATACCCCCTGCAGGTCCATGCCCCGCTGCACCGCCGCCAGCGATTCGCCCATCACATCCCTGAGCCAGTCCGGGCGCCCGTGCCCGAGGCCGCTGGTTTCGCCGATGATCATCGGCCGGCGGTAACGCTGCCAGACCGTGTCGAGCATGTCGCACAGCGGCGCAATGCGGTCGTCGCCCGGCGGCAGCGCCGCATGCGGTCCGCTCTCGCGGTACTCCATCTGCCCGAAGGAATAATTGTTGGCGCCGACGATGTCCAGGATCTCGGGCGAACCGCCGAATTCGGGATGCTGGCGGCCGCAGATGATGTCCCAGGCCAGGAAGGTGTCGGACTCGGTCTCATGGCGCGCGGCCTCGATCTGGTCCGGGCGGTCGCGCGGCGCAACCACCCGCACCAGCGGATCGATGTGCACCATGCGCGCGCTGGAATCGACCTCCCGTATCGCCTTCACGCCCGCGATCGCCGCCCGCGACAGCGCCACCCGCAGCCGCAGCCGGTCTTCCCGGGTGCAGCGGTAGGGCGCGGCCCAGCCCCATTCGCCGGCGCAGTAGGAAAAGAAGGTGATTTCGTTGATCGGCGTGAAGAAGCCGGGACTGTGGGGGACCTTCGGCAGCACATATTCGGCCGCGGCGCGACAATAGTTGGCGAAGCGGGCCACGAAGCTATCCGAAAACGGATCGAGGTCATCCGGATAGCCGTAGTGGCACAAGTCCCAGATCGGCATGATCTTGGCCGCGTTCATGGCTGCGATATAGGGATCGAGCAGCGAGAAATCATAGTTCCCGCCCCGGTCCACCAGCGGCCAGGGGATGCCTTCGCGTGCCACGGCAATCCCCAGGCGGTTCAGGATCTGGTAGTCCTCGGCGACATGGCGGTCATGGCCGGTTTCCGCGACCAGGTTGCGCCGCACGCCGTCTTTCCAGAGGAAATTCGAGCATTCGAAGCCGGACAGGAAGAAGGTAGGGAATATCCCGGGACGCTGTACCATGCGAGTCTCCTTTCGGTGCTTGCCTGGAAGCCAGGCCGAAGTCCTAGCATGCCACGAGTCCGTCCATCGCCGTGCACGTCAGGCGAGTGCCTGTTCTCCCGCGCGGCATCCCCACCATGCGGCTTCCTCGAATACCGACAAGCCGGACAGGTCGGCATGGGCGAACAGCACCGGTCCGCGCGCTTCGCGCAGCGCCGCCAGTCCCGCATTGGCCCGGAAGCCCGGCTGCGGCACCGCCATCGCATGCGCGCGCAAAGTGATGTCCACCCGCTCGACACAGGGCGTGAAGGCCCAGCCGTAGGCATCCTTCAGATCGCTGCTGGCCAGGGCCAAGAGCTCGGCCGGGCTGGCCGACTGCATCCAGCGCCGCGCCGCCGCAGGCGTGTGATGCGACAGCGCCGTGTAGGCCGTGAACACGGTCTTTTCGGGCGGGCGCGAGCGGATGTCCTGGTGGGTCGAGACCACGTAGCCGAGTCCCCTGCCCTGGTAGACCACGTTGTCCCAGGCCAGCTGCGCCTCCGGCAGCTCGCGCGGGAAGTCGCGCATCAGGAAGTTCGACACCATCCACGGGGCGTAATCCGGCAAGTGTGCGCGCGGATCGAAGCCGTAGCGCCCGATGCCCTCGACCACGCGGCTGGCGACGAACAGCGGCATCGCGCAGATCGCACGCCGGGCCCGCACCAGGAAGCTGCGCGGCTTGCCCCCCTCCAGCCGGAAGCACAGGGCCTCGACCCTGCCGTCCACCTCGCGCACGGAAGCTGCCGTTCCAGCGCGGCGGCGCGGTCCCGCCCTGCTGGCGAGCGCCTCGGCCAGCGGCGCCAGCCCGCCGGGCCAGGTCAGCAGCGCGTTCTCGCCGGCGTTGGCGGCCTGGCCCCAGCGTCCTGCAAAGTAGTGGATGCCGGCCCAGGCGGAGACGCGGTCGAGGCCCGCGCCGTAGTCATCGCGGCAGCAGTAGTCGAGGTACCAGCGCAGGGTCGCGGAGCGGTAGCCCTGGTCGCCCAGCCACTGCGCGAAGCTGACGCGGTCCAGCGCTGAGAACGACGGATCATTGGAGGAAAGCGCAAGCGGGAAGACGAAGGCACGGCGTCCATCGCTGCCGCGTACATGACGCAAGCGGGCCATCTCCTCGAAGAAGGCCTTGTGCTCGGCCGCATCGCCGGCATCGGTAGGCACCAGTCCTTCGTGCCATTCGCCGCCGCGCAGCAGGCGCTCTTCCGGCCCGTGCAGGATGAAGCGCTCGTCGTAGTAGGGCTGGTCCTTGTCGGCGTCGCGCAGGATGATGCCGAGATCAAGCAGCATCTCGCGCACATGGGTCGACTCCGGTCCCGGCAGCGGAAGGTAGTGCGCACCGGTCGGGCAAGCCAGATCGCCATAGCGGCTGCCGGCGGCGTTGCCGAAGGCTTCCGGCCCGTCGAGCAGGAGGAAGTCTTCATGCCCCAGCTTCCCGAGCTTCCACGCCGCGCTCAGCCCGGCAATGCCGGAGCCGAGGATCACGACATCGGTCTCGATGGTCTCGGAAGGCGGCGGCAAGGCCCCGCGATCGCGCAGGAAGTGCCCTTCCGCCCGGCCCGGCGCATGGACGGCGGGCGCGATCTCCTGCCAGCGATAGAAACCCGCGGCGGTCGCCAGCCCGGCCGCGCCGGCCCCGGCGGCGCTCACCAGGAAGGAACGCCGGTCCATCAGCGGATCACCTGCTGCCAGTCTTCTTCGAACTCGCGCACCAGCGACTGGGTGTCGAGCCGGTTCGGCGCCATCGGGCGGCGCGGCATGTCGGGCGGGAAGTCGAACATGGCGCGGGTGGTCTCGCCGGTCAGGTAGCGCATCGGCAGGCGATACGCGGCCGGCGGCGCGAAGCGGCCCTGCGGCGAAGCCATGATGAAGCCCCACTCGCCGAACGAGGGCACGTACAAATGGTAGGGCCAGGTCTGCAGGCCGACTTCGCGCAAGGTCGCCTCGATGGTCCAGTAGGCGTTCGGCGCGAAGAATGGGGAGGTCGACTGCACCGCGATCAGGCCGTTGGCGGCCACGTGCTTGCGCAGCATGCCGTAGAAGGGCACCGAGTACAGCTTGCCGAGGGCGAAGCTGGACGGGTCCGGGAAATCGACGATGGCGACATCGTACATGCCGGCTTCCTTCTGCAGCCAGATGCCGGCATCGGCATTCACGATCTTCACGCGCTTGTCCTTCAGCGCGCCGGCATTCAGCTTGACCAGTTCGGGACGGGTGGCGAAGGCCCCGGTCATGGCCGGGTCGAGGTCGACCAGGGTCACCTCTTCGACCTGCGGGTAGCGCAGTACTTCGCGCAGCGCCAGGCCGTCGCCGCCGCCCAGCACCAGCACCCGCCTGGCCCAGGGCAGCGACTGCATCGCCGGGTGCACCAGCGCTTCGTGGTAGCGGTATTCGTCGCGCGAGGAGAACTGCAGGTTGCCGTTGATGTAGAGGCGCAGGTCGTCCTTGAAACGCGTGATCACCAGGCGCTGGTAGGGCGTGGTGGTCGAGTAGACGACGTCGTCGCCGAACAGCCCGTGCTCGCCCCACTCCACCATCCGGTCCGAGAAGCCGAAGCCCAGCACCAGCGTGAACAGCACCGCACTGGCGCGGATCGCCTTGCCGCGCAGGTGATTCAACTCGGCGCGGAACACGTACAGGGTCCACATGGCGACGCCGACGTTGAGCATCCCGAACAGAAAGCCGGTTCGCACCAGGCCCAGGTGCGGCGCCAGCACCAGCGGGAACAGCAGCGACACCGCGAGCGCGCCGAGGTAGTCGAAGGTGAGCACGCGGCTGACGATCTCGGCGAACTCGGTGCGGCGCTCGTTCAACGCGCGCATCACCAGCGGCACCTCCATGCCCACCATGGCGCCGATCATGAAGACAGTCACGTAGAGCACCGTGCGGAAGGGCGCGCCCATCCAGGTGAAGGTCATGAACAGCATCGCGCTTGACGTTCCGCCGATCAGGCCGACGGCCAGCTCGATGTCGATGAAGCGCGACAGCACGTCTTCGTCGCGCACGTATTTCGAGAAGTGTGCGCCCACACCCATGGCGAATAAATAGCAGCCGATGATGGTGGAAAACTGGAGGACCGAGTCGCCCAACAGGTAGCTGGATAATGCACCAGCAATAAGTTCATAGGCGAGGCCGCAGGAAGCGACGACGAATACCGAGAGGATCAGAATTCTTTTGGTCATGAGACAAATTTGTTCTAAGATCGCGCTTGCAATCTCGTCTATTTTTCTTTGGAGAATCTTGTGCCCGCCATCCTAAACTATGTGCTGCATCTTGCGACGGCAATCGCGCTGGTTCTGGCATTTTTTGTGGTGTACACGCGGGTCACGCCTTATGACGAAGTGCTGCTCATCCGCCAGGGCAACTGCGCCGCCGCGGTCTCGCTGGGCGGCACCCTGCTCGGCTTCTCGGTGACCATCGCCTCGGCGCTGATGCACACCGACGACTACTATGAATTCGCGGGCTGGGCCGCGCTGGCGATGCTGATCCAGGTGCTGGTGTTCGTGATCGCCACGCGCCTGCTGCGCATGTCGAAGGACCAGATCGAGAACAACAACTTGGGCTTCGGCACCCTGCTCGGCGCCATCTCGCTGTCGATCGGCCTGGTCAACGCCGGCAGCATCTCCTGACACCTACTCACCACGCATAGAAGAGGTCCCATCATGTCTATCGGCTCATTCATCAAGAAGCAGTTTCTCGACGTCCTGCAGTGGAACGAGGAAGGCGAAGGCGTGCTGGCCTGGCGCCATCCGATGGAGGACTTCGAAATCCAGAACGGCGCCACCCTGGTCGTGCGCGAGTCGCAGGTCGCGGTGTTCGTGGACGAAGGCCGCGTGGCCGACGTGTTCGGCCCCGGCACCCACCGCCTGACGACGTCCACCCTGCCGGTGCTGACCAACCTGAAGAACTGGGACAAGCTGTTCGCCTCCCCCTTCAAGTCGGACGTGGTCTTCTTCAGCACGCGCGTGCAGACCGGCCGTAAATGGGGCACGCCGCAGCCGGTGACGATCCGCGACAAGGACTTCGACATGATCCGGGTGCGCGCCTTCGGCATGTACTCTTACCGCATCGCGGACCCGCGCCTGTTCTTCACCGAGATCAGCGGCACCCGCGCAAGCTATACGCGCGAGGAAGTCGAAGACCAGCTGCGCGGCCTGATGCTGGCCACCATGGCCAACTCCCTGGGTGCCTCGAAGATCGCCTTCCTCGACATGGCGGCCAACCAGACCCTGATGGCGCAGCAGATCCGCGGCGACCTGGCCTCTGCCTTTGGCCGCTACGGCATCGGGCTGGACGAATTCAAGGTCGCCAGCGTCAGCCTGCCGGAAGAACTGCAGGCAGCACTGGATGAGCGCATCTCGGCCGGCATGAAGGCCAGCCTGGGCGCCGACAAGATGGGCGGCTTCACCCAGTTCCAGGTGGCGAGCAGCATCCCGCTGGCGGCCCAGAACGAAGGCGGCATCGCCGGTATCGGCGCCGGTGCCGGCGCGGGCATCGCCATCGGCCAGGCGATGGCGCAGGGCATGCAGGGAGCCTTCGCGCCGGGCGTCGCTACGTCGCCGCAGCCGGCCAACGTGCCGGCAGCGAGCGAATCGATCGAGGACCGCCTGGCCAAGCTCAAGGGCCTGCTCGACAAGGGCCTGATCTCGCAGGGTGATTACGACAGCACCAAGGCCGAGCTGCTGAAGAAACTGATCGGCTGATGCAGACCGTTTCCTGTCCTTCCTGCGGCGCACCGGTCCCCTTCCGCTCGCACGCCTCGGTCCTCGCGGTGTGCGAGTACTGCCGCGCGACCGTCCTGAAGGAAGCGGACGCCGTGCGCGACCTCGGCAAGATGTCCGAGGTGCTGGAAGACTATTCGCGCATCCAGGTCGGGACTTCCGGCGTGCATGGGGGCCGCAGTTTCACGGTCGTCGGCCGCATCCAGCTGCGCTACGACGCCGGCATGTGGAACGAGTGGTACCTGCTGTTCGACGATGGCGCGGACGGCTGGCTGGGCGATGCCTCCGGCCAGTACGTGCTGACCACGAAGCGCGAGCTGGCGCCCGGGTTTCCGGCCTTCGATGCTATCCAGGTCACGCGCCAGTATGACATCGGCTTCGGCCCCTACGTGGCCTCCGACAAGCGGCTAGCGAAGTGCACGGGCGGCCAGGGCGAGCTGCCTTTCCGGGTCGGCGAAGGCTGGGAGGCACGGGTGGCCGACTTCCGGCGCGGTCCGAGTTTCGCCACGCTCGATTATTCGGATGGCACGCCGCCCCTCCTCTATGCCGGCAATGCGGTGAGCTTGGAAGGCATGAAGTGCCAGCTGCTGCGCGACGACGAGCAGATCAAGGCCAGCGCCGGCAAGTACCGCGGCAAGGTCGACGTGCTGCAGTGCCGCTCCTGCGGCACCTCGATCCGCTACCTGCCCGGACTGGCGGCCAATTGCGTCTGCCCGGCCTGCTCGACCCGCATGGATGCGTCCTCGCCGAAGGTCGAGGTCCTGCTCAAGGGCGAGGAGCATGAGCGCGTCCAGTTCACGCTGGCGCTTGGTTCGGTTGCCAAGATCGGCGGCCAGACCTACACGGTGCTGGGCGCGATGCGGCGCCAGGACGACGAAGGCGAGAGCTGGGACGAGTACCTGCTGTATTCGACCCAGGGGCCGTTCTTCTGGCTGGTCGAAACGAATGAGGGCTGGTCGCGCTCGCAGGTGATGGACGACTGGCCGACGCCGCCGCTGCCTGCCATGCATGCCGTGCAGGTGGACGGCGTCAGCTACGAGCGCACCTGGGAGTATCCGGCGCGTGTGAGCTATGCGGCGGGCGCTTTCAACTGGCGCGTCAAGGCCGGTGACGTGGTCCAGGTGACGGAGTACGAACATGGGCAAAATGGACTGGCGGCCGAATACACGGTCGATGAGCTGAGCTGGTCGCGTTCGTCGCCGGTGGCGGAAGACCAGGTGCGCAGCTGGTTCGGGCTGGCGGAGCCTGCCGGGAGGAAGAGCGACAAGAAGGCACTGACGCAGGGCGACATCGCCTGGCGCGCCCTGCTCTGGCTGCTCGGCCTGAACTTCATCCCGCTTATCTTCAACTTCGGGCCGAGCCTGTTCTTCATCTTCGCCGGCTTGCTGGCGCTGTTCCTGCCGATGTTCCTCGGGCACCCCAAACAGTGAATCTGAACGCATGAAGCGCAATTTCATCCTGTACGCCATCGTCGTGACGCTGGTGACCACCATCGTCTGCTGGATCAGCCTGTTCTCGTCCTTCAAGAGCGACGGCAGCTGGCGCAGCCGTGGCGGCGGCTACTCGGGCGGCTACTCGGGCGGCTATTCGGGCGGCGGTCACAAGTGATGACGCCGCACCGCCCCACCGGCATCCACCTGCTGGCCGACCTGGCCGGCATCGATGCCGCGCGCCTGACCGACCCGGACGCGATCGACGCCTTGCTGCGCGAAGCCGCGCTGGCGGCCGGCGCCCGCATCCTGCACAGCCACTTCCATGCCTTCGGGCCCGGCATGGGCGTGACCGGCGTGCTGCTGCTGGCCGAGTCGCACATCTCGATCCACACCTGGCCCGAGCACGGCTTCGCCGCGGCCGACATCTTCATGTGCGGCGAGGCCCAGCCGCAGCGCGCACTCGCCGTCATCGACACGGCGCTCCAGCCGGCCACGCGGAAGGTCAAGACCATCGAACGCGGACAGCTATAATCCGGCTTCGCTCGACTATACAACCCAGCAGGAACAAGATGACGCATTCCGGTACTTCTTCCGCCGCGCTGCCGAAGGCGCTCGGCCACATCCGCGTGCTCGACCTCTCGCGCGTGCTCGCCGGCCCCTGGTGCTCGCAGAACCTGGCCGACCTCGGCGCCGACGTGATCAAGATCGAGCGTCCCGGCAACGGCGACGACACCCGTGCCTGGGGGCCGCCCTATGCAAAAGACCAAGAAGGCCGCGACACCAGCGAAGCCGCCTACTACCTGTCGGCCAACCGCGGCAAGCGCTCGGTGACGGTGGACATCGCCAGCGCTGAAGGCCAGGCCCTGCTGCGCGAACTGGTGAAGCACTGCGACGTGGTGCTGGAAAACTTCAAGGTCGGCCACCTGAAGCGCTATGGACTGGACTACGCGAGCCTGAAGGCCATCAAGCCCGACCTGGTCTACTGCTCGATCACCGGCTTCGGCCAGGACGGCCCCTACGCCCACCGCGCCGGCTACGATTTCCTGATCCAGGGCATGGGCGGGCTGATGTCGGTCACCGGCGAGCGCGACGACCTGCCGGGCGGCGGCCCGCAAAAGGCCGGCGTGGCCCTGACCGACCTGATGACCGGCATGTACGCGACCGTGGCCGTGCTGGCCGCGCTGACCCACCGCGACCGCACGGGCGAAGGCCAGCACATCGACATGGCCCTGCTCGACACGCAAGTGGCCATGCTGGCCAATATGGGCAGCAACTACCTGAACAGCGGCAAGCCGCCCAAGCGCTGGGGCAATGCGCACGCCAACATCGTGCCCTACCAGACCTTCGCCTGCGCGGACGGCCATATCATCGTCGCCACCGGCAACGACAGCCAATACCAGAAATTCGTGGAAGCCGGCGGCAGGCCCGAGCTGGGCCAGGACCCGCGCTTCGCGACCAATCCGCTGCGCGTGAAGAACCGCGACACCCTGGTGCCGATCCTGGCGGAGATGGTGAAGGAAAAGCGCCGCGACGAGTGGATCGCCCTGCTCGAATCGGTCGGCGTGCCCTGCGGGCCGATCAACGACATCGGCGAGGTCTTCGCCAACGAACAGGTGCAGGCGCGCGAAGTGGCGATCGAACTGCCCCATCCGAGCGCAGGCAAGGTCAAGCTGGTGCGCAATCCGATCCGGATGTCGGCCACGCCGGCGACCAGCGACAAGGCCCCGCCCCTGCTGGGCCAGCACACCGACGAAGTATTGAGCGATGTGCTGGGCCTCGGCGAGGCGGAGATTGCCGCCTTGCGCGGCAAGGGAATCGTCTGATTAATGCAGCTGGTGCTTGAGGTCCGACAGGACGTCATGCACCCGCGTCACCACCGACGCGACCTGGGGCGATGGCTGCCCGCTGCGGCACATCCGTTTGGCTTCGTCGCCCATCTCTTCCAGCCGGTCGATGCATTGCACGATGCGCGACTGGTCGTTCGACTGCATCACGCGCTGGGCTTCCGGCATTTCGTGGGCGATCTTCTGGATGCAGTCGCGGATTTCTTCCGGCGCACCCTGGTCGTTCCGGGTCACTTCTTCGGCCTGGTTGATCGTCTGCTGGATCTGGGTGAAACGCTGTTGAATTTCGGCAGGTTGCAACATGATGACCTCCTGAAAGTATAGCGGTGACCCCGCTGGAATCAACCACTTTAGTCCTCCCAGCAGGGATATCAAGCACGCATTTCAGCCGTGCGCGCGTCAACTCTGGGGCAGTGAGAATTCAAGGATTTGCGGACTGCGGGAATGCGCTAAGGTGATGCCATCATTCACTTTGCCTGTGCCTTGCCCATGTCCAGACCATTGCACCGCATGTTGTTCAGTGTTTTCGTGCTCGCCGGCATGGCGCAGGCCGCTCCCTATCCGAACACGGGCAACTTCGGCGTCCCCTTTTCCCAAGACGAATCCTGGTACCGCCAATGCATGCGGGTCGAAGGGCGCAGTGCGCCCGGCCTGGGCGGCCAGACGCCGGCGCAGGGCTGCAATGCCGGCGATCTCTACTATGACAAGCGCAGCCAGGCCCTCACGTCGGCAGCGGAATGGCGGCAGGTGCGCGCCTGCGCGCTGGCGCAGCAGGACGATGCCGTCCTCATGATGTTGTACGCGAACGGTTTCGGCGTGCAGCAAGACATCGACATCGCTATCCACCATGCCTGCAAGCTCGAATTCATCGCGAAAGCAGAAATGGAATCGCGCATCGCCCACCTGAGCAAGCCGCAGCCGGCCGGCGCCGTGTTCGACCAGTGCGACGACATCACCAGCGGCTATATGGGAAGCGTGTGCGCCGGCATCCGCGAGCGCCAGGCCGGGCGCATCCGCAAGGCGCGGCTGGATCGCCATGCGGCGGCGCTGCCGCCATCCGCAAGGCGCGCACTCACCCAACTGCAGGCCGCGGCCGACCGTTACGCAGCCGCAGCCGAGACCGACATGCAGGGCACAGCGGCACCCGGTCTGGCGATCGCACGCAAAGGAAAGCTCGAGGAACAATTCGCCCGGACGCTCGCCAGGGTGCTCGACAAGGGCCTGCCTGCCGCGTCGCCGCAGGACCTGGCGCGCATCGACAGGGAACTCAACGCCGCTTACAAAACCTTGATGTCGCCGCTGCCGTCCGAAGCCGGACAGCCGGAGCGGGTCGGCGAGTCGACCATCACGCGCACCGAGGTGCGCCAGGCCGAACGGCGCTGGATCGCCTACCGCGACGCCTTCCTCGCGTTCCGGGCCCAGCTGCCCTCGGGCGCGAGCCGCGAGGCGATCGCGGTGGAACTGACGAGGCAGCGCCTGGCGGAGTTGAACGCCATGCTGCGTTATCGCTGAGCCGGCGCCCGAAAATGTGTTGACAGATAGGACAGCGGTGCTAATATATCGACACACGATATAACGAGCAACGACACACAACCGGAACGCCACGGTGGACATCAACTACGCGAAATACCTGCCGCTGTCGGAAGCGACTTTCTACGTGCTGGCGGCGCTGCGCGAACCCTTGCACGGCTATGCCCTCATGCAGCAGGTCGAAGCAATGAGCGAGGGCAAGGTGGTCATCGGCCCCGGCACGCTCTACGGCGCCTTCGCCGCACTCGAAAAGCAGGGACTGATCGAGAAGCTCAGCGAAGTGGAGCGGCGCAAGACCTACGGCCTGACCGACAAGGGCCGCCTGGTCCTGGCCGAGCAGGTAAAACGGCTGACCATCATGGTACGCAACGGGCAGTTTGCACTGTCATTTTTGAATCGGGGAGAAGCAGCGTGAGCACGACGGTAAGGATCTTTAAATTGTTCTGGGCCCACCAGGACGAGCAGCAGGAAGACTGGCTGCGTTCCATGGCGCAGCAGGGCCTGCACCTGCTCAAGGTGAACCCTTTCTGCTTCTGGACCTTCCGCCGCGGCGAGCCGGCCGACGTCGTGTATCGCGTCGACTTCCCCAACGCCAGCCACGATCCGGCCTTCCGGCAGCTGATGCAGGACGCCGGCTGGACCCTGGCCGCGAAGACGGTCGGCTGGCACTACTGGCGTACCCCGGTCGTCCGCGGCAAGGCGCCGGCGCTGTTCACCGACAATGCGTCGAAGGCCAACAAATTCAGGCAAAGGCTCGCCACCTTCGTGGCCGCCGCCATGCCTGTCTTCGTCACCTTCTTCCTGCTCGACATGCCGGGCAAGCTGGACCAGCTGTCCATGCCCTTCCTGGTGGCGTATTGCGGGGCGCTCGCCGTGTTCCTGCTGATCATGCCCTATACGATCCTGCGCTTATGGCTGCGGGTCCGCGCGCTGAACGGTTCATTGCCGGCCTGATGCCGGCGCCAGCCGCCGCAGCCGCAGCGCGATGCCCATCCCCACGCCGAGCAGCGCGCCGAGCACGGCGACCACGCCGGGCCAGGCCCAGTGTTGCCACACATAGCCGGTGAACCAGCCGACCACGCTCGAGCCGAGGTAGTAGCAGAACAAATAGATGCCCGAGGCCAGGGCCTGCGGCGCTCTGGCGCGCCGCCCGACCCAGCTGCTGGTCACCGAGTGCGCGGCGAAGAAGCCGAAGGTGGCCAGGCCCGTTCCCAGCACGATGGCGACGATGGAATCGTGCAGCGTCACCAGCAGCCCCGCGATCATCACGCCCATGAACAGCCACAGCACGTTGCGCCGCCCGAGCCGGTCGCCGAGCTTGCCCGCCCACATCGAGCTGAACATGCCCAGCAAATACAGCAGCGACACCGCGCCCACCGCGCTCTGGCTCAGGCCGAAGGGCGGCGCCAGCATGCGATAGCTGATGTAGTTGTACAGACTCACGAAACAGCCCATCAGCAGGAAAGGCAGCACGAACAGCCAGGGCAGGCCCTCGTCGGCCAGGTGGGTGCGCAGGCCGTCGAGGAAGCCCGGTCCCCGCGCCCGTTTGCTCTCACCGTGGCGCGAGGGCGGCAGGCTGCGCGAGAACTCCCAGGCGGCGTACAGGCCGGCCGCGCCGAGCAGGCCGAGCGCGATGCGCCAGGAGACGAAGTCGCTGATCACCGAGGACAGCACCCGCCCGCTCATGCCGCCGAAGGCGCTGCCGCTGATGTAGGTGCCCATGGCCAGGCCGAGCGAGGTCCCTTCGATCTCGTCGCTGAGGTAGGCCATCGCCACCGCCGGCAGGCCGCCCAGCACGAAGCCGAGCAGCACGCGCACGCCGACCAGCTGGGTGTAATCGAGGGCGAAGGCCGACAGCAAGGTCAGCAGCGCGCCACCGACCATCGAGGCGACCATCAGCTGCTTGCGGCCGATGCGGTCGGCCACGCTGCCCGAGGCCAGCAGCGCCACCGCCAGCGTCGCGGTGGACACCGACAAGGCCAGGCTCGATTGGGCGGGAGTGAGGGAGAAATCCTGCGCCAGAAGCGGCATCAGCGGCTGTACGCAGTAGAGCAATGCGAAGACGGAAAAGCCGCCGAAGGCCATCGCGCGGTTGATGCGGCGGAATTCCTGGCTTCCCGCCGCGATCGGACCGCGCCCATGGCTCATGATAAATGCGTCACGGCAAATCCGCGTCCAGCTCGGACCCGGCGTAGTTTTCCAGCTCGGTGAAGAGCTGCTTCATGCTCGCCTTGGTACCGATGTGTTGCAGCACCGTGCAGTGCTCGCGGTAGGTGGCGATGCGCTCGGCGATGATGGCTTGGTGGGTGGCTGGCACCTGCGCCATCAGTTCGGCCCAGCCGGCTTCGAAGTCCGGCTTGTTCTTGCGCACCGATTTCACCAGGCGCTCGAACTCCTTCTGGCCGGTGCGCGCCGTGATGCGCCCGCCGCCCTCGACCGCGAAGATGATCGCCAGCGCGAGCACGCCTTCGGCATTCAGGTCCGGATCGTTGATCGGGCCTTCGTAGTGATGGCGGCGGATCCACTGGGCCGCGCGCACGATCGCCTGCACGCCCTGGCGCTGCTTCAGCTGGGCGAGATAACGCTCGTAGCCGGACCAGGACTCGCCCGGGTCGGCCGTGCACAGGTCGACGAAGAGTTCCTTCAGGCGGCGCTGGGAATAGATCGGGTCGACGTCGTACTCGCCCACCAGGCTGTCTTCGGGCAGCGCGGACAGGTCCTTCACCAGGCGGAAACCCTGCTGGAACACCAGCTCGGCGCCCTCCTCGATCAGGATGTCGAGCGCATCGAGGTCGTCGTCGCTGTCCACCAGGTGCTCGAGGCCGAGCGAGACGCCGCCCACGGTCAGCAGCAGCGCGCGCTGGATGCCTTCGGCGGTGCGGTCATTCGTGAACTTCTCGGCCACCATGGCGGTGATGCCGGCCAGTTCGTCCGCCAGCACCACGGTTTCCTCGTCGGTGGCTTCACCCGGCAGCAGCTTGATGGCGCGTACCAGGCGCGGCAGCTTCTCGATGACGATTGCGGGCAGCATCGTTCCGGTCGCCCCGCTCACGAGAAGATGTCCGTGCCCATGCTGCGGCGGGTGCCGCGGCGCGGCATGCTGCGCACCGAGGGCACCTGGCGGCGCAGGCGGTACAGCAGTTCACGCGTGTTGCGCTGCATGAAGGGCGATTCTTCGTCCGGATCGTCCGGCAGCTCGACGTCGGCCAGGTCGGCGCTGTGGCGGAATTCCGGGAACAGCTCGAGCAGCGAACGCTCCCAGCCGTCTTCGCTGGCCTTGGCCAGGTCGACCGCCAGCGGCACGATGTCGCTGTCGCTGCTGGTCTGGCCCGTCACGTAGCGGCCTTTCGCCAGGATTTCGCCGGCCACCTCGAGGATTTCCTTCGGGGCCAGCGACCACAGGATCGCGAACACGGTCGCGCCGTAGTCGGTGGCCGAGGCTTCCTGCAGCAGTTCGTGGCGGCGGTCTTCGTCGTCGTTGGCGTAGACGATGCCGTGCACGTGGTTGAACAGGTTCTCGGCGATACGTTCCGGATCGTCTTCGATCAGGTTGTCCGGCCAGGTGGCGGCGATGTAGGCCAGGCTCTCGGCCCAGGCCTTGGGCGGCACCAGCAGGGTCGCGACCGAGGTCTTGGCGCCGTCGAAGCCGGACAGGTGCAGCGCAGTGACCTGGGGCGGCAGGGTCGACAGCACCTCGACGACCGCGTAGTCGCCGTGCTCGTCGGCGGCCTTCGAGAACGCCTCCTCGGCGTGCTCGAGCGAGCCGGCCAGCACCAGTTCGCTGACCTGCCTGGTCAGCGCGGGCAGATTGGCTTTGTTGCCTTCGTCGCTCATTCGCGCTCTCCGTCTGCATCGAACAGCTGGGTGAAGTCGTCGGTGGCGGCCGTGTCGTCCATGTCGTCGTCCTCGCCCTCGTCGCCTTCGGCCAGGCGGTCGAGCGAGCGGTCTTCGTCGTCCCAGCGGCCCTGGTTCTTGTACAGGAAGGCCGTGATGATGGCCTGGCGCGCCAGTTCCGGATAATTCGCGGTCATCGCCTCGTACATGGCGCGGCCTTCGTCGCCCGTGCACTCGGCCATGGCGAACACGCGCGAAGGAATGCTGCCGTCGTAGTCGGCGGCTTCACGCAGCAGGCCTTTCGGATCCTTGAACTTGATGCAATCAACGAGCGCGAAGGCCATCAGGTTGACGTCGTCCAGGCCCGATCCGCCGGCGTACTCGGACACCAGTGCGTTGACCATCATGTCGTAGTTCTTCTTGTTGGGCGGGTCGCCCAGCGTGCCCTCGATCTGTCCTTCCAGTTCGCGTGACTGGAACGAAAATTCGGGATGTACGTTTTTCATTGTGTGTCCTGTTGATTCAATGGTGGGCGCAGCTCAGTGCGGCAACTTAGTGCGGCAGATTCACGCCGTTCAGCGCGAATACCGAGCGCCACAGCTCGAAGGCTTCGGCCTCGGCATCGAGCACGATGCGGTGGTTGACGCTCTGGTTGTATTCGGCGCGCTTGACCGGATCCGACAGGATCTCGTAGGCCTTGGTGACGGCCTTGAAGCGCGCTTCGGCGCCCGGGGCCTGGTTGCGGTCCGGGTGGTAGCGCATCGCCAGCGAGCGGTAGACCTTCTTGATCTCGTCGTCGCCGGCATTCGGGGCGACGCCGAGGATCGCGTATAAATTTTCCAAAGAGACTCTCCCGAGAGTTGGCCACTGCGGGCCGCAAGACGGCCAATCCGAGATTATCCTATATAAAGCGATAAGCTGGCGAGGCCGGCGCTTTTACGGGAAGCCTTCAGCGGCGGTAAGGCTGGACTGGAGGCGGCGTGTGCGGACCTGCCTGCGCAGTAGCCGGCTGAGCTGCCGGGGGCAGCGGCATTCCGGCCAGGGCCAGCAGCCAGGCGCGGACCAGGTCCGGATGGGTGGCGAGGGTTTTCATGGTTGAGCCTTGCGAATGAAGCGACTGCCCCCAGTATGTCTCTACCAAACGCTGCCTACCGTGCGCTCCACCACATACAGGGGCGGCTGCCCCCTGCATTACGGTAAAATGTGCGCAACTTACCTATACAGAACTCTTTCTCCATGAGCAACGAAAAGAATACGCCGGCCGCTGCGGGCAATCCCCCATCGTCCAATTTCCTGCGCGCCATTATCGAAAACGATCTGGCGGCCGGAACGCATGCGCGCGAAGGCATGCCGCCCGTCATCACCCGCTTCCCGCCGGAACCGAACGGCTACCTGCACGTGGGCCATGCCAAGTCGATCTGCCTGAACTTCGGCCTGGCGCGCGACTACAACGGCCGCTGCCACCTGCGCTTCGACGATACCAATCCGGAGAAGGAAGACCAGGAATACGTCGACACCATCATGGATTCCGTGAAGTGGCTCGGCTTCAGCTGGGAGCAAGGCGACGGCGAGTACCTGCACTACGCCAGCGACTATTTCGACAAGCTGTACGAGATGGCGGAGTACCTGATCCGCGAAGGCAAGGCCTACGTCGACAGCCAGAGCGCCGCCGACATGGCGAAGAATCGCGGCAACTTCGGTACGCCGGGCACCAACTCGCCCTTCCGCAACCGCCCGGTGGAAGAATCGCTGCAGATTTTCCGCGACATGAAAGCCGGCAAGTACAAGGACGGCGAGCACATCCTGCGCGCCAAGATGTCGGAAGACGCGATGGCCTCGCCGAACATGACCAACCGCGACCCGGCCCTGTACCGTATCCGCCATGCGCACCACCACCGCACGGGCGACGCCTGGTGCATCTACCCGATGTACGACTACACGCACCCGATCTCGGATGCGCTGGAGTCGATCACCCATTCGATCTGCACGCTGGAATTCCAGGACCACCGCCCGATGTACGACTGGCTGGTGGACACCCTGGCCGACGGCGGCTTCTTCCCGCGCCCGGTGCCGCGCCAGTACGAGATGGCGCGCCTGAACCTGACCTACGTCGTCACCTCCAAGCGCAAGCTGCGCCAGTTGGTGGACGAAGGCGTGGTGACCGGCTGGGACGACCCGCGCATGCCGACCATCGTCGGCCTGCGCCGCCGCGGCTATACGCCGGAATCGATCCAGCTGTTCTGCGAGCGCATCGGCGTCTCGAAGGCCGACGGCTGGATCGACATGAGCACCCTGGAAGGCGCGCTGCGCGACGACCTGGATCCGAAGGCGCCGCGCGCCATCGCGGTGCTGCGTCCGCTGAAGCTGATCGTCGACAACTTCCCGGAAGGCGAATCGGTCGAGTGCACCTCGCCGGTCCACCCGCATCATCCGCAACTGGGCGTGCGTACCTTCCCCTTCACGCGCGAACTGTGGATCGAGCAGGAAGACTTCATGGAAGTGCCGACCAAGGGCTACCACCGCTTCACCCCGCCGGTCGGCGACCAGCCGGGTGCGCGCGTGCGCCTGAAGTACGGCTACGTGGTCGAGTGCACCGGCTTCGACAAGGATGCAGACGGCAAGGTGACCGCGGTGCACGTGAAGTACTTCGAGGATTCGAAGTCGGGCACGCCGGGCGCGGACAACTACAAGGTCAAGGGCAACATCACCTGGGTCAGCGCGGCCACCGCGCTCGAAGCCGAGGTGCGCCTGTACGACCGCCTGTTCACGGAGCCGCAGCCGGACGCCGGCGGCAAGGACTTCAAGGCCGCGCTCAACCCGAACGCCCTCGAGACCGTGACCGCCTACCTGGAGCCGGGCATGAAGGATGCCGCGGCCGACCAGCGCTTCCAGTTCGAGCGCCACGGCTACTTCGTGGCGGACCGCGTCGATTCGCAGCCGGGCAAGCCGGTGTTCAACCGCGTGACGACGCTGAAGGACAGCTGGGGCAAGTAAGTTCTGCCATCGCGCCATACTGCTGACGGGAGAGTCGGCGGTATGGCGCGCTCCCCTCCTTACGAAACGTTTCCATTTCGTTCACTTCCGTTGCTTTTCTGCCATACCTATTAAGCCTGATAGGTACTTGGTTCTGTAAACAAGCTTAGCGTAGGAATGTATGTCGCATTATCGCGACGCATCCACCTAGCAAGCGAGATTACGGACCATGCTCCCCCGCCGCCCCTCATCCCATTTGGTCGTGATGCCAACGACGATGCTGACCGGGGCCGTGCTGTCGGTGGCGGTCGGCACTGTCCTCTACCTGGCCACCGCCAAGGCGATCGAGAGTGACGCCCAGACGCGTTTCCGCGGCATGGCGCGCACCGCCCAGTTCGCGATCGACGCCCGCATCAAGAGTTATTCCGACGTCCTGCGCGGCGCGGCCGGGCTGTTCCGCGCCAGTAACGAGGTCGGTCCCGACGAATTCCGCCACTACGTCGAGCAGCTCGACACGCCGCGCAATTTCCCCGGTATCGAAGTCATGAATTACGCCCGCAGCGTCGGCCCGGCTGAACTGCAGGCAGTGGACGCGGACGTGCGGCACCGGCTGCGCCAGTACGGCATGCCGGAGCCTGCCAGGGAACTTCGTCCCCTGCCCGGCCGCGACAGCTACACGATTCTCGTCTACATGGAACCGGCCACCCCGCAAACGCTCGACAAGCTCGGCCTCGACCTGGAAGCGCGCAGCTACATCCGCCGCACGGCGGCGCAGTCGCGGGACTACAATACCATCGCCGCTTCGGGCTTCCGCGTCAGAGTACTGCCCGGCCCCATTCAGAACGTGCTCGCGATGCGCTTGCCGGTGTACCGCGGCGGCATGCCGATCGACACCGTCTCCCAGCGCCGCGCCGCCTATCTTGGCTCCGTCGGCATCGGTTTCGGCGTCAACAGGATGGTCAACGGCGTTCTCGAGGGTTTCCCTGTCAGCGGAGTGCGCCTGGTCCTCACCGACCTCAACGATGTGCCTCAGGAGCCGGGCGAGAACCGGATCAGCGCGGTCCTCTATGACAGCCATGCGGCGGAAAGCCTGCCGCCGGCCGTGTCCGACGACGCCGAACTGCTGAAGGCCAGCCTGCCGATCGAATTCAACCAGCGCCAGTGGCGCGCCGATTTCAGCGTCGCCAAGTCGGCGCTGTACACGCGCTTCGACCTCTACTACCCCTGGATGGCCGCCCTCGCCGGCTCGCTCAGCACGGCCCTGCTGTATGCGCTATTCCAGACCATGGCCTCCTCGCGCCGCAGCGCCTTGCGGATGGCCGAGGACATGACGCGCGAACTGCGCGCGAGCCAGGGCAAGCTGCAGGCTACCAACGAGAAGCTGCGCCAGCTGGCTGCGCACGCGGAACAGATCAAGGAAGCCGAACGCAAACGCATCGCGCGCGAGATCCACGACGAGCTCGCGCAGAACCTGCTGGCGCTGAAGATCGAGGCCGAGTTCCTCGCCAACCGCACGCGCGACAAACACGGCCGTCTGCACGAGCGCGCCAGCGCGACGGTGCGCCAGATCGACCTGACCATCCGCAGCGTGCGCCAGATCATCAACGACCTGCGGCCGAACGTGCTCGACCTCGGCCTGAATGCGGCGGTGGACTGGCAGGTGAGCGACTTCGCGCGCCGCACCGGCATCGCGTGCGAGCTGGTCGAGGACGAAACCGAATACCACATCGACGACCAGTCGGCCACCGCGCTGTTCCGCATCCTGCAGGAGTCACTCAACAACGTGGCGCGGCATGCACGTGCGAGCAAGGTAAGGATCGACCTGCACCGGCACGCGGACATGCTCACCATGACGATCCGCGACAACGGCATCGGCATGCAGCCGGGCAGCCGCAACCGCAACGGTTCCTTCGGCCTGGTCGGCATCGAGGAGCGCATCAACATCCTCGGCGGCAGCTTCTCGATCAGCAGCGGGCCGGACACCGGCACCACCATCGTCGTCACCATTCCCGTGGACGGATATCTGCCCGGGACGAACGCTTTCCGTGCACACGACAGCGATGTCGTGTTGCCGGCCATCGCCTGACACATGCAGCAGATGTGCCGCCATGTTGTCTCGTTTCAGCACAGCTGTTTCTCGGTTGACAGAACTCAACATTAAGCCTGACCGGGCGCAGGACAATAGTTATCACTGCCACCGGTCAAGACGCAGTTCTTGGCTTCCGATAAACGCGCCACGTTCTTTGAGGAGGATTCTCTGACGTACCGCTTCAACACTAGGGATTAAAAAGAATGCCTTAACAACAGCTCTACAAAAAAAGGTGATAACTATGTCGACTAACGAATTCGCAGCCTTCGCAGCACTCGATCTCGCTCCGATCAAAATGAAACTGATGCATGTGGAATCCGGTGAGGGCTGGTCCGCGTTACGGGCCGATGCTGTGGAAACGGAGTACCGCCGCTTCCTCTTCCTGATGAAGAAATACCCCGACGCCCAGGCCTCGCCGACCGTCGACGTCGACACCTTCTGGCACTATCACATCCTCGACACGATGAAGTATGCGCAGGACTGCGAAGCCGTGTTCGGCTACTTCCTGCACCACTATCCGTACGTCGGCATCGGCGCCGATGCAAATGACGACGACCACGCTGCTGGGGGCGAACGCATGCGCGAGATCTACGAAGCGGAATTTGGCGTCTCGCCTGCATCCGACGCTGCGAATGCATTCTGCTCGTCGCCGGGCAAACCGGGCCAAGCCGCCAGCGCCGCGTACGCGTTCTGCTCCTCGCCGGGCAAGCCGGGTAAAGCGGCCGATGCCGCGTATGCGTTCTGCTCCTCGCCGGGCAAGCCACGCGAAACGGCCGATGCCGCGTATGCGTTCTGCTCCTCGCCAGGCAAGCCGGGCGAAGCTGCCAGCACGGCGTACGCATTCTGCTCGTCGCCGGGCAGACCACGCGTAGTCGCCGGCGCCGCGTATGCGTTCTGCTCCTCGCCAGGCAAGCCACGCGAAACCGCCAGCGCCGCATTCGCATTCTGCTCCTCGCCGGGAAAGCCACGCGAAGCCGCCAATGCCGCGTACGCCTTCTGTTCCTCGCCGGGAAAGCCGTCGCAGGCGCAGTCTGATGCCGTGGAATATTGCGCCGCACCGGGCAGGGAGCTGTCGCACGCGGCCTGACTCCCTCCCTCTACGGCCGGTGTGGCGACAGGCCACACCGGCCGTTTTTCATTCAGCAGGCCAGCGCGTGCCCGTCATGCTGCGGCCTGACCATCAGCTCGCGCAATTCCCGGATACTGAACTCGCTCTCCTCGTGCATGCGCAGCAGCAGCGTCGCGCCGATCGGCAGCGTATTGTGGCGGATCTTGCTGATCACCGGCGGGGCGACTTCGAGCACGCGCGACAGTGCGGCGTCGTTCTTCAGGCGCAGCCTGGCGATGATGGCGTCGAGGACGCGGTTCGGATCGTATTCCGCGCCGGGCGGAAGGCGTCTGATGGGCATATGATTCTTTCAGGAGTGTTAATTATTTGCCATTTTCCGTGGTCTTCAGTGAATTATTTGCGTGAAGATCCGCTGGGACATCATTCGTATGGCTTTTTTACCAACGGACGAAATGATACACACTCGACTTGATGTTTGCACAAGACGCTGTCATTTTGAAGGCAGGGACGCACGAAGGCCTCCGGCAAGGCCGGAAGCCGTCAATGCTCTGGAGGAGGAAGGCTTACTTCTTTTTCGCGGGAGCGGCCTTGGCCAGCGCGCTGGCCTGGTACAGGGTGCGCGCGTCGGTATGCGCCCGTTCGACGGTGCGCATCTCGGGATTGTCGTCGTGGGCGACGAAGTATTCCTTGTCCTGCGCGGCGACGACGATCTTGATGGCGGCGGCGTCCTTGACGCCGTATTTTTCGACGATGAGCGTGGTCACTTCGTCGAGGTATTCTTCATAGGTCATGCTGGCCTCTCGTTCTGGGTGCCCGATTGTACCTGCGCCAGCGCCGCCGCGACATCGGGATAACGCAGCCGCACGCGCAGTTCGCGCTTGAGCCGCGTATTGTCCAGGCGGCGCGACTCGGACATGAAGGACAACAGGGTTGGCGTGACCACCGCTTGCAGTTCCGCGCGCGGCAGGCGCGGCGGGCGCGTCAGCTTGAACGCGTCGGCCACGGCGTCGAAATAGTCGCCCATCTTCATGCGCGTATCGTCCACCGCGTGCAGCACCCGGCCGCCGCCAGGGGCGCGGAACAAGGCCAGCGCCACGATGCGCGCCAGGTCGTCGGCGTGGATGTGGTTGGTGTACACGTCGTCTTCCGGCCGCAGCGCCGGCGTGCCCTGCTCCAGGCGCTTGAGCGGCAGGCGCTCGAGGGCATAGATGCCCGGCACGCGCAGGATCGTCAGCCGCGTGCCGCCCGCCAGCGCCCGGGCGCGCAGCACCCGTTCGGCATCGACACGCCGCTGCGCCCTGGCGTTGCGCGGCGCCACCGGCCGCGTCTCGCGTACCAGCTCGCCGCCGCAGTCGCCATATACCCCGCTCGTGCTCACATAGACCAGGCGCGCCGCCTTGCCGAGCGCCGCCACCAGGTGGCGCGTGCGGCGGTCGACGCCGCCTTCGGGCTGCGGCGGCGCGAGGTGGACGACCCAGTCGGCCAGGCCGCGCAGGCGGCGCAAGCTCGCGGGACGGTCCAGGTCCGCCACGATCGGCACGGCGCCCGCGGCGCGCAGTTCGGCGCAGCGCTCGCGCTGGCTGGTGAGGGCAAAGATGCGGAAGCGTCCGGCCAGCAGCGGCAGCAGGCGCATGCCGACGTCGCCGCAGCCGACGACGAGCAGGCGTGGACGGTGGAAAGAGGCGGGCTGGATCATGGAGGGGATGACGAAGGAAAGCTTGCTACTCTAGCACAGGCTTCCGGCTGGCGTTTCGCGGCGTTTGGGGCGCCGGTGTAGAATACCGCCCATCAAACCCTGTCGAATCAACGGCTTGCCGCGCGCAGCCACCAACCGCCTACACCGCATGACCTTCCAGATCACCGTCCAGCCCAGTGGCCACCAGTTCACCTGCGAAGCCGACGAAACCGTCCTCTCCGCCGCCATCCGTGCCGGCATCGGCCTGCCCTACGGCTGCAAGAACGGCGCCTGCGGTTCATGCAAGGGTAAAGTGCTCGACGGCGAACTGACCCACAAGCCGCACCAGCAGCGCGCCCTGAGCGACCTCGAAAAGACCCAGGGCATGTCGCTGTTCTGCTGCGCCGTGCCGCAGCAGGACCTGGTGATCGAAGCGCACGAAGTGGGCGGCAGCTCGGAGTACCCGGTGCGCAAGATGCCGACCCGGATCGCGGGCGTCCGCAAGGCCGCGCCCGACGTCGCCATCGTCACGCTGCAGCTGCCGGCCAACGAAGCCCTGGCCTACCGCGCCGGCCAGTACGTCGAGTTCCTGCTCAAGGACGGCAAGCGCCGCGCCTACAGCATCGGCTGCGCGCCCTCGTTCAGCGGCCCGCTCGAGCTGCACATCCGCCACCTGCCGGGCGGCCTGTTCACCGACCACGTCTTCGGTGCCATGAAGGAGCGCGACATCCTGCGCTTCGAAGGCCCGCTCGGCACCTTCTTCCTGCGCGAGGAATCCGACAAGCCGATCGTGCTGCTGGCCTCGGGCACCGGCTTCGCCCCGGTGAAGGCCCTGGTCGAGCACCTGATGCACCTGAAATCCACCCGCCCGGTGCGCCTGTACTGGGGCGGCCGCCGCCCGCAGGACCTGTACATGGACGAACTGTGCCGCGCATGGGAAACCACCCTGCCCGACTTCCGGTACATCCCGGTGATCTCGGACGCGCTGCCGGAAGACGCCTGGCAGGGCCGCACCGGCTACGTGCACGCGGCCGTGATGCAGGACATCCCGGACCTGTCGGGCCACCAGGTCTATGCCTGCGGCGCACCCATCATGGTGGAATCCGCGCGGCGCGACTACGTGGCGCAGTGCGGGCTACCGGAAGACGAGTTCTTCGCGGACGCCTTCACCAGCGAAGCAGACCTGGCCCAACCATAAGGGCCGGATTCGGGCACAATGCATGGGTAGCAACCCAGCATTGTCCCCGAAAGCCCTTCATGTCCCTGCTGTCCTCTTCCAGCGGCCTGGCCGTCCTGCGCAACCGCAACCTCGCCTTCTACCTGTCCGGCCGCTTCCTCGGCACCCTCGCGGTGCAGATGCAGAGCGTGGCCATCGGTTGGCAGGTCTACCAGATCACCGGCAGCCTGTTCGACCTCGGCCTGATCGGCCTGGCGCAGTTCGCGCCCTTCCTGGTCCTGATCCTGTGGGCCGGCCACGTGGCCGACCGCTACAACCGCCGCAACATCGTCCTGCTGTGCATGGCCACCCAGCTGCTATGCAGCCTGTTGCTGGTGGGGTTCACGGCCACCGGCAGCCGTGTCGTCTGGCCGGTGTTCGCGATCCTGGTGCTGTTCGGCTCCGCGCGCGCCTTCATGATGCCGGCCTCGCAGGCGGTGCTGAAGAACCTGGTGCCGGACCGCGACTTCAGCCAGGCCGTGGCCCTGGGCTCCTCGAGCTTCCACGTGGCGGTGATCGCCGGCCCGATCGTCGGCGGCCTGCTGTACGTGTTCGGCCCGATGACCGTGCACCTGGTCGCGGCCAGCCTGCTGACGGTCGCGGTGCTGTGCATGTCGCGCACCCGCGCCGCGAGGCAGGCTCGCAGCCAGGGCCCGGTGAGCCTGGCGTCGCTGTTCGAAGGCCTGCGCTTCGTGCGCTCGCGCCCGATCGTGCTGGGCGCGATCTCGCTCGACCTGTTCGCGGTGCTGTTCGGCGGCGCCACCGCCCTGCTGCCGGCCTATGCGCACGACGTGCTGCATGCCGGCCCTACCGCCCTCGGCTGGCTGCGCAGCGCGCCCGGTTTGGGGGCGGCGCTGTGCTCGATCGTGCTGGCCTTCTATCCGATCACGCGCCGGGTCGGCCTGTGGATGTTCGGCGGCGTTGCCGTGTTCGGCCTGTGCACGCTGGTGATGGGCTGGACCGACAGCCTGCCGGTGGCCCTCGCCGCCCTGTTCATCCTCGGCGCCGGCGACATGGTGAGCGTCTACATCCGCCACCTGCTGGTGCAGCACGAGACGCCGGACGACATCCGCGGGCGCGTCAGCGCGGTGAACTCGGTGTTCATCGGCGCCTCGAACGAACTGGGTGAATTCGAGTCGGGCGTCACCGCCGGCTGGCTCGGCCTGACCCGGGCGATCCTGCTGGGCGGCGCGGCCACGCTGGTGGTGACCGGCTTGTGGGCAGTGCTGTTCCCGGTGCTGTCGCGCATGGACCGCTTCCCGCACCACGACAAAGAACCAGAAAGCGTGAAGGCATGAGCATCTTGCAATATGGACGCCCTTGCAAGTTGCCGGGGCGGCCCCACCTGTCGTAACAGGACGCGGCCTAAATCGCGCCGCAGGTAAGATGTAATCGTTATGACAACAGGAGCAAGCATATGCAAATCAACGTCAATACCGACCGTACCATCAGCAAGAGCCCGGGCCTGGAAGAACACGTGCAAACGGTGGTGAACGGCGCGATCGGCCGTTTCAGCGACCATCTGACCAGTGTCGAAGTCCACCTGAGCAACGAGAACCGTGAAAAGCATGCCGACGGCGGCAACTCCTGCATGATGGAAGCGCGTGTGCGCGGCTACCAGCCGGTCGTCGTCCACGAGCATGCCGAGGAATTGCACCAGTCGATCAAGAACGCCGGCGGCAAGCTCGCGCGCGCCCTCGACAGCGCCCTGGGCCGCCTGCAGGACAAGAACAAGCATACGTCCCCGGCCATCGACGATCCGCTGTCGGACAAGCACCTGACCGACTCGTAAGGCAGCATCCGGCGCACGCCCTGCTCCTGGGCGTGCGTTGTTTACGCCGCCGCCCCTTCCAGCATCGCCCTGAGCTCGCGCAGGTAGCGCAGGCCCGCCAGTGCGCGGCTGCCATACCACGACATCATTTCCCCATCGACCAGGAAGACCGGGATGCCAAGCTGCTTCTCGAGCGCATCCGCATGCGCTTCCGTGAAGCGGTAGGGCTCGGTGGACAGCAGGACGGCGTCGAGCTGGGCGACCAGCTGCTCGGACCAGTCGAAGCGCGGATAGCGCGCCTCGCCCAGGTGCGGGATCGTCCAGCCCAGTTCGGCCAGCATGGCGGCGATATAGGTGTCTTTCGACACGCTCATCCAGGGATCCTGCCAGATGCAGTACAACACCGTGCGTTGCGGCGCCCGTGGCAGCGCACGCAGGGCCGCCTGCTCGCCTTCGAACCCGGCGCACCAGCGCTCGGCCGCCTGTTCCGCCCCGAAGATCCCGCCCATCAAGCGCGCCAGCGCCAGGTTGTCGCCCGGGACCAGCGGGTGCGTGACGACGATGTTCGGCACGAATTCCGCCAGTTGCTCCACGGTCGGTTTTTCGTTCTCGTCGATGTTGACCACGAGGTGGGTCGGCGCCAGCTTGCGGATCTTTTCGATGTTCACGTCCTTGGTGCCGCCGACCTTCGGAATGGCCTCCACGGTCGCGCGCGGATGGATGCAGAAGCCGGTGCGGCCGACCAGTTGCCCCGCCAGGCCGAGATCGCACAGCAGTTCGGTAATCGAGGGCACCAGCGACACGATGCGGGCATCCGGTGCGGGAACATGTTGGCGGCCGAGCGCATCGACCAGGTGGGAAGGATTCGTCATGGCCGCCATTTGACCACTGTTGTTTATCAAACGCTACCCCATGCGCATGAGTTGCAATGAGTTATCATGCTGGGCCGTAATGACGCTTTCCGCCAGAGAACCCCTTGGACCAGATCGGCACCTTCGGTGCTTCCCCCTACACCACGCGCGAGCTGCAGCTGTTCCGCGATGCCGACGACCCGGTCGTCGCGGCGGCGCTCGCCCCGTGCGCGGTGATCCGGGTGGCGGCCGGCCAGCGGGTCGAGGACGGGCTGCACGCCCGCCTCTACATCGTGCTTTCGGGCACCCTGGAAGTCGCGCCGGACGCCCACAGCGGCAACGAGGACAACAGCGTGACGCGCGTGCTGCCCGGCGAGAGCGTGGGCGAGCAGGCTGTGCTGGACGACGCGGTGAACCTGGCCGCGATGACCGCGCTGGAAGACTGCGAGCTGCTGGTCATCGAACCGGAGCTGGTGTGGCAGCTGATCGACCGCTCGAACGTGCTGGCGCGTAATCTGCTGCGCCTGCTGTCCTTCCGCGTGCGCGCCGCCAATGCCCAGCTGAAGCGGCGCCAGAAGCTGGGCGAGTTCTACCGCCAGCTCTCGCTCAACGACGGCCTGACCGGCCTGTACAACCGCGCCTGGCTCAACGAGATGCTGCCCAAGCTGGCAACGCGGGCGCGCCAGGATGGCAGTCCGCTGTCGATCATCATGATCGACCTCGACCACTTCAAGCGCTTCAACGATACCCATGGCCACATCGCCGGCGATGCCGCGCTGTCCAGCGCCGCCGGCGTGATCCGCGAGTCGCTGCGTCCCTCGGATTTTGCGGTGCGCTTTGGTGGTGAAGAACTGATGGCGGTGCTGCCGGACACCCAGACCGGCCTGGCCGAAATGGTGGCCGAGCGCCTGGCGGAACGCCTGCGCACGGCCATGGTCTTCCCCGACATGCGCCTGCCCTTGCCGCATATTACGGGCTCGTTCGGCGTGGCCAGCCTGGCGCCCGGCGGCGACGAGCATGGCCTGATGGCGGCGGCCGATGCCGCCCTGTACCGCGCCAAGCAGGCGGGACGCGACCGCGTCAGCATTTGAGCGGGCCGGTGCCGCGCCGATTTCACGGCTGACGCCGGACGCATTCTGTGCCACCATGTCGCCTGCCCGCCCTCCTGGGGCGACACCATAACAATACATGAGCACGCATACCTTCCTCTGGCACGACTATGAAACCTTCGGCGCGGTCCCGCGCCGTGACCGCCCGGCCCAGTTCGCCGCCATCCGCACCGACGCCGAGCTGAACGAGATCGGCGAGCCGATCATGCTGTATTGCCAGCCGGCGCCGGACTTCCTGCCCGATCCGCAATCCTGCCTGATCACCGGCATCACGCCCCAGCACTGCCTGGAACATGGCGTGCCGGAACACGAATTCGCGCGCCGCATCGAGGCCGCCTTCAGCGAACCCGGCACCATCGGCGTCGGCTACAACACGATCCGCTTCGACGACGAAGTGACGCGCCACCTGTTCTGGCGCAACCTGATCGATCCGTATGCGCGCGAATGGCAGAACGGCTGCGGGCGCTGGGACTTGCTGGACGTGGTGCGCATGACCTATGCGCTGCGTCCGGACGGCATCGAGTGGCCCAGCAAGGAAGACGGCAAGCCGAGCTTCCGCCTGGAACACCTGACCGCGGCCAACGGCCTGGTCCATGATGCGGCCCACGACGCGCTGTCGGACGTGCGCGCCACCATTGCGCTGGCCCGCCTGATCAGGCAGAAGCAGCCGAAGCTGTTCGACTTCTGCCTGGAGCTGCGCCGCAAGGACCGCGTCGCCGCCGAGATGGGCCTGCACCTGGAACCCTCGCAGCGCCAGCCTTTCCTGCACGTGTCCGGCATGTTCCCGGTCGAGTACGGCTGCCTGGGCCTGGTATGGCCGCTGGCCCAGCACCCGACCAACAAGAACGAGATCCTGGTGTGGGACTGCCGTCACGATCCCTCGGAACTGTTCGAGCTGGACGTCGAGACGATCCGTACCCGCATGTTCACCCGCAGCGCCGACATGCCGGAAGGGATGACGCGCCTGCCGATCAAGAGCGTGCACCTGAACAAGTCGCCGATGCTGGTCGGGAACCTGAAAACCCTGCACCCCAGCATTGCGGCGCGCTGGGACATCGACCTGGAGCGCGGGCGCGCGCACGCTTCGCTGGCGGCCGCCGGACGCAACATGAGCGCAATCTGGGCCGAGGTGTTCAAGAAGCCGGCCTCGGGCATTGAGGTCGACGTCGATGAAGACCTGTACGGCGGCTTCGTCGGCAATGGCGACCGCCGCAAGCTGGAATCGCTGCGCCACGAAAAGCCACAAGCGCTGGCCGGCATGCGGCCCTCCTTCGAGGACGAGCGCCTGAGCGAGCTGTTCTTCCGCTACCGGGCGCGCAACTTCCCGCAGACTTTGTCGGAAGCTGAGATGCAGCAGTGGGAGGCGCATCGGGCGGCGCGGCTGTTCGACGGTGCAGCCGGGGCGCGCACCGTGGATCAGCTGTTCATGGAGATCGATGCGCTGTCGGAGACTGCGGACGAGCGAGCGGAGGAGATCCTGGGCGCGCTGTATGACTATGCGGAAGGGATTGCGCCGAGCAGGTATTGAAGCTGGAATGTACTTGGGTCCCGGCCTGCGCCGGGACGACGTGCCAGGTGTAACGCTCGGAGATGCGGTAGCGGTCTTCCTTAGCTAACTGAAAGACCGTCGTTCCGGCGAAGGCCGGAACCCAATTTTGTTAGCGCATCGAGAACGCGTCCTTACCCCCGCGCCCCATTGATCGCATCCCGCGTCTCGATCGCCACCCGACGGGCCGCGGCCGCGAAATCCTCGCCCTCTCGCGGCGCCGCATACAGAATCGCCCGCGACGAATTGATCATCATCCCGGTCCCGTTCGCGCTACGCCCCGCCTTCACGGTCGCCTCCACATCCCCACCCTGCGCCCCGACACCCGGGATCAGCAGCGGCATGTCGCCCACCAGCTTGCGCACCTGCGCGATCTCGTCCGGGAAGGTCGCGCCGACGACGAGCGCCAGCTGGCCGTTGCGGTTCCACTTCTCCGCCACCAGCTGGGCCACGTGCTGGTACAGGGGCCGTCCGCCCACGTCCAGGAACTGCAGGTCCGAGCCGCCGGCGTTCGAAGTGCGGCACAGCACGATCACGCCGCGGTCGGCCCATTCCAGGTAGGGCTCGACCGAATCGAAGCCCATGTAGGGACTGACCGTCACCGCGTCCGCGCCATAGCGGTCGAAGGCTTCGCGTGCGTACTGGTGCGCGGTGGCGCCGATGTCGCCGCGCTTGGCATCGAGCACCAGCGGGATGTGCGGATAGTTCTCGCGCAGGTAGCGGCAGATTTCTTCCAGCTGCGCCTCGGCGCCCAGCGCCGCGAAATAGGCGATCTGCGGCTTGAAGGCGCAGGCCAGGTCGGCCGTGGCGTCGATGATCGCCTTGCAGAACTGGACGATCCCGTCCGGCTGGCCTTGCAGGTGAGCCGGGAAGCGCGCCAGGTCCGGGTCGAGCCCGACACACAGCAGGGAATTGTTGCGGGTCCATGCTGCGGAAAGTTTGTCGATGAATGTCACGTCGGGCCCCTTGTCAGTCGATTATTGCAAACCCATTATTGTACCCGCCAGCCATGAAGCTGGCCGAATGGACGCCGATGATGCGCCAGAATATCTTTACATCATGTATATTTTGACCATTCGACAACTTGCCATGGAAAGATCATGACATCTACCCTCTTCGCGCGCTGGACCCGTACCCTTGCCCTTGCCCTGCTCACCGGTTCGCTGCTGTCCGGCTGCGGCTACAACGAGTTCCAGACCAAGGACGAGGCAACCAAGGCCGCCTGGGGTGAAGTGGTGAACCAGTACCAGCGCCGTGCCGACCTGATTCCGAACCTGGTCAACACCGTCAAGGGCTATGCCTCGCACGAGCGCGAGACGCTCGAGGCCGTCACGCGCGCCCGCGCCGCTGCCACCAGCTTCCAGATCACGCCTGAGGTGCTGAACGACCCGGCCGCCTTCCAGAAGTTCCAGCAGGTGCAGGGCGAGCTGTCCGGCGCGCTGTCGCGCCTGATGGTCGTGTCCGAGAAGTACCCGGACCTGAAGGCCGACACCAGCTTCCGCGACCTGCAGTCGCAGCTGGAAGGCACCGAGAACCGCATCACGGTGGCGCGCCAGCGCTACATCGCGTCGGTGCAGGACTATAACGTCACCGTGCGCAAGTTCCCGACCAACCTGACGGCCATGATGTTCGGCTACGACGCCAAGCCCTCGTTCACGGTCGAGAACGAAAAGTCGATCTCGACCGCGCCGACGGTCGACTTCGGCAAGTAAGCGATGCACGCGCCGACTGGAGGCCGTTTCCTTCGTTTCCTGTGGGCCCTGTTGCTGGCCTGCGTGCTGGCATCGCCCGCCTTCGCCCAGCTCAAGCCGGTGCCGGCCCTGAGCGGACGCGTCGTCGACGAAGCCGGCATGCTGGACGCCGCCCAGCGCGAGCGCCTGACCGCGGTGCTGGCCGACTACGAGGCGCGCACCGGGAGCCAGATCGCGGTCCTGCTGGTCAAATCGACCGAGCCGGAGGCGATCGAGCAGTTCAGCATCCGCGTCACCGACGCCTGGAAGCTGGGCCGCAAGGGCGTCGACGACGGCGTGCTGCTGATGGTCGCGCGCGACAACCCGAGCTCGCTGCGCCGGCTGCGCATCGAGGCCGGGCGCGGCGTACAGGGCGTGCTGACCGACGCCCAATCCAAACGCATCCTGCAGGACGTGATCGCGCCGCACTTCCGCCAGAACCATTATTACGAAGGCCTGGTGGCCGGCGTCGGCGCCATCGCGACCCTGCTCAACAAAGAGAGCTTCCCGGCTCCGGCCCAGCAACAGCAGCTTCCCCAGCGCCAGGCGCAACAGGATTCCGGCGGCGGCTTCTCCATCTTCGGCATCCTGGCCCTGGTCATCGGCTTCACCATGCTGCGTTCGATCTTCCGTCCGCGCCGCAGCCGGCTGTCGCCTAACCACTGGGGGCACCGCGGCAGCAGCGGCATGGGCAACGTCGCCACCGGCATCATCCTTGGCAGCATCCTGAGCGGCGGAGGACGCAGCGGCGGCAGCTTCGGCGGTGGCGGCTTCGGTGGCGGCGGCTTTTCCGGCGGCGGGGGCAGCTTCGACGGCGGTGGCGCCTCGGGAGACTGGTAATGGGTATCGGACAAAAGATCAAACGCGCCTGGCGCCACCTGGGCAGCAGCAGCGGCGAGGCCAGGCACGCCTTTCCGGAAACCACGCTCACTGCGATCAGCGAAGCCATCACCGCCGGTGAACAGACCCACCGCGGCGAGGTCCGCCTGATCGTCGAGAAGGCCCTGCCCTTCGACGATGCCTGGGACGGCGTGAGCAACCGCCAGCGCGCGCTGGCCCTGTTCGCCGACTACGGCGTGTGGGACACCGAAGACAATTGCGGCGTGCTCATCTACATCAACCTGGCCGAGCACAAGGTGGACATCGTGGCCGACCGCGGGATCGACCGCAAGATCGACAGCGCCACCTGGCAGGCGGTGTGCCGCACCATGACCGAGGGCTTCAAGGCCGGACGCTTCCACGAGGCGACGCTGGCGGCGATCGGGCAGGTCAACGAGCTGCTGCGCCAGCACTTCCCGGCCAACGGCAGCCGCGCCAACGAATTGCCGGACAAGCCGCTGATGCTGTAGAGGTCCCGGCTGGATACAATGGCGGCTTTCAACACAATGAGAACCGCCATGCGACTAGCCAATAGAACCGCCATCGTCACCGGCGCCAGCCAGGGCATCGGCCTCGCCTGCGCCCAGCGCCTGGTGCAGGAAGGCGCACGCGTCATGCTCGTCGACGTCCGTCCCGAGGGTGCCGAGGCCGCCGCGGCGCTGGGCGAAGCGGCACGCTTCCACCATGCCGACGTCAGCCTGAAAGCCGACGTCGACGCAATGATCGCCGCGACCCTCTCCGCCTTCGGCCAGATCGATATCCTCGTCAACAATGCCGGCGTGACGCATGCGGCCGACTTCCTCGAGCTGGAGGAAGAAGACTTCGACCGCGTCCTGCGCATCAACCTGAAATCGATGTTCCTGTGCAGCCAGGCCGCCGCACGCGAGATGGTCAAGCGCCAGGCCGGCTGCATCATCAACATGTCCAGCGTGAACGCCGAACTGACCATCCCGAACCAGGTGCCCTACGTCGTCTCGAAAGGCGGCGTGAATCAGCTGACGCGCGTGGCCGCGATCAGCCTGGCCGCACATGGCATCCGCGTCAACGCGATCGGTCCGGGCACGATCCTCACCGAACTGGCGAAGAAGGCCGTGCTCGGCAGCCCCGAGGCGCGCCACACGATCCTGTCGCGCACGCCACTGGGACGCTGTGGCGAGCCCGAGGAAGTCGCGTCGATCTGCGCCTTCCTGGCGAGCGACGACGCGTCCTACGTCACCGGTCAGACGCTGTATGCGGACGGCGGCCGTCTGGCCCTGAACTATACGGTGCCCGTGCGCGAGTGAAGCGAGACAGCCGAAGAGTTAAGTGAACAGATATGCGAAATATCAATGTCTGGTATCTGCATTCTAAATTGGACATATATTTGGCAGCGCAGCATACTTGCACCTGTCTCCACTATTCTCCTCCAAGAAAATAGTTTTAAGCCCGCCTCGAGCGGGCTTTTTTTTTGCGCGATATGGTTGAGATTACGAAAGGCCGGCACAGTTCGAGTACTTCGGTTCTCGTTTGATTACTGTCACGGCGTGGTCACAATCAGCCCATATACTTTGAATCACTGCGATACACGCAACCGATATGCGTGATGGCAGCAGGTGTGCTGCACCGGGGTGCAACACACCAACCGATTACGTCTCTTGGCCCGATCTTGGGTTGTGCCCGTCAGTTCCTGACGGGCATTTTTTTCTTCGTATTGGCAACACACCAACAAAAATTTTCCGGCAGAGCTTGAAGCTGCCCGGGAATTGGCTATGATGAAGCTCCCGCCCTGCACTTTTCTCATCCGCAGGGTTGCGGACACATTACGATACTAGGGAGCCTGTCCTATGAATCTACGTGCATCCGAGACCTACGCAGATCCGCCCGAATCGGCCGCTTGCCGCCGCCACCAGCATCAGGTCGGCGATGATCTTGTGCTGAGCGAATTGAACCCCCTGGCCGTCATCGATCAGCTCGACGACGAGAGCGTTCCGCTGAACCTGTTGACCTTCGGCAGCGTGCGCGAAATCTGTCCCAAGTGCCGGCACACCCACCTGAAACTCGTGCTGCGGCAAAACAGCGTGCGCATGGCACACCTGTTCTGCGCCGATTGCGAAAGCTGCTTCGACGCCCACTATACGAACGGCGCTCACGCGCTGGCGATCTGAGCGGCCAGAAAATTCCTCGCATGGTATCGTGGGCATTTGCCCAACGTACTGCCGCCATGCCTGCTTTCCTGTCGCACTTGTTGCTCGATCCCCGCCTGCGTTCCGTCCGCATCACGACCGCCGTGGTGCTGTATGCCGGCGTGCTCGTCGCCGGCTCGATCCCCGGCGCCCGTGCCGAGGTGGGTGAATTCGCGCCCGGCGTGGTGCTGCATGGCCTGACCTACGCTTTCCTGTCCATGCTGTGGTTCCTCGGCAGCGCGGGAAGCGGCCCGGTGCGCGCCGCCAAGGCAGTGGCGGCGATCGCGCTGATGGGTGCCGGCGACGAGCTGGTGCAGAGCTTTCTGCCCTACCGTACCGGCGCCGTGGGCGACTGGATGATCGACGTCGGCGCGGCGCTGCTGGCCAGCACCCTGCTGGCCGTGTTGGTACCCCGGCAAGACACCGTACGCCGGCGCTGACCCTTCTTGCCGCGGAAAAATCCGCCGGACCAGTGGCCAGCTTGATTCAGCTCAGGCCGAACCCGAGTCAGCTGGAACGCTGACGCGCTTCCTGCCTCTCACTCCAGTGGCATGACATCGTCACGCATCCAAACATCCACCATAAGGAGTTGAACATGAAGCACACACACCAGAGCATGCTCCTGGCGGGCTTGCTGGCTGTATCGCTGGGCCTGGCCGGGTGCGCCGGCATGCGCGGCGGCGGCGAGTCACCGAACGGCGCCACCTCGGGGGGCTCGAGCGGCACCAGCGGCGCAACCGGCACCGGTGGCTCCAGCAGCTACGGCTCCGGCAGCGCCACCGATGCATCCGGCAATCCCACCGGCAGCAGCGGCAGCTCGAGCAGCACGGGCACCATGGGCACCGGCACCTCGGGCAGCTCTGGCACCAGCGGCACCAGCGGATCGTCCGGCTGGGACCAGTCCGGCGCCTCGGCGCAGGCCGGCACCCCGACCGCCGCCAGCGCCCCACCGAACAGCACGGTGCTAGCGATCGAGGTCATGCCGCGCGCGAGCTCGGGCAGCTCGGGCAGCTCCGGTGCCACCGGCAGCACGGGCTCGAGCGGCGCAACTGCCGGCGCGAACAGCTACCGGGTCACGGTGCGCATGGATGACGGGAGCTCCCAGGTCATCACCCAGGACACCACGCCGGACTTCCGCAGCGGCGACCGCGTGAACGTCACCAGCGGCGTCATCAAGCGCTAAGGAGGCCCCGCAAACGACAACGCGCACCATCGCGGGTGCGCGTTGTTCCTCAGCCGTGCGCGCGATTTACGGCATGCCCGTCCCGCCAGGCAAGCCATCCCCTTCCGCTTCGATCTCCTTGCGCTGCAGCGTGACGTTGCGCGTGGCGGCACTGATCACCTCCAGCGGCAGCTTCGGCGTACGGTCGGCGTTGAGCAGGCCGTTGGCTTCCTGGAAGGTGTCGGTGAACTGCGTGTAACAGAAGCCGCTGAACATGAAGGTCTCGTTCACCACCCTCAGGAGGTCGCGGTACAGCGACAGATAGCTCTCGGACGAGTGCGCCCGCGAATAGCCCCAAGTGGTCTTGTCCGCGTCCGGATTCTGCTTCGGATCGTAGGCGATGCCGCCGAATTCGGTCAGCACGATCGGCTGGCCGCGGTGCGGGAAACCGTCCAGGGTCAGGATGCGGCCGCCCGGACGGCGCTGATCGAACAGGGTGCGCACCGGGTCGGTGACGGCATAGCGCGCCTGCAGCTTTTCCGGATCGCAGTCGTAGTCGTGGATGCCGAGGATGTCGGTGGCCGAAGCTTCCCAGCCGTCGTTACCGATCACCGGCCGGGTCGAGTCGAGCGTGCGCGTCAGGTGGTACAGCGCCTCGACCGCGTTGCGGTGAGCCTGGGTCAGGGTCAGGTTCGGCACGCCCCAGGATTCGTTGAAGGCGACCCACACGATGATGCAGGGGTGGCTGTAGTCGCGCTGGATCGCTTCGGTCCATTCGCGCACCATGCGCGTGATGGCGCGCGAGCTGAAGCGGTAGGCCGACGGCATCTCTTCCCACACCAGCAGGCCGAGCTTGTCGGCCCAGTAGAGGAAGCGCGGGTCTTCGATCTTCTGGTGCTTGCGCACGCCGTTGAAGCCCATCAGCTTGACCAGCTCGACGTCGCGCTTCAGGTGCTGGTCGGAGGGCGCCGTCATGAAGGACTCGGGCCAGTAGCCCTGGTCGAGCACCAGGCGCAGCTGGTAGGGACGGCCGTTGAGCATGAAGCGGTCGCGGTTGATCGAAACCGAGCGCAGCGCCGTGTACGAGCGGATGCGGTCGAGCACCTGGTCGCCGCAGCGCAGGGTCACCTCGGCATCGAGCAGGGTCGGGCGTTCCGGGCTCCACAGGATCTCGTTGCGCGAATCGTCGATGCCGGGGTCGGACAGCGCGATCTTGCGGTTCGCCTCGCCCTGCAGCAGCTTGTAGTAGTCGTCCGCCAGCAACTGGTCGCCGTGCCAGATCTTGACCTCGACGAACAGATCCTGCTGGGTGTGGCCGGCCGCGAACACCTCGCAGCCGATCTCGTAGGTCTCGAAGATGGGCGTCCAGCGCAGCGAGGCGATGTAGGTGTCTGCCACCTGCTCGACCCAGACGGTTTGCCAGATGCCGGTGGTGCGCGGATACCAGATTGAGTGCGGTTCGAGCAGCCAGTCCTGCTTGCCGCGCGGCTTGGCCAGGTCGGCCGGATCGTCTTCGACGAACACGGTCACGACCTGCTTGCCGTCGGCGTTCATGGAGCCGGTGATGTCGGCCTGGAAGGGCGTGTGGCCACCCTCGTGCTCGGCCACCAGGCGGCCGTTGACCCAGACCCGCGCCGCATAGTCGACCGCGCCGAAATGCAGGATGGTGCGCTTGTTGTTCGGCATGATCTCGAACTCGCGCTGGTACCACACCGCGCGGTGGAAACCGGTGTCCTGGATGCCGCTCAGTTCGGTCTCGACCGCGAAGGGCACATTGATTTCATGGGTCCACTCGGCGACGTCTTCCGGCTGTGCATAGCGCAGCTCGTCGTCGAAGGTGAAACGCCATTTGCCGTTGAGGTTGATCCAGTTGTCGCGTACCAATTGGGGACGGGGGTATTCAAACTGATTCATTGTTGTCCTTTCTGTTCAGTCGGAACCGGAATGAGGATCCGGCCCTGTCGTCCGTTCTTGTTGTAGGCCGCCAGCGCGGCGGCGGCAGCTTCCTGTGCCTGCCCGGCACGGCACAAGGCTACACAGGCCCCGCCGAAGCCGGCGCCGGTCAGGCGCGCTCCCAGTACGCCGGGAGCGGCGCGCAGCGCCTCGCACAAGGCATCCAGCTCGGGAATCGACACTTCGTAGTCGTCGCGCAGGCTGAAGTGCGAGGCATTCATCAATTCGCCGAAGCGTTCGGCGCTCACGCCCTGCGCCGCTTCCAGCACGCGCAGGTTTTCATGGACCACGTGGCGGGCGCGCTCGCGCATCGGCGACGGCAGGCTCTCCACCGCGGCCGGGTCCTGCACGTCGCGCAGCGCCTGCACGCCCAGCTTGCGCGAGGCCTCTTCGCACTCGGCGCGCCGCTCGTTGTACTTGCTGGCCGCGAGCTTGCGCGCCACGCCCGAGTCGACCACGATCAGTTCGGAGCCAGGGGGCATCTTGACCAGGCGGTGTTCCAGCGTGCGCGCGTCGATGAACAGCATGTTGTCCTCGTCGCACAGGCTGGACGCCATCTGATCCATGATTCCGCAGTTCACGTGCGCGTACTCGATCTCGGCGCGTTGCGCGATGCGCGCCAGCTTGACGTCGTCCAGTGCAAAGCCGAGCAGCGCGCGCATGGCGCGCAGGGTCGCCACCTCGAGCGCCGCCGAGGACGAAAGGCCCGAACCGACCGGCAGGTTGGTGGTGATGTAGACGCGCAGCGGCGGCACCTCCACGCCCTCGGCCTGGACCAGCCGGATGCAGCCCTCGATGTAGCTGCCGTAGCCCTGCCGCGCATTGCCGTCCTGGGCGAAGGTGACGGTGTTGTCGAACGTAGGCGAGTAGAAGTGGAAATGCTCGTCGCCGCTGCGGCTCATCGCCACCAGCGTGCGCTGCGGGGTCGCCACCGGCAGCATGAAGCCGTCGTTGTAATCGGTATGCTCGCCGAGCAGGTTGACGCGCCCGGGGGCCGACGCGTTCACTTCAGGCGCGCCGCCGAAGAAGGTGTCGGTGTTCATCATGATGATGCTTGCGCCTCCAGCCAAAGGGGCCGCTTGCGGCCATGTACGTCCGCCGCCGGCCAGCCGGGGTCGAACGTGAGGTTCTCGAGCCCGTCGGGGCCGAGCAGGAAAGTGTCTTCGATTTTTACGCCCGCGAAGCTCGGATTGAACGCGAAGGCCATGCCCTCTTCCAGCAGCGTCGCGGTGCTGGGGCCGGCGACGATCTCGCGCGCCCGGTAGCCGGTGATGCCGCCCTGGTGGTGCTCGCGGATCGCCGCTTCGCGGTCGGCGTGCTTGTAGGCCGCCTCGAGCGCGTGGTACACGGCCGACAGCGACTTGCCCGGCTGGATCGCCGCCAGGCCGGTGGCCTCGACGTCCATCAGCGCGCGCTGCTCATCGACGGGTGCCGGGCCAAAGCTCACGAAGCGGGTCAGGTTGGCGTACAGGCCGTGGCGGCGCGCGCAGAACACCAGCATGGCGCGTGCGCCGATCGGCTCGTTGGTGGGGGTCGGATGGCGGTAGGCCGGCAGGCGCCGTTCGCCTGCAGCCAGCACCAGCGCCGGATGGATGCCTCGCCGCCACAGCGCTTCCGCGCCGGCGCCGGCCAGCTGGTACTCGGTCCAGTCGGGCCGCGCGCGGCGCAGCACTTCGCTCATCGCCTCGGCGGCCTCGCGTCCCAGCACGCGGTAGCGCGCGCCTTCGTCGGGGCCCAGCACCATGCGGCGCTGGCGCAGCGCATGCGGCAGCGGCTGTTCGCCGAAGGCGGCGCCGGTCCCGTTTCCGGGGCGGTCGGACAGGATGGTCCGGCCGGCCGCGGCGTTCTGCACGTAGCGTTCGCGCAGCTCCGGCTCGGCCCAGGGCTCGATGTGGAAGGTGAAGCCATCGGGCAGCTCCTCGGTGCGCAGGCGCTCGGCTTCGATGGCGTCGGTCAGGATGCAGGCTTCCTCCGGCGTCACCAGGACCTCGGCCACGCCGCCGTCGGTGGTCTGCAGCACGGCGCTCGAGCCGCCCGCCGTCACCCAGGCGAACCAGTCGACGCCGCGCAGGCGGACCGCCCCCGCGCCCGCCGCCGCCAGCTGGGCGCGCAGCAGCGCCAGCTTGTCCGCGACCTCGGCGCTGCGTTGCAATTGGCCGTTCATGCGCGCCCTCCTGCAGCGCCTTCATCGAGGCTGACTTCCACCTGCTGCAGTTCGTAGGCGGTGGTCTCGGGCAGCACGTCCATCGCGAACATGCCGGCCGCCAGCTCGGTGCCGGCCAGGTACTTCAGGCGGTCCTTGGTACGGTAAGGCGGATAGAACTGCGCATGCAGCTGGGTCTCCGGATGGGCGGCGCCGTCGGTGGGCGCCTGGTACCAGGCCATCAGGTAGGGGAAGGGACGGTTCCACAAGGCTTCGTACTTGAGCAGCACGGTCTTGAGCGCGCGCGCCAGGCTTTCACGCTGCGGCGGCGTGAGGGCCGCGAAATCCTTGCACGGCCGGCTCGGCATCACCCACACCTCGTAGGGGTAGCGCGCGCAGGCCGGCACGAAGGCGATCGCGTCCTCGTCCTGGTACAGCACGCGCTTGCCGTCCGCGGCTTCGTCGCGCGCCATGTCGCACAGCAGGCTGGTGCCGTGCTGCAGAAAGTACTCGCGCTCCTGCGCCAGCATGCGCGCCGGCACCGCCGGCACGAAGGGATAGGCATAGATCTGGCCATGCGGATGATGCAGGGTCACGCCGACCTCGGCGCCGCGGTTCTCGAAAGGCAATACGTAGTGGATGTGCTGCCGGCTGCCGATGCGCGTGGTCCGGTCGCCCCATACCGACAGCAGCAGTTCGATGCGCGACAGCGGCAGCGAGGCCAGCGCGGATTGCGGGTCCTGGGTGAACACCACCACCTCGCAGTGGCCGTTGGCGGGCGCGGTCGGCACCGTCACGCTTGGCGGGTCGTGCGACTCCAGCGCCAGCGAAGGAAAGCGGTTGTCGAACACGGCGATCTCGTAATCGCCGGCCGGCATCTCGGTCGGGTGCTGCGGATCGCTCATCGGCGCCAGCGGGTTGTACTGGGGCGGCGGCTGGTAAGTGCGGTTCTGGCGGAAGGCGGCGAAGGTCACCCATTCGCCGCGCAGCGGATGCCAGCGCAGGTGGGGATTGGCATGCTGGGGATCGGCGAATGGGCTGGGCGCAACGATCCCGTCCGGGATCGGCTGCTTGCTGTACAAAGTAATGTTGCGTCCGTCCGGCTTCTTGAGATCTTTGCTGTGCATGGCATCCAAAAAATGTCGGGCTTGGGGTAAGCAACGAGCGCAAGCGGGCACCGGGTGTCCCGGTCCGTTCGCGGTTCGTAGCGACGATCCTATCATGCTGGTTTCGCCACATTTTCCCTCTAGAACTGGTGCTTTTTCCGGCTGTCAACGCAATGCCGGCCAAGGGGTGCGGCACAGCGTGCAGCCTGCCCTGTCGCTTCTAGGAGAAGCCGTTTTTGTTCCCTCTGGGCGAGGCTGCGGCGTAAGTACAGTCCTACAGCATGATTAGAATTATTTACACATTTTGGCGCGCCAAACACCTACGAGCCCAACAGGGTGGAGCGGGCGAAAAAAAGCCCCGGACAGTGCCGGGGCTGGATGGTGTGCTGCAGTCTTACTTCGCGAGTTCGACCAGCACCGCCGTGTACATCTGCAGGTTCAGCAGCAGCTGCTTCTCGGTGATGAACTCGTGCTCGGAATGGCCGGTATAGACCTTGCCCGGCATCGTCGGGCCGAAGCTCACCGCGCCCGGGAACAGGCGCGAATTGGTACCGCCGCCGACCGCCACCGGCTGCGGGTTCTTCATGCCGGTGAAGTAGGAAAACACGTTCATCAAGGTCGGCAGGTGGGGCGCATTCTTCTGCACCCACGGGTCGCTGATGCGCACGCCGACGTTCGCCAGCGGCAGCTGGCGCGCCTGCCATTGCGCCAGCGCGGCATTGACCTCGGCCGTCAGCTGCTCGCTGGTCTTGCCCTGCGGGCGGCGCATGTTGATCGATACCTCGATGCCATCGTCACGCTGCTTGATCACGGTCGGGGCGAAGGTCATCGGGCCCATGAAGCCGTCGCGGTAGGCGATGCTGCCGAACTTCTCGCCGTAGATGCCGGTGCCGACCATCTCGTTGAGGAAGTTGACCACGCCGCCGGCGGTCGTGTTGGCCCATGGGCGCACGGCCAGCGCGTCGGCCAGCATGCTGACCGCGTTGACGCCGTCTTCCGGCTTGGACGAGTGGGCCGACACACCCTTGGCCTTGATGGCGAGGCTGCTGCCCTGCCAGCTGAAGCTGTATTGCATGCCTTCCTGCTTTGCGCCGCGGGCCCGCACCGCCTTTTCGATTTCGGGGGTGGCGTTGGCGATCACCGCATTGGCGTCCTCGGGAATCTGGCTGCCGAAGAAGCCGCCGCCGAATTCGGCCACGTAGGGCTGGTCTTCCGGCGCCGCCACAGCGCCGGCCTTCGGCACCGTCACCGCCACCGTGCCATAGCCCTTCTCGGCCGTCACCGCCGGGTATTCGGCGTCGAGCGTGATGTTGACCTGGGGCGGCTGATGGGTCTTCAGGAATTCGACCAGCGGCGCCCAGTCGGATTCCTCGCCCATGTACACGTACAGCTCGATGCGCCTGGACAGCGGCACGCCCTTGTCGCGGATCGACTTCATCGCATACAGCGCGGTGGCGATCGGGCCCTTGTCGTCCTCGGCGCCGCGCGCCAGCAGCTTGCCCGGCTCGCTGGTACGGTCCAGCACGAAGGGCGATTTCTTCCACTTGCCCGGATCGACCGGCTGAACGTCGCCGTGGGTGACCACGCCGACGCGTTCCGTGCCCTGCCCCAGGCCGATGATCACGGTCCAGCCGTGGTCGGCGTAGTCCAGGCCCAGACGTTCGGCTTCGGCCTTCAGCGCTTCCTTGAAGGCGATGTGGACCGGGTTCTTGTCGGACGGGACGGCCTTGTCGGCCACCGTGTTGTAGCTCACCAGTTTGGCCAGGGTGTCGACGATGTCCTTGCGGTAGGTAGTCACCGCATACTTGGCGGTCTTGACCGCGATGTCGCTCGGGGCTTTGGTTGCCGCGCTTGCCGGCATCGCGAAGGAAGCCAGCAGCAGGCTGGCAAGCAGTGTTTTTTGAATCATGGGTGGCCGTCTCCACTTGCTTAAACGCAAAGAGTCTAGCACAGCATCTTTCATGTATCGTGAGGCCTACCAAGCTAAGGAGCCTCCGCCATGACCGCTCGAGCCGTCCACCGCCTGCATCCTGCGATGCGCGACGATATCGGCGACCTGATCACGCAGCGCCCCCTGCCCGGCCGCCTCGTCGACCAGATCGATCCCTTCCTCTTCCTCAACCACCACGGCCCGCAAACCTACCCGCCGCACAACCGCGGCCTGCCCTTCGGCCCGCACCCGCATCGCGGCTTCGAGACCGTCACCTTCATCCTCGAAGGCAGCCTGGCCCACCGCGACAACGCCGGTCACGAAAGCGTGATCCATGCCGGCGGCGTGCAGTGGATGACGGCCGGGCGCGGCATCGTGCATGCGGAGGTCTCGCCGCGCGAATTCCTCGAGCGCGGCGGCCCGATCGAGATCCTGCAGCTATGGGTCAACCTGCCATCGCGCCTGAAGATGAGCGAACCCGCCTACACCGGCCTGCAGCGCGCGGACATCCCGGCCCTGCCGACGGACGGCGGACGGGTGACGCTGAACCTGATTGCGGGGGAATGGGAAGGCCACACGGGACCGGTGCGTTCGCTTACCGGGGTCTTTATGAGCACGCTGGAAATGCGGGCCGGCGGCAGCATCCGCTTTGGCGGACTGAATGGGCGCAACGTCTTCCTCTACGTCGCGCGCGGGGTGGTCCAGGTGGGCAACCATGCCGACCTGGTCAGCCCGATGCACCTGGTGGAACTGGACGAGACCGGCGACACGGTCGAGATCCGCGCCATCCATGACGCGGTGGTGGTGTTCGGCCATGCCGACCCGATCGGGGAACCGGTGGTGTCCCACGGTCCCTTCGTGATGACCACGCGCGAGGAGATCGCGCAGGCCATCAGCGATTACCAGGCCGGGCGCTTCGGCTCAGCGCTGGGCTAGTGCGACCTGGCGGCCGGCCAGCGTGCTGATGCGCACGGTGTCCGGCAGGCGGCGGCTGTTCGGACGCTCGAAGGCGAAGCGCATATCCTTGTTCATCGCGACGAAGCGGTTCTTGCCGACGTGAACGATCTCGACGGGACCGTCGCCGAGATCGGCGTACAGGCTACGGTTGCGTCCGTCGACCTTGCCGGTGACGGTCAGCATGCGGCCATCCTCGAGGTCGTAGCGGCCCTGCACGTTGTCGAACATGAAGGGTGCCATCTGGGTCTGTTTCGGCTGGGCGCCGACGACGGTGACGCGCTCGGCGTCAACCTGCGGTGCTGCGGAAGCGCTCAGGGTGACGAAGGTGGCGGCGGCTGCCAGCAGGAGTTTGGTGCGCATGATCGGTACTTCCTTTCAGGTCGAATTGATTGTCGGACCTGTGCGGCTTTACTGCACGCGCCGCGCGGTCCACCTTGTTCAGATTCGCCAGCGTTTATCGGTGTTTGTCTGGCGATGAGGGAAGTGTAGCGATGCGCCGCGGCCGCTCAAGCGACATGTGCTGGAACGCCGAAAACGCGTGACGAAATGCCTAAAACGGAGACCAGACGGGAGGACCATATTTGTGCCTGCGTTCGACGTCTGCACGCCGTACAGATGTCCCACAAAGCCTGAATTGACGGGCGAAAACTGCTTTTTTGGAACGTGCGTCTGCATGTCTGCAGTTGGCTTACAGTAGGGCTTTTCCCACTGGTCTCAACACTTCATGCAAGCCATTCCCCTCGTCGCCACCACGCGCGGCTACCCAGACACCGGTAACGTGATCGAGAACCTGCACCTTGGTTCAATCGCGGTCGTCGACGTCCACGGCCGCCTGCTGTATGCGGCGGGTGACCCGCACTACCCGACCTTCACGCGCTCGGCGCTCAAGCCCTTCCAGGCCCTGCCCTTCATCCTGTCCGACGGCCCTGCCCGATTCGGCCTGAGCCGCGACGAGATGGCGCTGCTGTGCGCCAGCCACTCGGGCGAAGAGATGCACCTCGCGGGCGTGCGCTCGATTCTGGACAAGATCGGCCTCGACCCCGGCCACCTCGAATGCGGCTGCGCCACGCCGCTGTTCTACGAATTCACCGGCCAGCCGGCGCCGACCGACCGCGACTGGACGCCGCTGCACCACAACTGCTCGGGCAAGCACAGCGGCTTCCTGGCCTGGTGCCGCCTGCATGGCGCACCGACGCGCGGCTACGTCGAGCGCAGCCATCCGCTGCAAGCGGCGATCCGCGCCGCGCTGGCGGAGGCTGTGGGAATCCCGGCCGAGCGCATGCCGGTCGGGCTCGACGGCTGTTCGGCGCCGAACTACGCGCTGCCGCTGTCCAGCCTCGCCCACCTGTATGCACGGCTCGCACAGGGAAGCGCCGACCCGCAACTGGGCGGCGCCATGGGCCTGCTGTTCGATGCGATGACGGCGCGGCCGGACCTGGTCTCCGGGACGGCGCGTACCGACCTGGCGTGGATGCGCGCCGGCGGCGGCGACTGGGTGGCGAAGATCGGCGCCGATGCGGTGCAGGCGATCGGCATCCGCTCGGCGGGCCTGGGCATCGCGGTCAAGATCGCGGACGGCAACAGCCGCGCCCTGCACCCGGCGGTATACGCCGTGCTCGACCAGCTCGGCCTGCTCGACGAAACCCGGCGCGCCCAACTCGAGCCCTACCGCCAGCCGCCGATCCGCAATGCGCGCGGCACGGTGGCGGGCGACATCCGTACGCTGTTCAGCTTGACGCCCGCGACCTGATTAGCCGACCAGGCGGCGCAGCATGGCGGCGATGCCCTCGACCACCTTGGCGTCGTCCCAGTAGCTGTTGTGGGCGAGCGGGTTCCAGCTGCGCAGCAGCAGGCTGGCGACGCCGCCGCTGGCGTTGACGATGCGGTCTTCGACCAGATCGTGGTAACCCGGCAGCGGCTGCAGCGGCCAGCCCAGCACGTCGTCCGGGTCGTAGTAGTTGATCCACCTGAAGTGCCTGGTCGGCCGGTCGATCGGGACGATGTGCATGATTTTGTGCGCGGCCACGAAGATCGGGATATTGCAGCCGGTCGTGACCAGGGCGGCGCAGGTGCCGGCGCCGAGAAAGGCCTTTTCGCTCTCGGTCAGCGCGCGGTCCAGGGTGCTGGCGGCCCAGGCATCGATGTTGCGCCAGATACCGGCACTGACCGGCTGCCGCTTCGCCGCCTTCTGGGCGTCGTAGATATAGCTCGACAGTACCTGGCAGCCGAGCGACTGCGCGACGAACACCACCGGCACGCCCGGCCGCGCGGCATGCGCCGACAGCAGGGTCTTGGCGATCTCGCCCTGGGCCAGCTCGTAGACCGAGCCGGGGATCTCCTTGCGGTTCTCCAGCCCGGCCGCGTCGCCGAAACCGTACAGCACGAACTTGCGCAGGTCGGCGTAGCGCACGGTGCTGCGCGCCCGGGTCATTTCCCAGATGGCGTCCTGGTTGTCCTGCAAAATCTTCTGGTAATACACGGAACGCATCACTACCTGTCCCGCCAGCACACCCAGCTGCCCGCGCAGGCTTGCCATCAGCCCGTCGGCATAGGTGGGCGGGGTTTCCCCCATCCCGTGCACCGTGATCAGCGCCACGTCGGCCATGGCATCCTCCCCTTCCCGCGCTCCTTGTATTGTTGGGGATAGCCTAACAGTTTTCGACTACCATGGGGCTTTCGGACGACGCAGACGACCATGCCCGACCTGCTCTTCAGCCGCTACCGCGAGGCGATCCGCGGCCTCGATCTCGCGCAGGTGACGGCGCCTGCGCAGATCCCGGAGGCCTTCCTGCTCGGCCGCGAGGGCCGCTACAGCACCCACTACATCCCCTTCGAATCGGTGCATCCGCAGGCGCGCATCGTGGTGGCCGGGATCACCCCCGGCTTCGCGCAATGGAAGAACGCCATGCGCGAGGCGCAGCGCCGGCTGGCGGCCGGCAGCGACGACGACACGGTGCTGCGCGCGGCCCGGCTGGCAGGCGCCTTCAGCGGCGCGATCCGGCCCAACTTCGTGGCCCTGCTCGATGCCATCGGCGTGCAGCGCTGGCTCGGCATCGCCAGCTGCGCCACCGTGTTCGACCAGGATGCCGGACTGGTGCAGGTGAGCGCCATCCTGCGCCATCCGGTCTTCGTCGACGCGAAGAACTACAGCGGCTCGCCTTCTCCGCTGCGCAATGCGTTTCTGCGCGAACAGGTGCTGCGCTGGTTTGCCGAGGAAGCCCGCCAGCTGCCGGACGCGCTCTACATTCCGATGGGCGCCAGCGTCAGCGAAACGCTCGACTGGCTGGTGGCGGAAGGCCACATCCGGCCGGGGCGCGTGCTGCACGGGCTGCCGCATCCATCGGGGGCGAATGCGGAGCGGGTCGCCTATTTCCTTGGGCGCAAGGAGCGGGCTGCCCTGTCCGGCAAGACGAACGGCGCGCAGATCGATGCTGCGCGCGAGGCACTGCTGGCGCAGATGGAGGCGCTGCTGGCTACGAAATCCTTAATTCGAACTCCGTGACCCCATCCACCCCGCCGCGCACCCGGTCGCCCGGCTTCAGCGCCGCGACGCCGGCCGGGGTGCCGGTATAGATCAGGTCCCCCGGCGCCAGCGTGACGAGGCGCGACAGGAGGCTGATCACGTCCGCGATCGGCCAGATCATCTCGTTCAGGTTGCCCTGCTGGCGCAGGTCGCCGTTCACTTCCAGCCAGATGCGCGCATCCCGCGGATGGCCGAGGCTTGCCGCCGGAATCAGCGGGCTGCAGGGCGCCGAGGCATCGAAGCCCTTGGCCATGTCCCAGGGCCGGCCGGCGTCCTTGGCGATCGCCTGCAGGTCGCGCCGCGTCAGGTCGAGGCCCACGCCATAGCCCCACACCAGCGACATCGCGTCGGCGGGATCGATGTCGGCGCCGCCGGCGCCCAGCGCCACCACCAGCTCGACCTCGTGGTGCAGGTCCTGCGTGGCGGGCGGGTAAGGCACGGCGCCGCTGGCCGGCACCACGGCGTCGGCCGGCTTGGTGAAGAAGAAGGGCGGCTCGCGGTTCGGGTCGCTGCCCATCTCGCGCGCATGGGCGCCGTAGTTGCGGCCTACGCAGAATACGCGGCGGACCGGGAAGCGTTCGCTGCTTCCGGCGACGGCCAGCGAAGGCCGGGCCGGGGCGGTGATGACGTAACTGGACATGCTGATCCTTTCATGGACTGGACGCCCATGATAACCGTGCAGCCCCGGCTTCGTCAGGCGGTGGCGGCCGGCGCCTGGGCGCGCGCCGCGGCGGCGCCCACCGACTCGAGGATGCGCACCAGCGCCGTCATGTCGACCGGCTTGACCAGGTGATGGGCGAAGCCGGCCTCGATGGCGCGCTCGCGGTCCCTGGCCTGGCCGTAGCCGGTGATCGCCACCAGCACCGTGTCGCGCGTCTCCGGCATCGCGCGCAGCTGCTCGGCCAGGTGATAGCCGTCGATGTCGGGCAGGCCGATGTCGACCAGCATGGCGTCCGGCCGTTCGGCGCGGGCGCGGCGCAGGGCCGAACGCGCGTCGTATTCGACCGCCGTGCTGTAGCCCTGCACGCCCAGCAGCGTGGACAGGCTGTCGGCGGCGTCGGCATTGTCGTCGACCAGGACCAGGCGCAGCGGACGCTCCAGGCGCAAGCCCTGTTCCTGCGCCGGCGCGCCGCCATTGCCGGTCTCGGGTACCGCATCGACGCAGGGCAGCGCGAGCGTGAAGCTGCTGCCCCTGCCGACGCCATCGCTGTGCGCGCTGACCTCACCCTGATGCAGTTCGACCAGGCGCTTGACCAGGGTCAGGCCGAGTCCCAGCCCGCCCTGCGAACGCGCCAGCGTGCGCGCGCCCTGCGTGAACAGGTCGAACACGTTCGGCAGCAGCTCGGGCGGCATGCCGGAACCGTTGTCGCTGACGGTGAGGCGCATCCGTCCCTCGCCCGCCTCCAGCGCCAGTGCAATGCGTCCCGCCTTGGGCGTGTACTTGGCCGCATTGTTGAGGATGTTGGCCACGCTCTGCACCAGGCGGGTCTGGTCGCCGCGCACGTACACCGGGCCGGGCGGCAGCGCCAGTTCCACCGCGTGCCCCTTCTCGGCGATCAGGGGGCGCGCCTGGTCGAGTGCGCCCGAGACGATGTCGCGGAAATCGACCACGCCCAGCTTGAGCTTGACGAGGCCGCGCGTGACGCGCGAGACGTCGAGCAGGTCGTCGATCAGGCGGCTCATGTGGCGCACCTGGCGGCTGATGATGGTGCTGGTCTGGCAGATGCGCGGCTCGTCCTTGAACTGCATCGACAGCAGGCTGGCCGAACTGCTGATCGGGGCCAGCGGGTTGCGCAGCTCGTGCGCCAGCATCGCCAGGAATTCATCCTTGGTATGGCTCAGGCGCTCGGCCTGCACGCGCGCCGCGCGCTCGCTCTGCAGCAGCGCGTCGCGCTCCTGCGCGGATTTCTGCGCCACCTCGTACAGGCGCGCATTGTCCATCGCGATGGCCGCCTGCGCCGCCACGCCGGCGACGATGCGTTCGGTACGCTCGGTGAACACGCCGGGCTCAGGGTGGCCGAAGAACAGCCCGCCCAGCACTTCGCCGGAGCGCGAGACCACCGGCAGCGCGAGATAGCTGCGCACCGCCAGGTGACCGGAGGGCATGCCCTCGCCCATTGCCGCGTAGCGGGGATCGCGCGTGATGTCGTCGCTGCGCACCGGCGCCTCGCCGTTGAAGGTCGGGCGCAGGATGTCGGTGGCGGGCTTGCCCGGCTGCTCCATGTCCTCGCGCGAGGCGCCCGAGAGCGTGTACAGCTGCAGCCGCTCCCCATGCTCGTCCTGGGCGCTGTAGAAGAAGGCGCCGAAGCGCGCGCCCGCCAGCTCGGTGCCGGCGTCGGTGATCGCCTGCAGCAGCGTGCCCAGGTCGAGCGTCGAGGCCAGCGCCTGGCCGGTGCGGTTGACCATCTCGAGCACGCGTTTTTCGTCGCGCAGCGATTCCTCGACGCGCGCGCGCCGCACCACTTCGCGGGTATGGCGCGCCACGTCCTCGGCCAGCGCGACTTCCTGCTCGCTCCAGTGGCGCGGGCGCTGCTCGTGCAGGTAGAAGATCGCGGCCAGGCGCCCTTCCTCGATCAGCGGCACGATCACCATCGAGCGCGCGCCGATGCTGGCATAGCCGGCCGCATACGGCGCCGCGCGCTCGTCGAGGGCGATGTCGTCCAGGACCAGCGTGCGTCCGGTGCGCAGCAGCCCGATGATGGCGGGCCCGAAGCTGTCGAGCTCGCGCGATTCGCCGGCCAGGCTGGCGATGCTGCCGTCGGTCCAGTCGCGCTCCACGCTCACCATCCGCCCCGCCGCATCGATCTCGCCGTAGCCGACCCGGCCCACGCCGAGGTAGTCGCCGGTCAGGCTGCTGGCCGCTTCCATCACGTGCACGGCGTCCACCAGGCCGCGCAGGGTATCGCTCAGCTTGAGGTGGAAGGCGTGGCGATGCTCGGCCAGCATGCGCGAGGTGCAGTCGGACAGCACGAAGTACACGCCGATCACCGCGCCGTCATGGCGCACCGGCGTGATCGAGGCCGAAAAGTAGCGCCGCTCCAGCTTGCCGTTGCGCTGGAAATCGGTCAGGGTATTTTCGAAATACGCCGGCCGGCCCGCCAGCGCCTCCATGACATGGGGCTGCAGCCGCGGCCACAGCTCCGGGCGCACCAGCGGGAAAGGCTGGCCCATGGCCGCCGGATGCCGGTCGCCGAGGAGTTCGGCATACGCGTCGTTATAGAACAGCCGCAGTTCCGGGCCCCAGGCGATGGCCATCGGAAAATGCGACGCGAGGATCAGGTCGGCGATGGCTTGCATGCCTTCGGGCCAACTGTCGGGTTTCACGGTAGGGAAGACTGGCCAAGGACGCTCGATGGCCTGGCCGGGCAGCGTCGCGCCGCCTTCCGGAAGAAGGGAGAGACTGCTTTCGTTGCTCATCAGGATAGCCCCAGTTCGATTCCGCGGCGTCCGGTCGCAGGGATGGGAACCCTGTCGCCGTGAGTTGTTGTATCGCCGTCAATTAATCGGGGAATTATAGCGAGCTATCCAGATGAGCCGCGCCCGATACGTTTCCTTAATACATTGCCAATGAGGAGGCGCCGGCATGCAGATCGGGTGAAATGTTCATCGTGGCAGATATTTCACGAGGATTGGCAGGAATGTCAACGAACGGCGCTTACAATGCGGACCGCGTTCAACCATTCCGAGGATTCACGATGCGCTTTTCGATTCCGCTCGCCCTGCTGGCGGTCCTGTGCGCCGGCACCGTCCGCGCGGATGCCCTCGACGATGTGATTCAGCGCGAGATGCAGCGGCGCGGGGTGCCGGGCCTGGCCCTGGTAGTGGTCAAGGACGGCAGGATCGTGCGCGAGGCAGGCTATGGCCTGGCCAACGTGGAGCATGGCGTGCCGGTGACGCCGGATACCATGTTCCAGTCGGCTTCGGTGGGCAAGACCTTCACCGCGGCCCTGGTGCTGCTGCTCGAGAAGGACGGCAAGCTCAAGCTCGACGACCCGGTCTCGCGCTACCTGGACAACACCCCGCCCGCATGGGCCGGCATCACGCTGCGCCACCTGCTCACCCACACCTCCGGCCTGGGCGATCCCTATACGAAGATCGACTTGCGCAAGGACTACACGGACGAACAGCTGATCGCGCTGGAAGCGACGATGCCGTTGCTGTTCGCCCCCGGTGAGCGCTTCGCCTACAGCAACGCCGGCTACCACCTGCTCGGCTTCATCTGCAACCGGGTCGGCGGCAAATTCTTCGGCGAACAGCTCAAAGAGCGCATCTTCGCGCCGCTGGGCATGAAGGCGGACGTGATCAGCGAAGCCGACATCGTTCCCGGACGCGCCGCCGGCTACGAGCGCATCGATGGCAAGCTGCAGAACCAGCGCTGGGTAGCGCCCAGCCTGAACCGGACCGCCGACGGCACCATCCACCTGAGCGCGCGCGACCTGGCGCGCTGGGACATGGCGCTCGAGGGCGACACGGTCCTCGACGCCCGCATGAAACAGGCCAGCTGGACGCCGCCGCAGCTCAGGGACGGCAGCAAGGGGCCGTATGGCTACGGCTGGTACCTGGGCACCCAGGCCGGCCACCGCACGGTGCTGCACGGCGGCGCCTGGCAAGGGTTCAAATCCGTCATGACGCGCTACCCTGACGACCGCCTCACCGTGATCGTCCTGGCGAATTCGGCCGCCGCGCGCCAGGGCAAGATCGCCGACCTGGTGGCGGCCCACTACCTCCCCGCCCTGGCGCCGGTGCGGCCGCCGGCCATCGCCGACCGCGATCCGGCCAGTACGGCCCGCGCCCGCACGGCGGTCGGCCAGCTTCTTGCCGGCCAGGTGCCCGCAGGCCTGTCGGCGGACGAAGGCAGTCGCTTCACGCAGCGCTGGGTCACGCAGATCGCCAACGAGTTCCGCGACTTCGGTGCCCTGCGGTCGGTCGAACTGCTGGCCCGCGGCAGCGAGGCGGGCGGCAAGCAGGCGCGCTACCGTTTCCTGTTCGAGAACGAAACCCTGCTGGTGGCGCTGCACCAGGGTAGCGACGGCCTGATCGAGCGGCTGGGGATCTCGCTCGAATAAGCGTGGATCAGGCCTGGCGGTCGGTCGAGAAGCGGAAGCGCGACTCGGTCTGGTACACCTCGCCCGGGCGCAGGATCACGTTCGGGAACTGCGGCTGGTTGGGCGAATCCGGGAAGTGCTGCGGCTCCAGGCAGAAGCCGCTGCGGTGGGCATAGGTCTGCCCCTTGCCCGTCAGCGAAGCGTCGAGGAAGTTCCCGCTGTAGAACTGCACGCCCGGCTCTTCGGTGAACAGTTCCAGCACCCGGCCCGAGCGCGGCTCCAGCACGTGGGCGGCGCGCGTCATGGCCTTCCCCTGCGGCTTGTTGAGCGCGAAGCAGTGGTCATAGCCCTGGCCGTTGCGCAGCTGGACATCGTCCTCGCCGATGCGCGCGCCGATCGGGCGCGGCGTTCGGAAGTCGAAGGGCGTGCCCTCCACCGGCGCCAGCGCCCCGGTCGGGATCGATTCGGCGTCGATGGCGACGAAGGCATCGGCATCGATCGTCAACACGTGTCCGAGGATGTCGTTACCGCCGGCCAGGTTGAAGTAGCTGTGCTGGGTCAGGTTCACCGGCGTGGCCTGGTCGGTCACGGCATGGAAGCGCACCACCAGCTCGTTGTCGTCGGTGAGCGTGTAGATGACGGTCACCTCCAGATTGCCCGGGTAGCCCTGCTCGCCGTCGCGGCTGGCGTAAGACAGGAGCAGGCTGTCGCCTTCGACCGTGGCGCTCCACTTCACTTTGTCGAAGCCGGGCGCGCCGCCGTGCAGGTGGTTGTTGCCGTTGTTGACCGGCAGGCTGAATTCCCGGCCGTCGAGGGTGAACCTGCCCCTGGCGATGCGGTTGCCGTAGCGCCCGATCAGGGCGCCGAAATACGGACTGTCCCCTGCGTAGGGCGCGAGCGTGTCGAAGCCCAGCACGACGTCGGCCAGCCGGCCTTCGCGGTCCGGCGCATGCAGCTCGGTGATGATGCCGCCGAAGTCGATGATTCTGGCCACCATGCCGTTCGCATTGGTGAGGGTGAACTGGGTGATGATCTGGCCGTCCGGGCTGTGGCCGAAGGGCGCTTGCGTGATACCGGTGCGCACGTTGTCGTCGTCTCCGTAGTGGGTGAATGGGCCGATCCTAACATGCGTGCCGACGGCTCCGCGCAACGTAGTCCGCGCCGCAGCTTTGGCGCATCCGTTACCTATTTACAACACATGACTAAGTAGAACCACTTAGTTTGCGTTGGGTCGTGCGGCTTTTTGGCCACGCAGACATGCTTCTCGGAAACCGAATAAGCAAAGAGCTAAGGAATCGTGGCATAGTTTTGATTGCACTGGTAACTTAAGCTTTTTTGCAACTGTGCGTTTCTGTCTACTGACAACGAGAACGGCGTTCGGAAACCCCATTCAACCACCGGAGATCACCCCAATGAAAAAGAAGAGCTTGGCCATCGCCCTGTTATCCCTCCTGCCGCTGGCAGCCGCCCATGCGCAGACGAGCGTCCAGATCTACGGCATTGCCGACGCCTCGGTCGGCATCGAAGATACCGACGCCCCGGGCGAGGACAGCCGCACCGTGATCAGCTCGGGCACCCAGTCCACCAGCCGCATCGGCTTCCGTGGCACGGAAGACCTGGGCAACGGCCTGAAGGCGCTGTTTAACATCGAAGCCGGCGTCGCCCTCGACAGCGGTGCCCAGGATGCTGCCGGTACCTTCCAGCGCCGCGCCGTCGTCGGCCTGCAGGGCGCCTTCGGTACCATCACCATCGGCCGCGAATACGGCCCGATCGCCGCGGTCGCCCAGTCGGCCGACCCGCTCGGCCACGGCTTCTACGGTTCCACCCTCACCGGCTTCGGCACCAACCGCCTGACCCGCCGCCTGTCGAACTCGGTCAACTACAAGAGCGATCCGATCAGCGGCTTCACCGTGCTGGCCGCCTACAGCGCCGGCGAGCGCCAGACCGACAACCCGTCGGGCGACCTGGTCGGCGTCGCGGCCGAATACAAGAACGGCCCGCTGTACCTGGGCGCCGGCTACCAGCAGACCGAGGCCCTGGCCACCGGCGACAACAAGGAATACGCGCTGGGCGCCGGCTTCACCGTGGGCGCCTTCGACCTGCGCGCGGCCTACCTGGAAGCGGATCCGACCGGCGGCAACAACGAGTACAAGTACACCACCGTCGGTGGCGTGTACACCGTCGGCCCGAACAAGTTCTACGCTTCGGTGCACCAGCAGAAACTGGAAACCGGCGCCAAGGGCAACGGCTTCTCGCTGGCCTACAGCTATACCCTGTCCAAGCGCACCAACCTGTACAGCAGCTACGCACGCCTGCGCAACAACCGTCTCGGCGTGTTCGGCGTGGCTTCCGCTGGCGGCACCTTCGCCCCGCCGGCCACCGCGCTCGGCGCCGATCCGTCGGTGTTCAACGTGGGTGTGCGTCACTCGTTCTAAGAACGACGCCCCAAAGCAAAACGGCAAGCCCTCCGGGCTTGCCGTTTTTTTTTCGCGCCTGAATCGCGTCAGGCCGCGAGTGCCTTGAACGCAGGCTGCGGGGCGCGCACCGTTTCCGGCGCTGCCGCCTGGCCTGCATCGATGCGGAACACCGCCATCGCCGCATTCAGCTTGGCCGCCTGTTCCTTCATCGCTTCGGCCGCGGCCGCCGCTTCTTCTACCAGCGCGGCGTTCTGCTGCGTCACGTGGTCCATCTCCACCACGGCCTGGTTGATCTGCTCGATGCCGGCCGTCTGTTCCTGGCTGGCCGAGGTGATCTCGCCCATGATGTCGGTCACGCGGCGCACGCTGTCGACGATCTCCTGCATCGTGGCGCCGGCTTCGGCCACCAGCTTGCCGCCGCTCGCGACCTTTTCGGACGAGTCGTGGATCAGGCCCTTGATTTCCTTGGCCGCCGCCGCCGAACGCTGGGCCAGGTTGCGCACTTCGCTCGCCACCACGGCGAAGCCGCGGCCCTGTTCGCCCGCACGCGCCGCTTCCACGGCGGCGTTCAGCGCCAGGATGTTGGTCTGGAAGGCGATGCCGTCGATGACGCCGATGATGTCGCTGATCTTGCCGGACGACGCATCGATGTCGGACATGGTGCCGACCACCTGGCCGATCACGGCGCCGCCGCGCTGCGCCACCTGCGAGGCCGCTTCGGCCAGCACGTTGGCCTGGCGGGCGTTGTCGGCGTTCTGCTTGACGGTCGAGGTCAGCTCTTCCATCGAGGAGGCGGTTTCTTCCAGCGAGCCGGCCTGCTGCTCGGTACGTGCCGACAGGTCCTGGCTGCCGGCCGCCACTTCCGAGGCGGCCACGGTGATGGTGTCGGTGCCGCTGCGCACGGTGCTGACGGTGCGCGCCAGATTCTCATTCATGGTCTTGAGCGCCTGCAGCAGCTGGCCGGCTTCGTCGCGGGTCGTGACCTCGATGCGGCTGGTCAGGTCGCCCGCGGCAACGGTGTTCGCCACTTCCAGCGCGCGCTGCACCGGGACGGTGATCGAACGGGTGATCCACCATGCCACGGCGGCCGCCAGGGCCAGGGCCGCCGCGCCCAGTGCCCACATCAGGCGAACGGTGTTGTCGTAGGTGCGCTGCGCCTCCCCGGCCTTCTCCATGGCGATCGCCTTCTGCAGCGCGGCCTGCTCGCGCACCGCCTTTTTCAGGTTGACCAGCAGCGGACTCAGATCTTCGACCAGGTACTGGCGCGCTTCTTCGTGCAGTCCTGCGTTGACGAGACCGATCAGCTTTTCCTGGCCTTGCACGTAGCGGCCGACATGCTTCACCTTCTCCGCCAGCAGCTCGCGTGCTTTCGGATGGTGCAGGGTCTTGTCCATCTCGGCCAGGATGCGGTCGATCTCCTTGCGCGAGGCCATCACCTGCTCGACCTGCTTCTGGCGGTCGCCCCGCTCTTCGATGAGCATGACGCTGCGCAGCGCAATCGCGATAGTGTCGATTTCGCCGAGCAGGTGGCCCGTCGTTTCGATGCGCGGCATGCGGTTGTTAACGATCTCGTCGGTGCCCGCGTTGATCCGACCCAGCATCATATTGCTGGTGGCGATCATGCAGACGAGCATGAGGCAAATGCTGCCGAAGCCGAGGCCGAGGCGCTTGCCGATGTTCAGGTTAGCGAAGTTCATGGTGGTTTTCCTTATTTTGCCGGACGTCCCGCCGGCCCCAGGTCATGCGTTCATGCGGCTTTCTGCACGCCGTTGATCAGGCCGAGCTTTTCCGAGCTCATCAGCTGGTCGATGTCGAGCACGATCAGCATGCGCTCGCCCACGGTGCCCAGGCCGGTGATGTAGTCGCCGTCGGCGGTCGAGCCCATCTCGGGCGCCGGGCGCATCTGGTCATCGCTCAGGGTCACGACGTCCGAGACGCTGTCCACCACCATGCCGATCACATGGTTCTTGATGTTCAGGACGATGACGACGGTGAACTGGTCATAGACCGGCTCGCCGAGATTGAACAGGATGCGCATGTCGACGATCGGGACGATCGAGCCGCGCAGGTTCATGATGCCCTTGATGCAGGCCGGTGCGCTCGGCAGCAGGGTCGGCTCTTCGTAGCCGCGGATTTCCTGCACCTTCAGGATGCTGATTGCATACTCTTCCTTCGCCAGCCGGAAAGAGAGCACTTCCTTGTCTTGGGTCGTGTTCTGGGAGTCCATCTTCTTGCTTTCTGTTCAATTAGCCCGGCCATAATTTCCGGAGCGCAAGATACATTACGTCCATTCCAGTGCGAACTCGATAGAGGAATGGCAAAACTGGGGATTTTTTTTCCAAAACAGTGCGCCGTATGGCATGCATGCAACGCTACCGGGCCTGGCACGCTTTCTGCATTGCAGTGATGCATGACATCGCATTCGCCAGGGAGGCCCGCATGATCATCCGACGACTCGACGCCCGCGCCATGCGCGAAGTGCGCACGCAGTTGGCGACCCTGCTGCTCGACGCGGTGGCCGATGGCTTTTCGCTCGGTTTCCTGGCCGGACTCGACGATGAACAGCTCGACGCCTACTGGAGCGGCGTCGAACGGGATGTCGCTGCCGGCGGCCGGGTGCTGCTGGTGGCTGAACGCAATGGCCTGCTGGTCGGCGCCGTGCAGCTCGAGCTGTGCCAGAAGCCGAACGGCAGCAACCGCGCCGAGCTGCAGAAGATGCTGGTGCACTGCACGATGCGGCGGCGCGGCGTCGGCACCGCCCTGCTGCAGGCGGCCGAAGTCGAGGCGCTGGGCCTGCGCCGCGGCCTGCTGTTCCTCGATACCGAAGCCGGCTCCGGCGCCGAGCAGTTGTACGGCAAGGCGGGCTACACACGCGTCGGCGAACTGCCGGATTACGCCTGCAGCCCGAACGGCCACTGGCGTCCGACCGCGATCTGGTACAAGACGCTGTTCCCGCGCGCGCGCCGCTGACCCCGAACGCCATGCTGACCCTGACCGACCGCATCCACCACGCCACGCGCGTCCACGGCGTGCTCGCGCTGCCCTGGGAGCGGCGGGCGGGCGCGCGCCTGCAGGCGGTGATGGCTTCGGGCGAAGCCGTGGCGCTGAACATGTCTTGCGGAACTCCCCTGCAGCACGGCGACCTGCTGCGCGGCGAGGATGGCCGCGTGGTGCGCATCGTCGCCGCCCCCGAACCGACCTATGCCCTGCGCTGTCGGGATGCGCCGACCCTGGCGCGCTGCGCGCGCTACCTGGAGCAGTGCCGGATCCAGGCCCAGGTCTGCCAATGGGGACTGCGGATCCGCGCCGTACCCGCCCTGCGCCCGGTCATCCGTGGCCTGGGGGTGAGCGTCGACGACGAGCTGGCGCCCTTCGCACCCGATACCGCCCGCTGAGCGCGGCACACGCCCGAATCGCTGCGTTGTCGCAATGTCACGTAGAATCATGCCGTTCCCGTGACCACCACCCCAACGTGCCCGACAGCTCTTCCTCCATCGTCCGCAGGCCCCTGCGCGCCTACCTGTTCTGGCTGGTGCTGGCGACCCTGTTGCCGGGCGTCGTCGGCGCATCGATCCTGTTCGTCCACCAGTACCAGAAGGCGCGCGCCCAGTTCGAGAAGAACACCCTGCATACCGTGCGCGCGCTGGTGCAGAGTACCGACAACAGGCTGCGCCAGGCCCAGTCGATCGCCCAGACCCTGTCCACCATCGACGCCCTCGAGGCGGGCGACTTCGCACGTGTGCACCGCCAGGCGCGCGAGGCTTTGGCGCTCGCCGGCGGGCGCATGAACGTCGTGCTGCGCGACCGCAGCGGGCAGCAGCTCCTCAACACTTCGGCCGGCTACGGAACACCGCTGCCGCTCGACCCCTCGCCCCAGTTGGCGCGGGTGTTCGCCAGCGGCCAATCATCGGTATCGGACGTGTTCCAGGGCGCGCTACGCAGGCGTCCGACCACCAGCGTGGACGTGCCGGTGCGCGTGCGCGGCGAGATCCGCTATGTCCTGAGCATCGGCATGCGGCCGGAGGACTTCGACGGCCTGCTGAGCCCGAAGTCGGTGCCGGAGGGCGGAGTCGCCTCACTGTTCGACCGCAAGGGAATCATCTTCTACCGCAACATCAACCGCGACCAGTCGGTCGGCCAGCCGGTCAACCCGCTGCTGCGCGGCGCCGCCGCCAGCCGCCTGGAAGGCACCATCGATTCGCGCTCGCGCGAGGGCGTGCCGCTGCTGACCTCCTTCGCACGCTCCTCCTTCAGCGGCTGGGGCGTCGCGATCGGCATCCCGCGTGCGACCCTGCTGACGGAACTGATGGGACAGCTCGCCCTCATGGCGGGCGTCGCCGCGCTGCTGTTCGCGATCGGCCTGTGCCTGGCATGGCTGATCGGCGGGCGCCTGGCGCGCTCGGTGCAGGCACTGTCCGGCCAGGCGCAGGCGCTCGGCAAAGGAGAAACCCCGCCGCCGTTCACCGAGGTGCACGTGCGCGAGGCGGCCGACGTGGCGGCGGCCATCGGCGACGCCGCCGCCCTGCTGGCGGAACGTGCACGCCAGCTGGCGGCCAAGGAGTCGGCGCTGCGCGAAACCCACATGCTGGCGCGCTTCGGCACCTGGCACTGGAACCTGGACAGCGAGGAGATCGAGGTCTCCGATTCGGTGCCGCACATCTTCGGGCGCACCTTGCCACCCTTTGCGCAACAGCGCGGCAGCGTGCTGCTCGAGGAGTCTTGGCAGCAGGTGCAGCGCCTGAGCTCGGAACTGGTGCGCGAAGGCGGCAGCGGCAAGCTGCAGCTGCAGGCGCTCCACGTCGAAGGCCACCGCATCTGGCTCGACTACCGCTGCGAGAGCGTGCACGGAGCGGACGGTCGGGTGGTGGCGCTGCGCGGCACGATGCAGGACATCAGCGAACGCGTGCGCGCCGAGGAAGCCCTGCGCCAGGCCGACCAGCGCAAGAACGAATTCCTCGCGATGCTGGCGCATGAGCTGCGCAATCCGCTGGCCCCGATCTCCTCCGGCGCCCAACTGCTCGGCCAGGAGGGACTCGACCCGGCGCGTATCAGGCAGGTCAGCGCCATCATCACGCGCCAGGTGCGCCACATGGCCGGGCTGGTGGATGACCTGCTCGACGTCTCGCGGGTCACGCGCGGCCTGGTGGTCCTGAGCAAGGAGCGCACCGACATCAACGGCGTCGTGCTGGAGGCCATCGAACAGGTGCAGGCGCTGGTGCGCGACAAGGGACACCAGCTGGAAGTCGCCGTGTTGCCGCAGCCCTGCTTCGTGCTGGGCGACCGCAAGCGCCTGGTGCAGGTGGTGGGCAACCTGCTGCACAACGCGGCCAAGTTCACCGGGCGCGGCGGCCGGATCGAGGTTTCCGTGAGCGCCGCCGGTGAAGCGGTACTGGTGGAGGTGCGCGACAACGGCATCGGCATGCTGGCGGACGAACTGGAACGCGCCTTCGACATGTTCGTGCAGGGAGAACGTACGCCGGACCGCTCGCTCGGCGGCCTTGGCATCGGCCTGGCGCTGGTGCGCAGCCTGGTCGAGCTGCACGGCGGCAGCGTGCACGTGGCCAGCGGCGGCCAGGGCAAGGGAACCACCTTCACGGTGCGCCTGCCGCGCTGCGTCGAACGCGGCACGAACGCCAGTGATTCAGGCGGCAAGGCCGCGGCGGGCGGGCACCTGAAGGTGCTGGTGGTGGACGACAATGTCGACGCAGCCCGGATGCTGGCCATGGTGGTGGCTGCGCAGGGCCACGAGGTGCGGGTGGAGCACGATTCGCACGAGGCGCTGGCGCTGGCGGCCGCTTTTGCCCCGGACCTCTGCCTGCTCGACATCGGGCTGCCGGAGATGGACGGCTACGAACTGGCGCGCCGCCTGCGCCGCCACCCCGCCAGCGCCGGCGCGACCCTGGTCGCGGTGACCGGCTACGGTCAGGAACAGGACCGGCGCAACAGCGCCGCCGCCGGCTTCGACCATCACCTGGTCAAGCCGGTGGACATGGCGAGCCTGGACAAGATCGTGGCCGGCGCGGCCGGCGACCGGGTCAGCGCCTGATTCAGCGTTTAATGCTTCCGAAGGGCTCGCCCTTCTTCCAGGCCGGCATGGCGGGCGCGTTGGCCACCGCGTAGCCCAGGTTCAGCGTGAACTGGGCCTGCTGCACCATGCCCGACAGGTCCCAGTCCGCGCGGTACTCGTCGGTCACCTGGTGGTAGTCCTTCTTGAAGCCCACCATCTTTTCGCTCGACGCCGAATGGTCGTGGGCGAACTCGAAATGGCCGTCGCCCGAGAACACGGCCGAACCCACGTTAAAGGCCGGCACTCCCGCCTTGGCGAAGTTGAAATGGTCGGCGCGGAAGTAGGCGCCCGACAGGTCGGGAATGGTGGGCGCGAGCTTCAGGCCCATGCCCTTCGCCACCTGGGCGGCGGTGTCGTACAGGGTGCTGCGCTCGGCGCCCGGCACGCCGATGTCCTTCGTACGGCCCACGAAATTCAGGCTGTCGAGATTCAGGTCGGCGGCGGTCTGCGCCAGCGGCACCACGGGATTCTTCACGTAGGCGGCGCTGCCCAGCAGGCCCTGCTCCTCGGCCGCCGGCCACAGGAAGACCTGGGTGCGGCGCGCCGGCTTCCTGACGGCTTCGGCCGCCATTGCCAGCAGCGCGGCGGTGCCGGAGGCGTTGTCGATGGCGCCGTTGTAGATGCGGTCGGCCTTCCCCGGCTGCGCGACCTCGTCGATGCCCATGTGGTCCCAGTGCGAGGAGTACACCACCGCCTGCGACTTCAGCTTCGGGTCGGTGCCCGGCACGATGCCGACCACGTTGACCTGCTCGACGGTGCGGATGGCCGACTTCAGCTCGACCTTGGCCGCGATCTTCAGGTCCACCGGGCGGAAGTCGCGCCGCTCGGCCTGGGCGCGCAAGGCGTCGAGGTCGAAGCCGCCGGCCGCGAACAGGGCGCGCGCGGTGTCCTCGTGCAGCCAGCCTTCGATCGGATTGCCGGGGCCGGCCAGGTGGAAGCGCTCGTGCGAAAAGCCGTTGGCCGGCACGCTCCACGGGTAGGAGGACGAAGGCAGCGTGTGGATCAGCAGCGCGCCGGCCGCGCCCTTGCGCACCGCTTCCTCGAACTTGTACAGCCAGCGCCCGTACCAGGTGTAGGCCTTGCCGGCGAAGCGCTTCGGTTCCTGCGCGGTAGGCTGGGGATCGTTGACCATCATGACCAGGATCTTGCCCTTCACGTCAACGCCCTTGTAGTCGTCCCATTGCTCGTCGGGCGCGACCACGCCGTAGCCGACGAACAGCAGCGGCGCATCGAAGGCAAGCTGGGTGCGCCCGCTGGCGGTGCCGAACACGATGTCCTTGCCGATCTCCGGGTTGAAGTGCTTGCCGCCGGCCTGGAAGCTGACCGCGCTGCCCGGCAGCAGTTTCGTTCCTTCGATCTCGACCTTCTGGCGGTAGCCGCCGTCCTTGTTCGCGGGATAGGCTGGCTTCAGTCCGATGATCGCGGCCTGGGTTTCGAGATAGCGCACCGCGAGATCGCCGCCGCGCTGGCCGGTGCCGCGGCCTTCGAGCAGGTCGTCGGCGAGGAAGGCCAGGTGGCCGCGCAGGACGGGTTCGGACACGGTGGGCGCCTGCTGGGCGAAGACGCTTGCTGGCAGGGTGAAGGCGACGGCGAGGGCAAGGCGTGAAAGGCGCATCGGGATATCCATTGGGCTTGGCAAAGCGCCATCTTAACCCGGCGTACATATGCTGTGCGCTTCCCGTTGCGGCGCGGTCGCCGGCGCGCCTATACTTGCTGTTCACTTCACCGGGAACGCCATGACCATCACACGCCGCACCGCCGTCGCCGCACTGGCCGCCCTGCCCCTGGCCGCCCAGGCCGCCCCAGACAGGAAAGAACCCACGCCCATGTACGGACTGATCGGAAAAATGCGCGCCCAGCCGGGCCAGCGCGACGCCCTCATCGCCATCCTGCTGGAGGGCACGGCGGCGATGCCGGGCTGCCTGAGCTACGGCATCGCCAAGGACAAGCTGGATGCCGACGCGCTCTGGATCACGGAAACCTGGGTCGACCAGGCCAGCCACAAGGCCTCGCTGTCGCTGCCGTCCGTGCAGGCGGCGATCGCCAAGGGCCGGCCGCTGATCGCCGGCTTCGGCGAGCGCTTCGAGACCGAACCGGTGGGCGGGCACGGGATGATGTCGAAGCGCTCGGCCTAGTTTCAGGCTGCGGTAGGCGCGCCTGCGAAGGGCCGCGCATCGGTCGGCAGGTCGATCACGAAGACCGTGCCGTCTTCGACGGAGCTGGACATCAGCACGCTGCCGCCGTGCGCCTCGGCCACGCGCCGCACGTAAGGCAGGCCCAGGCCCCAGCCCTCGCCCAGGCTGTCGCCGAGGCCCTGGCTGCCGGCGCGGCGGTAGAGCTGGAAGATGCTCTCGCTGTCTTCCGGCGCGATCGGCGGACCCTGGTTATGCACCATCACCTGCACCCGCTCGACCGTGGTCGACACGCTCAGCCGGATCGCCGGTTCGCGCGCGCCATACTTGATCGCGTTGTTGACCAGGTTTTCGATCGCACGCCTGAGCGCCTCGAGGCACCACCAGCCCTCCACCGGATCGGCCTCGATCGCCAGCTCGACGGGATGGAAGACTTCGGCCGACTGGGCGATGTCGCGCACCAGGGCCGCCAGGTCGACCCGGTCGATCCGCAGCTTCACCGGCCCGGTCTTGCAGAAGGCGATGCGGTCGAGCAGCTCGCGCGTCATGCCGTCGATGCGCTGGGTGCTGGCCACGATCTTCTCGGCGAAGCGGCGCGCGTTCGGATCGTTGGAGGTGTGGTTGATCATTTCGGCCGCCATCTGGGCGGTGGACAAGGGCGTGCGCAGGTCGTGCGCCATCGTGGCGACGTACTGCTCGCGCAAGGCCGCCTGCACCACGGTGAAGGCATTCGCGCTTTCGCGGATGGTCGCGTCCACGTGGGCATACACGGTGGCGCGCTGGGCTTCTTCGAGCGTGACGCCATGGCGTTCCAGTTCGCGCAGCAGCACGTCGCGGAAGATCTGCAGTTCGTGGATGACGGCGGTGGCATCGTAGAGCGTCATGCGGGCGCGCTCGCCGCCATGCTCGCTGGCAACGGCGCCGAGGTCGGTAAGGACGCGCGCCGAATAGCCGGGCGTCAGCAGCGCGGCCAGGGTGTCGAAGTAGGCCGGCACCGTGTTTTCGAGGATGGGCACCGGGAGTTCCCTGGCCTGCGGCACGGTGCTGCGCACCTCGTTCATCCAGGTCTCCACGATCGGCCCGCGCAGGGCCACTATCGCCCGCGTGACGGGCGACAGCCCTGGATCATCCGGGGACAGGTGTCCGGTCAGGTTTGCGCTCATGCTCGGCCCAGTGCTTCAGAAACTGCGGTCGCGTTGTCAGATAAGAACGTGACCCCAGTCTACATGACCGTCATTACGGGCGGCGCGTGAATGCTGCCTTAGCGCGCCTTCTTGAGGTACTGCATGTACTTGGCGACACCGTTGGCCACGTCGGTGAAGGGCTCGGTGTAGCCGGCGGCGCGCAGTGCCGTGACGTCGGCCTGGGTGAAGCTCTGGTATTTGCCCTTCAGCTTGTCCGGGAAAGGCAGGTATTCCAGCAGGCCCTGCTCGACGATCTGCTCGAGGGTGAGCGGCGCCTTGCCCTCGTTGGCCAGCGCATTGACCGTGGCCACCGCCAGGTCGTTGAAGGGCTGGGCGCGGCCGGTGCCGAGGTTGAAGATGCCGCGCTTGTCCGGGTGATCGAGGAAGAACAGGTTCACCTTCACTACGTCTTCGACGTAGATGAAGTCGCGCATCTGGGTGCCGGCCTCGTAGCCCTCGTTGGCGCCGAACAGCTTGACCTTGCCCTCTTTCTGGAACTGGTGGAACTGGTGGAAGGGGACCGAGGCCATCGTGCCCTTGTGCCCTTCCAGCGGGCCGTACACGTTGAAGTAGCGCAGGCCGACCACCTGGCTGCCTTCGCGGATGCCATGGTGCAGCCAATGGCGGCGCATGTACTGGTCGAACAGGAATTTCGAATAGCCGTAGACGTTCAGCGGGCGCTCGTGCCGGCGCTCTTCCTTGAACACGCTGCCGCCGCCGTACACCGCGGCCGACGAGGCATAGATGAAGGGAATACGCTCGCGCCGGCAGTGTTCGAACAGCGCGATGGTGTATTCGTAGTTATTCTTCATCATGTAGCGGCCGTCGGTCTCCATGGTATTGGAGCAGGCGCCCTGGTGCAGCACCGCCGAGAACTTGCCGTCGAACTCGCCCGCCTTCAGGCGCACCAGGAAGTCTTCCTTGTCGGCGAAATCCGCCACTTCGGCATCGACGATGTTGTGGAACTTCTCGGGCCGCGCCATGTTATCGACCGCGAACACGCTGAAGGGCTTGCGCTGCGACAGCGCGTGGACCAGGTTGGCTCCGATGAAGCCTGCTGCGCCGGTGACCAGTATCATCTCGTACCTCTTTCTTCGTTCAGGCTGCGGCCAACATGGGCTGCAGCGGTTGCCAGACGTCGTTTGGCAGGATTTGTTTCATGCAGTTCTGGTGGCCCAGCGGGCATTCGCGCTGCTGGCAGGGCGAGCACTCGATATGGAGCCACAGCACCTTGGCCAGCTGTGATAACGGCGGCGTGTGGCGCGGGTCGGTCGGTCCGTAGATCGCCACCACCGGCCGGCCCAGCGCGGCGCCGATGTGCATCAGGCCGGAATCGTTGGTCACCACCACGGCCGCGCGCGAGATCAGCGCGATCGCCTCGCTCAGCGAGGTGGAGCCGGCGAGATTGTGCGCCTCCGGCACGATGGCCGTGATCTCGTCGCAGACGGCGCGGTCCTTCGGTGAACCGAGCAGCAGGATCTGCGCATCCGGCCGATTGGTGCGGATGGTCTGCGCCAGCTCGGCGAAGTAGGAGGCCGGCCAGCGCTTGGCGGGGCCGAACTCGGCGCCGGGCGCGAAGGCCACATAGGTCCCGGCCGGCAGCTGCAGGCGGGCGATGGCGGCATCGGCCTGGCTCGGCTCGACCGACATTGACGGCTCCGGCAGCCGGTCCGGACGCGGCAGGTGGCGCACCGGTTCGTCCGCCAGTGCGGCATAGAACTGCGCCATCGGGCGCGGCGCGGCCTTGTCGTCGTTGTGCATCACGTTGACCAGGCCATAGCGCATCTCGCCCTTGTATCCGACCCGGCGCTTGATGCCGGCCAGCCAGGGGATCAGGGCGAATTTCAGCGTGTTCGGCAGCACGTAGGCGTCGGCATAGCCGCGCGCCTTCAGCATCTGGGCGAATTCCTTGCGCTCTTTCCACTGCAGCGCGCCATGCTTGAAGGGAGACTCGATCACGGTGTCCACCTCGCGCATCGCGCGCCAGACCGGGGCGACCCAGGTCGGCGCCAGCACGTCGATCGGTCGCTCCGGATGCTGTTCCTTCAGGCGGCGCAGCAGCGGCTGCGCCATGACGGCGTCGCCGATCCAGTTGGGGGAGATGACAAGCGTGCTCAACATGGGGGTTTTTGTCTTCCTGCAATGTGATCTGCGATTATAACAATCGGAGCCGCCAGCCGGCGGGGCTAGCTTCCAGGCGGTGGCTCAGCCCGATGCGCTCCAGGAAGACCTCGTCGTGCGACACCACCACCAGCGCACCGGCGTACTGCCCCAGCATCGCCTCCAGCGCCGCGAGCGAGGCCAGGTCGAGGTGGTTGCCCGGCTCGTCCAGCAGGAGCAGGCGCGCCGGCGGATCGGCGTACAGGGCGCAGGCCAGCGCGGCCTTCAGGCGCTCGCCGCCGCTCAGCCGGCAGCTGGGCTGCCCCACCTGGCAGGCATCCAGGCCAAGCTGGGCAAGATAAGTACGCAGGCGGTCCTGTGCCGTGCTGCGGTTCAGTTCCAGGAGTTGATCGATGGTGCTGCGGTGGGGGTCGAGCGTGCCCAGGCGCTGGTCGAGCCAGGCGCAAGCCGGGTCGCGTGTGACGCGGCCGGCGAGCGGCGCCAGTTCACCGGCGATCACCTTCAGCAGCGTCGACTTGCCGCTGCCGTTCGGCCCCGTGATGCCGATGCGTTGGCGGCCGCCGACGGCCAGGCTGATGCGGCGCAAGGCCGGCACGGTGAAGGGCAGTTCCACCTCGTCCAGCTCGGCGACGCGGCGCTGCGCGGCGCCGTCGACGACAGTGGCGTGCAGGCGCACGCTGCTGTCTTCGACCAGCGTCTGCGCCGCTTCGCGCACGCGCGCACGTTGCTGGCGGCGGGCCTCTTCGTGCTGCAGCATGAGGCGGCCGGCGCTGTTTTCGCTGCGCTCCTTCTGCCGTCCCAGCAGGATCTTCGCCTGGTTGGCAGCCCTGCCATCGCGCGCGCCCTGCGCCTGGCGGCGCTGCTGGCGCTCGCGCTGTTCGCGCATGGCGCGTTCCTCGCGCTGCATGCTCTGGCGCGCGTGCTCGAATTCACGCAGGGCGCTTTCCTGTTCGGCGGCGCGCGCTTCGGCATAGAAGTCATAGTTGCCGCCGTAACTGCGCAGGCCCTGCGGCGACAGCTCGACGATGCGCTCCATCTGCGCCAGCAGTGCGCGGTCGTGGCTGACGACGATGAGTCCCCGCTTCCATCCGCGCAGCTGCCCCGCCAGCGCATTGCGGCTGGCGCCGTCGAGGTGATTGGTGGGTTCGTCGAGGATCAGGAAATCGGCATCGGAGAGCATGGCGCCCAGCAGCGCCACCCGCATCGCTTCGCCGCCGCTCAGCCTGTGGGCGGGCGCGGCGGCATCGAGGTGGCCCAGGCCGGCCTGGTCGAATGCGTGCCGCAAGCGGGCCGGCAGGTCCCAGCCTTCGCCGACCAGCTCGAAGTCCGCTTCGGCGATGCTGCCGGCATCGATGCGCGCCAGGGCGTCGAGCACGTCCTGCACGCCGGCCAGTTGGGCGACCGTGCCGCTCGTGACCAGGTCGACCTGCTGCGACAGGTAGTGCGCGCTGCCGCTGCGGATGCATTGGCCGTTCGATGGCGCAAGCTCGCCGGCCAGCAGCCGCGCCAGCACGCTCTTGCCGACGCCATTGCGGCCGACCAGGCCCGTGTGGCGTGTGTCGAACTGTTCGGTGAGGCCGGACAGCAGGGTCCTGCCGTCGGGAAGAATGAACGATGCGCTGTCGAGCGCCAGGTATGGGTGCGTCATGAGACCTCCAAGGATGCCGGGACTCCCCTGCTGCTTGCGGGAAGGTGGGAGTACTGGCCGTCAAGCAGACGGCGGCATCAATGGCGCATTGGACGAACCCTCGCAAAAATGAATGTGGCGGAATGATAGCAAAGTTTTGCTACAGGAACTTCCGCCCTTACTCCGCAGCGCACCAAGCTGGCTACGACAGGCTGGTGCCGGACTCCGGCATCGGAATCCCGTGCAGCGCGTTGCGCCAGCTGTTGCCGATATTCCCGCATACGAGGCGGCAGAAGGATGCCGCCTGCTGCTGCAACAGGCCATGGTGGTTCGTCTGCAGGAACTTCCCGAGCACTTCGTACAAGTCCCACATCACCTCGTCGGTATCGTGGTCGCCGAGCTTCATCGGGATCAGCGTGTCCGGATCGCGCATGGCCGCACGCAGGGCCTCGATCATCTCCGGCACCGGCATCCGGCGCCAGGTCGCCGCCAGCCGCGGCACATGATGGAAGATGTGGCGGAAGTAGATGCGGTTGTGCGAATAGGCTTCCCAATAGGCCCTGCCACGCTCGGTCTCGCCGAGGAAGGCTTCGAAGCGGCCGAGCAGGGTTTCAGAAGCCGGGCGCACCCGGTCGCTGGCCGTGAGGACGCTCACGCCCAGGGCGCCCGTGATGCGGTCGATGGGCGTGGCGACGCCGATCCGGCTCACGCCCGGCGCCTTGCCCCACAGGAGGCCGACCACCAGGTTATGGTCTTCATGTTCCCGGTGGACGATCGCGGAACCCGAATCGCCATGGTCGACGAATTCACCATCCCTGCCGTCGATGAACAGCATGTCCTGGAACAGCTCGAGGTTGGCGGCCAGGCCGCTGTAGTGGATCGCGACGACGCTGCCGTGGGTCAGGCCGGTGGACGCGCCGCGCTTGGCGACCGGGAACGGCAGTGCATCCTTGCCGATGTCGCGGGTGCCGGCGATGGCGCCGATCTCGCGGATATAGGCCAGGCCGGCGTCGTCGTAATAGTCGAGGCTCGCGATGGCGGCATCCATCTGCGAGCATTCCTGCACCGTGACCGTCGCGCCGATCTCGTCGCACTTGGCCTTGGCTGGCTGGTAGACGGTGCTGCCGATCTCGCCCAGCACGTGGGCGGCGGACAGCGCGTAACAGCTGCCGTCGGGCTTCCTGACGATGCAGCCGAGGGTGCCGAAGGAATAGCCGGCGCTGAGCTTGGTACCGCCGACGAGCGGGCGGTACTTGCTGCTGTCCTCGTACATGGCGCGCCGTTCGGACTTGGCTTCGCAGCGGATGATGGGCGCATGCTCGATCACGTCGGTCGGGAAGCCGTCGACGTCGAGCGGGATCCGTTCGTCGGGAGGGATCGAGGACGGCGCTCGTTTTCGGGTGAGATGGACGCAGATCGCCAACTGGCCGGTTGGCTGGCCCCTGACGCGCTTTACGCCGATGCTGGTGCCGTGCACACCAGGAATCGTCATCACAGTGGCGTGGAAGTACTCCTTCGCCTGCTTCATCTGCTCGAATGCTGCCTCGTCCATCGTTGCTCTCCCCCTATAGAAAGTAACGCTGAGTAAATGGCTTTTTGCCAAGAAAGTAGCAATTTAGCACTTACTTCTGGTCGAGTCACCGTATATTTACGCGAATGGCATATGGGGGTGGTGAAGTTCCGACAACTGGTGCATGGGGCGGGCGTAAAACAATTAGGCGCCAGGGCCTGGCTGGGTATGCGGGGGGTGAAACGGGACGGAGTACTGCCGGTCCCGCGGTGTCGCAGGGGGCGCCGGCAAGTCGGAGACGCGGCAGATGCACACCGATGACTGCGGTGCGCGTCTTTGGATAAGGATTACAGGTAGCGCGAACCCTTGACTAGGTGGGACTCGCCGGACAGTTCGATGGAGCGACGCAGCGTGGCCAGGAGACGACGGGCAACCAGGCGGAAAGCGATCGAGAAGTCGGGATTGGTTGGGATGGCGATGGCGGCGTTCATGTGATGTCCTTGAATTGGGAAGCGTTGAGCAATGGAGACAGCTTAGGACATTACGAGACATTAATCCAATCGCTATTTCTGATCTCAGCGATAAAAAAAATGAATATCTTAACAGCCGCTTCGTGCTGACGTACTACGCGGTTATTCGTGTTTTGTATGACGGAAATTGATGATCATCGTAGACGTAATGGCTTCTGCCCATTTCTTGGCAGTTCGGGCGCGATTCGCCCATATCACGGCCGCATTGCATTGGCTCCCTACTCTGAAGCGCGACATGCGACCATGATTAGAGACAAACAAGTCTCGATCCAGACCGTCTAATGAGTTTTGGGTATAAATCAGCGTTGCCGGCATTGCTACAACTCCTGCAAGGCGTGCGCCACCCGTTCTGCTCTCTTGCACTGTTGAAAAGACGCTTTCGCTACGCTGTGTACACTTCATTGCAACAGTGCTGACGTAATCGGCGTTTCATCGTTCAATGCACGACGTATCACTGGATCCTGATGCCGGAGCGCGCCCACGGCCCGCTTCGCCGATGAAGCGTGCTCACACATCGACTCCACCGCAACTGAGCTTTGCTCCACCAGAAGGACTGTCTGCCGGGTCGTCTGCTCGATCTCCTGGATCGTCTCTATCATCTGTTCGATACCATCGCGCTGCTCCTGGCTGGCGCCAGCGATGGCGGTCATAATTTGCGCTACCTGCCCAACCGAGTCAACGATGTCATTCATTGCGTGGCCAGCCTCATCGACCAAGCGCCCTCCGGCACTCACCTGCGATGTGGAATCGTTGATCAATTGCCTGACTTCCTTTGCGGCCTGAGAGCTTCGCTGAGCCAAGTTGCGTACCTCGGATGCGACCACGGCAAAACCGCGTCCCTGTTCACCTGCGCGTGCCGCCTCGACCGCGGCGTTCAATGCCAGGATGTTTGTCTGGAAAGCGATGCCATCGATGACGCTGATGATGTCTTCGATCTTGCGTGAACTGGCCTGGATCGAGTTCATCGTTTGCACGACATTGGCAACTACTTCACCGCCTTTGATGGCCATGCTCGATGCCGAAGAAACCAGTTCGTTTGCCTGGCCTGTATGCTCAACATTGCGCTTGACGGTTATCGCCAGTGTTTCGATCGAGTTGGATGCTTGTTCCAAACGTGCTGCCTGCGTCGTCGCTTTGACCGACAGGTCCTCGCTACTGCACGCGATCGCGCTCGAGGTTTGCGCAATCAGGTGCATGCCCTCGGCAACCTTATCCGCGCTTTCATGCATCGTTCTCAAGGTCTCTTGCAGGAGATCGGCCCCATGCCTGACTGTGGTGGTTTCCCGTTGCAGACGAACTGCCACATAGCCTAGGACGGCGGCCTCAATGACGACGTACACCGCATGCAGCAACACCATGCCGATCCCCGGGCGCGTGAAGCACATCGCAGGATAGCCCCACTCCTGCAGGTAGTTGAATGAAAGGTGGTGTACCGCCGCAGTTGCAGCCGCGGCAATAATGACGCGCCAGTCCTGGTAACAAACCAGGAAGGCAAGCAGGACAAAGATACCGAAATGCAGTTCAGTCATCCCATGCATTTGGTGGATGTGGAGCGCGCAGAACAGCATCAGAGCCACGGCAACCGCCAGTCGCGTGATCAGCTTGTCCGGAACGCTGACTATCAGAATTGTAGGAAACAATGCGAGTGGCGTACCGACCGCAAGTGCTAACAGAAGAGTTTCATGAACAAATGAGAGTCCTACCGCCGTTGCCAGCAACAGCCATAACACGACGAGAAACAATTTGTTGGCGCCATGAACGTGCGAATCGTCACGAGAAGACGAGGAGACTGCAGCCTGTTTCATATGTTCGGAGGTCAAAGTCCGCCGGCGTCAGGACAACGCAGGTCGGATTCCTGTAGGAATTCTCCTACTTATCCTACATTGAAGCACTCGCAAAGATTCTCTCGAAATTTCACTCTGGAGTCTGTAGATGAGCGTCGTTCATCAGTGGCCTCGCACTCCTTGCTTTAATCAAGAAAATTTATCGGATTTATTTCATGCGCCCCTGATAGGAAGCTGGATATGCGAAATCAATCAGTTCCGTTAATCCAAACTTGTCTTGAATCTGGAGCACTGTTAGTTATCTGCAACGTGCAGCTTTAGTGCCATAGCCCGTGCAATGAATAAAGATGTATCGATGAAGATGCATTTGAGCGTTTACGCTCAAGAAACAAAAAACCCGCGTTCTCGCAGCATGGTAGGGGTCAGGTCTGACAATTAGACACGACCTCTACATGGTAGGGGTCAGGTCTGACAATTAGACACGACCTCTACGGCATAAGCACACCATCGCCGCCATACCTACATGAGTGTCGGGCCTGACCCTGCCTCGTAGGTCGCTGACCCTGCGTCCGGATTGGAGTTAAGGCAGAGGTCGTGTCTGAATGTCAGACCTGACCCTGCGTCGTGACCCTGCGTCGGACGTGACCCTGCGTCGGACGGTGGCCATGGGTTTCTGCCCTGTTCGCGGCCGCTCAAGCAGGGGATTCGCCCACGTACCGCGGGCCGCCCTTGCGCGAAGTACGCGCAAGGCTTCGAATCCCCCACGCAGAGCCCGCAGGGGCTCTGCGTGGGGGATTCGAACCCCCGGTAGGCTATGAACCAACCAACGGTATATAGATATATTGTTGCTAATCAGTGAGTTACAATGCTTTTCAAGCGCTATTAAAGTTCGTGAACTGACGATATCGACTCCCTTAATAATTTAGCGCGGGCCTGTCCTATAGCGCATCTTTCGATACACAAAAAATTCTTATGCTCCTTCCAGAACCGATCCAGATTGCCGCGTCTGCTTGTTTGCACGAGCTCTTTCCAAAATGGATGTCACAAGCGCTTATTGACCAGCGGCGCACTGTAAGGCCACAGGGCAATGGAAGTGCGACGATTCATATCGAACCTTATCGCGGAGTTGGCACTACGGGGAAATTCTACGGAATAGTAAATCAATGTTGCCATATAGCGCAGCTTGAAGAGGCGATCGGTAAATATTCACCTGTGCTCCTAAACTATATGGCGACACCAGGAAGCTCAAGAAAAATGGAGGTCGAGAACCTCGTTATTGGATGGCTGAAATTTATGGAAGCCAACCAATCAACGAAAGATATATCGACACTGATCGCTGAGGCACTAAGTAATTTCTCCGAAATCTTAGATAAGGATTGCCTTACCTGCAGAATGGTCACTGCATTATCTGGGATATCTTTACCGGATGAGATAACCGAAATTCAGCTAGACGATAATTTGGTTCTGAGAAAACTTACCGTTGGAGAGCTTACTGAGTTAGGCAGCCATGATATATACAGCACCTCGGCTAATGACCCGTTAAGGTATGGTGTTACATCATGCATTGAAAAGCTTGTCGATCTTCCTCTGAAATTTTCTAGCGATTCAACTCCTCTGCCGTATGAAGCCAATAATATGCATGAGGAAGTTATTCATCTAATGCTCGCCCTACATGTCCTAAAACCTGGACGTGCGAACGCATTTCTAACTTCAACATTCACGGACAACAGTGCAATCGATCTTGGCGGAACAACAACTAGCGCCCCCATCCAATTACATCCGCATGCATCTTTTGAAATTAACCTGCCTGATATAGAAGAGCTCTTGTCAATTTACAAGTCGTTAAAAGAATGCAAACGAAGTGAAGTAATAATTGCGGCAGGGAGATTGTTAGATTCGGAACATCGACTATCGCCAGTTGATGCGTTGCTCGATAGCATCATAGGACTGGAAGTTATATTAAACCCTAGCGATATAGGAGAATTGTCGTTCAGAGTAGCACTGAACTATGCGTATCTCGATTCACCCTCATCACGCCGTAAAAGATACGAATCTTTGAAAAGCGTCCAGGTGACACGTAATAAAGTTGTCCATGGGGGTCTAAACATGAGCTCGACGAACTCGAATTTGATTGTGGAACATGCAGAGATAGGAAAAAGTTGTCTTCGGGACGCGCTTAAGCGCTTCCTAGTTGATCCAATGCTCAAAGATGGGCCTAAGCTCTCCGCCGCTTTTTGGCTAGATCGAATTCTTCCTCCGGATGAAACTCATGGGTAATTGCAATTTGAGGCATACGTAAAAGGTTATCCACGGCGCCGCTCGCCGCCCCATGAGCAGGGCAAGAGCGAGCGGCGCGGTGGGTAACCTAGCCACTTGCGCAGACAAGGGTTGTTGAAAGCCCCTTCCCAGTCTATTCTGTCAACTTCAAGGAGCGAAGATGGCACGACGAGACAAATACCCTACCCCACCCGCCGAAAGCGTACATCCACCAGAGCGTGCGGAGAGCATGGTAGGGGTCAGGTCTGACAATTAGACACGACCTCTACATGGTAGGGGTCAGGTCTGACAATTAGACACGACCTCTACGGCATAAGCACACCATCGCCGCCATACCTACATGAGTGTCGGCCTGACCCTGCCTCGTAGTTCGCTGACCCTGCGTCCGGATTGGAGTTAAGGCAGAGGTCGTGTCTGAATGTCAGACCTGACCCTGCGTCGTGACCCTGCGTCGGACGTGACCCTGCGTCGGACGGTGGCCATGGGTTTCTGCCCTGTTCGCGGCCGCTCAAGCAGGGGATTCGCCCACGTACCGCGGGCCGCCCTTGCGCGAAGTACGCGCAAGGCTTCGAATCCCCCACGCAGAGCCCGCAGGGGCTCTGCTTCTCTCCGCCAGGCAACAAAAAAAGGCCACCCGGTGGGTGGCCTTTCTTTTGTTTCCTGGCGGAGAGAGGGGGATTCGAACCCCCGGTAGGCTATGAACCTACACACGCTTTCCAGGCGTGCGACTTAAACCACTCATCCATCTCTCCTGATGGGTCTCGTGTATCCACGAAGCCGCCTATTATAACAAGGATTCTCTTCTATACAAGACTGTTCCGACAACACTCACGACGCTGCTTCGGCCGGCCAGCGCCGGCGCCACGGCCGCAGCACCTGCCGCACCGGGTTCACCTGCGTGCCCACCTCGTCCTCCCCGACCAGTCCACGCCGCTTCAGGTGACGCAGCGCCACCTGCACCGCCGACTTCGACAGTCCTGTCTTGACCGCAATCGTCTGCAGGCTGGCCGGCACCTGGTCGCGGCCGAGCGCCTCCGCGCTGGTAAGCAGGTAGAGATAAACGACAAAGGCGGCGGGACGGCGGTCGTGGCCGACCAGGTCGGGCATCAGGACCTCGAACACGTAGGCATCGAGCGAACAACGGCGGGTAGTCATGAATACTATAGTAATTAAAATTACATGCAGCCGCGAGTCTGCCACGATAATGCTTGCCACGACAACCACCACGAACCACCACGAACCACCATGATCACCCAACTGAAATTCGTCAGCATCCCGGTTTCGGACCAGGACCGCGCCCTCGCCTTCTACACCGAACAACTCGGCTTCGACATCGCCACCGACCAGCCCATGGGTCCGGGCAAGCGCTGGATCGAGCTGCGCATCGGCTCGTCCGGCACGCGCGTCGTGCTGTTCACGCCGGACGGCCAGGAAGACCGTATCGGCAGCTTCTTCAACGGCTCGTTTGCCTGCGATAACGTGGAAGCGACTTACCGCCAGCTGAGCCAGCGCGGCGTCGAGTTCGTCGAGCCGCCGACTGTGCAGCCCTGGGGCTCGTTCGCGAAGTTCAAGGATCCGGACGGGAATACCTTCGTGCTGTCGTCGTCCTGATACTGGTCGGTTCCCGTTCGCGACTTCGGCGGGGAAATTAGGCTCCGGCCTTCGCCGGAGCGACGGTTTTTAGGCTGGCTAGTAAAAATTCAAAACACAAAAAAGCCCGCCCCTCTCGCGAGGAAGCGGGCGCGCACGACAGACGTGAAGCCGACTTAAGCGGTTTCTTTCAGCTGCTCCAGGATTGCAGGGTTTTCCAGGGTCGACACGTCCTGGGTGATGGTCTCGCCCTTGGCCAGCACGCGCAGCAGGCGGCGCATGATCTTGCCGGAGCGGGTCTTCGGCAGGTTGTCGCCAAAGCGGATTTCCTTCGGCTTGGCGATCGGGCCGATTTCCTTGCCCACCCAGTTACGCAACTCGGTCGCCAGTTTCTTCGCGTCGTCACCGCTCGGACGGGCCTGCTTCAGCACCACGAAGGCGCAGATCGACTCGCCGGTGGTCTCGTCCGGCTTGCCAACCACCGCCGCCTCCGCAACCAGCGGGTGACCCACCAGCGCGGATTCGATTTCCATCGTGCCCATGCGGTGGCCCGAGACGTTCAGCACGTCGTCGATGCGGCCCGTGATCGTGAAGTAGCCGGTGTCCTTGTTGCGCACCGCGCCGTCACCGGCCAAGTAGTACTTGCCGCCCAATTCTTCCGGGAAGTAGCTGGTGCGGAAGCGGTCCGGGTTGTTCCAGATGGTGCGGATCATCGACGGCCATGGACGCTTGACGACCAGGATGCCGCCCTGCCCGTTCGGCACGTCGTTGCCGGCTTCATCCACGATCGCGGTCATGATGCCCGGCAGCGGCAGCGTGCACGAGCCCGGCACCAGCGGGGTCGCGCCCGGCAGCGGGGTGATCATGTGGCCGCCGGTCTCGGTCTGCCAGAAGGTGTCGACGATCGGGCAGCGTTCCTGGCCGACGTTCTTGTAGTACCACATCCAGGCTTCCGGATTGATCGGCTCGCCGACCGAACCCAGCAGGCGCAGGCTCGACAGGTCGAAATTCTTGGGGTGCACCTTCTCGTCGACGTCGGAGGCCTTGATGAGCGAACGGATCGCGGTCGGCGCGGTGTAGAAGATCGAGACCTTGTGCTTGGCGATGGTTTCCCAGAAGCGGCCGGCGTGCGGATAGGTCGGCACGCCTTCGAACACCACCTGGGTGGCGCCGACAGCCAGCGGGCCGTAGGCGATATAGCTGTGGCCGGTGACCCAGCCGATGTCGGCCGTGCACCAGTAGACGTCGTCCGGCTTGATGTCGAAGGTCCACTTCATGGTCAGCGCGGCCCACAGCAGGAAGCCGCCGGTCGCGTGCTGCACGCCCTTCGGCGTACCGGTCGAGCCCGAGGTGTAGAGGATGAACAGCGGGTGTTCCGCGTCCACCCACTCCGGCTCGCATTGGGTCGGCTGCTGGTCGACCAGGTCGTGCAGCCAGAGGTCGCGGCCTTCCTGGAAGTTGATGTTGCCGCCGGTGCGCTTGTAGACGATGACGTCGCGGATGGTGGTGCAGCCGCCCATCGCCAGCGCCTCGTCGACGATGGCCTTCAGGGGCAGCGACTTACCGCCGCGCAGCTGCTCGTCGGCAGTAATAACGGCGACGGCGCCGGCGTCGATGATGCGTTCCTGCAGCGACTTCGCCGAGAAGCCGCCGAACACCACCGAGTGGGTGGCGCCGATGCGGGCGCAGGCCTGCATTGCGGCGACGCCTTCGATCGACATCGACATGTAGATGATGACGCGGTCGCCCTTCTGGATGCCGCGCGACTTCAGGCCGTTGGCGAACTGGCAGACGCGGGCATGCAGCTCGCGGTAGGTGGCGCGGGTGACGGTGCCGTCGTCCGCCTCGAAGATGATGGCGGTCTTGTCGGCATTGCCGTTCGTGAGATTGCGGTCGAGGCTGTTGTACGAGGCGTTCAGCTGGCCGTCGGCGAACCATTTATAGAACGGTGCACTGGATTCGTCGAGGGTGGTGGTGAACGGCTTGTGCCAGTCGATGTTTTCACGCGCCAGGCGCGCCCAGAAGCCCTCGTAGTCGCTGGCGGCTTCGGCGCACAGCTTTTCGTAGGCTTCCATGCCGGAAATCGCAGCCTTGCCGGCGAACGCCGCCGGCGGTGGGAACACGCGGTTTTCCTGCAGGGTGAATTCTTCTTGCTTGGTCTCGTTCTCGGCCATCATCGTCTCCATAGTAGTAAGGTTTTTACTGAACACCTTAGGGGCGCTCGCTTACTGAGCCCTTACAGCAGGCTTCTCATCGAATGCCATTCTACCAACCTTGCCGCTCAGGGGCGAAGTAAGCCGCAAGGAGCCTTAGACGGGTGTAAAATGCTCGGCTGTATTTGTCCAGCATCCAGGAGTCCGCATCCCGATGGCGCAGTTAATTCCCCCAACCGAAGCAAAAAAGCTTACTCCACTCAATAGCCTGATCTTTGCCAGCCGCTGGCTGCAGCTGCCGCTGTACCTCGGCCTGATCCTGGCGCAGTGCGTCTACGTGTTCCACTTCTGGGTCGAGCTCAAGGACCTGATCGGTGCGGCGATGGGCAATGCGCCGTCGCTCGCCCACATCCTGGATGCCGTCACCGTGCCTGGTGCGCCGCGTCCGACCAAGCTGACCGAAACCACGATCATGCTGGTGGTGCTCGGCCTGATCGACGTGGTCATGATCTCGAACCTGTTAATCATGGTCATCGTCGGCGACTACGAGACCTTCGTCTCGCGCATGCACCTCGAAGGCCACCCGGACCAGCCCGAATGGCTGTCCCACGTGAACGCCTCGGTACTCAAAACCAAGCTGGCGATGGCGATCATCGGCATCTCGTCGATCCACCTGCTGAAGACCTTCATCAACGCGGCGAACTACCCGAACACCGATACGATGATGTGGCAAACCCTCATCCACTGCGCCTTCCTGGTATCGGCGATCGCCATCGCCTACACCGACCGCATCGTCATGACCACGCACGCAAAACATTAATTCCTCCTGATCGAGAACTATATGGCAACCGTTATCACCCAGAGCGACCTCATCGAATCGGTCGCAGCAGCCCTCCAGTACATCAGCTACTACCACCCGGCCGACTATATCCAGCACCTGGCGCGCGCGTATGAGACCGAGCAAAGCCCGGCCGCGAAGGACGCCATCGCCCAGATCCTGACCAACTCGCGCATGTGCGCCGAAGGCAAGCGTCCGATCTGCCAGGACACCGGCATCGTCAACGTGTTCCTGAAGATCGGCATGGGCGTCCGCTTCGAAGGCTTCACCGGCACCGTCACCGACGCCGTCAACGAAGGCGTGCGCCGTGCCTACGCCTTCGAGGACAACAAGCTGCGCGCCTCGATCGTGGCCGACCCGCACTTCGAACGCAAGAACACCAAGGACAACACCCCGGCCGTGGTCCACATGGAACTGGTCGAAGGCGACACCGTCGACGTGAAAGTGGCGGCCAAGGGCGGCGGTTCGGAAAACAAGACCAAGTTCGTGATGCTGAACCCGTCCGATTCGCTGGTGGACTGGGTCATGAAGACCGTGCCGCTGATGGGCGCCGGCTGGTGCCCGCCGGGCATGCTGGGCATCGGCATCGGCGGCACCGCCGAGAAGGCGATGCTGATGGCGAAAGAGTCGCTGATGGACGACATCGACATGTACGAGCTCAAGCAGCGCGGCCCGCAGAACAAGCTGGAAGAACTGCGTATCGAACTGTGCGACAAGATCAATGCGCTGGGCATCGGCGCCCAGGGCCTGGGCGGCCTGACCACCGTGCTGGACGTGAAGATCAACATGTACCCGACCCACGCGGCCTCGAAGCCGGTGGCGATGATCCCGAACTGCGCCGCCACCCGCCACGCCCACTTCGTGCTGGACGGCTCGGGCCCGGCCTACATCGAACCGCCGGCGCTGTCGACCTGGCCGGACGTGCAGTGGACCCCGGACACCGAGAAATCGAAGCGCGTCGACCTCAACACCCTCACCAAAGAGGAAGTCGCTTCCTGGAAGCCGGGTCAGACCCTGCTCCTGAACGGCAAGATGCTGACCGGCCGCGACGCCGCGCACAAGCGCATCCAGGACATGCTGTCCAAGGGCGAGCAGCTGCCGGTGGACTTCACCAACCGCGTGATCTACTACGTCGGCCCGGTCGACCCGGTGGGCGATGAAGTCGTCGGCCCGGCAGGCCCGACCACCGCGACCCGCATGGACAAGTTCACCGACATGATGCTGGAGAAGACCGGCCTGATCTCGATGATCGGCAAGGCCGAGCGCGGCCCGGCGGCGATCGAATCGATCCAGAAGCACAAGTCGGCCTACCTGATGGCGGTCGGCGGCTCGGCCTACCTGGTGTCGAAGGCCATCAAGTCGGCCAAGGTGGTCGGCTTCGAAGACCTGGGCATGGAAGCGATCTACGAGTTCGACGTGACCGACATGCCGGTCACCGTGGCCGTCGATTCGACCGGCACCTCGGTGCACAACACCGGCCCGAAGGAATGGTCGGCCAAGATCGAGTCGCTCAAGGGCATCCCGGTCACCGCCGCGTGATGATGCGCGGGCGAATCATCCGATGACACGCCTGCGCTTTCAACCATGACCACATCTCCCCCCTCCCCTGGCGCCCCGGTCGGCATCTTCGACTCGGGCGTCGGCGGCCTTTCGGTGCTGCGCCACATCCAGGCGCAGCTGCCGAACGAACACCTCCTGTATTTCGCCGACACCGCATTCGCCCCGTATGGCGACAAGCCCGAACACGTGCTCATCGAGCGTGTGCTGGGAATTGGCGCCTTCCTGGCGGCGCGCGGCGCCAAGGCGCTGGTCGTGGCCTGCAATACCGCCACCGTCGCCGCCGTGCGCGTCCTGCGCGAGCGCTATCCCGACATGCCGATCGTCGGCGTCGAACCGGGCCTGAAACCGGGCGCGGCAAGTACCCGCAAGGGCACCGTCGGCGTACTGGCCACCGAGCGCACCCTCTCCGGCGAAAAATTCCTGCTGCTGCGCGACCAGATCGTGGAAGCGACGGGTGCCCGCTTCCTGCTGCAGCCCTGCGTGGGCCTGGCCGACCAGATCGAGTTCGGCGAGCCCGGCTCTCCGGCGCTCGAGGCGATGCTGGAACGCTATATCGCGCCGCTGCTGGCCCAGGGTGCCGACACCCTGGTGCTCGGCTGCACCCACTATCCGCTGGTGCAGGCATCGATCGAGCGCGTGATTCGCCGGCATACCGATGGCGAGGTCACGCTGATCGACACGGGCGAGGCCGTGGCACGCCAGCTCGCTCGCCTGCTCGAGGCGGCGGGGCTGCTGCGCCCTGCCGGCGGCGAAGCGGCACGCCTGACCGGTTTTACCAGCGCGAGCGGCGCTGCGCTGAGCGCCGCTTTCGCCAGTCTGCTGGGCCAGGTATTGGCCGTGCACGAGGTCGCGCTGGGGGCAACGATGTCGAACCCGGCAGGGACGCACATTTAAATTTGCCAGTTCGGGAAGACCTTTGTATAATCTTGTTCTGTCTCGGAAACAGCGAGGCAGACAAGAAGTAAGCAAGACAATGGTGGCTGTAGCTCAGTTGGTAGAGTCCAGGATTGTGATTCCTGTTGTCGTGGGTTCGAGTCCCATCAGCCACCCCAAGAATTCAAGCAAAGCCCAGTCTCCGGACTGGGCTTTTTGCTTTTCCGGTCCTGCTCGACTTTTCCATGCGCCATGGGTATCCTTGAAGTTCTGGCAACCCTGTCACGTGCGTGGCGCCCCTGATGACCCAACAGCATGCCGCTCCGACGCCCGTCAGCCGCCTGACGGCAAAGAAACGCCCGGCAGTCAGGTACGCCATCCGGGTCCTGGTCCTGTTTTGCGTGCTGCTGATCGCGGCCCAGGGCTGGAGCGCCTGGACTGCACGCCAGAGCCGGCTGGCCGAGAATGCGGCCGCGACCTCGAACATGGCCAGCGCCCTCGCGGCCCAGGCCGAAAGCACCATCAGGATCGTCGATACCGTCTTGGCCGGCGTGGTCGAACGCGTCGAGCACGACGGCGCCACGCCGGCGGCGTCCGACCGCCTGCGCAGCCACATGCGGAACATGGTGAAGGAAGTGAAGGAACTGCACGGGCTGTTCGTCTACGGCGCGGACGGCAGCTGGCTGGTCTCCTCGCTCGAGCGCCCGATTGCCGGCAACAACGCCGACCGCGAGTATTTCCAGTACCACCTCAAGAACCCCAGCCGCGCCGTCCACATCGGCAAGCCGGTCCGCAGCCGCTCCACCGGCGTCTGGATCCTGCCGGTGTCGCGCCGCCTCGACAAGCCCGACGGCAGCTTTGCCGGCGTGGCGCTCGGCACGGTCCAGATCGCGTTCTTTGCCGATCTCTACGAGCGCTTCGACGTGGGCAGGCAGGGGGTGGTCTTCCTGGCGCACGACGATGGCACCCTGATCTACCGCCGCCCCTTCAGCGAGGCACTGATCGGCACCAACATCGCGAGCGGTCCCGTGTTCCAGACGTATCGGGCGACGGGTCCTGTCGGGACCGCGATGCTGCGTTCCAAGATCGACGGCATCGTGCGCCTGTACAGCTTCCGCCACCTGGACAAGCTGCCCCTCATCGTCGCGACCGCGCAATCCAAGGAAGAAATCCTGGCCGAGTGGCAGCAGTCGTCCCTGCTGCTGTCCGGCGCCACCCTGCTGGTCGTGTTCCTGCTGGTGGGGGTCGGGGCACGCCTGGTGCGCCAGATCATGATCCGCGACCAGCTCGAGGCCGAACTGCGTATCGCCGAGGAGCACCTGCAGGAACGCAACCAGGCGCTGACGGTGCTGGCCACGCGGGACGGGCTGACCGGCCTCGCCAACCGCCGCCATTTCGAGGACACGCTGCACCTCGAACTCAAGCGCGCCAGGCGCACCGGCACGCCGCTGTCGCTGGTGCTGCTCGACGTCGATTTCTTCAAGAAGTACAACGACCGCTACGGCCACGTGGCCGGCGACGATTGCCTGCGCCAGGTCGCGGGCGCCCTGCGCGGCGGGCTGGCGCGCCCCACCGACCTTGCGGCGCGCTATGGCGGCGAGGAATTCGCCGTAATCCTGCCGTCGACCAGCCGGATCGGCGCCCGCTACGTGGCCGAACGCCTGCGCCTGGCCATCATGGAGCTCGGTATCGGCCATGCCGACAATCCCTCCGGCGTGGCCACCATCAGCGCCGGCGCCTGCACCTTTCATCCCACCCCGGGCGCGGCGCTGGAGCCGGAAGCTTTGCTGATGCAGGCCGACGCCCTGCTGTACCGCGCCAAGGCGAATGGGCGCAACCGCGTCTGCAGCGACCTCGACAATACTGACGCACCGCCGTCGCCCACGCTCGCCATATAAAAAAACCGCCTGCGATGCAGGCGGTTCATGGTGACTACCGAATGATGCTTAGTAGCGGGTCGGATTGTTCGGACGGTCGTCATGGCGGTTCGGGACGCCGTCGCCGTCGCGATCGCGGTCGTGGCTGTTGCGGACGCCGTCGCCGTCGCGGTCACGGCGCGCCATGCGGTGGTCGCGGTCACGGATCCAGCCGCCGCGGTCCAGGTACCAGCCGTTACGGTCCTGGCGCCACACCGGCTGCTGGTAGACGTAGCCGCTGCGCACCCGCTCGTAGTGGCCGCGTTCCCACACGTAGCGGCGGCCGTTATAGCTCCAGTAGCCCGGCACCCACTCGTAGCCGCGGCGGGCGTTCGGGATCGCTTCCCTGCGCATTGGCGGCGGTGCTTCGCGCACCACGATCACTTCAGTGCGGCTCTGGGCTTGGGCCTGGACCGGCGCGAAGGCGGCGGTACTGATCAGGACAGCTGCGGTAGCGGCAAGAATCGATTTCATGGTACTTCTCCTTTCGGTTGTGTTGAGACCACTATAGCCAGCCTCAACCGCACACGGGAGAAATGAAATACGTTCTTACAATCGAAACATGCCGCTACGAAAATGTAACTGATGCATAAACCACCAAAAAAAACAGCCGGCTGATGCCGGCTGCTTTTACTGGGAGAAACGGGGGATTAGTCCAGCTTCCAGGCGTAGTCGACCTTGGTCCAGGTCGCTGCCGGTGCGCCGTCCTTGGTGCCCGGCTTGAACTTGCACGAGGACAGGCCTTTCAGGGCTGCCTTGTCCAGGTTCTTGAAACCGCTCGACTTTTCCAGCTTCGATTCAGTCACGGTGCCGTCGGCGCTGACGTGGAACGATGCCGAGGTCGTGCCCTGCTCTTCGTTCATCAGCGACGCCTTCGGGTACTCGACCGCGCACTTCTTCGGGTCGAACGACGCCGGCACTTCAGCGGCGAAGGTAGCGCCAGCGGCGGTGGCGAGGGTCATTGCAGCGATCAGTTTCACGGTCAGGTTTTTCATGGTTTCCCCAATAAGGTTTTGTTTAAGGTTGGCAGTCTCACTGCGTGCCGGCCCGCGGGCCGGCGTTCTTCTCTCTTAGAATTCTTCCCACTCGTCGCTGGCGACGGTGGCTGCTTTCCTGGCCTTCGGCGCCGGTGCGGCTGCATCATCCTGCGCAGCCGCGGCCTTGCCTGGTGCTGCCGGCTTCTTCACCGCCGGCTTTTTGAGGGCCGGTGCCGGACGCTTGGCGGCGGCCGGGCGCACCACGACGGCGGTGCCGGTTACGGCCGGGGCAGAGGCCTCAGCCTGGTACTGCTCGCCCTCGCTCAGCTTGAAGATGCTGACGACGCGGGCCAGTTCGCCCGCCTGGTCCTGCAGGCTCTGCGCGGCGGCAGCGGCCTCTTCCACCAGGGCGGCGTTCTGCTGGGTCATGCTGTCCATCTCGATGATCGAGAGGTTGACCTGTTCGATACCGGCGCTCTGCTCGGCGCTGGCGTTGGCGATTTCGCTCATGATGTCGGTCACGCGCTTCACGCTCGTCACCACTTCATCCATCGTCACGCCGGCTTGGCCGACCAGCTTGCTGCCGCGCTCGACCTTCTCGACGGAGTCGCCGATCAGGGTCTTGATCTCTTTCGCCGCCGCAGCCGAACGCTGGGCCAGGTTGCGCACTTCCGATGCCACGACTGCGAAGCCGCGGCCCTGTTCGCCGGCACGGGCGGCTTCCACCGCGGCGTTCAGCGCCAGGATGTTGGTCTGGAAGGCGATGCCGTCGATCACGCCGATGATGTCGGAGATCTTGCTGGCCGAGCTGTTGATCTCGCCCATGGTGCCGACCACCTGGGACACCACTTCACCACCCTTGCGGGCCACGTCCGATGCGGTTGCGGCGAGGGCGTTGGCCTGGCGGGCGTTGTCGGCGTTCTGCTTGACGGTCGAGGTCAGTTCTTCCATGGCCGACGCGGTCTTTTCCAGCGAGCTGGCCTGCAGTTCGGTACGCGAGGACAGGTCGATGTTGCCGGCTGCGATTTCACGCGAGGCGGTACCGATGGTCTCGGTGCCGCGACGCACCTGTTCGACGATGCCGACCAGGCTGTTGCGCATTTCTTTCATTTCGACCAGCAGGCTGCCGCGGTCCGATTCTTCGGTCTCGATCGCCACGGCCAGGTCGCCGTGGGCGATGCTGGCGGCGATCTTGGCGGTATAGGCCGGTTCGCCGCCGAGCTGCTTGCGCAGGCTGCGCGAGATCAGCCAGGCTGCGACGACACCCATGGCGACGGCGGCCAGCAGCAGGACGATCATGAAGTTACGGGCGTTCTCGAATTCCGACTGGGCGTCCGCCTTGCTCTGGGCGTTCTGCTTTTCTTCCAGCAGGGCCAGCTGGTCCAGTGCCTCGGTCCACTTCTTCTGCACCGGACGCACTTCGCGGATCATGACGCGGGTGGCGTCCATCGCGTTGTTGGCCAGGTAGAGTTCCGATGCCTTGGCGATGGCCGGCATGGCGGCGCCCTCGAATTCCTTGACCTGGGCCAGCAGTGCCTTTTCCTTGTCGCTGGCATGGGCCGCGAACAGCGAAGACAGTTTCTTCTGGGCTTCGTCGTATTTGCGGGTCTGTTCCTTGAACTTGACCATTTCCGGCTCCATGTCGGCCGGGTCGGTCATCAGGGTCAGGACGCGCAGCGAGGCGACGCGGTCGCCGACGTTGTTGCGCATGTCGGTCACGAGGGCGGTCGAGACATTGCTGACGCTCACGACCTTGTCGAGGCGGTCCTGGATCTGCGCCATGCGCAGGATGCCGACCACGGTCACGACCACCAGCAACACCAGCACCAGTGCAAAGCCGAGTGCGAGGCGGGTACCGACCTTCAAGTTATTCAAAAAAGCCATTCCTGTTCATCCCTGTTCATCTATTGATCGAATTCGCCCGGATCCTGGCGCCGTGCGACGCGTTTTCATAGATCGTTATGAGCTATGAGTATTTCCGACAGGATAAATCAAAAATTCCGCCCGGAAAGTCGAAATCGACCGCCGTCATCGAACTGTTTCAGCTCAACAACAGTGTTGATGCGTTTCAACGTGTGAGGTAGTGAAAGAAATTATGCGTGCAGGCTTGCCGCACGGCAAGCATTTCGGAACATGGCTATACAATCCGACAAGGAAATGTATCAATTTGCCGACAAGAAACTAAAAAGGCGTACCGAAGTACGCCTTTAGTGGGAGAACAAGGCCAGGATGCCGGCTCAGGCAACGGCAGGCATGCGCCCGGCCGCCTCCAGCAACAGCATGGGATCGGCACCGGCCAGCTTCTTGGGATCGGACAGCATCTGGCGGAAGGCGCGCGCCCCGGGCAAGCCGGTCATGATGCCCAGCATGTGGCGGGTGATGCTGTTCAGCTTGAGGCCATGCTGGCCATACAGGCGCAGTTGCTCGGCGATATAAGGAAGCATCGCTTCCAGGACTTGTACCCGGGTCTTCATGGGCGCGCTGGTATCGCCGTAGAACAAGCGGTCCCAGGTCGCCATGACCCAGGGGTTGTGATAAGCCTCGCGGCCCAGCATGACGCCGTCCACATGCTGCAGATGCTGGGCGATCTCCTCATCCGTCTTGATGCCGCCATTGATGATGATTTCCAGTGCCGGGAACTCGCGCTTGAGCTGGTAGGCGACTTCATAGCGCAGCGGCGGAATCTCGCGGTTTTCCTTCGGCGACAGCCCCTTCAGCACGGCATTGCGGGCGTGAACGATGAAGGTCTGACAGCCGGCGTCGGCAATGGTGCCGATGAAGTCACGCACGAAGCCGTATTCCTCGTTGTAGTCGATGCCGATCCGGTGCTTGACCGTGACGTCGATCGACACCGCGTCGCGCATCGCCTTGACGCAGTCTGCCACCAGTTGCGGCTCCCCCATCAGGCAGGCGCCGAAGGCGCCCTTCTGCACCCGTTCGGACGGGCAACCGCAGTTCAGGTTGATCTCGTCATAGCCCCACTGCTCGCCCAGCTTGGCGCTTTTCGCCAGGTCGGCCGGGTCGCTGCCGCCCAGCTGCAGCGCGATGGGGTGCTCCAGCTCGTTGTAGCGCAAGTGGCGCTCGACGTCGCCGTAGACCAGGGCGCCGGTGGTGACCATCTCGGTGTACAGCCAGGTGTGACGGGTGATGTGGCGATGGAAGACGCGACAGTGGCGGTCGGTCCAATCCATCATGGGGGCTACGCTAAGTTTTCTCTTGCTGTCTTTCATCAAATCACACGTCCGTTTCAGAGACATCCCCGGTGAAGGCAGGGGTTCTCGCATGGGCCCGGAAAATCGAGGCTGGAATGGATGCCGGCGCTTCGGCGACGTTCGCGGGCTGCGCATATTACCCTAAAAGGGCGTCGAACCGTCCTGGGTCTTGTTGACAAATGCGGTCCGCTGATGCAACGTAGATATACCGCCTGACAAGACTGACAAGCCAGGCGCCACATTGAGGAACTGGTCGGCGATGCAAGTCTTTACAACTGAGCAAATCAAGGAAACGCTGAGCGAGCTAGGCATCCCCTTCGAATCGAGCCGGCTCGAACTGCACTCCCTGAGATTCAAGAGCCTCAGGAAGATCGAAGAACGCGGGATTTATTACGTCGAGGGCGCGAGCACGGGCCACATCAGGAATTCCCTGATTCTGTGCTCGAGCGAGGAAGGGTTCGATGCTTCTAATTGCGTCGTCAAGGTTTCTCATCCGCAGATAGCATTTTATAAGCTGATGCGCTTTTATTTCGGTAACAAGGTAAATAAAGGCGTGCACCCTTCCGCAATCATCGACCCGGCAGCGCTGATTTCCCCTGGCGTCGAAATCGGACCATATTGCGTCATTGGCAAGGCCGAGATCCGGACCGGGGCTGTACTGGCTTCCCATATCGTTGTCGGCGACAACTGTGTTATCGGCGAACACACGGTCATTGAATCGCACTCGACAATCGGCGCCAGCGGCGTTGCCTGGGTGTGGGATAGCGCAAGCGGCGAGCGGATCGTCCAGCCGCAAATTGGTGGAGTCATTGTTGGCAATAATTGCTTTTTAGGTAGCGATATTTCCATCGTCCGCGGCTCGGTCAATGAGGACACGCTCATTGGCGATGGCACCGTGGTCGCGCACGGCACCAAGCTAGGACATGGCTGTACGATCGGGGCCAACAATCACTTCGCCAACAACGTCAGCCTGGCAGGCAACGTCACCACGGGCGAGCGCTGCTTTTTTGGCTCGGCTGCCGTTGTCCGCCCCATGATCACCCTGGCTGCAGATACGACCGTCGGTGCAGGTGCCGTCGTGGTCGAGAGCGTTCGCGATTCTCATCTGGTGTTGATGGGCGTGCCCGCAAAAAGCTCCCAGCCGACGAAAACGCGGCTGAGCGGCGTACCCAAGAAAATAGATAAAAAGGACGATTGATACATGAGCGCCCAGGCTTTTAGCTGTATTGCAGAAAGTGCGAAGATTGCAGAGAACGTGTCGATCGGCCGGTTCGTCATCATCGAAGCCGAGGTCGAGATCGCGGACGGCTGCGTGATCGAGGATTTCGTCACCATCCTGGCGGGCGCAAAGATCGGTCCGAACAGCAAGGTGGGAACCTATTCCAAGGTCGGCAAGAAAGTCGTTATCGGCTCACATTGTTCGCTCACGGCGTATTGCGAAATCCGTGACGGTTGCCAACTCGGAAGCAATGTGTCGATGGGTAGTCGGTGCACGCTGTCGGCCGGCACGATTGTCGAAGACGACGTGATCATGAAATACTCGTTCGTCGTGACCGACACCCCTGTCCTCAGCAGGAACAGCGAAAAGGTCGTCGGCCGCCTGAAAAAAGGGGCGCGCTTCGGTGCGAACGTCGTCATCATGCCTGGCGTGACGATCGGCGCCAATGCCGAAATCGGCGCGTGTTCTCAGGTCCGGCATGACGTGCCCGATAACGAAGTGTGGTACGGCTCACCTGCCCAGTTCTATCGGAAGAACAAGGAGTGAACCTCATTCCGATGCGGCCGCCTGTCGCTCGACAAGCGGCCTCGCCGTGTATGGGTTTTTACTGACACGCCGGTTTCGGAACTACCATTGCGGTCGGCATCGGTATCGCGATGCCAGACTCGCAATGCGTTATTGGATCGCCTCCTCCCTTCGATTCGGCGCCCCGCCGCCCGGCGCGGGCGCCGCTGTCCACCTGTTGCGCCTGACCCACGCTTGAGACGAGATATCTTGGTCTGCATCCCCTCATTCAGCCTGTTCCCTGCCTTCTCATCCGCAAGGGAAAAAACAGCAGGTACAATCCAGGTAAAACTTTCCGTGCGGCATTAAAGCCGAAGTTCTTCCCTTTTCTGGACACTCTGCAATGAAGTTCGTCATCGGTCCTAACAATAATCCCGGGGCACTCCTGGCATCGCCCCCCCTTTCCCTGCTCCCAATGAGGAAAGCATCATGAAGGCACGCGCCAAGAATGCCGTGCAGTTGACCAAGCTGGAGAAATGCCGGCGCGCCGTCCGCGCCACTCCGCTGGACGCGCACGCGCATGCGCTGCTCGGCCTGGAGCTGCAGGAACTTGGCCAGCTCGATGAGGCTGTCGCCAGCCAGCGTAAGGCGCTTCAACTCAACCCTCGCCTGACGTCGCTGCATGAGACGCTTGCGACTGCCCTGCATGCGCTTGAAAAGCCTGCGCAAGCCATTGACGCGTATCGCCGCGGATTGCTTGCCCAGGAAAGGAATGCGGCGCTGCACCGGGGCCTGAGCGCCGCACTGTACGACACCAGGCAGTTCGAAGACGCCGCAGCCAGTGCCGAACGCGGCCTGGCACTGTTTCCGGACGATCCAGCGCTGCATTTTTGCCTGGCAAAGGCGCAGCACGCCTTGTCCGGCGACGCGGCAGGCGCCGATGCCTACCGGCGCGTGCTCGCGCTGTATCCGGACCATGTGGACACCCTGCTCCAGCTGGGCCGCTGCCTGCGCCGGCTCAAGCAGGACGAGGCGTCGGAAGCCATCTACCGGCAGGCGCTCGCGCTCAAGCCGGGCGATCCGGACGTCATCAGCGCCATGGGCGTGGCCTTGCTCAAGCTGAAGCAGCTACAGGCGGCCCGTGACATGTTCGAGCAGGCGCTGCGGATCGCGCCCGACCACCTGGACGCCCTCGGTTCGCTCGCCTTTACCTGCTTCGAACTCGGGCAAGGTAAAGAGGCTGTACGTCTTGCCAGGCGCGCGACGGAGCTCGCTCCCCGCAAGAGCGGCATGTACAGCACGATGTTGTTCATGTTGAGCCACACCACCACGGACCCGGTCGAGCTGACACGCGCCCACCTGGGATTCGGCGAACGCTGGGATGCGCCCAGCTGGGAAGCACATGCGAACGATCGCGATCCCGCGCGCTGCCTGCGCATCGGCTTCGTTTCGGCCGACCTCTACAATCACGCCGTCACCAGCTTCATCGAGCCGGTCTTCGAGGTGCTCAAGCACAGCACGCAGCTGAGCCTGCACGTCTATAGCAACGGCACGATCGAAGATGAGGCGACCGAGCGACTGCGCGGCCACATCGCGCACTGGCATTCGATCGCCGGGCTCGACGATGAGGCAGCGTCGAGCAAGATCAGGGCAGACGGAATCGACATCCTGATCGACCTGTCCAGCCATTCACTGCATAACCGCCTGGCGCTGTTCGGCAGGAAGCCCGCACCGGTGCAGGTCAGCTGGATCGGCTATGCCGGTACGACAGGCTTGAAAACCATGGATTACTACATGGCCGACGCGTTTCGCCTGCCCGAGGGACGTTACGAAAGCCAGTTTTCCGAAAAAATTGCCCGCATTCCCTTGGTCGCCCCCTTCATGCCCGACCCGGTAGCCCCACCGGTGAACGAGCTGCCGGCTTTACGCAATGGCTACCTGACCTTCGGGAGTTTTCACCGCCTGAACAAGGTCAGCCGCGAAGTCGTGACGCAATGGGCAAAATTATTGCGTGCAGTTCCTGACTCGAAAATGCTGCTGGGCGGTATTGCCAACGACGATGGCGCGGCCAGGATGCTCGGCTGGTTCGAAGAAGAGGGAATCGACCGCAGCCGCGTGATCCTTCGTCCCCGCGCCAAAATGCGTGACTACCTGGCGCAACATCATGAAGTCGATCTCTGCCTGACCCCCTTCCCCTATACGGGCTCGACCACGATCGCCCACGCGCTCTGGATGGGCGTGCCGACCTTGTGTACCATGGGGCCAACCAACCCGAGCCAGTCGGTGGCCTTCTACCTCGCCCACCTCGGACTGAGCTCCTTCGTCGCCCCCGATGAGGACACCTATATCAAGCTGGGCGTCTTCCTGTCCGGGAACCTGTCCGCGCTGGCGGCAATGCGCGCCAGCATGCGTGAGCGTTTCACCAACTCGCTCGTCGGTTATCCCGGCATTACCGCGGCCGGCGCCGAGCACGCGTTCCGCCTGATGTGGCAACGCTGGTGCGCCGGCCTGCCGCCGGAACACCTCAAGGTTCGCCTGTCCGACCTGTCCAACGCTTCCAACGAGGAAACCACGGCATGAAAACCATTCGCGGTCCTGAAGACCTTGCCATCAATGGCAGCCAACCTGCGTTTGAACAACTCTTACACGTAGGTCGCCCGAATATCGGCGACCGCGACGCCTTCATGCACTACGTCGGCGAGATCTTCGACCGGCGCTGGCTCAGCAATGACGGCCCGCTGGTCAAGGAATTCGAAGCCAGGGTGGCGCAGCACCTGGGCGTCAAGCATTGCGTCGCGATGTGCAACGGGACCATCGCCCTCGAAATCGCGATCCGCGCCCTCGGGCTAGAGGGCGAGGTGATCGTACCCTCGTACACCTTCGTCGCCACCGCGCATGCCTTGCAATGGCAGTCGATTACGCCGGTGTTCGCCGACATCGATCCGGCCACGCATACGCTGTCCCCGGCTGCGGTGCGCAAGATGATCACGCCACGCACCACCGGCATCATCGGCGTCCACCTGTGGAGCCGCCCCGCGCCGGTGGCCGAATTGCAGGAGATCGCCGACGAACACGGGCTGAAGCTGATGTTCGATGCCGCGCACGCCTTCTCCTGCACCCACCAAGGGCGAATGATCGGCAATTTCGGCGCCTGCGAAGTGCTCAGCTTCCATGCGACGAAGTTTTTCAACAGCTTCGAAGGCGGGGCCATCGTCACCAACGACGACGAACTGGCGACCAAGGCGCGCCTGATGCGCAATTTCGGTTTTTCCGGCCTCGACGAAGTCATCCATCCGGGCACGAACGGCAAGATGATCGAGATTGCCGCCGCGATGGGACTGGTCAACCTGGAGTCGGTGGACGAGGTCATCGCCGCCAACCGCCGCAACTACGAAGCCTACCGCGCGGCCCTGGAAGGCGTCCCCGGTGTGCGCATGGTGAGCTACAACGACAAGGAGCGTAACAATTACCAGTATGTGATCCTGGAGGTCGGCGCCGACTGCCCGGTTTCCCGCGACCGCCTGGTCGACATCCTGAGGGCCGAGAACATCATGGCCCGGCGCTACTTCTGGCCGGGCAGCCACAGGATGGAGCCCTACCGCTCCCTCTTCCCGCATGCCGGACTGATGCTGCCGGCAACCGAGGCCGTCGCCGCCAGCGTGGTCGTCCTGCCGACCGGGCAAACCATGGACGCCGCCGCGATCGACACCGTGGTCCAGGTGATCCGTACCGCCATCCGCACCCGCGCCTGAGCCTGTTGTCGTGCTTTTTGTGCAAGCCACAAAAGAAATTCAAAAAATTTCCATGTGGCATTTAATGCCGAGCCCAAAACGGTCGTCTTGTACTCATGAGAGCGTAAGAAATCACGCTCCGGAAAACAGACCACTTTATTCAGGAGCTTCAAATGCTGAGCCTTCACACCAACGCCGCTACTCTGTCCGCACAAAATTCGATCAGCCGCACCCAGCACGGTCTGTCGACCTCGATGACCCGCCTGTCCACCGGCTTCCGTATCAACTCGGCCATGGACGACGCTGCAGGCCTGCAGATCGCAACCCGCCTGAAAGCCCAGACCAGCGGCATGGCAGTGGCAATGCGCAACACCCAGAACTCGATTTCGATGATGCAGACCGCCGAAGGTTCGCTGGACGAAGTCAGCAACATCCTGAACCGCATGAAGGACCTGGCAACCCAGGCAGCCGACGGCTCGTCCTCGGCCGGCGACCAGAAAGCGATGCAGGGTGAGTACGATGCGCTGACCAACGAACTGAGCAACATCGTCGCCAACACCTCCTTCGGCGGCACCAAGCTGCTCGCCAATACCACTGACGGTAAATTCAATGCTGCAGTGACCTTCCAGATCGGCTCGGAAAAGTCCGAAACGATGTCGTTCGATATCAGCGGCACGACCGGTGCACTGGCAACCATGCATAACGACATCGTCGCGGCAGCAGGTGGATTCAATGGTGGCGCCGCCATCACGACCGGCGCCGCTTCAGCCGGTAGCGAGATCTCCGACACGGCCACCACGACGGCCACCGTCGGCGCGACCAACGCAAACAACACGATCGATAAGCTGAAGACGGCAATCGAGAGCGTCAGCGCTGTCCGTTCGCAGCTCGGTGCAGCGTCGAACCGCCTGGAGCACGTGTACAACAACCTGAACAACATCAGCAACAACACCAAGGCTGCAACCGGCCGCATCATGGACGTCGACTTCGCGACCGAGTCCTCGAACATGACGTCGAAGCAGATGCTCATGCAAGCTTCGACCGCCATGCTGAAGCAGACCAACAGCATGTCGTCGATGGTCATGTCGCTGCTGCAGTAATCCTCGATCCCGGGCAGAGTTCGGGTAGTATCGAAAGGCCAGCCCGCGAAAGGCTGGCCTTTTTTTTCATAAGTGAATCGTAATGGCCAGCATCCCGTCCATCGTCCCGCTCCTGCCGCCTGCCGCAACGCCGCTCAGTGTCGGCGCGGTGGCGGCGGCGGCTCCCGTTGCCCTGACGCCTTTCGATGGCGGTGAGCTGCCCTTCCCGGTGTCCCAGCCGCTTGCGCCCACCCCGGCGGCCCAGGCCGAACCGGGACCGGAAGGTTTGGCGATGCGTCCCGACCAGGTCTTCCTGGCGCGCCAGATGCACTTCCAGGCTGCCGACAGCCGCACCCTGGCCGCATCCTGGCAGGCCATGGTGCGCCAGTACGGCAAGCAGATCACCGAGCGTGAACTGCGCGCCCACGCCGGTCAGCTTGCGCCGGCGGTACTGGCGGCGCACCAGGAAGGGCGCGTGCTGCGCCAGGCTGAACATCCCCTTTTCCTGCAGGACGCATGGCGCTTCACGGTGCATGCGGGTGGCCAGAAAGACCAGCACCTGGGTGTGGTACACGAACAGCCGGACGGCGCGTCCGGCCGGCGCCGGCGCAGCCGGGCCGCGCTGCGCCTCGAACTGGAACTGGACGATGGCACCGCGGTCGTGGTGCAGGTGGAAGCGCTCCCCGGCGGACTGGCGGTGGAACTCTGCGCCCCGGATGCGGCGGCGCTGGAACGGCTGCACAGGCTGCAGCCGGAATTGGAAAACGCGATCGCGCGCGCTGGCTTGCAGGTGCTGCGCTGGCGCTACCGCGACCGGTTGCCGCTGGCGCCGGTGCACGCGCGGATGGCATCGAGCGATGTGGTGCAGGTGCTGACGCTCCCCGTGTTCCGCGCCGTGGCCGAACTGGCCCTGGTGCTGCCGCGCGAAGCCAGGCCGGCACCCTGATGCTTCATCACGGACAGGTCAGCCGACCGTCCCGACGATCGACACGTCCCGGTTCTCGGGAATCTCGTTATACGACAGCACGTGCAGCCCCGGCGCGAACAGCTTGGCGTAGCGCGCCAGCAGCGGGCGCACCTGCGGCAGCACCAGCAGCAGCGGCGGGGTGTGCTGCTGCTTCATCTGTTCGCGTGCCACCGGCATGTTGATCTGGAGCTGGGACAGCAGCTGCGGGTCGATCGGGTAGTTGTCCAGCGCGACCTTGCCGCCGCCGTTCTGGCGCGCCTGGTTCAGGGAACCGAGCAGCATGTTTTCCAGCTCGGCCGAGAGGTTAAAGGCCGGCATGTCCTTCTTCTTGCCGAACAGGCCGGACACGATCTGGCGCCGCAGCGCGCAACGTACCTCGGCCGCCAGCAGGATCGGATCCTTGGTGGTCTCCGAGCTGTCCAGCAGCGTGGTGGCGACCACCACGATGTCCTTCAGCGACACGCCCTCGGCCAGCAGCACGCGGAACACGCGCAACAGCTGGGTGTGGGTCAGCGCCTTTTCCAGCGCCCCGGCCAGCTTCGGCGAGAGCGCGGTCAGGCGCTCCAGGATCGCCGGCACGTCTTCGTGGCGGAACAGCTCGTGCAGGTATTCGCGCACCACCTTCGAGGTGTGGGTGGCGATCGCGCTCGACACCTCGACCACCTGGTAACCCAGGCCCAGCGCATCGGCCTTCTGCTCCGGCGCGATCCAGGTGATCGCCATGCCGTAGGCCGGCTCGATGCCCGGGATGCCATCCAGCTCCCCGTAGACGTTGGGTGACGGGATCGCCATCAGGTGGTCCGGCATCACCTCGGCCTCGGCCACGACCGTGCCCGACAGGCTGATCGCATACTGCGAGGGACGCAGCGCCAGGTCGTCGCGCACGCCGATGGCGGGCAGCAACATGCCCATCTGCTCCGACAGGCTCTGGCGCACGCCCTTGATGCGCTTAGGTAAGGGCTCGCCCTGGGCCTTGTCGATCATGCCCACCAGTTTGTAGCCCACCGCTACCGTCACCGGCTGCACCACCGGCAGCGCCTGCCAGTCGAGGTCGGGCGCGCGCTCGTCGCGCAGGGCGGCCTCGATCGCCGCCACGCCCGCGTTGTCGGGCGCCTTGACGCGCTTGCTCAGCTTCCAGCCGACATAGCCCACCACGCCGGCGAACACGAAGAAGATAAAGGTCGGCATGCCCGGCACCAGCCCGAGCACGACCATCACGCCGGCCGCCGAGAACAGCACCGCCGGCTGGGCCAGCAGCTGGCCGCCCACCTGCTGCTCGAGGTCGCCCGATTCGCCGATGCGGGTCACCAGGATCGCCGCTGCCGCCGACAGCAGCAGCGCCGGGATCTGGGCCACCAGGCCGTCACCGATGGTCAGCAGTGCATACACCTTGGCGGCTTCGCCCAGCGGAAGGTCGTACATCAGGGCGCCGATCGCGATACCGCCGACCAGGTTGATGATCAGGATCAGGATCGAGGCGACGGCGTCGCCGCGCACGAACTTGGAGGCGCCGTCCATCGCGCCGTAGAAGTCGGCTTCGGCCGCCACGTCCTTGCGGCGCTGGTTCGCCTGTTCCTGGTTGATCAGGCCCGCGTTCAGGTCGGCGTCGATCGCCATCTGCTTGCCCGGCAGCGCGTCCAGTGTGAAGCGCGCCGACACTTCCGAGATGCGCTCGGCGCCCTTGGTGACGACGATGAAGTTGATGATCATGAGGATCACGAACACCACCAGGCCGACCACGAAGTTACCGCCGATGACGACGTTGGCGAAGGACTCGATCACGTGGCCCGCGGCATCCGAGCCGGTGTGGCCATTCAGCAGCACCACGCGGGTCGAGGCCACGTTCAGCGCCAGGCGCATCAGGGTGGTGCCGAGGATCACGGTCGGGAACACCGAGAAGTCGAGCGGACGCTTGGCCGTCACCGACACCAGGATCACGATCAGCGCCAGCACGATGTTGAACGTGAACAGCACGTCCAGCAGCACCGGCGGCAGCGGCAACATGATCATCGCCAGCAGCGCGATCAGGAAGACCGGCCCGGCGAACTTCTGGCGCTTCAGCTCCGAGACGAAGGCGTTGAAGTTGGTGAAAATGCTCATGCGGAAACCTCACTCAAATGAGATGGAACCACCACCTCGTTGGGGAACCGTGGGGGCGCCTGGCGCCGGCCTGCACGGAACGCGTTCAGTTGCAGGACGTAGTTCAGTACCTGCGATACGGCCTGGTACAGCTGCGCAGGGATCTGCTGCTGCACCTGGCTGGTGTTGTAGATCGCACGCGCCAGCGGCGGCAGCGACACGGTCTCGATCTTGTGCTCGCGCGCCACGCGGCGGATGTACAGCGCCATCTCGTCGACGCCCTTGGCCACCACGAACGGCGCTTCGGCGCGGTCGATGTCGTACTTCAGGGCCACCGCGTAGTGCTCCGGGTTGACGATCACGACGTCGGCGGTCGGCACGCTCTTGCGCACGCTGCGCTGGGCCAGCTGGCGCTGCAGCTGGCGGATGCGCTGCTTCACCTCGGGCCTGCCCTCATTGCTCTTGTGTTCTTCTTTCAGGTCCTGCTTGCTCATGCGCTGGTTTTTGGTGAACAGGAAGGACTGCACCGGCACGTCGATCAGCGCGAACACGACGAACACCGCCACCATCGCCATCAGGCCGTCCAGCATCAGCGCGGCGCCCCCGCCCAGCGCATCGCTCAGCGGCATGCGCTGCAACTCGACATAGGCCTTCATGCCGGAGCCCACCACGTGCCACAGCACGAAACCGAGCACGATCGCCTTGGCGGCGGACGTCGCAAAGCCGATCCAGTGCTTTTGCGAGAACAGGTTGCCCAGGTTGGTGATGGGGCTCATGCGGCTGAACTTCGGCGCCATGTTCTTGCTGGAGGCCACCCAGCCGCCCGGGAAGACGCTGGCGGCCACGATCACCGCCGGCACCACCGCCAGCGGCAGCACCATCTTCACCAGCAGCAGCAGCGCGCCGGTGAACACCACCGACATCGCGTTCTCGATCGCGCCGGCTTCGCCCAGCGGCACGAATACCAGCCGGAACAGCGAACGGAAGGACTCGAGGTAGCCCGGCAGCAGCATGGCCAACAGCTTCAGGGCACACAGGATGCCGACTGCCGTCGCCAAGTCTTTCGAGCGGACGACCTGGCCCTCTTCGCGCGCCTTCTTGAGCTTCTGCGCTGAGGGCTTTTCGGTCTTGTCGCCACCGGTGCCGCTATCGGCCATGCGCTATCCTCATCTGCTCCTGCAGCATCTCCAGGATCTGGTTGGTCATCGCAATGTAATGCTCGGGGATGAAACGCACCACCTGCACCAGCATCAGGAGACCGAAGATCGTCACCAGCGAGAAGCCCAGCGAAAACAGGTTCAAACTCGGCGCAACCCGGTTCAGGAAACCGAACCCGACCTGCACCACCATTGTCGAAAACACGATCGGCAGCGCCAGCAGCACCGCCGCGGAAAATATCCAGGCCACGTTCAGCGCCACTGCTTCCAGCAGCAGCGGCCCGTAGCCGGCGCCGACTGGCCAGGCCTTGAAGCTCTGGCCCACCACGCCCATCAGGACCAGGTGGCCGTCGATCCCGAAGAACACCAGGATCGCCAGCAGCGACAGCAGGCCGGACACCACGTCCGAGGCCTGCCCGTTCATCGGGTCGTTCATCTGCGCCATCGAGAAGCCGATCTGGCTCGACGCCAGGAAGCCGAGCATCGACATGACCGCCATCGCGAACTGCAGCGCCAGCCCGAGCACGCCGCCGATCACGGCCTGCTCCACCATCGCCACCACCCCGGCCAGCGAGAACGGATCGGGCATCGCGCCGGCGGCCTGCGTGGTAAGAGGCAGCATCATGAAGGACAGCGCCACCGACAGCAGCGCGCGCACCGGCAAGGGCACCATGCCCTCGCCCAGCACCGGAGCGGTCGAGAGCATCGCCATGATGCGGCAGAACGGCCACCACAAGGCATTCATCAGCGGCAGCAGGAAGCCGACCAGCTCCATTCGTTTCCGGATTCCGTCAGGTCGCGAGCGTGGCCGCGCGCTGGAACACCGACATGCAGTAATCCATCAGCGTGGAGGTCATCCAGTGGCCGGCCAGGATCACCGCGGCCAGCGTCACCAGCAGACGCGGCAGGAAGCTCAGGGTCTGCTCGTTGATCTGGGTCGCGGCCTGGAACAGCGCCACGATCAGGCCCGTGACCAGGCCCGGCACCACCAGCACCAGGACCAGCAGCATCACGACCTGCAGGGCTTCGACCACCAGGTCGACAGCGATATCAGGACTCATCTCACTCTCTCGTTTGGAAGCTAATAGCCGTGGATGCTGCCGACCAGCGTGTTCACGGTCAGGGTCCAGCCATCCACCAGCACGAACAGCAGCAGCTTGAAGGGCAGCGAGATCACCAGCGGCGACAGCATCATCATGCCCATCGCCATCAGCACCGATGCCACCACCAGGTCGATGATCAGGAAGGGAATGAACAGCATCGCGCCGATCTGGAAAGCCGTCTTCAGCTCGGACAGCACGAAGGCGGCCAGCTTGACCGTGAAGCCGCGCTTCTCGGGGGCCAGGTTGGCCGGCTCACCCGCCAGATGCGCGACCTGGGCCAGCGAGGTCTTGCTGGTCTGGGCCAGCATGAAGCGCGTCACCGGCACCTCGGCGATCTTGAGCGCCTGCTCGAGGCCGATCTTGTCCTTGTCGTAGGGGAGGAAGGCGTCGCGCCACACCGCTTCGCCCACCGGGCGCATGACCAGCAGGGTCAGGATCAGCGCGATGCCGGTGATGATCCGGTTCGGCAGGCCCTGCTGCAGGCCGAGGGCCTGGCGCAGCAGCGACAGCACGATCACGAAGCGGGTGAAGCTGGTCATCATCATGACCATGACGGGCAGCAGCCCGAGCAGGGTCATCAGGACCAGGATCTGCGACTTGACCGTCATTCCCTGGGTCGAGCCGGGGATCACCCCGGGCAGGATGCTGGGTCCCTGGTCCTGGGCCGCGGCAGGCAGCGCAAACAGCAATGCCAGCACGCCGGCCACAGCCAGCGCGCCGCGGACAGCCTGCATCATGAAGTCAGCGCATCCAGGTTCAGGCCGTCGAGGTCGATGACCTTCAGGCCGTACTGTTCGCCGGCGACGACGACTTCGGCGCGGCCGATCGGCGCGCCGTTGACCTTGATGACCAGCGGCTCGCCGGCCAGGGCGTCGAGCGGCACCACCGAGGACGGGCCGATCGCCATCAGTTCCTGCAGCGAGATGCGGGCCGAGCCCACTTCCAGCGTCAGGGTCACTGGAATGCGGCGCATCATCTGCGGCAGCTGGCGCGCGGCATTCTTGCCGGCCACCGCGGTAGCCGCTTCAACGCCTTCGAGGTCGTCGATGATGACGTCGCCAGTCAGTTGATCGTTCAGGTTCATAGCTATTTACTCGGCATCTTCAAAAGAGGTTAAACAGAGCTTTCCTTTGTGTTCGGCCACGGCGGCCGTGAACAGGCGCGATTCGTCCAGCAGCACGTCGGCGCGCCCGACCGACACGGGAATGACGTCGCCGACTTTCAGCTCGAACAGCGCACCCAGCGTGGTGTCCTTGCTCACCAGGCGCCCGTCGAGCTTCACGAACAGGCCGGAGGACAGGCCGTCGTTGCCGGCGCGCGCCGTGCGCACGCTGTTGCGCTCTTCCTTCAGGCCCTGCAGCACGTGGGACATCAGCTCCTGGTCCAGGCCGATCCAGCAGTGGCTCTGCTGTTCGCCCGGGGCCGACAGCGTCACGCGGATGACCCAGCCGGCCTTGCCCGGCGCGCTGGCCGGCGCCGGCGCTTCCACCACCGCGGCATCCGCACCCGGCACTTCCACACCCACCGCCGCCAGGCCTTCGGCCACGCGCGCATGCAGCTGCTCGGCCAGTTGCGCGGTCAGGGTTGCTGCCAGGCGCTCCTCGGTCGCGGTCACCCTTTCGGTGGCCGGATCGCGCGCTGCGCTCGGTGCAGCGTTCTTTCGGCCATAGCGCCCTTCCAGGAGGCTCAATAACAGGCTGCGCTCGAACGCCACCGCGGCAGTACCGAGCGGACCGGCCACCGCCAGCCAGCGCAGGCCTTCCTCGTCCGGTGCGCGCTCGAAGGCCAGGTTCACCAGCCGGTAGGCGCCCCAGTAGCGGCGTCCGCCCGGCCCGCCCATCGACGTGCCAAGGGCATCGGCAAAACGGCGCGCGAATTTCGGCAACAGATGGACCGGGCGTCCCAACAGGCTCGGATCGAGCACCTGGTAATTACCCTGGTATTTGCCGGAGTGGGCGGTCTGGTCGGTGCGCGATCGGTCGAGTGGATTCATCGGCATTGTTTATTGGTCACTGAGAAATGGCGAATGACTTTTTTTCATTCTCCAGGGAAACAATTATACATGGAGATTTGCGCCAAAGACTTTGACATTCGCCTTTGATTTCCCACTTGCCCTACGGTAATATCTCTCCTATCGCATCGCAGCACCCGGCGTCTTCCCAGTACTTACGTGGGAAAACCCAGTAAAAGGGTCAAGAATAAAACGGCCGTTCGTAGACATCGATTTAACAAATGAAGCTCCTGGATGGGCTTTTTGCCGGCAAAAGAAGACACATTTTGTCGCCTCTCCACAACACGCGCACCAAATCTTTTAGTACTGGAACGAAGCATGGGAACTGAACTTGCCGGTCTGATCAAAGCTGACCTTGCCGCACTGACAAACGATGCCCAGCGTATGGCGATCGCACCTGCCAGTGAGCTGTCGGCGGGTGCCGCATTTAACAATTCACCAAACGCCTTTTCCTTTACCCAGACCATGAAGGACGCCCTCGCCAGCGTGGACCAGGAAGACCGCGCCGCCGGCGAGCGCATGGCCGCCGTCGATGCCGGCAAGAGCGACGACCTGGTCGGCGCCATGCTGGCCAGCCAGCAGGCCAGCCTGTCGTTCTCGATGCTGATGCAAGTGCGCAACAAGGTCATGGGCGCCGTCGACGAGCTGATCAAGCTGCCGGTCTGACCGCTCCCCGGATTTCTCCCCTATTGCAGAGAAGCGAAGAGAACCACTCGTGATTTCCACACTCAAGGCCGCCTTTGGCGACAAGAAGCTGGCGCTGCCGGGCATGCCGCCGGCGCTGCGCAACAACCTGGTCCTGCTGATCGGCCTGGCCGTGGCCATCACGGCCGCCGTCATGCTGTTCCTGTGGCAGGACCAGTCCAACTACAAGCCGGTGTTCGGCGCGCGCGAAAAGGTCGCCGCCAGCGACATGATGAGCGTGCTCGAAGCCGAGCAGATTCCCTACCGCGTCCACCCGGAAAGCGGCCAGGTGTTGGTGCCGTCCGGCGAACTGGGCAAGGTGCGCATGCTGCTGGCCGCCAAGGGCGTGACCGCCCAGCTGCCGGCCGGCCTCGAGTTGATGGACCGTAACGACCCGCTCGGCGTGTCGTCCTTCGTGCAGGACGTGCGCTTCCGCCGCGGCCTCGAGGGGGAGCTGGCGCAGAGCATCCTGACCATGGACGCGATCGCCTCGGCGCGCGTGCACCTGGCGATCGCCAAGACGAGCTCTTTCGTTGCCGGCGCCGGCGACCAGTCCTCGGCCTCGGTGGTGGTCGCGGTCAAGCCGGGCCGCTCGCTGTCGAACGAGCAGATCGCCGCGATCGTCAACATGGTGTCGAGCAGCGTCGCCAACCTGAACCCGGCGCGCGTGTCGCTGGTCGACCAGGCCGGCAACTACCTGTCCTCGCGCGTCGACCTGACGGATGGCTTCGACGGCCAGGTACAGGGCGATACGGCTTCCAGGCATTTCACCGACGACGTACGCAAGAACGTCAACGAGCTCCTTGGCCCGGTGCTGGGCGCGAACAACTTCAAGCTCAGCGTCACCGCCGACGTCGACAACGACAAGATCGAGGAAACCCAGGAAAAGTACGGCGAAGCCCCGAAGGTCACCAGCGAGGCGATGCGCGAAGAGATGGAGCGCAACCGCATGGCGCTGGGCGTGCCGGGCACGCTGTCGAACCGTCCGCCACAGGCGGCCGATCCAGCCGCCGCCCAGGCCGACGCGCAGAACCCGGATGCTGCCGCAAAACCTGACGACGGCAGCGCGCGCAAGAACGCCACCACCCGCCAGTATGCCTACGACCGTGCGATCACCCAGATCAAGCGCGCGCGCGGCCGGCTGAAGAAGCTGTCGGTAGCGGTGGTGCTGAACAATGCCAGCGCCGCCAACCCGAAAGTCGGCTACACCCCGGCCGAACTGGCGAACATCGAGAAGATCCTGAAGGGCGGCCTGGGCATCGACGCCACCCGCGGCGACGTGCTGACCGTGTCCAGCCTGACATTCCCGGCCGCGCCGATGGCCCAGGAATGGTGGCAGGAACGCGACAACGTGGTCGACATGACGAGCTACGGCATGTACGCGCTCGGCGCACTGCTCGCCTACCTCCTGCTGGCCCGCCCGCTGCTGCGCGCGGTGACCTCGCGCCTGGCGCCGCAGCCGCCGCTGATGCCTGCCGCGCCGGCCCTGCCGGGTGTACCTGGTGGCGCAGCCGCCGCTGCGGATGCTGCCGTCGCAGCCCTGCCGGCGGGAAGCGCCCCTGCGCTCGGCGCGCCGGCTGGCGCGGTCGCCGGCGCGGATACCGCTTCCGGCACGATGCCGGTCGTCCCGCTGCTCGAAAACTACGATCTTCCGCCGGCCGGTTCGCCCGTCGACGTCATGATCGACCATCTGAAAGTCCTCGCCGGCAAAGAGCCTGAGCGCGTTGCCGAAGTCGTCAAACAATGGGTACAGAAAAAACATGGCCGAACTGAATAACGCTGACGGCATGGATGCCGTCCTGAGCCCGGTCGAGCAGGCTGCCATCGTGCTGCTGTCGATCGGCGAAGAAGGCGCCGCCGCCGTGCTGCGCTGCCTCGAGCGTGAAGAACTGCTCGAGCTGACCCAGGTCATGTCGCGCATGAGCGGCATCAAGGTCGACTCCGTGAAATCGGCCGTCCAGAACTTCTTCGACGACTACCGTCAGCAGAGCGGCCTGCACGCGGCCTCGCGCGGCTACCTGAAGCGCTCGCTCGACCTGGCGCTCGGCAGCGACATCGCCAACAGCGTGCTGAACACCATCTACGGCGACGAGATCCGCCCGATGATGGCGCGCCTGCAGTACGCCTCGCCCAAGTGGCTGGCCGAATTCATCGCGTCCGAGCACGTGCAGATGCAGGCCGTGTTCCTGGCCTTCCTGCCGCCGGCGCACGCTTCGCAGATCCTGGAAGCGCTGCCGGCCGACGGCCGCGAAATGGTGCTGCTGAACATGGCCCACCTCGACGAGATCGAGCGCGACGTACTGCACGAGCTGGAGGAACTGGTGAACCGCTGCCTGTCCGCGCTCGACACCCAGAGCGCCAGCGTGGAAGGCGTGCGCCAGGTCGCCGAAATCCTCAACCGCCTGCAGGACAACCGCGCCGGCATGGTGGAGCTGTTGCGCGCCCACGATCCGGACGTCGTGTCCCAGATCGAGATGTCGATGTACGACTTCTTCATCCTGTCGCGCCAGACCGAACAGGTCATTACCCGCCTGCTCGACGAAGTGCCGCTCGAGCAGTGGGCGATCGCGCTCAAGGGCGCCGAACCGGCGCTGCGCGACGCGATCCTGGGCGCGATGCCGAAGCGCCAGGCCCAGAGCTTCGAAGACCTGATGCGCCGTTCCGGACCGGTGCCGATGTCGCGCATCGAGCAGACCCGCCGCGAGATCATGGCCACCGTCAAGGGCCTGGCCGACGCCGGCGAAATCGACATCGCACTGTTTGCCGAGGCGACCGCCGAATGAAGCAATTCCGGCCCTATCACTTCCCTCCCCTGTACCAGCTCACCAGCGCCCTGCCGAAGGGCGCGGGCGCGACGGGCGCGGGCTCGGCCGAGGAATGGCAGGCCGCCCTGTCCGACGGCTACCGCCAGGGCCAGCGCGAAGGCTACGAGGCCGGCCTGGACCAGGGCCGCGCCGACGGCTTCCCGGTCGGCCAGAGCGAGGGTTTCCAGCGCGGCGTCGAAGAAGGCCGCACCGCCGCGCTGGCCCAGTTCGACGCGCTGTCCAAGCCGATCGACGCCATGCTCAAGGGCCTCAAGAAGCTGAAAACCGACATGCGCGCAGCCCAGCGCAAGGAAGTCGTGGACCTGGTCGGCAAGATCGCGCGCCAGGTGATTCGCGCCGAACTGGCGCTACAGCCGGTGCAGCTGCTCGCCCTGGTGGAAGAAGCCCTGAGCGTGATGCCGCCTTCGCGCGACCAGGTCGAGGTATTCCTGAATCCGGAAGAACTGCGCCGCGTGCTCGAGCTCGACCCGAAGCGCGCCAAGAAGTGGACCCTGCTGCCCGACCCGGCCCTCGAGCCGGGCGAATGCCGGGTGCGCTCCGGCGACAATGAAGTCGACGCCGGCTGCCAGGGCCGCCTGTCGGCCGTGATGGACCAGGTGCGCGAACAGCTGCTCGACGCGGAGGACGAGGAATGACGGCCCTCGCGGCGCGCCTGCGCGCGGTCGAACTGGGGTCGGTGCCGGTCGCCACCCCCACCGGCCGCCTGGTCGGCGCCCAGGGCCTGCTGCTGGAATCGGTCGGCTGTCCGCTGCACACCGGCCAGCGCTGCCGCATCGAGACCGTCGACGGCGGCTGGCTCGACGCCCAGGTGGTCGGCTTCAAGGAAAAAATCTCCTACCTGATGCCGTTCAAGAAGGCGAGCGGCCTGGCGACCGGCGCACGCGTGCTGCCGACCCCGGTCCAGCAGGACCTGATGATCGGCCCGTCCTGGATGGGCCGCATGGTCAACGGCCTGGGCGAGCCGATCGACGGCCTCGGCAAACTCGGCGGCGACCAGCCGCTGTCGACCACCCCGCCCAAGGTCAATCCGCTGAGGAAGACCCCGGTGGAAGAACCTCTGGACGTCGGCGTGCGCGCGATCAATTCGATGCTCACGATCGGCAAGGGCCAGCGGGTCGGCCTGATGGCCGGTTCCGGCGTCGGCAAATCGGTGCTGCTCGGCCTGATCACGCGCCAGACCGTGGCCGACGTGATCGTGGTCGGCCTGATCGGCGAGCGTAACCGCGAGGTGCGCGAATTCGTCGAGAAGTCGCTCGGCCCGGAGGGCCTGAAACGCGCTGTGCTGGTGGTGGCGCCGGCCGACGAGTCGCCCCTGATGCGCGTCATGGCGACCGAGATGTGCCATTCGATCGCGGCCCACTTCCGCGACCGCGGCCAGAACGTGCTGCTGCTGTGCGATTCGCTGACCCGCTACGCGATGGCGCTGCGCGAAGTCGCGCTGTCGCTGGGCGAGCCGCCGGCCACGCGCGGCTACCCGCCTTCGGTGTTCTCGAACATGCCGCAACTGGTCGAATCGGCCGGCAACGGCGAGAACCCGAAGGGCAGCATGAGCGCGATCTATACGGTCCTGGCCGAAGGCGACGACCAGCAAGACCCGGTGGTCGATTCGGCGCGCGCGATCCTGGACGGCCACATCGTGCTGACGCGCGAACTGGCCGAACGCGGCCACTATCCGGCGATCGACGTCGCCCAGTCGATCTCGCGCTGCATGGCGCAGGTGGTCGGTCAGGACCACGCCCTGGCGGCACGCAGGCTGAAGGCGGCGCTGGCCAAGCATGCCCGCGTGCGCGACCTGATCCCGCTCGGCGCCTATGTGCCGGGCGCCGACCCGGAAACCGACAAGGCGGTGCGCCTGCATCCGCACATCGAAGCCTTCCTGTGCCAGGGCACGCGTGAAGAAGCGCCGATGGCCGGCTGCGTCGAACAATTGAAAGCGATGATGGCATGAAGCGCGAACAGACCATCGCCAGCCTCGGCACCCTGGTGCAGCTGCGCAGCATCGACGTGGATCGCCTGCAGGCCGACCTGGCCAGCCAGGAAGCGACCCGCGCGCGCTACCAGAACAACCTGGCGCGCATGGATGCGCTGGCCACCGGCAGCGGGGCGTCCGGCGCCCTGCCCCTGGCGCTGGCGCTGAACTGCGGCGCCTACAAGCAGAACGTGATGGCGATGGCCGACCTGCACCGGGTCGACCTGGCGCTGCATGAGGCGAACATGGCGGTGGCGCAGCGCAAGCTGACCGACGCCTATACCAAACGCGAGCTGCTGGGCAAGGTGCTGGAACAACAACAGGTTCAGTTCGCGCGCGAACAGAACCGTTCCGTGCGCAAGCGCGAAGACGATATCGCCACCCAATCGTGGATGGCTGGCCGGACGGCCTAGCCCGGACCATCAAGGAGAGTAAAAAATGGCAATTTCCACCCCTACCTATGATCCAGCCAGTACCGCGGCGGCACTAGCCGAGAAATACATCTCGGGTCAGCAGCAACTGCTCACGGCCAAGACCAACCGCGCCAGTGCGACCGAAAAGGCTTTGAGCGAGCTCAGGAATGCGCTCAGCGGCTTCCAGACGGCGCTGTCCGGCCTGACCGGCACGAACAAGACCCTGTTCGCACAATCCGCGCTGTTCGGTGATACCACCGTCGGCACGGCCACCGCCACCTCGACCGCGGCGGCCGGCACCTACTCGTTCCACGTCGCGCGTCTCGCCACCGCGCACCAGGTCTCGTATTCGCTCATCGAGAACAGCGGCGCCAACGGCACGGTGTACGTCAAGGCGGGCGGTACCTCGATCGAAGTCGACCTGAGCGCCGCCGCCACATCGGACGGCCAGGCGACCCCGCGCGAGATCGCGGCCGCCATCAATGCGGCTCCCGGCGCCAGCGCGGTGGTGACGGCATCCGTCATCAGCACCGGGGTCAACGTCGATGGGAAAAACACCTATGAACTGGTGCTGACCGCGAAGAACACCGGCGTAGCCAACGCGGTGTCCATCGAGTCTGCCGCCGCCCCCCCTTCGGCGCCACCCGCGCCATTCACCACCATCAGCGAACTCGTTCCCGCGGACGATGCCCTGATCCACATCGGATCGGCCGGCGGCACGCCGATCGAGCAGGCGTCGAATACCTTCAACGTGATCGACGGCGTGACGATGACGTTCACCAAGACGACGAGCACCGCGGTCACGCTGGCGGTCGGCGCCGATACCGGCAAGACCAGGGACAACGTCCAGGCTTTCGTCGATGCCTACAACAAGATGAAGGCGGTGGTCGATGCGCTGGCGGCTTCCGGCGATCCCTCGAAGGGAATCGCAGGCGGCGCCTTCGCCGGCGACAGCGGCGTGCGCTCCTTGCGCGACCGGCTGGTCAGCCTGTTGCGCCCGGTTAGCGGTGACAACCTGGCGGCCTACGGCATCACCGCCAACCGCCAGGGTACCCTGTCGCTCAATACGACGCGCCTGAACAAGGCACTGGCGGAAAATCCGACCGGCCTCGACACGCTGATCGGCAGCAGCAGCGCTACCCCCGCGACGGGGCTGGCCGGCGCGCTCGACACCTATCTGAATACCTGGACCAGCTCGTCCAAGGGCCAGATCAACAGCCGCAAGGATGCGGTGTCGAAACTGCAGATCGAAATGACGGCGCGCCAGGAAACCCTGGACAAGCAGTACAACGCCGCCTACCAACGCTACCTGATGCAATTCACCCAACTGCAAGCATTGCAGAGCCAGATGTCGAACAACAGCTCGATGTTCGATGCCCTGTTCAGCAGCGACAAAGACTAGACGAGATCATTCCATGTCCTACCAAGAAGCCTACGGCGACTACCACGCCGTCAACCTCGATGCGCAGACCTCGCGCGCCTCGCCGGTCGAGCTGGTCCTCCTGCTCACCGACGGCCTGCTCGACGAACTGGCGCGCGCCCGCGCCCACATCGCCGCAAAACGCTACGAGCAGAAGGCTGCCAGCATCGACAAGTGCGTCGAGATCATCAACGGCCTGTCCAGCTCTCTCGATTTCGAGCAGGGCGGCGAGACCGTCGCCAACCTGGCGCGCATCTACGATTTCTGCGTCCAGCACCTGCACGGCGCCGGCATCAAGATGGACACCGGCATGCTGGACGAAGTCGTGCGCATCCTGACCACCATCCGCCAGGGCTGGAAGGGTGTCCAGGAACGCAATGGATAGGACACCCGTCATCGACCGCCTCGCCGGCGTCCTGCAGGACGCCGGCGCGCGTGCCGACTGGGAGCTGCTGGGCCGCGCGGTGCGCGAGCTCGGCTCCCAGCTGCAGGCGCTGGCCGCCGCCGGGCCCTGGAGCGCCGGCGAGCGTGCCGCGCTGGAGCGCCTGCGCGGCGCCCACGCCGGCGCGGCCGGGGCGGTCGCCACCGCCAGCGTGCAGCTGCAGGCGCGCATGGATGACATGGCCGCCAACAAGGAAGGCTGGATGGCCTATGCCCTCGCGGGCGAACCCGATTTCGGTAATACCCAACCATGAACATCACCATGAATAGCGCTTCCATGCCTGTCTCCGGCGACGCCGCAGCCACCGCCGTCAACGAGGCCCAGCCGCTCGATCCGGCACTGGCCGCGGCCCAGCCGGGCGCGCAGGCGCCGCTGGCCTTCCTGCAGTTCATGCAGCTGGACGCCGCGCTGCCCGCCGAGCCGCTGCCGCAGCCGGAACTGGCCGGCGTGCCGGGCGAGGCGATCAAGGCCGCCGCCACGGCGCAGGAAGACGAGACCGAGGCTGCTTCCGAAGCGGGCCAGCCGCTGCTGGCCGCCATGAACATGCCGCTGATGCCGTCGATGATGGCGATGCAGGCCGGCCTGCCCGCCGCAATGCGACTGGCCGCCGGCCAGCCGGAGCGTCAGGAGCATGCCGCTGCTGCAGCCGCCGAGCTGCCGGGCGCGGGCGAAGCCACGGCATCGGGCGCGCTGCCGGCCCAGGCAGCCGACGGCGCCGCCGTGCAGCTGCGTGCCGCGGCGCAGGCAAGCCAGCCGGCCGCCGCGCCGCAGGGCGCCGCAGGCCAGGTGCGCGAAGGCGCCGGCACCGAGATCCAGGCCGCGGCCGGCGACACCGCCGCCGGCAGCAGCAATACCGGCTTCGGCATCGCTGCCCAATCCGCGCCGGCCAGCGCTGGGCGCGACGGTGGCACCCTGACCCTGTCCGGCCCACCGGCCGCATGGCGCCAGAGCCTGCAGGAAGCGCTGGGCGAGCGCCTGAACCTCCAGCTCGGCAAGAACGCCGAGCAGGCCGTGATCCGCCTCGAACCGCCGATGCTGGGCCGGGTCGAGATCTCGATCCGCCATGCCGCCGGCAGCCTGGAAGTGAACATCACCGCCACCCACAGCGAAGTGCTGCGCCAGCTGAACACCGTGAGCGACAACCTGCGCAGCGACCTGGCGCAGCGCCAGTACACCGACGTGTCGGTCAACGTCAGCCAGGCGACCCCGCGTGCCCAGGCCGGCGCACAGGCAGGCGCCTTCGGCGCCGATGCCCAGGGCCGCGGCCGCCAGCAGGGCCAGGACCAGGACGAGCGCGCCCCGGGTGCGGCCCTGGCCGAAGCCAACCAATCCACTACCGCGTTCTCCCTGAGCGGACGCGCTTGAGCATAGAGCCATGAACAGCAAAGCCAAACTGATCGCCGCCTTCCTCGGCGTCGCCCTCCTCGCCGCCGGCGCCGCCGGCGGTGCGATGTGGTACCTGGCGCCCGCCCAGCAGCATGCGGCCGGCACCAAGGCGGAAGAGCCGAAAAAGGAACCGGAGAAGAAGCCGACCAAGTACGTCACCCTCGACAAAGTGATCGTGATGCTGCGCCGCGCCCCGAACGAGGCGGCGGCACACTACCTGTCGGTCGACCTGGTGCTGGCCACCACCACCGAGCGCGAAAAGGAAACCAAGGAACACCTGCCGCTGCTGCGCAGCATCGTCGTGTCGGCGCTGTCCGCACATACGCTGGCCGAGGCCAACGCGATGACCGTGGACCAGTACGCGGCACTGCTGAACAAGACCTTCAACGCCAGTTATGAAAAGGAAAACCACGAACGTCCGTTTTCCGAAGTCATGATCGGCAAGCTGATCATTGAGTAAGTCAAGCGCAGCGGGGACATCGTGGCCTATCTAGCCGACTATGCCGACACCAATGGCGCCACCCTGTACGGCGAGGCGCCTGCCAACGCCGGGATGACGCCGGGCGAGGAGCAGCGCCACCTGCTGGCCTATGCGCCGCTGGTCAAGCGCATCGTGCGCCAGCTGAATTCGCAGGTGTCCGGCGCGGTGTCGCGCGAGGACATGGAACAGATCGGCCTGATGGGACTGCTGGAAGCGCTGCGCCGCTACGGTACGCCGGACAATGGCTTCGGCAGCTATGCGAGCCTGCGGGTGCGCGGCGCCATCCTGGACGAGCTGCGGCGCCAGGACTGGCGTCCGCGCGCCGTGCGCCAGGACAGCCACCGTGTGCGCGACGCGCTGCGCGAACTGACCCGCAAGCTGGGCCGCGAGCCGCTTGAAAAGGAAGCCGCCGCCGCGCTCGGCGTCACTGCCGAGGAATTCCGCCAGCACGTGCTGGACGACTGCGCCGAAGAGATGCTCAGCTTCGACGAGGTGCTGCAGGAAGCCACCGACCATGCGCACAGCACGCCGGGCCCGGAAGAAGCCTTCCTGGTGCGCCGCAGCCTGGAGCAGGTACTCGGCAGCCTGAACGAAAAAGAACAGCGCGTGATCCAGATGATCTACGAGTTCGAACTGAGCTACAAGGAAATCGCCGCCGTGCTCGACCTGTCGGACGCCCGCGTCTGCCAGCTCAACAAGAGCGCCCTGGCGAAAATGAAGGCCGCGCTGCAGCGCGCCTGACCAACATTCAATAAGCAACAAGAAAGGCTTACGTCATGCAGCAATTACTCGGAATCGCGATCGTGCTTGGCGCCGTATTCGGGGGCTTCAGTTTGATGGGCGGCACCTTTTCGGCCATCTTCCACCCGATCGAGCTGCTGATCATCGGCGGCGCCGCGTTCGGCGCACTCGTGCTTGGCAACCAGAGGCACGTGCTGGCCGAAATGACGCACCAGCTGAAGAAGGTCGCAGCGCGCAAGAAGCATGATTCGGAATTTCAGCGCCAGCTGCTGCTGCTGATGTACGAACTGCTGCAGACCGCCGCCGGCGGCCTGAAGGCACTCGACGCCCACGTCGAGGCGCCGGCGGAAAGCCCGCTGTTCCAGCGCTACCCGCGCATCCTGGACGAGCCGAAGCTGCTGGCTTTCATCGTCGACAACTTCCGCCTGATGGCCATGGGCAAGATCAACGCCCACGAACTGGAAGGCGTGCTGGAGCAGGAGCTGGAAGCCATCCATGAAGAACTGACGCAGCCGGCCAAGTCGCTGCAGAAGATTGCCGAGGCGATGCCGGGCTTCGGCATCCTGGCCGCAGTGCTGGGCATCGTGATGGCGATGTTCTCGGTGTCGGCGGGTGCCGATTCCGGCGAGATCGCCGAAAAGGTCGGGGCGGCGATGGTCGGCACCTTCATCGGCATCTTCTTCTGCTACGGCATTCTCGAACCGCTGGCGAACATGATGAAGCAGCTGGTGAACTCGGAAGCATCGACCATGGAAACCGTCAAGGTGGTGCTATGCACCCACGTGGCCGGCAAGCCGGCCCTGCTGGCGATCGACGCCGGCCGCCGCCTGATCCAGCTGAATACCAAGCCCAGCTTCGCCCAGCTCGAACAGTGGATCAATGCGATGGGCGGCGAAGATGAGTCGCAAAACAAGCGACGCCGCAACTCTGATCGCATGGCGGGTTGATCGTGGCCGGCCTCTCTACCAAAAACGACAAACACGAAGCCACCATCGTCAAGCGCGGCGGCGGCAAGCATGCGCACGACGAGCATGGAGGCGCATGGAAGGTGGCCTTCGCCGACTTCTGCCTGGCATTGATGGCACTTTTTCTCGTGTTGTGGTTGATTGCCGCGCGAGAACAACAGCAGCTCAAGAAAATCGTGCGCGACGCCACCGACAGCGGTATGCTCGAGGGCATGGGCCACAAGCCGGCGATCGCGGCCGAGCCGAGCGGCAGCATGATCGAGCGCTTCCAGCTGCCGACCGCCGGCAGCAAGGGCAGCAACGATCCGGGCGCGCCGAGCCAGCCGCGCGTGGCCTACGAATCGCCATCCGAACTGGCGGCGCTCTCGAAGGCGCTGGGCGAGATGAGCCGGGAAGCCGGCCTCGCGGCCAACCTCGACACCGTGGTGACGCCCCATGGCCTGCGCGTGATGCTGCACGATACCGATAAGCAGGGCATGTTCATGCGCGGCAGCGCCCTGCCCACCGGCCGTTTCGTGAAGCTGCTGCGCAAGATGGGGCCGCTGTTCGCGCAGATGGAAAACCAGATGCTGATCGTCGGCCACACCGACGCCTCGCGCTTCGCCGGTCCCGACAAGGGCGGCTATTCGAACTGGGCGCTGTCCACCGACCGTGCGCTGTCGGCCCGGGCCGAGCTGCTGGGCGGCGGCATGCGCAGCGCGAGCGTGCTGCAGGTGGTGGGCATGGCCGACCGCGGCCCGATCGACGCGCAACAGCCGCTGGCTGGCGTGAACCGCCGCATCGAACTGCTGATCCTGACGAGCACGCAGTCGCGCCTGGTCGCGGCGATGTTCGGCAAGCCCGGCACCACCATTCCACTGGGAAAGGAGGCGTCGATCGAAATGCCGGACGCCGCCGCCCTCGAAACGCTGCGCGGCCAGCTGCCGAAGTAAGGCGAATGTCATGAGTATCCAATCGAAACGAGGACCCCGCATGAAGATTTCCGGCGCGATCACTTCCACGGTGAGCATCGGCACCCAGCGCGTGACCGTGCAGGTGCCTGCCGAGACGGCTGCGCCGGGCGCCGCCGCGCCAGCCCTGCAATCCGACGTGCTGCAGCCGGCCGCGGCCGCCCTGCGCGCCATGCCCGACTTCGACGCCGCCCGCGTGGCCGAGCTGCGCGACCAGCTCGCCAAGGGCGAGCTGCCCTTCGATGCGGGCCGTCTGGCCGGCCTGATCCAGCGCTTCCACGGCGGAGGGCGCGGATGAGCCAGAACCAGCCGCGCCTGACCCGCCAGCAGGCCAACCTGCTGCTTGCCGACGGCGTCCAGGCCGACGTGCGCGACAGCGCCGAAGTGCTGGCCTTGCTCGAACGCCAGTTCGATGCCGCGCTGCGCCACCGCAGCAGCGAGCTGACCTTGCTTGCCGAACAACTCACGCCCCTGCTCGACGCCATGGAAGCGCGGCGCCAGCAGCGCGTGTCGCTGGTGCGCGCCCTGCTGGGCGAAGGCGCGGGCATGGCGGACTTCATCGCCAGCCTGGCCGATCCGGCGCGCGGCGCGCTGGCGGCGGCCTGGTCCGACCTGGAAAGCACCGTGCAGGCCTGCAAGGCGGCGACCAACCGCAACGGCGGCCTGCTGGCCGAACAGTACACCGTGATGCAGCGCGTGCTGCACGGCGAGGACGATACCTATGCGCCACGCTGATTTCTCGACCCCTGCCCTGGCGCCGACGGCGCCGACCGCGAGCACCCGTCCGACTGCCGCCATTGGCGGCGGCTCGGGTTTCGCCAGCATGTTCAGCGAAGTGCAGGGCGAAGTGGCCACTTACATCCAGCACGGCGACCCGGCCGACGCGAGCGGTGGCGCGGCCTTGAGCGCCGAAGGCGCGATCTGGCGTGCCCGTGCCGCGGGCCTGATGGGTGGAGAAACCGAGGTCGACGGCCCGGATGGCGTCGGCGGCAGCAATGCCGCCGGCACGCCCGAGCAACAGGCTTTCCTGGAAAGTATCGCGCCCTGGGCGCAGCAAGCCGCACAGCAGTTGGGCGTGGCGCCGGAACTGGTGTCGGCGCACGCCGCGCTGGAATCGGGCTGGGGCCAGCGCCCGCTGCGGAATGCCAACGGCGCCTCGAGCCACAACCTGTTCGGCATCAAGGCCGGCGGCGGTTGGGATGGCGCCGTGAGCGAATCGGCGACCACCGAATACGTGGGCGGCGCGGCGATCAAGACCCGCGAGCGCTTCCGTTCCTACCCGGACGCGGGCGCCGCTTTCAATGACTATGCCCGGATGCTGATCGAGAACCCGCGCTACAAGGGCGCGCTGGGCGTCGGCGGCGACGCGCGCGCCTTCGCCCAGGGCCTGGCACGGGGTGGTTATGCGACCGATCCGGCCTATGCGGCCAAGCTGGAGCGTCTGGCCAGCAAACTGCAGGGCAACTAAGGCCGGCGGCTGACGCCCTGGGGCAGGTCGACCGGCTCGACGGTGCCCGCGCCGGCCACGCGCATCCGCACCACCTGCCCGCTTCCCGTATTGCGCACCCGGACCACGGCGCCTTGCGCGCCGGCGTCCAGCGCCTCGCCCGCCATGCTCACCTCGATGCCTTCATGCCGCGCCACCATCAGGACCTGGTCGCCGCGCTTGACCATGAGCGGCGCGCTCAAGCCGCCGCTGCGCAGCACTTCGCCGGCGCGCAGGCTGCGGCGGCTGGTCTGGCCGACGGCCAGCTCGGGCGCACCGATGGCGTCGCCGATCAGGGTGACGTCGCGGCGCTCGAGCGTGACGTGGGCGTCGGTCAGCACCTCCCCTGCCTTGAGCGGTATGGCGGTGACGGCGACCTGGGCGCTTACGCGGGCGCGCACCACGAAATCGTGGCGCCAGCCGCGCGCGTCGGGACAGCGGGCGACGAAGCGCATGCGGGCGTACTGGCGGGTATCGAGGGCCTCGATCTCGACCGGCGCATTGCAGGGCGGCGCCGGACGGCTGGAGACGACGCTCAGTGCGACTTCCGGTTCCGACAGGCCGCTGCTTAGCAGTTGTTTGTCGATTTGTCCACGCGCGGCTTGCTCTATCTTTAAGGAAATAGATTGCGCTGCCGCGGTTGTGGCGCAGAAAAGACAAGATACAATGACGATGGTTGCCCTACGGAAAGCAATCATTGTTAAATAGAGGGTCGCGATTGAAACAAGTAAGCGTCCATTGTACAGAAACAAACTGCAGCCCACCGACGGAGGATCGACATGACGATTAATTTCAAGGACGCACTCGGCGTACACGCCGACGCGCTGCAGGTACGGGCCGAACGTACCCGTGTGCTTGCCGCCAATATCGCCAACGAAAGTACGCCCGGTTACACCGCGCGCGACATCGACTTCGCATCGGCCCTGCAGGAGCAGATCGATGCCGAGGCCGGGGAACCGACCCTGTCCTCCGACGGCCCGCTGTACCGCGTGCCCTTCCACCCCAGCGCCGACGGCAACACCGTCGAGATCGGCGTTGAGCAGGCCGCGTTCTCGCAGAACGCTTCCGACTTCCAGACCAGCCTGACCTTCATCAACATGAAGCTGCGCGGCCTGGCCAAAGCCATTAATGGCCAGTAATGCGGGTCAATAACGAGGAGGAATAGCATGGGTTTCAAGGACATTTCGAATATCGCCGGATCGGCCATGGCGGCCCAGACCGTGCGCCTGAACACGATCGCCAGCAACCTGGCCAATGCCAATGCCGTGGCCGGCTCCGAAGCCGAAGGCTACCGCGCCCGCAAGCCGGTGTTCGCCTCGGTGATGGGTGAAGAAGGCGGCGCCCGCGTGCAGGTGCTGGACGTGGTCCAGTCCAGCGAGCCGCTGCGCAAGATGTACGAGCCCGACAATCCGGTGGCCGACGCCGACGGCATGGTTTACTACGCCAACGTCAACGAAGTGGCCGAGATGGCCGACATGATGGCCGCCTCGCGCGCCTTCGAGACCAATGTCGAAGTCATGGGCCGTATCAAGAACATGCAGCAGTCGCTGCTGAAGATGGGCGAAGGCTGATTCCGATGACCACGACTACCTCCGCCAGCAACAGCTTCGGCTTCCCGGCTTCCACCACCCCGGCCAGCGACAAGATCGCCACCGGCGTCAGCACCAGCGAGAACAAGGACATGTTCACCAAGCTGCTGGTGGCCCAGATCCGCAACCAGGACCCGCTCGCGCCCTCGGACCCGAGCCAGTTCGTCAACCAGCTGTCGCAGCTGTCGCAAACCGAAGCGCTGCAGCAGCTGGCCCAGACCACCAGCGCCAGCGCCAGCGTGCTGCAAAGCCTGCAGGTACTGGCGATGGGCGCCCAGGTCGGCAGCGAAGTCTCGATCCAGACCAGCCGCGTGCGCCTCGGCGACGACAAGATCAGCGGCAACGTGCAGCTCACCGGCGCCAACAGTGCCACCAAGCTCATCCTGACCGGCGTCGACGGCCAGCAGCACCACATCAGCCTGCCCCCGCACGGCGCCGGCGCGCTGCCGTTCACGATCGACCCGGCCGCCCTCGGCCTGGCGCCGGGCAACTACAGCATCAGTGCCGAGGCATCGGACGGCACCAAACCCGCGGTCGAAGTCACCGGCCGCCTCGACAGCGTCCGCATGTCGGCCGCCGGCGGCATCCTGCTGCAGGTCGCCGGCATCGGCGAGGTCGATCCATCGAGCGTCACCGGCTTCAACGGCAAGGCCTCCGCCCTGGCCTCCCTGGAACACTGAAAGGAATTCTCATGAGCTTCAATATCGCACTGTCCGGCATCCAGGCCATCAACGAGCAGCTGGAAACCGTGTCGAACAACATCGCCAACTCCGGCACCTATGGCTTCAAGAGCAGCCGCGCCAACTTCGCCTCGGTGTATGCCGGCGAGCAGGCCAACGGCGTCGAAATCGGCTCGCTGACCCAGAACATTAGCAAGAACGGCAGCCTGGTCACCACCGGCCGCGGCCTCGATGCCGCCATCCAGGGCCGTGGCTTCTTCAGCAGCCGCGATGCACAAGGCGTGATGCAGTACACCCGCGTCGGCATCTTCAATGCCAACAAGGAAGGCTACCTGGTCGACGGCGTCGGCCGCAAGGTGCAGGGCTATGGCCCGAGCGTAGGCGGCACCCTCGGCGTGATGGGCGACATCCAGGTTCCGACCGGCCAGATCCCGGCCAAGGAAAGCACCGGCATCACCTTCGTCGGCAACCTGTCCGCCGACTGGACCGTGCCGACCACGACCACCTTCAATGCCGCCGACCCGACCAGCTACAACATGGTCAAGCAGTCGGTGCTGTACGACTCGCTCGGCACCCAGCACACCGTGTCGCAGTACTTCGTCAAGACCGGCGCGAACGCCGTGAGCGTGCGCTACGCCTTCGACGGCGGCGCGCCGATCGCGGCCACCACCGCCCTGAGCTTCAACAGCGCCGGCCAGCTGCCGGCGGTCACCAGGAGCGGCACCCTGACCCTGCCGGCTACCGCCGGCGCCGACGCCCTGGACTTCGTCATCGACTACAGCGGCTCCACCCAGTTCGCCGGCGAAGCCACCACCACCACCAACCGCAGCGACGGCTATGCCTCGGGCGCCTTCGTGGGCGTGGAACTGGCCGAAGACGGCTCGGTCTTGGCCAAGTACAGCAACGAACAGCAGCAGGTGGTCGGCACCCTGGCGATCGCCACCTTCGCGGACGAGGGCAGCCTGGCCCAGACCAGCGACACCAGCTGGGCCGCCAACAACGGCTCCGGCGCGCCGCTGTACAGCACCCCGGGCGTGGGCCTGGCCGGCAAGCTGTCCAAGGGCAGCCTGGAAGGCTCGAACGTGGACATCACCTCGGAACTGGTCGGCCTGATGACCTCGCAGCGCAACTACCAGGCCAACTCGAAGGTGATCACCGCCGAGAATCAGATGATGCAAGCCCTGATGCAGGCCCTGTAAGCCGAGCCATGGATAAACTGATCTTCACCGCGGTCAGCGGCGCCGAGCGCACCATGCGTGCGCAGCAGGTGCACGCCAACAACCTGGCCAACATCGAGACTTCAGGCTTCCGCGCCAACCTCGAAGTGGCCTCGACCCAGGCCCTGCAGAACGGCTACGGCTACGACAGCGCCCACCTGGCGAAAACCGAGGCCGACACCATCTCGACCCGCGCCGGCGCGGTGCGCGAGACCGGCCGCCCGCTCGATGTCGCCATCAACGGCAACGGCTACCTGGCGGTCCAGTACGGCGACGGCGAAGCCTATACCCGCGCCGGCGCCATCGACGTCGACGCCAACGGCGCCCTGTCGGTGCACGGCCATCCGCTGATGGGCGAAGGCGGCCCGATCGTGCTGCCGCCGCACCAGGCGGTCGAGATCGGCACCGACGGCAGCATTTCCGTGCTGACCGAAGGCGCGACCACCATGCAGGTTGTCGACAAGCTGCGCCTGGTGAACGCCGAAGGCGCGGAACTGACCAAGAACGAATCCGGTCTCATCGTTTCGCGTGGCGGTGATCCGCTCGAGGCCGATCCGAACGTCACCGTGCGCGGCCGCGCCCTTGAGGGCAGTAACGTCTCGGCGGTGGAAGAGATGGTCGCCGTGATGAGCCTGAACCGCAGCTTCGAGATGCAGATGAAGCTGTTCAAGGCCAGCGACAGCATGAATGAAGTGGGCAACCGCCTGATCGGCGCCTAAGCCGTCCCCTATCAAGGAGTTAGACATGAATCCAGCAATGTGGATCAGCAAGACCGGCGTGCAGGCACAGGATGCCAAGCTGCAGGCGATCGCCAACAACCTGGCCAACGTCAACACCGTCGGCTTCAAGCGCGACCGCGTCGTGTTCGAAGACCTGTTCTACCAGGTCGACGCCCAGCCGGGCGCCCAGAGCGCCGACAACACCGTCTCCAACGGCGTCCAGCTCGGTAACGGTACCCGCATCGTCGGTACCCAGAAGGTCTTCACCAACGGCAGCATGCAGACCACCAGCCAGCCGCTCGACGTCGCCATCAACGGCGCCGGCTTCCTGCAGGTGCGCCGCCCGAACGGCGAACCGGCCTTTACCCGCGCCGGCCAGCTGCAGGTGGATTCGAACGGTACGCTCACCAATGCCCAGGGCCTGCCGCTGGTGCCGCAGATCACCGTACCGCAGAATGCGACTGCGATCACCATCGGCGAGAACGGCATGGTCTCGGCCACCGTCGCCGGTTCCACCACCCCGACCGAACTCGGCCAGCTCACGCTCACCAGCTTCGTCAACCCGGCCGGCCTGCTGGCACTGGGCGAGAACCTGTTCCAGGAAACCGCCGCCTCGGGCACCGCCAACGAGGGCCGTCCGGGCGACGGCGCTTTCGGCAAGCTCAAGCAGGGCGCGCTGGAAGGCTCGAACGTGCAAGTGGTCGAAGAAATGGTCGACATGATCGCCGCCCAGCGCACCTACGAGATGAACACCAAGGTGCTGTCGGCGGCCGACAACATGCTCCAGTACCTGGCACAGGCTGCACGCTAAATAATGAAACTTGTTACCGCGGCGCTGTGCGCCATCATCCTGACCGGCTGCGCGTCCGCGCCGCCGCGCCAGGCCATGAACGACGACGACGATTTCGTGCCGATGGCACGCACGGCGTCGCGCGGCGTCTCGGGCGGCGTCTTCACGGGTGAAGCCGTGTCGCTGACCTCGGACAGCCGTGCCTACCGCGTGGGCGACGCGGTCACCGTAATCCTCCAGGAAACCACCCAGGCCAGCAAGCGCGCCGGCACCAGCATCTCCAAGAGCTCGTCGGCCGGCGTGTCGCCGATCGCGGCCCTCGGCAAGACCTTCGGCAAGACCGCGATCGACATCTCGGCCGACCGCGAATTCGAAGGCGACGCCACCAGCACCCAGCAGAACGCCCTGTCGGGCGCGCTGACCGTGATCGTGCAGGAAGTACTGCCGAACGGCCTCCTGCGCGTGGCCGGCGAGAAGAACCTGACCCTGAACCAGGGCGAGGAATTCGTGCGCCTGAAGGGCTTCATCCGGGCCCAGGACATCGACAACGACAACCAGGTGTCCTCGCTGCGCGTCGCCAACGCCCGCATCGCCTATTCGGGCAAGGGCGCCCTGTCCGATGCCAACCAGCCTGGCTGGCTGACCCGCTTCTTCAACAGCCCCCTGATGCCGTTCTGAGGACAACATGATTCAAATCTCTCGCGCGTCACGCGCTTTTCGAATCATGTTGTGCGCGGCGCTGCTCGGCGCCGGCGCCCTTCCCGCCCACGCGGCGCAGGCGCTGCGCAACCTGGTCAGCGTCGAAGGCGTGCGTGACAACCCGCTGGTCGGCTACGGCCTCGTCGTCGGCCTGAACGGCAGCGGCGACTCGACCCAGGTCAAGTACGCCAGCCAGTCGGTAGTCAACATGCTCAAGCAGTTCGGCGTGCGCCTGCCGGAAGGCGAAGACGCCAAGAACAAGAACGTCGCCGCCGTCATGGTGTCGGCGGTGTTCCCGCCGGGCTACCGCCGCGGCCAGGCGATCGACGTGACCGTCTCTTCGCTGGGCGATGCGAAAAGCCTGCGCGGCGGCACCCTGCTGCTGACGCAATTGCGCGCGGCCGACAATGAAATTTATGCGCTGGCCCAGGGCAACCTGGTGGTCGGCGGCTTGAACGCGACGGGAAAAAGCGGTTCCTCGGTCACGGTCAACACCCCGACCACCGGCCGCATCCCGAACGGCGCCATGATCGAGCGCGAGATCGCCACCGACTTCGCGACCCGTCCGCAAGTGATGCTGCGCCTGCGCCAGCCGCACTTCGAGACCGCCACCAACGTGGTCAACGCGATCAACAAGGCCTACGGCCCGATCGCCACCACCGCCGACGGCACCAGCGTCGAAGTCGCCGCCCCGAGCAACCCGACCGAGCGCGTGGCCTTCATGGCCAAGCTGAACAACCTGCGCGTCGAAGCCGGCGTCGAGGTCCCGAAGGTGGTGTTCAACTCGCGCACCGGCACCGTGGTCATCGCCGACGGCCTGCGCGTGAAAGCGGCCGCCGTCACCCACGGCTCGCTCAAGGTGGTCATTTCGGAAAGCTCGCGCGTCTCGCAGCCGGGCCCGTTCTCGCGCGGCCAGACCGCGGTGACGCCGGAATCGAAGCTGTCGGTGGACCAGGGCTCGGGCCAGATGTTCAACTGGCCGGCCGGCGCCAGACTGCAGACCATCATCGACGTGGTCAACAGCCTGGGCGCTTCGCCCGACGACATCATGGCGATCCTGCAGGCGCTCGACCAGGCCGGCGCGATCGAAGGCGAACTGGTGGTGATCTGATGAAGATCGACCAGAACCAGCCGATTCCGCTGTCGACCGGCACCGAGGCCCCGGCCGTGGCGCCTGCCGCGGACCAGCCCGACCCAGTTTACGTCGCCAAGGCCACCAAGGCCGCGGTCGAGTTCGAACGCTTCTTCATCTCGCACATGCTCAAGGAAATGCGCTCCTCGACCCGTGCCATGGCCACCGAGGACAGCGTATTCAACAACCGCGTCAACCAGGACATGCAGGACATGGCCGACGACCTGCTGGCCGGGAACATGGCCGGCAAGCGCGCCTTCGGCATCGCCGACGCCATCCTGCGCCAGCTGGTCCCCGCCGCCAGGCCCGCCATGAAGCCTGAAGAAAAAGCTTAATAAGCAGCAATAAACGGTCGCCTTACCAAGGTGTACCCCCCGCTCGAGGAAGAATCCGCACCATGGCCATCATCCACAACGCACTATCGGGCGCGCTCGCCGCCCAGGTGGCGCTGTCCGCAAGCAGCCAGAACATCGCCAACCTGCAGACCAAGGGCTATACCCGCCAGGCCGCCCTGCTCGCCGCGGTCGGCCCGGAAGCCAATCCGCGCTCGAGCGGCAACGGGGTGCAGGTAACGGCCCTGCTGCGTTTCTCGGACGGCTACAAGAGCCAGGCCATGTGGCGCGCCGCCTCGGACCTGGGTGCGTATTCGCAGACCCAGCCTTACCTGAGCCAGCTCGAGAACGTGATGGGCGACGAAACCGCCAGCCTGTCGGCCGGCATCGACCAGTTCTTCGGCGCCCTCAACGCGGTTGCCGGCGACCCGGGATCGACCCCGCTGCGCCAGCAGGTGCTGACCTCGGCCGGCCTGATGTCGGAACGCTTCAACGGCCTGAACAACGTGTTCAATGCCCAGCTGCAATCGGTGCGCAACCAGCGCGGCGCGATCGTCGACTCGGCCAACGCCCAGATCGCCGCCATCGCCAAGCTCAACCAGCAGATCAGCGAAGCCCAGGCAGGCGGACTGAGCGCCTCGGCCATGATCGATGCGCGCGACCAGGCCATCGACGACCTGGCCGGCAAGATGGCGCTGGAAGTCTCGGACAATGCCGACGGCACCCGCGACGTCTCGCTCAAGACCGGCCAGTCGCTGGTGCTGGGCAGCATGCATGGCACCCTCAAGGCGGCGCCGACCGCGACTTCGCCGCAGGAATTCTCGCTGAGCTTCGCCGGCACCTCCTATGTCCTCGACGCCGGCAAGCTGGGCGGTCAGTTGGGCGGCCTCACCAAATTCGAAACCGAAAAGCTGGTGCCGCTGCAACAGGACATCGCCGACATCGCCGCGCAGATTGCGAGCAAGATCAACAGCCAGCTGACGCTCGGCTTCAAGCCCGATGGCAGTGCCGGCGCCCCGCTGCTCGTGTACACCCCGGGCAGCAATGCCGATATGCTCAAGCTCAACAGCGGCTTGATGGCTGACGACCTGGCCTTTTCCGCCGACGGCACCCCGGGCGACACCGGCAACCTGCAAAAACTGCTCGCCATCAAGAGCCAGCCGATCACGGTCGGCACCGTCGGCAACGTGCTGCTGAGCGATGCGGACGCCCAGATCGTCGGCAAGCTCGGCGTCGACAGCGCGCTCAACAAGGCTGCGCTGAAGACCTCCCAGACCGTGCGCACCCAGTCGGTGGACGACTGGCAGTCGACCAGCGGCGTGAACCAGGACGAGGAAGCGGTCAACCTGGTCGAGTACCAGAACATGTACCAGGCGAACATGAAAGTGATTGCAGTCGCCAATCAGCTGTTCGACGCCACGCTGGCGATGATGGGCTAAAGGAACACACCATGCGTATCGCAACTACCCAGTACCAATCGACGATGAACCAGTCGCTCCAGAACAACCAGGAGCGCATCACCCACCTGACCCAGCAGATGGCGGCCAACAAGCGCATCCTGGTGCCCTCGGATGACCCGATCGACAGCGTGCGCCTGGCGCGCCTGACACGCGAGGAATCGACCGTGCAGCAGTACCGCGACAACATTGCCGCGATCAAGATTCGGCTCACCAAGACCGAAGGCTACCTGACGAATATGGCGGATGAAATCATCCAGGGCCGCGACCTGCTGGTGTGGGCCGCGGACGGCGGCAATGCGCCGGACGACCTGAAGGCCATGGTCTCGCCGCTCGAGGCGCTGCGCGACAGCATCCTGTATAACGCCAATTCGATCGACACCGAAGGCAACTACAATTTCTCGGGAACGCTGACCAAAACCGCGCCGATCGCCTACGATCCACTGGCCGCGCCCGGTTCGCGCTACACTTACGTCGGCAACACGAATTCGCAGGATGTCGTCATCGGCAATGGCATCACCCAGGCCGGGAATCAGAATCTGCAAGGCGTCGAACAACTGCTGAACCACCTGGAACAGACCATCACCACCCTGAAAACGCCCGGCGCTTCGGCCAACGATCCCGCCGTCCGGTCGGTGCTGACGGGCGCCCTGGACGGTTTCGACGACGCACTGAACCTGATGACCAGCAAGGTAGCGACGCTGGGCGGCTCGCAGAACATCATGAAGACCCTGGACGCCAACCACGCCAACGTCAGCCTGTCCAACAAGATGGCGATCACCGACATCGGTACGCTCGACATCGGCGAAGCGGCGACCTCGCTCAACGGCTATTCGACCGCCCTGCAAGCTACCTACAAAGCCTATAGCCGCATTGGCACCCTGTCCCTGTTCTCCGTGTTGTAACTCCTTATGGACGCAGCCCTTCGTTTGAACAATTCGTCGGCCACCCCGGCCACTTCCTCGGTCGGCAATGCCGCTGCGGCGGCCTCGACCGCGGCGGCGCGCGCCACCGCGGTCAAGCCGCTCGACGCCGACAGCCGCACCGTCACCCGGGTCGCCCCGAATACTGCCCCCCTCCAGCGCGGCATCAAGTGGGACACCCGCCTGCAAGGCGATGTCGCGCGTGCACAACAGGCGATCGACTACCTGGAACGCGTCGCCTCGCAACTGGAAGCGCTGAAGGCCGACCTGAGCGCCAAGATCACCGGCCGCAGCGACCCGGCGCGCCAGATCGAAGCCCGTTCGCAGCAGCTCGCCAGCGCGCTGGAATCACGCCGCAAGCAGGCCGGCGGCGGCGTCGACGCCCAGCTCGGTTTCAGGGACGGCCAGCCCGCCATGACGCGCTTCCGCATCCGCGGCTTCGACCTGGCCGCGCTGCAGTCCGCGGGCCAGCAGACCTATGCCTTCTCGGTCGGCAGCAGCGGCGGACCGCAGCTGACCGCCACCATCGAAGCGGGCATGACGCCGGAAGAAATCGCCGCCCGCCTCGACCGTACCCTGTCGCCGGTGAACGTCCGTGTAGCGCTCGACAACCAGCAGCAGCTGGTGTTCAGCGCGCCGGAAGCCGAGTGGGCCGGCATGAAGGATGCCATCGCCATCTCGGGCCGCGGCCGCGTGGACGTGGCGGAAGACCCGGCCGGCCTCGCGCCGGAACAATGGAATATCGGTAACCCCGACGCCCTGCGCCAGAGCCTGCGCGAAGTGGTGCAGGCCCTGGCCCGGGTGCGCCGCGCCCAGGAAGCGGCCAGTGCCGCGCTGAGCGCCGCCATGGTGCGTACGCCGGACGCACCGCTGCCGGAAGCGGAACTGGCAGTCGTCACTGGCGACTTCGCCTCCACGGCTGCCGGCCACGACTATCAATCCCTGCTGGCGATCACCTCCGCACTGGTCGGCGTCAGCCGCGACCGCGTGCAGGCCCTGCTCGGACTGCGCTGATCCCTTCATGAAAAAAGCTCCCACCGCGCGATGCGCGATGGGAGCTTTTTTATTGCGTGTGCAGTTTAGAAGCCGTATTTCAGACCCACGCTGACGACGTCCGGCTTGGCGCCATAAGCCTTGCTCTTGCCGTAGCGCTCGTATTCCGCCTGCAGCGCCACATTCTGGTTCAGCTTGTACTCGACGCCCACACCGCCGTAGCCGCCGGTATCGTCATCCTTGAAACGCTGGCCCAGGTCGTTGCTGAGCTTGCGCTCGTTGTGCGACAGACCCACCTTGCCGTAGGCCGATACCTGCTCGTTGATCGGCAGCGTGTACTTGGCGGCCACGTAGGTGCCATAGCCTTCGGTGCTGCCGCGCACGCCGAAATCGGTCTTGTGATGGTTGGTCCAGCCGGCCTCGACACCGAGACGCTCGTCGAACTGGTAGCCGGCGAACAGCTTGCCGTCAGCCTTGTGGGCGTCGACGGTGGTGTTCTTCGCGCTCACGACGGCGGTGCCGACGTAGCCGCGACCGGCGGTCTGGGCTTGGGCGGTGCCTGCAACGGCGGCGGTGGCGATCAGTGCAATCATCAGCTTTTTCATGCGAACTCCCTTCAATAATCTTCATCTGGCCCGCAATTCACAACGAATCGCGATGTAGTCACAATAGCAAACCTTGCCGGATGTTCACAGCCCAAAGCCGGTAAGAACTGTAACAAGATGCAAAATGAAGACCAGATCTGCACTTATGTGCGCCAGATGACCGACGATACGCGAGAGCGCAGCGGACGCAACAAATGCTTCTGACAATAAAAAAACCCGCTGCAAGCAGCGGGTTTCTTGTTCAGCCATGCAGCGATTACGCTTCGCGGCTTGCCTTCTTGCGCTCGTGTTCCTTCAGGAAGCGCTTGCGCAGGCGGATCGACTTCGGCGTGATCTCGACCAGCTCGTCGTCCTCGATGAACTCGACAGCGTATTCCAGCGACATCTGGATCGGCGGCACCAGGCGCACGGCTTCGTCGGTACCCGACGAACGCACGTTGGTCAGCTGCTTGCCCTTGATCGGGTTGACGACCAGGTCGTTGTCGCGCGAGTGGATGCCGATGATCATGCCTTCGTACACCGGGTCGTTGTGCGACACGAACATGCGGCCGCGGTCCTGCAGCTTCCAGATCGCGTAGGCCACGGCGGCGCCGTCGTCTTGCGAGATCAGCACGCCGTTACGGCGGCCGGCCAGTTCACCCTTGCTGTTGTCGACCGGAGCGTATTCGTGGAACACGTGGCTCATCAGGCCGGTACCGCGGGTCAGGGTCATGAATTCGCCCTGGAAGCCGATCAGGCCACGCGCCGGGATCAGGTATTCGAGACGGACGCGGCCCTTGCCGTCCGATTCCATGTTCTGCAGGTCGCCGCGGCGGCGGCCCAGTTCTTCCATCACGCCGCCCTGGTTGACTTCTTCCACGTCGACGGTCAGGTTCTCGTACGGCTCGTGGCGCACGCCATCGACCATCTTGTACACGACGCGCGGACGCGACACGGCCAGCTCGAAGCCTTCGCGACGCATGTTTTCCAGCAGAATCGTCAGGTGCAGTTCGCCGCGGCCCGAGACTTCGAACACGGTGTCGTCGTCAGTCGGCGAGACGCGCAGTGCGACGTTGGCCTTCAGTTCGCGCTCGAGACGCTCGCGCAGCTGGCGGCTGGTGACGAACTTGCCTTCGCGGCCGGCCAGCGGCGAGCTGTTGACCATGAAGTTCATGGTCAGGGTCGGCTCGTCGACGGTCAGCATCGGCAGGGCTTCCGGGGTATCCACGGCGCAGACGGTCGAACCGATGCCGATGTCTTCGATACCGTTGATCAGGCAGATGTCGCCGGCGACGGCTTCGTCGACCAGCACGCGCTCCAGGCCCTTGAAGTTCAGCACCTGGTTGATGCGGCCCTTGATCGGGGTCGAGTCAGGGCCGTTCAGGATGATGACGTCCTGGCCGGTCTTGACGCGGCCGCGGTTGACGCGGCCGATGCCGATCTTGCCCACGTAGGACGAGTAGTCCAGCGAGGTGATCTGCATCTGCAGCGGGCCGTCCGGGTTGTCGTCACGCACCGGCACGTATTTCAGGATGGCATCGAACAGCGGCTTCATGTCGCCGCTGCGCACGCTCTCGTCCATGCCGGCATAGCCGTTCAGGCCCGAGGCGTAGACGATCGGGAAGTCGAGCTGCTCGTCGTTCGCACCCAGCTTGTCGAACAGTTCGAAGGTCTGGTTGATCGCCCAGTCCGGGCGCGCGCCTGGACGGTCGACCTTGTTGACGACGACGATCGGCTTCAGGCCCAGGGCCAGCGCCTTGCGGGTCACGAAGCGGGTCTGCGGCATCGGGCCTTCCTGGGCATCGACCAGCAGCAGCACCGAGTCCACCATCGACAGCACGCGCTCGACCTCACCGCCGAAGTCGGCGTGGCCCGGGGTGTCGACGATGTTGATGTGGGTGCCTTCGTACTCGACCGCGCAGTTCTTCGACAGAATCGTGATGCCGCGTTCTTTTTCGAGATCGTTCGAGTCCATCACGCGGGTGTCGACCGCCTGGTTTTCACGGAAGGTGCCGGATTGGCGCAGCAGCTGGTCCACCAGGGTGGTTTTGCCGTGGTCAACGTGGGCGATGATTGCGATATTACGAATCGCGCGTTTGGTGTCTGACATGTATTTTCAACAGTGAATGTTGCGTGATGGATGAAGGCAGCGAGGTCGATTGAACTTGCCGATTTCCGTAACCCGCTACTATAGCACGGTTATCGCCCTTGCTGCGCTGCAGCGGGCGGGAAAGACAAGGTATTTCGACGAACAGCCGGGCGCGCCCAGTATAGCGGCGGAATATTGAAGGTTGATGACGTCCGGACGCCGCCGGGCAGCCAGGGGCCGCCACTTCCGGATTCAGGCAAGATGGGGGCGGTCCGCCGGTTTTCAAGGCCGGCAGACGCAACTATCTATTGCTGGGCGGCGACCAGGCGTTCCGGCGCCAGGATCGCATATTCCTGCAGGTTCGCCGTCCCGAGCAGCTTGCCCTCGTGGTAGACGCGGACCCTGCCCAGCTCGCCCGGCACCTGCACGGTCTCCTTGCCGAGCGCCAGGCGCTGGCCGTTCAGGAAGCGCTTTGCCAGCTCGGGCGTGAGCTCGACCGACGGAAAGCTCGACAGCAGCGCATCGACCGGGGCCAGCAGCGACAGCGGATCGGGATGGGCCTGCAGGTCTTCCAGCGAGATCATCCTGTCGGTCGACAAGGCGCCCACCTGCACGCGCCGCAGCGCGTTCAGGTGCGCGCCGCAGCCGAGCGCGGCGCCGATGTCCTCGCCCAGCACGCGCACATAGGTGCCCTTGCTGCAGGTCACCAGGATCTTCAGGAAAGGGGCCGCGTAATCGACCAGCGACAGGCCGTGGATCGTCACCGGGCGCGCCTCGCGCTCGAGCACGATGCCTTCGCGCGCATATTCGTACAGGGCCTTGCCGTCGCGTTTGAGCGCGGAATACATGGGCGGAACCTGGAAGATGGGGCCGCGGAAGCGCGCCAGCACGGCTTCGATCTGCTCGCGCGTGACCTCGACCTCGCGCTGCTCGATGGTCTCCCCTTCGGTGTCGCCGGTGGTGGTCATGATGCCGAGGTGGACCGTGGCTTCATAGGTCTTGTCGGCTTCCAGCAAGTCTTGCGAGAACTTCGTCGCTTCGCCGAAGCAGAGTGGCAGCAGGCCGGTGGCGAAGGGATCGAGGGTGCCGGTGTGGCCGGCCTTCTTGGCATTCAGCACGCGCTTGGCCTTGAGCAGGGCGTCGTTCGAGGACAGGCCGACCGGCTTGTCGAGCAGGAGGACGCCGTCGACCGGGTCGCGCGGCTTCTTGGGCGGACGTGCGTTCACTCGGAATCCGAATCTTCGTCCTGGCCGAAATCGGCGGCGCGCACCGCATTGGCCTGATCGATCAGGGCCGACATGGCGAGGCCGCGCGTGGTCGAGGTGTCGTGCACGAAGTGCAGCTGCGGCAGCGTATGGATGTGCAGGCGCTTGCCGAGCAGGTTGCGCAGGTAGCCGGCCGCCTTCGACAGGCCTTCGAGGGTCTGCTTGACTTCTTCCGGGCTGTCCTTCAGCAGGGTGAAGTAGACCTTGGCGTGGGCGTAGTCGGGCGTCAGCTTGACTTCGCTGATGGTGACCATGCCGACGCGCGGATCCTTGAGTTCGAAGGCGATCAGTTCCGACAAGTCTTTCTGGATCTGGTCGGCGACGCGCAGGCCGCGCTGGGGGATGCTTTTGCTGTGTTTTGCCATGATGTTGCTGTGTTGTTCTTTGCTAGTTAGCTGAACTGCCGCGGCATCTTTATTTACCACCACATTCAGCACCGTCATCCCGGCGCAGGCCGGGATCCAATTTTTCATGCATACCAACTACGTTCGACGACAGTGGCTGCGGCACAAAATTGGGTTCCGGCCTTCGCCGGAACGACGACTCAAGGGTCGCGGGCCGATCCTTACTTCCGGCGGCCGCCCTAAAAACAAGGGCCAGGCCCCTCGCGGCATTGCCGCGAAGCGTCCTGGCCCTCATGGTACGCCCAATGTCGAAATTACAGCGTACGCGCCACTTCGGTGACTTCGAACACTTCCAGGACGTCGCCGACCTGGATTTCGTTCATGTTCTTCAGCGACAGGCCGCACTCGAGGCCGGCACGCACTTCTTTCGCATCGTCCTTGAAGCGCTTGAGCGAGTCGATCTCGCCGGTCCACACGACGATGTTGTTGCGCAGCAGGCGGACCGAGGAGGTACGCTTGACCACGCCATCGGTGACCAGGCAGCCCGCGATCGCGCCGACTTTCGACACCAGGATGACCTGGCGAATCTCGACCTGGCCGGTGATGGTCTCGCGCTTCTCCGGCGCCAGCATGCCCGACAGTGCCGTCTTGATCTCGTCGATCGCATCGTAAATGATGCTGTAGTAACGGATGTCGACGCCATTGGCTTCGGCCAGCTTGCGCGCCTGGGCGTCGGCACGGGCGTTGAAGCCGATGATGACTGCCTTCGACGCGACCGCCAGGTTGACGTCCGATTCGGTGATGCCGCCGACCGCCGCGTGGACGATCTGGACACGCACTTCCGAAGTCGACAGCTTCTGCAGCGAGCCGACCAGCGCTTCCTGCGAACCCTGCACGTCGGTCTTGACGATGAGCGGCAGGTTCTTGACTTCGCCTTCGGCCATCTGGTCGAACATGTTCTCCAGCTTGGCGGCCTGCTGCTTCGCCAGTTTGACGTCGCGGAACTTGCCTTGACGGAACAGGGCGATTTCACGCGCCTTGCGCTCGTCGGCCATGACCATGACTTCTTCACCGGCGCTCGGCACTTCGGTCAGGCCCTGGATCTCGACCGGGATCGACGGACCCGCGGTGCTGACCGGCTTGCCGTTTTCATCGAGCATCGCACGGACGCGGCCGAAGGAAGAGCCCGCCAGCACGACGTCGCCGCGCTTGAGGGTACCCGACTGCACCAGGATGGTCGCCACCGGACCGCGGCCCTTGTCGAGGCGGGCTTCGACCACCAGGCCACGCGCCGGTGCTTCGGCCGGTGCGGTCAGTTCCAGCACTTCGGCCTGCAGCAGGACTTGCTCCAGCAGGTCGTCGATACCGGTACCGATCTTGGCCGACACCGGGACGAACGGCGAATCGCCACCGTATTCTTCCGGCACCACACCCTCGGCCACCAGTTCCTGGGTGACGCGGTCGGTGTTGGCGCCCGGCTTGTCGATCTTGTTGATTGCCACCACCAGCGGCACGCCGGCGGCTTTCGCGTGGGCGATCGCTTCCTTGGTCTGCGGCATCACGCCGTCGTCCGCCGCCACCACCAGGATGACGATGTCGGTCGCTTTCGCGCCGCGGGCACGCATTGCCGTGAAGGCTTCGTGACCCGGGGTATCCAGGAAGGTGATCATGCCGCGCGGGGTGTCCACGTGGTATGCACCGATGTGCTGGGTAATGCCGCCGGCTTCGCCCGCAGCCACTTTCGCGCGGCGGATGTAGTCCAGCAGCGAGGTCTTGCCGTGGTCGACGTGACCCATGACGGTGACCACCGGGGCGCGCGAGGTCGCTTCGAACTCGGCGTGCTCGCCCTGGTCGGCCAGCAGCGCTTCCGGATCATCCTCGGCGGCAGCGAAGGCCTTGTGGCCCATCTCTTCCACCAGGATCATCGCGGTTTCCTGGTCCAGCACCTGGTTGATGGTGCACATCTGGCCCAGCTTCATCAGCTGCTTGATGACTTCCGACGCCTTCACCGACATCTTGTGGGCCAGTTCGGCCACGGTGATGGTTTCCGGCACGTGCACGTCCTTGACGATCGCCTCGGTCGGCGCCTGGAAATTGGTTTCGCGGTCATCGCTGTGCGAACGGCGTCCGCCACTGCGGCCACCGCTGCGCCAGCCGTCACGGCCGGTACTCGCGCCCGGGCCGCCACGGCCTTTCGGGCCGCTCGGCGCGCCGCGCTTCTTGGCGTCGTCCGACCAGGTCGAGGAGACATTGGCCGACTTGATCGACTTCTTGTCGCCCGGCTTCTTGTCGCCCGCTTTCGCATCCGCGGGCTTCTTGTCGGCGCTGGCCGCAGGCTTGTGCAGGGTGCCGGCCGGTGCGGCCGGTGCAGCCGGCTTGGCGACCGGCTCCGGCGCCTTGATGACGCGGCGCGGCTGGCTCATCATGAGCTTGATCTGGGCCACTTCGTCGGCCACGGCCTTGCGTGCGCGCTCGGTAGCGGCAGCACGTTCGGCCGCTTCCTTGGCGGCTTCTTCTGCACGCTTCTTGGCTTCGGCAGCAGCGGTCTGCGCGGCTTCTTCGGCAGCAGCCGACGCCGGCGACGCAGGCGCCTGGGCAGCAGCGGCGGCCTTCGCGGCGGCAGCGGCTTCGGCCGCTTCGCGCTTGGCTTTCTCGGCGGCGTCACGCTTGGCCTGATCTTCAGCAGCCTTGGCCTGGGCGGCCTCTTCCGCTTCGAGCTTGGCCAGACGTTCCTGCTTTTCACGCAGGTCCGCTTCCTGGCGGGCGATCAGCTCGGCCTGGCGGCGCGACTCTTCCTCGCGGCGCGCCTGCTCGGCGGCATCGATCACGGGTGCTGCTTCCACCTTCGGGGTGGTGACCAGGTCGTCGCGCTGCACGAAGGTGCGCTTCTTGCGGACTTCGACCTGGATGGTGCGCGATTTGCCGCTGGCGTCGGCCTGCTTGATCTCGGTGGTTTCCTTGCGGGTGACCGTGATCTTCTTCTTCTCGCCGGTTTCGGCGGCGCCGTGGGTACGGCGCAGATGGTTCAGCAGCTTGTCCTTATCATCTTTCGACAAGGGATCTGACGTCGAACTTTTTTCGACGCCGGCCGAGCGCAGCTGTGTCAGCAGCAGGTCTGCAGGCATCTTCAGTTCGGTGGCAAATTGGGCTACGTTGTTACTCGCCATTCAGTCCTCTTTTCTATGTGTCGCTGAGATGATAAAGATTTGCAAATTACGCCTTGGCCGTTTCTGCCAGGCTCCAGGCTTTCGCCTGCAGCGCCTTGGCGCGGTCATCGTATTTGCTGTCGACCAGCTTCATCTCTTCGTCGGTCACATCATTAAATTCGTTCTTGATCAGGTCGCGGGCACGGTCCGACGACAGGGCCAGGATGGCGCCGAATTCGTCGTAAGCGAGTGCCGCGAAGGCTTCGACCGTCTTGATCCCAGCCAGGCCGAGCTTGCCGGCGGTGCCGCGGTCCATGCCTTCCAGGGTCACGAGGGCTTCTTCCATCCCTTCGAGGCCTTCTTCGGAAGCGATCGCTTCGGTCACCAGCGCGTCACGAGCGCGGGTGCGCAGTTCGTTGACGGTGTCTTCGTCGAACGACTCGATTTCCAGCATTTCGGAGATCGGGACGTAAGCGATTTCTTCAAGGCTCGAGAAGCCCTCATCCACCAGGATGTCGGCCACTTCCTGGTCGACGTCCAGTTTTTCCATGAACAGCACGCGGATCGCGGCGGTTTCCTGGGCCACCTTGTTGGCCGATTCCTCGGCCGTCATGATGTTGATCTTCCAGCCGGTCAGTTCCGACGCCAGGCGCACGTTCTGGCCCGAACGGCCGATCGCGATCGCCAGGTTCTCTTCGTCGACCACCACGTCCATGGCGTGCTTGTCTTCATCGACCATGATCGACGAGACATTGGCCGGGGCCAGGGCGCCGATGACGAACTGGGCCGGATCGTCCGACCACAGCACGATGTCGACGCGCTCGCCGCCCAGCTCGCCGGTCACGGCCTGCACGCGCGAACCGCGCATGCCGACGCAGGTACCGATCGGGTCGATGCGCTTGTCGGCGGTGAACACCGCGATCTTGGCGCGCACGCCGGCGTCACGGGCAGCCGATTTGATCTGCAGCAGACCTTGTTCGATCTCAGGCACTTCCAGCTCGAACAGCTTCATGATGAATTCCGGCGCGGTGCGCGACAGGATCACCTGCGGGCCGCGCATATTGCGGTCCACGCGCAGGATGTAGGCACGGACGCGGTCGCCGATGCGCAGGTTTTCCTTCGGGATCATCTGGTCGCGCGGCAGGCGCGCTTCGATCTTGCCCGATTCCACGATGGCATCGCCGCGCTCCATGCGCTTGATGGTGCCGGTGACCAGCGAATCGCCGCGCTCGAGGAAGTCTTGCAGGATCTGCTCGCGTTCGGCATCGCGCACGCGCTGCAGCACGACCTGCTTGGTGTCCTGGGCGAAGCGGCGGCCGAATTCGACCGATTCGATCGGGTCTTCGATGTATTCGTCGACTTCGATGTCCGGAATCTGTTCCTTGGCTTCGAAGTGCAGGATTTCCTGGTCGGGCAGCTGCAGGCCGGCTTCGTCGGGAACGACGTGCCAGCGGCGGAAGGTCTCGAACTCGCCGGTGTCGCGGTCGATGCTCACGCGAATGTCGACCTCGCCTTCATAGCGTTTTTTGGTGGCTTGCGCGAGCGCGAACTCGAGCGCTCCGAAGACCACTTCCTTATCGACGTTCTTTTCGCGCGCGAGCGCATCCACCAGCAATAAAATTTCGCGACTCATGCTTTGCGACTCCTAAAATCCACCTGTGGCACCAAACGTGCCTTGTCCAATTCGGCCAGCGTAAATTCCAACAACGCTGCGCCATCTTTATTATCAAATTCCAGACCGACCTTGTCGCCCTCGACGCCGCGCAGGATACCGGTAAAGGTTTTCCGGTTCGCGGTGCCCGGCATGGCGACGCGCAGCTTCACCGTGCATTCATGTCCGGCAAAGCGCGCAAAGTCGGCCAGGGTCCGCACCGGGCGATCGAGGCCCGGCGACGATACTTCCAGCCGTTCGTAATCCACATTCTCGACGGTGAACACGTGCGTCAACTGGTGGCTGACCGTTGCGCAGTCCTCGACCGTGATCAGGCCCTTCTCTTCCACGACGTCAGCGGGGAAATCGATATACACGCGCAGGATGCCGCGCTCGCCCCGTTCGACGTCCACGAGTTCGTAGCCGAGGCCACTGACTGTTTTGGCGATGAGTTCAAACTGCTGCACGGCACTTCTCCAGGACTCGAAATCGATTTACCAAAAAAAAAATGGGCATCTGCCCATCTTTTTGTATTCACAACCCAACCAGATGAAAGCACTTGCACCAAGAAAATACTGGGAAGAACTTTGATTAGGCTGCAAATTATACAGTGATCCTGCTTCTCCCGCAATCGCCGGGCCAAAATTGGAGGGCGACTAGAGCAAAAAGCAACAGTTGGCAGGATGACCATAAAGGGGCATGGGCTGCATTCTACGGCATTGCAGCATCGCGTGCCCGGCGACTCGGAAATTTCCCGCCGGGCGGGATCAACCGCGGCGTCCGCGGCGCGGCAGGCCGTGCTCGGAACCGCGCGGTCCCTGGCCGCCGCGGCGCCCACCGCCGGTGCCGGCAAAGCCGAAGGTCGTCTGCAGCGGATCAGGCTGCTTCGGACGGCTGCTGGCGCCACCCTTGCCGCCGCCAAAGCCGCCGGCGTTGTTGCCGCCGCGGCCCTTGCCGCCCGCAGCACCCTTGGCGCCCTGCCCTTGCGGACGGCCGCCGGCGAAACCGCCCTGGCCCTGGCCACCCTGGCGCGGAACGCCGGCACGCACCACCGGCGGTCCGTACGGATCCACGTTGCGGTTGGCGTCGGCGCGGTCGATGCGGTTGCCGTCGGTGCGCAGCTTATCGTCGCGCTGCGGCTTGCCGCCCTTGCCCTTGGGGGCCTCGCCACCCTTCTTTTCGACGCCGAAGGCGGCCATCAGGGCGCGCACGTCGTTTTCTTCCAGCTCTTCCCAGCGGCCGCGCTTGAGGCCGGTCGGCAGGGTCATGGCGCCGTAGCGGGTACGGATCAGGCGCGAGACGGTCAGGCCGACCGCCTCGAACATGCGGCGCACTTCGCGGTTGCGGCCTTCGCCGATGACCACGCGGTACCACTTGTTGATGCCTTCGCCGCCGCCGTCCTGGACCTTCGAGAACGAGGCCAGGCCGTCGTCCAGTTCGACGCCGGCCAGCAGCTTCTGGCGCATGCCTTCTTCCAGCTCGCCCAGGGTACGCACCGCGTATTCGCGGTCGATGTTGTAACGCGGGTGCATGAGGCGGTTGGCGAGGTCGCCCGAGGTCGTGAACAGCAGCAGGCCCTCGGTGTTGAAGTCGAGGCGGCCCACGGCCAGCCACTTGCCGGTCTTCATGGTCGGCAGGCGGTCGAACACGGACGGACGGCCTTCCGGATCGTCGTGGCTGACGATCTCGCCGGCCGGCTTGTGGTACACCAGCACGCGCGGCGGCTTGCTGTTGTTCACCCTACGCTGGATCAGCTTGCCGTTGATGCGCACGGCATCGGTCGGCAGGATGCGCTGGCCGATGTGGGCCGGCTCGCCATTCACCGACACGCGGCCGGCGATGATCAGTTCTTCCATGTCGCGGCGCGAACCCAGGCCGGCCTCGGCCAGCACCTTGTGCAGCTTCGGCGCGTCGTCGTCGGCGGTCAGGTCGCGGCGCACCGGCTTGGCTTGCCCCTTGCCGCGGCCGCCTTCGTTGGCGTCGAAGTCGTCCGAGGTCACGAAGGAGAACACGGCGTCGGCGTCATTGCCCTTGCCGCCCTGCTGAGGCTTGCCCTGCTGCTTGCCGGACTTGCCCGGCTTGCCCTGCTGCTTGCCGGCCTGCTGGCCCTGCTGGGGACGCTGGCTCTGCAGGCCGTGCGGATTCTGCTTGTTGCGCGGCTGGTTGCGGCCACGCCCTTCGCGCCGGGCTTCAGGCTGCGGCTGTTCGCCGTCGGCCTGGACCGGAGCCTGGGCCGGCACTGCTTCGGCCGGCGCCTGGGCGGCGGCCTGCTCCTGCTGCAGGGCTTCGCGTACCTGGCGCTTCTCGCGCATCTGGCGCGGGCCGCGCGGCTTGCGCTGCTCGCCTTCCGGCGCGGCGGCGGCTTCAGCAGCCGGGGCCGGGGCTTCGGCGACGGCCGGCGCGGCTTCCACCGGAGCGGCCTTGGGTGCGCGCGGCTTGCGCGCCGGCTTGGCTGCGGGCTCGGCTGCGGGCGCCTCGGCTGCGGGCTCGGCAGCAGCGACAGGCTTACGGGTGCGCTTCGGTTTCGCGGCGGCAGCCGGCTCCGCGCTCACGGGTGCGGCATCCGGCGCGGCTGCGGCAGCTGCCGGCTTGCGGGTACGCTTCGGTTTGGCGGGAGCGCCTTCAGCCTCGACGGGCTTCTCGTTCGGTTCAGTTGGGTTCATCGTTCGTATCTTTATTGTGCTGACCCGGCCCAGCGGCGATTGCCGTCTCCTGGTCAAGAATGGGGACGTCGACGGGCGTAGTACCCGTCTCGGTATCTGTCTCGGTGGCGTGCGCCGCGGCGTCCGCCCTGTCAAAGTTGTCGTTCAGCGCCGCTTCCAGCGCCTCGAGGCTGCGGCTGTCCGGCCCGTCGCTGACCGCCTGCAGCGGCGGCAGTTGCGACAGCGACGCCAGGCCCAGGTCGTCGAGGAATTCCTTGGTGGTGCCCAGCAGCGCCGGGCGCCCCACCACTTCGCGGTGGCCGACCACGTCGATCCAGCCGCGGTCTTCCAGCAGCTTGATCGTCTGCGAGTTCACGGCCACGCCGCGGATTTCCTCGATGTCGCCGCGCGTGACCGGCTGGCGGTAGGCGATGATCGCCAGCGTTTCCAGCGTCGCGCGCGAATACTTCGGCGGCTTCTCGGGCGACAGGCGGTCGAGATAGGGCTTCATCTCGGGCCGGCTCTGGAAGCGCCAGCCGGATGCCAGGCTGACGATTTCGATGCCGCGCCCCTGCCAGTCCTGGCGCAATTCTTCCAGCAAGATCTTGATCGTGTCGCTACCGACGCCGGCATTCAGCTGGCGCCCGTTGGCGTCGATCTCGGCGAACAGCTTCTTCATGCCGTGGATCGTCATCGGCTCGCGCGCGCACAGCAAGGCGGTCTCGAGGACGCGCTTGGCCTCGTCAGTATTCATGTCGCGGTGTCGTCACGCTTCGAATCGTATGCAAGAAATCAAAACAAAACCGATTTGGCGGAAGCCAGCCACGGAGCCGATACCGGCCGCGGTGCGAGATGCTGCGCAAGATTCTGGAATCCGTGGCCCGGGCCGGAATGCGCCGGGCTGACTAAGGTGACAGGCTTGGCGCCCGTCACGGCTGCCCGCGTGCCAGGCGGGCGATAGCTGTTGGTCTTTCAGGTGAAACGCGGGGCTCGTGAACCGCTGGAGCCGAACGAATAAGGTCAGCGTTCCTGACAACTAAGGGCCATTGTAACCGATAAAACACGGGAACGGACAAGGCGACGGCAAGAGCCGTGCACAAATGGCCAGTTTGATCAAGCGGCGGACAGTTTTTCCGACAGAATCGCCGACACGCCGAGGAAGGCCGGGTAGTCGGCCGTGATCACATAGGTCGGGACCTGGGCCAGGTAGGCGCTGAAGCGCCCCTTCTGCTCGAAGCGGCGGCGGAACGACGAGTTGACGAAACGCTCGCCCAGGCGCGGCACGATGCCGCCGCCGATGTAGACGCCTCCCTGGGCGCCGAGGGTGATGGCCAGGTTGCCGGCGGCGGTGCCGAGCATGCCGCAGAAAACTTCCAGCACCTCGTCGCAGAGCGCGCACTCGCCGCTCAGCGCGCGGCGCGAGATCTCGGGCGCGGCCAGGCTGTCGGGACGGCCGGCACGGTCGCTCAGCGCACGATAAATCAGTTCCACGCCGGCGCCGGACAGCAGGCGCTCGCAGGAGACGTGCTCGAATTCGCGCCAGGCATATTGAAGAATGGCGATTTCGGTGTCGTTGACCGGCGAGAAGCCGACGTGCCCGCCTTCGCTGCGCAGTGCCGCCCAGGCCGGGCCGAAGGGGATCAGGCCCGATACGCCGAGGCCGGTGCCGGCGCCCAGCAGGCCGAGCGGCGCATCGGGCTCGGGAGCGCCGCCGCCGACCTGGCGCTTGTGCTCGCCCAAGTGCGGCAGCGAGCGTGCCAGCGCCGTGAAATCGTTGACCACCACCAAGGTGTCGAAGCCGCACTCGAGGCGCAGCGCCTCGATCGAGAAGGCCCAGTGGTGGTTGGTCATGCGCACCTGGTCGCCGGTGACCGGGTTGGCGATCGCGATGGCTGCATGGCGGATGCCCTGGCCGAGGCCGGCTACCTGGGGCAGCGCCAGGTAGGCACGCACGGCGTCGGCCAGGCTCGCATGCTCCTGGCAGGACAGCACCTCGATGGCCTCGAAGCGGCTCGGCCCGGTTTCCAGCGCAAAACGGGCATTGGTGCCGCCGATGTCGGCGAGCAGGCGGACGCCGGCATGGGTGGACGGATCGGGTACGAGGCTGGAAGGAGAGGCGGTCATTGCAGCTAATAAGGAAGCGATGACCAAGCTTACTAAACTTTGTAGTAGTCTTACAAGTGAATTTTGTAGTTTAGGTACAAGGTGTCGCTCCAACCACTATGACTACCGCATAGGCTGGGGGCATATGAAGTAGTCGAACTACCTCAGCACGCTGCCGGTGCGAGTTCCGGATCGGCCCCGCGCTGGGCATTCCAGGCGTCCAGCCCGCCGCGCAGGGGCCGCGCGCGGTGGAAGCCGTTGGCCAGGAACTGCTTGGCCACCTCGGCGGCGGTGACGTCGTTCGGGCAGCTGCAGTAGACGACGATGTGGCGGTCCTTGTCGAGGGTGGCCATCAGCTGGTCCGGCACGCAGGACTGGAATACCACAGCGCCGGGAATCGCCGCTTCGAGTTCCTGGGCCGTCAGGCTGCGCGCGTCGATCAGGACCGGGTCGTGGCCGCCGTCGATCAGCGCCTTCAGCTCGGCGATCTCGATGCGCGGCACCGCGCTGCGGGCGCGGTGGCGGCGCCGCTCGACGTATTTGACGGCGATGAACAGCACCAGCATCGTGGCCAGCACCGACAGCGCGGTGCCGCCCATGGTCTCGAGCCAGCCGAGCAGCTCTTCGACGCCGTCATGGAACAGGATGCCGAGCAGGATGCCGGTGCCGCTCCACAGCGCCGCGCCGGTGCCTGAATAGGCGATGAACTGGCGCGGCCGGGTCCCGATGGCGCCCGACAGGGGCGCGGCGATGGTATTGAAGCCAGGGACGAATTTCGACACCAGCAGCGACTTGGCGCCGAAACGGCGGAAGCGGTCCTCGGTCTGGTTGACGCAGGAATCGGGCGACAGCGAGATCTTGCAGAGCAGCCGCAGGATGCGCTTGCCGTAGAAGCGCCCGGCGCGGAACCAGAACATGTCGCAGATGAGGCAGGCGCCCACCGCGGACGCCAGGCACAGTTCCCAGCTGAGCGTGCCGTCGACCGACAGCGCGCCGGCCACGATCAGGATCGGGAAGGCGGGAATGGGCAGGCCGAACTGTTCGACAAGGACGATGCCGAACACGATCAGCACACCGTAGGTCTGGAGCAGGTCGACGAGCTGGGGCATCGCTGTAGTGTAGCGGACTTTTACGCGCCGCGCGGAATCGCCGCCAGCAGGCTGCGCGTATAGTCGTGCTGCGGATTGCGATACAGCTCGTCCGAATCCGCCATCTCGACCACGCTCCCATGGTGCATCACCATCACCTGGTCGGCGATGTACTTCACCACCGACAGGTCGTGCGAGATGAAGATGTAGCTCATGCCGTATTCGTCCTGCAGGTCCTGCAGCAGGTTCAGTACCTGGGCCTGCACCGACACGTCGAGCGCCGACACCGATTCGTCGCAGACCAGGATCTCCGGCTTCATGGTCAGGCAGCGCGCGATCGCGATGCGCTGGCGCTGGCCGCCGGAAAACTCGTGCGGATAGCGGTGGAAGGCCTGCTCCGGCAGGCCGACGCGCCTGAGCAGCTGCTGCGCCATCTCGACCCGCTCGGCGTCGTTGGCGCCGATGCGGTGGATGCGAATCGGCTCGAGCAGGATCTGGCCCACCGTGAAGCGCGGATTCAGCGAGGCATAGGGATTCTGGAAGATGATCTGGATGCGCCGCTTGTAGGCCTGGTAGTCGCGGTCGGACATGCCAAGCAGGTCGCGGCCCTCGAACAGCGCGCTGCCGCCGGTCGCGCGGTGCAGGCGCAGCAGGGTCAGGCCGACCGTGGTCTTGCCCGAACCGGATTCGCCCACCACGCCCAGTGTCTTGCCGCGCGCCAGGGTGAAGGACACGTCCTTGACCGCCTTGAACTCGCGCTTTTTAAACAGTCCGTCGCGCAGCCAGAAGCTTTTGGCGAGATTGCGCACCACCAGCACCGGCTCGTCGCCGGGCGCCGTGCCGCGCGTGCGCTGCGGCAGTTGCTGTTCAGGCGAGAATTTCCCGCTCAGGTAGTCGTCGATGACGGGCAGGCGCAGCGGCCGTTCGTCCAGCTTCGGACGGCAATGCAGCAGGGCTCGGGTATACGCGTCGGCGGGTGCGCCGAACACCTGCGCGGCCTCGCCTTCTTCGCGCACCTCGCCATGGCGCATCACGATCACGCGGTCGGCGATCTCGCCCACCAGCCCGAGGTCGTGGGTGATGAACAGCACCGCCATCTGGTGTTTTTTCTGCAGGCGCGCGATCAGTTCCATGATCTGCTTCTGGATGGTCACGTCGAGCGCCGTGGTCGGCTCGTCCGCGATCAGCAGCTTCGGCTCGCAGGCGATCGCCATCGCGATCATCACGCGCTGCTGCTGGCCGCCCGACATCTGGCTCGGGTAGGCATCGATCCTGGCTGCGGGGTCGGGAATCCCGACCTCGGCCAGCAATTCGAGGGTGCGCGCCCGCGCCTGCTTCACGCTCATGCCCATGTGCCGGCGCAGCACCTCGCCCACCTGGTAGCCGACCGTGAACACGGGATTGAGCGAGGACATCGGCTCCTGGAAGATCATCGCGATGTCCTTGCCGCACAGCTTGCGCCGCTCCGCAAGGGGCAGGCCGAACAGCTCGCGCCCTCCGAAGCGTGCGCTGGAGCCGGGATGGACGATGGTGGTATCTAGCGGCAGCAGGCCCATCACGGCCAGGGAACTGACCGACTTGCCGCTGCCGGACTCGCCCACCAGGGCCACCGTGCTGTTCCTGGGCACGTCGAAGGAGACGCCCTTGACCGCTTCGACGCTGCTCTTCTTGTCGACGCGGAAGGAGATGCGCAGGTCGCGTACCTCGAGCAGGTTCTGGGTGCTGTCCGTCATTTGAGCTTCGGGTCGAGGGCGTCGCGCAGGGCGTCCGCGAACAGGGAAAAGGCCGTCACCAGCAGCGCCATCGCGCTGGCTGCGGCCGCCAGCTGCCACCATTTGCCCAGGATGAGTTCATTCTGCGCCTCGTTCAGCATGCTGCCCCAGGACACCACGCCGACCGGCACGCCGAAGCCCAGGAAGGACAGGATCACCTCGGCCTTGATGAAGCCGACCACCAGGATCGACATCTGCACCAGGGCCACGTGCGAGACGTTGGGCAGGATATGGCCGAACATCCGGCGCCAGCTGGAGGCGCCGATGGCATCGGCCGCCATCACGTATTCGCGCGCCTTGTGCTTGATGTACTCGGCGCGCATCAGGCGATAGGGCCCGGTCCAGCCGGTCAGGCCGAGGATCAGCACGATGGTCGTCACCCCTTTCTGCTGCAGCACCGCGGCCACGGTCAGGATCATCAGGATCGAGGGAATCGAGGTGAAGATGCTGTAGAACCAGTTGAACAGGTCGTCGACCAGGCCGCCATAGAAGCCCGACAGCGCCCCGAACAGGGTGCCCAGCGCCACCGCCACGAAGGCCGCCACCAGGCCGACCACGATCGAGGTCTCGCCGCCCTTGATGGTCTTCTTGACGACGTCGTGGCCCCATTTGTCGGCCCCGAAAGGCAGCGTGGTCGCCTTCGCCACCGGCGGATGGCTGGCGCGGACCTGGGCCTTCAGTATGGCCAGTTCGGCCGCCAGCGGGTCGAAGGCGTTCGGCGGCGTCTCGCGCGGCAGCCCTGCTGCGGCCAGCGCGCGGGTACCGGCATCCGCGCCGATGAAGGCCGGCGGCGCGTAGTTGACCGCCACCTCGTCTTCCCAGTCGCCGGCCACCAGGCCGGCAAAGGACAGCAGCAGCATCAGCAGGAAAGCCGCCACCACCGCCAGCGCGCCCATGGCGACGCGGTCGGCGCGCAGGCGGCGCCAGGCCAGCGCCCACAGGCCCGGGGATTGCATCGTCGACGTCGTCATTTCAGCTGCACCCTCGGGTCCACCGCCTGGTACAGCAGGTCGGCCAGCAGGTTGAACACCATGGTCGCGGCGGCGACATACACGGTGATCGCCTTGATCACCGGGAAGTCGCTGCGTTCGACGGCCAGGATGACTTCGCGTCCGATGCCGGGGATGCCGAAGAAGCGCTCGAGCAGGAAAGCCCCGATCAGCAGCGCCGGCAGGTTGGCCATGACGTGGGTGATGATCGGGATCGCGGCATTGCGCAGCACGTGTACCCAGACCACGCGCCGTTCCGGCAGGCCCTTGGCGCGCGCGGTGCGCACGTAGTCCTGCCCTACTTCGTCCAGCACGAAGCTGCGGTAGAGGCGCAGGGTCGGCGCGATCGAGACCGCCAGGCCGATGATGATCGGCAGCAGCGCATAGCGCAGCAGGTTCTGGCCCAGGCTGTCGCCCCAGCCCTGCACCGGGAACAGGCCGAGCTTGTAGGCGAACACGTACTGGAACACGATGATGTAGACCAGGATCGAGATCGACATGCCGACCGTGCAGGCGACCATCACGGCACGGTCGGTCAGCGAGCCGCGCACGAAGGCGATCGCCAGCGCCAGCGCGATGCCCAGCACGGTTTCCAGGATGGTGAGCGGCACCAGCACCGTCAGCGAGGGCCCGAGGCGGCTGGCGATGATCTGCGACACCGGCTCCCCCGTGCTCCAGGCATTGCCGAAATCGAAAGTCAGGATTTGCTGGACGAAGATCCACAGCTGCACCGGATAGGGCTGGTCGGTGCCGAGCTGGCGCCGGATGTTCTCGATGGCGGCGGTATCGGCCATCTTCCCGGCCAGCAGGTAGGCCGGATCGCCGCCGACCCAGTTGAACAGCAGGAACACCAGCAGCACCACGCCGAGCATGGTCGGCAGCATCTGCCAGAGCCGGCGGACGATAAAGCTAAGCATGGAACTCCTCAGGTGGGCGGTGCCGCTCGGGCGGGCCGAAGGGCGTAACGATAGCGCATATTCTGCCGCGTTGGCAGCCTGCCATGCCGGTCCCGGCCCATTCCAATTTATTTCCGTGCCATAACTACAACGCGCATGCTTGTAAAGACATTTTTTGCCAATAGTTGTTTTTTAGACTTGTACATACTATTCAATTGACAACGTCTGTACGCAAATGTTTTTATTGCTCAGTAGTAAAAGATGCCGTTCCTATACCTGGACGGCAATGACATCGACACCTCTCCGTGGCCAGCTACAGAACAAGAGCCACGGAAGCTAACCCGGGAAGCTCAACATGATGGTTGAAACAGTAATCTCTCGTTCAGTTCGATTGATGTTCGCAGGGGGCATGGCATTCGCCGCCACCGCCTATGCGCAGGACGCGCAGCAAACCCAGGCAGCCGAAGGCCAGAACCTGCAGCGTGTGGAAGTGACCGGTTCGCGCATCGCGACGGCCAACCTGGAAAGCGTCAGCCCGGTCACCGTGGTCGGCGCCAAGGACATCAAGCTGGAAGGCACGCGTTCGGTCGAAAACCTGCTGAACAACCTGCCCCAGGTGTTCGCCGACCAGGGCGGCTCGATCTCGAACGGCTCGTCCGGCACCGCGACCGTCAACCTGCGCAACTTCGGCGCCGACCGCACCCTGGTGCTGGTCAACGGCCGCCGCCTGCCGGCCGGCTCGCCGCGCAATACCGCAGCCGACCTGAACCAGATTCCTGCGGCGCTGATCAAGCGTGTCGAAGTGCTGACCGGCGGCGCATCGGCCATCTACGGCTCGGATGCGGTCGCAGGCGTCGTCAACTTCATCATGAACGACAGCTTCCAGGGCGTGCAGCTGGAAACCAACTACGCGTTCTACAACCACGAACAGAAAGGCGGCCCGGCCGCCCAGGCGGCGAACCGCCGCAAGTTCCCGGTCCCGGACGACAAGAGCGCCGACGGCAAGATCAAGGACGCCAACCTGCTGCTGGGCGGTAACTTCGCCGACGGCCGCGGCAATGCCGTCGCCTTCTTCGGCTACAAGAAGGAAGACGCCCTGCTGCAGTCCGAGCGCGACTTCACGTCCTGCTCGCTGGACGGTTTCAGCTCGGGCAATACCTTCAACTGCGGCGGTTCCGGCACCAGCTTCCCGGGCCGCTTCTTCACCGCCGCCGGCCAGCGCACCGTCGCCGACGCCAACGGCAACACCCGTCCCTACGTGGCCGCCACCGACCAGTACAACTACGGTCCGCTGAACTACTTCCGCCGCCCGTCGGAGCGCTACACCTTCAGCAGCTTCGCCCGCTACGACATCACCGAGCAGATGCGCCTGTACACGGAAGCCAGCTTCCACGACGACAGCACCGTGGCCCAGATCGCCCCTTCGGGCCTGTTCGGCTTCGACGCTTCGGGCGCCAACGCGATCCGCTTCGAGAACCCGTTCCTGACCCCGGCCTGGCGCCGCGACCTCGGCCTGACCGGCCCAGGCACCACCGCTGACGCCATCATCTTCCGCCGCAACGTGGAAGGCGGCGGCCGCCAGGACGACCAGCGCCACACCTCCTACCGCGGCGTGATCGGCGTCAAGGGCGACGTCGGCAACTGGACCTACGACGCCTTCCTGCAGGCCGGCAAGGTCCTGTACTCGGAAACCTATTTCAACGACTTCTCGAACCAGCGCATCGGCCGCGCACTGAACGTCGTCACCGGCGCCAACGGCCAGCCGGTCTGCCAGAGCGTGCTCGATGGTACCGATACCAACTGCGTGCCGTACAACATCTGGTCGCTGGGCAAGGTCACGCCGGAAGCGCTGAAATACCTGCAGACCCCGGGCTTCCAGAAGGGCAGCACCTCGCAGACCGTGCAGGGCATCAACCTGTCGACCGACCTCGGCGAGTACGGCATCAAGCTGCCGACCACCAGCCGCGGCGTCGGCCTGGCCTTCGGCTGGGAACACCGCACCGAGAAGCTCGACCTGGCCACCGACACCGCCTTCGAAACCGGCGACCTCGCCGGCCAGGGTGGTCCGACCCTGGGCGTGGCCGGCCAGTTCAGCGTGCGCGACTACTACGCCGAAGCCCGCATCCCGGTGCTGGAAAAACTGCCTTTCGCTGACCAGCTGACCCTCACCGCGTCCTATCGCAAGTCGGACTATTCGACCGGCCAGAAGACCAACTCCTACGGCGTCGGCGCCGAATGGGCACCGGTGCAGGCCGCCAAGGTCCGCTTCAGCTACCAGCGCGCGGCGCGTGCGGCCAACGTGGTCGAGCTGTTCACCCCGCAGGGCCTGAGCCTGTTCGGCATGTCGAGCGACCCGTGCGCCGGCGCCAAGCCGTCGGCCACCCTGGCCCAGTGCCAGCTGACCGGCGTCACCGCGGCCCAGTACGGCACCATCGAAGACAGCCCGGCCCAGCAGTACAACCAGATCAGCGGCGGCAACACCGGCCTGGCACCGGAGGAATCGGATTCCTACACCCTGGGCCTGGTGCTGACCCCGATGCGCAACCTGAGCCTGACCATCGACGCCTTCGACATGAAGGTCGAGGGCACGATCGGCGGCCTGTCGGCGTCGACCACCCTGACCCAGTGTATCCAGACCGGCGATCCGAAATTCTGCGGCCTGATCCAGCGTGACCGTCTCGGCACCCTGTGGGCGCTGAATGCCGGCCGCATCGTCGCGACCAACCAGAACCTGGGCATGAGCTCGACCCGCGGTATCGACCTGGGTGCGAACTACGGCTGGAAGATGGGCTCGTACGGCGGCCTCGACCTGTCCTACATCGGCACCTTCCTCGACGAGTTCAAGCAGGAAGACTTCCCGGGTTCGGGCGAGTACGACTGCGCAGGCCTGCACGGCACCACCTGCGGCACGCCGCTGCCGAAGTACCGCCACAAGATCCGCGCCGTCTGGGCCACCCCATGGCGCGGCCTGGAAGTCGGCGTGACCTGGCGTCACATCAAGGGCGTCAAGCTCGACGCCACCAGCGACAACCCGCTGCTGGCAACCGAGTTCGAACCGGCTGACGAAAAGCTGGCCGCACGCGACTACCTGGACCTGGTGGGCCAGTGGGCGGTGAACAAGAACGTGACCCTGCGCATGGGCATGAACAATGCGCTGGACCGCGATCCGCCGGTGACCGGTGTCGTGGCCGCGGTGTTCGGCAACGGCAATACCTACCCGCAGGTGTATGACGCCATGGGCCGTCATATCTTCCTGAACCTGACCGCCAAGTTCTGATCGGGCGGATCAAATGAAAACGGCGCACTTCGGTGCGCCGTTTTTTTGTTTGCGTACTAGTTACGTATTACCGAGCCCATAGCGTAAGCACGTCATCCCGGCGCAGGCCGGGATCCAATTCCGTCGCGCCCCGCATACGCTTGCGTTTACCCGCTAACGTGACGCAGCGAACTTGGGTCCCGGCCTTCGCCGGGACGACGTCGGTCAGAGTACGAGAAAGCTTACCCCTTCGACTTCGGCGGGTTCTTACTCCGGCCGCACCCTCCTCTGCTTCACAGCTTCCGCCAGCCCTTCCAGCACGCCGATGCTGGTGTCCCAGTCGATGCAGCCGTCCGTCACCGACTGGCCGTAGGTGAGCTCGCGGCCCGGCACCAAGTCCTGCCGGCCGCCCACCAGGTGCGACTCGATCATCACGCCGACGATACGGTCGTCGCCGGCGGCGATCTGGGACGCGATGTCGGCGCACACCGGCACCTGGTTCTGCGGGTTCTTGCTGCTGTTGGCATGCGAGGCATCGATCATCAGGCGGCTCGCCAGGCCGTTGGCCGCCAGCTGGCGGCAGGCCTCTTCCACGCTGGCCTTGTCATAGTTCGGGGCCTTGCCGCCGCGCAGGATGATGTGGCAGTCCTCGTTGCCGGCGGTCGACACGATCGCCGAGTGTCCGCCCTTGGTCACCGACAGGAAGTGGTGCGGCTGCGAGGCCGCCTTGATCGCGTCGGCCGCGATCTTGATGTTGCCGTCGGTGCCGTTCTTGAAGCCGACCGGACAGGACAGGCCCGAGGCCAGCTCGCGGTGCACCTGCGATTCGGTGGTGCGCGCCCCGATGGCGCCCCAGCTGATCAGGTCGGCGATGTACTGCGGACTGATCACGTCCAGGAATTCGGTACCGGCCGGCAGGCCCAGTTCGTTGATGTCGCGCAGCAGCTCGCGCGCCATGCGCAGGCCGTCATTGATGCGGAAGCTGTTGTCCATGTAGGGATCGTTGATCATGCCCTTCCAGCCGACCGTGGTGCGCGGCTTCTCGAAGTAGACGCGCATGACGATCTCAAGCTCGCCGGCGAAGCGCTGGCGCAGCGGTGCTAGGCGGCGCGCGTACTCGAGGGCCGCCTTGGGGTCGTGGATCGAGCACGGGCCGACCACCACCATCACGCGGTCGTCCTGGCCGTGCAGGATGCGGTGCAGTGCCACGCGCGCGCCGGCGGCGGTCTGCTCGGCGGCCGGGGTGACCGGGAACTCGCGGATCAGGTGCGCGGGCGGCGTCAGTTCCTTCATTTCGCGGATGCGTAAATCGTCGGTGCGAGGCATGCTGTACTCCGTATCGTGTTGGCTGGGGCTGGAAATAAAAAAACCGCCATCGCTGGCGGTTTGTCTGGATTGCGTCGGACTGTTCTGATGTCGCGTGAACCTGCCGCTACTCCACCGCCAAGGGGCTGGAATGGCTAAAGTAAAAATAGCAGGTAAAGAAAACGTGCTGGCGCATGAGAAGTCCGTGGTGGCCTGGTGACCTTGTTCGCTTGACTATAACGCCATTATGTAACGGTTGGCAAGGCATTTTCGGGGATCCGCACAGCACGACACGCGGAATGCCGCGACCAGATTTGGCAAGCGGTTGCGGGAACCCCACAACTGTTCCCTGCCTTTTGGCGCACCTTGAGCGGGATCAGTCGCCGTTCATCCAGCGCTGCGAAAGTCGCTTCAAGCCCCCGACGATTCCGCGCCCTTCTTGTGTTCTCACAAGAAAAGTCTTTTGGTCACTTGGTTGCAATCAAGCGCGGAGGCTGCGGGAAGAACCCCAACCACTGGAGTCCGGACATGACTGAAACCCTGCTCTCGCGCGCCCTGCGGCGCATCTTCGCCGGCGGCGGCGCCGTCGGCCTGGCGCTGTTGGCGGCGCCCCCCGAACTGCTGGCGCAGGAGGCCGCGCCCAAGCCTGTCGCCCGCGTCGAAATCACCGGTTCGAACATCCGCCGCGCCCAGGCCGAAACCGCCTCGTCGGTGCAGACCGTGAACCGGGCCGACATCGAGCGCTCGGGCAAGACCACGGTCGCCGAACTGCTGCAGACCCTGGCCGTCGACAATTCGGGGTCGGTGCCGACCACCTTCGGCGGCGGCTTCGCTTCGGGCGCCTCCGGCATCTCGCTGCGCGGCCTCGGCACCGCCTCGACCCTGGTGCTGCTGAACGGCCGCCGCATGGCGCCCTACGGCCTGGCCGACGACGGCCAGAAGGTCTTCTCCGACCTCAACGTCATCCCCACCGACGCCGTCGAGCGGGTCGAGATCCTGAAGGACGGCGCCTCGGCCATCTACGGTTCCGACGCGATTGCCGGTGTGGTCAACATCATCCTGCGGCGCGACTTCCAGGGCACCACCGTGCGCGCCATGGCCGGCACCGCCACCGCGGGCGACGGCCAGCACGCCAACCTCGCCGCCACCTGGGGCAAGGGCGACCTCGACACCGACCGCTACAACGTCCTGCTCAACTTCGAATACAAGAGCACCGACGAAATCTGGAACCGCGAACGCGGCAACCGCGACTGGGTCGGCAAGGGCGACCTGCGGCCCTGGGGCTTCTCGGCCCAGGAAGCGCTGGGCGGCACCGGCGCCATCACCGGCAACAATGCGTCCGGCAGCGCCATCAACGGCAACGTGCGCAACCCCGACACGCTCGACTACTACAACCGCGGCAATCCGGCCGGCGTCGGCTTCACCCGCTTCTTCCCGGCCGCGGCCTGCGGCAACTTCACCAACCATCCTCAGGGCGACCCGGGCGGCGGCTGCCTGATCGACGCCCCCCACCTGTACAGCCAGGTGCAGCCCGACCAGGAATACGTGACCGTGTTCGGGCGCGGCACCTTCAAGCTCGACAACGACATCGAAGCCTACACCGAACTCAACCTCTACCACAGCGAGAGCCAGTCGGGCACCACGCCATCGACCATCAGCGCCAACCAGGGTTATCCGGGCGGCCCGGTCAGCGGCGCCGGGGCCGCCTTCGGGCCGACGCACCCCGACAACCCGTATTTCGGGCGCGAGGCGCGCCTGCGCTACCTGGCGGCCGACGTCGGCCCGCGCGTCTCGAACATCGATTCGAACTTCGTCCGTGCGCTGGTCGGCGCGCGCGGCAGCACCGCCGGCTGGGACTGGGACAGCTCGCTGCTCTACTCGCGCAACAAGGTCACCAACCAGCGCACCGGCTACCTGCAGCGCGACGCCACCTTCGCCCTGCTCAATCCCACCCCGGCGAACGTCGCGGCCGCCATCCTCAACAACCCCGGCTACCGCGCGCTGCCGGTCGGCACCCTGTGGCGCATCGGCGAGAACGCCGGCCTGAATTCGCCGGCCGTGTATGCCGCGCTGTCGCCGCAGATCGCCAACGACGCCCACACCGAAGTAGCCCAGGTCGACGTCAAGGCCTCGCGCGAGTTCGGCAAGCTGCCGGGCGGTGCGCTCGGGGTGGCGGTCGGCGCCGAGTTCCGCCACGAGTCGGCCGAGCTGGAGCCGACCTCCGGCACCGAACGGGGCAACATCATCGGCCTCGGCTATTCCGCCTATGACGGCCAGCGCAACGTGAGCGCCCTGTACGGCGAAGTGCTGGCGCCGGTGTGGCCCGGCGTCGAGCTGACCGGCGCCATGCGCTACGACCACTTCACCGATGTCGGCGACGCCTGGACGCCCAAGGTCGGCGTCAAATGGACGCCGCTGCGCAGCTTCGCCCTGCGCGCGACCTGGGCACGCGGCTTCCGCGCGCCGAGCCCGGCAGAGAACGGGGTCGGCGGCCTGGCGGCCTTCTCCACCGCCGAGGACCCGGTGCGCTGCGCCCTGGGCGTGGCGGCGGCCTGCAACCCGGCCAGCATCGCGCTGATCACCTCGCCCAACCCGGCCCTCTCCCCCGAGCGTTCGAAGAGCTGGAACGTGGGCGTGATCTGGGATCCGCTGCCGCGCACCAGCCTCTCGCTCGACTTCTGGGAGATCAAGCGCAAGAACGAGATCAACCAGGAACAGATCGATGCCGCCATCCTCGCCGGGCGCGTGTCGCGCGACCCCAGCACGGCCCAGGCAGGCATTCCGGGCGACCCCGGCGCCATCACGGCGGTGCTGGCCAGTTACGTCAACTCGGCCCAGACCAAGGTACGCGGCCTCGACCTCGACGCGCGCCACAGCCTGCCGCTGCCGAACAATCTCGGCAACCTGGTGTTCGACGCCAAGTGGACCCACCTGGTCAAGTGGCTGCGCACCGAGCAGGACGGCACATCACGCGACTTCGCCGGCACCCACGGCAACTGCGACGTGACCAATTGCGTCGGTACGCCGGACAACCGCGCCAACCTGCGCGCCACCTGGGAACGCAGCAATTTCCGGGTGTCGGCCAACCTGAACTACCGGGGCCGGATCGACAACACCCTGTTCAAGGACGACCCGGACGGCTGCGCGACCCACTTTGCCAACGGCAACGATGCCCCGACCGACTGCGAACTGGCCTCGTTCACCACCGTCGACCTGGTGTTCCGCTGGAAGCCGGAGCCACGCTGGGAAGTGTTCGGCTCGATCCAGAACCTGTTCGACAAGCTGCCGCCGCTGGATCCGCTGACCTACGGCGCGGTGTCGTACAACCCGCTCGACTTCAGCGGTGCGGTCGGCCGCTTCTTCACGCTGGGGGCCCGCTACACCTTCTGAACGCCGCGACGAAAAAAAGCCGGCCTCGCGGGCCGGCTCTCGTCGACAGGCGGATGCCGCGTCAGGCGGTACCGCCGACGGTGACGCCCTCGATGCGCAGGGTCGGCTGGCCGACGCCGACCGGCACGCTCTGGCCTTCCTTGCCGCATACACCGACGCCCGAATCCAGGCGCATGTCCTTGCCGATCATCGAGATATTGTTCATCACTTCCGGGCCGTTGCCGATCAGGGTCGCGCCCTTCACCGGATAGCTGATCTTGCCGTTCTCGATCATGTAGGCTTCGCTGGCCGAGAACACGAACTTGCCGTTGGTGATGTCGACCTGGCCGCCGCCGAAATTGACCGCGTACAAGCCGTTCTTCACCGAAGCCAGGATTTCTTCCGGATCCTTGTCGCCCGCCAGCATGTAGGTGTTCGTCATGCGCGGCATCGGCAGGTGGGCGAAGGATTCGCGGCGCGCATTGCCGGTGACCGGCATCTTCATCAGGCGCGCGTTCATGGTGTCCTGAATATAGCCCTTCAGGATGCCGTCCTCGATCAGGGTCGTGCACTGGGTCGGGTTGCCTTCGTCGTCCATGTTGAGCGAGCCACGACGGTCCTGCAGGGTGCCGTCGTCCACCACGGTGACGCCCTTGGCTGCGACGCGTTCGCCGATGCGGCCGGCGTAGGCCGAGGAGCCCTTGCGGTTGAAGTCGCCTTCCAGGCCATGGCCCACCGCCTCGTGCAGCAGCACGCCGGGCCAGCCCGGGCCGAGCACGATGGTCATCGGGCCGGCCGGGGCCGGACGCGCTTCCAGATTGACGCAGGCCGACTTCACCGCTTCGCTCGCGTACTTGTCGAGCAGCTCGTCGCTGAAGTAGCCGTAGTCGTAGCGCCCGCCGCCGCCGGAGGAACCGACTTCGCGGCGGCCGTTCTGCTCGGCGATGACGGTGACCGACACGCGCACCAGCGGACGGATGTCGGCCGCCAGCACGCCGTCGCTGCGCACTACCAGCACCACGTCGTACTCGCCTGCCAGGCCGGCCATCACCTGGACCACGCGCGGATCCTTGGCGCGTGCCATCTTCTCCACGCGCTCCAGCAGTTTTACTTTGGCGGTCGCGTCCAGCGAAGCGAGCGGATCGTGCGGCAGGTAGAGCGAGCGGCCGCCGGTCGGGCGCGCCGCGCTGGCGATCTTCACCTTGCCGCTGCCGGCGCGGGCGATGGTGCGGGTGGCGGCCGCCGCATCCAGCAGCGCCGCTTCGGAAATGTCATCGGAATACGAAAAGGCCGTCCGGTCGCCCGACACGGCGCGCACGCCGACGCCCTGGTCGATCGAGAAGCTGCCGGTCTTGACGATGCCTTCTTCCAGGCTCCAGCCCTCGCTCTTGGTGAACTGGAAATACAGGTCGGCGTAGTCGACCTTGTGCGTGAACATCGAGCCCAGCGCATTCAGCAGCTTGCCCTCGTCGAGGCCGAATGGCGTCAGCAGCACGTCGCGTGCGACAGCCAGGGAGGAAAGGTTCGGTTCGAATGGTTTCATTTTGCGTTCGGTCGTTCGATTGGAGAATGCATTGTGCCATAAGCGGTCGCTTCGTATCGGACAGGAGCCGCAGCGAAAGAATAAGGGTCAGCGTCGACATTGAGCACGATCCCGAGAGGAATTGCGCGGAGTCATGAAACAAGGACCTTCACCAGTAGACCGCAGGTTCTCGGCAAATAATTCGACGCTGCCCCGATTACTGCTGACCCCGATTGCTGCCCTATTACACAGCCTTACAGCTTGCGGTGCTTCAGCGCCGGCAAACTCTCGCGCACGCTGGCCAGGAAGGCCTCGTCGAGCGTGCCGCTGATGACGCCCTCGCCTTCGCGCAGCACCGCCTTTACTTCGCCCCAGGGATCGACCAGCATGCTGTGCCCGAAGGTGCGGCGGCCGTTCGCGTGCAGGCCGCCCTGGGCCGAGGCCAGCACGTAGCACTGGTTTTCGATCGCGCGCGCGCGCAGCAGCACTTCCCAGTGCGCCAGGCCGGTGGTGTGGGTGAAGGCGGCCGGCACGATGATCAGCGCGCATTCGCCCATCGCCCGGAACAGTTCCGGGAAGCGCAGGTCGTAGCACACCGACAGGCCGACGCGTCCGAACGGCGCCTCGAAGCTGCCCACGGCTTCGCCCGGCACGATGGTGCGCGCCTCGTCGTAGGATTCGCTGCCCTTGTTGAAGCCGAACAGGTGGATCTTGTCGTAGCGGCCGACCAGCTTGCCCTGCGGGTCGTACACCAGCGTGGTGTTCATCACCTTGCCGTCTTCCCGCGAGACCAGCGGCAGGGTGCCGCCCACCAGCCAGATGCCGTGCTCGCGCGCCAGCGTCGCCATGCAGTCCTGGATCGGGCCGGCGCCTTCCTGTTCGGCCTGGGCCACCTTGTCGCTGTCGCTCATGCCCATGATCGGCCAGTATTCCGGCAGCGCCACCAGCTGCGCACCTTCGCGCGCCGCCTGCGCCACCAGCCGGCGCACGGTCGCCAGGTTGTCTTCCACCCGCGGGGTGGACACCATCTGCACTGCGGCTACGGTCGTCATGTCGATGTCACTCCTTCTTTGGATTGGGCCGCACGCCGGACGGGGCTGGCGCCGGGGCCGGCGGCGGATTGTCGATCTTGGTGATGATCGGGGATTTCCACGGCCCGGAAATGCGCATCTGGTAGGTCAGCGCCTTCATCACCGGCGCGCGCAGGAACAGCTGCGCCAGGTAGCTGCCGATGCCGACGATCGGGTTGACCGCCAGACCGTACACCAGCGGTCCGGTGCCGAGGTTGAATTCCGGGATCACGACCACCCGCAGGTTGGTCGTCTCGTGGGCGATGTCGGCGCTGCCGTCCATCAGGATGGTGGCGGCCACCCCGTGCATCTTGAGGTTGTCGGTGCGCAGCACGCCGCGCTGGATCAGGGCATTGGCGCTGATGCCGTCGAAGGCCAGGCCTTCCGAGAACACGTCGTGGAAGTCGAGCTTGAGCAGGCGCGGCAGTGCCTGCAGGCTGAGCACGCCGAGCAGCTTGGCCGCGCCCGGATCCTGCTTCAGGAACTGGCCCGATTCCACGTTCATCTCGATCTGGCCCGACAGGCTGGGGATGTCGAGGTCATAGGGCAAGCCGCTCCACGAGATGTCGCCCGACATCTTGCCCTTGCCGCGGCGCAGGGTCTCGGGGAAGCCGAGGCGGTCGAGCAGCTTGCCGGCATCAATGATGTCGAGGATGAAGTTCAGGCTGGTATTGCTGCGCCCGTCCTTGGTCAGCCAGCGCCCGTTGGCCTTCAGCTGGCCGTCCGGATTGTCGATGCTGAGCCGGTTGATGCGCCACTCGCGCCCGGCCAGGGCCTGGACGTTGCTGGCCTGCAGTTCGAGGCGGCCGAGGCGTTTGTCGGCCAGCTGGAACTGTTCAGCCACGATGTCGAGCGAGGGGATGGTGGCGCTGGCGCCGCGGTTCGATTCCAGCAGGTGCTTAACCTCGGCCTCGCCCGACTCCGGGATCACCAGCGAGGCCAGGCGCGCCGTGACCTTGCCCAGCCCGCCCCCGCTGCCGGTTTCGGCCCAGGTCACGTAGCCGCTGGCATGGCGCGAATGCAGGTTGGCCTGCCAGGTGTCGCGCAGGTGGGTCGCCCCCATCACCACGTCGGCCATGCGGCGCTCGCCGATGGTCAGTTCGCCCACGCGTCCGGCGATCACCGTCGGCAGCACGTACTGGGTGAAGTCGCCGCCGCCGGCAGCCGCAGCGGCGGCGTCGCCGCCCTCGCCCGCGATCGCCTTGCCGGCCGCGATCCAGCCGTCCGCATTCAGGGACTTCATGTCCACGTGGATCATCATGCCGCCGTCCGGTTCCGGCGCCGGCACGTTGACGCCGATCCCGCCGCGCAGCACGGTCCAGGGCATGCGTCCGTTCTTTTCGCGCAGGTAGCGCGCCGCCACGCCCTCGCCCAGCGTCATCCGGATCTCGTCGCGCGCCAGGCCGCCCACGGCCGGCTCGCCCGCCAGCACGAAGCGCAGCGGCAGGCTGTCCGCCTCCGGCTTGTTGAGCGGCGCCGGCAGCTCCAGGCCCAGGCCCGCCAGGTTCGATTCGAGCGTCACGCTGCGCCGGCCTTCGCGCACCACCACGCTGCCGGTGTACGGCGTGCTGCCCGACAGGCGCTGCGCCAGGCGCCCCAGCGCCGGGGCCGGCGCGGTGCGGCGCATGCCCTCGGCCGACAGGCTGCCGTTCAGGCGGATGGCGATGCTGCCGTCGCGCTGGGTGCCACCGGACAGGGCCAGCGGCCCGCCGAGGAAGCTGGCGCCGATGCCGTTCAGGGCGACGCCGCGCTCCCAGAAGTCGACCCGTCCCTCCGCGGCCTGCAGCACCGGCAGTTCCGGGAACAGGCTGACATCGTTGCCCAGCAATTGCAGTCCGCCCTGCACCTTGGTGTCGGCCAGGTGGGCCAGCGGCATGCGCAGCTTCAGTCCCAGGCGCGCATTGCCGCCGCCCCGGGTGTCGTCGAGGAAGTGGCCGATCCATCCCGGCACCGGGCTGGCCGCCACGTAGCGCAGGAATTCCTGCAGCGGGGCGGCCGCGTTGCCGTCGATCTCGAGCAGCATCTGCTCGCGCGCACCCAGGTCGGGAATGACCGCCTTCACGTTCGACAGCGCGACCCCCATGGTGCGCAGGCTGTCGCCGCGGATTTCCATGCGCGCCCGGTCGAATTCGATGCGGCCGTCGATGCTCTCGGCGAGCGGCCACAGCGGCGTGCCGTCCTCGTGCCGGTGGCCCGGCGCATATTCGAGGCGCGCCTTGTCGAGACGCCCGGCGACCTTGAATTCGCCGCGCGCCCGTTCCAGCATCGTGGTGGCGCGGAAGGGGAAGCCGGCCAGGTCGCCGCGCAGGCGCAGGCGCGCATCGCGCAGGGTGCCGCCCTGCAGCGCGGCGCTCAGCCAGTGGGCCAGGTTTTCGGGCGTGGCCAGCGGCAGGAAGCGTCCCACCGAAGCGATCTCGAAGCCGTCCAGCGTGCCGCTGAAGTCGGCCGTGCCCGGGCCCGCCCTGCCCCCTCCGGGCAGCAGCGGCAGGGTGTGGCGTCCCGACAGCGAGCCGTTCAGGGCGCCCTGCGCGAAGGCCAGGCGCTCCACCTCGACCAGCAGCTGCTTGCCCGGATCGAGGTTCCAGCGCGCCTTCAGGTCGAGGCGGTCGAGCGGCAGCGCCGGTTCGGCGAACCAGGCCGGCATGTGCAGCACCAGCGCGCTCGAGTCGACCGTCACGCTGCCGCCGTTCTGGTTGGCGTCGATACTGCCGCTCAGGTTCTGGAAGCCGGGCGTGGCCGGACGGCTTGGAAGCGCCGGCTGGCCGTTGCGGGCCGCCTGGGCCGGCCGCGCCGGCTGGGGATTGATGGCCAGGCCCGCCACGTCGCCGCGCAGCCTGAAACTGCGCAGCGCCGGATAGCGCCCTTCCCATTCGGCCGCGACGTCGAGCAGGCGGCCGCGCGGGGCGTAATCGAGCAGCATCTGGCGCTGCTGCGGCGGCAGCGGCAGGTAGCCGGCCAGCGCCGCCAGCGCGCCGACGTCGAGCTGGCGCGCGCTCAGCTCGCCCTGTTCGGGCTTGCCCCCGCGCGCCGGGCGCCAGCGCTGTTCGAGCGTGGCCGGCGGCAGCGCGCGGCCGTCGCGGGTGGTTACCGAGAAATCGGTCAGGCTGACGGTGTGGCCGTGGGCGCCGAAGGTCGGCTTGCCTTCGTCCTTCCCCGGCAGCATTTCCTCGGCCGCGGCCAGGCGTCCCCGGACCAGCGCCAGCTCGAGCGGCGCCAGGCTGGTGCCGAGGCGCGCATTGACGTCGGCCAGGGCCAGGTCGGCGGTGAAGCTGGCCACCCGGGCCTGGTCGACGTTGAGCCAGGCGCGCACCGAACCGCGTCCGCTCGCCATCTGGAAGGGCAAGTCCACGTGCTGTTTCCAGGCCACCAGGTCGGCATCGCGCAGGTCGGCGTACAGCTCGCCCTTCCAGCGGCTGAAGTCCGAAGGACGGGCGCCGAAGCGGTGGCGGAAGCGGGCGCGCACGTCGAGCGGGCGGGCGAGCGCGCGCGGCGGGGTGGCGCGCAGCGCGAAGCGGTGCCCGCCGCCGAAGCGGTTCAGCAGCGCCATGGTGACGTCGGTGAGGACCAGGGTCGGCCTGCCGCGCAGCTCGTCGGTCCAGTCGACCCGGCCGCCGCGGATCACGATCTCGCGCTGGCGCAGCAGCCAGTCGGCGCCGCGGCCGTCATCCTTTTTATTCGGATCGAGGCGCACCCCGGCTACCGTGAGCACGCCGTCGCGGCCGCGCCGCACGTCCAGCTGCGGGCCGCGCACTTCGAGCGCATGCAGGCGCGGCTCCAGCGCGGCCAGACTCCACCAGGACAGGGCCGCCGAGACCGAGGGCAAGGCCAGCACCTGGCGCCCGCCGCGGTCGATCAGGCGCACGTCGCCCAGCGTCAATACCGGATGGATGCCCTGCCAGCCCGCTTCCAGGCGCGTGATCGTGACCCGGTTGCCGAGCGCGCGCCCGGCGGCCGCTTCGATGTCGCCTTTATAGAGGTCGATGTTGGGCAGGATGGCGTAGCGCAGGGCCAGGAACAGCAGGGCCAGCGCGAAATACAGCAGCAGCACCAGCTTGATGGCGAAGCCGAGGAAATGGTGCGAGGCCAGGTTCGCATAGCGATAGCACGCACGCAGGCGATGCCAGCGAACGGCCAAGGGCAGGTGCGCTGCCGCCGCCTGCGGGTCCTGGTTGTCCATCAAGGTACTCAAAAAGGCTCGCCGTAAATTTGATTCTCTAATAACAGATCGCTTGCAACAGTCGCGGCGTCTACCTTACCATCGTGCTGACCCCAGGGTGCACGGCGGGCAATTCTACCGCACGAACGCCTGCCGGACGGCAAAACCACTACCGGATCACGATCATGATTGCAGCTGCTTCCGCTTCCGGTTCGCCGGCCGACCATTCCCGTTTCCTGCAGCGCTGGCTCGGCGCCGATGCCGCCCGCGCCGCCCTGCTCGACGAGGTATGCGAATTATCGCTGTCCAGCCTCGATCTGGGCGCCTTTTTGACGCGCGAACTGGAGGCCGGTCTGCCCCTGCCGCGCGCCATGCGGCGCCTGCGCAACCTGCTCGTCTGCGCCATCATCCGGCGCGACCTGCAAGGCCGGGCCGGCCTGGACGAGGTGGTCACGGCCATGACCCGTTTCGCCGACTTCGCCATCCAGACCCATGCCGGCGCCCTCACGGCGGAGATGGTGGCCGCCCACGGCATGCCCACCGGCGAAGAATCGGGGCGGCCGCAGCAGCTGATCGTGCTCTCCATGGGCAAGGGCGGCGGCGGCGAACTGAACGTCTCGTCCGACATCGACCTGATCTTCGTCTACCCCGAGGACGGCGACACCGCCGCCGGCCCCGGCCAGCGCCAGCTGTCCAACCACGAGTTCTTCGTGCGCCTCGGCCGGCGCCTGAACGCCGCCCTGTCGGAAGTCATCGAGGACGGCTTTACTTTCCGCGTCGACATGGCGCTGCGTCCCAACGGGAATTCCGGGCCGCTCGCGGCCAGCCTGGCGATGGTCGAGGAATACCTCATTGTGCAGGGCCGGGAATGGGAGCGTTATGCCTGGGTCAAGGCGCGCGCGGTCACCGGCGACCCGGAGGACGTTGCGGCGCTGGATGCGATCGTGCGCCCCTTCGTGTTCCGGCGCTACCTCGACTTCGGCGTGATCGATGCGATCCGCAACATGCATGCCCAGATTCGCGCCGAGGTGAAGCGCCAGGAACGCCTGCATCCCGAACGCAGCCACAACGTCAAGCTGGGACGCGGCGGGATCCGCGAGATCGAGTTCCTGGCCCAGGTGTTCCAGCTGATCCGCGGCGGACGCGACCCGGCGCTGCGCGAACGCTCGACCCGGGCCACCCTGCGCCTGCTGGCCGAACGCGAACTGCTGCCCCAGGACACGGTGGCGCGCCTGCTCGACGCCTATACCTTCCTGCGCAACCTCGAACACCGCCTGCAATACCTGGACGACGCCCAGACCCATACCCTGCCGGCCAGCGAGGACGACCGCCTGACGGTGGCGCGCATGATGGGCCTGCCCGACGTTCCCGCCCTGCTCGCCCGTCTCGAAGAACAGCGCGCCTTCGTGGCGGCCCAGTTCGACGCCATCTTCGCGGACAAGGCAGAGGCTGCCGCCCCCGAAGTCGCCACCCTGGCCGACGACCCGGAAAACCGCGAGGGGATCGCCGCCCGCCTGGCCGAGCTCGGCTACGACGACCCGGCCGGCGCGGCCGCGCGCCTGGTCGCCACCCTGCAGGGCCCGCGCCTGTCCAGCCTGCCCGAGGCCAGCCGCAGCCGCCTGCTGGCGCTGGGCGACGCCGCCCTTGGCCAGATCGCCACCGTGGTGCGCGAGGCCGGCGTCGGCAGCCATGCGGCCACGCTCGGCCGCCTGCTAGACTTCTTCGAAGCGATCGCGCGCCGCTCGGCCTACCTGTCGCTGCTGACGGAATACCCGCACACCCTCGAGCGCGTGATCCGGATGATCAATGCCAGCGGCTGGGCCGCCACCTTCCTGACCCAGCACCCGATCCTGCTCGACGAGCTGCTGGACGACCGCAACGAGGGTGCCGGCGACATGAACCAGCTGGCCGCGGAGCTGGACGGGCAGCTGCTCGCGGCGGCCGGCGACACCGAGCGCCAGCTCGACATCCTGCGCGAAGCCCACCATGCCCAGCTGTTCCGGCTGCTGGCCCTGGACCTGGCCGGCGAGCTCTCGGTCGAACGCCTGGCCGATCACCTGTCGCTGCTGGCCGACACCATCGTCGGCGCCACCGTCCGCCACGCCTGGCGCGCGGTCGCCAGCCGCCACCGCGAAGAACCGCGCTTCGCCGTCATCGCCTACGGCAAGCTGGGCGGCAAGGAGCTCGGCTACGTGTCCGACCTCGACGTGATCTTCCTGTTCGACGACGAGGACGAGATGGCGCCGTCCAACTATGCCAAGCTGGCGCAGCGCTTCATCACCTGGAACACCGCCCACACGGCGGCCGGGATCCTGTTCGACATCGACATCGCGCTGCGCCCGGACGGCGCCAGCGGCATGCTGGTGTCCTCGGTGGCCGCCTTCGAGCGCTACCAGGACAGCTCGGCCTGGATCTGGGAACACCAGGCCCTGACCCGGGCCCGTTTCTGCGCCGGCGACGCCGCCATCGGCGCGCGCTTCGAGCAGATCCGCGACACCGTGCTGCGCAAGGACCGGAGCGCCCAGGACCAGCAGCTGAAGGACGAAGTCCGCGCCATGCGCAAGCGCATGCGCGACGCCAATGTCAACCCGACCGAGCTGTTCGACCTCAAGCAGGACGAGGGCGGGATGATCGACATCGAGTTCATCGTCCAGTACCTGGTACTGCGCCACGCGGCGAATTATCCGCAATTGACGGCAAATGCCGGCAATATCGCGCTGCTGAAGCTGTCCGGCGAGCTCGGCCTGATCGATGCCGCCCTGGCGGCAGCGGTAGCCGACGCCTACCGCGTAATGCGCCGCCTGCAGCACCAGGTGCGCCTGCAGGGCCAGGAAAAGGCCCGCGTCGATCCCCAGGTGCTGGGCCAGCATCCGGCCCAGGTCCGACGCTTGTGGGACGCCTGTTTCGGCAGTTAATCCACCGCTCTCCACGGATGCACCACGATGGTGCATCCGCACCCCTCCCAGGCATTTCCCCTCCACTTTGCACCCCGTTCGTGCCCTGCATGTTTATTGACTTTCGGGTCAGAGATTTAAATCCAACAACTGTTGTTTTCTAGATAGTTTTACCCTGCACACATATTGACACCAATCAAGAACGCAGTGATCTTATACAGCTGTGTATGCACTTCAGCATTGCCGCTACCCGTGGTGTGCCGGGCCGCACAGGTTGCAACCTTTTAAAAACGTAGAAACGCCCGCTTCGGGCGCTTGATGGAGAACACATGCAACAACCAACCAAGATCGCGATGGCCGTCGCTATCGCCCTGCAGTCGATGATTTCCGTGGCGCAGGCTCAAGAGGCCCCGCAACGCGTCGAGATCACCGGCTCGCGCATTCGCGCGGTTGACCTGGAAACCGCGCAGCCTGTCCAGGTCGTGAACCAGGAACAGATTCAGAAGAGCGGTCTGGTGACCGTCGGCGACATCGTCAACCAGCTGTCCTCGGTTGGTACCCCTGCTTTCAGCCGCGGCTCGGTCCTGACCTCGAACCGCGAACAGGGCGGCCAGTACATCAACATGCGCAACCTGGGTTCGCAGCGCCTGCTGGTGCTGGTCAACGGCAAGCGCTGGACCGCTTCGGTGGCCGGCTACACCGACATGTCGACCGTCCCGTCGGCACTGATCGAGCGCATCGAAGTGCTGAAGGATGGCGCCTCCTCGATCTACGGCTCGGACGCGATCGCCGGCGTGGTCAACATCATCCTGAAGAAGACCATGCAAGGCGGCACCGCCAGCATCTACCAGGGCGCCAACGAACAGGGCGACGGCAAGAACAAGGACTTCTCGGTCAGCTACGGCGCCGGCGACGAAAAAGCCAGCCTGCTGTTCGGCCTGACCCACACCACCCAGGGCGAAGTCTGGGCCAAGGACCGCAACAAGACCGCCTTCACCTTCGGCCCGTACCACCACAATGCCGGCCTGGGCACTTCGCCATGGGGCCGCATCACCCCGGTGAACGCATCGGGCGGCTCGAACACCACCGCATCGGCCGGCGGCTTCAACCGCATCATCAACCACACCGGCACCTACGACGGCGTGGGCGCCGGCGCGGATTCGCGCAATCCAGCGAGCTACCACACCTATGGCGGCGCCGATCCGGACGTCTTCAACTCGACCCAGCAGATGCACCTGCTGTCGCCGAACAAGCTGACCTCGATCTTCACCAAGGGCGAAGTCGCACTGCCGTTCGACATGCGCCTGACCAGCACCGCGATGTACGCCGTGCGTGATTCGACCCGCCAGATCGCCGGCTATCCGCTGACCTCGACCACCCAGTCGAAATTCCCGGTCTACATCGACAAGGACAACTACTTCAATCCGTACGGCAACCAGGTTGCCGGCGCCGGCAAGGGCATCGACCTGTTCTTCGCCCGCCGCACCATCGAAGTGCCGCGCCGGACCGACAACACCAACCGCACCCTGCACCTCGACGCCGCCCTGGAAGGCGACTTCGAACTGCGCGGCCTGCCGTGGAACTGGTCGGCCAGCTACAACTACAACAAGGTCGAGGGCTCGAACACCGGCTACGGCGACCTGAACCTGCTGAACCTGAAGAAGGCCCTCGGCCCGTCGTTCCGCAACGCCTCGGGCGTGGTCCAGTGCGGTACCGCGGCCAGCCCGATCCCGCTGGCGGAATGCGTGCCGTTCGACATCGTCGGCGGCCCGTCGGCCTCGACCCCGGCAGCCCTGAACTACGTCATGGCAGTCGGCCAGGCCACCTACGGCTCGACCATCAGCAACGCCAACGTCGACCTCGCCGGTGAAGTCTTCACCCTGCCGGCCGGTGCTCTCGGCATCGCCGGCGGCCTCGAATACCGCACCGTGCGCGGCTACGACCGTCCGGGCCAGTTCGAGCAGTCGGGCTACTCGACCGGCCTGGCCGGCAACTCGACCTACGGCCGTTTCACCGTGCGTGAAGCCTACCTCGAAGCCCAGATTCCGCTGCTCAAGAACATGCCGTTCGCCGAGCTGCTGAACCTGAACCTGGCGTCGCGCTATTCGGACTACTCGAACTTCGGTTCGACCACCAACAGCAAGGCCAGCTTCATGTGGAAGCCGATCAAGGACCTGCTGGCACGCGGCACCTGGGCCGAGGGCTTCCGCGCTCCGACCCTGAACGACACCTTCGGTGGCGGTTCGCAGTCCTACGACAGCTACCTGGACGCCTGCGACAGCCAGTTCGGCAATGCGGCTTCGACCCCAGCCACCAAGGCGCGCTGCACCGCCGCCGGCGTGCCGGTCAACTTCCGCCAGGTCAACCAGGCAGGCACCCCGGTCACCGCCGGTGGCGCCCAGACCCCGACCCCGTTCCAGACCGGCGCCGGCAACTCGGCACTGCAGCCTGAAACCGCGGTCACCCGTACCGCCGGCCTGGTCTACAGCCCGTCCTACGTGCCGGGCCTGACCGTGGGCCTGGACTGGTTCAACATCCGCGTCAACAACCGTATCACCGCGATCAGCGCGACCTTCGTCGTCAACCAGTGCTACGTGGACGGCGTGACCAGCTTCTGCGACGCGATCAAGCGTGATCCGATCACCGGCCAGATCGTCAACCTGTCGCGCGGCAACGCCAACCTGGGTGCGATGGAAACCGAAGGCTACGACCTGAGCCTGGCTTACCGCCTGCCGCGTACCAAGTACGGCGTGTTCGGCTTCCGCTCGGAAAGCACCTATGTCGACTCTTGGCGCAGCAAGTCCAGCAACACGGGCAACTTCACCGAGTACGCTGGCGAGTACGACATCTTCAAGTGGAAAGCGAACGTCGCGTTTGACTGGAGCCTGGGCAACTGGAACGTGACCCTGGCCAACCGCTTCTACAGCAGCCAGAAGAACCGTTGCTGGACCGCCTCCCCGGCTGTCGAGTGCTCGAACCCGACCGGCCTGGCAACCTGGGGCACCGGCTACAACAAGTTCAAGGAAATGTGGTACACCGACCTGTCGGTCGGCTACGCCCTCCCTTGGAATGCGAAGCTGCTGGCTGGTGTGAACAACATCGGCAACAAGGGTCCGATCATCAACTACAACTCGAACAGCGGCTACGGTGGCCCGAACTCGTCGAGCTCGGTGAACCCGGAACTGCCGATCGACCGTTTCTTCTACGTCCGCTACAACCAGAACTTCTGATTCTAGTGACTAACTACGGTTAATCGATACGACGCAATTTAATTGCGTGATAAGCCCGACCGGCGCAAGCCGGCCGGGCTTTTTTCATTTCTAATTAACATTTCCAGCGCTCAATGGTGAAATTGTAATTGTTAAGTAAATACACATTTATGCAACACTTAGTAGTTGTGTAAGGTTGATTCAATTGACATTCCGGGACGGCAGGTGCTTTGATTGCTGACTTGAAAGTAAGTTCAGTTAAAACCTTGACTATTTTCAGGTTGGTCCAAGGACCCTTCCCTGTGGCTTTGCTGCACAACAGCATGGCCGCGTTTTCACCCAAGGAGTTTGCAACATGATGGAAACAATCTTGTCCCGGTCGATCCGCGCGATCTGCCTGGGCGGCATGACCCTCGGCATGCACGCCGCGTTTGCCCAGGAAGCGGCGCAAGCGCCTGCGCGCGTCGAAGTGACCGGCTCGCGTATCCGCCAGGTGGACCTGGAAACGGCCCAGCCGATCCAGGTCATGACCCAGGAACAGATTCAGAAGACCGGCCTGATCACCGTCGGCGACGTGCTGAACCAGCTGTCCTCGGTCGGTTCGCCGGACTTCAGCAAGGGCGGCTCGCTGACCTCGAACCGTGAAAACGGCGGCCAGTTCATCAACCTGCGCAACCTCGGCTCGAACCGCCTGCTGGTGCTGGTGGACGGCAAGCGCTGGACCCAGTCGGTTGACGGTTACACCGACATGTCGACCGTGCCGGCCTCGATGATCGACCGTATCGAAGTGCTGAAGGACGGCGCCTCGTCGATCTACGGCTCGGACGCGATCGCAGGCGTGGTCAACATCATCCTGAAGAAGCGCATGGAAGGCGGCAACCTGAGCGTCTACATGGGTGCCAACAAGGAAGGCGACGGCAAGAGCAAGGACTTCTCGCTGAGCTACGGCGCCAACGGCGAAAAGTCTTCGCTGATGTTCGGCCTGTCGCACACCGAGCAGGGCACGGTCTGGGCGAACAAGCGTCCGATCACCGGCTTCCCGCGCGGCCCGCAATACCCGACCGAAGGATTCGGCGTCGGCCCATGGGGTAACATCACCGACCTCGACGGCACCTTCGACAAGGTCCTGAACCACACCGGCGGCCCGCTGGGCGACGGCACCGGCAGCGACTCGCGCAACCCGGCCAACTACCACGACTACGACGGCCGTGCCGCGGACAACTTCAACAGCGCTTCGCAGATGATGTTCGCGATGCCGACCAAGCTCGACACCCTGTTCACCAAGGGCACCGTTGAACTGCCGTACGGCATGCAATTCCAGACCACCGCGATGTACTCGCAGCGCAAGTCGGTCGCCCAGATCGCCGGCTACCCGCTGAACAGCTTCAGCCAGCCGGCCTTCCCGGTCTACATCGACAAGGACAGCTACTTCAATCCGTACGGCAGCTCGGTGCTCGGCGCCGGCAACGGTCAGGACCTGATCTTCTACCGCCGCACCATCGAACGTCCGCGCATCACCGAGAACCAGAACCGCACCCTGCACATCGACGCCACCCTGTCGGGCGACTTCGAGTTCCGCACGCTGCCATGGAACTGGAGCGTCGGCTACAACCACAGCGCCCTGCGCGGCTCGACCTACGGCACCGGCAACCTGAACCTGCTGAACCTGAAGCGCGCCCTCGGCCCGTCGTTCCGCAACGCTTCCGGCGTGGTCCAGTGCGGCACCGCCGCCGCCCCGGTCGCCCTGGCCGAATGCCGTCCGTTCGACATCATCGGCGGCCCGTCGGCCTCGAACCCGGAAGTGCTGGACTACGTCATGTCGACCGGCCAGGCCACCTACGGCAGCACCATCAACAGCGCCACCGCCGACATCTCGGGTGAGATCTTCAGCCTGCCGGCCGGCGGCGTCGGCGTCGCGGTCGGCCTCGAGCACCGCGAAGTGCGCGGCTACGACGTGCCGGGCCAGTTCGAGCAATCGGGCTACTCGAGCGACCTGGCGGGCAATCCGACCCGCGGCCGCTACACCGTGCGTGAAGCCTACGCCGAGGTGAACGTCCCGCTGCTGAAGGGCGTGCGTTTCGCCGAGCTGCTGAGCCTGAACCTGGCGACCCGCCACTCGGACTACAGCAACTTCGGCGTGACCAACAACAGCAAGGCCAGCTTCATGTGGAAGCCGACCAAGGACCTGCTGGTGCGCGGCACCTGGGCTGAAGGCTTCCGTGCTCCGTCGGTGGGCGACACCTTCGGCGGCGGCCAGCAGACCTTCGACGACTACCTGGATCCGTGCGACGCGCTGTACGGCCAGACCAGCGACCCGGCCGTGGCGGCACGCTGCGCGGCGGCAGGCGCCGGCGCGGGCTTCCGCCAGCTGGCGCAGACCGGCCCGATCACCAGCGCCGCCGGCGACCAGAGCCCGTATCCGTTCATGGCAGGCGCCGGCAACGCGGCCCTGACCCCGGAAACCGCGATCACCCGTACCGCCGGCTTCGTGTACAGCCCGTCCTTCGTGCCGGGCTTCACCCTGGGCCTGGACTGGTTCAAGGTGCGCATCAACAACCGCATCACCGAGATCAGCGCGACCGACGTGGCCGAGTACTGCTACGTGCAGGGCCTGGCACCATACTGCGCGGCGATCAAGCGTGACCCGATCACCGGCGAGATCACCTCGCTGAACCGTGGTAACGCCAACATCGGCGCCCAGGAAACCGAAGGCCTCGACCTGTCGATCGCCTATCGCCTGCCGCGCACCAAGTACGGTCAGTTCACCGTCCGTTCGGACACCGCCTACGTCGACAAGCTGCGCGAGCAGGCGACCGCCGGTGCGGAATGGGTCGATGAAGTCGGCGAGTACTTCTACAACCGTACCAAGACCAACCTGTCGCTGGACTGGAGCCTGGCCAACTGGAACGCCACCGTCACCACCCGCTACCACGGCGGCGTGAAGGACCGCTGCTACAAGGTCAACGCGGCCGAGTGCTCGAACATCGGCGGCGAAGCAAGCTGGGGCAAGAACTACAACCAGCTCGGCGGCGTGGCTTACACCGACCTCAGCGTCGGTTACAAGACCGCGTGGAAGGGCCAGGTCATGGTCGGCGTCAACAACCTGTTCGACAAGAAGCCGCGCCTGATCACCACCAGCGCCGCCTCGTCGTCGCGCGTGGATGCGGACTACCCGATCGACCGCTTCTTCTACGTGCGCTACAACCAGGCCTTCTGATGACCACGGCCCGCAAGGGCCTGGCCTGAAGCAGCCCGATGCCCGCCAGGTTCGCCTGGCGGGCATTTTTCATTGGGCGCGGGTATCATGGCGGACTACGCAGACAGCAGAACAACACAATGGCAATCAAACTCAAGAACGACAAGGACATCGCGAAGATGCGCGTCGCCGGCCGCCTCGCGGCCGAGGTGCTGGCGATGATCAAGGAACACGTGGTGCCCGGCGTCTCGACCGAAGAACTCGACCGCCGCTGCCACGACTACATCCGCAAGGTCCAGAAGGCGACGCCGGCCAATGTCGGCTACCACGGCTTCCCGAAGACCCTGTGCACCTCGGTCAACGGCGTGGTCTGCCACGGCATCCCGAGCGAGAAGGAAGTACTGAAGGAAGGCGACATCGTCAACATCGACGTCACCGTGATCAAGGACGGCTGGCACGGCGACACCAGCCGCATGTACTTCGTGGGCGAGCCCGCGCCGGTGGCGAAGAAGCTGGTCGATACCACCTACCAGGCCATGATGGCCGGCATCCGCCAGGTCCGCCCGGGGGCGCGCCTGGGCGACGTCGGCCACGCGATCCAGAAGCTGGCCGAAGGCGCCGGCTTCTCGGTGGTGCGCGAGTACTGCGGCCACGGCATCGGCCGCGTCTACCACGAAGATCCGCAGGTGCTGCACTACGGCCGCCCGAACACCGGCTTGCTGCTCAAGGAAGGCATGACCTTCACGGTGGAACCGATGATCAACCTGGGGGGCGCCGACGTCGACCAGCTCGACGACGGCTGGACCGTGGTCACGGCGGACGGCTCGCTCTCGGCCCAATGGGAGCACATGGTGGCGGTCACGAAGAACGGGGTCGAGATCCTGACGCCCTGGCCGGACGCCTGAGCTTCTTCCCCTTCGTGCTGCGGCACGCAGCCATAAAAAAACCCCGGGCCGCAACCCGGGGTTTTTGCTAGGCGCGCAGCGCTTAGAAGCTGTACTTCGCCGACACGGTGAAGTAACGGCCGTACGGGTTGTGCAGACGGGTGTTGTAACCGCTGCCGCCGATCGCGCCGTAACGCGGATCGTACGGTGCCGCTTCGTCGAACAGGTTCTGGACGTTCAGGGTCACGGCCAGGTTCTTGATACCGGTGTAGGTGTAACCCACGCCGACACGGACCCATTCCTTCACCGAGCAATCCGGGAACGCCGTCAGGTAACCCGGGATCGTGCCGTTGGCGCTCGGGAAGTTGGCGGTGGTCGTGCTGTTCACGACCGGCGCGTAGTGGCAGAACGGCATGGCGTAGGTAACGTCCTTGTCGTACTTGCGACGCAGCGAAACCGGGCCGGTGTAGTTGATGTTGGCGCTGAACGCGTGCGCACCGCGGCTCAGCGAAGCCGAGATGTTGGTCTTCCAGCGCGGAACGTCGATACCGCTCGACAGGTTCCAGTCCACCAGACCGGCATTGAAGCCAGCGATGTTGTGCTCCGGATCGCCTGCTTCCTGCGCCAGGTAGTAGCCGTGGGCGTAGGTCGAGCTCAGCTTGGCGCTGAAGTTGCCCATCGAGCCCAGGTTCTTGCGGAAGGCCACATCGATGTCGACGCCGCGCACTTCCGTCGCGCCCTGGTTGAGCCAAGGCTCGCGCACTGCCAGCAGCGGACCGGTGCCCGGGATCGGGTTACCGGCGGCGTCGCGCAGCAGGTTAGCCGGATTGGTGTCGCGCACGATCAGGCCAGGGTTGTTGTCTTCGTTACGCAGCGCGTCGAAGGCCGAACCCAGGGCCACTTCGCCTTCCTTGCGGATCTTGTAGAAGTCCAGGCCGAAGTCCCAGTTGTTGGTCGGCGAGAACAGGATGCCGAACGAGTAGGACTTCGAGGTTTCCGGCTTCAGGTCCGGGTTGGCGCCGCCGGTTCCCGATGCGGACTTCGCGCAATCCACTTCGCTCGCACCTGGTTTCGGGGTCTTCTCGTCGGCTTCGCAACGCTTCGGATCGAACAGGCCCGACAGGAAGAACTGCGCGCCGCCCGGGGTCACCTGCGACAGCGCCGGGGCACGGAAGCCCTCGGCATAGGTACCGCGGAAGGCCAGGGTCTTGGTGGCGTTCCACTTGGCGCCGACCTTCGGCACGAAGTTGGTCTTCATGCCTTCGTACTTGTCCCAACGGCCCGCGAAGTCCATCTCGAAGTTCTTCAGGAACGGCGTACGGAACTCGACGAAGCCCGACTTGACGTCGCGTTCGCCGTCGATGATGACGTTGGCCAGGCCGAAGATGTTACCGGCTGCCAGTTCGGCGTCCGGACGCATCTTCAGGGTTTCACGGCGGAACTCGGCGCCGACTGCCATGCCGATCGCGCCGCCCGGCAGCGAGCCGAACTGGGTGCTGGCCTTGGCGTCGACCTGGGCGATGCGCGAACGGTCGTCCGAGCGGGTGCTGCGGAACAGGGTCGGATCGTTGGCGACATCGGCGATGCGCGAACCTGCATTGATCTTGCTCAGGGTCGGCAGGTAGAGGCGACCGTTGTAGCCGTCTTCCTTGCGCGCTTCGTTAAACAGGTAAGCGGTTTCCCAATCCCAGTTGAAGTGCGAGCCCGACAGGCCGGCCAGCAGGCGGCCGGTCTGGTTGATGGTCTCGGTACCCTGCGGCGCGTTCTCGAAGCGGTAGGCGAACGAGGCGCGCGCGTTGGTGAACGGGTTGTCCGGGTGGCCGATCGGCAGGATGCTCTGGTACGACGGCGCCACGCCGCTTGCGGTGAAGTTGGTGGTCACGCCGGTGCTGATCGCGATCGGCGAGGCGGTGTACTGGCGCTCGGTGCGGGCATATGCCACTTCGGCGAAGGCGCGCACGTTGTCGTTGAGCTTCAGGACGCCGCGGGTCAGGAAGCTGCCGTCCTTGCCGGCGCTGGTGCCTTCCAGGTATTGGTTGGTATCGAAGTTACAGAAGGTGCGGCCGAAGAAGACGCTCGAGGCGGTAAAGCCCATCGAGGCGTCGCCGACCAGGCGGCGATTTTGCGGGCAGTTGTCCAGCGGTGCGCGGAAGCGGTCGGCGGCGTTGGCCGGGGTCGCGGTGAACGAACGCGAGCCAGGGCTGCTTTCACGGTAGAACAGCGGGGCTTGCGAGATGTTGCTGCCGTATGGCGATGCATAGCGGTTCTGCAGGCGCTTGTACTCGTCAAACTTGATGTCGCGCACTTTATCGCGCTGGGTGCGGTCGCGGTCCGACAGGTCGGCCGTGAAGAAGACGTTGAAACCGTCGGTCTCGACGTCGCCCAGGCCGGTGTAGAAGCCCACGCCCTTGCGGGTGAATTCGCCGTCGTCGTTGGTGCTCATGCGAGCGCTGATTTCCGAACCACGGAACGAGGACTTGGTGATGAAGTTGATGACGCCGCCGATTGCGTCGGAGCCGTACACGGCCGATGCGCCATCCTTCAGGATCTCGACGCGCTCGAGCGCGTTGATCGGGATCTGGTTCAGGTCATACAGGGTCGAGTTGCCGTTGTTCGGGTCGGCGTAGGCCGACGGCGCCATGCGGCGGCCGTTCAGCAGGATCAGGGTCGAGGTCGACGACAGGCCGCGCAGCGACGCGGTCGAGACGCCACGAGAGAAGCCGCCATCATTGGTGTCGATCAGGTTGTCGCCGCCGATTGCCGGTACCAGGCGCATCAGATCGGTGACGGTGGTGGCGCCGGACTCGCGGATTTCCTTGGCGGTGATGGTCTGGATCGGCTGGGTGCCTTCCTTGTCGGTGCGCTTCAGGTTCGAACCCGTCACATAGACGGTGGAAGGCGCTTCCGATGCGGAGTTCTGCGCCAGGGCGAACGGTGCGACGCCAACTGCCAGGGCAACTGCGACGACACTGTGTTTCAAAAGAGGTTTATTCACGTTTTCCGTCCCAAACATTTCTATTATGTTTTCTCAATACGAGATATGCACTTGATGCATACAGGGATTAAGTCTCGCAGGAACTTGCTAGTAAGAAAACGCTTTTCTTAAGGAAAGGTTAAAAAAACTTGATATCTGTTGTTTTTCCTCAACGCCAAATATTCTTCTGCTCTTGGTGCAAATACACATATAAAAAACGCCCCTTTCGGGGCGTTTTGCAAACTTCTGTATGTACGGCTTCGCTGCTTATTTTGCGTTCATCAGCGCAACGGTGGTGTCCAGCATGCGGTTCGAGAAGCCCCACTCGTTGTCGTACCAGGACGACACTTTCACCAGGCGGCCCGAGACCTTGGTCAGGGTCGCGTCGAAGTTCGACGAGGCCGGGTTGTGGTTGAAGTCGACCGAGACCAGCGGATCGGTGTTGTAGGTCAGGATGCCTTTGAGGGCGCCTTCCGACGCCGATTTCATCAGCTGGTTGACTTCATCGACGCTGGTGTCGCGCTTGGCGATGAAGGACAGGTCGACGATCGACACGTTGATGGTCGGCACGCGGATCGCGAAGCCGTCCAGCTTGCCGTTCAGCTCCGGCAGCACCAGGCCGACTGCGGCGGCGGCGCCGGTCTTGGTCGGGATCATCGACTGGGTGGCCGAACGGGCGCGGCGCAGGTCTTCGTGCATCACGTCGGTCAGCACCTGGTCGTTGGTGTAGGCGTGCACGGTGGTCATCAGGCCGGTTTCCAGGCCGATGGCGTCGTGCAGCGGCTTGACCAGCGGGGCCAGGCAGTTGGTGGTGCAGGATGCGTTCGAAATCACGGTGTCGGTCGACTTCAGCACGTCCTGGTTAACACCAAATACGATGGTGGCGTCGACGTCCTTGCCGCCCGGCGCCGAGATGATGACCTTCTTGGCGCCGCCCTTCAGGTGGGCCGAGGCCTTCTCTTTGGTGGTGAAGAAGCCGGTGCACTCGAGGACGACGTCCACGCCCAGCTCGCCCCATGGGATCTCGGCCGGGTTGCGCTGCGCGTACACGCGGATCTTGTCGCCGTTGACGATCATGTTGTCGCCTTCGACCGTGACGGTGCCCGGGAACTTGCCGTGCGCGGTGTCGTAGCGGGTCAGGTGGGCGTTCGATTCGGCATTGCCCAGGTCGTTGATCGCCACGATCTGGATGTCTTGCTTCTTGCCGCCTTCATAGAAGGCACGCAGGATGTTGCGGCCGATGCGGCCATAACCGTTGATTGCAACTTTGATCGTCATTGCTTAGCTCCTGATTATAGAAAAAAACTTTTTCGTACCGCAGATACACAGCGGGCCGCCCTGAGGCAGCCCGCTAAACACTTTACGCCGCGATGACGCCCTTGGCCTTGGCCACGACGTTCTCGACGGTGAAGCCGAAGTGCTTGAACAGCACCGGCGCCGGCGCCGATTCGCCGAAGGTGTCGATGCCGACCACCGCGCCTTCCAGGCCCACGTACTTGTACCAGAAGTCGGTCACGCCGGCTTCGATGGCGACGCGCGGGATCCCGCGCGGCAGGACAGCTGCCTTGTAGGCGGCGTCCTGGCGCTCGAACACGTCGGTCGACGGCATCGAGACCACGCGGGCCTGGACACCCTCGCCTGCCAGCGCGTCGGCGGCCTTCATCGCCAGTTCGACTTCCGAACCGGTGGCGATCAGGATCACTTTCGCATCGGCGGCGTCGCGCAGCACGTAGCCGCCCTTGGCGATGGCGGCGATGGCGGCGGCGTCACGCTCCATGAACGGCAGGTTCTGGCGCGAGAAGATCAGGGTCGACGGGCCGTCCTTGCGCTGCACGGCAGCGCCCCAGGCCACTTGCGATTCGACGGTGTCGCACGGACGCCAGTTGTCCAGGTTCGGGATCAGGCGCAGCGAGGACACGTGCTCGATCGACTGGTGGGTCGGGCCGTCTTCGCCCAGGCCGATCGAGTCGTGGGTGAACACGAACAGCGAGCGGATCTTCATCAGGGCGGCCATGCGCAGGGCATTGCGGCTGTAGTCCGAGAAGGTCAGGAAGGTCGCGCCGAACGGGATGAAGCCGCCGTGCAGGGCGACGCCGTTCTGGATCGCGGCCATGCCGAATTCGCGCACGCCGTAGTTGATGTGGTTGCCCGGGATGCCCGAACGCACCGCCACCGATTCCTTCCAGTTGGTCAGGTTCGAGCCGGTCAGGTCGGCCGAACCGCCCAGGAATTCCGGCAGGGTCGCGGCCAGGGCCTGGATCGCGTTCTGCGAAGCCTTGCGGGTGGCGATGGTTTCCTTCTTCTCGACGCAGGAAGCGATGGCGGCGTCCAGCACGTCGTTGAAGTTGCCCGGCAGTTCAGCCTTCATGCGGCGCTCGAATTCGGCGGCCAGTTCCGGGTGGGCGGCGCGGTATTCCGCGAACTTCGCGTTCCATTCGGCTTCCATCTGCGCGCCGCGTGCTTTCGCGTCCCAGGCTTCGTAGATCTCGCCCGGGATGTCGAAGGGGATCGGATCCCACAGCAGGTGCTGGCGCACGGCCGCGATTTCCTTGTCGCCCAGCGGGGCGCCGTGGACCTTGTCGCCGCCTTCCAGGTTCGGAGCGCCCTTGCCGATGATCGTCTTGCACATGATCAGGGTCGGACGATCCGAGCCTTTCGCCTGTTCGATGGCGTCGGACACGGCGGTCACGCTGTGGCCGTCGATCTGGCCGATCACGTTCCAGCCGTAGGCTTCGAAACGCTTGCGGGTGTCGTCGGTGAACCAGCCTTCGACGCGGCCGTCGATCGAGATGCCGTTGTCGTCGTACAGCCAGATCAGCTTGTTCAGGCGCAGGGTGCCGGCCAGCGAGGCCACTTCGTGCGAGATGCCTTCCATCAGGCAGCCGTCGCCCAGGAAGGCGTAGGTGTAGTGGTCGACCACGTCGTAGCCCGGGCGGTTGAATTCATAGCCCAGCAGCCATTCGGCCAGCGCCATGCCGACCGAGTTGGCGATGCCCTGGCCCAGCGGGCCGGTGGTGGTTTCCACGCCCGGGGTGATGCCCACTTCCGGGTGGCCGGCGGTCTTCGAGTGCAACTGGCGGAAGTCGCGCAGGTCGTCCATCGACAGGTCGTAGCCTGCCAGGTGCAGCATCGCATAGTGCAGCATCGAGCCGTGGCCGTTCGACAGCAGGAAGCGGTCGCGGTTGAACCAGCCCGGATTGGCCGGATTGTGGCGGTAGTGCTTGTCCCACAGCGCGACGCCGATCTCGGCCATGCCCATCGGCATGCCCGGGTGGCCGGAGTTGGCTTTCTGGACGGCGTCCATCGCCAGCGCGCGGATCGCGTTGGCCATCAGGGTGGTGGTTTGCGTAGATTTCATGAGCGTACGGAGGTCTGGATTGGAAAGCGGTGGCGGTGCGGCTGGCCGTAACCCGTTATTTTAGCAGACAGTCTGCTGCCGAATTAAAATGCAGCCTCGTTCACTCCGGAAAAGCGCCGCATGCCCCGTTTTTATTGCCCCCAGCCCCTGATCGCGGGCGCCACCGTCGACTTGCCCGAGTCCGTCGCCCACCACCTGCACGTGGTGCGCATGCAAGCGGGCGACGCCCTGACCCTGTTCGACGGCCACGGCGGCCAGTACGACGCCACCCTGGCCGAGATCGGCAAGCGGCGCGCCAGCGCCACGATCGGCGCCCATGATGCGCGCGAAGCCGAACTGCCGTATGCCGTCACCCTGGCCCAGGGCTTGCCGGAAGGATCGAAGATGGACTGGATCATCGAGAAGGCGGTGGAACTGGGCGTGGCCCGCATCGAACCGCTGGCGGCGCGCCGCAGCGTGGTGCGCCTGTCGGGCGAACGCGCCGAGAAGCGCCACCTGCACTGGGAAGGCGTGATCGTGGCGGCGTCCGAACAGTGCGGGCGCAACCGGCTGGCCGGCCTGGCGCCGGTGGCGGAATTCGGGCGCTGGGTGACGGCGCCCTCCCCCGCGCCGCGCATCCTGCTCAGCCCGCGCGCCGACACCTCCCTGGCGGATTGGGCGCGCGCCGAAGGGCCGCAGGCCCTGACCCTGATGGTGGGCCCGGAAGGCGGCTTCACGGCGGAAGAAGAAGAGGCGGCGCTGGCGGCCGGCGCGCTGGCCCTGTCGGTCGGCCCGCGGGTACTGCGCACCGAGACCGCGGCGCTGGCGGCGCTGGCCATGCTGGGCGGGCTCTGGAACGGCATGTAAATCCGACGGGCGTAAAAAAACCGGCCCCTTGCGGGGCCGGTTTCATGCACTGAAGCTCGCTGGATTAGAACGAGTAGCGTGCGCCGACGTACAGGCGGCGTGGCTCGACGAAGGCGTTCGACTGGCCGAACTGGTACTTGCCGGTCGAGTTGACCAGGGCTTGCGCCGCGGTACCCGACTGCTTGTCCAGCACGTTGAACAGGTCGACGAAGAACTCGAGCTTCTGAGCACCGGCCAGCTTGTAGGTGTACTTCAGGCGCATGTCGAGGGTGTAGTACGACGGGCCGGTCTGGCTGCCGATGGAACCCGGCTTGATCCAGGTATCCAGGGTGTTGCCGACCACGTAGGCATCATCCATCTCCGGCAGGTAACGGCCGGACACCAGCTGCGAACGGGTGTACAGCAGGCCGCTGTTCCAGTTGAACACTGCGCTCAGCTCGAGGCCGTTGTTGAAGTAGTAGGTACCGTAGCCTTTGAACTGGTGCTTGATGTTGCCAGGCTGTGGGCCGTAGGCGTTCGGAGCACGTGGATCGAGCGCCAGCCAGTCACCCTGGAAGTCGGCGTTACTATCCGAGTTGGTGTTGCCCTTGGCTTCGTTCCAGGTGTACGAGACCGAACCCATCCAGTTGTCGCGCTTGGCCTTGGTCAGGCTGACTTCGACGCCCTGGTAGTCGCGCTTGCCGCCTGCCAGCGTGCCCAGCACGTAGTTCGCGTTCGGCTTCGATGGGTAGCCGAAGTACGAGTACGGCAGGTACAGGAAGGAGTTCGGCGCGGCGTGGCCTTCGACGTCAGGCGTGTTGGCCGGATCCGAGTACAGCGCCAGATCGTAGTCTTCCAGGATGTCGCGGGTGCGGCGCTTGGTGTAGGCGATCGACGCGGTCCAGTCACGGCCCAGGTTGGTCGCATAGCCGACCATGAACTCGTCGGTGAACGGGGTCTTGGTGGTCGGCGCGAACACCGCATCCGGCTGCTTCTCGCCGCCGCGGGTACGGAAGGTCAGCCAGCGGTCGCCGACGAAGACCTGCTCTTCCTGCACCGGACCGGTCAGGTTACCGGCGAAGTCCGACATGTTGGTACGGATCGGATCGTAGTAACGGCCCAGGAAGCCCCAGATCTTGCTGCGGCCTTCGCCGGTCGGGTCATACACGACGTTCAGGCGCGGTGCGAACTTCCACTCGAACTTGGCGGACTGGTTGCCCTTCGAATCCTTGTGGGTCCACTCTTCGGCACGGACGCCGGCGCCGACGGTCAGGTTGCCCTTGGTCCAGGTGTCCTGGAGGAAGGCTGCCTTGCCGGTGGCTTCCACGGTGTACGGCGAAGCAACGGTCTCGACGATGCGGTACAGGTTGACCTGGCCGTTCGGGTTGCCGGCGGTGCTGCCGAAGCGCAGCGCGCGCACTTCCGGATCGCTGATGACGCCGTCGCGGTTGGCATCGAGCAGGCTGTAGAAGTAGGCGCGGTTGGTGGCCGACGAGCCGTTGATGCCGGTGATGATACGCGGGATGTCGGCTGCAACGACCGGACGGGCGGTCCAGGCGGAGCTGGCGGCAGTCGCCTCGGTGAACGAGACGTTGCCCTGGGCCGTATTCATCGACTGGTACTGCGCCTTGTCGGCGCCGGCGTAGCGTGCGTCTTCGAAGTACTCGTTCTTCGAGACCAGGAAGCCACCCTTGATGGTATGGGTGCCCGAATTGGCGGTTTCCCAGAAGTACTCGGCATTGATGCCGACTTCGTCGCGGTTACGTTCCGAGATCGTGTCCGAGCCGAAGCCGCCCAGTTGCACCTGGGTCAGCGCCGGCGATGGCGGGGTGCGGAACAGGATGGTATTGCGGGTTGCCGTGTTGGCCGCGAAATCAGAGACTTCGCCGATGTGGCGGAACGCATAGCCGGTCACGCGCAGGTTTTCCATGTCGCGCGAGTACTGGATGTTGTAGTTGCTGCCGCCCTGTTTGCGACGGGTGTCGCGGTTGTTCAGGGTGGTCGCGGTCGTGGTGCCGGTGGTTTCGGTCGGGTCGTTGAAGAACGATGCCACCAGGCGGTCGTTCTCGGTCGCCTGCCAGGTCAGCTTCAGGAAGCCCAGGCGGTCGTCGCGGTCGACGGTACGCATGAACTGACCGGTGTCGGAGTTGACGACGTCGGTCTCGCGGGCCTTCTTCTGGTACGAACCGAAGAACCACAGCTTGTCCTTGACGATCGGGCCGCCCAGGGTGACTGCCGCGTCATAGGTCGAGAAGCCGGACGAGGTGGTGTTCTTGTAGTCGGCGACCAGCTTGTCGTTCTGGAAGTAGTAGTTGACCGAGCCGTGGTATTCGTTACTACCCGACTTGGTGATGACCTTGGAGACCAGGCCCGAACCACCCGCGAATTCCGCCGGGATGCCGCCGGTCAGGATCTGCTGTTCCTGAATGATCTCGGAGTTGATGTTCGAACCGAAGGTACCGGTGCTCGGGTCGGTCACGTCGACGCCGTCCAGGATGTAGACGTTGTCCGACGAGGAGCCGGTGGCGCCGCCGATGTCCGAGTAGTTCACGCCCGACTTCGACGACGGGTTGCCGCCGGCCGAAGGCTTGACGCCCGGGACCAGCTGCAGGTAGCTCTGGTAGTTACGGCCGGTCGGGAGCGATTCCACGACGCCCAGGTTCAGCACGGTGCCGACGGTTGCCGAGGTGGTGTCGACGCGCACCAGGCGCGAACCGGTCACGACCACTTGCTGTGCGCCGGCGTCGCCGCCCAGCGAGTAGCTGACGGTCGGGTTGGTGTTCGAGACCACGGCCACGTCGCTGGCAACGAAGTTCGAATAGCCAGGTGCGACCACTTCGATCTTGTAGTCGGTTGCAGGGTCCAGACCAGCGACACGGACGGTGCCGTCTGCTTCGGTCACAGCGGTCTTGGTCACCAGGCTGCTCGGCGAGCTGATGCGCACCGTCGCGCCGGCAACCGGCTTGCCTTGTGCGGTGATGGCGATACGCAGGCCGCCGGTTTCGGCAGCCAGTGCCGCACCCATGAAGCACATGCCGATTGCCACCGAGATTGCCGACCGACGCAGCACGGCGGTCCTCGACGTTTGTTTTACCGTATGCAACATAACTCTCCCATTCAATTCTATTGAAGCTAATTTATTAAGATCAGAGCAATGCAAGCGAAGAGCCCCGACGCATCGGCCGTTGTTTCTGTTGACGTTCCGATGCTACCTGCCTCGGGGATCCAACCTTCTCTCTCCCGACTGGCAAAAGAGGAATATTTATTCCTCGTTTCGCTGGTTGTGCCAGCTCAACTGACACATAGAATCATAGGCAAAGTTGCGTCGTCAATAATAACTGTTGGAAATATGCATACTTACAACACTTTTCAAGAAAACATTACGCGAGAGGCATAAAACCTCTTTTTTTGCGCAATGCAGCATGCTTTGTATGCCAAAAGTGTAAACACGTGAACGAATAGACGGAAAACAAAGTCTTTACGGACTTTTCTGCACCTCAGCGATATATCACCGAATTTCGTAAACATGAAGTGCAGCAATGTGCCTTACGGAAATATTTCGAGTAAGCATAAAAAGCAGAACGAATCCGAATAAAAAAGAACATTCTTCTTGTCGCCCCATTTTGGAATTTTTATACTTGACAACGCCCCGGCATGGTGCACCCGTGCAAGCAGCAGGCGCGCTGCCTGCCGAAGCGGAACGGCCCAGCCCCGTACATGAGCTACGAAACATGACGCACCAATATCGCGCTTCTTTCATGAGCGGCGGTCCCAATAAAAAACCCTGCAGCAATTTCTTGCTGCAGGGTTTGTCCGCATAGGACAGCAGCAGCGCTGCCGTCCCGCTCAGCTGGATTAGAACGTGTAGTTCAGACCCAGGCTGAAGAAGCGTCCGATTGCGCCTGGCTGGTGCAGCGAAGCGTTGTACGAGGTGCCGGCACCCGAGTTGCCGTAGGTGGCGACGTCGTACGGTGCTTCCTTGTCGAACAGGTTCAGGATGGCACCGCGCAGGGTCAGGTTCGGGGTCAGCTTGTACGCGACGTTCAGGTTCGTCGAGGTGAACGAGGACACGTTGCAGAACTGAGCCGGCTGGACCAGACCCTGGAAGTAGGTACGGCCGCCCACGTGTTCCGCGGTGGTCGCGCAGTCGGTTTCGCCCAGCGCCGGGTCGATAGTCGAGAAGCCGCTCGTGTAGTTCACGGTGGCGGTCACGTCCAGCGGGCCACGGGCGTAGCCGATGGTGAACTGGCCGCGCTGCTTTGGATTACCGGTTGCGCCGCCGACCGACGACGGGCCCTGGGTGCCTGCCAGCTGGTACTCGGTACCGCCGATCGCGGTCTTGTAGCCGAAGGTGTGTGCCGCCGACAGGGCTGCCGAGACGGTGCCGCGGTCGTTGGTCAGGCGCCAGCGGTAACGCACGTCCGCTTCGATGCCGTGGGTTTCGGTGCTACCCGCGTTGATGTACGGCGACAGGCCGTACAGGATCGGGCCGACCGACGGGGTGCCGACCGTGCGGCCTTGGCCGACGCCGGTAGCAATGTCGATCGGAGCCGCCGGGCCGCGAACCCAGGTCGGGACGAAGCTCGGGTCGTTACCTGCCTGGGTCACCACCAGGTTGTTGATCTTGATCTTGTAGTAATCAAGCGTCATGTTCAGGCCGCGCATCGGCTCGTAAATGATGCCCAGGGTGTAGGACTTCGACTTCTCAGGCTGCAGGTCCGGGTTGGTGGTCTGGACATACGGCGGGTTGAAGCCGCAGGCGGTCGGCACGTTGCCGGCGGTGTTCTGGTTGCCGTTGGCGCACAGGATCGGGTCGTTGATCGCGTTAAAGGTGAAGAACGAACCGGCGTTGCCCACTTCTGCCGGGTTCGGCGCGCGGAAGCCGCGAGCGAAGGTACCGCGGACACCGAAGTTCTGCATCGGGGTCCACTTGAAGTTGGCCGACGGGGTGAACGAGTTGCCGTAGGTGTCGTAGTGGTCGTAACGGCTGGCCAGTCCGATCTCGATGTTCTTGATCGGGGTGGCGCGCAGTTCGGCGAACACGGCGGTGTTGGTCTCGTCGCCGATGGTGAAGGCCGAGGTGTTGTTCACGGCGCCGATTGCGGTCAGCGAGGATGCCGGTGCGTTCTGCTCACGCTTGTGCCAGTGCACGCCGGCCGCGAAGGCCAGAGGCCCCGCGCCGAACGACGGCAGGATCTCGCGCGAACCGACCACGTCGGCGTAGCTCAGGGTCGATTTCAGGGTATTGTCAAAGGTCGGTGCGACAGCAGCGACCAGTGCCGGCGAGTTGCCACCCAGCACGTTCCAGGTGCCGTTACGGATCGCTCCGTACAAGTTCTGGCGGTTGATGTTGCCGCTGTACTCGTTGTCGGTCTTGACCTCGGTCCAGCCGGCGGCGGCGTTCACGTCCCAGCCCATGGCGCTACCGGTCAGGTCGGCCGACACGCGCGAGCTGGTCGACTTGTTCTGGGTACGCAGGGTCGGGCCGATGTCGGCGATGTAGCCATACAGGCGCGCGCTCTGGGCGAACGGGTTGGTGATGTTGGCACCAACCTGTGCACCCGGAGCGAACAGGGTGCTCGGGATTGCGCCCACACGGCTGGTCAGCACGCCGTTGTTCAGGGTGGTGAAGCCGTTGAAGGCGGTCGGGTTGTAGGCCTGCGGGTTGGCGTTACGGTTGTTCTCGCTCTTGCGCTGGAAAATCGAGCCCTTCAGCGCCAGTTCCCAGTCGTCGCTCAGCTTCTTGGTCATGCCGACCAGCAGGTTGACGTTTTCGGTTTCCGGTTGAATGTTCGATTCGCGATCGTTTACCTGGCAACCGCCTGCGCGGTACAGCGTGAAGTTACACTTGGTCGGATCCAGGAACACATAGTTGGCCGGATTGTTGACGTTGGTTACGCCAGCCGGGTTGTTCGGGTTCGACGGGTTATACAGGAACGGGGTGTTGGTCGGGGTCAGGAAGCTGTTGATGCTGCTCGGCACACCCAGGTTGATGTTGTTGCCGCCGCGTGCACGCCAGTCGCGGTTCGCGTAGCCGAACTGTTCGCGCTGATGGACCTTGATGGAACCCTGCTTGCGGGTTTCCAGGGTCACGAAGGCGTTGTAGCCGTCGGCGTCCAGGTCACCGATGCCGGTGCTGATCGACGCGCGCTTGGTTTTGCCGCCGCCGTGCTGGGTATCACCATACTCGGCCGCCAGACGGGTGCCGTTCAGGTTCTTCTTCAGCTTGATGTTGATGACGCCGGCGATTGCGTCCGAGCCGTACAGCGACGAGGCACCGGACTTCAGGACTTCGATCGACTCGATCGCGTCAAAGGGGATCGACGAAACGTCGACGAAGGAGCGCTGGGCGTCGTCCGACAGCGGGTACGGTGCCATGCGGTGGCCGTCGATCAGCACCAGGGTGGCGCCGACGGTCAGGCCGCGCAGCGAGATGCCCGATGCGCCGTTGGCGAATGCGCCGGCGAAGCCGGTGCCGAGGGTACCTGCGCCGTTGGCGGCCAGGTCGGTCAGCAGTTCAGCTACCGAAGTCTTGCCGCTCTTCTGGATGTCGGCGCTGGTCAGCACCTGCACCGGAGTCGGGGTTTCGGTATTGGCGCGGCTGATCAGCGAGCCGGTCACGACCACGCGCTGCGGGGTGGAACCGCCGGCGGCTTCCGTGGTCTGTGCGAAGGCCGGTGCCGAACCAGCCAGGGCGCCACTGGCGACCGCGCATGCGACTGCGAACGGCAGCGACTTCAATTTAAACGTCATGAATACTTCTCCTTCTTGGTTTTATCTTGGATGGTTTTTGCCACCGTGCCGCAGGGATCTCCCACGGTACGGCCGTCTCCTGCAAACCGTGCGCAAACTATGCGCACTCTGTCGCATCGCTGCGGCGGATGGCCTGAAGGACTGAAACATACATATACTTCGTGTTGCCGCTTTTCAACAGCAACGTACGCGCCCAGCCGTATTTCTAGGACAAATGGCCTAAATAACTAAATAAATAAGATGTTATTTGTGCTTACACATAAGACCATAGCGTGTTGAAAAGTGTCAATTGAACATGGATATGCACTTGCAATGAAAACAACCAACTTTTCCCTTCTCCCGGCATCTCGCACCGTGAGACGCACTACGGGGACTCGACGCAATAAGCCTTGCGCTCTGGGGAGATACGAGCAGTCCGATGCAAGAAGAAGCAGGTTGACGACAATTCGTGTCATAACGAGCCAGGAATATGCATGTGCCAGCAGGTGTATGTGGGCTGCGGCGGTCAGTGTTTCCCGCTAAGGTCTAGTCCGTTGCGAAAAAACAACCCGGAAGCAATGACAAAGCCTCCCGGGCTCGCGCCCGGGAGGCTTTATTCACTCAGCACTGCCTGTGACAGGCAGCGCTTATCGTGCTCGAGTTCGCTGAATCAGAACTCGTACTGCGCCATCAGGCGGACGCTGCGACCGATCTGGAACGCACCTGGCTGCAGGTAGTTCGGGCTCGGCGTGCCGCGTGCCGATTCGCCTGCCTCGTTCACCTGGGTGACGCCGCGCTCGTTGAAGACGTTCAGGACGTCGACCGAGAACGTGGTGCGCGGCAGCCATTTCGGCTGGTAGTTCGCCTGCAGGCTCAGCTCGCGGGTCCACTCAAGACGGCCGACGGTGCCGCGCGGGTTCAGGGTGCGGTTGCAGTAGAACGAGGACGCGCCGTACAGGATCGACACGGTGTCCAGGTTACCCGAGTAGTAGCCCAGGCAGTTCAGCGGACGGCCGCTCTGGATGATCGCGTTCGCACCCAGGCGCAGCTCCGGGGTCACCTGGTAGGCGCCGAAGATCTTCAGGGTGTGGCGGCGGTCGTTCGGCAGGTCGCCGTAGGAGCCTTCCATCAGGCCCGGGTAATCCCAGTCCTGGCTGATGCCGGCGTCGTCCTGGCCGATGTCCGACTTGACGTAGCCTTCGGTGTTGCCGCGCGACTTGGACCAGACATAGGAGCCCTGCAGGTTCCAGACGCCGTCCCAGGCGCGCTCGAAGGTGAACTCGAGGGCGGTGTACTTGCGCTCAGGCTTCGGGAAGCCCAGCGACGCCGCAGGAATCACCACCTCGGTCAGGCCCTTGCCGTCTTCGAGGTCGATGTTCGCGGTCAGGTCGCCGCCCGGGTTGTACAGGAAGCAGCTGTCGATCGCATGGCCGATGACGGCGGACTGGTCGGCATTGTAGCCGTTGGCCAGCGCCCACTGTTCGGCGCCCGGACCGTTACACATGTCGTCCATCACCTTCTTCAGCTTGCGGTAGGTGGCCTTCACGCCGACGGTCCAGCGGTTGGCCAGCGCCTGCTGGGCGCCGATGATGAACTCGTCCTGGTACATCGGCTTGATGTTCGGATCGACCACCGAGCGCGGATCGCCCGCAGTGCCGTCGCCGCTGACGGTGCGCTGGCCCAGTTGGGCGCCGCGGCCAGGGTTCTGGAAGGCGTCGCTGCCGTTGGTGCCGGTGTAGACGAAGTAGTCGGTGTAGTCGGTTTCGACGCCCGACAGACGGACGTTGGTGTTCGACATCACCGGGATGTAGTAGCGGCCCAGGTTGGCGAAGACCTTGGTGCTCTGGTCGCCCTTGACGTCCCACGACATGCCGAGGCGCGGCGCGATGGTGTTGTCGACCTTGATGAAGGTCTTGTCGTCGGCGTTCAGGTTCTCGAAGGATTCGCTGCGCACGCCGATGTTGGCGACCAGGTTCTTCGTGACCTGCCAGTTGTCCTCGAGGTAGAAGGCCGAGTTCTTGGTGGTGAAGGCGCCGCCGTTCTGGAAGGTACGGATCTGCAGGTAATCGATCGGCTTGCCGGTGTTGTTCACGTAGCCGCTCGGCAGGTCGGAGCCCGGCGCCAGGGTCTTGATCAGCACGGTCGAGCCGCCCGAGCTCTGGGTGCCGTCCACCACCTGGTATTCCTCGTTGTCGAGGCCGAAGCGCAGGCCGTGGTTGCCCAGGTTCCACTCGGCGTCGAGACGGATTGCCTTGCGCTCGTCATTGGCGCCCGGATCGGTGATGTTGGAGGTCGTGGCGCAGCCCAGGCGTGGACGGGCCGAAGTACGGTCGTCACGGATGAACGGGCAGGCCGCCGAGCCGATCACGGACTCACGGTTGTACTTGCCCAGGCCGGCCATGGCCGACACGGTGAAGTCGTCGGTCAGCCATGAGGTGTACTTGGCGACGTAGTTCTGGCCGCCGTTGGTGTATTCGTCCGGCAGCCGCTCGGCGCCGCGCGGGGTGGCGTACGGGGTCGGCGACGCGTAGGTACGGACCTTGTCCTTGCTCTCGTCGCTGAAGGCGGTGAATTCGAGGGTATTGCTGTCGTTGATGTTCCAGTCGGCCTTCACCAGGTAGCGCGGCGAATTGCTCTTGGTGATGGTCTGGTCGCTGACGCCATAGGTCTTCTGCTCGATGTCGGCGCCCTGGACCAGGCCGAAGACGAATAGCTTGTCCTTGATGACCGGACCGCCCGCCCACAGGTTGGCCTTCAGGTCGTCGGTGCCGCCCGGACGCTCGGCGACCAGCCACTTGCCGGTGCTCTTGCCCGCTTCGGTGTAGACCGACTTGGCCTTCAGGTCGACAGGTTCCCAGATGAGGTTGGCGCCGCCCTTCCACTCATTGGTGCCGCGCTTGGTGGTCACCGACAGCACGCCGCCGAGCGAACGGCCGTATTCCGGACCGTAGCCGCCGGTCTTGACCTGCTGCTGCGCGATCGCTTCGAAAGGCACCTGGTTGAACGCCACGCCGTTGAGCATGTTGGTGACGTTGAAGCCGTTGATGTAGTAGACGTTCTCGGCCGGCGAGGCGCCGCCCAGCGACGGCACGTTACCGGCGCGCAGGGTGGTCTGGCCGATACGGGCGTCGCCGCGGGTCGCGCCCGGCGCCAGCAGGGCCACGGCGGTCACGTCGCGCGAGACCGGGATGCGGTCGATCGCGGCTTCGTTCAGGACCATGCTCGATTCCGGCGACTTGACGTCGATGCGCTGCAGGCGACCCGTCACGACGACAGTGTTGGCGGCCGCCTCGAAGTTGGCCGAGGTGCCCTCGCCGGCGTTGACCGCCACGCTGCGCTCTTCCAGCGAACCGTCAGGACGCTTGGCGCGCACGGTGTAGGTGCCCGGCGGCAGCATGGTCAGCTGGTAGTCGCCGTTCTTGTTGACGGTCAGGGTACGGGTGAGGCCGATCGACTTGTTTTCGATCGTGATCACGGTGCCCGCCGCGGCGCGGCCGACGATGTCGCCGGCCGTGTTCGAGGCGGCGTAGGCGTTGCCGGATACGACGACGCTACCGAGCGAGGCGGCAAATGCGATGGTCAACGCATGCGCCAGCACTGTCTTCTTCAACATATTGTATTTCCTTGTTTCGCAGGCCTGACTACCGGCCTGCCTTGGTTGTTATTACAAATCGCTGTTTTGCAGCAAACCCAGTGCTCCATTCGGGCATGCTGCATGTTCTTATGCCTTACGCAAGGAACTTTCACGATAGAAACATGCATATATTCACATGTCAAATATTTCACTGCGTCAATACACAATTTAACAACATATTGATTTCATTGAGTTTTTAGTTTTCTGCATGCTGCATTGCAGCGTAAATTCATGCATAAACGTAAGTACATTGGCACAAATATGCTTATGTTGACGGTATTAATTCAAGATATTGCAATGCAACATAGAGTTTTGCCGGATGCATCATTTCTGCCCTTTGGCATGGGCTCTTGGGTAAAATAGCGCCTTGGCCCTGGCCCCTCATTCTCTGTTGCATCACCAGCAACCTGCCCGTCACGACACCATGCTCCGAATCAGCGAACTCAAACTCCCCCTCAACCACCCGGAACCCGCCCTGCGCGACGCCATCCTGGCCCGCCTCGGCATCGACAGCGGCGACCTGCTCGATTTCACCGTCTTCAAGCGCAGCTACGATGCGCGCAAGAAGTCCGCCATCGTGCTGATCTATTCGATCGACGCCGACGTGCGCGACGAAGCGGCCGTGCTGGCGCGCCTGGCGAAAGACACCGCCGTGTTCCCCTCGCCCGACACCGGCTACAAGTTCGTCGACGCCAAACCGGCGCCGGGCACCCCGCGTCCGGTGGTGGTCGGCATGGGCCCCTGTGGCATGTTCGTGGCCCTGATCCTGGCCCAGATGGGCCTGAATCCGCTGGTGCTCGAGCGCGGCAAGATCGTGCGCGAACGGACCGTCGACACCTTCGGCTTCTGGCGCAAGCGCAAGCTGAATACCGAGTCGAACGTGCAGTTCGGCGAAGGCGGCGCCGGTACCTTCTCGGACGGCAAGCTGTACAGCCAGATCAAGGATCCGAAGCATTACGGCCGCAAGGTCCTGACCGAATTCGTCAAGGCCGGCGCGCCGGAAGAAATCCTGTACGTCAGCAAGCCGCACATCGGCACCTTCCGCCTGGTGAAGATGGTCGAGCAGATCCGCGCCGAGATCATTGCCCTGGGCGGCGAGATCCGGTTTGAAACCCGGCTCGACGACATCTACGTGAGCGAGGAAAACGGCGTGCGCCAGGTCCAGGGCATCCGCCTGTCCAGCGGCGAGGAAATCGCCACCCGCCACCTGGTGATGGCGATCGGCCACAGCGCCCGCGACACCTTCGAGCTGCTGTACGAGCGCGGCGTCTACGTCGAGGCCAAGCCCTTCTCGATCGGCTTCCGGGTCGAGCACCCGCAGTCGCTGATCGACGTCTGCCGCTTCGGCCCGAACGCCGGCAACAAGCTGCTCGGCGCGGCCGACTACAAGATCGTCCACCACGCCTCCAACGGACGCTCGGTGTACAGCTTCTGCATGTGCCCGGGCGGCACGGTGGTGGCGGCGTCGAGCGAGGAAGGCCGGGTCGTCACCAACGGCATGAGCCAGTATTCGCGCAACGAGCGCAACGCCAACAGCGCCATCGTGGTGGGCATCACGCCCGAGGACTATCCGGGCCACCCGCTGGCCGGTATCGCTTTCCAGCGCGAGCTGGAATCGCGCGCCTTCGTCCTCGGCGGCAGCAACTACGACGCGCCCGGCCAGCTGATGGGCGACTTCGTGCGTGGCGTGCCTTCGAAGGAATTCGGTTCGGTGGTCCCCTCGTTCAAGCCGGCGGTGCACCTGACCGACCTCGCGCCTGCGCTGCCCGAGTACGCGATCACCGCCATGCGCGAAGCCTTCGTGGCCTTCGACAAGCAGATCAAGGGTTACTACAAGGACGACGCGGTGCTGACCGGGGTCGAGACCCGTACCTCGTCGCCGATCCGCATCAAGCGCAACGACGGCGACCTGCAGAGCCTGAACACGCGCGGCCTGTTCCCGGCCGGCGAAGGCGCGGGCTACGCCGGCGGCATCATGTCGGCGGCGGTGGACGGCATCCGTGTGGCGGAAGCCGTGGCGCTGGCGATGGCCGCGTGATTGCCGCCAAAGGCGTGGCAGCGGGGCCGCTCGGCCCCGGTCTCGCCATCCTGGCCTCGATGGTGTCGGTGAATGCCGGCGCCGCCTGGGCCAAGCACCTGTTCCCGCTGGTCGGCAGCCAGGGCGTGACCGCCGTGCGGGTCGGCCTGGCGGCGGTCATCATGCTCGCCATCGTGCGCCCCTGGCGCCGCCTGCCGGTGCGGCGCGACGCCTTGAATCTGCTCGTGTACGGCCTGATGCTGGGCTGCATGAACCTCCTGATCTACGGCGCGTTCGCACGCATCCCGATCGGCATCGCGGTGGCCATCGAAGTGGTCGGCCCGCTCGCCGTGGTGGTGCTGTCCTCGCGCCGCGCGCGCGACTTCGCCTGGGTGCTGCTGGCTGCCTTCGGCCTGTGGTTGCTGGCGCCGGTACACGAAGGTGTGGCGCCGCTTGATCCGGGGGGCGTGGCCTATGCGCTCGGCGCCGCATTCTGCTGGGCGATGTACATCGTGTTCGGCAAGCGCGTCTCGCACTTGAACGGCGGCCAGGCGGTGGCCTGGGGCATGCTGGCGGCGGCGCTGTTCACGGTGCCGGTCGGGGTGGTTCACGCGGGCGCGGACCTGCTGCTGCCGGCGGTGCTGGCCGGCGGCCTGGCGGTCGCGGTGCTGTCGAGCGCCCTGCCCTATACGCTGGAAATGGCGGCGCTGGCGCGCCTGCCGCAGCGCGTGTTCGGCATCCTGGTCAGTGCCGGACCGGCCTTCGCGGCGCTGGCCGGCTGGGTGGTGCTGGGCGAGCGCCTGACGGGGATGCAGTGGCTGGCGATCGCGTTGGTGGTCCTGGCCTGTGGCGGTGCCGCGGCCACGGCCGGCAAAGCCAGGAACGTCTAGATCCAGCCTGCTTTTTTAAAGCGCCAGTACATGTAGCCGCACACGGAGGCCATGGTGGCCAAGGCTACCGGATAGCCATACCTCCACTTCAGCTCGGGCATGAACTCGAAGTTCATGCCCCAGACGCCCGCAAAGGCCGTGAACACGGCAAAGATCGCCGCATACGAAGCCAGCTTCTTGCTGATGTCGTTCTCTTCGATCGCGACCATCGACAGCGACACCTGGATCGCGGTGTTGATGGTGTCGCGCACGGCATCGAGACGCCCGGCGATGCGCAGCAGGTGGTCGTGGACGTCGCGGAAGTAATCCTGGGTTTCGGACACCACCGGCGGTACCCGTCCGCCGTACAGGCGGCCGACCGCGTCCAGCAGCGGGATCACGGCATGGCGCATGGTCTGGGATTTGCGCTTGAGCGCATACAGGCGCTCGATGTTGGCGCGCTGCTCGCCCACCTTGCCGAAGATGTGGTCCTCGATCGATTCGAGCTCGGCCTCGAGCCTGTCCACCACCGGGAAGTAGCGGTCCACCACCGCGTCCGCCAGCGCATACAGCACGAAACCCGAGCCCTTCTTCAGCTGGTGCGGCTCGCGTTCGGCGCGGGCGCGCACGCCCAGGAAGCCCTGGTTGGCGTCGCGCCGCACCGACAGCACGTAGTTGGGCCCGGCGAACACGGCCAGTTCGCCGGAATTCAGTTCGTCGCCGGCGAATTCGAGGATCTGGAGCGTGACGAACACGCAGTCGCCGTACTCCTCCATCTTGGGACGCTGGTGGCCGCGCACGGCGTCTTCCACCGCCAGTTCGTGCAGGGCGAATTCTTCCTGCATGGTGGCGATCTCGGCCTGGTCTGGGTCGCGCAGGGCGACCCAGACGAAGGTATCGGGCAGTTTCAGGTATTCACTGATGTCCTCGACGGGGATGTCGGACAGCTTCTTACCTTCCTGGTAGGCGACACAGTTAATCAGCATGGATGGTGTAAGCGAAGAATCGGCACATGATGCGCCAGCTTACACCATCGGAATCACTCGTCGCGTGCGCCGTCTATCCCAAGCTCGACGATCTTGCGCGTGATGGTGTTGCGGCCGATCCCGAGCCGCATCGCGGCGTCGTTCTTGCGCCCGTGGGTGTGCTTCAGGGCGGTCTTGATCAGGGCCGACTCGAACTGGCGCCCGAGCGTGTCCATCACGTCGGTCTGGCCGGCGCTGAGCATCCCCGCGGCCTGCAGTTCGAGCAGCGCGATCCAGCCCTCGGGCGTGGCCGGCGCCGCCATGGCCGACACGCCGGGGGCCGCCGGCGGCGCTGTCGCCACCGCTGGCGCGGCGGCCATGCCGGCCAGGCCCGGATCCTGCAGGGTCGACGGCGCCGGCTCGCCTTGCGTCAGTTCGCGCGGCAGGTCCTTGACCTCGACGGTTTGGCCGGGCGCCATCACGGTGATCCAGTTGCACAGGTTTTCCAGCTGGCGCACGTTGCCGGGCAGTTCGAGGCTGGACAGGAAACGCATCGCCGGCTCGCTCAGGCGCTTCGGTTCGACGCCCAATTGGCGTGCACTCTGCACCAGGAAGTGGCGCGCCAGGATCGGAATGTCTTCGTTGCGCTCACGCAGGGAGGGCAGGCGCAGGCGGATCACGTTGAGGCGGTGATACAGGTCTTCGCGGAACAGGCCGTCGCGCACGCGCTGTTCCAGGTTCTGGTGGGTGGCGGCGATCACGCGCACGTTGGCCTTCACCGGCTGGTGTCCGCCGACGCGGTAGAAGTGTCCGTCCGACAGCACCCGCAGAAGCCGGGTCTGCAGGTCGAAGGGCATGTCGCCGATCTCGTCGAGGAACAGGGTGCCGTTCTCGGCCTGCTCGAAGCGGCCGCGCCGCATGGCCTGGGCGCCGGTGAAGGCGCCGCGCTCGTGGCCGAACAGTTCCGACTCCAGCAGGTCCTTGGGGATCGCCGCCGTGTTCAGCGCGATGAAGGGCTGCTGGGCGCGCGGGCTGTGCTTGTGCAGGGCGCGCGCCACCAGCTCCTTGCCGCTGCCCGATTCGCCCGTGATCAGGACCGTCACGTTCGACTGCGACAGGCGGCCGATGGCGCGGAACACTTCCTGCATCGCCGGCGCATGGCCGAGGATCTCGGGCGTCTCGGCGGGCGCCGCCTCGACGCTGGCTTCGCGCAGGCTTTCTTCGAGCGCGCGCCGGATCAGGGCCACGGCCTTGTCGATGTCGAAGGGCTTGGCGAGATAATCGAAGGCGCCGCCCTGGAACGAGGCAACCGCCGAATCGAGGTCGGAGAAAGCGGTGATGATGATGACCGGCAGGCCGGGATGGCGCGCCTTGACCGCGCCCAGCAGCTCGATGCCGGATTCGCCCGGCATGCGGATGTCCGACACCAGCACCTGCGGCGTGTCCGTCTCGAAGGCGGCCAGCGCATCCTGCGCGTTGGCGAAGCTGCGGGTCTCCAGGCTTTCGCGTGCCAGCGCCTTTTCCAGTACCCAGCGGATCGATGCGTCGTCGTCGACAATCCAGATTGGTTTCATGTGTTCGTGCTTCCCGTCGTTCGCGATCTACGATTCAATGGGGACCCACGGTGAAACCTGCACGCCCCGGCTTATGGCAAGGGCAGCAGGATCCGGAAATCCGTCAGTCCAGGCCGGCTTTCGCACTCGATCACACCCAGGTGCTGCTGCACGAAGGTCTGCGCCAGCGTCAGTCCGAGGCCGCTGCCGCCTTCGCGCCCGGAGACGAGCGGATAGAAGATGCGGTCGCGGATCTCGGGTGCGATGCCCGGTCCATTGTCGATGATATGCAAATCTAATGCCAGCCCATAACGGACCTTGGCCAGGGTGACCTGGCGCGCCACGCGGGTGCGCAGCACGATCTCGGCGTCACCCGCCGCGATGCGCTGTTTCAGGGCCTGGGCGGCATTGTGGGCGATGTTCAGGACCACCTGGATCAGCTGCTCCATGTCGCCCCTGAACTCGGGAATCGAGGCGTCGTAGTCGCGCCGGATGCTGAGGCCCGCCGGGAACTCGGCCAGGATCAGGCTGCGCACGCGCTCGCACACTTCGTGGATGTTGACGTCGCCGACGATATGCGGCTTGCGGTGCGGCGCCAGCAGGCGGTCGACCAGGGTCTGGAGGCGGTCGGCCTCCTTGATGATCACCTGAGTGTATTCCGAGAGGTCGGCCAGGTGATGGGGAGGGAGTTCGAGCTCGAGCAACTGGGCGGCGCCGCGGATGCCGCCCAGCGGGTTCTTGATCTCGTGCGCCAGGTTGCGGATCAGTTCCTTGTTGGCCTGGCTCTGGTCGAGGATGCGCTCCTCGCGGTCGAGCTTCAATTGCTGGACGTTCTCGCGCAGCTCGATCAGCAGCTCGCTCTCGCCGAGGGCGCTGACGATGCTGTTGACGTGCAGCGGCTCGCGCCCGCTGCGCTGCAGGACCAGGTCCTGGCGCAGGTCGGCGTACTGGTGGGCCAGCGCCTGGGCGCACAACGCGGCCAGCTCGGCGCCGTTGGCGAACAGCTCGGGCAGCGGCGCGCGCTGCAGCGACTTGAGCGAGAGTTCGAGCAGGTTTTCGGCGGCCGGATTGGCGTAGCGCACCTCGCCCGCGGGCCCGAGCAGCAGCACGCTCGAGGCCAGCAGGTCGAGGCCTGCGAAATGCGACGGTGCCGCCGACGGGCTCATCGGATGTTGCCGATCTCGCGCTGCAGCGCCTCGATGTTGCGCTCGGTGCGGCCGATCTCGTCGCGCATCGAGGCCACCCGCTCCTGGTACTTGGCGTAGTTGCGCTCGTTGCCCTGGCGCTCGGGCTCGCCCTTGTTGAAGTCGCGGCGCAGGTCGGCCAGCTTCTTCTGCTCGGTGCGCAGTTCGTCGTTGAGGATCTCGCGGCGGTCGTCGTCGCGCGCGCGCTGCTGGGCAGTATCGACGCGCGGGAAGCTGGCCGGGGTGACGGCGGCGGCCGGTCCCTGACTCATCGGACGGACGGCCGGAATCGGCGCCGAGGCGCGCGGCGGCGGAGGCGGCGCATAGCCCGGCAGGTCGAGGACCTTGCAGCCTCGGCGCGCGGTGTCGGTGAATTCGACCCTGCCCTGCTCGTCCACGCATTTGTAGACGGCAGCCTGGGCGTGGGCCCCGTTGTGGAGCGCCAGGCCGGCGGCCAGCACGATTGCGAAGCGTCGGAAGAAGCTGATTGTCATTCCCATCATGAGTCGGATTGCACAATAAAAGTGCAGCTATTGTAGTCCGAGGCGAGTGTACAGCAAGCATGAAAAAAGGCGGGGAAAGCCCTCGCTTTCCCCGCCTTTGTTACGAACGCTTACGCCCTGTGATGCATGAGCGCAACGGATTCGTTGACCTCTTGATTACGACGAGTAGTACATGTCGAATTCGGCCGGGTGCGGGGTCATGCGCATGCGCTGCACTTCGGTCATCTTCAGCTCGATGTAGGCGTCGATCATGCCGTCGCTGAACACGCCGCCGCGGGTCAGGAACTCGCGGTCCTTGTCCAGGGCTTCCAGCGCTTCTTCCAGCGAGGAGCACACGGTCGGGATCAGTTTGTCTTCTTCCGGCGGCAGGTGGTACAGGTCCTTGGTCGCGGCTTCGCCCGGGTGGATCTTGTTCTGGATGCCGTCCAGGCCCGCCATCAGCAGCGCTGCGAAGCACAGGTAGACGTTGGCCAGCGGATCCGGGAAGCGGGTCTCGATGCGGCGGCCTTTCGGGTTCGCCACGTGCGGGATGCGGATCGAGGCCGAACGGTTTTTCGCCGAGTAAGCCAGCTTGACCGGGGCTTCGTAGCCCGGCACCAGGCGCTTGTACGAGTTGGTGCCCGGGTTGGTGATCGCGTTCAGGGCACGTGCGTGCTTGATGATGCCGCCGATGTAGAACAGGGCGGTCTCCGACAGACCGGCATAGCCGTCGCCGGCGAACAGGTTCTTGCCGTCTTTCCAGACCGACTGGTGCACGTGCATGCCCGAGCCGTTGTCGCCGTTGATCGGCTTCGGCATGAAGGTCGCGGTCTTGCCGTAGCTGTGGGCCACGTTCCAGATCACGTACTTCATGTTCTGGGTCCAGTCGGCGCGCTCGACCAGGGTCGAGAACTTGGTGCCGATTTCGTTCTGGCCGGCGCCGGCCACTTCGTGGTGGTGCACTTCGACCGGGATGCCCATCGATTCGAGGATCAGGCACATTTCCGAGCGCATGTCCTGGAAGCTGTCGACCGGCGGGACCGGGAAGTAGCCGCCCTTGACGGTCGGACGGTGGCCGCTGTTGCCGCCTTCGATGTCCTTGTCGGTCGACCAGGAGGCTTCATCGGAGTCGATCTTGACGAAGCAGCCCGACATGTCGATACGCCACTTGATCGAGTCGAAGATGAAGAATTCCGGCTCCGGGCCGAAGAAGGCGGTGTCGCCGATGCCGGTCGACTTCAGATAAGCTTCAGCGCGCTTGGCGATCGAGCGCGGGTCGCGGTCGTAGCCCTTGCCGTCCGACGGCTCGATGACGTCGCATTGCAGGAACAGCGTGGTCTCTTCCATGAATGGATCGATGTTCGCGGTACTCGGGTCCGGCAGCAGCAACATGTCCGACGCTTCGATGCCCTTCCAGCCGGCGATCGACGAACCGTCGAAGGCGTGGCCCGATTCGAATTTGTCTTCGTCGAAGTGCGAGACCGGCACGGTCACGTGATGCTCTTTACCCCGGGTATCAGCGAAGCGCAAATCAACGAACTTGACCTCGTTGTCTTTGATAAGTTGAATTACGTCTGCAGCCGTCTTTGCCATTCGTATCTCCTGATTGAAAAGGGGGTGCCGCGCTGGAACACTCGCATCGCGGCAACTTGCTTTATGTCAAAGCATGAACCGTGCCAAGCCTGCGTTATGAACAAATGCACAATGCTTCTTTGGAATTCGTTGGTATCCGTCCTAGAATCGTCCCATCAGCCTCCTGCACTCCCGTGCAGCGGCGCACTACATTGGTGCAATCTTCCTGCGCGTGCACCATCGCAGCGCAGGATACACCGAACCAAGTTGGTGCATCGACTTTTCTTGTTCAGAACGGATCAACCATGACTAGCCTTGAGACCATCCTTGCCCAAGCCCGCCAGCGCGCCGCCGGCCAGCCCTATGCCGGCGCGGTCACGCCCGAAGAAGCCTTTGCGCTGCTGCGCAGCGATCCGCGTGTGAAGCTGGTCGACGTGCGCACCAACGCCGAGCGCGACTGGGTCGGCCGGGTGGCGATTCCCGACACCCAGCACGTCGCGGTGGAATGGGCCACCTATCCGGGCGGGGCGCCGAATCCCGCATTCGGTGCGCAGCTCCAGCAAGTGGCGCGCAAGGACGAGGTGCTGCTGTTCCTGTGCCGCTCGGGGGTGCGCTCGCGCCACAGCGCGCGGGTGGCGACCGAGCAGGGCTTTGCGGAGTCCTACGACATCCTGGAAGGCTTCGAGGGCGACCGGGATGCGGAGGGGCATCGCAAGACCATCGGCGGGTGGTGCAAGGCCGGGCTGCCCTGGATCGGGGCGTGATTTCGCTGGCGGGCGCTCTTGTAGGGTGGGCGGGTCTCCCGCCCATGCGGTGATAGTTATCGCAACCAAGCCGCAGCGCGTCCGTGCAAACGCTGGTTGAACGCGTGGGCAGGAAACCTGCCCACCCTACGAACATCAGTGTGCCGGCATTACCATTAGCTGTAACCCGGACGCAGCGCCCGGCGCGCGATAGACGCGCTGGGTCGCCTTCCTGAAATCTTCCGGCCTGGCCTTCGGAATATGCGTGAAGGTCTGCGGATTCAGGTCGATCAGCGGGAACCACGAGCTCTGCACCTGCACCATGATGCGGTGGCCGCGGCGGAAGCTGTGGTTGACGTCGCCGATGTCGAAGCTGAGCGCTTCCTGCTTGCCCGGCGTGAACGCCTCGGGCTTCTCGTAGCTGTTGCGGAACTTGCCGCGCAGCGGATTGCCGCGCACCAGTTGCTGGAAGCCGCCCAGCTTCAGCGCCAGCGGGCCGGTGTCGTTGCCCTTGCGCTCGGCGGGTGGCGTCGGGTACTCGGCCGGATAGACGTCGATCAGCTTGACCACCCAGTCGGCGTCGGTGCCGGTGGTCGACACGAACAGCTTCGACAGTACCGGACCGGCGATCGTCACGTCTTCTTCCAGCACCTCGCTCTGGTAGACCAGCACGTCGGGGCGGGTCGCGGCGAAGCGCTGGTCCGACACCATGTACTCGCGCGGCACCCCGGTGGCCGGATAGCCGATGAAGGGCACCGGCTTGCGCGGGTCGGCCACGTACTCGTCGTAGCCGGCGCCGCTGTTGCCGGCACTGGCCGGCTGTTGCCAGGCCAGCGTGCCGTTCGGGCCGAAGTACAGGGTGCGGGCCTTCGCCGGGGCTGGCGGCCAGGCCGCATAGCTGCGCCAGACATTGGTGCCGGTCTCGAAGGCCGTCACCGCCGGCAGCGCGCGCGCCGGCTTCACGCCCTTCAGGTGCTGCTCGAAGAAGGGGAACTGGATCTCGCGGCGGAAGTACTCGCTGGTCTTCGCATCGAAGCTCACGTGGCCGAGGCGTGCGCCCTCGCCGCGCGCCCAGCCGCCGTGTACCCAGGGTCCCATCACCAGCGCGTTCGGCGTGGCCGGGTTGTACTTGCCGACCGCCTTATAAATCGCGAAGGGCCCGGCCGGGTCTTCGGCATCGAACCAGCCGCCCACCGTCAGCACCGCCGCCTTCACGTTCTTCATGTGCGGCGTGATCGCGCGCGAGCGCCAGAACTCGTCGTAGGTATCGTGCTCGATGGTCGGCACCAGCAGTTCGCGCTGCTCGTCGCTCATGCTGGCCAGGATGTTCGGCAGCGTCAGGCGCTTCAGGAAGAAGTCGTAGGCGTCGGCCTCGCCGTACTCGAAGCGGGAGCGCTCCTTGTTGCCGGCGGTCGGGTTCTTCTGCGGCAGGAAGGCCGAGTAGAAGTCGAAGTTCGCCGACAGCATGAAGGCGCCGCCGTGGTAGGAGTCGTCACTCATGTAGAGGTCGGCGATCGGGGCCTGCGGCGAAGCGGCCTTGATTGCCGGGTGCGAATCGATGATGCTCGCGGCCGTGTAGAAGCCCGGATAGCTGATGCCCCAGATGCCGACCCGGCCGTTGTTGTTCGGGACGTGCTTGAGCAGCCATTCGACGGTGTCGTGCATGTCCTCGCTTTCCTGGCCCTCCCCTTTGGCGCGCTTGGACTTCGCATGCGGGGTCATCTCCTGCCACACGCCTTCGGACATGTAGCGGCCGCGCACGTCCTGGGTCACGAAGATGTAGCCGGCATCCTCCAGCTCGCGCGAAGGGCCGAGCGATTCGGGCATCCAGTCCACGCCGTAGCGCTGCTCGCCCTGCGCATACACGCCGGCGCTGTAGGGGGTGCGCTGTACCAGGAAGGGGTAAGGCTTCGCGCTGTCCTTCGGCACGTACACCGTGGTGAACAGCTTCACGCCGTCGCGCATCGGGATGCGGTATTCGTACTTGGTGTAGGACTCGCGCGGGCTGCGCTTCTGGACAGGAGAATCGGCTTGGGCTGCGGCGGTCTGCACGCCTGCGCTGCAAGCCAGCATCACGCCAAGTAGCAGGGTGGAAAACGGACGACGGATCATGGCTTCTTTCGGAAATGCGGAACAAAGACCGCCAGTGTAATCCGAATTCGCCCCGGTCTTGCTATTTCGCCAAGGGCACGGCGAGGCCATGCAGGTCGATGGTCCCGCGCACCCGTTCGCGCACGAAGTTGATGTGGCTGCGCAGGCGGTACAGTTCCTCCGCATAGGCGAGCGGAATCGAGATATGGTTGACGCGCTCCTCGATGTCGTCGAGACGCTTCAGCAAGCCTTCGCGCGCCCCTTCGCGGGCCTCCGGTTCGATGGCTTCCAGTTCCTGCTCTACCTTGCGCAGCTCGCCGTACCAGCGGTAGACGCGCGAACGCACCCGCCACACGTAGATCGGCGGCACGATCTTCGACAGCGGAATCAGGAGCGCCGCCAGCGCCACCGCCACCACCCACAGGCGCTCGAACAAATTGGCCAGCCAGAAGCGCATGTAGCGCTGCATGAAGGGCGGACCGTCCCGGTAGTAGCGCGCCGCTTCGCGCGCCACCGGGATCTCGGTGTACTTCGGCGACGGGAACTGGCCCTGCTGCTGGAACCAGCCCGCCTTGCCATGGATCTCCCCCGCCGACTTCACCAGCAAGCCCACCAGGGCGGGATGCAGGTCTTCGCGCGCCACCAGGGTCGCGGTCGGCGCGATCAGGTGGTAGTCCTGGGCCGGGATGTCGCGCCCGAGATCGACGATCCCGCGCGGCAGCACCACGTGGGTCAGGAAAGGCAGGCGGCGCGTGTAGGCGTCGGCCTGGCTGAAGTTGAACAGCTTGATGCCGGGGGTCTGCAGCAGCATCTGAATCAGCGGCGCTTCGGGCGCGGAGCTGAATACCAGGCCGTCGATGCGGCCGGCCAGCAGTTCCATCGTGGCCGGCGTGTTCTCGAGCGCGCCGATCTGCAGCTCGTTCGGTTCGATGCCGTTCGCGTCCAGCACCTGGCGGAACAGGCGCGGCACGCCGGTGCCTTCCGGGCCGAGGTTGATGCGCTTGGCCTTGAGGTCGGTCAGGTGGGTGACCCCGGCCTTCTCGCGCAGGAACAGCCAGACCGGCTCGGTGAACAGGCTGCCCAACGAGACCAGGCCGGCCTGCTCGGCCTGCCCTTCCGCGGTGGAGCCGCTCTGCACGAAGGCGATGTCGACCTTGCCGTCGATGAGGCGCTGCAGGTTGTCATGGGAGCCGAGCGAAGGCTGGAGCGTCAGCTTGATCTCGTCGCGCGCCAGCCGTGCGGCGTACTGGCGGCCGAATTCCTCGTAGGCGCTGTTGAACTGGCCGGTGGCCATGCTGAGCCGGCGCGGCGGCGCCGGGTCGACCCAGAGATAGGCCAGCACCGCCACCGCGATGGCCGCCAGCAGCGTCGGCCCGCTTGCTACCAGCAGGTCGCGCAGGGACACGAAGCTGAACTGGCGCACCCGCGTCATTGCGCGTTTGACGGCGCCGGTTCGCTCCGTCAACGGACGCACTGGCGCTGGGCTGCCACGCTGCCCGCGGGCGGTTCGATCATCGGCATCAGGCTCGGCGCCAGGTTGGTCAGCAGCTGCACCGGCAGCGCGCTGGTGAAGTCGTAGTTGCCGGATTGCGGGCCGTGCACGTAGGCGGTCATGCTGCCGAAGTAGCGCTCGCCGATGTTGAACACAAACGTAGCCGAACGGTTCACGTAACGCGACTCGATCACGCGGCCGCCGCGCGCATACACCTCGAAGCGCTGGTCGCCGGTGCCGGTCTTGCCGCCCACGGCGATCACGCTGCCGTCGGACTGCATGAAGGCGGTCTTGACGCGCTTGGCGGTGCCGTCGGTGACCACGCCCTGGATCGCATCCGCGACCGCGCGCGCCACCTCAGGGGCCAGCACCTGTTCCTTGCCGCCGCCCTTGCTGCGCTTGACCAGGGTCTCGTACGGAGTGTCCTTGGCGAAGTGCAGCGAGTCGATGCGCTCGACCGGCTTGCGCACGCCGCCGTTGATGATGATGCCCATCAGTTCGGCCAGCGCGGCCGGCCGGTCGGCCGATGCGCCCAGCGTGGTCGCATAGGACGGCACCAGCGAATCGAAGGGATAGCCCATCTTCTTCCACTGGGCGTGGATCTTCAGGAAGGCTTCCACTTCGAGCAGGCCGGCAATGCGGTTGTCCTGCGCATGCTTGCGGTGGGTCTTGAACAGCCACGAATACACTTCCTGGCGCTCCTTGACGCTGGCATTGGTCACCTCGGTCCAGCCGGCCTTCGGATGGCTGCGCAGGTAGCTCACCAGCCACAGTTCGAGCGGGTGCACCGAGGCCACGTAGCCGCGGTCGGCCAGCGACATATTGCGCGGGTCGTACATCTCGTACATCTTCGGGATGCGCTCCGGGTCCATGTCGTTGGACGCCGGCAGCGACTTGGCGATGAACTCGCCGAATTGCGCCGGGGTGGCGTTCGGGAACACGGTACGGTGCGCCGCGGCCAGCTTGGAAGCGAAGGGACGCACGCCGGAGAACAGCAGCGCCTCGATCTCGGCCGGGGTCTTGCCCTTGTACTTGTTCCAGAACTTGGCCATGAAGACCTTGCCCTCGTTGTCGGCGAAGCGGGCCAGGTACATGGCGCGGCGCGGGTCGTCGGCATCGGCCAGCAGCTGGGCCGAGGAGCCCGGCAGCTGGAACATGTAGTAGCGCACCACGTCGCGCATCATGCGCACGAACACCAGGTTGGTCGACTGGCGCAGCGCCTCGGTGACCGTCATGATCTTGCTGTTGTCCAGCTTGCTGAAGTTGCCGAAGGTGTGAATGCCGCCGCCGGTAAAGAAGGCTTCGCCCGGATTGGCCGAGTACTTGCGGTCCATCGCGGCCGCCAGCATCGGCTTGAGGCCGCGATCGGCGCCCTTCGGCAGCGTGCGGAAATACTCGAGCCCCCATTGCGACATGCGGTCTTTCGCATCGACCTCCACGCCCATCAGGCCGATCTCGTCCATCGGCGCGAAGCGCTTGTGCAACTGGTCGACGATGTCGAGGTAGGTCACCAGGGTGCGCAGCTTGGCGGTCGAGCCGAGGTCGAGCTTGGCGCCTTCGTTGATGTCGAGCGGCTGGTCGTAGTTGTCGGTCTGGACCCGCAGGTAGTTCACGTGCTCGCCGCGCTCCATCAGGGTGAAGCTGTACACCACCTGGGACGGGTCGCCGTTGCCGAGCAGGCCCTTGCCGGTCAGGCCGGCCTCTTTCGCATGCTCGGCGTCGGACAGCTTGCGCAGCACGTCGGTGACGGCTTGCTGGACCGAGGCGTCGAGGGTCGATACCACCGACAGGTCGAGGCGGTCGAGGTTGTACAGGCGCGAGTCGCCCACCAGGTAGCCGAGGTGGTTGCGCACCGCGTTGGCGGCCTTGCGCGACACGAAGGCATCGGCGCCCGGCGCGGCCACGCCCGAGCCCTGGGCCGGATGCAGCTTGACCTTCAAGGCGGCGTCGCGCAGCTGCGGCGAGATCACGCCGGCCTGGGCCAGCACGCGCAGGTGGCTGTTGGTCAGCGTTTCCAGGTCTTGCTCGCCCGCGCCCAGGTAATAGGCCGGGCGGCGCTGTGCGATCATCAGGGACAGCGCTTCCTTGTAGGCGGTGACCGCTTCGGTATTGTTCATCGGGCCGCGCAGCATGCCGCTGAGCTTGTTGAAATCGCGTCCGTACCAGACCCACATGCCGTCGCCGATGCCGTTGACCTCGCCGTAGCCGGGCTTGGCCGACAGCGGCACGGTATTCAGGTAGTCGAGCACGACCTGGCGCCGTGCCCTGGTGGTGTCTTCGCCGTCGCGGTAGGCGCGCAGCGTGGCCGACGCCATCTGGATCATCTTGTCCTGTAGCGAACCGGTGCGCCCTTCGGCCGAATGGCGGTACTTCTCGATCTGGGTCGCCAGCGTGCTGCCGCCGGCAACGCGGCCTTCGCCGCCCAGGCCGACGCTGCTCAGGGTCTTGTCGAACACCGCCTTCGAGAAGCGGTCCCATTCGACCGCCGGGTTGCGGTGCGGGTAGGCCGGGTCGAGCAGCTCGCGGTTCTCGATGAACAGCAGGCTTTGCACCAGCAGCGGCGGCGCGTCGTCGAACTTGTGATAGAAGCGCTCGGGGAAGCGCGATGCGAACAGCGGCTGGGCGCGGCAGTCGAGGATCTCGAGCCCGACCTTGGTCTTCTCGTGGTAGGTGGCATACAGGCCGCGGTCGGCCATCTCCACCATCGCGGGCGAGATGCGGGCCTGGGCCTCGATATGGTAGCCGCGCGTCTGCAGCTTCTGCAGGTAGTCGGGCAGGTTGGCATAGCCGAGGCGGGTGTCGTAGGGGCTGGCGGCCGGGAAGCGGATCGCGGGGCTCGGGCCCTTCTCCATGCGGAAAGTGAGATCGGCGGCCATGTCGGCGAAGATCTTCGCCTGCAGGCGCGAGCTGCGGACCTCGAGCGCACCCCAGCCGCCCAGCAGCACCAGCAGGATCACGAGGGCGAGGTAGAACCAGGGCTTGAGGCGGCGCTTGCGCGGCGCCGGTTCGGGAGCACGCCCGGGCCCGCCGTCCGGCACTTCGGGCGGCGGCACGGGAGCACCCGACGGCGCACCGCCGCCGGCGGTCGCCAGGTGCGGATAGGCTTCGTACAGGGGAACGTCGTTGCCGCCCGCGGACGCGAACACGGGGGCGCCGCCAGCCATGGGCTGGGCGAAGCGCCCGAGCCATTTGCCAACTGCTTGAATTACCTTACTTGGCCGCTTGATGCGGCGAATACTTTCCATGATGGCTCAACCGGTTTGAATCAATATGCGCTCAATCCCCGCTAACCTGTCCGCCATCTTTGCTTCTGGTTTGTTCGAGTGATTGGGTCCTCGTCAGTCTGCAAAAATGCGCGGCGCAAACTCACTCAGGATTGCACCTCCACAGGTATCATTCCACCACATCAATACGACACGCGCGAGACACGGTTTAACAATTTTGATGCGCGCGAAGTATTTTCGCAAAAAAACAACGGCTGAGTTAGCAGGACGGCATGCAGTCCTACAAAGGCCGGAATTCGGCCCGCGATGTGGCGCGAGTGTCCTGTTCATAAACGGTCGGCGAGCGCTCCGGGTGGACAGTGCTGTGAAATAAAGCCATTCGGTCATGCGCCGCCGCGCAGTTCTTCCAGCGCCCCCAGGCAGAAATACTGGAACCACAGTCCGGCGAACAGGAAGATCATGATGTACAGCCAGAGCGACAGCATGGCCAGGACCGGGAACAGGACGATCGACAGCAGGGCCCCGCCCATCCAGGCGATGCCGGGCAGCGCGCCGGCCAGGCCCGAGGCGAAGCCGATCGCCAGCAGCGCACCGCGGTGGCGCCGCATCAGCGCGTGCCGTTCTTCGGGACTGGCGTGGGCGGCCAGCGCGTCGTAGCTCATCACGCGCGAGGTCACCCAGGCCCACAGGCAGGCCTGCACCAGCCAGGCCAGCGGCGGCACCGCGTACAGCGGCAGGGTGAACAGCCACAGCACCGCGAACACCGCCGTGCTGCCGACATTGATGGCGACGCTGCCGACAAAGGAACCGCCCTCCTTCTTCTCCAGCTTCGGGTAGTGGTTGTTGCCGACGTGGCGCTCGATGACCGGCATCGCGATCACGCCCATGAACAGCAGGGCCGAGGCAATCATCAGGGGCAGCAGCAGTGCGATCGCCACCAGCGGCACCACCATCACCTTGAGCATGCCCAGGCCCAGCATGGCCAGCAGGCCGCCGCTCGACTGGAACAGTCCGTAGTCCGCGAACACGCCCTGCAGCCAGTCGAGCAGCGGCTGCAGGCCGGTCCACAGGACCGCGCCCCACAGCAGCAGCGACAGCGCCAGCGGGGCGCCGGACAGCATCAGCATGCGGCGCGAGAACTGGGCGCGCAGCGCGCGCCGGTAGGCGGCCCCGACGCCCTTCATCGGGCGGCCTCGGGACGGGTAGGCTCGGGCATCGCGGCTCCTTGTCTGGATTCCAATATTGCCATTGTACGCAATGGGCGCGCCGGGCCCGTTTGGCGTCCTCTGGATGCATGCACTACAATTCTCCGTTCAACTTGAACAACAGGGAAAACCATGTCCACCATCACCACTGATTCCGGCCTGCAATACGAAGACACCGTACCGGGCACCGGCGCCGAGGCGAAAGCCGGCCAGCACGTCACCGTCCACTACACCGGCTGGCTGCGCAACGACGACGGCAGCACCGGCGCCAAGTTCGATTCGAGCAAGGACCGTAATGACCCGTTCCAGTTCGCGCTGGGCGCTGGCCACGTGATCCGCGGCTGGGACGAAGGCGTGCAGGGCATGAAAGTCGGCGGCCAGCGCCGCCTGACCATCCCGGCCAGCCTCGGCTATGGCGCGCGCGGCGCCGGCGGCGTGATCCCGCCGAACGCGACCCTGATCTTCGACGTCGAACTGCTCGCCGTTTAAGCATTACCCGGCGGCGCTCTCTGCGGGCGCCGCCCGAGCATCCCCTCTAAAGTTCGCCCGATTTGGCAGTGAACGCCCTCCTCCTGCGCTAAGATCGCCTCCTGTCTTAGGACATTGCCAACGCAACCAACACAGGAGTATCCATGAGCTTGCAAGAACAGTTCGCCCAGGCCCAGGCCGAATCGAAGAATCTGCCGGAACGCCCGGACAACATGACCTTGCTGAAGATTTACGCGCTGTACAAGCAAGGTTCGAGCGGCGACGCCACCGGCGAGCGCCCGGGCATGACCGACTTCGTCAACCGCGCCAAGTTCGACGCCTGGGCCGCACTGAAGGGCAGCTCGCAGGAAGACGCGATGCAGCAGTACATCGACCTGATCGAGGAACTGAAGGGCTGATTTTCCCGTAGGGAATCAGGCGGGCGCGAACACCTTGCGCATCTTTTCCGCCACCTTGGCCTCGATCGCCGGGGCGAAGGCCCCCATGAAGAATCCCAGGCGGATCCGCATGGCGGCCTGCCGGTCCTCCAGGCTCAGGGCCCCTTCCACGCCGCTGCGCTCGAAGCGCAGCACGTCGCCATCCCACTTGCACGCCAGGCCGTACTCGGCCGCGATCCGCTGCGCCACCTGCTGGGCGGCGGCGCGCGCCTGTTCCGGGCTGAGATTGTGTTCCTGGACGATGCTGATTTCCGACATGCTGGGCAATCCTATTCTGAATCCGTTACAAGAAAGCCCGCCATGATGCCAGCTGACGGCTGAGTATGCCAGTGTGCCGAGCGATTCCGGTCCCGATCTAAGTCAATTGATTTTAGTCAATGCCCGCGCCGCCGGGCGCGCGACCATGGAGCTGCCGCCCGACATATCGCAAGGAGCCGTCATGGAACCAGGTGCCCTCTTGCCGGACGAACTGGACACGTCCCGTGACCAGCCGCCGGTCCGCTTCATCCCCACGCCCAGCGCCCCCTACCAGCAGCAGCACCGCCTCGCGAGGCTGCTCGAGCAGCCGCCCGGGCCGGCCGACGAGCCGCAGGCCGAAGCGCCGCCGCTGCCGCACGCCTTCGGGGCGCGCGTGCTGATGTGGAAGCAGGACCCCTCGGTGGGCGAGATCGGCACCCGCCGCGCCTGGCTGCCCGGCCCGGTCCTGGCCGGCCCGCGCGACGCCCGCATCGCCCCGGGCACGCCCGGCATCGATCCGGTCGAGCCGAACGCCCTGGGCGACTTCGTCACCCAGCCGGACACCCCGCAGTTCGACGCGGTGCACACCTTCGCGGTGGTGCGCCAGACCCTGACCATGTACCAGCGCGCCCTGCTCGCGGCCGGCCTCGACATGCCCCTGCCCTGGCAGTGGAACACCAGCATGGATACGCGCCCGCTGGCGGTCTATCCCTACGGCCTGCCGAACGTGATGAACGCCTTCTACAGCCGCACCCAGGCCTGCCTGAAGTTCGGCGACTTCATTCCCCCAGGGGAGGGAGGGGCGCAGTTGGGTGAATCTGCGCGCGTCTACACCTGCCGCTCCTTCGACATCGTGGCCCACGAGACCGCGCACGCGGTGCTCGACGGCCTCAAGCCGCAGTGGCTGCTGGCCGATGCCCCGCCCCAGACCGGCGGCCTGCACGAAGCCTTCGGCGACCTCACCGCGATCTTCCTGGCCCTGTCACAGCTCGACCAGTGCGAGGCGGTGGTGGCCCAGACCCGGGCCCACCTGCACGACAAGACCTACCTGGCCGACATCGCCGAGCAGTTCGGGATGGCACTCGGCGGCGCCAGCTCCCTGCGCAACGCCGACAACGACCTGACGCTGTCGCAGGCCGGCACCCAGGTGCATGCGATCTCGCAGGTGTTCACCGGCGCCATGTACGACGTGCTGGCCGACATGTTCGCCTACGAGCGCAATCCCCTGCTGGACGACTGCGCCGCCGTGCTGCACCGGGTGGCCGCCTACCTGCGCGGACTGCTGCTGCGCGCCCTGATCGCCGCCCCCGACAGCGCCGCCAGCTACGTGGACGTGGTCAACCAGATGCTGCGCATCGTCCAGGAAGACGGCAAGCCGGCCATCTATGGCGCCTTCATCCGCAACCAGTTCGCGCGCCGCGAGGTGGTCGAGCAGCCCGGCACCGTAGCAACCGACGCCGGCGCACCGGCCGGGCCGCTGGCGCCGAAGGTCTGCGACCAGCCCGGCGCACGCCAGGACCGGCGCGCCTGCTGCGGCACCATGAACCTGCCCGAGTATTACCGGATGGAGCGGGTGCTCGACAGCGAAGCCCAGGCGCTGGCGCGCTGGTGCGCGGCCAATGGCCGCCTCGGCGAATGCCTCGTGCCCGCGTCGGTCGTCGTTCCGGTCGCCGCAGTGGCGGACCAGGCATGAAAATCAGCGCGCGCGCCTGCGGCGGCTTCGCCGGCCTGGCCGAAGCCTACGACCTCGACACCGCCGCCCACCCCGGCGGCGGCGAGTTCGAAACGCTCCTGCAGCGCCTCGACTTCTTCTCGGCGGCGCCCAGCTGTCCGATCGGGGCCGACCTGCCGCGCTGGGAAATCACGGTCGAAGACGGTGCGCGCTGCCACACCGTCTTCGTGCGCGAGGACGGCAGCGGCGGCGACTGGCAGTCCCTGCTGGACCGGCTGCGGACGACTGCCTGAGCGTCCCGGGCCCTGCGGCGCGCCGTCACGGCCCACATTTGCTTATATATATTGTGTATAAGCCTAATTTGTAGGAAAAGCCGAATTGCCCTAAAATACAGTGCTTTGCAAGTCCCGCCGGCCCAGTCAGCGCCCGGCGCCGCGACACCATACAAACTAATAGGACTGTTATGACCCACGTTGTCACCGAATCGTGCATCCGTTGTCGTTACACCGACTGCGTCGATGTATGCCCGGTAGATTGTTTCCGGGAAGGCCCAAATTTCCTCGCCATCGACCCTGACGAGTGCATCGACTGCGCCGTCTGCGTGGCCGAGTGCCCGGTGAACGCGATCTATGCGGAAGAAGACGTGCCGTCGGATCAGCAGCAGTTCATCAAGATCAATGCCGACCTGTCGCGCTTCTGGCCGTCGATCACCAAGACCAAGCCGGCCCTGCCGGACGCGGACGAGTGGAAAGACGTCAAGGACAAGCTGGACCAGCTGGCCCGCTGATTCCCCAGGCAGGGCCCGCCAGGGCCCTGCCAGCGCAGGTTCGTCAATCATGGCACACTAGCTGCCATCGTCACATCTATACCCAAATACAGAAAGTTAAGCGCATGACTATCAGTGCCTCCCACGAAGCGGGCAGCATCGCTCCCAACAGCTCGTTCGCCGGCGCGATCGATGCCGATGCCGTGATCATCGGCGCCGGTCCGGTCGGCCTGTTCCAGGTCTTCGAACTCGGCCTCCTCGAGATCAAGGCCCACGTCATCGATTCGCTGCCGGCCGTCGGCGGCCAGTGCGTGGAACTGTATCCGGACAAGCCGATCTACGACATCCCGGCCGTGCCGGTGTGCACCGGCCAGGAACTGACCGACAACCTGCTCAAGCAGATCGAGCCCTTCGAGCCGACCTTCCACCTGGGCCAGGAAGTCACCACCGTGCAGCGCCGCGAAGACGGCCGCTTCAACGTCGAGACCTCGACCGGCACGCGCTTCATCACCAAGACCATCTTCATCGCGGCCGGCGTCGGTTCCTTCCAGGCGCGCACCATGAAGGTCGACGGCATCGAAAAGTTCGACAACAGCCAGCTGTTCTACCGCGTCAAGGATCCGGCACTGTTCGAAGGCAAGAACCTGGTCATCTGCGGCGGCGGCGACTCCGCGCTGGACTGGGCCCTGAACTTCGTCGGCAAGGCCGAGTCGGTCGTGCTGCTGCACCGCCGCGAGGACTTCCGCGCCGCGCCGGCCTCGGTCGCCAAGATGAAGGCCCTCTGCGACGAATACGAAATGCAGCTGATCATCGGCCAGGTCACCGGCTTCGACGAGACCGATGGCAAGCTCAGCGAAGTGAAGGTCACCGGCGCCGACGGCGTCACCCGCCGCGTGCCGCTGGACATGCTGCTGGTGTTCTTCGGCCTGTCGCCGAAGCTGGGTCCGATCGCCGAATGGGGCCTGGACATCGAACGCAAGCAGCTCAAGGTCGTGGACACCGAGAAGTTCGAGACCAATGTGCCGGGCATCTTCGCGGTGGGCGACATCAACACCTACCCGGGCAAGAAGAAGCTGATCCTGTCGGGCTTCCACGAAGCCGCGCTGGCCGCCTTCGGCGCCGCGCCCTACATCTTCCCGGACAAGAAGATCCACATGCAGTACACGACGACCTCGCCGAAACTGCACAAGATCCTCGGCGTCGAGACCCCGGTCTTCGACTGATCCGAACGACAAGCAATACTAAAAATGCCGCCCGGCGCAAGCCCGGCGGCATTTTTTATTCCATCGATGTTCAGTTAGTGCGGCGCAACACAATACCGTGTCGGACAGGGCCTACCTGCTTATGTGGGCCGGTTCACGGAGCGGTATTGCACAAATATGCTACAACTGGTCTATGCAAACGGGATGTGAAAACGACTGTTTCCACAAGTAAATGACTATCCCCTATAATTGATTACAGTCACGCGCAACGATTGCACGGGCCATTCCCCACGAAGGAAAACTTTATGCTTTACCAACTCCACGAGATGCAACGTTCCTTCCTGACCCCGCTGATGCAGTGGGCAGATGCGTCCTCAAAACTGTTCTCCAACCCCGTTTCGCCCTTCGCGCACACGCCGTTCGCGCAGCGTATCGCTGCCGGCTACGAGCTGATGTACCGCCTCGGCAAGGATTACGAAAAGCCGGCCTTCGGCATCAAGAGCGTCTCCATCAAGGGTGCCGAGGTCGGCATCATCGAGCGCACGGTGCTCGAAAAGCCGTTCTGCAAGCTCCTCCATTTCAAGAAAGACCTGAGCGACAAGGATTTTGCCGCGCTGGAACAGCCGAGCGTGCTGGTCGTGGCGCCGCTGTCCGGCCACCATGCCACCCTGCTGCGCGACACCGTGCGCGCCCTGCTGGTCGAGCATGACGTCTTCATCACCGACTGGACCGACGCCCGCATGGTGCCGCTGTCGAACGGCCCCTTCCACCTCGACGACTACATCTACTACGTCCAGGACTTCATCCGCCACCTCGGCCCGGACGTGCACGTGATCTCGGTGTGCCAGCCGACCGTACCGGTGCTGGCCGCGATCTCGCTGATGGCGACCAACAAGGACCCGAAGCTGCCGAAGACCATGACCATGATGGGCGGCCCGATCGACCCGCGCAAGTCGCCGACCGCGGTGAACGACCTGGCGGTCGAAAAGCCGTTCTCGTGGTTCGAGAACACCGTGATCTACTCGGTGCCGGGCAACTACCCGGGCTTCGGCCGCAAGGTCTATCCGGGCTTCCTGCAGCATGCCGGCTTCATCGCAATGAACCCGGGCCGCCACGCCCAGAGCCACCGCGAGTTCTACTCGCACCTGGTGCAGGGTGATGACGACTCGGCCGAGGCGCACCGCCAGTTCTACGACGAATACAACGCCGTGCTCGACATGCCGGCCGAGTACTACCTCGACACGATCAAGACCGTGTTCCAGGAACACCGCCTGCCGAAGGGCACCTGGGAAGTCGGCGGCCAGCTGGTGCGTCCGCAGGACATCAAGACGGTGGCGCTGTTCACCGTCGAGGGCGAGCTGGACGACATTTCCGGCCTCGGCCAGACCCGCGCCGCGCACGACCTGTGCAGCGGCATCCCGAAGGACAAGCACCTCGAGTTCGTGGCACCCAAATGCGGCCACTACGGCATCTTCTCGGGCCGCCGCTGGCGCGAGATCATCTGCCCGAAGATCGGGGAGTTCATCCGGGCGCATGCCTGATTGACGTAAAAAATGCCGGAGCTTGCTCCGGCATTTTTGTTTGGGCTACCGACTGCTTTACGAACTTGGATCCCGGCGAAGGCCGGGATCCAATTCCGTCGAATAGCCACAGCCATACTTCTACCTCCCCACCAACACCTCCTGCACCACCCCGGTCGCAATCGCCACCAGCGCATACTCGCTCCCCGCCTGCACCCACTGGTGCCCCGGCGGCGGCTCGGTCAGGCGATGCGCCTTCCAGTTCTCCACCACGAAATGATGGGTCCGGTAGCGCGGCGGCAGCTGCTCGCCGCGCTTGAGCTGGCCGCTGGCCGCCACGCTGCGGTAGGGACCGGGTTTGGCCGACTTGGCCTGCTGCACGCGCGCTTCCTGTTCGCCGCGCTGGTGCGCCTGGGCCGCGGCGCCACCGGCCAGCACCGCGGCGACCAGCAGCGGAACGATGATCCTGTTCATATGAGCTCCTCTCAGCGTCGAGGTCCCAGTACACCACGCACGGACGCTGCAGTCTGTTCGCTCCAGCACGGAGGCGCGTGGGTCGCACCGCTCCCGGTTTTGGCGGATAATGTCGGCTTTACCGCTCCACCCCGCGCCGTGACCAAGACCCTCGCCGACCAGATCGAAGACGTACTGCCGCAGACGCAATGCACGAAGTGCGGCTACCCCGCATGCCGTCCGTATGCGGAAGCGATCGCGCGCGGCGAAGCCGGGATCAACCAGTGCCCGCCCGGCGGCATCGAAGGCGTGCGCCGCCTGTCCAGCGTCACCGGACGCCCGGTGATCCCGATCAACCCGGCCAACGGCATCGAACGCCCGCGCCCGGTCGCTTTCATCGACGAGTCGCTCTGCATCGGCTGCACGCTGTGCATCCAGGCCTGCCCGGTGGACGCCATCCTGGGCGCAGCCAAGCAGATGCACACCATCCTGCCGAGCCTGTGCACCGGCTGCGACCTGTGCGTGGCGCCCTGCCCGGTCGACTGCATCTCGATGCTGCCCGTGACGGGTGAACGCACCGGCTGGGACGCCTGGTCGCAGGAGGCCGCCGATGCGGCGCGTGCGCGCCACGACTTCCGCAGCGAGCGCCTGCAGCGCGAACGCGATGAGAACGATGCGCGCCTGGCCGCCAAGGCGCTGGAAAAGATGCGTGCGGTGACGGCCGAAGTAACGAACACGCCGGAAGAGCTGGCGGAAAAGGAACGCAAGCGCGCCATCATCGCCGCCGCGATGGAGCGCGCGCGCCAGAAGGCGGCCGGCAATCCTCCCGACAAAGCCTGACGACCGATGAATCCCGCCAAACGCTTAGAGATCTTCACGCGCTTCCGCGCCGCCAATCCGAAGCCGACCACCGAGCTCGAGTTCACCACGCCTTTCGAGCTGCTGATCGCGGTGCTGCTGTCGGCGCAGTCGACCGACGTCGGCGTCAACAAGGCCACGCGCCGACTCTACCCGGTGGCGAACACGCCGCAAGCCATCCTCGACCTCGGCCTGGACGAACTCAAGTCCACCATCTCGACCATCGGCCTGTACAACACCAAGGCGGCCAATGTCATGGCGACCTGCCGGATCCTGGTGGAGCAGCATGGCGGCGAGGTGCCGCGCGCGCGCGAGGCCCTGGAAGCCCTGCCGGGCGTGGGCCGCAAGACCGCCAACGTGGTGCTGAACACCGCCTTCGGCGAGCCGACCATGGCGGTCGACACCCACATCTTCCGGGTGTCGAATCGGACGAAGATTGCACCGGGCAAGAACGTCGACATCGTCGAGCAGAAGCTGCTCAAGTTCGTGCCGAAGGATTTCCTGCACGACGCCCACCACTGGCTGATCCTGCACGGCCGCTACACCTGCGTGGCGCGCAAGCCGAAGTGCTGGAACTGCCTGATCAAGGACCTGTGCGAGTTCAAGGACAAGACGCCCGCGCCTGCGGGCGTGCTGGACCCGGCCGCCGACCTGGCCAGCGAAGTGGCGGAACTCGGCTAAGTACTTAGCTTCAGCCGAGGCGTTTTTCTCCGGTGGCGAACGAGGCGCGCGCAATGCGACCGTCGACCACTTCGTACACGCACAGCATTTCCACCGTACCGCGCCCCTCCGGGAAGTTGCGGGTCACGATCTCGAGGTCGGTGACGAAGTTGCCGAGTACCGAGCGCGTAAGCAGGCGGGCCTGCAGGTCGGGCTCGAGGAAGCGCTCCTGGTAGCGCGGGCGGATCTGGTCGTGGCCTTGTGCCAGCAGCGCACCGTGCAGGGCGAACTGCTGCGCGTCCGCGGCATAGGTGCGCATCAGCGCGTCGAGGTCCTTGGCATTGTAGGCATCGAGCTGCGCCTGGACGACGGCGAGGGGAGAAGTCGGGTTCATGGGCTCCGTGAGTAGATGAAAAAAATGCGCCCCGGCTGCTTACAGCAGCACCAGGTTATCCCGGTGGACCAGCTCCGGCCCTTCGACATACCCGAGGATGCGCTCGATCTCGGCCGAGGAATGGCGCATGATGCGCCGCACTTCGCTGCTGGTGTAGTTGGTCAGGCCGCGCGCCAGCGGCTTGCCCGCTTCGTCGATGCAAGTGATCACCTGCCCACGCCCGAACTCGCCGCGCACGGCGACGACGCCGATCGGCAGCAGTGACTTGCCTTCCCTGGTGAGCTTCTGCACGGCGCCGGCGTCGAGCACCACCTCGCCGGTGGTGTGCAGGTGGTCGATCATCCACTGGCGGCGCGCGGTCAGGCGGCCGGTCGGCGCGGTCAGCTGGGTGCCGATGGCTTCGCCAGCGGCCAGGCGCACCAGCACGTCCTGCTCGCGGCCCCAGGCGATGACGGTATGGGCGCCCGAGCGCGCCGCGCGCCGGGCTGCCAGCACCTTGGTCAGCATGCCGCCGCGCCCAAGGCTGGAACCAGCGCCGCCGGCCATCGCTTCGAGTGCCGGATCGCCCGCCTGTGCCTCCTGGATCAGGTGCGCGGCCGGATCCTTGCGCGGATCGGCGGAGAACAGGCCGCGCTGGTCGGTCAGGATCACCAGAACGTCGGCCTCGATCAGGTTGGCGACCAGCGCGCCCAGGGTATCGTTGTCGCCGAACTTGATCTCGTCGGTGACGACGGTGTCGTTCTCGTTGATGATCGGGACCACGCCCAGGCGCAGCAGGGTCGTCAGCGTCGAGCGCGCATTCAGGTAGCGTTCGCGGTCGGCCAGGTCGGCGTGGGTCAGCAGCACCTGGGCGGTGCCGATGCCGTGGGTGCGGAAGCTGGTTTCGTAGATCTGGGCCAGGCCCATCTGGCCACAAGCGGCGCAGGCCTGCAGTTCGTGGATGTCGGTCGGGCGCGCCGTGAAGCCGAGGCGCAGCATGCCTTCGGCGATCGCGCCCGAGGACACCAGCACGACTTCCTTGCCAAGGCCGCGCAGGGCGGCGATCTGGGCGGCCCAGCGGGCGATGGCGGTATGGTCGAGGCCCCTGCCCTCGTCGGTGACGAGCGAGGAACCGACCTTGACGATGATGCGGGAGGCTTGCTGGAGGGCTGAGTGATGGGCTGAGTTCATGTCGACAGGAATTTTCCTCGCGGCCGTAAGGCCAGCAGGGAAAGTCCTGCCAACAACTCGACCGCGCAGACTGCTAATAATACCCCCTTCGGCAGCCCGATCGCGAAAGCCGCGGCCAGGCGCCCGGCTGGCTGGGCCAGGAGGAACAATGCGGTGAGGTCGACGAGCAGGGGCTGGTCGCCCTGTCTCGCTGCCAGCAGCGCCAGCATCGCGGTAGCGAGGCGCATGCCCACGTAGACGGCGTAGAACTGGCTGTAGCCGTTCACGCCGACGAGAAAGATGCCCATCGCCGACGCAATGCGGTCGGGATCGAGCATGGCCGCCAGGGCCGCCAGCGAACTGACGGTGGCGAGGACTTGCAGCAGCTGGCTGCGCAGCCAGCTGCGGTTCAGCACAGCTGCGTTCAACTTGGCGCCTTAATCCTCAAGGATTTTGAAGCGCGGATCGTCCGGGTCGATCGAATGGATGCCGCGTGCTTCCTCGGTCATCGTGGTCTCTTCGGCGCGATGCTCGCTGTGGCGCTTTTCTTCGAGGTGCAGGTAGATCGCGTTGACCAGGTCCTGGCAGCCTTCGCGGTTCAGCGCCGAGATCTCGAACACCGGGCCCTTCCAGGCCAGGCGCTTGACGAAGTCCTTGACGCGCTTCTTGCGCTCGGATTCATCGACCACGTCGAGCTTGTTCAGCACCAGCCAGCGCGGCTTGTTCAGCAGCTCTTCGTCGTACTTCTCGAGTTCCTTGATCAGGGCCTTGGCTTCCTTGACCGGATCGACGTTGGCATCGAAGGAGGACAGGTCGACGATGTGCAGCAGCAGGCCGGTACGCGCCAGGTGGCGCAGGAACTGGTGACCCAGGCCGGCGCCTTCGGCCGCGCCTTCGATCAGGCCCGGGATGTCGGCGATCACGAAGCTCTTCTCGTGCGACACGCGCACCACGCCCAGGTTCGGGTGCAGGGTGGTGAACGGATAGTCGGCGATCTTCGGCTTGGCGTTCGACACGGCGGTGATGAAGGTCGACTTGCCGGCGTTCGGCATGCCCAGCAGGCCGACGTCGGCCAGCACCTTCAGTTCCAGGCGCAGGGTGCGGCGCTGGCCTTCCTTGCCTTCGGTCTTCTGGCGCGGCGCGCGGTTGGTCGAGGTCTTGAAGTGGATGTTGCCCCAGCCGCCCTCGCCGCCTTGCGCCAGCAGTTCGGTCTGGCCGTGCTCGGTCAGGTCGGCGATGATCTCGCCGTTGACGTCGTCCACGATCAGGGTGCCCACCGGCATGCGCAGATAGACGTCCTCGGCGCCCTTGCCGTAGCAGTCGGAGCCGCGGCCCGGTTCGCCGTTGCGGGCGTGGTGGGTCTTCGAGTAGCGGAAGTCCACCAGGGTGTTGATGTTACGGTCGGCCACCACGTAGATCGAGCCGCCCTTGCCGCCGTCGCCGCCGTCCGGGCCGCCGAATGGGCGGAACTTCTCGCGGCGGAACGAGGCGCACCCGTTGCCGCCGTCGCCGGCGATGACTTCAATTCTTGCTTCGTCGATAAACTTCATGATGGTGACCGATAAAAACTAAAAAGGCCCTACCGTGGGCAGAGCCTTTCGATGGAAGGCTTGCGCCTTGCAAAGAAGCGCCGCAGAACGCGCGGCGCGTGTGCTTAATTAAGCAGCGACTGCTTCGTTAGCAACGACGGTCACGAACTGCTTCGAGCCCACGCCTTGCTTGACGAACTTGACGGTACCGTCGACCAGCGCGAACAGGGTGTGATCCTTGCCGGTGCCGACGTTGGTGCCAGCGCGCACCGGGGTGCCGCGTTGACGGATGATGATGCCGCCGGCGTTGATCGCCTGGCCGCCGTAGACTTTCACGCCAAGGCGTTTGCTTTCTGAGTCACGGCCGTTGCGGGTAGTACCGCCACCTTTTTTGTGTGCCATTTATTTGCTCCTTGATGAATGAACTTGGTGAATCGAACGGCGATTAGCCGTTGATCGACACCACCTGGATTTCGGTGAAGTTCTGGCGATGGCCCTGACGCTTCTGGTAGTGCTTACGACGGCGCATCTTGAAGATGCGGACCTTGTCGTGGCGACCGTGGGAAACAACTTTCACCAGGACCGAGGCACCTTCGACCAGCGGAGCACCAAACTTGATGCTATCGCCCGCGCCGAGCGCGAGAACTTGATCGATGGTGAGTTCGGAACCAATGTCAGCAGGTATCTGTTCTACTTTGAGTTTTTCGCCAGCGACAACTTTATACTGCTTGCCACCGGTTTTTATGACCGCGTACATGATTGAAACCTCATCAAATGTTAAAAGAATCCCGCCGGCGTCGAGACGCTGGACTGTTCGGATGCCGGGGAACAGGGGATTATACATAACTCGCTGCAGCGCGTCAAAAGGCCTTGACGATTCGGCCGGGATCGTGTTGTCGGCGTAGCACAATGCCAACAATGCTCCCGGCCGGCGTTTCGCTCGCCGCGGCGACTGATAAGCCATCAGTGGGACAGGCTTTCTTGCATGACGTATAATCCCGGCACTAATACTCACCGTTTATTGCAGGTTCGCCTTGTCAGCCGCTACCCAACACGCCCAGAACAACATCGCCCAATCGATCGCCACCGACATGGAGGCCGTGAACGCGGTGATCCGACAGCGACTGCAGTCGGAAGTGAGCCTGGTGAACCAGATCTCCGAGTACATCATCAGCGCGGGCGGCAAGCGGATCCGGCCGGTGCTGGTCCTGCTGCTGGCGAACGCCTACGGCTACAAGGGCACGGCCCACCACGAGCTGGCGGCGGTGGTCGAGTTCATCCACACCGCGACCCTGCTGCACGACGACGTGGTCGACGAATCCTCGATGCGCCGCGGCCGCCAGACGGCGAACGCCCTGTTCGGCAACGCGGCCTCGGTGCTGGTCGGCGACTATCTGTACTCGCGCTCTTTCGAGATGATGACCAGCCTCGACAACATGCGCGTGATGAGCATCCTGTCGCGCGCGACCACCGTGATCGCCGAAGGCGAAGTGCTGCAGTTGCTGAACATGCACGACCCCGACGTGACCCACGAGAGCTACCTGAAGGTGATCCGCTCCAAGACCGCCAAGCTGTTCGAAGCGGCGGCCGAGCTGGGCGCCCTGATCGGCGGCGCGAGCGACGCCCAGATCGAAGCGGCCGGCGAATACGGCCGCTCGCTGGGCACGGCCTTCCAGCTGATCGACGACGTACTGGACTACGCCGGCGACGCCGCCGAGATCGGCAAGAACCTGGGCGACGACCTGCGCGAAGGCAAGCCTACCCTGCCGCTGATCTGGCTGATGGAAAACGGCAGCGACGACCAGCGCCAGCTGGTGCGCAGCTGCATCGAACACGGCGACGAGGAACAGTTCGAGGCGGTGCTGGCGGCGGTGAGCTCGAGCGGCGCGCTGGACTATACCCGCAAGCAGGCGGAACAGGCGGGACGGCGCGCGGCCGAGGCGATCTCCGGCCTGCCGGACAGTATCTACAAGGCCAGCCTGCTCCAGCTCTGCAGCTTCGCTGTTGACAGGAACCACTGAGCAAATTATAGTAATGCCTTCCCGAGATTTCGGAAACGCGATCTCAAACCGTCGGGGTGTAGCTTAGCCCGGTAGAGCGCTACGTTCGGGACGTAGAGGCCGGAGGTTCGAATCCTCTCACCCCGACCAAAAGAATTCTGGAAAAGCCCAAGTGTTCAAGCACTTGGGCTTTTTTGCTTTTAGCGTGATCGAGTCCCGCCAATGTCACGCTGCCCTTCCTACCGGTTCGCCGGAACCAAAGCGGCCGGCCTTATACTGCGTTCCTTATAGTATTTTTGAATCAGATGAATAACGATAAAGTTCCGTCGAGCGTTCTGGTCGTGGAAGACGACGAAAACATCGCCCAGGTGCTCAGCTTCATGCTGGAACGACAGGGTTATGGCGTAACCCGCCTGGCCGACGGTCGCGCCGCCGCCGCCCATATCGCCGCCGCCAGCCCACCCGGCCTGGTGCTGCTGGATGTAATGCTGCCCTATATCGACGGCTTCGAGCTGGTGCGCATCATCCGCGAGCAAGCCGGCTGGTCCGGCGTTCCGATACTGATGCTGACGGCCAAGAATACCGAGCGCGACACCGTGCGCGCGCTCGACGCCGGCGCCAACGATTACGTCATCAAGCCGTTCCAGCCGAACGAATTGCTGGCGCGGGTGCGGCGCTACCTGACGGTGCGGGCATGAACCGGGGCGCGTCCACGGCCGCCCTGGTGGCCTTGGCGGCGCTGGCCGCCCCCGCCGCCGGCGCCGACACCAGCCTGCGCCTTGCGGGCGCCACCGAACACCTCAGCAACGGCAGCCCAGCCTGGAGGGAAAGCACGGCCGGGGTCCAGCTTGGCTTCGCACCGCGCCAGCTGCTCGACCTGTCGGTGGCCGACGTGCACCGCTTCGGCCTGCACGACAGCCAGTTTGCCGCCAGCGCCACGCTGCCACTCTCGGCGGCGCTGACCGCCACCGTCGACGCCAACGCCAGCCCCACACACCGGGTGCTGGCGCGCCGCTCCCTTGGCGCGGCGCTGCAATACGAATTCGCACCGCGCTGGCTGCTGCACGGCGGCGCCCGCGCCAGCAGCTACGACAGCGCCACCGTCAACGGCTACCAGTTCGCGCTGGAGCACTATATTGGCCGCTACAGCGTCATGCTGGGATGGCGGCCGACGCGCGCCTTCGGGGCCACCGCGCACGGCGCCGAGCTGCGCGCCAACCTCTACTATGGAGAGCGCAATTCGGTCGGCGTCATCGCCGCCGGCGGCAAGGAGGCAGCCAGCGTGCCGGGCAGCGTGGTCCTGACCGACGTGCGTTCGCTGGCCCTGCTCGGGCGCCACTGGTTCGATCCGCACTGGTCCCTTACCTGGGGCGCCAGCTATGTGCGCCAGGGCAGCCTGTACACACGCAAGGGTATGAATGCCGGCCTCCAGTACGCTTTCTGACCCGTTCATCGCTGCGGCCGTGTGGGCCGGGCTGGGCGCGCTCGGGCTCACTTTGCTGCTGAGTTTGCAAATCGTCGCCATGCGGGTCCGGCTGCGCCGGCGCCAGGCCGCCGAGGCAGTCGTCCTGGCGCGCTGGCGGCCGGTGCTCAACGCCGCCGTCGTGGGCGAGCTGCCGGCCGAAGGCAGCACTGGCCTGCCGCCCATGTTGCCGGGTGACCGCCTGCCCTTCCTGCGCTTGTGGGTGCACCTGCAGGGATCGGTGCGCGGCGAAGCCGGCGACACTCTCAATGCGCTGGCGCGTCGCCTGCGCCTGGACGAAGAGGCGCTGGCGATGCTGGCGCGCGGCCCGCGCACCGCGCGCCTGCTTGCCGCGCTGGTGCTGGGCCACCTGCGCGAACGGCGCGCCTGGCCCGACCTGCTGGAGCTGTCCTCCGACGCCGACAATACGCTGTCGCTGACCGCGCTCTGGGCGCTGGTGCGGATCGATCCCGAGGCCGCCGCCGATTACCTGACGCCGATGTTCATCGAGCGCGAAGACTGGGCGTTGTCGCACGTGGCCGGCATCCTCCAGCAGGCCAGCGCGCCGGCCGCCGCTGCGCTGGCGCGGATTCTGCCCTCGCTCGGCGAAGCGAAGCTGCCGCGCGCGCTGCGCATCGCCGAGGCACTGCGGCTGAGCTTGCCGCCCAGCGTGCTGGGAGCGGCGCTGGCCAGTCCGGCGGTGCCGGTGGTCATCGCCGCGCTGCGCAGCGTGCTCACGCCGGAAACCATCGGCCAGGTGCGTACCCTGCTGGAGCACGAGGACTGGCAGGTGCGGGTACAGGCCGCCCGCGCCCTCGGGCGTGTAGGTGAACGCGCCGACGCCGGACGCCTGGCCGGCCTGCTGGGCGATCCGCATTGGTGGGTGCGTTACCGCGCCGCCGAGGCGCTACGCGACCTGCCGGCCCTGAGCCGCGCCGACCTGGAGGCGCTGCGCGCGTCGCTGACCGACCGCTTCGCGGCCGACATCCTGGCCCAGGTCATGGCCGAGGGGAGCCCCGCATGAGCATCCATCCCGACATCGTCACCTGGGTGACCTGGTTCGTACTGCTGTATTTCATTGCCCTCAACGGCGGCTACCTGCTGCTCAACATGTTCGCCTTGCGCGCCCTGCGCCGCAAGGGAGAGGAACAGTTCCTGAACGAGCTGCCGCGCGCCTACTCGGGGCTGGAGCCGCCGGTCAGCATCCTGGTCCCGGCCTACAACGAAGAAGCCACCATCGCCGCCTCGATCCGCTCGATGCTGCAGCTGAGCTACGCGGAGTTCGAGATCATCGTCATCAACGACGGCTCGAAGGACGCCACCCTCGAGGTGCTGCAACGCGAGTTCGCCCTGCTGCCCTTCCCGGAAGCCTACCGGCGCCAGCTCGCTACCAAGGAGGTGCGGCAGATCTACCGCTCCACGCGCTACCCGAACGTGCGCGTGATCGACAAAGTCAACGGCGGCAAGGCCGATTCGCTCAACGCCGGCATCAATGCCTCGCGCTATCCCCTGTTCTGCGGCGTCGACGCCGATTCGATCCTGCAGCGCGACAGCCTGGCCAAGGTGACCGAACCCTTCCTGCGCGACGCCACCGTGGTGGCCACCGGCGGCACGGTACGCATCGCCAACGGCTGCGAGGTCAGCGGCGGCTTCCTGACCCGGGTCGGCTTGCCCAGCAATCCCTGGGCGATGTTCCAGGTGGTCGAATACCTGCGCGCTTTCCTGTTCGGACGCCTCGGCTGGTCTTCGCTGAACGGCATGCTGATCATCTCGGGCGCCTTCGGCGTGTTCCGCAAGGACGCGGTGGTGCTGGCCGGCGGCTACCGGGTCGACACCATCGGCGAAGACATGGAACTGGTGGTGCGCATGCACCGCCTGCTGCGTGCGCGCCGCCAGCCCTACCGGATCGAGTTCGTGCCCGATCCGGTATGCTGGACCGAGGCCCCGGAAGACATGCGCACGCTGAAGAACCAGCGCATCCGCTGGCAGCGCGGCCTAGCCGAAAGCCTGAATGCCAACTGGGGCCTGCCGCTGTCGCGCAATGGCGGCGTGCCCGGCTGGCTGGCGTTTCCCTTCATGCTGGCCTTCGAGTGGCTCGGCCCACTGATCGAACTGGGCGGCTACGGCTTCATGCTGATCGCATTTTTCAGCGGTGCGATTTCCTGGCAGGCCTTCAGCGCCTTCCTGTTCGTCGCCATCGGCATGGGCATCCTGCTGTCGGCCTCCGGCCTGCTGCTGGAAGAGATGTCCTTCCACCTGTACCCGCGCGGCAAGCAGCTGCTGGCCCTGGCTGGCGTCGTGATCCTGGAAAACTTCGGCTACCGCCAGCTCAACACGGTCTGGCGCCTGACCGGCCTGTACCGTTGGGCCATGCAGAAGGAATCGAGCTGGGGGGCGATGCGGCGCAAAGGCAACTGGCAAAGCGGCGCCGGCAAATGAGCGCGGCTCCCGGCGCATGCGCGCTACGCTAGCGGCATGTCCCGCTCGATCCTGCGCCGTCTGCTGCCCCTGCTGTCGCTGATTCCCATGGGTCCGGCCCACTGCGCCTACCTGCACCTGTGCCCGGCGGCGGCGCCGCCGCCGGGTTCCATTCTGGCCAGTGCGGCTGCCGCCGACGGCAGCGCGCTGCGCTTCGTCGTCACCGACCGGCCGGCGCCAGCCGGGTGCAGCTCGCTGGCGCTCGGCGGCGCCCGCGTCGAGTCCCTGCACGCGCCGGGCCCGCAAGCGCGCGGCGCGGCCGCCATCGTGCTGCAGGGCGAACAGCAGGACGGCCGCTTCGTGGTGCGCGAGCAGACCCTGGTGCTCCCCGAACGTCCCGGACAGCCCGCCACGCCCGCGGCCATGCCGCTCCGCAGCAACCTGCTGGGTGCCATGCGGGTGGCGACCTACGGCAGCGAGGAGCGGGTCCAGGCCCGCCTCGAAGCTGGACGGCTGCACGTGGCCTGCCAGGCCGGCGTCCGGCCCGCCGGCGTGCTGCTGGGCGGGCCATGGCCGCTGCCGCTGCTGCGGGGAGCGATGCAGCTGCGCTTTCTTGGCCACGGGCAGTTCGCCTGGCGCGCCGCCGACGCCGCACAGGCGGCGCGCGAAACCGCGCTCGACATGGGAACACTCAGCGCGACCGGTGCGGAGTCGAGCCTGCGCCTGGGGCTGCCCCCGGGACTCGAACGGGCCAGCTGGCGCCAGTTCGTACTCGCCTGTCCCGCTGGTCCCGCCACGCTGGAACTGCGCGAACTGGCGCTCGAGCCCGATCCTGCCGCAGCGCGGCAGCGGCCGGCGCCACGCTCGACCTGGGTCTGGAACCACAGCGACTGGCGCGAGCACGGCGCCGCCCTGCTCGACTGGGCCGTGGAAGCAGGAGTAGGCGAACTGTTCATCGCGGTGCCGATCGCAGGCGACCGGGTGCGCGAACCTGGGGCGCTGGCAGCGTTCGTGCAGGCCGCCGGTGCGCGCGGCATTGCCGTCAGCGCAGTCGAGGGCGACCCGCATTTGGTGCTCCCGGCCGAGCGCGCCGCCGGCGCCGCCCGCGCGCGGGCGCTGGCAAGCTACAACAGGACGGCGGCACCGGCAGCGCGCCTGGCCAGCCTGCAGTTCGACATCGAGCCCTACCTGCTGCCACCGGACGTGCTGGCGCCGTCCCGGCTCGAACGCGACTACCTGGACACCGCCGCAGCGCTGCGCGCCGCCGCAGGCGAGCTTCCGCTCGATTTCGTCCTGCCGTTCTGGTGGGCCGGCAAACGCGAACTGCTCGGCGCCCTGGCGCGCAGCGCCGACGCCGTCACGGTGATGGACTACCGCACCGCGCCGGACCAGATCGTTGCCTTCGCCATTCCTTTCCTCGACTGGGGCGCGGCGCATGGCAAGCGGGTGCGCATCGCCCTCGAGGCTGGCCCGCTGGCGCCTGCGACCGAGCGCCATTACCGCGCCGGTCCATCCGGCGGCGCGGGCGATATGCTGCTGCTCGAACTCGGCGGCCATGCGGTGCTGGCGCTGCTGCGCGAACCGCTGTCCATCCCGGGCGCCCAGCCATACCGGCTGGCCGCCACCCGGCCGATCGACGGTTCCGCCACCAGTTTTCATGGGGACCGTGCAGCGCTCCGCGCGCTGCTGCCGCGCCTGGAGGCCGACTTCGGCGCCTGGCCGGGTTTCGCCGGCATTGCGCTGCACGGGCTGCGCTGAGCCGCGGCCTGGCCAGATCAGGCGGCCGGCAGCTCCACGGTGAAGCAGGTGCCCTGGCCGGGCACGGTATGGAAGGTGATCGTGCCGCCGTGCTCCTCGATGATCGCCTTGCTGATGGCCAGCCCCAGACCGGTGCCGCCGCGCGTGCGGGTATCGGCGCCGTCGGCCTGCGCGAAGCGCTCGAATATACGGGCCTGGAAGGCCGGCGCGATGCCTGGTCCCTCGTCGGCCACGCTCAGGCGCAGCTTGCCTGCTGACTGCGCCAGGCCCACCGTGACCGCCCCGCCGGATGGTGTGAACTTGATCGCATTGGACAGCAGGTTGGTCAACACCTGCTCGATGCGATCCGGGTCGATCCTGGCCGCGCAGTGCTCGGCCTCGGCCTGCCAGTCATGCCGGAGCACGACGCCGGTCCGGGAGGCCTGTGCTTCCATCGCCGCCAGCGCGTGCCGGGCGAGCGGCAGCAGCCGCTGAGGCGCGCGCGCAAACTCCATGTGTCCGGCTTCCATCTTCTGGAGGTCAAGCAAGTCGTTCACCAGCCGCATCAGGCGTTCGCTGCTTTGGCTGGCGATGGCGGTCAGGCGCGCCGCATCCGGGGGAAGTTCGCCAGCCATACCGTCGGACAGCATCGACAGCGAGGCCTGGATCGACGTCAGGGGTGTGCGCAGCTCGTGCGAGACCGTGGACACGAATTCACTCTTCATCTGCTCGACTTTCTTGCGTTCGGAGATATCGTGCAGGAAGACGCTGAAGAAGGCGTCCGCGCCTTCGCCGGCCAGGGCGGTCGTCATCTCGATGGGGAAATCGCGGCCGGACTGGTCGATCACGGTGCGCTCGAAGCGGCCGTCGAGCATCGGCGGGCGGATGCCCTGGCGGAAGTTGTGCAAGGCCTTTCCGAGGCTGGCGCGGTGCCGTTCCGGCAGCACCAGTTCAGCCAGCGGCCAGCCAAGCACTTCGCTGCGGCGCCAGCCGAACATACGCTCGGCCGCATGGTTCCAGTCGAGTATCATGCCGCGCTGGTCGACCGCGATATAGGCGTCCTGGGCCGCTTCCACGATGGCGTTGATGCGCTGCTCATTGGCGCGTACGGCATCCAGCGCGCGTTCCAGTTCGGCGGTTCGCTCTTCGACGCGCTCTTCGAGTGTAGCGTTGAGGTCGCGCAAGGCCGCCCGCTGCTGGACCAGGTCGGCCACCAGCCTGTTGATGGTGGTGGAGAGCGCTTCCACCTCGAAATAATCCTTTGCGTTGGGCACCAGCTCCCCGGCCTCGCCGCGCCCGAGGCGCTCGGCCGATGCAGCCAGCGCGCCAAGCGGACGCGTGATGCGTTGCGCCACCAGCAGGCCGGCGATCGAAAACAGCACTGCCAGCGCGGCGCCGCTCCACAGCGCCCGCGCACGCAGCAGCCGCACCGGCGCATAGGCGTCGTCGATGTTTTGGCGCACCAGGACGGTCCAGCCCAGGCCCGGGTAGCTGCCCCGCCCCACGGTCGCGCTGTAGCCAACCAGGTAGGACTGGCCGTCCGGCCACTGCTCGACCACGAAGCCGGTGCGCTTCTGCTGGGCCAGCCGAAGGCTGGGCGTGGCGACCTTCCGGCCCTGCAGCCCTGGGGGCCCCAGCAACACCACGCCCTCGCGGCTCACGATGAGCGCCTGCACTCGCCCACGCTGCTGGACCGGCGCGATGATCGAGCGTTCAACGTCGCGTGCCCATTGCCACGAGAGATGCACGCCCAGCACGCCGGCGGTACTGCCGTCCAAGCCCGTGAATGGGAAGGCGACGTCGACGAAGCGGCGCGGCTCGCCGTTCTCGCCGGGCAGCAGCTTGGCCAGCTTGACCGCCTCGTGCACATCGCCGACGTGAATGCCGGCCAGGGCGTTCCTGAACCAGGGGCGCTGCGACACGTCGACTCCTTCCAGCAGGCCGCGTGCCTCGACGATCACCCGGCCGTCCAGGCCGGTCAGGCCGACCCAGTCGTAATAGCCGTAGGTTTGCTGGATATCGGTCAGGACCTGGCGCCGCTCGTCCGTGGAGACGCTTGCGTCGCGCAGGGTCCGCCGGCGCACCATGAGGCTGACTTCACGGTAGCGCTCGCTCATGCCACGATCGAGCTTGTCGGCAGTCTGGTGCGCCAGCTCGCCGAGACCATGGCCGATACTGTCCTTGACCTGTTCGGTCGAGGCGCGCTCCACGACCTCGACCAGCAGCAGGGTCAGGATGACGGTCAACAGGGAAAACGCCAGCGCGAGCCAGGCGCCAAGCCCGCGCCGGCGGGGCTGGATCGATCGAAGAAAAAGCATGTGCAGCAAGCCCGCAACGGGAATAGTTGCGTCAGCGTAACACAGTCACGCTGCTGGACGGCCCGGTCCCGAGCATTTCGCCGGGAACTGAGGGCTTGCCGCAACAGGCCAGCGCGCTGGGCCTGGCTGCGAGCTAGCGGTCCAGCGCCAGCAGTTGCCGGATCTCCGGCAGGCAGGAACCGCAATTGCCGCCGGCGCGCGTGCAGGCGGTCACGCCTGCGGCGTCCAGCAGGCCGTGCTCCTTGATCGCACTGCAGATCGTATTGCGTCCCACGCCGAAGCACGAGCACACCGTCGGGCCGGGATCGAGACCCTGCACCGGCGGACGCCCGGCGAGCAGGGTCGCCCGGTCCTTGGCCGACACTTCGTCCTGAACGAACAGGCCGCCCAGCCAGCTCCGGGCCGGCAGGTCCGGCCGGCGCGACACGAACAGGCAGGCCTGCAGGCGGCCATCGACCAGCAGCGCGCAGCGCAGCATGCCCTCCGACTTGTCCTGGTATTCGATCCAGTCCGCGTCCTCGTCCGCCCCACCCAACAGCACTTTCGCCCACTCCGGCGAGACCGCCTCGCGCCCGCCCAGTTCATACCGTATGAAACCCGCGCCGCGCACCCGCGTCCAGTGGGCCACGCGTGCGAGGTCCAGCTCTTCACGGCTCAAGATGAAGCCGTGCCAGGCCACCCCAAAGGGTTCGATGCGCACCGGCGTGTGCTTGAACTCGGGTTCGCCCGAGACCGGGTCGACTTCCGGATTGACCACGGCGCCGACCCGCGCATCCGAGGCGGTCTGGCCGTTCCAGTGGATCGGCACGAAGGCGGCGCCGCGCGCGATGCCGCCGCTGTGCGCCACCCGCGCCACCATCGCGCCCCAGCGGCTGGTGACGCGTGCCAGTTCGCCCTCGCGCACGCCGCTGAGCAGGGCGTCGTGCGGATGCAGGTCGACGAAGGGTTCGGGAGCGTGGCCGGCAAGGCGCGGCGACTTGCCGGTGCGGGTCATGGTATGCCACTGGTCGCGCAGGCGCCCGGTGTTCAGCGCCAGCGGGAATTCGCCGCCGGGGGCGTGCACCGGCGCGCGCGGCGCGGTCGCGACGAAGCGCGCCTTGCCGTCGGGGTGGGAGAAGCGGCCGTCGGCAAACAGGCGCTCAGTGCCCTCGCGGCGGCGCAGGACCGGCCATTGCAGCGGCTCCAGCGCGTCATAGGCGGCGCGGTCCATGCCAACCAGGCCGTCGATCCGGAAGGCGCGCGGGAGCTCGCCTGCCTCGTTGCGCCAGGTCGAGAGCCGGGCGTGCTCGTCGAAGATCTGGTGCACGCCCTCGTAATCGAAGCCGCGGAAACCCATGCGCTGCGCGACCTGGCAGATCGCCTGCCAGTCGCTTCTTGCCTCGCCCGGCGCCGGCAGGAAGCCGCGCTGGCGCGAGATGCAGCGCTCGGAATTGGTGACCGTGCCGTCCTTTTCGCCCCAGCCGAGGGCGGGCAGCAGCACGTGTCCCAGCGCGGCGGTGTCGGTGGCGCCGCTCATGTCCGATACCACCACCATTTCGCAGCGCTGCAGCGCGCGTTTCACCTGGTCGGCGTCCGGCAGGCTGACCACCGGGTTGGTCGCCATGATCCACACGGCCTTGACCTTGCCCGCTTCGATCGCACGGAACAGGTCGACCGCCTTCAGCCCGGGCTTGTCGGCGATGCGCGGGGAATCCCAGAAGCTGCGCACGGCCTCGCGGTGGGCCGCCTTGTCCAGGTCGAGGTGACTGGCCAGCATGTTGGCGAGGCCGCCCACTTCGCGCCCGCCCATCGCATTCGGCTGGCCCGTCAGCGAGAACGGCCCCATGCCCGGCTGGCCGATGCGGCCGGTGAGCAGGTGGCAGTTGATGATGCTGTTGACCTTGTCCGTGCCGCTCGAGGACTGGTTGACGCCCTGCGAGAAGGCGGTGACCACTTTACCGGTCGCGGCGAACATGTCGTAGAACTCGGCCAGCTTGTGCGGATCGACGCCGCAGGTACGGGCGACCGAGGCGATGTCGGCGCAGCCGGCCGCTACTTCCAGTGCGGCGTCGAGGCCATCCGTGTGGGCGGCAACGAAGGCATGGTCGGCGGCGCCGGCGCGCGCCAGGTGGGTAAGGAGGCCGTTGAACAGCCAGACGTCGGTACCGGCCTTGACCGGCAGGTGCAGGTCGGCCAGTTCGCAGGTGGCGGTACGGCGCGGGTCGATCGCGACGATGCGCATCGACGGGCGCGCTTCCTTGGCCTTGGCGATGCGCTGGAACAGGGTCGGGTGGCACCAGGCCGTGTTCGAGCCGACCAGCACGACCAGGTCGGCCAGTTCGAAGTCCTCGTAGCAGCCGGGCACCAGGTCTTCGCCGAAGGCGCGCTTGTGGCCGGCCACCGCCGAGGACATGCACAGGCGCGAATTGGTGTCGATGTTGGCGCTGCCGACGTAGCCCTTCATGAATTTGTTGGCGACGTAGTAATCCTCGGTCAGCAGCTGGCCCGAGACATACATCGCCACCGCGTCCGGGCCGTGCTCGGCGATGATGGATACAAAGCTGGAGGCGACCTTGCCGAGCGCTTCGTCCCAGCTCGCGCTACGCAGCCTGCCCTCCTCGCGGATGGCGGGGGCCAGCAGGCGCCCGTCCAGGCCGAGCGTCTCGCCCAGCGCCGAGCCCTTGACGCACAGGCGGCCGCGGCTCGCCATGTGATCGGGGTCGCCCTCGATCAGGGCGCCGTCCGCCATGGGAGTGGCCTTGATGCCGCAGCCGACGCCGCAGTAGGGACAGGTGGTGCGGACCGCCGAAGCGATCGGAATCATGGGTGCATTCATCAGGCAGCCTCGCACAGGGCCGGGCCGAACAGCAGCCGGTCGCGGAAAGTCGACACGTCGGCGCCGCGCTGGATCAGGTCGAAGTACCAGGGGCCGTCGGACACGTCGCCGTACAGCACCGCGCCGGTGACGCGGTTCCCGGCCAGCACCAGGCGCTTGTACACGCCGGCATGGCGGTCGCGCAGCACCAGGTCTTCGCTGCCTTCGAGGCCGACGATGTCGCCGGCCGAGTACAGGTCGATGCCGGTCACCTTCAGCTTGGTCGCGGTGGCCTGCTGCACGTAGCGGCGGTGCCCGAGGCCAGCCAGGTGGGCCGCGCAGACGCGCGCCTGGTCCCAGATCGGCGCCACCAGGCCGAAGGTGGCCTTGCGGTGCTGGACGCATTCGCCCACGGCGTACACGCGCGGGTCGTAGGTCTGCAGGGTGTCGTCGACCACGATGGCGCGCTCGACGTGCAGGCCGGCCTCGCGGGCCAGCGCCACGTTCGGGCGCACGCCGGCGGCCATCACGACCAGGTCGGCCGGCACTTCGAGGCCGTCGGCGAAGCGTATCGCTTCCACCCTGCCGTTGCCCAGGATGGTCTCGGTCTGGGCGCCGAGCAGGATGCGCAGGCCGCGCCGTTCGAGCGCCAGCTTGAGCAGCAGCGCGGCCTGCGGGTCGAGCTGCTGGTTCATCAGGCTGTTCGTCAGGTGCACCACGGTCACCTGCATGCCCTGCCGCAGCAGGCCGTTGGCCGCTTCCAGCCCGAGCAGGCCGCCGCCGATGACGACGGCGCTGCCGCCGCGCCGGGCCGCGGCCAGCATCACCTCGACGTCGTCGAGGTCGCGAAAGCCGATGACGCCCTCGAGGGTCGACCCCGGCACCGGCACGATGAAGGGGCTGGATCCGGTCGCCAGCAGAAGCCGGTCGTAAGCGACTTCGACTCCCGAACGGGCACGCACGATGCGGCGCTTGCGGTCGATCGCCACCACCGGATCGCCGGCGTGCAGCACGATGCCGTGCTCCGCATACCATTCGCGGGTGTGCAGCACGATGTCCTCGGCCCGCTTCTCGCCGGCCAGCACCGGCGAGAGCAGGATGCGGTTGTAGTTAACACGCGGCTCGGCGCCGAACACGGTGATGTCGTACATGTCCGCGTCGAGCTTGAGCAACTCCTCGACGGTACGCATGCCGGCCATGCCGTTGCCGACCACGACCAGCCTGGGTTTTATGGAGCGATCCATACCTTGCCTCCTTCCACGCGGGCCGGGTAGCTGGCCACCGAATGCTCGGGGGCTTCCAGGCATTCGCCGCTGTGAAGGTCGAAATGCTGCTTGTAGATGGGCGATGCGACGACGATGCGCTCGCCGATGCTGCCGACCAGGCCGCGCGACAGCACGGCTGCCTGGGCGTTGGGGTCGAAGTTGTCGATGGCGAAAACGCGCGGCTCGGCGCCGCCGACGCGGAACACAGCCACCTGGCGATTGTCTACCAGGGCGCAGACGCCCGTGTCGGGCACGATCTCGTCGAGGGCGCAGATGGCGGTCCAGTTCTGAAGCTGCAGGTCACGGTGCATGGTTTTCTCCTTGAGTTCAAGCCGCGCTGGCGGCGATCGGGATGACGCGTCCGCGTCGCTCTTCCGGATTGGCCGGGCGGATCTGGCCGCGCTCCGGCACGAACACGACATTGCTGTCGACCGCTTCGCTGTTGACGAAGTGGCGGAAACGGCGCCGCACTTCCGGATTGGTGACGGCTTCCTTCCATTCGCAGGCATAGGTGTCGACCACGTGCTGCATCTGCGCCTCGAGCTCGGCGGCGATGCCCAGCTTGTCCTCGACCACCACCTGTTTCAGGTAATCCAGGCCGCCCTCGAGGTTCTCGCGCCACACGCTGGTGCGCTGCAGGCGGCCGGCGGTGCGCACGTAGAACATCAGGAAGCGGTCGACCAGCTTGACCACGGTTTCATCATCGATGCCCGAGGCGATCAGTTCCGCATGGCGCGGCTTCATGCCGCCGTTGCCGCAGACGTAGAGGTTCCAGCCTTTCTCGGTGGCGATCAGGCCGACGTCCTTGCCCTGCGCCTCGGCGCATTCGCGGGTGCAGCCGGACACGCCGAACTTGATCTTGTGCGGCGAGCGCAGGCCCTTGTAGCGGTTCTCCAGCGCGATGGCGAAGGCCAGGCTGTCGCCGACGCCGTAACGGCACCAGGTCGAGCCGACGCAGGATTTCACGGTGCGCAGCGACTTGCCGTAGGCGTGGCCGGATTCGAAGCCGGCTGCGATCAGTTCTTCCCAGATGTTCGGCAGCTGCTCCAGGCGGGCGCCGAACAGGTCGACCCGCTGGCCGCCGGTGATCTTGGTGTACAGGCCGTACTTCTTGGCCACCTGCCCCACCGCGATCAGGCCGTCGGCCGTCACTTCGCCGCCCGGCATGCGCGGCACCACCGAATAGGTGCCGTCCTTCTGGATATTGCCGAGGAAGTAGTCGTTCGAATCCTGCAGGCTCGCGTGCTCGGGCTTGAGCACGAAGTCGTTCCAGGCCGAGGCGAGAATATTCGCGACCACCGGCTTGCAGATGTCGCAGCCGAGGCCCTTGCCGTGGCGTGCGATCAGCTCGCCGAAACTGCGGATGCCCTCCACGCGCACCAGGTGGTAGAGCTCCTGGCGCGAGCAGGCGAAGTGCTCGCACAGGTGGTCGTTGACGGCCACGCCCAGCCGGGTCAGCTCGGCGTTCATCACCTGGGTCATCAGGGGTACGCAGCCGCCGCAGGCGGTACCCGCCTTGGTACAGCTCTTGAGCGCACCGATCGAGCCGGCGCCGCCCGCCACCGCCTCGCACAGCGCGCCTTTCGAGACGTCGTTGCAGGAGCAGATCTGGGCGCTGGCGGGCAGCCCGTCGACGCCCAGCGCCGGGCGCGCCGCGCCGTCCAGCTGCGGCAGGATCAGGACTTCGGGCGACTCCGGCAGCGCGATCCCGTTCAGCATCATCTGCAGCAGTTCGCCGTAGGCCGAGGCATCGCCCACCAGCACGGCGCCGATCAGCTGCTTGCCGCAGCTGGAGGTGACGATCTTGCGGTACTCCTGCTTGCGCTCGTCGAGGAACTGGTAGCTGCGGCTGCCGCTGGTGGCGCCGTGCGCGTCGCCGATGCTGGCCACGTCCACGCCCATCAGTTTCAGCTTGGTGCTCATGTCGGCGCCGCTGAAGCTGCCTTCGCCGTTCAGGATGTGCTTCGCCGCGGTGCGCGCCATGTCGTAGCCCGGCGCCACCAGGCCGAACAGCTGACCCTGCCACAGGGCGCATTCGCCGATGGCGTAGATGTGCGGATCGGAAGTCAGGCAGGCGTCGTCGATGACGATGCCGCCGCGCTGGCCGAGGGCGAGGCCGCTGAAGCGCGCCAGCTCGTCGCGCGGACGGATGCCGGCCGAGAACACGATCATGTCGGTGTCCAGGTGGCTGCCGTCGGCGAACTGCATGCGGTGGGTGCCCTCCTCGCCGTCGGCGATGACCAGGGTGTTCTTCTGGGTGTGCACCTGCACGCCCAGCTCTTCGATCTTGTTGCGCAGCACGCGCGCGCCCGGATCGTCGACCTGCACCGCCATCAGGCGCGGCGCGAACTCGACCACGTGGGTCTGCAGGCCCAGGTCGCGCAGCGCCTTGGCGCATTCCAGGCCGAGCAGGCCGCCACCGACCACCACGCCGGTGCGCGAACGGGCGCCGCATTCGCTCATCGCTTCCAGGTCTTCGATGGTGCGGTAGACGAAGCAGTCCTTGCGGTCCGATCCCGGTACCGGCGGCACGAAGGGATAGGAGCCGGTGGCCAGCACCAGCTTGTCGTAGCTGACCGGCGCGCCTTCCGCGAGGGTGACCTGGCGCGCTTCGCGGTCGATGCCGACCACGCGGGTGCCGAGGCGCAGCGACAGTTGCTGGTTCTCGAAGAAGCCGGGCGCCACCAGCGACAGGTCTTGCGCGCTTTTCCCGGCAAAGAATTCGGACAGGTGGACCCGGTCGTATGCCGGGCGCGGTTCTTCGCCCAGGATCGTGACGCGCAGGTCAGGGTCTCCGCTGGCTGCGAGGGTTTCAACGAATTTATGGCCCACCATGCCGTGGCCGACGACGACGATATGCATTGCTCTACTCCTTATGCTGCGGAGACCGCCGGCGACGCTTCGCCTGCGGTCATGGTGAAACGGGCGGCGATGGCGCACAGGCTTGCGACCAGTACCATCACACTCAAAATCGTCAGGGTCTGGGCGATGTCGCCCGTGCCCTTCATCAGGAAACCGGCCGCCACGGCGCCGACGTTGCCGCCCGCGCCGACGATGCCGGCCACGCCGCCCAGCGCCTTCGGTGCAACGAAGGGCACCAGCGCATAGGTGGCGCCGCAGGCCATGTGGGTGAACAGGCCGAAGCACAGCATGGCGATCACGGCGTAGGCCACGCCCTCGGCCTGCGCGAACCACAGCAGGCCCAGGCCTTCGCCGATCATCAGCACGAACAGCACGGTGACACGGCTGTTCAGGCTGCCATTGCGGGCGCTGCGGTCCGACAGCCAGCCGCCGAGGGCGCGGGCGAACAGGGCCAGCAGGCCGAAGCTGCCGGCGGCCAGGCCGGCCGCGCCGAGCGACAGGCCGTACTTGTCGACGTAGTACACGGCGGCGATGTTATGGATGAAGATCTCGATGCCGAAGCAGGCGCCATAGGTCACGAACAGCAGCCAGGCGCGGTGGTTGCGGCAGGCTTCGCGGAAGCTCGCCAGGCCGCCCTTATTCCCCTGCGGGAGTTCGCCCCTGGCGCGCAGCTCGTCGTAGTTCCCGGCCGGGCAATCCTGGGTGTAGCGCCAGTAGACGAAGGCCATCACGATCATCATCAGGCCCGGCACCACCAGCGCCACGCGCCAGCTCATGGCCTGCGAGACGCCGAGCATGGCGACCGCGGTGAGCAGCAGCGGCATCAGGGCCTGGGCCGCGCCGCCGCCGCTGTTGCCCCAGCCTGCGGCAGCCGCGTTGGCGGTGCCGACCACCTTCGGTCCGAACATGACCGAGGTGTGGTACTGGGTGATCACGAAGCTGGCGCCGACCGCGCCGATCCCGAGGCGGAACAGCAGGAAGCTTTCGTAGCTCTGCGCCATCGCCACGCCCAGCACCGGGATGGAACCCAGCAGCAGCAGGCCGGTGTAGGCCTTGCGCGGACCGAAGCGGTCGCACAGCGGGCCGATGAGCAGCCGCACGAAGATCGTGATGGCGACGGCGGCGATGTTGATGTTGGCGACCTGCTCCATCGACAGGCCGAACTCGCCCTTGATGACCGGCATCAGCGGTGCGCAGGCGAACCAGGCGAAGAAGCAAATGAAGAAGGCGACCCAGGTCAGGTGGAAGGCGCGCATCGGCGCCGTATTGAACGAGAAGAGTTTGATGCTGTCTGCTTTGCTGGCCATGTTTCTTCCTTTAGAAAACAAAACGGCGTCCGCGCTCCTGCTGTTGAAGCAGTGAGCTGCGGACGCCGTTGTCCTGTCGTTGCGCTTGTTTGCCGGTCCCTCGTTAGACCGGCAGCAAGTTGAAGGGGATCGCCATTGATCCTTTACCAAAGTATGAGCAAGAGGCGTGCCAGACCCGGCACAGAGGGAAGCGGGAGGGAAGTACCGGCCGGCGCGCTACATTGCGGTGCAACATGCCCGCAAATGATGCGGCGCTGCGCACCGATTCAGTCAATACGCCCAAACGATGCGGCGTAGCCGGCAGGATCGCTGCCGTCCCACACGCGGCCGTCGAGCAGGGTCGAACTGCGCAGCGGGGCATCCGGCACCGCCACGCCGGCCAGCGCCGCACCGTCGCGGTAGAGATCGATGCGGTTGACCTCGCGCGCGATGGCGGCGTAGGCCGGGTCGGCGCGCAGCAGGCCCCAGCGGCGCTGCTGGGTGAGGAACCACATGCCGTCCGACAACCAGGGGAAGCTGGCTTCGCCGTCGCCGAAGAAGCGCAGGCCGTTATGGCCGCGCCAGCCGCCCTTGCCGCCCTTGCTGCCAGGGCGGCCGGCCAGGCAGTACTGCAGCACTTCCCTGCCCGCATTCACGTAGCCGGGGCTGGCCAGCACCTCGGCCGCGGCTTCGCGGTTGGTGCGCGAGGCGTCCAGCCAGCGCGCCGCGTCCAGCAGCGCGGCCACCATCGCGCGGCAGGTGTGCGGATGGGCGGCGGCGAAGCCGGCGCTCGTGCCCAGCACCTTGCCCGGATGGTCCGGCCAGATCTCTTCGCTCGACAGCGCCGGCACGCCCACGCCTTCGCGCAGCGCGCGCTGGCCCCAGGGCTCGCCGGCGCAGAAGCCGTCCATGTGGCCGGCGGCCAGGCTGGATGCCATCTGCCCGGGCGGCACCGTGACCAGCTTGCAGTCCTCGAAAGGAGCGATGCCGGCGGCGGCCAGCCAGTAATACAGGAACATCGCGTGGTTCCCGGTCGGGAAGGTATGGCCGAAGGTGGGACGCAGCCCTTCGTCCGCGTGCAGCAGCCGGGCCAGCGCCGCCCCGTCCTGGGCGCGCGCAGCCAGGGCGCGCGACAGCGTGATGCCCTGGCCGTTCTGGTTCAGGTTCATCAACACGGCCATCTGGCGCGCGCGCGTGCCGACGCCCATCTGCAGCCCGTACAGCAGGCCATACAGGACATGGGCCGCATCGATCTCGCCGCCCACCAGGCGGTCGCGCATGCCGGTCCAGGACAGCTCGCGGCTCAGCTCGAACCGGATCCCGTACTTTTCATCGAAGCCGAGCACCGAGGCCATCACCACCGGCGCGCAGTCGGCCAGGGGCATGAAGCCGATGCGTACCGATGTCCGTTCCGGTTTGTCGGAGCCGGCGATCCACGCCCCGCTTTGTTCGCTGCCTGCCATAGTGTTCCGTTTCTCCGCCGCCGGCATCAGCCGAGCAGGTCTTCCACATCGATCAGCCGCTGCGCGATCTCCGCCAGCTTCAGGTTCTTGTTCATGGCCATGCTGCGCAGGCGCTGGTAGGCCTGGTCTTCGGTCAGGCCGTAGCGCGTCATCAGGAGGCCCTTGGCGCGGTCGACGATCTTGCGATCGGCCAGCTTCTGGCGCGTGCCCTGCAATTCGTCGAGCAGCTTCTGCTCGCGCCGGAAGCGCGCCAGCGCCACGTCCAGCACCGGCTTGACCCGCTCCGCGTGCAGGCCGGCCACGATGTAGGCGGAGACGCCCGCTTCCAGCGCGGCGTCCATGCTGGCCGGTGCATCGTCTTCGGTGAACAGCACGATGGGACGGCGCGCATCGCGGGTGGCGATCACGATGTGTTCGAGGATGTCGCGCGCGTCGGACTCGCTGTCGACGATGATCAGGTCCGGCTGCAGCTGGGCGATGCGCTCCGGCAGGAACACGTCGGCCGGCAGCGAGGCGATCAGGTCGTAGCCCGATTCCAGCAGCCCGATGCGCAGCGCGGCGCTGCGGCGCGCCTGTTCGGCGAGGGCCGCATCGCGCTCCGCGCCGGGCGGCGCGGCGGGGTTGACGACGACGATGCGCAAATGAGGTGGACCACAGCTTGAGGATGTCATGCCGGTATGGCATGCAAGAACCGCACCACCCCATATGAGCCTCATGCGAAGTGGCGGGGATGAGACATTCGCGGCGTCAATATCACGGATGAGCTCGGATCGTTAATTATTCACAGAACGAATCGCCGGAATCACGAATCTAAAGTTTATTTATGGCTCCAGCCTCCTTATACTGCAACGCAACATCACCTTTTTCACAGGAGTCCACCATGGCCGCAACCCGCCGCTTCTTCGCCAACGCCGCCGCCGCAGTGCGCAGCTTCTCGATCGAACTCTATGCCGCTCACGGCGGCTGGGCGCCGGCAGTCCGGGGCTGAACATGAATATGCTCGACACCGTCCTGAGCGTTTGCGCCCTCATGGCGCTGGTGGTCCGCCTGGCCCTGTTCCTGCGCCCCGCCAAGCGCCCGCGTACGGCTGCCTGACACGCTGCGACGCAGCAGCCGTATTGATATGTATGTGCCTGTCCGGCGTATGTATGTACGCCGCCATTGTCTTTTTTAGCAAGTCCGTTCTCCACATTCCCCGCACCGTGAAATGCTGAGCTAGAATGCAAATCGCATTTTTGGCTAGAAAGCCAAACCTTTCAATCAGCTATCCACGACACGATGCGACCACCTGTTATCACGATCTTTGCGGCCCTGCTGGTGCTACCAGCGCTGCCGGCCGCGGCTTCCACGCCCATCACCCTCGACCAGGCCATGGCCCACCCCGACTGGATCGGCACCCCGGTCGAAACCGCCTGGTGGAGCTGGGACAGCAAGCAGGTGTTCTACAAGCAGAAGCGCAGCGGTTCGCCGATCCGCGACACCTGGCAGGTGGCGCAAGGCGGCCGGCCGAAGCTGGTGGGCGATGCCGAAGGCGCGAAGATCGACGGCGCCGACGTCATCTACAACCCGGCCCAGACCCGCGCCCTCATGTTGCGTAACGGCGACCTGTTCGAGCGCGACCTGAAGAGCGGCGCGCTGGTGCAGATCACGCGCGGCGCCAGCAGGCTCGACGCGATGCAGTATTCGAGCGACGAACGCAGCGTCCACTACCGCATCGGCACCGACTGGTATGGCTGGGACCGCGCCACCAGGGTGGTCGGCCCGGTCGCGCTGCCGCGCGCCGCCAAGGATCCGGCGGTGAACGAGGAAGACGCGCTGCGCGACCAGCAGCTGCGCCTGATCGCCACCCTGAAGCGCCAGAAGGACGAGCGCGATGCGCTGCGCGAGCGCATGAACGAGCAGCGCCGCTTCGACCCGACCCTGCCCCCTGGCCAGATCTACCTGGGCGACAAGGTCGCGATCGAGAGCACGGTGCTGTCCCCGGACGGCCGCTGGCTGCTGGTCGTGACCGCGCCGAAGAACGGCGACAAGGGCCGCGTCGGCAAGATGCCGCGCTATGTGACCGAGTCGGGCTACGAGGAATTCGACGACCAGCGCACCCGCGTCGGACGCAACATGCCGACGCCTCATGCACTGAAGCTGGTCGATCTGCGCACCAACAAGGTGCAGGACCTGTCCTTCGACGTGCTGCCGGGTGTCAACGTCGATCCGCTGGCCGAGCTGCGCGCCGCCGCCAAGAAGGAGCCGCTGAAGGGCAGCCGCCCGGTGCGCGTGATCGACGGCGCCGATGCGATCGAATGGTCGCCCAACGGCGCCAATGTCGCCGTCATGCTGCGCTCGGTCGACAACAAGGACCGCTGGATCGCCAGCGTCGACCTGGCGGGCGCCAAGCTCAAGCCGCTGCACCGCCTGACCGAGCGGGCCTGGATCAACTACGACAACAACGAATTCGGCTGGCTGCCGGACAACCGCACCCTGTGGTACCTGTCCGAGGAAAGCGGCTATTCGCACCTGTACACGCAGCCTGCCGAAGGTGGCGAGGGTGCAAAAGCGCGCGCCCTCACCTCCGGCAAGTGGGAAGCCTCGGACGTGCGCTGGTCGCATGACGGCAGCGTCGCCTACATGATGTGCAACCGCGCCACCCCGGGCGACTACGAAGTCTGCGCCGTCGACGCAAAGAACGGCGCGATCCGCGAAGTGACCAGCCTGGACGGCGTCGAGCGCTTCCGCCTGTCGCCGGACGAGCGCAAGCTGCTGGTGCACTGGTCGAGCAGCTACACCCCGGTGCAGATCGCCACGGTGCCGGTGAGCGGCGGCGCGGCCGTCAAGCTGACCGATACCCGCACGGCCGAATTCAAGGCGCGCCAGTGGATCGAACCGCAGTACGTGGCGGTGCCCTCGAGCGACGGTGGCGACCCGGTCTGGGCCAAGCTGTACCGCCCGGCCCAGCTCGACCCGAACAAAAAGTACCCGGTGGTGATGTTCGTGCACGGCGCCGGCTACCTGCAGAACGTCAGCAAGCGCTACCCGAACTACTTCCGCGAGCAGATGTTCCACAACCTGCTGGTCCAGAAGGGCTACGTCGTGCTCGACATGGACTACCGCGCCTCGAAGGGCTACGGCAGCAAGTGGCGCACCGCGATCTACCGCCAGATGGGTCATCCGGAACTGGTGGACTACATCGACGGCGTGAACTACATGGTGGCCAAGCACCAGGGCGACGCCAGGAACGTCGGCATCTACGGCGGCAGCTACGGCGGCTTCATGGCCTTCATGGGCATGATGCGCGCGCCGGACACCTTCAAGGCGGGTGCCGCGCTGCGTCCGGTGACCGACTGGGTGACCTACAACCACGAGTACACCGCCAACATCCTGAACACGCCGGACATCGACCCGCAGGCCTACAAGATCTCGTCGCCGATCGAGTACGCCGACAAGCTGCAGGGCCACCTGCTGATCGCCCACGGCATGATCGACGACAACGTGTTCTACCAGGACTCGGTGCGCATGGCCCAGCGCCTGATCGAGCTGAAGAAGGATAACTGGGAACTGGCCAGCTACCCGCTGGAGCGCCACGCCTACGTCCAGCCGGAAGCCTGGTACGACCAGTACCGCCGCATCTACCAGCTATTCGAACGCACGCTGAAGCAATAACACTGCTAACATGAAAGGCGCCTGCGGGCGCCTTTTTTGATCGGCCACTCCGTCAATTCATGCCACGCCACCTTTTCGTCATCGCTTTCCTGGCCGGCGCCGTCCTCACCGATGCGCGCAGCCAGGCCATGCCCGGATCGGGCAAGGAGGCCGGTTTGCCGGCAGGCGGCGGGCTCGATGCCGCGCGCGTCGTCGAACTCCGCTACGGCAAGGCCGGGACAGACCATGCCGGCGGCGCCGGCGTTCAGGCGCGCCAAGACAGGATTTCGGGCGCGCTGGCGACGCTGGTCTTCGAAGACACGGGCAAGAAGGACCAGGAAAACGTCCCGGTCACCTTTGGCCAGGTGTTCGGCGAGGGCGTCCTCAAGCGCACGGATGGCTTGCTGGCGCGGCTGGCCGATGGCAGCACGGTTCCCTTGCAGACCGACGTCAAGGCGCGCCATCCCGACGGGTCGGTCAGGCATGCCATCATTTCCCTGGTCCTTGCCCGGAGTTCGCCTGCGAAACCGGTGCTGCTTGGACTGTTCAAGGGAAGCGCCGCGCCGGCAAGGGCCGCCGTGTCGAAAGAGCGCACCTTGTCGACGCTGCTGCAACAGGGAATGGATACCAGGGTAGAGCTGCAGCTGGATGAAAGGGTGTACACCGCCAACCTGCGCGCGCTGCTGGAGAAAACGCAAGCGGTACTCTGGCTCGATGGACCTATCGCGCGCGAGTGGCAGGTAACGGGCCCGCTGGCCGATGCCGATGGCCGGGCTCACCCGCACCTGGCAGCCCGGTTCGCGCTGCGCTGGTATCCGGCACTGGACAAGGCGCGTGTCGACGTCACGGTCGAGAACAACTGGGCCTTCGAACCGGCGCCGCAAAACTTCACCTACGATGCGCAGGTCATCGTCGGCGACACTGAGGTCTACAGCAAGCAGGACCTGACCCACTACCACCACGCGCGCTGGCGCAAACTGTTCTGGTGGGGCGGCGCCCCTTCCGTCCACGTGCGCCACGACACCCGGCAATTGATCGAGTCGATGGCGCTGCCCAACTACGACCAGTCGGTCGTGATCGACGACACCAGGCTGTCGCGCATGCACGCCGGCTGGAGCGGCCCGCGGACCGAGCCAATGGGCACCGGCATGGCAATTCCTGGCATGCCCAATACAGGCGGACGCGCCGATATCGGGCTGCTGCCGGGATGGGCGGCCATGTACCTGCTCGGCATGGACCGGCGTGCACGCGAACTCACACTCGGGACGGCCGACCTGGCGGGAAGCTGGTCGATGCACTACCGCGACCGCCGAACCGGGCTGCCGGTGAGCGTGCACGACTATCCTTACATGACGCGATTCGGCATGCCCGGCGATACGCTCAATCCGGCAACCGGCAAACGCGAACTGTTCCCTGCGTGTGTACGGCCGGACGCCTGCAAGACGCCCAACAATCACGATATTTCGCACCAACCGGCGTTTTCCTACTTGCCCTATCTCCTCACGGGCGACCATTACCATCTGGAGGAACTGCAGTTCTGGGCCATGTACGACGTGTTCGCCTCCAATCCCCGCTACCGCGAACACCGCAAGGGCCTGCTCAAGCCCGAACAGGTGCGCGGTCAGGCATGGGCGCTGCGCACGCTCGCCGAAGCAGCCTACATTACCCCGGACGCGCATCCGCTGAAGCGCCATTTCGCCCAGATCCTCGACGACAACCTGGACTGGTACAACGCCACCTACACCCACAACCCAAAGGCGAACGCCCTGGGCGCCATCGTCAACGGCTATGCACTGGCTTACGCCGACAAGCGCGGGCTGGCGCCATGGCAGGACGACTTTTTCACGTCGGCTGTCGGGCACGTCGCAGAACTGGGCTATGACAAGGCGCAGGCACTGCTGCGCTGGAAGACCAGATTCCCCGTGATGCGCATGACCGGCGACGGCAGCTGCTGGATCCAGGGCGCGATGTACAGCATGATGGTGCGCGACAGCGCATCGGCGCCCTTCTATGCCAGTATCGACGAAGCCTATCGCGCCAGCATTCCTGCCGAGATACGCGCCCTGCCCTGCGGCGGCCACGAAATGGCCGCCGCGCTCAAACTGAAAACCGGTGAAATGACCGGTTACTCGGCGAGCGAGGAAGGGTTCCCGTCGAACATGCAGCCGGCGCTGGCCTATGCGGTCGACGCCCTGGGAGAGCCCGGCAGGAAGGCGTGGCGGCAATTCATGGCGCGCAGCGTCAAGCCGGACTACGGCCGCGGCCCGCAATTTGCCATCGTGCCGCGCAAGCTTTCACTCCCCACCGAGAAAGTCCAGTAAGCTCAGCGCCACCACCTTGGTAGCCTTGCGCAGGTCGTCCAGTTGCACATGCTCGTCGGCCTTCTTGGCGTTCGATTCCGGCACGGTGCGTGGACCGGCGCCGTACAGCACCGCCGGGATGCCGCGCTCGCCGTACAGGCGCGCGTCCGCATACAGCGGCGTGCCCTGGGCCGTGATGTCTTCGCCGAGGATGGCGCGGCCGTGGCGCTGCAGGCTCTCTACCAGCTTCCCGGAGCCGGGCAGCGGGCGCAACGCATGCGACAGCAGCAGCCGCCGGATCTCGAGCCGGATGCCGGGCATGCCGGCCACCGCTTCTTCGATGAGGGCGCGCAGCTGCGCTTCGACCGCCACCGGATCTTCTTCCGGAATCATGCGGCGGTCCATCTTCATGATCACCTTGCCCGGCACGACATTGGTGTTGGTGCCGCCGTCGATGCGGCCCACCAACATGGTGGGCGAGTCGATGCCCGGGACACCCGACTTGATCTTCTTCAGTTCCGGCAGCTGCCCGTAGATCGCGTTCAGAATGCGGGTGGCGGCCTGCAGTGCATCCACCGCCAGCTCCGGCATGGCGCCGTGGCCGGCCTTGCCGTGCACCGTGATCTCGAGCTGCAGGCAGGCGTTGTGCGCGGTGACGATGTTGTAGCTGAAGCCGGCCGCGATCACGTAGTCGGGGCGGCTCAGGCCTTGTTCCAGCAGCCAGCCCGGGCCGAGCAGGCCACCGAACTCCTCGTCATAGGTGAAGTGCAGCTCGAGCGCGCCCTTGAGCGGCACGCCCAGCGCTTCGAGCGCACGCACGGCGAACACATAGGTGGCGAAGTCGCTCTTCGAGACTGCCGCGGCGCGGCCGTAGATGGCGCCCTCGTGGATCTCGGCGCCGTAGGGCGGCTTGCTCCAGCCTTCCCCCGGCGGGACCACGTCGCCGTGGGCGTTCAGCGCCAGCGTCGGGCCGCCATCGCCGTAAGGGCGGCGTACGATCAGGTTGGTGATGCTCTGCATGCCGTAGTCGCGCACCTCCTGTGCCGGCACGGCGTGCTGCTCGGCGTTCCAGCCGTATTGTGCGAGCATGCCGGCCACCGCCTCGGCATGCGGGGCATTATTGCCCGGTGGCGTATCGGTCGGAATGCGGATCACCTGCTGCAGGAAGCCGACTTCCTCGTCGAAGTGGGCGTCGATCCATTCCAGGAGCTGTTGCTGTCGATCGTTCATCAGTTGTTCCCGGTTTTTGCGCCGGCTTCGAACCAGGCGCCGACCTGCGCCCGTTCGGCATCGGTCATGTTGGTGAGGTTCGCCAGCGGCATGGCTTTCATCTGCACGGTTTGCTGATAGATGCGCTGCGCGTTCTGGCTCACGAGTTCGGGGGTGTGCAGCATGACGCCGCCCGGCGCCGTCGCAAACCCCGCCTGCGTCGGCTGCTGCGCATGGCAGGACACGCAGCGCTGGTCGATGATGGTGCGCACCTGGGCGAAGCGCGCGGCGTCGTCGGTGCCAGCGCCGGCCTTGGCCTGCAGCGGGGCCTTCGGCGCAATCGCAACGGCCAGGGCCAGCAGCAGCGCCACGCCCGCCGCCGGATATTTCCACTCGACGCGACCCTTGTGGCGCAGGTTGAAGAAGTGGCGGATCAGCACGCCCGCCGCCATGATCACACCCAGCACCGCCCAGGAATATTCGTGGCGGTAGGTCATCGCGTAGTGGTTGCTGATCATGATGAACAGCACCGGCAAGGTGAAGTAGTTGTTGTGGACGCTGCGCTGCTTGGCCTTGATGCCGTGCACGGGATCGGGCTGCTGGCCCGCCATCATCGCATTCACCATCTTGCGCTGGCCCGGGATGATCAGCATCGCCACGTTCGCCACCATCATGGTGCCGATCATCGCCCCCACGTGCAGGTAGGCGGCGCGGCCGCTGAGCAAATGGCTCAGCACGTAGCTGCTGGCGACCAGGAAGGCGAAGATCACGAGGCCGAAAGCCAGGTCGTGCCTGCCCAGCTTCGATCTGCACAGCAGGTCGTAGACGACCCAGCCGACCACCAGGCTGGCCAGGCCGATGCCGACCGCCTGCCAGCTGCTCAGGTCGGCGACGCTGCGGTCGACCATCATCGCCTGCGCATTCAGGTAGTAGACGATGACGAGCAGCGCGAAGCCGGAGATCCAGGTGGAATAGGCTTCCCACTTGAACCAGTGGAGCTCCTTCGGCAGCTCGGCGGGCGCCACCAGGTATTTCTGCGGGTTGTAGAAGCCGCCGCCGTGCACCGCCCACAGCTCGCCGGCGACGCCCTTCTTCGCCAGCTCGGAGCCCGGCGCCGGCGGCCGGATCGTGTTGTCGAGCCAGACGAAGTAGAACGAGGCGCCGATCCAGGCGATGCCGGTGATGATGTGCAGCCAGCGCACCAGCATGTTGAACCATTCGAGGGCATATGGGCCCAGATAGCCAAAATCGTCCATAGGGCTTCCTTGATGTATATCCCTCGACAATAACGTGATTTCAATTTCTGCAACATGAAATTTAGCGTATATTCGACATAGCCGAATTGATATACACACGACGCCCGATGGCCAGCCTGCCCCAGCACCTCGACCTGCACCTGATCCGCATCCTCTACCTGCTGCTGCAGGAAAAGAACGTCTCGCGCGTCGCGCTCAAGCTGAACCAGCCGCAGCCTTCGATCTCGGCCTCGCTGCGCAAGCTGCGCGAGCTGACCGGCGATCCGCTGCTGGTGCGCGGCGCGCGCGGCATGGTGCCGACCCAGCACGGCGAGAGCCTGATGAAGCCGGCCAAGCGCATCCTGGACGAAACCGAGAGCCTGTTCGTGCGCAAGTCGCCCTTCGTGCCGGAGGAAGCGGCGCGCACCTTCCACATCGCCGCCCCGGACTACCTCGACACCCAGTTCCTGCCGGGCGTGGTGGCCTCGCTGCGGCGCGGTTCGCCCAACAGCAAGGTGGTGATCCACAGCCTGGGGCCGGGCCTGGACTACCTGCGCATGCTGTCCGACGGCGAGATGGACCTGGTGATCGCCAACTGGGACGAGCCGCCCGCCCACCTGCACATGTCGAAGCTGTTCGAAGACCCGATCACCTGCACCATGCGCGCCGACAGCCCCTACGCACGGCGTACGGCCAGCGACGCGATGACGGTCGAGGACTACCTGTCGCTGCCGCACGTGGCGCCCTCGCAGATGCTGCCGGGTTACCACGGCGTGATCGACGCCCATCTCGACCGCCTGGGGCTGCAGCGCAAGGTGGCGGTCGAGTCGCCCTATTTCGGCGTGATCCCCTACATGCTGACCCAGACCGACCTGGTGCTGACCACCGGCCGCCAGTTCATCCGCTTCTATGAACGCACGCTGCCGCTCAAGAGCTTCACGGTGCCGATCAAGTTTCCGCCGATGCGCTTCTACCAGCTGTGGCACCAGCGGGTGCACCAGTCGACCGAGCACAAGTGGCTGCGCGACCAGGTGAGCGCCGCTGCACGAGCACTCGCGGTCAAATAAGCGCAATACCGCTTATGCGCACCCGCGTATAAGCTGGATGGCTTGCAGGATTTATCATCATTGATTCCAATGAGGCGATGCATACCATGACCACCCTGCCGGACCTGAACAGCCTTGCGCCCGCCGCCTTCGCCGAGGCCCTGCGCGGCATCTACGAACACTCTCCCTGGATCGCCGAGCGCGCCGCCGGCCTGCGTCCTTTCGCCAGCGTGACCGCCCTCAAGCAGGCCTTGCAGGCGGTCGTCACCCGGGCCACGCTAGATGAGCAACTCGCCCTTCTGCGCGCCCACCCCGAGCTGGCGGGCAAGGCGGCGATCGCCGGCGAGCTGACGGCGGAATCGACCGGCGAGCAGGCAGCCTCCGGCCTGGACCGCTGCAGCCCGGAAGAATACGCCGTGCTGCAGGCGCTGAATGCGCAGTACAAGGAGAAATTCGGCTTTCCCTTCATCCTGGCGGTGAAGGGCCCGACGGGCCATGGCCTGAGCCGCGCCGCCATCATCGCGACTTTCTCGCGCCGCCTGAAGAACAGCCGCGGCGACGAGATGGCCGAGTGCCTGCGCCAGGTGCACCGCATTGCGGAGATCCGTCTCAATGCCCTGCTGGACGTGCAGCAGGCCTTCGGGCCGCAGGTCATGGACTGGGCCGAAACGCTGGGCGCCTTCAGCGACAGCGAAGACGGCCTGACCTGCGCCTACATGACCCCGGCCCACCAGCGCACCGCACATCAGCTGCGCGACTGGATGATCGAGGCCGGCATGGAAGCGCACATCGACGCGGTCGGCAACGTGGTGGGGCGTTATGCCGCCGCCCGGCCGGATGCGAAGACGCTCCTCACCGGCTCGCACTACGACACCGTCCGCAATGGCGGCAAGTACGACGGCCGGCTCGGCATCCTGCTGCCCATCGCCCTGGTGCGCCACCTGAACCAAGGCGGCGAACGCCTGCCCTTCCATCTCGAGGTCATCGGTTTCGCGGAAGAGGAAGGCGTACGCTTTCGCAGCACCTTCCTGGGCAGCAGCGCCATCACCGGCCGCTTCGACCCGGCCCTGCTGGACCAGCAGGACAGCGCGGGCGTGAGCATGCGCGCGGCCCTGGCCGCCGCCGGCCATGATCCTTCGGCGATTCCCGAACTGGCACGCGACCCGGCAAGGCTGCTGGGCTTCATCGAAGTGCATATTGAACAGGGCCCGGTGCTGCTCGAGCGCGGCCTGCCGGTCGGCGTGGTGACGGCGATCGCCGGCAGCTCGCGCTACCTGGTCGAGCTCTCGGGCGTGGCCAGCCATGCCGGCACCACGCCGATGGACATGCGCCGCGATGCCGCCGCGGCGGCAGCCGAAATCGTGCTGCTGGTCGAAGCGCGCTGCAGCGGACGCGGTTCGCTGGTCGGCACGGTCGGCCAGCTCGAGGTGCCGTCCGGTTCGGTCAACGTGATCCCCGGCCAGTGCCGGCTGTCGCTCGACATCCGCGCCGCCAGCGACGAGGAGCGCCTGGCGGCGGTGGACGACATCCTGGCCGGCATCAGCGCCATCTGCGCGCGGCGCGGCATCGAGGAAAAGCTGTGGAAGCTGGTGGAAGCGGATGCCGCACCCTGCGCGCCGCGGCTGATGGACCTGCTGGGCGCGGCCATCGAGGCAAGCGGCCTGGCGCGCTTCGACCTGCTGTCGGGCGCCGGGCACGACGCCATGGAGATGGCGAAGATCCTTGATGTGGCGATGCTGTTCACGCGCTGCGGCAACGGTGGCATCAGCCACAATCCGCTCGAGACCATGACGGCGGACGATGCGGAAGTGGCGGGCGAGGTGCTGCTCGGCTTCCTGCGCAGCCTGGCGTCCGCTTAATTCTTCGGCTTGGCCTGGGAGCGCTTCGGCGTGATCCGCAGGATCGCCAGAATCACCAGCGCCAACAGGGCGCTGAGCACCGCGGTCGCTTCGCGTCCCATGCCGGCCGCGATGCCGATGGCGGCGGTCAGCCACACGCTGGCAGCGGTGGTGACGCCTTTGACGTCGTCCTGCTGGTGATGCTTGAGGATGGCCCCGGCGCCGATGAAGCCGATGCCGGCGGTGACGCCCTGCAGCACCCGCGACAGGTCGCCGATCTGCATCCCCGCCTGCAGCGGGATCAGCACGAACAGCGCGGCGCCGAGCGACACCAGCATATGGGTGCGCAGGCCGGCCGAGGCGCCGACCGATTCGCGCTCGTAGCCGAGCATGCCGCCGAGGACCACCGCAACGAGAAGACGCAGCACGATGCGCGTGATGTCCTCGACATTGCCGAGGTCCGAAAATTCATGCTGTACTGTCAGCCAGCTCCGATCCAGCCACTCCATGCCGCTCCTCCCGATCACATCCGGGAATGATGCCAGTTCAGCAAGGATGACGTCGCCACGCTCGACGGTTCACACCACCACGCCCGCCCTGTCCAGCATGGCATGCAGCAGCACGTTGCAGCCCGCCTCCAGGTGCGCCGGTTGCGCATCCTCGATCTCGTTGTGGCTGATCCCGTCCTTGCAGGGCACGAAGATCATGCCCGCCGGTGCGACGCGCGCGGCATAGATGGCGTCGTGGCCGGCGCCCGACACCACGTCCATGGTCGAATAGCCCAGCTTGTCGGTGGCCGCGCGCACGGCGTTCACGCAATCGGGATGGAAGGGGCATGGCGGGTAGTAGGACACCCGTTCGACCTCGATGCCCAGGCCGCTGTCCTGCCGGGTCTTGGCGACGAAGGCCAGCATCTCCTCGTGCATGGTGTTGAGCAGCGCATCGTTCACGTTACGCAGGTCGATGCTGAACTTCACCTGGCCCGGGATCACGTTGCGGCTGTTCGGGAACACCTGGACCATGCCCACGGTACCGCGACCGTAGGGCGGGTAGCGCTTGGCGATCTGCACGACCTCCTGCATGATGGTGGTGGCCACCTGCAGGGCATCGCGGCGCAGGCCCATCGGGGTCGGACCCGCATGCGCTTCCATCCCGGTGACCGTGCAGTCATACCAGGACAGGCCCATCACGGCCGGCACCACGCCGATCACCTTGTCGGCGTCTTCCAGCACCGGCCCCTGTTCGATGTGGGTCTCGAAATAGGCACCGATCGGGTGCCGGCCCGGCACCTCGTCGCCCAGGTAGCCGATGCGCTCCAGTTCCTCGCGCACGCTCTTGCCTTCCACGTCGCGTGCCGCATAGGCCGTCTCCAGGCTGAAGGCGCCGCAGAACACGCCCGACCCCATCATCACCGGCACGAAGCGCGAGCCCTCCTCGTTGGTCCAGAATGCGACCTCGATCGGCGCCTCGGTCTGGATCTTCAAGTCATTCAGGGTGCGCACCACTTCCAGGCCGGCCAGCACCCCGTAATTGCCGTCGAACTTGCCGCCGGTGGGCTGGGTATCGACGTGGCTCCCGGTGACGATCGGTGGCAAGGAAGCATTGCGTCCTGCGCGCCGCATGAACACGTTGCCGATCTGGTCGACCGTGACCTCCAGACCGGCCTCGCGTCCCCATTTCACCACCAGATCGCGTCCCTGGCGATCGAGGTCGGTCAGGGCCAGGCGCTTGACGCCGCCTTTTTCGGTGGCACCGATCGCGGCCAAGTCCATCAGGGACTTCCACAGACGGTCGCCATTGATACGCAGTTCGTTCATGCGGGTTCTCCTCAGGCCGCGGTTGCAGTGAAAGCGGGACGTTCGACGTAGCGTCCGGCACCGGCTTCCGCGCGCAGCGTGCCGCGCTCGAACACCAGCTTGCCGGCGGCCACCGTGTGGGTCGGAACGCCGCGCACGGTGCGGCCTTCGAAGACGTTGAAGCCGCCTTTCGAATGCTGGGTCTGGGCCGAGATGGTACGGGTGCCGCTCGGGTCCCAGACCACGATGTCGGCATCGGCCCCGGCCGCGACCAGGCCCTTGCGCGGGTACATGTTGAAGATCTGGGCCGCATTGGTCGAGGTGACGCGCACGAATTCCATCGGCGTGAGCAGGCCGCTGTTCACGCCGGCGTCCCAGACCACGGCCATGCGTTCCTCGACGCCGCCGCAGCCGTTCGGGATCCGGGTGAAATCGTCCTTGCCGGCCGCCTTCTGCTCGGCGCAGAAGGTACAGTGGTCGGTCGCCGTGGTGTGCAGGTTCCCGCCCTGCAGGCCCTGCCACAGCGCCTGCTGGTGGTGGCTGCTGCGGAACGGCGGGCTCATGACGTGGGCGCGCGCGAACGCGGGATCGGGGTGGCGGTACACGCTGTCGTCGATGACGAGGTGGCCGGCCAGCGCTTCGCCGTAGACGCGCTGGCCTTTGGCGCGCGCCCGCGTGATGGCTTCCAGCGATTCGGCGCAGGACACGTGCACGATGTAGACCGGGGTGCCGAGCACGTTGGCGATCGCGATCGCACGGTTGGCGGCTTCCGCTTCGACCTCGGGCGGGCGCGAGAGCGGGTGCGCTTCGGCGCCGCGGATGCCCTTCGCGAGCAGCTCCTGCTGCAACTGGTAGACCAGTTCGCCGTTCTCGGCGTGGACGGTCGGGATCGCGCCCAGTTCGAGCGCGCGGCGGAAGCTTTTTACCAGGGTCTCGTCGTCGGCCATGATCGCGTTTTTGTAGGCCATGAAGTGCTTGAAGCTGTTCACGCCATGCTCGCGTACCAGCACACCCATTTCTTCGTGCACCGACGGGTCCCACCAGGTGACGGCCACGTGGAAGGTGTAGTCGCCCGCCGACTTCCGGGCCCAGCCGCGCCAGGTGTGGAAGGCTTCGAGCAGCGACTGCTTCGGGTCGGGGATCACGAAGTCCATGATGGTGGTCGTGCCGCCCGCCAGGCCGGCCGCGGTACCGGTGAAGAAATCGTCGGCCGTGACGGTGCCCATGAAGGGCAGCTGCATGTGAGTGTGGGTATCGATCCCGCCCGGCATCACGTACTGGCCGCCGGCGTCGACGATCGTCGCGTTCGCGGGCGCCTCCAGGTTCTCGCCCACCGCCGCGATCTTGTCGCCCACACACAGCACATCGGCGCGGAAGGCACGGTCGGCGTTCACGACGGTACCGCCACGGATCAAGGTTGTCATCGACACTCCCTTCAGCTTGGATAGTTGTTCGCGGTGTGATTCACGGCTTGAGGTGCCGGCGCCGTGCGCCCCTTCATCATCAGTCCATACACGATCGCCGCGATCACGACGCCGACGAACCAGGCATAGGTATAGATGGTCTTGAAGGCCTCGCCCAGGTTCGGGAAGCTGTTCGGCAAGGCCGCATTCAGGAAGCCGGGCAGGTTGGGCAGCACCCCGGCCGCAAAGGCCACGATGGCCGCGATGTTCCAGCCGCCCTGATAGGAGTAGACCCCGCCCTCGCGATACAGCTGGTCGACGTCGAGCTCCGTCCTGCGTATGAAGTAGTAATCGACGATCATGATCCCGGCGATCGGCCCGAGCAGGGCCGAGTATCCGGTCAGCCAGATGAAGATGTAGTTCTGGGTGGTCTCGAGTATCTTCCACGGCATCATGGCCAGCGCGATGCCGGCGGTGATGTAGCCGCCGATGCGGTAGGAGATGCGCTTCGGCGACAGCGCCGAAAAATCGTAGGCCGGGCCCACCAGGTTGGCGGCCAGGTTGACGCTGGCCGTGTCGATCAGGAGGATCAGCAGGGCCACCAGCACGGCCACGCCCGTCATGCGGCTGGCCACGTCGACCGGATCCCACAGCGCCTTGCCATACAGGACGACGGTGGCCGAGGTGACGGTCACGGCCAGTGCGGCGAGCAGGCCCATCGGAAGCGGCAGGCCGAGCGTCTGGCCGACGACCTGGTCGCGCTGGCTGGTCGCAAACCGGGTGAAGTCGGGGATGTTCAGCGCCAGCGTGGCCCAGTAGCCGATCATCGCGGTCAGCGAGGGCCAGAACACCGCCCAGAACAGGCCGGCCTTCGGTCCGCCCTCGACGAAAGCGGAGGGCTGGTCGAGCAGCGGGCCGAAGCCGCCGACCTTGTCGTACACCCACCACAGCAGCAGGAAGCAGATCGCGATCTTGAGCGGCGCGGTATAGGTCTCGAGCTTCCTGATCGCTTCCATGCCGTGCACGATGAAGTACATCTGGATCGCCCAGAACCCCAGGAAGCAGGCCAGCTGGCCGGCGTTGATCCCCAGGCCTGGAAGGTTCTCGCCGCTGATCGGCGCGCCCAGCATGACGCCAAGCAGCGTGTAGATCATGCTGCCGCCGAACCAGGTCTGGATGCCGTACCAGCCGCAGGCGACGATCGCACGCATCAGGGCGGGAAGGCGCGCGCCGCGGGTGCCGAACGATGCGCGCGCCAGTACCGCATACGGAATCCCGTATTTGGTGCCGGCATGGCCGATCAGGAGCATCGGCAACAGGACGATCACGTTCGCGAGGAACACCGTGGACACCGCCTGCCAGGCCGACATCCCGCCTTCGATCAGGCTGGCCGCCAGCATGTAGGCGGGAATGCTGATCACCATGCCGACCCAGAGCGCCGCAAAGTGATACCAGCGCCAGGTGCGCTGCGCGGCCGTGGTCGGGGCCAGGTCGGCGTTCCAGAGTTCGGGGCTTGCGTTGTGCTGTGTGGTCACGGAAGGACTCTCCTCGTCGGTTGCAGATGATGCGACCGAGTGTAGCGCAATCGTACGTACGGATGCGCGGCTTATACTGCCACCGGCTCCGCTCTCGGATTACGCGGATCCTGCGTCCAGTTCATGTAAGGCTTGCCGCTTTCCTGCGGCACCATGGTGATGCAGGCCTCGACCGGACAGGTGATCTCGCACAGGTTGCAGCCCACGCACTCTGCGGTAATCACCTCGTAGCGGCGCGACCCCAGGTCGTCGATCGCGCGCGATATCGCCTGGTGCGAGGTGTCCTCGCAGGCCACGTAGCACTTGCCGCACTTGATGCACTTGTCCTGGTCGATCTGCGCGATCACCTGGTAGTTCATGTCCAGGTATTTCCAGTCGGTGGTATTGCGCACCGCCTTGCCCGAGAAGGCCGCGATGTTCGCGTAGCCCTGGCTGTCCATCCAGCGCGACAGCCCGTCCTTCATCTCCTCGACGATGCGGAAGCCGTGCAGCATCGCGGCCGTGCACACCTGCACGCTGCCGGCGCCCAGCGCGATGAACTCGGCCGCGTCGCGCCAGCTGCCGATGCCGCCGATGCCGGAGATCGGCAGGCCGGCGGTCTGCGGGTCGCGCGCGATCTCGGCCACCATGTTCAGCGCGATCGGCTTCACCGCCGAACCGCAATAACCGCCGTGGGTGCTCGCCCCGCCCACCACCGGGAAGGCCACCATGCGGTCGAGGTCGAGGTGGGTGATCGAGTTGACGGTATTGATCAGCGAGACGGCGTCGGCGCCGCCGGCCAGCGCCGCCCGCGCCGGCTGGCGCACGTCGGTGATGTTCGGCGTGAGCTTGACGATGACCGGCAGGCGCGTGTGCTTCTTGCACCAGGCCGTGACCATCCTGACGTAGTCGGGCACCTGCCCCACCGCGGCGCCCATGCCGCGTTCGGGCATGCCGTGCGGGCAGCCGAAGTTCAGTTCGATGCCGTCGGCGCCGGTGGCTTCGACCAGCGGCAGGATCGCGGCCCACGGCGCTTCCTCGCAGGGCAGCATCAGCGAGACGATCACGGCGCGGTCGGGCCAGTCCTTCTTGACCTGGGTGATCTCGCGCAGGTTGATCTCCAGGCTGCGATCGGTGATCAGCTCGATGTTGTTGAAGCCGATGACCTCGCGGTTCTTGCCGTAATGGGCCGAGTAGCGCGACGAAACGTTGACCGCCGGCGGATCCTCGCCCAAGGTCTTCCACACCACCCCGCCCCATCCTGCTTCGAAGGCACGCACGACGTTGTAGGCCTTGTCGGTCGGCGGCGCGGAGGCCAGCCAGAACGGGTTCGGGCTCTTGATGCCGCAGAATTCGATGCTCAGGTCGGCCATGCTGCCTCCGTTTTTGCCTGGATGTCTTCGTGGATGGCCAAAGCGGCCAGCTTGCCGTGCTGGACCGCCTGCACCGTCAGGTCCTGCCCCGGCGCGACGCAGTCCCCGCCCGCGTAGATGCCCGGCAGCGCGGTGCGGAAGCAGCTGTCGATCCGGATACGCTCGCCATCACGCGACAATTCACGCGCCAGCGGTTCGCTGAAGCCCTCTTCGCTCATGCCCTGGCCGATGGCCTTGAACACGGCATCGGCCGCGATCTCGATGAAGCCGCCGGTGCGCACCAGCCGGCCCTCTTCCATGCGGGTCTGCTCGAAGCGCATGCCGGCCACCCGGCCGGCGTCGTCGAGCAGGACCTCGAGCGGCGCGGCCCAGGTACGGATGCGCACGAAATTCGCCTTGGCGATCTCGATCTCGTGGCCGGTGGCGCTCATCGACTCGAGGCCGCGGCGGTACACCAGGGTCACGTCCTCGGCGCCGAGGCGCTTGATCTGCACCGCCATGTCGATGGCGGTGTTACCGGCGCCGATCACGACCGCCCGGCGCGGCACCGGCAAGCTGGCCAGGTCGCTGGCCTGGCGCAGCGCGGCGATGTAGTCGGTCGCCGCCATCAGGCCCGGCGCGTCTTCACCTAGCAGCCCGAGTGCGCGGCTGGCCTGCAAGCCGATGCCCAGGAAGACCGCGTCGTAGCGCGTGTGCAGCTCGGCCAGGCTGAGGTTCTCGCCCAGTCTGCGGCCGTGTTCGATGTGGATGCCGCCGATCGACAGCAGGAAGTCGACCTCCTGCTGCGCGAAGTCGCCCGGCAGCTTGTATTTGGCAATGCCATACTCGTTGAGGCCACCGGCCTTCGGGCGCGCTTCATAGACCACCACGTCGTTGCCCAGCATGGCGAGGCGGTGGGCGCAGGACAGGCCGGCCGGGCCGGCGCCGACCACGGCGATCACCTTGCCGGTGGAGGGCGCGCGCTGGAAGGGATGGTGGGTAAAACCGGCATTGTCGATCGCGTAGCGCTGCAGCAGGCCGATGCGCACCGGCTCGCGCTCGGCCGGGTTGTTGCGCACACAGGAATCCTCGCACAGGATCTCGGTCGGGCACACGCGGGCGCAGCTGCCCCCAAAAATGTTCGCCTTCAAGATGCCATGGGCGGCGCCGGCGACGTTCCCATCGTGGATGTTCTTGATGAAGCTGGCGACGTCGATCCCGGTCGGGCAGGCATTCATGCAGGGGGCGTCGTAGCAGTACAGGCAGCGCGCCGCCTCGACGGCGGCCTGGCGCGCCGTGAGCGGCGGGGCCAGGTCGGTGAACTGCGCGGCAAGCTCGCCGTTCGAGCCTGCCGCGGGCGGCAGGTGCTGGAGTGACTCGATCATGTGCATCCCTTCTTGTTTTTGAATCGACGCCGCGTGCTTTACTTCATCTGCGGGAAGGCGAACTGCGGCCCGCTGGAGGCAGTGTTGGGCCAGCGCTCCATCACCGCCTTGTGGCGCGTATAGAAGCGCACGCCTTCGGGACCATAGGCGTGGTGGTCGCCGAACAGGCTGCGCTTCCAGCCGCCGAAGCTGTTGAAGGCCATCGGCACCGGCAACGGCACGTTCACGCCCACCATGCCGACCTCGATCTGGCGCACGAATTCGCGCGCCACGCCGCCGTCGCGCGTGAAGATGGCAACGCCGTTGCCATACTCGTTGGCGTTGATGAGTTCCACCGCGCGCCCCACGTCCGGCAGGCGCACCACGCACAGCACCGGGCCGAAGATCTCTTCCTGGTAGATGCTCATGTCGGGCGTGACGTGGTCGAACAGGGTGCCGCCCACGAAGAAGCCGTTCGGGCAGCCGTCCACGCGGTAGCCGCGGCCGTCGACCACCAGTGTCGCGCCCTGCTCCACGCCCTGGCCGATCAGGCGTTCGATGCGCTCCTTGGCGGCGCTGGTCACCACCGGCCCCATTTCGGCGCCTTCGGCCATGCCATCGTTGATCTTGAGCTTCGCAGTGCGCTCGGCCAGCGCCGCAACCAGTTTGTCGCCGGCGTCGCCGATCGCCACCGCGACCGAGATCGCCATGCAGCGCTCGCCGGCCGAGCCGTAGGCGGCGCCGATCAGCGCATCGACCGCCATGTCCATGTCGGCATCCGGCATCACCACCATGTGGTTCTTGGCGCCACCCAGGGCCTGCACGCGCTTGCCCTTGGCCGAGCCGCGCGAATAGATGTATTCGGCGATCGGGGTCGAACCGACGAAACTGATGGCCTGGATGTCGGGATGGTCGAGCAGCGCATCGACCGCCACCTTGTCACCCTGGACCACGTTGAACACGCCGTCCGGCAGGCCAGCTTCCTTCAGCAGCCGGGCATGCAGCAGCGAGGGCGAAGGGTCGCGTTCCGAGGGCTTCAGCACGAAGGTATTGCCGCAGGCGATCGCGACCGGGAACATCCACATCGGCACCATCACCGGGAAGTTGAAGGGCGTGATGCCGGCGACGACGCCGAGCGGCTGGCGCATCGACCAGGCATCGATGCCGCGCGCGATCTGGTCGGTGAATTCGCCCTTGAGCATCTGCGGGATGCCGACCGCGAATTCCACCACCTCGATGCCGCGTGCGACCTCGCCCTGGGCATCGGCGAAGGTCTTGCCGTGCTCGCGCACGACCATGGCGGCGAAGTCGTCGGTATGCTGCTGGCACAGCTGCAGGTACTTGAACAGGACGCGCGCGCGCGCCAGCGGCGGCGTAGCCGCCCAGGCCGGAAAGGCCTTCAGGGCGGCGCCCACTGCGGCATCGACGTCGCGCGGCTCGGCCAGCGCCACGCGCGCGCAGGGCTCGCCGCGTGCCGGGTTGTAGACGTCGGCCTGGCGCGTGCCCTCGGCGTGCGCCAGTTCGCCGTTGATGAAATGCGAAATGATGGTCATGTCTTTAGTCCAGGTTTTTCAATACGTTGGCAAGCTTGCCGAACAGTTCGTCGATGTGCTGCTTGTTCAGGATGAGCGGCGGCGACAGCGCGATGATGTCGCCCGTCACACGGATCAGGATGCCGTCCGCGAACGCCTTCTTGAAGGCGCTGTAGGCGCGCGCGCCGGGCTTGCCGGCGATCGGTTCGAGTTCGATGCCCGCCACCAGGCCGATCGAGCGCAGGTCGATCACGTGCGGCAGGCCGCGCAGCGAATGCAGCGCATCCTCGAAGTAGGACTGCATCGCTGTCGCGTTCTCGATGATGCCCTGTTCGCGGAATACGTCGAGGGTGGCGATTGCGGCGGCACAGGCCAGCGGGTGACCCGAGTAGGTATAGCCGTGGAACAGCTCGATGCCGGCCGGCGCCTCCATGAAGGCGTCGTGGATGAAGCGCTTGGAGAATACCGCGCCCATCGGCACCACGCCGTTGGTCAGGCCCTTCGCCGTGGTCATCATGTCCGGCTCGACGCCGAAATAGTCGCTCGCGAAGGGCGTGCACAGGCGGCCGAAGCCGGTGATGACTTCGTCGAAGATCAGCAGGATGCCGTGCTTGTCGCAGATCTCGCGCAGTCGCTTGAGGTAGCCCTTGGGCGGCACCAGCACGCCGGTGGAGCCGGATACCGGCTCGATGATCACCGCCGCGATGGTGGAGGCGTCGTGCAGGGTGACCAGGCGCTCCAGCTCGTCGGCCAGCTCCGCGCCGAAGTCCGGCTCGCCGCGCGAAAAGGCATTCTTCAGCAGGTTGTGCGTGTGCGGCAGGTGATCGACGCCCGGCAGCAGTGGACCGAAGCTCTTGCGGTTGTTGCCGATGCCGCCCACCGACAGGCCGCCGAAGCCGACGCCGTGGTAGCCGCGCTCGCGGCCAATCAGGCGCGTGCGCCCGCCCTCGCCGCGCGCCCGGTGGTAGGCCAGCGCCATCTTCAGCGCGGTATCCACCGCTTCCGAACCGGAATTCGTATAGAACACGTGGCCGAACTTGTGGCCGGTGTAGTCCATCAGCTGCTCGGCCAGGTCGAAGGCGGCCGGGTGGCCCATCTGGAAGGTGGGTGCGAAGTCGAGCTGGCCGACCATCTCGCTGACGGCTTGCGTGATGCGCGGCTGGGCGTGGCCGCAGGGCACGCACCAGAGGCCGGCGGTGCCGTCGAGCACGCTATTGCCGTCCACATCCTTGTAATACATCCCCTCGGCCGACACCAGCAGGCGCGGATTGGCCTTGAAATCGCGGTTATTGGTGAAGGGCATCCAGAATGCGGACATCGACTTGGGCATGGACTCGTTCATCCGTCTCTCTCCCCGCCATGACGGCGAAAAATTTTTACCAGTTGGCAAAATATTGATCAATAATAGTCAGCAAGGCAACACCGGCACAGATACACCAAGGGCAAAACCGACCAACCGTACAGGTCACACGGCCTGTACAGTTTCGGGCGCCTCGAAAAACCGTCGCGAGCGGCAGCAATGGTGGTCGAGAAGCGCAGCTGTACGAGTAGTACAGCGAGCATCGCAGACCGCCAGTGCAACGCGCAGCAGGTTTTCCGAGGTGCCCCAACCCCGTGAGTGGAGTAGTGGCGATGGAAGAAGCTGTGTTAACAGAGGTCATTCCTTCTGAAACCTTGCGATTGGCGTCCAGTATGGCATCCGCTGCGGCTTGGCCCCTGCTCGCCATCGACAGGAAGGGGCGCGGGAGCCTGGTCGACCAGATCGTCGGCGCTATCTCGGCGATGGTAAACGAGCGCCAGCTCAGTGCCGGTACGAAAATGCCATCGGTTAGACAATTCGCAAAGTGCAATGGCGTCAGCACATTCACCGTGGTGGAAGCCTACGAGCGCTTGCACCAGCTGGGACTGCTGTCCTCCCGCCGCGGTTCCGGATTCTTCGTCGCACGCAGCCTGTCGCAGGCGCCCAGCGCCCCTGTTCCCTCCCAGCCCGGCCTGCAATCCGAGATCGACGTCCTTGCCCCCGACCTCTACAGTGGGCAGGGCGAAGCGCTGCCGGTGGGCGCCGGCTGGCTGCCGCCCGAGTGGTATGGCGAGAACACCATCCTCGATGCCGTGCGCCATGCGATGAAGATCCCGGCCAGCCGCCTGCGCGGCTACGGCCACCCGCTCGGCTTTCCCTCGCTGCGCCAGCACCTGGCCACCACCCTGTCGGGCGAACTGTTCCCCGTCGAGCCCGACCAGATCCTGCTCACCAATGGCGCCACCCACGCCTTCGACCTGGTGCTGCGCACACTGACCCGCCCCGGCGACGTGGTGCTGGTCGAAGATCCCGGCTACAGCAACCTGCTGGCCCTGGTGCGCCACCACGGCTGCATCCCGGTCGGCATCCGGCGCAGCGAGGCAGGGCTGGACCTGGACGAGCTGGCGCGCCAGGCCGCCCAGCTCCATCCGAAGCTCATGTTCGTCAACACCGTGCTCCAGAATCCGCTCGGCACCTCGCTGTCGCAGGCCCAGGCGCACCGCCTGCTGGCGCTGGCCGAGCAGTTCGATTTCTGGCTGGTGGAGGACGACATCTACCGCGAACTGGCCGCGCCGGGTGAGGCCTCGCTGGCGGCGATGGACGGCTTGCGCCGCGTGATCCGGGTCGGCAGTTTTTCGAAGACCCTGTCGCCGGTGCTGCGCGTCGGCTCCCTGTGCGCCTCGCGTTCGCTGGTGCCGGAACTGCTGCGTGTGAAGATGGTGGCAGGCCTGACGACTTCCGAGATCAACGAGCGCGCGGTCTTCCACGCCACCAGCGCGCGCGGCTACCGGCGCATGGTCGAGCGCCTGGCGGCCCAGCTCGACGACGCACGCGAGCGCACCTTGGAGGCGCTGGACGGCATCGGCATGGCGCCGCTGGCGCGCCCGCGCGGCGGCATGTTCGTCAGCGCCGGCTGGAACGCGGCAACGGCGCCCGGCCGTACCGGCCGGGCTATCGCCGACGCCGCCCTGCGTGCCGGCATCCTGCTGGCACCGGGCGAATTCTTCACCCAGCGCGAACCGCAAGGCATCTGGTTCCGCTTCAATGCCGCCTATGCGGCCGACCCGCAACTGCTGGCCTTCCTGCGCACACAGCGCTGAGGACACCATGGACATTCACGTTACCGACGGCGCCAAACGGCGCGACCGCCTGGAAGGCACGATCCTGGCCGCCGCCACCCGCCTGTTCGCCGAATGCGGTTTCGAAGGCACCAGCATCGCCGCTGTCGCCGAGAGGGCCGGCATCTCGAAGCAGAACCTGCTCTACTACTTCCCGACCAAGCACGGCCTGTACGAACGCGTGCTCGACGAGGTGCTCGACGACTGGCTGGCGCGCATGGCCCACCTGGCCGATGCCGGGGCCGAACCGGCCGAGGTGCTGCGCGCATACGTAGCGGCCAAGCTGCGCTTCTCGCGCGAACAGCCCTGGGCCTCGCGCGTATATGCGATGGAAGTCATCGGCGGCGCCAAGTTCTACGGCGAGCAGATCCGCGCACGCGTGGTGCCGCTGCTGCGCCGCGACATCGAGGTATTCGAACGCTGGATGGCGGACGGACGCATCGCCCGCGTCGACGCCACCCACCTGCTGTTCGCACTGTGGGCCATGACGCAGTCGTACGCCGACTTCGCGGCCCAGATGACGCTGGTGCTCGGCAAACCCGAACTCACGGGAGACGACTTCGAGGACGCCGAGCGCCTGATCGGCGACATGGTGGTGCGGGCAGTGGCCGCGGCAGGCTGAGGCCGTGCCGGTGTTATCATTTCCTTCATGTCCAGCTATCCCACACCCACCCTCACGACGAAGCGGCTCACCCTGCGTCCCCTGGCGCCGGACGACGCGGCCGACCTGTTCGCGGTATTCTCCGACCCGGCCGTGGTACGTTACTGGAGCGCCGAACCCTGGACCTCGATCGCCTTCGCGGAAAACGCCATCGCACGCGCGCTCGACGGCTACCGGGAACAATCGGAGGTCCGCTTCGGCATCGAGCTCGCGGAAACCGGCGCCATGGTCGGCACCGTCAACCTGCACCACTTCTTCCCGCAAAACCGCCGCTGCGAACTGGGCTACGCGCTCGGCAGTCCGCACTGGGGCAAAGGCTATGCCACCGAAGCCCTGCAAGCGGCGCTCGACTACGGCTTCCATGAACTGCGCCTGAACCGCGTCGAAGCCGACATCGATCCACGCAACGGCGCTTCGGCCGCCGTGCTGGAGCGGATGGGTTTTCGCAAGGAAGGCTATATGCCGGAACGCTGGTTCGTGCATGGCGAGATGGCCGATACGATCAACTACGGCCTGCTGCGCCGCTACTGGGACGCGCGCGAGCGCACCTGAACCGGATACCGATGAGCACCCACGCTGCGCTGCTCGCTGCTTTCATGCTGGCCGCCTTCCAACTGCCCAGCGGGCAGATGATGATCGGCGACACCCTGGTCTACCCCGGCGAGGCCGCCTACCCGGCCGGCCTCGCCGCGCGCGGCGTACAGGGACGGGCGGTGGTGCGGGTGTCGGTCAATGCCGAGGGCAAGGCTGCCGCCACCGCCATCGGCACGTCCTCGCGCTCGCGTGAACTGGACGATGCGGCACTGGCCCTGGCACGCTCCTATCCCTACCCTCCGGCAAAGAAGGGCGCAGCGGGGAGCGAGACACTGGTCACGATCCGCTTTATCAAGGATCGCCCGTCCGACCTGCCGAAGAAAACCTGCGCGGATTTCAATATCGACAAGGCCTGGTTCAGCGCCACCTTCCCCTGGAAGAGGCCGGGCGACATGGAGGTAGTGAAGGCGCTGCAGGACAGGGTCATCTTTACGCTGCCTGGTCCTCAGCAAATGCCCTACGCGCGCAACAGCAGCGCCGTCGCGGCAGCCGCCATTGACGCTTGCGCAACACGGCCCGGCGACACCCTCTTCGCCCTGATGCAGCAGGAAGCGGCGAAGCTACCCCGAAAGTAAGACGGCGCCTTCCGCTTATCGCCCCACGCTACCGCCAGAACCGGGATTTCGACCGTTCGTCGGATCGCCATGGCGCGGTTCGCGTCCAGGACTTACAGTGGCGCCATCAACTCAACCGAAGGACGCACGCATGAAAACCTCCCGCTTCGATTCGTTCATCGACGACATGAAAGCCATCGGCCGCCAGACCAACCGCGCCGTACGCTCCGGCGCCCGCAGCCTGGCCGCCCTGTCCTGGCCATCGCTGCTGGCCGTGTCGATCGCCCTGGCACTGGTGCTGAGCATCGTGCCGCTCGCGCTGACCCTGTTCGTCTGCTTCCTGCTGCTGAAGTTCGTCGCCGCGGCCCTGTTCGGCCGCCGCCCGGCCCAGATCGTGGAGTAAGCGATGACCGCCGCCCCGATCAACCGTGCAGTCGACTTCGTGCGCGAAGCCGTCAGCGAAGCCAGCGCCCTGTGGTGGAGCTTCTTCGACTGGCTGGCCCTGGTCGAGTGGCGCAAGCTGTACGTAACCTGGTTCATCGTCTTCGTGTTCGGCATTTCGTTCCAGCTGACCGAACCGGCGGTGTGGTTCATCCTGATCTCCTTCGGCGTCAAGGTGCTGGCCGGCGGCAAGCGCCGCGCCGAACTCACCGCCCGCGAAGCGGCCGACAAGGCCAACGTGGCCACGCTCGAGCGCCGCCTGATGGAAGCGCAGATGGCCACGCTGCAGGCCCAGGTCGAACCGCACTTCCTGTTCAATACGCTGGCGCTGATCGGCCAGCTGATCGAGACCGACCCGAAGGAAGCGGCACGCGTGCATGCCCACCTGATCGAATACCTGCGCTCCTCGCTGCCGCAGATGCGCGCAGGCGGAGGCGGTACGCAGGGCACGCTCGGCAAGCAGGTCGAACTGTCGCGCGCCTACCTGGCAATCATGCAGGCGCGCATGAAGGAACGCCTGGCTGTGCGCTTCGAGGTGCCCGACTTCCTCGGCAGCGCGCCCTTCCCGCCGATGATGCTGCAGACCCTGATCGAGAACTCGATCAAGCACGGGCTGGAGCCGAAGGTGGCCGGCGGCACCATCACCATCCGCGCCCATGTCGAAGTCGCCACGCTGCACGTGGACGTGTGCGACGACGGTGTCGGGATCGACCTGCATGCCGACGAAGGCGTGGGCCTGGCCAACATCCGTGAACGGCTCGCCCTCCTGTATGGCAAGGATGCGGAACTGGTAATCGAAATGCCACCGGGCGGCGGCGCCTGCGCCTCGATCCGCCTGCCCTACCGCATGACGGAGTTCGACTGATGACGGTGACCGCCCTGATCGCCGACGACGAGGCGCCGATGCGCGACCAGCTGCGCATGCGCCTGCTTGAAGCCTGGCCCGAGCTGCGCGTGGTCGCCGAAGCTGCCAACGGCGCCGAGGCGCTGGAGCTGGCGGCGCAGCACAAGCCGGACATCGCCTTCCTCGACATCCGCATGCCGGGCATGGGCGGCATCGACGCCGCCCGCCAGCTCTACGACCGCTGCCACATCGTGTTCGCGACCGCCTATGATCAGTATGCGCTGGACGCCTTCGAACAGGGGGCAATCGACTACCTGCTGAAACCGGTGACGCCGGCACGGCTGCAGACCACCTGCGAGCGCCTGCGCGCGCGCCTGCACCGCTCACCGCAGGACATCGGCGCACAACTGGCCGAACTGGGCACGCTGCTGAAGCAAGGGGGAGCGGCCAAGCCGAGCTACCTGCGCTGGATCCAGGCGCAAGTGGGCGGCAGCCTGCGCATGGTCAGCACGCGCGAGATCCTGTTCTTCCAGGCCGACGACAAGTACACCTGCGTGCAGACCGCCACCGCCCAACTCCTGATCCGCAAGACGCTCAAGGAACTGGCGGACGAGCTGGACCCGGACGAGTTCTGGCGCATCCACCGCTCGACCCTGGTGCGGGTGGATGCGATCACCGAAGTGGTCCGCGATGTGCGCGGGCGGCAGATGCTCAGGTTGCGCGGCTTCCCGGACGAGCTGGAAGTGAGCCGCAATCACGGGCATCTGTTCCAGCAGATGTGATACGTCTACTGGCCTGAGCCTCAGCCGAACAGGCCTTCGTCGGAACCGTCGCCATCGAAAAAGCCGCCGCTGCCTTCGATGCCGCCTTCGGCGCCGAGCAGGCCGTCGCCGGTGCCGATGTCGTTCAGGCCGGCCTGGTCGGCCAGGGCGCTGCCCGACAGATCGCTACCCGCCTGGTTTTCGCCGCCCAACAAGTGGGCCGCACCGTTGCCGTCATGGTCGTGGAACAGGTTGTCCAGGCCGTGGAAGAGGAAGCTGCCTGCTGCCACGCCGGCGGCCGTTGCCGCGATCGAACCCAGCAATCCCCCGCCTCCGCCTCCGCGCAGGAAGCCGCCCATGCCTTGGCCCATCGACCCTGAACCAGCGTGTTGGTAGTGCATGTGGTGGGCCTGCGGATGGCTGACATGCCTGCGATGGCCCCACGAGTTGGGATCGAGGAATCCGCCGCCATGGCGCTGCTGTTGCTGTAGCTGGCTTTCCAGTGCGGCGATCTGGGATCTTGCGCTGTCCAGGGCTTGCTCCATCAAGAGGGCGCGCTGGACCAGCAGGTAGGCAGCGTCGGGTTGCTGCGCGACCGCGCGCTGGATGAGCGCGTCGGCTTCGGGGTCTTTCTGGATGTCTCGGGCCTGGACGAGCTGGCCGAGGAAATCATGCAGCTTTTGGGTATCGGATGGGCTCATGGTGGTGCTCCTCATCGAAACGTGGTTAAAGCTGCATGTTGTGGGGGCGGCGCGGATTTCAAGACCGCACCGCTTATGGTAGAGCGGACTATGTTAATGATCGCTACAAGGGACGAATGATATTTCGATCCTTTTTCTCAAGAGCAGTCAGCACCAACAACTGACCGATACCAAAGCCAATCATCTGCACGACTAAAGAAACCACAATCACTATTGGAATTCCCCATGCGAACAAACTGAACAGTGGGAAAGCATTACGAAGCGACAGGCCTACTATCATTGAAAGAACGACTGCAACAGAAATAATCGAATTCAACTTCTCCGGCACTCCAGGTATATAGATTGAGACCGCCATTCGGAGTCCTCCTACCATATCACTCCATTCGATAACGCTGTGCTTCTGGTCATAGTATCGGGAGAGTAGTTCCGCTCCCACCCGATTCCATCTCAGCTTGAACAATTCAACTCCCTTCGAGATGTTAACAGAGCAGAGTATTACGGATGCCACAGACAAGAGTAATTTTGCTGACATGTCGATTGTCGGAATCCAGAACATTGGCAAGATCAAGCACAACATGAACCAGACGATGCCGAGAATAAAACATATATTGAAAAGAACCAGATAGACAGCCCGCACCGCACTTTTGATTCCAAGGATCGCTTGCACTGTCAGCAGAGTCGCCAAAGTATACGCGCAAAAGCATAGGAACGACTGGGCTCCATCGTATCCAGCCAATTTATAGGTAATCGCATAACCTCCTGCAGTACCACCTGCAGACATGAATGCCGACAACGAAATGTTCGAGACTCTATGATTCAACATTTTTCTAGCGCGCAAGTTTCGCTACAGATTCCTTGATTTTAAATCCATCATCGACACCATCAATGATTGATGCGGCAAATATATAGCCCAGAACTGCAACGGCTACAACAGCCACCACTGGCACGGCCGCTAGCCCTAGTGCAGCTGCACCTGCACTTATCGCGGCCATCCCTAGCGCTGCAAATACACTGCCTAGCGCAGCAGTCATGCCAGCTTTTACGATCGTGACGCCGGCTCGCCCTAAAAATTCGGAAAGATCTTTACTTCCTTTTTCTTCGAGAAATACTGAGTTTGCATCAACAAACAAATCGACGACTGTTCCTATAATTTGTATTTTCACGCCACCTTTGAAGTTTTCCGCCGAAGTCAGCATTATCCGGCGAATGCTACCGTATCCGGCCTTGCCGCTCCTGGCAAATCCACCATCCACGAAACTTGCGGCTTTTGACCCAGCGCGAACATTTTGATGGACAGTCTTTGCCGTTTTCCCTTGCAATGCCGCGGCAATGACTTTTGAAACCGGCTTACCTTTGAAAATTGCTTTGTACTGACCCTTCGCTTTTTTTTCAACGCGTATCGTCATTAAGACTTTATCGAGCTCCCGGAAGTGTTCCTGCATATAACCGGCTCCTTCTTTAAATGTGTTGCTAGTCAGAACTTCATTACCTGCGATGGCTGAGCCTGCAGCAACCAGTGCTTTATACAGATGAGAATCCTGTTTTTTCTGCACCGTCTCTGAAAACAGTTCGCTTGGCTTTCCGCTGACCGATCCGCCTTCCAGCTTCTTCAATACCTCGGGCCGAATCTCATCGGGTTGAACTTCTGCAACCGCGACGTACTCTCTCACCTCCAGTTCATCAGAAGAGTATGAATAATCGAACCGTGTGCTACTTGCTGTTGACAAAATCGGCAATTTCGGCTGGAGTATTGAGAAAATATCTAGATGACTCTGCTTGACGCTGAGAGGGTCGCTAATCGAGCAGACCGGAGAAAAGTGCGACTCTTTACTACCTAAAACTATCAAGACTGGCTCAGGTTTTTCCTTGGGATCAGAACCATAATTGGTTGAATCAAGCTCAGCGACCTTGTATCTTCCTAGAACCACTCCATTCGCAGTCAATATAAGAGACCCTTTGAAATCCCGGCCGACCCAGATCTGAAATCTCTCGCCGTCGAAAAAGTTTGCCTTCTTCAATAACTTCTTTTCTCGCGGGCTGTAGAATTCTGATTTTGACTCGACGGTATAGATTGCGTCTTTCGTCAGATTGATATCGAAGATGACGTCGCGATGCTTGCGCAAGATGACCTTGACGCTTTCGCTCGATCGCCAGCACTCGACATATTGGCCAGGCAAGTCAATGCATACCTCTTGCGCCTTCGCTTTCGATGCTGTCCCTGCTTTCGTCGCGCCCATCACCTATCCTCACTTGCGTCGTGGCTGTTTAGCTCCGAATGGCCCTAGAGGTGCATTCTTGATGAGGGCTTTACCGCTGCCGTCCAATACTGCCTTCTTCTCTATGCCGGAATAAAATCTCAAGCTGATCGGCTCATCGGTAAGGGCATTACCGTCCGCATCTACGTACTCGATTTCGAGGTCCCGCTTGATATTCAGTTCAGATACCTTCATGGCGAGCTCCGGACTGGAGACGCTCACAGGCCCAGCCAGCTCCTTCTTGCATGCCTTGAAATCCACATTCCCCGGCGCATGTACTTCAATGTTCCCGCCCTCCAACTTGATGTAGGCCCCCTGCGCAGTCAGCAATACATGCTTCTTGGGCGCCGCAATCGACACCGACTTGGTAACGCTCGCCACCGTGACCTTCTTGTCCGCTGTCAGCGACGTCGGCCCCGACTGACTCTGGGTGCTCAGCTTCCCGCTCGCCGCGTGCAACTTGATCCCCACCTCCTGATTCGGCTTCTCCTTATTGGTCGCCTTCCCATACGTGAACAGGCTGATTCCACCCGCGACGAGCGTGGACATGCTCCCTTGCGCAACCATATTGATGTCCTGCCCCGCCACGATGCTGCTCGTCGTCCCCGCCGACAACATCGCGTCCGCCGGCGTGGTAGCAACAATCCCCGCCGGACTCGACAGCTGCAAATGCGGCTCGCTGTACGCTTCCACAGGCTGCGGCGAGCCCGCTGTCGCGTTGAGCACGTCAACGCTGTGCGCCATCTGCTTGATCGCCCCCAGCGCTTCCGGCCCAGCGTCATCCTTCAGTTTCGCGTTGTGCTTCTGCGCCAGCGTCGCCATAGAAACCTGCAACTGGTGACTCTCTTCAACCTGACTCACCGCCTCGCGCGAGTCGAGCAGGTTGCCGCGCCCACCATTACGCGCATCCGTCGACAACAGCATCCCCTGCCCCGCCCGCAGCGCAGCGCTGTTTGCCGTTTTCAGCTCCGCACCAAAGCTAACGGTCTGCAAGCGTTCGTTATCGCTCTGGTGCCGTAGGTGCCCCAAATTCAGTTCCGCAGCCCCGTCATGCTGCTTCGCGTGATGCTGCAAGCCGATGCGCGCCTGCCCCGGCGTGTCGTCGAACACCAGCTGGTTGTAGGCGCCGTTGCCAGCCTGGCTGGCCTGCATGGCCTGCGACTTGAAGCCCGACAGCACAGCAGGATGCGCATGCCCGCCGCTTTCACCGGGAAACCATGGCGGCGCATTGCCGGTCGCAGCCCCGGCCCCGTGTGCGACCTGGTTATGCTGGGCGTCGATCTGCCCGCGGCCGTTGTACAGGCTGCCGATCACCACAGGCCGGTCGATATCGCCTTCGAGGAAATCGACCAGCACTTCCTGGCCGATGCGCGGCAGCATGTTACTGCCCCAGTTCGCCCCTGCCATCGGCGTCGCCACGCGCACCCAGGTGCCGGCCGTGTCGTCGCCAGGCGCACCAGTATGACCTTCCGGAAAAGCATGCGCCAGACGGCTGTGGCTGGAAACTCCGCGCTGCCAGTGAAACTGCAGCTTGATGCGGTGGTCCCGGTCCGTGTGGATCACCGCGCCCGGCGGGCCGACCACGATCGCAGTCTGCTGGCCGTGCACCGTCGGACGCGGATGCAGAAGCTGGCCATGTCCGTCGGTCGCGCTGCTGCGGTAAGGCAGGCTCGCCAGGATCGCGTCGATCCGGTTGCGGTACAGCGGCCGCTCAGCGCCGGGCCGCAGCGCCTTCAACATCGGCTCTCCCGCCCCCGCCCGCGCCACGGCGCCCTGCCCCAGGAGCTTGGCGACCCCGTCGAGCATCTCCGCGCTCAGGTTGTTGTGCATCAGGTGCACCGTGCGCAGGATGAGGAAAGTGCGATCGTCGTCGCGGTCGGCCCGGTCGAACTCCGCGTGGCCGTGCAGGGTGAAGGTGGTGCCCGCTCCGAACGTGCGTACGGTCCCCGCGCCGATGTGGATCCGCCGGGCCGCCTCGATCGCGTCGATCTGCTTGCCCGCCATGCGCTCGCCCTGCTCACGGTCCTCCCACGCGTAGAGGCCCGGGCAATCGCGGCTGCACAACAATACCTCGGCCGCTCCCCCTGCCGACACCTGGCGCCGGCGCGCGCTGCGGTAGTCCCAGCTGCCCATCTCGATGGCATTGGTCGACAGGCGCACTTCGCTGCGCCAGCGGTCGATGCTGTCGGCCTCCATGACCGCACCGGGCCGGGTGAACTCGACGGAAGACTGGACATTCGGCGTGAACGCCCCGTTGTGGTCCGCGACGACCATGGTATGGCTTCCCAGCGAGGCGCTGCCTGGTGCGCCGCTGTGCTCGAAGAAGTAGAACAGGCCTTCCTCGTGCATCAGCCTTTCGACGAAGGCGAGATCGCTTTCCTGGTACTGGGTGGTGAGGCTGCGCTTCGGATAGATGGGGCGGTCGGCGAGTTCGAAGCGCCATGCGGGCGCAATCCTGCCGCGTCCCGCGTAGCCGCCGAAGACCACGTCCAGGATGTCGAACACGCTCATGTCCTGGAAGATCCGGCTGTCCCTGCCCAGCGACAGGAACTGGCTCCAGGGTTCGATGGTGAGGACGTAGCGCGCGAAGCCGCCGTTCGCGCCCGTCATCTCGGCCGCGGTGATGTAGCCGTGGAAGGGACGCAGCGCGGCATGGCTCTCGGCGGTCAGGAGCTGCACCAGCGCGGGCTGCCCGACCAGCGTGCGCAAGGATACATGGGCATCGGTCGACAGCGCATCGATGCGGAAACAGTAGCCCCTGCTGATGGCTTCCTCGCCGTGGACGCATTCCGCCACCAAGTCCTCGCCGAGGGCCGTGTGCAGGCGGATCAGGCGCGTGTCCTGGGTGAAGCGCGTGAATGAAGCAAACAGGCTGGTGTCATGTGCTGACATCGGCTCCTCCCTTCGTGCAGTGCACAGTGATTCCTGCGATTACACGTTGGGATCGAGATGTTGCTCTTGAGAAGGATCAGGCATGCGAGCCTTGCAAGCCGTATTCAGAATAATCCGAAGCAATAAAAAAGCGCTGCCGCGTTTCCGCGTGCAGCGCTTCGTGTCAGGTTTGAACCTGGGACTTGCTAGTTCAGGTCCCTGCCGCCAAAGGCATTCGGCAGCTGCTCGGCCGCCGTGGTCTCGAACACGTCGCCCTTCAGGTTGGTCAGCACCACCGGCAGTGCATTGCCGCCCAGTTCCAGGATCACCTGGCGGCAGGCGCCGCAGGGGGCGATCGGGCCGTCGGTCTGGCCGATCACGGCCAGCGCGCTGAAATCGCCCGGCTTGTAGCCGTGCGCGATGGCGCTGAAGAAGGCGGTGCGCTCGGCGCAGTTGCACAGGCCGTAGGAGGCGTTTTCCACGTTACAGCCGCGGAAGATGCGGCCGTCCTTGCACTCCAGCGCGGCGCCGACCTGGAACTTCGAGTACGGGGTGTAGGCCAGTTCGCGCGCGGCGCGGGCTTCGTCGATCAGTTTTGCGTACTTCATGCCGGTTCCTTAAGGACGAATGGTCTTGTAGATCATCGGTTCGGCCACCGGCTTGTCGGCGCCGATCTGGTAGGCCGCCTGCACCTGGCGTACCGCCTGCTCGGCGGCGTCCCTGGTACGTGCATGGACCATCGCCAGCGGCTGTCCGACCGCGATCGTGTCGCCCAGTTCCACCAGATTGGTGAGGCCGACGGCGAAGTCGATCGAATCCTGCGGACGCACGCGGCCACCGCCCAATGCCACCACGGCCAGGCCCAAACCACGGGTATCGACCGAGCTCGCGTAGCCCGGCTGCAGCGCCGGTACCGGCACGATCACCGGTGCGGTCTCCAGGTGCGCATCCGGCTTGTCCATCAGGTCGGCCGGACCGCCCAGGGCCGTGACCATGCGTGCGAAACGCTCGGCCGCTTCGCCGGAATCGAGTGCCGCCTGCAGCTTGGCGCGCGCCTCGCCATCATTGGCAGCGATGCCCGAGATGACCAGCATCTCGGCGCACAGCGCCATCGTCACTTCGTGCAGGCGCGCCGGGCGCGATTTACCCGTCAGGTAGTCGATCGCGACGCGCACTTCGACGGCGTTGCCGGCCGCGTGGCACAGCGACTCGTTCATGCCGGTCAGGATGGCCGAAGTGCGGGTGCCCGCGCCGTTGCCGACGTGGACGATGCTCTCGGCGAGCTCCACCGATTTCTCGTAGGTCGGCATGAAGGCCCCGCTGCCGACTTTCACGTCCATCACCAGCGCATCGAGGCCGGCGGCCAGCTTCTTCGACAGGATCGAGCCGGTGATCATGGCCACCGATTCCACGGTCGCCGTGGTGTCGCGGATGCTGTAGAAGCGCTTGTCGGCCGGCGCCAGCTGGGCGGTCTGGCCGATGATGGCCACGCCCACGTCCTTGACGACCTGGCGGAACTTGTCCGGGTCTGGCACGGTGCTGTAGCCCGGGATCGAATCGAATTTATCGAGGGTGCCGCCGGTGTGGCCCAGGCCGCGGCCCGAGATCATCGGCACGTAGCCGCCGCAGGCCGCGATCATCGGGCCGAGCATGAGCGAGACCACGTCGCCGACGCCGCCGGTCGAGTGCTTGTCGACCACGGGACCCGGCAGGTCCAGGGATTTCCATTCCATGACCAGGCCGGAATCGCGCATCGCCAGCGTAAAGGCGACGCGTTCGTCCATGTTCATGTCGTTGAAGTAGACGGCCATCGCGAGTGCGGCGATCTGGCCTTCGGTGGTGCTGCCGTCCGGGATGCCGCGCACGAAGAACTGGATCTCTTCGGCACTGAGGACGCCGCCGTCACGCTTTTTGCGGACGATTTCTTGGGGGAGGAACATGATGCTTCCTTAAGTGTTATCTCAAAAACGTCATTCCCGCGCAGGCGGGAATCCAATTTGTTCGCGTGACGCTGGCAGAACTTGGATTCCCGCCTCCGCGGGAATGACGGTTTATAAGCTGTTGGTATTAAACGCCGTACGGAATCCAGACGTTTTTGACCTGGCTCGCATGCTGCAGCACCGTTCGGCCGCAAGCCTGCTTGGCGTCGAACCAGTCACGGCCCTTGGCGCCGCCGACCCAGGTGCGCTTCAGCGACTCCGCCGACAGGCGCTCGACTTCCGCACAGCCCTCGAGCGAACCGTCGTGGCGCCATACGGCATCCACGTCCGAGTGCGAGGCCAGCGTGCGCGCCAGTTCCGACGCGGAGCCGGTCACGATGTTCAGCGCGCCGCCCGGCAGGTCGGAGGTGTCCAGCACCTGGTACAGGTCGGTGGCCGAGAGCGGGTGCGCTTCCGACGGCACTGCCACCACGCGGTTGCCCAAGGCCAGCGCCGGAGCGACCAGCGAGATGAAGCCCAGCAGCGGGTTCTCGTTCGGGCAGATGATGCCGATCACGCCGACCGGTTCGTTCAGCGCCACGGTGATGCCGTGCATCGGCGGCTGGTGGGCCTGGCCGTCGTACTTGTCGCACCATGCGGCCCAGTAGAACAGGCGCTCGATCGAGGCCTGCACTTCACGTGCGGCGTCCTTCGAACCGGTCTGCGCGGCGATGCGCTGGGCGAATTCGTCGGCGCGGATCGCCAGGTTCTCGGCCATGTAATACAGCACCTGCGCGCGGTTGTGCGCGGTCGCTTTCGACCAGCCGGCCGCCTTGTGCGCCGCTTCCACGGCGTTGCGGATGTCCTTGCGGTTGCCTTCGCCGACGTCGGCCAGGAAGGCGCCGTTGGCGCCGTTGATCGCGCGGCTGTAGGCGCCGTCCGGGCGTGCCTGCTTGCCGCCGATGTAGAGCTTGGCGGTGCGGTCGACGGCGAACGGACTGCCCTCTTCCGACGCTTTCACACGGCCTTTTTCAGGCGCCACCGGCGCGGCCGGACGTGCATCTTCCGACAGCGGGGTCAGGTACTCGTACATGCCCTCCTTGCCGCCTTCGCGGCCGAAGCCCGATTCCTTGTAGCCGCCGAAGCCGCAGGCTGCGTCGAACTGGTTGGCGGTGTTGATCCACACCACGCCGGCCTTGATCTGCGGCGCCACGTCCAGCGCCAGCGAGATCGATTCCGACCACACGCAGGCGGCCAGGCCGTAGACGGTGTTGTTCGCCAGCTGCACGGCTTCGCTCGGGGTGCGGAAGCTCATCGCCACCAGCACCGGGCCGAAGATTTCAGCCTGGGCGACGGCGGCCGAGGTCGAGGCGCCGGTGATCAGGGTCGGCAGGTACCACGAGCCCGCGGTCGGGGCTTCGCAGGCCGGCTGCCAGACTTCGCAGCCCTCGGTGCGTGCCGATTCCACCAGCGCGTGGATGCGCTGCTGCTGGATCGGGTCGACCAGCGCGCCGATGTCGTTCGATTTATCCAGCGGCGAGCCGACGCGCAGGTTCTGCATGCGTGCCTTCACCTTGGCGATGAAGCGGTCGTAGACCGATTCCTGCACCAGCAGGCGCGAGCCGGCGCAGCAGACCTGGCCCTGGTTGAACCAGATCGAGTCGACCAGGCCTTCCACGGCTGCATCGAGGTCGGCATCGTCGAACACGATGAAGGGCGACTTGCCGCCCAGTTCCAGCGACAGCTTCTTGCCGGTGCCGGCGGTGGCCTTGCGGATGATGCGGCCGACTTCGGTCGAGCCGGTGAAGGCCAGCTTGTCGATGCCCGGGTGATTGACGATGGCTTCGCCCACGGCGCCGTCGCCGGTGACGATGTTGACCACGCCGGCCGGCACGCCGGCCTGCTGGCAGATCTCGGCGAACAGCAGCGCGGTCAGCGGCGTGAACTCGGCCGGCTTGAACACGACGGTGTTACCGGCGGCCAGGGCCGGGGCGATCTTCCATGCCAACATCAGGAGCGGGAAGTTCCACGGCACGATCTGGCCGACCACGCCCACGGCGCGGTAGTCGGCGAATTCTTCCGACTGCAGCTGGGCCCAGCCGGCGTGGTGGTAGAAGTGGCGTGCGGCCAGCGGCAGGTCGGCATCGCGGGTTTCGCGGATGGTCTTGCCGTTGTCCAGGGTCTCGAGCACCGCGAACAGGCGCGAGTGCTTCTGCAGCAGGCGCGCCAGTGCGTACATGACGCGCGCGCGGCCATGGCCGCCCATGGCCACCCAGCCCGGCTGGGCGCGGCGCGCGGCCTGCACGGCGCGCTCGACGTCGTCCGCGCTTGCTTGCGTCACCTGGGCCAGCTCGCTGGCGTCGGCCGGGTTGCTGGTGGCGAAGGTGCTTGCGGCGTCGGTCCACGCGCCGTCGATGAACAGGCCAAAACGGCGTCCATGCTGATCCAGCCACGCATTTGCTTCCTTGGTGCTTTCTGGTGCGGGGCCGTAATCCATAGTCTGAAGAATCTCTTTAATAGTTGGCATGACGAATACCTTGCTGTTTTATGGTTGCGCGTGGCGATGGGCGGCCGAGTAGTTGCCGGTCACGTAGTGTTCGAGCTGGCGTTCGATGTCGGTCATCAGGCTCGAGGCGCCGATGCGGAACAGGTGCGGCTGCAGCCAGTCGTTGCCGAGTTCTTCCTTCATCACGGTCAGGTACTGCAGCGCGGCCTTGGCGGTGCTCACGCCACCGGCCGGCTTGTAGCCGACCTGGAAGCCGGTCTGCTCGTAGTAGTCGCGGATCGCACGGGTCATCACCAGCGAGACCGGGATGGTGGCGTTGACGCCTTCCTTGCCGGTCGAGGTCTTGATGAAGTCGGCGCCGGCCATCATGCAGACCATCGAGGCCTTGGCCACATTGTCCAGGGTGACGATGTCGCCGGTGGCGAGGATCGCCTTCACGTGCGCTTCGCCGCAGGCCTGGCGGTAGGCCAGCATCTCGTCGTACAGGGCTTGCCAGTTGCCGGTCAAGACGTGTTGGCGGGTGATCACGATGTCGATCTCGGTCGCACCGGCGGCCACCGACAGTTCGATCTCGCGCAGCTTGGTTTCCAGGCTCGACAGGCCGGCCGGGAAGGCGGTCGACACCGCGGCGATCGGCAGGCGGCCCTGCAGGACCTTGACGGCCGGTCCGATCATCTCGTGGTACACGCAGACGGCGCCGGTGGTGAGCGATTCCAGGCCCAGGGCCTGCATCAGGTCGGCGCGCAGCGGGCGCATGGCCTTCATGCACAGGCGCTCGACGCGGCCCGGGGTGTCGTCGCCGCCCAGGGTGGTCAGGTCCATGCACTCGACGGCGCGGATCAACCAGGCGGCCTGGTATTCCTTCTTGACGGTGCGGCGGTTGGCCAGGCTGGCGGCACGGCGGTCGGCCGCGTTGCGGTTCACCTTGACGTGCTTGACCAGGCCGAGGTCGAGGCCGACGGCGGTATTACGTTTGAAATCCAGGGGCTGGGTCATAGCAGTGCGGTTCCGTTCGAAAGTGGTTTGACGCCAAGGTGCTTGGCAAGGGTGGCGCCGATATCAGAGAAAGTGGATGCAATCGGCAGTTCCTGCGGAGCGACCTTCGGGCCGAAGAAGATCATCGGGATATGCTCGCGGGTGTGGTCCGAGCCCGGCGCGGTCGGGTCGCAGCCGTGGTCGGCGGTGATGACGACCAGGTCGCCATCCTGCAGCTTGGCCATGAACTCCGGCAGGCGCGCGTCCAGCTCGTGCAGTGCATTGGAATAGCCGGCGACGTCGCGGCGGTGGCCGAAGTGCATGTCGAAGTCGACGAAGTTCACGAAAGTGAGCGACTTCGAAGGCGCGGTATCGGCCACTTCGACCAGGCGGTCGAACAGGGCCATGTTGTCGGCGCCCTTGATCAGCTGGGTCACGCCCTGGGCCGCGAAGATGTCGCTGATCTTGCCCAGTGCGATGACTTCGCCGCCCGCGTCCTTGACGTGGTCGAGCAGGGTCGGCGCGGTTGGCGGCACGGCGTAGTCGTGGCGATTGGCCGTGCGCTTGTACTTGCCATTCTCGCCCAGGAAGGGACGCGCGATCACGCGGCCGATGTTGTAGGGCTTGACCAGCTCATACGCCGCTTCGCAGACTTCGTACAGGCGCTCGAGGCCGAAGTGCTCTTCGTGCGCGGCGATCTGCAGCACCGAGTCGGCCGAGGTGTACAGGATCGGCTTGCCGCTGGCGACGTGCTCGTCGCCCAGCTCGTCGATGATGGTGGTGCCGGAGGCGTGGCAGTTGCCGAGCCAGCCGGGAACGCCGGTCAGCTCCTGCAGCTTGTCGGTGAGTTCTTTCGGGAAGGACGGCACGGTCTTCGGGAAGTAGCCCCAGTCGAACAGCACCGGCACGCCAGCGATTTCCCAGTGGCCGCTCTGCGTGTCCTTGCCGGTCGACTGCTCGCGCGCGACGCCCCAGGCGCCGCTGAAGCCGTCGCGCTGGCCGAAGCCCGCGGCCCATTCGCCGCTGGCCTTGTGCGCGGCGGCCGCCAGGCCGAGGCGCTCGAGGTTGGGCAGCGCCATCGGCTTGCCCTCTTTCGCTGCCCATGCGGCGATGTGGCCGAAGGTGTTGGCGCCTGCGTCGCCGTACTTGTCGGCATCGGGCAAGGCGCCCAGGCCGAACGAGTCAAGCAGGAGGATGAATGCGCGTGACATGGAATCTCGCTAGTTGATTAAGCGGCGCTGCGCGGGGTGGCGCCCAGGCGCTCGATGAAGGAATGGATCAGGGTGACCAGATCCTTGGCCGCGACCGCGGCGTACTTCAGGGTCTGCTCGTGCGACAGCGGGAACGGGGTCAGGCCTTCGGCCAGGTTGGTGATGGCCGAGATGCCGGCGACCTTCAGGCCGCAGTGGCGTGCCGAGATCACTTCCGGCACCACCGACATGCCGACCACGTCGGCGCCGAGCGCCTTGAAGGCGCGGATTTCGGCGGCGGTTTCGAAGTTCGGGCCCGGGCAGGCCAGGTACACGCCTTCGTTCAGGGTGATGCCCTTGCTTGCCGCGGTTTCCTTGATCATGGCGCGCAGTTCGGCGTCATAGGCATTGGCCATGCTGAAGAAGCGCGGGCCGAAGCGGTCGTCGTTCGGGCCGGCCATCGGGCTGCCCGGCAGCAGGTTGATGTGGTCGCTCAGGACCACGACGCTGCCCGCGTCCACTTCGGGACGCAGCGAGCCGGCGGCATTGGTCACCAGCAGCATCTCGCAGCCGATCAGCTTGAAGGTGCGCACGGCGGAGGTCATCACGGCCGCGCCATAGCCTTCGTAGAAGTGGCCGCGGCCCTTCATGCACACCACCGGCACGCCGGCCAGGGTACCCAGCACCAGTTCGCCCGCGTGGCCGTGCACGGTGCTGATCGGGAAGCCCGGCAGGTCGGCGTAGCTGATCGAGACCGCGTCAAGCATCTGCTCGGCCAGCACACCCAGGCCCGAGCCCAGGATCAGTGCGGCGCGCGGCGCGAAACCGGGTTTGCGGGCCTTGATGACTTCTGCTGCTTCAAATGGGGTGTTGCTGAACATGGTCGTCCTTGTGTACGAATCGGGGGAGTGGTGAGAAGGCTGGCAGGATTGTTGCTACAGAAGAGTGCACATATCAGCCGGAATATTATAACTATGCATGAGGGCCAATATGTATGGCAAATACCATTTTTCTTGGCGATTTATTGGTTTATAAAATAAATCAAACGGTGTATTGTTGACATGCGGATACAGCATCCGGATATGCTTTGACACCCGTCAAACATTTGTCTAGTATCGATGAACAATTGTTTAAACCAAGACCAACGACCGTGACCGAGCTGCCCAAGAAAGAACAGTTGTACGAGCTGATCCGCGCGAATCCCTTCATTTCGCAGCAGGACCTTGCGACCCAGCTGGGGCTGTCGCGCTCGGCCGTGGCCAACTACATCGCCACCCTGGTGCGCGAACGCCGCATCCTGGGGCGCGCCTACGTGCTGCCGGACCAGCGCCCGGTCCTGTGCATCGGCGCTTCCAACCTCGACCGCAAGCTGCGCAGCATCAGGAAACTCGCGCTCGGCACCTCGAATCCGGCCACCCAGGATGAATCCTTCGGCGGCGTGGCCCGCAACATCGCCGAGAACCTGGCGCGCCTGGGGGCGCCGGTGGCGCTGATCACGGCGGTCGGCAACGACGCTTCGGGCCGCGCCCTGCTGGCCCACGCCGAAGACGCCGGCATCGACACCCGCGGCGCCCTGCGCCTGGACGGCGTCAGCAGCGGCACCTATACCGCGGTGCTCGACCAGGACGGCGAGATGGTGGTGGCACTGGCCGACATGGCCCTCAACGACAGCCTGAGCCCGGCCTTCCTGGCGACGCGCCAGCAGCAGCGCGCCAGCGCCGCGCTGGTCGTCGCCGACCTGAATCTCCCGCTCGACAGCATCGCCGCCCTGCTCGCCGACACGGCGCGCGACGGTCTTGCGCTGGTGCTGGTGGCCGTGTCCGAACCAAAGATGGCGCGCCTGCCCGAGAACCTGTCCGGCCTGCGCCTCCTGATCCTGAACGAAGGCGAACTGGCGACCCGCGTCGGCCGTGCGCTGGACGGCGACGCCGCCATCGGCGCGGCCTGCCTCGAACTGCAGCGCCAGGGCGTGCAGGACCTGATCGTCACGCGCGGCGCCTGCGGCGTCATGTATACCTCCCCCGGCGGGGTGATGCGCCTGGACGCGCCGGCGGTCAATGTCGTCGACGTCACCGGCGCGGGCGATGCCTTCGCCGCCGCCGTGTGCTGGTCGCTGCACAGCGGCGAGACCGATCTCGGCCTGGCCTGCCGCCGCGGCCTGCAATTGTCCGCCATGACCATCGAGTGCGAGCAGACCGTCTGCCCGGCGCTCGAACCCGGCCATTTCGATGCCACCCCTCTTGATACCGTATTGGACTGAGCATGCAATCCTTCCTCCTGTTCTCGCCCGAAGTGGCGGCCGCGCGCGCTGCCGGCAAACCCGTCGTCGCGCTCGAATCGACCATCATCTCGCACGGCATGCCCTACCCGCAGAACGTGCAGACCGCGCGTGAAGTCGAACAGCTCATCCGCGACGCCGGCGCCGTGCCGGCCACCATCGCCATCATCGGCGGCAAGATCTGCGTCGGCCTGTCCGACGAGCAGCTCGAGCTGCTCGGCTCCTCGCCAGACGCGATGAAGGTCAGCCGCCGCGACCTGGCCTACGTGCTGTCGCAACAGCGCCTGGGCGCCACCACCGTGGCCGCGACCATGATCTGCGCCCGGCTGGCCGGCATCGAGGTCTTCGTCACCGGCGGCATCGGCGGCGTGCACCGCGGCGCCGAGACCAGCTTCGACATCTCGGCCGACCTGCAGGAACTCGCCCAGACCAGCGTGGCCGTGGTCTGCGCCGGCGTGAAGTCCATCCTCGACATCGGCCTGACCCTCGAATACCTGGAGACCCAGGGCGTGCCGGTGGTGAGCGTCGGCCAGCCCGGCTTCCCGGCCTTCTTCACCCGCGAGAGCGGCTTCAATGCCGACTTCCAGCTCGATACGCCCGAAGAACAGGCGGCCTTCATCCGCACCAAGTGGCAGCTCGGCCTGGCGGGCGGCGTGGTGGTCAGCAATCCGGTGCCGGCGGAATCCGCCATGCCGGGCGAGGAAATCGACGCCATCATCGCCCAGGCGCTGGGCGAAGCGGAGGCGCAGGGCGTGAAAGGCAAGGCGGTGACGCCCTTCCTGCTGGCGCGCATCAAGGAGCTCACGCAGGGCCGCAGCCTGGCAACCAACATCGCGCTGGTCAAGCACAACGCGCTGGTCGGCGCGCGCCTGGCCGTGGCCCTGAACGGCTGACCCGCGCACGATGTCGATCGACCTGAAACAGCTGCGCTACTTCCTGGCGGTGGCGGAAGAAAAGAGCTTCAGCCGCGCGGCCGAGCGCCTGCACATCTCGCAGCCGCCGCTGAGCCAGCAGATCATGAAGCTGGAGAGCGAACTCGGAGTGCGCCTGTTCACCCGCACCACGCGCAGCTTCGAGCTGACGGTGGCGGGCAAGGCCCTGATGAGCGAGGCGGCCGAGCTGCTGGGCAAGATGCGCATGACGATCGACACCATCCGCCAGATCGACCGCGGCGAAGTGGGCCGCCTGCGCGTGGGCATCGTCGGCTCGGCCATGTGGGGTCCGATCCCGGCCCTGCTCGAACAGTTCCAGAGTCAATATCCGCGCGTGACCTGGACCATCCACGAGCTCGGCCCGAACGACCAGTGGGAAGCGCTGCGTGCGAAGCAGATCGACGTGGGTTTCTGGCGCGAGCCGCGCATCGAGCAGGACGTGCTGAAGCAGGCCAAGCTGCGCCAGGACCTGTGCTCGCGCGAGAACGTGTGCGTGGCGATCAACGAGAAGCATCCGCTGGCCCAGAACGACGCCATCGAACTGATGGACATCGCGGACGAGCCGATGCTGACCCTGCACCTGGACCAGTCGGCCGAGCCGCGCTACCTGATCCAGTGCTGCGTCAATGCCGGCTTCCAGCCGACCATCTTCCAGGAAGCGGCCGAGCCGCAAACCCTGCTGGCCATGGTCGGTGCCGGCCTGGGCGTGGCGCTGCTGCCCCAGACGACCAGCCGGATCGGCTGGCCGGGCGTGCGCTTCCTGCCGATCAGGACCAACCCGCCTTCGGCGAATCTCTACATCAGCTATCCGGTGGAGGGCGATGCGCCGGTGGTGCGCGCCTTCCTGAACATCCTGTTCCCAGAGGGAGAGGTCCTTACTGGCGCTTGAGCTCGACCGCCACCGTGCTGAGCGAGGCGATCTGGTGGCGCCGGTCGGCCGGGCGGGTCAGCACCCGCATCGTGGTGTCGAGCGGAACGCCCATCTTCGCCAGTTCGGTCGCGGCATGGGGCCGGCCTTCGCTGGCCGCTTCGTGGATGGCGGCATCGATGAGCAGTGCAGTCTTGTAGTCGTTTCGTCGGTCCATTGATTCATCCTAACATCCCTCAAGCTCGCACTCCAAGGCGCACGCCCTTCGAGAAAACCGATTGCAACACCCGTTTCGATTAATTTTGTGTAACGGGCAAGTTTTTCTTTGTTCTGCGTTACTTTGCGCACCGTTCTCGACGGCGCACTCGTGCAAACTCTTGTCAAAAGATGAATAACTTAAACCCTTTTACAAGGAGCACACCATGAAAAACACCGCCACCATTACCGCCCTGATGCTCGCCGTCGCCCTGACCGCCACCGGTTGCAAGAAGGCCGACGACAACCCGAACATGGGCCCGGCACAGGAAGCCGGCGCTGCAGTCGACAACGCCGCTGCCAACGCTGCCCAGGAAACCAAGGAAGCCGCACAGAACGTCGAGAACGCGACCGAAAACGCAGCCGCACGCGTGGATGCCGCCGCCGACCGCGCCGGCGAGAACATCGAGCGAGCTGCCGAAAAGACTGGCGAGAACGTCCGCGAAGCCGGCGCCGAAGTGAAGCAGGAATCGAAGGAAGCCGCTGCCGAAGTCAAGGCTGCTTCGGACAAGGTGGGCGACAAGACCGGCGCCGCCCTGGAGCGCGCTGGCGAGAAGCTGCAGGAAAAGCGTTAATTTGCTGAAGTAAGCGTCGTGGCGCAGCCCGGCGGGCGGCTCAGTGAGTCGCCCCGCCGGGCTGCGCCACGTCGCGTTCCACGGTCAGCGCCGTCTCGACCGCAATCCTGATCCCCGCGATGATGTCCGCCAGCGGCATCGACGGAGGATTGTCCGCCCTTCCCTCGGCCTGCTCCGGCAGGAAGGGCACGTGGATGAATCCCGCTTTCACCGGCTTGCCCGCCGTGTGGTGCATCAGGCCGTAGAACACGTGGTTGCACACGAAGGTGCCCGCGGTCTGCGACACCCCCGCCGTCAAGCCCTTGTCCCGCATCGCCGCCACCATTGCCTTGATCGGCAGCGTGCTGAAATAGGCTGCCGGTCCGTCTTCACGGATGGGCCGGTCGACCGGCTGCCGGCCGGCGTTGTCCAGGATGGACGCGTCGTCGACATTGATCGCCACCCGCTCCACCGAGATCTCGGCGCGTCCGCCGGCCTGGCCGACGGCGATGACGATGTCCGGATACAGCTCGTCCACCAGCGCGGCAAGCGCGTCGTTGGCTTCGTCGAACACGCAGGGCAGCTGGCGCACCTCGACCCGGAAGTTCGGACCGCACCAGCCCTCCAGCGCGCGCACGGCTTCCCACGCAGGATTAATGCTCGCCTTGTTGAAGGGTTCGAAACCGGTGAGCAGGACAGTCTTGATCATTGGTTCATCAGGAAGTACAAGAGGAAGATGTTGGCCACCAGCAGCGGCAGCGCCGTCGGGATCTGCGCCCGGATCACGGCATTCTTGTCGGGCAGGTCGAGCAGCGCCGCCGGCACGATATTAAAGTTGGCCGCCATCGGCGTCATCAATGTACCGCAATAAGCGCTGAACATGCCGATCGCCGCCATCACGGCCGGGTTGGCGCCATAGACGCCGACCAGCACCGGGATGCCGACGCCGCCCGCCATCACCGGGAAGGCGGCAAAGCCGTTGCCCATCACGACCGTGAACAGGGCCATGCCGATGCAGAACACCGCCACCGCGACGAAGCGCGCATCCATGTCGATATAGGACGTCGTCACGTGCGCCACTGCCTTGCCGACGCCCGCCTCGGTGAACAGCAGGCCGAGCACCGCCAGCATGTGCGGCAGCACCACGGCCCAGCTCATCGCATCGACCAGGCGGCGCGCCTCGCGCACGCCCTGCAGCGGCGTGGCGCGCGTGAGCCAGCAGGCCGCGCCCAGCGCCACCAGGGCGGCGACGCCGAGGCTGACCAGGGTCAGGTGTTTGGGCTCGAGCAGGGGCAGGCCGCCGACCTGCACATCCTTGAACAGGGTGGCGCCCAGCATGGTCACCAGCGGCAGCAGCAGCGCCGGAATGAAGAGGCGGTTGCCAAGGCGCTGGCTGGAGGCGCGGCGCTCCTCCTCGGGCAGCACGGCCGGCTTGCCCGCAGTGACACCCTTGAAGCCGGCCACCAGCGCCATCAGGATCATCAGGGCGCCGACGAAGCTTGGCGGCAGGCGCTCGCCCGCCAGGTAGAGCAGCGCGTACAGGCCCCAGAACAGCGCGGTCGTGAAGCGGCGCGGATTGCTGCGGTCACGCAGGTTCATGACGGCGACCGCCACGAACAGCAAGCCGACCAGCAGGTAGAAAAATTCGAGCGTGATCATGCTTTGCCCATCTCGCGGCGAATCTGGGCGTCGAGCCGGCGCAGGTTCCAGGCATGGATGATGAAGGCGGTGATGGCGGTCGGGATGCCCCACAGCGCCATGTGCAGCGGATCGACCGCGATGCCCTCGGCGTTCAGGATGGTCTGCATCAGGACGATGGCGCCGAAGGCCACGAAGATGTCTTCGCCGAAGAACAGGCCGACGTTGTCGGTGGCGGCGGACATGGCGCGGATGCGGTAGCGCAGGTGGTCGGGCAGATCGCCGTACTGCGTTTCGGCCGCGGCTTCCGCCATCGGCGCCACCAGCGGCCGCACCATCGACGCCTGGCCGCCCAGGCTGGTGAGACCCACCGCCGCCGAGGTCTCGCGCGCGAACAGGTAGACGATCAGCAGGCGCCCCGCGGTGGCCGAGCGGACCTTGGCGATCGCAGCCTGGGCGCGCTCGCGCAGGCCGGCGCGCTCGAGCAAGCCGATCGCGGCCAGCGGCAGCAGCAGGATCAGGGGCAGGTTGCGGGTCTTGACGAAGGCGGTGCCAAGCGAGGCGAGGATGGCCTCGAGCGGCATGGCGGCGGCAAAGCCGGTGACGCCGCAGGCGGCGACCACCACCAACACGGGGTGCGCGCGCAGCAGGAACCCGGCGACGATGACCGCGACGCCGAGCAGCGGCCACAGGTTGACGGCAGATTGCATGAACTCTCCGGCTCAGTTTGAAAGCCGGGCAATGTTACCTGTTCAGTACAAATTTGCCAGCGATAAATCAGCCGGGGCGGACCGGGGTGAAGGCCGTGTCCCCGACCACCGTATTCCACTGGCGTACGTGGAAAGCGCGCACCAGGCCGTGGGTGACGTAGGGGTCCTGGGCGGCGAACATCTGGACCGGTTCCGGTGTGTCGCAGCTGAACATCAGGACGGCGCGGTCGGCGGGATCGGCCAGCGCGCCGGCGATCACCAGTTCACCGCGTGCCTGCGCCTCCCAGGCCAGTTTCAGGTGCTCGTCGCGGAATTCAGCGCGGCGTTCGAGGTAGTCGGGGGCGAGGTCATACATGAGCAGGTAGTGCACGAGGTCTCCGATGTCGGTGTGGCGAATGCCGGAATGGACGATCTTACTAGATCGAGCCGGGACGTGACTGCCTTCGCGCTGGCCCGCTCCCCTCGCCCGTCGTTCCCGCGAAGGCGGGAACCCAAGTTCGCCGCGTGCCGCTAAACGCATCCGTAGTCGGAACGCATGCAAAATTGGGTTCCGGCCTTGAACTGCCACACAAAAGCTGGACACTGATTTTAAGCTACTTGAGCGTGCCTGGCCCTGCATTGTGATGGGGTCAGGCCGCCCAAGACGGTACTAATGCGCTGCGTGTTGTAGTACTGGATGTACTCGTCGATGGCGCTGCGCAACGCATCCATGCTGTCGAATTTCTGCTTGTGAAAACATTCGGTCTTGAACACTGCAAAGAAGCTTTCCATCGCTGCGTTATCAAGGCAGTTACCCTTACGGGACATACTCTGCAACACGTTGCGGTCGCTCAGAAGCTTACGGAAATCGGGCATCTGGTAGTGCCATCCCTGATCCGAGTGCAGGATTGGCGTCTCTCCTGACCTAAGCGTAGACAAGGCCTTCTTCATCATCGACATCACCATGTCCATCGTCGGACGTAAGCTCTGTTCATAAGCTACGATTTCACGTGTGCACAGATCTTTGACGGTCGACAGGTAACCCTTTTCGTCACCGACCTTCACCTCGGTCACGTCGGTTACCCATTTTTGATTTGGTGCCTCGGCCTTGAAATCGCGCTGCAGTCGGTCAGGCGCGACAATGCCGACATGTCCCTTGAACGATCTGTATCGTTTAATCCGTTGTGTTGATTTCAGCTCGAGCTTAGCCATCAGGCGCTGCACCGTATTTGCGTGCAGATGGATGTCGTGCGCGCGTAGTGCGATTGCGATACGACGATAGCCATAGCGCCCCTTGTGATCTTCGTAGATCTGCTTGATCAGCTCTTTGGCCTTCGCGTACTTGTCCGGCATCTTGCGCGCCGCATCCCAAGCGTAGAACGTACTACGAGCCAGTTTCACAACCTTCAGCAGCGCCACAACGGGGTAGGACTGCCTTAACTCGTGCACTACTTGCGCTTTTTCTGCGCAGCAGCTTTCTTCGCTTGAGTTAAGGCTTCCAGCTTTTTTAGGACGGCAACCTCCATCTGCAAGTACTCGACGCGCTTGAGCAGCTCTTCGCGCGTGAGTTCGTGCACGGGTTTATCGTCGGGTGGCGGCAGTCGAGTCGGCATAGCTGGAACAGCGGTTTCTATACGGCCCAGTGCTTCGCTACCTCCCTCGTCGTATCGCTTCGCCCAGGTGCGAATACTGTCCGGATGAGGAATATTGAAGAACGCAGCCGTCTGATTGATCGTGGCTCCATTGTCCCACATGTGCTGAAGCACCAACAGCTTGAACTCGGCAGGGTAATGGTCCCGGCGCCTCTCGAACGATTCATCGCCGTGCAACCGATACGCATCTACCCAACGCCGGATCGTGAAGGCGGGTATGCCGAGCTTGACTGACAGCCGGTGATATCCGAGCTGCCCATCCAAATACTGCTTGATGACCTTGAGCTTGGTCTTCTTCGTGTACTTAACCATCTACCCCTCGAAAGTGAACATTTGCTGTCCAACTTTCTAGTGGCAGTTCACCTTCGCCGGAACGACGTTCTTGGGCTAACGAGGAAGGGAAGCGCCGGTATCGTGCGTTCCCCTCCCCCACCCTATGCCACACTCATCCCGACAGCAACCAACGCCAGGAGCATGCCATGAACAAGATCACCATCGCCGGCCAACCTCTGCATTCGATCCTGAGCGCGGCGCCGGCCGTCCTCATTCCCTTCGGCTTCATCCTCGACGCCATGCACAGCGCCACCGGCGACGATGACTATGCCAAGGCTTCCTACCTGAGCATGGGCGCCGGCATCGTCGGCGGACTGGCGGCCAGCGCCGCCGGCGTGGCCGACTACGTGGCCGACAAGCCGCAGGGCGAGGCCAAGCGCGAAGGCCAGCTGCATGCCGCCCTCACCGGCGCCGCCCTCCTCGTGGGCGCAGCCAACCTGGTGCTGCGCCGCCAGGGCAGCCATGCGCGCGGCGGCTCGCTGGCGCTGACGGCGCTGTCGGCGGCCGGCGTGCTGGCCTCGGAATACCTGAGCAAGCAGATGTCGGGCAGCGGCACGCATGCCGAAGCGGGCGTCCATGCCAACCAGGCCGACGTCCGCATCGACCACAGCGCGCCCGACGTCGAACAGTACGTCGCCGCGGGTCCGTCCACGCTGCACGCCCCGCAGTGAAGCCGGGGGGGCCGCCTGATGTTGTAATAAGCCAACTGTTCCACATCTCATCCATATCGCGTCCCACTTAGCGAAGTGCCGCACAGAACAAATGTCTGCGGCGGGGGTAGACTGGAACCATGGACACATCAAAGAAAATGGCGGCGGGGATCACGGGATTTGCCAGTTTTTTATGGCTGACCCTGAGCGCCGCCCTGGCGGCCAACCAGCGCCGGCTCGTGTTCAATCCCTGCATCACCCCCGAAGTCGAAAGCCCGCGCAGCACCGGGCACCGGACCCGCCCGATCGTCCTGCGCGCCAAGGACGGCACCCGCCTGTCCGGCTGGCTGCTCACCCCGCTCGTACCCGGACCGCGTCCCGCGGTGATGTACTTCGGCGGCCGCTCCGAGGAAGTGTCCTGGGTCGCGCGCGACGCCGGCAAGCTGTTCCCCGGCATGACCGTGCTGGCCATGAACTACCGCGGCTACGGCCAGTCCCACGGCGTGCCGGCCGAGATCCACATGATCGAAGACGGCTGCACCCTGTTCGACTGGCTCGCCGCCCTCGGCCAGGTCGATGCCGCGCGCATCGCACTGGTCGGCCGCAGCCTGGGCTCGGGCGTTGCGGTACAGGTGGCGAAGGAACGTCCGGTGCACTCGGTGGTCCTGATCACGCCCTACGACTCGATCCTGGCCATCGCCAAGCGCCGCTTCCGCGTGATCCCGATCGAGTACATGCTGCGCCACCGCTTCGAGTCGATCAAGTACGCGCCCTCGCTCAAGGCCCCGACCTATGTGCTGCGCGCCGCCCAGGACGACGTGGTGCCGCATTCGCACACCGACCAGCTGGTGGAAAAGCTGGCCACGCTGGTGGGCGACGACACCGTGCCCGGCTCGGACCACATGAGCATCCCCTACATGGAAGCGACCCAGGCCCTGATCGCCAGCTTCCTGACGCGCCAGTTCAAGAAACCGGTCGCCACGCCCCAACTCCCCGCGGCCGACACGCCGGTGTTGCAGGCCGAAGTCGGCAAGGAAGTCGGTCCCAAGCCGGCCGAAGAGGCCCCGCTGGCGGTGCCGGCTGCCGACACGATGAGCGCCATAGCAAAATAATTGCTGAAAATTATCAACAGTTATATTTCCTTGGTATAAATTGCCAAGTAAAATCGTATTTGTCATCAATATGTCGCTTGATGCATATTTGACAGGCTGAGCTGCGTATACCCGGATTTCCCTTGATTGCGCGGCCTCGCGGCGGATTTTGGCTCCAGACCTGTCGTAAGTAGCTGTATGGATGTTGCAGATGAGCTACATGCTAGCAAGCGCTGTCGAGAGAAAATTCACGCGATACAAATCGTAACCCCTCGTGCGCCGTACGGCTGACACAATGCGCTTCGCATTGTCCGGCCCTTGCGCCCTTGGCGATGCAGCTTGCGCAGCCCGTTCCAAGCGACCTCTTGTGCCGGGTACAATATCGAAATTCCAGGAGCCTCATTCATGAAACTCAAGCAACTCACCATGACCATTGCGGCGCTGTGCGTCGCCGGCAGCGCCGCTGCAGCAGCACCGGCCGCACCGAAGTTCGGCATGGTCTACGATGCGGGCGGCAAGTTCGACAAATCGTTCAACCAGTCGGCCTTCGAAGGCCTGCAGCGCTTCTCGAAAGAGACCGGCATCAAGGTCCTCGAAGTGCAGGCCAACAGCGATACCCAGGCCGAGCAGGTGATGCGCGGCCTCGCGCGCAAGAAGGTCGACCTGATCGCCGCGATCGGTTTCTCGCAGACCCAGGCAGTCCAGAAGGTCGCCAAGGAATTCCCGAACGTGCGCTTCGTACTGATCGACAGCATCGCCAAGGGTAACAACATCAACTCGGTGATGTTCAAGGAAGAAGAAGGCTCCTACCTGGTCGGCGTGGCCGCCGCCATGGCGTCCAAGTCGAAGAAGCTGGGCTTCGTCGGCGGCATGGACATCCCGCTGATCCGCGCCTTCGCCTGCGGCTACACCCAGGGTGCCAAAGCCCAGTATCCGAAGATCGAGATCATGCAGAACATGGTCGGCACCACCGCCGCGGCCTGGAACGATCCGGCCAAGGGCGGCGAACTGGCACGTGCCCAGTTCGACCGCGGCGCCGACGTCGTGTTCGCGGTGGCCGGCGGCAGCGGCATGGGCGCGCTGCAGATGGCCAAGACCAAGGGCAAGCTGGCGATCGGCGTCGACTCGAACCAGAACTACCTGCACCCGGGCAGCATGCTGACCTCGATGGTCAAGCGCGTGGACATCGCCGTCTACGACTCCTTCATGGCGATGAAGAACGGCAGCTGGAAAGCCGGCGTCACCCACAAGGGCCTGAAGGAAGGCGGCGTGGACTGGGTCCTGGACAAGGACAACCGCAAGGTGGTCTCGCCGGAGATGGAAAAGCGCGTGAACGCCGTGCGCACCGACATCATCAACGGCAAGATCAAGGTCATCGACTACCGCGCCGCAGGCAGCTGCCCGGTCTGATTCCCCCATCCCCATGAAAAAGCGCGCCGCGCCGGTGACCCCGGCCCGGCGCGCTTTTGAATGAAGAACACTTACTTAATACTGATCGCAATGCAGCCAGCCGTAGAATTTCGCAACATCAGCAAGGCCTTCGGGGCCGTGCAGGCGAACGCTGATGTCAGCTTCTCGATCGCCAAAGGCTCGATCCACGGCGTGATCGGCGAGAATGGCGCGGGCAAGTCCACCCTCATGAGCATCCTGTACGGCTACTACAACGCCGACAGCGGCCAGCTCCTGATCGACGGGCAGGAACGCCAGATCCGCACCTCGCAGGAAGCCATCGCCATGGGCATCGGCATGGTCCACCAGCACTTCATGCTGGTCGAGAACATGACCGTGCTCGACAACGTCATGCTCGGCACCGAGGGCGGATTCAAGCTGGCTGCCAAGCGCAAGGAAACCGAGGCAAAGCTGCGCGAGATCTGCGCCCGCTACCGCCTCGACGTCGACCCGCTCGCCACCATCCACGACCTGTCGGTGGGCGCCCAGCAGCGCGTCGAGATCCTCAAGCAGATCTACCGCAGCGCCGAGATCCTGATCCTGGACGAGCCGACCGCCGTCCTCACCGCCCAGGAAACCGCCTCGCTGTTCGAGATCCTGCGGCTGTTCAAGGAACAGGGCAAGACCATCATCCTGATCACCCACAAGCTGGGCGAGATCATGGAGATCACCGACCAGGTGACGGTGATGCGCGCGGGCCGCGTGGCCGGCGCCGTCGCCACCCGCGACACCTCGAAGGAACAGCTGGCCAACATGATGGTCGGCCGCCCGATCGAGGGCAATTTGCCGCGCAAGCCTTTCAATCCGGGCGCGCCGGTGCTGCAGGTCTCGAACCTCCAGCTGGAAGACAAGAATAAAGTGAAGCTGCTGGCCGACATCGACCTGATCGTGCGCGCCGGCGAGATCGTCGCCATTGCCGGCGTGTCGGGCAACGGCCAGAGCGAACTGATGGAAATCCTGTCGGGCATGCGCCTGCCGACCTCCGGCAAGCTCGCATTCCTCGGCAAGGAACTGCCCTACGCGCGCCGCTCGAACGCCGACGGCCTGCCCGCCGAGTTCCGCGAGCTCGGCATCGGCCACGTGCCGGAAGACCGCCTGCGCGACGGCGTCATCAAGGATTTCTCGGTCATGCAGAACACCGTGTTCGGCTACCAGGACCGGGTCAGGAACAAGCTGGGCCTGTTCGACTTCGAGGCCATCGCCAAGCGCTGCGCGCACCTGCTGGAAGCCTTCGACGTGCGTCCGAAGAATCCGGACCTGCGCATCGGCCTGCTCTCGGGCGGCAACCAGCAGAAGGTCGTGATCGCGCGCGAAGTGTCGGCCTCACCGAAGCTGATGCTGGTCGGCCAGCCGACCCGCGGCGTCGACATCGGCACCATCGAAAGCATCCACACCCAGCTGCTGCGCCTGCGCGACGAAGGCGTGGCGATCCTGCTGGTCTCGACCGAACTCGAAGAAGTGCGCGCGCTGGCCGACCGTATCGTGGTCGTCTCCAGCGGCCGCATCACGGGTGAACTGAACGTCGACGAATTCGACACTACCCGCATCGGCCTGCTGATGGGCGGGATGCACAAGCACTAAGCTCCAATGAAAACGACTGAACTCCCACGCTGGGCATCGGGCTTCGTCCTGCCGGTCCTGAACCTGCTGTCGGCGCTGCTGGTGGCGGCGCTCGTCATCCACCTGCTGGGCGAAAGCCCGATCGAATCGCTGCAGATCCTGATCAACAGCGCCGTCATCAATCCGGAAGGCCTGAGCTACACCCTGTTCTACGCCTCCACCTTCATCTTCACCGGCCTGGCAGTCTCGGTGGCGATGAAGGCCGGCCTGTTCAACATCGGCGCCGAAGGCCAGATGTACCTGGGCGGCCTGGGCCTAACCCTGGCCATGCTGGCCTTCGATGCCTCGCTCTCGCCCTGGCTGCTGATTCCGCTGGCGATGGTGGCCAGCGCCGTGTTCGGCGCCGGCTGGGCCTTCCTGCCGGGCTACCTGCAGGCCAAGCGCGGCAGCCACGTGGTGGTCACGACCATCATGTTCAACTTCATCGCCGCCAGCCTGATGAACTTCCTGATCCTGAAACTGATCCCCGAAGGCGACCAGAATCCGGCCAGCCGCGTATTCAGCGAAGCCGCATGGATGCCGCGCCTGGGCGAGTGGTTCCCGGTGCTGGGCGACACCCCGCTGAACATCGGCTTCTTCCTGGCGATCGCCGCGCTGGTGATCTATGGCGTCATGATGGGGCGTTCGCCCTGGGGCTACAAGCTGCAGGCCACGGGCCTGAACCAGCACGCGGCCCACTACGCCGGCGTGCGCATCAGCCGCATGATCATCGTCGCGATGCTGATCTCGGGCGCGCTGGCCGGCCTGGCCGCGGTCAACTCGATCCTCGGCTCGACCCACTACCTGAGCCTGAACTTCCCTGCCGGCGCCGGCTTCATCGGCATCGCGATCGCCCTGATGGGCCGCCAGAACCCGGTCGGCATCTTCCTGTCGTCGGTGCTGTTCGGCGCCCTGATCCAGGGCGGTTTCGACCTCTCGCTGGAAAAGCCGAACATCCCGCAGGAGACCTTCATTTTCATCCAGGGACTGATCATCCTGTTCTGCGGCGCGATGGAGAACCTGTACGCGCCGGCGGTCCTCAAACTGATCAATGCTCGTAAAGGTTAAGCAGCCATGGAAGACTTCCAGTTAGCCGGTATCGTCGTCACGATGATCCGCAATGCGCCGGTCCTGATTTTCGCAGCCATGGCCGGCCTGTTCGCCGAGCGCAGCGGCGTGATCGACCTCGGCCTCGAGGGCAAGATCCTCGCCTCGGCCTTCGTGTCGGCCGGCGTCGCCTACGCCTATCAAGACCCGTGGCTGGGCATCGCCGCCGGCATCCTCGTATCCGTCGCCCTCGCGATGGTGCAGGCCTTCGTCTCGATCACCCAGAAGGGCAACCAGCTGGTCGCGGGCATGGCGATCAACATCGCCATGAGCGGCCTGACTTTCGTGGTGGCCCAGTACTTCTTCCAACAGGGCGGCCGCACGCCGGACCTGGGCGAAGCGCGCCTGGCCGACATCGTCCTGCCGGGCACCGCGGCCTTGGCCGACATTCCCTTCATCGGCTGGCTGTACGGCAGCGTGATCGGCGGCCACACCGTGCTGGTCTATCTCGCCTTCCTGCTGCTGCCGCTGGTGCACTGGGTGCTCTACCACAGCCGCTTCGGCCTGCGCCTGCGCGCCTGCGGCGAAAACCCGCACGCGGCCGACGCGGCCGGCGTCCCGGTGCAGCGCACCCGCTACACCGCGATGCTGATCGCCGGCGTGCTGTGCTCCTTCTCGGGCGCCTACCTGTCGATCGTCCAGAGCGGTTTCTTCCTGCGCGACATGTCGGCCGGCGCCGGCTACCTGGCGCTGACCGCGATGGTGTTCGGTAACTGGCGTCCGCTGCACACGGTGCTGGGCTGCCTGATGTTCGGCTTCTTCGGCGCGGTGCAGGTGCAGATCGAAGGCGTGGACCTGCCGGTGGTGGGCCGTATCCCGGGTGCGCTGATCCAGATGATCCCGTATGTGCTGACCGTGGTGGTGCTGGCCGGCCTGATGGCCAAGTCGGTGGCGCCCAAGGCTTTGGGCAAGCCCTTCGTCAAATCGCGCTGATCCACTCCGCCCAGAAAATGGCCTGCTTTCCGCAGGCCATTTTTTTGCTTCACGCCACGGGGTGTTGCACAGTTTGTTAGCAAATGTGACTAGCGTAAGGCTTTGTAAGGACGGTCAACAGACCTCATCCGCGCCCCGTTAGATGCCGAGGTGACACGATAACGTACGCCAGAACCCGAACCAGAAAGGAATCACCAATGAAGAAGACCATTGCTACCCTGATCGTCGCTCTGTCCGCTGCCTCGGCCTACGCCCAGACCACCACTCCGGCAACGCCGGCAACCCCGGCCACCCCCGCAGTTCCGGCTGCCAGCGCTACGCCGGCAATGCCGACCGCTCCCGTCACCGACCCGGCAAGCACCACCGATACCAGCGGCGGCACCGGCACGACCGCGGCAACTGCAGCGTCCCCGGCTACGCCAGCAACCCCGGCTACGCCAGCGACTCCGGCATCCGCAGCAGACAAGACCGACAAGGCTGACGCCAAGCAGGCCAAGCAAGACAAGAAGGCCGCGCGCAAGGACGCCAAGGACGCGACCAAGTAATTCAGTCGTTATCCGGGCCGGCCTTGCGCCGCCCGGGTACACGCAGCCGTGCGGCCCCGCACGGCTTTTTTATTACAGGCTCGGGTCGACTGTTGCTGTCCCGCGGGCCCGCGCCGCCGAGCGCTTGAAGGTCCACAGCAGCCCTAGCCCGCCCGACACGCCGCTGTCCTTTACATGCAGCGGACTCTCACGGTTTGCCGTCCCCTTGTAACTCTCGAAACGCAGGTAGCCGAACAGGCGCAGGTCCTCGTTGACGTAGCGCGAGCCGAACAGGCCGAGACGCGTCAACAGCAGTCCGGAATCGGCCGCATAGGCCGGCCGCGATGCCGTCGCATACTGCGGCGCGACTTCGTAGAAGTGGCGGTTGATCTTGCGGTCGCCCAGCACCGCCGACACATTGGCCTCCAGGGTCCAGCGCCTGCGTTCGCCGGCCATTTCATAGGCCAGGCGCGGCTCGAAGGTGGTCCCGCGGCCGTGCAGCCCGCCGCGCGCTTCGATCACGGCGCGCAGCGGCAATTCGAGGCGCAGCCTGCGCTTGCCGCCCAGGTCGGCCAGCCGCAACTTCAGGCGCGGGCCGAATTCCACCAGCGGGCCCAGGTCGGGCATGCCGTCGCGTTCGTCGACCTCGTCCGAGTCGGACGGCAAGGCACCGGCGAAGCCGACGTCCAGCTCCGCCCGGTCGCTGCTGAACAGGCGCGCCGCGATGCCGGAGCGGTCGGCGCGCAAGACCTTGCCGCGGTAGACCACGTTCGGAAAGACCAGCACGCGCGACACGCGTTCGTCGGCGCCCGGATAGGCCGGCGTGGACAGGGCCGCGCCGCCGAGGCCGATTTCCCAGAGCGGGAGATTGCGTTCGGGATCGGCCTGGGCGAAGGCCGGAGAGGAAGACAGGAGGCAGGCGCAGCAGGCGGCCTTGAGGACGGAATTCATGGGTTCTGGAGGTGGCGGATGGTGTGCCGCATTCTAGCCGAAGCGCCATCGCCGCGCGCCGCTCACCTCAGGCCACCATGTCGGCCGCCGATCAGCCCTGTTCCGGGAAAATCGCCTGCAGCAGCGCCGCCAGGTTGTAACCGCCCTTGATCAGCTGGGTCTTGGCAATCGCCGAGCTCGGGACCGGGTAGTTCTGCGGCACTTCCAGCGCGAAGGTGTAGTAGGTCTCCCCTTTCTTGCTGGTCTGCGGCGTGAGCTTGCCCGGCACCACGTCCTGGTAGGCCAGCTTCGAGACCACCAGCGCGTCGTCGGCCCACTGGTAGGGCCAGGTCATCGGGTCGCCCTTGGCCGTGGCGACCTGCGGCTTGCCGGCGATCGCGGCGTCGGCGAACTGCTCCGGCGTCCTGGTCTGGATGCGGCGGAAGGCATAGTCCACCGTAGTGCTGTCCCAATAGGAGTGGAAAGGCTTGGTCAGGGCCTTCGGGACGCCTTCGCGCACCGGTGCCGGCTGCCCCGGGCCGATCAGGCCATCGGCCAGCGCGGTGATCCTGGCGTCGTCCAGCAGCAGGTTATTGCCGCCGCGCGAGTCGAAGATCGCCGCTTCGTCCACCTCGGCGTGCGTCTTCGGCACCACGAACTTGCCGTCCTTGCTCACGAAGGCCGCACCCACGTGCAGCGGCTGATGGATGTCGCCGGCGAAGTGGGCCAGCAGGATCAGCGCCTGGCGCTTGGTGAACTTGTGCGGATTCAGCGCCGGATCGGTCTTGCCCTGCAGGACGGCGATGCACTGCTTCAGGGTCTGGACGATGTCCACTTCCGAGGTCCCGACGCCGTGCTCATGGTACTTCTCGAGCTGGAAGGGGACGTCGGTGTAGTGGTACTCGCTGTGCTGCGGGTTGCCGTTGACGTAGTCGATCATTTCCGGGGTCTGCGGGCCGCAGTAGCTGCCCTTGACGCAGTCGGCCCAGTTGGCGATCGATTCGAGCGACTCGCCCGGCAGCAGCAGCGCCTGGATCTGCTTCTGCGCCATGCTGCCCTTGAGCAGCTTGTCGGCGATGGCGCCCACGGCGCGGTGGCCGTCGCGGCCCCAGGCCGCGGCGTCGAACGATGCGAAGGCGCCCGTGAGCGCGAGTACACATGCCAGTTTTTTCATGGTCATCTTTGTTTGCAATTATCGGGTCTTGATGATGCGCGGCGCGGCAGGGGCCAGCGAGGCGCCCTGCCCTTCGGTGTTGCGCAGGTAGTCGGTGAAGGCGTCCAGGTCCAGCAGGCCGGTCTCGAGACGGTTCGTGCCCTTGCCGAACTCCGGGAAGTTGTCGCCGCCCTCGGCCAGGAAGTTGTTGGCGACGATGCGGTAGGTCTTGCCGTCTTCCAGCGGCTTGCCGTCCAGGGTGATGCCGGTGACGCGGCTGCCGACCGGGCGCTTCTCGTCCCAGGTATAGCTGAAGCCCTGCGAGACCTGCAGCATCGAAGCGCTGGACGAGCCTTCCTTCCACTGCCGTTCGAGCAGTGCACGGATCTGGGCGCCGCTCAGGTCCATCACCACCAGGGTGTTCCCGAACGGGAGCACGGCCTGGGTCTGGCCGAAGGCGGCCACCTTGTCCGGGCCCGCTTCCAGGTCCTTGCGGATGCCGCCTTCGTTCATGAAGCCGATCCGGGCGCCCAGGTTGCGGGTCGCGGCCAGCACGGCGTCCGCGATCAGGTTGCCGAGCGGCGCTTCGCCGGCTTCGTTCTGCTTGCGCAGCACCGGCGCGGACGCCAGGCGTGCCACCGGACGGTTCAGGGCGACGCGGCTGCTGTCCTTCAGCTTCGCGATGAAGGCCGCCATCTTGTCGTCGGCCGGGTAGTCCCCCTGCTTCATCAGGACGTTCTCGACCTTGATCTCGCCGACGGCGCCGGCGCCCTTCTGCACCTTCATGCCGATGCGGGTCAGCATGTGGCCATAGGACGAGGCCTGGGTCACGGTGCGGCCGTCGACCTTGCACAGGTAGCTCTGGTGGCTATGGCCGCTGATGACGAGGCGGATGCTCGGGTCGAGCTTCCTGACGATGCCGACGATCGGGCCGGTCAAGTTGCTGCAGCCGGGCTGGGTCGGGTGATCCTTGGTGGTGCCGCCTTCGTGCACCAGCGCCACGATCACGTCGGCGCCCTGGCGCCGCATCTCGGGGATGGCGCGGTTGATCGCCTCGGCTTCGTCGCCGAAGCTCAGGCCGGCGATGCCCGAGGCCATCACGACCGAGCGGGTATCCTGCAGCACCGCGCCGACCAGGCCGACCTTGATGCCCTTGACTTCTTCGATGCGGAAGCCAGGAATGAAGGGCTTGCCGGTGGCGCTGTCCACCACGTTGGCGGCCAGGTAGGTAAATTTCGCGCCGCGGTAATCCTTGGCCATCTGGCAGGCCTTGGCAGGGCGCGGCGAATCGCAGCCGCCGTTCTGCTGGCGCAGCAGTTCCTTGCGGCCGGCGTCGAATTCGTGGTTGCCGACCGCGCTCACGCGCAGGTCGAGCATGTTCATCGCCTCGATGGTGGGCTCGTCGGCCCACAGCGAGGACATCGCCGGACTGGCGCCGACCAGGTCGCCCGCCGAGACGAACAGCAGCTCCTTGTCTTCCTTGCGCCAGGCCTGCAGCGCTGCCGCCACGGCTTCGACGCCGCCGGCGCGGATCGCCTGGGCCTTGCCGCCGTCCGCATTGGCCAGGGTGTAGCGGCTGGGTTCGAGGTTGCCGTGGAAGTCGTTCATGGCAACCAGGTTGATGTCGACCGGAGTTTGCACGGCCTGGGTGGCGCATCCCGCGAGCGCAATGGCAAGCAGCAGGGGAAGGAGTCGGACGGTGGGGGTCGCGGTCATCATATTCTGTCAATACTGGGTTTGAATGTAAAAACAGGCCCTTGCGGGCCTGCTTTGGTACTGCACGCTGCAGCCAGCCGCCCGGGAGCGGCTGACATGATGGCGTCGATTAGATGTCGACCGACAGGGTGACCGACGCGAAGCGCGGTGCGCCCAGGTAGTAACGCAGGGTGCCGACACTGGTCACGCCCGGGAACTGGGTCGTGTTGGTGACGCTCTGCGACGACGGGTTGATGTACTGCTTGTTGGTGATGTTGCTGATGTTGAACTGCAGCTTCGGACGCTTGAAGATGCCGTAGTTCGCGAAGGTGTAGCCAGCATCGAAGCCGTAGGTGGTGTAGCCCGGTGCCCATTCGTCGTTCACCAGGGTGCCAGCCTGCTTGCTGGTTGCCTTGGCCTTCACACGGGCGTAGAACGTGCCCTGCGAGTATTCCAGCGACAGGCCGGCCTTCAGCTTCGGCGTCAGCGGCATGACCTTGCCGGCGGTCGGCAGGGTACCGGTGGCGCTCACGCGCAGGTCGTCTTCGATCTTGCTGCGGGTGTAGCCGAAGGAACCGTAGGCTGCCCAGCCGTTGACCGGAGTGTTACCCAGCTCGAGCTCGAAACCGTAGTTCTTCACGTTGCCAGCATTGGTGTAGCTGCTGGTGTTGGTGATCGGGTCGAACGCGGTCGCCTGGCGGTTCTTGAAGTCCACCATGAACGCGGTCGCGGTCGCGATGAAGGCGTTGCTCTGGTGACGGAAGCCGATGTCGGTGTTCCACGAAGTCTCTTCCTGCACGTCGCCACGCAGGCTCGGGACGCCGTTGGTCAGGATGACGTTGCTGCCGACGTTGCTGAACACGAAGTTCGGCGGCGCCTTCATGTTCTTGGCGACCGAGGCGAACAGCTGGTTGTCGTTGTCGATACGGTACTTGGCGCCCAGCTGCGGCAGCACATCGTTGTACTTCTTGACGATGTTGTAGGTCGCGTTCTGGTTGCCTTCGCTGGCGAAGTTGGTGAAGTCACGCTCGATGTTCGGGGTACGGATACCCAGGTTGATCGTTGCGCGGTCGTCCATCAGGCTGATGGTGTCCTGGATGAAGAACTGGTACGCGGTCGAGATGGTATCCCAGTCGCGGCTCATGAACTTCGAACCGTCCGGACGGGCGATCTGGAAGATCTGCAGGTAAGGATCGACCGGACGGCCGTCGGCGGTCACCGGGACCATCGGGCCGGTCTGGCGGTGCTTGGCGCGCTCGTACCAGAAGCCACCCAGGATGTTGTGGTTGTTCCAGGTGTAGTTCAGCGACGAGGTGACGCCAGGACGCTTGGTGTTGGTGTGCGACGCGTTCGCCATGATGACGGTGTCGAGCGTGTCGCCGTCGCCGTTCAGGTCGACCGCTGCAGTGGTCTTGTTGGTGGTGGTGTTCAGGAAGCCGCTGCTTTCGCGCTGGACGCGCTGCTGCAGGCCGCCGTTACCGAAGCCATACCAGAAGTACGGCAGCACTTTCAGGTCGAGGTTTTCGCTCAGGCGGAACTTGGCGGTGGCCGAGGCGATCGCGTTCTTGAACGGGTTGATGTACAGGCCGTGGTACAGCGGGCTCTGGGTCGCTTCGACCTGGGCGGTGCCGCGCACCGGGGTCAGGTGGCCGGCGAAGAAGTCGCTGGTGTCGTAGTAGTAACCACGGGTGTTCAGCTCGGTCTTGGTCAGGTTGTTGATGCTGTTGTTCAGGGCTTCGTTCCACAGCAGGGTAGCGTGGACGTAGTTGAAGCGATCCCAGTCGTAGTTGAAGCCGGCGTCGACGTGGTCACGCTTGGCGACGCCCTTGCCCTTCCACTTGTCGGTCATCGCGCGCGAGGCCGAGATGAAGAACTTCGAGCGGTTATCCGGCAGCTTGCCGCTGTCGTAGCGGATGAAGGTCTTCCACATGTCCAGCTGGCCGACGGTCTGCATGAAGCGGACGCGCTGCTTGTTTTCCGGGTTGCAGGTGTTGATGCCGAAGTTACCGCCGGTCGCGCCGACTTGCGGCGAGTCGACGTCGGTCGAGCCCTGGGTCACGAACTGCGAGCAGGTGTTTTCCTGGTCAACGTATTCTTGCGGGTACACCGAGAACGAACCCGAGTCGTTCACCGGCACGCCGTTGATGGTGGCGCCGATCTGGTCGCTGTTGAAGCCGCGCAGGGTCAGGCCGCCGCCGAACAGGCCGGTTGCATCGTGGTTGTAGCTGTTCACTGCCGGCAGCAGTTCCAGTGCCTCATAGGCGTTGCCGGTCGGACGCTGCTTTTCCAGTTCCGCTGCGGTGACGGTCGAACGCGCTTTCGGTGCGTCTTCGAACACCATCAGGCCCATACCCAGTTTCTTGCCGGTGATAACAACTTCCGAGCGAACCTGGCCTTCGTCAGACGTTGCCGTCTGGGCTTGCGCGACGCCGGTGCATGCCAGGCATGCCAGCGCGATGGCGCTCAGGCGCAGCTTCGGTTGTTGGTTAAAAGCGGATTGCATTCAAAAACTCCCTAGAGTGTCATTATGAAAACTACAACAGCAAGCACTACACCTGCATGAATTCTTAGCAAAAGATCACGTTTTTCGCAGAGGCACGGCAGTGTAAGGTCTGAATATGTCCGGTTGATGACGCGCCCGGAGTCACGGTTTGACGATATGACCACCAGGAAATACTTTCCATTTAGTCATTCGGCGACTATGCATGAGTGCATCTAGCGTGACAAATACCATTTCGCTTACAAATTTATACGTAATTCGTATAAGTCTCCGTAAGGATGGCGTGTGGGTTGCCCACAACACAGTTTTCACCTACGGAAACATGCTGCGGCGCGATTATAAGAGGACTAATTCGGCAACGAAATGAATTTGTTATAAATTCGAATTGCCATGAGGCAGGACAGGCAATCTGTAGCACGATGACCACAGATTGCCCGTTTAGGAGGAAGCGGCACTGTCAAGTGTCAAACAAGCGCTCAGCTGTCGGATTACTTCTTCGCAGCGGCAGCCGTGCGGGTCATCCCGGCGACGCGCGCCTCGAAGGCCGCGAAACGCGCATCCAGCTGGCGGGTCAGGCGTTGTTTTTCTGCCACTGGCAGGAAGGCGTAACGGATACTGTTATACGAGGTCCGCTTCATTTCCGCATAGTCCGGCTTGTAGCGGCTGGCGAACAGCACATATTCGTTCGACAGCGTATGGCGGGTCACGCCGGCGTCGTCGGTCGAGATCACGTAGGGCACGCCGTATTTGCGGTACAGGGTGACCGGGTGATTGGCGCCCTCGATGCCGCTGATGAAGGCGTTCGAGGTCAGGTTGATCTCGACCGGGATGTCGTCCTTGCGCATCTTCGCCATGATGGCCAGGGCCTCGCTTTCGTGCGCCAGGTCGATGCCGTGGCCGATGCGGTTGGCGCCGGCCACCACCAGGGCCTGGTCGATGTGGAACTTCAGGCCTTCCGGCGGCACGTCGCCCAGCGCCAGCTCGCCGGCGTGCATGGCCACCTTCACTGCCGGATAGCGCGACTTCAGGAAGCGGAACATCTTCATGTGCAGCGCGTAGTCGCGCATCGAGACCATGGTGCTTTCCTGGCCCACGATGTTGACGCCCACGATCTTGTCGCTCATGGCCGCGGCCTTGAAGCCCGAGACCATCGACGAGAACACCTGCGAGGGGTTCAGCAGGCGCAGCACATAAGTCTGGTAGCGCATGGTGAAGTGCTCGTCGTCGATGCCTTCGGCCGACTCGTGGATCTTCGTGACGAAGTCTTCGGTCGACTTCTTGAAGCCGGCATCCTGCTCCAGCACCGCCAGCCAGGCGCCCATCTGGGCGTCGAAGGCCTGGTCATTGTTGGCATTGTTCCAGGCCTGGGCGTCGAATTCCTTGTTCACGACGAAGGGCGACATCTTGAACATGGTCTCGATGTAGCTCACATTCTCGGCGATGGCGCGCTTCTTCAGCTCCTGCAGGCCTTCGCGGAAGTTCGCGTTCGACACCGGGCCGAAGAAGTTGAAGGTCTGGAAGAACAGGCGGTCCGGCGGCGGCTGCATGGCGCCGTGGTTATGGAAATCCTTGTTCGACCAGCGCTGCAGCAGTTCGCGGTAGGTGTGGTCGTCGGCATAGACCTCGGCGGTCGACAGGCAGTTGCGCTGCTCCGCCGGCTTGGCACGCTCGGCCTCGATGACTTCCTTCTTCGTCTCGATCCGGTAGGTCTGCTTGTTGACGCAGTAGCCCTGCTTGTCGAGGAAGTCGACGTAGGTCTCGGCGTAGACCGAACCCGAGTAATGGTGGTGCAGGTCGCCGCCCTTCGGCATCTGGGTGAAGAACAGGGTCAGCTCGGCGGTCTTCGGCTCGCCGGCGATCAGGCTGGCATAGTGGCGGGCGGTGGCGGCCTCGTTGGCGTTCCCGGTCGGGCCCTTGGCCAGGGCATGGGGGGCGCCGGCGACGGCCAGGGCAAGCAGGACGCTGCCGGTCAGTTTCTTGTACATGGATCGAATTCTCTGGTGCGGTTATGGCAGGCTCGCGCCTGCACTGGACCGCGCAACTCTATACGGTTGAGTTAGGGTTGGCAATATGGCTACGTGGGGTCCGTAGGGTGGGCGGCTTTGCCGCCCACGCGTTCAAACAGTGCATGCGGGAGTTGAACGCGTGGGCGGGAGACCCGCCCACCCTACAAAATCAGGCGTCGCGGGTGTGAACCAAGCTGCCGCCAGAGTAGGTCGCCCGGATGGCGCGGTCGTCGCCCAGCAGGGCCAGCGCGAACAGCAGCTCTTCCAGCGATTCCGGTCGCGCCGTACGGCGCGCCAGCAGCGGGGTGGCTTGCGGGTCGAGCACGATGAAGTCGGCCTCGGCGCCCGGCGCGAAGCTGCCGATCGTGCCTTCGAGGCCCATCGCACGGGCCGCGCCCAGGGTGGCCAGGTAGAACATGCGCACGGCCGGCAGGTAGCTGCCCTTCAGGCGTGCCACCTTGTAGGCTTCGTTCATGGTCTGCAGCATCGAGAACGAGGTGCCGGCGCCGACGTCGGTGCCGAGCGAGAGCAGCGCACGGGCGCCGTCGGCCTTCTCGAAGTCGAACAGGCCGCTGCCGAGGAAGAGGTTGGATGTCGGGCACACCGCCACCGCGCTGCCCGTGGCCGCCATGCGCGCGAAGTCTTCGTCATCCAGCCAGATGCAGTGGCCGAACAGCGCGCGCGGGCGCATCAGGCCGAAGCGTTCGTAGACGTCCAGGTAGCTGCGCGCCTGCGGGTGCAGCTCGCCCACCCACTTGCACTCGTCCTTGTTTTCCGAGACGTGGGTCTGGATGAAGGTGTCCGGGTAAGCCTTGGCCAGTTCGGCGGTGGCGCGCAGCTGGGCGTCGGTCGAGGTCGGGGCGAAGCGCGGGGTGATCGCGTACAGCTGGCGGCCGCGCTTGTGCCACTTCTCGATCAGGTCGGCGCTGCTGCCGACGCCGCCCTCGCAGTCGCGCAGGAAGTCCGGGCAGTGGCGGTCCATCAGCACCTTGCCGGCCACCATGCGCAGATTGCGCGCTTCGCTGGCCTCGAAGAAGGCGTCGACCGATTGCGGATGCACGGTGCAGTAGACCACCGCGGTCGTGGTGCCGCAGCGCAGCAGCTCGTCGAGGAAGAACTCGGCGGTCGCGCGCGCATGCGCCGGGTCCTCGAAGCGGCGCTCGGTCGGGAAGGTATAGGTCTCCAGCCAGGGCAGCAGGCCCTCGCTGGGCGAGGCGATCATGTCGGTCTGCGGGTAATGCAGGTGGGTGTCGATGAAGCCCGGGGTGATGAGCTGGCCGCGGTAGTCGTGCGGGGTCACGCCGGCGGGCAGCGTGTCGACCAGGGCGGCGTAGTCGCCTGCGGCCGTGACCTTGCCGCCTTCGACGACCAGCAGGCCGTCTTCATGCCAGGCATGGGCGTCGCCGTCGAAAGCCGGGTCGGCGCGGAAGTGCAGCAAGCTCGCACGGTAGGCTTGCACATTAGTGATGGACATCTTGAAAATCCGGAGAAAAATCGGTTTGGCGGGCTTGCGCTTCCCACACGGTGAGCAGCTGGGCCGCCACGGAGGCCGCGATCACGGCCGGGGCCTTGCCTTCGATGCCGGGCAGGCCGACCGGGCAGACCATTGCGTCGAGGCGCGCGCGATCGACGCCGCGTTCGCGCAGGCGGTGCTCGAACTGGCGGCGCTTGGTATCGGAGCCGATCAGGCCGAACCAGTCAGGGCCGGGGCGCGACAGTATCGCGTGCGAGAGGCTCAGGTCAAGAGCATGGCTGTGGGTCATGACCAGAAAGCTGGTGCCCTGTGGTGCGTTTTCAACAAGCGCCTCGGGGATGTCGGTCGCCTCGACCGTCACATTGGCCGGCACCGTGGGCGGGAACAGGTCCTCGCGCTCGTCCACCCAGGTGACGCTGCAAGGCAGTTCGGCGAGGGCGCGGACGATGGCGGCGCCGACGTGGCCGGCGCCGAACAGCATCAGGTGGGCGCGCGGGGCGAGGACGGCGTCGATCAGCCAGAGGCGGCCGCTGTCGTCCTGGAAGACGTGGGTGCCCTGGCTGCGGTCGAATGCGGGAACAGATACGCCCGCGAGCTGGCGCCCACCGGCGTCGAACAGGGACGTAGGGTGGGCGGCTTCGCCGCCTGCGCGTTCAACTGGCGGAAGCGCAGCCGAGACGCCGTCGGTAGTTGAACGCGCGGGCGGGAGACCCGCCCACCCTACGAACACCACGCGCCAGGTATCTTCGTTACGCCGCGCATCGAGCGTTGCAAGCTGCTCTGCATCGGCAAATTCAAACGCCAGCCAGGCGATCCCGCCACAGCACTGGCCCAGCTTCGGCCCCAGCGGGAAGCGCTCGATATGGGCCTCGCCCCCCTGCTCCAGCATCGCGCGCGCAATCTCCAGCGCCCGGTGCTCGAGGTGTCCGCCGCCGATGGTGCCGCGGAAGCCCTGGGCATCGACCAGCATGCGCGCGCCCGGTTCGCGTGGGACGGAGCCCTCGACGCGGGCGACCGTCACCAGCACTGCGGGCGCCGGCAGCGTGCCTGTCAGCCAATCGCTCATCAGGCGCTCGCAGACTCGACGGCCGCCACCGCCTTCAGGATCTCTTCACAGGTAGCCGGTGCGTTCAGCGGCGGATTGACCCTGTGGCCGCCCACGCTTGATACGGCATCGCGGATCGCGAAGAACACCGAGAAGGGCAGCAGCAGCGGCGGCTCGCCCACCGCCTTGGAACGGTGGATGCTGTCCGCGACGTTGCGGTTCTTGAAGAGGCGCACGCGGAAGTCTTCCGGGCAGTCGGAAATGCCGGGTATTTTGTAGGTCGAGGGCGCATGCGTCATCAGCTTGCCCGCCGGGTTCCACCACAGTTCCTCGGTGGTCAGCCAGCCCATGCCCTGGATGAAAGCGCCCTCCACCTGGCCGATGTCGATCGCCGGGTTCAGCGAGTTGCCGGCGTCGTACAGCGCGTCGGCGCGCAGCAGCTTCCATTCGCCGGTGAGGGTATCGACCACCACCTCCGACACCGCTGCCCCATAGGCATAGTAGGAGAAGGGGTTGCCGTTCATGGTCTTCGGGTCCCAGTGCAGGCCCGGGGTGGCATAGAAGCCGTCGGACCACAGCTGGACCCGCGCCAGGTAGGCCTTGGCCACCACCTCGCCGAAACGCAGCGCCTGGCCGGCCACGAAGACGGTGTCGTCGGCAAAGCGCACCTCGGAAGCATTGGCGCCAAACTCCGCCGCGACGAAGGCGGCCAGGCGGTCGCGGATCTTGCGGGCGGCATCCTGGGCGGCCTTGCCGTTCAGGTCGGCGCCGGTCGAGGCGGCGGTGGCCGAGGTATTCGCGACCTTGCTGGTATTGGTGGCGGTGGCGCGCACCCGTTCCAGGTCCACGCCCAGCTCGTGCGCGACCACCTGCATCACCTTGGTGTTGATGCCCTGCCCCATCTCGGTACCGCCGTGGTTCACCAGGATCGAGCCGTCCACGTAGACGTGCACCAGCGCGCCCGCCTGGTTCAGGTGGGTGACGTTGAAGGCGATCCCGAATTTCACGGGGGTGAGCGCCAGGCCCTTCTTGAGCACCGGGCTGCCGCGGTTGAACTCATTGATCGCCGCGCGGCGGGCGCGGTAATCGCTGGTTTCCTCCAGCTCGGCCACCAGTTCGTGGATCACATTGTCGACCACGGCCTGGCCATAGGGCGTGACCTTGCGTTCTCCCTTGCCGTAGAAGTTCAGGCGGCGGATGTCGAGCGGGTCGCGTCCGAGATTGCGCGCGATCTCGTCGATCACGTATTCGATGGCGATCGCGCCCTGCGGCCCGCCGAAGCCGCGGAAGGCGGTATTCGACTGGGTGTTGGTCTTGCCGCAGGCGGCGCGGATCTCGACGTCGGACAAATAATAGGTGTTGTCGAAGTGGCAGACGGCGCGCGTCGCCACCGGGCCGGACAGGTCGGCCGAAAAGCCGGCGCGCGTGACCATGTCGACCCTGGCGGCGATGATGCGGCCTTCGCGGTCGTAGCCGACTTCGTATTCGTAGTGGAAGCAATGGCGCTTGCCGGTCACCAGCATGTCGTCGTCGCGGTCGGCGCGCAGCTTGACCGGGCGCCGCAGGCGTGCCGCGGCGATGGCCGCGGCGGACGCCCACAGCGCCGACTGCGATTCCTTGCCGCCGAAGCCGCCGCCCATGCGGCGGCACTCGACCACCACGTGGTGCGAATGCAGGCCGAGCGCATGCGCCACCACATGCTGCATCTCGCTCGGGTGCTGGGTCGAGCAGTAGACGTGCATGCCGCGGTCCTCGCCGGGGATCGCATAGGCGATCTGGCCCTCGAGGTAGAACTGCTCCTGCCCTCCCACGTACAGCTCGCCCTTGACCCGGTAGGGTGAAGCCGCAAAGGCAGCTTCGGCATCGCCGCGCGCCAGGCGCATCGGCGGCAATACGTAGGACTGGGCGGCACGCGCCGCCTGCGGCGTCAGGATGGCCGGCAGGTCTTCGTAGTCGATTTTCGCGAGTTTGGCCGCCCTGCGCGCATTGTCGTGGCTGTCGGCCACCACGATGAAGACCGGCTGGCCGACGTACTGGACCAGGCCGTCGGCCAGGATCGGGTCGTCATGGATGATCGGGCCGCAGTCGTTCAGGCCCGGGATGTCGCGCGCGGTGAGCACCGCCACCACGCCGCGGCTGGCGCGTACCGGCGCGAGATCGATCCCGAGGATGCGCGCGTGAGCGCGCGACGACAGGCCGAGCGCCGCGTGCAGGGTGCCGGCGGTCTCGCGGATGTCGTCGGTATAAGTGGCCTGGCCGAGCACGTGCAGCACGGCGGATTCGTGCGGCCGTGGCTTGCCGACCTCCCTCCAGTCGGCTTCGGCGAGGATGCGTGCACCTGTGTCGTTCATGTCGGTTCTCCTCTCAGCCGGCCGCGAAGGCATTGACGGCCGTGGCCGGCAGCGGATCGTCGCTGCGGGTTTCAAGCCAGAAGCGGCGCATCAGGTTCTGCGCCGCCCGCATGCGGTAGGCGCCGGATGCGCGCATGTCGCTCAGCGGTGCATAGTCCTGGGCCAGCGCGTCCATCGCGGCGCGCATGCTCGCCTCGTTCCATGGCTGGCCGGTCAGTGCCGCTTCCGCCATGGCGGCGCGCCTGGGGGTGGCGGCCATGCCGCCGAAGGCGATGCGCGCGCTCGCGACGGTATCGCCGTCGAGCGTGAGCGCAAAGGCCGCGCACACGGCCGAGATGTCCTGGTCGAAGCGTTTCGCCAGTTTATAGCTACGGAAGCGCAAGCCTGCGCGCGGGAGCGGTATGCGCAGGGCCTGCACGAATTCGCCCGGCCGCAGGTCTTTCTGCTGGTAGCCGAGGTAAAAATCTTCCAGCGCCAGCACACGCTCGCCCGCGGCGCCGCGCACTACGATGCGGGTGCCCAAGGCGATCAGCCAGGGCATCGAATCGCCGATCGGCGAGCCGTTGGCGACGTTGCCGCCCAGCGTGCCCGCGTTGCGGATGGGGAGCGAGGCGAAGCGCTGCCACATCTCGGAAAGTTCGTCCGGATAGTGGCGGCAGACGGCAGCATAGGCCTCGTTCAGGCTCACGCCGGCGCCGATCTCCAGCGTATCGGCGCTTTCCCTCACCGTCTTGAGCGCGTCCACCTGGCCGATATAGATGATGTCGTCCAGCTCGCGCATCTGCTTGGTCACCCACAGGCCGACGTCGGTCGAGCCGGCCAGCAGCAGCGCGCCCGGGCGTTCGGCCCGCAGCGCGGCCAGTTCCTCGAGCGTGCGCGGGGTGTGGAAACGCGCTCCCTGCGCTTCATAGCTGAAGCCATGGGTGCGCTGCAGCAGGCGCAGGCGCTCGGCCAGCGCGGCGCGATCAAAACTGGCGGGCGGCAATTCCACCATGCGGCGGGCCGCATCGATGATGGGGCGGTAGCCGGTGCAACGGCACAGGTTGCCCGACAGGGCGTCGTCGATCTGGCAGCGCAGCGGCACCCGGCCTTCCTGTTTCAGGTACATGCCCCACAGCGACATGGCGAAGCCCGGGGTGCAGAAGCCGCACTGGGAACCGTGGCATTCGACCAGGGCCTGCTGTACCGGGTGCAGGCTGCCGTCGGGCTGCTGCAGGTCTTCCACCGTGAACAGGGCCTTGCCGTCGAGCGTGGGGGTGAACTGGATGCAGGAGTTGACCGCCCTGAGTTCGAGCCTGCCGTCTTCCAGCGAGCCGATCACCACCGTGCAGGCGCCGCAATCGCCTTCGGCGCAGCCTTCCTTGGTGCCGGTGCAATGCAGGTCCTCCCGCAGGTGCTGCAGGATGGTCTGCGTCGGCTGCACGTTTTGGACTTCCTGGACGGCGCCGCGGTAAAAGAATCGGATCGGCTCTGACATGGTCAACTCACTCTCAAGCAAGGGCGGAAGGCTACCACCCGGCGGAACCATACTTATAAGAATTTGAATATATTGCTCATCAATTAATTAACATATCTGATGGTTCTTTGCACCCTTTCATTTTAGGAAAGGATGCAGGGTTTTCCAGTGCTGCGCGATGTCGATGCGGCGCGTGATCCAGACGCGCTCGTGGCCCTGCACGTAATCGAGGAAGCGCGCCAGCGCCGCCGCCCGCGCCGGCCGTCCGACCAGGCGGCAGTGCAGCCCGATCGAGAGCATCTTCGGCTGGTTCAGGCCGTCCGGATCGCCTTCGGCATACAGGACATCGAAGGCATCCTTCAGGTAGTCGAAGAACTGGGTGCCGGAATTAAACCCCTGCATGGCGGCGAAGCGCATGTCGTTGGTGTCCAGGGTGTACGGTACCACCAGATGCGGGACCACCTGGCCGTCGCGCGTGCTTACCTGCTGCCAGAACGGCAGGTCGTCGCCGTAATGGTCGGCGTCATAGGCGAAACCGCCGTGCTCGACCACCAGCCGGCGCGTGTTGGGCGAATCGCGTCCCGTGTACCAGCCGAGCGGCGCTTCACCGGTCAGCGCGCGGATGATCTGCACCGCTTCCTGCATGTGGGCGCGCTCGGTGGCCTCGTCCACGTTCTGGTAGGAGATCCAGCGCAGGCCGTGGCAGGCGATCTCGTGGCCCAGTTCGCGGAAGGCGGACACCGCCTCCGGATGGCGCTTGAGCGCCATCGCCACCCCGAACACCGTCAGCGGCAGGCCGCGCTCCTCGAACAGGCGCAACACCCGCCACAGGCCGGCCCGCGAACCGTATTCGTAGAGCGATTCCATGCTCATGTGGCGCATCGGGAAGGCCTGGGCGCCGATGATCTCGGACAGGAAGGTTTCGGAAGCCTGGTCGCCGTGCAGCACGCAGTTCTCGCCGCCCTCCTCGTAGTTCAGCACGAACTGCAGGGCCACGCGTGCCCCGCCGGGCCACTGCGGATGGGGAGGATTGCGGCCATAGCCGGCCAGGTCGCGCGGATAGTGCGTGTAAGTGTCCATGGGATCGCAAAAGGGCAGGTATATGGACGATCATATATTGCAGGAAGCACAAGGGTATATGATTACCCGCATACCTCAACTCATCCTTCTCATATGGGCAAACTTTCCACCCACGTCCTCGATACCGCCCACGGCCGCCCCGGGGCGGGGGTCAGGATCGAACTCTACGGCATTGACTCCTGTGGCCGTACCCTGATCAAGACCGATGTGACCAATGCCGATGGCCGCTGCGCCGCGCCGCTGCTCGAAGGCGCCCTGCTGCGTCCCGGCCAGTATGAGCTGGTATTCCACGCCGGCGACTATTTTGCCGCCCAGGGCGTGGAACTGCCCTCGCCGCGCTTCCTCGACCGCATCGCGATCGCCTTCGGCATCGCCGACAGCGAGCAAAACTATCATCTGCCCCTGGTGATGACGCCCTGGTCCTATTCGACCTACCGGGGCAGCTAGCCATGCAAGCAGGCACCAACGACCCGGCCGAGCCGGCCCCGAGGCCGGGCATCGCCGCCGCCCGGATCGGCATCGGGCTGCTGCAGGGGCTGGTGCTCTACCTGCTGTACCGCGCGGGCACCGATGTCAGCTGGCCGGCGACCGTGCCGCGCCTGTTCCTGCCCCTGCTGATGGTGAGCGTGCTGGTGCCGGTCATCGCCATCAGCGCGCTCGGACAACTGTCCCGGCGCCGCCTGCTGCTGTGGACCGCGACGGCCGCGGTGTTCATTGCCGTCCTCGCCTTCTATGACGTGTGGCGCATGGAAGGCGCCTGGCGGCCGCCGGACGGACCGAAACCGCGTGGGCCGGAGCCGTCGCCGCAGCTGTGCCTGGCCCTCGTGGCCGGCTTCTTCATTGCCCATGCGCTGGTGCTGGCCGGATCGTCGGAACGGCGCCGCATCGCCAGCTATACGGCCTATTTCGAGATCGCCTGGAAGCTGGGCGTGCAACTGGCCTTCAGCGCCCTGTTCGTCGGCGTCACCTGGCTGGTGCTCCAGCTCGGCGCGCAGCTGTTCCTGTTGATCAAGCTGGACTTCCTCAGCAAGGCGATCCAGGAATCGTGGTTCTCGATTCCCGTCACGACCTTCGCCTTCGCGAGCGCCATGCACCTGACCGACGTACGTCCAGGCATCGTGCGCGGCATCCGCAACCTGCTGCTGGTGCTGCTGTCCTGGATCCTGCCGGTGCTGACCCTGCTGGTCGGCGGCTTCCTCGCCAGCCTGCCCTTTACCGGACTCGCACCGCTGTGGGCGACCCGCAGCGCGGCCGCGGTCCTGCTCGGGGCAGCGGCGGCCTTCGTGGTGCTGATCAATGCCGCCTGGCAGAACGGCGCCCTGGCGGTGGCGCGTCCGGTCGCCGTGGCGGCGCGCACTGCCGCCCTGCTGCTGGTGCCGGTGACCGCGCTGGCCATCTATGCCCTGGCCCTGCGGGTCGGCGAGCATGGCTGGACCGACGAGCGCGTGTTCGCCGCGGCCTGCATGCTGGTGGCCAGCTGCTATGCCGGCGGCTATGCGGCGGCGGCCCTGCGCAAGGGCTGGCTGCGCACGCTCGCCGGGGTCAACATCGCGGCCGCCTTCGTGGTGCTGGCCGTGCTGCTGGCCCTGTTCACGCCGCTGGCCGATCCGGCCCGCCTGGCGACGAACGACCAGATGGCGCGCCTGGCCTCCGGCCGCGTCGGCGCGGCGCGATTCGACCTCGCTTACCTGCACTTCGACGGCGCGCGCTACGGCCAGGCGGCGCTGGCGCAGCTCGAGGCGAACGCAGGTGCAGACCCGGCCCAGCTGCGCAGCCGGATCGCGGCCGTGCGCAAGCTGCGCCACCGGCACGAGCAAGACCTGGTGAACGACCGGCCGGCACTGGCCGCCAACCTGCGCGTCTGGCCCGCGGGTGCGCGGCTGCCCGACAGCTTCGTGCGGATGGACTGGCTGGACCAGAGCCGCACGGGCTTCATGCCGGGATGCCTGCTGCGCCGTGCGGAAACCTGCGACGCGCTGGTCCTCGACCTCGGGGGAGACGCCCGGCCGGAAGTCCTGCTGTTCAGCGACAAGCCCTGGGAGTCGATTGTCGCCACCGAAGAGGCCGGCGGCCGCTGGCGTATCGCCGGCTCCTTCTCCAGAACGCTCTGTCCGGCCTGGAAGCAAGCCATGCGCGAAGGAAAGGTGCGCGCCGTGCCGCCCGCCTGGCAAGACCTGGAAGTGGCGGGACGGCGCATCCCCTTCGACCAGCGGCCGCCGCAGAAGGATGACTGCCTGGCCACCGCGCCCGCCCAGCCGGACGCGCCGCCGGAGTGAATCTTGCTATGCTTGGGCTCACCGCAAGGAGAGCCTATGGCATTGCACATCGTTCATTTCATCGGACCGATCAACCACAGTTCCGCCAGTGCGATCCGCAACAACTGCCTGCAGGCCCTGCAGAACGGCGCCACCGAGATCGAGCTGCACCTCTCCAGCGAAGGCGGCAACATGACGGCCGGCTTCGCGCTGTACTTCTTCCTGAAGTCGCTGCCGGTGCCCCTCACCACCCACAACATCGGCAGCGTCGAATCGGTGGCCGTGGTGATCTTCCTCGCCGGCCAGAAACGCTACGCCTGCCCCGGCACCCGCTTCCTGATCCACCCGCTGCACTGGGGCTTCGGCAGCCTGGTCGCGGCCGACCATTCGCGGGTATCCGAATGGCGCGACTGCCTCGATTTCGACGCCGAGCGCTACGCGAAAATCTTCCTCGAAGCCACCACGGCGGCCGGCACCGCCACCGATATCCGCAGCAACCTCACGGGCAATGCCCGTATCTTCGATGCCGACGAAGCGGCCAGGGCCGGCATCATCCACCGCGCCATGCAGGCGCAATTGCCGGCAGCCGGAGCGACCTGTCATTGGTGGAATTAAACTGACCATAGGCTGTTTCAAAGGGCTGGCAGAGGCGGCGCCCGGCGTAGCAGACCGAAAGACATTGCATGATTCCGCGTTAGCTTAAAAAAATCGTCGTGCGCGCAGGCGGGACCCAATTTTCTTGCGCAGCCTGAAACGCATCAACTCACCGCCCTCCGCCCGTCAATACGGCTCCTTGCCACCTCGACCACAATCCTTGTCGGCCCGACCACAAGGATTGTCAGCCGGTCCATGAAACGTCCCACGGCAGCCCGGGGACGTGGCGCGCACGCATCTCCCGGGGACGGAATCCTTTACAAATTTGATGCCCGTAGGCATCATCCAAAGAATCCTTCCCGGGTAAATCTTCCTTTTTCAAGGCGCCTCGGCTACCTATGGCAGCAGTCCTCCCCAACACGATCAGCGGCGCTCCCCTCGCGGGCCTGGCGCGCGCGCTCGTGCAGGCGAACCGGCTGAGCCCGGGACAGGCGGACGCCCTGCAAAAAAAGGCCGCCGCAGACAAGAGCGCCTTCATCGATGCCCTGCTGGAGAGCGGCATCATCGAGCCGGCCGCCCTGGCCAGCTTCTGTGCCGAGACCTTCGGCTATCCGCTGCTCGACCTGTCGAGCTTCGCGCCGGAAGCCATCCCCACCACCGCCATCGACGCCAAGCTGATGCAGGCGCAGCGCGTCATCGCACTGGCCAAGCGCGGCAACAAGCTGTCGGTGGCGCTGTCCGACCCCACCAATACCCAGGCCCTCGACCAGATCAAGTTCCAGAGCGAGGCCTCGGTGGAGCCGGTGATCGTGGCCCACGACGTCCTGGTCAAGCTGCTGGGGACCCTGGCCAAGAGCGCCGAAGCCACCCTGAACGACCTGGTGGGCGACGACACGGAGATCGAGTTCGCCGAGGAAGCCACGCAGCAGGCGGCGCCCGACGCGACCAGCGAGGTCGAGGACGCGCCGATCGTGCGCTTCCTGAACAAGATCCTGATGGACGCGCTGCAGCTGGGCGCCTCGGACATCCACTTCGAGCCCTACGAAAAGTACTACCGCATCCGCCTGCGCGTGGACGGCGTGCTGCGTGACCATGCCACCCCGCCGCTGTCGATCCGGGAAAAGCTGGTCTCGCGCATCAAGGTGCTGGCCAAGCTCGACATCTCGGAAAAGCGCGTGCCGCAGGACGGCCGCATGCGCCTGGTGATGGGACCGACCCGCACCATCGACTTCCGCGTCTCGACCCTGCCCACGCTGTTCGGCGAAAAGACCGTCATGCGTATCCTCGACGCCACCCAGGCGCAGATGGGCATCGACGCGCTCGGCTACGATCCCGACCAGAAGGCGCTGCTGCTGGACGCGATCTCGCGTCCCTACGGCATGGTGCTGGTCACCGGCCCCACCGGCTCGGGCAAGACCGTGTCGCTGTACACCTGCCTGAACGTGCTGAACAAACCCGGCATCAACATCTCCACCGCGGAAGACCCGGCCGAGATCAACCTGCCCGGCGTGAACCAGGTCAACGTCAACGACAAGGCCGGCCTCACCTTCCCGGTGGCGCTGAAGTCCTTCCTGCGTCAGGACCCGGACATCATCATGGTCGGCGAGATCCGCGACCTGGAGACCGCCGACATCGCGATCAAGGCCGCCCAGACCGGCCACATGGTGTTCTCGACCCTGCACACCAACGACGCGCCCTCGACCCTGACGCGCCTGATGAACATGGGCGTGGCGCCTTTCAACATCGCCTCCTCGGTAATCCTGATCACGGCGCAGCGCCTGGCGCGCCGCCTGTGCGGCTGCAAGCAGCCGCTCGAGACCTCGCGCGAGGTGCTGCTGGCGGCCGGCTACCGCGAGGGCGACCTGGAAGGCGGCTGGAAGCCCTACGGCCCGGTGGGCTGCGACCGCTGCCTCGGCTCGGGCTACAAGGGACGCGTCGGCATCTACCAGATCATGCCGATCACGCCGGCGATCGAGGCCCTGATCCTCGCGCACGGCAACTCGATGCAGATCGCCGAGCAGGCCGAGAAGGACGGCGTGAACTCGCTGCGCCGCTCGGGCCTGATGAAGGTGAAACAGGGACTCACGAGTCTTGAAGAAGTGCTCGGCTGCACCAACGAATAAGCGAACCTACGAGACTACTATGGCAACGTCCCTACAACCCCGGAGCCGCGCAGGCGCGCAGGTCAAGGAATCTGTCTATGCCTGGGAAGGCAAGGACAAGACCGGCAAGACCGTACGCGGCGAGCTGCGCGCCGGCGGTGAGGCGATCGTCAACGTCACGCTGCGCCGCCAGGGCATCCTGGTCACCAAGGTCAAGAAGAAGACCCTACGCAGCGGACGCAAGATCACCGACAAGGACCTGACCCTGTTCACGCGCCAGCTGGCCACCATGATGAAGGCCGGCGTGCCGCTGCTGCAGGCCTTCGACATCGTCGGCAAGGGCCACGCCAATCCCTCGATGGCCAAGCTGATCATGGACCTGCGCAACGACGTCGAGACCGGCACCAGCCTGAACAACGCCTTCCGCAAGTACCCGGTCTATTTCGACCCGCTGTTCTGCAACCTGGTCGGCGCCGGCGAACAGGCCGGCATCCTGGAAGACCTGCTGACCCGCCTGGCGATCTACAAGGAGAAGACGCTGGCGATCAAGGCCAAGATCAAGTCGGCCCTGATGTATCCGATCTCGATCATCGCGATCGCCTTCGTGGTCACGGCGGTCATCATGATCTGGGTGGTGCCGGCCTTCAAGGAGGTCTTCACCTCCTTCGGCGCCGACCTGCCCACCCCGACCCTGATCGTGATGGCGATGTCGGACTTCGTCGTGGAATGGTGGTGGGTGATCTTCGGTTCGCTGTTCGCCGGCCTGTATTTCTTCTTCCAGTCCTGGAAGCGCTCGCGCAAGATGCAGCAAACGATGGACCGCATCCTGCTGCGCCTGCCGATCTTCGGCGCCGTGATCCGCAAGGCTACCATCGCGCGCTGGACCCGTACCCTGTCGACCATGTTCGCAGCCGGCGTGCCGCTGGTCGAAGCGCTCGACTCGGTCGGCGGCGCCTCCGGCAACGATGTCTACCTGGAAGCGACCAAGAAGATCCAGACCGAGGTCAGCACCGGCACCAGCCTGACGATCTCGATGCAGAACGTGAACGTGTTCCCGAACATGGTGATCCAGATGGTGCAGATCGGCGAGGAATCCGGCTCGCTCGACGCCATGCTGGGCAAGGTGGCGGACTTCTTCGAAGAGGAAGTCGACGAGGCGGTGGCCGGGCTGTCGTCGCTGATGGAGCCGCTGATCATGGTGATCCTGGGCGTGCTGATCGGCGGCCTGGTGGTGGCGATGTATCTGCCGATCTTCAAGCTGGGGGCGGTGGTGTAAGCCTCGCGCTGGAGCGCTGCATTAAAGGGCCGGTCCGTGGACCGGCCCTTCGCGTTTTCAGGCCGCGCCGCCGAACACCGCGCCGGCCCCGTCGAGGATGCGCCGTACCGCCGGATGCCGTTCGCGCCGCTCCACCGACACGGCGTAGAAATGCTCGACGATGCTGTCGACGGTCCCGACAGCTTCCAGGCCATTCTCCGCCCGCACGATGTCGGACAGCACCGTGGGCGCCACCATGAAGCCGGCGCCGGCGCAGGCGAAGGACTTCAGCAGCGCGCCGTCGTCGAACTCGCCCACTGTGATCGGGCGCAGCGCCTGGCTCTCGAACCAGCTCTTGAGCTGGCTGTGAATGGCCGCGTCCTGCCCCGGCAGCAGGAAGGGCGCGCCGCGCAACCGCTGCGGAAACTCGCCCGGCCAGGCCGCGCACAGCGCGGGATGGCCGAACACGGTGAGCGTGCTCGAGCCCAGCAGGTGGGTGAATCCGCGCACCGCGCCGCCGGTCGGCAAGCCCTGGTCGGCGATGACGAGGTCGAGCTTGTGCGCCGTGAGTTCCAGCAGCATGTCGTCGAAGCGGCCTTCGCGGCAGATCAGGCGCATCGCCAGGCCCGCCTCGCGCGCCGGCTGTAGCAGGCGGAAGGCGAGCGTCTTGGCGATCACGTCGCAGATGCCGACGCGCAGGGTCTCGTCGCCGTTAAAGGCGCCGCGCCGCACCGCCTCTTCCAGCTCGTTGCCGAGGTCGAAGATCTGCTCGGCATAGCGCAGCACGGTCTTGCCGGCCTCAGTCAGTTCCAGCACCCGCCCCTTCTTCTTGAACAGCTCTTCGCCCAGCTGCTCCTCGAGCAGCTGCAGCTGCATGCTGATCGCCTGCGCCGTCACGTGCAGCTGCTCGGCCGCGCGCGCCACCGTGCCCAGCGTGGCCACCGCGTGAAAGTAGTGCAGGTGCTTGTAGTTGATCATCGAACAATCCTCAATTAAAACTTACGCTTCACGAAAGATTAATCGATTTTACTTTGCATTTGCGCGCTTCTATAGTGAATCCACTTTCATTCATTACCGACGAGGTCGCCATGCACACGTATTCCATCAACAGTCCCGAAGCAGTCAGCCGCATCCTGGCCCTGACCATGATCGTCGACGGCCATGTCAGCCCGTCCGAGGTGCACGCCATGCACCGCGCCGAGTACCTCGAGCAGGCCGGAATCGATGACGACACCTTCGACCGCACCCTGCGCGAGCTGTGCGAAGACTTGCTCGGTGCGGCAAGCAACCGCCACGCCGGGATGGTCGAGATCGACCCGCGCCTGATGGACGCCCTGCTGCTCGACATCCGCGATCCGCTGCTGCAGATCCGCGTGTGGCGGACCATGGTCGACATCGTCCACGCCGACGGCCACCTGGACACCCGCGAGACCACCCTGGTGCGGCGCGCAGCGCGCGCCTGGTTCGGCCAGGACCGTGCCGAGGATGCCTTCAGCACCGCGGCGCTGGCCTCCTGAGGCCGTAGCGACCTATAAGGAACATCATCATGGACATCCTCACTACACTCTGGCTCGGCACACCGGCCTGGACCTGGCTGGTGTTCATCGCGATCGTCGTGGTCCTGCTGGCCTTCGACCTCGGCGTGCTGAACAAGAAAGACCACGTCATCGGGGTCAAGGAAAGCCTGAAGCTGTCGGCGCTCTACCTGACGGCGGGCCTGGCCTTCGGCCTCTGGGTCTGGTTCGAGCTCGGCAGCGAAAAGGGCCTGCACTTCTATACCGGCTTCCTGATCGAGAAGAGCCTGTCGCTGGATAACATCTTCGTGATCTCGCTGATCTTCGCCACCCTGGCGATCCCGCCGCTCTATCAGCACCGGGTACTGTTCTGGGGCATCATGGGCGTGATCGTCACGCGCGGCATCATGATCGGCGCCGGCTCCGCCCTGGTGGAGAACTACTACTGGGTGCTGTACATCTTCGGCGCTTTCCTGGTATTCACCGGCATCAAGATGTTCTTCGTCTCGACCAGCGGCGACGACATCCGCGAAAGCAAGGTCCTGGCCTGGCTGAAGCGCCACCTGCGCGTCACGCCTGAACTGCACGGCAACCACTTCCTGGTGCGCCAGCCCGACCCGGCGCAGCCCGGCAAGACATTGCTGTGGGCGACGCCGCTGTTCCTGGCGCTGTGCATGGTCGAGATCACCGACGTCGTGTTCGCGGTCGACAGCGTGCCCGCCATCTTCGCGATCACCAGCGACCCGTTCATCGTCTACACCTCGAACATCTTCGCGGTGCTGGGCCTGCGTGCGCTGTATTTCGCGCTGGCGGCGATGGTCGCGCGCTTCCACTACCTGCAATACTCGCTGGCGGCAGTGCTGGTCTTCATCGGCTCGAAGATCTTCCTGGGCGACTTCGTATTCGGCGGCAAGGTGCCGGCTGGCCTGTCGCTGGCCGTCACCGGCCTGCTGATCGCGTCGGGCATCCTGTACTCGCTGTGGCGTACCCGCGGCGAGCCGCCGGCGGCGGCAGGCTGAGACCGGGGGCGGCCTTGCGCCGGGTTCAGCGCAAGGCCGCCTGCACCCCGCGCGCCATCCGTCCCAGCAGCGCCCGCCACAGATAGCCGCCCATGGCTAGTGGCCGGTGCCGGTCGGCGCCGCGCCCGCCCATGCGCTGCGGCAGGAAGAAGCGTCCAAAGGTCGACAGGCCGCTGCGCCGCAGCGTCCAGAAGCAGCCGCCCGCATAGACGGTGTCGAAGCCGTCCCCGGTGCGCAGCAGCTGCAGCGCGGTTCCCGAGAACATCGCCACGTGGGCCGCCGGCAGTTCGCCGTTGGCCCGCGGCCGCAGGCGGAAGCCATGCCGGTAGGACAGCTCCACGGTCTGGCGCAGGTCCGGCAGGTAGACCAGCAAGGGCCGCAGCAGCCCGATCCGTTCCAGCAGCCAGGGCAGCACATGCATCCCGGCCGTGACCCGCTCGCTGTAGCGGGAAAAGGCCGCCTTCAGCTCGCCCAGCGACGCTTGCGGCAGGCGCGGCAAGGGCGGCGGACGCTTGCGCCAGCCTTCGGTCCAGTGTTCCAGCGCCCGCTGGTGGGCGCAGGCCAGCGTGCCCGGCGTGTCGCGCTGCAGGTCGATGCTGGCGCCGGGCGCCAGGAAGCGGATCACCCCGCGCAGGTTGTCGAGCCGCGACACCTCGAGCAGCTCGGCCGGCGACAGCCTGCCGCCGTTGAGCCAGACATTGTCGACGCGGGCGAAGCGCGCGAACGAGGCAATCGGCAGCACCAACTTGGGCCGGAAGCGCTCGACCTGCAGCGCCAGGCGCTCCACCGCCGCCTTGGCCGCCGCCTCGCGCAGCGCGAACTGTTCCGGATTGCCGCACCAGCCCATGCTGCCGAAACCGGTGAGCAGCAGGTCGATGCGCGACGCCGCCTGGGCGATGCGCGGCGCCGCCGCATGGCAGGCCGCCGGCGTGGCCAGGGCGCGGTCGCCCAGGTTGAGGATGCTGCGCCCGCCGCAGCTGATCAGGCAGGCGGTGTCGCCGTCGCCGTTGGCGAGCGCGGTCAGGCGCAGGTCGCCGGCCAGCCCGACCGTGACGCCGTCCGGGCAGGCGGCCAGCGGCAGCCGCAGGCGCCGCAGCTCCTTGGCGATGCGCATGTCGCGCCCCGGCCGGTAGAGGAAGGTCGCGATGCCGCGGAATTCGGAGCGGAAACGCCGCAGGAAAGGCAGCGGGAAGCGGTCGGGCTGGGCGCGCGAGCACCATATATAGATGGGCACACCGGCGGCGTTGAGCGTGTCGAGCAGCTCGCTGGTGCTGCTTCCGTCGTCCACCAGGCTCCAGGCGCCGTCGAGCACCGCTCCTTCGAGCCAGGGATCGGCGACCAGCAGCGCGGCGTCGGTGCGCACCATGAAGCAGGCATGGTTCAGGAAAGTCAGTGTTGCGCGTGGCATCGCAGGCACCCGGCAGTGGCGGAGAGAACCAGCGTAGCCGCGCGCCACAGCCGGGGCATGATCCCTCACAATCGTGCGCCAAGGTGTGGACCTGCTCGCGGAAGCTTCGCCAAATCGCAGGAAAGCTCTACAATAGGTTGATGTAAAGAATCTTTTTGCGCCGAACTTATTCTTTCCCTTCTGTTTTCTGACCGGACCTGCCGCCATGCCCCTGGAATCCTTGCTGTTCGCCCCGCCGGCCACCCTGAGCGCCACCCTCGTGGCCGCCCTGTTCGGGCTGCTCGTGGGCAGCTTCCTGAACGTGGTCATCCACCGGATCCCGAAGATGATGCAGCGCGAGTCCGACAACTACGTAGCCCAGGAGAGCGGCAAGGAGCCGCCGCATACCGACCGCTACAACCTGATGGTGCCGCGCTCCAGCTGCCCGCACTGCGGGCACCAGATCACGGCCATGGAGAACATCCCGGTGATCAGCTGGCTGGCTCTGCGCGGTAAATGCCGCAAGTGCAAGGCGCCGATCTCGCCGCGCTACCCGGCGGTCGAACTGCTCACCGGCGTGCTGGCCGGCGTGATGGTGTGGACCTTCGGCAGCGGCCTGGCCGGCCTGGCGACGCTGCTGTTCCTGTTCCTGCTGGTGGCGATGACCTTCATCGACATCGACACCCAGCTGCTGCCGGACGACCTGACCTATCCGCTGCTGTGGGCCGGCCTGCTGGTGAACCTGAACGGGACCTTCGTGCCGCTTGCCGACGCCGTGATCGGCGCCGCCGCCGGCTACCTGGTGCTGTGGTCGGTGTACTGGCTGTTCAAGCTGGTCACCGGCAAGGAAGGCATGGGCTACGGCGACTTCAAGCTGCTGGCGGCCCTCGGCGCCTGGCTCGGCTGGCAAATGCTGCCGACCATCATCCTGCTGTCCTCGGTGGTGGGCGCGGTGGTGGGCATCAGCCTGATCGTGTTCGCCAAGCGCGGGCGCGACAAGCCGATTCCCTTCGGCCCCTACCTGGCGGCGGCCGGCCTGATCGCCCTGCTCTACGGCAGCGGCATCAGCGCCCAGCTGCAGGCCGTCGTCGCCGGCTGAGATGGACGCTCCCCGCCCTCCCGCCTTCTCGGTCGGCCTGACCGGCGGCATCGGCTGCGGCAAGAGCACCGTGGCCGACATGTTCGCCGCCCGCGGCGCCGCGGTCATCGACACCGACCAGATCGCCCACTCGCTCACCGCGCCGCACGGCGCCGCGATGCCGGCCCTGCTGGCGGAGTTCGGCGCGGAGTTCGCCACGCCGGACGGCGCGCTGGACCGCGCCAGGATGCGCGCCCTCGTCTTCAGCGACGACACCGCGCGCGCCCGCCTGGAAGCCATCCTGCACCCGAAGATCCGCGACGCCACCGCCGCGGCGGCGGCGATCGCCACCGGCGACTACCTGATCTTCGTCGTGCCCCTGCTGATCGAGTCCGGCACCTGGCGCGGGCGCGTCAGCCGCGTGCTGGCGATCGACTGCCCGGAACAAGTCCAGGTGGCGCGCGTGATGGCCAGGAGCGGCCTGGCGGAAGCCCAGGTACGCGCCATCATGGCCGCCCAGGTCACGCGCGAACAGCGCCGGGCGGCGGCCGACGACATCATCCTGAACGACGACGGGCTGGACGCGCTGCACCCGCAGGTCGAGGTTTTGCATGCTCTGTATTTATCCCTGAGCAAAGAAACGCAAAACTAAGTTGAATTAAGTCAATGCGGGATTTGTAATTTTACGCAGCATGGTTCAGAATCACGGGGTTGCTCTCCAGCCTACATTCAGAGGAATGTCATTTTGATCGTCTACGAATATCCTTTCAACGAGCGGATTCGCACGTTGTTGCGGCTGGAAGATTTGTACGAGAAGTTCAAGTTCTTTGTGGGACAAGAGCACCCGATGCAGCACCACGTGGCCCTGGCCACGATCTTCGACATGCTGGAAGTGGCCGGCCGCGCCGACCTGAAATCCGACCTGCTGCAGGAACTCGAGCGGCAGAAGCAAAGCCTGCTGACCTACCGCAGCAACCCGAATGTCGCCTCCGAGACGCTGGACGCCGTGCTGGCCGAGCTGGACGCCGTCAGCGGCGCCCTGGTGGCGGCGCAGGGCAAGACCGGCCAGAACGTGCGCGACAACGAGTGGCTGATGAGCATCCGCGGCCGCACCATCATCCCGGGCGGCGCCTGCGAGTTCGATTTACCATCGTATTACGCCTGGCAGCACCGGCCTGCCGAACAGCGGCACGCCGACATCATGAACTGGTTCGCCCCGCTGGCCCCGCTGTTCGAGGCGCTCGCCCTGGTGCTGCGCCTGCTGCGCGATTCCGGCGGACCTGTCAAAATGATCGCCACCGGCGGCAGCTATCAGCAGATGCTGCAGGGGAAGGTGTACCAGATGCTGCGTCTGTCGATCGACGAATCCCAGGGTGCGATCCCCGAGATCTCGGCCAACAAGTACATGCTGTGGGTACGTTTCACCTCGCAGGACGGCGACTGCAAGCCAAAGGCGCTCGAAGAAGACGTGCCCTTCAACCTGACTCTCTGTAATTTTTAAGTGGTAGCGATATGACTGTTGTAGCCTGCCCGACCTGCGGCAAGAAGGTCGAATGGACCCCGGCGAACAAGTACCGCCCGTTCTGCTCCGAGCGCTGCAAGCAGATCGACCTGGGTGCCTGGGCCGAAGAGAAATACACGATTCCCGGCGCGGCGCCGAGCGATCCGCAGGACGACAAGCTGGCGGACGAATAAGGGCGGAGGCCCGCGACTTTGAAACGTCATCCCGGCGAAGGCCGGGATCCAAGTTCGTTGCGTCGCCACGAAGATCAAATTAGGTTCCGGCCTTCGCCGGAACGACGCGTTGGGGTGCTAACTATTTCGCGGCCGGGTAACGCACCAGATCCAGCCACTCCAGCAGCGGTATCGTCGCTGGCAACAAGGGACTCACGTTGTAGCCGCCTTGCCACGCAAACGCCTGTCCTTCCAGGCTTTGCGGCTCCCCCTCCCATTCGCGGCAAATGTAGAAGTACAGGCGCACGTGCGCGTGCTCGTACACGTGCTCGACGCAGCACCAGGCTTCGCCGCTGAGAACCCGGATACCCAGCTCTTCGACGAACTCGCGCTGCAGCGCGTGGAAGATGTCCTCGCCCGGTTCGACTTTCCCGCCCGGGAATTCCCAGTAGCCCGCATAGGGCTTGCCGTCCGGGCGCTGGCCCAGCAGCACGTCGCCGTTGGCGCGCATCAGGATGCCGACCGCGACGTCGACCGGCTTTGCCTTCACTGCTTCATTCATTCGTTTCGCTGTCCGGCAGTCTGCCGGCATAGTCCTTCGCAAATTGCCATGCCACCCGCCCCGAACGCGAACCGCGCTGCAGCGCCCACTGCAGGGCTTCCATGCGCGCCGACGTGATTTGCTCCGGCGTGCAGCCGAAACCGGCCAGCCAGTGCGCCACGATGTCGAGGTAGTCGTCCTGGCGGAAGGGATAGAAGGACAGCCACAGGCCGAAGCGCTCCGACAGCGAGATCTTTTCTTCGACCGTCTCGCCCGGATGCAGGTCGCCCTCGTCGCCGTGCGTGTAGCCGGCATTGTCCGACATCTTTTCCGGCATCAGGTGGCGCCGGTTCGAGGTCGCGTAGATCAGGACGTTGTCCGATTGTGCCGATATGCTGCCGTCGAGCGCCACCTTGAGCGCCTTGTAGCCGGCCTCGCCCTCCTCGAAGGACAGGTCGTCGCAGAAGACCACGAAGCGCTCGGGCCGGCCCGCCACCAGGTCGACGATGTCGGGCAGGTCGGCCAGGTCGGCCTTGTCGACTTCGATCAGGCGCAGGCCCTGGTCGGCGAAGCCGTTCAGGCAGGCCTTGATCAGCGAGGACTTGCCGGTGCCGCGCGCGCCGGTCAGCAGCACGTTGTTGGCCGGGCGGCGCAGTACGAACTGGCGGGTGTTCTGCTCGATCTGGCGCTTCTGCACCTCGACGTGCTGCAGGTCTTCCAGCCGGATGGTCGAGGCATGCAGCACCGGGGCCAGGTATTTACCCCCACCGTTGGCGCGCTTGCGCCAGCGGAAAGCGAAGCTGCGCTTCCAGTCCGGCTCGCGCGGCAGCGCGGGCGGTAGCACCGCCTCGACCCGCGCCAGCAGGGCTTCGGCGCGGTGCAGGAACTGTTCCAGTGGCGTCATCCGGTCAGGAACGGTAGTCGGCGTTGATCGAGACGTAGTCGTGCGACAGGTCGCAAGTCCAGACGGTGGCGGTGGCCTCGCCGCGGCCCAGGGTCACGCGCACGGTGATCTCGGCCTGCTTCATGACGCGCTGGCCATCTTCTTCCTTGTAGTCCGGGTTGCGGCCGCCGGCCTTGGCCACCCACACGTCGTCCAGGTAGAGGTCCAGTTTGGTGGTGTCGAGGTCGTCCACGCCGGCATAGCCGATCGCGGCCAGGATGCGGCCCAGGTTCGGGTCCGAGGCGAAGAAGGCGGTCTTGACCAGCGGCGAGTGCGCGATCGAGTAGGCGATCTTGCGGCATTCTTCCACGCTGCTCCCCTGCTCCACCGTGATGGTCATGAACTTGGTCGCACCTTCGCCGTCGCGGATGATCTGCTGCGCCAGGTTGCGCGAGATGTCGGTCACGGCCGCCTTCAGCGCTTCGTATTCGAAGCCGCTGGCGCTATCCACCCGCAGGCTGCCCGCGCCGGTGGCGACGATGATGAAGGAGTCGTTGGTCGAGGTGTCGCCGTCGATCGTGATGCTGTTGAACGAGTGGTCGGCCGCATGCTTGACGAGTTCATCGAGCACCGGCTGCGCCACGTGGGCGTCGATCGCCAGGTAGCCGAGCATGGTCGCCATGTTCGGCTTGATCATGCCGGCGCCCTTGCTGATGCCGGTCATGGTCACCGTGTGGTCGCCGATGTTGACGGACCGCGAGGCCGCCTTCGGCTGGGTGTCGGTGGTCATGATCGCTTCGGCCGCGTTGAACCAGTTGTCCGCCTTCAGGTTCGCCACGGCGGCCGGCAGGCCGGCGACGATCTTCTGGATCGGCAGCTGTTCGAGGATCACGCCGGTGGAGAACGGCAGCACCTGCTGCGCGTCGAGGCCGAGCAGTTTCGCCACTTCGGCGCAGGTGGCCTGGGCGTTGGCCAGGCCCGGTTCGCCGGTAGCGGCATTCGCATTGCCGGTGTTGACCACCAGCGCGCGGATCGGCTTGCCGCCATTGGCGACGGCCGCCAGGTTGGCCTTGCTCACCTGGACCGGCGCGGCGCAGAAGCGGTTCTTGGTGAAGACGCCGGCCACGGTCGCGCCTTCGGCCAGCTTCATCACCAGCAAGTCCTTGCGGTTGGGCTTCTTGATACCGGCTTCGGCGAAGCCGATTTCAATGCCGTTGACGGGTTTCAGCTCAGCTGCGACTGGCAGGGGGGAATTGACGGCCATGGCGATCTCATGAAAGAAAAGATAGGTAATCCGATATTGTACTGCCAGCGGCGCCTGCGGCGAGCGGGCCTGTTTTCATGCATTCCGCATGAAGCGATAACCCCTGCTTACAGTCCCTTAATTGCGGCTTATATACCGACTTTCAGTGGCACATTGCGCACGATTCATTTCTGACGAAATATTGTTTTGAATCAAAAGCTTACGATTCCTTCATGCGAAGTATGCATATACTCATCAGGCCGGAAAACGGCGTGTTTTTTGATCAAACAAACCTGGAGACAAGGATGAAGAAAAGCGTCAAGGCGCGGCTGCTGCTCGCGCTATGTGCAGCACTGGCGGGAGCGGCGGCAGCGCCGCTCGCGTTCGCCGACGGCAAACCGGTCGAGCTGACTGTGGCGGCCAAGCAGTACAAGCAGTACTTCAGAGAAGCGTCCAACGAATTCAACGTGCCGGTCGAGCTGCTGCAGTCGATCGCCTACGCCGAGACCCGCTGGCACCCGCACGTCCCCAAAGGCAAGCTCAAGAAGAATGGCGAGCCCGAAGTGGAAGTCGAGTCGCACGAGGGCATGCCGATCAGCTACGGCATCATGGGCCTGCGCGACGACAATCACTTCGGCCATTCGCTGCGCGAGGGCGCGGGCCTGATCCGCGTCACGCCGGAACAGGCGGCCTCCGACACCCGCAGCAACATCCGCGCCGCCGCCGCCCTGCTGGCCCACTACGGCGCCCGCAAGAACAAGGGTTTTCCGATCGAGGACTGGGAAGCGGCCGTGGCGCGCTACAGCGGTATCCCGCAGCCCGAGATCGCCAGGATCTACAGCTATGAAGTCCTGAGCGCGATCCGCCAGGGCCGCAGGAGCAGCATGTTCGAGATCGACCAGAAGCACGTCGAGATGGAGAAGGCCTACGGCAAGGAGCGCCTGCGCAAGCTGTCCGCGCGCCGCATCACGGTCGAAACCGGCACGCCCGATCCGAAGATTTCGGCGCCGGATTTCGTCGATACCCCGAACAAATAACAACGAGCAGAATACGGAGACAACATTCATGAAGAACATGTTGCGCAGCTCATTTGCCAGGTTCCTCGCAGGCCTGTGTTTCGTCGCGTCGGTTCAGCCGGCGCTTGCATCGACCGACTACCCGCCGGCCATCTGGAACCCCGCCGCCAGCTGCAATTATTCGGCCCGCACCGCCGCCGTCAGCCACGTGACCGTGCACACCACGCAAGGCTCCTACGCGGGCTCGATCTCCTGGTTCCAGAACTGCAGCGCCGGCGTCAGCGCCCACTACGTGATCCGCTCCTCGGACGGCCAGGTGACCCAGATGGTGCGCGAAGCCGACAAGGCCTGGCACGTGGGGAACTCGAACGGCTACACCATCGGCATCGAGCACGAGGGCTATGTGGCGAATCCGTCCGCCTGGTACACCAGCGCCATGTACAACGCCTCGGCGGGGCTCACCAAGGACATCCTCGCCTCGCGCGGCCTGGCGCAGAAGGTGTATGACGGCAGCAGCGGCTGGAATGCCGTGCCCGCGGACTCGCTGTTCAACGTCAAGGGCCACGTCAACTACGCCAGCCAGAGCCACACCGATCCGGGTTCGGGCTGGGACTGGCCGCGCTACAAATCGCTGGTAGCCGGCAGCACCTCGGGCGGCGGCACGGCCGCCACCTGGCCGCTGGTCCAGTACGGGAACACCGGCGAGCGCGTACGCACCATCCAGTACCTGCTGCAGCAATGGGGCTACACCCTCACCGTCAACGCCAGCTTCGACACCGCGACCCAGAACGCGGTAAAGAACTTCCAGTCCTCGCACGGCCTGGGCGCGGACGGCATCGTCGGCAACGCCACCTGGCCGGCGCTGACCATCCTGACCCAGCAGGGCGATTCCGGCGCCAAGGTGCGCGCCGTGCAAAGCCAGCTCAATGAGAGCGGCGCGGGCATCGCGGTGGACGGCGCCTTCGGCCCGGCAACCGCGACGGCCGTGAGGAACTTCCAGACCTCGAAGGGCTTGAGCGCGGACGGCATCGTCGGCGATGACACCTGGAACAAGATGGCCTGGTAATTCTCCCCCGGGACATGCCTGCCCTTATCATGGCGGCAGGCATGTCCGACAAAGCGCTTGACCCTCACGCAAGGTGAGGCTCCAGAGTAGCGCTACGCATGAAGAACAGGGAGAAGCTCGATGTTGAAAGTGGGAGAACTCGCGGCACGCGCCGGCTTGACGGTCCGCACGCTGCACCATTACGACAGCATCGGCCTGCTCTCGCCTTCTGCGCGTTCCGATGCCGGCTACCGCCTCTATGACCGCGACGACGTGGCGCGCCTGCAGCAGATCCAGGCCCTGCGCGCGTTCGGCATGGCGCTGGCCGACATCGGGGCTTACCTGGACAGTCCGGACGCCTCGCCGCTGGCCGTCGTCGAACGCCAGCTCTCGGCGCTCGACCGGCAGATCGCCGAAGCTGCGCAGATGCGCGAGCAGCTGCTGCGCCTGCGCACGCGCCTGGCCGCAGGCGAGGACACCGACCTGTCCATCTGGCTAACCACTCTGGAGCAGATGCGCATGTACGAACAATACTTTTCGAAGGAAGAACTGGCGCGGCTGCCGCTGTACCAGAACCCGGCGGCGCAGGCCGAATGGCGGGAACTGGTGCGGCAGGCGCAGTCGCTGATCGATCGCGGCGTCGCGCCGGAAACGCGCGAGGCCAGGGCCTTCGCCGAGCGCTGGCTGGGCTGCGTCGAACGCGACAGCGGCGGCGATCCCGACTTCATCCTGCGCTTGACGGCCATGACCGGGCAGGATGCGGCGGTACAGAAGCAGCTCGGCCTGGCGCCCGCCCTGCTGGCCTACATGCGCAATGCGATCAACGAGCTGCGCTTCGGCATCTACGCGCGCTACCTGCCGGCGCAGACGGTGGAACGCATGCGCCGCCACGAAGCGTCTCACTCGGACGAGTGGATCGCGCTGGCCATGCAGATCCGCGCATGCATGCGGGAGGATCCGGATGCCCAATCCGATGAAGCCTCGGCGCTGGCGCGGCGCTGGTTCGGCATGTTTACCGACATGGTGGGCGACGATCCCGAGGTGGTGGCGCAATTCCGCCGCGCCGCCAGCCTTGAACCGATGCTGCACCTCGGCACCGGCATCGGCGACGACGTCATTGGCTTCCTGCGCAAGGCGGGAGAACGGATGCGCGCGCCGGCCGGCTAGCATTCCTGCGCGAGCCGCTTCATGCGGACGACCACCCTGGTACGGATGGGCGCCCTCCCGGCGCCCTGCTCCTTCGCCTCCATCTCGGCAAGGGTGCGCCGTGCGGCTTCGCGCTCCTGGGGATCACCGTTCTTCGCGACGTCGGCCATCATCCTGCGCAGCTCCGGATCGGTGCGCAGGCCCGCGTCGCCAGCCGCGGGATGACGCTCTTCCTCCAGGATGGACTCCCAGGTCTGCGCGTCCACCTGGCGGACCGAGAAAGTCGCCCGGCCCCATGGACAGGTGCTGTCGAATACGACACGATCGTCTTGCAGCACCCCAGGCACGTCGACGCAGCCACTGTCGCGCATCCGCTGCGGCAGGCCTTTCTGTTGTGCGGTTTTCGCGCAGATTTGCTGCGGTCGCTGGAACACGGCCCCATCGTCCGGATTGCGCAAGCCGAGGTCCGCCATGGCCTGGAGCTCGAACAGGCCGGCGGGCGCGAAATGGCGGTCCTCCGGTCCGGCGGCGCCCGTGCCCAGCACCAGCACCGTCGCCAATAGAATCCATCGTGTACCTTGCATGCGGCCTCCGCCTTGTCGAAGCATCATCCTAACCCAACGGCGTCGCGCCCGATCGCCGATGTGGCTCAGCGCGGAATCGACAGCGCCAGCGTCTCCTTCAGCTCTTCCATCACCACGTAGCTTTTCGACTGCCCGGCATCGGCCACGTGCAGGATCTCGCCCAGCAGGCGGCGGTATTCCGACATTTCCGGGATGCGCGCCTTGATCAGGTAGTCGAAGTCGCCGGAGACGAGGTGGCACTCCATCACCTCGGGAATGCCGAGCATCGCGCGGCGGAAGCGGTCGAAGGTCTTCTCCGATTTCTGGTGCAGGGTGATCTCGACGAACACCAGGATCTGCAGGCCCATGGCTTGCGGATTCACGCGCGCGTGGTAGCCGGCGATCACGCCGTCGCGCTCCATGCGCTTGACCCGTTCGATGCAGGGCGTCAGCGACAAACCGACCTGCTCGGCCAGGTCCTTCATGACGATGCGGGCATCGTCCTGCAGGATGGACAGGATGTGCAGGTCGATCTTGTCGAGCACGCGGTGGGAGTTCTTCTGGACGCGCATGAATTTTCACTGAAAACGTGTGTATTAACAGAAACCATTATTCCACTAGCAGCGGTATCATGGCAATCTCTTCTAAATCCGGCATCTTTTACTCAGGAACTAGGCACATCATGCGCGTTCTCGTACTGGGCAGCGGCGTGGTCGGCGTGACCACCGCATACTATCTGGCCAAGGCTGGCCACGACGTCACCGTCATCGACCGTCAACCCGGCCCTGCCCTGGAGACGAGCTTCGCCAACGCCGGCCAGATCTCGCCGGGCTATGCCTCGCCCTGGGCGGCGCCGGGCATTCCGCTGAAGGCCGCGAAATGGCTGTTCCAGCGCCACGCGCCGCTGGCGATCCGTCCCGACGGTTCGCTGTTCCAGCTGCAGTGGATGTGGCAGATGTACCGCAACTGCACCGCCGACCGCTATGCGGTCAACAAGGAGCGCATGGTGCGCCTGGCCGAGTACAGCCGCGACTGCATCCGCGTACTGCGCGCCGAGACCGGCATCAGCTACGAGGGCCGCACCCTGGGCACCGTGCAGCTGTTCCGCACCCAGCAGCAGCTCGAGAGCGCCGCCAAGGACATCGACGTACTGAAGCAGGCCGGCGTCGAATACGAACTGCTGCTCGGCCATGAACTGGGCAAGGCCGAACCGGCGCTGGGCAAGCACGCGACGCTCGTCGGCGGCCTGCGCCTGCCGAACGACGAAACCGGCGACTGCCAGCTGTTCACCACCCGCCTGACCGCGTTGGCGCGCGACCTCGGCGTGCGCTTCGAGTTCGACACCGATATCCAGGCCCTCGATATCAGCGGCGGCCAGATCGCCGGCGTGCACACCGACAAGGGTGTGCGCACCGCCGACCGCTACGTGCTGGCGCTGGGCAGCTACTCGCGCCTGCTGCTGAAGGACCAGTTCACGGTCCCGGTCTACCCGCTCAAGGGCTACTCGATCACCGTGCCGATCACGGACGCTGCGCGCGCGCCGGTGTCGACCATCCTGGACGAGACCTACAAGATCGCCGTGACCCGCTTCGAGGACCGTATCCGCGTGGGCGGCATGGCCGAGATCGCGGGCTACAGCAACTACCTGAACCCGGCCCGCCGCGAGACCCTCGAGATGGTCGTCAACGACCTGTTCCCGGGCGCCGGCGACACCGCCAAGGCCAGCTTCTGGACCGGCCTGCGCCCGATGACGCCGGACAGCACCCCGGTGGTCGGCGCCACCCCGCTGCGCAACCTGTTCATCAACACCGGCCACGGCACCCTGGGCTGGACCATGGCCTGCGGCTCGGCCAGCGTCATCGCCGACCTCGTGAGCGGCAAGCAGCCGGCCATCCGCGCCGACGACCTGGCGGTGTTCCGCTACGCCGGCACCCCGCAGGGCGGTGCCGCACCGCAACTGGTCAAGGCGTAATCCGGCATGGTGGATTCGGTGGATGCGTCCCGTGCCGGGGCGCTGTTGACGGTCGACCTGGGCGCGATCCGCGACAATTACCGGCTGCTGGCCGGGATGAACAAGGGCGCCTGCGCGGCCGTCATGAAGGCCGACGCCTACGGGCTCGGCATGGAACAGGTGGCGCCCGCGCTGGCGCTCGAAGGCTGCAAGGTCTTCTTCACCGCCCACCTCGACGAAGGCATCCGGCTGCGCCAGTTGGTGCCCGAGGATTGCGCGATCTACGTGCTGCATGGGCCGCCGCCGGGTACATCGCGGGATTTCTTCCAGTACGACCTGCGGCCGGTGCTGAACGATCCGGCTCAGCTGCAGGAATGGCGCGCGTTGGCGCGGACGCTCGGGCGCGAACTCGCGGCCGCGATCCAGTTCGATACCGGCATGTCACGCATGGGCATCGCGCCCGCCGATCTCGCAGCCCTGAGCGCCCGCGCCGACTGGCTGGAAGGCGTGCGCCCCACCCTCGTGATGAGCCACCTGGCCTGCGCGGACGAAGCTTGCCACGCGATGAACGAGGCGCAGCGCCGCAGGTTCGACGAATTGCGCGCGCTGTTCCCGGGTGTGCCGGCCAGCCTGGCCAACTCCTCGGGTATCTTCCTCGGTCCCGCTTATCACTATGACCTGCTGCGCCCGGGTGCGGCGCTCTACGGCATCAATCCGCAGCCGGGCAATCCGAATCCGCTGAAGCAGGCGGTGTCTCTGCATGCGCGCGTGGTGCAGGTGCGGTCCGTGCGCGACGGCGACGTGGTCGGGTATGGCGCGCATCATGCCGTGTCCGGCGAGCGCCGCATCGCGACCGTCGCGGTGGGCTATGCGGACGGCTGGTTCCGCTCGCTGTCGGGACGTGGCTTTGCTTTCGTGGACGGCGTTAAGGTGCCGGTCGTGGGGCGGGTGTCGATGGACAGCATGGGGCTGGACGTGACGGGGATCGCGCCGGAGCGCGTGGCACCTGGAGCAGAGGTCGAGCTGATGGGAGCCTCGCACACGGTGGACGAGGTGGCAGCGCTGGCGGGGACGATCGGGTACGAAGTACTGACGCGCCTGGGTAGTCGGTTCCATCGGCGCTACCTCTGATTGAACGCGATAGGCTAGTGCAATCGACTCGTTCACTGCCTAGCCAACTTCGTCCGTGCAAGCAGACCCATTGCGGACCTTCGCCGGCACTTTGGTTTCAACGGCTTCGCCGTGCAAACACCATGAACTCAACATCCCCTGGATCGGCGAGCCAGCGTGCTGCGATCACCGCTCCGGGGTTTTCTGCGCTCAGTAGATCTGAAGCCGTTTGCCATGTCTCGCTATCTGGATCACCAAAGCCAACCGTGCATCCTGACTTGATAAGTGCAGTCGTAACGCGCGCGATTACCAGGGGAAGCTCTTCGCTTGTGTAAGCCGGCCCATCGAATTTCGCGGCAGCGATATGCCAGAGGAAGACGAGATCGCGATCAGCTTCGCAAATCAAGGACCTGACCCACTCTTGTTCAAGCTCCGGACCCGACGCGACGTTCTGCATCACATGGACGGCCTGGAATTCCGGGCCTTCAACTCGTCAAAGGTCACGACGTCACCGTTATCCATCGTCCATCGTAGGTTCTCGACGGGTACTCCGACGCGTTGGCTAGCATAGATTATTGTACCTATGCCTTTGTAGTTCTCGGTCGGCTCTGACCCGATGACAAGAATGAAGTTCGGATCATTTTCCAGAGCTGACCCGAGTGCGTTGGCAAGCTCATCCATTCCGACCAGCGTTCGCCCGTTGAGCAAAATGGTCTCGTCATTCACGACGACTGCCACTATTTGATTGTTCATAGTTTTAAATGGAGAAACGTCCTCTTCCGCCCGACCCGAAGCGGACGCTATAGGACGATCGAATCAGTCGCGAACAGACGCGGTAAGTGTCATCTCTGAAGCTTCAATACTGATAAGGTCGCCGGACTGCATCTCAATCTCGTAGCGACCGCTGCTCGGCATGGAACACGAATTTATCGATGCCGAGCGTCCCCAGCTTTGCTTCCGTGGCAGCGTAAGCTGTGACATCGCAGAGAACTTCAAAACGCAGCTTCCCAACGTGCCATGCTCTACTTCAGCGATGCACGTCCCATCTGCCCAATTGACGCGCAGGGCCACTAGTGTCGCATCGTGTAAATCCACATTTTCAGTCGGGTGTTCCAACTTGGCCCTTTCGTCAGCAACCGCTGCGACATTCAGCAATCGACCACAAGTCCTTGCCTGACTCACGCCGGCGTTTTATTTCACTGATTCTCCGCCACCTTGCGGCGCGTATCCTCGAGCATGCGATCGAGACGCGCGCGGTCATGGACCTCGCCACGGCTGACGACCATGCGGATCTTGCGGGTGGCCCCGACATCGGCCAGCGGGTCGGCATCCAGAACCAGCAAATCGGCCGCCTTCCCCTCTTGAATGCTGCCGTAGCGATCCAGTTTGCCGAGGAAGCGCGGCCCGTTCACCACGGCGCTTTGCAGGGCTTGCTGAGGCGTCAGGCCATAGCGCACGAATAGGGCAATCTCATCGTGCAGCGCTTGCCCCGGATAGTTGAACGAATTGAGGAAGCCTGCGTCGGTGCCGGCGATGATGCTCACGCCCTCCTGCGCCAGCAGCGGCAGGAGCTGGGCCGATTTCTCGAAGATGGCATGGCGCAGCGCGACCGCCTCCGGCCCGTCCTGCGCGGCGCGCTGGACACGCCATTCATAGGTTGCGCGCAGGCCCTTTCCGATGTATTTCAAGTAGTCGTCGCCGTGGTGGCTTTCCTGGTCCAGGTAGGCGGTGATGCGCGATCCCCACAAGGTCGGCACGACCGCCGTGCCCTGCGCCGCCATGTGGCGGAAAGCGCGGCGCGCGGTAGCCTCGTCGTAGCTCTCCAGGCTGAGCCGCATGACTTCGCGCCCGGTCAGCTTGCCGGCCACGACCTGCTCCACCAGTTCGGCTTCGCGCGGCGTCGTGGCGCGCAGCAGGTAGCTCTGGTGTTCGACCGTGCCCAGCCCGGCCTCGAAGGCGCGCGCCAGCGGGATCTGGCCCGGCAGGTGGCCCGAGCTGCGCATGCCGCGCGCCTTGGCCTGGCGCAGCGCCGCCAGATAGGTATCCGGGGTCATCGTGTTTTCGGTGATCTTCACGAAATCGACGTTCATGGCCTGGAGCTTGTCCAGCGCCTTGCCGACCTCGCCGGGCGAGCCGACTTCGATCGTCCCCTTCCACATCGGCTTGCGCCCTTCCAGCTTCGGACCGGAAGTGAAGATGGTCGGGCCGGCCAGCTTGCCATCGGCAATCTGCTGGCGCCACGCCAGCACGGTGTCGGCCAGGTCGCCCGCGCAGTCGCGTACCGTCGTGATGCCGTGCGCGAGATAGAGAGGAAGCAGTTGCTTGTTTTCTTCGATGAGCGCTTCGCCCCCGCCGAAGTGCACGTGCGTGTCCCACAAGCCAGGCATCAGGTATTTACCCGGCAAGCTGATGGTCTTCCTGGGAGCGTAGCGCTTCAGTTCCGCGTTCTTGACCACGGCGACGATGGTGTCGCCTTTCAGGAGCACGGTGTGCCCCTTGATGCGCGTCCCGCTCGCGACGTCGATCAGCGTGGCCTGGGTCAGCGCGACGTCGACGGCGATCTTGTCGGCGGCTTGTGCCCCAGCAAGTACGCCTGCGAGCAGCATGGCCGCGGCGAGTGGTTTCATTGAAGGCAAGGCAGGCTCCCGAAGAATTTATATCGGGTAATTTTACCTCGTGCGCAGTATCACCTGCCTGGCTAACGATTTTCCGGATTGCTGCGTCGCTCAGGAGGATCGCCCTCCTCGAAGCCGGCGACGAACACCATGAGCAAGTCGCTCGCGACCTTCTCATTTCCCGCTTCCAGTAAATTGTTCGCGATCTTCGTCAACTCGGCCGGGCTGGGCTTGCCGTTATGGTTATCGAATGCGCGCCTTGTTACCTTGCCGAGTTCGAATACCAACTCGGCAATCTCAGTATTAGCTCTTTCGCTCATGTCATTCCTTTCAACTACGCGAACATAAAAAAACGGCCGGGTTCAAGCCCGGCCGTTTCTGTCTACACCATCGCAGCGATCACGCCAGCTTGCCGTGGCACTGCTTGAACTTCTTCCCGCTGCCGCAAGGGCAAGGATCGTTGCGGCCGACCTTGATGCCCATGTAGGTGCTGTGGTCTTCCGCCGCCACCGCCGCGGAATCGCTGCGCACCGGGTTCGGGTTGAGCAGTTCTTCCGGCGCCGCCGACGGGTTGAAGTCGGCGTGCTGGTAGTTGATGTTTTCCAGGTGCGCGGCCTGCGCCGCCATGGCCGCTTCCGCCGCCTCGACTTCCTCGCGGGTCTGGATGCGGACCGTCATCACGGTGCGGATCACTTCGTTCTTGATCATGTCCAGCATGCTGCTGAACAGTTCGAAGGCTTCGCGCTTGTATTCCTGCTTCGGGTTCTTCTGGGCATAGCCGCGCAGGTGGATACCCTGGCGCAGGTGGTCCAGCGCCGCCAGGTGCTCGCGCCAGTGGGTGTCCAGGCTTTGCAGCATGACGTTGCGCTCGAAGCCGCCGAAGGATTCGCGGCCGACCACCGACACCTTGTTCTCGTACGACTCTTCGGCCGCCTTCAGCACGCGCTCGAGGATGTCGTCGTCGTTCAGGTTCGCGTCCTCGGCCAGCATCTGCTGCAGCGGCACGTTCAGCGACCATTCGGCAGCCAGCACGGATTCCAGCGACCTGATGTCCCACTGCTCTTCGACCGATTCGGCCGGCACGTACTGGCGCACCAGGTCGGTGAACACGCCGGCGCGCAGCGAGGCGATCAGCTCGGCCATGTCGACCGATTCCAGCAACTCGTTACGCTGGGTGTAGATCACCTTGCGCTGGTCGTTGGCGACGTCGTCGTATTCCAGCAGCTGTTTACGGATGTCGAAGTTGCGGGCCTCGACCTTGCGCTGGGCGGTCTCGATGGAACGGGTCACGATGCCCGCTTCGATCGGCTCGCCTTCCGGCATTTTGAGGCGTTCCATGATCGCGCGCACGCGGTCGCCGGCGAAGATGCGCAGCAGCGGATCGTCCAGGCACAGGTAGAAGCGCGAGGAACCCGGGTCGCCCTGGCGGCCCGAACGGCCGCGCAGCTGGTTGTCGACCCGGCGCGATTCGTGGCGCTCGGTACCGATGATGTGCAGGCCGCCCGCGTTCACCACGTGGTCGTGCAGCGACTGCCATTCGTCGCGCAGCTGCTTGGCTTGCGCGGCCTTGTCGGCGTCCGACAGTGCGTCGTTGGCTTCGATCAGCTGGATCTGCTTCTCGACGTTGCCGCCCAGGACGATGTCGGTACCGCGGCCCGCCATGTTGGTGGCGATGGTGATCATCTTCGGACGGCCGGCCTGCGCGATGATTTCCGCTTCGCGGGCGTGCTGCTTGGCGTTCAGCACGTTGTGCGGCAGGTTGGCCTTGGTCAGGATGCCCGAGAGGAGTTCCGAGTTCTCGATCGAGGTGGTACCCACCAGCACCGGCTGGCCGCGTTCGTAGCAGTCGCGGATGTCGTTGAGCATCGCGTTGTACTTCTCTTCGGCCGACTTGTACACCTGGTCCTGGCGGTCCTTGCGCTGCGACGGCTTGTTCGGCGGGACGACCACGGTCTCGAGGCCGTAGATCTCCTGGAACTCGTAGGCTTCGGTGTCGGCGGTACCGGTCATGCCGGCCAGCTTGCCGTACATGCGGAAGTAGTTCTGGAAGGTGATCGAGGCCAGGGTCTGGTTCTCGTTCTGGATGCGCACGCCTTCCTTGGCTTCCACGGCCTGGTGCAGGCCGTCCGACCAGCGGCGGCCGGTCATCAGGCGGCCGGTGAATTCGTCGACGATCACCACCTCGTTGTTCTGCACCACGTAATGCTGGTCCTTGTGGTACAGGACGTGGGCGCGCAACGCCGCATACAGGTGGTGGATCAGGGTGATGTTGGCGGCGTCGTACAGCGAGGCGCCTTCCGGCAGCAGGCCCCATTCGGTCAGGATGGCTTCGGCGCGCTCGTGGCCGGCCTCGGTCAGCAGCACGGTGTGCGCCTTCTCGTCCTTGATGTAGTCGCCCGGGACTTCGATCTGGCCCTTGCCGTCCGGGGTCTCCTCGCCGATCTGCAGGGTCAGCAGCGGCGGCAGCGCGTTCAGGCGGTGGTACAGGTCGGTGTGGTTCTCGGCCTGGCCGGAGATGATCAGCGGGGTACGCGCTTCGTCGATCAGGATCGAGTCGACTTCGTCGACCACCGAGAAATTCAGGCTGCGCTGCACGCGTTCGCGCACGTCGTAGACCATGTTGTCGCGCAGGTAGTCGAAGCCGAATTCGTTGTTGGTGCCGTAGGTGATGTCCGAGGCGTAGGCTTTCTGCTTGCTGTCGTGGTCGAGCTGGGACAGGTTCACACCCGTGCTCAGGCCGAGCCAGCCGTACAGGCGGCCCATCGATTCGGCATCGCGCTGGGCCAGGTAGTCGTTGACGGTAATGACGTGCACGCCCTTGCCCGACAAGCCATTCAGGTAGACCGGCAGGGTCGCCATCAGGGTCTTGCCCTCGCCGGTGCCCATTTCCGCAATCTTGCCCTCATGCAGGACCATACCGCCGATCAGCTGCACGTCGAAGTGGCGCATCTTCATGACGCGCTTGGCAGCCTCGCGGCAGACGGCGAAAGCTTCCGGCAGGATGTCGTCGAGCGTCGCTCCCTTGGCCAGGCGGTCCTTGAACTCCGGCGTCTTGGCCTGGAGTTCGGCGTCCGACAGCTTTTCCATCTCGGGCTCGAGCGCGTTGATCTGACGCACGGTCTTTTGGTATTGCTTGAGCAGACGCTGGTTACGGCTGCCGAAAATCTGGGTCAGGAATGACATTGCTGTGTTCTAGAAAATTACGCCGCAAAAAGAGCCAGGGGAGGATCATCTGAGTGACCCGCCGAAGACCGCCTATGGCAAAAAGCTACTGATTTTATCATGCGATCCGGCCACACTTGGGGACAATGGGCAGGATAACAAGGCTGCTCAACAGCAGAATGTTATCAAATTGCACTGTTCGCCACTGTTCCGCTGCGCTCACCTCACCCGGGCGGCAGATTCTCGCGCGCCTGCCCTGCGTCTTTGTGCGCATTTGCCGGCATCTTGTGATATGTTGCGGGCATAGCGAATCCCCCTTCTTTTTTCTCCCATCCCCCAGTGCATATCTACGGTACCAAGAACCGGCAGACCTCGATCGTTGCGACGGACTTCCTGCGCAAGAACGACCGCATGGCCAGCCTGCTGCCCGCCGCGATGCGCATGGCCCGCCTGCAGACCGACTGCGCCGCGATCCTGCCCGTCCTGGCCGGCAATACCGACGTGATCTCCTTCCAGGATGGGGTGCTGGTGCTCGCCGTGCCGAGTTCGGCCGTGGCGGCCAGGATGAAGCAGATGCTGCCCAAGCTGCAATCGGCGCTGGTGCAGCGCGGCTGGGTGGTGGAGTCGATCAAGCTGAAGGTGCAGGTGGCGCGCGCCATGCCCGAGAAACCGGAAATGCGCACGCTGGAGCTGCCGAAGACGGCGGTGCAGGCCTTCGCGGAGCTGGCGGAATCGCTGGAAGACACCAGCCAGAACAAGGATCTGGTGGCGGCCCTCAGGCGCCTGGCGGAGAAGCGGAAGTAATCCTTCCGCCCGTGCTTACATCTGGGCCCACTCGCGTGTCATCTGGCGCAGGTAGGACGGCGGCGCCTCGCTCAGCGATTCGAACTCCACCCATTCATACGCATCCGCCGTCGCCAGCAGCTTGCGCAGCAGCTCGTTGTTGAGCGCGTGCCCGGACTTGTGGGCCGTGTAGCTGGCCAGCAGCGGGTGTCCGACAATATACAGGTCGCCGATCGCGTCCAGGATCTTGTGGCGCACGAACTCGTCCTCGTAGCGCAGGCCGTCCGCATTCAAGATGCGGTACTCGTCCATCACGATCGCGTTCTCCAGCGAGCCGCCGCGCGCCAGGCCCAGGCCGCGCAGGGTTTCCACGTCCTGCATGAAGCCGAAGGTGCGCGCGCGCGCCACGTCGTGCACGTAGGACACGTCGCCGAAATCGACGGAGGCGCGCTGCATGGTGCCGTCCACGGCCGGGTGGTTGAATTCGATGAAGAAGTCGAGCTTGAAGCCGTCGTAGGGCGACAGGCGCGCCCATTTCTCATTGGCGCCGCTGCCCTGGCGGATCTCGACGTCCTTCAGCACGCGGATGAATTTCTTCGGCACGTTCTGCTCTTCCAGGCCGGCCTGCTGCAGCAGGAACACGAAGGAAGCGGCCGAGCCGTCCATGATCGGGATCTCTTCGGCCGTCACGTCGACGGTCAGGTTGTCGATGCCCAGGCCGGCGCAGGCCGACATCAGGTGCTCGACGGTGGAGACGCGCGCCCCGTCCTTGATCAGGACGGTGGCCATGCGGGTCTCGCCGACCACGTCGGCCGCGCTCGGGATGGCGACGATCGGGTCGTAGTCGACGCGGCGGAAGGTGATGCCGGCCCCGGGTGGCGCCGGACGCAGGGTCAGTTCGACCTTGGTGCCCGAGTGGACGCCGACACCGGTGGTGCGCACGACCTGCTTGATGGTTCGTTGTTTCAGCATCCGGCGATTATAGCCCAGCGTTTTCAGCGGCGCTGACGGCCCCCCGCCGCTCAGGGGTGATCCGATTCCACGTGCACTTTTTCGTGGCGAATCAGATACATACCGCTGCCGATGATGATCGCCGCGCCCAGCACCGTCCAGCCGTCGGGCAGGGTTTGCCACAGCAGCCAGTCGAGACCGACGGCCCAGGCCAGCGCCGTGTATTCGAAGGGCGCCACGCTCGAGGCATCGCCCTTGGCGAAGGCTTCGGTGATCGCCAGCTGGCCGATGAAGCCGCTCAGGGCGAGGCCCAGCAGCAAGGGCGCGTCGCCCATCCGCATGCCGACCCAGCCCGGCGCCGCCAGCGCAGTGGCGCCGACCGACATCATCACCATCAGCCAGAACACCATGTGCTCGCTGCGGTCGGTCCTGGCCAGGATGCCCACCGTGATCGCCGAGACCGCGTACATCGAGGCCGCGCCCAGCACGGCCAGGCCGCCGATGGTGAGGAAGCCGGCGCCGCTGGGCCGCAGCACCACCAGCACGCCGACCAGTCCCACGCCGATCGCGATCCAGCGCGCCATGTCGACGCGCTCTTTCAGGAACCACACCGACAGGGCGGTGATGATCGCGGGCGCGATGAAGAAGATCGTGTAGGCCTCGGCCAGCGACAGCTTGCGGATGCCGAAGGCAAAGAAGCTGAGCATCGCGATGCCCAGCACCGCCCGCAGGATGTGCAGCGGCCAGCGGATGCGGAAGATGTCGCCGTAGCCGACCTTGATGCCGACGTAGATGACGATCAGCGGCAGCGAGGTGAGCGAACGCAGCGCGGCCACCTGGATGGCCGGGTAGCGCTGGGACAGCAGCTTCATCACCGTGTCCATCAGCGCGAACATGAAGACGGCCAGCACCATCGCATAGATGCTGGTCAGGTTGCCGGCGGGCCGCTTCACAGGCTCTTTTCCATGAACAGGCTCAGAGGATCGGGCTGGTAATCGCCGAAGGGCGCGCAGCGCACGAAGCCGGCGCGTTCGTACAGGCCGATCGCTTCCGGCTGGTGGATGCCGGTTTCCAGCCGCAAGACCTGCAGGCCGGACATCCGCGCAAACATCATCAGCTGCTCGAGCAGCTGGCGCCCGGTGCCGCCGCCGCGGCGCATCGGGTCCACGAACATGCGCTTGATCTCGCCATAGCCCTCGCGCCTGACCAGGGCAGCACAGCCGGCCGCCCTGCCCTCGACGTCGCGTGCGACCAGGAACAGGACCCCGTCCTGCAACAGGGACGCGATGTCCATCAGGTGGTTCGATTCGGCCGGATACAGCGACGCGCAGTAGGCGTCGAGCTGTTCCAGCATGGCCCGCACTTCGGGCTGGTCGGGGGATTCGGCGTTGATGATCATGATAAAAAACGGCGCCGCAGCGCCGTTCGCAGGAGTGTGAAAACTTAGCCCAGCTGTTCCAGCATCTTTTCGGCGCTGGAAACTTCGAAGCCGGCGGTTTCGACGTTCAGCTGCTTGACGATGCCGTCTTCGACCAGCATCGAGTAACGCTTGCAGCGGGTGCCCATGCCGTGCTTCGAGAAGTCGGCGTCCAGGCCCAGGGCCTTCGAGTAATCGGCATTACCGTCGGCCATCATGCGCACGATGCCGGTGGCTTTCTGGTCGCGGCCCCAGGCGCCCATCACGAAGGCGTCGTTGACCGAGATGCACCAGATTTCGTCGACGCCCTTGGCCTTCAGGGCCTCGGCGTTCTTGACGAAGCCCGGCACGTGCTGGGCCGAGCAGGTCGGGGTGTAGGCGCCCGGCAGGCCGAAGATGACGATCTTCTTGCCCTTGACGAGGTCAGCGACCTGGAAGGTGTTCGGGCCGAGCGAGCAGCCTGCGGTTTCGGTTTCGATGAATTCCGACAGGGTGCCTTCCGGCAGGCGGTCGCCGATCTGGATGGTCATGGGGTGTGCTCCTTCAAGTGTTTTGAGAATCTGGCAATTATCGCCGATGTGGGCGGAGCTTGCAGAAGATGCGTCGAGGTGTCCTTCGCAACTACCGTTAGCCATAGAACCGTCATTCCGGCGAAGGCCGGAATCCAAGTTCGCACCGAAGCCACCAGCGCAAATCGTAGAGGCACGCACACAAAATTGGGTTCCCGCCTTCGCGGGAACGACGGGTTGGGAGTGGTGGTGCAAATAGGCGTCTGCGGTGCCTACAAAAGAAAAAGGGCCAGCTTGCGCTGGCCCTTCGTCATTCAAGCGCTGTCGGCTTAGTCAGCCTGCTTGCGCAGGAAAGCCGGAATGTCGTAAGTCTCGACACCGTTGCGCTGCATCGCCTGCACCTGCTCCGATGCCTGCTCGCGGCGCCACACGGCCGGCTGCTTCATGCCGCCCACGGCGTCGCCTGCATGGCCCATGGTCAGGCCGCCGGCAACCGACGAGGCACCGGCCATCACCGGCGCATTGTAGCCGTGGGTACCGGTGCGCAGCACCTGCTGCGGCTGCACCAGCTGCATCTTCTTGTTCTTGCCCAGGCCGGTCGCGACCACGGTCACGCGCAGCTCGTCGCCCATGGCGTCGTCGTAGGCGATGCCCTGTGCGATCGACGCGTCCGGTGCGGCGAAGGCGCGCACCGCAGCCATGACTTCCTTGATCTCTTTACCTTTCAGGCCACGGCTTGCGGTCACGTTGACCAGCACGCCCTTGGCGCCCGACAGGTCGATGCCGTCCAGCAGCGGCGAAGCCACTGCCTGCTCGGCGGCGATGCGCGCACGGTCCACACCCGCGGCGGTCGCGGTGCCCATCATGGCCTTGCCCTGCTCGCTCATGATGGTCTTGACGTCGTTGAAGTCGACGTTGATGTGGCCCGGGACGTTGATGATCTCGGCGATACCGGCGACCGCGTTGTTCAGGACGTCGTCGGCGTGCTTCATCCAGTCGAGCATCGACTCGTCTTCGTAGATGTCTTCCAGTTTTTCGTTCAGGATGACGATCAGCGAGTCGACGTGCTTGCTCAGCTCTTCCAGGCCGGCTTCCGCGACCGACATGCACTTGTCGCCTTCGTAGGAGAACGGCTTGGAGACCACGGCCACGGTCAGCGCGCCCATGGTCTTGGCCACTTCGGCGACGATCGGTGCGGCGCCGGTACCGGTGCCGCCGCCCATGCCGGCCGCGATGAAGACCATGTGCGCGCCGCGCAGTGCATCCTCGATGCGCGAACGCGACTGCTCGGCGAGCTGGCGGCCCACTTCAGGACGCATGCCCGCGCCCAGGCCGGACTCGCCGATCTGGATGATGTTGTTGGCGCCCGAAACCGCCAGCGCCTGTGCATCCGTGTTTGCGGCGATGAACTCGACACCGGACACACCCTTGTTGATCATGTGCTGAACCGCGTTGCCGCCAGCGCCGCCGACGCCGACAACTTTGATCACGGTTCCCAGTGCTGCGTTATCGACCATATCGAACTCCATGTGAACTCCCAATATTCAAGATGCCGCTTCCGTTTCAAGACTGGTGCCAGGCCCCTGACAGAGCCTTGAAACCGGAAGTAGCGATTGTATTTAAAAAATCTTTACCCGTGGACGATTTGTTGCTGCCGTACTAAAAATTTTCGTGCCCTGACTACCCAAAACCTGCGACCTTTAAAAATTCCCCGCTATCCATTCCTTCATGCGCTGCCAGACCGCCTTCACCGAACCATCCTGACGCGTGACGATGTGCCCGCGCAGGTACTGCTTCTTCGCTTCCAGCAGCAGGCCGAGCACCGTGGCGTAGCGTGGGCTGCGCACGACGTCGGCCAGCTGGCCGCGGTAGTCCGGCGTGCCGAGGCGCGCCGGTTTGAGGAAGATGTCTTCGGCCATTTCGATCATGCCCGGCATGATCGAGCTGCCGCCGGTGAGCACGATGCCCGACGAGAGCACGCCCTCGTAGCCGGATTCGCGCACCACCGTGTGCACCATCGCGAACAGTTCTTCGACGCGCGGCTCGATCACGGCCGCCAGCGCCTGGCGCGACAGGGCGCGCGGCCCGCGGTCGCCCAGCCCCGGCACTTCCAGGGTCTCGCCCGGGTCGGCCAGAACCTGCTTGGCCACGCCGTAGCGGATCTTGATGTCCTCGGCTTCGCCGGTCGGGGTGCGCAGCGCCATCGCGATGTCGCTGGTGATCTGGTCGCCCGCGATCGGCAGCACCGCGGTGTGGCGGATCGCGCCGTCGGAGAACACGGCGATGTCGGTGGTGCCGCCGCCGATGTCGATCAGGACCACGCCCAGTTCTTTCTCGTCGACCGTCAGCACGGCGTCGGCCGAGGCCATCGGCTGCAGGATCAGGTCCGAGACCTCGAGCCCGCAACGGCGCACGCACTTTACAATATTCTGGACCGCGGACACCGCACCGGTGACGATGTGCACGCGCACTTCCAGGCGGATGCCGCTCATGCCGATCGGCTCGCGTACGTCTTCCTGGTTGTCGACGATGAATTCCTGCGGCACCGTGTGCAGCAGCTGCTGGTCGGTCGGGATGTTGACCGCCTTGGCGGTCTCGATCACGCGCGCCACGTCGGTGGCGGTCACTTCCTTGTCCTTGATCGCAACCATGCCGCTCGAATTGAACGAACGGATATGGCTGCCGGCGATGCCAGCATAGACATTGCGGATCTTGCAGTCGGCCATCAGCTCCGCTTCCTCGAGCGCGCGCTGGATCGACTCGACGGTGGCCTCGATGTTCACGACCACGCCTTTCTTCAATCCTTTCGACTCGTGCTGACCGAGGCCGATCACCTCGTGGCGTCCATCGGACATCACTTCGGCCACGACCGCCACCACTTTCGAGGTGCCGATGTCGAGGCCGACGATCAGGTTCTTCGCGTCTTTTGTCATTGCTGTTGCCTGCTTATGTTTGCTTGGTTGTTTTGTTAGGTTGATTCGGTTTTTTCTTCGCCGGCTTCACCGGCTTGGTGGCGTCTTCCGGCACTGCCAGCGCCGCCGAGGACAGCGCCAGGCCGTTCGGATAGCGCATGTCGATGGTGTCGATGCGCCCTTCCTGCAGCCGCGCGACCAGCTGCGGGTAGACGCCCACCAGCCGCTGCACGCGCTTTTTCAGCGTGTCCTGGTCCTTCTCGCGGCCGAGCGCCACGCTCATGCCGTTGTCCAGCTTCACGGTCCAGGCATAGCGCTCGGACAGCGACAAAGCCTGCGGCGCCAGCTGGACCGGTGCGAACAGCGCACGCAGCTCGGTGAAGCGCGCCAGTACTTCCTTCTCGCTGCCCTTCGGCCCCTCGAAGGCCGGCAGCACGTGATCGTCGTCGGCCTCGGCCAGGTTGGCGGTGAACACGTCACCCTTGACCGACAGCAGGCGGCCATCCTCGCCCCAGGTGCCGAGCGCCTCGTGCTCTTCCACCTCGACGATCAGCTGGTTCGGCCACTCGCGGCGCACCGTGGCGCGGCGCACCCAGGGCACGGTCTCGAAAGTCGCCCGCACCTGCTCCAGGTCGGTGGTGAAGAAGTTGCCACGAATCTTGCCGATCACGCCGTTGCGCACCGTGAGCTCGTTCACGTGGCGCAGCGGCAGCTGGTACATGCTTTCCACCGTCACCGCGCGCAGCGAGAACATGGGGCGCTGCGACAGCCACCACACACCCGAGCCGATACAGGCGAGCACCACCAGCGCCACCAGGCTGCTGGCGCTTGCGTTGAGGGTGCGGACGTCATGCCACATGCGCGATCAGCCCTTTGCTTTCGCCATCTTGAGCCGGGCCGAGGCCAGGATCTCCAGGCACAGGTCTTCGTAGCTGATGCCCACCGCGCGCGCGGCCATCGGCACCAGCGAGTGCGAGGTCATGCCCGGCGAGGTGTTCACTTCCAGCAGGAAGGGGCGCATGTCGTTCTCGCGCACCAGCACGTCGACCCTGCCCCAGCCTTCGCAGCCGAGCGCGCGGTAGGCGTTCACGGCGTGGCGCTGGATCTCTTCGGTCAGCGCCGCGTCCAGCTGCGCCGGGCAGTGGTACTGGGTGTCGTCGGTGAAGTACTTGTTCTGGTAGTCGTAGTTGCCTTCCGGGGCCACGATCTCGACGATCGGCAGCGCGCGCGCCAGCTTGCCGGTGCCCAGTACGGCCACGGTGAACTCACGGCCGGTGACGAATTCCTCGGCCAGCACCACCGGATCGAAGCCGATGGCCAGGTCGACCGCGGCCTTCAGTTCCTCGGGCTTGCTGACCTTGGTGATGCCGATGGTCGAGCCTTCGAGCGGCGGCTTGACGATCAGCGGCAGGCCGAGCGCGACCAGGACTTCGTCGAGGTCGGTGGACGGATCGATCGACATGTAGTCCGGCGTCGGGATCTCGTCCATCTTCCAGATCTTCTTGGTGGTGATCTTGTCCATGCCGACGGCGGAGGCCATCACGCCGCTGCCGGTGTAGGGAATGCCGAGCTGTTCGAGCGCGCCCTGCAGGCTGCCGTCTTCGCCGTAGCGGCCGTGCAGCGCGATGAAGACGCGGTCGAATTTCTGTTCCGCCAGTTCGGCCAGGCTTTGCGTGCCCGGGTCGAAGGGATGGGCGTCGACGCCGCGGCTCTTCAGGGCGTTGAGGACGCCGGTGCCGGACATGATCGATACGTCACGCTCGGCGGAGCGGCCGCCGAAAAGCACGCCGACCTTGCCGAAGGATGCCGGGTCGAAGGTAGAGGTGGTTGCGTTCACGAGTTTAAGCCTTTGCGTTGGTCAGTTGGTGCGGGACGCCGCTGATCGAGCCGGCGCCCATGGTCATGACGACGTCGCCGTCGCGCACCGCGTTCAGGATGGCGGCGGGCATGTCGGCGATCGTCTCGACGAAGATCGGTTCCACCTTGCCGCCGGTGCGCAGCGCGCGCGCCAGGGCGCGGCCGTCGGCGGCCACGATCGGCGCTTCGCCGGCCGGGTAGACGTCGGCCAGCAGCAGCACGTCGGGGGTCGCCAGGACCTTCACGAAGTCTTCGAACAGGTCGCGGGTGCGGCTGTAGCGGTGCGGCTGGAAGGCCAGCACCAGGCGGCGGTCCGGATAGGCGGCGCGCGCGGCGGCCAGGGTCACCTCGGTCTCGACCGGGTGGTGACCGAAGTCGTCCACCAGGGTGAAGCTGCCGCCGCCGGGGATGGCGACCTCGCCGTAGCGGGTGAAGCGGCGGCCGACGCCGCTGAAATTCTGCAGGCCCTGGTTGGTCGCCTCGTCGCTGATGCCGATCTCGCGCGCGATCGCGATCGCCGAGCAGGCGTTCAGCACATTGTGCATGCCCGGCTGGTTCAGCACGAATTTGGTGTCCGGATAGCCCTGCTGGCGCACCGTGAAATGCATCTGCACGCCTTCGGCGTGGGCGTCCAGCGCACGCACTTCGGCAGCTTCCGAGAAGCCGTAGGTCGTCACCGGCTTGGTCACCTGCGGCAGGATGGCGCGCACGTGCGGATCGTCGATGCACAGCATGACGCGGCCGTAGAACGGCAGGCGGTGGGTGAAGTTCACGAACGCGGCCTTCAGTTTCTCGAAGTCGTGCTCGTAGGTGTCCATGTGGTCGGCGTCGATGTTGGTAATCACCTCGATCATCGGCGTCAGGTTCAGGAAGGAGGCGTCCGATTCGTCGGCTTCGGCCACGATGTAGTCGCCCGAGCCCAGCTTGGCATTCGCGCCGGCCGCGGTCAGGCGTCCGCCGATGACGAAGGTCGGATCGAGGCCGCCCGCCGCCAGCACCGAGGCCACCAGGCTGGTGGTGGTGGTCTTGCCGTGGGTGCCGGCGATCGCGATGCCGCGCTTCAGGCGCATCAGTTCGCCGAGCATGATCGCGCGCGGCACCACCGGCACCTTGGCGGCGCGGGCTGCCATCACTTCCGGATTCGCTTCGTTGACGGCGGTCGAGGTCACGACCACGTTGGCGCCGATCACGTGTTCGGCCGAGTGGCCGGTGTACACGCGGGCGCCCAGCTCCGCCAGGCGCTGGCTGGCCGCATTGCTGGTCAGGTCGGAGCCCGACACGTTGTAGCCCAGATTGAGCAGCACTTCGGCGATACCGCTCATGCCGCTACCGCCGATGCCCACGAAATGGATGTTCTTGATCTTGTGTTTCATTGTTCCGCCAGTCGTTCCAATTCACGTGCGATCGCTTCGTTCGCGTCGCGCTTGCCCACGTTGTACGCCGCCTGCGCCATCGCCAGGCAGTCCTCACGCGTCGTCGTTTGCAGCAGGCTTGCCAGCCGCTGCGGATTCAGTTCGCCCTGCGGCAGGTAGACGGCCGCCTTCTGCCCCGCCATCCAGACCGCGTTGTCGCGCTGGTGGCTGGTGGTGCTGGCGACGAAGGGCACCAGCACGCTGGCCACGCCCGCCGCCGTCAGCTCCGACACCGTGATCGCGCCGGCGCGGCAGATCACCAGGTCGGCGTTCGCATAGCTTGCTGCCATGTCGTCGATGAAGTCGACCACGTTGGCAGTCACGCCCGCGGCCGCGTAGGCGGCGCGCAAGGCCTCGATGTTCTTCTTGCCCGATTGGTGGGTCACCAGCGGGCGCAGGGCCGGGTCGATCTGGGCCAGCGCCGCCGGCACGCTGTCGTTCAGCACCTTGGCGCCCAGGCTGCCGCCCACGACCAGCACGCGCAGCGGACCGCTGCGGCCGGCGAAGCGTTCAGCGGGCAGCGGCAGGTCGAGGATCTGCTGGCGCACCGGATTGCCGGTGACGACCGCCTTGCCCGCGGCCTTGCCAAAATCGGCCGGGAAGCCGAACAGCACGCGCTGGGCGATCGGGGCCAGGGTCTTGTTCGACAGCAGCAGCGCGGCGTCGGCGTTGACCAGGGCCAGCGGCACGCCGCGCGTGCGCGCCATCATCCCGCCCGGCACGGTCACGTAGCCGCCCATGCCCAGCACGACGTCGGGCTTGCGCTGGCCGAGGTAGCGGCGGCAGGCCAGGAAGCTGGCCGCCATCTTGAAGGCGCCCTTCACGGTATGGGCCAGGCCCTTGCCGCGCAGGCCGGCGAAGTCGATGCTGTCCATCGGGATGCCGGCCTTCGGCACCAGCTCGGTTTCCATGCCGTGGGCGGTGCCCAGCCAGGACACTTCCCAGCCGCGCGCGCGCATGGTCTGGGCGATCGCGATGCCGGGGAAGATGTGGCCACCGGTGCCGGCCGCCATGATCATCAGCCTCTTCATGTGCGGCCTCCGCGCATGCGCACCCGGTTCTCGTAGTCGATCCGCAGCAGGATCGCCAGGCCGATGCAGTTGAACATCACACCCGAACCGCCAAAGCTCATCAGCGGCAGGGTCAGGCCCTTGGTCGGCAGCAGGCCCAGGTTCACGCCCATGTTGATGAAGGTCTGGGCGCCGATCCAGATGCCGATGCCCTTGGCGGCCAGGCCGGCGAAGATCTGGTCCAGCGCGATCGCCTGGCGGCCGATGTCGAAGGCGCGTTTCACCAGCCAGTAGAACATCGCGATCACGACCAGCACGCCGGCCAGGCCGAGCTCTTCGCCGATGACGGCCATGATGAAGTCGGTGTGCGCTTCCGGCAGGTAGAACAGCTTCTCGACGCTGCCGCCCAGGCCCACGCCGAAGAACTCGCCGCGGCCGAAGGCGATCAGGGAGTGGGTCAGCTGGTAGGCCTTGTCCAGCGCATGGCCATCGGCCCATGGGTCGAGGTAGGCGAACATGCGGGCACGGCGGAACGGCGACAGCGCGATGATCGCGCTGAAGATCAGCACCAGCAGCGCGCCGATGCCGCCGAACCAGATGATGTTGATCCCGCCCAGGAACAGGATGCCCATGGCGATGCAGACGATCACGCCGAAGGCGCCCAGGTCGGGCTCGAGCAGCAGCAGCATCCCGACCAGGCCGATCGCGGCCATCATCGGCAGGAAGCCCTTGGTCAGCTTGTGCATGTATTCCTGCTTGCGGACCGTGAAGTCGGCGGCATACAGCACGACGGCGATCTTCATCAGCTCCGAGGGCTGCAGGTTCATGACCTTCAGCGGCAGCCAGCGGCGCGCACCGTTGACCGTTACGCCCACGCCGGGGATCAGGACGATCACCAGCAGCACCAGGGTGCCGATGAACATCATCGGGGCATATTTCTGCCAGACCGCGATGGGGACCTGGAACACCACGGCGGCGGCGGCCATCGAGACCACGATGTAGGCCATCTGGCGGAGCAGGAAGTATTCGTTCTTGTCGTTCAGGTAGGCGAACTTGGGCGAATCCGGCAGCGCGATCGAAGCCGAATACACCATCACCAGGCCGAACATCATGAGCAGCACGGTGACCCAGACCAGCGGCTGGTCGTAGTCCATCATCTTCGACGGACGGCTGCGCGCCGCGATGGTCGCGTCGCTGCTCGATCCGGAGAACTTGAACGGAATCTGGAAAGCCATCAGATCTCCTGCCCCTTCTCCAGTGCGATGTCGCGTACGGCATCGACGAACACCTGCGCGCGGTGCGCATAGTTCGTGAACATGTCGAGGCTGGCGCAGGCCGGCGACAGCAGCACCGCGTCGCCCGGGCGCGCCAGGCCGCTGGCCCTGCGCACCGCTTCCGGCAGTCCCGGCAGGTCGAACAGCGGCACGCCGGTCGGCTCGATCGCGGCGCGTACCGCGGGCGCATCGCGCCCGATCAGCAGCACGGCGCGCACGTAGCGCGACGCCGGGAGTGCGAGCGGCGCGAAATCCTGGCCCTTGCCGTCGCCGCCGGCGATCAGCAGGATCTGCTGGTCTTCGCCGGCGAAGGCTTTACCGAGGCCTTCCAGCGCGGCCACCGTGGCGCCCACATTGGTGCCCTTGCTGTCGTCGTAGTAGTCGACGCCGTCGATGTTGGCGACCAGCTCGACGCGGTGCGGTTCGCCCGCATACTCGCGCAGGCCATGCAGCAGCGGCGCCAGCGGCAGGCCGCAGGCGCGGCACAGGGCCAGCGCGGCCAGCGCGTTCGAGGCATTGTGCAGGCCGCGGATCTTGAGGGCGTCGGCCGGCATCAGGCGGTTCACGCTCACTTCAACCGGCGCTGCGATCTCGCCCTTCTTCAGTTTCTTCGCCGGCTCGTCATCCAGCGCCACGGCGTTCGCGAGCCACAGCACGCCGCGCTCGTTGACCAGGCCGAAGCTGTTCGGTTCCAGCGGTTCGCCGGTGCCGAAGGTGTACGCCGGGGTGTCGACGGCGCTCATGCGCATCACGATGGCGTCGTCGCGGTTCAGCACGCGGACCGTGTCGCTGCCGAAGATGCGGGCCTTGTCTGCCGCATAGGCATCCATGCTGCCGTGCCAGTCGAGGTGATCCTGGGTCAGGTTCAGCACGGTGGCGGCGTCGGCCTGCAGGCTGAAGCTGGTATGCAGCTGGAAGCTCGACAGCTCGAGCACCCAGGCCTGCGGCAAGTCGTCGCCGTCCAGGCATTCGCGCAGCACGTCGAGCGCGGCCGGGCTGATGTTGCCGGCCACGCGGGTCGACAGGCCGGCGCGGCGGCACAGCAGGCCGGTCAGGCTCGTGACCGTGGTCTTGCCGTTGGTGCCGGTGATGGCGATGACTTTCGGCGCATAGCCGCGTTCCGTGCGCAGGTGGGCGAGCGCCTGCGCGAACAGTTCGATCTCGCCCCATACCGGGATGTTGCGTGCACGCGCCGCCGGGCTGATCTCGGCCAGTTCGCGATTGGGCGCCAGACCCGGACTGACGGCGACGAAATCGACGCCCTCGAGCAGGGAGGCGTCGAATTCACCGCCGACAAATTCCGCGCCCGGCACCGCCTGGCGCAGGGCGAACAGGCGCTGCGGCTCGGTGCGGGTGTCGCCCACGCGCACGCGCGCGCCGCCCCTGGCCAGCCATTGCGCCATCGCCAGCCCGGATTCACCCAGGCCCAGCACCAATGCGGATTTGCCTTCGTAGTTCATCAGCGCAGCTTCAGAGTGGACAGGCCAACAAGGACCAGCATCATGGTCACGATCCAGAAGCGGACCACGACCTTGGTCTCCTTCCAGCCCTTTTGTTCGAAGTGGTGGTGCAGCGGCGCCATCAGGAACACGCGGCGGCCGGCGCCATAGCGCTTCTTGGTGTACTTGAACCAGCTCACCTGGATGATCACCGACAGGGTCTCGGCCACGAACACGCCGCCCATGATGAACAGGACGATTTCCTGGCGCACGATGACGGCGATGGTCCCGAGCGCGCCGCCCAGCGCCAGCGCGCCGACGTCGCCCATGAACATCTGGGCCGGATGCGCGTTAAACCACAGGAAGGCCAGGCCCGCGCCGGCCATCGCGCCGCAGAAGATCAGCAGTTCGCCGGCGCCCGGGATGTAGGGGATGAACAGGTATTTCGAGAAGGTCGCGCTGCCGGTCAGGTAGGCGAACAGGCCGAGGGCGCCGCCGACCATCACGGTCGGCATGATCGCCAGGCCGTCCAGGCCGTCGGTGAAGTTGACCGCGTTCGAGGAACCGACGATGACGCAGTAGGTCAGCGCGATGAAGCCCCACACGCCCAGCGGGTAGCTGATCGACTTGAAGAAGGGGACGATCAGGTCGGCCTTGGGCGGCAGGGTCATCGAGAAGCCCGACTGCACCCAGGCGTAGAACAGCTGCAGCACTTCCCAGGGATTCGCGGCCGAGACCGAGAATGCCAGGTAGAGTGCCGAAGCGATGCCGATCAGCGACATCCAGAAATACTTTTCGCCCGAACGCATGCCTTCCGGGTCTTTATAGACCACCTTGCGGTAGTCATCGACCCAGCCAATGGCGCCGAAGCCCATGGTCACGACCAGCACCGGCCAGATCAGGCGGTTCGACAGGTCGCACCACAGCAGGGTCGAGATGCCGATCGAGATCAGCACCAGCACGCCGCCCATGGTCGGGGTGCCGTGCTTGGCCAGGTGGGTCTGCGGGCCGTAGGTGCGCACCGCCTGGCCGACCTTCATGGCGGTCAGCTTGCGGATCACGGCCGGACCGCAGATCAGGCCGATGGTGATCGCGGTGATGGTCGCGAAGACCGCGCGGAACGTGATGTAGTTGAACACGCGCAGCGGACCGAGGTAGTCCTGGAAGTATTGGGCGAGCCAGAGAAGCATGTTAGTGGGCGTCCTTGCTAGGTGTTGATCCGGTCAGGTGCTGGACCACGCGCTCCATCTTCATGAAGCGCGAGCCCTTCACCAGCACAGTTGCTGTCGTATTGCCGCCCAGAGTGACATCCAGTGCTGCCAATAATTCGTCGAACTGCTCGTAATGCCGTGCTCCCGACGCGCTCAAGTGGCGTGCCAGTTCGCCAGTGGCGAGCACGTGTTCGATGCCACGCTGCTGGGCGTAGGCACCGACTTCTTCGTGAAACTCCTGTCCCTGCGTGCCGACTTCGCCCATGTCGCCGACCACCAGGATGCGCGGCGCCGGATAGGCGGCCAGCACGTCGATCGCGGCGCGCATCGAGTCGGGATTCGCGTTGTAGGTGTCGTCGATGACGGTCGCACCGTTGGCGGCCTGCTTGCGCTGCAGGCGGCCGCCGACCGGGGCGAAGCTTTCCAGGCCGCGCACGATGGCGTCCTGCGGGATGCCGGCGGCAAGGGTGCTGGCGATCGCAGCCAGCGCATTGCGCACATTGTGGTCGCCGGCCGCGGCCAGCTTCACCGTGAACTGGACGCCGCTTGCCGTCACCTGCAGCTCGTTGCCGAAACCGGTCGAGGTGTAGCTGGCGCGCACGTCGCAGTCGTCCGTCAGGCCGAAGCTCAGCACCGGGCACGGCGCCATGCCGCGCCACAAATCGGTATAGGTATCGTCGCCCGGGAACACGGCCCTGCCGTTCGACGGCAGCGCCGCCAGCACCGAGCCGTTCTCGCGCGCCACCGCTTCCACGGTGTGCATGAATTCCTGGTGCTCGCGCTGGGCATTGTTGACCATCGCGACCGAAGGCACGGCGATCGCGGCCAGGCGGCCGATCTCGCCCGGATGGTTCATGCCCATCTCGATCACGGCGGCGCGGTGCTGCGGGCCCAGGCGGAACAGGGTCAGCGGCACGCCGATTTCGTTGTTCAGGTTGCCCTGCGTGGCCAGGCGCGCCCCTTCGCCGAAGGCGGCGGCCAGGATCGAGGCGATCATTTCCTTGACCGTGGTCTTGCCATTCGAGCCGGTCACGCCGATCACGGGGATGTCGAACTGCATGCGCCAGAAATTGGCGATGCGGCCCAGCGCCGCCAGGGTGTCGGGCACGACGATCGCCGGCAGCGTCCAGCCCTGCGGCACTGCATGGACGACGACCGCGGCCACGCCGCGTGCGGCGACCTGGTCGAGGAAGGCGTGCGCATCGAAGGTCTCGCCCTTGAGCGCGACGAACAGCGCACCGCCAGGGGCCGTACGGCTGTCGGTCGACACGCCATCGAAGGCCACGTCCGCGCCGACGAGCTGCGCGCCCGAGATCGCGGTGACCAGTTCTGCAAGCGTAGCGCGCATCAATGCGTCCTCATCATGGTGAGCCGGGCGGTCAATGCCAGCGAAGCGTGGTCGGCGTCGGAGAAGGGCAGCTTCTTGCCCTTGATTTCCTGGTAGGGCTCATGGCCCTTCCCTGCCAGCAGGATCACGTCCTGCTTGCCGGCGTTCTTCACGGCCAGCAGGATCGCGGTGGCGCGGTCTTCCACGGCCTGGTATTCCTTTTCGATGCCGGCCACGACCTGGGCGATGATGTTCGCCGGCTCTTCGCTGCGCGGGTTGTCGCTGGTGACCAGGATGTGGTCGGCCGCCTGGGCCACGGCGCCCATCTGCGGGCGCTTGCCCGGGTCGCGGTCGCCGCCGCAGCCGAACACGCACCACAGTTCGCCGCCGCGTTCCTGTGCCACCTGGCGCAGGGCCTGCAGAGTCTTTTCCAGCGCGTCCGGGGTGTGCGCATAGTCGATCACGACCATCGGCGCGTCCTGGCCGCCGATCTGCTGCATGCGGCCCGGGGCCGGCTGCAGCGCTTCGATCGCCTCCACCGCCGCTTTCAAGGGCGTGCCCCTGGCCAGCAGCGCGCCCAGCACCGCCAGTGCATTGCTGACGTTGAAGTGGCCGACCAGCTGGGTCTTCAGGCTGGCCGTGCCGGCCGGGGTGTCGACCGCGAATTCGGTGCCCGCGTGGCGGCTGCGCATGTTCGCGGCGCGCAGGATGGCGACGCCGTCGATGGCGGGCTGCCCGGCTTCATCCTTGAGCGTGTAGCCGGTGACCGGCAGCTGCGCGAAGTTCCTGCGCAGGTGCGCCACCAGGCGCAGGCCGGCCGGGTCGTCCAGGTTGACCACGGCGTTGTTCAGGCCTTCCCACTCGAACAGTTTCACCTTGGCGGCCTCGTAGCTCTCCATGTCGCCATGGAAGTCGAGGTGGTCGCGGGTCAGGTTGGTGAAGATGGCGACGTCGAAATGCATGCCGGCGGTGCGCTCCTGCACCAGGCCGATGGACGAGACTTCGATCGCCAGCGCAGCGGCTTCCCGGGCGCGCAGGTCGGCAAGGGTCTGGGCCAGCAGCACCGCGTCCGGCGTGGTGTAGCCGGTGGCGTCGAACTGCGGCTCGCCCCTGCCCTTCACGAGACCCACGCCGAGGGTGCCGACCACGGCGGCGGTCTCGCCGAGGCGCGCGAGCGCCTGGCCGGTCCACACCGCGATCGAGGTCTTGCCGTTGGTGCCGGTCACGCCGACGGTGAACATGCCGGCATCCGGCTTGTCCAGCACGGCGTGCGCGATCGGGCCGGCGTTCTTCTTCAGATTGGTCACGCCCAGCCGCGGCACATCGTGCGCGGCATCCCAGCTGTAGCCGTTTTCTTCGTACACGACGGCAGCCGCGCCGGCGGCAATCGCGGCGGCGATGTAGGCGCGTCCATCCGAGGCCTCGCCCGGATAGGCGAAGAACACGTCTCCCGGCGCCACGCGGCGGGAGTCGGAAACGAGTCGGCCGCCTGGGGCGGCGGCACGGATCCACTGGCAGATGTCAGTCAGGCTCATCGCCATCACAAGCTCTCCTCTACCGGTTCTGCCGGAATGATGATGTCGGTGATCGATGAGTCGGGCGGTATGTTCGCCGCCCGCAAGGCATTCGAGGCCAGGTCCGCGGCGGTCGGCGCGGCGACGCTGCCGCCTGTCCGTAGCGCGCCGCGCGGGTTGTCGATCATGACCGCGATGACGAAGCGCGGCTTGGACATCGGCGCGATGCCGACGAAGTAGCCGATGTTGTCGGTCTTCGAGTAGCGGCCGTTGACGATCTTTTCGGCGGTGCCGGTCTTGCCGCCCACGCGGTAGCCGGCCACCTGGGCTTTCGATGCGGTGCCTTCCGGGCCGACCACCGATTCGAGCATGGTGCGCACCTGGGCCGCGGTCTTCGGCGAGATCACCTGCTGGCCGACCGGCTCTTCGGTGACCTTCAGGAAGGACAGCGGGATGATGTCGCCGTCGCGCGCGAACACCATGTAGGAGCGCGCCAGCTGCAGCAGCGAGACCGACAGGCCGTGGCCGAAGGACATGTTGGCGTATTCGATCGGCTTCCACGATTTCCATGGACGCACGCGGCCGGCGACGGCGCCCGGGAAGCCGAAACGCGGCGCCTGGCCGTAACCGAGCTTGGTGTACAGCTCCCACATGTCTTTCGGCTCGAGCAGCTGGGCGATCTTGACGGTGCCGACGTTCGAGGATTTCTGGATGATGCCGCTGACCGTGAGGGCGTCCTTCGGGTGCATGTCGCGGATCGGGCGGCCGCCCACGACGATGCGCCCGCCCGAGGTGTCGAACACGGTGTCGGGCGTGATCTTCTTCTTTTCCAGCCCGAGCGCCACGGTGACCGGCTTCAGGGTTGAACCCGGCTCGAAGGTGTCGGTGATGACGCGGTTGCGCAGCTGGGCGCCGGTCAGGCCAGAGCGGTCGTTCGGGTTATAGGTCGGGTAGTTGGCCATGGCCAGCACTTCGCCGGTGTGCACGTCCAGCACCACGGCGCCGCCGGCCTGGGCATTGAATTTCTCGACCGCGTTCTTCACGCTGGTGAAGGCGATGTACTGCAGCTTGCTGTCGACCGACAGGGTCAGGTCCTTGCCATGGTGCGGCTCGCGGAACATGCCCAGGTCTTCGGCAATGTGGCCGAGGCGGTCGCGGATCACGCGGCGGCTGCCCGGGACGCCCATCAGGTTCTTCTGGTGGAACAGCTCCATGCCTTCCTGGCCGCGGTCCTCGACGTTGGTGAAGCCGACCATGTGGGTCATCACTTCGCCCTGCGGGTAGTAACGCTTGTATTCCTTGCGGGTGTCGATGCCGTCGATCTTGAGCTTCTCGATCTTCTCGACCGCGTCCATCTCGACCTGGCGCTTGAGGTAGACGTAGCTGCGCTTGGTATCGAGCTTGGCGCGCAGCTCCGATTCGGGCATCTCGAGCAGGCGCGCCAGCTCGGCCAGCTTGTCGGTCGGCCCGGCCAATACTTCTTTCGGGAAGGCGGCCACCGCCTTCACCGGCAGCGAGGATGCCAGCACCTGGCCGTTGCGGTCCATGATCTTGCCGCGCGCGGCCGGCAGCTCGACCAGGCGCTCGTAGCGGCTCTTGCCCTGCTTTTGCAGGAACTGGGTGGACACGCCCTGCAGCCAGAGCGCGCGCACGGCCAGCGCGGCGAAGGCCGCGAACAGGACGAACAGCACCAGGCGCGAGCGCCAGCTCGGCACGTTCACGGCCAGGAGCGGGCTTTTCGAGAAAGCCACGCCCTTGGAGGCGGCGACGCGCGCGGTGCTTCGGCGTTCCACGCGACTCATTTCGCCCCTTCCGTCAGGTACTGGGTACGGGCCGGGCTCAAGGGGGCCATGTTCAGGCTGGTGCGCGCGATCTGCTCGATGCGCTCGTTCTTGCCGAGGGTGGACTGGTCGAGCTGGAGCTGGGCCCAGTCGATGTCGAGCTGGCGCGCGTGCTGGTTCAGGCGTTCGAGCTCGATCAGCAGGTGGCGCGACTGGTAGCGCGCATTCACCACCGAGAGCGCGCACGCCACCACGGCGGCCGTCAGCAGAATGTTCAGCTTGACGCTCATGCCGCGCCTCCAGCACGATCGCCCAAGCGTTCGGCCACGCGCAGCACCGCCGAGCGGGCGCGCGGGTTAGCGCTCACTTCCGCCTCGGAGGGCTTGGTCTTGGTGATCAGCTTCATCAATGGCTGCGGCAGGTCGACGGCGCGGATCGGCAGCCGGCGGTCCGGCTGCTCGACTTTCGCCTTGGACGCGAGGAACTGCTTGACCATGCGGTCTTCCAGCGAGTGGAAGCTGATCACGGACATGCGCGCCCCCGGCGCCAGCATCGCGTAGGCGGCGCTCAGACCTGCTTCAAGGTCTTCAAGCTCTTTATTGATGAAAATCCGGACAGCCTGAAAGGTCCGGGTTGCCGGATCTTTGCCCTTTTCGCGAGTTTTGACCGCGTTTGCCACGATTGCGGCAAGCTCTCGTGTGGTCGAAATTGGCTGGATTGCGCGGCGAGCAACAATCGCCTTTGCAATCTGGAAAGCAAACCGTTCTTCTCCATAATCCCGAATAACCTTTTCCAATTGTTGTTCCGTCGCGGTGGCCAGCCATTCAGCCGCCGACATCCCGCGCGTGGTGTCCATGCGCATGTCGAGCGGCCCATCCTGGCGGAAACTGAATCCGCGGGTGGCGTCGTCCACCTGGGGCGACGAAATACCAAGGTCCAGCAAGATGCCGTCCACCTGGCTGATGCCGCGCGCGGCCAGCGCGTCGAGCATCGTGGCAAAACTGTCGTGCACGATCGTGAAACGCGGATCGTTCACCTCTTGCGCGGTCGCGATCGCCTGCGGATCCTTGTCGAAGGCGATCAGGCGGCCCTGCGGCCCCAGTCGCGACAGGATCAGGCGGCTGTGGCCACCGCGGCCGAAAGTGCCGTCTATATAAGTACCGTTGGCGCGCTCGCCGGTCAGGTCGAGTGCATCCACCGCTTCGTCCAGCAGCACCGTGCGATGCTGGAAGTCCCCTCCCTCCATGGCAGGCACCGTTACTATTTCCGTCATCGGCGCCTCAGAAGGAGAAATTGGAAAGGACATCAGGCATGCCGCCGGCAACGGCCTCGGCTTCGCTTTCGGCAAGCTTGGCGGCATCCCAGATTTCGAAATGGGTGCCCATGCCCAACATCATGACTTCTTTCTCCAAACCCACGGCGGCGCGCAGTTCGGGCGAAATCAGCACCCGGCCTGCACTGTCCAACTCGACATCGCACGCGTTACCAAGGAAAATGCGCTGCCACGCACGGGCCGACATCGGCCAGGCGGCGATCTGCTCGCGGTGCTGTTCCCATACCGGACGCGGGAAGAACAGCAGGCAGCCATGCGGATGCTTGGTCAGCGTCATCCGGCCTTCGCACTGGACCGCGAGGGCGTCACGATGCTTTGCCGGAATCGACATCCGGCCTTTTGCATCGAGGTTGATCGCTGACGCGCCCTGAAACACGTATTTACCTAGCTTGGAGAATTATCAATTTAGAATTTTTTGGCCGCTCGGGGTTCCGAAAATCCCCCACAAATCGACACTTTTTCACACTGTTTCCCACTTTATTGGAATCAATGTTGGTGGTCAAGCGAATTCACGCTTGGCAAATCTGAATTTGTCTAATGAAACCAAGGACTTAGCGGCATCTATTGAGGGACCGTCAACACAAAATGTCTCCTAAATCAGTCACTTAGGAAACAGAATGAAGGTTGCACCTCAGTTGTAAAGACAATATTTCCGTTTGATTAAGCTCACGTTTGACGTCGTCTTTTCTTATGGAAACTAAAGTTTCTTTGCAGAATTGCATATCCGGGATTGGCGGTGCTCGGCTGGAAGCGTTAGGATCGAGCCAAGGCAAAGAACCATCCGGCGCATGGCCCGCTCGGCCGGATGGCGCAGCCGTGGTGCAGCTGGACTGGAGCGGGCCTGCAAGGAGAAATGCCGTGAATATCTCTCTCGCCCGTACCTGCGCGGTCTACGACCTGATCGAAGTCCAGGAAGCGCTCGACCGCAGCCGCGGCCGCTCCCCGGAGCTCGAAGCCTTCTACGAGCGCATGCTGGAGACCGGGGCCTACCGCTTCGTCACCAAGCCCTCATCGCTTGATGCCCTCGATCCCCTGTTCGAAGAATGTCCGAATTTCGAAGAAGTCCTGGACGACCTGGCCCGCTACCTGCGCCTGGCACACGCGGGCAACCGCGGTTTCAACGTGATGCCGATCCTGCTCCTGGGCGGCCCCGGGGTCGGCAAGACCCACTTCGCCCGGCGCCTGGCCAGGGTGATGCAGACCGAATGTGAGCTGATCAGCATGAATGCCCTGTCGGCCGGCTTCGTCATCACCGGCAGCTCGGCCAGCTGGCGCGGCGCGAAATGCGGCAAGGTGGCCGAGCGCCTGGTGCGCGGGCAGTATGCGAACCCGGTGATCGTGCTCGATGAAGTGGAAAAGGCGAGCGGCTCGACGCAGTCGGATCCGCTCGCCGCTCTCTATCAGTTGCTGGAGCCGGAGACGGCCAGCAGCTTCCGCGACGAATTCATCGACGTCGAGATCGACGCGTCGCAGATCTTCTGGGTCCTGACCGCCAATTCCACCGAAGGCATCCCCCACCCGCTGCTGAACCGCATGGCGGTGTACGAGGTGCCGACGCCGACACCCGAGCAGGCGGCCGGGATCGCCCAGCGCATGTATGCGGGGCTGCTGGATGAACTGAACCTGGCGGCCTTCGACCCGCGCCTGGCCGACGTGGTGCTGGACCGGCTGGCGGGCGTCTCGCCGCGCGATCTGCGCAAGACCCTGCTCGATGGCCTGGGACACGCGGTGGCGGCCGGGCGCGAGCGCGTGAGCGTGGACGATATCCGGATCAAGCCGACGCCGGGCAAGGGGCGGATCGGGTTCTGAGCGTGGACAGGTCGCGCGCCAGCTGTCCCACGAAGTAGCCGTTGCACAGGCCGAGCAGGCCGCAGACTGTGGCAGCGAAGACGGCATCGCCGACCATGCCCGGCCTGATCGCCAAGGTCACCGCCAAGGCGTACTTGATCAGGAACACGCTCATCATCATGGCCAGCGGCGTCCAGCTTCCGCGGATGCGCGCCGTCTTCGCCGCGGCACCCGGGACGGCATTGGCACTGCCGAAGGTCCAGCGCTGCAGCACAAGGGCGACCAGGCCGGCGCTCCACGCCGCCATCCCGATGCTCGCTACGCCGAACTGCGTCGCGATGGACTGCAGTGCCAGGACCAGCATCAACAAGGGAATCACCAGCATCCGGGTATAGGTGATCTCGCGCTCGCGCGCGGCGAGCACGCCGCGGTAGACCAGGAAGGCGAGGATGGCCCAGACATACACAGGGGTCTTGACGAGGATTTGCTGCAGCATGGCCGGCTCCGCGAGGTGGTTGATGCCTTCCACCTTATCGACAGCGCGGCCCGCGCCGGCCGGTTTGCGACGAAGCGCGTGCCGACGGCGCGGGATGCCTATGTGCGGCGCGAAATGCGCCGGGTACTAGGCTTGCGCCCAGCCCTTCGCGTGCTCCACCGCCCTGCCCCAGCGCGCCATCAGTTCGGCACGGCGTCCCCGATCCATGGCGGGTTCGAAGCGGCGCTCGACCTGCCACTGGCGGGCGATGTCCTCGATGCTCTCCCAGTAGCCGACCGCCAGCCCGGCGAGGTAGGCTGCACCCAGCGCCGTGGTCTCGGTGACGCGCGGCCGCAGCACCGGGATGCCGAGCAGGTCGGCCTGGAACTGCATCAGGAGGTCATTGCGGGCGGCGCCGCCGTCGGCGCGCATCTCGAGCACGGCGCAGTCGGCGTCCTTCTGCATGGCGGTCAAGAGTTCGGCGCTCTGGTAGGCGATCGCCTCGACCGCGGCGCGCGCGATGTGGGCGCCCGTGGTCCCGCGCGTCATGCCGACGATGGTGCCGCGCGCGTAAGGATCCCAGTGCGGCGCGCCGAGGCCGGTGAAGGCAGGCACCAGCATCAGGCCGCCGCTGTCCGGCACGCTCAGGGCCAGCGCTTCCACGTCGGCCGACTCCTTGATGATGCCGAGGCCGTCGCGCAGCCATTGGACGGTGGCGCCGCCCATGAAGACGCTGCCCTCCAATAGATAGTCGGTGGCGCCGTTCACGGTCCAGCCGACCGTGGACAGCAGGCGGTTCTGCGACACCGGCGGCGTGGCGCCGGCATGCATCAGCATGAAGCAGCCGGTCCCGTAGGTATTCTTGACCAGGCCCTTGTGGTGGCAGGCCTGGCCGAAGGTGGCGGCCTGCTGGTCGCCGGCGATGCCGGCGATCGGGATCGCATGGCCGAAGCATTCCTCGGCCGCGAGGCCGACCACTTCCGAACTGGCGACGACTTCCGGCAGTACACTGGACGGGATGTCGAACAGGGCCAGCAGCTCCTCGTCCCAGCGCAGCGTGTTGATATTGAAGAGCATGGTGCGCGAGGCGTTGCCGGCGTCGGTGACGTGGCGTCCGCACAGGCGGTACACGAGCCAGCTGTCGACCGTACCGAAGGCGAGCTCGCCGCGTTCGGCACGCTCGCGGGCGCCCGGCACCTGCTCGAGCAGCCAGTGCAGCTTGGTGGCGGAAAAATAGGCGTCGAGCTCGAGGCCGGTGCGGCGCTGGATGTCGCCGGCCCTGCCCTGCTCGCGCAGGCGGTCGCACATGGCGGCGGTGCGGCGGTCTTGCCAGACGATGGCGCGGGCCACCGGTTCGCCCGTGGCGCGGTCCCACAGCACGGTGGTCTCGCGCTGGTTGGCGATGCCGATCGCGGCCACCTGGGACGCTTCGACGCCGGCCAGGCGCAGCGCTTCCCGTCCACAGGCGAGTTGGCTGTGCCAGATGTCGAGGGCGTCGTGCTCGACCCAGCCGGGCTGGGGAAAATGCTGGGGGTATTCGTGCCGGCTGCAGGCGACCGGCAGGCCGGCGCGGTCGAACAGGATGGCGCGCGAGCTGGTGGTGCCCTGGTCGAGGGCAAGGATGTATTTCTGCATCGCTGACTCCGCCGGGCGCGGGCCGTGACAGCCCTGAATTCATGTAAAGCAGGCCGATAGGCCGGATTCTGTGTAGTGGTTTCCCTTGCGGGACGCCCCTATGACAGCCATTCCTCTAGGCGCTGGATTACTCCAGCGCTCAAGCTTCCTACCCGCACGCTCCGCGAGCAACATCAACGCGTGCCTATTTGGAATTGCTCCAGGTGGAGGTTACCGCGTTTCACCGTAACTTAATACGCTCGTCTCTGTGGCCCTATTCCTCGCCTTATACCTTGCGGCTTTCAGCGGACGGCCGTTAACCGTCACCCCGCTCTGTGGAGTCCGGACCTTCCTCCCGCCCGCATCCGAAGATGAGAGCCAGCGGCTGTCTGGCCTGCTTCACGGGGGGCATTGTAACCGATTGGGGTGCTTACGGTCCGGGTTCAAGGGTGGGGTTGTGGTTTGCGAGCAAAATTGGATCCCGGCCTGCGCCGGGATGACGTGTTGAGGGCGCGGGTAGGAACCTGGTTCGTAGTCCGCAACAGTAAAACCGTCGTCCCGGCGAAGGCCGGGACAATGCCACTGGCATTGTCCCGCCCAAGTTCGCTGCGCACAACCTACGTCAACCTTGGCCACGTTTTCTGAAATTTCGTGTCGCCATTTCAAAATCCTTCCCCACCTCATCCACATAGAATGCCCGGATAGCAAACCAACAAGGATGACCGACACCATGACGCACCCTTCCCGCACCGGCGGCCAGATCCTGGTCGATGCGCTCCATATCCACGGCGTGGACACCGCCTTCGGCGTGCCCGGCGAAAGCTACCTCGACGTGCTGGATGCGCTGCACGATTCGGATATCCGCTTCGTGATCAACCGGCAGGAAGGCGGCGCGGCGTTCATGGCCGAGGCCTACGGCAAGATGACCGGCAAGCCGGGCATCTGCTTCGTCACCCGCGGTCCGGGCGCCACCAATGCCTCGATCGGCGTCCATACGGCCTACCAGGACTCGACCCCGATGATCCTGTTCATCGGCCAGGTCGGCAGCGACTTCATCGACCGCGAAGCCTTCCAGGAAATCGACTACCGCCGCATGTTCGGCCAGATGGCCAAGTGGGTCACCCAGATCGACCGCGCCGACCGCATCCCCGAATACATCGCGCGCGCCTTCCAGGTCGCCACCAGCGGCCGGCCCGGCCCGGTGGTGCTGGCCCTGCCGGAAGACATGCTGATCACGAAAGCCGAGGTGCCCGATGCACGCCGCTACCAGCCGGTGCAGGCCGCGCCCTCGCAGGACCAGATCGCCCGACTGCGCGCCATGCTGGCGGAAGCGCAGCGCCCGATGGTGCTGCTGGGCGGCGGTTCCTGGACTGACGAAGCCTGCGCCGACCTGGCCCGCTTCGCCGAAGCGAACCGGCTGCCGGTGGGCTGCACCTTCCGCTTCCAGGATCTGCTGGACAACGCCCACCCGAACTACGTGGGCGACGTCGGCATCGGCATCAACCCGAAACTGGCCACCCGTGTCAAGGAAGCCGACCTGGTGATCGCCATCGGCCCGCGCCTGGGCGAGATGACCACCAGCGGCTACTCGCTGCTGGCGTCGCCCGTGCCGCGCCAGCGCCTGGTCCACGTCCATGCGGACCCGGAAGAACTCGGCAGCGTCTACCAGGCGGACCTGATGATCGCCAGCGGTCCGGCGCAGGTGTGCGCGATGCTGGCCGCGATGGCGCCGGTGGATGCGGCGGCCTGGGCCGGCACGGTCGAAGAGGCCAAGGCCGACCTGGCCGCATGGCAGGCGCAGCCGCCGATCTTCCGCGACGGCGCCGCGCCGCTCGACCTGTGGCAGGTGGTGCAGGAGCTGATGAAGCAGGCGCCCCGCGACACCATCATCACGAATGGCGCCGGCAACTACGCGACCTGGGCCCACCGCTTCTACCGCTACGGCGGCAAGCGCACCCAGCTCGCGCCGACCAACGGCGCCATGGGGTATGCGGTGCCGGCCGGCGTGGCGGCCAAGATCATCGATCCGCAGCGCACCGTGGTGACCTTCGCCGGCGACGGCGAATTCATGATGACGGGCCAGGAACTGGCCACCGCCGTGCAGTACAAGGCCGGGGTGATCATGCTGGTGTTCAATAACGGCATGTTCGGCACCATCCGCATGCACCAGGAACGCGACTACCCGGGCCGCGTGTCGGGTACCAACCTGCACAATCCGGATTTCGCGGCGCTGGCGCGCGCCTATGGCGGCCACGGCGAGGTGGTCGAGAAGACCGAGGAATTCGCGCCCGCCCTGCAGCGCGCGCTGGCACATGCGAACGAGCACAAGCTGCCGGCCGTGATCGAACTGCGCTACGACGGCAACCTGATTACGCCGAACGCGACGCTGGAGACGATCCGCAAGACGGCGGAAGCGGCCAAGGCCGGCCGCTGAATCGTAGGGTGGGCGGCTGTGCCGCCCACGCGGTCAACGGGCGCCAGCGCAGCCGCGCTATATCAAGCCGCAGCGATCACCGCGTGGGCGGGAAACCCGCCCACCCTACTGTCCCAGCCCCAGCTCGGCCGGCAGCGGAATCGGCCGGTCGAAGAAACTGACTTGCTCCGGGCTGGTCAGGAACAATGCGACGAGGGCGATGAAGGCCCACACGATAATGTTGCGCATGTTCGCAGCGCTGCCATCCGTGGCGTTGTCGCCATAGATGATGCGCTTCAGGAAGTTTGTGATTTTCACGGTGTGCCCCGTTGTGTTTTCTGGTTTTCTCTCCGCGTTCAATTTAACGCAAGTCGCCAGCGTTTTCCAGAAGTGCACTGTTGAGTAGCCAGTCGGTTTCATCAATAACGCAACAAAGAGTTCCTTCGATGCATCTTCTAGCGTCGATACCGGCCTTTGACGGTCGCGTCTTGCTGCTCTGGTAAAATATTCGCACTTTTTTCACCCCCGGCGACCGCCGGTATCCTGCGCAGGATTCGCCCCCATATATGTTTAGTTTCTTCAAGAGAAAGAAGCCTGAGACCGAGGTCCCGGAGCCGAGCCAGCCCGCGTCTGCTCCCGCAGCGGCGCCGATGTTCGTGCCCGGTGCACTGGATGCACCGCTTGCGCCGGCGCCGACCGCGGCGCCGACCTCCGCTCCGACTTCCGCACCAGCACCAGCCGACATCGGCGAGTTGTTCCCGGAAACCGCGGAACGCCCGACCACCGACGCTGAAAAGAAGCAGTCCTGGATGACGCGCCTGAAGGCCGGCCTGTCCAAGACCTCGAGCAACCTGTCCCTGCTGTTCGTGGGCGCGCGCATCGACGAGGACCTGTACGAGGAACTCGAATCCGCGCTGCTGATGTCGGACGCCGGCATGGACGCCACCCAGTACCTGCTGGATTCCCTGCGCCGCAAGGTCAAGGAAGACAAGCTGCTGGACGCCGCCCAGGTCAAGGCCGCGCTGAAGGAGCTGATGATCGAGCTCCTGACGCCGCTGCAGAAGCCCCTCGAACTGGGCCGCCACGAACCGCTGGTGATGATGATCTCGGGCGTGAACGGCGCCGGCAAGACCACCACCATCGGCAAGCTGGCCAAGCACATGCAGCGCTTCGACCAGTCGGTACTGCTGGCCGCGGGCGACACCTTCCGCGCCGCCGCGCGCGAGCAGCTGATGGTCTGGGGCCAGCGCAACAACGTCACCGTGATCTCGCAGGCGTCGGGCGACCCGGCCGCCGTCGCCTTTGACGCGGTCCAGTCGGGCAAGGCGCGCGGCACCGACGTGGTCATGGTCGACACCGCCGGCCGCCTGCCGACCCAGCTGCACCTGATGGAAGAACTCAAGAAGATCAAGCGCGTCATCGGCAAGGGCATGGACGGCGCCCCGCACGAAACCCTGCTGGTCATCGACGGCAACACCGGCCAGAACGCGCTGGCCCAGGTGAAGGCCTTCGACGACGCGCTGCAGCTGACCGGCCTGGTGATCACCAAGCTGGACGGCACCGCCAAGGGCGGCGTGCTGGCCGCGATCGCGCGCACCCGTCCGGTGCCGGTATATTTCATCGGCGTCGGCGAGAAGCTGGACGACCTGCAGCCCTTCGACGCCGAAGAATTCGTCGAAGCCCTGCTGGGTTGAAGGACGCGCACCCGATGATCGAATTCCAGTCCGTCTCCAAACAATACTCCACCGACGCCTATGCCTTGCGCGACGTCTCCCTCAACATCGGCAAGGGCGAGCTGGTCTACCTGGCCGGCCCTTCCGGCGCGGGCAAGTCGACCCTGATGAAGATGGTGGCCGCGGTCGAACGTCCGACCAGCGGCAGGGTGACCGTCAACGGCCAGGACATCGGCCGGCTCAAGAAGGCCGGCATCCCCTTCCTGCGCCGTAACCTGGGCCTGATCTTCCAGCACCAGCGCCTGCTCAATGACCGCAACATCCTCGGCAACGTGATGCTGCCGCTGCTGGTCACCGGCGCCCCGAAGGCGCAGGCGGAACAGCGCGCCCGCGCCGCCCTCGACAAGGTGGGCCTGCTCGATCGCACCAGGGCCATGCCGCTGGAACTGTCCGGCGGCGAGCAGCAGCGCGTGGCGATCGCGCGCGCCATCGTCAACCGCCCGCAGATCATCCTGGCCGACGAACCGACCGCCAACCTCGACCGCGTGGCGGCCGACAAGGTGCTCGACGCCCTGCGCGCCTTCCATGCCGTCGGCGTGACCTGCGTGATCTCGACCCACGACGAGCAGGTGCTCGACAGTGCGGCCGCGCGCGTGATCCGCCTCGAACACGGTCAATTGATCGGAGGTGCCGCATGAGCCCCTGGTTCCGCCAGCACCGCTTCGCCCTTGGCGCGGCCCTGTCCACGGTGCGCAAGGCGCCGGGCAGCTTCCTGTTCAACGTGCTCGTGGTCGCCTTCGCGCTGATGCTGCCCTTCGCCGGCATTACCCTGCTCGACAACGTGCGGCCGCTGTCCCAACAGCTGTCGGTCGATCCGGAAATCAGCCTGTTCATGAAGGCCGAAGCGACGCGCGAGGAAGCCACGACCCTGCAGCCGCGCATCCGCGCCATCGTGGCCACCGGCGGCAAGGCGGACGTCGCCTTCATCCCGCGCGAGAACGCGCTGGCGGCGCTCAAGGACAAGAGCGGCCTGAGCGACGTGCTCGACACCCTGGGCGAGAACCCGCTGCCGGACAGCTATGTAATGAAGCTCGGCGGCAGCGGCGCCGCCGCCCAGGTCGACGGCATGGTCGAACAGCTGCGCGCCCTGCCCGGCGTCGATACCGTGCAGGTGGATTCGGCCTGGGTCAAGCGCCTTGCCGCCCTGCTCGGCATCCTGCGCCTGGCCCTGCTGCTGCTGGCGCTCACGCTCGGCATCGTGGTGATCGCGGTGGTGTTCAATACCATCCGCCTGCAGGTACTGACGCAGAAGGAAGAGATCGCCGTGTCGAAGCTGCTGGGTGCGACCGACAACTTCATCCACCGCCCGTTCTACTACACGGGCGCGCTGCTGGGCCTGTGCGCGGGTGCGGTGGCGCTCGGCGCAGTGCTGCTGGCGCTGAATCCGCTGAACGGCGCGATTGCCGAATTTGCAAGGCTATATGCTTCGGAATTCCAGCTGACGCCGCTCGGCGGGCTGGAAATTGCGGGCGTACTGGCGATCAGCGCCGGCCTCGGACTGATCGGCGCCATGCTGTCGGTGCAGCGTCACCTGGCGCGCCTGCAGTAATTCCGTCAAGCGGACGGCCACGCCACCGGGGCTTGGCCGTCCCTCCCTACGCGCAGACGGGCGCCTGTCCTACAATGCGTCCCCCCTCTACGTGCGCCATCCAACAGAAGGCCCTTCCTGCGGCCTTTAATCTGTCCCTGACAGGTTTTCCAGCCGTTTTATGCTCACTTTTGAGCTGAATCAATCGGGTACAGGTCGTCTGCTCTACAGTTAAAACGACGCGATTTTGATTCCCAAAGGCAATACTTTAGCCAAACTTAATCGATTTTGGCAAATCAATGCCTTGCCTAGCACTCACCTCGGGAGAGTGCTAATATATGTCTCAGATACAGCGAAATCAAGGAAAGCATCCGAGTAACAAGGGGTAACGCTGGTGTCGCGCGACATGGGTCGGTGGCACATTAAGGATGCAGCAAGATCACTACGAGGGAAATGAACATGTCCGCACAATCCGCATTGGTTCCTGCCGGCAGTCGCGCCCTGAACCTGGGGTTCACCGGCAATCTCGGCAATATTGACGCCTATATCTCGGCCGTCAACCGCCTGCCGATGCTCACCCACGAAGAAGAAGTTTCGCTGGCGAAGTCGCTGCGGGAAAAGAATGACCTGGACGCCGCCCAGAAGCTGGTGCTGTCGCACCTGCGCCTGGTGGTCTCGATCGCACGCGGCTACCTCGGCTACGGCCTGCCGCACGCCGACCTGATCCAGGAAGGCAATATCGGCCTGATGAAGGCAGTCAAGCGCTTCGACCCGAACCAGGGCGTCCGCCTCGTGTCGTACGCGATGCACTGGATCAAGGCCGAGATGCACGAATACATCCTGAAGAACTGGCGTCTGGTGAAGGTCGCGACGACCAAGGCCCAGCGCAAGCTGTTCTTCAATCTGCGCAGCAACAAGCAGACCCTCGACACCATGACCCCGAGCCAGGTCGACGAGCTGGCGAAGATGCTCGACGTCAAGCGCGAGGAAGTGATCGAGATGGAAACCCGCCTGTCGGGCCGCGACATCGCCCTCGAATCGCCGACCGATGACGACGACGACAAGTTCGCCCCGATCGCCTACCTGTCCTCGGAGCAGCAGGAGCCGACCCGCGTGCTGGAAGCCGAGCAGGTCGACCGCCTGCAGTCGGAAGGTCTGGAGACCGCGCTGTCGAAGCTGGACCCGCGTTCGCGCCGCATCGTCGAAGCGCGCTGGCTGGCCAACGATGACGGTTCGGGCGCCACGCTGCACACGCTGGCCGAAGAGTTCGGCGTGTCGGCCGAGCGTATCCGCCAGATCGAATCGGCTGCGCTGAAGAAGATGAAGGGTGCGCTGGCGGCTTACGTGTAAGCCAAGCAGCCAGACAAGAACCCCGCCTCGGCGGGGTTTTCTTTTTCCAGGGCCCGAAAAACGCATCCGGCAGGCCCCGGCTAGAATGCTGTTTTGACCAGGCCTGCACAAGGAGAAACCGATGACCGACCAGTACGTCCCGCCGAAAGTCTGGACCCCGCCGCTTTCTTCCGGCGGCAGCTTCGCCAACATCAACCGCCCGGTCGCCGGCCCCACCCACGAGGCCGAACTTCCGGTCGGCAAGCACCCGCTGCAGCTGTACTCGCTGGGCACGCCCAATGGCGTCAAGGTGACCATCATGCTGGAAGAGCTGCTGGCGCTGGGCCATGGCGGCGCCGAGTACGATGCCTGGCTCATCAGGATCAACGAAGGCGCCCAGTTCTCGAGCGGCTTCGTCGACATCAATCCGAACTCGAAGATTCCGGCCCTGCTCGACCGCAGCGGCCCGGAACCGGTGCGGGTGTTCGAATCCGGATCGATCCTGGTCTACCTGGCCGAGAAGTTCGGCGCCTTCCTGCCGGCCGCGGGGACGGCCCGTGCCGAGACCATGAACTGGCTGTTCTGGCAGATGGGTTCGGCGCCTTTCGTGGGCGGCGGCTTCGGCCACTTCTATGCCTATGCGCCGGAAAAGCTGCAATACCCGATCGACCGCTATGCGATGGAGACCAAGCGCCAGCTCGACGTGCTGGAGCGCGAGCTTGCCAACAAGCGTTTTATCGCCGGCGACGAATACACGATTGCCGACATGGCGATCTGGCCGTGGTACGGCGGCATGGTGCGCGGCGAACTGTATGAAGCGGGCGAATTCCTCTCCGTGCATGAATACAGGAATGTGCGACGCTGGGCCGACGAGATCGCGGCCCGCCCGGCCGTCATCCGCGGCCGCAAGGTCAACCGCGTGCGCGGCAAGCCGGAGGAACAGGTGGCGGAACGCCACGACGCGACCGATCTCGACTGATTCCTGCGACCAGCCGCGCGAATGCGCTATGCTGGCAGGCGGTTCCCGATTGCAGTTCCACTAACGGAGAGTCCCATGGTCAGCAAGAATACGGTTTGCCTCTGGTTCAACGGGTCGGCGCTGGAAGCGGCGCAGTTCTACGCAAAAACCTTCCCCGACAGCGAGGTCGGCCAGGTCTTCCGGGCGCCGAGCGATTATCCCGCCGGCAAACAGGGTGACGTGCTGACCGTCGGCTTCACCGTGGCCGGCATCCCCTGCATCGGCCTGAACGGCGGGCCGGCCTTCCAGCACAACGAAGCCTTTTCTTTCCAGATTGCTACCGACGACCAGGAAGAGACCGACCGCCTGTGGAATGCGATCGTCGGCAATGGCGGCCAAGAAAGCGCCTGCGGCTGGTGCAAGGATCGATGGGGCCTGTCGTGGCAGATCACGCCGCGCGTGCTCACCGCAGGCATCGCCGATCCCGATCCGGCGGTGGCGAAACGCGTGTTCGAGGCGATGATGACAATGCGGAAGATCGACGTAGCGGCGATCGAGGCGGCGCGGCGCGGCTGAGCCAGGTCTTTCGCCAGGCGGTCTGTGGGTTTCGCGCACTCCCAAGGCATTGACGCAACGGGAGTGCGCTGTCTTGCACTATACTCTTGCCTTTCGGCCAGACGGCAGTACAAGATGAAAGAACCCATGCAAGGCGAACCGGTTTTCAAGAAGCTCCGCGGTCTGGTCCGCTCCCTGCCGCCCGGCGGCATCACCTTGAGTGAACTCATCCATCAGGTCGGCAACGAAGGCCTGCTGATCCTGACTGCCCTGCTCACGCTGGTCTTCCTGATCCCGGTATCGATTCCGGGCGTGAGCACCGTCTTCGGCGCTGCCATCCTCCTGATCGGCATCAGCCGCCTGTTCGGCCGCGAACTCTGGGTCCCGGCAAAACTGAAGCACCGGACCATCTCGACAGCCAAGCTGCGCCCGGTCCTGCGCAAGGCCCTGCCCTGGCTGTACCGGATCGAACGCGTGAGCAAGCCCAACCGTATCCAGTGGCTGGTGGCCAACGGTCCGATCCAGCATCTCAACAATGCGGGCATGATCCTGGGCGCGGTGCTGCTGATGATGCCTTTCGGCCTGATCCCGTTCAGCAATACCTTCCCGGCCGTGGCCCTGCTGTTCCTGGCCATCGGCCTGCTGCAGCGCGACGGCGTCAGCGTCCTGCTGGGCCATATCAGCAACGTCGTCACCATCCTGTACTTCAGCCTGCTCATCGGCGGCGGTGGACTGGCCGTGCGCGAGGTATTCAATCGCATGACCGGCTGAGCACGAGCAGATCGGGGTGCTGTGCTCGCCGGAGCATTAGCTCAGTGCTGCAGGTGCTCGATCAAAATGGTTGTCCCCACCAGCACCAGCACCACCCCGCCGATCCGTTCCGCGTTGCGGCCCACGGCCGCGCCCAGGCGCCGGCCCAGCAGCACGCCGATGGTCACCATGGTCGTGGTGGCGATGCCGATCGCCACGGCCGCATGCATGATCGAGACGTCGACGAAGGCCAGTCCGACCCCGACCGCCATCGCGTCGATGCTGGTCGCCACCGCGGTCAGCACCAGCACCAGCAGGTTCTGCGAGCCGCCGGATTCTTCATCCTCGTCGGCGCCGAAGGACAGCCAGATCATGCGCCCGCCCAGTCCCAGCAGCAGGACGAAGGCGATCCAGTGGTCCCATTGGCGGATCGCATCGGCGGCCAGCGAGCCGAGGCCCCAGCCGATGATGGGCGTGATGGTTTCGATGCAGCCGAACAGCAGGCCGATACGCAACGCCTGCGGCAGGCCGGGATTGCGCAGGGCGGCGCCCTTGGCGATCGCCGCGGCAAAGGCGTCGGTGGACATCGCGAGGGCGAGGAAGATGAGAGCGGTGAAGGTCATGCGAGTCTTTCAGTCGAACCCGAGACAATAGCATATCCGCCGCCCGCTCAGGCCGCGACGGCCATCTCGAGCAGGAAGCGCTGCCGCATCATCGCCTCCATGTCGCCGGCGGGCATCGGACGCGCGATGTAATAGCCCTGCACCTCGTTGCAATCCAGCCCGCGCAGGATCTGGAGCTGCTCTTCGGTCTCGACGCCCTCGGCCACCACCGACATGCCGAGCGCGTGCGCCATCGACACGATCGCCTGGAAGAAGACCTTGCCCTCCTTCGAGTTGCCGAGCTCCATGGTGAAGGCGCGGTCGACCTTCAGCACGTCCATCCTGAGGCGCTGCAGCTGCGACAGCGAGGAGTAGCCGGTGCCGAAATCGTCCACGTGCAGCTTGACCCCGAGCGCGCGCAGCGCTGCCAGTTCGGCCAGGATCTCGTCGTGGTCGCCCATCATGGCCGACTCGGTGATCTCGACTTCGATCAGGCTGGCCGGCACGCGGTGGCGCGCCATGGCGCTGCTCAGGTGGCGCTGCACGCCGCCGCGCAGGAACTGCTTGGGCGAGACGTTGATCGATACCGGCACCAGGCCGGCGCCGGCATCGCGCCAGGCCGCCAGCTGAGCACAGGCCTTGTCGATCACGACTTCGCCGATGCTGCGAATCAGGCCGGTGCTCTCGGCCAGCGGAATGAACTCGCCGGGCGGCACCAGGCCCAGTTCCGGATGCTGCCAGCGGATCAGCGCCTCCATGCTCAGCAGCTCGCCGCTGCGCGCATCGACGCGCGGCTGGTAGTACAGCGTGAACTGGTCGCGCTCGATCGCTTCCAGCATGCGCTGCTTCAGGCGTGCGCGTGAATTCAGCTGGTTCGACAGCGCCGGCTCGAAGAAGCGGTACTGGCCCTTGCCTTCGTTCTTCCCGGCGTACATCGCGATGTCGCTGTGGCGCACCAGGGTCTCGGCGTCCTGGCCGTCGCGCGGGAACATGCTGATGCCGATCGAGGCGCCGACCGCGTGCAGCTCGTCGCCGATCAGGAAGGGGGCGCTGAAGGCGTCGACGATGCGCGCCGCCACCGAGGCGGCCTGGCGCTCGCCCTCGCAGGGATGCAGCAGCACCAGGAACTCGTCGCCGCCGAAGCGCGCCACCTGGTCGCTCGGCCGCAGCAGCGACAGCAGGCGCCCTGCCGCCGACCGCAAGAGCTGGTCGCCGCTCGCGTGGCCGTGGGTGTCGTTGACCTGCTTGAATTCGTCGAGGTCGATGAACAGCAGGGCCAGGCCTGCTTCATCGGCGCGCGCCTGCGCCAGGATGGCCGGCATCGCGGCGAGGAAAGCGTGGCGCGTGGCCAGGCCGGTCAGCACGTCTTCGTTGGCCAGGCGCTCGAGCTGGGTCTCGTGGGCCTTGCGCTCGCTGATGTCCTGCAGCGTCACCGCCAGTCCGTTCCCGACCCGCACCAGGCGCCGCCGTCCCCAGCTGATGTTCAGGCGGTTATCGCTCGGCATCTTGCGGTCGTCCTCGTGGAAGCCGGTCTCCATCGCCTTGCGGTAGGTGTCGAGCAGGTCTTCGCCGAACAGGCCGCTGTCGATCCGCGACAGGCTGCTGCCCACCAGCGCGGCGCGCGTCATTCCGTAGAAGAAGGCGCCGCGCTCGTTGCAGTCGACGATGCGGAAGTCCGTGATCTCGCCCTCGCGCGAGCGCACCGCCGCCGCCATGTAGAAACCGTCGTTGCCGCTTTCGGTCGCGGTGCGGTAGGCGCGCTGCACTTGTTCCTGCTCGCGCTCGCGCAGCAGGGCGCGCCGTGCCAGCACGGCGCCGGTGGCGCCCAGCAGCAGCAGGCAGCCGGAGATGGCGATGGCGCGGTCGCGGCCCTCGATCCAGGAAGCCTGCGCCGCCGCCAGCGCGGTCTCCTGCGACAGCCCGACCAGGGCCACCAGGGGATAGGCATGCGAATGGCGCCAGCCCAGCACACGGGTCCGGCCGTCGGCGAAGCCGGCCTTGCCCTCGACCTTGCGCACGCCGCGCTCACCCGTCCACAGGAGCTCGCGCGCCGGCAGCAGCCTGGCGCGGCTGTCGAGGAAGGCGGCGCCGTCGCTGCGCTGTTCCACGCGCAGGCGGCTTTCGCTGCCGGCCAGCGCCACCACGCCGCCCGCGCCCAGCGTCGCCGGGCTGACGAAGGAGGTGAAGTAGCGCGCGTCGACCGCCATCAGCACGATGCCGTCGAATTCGTCGTCGCGGGTGTCGAGGCGGCGTGTGAACAGCACCTGGTCGGCGTGTTCGCTCACCCCATTGAGCTGCGGCGGGGCGGCGCCGATCCGCAGCGCGGTCGAGATGTGGTTGCTGTGCTGGACGAAAAACGGTCCCGCCGACAGGTCGGTGCCGAGCAGCTCCTTGCGGGTCGAGGCCTGCACCATGCCGTCGCGGTCGACGATGGCGACCACGCTGAAGGCGGCGTCGGTGAACATGCCGTCGCGCCGCAGTTCGTCGAGCAGGCCGGGGTCGCGCGCCTTCTCCCAGCTGAACTTGAGCTGCATCGTGATCTGGTCCATCTGGCCGACCGAACGCGTGATGTACTGCTCGTAGGCTTCGGCGTAGGCGCTGGCGTCCTTGCGCGCCTGGGCCTGGGCGCGTTCGTGTTCGGCATCGGCGCGCATGCCGGTGACGATCCATAGTGCGGTGCACAGCAGCACGGCCAGGGCGGGCCAGATGAAGACGAGGTAGCGGTTGGTGCGGGAGGCGGCGTGGATGCTCATGCAGGCTGTCAGTGGTGCTAAGTTGCCAGCAGTCTACTTGGCAAAGATGTCACGACCATGACATGGGAACGTCAGCTCGGGGACAGCATGTAGCCGGCGCCGCGCACGGTCTTGATCAGGGATTTGGCGCGTCCCAGCGCCTTGCGCAGGCGCAGCACGTGGACGTCGACGGTGCGCTGGTCGAGCGTGTCGTGCGATTCCCACAGCTGCTCGAGCAGCTGGACGCGCGAAAACACCTGGCCCGGGTGACACAGCAGGAAACGCAGCAGCCGGTATTCGGCCTGGCGCACCTCGACCTTGTGCTTGCCGACCCGGACGCTGCAGCTGAGCGGATCGAGCACCAGGCGGCCGGAGCGCAGCAGGCGCTCGTCGGGCGCTTCCTCGGGCGGCGGCTGGGGAAGGAATTCGGATAGGGGCGGCGCCGGCGGCGCGCCGCGTTCACTGTCGAGGCAATCGGCGGCGAGCAGGATCACCGGCCGCTCGCGCAGGCAGCTGGCGCCGCGCAGGCGCGCCAGCAGGCGCATGCCGCCTTCCTGGCGCAGCATCGACTCCTGCAGCAGCAGTTCGGGGCGTTCGCGCCCGATGAAATCCCAGGCCTGCGCCAGGCTTGGCACGCTATGCCAGACCCACTCGTCTTCGTGCAGCGAGTACTTGAGCAGCTCGGCAATGGCCGGCTTGTCGTCGACCACCAGCACGATCGTGTTAGCCGTTGTCATTGGGGGGATCCAAAGAAAATCCGGCAGCCAGGCTGCCGGAATCGTGAGGGATGGGAGAGATCAGTAGATCGCCTTGCCCGATGCATCCTTCAGGCTGGCCTTCCAGTTGGCCTGGACCAGCTTGACCACCGATGCCGGCATCGGCACGTAGTCCAGCTCGGCGGCAGCCGGGGCGCCGTTCTTGAAGGCCCAGTCGAAGAACTTGACGACTTCGCTGCCCTTGGCGCCATCGGCCTGGGTCTTGTGCATCAGGATGTACGAGACGCCGGTGATCGGCCAGCTCTGCTTGCCGGCCTGGTCGGTCAGCACCACGCCGAAGCCCGGGGCCCTGGTCCACTCGGCGCCGGCGGCGGCGGCCTTGAAGGCCTCGTCGTCCGGCTGCAGGAAGCTGCCGTCCTTGTTCTTCAGCTGGGTGTGCGCCAGCTTGTTCTTCTTGGCGTAGGCCCACTCGACATAGCCGATCGCGCCCTTGATGCGCTGCACGTTGGCGGCCACGCCTTCGTTGCCCTTGCCGCCCACGCCCACGGCCCACTTGACGGTGGTGCCGGCGCCGACCTTGCCCTTCCAGTCGGCGCTGGTCTTCGACAGGTAGTCGGTGAACAGGAAGGAGGTGCCCGAGGAATCGGCGCGGTGCACGACGGTGATGTCGGCATCCGGCAGCTTCACGCCCGGGTTCAGCGCAGCGATCTCCGGCGCGTTCCACTTGGCGATCTTGCCCAGGTAGATGTCGGCCAGCACCGGACCGGTCAGCTTCAGCTGGCCCGGGGCCACGCCGTCGACGTTGACCACGGCAACCACGCCGCCCATGATGGCCGGGAACTGCATCAGGCCTGCTTCGTCCAGGTCTTCGGCTTTCAGCGGCATGTCCGAGGCGCCGAAGTCGACGGTCTTGGCCTTGATCTGCTTGATGCCGGCGCCCGAGCCGACCGACTGGTAGTTCAGGCCATTGCCGGTGGCTGCCTTGTACGACTCGGCCCACTTGGCGTAGATCGGGTAGGGGAAGGTCGCGCCGGCGCCGGTCATGTCAGCGGCGAACGAGGTCGACATCACGAGCGTGGTGGCAGCTGCGGCGAGGATCTTCTTGAACATTGGCTTGTTATTCCTATTCCTGGTTGAAAGAGAGTGTTTTGGACCACGCGGCAAAGTCTAGTCCGCGAATGTGACGGGTTTATGACGCCCTGCGCGCGTGCGCGGCTGGGCAGGGCAGGTTTGCTATGATGGGCATTCCAAAAAAACGAACGGATGGACATCGCATGCACACCCTGCTCCGTGTCTTCACCCTCGGCTGCGCCCCGCTCGCGCTTGCCGCCACCCTGGGCGGCTGCGCCGCGCCGGAACGCCTGCCCGAAGCGCGCTATACCCTGACCGAGCGCCAGGTGCTGCCGCTGGGCCAGCGCCTGAGCATCACCTACGAGGGCGCGGAAGACAGCCGCTGCCCGGACAATGCGCGCTGCATCTGGCCGGGCCAGCTGGCCTACCGCTTCACGATGCGCATCGGCGGCGTGGCGCAAGGCTTCTACCTGGTGCAGGGCCGGCCCGGCTATATGTCGCCGGCGCTGCGCGGTTCGCGCATCGAGCTCGATCACCTGACGCCGCCGCCGCCGCGCGGCATGGCCGGCGCTGGCCCGACGGCCTATCCGGTGACCTTCAACATGTACGCGCAATAAGCGCGCCGCGGCCCATGAAGGCGACCCTGCTCGCTTGCGGGCTGAGTTTGTCCATCGTCCTGCACCCGGCGCCTGCCCTGGCGAAGACGCCGGTGGCTACCGGCACCGGCGGTGCGGTCGCCACCATCAGCGAACAGGCCTCGCAATCGGCCATCCGCATCCTGAACCAGGGCGGCAACGCGATCGATGCGGCGGTTGCCGCCGCGGCCACCCTGGGGGTGACCGATCCCTTCAGCTGCGGCATCGGCGGCGGCGGCTTCATGCTGATCTACCTGGCCAAGGACAAGCGCGTCATCAGCATCGACCACCGCGAGACGGCGCCCGCCAGCTTCACGCCCCAGGCCTTCCTCGACGGGGGCAAGCCGGTCGATTTCGAGACCGCGGTGGCCAGCGGCGCCGCGGTCGGCGTACCGGGCACGGTGCGCGGCTGGCATGAAGCGCTCGAGCGCTACGGCAGCATGCGCTTCAGGCAGGTGCTGGCTCCGGCCATCGAAGTCGCCGACAAGGGTTTCCGGGTGACTGAAATATTCAGTCATCTGACAGCTCAAAATGAAAGAAAATTTCAGCTCTATGCCCCGACCAGCGCACTTTACCTGCGCAATGGCAAGGCGGTGCAGCCGGGCACCCTGATCCGCAATCCGGGCATGGCCAGGGCCTACCGCGAGATCGCCGAGGGCGGCGTGGAAGCCTTTTACGAAGGACCGATCGCGCGCGCCATCGTGGACGCCGTCAACCGGCCTCCCCTGGCGCCGGGCAAGAGCGCGCGCGCCGGCCGCATGAGCATGGCCGACCTGGCCGACTACGAGGCGCGCATCCGGCAGCCGCTGCGCAGTACCTACCGCGGCTACGAGATCTATGGCATGGCCCTGCCCAGCAGCGGCGGTGCCACCGTCGCCGCAGCGCTCAACATCCTCGAAGGGTACGAGCTCAAGAAGATGCCGCGCGCCCAGGCCGAGCACCTGTACATCGAAGCCAGCCGCCTGGCCTTTGCCGACCGCAATGCCTACCTGGCCGACCCCGAATACATCGACGCGCCGGTCGCCGGCATCCTGTCGAAAGAGTACGCGGCCCAGCGCCGCAAGCTGATCGGCGCGCAGGCCGCGGGCAGCGCGCCGGCGGGCGACCCCTACCGCTACCAGGATGACCAGAGCGTGCCGCTAAAGCCAGCATCGGCGCGCATGCAGCGCGAGAACGCCCACACCACCCACCTGACGGTCTCAGACAAGGACGGCAACGTGGTGTCCTACACCTTCACCATCGAATCCTGGGGTGGCAGCGGCATCGTGGTGCCGGGCTACGGCTTCCTGCTGAATAACGAGATGACCGATTTCGACTTCAGCGGCCCGCACCCGAACGTGCCGGAAGCCGGCAAGCGCCCACGCTCGAGCATGGCGCCGACCATCGCGCTGAAGGACGGCAAGCCGGCCTTCACCATCGGCAGTCCGGGCGGCGCGACCATCATCACGACGGTGCTGCAGACGATCTTCAACCACATCGACCTCGGCATGTCGATGGACCAGGCGGTGGACGCGCCGCGCATCTCGGAGCGCAACGGCGACGCCAGTTCGATCGAGCCGGGCTTCCCCGGCAGCGCAGCGGCACGCGCGCTGGAACGTCTCGGCCACCGCTGGGAAGCGGCGCCGGAAGAAATCGGGGCCGCCAATGCGCTGGTGTTCAACCCGGACGGCAGCGTCACCGCCGTCAGCGAAGGCAAACGCCATGGCGTCGGCACGGCCCTGGTACAGCGCCGCGGACATTGAGTCTGTTGGGCGTTTGGCACATGTTCAATATCTTTCCTTAGCGAAAAAGCAAGTTCTTGTAGGAATTATCTTACAATGCGATAACATATATTTATTCGCACCTTGCTTATCGTTATGCCCACGTCCTACGTCGTGCCCGCCCTGCCGATCCGCCGCAGCGCCCTCACCCTGCTGCTCGCGCTCGTCATCATCACGGCGATGAGCCTCTTCTTCGTCCGCGAAGTCGTCGACCTGCGCAAGGCGATGAACCAGCTCAAGCAGAACGACGCGGCACGCATCGAGGTCCGCAATGTGCTGATGCACCTGCTCAATGCCGAGACCGGGCAGCGTGGTTTCCTGATCACCGGAGATCCGGCCTACCTCGAGCCCTATCATCTCGGCCGCGGCAGCGTCAGGGACAGCCTGGCCGAGGCGGAACAGTCCGGCTACTACGATCCCCACTTCCTGGCCAGGCTGCGCGCGCTGGCACTGCTTACCGAAAGCAAGCTGGACGAGCTCGAGCGCACCGTGCAGCTGAAGAAACGCGGCGATGCGGTCGCCGCCATCAATATGGTGCGCGAAGGCTTCGGCAGGGCCAAGATGAAGGAAGCCCGGCAGCTCGTCCAGGAAGAGGTGATCCGGCTGCGCGTGGCCAGGGACGCGGTCATGGACGGCTTCAACGAGCGCCTGCTGCGCGCGGCGCTGAGCCTCGCGCTGATGCTGTCGACCGTGGTGGCCATGACCGTTCACGCCTGGCGTTCGCTGTCCGCGGCCGCGCGCCGCAACAACGAGCTGGCCAAGCGCCTGGCCGTGGAAGCCTCGCACGATGCCCTCACCGGCCTGCCGAACCGGCGCTTCTTCGACCGCTGGGCGCGGCGCCTGGTGGCGCGCAGCGAGCGCAGCGGCAAGCCCTTCACCCTGCTCGCCATCGATCTCGACCGCTTCAAGGATGTCAACGATCGCTGCGGCCACGCGACGGGCGACGAGGTGCTGAAGGAAGTCGCGGTCCGCTTCCAGGCGGTCCTGCGCGGCGGGGAATTCCTGGCGCGCGTGGGCGGCGATGAATTCGTGGTGTTGATGGAAGGCGAATTCACGTGCAACGAAGTCACCAGCATCGGACGGCGCCTGATCGACTGCCTGTACCCGGCGCTGCATCCGAACCTGGCCGCCGACGCGGTCGGCGCCAGCATCGGCGCCGCGAGCTTCCCCCTGCACGGCACCGACCTCGAAGGCCTGATGCAGGCCGCCGACGACGCGCTCTATGCATCCAAGCAGGGCGGCCGCGGCATCTTGTCCTTCGCACGCAAGGAACTGGCTGCGGCTTCGCCCACCGCCGAGGCTGTTCTCTAGCGCCTCGTGCGCGAATGCAATTTTTTCACGTCTCCAACTCGGCACGCACTACACTGTCATGACAACAATAACGGAGACGACGCATGAGCAACTTCATCACCCTGTTGCCCACCCTCTTGATCGGCGCGCTGGCGCTGATCATGTTCGGGCTGGGCCTGTCCCTTACCCTGGGCGACTTCCGCCGCCTGCTCGGCCATCCGAAGGCCGTGATCCTGGCCCTGGTCCTGCAAGCCGTGGTGCTGCCGGCCATCTGCTATGGCCTGATCGTCGGCCTGGGCGTGGCGCCGGTCTACGCGGTCGGCCTGATGCTGCTGGCGGCCTCGCCCGGCGGCGTGTCGGCCAACCTGTTCAGCCACCTGTTCGGCGGCAACGTGGCGATGAACATCTCGCTCACCGCCATCAACACGGTGCTGTCGATCGTCAGCCTGCCCCTGATCGCCAATTTCGCGATCGACGCTTTTGCCAAGAGCGGCCAGGTGGTGCCGATGCAGACCGCCAAGGTGGTCGAGGTGATCGTCATCGTCCTGATCCCGGTGGCGATCGGCATGTTCGTGAAAAGCCGCGCGCCCGGTTTCGCCGCGCGCATGGACAAGCCGATGAAACGTTTCTCGATGGCCGTGCTGGCCCTGCTGGCGGTGATCGCCATCGCCAAGGAATGGACCGCGATCAGCAGCTCCTTCGCCTCGATCGGCCTGGCCGTCATCCTCTTCAACATCGCCAGCCTGGGCCTGGGCTACTACGTGCCGCGCCTGCTCGGCCTGGACAAGCCGAACGCGATCGCGATCGGCTACGAGATCGGCATCCACAATTCGACGCTGGCGATCTTCGTCGCGGTCTCGGTGCTGGGCGACTTCCAGCTGATGCTGCCGGCGGCGATCTATTCGGTCAGCATGTACGTGTTCGCCACCGCCTTCGGCCTGCTGGTGCTGGGCCGCAAGCAGGCGGCCGGCGCGCCGGCGCCGGTGTCCGGCTGAGACAAATCAGTCCATGCGCCCTGCCGGGAAGGCGCAGGGCGCCCCTTGCATCGTGCGCAGTCCGCGCACGACGGCGTACACGGTGTAGCCGACGCTGAACAGGGCGGCTGCCCACAAGGTCGGAACGGAGCTGAAGGCGCTCACCACGTTGCCGAGAAGGAGGCTTTCCACGACCGAGGCCAGCAGCAGCGTCGCCGCCGCCGCGACGGCGCTGTGCGTCCGGCTGGCGTGGTCACGCAGCGGCACAGCCACCACCGGCAGGACCATGCAGGCCAGGCTGGCCACGTGCAGCAAGGCTTCTGGCCCCGCCCCGCCGAGCGCTGCCAGCAGCAGCGCAGTGCCGGCGGCCAGGCTCCAGGCCGTCAGCGCATGCAGCAACAGGGAGCAGCCGAGCCGGACGTTGAAGGCGGCTGCCGCAGCCGGCATCGCCGGCGCCAGGCGCACCAGGCCTTGCTCGGCGGCCAGGCTGGGCGCCAGTTGGCCGAGCCGTACGCTGTACATGAGGGGCACGACCAGCAGGATGCTGGCGAACAGCCAGCCAATCCCCGCACGGGCCTCGCGCTCTCCGCGCCAGCCCGTGAAAACCCCCAGGAAGAACACGACCGCTGCCAGTACGGCCAGCATGGCCACGGTCTCGGCCAGATGGTGGGTCGGTCCGAGCGCATGCAGCACCAGGCGGCGGCCGTCGCGCCGTTCGCTGTCGCGGCGCAGGATCGCTCCATACGCGCTCATGGTCCGTTTGCCGGCCATCCGCCCGACCAGCGGATCGGGCTTGCCGACCGCCGCAACCCAGCGCGAACGCCGCGCCATCATTGCCCAGTGGCGCTCTCCCCCTTGCGGGAACATGGCGCGCACCGCCACCACGATCACAGCCGCATACACGGGCAGCGCCAGCACGACCACCACCGGATGGGACAGCGTCGCGGTCAGCGTCTCCGGCAGCCATTCGGCCAGGGCCCCGGTGCAGCACAGCGCCGTGACGACCGGACTGCCGGCCGGATGGCCTGCCGCGGCGAGGCCGACGCCCATGATGAAGAGCACGACCCAGAACAGGCCGGGGCCGAGATTGGCGGCGTCGGTATAGGGCGCACTGGCGATGCCGGCCACCCCGACGAAGCACACCAGGCAGGACAGCTCGACCAGGCGCCGGCGCATCTGCGGCACCAGCCAGGCATTGGCCGGCGTGGCGAGTTTCACCGCGCCCGGCATGAAGCGCCATGCCCAGTTCAGCAGGAGAAAGCCGGAGGCCGCGCACCACAGCGTGGCCAGGCCGGCGCGCGGTCCCTCGGTCACCGTCATTGCCGCGCCGAAGACGATCACGATGAACGCCAGGCCCCAGCGGATGACACCCGACAGGCGTGGATTGGCATGCGTGACCGCGGCGCGCCACAGCATCCGGTAGTCCTGCATGCGCGAGTTCATTGGGTCACCTCGATGAACAGGTCTTCCAGGCTGACCGGTTCGGCGCGACGGCCGTCGGTCGTGCTGCGTGCCCCTTCCAGCAAATCGTCGAGCGGGCCCTGCAGCGCAATGCGGCCGTCCTTGAGGAAGGCGACATCCAGCGCCACCCGCTCCAGGTCGGTCAGGATGTGGGTCGAGAACACCACCGTGGTGCCGCGTTCGATGACGCCGTCGACCAGCTCGGCCAGGAAGGCGCGGCGTCCGGCCGGATCGAGCGCCGACACCGGCTCGTCCAGCACCAGCAATTCCGGATCGTGCGCCAGCGCGCGGATGATCGACAGGCGCTGCTGCTCGCCGCCCGACATCCGGCCAATCGGTTTGTTCAGCTGCAGCGGACCGAAGCCCCAGCGCTCGAGCAGGGCATCGACCTTGACCGCGTTCCAGTGCGGGTACATGGCCTTGAAGTAGTCCAGCATCTGCAGCGGCGTCATCCACTCGAACAGGCCATGCTTCTGCGGCACGTAGCCGATGCGGGCGCGGGTCGCGTCGGACAGGGCGCCCGCGTCTTCGCCGAACAGGCGCACGCTGCCGCCGTCGAGCTCGCGCAGGCCGAGCATGCATTCCATCAGCGTCGACTTGCCGGCGCCGTTGCGGCCCAGCAGGCCGATGACCTGGCCCTGCCCGACTTGCCAGTTCAGGGCGCTCAGGACGATTTCGCTGCCGAAGTACTTGGCCACGTCGCGTAGCTGGATGATGGGTGCGGTCACGATTGTTCCTTCAGGATGTGGGTGAACAGGGTGAGGACGGTGTCGGGGTCGAGCTCGAGCTCGCGTGCCTCGCGCGCGGCCCGCTCCAGGGTCGGGCGCAGGAGCGCGCTGCGCTCGGCCTGGCTGCTGGATCCAGCCTTGGCACGCGGGCGCTCGGCCACCAGCATGCCGAGCCCGCGCCGGCGCGCCAGCAGGCCCTCGGCCTCGAGCAGCCCGTAGGCCTTCGACACCGTCATGGGATTGACGGCGAGGCTGGATGCCAGCTCGCGCACCGAAGGCAGCTCGTCGCCGGGCGCCATCTGGCCGCCGGCCACCAGGCGCCGCACCTGCTCGACGAGCTGGCGGTAGATCGGTTCGGTCGAGCCGGGCGTGATCGAAATCAGCTGGGATGCTTGGGTCGCCATGGGCGCAGTAGCCGTATATGTGTATTAATTGAGTAATACACTATCGATGGCGGCGTCGGCTGTCAATATGCCAGCGCAAAATATGCTGTGCACATATGTCCCATCGCAAACAAAACTGTGACATCATGCGCACGCCGCAGACGCCGACGCCGCGCTTTGCGCCACCGACCAGACCAGAACAACGACCCATGTCCTCCACTCCAGAAACGGGCGGCAGCGCCACTTCCCACGCCTATCCCGAGGTCCGCTTCCGGGAACTGTTCGAGCAGGCCCCGGTGAGCCTGCAGATCCTGGACCCGGACGGCTACACGCTGCGGGTGAACCGGGCCTGGGAAACGCTCTGGCATATCTACGAAGGGAGCGAGCTGAAGCGCTTCGTGCTGAGCCGCGACTACAACGTCCTGCGCGACCCGCAACTGCTCGCCGCAGGCATCAGCGCCTACCTCGCCCGTGCGATGGCGGGCGAATCGGTCGAGATCCCCGCGATCCATTACGACACCGCCGATACCGCCGCGCTGGGCCAGCCGGGATGGAGGCGCTGGGTCACCGCGCGCGCCCATCCCATCAAGGACGGCGAAGGCAGGGTGGTCGAAGTCATGCTGATGCACGAGGACATCAGCGCGCGCATCGAAGCGGAAACCGCGCTGCGCGAACGCGAGGAACGCTTCCGTTCCCTGGCCATGGCGACCTCGCAGATCATCTGGAGCGCCGCCGCCGACGGGCAGATCCTCGAGGATTCGCCTTCGTGGCGCGCCTTCACCGGACAAAGCTACGAGGAAGGGCGCGGCTACGGCTGGCTCGACGCGGTCCATCCCGACGACCGGGAGCGCACCTGCCGGGTCTGGGCCGCCGCCATCGCCGGCCGCTCCGCCTACGAGACCGAATACCGGGTGCGCCGCGCCGACGGCGTCTACCGCTGGACCGCGGTCAAGGCCATCCCGATGCTCGACGCCGGCGGCAGCGTGCGCGAATGGGTCGGCGCCAACCGCGACATCCACGACAGCGTGATGCAGCAGGAAGGCCTGGCGCGCCGGCTCGACATCGAGCAGCGCCAGTCGGCCCTGCTGGCCAAGGTGGCGAGCGCCGCGCAGTCGCTGCACACGGCGCTGTCCAGCGAAGACATCGCCAATGTGCTGGCGCAGGAGGCAGGCGCCATCCTGGGCGCCGGCCAGGTGCAGGTGTCGCTGGACGAGACCGGCGCAGACATGCCCGCGGCGCCCGCGGGTTGCCTGATGGCGCCGCTGGTGGACCGCAAGGGACGGCACATCGGCCAGGTCCGCGTCGCGGGCAAGGCCGCGGGCGATTTCGATGCCCAGGACACCGCCGTCCTGGCCCAGCTGGCCGCGATCGCCGCCACCGGTTTCGCCAACGCCCAGCTGTACGGCTCGCTGCGCGAGCAGGACCGGCGCAAGGACGAGTTCCTCGCCATGCTGGCGCACGAACTGCGCAACCCGCTGGCGCCGATTGCCGCCGCCGCCGAGCTGCTCAGGCGCGGGTCCAGTCCCGAGCGCATCCGCGCCTCGAGCGAGGTGATCGCGCGCCAGGTGCGGCACATGACTTCCCTGGTCAACGACCTGCTCGACGTCTCGCGCGTCACGCGCGGGCTGATCAAGCTCGACCGGACCATGGTCGGCATCGGGCCGGTGCTCGCCAGCGCGGTGGAGCAGTCGCGCCCCCTGCTCGCCTCACGCGGGCACGAGCTGGCGGTCGAGGTGGCGCCGGACCTGGCCGCGGCCCAGGTCCATGGCGACGCCACCCGCCTGGTGCAGGTCATCGCCAACCTGCTCAACAACGCCGCCAAGTACACGCCGAGCCGCGGTGCGGTCGCCTTGCGCGCCACGCGCGACGGCGCGCGCGTGCGCCTGTGCGTGATCGACAACGGCATCGGCATCGAGGCCGGTCTGCTGCCCCAGGTGTTCGACCTGTTCACCCAGGCCGAGCGCACCCCCGACCGCTCGCAGGGCGGCCTGGGCATCGGGCTGGCGCTGGTGCGGACCATGGTCGCGCTGCACGGCGGCGAAGTGCATGCCCACAGCGACGGGCCGGGCAAGGGCTCCACCTTTACCGTCTGGCTGCCGCTCGCCTGACAGGCAAAAAAAGAGCCGGGCAAGCCCGGCTCTTCTCCACGTCAAGCTTCGATCACAGGTGCGGCGTGATCAGCGGCATCAGGTCGTCGAAGGTACGGCCCGAGCCGTTTTCGCCGATCGCATGCATCTTCCACTCGTTGTTGTGGCGGTACAGCTTGGCCATGATCTGGGCCGTGTGCGAACCCTGCACCGACAGGTTGAAGCGCGCCACTTCCTGGTTGTTGCCCGCGTTGATCAGGCGGCAGTAGGCGTTTTCCACGGTCGAGAAGTTCTGGCCGGTGAAGCTGTTCACGGTGAACACCAGCGACTTCACGCTGGCGGGCACGCGCGACAGGTCGACCGAGATCTGCTCGTCGTCGCCGTCGCCGGCACCGGTACGGTTGTCGCCGGTATGAACGACGCTGCCGTCCTTGCTCTTGAGCTGGCGGAACCAGACCGTATCGACCGGGCGGTTCGACTCATCGAACATCACGACCGAGGCGTCGAGGTCGACCGCGGCGCCCTGGCCGCCGCCGAAGCCGAAGAAGCCCTTCGACTTGGCCACGTCCCAGCCCAGGCCCATGGTGACGCGCGACAAACCGCCGCCGCCTTCTTTTTCGAGCGAGATCTTCTGGCCTTTTTGCAGATTGACTGACATTTGTTTCCTCCTTTAGCGCGCCGGCTGCTGCATCCAGGCTTTGAATGCATTCCGGTTGCGTGAACATACGTAAACCTTCCCTTTGCCCGAGAAGCGCAATACCATGCCCTCGCCGCTGGTCTGGCTGTTGATCAGGTTGCCCAGGAAGCCGCCGCTGGTACCGGTCGTGATCGAGATCTCGTAGCGCAGGGTGCTGTCCCAGCACACCACGTGCGCGTTGTCGATGATCGCGTCCTTGCCCGGCTCCACGTCCAGCACCGACATCGATCCGAAGCCCGACACCACCACCTGGCCGCTGCCGGTCGTCTCGGTGACGAAGAAGCCGCCGCTCTGCGCGAACAGGGCGTTGCCGATGTTCTGGGTCCGCACCTTGAGGTCCACGCCGGAGGTGGCGGCGACGAAGGCGCCGTCGCTGATGATGTACTGGTTCGGACCGCAGTCGACCGTCTGCATCGCGCCCGGCAGGGTGGGCGACAGCAGGCAGTCGCCGTCGCCGCGGGTCGCTTCGATGTGCTGCTGGAAGAAGGACTCGCCGTTGGCGAAGGTGCGCATCAGCGCGCTGCCGAGGCCCCCCTTCATCTTGCCCTTCAGGTCGAGCGTCGATTCCATCATCACCATCGCATCCGATTCGCAATAGATGGTTTCGCCGCGCCGCATCGAGACGTGCAGGAAGGGATCGACATCCCCGGTCACGGTAAATACTGGCATGTGGACTTCCTTTCGGCTGTTTAAACGTTGACGCCGTAGTTCTTGGCGAGGGGGCCGAGGCCGCCGTTGAAGCCCTGGCCCATGGCGCGGAACTTCCAGTCGGCGCCGTTACGATACACCTCGCCGAAGATCATCGCCGCTTCGGTGGAGCTGTCTTCCGACAGGTCGTAGCGGGCGATCTCGCTGTTGTTGGCGGCGTTGACGCAGCGGATGAAGGCCTTGCCGACCATGCCGAAGTTCTGGCGGCGGGTCTCGGCGTCGTGGATGGTCACGGCCAGCACCACCTTGTCGACGTCGGCCGGCACCTTGCTCAGGTCGATCGACACGGTTTCGTCGTCGCCCTCGCCTGCACCGGTGGTGTTGTCGCCCGAGTGGACCACCGAGCCGTCGGCCGACTTGAGGTTGTTGTAGAAGATGAAGTCGCTATCCGAACGCACCTTGCCCGACGAATTCAGCAGGAACACCGCGCCGTCGAGGTCGAACGCCGCGCCATCGGTGGCGCGGGTGTCCCAACCGAGGCCGACCTTCAGATTGGTCAGGCCAGGAGCTTCTTTCGACAGGTTGACGTTGCCGCCTTTTTGCAGACTGATTGCCATGATTGTGACTCTCCTAAAAATTACTGCTTGAACACCGGGTGATAAGCACAGCGAGCTGGTGTTCTGCCACTCGCCGTGCGATTCGCTACGTACTGCTTACGCCGGCAATGCCGCGTGTTTTTTCTTGTGCTGGATCGAGCTCCACAGCGAAGCCAGGATGAAGGCCACGCCCACGCCACCGGTGATCAGCTCGGGCACGTGCATGTGGATGCTCACCAGCATGATCACGGCCAGGATACCGATCGCGTAGTGCGCGCCGTGCTCCAGGTAGACGTATTCGTCGAGCGTACCCTGGCGCACCAGGTAGACCGTCATCGAACGCACGAACATCGCGCCGATCGCCAGGCCCAGCATGATGATCACGACGTCGCTGGTGATCGCGAAGGCGCCGATCACGCCGTCGAAGCTGAACGATGCATCCAGCACTTCAAGGTACAGGAAGCCGCCGATACCGCCCTTTTTGACCATGTCGCCGACGTTGCTGTTCTCGTCCGACTCGCTCTTCTCGAGCAGGCCGGAAATCATGTCGACACCGATATACACGATGATGCCCCACAGGCCGGCCATCAGCACGACCATCTTCTGTGCTTCCGCAACCCAGCCCAGCGCGACCATCAGCGCGCCGAGCGACACCAGCACCGAGATCGAGGACACCTTGCCGAGCGAGCCGAGCTTGCGCTCGATGTTGCCGAGCCAGTGGATTTCCTTCTCGTCATCCAGCAGGAAGTTCAGGAAGACCAGCAGCAGGAACATGCCGCCGAAGGCTGCCACTTCCGCGTGGTGGTTGGTCAGGTGGGACGAGAAGGCTTTCGGATCGCTCAGCGCCAGGTTCCACACCTCGGTCATGCCGAGATCGGCCGCGACGGCGACGATCACCAGCGGAAACACCAGGCGCATGCCGAACACGGCGATGATCATGCCCAGGCCCAGGAACAGCTTCAGCCAGAATTCATTCCAGTTCTTCAGCACCGAGGCGTTCACCACGGCGTTGTCAAAGGACAGCGAGACTTCCATCACGGACAGGATGGCCGCCACGCCGACTGCCGTCACCGCGCCGGAGATGCCGGCATGATCGTATCCCCACCAGCCGGCCAGCGCCAGGCAGATGGCGGTCACGACGAATGACCAGGTAAAGTGCTTCATGTTGATGTTTCCCCTTATTGTTGAGTTGTGTCGTGAATAATGCGTTGAGTTGTGGTTTTGTTCAATCGACAGACGCAGTATGGGGGCTGGTGCCACATTGAAAAAGCGAAGATAATCGAAGAATTACTTCGCAAAAACAGAAGAGATGAACCATAGCCCCACGAATTTTCGCCATTTGTATTATTTTTGGGTCGTCGCCAAGGAAGGCAGCATCACGCGCGCCGCCGAGCGCCTGGGCCTGGCCATCCAGACCGTCAGCACCCAGCTGGCCCAGCTCGAACTATCCATGGGCAAGGCCCTGTTCACCCAGCAGGGACGGCGCCTGACCCTGACCGAGGCCGGACGGCTCGCGCTATCCTACGCCGATCAAATTTTCCTGCTTGGCGAACAGATGCAGGAAGCCCTGGCCGAGTCCGACAGCGCGCGCATCCGCCTGACGGTCGGCATTTCCGATTCGCTGCCCAAGCTGACCGCGTACCGGCTGCTCGAGATCGCCACCCGGCTGCCGCGTCCGGTGCGCCTGGTGTGCTACGAAGGGGAATTCGACGAGCTGCTGGCCGACCTCGCCCTGCACAAGCTCGACGTGGTGCTGACCGACCGCGCGGTGCGGTCGGGCACGACGCTGCGCGTGTTCAGCCACCTGCTGAGCGACAGCGAAACCATCGTGGCCGGCGCCCCGGCACTGTTCAAGGATTGGGGCGGCGACTTTCCACGCTCGCTGAACGGCGCGCCCTTCCTGCTGCCGACCCGCAATAATGCCTTGCGCGGCAAGATCGACGAATGGTTCGAACTGAGCGGGGTGCGTCCGGACGTGGTCGGCGAGTTCGAGGACAACGCCCTGCTCACCACCTTCGCCCGGCGCGGCCTGGGTCTGTTCTTCGCGCCGGCGGCCCTGGCCCATGACATCGAGGAGCAGTTCAATGCGCTGCTGGTCGGACGCGTGCCCCAGGTGCGCGAGCATTTCTATGCCGTCTCGAACGAACGCAAGATCAAGCACCCGGCCGTGGAAGCCATCCTGTCGGCAGTGGACAAGGGGATCCTCTCGGGTAGGTAACGGTACAATGGCGTCGGCTATTGCCTTTTTTTAACTACTCACTCTCAATGGAAAACCTTTTATTCGTCGTTCTCGCCCTGTTCCTGGTGGCGCTGAACGGCTTCTACGTGGCGGCTGAATTCAGCATCGTCACGTTGCGCAAGACCCGCGTCCACGCCATCGCCAAGACCACCGGCCTGCGCGGACGCATCCTCGGCAAGGTCCACGACAAGCTCGACGCCTACCTCTCCGCCTGCCAGCTCGGCATCACCCTGGCCTCGCTCGGCCTCGGCTGGGTCGGCGAACCGGCCTTCGCCAGCCTGCTCGAGCCGGTGTTCGCTTTGCTGGGCGTCACCTCGCCCGAACTGATCCACGGCGTCTCCTTCGTGGTGGCGTTCTCGGTGATCTCCTTCCTCCACATCGTGGTCGGCGAACTGGCGCCGAAGTCGCTCGCGATCCGCCTGCCCGAAGACGTGGCGCTGTGGTGCGCCATCCCGCTGTACGGCTTCTACTGGGCGATGTACCCGGCGATCGCCCTGCTCAATGCCAGCGCCAACATGGTGCTGCGCATCGCCGGCCTGGCAGGCAGTGGCGGCCACGAGACCCACTATTCCACCGACGAGCTGAAGATGATCCTGCGCACCAGCACGCCGGGCGAGAAATTCACCAGCGCCGAGCGCAACATCCTGGCGCAGTCGCTCGACTTCAGCCAGCTCGCCGTGTCCGACCTGATGCGGCCGATCAACGAGGTCAGCGCGCTCTACGCCAGCCGTACGCTCGAGGAAAACATGGAGACGGTGCGCCGCAACCGCTTCTCGCGCTACCCCTACTTCGACGAGGAAGGCGAGGAAGTGCTGGGCGTGATCCACCTGAAGGACCTGTTCTTCGCCCAGCAGGCCGGCCGTGCCATCACCGACCTGACCCAGCACCTGCGTCCCGTCGAGACCATCTCGTCGCGCACCCCGGCGCAGGACATCTTCCGGCGCTTCCGCAGCGGCGCGCCGCACTTCGCCCTGATCGGCGAAAAAGGCAAGCGCCCGGTCGGCTTCATCACTCTCGACAACCTGCTGGGCGCGATGGTGGGCGAGATTCGCGACGAGTTCCGCATGAACGAGAACGACTGGATGTCCCAGCCCGACGGCACCTATATCGGCAAGGCCAGCCTGCCGATCTTCTCGCTCGAGCGCCTGCTCGGGATCGACATCGACAACGAAGAGATGGGCCTGGACGACGTCGAATCGGTCGGCGGCCTGCTGATGGCCAAGCTGGGCGACATCCCCAAGCAGGGACAGCGCATCGGCTTCCCGCATTTCGACGTGGTGGTCAAGAAGATGAACGGGCCGCGCATCCTGCTGGTGAAGGTCTATCCGAAGGGTGAACGCGGGGACGGCGACGACGAACACGATTGAATCGTTTCCAGCATCGGGATTACACAAAGTTGTTGCGCTTGCAATATTTGTGACGCATACTGCTCCTTGACGGGATACCCCGGCGGGTAAGAACCACGAGGAGCGACGATGTCCCTGCAAGTTCGCAACAACGTGCATGTCTCGGGCCAGGCTGGGGCCACCATGGTGTTTTCCCATGGCTTCGGCTGCGACCAGACCATGTGGCGCTACCTGGCGCCCGCCTTCGAGGACCGCTTCCGCGTCCTGACCTACGACCTGGTCGGCAGCGGGCGCTCGGACCTGGCAGCCTACGACCGCCGCCGCTACGCCAGCCTGCACGGCTACGCCGACGACCTGCTGGAGATCATCGATGCCTACGCAACCGGCCCGGTGGTCTTCGTCGGCCACTCCGTGAGCGCGATGATCGGCCTGCTCGCCACCATCAAGGCGCCCGAGCGCTTCGTGGCGCAGGTGATGGTCGCTCCCTCCGCCTGCTATATCAACCACCCGGCTTACATCGGCGGCTTCGAGCGCGGCGACATCGACGAACTGCTCGAGACGATGGAAGCGAACTACCTCGGCTGGTCGAGCAGCCTGGCGCCCGCCATCATGGGCGCGCCCGAGCGCCCCACCCTGCGCGACGAGCTCACCGACAGCTTCTGCCGCAACGATCCCGACATCGCCAAGCATTTCGCGCGCGTCACCTTCCTGTCCGACCACCGCGCCGACCTGCCGCAGTCGAGCACGCCCGCCCTGATCCTGCATTGCAGCGACGACCTGATCGCCCCGCGCAGCGCCGGCGACTACCTGGTGCGCCACCTGCCCCGCTCCGAACTCCATGTGATCGACAACATCGGGCACTGCCCGCACATGAGCGCCCCCACCGCCAGCTCGCGCGCAATCGACGCGTTCCTGGCCGCGACCCTGGACTGAAACATGGCCGGCGCCCTGAGCAACGCCGATACGCTGTACGACGACGCCCCCTGCGGCCTGCTGCTGGCCGACGCCGACGGCCTGCTGCTGCGCGCCAACGCCACCGCCTGCAGCTGGCTCGGCTTCGCGCTGCCCGAACTGGCCGGCATCGTGCGCATCCAGGACCTGATGACCGTCGGCGCGCGCCTGTTCCACCACACCCACTGCGTGCCGGTGCTGCAGGTGCGCGGCTCGGTGGCGGAACTGCAGATCGACCTGCGCCACCGCGACGGCACCCGCCTGCCGATGCTGGTCAACATCGTGCGCCGGCGCGATGGCGAGCAGGTGTTCGACCAGTGGGCCCTGTTCATGGCCACCGAGCGCCAGTCCTATGAACGCGAACTGCGCAACGCGCGCAAGGCCGCCGAGGAAGCGCTCGAAGCGCGCCGCGGCGCCGAACTGCAGCTGCAGGCCGTGAACGCCGCGCTGTCGGCAGCCGACCGGCGCAAGGACGAATTCCTGGCCACGCTCTCGCACGAGCTGCGCAATCCGCTGGCGCCGCTGCGCAGCGCGCTCGAGGTGATGCAGCATACCGGACTGGCCGAAGGCGCCAGCGCGCGCCTGCTGTCGGTATTCGACCGCCAGCTGCACCACCTGACCCACCTGGTCGACGACCTGATGGAAGTCTCGCGCATCACCCAGGACAAGATGGAGCTGCGGCGCGAGACCGTGGACCTGGCCGCGCTGGCGCGCGCCGCCGTGTGCGACACCGCGGGCCTGATGGAGCAGGCCGGCCATCGTCTCGAGGTGACGCTGCCGCCGCATGCGGTCACGGTCGACGCCGACCCCACGCGCATCAACCAGGTGATCGTCAACCTGCTCACCAATGCCGCCAAGTACACGCCGGACGGCGGACGGATCGCGCTCTCCTTGACGGTCGACGACGGCGCGGCGCTGCTGGCGGTGCGCGACAACGGCATTGGCCTGCCCCGGCATGCGTTGGCGACGGTGTTCGACATGTTCTCGCAGCTGGAGCCGGCGCTGGAGCGCTCGCGCGGCGGCCTCGGGATCGGGCTGTCGCTGGTGCGCGGCATCGTGGAACTGCACGGCGGGACCATCGCCGCCGACAGCGAAGGCGAAGGCATGGGCAGCTGCTTCACGGTGCGCCTGCCGCTGGCACGGGCCGCCGTGGCGCCCGAGCCGACGCCCGCGCCCACGCCCGCGCCGGCCCGCATCCTGGTGGTGGACGACAACGCCGACGCCGCCGAGATGCTGCTGATGGCGCTCGAACTGTTCGGCTGCGAAGTGCGTGCGGCGCACAGCGCCAGCGCCGCGCTGGCGATGGCCCAGGAGTTCGCGCCGGAAGTCGCCCTGCTCGACATCGGCCTGCCCGACCTGAACGGCTACGAGCTGGCGCGCCGCCTGCGCGCCACGGTCGCCGGCCAGAACATGCGCCTGATCGCCGCCACCGGCTGGGGCCAGGAGAAGGACCGCCAGCGCGCCCTCGACGCCGGCTTCGACCTCCATCTCACCAAGCCGATCGACTTCGAGCGGCTACGCAGCGCACTGGCGGGCCCCGGCCCTGGCCGATAAGGACGGAACCGACATGGACTACGACAGCAACAACCCCTTTGCGAAAATCCTGCGTGGCGAACTGCCTTGCGTGAAGGTCTATGAAGACGCGCATACGCTCGCGATCATGGACATCATGCCGCAGGCGCCGGGACATGTGCTGGTGCTGCCGAAAGAGCCGGCCGTCGAGCTGTTCGGCCTGTCCGACGAAGCCGCCGCGGCCTGCATCCGCAGCACCAAGAAGGTGGCGGCGGCCGTCAAGGCCGCCATGGGGACGCCCGGCATCATGGTCGCCCAGTTCAATGGCAGCGCGGCGGGCCAGACGGTCCCGCACGTGCACTTCCATATCGTCCCGCGCGAGCAGGCGGCTGCGCTCAAGCCGCATGCCACGGTGCCTGCCGATATCGAGGGACTGCGCGCGATCGCCGCCCGCATCGTGGCGGCCCTGGACGCTTAGTCCGGCGCCTTTTCTCCGGGGCGCAGGGTCAGCACCCGCACGCCCTGCCTTGTCACGGCGACGGTGTGCTCGAACTGCGCCGACAGCTGGCCGTCGCAGGTAACGACCGTCCAGCCGTCGTCTTCGGTGCGCACGGCATTGCGTCCCTGGTTGAGCATGGGCTCGATGGTGAAGGTCATCCCCTCCCGCAGCACCAGCCCGGTCCGCGGCCGGCCCCAGTGCAGCACCTGGGGCGGCTCGTGCATCTCGCGCCCGATGCCGTGCCCGCAGTATTCCTGGACCACCGAATAGCCGTGCTTGCGCGCGTGGCGCTCGATGGCATGGCCCACGTCGCCCAGGCGGGCGCCGGGACGCACGGCCTTGATCCCCTTCCACATCGCTTCGTAGGTCACCTGCACCAGCCGCCTGGCGGGGGCGGCGACCGTGCCGACGAGATAGGTCTTGCTGGAGTCGGCAATGTAGCCGTTCTTCTCGAGCGTGATGTCGAGGTTGACGATGTCGCCGTCCTGCAGGATCTCGGCCTCGGAAGGCACGCCATGGCAGACCACGCTGTTGCGGGACGAATTCAGCGCGTAGGCATAGCCGTACTGTCCCTTGCTGGCCGGGCGCGCCTCGAGCGGGTCGACGATGAAACGGTCGACCAAGTCGTTGACCTGCATGGTCGACATGCCGATCAGGCTCAGGCCGTCCAGGTGGGCGAACACGCCGGCCAGCAGCTTGCCTGACTCGGCCATCAGCGCGATTTCTTCCGGCCGCTTGATCATATTGTCACCGTGCTGATGCCGGCGAGATCGACTCCAGCAGCCTTGAGCTCCCTGGTAAGGAGCTCATTAAAGCTCAGCGTTGGATTCAACTCGCAGAGCATTCCCATCTTGATCCAGAAAACGGCTTGCCCATTGATCGAGCGGCACGAAGCGGTGCTCGCCCTGCGCAGCTGTTCATGAACCTCGTCGTCAATATTTACGATACCCACTATATGCTCCATATATGTTTCATATATGATACACAAAAGCAAAATATTCGCAAACAAGTTCTTTCTTCTTCATTAAAAACTGTTTTTAGGAACCATCTGATAACTCATCGCATTGTTTCCAAATTGAATAGTTCACAAAATTTCGATTAGTTATCGTTACAAAGATTTCCTGATAGCAGGTTAACCGTGTTTTGATTGTCGATTATATTTACAATCGGTTTCCCGGCCATAAAAACCATGTGATTACGCCCCGAATCGATAGGTTGGCACGCTCATTGCATATACAAACATGCAGTACAACTCTAACTTGGGGAAATGATATGAAATTTAACAAATCGCTGCTTGCCATCTCATTTGCACTGCTTTCCATGGTCACCGGGCATGCTAGTGCCGCGCTGATCGATACGGTTGTTTCAGTTCCAAACGACGAGATTCTTACCAACGGCAATCCGACTTTGGTCTACACACATGACCTGAGCGACCATGGGTTCATCGTGGGGTCGACCTTCTATAGCAGCGGTGTGCTGCTCGTTCGTCTTACCGACAACGGCGCTGCAAACAACCCGTCCGACGAAAGCGGTACCATTACCGTTGGTGATCAGATTCTGGCGATCAGCGCTATTCCAGACGGGACCAGGAATGACCCGTCTCCGGCAGGCGCACTGTTTGAAATCATCCTGAACAGTATGTCTCTGGCTGACCTGAATGATGACGGCATGCTGTCCGTGACCCTGGATCGGATCACGGGAAACTTCGCTTTTGCCGATTCGACCCTGACTCTGGTGGAACGGGAAGCTGATGTGCCGGAACCGTTTTCCATCGCGCTGCTCGGGGCTGGCGTCGCCGGCCTGTGCCTGAGCCGCCGCCGTGAACGCCGGACCTGAATCTCCGCGCCCGCGTCACAGGTAAGACGATGGCGCCACTTCCGGGTGGCGCCAACGCAAAAGTTCAGGCCTACTGTTCCTGCCGGATGACCCGATCCGGCGTCCCCGTCCATTCGCTCATCAGGGAATACCCGACCGCAAGCAGGGTCGGCCCGATGAACATGCCGACGAAGCCGAAGGCGATCACGCCGCCCAGCACGCCCAGCAGGGTCAGCAGGAAAGGCAGGCTGCTGCCGCGGCTGATCAGCATCGGGCGCACGATGTTGTCGACGCCGCTGATCAGGACCGTGCCCCAGATCACCATGAAGATCGCCCAGCCGGTTTCGTGCTGCAGGAACAGCCAGAAGGCCGCGCCGCCCCAGATGATGGGCGGACCCACCGGGATCAGGGACGAAATGAAGATCAGCACCGACAGCAGCGGCACCGCCGGCACGCCCGCGATGGCGAAGCCGATCGCCGCCACCAGGGCCTGCGCCAGCGCGGTACCGAGCAGGCCGTACATGACGCCGCGCACCGTCTGGCTCACCGTGTTCGAGACCGATTCGGCGCCCTCGCCCATCACCCGGCGCATGGTCACCGCGACCACGTCGAGCAGCGCCTTGCCGTCACGGTAAAAGAAGAAGCTGACGAAGGCGGCCAGGCTGAGCTGGACGACGCCGGTGCCGAGCATCAGGCCGCCCGCGATCAGGTAGCGCCGCGCCGGCTCCAGCATGCGCTGGGCCAGGGCGATCATCTGCTCGCGGCTGGCCACCAGCTGGCGCAGGTAGTTGTCGATCGTTTCGCCCACCAGCGGCAGCTCGCGCACCCAGGACGGCGGCATCAGCTCGCGGTGCTCGATCGCGGTACGCAACTCGGTGAAGCCCCTGGCGACGTCGTCGACCAGGTTGTAGGCGACCATCGACAGCGGGATGATGACGAGCAGCGTGAGCGACAGGGTCATGGTCAGCGCCGCCAGGGTACGGTGCCCGCGCATGGCGTGCTGCAGGCGCAGGTAGAGCGGCCAGGAGGAAATCACGACGCAGGCTGCGAACAGGATCGCGGCCAGGAAAGGCCTGAGGACGTAGAGACATCCCAGCGTCAGCAGGACGACAATGGCGATACGGGTGTAGTTCCTGCCTTGGCGTTGTTCCATGCCGTCCCTGTCGAGTGGTGTTTACACCATCATAACAGCACAGTTGGCAGGGGCACCTAAAGGCTGACTTGGACTGGGCTTACAGGAGCTGGCGCAGGTCGGCTGCGATCGGGCTCGGACCGGCATTGTGGCGTACGAACAGGCGCAGCTTGCCCTCGCGGTCGAACACGTAGCTGCCGGCCGTATGGTCGACGGTGTAGTTCTTCGGGTCGTCGCCGGACGGCGTCTTGGCGTAGAACACCTTGAATTCCTTGGCCGTGCGCGCGGTGGCTTCCTTGTCGCCGTACAGGCCGATAAAGCTCGGGTGGAAGGCCGGCACGTAGGCGGCCAGCAGTTCCTGGGTGTCGCGCTCCGGGTCGAGGGTGACGAACAGCACCTGTACGTCCTTGCTCGACGGTCCGAGTTCCTTCAGAACGGCGGCCATCTCGGCCATCGTGGTGGGGCACACGTCCGGGCACTGGGTATAGCCGAAGAACAGCACCACCAGCTTGCCCTTGAAATCCTGCAGCGTGCGCGGCTTGCCGGTGTGGTCGGTCAGCGAAAAGCCCTTGGCGTAATCGAGGCCGGTCACGTCGGTGTTGTTGAAGGCCGGGGTTTTGGTCGACAGCTTGTCACAGCCGGCGGCCAGCACCGCCGCAGTCAGCATCAGCGCAGTCAGCAGTTTTTTCATGGCTCAGAACTTGAAGTAATGGTCGACCAGCAGTGCGGCGAACAGCAGCGACAGGTAGATGATCGACCAGGTAAAGGCATTGCGGGCGGCCATGTCGCTGTAGTGCTTGTGCACGCGCCACGAGTGGCGCAGGAACATCGCATTGAGCACGACGGCCGCCGCCAGGTAGATCAGGCCGCTCATGCCGACGGCGAAAGGCAGCAAGGTGGTCGCAGCCAGTGCGATGGTATAGAGCCACACCTGCAGGCCGGTGTACTGCATGCCATGGGTGATCGGCAGCATCGGCAGGCCGGAGCGGGCGTAGTCCTCGCGGCGGTACATGGCCAGCACCCAGAAGTGCGGCGGGGTCCAGACGAAGATGATGAGCACCAGCAGCCAGGCTTCCATCGGCACCTCGTTGGCAACCGCCGCCCAGCCCAGGGCCGGCGGCATGGCGCCCGACAGGCCGCCGATGACGATGTTCTGCGGCGTGGCCGGCTTGAGCAGCATGGTGTAGATGAAGGCGTAACCGACGAAGGTGACGAAGGTCAGCCACATGGTGAGCGGATTGACGAAGGCGTACAGGACATACATGCCGAGGCCGCCGATGATCGCCGAGAAGATGATCGTCTGGGTGCTGGTGAGCTCGCCCATCGCGGTGGCGCGGCGCGCCGTGCGCGCCATGCGCGCGTCGATCTCGGCCTCCACCAGGCAGTTCACGGCGAAGGCCGCACCCGCCAGCAGCCAGATGCCGGCGGTGCCGGCGACCAGCACCTGCCAGCCCGGGAAACCGTCGGTGGCAAGGAACATCCCTATCACCGCGCAGAACACGGCCAGCTGCGTGACCCGTGGTTTGGTCAGGGCCCAGTACTGGGCAACGCGGCTCGGAGGTTTGTGGAGGGCTGTCTGGGTCGTCATCAATGGGGTGCTTGCTGGCTCGAAACGCGGCAGCGCCGCGGCTCGTGTCGCACAGGCCAGCTCAGCTGCTTCGAGGCTTGCTTCGACGCTTGCTTCCTGGCTCATACTGCGCGGTTCACTTCAATGTGCTGCTTCACCCGGTAGTTTAACATGGTCACCAGCAGGACCATCAGGGCCGCCCCCGCGTTATGCATTACGGCAATGGCGAGCGGGAAGTCGAGGTAGACGGTGGCGATGCCGGTCAAGCTTTGCACAAGCAGCAGCAGGGCCAGCCAGCGCGCGTGCTTGGCCAGGTAAGGGTGGCGCCATGCGCGCCATGCCAGCAGGCCGAGCACGGCGACGACGACGATGGCGAAGTTGCGGTGCACCCAGTGGATCGCCACCAGCGCCGGGAACGGCAGGTAGTGGCCGGCCGCGGTCTTGCCCAGTTCGCGCCACAGGTGGAAGCCGTGCTCGAAGTCCATCTCCGGCACCACCCGGCCGTCGCACAGCGGGAATTCGTCGCAGGCCAGGGTGGCGTAGTTGGTGCTCACCCAGCCGCCCAGCGCGATCTGTACCGTGACGACCACGGCAGCAAGGATGGCCAGCGTGCGGATGCCGCGCAGGGCGGCGGCGCTGTTGCGGGCGCTTGGCGCCGGCGGATGCATCAGGAAGTCCTCGCGCCCGCCGAGCCAGGCCAGCAGGGCCAGCAGGCCCATGCCGAGCAGCAGGTGGATCGTCACGATCACCGGCTGCAGCTTGAGGGTGACGGTCCAGGCGCCGAAGGCACCCTGGATGCAGACGAACACGAACAGCGCCAGCGGGATGCCCGGCTTGAAGGCCTGCACCCTGGTCTTGCGCCATTGCACGACCGCGGTGATGAGCAATGCCATGATGAGCACGCCGATGCCCATCGCCAGGTAGCGGTGGATCATCTCGATCCAGGCCTTGGCCACGGTGACCGGCCCGGTCGGCATCGCCGCCTCGGCCGCCGCGATCTGTTCGTGCGCCAGGAAGGGATTGGCCATGCCGTAGCAGCCCGGCCAGTCCGGGCAGCCGAGACCGGAATCGGTCAGGCGCGTGAAGGCGCCGAACACGATCAGGTCGAAGGTCAGGAACACGGCGACCCAGACCAGCTTGCGGAACTTGTTGGCGTCCGCGGACATCCATACCATCGACAGTGGCAGGATGGCCACCAGCAGGCCCATCAGGGCCAGTTGTAACAGGGATGAAGCTTGCATGTTGGCCTCGAATTGAGCGTCAGCCGACCGCCGAGGCCTTGAGCAGCTTGGCGATGTCCTTGTACACCTTGCGCGGATCCGGGTCGGCCGGGAAGCGCATCATCAGGTTGCCGAGCGGGTCGATCAGGTAGATGTGGTCGGCGGGCTGCATGCCCTTCTCGGCCGGCAGCCAGCTCGACACCACCTCCTTCGGTGCGCGCAGCAGGTGCATGCCGTCGTACTGGCGGATCGTCATCGTGTCGAGCGGCTGGCTGTCGGTGACGAGCCAGACGCGTTCGACGCGGCTCATGTTCTTGCCCTGCATCAGGCGCCATTGGCGCATCGCGAACAGCTGCTTCTGGCAGGCTTCCCCGCATTCGCCGCCGCCGACCTTCAGCATGATCCACTTGCCCTTGTACTGGTCCAGCGTTTCCGGACGGCCGTCGAGCGTGGTGCTGGCCATCGCCGGGATCGGGCGCTCGCGCGGGTCGATCAGGGTGCCGTAGTTGGTGCGGCCGGTCGGCTTGATGACGTAGTAGGTCAGGTAGGACAGGATCATCGGCGCCGCGCAGACCAGCAGCACGGCGAACAGCTTCCAGCGCCCGCGGTTACGCTTCTGCTCGCTCGCCTTGGCGGAATCACTTTCCTGCATCACTTGTTTCTGCTTCAGGTTTTCTTGCATCACGTTGTTTTGATCCACTACGGAATCCTGTTATCACAAAAAAGAGGATGGCCATGGCCGCCAGCGCATACCACTGGAAGGCGTAGCCGCGGTGCTTGTCGATGCCGCTCGAGGGCGAGGGCCAGACGCGCAACAGGGCGCCGTCCGGCTGGTCCGGCCCGGTCTGCTGCACGAAGAAGGGCTGCAGCACCAGTCCGGTGGCCCTGGACACCCCCTTCGGATCGATGTTCTGGACGATGGCCTTCGGAGCCAGCGGCGTCGCGTCACCCAGGGCCATCACCTGCCCGGCGGAAGCCACGACGATGCCTTCGATGGTGAGCGTGCCCGCCGGCGTGGCGAAGGCCGGCAGCTTGCCGTATTCCGCCTCGCGCGGCAGCCAGCCGCGCATCACCAGCACATGTGTGTGCGACCCCGCGATTTTAAACGGCATCACGAGGTAGTAGCCAGGACGTCCGGCCATCGGGCGGTTGGCCAGGAACAGCGGCCAGTCGGCGACGAACTCGCCGGTGATGCTCACGCGGCGGTACTCGAGGGCAGCGGCAGGCGTGAGGGTGGCGCCGAGCGCCACGGGTGCCTCGACGGCAAGGGCGGCAAGCTTTTCCTGCACGGCCAGTTTCTGTGCGGCCCTGCCCTGCTGCCAGTTACCCAAGGCAATACCCAGCAAGGCAATGAGAAACGTGGCGATGAAGGGAATGAGACGAAAATGGAAGGGGAAGCGCATTACAATGATGCCTCAACCTTTATCAGGCCGACCATGAAACTGTTCGTTGCGATTGCCTTCATCCTAATCCTTGCCAGCCTCGCGTCGGCCCTTTTCTTCCTGATGCGCGACAAAGGGCAGAGCAACCGGACGGTGCATGCGCTGGCGATGCGGGTCGGCCTGTCCATCACGCTCTTCCTCTGCCTGCTCGCCGCCTACAAGATGGGGTGGATCGCCCCGACCGGCATTCGCTGAGCATCCACTAAATAAAAGCAGCGTGGGCGGCAATGCCGCCCACGTTACGTGTTACATCGAAGCTCAGCTTACAGCCAGTAGACCACGACGTACAGCCCCAGCCAGACGACGTCGACGAAGTGCCAGTACCAGGCCGCGCCTTCGAAGCCGAAGTGATTGTCCGCCGTGAAGTGGCCCTTGAGCACACGGTACAGGATCACCGACAGCATGATCGCACCCATGGTCACGTGGAAGCCGTGGAAGCCGGTCAGCATGAAGAAGGTCGAGCCGTAGATGCCCGAGGTCAGCTTCAGGTTCAGTTCCTGGTAGGCGTGCATGTACTCGTACACCTGGAAGCCCATGAAGATCGCGCCCAGCAGGATGGTGGCGAACAGCCAGAACGCGGTCTTGGAACGGTGGCCGGCGCGCAGCGCGTGGTGCGAGATGGTCAGGGTCACGCCCGACAGCAGCAGCAGCGCGGTGTTGATGGTCGGGATCGGGAACGGGCCCATGATCTGGAACTGGTCGACCACGCCGGCCGGACCGGTATTGCCCCAGGTCGGCGCATAGTCCGGCCAGATGAACTTGTGGTCGAGGTCGGACAGCCAGGGCATGGTCACCGCACGGGCGTAGAACAGCGCGCCGAAGAAGGCGCCGAAGAACATGACTTCCGAGAAGATGAACCAGCTCATCGACCAGCGGTAGGACGTGTCGATGCGCTTGTTGTACATGCCCGACTCGGATTCCTGAATAGCGTCGCCGAACCAGAAGTACAGCACCACCAGCGTGGAGACGATGCCGGCCAGGCACACTGCCGGGCCCCAAGGGGCGCTGTTGACCCAGCCGGAGGCGCCGATCATGGTCACCAGCAGTGAAATGCCGGCGAACATCGGCCAGCGGGACGGGCCCGGCACGAAATAATAGGGCACGGTGTGTGGCGAACTCATTTTCATCTCCTCATCTGACTCTTAGAATTTTCGGGTGATTCTCATGTCGCTAAAACCTGTTACTGCGATACCGCGAAGCGCACTGCCAGCATGATCAGGCCAATGAAGATTGCCGCCCCAATCAGCCCCGCGATGATCACGTGGATGGGGTTCAGGTTGGCGGCATCCCGTTCATAGTCGCGGCGCTTGCGCACGCCGAAGAAGGACCAGAACACTGCCTTCATCGTGGCCAGGAAACTGGCCTTCCGCTCGTGCGGCTTGTCCTCCATTTACTTCACCGTCCCGGCAGCCGACGCCGTCTTGATCGCACCGCCGATCTCGAAGAAGGTGTACGAGAGCGTGATGTTCTTCACCTCGCGCGGCAGCGCCGGGTCGATGAAGAAGACCACCGGCATCTGGCGCGCTTCCTTGGCCTGCAGCGTCTGTTCCTGGAAGCAGAAACATTCGACTTTCTTGAAGTGCGGCGTGACGGCCTGCGGCGCATAGCTCGGGATCGCCTGCGCCTTGACCGCCCTGCCCTGGGTGTTGACCACCTCGTAGGTGACGGTGGCCAGCTCGCCCGGATGCACTTCGATGCTGCGCTGGGTCGGACGGAAGCGCCACGGCCCCTGCGCATTGCCATCCAGCTCGACGACGATCTTGCGCGTCTTGTCGATCTGGGTATTGACGGGCGCCTCGACGAACTCGCCCTTCTGCGTCAGCACGTTAATGCCGAGTACTTCGCAGATCTGGCGGTACATCGGCACCAGCGCGTAACCGAAACCGAACATCATCACCGCCACCACCACCAGTTTTCCCAGGGTGGAGCGGTTCAGGCGCCGAATTTGGCTGACGCGGCTGCTCAGCGGCTTCATCTCAGCCCAGCAGCGTGAACTTCGCGAATACGCTCGCGAAGAAGAACAGCGCGATCCCGCCCAGTACCAGGGCGGTCTTCAGGTTGCTCTTCTTTTGCTCTTGCGTGCTCATGATTACTTCACCAGCGGCGGGGTTTCGAAGGTGTGGAACGGCGCCGGGCTCGGCACGGTCCACTCCAGGCCTTCCGCGCCTTCCCATGGCTTGGCTTCCGCCTTCTTGCCGCCGCGGATGGTCGGCAGCACCACCGCGAACAGGAAGTACACCTGCGACAGGCCGAAGCCGAAGGCGCCGATCGACACGATCATGTTGAAGTCGGTGAACTGGGTGGCGTAATCCGCATAGCGGCGCGGCATGCCGGCCAGGCCCAGGAAGTGCATCGGGAAGAAGGTGACGTTGAAGGTGATCAGCGACAGCCAGAAGTGCATCTTGCCGCGGCCTTCCGGGTACATGTGGCCGGTCCACTTCGGCGCCCAGTAGTAGAAGCCGGCGAACAGCGCGAACAGCGAACCCGCCACCAGCACGTAGTGGAAGTGCGCCACCACGTAATAGGTGTCGTGGACGATGATGTCGATCGGGGTCACCGCCAGGATCAGGCCGGTGAAACCGCCCATGGTGAACACGAAGATGAAGCCGACCGCGAACAGCATCGGGGTCTCAAAAGTCATCGAGCCCTTCCACATGGTGGCGACCCAGTTGAACACCTTCACGCCGGTCGGCACGGAGATGAGCATGGTGGCGTACATGAAGAACAGCTGCGAGGTCACCGGCATGCCGGTGGTGAACATGTGGTGGGCCCAGACGATGAAGGACAGGATCGCGATCGAAGCGGTCGCGTAGACCATCGAGGCGTAGCCGAACAACGGCTTGCGGGCGAAGGCCGGGATGATCTGCGAGACGATGCCGAAGGCCGGCAGAATCATGATGTAGACCTCGGGGTGGCCGAAGAACCAGAAGATGTGCTGGTACATCACCGGGTCGCCGCCGCCGGCCGCGTTGAAGAAGGAGGTGCCGAAGTGGCGGTCGGTCAGGGTCATGGTGATGGCGCCTGCCAGCACCGGCATCACGGCGATCAGCAGGAAGGCGGTGATCAGCCAGGTCCAGCAGAACATCGGCATCTTCATCAGGGTCATGCCAGGCGCGCGCATGTTCAGGATGGTGACGATGATGTTGATCGAACCCATGATCGACGACGCGCCCATGATGTGCATCGCGAAGATCGCCATGTCCATGCCCGGGCCCATCTGGGTCGACAGCGGCGCATACAGGGTCCAGCCGGCGGCGGTGGCGCCGCCCGGCGAGAAGAACGAACCCGCGAGCAGGATCGCCGCCGGCGGCAGCAGCCAGAACGAGAAGTTGTTCATGCGCGCGAAGGCCATGTCGGACGCGCCCACCTGCAGCGGGATCATCCAGTTGGCGAAGCCCACGAAGGCCGGCATGATCGCGCCGAACACCATCACCAGGCCGTGCATGGTGGTCAGCTGGTTGAAGAACTCGGGGCGGAAGAACTGCAGGCCCGGCTGGTACAGCTCGGTGCGGATCATCAGCGCCAGCACGCCGCCCGAGAGCAGCATGATGAAGGAGAACCACAGGTACAGGCTGCCGATGTCCTTGTGGTTGGTGGCGAACAGCCAGCGGCGGAAGCCGTGCGGATGGTCGTGCGCGTGGTCGTGGCCGTGATCGTGTGCGTGATCGATAGTGCTGGTAGTCATGTCGATTTCCCTGAAGCTTGAGCTAAATCACTTGCTGCGTGCAGCCAGCACTTCGGCCGGTTGAACGATGTTTTCCGCAGCCTTGTTCGACCAGGTATTGCGGGTATAGGTGATCACCGCGGCGATCTCGGTGTCGGACAGCTGCTTCCATGCCGGCATCGCCGCAGGATAGGCCGGGGTGTCCTGGCCGTTGAGCAGCACGTCGACCTGGTGCGCCTTGGCGCCCAGCACGACCTGCGAGGCGTCCAGCGGAGCGAAGGCGTTCGGCACGCCCTTGCCGTTGGCCTGGTGGCAGGCCACGCAGTTGGCGTTGTAGACCTGCTCGCCGCGGGTCTTCAGTTCATCGATGGTCCAGACCTTGTTCGGGTCGTCGGCCAGGGCGGCCATTTTCTTCTTCTCGCTGGCGACCCAGGCGCTGTAGTCCTCGGCGGACACGACGCGCACGACGATCGGCATGAAGGCGTGGTCCTTGCCGCACAGCTCGACGCAGTTGCCGCGGTAGACGCCGATCTTGTCGGCCGTGAACCAGCCGTCGCGCACGAAGCCCGGGATCGCGTCCTGCTTGATGGCGAAGGCCGGGATGGTCCAGGCGTGGATCACGTCATTGGCGGTGAACACCATGCGGATCTTCTTGCCGACCGGGACAACCATCTCGTTGTCCACTTCCATCAGGTAGTTTTCGCCCTTGTTCTGGGTCGCTTCCTCGCCCGGCAGGCCGATCTGGGTGCGCGGGGTGGACAGGTTCGACAGGAAGGAAATGCCCTCGCCTTCGCCGTTCAGGTAGTCATAACCCCACTTCCACTGCATGCCGGTGGCCTTGATGGTGATGTCGGCGTTCGAGGTGTCCTTCAGCGCGATGACGGTCTTGGTGGCCGGCAGGGCCATGCCGATGACGATCAGGAAGGGAACGATGGTCCACGCGATTTCGACGGCGGTGGATTCATGGAAGGTGGCGGGCTTGTGGCCGAGCGACTTGCGGTGCTTGAACACCGAATAGAACATGACGCCGAACACGCCGACGAAGATCACGATGCAGACGATCATCATCCAGTTGTGCAGGTCGTAGATGTCGGCGCCGACGGCGTTCACCGGGGTCTGCATGTTCAACTGGTGTTCCACCGGCCGGCCGGTGATTTGCGGTTCTGCAGCCCATGCTGGGATGCCGGCCGTTGCTGCGAGGCCGAACAGCATGGCCCCAAGTCGCGTTGCGTATGTCATGTTGTCCCCAACCACCCAAAATAAAATATTTTTAACGGTCGACAATTCCATGAACGAACTGCCGCCGCTCCGAAACAAGTTTCGCAGAAAGGTTCATACCTGTACCGCGAAAATTGCGCTGCGGATACGGTGGGAACCTACTCGCGGGCGGCGCCCGCGGCTCTGCTGATGCTGCAATTCATTCTCTTTTTGCGCCGGACTGCTGCTTTTTTCAGCGTTTTCCTCGTCCAGACGACAAAAATAGCCACTGATTATAATCAAACCAGTAATTTTTATTCAAGGAAAATCGGGCGGCGTTGTTGCCGCGAGTTATTAAGGCTTGCGCGGCTGGAAACGCACGATCGCCTCCCCTGCGGCCGTGGTCTTCGGGGCCGGCCGGAAGGCGTGGCCGTAGATGACCTCGAACGTGAGCCCGAGCTTGCCGTCGGGACGGCGCTGGGCCTCGAAGGCGTCGAGCATGCGCTGCCACGCCGCGCGCCCGATCAGCCCGCGCCGGCGCGTGGCCAGCGGGTTGCCGCCGAGGGCGCGTACGTCGGCCAATAAAGCCGCGACGGTGTCATAGGTGACCGTGATGCGCTCCATGTCCATCACCGGGGTGGAAAAGCCCGCCTCCACCAGCTGGTCGCCGAAATCGTGCATGTCGACGAAAGGCAGGGTATGCGGGGTTTCGTCCATGGCGGCAAAGGCGCTGCGCAGTTCGGTGAAGGTGTCCGGGCCGAAATTCGAGAACATCAGCAAGCCGTCGACCCGCAAGATGCGGCGCCATTCGGCGAACACCCGGTCCGGCTGCGGATGCCAGTGCAGCGCCAGGTTCGACCACAGGAGGTCGAGCGAGTTCGTCCCGAAAGGCAGGTTGCCGAAGTCGCCGCAGACGGTGTCGACGCCGGCCTTGGCCGGCAGCAGACGGCTGAGCATCTGGTTCAGCGAGCGCATCGCCGGCGCCGGCGAAGGCTTGCCGGCGGCCATAGCCATGGCGGGGGCCGCATCGATGCCCAGGATCTGGGCCGCTGGATAGGTTTTTTGCAACAGGGCGAGGTCGGCCCCGGTGCCGCAACCGGCGTCGAGCACCTGTTTCGGCGCGATCTTCACGAGCTGCAGGCGTTCGTGCATGCGCTGGGCGATTTCGCGGCGCAGGAAGTCGGAAGCGTCGATACGGCCGGGCTGGGCGAACAGGGAACGGACGCGTGCCAGGTCGATCGGCGCGCTCATCCGGGAAGGTTGTGGTGAAGCCATGGCGGGAAAGCGGATGGTGAGATAATGGCGGAGTGTACATGCTCCCGTGGATTCGAGTAGATGCTCCTGCATTCCCGCTTCCTGCGCTGGGTTGGCGCCCTGCTCCCGTCCAGCTGCTTGCTGTGCGGCGCCCAGGACCAGGAACCGGTCTGCACGGCCTGCTCGCAAGCCTACGCGCAGGATGTCCACACCCGCTGCCCCTGCTGCGCCAATCCGGTCGGCATCCAGGACGCGGCGCGGCGCTGCGGCGCCTGCCTGGCCGATGCGCCGGCCTTCGACGCGACCGTCACCGCCTGCGACTATGCCGCGCCGGTCGACGGCCTGGTGCTGCAGCTGAAGTTCGGCGCGCGGCTGGCGCTGGCGCCGTGGATGGCGGGCCGCCTGCGCGCGGCCCTGCTTGCCCGCGGCGGCGCGACGCTGCCCGACCTGCTGTGTCCGGTGCCGCTGGGGCCGCGCCGCCTGGTCGAGCGCGGCTACAACCAGGCCCTCGAAATGGCCCGGCCCTTGTCCGCCGCGCTCGGTATTCCGCTGGCGCCGCGCCTGCTCGAACGGCGCATCGAGACGGCCGCGCAGTCGGGCGTGGCGCCGCGCGAGCGGCGCCGCAACGTGCGCGGCGCCTTCGCTGTCGCGGACGGCCAGGTAGCGCTGGAAGGACGGCAGGTCGGCGTGGTCGACGACGTCATGACCAGCGGCCATACACTCGATGAAATAGCCGGCGTGCTCAAGCGCGCCGGCGCGGCGCGCGTCACGAACCTCGTGTTCGCCCGCACGCCGCCTCATTAATATGAATACAGAAGGAGAACAGCTTGTTCCACGTCGTACTGGTCGAACCAGAGATCCCGCCGAATACCGGCAACGTCATCCGCCTGTGCGCCAACACCGGCGTCCAGCTGCACCTGATCGAGCCGCTCGGCTTTCCGCTCGACGATGCCAAGATGCGCCGCGCCGGGCTGGACTACCATGACTACGCCACCATGAAGGTGCACAAGAACTGGGAAGCCTTCCTGCTTGACACTCAGCCTGACCCCACGCGCATGTTCGCCCTGACGACGCACGGCTCCTCGCCCTTCGCCGATGCCGGCTTCCGACCAGGCGACGTGTTCGTCTTCGGCGCCGAATCGCGCGGCCTCGACCCGGCCCTGCGCGAAAGCTTCCCGCCGGCCCAGCGCATCCGCCTGCCGATGATGCCGGACAACCGCAGCCTCAACCTGTCCAACACGGTGGCGGTGGTCGTCTACGAGGCCTGGCGCCAGAACGGCTACGCCGGCGGCAGCTAAGGAAGCTTCCAGACGGCAATGTTACTTGTTGTCGCGCAGCTGCGACACAATGTGGAAAAATCTACAAGCTAGCGCGACAGTATCGGGCGAACAGGAGTAGGCTGGTCACATCAGTTTTTGATCGGCGCCCCTGTTTTTTGCTCGAGGTTTCACATGAAAAAGTTTCTTTCCACCGGCGCCCTGCTCCTGTGCTGCACCGCCGCCCACGCGGCCCCCAGCGACACCATTTCCTGGGGCTTTTCCTTCACCGGCTTCTACGACAGCGTCTCCAACAGCTTCCTGCCCGAAGAAGTCATTACCGGCTCGTTCCGAGGCAATGACCTCGACAGCGATGGCTTGCTGGAAAAAGATGAGTTGCTGACCCTGGTCGTTGGCGAGCTCGACTACATTGCCTGCGCCGCCAGCAGCAATGCGTATTACACCTGCGGCGCGACCGGCTTCACGTTCTCGCAGGATTCCGGCCTCCACTTCAGCGTCGGCAGCTACGGCAGCGATCCGGAAGGCTGGGTCGGCGGTGGCCGCCTGATCACCACCGGCGACCAGCACTACGCCTACGAATTCAATCCTGGCATGAGCACCGAACGCCACCTGTACTGGACCAGCGATACCAGGCTGAGCATGATGTCGCAGGCGCCCGAGCCGCAGACCTGGACCATGCTGGCCGCCGGCCTGCTGGGGATCATGTGGCGCTCACGTTCGACGCGAAACAGACGCCCGATCAGAACCTGACAAGGCGACGCTTCAGCTAACGCGGCCGGCAGAGCCGACCACCTAGCGCCCCCTGGTCTGGGCCAGGATGAAGGCATAGGTATCCGCCGCTTCCTGGTCCTGCTGCGCCCGGGTCGATCCCATCCCGTGGCCGGCGTCGAAGTCGACGCGCAGCAGCACCGGCTTGCCGCTGGCGCTGGCCGCCTGCAGGCGCGCCGCCATCTTGGCCGGGTGGAAAGGCGCCACCCGCGGATCGGTCACGCCGGTGGTCAGCAGCACGGCCGGATACTTGCCGCCATCCTTCACCGCCTGGTAGCTGTCGATGCTCTTCAGGGCCTTGTAGCCGGCCTGGTCGCGGATCGCGCCCCATTCCGGTTCTTCGGCGAAGCCGTTCTGCTCCGCCACGTAGCGCAGCGGGTTGTGCCAGCCGACGCCCGACACCACGGCCGCGAACAGCTCCGGACGCTCGGCCAGCGCCATGCCGGTCGGGATGCCGCCCGCCGAACGGCCGCCGATGGCGGTATGGGCCGGCGCGGTATAGCCGCCGGCCTGCATGTCCTCGACCACGGCGATCAGGTCGCGCCAGGTATTCGGCTTGTTTTCCAGCTGACCGGCGCGGTGCCAGTCGCGCCCGTACTCGCCGCCGCCGCGCACGTTGGCGAAGCCGACGATGGCGCCCTGGTCGATCAGCGCCAGCGTGCGGCCCATGAAGGACGGCGTATAGGCCGCCGCGCCATAGCTGCCATAGGCCGAGATGAAGGCCGGGTTCCTGCCGTCTTTCTTCAAGCCCTTCCTGTACACCAGGCTATAGGGGATTTTGCTGCCGTCCTTCGCGGTGGCGAAGCGGCGTTCGGTGGTGTACGGGCTGGTGTCGATGGCCGGTTTGGGCGTGAGGCCGGTATCCGCAAGCTTGCCGGCGGCGTCGATGCTCCAGACGGCGGTCGGCGTCAGCCAGCCCGACAGCAGCATCAGGGCGCCCGGCGCGTCCGGATCGGCGGCCAGGGCCGGCACCGTGCCGTCGAAAGGCAGGGAAATGCTCGCCAGCTTGCCCTTGGCGTCGAGGCGCAGCACGCGGCCCACGCCGCCGTCCATGGCGCGCAGGTAGAGGCCGTCCCTGGCGCGGGTCATGCTCTGGATCACCAGGCCCGATTCGGCCACGACTTCGCGTGCGCCCTTCACCGACGGCGACTGCGCATTGACCTTCAGGATGCGCCCGCGCGGATGGCCGCGGTTGGACAGCAGGTACAACTCGTCGCCGTGCAGGTCGGCGCCGGTGACTTCATCGGCGAAATCGGCCACCGCGGTCCAGCGCGCCCTGCCCTTCAGGACATCCTGCAGCGGCGCAATCAGGACCCGCGTTTCCTGGCGCACGTCGGCCAGGATCAGGAGGGCGTGGCGCGAATGCGGCGTGGCCACCACGATCGGCATCTGGATGTTCTCGTACTTCACCGCCCGGTCCAGGCCGCGCGCCATGACGATGCGGTCCCTGGCGGGATCGTCGCCGATGCGATGGAAGCGGGCGCGCGAATCGAGGTAGCGCTCCGGCGTGTTGACCTTGCCGGTGAGCTGGTTGTAGAAGAAGCCGGAGCCGTCTTCCAGCCAGCTCGGGCTGGCGTTCTGGGTGTTGGCGATGCGCTCGGGCAGGATGGCGCCGCTGGCCACGTCCATGATGTGCAGCACCGAATCCTCGCTGCCGTCCTTCGAGAGCCCGTACGCCAGCTTGCTGCCGTCGGGTGAAGCGCCCCACCAGTCCAGCGAATAATGGCTGGTGGCGGTGTCGAGCGTGGTCGGATCGACCAGCAGGCGGGTCTTGCCGTTCTCGTGCACGAAGAGCTTGAAGTTGTTGGTGCCGGCGGGGCGTTGCTGGTAGAAAGTGCGGGCGCCGGCGCGCTCGATGCGGCTGACCGCGGTGACGTCGCCGGACAGCTGCTGGATGCGGGCCAGCAGTTCGCCGCGCAGCGGCAGGGTGTCGAGCACCGAGCGGGTATGGGCGTTCTGGTTCTTCAGGAAAGGCAGCCAGTCCGGATCCTTGTCGTTTTCCATCCAGCGGTAGCGGTCCACCACCTTTTCGCCGAAATGGGTATCGGTGACGGCTTCGACCCGCGCCACCGGCGGTGCGGCGGCGACTGCCGCGGTGACCAGCATCAGGGCGGCGCCGCCCAGGAGTCGTACAAGTCCGGACATGGATTCCTCCTAAATAAACGTTTGGCAATATTGCCACGGTTTATGGAGGAACGGATCACCAGTTTTTTCAGCTCATTGCGCCATCGGCCACGCGTGACGGGGCGATCGAATGGCGGGTGGCAGCGACCAGCGCCCGGGTATAGGGATGCGGGCCGGTTTCCGCGGTCAGCCGGTCGCGCGGCTGGATATCGACGATCCGCCCCTGTTGCATGACCCCGACCCGGTCGCACAGGTGCACGACTACCCCCAGGTCATGGCTGACCATCAGGTAGGTCAGGCCGTCGCGCGCGCGCAGTTCGGCCAGCAGGTTGAGGATCTCCGCTTGCACCGACACGTCCAGCGCCGAGGTGGGTTCGTCCAGCAGGAGGATGCGCGGCTCGAGGATCAGGGCCCGCGCGATCGCAACCCGCTGGCGCTGCCCGCCCGACATCTGGTGCGGATAGCGCCACCGGAAGGACGCATCCAGCCCCACCTTGGCCAGGATACGGCTCACCCGGCCATCGACATCGCCGATGCCATGGATGTGCAGCGGCTCCGACAGGGTCGCATCGACGGTGTGGCGCGGATGCAGGGAACCGTAGGGATCCTGGAATACCATCTGCGTGCGGCGGACACGTTCACGGTCGATCCTGTGCCCCAGTTGCTTGCCGCCGATCCGGATCGTCCCCTGCCAGTGCTGGTACAGACCGGCCAGGCAGCGCAGCACGGTGGTCTTGCCCGACCCCGATTCGCCGACCAGTCCGAATGCTTCGCCTTCGCCCACGGAAAAGCTCACGTCCTGGAGCACCTGGTGGCGCTTGGCGCCGCTGCCGAACGCCAGCTCGAGTCCCTCGATTGCAATCATGTCATTCTCCAATAGGGCTAGGCGGCCAGCCAGCGCGGATCCCGCTGCAACACCGGCAAGCTGGCACGCCGGCGGTCCATGTCGGGCACCGCGGACAACAGGGCGCGGGTGTAGGGGTGCTGGGCATGCTCGAGCTCGGACGCGGCAATCGACTCGACCACGCGGCCGGCGTACATCACCAGCACCCGGTCGCAGAACGCACGGACCAGGTTCAGGTCGTGGCTGATGAAGACCAGCCCCAGTCCACGCTGGGTGATCAATTCATCGAGCACTTCCAGCACCTGCATCCGGACCGATACGTCGAGCGCCGAGGTGGGTTCGTCGGCGATCACGACTTCAGGCTCGGTAATCAGCATCATCGCAATCATCACGCGTTGGCCCATGCCGCCTGAGATTTCGTGCGGAAAGCTGTCGTACACGCGCTCCGGATCGCGGATGCGCACCGCCTCGAACATGCCGACCACACGCGCACGCGCCTCGCGCCCTGCGATGCGCCGGTGCGCACGCAAGGCTTCGGCGACCTGATCGCCGACGCGCATCACGGGATTGAGCGAGTATTTCGGATCCTGCATGATCATCGACATGCGCTGGCCGCGGATGGCGCGCATCGTCCGCTCGTCCGCGCCCAGCAGGTCGATATCGCCGAAGCGCATGACGCTGGCCTCGACGCGGGCGCTGGGCGGATGCAGCTTGAGCAGGCTGCGCCCGACCGTCGACTTGCCGGAGCCGGACTCGCCGACGATCGCCAGTTTTTCCCGGCCAAGCGTGAACGACACGTCGCGCACGGCATCGACCATGCCGTCGCGGCCGGCGAAGCGCACCCGCAGGTCGCGCACCTCAAGTTTGGTTTCGTTCATGGCTGTTCCTTTCAGCTGCGTGGATCGAACACGTCGCGCAATCCATCACCGAGCAGGTTGAATGCCAGGCTGACCAGCATGATCGCCGCGCCGGGCATGGTGACCAGCCACCAGCACTCCATCATGTAGCGGCGCCCGGCGGAGATCATCGCTCCCCACTCCGACAGCGGCGCCTGGGCGCCGAGGCCGAGAAAGCCCAGGCCGGCCGCGGTGAGGATGACACCGGCCATGTTCATGGTCAGGCGCACCACGACGGAGGAAATACAGAGCGGTACGATGTGGCGCAGCAGGATGCGCGCCGGCGAGGCCCCCAGCAGGCGCGCGGCGGACACGAAGTCGGCGTTGCGCAGCGTCCTGGTTTCGGCGCGCGCCAGGCGTGCGATCGGCGGCCAGGCCGTGAGTGCGATGGCGATGACCGCATGTTCCAGGCCCGGTCCGAGCGCGGCGACGAAGGCCAGCGCCAGCACCAGGCTGGGAAACGAGATGAAAATGTCGGTGACGCGCATGAAGACGGTATCCACCATGCCGCCGAAATAGCCGGACACAGTGCCGACGGCGAGGCCCACGGGGCCGACCACCGCCGTCACCAGCAGCACGATATACAGCGTGGTGCGGGCGCCCCAGACGACGCGGCTGAATACATCGCGTCCATATTCGTCCGTGCCGAACCAATGGCCGGCGCCGGGCGCCTGGAGGGTCGCGGCAAGATCCTGTGCCTGCGGATCGAACGGGGCGATCAGGGGCGCGCACGCGGCCACGGCGACCAGCAGCAGCACGACCAGGGAGCCGGCCAGCGTCATCGGGTTGTGGAACAGGTGACGGGCCGCGCGCAGCAGGCGTGATCGCGTGGCCTGCGCCGACGTCGTGGGGAGAGTCAGGGTCGAATTCATCAGCGCATCCGCGGATCGAAGAGGTTGTAGAGAAAATCCGATGCGAGATTCAGCGCCACGAAGATGATGCCCACCACGAGCACGCAGCCCATCACCGCATTCATGTCGCCCAGCAGCAGGCTATTGGTCAGGTACTGGCCGAAGCCGGGCCAGGCGAACACGGTTTCGACCAGCACCGCGCCCTCGAGCAGCGTGCCGTAGGCCAGCGCGACGATCGTCAGCAACTGGACCAGGATGTTGCGGAACGCGTGTTGCCACACCACGCGCCACTCCGGCAAGCCCTTGACCCTGGCCGTCAGAATGTATTCCTGCGACAGCTGGGCGAGCATGAAGCTGCGCGTCATGCGGCTCAGGTAAGCCATCGTGTGCAGCCCGAGGATGCAGGCCGGCAGGAGGATGTGGCGGGCCGCGTTGGCGAAGGCGTCCCACTGTCCCGCCAGGGCCGAGTCGATCAGCAGCATGCCGGTCAGCGGACGCACCGCGCCGTCGAATTCCAGGTCGATCCGGCCCGAGCCGCCCGCCCAGCCCAGCCAGGCATAGAACACCAGCAGCCCCATCATCGCGAACCAGAACACCGGCACCGAATAACCGGTCAGGCCGATCACCCGCACCAGGTTGTCGCCCCAGCGCCCGCGCCGGGTGGCCGCGAACACGCCGAGCGGCACGCCGGCCGCCGTGCCGATCAGGATCGCCACCGTCGCCAGTTCCAGGGTGGCCGGGAACACCCGGGCGATGTCGGCCACCACCGGATTCCCGGTCAGCAGCGAGGTGCCGAGTTCGCCGTGGACCAGTTCACCCAGGTAGCGCCCGAACTGCAGCCACAGCGGCTGGTCCAGGCCGAGCTGGGCCTTGACCTGCTCGTACATCGACGCATCGGCATCCGGGCCGACGATCGCCAGCACCGGATCGACCGGCATCACGCGTCCGATGAAGAAGGTAAGGATCAGCAGGCCGAACAAGGTCAACACGGTGCTCAGCGCGCGTGCGCGCAGCGCGCCGGCGCGGGACAGCCAGAGCACGAGGCGGGGACTCGCCACGGCAGGCGTCAAAGGACTAGTCTTTGTAAACATTGCGCAGGTGGGTAGTAGCCGACGGGTGGTTGACATAATTGCGGACGCGCTTGCTCAGCACGACCGTCTCGAGCATCTGCGCCAGGGGCTGGATGGCGCCGACCTTCTCGTCGTAGCGTTGCTGGATGCGCTGGTACATCGCGGTTTGCCGCGCCGGATCGCGTTCGACGAAGGCCTGTTCGATCAAGCCGTTGATCTCGGGATCGAAGAAGCTGGTGCGCCATCCCTGGAAGTTGGTCAGCCTGGCCGCGTCGCTGTTGTCGGGGTTGTAGACCAGCGCGCGCAGATTGGCATGCGGATGGGGCTCCACGCCGCCGCCGCCGCGTCCGACGATGATCTCGAACCTGCGGTCGCGCATGGCCCCGTACACCTGGTTGCCGGTGCCGGACAGGATCTCGGCGTGGATCCCGGCCTGGGCCAGCGTCGCCTGCAGGGCGGTCGCGATGTTGATCAGCGGCGGATCGGACAGCACCCGGATGGTCGTCCTGAATCCTTGCGCGTAGCCGGCTTCGGCCAGCAGTTTGCGCGCGCCCGCCACGTCCAGGCGGTAGCCGGGGTCGGGCAAGGTCGCGGCCAGGCCGATCATCACGGGGCGCTGGTGGCTGACCCCGTAGTTCGGCATGATGGCGCGGTTGATGCCCTGGTAGTCGATCAGCTTGCGCAGCGCAAGGCGTACGCGCCGGTCCGCGAAGCGCGCATCCTTCATGCTCACCGCGACGTAGTACGAGGTCCCGCGCAGGACCGGTTGCACCGTCACGCCGGCATGCTCGCGCAGGGCCTCGATGTCGGGCCCCGCCATGCCGGCCGCCACGTCGAGGTCGCCCCGCTCGATCATGAAGCGCAGCGACAGCGATTCGCCGATGTGGCGCATCACCACCCGGCGCAAGCTGGGCCGGCCACGCCAGTAGCCATCGAAGCGATCGAGCAGCATGGCATCCTTGGCGCGCCATTCGGTCAGCGCGAACGGCCCCGATCCGGCCGCGTGGTTGAGCAGCCAGCGCGCACCGAGATCGCCGTTCACCTGGTGCGCCAGGACCGCGCGGCGGTCGAGGATCGCCGAACTGACCGAGGTGGCCAGCGTGTACAGCACCATCAGCGGGTCGCCCGGTTTGGGAAGCACGATATGCAGCGTGCGGGCGTCGCTGGCATAGATCAGCCTGTCCACGTTCGCCCGGCTGAAGCCGTAGCTCTTCCATGGCGACGCCATCGCCAGGTTCAGCTTGAGGACCCGGCGCAGCGACCAGGCCGCGTCCTCGGCGCTCAGCGGATTGCCCGACTGGAAGCGCGCGCCCTCGTGCAGCGTCAGGACGATGCTGTTGCGGTCCGGCGCGATCTCCCAACGCGCCGCCAGGGCCGGCACCAGCCTGGTCGGCTCGTGCGGATCGAGTTCGACCAGGTAGTCGTAGAGGTTGGCGACGACGCCGAGCACGTCGTTGCCGGTGGCGCCGGCCGGGTCGATCGACAGCAGGTTGTTCATGTTCATGCCCATGACCAGCTGGTCAGGGGGAGTGGCGGCCGGCGCCGCCTGCGATGCCGCCGCCAGCAAGACGAAGCCCGCGCGTGCCAGCCACGCTCGTAACGGAGCGCGGAACGATGTCATTGCTATTGCCATGGTCTAGTACCTGGCCACGGTGTTGGCCTCGATATAGGCGAAGTTGATGTCTTCCCCCAGGCCCGGCTGCTGCGACAGATGGACGAAACCGTCCGCGTCCATCGGGTCGGGCAGCGAGTTGAGATAGGCCGGCACCTCGTCGTAGTCGAGGAAGGGATGCAGCAGGCCGCGCTCGTACCAGCGGCAGTTCTTGATCGCCGCGGTGACGGCGAGGTTGGCCGCGCCGTTGCCATGCACTTCGCAATCCATGCCGAAGGCTTCGGCGAGCGCGGCGACTTTCATTGTCGGGCCGATGCCGCCGACCCCGGGCACGCCGGCGCGCAGGATGTCGCAGGCGCCGGCAACGGCCCAGTCGGCCCGGCTGTGGTGCTTGCCCGAGATTGACTCCGGTCCCACGATCGGGATGTCGAGCTGCCCCGCCAGCCACGCATAAGAGGCGATGCTCTGCTCGTTCATCATTTCCTCGAACCAGGCGAAATTCAGCTTTTCCAGCGCACGGCCGATGGTCAAGGCATCGGTACGGCTATACCAATGGTAGCCGTCCAGCATCAGTGCGATGTCCGGGCCCACCGCTTCGCGCACCGCCGCGCAGGCCTTGATGTCCATCGAGACGCTGGGCGCGAAGGATACCGGCGGCATCCAGGTGTGCAGCTTGATGGCCTTGTAGCCGCGCCCTACCAGCTGTTCGGCGAAGGCCGCGTAGTCGTCCGGGGTGGCGAGCCCTCCTTCCAGCTGGTCGCCGCACATGGTGCTGCCGTAGGCCGGCACCTTGTCGCGGTAGGCGCCCAGCAGCTTGTAGACGGGTACGCCCAGCGCACGCCCGGCCAGGTCCCACAGGGCCTGTTCGATCACCGCCAGCGCACGATCGGTGAGCTGGCCGGCGCTGCCGCGCTGCCAGTGCTCCAGGTCCTGCCACAGCCGCTCGCGGTCGAATGGATCCTGGCCGACCAGCACCTTGCGCGCGAACGCTTCCAGGACGTGCGGCCGGATGACTTCGACCGGACCGAAGGCATGGCCGCGGTGGCCGTCGTCGGTGGTAATGGTCAGCATGGCCAGCCTGGCCCGCTGTTCCGGTCCCGGATGGGAATGGCCGGCGCTGTCGGTGCAGCGCTTGCTCAGGTATTCGAAGACGGTACCCTGTACGCGTTCAATTTTCATATGCGGTCTCTTGTCAAAAAAATCTGCGGGCTCCCGCGCTCAGAACCCGTAGGTGACGCGCAGGTTGTATGCGCGTCCGATCGGGCTGGACACATTGCTTGCGTAGCCCAGCGCATTCGAATTCGTTACCGGTGGATTGGTATCGAACAGGTTGCTCACGCCGAAGGCCACGGTGGTGTTGCGGATGCCCTTGTAGGTCAGCATCGAATTCCAGATCGAGTAGGGTTTGATGTCGCGGTGATACTCGGGCGCCACGTTGTTCAGGTCATGGTAGCCGGTGTTGTAAAAGTTGCTGAGCTGGGCGAACCAGTCGCCGCGGCTCCAGGAAACCCGCGCCGTGTGTTTCCAGCGGAAGGTGTAGGTCGGGCTGGCGCTCACGTTGCCCGAACCGACCGAGCCGAAGCGGCCGAGGTTCGAGATCCACGCACCACCCTTTTCGTTCTGGGTCTCGAAGCGGGTCACGTAGGTGCCGTCCAGGTTGAAACGGAAGTCGCCCCAGGCACTGCGCGGGACCACGTACTGCAAGCCCAGGTCGATGCCGCTGGTGCGCAGGTCGCCCAGGTTGGCCGCCGTGTTCCTGACGAAGGCAAGCGAGCCGTCGGCGTTACGGACGAACAGGTCGGCGTATTTGGCCGGATTCGTGAAGATGGCGTTTTGCGACAGTACGCCGATGCTGTCGGTAACCTCGATGTCGAAGTAGTCGATGGTGACCGAGGCGTTGCGCATGGGTTCGATCACCGTGCCCAGCGTCAGGTTACGCGCCTTTTCCGGCTGCACCTCGGGGTTGCTGCCCTGCTGGATCGGCAGGAAGGCATTGCAGACGATCAGCGGGTTGGCGCCGGGCACGGCGACGCCGGTGCCGGCCCGGCCCGGGATGCCGGGGCACAGCTTCGGATCGTCCCACCTTGCGCTGCTGATGGCCGTCGCCCCGGGCAGGCGGTAGCCGTAGCGGTCGAACAGGGTCGGCGCACGGAAGCCGGTGCTGGCCGAACCGCGCAGCATGAGCGCCCGTGCCGGCTGCCAGCGCACGCTGAGCTTCGGGTTCACGGTGCCGCCGAAATCGGAATAGCGGTCGGCGCGTACCGCCAGGCCGACGTCCAGGTCCTTGGTGAACGGCAGGTCGACCTCGGCGAAGGCGGCGGCGACGTTGCGCTGGCCCTGCGCATAGCTTGGCATGCGGTTCTGGTAGGGCACCAGGATGTCGTGGTCGAGCGAGCGGTCCCGGTTGTTCTCGTGGTGGAATTCGGCACCGGTGGCCAGGGTCAGCGCACCGCCGCCCAGTTGGCCGATTTCGCGCGTGAAGGTGGCGTCGGCGCCGGTATACAGATTGGTGGTATGACGAATCTGCCAGCCGTCGACCGAGATGTTCTTCAGGTAGTCACGCCCCTTCGCATCCTGGAAGCCGAAAGGATTGAGAATGCCGTTCAGGACCCCTTCGTTGAGCTTGGGCCCGTTCAGGTAGCCCTGCACGAAATAGGAATCGCGTTCGCCTCGCGCGTAGGTGAAGCCTGCGCGGTAGTCCCAGCCCAGCGCGCGGCCTTCGTCGGTCAGCAGCAGGCGCAGGTTGCGCTGCTCGTCCCTGGCGATCGCCGGGCCCAGTTCGGCCACGCTCCACGAGACATTGAGGGGCGAGCCGTTCAGGCCCGCCATGGCGGGAACGCCCGCGCTGCCGCCCGGATAGTAGGGACTGGCCGGCGTGATCCGCATCACGGCGCCGTTGAAGCCGACGCTCGTCGTCGGCGCCCTCTGGGTGGTGATGTGCTCCTGTGCGTACAGGAGTTCGGCGGTGAACAGCTTGTCGCCGCCATGGCGCAGGCTGCCCTTGCTGAAGAAGGTGGTCTGCGCATTTTCCGGCAGCGCCAGCACATAGTTCGCACTCAGCGCACAGGTGTTGCGCAGCGCCGGCACCGAGTAGGGCGCGGTGCAGCCGGAGGCGTAATACGGGTTACCGGTAATATTGGTACTGGGCGAAAAGACGTTGGCCGGCTGCGCATAGGTGCCGCTGCTCGCCTTGGGGGCAATGCCCAGTCTGGCCAGCAGTTCGGGGCTGCTCAGCTCCGGGCGGTCGGAGGAGTCGAGCGCGGTACGCTTGTGATGGTCCACCGTCGCATAGATATTCCAGCCATCCTGCGCCAGCGACCCCTTCCCGCCCAGCACCGACACGCGGAATTCGCGTCCGCCGCCGGCGCGCTCCGGCTGCACCACCTGCCCGGTCAGCTCCACGCCCTCGAAGGTCGGTCTGGTAATGAAATTGACCACGCCGCCAATGGCGTCGGTACCGAAGGTCGAGGAAGCGCCGTCGCGCAGGATCTCGACGCGGTTCAGTGCGCTCATCGGTATCACGTCGACATTCACGAAACCATTCGACAGGGGTTCGTTGGCGAGGCGCCGTCCGTTCAGCACGACCAGCGTACGGTTGATGCCGATACCGCGCATGTTGACGTTGGTGCCCGCCCCGGCGGATGAGGGCACATTGGTGGCGCCGACCGGCATGGAGGTCATCACGTCCGCGATCGTGGTCAGCGCACTGTTCTTCATGTCCTCCTGCTTCAAGCTGGTCACGGGTAAGGCATTCTCACTGGCAATGCGCTTGATGGTGGAACCGGTGATCTCGACTTTCTGCACCGGCTCGGTGGCGGGGGTTTGCTGGGCCATCGACTGGTTGGCCAGGGTCATGGCCGCGAGTGCGATCGACGACAAGGCTAGACTGCGCGGCAATGCAGGGCGGTTGTTGTGCATGTTGTCTCCAAAGTTATTATTGGGTTCGTCCAAGCTCTTGCGGCGACCTTTAACTCACCAGTCATCAGACGACTTGCGGCCAAGTATAATTAAGCAGTAATTACAACGCAAGTCGTCAGACAATTATTTTTTTGCAGATCAACATGATGAGCACCCCATTCAAACGCCCACCCTCGCGCGCTCAGGACGTCGTCATGCACGTCTCCCGAATGATCGAAGATGGCCGCATCAAGCCGGGAGAGAAGATTCCGTCCGAGGCCGACCTGATCGCCTCGCTGGGCGTCAGCCGGTCGGTCGTGCGGGAAGCCGTATCCCATCTCCAGGCCGCGGGCATGGTCGAGACATTCCAGGGCAAGGGCACCTTCGCGGTCAGCGCCACGCCACAGCGGATGGGACTCGATCCGAACTCGATCGAGACCATGCAGGACGTCCTGGCGATCCTGGAGCTGCGCATCATGCTCGAGGCCGAGGCGGCCGGCCTGGCGGCGACACGGGCCAGCGAGCCCCAACTGGCGCAGGTAAAGGCGGCATTGCATGATTTCATGGAGACTTGCCGCGCAGGCGGAGACACCGCCGAGACCGATACGACACTGCACCTGGCGATCGCACATGCCTCGAATAACCGCTATCTGCACGACACGCTGCACCACCTGGGGCGCCACTTCATGCCGCGCACCCGGCTGCTGACCGCCCGCCTGTCACGCGATGCGCCGGCCGTGTTCATCGAGCGGCTCATGCGCGAGCACGAGGATATCGTCGACGCCATTTGCCGGCGCGATCCGGAGTCGGCGCGCGCAGCCATGCGCAATCACCTCGCAAACAGCCGCGAACGCCTGCGGCGGGCCGCCGAAGCCACCGCACAAGCCTGACCCCTCCCTTTTCGAATCCACGACGCGCTGCGCCGCCGGCGCAGCGCGCTTCATCGCCACAATGACGCGCAAAAATCCTTGATAACTCGTCAGACGTCTGATTAGTTGAATCGATTCAATGAAGGCTTGCGGCGCGACGAACAGGCGGGCTCGGCGTGAAATGGGGAGCTTGGATTGACAGAGGAAGGCGGGCGCGGCGAATCGCGCCACGCTCATCCCGTCATGAAGGAATTTTTTCCTGCAACATGTCCGCGACCATTTGCCGGGTTGCCACATTCCAGGTGGCGAGCACGCGCTGCGGGCAGCGGCCGAAGATCGTCGCCAGGCCATCCTCGCTCCAACGGTGCAGGGCGAAGGCCGGCTCGCCCTGCTCCACCAGCGGCCGTCCATCGGGCGCATCGGGCTGCATGGGCGCGAAGACCAGGCTCAGGTCAGAGGAGGACGAGGGACAGGTTGCCACCGTCCGCCCCCTCCAGCGGAACACGCCGCCCAGGTGGACGTGGCCGGTGCAGATGCCGGCCAGGTTCGCGCCTTGCAGGGCGGCGTCGAGGCGGGCGATCCATGCCTGCCCTGCCCCCGGATCGATCCAGGGAATGCCGACGTCGACGGGTGGGTGATGCATGAAAACCAATACCGGTGCAGCGCCGATGCCCTGCAGCACCGCCCGCAGCCACTGTGCGCGCGCGTCGCAGAACGCGCCGCCATGGCGTCCGTCCTCCAGGCTGTCGAGGACCAGCACCTGCAGTCCGCCGAGCGCGCTGCAGCCCTGGACGAAGCCTTCCGTCACATGGCTGTCGCCGAACACCGCGCGGAAATGCGCGCGACTGTCGTGGTTGCCCAGCGCCATGCGCAGCGGGCCGGGCCAGCGCTCGAGCGCCGCCTGCAGGTGCCGGTAGCTCTCCAGCGCCCCGTCGTCGGCCAGGTCGCCGCTCAGGACCAGCAGATCGGGCCGCGGCTGGAGGGAGGCCAGGTGATCGAGCACGCGATGCAAGCGCGCCAGGTTCGGGTGGCCGCCATCCGCATGCAGGTGCAGGTCGGTGACTTGTGCGATCAGCATGCGCTTCTCCTGGTGTCAGCCCCGGATCTTCGCCACCAGCCTGGTGGTCGAGCGGTCGTGCTCGAAATCGATGGCCACCGCGCGTCCGCCATAGGCCAGCACCGCCTGCCCTTCCGGAATCCGGGTCATGTCGTAGTCGCCGCCCTTGGCATAGATGTCCGGGCGCGACGCCAAGACCACCTCGAGCGCGGTGTCCTCGTCGAAGTCGACCACCAGGCTGACCGATTCCAGCGCCGCCAGCACCGCCATGCGGTCGGCCAGGGTATTGTGCGGGCGGTCGTCGCCCTTGCCGAGGCGCTTCACGGAAGCGTCGGTATTCGCGGCCACCACCAGCGAGCCGCCCAGCGCGCGCGCCTGCGCCAGGTAGGTCACGTGGCCGCGGTGCAGGATGTCGAACACCCCATTGGTGAGCACCACCGGCTTGGGCAGTGCGGCGATACGCTGCGCCAGCTCGGCGCGCGTGCAGATCTTGTTTTCGAATGCAGGCATACGGTTCTTTTTACGTGGTGGTGGGTGCGTCGTCTTCCGGTTCTTCCTCGATCTGCATCGACAGCTCGGTGGCTTTGGCGCCGCCTTCGCCCGGGCCTTTGCGCTCGCCCGACAGCTTGATCTGCAGGCGCAGGCCGTTGGCCGAGTCGGCGTTGCGGATCGCTTCGTCGTAGCCGATGTAGCCCTTGTTATAGAGCTCGTACAGGGCCTGGTCGAAGGTACACATGCCGAGCTCGCGCGACTTGTGCATGATCTCCTTGATGTTCTGGAAGTTCCCCTTCAGGATCATCTCGCCGATGGTCGGCGTATTGAGCAGGATCTCGATCGCCGCCTTGCGGCCCTTGCCGTCCTCGGTACGGACCAGGCGCTGCGAGACCACCGCGCGCAGGTTCGAGGACAGGTCCATCAGCAGCTGGTTGCGGCGCTCTTCCGGGAAGAAGTTGATGATGCGGTCCAGGGTCTGGTTGGCATTGTTCGCGTGCAGGGTGCCCAGGCACAGGTGGCCGGTCTCGGCGAAGGCGATCGCGTGCTCCATGGTCTCGGTGTCGCGGATCTCGCCGATCAGGATCACGTCGGGCGCCTGGCGCAGCGTGTTCTTCAGGGCGTTGTGCCAGGAATGCGTGTCCACCCCGACCTCGCGGTGCGTGACCAGGCAGTTCTTGTTCTTGTGGACGTACTCGACCGGGTCTTCCACGGTGATGATGTGGCCGGCCGAGTTGCTGTTGCGGTAGTCGATCATCGCCGCCAGCGTGGTGGACTTGCCGGAACCGGTGCCGCCGACCACCAGCACCAGGCCGCGCTTGGTCATGACGACGTCCTTCAGCACCTCGGGCAGGTCGAGTTTTTCAAAATTCGGGATCTCGGAGGCGATGGTGCGCACCACCATGCCCACGCTCTGCTGCTGCACGAAAACGTTGACGCGGAAGCGGCACACGCCCGGCAGCGAGATCGCAAAATTGCATTCCATCTCGGCCTCGAACTCGGCGCGCTGGCGTTCGTTCATCAGCGACAGGGCCAGGGCGCGCGTGACCTCGCCGGACAGGCGCTGCTGGCTCAGGGGCTTCATGGCGCCCTGGTGCTTCATGCTGGGCGGGAAATCGCTGGAGATGAACAGGTCGGAACCGCCCTGGTGGTGCATGACCGTCAGCAGCTTGTGGATATAGGCCTGGGCTTCCGCCGGGCCGAAGGTGGACGACATGGCTTACCTCTCGAGAACGCGGGTGAAAATCCTGCCCGGCAATTATATAGGCTAAGATTCCCCGGCCATGCATCCCGCATCGTTCTATTTTTTGAAATCCTGGCTGACTAAATACCAACATTGTGTCAGGATGGACGGCAATGCAGCCGTGACATCCTGGGCCCAGATAAACCTATGACACTGACCGAGCTGAAATACATCGTCGCCGTCGCGCGCGCCAAGCACTTCGGCCACGCCGCCGAAGCCTGTTTCGTCGCCCAGCCCACCCTTTCCGTCGCCATCAAGAAACTCGAGGACGAACTCGGGGTGACGCTGTTCGAGCGCGGCGGTTCCGAGGTCTCGGTCACCCCGCTGGGCGCGCAGATCGTGGCCCAGGCCGAACGCGTGCTGGAGCAGACCGCCGCCATCAAGGAACTGGCAAAGCAGAACAAGGATCCCCTGGCCGGCCCCCTGCGGCTTGGCGTGATCTACACCATCGGCCCCTACCTGCTGCCGCCGCTGGTCAAGAAACTGATCGACACCGTGCCCCAGATGCCGCTGGTACTGCAAGAGAACTACACCCACAAGCTGCTCGAACTGCTGCGCCAGGGCGAGCTCGACGCCGCCATCGTGGCGCTCCCGCTGCCGGAACACGGCATGTCGATCCAGACCCTGTACGACGAGCCCTTCGTGGTCGCGATGCCGCGCTCCCACCCCTGGGCCAAGCGCAAGGAAATCCCGGCCGACGACCTGAAACTGGAAACCATGCTGCTGTTGGGCGCGGGCCACTGCTTCCGCGACCAGGTGCTGGAAGTGTGCCCGGAGATGGCGCGCTATTCGTCGCCCGGCAATGGCATGCAGCGCACCTTCGAAGGTTCCTCGCTGGAGACCATCCGCCACATGGTGGCGAGCGGCATCGGACTGACCGTGCTGCCGCGTGCCTCGGTGGCCGACATGCACGACCCCAACGGCCTGCTGACCTATGTGCCCTTTGCCCATCCGGCGCCCTCGCGCCGGGTCGTGATCGTCTGGCGCAAGAGTTTCACGCGCCGTGCGGCGATCGACGCGGTGGCCGGCGCAGTGGCCGAATGCAAACTGCCGGGGGTGGAGATGGTGACGCTCGAAGCGGCTGCGTGAATCGATGATGGGCACCGGGACCCTGGGTTCCGGTGCCCGTGGCTCGCATCAGCGGCCGGCTGGCTTCCCCCTGCGGCGTACCACGCCCATCCCTGCCAGGCCTGCGCCAAGCAGCGCCAGCGACAGCGGTTCAGGCATGTCGACCGGAGGACGGTCGAAGGCGCCCACGTAGACGGTCTCCGGTGTGGCCTCCGTGGTCTGCAACAGGAACTGGATACCGCCACCCAGGACACACCGGCTCAGGTCGCCATCGCAGAATGCAGCCGCAGCGGCCGCCTGTGCATCGTCCAGGACGAAGAAGTGGGTGCCCGACTGTCCGATGCCGCCCGAATCACTCAGCACCAGATTCGGTCCGAGGTATTGATGGTACTGGGTAGTGTTCGTATCAAGGTTGTACAGGCTGAGGTAGAGGTCGGTCAGCTCGGCTGAATTGGGAACGCCTCCACTTGATCCTTCACTGATGTTGACGACGAAACCCAGCTGGCCAGCACTTTCCAGACCGTCCAGATTACTGAGCAAGTAAAGATTGCTGCCGGCGTTTCCCGACGTGTTGTCACCCCCTTGCAGACCGAACGTGCAGGTAAACGTAGGATTGTTCACATTACCAGCGTAGGTCACGCAACCGGATTCGGTCCCGTTACCATTTGGCGTGTCATTGTCTTGTACGGTAACGACCGTGGAAACCGCGCCAAGCCCGGTTCCCGGAACCTGCTCGCCTGTTACATAGATTAATTCTGCGAAGGCCGGAGTTGCGGCAGAGAATACTGCCGCAGCCAGGGCTGCTTTTAGCAATGACGTTTTCATAAATCCCCCAGTTAAAAATCAGAACCAGGTACGGCCTGGTGCCGCCGGAAAGAAAAAAATCATTCAAACAAGATTCTGTTTGGAACAATTTTCCTCATTACAGATGATTCGAATGGTTTGGACTAGCCTCAACCACTTAAGCAAGTCGCATACCACAAGTCTAAGTAACTGATTGTTAAGCGATCTGTAAATACACTGGGGAGCAAGTGTAATATTTGTCGACAAAAACCGGCATTCTTGCCTTAAGCAAAGCCATTTACACTCGAAAACTTATCACCGCAAGTCACATTTGGAACAAATAACTAGCGGAAAGTTTCTTTATGAATAGTGACTTTTGGTAGTTCTTTGATGAAAAAATGACTGCATGGAAAAGATGAGCGTAACTGGAGAATCCTCGACAGTGTCAAGGCATCCGGATTTATCGTAGATAACTGAACCGTCGCGAGGGAGATGAGGGCGACACTGTAGCGTGCCCAGTGCAGACGAAATTCTTACCCTGTTTCGATAGCGCAAAAATGCCTATCACCGTTGCAGAAGTACTTGGGCCGCAATGCCGTCAATAATTTATTCTTCTGATAAAGAATATTATTGACGTCAAGACAATGTCACGCTCGGATGAAGGCGCCGCAGCTCACAGAAACGCTAGCACAACTGTAAAGTTTTCCGACCGCGACAATACCTGCGACAGCGGCAGGCTCAACCGCCCGCGCGTATCCGCGCCAATTGTCGATCGAGGGCATTCGCGAAATTCTGGCGGTCGGCCTGGCTGAACGCAGCCGGCCCGCCGGTATCCACACCACTGCCGCGCAGCTCTTCCATGAAGGCGCGCATCGTCAGCTGCTGGGCGATGGTGTCCTTGGTGTACCACTCGCCGCGCGGATTGAGCGGCAATCCCCCCTTCTCCAACACTTGGGCCGCCAGCGGAATATCGCCGGTGACGACGATGTCGCCGCTGTTCACGCGCGCGACGATTTCGGCGTCGGCCACGTCGGGTCCGGCCGGCACCTGCAGCGCGCGGATGTAGCGCGAACCCGGCACGCGGATGAGCTGGTTGGCCACGAGCGTGACCTCCAGCTGCAGGCGCTCGGCCACACGGAAGAGGATGTCCTTGATCACGGCAGGACAGGCGTCGGCATCGACCCAGATGTGCATATTCAGTAGAGAGCTTGTCGGAAAGCCGATTGTACTGGCAAGTTTCCAGCCTGGAAACGCGATGCCGCGACTTCCGCCAAAAGGCTTTAGAATCCCTGTCTTCTGCTCAACAGTTCTTGCCTGACAAGACGCGACGATCCATGAACAAGCTGGCGCTCTACTTCCGCCTGGTCCGGGCCGACAAGCCGATCGGTATCCTGCTGCTGCTGTGGCCTACCCTGTGGGCCCTGTGGATGGCGTCCGGCGGGGTGCCGGATATGCTGGTGCTGGCGATCTTCGTGCTCGGCACGGCGCTGATGCGCTCGGCCGGCTGCGCCATCAACGACTACGCCGACCGCGACTTCGACAAGCACGTCAAGCGCACCGTCGATCGCCCGCTCACCAGCGGCAAGATCCGCGGCTGGGAAGCGGTCATGGTGGCGGCGGTACTGTCGCTATTGTCTTTTCTCCTCATTCTGCCGCTGAACGCCCTGACCAAGCAGCTGTCGGTGGCGGCGCTGGTGGTGGCCGGCACCTACCCCTATTTCAAGCGCTTTTTCGCCATCCCGCAGGCCTACCTCGGGATCGCGTTCGGCTTCGGCATTCCGATGGCCTTCGCCGCCGTGCAAAACACGGTGCCGGCGGTGGCCTGGTGGCTGCTGGTGGCGAACGTCTTCTGGGCCGTCGCCTACGACACCGAGTACGCCATGGTCGACCGCGACGATGACCTGAAAATTGGCATCCGCACCTCGGCCATCACCTTCGGCCGCTTCGACGTGGCCGCCGTCATGCTGTGCTACGGCGCGGCGCTGGCGATCGACCTGGTGTGCGGCTGGTACCTGGGCCTGCGCTGGTGGTTCGTGGGCGGCATCGTGGTCGCGGCGGGCATCGCGCTCTACCACTACACCCTGATCCGCCACCGCGACCGCATGGACTGCTTCAAGGCTTTCCGGCACAACAATTGGCTTGGCGCTGCACTGTTCAGCGGTGTCGCGCTAGACTATGCAATGCGGTAATATTGCACAAATAGCATTCCTTCCTACTTAACGAGGCCCACCATGATGGAAAAGATCCCTACCCAAACCGGCACCCGCGAACAACTGATGTCGGATCTGAAGACCGTGATCCAGGACGCCGAAGCGTGGCTGCGCAACGGTGGGCACCTGACCGGCGACGAGCTGAAGGCCGCCAAGGCCAAGTTCGAGCAGACCCTGGCCTCGGCCAAGGAAGGCCTGTCCGAATACCAGCAGACCGTGGTCGAGAAGACCAAGGAAGCGGCGCGCGTCACCGACGACTACGTCCACGAGAACCCATGGAAGTCGGTGGGCCTGGGCGCCGCGGTCGGCGTCGTGATCGGCATGCTGATCGCCCGCCGCTAAGATGAGCATCACGGCGGGGCTCAAGCGGATCGCAGCCAATGTGCTCGACCTGGCGCGCACGCGCCTCGAGCTGGCCGCCATCGAACTCCAGGAAGGCACGCAGCGCCTGATCGGCTACCTCGCCTGGGCCCTGGCGGCCGCGGTGCTGGGGCTGTTCACGCTGGGCCTCGTCATCCTGTTCGTGCTGGTGCTGTTCTGGGACACCCACCGCCTCGCAGCCGTGGGCGGCATGGCGGTCCTGTTCGCCCTGGGCACCGCCTTCGCAGCCATGAAACTGCGCGCCGGCCTGGCCGCGCGCCCGCCGATGCTGCCGGCCACGCTGGCGGAACTGCGCAAGGACGCGGCGGCCCTGAAGGGAGAGCACGCCGATGGCCTCTAAGTCCACGGAACTGGCGGCGCGCCGCGAGGCGCTGGTGGCCAGGTGCGCCGACCAGCGCGCATTGGTGGCCCAGGAGGTGGCGATGCTCTCTTCGCCGCAGACCCTGGGGCTGATCCCGGCCTATGCGGCGCGGCACCAGAAGACCGCATTGATCGTGGCCGGCGTGGCGGCCGGTCTGTTCATCACCAAGCCGAAATGGGCAGTCGGCAGCATTACGGCGGCCGTTTCCGCTTACAAGTTCGCCCAGAAGCTCCTGCCTGTGCTCAGGTGGAAGGGCTTCGAAATTCATTAAAGGGCGCCGGGCGGTCCGCCCGGCCAGCTCATCCATATAGCAGAAACCCTGGCGCGCACGATTGAAAATTCGCGCAAACGCAACGGTTTCGCACGCCCAAAAAAAATATTTACAAACGTATGTATGCACCTTTGACGGATTGACATTCCTCCCGGAATACTCATCAGGCGGCACACGGAAATGCCGTGTTCTACCCAAGCACCTGAAAACCAATAAACAGATCAGGAGGAGCAATTCGTGAGTACATCCCGTCGTCGTTTCGCACTCGTCGCAGCACTCGTCATGGCACTGGGCGCACAAGGCCCGGTCGCCAATGCCGCCGTAACAAGCCTGCTGCCCGGCACATCCGCCGTCCCTGTCGCAGCCAAGATCGACAGGCTGTTCGCAGACGAACTGGGCAAGCAGCTCGCCAATGTCTACTACGACGTCATCGTCGTGTTCGACAAGAAGGAAAGCGCACAGCGCCTGTCCGTCCTCGGCCGCAAGTTCAAGACCTACAAGGTGCTGCCGATGGCGCGCATGCTGCTCACCAAGGACGAGATCAACAAGGTGGCCGGCTGGGGCGAGGTCCGCTTCATCGAGCCGAGCCGCACCCAGCGCCTGTTCAACGCCGAAGGCCGCGTGATGACCAAGGCCGAGGAAGTGCAGCGCGTGCTCGGCCTGGACGGCAGCGGCGTGACCGTGGCCATCATCGACACCGGCGCCGACGGCCTGCATCCGGACCTCGGGAACGTCAGGAAGAACTACGAGGTGGCGGGCGCGCTGGGCAATGACCCGACCCAGGTCTACGTGTCGCTGACGCCGAACGGCATCGACGTCGAGACCGCGATCGTCGAGCGTCACATCGACGGCCTCGGCACGCACTGGAACACCGACGAATACGGCCACGGCACCCACTGCATCGGCACCATCGCCGGCACCGGCATCGACTCCGACGGCAACCTGCGCGGCATGGCGCCCAAGGCGACCATCATCAGCTACGGCGCCAGCGCCGGCATCAACCTGCCCTTCACGCTGGAAGCCTACGACCACGTGATTGCCAGCAAGCGCGACGGCGTCGCCGACATCCGGGTGCTCAGCAACTCCTGGGGCAGCTCGAGCTACGGCCCGTTCAACCCGAACCAGGCCACCAACGTCGCCTCGCGCCTGGCTTTCGAACAGGGCATCCTGTCGATCTTCGCGGCCGGTAACGACGGCGCCAGCCCGAACACCATGAATCCCTATTCGAACGCGCCGTACGCGCTCGGCATCGGCGCCACCAACAAGGCCTTTGGCATGGCCGACTTCTCGTCGCGCGGCCGCCCGGACGGCAACCATGACCGCGAACTGGCACTGGCCAACCTGCAGCTCTTCCTGGCCGCCAGCGCCGAGGAACAGGCGGCCTGGGACCACGCCGCACGTCCGCTCGGCATCGACCGGCCGGCCATCGTGGCGCCGGGCGAGAACATCGTCTCCGCGCAGAACCCGGTGCACCCGATGACCACCAGCGGCACCAACTACGGCGCCGCCTCCGGCACCTCGATGGCGACCCCGCACGTGAGCGGCATCGCGGCCCTGGTGCACCAGGCCCAGGACGTGAAAGGCGGCCCGCGCCTGGCGCCGCTCGACGTGATCCGCCTGCTCGAAGTCACCGCCAACAAGAGCGTCATGAGCGGCTACGACACCCACGACGCCGGTGCCGGCTTCGTCGACGCCCGCAAGGCGGTGGACGCGGTCAATGCCGGCAATATCCCGACTGCGGTAACGGCGGACGACCTGGTGCGCTACAACCCGGGACCGGTGCGCGTGATGGAAGGCAGCTATGCCGGCACGGCGACGCTCAATTCCTTCCAGACCAATGTGGGCTACGGCCTGCACAAGATCACGGTCGAACCGGGCGCGATGAAACTGTCCGCCGACGCCAGCTGGGACCTGGAAGCGAACAACCTGTACATCAGCCTGTACGCGCCGGGCGTCGACCCGGCCACCGGCACCGGTTTCGCGGCCCAGTCGGCCGGCCTGACCACGGTCCAGAAATACCGTGCGGTCGAGGTCAAGTTCCCGACGCCGGGCGAGTGGCATGTGCGCGTCGACGGCCGCGTCAACCTGCTCGCGACCGCCTACACCGGCAAGTATGCGGTGACGGTGCCGGACAATGTGCCGCCGACCGCGGAACTGAGCGCCAGCGCCACGAAGGTGAGCGGCGACCAGCCGGTGACCATTAACGCCAAGGTCGCCGACGGCAATGGCATCGCCAGCGTGGCGACGGCGGGCCTGCGGGTCCTGAGCAGCACGGGCAAGCTGATCCACAGCTTCGACAAGTCGGCCTTCGTCCAGCGGGGCGATACGCTGGTGTTCACGAAGGCGCTGTCCATGTCGGGCAAGGGCCCGTGGACGGTAGAGGTGCGCGCGGTCGACAACGGCGAACAGCAGGCGGTCAAGCAGCTGACGATCGGACGTAAATAAGAAGACAAGGCGATGCCGGCGCGCGCCGGCATCGCTTCAGTCTTTCCCGAGTTCCTCGCCCAGTTCGCGCCCACGATCCGCGGCCGCCTTCATGGCCGCGACGATCGCTTCCCTCACCCCCGCCGCTTCCATGCTGGTGATGGCCGCATGCGTGGTGCCGCCTTTCGAGGTCACGCGCTGGCGCAGGACGTCCACCGGATCGCCCGACTGCGCCGCCAGCTGGGCCGCGCCGGTGAAGGTGGCCAGCGCCAGCTGCCTGCCCTGCTCCGCATCCAGCCCCATCTCGCGCGCCGCCTGCTGCATCGCTTCCAGGAAGTAGAACACATAGGCCGGGCCGCTGCCCGAGACCGCCGTCACCGGGTCGATCATGTTCTCGTCCTTCAGCCACACGGTCTGGCCGACCGCGCGCATCACCTTGTCGGCGGCCTGGCGCTGCACCTCGTCCACCTCGGCCTGCGCCACCATGCCGGTGATGCCCATGGCGATCAGGGCCGGCGTGTTCGGCATCGAGCGCACGATGCGGGTGTAGCCACCCAGCCAGCGCGACAGGTCGGCGATGCGGATCCCCGCCGCGATCGACAGCACCAGCGGCTGGGCGCCGAGCAGCGGCTTGAGGCTGGCCGCGACCTCGCGCATCTGCTGCGGCTTCACCGCCAGCACCACCACGTCGGCACTGCCGACCTGGACGTCGATGGCGGCCGCCGTGCTCACGCCGTACTGGCTGGCCAGGCGCTCGAGCGCCTCGGCGTTCGGGTCCACCACGTGCAGGCTGCCGGCACCGGTCAGTTGGCCGGCCAGGCCGGCGATCAGGGCCGTGGCCATGTTGCCGCCGCCGATAAATGCAATTTTCATTCTTTTCCTTTATTGCTCGTAATGGCGGGCGCCGAAGATGGCGCTGCCGATGCGGACGATGGTTGCGCCTTCCGCGACGGCGGCGGCGAGGTCGCCGGACATGCCCATCGACAGGGTGTCGAGCGGCAGGCCGTCGGCGCGCAGCTTGTCGAACAGGACACGCAGGCGCGCGAATGCGGCACGCTGCTGCGCCGGGTCGCTGCTCGCTTCGGGAATCGCCATCAGGCCGCGCAGGCGCAGGTTCGGGAGCCCGGCAACCTGGCGCGCCAGGTCCGGCAGTTCATCCTCGGTCGCGCCGCTCTTGCTGGCCTCGCCGCTGATGTTCACCTGCAGGCAGATGTCGAGCGGGCCGAGCTCGGGCGGGCGCTGTTCGGACAGGCGTTGGGCGATCTTCAGGCGTTCCACCGTGTGCACCCATTGGAAGCTGGCCGCGATCGGCCGCGTCTTGTTGCTCTGGATCGGGCCGATGAAATGCCAGCTGATGGGCGTATCTGGTTGCAGGCGCGCCACTTCCTGCATCTTGTCGAGCGCTTCCTGCAAATAGTTTTCGCCGAATGCGCGCTGGCCCGCGGCCATCGCTTCGACCACGGCTTCCGCAGGGAAGGTCTTCGACACAGCCAGTAAATCCACCGCGTTCCTCGCCCTTCCGCTCGATGTGCAAGCGGCCCCGATTGTCGCTTCGACAGCTTGCAAGTTCTCGGCGATTATGGACATAATGATTTTCTATAGGAAATATTTTGAGTGCCCTACGCACGCCACAGGATTATAAATGGACATCTCGGAACTTCTCGCCTTCTCGGTCAAGAACAAGGCCTCGGACCTGCACCTCTCGGCCGGCCTGCCGCCGATGATCCGCGTGCATGGCGACGTGCGCCGCATTAACCTGCCGCCGCTGGAGCACAAGGACGTGCACGGCATGATCTATGACATCATGAACGACGGCCAGCGCAAGCAGTACGAAGAAGTGCTGGAGTGCGACTTCTCGTTCGCGATCCCCGGCCTGGCGCGCTTCCGCGTCAACGCCTTCAACCAGGAGCGCGGCGCTTCCGCGGTGCTGCGTACCATTCCATCGAAGATCCTGTCGCTGGAAGAGCTGAATGCACCGAAGATCTTCGCCGAACTGGCGCTCAAGCCGCGCGGCCTGGTGCTGGTGACCGGCCCGACCGGCTCGGGCAAGTCGACCACGCTGGCGGCCATGGTCAACCACCTCAACGAGAACGAGTACGGCCACATCCTCACCATCGAGGACCCGATCGAATTCGTGCACGATTCCAAGAAGTGCCTGATCAACCAGCGCGAAGTCGGCCCGCACACCCTGTCCTTCAACAACGCGCTGCGCTCGGCGCTGCGCGAAGACCCGGACTGCATCCTGGTCGGCGAGCTGCGCGACCTGGAAACCATCCGCCTGGCGCTGTCGGCGGCGGAGACCGGCCACCTGGTGTTCGGCACCCTGCACACCTCCTCGGCCGCCAAGACCATCGACCGTATCGTCGACGTGTTCCCGGCCGAAGAAAAAGAGATGGTGCGCGCGATGCTGTCGGAGTCGCTGCAGGCCGTCATCTCGCAGACCCTGCTCAAGACCAAGGACGGCGCGGGCCGCGTCGCCGCCCACGAGATCATGATCGGCACCCCGGCGATCCGCAACCTGATCCGCGAAGCGAAGATCGCCCAGATGTACTCGAGCATCCAGACCGGCAGCAGCGTCGGCATGCAGACGCTCGACCAGAACCTGACCGACCTGGTGCGCCGCAACGTGATCACCAGCGCCGCCGCCCGCAGCGCCGCCAAGATCCCCGAAAACTTCCCCGGTTAAGGAACAGCGATGGAACGCGACCAGGCATCCAAATTCATGTTCGACCTGCTGCGCCTGATGACCAGCAAGGGCGGTTCGGACCTGTTCATCACGGCCGGCTTCCCGCCGGCGATCAAGATCGACGGCAAGATGACGCCGGTCTCGAGCCAGGCCCTGAGCGGCACCCATACCGCCGACCTGGCGCGTGCGATCATGAACGACAAGCAGGCGGCCGGCTTCGAGCTGAGCAAGGAGTCGAACTTCGCGATCAGCCCGGGCGACCTGGGACGCTTCCGCGTCTCGGCCTTCATGCAGATGGGCTGCGTCGGCATGGTGCTGCGCGTGATCACCACCACCATTCCGAAGTTCGAAGACCTCGACCTGCCGGAGACCCTGAAGGACGTGATCATGACCAAGCGCGGCCTGGTCATCATGGTCGGCGCCACCGGCTCGGGTAAATCGACGACGCTGGCGGCGATGGTCGGCTACCGCAACGAGAACAGCTACGGCCACATCATCACCATCGAAGACCCGGTGGAATTCGTCCACCCGCACCGCAACTGCGTGATCACCCAGCGCGAAGTGGGCGTGGACACCGACAGCTTCGAGGCGGCGCTGAAGAATTCGCTGCGCCAGGCACCGGACGTGATCCAGATCGGCGAGATCCGCGACCGCGAAACCATGGAGCACGCGATCGCCTTCGCCGAGACCGGCCACCTGTGCCTGGCCACCCTGCACGCCAACAGCGCCAACCAGGCCCTCGACCGCATCATCAACTTCTTCCCCGAAGAACGCCGCCAGCAGCTGCTGATGGACCTGTCGCTCAACATGAAGGGCCTGATCTCGCAGCGCCTGATCCCGAAGAAGGAAGCCAAGGGCCGCGTGGTGGCGATGGAGATCCTGCTGAACTCCCCCTTGATCTCGGACCTGATCTTCAAGGGCGACGTCCACGAGATCAAGGAGATCATGAAGAAGTCGCGCGAACTGGGCATGCAGACCTTCGACCAGGCCCTGTTCGACCTCTACGAGGCGGACAAGATCTCGTATGAAGACGCGCTGCGCAATGCGGATTCGGTGAACGACCTGCGCCTGAACATCAAGCTCAACAGCAAGCACGCGAAGAACCGCGATTTCTCGAGCGGGATGGATCACCTCGGGATCGTCTGAGGCCCCGCCGGCAGAATTCAGGCCACGTTCAATCCCATCGCCCGCACCATCTCGGCCGCCTGGCGCGCCGAGATGGTGGCACCTGCGAACTGCTTCGCATTCGCCAGCTTCAGGCCGCCCAGGTCCGCCTCGCGCAGGTCCGCCCCGTCGAAACGCGTGTCCTTGATGTGGGCATCGCGCAGGCTCCCTCCTTCGAACACCGCGTCGCGGAAGTCGCAGCCGGACAGGTCGGCGCCGGCGAAATCCAGCCCCACCAGTTGCGCCTTGCGGAAGGACATGCGGCGCAGGTCGGCGCCGACCAGCAGCGTGTCTTCGAAGCTGAGCGCGAGGTGGCCGGTCTCTTCGAACTGCGCCCCGGTCAGCTTGCAGCTGCGGAAGGCGGCCGAGGCCAGGCGCGCGCGGCGCCAGCTGCTGTTGTTCAGGTCACAGGATGCGAAGGAGGCGTCGACCAGGTCGGCCGACTCGAAGTCGGCGTGCCCGGCGCGGCAGCGCTGCCAGCGCGTGCGGCCCAGCTTCGCGGCATAGAAGGAAGTCTCGGCCAGCAGGCAGTTGCTGAAGACGCTGTCCTGCAGGTCGAGCCGGGACAGGTCGGCGCCGGAGAGATCGCAGTCTTCAAACACCAGCAGGTGTCCGGATGCGAGGGAATGGTCGATCGCGGCGCGCGTGGGCGCGTCGCTGAAGTGGGTAGTCTGGCGGGACATACGAGGCGTTACGACGGTTCGGCCGGACAGGATACACGTCCGGCGCGCTTGCCGCACGCCTGTTGAAGCACTATCAGCCGCCAGGACCGCGCATGCCAGGGCCGCCTGGACCGCCAGGACCGCCGTACATCATCTGGCGGCGCTGTCCGCCCGGGCCGCTGAAGCCGCCGAAGCGGTAGCTCAGGCCGACGAAGGCGGTGCGCCCGTTGGAGCGGCCGATTCTGTACTCGCGCAGGCGGTCGGTCTCGGTGAACGTCTCCGTCTTCTGCGAAGCGAACAGGTCGTTGATATTGACGGACAGGGTCAGCGCCGGGGTCAGCTTGCGGCTGTAGTTGAGCATGGCCCAGTAGCTCGGCTCGCGGTAGCCTTCGCCGAACAGGGTCTTGCCCTGCCCGTTCAGCGCCAGCATGAAGTTGTTGGCCGGGTCCAGTTGGTAGTTCACCTGCCCGCGCAGGGTGACCGAGGTGGCGCTGCGCTTGTCGTCCCTGGCGCTGCCCAGCACGGTCTGTTCCGAATAGCCGACGTTGCCGTTGAGCCTGAGCGTCAGCTGCGGGGTGGCGCGGCCGCTGAAGTTGAATTCCAGGCCGCCAGAACGGGCGCTGCCGGCGTTTTCGCGGGTAGTCAGGAGCACATCGTTGGCCAGCACGAAGCGGCGTTCGGATATCAGGTCGGCATCGCGGCGCGCGTACAGGCGCACGTTGGTGTCGACCTTGCCCAGCTTGGTCTCGAGGCCGAGCTCCAGCGAATCGGTATTGGTCGGCTGCAGGTCCGGATTGCCCGACGAGATATTCTGCTCGTCGCGGTACACCACGAACGGGTTCAGGTCGCCCGCGCCCGGACGACGGATGCGGCGCGCATAGCTCAGGCGCAGCGTAGTGTCGTCGGACAGGCCATAGGTCACGAAGGCGCTCGGGATCGCGTCGAAATAATGGTTGGTCGCGCGCATGCCGGTGGTGACCTGGTTCATGTCGAGTTCCGCGTACTCGGTGCGCAGGCCGCCCAGCACACCCCATTTCTCGTCGACGCGCCACTGGTAGGTGCCGTACAGCGCGTAGGTGGTGTCGTTCAGCTCGAAGCGATTGGTGCGGGACGTGCTCACGCGCTCGCCGCCGGTGGCCGGATTGATATCGAAGAACACATTGTCGAACACGTTCTCGTTGCGCGCCACCTTGTAGCCTACCTTCAGCACGCCGTTCTCGCCGGGCAGCTCGTAGTCACCGGTGAAGTCGGCGATGCGGGTTTCGGTCGCGCCGGTCTGGCGGATGACGGGCGTGCCGACGCTTGGTGGACGCACGGTATAGGTATAGTTGTTACGCGTCCCGCTGTCGTTGTCGGTTCCCGATAGGCGCAGGTCCATCTTGAAGATCTCGCCCGGGGCGTCGCCCTTGTGGTCGAGGCGGCCACCCAGGCCGTAGTTGCGCTGCTTGTTCGAGCGCAGGGTGGTGTGCAGGTATTCGTAGTCGACGATGCCGGCAGCGTTGGTGTTGCTGTAGCGATTGTTCGATTCGCTTCCGCTCTCGGATTGCGAATAGTTCGCGGTGAGGCCGATGACGTCCTTGTCGCCCCAGTTGTAGGTCAGGCCGCCGTTGGCGCTGGTGTTCTCGTTTTCGCTCACGCCGTTGGAGAGCGAGGTGCTGCGCGCGATTGCGCCGGTGATGGGGTCGATGCGCTCGCGCCGGAGCTCGCCGCTGTTTTCGTTCTTGTTCAGGGAGCGGCTCAGGTTGCCCTGCACGCTGTAGCGGCCTTGCGTGTAGTTGCCGAAGGCGGATGTCCGGTAGCGGCCTTCAGTGCCGACGTTTGCGTTCACATGCGCGAAACCACCAGGGCTGCGCTCGCGCCGCATCACCAGGTTGATGATCGCTCCGCCCCCGCCTTCATTGCCGAACTGCGCGCCCGGGTTGTTGATGACCTCCACCGAGTCCAGGTCGGCGGCCGGCAGCGCGTTGATCGCGGCCGCGCGGTTATCGCCCTGCATCATCGCCGAGGGCTTGCCGTCCACCAGGATTTGCACGCTGCGGCCGCGCAGCGTCACATTGCCGTCGCCGTCGACGGCCACCGACGGCACCTTGTTCAGGGTATCGGCCACGGTGTCGTTCGAGGTGGCCGGATCGGCCTTGACGTCATAGCTCTGGCGGTCGATGCGGTTCTGGGTGCGGGTCGCGCTGACGGTCACGGTGGACTCGACGGCCGGAGCCTGTGCCGGTGCAGGCGCCTGTCCCTGTGCTGCCTGGGCCTGCACCGTCACCGGCGCCGCAGGCTTCGCTGCTTCCTGCTTGGCCGGCTCCTGCGTCACCGGCGCCTGCTGCGCGCTCGCTGCGAACGGAACGAGCAAGGTGCCCGCGACCAGATGGGCGATCAGGGAAAGGCGCGGATGACGGGAAGGCTGGGCAGTGTGTGAAGTAATAGGCATGGAAGCGGGCTCTGCAATATGGGCGAGCGGGATTGTCGCATGCTAACTTCTTAATGTTTGTAACAAAAGATAACAAGCATCGTCTTGAGCGGTTGGCGCATGCATACGTGTTGCGCCACCATGACATACACTTTTAGTTTTAGGGAAGGACGGACAAACATGAACGTATACGACTTCAGCGCAAGCGCGCTCGACGGCCAGCCGGTGGACCTGGGCGCTTACCGCGGCAAGGTGCTCCTCATCGTGAACACCGCCAGCGCCTGCGGCTTCACGCCGCAGTACAAGGGACTGGAAGAGCTGCACCGCCAGTACGGCGAGCGCGGGCTGGCGGTGCTGGGCTTCCCCTGCAACCAGTTCGGCAAGCAGGAGCCGGGCACCGAAGCCGAGATCGGCGCCTTCTGCGAGAAGAACTACGGCGTGAGCTTCCCGATGTTCGCCAAGGTCGAGGTCAACGGCGACGACGCCCACCCGCTCTACAAGCACCTCAAGGGTGAGAAGCCCGGCGTGCTGGGCACCGAGGCGATCAAGTGGAACTTCACCAAGTTCCTGGTCGGGCGCGACGGCGAAGTGGTCAAGCGCTATGCACCGCAGACGGCGCCGGCGGAGATCGCCGGCGACATCGAGAAGCTGCTGTAAATCCTACTGCTGCGGCACCAGGCGGATTGCCTGGCCGCCACCGGGGGCGAGGCGCAGCTGCAGCACGTCCGCCGCAGTGACGGTCTTCGTTTCCGTCACCAGGTCGAAGCGGCGCTCGCTGCGGTAGTCGGCCGCGTCGCCGTCGCGGTAGATCTCGGCGGTATAGCGCCTGCCCTTGTCGAGGAAGCCGAGCGGCAGCGACAGGGTGCGTGCTTCGCCGTCGGTGACGGCGCCCACGTACCAGTCGTCGCCGTTACGGTTCTTGCGAGCGATGGTCGCGTACTGCCCCACTTCGCCATGGATGACGCGGGTGTCCGCCCAGTCGGTCGGCACGTCACGGATGAACTTGAAGGCGGCCGGGTACTTCGCGTAGTTCTCGGGCAGGTCGGCCGCCATCTGGATCGGCGAATAGATCACGACGAAGTTCGCCAGCTGCTTGGCCTGGGTCGAATTGAAGGTCTTGCCGTCCGCACCGACCAGGCTCAGGACGCCCGGGGTGTAGTCCATCGGCCCGCTCAGCATGCGCGTGAATACCAGCTTGGCCTCGTGGTCGACGCTGTTGGGCGGATTGCCCCAGGCGTTGTATTCGACGCCGCGCGCGCCTTCGCGCGCGAGCCAGTTCGGGTAGGTGCGGCGCAGGCCGGTGTCCTTGACCGGTTCGTGGGTGTCGATGGAGAGCTTGTACTTCGCGGCCTCGGTGACGGCTTTCACAAAGTGGCGCACGCCCTCCTGCGAATCGTAGTGACCGTAGCGCGGCTTGCCGTCGCGCCCCGTGAACAGCGCGGTCCCCGCTTCGTGCACATAACCCGACTTGATGCTGTCCACGCCCAGCTTCGCATACAGCCGGTAGGCGGCATCCATCTGCTTTTCGTAGGCGACGATGTTGGCGCCGGTTTCGTGGTGGCCGATCAGGCGCACGCCTTTCGACTTCGCATACGCGGCCAGGCCAGGGAGGTCGAAATCGGGATAGGCTTGGGTGAAGCTGAAGTCGGCGCCGCCATGGCCCCAGTCGCTCTCCCAACCCTTGTTCCAGCCTTCGACCAATACGCCGCGGAAGCCGTTCTGCGCGGCGAAGTCGATGTATTTCTTGGTGTTGGCGGTGGTCGCCGCATGCTTCGGGCCGGCATTCCAGCTGCCGCTGTTCAGATGCATCTGCCACCAGACGCCGACGAACTTCGAAGGCTTCACCCAGGACACGTCGCCGAGCTTGTTGGGTTCGTTCAGGTTCAGCACCAGGTCGGACATGTACAGTCCGGCCGCGTCATCCGCGATCTGCATCGTGCGCCATGGCGTGGTGAAGGCCCCCTTGCGCACGACGGCCGGGCCGCTCGGCGAGGGCGCCAGCATGGCGCGCAGCTTCTGGCCGTCGACCTTGCGCAGCCACATGGTGGCGTAGTCGACCAGGGCCGCTTCGTGGAAGGCGATGTGGGTACCGTCGTCCAGGCGAAGGGTGAGCGGGGTGTTGGCGATGCCGATTTCCCTGAGCGGCGCCTTGCGGATCTCTTCTTCCAGTCCGGGCAGTTCGCCGGCCGGGATCCACCAGGCGGTGGCCGGCCGGGCCACCGTGAACTCGGTCAGCTCGTCGATGATCTCGGCCTCGCGCAGTTGCGGCTGGTCCGGGAATTCGTAGCGGAAGCCGACGCCGTCGTCGTAGATGCGGAACACCACGCTGAGCCGGCGGCCGGCGCGGTTCTTCTGTTCGAGATCGACGCGCAGTTCGCGGTAACGGTTGCGCACGAACCGGCGTTCGCCCCAGGGCTGCTCCCAGGTGCCGTCATGCTCGCTCACTCCCTGCTGGCGCAGGCTGAAGCCGCCGTCGAGCTTCAGGGCATTGGCCAGGTTGAAGCCGAGGCGCGAGGGAGAAATGATGTCCTTGCCCTTGCGCTTGACGCCGTAGGCCAGCTTGCCCATGCCGTCGACCTGCACTTCCACGCTGAGGACATTGCCGGGAGAGGCGGCGCTGGCGATGATCTGTTGCGCCCACGCCGGGAGGGCCAGCAGGCAGGATGCGGCCACGATGGTAGCGAAGCGGTAAATACGCATGAAGTCTCCTTGTCGTTGTAGCGTCCGCCGTAGGAAAACTACTCCTCTTCCGGCTGAGCATCACATAGTAAGACAAAAAGACGTAACTCGACTACCAGAGCCCTGTATCAACGGGTCCGGATCCAGGCCGCGCCGTGCGTGATGCAGGCGCGGTTGACGTTTTCCAGGAAGCGGATGGCCTCGCCCTGCGAGACGCCGGGCGGCATCAACTGGGCCAGCGAGGCGTCTTCGGTGACGCGGTCGAGGCCATAGGAGATGGCGCGCGAGACGTCCCGCGCCAGCTTGCCGTCGCTGTTGTACAGCGCGTCGTAGACGCCCGCCTCTTCCCAGACGGGCACCAGGCCGGGCGTGGTCGAATCCTCGAAGACGACCATGGGCGGCAGGCCTTCGTCGTCGCGGATGAGCTGAAGTACGAAGCTCATGGCGATACCTCCGGCGCACTTGCGGGGATGGTCATGAGCGGGAATCTGACTGGGAACGACATGGAACGCGGTTCTCTGGACGAAATCCAGAGTATAGCGCCGCCCGCGTGCACGCGCGGGCACACCAGTACTCAGGCGCCGGTGAACGCGGCCATGTATAGCAGCCCGAAAGCGATCAGCGCAATGATCGCGTGCGCCGCCACGATCCCCTTCGGCAGCGGCTTGTCGTTCAGGTGATAGACCAGGTTCAGGACAACGCCGCCGACGGAGCCGGCCAGGAACAGCAGGAGCGATATCAGTGCCGTTCCCGGCGCCTCCAGCACGAGGACCGCATAGGCAAGCAGGGTGACGCCGGCAGCCGCAAGAAACCCGTGCGCCATCGCAAGCCAGGAAGGGGGATTCCTGGCGCCGGAAAACCGGATCCAGCCCATGACGATGCCGCCAAGCGCGGTGAAGGCGAACAAATAGGTCGATATCTGCAGCATCCTGATGGCTTCCATGACGTCCTCCTGTTCAGTTTGTCCCGTAAATATAGACAAACTGCAAAAAGCCCGCACACGCTTGCGTATCAGGCCAGCATGCGGTCGATCAGCTCGATCCAGTGGGTCACCGGGGTTTGCGTACCCGACTGCAGGTGGCTCATGCAACCGATGTTGGCTGACACGATTTCGTCCGGCTTGCACGCCTGCAGATTTTCAAGCTTGCGGTCACGCAGCGCGTGCGCGATCTCCGGGTGCAGCACGGAATACGTGCCGGCCGAGCCGCAGCACAGGTGGCTGTCGGCGCACAGGGTGACGTCGACGCCGGCGGCGCGCAGCACGCCCTCGACCTTGCCGCGGATCTGCTGGCCGTGCTGCAGCGTGCAAGGCGGGTGGTAGGCGACCCGCTTCGCGATCTTTCCCTTCAGCTTCGCTGTTAGCTGTTCCTCGAACTCCGGCAGGATCTCGGACAGGTCGCGCGTGAGCATCGAGATGCGGCCTGCTTTCGCCGCGTAAGCCTCGTCGTGCGCCAGCAGGTGGCCGTACTCCTTGACGGTGACGCCGCAGCCGGAGGCGGTCATCACGATCGCTTCCACCTCTTCCCGTTCGACATACGGCCACCAGGCGTCGATATTGCGGCGCATGTCGTCCAGGCCGCCCTGCTGGTCGTTCAGGTGGTAGCGCACCGCGCCGCAGCAGCCGGCCTTCGGCGCCACCAGCAGCTGGATCCCGAGGGCATCCAGCACGCGCGCGGTGGCGGCATTGATGTTGGGCGCCATCGCCGGCTGCACGCAGCCTTCCAGCACCAGCATCTTGCGCGCGTGGGCGCGCGTGGGCCAGGCGCCTGCGTCACGGGCGGGCTGCAGCTTGTCCTGCAGTTCCCGGGACAGCACCGGACGGGCGATCTGCCCAGCCCTGAACGCCGGCTTGAACAGCACTGTGCGCGGCAGGAACTCCTTGAGGGTGGTGCGCTTGACGCGGTCCTTCAATGGACGTGGCACGCGTTCCTCGACCACGCGGCGGCCGATGTCCACCAGGCGGCCGTATTTCACGCCCGAGGGACAGGTGGTTTCGCAGTTGCGGCAGGTGAGGCAGCGGTCCAGGTGGAGCTGGGTCTTGCGGGTCGGCTCGGCGCCTTCCAGCACCTGCTTGATCAGGTAGATGCGGCCGCGCGGGCCATCGAGCTCGTCGCCCAGCAGCTGGTAGGTCGGGCAGGTGGCGGTGCAGAAGCCGCAGTGCACGCAGGCGCGCAGGATCGCCTCCGCCTCGTTACCGTCGGGAGTGCCCTTGATGAAGTCGGCCAGATTGGTTTGCATGTCAGTACATTCGTCCCGGATTGAAGATGTGCGCCGGATCGAAGGAAGCCTTCAGGCGTTCGTGGATACGCGCGACGGCGGGCGCCAGCGGCTGGAACACGCCGCTTGACTTGTCGCCGCCGCGGAACAGGGTCGCGTGGCCGCCCACGGCGGACACGCTGCGGCGGATCGTGGCGGCATCGAGATCGGTGCGCAGCCAGCGCTGGGCGCCGCCCCACTCGATCAGCTGCACGCCGCCAAGTACGATCGCACTCGTACTTGAGGGCACGGACAGGCGCCACAGCGCGTCCTCGCCGCCGAAGAAGGGCAAGCGCTGCTCGCGCAGCTCTTCCCAGAAGCCGTCGGGATTGGCCATGATGTCGCCGCCGATCAGGCGCACGGCAGCGTCGACCGCCGCCTGGGCGCCGGACAGGCGCAGCGCCAGCCTGCCGTTGTGCCAGCAGCTGCCCGACAGCGGCAGCGGCTGGCCGCCCCACTCGTTCAGGCGGCGGATCGCCTCGATCTCGGGCATGTCGAGGCACAGGGTGATGTCGGCGAAGGGCTTCGGCAAGACCTTGACCGAGACTTCCAGCAGCAGGCCGAGGGTGCCGAGCGAGCCGGCCAGCATGCGCGAGACGTCGTAGCCGGCCACGTTCTTCATTACCTGGCCGCCGAAGGACAGCACATCGCCCTTCCCGTCCAGCAGTTTGGCGCCGAGGACAAAGTCGCGCACGCCGCCGCTGGTGGCGCGGCGCGGGCCGGCCAAGCCGGCGGCAATCGCGCCGCCCAGCGTGGCGCCCGACCCGAAATGCGGCGGCTCGAAGGCCAGCATCTGGTTGCGCTCGGCGAGCACGGCTTCGATCTCGCTCAGCGGCGTGCCGCAGCGCGCCGTGATCACCAGTTCGGTCGGCTCGTAGTCGACGATGCCGCGGTAGCCGCGCGTGTCGAGGATCTCGCCCTCGAGGCGCTGGCCGTACCAGTCCTTGCTGCCGCCGCCGCGGATGCGCAGCGGCTGTTTGTCGGCGGCGGCGCCGCGCACCCGTTCCTGGAATTGTTCGATGGACTGCATGGCTTAAAAACGCGGAAGGTCGGGGAAAGGCAGTTCGCCGCCGTGCACGTGCATCTTGCCGAATTCGGCGCAGCGGTGCGGCGTCGGGATCGCCTTGTCCGGGTTGAGCAGCATCGGGGCGTCAAAAGCGCGCTTGACCTCGAAGAAGGCGTCGAGCTCCTTGCGATCGAACTGCACGCACATCGAGTTGATCTTCTCCATGCCCACGCCATGCTCGCCGGTGATGGTGCCGCCGACTTCGACGCACAGCGCCAGGATCGCGGCGCCGAAGGCCTCGGCGCGGTCGAACTCGCCCGGCTGGTTGGCGTCGAACAGGATCAGGGGGTGCATATTGCCGTCGCCGGCATGGAACACGTTCGAGCAGCGCAGGCCGAAGGTCTGTTCCATTTCCTCGATGCCTTGCAATACCCGCGCCAGCTGCTTGCGCGGGATGGTGCCGTCCATGCAGTAATAGTCGGGCGAGATGCGGCCCGCCGCCGGGAAGGCGTTCTTGCGGCCGGACCAGAAGCGCATGCGCTCGGCCTCGTTCTGCGACACGGCAATCGCCGTCGCGCCGGCGCCCTCGAACACGGCCTTCATGCGTTCGATTTCTTCCGCCACTTCCAGTGCGGTACCGTCGGCCTCGCACAGCAGGATCGCGGCCGCGTCGGTATCGTAGCCGGCGCGCACGAAAGGCTCGACCATGCGCACCGAGGTGCGGTCCATCATCTCGAGGCCGGCCGGGATGATGCCGGCCGCGATGATGCTGGCCACCGCATTGCCGGCGGTGATGACGTCTGCGAACGAGGCCATGACGACCTGCGCCACCGCCGGCTTGGGCACCAGCTTCACCGTCACTTCGGTGACGATGCCGAGCATGCCCTCCGAGCCGATGAACACGGCCAGCAGGTCCAGGCCCGGCGCGTCCAGCGCTTCGCTGCCGAGTTCGATGATCTCGCCTTCGATGGTGGCCACGCGCACGCGCAGCACGTTGTGCACCGTCAGGCCGTATTTCAGGCAGTGCACGCCGCCCGAGTTCTCGGCCACGTTGCCGCCGATGGTGCAGGCGATCTGGGACGAGGGGTCGGGCGCGTAATACAGGCCGTACTGGGCCGCCGCTTCGGAGATGGCGAGATTGCGTACGCCCGGCTGGACCACGGCGGTGCGCGCGTAGGCATCGACGCGCACGATGCGGTTCAGGCGCGCGGTCGAGATCACGACCCCGTCGGCGATCGGCAGCGCCCCACCCGACAGGCCGGTGCCGGCGCCGCGCGGCACGATCGGCAGCTGCAGCTCGCGGCAGGTGTTCAGGATCGCGAGTATCTGCTCTTCGCTGGTGGGCAGCGTGACGATCATCGGCAGCTGGCGGTAGGCCGCCAGGCCGTCGCATTCATAGGGGCGGGTGTCCTCGGGATCGGACAGGACGCAGCCTTCTGGCAGGCGCGCACGCAGCGCGGCGGCGGCCTGTTCGCGCCGTCCGGCAAGGGTGGAGGTGGAGACGCTCATGCTGACATTGTAGGCACAATTGCCGCGTTTTGTCGTATCCTCGCCCTATCGTTTTTTTACAATATTTCATAAGGCTAGATCATGGGCAACCGACTCTCGAAAATCGCCACCCGCACGGGCGACGACGGCACCACCGGCCTGGGCGACGGCAGCCGCACCGGCAAGGACAGCGCACGCATCCACTCGCTGGGCGAAGTGGACGAGCTGAATTCCTTCGTCGGCCTGCTGCTGTGCGAAGACATGCCGGCCGAGCTGCGCGAAGAGCTGGTCTCGATCCAGCACGACCTGTTCGACCTGGGCGGCGAGCTGTGCATCCCGGGCTACGAGATGATCAAGGACGAGCACGTGGCCCGCCTCGACAGCCTGCTCGAGAAGTACAACGCCGACCTGCCGGTTCTGAAGGAATTCATCCTGCCGGCCGGCTCGCGTGCCGCTTCGCTGGCCCACGTCTGCCGCACCGTGTGCCGCCGCGCCGAGCGCAGCATCGTGGCGCTGTCGCATGCGGAGGCCATCCGGCCGCATCCGCGCCAGTACGTGAACCGCCTGTCGGACCTGATGTTCGTGCTGGCGCGGGTGCTGAACCGCTTCGCCGGCGGCAGCGACGTGTTGTGGCAGCACGAGCGCAAGCGTGGATAAGCCCATGGAAGACTTCATCGGCATCTACGACGAGGCGCTCAGCGCCCAGCAGTGCGACGCGATCCGGGCGCGCTTCGACGCCAGCGGCAAGGTGGCGCGCGGCCGCACCGGCAACGGCGTCGACGTCAGCAAGAAGGACAGCTACGACCTGACCATCAACGGGCACCCGGAATGGGACGACGTCGGCGCCCTGCTGACCCAGACCATGGCGCGCCACCTGGCGCAATACATGGACAAGTACCGCATGCTGCTGATCGGCGCGCTGTCGCCGCAAGTGGCGCATCCCCGGACCGGCGAGCCGGTGACCCTGTCGCTGCAGAACTTCGACGAGTTCGGCACGCCGAACGTCGTGGAGCTGATGCAGTCGATCTACCGGGTCGGGAACATCAACCTGCAGAAGTACCTGCAGGGGAGCGGCGGCTACCACCACTGGCATTCCGAGATCTACCCGCAGAACGCCAGCTGCGAGACCCTGCACCGGGTGCTGCTGTGGCAGTTCTACCTGAACGACGTGGCGGATGGCGGAGAGACGGAGTTCCTGTACCAGGGGCGCAAGGTGGAGGCGCGCAAGGGGCGGCTGATCATTGCGCCAGCGGGGTTTACGCATACCCACAAGGGGCATGTGTCCCGCAGCGGGGACAAGTATATTGCGACCTCGTGGATTTTGTTCCAGAGGGCGGAGGCCTTGTTTGGGCAGCCGGGGTAAGCCGGCTTGAGCGACTTCGGTAGGGAAATTGGGTTCCGGCCTACGCCGGAACGACGGTCTCTAGTATGTTGGTCTTAAGACCGTCATCCCGGCGCAGGCCGGGATCCAAGTTTGTATGCGTACCAATCAGGTATTGTTGACCACCAGCCGCGGCTCCCCCGCAGCAAAGCGCGCACGAATCGACGCCGCAATCCCCTTGGCATCCAGTCCAACCGACGCCAGCAGCGCCCCCGGATCTCCCTGGTCGATGAACTTGTCCGGCAAGCCCAGGTTCAGCACCGGCTTGGCGAGCCCTTCCGCCGCCAGCGCTTCCATCACGGCGCTGCCTGCGCCGCCCATCACGCAGCCCTCTTCCACCGTCACCAGGTAGTCGTGCTCCTTCGCCAGGCGCTTGAGCAGTTCGACGTCGAGCGGCTTCACGAAGCGCATGTTGGCGACCGTTGCGCCCAGCTCTTCGCCGGCGGCGATGCTCGGCGCCACCATCGAACCGAAGGCCAGGATCGCGATGCCCTTGCCGTCACGGCGGACGACGCCCTTGCCGATCTCGATCGAGGTGAGCTCTTCCTGGATCGCCGCACCCACGCCCGCGCCGCGCGGATAACGCACTGCCGCCGGGCCCGGATAGTGGTAGGCGGTGGTCAGCATCTGGCGGCACTCGTTCTCGTCCGAGGCGGCCATGACGACCATGTTCGGGATGCAGCGCAGGTAGGCCAGGTCGTAGTTGCCGGCGTGGGTCGCGCCGTCGGCGCCCACCAGGCCGGCACGGTCGAGCGCGAAGGTCACGTCCAGGTTCTGCAGGGCCACGTCGTGGATCAGTTGGTCGTAGCCGCGCTGCAGGAAGGTCGAGTAGATCGCGACCACCGGCTTCAGGCCTTCGGTGGCGATGCCCGCGGCGAAGGTCACCGAGTGCTGCTCGGCGATACCGACGTCGAAGTAGCGCGCCGGGTACTGCTGGTGGAAGCGCACCATGCCCGAGCCTTCGCGCATCGCCGGCGTGATGCCGACCAGGCGCTTGTCGGCGGCCGCCATGTCGCACAGCCAGTTGCCGAACACTTCGGTATAGGTGATCTTGCCCGGCGCACTGGCTTTGATGCCCTCGGTCGGGTTGAACTTGCCGGTGCCGTGGTACAGGATCGGCTCGGCCTCGGCCAGCTTGTAGCCCTGGCCTTTTTTGGTCACCACGTGCAGGAACTGCGGGCCCTTGAGCTTCTTGATGTTCTCCAGGGTCGGGATCAAGGATTCCAGGTCGTGGCCGTCGATCGGGCCGATGTAGTTGAAGCCGAATTCCTCGAACATCGTGGCCGGGACCACCATGCCCTTGGCATGTTCTTCCAGCTTGCGCGCCAGGTCGAGCACGGGGCCCGGCAGCACGCTGCGGCCGACGTTCTTGGCGGCGGCGTAGAACTGGCCGCTCATCAGGCGCGCCAGGTAGCGGTTCAGCGCGCCCACCGGCGGCGAAATCGACATGTCGTTGTCGTTCAGGACCACCAGCAGGTTGCAGTCTTCTTCGACGCCCGCGTTGTTCAGGGCCTCGAAGGCCATGCCGGCGGTCATCGAGCCGTCGCCGATCACGGCGATCGCGTGACGGTCTTCACCCTTCAGCTTGGCCGCCTTGGCCATGCCCAGCGCCGCCGAGATCGAGGTCGACGAGTGCGCGGTGCCGAAGGTGTCGTAGATGCTCTCGTCGCGCTTCGGGAAGCCCGACAGGCCGTTCAGCTGGCGCAGCGAGGGCATGCGCTCGCGGCGGCCGGTGAGGATCTTGTGCGAATAGGTCTGGTGGCCCACGTCCCACACGATGCGGTCGTGCGGGGTGTTGAAGACGTAGTGCAGCGCGATGGTCAGTTCCACCGTGCCCAGGTTGGACGACAGGTGGCCGCCGGTCTTCGACACCGAGTCGAGCAGGAACTGGCGCAGCTCGGTCGCGAGCGGGGTCAGTTGCGTGCGCGGGAGCTTGCGCAGGTCCGCGGGATCGTTGATGGTCTCTAGCAGGTTCATTTATGCCTTCCGCTGCACGATGAGGTCCGCGAGTTCGCGCAGCCGCAGTGCTTGTTCTCCAAATGGCGCCAGCGCTTCGTGCGCTTCACGCCGCAATTGCTCGGCCAGTTCCTTCGATGGTTCCAGCCCAAGGATCGACACATAGGTCGGTTTGTTGTCGGCCGCGTCCTTGCCCGCGGTCTTGCCCAGCGTGGCCGAATCGGCCGTCGCATCGAGCACGTCGTCGACCACCTGGAAGGCCAGGCCGATTGCCTTCGAATAGGCGCCCAGGGCTTCCAGTTCGGTCGGCGACAGGTCCTTGCCGCACAGTGCGCCCAGGATCACCGAGACGCGCAGCATGGCGCCGGTTTTCAGCTGATGCATGCGCTCCAGTTCCTCGCGCGTGAGCGCCAGGCCGACGCTGTCGAGGTCGATCGCCTGGCCGCCGCACATGCCGGCCGAACCAGCCGCTTCGGCCAGCAGGCGCAACATCATGAGCTGGCGCGCGGGCGGCAGGGAATCGATTCCGGCCAGGGTCTCGAAGGCCTGGGCCTGCAGGGCGTCGCCGACCAGCAGCGCGGTCGCTTCGTCGTAGGCCACGTGCACCGTCGGCTTGCCGCGGCGCAGGTCGTCGTCGTCCATGCAGGGCATGTCGTCGTGCACCAGCGAGTACACGTGGATCATTTCGACCGCGCTCGCCACCCGCGCCAGCGCCTGGGCGTCGCCGCCGAACAGCGCGCCGCTGCCGTAGGCCAGCAGCGGGCGCACCCGCTTGCCGCCGCCCAGCGTTGTGTAGCGCATCGCTTCGTGCAGCTTGTGCGGGACCGTGCCGGCAGCGGGCAGGAAGCTGTCGAGCGCGCGCTCGACGTCCGCCTGCACGTCCTGCATCCAGGCACTGAAATTCTGTTCCGTCATTACTCGCCCTCGCCTTCAGCCGAGAAAGGCTTGAGCATGTCGCCCTCGAGCACCTTGACCTGGGACTCGACCTTTTCCAGCTGGGCCGCGCAGTATTTCACCAGCTCGGAGCCGCGCGCATAGGCAGCCACCGAGGCTTCCAGCGGCAACTGGCCGGATTCCATCTGCGACACGAGCTGCGCAAGCTCGGCCATCGCGCCTTCGAAGGACTCGGGCGCATTCGTATTGTTTGACATAGCGTTTCGCTTGGGGAAAGGCGCAAGGGTGCGCCATGGGTCAGTCCAATCGCGTATTTTAGATCAATCCTTCCCCTCAAGGGGTGCACATTGCACCATCCGCAACTTGCCTGCATGGAACTTTTCAGTGCGATGGCGCCTTCCCCTCATGAAAACCGTGATTTTTCAACAGCTTATTTGCACGGTATCGTCACTGGCACGCGACGGCCCCTGACCCCTGAGCCTGTTTCCACGGTATAATCTACGGTTCTGTCCGAAATACCGTATTCCTCTTCCTAAGATACTGGTCTTTGGATTCTTTTTCTCTTCTTTGGTAGTACTTGATTAAAGGGGGGTTGGGATGTCCGATCTGGCTACCCACGCCAAGCTGGCGCGTTCCTGCGCGCAGCTTCCGGTAAACGTCTACTTTGACAACGCGCTGATGCAGCGCGAGTTGCAGCAGCTGTTTCACAAAGGGCCGCGCTACGTCGGCCACGAATTGATGGTGCCGGAAGTAGGCGATTTCGCGACACTTGCATCCGAGAACGAAGGCCGCATGCTGGTCCGCAACGCGGGCGGCATCGAGGTGCTGTCCAACGTCTGCCGTCACCGCCAGGCGCTGATGTTCAATGGCCGCGGCAATGCGAACACCATCGTGTGCCCGCTGCACCGCTGGACCTACGACCTGAAGGGCCAGCTGATCGGCGCACCGCACTTCCCCGAGACGCCCTGCCTGAACCTGTCGAAGACGCCGCTGCAGAACTGGAACGGCCTGCTGTTCGAGCAGAACGGCTACGACGTCATGGACAAGCTGAAGAACATGGAGGCTACCAAAGACCTCGACTTCAGCGGCTACATGTTCGACCACGTCGAGATCCACGAGTGCGACTACAACTGGAAGACCTTCATCGAGGTCTACCTGGAGGATTACCACGTCGAGCCCTTCCACCCGGGCCTGGGCAACTTCGTGTCCTGCGAGGACCTGAAGTGGGAATTCGGCCGCGATTACAGCGTCCAGACCGTGGGCGTGAACCGCGCGCTGCAAAAAGCAGGCTCGCCGGCCTACAAGAAGTGGCAGGAACAGGTCCTGAAGTTCAACAACGGCCAGCCGCCGAAGTACGGCGCCATCTGGCTGACCCTGTACCCGAACATCATGGTCGAGTGGTACCCGAACGTGCTGGTGGTGTCGACCCTGTGGCCGATCGGCCCGCAGAAGACCCGCAACGTGGTCGAGTTCTACTATCCTGAAGAGATCAAGCTGTTCGAGCGCGACTTCGTCGATGCCGAACGCGCCGCCTATATGGAGACCGCGGTCGAAGACGACGAGATCGCGCTGCGCATGGATGCCGGCCGCAAGATCCTGCTGGACCGCGGCGTCAACGAAGTCGGTCCTTACCAGTCGCCGATGGAAGACGGGATGCAGCATTTCCATGAGTGGTACCGCAGCAAGCTAGAGCTGTAAGGGATGGCTTCTCTCTGGATGCTGTTCGCCAGCTTCGCGTTCGCCGCCATGGGCGCGGGCGTGAAGCTGGCCTCCGAGTTCTACTCCACCTCCGAACTCCTGATGTACCGCGGCCTGATCGGCACCCTGGTGCTGCTGGTGGCCGTGCGCCACCAGGGCGGTACGTTCAAGACGCCTTTTGCAGGCGCCCACGTCTGGCGCAGCGTTGTCGGCGTGATCTCGCTGTGGCTGTGGTTCTTCGCGATCTCGCGCCTGCCCCTGGCCACCGCCGTCACCCTCAACTACATGGCGCCGATCTGGATCGCGGCCTGGATGTTCGCCCACGGCTGGTGGAGCGGCACTAAACTGCCCGAGTGGCCGCTGGTGCTGGCGATCGCCATGAGCTTCTTCGGCGTGACCCTGGTGCTGCAGCCGGCGGTCGAATCCAAGCAATGGCTGGGCGGCCTGGCCGGCGTGGCCTCGTCGGTGATCTCGGCCATGGCCTACATGCAGGTGCGCAAGCTCGGCCAGATGGGCGAGCCCGAATACCGCGTGGTGTTCTACTTCTCGCTGAGCACCGCCGTGGCCGGCCTGCTCGGTACGCTGGCGGGCGACGGCCCGGAAGGCGCCGTGTTCCAGAGCCATACCCTGTACAGCGGCGCCCTGCTGCTGGGCGTCGGCATCTTCGGCCTGATGGCCCAGATCGCGATGACGCGCGCCTACCGCGTCGGCAAGGTGCTGGTGGTGGCCAACCTGCAGTACACCGGCATCGTGTTTTCCAGCCTGTGGGGCCTGGCGTTGTGGAGCGATACCTTCGGCTGGCACGTCTGGATGGGCATCGGCGTGATCCTCGCGTCCGGCATCGCCGCGACGTTCTACAATACACGCAGCACGGCCAAGGGCGCCGTGGTCAAGGACACCGATCCCATCGCGAGCGAGACCTGAGGAGCACAATGTATACGACACTGATTTCGGCGCAAGACCTGGCGGCGCACATCGACGATCCGCACTGGGTGCTGGTCGACTGCCGCCACGACCTGATGAACCCGGCCGCCGGCCGCGAGGGCTATGCCATCGGCCACCTGCCGGGCGCGGTCTTCGGCGACATCGAGACCCAGCTGTCGGGCGCCAAGCATGGCCCGGACGGCGTGTTCCGCGGCCGCCACCCGCTGCCGGAAAAAGAAGCGCTGATCGAGACCCTGCGCAGCTGGGGCGTCAAGGACGACTCGCAAATCGTGGCCTACGACGCCCATGGCGGCATGTTCGCCGCGCGCCTGTGGTGGCTGATGCGCTGGCTCGGCCACGAAGCGGTGGCGGTGCTGGATGGCGGCATGGCCGCCTGGCAGTCGCTCGGCAAGCCGCTTGCCACCGCGGTGGTGGCCAAGCCGCGCGGCGACGTCCAGGTGCGCGCTCCCTTCGTGCCGACCGTGACGGTGGCTGAGGTGCTGGAGAATGTGGACAAGGGCGAGCGCATCGTGATCGATGCGCGAGCAAGCGACCGCTTCCGCGGCGAGAACGAGACCATCGACCCGGTCGGCGGCCATATCCCGGGCGCCCGCAACCGCTTCTTCAAGGATAACCTACAGCCCGACGGCCGCTTCAAGGATGCGGCAACCCTGCGCAGCGAATTCGCGCCGCTGGTCGATGATCCGAAGCGGGCGATCATGCAGTGCGGTTCGGGCGTGACCGCCTGCCATAATCTGCTGGCGCTGGAAGTCGCGGGCATGCCCGGCGCGGCGCTGTATCCGGGTTCGTGGAGTGAATGGGTGGGTGACGGCAAGAACAACAGCGGTCGTCCGGTCGCCACAGGCGAGGCTTGAGCACAGGAGGCATCCTGATGAAAAAAGCAGCAATGAAAGATAACGCAGCAATGTCGAACGACGAAAACACGAACGCAGGCGCAGCGGCGCTGCAGATCCCGGAAGCGGTTGCCGCCGCCCTGAGCGGCTGGGTGCAGCAGGTCGCCGAACAGACCGCCGCCCCGGTGCGCGAAGCGCTGGCCGAAGTGGAGGCCGATGCGGCCGCCCTGCGCGAGACCGGCGCCGAACTGGAAGCCGCACGCGACCAGGCCCTGGCCGCGTCGGCGGAACACGCGGCCGAGATCGAGCGCCTGAACACCGAACTGCGCGATGCGCGCAAGCTCGCCACCGATGCCCTGGTCAGCAAGGCCAAGGACCAGCTGGCGATCGACGGCAAGGACCGGCAATTGGCCGACCTGCGCGCCCAGCTCGAGCGCAACGTCGCGGCCCAGGCCACCGAATCGGATGCGCGCCTGGCCGCCGAGATGGAACTGGTCGGCGCCACCACGGCACGCGACAACTTCGAAAAGGAAGTGAAGTCCCTGCGCGCCCAGCTCGACAAGTCCTACGCCGAACGCAGCGCGCTGCGCACCGAACTCGAATCGCTGCGCGCGAAAAAATAAGCCGGCATGGAACGCAATACCCGCCAGCGCAAGGCCATCCACCAGTGCCTGGAGGACGCCGGCCGTCCGCTGGCCCCGCAGGAAATCCTCGAACACGCCCAGGGCGTGGTGCCGGGCATCGGCATGGCGACCATCTACCGCAACATCAAGTCGATGCTGGAGGCCGGCGAGATCACCACGGTGTCGCTGCCGGGCGGCGGCGACCGCTACGAGATCGCAGGCCACGGCCACCACCACCACTTCCACTGCCGCGCATGCGACAAGGTGTATGAGGTACACGCCTGCCCGGGGGACATGCAGAAGCTGACGCCGGATGGCTTCGTGCTCGAATCGCACGAGCTGACCTTGTACGGGCTGTGCAGCAACTGCCGGTCGTAGGGTGGGCGGGTTTCCCGCCCGCGCGTTCAACTACACCATGCATTGCCACAACGCATCCGTGAGTTGGACGCGCGGACGGCGTAGCCGTCCACCCTACGCCGTACGGCAATCCCTGCAATAACGGTGATTGCGCCAATGCGCCGCCAGCAGCAGCACGCTGCTGGCCACCGCCGCCAGCGTCTCCGCCATCTCGCCCCACTGCGGCCCGACGATGAACACCGCGGCCAGGAAGGCGCCGAGTCCTGCGATCCCGAGCAGTAAAGCGATCGGATCGCGGTGCTTCAGGTAGCCCGGCACCAGCGCCAGCAGCACCGGCACTGTCACGCCCAACAGCAGCGCATCGTGCAGCGCATGGTGTTCGTCACCCAGGCCCAGCAGAGGAAAGGCCGCGATCAGCAGCGGCATCGCCAGGCAGTGCAGCAGGCACAGGGCCGACGCCGCCATGCCGGCATAGTCGGCGAACCGGATCAGGGTCTTCATCAGAAGACGAAGCGCAAAAATGGCATGGCAGGCATCCTTGGTTGAGCATTCCGGTAATGATAAGTCATTATCATTAGAGGCGCAACAAGCGGACGCGTGCAGTGCGGCGAATCTCAGTAGGCGTGGTTCAGCGCCACCACGATGGCCACGCCGAGTGCGATCAGGGCGACCTGCGGCACCGACTCGCGCACCGTGGCACGGCGCTGCATCTGCGGCATCAGGTCGCTGACGGCGATGTAGATGAAGCCCGAGGACGCGAACACCAGCACGTAGGGAATCAGGCCGCTGGCCTGGTCCAGGGTGAAGTAGCCGAGCAGGCCGCCCGCCACCGCCATCAGGCTGCACAGCAGGTTGAAGACATAGGCGCGCAGGCGCGAGAAGCCGGCGTTGAGCAGCACGATGAAGTCGCCGATCTCCTGCGGGATCTCGTGGGCGACGATGGCCAGCGCGGTGACGATGCCCAGTTCCGGGTTGGCGAGGAAGGCCGCGGCGATCAGGATGCCGTCGGTGAAGTTGTGCATCGCGTCGCCCAGCAGGATCATCCAGCCCGATTTGCCGGCCTGGTGGGCGTCATGGCCGTGGGCGTGGTGGTGGCCGTCGCCTTCGTGGTGGTGGGAGTGGCGCAGGATTGCCAGCTTTTCCAGCACGAAGAAGGCCAGCAGGCCGCCCAGCAGCGTGGCGAACAGGCTGCGCGGGTCGGCGCCCGACTCGAAGGCTTCCGGCAGCGCGTGCAGCAGCGAGGTGGCCAGCATGATGCCGACCGACAGGCTGACCATCCGTTCCACCACTTTCGACAGCAGCGTGAACGAAAACACGGCAGCGCCGCTGATGCTGGCGACGCCGGCGATCACGGTCGCCAGCAGGATGGAAGAAAGAACGGGGTCGATTTGAGGCCTCTTGTTGGTCTTACGCGGAGCGGCAAACCGGGCATTGTACCCTGCCCGGTTTGTGTCCGTGCAAGATCAGGCGACGCCGTGCTTCGAGAACCAGCCCAGTGCCTTGCTCCAGCCGTCCCTGGCATCGTCGGCGTTGAAGCTCTTGCGGTAGTCGGCGTGGAAGGCGTGGCCCGAATTCGGATAGACGTGGATCATCGAGCGGCTGTTGCCGGCGTCGAGGGCCTTGCGCATGCGCTCCACCGACTCCAGCGGGATGCCGCCGTCCTTGGCGCCGTACAGGCCGAGCACCGGTACTTTCAGGTTCTGGGCGATGTCGATCGGCTGCTTGGTCTGCAGCGCGTTGGTCTCGCCGACCAGGCGGCCATACCAGGCCACGCCGGCTTTCACGTTCGGGTTGTGTTCCGCGTACAGCCAGGTGATGCGCCCGCCCCAGCAGAAGCCGGTGATGCCCAGCTTGTCGGTGTTCCCGCCGCGCTGCTTGGTCCACTTGACGATGGTGTCGAGGTCCGTCATCACCTGCGCATCCGGTACCTTGGCGACGATATCCTTCATCAGGGCCGGCATCGGGGTCTTGGTGGCGTCGCCCTGGCGCACGAACAGGTCAGGGGCCACGGCCAGGTAGCCGGCCTTGGCGAAGCGGCGCACCACGTCCTTGATATGTTCGTGCACGCCGAAGATCTCGGAAATGACCAGCACCACCGGCAGGTTGGTGCGGTCCTTGGGCTGGGCGCGGTAGACCGGGACGTCCTGGCCGTTGACGACGACGATGTGGTCGCCGGCGTCGAGGCCCTCGGCGCTGGTCTGGATCTGGGTCTGCGCCACCACCGGCAGTGCGGCGACGGCGAAGCCGCTGCCGGCGGCGGCTTTCAGGAAGACGCGGCGATCGACGCCCTTGTCGAACGCGCTGGCGGACAGCAGGCTTTCAGCATCGCTGATGAGATCTTTCATGTGCACCCCTCCGGTGGTGTTGGACAGGCTTGCTATATTAGCAAAGTCCGGAGGGGCGCACGCTTGAGCCCAGCAGCCTTAGCGGGTCAATGCGAAGTTCACGTTCGACTGGTTGGCCGTCGTGATGTCGACGTTGTCGACCGACTTCGTCACATAGCCGGCGGCGGTGGCTTCGACGCGGTACTTGCCGCTCGGGGCCGCGCTGCTGGCGCTGAACACCAGCGGCAGCGTGCTGGTATAAGTCGTGAACTGCGGCGCCGCCACCGGCAGGTTGGCGATGGTATAGGCACCCGTCGCCAGGTCCGCGCCCTGGTACTTGATGGTGACGGTCGGGCCGGCCGCGAAGCTCTGCTTGGCCGCGACGTAGGCTGCCTCAGTGCCGGCGGGCGTCATGGTCACGGTGCCGCTAATCGAGCCGGTGTTGCCCGGCGCGAGCAGGATTGGCGCCGCCGAGGTGCTCAGGACCGTGGTGCTGGTGGTCGAGGCCACCGGCACGCTTGCTACCACGCTGGCGGCGCTGTCGTTGGCGGTGATGACGACGTCATAGTTGCCGGGTGCGAGGCGCGACAGGAAGAATTCGCCCGTGGTGGCATTCGGCGTGGTGGCGCTGACGATCTGGCCGTTCTGCTGCGCCGACACCTGCACGCTGCGTCCCAGCAGCGCGGAGCTGACGAAACCGGAGATGCCGTTCAGGGTCACCGGCACCACTTTCACGACGGGTTTCAGCGCATACGTGCCCTTGCCGCGGGTGACCACCGACTTGCAGGCGTCGAAGTCGAGCACGACGTCGGTCTTCTGGCCGGCCGTCACGTCGAAGTTTCCGACCAATTTGATACCGCTGGTGACGGCGCTCGGGGTCTCGAGCGGCTGCTCGGTCTTGCCGACGGTCGGCACCACGGTGTTGGCGTTGCCGCCGGCATTGCCGTCCAGGACCAGGCGCAGCTGGGTGTAGCGGCCGGCTTCGAGCGAGGTCTGTCCGAGGGCTTCGAGTACGCCGTTGGTCAGGTTCAGCAGGTTGATCTTCTTCGCCGGGCTCAGGGTGATGTCGGTCCAGCCGGTATCGGTGTCCGATGCACCTTCAGTGCGGTGCACGCGCACCTTGGAGACGGTGACGTTGACGGCGTCGAAGCCGCAGGCCGGAGCGTCGGTCATCGACACGGCCAGGGTGCCGAGCGTGCTGACGGGAGTGGCCGGGGCGGAATCACCTCCGCCGCCGCCGCAGGCGGAGAGGACAGCGGCGCTCAGGGCGGTAGCGCCGACGAGGGCGAGGCGGGATTTGGTCTCGAACATGTTATGGGTGCCTTTCGTGGGTCTGCCAAAAGCAGCAGTTGAAAGGATCCTAGCATTCCAAAAAGCAACTGTTACGTGGTTTGGCGCACATTGAAACAATTGCTTACAGTCTTTACAGATGAGCAGGGTTTAGCTGCTCGAAACGCAACAACCAGCGCTGTCATTGATCGGTCGAACGCCCTTCGGCCTCATCCTGCCGATCCAATCGCAACAAGAGCGCCGCCATCATCTTGGCAATATCCTTCTTTACCACGCCTACCCCCACTATGCTGGGCACGTCGAACTTCGGTTCGATGGTCGCCTTGTACACGATCCTGGTGCCGGCGGCGCCCGGCAAAGGACTCAGCTCCCAGCTGGCACGGTAAACCTTCATGTCGCCCTCGATCAGGCTGATGTCGATTCGGTCCGGCGCCCGTTCGTGCACCAGCACCACCACGCGGATAGTCTGGCTGAAAAACAGATAGCGGGCGGTGCCCAGTTGTTCGACGATGGCACGTTCGCCATTGCGAGACACGACGCGAGCGCTTTTCAGGTTCGGCAGGTAGCTGGCCAAATGGCCGTAATCGGTGAGAACACGCCACGTAGCGGCCGGCGTTGCCGCCACCGTGATGTTCGACGTGATCTGGTAGACCTTGCCGCCATCGACGCCATCGACGCGATCCACGTTCAGTTCGAACCTGGGCCCGCCAGGCTGCGCTGCCATCGAGGCAGTGCTCCAGGCCAACAAGGCGCACCCGAGCAACAGCATGTATGCGATGCGAGGTAGCATCCGCCGAGCGTAGCATGCAGGGCAAGCGCAGGCCAGTCCACCTTATGGAGCGACGAATGGTCTCCGGCGCCCCGCGACGATGTGGTAGCGCACCTCCAGCTCGTCCTGCACCGATAGCAGTCCGCCGCCTGCCGAAAACGGCGTGATGCCGAAATCGGTCTGCTTCAGGCGCGCCGTCCCACTCGCGATCACCTGTGCCGCATCGACCCGGACTGTGGCCGGCAGCACCAGCCAGCGGGTAGCGCCATGCAGCGTGACGGCAACGTGCAGCCTGCCGTCTGCCTGCCGCTCCGCATGCAGCGTCACCGATGGAAAGCGCTGCGCCTCGAGCACCGGACCGAGCATGTTCGCGCGCGTGCCCTCGACCGCTTGCGATGACGGCTGCTTGGCAATGCCCGCGTCGCGCAGCAGTTGCGGCTCATCGACGCTCATCTGGTCGACACGGAAAGAGATGTCTGCGCTACCGGCGCCAGGCGCGACATGGCCCGCCAGCGAACGACTGGCCACCACGTGGTCGTGCCCGAGTCGCGCCATCAGGCCCGCGCGCCGTACCGTGACGGTCAGGAGCGAGGCGTCCGGATCGACCGCGTAGACGGCGTCACTGGAAGTCGCCCCTGCGCGATAGGAGCCTGAATCGGCTCCGGCCCCCGGCACTGGCGACCCCAACTGCCGCCCGCAAGCGGCCAGCAGCAACAGTAATGGAAGGAGGCGCTTCGCGGCGACCGGACGGGACAGCGTCGGCTCAGCTAGCGTTCTTTTCGCTGCGCTCATATCGATCTCGGCCATCCTGTGTACGCGCGCCGGCGTTCCCGCTTTGCAGGAACGCCGGCCATTTACTACCGAAGATATCGCGAGCTTACATCACGGCTGCGGATTCCACCCCGCTCCGTTGCCGTAGGCCGCAAACACCTTGTCACGCGAAGTGAAACGGTTCGCCACCTCGGTGTCGCTCAGGATGTAGCCACCGACCCGCGCCGCCAGGTTCAGCGGATTGCCGGCCATGTCGGTGCTGCCATACTCGCGCCAGCCCGCATCGGCGCGCGCCACCACCGGGTTCGGCGCCGGCTGTCCGTTCACGCCCTGCCCCGCCCAGCCGACCGGCGCCACGTGCGTGTCCATCTTGCAGTTGATGAAGGCGATGTTGTCCCAGGTGGCGGTGCCGCCCGGGCTGCGCGCCAGGTAGGTGGCGCCGTTCGGCACGTCGCCGCGCAGCGGTCCCGGACCCGGGCCATGGGTCAGCGCGCTGTTGAGGAAGACGTAGCCGATATCGCTGCTTGATGCTACCCGTGCCTGCAGCACGTAGCCGCCGCTGCTGGCGTTGGCGCTGTCGCCCACCGAACGGATCTCGCTTTCCTCGAACAGCGCCGCCCGGCTGCTGCCCCAGATGAAGTCGACGTTGCCCTCCACCAGGCTACGGTAGAACCAGGACCAGCCCTTCAGGTTCAGCGTGTCCTGCTCGCTGTAGAAGCCGGCGTTCTTGGCCACCAGGCGGCCGTCGCTGTTGAAGTAGATGGTTTCGGCCTGGCCCGAGATGCTGCTGGAACGGATGGTGGTGTTCTTCAGGCTCAGGGTATCGAGGCTGAGCATGTCCGAGGCCTCGACCAGCATCAGCGCGCGCCCGCCGGAAGGCGTGCCGGTCGCCGTGCCCGGCTGGCTGCCGCCCGTTCCCGGGTTCAGGGTCTCGTTGTTGGTGTAGGAGATCAGCACGCCGTCGCGGCTTTCGCCTTTGAGGCTGACATTGTCCTTACCGTTCAGGTACAAGAGTTCCTCGTAGCGGCCGTTCCGGATATTCACCGTGACCGGATCCGCCTTCGCGACATGCTGCATCGCATGGTTGAGCGCACCCTGCACCGTGCGGAAGTCGGCCTCGCCGTCGTCATCCACCGTCAGGCTACTGCCGGTCGGCGCGCCGGCTCGGGTAGCGAAGGTCCATCCCGCCGCCTTGCCCAGGCCGACGAAGGGTGTGCCGCCGAGGCTGGTGCCGGTGAACACGCCATCGGCGATCGCCACGTAGTACTCGGTGCCGTAGGCCAGCTTGCCGCTGTGCGGCTTGATCGTCACCGTGTTACCGGCAATCTTGATCGGCGCAGTGTTGACCCTGCGTACCAGCGCCTGGCCCGCGTAACCCAGCGCATCGGTTTCGCCGCCAAGGCGGATGACATCGACCAGGGCATCATCGAGCTTGCGGAAGATCCGGATGCTGCCGCTGGTGCCGAGGGTCGGCGGCTTGTCGAAGACCAGTTTGAGCGAGGTGTCGACGTGGGCCGACGCCTCCAGCGGCGCCGGGTAGCTCGCCCCCTGCATCGCGTACACCTGGGTCGGCTGCACGAACTGCGGCGCGATGGTGGCGGCGATCGTGCGCGTGATCGAGGGTTCGGAGCCGCTGCGGATCACGACGTCGGCCTTGCCCGCGCCCACCGCTGTGAGGGTCACGGTGCTGCCGCTGGTGGACACTGTCACCACGGCCGGGTTGCTCGATTCGGCGCTGAAGCTGTCCGGCTGGCCGTCGCTGGCCACGGCCGTGACCTTCACCTGGTAGGGTGCGTCGCCCACTTCCGCCGACCAGGCCAGGCCAGGTGGATCGACGTTCAGCTGCACCGGCTTCAGGCTTGGATCGCCCACGCGCACGTCATCGATCATGAAGGACTTATTGGCGGTGTACAGGCCGATCAGGCCACGCGCCGCGAACGAGGTATCCGTCACCGAGCCGAGGTTCCTGCCGTCGAGGTAAACGGTCAGCGTGCTGCCGATCATCTCGAAGCGCACCGTGTAGAACTGCGCGTCCATCGCGATCGGCGCGCGCACCTGGCGCGGCCGGCTCAGCGTACCGTTCAGCATCCGGGCGATTTCCACCTGCGTGCTGGTGGTGCTGTTCTGCACGTTCAGGCCGGCCGCGTACCAGTTGGACGGATCGACGTAGCGCGTGACGAGATACAGGAACTTGTTGCCGGTCGTGCCGTTCGTCATCGGACGGATGCGCGCTTCGACAAAGTAGTCACCGGAGGGCACGCCGCCGAAGGCCTCCGGCTTGACCAGTGCGAGGATGCCGCCCGTGCTCGCGGCGCTGTATTGCAGCACCTTGTTGACGCCGCCCTCGATCTCGGACCGGACGCTGAAACTGCCGTTCGGGCCTGGCAAGGGCTTCAGGTTCCACTTCGCGCTGCTGCCGTCCTGGAAGTCGTCGCAGAAATACAGGCCGGTGGCCGGGCACACCAGGGTCGGGCTCTGGTCCACGCTGACCTTGCCGGTGCCGCTGATCGCCGTGCTGATCTTGCCCACGCCGGCCTGGGCCAGTGCATTGGCCTTCACCAGCGATACCGGACGCGGAGTAAACGCATACGGCGGGGTCCAGGTGACGGCATTCGACACCGCACAGGCGCCCAGCGCTTTGCCATTAAGTAGGGAACCGCTGTCCTTGAAGGCGCCCGGATTCGCGCTGCTCATGTTGGTGACGACCTGGTCGCACCCCGGCGCACCGGCGACCTCGAACACGTTATTCGACGACAGGATCTTCGCGTTCTTGCCGGCGCCGATGCTGTAGCTGTGCGCATACGGCGATCCTGCCTTGCTGCCGACGAAGTAGTTGTTGAATACGTGGACCTGGCCGAAGCGTACGCGTGGGGAGCGCTGGACCACGTCGCGGTACACGTTGTTGCTGAAGGTGACGCGCAGCTTGCCTTCGTCGGCCGTGGCCGAATCGCTGCCGCCGACCAGCGTGGTCTTGTCGTGCTGGCGGAAGACGTTGTACGACACCGTCACGTAGTCCGACGCGTTGGTGATGTCGAGCGCACCGTCGTGGCACTGCTTCTTCTTGCCATTCTCGACCGGCAGGAAGTCGTCGGTCAGCGGCAGGTCGGTGAAGCTCACGCGGTCGACCCAGACGTGGTGCGAACCGGAGACGCCGATCGCGTCATACGCCGCGTTCCAGTTGCCCGTCGAACCATCGGTCGGATCCCAGACCGGCTCGACGTCGCAGGGCGCGACGATCTTGAGGTTGCGGATGATGACCTGGGCGACGTTGGACACCAGCACGGTGCCGTTGACGATGCCCGCATTCGCGTCGGCGCCGATCAGGGTGGTATTGCTCTTGAGGCGGACCGCGCCGCGTGCGGCCTGGTCGGAGGTAGAGGTGTAGGGCCTGCCCTCGCTCATGTCGATGCTGCCGACCAACTTGATGATCTTGGGGTTGTCGCCGCCGTTGTTCAGTGCTGCCAACAGTTCGGCGCGCTTGGTGACTGTGTAGATGTGCTCGGTGCCGGCTGCCGATCCTCCGAGCGTGCCGCCGGCCTGGCCGGCCCAGCCGTCTGCCGGTGCTGTCTGTCGTGCCGGTTCGGCGACCGCAGCTGCGGGCATGCCGAATACGCACGCCAGCAGCACAGCGGCGCATGCCGGTGCCTTGAAACCTGGATGTTTCATGTGAACCTCCTGGAACAGGATGAAAGGCTTAGCCTTGGGTGCCGCTGCGACGCCGGGCGAGCGCAAGACCGGCCAGGCCGGCCAGTGCCAGGCCGAAGCTGTCCGGCTCCGGCACTGCCGCCGCCGCATCGATCTGCGCGGAGAACTCGCCAAACTCGCTGTTCCAGGTGACCGAGGAAAGGTCGATCGCGATGCTGTGGTCGTTCAGCACGGACAAGGCCGGCAAGATGCCGGTGCCGCTGGTGTCCAGCAGCGTGAAGCCGCCGATCCGCTGACCCAGGCCGACGCCGAAATCGAAGACCATGCGGTAGTTGCCAGGGTCGGGCACCGTCTCGTTGAGGATCACGGTCAGCCGGCCGCTGGTCGTGAAGTCGACGCCGAACAGGAAGTCGGCGGTCAAGAACTCGACGCCCGGCTGGTCGCTGGGGTCGATGGCGGTCGTGTTACTGCCCGGTTCCGTGGCGAACCCATGGTCCAGCCCCAGCATGCCTTCATCCGACCCGTTGTAGCTGCCGGTGATCGTGCTGCCTTGCAGGGAAATCGGTGCGGCGCCCGCCTGGCTTGCGGTGAGCGCTGCAGCCAATACCAGTGTCTCCAATATGATTTTTGTTTTCATTTCTTGGTCCTGATCGGTCTAGGTGATGGTGTCGACACGCGAGCGCCGGCGCCGCGCCTCGCTGGGAAACGCGCGCTGTTCGCTATGAATGTCGTTTGGAGAAGCGTGAAGATGCTCGCTGCACTGCCTTGCCGGCCTCGTGGGCTGGCCCGGGGAGCGATCGTGGTGCTAGCGCTTCAGCTCCAGTTGCCGAACTCGGCAGTGGAGCTTGCAGGTTAGCATAAATGAATCAGATTTGGTCGGACCATTTTAAATTTGGTCCGACCGAATATGTTGCATGGATGAAATAAAGCTTCTCAGGCGGCTGCTAGCGCAGCTTCATGCGCGGCAACCAGTGCCTTGTCGCGTTCCTCCACGCGTTTTGCTGCCGGGCGGGCACCCAGCCGCTCCACGTACTCCACGAAAACGGGCAGCGGCGGCACGCCGCCAAATGCGATGCCCCAGCCCAGTGCCGAGGCCCACAGGATGTCGGCAGCCGACATGGTGTCGCCAAGCAGGTAGCGCCCTTGCCGGAGCTGGGCTTCGATCACGCCGATCATGGCGTCGAAACTCCCGTAGGGCGTGTTCATGTGTGACGCCGGTTCGCGCTGCATGAAGCGGTCCACCAGCGCCGGCTCGTAGCAGGCCGCGTAGAAAACCATCCAGCGCAGGTAGGCACCGCGCAGCGGATCGGCGAGCGATGGCGCGAGGCCCGCTTGCGGGAAGCGGTCGGCCAGGTGGATGAAGATCGCCACCTGCTCGGTCACGACGGTGTCGCCGTCCAGGATGGCCGGTACTTTCCCCAAGGGGTTCACGGCCAGGAAGGCGGGCTGGCGCTGTTCGCCGGCCTTCATGTTCAAGACCCGCAGTTCATAAGGTACGCCGAGTTCTTCGAGCAGGATGAAGGTGGAAGACGAGCGGGTATGTGGCGAATGGAAGAAGCTGATGCTGGGCTGTGTGCTCATGGGTGGTCCTCGATGGTTGCTGGGATGTCGGTGTGCCGATCCGCGGTCGACCCACAGCATGGTAAGCCTGCCAAGCTGACATCTTCTGTCAGGTATGGATTACACTGGACCCATGCGCGCCAGCCGACTCCTTTTCATCCTCACCACCCTGCAGGCGCGTGGCCAGGCGACCGCCCGGGCACTCGCCGACGAGTACGGCGTGTCGCTGCGCACGATTTATCGCGACGTCGATGCCTTGAGTGCGGCCGGGATCCCGATCTACAGTGAGCGCGGCAACCTGGGCGGCTACCGCTTGCTGGACGGCTATCGAACGCGCCTGAACGGCATGTCGGCGCTGGAAGCCGAGGCCCTGTTCCTGGGCGGTTTATCCGGACAGGCGGCCGAGCTCGGACTCGGCGCGGCCTGCGCGAGCGCCCGCGACAAGCTGCTGGTAGCGCTTCCCGCCGAAATCCGCGAAGGCGCCGGGCGGATGCGCTTGCGCTTCCATCTGGACGTGCCCGGCTGGTTCGACGCCAGCGAACGCCCGGCCTGCCTGCCGCGGCTGGCGGAAGCCGTCTGGGGTGAACGGCAGATCCGCATCCGCTATCGCAGCTGGAAAGCGGAAAAGGAGCGTGTGCTGGATCCGCTCGGCGTCGTGCTCAAGGGCGGGGCCTGGTACCTGGTGGCCCGGCAGGGAACGAGCGTGCGTACCTATCGGGTCTCGCGCATCCTCGAACTCGACTTGCTCGATGGCCGTATCGACCCGGCCGACGACTTCGACCTGCCGGCCTACTGGACCGAGAATGCCCGCCGCTTCGAGCAGGAGCAGCATCCGGAGCGGGCCAGCCTGCGGCTCTCGCCGTGGGCAGTCAAGATGATGGAGGCCTTTCTGCCGCCCTTCGCCGTCGCTCACGCAGCGATCGCGGATGCGGAGGAGGATGGATGGCGCACCGTCACTCTCCCCGTCGGCCCCCTCCACCACGCCGCGCATGAGCTGCTGCGCTTCGGCGCCGAGGCCGAAGTCATCGAGCCGGAGGCGTTGCGCGTCCACATGGCCCGCATCGCCCGACAGCTGGCTGAGACCTACGGCTGTTGATGATTTTCGCCTTGCCTGGCCTGCTTTACAATTCTTTACCCGCCACACACATTGGCGCCAAACGCCGGCCCCAGAGTGGAGTTCCTTCACTTGGAAAAGGAGCTCTCATGAAAACGCACAGGAATCACCCGGCCCGCGGGTCGCGGCCGGCAAGACGCTGGCTGGCCGCCGTCGCCGTCGCCGTGGCAGCCGCCGGGGCCAGCTTCGCCGGCGCCGCCCCGGGCCTGCATCATCCCGGGCACGCGAGCCCCATGGCCATGGATCCGGCCGCCATGGACGCGCATATCGACAAGATGGTGGCGCAGCTGGCCGGCGATGCCACGCCGGACCAGCAAGCACGGGTCGCCGCCATCGCCAAAAAAGCCATGGCCGACCTGCGCCCCCTGCATGCGCAGCGCCGCCAGCTGCACGAGCGCGCGCATGAGCTGCTGATGGCGCCCGTGGTCGACCGCGGCGCGCTCGAGCTGCTGCGCGCCGGTCATGTGCAGCTGGTCGATGCCGGCAGCCGGCGCATCGTGGAAGCGGTCGCGGACGCCGCCGATGTCCTCACGCCCGAACAGCGCCTTCGCTTCGCCGGGCATTTGAGGCAGCTGATGCTCTAAGGTAAGATGCCCCATGGTCCAGACTGTCCTGATGATCGAAGACGACGAACGCCTGGCCGGGATGGTCGCGACCTATCTTGCGCCGCACGGCTTCGACGTCCGGCATGCCCTGAGCGCGCAGGAGGGCATCGCCATCCTGCAGCGCGAGCAGGACATCAGGCTGGTCCTGCTCGACCTGATGCTGCCCGACGCCGACGGCCTCGATGTCTGCCGCCGGATCCGGGCACTGGCGGCGCCCCTGTGCGCACTTCCGATCGTGATGCTGACCGCAAAAGGCGATCCGCTGGACCGGGTCGTCGGCCTCGAAATCGGCGCCGACGACTACCTTCCCAAACCCTTCGAACCGCGCGAACTGCTGGCGCGGCTGCGCGCCGTGCTGCGGCGTCCGCCGATGGCAGCCGACCCGGCGGCCCGGGTGCTGCGCTTCGGCCGCCTCGAGATCGATCCCGGGGCGCGCACCGTGCGGCTCGATGGCGAAGCGCGCGCGCTGACCGCCTACCAGTTCGACCTGCTGGTCGCCCTGGCCGAACGGGCCGGCCGGGTGCTGTCGCGCGACCAGCTCCTCGAGGCGGTCAAGGGACAGGCCATCGATCCCTTCGACCGTTCGATCGACGTCCACATCGGCCGCCTGCGCCTGGCGATCGAGGACGACGTCAAGCAGCCGCGCCGCATCATCACCGTGCGCGGCGCCGGCTATGTGTTTGCGAAGGTGCACGATGCCTGACGCCGTATCGCGGACGGTCGCGCCCTGGCGCCGCCTGTATGTGCGTTTCTATCTTGCGCTGCTCACCAGCCTGTTGTTGGCCGCCTGCCTGTTCGGCTTCGCACACCTGCACTTCGATCCGTCCCGTGCGGGCCTGGCGATCATCGGCCCGAACCGGCACGCGCTGGGCTTCGTCGTGCTGCTGGCCGTGATCGCCCTGACGGTGGCCCTGTGCGCCTATCCGGTCGTGCGCCGCCTGACCGGGCGTCTCGAGCGGCTGCAAGGCAGCGTCGAAGCCTGGGGCGCGGGACGGCTCGCGACGCGCGTGGCGGTCGAAGGGAAGGATGAAATAGCCGGCCTGGCGGCCAGCTTCAACGACTCGGCCGCGCGCATCGAGGCGCTGGTCGCGTCGCAGAAATCCTTGCTGGCCAACGCCTCCCACGAACTGCGCTCGCCGCTGGCGCGCATCCGGATGGCGGCTGAACTGATGGCGGAGCAGGCTGCACCAGCCCTGCGCGCCGAATTGCAGCGCAACGTCGGCGAACTCGACGCGCTGATCGAGGAGATCCTGCTGGCCAGCCGCCTCGATGCGCCTGGTGCCGCCATGCCTTGTTTCGAAGAGGTCGACCTGACCGGCTTGCTGGCGGAAGAATGTGCCCGCACAGGCGCCGCGCTGGACGCCGGCAGCTTGACCGTCATGGGCGACCCGAAGCTGCTGCGCCGCATGGTGCGCAACCTGCTCGAGAATGCGGTCCGGTACGGGGCCGGTTCCCCCGTCGCGGTACGGCTCGCCGCAAGCGGCGCTGCGGAGCTCCGGCTCGATGTCTGCGACGGCGGCCCCGGCATCCCCGAGCGCGAACGGGAGCGCATCTTCGAGCCCTTCTACCGCATCCCCGGTGCGAGCGAAGCGGCGGGCGGCGTCGGCCTGGGCCTCAGCCTGGTGCGCCAGATCGCGCGCCACCACGGCGGCGAGGCAGGCTGCGAGCCGCGCGATGCCGGCAGCTGCCTGCGCGTGACGCTGCCGCTTAGTGCGCGCGCTCCCAGTTAGGCCCCACACCAGTCTCGGCCACCAGCGGCACGTTCAGCGTGGCTACACTCGCCATCAGCTCCGGCAGCTTCACGCGCACCAGTTCCAGTTCGGCTTCCGGCACCTCGAGCACCAGTTCGTCGTGCACCTGCATGATCATGCGCGTGCCCAGCTTCTCGGTTTCCAGCCAGCCCTGCACCGCGATCATGGCCAGCTTGATCAGGTCGGCCGCCGTGCCCTGCATCGGCGCATTGATCGCCGCGCGTTCGGCGCCGGCGCGGCGCGGGCCGTTCGGGGAGTTGATCTCGGGGAGCCACAGGCGGCGCCCGAACACGGTCTCGACGTAGCCGCGCGCCTTGGCCTGCAGGCGGGTCTCGTCCATGTACTGCTTCACCCCGGCGAAGCGCGCGAAATAGCGGTCGATATAGCTGGCCGCGGCGCCGCGCTCGATGCCCAGGTTCTGGGCCAGGCCGAAGGCGCTCATGCCGTAGATCAGGCCGAAGTTGATCACCTTCGCATAGCGGCGCTGCTCGCTCTGCACTTCATCGGGGGCGATGCCGAAGATCTCGCTTGCTGTGGCGCGGTGGATGTCCTCCCCTTCGGCGAAGGCCTTCAGCATGGCCGGGTCGCCCGAGATGTGCGCCATGATGCGCAGCTCGATCTGCGAATAGTCGGCCGACACGATCACGCTGCCGGGCGGCGCGATGAAGGCTTCGCGGATGCGGCGGCCTTCGGCGTTACGCACCGGGATGTTCTGCAGGTTCGGCTCGTTCGAGGACAGGCGGCCGGTGATCGCCACCGCCTGCGCATAATTCGTGTGCACGCGGCCGGTCGCCGGGTTGACCATCTTCGGCAGCTTGTCCGTATAGGTCGACTTCAGCTTCGACATGCCGCGGTGCTCGAGCAGGATCTTCGGCAGCGGATAGTCCTCGGCCAGCTTCTGCAGCACCTCTTCGTCGGTGGACGGCGCGCCGGTGGCGGTCTTCTTGATCACCGGGAGGCCGAGCTTGACGAAGAAGATCTCGCCGATCTGCTTGGGCGAACCGAGGTTGAAGGGGCCGCCGGCCAATTCATACGCCTGCTGCTCCAGCTCCTGCATGCGCGCGCCCAGTTCGCCCGACTGCACGCCCAGCAGCTCGGCGTCGATCAGCACGCCGTTACGCTCGATCTTCTGCAGCACCTCCATGGTCGGCATCTCGATGTTGCGGTAGATGTAAGTCAGGCCCTTGTCGGCTTCGACGTGGGGCAGCATGGTCTGGTGCAGGCGCAGCGTGATGTCGGAATCCTCGCCGGCGTATTCGGTGGCGCGGCCCAGCTCGACCTGGTCGAAGCAGATCATGTTGGCACCCTTGCCGCACACGTCGACGAAGGGAATCGTGGTGTAGCCGAGGTGGCGCATCGCCATCGTGTCCATGTCGTGCGGCTTGTGCGACTCGAACACGTAGGACTGCAGCAGGGTGTCATGCACGATCCCCTTCAGCTTGATGCCGTGGTTCTCGAAGATGTGCATGTCGTACTTCAGGTTCTGGCCCAGCTTGGGCTTGGCCGGATTCTCCAGCCAGGACCGCATCCGCTCCAGCACGTGCTCGCGCGACAGCTGGTCGGGCGCACCGGCATAGCGGTGCGCCACCGGGATGTAGGCGCCCTTGCCGGCCTCGGTCGACAGCGAGATGCCGACCATCTCGGCCGTCATCGGATCGAGCGAGGTGGTTTCGGTATCGACCGAAGTCAGCGCGGCCGCGTCGACCAGGGCCAGCCATTTATCCAGCTGCTCGTCGGTGAGCACGGTCTCGTACTCGCCCTTGATGATGGCCATGCCCGGCAGGGTGCCGGATGCGCCTTCGGGGGAATTCAGCGGCGCGCCGCCCGGACCGGCGCCGCGCGCCGGCGCCACCGCGCCGTCGGCACGGCCACCGCCGCCCAGTTCGCGCAGCATGGTCTTGAAGCCGTAGCGCTGGAAGAAATCGCGCAGGGCTTCCGCGTTTTCCGGACGGCCGATCAGGGTTTCCTCGAACGAGACCACGTGGTTCACCAGGTCGCAGTCGGTCTTCACGGTGATCAGCTCGCGGCCCTTGGGCAGCCATTCGAGCGCGGCGCGCAGGTTCTCGCCGACCGCGCCGGTGATCGCATGCGCGTTTTCGATCACGCCGTCGAGCGAACCGTGCAGGGTCAGCCACTTCACCGCCGTCTTCGGGCCGCACTTGTTCACACCCGGGACATTGTCGACGGTGTCGCCGATCAGGGTCAGGTAGTCGATGATGCGGTTCGGAGCCACGCCGAACTTGGCGATCACCCCGGCTTCGTCGAGCTTGTCGTTGGTCATGGTATTGATGAGCATGACCTTGTCGTTGACCAGCTGGGCCAGGTCCTTGTCGCCGGTCGAGATCACCGTCTTCATGCCGCGCGCCGTCGCCTGCACGGCCAGGGTGCCGATCACGTCGTCGGCCTCGACGCCGTCGACCATCAGGATCGGCCAGCCCATGTAGCGCACCACTTCATGGATCGGTTCGATCTGCTTGCCCAGGTCTTCCGGCATGGAGGCGCGGGTGGCCTTGTATTCCGGGTAGAGGTCGTCGCGGAAGGTCTTGCCCTTGGCGTCGAAGACGCAGGCGATGTAGGCCGCCGGGTAGTCGGCGCGCAGGCGGCGCAGCATGTTGACCATCCCGTGCATGGCGCCGGTCGGGAAGCCGTCCGGGCTGCGCAGGTCGGGCAGCGCGTGGTAGGCGCGGTAGAGATAGCTGGAACCGTCAACGAGCAGCAGGGTATTTTCCATAGGGCGACAAAAAAGTGAGCCGGCGCGGCCGCGCCAAAAGTGTCCGGCATTATCGCAGAATCAGCTTGACCGACGCACAAGAGATGCCGGGCCCTGCGCTTGAAATACGCACACTTTTTACAGGGAAGCGTGTCGGTTTGTTACAATGAACCAAACGACACAAGGTGACCATCATGTTGCGCACATCTTCCCGCCTGAAACTCCTTTCGCTGTGCCTGATCGCGCACGCCGGCCTGGCCGCGGCGCAATCCCAGCAGCAGGCGCCCACGCAACAGCGTCCGGCACAGACGCCGCCCCAGCTCGAGCGCATCGAGCCGGGCAGCGACGTGCCGGCTACTACCATTCCGCCGAAAGAACGTACCCGCATCACCGAAAAGCGGAACAACAGCGGACAGGTCACCGAAGTGGAAGTACAAAGCGGCAAGAGCCGCTACATCATGAAACCCAACGTTGCACCCGGAAACGCCCAACCCGGCGATGCCCAGAGCAGCGCGATCCGCGCCCCACAATGGCAGGTCATGGAATTCGACTTCGGTAATCCGAAAAAGCAGGCCGCCGATCCGGCGACCGCGGCCCCGTCGCCGGCACCGGCCAAGCCGGGCGTGCCCCCGCGCGCCGATGCGCCGCCTCCGCCACCACTGGAACCAGTCGAAAAAAAATAATCCTGACGCCACCCTCCGCGGTGGCCGACCCTCACCTTTGTTGCTAGCTCATGGCAGTTTTCACCGCGGTCTCGCTGGACGACCTTTCCCAGTGGATCAAGCAGTTCCCCCTCGGCCGCGCCCTCGCGCTGCAGGGCATTTCCTCCGGCATCGACAATAGCAATTTCTTCCTCACGACAGAGCGTGGGGAATTCGTGCTGACCATTTTCGAAAACCTCGGCTTCGAGCAACTGCCCTTCTACGTGCAGCTGATGCGCCACCTGGCCGAGCGCGGCATCCCGGTGCCGGCGCCGGTGCCGAATGCGGACGGCGAGCTGGTGGTCACCCTGCACGGCAAGCCGGCGATCATCGTCAGCCGCCTGAGCGGGGCCTCGCAGATGGCCCCGCAGCCGCCGCATTGCGCCGAAGTCGGCACGATGCTGGCGCGCATGCACCTGGCCGGGCGCGATTTCCCGCTGGTGCAGCCGAACCTGCGTGGCCTGGACTGGATCACGGCGACGGCGCCCACCGTGCTGCCGCTGGTATCCAGGCCGGAAGCGGAGCTGCTGCACAATGAAGTGCGCTTCCAGACCGATTTTGCCGCGACCGCCACCTACGCCGCCCTCACCCGCGGCCCGGTGCACGCCGACCTGTTCCGCAATAACGTGATGTTCGAAGGCGAGCGCCTGAGCGGCTGCTTCGACTTCTATTTCGCCGGCGTCGATACCTGGCTGTTCGACGTCGCCGTGACCGTCAACGACTGGTGCGTCGATCTCGCCTCGGGCGTGCTCGATGAAGCGCGCGTGCAGGCCCTGCTCGCGGCCTACCACGCCGTGCGTCCGTTCACGCCCCAGGAACACGCCGCCTGGCTGCCGATGCTGCGCGCCGGTGCGCTGCGTTTCTGGCTGTCGCGCCTGTACGATCTCCATATTCCGCGTGCGGCAGAATTGCTGACGCCGCACGACCCCACCCATTTTGAACGTATCCTGCGCGCACGCATCGAACGTGGCGCGTCCGAACTGCCTACATGAACTCTATCCCCGCAATCACCGGCTGGCACTGGCTCAAGCAAGGCGCCGGCCTGTTCCGCAAGCAACCGGCCGCCCTCACCACCCTGCTGTTCGCGAACATCCTGATCAGCATCGGCATCAGTGCCGTGCCCCTGCTCGGGCCGATGATCGCGGTGGTGTTGATTCCCTCGTTCTCGATGGCCTTCATGAAGGCCTGCCTGATGATCGAGAACGGCGAACGGGTGACGCCGGGCGTGCTGCTGACGGGCTTCCGCCAGCCGGTGGTCAAGGATTTGTGCAAGGTCGGCCTGATCTACCTGGGCGTGTCGCTGCTGATGGCCCTGATCACCCGCTTCGCAGTCGATCCGGGCTTCTGGGAGCAAGTGGCGCGCCAGGGCCGCGAAGGCGGCCAGCCGCAGGTGGCGGGCTCGGACATCCTGGCGATGTTCATGATTTTCGGCCTGGACGTGGCGGCGCTGATGTCGCTGTGCTTCGCCGCCCCGCTCACCTACTGGCAGAAGATGGGGCCGGGCAAGGCGGTGTTCTACAGCTTCTTCGCGGTGCTGCGCAGCGCCCGCGTGTTCATCGTGCTGCTGCTGGCCTGGTTCGCGATCTTCTTCGGGATCTGCATGGTGATCACCCTGCTGCTGGGCGCCTCGAACATGACGCGGGTGGTGATCATGTGGCTGATCTTCCTGTTCATCCTGCTGCTGCAGTGCGCGATGTATGCGGGCTACCGGCAGATTTTCGGGAAGCCGGTGGACAGTACGCCGACCGGATCGGTCAATCTGAGCAAATAAAAAAAAGCGGGCATGCCCGCTTTTTTCATGTGTGTCGGGTTCAGCGCCCCACCCGCTCCAACTTCGCAATCGACAGGTCCAGCACCTTCATCCCCGCCGCGCCGAAGTTGATCTGGGCGCGCGCCGCGCCCGCCCCGCCTTCGATATTCACGATCACGCCTTCGCCGAACTTGGCATGCGCGACCGACTCGCCCACGCGCCAGCCCGAGCCGTTGCCCGACTTCTGCGTGATCTGCTGCGCGATCTTGTTGTCCGAGCCGTCGCGGAAGGCCGCGTCGTCCCAGGCCGTGGTCTGCTTGCGGCCGCCGAACCACTGGGTCTGCACGCGCGGCGACAGCCACTTGATCGACTCCTCCGGCAGCTCGTCGAAGAAGCGCGACTTCATGTTGAAGCGGGTCTGGCCGTGCAGCATGCGCTGCTGGGTAAAGCTCATGTACAGGCGCTTGCGTGCGCGCGTGATCGCCACGTACATCAGGCGCCGTTCTTCATCGACGCCATCGAGCTCGCGCGCGCTGCTCTCGTGCGGGAACAGGCCTTCTTCCAGGCCGGTGATGAATACCGCGTCGAATTCCAGGCCCTTGGCCGAGTGCACCGTCATCAGCTGCAGGGCGTCCTGGCCGGCCTGGGCCTGGGCGTCGCCCGCCTCCAGCGAAGCGTGGGTGAGGAAGGCCGACAGCGGCGACATCACGCTGGCCAGCGGCGCATCGGAATCGAGGATCTCGATGCCGTCCTGGTTGACGATCGCTTCGCCCGCCTGCGGCAGCGCCTGCGGGCCGAGGTGGGCCGGGGCGCCCTGGCCGAAGCCTTCTTCCTGCACGAACTGGGTGGCGGCGTTGACCATCTGCTCCAGGTTCTCGATGCGGTCGGCGCCCTCTTTCTCGTTCTGGTAGTGCTGCAGGAGGCCGCTGCGTTCCAGCACCACGCGCACCAGTTCCGGGAGCGGCAGCTGCTGGGTTTCGAAGCGAGCCGACTCGACCAGCTTCACAAAAGCGCCCAGCGAAGTGCCGGCCTTGCCGGTCATGTAAGGCACCGCCGCGTACAGCGAGATGCCGTAGGAGTCGGCCGCCATCTGCAGCTGCTCGATCGAGCGCGCGCCGATGCCGCGGGTCGGGAAGTTCACCACGCGCAGGAAGGCCGAATCGTTGTGCGGATTGTCCATCAGCTGCAGATAGGCGATCGCGTGCTTGACCTCGGCGCGCTGGAAGTAGCGCAGGCCGCCGTACACGGTATAGGGCAGGCCGGCCGCGAACAGCGCATGCTCGATCACGCGGCTCTGCGCATTCGAGCGGTACAGGATCGCGATCTCGCTGCGCGGCAGGCCCTCGGCCATCAGGCTCTTGGCTTCCTCGATGATCCACTGGGCTTCTTCCAGGTCGGAGGTCGCCTCGTAGACGCGCACCTGTTCGCCCTGGCCCGCGTCGGTACGCAGGTTCTTGCCGAGGCGCTTGGTGTTGTTCGCGATGAGGTAGTTGGCACTGTCGAGGATGTGGCCGTAGGAGCGGTAGTTCTGCTCCAGCTTGATCAGGTTCTTGACGCGGAATTCGCGCTCGAAGGCCTGCATATTGCCGACGTTGGCGCCGCGGAAGGCATAGATGCTCTGGTCGTCGTCGCCCACCGCGAAGATGGCGCCGCCGCCTTCTTCGTCATGGCCGGCCAGCAGCTTCAAGAGGTTGTACTGCAGGTCGTTGGTATCCTGGAACTCGTCCACCAGAATGTGGCGGAAACGCATCTGGTAGTGGTGGCGCAATGGCCCGTTACGCGCCAGCAGCTCGTACGATCGCAGCAGCAGCTCGGCGAAATCCACCACGCCCTCGCGCTGGCACTGGCCCTCGTACACCTCGTAGAGCTCGATCATGCGGCGCTCGATCGGGTCGTTCGGTTCGAGACGGTTCGCGCGCAGGCCCTGCTCCTTCGCGTTGTTGATGAAGTACATCAGCGCCTTGGCCGGGTACTTCTCGTCGTCGACGTTGTGCGCCTTCAGCATGCGCTTGATCAGCGACAGCTGGTCCTGCGAATCGAGGATCTGGAAGGCCTGGGGCAGCGCCGCATCTTTATAGTGGGTGCGCAGCAGGCGGTTGCACAGGCCGTGGAAGGTGCCGATCCACATGCCGCGCGTATTAATCGGCAGCATCGAGGACAGGCGGGTCAGCATCTCCTTCGCCGCCTTGTTGGTGAAGGTCACCGCCATGATGCCGGCGGGCGACACCTGCCCGGTCTGGATCAGCCAGGCGATGCGGGTCGTCAGCACGCGCGTCTTGCCGGAACCGGCGCCGGCCAGGATCAGCGCGCTCTGCGACGGCAGGGTGACGGCGGCGAGCTGTTCGGGATTGAGGTTATGAAGGAGATTCTGCATCCGGCCATTATAACGCCGGGATTACTGTATGCCCATCCAGCTTTGCAACAGTCGTCGCAGCTGTTGTTTACTTCCCCGCAGAGCGGGTAGTCGGGTACTCGGGTAGCCCGTCATCCATCTTCATCCAGCCCAGGCGGCTGCGCACGAAGGTGTGGTCGCCCGGCGGCACCTGTTCCGGATCGTCGAGGCTGGCGCTGGCGATGTCGAGTTCTTCCGGCCAGCGCGCGTCCTCGAAGCTGAGCGTGGTGCCGCACTGCGGGCAGAAGCCGCGCAGCACCTGTTCGCTCGACGCGAAGTGCAGCGGCGCACCTTGCGTGAAGCGGAAATCGGCGCGGCGGGCGCTGAACCAGGCCACCGCCGGTGCGCCGGAGATCCTGCGGCAGTCGGTGCAATGGCATAGCGTGCTGTTGAATATGTCGCCCGTCACCTGGTAGCGAACTGCACCGCAGAAACATCCTCCTTGCAAGTCCATTCGGTCTCCTTTCTGGCCGCCAACAACGAGCTCATCAGTATAAGCGGCCCATCCTTTCGCGCGCCGCCCGATTATCTTTTCGCTTATTTTAATGACAGATTCGCGAGCTGCTCGCGACACAATGCATGGCCCGCCGGACCAGTATGTATCGATTCATTGGCCTTCGCATGCCACGTTTCGGGCCAGATACATCGCGCATGCGACATGGCTGCTACCAAAGGAGAATTCTTATGCTGAACCGCGTAGTTACCGTTGCCGCGCTCGCCGTCGGCGGCATGATGCTGTCCAAAAAACTGAAACAAAATCGTGGCGGCTCCGGCGCCAGCTCGTCGGTGTCCGAATCGATCGAGATCAACGTCCCGGTCAAGACGGCCTATAACCAGTGGACCCAGTTCGAAGACTTCCCGCAATTCATGAAGAGCGTGAAGGAAATCCGCCAGCTGGACGACAAGCACCTGCACTGGCGCGCCAACGTGGCCGGCGAAGAGAAAGAGTGGGATGCCGAGATCACCGAACAGATCCCGGACAAGCGCATCGCATGGCGCAGCGTCACCGGCGTGAAGAACGGCGGCGTCGCGACCTTCCACAAGATCTCGGAGAACTGCTGCCGCGTCATGGTCCAGATGGATTATGAACCGGATGGCGCGCTGGAATCCGTCGGCGATGCCATGGGCGCCGTGCGCATGGAACTGCGTGGCAACCTGCATAACTTCAAGGAAATGCTGGAAAAGCGCGGCTCGGAAACCGGCGCATGGCGCGGCGAGATCAAGCAGCACTGATAGCAGGCTTCAGCGCTTGAGGACGGCCTGCCGCAGCGGCAGGCCGTTTTTCTTGTTCAACCCGCTTGCGGCACCGGCTTCGCCAAGCCCTTCTCGCGCGCTTCGCGGATCAGGGAGCGCACCGTCTGGTCGGCCGCCTTGCTCTCGCGCTCCATTTCCTTGCCGAGCGCGCCCATCTTCTTGCCGATCGCATCCATCGGCTTGCCGGCCTCGCTCATGCGGCGGCCGATCTCGTCCATGGATTTCTGCGCCTGGCGCATGCCCGGCTCATTGTGCACCTGGCCCATCTCGCTGCCCACGACCGACATCTGCTTGCCGAGTTCGCCCATGCGGCTCTGAAGGCGCTCGCGCTCCTTGATGCTGTCGGTTGCCCCCATCTGCTTGCCGAGCGTCTCCATCTCTTCGCCGAGCACCTTCATGCGGGCTTCGATGGCGCGCATCCTGGTCTCGTCCGGCTTGAAGCCGCGCGCCGCCACGTCCATTTCCTTGCCGAGCGCATCCATCTTCTTGCCGTGCACGTCCATCTCCTTGCCGTGCAGGTCCATCTGGGCGCCCAGCTTGTTCATCGGCGCCCAGGCCGCGTCGACCCTGGCCATTACGCTCGGATCCTGGATGTAATACGCTTGGCCGCCTTCGCGGAACCACAGGAAGTCGCCGCCGATGCGGCGTTTGGCTTCCTTGATGTCGTCCCAGTCCTCGCTGCTGCCGCTCATGCTCGTGTTCTTGTCGTTGGCACGCACGACGGCATAGGGATCTTCCCGGCCGGCCTTGCGGACCACGCGGCGCTCGGCCGGCGCGTCGACACGGGGTTCGGGACGCGGTGCCGGCTCGGCACGCGGCGCCGGCGCAGGTTGCTCCGCGGCGGCGTGCACCGGCGTCGACCAGGAATAGAAGGCCGCGGCGGTGGCCAGGCCCAGGATCGGGAGGGCGAGTTTCCAGTTCAGGGGTTCGGCTTCGGGACGAACCAGGCGTTTGATGCGGGACATAAGATTTCCTCCATGTGCTGCTGGGGCAAGTTGCGGGGTGAACTGGAACAGGTCCAGTTCGGACAATGCAAGTGCCAGGCGCCGCGGTTCGCCGAGCGTGCTTGCGGCTACATCATCTGCAATCTGTTCGCGCTCTTCGCGGATCCGGTTCGACAGCCACCACACGGCCGGGTGATAGAACAGCAGGATCTCGATCGCGCTCTGGATCAAATTCACCAGGTAATCACAACGGCGCACGTGGGCCAGCTCGTGGGCCAGCAGCGCTTCCAGCAACTGCGGCGGCATGCCGGAGACCAGCGCGGCCGGCACCAGCACTACCGGGCGCCACCAGCCGGCCGTCACCGGGCTGGCCAGCTCATTGGCCACGTCATCGACGATGCCGAGCGTGACGCGACGGGCGATGCCCATGGCGCGCGCCATGCCGTCGAGCCGCGCCTGCCAGACCGGGTCGACCCGGTACTGGCCGGGCCGGCTGCGCCGGCGCACCCAGGCCAGGCCCAGCACCATGCGCAGCGCCAGCAGTCCGGCGCCGAGCGCCCAGAACAGCAGCACCAGGGGCAGGCGTTCCTGGAAGGCCGATTCCCAGCCTGCGAACCTACCGGCATCGATGACCGCCACCGGAAGCGCCGACACGGTGGCCGCCACCGCCCCCGTCGCCACCAGCGGCAGCGCGGACGTGGCCACCCCGGCATCCGCCGCGGCGATACGCTCGATCATCCCGGCCAGCGGCAGGGCTGCGCACAGCAGCAGCGCAGCGCAGGCGACCAGGTAGCGTGCCTGCGGCCGCGCCTTGCGCATCAGCGCCAGCAGCAGCGCGGCCGCCCAGCCGACCAGCAGGCCCTGCCACAGAAAATCGATCAGTGCCCAGGCCAGGCTGGAGGCCACAGTGCCGACCAGTTCGTTCATCGGGTGTTCCCCCTCATCGTTGGCAACTAGATTAAAAGTTCTAGATAAAATTGTCTAGAACTTTTTTTCTACTTCTGGACGGACGCTACCGGCCAGCTTGCACTCTAGGCGCGCACGGACCTGCCGACCAGCCCGGTGCGACAGGCGGCAAGAATCGCGGTACAGAACGGAAAACGCGGCCCGGAGGCCGCGCGGAGAAAACCAGAGGCAGGCCAAACTGGCCTGCGGGCGGAATCAGTAGACGACGACGGAGCGGATCGACTCGCCCGACTTCATCAGGTCGAAGCCTTCGTTGATGCGCTCGAGCGGCAGGTGGTGGGTGATCAGGTCGTCGATGTTGATCTTGTTTTCCATGTACCAGTCGACGATCTTCGGCACGTCGGTGCGGCCGCGCGCGCCGCCGAATGCGGAGCCCTTCCACACCCGGCCCGTCACCAGCTGGAACGGACGGGTCGAGATCTCCTGGCCGGCCGCCGCCACGCCGATGATGATCGACTGGCCCCAGCCCTTGTGGCAGCACTCGAGCGCCTGGCGCATGGTGGTGACGTTGCCGACGCATTCGAAGCTGTAGTCGGTGCCGCCGTCGGTCAGCTGGACGATGGTGTCGACCACGTTCTCGACCTTGGTCGGGTTGATGAAGTGGGTCATGCCGAACTTGCGCGCCATCGCTTCGCGCTCCGGGTTCAGGTCCACGCCGATGATCTTGTCGGCGCCAACCATCTTCGCCGCCTGGATCACGTTCAGGCCGATGCCGCCCAGGCCGAACACGACCACGTTGGCGCCCGCCTCCACCTTGGCGGTGAAGATCACGGCGCCGATGCCGGTGGTGACGCCGCAGCCGATGTAGCAGATCTTGTCGAAGGGCGCGTCCGAACGCACCTTGGCCAGCGCGATTTCCGGCACCACGATGTAGTTCGAGAAGGTCGAGGTACCCATGTAGTGGTACAGCGGCTTGCCGTCCAGCGAGAAGCGCGAGGTCGCGTCAGGCATCAGGCCGCGGCCCTGGGTCGAGCGGATCGCCTGGCACAAGTTGGTTTTTTGCGACAGGCAGAACTTGCACTGGCGGCATTCGGGGGTGTACAGCGGGATGACGTGGTCGTCCTTGCGCAGGCTGGTGACACCAGGGCCGACGTCCACCACCACGCCCGCGCCTTCATGACCGAGGATGGCCGGGAACAGACCTTCCGGATCGGCGCCCGACAGGGTGTAGTAGTCGGTGTGGCAGATGCCGGTGGCCTTGACTTCGACCAGCACCTCACCGGCCTTCGGGCCTTCGAGCTCGACTTCTTCGATCGTGAGCGGATGGCCCGCCTTCCATGCAACTGCAGCCTTGGTTTTCATGTGTTCCCTTCCTGAACAGGTTGTTGTGCAACGACAACAAATTTGCAACGCTGTAAAGTTTGGAATGATAGCAAGGAGTGCGCAGGCGCGTGGCGCGGGCTGCGCTATGGGGCGAGAGGAGAAGCTCGAGAATTGTGTCGACTGCAGACGTTTGGGGAAAAAGATAACACGTCGTAAAGACGTCGTGCGTGGAGAATTGGTAGCGAACTGTGCTTGATCAAGTGTTTCCTGCGCACAGTTGCACACAGTATGCATACATAGATCTTTTTGAAATACACTAAATGTAACCGTGCACAACACGGCCACAACAGCGCACGAGGCCTACAGAGCCACGGCGTTATATCTTTGTTTTCAAACGGAGAAGATTAATGGTAGACAAAAACACTCGCGCATCCTCCCTTCGCGTTTGCCTGGCAGCCCTGGTCGCTGCCGGCGTCCTCGGCAACGCGCAGGCCGCAGCTCCCGACACCACCCGCATCATCGTCGCCTTCAAGCCGGGCGCCGCTGCCAAGGTGAAGTCGGCCGTCGCTGCAGCCAAGGGCTCGGTCAAGCACGAAATCTTCGGCATGAATGCCATGGCCATCGAGGTCCCGGCAGTCGCGCTGAAAGGTCTGGAGAACAACCCGAACGTCGAATACATCGAAGAAGACGTGGTCCGCAAGCCGTTCGCCCTGACCTCGCCGTCGACCGGTACCCCTTACGCGACCGGCCAGCTGGTCCCCTACGGCATCCCGCAGGTGCAGGCCGACCAGCTGAGCGACGCCAATGCCGCCAACCGCAAGGTCTGCATCATCGACTCCGGCTACGACCGCAACCACGAAGACCTGTCGGCCAACCCGGTCACCGGCGAATACGATGCCGGCACCGGCTGGTGGTACACCGACGAGAACCACCACGGCACCCACGTGGCCGGCACCATCGCCGCCATCAACAACGCCGGCACCGGCGTGGTCGGCGTGGCCGCCAACAAGCAGCTCAAGCTGCACATCGTGAAGGTGTTCGGCGCCAGCGGCTGGGCCTATTCCTCGACCCTGGCCTCGGCTGCCAACAAGTGCGGCGCCGCGGGCGCCAACGTGATCACCATGTCGCTGGGCGGTGGCCGCGCGAGCAAGACCGAACAGATGGCCTTCGACAAGCTGTACTCGGGCGGCGTGCTGAACCTGGCTGCGGCCGGCAACGACGGCAACAGCGTGGTCTCCTATCCAGCCGGCTACTCGAGCGTGGTGATGGTCGCCGCGGTCGACGAAAACAAGCAGTGGGCGACCTTCTCGCAGTACAACAGCAAGGTCGAACTGTCCGGTCCCGGCGTCAGCGTGCTGTCGACCGTGCCGATGGGTACGGGCCAGGAAGCTGTCCTGAGCGTCGGCGGCACCGCCTATGCGACCAGCGCGATGGAAGGCTCGCCGGTCAAGACCGCGACCGCACCGCTGGCCGACTTCGGCATCGGCGATACGGTCAACAGCGCCGTCTCCGGCAAGGTCTGCCTGATCCAGCGCGGCACCGTGGACTTCGCGACCAAGGTCCTGAACTGCCAGAACAGCGGCGGCGTCGGCGCCGTGGTGTACAACAACGTGGCAGGCGCCTTCGGCGGCACGCTGGGCACCACCGTGACCAACATCCCGTCGGTCACCGCGACCGATACCGATGGCGCCGCGATGAAGCAGCAGCTGGGCCAGAGCGCGACGGTCGGCATCAAGACCAGCAACTACGCCTACTTCGACGGCACCTCGATGGCGACCCCGCACGTGTCGGCCGTGGCAGCACTGGTGTGGAGCTACTTCCCGACCTGTACCGCCGCGCAGATGCGCGCCTCGCTCACCAAGAGCGCGCTCGACCTGAACACCGCCGGCCGCGACACCAAGACCGGCTACGGCCTGGTGCAGGCCAAGGCCGCACGCGACCGCATCGCTTCGCTGGGCTGCGGTAACTAAGCCTTGCGCTGCATGTAAGAAGGGACGCCTCCGGGCGTCCCTTTTTTTATGGCTCGGCGCCGAGCTGAAGGCGCATCGCGTATTCCATCCGCCCCGCCTCCCCCGCCATCGGATAGGGCTCGCCGAGAATACTGAAGCCGGCGCGCCGGTACAGCGCGACCGCGGCGGCATTCGCACAGTTGACGCCCAGTCCCACGGTCCGCGCCCCACGCGCGCGCGCCCAGTCGACAGCCCCCATCAGCAGCGCACGCGCCACGCCTTGCCCTCGGCATTCGGGCGCCACCCACATCTGGAACAGGTTGACCGTATCCGGATCTGCCCCATCCACCTTGGCCCAGACCATCCCGAGCATGGCGCCATCACGTTCGGCGACCAGCGGGCAGTCGACGCCGGAGCGCGCCGCGTTTTCCAGGCGCGCGCTCCAGCTCTCCGGCGGACGCGCCTCCTCTTCCGCCAGCGAACTGCAGAAGGCTTCCGGCGCATTCGCCAGCGCACGCAGCCGGATGGCGCGGTAGCCCACGCCTTCGTCGGGCCGCAGGCGCCGGATCACGAGGGCGTCCGGGCCCGCGTCGATCATGGCGCGGCCTGCAGCGAGCGCCCCTTGGCGGCATAGCCTGCCGCCTTCGGCGCGCTGGTCCAGACCGGGCGCGCACTGTCGTTCGCGATGTCGTACACGCCCTGCGCCAGCATGCGCGTCACGCGCGCCATGTTGTCGTAATCCAGCTTGTCCCAGGTGTCGTCCTTGCCGTGGTAATCCGAGAAGCCGTAGGCCACCGACAGCGTGTGCGCCGGCACCCCGACGTCGGCCAGCGACTGGTTGTCGGCGCGCGAGAAGAACTGGTCGCTGAAGGCCGCATGCTTCCACAGGCGGACGCCGGTCTGCTCGGCGGATTTCTTCAGCATGTCGCCCACGGTCGAGAAATCGAAGCCGGTCATCGCGACCGAATTGAGCTGCTTGCCTTCGCTGTCGTCGGTGCGGCCGGTCTGCTCGAGGTTGATGTTCGCCACCGTGTCCTTCAGCGGGAATACCGGGTGGCGCGCATAGTATTTCGAGCCGAGCATGCCGAGTTCTTCGCCGAAGAAGGTCATGAACACGATGCTGCGGCGCGGACGGTCCTTGCGCGCGGCCAGCATCTGCGCGGCCTCGATCACCGACACCACGCCGCTGGCGTCGTCGTTGGCGCCGTTGTAGATCTCGCCGTCGCGGATGCCGACGTGGTCATGGTGCGCCGTCATCAGGACGTAGCTGTTCTTCAGGGCCGGATCCGCGCCGCGCAACACGCCGATCACGTTGCGCAGCTTGACCGGGCGCAGCGCGGCGGCGGCGACGCGCGCGCTCACGCTGGCGCCGCCCTTTTCCAGGGCCGCGGCGGCGTCCGGCGCATGCAAGACCAGCACCGGCGGCGCGCCCTTCACGGCAGCCTGCTCCGGATCGACCAGCCAGCCGCCGGTGCCGGCGCCGTGACGCCGCTCGCGGTCGATCATCACGACCAGGGCCGGCTTGCTCTTGAGTTTTTCCTGCAGGGTGCGCGCGGCGCGCGGCATCGGCGCGGCCGGCACCACCAGCACCTTGCCGTTGGCGGCTTCGCTGTTCTCCAGCGCTTCCTTCCAGGGCATGAACACCGCCGGCGTCGACGCCAGCGCGAGCGCATCGAGGAAGTTGCCGGTCGCGCCGCCGGCCGGCACCGTGATGGTGCTGCCGCCCGCGCTCACGCTCAGGGCCACGTCGCCCGCCTTGCGCTCGGCGTACTGCCAGGTCGCGGTCTGGTAAAAACCGTCGTCGCCGGCCGGCTCCAGGCCAGCCTTGCGGAACTGGGCCGCGATGTACTCGGTCGCCAGGTCCTGCCCGCGCGAGGGCGTGCCGCGACCCTCCAGCTCGTCGGAAGACAGGTAGGCCACGTGCGTGCGCAGCACCTCGGGCGAAATGGCGGCATCCTGGGCAAGCTGGGCGCAGCCGGCGCTGGCCAGGGCGAGGACGAGGGCGGAAAGGTAAAGACGCATGCGATTGCTCTCAAGTGAAGTGGCAAGAAAAGCAATATCGCATGCTGCGGTACGCCTGGTCAATCCGCCGGGAAGGCAATTTCCATGCGCAGCCGGGCATCCAGTTCGCTTTCATCCGGCGGATTCGCGAATACCTGCTCCAGCGTCCAGCCCTTCTTGTCGAGCAGGTAGGCGACCTTCAGGTGGAATTCGCGGTACAGGCCACTCCTGTCGTGGTCCAGCGCCGCTGCACCGGCGGCGAACAGCGCGCGGTTTTCCTCGAAATCGAAATCGCCGCCCTTGCCCACGTAGTCGGCATAGCCTTCCACCAGCCACTGCGGATAACGCAGCATGATCGTGCGCCCGAAGCGGCGCGAGGTATCGCTGTGCGTGATCTCGTGCGCGATGTAATACGAGAGCGGGCGCTGCGCGGCATCGGCCAGCGGCCTGCCTGTCGGCGTATGAATGCGGTTCGACGCGATGTCGGACGCACGGATGAAGACCTGGCGGGTCAGCCAGGTATCCGCGGCGCCGCCCATCTGCGTACTGAAGCTTCGCCCGAAGAACCCCAGGCGCCATGACTCGTTGCAGAAGAAGATCTCGACCGGCGTGTCGCGGTCGTGCAGGCTCGAGGTGCGCAGGCGCCGCGTCACGTCGTCCAGCACATGGCTGATCTCGTCCGGGATCGGCTGGTCCGACCACACCTGGTAATTCTGGTAGTCGACACGGTAGCCGAACATCGGCTTGGGAAAGGAGGCGGCGAGGACGTAGGCCAGCGCCAGCACCAGCAGGCCGGCGACGCCGGTTCTCAGGAAGGTGAAGACGCGGCGGCTTGCGCTGGTGCTGGTGGCGATCCGGATTGTCGGGTTCATGCTCGCGGGGACTGAAGGCAGCGGTGGCGAAATACCTGTGCTGCGAATGCGAGCAAGTTAATGCAAATCTCTTATTAAAGACTTAACCCCGGCACGTACGGCCGCACTTTATCCAGCATGGATGAGCGCCTCAATCTTCTTCCCAGGGTTCGCGCGGGGAATTCGGATGGCGCCGGTGGATCTTGCCCTGGGTGGTGAAGCCGATCAGGCGCGCCACCACCGCCGCCAGGTACATCACACCGACCAGCATTTCGATGCTGCACAGGGCACGCGCATGGACGGTGAGCGGAATCACGTCCCCGATCCCGGTGCTCGACAGCAGTGCGAAGCTCAGGTAATTCAGCTCGCTCCACGAGCGCGGCGCCTGCGCGTTGACGGCGGCGGCGAAGGTGCCCGGCTGCAGCTCCTGCACCATCAGGTACAGGTGCGTGAATCCCCAGGCCAGCAGCGTGAAGGTGGCGGCGGCGGCGAACAGTTCGTCGGTGGTGGCCTGGCGGTCTCCCATCATGTAGGAGATCAGGCTGGCGGCGGCGTAGAAGTAGAACAGCGCTTCCAGCCCGGACGACCAGGGCAGCAGCGTGCTGCGCAGGTCGTAGAAGGTCTGCAGCGCCAGCAGGATCACGATCGGCACCGCCAGCGCCACGCTGATCCTGGTTTCCCCGGGCGTGCGCCGCACCATGCGGATGGTCAGCGACAGCACCAGCACGCCGAACACGTTGAGGGCCGTGTGCCCGGCCGGCGCATTCTCGATGAAGGGATACAGCAGCATGCCGAGCAGCTGCACCAGCAGCAGGATGGCCGACGGGTGGCGGCGGGTATGGATGAGCAGGCGCGGTGGTCGCATGGTGGGCGGCATAAGATGGATGACGCCGCTATTGTAGGATCAGGTGCGCCGGAACAGCGCGCAGAATTCGCGCGCCGCGGTTTCCGGGTCCTCGGCCGCATACACGCTGGTGATCGCCGCCACCATCGCTGCCCCGCGCCGCACCAGCGGTGCGGCATTCGACGGCGTCATGCCGCCGATCACCACCATCGGCAGCGATACCCGGTCGCGCCAGACCTCGATCAGTTCCGGCGGCGTGACGAAGGTGTATTGCTTGACCGGCGAGGGATAGAAGCCGCCGAAGGCCACGTAGCTGGCGCCGGCCTGCTGGGCCGTCTCGGCCAGTTTCAGCTCGCCGTAGCACGAGGCCCCGACGATCTTGTCCGGCCCGAGCACGGCCCTGGCCTGGGCCACCGGCACGTCGAGGCCGCCGACGTGGACGCCGTCGGCATCGAGGTCGCGGCACAGGTCGATGTGGTCGTTGATCACCAGCGGCCTGTTATGGCTGCGGCACAGCGCCAGCAGGGCCGCGCCCTGCTCCGCCCGCAAGGCCGGGCTGGCGCTCTTGTGGCGGTACTGCACCATCGAGGCGCCGGCCATCAGGGCCAGGTCGGTGACCCTGAGCAGGCGTTCGGTATCGTCCCAGTCGGGTGTGACCAGGTACAGGCCGCGTAGGAAGTGCTTTTTCAAAGTGGTCCTTTCAGTGCGCTCGATGGGCTCAGTGGGCTCAGTGGGTATGGAGGATGCGACGCGGGATACGCTGCCCCGGTCCGATCCAGAAGGCGTGCGCCAGCGCCTGGTGGCAGTAGTCCTGGGCATGTTCGAGCGCCTGCTCGACAGGGTCGCCGAAGGCCAGGCGCGCCGCGATGGCCGCGGCCAGGGTGCAGCCGCTGCCGTGGTAGCTGTGCGGCAGGCGCGGCATGCGCCAGGCGCGCTGCTCGACCCCGTCGCGCAGCCAGCGGTTGACGATGATGTCGCCATCGCCGTGACCGCCCGTGACCATCACGTGCTCGCAGGGCACGGCGCCCAGCGCCCGGGCTTCCGGCAGGTTCGGCACCAGCACGGTGGCCAGCGGCAGCAGCTCGGCCAGCGCGGCGACGGCGTCGCCCTTGCCGAGCGCATCGCCATGGCCGCTGGCAAGCACCGGGTCGAGCACCACCGGCAGGCTTGGGTCGGCGGCGCGCAGCCGGCGCAGCAGCCGGGCGATGGCGGCCGCGTTCTCACGGCTGCCGGGAATGCCGATCTTGACCGCATCGATGCTGAAGGAATCGATCAGGATGTCGGCCTGGCGCACCATCAGGCTTGTGTCGACCGGCTGCACCTCGTGTACCCGGTTGTTGTCCTGCACGGTCAGCGCCGTCGCCACCGGCAGCGCATGGCCGCCGAGCGCGCCGATGGCGGCGATGTCCGCCGCCAGCCCGGCCCCGCCGCCGGGATCGAGCCCGGCGAACACGAGAACGGTGGGCACCATCACGCGCGAGTTGCCGTGACCTGACCCTCGACCGGCGACGAAGGCGAAGCGGCGAAGCGCTTCGGCATGCGGCCGGCCAGGTGCGCTTCGCGCCCGGCGATGACGGCATGCCGCATCGCGCGCGCCATGCGCACCGGATCGCCCGCCGCGGCGATCGCGGTGTTCATCAGCACGCCGTCGCAGCCGAGCTCCATCGCGATGGCGGCATCCGAAGCCGTGCCGACGCCGGCATCGACCAGCACCGGCACGCTCGCGCTCTCGATGATGAGCTTCAGGTTCCAGGGATTGAGGATGCCCATGCCCGAGCCGATGAGCGAGGCCAGCGGCATCACGGCCACGCAGCCGATCTCCTGCAGGATGCGCGCCTGCACCGGGTCGTCGCTGCAATAGACCATGACGTCGAAGCCGTCGCGCACCAGGGTCTCGGCGGCCTTGATCGTCTCGGGCATCTGCGGGAACAGGGTCTTCTCGTCGCCCAGCACTTCCAGCTTGACGAGCTTGCGCCCGCCCAGCAGTTCGCGCGCCATCTGCAGGGTGTACACCGCGTCCTTGGCCGTGTAGCAGCCGGCGGTATTCGGCAGGATGGTGAATTCGTCGGGCGGCAGCACGTCGAGCAGGCTAGGGGCATGCGGATCCTGGCCGATGTTCACGCGCCGGATCGCCACTGTGACGATCTCGGCGCCCGCCGCCAGCGTCGCCTCGCGCGTCTGTGCCAGGTCGCGGTATTTGCCGCTGCCGACCAGCAGGCGCGAGCCATACTGGCGGCCGGCGATGGTGAGGCAGTCTTGTTCAGTCATTGCATTCATGTTCAGTCTCCTTCTTATCCGCCGCCGATGGCGCGCACGATGTCGACCCGGTCGCGGGCCTGCAAGCGGTGATGCGGCCACTGCGCGCGCGGCACCACTTCGCGGTTGACCGCGACCGCCACCGCCTGCTCCGCCACGCCGAGCCGGCCGGTCAGGTCCTGCAGCGAGTGCCCGATGGGCAGGCAGTAGGGCGCGCCGTTCAGTTCGATCTCCGTCATCAGACCTCCCGGTACAGTTTCGCGCCGCCGCGCACGAACTCGATCGCCTTCTCTTCCATGCCCTTGGCCAGCGCGGCCTGCTCGCCCACGCCCTGGTTGGCCGCGTACTCGCGCACTTCCTGCGTGATCTTCATGGAGCAGAAGTGCGGACCGCACATCGAGCAGAAATGGGCTACCTTGGCGGAATCCTTGGGCAGGGTCTCGTCGTGGAAGGAACGCGCCTTGTCCGGGTCGAGGCCGAGGTTGAACTGGTCTTCCCAGCGGAACTCGAAGCGCGCTTTCGACAAGGCGTTGTCGCGCATCTGGGCGCCCGGATGGCCCTTGGCCAGGTCGGCCGCATGGGCGGCGATCTTGTAGGTGATGATGCCGTCCTTGACGTCCGCCTTGTCCGGCAGGCCCAGGTGCTCCTTGGGCGTGACGTAGCACAGCATGGCGGTGCCGTACCAGCCGATGGTGGCGGCGCCGATGCCCGAGGTGATGTGGTCGTAGCCCGGCGCGATGTCGGTGGTCAGCGGCCCCAGAGTGTAGAACGGCGCTTCGCTGCACTGCTCCAGCTGCAGGTCCATGTTCTCCTTGATCAGGTGCAGCGGCACGTGGCCGGGCCCTTCGATCATGGTTTGCACGTCGTGCTTCCAGGCGATCTGGGTGAGCTCCCCGAGCGTCTTCAGCTCGGCCAGCTGGGCTTCGTCGTTGGCGTCGTAGATCGAGCCCGGACGCAGGCCGTCGCCCAGGCTGAAGGACACGTCGTAGGCCTTCATGATCTCGCAGATCTCTTCGAAATGCGTGTACAGGAAGGATTCCTTGTGGTGGGCCAGGCACCACTTGGCCATGATGGAACCGCCGCGCGACACGATGCCGGTCAGGCGTTTGGCCGTCATCGGCACGTAGGCCAGGCGCACGCCGGCATGGATGGTGAAGTAGTCGACGCCCTGCTCCGCCTGCTCGATCAGGGTATCGCGGTAGATCTCCCAGCTGAGGTCCTCGGCCTTGCCGCCGACCTTTTCCAGCGCCTGGTAGAGCGGCACCGTCCCGATCGGCACCGGCGAGTTCCGGATGATCCACTCGCGCGTCTCGTGGATGTGCTTGCCGGTCGAGAGGTCCATCACGTTGTCGGCGCCCCAGCGGATCGCCCAGGTCATCTTTTCCACTTCCTCGCCGATCGACGAAGTCACGGCCGAGTTGCCGATGTTGGCGTTGATCTTCACCAGGAAGTTGCGGCCGATGATCATCGGCTCGCTTTCCGGATGGTTGATGTTGGCCGGGATGATGGCACGGCCGCGGGCGATCTCTTCGCGCACGAATTCCGGCGTGATCTCGCAGGGGATGCTGGCGCCGAAGGACTGGCCCGGATGCTGGCGCGCCAGCAGGCCGGCCATGCGCTCGCCCACCGGGCCCGACTCGACGAGCGAAGCCAGGTATTCCTTGCGGCGCAGGTTTTCGCGCAGGGCGACGAATTCCATCTCGGGCGTGACGATGCCCTGGCGCGCATAGTGCATCTGGGTGACGTTGCGCCCGGCACGCGCACGGCGCGGGGTGCGCTGCAGCTCGAAGCGCAGTGCCGCAAGCGCCGGGTCGGCCAGGCGTGCCTTGCCGTAGTCGGAGGTGGGGCCGGCCAGCTCCTCGGTATCGCCGCGCTCGACGATCCAGGGCAGACGCGGCGTAGCCAGGCCGCGGCGCACGTCGATGCTGGCCGTCGGATCCGTGTACGGGCCCGAGGTGTCGTACACGAACAGCGGTGGATTCGGCTCGCCGCCGAAGCTGTCGGGCGTGGGCGACTGGCTGATTTCGCGCATCGGCACGCGGATGTCGGGTCGGCTGCCTTCGATGTAGACCTTGCGCGAGTTGGGGAAGGGTTCGATGGCGGCGCTGTCGACCATGGCGGTCGCGGCGTCGAACTTCAGTGGTGCATTCATGTGGCTCCTTGTTGAGGAGCCAGCAAAGGAGGCGCAGACGGCAAGCGCGTGCGGACACGGCCGATGTCTTTGAAGCTTCCCTTCGCTGGCATTATCCAGATCAGGTTCAGAGGGTATTTCTCACCCGCCGGACGCTTCGCGCGCCGGCAGGACCCCTAGCGTGTGCTGCCCGTCGGCAGCGAGCGGATTATAGCCCCATGTTTATTTATATGTAAAGATTATCGATCCATAACCACAGCATATGGACGAAGTTGACTGACCGTGGGCTTGGCCGAACGCACCGGCTGGCTCCTACTCTATAATGGTCGTTTTCGAACGTTAACTATCGACCATCGCCACCACATCATGGAATTAGCCAAGTCTTTCGAGCCTGCCGACATTGAACAATACTGGCGCACCGAATGGGAGCAGCGCGGTTACTTCGCCGCCAGCATGGAAGACGGCAAGCCGTCGTTCAGCATCCAGCTGCCGCCGCCGAACGTGACGGGCACCCTGCACATGGGTCACGCCTTCAACCAGACCGTCATGGACGGCCTGACCCGCTACTACCGCATGCGCGGCTACAACACCGCCTGGATCCCGGGCACTGACCACGCCGGCATCGCCACCCAGATCGTGGTGGAGCGCCAGCTCGACGCCCAGAAGATCTCGCGCCACGACCTGGGCCGCGAAGCCTTCGTCGAGAAGGTCTGGGAGTGGAAGGAAAAGTCGGGCAACACCATCACCGGCCAGATGCGCCGCATGGGCACCTCGCCCGACTGGCAGCGCGAGTACTTCACGATGGACGAGACCCGCTCGAAGGTCGTCTCGGAAGTCTTCGTGCGCCTGTTCGAACAGGGCCTGATCTACCGCGGCAAGCGCCTGGTCAACTGGGACCCGGTGCTGGGCACGGCGGTGTCGGATCTGGAAGTCGACTCGCAGGAAGAAGACGGCTCGATGTGGTACATCAAGTACCCGCTGGCGGACGGCTCGGGCCACCTGACCGTCGCCACCACCCGTCCTGAAACCATGCTGGGCGACGTCGCCGTGGCGGTCGATCCGACCGACGAGCGCTATGCCCATCTGCACGGCAAGCTGCTCACCCTGCCCCTGACAGGCCGCCAGATCCCGGTGATCGCGGACAGCTACGTGGACAAGGAATTCGGCACCGGCTGCGTGAAGATCACCCCGGCCCACGACTTCAACGACTACGCGGTGGGCCAGCGCGCCAGCCTGGCGCCGATCAACATTTTCACGCTCGACGCCAAGATCAACGAGAACGGCCCGAGCCAGTACCAGGGCCTGGACCGCTTCGCCGCGCGCAAGCAGATCGTCGCCGACCTCGAAGCCCAAGGCCTGCTCGAGCAGGTCAAGCCGCACAAGCTGATGGTGCCGCGCGGCGACCGCACCGGCGTCGTCATCGAGCCGATGCTGACCGACCAGTGGTTCGTCGCCATGAGCAAGCCGGCGCCGGAAGGGACCTTCAATCCGGGCAAGTCGATCACCGACGTGGCGCTGGAAAAGGTCGCCAACGGCGAAATCAAGTTCGTGCCCGAGAACTGGACCACCACCTACAACCAGTGGCTGGGCAACATCCAGGACTGGTGCATCTCGCGCCAGCTGTGGTGGGGCCACCGCATCCCCGCCTGGTACGACGACGAAGGCAATATCGTGGTCGCCCGCGATGAAGAAGAAGCCAAGGCCAAGGCTGCCGCGCAAGGCATCACGGGCGCGCTGCGCCGCGACGACGACGTGCTCGACACCTGGTTCTCGTCGGCCCTGGTGCCCTTCTCGACCATGGGCTGGCCTGAGCAGACCAAAGACATGCAGCACTTCCTGCCGTCCTCGGTGCTGGTGACCGGCTTCGACATCATCTTCTTCTGGGTCGCCCGCATGGTAATGATGACGACCCACTTCACCGGCAAGGTGCCGTTCGAGACCGTGTACGTGCACGGCCTGGTGCGCGACTCGCAGGGCCAGAAGATGTCCAAGTCGAAGGGCAACACGCTCGACCCGATCGACCTGATCGACGGCATCGACCTCGACTCGCTGGTGGCCAAGCGCACCACCGGCCTGATGGACCCGCGCGCCGCCGAGAAGATCGCCAAGGCCACCCGCAAGGAATTCCCGGAAGGGATCCCGGCCTTCGGCACCGACGCCGTGCGCTTCACGATGGCGAGCTACGCTTCGCTGGGCCGCAACATCAACTTCGACCTCGGACGCTGCGAGGGCTACCGCAACTTCTGCAACAAGATGTGGAATGCCACCCGTTTCGTGATGATGAACACGGAGGGCAAGGATTGCAGCCAGCCGAATCCGGAAGACCTGTCGCCGGCCGACCGCTGGATCATCTCGCTGATGAACCGCGTCGAACTGGAGATCGCCAAGGGCTTCGCCGACTACCGCTTCGACAACATCGCCAGCGCCATCTACAAGTTCGTCTGGGACGAGTACTGCGACTGGTACCTGGAACTGGCCAAGGTCTCGGTCCAGCAGGGTACGGAAGCGCAGCAGCGCGCCACCCGCCACACCCTGCTGCGCGTGCTGGAAGTGATCCTGCGCCTGGCCCACCCGATCATCCCGTTCGTGACCGAATCGCTGTGGCAGGCCATCGCGCCACTGGCCGGCAAAACCGGTGATTCGATCATGGTCCAGCCCTACCCGCTGGCCGACCTTTCGCTGGTGAGCGAAGAAGCGGAAGCCTTGATGGAGCAGCTCAAGGCCCTGGTCGACGCCACCCGCAACCTGCGCGGCGAGATGTCGCTGTCGCCGTCGGTGCGCGTGCCGCTGATCGTCGAGCCGGGCAACGCGGAAGACCGCGCCCGCATGGCGGTGTTCGCCCCCTACATCCAGTCGCTGGGCAAGCTGGCGGAAGTCCAGATCGTCGACGCGCTGCCGGAATCGCCGGCCGCCGTGTCGATCGTCGGCACCACCAAGCTGATGCTGAAGGTGGAGATCGACGTCGCCGCCGAGCGCGAGCGCCTGTCGAAAGAGATCGCGCGCCTGCAGGGCGAGATCGCCAAGGCCAGCGGCAAGCTGTCCAACGAAAGCTTCGTCGCCCGCGCCCCGGCCGCGGTGGTGGAGCAGGAGAAGGAACGCGTGGCGAACTTCTCGGCCACGCTGGCCAAGATGCAGGAACAGCTGGCCAAGCTGCCGGCGGCGTAAGCTGCGGCACCCACGAACAACGCGGCTTCGGCCGCGTTTTTTGTTGCAAGCCGGACGATTCGAATACTTCCTCGGATTTCGATGACCCAGCCGTGAATACAGTTTGCTACACTGGTTCCGTCAGACCACAACAATGGAGACCTACATGCGACAACTGATGGGCGCAAGCCTGATGGCCATGATCCTGGCCGTACCGGCTGCCATGGCGCAGAATACCTCGGCCGCCGGCACCTGGAAAACGATCGACGACGAAACCGGCAAGCCGAAGTCGCTGGTGCGCATCACCGAGGACAACGGCATCCTGACCGGCAAGATCGAGAAGCTGTTCCGCCCGGCCGACCAGGACCAGAACCCGAAGTGCACCGCCTGCGAAGGCGCGCGCAAGGACCAGCCGATCATCGGTATGACCATCCTCTCGGGCCTCAAGAAAGACGGCAACGAATACACCGGCGGCGAGATCCTCGATCCGTCCAAGGGCAAGACCTACAAGAGCAAGGCCCATCTGAGGGACAATGGCAGCAAGCTCGAGGTGCGCGGCTACATCGGCGCGCCGATGTTCGGCCGTTCGCAGACCTGGGTCCGCGAGCAGTAAGCCTCCCGGCGGCCGGCATGATCCGCGATCACCTGTACGTGCTGGCCGTCCCCGACCTCGAACGTTCGGCGGCCTTCTACCGCGACGTGCTCGGCTTCGCCATCCACGAGATGGGCGATCCGGGCTGGCGCATGTTCATCCGCGACGGCTGCCGCATCATGGCCGGCGCCTGCCCGGACGCGATGCCGGCTGCGCAGACCGGCGAGCATTCCTATTTCGCCTACCTCGACGTCACCGACGTCGAGGCCTGGCATGCGCGCGCCGTGGCGAACGGCGCCGAATTCGTCAAGCCGCTGCGCGACGAAGCCTGGGGCATGCGCGAATTCGGCCTGCGCACCGCCGACGGGCACCGCATCATGATCGGCCAGGAACTGCCGAGGGCATGACCCAGACCCACGCCTATCTCTACCTCGCCTTCGCCATCGTCGCCGAGGTCATCGGCACCACCGCCCTCAAGGCTTCCGACAGTTTTACCCGCCCGCTTCCCAGCGCCATCACGGTGGGCTGCTATGCCCTGTCCTTCTACCTGCTCAGCTTCAGCCTGCGCGTGCTGCCGACCGGGATTGCGTATGCGATCTGGTCGGGAGTCGGCATCGTGCTGATCTCCCTGATCAGCTGGATGGTCTACGGACAGCGCCTCGACCTGCCCGCCATCGCGGGACTCGGGCTGATCATCGCCGGCGTGGCAGTCATCAACCTGTTCTCCAACAGCGTCGATCACTGACCGTCCGGCAGCTTTCATTCGCGCGCCGCAATAATTGCAATTTAGATATCCTCGTTGTATTGCTTGTTCCACGAACTGCTACGAGGAAATCCCGAATGATCTTTTTGCGTTTTGCCTGCCTGCTGGCCGGCATGCTGGCGCTGGTCGTCCCGCCGATGCTGCTGTTCCCGAGCGGCGCGGTGACCTTCGCGCCGTCCAGCTCCGCCGCCCTGCTGGCGGCGCAGCTGCTGGCGGCGTCCAGCTTCTTCTTCATCGCCGTGGCCGGACACCGCATCAAGCGCTCGCCTCGACTTGCCCGCCTGTGCGCCCTGGTGCTGCTCGCGCCTTTCGCGGCCGGCGCGGCCACGCTGTGGCGCGGCGTCGAGCCGACTGCCCTGTGGCTGGGCGGCGCCCTGCTCGGTTTCACGCTGATCGTGGGCCTCGCCCTGGTCCTCGTGATGCTGCAAGGACCGAGCGCGGGCCGCCTGCGCGCCCGCGAACGGCGCCAGCAAAGGCTGCCGGCGCTGCGCCACGGCTGATCTTCCAGAAGGAAACGGCGTCATTACAAAGCACCAGATGGCTGGAAGAACGGCGTTACAATATTGCTCCCAGTATCATCGAGAAGAACAATGAGCGAAAAAGCCTCTGGAAGCACCGGCGTCGCAGCGCTGACGCTTGGCGCAATCGGTGTCGTCTATGGCGATATCGGCACCAGCCCGCTGTACACGATGAAGGAAGTGTTCGCGCCTGCCCATGGGATCGCGGCCACCCCGGCGAACATCCTCGGCGTCGTTTCGCTGATTCTCTGGTGCCTCATCATCATCATCTCACTCAAGTACGTCACGCTGGTCTTGAGAGCCGACAACGGCGGTGAAGGCGGCATCATGGCCCTGACGGCGCTCGCACTGAAGTCGGTGTCGAAGCACGCGCGCTTGTACTATCCTGTCATGTTGCTGGGCATGGTTGGCGCCGGGCTGTTTTTCGGTGACGGGGTGATCACGCCCGCGATCACGGTCCTGTCGTCGATCGAGGGGTTGGAAGTGGCGACCCCGGCCATGAAGCCTTACGTCGTCCCGCTTGCCCTGGCGGTATTGACCGTGCTCTACCTTGCGCAGCGCCGCGGCACCGGCGGCATCGGAAAGTGGTTCGGACCGATCGTCCTCGTCTGGTTCGCGGCCCTGGCCGCCATGGGGGTCGTGAACATCCTGGAAAATCCCGGGGTGCTCGCAGCACTGAACCCGCTTTACGCTGCCGATTACCTGTCCCGCAATGGCTGGTGGGCCTTTGTCTCCCTGGGCGCCATCGTGCTTGCCCTGACAGGCGCCGAAGCCCTGTATGCCGACATGGGCCACTTCGGCCGCAAGCCCGTCAGGCTGGCCTGGTTTTCAGTGGTATTCCCCGCCCTGATGCTGAATTATCTCGGCCAGGGAGCGATGCTGCTGTCCAACCCTGCAGCCGTGTCCAATCCCTTCTTCAACCAGCTCGGCGCGTGGAGCATCTACCCGCTGGTCGCCCTGTCGACCGTGGCCGCGATCGTGGCATCGCAAGCGACCATCTCCGGCGCCTTCTCGGTTGCACAGCAGGCCATCTCACTGGGTTTCCTGCCACGGATGAAAATCGTCCAGACCTCCCACCAGGAGAAAGGGCAGATCTATATTCCGCTCATCAATTGGCTGCAGTTCGCGGCAGTCGTGTTCGCCGTCGTCGCCTTCGGTTCGTCGACCAACCTGGCCTCCGCCTATGGCATCGCCGCCACCGCAACGATGCTGACGACCACCTTGCTGACCTTCTTCGTCGTGTATTACGGCTGGGGCTACCCGATCCTGGCTGCCATCGGCGCTACCGGCTTCTTCCTGGTATTCGATGCGACCCTGTTCGCGTCTACCAGCCTGAAGATCGTCAGCGGCGGCTGGTTCACGCTGGCCATCAGCCTGGTACTCGTCACCTTGATGCTGACCTGGCGAAAGGGCAAGGAACTCGTCTTCGAAAACCTGCGGGCACATCTGATCCCGCTCGAGGATTTCTTGCAGTCCTTGTTCCTCAGCCTGCCGCATCGCGTGCCCGGCACCGCCGTGTTCTTCCGGGCGGAAGGCGACGGGGTGCCGCATGCATTACTGCACAACCTGACGCACAACAAGGTCTTGCATGAGCGGGTGATTTTCCTGACTGTGCACGCGCTTGGCGTTCCGACGGTCCCCGCGGACCAGCGCGTCAAGATCTCGCCATTGGGACATGACTGCTACCAGATGGACCTGTTTTACGGATTTATCGAAGAGAGAAATGTCCCCGCCGACCTGCACGCCTGCGCCGCCTACGGACTGGTGTTCGAACCGATGGAAACCTCGTATTTCATCGCCAGGCAGACCATCATTTCCACGCCTGGTTCGGGCATGATGCCGTGGCGTGAGAGTCTCTACGCGTCCATGGCGAGGAATGCACGGGACGCTGCGGATTACTTCAAGCTTCCAACCAACAGGGTCATCGAACTGGGCACCCAGGTGGAGATTTGACAGCCTGAATGGCGCGGGGCGCTACAGCCAGCCGGCGTCGCGCGCCATGCGGTAGGCTTCGACCCGGTTGGCCGCATTCAGCTTGCTGATCGCCTCGGACAGGTAGTTGCGCACCGTGCCTTCCGACAGTTGCACCTGGCGCGCGATGTCGGCGCTGGTGCGCCCCTCCCCCGCCAGGCGCAGTACCTGGCGTTCGCGCTCGGTCAGCGGATCCGCGCCGCCGCTCCAGCTTTCCAGCGCCAGTTCGGGCGCGATCGCCCTCCCGCCGCCGTGCACCGCGCGGATCGCGGCCGCCAGGGCATCCACCGGCGCATCCTTGAGCAGGTAGCCGCGCACGCCGGCCTCCAGCGCGCGCCGCAGGTAGCCGCTGCGCCCGAAGGTGGTCACCACGATGACTTTCGGCGGCAGGCGCCGTTCCTTCAGCTGCGCCGCCAGTTCCAGCCCGGTCATCAGGGGCATCTCGATGTCGGTCAGGACGATGTCGGGCGCCAGCTCTTCGCATAGCGCCAAGGCTTCGCGCCCGTTGGTGGCGGCGCCGACGACGTCGAAGTCGGGCTCCAGCCGCAGCAGCGCGGCCATGGCGCCGAGGACCAGGTTCTGGTCTTCGGCCAGCAGTATCCGAATCGTCATGTAGTGACTCCCGCAGGGACGCGCAGTTCGAGTTCAAGGCCGGCGCGCGCGCGTAGCGCCAGCCTGCCGCCGACCGAGGCGGCGCGTTCGCGCATGCCGCACAAGCCGTTGCCGTGCCGGATGTCGGCCTCGCTGCGCGCCTGGCCGTCGTCGGCGATGCGCAGCACGGCCACGCCGTGTTCCAGCGCCAGCGAGACGCTGCAGCGCTTGGCGCCGGCATGGCGCACCACGTTGGTGACGGCTTCGCGCAGCGCCAGCGCCACCACGTTCTCGGCGGCCGGGGCCAGGTCGAAGCGCTCCACCTGTTCGTCCAGCTGGACCTCGGCCGCGGCCAGGCTGGCGCGCGCGCTTGCCAGCGCATGGGCCAGGCCCTTCTCGCGATAGCCGGTGACGGCGGCGCGCACTTCGGCCAGCGCCTGGCGCGCGCTGGTCTCGATGTCGCCGACCTCGCGCGCACAGGCATCGAGATCGCGGTGCACCAGCTTGCGCGCCAGTTCCGCCTTCAGCGCGATCAGCGACAGCGAATGCCCGAGCAGGTCGTGCAGGTCGCGCGAGATGCGCTCGCGCTCGGCGATGGTCGCCATGTGCTCGACCTCTTCCTGCTTGCGCAGCAGCGCCTGGCGCGAGCGGCGCAGGCGCGCATCCATGACGGCGCCGACGCCCACCGGCAGCGTGATGGTCAGGATCGGCATCAGGAACATCATGCGCATCTGCGGGTGGTCGACCTGGAGCGAGGCGAGCAGTCCAAGCAGGACCACGCCGGCGATCGCCAGCATGGCGTGCCGCATCTGCCGCAGTCCGGCGGCAGCGGCCGCGGCGAAGATGAAGAAGCTCGCCGCGCCCACGTTCCAGCGCACCCAGGCCGCGCCGATCAGGCAGCCCGCCAGCATGCAGCCGACCGTGCGCCAGCCGCTCACCCAGTAGCTGGCGCAGTACAGCGGCAGGAACACCGCCAGCGTCAGGGCCAGCATGGCCAGCTCCAGCGCGCCGGGCGCCGCGTAGACGTACTTCCAGCCCAGGTAGCCGAGGCTGCCCAGCCAGAAGTAGGGCATCTTGCCGTGCTCGGACGGGATCCACGGCCCGGCGAGCACTTGCCTGATCTTGTTCATCGCGATCGATCGTGAGGGTTAGCGGTCCAGCAGGCGTACGTCGGCGATCTCGAAGCGGTAGTCGCCCGGCTGCGGGCCGGCGTTGAATCCTAACATGACGATGGCCGCCGGATCGATGCCTTTCAGCTCGCTGAAGGGGATCGTCACCTCGGTCCACTCCGGCCCGGCGGTGAAGCTTTTCGCGCCCGGCATCTGCACGCCCTGCGACATGGCGATCATCTGGTAGGTCTTGCCGTCTCCGCGCACCTTGAAGCGCACCAGCTTGGCGCCGCTCAGGTTGGCCGGCTGCATCGGCTGCGCGCCCGGCATGAAGGCTACGCCAGACCAGGCAAACGGTAGTCCCGGCGCCACCTTCGCATCGATCGCCAGCGGCACCTGGCCGCCCGGCAGCGCCGGCTGCGGGGCCAGCTTCACGGTGGACTTGCCGCCGGCGAAGCTGTCGGTCGACGGTCCCCAGCCCATGCCGAAGGGACTGGCCAGGCGCTTCTCGCTGAAGTGGCTGATGCGGCCGTCCGCCGGCAAGGCCTGGACGCCGCCGCCCTTTTGCGCCTCGAGCGCCGCCTTGGCCACCTGCAGGCGCTGCCCTTCGGCCAGGCCCTTGACGCTCTCGCCATCCTTCCACACCTCGACGATGCGGCGCGTGGCGAGGATGTCGGCTGCCGGGTTGCCCTCGACCAGCAGCAGGTCGGCCTTGTAGCCCTTCTCGATGCGGCCGCGCTGTCCCAGTTTGAAGGCCTTGGCCGGTGCGCTGGTGGCGGCCGTGAGCGCCTGTGACGGCGTGAGGCCGGCTTCGACCAGCGCCGCCAGTTCGCGGTGCATGCTGATGCCGTATTGGGTGCCCGGATTGCCGGCGTCGGTCCCGGCCAGCACCGGCACGCCGGCCTTGATCATCGCGGCGGTGACCAGCTTCGGGGCCACCAGCAGTCCCGGCTTCGCCTCGTTACCGTAACGCGCCTTCAGCGGCGCCTGCCCATCCTTGTCGAGCAAGGCGGCGAAGGCCGGGTTGGCGAGCAGGTCGTCGCCGCGGAAGGCGGCCATGCTCTCCAGGACCGCGAAGGTCGGGATCACGAAGGCGCCCCGGCCGGCGGCCAGTTTTGCGAGGCCCTCGGCATCGGCCGAGCCGCCCGGGAACAGGTGCACCAGGCCGTCCGCGCCGGCTTCGAGCACGGCACGCGCATCCTTCTCGTTGCCGATGTGGACCACCGCCAGCTTGCCGCGCTTGTGGGCCGCGGCGATCACGGCTGTCGCGGTGGCCAGGTCGAGCGACTTGAAGCCATGGCCGCCTTCCATGACGATCTTGATGAAGTCCGAGCCTTCGGCGATGCGGGCGTCGACGAAGGCCTGCGCTTCTTCCGGTTTGGTGATGGTTGGGATGGCGATGCCGAACTGGGTGCCGTGGCCGTTCGGCGCCGTGACCAGGGTGCCGGCCGAGAACAGGTCGGCGTGGGCATGGTTGTGGCCTTGCGCCATCTCCTGCTTCGCCTTCTTCATCATGCCGATGTCGGTGAACATGTCGATCTGGGTGGTCACGCCGAACAGTACCGGCAGTTCATGCAGGCGGAAGGCGTGCGTGTGGGCGTCGATGAAGCCCGGCAGCAGCGTGCGGCCGGCGCCGCTGATCACACGCGCGCCGCTGGGGACTGCGCCGCGATGATTCGCATCGACGATGACGCCCTTGTCGAACAGGACCGAACGGCGCTCGTGCACGCGCTCGCCGTCGAAGACGCGCACGTCCTGCACCAGGGTTGGCGCGGCATTGGCGGAGGCGGCCAGCAGCAGGATGGCGGCGGCGGACAGGACTTTCAGGACGGTGGGCTTCATACGTTCCTCGCATGGGTTGGTGTGAAGCCAGTATGCGAAAACGACGATGGCGCCGCCAGAAGCAGGCGCCATCGGTTTGTCATGACATTTGTCATGCCGGCAGCAGCATGAAAACGTCGCCCTCATGCGGTGCGCATTGATCCCATGGTGCTTGCGCTGCATACTGCAAGCATGCCAATCGAAGCCACCGTTGCAAGGCCGGTTACCCTCCCCGCCCAGTCCGGCGTGATCCACACCTATCCATCGGTCCATCTCGCGGATGCATTCGCGATCGGGCTTCCCGCGGAGGCATCGCGCGACCCGGAGTTGCTGGCCCGCTTCATCGTCGCGCACCAGCCGGCCTGGGTCGGCTGGCTCACACAGGTGCGGGACGCGGTAGTCGCCTGCTTTGGCCTGAAAACCGCCAGGGACCTGGCCGCGCTTGCCGGTAGGGAGAAGGACGAGCGGGTCGGCATCTTCCGCGTCTACAGCCGGAGCGAGACCGAGATCGTGCTGGGCGAGGACGACAGGCATCTCGATTTCAGGCTGTCGGTCCTGCGCGGCCCGCACGACGTGACGGTGACGACCGTCGTCCATTGCCACAAGCTGTTGGGACGGACCTATTTGTTCGTCATCGCCCCGTTCCACCGCCTGGTGGTCAAGGCCAGCCTGCGCCGTGCGGCGTCGCTCGGCTGGCCAGGGACGGCAGGCCGTCCTTAGCCCGGCGACAGGTTATCCCACAGGTCGCCGGTCGGGCTGATGCGCGGCGCGGTGACACCGAAGTGCTGGTAGGCCAGCGGCGTGGCGATCCGTCCGCGCGGGGTGCGCTGCAGGTAGCCCTGCTGGATCAGATAGGGTTCGAGCACGTCCTCGATGGTGTCGGCCGCTTCGCCGATCGCCGCCGCCAGGTTGCCGATGCCGACCGGGCCGCCATTGAACTTGAACAGCACCGCTTCCAGCAGCTTGCGGTCCATGACGTCGAAGCCGACCGTGTCGACGTCGAGCATCTTGAGGGCGCGGTCGGCCATCTCGATCGTGATCTCGCCATTGCCCTTCACTTCCGCATAATCGCGCACGCGGCGCAGCAGGCGGTTGGCGATACGCGGCGTGCCGCGTGCCCGCTTGGCGACCTCGCGCGCGCCCTCTTCCTTGATCGGGGCTTCGAGCAGCGCGGCGCTGCGAGTGACGATCTTGGTCAGCTCCTCGACGTTGTAGAACTCGAGGCGGGCGACGATGCCGAAGCGGTCGCGCAGCGGGTTGGTCAGCATGCCGGCGCGGGTGGTGGCGCCGACCAGGGTGAAGGGCTGCAGGTCGAGCTTCACGGAACGCGCGGCCGGGCCCTCGCCGATCATGATGTCGATCTGGTAGTCCTCGAGCGCCGGATACAGGATCTCTTCGACCACCGGCGACAGGCGGTGGATCTCGTCGATGAACAGCACGTCGTTCGGCTCGAGGTTGGTCAAAAGAGCGGCGAGATCGCCCGGACGCTCCAGTACCGGACCGGAAGTCTGGCGCAGGTTGACGCCCATCTCGCGCGCGATGATGTGCGCCAGCGTGGTCTTGCCGAGACCCGGCGGGCCGAACAGCAGCGTGTGGTCGAGCGCTTCGCGGCGCTTGCGGGCGGCGTGGATGAAGATTTCGAGCTGGTCGCGGATCTTTTCCTGGCCGACGTACTCCTCCAGCTGCTTCGGCCGCAAGGCGCGTTCGATCGCCTCCTCGTTGGGCGAGGCCGGGGCCGCGTCGATCACGCGCTGCTCGGTGAAATTGTCGGTCTGGATGCTCATGCTTTAGAAAGTGCCTTGAGTGCGAACTTGATGCCGTCGGAAACGCTTGCGCCGGCCGGCATGTTCTTGATGGCGAGGAGCGCTTCCTTGTCAGAATACCCCAAAGCGACCAGCGCATTGAGCACGTCGACCTGGGCGTCGTCGCGCACGACGCCGCCGACCACGCCGATGTCGGCGCCCAGCTTGCCCTTCAGTTCCAGCAGCAGGCGCTCGGCGGTCTTCTTGCCGATGCCGGGGATCTTCACCAGGCGCCCGGCTTCCTGCAGCGTGACCGCCTGCGACAGGTCGGCCACCGACATGCCCGACAGGATGGCCAGGGCCATGCGCGCGCCGATGCCGGTGATCTTGATCAGCTGGCGGAACAGCGCGCGCTCGGAGGCGCTGCCGAAGCCGAACAGCAGGTGCGCATCCTCGCGCACGATGAGGTGGGTGAACAGCACCACTTTTTCGCCGGTGTGCGGCAGGTTGTAGAAGGTGCTCATCGGCACGTCGACTTCATAGCCGACGCCATTGCAGTCCACCAGCACGTGCGGCGGCGCTTTTTCGAGCAGGATTCCGGAGAGACGACCGATCATCGTTGTTCCTTTTGTTCTTTAGACGAGGCGGCTGCGTTTCATGCGCAGGGTCGCCGTAGCCGGCGACAGCGCGCCGATCATCGACAGCGTATCGATGCTGTGGGCGTGGCAGATCGCCACGCCGAGGGCGTCGGCGGCGTCGGTGCCGGGCAGGCCCGGCAGCTTGAGCAGGCGCGCGACCATGTCCTGCACCTGGGCCTTGGCGGCCTTGCCGGTGCCGACCACGGCCTGCTTGACCTGCACCGCCGTGTACTCGGCGACGTCGAGGTCGGCCCCGACCAGGGCCGTGATGGCCGCACCGCGCGCCTGCCCCAGCAGCAGCGTGGACTGTGGATTGACGTTGACGAAGACTTTTTCGATGGCCGCGCAGCCGGGCTGGTAGGCGGAGACGATTTCGCCCACGCCCTTCAGGATGACCTTGAGGCGCGGCGGCAACGCGCCTTCGGTACCGGTCTTGATGGTGCCGGACGCGATGTAGCGCAGTTTCGTACCGTGTTTTTCAATGACGCCAAACCCCGTCGTACGCAGGCCCGGGTCGATGCCGAGGATAATCATTGTGGAATGATATACGGCTGGCGGGTGTTCGTGGGAAAAATACTGTGCAAAAACACAGTAATGTGGTGGAGCTTGCCACGTCAGGTGGACGGCCTCGCCGTCCACTCTGCAACAATCAGTGACGGAAGTGACGGGTACCCGTGTACAGCATCACGACGCCACGCTCATCCGCCGCATCGATGACTTCCTGGTCACGCATCGAGCCACCCGGGTGGATCACGCAGGTCGCGCCCGCATCGACCACCACGTCCAGGCCGTCGCGGAACGGGAAGAAGGCGTCCGAAGCCACCGCCGAACCGCTCAGGGACAGGCCTGCATTCTGCGCCTTGATCGAGGCGATGCGGGCCGAGTCGATGCGGCTCATCTGGCCAGCGCCGACGCCCAGGGTCATGCCGTTGGCGCAGAACACGATGGCGTTCGACTTGACGAACTTGGCCACGCGCCAGGCGAACATCAGGTCCTGCAGCTGCTGCTGGGTTGGCTGCTTCTTGCTGACCACGCGCAGTTCGCCGAGGCCGACGTTCTTCGCATCCGACGCCTGCACCAGCACGCCGCCGCCGACGCGCTTGAGGTCATAGGCGTTCTGGCCTTCGCCCAGCGGAATCTCGAGCAGGCGCACGTTCTGCTTGGCCGCCATGATCTGGCGCGCCTCCGCGGTGAACGACGGTGCGATCAGCACTTCCACGAACAGCTTGGCCAGCGCTTCCGCGGCGCGGCCGTCGACTTCGACGTTGAAGGCGATGATGCCGCCGAAGGCCGAGGTCGGGTCGGTCTGCAGTGCGCGCGAGTAGGCGTCCAGCGCATCGACGCCGATCGCCACGCCGCAAGGGTTGGCGTGCTTGACGATCACGCAGCCGGCCGGCTGGCCCAGGCCGCCGAGCGACTTGACGCATTCCCAGGCCGCATCGGCATCGGCGATGTTGTTGTACGAGAGTTCCTTGCCCTGCAGCTGGCGGTAGTTGGCCAGCGCGCCCGGGGTGGCGACCAGGTCGCGGTAGAAGGCGGCGCCCTGGTGCGGATTCTCGCCGTAGCGCATGTCCTGGACCTTCTCGAAGCCGAGGTTCAGGGTCTGCGGATAGCTCGAACGCGTCGCGTGCAGGCGGTCTTCGCCCAGGCTGGTCAGGTAATTGGTGATCGCGCCGTCATACTGGGCGGTGTGGGCGAACACTTTCTTGGCGAGGCGGAACTTGGTCTCGTAGCTCACCGGGCCGGCCTGGGTCCCGGTGCCCTTCATCTCCGCCAGCACCACGCCGTAGTCGGCCGGATCAACGATCACCACCACGTCGCGGTGGTTCTTGGCAGCCGAGCGCAGCATGGTCGGGCCGCCGATGTCGATGTTCTCGATCGCGTCGTCCAGCGAGCACTCGTCCTTGGCGACGGTCTGCTGGAAGGGATAGAGGTTGACCACGACCATGTCGATCTGCGGAATGCCGTGCTCGTCGAGCTTGGCGACGTGCTCGGGCAGGTCGCGGCGCGCCAGGATGCCGCCGTGCACTTTCGGGTGCAGGGTCTTGACCCGGCCGTCGAGCATTTCCGGGAAACCGGTGTAGTCGGCGACTTCAGTAACCTGCACGCCATTTTCCTGCAGCAGCTTGGCGGTGCCGCCGGTGGACAGGATGTTGACGCCGAGGCCAGCCAGGGCCTTCGCGAAATCGAGGACGCCGGTTTTGTCGGAAACGGAAATCAGTGCTTGTTTGATCATGGTGAGGCCTGTGGTTGAAAATTCTTGCGCCCGTCATATAGACAAGGCGGCGGACGGCGAACCGGCCGCGCCCAGACGCACGGCCACGCCATGCAAAGGAGCTTAGAGGAGCCCGTGCTCCTGGAGTTTCTTGCGCAAAGTATTCCGGTTGATGCCCAGCATCTGCGCCGCATGCGACTGGTTGCCGTCGGCGCGCGTCATGACCACTTCCAGGACCGGCTTTTCCACCGTCAGGACCATCATGTCGTAGATGTTCGTCGGTTTCTGCTCGCCCAGATCGTTGAAATAGTCCTCGAGGCTTTTCTGGACGACTTCCTGGATACTTTCTTTGCTCATGTTCTCTGCTGCTTCATCCTGGTTAATGATTGCTCGCCGCGTTTTTGACGCAGCGTGTCCCCGTTTTGTTCTGGTTCTTATGACTGCTTTTTATGGTGCTATTACTTGTGCTTATGCTGCCATCGCCTCATCGGCAGGATGAGCGGGCCGGTATTGTAACCGCTCGCCATGCCGGAGTTGTAATTTGAAAAAGGCGTCGACCGCAGCCAGTTGCTCGGCAGTCGATTCCAGCAGGTTCATGCGCTGGCGGAATTCTTCGCCGCCCGGCAAGTCCTGCACATACCACCCGATGTGTTTACGGGCGGTACGCACGCCGACGTACTCGCCATAGAAGGCATAGTGCGCCGGCAGGTGTTCGTTCATCAGGCCGCGTACTTCTTCGACCAGCGGCGCCGGCAAATGCTCGCCGGTGCGCAGGTAATGGTCGATCTCGCGGCAGATCCAGGGCCGGCCCTGGGCGGCGCGGCCGATCATGACGGCGTCGGCGCCGGTGTAATCGAGCACGAACTTCGCCTTTTCCGGCGTGGTGATGTCGCCATTGGCGACCACCGGGATCCCGACCGCCGCCTTGACGGCGCGGATGGTGTCGTATTCGGCCTCGCCCTTGTAGCCGTCGGCGCGGGTGCGGCCGTGCAGGGTCAGCATCGCAATGCCGGCCTGTTCCGCCATGCGGGCAATGCGCAGGGCGTTCTTGTTTTGGCGGTCCCAGCCGGTACGGAACTTCAGGGTGACGGGGACGTCGACCGCTTCCACCACGGCGTGCAGGATGCGCTCGACCAGGTCTTCGTGCTGCAGCAGCGCGGAACCGCACCAGCTGTTGCAGACCTTCTTCACCGGGCAACCCATGTTGATGTCGATGATCTGGGCGCCGCGCTCGACGTTGAACTTCGCGCAGTCGGCCAGGTCTTTCGGGTCGGCGCCGGCGATCTGCACCGCCTTCGGCTCCATTTCCCCGGCGTGGTCGGTACGGCGCGAGGTCTTCTCGCTGGCCCACAGGCGTGGGTTCGAGGCCGCCATCTCGGACACCGCGTAGCCGGCGCCCAGCTGCTTGCACAGCTGGCGGAACGGGCGGTCCGTCACCCCGGCCATGGGGGCGACGAAGACATTGTTACGCAGGATGTAAGGACCGATTTGCACAGCGGAAAAGTTCTAAAGTTTCTCGGGGAACCTAGTATTTTACCTCATTCGCTGCTCAAAATAGCGGCAGAATTTTGGGTATTGTTGCGTGTGTGATATTGGCAGGGGTGCCTGGTGGGGGTAGACGCTCAGGACAAATCATCCAGCACAGCCGGCTGAAGGTGCCCCACCTCTCCCCAGCTCAGCAGCCGCAGCGCCCCCTGCTCCACCACGAACCGGTTCACGCTCGCATTCAGCACCTTGAAGTCGCGCGGCGTCTCCAGCGACAGCCCCAGCGCCTGGCGATAGGCGCATTCCAGCACCCCGCCGTGCGCCACCAGCGCGATGGTCTTGCCCCGATGCGCCGCCGCATGCGCTGCGATCGCGCCGGTGGTCCGCTCATAAAATGCGCGGAAGCTCTCGCCGGCGTTCTTCCCCGGCGGCAGCACGGCATCGACGTCGCGCGCCTGCCAGGCCGCGAACTCGAGCGGGAAGCGCGCCGCGATCTCGCTGTACAGCAAGCCTTCGAAGCCGCCATAGCAGCGCTCGCGCAAGGCAGGATCGGTGCCCACCTGCGCAGCACGGCTGCGGGCAATGGCCTCGGCAGTCTGGCGCGCGCGTTGCAGGTCGCTGGACACGATGTGGTCGATCCGCTCAGCCGCGAGCGCCGCGCCCAGCAACGCGGCCTGGCGCTCGCCCTCGGCATTGAGGGCGATGTCGAGGTGCCCCTGGAGCCGCTTTTCGGCGTTCCAGGCGGTCTCGCCGTGGCGAATCAGGAGGATAATTGTGGCAGTTTGTTCGTTTATTACAGGCATGAGGTTCGTCGCCCGAACCTCCGGGCGTCTAGGTTGACAGTGTTGATGCGACGTCGGGATTCAGCGAATACACCCCGAAGGTGCGCGCCTCGTCCAGGATATGGCCGCGGATCGCCAGGCGCAGTTCCGGGCCGGTGAAGCGGCCTACCAGCGGCAGGCGCGGGATGTCGAGCGCATACAGCGTAAACACATAGGTATGCACCCGTTCGTCGTTCCATGGCGGACAGGGGCCATCATACCCGTAATACTCGCCCGCCATGTCGGGGTCGCTCGCGAACCAGCCGGTGTAGTCGTTGATGCCCTGACGCAGCTGGTGCTCGGTGCCGTTCTTGATGGTAAAAGGCAGCAGCGGGCCCGGCTTGCCATGCGGCGTCACCATGTCGGAGAACCTACCCTCTTCCAGGGATTTGAGCGCGACCGGGATATCCACCAGCGACCAGTGGAAGAAGTCCACCCGCGGCAGCGCGTCCGGCACGGTCTTGCCGTCCTGGTTGACGTCGTCGCCGACGGATGGCACGTCGGGGTCGTGGCAGATCAGCACCAGGGACTTGGTGCCCGCAGGCACATCGTCCCAGGCGATATGGGGATTGCGGTTGCTGGACAGCTTGACGTGGCTGCCGGGATCGATGACCGCAAACGCGCATTGCGGCGGGATCACCCCGCCTTCGGTAAATGAGTCGCTCCAGATTCGCATACGTCCTCCCAGCCTTCTAGCTATTGACCTGTTATGGCGGCGCGGGTTTCAACGCTGCGCAAGCACCATTGAGACAGGATCAACCTGCAGCCAGAAAGTGACAGGACCGTCGTTGACGAGCGAAACTTTCATGTCCGCGCCGAATTTGCCGGTCTCGACAATGCCATGACGTTCGCGGGCTTGTCGCACGACATGGTCGAACAGGCGCCGCCCGTCTTCCGGTGCCGCCGCCGGCGAAAAGGACGGGCGCGTGCCCGATTTCGTATCCGCCGCCAGGGTGAACTGCGGCACCAGCAGCAGGCCGCCGCCGGTGTCCGTGATGCTGCGGTTCATCTTGCCGGCATCGTCGGAAAACACGCGGTAAGTCAGCAGCTTGGCCAGCAGGGCCTCGGCTTCGCGCTCGGTGTCGCCCTTTTCGGCGCACACCAGCACCATCAGGCCGGGGCCAATGGCGCCGACGGTCTCGCCGTCGACGCGCACGCTGGCCTCGCTGACACGTTGCAACAAACCAATCATGCCAGGGTCACGCGCGCAAATTTGCGCTTGCCCACCTGCATGACGAACGTGCCGGCCTCGACCTGCAGACCCTTGTCGCTGACGACCGCGCCGTCGATGCGCACGCCGCCCTGGTCGACCATGCGCATGGCTTCCGACGTCGACGCGCACAGGCCGGCCTGCTTCAGCAACTGGGCCACGCCCAGCGGCGCGCCGGACAGGCTGACTTCCGGCACCTCGTCCGGGATGCCGCCCTTGGAGCGGTTGACGAAGTCGGCGAGCGCATCGTCGGCCGCCTGGGCCGAGTGGAAGCGCGCGACGATTTCCTTGCCCAGCGCCACTTTCGCATCGCGTGGGTTGGCGCCGCCGGCGACCTCGGCCTTGACTCCGGCGATGTCGGCGATCGAGCGGAAGGACAGCAGATCGTAGTACTTCCACATCATGTCGTCCGAAATGCTCATCAGCTTGCCGAACATGGTGTTCGGGGCTTCGGTGATGCCGATGTAGTTGTTCTTGGATTTCGACATCTTTTCGACGCCGTCCAGGCCCTCGAGCAGGGGCATGGTCAGGATGCACTGCTGCTCCTGGCCATAATCTTTTTGAAGTTCGCGCCCAACAAGGAGGTTGAATTTCTGGTCGGTGCCCCCAAGTTCCAGGTCTGCCTGTAAAGCGACCGAGTCGTAGCCCTGCATCAAAGGGTACAGGAACTCATGCACCGCAATCGGTGTCCCACTCTTGTAGCGCTTGGTGAAATCATCACGCTCCATCATCCGGGCCACGGTGTAGCGCGAAGCGAGCTGAATCATGCCGCGCGCACCGAGCGGATCGCACCATTCCGAGTTGTAACGGATCTCCGTGCGCGCCGCGTCCAGCACCAATGAAGCCTGGCGGAAGTACGTCATCGCGTTTTCCTCGACCTGCTCGCGCGTCAGCGGCGGACGCGTGGCATTGCGGCCCGAAGGGTCGCCGATCATCGAGGTGAAATCACCGATCAGGAAAATCACCTGGTGGCCCAGGTCTTGCAGTTGGCGCATCTTGTTGAGCACCACGGTATGGCCGAGGTGCAAGTCCGGCGCGGTCGGGTCCAGGCCCAGCTTGATGCGCAGCGGCTTGCCCGACTGTTCGGAACGCGCCAGTTTCTGGGCGAATTCGCTCTCGATCAGCAGTTCATCGACACCGCGCTTGGTGATGGCCAGCGCCTCGAGCACCTTGTCCGTCAACGGCAGGGAAGCGGAAGATTTGGTTTGCACGCCGCTGCCGGGCGCTTCAGTAGAAGTCATAAATTCTTGTAGGAAATTAGCCAAAGCGGTTGTAGGACCACTTCTTTTGGTATAATTCACGATCCATTTTAAGTTTCTTGCAGAAAACTTTGCAGAACGATAAGAAATGGAATCCTGGAAGTTCAGCCGCAAATTTTAACTGATTGCATGAACCCTTTACAGAAAATCACCCGTCAAAGCCTGCTTCAGCTGATGCCCCGGACCCGCAAGGCGCGTATTCTCAGCGCCGGCGCTGCGTTCATGAGCATGTGCGCCTTCGGCGCCATCGGCGTGGCCCCGATCACCCCTGATGCGGCAGACATGCCCGTCAAGTCGATCGAGCAGAATCTGGAACTACCGAACCTCGCAGACCAGATCGCCGCCCTCCAGCAAGACGAGCAGCAATTCATCCACGAGGAGCGTATCCGCCCAGGCGATTCGCTCGGCTCCCTCTTCAACCGCCTTGGCGTCGACGACGCCGACGCCCAGAAATTCGTCCGCACCGACAAGACCGCCCGCCGCCTGCTGTCGCTCAAGAACGGCAAGCGCATCCAGGCCGAAACCGATGAACATGGCCTGCTGCTGTCGCTGCGCGCCACGCTCACCGACGGCAAGAGTGGCGATGCACGTCAGGTCACGGTCGAGCGTCGGGGCGAGAAATTCGTCGCCATCGAGGCACCAGCCAAGCTCGAGCGCCGCGTCGAAATGCGTTCGCGCGAAATCCAGAGCTCGCTGTACTCGGCGACCGATTCGAACGTGGACGGCGGCAGCATGCCGGACTCGGTGGTCAACCAGATGATCGAGATGTTCTCGACCAACATCGACTTCCGCTCGGACATCAAGCGTGGCGACCGTTTCAATGTTGTGTACGAAACCTTCTGGCTGGACGGCGAACTGGTCAAGACCGGCCGCATCCTGGCAGGCGAATTCGTCAACCGCGGCGTGGCCTATCAGTCGGTCTGGTACGAAGACCCGGTCACCAAGCAGGGCGGTTATTACAGCCTGGACGGCAAGGCGCTGAAGAAAGCCTTCCTCAAGTCGCCGCTGCAGTTCTCCCGGATCTCCTCGGGCTTCTCGATGCGCGTGCACCCGCTCTCGGGCAAGTGGAAAGCGCACAAGGGCGTCGACTACGCGGCCTCGACCGGCACGCCGATCCGCGCGGTCGCGGAAGGAACCGTCGACTTCGCCGGCAACAGCGGCGGCTACGGCAACCAGGTCGTCCTCAAGCATTGGTCAGGCTACAGCACCGCCTACGCCCACATGAGCCGTTTCGCTCCGGGCATGCGCAAGGGCAGCAAGGTCAGCCAGGGCCAGGTGATCGGCTACGTCGGCTCGACCGGCTGGTCGACCGGCCCGCACCTGCACTATGAGTTCCGCGTCGCAGGCCAGGCCCAGAATCCGGAAAAGTTCAAATCGCTGGCCCAGCAGCCGCTGAGCCAGGCCGAACTGGCCCGCTTCCGCATGGCCGCCGCCGAGATGAACCACCGCTTCTCGCTGCTGGCACCGAGCGGCAACGCGATGGCAGCACGCTAAGCGCTTCCTCTCCCCTCAACGCCCCGCCGCATCCTCGATGCCGCGGGGCGTTTGCTTTTGCACCCTCCTTTATGCGGCAGTCATAAATTCCTCACAATGGCAATTTAATTGCTATCTGATGGAACTTTTTTTTGCATTTCAATGCTAGAGTAGCTGAACAACAATCTACACGGAGACGATGATGCTCAGGCTTATTGCATTCATTCTGTTCGCTCTCGCCAGCGCGACATCCAGCGCCCAGGAGGCTTTCCCCTTCCTTAACAAGCCGGGCAGTTTCGCAGTCGGTTTCCGCGTGATCGAGCAGGTGGACCCGAGCCGCAGCTATCCTGCGACGGCGCCGCAGGATGTACGCAAGCCGCGCCCGATCCAGACCGCCATCTGGTATCCGGCGGTTAAAGGCGGGAAGCCGATGCGCTACGACGACTACCTCCAGCTGCTGGGCTGGGACGACGATTTCACCCGTTCCCCTGCGGAACGGAACAAGGTGCTGGCGGAGTGGCTGAAATTCGTTACCGAAGGTAAACGTGACGCACAGCTCGCTGTGGAGCGCAAGGATGTGCGCTGGGCCGTGCGCGATGCGAAGGCGCTACCGGGCAAGTATCCGGTGGTGATTTATTCTCCGAGCATCAGCAGCAATGTGTTCGAGAATGCCGAGATGATGGAATTTCTGGCTAGCCATGGCTATCTCGTGATCGCCAGCCCGGCCCTGGGTGTCGACGAGCGCTGGCAGAAGGACGACCTGGTGCACGCCGAAGCGCAGGCGGCCGACATCCGCTTCCTGGTGAATTACGTGCAATCGCTGCCACAGGCCGACGCCAGCCGCCTGGCCGTGGCCGGCTTTTCCTGGGGCGGCATGGCCAATGTGCTGGCCGCGGCCCAGGACGAGCGCATCAAGGCCCTGGTCTGCCTGGACGGCACGGTGCGCTACCGCCACGCGATGCTGGAGAAAGTGCCTTACCTGAAGCCGGAACAGCTGCGCACGTCCCTGCTCTACCTGGCCCAGCGGCCGCCGCCTTTCGAGCGCGGACTGAAGTTCAAGCCGGACCATTCGGGCAGCATCCTGCAGAAGATGACTGGCGCCGACGTTTACCTGGTGACGATGTATGCGATGGAGCATGTGTATTTCGGCACCAGTTACCTGCGCCTCGATCCGCTCGATTTCGGCGACTACACCCGTGACGAAATCGCCCAGTCCTATGCCCTGGCCAGCCGTTATGTCCTGAACTTCCTGAATGGCGCCCTGAAGGGCGAGCGCGGCGGCTTCGACTACCTGATGAAGAAGCCGGAACAGCTCGGCATGCCACGCCACAGCGTCGACACCCAATTCTTCGCGGCGCGCCCGTAAGCACACTATCTATATAGAGATGAGCCACCGGTATGGTTCGACTACAGCTTCACGGAAGGCGACTACAGTTTGCCCTATCGTAGCTGCTCATGCATGTCCTAGAGCATGCAGTCGGGGAAGACCAGCCGGCCATTGCGCGGCTGGCATTGCTTGACCCCGGGCGGTATCCTGTCGAAGGTCTTCGATTCGCCCGGCTTCAGGCTGAATTCCGCGAATACCTCATGGGTGCACACCAGCGAGGGATGACCGTTCCTGGCCCCCGCTTCCTTGCAGTCGGAGGTGTACAGGAGGAAAGGGCACTGGCCTGCCGGGCTGGACCCGCAGCTGTAGGTGGTCGTGATCCGGATCACCCGGGGCTGCTGGGGCTGCTGGGCCGTCTGGGCGCTGGCGATCATGGCGGGAAGCGCAAGGGCAAGAGCGAGGCAGGCACGGAGTCTTGTGTACATGATGCTAGAGCGTAAGAAATAAGGACGAGAAGATAGCACGGCTGCCCGCGCCAAAAATCCTCCAATATTCGCACCGAACGCCTTGTCCCCGCCGGCTTCCGCTTTTTGCCTCGACCGTTTAGACTGCATGACCGGCCAGCCCTGCCTGGGCTGCCTATTCCATGCGAGAGCACATGAGCGAGACCCCTTCCTTGTATATCGGCCTGATGTCCGGCACCAGCCTGGACGGCGTGGACGGCGTGCTGGCCGACTTCGCCGGCGGCAGCATCCGCACCGCCGCCGCCGCCTTCACGCCCTTCCCCGCCGAACTGCGCAGCGAGCTGATGGCGCTGCAGGCCGCCAGCGAGAACGAACTCGAGCGCGAGGCGCTGGCCGCGAACGACCTGGCCCTGTGCTATGCCGACTGCGTGCGCCAGCTGCTGCCGGCGGCCGGCGGGCCGGTCGCGGCGGTGGCCGTGCACGGCCAGACCATCCGTCACCGCCCGGAACTCGGCTTCACCCGCCAGACCAACAACCCTGCCCTGCTGGCCGAGCTGACCGGGATCGACGTCGTCGCCGATTTTCGCAGCCGCGACATCGCCGCCGGCGGCCAGGGCGCGCCGCTGGTGCCGGCCTTCCACGAGGCCGCCTTCGGCAAGCCGGGTACGGCACGCGTGGTGGTCAACATTGGCGGGATCGGCAACATCAGCGTGCTGCATGGCGACGGCCGCGTGACCGGTTTCGACACCGGCCCGGGCAATGTGCTGATGGATTTGTGGATCGGCCGCCACCTGGGCAAGCCCTATGACGAAGACGGCGCCTGGGCCGCCAGCGGCAGCGTGCACGGACCGCTGCTGGATGTGCTGCTGGACGAGCCCTATTTCCGCCAGCCGGCCCCCAAGAGCACCGGCCGCGACCTGTTCCACGATGCATGGCTGGATGCCAGGCTGCAGGGATTCGGCGCGCTGGCGCCGGCGGATGTCATGGCGACCCTGACCCGGCTGACGGGCGTGACGATCGCGCAGGCGATCCGCGCCGAACATGCGGGCGTGGATGCGGTGTACGTGTGCGGCGGCGGCGCCTACAACGCCACCCTGCTGGGCGAGATCGGCGCGGCGCTGGGCGGCGCGCGGGTGGAATCGACGGCGGCGCTCGGCATCGCGCCGAACCGGGTCGAGGCGCTGGCCTTTGCCTGGCTGGGCTACCGCTTCCTGCAGCGGGAGCCGGGCAACCTGCCGGCCGTCACGGGCGCACGTGGTCCGCGCATCCTGGGCGCGCTGTATCCTGCGTAAACGTCAACGGTCCGGGCAAGCCGGACCGTCAAAAAGGAACGGCCCGGATGAACCGGGCCGTCGACTGCCCGGATCACCGGGCTGCCTGGGGGCTCAGGCGGAGAACGAGGAGCCGCAACCGCAGGTCGAGGTGGCGTTCGGGTTCTTGATCACGAACTGGGCGCCTTCGAGGTCGTCCTTGTAGTCGATCTCGGCGCCGACCAGGTACTGGTAGCTCATCGAATCGATCAGCAGCTGGACGCCGTTCTTTTCCATCGTGGTGTCGTCTTCGTTGACGATTTCGTCAAAGGTGAAGCCGTACTGGAAGCCGGAGCAGCCGCCGCCCTGCACGAAAACGCGCAGCTTGAGGTCGGGATTGCCCTCTTCCTCGATCAGCTGGGCAACTTTCTGTGCGGCGCTGTCGGTGAAGTTGATCGGAACTGGGATCGTGTCGTGCTCTTGCACTTCGGCGACTGCGGTCATGAAACACTCCTGGTGAAATACGTGAATTACGCTATGGTGTCCATTATAGACCCTTGGCGCAACTCATGCTGCCGAGCCGACCTCGGCGTCGGATAGATGAAACACCGGCTCGCCCACGGGCTCGTGGGTCAGTTTCCCCGTCACGAGGGCGCCGCCGTGCATCTCGAGCAAACGGTAATGGACATCACCATGTATGCGGCCTTTCGGCTGTAATTCAAGGAGTTCCGACGAATACACCGATCCGGCGATGTAACCGTTGACCACCAGGCTGGCGCAGCGCACCTCGCCCTCGATCCGTGCGTGCTCGGACACGATCAGCATGCTGTCGGCGCCGTCCGCCGCCACCACGTTGCCGTGCACCTCGCCGTCGATGCGCAGGCCGCCGGTGAAGCACAGGTCGCCCTCGATCCGGGCCGAGATGCCGACCAGGCTGTCAATCTCGCTTTTTACTTGTCGACCGAACATGATTCACCTCTCCTTTGGGCGCTGAAAATCAACCTGTGCATCGGTCAATTTACCGTGCTCAACAAGAGCGGCCTTGATCTAGATCGGGTGAGTCGAACGGGGAGAGCGCGCGGGCATGGCGCCCGCGCGGTAGATGAGACGGGAATTACGGCAGCAGCGCGATCTGCTTCAGGCCGGTCGCTTCGTCGAGGCCGAACATCAGGTTCATGCACTGCACGGCCTGGCCGGATGCGCCCTTGACCAGGTTGTCCTGCACTACCAGGATGACGACGGTGTTGCCGCCTTCCGGACGGTGCAGGGCCAGGCGCAGCATGTTCGAGCCGCGGGTCGAGCGGGTTTCCGGGTGCGCGCCGAAGGGCATCACGTCGACGAACTGGCTGTCCTTGTATTCGTTCTCGAACAGGGCCTGCAGGGCCGCGTCGTCGATGTCCTTGGTCAGGCGCGCGTACAGGGTCGCGTGCATGCCGCGGATCATCGGCACCAGGTGGGGGGTGAAGATCAGGCCGATCTTCTGGTCGGTATAGCGCGCCAGCTGGGCCGAGGTTTCCGGGGTGTGGCGGTGGCCGTGCACGCCGTAGGCCTTGAAGTTGTCGCTGGATTCCGAGAACAGCGTGCCGATCTCGGCCTTGCGGCCGGCGCCGGAAACGCCCGACTTGCAGTCGGCGATCAGGTTGCCGGCGTCGATGATGCCGGCCTTCAGCAGCGGATAGAAGCCGAGCTGCATGGTGGTCGGGTAGCAGCCCGGATTGGCGACCAGGCGCGCCTTCCTGATGTCTTCGCGGTTCAGTTCCGGCAGGCCGTACACGGCTTCCTCGATCAGCTCGGGGGCGGTGTGCGGAATCTTGTACCACTGTTCAAACGTCGCCTGGTCCTTCAGGCGGAAGTCGGCCGCCAGGTCGATGAGCTTGACGCCGGCCGCCAGCAGCGCCGGGGCCTGGGCCATGGCGACGCCGTGCGGGGTGGCGAAGAACACCACGTCGCACTGGCTCAGGTCGGCCTTGTCCGGACTCGAGAAGGCCAGGTCGACGACACCGCGCAGCGAGGGGAACATGTCGGCCACCGGCAGGCCGTCTTCCTTGCGCGAGGTGATCGCGGTCAGCTGCACGTCGGGATGCACGGCCAACAGCCGCAGCAATTCCACGCCCGTGTATCCGGTTCCGCCAACGATGCCAACTTTGATCATGTTCTGTTCCTTCGTGATGTGAATGACCTTTTCAGGACGAGGCTGCATTTTAACAGCGGTGAAAAATGCGTGCGCCCGCCCTGTCAGCGAAGGAAGGCCCTCAGTCTGTCGCGCCCGGCGTAATCGACTTGCTGACCCTGCCCTGCTCGTCCAGCATCTGGATCTCGGCCTTGCCGTCCGCCGAGACCATCAGCATCATGCGGGTCCGCCCTTTCGCGTCCTTCAGCTGGAGGGACGATCCCTTGGCGGCGGTGTTGCCGAGCCAGATACGGTTCTGGACCAGGCGCCCTTCCTCCTCCAGCTTCTTCCAGTAAGCCTGCTGTTCCGGCCGCGGCAGCTTGCGGCTCTCCTCGCGGAAGCGCTTGATGTCGTCCATCGAGGTGAGGCCGTGGTAGGGAACATCGTTGATGATCAGGGCGGTTTGCTGGTGGTTGGCGCTGTCGTGGTTGAGCAGCTGCAGGGCCTGGTCCTGGCGGAAGCGGTCGAAGGTCAGGGACAGGCCGGATGCGATCTTGCCGTCGGCGCCGATGCTGCCCTTCTGGATCAGGCCGCCGTTCTCGGTGCCCTCCTCGTTGATGAACAACATGCCGGCGAAGCTGCGGCGGTCCGGACGCTCGCCTTCCTTGCCCTGCTGGAAGTCGCCCGGGAACTGGGCCTTGTTGGAGATGATGATGCGCTTGGTGCCGTCCGGTTCGACGATGTTGATGCGGCCGACGGTGATCTCGTCGAAACTGGCGCGGCGTGCCGGATCGGCGGCGCCGCTCAGGGTCATGACGGCGGCCAGGGCGGCGGCCATGGTGGTGGCGCCGGCGAGGAAAGTACGGATCTGGGACATGGGGACTCCTTTATTTGAGTTTGTTTTTCAGGCGGCGCAGGCGCCATTCGATGAACAGGCCGACGAAACCGCATGCGAAGACGACGGCGCCGATGTACTGCAGGAGGCGATTGCCGCGTGCCTGGATATGCCTGGTATCGATCAGCTCGAAGCGGCGCCGGCCGTTTTCCGCTGGCTCGTAATACACCGTCCCGCGGCTGTCGGGCCATTCCACGGTCAGCGGCTGCTCGCGTTTCGCGAGGAACTCGGCCGACTGTTTCGCCATGTCCTCGTGCGTGATGATCCTGGCGGCCATTTGCTGCCCCAGGATTTCCCTCCAGGTCGTGAAGATGTTCTCCGTTTCGCCGGCGCGGATCACTCCCGGCGAGGTGTACTTGTAGAGTTTGTTTGGAAAAAAGATCCCGTCGTTCGCCGCCAGCATGAGGGCGAAGCCGACAATCCATGCCGCCGCCGAGCCGAACAGCCAGCGCTTAGTATGGTGGACCTGGGCCTGCACCTCCCCGGCAGTGAACTGGGTGACGGCGGGGATGTGGCACAGGGTCGTGGCCAGCACGTCCCTGTCCACGTCCTGGAGGAAGGTCGCCGCATCCATCTCCAGCGCGGAGAGGATGGTGGAAAACATCTCGGCGGAGGGCACCGACTTGTCGTTTTCCAGCTTGGACAGATAAGACTGCTCGATACCGGCCACCTGTGCGAACTGGGGCTGGGTCAGCCCCTTTTCAGTCCGCAGTTGCTTGAGTCGTTCGCCAAAATTCATGACGGGCTTTCCTGGAGTGGTTGGGAAAGCCGTATTCTTTGCTATTCATGCATGACTTGGAAGATGAATATCGGCGAATACTGATGAATATGCCGTAACGCTATCCAGAGCGCATAAAGGAGGCCGGAAAAATAAAAAGCCGCCCACCTTGCGGAGGACGGCTTTCGCAGCCAGCGCCCGGAGGCGCTGGTAGCAGCAGAAACGAATTAACGCTTCGAGAACTGCTTTGCGCGGCGTGCTTTACGCAGGCCGACTTTCTTACGCTCGACTTCACGGGCGTCACGGGTGACGAAACCGGCACGTGCCAGGTCGCCCTTGAGGCCTGCGTCGTAGTCGATCAGGGCGCGGGTGATGCCGTGGCGGACGGCGCCTGCCTGGCCCGACTCACCACCACCGTGCACGTTGACCTTGATGTCGAAACGCTCGACGTTGCCGGTCAGTTCCAGCGGCTGGCGGATGACCATCAGGCCGGTTTCGCGCGAGAAGTATTCGTTCGCAGGCTTGCCGTTCACGACGATCAGGCCGGTGCCGGCTTTGATGAACACGCGAGCGACTGCACTCTTGCGACGGCCAGTGCCGTAGTTGTAGTTACCGATCATGTCAGTTCCTTAGAGGGTCAGTGCTTGTGGTTGCTGTGCTGCGTGCGGGTGCGAACCTTCCGCGTACACTTTCAGCTTCTTGATCATTGCATAGCCCAGCGGGCCCTTCGGCAGCATGCCTTTGACAGCCTTTTCCAGGGCACGGCCCGGGAAGCGCTGTTGCATTTTCAGGAAGTTGGTTTCGTAGATACCGCCCGGGTAGCCCGAGTGACGGTAGTAGGTCTTCTGGGTGGCCTTGGTGCCGGTCACGCGCAGCTTGCCTGCATTGACGACGATGATGTAGTCGCCGGTATCGACGTGCGGAGTGAACTCCGGCTTGTGCTTGCCGCGCAGTCGGAGTGCCACTTCGCTGGCAACACGTCCGAGGACCAAGTCCGTCGCGTCAATCACCAACCAGTCGCGCTGGACTTCATGGCCCTTAGCGGAAAAAGTTTTCATGATGACTTCCTAAATAGGTTAAATGCTCACTGTGGTGGTTCCGCCCTTGCTGCAGCGGACTCTGCCTTATTGTCTTCCCCGAGCAAAGGGAAAGCCCACGATGATAGCCGAACAGAGGCTGGCCCGTCAATGCGGGCGACGGAAGCTGTCGCATTTTCCACGCCTGAGCTGATCTACTTCTTTCTCCCAGGGCAAAGCCGTCCCCGTTCGCATAAATTCATGCGATGGTGCAACTATGCATTGACCGTCAAAACGATGCCAATCTACTATGCATGCATCCTTTGAGGAGATTGTGTGAAGACAAGATCGTTACTTTCCGTTGCCGCCCTCTGGCTGACAGCATCGATGGCAAGCGCAGCGCCACCCGCCAATGCCGGCGCCGCCACCCGCAGCTGCCACCTCCCCGGCGTCGTCGATGCCCTGCGCTGCGTCACCCTCGACGTCCCGCTGGACCATGCCAGGCCGGCCGGCGCCAAGCTGAAACTGCACGTCACGGTCGCGCCGGCGCACCGTGCCGGCACCCGCGGCGATCCGCTGTTCGTCCTGGCAGGCGGCCCCGGCGAGGCCGGCAGCGACGTGGTGGGACTGCTGTCGACCGCCTTCAACCGGGTGCAGGCCACCCGCGACATCGTGTTCATCGACCAGCGCGGAACCGGCCGCTCAGGCAAGCTCGATTGCAGGAGCAGGCCGGAACAGGAGCGCATGACCGAGAAGCAGCTGGAAGCGGAGCTGCATGCCTGCATCACTGCCACCAAGGCCCCGTTCGCTGCCTACACGACCGAAGCCGCCGCCCGCGACACCGAGCTGGTGCGCCGTGCGCTCGGCTATGGCGCCGTCAACGTCTTCGGCGGCTCCTACGGGACCCGCCTGGGCCAGGCCTATGCCCGCCTCTATCCGTCCAGCGTGCGCAGCCTCGTGCTGGACGGCGTGGCCGCGCCCGACCAGGTGATTCCGGCCGGCGCCCGCGACGCCCAGGCCGCGCTCGACAAGATGTTCCAGCAATGCGCCAGGGACGCGTCCTGCAACAAGGCCTTCCCGCAGCTGCGCGCGGAGTTCGAGGGCCTGGTCGCGAAGCTCGAAGCCGGCGGCATCAAACTGTCGCTGCCCGACCCGCGCACCGCGCAGCCAGTCGAGTTCACCATGACGGCAGCGCGCTTCCTGGGCACCGTGCACGGCATCCTGTACTCGCCGGCCGACGCCCGCCGCCTGCCCTTCCTGATCCATAACGCGGCGCAGGGACGCTGGCAGCCCTTCGTCGCACGCCAGAACGTGGCCGGCGATTTCGGCACCCAGGGCCACATCGCCATCCTGCTGCACCTCGCGGTGGTCTGCGCCGAAGACGTGCCGCGCATGACGCCGGAGCTGATCCGGTCCGACGCCGGCATGCTGACCAAGAACCTGGCCGACCAGATACCCGCCCTGTGCAAGGTCATGAAGGTGCCGGCCGTGCCTTACAAGGAGCCGACCCGCATCGAGTCCCCGGCCCTGCTGCTGTCCGGCGCGCTCGACCCGGTCACGCCGCCGCACCGCGCCGCCACCGCCGCCAAATACATGGCGCGCGCCCAGCACGTGGTGGTCGACAACGTCGGCCACGGCGTCTCGCAGCTCGGCTGCGCGCCGCGTCTGCTGCGCAGCTTCCTCGACAAGCCGCAGGACAGGCTGGACGCCGCCTGCCTGAAAGAGATTCCGCCCCCGACCTTCCAGCTCGGCAGCGCCGGCCCGCAACCATAAGGCATAGAACATGATTGAAGTCCACGATGTACGCAAGAAGTTCGGCGCCGTCCAGGCGCTGGGCGGCGTCAGCTTCACCGCGCGCGACGGCCAGATCACCGCGCTGCTCGGCCCCAACGGCGCCGGCAAGACCACCCTGCTGCGCACCCTGGTCGGCCTGCTCAAGCGCGACCACGGCAGCATCTCGATCGACGGCGTCGACCCGGAAAAGGATCCGATGGCGGTGCGCCGCAACATCGGTTTCCTGACCGACCAGTTCGGGCTGTACGAGCGCCTCACCACGCGCGAATACCTGAGCTATTTCGGTGAGCTGAACGGCATGGAGCGCCCCGCCATCGCCAAGCGTATCGACGAAGTGTCCGAGCTGCTCGGCATGGAAGACATCGTTGCGCGCCGCAGCAAGGGCTTCTCGCAGGGCCAGCGCATCAAGGTCGCGCTGGCGCGCACCCTGCTGCACCGCCCGCGCCACCTGCTGCTGGACGAACCGAGCCGCGGCCTGGACGTCATGAGCACGCGCGCGCTGCGCACCGCCCTGGGCGCCCTGCGCGCCGACGGCTGCTGCGTGATCATGGCGACCCACGTGATGCAGGAAGTGATGGCCCTGTGCGAAGACGTGATCGTCATCTCCGGCGGCCATACCGTGGCCCAGGGCTCGCCTGAAGAACTGTGCCGGCGCACCGGCATCGCCGACCTCGAAGACGCCTTCGTCAGCCTGGTCGGCACCGAAGAAGGAATCGCATGAAATCGAAGCTGATGATCGTCTTGCGCAAGGAGCTCAGCGAGACGCTGCGCGACAAGCGCACCCTGGGCATGCTGGCCCTGGTCACCCTGCTGTACCCGCTCCTGATCGGGCTGGTCCTGCACCAGCTGATCGACAAGAGCACCAAGTCCGAGCGCGAAGGCGTCGAGCTGGCGGTGATCGGCGCCAAGCATGCGCCGACCCTGATGTCGCAACTGGGCCAGAAGAACATCACGGTCAAGGACACGGCGCCGATGGACGACGATGCCATCGGCGAGCTGCTGCGCGCCAAGAAGGTCGCGGCGGTGCTGCGCCTGCCGGACGACTTCGCCGAGAACTACCAGGCGATGCGGCCTGCCCGGGTCGAGATCTGGTACGACTCGGCGGCGGAAAGCTTCAGCCAGCGCCGCGAAGTCGAGGACGTGCTGGACGCCTACCGCAACAACATCGCCAGTGCCCGCCTGCTGGCGCACGGGGTCTCGCCGGCCACGCTGTCGCCGGTCATGGTGCAGCGCTACGACACCGGCACCAACGCCTCGCGCTCGGCGGCCCTCATCGGCAGCCTGCTCGGCATGCTGTTCCTGCCCGCCTTCATCATGACCATGTCCGCGGCGGTCGACAGCACCGCGGGCGAGCGCGAACGCCGCTCGCTCGAAGTGCTGATGGCGCAGCCGGCAGCGACCTGGGAACTCATCGGCGGCAAGGTGCTGGCGGTCAGCCTGCTGGGCATCGTCGGCGTCACCATCGAGCTGATGCTGGGGCACGTCATCCTCAAGTGGCTGCCGCTCGAGGAAATCGGCCTGTCGTGGAGCGTGGGCTGGGGCCAGCTGCTGCTGGTCTGCCTGGTCACGGTGCCGCTGTCGCTGCTGGCCGCGGCGCTGTACGTGACGCTGGCGATGAACGCCAAGACCTTCAAGGAAGCCCAGACCATCCTGAGCATCGTGATGCTGGTGCCCTTCATCCCCAGCATGGTCGTGTCCTTCATGGACCTGAAGACCGCGCAGTGGATGTACCTGGTGCCCATGCTGTCGAACCAGACCCTGGCCAAGGAACTGTCGAAGTCCGGCGACATCGGCGCCCTGCCCTTCCTGCTGACCTTCCTGTGCTCGGCCATCCCCGCGCTGCTGCTGGCGGCCTTCGCCAGCTGGCGCATGAAGAGCGAACGCTACGTGCTCGGCGTCTGAGGCCGTAAACACCGGGGCGCCGGCAAAGGCGCCCCGCCTGCCTTACAATGCTCCGCAGTCAATCCTCAGCGGAGAAATCGAATGGAAGTGAAAGTCAGCTGGAACGGCCCCTCGGGCATGAGTTTTCGCGCCGAGACCGGCAGCGGCCACATGGTGGCGATGGACGGCGCGCCCGAAGGCGGCGGCCACAACCTGGCGCCGCGCCCGATGGAGATGGTCCTGGTCGGCACCGGCGGCTGCACCGCGTATGACGTGGTGCTGATCCTCAAGCGCGGCCGCGAGGACGTGCGCGGCTGCGAGGTCACGCTGCAGGCTGAACGCGCGGACAGCGATCCGAAGGTCTTCACCAAGATCAACTTCCACTTCACGGTCACGGGACGCAATCTGAAACCGGCGGCGGTCGAGCGCGCGGTCAGCCTGTCGCACGACAAGTACTGCTCGGCCTCGATCATGCTGGCCAAGACGGCGGAGATTACGCACTCGGTGGAGATTGTGGAGGTTTGATTGTTTCGCCAGCCGGTCGCCAACGCTTCAACTAACCGCTAACCTTAAAACCGTCATTCCGGCGAAGGCCGGAATCCAATTCCGTCGAGTAGACGTAACGCACGCAAAATTAGGTTCCCGCCTGCGCGGGAACGACGTGCTGGAGCTTCGTAGAATACCGAAGCCGCCGCCTCGCAAGCAGACTTGGGTTCCGGCCTGCGCCGGAACGACGTTCCGGGCGAATCAGATGTGATACGCCGTCGTCGTCATCACCTTCGACATCGCCGTCATCAGCATCTTGACCGGCACCGGCGTATCCGCCGCTCCCAACGCCTGCGCCGACGCGCCGTGGGCGATTTCATCGACCCGCATCTGTTCCACGATCGCGCGCGACTTCGCGTCCTGCGGCGGCAGGTCTTCGAGGTGGCGGTTCAGGTGGGCCTCGACCTGGCGCTCAGTCTCGACCACGAAACCGAGGCTTTGCGGATCGCCCAGCTTGGCGGCGATGCTGCCCAGGACATACGAGCCGGCATACCACAGCGGATTGAGCAGGCTGGGCTGCGATCCCAGTTCGGACAGGCGCTCCGCCGTCCATGCCAGGTGGTCTTCTTCCTCGCGTGCCGACTTCGCGAACTGGGCGCGGATCGTCGGGCTCTTGCCGAAACGCGCCTGCGCATCGTACAGCGCCTGCGCGCACACTTCACCGACGTGGTTCACGCGCATCAGGCCCGCGCTGTGGCGGCGCTCGTCGTCGCTCAGTTCGCAGTCGGTGGCGTGCGCGCCCGGGTTCGGGCGCGAAGAAGCGGCGACGCCGCCGACCACGCGCAGGGCCTTGTCGAAGCCGGTGATCAACTGGTCGAGAGGGGAACTGGAACGGTAGGCGCTCATGATGTGATCAATGCAAAATGCGAAAACATCATTATAGGCCCTGCGCCGGACCTCAGGCGCCCGCGGCTCCGACCTCGGCCTTTCAGGCCTTGCTGCGTGCGATCCAGTCGGCCAGCGGGCCGCTGGGCTCCAGCCCGGAGATGTTCTTCGCCACGCCCAGGTTCAGCTCGAGCAGAAAGGGAATCGATGCGACCGGCACCTCCGGGCAGTGGCGCCCGAAGGCCTCCATGAAACGCCCGCACTCGACGGTCGGCATCACCTTCTGGCCGCTCATGAACTGCAGCACGCTGGTGATGGTGTGGCCCTTGCCGAGCGTGTGATAAATGAAGCGGTTGAATTCGCGGTCGACCTTCTTGAAGTCGATCGTTTCCTCGGTCATCAGCGCCGCCAGGTAGAACAGCCCCAGCGCGGCCCGGAACCAGTCGGTCGACTCGGTGCGGTCGCGTCCTTCGCGCATCAGCGCCAGCAGCTTGTCCTGGATGGCCTTGTTCATCCTGTCATTATCCACATTTCTATCGATTGCGGGAGCAATGTTTTCCTGAAGAAATAATTAGTGCATGCCGACATGCGTTCTGTCCGCAAATTATGCAGGCTGGGCTACGGAAGTGACCGTGCGTCGCAGAGTTACCACAAACCGCGTGACAATTTTATACAATGCAAGTGTTGAAAAAGGTTTATATGCACGCTTGGGGGCATTGATGGAATTGAAAATCCGCAATTTGTCGAAGACTTACGCCAATGGCGTGGTCGCGCTCGACCGTGTCACCCTGAACATTCCAGCCGGAATGTTCGGGCTGCTCGGTCCGAACGGCGCCGGCAAATCGACGCTGATGCGGATCCTGGCCACCCTGCAGGAATGCGATTCGGGTTCGGTGTTCCTGGACGATATCGACGTGCTGGACGAGAAGGACGAAGTGCGCCGCATGCTCGGCTACCTGCCGCAGGATTTCGGCGTCTATCCGAAAGTGACCGCTTACGAACTGCTCGACCATTTCGCCCAGCTCAAGGGCCTGTCCCACAAGCACCGCCGGCGCGAGGTAGTCGACGGCCTGCTCCAGCAAACCAATCTCTGGGAAGTGCGCAACCAGCGCCTCGGCGGCTTTTCGGGCGGCATGCGCCAGCGCTTCGGCATCGCCCAGGCCCTGCTGGGCGACCCGCGCCTGATCATCGTCGACGAACCCACCGCCGGCCTGGACCCGCAGGAGCGGGTGCGCTTCCACAACCTGCTGTCCGAGATCGGCGAGGACAAGACCGTCATTCTGTCCACCCACATCGTGTCCGACGTGGCCGACCTGTGCGCCAACATGGCGATCATCCACAAGGGCCACGTGCTGCTGTGCGGCGACCCGCAGGATCTCACCTACGAGATCGAGGACTACATCTGGGCGCGCTTCGTCACCAAGCAGGAGCTGCCGGTGTTCCAGAAGCGCCACCAGGTCATCTCCACCCGCCTGCTCACCGGCCGCACCCTGATCCACGTGTATGCCGAAAGCGACCCGGGCGACGGCTTCGAGCCGGCCCGCGCCAGCCTGGAAGACGTGTATTTCGCCACCATCGCCGGCAAATTCAACGCCGCCGCGGGAAACTGTTAAGTAATGTCCTCCCTGTTCGCCATCGCCCGCTTCGAAGCGCGCCAGCGGCTGCGGCTGCTGTCCACCTGGATCTACTTCGGACTCTTCCTGGCGCTGGCGATGCTGTGGATGGCGGCGGCGGGCGGCGCCTTCCGCGATGCCATCGTCACCTTCGGCGGCCGGGTCCTGATCAACGCGCCGCGCCAGATCGCGCTGACCGCCTCCTTCCTCGGCTGCTTCGGCGTGGTGGTGGTGGCGGCCGTGATGGGCCGTTCGGTGCAGCAGGACTTCGAATACGAGATGCAGCATTTCTTCTTCAGCGCGCCGATCCGCAAGGCGGATTACGTGCTGGGACGCTTTCTCGGGGCCTTCGTCACGCTGGCGGTGATCCTGTCGAGCATCGTGCTGGGCGCCTGGCTCGGCAGCTTCATCCCCGGCATCGAGCCCGACCGCCTGGGGCCGAACGGGATGGCGGCCTACCTGCTGCCCTGGCTGCTCACGCTGCTGCCGAATACCTTCATCTTCGGCGCCCTGTTCTTCGTGCTGGCCGCGCTCTCGCGCCGCATGCTGCCGGTGTACGTGGCCAGCATCGTCATGATGATCGGCTACATCGTCGCGCCCTCGCTGGCGCGTGACCTCGACTACAAGACCCTCGCCGCGCTGATCGATCCCTTCGGCACCACGGCCCTGATCCGCCTCACCGAATACTGGCCGATCGCCGAGCGCAACACGCGCCTGGTGACCCTGGAAGGCGTCTACCTGATCAACCGCCTGATCTGGGTGGGCTTCGGGCTGGTGGTCCTGCTGCTCGGCTACTGGCGCTTCCACACCACCGGCAACCTCGACCCGCGCCACAAGAAGGGCCAGCAGCTGGTGGAAGCGCCGGCGCCGCTGTCCCAGGCTGCCGTCGACACCCGCGAAGCGCCCGACTTCGAACGCCGCAGCCTGGCTTTCCTGCTGGGGAAGTCGGTCTGGTACAACCTGCGCGAGTCGAGCAAGAACGTGTATTTCCTGGCCCTGGCGGTCGCCGGCGCCCTGATCCTGGCCGCCAGCTCGCTCGACATCGGGTCGATCTACGGCACCAATACCCTGCCCGTCACCTACATGGTGCTGGACCTGATCCGCGACGTGTTCGAGCTGTACATGCTGGTGGTGACCACCCTGTTCGCCGGCGAGATGGTGTGGCGCGAACGCGAGGCGCGCATGTCGCAGATGCTCGACGCGATGCCCGCGCCGACCTGGCTGCCGCTTGCCGGCAAGACCCTGGCGCTGATCGGCCTGCAGGCCCTGCTGCTGGTGATGGCGATGCTGGTCGGGATGCTGATCCAGCTGTTCAAGGGCTATTTCGGGCTGGAGCCCGGCCTCTACCTGCGCTTCCTGTTCACGGTGCTGCTGCCGCACTATGCGCTGCTGGCGGTGGCGGCGGTCGCAATGCAGGTGGTCGTCAACAACCGCTACCTGGCCTACTTCATCTTGATCGCCCTCTACCTGGTCGCCGGCACTGCGCGCGGCTTCGGCTTCGACCATCCGATGCTGGTCTACGGGACCACGCCGTCCTTCAGCTACTCGGCGATGAACGGCTTCGGCCATTTCCTGGTACGCGAGTACCTGTTCCAGCTCTACTGGGGCGGCCTGGCGCTGATGCTGATGGTCGCCGCGCGGGTGCTGTGGGCGCGCGGCGTCGATACCGGCTGGCGCGAGCGCCTGCGCCTGGCGCGCCGCAACCTTTCCCGGCCGGTGCTGGCCGGCTTCGGCGCGGGCCTGCTGGTCTTCGCCGGCACCGGCGCGCTGCTGGCCTACGAACTGCATGCGGGCGGCTACCAGACCAGCGCCCAGCAGGAGCGCGCGCGCGCCGACTACGAACTGCGCTACCGCCGCTCCGCCCGGCTGCCGCAGCCGCGCATCACCGACGTCAACCTGCAGGTCGACATCCGGCCGGGGACGCGCGCGCTGTTCGTGAAGGGTTTCTACCAGCTGGAGAACCGCAGCCAGGGTCCGATCCAGGACATCGTCCTGTACCAGCAGCGCGGCGCCGAGCTGTCGGCACGCTTCTCGCAGGCGGCGCGCCGGGTGGCGGCCGATCCCGAGCTCGGCTTCTACCGCTACCGCCTGGTCCAGCCGCTGGCGCCGGGCGCGCGCATGGCGCTCGAATTCCACCTCAAGTATGCCCCGGGCGGCGTGCTGGGACTGGGCCGCGATACCCCGGTCGTCGGCAACGGCAGCTTCTTCACCAACGAGGTCATGCCGCGCATCGGCTACCAGCCCTCGGTGGAGCTGCAGGATGACCGCGACCGCAAGCGCCGCGGCCTGCCGCCGAAGGACCCGATGGCCGCACGCGAGGACCTGGCTGCGCGCGCCAACAACGGCGTGGGCGTGGACGCCGACTGGATCAATTTCGACGCGGTGGTCAGCACCAGCCCGGACCAGATCGCGATCGCCCCGGGCACGCTGGAAAAAGAGTGGATGCATGGCGGCAGCCGTTACTTCCACTACCGGATGGACAAGCCGATCCTCAACTTCTATGCCTTCCAGTCGGCGCGCTACGAAGTACGGCACGACCGCTGGCAGGACGTGACCATCGACGTGTTCTACCACCCGGGCCACGAGCTCAACGTGGAGCGCATGATCCGCGGCGCCCAGGCCGGCCTCGACTACGCCTCGCGCCGCTTCGGCCCCTACCAGTTCAACGCGCTGCGGATCGTCGAGTTCCCGCGCTACGCGCGCTACGCCCAGGCTTTCCCTGGCACCATCCCGCTTTCGGAAAGCATGGGCTTCATCGCCCGCATCGACGAGGATTCGCCGAAGGACATCGACTATCCGTTCTACGTCAGCGCCCACGAGGCGGCGCACCAGTGGTGGGGCCACCAGCTGGTGGGCGCCGATACCCGCGGGTCGACCGTGCTGTCGGAGAGCCTGTCCGAGTACACCGCCCTGATGGTCATGAAGCGCGCCGTCGGCGGCCAGAAGATGCGCCGCTTCCTGCGCTACAACCTGGACGCCTACCTGATGGGCCGCGCCGTCGAGCGCCGCAAGGAGCTGCCGCTGGCGCAGAACGAACACCAGGACTACGTCCACTACCGCAAGGGCAGCCTGGCGCTCTACCTGCTGGCCGACCTGCTGGGCGAGGACGCCGTCAACGGCGTGCTGCGCGGTCTGCTGAAGGAACACGGGTTCAAGGGCGCGCCCTACCCGACCGTGCTGGCCCTGGTCGACGGGCTGCGCGCCGTCACGCCGCCGGACAAGGCCTACCTGATCGACGACCTGTTCGAGCACATCGCCCTGTACGAGAACCGCACCGACAGCGCCACCGTGCGCCGGCGCCCGGACGGCAAGTTCGAGGTGACGATCACCGCGCATGCCGGCAAGGTGCGCGCGGGCGAGCTGGGCGACGAGAAGCCAGCGCCGCTGAAAGACTACATCGAATTCGGCGTCGACGACCGCAACGGCAACCCGCTGGCGCGCGAGCGGCGCCTGGTCGACCGGGCCAGCCAGACGGTCACGCTGGTGGTCGGCGCACGCCCGGCGCGGGCCGGCATCGACCCCGATAACAAGCTGATCGACAGAAAACCGACGGATAACATGCTTCCAGTCGACAACCCCTAAAACTACAGGTAATATTCAGAAATATTATCTGAAGGAACATCATGTCGAACCTGGTTGCCGAGATCGCCGAAAAGATCCAGCTGCTGAGCGAAGAAGACAAGCATGCGCTGGTGCGCCTGCTGCTCCAGGACATCGATGTGCCCGACGAGGATGCCGATGAAGCCTGGCGCAACGAGATCGTGAATCGCGTCAAGGCGATCCGCAACGGCGAAGCGGCCATCCGCGCGCTGCAGGAATGGCAGGAGTAAGATCCGTCTGGCGCTCCGTGCGCCCACCAGAAGAAACCGCGGCCAGACCGCGGTTTTTGTTTTTCAGCCCTGGCCGCCATCGTCGGCGGCCCGTATTTTCCTGAGCATCTCCGCGGTCTCCGCCGGCACGGTCTCGCTATAGCGCTTCATCACGATGTCGCGGCGGTCCGGGCCGACGCAGCTCAGGGTCTGCCCCTGGGCCTCATAACGGCAGGTGATCGTCATCGCTTCCGGCGCCGGTGCCTTGTCCCCGGGGCGCAGGATGGAGCGCGGGATGAAGGGCTGTGCCTTCAGGACGTCGCCGTCGACCACCGCCCGCAGCGGCAGGCCCATGATGACGCGCGCCGCCGCCGGTTTGCCCTTGTCCGGGCCGCCGGTATGCGTCATTGGCGGCGTCGACCCGGTGAATGAGCCGAAGCCATCGGACAGCAGCAGCAGTTCGTATTGCGCAACCGTACCGGCGTACAAGGACTCGGCAGTGCCCCACGCCCCGGCCAGGTGCGCCGGCACGGGGTCGGCGGCATGCGCGGACAAGTGGCATGCCGTGGCCAGCGCCAGCAGCAGGCAGCGTGACGGCACGCGCTTCATGCCTGCGTCCAGTAGTCGAGCACCAGCGATCGATCGAGGCAGCTGCCCAGGGTGGCGACGAAGCGCTGGTGCGCCGGGTGCACCAGGTAGGCGTCGCGCGCCGCATCGCTGGCGAAGCTCAAGGTGAAGCAATGGGTGAAGCCCTGGTTGAGGCCTTCCGGGCTGACGTTCGTGCCCCACTCGTAGGCGGCGATGCCGGGAATCTCGGCGGGCAGCCGGCCGAAGTCGGCGACGACGGCATCGACGGCATCCGCGCCGGCATCGGCTTTGAATGCGAACAGCACGACATGGCGCAGGATCGGTTTGGCTGGCATAAAGCTCCTTGTGATTGCGTGGTCTACCTCGCCCACTGCAGCGAGGGAATGTAGTCGGCACTGTCGGAGATCGAATTGTGCCCGGCCCCGTCGATGACGCGCATCTGCGCCACGCCCGTGGGGAAGTGCGACAGCAGCCGCCGGGCGCTGTCCGCCGGGATGATCTCGTCCTGCCCGGCCGCGAGCAGCAGCGTGGGCGCCTTCACGCGCGGCGCATGGTGCGAGGATGCGTAGCGGTCGCGCAGCAGCCAGCCCACCGGAAAATACGGGAACTGGCGGGCGGCGAGGCCGGCCAGGCTGTCGAAGGGCGTGACCAGGACCAGCCGGCTGACCGGCCGCCGGCTGGCCAGCTGCACCGCCACACCGCTGCCGAGGCTGCGCCCGATCACGACGATGTCCTGGTGCTCGCGCGCGACCCGGTCGAACAGCGCCAGCGCATCGCCCACCAGCGCCTCTTCGGACGGGCTGCCGGTGCTGCCGGTGTAGCCGCGGTAATGCAGGAGATAGAGCGCACGCTCGGGGAAGGCGCGGTCCAGCAGGGGCAGGCTGGCCGTGACGTCCTCGGCGTTCCCGCCCAGGTAGATCAGGGCCCGCTCCCCCGCCAGCGGCCGTTCGGACACCTTCACGGTGGCGCCCGCCACCGCGAGGATCGAGGTCTCGGGCGCCGCGTAGGCGGCGACCGCAGGCGGAAAATAGATCAGCGAGCGCTGCATGAAAAACAGCGCAAGGCAGGCAGCCGCATAGATGCCCATGGCGAGCAGCAGGGTGACGGTCAGGGTCTTCTGCATGCCCCGGGGACCGGGCGGACATCGTCGAGGCTGAACATGTCGGTCTCCTCCGTCGGGTAATGGCCATCGATCTTACACGCAGACGCCGGGCGTCCGCGTACGCCACGAGAAATCCGGGACGCTTATTCCACCTCGGCGGCGCCAAGCGCCTCCGCCTGCGCCGCCGGGCGCGGCTTGGCGGCACGCGCCACCTGGCGGCCACGCGGCAGTGCCGGACGGACCGGTGGACGCGGCAGGGGCTGGGCCGCCGCTTTTGCCGACGCTTTGGCCTGCTCCACCAGCTGGAAGGTATCCACCAGCTGCGCCAGCCCGCCGGCCTGCTCGCGCATCGCGGCCGCCGCCGCCGCGGCCTGCTCGACCAGCGCGGCATTCTGCTGGGTCACCTCGTCCATCTGGGCGATCGCGCCGTTCACCTGCTCGATGCCTTCGCGCTGCTCTTCGCTGGCAGCCGCGATCTCGCTGATGATGTCGGACACGCGCTTCACGCTGGACACCACTTCGTCCATCGTGCGGCCGGCCTGGTCCACCAGGCGCGAACCGGCTTCCACCCGCGACACCGAGTCGCCGATCAGGCCCTTGATCTCCTTCGCCGCCGCGGCCGAGCGCTGCGCCAGGTTGCGCACCTCGCCCGCCACCACCGCGAAGCCGCGGCCCTGCTCGCCGGCGCGCGCCGCCTCGACTGCCGCGTTCAGCGCCAGGATATTGGTCTGGAAGGCGATGCCGTCGATCACGGTGATGATGTCGGCGATCTTGCGCGAAGCCTCGTTGATCGAGCCCATCGTCATCACCACCTCGGCCACCACCTCGCCGCCGCGCACGGCGGTGTCGGCGGCACTTGCGGCCAGCTGGGTGGCCTGGCGCGCGTTGTCGGCGTTCTGCTTGACGGTCGAGGTCAGTTCCTCCATCGAGGACGCGGTTTCCTCCAGCGAGCTGGCCTGCTGCTCGGTACGGCTCGACAAGTCCTGGTTGCCGGCCGAGATCTCGCCGGCCGCGGTCGCGATGGCGCCGGTGCCGGCACGCACCTTCGACACGATCGCTACCAGCGACGCATTCATGTCCTTCAGCGCCGCCATCAGTTCGCCGGCCTCGTCCTTGGTGCGGACCTTGACGTCGCTGGTCAGGTCCCCTTGCGCCACCTTGCTGGCCAGGTTGACCGCGCGGCGTAGCGGGATGCTGATGTTGCGGCCCAGCTGGTAGGCCATGAAGAGCGCCAGGATGCCGGCGATCAAGCCGCCGCCGATGAGCGTGCGGCGCATGGCCGAGCGGGCCTCGACGATATTCGTCGCGCGCTGTGCCATCAGCAAATCCTCGGCTGCCCTCAGCTGCGATACCACCGTGCGCATGGCGTCCATGCCGGCCTTGCCCTTGCCTGCCTGGACCGTTGCGACGACTTGCGACAGGTCGCCGTCGCTTGCTGCGCGACGCTGGGCGATCACCGGATCGATTGCCTGCGCCAGCCAGTCGCGCTGGTGCTGCGCAAGCTGTTTCAGGCGCCCCTGCTGTGCCTCGTTGTCGGTGGTGAGCGCAAGCGCCTGGTCGAGGTGCTGCTGGAAGTCCTGCTTGCCCGCCGTGTACGGCTGCAGCGAGGCCTCCTGGCCGGTCAGGGCATAGCCACGTTCGCCGGTTTCGATATTCACCAGCGCTTCCATTGCGCCATCGACTTCGGCCAGCACCCGGTAGGTGTGGACATTGGCGTCGTTGGCGGAGTCGAGCGCGGTGACTTTGGCGTAGGCGATGGCGACCACGATGCCGGTAATGCCGATCAGGATGCCGTAGCCGAGGTATAGGCGGGTCGCGATTTTCAGGTCGGAGAGCTTCATGGGTTCAGACGGGTCTCGATATCGTTGTAAGTGTTGTGCCCGGTGACAGGCGGACCGAATGATGAAACTTTATGCGTCAATTACTTGATCGATTATTACCGGAATGAGTGATTAATGAAAAGCAAATTTTAGGGTGATGGGAATGGATGCGGTGCGGATATGCAAGGGAATTGGATCCCGGCCTGCGCCGGGATGACGTTGGTAGATGGTAGGAGATTTGAATACCTGCGACGTTGGCAAAAATAGCTAACCGCAAAACCGTCGTTCCGGCGAAGGCCGGAACCCAATTTGACTTGCAAACCGCCAGTGCAAAAAAAACGCGAACCCTCAGGTTCGCGTTTTCCACCGCCAGCAAGGCAGGATTACTTCTTCGCCGCCGACGCAATCTTCTTCGCCGCCGGCTTGCGCGCCGCCGTCTTGGCCGGCGCTTTCGCCGCGGCCTTGGCCGCGGTCTTGGCTGGTGCTTTGCGCGCCGCCTTCACCGGTGCCGCCGCACCGTCCGCGCCTTCCGCTCCCTCGGCAGCGCCATCGTCCGCAGCCGCCTTGGCCTTCGCGCCCGGCTTGGCCTTGCGCTCCTCGAACTCGAAGCTGATCTTGCCGTCCTTGCCGCGCACCAGGAAGGCCTTGAAGGCGCGGCGGGTGCGCTGCGACACGAAGCCCGGCAGCAGGTCGGTCTTGCCGTCGTTGAGCAGCTTGGCCATCTGTTCCGGCAGGATCTCCTGCTGCAGGATGATGCGGCCGCTGCGGAAATCGCAGGCCTTCGGCTTGGCGACCGTCTTCTCGCACACGTAGGCCAGGCCCATCTCGTACACACCGGAAGCGCACTTCGGGCAGGGTCCGAGCACGGTCTGGCCGGTGAAGTCGACGCCCTCGCCTTCCTCGCCGTCGTCCTGGTCCTGGCCGAAGTCGAATTCGAGCTTGAAGTTCTTGATGTCTTCATCGCGCACGATGCGCAGGATCGCCGCGAACGGACGGCCCATCTTCGAGCGGAAGCCCTGCAGCGGACCGATGGTGCGGTTCTTCAGCAGTTCTTCGACCTCACTGATCTCGAACTGGCGGCTGCCCGGCGTCTTCGACATCGAGAACTCGCACTTGGTGCAGGCGAAGCGGCGGTAGTTTTCCTTGACCACGCCGGCGCAGTTCGGGCACGGCGTCTGCAGGGTCGCATAGTCGCCCGGGATGGTCTCGTTGTCGTATTCCTTGGCGCGCTTGACGATAATCTGCGTCATCTGCTGGATCTCGCGCATGAACTCGTCGCGCGAGATCTTGCCCTTCTCCATTTGCGACAGCTTGAATTCCCACTCGCCGGTCAGCTCGGGCGCGGTCAGTTCATTGACGCCCAGGCCGCGCAACAGCGTCATCAGCTGGGACGCCTTGGCGGTCGGGATCAGCTCGCGGCCTTCGCGCACCAGGTATTTTTCGGTGAGCAGGCCTTCGATGATGGCCGCGCGCGTCGCCGGCGTGCCCAGGCCCTTGCCGGCCATGGCGTCGCGCAGCTCGTCGGAGTCGACCAGCTTGCCCGCGCCTTCCATTGCCGACAGCAGCGTCGCTTCGGTGTAGCGTGCTGGCGGTTTCGTCACCAGGCCGTTCGGGTTCACCTTGTCTGCCAGGACCTTCTCGCCCTTCTGCACCGGCACCAGGTTGGCGCCGTCCTTGTCGTCGGTCTGCGACTCCTTGCCGTAGATTGCCAGCCAGCCGGGGTTGGTCATCACCTTGCCCTCGGTCTTGAACTGGTGGCCCGAGACTTCGGTGAAGCGGGTCGTCACCAGGAACTCGGCCGGCGGGAAGAACACGGCCAGGAAGCGGCGCGTCACTAAGTCATAAAGCTTTTGTTCCGGCTCGGTCAAATTCTTGGGGATGACGCCGGTCGGGATGATCGCGAAGTGGTCCGAGATCTTGGTGTTGTCGAAAATGCGCTTGTTCGGCTTGACCCAGCCGTTCTTCAGCACCTGCTTCGAGAACTGCTGGTAGTTGTTGGTGTCGTTCAGCGACTCCATCGTGCTCTTGACGGTGGCGATGTAGTCTTCCGGCAGGTGGCGCGAATCGGTACGCGGGTAGGTCAGCACCTTGTGCTTCTCGTACAGCGCCTGGGCCAGGCCGAGCGTGTTCTTGGCCGAGAAGCCGAAGCGGCCGTTGGCCTCGCGCTGCAGCGAGGTCAGGTCGAACAGGGCCGGCGCCATCGAGGTGGTCGGCTTCGATTCCTCGGTGACCACGCCCTGCTTGCCGCGGCAGGCAGCCACGATCGAGTCGGCGGCGGCCTTGCTCCACAGGCGCTCGGCGCGCTTCTCCGGATCGTTCTCGTCCTTCTTGAAATTCTGGTCGAGCCAGCGGCCTTCATAGATGCCGGCCGCGCACACGAATTCGGCGCGCACTTCCCAGTAGTCGCGCGGGATGAACTTCTTGATCTTTTCTTCGCGCTCGACCACGATCGACAGGGTCGGGGTCTGTACCCGGCCCACGGTGGTCAGGTAGAAGCCGCCCTCCTTCGAGTTGAAGGCGGTCATGGCGCGGGTGCCGTTGATGCCGATCAGCCAGTCCGCTTCCGAGCGGCAGCGCGCGGCATCGGCCAGCGGCAGCATCTCGTCGTCGCTGCGCAGGTTATTGAAACCGTCGCGGATCGCGCCCGGCGTCATCGACTGCAGCCACAGGCGCTTGACCGGCTGCTTCGCTTTCGCATTCTGGGCGATCAGGCGGAAGATGAGTTCTCCTTCGCGGCCCGCGTCACATGCGTTGATCAGGGTAGTGACGTCCTTGCGCTTGATCAGCTTGTTCAGCACCTTGAGGCGCGATTCGGTCTTGGCGATCGGGTTCAGCGCGAAGTACGGCGGGATCATCGGCAGGTGGGTGAAACTCCACTTGCCGCGCTTGACGTCGAACTCTTCCGGCACCGCGATTTCGAGCAGGTGGCCGACTGCGGACGACAGCACGTACTGGTCGGACTCGAAGTACTCATCGTGCTTGGTAAAGCCGCCCAGCGTCTTCGCGATGTCGTTCGCGACCGACGGCTTCTCGGCGATGATGAGGGATTTGGTCATAGTGTTTCTCGGGTGCTCTATATATAAGTGGCTTTTGCCCGCGCATCATACATGCTTGCAGGCTGGACGGTTGTGAAAGCCGTAGTGTCCGAATAGTAACAATCTGGATTGAGCGGCCAATGATAAGCGCGATGCCGCGCCGACTGCAAGTGCACATTCCGCTGGCGGAGCGCACCCTGGTGAGGCAGCGCGGCCCAAAAATGGTGGCACAGAAACGAAAAACGGGGCCTGAGCCCCGTTGTGTATTCTGTTGGATCGCTTAGTGCAGCAAGCGTGGTTCCTGGTCGTCGTCGTCGCCGAAGAGGTCGTCGAACATGAGCGCATCGGGCTCCTTGCCCTGGCTCCACAGGACCATCAGCACGATGATCTTGAGCTTGCCCAGCGCCACCGGCGACTCGTCGCAGGCCAGCGCCCGCTCGATGACGATTTCGCGCTGCGTCGGACTGAGCACCTTGGCGCTCTCGAGGAACTGGATGAAGCCGATGGCAGCGCTGCCCAGTTCGATGTATTCCTCGTCCACATAATAGCGGATGCCGGTGCATGCATCGATTGCGTCGGAAACTGCCGCTTCGGTCAGCCCGGACAGCCAGTCGAGCGCCTCGGAAATTTCGATGTCATCGAAACCGACGGCGGACAGCTTGCGTGCCAGGGCCGCCGGCTCGGGGCAGGCGTCAGGACGATAGTACGTCTCGTAGAGGTAAACCAGGATGTCGAACATAGTGACGCTACTGTAGCAGCTAAGCTCGCCGAGGCACAAGTGTGGCACGCGCGCGCTCGCGCCCTGCACATAAAACGTTGTTTGGAGGCCTTATCGGTTCATTCAGTTTTGTCGATATTTAACAGAAATCAGGCCAAACATTTCACAAACTTAACTCAAGAAGAATACTCTTTCAGACATTGCCTCATGCGCGACGCATGGAAGAGAACGCTTATACTTCCAAAAATTGAAGCGTCTTATCCTGCTCCGACCACGCGTTGCACGCGCCCATCGGGCAGCCGCTCGAGCAGTCCGGCCAGCTCGAGCGCCAGCAGTTCGCCGGCCAGCCGGCCGGCATCGCCTTCCGTGCAATCGAGCAGCCTGTCGGGCGCTACCGGATCGTGGCCCAGCACCGCCAGCAAGCCGGCCTTGCCCGCATTGCATGGCGGCGCAGCCATGCGCGCCAGCGGCGACACCCGCATCGCATCGAGCACTTCGTCCACGGTCTCGACCAGGTGCGCGCCCTCGCGGATCAACTGGTGGCAACCCTTGGCCAGTGCCGAGTGGATCGATCCCGGCAGTGCGAACACCTCGCGCCCCTGCTCGGCCGCCATCTGCGCCGTGATCAGGGATCCGGACTGCGCCGCCGCCTCGACCACGAGCACGCCGGCCGCCATGCCGCTGATGATGCGGTTGCGGCGCGGGAAATTGCTGGCGACAGGAGGCGTGCCCAATGCGTATTCGCTGACGATGCAGCCCTCTTCCGCGATGCGGTGGGCGAGCGCGCGGTTGCGTGCCGGATAGACACGGTCGGGGCCGGTGCCGATGACGGCGACGGTCGCGCCCGGGCCGCGCAAGGCGCCTTCGTGGGCGGCGGTATCGATGCCGAGCGCCATGCCCGACACCACGCACAGGCCCGCCCGTGACAGGGCTTCGGCGAAGTTCCCGGCATTGGCCCTGCCCTGGGTGCTCGCATTGCGGCTGCCGACCATGGCGATCATGGGCGAGGACAGGAGGGAGCGCTGCCCCGCTATATAGAGCAGCAATGGCGGATCAGAAATGTGCCGCAAGGACGGCGGATAGTCGGCGTCCTGCAGCGTGAGGAGATGGTGGTTCGGCTGGGACAGCCAGTCCAGCGTGAGGTCGAGCTGGCGTGCGAGCTCGGGCGTGACGGGAGCGCACAGCGCGGCGGCCTGCGCGGCCGGCACGTGGCTGGCCAGGGCCGCATGGCCGGCGCGGAAGATTGCCGCGGGCGAGCCGAAGGCATCCAGCAGCAGCCGGGCAGTCCGGCACCCCACCCCGGCCGTCCCCTCCAGCCGGATCCAGTCGGCGACGGCACGGGTGTCCGGAAGGCTGGATGCGGGAGATGAGGGGGCCGTGTCCTGCACGGTAGGGTTTACTCCGGTGAGCGGGCCACGTCGCCGACTTCCACCGGCGCCGTCACTTGCATGATCAAGCCGTACGAAACGTTCTTGAACACACGGAAAATGAACAGGCTGCCATATTGCTCGTCGGGCAGCTTGATCGTCTGTCTGCCGAAGCCGAGCACGCCTTTCTTGGCCGGGTCCGGCACCGTCTTCCCGAGATGATAGAGCTGCAGCACGGAGCCGACATCGAGTCCGTCAACAGAACCGCGGTTCACGGTGACGACCTGGCTCTGGCCGGCGTAGGTCACGCCCGCATAGATCGACATGACGCGCCCATCGACGGTCTGGGCCGGCGGGTGCGGCATGTAGTTGCGCACCGGCGAAGGCGGCATCGGGATCAGCAGGTCGCCCACGCCCATCTCCTGGCGCGTCTCGCTGACGCGGAAGCTGTGCGCATCGACGCCCGGCGCCGCCGCGCGGTCGAGGGTGACGCTGCCCAGGTAGGCGGCCTCGTGCGCCAATACCTTGCCGGTCTGCGGGTCCTTCAACGCGCCGCTCGGACGGAATACCTGGAAAGTCTTGCCGCCCTGCAGTTCGCCTTTGACGTAGACGCGGTCGCCGGTGCCGAGGTAGACCCGGCCTTCCTGCGAGGCGACGATGCGCGGCGCACGCGCCAGTTCGCCCGCCTCGACCACCAGCGGCTGGGTCAGGTAGGGTTCGATCATGCCGGCCGGGATCGCCTGGATGGCGTCGCGCTCGAGCGATTCGCTGCGCAGCTGCGGCGACAGTTTGGTGATCGGCGGCTCGCCACGGCCGTCGCCTTCGCCCGGAGGGTTCAGGGACAGGCGGCCGCGCGCGCGGTCGAAATAGATGATCTGGCCAGGATAGATCCAGTGCGGGTTGCGGATCTCGTCACGGTTCATGCCCCACACCTGCGGCCAGCACCAGGGGTTCTGCAAGAAGGTGCCGGAAATGTCCCAGAGCGTATCGCCCTTGACCACGACGTGCTGGTCGGGCGCATTCGGACGGAAGCTGCAGTTTGCAGCCTGGACCGGGGTCGCCACGGCACACGCGACCAGCGCCACGGCAGCAGCGCGGGTCACGACTGTGCTAAAATTTTTCATTGCATACGTCCGTCATTGCGTCCGCTGTTGCGTACATGGATTGCGGCTTTGACACCGGATGGACAAAAGGTTGCCGTACTGAATCAAATTCTGCACACAAATCCCTGAACTAGCAAGACAAACCGCGTCCTGCCGGAGCGAAGAGGTGTTGCATTTCTGTACGCGCGCACAAACCTTATTGAACTGATACTCCCTTTTACTATTCGACCATGGCCTTACTGAAGATCCTCCGCTACCCTGACCCGCGCCTGCACAAGATCGCCAAGCCGGTTACCGAATTCGGCACCGAGCGCCTGCGCCAACTGGTCAAGGACATGGCCGAAACCATGTACGACGCACCGGGCGTCGGTCTGGCCGCCACCCAGGTGGACGTGCACGAGCGCGTGCTCGTCATCGACGTCAGCGAAACCACCGACCAGCTGATGGTCTTCATCAACCCGGAAATCACCTGGGCCAGCGAAGAAAAGCAGGTCTACGACGAAGGCTGCCTGTCGGTGCCTGGCATCTACGACGGCGTCGAGCGTCCGGCGCGCGTCAAGTGCAAGGCCTATGACGTCGAAGGCAAGGAATTCGAAGTCGAGGCCGATGGCCTGCTGGCCGTGTGCATCCAGCACGAGATGGACCACCTGATGGGCAAGGTCTTCGTCGAATACCTGTCGCCGCTCAAGCGCAATCGCATCAAGGCCAAGCTGCAGAAGGAAGAGCGTGGCCTGGAACGCGACGCCGCGCTGCGCTCCGCGCGCCGATGAAAGTTGTCTTCGCCGGCACCCCCGAGTTCGCCGCCGTCGCCCTGCGTGCCCTGCACGAGGCCGGCTTCGAGATTCCTCTGGTCCTGACCCAGCCCGACCGCCCGGCCGGGCGCGGCATGCAGCTGCAGGCCTCTGCAGTGAAGCAGTATGCGCTGGCCCATGGCATGGAAGTGGCGCAGCCGCTTTCTTTACGCATGGATGCGAAGGACCCGCAGCGCGCGGAAGAAGCGCGCGCCGCCCATGAGCGCCTGCTGGCCCTGGATTACGACGTGATGGTGGTGGCGGCCTATGGCCTGATCCTGCCGCTCAGCACGCTCAATATCAAGCCCTGCATCAATATCCACGGTTCGCTGCTGCCGCGCTGGCGCGGGGCGGCGCCGATCCACCGCGCGATCGAAGCGGGCGACCTTGAAACCGGCGTGACCATCATGGGCATGGAAGAAGGCCTCGACACCGGGCCGATGATGCTGATCGAACGCATCGCGATCGAGGGTGCGGACACCACCGGCAGCCTGCACGACAAGCTGGCCGCGCTGGGCGGCCGCATGATCGTCGATGCGCTGCGCAAGATGGCCGCCGGTCAGCTGGAGGCCGTGCCGCAGCCGGAAGCGGGCGTGACCTATGCCGCCAAGATCAGCAAGGAAGAAGCCAAGCTGGACTTCACGCTGCCGGCCGAGCTGCTGTGGCGCAGGGTGCGTGCCTTCAATCCCTTCCCGGGTGCGCAAGGGCTGGTCGAGGGCGTGACCGTCAAAGTGTGGAATGCGGAACTGGTGTCGGGCAATGGCGCGCCGGGTCAGGTGCTGGCGGCCGATGCGCAAGGCATCGTGGTCGCATGCGGCAAGGGCGCACTGCGCATGACTGAACTTCAAAAACCCGGCGGCAAGCGCCTGGCGGCTGCGGAGTTCCTGAAAAGCTTCCCGCTGGCCGGGAAAGTCTTCTCGTAAAAGAAAATCGGGGCATTCGCCCCGATACATTACTTCATTACTTCTCTTGCGGCGCCGCAGCACGCTGCGCATCCATGTACTCACGCAGTACCTGGTTGATGCGGGTCTGGTAACCCGGACCAGCCGACTTGAACCATTCCAGCATGTCCACGTCCAGGCGGATCGTGACGATCTGCTTCACGCCGTTGATCGTTTGCGGCTTCGCGGCGACAGCCGGTTCTTCGATGCGGTTCACCGGTTGATCCCAATCCGGCTCATACTCTTTGTTCATGCAATCATCCCGTTAAAAGCTTCGCCAACACTGTGGCGACGGGGTAATTGTCGTCCGTGTATGTAACGTAAAGATTGCGGATACACCGGGTTTTGTAACGTCATGTAACAGTTTGCGATTTCCATACATAAAGATACATACACAAAACCGGCTTTTTGGCCTCGCCTGAGCGATGCCGCGTCATGACGTATAATCGTAGACCGCCCAACAGTTAACGGCCTGTAAAGCCGTTTTTCGAGAAAGACGCCACATGAACGCCCCACTTCGCACCCTCTCCCCGATCGACTCCCAGCTGCGCGACATCCTGAAGCGCCGCATCATGATCCTGGACGGTGCGATGGGCACCATCATCCAGCAGTACAAGCTGGATGAAGCGGCCTACCGCGGCGAGCGTTTCAAGGATTTCGCCGCCCCCAAAGGCGCTGGCGCGCGCGAGCTGTTCGTCAAGGGTAACAACGAGCTGCTGACCCTCACCCAGCCGCACATCATCCAGGAAATCCACGAGCGCTACCTCGCTGCCGGCGCCGACCTGGTCGAAACGAATACCTTCGGCGCCACCGGCGTCGCCCAGGACGACTACCACATGGCGCATCTCGCCTACGAGATGAACGTGCAAGCCGCGAAGCTCGCGCGTGCCGCCTGCGACAAATACAGCACGCCGGACAAGCCGCGCTTCGTCGCCGGCGCCCTCGGCCCGACGCCGAAGACCGCCTCGATCTCGCCGGACGTCAACGACCCGGCCGCACGCAACATCACTTTCGACCAGCTGGTGGCGAGCTACCACGAGCAGGTGCGCGGCCTGGTCGACGGCGGGTCCGACCTGCTGCTGGTCGAGACCATCTTCGACACCCTGAACTGCAAGGCCGCGCTGTTCGCGATCGACCAGTACTTCGACGAGCATCCGGAAACCCCGCGCCTGCCCCTGATGATCTCGGGCACCGTCACCGACGCCTCGGGCCGCATCCTGTCCGGCCAGACCGTCGCCGCCTTCTGGAACTCGGTGCGCCACGCCAGGCCGCTGACCATCGGCCTGAACTGCGCCCTCGGCGCCGCGCTGATGCGCCCCTATGCCGAAGAGCTGTCGCAGATCGCCGATACCTTCGTGTGCATCTACCCGAACGCCGGCCTGCCCAACCCGATGAGCGACACCGGCTTCGACGAGCTGCCCGCCGATACCTCGGCCCTGCTGCGCGAGTTCGCCGACGCCGGCTTCGTCAACATCGCCGGCGGCTGCTGCGGCACCACGCCCGAGCACATCGCCGCCATTGCGAAGATCCTCGAAGGCCACACGCCACGCCAGGTGCCGGCCATCCCGGTCGCGATGCGCCTGTCGGGCCTGGAGCCCTTCACCATCGACGACAGCTCGCTGTTCGTGAACGTCGGCGAGCGCACCAACGTCACCGGCTCCAAAGCCTTCGCGCGCATGATCCTGAACGAGCAGTTCGACGAGGCGCTGTCGGTGGCGCGCCAGCAGGTCGAGAACGGCGCCCAGGTCATCGACATCAACATGGACGAGGCGATGCTGGATTCGGTGGCCGCGATGACGCGCTTCCTGAACCTGATCGCGTCGGAGCCCGACATCTCGCGCGTGCCGATCATGATCGACTCCTCCAAGTGGTCGGTGATCGAGGCGGGCCTGAAGTGCGTGCAGGGCAAGGCCATCGTCAACTCGATCTCGATGAAGGAAGGCGAAGAGGAATTCATCCGCCAGGCCACCCTGTGCCGCCGCTACGGCGCCGCCGTCATCGTGATGGCCTTCGACGAGCAGGGCCAGGCCGACACCTTCGCGCGCAAGACCGAGATCTGCGGCCGCGCCTACAAGGTGCTGGTCGAGAAGGTCGGCTTCCCGCCGGAAGACATCATCTTCGACCCGAACATCTTCGCGATCGCCACCGGCATCGAAGAGCACAACAACTACGCCGTGGACTTCATCGAAGCCACCGCCTGGATCCGCAAGCACCTGCCGCACGCCAAGGTCTCGGGCGGCGTGTCGAACGTCTCGTTCAGCTTCCGCGGCAACGACCCGGCGCGCGAGGCGATCCACACCGTCTTCCTGTACCACGCGATCAAGGCCGGCCTGACCATGGGCATCGTCAACGCCGGCATGGTCGGCGTCTACGACGACCTGTCGCCGGAACTGCGCGAGCGCGTCGAGGACGTGGTGCTGAACCGCCGCGAGGACGCGACCGAGCGCATGATCGAATTCGCCGGCACCCTGAAGGCCGGCGGCGGCAAGCAGGAACAGAACCTCGAGTGGCGCGAGGCAAAGGTCGAGAAGCGCCTGGCGCATGCGCTGGTGCACGGGATCACCCAGTGGATCGTCGAAGACACCGAAGAGATGCGCCAGCAGGTGCTGAACGCCGGCGGCCGTCCGATCCACGTGATCGAAGGCCCGCTGATGGACGGCATGAACATCGTCGGCGACCTGTTCGGACAGGGCAAGATGTTCCTGCCGCAGGTGGTGAAATCGGCGCGCGTGATGAAGCAGGCCGTGGCCCACCTGATCCCCTTCATCGAAGAAGAGAAGGCGGAAGAAGAGCGCCGCACCGGCATCGTCGCCAAGCCGAAGGGCAAGATGGTCATCGCGACCGTCAAGGGCGACGTCCACGACATCGGCAAGAACATCGTCTCGGTGGTCCTGCAATGCAATAACTTCGAGATCGTGAACATGGGCGTGATGGTCCCGTGCTCGGACATCCTGGCCAAGGCCAAGGAAGAGAATGCCGACATGGTCGGCCTGTCGGGCCTGATCACGCCTTCGCTGGAAGAAATGGCCCACGTGGCGCGCGAGATGCAGCGCGACCCTTACTTCCGCGAGAAGAAGATCCCGCTGCTGATCGGCGGCGCCACCACCAGCCGCGCCCACACCGCTGTCAAGATCGCGCCGCACTACGAAGGCCCGGTGGTCTACGTGCCGGACGCCTCGCGTTCGGTGTCGGTGGGCCAGTCGCTGCTGACCGACGAGACGCGCGACGCCTACATCATCGAGCTGGCCCAGGACTACGAACGCATCCGCGTGCAGCACGCCAACAAGAAGGCGCTGCCGATGCTCACGCTCGAGCAGGCCCGCGGCAACAAGGCGCGCCTGAAATACGCCCCGGTGAAGCCGAAGTTCATCGGCCGCCGCGTGTTCAAGAACGTCGAGCTGGGCGAACTGGCGCGCTACATCGACTGGGGTCCCTTCTTCCAGACCTGGGACCTGGCCGGGCCCTACCCCGCCATCCTCAGCGACGAGGTGGTGGGCGAAGCCGCGTCCAAGGTGTTCGAGGAAGCCCAGGCGATGCTGAAGAAGATCATCGAAGGCCGCTGGCTGACGGCCAACGGCGCGATCGCCCTGCTGCCGGCGAACTCGGTCAACGACGACGACATCGAGATCTATACCGACGAGTCGCGCAAGGACGTCGCCTTCACCTGGTACGGCCTGCGCCAGCAGGGCGTCAAGCCGGTGGTCGACGGCGAACAGCGCCCGAACCAGTGCTTGTCCGATTTCGTCGCGCCCAAGGACTCGGGCGTGGCCGACTACATCGGCATGTTCGCGGTGACCGCGGGCCTGGGCATCGAAAAGCACGAGCAGCGTTTCGAGGCGGCGCTCGACGACTACTCGTCGATCATGCTGAAGGCCCTGGCCGACCGCCTGGCCGAAGCCTTCGCCGAATACCTGCACGAGCGCGTGCGTACCGACTTGTGGGGCTATGTGGCCAACGAGGATCTGTCGAACGAGGCGCTGATCGCGGAACGCTACCAGGGCATCCGCCCGGCGCCGGGCTACCCGGCCTGCCCGGAACACACGGTGAAAGCCGAGCTGTTCCGCACCCTGCAGGCCCAGGACATCGGCATGGAGCTGACCGAGTCCTTCGCGATGTATCCGGGCGCCGCGGTGTCGGGCTTCTACTTCGCCCACCCGGACTCGAAGTACTTCGTGGTCGGCAAGATCGGCGACGACCAGGTCGAGGACATGGCGCGCCGCCGCGGCATGGACAGGGCCGAACTGGAACGCTACCTCGCGCCGAACCTGTAATCGATGCACGGACGCGACGCGGTCTGGTCGCACTATCGATTACCGTAGCGTGGGCGGGAGACCCGCCCACCCTACGGAAACCCGACTCAGCGCTTAGATCGCGTAGCGAACGACCTTGTCGCTCCACTCGAAAGCCGACACCTCGAGTTCGGCCAGGTCGTCGCCGTCCATCGACAGCTCGTGCAACGCGGGCAGCACCTCGTCCTGCGCGTCGTCCATGCGCTCGATCGATTCAGCCAGACTCAGCAGCTCGCCGAAGAAGCCCTTGCGCACCAGCAGCGCGTGACGCACTTCGTCGATCACGGGAATCTGTTCCACGATGTCCTGCATCGGGATACAGAACAGCGTGTCCATCAGCGACATCATGCCCACCGTGAAGGCGATGTCCGCCACGTTGCGCTGGCTGGGGCGCAGGCGCTCGGCCAGCAGCTCCATCAGGCGCGCGCGGGTCGTGGCCAGCATCAGGAGCGGACTCAGGTTGTGACCGCGCACGCCGGGCTCGGCGTACAGCATGATCTGCAGCCAGCGCTGCAGCTGGCGGCGGCCCAGCAGCATCAGGGCCTGGCTGATCGACTCGATGCGCCGCCCTGCCCCGGCCGCCGGGGTGTTCACCAGGCGCAGCAGGTTCAGGCCGAGCGTGACGTCCTTCTTCACGGCGCGCTCGATCTCGATGTTGTCGGCATCCGAGCTCACCAGGTTCATCAGCTCCATCACCGCCGCCTGCGAGGGCGACAGCTTGCGGCCGGCGATCACCGTCGGCTTGGCAAAGTAATAGCCCTGGAAGTAATCGAAGCCGATGTCCAGGCAGGTGCGGTATTCGTTGTGGGTCTCGACCTTCTCGGCGACCAGGCGCTTGCCGGTGCCGCGCAGGCGCGGCGCCAGCGACAGCAGGGTCACCACCGGCAGCTCGCGCAGATCCATCTTGACGTAGTCGATCACCGGCAGCAGGCGCGCCAGGCTGGCGCCGTGGGCCGAGGCCTCGGCCGCGAAGCGGAATCCGTGGGTCGACAGTTCGGTCATGCGCTGGATCACGGCATCGGTCGGTTCGACCGAGCGCACGATCTCCAGCACGGTGCGTTCGCGCGGCAGGAAGGCGAACATGTCGCTGTGAAGCACGTCGGTGTCGACGTTCAGGAAGGCGGTGGCATCGCCGATCGCGCGCGGCAGGCCCAGCTGCGAAGCATGGTGGATCACGCTGGCGCTGGCCGACAGCCCGGAATCGATCTGCGCCGGCCCCTGGGCGCTGCCGCGGAACAGCAACTCGTAGCCGAACAGCGCCTGGTTACGGTCGAGCACCGGCTGGCGCCCGAGGTAGAAATTGCGCAGTTTTAAAGGCTGGGAGGCCTGATCAGGGCTGGCGGTATCGGTCATGTCGTCTGGTGGGCTCGCGAACCTGGATACTTTACCGTATTCGTCAGACCGTGTGGTGTATTAACACTAATTTATTAGCGGAACGATAACCCTTCGACCTCACTGCGGCAAGCCGTCCACGAACAGCTTCAGTTCCCCGGGGGCGAACTGGGTCCATGTTTCGTTATTGGTCAGCGGCTCGGTAACGATGATGGCGACCCGGTCCTTCGGCGTCGTCACCTGCGAAAAGTCGACCGACAGGTCCTCGTCCGCGAGGCAGGCGGCGGCGAAGGGATACTGGCGCACGATGTAGCACAGCTTGGTCGAGCAGTGGGTGAACAGCGCGGTACCGTCCGACAGCATCATGTTGAAGGTGCCGTGCGCGGCGATCTGCGGCACCAGGCGCTCGAGCGCCGTGCGCAGGTCCGCCAGGGCGGGCGCGGTGTCGCCGAAGGTATTGCGCAGTTCCTGCATCAGCCAGCAGAAGGCCAGCTCGCTGTCGGTGTTGCCGACCGGCCGGAAGGGGCCGTGCAGCGCGGGCGCGAAATCCTTCAGGTCGCCGTTGTGGGCGAACACCCAGTAGCGGCCCCACAGTTCGCGCACGAAGGGATGGCAGTTCTCGAGCGCGACCTGGCCTTGCGTGGCCTTGCGGATATGGGCGATGACGTTGGTCGACTTGATCGGGTAGCGCTTGATCAGTTCGGCGATCGGCGAGGCGATGGCGGCCTGGTGGTCGACGAAGTGGCGGACTCCCTTGCCTTCGAAGAAAGCGATGCCCCAGCCGTCGTGGTGGGTGTCGGTGCGGCCGCCGCGGTGGGCGAAGCCGGTGAAGGAGAAGACGATGTCCGTGGGGACGTTGCAGTTCATTCCGAGGAGCTGGCACATGCGCGCAGCTTACCACGCCAGAGGTGCCGTTAGCGCCACTGCCCCCTCGAAACAGGCAGCGGCTCTTTCCTGAGTTTAGTGCAGCACGACTGGCTGGCTCATCAGGGTGTCGTAGGAACCCAGGAAGTCGTCGATTTCTTCCATGGTCGGCTCGCTTGCGATGAGGTTGTTCACATCGCGTCGGAAAGATTGAGCCAGTTTGCCGCCGATGAACGCTTCGCGCCGGCCGGCTTTGTCGACGATCTCGTATCCGCCGAAGCGCAGGGCTTCGAGGTCGCGATCCACGCCAAATTCGACGACGCTATACTGTTCGCTGTTGTAGATCATGTTCATGATGACTCCTTCTCTCGATCAGAGTAATTGTGCAGACTAAGCGCGTGGCGGCAGGCGGTTAGCTGATCACTTCGGTTAAGAGGTGGGGCTCGCTGGACCGATTTCAAGTACGCGCAATGTAAGCAGAGATGTCAGGCGTGTACGGTCGGGTTCAGTGCCAACAGCTGATCGTATGGCGCTTCTTGCAGCCACGATCGCAACTGATCAAGGTGTTCACTGCTCGCCAAACCGATGAACAGGCGTTCCGGCCCTTGGCGCAACAGTCGATTTAATGTTACACGCAAAACCAGGTTCCCGGTGCAGCACACACACCCGGGTGCGAGTCGGACAAGTCTGACAGAAGATGAGTCGGGGATGGGTGAGCTGCCCGAAGCCAGCCCTTCGAGGATGACGGCGCTGAAGCCCTCAGGAGAGGACGGTGCAGCCTCGAGCAGCGAGGCGATGGCCGCCTCGCGCAGGGCCGCCGAGGCGCCGGTGACCAGGGTGGTCGCGACGCCGGCGCGCAAGCCGGGCAATCAGACGCCCTTCTTGGCGAGCTTGCCCGGCTCGACGCCGAGCTGCTTGAGTTTGCGGTACAGGTGGGTACGTTCGAGGCCGGTCTTCTCGGCCACGCGCGTCATGCTGCCGCCTTCGCGGCCCAGGTGGTGTTCGAAGTACATGCGTTCGAAGGCGTCGCGCGCTTCGCGCAGCGGCAGGTCGAAGGACAGCGTATAGCCGGTACCCTCGCCCTGCGAGATCGCATGCACCAGGCGCGAGCCGTTGGCCATCTGTGGCACCGGCTGGGAAAACATCGGGGTGGCTGCGGCGGTGACCGGGCCGGCGCCGCCGTCGGCGACGGGAGCGGGTGCGGCGGCAAGCGGACGCGGCGGAGCCAGCGGCGCGCGCGCCACTTCCTGGGCGCGCGTCAGGCCCTGCTGCACGGCCTTCAGCAGTTTCTGCAGGGCGATCGGCTTTTCGAGGAAGTTCAGGGCGCCGATGCGGGTCGCTTCGACGGCGGTATCGATGGTGGCGTGGCCGGACATCATGATGACCGGCATGGTGAGCAGGCCGTCGCGCTGCCATTCCTTGAGCAGGGTGACGCCGTCGGTATCCGGCATCCAGATATCGAGCAGGACCAGGTCGGGGGCGCCGGCGGCACGCGCCTCGCGCGCCTGCTGCGCATTTTCTGCCAGCGTGATGGCGTGGCCTTCGTCGCCCAGGATTTCCGAGAGTAATTCCCGGATGCCCATTTCATCATCAACTACGAGTATGTTCGCCATCTTCTTGCCTTCCTGATCTCTTACCCGTCATGGTGCGATTTTATGCCGTCTTTTATATTTCGGACAAGTTCGCCTCAGGGGCTAACTTTAACAGCAAAATGAATACTGACGCGCCACATCCGTCCGCCCGGTTGCCGATATCGATGCGGCCGCCGTGTTCGTCGATGATCTTTTTCACCATCGGCAGGCCGAGGCCGGTGCCGCGCGCCTTCGACGTGACATAGGGCTCGAAGGCGCGCGCCAGGATGCGCGGCGAGAAGCCGGGGCCGTTGTCCGTGATCGCCAGGCGCACCGCGGTGCCGGCGGCGCCGTCTGCGCCCTCGTAGTGGATGGCCTCGGTGGTGACGTCCACCCGCGGGCTAGGGGCATCGGAGCCGCGGTCGACCAGCGCATCCTGCGCATTCTGCACCAGGTTGTGGATCACCTGGCGCAGCTGGGTGGCGTCGCCCATCACTTTTGGCAGATCCGGCGCCAGCGCGGCATGAATCACGTCCGAGCCGTCCTCGGCCAGGTAGAGCTGCAGGATCTCGTTGATCAGGCCGTTCAGGTCGAGCGGTTCCAGCACCGCCGGCGGCGTGCGCGCATAGTCGCGGAAGTCGTCCACCATGCGCTTCATGGCGTCGACCTGGTTGACGATGGTGGTGGTGCTCTTCTTCAGCAGTTCGGCCTCGTAGGGCGGCAGGCTCGATTCCAGCTTCATCTGCAGGCGCTCGGCCGACAGCTGGATCGGGGTCAGCGGGTTCTTGATCTCGTGCGCCAGGCGGCGCGCCACTTCGCCCCAGGCTACCGAGCGCTGGGCCGAGATCACGTCCGAGATATCGTCGAACACCACGATGAAGCCGCTGCCGGTGCCCACCGGCAGGCGCGAGCCGCGCGCCAGCAGCGTGATGTCGTGATCGTGCTCGTCGCCGCTGCCGCGGCGCGGGATCTCGATCTGCTGCTGCCAGTGGGCGCGCCGGCGCCGGTCGGCGCTGGCCGCGCTCTGGGCGCTCTGGGCCGAAATCGCACGCGTGATGCAGTTGTAGAAGGTTTCCAGGCCGGCGATGCTGGACAGCGGACCCGCCAGCGCGCCCGGCTCGACCTGCAGGATGCGGTAGGCGGCGTCGTTCGAGTTGACCACCCGTCCTTCGGCATCGAGCACGATCACGCCCGCCGACATATTCGCCAGCACCGACTCCAGGTGGGCCTTGGCGTTCTGCAGCGCCATGCGGTTGCGCTCGACCGCGCTGCGCGCCTCGAACAGCTGGCCGGTCATCGCATTGAACGAGCGCGTCAGGGTGCCCAGTTCGTCGTTGGTCTCGACGGTCGGACGCGGCGACAGGTCGCCTTCGGCCACCGCCTGCGTGCCCTCGGCCAGCACCAGCAGCGGCTGGGCCAGGTTGCCGGCCATGAGGAAGGCGCTGCCGATCGCCCCGAAGATCGCCAGCAGCAGGGTCAAGGTCAGCGTCTCGATGTACATCTTGCGCAGGCCGGTGCGTTGCAGCGAGCGCGAGCGGTATTCCTCGGAGGCGCTGCCCAGCACCACCGCGTTCGAGGCCAGGTTGACCGGCACCGACTGCAGCAGCTGCAGGTAGCGCGGCTCCACCCCGGCCGCTTCCGGCACCGCCAGCAGCACCCGCAGGCGCAGGCCGGTGGCCGCATCCAGGGCGCTTCCACCGTCCTGGGCGTTCTGGCCGTTCTGGCTCGTGACCTCGCGGTTGATCGTCCCTTCCGGACGCGCATAGCCGCCCGGCAGCGCGGCCGACTTGAGCATGTCGGGCGTCGGCTTGTCCAGCTCCAGGTTGGCGTTGCGGTCCTGCGAACTCGAGGCCAGCACAGTGCCGTCGGCGGTCATCAGCATGGCGCTCTGCAGGCCGCTGATGTCGTTCACCAGGCCGCTCAGCACGCCCTGCACCATCACCGCATCCTGGCCGGCCAGTGTGGCGGCCGCGGTCTGGCCGGTGGCGCCCAGTTCGGCCACCGCTTCGTCGAGGGCGGCGCGGCCCAGGTTGAGGCCGGATTCGATCGCGGCCTCGATCTTGACGTCGAACCAGGAATCGATCGAGTGCGAGACGAAGCGCACCGACACCATGAAGACGACCAGCCCCGGCAGGATGCCGATGCCGGCGAACAGCAGCACCAGCCGCGCCACCAGGCGCGAGCCGAACTTGCCGGCCTTGTAGCGCGAATACAGGCGCGCCAGGGCCACGATCACCAGGATCAGCAGCAGCGCGGCCATGCCGGCGTTCACGCCCAGCAGCCAGGTGTAGTAGCGGTCGAAGAAGCCCGAGTTGTCGGACGCCGAGGCGAGCAGGAACAGCAGGATCGAGACGATGGCGCCGCCCACCACCAGCGCGTAGCGCAGCGCCTGGTTGAACGATTTAGCCCGCATCCGGCTTACTCCGCACGGTAGGTGAAGTTCTTCCGGCTCGAGCTCAGGCGCCAGCTCGAATCATTGATGGCGTTGACCTGCAGGGGCTTGGACAGGAAGTCGCGGTCCATGAACATACGCACCGACACGTTGTAGACCTCGCCCTGCTTGAGCGCTCCCTTGGGCGCGATCAGCCAGCGCGCGGGACGCCGGATCAGCGACAGGGCGTCGTCGAGGGTCGTGAAGGGCTGGGGCACGCTGCCGCCGATGGTGACGATGTACTGGCGCGTCAGCATGTCGTAGGAGATGCCGATGGTGCGCTTGGAGAACACCGCCTTCTCGTCGCGCCACCACCAGCGCGGGCGCGTCATTTCGATCTCGGTGGTGAAGTGCAGCTTGATGCCGTGCTGGACCGCGTCCTGCAGCTCGTGGTTCAGGTCGAAGGCGAAGGCGGTATTCAGGCGATAGCCGTCTTCGCTGGTCTGGATTTCGACCTTGGTGATATCGATGACCTCGGCCGCCCGTGCCTGCGAACACGCGAAGACCAGCAGCAGCTGGCAAGCGAGGAGGCAAAGAAATCGTAACGTCACGGGTGAGCCGGAGCCTAAATGGTTAAAGCCGAGTTGAAGCCGAAGTCGGATGGATCACTGCGCTGCCTTCTTCTGGAACAGCGCATAGAACAAGCCGTCATGATCCTGCCCGGCACCGCTGGCTGGCAGCAGCTGGCCCGGCGCGTCGAGGCGGATGGCGTCGTGGCGCGCCGCGAATGCGGCAGCCTGCGCCTCCGATTCCTGGGGCCAGAGCGAACATGTCACAAACAACAATTTACCATTGGGCAGCAGCATCTGCCAAAGGTTGTCGAGTATTTTGGCGGAAAGTGTTGCAAGTTGGAGCGTGTCCGACTTGCGGCGCAGCCAGCGGATGTCCGGGTGGCGGCGCACGATGCCGGAGGCCGTGCAGGGCACGTCGGCCAGGATGCGGTCGAAGGGTCGGCCGTCCCACCAGCCGCTGTCCTGGGCCTCGGCCGTGATCAGCTTCGCTTCCAGTCCGAGCCGGCCCAGGTTGTCGCGCACGCGCGCCAGGCGCTGGGCATCGGCATCGACCGAGGTCAGGTCGACCTCGGCCGCCTCGAGGATGTGGCCGCTCTTGCCGCCGGGGGCCGCGCAGGCATCCAGCACGCGCATGCCGTCGGCCAGGTCGAGCAGCGGCGCCGCCAGCTGGGCGCCGGCGTCCTGCACCGACACCATGCCTTCATGGAAGCCCGGGATCTGGCTGACGTTGACGGCCTGCGCCAGGCGCACCGCGCTGGGCCCCACCTGCGCCGCCTCGATGCCGGCATCGCGCAGGCTGTTCATATAGCTGTCGACATCCAGACGGCGGCGGTTCACGCGCAGGGTCAGCGGCGGATGCACGTTGCCGGCCGCAAGAATGGCTTCCCAGTCGGACGGATAGGCCGCGCGGGTACTGTCGATCCACCATTGCGGATAATTCCAGCGCGCCAGCGGCTGCTTCAGGGCCTCCGCCACCAGGGCCTCGCGCTCGCGCAGGAAGCGGCGCAGCACGGCGTTCACCATGGCCTTGGCGTGGGCGAAGTCGGGGTGGCTGGCCGCCGCGTTCACGGCCTGGTCCACCACGGTGAAGGCTTCGTAAGGCGGATTCGTGCCTTCGGGCGGGTCGAGCAGGGCCAGCGCCGCAATCAGCAGGCCGGCCAGCATCGGCGGCTCCGGCGCCTTGCTGGTCATCAGGCCCAGCAGGGTTTCGCTGCGGCCCAGCTGGCGCATGCTGCGGTAGGCAATGTCCTGGATCGCGCCGCGCGCCTGCGGGGTCACGTCATAGGCCGTAAATACCCCGGCCAGCGCCTGCGGCAGCGCGCTGCCGGCACGCACGCGCGCCACGGCATTGGCCGCACCCACCAGGGCCAGGGCCAGCGAATCGGCCTTCAGGTCGGGGCGGTAGTCGCGCTGCGGCGCCACCTTCACTTCGTGGCTCGGGCGCAGGCGCGCGGGTTCGCGCATCGCTTCGCGCTCGGCCGACGGGCGATAGGACGGTTTGGCAACGGCTGCCTGGCCGCCCTGGGGCCGCGCCTCGGACGGCCGCTCCCTGCCCTGCGGCGACGTGGAACGCGCCGGCTTGGCTTTGGGTTTCAGGGAGAGCGTCGGGCGCTTGTCGGTCATGGCAGGATCGGTACAGTGAAAAATGGCCTTCATTGTAACGGCATAGGCTTTGGTGCTGCTTAAGTTGACCACTGAGCAAGTACCGCAATTGCCGAGCTGAACATATTGCGCGCTGCGCCAAACCAGTATAATGGCTGCTGTTTGCCTGTCCACAGGCCCGCCATTTTTATCAGATCGACATCCCCATGCTCGCCCAACAAAAACAACAGATCGTTGCCCTGTTCCAGGCCGCCCTCGCGCCGATCGTCGCCGGCACCGACCTCACCCCCAACGTGGTACTGGAGCGCCCGCGCGACCCGAGCCACGGCGACATCGCCTGCAACATCGCCATGCAGCTGGCCAAGCCGCTCAAGACCAACCCGCGCGAGCTGGCCACCCGCCTGGTCGCCGCCCTGCTGGCCGAGCCCGGCGCCGCCGGCCTGGTCGAGTCGGCCGACGTGGCCGGCCCCGGCTTCATCAACCTGCGCGTCGCCGCCAGTGCCAAGCAGTCGGTCGTCAAGACCGTGCTGGAGCAAGGCGAGGCCTTCGGCCGCGGCACTTCCGGCCAGGGCCACCACGCCATCATCGAATTCGTGTCGGCCAATCCGACCGGCCCGCTGCACGTCGGCCACGGCCGCCAGGCCGCGCTGGGCGATGCCCTGTCCTCGCTGTTCGAATCGCAGGGCCATGAGGTGACCCGCGAGTTCTACTACAACGACGCCGGCGTCCAGATCGCCACCCTCGCCACCTCGGTGCAGGCGCGCGCCAAGGGCTTCCGGCCGGGCGACCTGCAGTGGCCGGAGTCGGCCTACAACGGCGACTACATCGCCGACATTGCCGCCGACTTCCTGGCGAAGAAAACCGTCTCGGCCAGCGACGGCGAGCCGGCCACGGCCTCGGGCGACGTCGAGGACATCGAATCGATCCGCCGCTTCGCCGTGGCCTACCTGCGCAACGAGCAGGACCAGGACCTGCAGGCCTTCGGCGTCAAGTTCGACAATTACTACCTCGAGTCCTCGCTGTACGCGGACGGCAAGGTGGAAGCGGCCGTGCAGGCCCTGGTCGACGCCGGCGTCACCTACGAACACGAGGGCGCGCTGTGGCTCAAGACCACCGACTACGGCGACGACAAGGACCGCGTGATGCGCAAGTCCGACGGCACCTATACGTATTTCGTGCCGGACGTGGCCTACCACATCCAGAAATTCCGCCGCGGCTTCGACCAGGCCATCAACGTGCAGGGCAGCGACCACCACGGCACCATCGCGCGTGTGCGCGCCGGCCTGCAGGCGGTGAACATCGGCATCCCGCAGGGCTATCCTGACTACGTGCTGCACAAGATGGTCACCGTGATGAAGAACGGCGAAGAGGTCAAGATCTCCAAGCGCGCCGGTTCCTACGTCACCGTGCGCGACCTGATCGAATGGTCGGGCAACGGCGACGTGACGCGCGGCCGCGACGCAGTGCGCTTCTTCCTCATCTCGCGCAAGGCCGACACCGAGTTCGTGTTCGACGTCGACGTCGCCCTCAAGACCTCGGACGAGAACCCGGTCTACTACGTGCAGTACGCCCACGCCCGCATCTGCTCGGCGCTGGCCAACTGGGGCGGAGACGAAGCGCAGCTGGTCAATGCAGACCTGTCCCTGCTCGAGACGCCGCACGAAGCCAGCCTGCTGTCCAAGCTGGCCACCTATCCGGAAATGCTGGAGCGCGCCAAGCTCGAGCTGGGCCCGCACCACGTCGCCTTCTACCTGCGCGAACTGGCCGGCGAACTGCACAGCTACTACTTCGCGCACAAATGGCTGCTCGACGACGACGAAGCCCTGAAGCTGGCGCGCCTGGCCCTGGCCACCGCCACCCGCCAGGTGCTGCGCAACGGCCTGGCCCTGATCGGCGTCTCGGCCCCAAGCAAGATGGAACGCGCCCCTACTGAAACCCAAGAGTAATCGCAACATGACCGTCATCCGTTCCTTCTCCCCGCTGCGCCAGCGCGGCAGCACCCTGACCGGCATCATCATCGGCCTGATCATCGGCCTGGGGATCGCGGTGGCGGTCGCGCTCGTGATCACCAAGGGCCAGTCGCCGTTCACCGACCGCTCGAACAAGATGGGCCGCCCGGCCGACCTCGAGCCGAGCCAGGCGAGCGATCCGAACAAGCCGCTGTACGGCAACCGCGACGCCGCGCGCGAAGCGAACCGCGAGATCGCCGAACGCGCCAGCCGCCCGGCGCCCGCACCGGCGCCGGCGCCGGCTGCCGCCGAAGCCGACCCGCTGGGCCAGGCCATCGCGGGCATGCAGGGCGCGGCACCGGCCGTTCCGGCCGCTCCGGCCGCAGCGCCGGCGGCGGCTCCGCCGAATACGGCAGCACCGGCACCGGCCCCTGCGGCCCCGGCCGCCGGCGGCGACGGCTACATCTACTACCTGCAGGCCGGCGCCTTCCGCGAGATGTCCGATGCCGAGAACACCCGCGCCAAGCTGGCCCTGCTCGGTTTCGAGGCCGCGATCAGCGACCGCAGTACCGACAGCGGCGTGCTGCACCGCGTGCGCGTCGGCCCCTACAGCGGACCGGAAGCCATGAACAAGGCGCGCGCCAAGCTGCTCGACAGCGGCATCGACGTCGCCATCGTCCGCAACCAGCGTTAAGCAGTCCGACCACCGAGGAACCGCATGAACCAGCTTCGCCGCCTGATCGTCTCCGCCGCACTGTTCGCCGCTTCCGGCCTTGCCGCGGCCTCCCCCGCCGCACCCAAGGAAGGCGCGGAATACCAGGCCCTGCCGGAAGCGCAGCCGACCGACAGCGGACGCAAGGTCGAGGTGCTGGAGTTCTTCGCCTATTACTGCCCGCACTGCTATGCCTTCGAGCCGCAGCTGGCCGAATGGGTCAAGAAGCAGGGCGACAACATCGTGTTCCGCCGCGTGCACGTGCCGCGCGGTCCGCAGGTCGCGGCCCAGCAGCGCCTGTTCTTTACGCTGGAATCGCTCGGCCTGCTCGATCAGTTCCACGGCAAGGTCTTCAACGCCATGCACGTCGACCGCCAGACCTTCGCCCAGGACGAACAGGTGTTCGACTGGGCCAGCCGCGCCGGCATCGACCGCGCGAAATTCATCGACACCTACCGCTCCTTCGGCGTGCAGGCCAAGCTGCGCCGCGCGCAGGCGATGATGGAGTCCTACCGCATCACCCACTGGCCGATGATCGCCATCGACGGCCGCTTCCTGACCTCGCCGGGCATGCTCAACGAGGCCAACAGTATCAGCGGCAACGAAGCGCTGCAGGCAACCCTGCAGGTGATGGACGGGCTGGTCGCACGGGCGAAAGCGGACAAGAAATGACCCTCCCGCCGGGCCGCGCGGACCGGGTGTTCATCACCGGCGCCTCGAGCGGCATCGGCGCGGCACTGGCGCGCGAATATGCGGCGCGCGGCGCCTCCCTCGGCCTGCTGGCGCGGCGCCGTCCCTTGCTGGAAGACCTCGCCGCCAGCCTGCCCCACCCCGAACGCCACCGCATCTATGCGGCGGACGTCACCGACCGTGAGGCCGTGGCCGCGGCGGCCGCCGACTTCATTGCGGCGAACGGCGGCGCCGACACCGTCATCGCCAGCGCCGGCATCTCGCACGGCACCCTCACCGAGCGTCCCGCCGACCTGGCGGTATTCGACGCCGTGTTTGCCACCAACGTGAACGCCACCGTGGCCACCTTCGCTCCCTTCATCGCGACCATGAAAGCCCAGCCGGGGCCGTGCCGCCTGGTCGGCATCGGCAGCGTGGCCGGCATCCGCGGCATGCGCGGCGCGGGCGCCTACTGCGCCTCGAAGGCCGCGGTGCACAGCTACTGCGAATCGCTGCGCCTGGAACTGCGCGCATCGAACATCAGGGTGGTGACCATCGTCCCCGGCTACATCGACACACCCATGACCCGCAACAACCGTTTTCCCATGCCTTTCCTGATGCCCGCCGAACGCTTTGCCGCGCTGGCGCTTGACGTCATCGCGCGCGGCGCCGGCTACCGCGTCCTGCCCTGGCAGATGGGCGCCGTGGCCAAGCTGCTGCGCCTGCTGCCGAACGCCCTGTTCGATCTCGCGTTTTCGCGTGCGCCCACCAAACAGCGCCAGGGGGAAGCATGAAGGCGGAGCGCATCGCTGCCCTGGCGCGCGCCGGCGTGGCGGTGGAAGTCGTGTTAGAGACCGGCTCGACCAATGCCGACCTGCTGGCGCGCGCAGCTCAGCTGACCGAGCCCGTGCTGCTGGTGGCCGAGCACCAGACCGCCGGCCGCGGCCGCGCGGGGCGCAGCTGGCTCTCGTCCAGCGACAACTCGCTGACGTTCTCGCTGGCCTGGAAATTCGACGGCGGCCCGCAAGTGCTGTCCGGCCTGCCGCTCGCGGTCGGCGTGGCGCTGGGCGACGCGCTGGCCCAGCTGGGCGTGCAGGTCCAGCTCAAGTGGCCGAACGACGTGCTCAAGGACGGCGCCAAGCTGGCCGGGATCCTGATCGAGACCCAGTCCGCGCCAGGGGGCGGCACCTGGGCCGTGATCGGCATCGGCCTCAACCTGATCATGCCGGACGAAGTGGAGGCGCTGCTCGGTCGCAGCGCCGCCGGCGCGCCCTGGCTGGCGCGCATGGAACGCGAGGTATTGATGGCGGCCCTGCTCGACGCCCTGGCCGAGGCGCTGCGCCTGTTCGCGCGCCAGGGCTTCGGCGCCTTCAGCGCGCGCTGGAACCTGCGCCACGCCTGGCAGGGCCAGACCGTCGTCATCCTCGACAACGGACAGGTGCTGCAGGAAGGCCTGGCTGCCGGCGTCGATGACGCGGGCCGGCTGCTGCTCGACACGGCGGAGGGGCGCACGACGGTGCTGGCGGGCGACGTGTCGCTCAGGATCAAGGAGTAAGCATGCTGCTGCTGATCGACGCGGGCAACACCCGCATCAAGTGGGCACTCGCCGCGCCGGGCGCGGCACTGGGCGCCTGGACGCTGGCCGATGCGGTGTCGCACGCCGGACTCGAAGGCGCGGCCGATGCGTGGCGACGGGCCGGCGTGACGCGTGCCCTGATCTCGAACGTCGCCGGCGCCGCCGTGCGCGAACAGATCGCGCAGGTCCTGCCCGCCGGGATCGCGGTCGAGTGGTTCGCCTCCAGCGCCGAGCGCGCCGGCCTGCGCAACGGCTACCGCAACCCGGGCCAGCTGGGCTGCGACCGCTTCGCCGCCGCCATCGGCGCACGCGCGCTGGCGCCCGGACAGGACCTCATCGTGGCCACCTGCGGCACCGCCACCACGGTGGATGCCGTCAGCGCCGACGGGCGCTTCATCGGCGGCATGATCCTGCCCGGCCTGGCCCTGATGGCCGGCTCGCTGGCCCGCAATACCGCCCAGCTGCCCCAAGTGACGCCAGGGGCCGCCCCGCCGCCTGTCTTCGGCGACAACACCGACGACGCGATCATTTCCGGCGTCTTGTCGGCCCAGGCCGGCGCCATCGAGCGCGCCTGTGCGGCGCATGGCGCCAGCGCCTGCATCCTGTCGGGCGGCGCGGCGCCGTATATCGCGCCGGTCCTCAAGTTTGCGCACCGGGTGGTCGATAACATTGTGCTGGTCGGCCTGCACGCGGCGGCCGTCCCCTTGAACGGAGAGCGCACTTGTTGAAATTCGTATTCTGGGCACTGCTGGCACTCAACGCCCTGGTGTTCGCGTATGCGCAGGGCTACCTCGGCAAGCTCGACGGCGCCGAGCGCGAGCCGCAGCGCCTGAAGAACCAGCTGGCCGCCGAGCGCATGGTGCTCCTGAGCCCGGCCGAAGCACGCGCGGCCGCCGAAGTCTCCGCGCCGCAGCCTGCCGAACCCGTACCCGTCGCGGCGCCGCCCCTTGAAACCATCGCCTGCACCCAGGCCGGCGCCTTCGCTTCGGCCGATGCGCGCCGCTTCGAGACCCGGGTCAACCGCCTCGATCTTGGCACACGCGTCACCCGTACCAGCCTGCCCTTCCAGGAAGTCACCAGCCACCTGGTCTACCTGCCGCCGAACGGCGGCAAGGAAGGCGCCGACCGCCGCGTGGCCGAGCTGAAGGAAAAAGGCGTCGCGAATTTCTTCGTGATGCAGGGCGACTCGCCGCTCAAGTGGGCGGTGTCGCTGGGCGTGTTCAAGACCGAGACTGCCGCCCAAACCCTGGTGGCGGCGCTCGGAAAACAGGGCGTGCGCGGCGTGCGCGTGCTGCCGCGCGGCCCGCTGGGCACGCGCGCGGCCTGGCAGTTCCGCGACCTGACGCCGGACGAGCGCAGCCGCGTCGCCGGCATTGCCGACGATTTCACCGGCGTGCAGCTGCGTCCCTGCCAGTGACCCGTTCAGTGCTGGTACACGCCCGCCGAAGACAGGAAGCGTTCGAACGATGGCAAGTCCAGGGGTTGGCTGTAGTAGTAACCCTGGCCTACCTCACACCCGCTCTGGAGCAGGAAATGCTCTTCTTCCGCAGTTTCGATGCCTTCGGCGACCACGACCAGTGACAGGCTCTTTGCAAGGGTCAGGATGGCATGCAGGAGTGCCTGTTGGCGCGTACCTGCCCGGTTGATTCCATGAATAAAAGACCGGTCGATCTTGAGCACATCCACCGGGAAGTCTGCGAGATAGCTCAAGCTGGAATAACCGGTCCCGAAATCGTCGATCGCCAGCGTCAGGCCCAGTTCCTTGAGTTGTCGCAGCGATCTGCTCGCGTGACCGATATCGTGCATGAGCACCGACTCCGTCAGTTCGAGCTGCAACAAGGCTGGGTCGATGTCCGATGCCTGCAATTGCGCGCCGATGTAGTCGACGAATCCAGGATGACGCAACTCCTCGGCCGATACATTGATGGCGATGGTGCCGAAGTCCACCCCCTCGCTGGTCCAGGCCAGCGCTTGCCGGAGCGCTTCATCGAACACCCATCTTCCCAGGGCATTGATCAGGCCCGACGCCTCGGCACACGGGATGAATTTTGTGGGTGCCACCCATCCCCAGTCCGCATCGTGCCACCGCAACAAGGCTTCGCACCCGCATACCTTCCCGTCCGGGAACTTGATCTTCGGCTGATAGAACAGACTGAAGCTGCCGGCGTTCAGCGCAAGCCGCAGCCGCTCTTCGATACGTTGACGCTCCAGCGTGTCGGCATGTAAGGCATGCGTGAAAACGCGCCAGCCGTTTCTGCCGCCGCCCTTGACACTTTGCAGGGCAATATCCGCATGCTGGAGCAGAATTTCCACGGTCGTGCCGTGTTCGGGATAGCTTGCGATGCCGGCACTGCAGCCAATCCGAATGTCCTTACCGCCTACCTGGTGCGGCCTGGCGAGCGCTTCGACAATGCGTGCCGCAGCCAGCATGGCCTCTTCCGTACTCGAGCCCGGCGCCATCACGACGACGAATTCGTCGCCGCCCTGCCGGCCAACCAGGTCGATCAGCCGGAAGCAGCCGCGCAAGCGCTCCGCGACAGAAACGAGGAGCTTATCGCCGGCATCATGCCCCAGCGTGTCGTTCACGAGTTTGAACTTGTCCAGATCCAGGTACAGGACCGGCACGCTCTGGCGATGGGTCGCGGCATGGGCCAGGGCCTGGTCGAGATGTTTTTGGATCGCGAAACGGTTGGGCAAGCCGGTCAGGAAGTCGTGCCATGCGAGATGGTCGACCTTGGCCTGCATCTCGTAGGCCTCGGTCGTGTCGTGGAATACCATCACGGTCCCCACCAGTGCGCCGGATTCGTCGATGATCGGCGAGCAGGAATCCTCGATGCGTATCGTCGTGCCGTCATGGCGGACCAGAACGGTCCCCGGGGCGACGCGCGCGCTTTGCAGTGTCGAGATGACTTGATGTACGGGATGCACGAGCGCCTCCAGGTTCTCCGCATCCTGGAATGCCATGAGGCCTGCAATCGGGCGACCGACGAGCTCCGTGGACGGGTAGTGCAGCAAGCGGCGGGCGGCGGAGTTGAGGAAGGTGATCTCGGCGCGGGAATTTGTACAGATGACTCCGTCTGCAATGGCCTCGAGCGAAATCGCCGTTTGCTGTTGCCGCTCGTGAAGCGCATGCTGTGACGCGGCATGCCGGATCACGAGCGCCAGGATCTGCAAGATCAGATCGGACGCGGTCGATGAATCGTTCAAGCATGCCGCCGCACCCTGCCCCAGCAATTCGGGCTCCAGTCCGGATCGTCCGCTCGCCATCCACACGAGGACCGGAATCGGTGCGAACTCCCGGATGGCAAGCGCCAACTCGCCCACGCCGTTCGCGCCGGCTGTGTCCAGATCGAGCAGAACCACATGGACAGCATGCGCCGATCCGTGCACTTGCGCCGCCTGGACGCTTGCCGTGACATCGACACGCAGAAGCAGGGTGTCGGATGCGGCCCCGGCTAGCGTTGCAAGCAGTCTGGCGAGTGTCGCTGAACCTGATGTGATTACAAGTAGGTTTTGCTCAACCATGACTGCTCTCCAAACCGCCTGGCACTGTAAATACCAACAGTAACAGTTCGCAAATGTCCGTTGATATATTATTTCAAGGACAAAGGCGGTTCATGACAGCTCAGACCGGATTCTTGAGCGCTAGCCAGGACGGCTTGGTGTCGCTATGCGGTATGGTCGGGGATCCACTCGAGAAGATCGGTAACGCCGATGTCGACGCCCGCCTGCGTCAGCAGCGTGCTTGCCTGACCGCGGTGATGGGTCTGGTGGTTGAACAGGTGCAGCAGCAGGCTTCCAAAGTTCTTCGAGAATTCGCCACGCGCGTTCCTGTACGAGAGCGCTTGCGCCAGGTCTGCATCGGATACTTCCTCCGCGAGCGCCTGGATGATCCCATCCAGCCGCACCCGGTGTTCCAGCAGCGTCTCCAGCTCATCGCTATACAGGTGAGCGAGGCCGGCGGGAGCGGGAATGCCGGCCATCGCCTTCAGGGAAGCGAAATCCGCGGGATGTCCCATGAAACGGCGCAGCCAGATGGTGTCACCGGCGACGATATGGTTCAGCGTGCCGATGAGCGACCCGAAGAAGGCGCCCCGGTCGGCAAGCAAGGCATCCTTCGGCAAGGCTGCCGCAGCGGCATAGAGCCTGCCGTTCATGGACGCGTTATAGGACGCCAATAAAACGATGTCTTCCCGGATCGGCATGCTGGTCAGCGCTTGACGACGATCGGCTTCAGACCGAAGGAAGACGGCACCGCGCGCGCCGCCTCCAGGGCGTCTTCGCGGCTTTCGAAGGGTCCGCCGTACAGGCGGTTCAGCGACCCCACCTTGACCACTTCGAGCTTGCCGACTTCGACGCCGGCATCGAGCAGGCGCCCGCTCATGGCTTCGGCGGTGCCGGCGCGGCCGTAGGACCCGAGCTGGACATAGAAGCTACCGCGCGGCACCAGCTTGGGCACGACCTGGGCCACCGCCGCGCTGTCGGTGCGCACCCGGTCTTCCAACATCAGCGCCGCGATCTCGGGCGGGGCCGATTGCGCCTCCGAGGTGATGCTGCGGCGTTCCGACGCCATCCGGATGGGGTCGTTCGGGAACAGGCGTTCGACCTCGACCTGGTGGCTGCCCTTGCCCAGCAGGCCGAGCTTGAGCGCCGCCGTGTACGAGACGTCGACGATGCGGCTGGCGTGGAAGGGACCGCGGTCGTTGATGCGTACCACCACGGACTTGCCGGTCTCGACGCTCGTGACGCGCGCATAGGAGGGAATCGGCAGGGTCGGATGCGCTGCCGTCATCTTGTACATGTCGTAGAGCTCGCCCGACGAGGTCTTCTGTCCATGGAACTTGACGCCGTACCAGCTGGCCACGCCGCGCTGGACGAAGGGGTCCTGGTGAACGATCGGGGTATAGGTTTGGCCGAACACCGAGTAAGGACGGTTGGCCCATTTGGCGTAGGGTTCGGCCTTGACCACCGCATCCGGGGTGTCCATCAGGCCGGCCGGTGGATTAAGGCCGGGGCCGTCGTCCTTGTAATAGCCGCCACGCCCGGAATTGGGCGGCGGCAGCTTGGGCACGTCGGTGTGCTTTGCCGCGGGATGCTTCCACGGCAGCGGGATCAGGCTCTTGCGCTCACCGGAATCGGTGGTGCCACAGCCGACGAGTTGCGTTGCGAGCAATGCCAGGCCGAAGACCGTAGCAAGTTGTGTTCTTGGAACGGCCATTCGTGTCGTCCTATTTCATTACGTCTGCACCAGTTTACGATGTCTTTGAATACTCATCAATATACCAGCGCCGAGACCGAGCGTAATAAAGGCTGTTCCGCCATAGCTCATGAAAGGTAGCGGAACTCCGACGACGGGCAGGATGCCGATCACCATGCCCATATTGACGAAAGCATAAGTGAAGAACATCATCGTGATCGCACCGGCCAGCAGGCGCGAGAAGGTGTTCGGGGCATTTGCCGCGATCATCAGCCCACGGCCGATCAGCAACAGGTAGACGAACAGCAGGAACAGGTTGCCGACCAGGCCGAATTCTTCCGAATACACGGCGAACACGAAGTCGGTGGTCTGCTCGGGAACGAACTCGAGGGCGCCCTGCGTCCCCTGGCCATAGCCCTTGCCGAACACGCCGCCGGAACCGATGGCAATCTCGGACTGGATGATGTGGAAGCCCTTGCCCAGCGGGTCGGAAGTCGGGTCGATCAGCGTCATCACCCGGTCGCGCTGGTAGTCGTGCAGCATCGACCAGGCGATCGGCATCGCGGCAGCGGCGGACAGGCCCAGCGCGATCAGGGCCTTCCATGGCAGACCGGCGAGGAAGATCACGTAGAAGCCGGAACTGCCCACCATCAGCGCAGTGCCCAGGTCGGGCTGCTTGGCGATCAGGGCGAACGGAACCAGGAGGATCACGGCGGCGATGGCGTAGTTCTTCCAGGTGGCGGCGTTGGCGCGCTGCTGGAAGTACCAGGCCAGCATCATCGGCGTCGCGATCTTCAGGATCTCCGAGGGCTGGATGTCGACGCCCACGTAGAGCCAGCGCCGTGCGCCCTTCTTGATGATGCCGAACAGCGCCACCGCAATCAGCAGCGTGACCCCGACCGTATAGATCGGCACGGCGAGCCGCATCAGGGTCTGCGGCGGCACGTTGGCCGCGATCCACATGATGCCGAAGGCCAGCATGAAGTTACGGATCTGGTGCTCGACGCGGTCGGGGAACTCGGCGCCCGCCGAGGTCATGGTGATCACGCTGGTCATCATCAGGACGAACAGCACCAGGCCGAGCGGCCAGTCGAACACGGTGAAATACGGACGCAGGCGGCGCCGCAGCGAACGGCGTTCTGGAATGCGTGCCATGCTTATTCCTTTCGAGTGGCGGGAGCGGCCGGTGCGGCTTTCGGCGCGGCGCCTGGCGGCGGGTCTTTCGGCTTCGGCGGCGCCGGACGCTTGCCCAGCAGGTAGTAGTCGAGCGCCTTGCGCGCGATCGGCGCGGCGAAGGACGCGCCGAAGCCGACGTTCTCGACGATCAGGGCCAGCGCGATCTTCGGCTTGTCCGCCGGCGCGAACGCGACGTAGAGGGCATTGTCGCGGTGGCGCTCGTCGATGGCGCTGGCGTTGTATTTCTGGCCTTTCAGGCCGATCACCTGCGCGGTGCCGGTCTTGCCGGCCGAGATATAGCCGGCATTGGCGAAGGCCCGGTGGCCGGTGCCGTAGGATTCCTGGGTCACGCCCACCATGGTGTGCTTGATGAAATCGATGTTCTCCTGCTTGAGCGGGATGCGCCGGGTTTCCTTCGGCACGGTCAGGCTGCGCTGCTTGGTGGCGCCGTCCTCGACCATCTTCACCAGGTGCGGCTTCATCACCACGCCGTTGTTGGCAAGGGTCGAGACCGCGTGTGCCAGCTGGATCATGCTGTAGTTGTTGAAGCCCTGGCCGATCGAGATCGAGATGGTGTCGCCGCCCACCCACTTGCCGGCACGCGGGTTCTTGCGGAAGCGATTCGCCTTCCATTCCTTGGACGGCAGCACGCCGGTCTTCTCGTGCTCGAGGTCGATGCCGGTCGGATGGCCGAAACCGAACTGCCCCATGAAGTTCGAGATGTTATCGATGCCCATCTCGTTGCCGAGCTGGTAATAATAGGTGTCGCAGGATTCGACCACCGACTTGTACATGTCGACGTAGCCGTGGCCGCCCGGCTTGTCGTCGTTGAAGCGGTGCCCGCCCAGCACGTAGAAGCCGGGGTCGCGGATGCCGTCGTTCGGCTTGCGGAAGCCCAGCTCGAGCGCGGCCAGCGCCATGAAGGGCTTGAAGGTCGAACCCGGCGGATAGGTGCCCGACAGCGGCCGGTTCATCAGCGGCCGGTCGAGCGAAGTATTCAGCTCGTTCCAGTTCTGGCTGTCGATGCCGTCCACGAACAGGTTCGGATCGAAGCCCGGGCGCGACACATAGGCCAGCACGTCGCCGGTCTCGGGTTCGATCGCCACCAGCGCGCCGCGGTGCTCGCCGAAGGCTTCCTCGACGATCTTCTGCAGCTCGATGTCGATCGACAGGATCAGGTTGCTGCCCGGGGTCGGCGCCGTGCGTGCCAGGGTGCGGATGGCGCGCCCGCCGGCGGTGCGCTCGACCTGTTCGTAGCCGGTGGTGCCGTGCAGGTAGCTCTCGTACTTCTTCTCGACGCCTTCCTTGCCGACATGCTCGGTGCCGTTGTAGTTGGCATCCAGACCGTCCTCTTCCAGCCGCGCCGCCTCTTTCTGGTTGATGCGGCCGATGTAGCCGATCACGTGCGAGGCGGTTTCGCCCAGCGGGTACTGGCGGAACAGGCGCGCCTGCACTTCCACGCCCGGGAAGCGGAAGCGCTGCGCGGTGAAGCGCGCCACTTCGTCGTCGGTCAGGCGGGTGCGCAGCGGCACGCTGGCGAAGCTGCGCGATTCTTCCAGCAGGCGCTTGAAGCGGCGCCGGTCGCGCTGCTCGATGACGACCAGCTTGGACAGCTCGTCGATGACGGAATCCAGGTTGGCCTGCAGCTTGGACGGCGTGATCTCCAGCGTGTAGGCCGAGTAGTTGCGCGCCAGGACCACGCCGTTGCGGTCGACGATCAGGCCGCGGTTGGGTACGACGGGCACCAGTGCGATGCGGTTGCCCTCGGCCTGCAGCACGAACTGGTCGTGGCGCAGCACCTGCAGCCAGACGAAGCGCGCCACCAGCAGGCCGAAGCAGATGAAGACGAGCGCCACCAGCGCCGTGAGGCGCATGCGGAACAGGTGGATCTCGCGGTCGTTGTCCTTGAATTCGGTCATTCTGCGGTACAGCTCAGTCGGCTCAGATCGGACGGGTATGGTCGCGGTCGACGGCGCGGCGCTGCGGCGCCAGCAGCAGCCAGGTAATCACCGGCCACAGGGCGACGGCGACCACGCTCTCGGCGAAGTGCAGCAGGCCCGGGAAGCGGCCCGACGCCGTGAAGTGGACGAAGGCCTGCACCGCCTGCGCCAGCAGCAGCAGCGGGAACACGTGCATGGCCTGGGTCATCACCGGGAACCACAGCACGCGGCGGTGGATCATGATGGCCAGGTAGGACAGCAAGGTGTAGGCGAGCGCATTCTCGCCCAGCAGGCTGGCGTCGTGCACGTCCATCAGCAGGCCCATCACGAAGGCCACGCCGATGCCGACCTTGCGCGGCTGGTGGATGCCCCAGAACACCAGCACCAGCGCGACGAAGTCGGGGGCGCCGACCCAGCGGCCCAGCGGCAGCAGGTTGAGCATGAAGGCGCAGACCAGGCTGAAGGTGATGAACAGCGGGCTGACGGGCAGCAGGATGTAATGGGGACGGTTACCGGGCATTATTGGCCCTCCCTGGTGGCCGGGCGTGGGTTGGTGGTCGCGCTGGGCGCGGCAGGCTGTCCCTGCACCGCAGCCGGACGGACCGGCACGGTGGCGACGGCAGGCGCGGTGGCCTGCTGGGCAGCACCGGCGGCGGGGGTGCCCACGCCTTGCGCGGGCTGTTGCGGCAGGCCCTGCGGCGGCAGCGGCGCCGGCGCCAGCGGCGGTGCCGGGATCGGCGCCATGTCCGGCAGCTTGCGGCGCGCGGTGGTGGCGGCGCTCTGGGTCTCGGCCTTGGGGCGCGGCGGCAGCTGCGATTGCGACATGATGATCAGGAGCTGGCGGTTGCGGTCGATCCCGGCCAGCGGCTGGCAGACCACGCGCCCGAAGGCGCCGGCGGCGACGTTCTCGACCTGCACCACCTTGGCCACCGCCAGGCCGGCCGGGTACATGCCGTCCAGGCCCGAGGTGACGAGCACGTCGCCGACCTGGATGTCGGCGTTCGCCACCACGAAGCGCAAATCGAGCAGGCCCGACTGGCCGCGGCCGTAGGCGATGCTGCGCAGGCCGCTGCGCAGCACCTGCACGGGAATCGCCTGTTCCTTGTCGGTCAGGAGCGTGACCTCGGACGTGAACGGGAACACGCGCGTGACCTGGCCGACCACGCCCGCATGGTCGATCACGGGCAGGCCGAGCACGACGTCATGGCGCGAGCCGCGGTCGATCACGATGCGGCGTGTCGAGGGATCGCGCGCGTCGTACAGGATCTCGGTCATCTGGGCCTGGACCGGCAGGTGCTGCTTCGCATCCATCAGGCGGCGCAGCTGCGCGTTCTCGGCCATTTGCAGCTGGGCCTGCTGCAGCACGCGGGCCTGGGCCAGCTCGCGGGTCTTGAGCTCGCGGACTTCCTTCTGGAGCGAGGAAATCGACGAGAAATAGCCGGCCATGTTGCCGAGCGCCTCGCGCGGCAGCAGGGCGGCCATCTGTACGGGATAGAGAATGGTGGCAGCCACCTGGCGCACCGAGGCCAGGGTCTGGTAGCGGGCATCGACGACCAGCAGCACCACCGAGATCAGGGCGAAGACGATGGCCTTCACCCGGGCCGGGGCACCTTGTTTGAAAAGCGGCGGAGGACTGTATTGCATGCCGTATTGGCGTCCTGTCTAGTCGGTGCGCGGAATGTCAACGCGGGCAGACGCGCGCGGGATCATCCGCACGCCCTGCCCGCTGTCGCATCGGCCGCGCCGCTGTGATGGATTATTCGTAGGAGAAGATGGAACCGAGCTTGTCCATGCGCTCGAGCGCCATGCCCGAACCGCGCACCACGCAGGTCAGCGGGTCTTCGGCCACCAGCACCGGCAGGCCGGTCTCTTCCATCAGCAGGCGGTCGAGGTCGCGCAGCAGCGCGCCGCCGCCGGTCAGCATCATGCCCTTCTCGGCGATGTCGGCGCCCAGTTCCGGCGGAGCCTGTTCCAGGCCGTTCTTCACTGCCGAGACGATGTTGTTGAGCGGGTCGGTCAGGGCTTCCAGGATCTCGTTGCTCGAGATGGTGAAGGAACGCGGGATGCCTTCCGACAGGTTGCGGCCCTTGACTTCCATTTCCTTGATCTCGGAACCAGGGAAGGCCGAACCGATGGCCTTCTTGATCGCTTCGGCGGTCTGTTCGCCGATCAGCATGCCGTAGTTGCGGCGGATGTAGTTGACGATGGCTTCATCGAACTTGTCGCCGCCGACTCGCACCGAACCCTTGTAGACCATGCCGCCCAGCGAGATGATGCCCACTTCGGTGGTGCCGCCGCCGATGTCGACCACCATCGAGCCGGTCGCGTCCGAGACCGGCAGGCCGGCGCCGATCGCGGCCGCCATCGGCTCTTCGATCAGGTAGACCTGCGAGGCGCCGGCGCCGAGGGCCGATTCGCGGATCGCGCGGCGTTCGACCTGGGTCGAACCGCAGGGCACGCAGATGATGATGCGCGGCGACGGCCGGAAGAACTTCGAATCGTGGACCATGCGGATGAACTGCTTGAGCATCTGCTCGGTGACGGTGAAGTCGGCGATCACGCCGTCCTTCATCGGGCGGATGGCCTCTATGTTGCCCGGCACCTTGCCCAGCATCTGCTTGGCTTCCTTGCCGACCGCCTGGATGGTCTTCTTGCCGTTCGGGCCGCCCTCCTGGCGGATCGCGACGACCGACGGCTCGTCCAGCACGATGCCCAGGCCGCGCACGTAGATCAGGGTGTTGGCGGTACCGAGGTCGATCGCCAGGTCATTCGAGAAGTAGCTGCGTAAAGAACCAAACATGGGTGTCCTGATGGCGCGTGGAGTCGCGCATGAAAATTGATCGGTTTGTCTTCGCCGCGTCTGCGAATGCATCGCGGTCTTTCCTGCGGCGGACTAGCTTTCAGCCCGACAGCGCATTAGCCCGCCATTCTACCTTATAATTTGTCGATTAAATGCTGAAAACGGGTGGTTTTACCCCCCAATTCAAAGGCGAGATCGACGGTGTTACCAAGGTTTTATCGGACGTAGCGCGCCGTTCGCTGACCGCTTGCCAACTTTCATTAACAGCCCAACCACATTTATCACGCGGCCCCGCCGCGCCCATTGCCATGTCCCTGACACTTTCAGACGTAAAACGCATCGCCAACCTGGCGCAGCTCGAGATGGACGAAGCCCACGCGGAGATCGCGCTGGCCGAGCTGAACGGCATCTTCGCCCTGGCCGAGCAGATGCAGGCGGTGGACACGACCGGCGTTGCGCCACTGTCGCAGCCGCTCGCGAGCATCATGGCCATGCCGCTGCGCCTGCGCGACGACGTGGTGACCGAAGAGAACCGCCGCGAGGACTACCAGGCCCCGGCGCCGAAGGCGCAGGACGGCCTGTACCTGGTGCCGAAGGTCATCGAGTAATCCACGCAAACCGCTTCCAGAACAACGACCATGCACAACAAGACCATCAAAGAGCTGTCCGCGCTCCTGCAATCGAAGCAGGTGTCGAGCGTCGAACTGACCAGCCACTACCTCGACCGCATCGAGGCGAGCAGCCACAACGCCTTCCTGCACCTGGACCGCGAGCGCACCCTGGCCCAGGCCGCCGGCGCCGACGCCCGCATCGCCGCCGGCACGGCCGGTCCGCTGACCGGCGTGCCGATCGCGCACAAGGACATCTTCGTCACCCGTGGCTGGCGCACCACAGCCGGCTCCAAAATGCTGGCCAATTATGAAAGCCCGTTCGACGCGACCGTGGTCGAGCGCTTCGCAAAGGCCGGCATGGTCACCCTGGGCAAGGTCAACCTCGACGAATTCGCGATGGGCTCGGCCAACGAGAACTCGGCCTTCGGCGCGGTGAAGAACCCCTGGGATCCGCTGGCGGTGCCAGGCGGCTCCTCGGGCGGCTCGGCCGCCGCGATCGCCGCGCGCCTGGCGCCGGCCGCCACCGCAACCGACACCGGCGGCTCGATCCGCCAGCCGGCCGCCTTCTGCGGCGTCACCGGCATCAAGCCGACCTACGGCCGCGTGTCGCGCTTCGGCATGATCGCCTTCGCCTCCTCGCTCGACCAGGGCGGCCCGATCGCCCAGACCGCCGAGGACTGCGCCCTGCTGCTGAACGAGATGATCGGCTTCGACGAGCGCGACTCGACCAGCCTGACGGTCGAGCAGGGCAACGTGGCCGAGGACTACACCCGCGACCTGAACAAGCCCCTGAACGGGCTGCGCATCGGTGTGCCGAAGGAATACTTCGGTGAAGGCCTGGCGGCAGACGTCGAGCAGGCGGTGCGCGCGGCGCTGGACGAATTCGTGAAGCTGGGCGCCTCGCTGGTCGAGATCTCCCTGCCGAAGACCGCGCTGTCGATCCCGACCTACTACATCATCGCCCCGGCCGAGGCCTCGTCGAACCTGTCGCGCTTCGATGGCGTGCGCTACGGCCACCGCGCCAGCGAGTACAAGGATCTGCAGGACATGTACCGCAAAACCCGCGCCGAAGGCTTCGGCCGCGAGGTGCAGCGCCGCATCATGGTCGGCACCTACGTGCTGTGCCATGGCTACTACGACGCCTACTACGTGCAGGCGCAGAAGATCCGCCGCCTGATCGCCGACGACTTCCAGGCCGCGTTCGCGGACAAATGCGACGTGATCATGGGCCCGGTGGCCCCGACGGTGGCCTGGGACCTGGGCGCCAAGGCCAACGACCCGGTGGCCAACTATCTGGCCGACATCTTCACGCTGTCGACCAGCCTGGCGGGCCTGCCGGGCATGTCGATCCCGGTCGGTTTCGGCCAGGGTGAAAAGAACGCCAAGCGCCCGGTCGGCCTGCAAATCATCGGCAACTACTTCGCCGAAGCGAAGCTGCTGAACATCGCGCACCAGTACCAGCAGGTGACCGACTGGCACCAGCGCGCGCCGGAAGGCGTGTAAGCCCACAAGCACAGAATACAGAGAGAACACACCATGCAATGGGAAGTCGTCATCGGTCTTGAGAACCACGTGCAGCTCACGACCAACTCGAAAATCTTCAGCGGCAGCTCGATCCGTTTCGGCGCCGAGCCGAACACGCAAGCCAGCCCGGTCGACCTGGCGCTGCCGGGCGTGCTGCCGGTCCTGAACCGCGGCGCCGTCGAGCGCGCAATCCGCTTCGGCCTGGCCGTGGGCGCCAAGATCGCACCGCAGTCGGTCTTCGCCCGCAAGAACTACTTCTACCCCGACCTGCCGAAGGGCTACCAGATCAGCCAGTTCGAGGACCCGGTGGTCCAGGGCGGCACCATCAGCTTCGCCTACGAGAAGGACGGCAAGCTGGAAACGAAAACCGTCAACCTGACCCGCGCCCACCTCGAGGAAGACGCCGGCAAGTCGCTGCACGAAGACTATGCCGGCATGAGCGGCATCGACCTGAACCGCGCCGGCACGCCGCTGCTCGAGATCGTCTCGGAGCCGGAGATGCGCAGCGCGAATGAGGCGGTGGCCTATGCCAAGGCCCTGCACTCGCTGGTGGTCTGGCTGGGCGTCTGCGACGGCAACATGCAGGAAGGCAGCTTCCGCTGCGACGTCAACGTCTCGGTGCGCCCGATGGGCCAGAAGGAATTCGGCACCCGCTGCGAGATCAAGAACCTGAACTCCTTCCGCTTCATGGAAGAAGCCATCCACTACGAAGTGCGGCGCCAGATCGAGCTGATCGAAGACGGCGGCAAGGTGATCCAGGCGACCCGCCTGTGGGATCCGGACAAGAAGGAAACCCGCTCCATGCGCACCAAGGAAGACGCGCAGGACTACCGCTACTTCCCGGATCCGGACCTGCCGCCGCTGGTGATCGGCCAGGACTGGATCGAGCGCGTGCAAGCCGACATGCCGGAACTGCCGGGCGCCCTGCGCGCGCGCTTCACCGGCGACTACGGCCTGCCGGAGTACGACAGCCTGGTGCTGACCTCCTCGAAGGCGATGGCGACCTACTACGAAGCCGTGGTGGCTGCGGCCGGCAAGGAAAACGCCAAGGCGGCGGCGAACTGGATGATGGGCGACGTCTCGTCGACCCTGAACCGCGAAGGCGTGGAACTCGACCAGTCGCCGGTGTCCGCCGCCCAGCTCGCGCTGCTGCTCAAGCGCATCGCCGACGGCACCATCTCGAACAAGGCCGGCAAGGAAGTCTTCGCCGCCATGTGGGAAGCGAAATCGGATGACGCCGGTCTGGCCGATACCGTGATCGAGCAGAAGGGCCTGAAGCAGATTTCAGACACGGGCGCGCTGGAAGCGATCGTCGACGAAGTCCTGGCCGCCAACGCCAAGTCGGTCGAGCAGTACCGCGCCGGCAAGGAAGCCGCGATCAACGCCCTGATCGGCCAGACCATGAAGGCCTCGAAGGGCAAGGCCAATCCGGCCCAGGTGACCGAGCTGCTGAAGCAGAAGCTGGCCGGCTGATCCGGCAGGCTGCAATGAAAAAGCCGGAGCACGCTCCGGCTTTTTCGTGCCCGTCGGCCTTGCTTTAGCGGCCTTTGGCCTCTTTGCGCTCTTCCTTCATCATGCAGACGTAGTCGGCCAGCGGCATCAGCTCGAATTCGCGGCGGTTCGCCTCGACCTCGCGCAGGCTCTCGGCGTTCGGCAGGCCGAGATGGCTGCCGGCGAAGTTGTCGGAGGACTGGGTGCCGAAACGCTGGGGTTTGCCCTGCGCTTCCAACAGCCGGTCGACGTAGCGCGCCATGTCGCTGCCGGACAGTTCGCCGTCCACGCGGCGCTGGTCCAGCACCGGCACCAGCGATTGCTGGAACTTCGGGGCGCGGTCGGCGTGCAGCGCCAGCAGCCAGGCGTCGTGCACGCCCTGCTCGCCCACCTGGGCCGCGGTCGGGAAGCCCTTGCTGCGCACCAGTTCGAACAGCCACTTGACGTTCTCTTCGTCGATCGCCGCCACCTCGCGGCGCGGGCCCCAGTCCTTGCGGGCCGCCTTCACCATCGCCAGGCGCGCCTGCTGGTCGCGGGCGGCACGGGCGGCCAGTTCGGCGCGCAGTTGCGGATCGGTGAAGCTGCGCGCGGCGTCGCGCTTCGCCAGCGCTTCGTCGGTCTCGTTCGGATGGGCGGCGTACCAGGCGCTCACGCCCGGGCAGTTGGCCGCTACGGCAGCGTCGGCGGCCCAGGCCGAGGCGCTGAAGGCCGCGCACAGCAGCGCCGCGCAGGCGGAATGCTTCATGTTCCAGACGCCCATGCTCAGACTCCGTAGCGCGCGCGGTAGGCGGCGACGGCGTCCTTGTGCGCGCCGAGCTCGGCGCCGGCATCGTTCGACAGGTAAGTGAACAGGTCGTCCAGGTTGGCGATCGAGATCACCGGGATGCCGAATTCCTTCGACACCTGCTGCACCGCCGAGTGTTCCGACAGCGCGCCATCCTTGCCCGAACGCTCCATGCGGTCGAGTGCGATCAGCACCGCCGCCGGCTCGGCGCCCGCGGCGCGGATCATGTCCACCGATTCGCGCACCGAGGTGCCGGCCGAGATCACGTCGTCGATGATCACGACCTTGCCCGCCAGCTTGGCGCCGACGATGGTGCCGCCCTCGCCGTGGTCCTTGGCTTCCTTGCGGTTGTAGGCGAACGCCGTGTCGCGGCCCTTGGCGGCCAGCGCCACCGCGGTTGCCGACGCCAGGGTGATGCCCTTGTAGGCCGGGCCGAACAGCATGTCGAATTCGACGCCGGAATCCAGCAGCGTCTGCGCGTAGAACTGTGCCAGCCGGCCCAGCGTCGCGCCGTCATGGAACAGGCCGGCGTTGAAGAAGTATGGCGACTGGCGCCCTGCCTTGGTCGTGAATTGACCGAATTTCAATACTTCGGCCTTGACCGAAAATGCAATAAATTCCTGGCGCAGATCGCTCATGCGTTCCCCCTTGATCAGAAAGGCGGTATTGTACCTGTGCCCAGGATCGGCCGGAACAGGGTCTAGCCGCCCGCCACCACCCGCGCCGCATCGCCCGGGCTGATCGGCTTGACCAGGTGGCGCTCGAAGCCGCCGGCCTGGCTGCGCGCCCGGTCCGCTTCCTGTCCATAACCGGTCAGCGCCACCAGCCGGCATGCCTGGCCGCCCGGCAGCGCGCGGATGCGCGCGGCCAGCTGGTAACCGTCCAGCACCGGCAGGCCGATGTCCAGCAGGGCGACCTCGGGCTGCAGCCGCTCGAAGGCCGCCAGCGCCGCCACCGGGTCATGGTAGACCTCGACCGTGTGGCCGAGCGCAGCCAGCAGGCTGCCCAGGGTCTCGGCGCCATCGACGTTGTCGTCCACGATCAGGACGCGCCGCTGCACTGCCGGCACGTCGGTATCAGGCGCCGCCGGCACTGCCGGCGCGCTGCCCAGCGGCAGGCGTACCACGAATTCGCTGCCGCGGCCGCGCCCTTCGCTGCGGGCCTCGACCGTGCCGCCGTGCAGGGCGACGATGTTCTTGACCAGGGCCAGCCCGATCCCGAGCCCGCCTTCGGCACGGTCGACGCTGCGCTTACCCTGGAAGAACAGGTCGAACACCTGGCTGCGCATCTCGGGCGCCAGGCCGATGCCGTTGTCGGCCACGCTGATCACGACTGCACTGGCACCGTCGCGGTGCGCGCGCAGCTGCACCTGGCCGCCGGGCTCGGTATAGCGGGCAGCGTTGGTCAGCAGGTTCGACACCACTTGCGCCAGGCGCACCGGGTCGCAGACCCATTCCAGGCCGTCCTCGATCTCGACCTCGAGCCGGTGCCGGCGCTGCTCGATCAGCAGGCTGGCCATCTCGACCGCCTTGCCCAACACCTGCGCCAGTGCGATGCGCTCGGGCTTCAGGTCGATCTTGCCGCGCGTGACCCGCGACACGTCGAGCAGGTCGTCCACCAGCCGCACCAGGTGGTCGACCTGGCGCTGGATGATGTCGCGCTCGCGCACGTGGCGCACCTGGCCATCGCCATGCCCATCACGCATGCGCATCAGCTGCAGTGCGGTGACGATCGGCGACAGCGGATTGCGCAGCTCGTGCCCCAGCATCGCGAGGAATTCATCCTTGGCCTGGTTGGCCGAGCTCAGCTCGGCCAGCATGCGCTCGCGCTCGCGCTGGGCATGCTCGATCTGCTGGCGGTTGTGCACGTGCTCGGTCACTTCGACGACCACGACAATGACGCCCTCGCGCACGCCCTGCGCATCTTCCAGCGCTTCCAGGCTGAACCTGAAGTAGCGCTCGCAGGGCTTGCCCGCGGCGTTGCGAATCTCGATGCGCAGTTCCTGGGCGCAGAATGGCTTGCCGGTCTCGAATACCTGCTCGAGGGCGTGTTCGACGGGCCCGCCGCGCAGCTGGGGGAAGCAGTCGCCGAAGCGCTTGCCGGCCAGGTCGGTGCGGCCCGCCAGTTCGCAATAGCGCCGGTTGGCAAGGTGGAAGCGCAGTTCGGGACCCACCAGCAGCGCCGCGGCCACCGGGGCGTTCAGCAGCATGGCATCGCGCTGGGCCAGCGCCGCGTCGCGCTGGTGGCGCTCGGTCGCATCGCGCGTGAAGCAGCGCGTGTAGCGCAGCCGGCCATCGTCGAAACAGCCGTTGGAGTGGATCACGACCTGCTTGACCGAACCGTCCTTGCAGCGCAGGCGCGCCGGCCGGTCGTACAGGGTACCGCCCGATTTCAGTGTCCCGAGGATGTCGTCGATGACCTCGGCATCGAGGTGGAACTCGGCGATGTGGCGCCCGACGTATTCTTCCCAGCGGTAGCCGAGCATCTGCAGTTCGGCGCGGTTGGCCCACAGGATGGTGCCGTCGGGCCCGACGCGGTGCAGGCCTTCGACCGCGTTTTCGACGAAGTCGGCCAGTTCGCGTTCGCGCCAGCGCAGCTCCTCCTCCGATTCGCGCAGGCGCGCCATCTCGGCTTCGAGGGCGGCGACCTTCTGTTCCAGCCTGACATGCTCCAGCCCACGGTCCTTGAGGTCGTGGTCCCGGCCTTCCGGCGTGTGCCCGTGGGCGCAGTGGTGTTCCGCGCACACCTGCTCGAAGGCACGCGCCTGGGCCTCATCCTTGAACAGGGTCCAGGGATAGGCGCAGAACAGGGCGAAGCGATAATCCGCGGCGACCAGGTTCCACAGCTGCTCGAGCCGCACCGCGGCATCGTAGCAGCCTTCCATGCACAGCAGGGCGACCATTTCGCCGAAGGCGTGCACCGGCCCGCCCCTGCTGCCGGCCTGCGCCAGCACCGGTCCGATCACGGCGCGGAACAAGCTTTCGTCCGGCCAGCCGTCGACCATGAAGCGCGACAGCGTGTCGGCGGCGTCGAGGAAGCGTACGCGCGCTGCGGCCGCGCCGAGCTGCCTGCGCAGGGCGGCAAGGTGGGCAGGCGTGGCGATGACGATGCCGGCGCCGCGTCCGGCAGCATGTCCGGCGCCGTCCGCGGCCAGCGCAGTGTCGAGGAAGGCGGCGACCTCGGCCAGCAGCAGCCGTTCGTCGTCGTAGAACCGGACGGTGTGGCGTGCGCCACTGTCCGGAAGCGTGGTTTCGGTCTTGATGGAGCCACTCCTGTCGATAGGGCCTGCGCAAAGTGTGAAGTTTAACAGACATCTTTTTTGACAAGTAGCATTGCTTCTTCTGCGCAACCCCGCCATTCCGGGGCATGGCAAAACACGCTACACTGTCGCGCTCCGATGCTGCCCGCGCCGCGTCAGCCCGCCTTCACATTTCGATAGATCCATGCCAAGAATTATCTCCGCCAACCTGAACGGCATCCGTTCGGCCCACAAAAAAGGTTTCTTCAACTGGCTCGCCACCCAGTCCGCCGACTACATCTGCGTGCAGGAACTGAAGGCGCAGGAAGCCGACATGACCGAGGAATTCCTCGCGCCGCACGGCTACCACGGCCACTTCCACTACGCCGAGAAGAAGGGTTACTCGGGCACCGGCGTCTACGGCCGCGTCGCGCCGGACAACAAGCGCATCGGCTTCGGCTGCCAGGAATTCGACGCCGAAGGCCGCTATACCCGCTGCGATTTCGGCAAGCTGACCGTCATCTCGGTCTACTGCCCGTCCGGCTCCTCGTCGCCGGAGCGCCAGCTGGCCAAGTTCCGGTTCATGGAAGTATTCCTGCCGCACCTCATGGAACTGAAGGCGGAAGGCCGTGAAGTCGTGATCTGCGGCGACTGGAACATCGCCCACAAGGAAATCGACCTCAAGAACTGGAAGAGCAACCAGAAGAACTCGGGCTTCTTGCCGGAAGAGCGCGCCTGGATGACGCGCATCTTCGACGAAATCGGCCTGGTGGACGTGCACCGCGTGGTAGCGCCGGATGCCGCGGATTACACCTGGTGGAGCAACCGCGGCCAGGCCTACGCCAAGAACGTGGGCTGGCGCATCGACTACCACGTCGCCACCCCGGGCATCGCGGCGCGCGCCAAGTCCGTGTCCATCTACAAGGACGAGCGCTTCAGCGACCACGCCCCACTCATTATTGATTACGATCTCTGATCCTCCCCCACGCCAGGGGGATTCGCTGTCGAAATGATGCAAATCTGCACTATTTCGGCAGCTTTGGCGAAGTGGCATGCCTTTTTGTTGATACTATCCGTCTGGTAACTTTCTAATCAGAATGTTCCGTTAACGGAACAACAACAAGCTTGCCGGCCATGCCATCGACCTCGACTCTCCCCGCCTCTTCCCTCCTCCTGACCACCTCCGCTGAGACGGTCAACGGAGTGACCCATATCGACCTGAACTTTGCAACGGCGATGGCCAAGGGGAACGGTTCGATCTTCGTCACCGACGGCGCGGTGCAGACCGTCATCGACCGCGTCACCGGCCAGCCCACGCTGCGCGTGGTCGGCGCCAGCTTCACCAAGCTGGTGTCGCTCGACCAGGTGCAGGTCAGCGGCACCCACGTCATCTTCGACGCCGCCGGCCTGCCGCCGGGCGCCAAGCTGAACGTCTACATGGGCGCAGGCACGCTGCTCAGCGGCGGCCAGTCCGTCTCCGCCCTCACCGTCCCGGGCAGCGCGGCCTTCACCACGCCGGCCGTGGTGGTCGAGCCGCCTCCCGTCTTCGGCGCCGACATCGCGCTGGACGGCGCCAGCCTGAAGTCCGGCCAGGACATCACCGCCACGATCACCTTCAGCAAGCCGGTCCCGCACCTCGACCGCGCTGCGCTCAGCGCCGGCAATGCCGGCATCGGCGAACTGGCGTCGAACGATGACGGCACGGTCTGGAAAGTGACGCTGAGCGGCGCTGCCGCCACCAACGCGCCGGACAACGTGCTGCGCCTCGACATGGCCCGGGTCACCGCCGGCGATGGCAGCCACGGCACCGGTGTGGAGGAATCGCCACCCTACCTGGTCGATACCCTGGTCGCGGCCTACATCGATCCGCTCATCCAGATGTTCGAGGATACCGGCCCCGATGACATGGACGGCATCAGCAACGACGACACGATGGGTGTCGGCGGCATCCTTCACGGCGCCCTGAAACCCGATGAGTTCATCGAGCTCGTCATCAACGGCAAACCCATTCATGCTTCCAAGGTCGAGATCGTCGGAAGCACCGACGAGCCGGGCGCCTATTTTTGGTACTACGCCGGTGAAGAGGGCGAGCACTTCAATATCGGCGAGAACGCGGTGCAGGCCCGTATCGTCGGCCTGGACGGCCACAGCAGCCTGGTGGCCGGCAAGACCATCATCGTCGAGCAGGATGCGCCGGACATCGTGTCGAAGCCGGGCGGCGTGATCGACGCGGCCAAGGCCATCACGATCAGCTTCGACGAAGCGATGTACTGGACAGGCCACGCCGAATCCTCGGGCGAGATCGAAATCGTCGACGGCTTCGGCAATACCAGCTGGATCGACATGAACGAGAGCATGCTCTCGGAAGACGGCAAGACCCTGACGCTGACCCCGGCCGAGCACAATCTGGCGACCGGCAACAGTTATTCGCTCACCCTGCCGGACAGCCTGACCGACCTGGCGGGCAACGGCTACGCAGGCCCTGCGATCGCGTTCAGCACCGCCGGCGACTACCAGGACAAGGCCGCGCCGCGTCTGGTGCAGCTGTACATCGCCAACGGCAGCGGTATCTACGGCAAGGGCGACGTGCTCGATTTCCGTCTGCGCTATACCGAGAAAGTCAAGCTGGACGCGGGTACCGTGCCTGAGCTCTACCTCGACAACGGCAAGGTCGCCAAGTACGTGGGCCTGACGGCCGACGGCAAGGAAATGATCTTCAACTACACCGTCGAGGCAGGCGACGACATCGACAACCTGGACTACGCCGATCCTTCGTGGACGCTGTACGGCAAGGTGCGCGACGACGCCGGCAACGTGTTCTGGCAGGAACACGACGAATACGAGGGCTTGAGCACCGCGGACGGCAAAGTCGCCAAGGTGGCGATCGACACCGTGGCCGCGACGCCCGGTACACCCCAGCTGCATGCGAGCAGCGAGGCCAGCGCCCCGGGCAACGGCAGCACGACCGACGCCCAGCCGCGCCTGACCGGCGGCGGCGCCGAAGCCTACGCCACGATCGCGATCTACGCAGGCGACATCAAAGTCGGCAGCGCCACCGCCGACGCCGACGGCAACTGGGATACCGTCCTGACGACCGCGCTGTCCACCGGCACCCACCAGCTCACCGTGACCCAGCAGGACCGCGCAGGCAACGTCAGCGCGCTGTCGTCCGCGCTCGCCCTCACCATCGCGGCTCCCATGCCGACCAGCCTGGCGGCTCCGGTGATGTCGGCCTCGAGCGACACGGGCGTATCCAGCAGCGACGGCCTGACCCAGCTCGACCAGCCCGGCATTGCCGGCAAAGGCCCCGCCAATACGGCACTCACGCTGAAGCACAACGGCGCCTTCCTCACCAACGTCACCACGGACGCGAACGGCGACTGGAGTTACACGCTTCCCTCGCTCGCCGACGGCGTGCACGGCTTCAGCATGCACCTGGGCGAGACCGTGGCCTCGCCGACCCTATCGATCACGGTCGACCGCACCAGGCCGACCGTTGCGGCCAGCCCGGACGGCGATGCTCACTTCAACCCCAACGGCGACATCGTCATCAGCTTCAGCGAGGCGGTGCACATCGCAGCAGCCGAGGGCGACGGCGACCTGCTGGTGCTGGTCGACGCGAACGGCAAGCAGCAGAAGATCGCGCTCGGCGACCTCACGCTGTCGAGCGACAAGCGCAGCCTGACGATCGGCGCCGACAAGCACAACCTGGAAGCGCTCACCGACTACCGCGTCCAGCTGCCGACGACGCTGACCGACCTCGCCGGCAATGCGATGAGCGAGTACGGGATCGCCTTCCGCACCGACAACGGCGCGCTGCCGAGCGCCGTGCGGGTGATCGTCAGCGGCGACCACAGCTACCGCGCCGGCGATACCATCAGCTTCCGGATCCGCTTCAACGAACAGGTCGAAAAATCCGGCGCGAGCGAGCTGTCGCTCGGCCTCAGCAACGGTGCGCGCGCAGCCTTCACCGGCATCAGCGGCAACGAGGCGCTCTTCAGCTACACCGTCGCTGACGGCCAGGACATTGCCAAGCTTGGAATCAGCGACACGTCGATGCTGGTGGGACGCTTTGCCGACGTGTCGGGCAATTTGCTGGACAGCGCACACATCGAGTTCACCGGACTGTACTCCGACAGCGGCTACGGCAACTGGTTGGAGACGACGATCGGCATCGACACCAAGGCAGACAAGCCCGGCACACCGCAACTGCATGCGGGCAGCGAGGCCAGTGCCCCGGGCACCGGCACCACGACCGACACCCAGCCGCGCCTGACCGGCAGCGGCGCCGAAGCCTACGCCACGATCGCGATCTACGCAGGCGACATCAAAGTCGGCAGCGCCACCGCCGACGCCGACGGCAACTGGGATACCGTCCTGACGACCGCGCTGTCCACCGGCACCCACCAGCTCACCGTGACCCAGCAGGACCGCGCAGGCAACGTCAGCGCGCTCTCGAGCGCGCTCGCCCTCGCCATCGCGGCCCCCATGCCGACCAGCCTGGCGGCTCCGGTGATGTCGGCCGCCAGCGACACCGGCATATCCAGCAGCGACGGCCTGACCCAGCTCGACCAGCCCGGCATTGCCGGCAAAGGCCCCGCCAATACGGCACTCACGCTGAAGCACAACGGCGCCTTCCTCACCAAGGTCACCACGGACGCGAACGGCGACTGGAATTACACGCTACCCTCGCTCGCCGACGGCGTGCACGGCTTCAGCGCGCACCTGGGCGAGACCCTGGCCTCGCCGACCCTGTCGATCACGGTCGACCGCACCAGGCCGACCGTTGCGGCCAGCCCGGACGGCGATGCTCACTTCAACCCCAACGGCGACATCGTCATCAGCTTCAGCGAGGCGGTGCACATCGCAGCGGCCGAGGGCGACATGCTGGTGCTGGTCGACGCGAACGGCAAGCAGCAGAAGATCGCGCTCGGCGACTTCACGCAGTCGAGCGACAAGCGCAGCCTGACGATCGGCGCCGACAAGCACAACCTGGAAGCGCTCACCGACTACCGCGTCCAGCTGCCGACGACGCTGACCGACCTCGCCGGCAATGCGATGAGCGAGTACGGGATCGCCTTCCGCACCGACAACGGCGTGCTGCCGAGCGCCGTGCGGGCGATCGTCAGCGGCGACCATCGCTACCGCGCCGGCGAAACCATCAGCTTCCGGATCCGCTTCAACGAACAGGTCGAGAAATCCGGCGCGAGCGAGCTGTCGCTCGGCCTCAGCAACGGTGCGCGCGCCGCCTTCACCGGCATCAGCGGCAACGAGGCGCTCTTCAGCTACACCGTCGCTGACGGCCAGGACATTGCCAAGCTCGGAATCAGCGACACGTCGATGCTGGTGGGACGCTTCGCCGACGTGTCGGGCAACCTGCTGGACAGTGCGCACATCGAGTTCAGCGGCCTGTATGACGACAGCGGTTACGGCAGCTGGATCGACATCGACACCGTGGCGGCAGCGCCGGACCTGCCGCTGCTCGCACCGGCCAGCAACTCCGGCAGCACGCTCGACCTGGTCACCAAGGACAAGACCCCGACCCTGGCCGGTACCACCGCCGAGGCCCATGCGCGCATCGAGATCTACGAGGGCACTACCCTGCTCGGCTTCGGCTACGCCGACGACGACGGCGACTGGGAAGTGGCTGTGGAGGCAGGCAAGGAACTGGCCGACGGCGCGCACCAGCTCACCGTCAAGCAGATCGACGCGGCCGGCAACAACAGCTCCGCCTCGGCGCCCTTGAGCGTGACGGTTGACGCCACCGCCCCCGCCGCCCCGCCTGAACTGCTGTTGGCCACGGCCAGCGACACCGGCGCCTCGAACAGCGACGGCATCACCAGCAACCCTACCCCGACCTTCACCGGCAGCAGGGTCCTGGCGAACGCCGATATTGCGCTATACGTCGACGGTATGGAAGTCGGCCGGACGGTAAGCAGCGAAGCCGGCACATGGAGCATCGCCATCGCTCCCGGCAAGCTCACCGCCGAAAAGAGCTACAGCCTCACAGCCACGCAGTTCGACGCTGCCGGCAACGAAAGCCCCGCATCGAGCGCCTTCAAGCTTGTTCTCGACAGCGCGGCGCTCACGACGGCGCTGACCGCCCCGGACCTGGACGCGACGAGCGACACCGGCGTCTCGATTTCCGACAACATCACCAAGGACCGCACGCCGACCTTCAACGGCAGCGGCGCCCTGGCAAACAGCGTCGTCGCCCTGATCGCGGGTTCCACCGAAGTCGGGCGCACCATTGCAGATGCATCGGGTAACTGGTCGATCACCAGCAGCACGCTCGCCGACGGCATCCACGAGTTCCGCTTGCGTCAGTTCGACCTGGCAGGCAACCAGGGCCCCGATTCCGATCCACTGAGCGTGACCATCGATAACGTCGGCCCTTCGCTCGCAGACCTCGACGGCAGCCTTCTCGGCCGCCGCTTCAACCTGAGCTTCAACGAGGCCATCAGCTTCCATCCAAACGGCCATTTCGACTTGCAGGGCATCCTTTTGTCGGACGTTTACGATGCCAACGATAAAGGAAACGGCTGGGAGATCGTTGATGGCAAGGTCCTGAGCTTCAATATCTCGCTCAACGGCTTCCTGAAGATGCAGTGGACCAACGGCAGCGTCACCGACCTGGCCGGCAACCTCGCCGAGATCACCGGCATGCCGGAGTGGACCTTCACGCTCTAGGGTCTTGTTTGGCTGGCCTTAGGGCCAGTCGAGCCGGAAGCCGCTGTCGAAGCGGCGCGGCTGGCCGCTGAGCGGATCCTCGAAGGCAATCGAGCGCGCCAGCAGCTGCAGGGGCGCGCTGAAGTCGTCGCCCTTGCATGGCAAGGCCACCGGATAGAAAGCGTCGTTCAGGATCGGCGCGCCGAGCGCGGACAGGTGCAGGCGCAGCTGGTGCTTGCGCCCCGTGTGCGGATGCAGCCGGTAATGCGCCACCACGCCGCGCCGTTCGATCAGCTCGATCAGGGTTTCCGAATTCGGCTCGCCCGGCACTTCCGCGCTTACGAAGAACTGCTCCGCATCCTGCATGCGGCTGCGGTAGGTGATCGGGAATTCCCTGCCCTCGATCGTGCCCGCCAGCGCCTCGTAGACTTTTTTCACCACCCGCTTCTGGAACATCGACTGGTAGGCCCCGCGCGAGGCCGGGTTATGCGAGAAGATCACCACGCCCGCGGTCTCGCGGTCGAGCCGGTGGATCGGCACCAGGTGCGGCAGATCGAACTGCTTCTTCAGGCGCACCAGCAGGGTCTCGTGCAGGAAGCGCCCGGTCGGGATGGTCGGCAGGAAGTGCGGCTTGTCGGCCACCAGCAGGTGCTCGTCCTGGAACAGCACCCGTTCCTGGAACGGGATCGGGGTCTCGGGCCGTTCGAGCTCGCGGTAGTACCAGATGCGCATGCCCTGCCGTACGGGACTGTCGGCGTTCAAAGGCAGGCCTTTGGCGTCGACGATCTCGCCGCGCGCCAGGCGTTGCGCCCAGGCGGCTTCGGACACGTCGGGAAAACGCTCCACCAGGAAGCGCAGCATGCCGCCGGCGCGGGTTTCAAGCAGCCACAGGTAGCTGGGCGCGACGCCGTCGCGGGTCGGCAGCGGCACGTAGGCATTGGCTTCGGCCTGGCGGCCCTTCCGGCTGCTTCCCATCAACGCAGGGCGACGTTGGTCCGGTAAGGCGGCAGCTTGGCGGCGGTGGTGCCCTTGGCGCGTGCGTAGACCGGCAGCAGCAGGTTCATGTGCGCTTCCATGTCCTTGATGCGGCTCTCGCCGCCCGGGTGGGTCGAAAGCACCTCGATCGGGGCACGCTTGTCCAGGGCAGCCATCTTGCGCCACAGGGCAATGCCGGCGCGCGGGTCGTAGCCGGCACGGGCGGCGATGTCCAGGCCCACCAGGTCGGCTTCGCGCTCATCGTTGCGCGAGAACTTCAGGCCGACCAGCTGGGCGCCGTAGTTGGCGAAGGTGCCCGTGATTCCCGGATCGATCCCGAAGATGCCCGAGACCAGGGCACCGCCGACGCGCGCAGCCACATTGGTCCCCAGCTGCTTGGCCATCTTTTCGCGGCTGTGCTCACGCAGCGCATGGGCGACCTCATGTCCCATGATGGCCGCGACCTCGTCGTCGGTCAGCTTCAGCGAGGTCAGGATGCCGGTGAAGAATCCGATCCGGCCGCCCGGCATGCAGAAGGCATTGACGTCCTTCGTATCGATGAGATTGACCTGCCACTCCCATTGGGTCGCCTTCTGGTTCCAGCGCGGCGTATGCGGAATGATGCGTTTTGCGATGGCGCGCAGCCGCTGCACCTCGGGGTGCGAAGGCGGCAGCAGCACGCCCTTCTGCTGCGCCTGGCCCATCATCTGCGTGTACTGCTGCGCCGCTGCTTCGTTGAGCTGTTCTTCGGAAATAAACCGGTTCGCACGCGACAACGGCTCGACCTTGATCCCGTCCTGGACTGTAGTCTGGCGGTCGTCCTGGGCCACGGCCGGGCTCATGCCGCCCGTGCCGACCGCGGCCAGCAGGGACAGGCAGGCGGCCAAATGCTTGAGTTTTGTCATTTCGTCACTGATAGACTGTTCTTAGCAGCACTATCTCCATAGAAAGTAACTGGAAGAAGACCACGATAGCCTTGAATATCGCGGATGACGGCCGGCTCGACAAGCCGCCACCGCACATAAGCGCTACCAATCCGGCCTAAACGGTCGCACCGGTCCTCTTGCGCAGACGAAACACCGCGAGGCTGCCGCGCAGGTTGGGCAGGAAACTGACCGGCTTGCCCTCGGCCAGGGCCACGTATTCCAGCACTTCCAGCCCGCACTTCTCGGCCAGGTCCTTGAAGTCGTGGATGGTCGCGTAACGCACGTTCGGCGTATCGAACCACTGGTAAGGCAGCGAGCGCGAGACCGGCATCCGGCCGCGGATCAGCGCGATGCGATGCGGCCAGTAGGCGAAGTTCGGGAAGGAGACGATGGCTTCCTGGCCGACGCGCACGATGTCGCGCAGGCGCGCCTCGACGTGCTGCATCATCTGCAGCGAGGACAGGCAGAGCACCATGTCGAAGGCATTGTCGCGGAACAGGTCCAGGCCTTCTTCCATGTCGTGCTGGATCACGCTGATGCCGCGCTGGGTGCTCTCCAGCACCTTGTCGTCGGCGATCTCGACGCCGTAGCCGGTGCAGTTCTTGCCCAGCTCGAGATAGCGCAGCATGGCGCCGTCGCCGCAGCCGACGTCCAGCACGTGGGCGCCGTCGCGCACCCAGTCCGCGATGAAGGCCAGGTCGGGACGCAGGGTGTTCAGGTCCTTGAAATTCATGCCGCCTCCCCTGCGAATTCCGCCGCGATCCGGTCGTAGTAGGCGCGCACCACACCCATGTAGCGCGGGTCTTCCAGCAGGAAGGCATCGTGGCCGTGCGGCGCGTCGATCTCGGCGTAGGTCACCTTGCGCCGGTTGGAGACGAGGGCATCGACGATTTCGCGGCTGCGCTCCGGCGAGAAGCGCCAGTCGGTGGTAAACGAGGCGAGCAGGAACTGCGCCCTGGTTCCCGCCAGGGCCTTGGCCAGGTCGCCGCCGTGGGCACGCGCTGGGTCGAAGTAGTCGAGCGCCTTGGTGATGATGAGGTAGGTATTCGCGTCGAAGTATTCCGAGAACTTGTCGCCCTGGTAGCGCAGGTAGGACTCGATCTCGAAGTCGATGCCGAAGTCGAAGGCATATTCATCGCTCTCGGCCGCGTTGCGCAGCTTGCGGCCGAATTTTTCCGCCATGTCGTCGTTCGACAGGTAGGTGATGTGGCCGACCATGCGCGCCACCTTCAGGCCGTTCTTCGGCACCACGCCGTGCTCGTAGAAGTCGCCGCCGTGGTAGTCCGGATCAGTCAGGATGGCCTGGCGCGCGACGTCGTTGAAGGCGATGTTCTGGGCCGACAGCTTCGGGGTCGAGGCGATCACGATGCAGTGGCGCAGGCGCTCGGGGAACATGATGCTCCACGACAGGGCCTGCATGCCGCCCAGCGAGCCGCCCATCACGGCGGCGAACTGGTTGACGCCGAGACGGTCGGCCAGGCGCGCCTGCGCCGTGACCCAGTCTTCCACCGTCAGCAGCGGGAAGGCCGCGCCGTAGGGCTTGCCGGTGGCCGGATTCACGTGCATCGGGCCGGTCGAGCCGAAGCAGGAGCCGAGGTTGTTCACGCCGATCACGAAGAAGCGGTCGGTGTCCACCGGCTTGCCCGGTCCGACCATGTTGTCCCACCAGCCAAGGCTCTTGGGCTTGTCGGCATAGGTGCCTGCCACGTGGTGCGAGGCGTTCAGCGCGTGGCAGATCAGGACCGCGTTCGACTTGTCGGCGTTCAGGGTCCCATAGGTTTCGTACATCAGCGTGTAGTCGCCGATGCTGGCGCCGCTTTGCAGGCGCAGCGGCTCGGCGAAGTGCATCGCCTGTGGTGTGACTGTTCCGATCGATCCCATGGAGGTGTTCGTGGTGTTCTTGTTGTGGCGGCATGCGCCGCATGGTTCCAGCGTTAATGGATGCGTTAGAGGGACTGCAGCTGTTCGACGGCGGCGGCGATCTCGTTCGGTTCGACCGAGCGCAGGATGCGGCGCGTGCGCGTCGTAATGGCGGACAGGTCGCTGTTCAGGATTTCCTGCTTCACCGACAGCAGCTGCGCCGGGTGCATCGAGAACTCTCGCAGGCCCATCCCGAGCAGCAGGCGGGTGAGCTTGGTGTCGCCGGCCATCTCGCCGCACACGGCGACGTCCAGCCCGGCCTTCTGGCCGATGGCGATGGTCTGGGCGATCAGCATCAGCACCGCCGGGTGCAGCGGATTGTACAGGTGCGCCACTTCGTAGTCGACGCGGTCGATCGCCAGCGTGTACTGGATCAGGTCATTGGTCCCGATCGACAGGAAGTTCATGCGCTTGACGAACATCGGCAGCGCCAGCGCGGCCGCGGGAATCTCGATCATGGCGCCCACTTCGACGCCCGGGTCGTACTTGACGCCCTCTTCGCGCAGCTGGGCCTTGGCCTGTTCGATCATGCTCAGCGTCTGGTCGATCTCGAAGGCGTGCGCCAGCATCGGGATCAGGATCCGCACCTTGCCGAAGGCGGAGGCACGCAGGATCGCGCGCAGCTGGGTCAGGAACAGCTGGGGCTCGGCCAGGCAGTAGCGGATCGCGCGCAGGCCCAGCGCGGGATTGAGCGCGGTGTGCTCGGTCGGGTCGAGCGGCTTGTCGGCGCCGACATCGAGGGTGCGGATGGTCACCGGGCGGCCCTTCATGGCCACCACCGCCTTGCGGTACTGCTCGAACTGCTCGTCCTCGCTCGGGATGCGCAGTGCGCTTCCCAGTCCGCTGCCGCCGCGCCCCATGAACAGGAACTCCGAGCGGAACAGGCCGACGCCCATCGCGCCGGCTTCCAGCGCGGCCGGGCAGTCGTCCGGCAGCTCGATGTTGGCCAGCAGCGTGACCGGGGTGCCGTCCTTGGTGACCGCCGGGGTCTTCTTGAGCTTGAGCAGGCGCTTGCGCGCCTTGATCAGGGTGGCCTGGCGCGCCCGGTACTGTTCCAGCACCAGCTGGCTCGGATTGCAGATCACCACGCCGGCGTCGCCGTCGATGATCACCCAGTCGTCCTGCTCGACCAGGCGCGAGGCCTGGCTCATGCCGACCACCGCCGGGATGTCGAGCGAGCGCGCGACGATCGCGGTGTGCGAGTTCTGGCCGCCGACGTCGGTGACGAAACCGATGAAGGAACGGTCGCGGAAGGCCAGCATGTCGGCCGGCGAGATGTCGTGGGCCACCACGATCATCTGCGGCGGCGCATGGTCGTCGTCGGTGAGCGGCGGCGGGATGTCGAGGGCGGTGCCCATCAGGACCTTCAGCACCCGCTCGGCCACCTGCTGGATGTCGTGCTTGCGCTCGCGCAGGTACTCGTCCTCGATCTCGTCGAACTGGGCCGACAGCTCGTCGATCTGGGTCACCAGCGCCCATTCGGCGTTGTAGTGGCGGGTGCGGATGATGTCGAGCGGCGCTTCCGAGATCATCGGGTCGGACAGGATCAGGGCGTGCACGTCGATGAAGGCGCCCAGTTCGGTCGGGGCGTCCTTCGGCAGCTCGGTCCACAGGGCCTGCAGGCCGCGGTGCACTTCGGCGATGGCGTGCTGCAGGCGCTTGACCTCGGCCTCGACCTGCTCCACCGGGACCAGGTAGTGCTTGACGTCGAGCGCGGCCGGCGTGAGCAGGTGCGCGCGGCCGATCGAAATGCCGCGCGAAACCGGAATGCCGTGGAGCGTGAACGATGCCATCGAGGGTCCCGTGTGGCGGGGAGTTGCCGCTTCGCGCGGCATTACTCGCCTTCGCCGAACTTGTCGTTGATCAAGCCGGTCAAGGCGGCAATGCAGGCTTCCTCGTCCGGACCGTCGGCCTCGAGCAGCACTTTCGCGCCCTTGCCGGCGGCCAGCATCATCACGCCCATGATCGACTTGGCATTGATGCGGCGGCCGTTACGCGTGAGCCAGACGTCGCTCTTGAACTTGGCGGCCAGCTGGGTGAATTTGGCGGAGGCGCGGGCGTGCAGGCCCAGCTTGTTGATGATTTCCAGTTCCTGTTGAATCATGTTCTCGTTATGTGCCCGTGGCCAGTGTGTTTCGTAGGTTTAGCTCGATCCGACGCGGATCCGGTTGTCCACCCGCACGGCGCCGTTCTGGGCGCCGGCCAGGGCCATTTCCACGACCACGTCGAGGGTGTCGCGGCGGTAGGTGATCGCACGCAGCAGCATCGGCAGGCTGATGCCGGCGATGACTTCCACGTGGCCGGCATCGGCCAGCGAGTTGCAGCAGTTGGACGGCGTGCCGCCCTTGATGTCGGTGATGACCAGCACGCCGTCGCCGTCGTCCAGGCGCGCGATTGCCTCCTTGGCGAGGCAGTTCACCTGCGCCAGGTCCTGGTCGGCGGTCACGTCGATCGCCTCGAAGCGCTCGGTGGGGCCACGGAATACGTGGGCCACCGCCGCGATGAATGCCTGGCCCAGCGGAGCGTGGGTCATCAGCAGGATGCCTACCATGTCAGTGTGTCTCTTTTGCCTTCAGTTCGACCGCATCGATGAACATCGCGGCCACGTCGAATCCGGTCTGGTCGGTGATCTCCTGGAAGCAGGTCGGGCTGGTGACGTTCACTTCGGTCAGGAAATCGCCGATCACGTCCAATCCTACCAGCAATAAGCCGCGCGCGGCCAATACCGGCCCCAGGGCCTCGGCGATCTCGCGCTCCCGTTCGGTGATCGGCTGGGCCACGCCCAGGCCGCCGGCAGCCAGGTTGCCGCGCACCTCGTTCCCCTGGGGGATGCGGGCCAGCGTGAAGGGCACCGGCTTGCCGTTGATGACCAGCACCCGCTTGTCGCCCTGCTTGATGGCCGGGATGAACTTCTGCGCCATGATCGTGTGCTTGCCGTTGGCGGTCAGCGATTCGATCACCGAGCCCAGGTTCATGCCGTCGTCCTTGACGCGGAAGATGCCGGCGCCGCCCATGCCGTCCAGCGGCTTGAAGATCACGTCGCCGTGCTTCTCGTGGAAGGAGCGCAGGCGGGCGGGATCCGAGCTGACCAGGGTCGGCGAGGTGTACTGGCTGAACTGGCCGATGGTGAGCTTCTCGTTGTGGTCGCGGATCGCGCCCGGGCGGTTGAACACGCGCGCGCCCTGGCGCTCGGCCAGCTCCAGCAGATAGGTGCCGTACACGTATTCCATGTCGAAGGGCGGGTCCTTGCGCTCGATGACGGCGTCGAACGCCGACAGCTGCAGGCTTTCCGGCCGCTCGGCGCGATACCATGCGTCGGCGTCGCCGGTGAGGTGGATGCGCGTGACGATCGCCGTCACCACGCCCTCTTCCAGCACCATGTCGCGCTGCTCGAAGGCGTAGACGGCATGGCCGCGTTTCGCGGCTTCGCGCATCATCGCGAAAGTCGAATCCTTGTAGATCTTGAACGTGGAGAGCGGGTCGGCGAGGAAAGCGATCTTCATGGGGCATCCAATGCGGGGAATACCCTGATTTTAGCCGGAAACGCGATTGCTCGCGGACGAGCCTCCCTTTATGCACTCGCGTGGTGCAGCGATAAATTCCAGGTTGCAAATTGTGCATGCGCAGCCGGGCAATATGAGGCGCCTCAAGCCTCGGCGCGGTGCGCCCTGCGACCATGCTTCCATGAACACGCACACTGACAAACAGGCAGAACAGGACCGCATCAAGGACGTGTACCGGCGCTGGCATGGCGGCGCGGCGCTGGACCGTTATGCCTGGCACCGGCCGGAAATCCTGCAGCAGGTCGCAGCCCGCTCGCGCGCCTTCGCCGCCCTGCTCTCCAGTACCGTGGGCGGCGACCTGTCCGGCCTGAAAGTGCTCGACGTCGGCTGCGGCACCGGCGGCTTCCTGCGCCAGCTGATCGACTGGGGCGCCGACCCGGCCAGGCTTACCGGCACCGAACTCCAGCAGGACCGGCTCGACGCCGCGCGGCGCGGCACCGCCGGCGGCGTCGCCTGGCGCCTCGGCCCCCTCGACACGATGGCCCTGCGCGACTTCGACCTCGTCTCGGCCCAGACGGTGTTTTCCTCGATCCTCGATGCCGGGGTAAGGCGCGAGCTGGCGGGCCAGATGTGGCGCGCCTTGCGCCCGGGCGGCTGGTGCCTCGTGTTCGATTTCCGCTACGACAATCCGCGCAACCGTAACGTGCGCAAGGTGACGCGGGCCGAGCTCGCGGGCTTCTGGCCCGGCGAGCGCAGCCGCTACCGCAGCCTGATGCTGGCGCCGCCGATCCACCGGCTGCTGGCGCGGGCGCCCTGGATGGCGTCCGACCTGCTGGCCGCGCTGGCGCCGCCGCTGCGCTCGCACTTCATGTACATGGTCCAGAAGGGCGGCTAGCCGGCCCGGAATAATGTTATCGTCCCGCAAACGATTTCCGGGGCCCGCATGACACCAGAAGAACGCAGGACGGCAAACGAAGACCTGTTGCGGGAGCGCGGCATTCCCGTCAACCCGCATCTGCCCATGATCGAAGGCGAGGACGGCGTCAGGCTGCGTTCGGAAGACGCGCTGTGGCGCCGCCTGCTGGCCCTGTGGGGCGTGGTCGGCACGGCCACCCTGCGTGAGCATGCCTATTTCAAGGAATATTTCTCGGTGGGCGAGCGGCGCGACTGGCTGTCCGGCGACGAAGCGGCCTTCATCTTCAATGATACGCCGGCCGAGGCCGACGTGATCCGCTTTTCGTGGCGGCTGGAAGCGATGATCTTCCTGGCCTGGTGCGGCGGACTCGTGGATGAACTGCCGATGCCGGAACAGGCTTCCAGCGCCGAGGCCATCCTGCCGCTCTATCCGCACGACCTGGGTGACGCCGGCATGCTGCGCCAGGCGCTGCGCCTGCGCGACAAGGCCGAGATCCTGGACTGGGCCGACCTCCTGTACCGCCTGCACTGGGCCGTGCGCGACGCCCAGCTGCACGGCCGCGAACTACCGCCCGGTATCAATCCGGGCATGGTGCTGGAGTGGCACCATGCCGCGAACTGGATGATCTGCTACGAAGACGAAGACGACTGGGATGCCGTCGGTACTGATACGTGAAGCTCAGTAGACTTCCGGATTCGGATCGGTGCGCTCGAGCTCCAGCGAGGCGGCCAGCAGGCCCAGGCGCGCCACCACGCCGTACACGTAGAAACGGTTCGGCGCCGCCGTGCCCGGCTTGGCCTTGAGGTCCGGCACCGCATGCTGCTGGGCGAAGGCCAGCGGCACGTACTGCGAGCCCGGCGCGTTCAGGTTCTGGTCGATGCCGCGCTCGGCGTGCACGCGGTAGAAGCCGCCCACCACGTAGCGGTCGATCATGTACACCACCGGCTCGGCCACGGCGTCGTTGATGCTTTCAAAGGTCGGCACGCCTTCCTGCACGATCATGTCGGTGACCGCCACGCCATCCTTGATGACCGTCATCTTGTTGCGCTGGGCGCGGCTCAGGTCGCGCACTTCGCTGGCGTCCTTCACCGTCATCACGCCCATGCCGTAGGTGCCGGCGTCCGGCTTCACGATCACGAAGGGCTTCTGCTCCTTCATGCCGTATTCCTTGTACTTCTTCTTGATCTTGGACAGCAGGGCCGAGACGGCGTCGGCCAGCTGCTCGGTGCCGACGTCTTCCTGCAGGTCGATCTCGCCGACCTTGCTGTGCAGCGGATTGACCAGCCACGGGTCGATGTCGATCAGCTTGCCGAACTTCTTGGCGACTTCGTCGAAGGCCTTGAAGTGGTTGCTCTTGCGACGCAGCGCCCAGCCGGCGTGCAGCGGCGGCAGCAGCGACTGCTCGTGGATGTTCTCCAGGATCGCGGGAATGCCGGCGGACAGGTCATTGTTCAGCAGGATGGTGCAGGGATCGAAATCGGCCAGGCCGACGCGGCGCCCGTTCGGCGAGCGCACCAGCGGCTCGACCACCAGCATGTTCCCGTCCGGCAGCGCCAGCGGGGTGGGCTGGGTGACCTCCGGCGACAGCGAGCCGAGGCGCACGTGCAGGCCGGTCTGGCGGAAGATCTGCATCAGGCGCGCCACGTTCTGCAGGTACATCGGATTGCGCGTGTGGACTTCCGGGATCATCAGCAGGTTGCGCGCGTCCGGGCAGTACTTGTCGATCGCGGCCATCGCGGCCTGCACCGCCAGCGGCAGCATCTCGGTGGACAGGTTGTTGAAGCCGCCCGGGAACAGATTGGTGTCGACCGGCGCCAGCTTGTAGCCGGCATTGCGCAGGTCGACCGAGCAGTAGAACGGCGGGGTGTGCTCCTGCCACTCGAGGCGGAACCAGCGCTCGATGGCGGGCGTGGCTTCGAGAATCTTCTTTTCCAGGTCCAGGAGAGGACCGGTCAGGGCGGTGGCGAGGTGCGGAACCATGGGGGAGCGTCCTAGTAGTGGCTTTTTTGAATTATATCGGTAGCCTCATATATGGACGAATATGCTTATTTAAAGTCCGCATACTTGCCGTAAACGAAAAAAGGCGCCCGCAGGCGCCTTTGCCGGATCGGCAGTAGTTACAGGTGGTAGGCCGATTCGCCATGGCTGGTGATGTCCAGCCCTTCGCGTTCCTGCTCGGCCGGCACGCGCAGGCCGACCACCACGTCCACCAGCTTGAAGGCGATGAAAGCCACCAGCGCCGACCACACGATGGTGACGCCGATCGCCTCGGCCTGCACCAGCAGCTGGCTGGCGATCGAGTAGTCCGGCGAGGCCTTGTTGGCGACGTAGTCCCAGATGCCCTGCCCGCCCAGCTGCGGCGAGGCGAACACGCCGGTCAGCAGCGCGCCCAGGATGCCGCCCACGCCGTGCACGCCGAACACGTCGAGCGAGTCGTCGGCGCCCAGCAAGCGCTTCAGTCCGGTCACCCCCCACAGGCAGACGACGCCGGCCAGCAGGCCCATCACCAAGCCGCCCATCGGACCGACGAAGCCGGCGCCCGGGGTGATCGCCACCAGGCCCGACACCGCGCCGGAGACGGCGCCCAGCAGCGAAGGCTTGCCCTTGATGAGCCACTCGCCCAGCATCCACGACACGGCGGCCGCGGCGGTTGCCAGCAGGGTGTTGATGAAGGCCAGCGCGGCGATGTCGCCCGCTTCCAGCGCCGAGCCGGCGTTGAAGCCGAACCAGCCCACCCACAGCAGCGAGGCGCCGATCATGGTCATGGTCAGCGAGTGCGGAGCCATCGATTCGCGGCCCAGGCCGATACGCTTGCCGATCACGTAGGCGCCGACCAGGCCGGCCACCGCCGCGTTGATGTGCACCACCGTGCCGCCGGCGAAGTCGAGTGCGCCGTGGCTCCACAGGAAGCCGGCGTTCGCGGTGACGGTCGCCAGGGTGGTGGCGTCGGAAATAGCATCAGGACCGGCCCAGAACCAGACCATGTGGGCCACCGGCAGGTAGCCGAAGGTGAACCACAGCACGACGAACAGCAGCACGGCCGAGAAGCGGATGCGCTCGGCGAAGGCGCCGACGATCAGGGCGCAGGTGATGGCGGCGAAGGTGCCCTGGAAGGCCACGAAGATGAACTCGGGGATCATCGTCTCCTTGCTGAAGGTCGCGGCCTGGCTGAAGGTGCCGGCCGCCGCATCGTAGATGCCGTTCAGGAAGATGCGGTCGAAGCCGCCGATGAAGGCGCTGCCCTGGGTGAAGGCCAGCGAGTAGCCGTACAGGCACCACAGGACGATGACCACCGAGAAGACCATGAACACCTGCATCAGTACCGACAGCATGTTCTTGGCGCGTACCAGGCCGCCGTAGAACAGCGCCAGCCCTGGGATCGACATCATGATGACCAGGATCGTGGAGATGAACATCCACGCCGTATCGCCCTTGTTGATGCTGGGCGCTGCCAGCGCCGGCAGCGCCAGGCCGGCGGCGGCGAGACCGGCCAGGACTTTGAAGATGATGTGCTTCATAGGTATGCCCCTTTACAGTGCTTCGTTGCCGGTCTCGCCGGTACGGATACGGATGACCTGGTTGAGGTCGGCCACGAAAATCTTGCCGTCACCAATCTTGCCGGTGCGGGCGGCGCCCGAGATGGCATCGATGACCTGGTCGACCACGGCGTCGTCCACGGCAGCCTCGATCTTGATCTTCGGAAGGAAATCGACGACGTACTCCGCGCCGCGGTACAGCTCGGTATGGCCCTTCTGGCGGCCGAAGCCCTTCACTTCGGTCACGGTCATGCCCTGTACGTTGATCTCCGACAGCGCTTCACGGACTTCGTCCAGCTTGAAGGGCTTGATGATGGCGGTAATCATTTTCATGGTGATGCCTCTTTACTCTTAGAAAGTTTTGGACAGGCTCAGCACGGCTGCCGACTTGCCCAGGTTCTCACCTTCCGGGCTCAGGTAGGCCTTGGTATTGCCCTTGATCCAGGCCAGCGACACGGTGGCGAGGCCCAGGTCCTTGCTGAAGCCGACCTTGTAGTCGGTGTACGAGTAGGCGCTGTTGTTGTTCACTTCCTGGCGCCCCGCGTGCAGGTTCAGGATCAGGCCGTTGTAGACGTCGATGTCGGCGCCGATGTCCAGGTAGCCGCTGCGCTTGCTGTTCGCGGTGCCGAACAGGTTGGTGGTCGAGTGCGAATACTTGACGTAGGCCGGACCGAAGCCCAGGCGTGCATAGAGTTCGAAGGTGTTGGCACGCGGGTTCAGGTCGTTCGACGGATACCAGTAGTACAGGCCGCCGACGTCGTAGCTGAGGTTCTCGCTCAATTGCCCGCGCTTGCCGCCGTAGACGTCCCATTCGATGTTGCCGTCGCCGCCGAGATCCTTGGTCCATTTGATGGTGGACAGCCAGGTGCCGACGTACAGGCCGGATGGGCCATGCACGTAGTCGACGCCGCCTTGCAGCGCCGGGTCCAGCCGGGTTTGCGACAGGCCGCGGTAACGGTAGTCGCTGGTAATGGCGGCGTTGTAGCTGATTTGATGCTCAGGAGCAGCTTCCTGCGCGAAGGCAGGCATCGACGAAAGGGCCAGGACGGCCAGGCTGATTGCTGCTTTGGTGTTGCACTTCATGACATTCCCCTTAATTTCAACGGCTGAACCGTGGCGCATACCGTTGCGGTTTACAATCTTGTTTGCTACACGCCTGACAACTCTTTAGCAGGATGCGTGCCAGCCTGAAAAACGCCCTTGGGTGCACCGGAAGTGCTTGTTTTCTCAGCCATCCGCCCCATTTGCGATTCGAATAACCCGGCAAAACCGTGCGCCCGGCCTCGCTCCGCGGCGCCGCGCACCAAAGCGGAGTGCAGCGCACCGTCGTGGTGCGGCAAGGCGACTGAAAAGGAAATGAACATGAACAGTTTCTTCAACGACATCCAGGGCAAGATCAACCAGGCGCTGGAAAGCACCCCGGCCAAGGACATCGAGCGCAACGTCAAGGCGATGATGACCCAAGGTTTTTCCAAGCTCGACCTGGTCACCCGTGAAGAATTCGACATCCAGGCCCAGGTGCTGGCCAAGACCCGCGCCAAGCTCGAAGCGCTGGAACTGCGCGTGGTGGAACTGGAAGCGCGCCTCGGGGCGCAGGCCGGCCAGGCAGCCGCTTCCGCTGCCCCGTCCGCTTCCAGCGGTCCGATCCCCGGCGCCACCGATCCGGCCGCGCCGCACATCATCATCGACAAGCCTTGAACTGACGGCGGCATGCGTCGCAGGCCATGAACGCGATCGGCCAGCCGCCCGGCCCCCTCCCGCCGCAGGAAGTCTCGCTCGACGTCCTGCGCGAGAAATACGCCAAGGGTGAAGAGACCGGCATCGCCGACGTACGCCGGCGCGTGGCGCGCGCCCTCGCGGCGCTCGAGCCGGCGCCAAGGCGTGCCGAACTCGAGCAGCGCTTCCTCTGGGCCCAGGAACAGGGCTTCGTCCCGGCCGGCCGCATCAACTCGGCCGCCGGCCTCGGCCTGCAGGCCACCCTCATCAACTGCTTCGTCCAGCCCGTGGGCGACTCCATCTCGGGCAGCGAAGGCGGCCTGCCGGGCATCTATACCGCCCTGTCCGAGGCCGCCGAGACCATGCGCCGCGGCGGCGGCGTCGGCTACGACTTCAGCGCGATCCGCCCGATGGGCAGCAAGGTCCGCGGCACCCGCTCGCGCGCGTCCGGCCCGGTCTCCTATATGGAAGTGTTCGACGCCTCGTGCCGTACGGTGGAATCGGCCGGCGCCCGGCGCGGCGCCCAGATGGGCGTGCTGCGCATCGACCATCCCGACATCGAACGCTTCATCGCCGCCAAGGATGAAGGCGGACTCAGCAACTTCAACGTCTCGGTCGGCGTGAGCGACGACTTCATGCGCGCGGTCGAGGCCGATGCCATGTTCGAGCTGGTGCACCGTGCCGAGCCGGGCGACGAGGATGCGGCCGGGGCTTATCGCCGCGAGGACGGGCTCTGGGTCTACCGCCAGGTCCGGGCACGCGCACTGTGGGACAGGATCATCGCCTCGACCTACGACCATGCCGAGCCGGGCGTGCTGTTCGTCGACCGCATGAATGCCGAGAACAACCTCTGGTACGCGGAAGAGCTGCGCGCCACCAACCCCTGCGGCGAGCAGCCGCTGCCCGCCTATGGCTGCTGCGACCTGGGATCGGTGAACCTCACCGCCTTCGTGACCGATCCCTTCGGCGCGAGTCCGTCTTTCGATTTCGAGCAAATGTGCGAAGTCGCCGCGGTCGGCGTGCGCATGCTCGACCTGGTGCTGGACGCCACCGAATGGCCGCTGCCCCAGCAGGCCGCCGAGTCCCGCGCCAAGCGCCGCATCGGCCTCGGCTTCCTGGGCTTGGGCAGCGCCCTCGTGATGCTGGGCCTGCGCTACGATTCCGACGCAGGACGGGCGATGGCGGCGCGCATCGCCGAGACCCTGCGCGATGCGGCCTATGCCACCTCGGTCGAGCTGGCGCGCGAAAAAGGCCCCTTCCCGCTGTTCGATGCGGACCAGTACCTGGACAGCCGTTTTGTCGCGCGCCTGCCGGACTGGCTGCGCGAGGCAATCCGCCGTTACGGCATCCGCAACTCGCACCTGCTGTCGATCGCGCCCACCGGCACCATCTCGCTGGCCTTCGCCGACAATGCCTCGAACGGCATCGAACCGCCCTATGCCTGGACCTACCAGCGCAAGAAGCGCATGCCGGACGGCGCCATGCGCAGCTACGATGTCGAAGACCATGCCTGGCGGCTGTACCGCCAGATGGGCTACGACACGGCGTCGCTGCCGCCGGCCTTCGTCACCGCGCTCGAGATGCGCGCGATCGAGCACCTGCGCATGGTGCAGGCGGTGCAGCCCTTCGTCGACACCGCGATCTCGAAGACCGTCAACGTGCCCGCCGATTATCCCTTCGACGACTTCCGCGACCTGTACAGCCAGGCCTGGCATGCGGGCCTGAAGGGGCTGGCGACCTACCGCCCGAACACGGTGCTGGGCAGCGTGCTGTCCACCGACAAGGAAGGGCCGGCCTCGCTGCCGCCGGACGAGGACCCGCTGCGCAAGCGCTTCGAGCGCCGCCCGCTGGGCGAGCTGGAATCGGTGACCTCGAAGATCGAATACTCGACCCAGGAGGGCCGCAAGACCGCCTATCTCACCGTCAGCTTCATCCGCGCCGACGGCATCCATGAGGGCCGTCCGGTGACGGTCGAGCGGCCCTTCGAATTCTTCATGCCCTCGAACCAGCGCACCGGCGGACAGCAATGGATCACCGCCTCGATGCGCCTGCTGTCGATGGTGGCGCGGGCCGGCGGCCCGATCGCGCGGGCGCTGGCCGACATGCGCGACGTGGTGTGGGAAAAAGGCCCGGTGCGCTGCGGCATGCTCACCCGCGAGGACGGCACCCAGGTGCCGGTGTACCACGACTCTGAAGTGGCGGCGATCGCCTTCATGCTGCAGCGCGTCCTGATCCGGCGCGGCTTCCTCGATGCCTGGGGCAACCAGGTGCCGGTGCCGGAACTGGCCCGGCGCTTTGCCACACGCCCCGAAGGCGCGGCGCCCGAGGCCGAACCCCAGCCGCCCACCGTGTCCGGCGCCCTGCCCACCGTCAGCGGCGCGAAGTGCCCGGAATGCGGCGCCCGGGCACTGCGCAAGGTCGACGGCTGCACCCGCTGCGACGAGTGCCACTACGTGGGCGAGTGCGGCTGATCTTGCCTATCCCGGAAACGGCAGCAGCAGGACCAGCGTCCCGTCGGTCGTCTGCGCGAGGATCGTGCCCTGATCGTTGATCTCGAAGGCGAGGCTCAGTTCGACGCCGGGCGAGCGGGGAATCACCCGGTCGTTCAGGTCCACCATGCCGCCCTCGCGCGTCCACAGGAAAGCATGCAAGGCGTTTTCGTTGGTCGCCTGGCCCACGACCACGCCGTGGTTGTTGACGTCATAGGCATTCGAGAACCCGCCGCCCGCGAAGCCAAGGACGGTCAAGCCGTCCTCACGGGTCCAGGCAAACGCGATCTGGTCGAGCAGGACGCCGACCACCATGGCTGCGTCATTCATCGCGAACGGGAAGGCGGCGCGGTCGAACAGGGGAAGGAATTCCTGTCCCGGGGTCCACAGGAAGGGAATCAGCCCGCCTTCAGGGGTATTCCCATGCGTGCCGGTGAGCTGCCCGAGCGCGTTGATGTCGCGCGCCTCGGAGCCGAAGACAGCAGGATCGTCGAGCAGCACGACCCGCTCCGTCCGGCTCCAGCGGAAGACCTGCGGCCTGCCGGCCGCATCGAAGCTCGTTCCCGCCACCTGTCCACGGTCATTGATGAAGAGCTGTCCCGTGACGCCGCGGTTGACGCCGAGATCGAGCGGCCTCTCGCCCGGGCGCCACAGCACGGCACGCGCCGGGCGGCCGTCGTCCAGGAAGCGCACCACCCCGGCCACGTCGCCCATGTTGTTGATGTCGCTGCCTTCGGATTCGTCACCGCCGCGCGTGACGCCGAGGTCCGTCATGCCCATCGCCGGACACCATCGGAACGCGTGGACGCGCCCGCCGGCATCGAAGCTCGATGCGCCCGTGACCTGTTCAAAATTATTCAGGGCCGTCGCCAGCGCCGACGCGCCGCCGAGCGTCCCAAGCGGACGGATCTGCATGCCATCGTAGAATCTGGCCGCAAATCGTCCTTCCCCGAGCGATTCGTTGAATGCCACCTGGTTGCGCTCGTTCAGGCGGCCGAAGGCGCGTGCGGCCACTGGAACGATCCGGTATCTGGTCGCGGCCTGGACTGCCACCGTGACCGCCATTGCTTCGTTTCTCGCGTTCATGTGTTCCTCCTGAGTCAGAACAGTGCGGCGCGTCAATATGAAGCGGGGGAAACGGTGTTATGCGCCACACGGGATTCCAGCATAGGAGTGTTGTTTGGCCCGCTTCTGGCGCGGGATCAAACGATGAGCTCGGCTCTGGCATACTGCGTTTTTCTCAACAATAAAGCCTTTGATGAACTACATCGCGCTCAAGCACCTGCACATGAGCTTTGCCGCGCTCAGCGGCATCCTGTTCCTGGTCCGTGGACTGTGGATGCTGAAGGGTTCGGAGCGCCTGCGGCAGCACTGGGTCAAGGTCGTGCCGCACGTGGTCGACACCCTGCTGCTGGCCAGCGCCATCGGTCTCGCCTGGTGGAGCAAGCAGTATCCCTTCCAGGCGCCATGGCTGAGCGCGAAAGTGCTGGCGCTGGTCGCCTATATCGTCCTCGGCACGGTTGCGCTCAAGCGTGGGCGTACGCCGCAGCTGCGCGCCGCCGCCTTTGCCGCTGCGCTTGCCTGCTTCGCCTACATCGTCGCGGTGGCGGTGAGCAAGAACCCGCTGGTCGCCTTCTAGACTGCGGATGCTCACTCAATGTTCGTTGCCGGCGTAGATACACATCGGCTCGGTCTTGCCGGCCCGCTCGAATCCCATTGCCTTGTAAAAGTCGATCGCGCCGCCGTCGGGGGTCAGCATCATCTGGTGGAAGCCGGCGTAGCGGTCCAGCATCGATTGCATCATCAGGCGGCCGAGGCCTTTCCCCCGGTGCGCCGGATGCACCAGCATATTGCGAAGCGCCGCCATCAGCTGCGCCGGTTTGTCAGCCGAGGACCAGCCGTTCGCGCGATACAGCCGGATGACCTCTTCCTCTTCGAATTCGCCTGCCAGTGACACCTTGAGGTTCATGTGATTCCTTGCGAGTCTGTGGAAACAGCCCCGGGCCTTGCGGCCCCGGGGCTGCCTGACGCCTGCCTCAGTCGACGCTGACCGTCTTGCGGTTGTCGCTCGACACGCGGTCGATCATCTTGTTGTACGGATCGACGCCGACTTCGAAGGGCTTCTCCTTGACCGTCACCATCACGACCGGATTGTCGCCCGTCAGGACGCGCTTCTCCAGGAACAGGACCCGCTCGTCCTTCTCCTTGGCGCCGTCGGCGCGCGCGAAGATGCCGATCTCCACGGGCTCGTCGTAGACCCGCGGCGTCTCCTTGCCATGGCCGTCGGCTTCCTGCTTCGCGAGGTGCAGCTTCATCGTCACGTCCCACTGCCCATCGGGGCGCTTGACCGCTTTCGCCTCGGTAACGCGGTTATCGTAGAAGACGATTTTATCGAACAGGTCGGCGATCAGGGCATGCTTGTCCGCGGGAGCCTCGGCACGGATGTAGTCGAGCAGCTCGCTGGAGGTCGTGAACGGCGACTCCTGGTAGCCCTTGTCCTGCAAGAAGCGCTTGAGTGCGCGGTTGAGCGCCGCCTCGCCGATCTCGTCGCGCAGGCGGTAGAACACCAGGCTGCCCTTGCGGTAGTGGATGTAGTCCTGGTTCTCCACGCGCACCAGGGGCAGCTCCTCGATCCGCTCGCCGCCGCGCGAACTGAGGTAGCGGTCGAGCTCATAGCGCAGGAAGCGGCGCATCTGGTGGCGTCCGTATTCCTTTTCCATCACCATCAGCGCCGAGTATTGCGACAGCGATTCGATCAGCATGGCCGCGCCCTGCACGTTGGCGGCCGCCACCTGATGGCCCCACCACTGGTGCGCCATCTCGTGGGCCGTCACGTAGAACACGTAGTCGATGGCATCCTTGTCGCGCAGGTCGGCGATGAAGCCGATCGCCTCCGAGAACGGGATGGTGTTGGCGAAGGACTGCGCGAAGCTCTGGTAGTTCGGGAACTCCAGGATGCGTACCTGCTTGTGCTGGTAGGGCGTGAACTCGGTCGTGAAGTAATCCAGCGACTTCTGCGTGGCCGTGATCATCCGGTCGACGTTGTAGGCGTGCTTGCGGTCGTGGTAGACCTCGATCGGGATGCCGCGCCAAGCGCCCTTCTTCACCTGCCAGTCGGCCGAGAGGTAGGCGAAGAACGGCATCATCTTCTGGTCCATCTTGTACTGGAAGTAGTTGCGGCCGTTTTCCGTCCAGGACTTCTGCAGATAGCCCGGCGCCAGCGCCCTCTGGCCGCCGCTGGTCGAGACCGTGGTCTCGAAACTGATCCAGTCCGCCCCGGAACCGAGCATCGAATTGCGGCGCGCAGCCTGGTCCTCGAGCTTGGGCATGCGCTGCGGTTCGCCCAGGCCGCGCTTGCGGCGTTCGTTACGGTCGCGCAGTTCGGCGTCCGGCTGGTAGCCGAGCTGCGGGAAGAAAGCGCGGTTGTTGAAGAATGTGCCGTTCAGGTTGATGACGTCGGCCTCGCCACCGTTGGAGAAGCCCGGGCGACGCACATCGATGGTGAACTCCAGCGGCAGGCGTTCGCCCGGCTGCATCGGCTGCGCCAGCTTCAGGATGCTGAAGCCGAACTCCTTGTCGTTCAGGACCACCTGGTGCGGCGGCAGTTTGGTCCAGGTGGTGAGCACGTCGGGATTGACCTGCAGCGGCAGGGTATCGAGCGGCTTGCCGGTCTTGTTCTCCAGGACGTAGCTGCCGCGGATCATGACGCGGCGCTGCTCAGGATAGATGTCGACGGCAGCGCGTACGTCAGTCATCTTGGCGTGCGCGATGTCCTTGTACTTGCGGTAGGCCTTCTCGTAGCGCGCCTGCTTGTCCATCGCGACGTTGGCGGCTTCATATTTGGCCAGGACATTGGTGTTGTAGAAGATCCAGCCCCCGGTTGCGGCGAAGGCGGCGACCAACACCGCCAGCGCGACGCCGGAAGCGCCTTTCAGGCGGCGTCCCGCTTCGCGCACCCGGGCCGACCATGCGAAGGAAAGGCCGCGTACCCAGAAGGCCTGGGCCAGGATCAGCGCCGCCGCCATGAACAGGCTCCAGTACACGGCGAACCAGCTCCATCCTTCGAGGAAGTGGCCGAAGCCGTTCATATCCGAGTACGGGGTGCCCGGCAGGCCGGCGATGTTGTACAGGTTGTGGTTCAGGTGCAGGGTGGCCGCGACGATCTGCGACACCATGAAGATCACCATCAGCAGGTAGCCGATGAACTTGTTGTTGGTCACGACCTGCAGGACCAGGGCGAGCAATCCCATCAGGATGAAAGGCAGGCCGCCGACCAGGATGCTCTTGAGGTAGACCATCGGCTCGACCGGCGCCCCACCCTTGAACAGCTGCACCGCGATGGCCGCCAGCACGCCGGTGAACAGGAAGGCCAGCACGACGCCAATGAGCGCCAGGCTCTTCGCGACCAGCGGCGCCCAGTTCGGCACGGGCATGGCATCGGTGACGTCGGCGATCCTGGCCTGGCGCTCCTTGAAGATCAGTTCGCCCGCATAGAAGGTGACGATGATGAGCAGCATGAAGGTGAAACTGCCGTTCAGCAGCTCGACCATCAGGTGGGTCATCGGATACACGCTGGTGCCGAAGATCTTGCCCATCTGGCTGGTGGCGCCGATGAAGTTGAGCACGCTGAACAGCAGCATGACGAGGAAGGGCACGCTCCTGAACACGGCGGCCGCGTCGAAGGCGAAGATGTGCCAGCACTGGATCCAGCGGGTGGAGCTGCGGAAGCGCGGTTCGATGCGCGGCAGCTTGAGCTGCGCCGGCATCGGCGCGGACGGGGCCAGCGCCTTGGCCTTGCCGAACAGGCGCTTGCCGGTGCCGGCGCGCTGCGGCTTGAAGAGCAGCAGCGTCAGGCCGAACAGCACCAGCGCGACCGCGCTCCACAACAAGCGGTTGGCCAGCACGTAGCCCTTGAGGTCCGGCAGGCCCGCATTGCGTTCGGCGGCGGAGAAGTAGCGCGTGGCGCGCGACAAGGCACGGCCGCCGAAAGGATCGGACAGGACGGCGATCCATTCGTTGTCGATGTCGGAGGTGAAGTTGCCGGCGACGATCCACAGGACGATGAAGGCCAGCACGCCGACATACACCAGCATGATCGAGCGCGTGGTCGCCGCCAGCAGCATCAGCAGGGCGCCGATCAGGAGCAGGTTCGGCAGCACCAGCACCGCGAGCCCCCAGGCATAGGCGGCGCCCGGGAAGGGACCGACACGCTGGGCATCGACCCAGGGCATCAGGGGCCCGAGCATCATGCCGACGACGACGCCGCCGAAGATGACCAGGCAGGCCAGCAGGCCGGCGGCGAAGCGGCCGACCAGGTAGTCGCGCTTCTTCATGGGCGTGGCGAACAGCATGTCGGAGATGCCTACTTCGCTGTCGCGCAGCACCGTGCCGGCAATGAAGATGGTCACCACGAACATCGACATCAGGCTGAAGACGCCGAGCATCTGCGCGACCACGACCGGCGCGTTGCGGTTGACGTTGCCGATGGCGCCGCCGACCTGGATGGCGTCGGTGGTGGAGGCGCCGAAGGCCAGCGCGCCGAAGATCAGCGCGCTCACCCACAGGAGCGGCTGGCGCAGCTGGGTCGCCAGTTCGAACTTGAAGAATTCCCTCAACATGGCCGCTCCTTAGGCTGGGACGGTCGGTGCGGCGCCGGCCGATGCTGCCGGCGCCTGGGCCGGCGCCGCGGCCGCGCGGCTGGCGTTGCGGATCTGGAGGAAATACACGTCTTCCAGGTCCGGTTCGACCGAGACGAAACCGCCGTCGGGCTGGGACTCCGAGAACACGTTGATCTGCGGCCGGCCCGCCACCAGACGGGTGGAAAGCACGTTGAAGCGGGCCTGGTAGTCCGCCAACTCTTCCTGGCTGACGGTGCGGCGCCAGACACGGCTCTTGAGCGTGTCGATGGCCGCCTGCGGCTCGCCCTGCAGCAGCACCGTGCCCTTGGCGATCATGGCCATGCGCGGACACAGGTCGGTGACGTCCTCCACGATGTGGGTGGACAGGATCACGACCACCTGTTCGCCGATCTTGGCCAGCAGGTTCAGGAAGCGGTTGCGCTCATCCGGATCGAGGCCGGCGGTGGGCTCGTCGACGATCACCAGGCGCGGCGCGCCGAGCAGCGCCTGGGCGATGCCGAAACGCTGGCGCATGCCGCCCGAGTAGGTGCCGAGCGCGCGCTTGCGCGCATCCCACAGGTTGGTCTGCTGCAGCAGCGCGTCGACGGCTTCCTTGCGCTCGCCCTTGCCGGTCAGGCCCTTGAGGACGGCGAAGTGGGTCAGCAGGCGTTCCGCACTGACCTTCTGGTAGACGCCGAAGTCCTGGGGCAGGTAGCCGAGCTGGCGGCGCAGCCCTTCCTTGTTCTTCAGGACGTCGAGGCCGTTGAAATGGATGCTTCCGCTATCGGGATCCTGCAGCGTGGCGATGGTGCGCATCAGCGAGGACTTGCCGGCGCCGTTCGGGCCCAGCAGCCCGAACATTCCGTTGGGGATCTCGAGGCTGACATCGTTGATGGCCTTGACGCCGTTGGCGTAGGTCTTGTTGAGCTGCTTGATCGATAGCATCTGCGGTTTCTCCAGGATCTGTTGTTGGCAAGTATTGCCGTGCAGATAATGTACAGATATTGAACAGCAATGCGAGATTTTTTGCGACCGGCGGTGGGAATCTGGGAATGAACGACGTATTTTCGTCGTACGCGCAGCTGGGGGAAAGCGGCTTTGATTCAGGGTGCATAGATGCCGTCTTTGCGCAAACCGGCGATAATCTTCACTTACCCACACGACCCACAATCACATGAACGATTTCGACAGTGTTCCGCTGGAATTCTTCCAGGACTACCCGGAACCGGGCGTCAGTTTCATCGACGTCGGCTGTATCTTTGATACGCCTGAGCATTGGCGCCTTGCCATCGACACCCTGCACGCGCGGACCGAGGACCTGCACTTCGACTTCATCCTCGCCATGGACGCGCGCGGATTCATGATCGCCGGCGCCCTTGCCTACGAGCGCAAGGTCGGCTTCGCCATGGCGCGCAAGGCCGGTAAATTGCCCGGCAAGGCGATCAGCATCGATTACCGGCGCGAATACGGCAGCGCGACCATCGAAATCCAGCCGGAGCGCATCAAGGGCCAGCGCGTCCTGATCGTCGATGACGTGCTGGCCACCGGCGGCACCATCGAAGCGGCCGCGTCCCTGCTCCGCCAGCTGGGGAAGGAGGTGGTCGGCGCGGCGGCCCTGTTCGATATCGCTTTCTTCAAGGACAAGCGCGCGCTGACGATGCCGGTGGTCTGCCTGCGCGAGGTCTGAGGGCCTGACATGGCGCAGGCTTGGGTACGCTCAAGGAGCGATCTCCGCGCCGGTGCCACCATCCTGCGAGTCCTCACTCGTCAGGAAGCCCATGAGCCTCGCCGTCTTACGCAGCCGCGCACTCGCTGGGATGGATGCACCCGCCGTCAGCGTCGAAGTCCACCTGGCCAACGGCCTGCCCGGCATGACCATCGTCGGCCTGCCCGATGCCGAGGTGCGTGAAGCCAAGGACCGCGTGCGCGCGGCGCTGCAGAATTCCGGCTTCACGATTCCGCCGCGCCGCATCACGGTCAACCTGGCACCGGCCGACCTGCCGAAGGAGTCCGGCCGCTTCGACCTGCCGATCGCGCTCGGCATCCTGGCGGCCTCGCAGCAGATCGGGGGCGAGCAGCTGGGGCGCTTCGAATTCGCCGGCGAGCTGTCGCTGTCGGGCGAACTGCGGCCCATCCGCGGCGCGCTGGCGATGACCTTCGCGATGCACCGCCAGCATGAAGGCGGCGCGCGGGCCTTCATCCTGCCGCTGGCAAATGCCGACGAGGCGGCGCTGGTGACCGATGCCGCCATCTACCCGGCGCGCACCCTGCTCGAGGTGTGCGCCCACTTCGCGCCTGGAACAGGCAATACGAGGCTGGCGCGCCACCAGGGCCAGGCACTGGCGGGCGCGCCCGACTATCCGGACTTCGCCGAAGTGAAGGGACAGCAGACGGCCAAGCGCGCGCTGGAGGTGGCCGCGGCGGGTACGCATTCGATCCTGCTGGTGGGGCCGCCGGGCGCGGGCAAGAGCATGCTGGCCTCGCGCTTTCCCGGCCTGCTGCCGCCGATGAGCGAGGACGAAGCGCTGGAGTCGGCCGCGGTGCAGTCGATCGCCGGCAGCTTTTCTCCGCAGCGCTGGCGCCGGCGTCCGTTCCGCAGCCCGCACCACACCAGCTCGGGCGTGGCCCTGATCGGCGGCGGCAATCCGCCGCGCCCCGGCGAGGCATCGCTGGCGCACCACGGCGTCCTGTTCCTGGACGAGCTGCCGGAATTCGACCGGCGCGTGCTGGAGGTGCTGCGCGAGCCGCTCGAGTCCGGCCGGATCACGATCTCGCGCGCGGCGCACCAGGCCGACTTCCCGGCGCGCTTCCAGCTGGTGGCGGCGATGAACCCCTGCCCTTGCGGCTGGCTCGGCCACGTCTCCGGCAAGTGCCGCTGCACGCCGGAAGCGGCGCAGCGCTACCAGGGCCGCATCTCCGGGCCGCTGCTCGACCGCATCGACATCCAGCTGACGGTGGCAGCCATGCCGGCGGATAGCATCGGTGCCCAGGCCGACGGCGAAACCAGCGCCGCGATCGCGGCACGTGTCGGGCAGGCCCATGCGCTGCAGCTGGCCCGCCAGGGCAAGCCGAACCAGGGCCTGGCGCCGCGTGAAATCGGCCGCTACTGCCGTCCTGATGCGGCCGGCGAGCGCCTGCTGCGCGCCGCGATGCAGCAGCTGCACTGGTCGGCGCGCGCCTATCACCGCGTGCTCAAGGTGGCGCGCACGGTGGCCGACCTGGACGCGGCAGAGCACGTGGCGGCCGGGCATATTGCCGAAGCGGTCCAGTACCGGCGCGCCCTCCCGGAACACTGAGGCGCACCGGGCAGTAGCGGCTGCCGGGTGTAGGCGCGGGCCACGCCTCCTGTTACCATCGTGGCATGCACATCAAACAACTCTTCTCCGCTTTCGCCGCTGCCACGGTGCTGGCGGGCTGCTCGCCGACCTACAACTGGCGCGACTACAGCAGCGGCGACGGCGCCTTCAGCGTGCTGTTCCCCGCCAAGCCGGCCACGCATACGCGCAGCATCGACCTGGGCGGCATCAAGGTCGACATGACGATGACCGCGGCCGAGGTGGAGGGCACGACCTTTGCCGTCGGCACTGCGGTGGCGCCGGACGCTGCGCTGGCCCAGGCCACCCTGCCCGCGATGCGCCTGGCGCTGCTGCGCAATATCGGGGCCGGCGAGAGCGCGGCTGACAAGGGCGCGGCGGCGCTGGACGTCGAGGCAGTCGGCAAGGGCAACGGCCGCCCGGTGCGCCTGGTGGGACGCTTCCATGCCAAAGGCAGCCGCATGTACCAGGTGATCGTGGTAGGCAGGCCGGGCGCGATGCCGCCCGAGCATACCGAGCAGTTCCTGTCCTCGTTCAAGCCGCAATGATCATCGAGACTGTCCCGGCCCTGCGCACGAGCGGCCTGTCCAAGTCCTTCGGCCGCCCGGCTGTGGACGGCCTGGACCTGCTGGTGCGCCGCGGCGAACTGTATGCCCTGCTCGGGCCCAACGGCGCCGGCAAGACCACGACGCTGCGCATGGTGACCGGCCTGGTGGCGCCGGATGCGGGCCGCATCGAGGTGTTCGGGGTCGACCTGGCGCAGGCGCCGCTCGAGGCCAAGCGCAAGCTGGCCTATCTGCCGGACGATCCCATGTTGTACGGGAAGCTCAAGCCCACCGAATACCTCGAGTTCGTGGCCGGCCTGTGGGGCGTGGATGCGCGCCAGGCCGAGGCGCGTGCACGCGAACTGCTGGACTGGCTCGATCTCAGCCCGCATGCGCATGAACTGACGGAAGGCTTCTCGCGCGGGATGAAGCAGAAGCTGGCATTGGCCGGTGCGCTGATCCACGAGCCCGAGCTGCTGATCCTCGACGAGCCGCTGACCGGACTCGATGCGGCCGCCGCGCGTCAGGTCAAGGACCTGCTGCTGTCGCACGTCGCCAAGGGTGGCACCGTCATCCTCACCACCCACATCCTCGAAGTGGCGGAACGCCTGGCCCAACGCATCGGGATCATCCGCGCGGGGCGCCTGATCGCGGAGGGTACCCTGGACGAGCTGCGTGAACGCACCAGCGGCGCGAGCCTGGAGGACGTGTTCCTGCAGCTGACCGCGCAGCCATGAGCCTGCGACCCGGCAGCATCCGCTGGCTGTTCCTGCACGAGCTGCGGCTGCTGTGGTACAGCGCAGGCTCCGGCAAGCCCGGCAAAGCGCGGCGGCGTCCGGGCATGGCCGGGCTCGCGACCATCGGGCTGGTGTGGCTGGCCTTGCATGCGCTGGCCTTCTATGTAGTCTCGCGTACCGCTGGCATCGATACGCGCGACCCGCGGGTGCTGGTCGCACTGAGCGCGCTGCTGTTCGGCTGCATGACTTTCATGCTGTCCAGTGCCCTGAAATCCAGCGTGCTGGTGCTGTTCGAACGGGGCGACCTCGACCTGCTACTGTCCTCGCCCCTGCCCTCGTACAGCATCTTCACGGTGCGCCTTGCCACGGTGGCTGCGGGCACGGCCGCCCTCTACCTGTTCTTCCTGGCGCCATTCGCGCACGCGGGCGCGCTGCTCGGTCACCTGCGCTGGCTCGCGGTCTATCCCGTCCTGCTGGGAACGGCGACGGTCATCGCCTGCGCCGCCATGCTGATGACGCTCGGCCTCGTGCGGCTGATCGGCGCGCGTCGTACCCGCATCGTCGCGCAGGTGATCGGCGCCCTCGCCGGTGCGCTGATCTTCATCCTGTCCCAGCTGTTCGCGCAGTTCTCGTCCTCGATGGAAGCGCGTGCGGCCGCGGCTTTCGCACAAGCCTTCGCCGCGGATGGACCGCTCGGCGCAGGCAGTCCCGTCTGGCTTCCGGGCCGCGCGCTGCTGGGTGAACCGCTGCCGGTACTCGGCTTCGTCGCGGCTGCGGCCTGCGCCTTCGTGTTCACTGCCGGGCGCACGCATCGCTTCTTCGTTCATGGCCTGCAGCAGGCGGCATCATCGAGCAGGACGGCGCGCCATCCCGCCGGCGGCGTGCGTTACCGCTTCGGGCGCAGCCTGTTCACGACGGTGCTGGTCAAGGAGTGGCGCCTGATCATCCGCGACCCGCAGCTCATCTCGCAGGTGGCGCTGCAGCTGATCTATCTGCTGCCGCTGTTCTTCATCATCTTCAAGCGCAGCGACGTGCAGCTGCCTGCGCTCGCCGCCGGGCTCACGCTGCTGTGCAGCTCCTTGACGGCTTCGCTGGCCTGGATCGTCGTGTCGGCGGAGGATGCGCCGGACCTGTTGCGTCTGGCGCCGGCGCCGGAGCGCATGCTTCGGATGGCCAAGCTTGCCGCGGCAGTATTTCCGCCGCTGGCCCTGGTGCTGCTTCCCCTCGCCTGGCTGGTCGGGCGCGCGCCGCTTGCCGGCCTGGTCACGAGCTTCACGGTGACCGGCGCAGTGTGCGCAGCCGCGCTCATCGTGCACTGGTGCGGGCGCCCGGGTTCGCGCAGCGATTACCTCGCCCGTGGCAAGAGCGACTTCCTGACCTCGATCCTCGAGATGTTCAACAGCCTGTCCTGGGGAGGACTGGGCTGGTGTCTTGCATCGCTCACGACAGGTGGATCCTCGGAGAAGATCGTGGTGGGTGCCTCGGGTGCCGCGATTGCCGTGCTCGTCACACTCGGCGCGTCCTGGTTCTTGCGCCGGCCGCAGCATTGAAGTGCGTGCGCGGGATGAAAGCATTGCCAAGTCGTGTTATCGTTTAATCACTAACAAATCAATGGGCACAGCTATGTTGATTACATTCAAATGCAAATCCTATCCAGAGGTCCTGATGTACCAGGAACATGCCAAGCGCATCCTGGACCTTCTGCATAAGGATTCGGAGCGCGGGGTCATCACCGCGGAAGAAGCACCGCGTGCGGTCAGGCTGCTCGAGGGCGAGATCGAAGAGAGTCGCAAGCACCAGGTGTCGGAACAGGTGGAGCGTGACGTGCATGCGCATCACGGTGAAGTCGAAGATAACGAACATGAGCCGATCGAGGTCGTGACCTTCTCGACGCGCGCCTATCCGCTTCTGGAAATGCTGCGTTCGGCACGGGACCAGAAGACCGACGTGCTGTGGGGAGTCTGAGCTCCTGGCTCGACAGGAACAAGCGGGGCGAAAGCCCGGGCCTCATCTTGACGCACCAACGCAAAAAAGCCCGCAGAGATCACTCTGCGGGCTTTTTCTTATAACTAGCCTGACGATAACCTACTTTCACACTGGTTGCAGCACTATCATCGGCGCAAAGTCGTTTCACGGTCCTGTTCGGGATGGGAAGGGGTGGGACCGACTTGCTATGGTCATCAGGCTTTGACTTGTCTGGATGTCTCTTGCGAGCCATCCACAATCCGGGAAGAAGTAAGTTTCTTTTTATTCTTGGGGTAGCAGTATCAACAAACTGCAGCTGTATTCTTGACTTGATCTATAGCCTACCAAGGTTATAGGGACAAGCCGTACGGGCAATTAGTACTGGTTAGCTTAATGCATTACTGCACTTCCACACCCAGCCTATCAACGTCCTGGTCTCGAACGACCCTTCAAGGAGCTCAAGGCTCCGGGAAATCTCATCTCAAGGCAAGTTTCCCGCTTAGATGCTTTCAGCGGTTATCTCTTCCGAACTTAGCTACCCGGCAATGCCACTGGCGTGACAACCGGTACACCAGAGGTTCGTCCACTCCGGTCCTCTCGTACTAGGAGCAGCCCCCTTCAAATTTCCAACGCCCACGGCAGATAGGGACCAAACTGTCTCACGACGTTTTAAACCCAGCTCACGTACCACTTTAAATGGCGAACAGCCATACCCTTGGGACCGGCTACAGCCCCAGGATGTGATGAGCCGACATCGAGGTGCCAAACTCCCCCGTCGATATGAACTCTTGGGAGGAATCAGCCTGTTATCCCCAGAGTACCTTTTATCCGTTGAGCGATGGCCCTTCCATACAGAACCACCGGATCACTATGTCCTACTTTCGTACCTGCTCGACTTGTCGGTCTCGCAGTTAAGCACGCTTATGCCATTGCACTATTAGCACGATGTCCGACCGTACCTAGCGTACCTTCGAACTCCTCCGTTACACTTTAGGAGGAGACCGCCCCAGTCAAACTGCCTACCATGCACTGTCCCCGATCCGGATAACGGACCAAGGTTAGAACCTCAAACAAACCAGGGTGGTATTTCAAGGATGGCTCCACGAGAACTGGCGTCCCCGCTTCAAAGCCTCCCACCTATCCTACACAGATTGGTTCAAAGTCCAATGCAAAGCTACAGTAAAGGTTCATGGGGTCTTTCCGTCTAGCCGCGGGTAGATTGCATCATCACAAACATTTCAACTTCGCTGAGTCTCGGGAGGAGACAGTGTGGCCATCGTTACGCCATTCGTGCAGGTCGGAACTTACCCGACAAGGAATTTCGCTACCTTAGGACCGTTATAGTTACGGCCGCCGTTTACTGGGACTTCAATCAAGAGCTTGCACCCCATCATTTAATCTTCCAGCACCGGGCAGGCGTCACACCCTATACGTCCACTTTCGTGTTTGCAGAGTGCTGTGTTTTTATTAAACAGTCGCAGCCACCAGTTTATTGCAACCCTTTCACCCTTCCACAGTAAAGTGGTCAAGCTACCGGGGCGTACCTTATCCCGAAGTTACGGTACCAATTTGCCGAGTTCCTTCTCCCGAGTTCTCTCAAGCGCCTTAGAATACTCATCTCGCCCACCTGTGTCGGTTTGCGGTACGGTCTCGTATGACTGAAGCTTAGAGGCTTTTCTTGGAACCACTTCCGATTGCTTCGCAGCACAAGGCCGCTCGTCCCACTCCCTTGAATTACGTGCCCGGATTTGCCTAAGCACCTTCTATGAGGCAGAAACTAACTATTCCAACAGTTAGACAACCTTCCGCGATCCGTCCCCCCATCGCATCATACGACGGTGCAGGAATATTAACCTGCTTCCCATCAGCTACGCATCTCTGCCTCGCCTTAGGGGCCGACTCACCCTGCTCCGATGAACGTTGAACAGGAAACCTTGGGCTTACGGCGTGCGGGCTTTTCACCCGCATTATCGCTACTCATGTCAGCATTCGCACTTCTGATACCTCCAGCATCCTTCACAAGACACCTTCGCAGGCTTACAGAACGCTCTCCTACCATATAGATCAAGTGATAAATCACGAGAAATATATCCGCAGCTTCGGTGACTGGCTTAGCCCCGTTACATCTTCCGCGCAGGACGACTCGATCAGTGAGCTATTACGCTTTCTTTAAATGGTGGCTGCTTCTAAGCCAACATCCTGACTGTTTTAGCCTTCCCACTTCGTTTTCCACTTAGCCAATCTTTGGGACCTTAGCTGGCGGTCTGGGTTGTTTCCCTCTTGACGCCGGACGTTAGCACCCGACGTCTGTCTCCCAAGCTCGCACTCATCGGTATTCGGAGTTTGCAATGGTTTGGTAAGTCGCAATGACCCCCTAGCCATAACAGTGCTCTACCCCCGATGGTGATACTTGAGGCACTACCTAAATAGTTTTCGGAGAGAACCAGCTATTTCCAAGTTTGTTTAGCCTTTCACCCCTACCCACAGCTCATCCCCTAATTTTTCAACATTAGTGGGTTCGGACCTCCAGGGCGTGTTACCGCACCTTCATCCTGGCCATGGGTAGATCACTTGGTTTCGGGTCTACACCCAGCGACTGTCGCCCTGTTCGGACTCGATTTCTCTACGGCTCCCCTATTCGGTTAACCTCGCCACTGAATGTAAGTCGCTGACCCATTATACAAAAGGTACGCCGTCACCCCATAAAGAGGCTCCGACTGTTTGTATGCACACGGTTTCAGGATCTATTTCACTCCCCTCCCGGGGTTCTTTTCGCCTTTCCCTCACGGTACTGGTTCACTATCGGTCGATTACGAGTATTTAGCCTTGGAGGATGGTCCCCCCATGTTCAGACAGGATTTCTCGTGTCCCGCCCTACTTGTCGTACGCTTAGTATCACCGTTTGGATTTCGTGTACGGGGCTATCACCCGCTATGGCCAACATTTCCAGGTTGTTCCACTATCCAATCGACTATCACGTACAGGCTCATCCCATTTCGCTCGCCACTACTTTGGGAATCTCGGTTGATTTCTTTTCCTGCAGCTACTTAGATGTTTCAGTTCGCCGCGTTCGCTTTGCATACCTATGTATTCAGCATGCAATGACCTAAAAGGCCGGGTTTCCCCATTCGGAAATCTGCGGATCAAAGTGTGTTTGCTCACTCCCCGCAGCTTATCGCAAGCTACTACGTCCTTCATCGCCTGTAATCGCCAAGGCATCCACCATGTGCACTTATTCGCTTGTCCCTATAACGTTGGCCCCTGCTGACAACAGGGATCGTCATAGAAATCAAGAGTACAGCTCGTTGCATGTTTGTTGATACTTGATTACTACCCTAAGTGTGCATTTTTACATGCACGCTTAAAAAAACTTTACTTCTTCCAGATTGTTAAAGAACGAAAAAACAGTGATCTCGAAAAGACCAAACCTAAGCATCTATGCTTACGTTTGTGCTTTCAGAACCAGGTAATGGTGGAGGATGACGGGATCGAACCGACGACCCCCTGCTTGCAAAGCAGGTGCTCTCCCAGCTGAGCTAATCCCCCAGACTAATCCCGACGACGATAACTTGGTAGGGCTGGTTGGACTCGAACCAACGACCCCCGCGTTATCAACACGGTGCTCTAACCAGCTGAGCTACAGCCCCGACATACACTGTTGTTCTCTTTACTAACAGCCGATAAGCGTGGACGCTTGATGTGGAGACTAGCTCCGGTGCTACTCTAGAAAGGAGGTGATCCAGCCGCACCTTCCGATACGGCTACCTTGTTACGACTTCACCCCAGTCACGAATCCTACCGTGGTAAGCGCCCTCCTTGCGGTTAAGCTACCTACTTCTGGTAAAACCCGCTCCCATGGTGTGACGGGCGGTGTGTACAAGACCCGGGAACGTATTCACCGCGACATGCTGATCCGCGATTACTAGCGATTCCAACTTCATGTAGTCGAGTTGCAGACTACAATCCGGACTACGATACACTTTCTGGGATTAGCTCCCCCTCGCGGGTTGGCGGCCCTCTGTATGTACCATTGTATGACGTGTGAAGCCCTACCCATAAGGGCCATGAGGACTTGACGTCATCCCCACCTTCCTCCGGTTTGTCACCGGCAGTCTCATTAGAGTGCTCTTGCGTAGCAACTAATGACAAGGGTTGCGCTCGTTGCGGGACTTAACCCAACATCTCACGACACGAGCTGACGACAGCCATGCAGCACCTGTGTGAAGGTTCCCTTTCGGGCACTCCCGGATCTCTCCAGGATTCCTTCCATGTCAAGGGTAGGTAAGGTTTTTCGCGTTGCATCGAATTAATCCACATCATCCACCGCTTGTGCGGGTCCCCGTCAATTCCTTTGAGTTTTAATCTTGCGACCGTACTCCCCAGGCGGTCTACTTCACGCGTTAGCTGCGTTACCAAGTTAATTAAAACCCGACAACTAGTAGACATCGTTTAGGGCGTGGACTACCAGGGTATCTAATCCTGTTTGCTCCCCACGCTTTCGTGCATGAGCGTCAATCTTGACCCAGGGGGCTGCCTTCGCCATCGGTGTTCCTCCACATCTCTACGCATTTCACTGCTACACGTGGAATTCTACCCCCCTCTGCCAGATTCAAGCCTTGCAGTCTCCATCGCAATTCCCAGGTTGAGCCCGGGGCTTTCACGACAGACTTACAAAACCGCCTGCGCACGCTTTACGCCCAGTAATTCCGATTAACGCTTGCACCCTACGTATTACCGCGGCTGCTGGCACGTAGTTAGCCGGTGCTTATTCTTCAGGTACCGTCATTAGCCGAGGATATTAGCCCCAGCCGTTTCTTCCCTGACAAAAGAGCTTTACAACCCGAAGGCCTTCTTCACTCACGCGGCATTGCTGGATCAGGCTTGCGCCCATTGTCCAAAATTCCCCACTGCTGCCTCCCGTAGGAGTCTGGACCGTGTCTCAGTTCCAGTGTGGCTGGTCGTCCTCTCAGACCAGCTACTGATCGTCGCCTTGGTAGGCCTTTACCCTACCAACTAGCTAATCAGATATCGGCCGCTCCAAAAGCATGAGGCCCGAAGGTCCCCCACTTTCATCCGTAGATCGTATGCGGTATTAGCGTAACTTTCGCTACGTTATCCCCCACTTCTGGGTACGTTCCGATATATTACTCACCCGTTCGCCACTCGCCGCCAGGTTGCCCCGCGCTGCCGTTCGACTTGCATGTGTAAAGCATGCCGCCAGCGTTCAATCTGAGCCAGGATCAAACTCTTCAGTTCAATCTCTGTTTGTTGACACTTTCGTGTCACCCTGATTTCTCAGGGGTCGCTCACTCAAGATACTGACCGTCGCTCATTGCTGAGCAACGTTAATACTTTTGTGAACATTTGATAATTTAAGTATTCACTGACCGAAGTCAGCGGCACCTTCATCAAACGCCCACACTTATCGACTGTTAATTGTTAAAGAACCGTTGTTCTGTCTCTTGCTATCGCTGCGAAGCGTTGTGTTCGTCAGCAGCAGAGGAATGAGATTATGCAGTGTTTCGCTTAACTCGTCAACCCCTCGTTCGCTTCGTTGCAGATTTTCCTGCTGAGCTCGTTACCGTAAGCACTTGATTACGTTAACGTTTTTTGCCCAAACCGAAGCGGAGGCGAACTATAACAAAGCCGGCGCCAGCTTGCAAGGGCTTCGCCATCAATGTGTCGGAAGCAGCTCGATGCGCTCCCTGGCCGCCTTCTCGACTGCCTCCCGCGAATACAGCAAGGGGAAATACTTGCCCTCTGCCCAGCCGGCGGCCAGGTCGCGGTAATGCGGACTGTCCGGGTTGCCCGACTGTCCCGGGGTATTGATCGCACGGGAGTTATCCCAGTTCCCCACGTCGAGCACCATCCGGAACGATGGACCATGCGCGTGCCAGAAGCTGTTGGGATGGTAGCTCGACACATTGACCGTGTACGCTCCCCCTCCCCTTGGCAGCGGTCCCACATTGACCCGCGCGTGCCCGGCACGGTCGAGGATGGGCGCCATCGGATGAACGAAGTAGCTGAAGTGCATCTTGCCCCATTGCCATCGCGTGGGATCCGGCCCCTGCAGGCTCTCCATCTCTTCCCATGCACGTCGGAGCGTCTGCAGGAGGACTTCGTTACGCTTGCGGACCGCGTCGGCGCCGAAGCGTTGGGCCGGCTTTTCCAGCGATTCGATCAGGACGCTGGCATGCGGTGCATCCATCGCTTCCACCGCAGCAGGCGGCAGTACCGCCGCCTTGAATGCATTGCCGAGATGACGCGACCACCATACCTCGTATAGCGCCGCGGCCGACGAAGTCGCCGCCTCCTCGCCGTTCCAGGCCGACAGCAGGTGCAGCGCAGTCTGGGTTTTCCGGTCCTGCGAGGACAGTGGCTTGAGCAGGGCCACCAGCCTGCGCGCGTTCAGGGATACCACGTCGTTCTGCAGGCGCTCCATGTCTTCCATGCTCGCCTTCGGCGTTGCGGACAGCACCTGCGCGATGCGCCGTGCGCGTGCATTGTCGGGCCATTCGAAGCCGAGCTTGTGCTCCTTGTACGGAAAGCCGGCCGGCAGGTTCATTTCGTTGGCCGAGGCGAACCAGCCCTGCTTCGGATTCAATACGTAAGGCAGCTTCGCGCCGTCGAGGAAGCCCTTCCATTCGTAGCGCCCGTCGCCTGGTACCGGCATCAGGCCGTCCCAGTTCGGCCGCACGGGTGCCAGGCCTCCGGCGACCCAGCCGATGTTCCCCGCCGTGTCTGCATACACCTGGTTTTCGGTGGGCGCGCCCCAGCGCTCCATCGCGCGCCGGAACTGCGTGAAGTCCTGGGCCTTCATGTAGTCGATGCTGCCGAAGTAAGGCGCCATGCCGGGCGCGGTCCACGCGGTACGGACCGCGAGCGCCCGGCGCTTGCCGGCATCCAGGTAAATCACGGGGCCGTGGCGGGTGAAGCGCAGTTCGACCATCTTGGCGGGCCGTCCGCGCACCGCCAGCTTCTCGCGCACCACGCGGAAGTCTTCCCAGGCGCCTTGGTAGCGGTACTGCTGCGGGTTGGCGGGATTGGTCTCGTAGACGTACAAGTCTTCCTGGTCGATGCTGAAGATGGTCAGCCCGAATGCGACCTTGCCGTTATGGCCGATCGACACCCCCGGCAGCGCGGGCTCGCCCGCGCCGATGACGTCGAGGCCGGGCGCGCTGAGGTGCACGATGTAGCGCAGCGACGGCGCCCCGTAGGCACGGTGCGGATCGTTTGCCAGGATCGGGCGCCCGGTGGCCGTACGCGACGGGGCAATCACCCAGTTGTTGCTGCCCTCGAGCGTTTCCTCGTTCGGCGCCGCGCGCGATGCCTGCAGCGCCTGGCGGTCGAAGCGCACGTTATCGGTCGCCAGTGTGAAGACATCGAGTGCGTCCTCAGGCAGGCAGGGATCCAGTCCCTCGGGAATGCGGGTAGTCCAGGCCGGCGACAGCTGGGCGCGCACCGCGTCCGCCGCCAGGCCGGCACGGCAGACCACGCGCGAGCGGGCGAACTCCTGGGTCAGGTTGCGGGTGAGTCCGTGGCTGCGAATGCGCACCACGTCTTCCGGACGCCACTTCGCCGGCTGGTAACCGAGCCGGCGGAATTCGAAGGGCAGCAGCTCCGGTTTGCGCGCGATGGTGTCGATGTAGGCGTTGATGCCGGCGACGAAACGCGCGCTGGTCCGTTGTGCATCCTTGCCGTAGGCGGCCCATTCCGGTTCCATGCTGCCGCGGTACAGGAACAGGCGCGCCGCCCGGTCCTGGTCCACGTACGCAGGGCCGAACACCGACGCCAGCTCGCCCAGCCCGCGGCGGCGCCACAAGTCGATCTGGAACAGGCGGTCGCGCGCAGCGTTGAAGCCCTGGACGAAGAAGACGTCATCCTGGCTGGCGGCGTAGATGTGCGGGACGCCCCAGCGGTCGACCAGGATACGGGCCGGCTGGGAAAGGCCAACCACTTTTACCGGCTGTGCGGCCGCCGGTAGCGCAACGCACACTAACAGCGCCGCGCAGATACCATGCAGCCCCCTCACGCCGCCTTCACCACCACGGTCGCGGCTGCCGGTGCACCGATACGCATCGGCGGGATCTGCCAGTAGGTGATGGCACGCCACAGCCATTCCATCGGACCGTAACGGAAGCGCGACAGCCAACCATGGCTGAACACGATCTGCACCGCCGCGAGCGCTACGACGAACAGCATCTGGTCGACACGCGAGATGCCCCAGTTGCCGAAGCCGTAGCCGAAGAAGAAGGTGGAGGCGACCACCGACTGCGTCAGGTAGTTGGTCAGGGCCATGCGGCCGAAGGGTGCCAGCACGCTCACCTTGTTCAGGGGCGAAGCGCTGTACAGCATCACGATCACCAGGCTGACATAGCCGAGCGAGGCCGGGAGGTTACCCAGCATCTGCAGGCCGGAGGCCAGCTGGAAGCCGTCGGCGCCGCGCGAACCCGGAATCGCATGCATGGCGATGGTGGAGCCGAGCAGGCCCATGCCGATGCCGATCGGGAGGCCGAACATGGCCAGCTTGCGGAACAGCGGCAGGTGGGCCTGCGCCTTCTCCATGATGCCGGAGCGGACGAACCAGGTACCGATCAGGAACATGGCGATCAGGATGGTGGCAAAGCCAACCTGGCCGGGTGCATCTTCGACGAAGTTTTTGGCGCGCAAGCTGGCTGCGTCAGCGAAGCTTCCCTTGGTGAGCACCTCGGTTTCCTTCTTGATCCGCTCTTCGCGTTCCTTCAGGTTCTTGGCGCGTTCGGCAGCCTGTTTCTTCTGCTTTTCCGCCTGCTCCTTCGTTGCCACGACTGGCGGCTTCTCCGGGAAGAAGTACATCGACGCGCCCGCACCCGTCATCATGAAGAACGAGAAGCAGTACAGGCCCACGCCGATGCGCCACGAACGTGCCGGCCGGTCGGCATGGTAATTCCTGGTAAGGAGGCCGAGCGTCACGAGTGCCGCACCGGCGAGCGGCAGGCCGAAGCGAGCCGGCGGCGGCATATCCGGCAGGAACCAGCATACAGCGCCGCCGATCAAGCCGAGCGTCCCGGCCAGCATGAACACGAAGGACACCGCGAGCGGTTTCCCGAAATACCACATGCGCTGTTCGCCGCGCAGCCACCAGGCGACGAAGCCGAAGTAGGCCAGGCCACCGGCAGTGCCGAACATCCAGTCCATGCCGGGAATGAAACCGCCGCCGATGCACAGGACAATCGCAAGCAGGATCCACTTGGCCCGTCCATACAGGACAATCAGCAGTGCGCTCGCAGCGACCGCATAACTGAACAGGATGTCGCCGGAGAAAAAGAAGATATGGTGCAAGGCGCCGAATACGGCCAGGGCAGCAATCCGGCGCATATAGGGAACCAGGAAGCTGCGGCCGGCGCGCTCTGCCCTGGTGAGCATGACGGCAAAGCCCATGCCGAACAGGAGCGAGAAGATGGTCCAGAATTTACCGACGACGAAATACTGGACGAAGTAGCTGACCCAGAAGTTGGCGCCGCTGAGGCCGGTCTGCATGCCTGAACCGATGGCGGCGGTGGCGCGGTTGAAGAATTCGACGTTCATCAACAGGATGCCGATGAGGGCAAAGCCGCGTACGACGTCGAGCGCCTGTATGCGTTCGTTACTTGCGACTGGCGTCAATGCCGCCGGTACTTGTGGCTGGTCCATCGCCATCTCCTTCTGGTTTTGATCAGGTGATCGTATTCCAGCGGCTCGTGGGCGACCGGCTCTATGCGACGAAATGCCGGAAAGCGGTGACAGGATGTATTTATCAGGGGCGTTATTAATCTTGCATGAAGATGTCGCTGCATGGCATCGCTTGCAATTAGCTAGTGTGCGATCTATATTGGACCGATGAAGACTCCTGCCTCCCCCTCGTCCGCGCCTGTCCTGGACACCCAGCTGTGCTTTGCCCTGTACTCGACCTCATTGGCGATGATGCGTGTTTACCGCGGCCTGCTGCCGAAACTCGGGCTGACCTATCCGCAATACCTGGTGATGATGGTGTTGTGGGAGCAGGACCAGCTGACGGTATCGGATATCGGCGAGCGCCTGTTCCTCGACTCGGCTACGCTGACGCCGCTCCTGAAGCGCATGGAAGCGCAGGGCCTGGTGCAGCGGGCGCGTGCCCGCGCTGATGAGCGGCAGGTCATCGTCACGCTTACCGAGCAGGGCCAGTCCTTGCGCAAGGATGCTGCGGCCCTGATGCCTGAGATCCTGTGCGCCAGCAAATGCTCGGTCGAAGAGATCACCAGCCTGCGCGACCAGCTGGTCAGCTTGCGCAAGAACCTGAACGATAGCGCCGGGGTGTAAACCCTTATTAAATCCGAACGCACAAACGCAAAAAACCCCACCAGGATCACCTGGTGGGGTTTTTCATATAACTAGCCTGACGATAACCTACTTTCACACTGGTTGCAGCACTATCATCGGCGCAAAGTCGTTTCACGGTCCTGTTCGGGATGGGAAGGGGTGGGACCGACTTGCTATGGTCATCAGGCTTTGACTTGTCTGGACGTCTCTTGCGAGCCATCCACAATCCGGGAAGAAGTAAGTTTCTTTTTATTCTTGGGGTAGCAGTATCAACAAACTGCAGCTGTATTCTTGACTTGATCTATAGCCTACCAAGGTTATAGGGACAAGCCGTACGGGCAATTAGTACTGGTTAGCTTAATGCATTACTGCACTTCCACACCCAGCCTATCAACGTCCTGGTCTCGAACGACCCTTCAAGGAGCTCAAGGCTCCGGGAAATCTCATCTCAAGGCAAGTTTCCCGCTTAGATGCTTTCAGCGGTTATCTCTTCCGAACTTAGCTACCCGGCAATGCCACTGGCGTGACAACCGGTACACCAGAGGTTCGTCCACTCCGGTCCTCTCGTACTAGGAGCAGCCCCCTTCAAATTTCCAACGCCCACGGCAGATAGGGACCAAACTGTCTCACGACGTTTTAAACCCAGCTCACGTACCACTTTAAATGGCGAACAGCCATACCCTTGGGACCGGCTACAGCCCCAGGATGTGATGAGCCGACATCGAGGTGCCAAACTCCCCCGTCGATATGAACTCTTGGGAGGAATCAGCCTGTTATCCCCAGAGTACCTTTTATCCGTTGAGCGATGGCCCTTCCATACAGAACCACCGGATCACTATGTCCTACTTTCGTACCTGCTCGACTTGTCGGTCTCGCAGTTAAGCACGCTTATGCCATTGCACTATTAGCACGATGTCCGACCGTACCTAGCGTACCTTCGAACTCCTCCGTTACACTTTAGGAGGAGACCGCCCCAGTCAAACTGCCTACCATGCACTGTCCCCGATCCGGATAACGGACCAAGGTTAGAACCTCAAACAAACCAGGGTGGTATTTCAAGGATGGCTCCACGAGAACTGGCGTCCCCGCTTCAAAGCCTCCCACCTATCCTACACAGATTGGTTCAAAGTCCAATGCAAAGCTACAGTAAAGGTTCATGGGGTCTTTCCGTCTAGCCGCGGGTAGATTGCATCATCACAAACATTTCAACTTCGCTGAGTCTCGGGAGGAGACAGTGTGGCCATCGTTACGCCATTCGTGCAGGTCGGAACTTACCCGACAAGGAATTTCGCTACCTTAGGACCGTTATAGTTACGGCCGCCGTTTACTGGGACTTCAATCAAGAGCTTGCACCCCATCATTTAATCTTCCAGCACCGGGCAGGCGTCACACCCTATACGTCCACTTTCGTGTTTGCAGAGTGCTGTGTTTTTATTAAACAGTCGCAGCCACCAGTTTATTGCAACCCTTTCACCCTTCCACAGTAAAGTGGTCAAGCTACCGGGGCGTACCTTATCCCGAAGTTACGGTACCAATTTGCCGAGTTCCTTCTCCCGAGTTCTCTCAAGCGCCTTAGAATACTCATCTCGCCCACCTGTGTCGGTTTGCGGTACGGTCTCGTATGACTGAAGCTTAGAGGCTTTTCTTGGAACCACTTCCGATTGCTTCGCAGCACAAGGCCGCTCGTCCCACTCCCTTGAATTACGTGCCCGGATTTGCCTAAGCACCTTCTATGAAGCAGAAACTAACTATTCCAACAGTTAGACAACCTTCCGCGATCCGTCCCCCCATCGCATCATACGACGGTGCAGGAATATTAACCTGCTTCCCATCAGCTACGCATCTCTGCCTCGCCTTAGGGGCCGACTCACCCTGCTCCGATGAACGTTGAACAGGAAACCTTGGGCTTACGGCGTGCGGGCTTTTCACCCGCATTATCGCTACTCATGTCAGCATTCGCACTTCTGATACCTCCAGCATCCTTCACAAGACACCTTCGCAGGCTTACAGAACGCTCTCCTACCATATCTATTGCTAGATATCCGCAGCTTCGGTGACTGGCTTAGCCCCGTTACATCTTCCGCGCAGGACGACTCGATCAGTGAGCTATTACGCTTTCTTTAAATGGTGGCTGCTTCTAAGCCAACATCCTGACTGTTTTAGCCTTCCCACTTCGTTTTCCACTTAGCCAATCTTTGGGACCTTAGCTGGCGGTCTGGGTTGTTTCCCTCTTGACGCCGGACGTTAGCACCCGACGTCTGTCTCCCAAGCTCGCACTCATCGGTATTCGGAGTTTGCAATGGTTTGGTAAGTCGCAATGACCCCCTAGCCATAACAGTGCTCTACCCCCGATGGTGATACTTGAGGCACTACCTAAATAGTTTTCGGAGAGAACCAGCTATTTCCAAGTTTGTTTAGCCTTTCACCCCTACCCACAGCTCATCCCCTAATTTTTCAACATTAGTGGGTTCGGACCTCCAGGGCGTGTTACCGCACCTTCATCCTGGCCATGGGTAGATCACTTGGTTTCGGGTCTACACCCAGCGACTGTCGCCCTGTTCGGACTCGATTTCTCTACGGCTCCCCTATTCGGTTAACCTCGCCACTGAATGTAAGTCGCTGACCCATTATACAAAAGGTACGCCGTCACCCCATAAAGAGGCTCCGACTGTTTGTATGCACACGGTTTCAGGATCTATTTCACTCCCCTCCCGGGGTTCTTTTCGCCTTTCCCTCACGGTACTGGTTCACTATCGGTCGATTACGAGTATTTAGCCTTGGAGGATGGTCCCCCCATGTTCAGACAGGATTTCTCGTGTCCCGCCCTACTTGTCGTACGCTTAGTACCACCGTTTGGATTTCGTGTACGGGGCTATCACCCGCTATGGCCAACATTTCCAGGTTGTTCCACTATCCAATCGACTATCACGTACAGGCTCATCCCATTTCGCTCGCCACTACTTTGGGAATCTCGGTTGATTTCTTTTCCTGCAGCTACTTAGATGTTTCAGTTCGCCGCGTTCGCTTTGCATACCTATGTATTCAGCATGCAATGACCTAAAAGGCCGGGTTTCCCCATTCGGAAATCTGCGGATCAAAGTGTGTTTGCTCACTCCCCGCAGCTTATCGCAAGCTACTACGTCCTTCATCGCCTGTAATCGCCAAGGCATCCACCATGTGCACTTATTCGCTTGTCCCTATAACGTTGGCCCCTGCTGACAACAGGGATCGTCATAGAAATCAAGAGTACAGCTCGTTGCATGTTTGTTGATACTTGATTACTACCCTAAGTGTGCATTTTTACATGCACGCTTAAAAAAACTTTACTTCTTCCAGATTGTTAAAGAACGAAAAAACAGTGATCTCGAAAAGACCAAACCTAAGCATCTATGCTTACGTTTGTGCTTTCAGAACCAGGTAATGGTGGAGGATGACGGGATCGAACCGACGACCCCCTGCTTGCAAAGCAGGTGCTCTCCCAGCTGAGCTAATCCCCCGTTTTCTTGCGATAACTTGGTAGGGCTGGTTGGACTCGAACCAACGACCCCCGCGTTATCAACACGGTGCTCTAACCAGCTGAGCTACAGCCCCGACATACACTGTTGTTCTCTTTACTAACAGCCGATAAGCGTGGACGCTTGATGTGGAGACTAGCTCCGGTGCTACTCTAGAAAGGAGGTGATCCAGCCGCACCTTCCGATACGGCTACCTTGTTACGACTTCACCCCAGTCACGAATCCTACCGTGGTAAGCGCCCTCCTTGCGGTTAAGCTACCTACTTCTGGTAAAACCCGCTCCCATGGTGTGACGGGCGGTGTGTACAAGACCCGGGAACGTATTCACCGCGACATGCTGATCCGCGATTACTAGCGATTCCAACTTCATGTAGTCGAGTTGCAGACTACAATCCGGACTACGATACACTTTCTGGGATTAGCTCCCCCTCGCGGGTTGGCGGCCCTCTGTATGTACCATTGTATGACGTGTGAAGCCCTACCCATAAGGGCCATGAGGACTTGACGTCATCCCCACCTTCCTCCGGTTTGTCACCGGCAGTCTCATTAGAGTGCTCTTGCGTAGCAACTAATGACAAGGGTTGCGCTCGTTGCGGGACTTAACCCAACATCTCACGACACGAGCTGACGACAGCCATGCAGCACCTGTGTGAAGGTTCCCTTTCGGGCACTCCCGGATCTCTCCAGGATTCCTTCCATGTCAAGGGTAGGTAAGGTTTTTCGCGTTGCATCGAATTAATCCACATCATCCACCGCTTGTGCGGGTCCCCGTCAATTCCTTTGAGTTTTAATCTTGCGACCGTACTCCCCAGGCGGTCTACTTCACGCGTTAGCTGCGTTACCAAGTTAATTAAAACCCGACAACTAGTAGACATCGTTTAGGGCGTGGACTACCAGGGTATCTAATCCTGTTTGCTCCCCACGCTTTCGTGCATGAGCGTCAATCTTGACCCAGGGGGCTGCCTTCGCCATCGGTGTTCCTCCACATCTCTACGCATTTCACTGCTACACGTGGAATTCTACCCCCCTCTGCCAGATTCAAGCCTTGCAGTCTCCATCGCAATTCCCAGGTTGAGCCCGGGGCTTTCACGACAGACTTACAAAACCGCCTGCGCACGCTTTACGCCCAGTAATTCCGATTAACGCTTGCACCCTACGTATTACCGCGGCTGCTGGCACGTAGTTAGCCGGTGCTTATTCTTCAGGTACCGTCATTAGCCGAGGATATTAGCCTCAGCCGTTTCTTCCCTGACAAAAGAGCTTTACAACCCGAAGGCCTTCTTCACTCACGCGGCATTGCTGGATCAGGCTTGCGCCCATTGTCCAAAATTCCCCACTGCTGCCTCCCGTAGGAGTCTGGACCGTGTCTCAGTTCCAGTGTGGCTGGTCGTCCTCTCAGACCAGCTACTGATCGTCGCCTTGGTAGGCCTTTACCCTACCAACTAGCTAATCAGATATCGGCCGCTCCAAAAGCATGAGGCCCGAAGGTCCCCCACTTTCATCCGTAGATCGTATGCGGTATTAGCGTAACTTTCGCTACGTTATCCCCCACTTCTGGGTACGTTCCGATATATTACTCACCCGTTCGCCACTCGCCGCCAGGTTGCCCCGCGCTGCCGTTCGACTTGCATGTGTAAAGCATGCCGCCAGCGTTCAATCTGAGCCAGGATCAAACTCTTCAGTTCAATCTCTGTTTGTTGACACTTTCGTGTCACCCTGATTTCTCAGGGGTCGCTCACTCAAGATACTGACCGTCGCTCATTGCTGAGCAACGTTAATACTTTTGTGAACATTTGATAATTTAAGTAATCACTGACCGAAGTCAGCGGCACCTTCATCAAACGCCCACACTTATCGACTGTTAATTGTTAAAGAACCGTTGTTCTGTACTAGCTTGCTGCACCGTGCGAAGCGTTGTGTTCGTCAGCAGCAGAGAAGTGAGATTATGCAGTGTTTCGCTTAACTCGTCAACCCCTCGTCTCTTTCGCTATCGCTGCTTTACAAGCTGCTTTCGCGTCGGAGGAGTAAGACTATAGCAAACGTCGGCGGCACTTACAACGCCTGCGACTATGTTATCGTCGCGTTTTTTCCACCTTATCTTTCCGGCAATGCAGATTCCACCTATCGCGCCGATCGCCGACGCAGCCCTGTCGCAGGTCCTGGCTGAGGCCATTAATAACAAGACGAAACCGCTCGGCAGTCTCGGGCGCCTCGAAACGCTTGCGGCCCAGCTCGGATTAATCCAGCGCTCCACGAAGGTCCGCATCAGCGAGCCGGCTATCCTGGTATTCGCAGGCGATCACGGCATTGTCGCGGAGGGCGTGTCCGCCTATCCACAGGACGTGACCTGGCAGATGGTGGAGAACTTTCTGGCCGACGGCGCCGCCATCAATGTATTCGCTCGCCAGAACAAGTGCGCGCTGCACGTCGTCGACGCCGGCGTCAACCACGTGTTCGGCGAGCGCCCTGGCCTGGTCGACCGCAAGGTTGGCATGGGTACCCGCAACTTCGCCAATGAAGCCGCGATGTCGCGCCTGCAATTGGACACTGCGCTGGAACATGGCATGGCCCTCGCACGCGATCTCCCCGGCACCGTCGTCGGCTTCGGCGAGATGGGCATCGGTAACACGACCGCCGCCGCGGCCATCATGCACAAGCTCACCGGGCTGCCGCTGCCGCAATGCGTCGGCGCCGGCACGGGACTGTCGGCCGACGGCATCCAGCGCAAGCAGCAGGTCATCGCCGCCGCCGTCGAGCGCCATGCCGGCGTCGACGACCCGCTCGCGGTGCTGGCCACCTTCGGCGGTTTCGAGATCGCCATGATGGCCGGCGCCATGCTGAAAGCGGCCGAACTGCGCAAAGTACTGCTGATCGACGGCTTCATCGTCAGCAGTGCGCTGCTGGTCGCCGCGCGCCTGCATCCGGCCATTCTCGACTACTGCGTCTTCGCCCACTGCTCGGACGAAAACGGCCATCGCCTGATGCTGGATGCACTCGGTGCGCAACCGCTGCTGCAACTGGGCCTGCGCTTGGGCGAAGGCACCGGCAGCGCGCTGGCCCTGCCCCTGCTGCATGCGGCCGCCAACTTCCTGAACGAGATGGCGACCTTCGCATCCGCGCAGGTCAGCACGAGCGCGCCCTGACACATGCAGCAGCTGCGCCTGTTCTTCATCGCGGTCCAGTTCTTCACGCGCCTGCCGATCCCGCGCTGGGTCGGTTTCGAGCAGGAGTGGCTGCACCATGCGTCGCGCTACTTCCCGCTGGTCGGCCTCGTGGTGGGCGCAATCGGCGCCGCCGTGTATGGCGTGGCCGCGCTGTTCTTGCCCGCGCCGGTGGCGGCCGTGCTGTCGACCGCGGCCACCATCTACGCCACCGGCGCCTTTCATGAGGACGGCTTCGCCGACAGCTGTGATGGCCTCGGCGGCGGCATGACGCGCGAGCGCGTGCTCGAGATCATGAAGGACTCGCGTGTCGGTGCGTATGGCGCCATCGGTGTCGTGTGCATGCTCGGCACGAAGTGCACGGCACTCGCGATGCTGCCGCCCGCCAGCGCCATCGGCGCGCTGCTGCTCGCCCATCCGCTCTCGCGCCTCGCGGCGACCTCGCTCATCTGGCGCATGGAATATGCGCGCGCCGAAGGCAAGGCCAAGCCGCTGGCCGAACGCATGACGACGGTGGAATTCGGCATCGCCTCGGTGACCGTGGCGATCGCCGCCGCGCTCCTGCTCGCCAGCGGCACACTCGAGCTGCGCGCCGTACTCGCCGCCCTTCTCGCCGCCGGCGCCGCCACCTGGTGGCTGGCCCGCAAGTTCGCGCGGCGCATCGGCGGTTATACCGGCGACTGCCTGGGCGCCGTCCAGCAACTGGCGGAAGCGTTCATCTACCTCGCCGTGCTGGCCACGCTCGGCCACGGCGCGCTCGCCTGATCGCATGCGGCTGATCCTGGTCCGCCACCCGCAGCCGGACATCGTGCCCGGACTCTGCTACGGCAGGACCGATGTCGCCGCATCCGCGGCCGCGCTATCCCTCGTCACCGCCAAGCTGCGCGAGGCCGGCCTGCCGGGCGCGCTCCCGGTCTATGCGAGCCCGCTGACACGCTGCGCCGTAGCGGCCGGCGCGCTCGGCGCTCCCGTCAAGCTCGACGCACGCCTGGCCGAGATGGACTTCGGCACCTGGGAGATGCGCAGCTGGGAGGACATCCCGCGCACCGAGGTCGATGCATGGGCCGCCGACCTCCTGCACTACCGTCCCGGCGGCGGCGAGAACGTGCTCGAGGTGGCCCGGCGCGTCGCCGCCTTCCGCGATGAACTGCGCGCGTCAAGCCTGCCTGCCGCACTGCTCATCTGCCACGCCGGCACGATCCGCCTCCTGTGTTCCCTCCACGCCGGCGGCGGTCTCGAACAGGCCGCGCTGCGTGCCGCGTCCAGCGCCCACCGCATCGCCTACGGCGAAGTCATCGAGCTGAAAGACTGACAACAGCTTCAGTCCTGTCCTATAATGGCGGCGTTTTGGTGCTCGCGGTCGTGTTCACGGCCGCAGTTAAACGGGAAACACGAAGCCCTTCAACAAGGCCAATGTGTGCTGCCCCCGCAACGGTAAGCAAGTGCCGCGCTCGATGAATGACCAGCGCGGCGAACCGTCTTCCATGACCACTGTGCACATGCATGGGAAGGTCGGACGGCCATACTTGCCAGCCCGGATACCGGCCAAAAGGTGGACGCGCGCCAGCGGTGCGCTTCTGTTCAATCTGGCCTACGGGGACGTCGGCTGGTTGTCTTTGAACGAGCATTTCATGAACTTTCCTGTAACCCGGCTTGCGGCCGCGCTGTCGCTTGCATTCGCCTTCGCTTCGCCTTCCTTCGCCCACAACTTCGATACCGTCGTCGTCACCGCCAGCCGCATGCCGCAGCGCGAGGCCGACGTGATCGCCGACACCACCGTCATCCATGCCGACGAGATCGCGCGTTCCGGCGCCGGTTCGGTGGCCGACGTGCTGCGGCGCCAGCGCGGCATCGAGATCACCCGCAACGGCAGCGCGGGCGCCGCGACCAGCGTGTTCCTGCGCGGTGCCAACAGCAACGGGGTCGTGGTCCTGCTGGACGGCGTGCGCATCGGTTCCTCCACCAGCGGCGTCGCCGCCTGGAACGCGGTGCCGCTCGGCGCCATCGAACGCATCGAGATCGTCTACGGACCGCTCAGCACCCTGTACGGCGCCGACGCGATCGGCGGCGTGATCCAGATCTTTACCCGGAAGGGAGACGGCGCTCCCACGGTCAGCGGCTCGGCCGGCGTCGGCAGCAATGCCACGCGCAAGCTCGATGCCAGCGTGTACGGCGTAGGCGGCCCCTTCCGCTACGCCTTCAGCGCCGGGCACGAAGAGTCGGACGGTTTCTCGGCCACGCGCCCGGGCGCCTTCGGCTTCAATCCGGACGAAGACGGCTACCGCCGCCGCAATGCCAACGGCCAGCTGTCCTATACCGTCGCGCCAGGCACCGAGATCGGCGCGCAGTTCCTGCACAGCGACCTGCGCGCGCAATATGACAGCGGCAGCGCCGCCTACGACGTCCATAACGAACAGGACCTGAACACGGCCGCGCTGTATGCCAGCCACCAGTTCACGCCGAACTGGCGCAGCACCGTTCAGTACGCCGCATCAAGCGACAAGCTGGGCAGCTTCACCAGCGCCGCGGCGTCCGGCGCCAGCCAGATCGACACCCGCCAGGACGAGCTGTCCTGGCAAAACACCATCGCGCTCGGCCCCGACACCCTGCAGCTGCTGTACAGCCACCGGAAGGAAGAGGTGGAATCCAGCGCCACCGCCGCCCTGTCGCGTACCCGTATCACCAACTCCTACGCGGCCGCTTACTCGGCCAAGCGCGGCAAGCACCTGCTCGATCTCAGCGCCCGCCATGACCGCTCGGTCTACGGCAACAAGAATACCGGTGCCGCCGGCTACGGCTACGACTTCGGCCAGGGCTGGCGCGCCACCGCCAGCGTCGGCAGCAGCTTCCGCGCGCCCACCTTCAACGAGCTGTACTACCCCGGCTATGGCCTGCCGACCAACCGTCCGGAAAAAGGCCGCAACCGGGAAGCCGGACTGCGCTACGACGCCGGCAGCGTGCAATTCGACGCGAGCTACTTTCACAACCGCCTGACCGACATGATCGTCTCCGCGACGCCATGCCCGGGCCGCACCGGCAGCTGTGCCTACAACGTCAACCAGGCCAAGCTCGAAGGCCTTACGGTCGCGGCCCAGACCCGCGTCGGCAGCGTCAACCTGCGCGGCAGCGTGGATTGGCAGGATCCCAAGGACGAGACCACCGGCAAACAGCTGGCGCGCCGCGCGAAGAAGCACGCCGGCATCCAGGCCGACAGCAGTTGGGGCAGGGTCAAGGCCGGCGCCGAACTGCAGCTCTCCGGCGAGCGCTTCGACGATGCCGCCAACCAGCGCCGCCTGGGCGGCTACGGCCTGCTCAACCTGTACACTAGCTGGCAATTCACGCCGGATGTGTCGCTGCTGCTCCGCCTCGACAATGTCGCGGACAAGCAGTACGAGCTGGCCCGCAACTATGGCAGCAGCGGACGCACCTGGTTCGCCGGCCTGCGCTACGGCATCCGCTGAGCGGATCACAATCGAGAAGGAGACGCATGCATCACCCCGCCCACTCACAGCGCCGGCGCGCCCTGCTCGTCATCGGCGCCCTGCTGCTGTGCGCCGTCGCCAGCCTGCTGTTCGCCGGCATGACGGGCTCGATCGCCGTGCCGCTGGCCGATATGCCCGACGCCCTGCGCCAGCTGGCGCGCGGCGACGGCAATACGCTGGCGGCCTCGCTGATCGAGCTGCGCGCCAGCCGCGCGCTGACCGCCTTCGTCACCGGCGGCGCGCTGGCACTGGCCGGGGTGATGATGCAGGCGCTGCTGCGCAACCCGCTGGCCGATCCCTACGTGCTCGGCATCTCGGCCGGCGCGTCGGTCGGCGCCCTGCTGGCCCTGCTCCTGATGGCGGCCGCCATCGTGGTCGACCTGGCGGCGCTGGCCGGCGCGGTGGCGGTCTCGATGCTGCTCTACCTGCTGGCCCGGCGCGACCTGCGCGGCGGACTGGCGCTGGAAGGCGGCACCTCGATGCTGCTGCTGACCGGCGTGATCCTGTCCTCGGCCTGCATGGCCCTGGTAACACTGATGCTGTCGATCGCGCCCGAAGGCCGGCTGCGCAGCATGATCTTCTGGATGATCGGCGACCTCGCCGGCGCCCCGCTGCGCCTCGCGCCCTGGCTGGTGCTCGGCGCGGCCCTGCTCTACGCCCTGCGCAGTGCGCGCGCCATGAACGTGGTCGCGCTGCATGCCGAAGCGGCCGCCACGCTCGGCATCCGCGTCGGCAGCCTGCGCAAGGGCCTGTTCTTCGTGTCGGGCGTGCTGACGGCCAGCGCCGTGACCAGCGCCGGCTCGGTCGGCTTCGTCGGCCTGATCGTCCCGCACGCCTGCCGCTTCGCCTTCGGTCCCGACCACCGGGTGCTGATCCCGGCGGCGGTGCTGACCGGCGGCAGCTTCCTGGTGCTGTGCGATACGCTCGCGCGCACCATCATCGCGCCCCAGCAGCTGCCGGTGGGCGCGATCACGGCGATCATCGGTGCGCCGGTGTTCCTCTATCAACTGCACCGCCTGAGGAGGTGACATGATCCGCACCGAACACCTCGACCTCAAGGCCGGCAGCCGCACCCTGGTGCGCCAGCTCGACTGGGCGGCCCGTCCCGGCGAATGCTGGAGCATCATCGGCCGCAACGGCGCCGGCAAGAGCACCCTGCTGCGCACACTGGCCGGCCTGCACCGGCCGGACAGCGGCGCGGTCGTTATCGGCGGCCGCAGGCTCGACGATTGGGCGCCGGAGCAGCTGGCGCGCGAACGCGCCTTCCTGGCGCAGTCGCGCCACGATGCCTTTTCGTACAGCGTGATCGAAACCGTGCTGTCGGCGCGCCATCCCTACCACGCCAACCGCTACTGGGAAGGCAGCGATGACCACCAGGCCGCCATGCGCGCCCTCGCGGCGATGGAAGTGGCCGAGCTGGCCGGCCGCGACGTGCGCACCCTGTCCGGCGGCGAGCGCCAGCGGGTCGCCATCGCCGCGCTGCTGGCCCAGGACACGCCCTTGCTGCTGCTCGACGAGCCGGCCAATGCCCTCGACCTGGCGCACCAGGTCAGCGTCATGGGCCTGCTGGCCGGCCTGTGCCGCGAGCAGGGCAAGATCGTGGTCATGATCGGCCACGACCTGAACCTGGCCTACCGCATCTCCACCCACGCGCTGCTGTTGATGGGCGACGGCCGCTGGCAGGCCGGCACTGTCGACGCCACCATGCAGCCGGCCCTGCTGGGCGACTATCTCGGCCACCCGATCGACATGATCGAGCACGGCGGCCGCCGCATCTTCCTTCCTTTCGAGGCTAGCGCATGAACGACATGACTCCTGAACAAACCGCGGCGCTGAACGAGCGCCACCGCCAGCGCATGGAGCGCAAGAAGGCCGTGATCGACGCCAAGATCGCCGCCGCCGACAAGGACATCGGCATCCTCATCGTCAATACCGGCAACGGCAAGGGCAAGAGCTCGAGCGCCTTCGGCATGGTGACGCGTGCCCTCGGCCATGGCATGAAGGTCGGCGTGGTCCAGTTCATCAAGGGCGCCATGTCGACCGGAGAAGAAAAATTCCTGCGCCGCTTCCCGGATGAGGTCAGCTTCCATGCGATGGGCGAAGGCTATACCTGGGAGACCCAGGACCGTGAACGCGACATCGCCAAGGCGGGCGAAGCATGGGAGCAGGCCAGGCGCTTCCTGCGCGACCCGGCCTACGGCATGGTGGTGCTCGACGAACTGAACATCGCGCTCAAGTACAAATACCTCGACGTGCACACCGTCATTACCGACCTGCTCGACCGCCCGGACATGCAGCACGTGGTGGTGACCGGCCGTGCGGCGCCACCGGAGCTGGTGGCGGTGGCGGACACCGTCACCGAGATGAACGTCGTCAAGCACGCCTTCAAGGCGGGCATCGCGGCGCAAGCCGGCACGGAGTGGTGACATGAACCGGGATCAGGGCGCCCGCGCCGTGCTGGTCGCGGCCATGGCCTCAGGCCAGGGCAAGACCAGCGTCACCGCCGCGCTGGCGCGCAAGCTGGTGCGCCAAGGCCTGCGCGTGCGGGTGTTCAAGTGCGGACCGGACTTCATCGACCCGATGATCCTGGAGCGTGCCTCGGGCGCACCGGTCCATACGCTCGACCTGTGGATGGTCGGCGTCGACGAGTGCCGGCGCCGCTTGCACGACGCGGCGCGCGAAGCCGATGCGATCCTGATCGAGGGCGTCATGGGCCTGTATGACGGCTCGCCCTCGGCGGCGGACCTGGCGCGCGAGTTCGGCGTGCCGGTGCTGGCGGTAATCGATGCCTCGGCCATGGCGCAGACCGCCGGGGCGGTGGCACGCGGCCTGCGCGACTATGGCCCGGTCCAGCTGGCCGGCGTGGTCGCGAACCGCATCGCGAGCGAAGGCCACGCCAACATGGTGGCGTCGTCCCTGCGCGACATTCCGCTGGTCGGCTGGCTGCCACGCCAGGAGACGCCGCTGCCGGAACGCCATCTCGGCCTGGTCCTGCCGGGCGAAGTCGAGGGCCTGGAAACCCTGCTCGACAAACTCGCGGACGAGCTCCACTTCAATGAAGCAGCCTGGCAGGCCCTGCCCCTGATGGCGCAATCGGCGCTGGAATGGCCGGACGTGGGCGGGATGCTGGACAAGAAAACCATCGCCGTCGCCCGCGACGCGGCCTTCTGCTTCCTCTACCCCGCCAACCTCGACCTGCTGGAAAAGATGGGCGCGCACCTGCGCTACTTCTCGCCCCTGGCGGACGAGCCGGTGCCGGGCGACGCCGATGCCGTGTTCCTGCCCGGCGGCTATCCGGAACTGCATTGCGCCGAGTTGGCCCAGGCCAGCCGGTGGCAGGCCTCGATCCGCGCAAGCCATGCGCGCGGCGTGCCGATCCTGGCCGAATGCGGCGGCATGATGGCGGTCGCCGAAGGCCTCACCGACAAGGATGGGCGGCGCTGGCCGATGGCCGGGCTGCTGCCGGGTGAAGTACGCATGCAGCCACGCCTGGCGGGCCTGGGCGCCCAGGCCATGCCGACCGGCCAGGGCCCGGTGCGCGGCCACACCTTCCACTATTCGCTGCTGGAGACGGCGGCACCGGAACGGACGCACACCATCAAGACCAGCAACGGCGCAACGGGCGAAGCCGTGTACCGCATCGGTTCGCTCACCGCCTCCTACTTCCACGCCTACTTCCCTTCGAACCCGCCCGCCGTGGCGGCCCTGTTCAGCGGAGCTGCGCCGTGAGCCGCAGCCTGGTGCTGGGCGGGGCGCGCTCCGGCAAGAGCGCCCATGCCGAGCGGCTCGCGCAAGCCTCCGGCAAGGAAGTCATCTATGTCGCCACCTCGCGCGCCGGCGATGCCGAAATGGCGGCACGCATCGCCCACCACCTCGAACGCCGTCCTGCGCACTGGAAAACGGTCGAAGAAGAGCTGGCACTGGCCGCGGTACTGCGCGAATACTGCGCGCCGCAGCGCCTGGTGCTGGTCGACTGCCTGACGCTCTGGCTGAGCAACCTGATGTTCTGCGACGGCCGTGCCTGGCCCGAGGTAGGCGAAGTGGCGCTGCCGGAACGCTTCCACCAGGAGCGCGCGGCGCTGCTGGACCTGCTCGATGCCGGCCCTGCGGGTGACATCGTGTTCGTCTCGAACGAGGTCGGCATGGGCATCGTGCCCTGGGGCGCGGTGTCGCGCTGCTTCGCCGACGAAGCCGGCCGCCTCAACCAGGCGGTGGCGGCGCGGGTGGATCATGCGGTGTTCGTGGCGGCCGGGCTGCCGCTGGTGCTGAAAGGGAGCGCATGCTGAGCGGACTGCCGCCGGCGCAGCTGGCCGGTCTGCTGGTCGCGGGCGTGCTGCTCGACCTGCTGCTGGGCGAGCCGCGGCGCTGGCATCCGCTGGTCGGCTTCGGCAGGCTCGCGCAGTGGCTCGAGCGCTGGCTGAACCGCGGCCTGCTGCGCTTCCCGCGCGGACTGCTGGCCTGGGCCCTTGCCGTGCTGCCCCTTTCCTTGCTTGCCTGGATGGCGGCACAAGCTGCGGGGCTGTGGCTGCATGCCGTCCTGCTGTATGCCTGCATCGGACTGCGCAGCCTGCGCGAGCATACGATGCCGATCGTCGACGCCTTGCGCAGGGGCGACCTGGACACGGCGCGCACGCGCACTTCCTGGATCGTCAGCCGCGATACCGGCCATGCCCAGGAAGCCGACCTGGCCAAGGCCGGTGCCGAGTCACTGCTCGAGAACGGCAACGATGCCGTGTTCGGGACGCTGTTCTGGTTCCTGGTGGCGGGCGGCGCCGGCGCCGTCCTGTTCCGGCTGGCGAACACGCTCGATGCGATGTGGGGTTACCGGAACGATCGCTTCAACCTGTTCGGCCGTAGCGCGGCGCGCATCGACGACGCCCTCAACTATGTGCCTGCGCGGCTGACCGCGCTGTCCTATGTCCTGCTGGCGGGAAGCGCACGCGCTCGCGCATGGCGGTGCTGGCGCACCCAGGCCGGTGCCTGGAGCAGCCCGAATGCCGGGCCGGTGATGGCGAGCGGCGCCGGCGCGCTCGGTGTGTCGCTCGGCGGCGCCGCCGTCTACGACGGGCAGCTGGAGCAGCGTCCGCCGCTCGGTACGGGACCGGCTGCCAAGGCGGCGGACATCGTGCGTGCCTGGCGCCTGGTTCTGCACACGACCCTGTTGTGGCTGGGTGTGGTCTGCGTCATCGCCACGATGATGCTGGTGTGGGGGCAGCATGCTTGAACACGGCGGCAATGTGCGCGACGCCGCGCGCCTGTATGGACGCGACGACTGGATCGACCTGTCGACCGGTATCAATCCCCATGGGTATCCGGCGCCGGCGCTTCCTGCCGACGCCTGGCACCGCCTGCCGGAACCGGATCCGGCACTGGTCGCGGCGGCCTGCGCCTACTACGGCGCACCTGAGCTGCTGCCGGTGGCAGGCACCCAGGCCGCGATCCAGGCGCTGCCCCGGCTACGCTCCCCGTCCCGCGTGACGGTCTCCGCTCCCTCGTATGCCGAGCACGCGCATGCCTGGGGCAGGCAGGGACACGCGCTGCGGCTGGCCGCCTACACGGAGCTGGACGCGGCGATCGACAGCAGCGAGGTCGTGGTGGTCGTCAATCCGAACAACCCGACCGGCGAGACCATCCAGCCCGAGCGCCTGCTGGAATGGGCTGCGCGCCTGGGTGCGCGCGGCGGCTGGCTGGTGGTCGACGAGGCCTTCGGCGACACCGCCCCGGCGCTGAGCGTCGCCGCGCATGCGGGACAGCCCGGCCTGATCGTCCTGCGTTCAGTCGGCAAGTTCTTCGGGCTGGCCGGGCTGCGGCTGGGATTCGTGGGGGCCGATGCCCCGACGCTGCGGGCGCTGGCAGACCTGCTGGGGCCATGGGCCGTCAGCGGCCCGGCCCAGGCCGTGGCGCTGGAGGCGCTGCGCGACCTGGACTGGCAGCGGGCAACGGCCGACCGGCTGCAGGCCGCGGGCCGGCGCATGCGCGCGCTCCTGGCGGCGCACGGCATCCGGGCGGCGGGCACCCCGCTGTTTCACTGGTGGCCGGAAGCACAGCCGGAAGTATTTCACGCACACATGGCAAGCCACGGCATCTGGTGCCGCCTGTTCCGCGAGGCCGCGCGCGGCATCCGGATCGGCTTGCCGCCGAACGAAGCCGGCTGGCAAAGGCTGGAAGGAGCACTGCAGGAATGGAGCAATCAATGAAACGGATGATGGTCCTTGCCATCGTGGCCGCCACGCCGCTGGCGGGCGCGGTGACGGTGCGCGACGACGCGGGCAATGCGGTGACGCTCGAGAAGCCCGCCACGCGCGTGATCTCGATGGCGCCGCACGTGACCGAGGTCTTGTTTGCCGCGGGCGGCGGCAGCCGCATCGTCGGCGCGGTCAGCTACAGCGATTATCCGGAAGCCGCGAAGAGCATTCCGCGCATCGGTTCGAACCGCGAGATCGACCTCGAACGCGTCATCAGCATGAAGCCCGACCTGATCGTCGCCTGGATGCACAACAGTTCCGAACGCCAGATCGAGATGGTGCGCAAACTGGGCGTGCCGGTGTTCCTCAGCGATCCGCAAACCCTGGACGGGATTCCGGACAACGTCGCGCGCCTCGGCCAGCTGATGGGAACCGACGCCGTCGCGAACCCGGCCGCCGCTGAATTGCGCAGGCAGCTGGCGAGCCTGCGCGCCCGCTATGCGGGACGCCCGCCGGTGCGCACCTTCTACCAGGTGTGGGACAAGCCGCTGTACACCCTCAGCGGCCGGCACATCATCACTGACGCACTGCGCCTGTGCGGCGGCGAAAACATCTTCGAGAAGCTGACGGTCACCGCGCCGGTCGTGTCGGTCGAAAGCGTGCTGCAGGCAGATCCGGAAGCGGTGTTCGGCACCGCCGAGAAAAACTACGGCGGCGTCAAGCTATGGAAACCCTACGCCACCCTGAGCGCCACGCGCATGGACAACCTGTTCACGGTCGACGGCGACCTGCTCAATCGCGCGGGGCCACGCATGATCACGGGAACGGCCATCCTGTGCGAAAAACTCGAGCTGGCACGCCGGCACCGCACGCCATGAGCGACCTGCCCTTCCGTACCCTGATGGTGCAGGGAACCACCTCGGACGCCGGCAAGAGCACGGTGGTGGCGGCCCTGTGCCGGCTGCTGCTGCGGCAAGGCCTGCGGGTGGCGCCGTTCAAGCCGCAGAACATGGCGCTCAACAGTGCGGTCACGGCGGACGGCGGCGAGATCGGGCGCGCCCAGGCGCTGCAGGCGGTTGCCGCCGGCGTGGCGCCGCACACCGACATGAATCCGGTCCTGCTCAAGCCCTCGAGCGACACAGGCGCCCAGGTGATCATCCACGGCCGCGTGCGTGCCGAGATGAATGCGCGCGACTACCACCAGTACAAGACCGTCGCCATGGCGGCGGTGCTGGAATCGCACACGCGGCTGCTGGCGCAGTACGAGGCAGTGGTGGTCGAAGGCGCGGGCAGTCCGGCCGAAATCAATCTGCGCGACCGTGACATCGCGAACATGGGCTTTGCGGAGGCGGTCGACTGCCCGGTGATCCTGGTGGCGGACATCGACCGCGGGGGCGTATTCGCCCACATCGTCGGTACCCTGGCCTGTTTGTCCGAGTCCGAACGCGGGCGAATCGCCGGTTTCGTCATCAACCGCTTCCGCGGCGATATCGCCCTGCTGGAACCGGGCCTGGAGTGGCTGGAACAGCAGACAGGCAAGCCGGTGCTCGGCGTCCTTCCCTACCTGCACGGCATGTACCTGGACGCGGAAGACGCCGTGCAGCCGGCGCAAGCGGGCAAGGGACGCTTCCGCATCGTGGTTCCGAGCCTGCCGCGCATGAGCAACCATACCGACTTCGATGCGCTGCGCGCCCATCCGGAAGTCGATCTGCGCTTCGTGCGCGCCGGCGAAGCGATACCTGCGGCCGACCTGGTGATCCTCCCGGGCAGCAAGAACACGCGCGGCGATCTTGCCTGGCTGCGATCGGAAGGCTGGCCCGCGCAGCTGGCGCGGCACCTGCGCTACGGCGGCAAGGTGATGGGCATTTGCGGCGGCTTCCAGATGCTCGGCCGCTGCGTGGCGGATCCGCATGGCGTGGAGGGCAGCGCGGGTAGCTCGGAAGGGCTCGGACTGCTCGAGATCGAGACCGAACTGGCGCGGGAAAAGCGGCTGGCACTGATCAGCGGACAGGCAAGCCTGGGTGGCGGAACGCCGTTTGCCTTGCGCGGCTACGAAATCCACATGGGGGTGTCGACCGGTGCGGCGATGGACAGGCCGGCCTTCGTGATCGATGGGCGCAGCGAAGGGGCATGTTCCGCCGACGAGCAGGTGCTGGGCACCTACCTGCACGGCGTGTTCGATCATCCTGAAGCCGGCGCGGCACTGCTGGCCTGGGCCGGGCTGCAATCGCAGCACGTGGTCGACACCGCAGCCCTGCGCGAAGCGAGCATCGACCGCATCGCCGACGCGACCGCGCCCGTCCTCGACAGGCTGCTGTCGCTCATGCGTGGCGATTCCTAATATGGCTGGGGTATCTGGGACAGGGCGTAGTTCGAGCTCACCAGGCCCTTCAGCAGCGCGAGGTCGCTCGAGGCGAACAGGCTGAACGGGCGTGTCCGGCGCTGCCCGCCGTGTTCGTCGAGCCGGCGCGGAACACCCGTCGACACGACGAGCGGTTCGCCATTGCGGATCAGGAGGGCTTCGGGCCGCGCGGTATCGCTGTTGACGTCGACGGCCCAGACTTTCCCGTCGTGGAGCGCGGTGACGCCATCGACCAGGGTATGGCCGACCACGATCGCTTTTGCGCCGAAGTGCGACAGCACCTCGCTGATCTGGGCGCCGGTGGCGCGCGCATAGCGGTCCTCCGCATCCTCGAGATAGCCGCGGTATTGGGTCAGGCCCATTGGCCCGATAACGGCGTCCAGCTCCGCCTTGCCGGGCATGTCGCCGGACCAGTAGCGCCGCATCGCACTGTTCAGGTTATTCACCGTGAAGCCGATATCGGCGACCTGCGGGTGCACGCCGCCGTGGGTGATCACGATACGGCCGCTCTTGACGATGACCGGCTGCAGGCGCAGCCAATGGCCGATCACGGTGTCCGGGCCGAAGGCCTCGACGTGACCACCCATGCGCGTCATCGCATACAGGTGGTCGCGATTGGCGCGTGAGATATTCCCGCGTAGTACGTACTGTTCATGGTTCCCGAGCACGAGATGGACACTGCCGCCGGCGTCCTGGGCTTGCAGGCTGAGCGTGTACAAACGCCACAGTACTGCGAAGACGTCTCGGCCGCGGTCGACGGCATCGCCGGCGATCACCAGGTGGTTGTGGCCGTAGCTCCAGTTACCTTCAGCATCGGTGACGGCGAGCGACTTGAGCGCGGCGTCGAGGAAGCGCGCATTCCCCTCGATGTCACTGAGGATGAGCGTATCGGCCGGCGTATCGAATACGGCGTCCGGGACGATGGGCTTGCGCGACACCGGGAAGACGTGCCGCTTGCCGGCGCAATCGATCGACAGCTCGGCGCCAGAACCCGCCAGCTGCTCGACCTTGTCTTCGCAAAACCAGGTGGCGGCCCAGGCCCCGTTCGCAGTCCGGCGGATGATTGGACCGTCGAGGAAACCCTGCATGCGGACCTGGTCACCTGTACCGGCGAAGGTATTGAGGCCGGCATTGCCTACACCGATCGGGACCAGGAGACGCTGATGGGCGCCTGCTTCGGTCAATTCGACCTGCGCGTTGGAGAGGGCAATACCGGACGCGATCAGAAACACCGCCATCAACACCAGGATGCCACGCAGGAGATAGGTACGCGCCTTCTTCATTGTCGTTTTCAGTAGACGGGAAAACAAGAAGTGTAGCGCAGTAAAAGCGATCAATGACCGAATAAGGCCGCGGGCTTGTCATTACATGCGGACGGGATGAAACTGGCCGCACAAAGCAAAAAACCCCACCAGGATCACCTGGTGGGGTTTCTCTTATAACTAGCCTGACGATAACCTACTTTCACACTGGTTGCAGCACTATCATCGGCGCAAAGTCGTTTCACGGTCCTGTTCGGGATGGGAAGGGGTGGGACCGACTTGCTATGGTCATCAGGCTTTGACTTGTCTGGATGTCTCTTGCGAGCCATCCACAATCCGGGAAGAAGTAAGTTTCTTTTTATTCTTGGGGTAGCAGTATCAACAAACTGCAGCTGTATTCTTGACTTGTCTATAGCCTACCAAGGTTATAGGGACAAGCCGTACGGGCAATTAGTACTGGTTAGCTTAATGCATTACTGCACTTCCACACCCAGCCTATCAACGTCCTGGTCTCGAACGACCCTTCAAGGAGCTCAAGGCTCCGGGAAATCTCATCTCAAGGCAAGTTTCCCGCTTAGATGCTTTCAGCGGTTATCTCTTCCGAACTTAGCTACCCGGCAATGCCACTGGCGTGACAACCGGTACACCAGAGGTTCGTCCACTCCGGTCCTCTCGTACTAGGAGCAGCCCCCTTCAAATTTCCAACGCCCACGGCAGATAGGGACCAAACTGTCTCACGACGTTTTAAACCCAGCTCACGTACCACTTTAAATGGCGAACAGCCATACCCTTGGGACCGGCTACAGCCCCAGGATGTGATGAGCCGACATCGAGGTGCCAAACTCCCCCGTCGATATGAACTCTTGGGAGGAATCAGCCTGTTATCCCCAGAGTACCTTTTATCCGTTGAGCGATGGCCCTTCCATACAGAACCACCGGATCACTATGTCCTACTTTCGTACCTGCTCGACTTGTCGGTCTCGCAGTTAAGCACGCTTATGCCATTGCACTATTAGCACGATGTCCGACCGTACCTAGCGTACCTTCGAACTCCTCCGTTACACTTTAGGAGGAGACCGCCCCAGTCAAACTGCCTACCATGCACTGTCCCCGATCCGGATAACGGACCAAGGTTAGAACCTCAAACAAACCAGGGTGGTATTTCAAGGATGGCTCCACGAGAACTGGCGTCCCCGCTTCAAAGCCTCCCACCTATCCTACACAGATTGGTTCAAAGTCCAATGCAAAGCTACAGTAAAGGTTCATGGGGTCTTTCCGTCTAGCCGCGGGTAGATTGCATCATCACAAACATTTCAACTTCGCTGAGTCTCGGGAGGAGACAGTGTGGCCATCGTTACGCCATTCGTGCAGGTCGGAACTTACCCGACAAGGAATTTCGCTACCTTAGGACCGTTATAGTTACGGCCGCCGTTTACTGGGACTTCAATCAAGAGCTTGCACCCCATCATTTAATCTTCCAGCACCGGGCAGGCGTCACACCCTATACGTCCACTTTCGTGTTTGCAGAGTGCTGTGTTTTTATTAAACAGTCGCAGCCACCAGTTTATTGCAACCCTTTCACCCTTCCACAGTAAAGTGGTCAAGCTACCGGGGCGTACCTTATCCCGAAGTTACGGTACCAATTTGCCGAGTTCCTTCTCCCGAGTTCTCTCAAGCGCCTTAGAATACTCATCTCGCCCACCTGTGTCGGTTTGCGGTACGGTCTCGTATGACTGAAGCTTAGAGGCTTTTCTTGGAACCACTTCCGATTGCTTCGCAGCACAAGGCCGCTCGTCCCACCCCCTTGAATTACGTGCCCGGATTTGCCTAAGCACCTTCTATGAGGCAGAAACTAACTATTCCAACAGTTAGACAACCTTCCGCGATCCGTCCCCCCATCGCATCATACGACGGTGCAGGAATATTAACCTGCTTCCCATCAGCTACGCATCTCTGCCTCGCCTTAGGGGCCGACTCACCCTGCTCCGATGAACGTTGAACAGGAAACCTTGGGCTTACGGCGTGCGGGCTTTTCACCCGCATTATCGCTACTCATGTCAGCATTCGCACTTCTGATACCTCCAGCATCCTTCACAAGACACCTTCGCAGGCTTACAGAACGCTCTCCTACCATATAGATCAAGTGATAAATCACGAGAAATATATCCGCAGCTTCGGTGACTGGCTTAGCCCCGTTACATCTTCCGCGCAGGACGACTCGATCAGTGAGCTATTACGCTTTCTTTAAATGGTGGCTGCTTCTAAGCCAACATCCTGACTGTTTTAGCCTTCCCACTTCGTTTTCCACTTAGCCAATCTTTGGGACCTTAGCTGGCGGTCTGGGTTGTTTCCCTCTTGACGCCGGACGTTAGCACCCGACGTCTGTCTCCCAAGCTCGCACTCATCGGTATTCGGAGTTTGCAATGGTTTGGTAAGTCGCAATGACCCCCTAGCCATAACAGTGCTCTACCCCCGATGGTGATACTTGAGGCACTACCTAAATAGTTTTCGGAGAGAACCAGCTATTTCCAAGTTTGTTTAGCCTTTCACCCCTACCCACAGCTCATCCCCTAATTTTTCAACATTAGTGGGTTCGGACCTCCAGGGCGTGTTACCGCACCTTCATCCTGGCCATGGGTAGATCACTTGGTTTCGGGTCTACACCCAGCGACTGTCGCCCTGTTCGGACTCGATTTCTCTACGGCTCCCCTATTCGGTTAACCTCGCCACTGAATGTAAGTCGCTGACCCATTATACAAAAGGTACGCCGTCACCCCATAAAGAGGCTCCGACTGTTTGTATGCACACGGTTTCAGGATCTATTTCACTCCCCTCCCGGGGTTCTTTTCGCCTTTCCCTCACGGTACTGGTTCACTATCGGTCGATTACGAGTATTTAGCCTTGGAGGATGGTCCCCCCATGTTCAGACAGGATTTCTCGTGTCCCGCCCTACTTGTCGTACGCTTAGTACCACCGTTTGGATTTCGTGTACGGGGCTATCACCCGCTATGGCCAACATTTCCAGGTTGTTCCACTATCCAATCGACTATCACGTACAGGCTCATCCCATTTCGCTCGCCACTACTTTGGGAATCTCGGTTGATTTCTTTTCCTGCAGCTACTTAGATGTTTCAGTTCGCCGCGTTCGCTTTGCATACCTATGTATTCAGCATGCAATGACCTAAAAGGCCGGGTTTCCCCATTCGGAAATCTGCGGATCAAAGTGTGTTTGCTCACTCCCCGCAGCTTATCGCAAGCTACTACGTCCTTCATCGCCTGTAATCGCCAAGGCATCCACCATGTGCACTTATTCGCTTGTCCCTATAACGTTGGCCCCTCATGAGTTAAGGGATCGTCATAGAAATCAAGAGTACAGCTCGTTGCATGTTTGTTGATACTTGATTACTACCCTAAGTGTGTGTTTCCACACGCTTAAAAAAACTTTACTTCTTCCAGATTGTTAAAGAACGAAAAAACAGTGATCTCGAAAAGACCAAACCTAAGCAGCTATTTGCTTACGTTTGTGCTTTCAGAACCAGGTAATGGTGGAGGATGACGGGATCGAACCGACGACCCCCTGCTTGCAAAGCAGGTGCTCTCCCAGCTGAGCTAATCCCCCGTTACTACGATAACTTGGTAGGGCTGGTTGGACTCGAACCAACGACCCCCGCGTTATCAACACGGTGCTCTAACCAGCTGAGCTACAGCCCCGACATACACTGTTGTTCTCTTTACTAACAGCCGATAAGCGTGGACGCTTGATGTGGAGACTAGCTCCGGTGCTACTCTAGAAAGGAGGTGATCCAGCCGCACCTTCCGATACGGCTACCTTGTTACGACTTCACCCCAGTCACGAATCCTACCGTGGTAAGCGCCCTCCTTGCGGTTAAGCTACCTACTTCTGGTAAAACCCGCTCCCATGGTGTGACGGGCGGTGTGTACAAGACCCGGGAACGTATTCACCGCGACATGCTGATCCGCGATTACTAGCGATTCCAACTTCATGTAGTCGAGTTGCAGACTACAATCCGGACTACGATACACTTTCTGGGATTAGCTCCCCCTCGCGGGTTGGCGGCCCTCTGTATGTACCATTGTATGACGTGTGAAGCCCTACCCATAAGGGCCATGAGGACTTGACGTCATCCCCACCTTCCTCCGGTTTGTCACCGGCAGTCTCATTAGAGTGCTCTTGCGTAGCAACTAATGACAAGGGTTGCGCTCGTTGCGGGACTTAACCCAACATCTCACGACACGAGCTGACGACAGCCATGCAGCACCTGTGTGAAGGTTCCCTTTCGGGCACTCCCGGATCTCTCCGGGATTCCTTCCATGTCAAGGGTAGGTAAGGTTTTTCGCGTTGCATCGAATTAATCCACATCATCCACCGCTTGTGCGGGTCCCCGTCAATTCCTTTGAGTTTTAATCTTGCGACCGTACTCCCCAGGCGGTCTACTTCACGCGTTAGCTGCGTTACCAAGTTAATTAAAACCCGACAACTAGTAGACATCGTTTAGGGCGTGGACTACCAGGGTATCTAATCCTGTTTGCTCCCCACGCTTTCGTGCATGAGCGTCAATCTTGACCCAGGGGGCTGCCTTCGCCATCGGTGTTCCTCCACATCTCTACGCATTTCACTGCTACACGTGGAATTCTACCCCCCTCTGCCAGATTCAAGCCTTGCAGTCTCCATCGCAATTCCCAGGTTGAGCCCGGGGCTTTCACGACAGACTTACAAAACCGCCTGCGCACGCTTTACGCCCAGTAATTCCGATTAACGCTTGCACCCTACGTATTACCGCGGCTGCTGGCACGTAGTTAGCCGGTGCTTATTCTTCAGGTACCGTCATTAGCCGAGGATATTAGCCTCAACCGTTTCTTCCCTGACAAAAGAGCTTTACAACCCGAAGGCCTTCTTCACTCACGCGGCATTGCTGGATCAGGCTTGCGCCCATTGTCCAAAATTCCCCACTGCTGCCTCCCGTAGGAGTCTGGACCGTGTCTCAGTTCCAGTGTGGCTGGTCGTCCTCTCAGACCAGCTACTGATCGTCGCCTTGGTGAGCCTTTACCTCACCAACTAGCTAATCAGATATCGGCCGCTCCAAAAGCATGAGGCCCGAAGGTCCCCCACTTTCATCCGTAGATCGTATGCGGTATTAGCGTAACTTTCGCTACGTTATCCCCCACTTCTGGGTACGTTCCGATATATTACTCACCCGTTCGCCACTCGCCGCCAGGTTGCCCCGCGCTGCCGTTCGACTTGCATGTGTAAAGCATGCCGCCAGCGTTCAATCTGAGCCAGGATCAAACTCTTCAGTTCAATCTCTGTTTGTTGACACTTTCGTGTCACCCTGATTTCTCAGGGGTCGCTCACTCAAGATACTGACCGTCGCTCATTGCTGAGCAACGTTAATACTTTTGTGAACATTTGATAATTTAAGTATGCAGCTGAGCGAACTCAGCCGGCACCTTCATCAAACGCCCACACTTATCGACTGTTAATTGTTAAAGAACGGGGACGCCTAGTCCGTATTCTGTACTACCTTGCTGCACCGTGCGAAGCGTTGTGTTCGTCAGCAGCAGAGAAGTGAGATTATGCAGTGTTTCGCTTAACTCGTCAACCCCTCGTTCGCTTCGTTGCAGATTTCTCTGCTGAGCTCGTTACCGTAAGCACTTGATTACGTTAACGTTTTCTTGCTCAAACCGAAGCGGAGGCGAACTATAACAAATTCCCACCGCCCTCGGCAAGGGGCAAAAAGTGGGATGGTGACGGTGTGACGCCCGCGCGACTCAGCTTGGCATCGACGGCGAATCGTCCTTGGCATCGGACCCGGCATGTTCCATAGTGGTTTCAACAGTGCGCGCATTGAAGCCCCGGGGCTTTGGGCGTACTGTTGAGTCATGGAACAAACGCACGATGAGCACGAACTACATGACATGGAGATGCGCAACATTATCGAGGAGGCGCGCGTCGTCCTCCCCGGGGTGCAAGCCCTCTTCGGTTTCCAGACGATCGCCGTCTTCAACGATCGCTTCGAGGACCTGGCTTATTACGCGAAGCTGTGCCACGCCCTGGGCATGATCATGGTGATCATTTCGGTCGCCATGGTCATGACGCCGGCGATCTACTACCGGACCTGCCGTGGCCACGCTACCGCGGCGATGGTGAAGTCGTCATCCAGAATGATACGCGGGGCCCTTGCTCCCCTGGCGGCCGGCCTGGCACTGGATATGTTCACCGTCATCCACGTCGTTGCGACGGGCATGTCGGCACGCATGGTCTTCAGCGTGGGCGCCGCGCTGGGGACGCTGGCACTGCTTTCCGGTCTCTGGTTCTTTGTGCCCCGCAATGCGCGCCGGATGGCAAAGAAGCAGCAGCCGGACTAGGTGGCACAGTCCATGTGTGAATTGTCGAACAGATGAGGTTTTTTGCACGCGGATAATGCATCAGGTCACAGCGATTGCCATTTGCCTGAACTGTGACCTGAGCGCCATGGTCAAAGCACGTCAGCTGCAATGCGCAGCAAGAGTTTGTTGAACTGGGCGGCACTCGCCAAACCCAAAGTTCCGGTATCGGGGGGAGCATATACGGAGGCGAGTGTTGGCCCAGCCGTGCATAGTACCGGCGGTGCCGGCGAACAGGGTGATGACGAGTCCGCGAACTCGCCGCCTGCCGGGCCGCGGTGACGCACAGCTGGGATCCTGGCGGATTGTCCGCCAGGCTGAAGCCTCGGTATGGAGCCGAGGCTTTTCTTTTGCAGCCGGGTGCCTGCATTTTATCCCGACGGCATACACGGAACCTGCCGTTTCGACGGACGAGCAAGGTATAGTGAAGCATCGCCGACACACTGCCCACACGTGACGCTCAGCTCCGATCACATCCTCTCCCTGGCTCCCGACGCTGCCTCGGCCAAGGCCGGCAGCCAACTGGCGACGCCCGTGAAATGGAGCGGCCTGGGTCGCGACGAGCGTGCCCTCTGGGGTGAATGCCAGGGCAGCGGCAAAGTCCCCTATCGCACGCAGATCGACACCGGCGAACCTGCCTTCAAATGCAGCTGCCCCAGCCGCAAGTTTCCCTGCAAGCACGGCCTGGGCCTGTATCTCCTGCTCGGCACCCATCCCACACTGTTCGCAGCAGATGCGCGTCCCCCATGGGTGGCGGACTGGTTCGACAGCCGACAGCAACGCCTGGAGAAAAAGGCCGAGAAGGCGACGGCGCAGGTGCCTGCCGATCCCGAAGCAGCGGCGCTGCAGGCGCGCAAGCGCGAAGAGAAGCGTGACCAGAACGTCGACCGTGGCCTCGCGGACCTCCAGACCTGGCTGCACGACCTGGCGCGCGAGGGGCTCGCCGGTACCCGCGAGCGCGGCCCCGCCTTCTGGAACGGCATGGCCGCACGGCTGGTCGATGCGCAGGCGGGTGGACTGGCCACGCGTCTCAAGCGCGCCGGCGCGATGTGCTTCCAGACCACCCTGCCCGACCGGGAGCGCCGGCTGGCCGGAGAGCTCGCCTCGCTCTACCTGCTCACGGCGGCATGGCAACGCATCGACACGCTGCCGGACGGCCTGCAGCGCGACATCCGCAGCCTGGTCGGCTTTTCCGTCGCCAGGGAAGACGTACTGGCGCAGGCGCCGGTGAGCGACCGCTGGCTGGTCCTGGCCCAGCGCACCGAGGAAGAAGAGCGGATTCGCAGCCGCAGCACCTGGCTGTACGGCGTAGCCACGCAGCGCTGGGCCTTGCTGCTGCAGTTCGCGGCCGGTGCCCAGGGTTTCGAACACACCCTCCCCGCCGGCACCCAGTTCGACGGCGAACTGTGTTTCTACCCGGGCGCGCTGCCGCTGCGCGCGCTGGTGCGGCAGCAGTCGCCCACCTCGCCGCTGGTCGATGCACCAGCTTCCCGGCTTGACCTTGCGTCCCTGCTGGACCGATATGCCGACGCCCTGGCCTGCCAGCCCTTCCTCGACAGCTGGCCGGCGATCCTCGCTGACGTCGTGCCCGATGTGGCGGGCAGGGTGCTGCGCAGCCCCGAGGGCAAGGCGATTCCGCTGGATCCCGCCTTCCGCTACCACCTGCACCTGGCCGCGCTGAGCGGCGGCCATGCGCTTGCGCTCATGGGCGAGTGGGACGGCCAGGGCTTCCTCCCCCTGAGCGGCTGGCATGAAGGACGCCTCTACAACTTCGATACGGACCTGCCGCCATGAGCGATGCGAACCAGCTGCTCGGCCTGCTGCAGATCGGCACCTCGCGCGCCGGGGGCCTGCGTCCGGCGGCACTGCCGCCCGAACTGGACGGCCTTTTCCCTTCGGCGTCGGGCGAACAGGACGAAGTCCGGCTTTGGCTGTCGATTGCCGCCTGGTCGCTGTGGACGCGGGCCGGCCTGCATCCTTCGGTCGCCGCCGCAGCGTTGCCGACCCCGGCGCCTGCCGAACAGCTGCGAGCTTGCCCGCCCGGCGCCGAGGCCATGCTCGCGCGCCTGCTGCAAGGCGGACACAAGCCCGCGCTGCTGCGTGAATGGCTGCGCGCACTGCACCGCCATGGCGGGCGGCTCCCCGCCGGCTTCCTGCCGAACCTGCTCGCGCTCGGAACCCGGCATGCCGAGCTGCGCGCCGACCTGGTGCAAGTGCTGGGCGAACGCGGCCAGTGGCTGTCGCGCTTCGAGCAGGACTGGGGATGGGCGGCACCGGCCGTGGGCGAGGAGCAGCGCTTGCTGCAGTGGGAAACCGGCACCGCGGATCAGCGGCACGCGGCCTTGCTGCGATGGCGTGCCATGGATCCCGGCGCGGCCAGGGAAGCGCTGACACAGGCCTGGGCCAGCGAAGCGCCGGAGTCGCGCCTACGGCTGCTGTCCTGCCTGGCGATCGGCCTCGGGGCGGAGGACGAAGCCTTCCTCGAGGCCGCGCTCGACGACCGCCGCAAGGAAGTGCGCCTGACCGCGCAATCGATGCTGCTGAAGCTGCCGGGTTCGGCGCTGCGCCGGCGTTTGCAGGCGCAGGCCGAGCCGCTGCTCCGGCTCAAGCGTCCGCTGCTCGGCAAGGCCAGCATCCAGGTCTCCCTGCCGGAATCGATCGACAAAGCAGCGGTGCGCGACGGCGTCGGCGCGGCTGCCCACCCCGCACTGGGAGAAAAGGCGGGTTGGTTGGTCGACCTGCTGACTGCCGTCGATCCGCGCGTCTGGTCCGAACGCCTCGGCGCCAGTCCGCGCGACCTGGTATTGATGGCCGCGCACAGCGATTTCTCGCAAGCCCTGATCCGCGGCTGGTCCAGCGCCGTCGCGCGCGGCGGTGCCACGCCCGAAGAACTGGGCGAGTGGGTCGGCACGCTGCTGGGATTCTGGTTGGCTGCCGGCCAGCAGATGCGCCAGCACTACCCACGCGATTTTTTCGACCTGTTCGCGCGCATCGCTCCCCCAAACCTGCATGACTACCTGGCGGGCCTCGTCGGCGCGAGCCGCAGCAGTTGGGGCCAGGAGGAACGCACCCTGATCGAGCTGCTGGTGCAGGCGGCCGCACGCTCGCCAGCCCCCTGGCCGGCCGCGCTGTCGCGCGACGTCGTCGAACGCATGCTGCGCGAGCTGCCGGCCATCCCGGCTGCCGAGTGGGAGCTCAGAGCCGCCCTCGACAGCCTGGCCGGCGTGGTCGATCCGCAAGCCGTCGGCGGACTCGAAGCCGGCTGGCGGGCGGGCGCGCTGGACGGAGGCATCCACGATCACATCACCCGTTTCTTCGACACCGTGCGCTTGCGCCACGAGATGTCGCTTTCTTTCCAGGAGCCCGCATGACCGCATCGACCATCACCGTCCTTCGCCAGCACGCGGAGGCGCAGTACGCCACGGAGATCGAGGCCCTGACCGCTCTCGATACCCGCCAGCGTCCGCCGCGCTGGCGGATGTCGCCCTGGGCGGTCGCCACCTATCTCCTGGGCGGCAAGCTGGAGAACGGCGTCGAGATCAGTCCCAAGTACATCGGCAACCCGCGCATCATCGAGATCGCGGTCGCGACGCTGGCGACCGACCGTGCGCTGCTGCTGCTCGGCGTGCCGGGCACCGCCAAGTCCTGGGTGTCGGAACACCTGGCGGCCGCGATCAGCGGGGACTCAACGCTGGTGGTCCAGGGCACAGCGGGAACGAGCGAAGAGGCGCTGCGCTACGGCTGGAACTACGCGCACCTGCTGGCCAAGGGGCCGTCGCTGGAGGCGGTCGTACCCAGTCCGGTGATGCGCGCCATGCGCGAAGGGAAGATCGCGCGCATCGAGGAGCTGACCCGCATTCCTGGCGAAGTGCAGGATAGCCTGATCAGCATTCTGTCCGAAAAGGTGCTCCCGATCGCGGAACTGGACGACGAGGTGCAGGCGCAGAAAGGCTTCAACATCATCGCCACCGCGAATGACCGCGACCGCGGCGTCAACGAGCTGTCCAGTGCATTGAAGCGCCGCTTCAACACCGTCGTGCTGCCGCCGCCGCGCACCGCCGACGATGAGGTTCGCATCGTCCAGAGCCGGGTGGCAGGCATGGGACGCGCGCTGGAGCTGCCGGGCGAGGTGCCGGCGCTGGAAGAGATCCGGCGCATCGTGACGGTGTTCCGCGAGCTGCGCGATGGCACGACCGAAGACGGCAAGCTCAAGCTCAAGGCACCGACATCCAGCATGAGCACAGCCGAAGCGATTTCCGTTATCACCCATGGCATGTTGCTGGCGGCGCATTTCGGCGACGGCGTGATGCGCGGCGCCGACCTGGCGGCCGGCATGGTCGGCGCGATCGTCAAGGATCCGGTGCAGGATCGCGTCGCCATGCTCGAGTACCTCGAGACGGTCGTCAAGGAGCGCAGCGGCTGGAAAGACCTGTACCGCGCCTGCCGCGAGGTCATGGACTGAGCAGGCGAGCATGAGCATTCACCTGTTCGGCATCCGCCACCACGGCCCGGGCTGCGCACGCAGCCTGCTCCACGCCCTGCGCGAGCTGCAGCCCGACTGCCTGCTGGTGGAAGGTCCGCCCGAAGCGGACGGGCTGGTCGCTTTCGCGGGCCGTGCGGATCTGGCGCCGCCGGTCGCGCTGCTGCTGTATGCGGCGGCGGCGCCGCAGCGTGCGGTGTTCTACCCTTTCGCCACGTATTCGCCGGAGTGGCAGGCGCTGTGCTACGCGAACCAGAACGGCATTACGCTGCGCTTCTGCGACCTGCCGCAGAGCCACCGCCTGGTCGAGCTGCCGGCGGACGAAGCGCCGGATCAGGACGAGGTCCGCGAAGACCCGCTGCGCTGGCTCGCGGAGGCGGCCGGCTACGGCGATACCGAGACCTGGTGGGACCACCTGGTCGAGCAGCGGCGCGACAGCCTGGATCTCTTCGATGCGGTCGCCGAGATGATGAGCGCCGTGCGCGAGGCGGCCGCGCAGCCGCTGTCGCTGCGCGAGCAGCAACGCGAAGCCTGGATGCGCAACACCATCCGCGCGGCGGAGAAGGAAGGCTACGAGCGCATCGCCGTCGTGTGCGGCGGTTGGCACGTGCCGGCGCTCGCCGCCAGGCCAAGCGCGAAGAGCGACGCCGAGCTGCTCAAGGGACTTCCGAAAGAAAAAGTGGTGGCGACCTGGATACCGTGGAGCTACGGCAGGTTGACGTTCGCAAGCGGATATGGCGCCGGCGTCGCCTCGCCGGGCTGGTATCACCACGTCTGGGCGCGCGGCGAGGAGGCCGGCCTGTTCTGGCTGACCGAGGTCGCCGCGCTGCTGCGCAAGCACGACCTCGAAGCTTCCTCGGCCCAGGTCATCGATGCGCAGCGGCTCGCCGAAGCCCTGGCGGCGCTGCGCGGGCGGCCGCGCACCGGCCTGGACGAGCTGCTGGAGGCAGTACGCGCCGTATTCTGCCAGGACAGCGAGCTCACGCTGCGCCTGATCGAACGCGAGCTGCTGGTCAATGACCGGCTCGGCGAGGTTCCCGGCGACGTGCCGATGGTGCCGCTGGTGCAGGACGTCCAGGCGCAGCAGAAGCGCCTGCGCATGCCGGTACGTGCTGACGCGGTCCAGCTCGATCTCGACCTGCGTCAGCCGGCGCATCTCGAGAAGAGCATCGTCCTGCACCGGCTGGCGATGCTCGGCGTGGCCTGGGGCCGGCGCCAGGCCGTGCACGGCAAGAGCGGCAGCTTCCACGAGCTGTGGCAGCTGGCGTGGGAGCCGGAATTCGCGATCCGCCTGGTCGAGGCCAGTGTGTGGGGTGCGACCCTGGAACGAGCAGCCAACGGCCGCGCGATCGAACGCGGTTCGAAGGCGGCCAACTTGCCCGATTTGACAGCGCTGATGGAAAACGTCTTGCTGGCGGACCTGCAGGGGGCGATCGGGCCGCTCATGCAGCGCATCCAGGAAGCCGGCGCGACGACGCCGGACCCGGGCTTCCTGCTGGAAGCCATCGGGCCGCTGGTCGACGCCATCCGGTATGGCAATGTGCGGGGGAGCGACACGGCGGCCTTGGGCCAGGTCGCGGCCGGACTCATTGCGCGGGCCTGCATTGCCCTGCCCTTCGGCGCGCGTGCGCTGGCCGACGACGCCGCAGCCATCCTGCTGCGGCAGCTCGTCAGCGGTGACCATGCGATCCGGCGCTTCCAGGACGAGGCGCAGCTGGACACCTGGTACGACACGCTCGCGCGCGTTGCGCGGCTCGAGCAAAGCCACCCGCTGGTGGCGGGCCGTTGCGCGCGCATCCTGACCGAACAGCAGCGCTGGACGAGCGAGGAAGCGGCGCTTCAGTTGTCGCTGAGGTCTTCGCGGGCGCTTGCGCCACTCGTGACGGCCCAGTGGCTCGAGGGTTTCCTCGACGGCGGCGGTACGCTGCTGGCGCACAGCGACGCGTTGTGGGGACTCGTCAACGACTGGCTGATGGCGCAGTCGGCCGATGGTTTCATCGAACTGCTGCCGCTGCTGCGACGCACTTTCGGCAGCTTCACGCCGCCCGAACGGCGGCAACTGGCGGAACGGGCCGCCAGCGGCGAATCAGGGCATGGGCGGGCGACGGCGACCGCTGAAGCGGAAGTGGACCGGGAGCGCGCCATGCGGGTGCTGCCGGTTCTTCGATCGATACTGGGAAGCGCGGCTGCGCGGGAAGCTGTCCATGGCGAATGAGTTCGACCGGAGCGAGACGGCGCGGCGCTGGCGCCTGGTGCTGGGCGGCGCTGGCGATGAACGCATCACGCTAGATGCCGCCGACCTGGCGCTGGATGGCGCGCTGAATGCGCTGTATAACGAAAAGGGACAGCGTGGCGGCTTGGGTGCATCGGCGCCCAACGTGGCGCGCTGGCTTGGCGATATTCGCCAATATTTCCCCTCCTCGGTCGTGCAGGTGATGCAGAAGGATGCGCTGGAGCGCCTGGGCCTGCAGCAAATGCTGTGCGAACCCGAGATGCTGATGGCGGTGCAGCCCGACGTGCACCTGGTGGCCACCCTCCTGAGCCTGAACCGCGTCATGCCCAACAAGACGCGCGCGACGGCGCGGCAGGTGGTCGAACGCGTGGTGCGCGATCTCGAGAACAAGCTGGCCAGCCCGATGCGGCAAGCGGTAGGCGGCGCCCTGCACCGCGCCGTGCGCAATCGCAGGCCGCGCCACAACGAGATCGACTGGCTGCGCACGATCCGAGCCAACCTGAAGCATTACCAGCCTGAGTACAACACCGTGATCCCGGAGACGCGGATCGGCTTCGGCCGCAAGGGCCAGACGCTGCGCGACATCGTGCTCTGCATCGACCAGTCGGGCTCGATGGCACCTTCGGTGGTGTATGCCAGCGTGTTCGCAGCGGTACTGGCGACCATCAAGGCGGTCAGCACCTCGGTGGTCGTCTTCGATACCGCAGTCGTCGACCTGACGCCGACTTTGTATGATCCGGTCGAGGTGCTGTTCGGCACCCAGCTGGGCGGCGGAACAGACATCAACCGTGCGCTCGGCTACTGCCAGGGACTGGTGACGCGGCCAAGGGACACGATCTTCGTCCTGATCAGCGATTTGTACGAAGGCGGGAACAATAAGGAAATGCTCAGGCGCGCGGCCAGCCTGGTGGCAAGCGGCGTGCAGCTGATCGTGCTGCTGGCGCTGGACGATCGCGGCGCGCCCTCCTATGACCGGGAAAATGCCGCGAAGCTGGCAGCGATGGGGGCGCCGGTGTTCGCGTGCACGCCGGACCTGTTTCCCGACATGATGGCGGCGGCGATCAAGCGCAGCAGCCTGGAACAATGGGCGGCGCAGGCAGGCATCGTGCATGCTTGAGGCACAAAGCAAAAAACCCCACCGGGGCGAGGATTCGCAATGCGAATCCGAGCGGTGGGGTTTTGCGTACATACGCAAAAAAGCCCGCAGAGATCACTCTGCGGGCTTTTTCTTATAACTAGCCTGACGATAACCTACTTTCACACTGGTTGCAGCACTATCATCGGCGCAAAGTCGTTTCACGGTCCTGTTCGGGATGGGAAGGGGTGGGACCGACTTGCTATGGTCATCAGGCTTTGACTTGTCTGGACGTCTCTTGCGAGCCATCCACAATCCGGGAAGAAGTAAGTTCTTTTTATTCTTGGGGTAGCAGTATCAACAAACTGCAGCTGTATTCTTGACTTGATCTATAGCCTACCAAGGTTATAGGGACAAGCCGTACGGGCAATTAGTACTGGTTAGCTTAATGCATTACTGCACTTCCACACCCAGCCTATCAACGTCCTGGTCTCGAACGACCCTTCAAGGAGCTCAAGGCTCCGGGAAATCTCATCTCAAGGCAAGTTTCCCGCTTAGATGCTTTCAGCGGTTATCTCTTCCGAACTTAGCTACCCGGCAATGCCACTGGCGTGACAACCGGTACACCAGAGGTTCGTCCACTCCGGTCCTCTCGTACTAGGAGCAGCCCCCTTCAAATTTCCAACGCCCACGGCAGATAGGGACCAAACTGTCTCACGACGTTTTAAACCCAGCTCACGTACCACTTTAAATGGCGAACAGCCATACCCTTGGGACCGGCTACAGCCCCAGGATGTGATGAGCCGACATCGAGGTGCCAAACTCCCCCGTCGATATGAACTCTTGGGAGGAATCAGCCTGTTATCCCCAGAGTACCTTTTATCCGTTGAGCGATGGCCCTTCCATACAGAACCACCGGATCACTATGTCCTACTTTCGTACCTGCTCGACTTGTCGGTCTCGCAGTTAAGCACGCTTATGCCATTGCACTATTAGCACGATGTCCGACCGTACCTAGCGTACCTTCGAACTCCTCCGTTACACTTTAGGAGGAGACCGCCCCAGTCAAACTGCCTACCATGCACTGTCCCCGATCCGGATAACGGACCAAGGTTAGAACCTCAAACAAACCAGGGTGGTATTTCAAGGATGGCTCCACGAGAACTGGCGTCCCCGCTTCAAAGCCTCCCACCTATCCTACACAGATTGGTTCAAAGTCCAATGCAAAGCTACAGTAAAGGTTCATGGGGTCTTTCCGTCTAGCCGCGGGTAGATTGCATCATCACAAACATTTCAACTTCGCTGAGTCTCGGGAGGAGACAGTGTGGCCATCGTTACGCCATTCGTGCAGGTCGGAACTTACCCGACAAGGAATTTCGCTACCTTAGGACCGTTATAGTTACGGCCGCCGTTTACTGGGACTTCAATCAAGAGCTTGCACCCCATCATTTAATCTTCCAGCACCGGGCAGGCGTCACACCCTATACGTCCACTTTCGTGTTTGCAGAGTGCTGTGTTTTTATTAAACAGTCGCAGCCACCAGTTTATTGCAACCCTTTCACCCTTCCACAGTAAAGTGGTCAAGCTACCGGGGCGTACCTTATCCCGAAGTTACGGTACCAATTTGCCGAGTTCCTTCTCCCGAGTTCTCTCAAGCGCCTTAGAATACTCATCTCGCCCACCTGTGTCGGTTTGCGGTACGGTCTCGTATGACTGAAGCTTAGAGGCTTTTCTTGGAACCACTTCCGATTGCTTCGCAGCACAAGGCCGCTCGTCCCACCCCCTTGAATTACGCGCCCGGATTTGCCTAAGCGCCTTCTATGAGGCAGAAACTAACTATTCCAACAGTTAGACAACCTTCCGCGATCCGTCCCCCCATCGCATCATACGACGGTGCAGGAATATTAACCTGCTTCCCATCAGCTACGCATCTCTGCCTCGCCTTAGGGGCCGACTCACCCTGCTCCGATGAACGTTGAACAGGAAACCTTGGGCTTACGGCGTGCGGGCTTTTCACCCGCATTATCGCTACTCATGTCAGCATTCGCACTTCTGATACCTCCAGCATCCTTCACAAGACACCTTCGCAGGCTTACAGAACGCTCTCCTACCATATCTATTGCTAGATATCCGCAGCTTCGGTGACTGGCTTAGCCCCGTTACATCTTCCGCGCAGGACGACTCGATCAGTGAGCTATTACGCTTTCTTTAAATGGTGGCTGCTTCTAAGCCAACATCCTGACTGTTTTAGCCTTCCCACTTCGTTTTCCACTTAGCCAATCTTTGGGACCTTAGCTGGCGGTCTGGGTTGTTTCCCTCTTGACGCCGGACGTTAGCACCCGACGTCTGTCTCCCAAGCTCGCACTCATCGGTATTCGGAGTTTGCAATGGTTTGGTAAGTCGCAATGACCCCCTAGCCATAACAGTGCTCTACCCCCGATGGTGATACTTGAGGCACTACCTAAATAGTTTTCGGAGAGAACCAGCTATTTCCAAGTTTGTTTAGCCTTTCACCCCTACCCACAGCTCATCCCCTAATTTTTCAACATTAGTGGGTTCGGACCTCCAGGGCGTGTTACCGCACCTTCATCCTGGCCATGGGTAGATCACTTGGTTTCGGGTCTACACCCAGCGACTGTCGCCCTGTTCGGACTCGATTTCTCTACGGCTCCCCTATTCGGTTAACCTCGCCACTGAATGTAAGTCGCTGACCCATTATACAAAAGGTACGCCGTCACCCCATAAAGAGGCTCCGACTGTTTGTATGCACACGGTTTCAGGATCTATTTCACTCCCCTCCCGGGGTTCTTTTCGCCTTTCCCTCACGGTACTGGTTCACTATCGGTCGATTACGAGTATTTAGCCTTGGAGGATGGTCCCCCCATGTTCAGACAGGATTTCTCGTGTCCCGCCCTACTTGTCGTACGCTTAGTATCACCGTTTGGATTTCGTGTACGGGGCTATCACCCGCTATGGCCAACATTTCCAGGTTGTTCCACTATCCAATCGACTATCACGTACAGGCTCATCCCATTTCGCTCGCCACTACTTTGGGAATCTCGGTTGATTTCTTTTCCTGCAGCTACTTAGATGTTTCAGTTCGCCGCGTTCGCTTTGCATACCTATGTATTCAGCATGCAATGACCTAAAAGGCCGGGTTTCCCCATTCGGAAATCTGCGGATCAAAGTGTGTTTGCTCACTCCCCGCAGCTTATCGCAAGCTACTACGTCCTTCATCGCCTGTAATCGCCAAGGCATCCACCATGTGCACTTATTCGCTTGTCCCTATAACGTTGGCCCCTGCTGACAACAGGGATCGTCATAGAAATCAAGAGTACAGCTCGTTGCATGTTTGTTGATACTTGATTACTACCCTAAGTGTGCATTTTTACATGCACGCTTAAAAAAACTTTACTTCTTCCAGATTGTTAAAGAACGAGAACTACACTTATCTAAAGCACTGGCTTTACATAAATATAGTCAGAACAGATGAATGGTGGAGGATGACGGGATCGAACCGACGACCCCCTGCTTGCAAAGCAGGTGCTCTCCCAGCTGAGCTAATCCCCCGTTGTTACGTGGTGGGTCTGGTTGGATTCGAACCAACGACCCCCGCGTTATCAACACGGTGCTCTAACCGACTGAGCTACAGACCCGAACTGTTCTCGTTACTTGTTTCAACAGCCGATAAGCGTGGACGCTTGATGATGAGTACTAGACTCTGGTGCTACTCTAGAAAGGAGGTGATCCAGCCGCACCTTCCGATACGGCTACCTTGTTACGACTTCACCCCAGTCACGAATCCTACCGTGGTAAGCGCCCTCCTTGCGGTTAAGCTACCTACTTCTGGTAAAACCCGCTCCCATGGTGTGACGGGCGGTGTGTACAAGACCCGGGAACGTATTCACCGCGACATGCTGATCCGCGATTACTAGCGATTCCAACTTCATGTAGTCGAGTTGCAGACTACAATCCGGACTACGATACACTTTCTGGGATTAGCTCCCCCTCGCGGGTTGGCGGCCCTCTGTATGTACCATTGTATGACGTGTGAAGCCCTACCCATAAGGGCCATGAGGACTTGACGTCATCCCCACCTTCCTCCGGTTTGTCACCGGCAGTCTCATTAGAGTGCTCTTGCGTAGCAACTAATGACAAGGGTTGCGCTCGTTGCGGGACTTAACCCAACATCTCACGACACGAGCTGACGACAGCCATGCAGCACCTGTGTGAAGGTTCCCTTTCGGGCACTCCCAGATCTCTCCAGGATTCCTTCCATGTCAAGGGTAGGTAAGGTTTTTCGCGTTGCATCGAATTAATCCACATCATCCACCGCTTGTGCGGGTCCCCGTCAATTCCTTTGAGTTTTAATCTTGCGACCGTACTCCCCAGGCGGTCTACTTCACGCGTTAGCTGCGTTACCAAGTTAATTAAAACCCGACAACTAGTAGACATCGTTTAGGGCGTGGACTACCAGGGTATCTAATCCTGTTTGCTCCCCACGCTTTCGTGCATGAGCGTCAATCTTGACCCAGGGGGCTGCCTTCGCCATCGGTGTTCCTCCACATCTCTACGCATTTCACTGCTACACGTGGAATTCTACCCCCCTCTGCCAGATTCAAGCCTTGCAGTCTCCATCGCAATTCCCAGGTTGAGCCCGGGGCTTTCACGACAGACTTACAAAACCGCCTGCGCACGCTTTACGCCCAGTAATTCCGATTAACGCTTGCACCCTACGTATTACCGCGGCTGCTGGCACGTAGTTAGCCGGTGCTTATTCTTCAGGTACCGTCATTAGCCGAGGATATTAGCCTCAACCGTTTCTTCCCTGACAAAAGAGCTTTACAACCCGAAGGCCTTCTTCACTCACGCGGCATTGCTGGATCAGGCTTGCGCCCATTGTCCAAAATTCCCCACTGCTGCCTCCCGTAGGAGTCTGGACCGTGTCTCAGTTCCAGTGTGGCTGGTCGTCCTCTCAGACCAGCTACTGATCGTCGCCTTGGTGAGCCTTTACCTCACCAACTAGCTAATCAGATATCGGCCGCTCCAAAAGCATGAGGCCCGAAGGTCCCCCACTTTCATCCGTAGATCGTATGCGGTATTAGCGTAACTTTCGCTACGTTATCCCCCACTTCTGGGTACGTTCCGATATATTACTCACCCGTTCGCCACTCGCCGCCAGGTTGCCCCGCGCTGCCGTTCGACTTGCATGTGTAAAGCATGCCGCCAGCGTTCAATCTGAGCCAGGATCAAACTCTTCAGTTCAATCTCTGTTTGTTGACACTTTCGTGTCACCCTGATTTCTCAGGGGTCGCTCACTCAAGATACTGACCGTCGCTCATTGCTGAGCAACGTTAATACTTTTGTGAACATTTGATAATTTAAGTATTCACTGACCGAAGTCAGCGGCACCTTCATCAAACGCCCACACTTATCGACTGTTAATTGTTAAAGAACGGGGACGCCTAGTCCGTATTCTGTACTACCTTGCTGCACCGTACGAAGCGTTGTGTTCGTCAGCAGCAGAGAAGTGAGATTATGCAGTGTTTCGCTTAACTCGTCAACCCCTCGTTCGCTTCGTTGCAGATTTCTCTGCGGACCATGCCAACGTAAGCACTTGATTACGTTAACCTTTTTCGGTCACTGCCGAAGCGGAGGCGAACTATAGCAAAACTTCGTGGTTCTGCACAAGGGCCTCGCCCCAGCTTTTTTGAGGGTTCAGCTCACATGCCGTCGAACTTCGGCTTACGCTTCTCGAGGAAGGCCGACATGCCTTCTTTTTGCGCAGGGGTACCGAAGCCGGCGTGGAAATAGCGACGTTCATAGCGCACGGCTTCGCTCAATGGCATCTGGTAAGCCTGGTTGACGCAATCCTTGATCTGCATGGCGACCGACACCGGCATCTCGGCGATGCCTTGGGCGACCTTGATCGCCTCCTCCATTACAGTATCAAGCGGATACACGCGCGACACCAGGCCGGTGCGCTCGGCTTCCGCGGCGTCGATCATGCGGGTGGTCAGCAGCAAGTCCATCGCCTTCGATTTGCCGATCGCGCGTGGCAGGCGCTGGGTACCGCCGGCACCCGGGGTGACGCCGACCTTGATTTCCGGCTGGCCGAACTTGGCCGTTTCCGCCGCGATCAGGAAATCGCACATCATCGCCAGTTCGCAGCCGCCGCCCAGGCAGTAGCCCGAGACCACGCCGATTACCGGCTTGCGGATGTTCAGGATGTGTTCCCAGTTGCGGCCGATGTAGTTGCCCGGGTAGGTGTCCGCCGCATAGGTGTAGTTCGCCATGGCCGCGATGTCGGCGCCCGCGGCGAAGACCTTGTCGCTGCCGGTCAGGACGATGACGTTGACCGCCGGGTCGGCGTCGAACTTGTGCAGCGCGTCGCCCAGCTCGTTCATCATGTTGTCGTTCAGCGCATTCATCGCCTTCGGACGGTTCAGGCGGATCACGACGACCTTGCCGTGGTTTTCGATCAGCAGATCTGCATATTCCATGTGACATTCCCTTGTGAGGTTAGAGACGGATTGCCGGGATTGTAACGTCTCGCAGGGCAGCAAACACGGTATGATTATTTGTTCAGCAATATTCTGTGCGAGATCACCATCCCAGCCTTCGTCACCCACTGGCTCCGGCAGCGCATCCCCGCCGACTCGGTGATGCGCAATCCCGATTTCCGCCGCTTCTGGTTCAGCAGCATCCTGGCCCACTTCGGCGCCCAGATCACCCTGCTCGCCCTGCCGATCTGCGCGGTGCTGATGCTGCATGCGACGCCGGCCCAGATGGGCACCCTGGCCGCCTTCGAATCCCTGCCCTTCCTGTTGTTCGGCCTTCCTTCGGGCGTGCTGCTGGACCGCAGCCGGCGCCTGCCCGTCATGATGGCCAGCGACCTGGTGGTGGCGATCGCGCTCGCCAGCGTGCCGCTGGCCTGGTTGCTGGACCTGCTCACCATCCCCTGGCTGTATGCGGTCGGCTTCGTGATCGGCGCCGGCCATGTGGTCGGCGGCAGCGCCGAACAGGTGTTCCTGACCTTCCTGGTCGGGCGTGATGGCCTGGTGGATGCCCAGGCGAAGTTCGCGGCCACGGAATCGGCCGCGCGGGTGGTCGGCCCCGGCATGGCGGGCGGACTGGTGCAGCTGCTGGGCGCCCCGATCGCCATCCTGTGCAACGTGGCGGGTTTCATCGTCTCGCTGCTCAACCTGCGCCGCATCCGTGCGCGCGAGCCGCAGCCGCCGCCATCGAACGCCCATCCGCTGCGCGACATCCAGGAAGGCCTGGTCTTCGTCTGGAACCAGCCGCTGCTGCGCACCCTGGCCTGGGTCTCGGCCTGCTGGCACCTGCTGTTTTATGGTTTCACCGCCCTGCATGTGATTTTCACTACCCGCGTGCTGGGCATGACGGCGGGGACCATGGGCATGGCCAACATGCTCGGCGGCCTGGGCGTGCTGGCGGCATCGCTGCTGGTCAAGCCGCTGTCGGCGCGCTTCGGCACCGGCGGCGGCATCCTGGCCGGCCTGTGCGTGTCGGCCTTCGGCTTCGCCCTGGTGCCCGCCATTCCGGCCGCGCTGTTCGGCAGTGCCGCGTGGACGGTGGCAGCCTACGCCGTCGTGGTGTTCTGGATCGACTGCGGCGCGACCCTGTTCTTCGTGCCCTACATCGCCCTGCGCCAGCGGGTGACGCCGGACGCTGTGCTGGGCCGCATGGTGGCCACGATGCGCGCGCTCACCGTGGCCGCCGCGCCGCTGGGCGCCCTGCTGGCCGGCGCGCTGGGTGAAGGCTTCGGCGTGCGCGAGGGCCTGGGCTGCATCGCCACCGGCGCCGTGCTGCTGGCGGCCGGCGGCGTGTTCGGCACGCGCCTCAAGGACGCGAAGGATTAAGGCGCAGGGCGCGGCAGCAGCACCCAGACCTGGCCGCGCTGCTTCATCTTGCCCGCCCGGTCCATGGCCTCAGGCCCGAAACCGTAGAAGAAGTCCGCCCGCACCGCGCCGCGGATCGCGCCGCCGGTGTCCTGCGCCATCATCAGGCGCTGCATCGGCACCTCGCTGGCGGCTTCCGTGGTCGCCAGGAACAGCGGCGCGCCGAGCGGGATGAAGGACGGGTCGACCGCCACCGAACGCCCAGGCGTGAGCGGCACACCCAGCGCGCCTTTCGGACCGAGCGAGGGATCGGGCAGCTTCTCTTCGCGGAAGAAGATGGTGCTGGGGTTCACGTTGAACAGCTCCTGGCGGCGCCCCGGGTTGGCCGCGATCCAGGCGCGGATGCCCTGGGCGGTGGACTGCTCCGCGGTGAGCTCGCCCTTTTCCACCAGCCAGCGGCCGATCGTCTTGTAGGGGTGGCCGTTCTGGTCGGCATAGGCCACACGCACGGTTTCACCCGTGTCGAGCTGCACCCGGCCCGAGCCCTGCACTTCAAGGAAGAAGGCCTCGACCGGATCGTTCACCCACAGGAGCTCCTTGCCCGCCAGGGGCGCGCGCGCGATCTCGGCGCGGCTGCTGTACGGAACCACGGTCTTGCCCGACAGGCGGCCGCGCAGGCGCATGCCCTTCAGTTGCGGGTAGACGCTGCCCAGGTCGACCGTCAGCAGGTCGTCGGGCACGCGGTAGAGCGGCGTCTGGTAGTCGCCGCCGCGCTTGCGCGAACCGTAGAGCATCGCTTCGTAGTAACCGGTGATCAGGCCCGTGTCGGCGCCGTCGGCGGCGCGCACCAGATTCGGCACGAACCAGGTTTCGAAGAAGCGGCGTACCGTGGCGGCGTCGTTCGCATCGAGGGCACGGGCAGCCGCGCACACCGCTTTCCAGTCGGCCTTGCTGGCCAGGCCGCGGCAGGACTGCAGGAAGGCCGGCCAGGCCTGGCCGAGATCATCCTGCTCCCAGCCCGGTATTGCGCTGAAGCTGGTCGGCGTCATCAGGGGGACCGGCGCAGGAGGCTGGGCCGGCTGAACCGGTGGAACCGGCGGCACGGGCTGTTCCGGCACATACACCGGGCCGACCGGCGCCGGCATCGTCACCGGGCCGGGCGCTTGAGGGGGCGGCGGCGTGGTCGAGCAGGCCGCCAGGAAGGCGACGAGGGCAAGCGAAGCGGTTACACTGCGGCGTATCGAAAGCATAAGGACCGATATGTGGATCTTGATGGTGGAAGCCGGCGTGGCACTGTTCCTGCTCGTCTTTATCGTCTGGTGGACGATGTTCGCGGGCCGCAAGGACGTTCCGCGCGACGAGCCCGCGCAACAGGAAAAGGACGCCGGCGAACGGTAATCAGTGCAGCGCGCCCGGCTGCGCCAGCACGAACTCGGGGATCGGCACCTCGAAGCGGTGGCCGTCCTCGGCCACGCAGAAGTATTCGCCGCGCATCGAACCCTGCGGCGTCGCCGCCTGGGTGCCGCTGGTGTACTCGAACTGCTGGCCCGGCTGCAGCAGCGGCTGGTGGCCGACCACGCCCAGGCCGCGCACTTCCTGCACCGCGTTGTTGGCGTCCGTGATCACCCAGTGGCGCGAGATCAGCTGGGCGGCGATGCTGCCGGTATTGGTGATCGTGATGGTGTAGCTGAACACGTACTGGTCCCGTTCCGGGTTGGACTGTTCCGGCAGGTACTGGGTCCTGACCTTGACAGCGAATTCATAGGCGGGCATGGGGATTCCTTGCGTGATCGTCAATATTGGCTGGGGCGCCCTGTGTGGCGCAAACGACAATCATACCGCGCGGCGCCATTCGAAGGCGCCGCGCCGCTGCGCCAGATACCTCATCGGCGTAAAATAGCGGATTCATTTCACCAGCACGACCGCCCATGACCACCTACCGCATCGCCCCCAGCATCCTGTCCGCCGATTTCGCCCGCCTGGGCGAGGAAGTGCGCAATGTCGTCGCCGCCGGCGCCGACATCATCCACTTCGACGTGATGGACAACCACTACGTCCCGAACCTGACCATCGGCCCGCTGGTGTGCCAGGCGATCCGCCCGCACGTGCAGGTGCCGATCGACGTGCACCTGATGGTCAAGCCGGTCGACCGCATCATTCCAGATTTCGCCAAGGCCGGCGCCGACATCATCACCTTCCACCCGGAAGCCTCGGACCACATCGACCGCACCCTGCAGCTGATCCGCGATAACGGCTGCAAGGCCGGCCTGGTGTTCAACCCGCACACGCCGCTGCACTACCTGGAGCACGTGATGGACAAGATCGACATGATCCTGATCATGTCGGTGAACCCGGGCTTCGGCGGCCAGTCCTTCATCCCACAGGCGCTCAAGAAGATCGCGATGGCGCGCCGCATGATCGACGAATCGGGCCGCGACATCATGCTCGAGGTCGATGGCGGCATCAAGGCCGACAACATCGCCGAGGCTGCCGCAGCAGGTGCCGACACCTTCGTCGCTGGTTCGGCGATCTTCGGCAAGCCGGACTACAAGGCCGTGATCGACGCCATGCGCGGCGAACTGGCCAAGGTCGGGAAGTAATGCGGAGCGGCGCAGCGGCCATCCGGGCCGCCATCATCGACCTGGACGGCACCATGCTCGACACGGTGCCCGACTTCGAGGCGGCCCTGAACGGCATGCGCGCCGAGCTTGGGCTGGCGCCCATCACGCAGGAAACCATCAAGCCGCTGGTCGGCAAGGGTTCCGAAAAACTGGTGCGCGACGTGCTGCTGCTCGACTGGGACGCGGCGCGCGTGGACGCGGCCTTCGACGGGGCGCTGGCGGGCTACCAGCGCCACTACCTCGCCATCAACGGCGAGCGCAGCACACTGTACGACGGCGTGATCGCAGGTTTGCAGGCCATGCGCGACGCCGGCCTGCGCCTGGTCTGCGTGACCAACAAGCCGATCGCCTTCACCCTGCCCCTGCTGGAACAGAAGGGACTGGCGCCGTATTTCGAGCGCGTGTTCGGCGGCGATTCCTTCGCCAGGAAGAAGCCGGATCCGATGCCGATGCTGGGCGCCTGCGCCGCGCTCGACCTGGCGCCGTCGAGCGTGGTGGCCATCGGCGACTCCTCGAACGATGCGGAAAGCGCGCGCGCAGCAGGCTGTTATGTGCTCACCGTGCCATATGGTTATAACCACGGACGGCCTATACAAGAAATTAATTCTGATGGTATAGTGAGTTCGCTGTTAGAAGCAGCTCAGCAGATAACTGCGCACAACCACACCGCAAAATAACTTATCTATACATGTTTTTCACCAAAAAACACACTGTCAACCAGACCGGCGCCCTTGAGGCCTGGCTGTGGCGACGCTGGCAATCCTGGGCTAACTGACCCGTCTCGATTGCTGCCGGTTGCGCTCGTCCACCGGCAGGTTTTTTGAAGTGAACCGCCGCCCTTCCCTCTCCTGGGCGGTCTGGAGAAAAGCATGACCGAACTCGAATTCAAATCGCTGGCCAACCAGGGCTACAACCGCATCCCTTTGATCGCGGAAGCCTTCGCCGACCTCGAAACCCCGCTCACGCTCTACCTCAAGCTGGCCCAGTCCCAGCAGGCCGGCAAGAACACCTTCCTGCTCGAGTCGGTGGTCGGCGGCGAGCGCTTCGGCCGCTACTCCTTCATCGGCCTGCCTGCCTCGACCCTGATCCGCAGCACCGGCAATCGCCTCGAGGTCGTCAGGCACGGCGAGGTGATCGAGACCCACGAGGGCAACCCGCTCGACTTCATCGAAGCCTACCAGTCGCGCTTCCGCGTCGCGCTGCGTCCCGGCCTGCCGCGCTTCTGCGGCGGCCTGGCCGGCTACTTCGGCTACGACACCGTGCGCCACATCGAGCGCAAGCTGGAACACAGCTGCCCGCCGGATGAACTGGGCCTGCCGGACATCCAGCTGATGCTGACCGAAGAACTGGCGGTGATCGACAACCTGTCGGGCAAGCTCTACCTGATCGTGTACGCCGACCCGGCCCAGCCGGAAGCCTATGCCAAGGGGCGCCAGCGCCTGAAGGATCTGCGCGTGATGCTGCGCCGGAGCGTCGACGCGCCGGTGACCTCGAGCTCGGTGCGCACCGAGGCCGTGCGCGACTTCAGCAAGGAAGACTACCTGAAGGCGGTGGCCAGGGCCCATGAATACGTGATGGCGGGCGACCTGATGCAGGTACAGATCGGCCAGCGCATCCGCAAGCCCTACGTCGATTCGCCGCTGTCGCTGTACCGCTCGCTGCGCTCGCTGAACCCGTCGCCCTATATGTATTACTACAACTTCGGCGACATGCAGATCGTCGGCGCTTCGCCGGAGATCCTGGTGCGCAACGAAGCCCTGCCCGAGGGCGGCAAGAAGGTCACGCTGCGCCCGATCGCCGGCACCCGCCCGCGCGGCGCCACGCCGGAGCGCGACGTCGAACTGGCCGCCGAACTGCTGTCCGACCCGAAGGAGATCGCCGAGCACGTGATGCTGATCGACCTGGCGCGCAACGACATCGGCCGTATCGCGGAAACCGGCAGTGTGAAAGTCACCGACCGCATGGTCATCGAGAAGTACTCGCACGTCCAGCACATCGTCTCCAACGTGGAGGGCAAGCTGAAGGACGGCATGTCCAACCTCGACGTGCTGCGCGCCACCTTCCCGGCCGGGACGCTGACCGGCGCGCCGAAGGTACGTGCGATGGAAGTGATCGACGAGCTGGAGCCTGTGAAGCGCGGCATCTACGGCGGCGCCTGCGGCTACCTGTCCTTTGGCGGCGAGATGGACGTGGCGATCGCGATCCGCACCGGCGTGATCAAGGACGGCAACCTGTACGTGCAGGCTGCGGCGGGCATCGTGGCCGACTCCATCCCCGAGATGGAATGGCAGGAAACGGAAAACAAGGCGCGCGCCGTGCTGCGCGCGGCCGAACAGGTCCAGGACGGCCTGGATGGGGAGTTCTGACATGCTGCTGATGATCGATAACTACGACTCGTTCACCTACAACATCGTCCAGTACCTGGGCGAGCTGGGCGAGGACGTGCGCACCGTGCGCAACGACGAAATCACGCTGGCGCAAATCGAAGCGATGGCGCCCGAGCGCATCTGCATCTCGCCGGGCCCGAAGGCGCCGAAGGATGCCGGCATCTCGCTCGACATCCTGCGTGAATTCAAGGGCAAGCTGCCGATCCTGGGCGTGTGCCTCGGCCACCAGGCGATCGGTGAAGCCTTCGGCGGCAACGTCATCCGCGCCAAGCAGGTCATGCACGGCAAGACCTCGCTCATCGCCCACACCGGCGAAGGCGTGTTCAAGGGACTGCCGAGCCCCTTCACCGTGATCCGTTACCACTCGCTGGCGATCGAACGTTCGTCGCTGCCGGACTGCCTGGATGTGACGGCCTGGACCGACGACGGCGAAATCATGGGTGTGCGCCACAAGGAGTACGACATCGAGGGGGTGCAATTCCATCCCGAGTCGATCCTGTCGGAACACGGCCACGCGCTGTTCAAGAATTTTTTGGCGCGCTGACGTACACCACCGGCCTAAAGACCGTCGTTCCGGCGAAGGCCGGAACCTAAGTTCGCCGCGTACCAACAGCGTTAGCGGCAGTGCAAGCAAGCTTGGATTCCGGCCTTCGCCGGAATGACGTGCATAGAACACCACTTAGAAAACTGGACCCGCCATGCCGATCACCCCACAAGAAGCCCTGCTGCGCTGTATCGAACACCGCGAAATCTTCCACGACGAGATGCTGCACCTGTTCCGCCAGATCATGTCGGGCGAGATGTCGCCGACCATGGTCGCGGCGCTGACCATGGGCCTGCGCGTGAAGAAGGAAACCATCGGCGAGATCACCGCCGCCGCCCAGGTGATGCGCGAGTTCTCGACCAAGGTGCCGATGGCCGACACCACCCACCTGCTCGACATCGTCGGCACGGGCGGCGACGGCGCCCACACCTTCAACATCTCGAGCGCGGCGATGTTCGTGGCCGCAGCAAGCGGTGCGCGCGTGGCCAAGCACGGCGGCCGCAGCGTGTCCTCGTCCTCGGGCAGCGCCGACCTGATCGAGGCGCTCGGCGCCCAGATCGACCTGAAGCCCGAGCAGATCGCCCAGTCGATCGCCCAGACCGGCATCGGTTTCATGTTCGCGCCCAACCACCACACGGCCATGAAGCACGTGGCGCCGGTGCGCCGCGAGCTGGGCGTGCGCAGCATTTTCAACATCCTCGGCCCGCTGACCAACCCGGCCGGCGCCCCGAACATCCTGATGGGCGTGTTCCACCCCGACCTGGTCGGCATCCAGGTGCGCGTGCTGCAGCGCCTCGGCGCCCAGCATGCGATGGTGGTGTGGGGCCGCGACAACATGGACGAAGTCTCGCTCGGCGCCGGCACCCTGGTCGGTGAACTCGTCAACGGCGAGATCCGCGAGTACGAGATCCATCCGGAAGACTTCGGCATGGCGATGATCTCCAGCCGCAACCTGAAGGTGGCCAACACCGCCGAGTCGAAGGAACGCGTGCTGGAAGCCCTGCGCGGCGAGCCTGGTCCGGCGACCGACATCGTGGCGCTGAACGCCGGCACTGCGCTGTATGCGGCAGGGGTGGCGGCGTCGATCGAGGAAGGCCTGGCGAAAGCGCGTGCCACGATCGCCACCGGCGCGGCCCTGGCCAAGCTCGATCAATTCGTGCAGGTGACCCGCCAGCTCGCAGGCAATCACTGATGTTCGGCATCCACGACCTGGCGCTGTTCATGGTCTCGGGCCTGCTGTTGAACATCCTGCCCGGCCCGGATTCGCTCCTGATCATGACGCGCAGCGCGACCCAGGGCTGGCGTGCCGGCGTTGCCGCTTCGCTCGGCATCGGCACCGGCACCATCGTCCACGTGCTGGCGGCGGCACTCGGCATGTCGGCGATCCTCGCCACCTCGGCCACCGCATTCACGGTGGTGAAGTTCGTGGGCGCGGCCTACATCCTGTACATGGCGATCGGCCTGCTGCGTGCCCGCCGGGAGGCGACGCCGCAAGCCATGGCGACCGTGCCGCCCCTGCCCTACCGGAACATCTTTGCCCAAGGCGTCCTGACCAACGTCCTGAATCCGAAAGTAGCGCTGTTCTTCCTCGCCTTCGTCCCGCAATTCATCGATGCGGCTGCACCGAACAAGGCGCTGGCCTTCATCATCCTGGGCAGCATCTTCAATATCAACGGCATGCTGTGGTGCTGCGGGCTCGCGCTGTTCACCGCATTTGCCAGTGCACGCCTGAAAGTCAGCCAGACCGTGGCGCTGTGGCTCAACCGCATCACGGGCGGCCTCTTCGTCTGGCTCGCGATCAAGCTTGCCGTCTCCAAGCAACACTAAGAATCCCATGTCCGACATCCTGAACAAGATCCTGGCCGTCAAGGCCGACGAAGTCGCCGCGGCCAAGAAGGTGCGCGACCTGGCCAGCCTGCGCCGCGAGGCGGAGAGCGACCTGGAATCGCGCCGCTCCATCCGCGGCTTCGAGAACAGCCTGCGCGCCAAGATTGCCGCCGGCCACGCCGGCGTCATCGCGGAAGTGAAAAAGGCCTCGCCGTCGAAGGGCGTGCTGCGCCCGGACTTCCAGCCGGCGGCGATCGCACGCAGCTACGCCGAGCATGGCGCGGCCTGCCTGTCGGTACTGACCGACGTGCAGTTCTTCCAGGGCTCGGTGGACTACCTGCGCCAGGCGCGCGCGGCCTGCACGCTGCCGGTGATCCGCAAGGATTTCATCGTCGACCATTACCAGGTGTACGAGGCGCGCGCGATGGGGGCGGATGCGATCCTGCTGATCGTCTCGGCGCTGGACCACGGCCTGATGGCGGAACTCGAAGCCTGCGCGCACGAGCTGGGCATGGACGTGCTGGTCGAAGTGCACGATGGCGAGGAACTGACTGCGGCGCTGCAGCTGAAGACGCCGCTGGTCGGCATCAACAACCGCAACCTGCGCACGTTTGAAGTGTCGCTCGATACCACGCTGGGGCTGCTGCCGCGGATTCCGAAAGAGCGCCTGGTGGTGACCGAGTCGGGCATCATGGGGCCGGCGGACGTGCAGCGCATGCGCGACGCGGACGTGCATGCCTTCCTGGTGGGCGAGGCCTTCATGCGGGCGCCCGATCCGGGCGTGGAATTGCAGAGCCTGTTTGGCTGAACGCCGCCGCCGGCGGAACTCCGGATGAACTGAAGCGTCGAAGCTAAGCGCCCTCGAGGCGCCAAGCTGCGACGCTCATTCATCCACCATGAACATTTCTCTTCGCAGTAAAGCGTTTGTCCCGGTCCTGCTGGCGATCATGGGCGGCTGCGCCAGTCCCCCGCCCGTTCCGGTCGAAGAGCGCAGCACGATCGCCATCGACCGCGCGCCGGCCGGCCCGCTACCCCGGCCGCAAGGCCTGCTCGCCGCGAACAGCAGCGCGATGAGCTTCTCCGAAACCTTCCTGTTCGACCGCGACTACCGCTTCCAGCTGCGGACGCTGGCCGGTCCGCAGTAATCAGCGCCCGAGGACGTTCAGCACCGCCAGGCTCATGGCCTGCGCGGCCGTCTTGATCGACGGTTCCGGTACCGGCGCATAGAAGGGCGAATGATTGAAGGCGATCGGCTTGCCGCCGGGACGCTCAGCCTCCGCCACGGCCTTGGGGTCGTAGACGCCGGTGAAGAAGAACATCGAGGGCACGCCCTCGTTGACGAACAGCGAGAAATCTTCGCTGGCCGTCATGGCCGGCATGCGCTGGGCGTTGGCGGCGCCGAAGGCGTCCTTGAACACGGCTTCGGTCTTCGCCACCAGGGCTTCGCTGTTGACGATGGCCGCGCCGCCGCTGATCAGCTGCACGTCCGGCGCCGGCGCCCCGGCCATGGCGGCGGAGGCATTGGCGACCCGGCGCACGCCGTCCAGCAGCTTGGCGCGCACCGCCGGGCTGTACGAACGGATGGTGCCGCGCACCTGCACGTTGTCCGGGATGATGTTGCCGACCGTACCGCCCTGGATCGCGCCGATGGTGACCACGCCGAATTCCTTCGGATCCTTCTCGCGGCTGACGACGGTCTGCACGTCCACCACGAAGCGCGCGGCGATGGTGATCGGGTCCACCGACTTGTCCGGCGCCGAGCCGTGGCCGCCGCGGCCCTTGAACACGATCTCGATCGCATCGGAGTTGGACGACACCGGGCCGGAGTTGAAGCCGACCGTGCCGTGCGCGAGCGGCCAGGAATGCAGGGCAAAGGCGTAGTCGGGCTTGGGGAAACGCTTGAACAGGCCATCGTCCAGCATGGCCTTCGCGCCGGACACGATCTCTTCCGCCGGCTGGGCGATGAAGACCAGGGTGCCCTTCCACTTCGCCTTCATCTCGACCAGGGTGCGCGCGGTGCCGAGCCAGCCGGCCATGTGGACGTCGTGGCCGCAGCTGTGGGTGACGAAGCTCTCGCTGCCGTTGCTCATTGCCTTGGCACGGCTGGCGTAAGGCAGGCCGGTCTTTTCTTCCATCGGCAGGCCGTCCATCTCGGTGCGCACCAGCACCGTTGGGCCGGGGCCGTTCTTCAGCACCGCCACCACGCCGGTCTTGCCGACCTTTTCCGTCACCTCAAAACCGAGCTTGCGCATCTCGGCGGCGAGCTTGCCGGCGGTGCGCACTTCCTGGAAGGCGATTTCGGGATGGGCGTGCAAGTCCTTGTAGACCGTGTCGAGCCAGGGGTACATGCCGTTGACGCGGGCGCCGACGTCGGATTTCAGGGGCGCGGGGAGCTGGGCGGATGCGCTTGCGGCGCACAGCGAGAGTACGGCGGCGATCAGGACGTTTTTCAAATGAGCCTCATTCGGTTTGTCAGATGCTGCTTGGACGCTTCAAGGCCGTCGACTTCTTGCCGGCGACCGCCTGCGACAGGGTGATGCCCGGTACGCGCTCGCCCTGCAGCGTCACCTCGAACTGCATCAGTTCGTCGCGGCGGAAGGCGTGCACGCTCAGCTTGTCGCCGACCCTGTAGCGGCACAGCAGGGTATCGACGTTGGACGGATTGCCGATCACGCGCAAGCCGTCGATCGCGATGATGACGTCGTGCGCCGACAGGCCGGCGCGGTGGGCGGCGCCGCCTTCGTGCACCTGGGTCAGCTTGGCGCCCAGCGGGTCGCGGCCGATGCCGGCGTCGAGCGAAGGCTTGCCGCCCTTGCGCTCGTCCACCAGCTTGACGCCGAAGGGCGCGTACAGCTTGGCCAGCGGCAGGTCTTCGGTGCCGCGGACCCAGCGTTCGAACTGGGTGCGCAGGCGGGTGCCGGCCACTTCGTCGAAGATCGCCTCGACCTCCGCTTCCGTCACGCCGCGGCCCGCGCCCTTGTAGAAGTCGCGCCCGAAGCGCTCCCACAGCGCCAGCATCACGTCGTCGAGCGACTTCGCGCCATTCGTCTTGGCGCGGATCGTCAGGTCGAAGGCCAGGCCGATCAGCGAGCCCTTGGTGTAATAGCTGATGATCGCGTTGGGCGAATTCTCGTCCTGGCGGTAGTACTTGCTCCAGGCGTCGAAGCTCGAATCGGCCACGCTCTGCTTGAGGCGGCCGCTACCGCGCAGCACGCCGCCGACGGTCTTGGACAGCAGCTTGAAATAGGTCTGCTCGCCGATGATCCCGGCGCGCACCAGCATCAGGTCGTCGTAATAGCTGGTGAAGCCTTCGAACAGCCAGAGCAGCGGCGTGTAGTTCTCGGTCTGCAGGTCATAGGGCGCGAATACCGCCGGCTTGATGCGCTTGACGTTCCAGGTGTGGAAGTATTCATGGCTGCACAGGCCCAGGAAGCGCAGATAGCCTTCGCCGGGTTCGGCGCTCTTCGGGTTCGCCGTGCTCGGCAGGTCGGCGCGGGCGCAGATCAGGGCCGTCGAGGCACGGTGCTCGAGGCCGCCGTAGCCGTCGCCGACCGCCATGGTCATGAACACGTAGCGGTCCATCGGCGCACGCTTGGTCTGCGGCTCGAAGAAGGCGATTTGCGCTTCGCAGATCGCCTTCAGGTCGGCCTGCAGGCGCGCCATGTCGAGGTTCGGCACGCGGCCGGTCATGACGATGTCGTGCGGGATGCCGTGCGCCTTGAAGGTGGCCAGCTCGAAGTCGCCCATCTCGACGGGGTGGTCGATCAGTTCGTCGTAGTCGGCGGCGACATAGGTGCCGAAACCGTAGCGCTTGGCGCCCAGTTCCTTCATCGCGGTCGCCACGCGCCAGCCCTTGGCTGCCGGGTCGCCCGGACGCTGGATGTCCACCTGGTGCGGCAGCGCTTCCTGGCCGGCCACGCGCAGGAACACGCTGGTGCCGTTGAAGAAGCCGTGGGTCTGGTCGAGGTGGGCGGCACGCACCGACAGGTCCCATGCATAGACTTCATAGTGCAGGGTCAGCGGACCGGCAACGCGCGCGGCGCGCCAGGTATGCTTGTCCAGTTTCGTCAGGACGACGTCCTGGCCGCCGCTCTCGGCGCGGATGCGCACGATGTTGCGGGCGAACTCGCGGATCATGTAGCTGCCCGGGATCCATGCCGGCAGCGCGAATACCTGTCCCTCGGGGTCAGGCGCCGCCACCGTGACCGTGACGTTGAACAGGTGGCCGGCCAGGTCCTTCGGCACGATGGTGTAGAGGATGGCGGGCTGCTCGGGCTTCTTTTTCTGGGAGGTTTTTTTCATTTTATGTGGTGGTCATGCGGCCGGAATATGCTGGCTAGTGTAATCGTATTCCCTCACGACTGGAAAGAATGGCATGCATATGTCATGCCGGCAGATCGGAGGGCGTATCGATGTCGCGCAGGATGCCGGGGTCGGCCACGGCGACTTCCAGCACCGGATGCGCCAGCAGCAGCCGGCGCGCGCCCTGGTCGCCGGCCATCGCCAGCAGCGCCTCGCGGTGCAGGGCGCCGAACGCGACCGGGTTGCCGCGCCTCCCCTCGAACACCGGCACGGCGATGCCGGCGCCGCCCTGCACCGCGTCACGCAGAGCAGCCAGCGTCGATGGCGCGACCCAGGGCATGTCGCCCAGCGCCACCAGCCAGCCTTCGGCGGGCAGCGAATGGCGCACGGCGTGGGCCAGCGAAGCACCCATGCCGGTGTCGGCCTCCGGGCACACGGCCACCTCGCAGCCGAGCGCCCGCAAGACGTCGGCGACACCGCCGTCCTCTGGCGGCACCACCGCGACCACGCGCGGAACACAAGAAAGGAGAAGACGCGCGCTGGCGGCGACCACCGGATCGCCGCCAGGCAGGGGCTGGAGCAGCTTGTTGCGCGCGCCGAGAGGATCGAAGCGGCGGCCCCGGCCGGCTGCGAGAAGAATGCCGGTCAGGACCATCGTTTCAGGCCGAAGTCAGGTCGAAGGGCAGCTTGCGCAGGCGCTTGCCGGTCAGCCGGAACACGGCGTTGGCGAAGGCCGGCGCCAGCGGCGGCAGGCCGGGCTCGCCGATACCGGTGGGCGCGTCGTTCGAGGGCACGATGTGCACCTCGACCCGCGGCATGTCGTTCATGCGCGCCACCGTATAGTCGCCGAAGTTCTGCTGTTCGACCACGCCGTCCCTGAGCGTGATCGCGGCCCCCGGCAAGGTCATGCCCAGGGCCATCAGCGCGGCGCCCTGGATCTGGGCCTCGATGCTGAGCGGGTTGACGGCCATATTGCAGTGCACGCCGGCCACCGCGCGGTGCAGTTTCGGCACGCCGTCGACCACCGAGGCCTCGACCACGTAAGCGACCACGGTGCCGAAGGATTCGTGCACCGCCACACCCCAGGCACGGCCTTTCGGCAGGGTCTTCTTGCCGTAGCCGGACTTGGCGACCGCCAGGTCCAGCGCCGCGTGATGGCGCTTGTGCTCGGGCTTGATCAGCCGCTTGCGGTAGGCCACCGGATCTTCGCCGCTCAGGTGGGCGGCTTCGTCGATCAGGGTCTCCATCACGAAGGCGGTGTGGGTCGACCCGACCGAGCGCCACCACAGCACCGGGACGTTGGCCTTGGCGATGTGCGCGCTCAGGTGCATCGGCACCTCGTAGGGCGCCCCCATGCCTTCGACCATCGTGCCGTCCACGCCGTCCTTGATCATGAAGGCCTCGAACGGGGTGCCGGCGGCGATCGACTGGCCGACGATGACGTGCTCCCAGCTCAGGATATTCCCCATCGCTTCCAGGCCGATCTCGGCGCGGTGCACGTGCGAGGGCCGGTAATAGCCGCCCTTGATGTCGTCCTCGCGGCTCCAGATCAGCTTGACCGGACCGCGATGGCCGGCCGCCTTACAGGCCTTGGCGATGTTGACCGCCTCGACCACATAGTCCGAGGTCGGCACGGCGCGCCGTCCGAAACCACCGCCCGCCATCATGGTGTGCAGGGTGACCTGTGCCGGCTCGAGGCCCGCCGCGGCGGCGGCCGCGGCCTGGTCGGCGGTCTGGAACTGGGAACCGACCCACAAGGTGCAACTGTCGTCCTTCAGGTCGACCGTGCAGTTGAGCGGCTCCATCGGCGCGTGGGCCAGGTAGGGGAATTCGTAGACCGCCGAGATCTTCTTCGTGGCGCTGCCGGGTGTGAGTACCTCGGTCTTGCGCACCAATGCGCCGCGGGTCTTCGAGAGCTCGATGAATTCGGCCATCTGGGCGGCGCTGCCCGGCTTGCCCAGGCCCTCGGTATTCCATTCGATGTGAAGCAGGTCGCGGCCCTGCTTCGCCGGCCAGTAGCCGTCGGCGATCACGGCCACGCCGCGTCCGCCGCGGTCGAGCGGCACTTCCAGCACGTCGATCACGCCGCGGATGGCCTTGGCCTTGGACGCATCGAACTTCGCCACCTTCGCGCCGAACACGGGCGGGTGGGCCACCACGGCGACGGCCAGCTTGCCTTCGGGCTTGAAGTCGATACCGAAGCCCTGGCGGCCGCTGGACTTGGCACGCGCGTCGAGGCGTCCGACCGGCTTGCCGATGTAGCGGAACTGCTTCGGCTCCTTCAGCACGACCTCTTTCGGCACCGGCAGCTTCATCGCGGCCTCGGCCAGCGCGCCATAGCTCGCCTTCTGCCCTGCCGGACCGATCACCACGCCACGCGCGCTACGGCATTGCTCGGGGCGGACTTTCCACTGTGCGGCAGCGGCGGCAACCAGCATCGCGCGGGCCGCGGCCCCGACTTCGCGGTAGCGGTGGAAGGAATTCTTCACCGAGCCGGAACCGCCGGTCATCTGCATGCCGAAGGCCCGGTCCTTGTAGACCTCGGCCGCCGGCGCGAGCTCGGCCCGCATCTGGCTCCAGTCGGCATCCAGCTCGTCGGCGATCAGCATCGGCAAGGCGGTGTGCACGCCCTGGCCGAATTCGAGGCGGTTGACCATGACGGTGACGGTATTGTCCGGCGCGATGCGCAGGAAGGCATTCGGCGCCTCGACCACCTTGGGCGGAACATTCGCTTGCGCCAGGCGCCCGCCGGCCGGCAGGAAGAAGCCCAGTACCAGCCCGCCCGTGGCGCCCGCCCCGGCCTTCAGGAAAGCGCGGCGCGAGGAGACGCCACCCTTGAGCACAGCCGCTGCTGCGCCATTCAACCATTCGCTACGCATGCGTGCTCCTCAGGCGAGAGTCTTGGCGGCATCCTTGATGGCCGCGCGGATCCGTTGGTAGGTGCCGCAGCGGCAGATGTTGCCGCTCATCGCATTGTCGATGTCGGCATCGCTCGGGCGCTTGTTGGTGCGCAGCAGGACCACGGCGCTCATCACCTGGCCGCTCTGGCAGTAGCCGCATTGCGGCACGTCGTGCTTGACCCAGGCGTCCTGCACCGCCTTGCCGACCTTGTCGTTTTCCATCGCTTCGATGGTGGTGATCTTTTGACCCTGGGCCGCCGAGATCGGGGTGATGCAGGAGCGGATCGGGTTGCCGTCCAGGTGCACGGTGCAGGCGCCGCACAACGCCGCGCCGCAGCCGAACTTGGTGCCGGTCATGTCGAGGTTGTCGCGCAGCGCCCAGAGGATGGGCGTGCTGGGGTCGGCGTCGACCTGGTGGTCGCGCCCGTTGATGTTCAAGGTGACCATGGTCTGCTCCCTGTTTGGACTACGTGCTTGTTATGTTTTATTTGAGCGACTGCAGCTTGGCTTCCAGGCCCTTCAGGTCGATCGCGCCCGGGATGCGGGAACCATCGGTGAAGAAGATCGCCGGCGTGCCCTGGATACGCAGTTTCTGGCCGAGGGCCAGCACCTCGTCGTTCGGCGTCTTGCAGGCCGCGGGTGCGGCTGCGGGCAGCTTGCCGTTGATCATCCAGTCGTCGAAGGCCTTGACGCGGTCGGACGCACACCAGATGTTCTTCGACTTCACGAAGGAATCCTCGGACAGGATGTTGTACAGGAAGGTGTAGATCGTGACGTTGTCGATTTCCTTGAGCGTGGTCTGGCGCAGGCGCTTGCAGTAGCCGCAGTTCGGGTCTTCGAACACGGCGATCACGCGCTTGCCATTGCCCTTGACCTGCTTGAGCGCGAGTTCGAGCGGCAGGTCGGTGAACTTGATCTTGTTGATCTCTTCGACGCGGGCGCGGGTCAGGTTGGTCGAGGTCTTGGTGTCGTAGACGTGGCCGATGAACAGGTAGTCGCCCTTCTTGTCCGTGTACAGGATGTCGCCGGCGACACGCACTTCGTACAGGCCGCTGTAGGGAGTCTCGCGGATCGACTCGATCTTGGCGCCGCCCAGGCGCGGCTCGAGCGCCTTCTTGATGGTGGCTTCGGTGGTGTTCTGCGCTTCCACGCAGGATGCGAGCAGGCCCGTCGCCAGCAGGACGGCGACCTTGGTTTTCAACATGAGAATTCCTTGAATGGTTACTTGCCCATCGCATGCGCCATCAGGCGACGCTTAACGCCAGGCAATTTATCGAGCAAGTTTAATCCGAAATTGCGCACCACGCGAACGGGTTCCAGGTTGGCGCCGAACAAACGTTCGAGCCCGTCGGTGGCCCATTGCATGAGCAGCACGTCTTCCTTGCGCTTGCGGGCATAGCGCGCCAGCACGCGCTCGTCGGCGATACCGCGCCGGTCTTCGCGATTGCGCAGCACCTCCAGCAGGTCGACGATGTCGCCGAAACCCAGGTTCATGCCATGGCCGGCCAGCGGGTGCACGGCGTGGGCGGCGTCGCCCACCAGCGCGACGCGGGGCGCGACCACCGAGTGCGGACGCACCAGCGCCAGCGGCACCGCCTTGACGGCTTCCGGCTGCAGGGGGCGCAGGGTGCCGAGTTTTTCATCGGCATATTCGGCCAGGCGGATCGCCATTTCGCCGAGCGACTCGTCCATCAGGGTATCGGCCAGGGTTTCCGGGGCCGACCACACCAGCGAGACGCGGTTGCCGGGCAGCGGCAGCAAGGCGATGATGCCGTCGGCACAGGTGAACCACTGGTAGGCCACGCCATGGTGCGGCTTGTCGCAGGCAAAATTGGTGACGATGGCGCGCTGGTGGTACATGCGGTAATCGACGCCGATGTCGCACTGGCCGCGCACCCAGGATTCGCGGCCGTCCGCGCCGATCACCAGTTCGCAGGCGATCTTGCTGCGGTCTTGCAGCAGCACGGCGGCGCCGGCCTCGCTGCACGTGAGGTCGCAGGCACAGCCCGACACCATCTGGACGTTGGCGGCGAACTTGAGCGCCGCATCCAGGGCGCCGTTCAGGTTGCTGTCCTCGACGATCCAGGCCAGGGTGCCGACGTGGGCGCCGAAAGCGTCAAAGCCGAGCTTGCCGCCGCCCTCGCCATCACCCTCAATGTCCATCGCATCGACCGCCTGCACCCGGGCCAGGTCGAGCGCGCCCCAGACCTTGAGCGAGGCCAGCAGGTCGTGCGCCGTATGGTTCAGGGCATAGACGCGTACGTCCCAGGGCTTGTCGGCGGCGGACGAGCTCGGCGTCTCTGGCGCCGGGCGCGCCGGCGGCACCAGCAGGGTGACGCTGTAGCCCGACTGGGCGAAACCGAGGGCGGCGGCCTTGGCGATGGCGCCGTTGCCGACAATGCAGACGTCGCTGCGGTGCTGGGCGGAGGTAGTAGTCATGAAACACATTATAGCGAGATGTCAACAGCGCGCCCGGCCCTTGTGTAGCGTGGCGCGAGGGTGCCGAAGCCGGGAAATGCGCACAAGGGCTTGCGCAGACGAAAATCGCTGGCTATAATCATGCCTCTCTTGGCCTGGTAGCTCAGTTGGTAGAGCAGAGGATTGAAAATCCTTGTGTCGGTGGTTCGATTCCGCCCCGGGCCACCAAGAATACAAAAAACGCCACCCTCGGGTGGCGTTTTTGCTTTCAAAGGTTTTTTCATGCACACCCTGCCGCCCTGCCCGCAATGCCAGTCCACCTACACCTACGAGGACGGCAGCGGCCAGTATGCCTGTCCAGATTGCGGCCACGAGTGGCCGGTACAGGCCGAAGCGGTCGAAGCCGGCCGGGTCTGGCGCGATGCCTCCGGCAACATCCTGCAGGATGGCGACACGGTGACGGTCATCAAGGACCTGAAGCCGAAAGGCTCGGGCGGCGTGATCAAGCAAGGCACCAAGGTCAAGAACATCCGCCTGGTCGACGCCGACCATGACATCGATTGCAAGATTGACGGTTTCGGCGCCATGAGCCTGAAGTCAGAATTCGTCCGTAAAGCCTGAACCAGGTTTCAGGCAGTCAGGCGCACCTCGATGCGCTCGATCACCTGCTGCACATCCTCGGGCGGCACCGGCGGGCTGAAGAAATATCCCTGGCCGATGTGGCAGCCATGCGCGAGCAGCCAGTTCATCTGTTCCCTGGTTTCCACCCCTTCCGCCACGATGGTCATCTTTAATGCATTCCCCATGGCAACGATGGCCTGGGTCAGCTTTTCCGCGTTCGGGTCCTGCAACATGCTGCGGGTGAAGGATTGGTCGATCTTCAGGCACTGCAGGGGTAGCTGGCGCAGGTAGCTCAAGGAGGAAAAACCTGTGCCGAAATCGTCCAGCGAGGTGGAAATGCCGGCCTCGTTCAGGGCCCGCAACACGCTGCGGGTCTCGTCGAGCTGGCGCATGAAGCAGGATTCGGTGACCTCGATTTCGAGGGTATCCGCCGGCACCTGGAATTCCTCCAGCAGGTCGCCCAGGTAGCCGACCAGGTTCGGCGACAGAATATCGGCGATCGACAGGTTGACCGCGATCGGCAGCTTGCCCAGGCCGTGGGTGCGCCAGCGCGCCTGTTCCGCGATGGCGCTGCGCATGACCCAGCGATCGATGCGAATGATCTGGTCGCTGTGCTCGGCGATGGGAATGAAGCTGCTGGGGCTGTTCTGGCCCCGGGTAGGATGGTTCCACCTGACCAGCGCTTCGAGCCCCACCACTTTGCGGGTAATGAGATCGACCTTGGGCTGGAACACCAGCGACAGCTGGTTGCGCTCCACCGCATCGTCCAGGTCACGTTCGAGCAGGTAGTGGTCGCGCTGGTCGGCCGCCATCGCCAGCTCGAACACCACGCTGCGGCTGCGGCCACGGGATTTCGCCTGGTACAGCGCCAGGTCGGCATGCCTCAGCAGTTCGCTGACCGTACGCCCGTGACCGGGCGGGATGGCAATCCCGACCGAAATCCCCAGGCGAAACTGTTGCCCGCGAATGTCGAAGGGGATGGCGACCGCCTGGTGCAGGCGCTCGGCAAAGGTCAGGGCGGTGGCCGCACTCGGATGCGGGATCTGCAGCAGCAACATGAATTCATCCCCGCCCAGGCGTGCCAGCAGGTCGAAATCGCGCATCACCGCCTTCAGCCTCGAACTCAGTTGCTGCAATACCTGGTCGCCGATCTCGTGACCATAGGTATCGTTGATTTTCTTGAAATGGTCCAGGTCCAGCAGCATCAGCGCGGTGTCGTAGTGGCCGTCCTCGAGGCGCCGTGTTACCTCGTCCTCCATGGCGCGCCGGTTATACAGGCCGGTGAGATGGTCATGGTGGGCGCGCCAGTGCAAGGTTTCCTGCATTTCCCGGTTGATCTGCAGTTTATTCACCTCGCTGAGCATGCGCAGCAGGTTCTGCAGCGCCTCGGCATCCGTCTGCAGCCAGGGTTCGGCGTGGCCCCGCACCGACTGCTGCCAGACAGCAAAGGACCGCCGCGGCTCCAGACGCACCCGCCCGTTGGGCAGGGGAACGACGTCCTTGACGGGTTCCCCGCCCCAGCGCACTTGCTGCACCACTTCTTCCCGGGTCAGGAAGCAGAAAATGATGTCCTCTTCATAGCGCTGCGCCAGCAACAGGCCGGCCGCATCCGGCAGGAACATCAGCGCATGCCGGGGCGAGGTCAGCAGGTCGTCCCACATGAATTCCTGCGGGACGCGGTTCTGCATGTTCAACCGCGCCCCGACCTCGTCGAGGATCTGGTGGGTGGAGCCCTGCCGCGTTCCCGGCCCCCCGACATAGGCGAGCGTTCCGATCTGCACACCCAGGGCACTGGCATTGAAAGCCGGCAGCAGCCTGGGCATCCAGGATTCCAGCAGGTTGGGAATATCGCCTTCGTGGATCAGGGCCTGGTAAAACTCGTTCAGCAAGCGATCCAGTGCCATGCGATGGCGTACCGCTTCCAGGTTGGACAAGGGCTCGATGCGCATGTTGGCGATTTCGGCCAGCAGCTCGGCCAGCTGGCGCATGCCTTCCCTGAGATGGTAGGGCGGCGTCCTGGGCTGGTGGTGATGGCAGGCTATCAAGCCCCACAGCTTGCCGTCGCACACGATGGACAAGGTCATCGTGGCACGCACGCCCATGTTCCGGAGATAGACCAGGTGCACCGGGGACAGGCCGCGCAGCAGGCAGTGGCTCTGGTCGAGCGCTTCTCCGTCCGGCAATACAGGCGGCACCAGGGTATCCATCGCGGCTTCGACATCGGCCAGCACGCGCAGCTTGTTGGTGAGGTACAGCACGCGCGCCTGGCTGGGAATGTCGGACGCGGGAAAGCGCAATCCCAGGTATTTCTGCCGGTAGTGGCCGGCGGTGTGTTCGGCGACGACTTCACCGCAGCCATCGGGCAGGAAACGGTAGATCATCACGCGGTCGAAGGCGCTGACTTCCTGCATGACCTTCACGCATTCGCCGAAGAAGGCGTCGAGTCCTTCGGCACGGCGCAGGCGGGCGATCACTTCCGCGAAATCGACAAACACCTGGGTCTGCCGCCGCGACTCGTCGGTGTCGCCGTTCACGGGCAGCCATTCGAGCACCGCCACCGCGCCGCTGCGGTGGCCGAGGCATTCCCAATGTGGGGCCGGTGCCTGCCCAGGCGTGGTGGAGGTTTGCTCGAAGCGGGGGCGCCAGGGCAAGGCTGCGGGATGCGATGTCGGCAGGCCATCGATATCAAGCGCAGCCGTTTCGTCGACGGCAGCGACCCAGTCGGGCAGCGGACTGGAGACCAGCGCATGCGCATCCTGCAAGCCCGGCCAATGACGCACGATTCCTGCAGAAACCTGCACGATGCGGCGGCTCGCCACGTCCACCACCATCAGGAAGCCGTAGGACTGTACGGTGCCCAGCAGATGGATCGGCTCTTGCGCGCAGGATAGCTCCAGTTCCGCCGGAATGGTGTCGTCACGCATGCCCGGACCCATGCTCTACCGTCCCTTCCAGATAAGCTCGCAGTGCCTATATCGAAGACAATAGAGTTAAGACCTGCGGCAACACCATTGGTTCCGCGCGGGCGCCTGGCGCGCCCTTCCCTTACTTGCGCTCGGAGGCGGACTTGTCGCGCGCCGCGCGGAACTCCGAATCGCGCGCCCAGTTCGGCCAGACGGTCGAATTGGCCAGCTCGGCACCGACGGCGTACAGCAGCTCCAGGTCGCGCGCCATGCCCGTGAAGGTCCAGGCGGGGTCGAACTCGTCCGACGGCTGGTGGTAATTCTTCTCGGTGTAGGCCGCTTCCTCCGCCAGGCCCGCCTGCGTGCCGCCCTCGACCCAGTCCTTGCCCGAGCCGAAGGAAATCGCCGGCACGCCGCGCTTGGCGAAGGGGAAGTGGTCGGAACGGAAGAAGTAGCCCGCTTCCGGCTTCGGATCCGGCGACAAGCGCATGTCCCAGCCCTTGGCCTTGGCCACCAGGCGGTCCAGCAGGTCGAGCTTGGCGCTGCCCGAGATGTTGAAGTCGCGCGCGGGGCCGCGCGGGCTGAGCGCATCCATGTTGATCACGCCCACCGTCGAGGCCAGCGGATACAGCGGGTTCGACGCATAGTATTCGGAGCCGAGCAGGCCCTTCTCTTCCGCGGTCACCGCCAGGAACACGACGCTGCGCTGCGGCGCCGGCTGCTTGGCATAGGCACGTGCCAGTTCCAGCATCGCCGCGATGCCGGTCGCGTTGTCGACTGCGCCGTTATAGATCTTGTCGCCCTTCGCATCGGGCTGGCCGACGCCGAGGTGGTCCCAGTGGCCGCTGTAGATCACGACCTGCTTCGGCTGCTTGCTGCCTTCGCGGATCGCGACCACGTTCTTCGACTTGATGACCTGGGCATCCACCGCGTAATCGGCCGACAGGCTGACGCCTTTCAATGCGACCGGCTTGAAGGCGCGGGTCTGGGCCTGCTTCTTGAGCGCCTCGAAATCCAGGCCGGCCGACTTGAACATGGCGGCCGCGAGGTCACGCTGGATCCAGGCTTCCATCGGGGCGTGCGACTTGCGCGGCTCCTTGCGCACCACGTCGTACATCACGTTGGTGTTCGAGTTCTGCACGGTCGGCCAGCCATAGGAAGCGGGCGCGGTCTCGTGCACGATGATGGTGCCGAGCGCGCCGCGGCGCGCCATCTCTTCGTATTTGTAGGTCCAGCGGCCGTAATAGGTCATGGCCTTGCCGCCGAACTCGCCCTGCCCGGTTTCGAAATCCGGGTCGTTGATCAGGACCACCGCCAGCTTGCCCTTCAGGTCCATGCCCTTGAAGTCGTCCCACTTGCGTTCCGGCGCGGTGACGCCGTAGCCGACGAAGACCAGCGGCGCGTTCTTGAACGAGACCTGCTTGAGGCCGCTCATCGAGGCGCGCACGGCCATGTCCGGACCCTGCTTCAGTTCGCGGCTGGCGCCGCCTTCGGTGAGGGTGAGCTTGACCGGCCCCTTGATTTCGAAGCGGCCGAGCGGCACGTCCTGGGTCCAGGCGCGCTGGCCGCCGGCCAGGTCGCCGCCCGGCTTCAGGCCGGCAGCCTTGAATTGCTGCACCAGGTAGTCGACCGTCTTCGTTTCACCGGCCGTGTTCGGGCCGCGGCCTTCGAATTCGTCCGACGACAAGGTCTTGACGTCCTGCGCAAGGCGCTTGGGATCGAACTTCGGCGCTTCCGCCGCGTGCGCGGCAGCCGCGGCAAGGCCCATCAGTACAAGGGTAGCGTGTTTCAAAGCAGTCTCCATGATAGCTACAGTTGATGATTCAAGAATTCAGCCGGCCACGCGCTTCAGGACGAATTCGGCGCGTGGCTTGTCATGCCTTTCCAGGCGATAGGTCAGCACGCTGCCATCCTGGCTGAGGCTGACGGTCCAGACATTGGTCTCCGCGCCGGGCACGATCCGGGCGGTGTAGGCATCGGCGAGGAAGGCCTGGGAACGCGCCGTACCGCCCTGCTTCGCCATGCCGCCGTACATGGTCACCGCATCCGGCGTGCCGTCCGGGTGACGGTGGTCGTGGCGCAGCTCCAACCCTGCCGCCGGACGGGTGAAGATCCAGGTGCGCGAGCGGTTTTCGCCGACCTGTACCGGCATGCGTACCCCGTCCGCCGCGCAGACAACCTGGGTCGATATCTTCTTGCCGGCAAACTCGCTGTTGGGGTCGATCGCATACGACAGCCCGCCTTCGAAGCGCTGGCCGCACATGCTGTGCAGCGTGGCCATGAACTGGTCGCGCGTGTCGGCAGGCGGCGGTGCGGCAGCGCAGCCGGCCAGCAGGCAGGTGGCGGCAAGAGAAGAAAGCATGGATTTCATCGTGGTCCGTGGTCGATTGGACAAGCTTCAAGAGTAGCACAGCGGCTCGGCAGCAAACAGCAGGGTTTCGTTTGTAATGAACCGATTCGCCCAAGGAAGAGAATCGACATTGAACCGATATTAACAGCAATTTTCGGGAAATTTCATGGACAACACCGGAACAAAATCCTATATTCGTCAATGAACATCGGTTCATACTAACCAAGGAGCTCACCATGAAGAAGATCGTACTCGGCGCAGTGATGGCATTTTCCCTGTCGGCAGCACAGGCTGCGGACATCGTGGACACCGCCAAATCCGCCGGCAGCTTCAATACCCTGATCGCCGCTGTCCAGGCAGCCGGCCTGGTCGACACGCTCAAGGGCCCCGGCCCGTTCACCGTCTTCGCCCCGACGGACGAAGCCTTCGCCAAGATCCCGAAAGCCAAGCTGGACGCCCTGCTGAAAGACAAGGCAGCGCTCACCAAGGTCCTGAGCTACCACGTGGTGCCGGGCAAGGTGATGGCGGCCAGCGTCAAGCCGGGTGCGGTCAAGACCGTGGAAGGCAGCAGCCTGATGGTCAGCGCCAAGGGCGGCGCGGTCTCGGTGGACAAGGCCAGGGTGGTCAAGACCGACGTGGAAGCCGACAACGGCGTCATCCACGTCATCGACTCGGTCATCATGCCGAAGTAAGCCTGTTTTCCTGGGGTGGATGCGATAATGCCGCGTCCACTACTACGGAGAACGCCATGCCCCACATCGCCGGTATCGACCACGTCCAGGTTGCCATTCCCCCTGGATCCGACGAGGCGGCGCGCGCCTTCTACGGCGGCGTGCTGGGCCTGACCGAAATTCCCAAGCCGGCGCCGCTGAACGCCTCCGGCGGCCTCTGGTTCCAGACCGGCGCCAGCCAGCTGCACATCGGCGGCGAGGCCGGCTTCGTGCCGGCCAGGAAGGCGCATCCGGCCTTCGTCATCGCCGATTTCGAGGCCTATTGCGCCCTGCTGCGCGAACGCGGGGTGGAAGTGCGCGAGGAGGTCGGGGTCTATGGCCGGCGCCGTGCGGGCATCGAGGATCCCTTCGGTAACCGCGTCGAGCTGATCGAGGCCGCCAGGGGCTGATCTTTCCGGTGAAATAAAAATTTACGCGCATAGGTTCCGGGGTAAGCCGGCCTATAGAATATTCGCATGCGCTATCCGATCGACCCGGAAGTAACCAGTTTCACCGACCTGCTGCTCGACGCAGTCTGTGTCGTCGACGCCGGTGGTAAATTCCTGTTCGTCAGCGCAGCGTGCGAGCGCATCTTTGGTTACACGCAGCAGGAAATGGTCGGCAAGCGGGTGGCCGACCTGGTGGCGCCCGCCGACCGCGAGCGCACCCTGGCAGCCGCCCAGGCGGTCATGAACGGCCAGTCCCACATCCATTTCGAAAACCGCTACGTGCGCAAGGACGGTGGCATCGTCCATATCATGTGGTCGGCGCGCTGGTCGGAAGCCGACCAGGTGCGGGTGGCGGTAGCCCGCGACATCACCGAATTGAAACAGGCACAGGCCATGCAGGCGGCCTTGTACGCGCTGTCCGAAGCCGCCCACGCGAACGACGACCTGGCCTGCCTGTTCCGGCGCAGCCACGACATTATCGGCGAATTGATGCCTGCGGCCGGCTGTGCGGTGGCGCTGCCCGACGGACCGGAGAACGCACTGGACTTTTGCTATTGGGTCAGCGAGTCAGGACTCGACGCCCCGATGCGCCGGTTATGTGGCGAGGTACTGGCCACCGAGGCGCCCGTGCTGCTGGCGTCCTCGAACGAAGCGGATGGGCCGGCGCCGGCGCCGGGCGTGTCCATGCTGGCGGTTCCGCTGCAGGCCGCCCAGGGCGCACTGGGCGTCCTTGCCCTGCACAGCAGCAAGGATGGCGTCACGTACCGCGGCCGCGACCGCAGCCTGCTGATGTTCGTGGCGAACCAGCTTGCCGCCGCGATCCAGCACAAGCAGCTCCAAGCGCGCTTGCACTTCATGGCGATGCACGACGAACTCACGCGTCTTCCCAGCCGGCGCCTGTTCCATGACCGTCTCGGCACCGCACTCGCCCGCGCCCAGCGCCAGCAGACCAGGCTGGCCCTCCTGTTCATCGACCTGAACCACTTCAAACAGGTCAACGACCAGCATGGCCACCTGGCCGGAGATCGCCTGCTGCAGGAAGTGGCGCGCCGTATCGGCACCTGCATGCGCGACAGCGACACCCTGGCTCGTTTGGGTGGTGACGAATTCGCGGTCTTGCTCGAGAATACTGTTTCGCCTGTGGACGCGATGCCCGTGATCGACAAGATCGGACAGGCCATGTCCGCCCCCTTCGATCTCGGCGGCGGCCTGATCCTGGCCGCGTCGGCCAGCATCGGCCTTGCCTGCTACCCCGAACATGGAAGCAGCATGCAGGAATTACTATCGCTTGCAGACCAGGAAATGTACAAGGTGAAGCAAGCCGCATCCCGTGCGGCGCCGGCGCTGGCGTTGCCGGACTGAGGCTGCAGCGCTGCGCAGGCCCTTCTTCCGGACGAGGCTCTTGCAACTCCGGGTTCTTGGCGCATACTGGAATTCCACCCTTTTCCGACAGGAGGCGATCATGCTCGAGCAGCAGAATGTCCAGGTAGTCCAGGATTGCTACGGCGCATACGGACGCAAGGATCTCGACAGCTTCTTCGCGTGCATGACGCCCGACATCGATTGGGAACTGACGGATGTGCCGGGGCTCGACTTCACCGGCAAACGGAAGGGAACCGCCCAGATTGCCGAGTATTTCGACCAGTTCGACGACAAGCTGACGATCCGCGAGTTCACGCCCAAGGAATTCATCGCACAGGGCGACAAGGTGATCGTCCTGGGACATAGCGCGTGGACGGCCAAGGGCACCAACGTCGACCTCGACAGCGACTGGGTGCACGTGTTCACGGTCAGGGACGGCAAGGTCGCGGCATTCCGCGAATACCTCGGTTCCTATCTCGGCACCGAGTGCTTCGACTGCAGCACGCTCCCTGCGGGGGCGGCGACGGGCAGTCCGGCGCCGCACTGACGCGCGGCCGTCATGCCGTCAGGATGCCATGGGCGCGAAGACTGCCTGCAGGTCATCCGCGCCGATGGCGGGTGACACACCGCCTTCGGCATCCAGCAAAGCGTTCGCCAGCTCGCCCTTGCGGCGCTGCATGTCCTGGATTCTTTCCTCGAGCGTGCCGCGGACGATCAGCTTATAGACGAACACCGGCTGCTCCTGGCCAATGCGCCAGGCCCGATCCGTGGCCTGGTTCTCGCTGGCCGGATTCCACCATGGATCGTAGTGAACGACCGTATCGGCTGCGGTCAGATTGAGGCCGACCCCGCCGGCCTTCAGGCTGATCAGGAACACCGGGACTTGGCCCTGCTGGAAGCTGGCGATCGGGGCCTCCCGGTCGACCGTATCCCCCGTCAAGGTAACAAATTCGACGGCACGGTCTTGGAGGGCCTTGCCGACCAGCGCCAGCATACTGGTGAACTGCGAAAACACCAGCACCTTGCGTCCTTCGCTCAGTAGGGTATCCAGCAAGTCCATCAAGGTCACCAGCTTGGCCGAGCCTGTCTCCGCGCTACCTGACTTGAGCAGGCGCGGATCGCAGCACACTTGGCGCAACTTGAGCAATGCGTCGAGGATGACGATCTGACTGCGGGCCAGTCCTTTACGCTCGATCTCGGCGCGCACCTTACGGTCCATGGCCAGGCGCACGGTTTCGTACAAGTCGCGCTGGGCGGCGCCGAATTCGACCGGCAGCACGACCTCGGTCTTGGGCGGCAGCTCGGTCGCCACTTTGTCCTTGGTGCGCCTCAGCATGAAGGGCCGCACGCGGCGCGCCAGCAAGTCTTTGCGCAGCATGTCGCCGTGCTGTTCGATCGGCTTGCGGAAGCCGGCCTTGAACGCTTTTTCGTCGCCCAGCAGTCCCGGCATCAGGAAGTGAAACTGCGACCACAGCTCCCCGAGATGGTTTTGCACCGGGGTCCCGGTCAGGCACAGGCGGTGCCGGGCATCGAGCAGGCAAGCGACCTGCGCGGCCTTCGAGCGCTTGTTTTTGATGTACTGCGCTTCGTCGAGGATCAGCAAGTGGTAGCGATGGCTGCGCAAGGCTTGTTCGTCACGCCCCAGCAGAGGATAGGTTGTCAGTACCAGATCGGCGCCGGCGATCTGGTCGAACTGCCCCGCCCTCTCCTTGCCGTGCAGGAGCAGGACACGCAGCCCGGGTGCGAAGCGCGCGGTCTCGGACTGCCAGTTTCCCATCAAGCTCGTCGGCGCTACTACCAGCGCCGGCAGGTCGAGTCGGCCCGCTTCCTTTTCGGCAAGGATATGGGCAAGGGTCTGGATGGTCTTGCCAAGCCCCATGTCGTCGGCCAGAATGCCGCCGAAGCCATATTCGCGTAGAAACTGCATCCATGCCAGTCCGGCCTGCTGATACGGACGCAGGGTCGCCTGGAGGCCGGCAGGCGCCTCGACTTGGAGGACGCCGCCGAAGTCGCCCAGCTTCCGGCCCAGTTCACGCAGGCGCTCGCCGCCCATCCAACGCAGTTGCGCCGCCTGTTCCAGCTCTGCAAGGCGGGCGGCATCGGTGACCGGCAGGCGCAAGGTACTGCCCATGCGTTCACTGAAGTGCAGTTCAATCAGGGTGGAAAGGATCGGCTTGACGCGGCTCCACGGCAGGACGACACGCATTGTATTTGGCAATTCCACGACGACGTCGCTGCCCTCGTCGCGCGTCGCCAGCGCGCCAATACTGAAATCCTGCGGCGTCTTGCGGATCATTTCCAGCAACAAGGGCAACAGGGAATAGCGCCTGTCGTCGACGAGAATTCCGAGTTCGAGGTCGAACCAGGCATTCACTCCCTCTCCGTCTTCGCTCAGCTCGGCATACCAGTCCTGCACTTCCGTGAAGTCGTAGCGAAAATCGCCTTTGATTTCGATCTCCCAACCGATAACACGAAGGCGCGGTAACTCATGGCGTGCAAACCTGACCCAGCCTTCCTGCGTCGGCAGCTGCAGGGCGCCTGGCCATTCAGCCACTGGCGAGTGGGCGCCTGGCGAAACGAAGCCGAGTTCGGCAAGGATCATGGCCGCCGCACGTTCGGCGCCTGCATCGCGTTCGATCAGTTCGACCGTATCGCCAACGATCCGGCGCAACAGCGGCGCGTCGGAGCCTTCGGTTACGAAACCGTCGTAGCTGAAATCCAGGAGTGCGTAATCATGCCAGCGCAGCTCGCCTCGGACCACGGTCGCGCAGGCGTCCAGTACCAGGCACGGCGTCGGGGCGATGCCGCTGCGGGTGCGCGTATGCAGCTCCTGTGGAACTGGCAAAATACGGTCCAGGCCGGCTTCGGACAGGCGCCGTGCCATGGGTGAGCGCTGTTCCGGCGCCAGATGCGGGGCTTGTTCCACCAAGTGCAGCAAGGCGGCCGGCGCAAGCGCGGCGAGCCGTTCTGGCAGCGCCAGCTCCCCCAGCAAGCCTTGGTCCAGATAACACAGGGGCTCGGTTGCCATGACATGGGCGATCGATGCGCCATCGTCGAAGCGCCAGGACAGCTTTACCGATTCATTGCCGGATGCATCGGCGCGCCAGTCAAGCGACGCATGGCGGTGCGGCCCTGCTTGCACCGTGAACAAGCTACCGCGCTTTAAGTCGGCGTTCGATCCGGCCCACAGCAAGCGCCCCTCTCTACACAAGCGGCCCAGCAGGCGATTCCCGATTGGGCCGGCTGGCTTGACGCTGTCCACGTACGCGCTGCCGGCCCGCATGGCGGCGACCAGGCGGATCGGCTCGTCGTCGCAAGGCCTGACATACGCCGGCCGGTTCGCCAGCAAACTGTAGAAATCCTGGTTGACGGTGACACCACCGATGCTGCCGTCCTTGCGCAGGCGCGCCTTGCACAGATGCAGGCGCAGCGCGCCGTCACGCTGGTCCGGAGCCAGCACGTACACCAGACGATGTCCCTGGCTAGATGCCGGGGCCGCAGACTGCTGCATGGCCCACTGCACCGTGGCGAATTGCTGCAGCCAGCGCTCGGCCGCTACCGGGATCGCCACCGCCGGCAGGCTTGACCCCGGCTCATCCCCAGGTTGGCGCAGGGCGGCCAGGAGCACGGCCACGACATGCTTGCAGTTGTAATTCATGGGACACGTGCAGGCACCGTCGAAACGAACGCCGTGACGGTCAGCGCCGACCCTGATCTCCTGACTATAGATATTGGCGCCGCTGCCGGCGACTTCGCCCTCGATCACGTCCTCGTCATCCCAGACGTACAGGACGGCGCCTTGCCGATCATACGCCGCGCCGCGCGCGTAAGTCGCCGGATCGAACTGGCGCACAATATCGTCGAGAGTGAAATCCATGGGGGGCAGGCGGACAATCTGATGATGCGCCATTATCGCCCACGGCTATAAAAACCTTCGATATCCAGCGCAAAGCATTTTGGCGCGACGGAGCGATGACGAGATTGCGTTTGCGCAAAGAATTTTATGAAATACTTTGCGCCCGCAGAGGTGACCTGACGCTGACGGGTGGATGTTGCACAAGATCGCGGACACCGCCGGCATGGCGCCGGCGGTGTCCCCTGGGCTTACCAGAAGATCACGCGGTCCTTCGGCTCCAGGTACATCTTGTCGCCCGGCTTGACCTCGAAGGCTTCGTAGAAGCCCGGGTGGTTGCGCAGGCTGCCGTTGACGCGGTATTCCGCCGGCGAGTGCGGATCGGACTTGACCTGCGAGATCAGGGCCGCATCGCGCGCCTTGCCCTTGCGTGCCTGCGACAGGCCCATGAACAGGCGCTGTTCGGCGGTGAAGCCGTCGATCACCGGGCCCGGCTTGCCCTTCAGGTAGATCTTGTAGGCGCGGCTGGCCATGATGGCGCCGGCGTTGTCGGCGATGTTCTCGCCCAGGGTCAGCTCACCGTTCAGGCTATAGCCCGGCAGCGGGCTGTAGCCGGCGTACTGCTCCACCAGCACTTTGCCGCGCGCCGCGAACTGCTTCGCGTCTTCTTCGGTCCACCAGTTACGCAGGTTGCCGTCGCCGTCGTACTGCGAACCCTTGTCGTCGAAGGCATGGCTGATCTCGTGGCCGATCGAGATGCCGACCGAGCCGTAGTTGACGGCCGGTTCGGCGTTCGCGTCGTACAGCGGATACTGCAGGCGCGCCGCCGGGAACACGACTTCGTTCAGGGTCGGGCTGTAATAGGCATTGACGGTCTGCGGCGACATGCTCCAGACGGCGCGGTCGACCGGCTTGCCGAGGCGCTTGAACATGTAGGCATGGCCGAACTCACGCGAGCGCATCACGTTGCCGACCAGGTCGCCGCGCACGATCTTCAGGCCCGAGTAATCGCGCCACTTGTCCGGGTAGCCGATCTTGACGTTGATCTTGGAGAGCTTGATCTGCGCCTGCTTCTTGGTTTCCGGCGACATCCACTCCAGCTGCTCGATGCCTTCGCCGAAAGCGGTGATGAAGTTCTTCGCCATGTCCAGCACCTGCTGCTTGCGCTCGGCCGGGAAGTGCTGCGCCACGTAGGCCTTGCCCACCACTTCGCTCAGGTTGCGGTTGATCTCGGCGATGGCGCGCTTCTCGACCGGGCGGTTGACCTTGGTGCCGCCCAGCACGCTGCCGCGGAAGGCGAAGCCCTCGTCCACGAAGGGCTGCGACAGGTAGGGCGCGTAGGCGCTCAGCAGGCGGAATTCGAAGTAAGGCTTCCAGGTGTCGAGCGGGGTCGCCGCGATCAGCTTGCTAAGGGCGGCCACGTAGCTCGGCTGGCTGACGATGACGGCGTCCACCTTGCCGGCCGCGCCCACGCCCTTCAGGTAGGCGTCCCAGTCGATGCCGGGCGCCAGCGTGCGCAGCTGGGCCAGGGTGTGCTTGTTGTAGCGCTTGACCGGGTCGCGGTTCTCGACCGCGCTCCACTGGGCGCGTGCGATTTCGGTTTCCAGCGCCACGATGCGCTCGGCCTTGGCGGCGGCGTCCTGGTGGCCGGCCAGGCTCAGCATCTTGGCGATGTGCTCCTGGTACTTGGCGCGGATCTCCTTCAGGCGCGCCTCGTCCTGCAGGTAGTAGTCGCGGTTGGGCATGCCCAGGCCCGACTGCGCGATGCCGAGGATGTAGCGGGTCGAATCCTTGTTGTCCTGGCCGACGCCCATGCCGAGCGGGCCGCCGACGTCGATGCGCTCGAAGCGCGCCATCAGCACGGCCATGGCGCGCTTGTCCTTCAGCGCGTTGATGCGGGCCAGTTCCGCCTTCAGCGGGGCCAGGCCGAGTTCATTGCGACGCTTCTCGTCCACGTAGCTGGTGTAGAAGTCGCCCATCTTCTGGGCTTCCGAGCCGGCCTTGGCGTCCTTCTGTGCCGCGGCTGCGCCGATGATGGCGCTGATCTGCCCCTCGACGCGCTCCTGGGCGATGTTGAAGGCGCCCCAGCTGGAACGGTCCGAGGGGATGTCGACCTCCTTCAGCCATTTGCCCTGGGTGTAGCGGAAGAAATCGTCCTGTGCGCGCACGCCGCGGTCCATGGCCGTGACTTCGATGCCGGATACCGCGCCTGCCGCCGCCGGCGCCACGGTCTTGGCCGCCGCGCCATCGTGGGCGCCGGCATGGGACGCGACGGCGAACAGCCCCGCGATCAAAGTGCTGCACAGGCTAGGCTTCATGTCTCTCTCCAGATCAGATTGTTGATGTTGATAACCGAACGATCCTAATCCAACTGGATGAGCTACGCCAAGGCCATTTTTGTATGCATGTTGTTTCAACGGCGCCCGTCAATACAGGGCCGCGCTCACTTGCCGCGCACGACCTGCAGCTTGACCTTCTTGCCCTGGCGGTAGGTGTACAGGGTCATCGCGGCATTGCGCAGGTCTCCTTTCGGGTCGAAGGCGATGGAGCCGGTGACGCCCTCGTGCCGGATCGCCGCCAGCGCCGGCAGGAAGCGCGCCGGCTCGGTCGACCCGGCCTGCTGCATGGCGGCGGCGAATACCATGACCGCATCGTAGGCATAAGGCGCATAGGTCTCCACCGGCGTGCCGTAGCGCTGGCGGAAACGCTCGGTGAAGGCGGTGAACCTGGCTTCCTGGGCGCCGCTGACGCCGCCCGCGACCGCGCAGAAGACCTTGTCGTCGCCCAGCGCGTCGCCGGCCAGCAGCGGCAGCTTTTCGGAGCAGACGCCGTCGCCGGCGACTAAGGTCGCCTGCAGGCCCAGGGTCTTCATCTGCTTGAGCATGGGACCGGCCACCGCATCCATGCCGCCATAGAAGATCACGTCCGGCTTGTGGCCGCGGATCTGGGTCAGGATGGCGCTGAAGTCGGTCGCCTTGTCATGGGTGAACTGGCGGCTGACGATGGTGGCGCCGCCCGTGCTGCGCACTGCGCGCGCGAACTGGTCAGCCAGGCCCTGGCCGAAGGCGGTGCGGTCGTCGATCACGGCGATCTTTTTCGCCTTGAGCGCGCCGAGCGCATGGCGCGCCAAGGTGCTGCCGATCAGGTTGTCGTTGGCCACCACCCGGAACGCGGTCTTGTAGCCCTGGTTGGTGTAGACCGGCGTGGTGGCGGCCGGCGAGATCTGCGGAATGCCGGCGCTGGCATAGATCTTCGAGGCCGGCACGGTCGGCCCCGAATTCAGGTGGCCCACCACGGCCGCCACGCGCGCGTCGACCAGCTTCTGGGCCACCGCCGTTCCGGTCTTCGGGTCGCTGGCATCGTCCTCGGGCTGCAGTACCCACTTGATCTTCCTGCCGCCGATCGCGATGCCTTTGGCGTTCAGGTCGTCGATGGCCATGCGGGCGCCGTTCTCGATGTCCTTGCCCTGGTGGGCGCCGGGGCCGGACAGCGGCGAGGCGGTACCGATCCTGACTTCGGTTTGCGCTTTGGCCGGCGTGGCGGCGAGCAGGACGGAGGATGCGAGGACGGACAGGACGGCGGCAGAACGCATGGCGGGCTTTCTCGATGGGATGCCATCGATTGTACTGCCGTGTTGGGGCAGCACCAACCGCCATGCATTACCTTCTTAATGGAGTACGTCAGGCGTGCGCTTGATGATGACGGCTTCCAGGTATTCGGCCGGCACCACCAGCGAATTGTCGCCCGCCGTGTTGGCGCCTTCGATCAGGGTGGTCAGGTCCTGCTCCAGCGCCAGCCGGCCGGCCGGGTCGAGGGCCGCGAAGGCCTTGTGCACCGGTCCGTAATAGTCGCGGAAGACCTGGATCATGTGCGCCGCCGAGGCATAACGGAAATTGAAGATCTTCGGCTGGGCGCGGATGCTGACCGCCGCGTCGCCGAACAGCTGGCGCAGGTATTCTTCGCTGCCCCACATCACCGGCGAGACCAGTCCGGCGGGCGGCGGCACGTGGCGGCCCACTGTCTTGAACATCTGGCCGATGAAGCCGGACGGCGTCCAGTTGGCCATGCCGATGCGGCCGCCGGCGCGCACCACCCGCATCATCTCGCCGGCGCAGCGCGCATGGTCGGGCGCGAACATGACGCCGAAGGTGGACAGCGCGACGTCGAAGCTGGCGTCGTAGAACGGCAGCGCCTCGGCATCGGCCTCGCGGAAGGCGATCTCCAGGCCCTCGGCGGCAGCGCGCATGCGGCCCTTCTCGAGCAGGGCGGGAACGTAGTCGGTCGAGGTCACGCGCGCGAAGCGGCGCGCCGCGGCCAGCGTGGCATTGCCGTTGCCGGCCGCGATGTCGATCACGCGTTCGCCGGCGCGGATGTCGGCGGCTTCGGCGAGCGACTCGCCGACGATCTGCAGCGTGACCCCGATGATGGCGAAGTCGCCGCTTGCCCACGTGGCCTGCTGGCGCTGCTTGATGGCCGCATAATCGGGCCTGACGTCAGCGGGAAGCGGGGCGTCGGCTGGCTGGCGCGGCGTCGGTGTGGAAGTGCTGGGTTGGGTCATGACAGTCTCCTCGGAAATACCCGGTAGCGGGTGCATGCTTGGACCAACAGCGGAAAACAAGATTCGGCGGCGCCTTGCCTGGTCATTCAGCATAGGCCGCCAGCGGCGGAAGTCCAGCGCTGCCGCAGTCCCGCGCACGGCTGGGCGGCGTCGGTGCGCCGGGGTTCCGGAAGCGGCGATATACTGGACTTATAGCCTGATCGACATGCGGAGAAGCTTGCATGCGGTTAAGGACGACGCTAACGATTCATCACTGACAGGGGGTAGCATGCCAACAACCTGGATTCTTTCGGCCAACGCGGGCCGTGTACGGTTCTTCTCGGAGTCCGATCCAGCCGAGCCATTGCAGGAAATCGAAGACATGGTCAGTTCCGCTGCGCAACTGCGCACGGTGGATACCGAGACCGACCGGCTCGGCCCGACCGCTGCCGCAGGCAGCCGCCACAACATCGGCGGCAATGAGGGCGCCGGCATGGCCCACAACGCCAAGGCGGGTGCACCGAACAAGCAGTACCAGCCGGCACAGACACCCGACCAGCACGCGGCCGACCTGTTCGCGAAGGACGTCGCGACCTACCTGCTGAAGGGGCATAACGAGGGCCGCTTCCAGCAGCTGGTCATCTCGGCCTCGCCGGATTTCCTGGGCGTACTGCGCACCAAGCTCGATCCGCAGGTCCAGAAACTGGTCAAGGCCGAATTCAACAAGGACTATACGCACTCCAGCCCGCAGCAACTGCGCGAGCAGTTGCAGGCCCACCAGGCCAAGCTCGCCGAATAAGCGGGCGCCGAAAGACGTACGAACGCCAGCCGCGGCTGGCGTTTTTTCTTAGTGCGCCCCAGCGCGCTGCAAGGCGGCTTCCTGCACGCAGATCTGGTTGCGCCCGCCCTGCTTCGCCACATACAGCATCGCATCCGCGCGCAGGAACAGTTCGTTCTCGCTGCGGTAGTCCGGATAAGCCGCCACCCCGCCGCTGAAGGAGAAATGGCGCAGGTCGCCGGGTCCGACCTCGAAGGGGATCGCGCAGAAGGCCTGGCGCATGGCGTCCAGCCGGCGCCTGCCCTGTTCCAAGGTGCAATCCCAGAACACGACCACGAATTCCTCGCCGCCGAAACGGCTGAGCAGGTCGCACTCGGCCAGCTGCGCCGCCAGGCTCAGGGACAGGCGCTTGATCACGATGTCGCCGAAGTGATGTCCCCAGGTGTCGTTGATGGTCTTGAACTTGTCGATGTCGATGATGCCGAAAGCCAGCGGGCAGCCTTCCTGGGCCGCGCGCCGGATCAGGTCCTGCGCCTTCTTCTGCAGGCCGACCTTGTTGAGCAGGCCGGTGGCACGGTCCTTCCCGATCAGGTCCTTGTTGATGCGGATCTTGTTGGCGCGGTTCACCAGCTGGGCTTCCAGCAGCCCGGGCTCGCAGCTGGCCAGCACGGTGTCGAATCCGTCGGCCAGCGCGCGCCGGGTCAGTGCGGCATCCGGCCGGCACTGCAGCAGCATGATCTCGCGCACCGGGTCGGCTTCGATGTTCTTCTGCAAGACGCGGACGATGGCCTCGGTACGCGCATATTCGCCGTCGCTCACCAGCACCAGGTCGGGTTGCAGCTCCTTGACGCGCAGGTGCAGGGTCTGGGCATCCGCATGCCGGATCACCTCGATGCCGCGCACCAGGAGCGCCGCATCGTCCAGCCCGGCCACCTCGCCGAGCACCACCATGCGCACCAGGTCGCCGCGTTTCTTCTGCACGAACAGCTTGAACAACTTGTCGACGAACACGTCGTTGGCGATCGGCTTTTCGGCGTAGGCCAGGCAGTTGCTGTCGACCAGGCGCTGCTGCAGCAGGAAACGGCTGCCCTGGCGCGCGCTCTGCAGGTAGACGTAGCTGTGGTCGGAAGGCAGGCGCTGCAGCAGCTCGCCCAGCATCAGGGTGCGGCGCCCGTCCGGCATGTCGGCCTGCATGTTGTGCAGGGCGTCGAGGTCGATCACGTACAGGTTGTCGCCCTGGTCCCGGGCCACCGCTTCGACGAAGGCCGAGACCTCGTCGAAGAACAGGATGTCGAAGTCGTATTTGTGGGCATGCAGGAGCAGCTCGGCCCGGTTGTCCTTGATGAAGAAACTCTGCGATAACAGGAGAACGTGGTTTCTGTACAGCGGCATGGCGTGCGTCATGGTTACTCGACTTCCTTGCTGGATGCGCAGTGCTGACTCGATGCCCAAATGTTATATTTATGGCAGGAATCTCATTGTCTCGTTGTCTGCCCCAAAAGGCAAATGCTTTGATCTTTGACGCGGCGCAAATCTGGCCTAGACTGGAGTGGGCCTTCTTGAAACCAGAAGCCCAAAACCGGCATCAAAGCCCAATGCCGGTAACCCCCTAAGCCGGATGGGAGAGAACGATGAGATCCGTACGCATCTTCACGGCAGTCGGGGCGGCAGCGCTTGCGGCCGTGCTTGCAGCCCTGTTTTCCGCCCATCCTCCGGCCGCCGCCGATTCCAGGCAAGCCTTCGATCCCCTGTTCGCCCCCGGCGCCACCTGCACGCCGGCGCGTCCCGGACGTCCGCCGCTGCTCGATCGCCTCGTGCTGGCACAGGCAGAGACTGCGCCGTTCAGGCCGGGCCAGATCGTGCCGCCGCCCAAGGGTAGTGTGCAGAAAGCCGATGCGGCGCCGCCCCTGTATGCCAACCTCGGCAACCTGCATATTCCCGTCACGACCGCCAGCAAGCGCGCCCAGGCCTATTTCGACCAGGGCATGCGCCTCACCTTCTCCTTCAACCACGCCGAGGCGGCACGCGCCTTCCGCGCGGCGCAGCAGCACGATCCAGGCTGCGCCATGTGCCATTGGGGCGAGGCGCTGGTGCTCGGCCCGAATATCAATGCGCCCATGTTCCCGGAAGCCGCCGGGCCGGCAGCCGCCGCGGCCGCGAAGGCGGTGTCGCTGGCAGGCAAGTCCACGCCGCCCGAACAGGCCCTGATCCGTGCCGTCGCCCGCCGCTACCAGCCGGAGCCGCCCGCCGACCGCGCTCCCCTCGACAAGGCCTACGCCGATGCCATGGCCGAGGCGGCGCGCAGCTTCCCCAACAACGACACCATCCAGGTACTGTATGCGGAAGCGCTGATGGACCTGTCGCCCTGGGACTACTGGCAGGCCGGCGGCGCCGAGCCCAAGAACCGCACCGCCGACCTGGTGGCCGCCCTCGAACGCGTGCTGGAACGCAATCCCAGCCATGCGGGCGCGGCCCACTACTACATCCATGCGGTCGAGGCATCCTCCCATCCGGAGCGGGCGCTGCCGGCCGCCAGGATACTTGCGCGCCAGATTCCCGGCGCCGGCCACGTCGTGCACATGCCCTCCCACATCTACTACCGGCTCGGCATGTACCGCGAGGCGCTGCAGTCCAACCTCGATGCGATCGCCGTCGACGAGCAGTACTTCGGGCGCTCGCCGAGCGACCCGGTCTACCGCGGCGCCTACTACCCGCACAACATCCACTTCGTCATGGTGTCGGCCCTGATGGGCGGCGACGGCCGCACCGCGCTCGAGGCAGCCGGCAAGCTCGACAAGTCGATCAGCCCCGAACTGCTGAAGGGCTTCCCCAGCCTGCAGCCGGTCAAGGCCGCGCCCTATTTCTCGCATGTGCAGTTCAGTTCGCCGGACACCCTGCTGGCCCTGCCGGACCCCGGACCCGACTTCGTGCTGGTCAGGGCGATGTGGCACTATGCCCGCGCCGTCGGCTTCGCGCGCAAGGGCATGCATGCCGAAGGCAGCCACGAACTCGCGGCGCTCGAGCGCCTCGAGCGCACTGCCGACTTCAAGCCGATCGCGGAATGGAACATCCCGGCGCGCGAGATCGTGCAGACCGCGCGCGCGGTCGCACGCGGACGCCTGGCCGATGCGCGCGGCAATATGCCCGAGGCCGTAGCGGCCTACCGCGAAGCGATCGCGGTGCAGGACGGCCTGCCCTATATGGAACCGCCCTACTGGTACTACCCGGTACGCCAGTCGCTGGGCGCGGCACTGCTGCGCACCGGCCAGCTGGATGCGGCGGAACAGGTGTTCCGCGAGTCGCTCGCCCGCATACCAAGCAACGGCTGGGCTTTGCGCGGCCTGATCGAGATCTACCAGCAGCGGGGAGACGCTCCCGCGCTGGCGGCGGCCCGCAAGCGCTTCGAGACGACCTGGCTGGGTGACCCGGGCGGCCCGCCGCTGACACGGCTGTAGTGGATTGTTACAGCGGGGCGCTTTGCAGCTGTTTGCGGCGCTGCTATAGTGGACGTTCGCGACAGATGCGTCATCCTGCTGTCCTGCCTCAAACAATCGAGAAAAGCGCTGACCTGTGGTCGGCGTTTTTGCTTTTGGGGCCGGCTTGATTTCCTGTCAATGTCCTTTCATTCAGCTTTGCCACCGGGTGCGATGACGCAGCGCCCGGCATCCGCTACATTTGAATGGCCGCGGCTCCCGCGGCCGGAGATTGATCTTGCTACCGAAAATCCTGACTCTGCCATGCCAGATGCGCGGCATTGGGCCCCTGCTGCTGGCGCTGGCCGGCGCCTGGCCCGGCATGGCATTGGCCCTGCCGGCGCCTGCCTATGGCGCCGAGCAATTGACCACCTTGATAAATGGCTACCGCAAAGCCCCGGGCAGCTGCCTGGGCCGCAGCGCTGCCCCGGTCGAGGCGCTGGCGCCGCACCCGGCGCTGGCGCGGGTGCGCATCGGGCCGGCCACCTTCATCGAAGCGGCGCTCGAGCAAGCCGGCTTTGCCGCCGAGCGCGCCGTGAGCGTCAGCGTGAGCGGTCCCCAAACGCCGGCGGAGGCAATGGCCGTGCTGCAGGAAAAATACTGCGCGACCCTGCTCGATACCCGCTTCTCGACGGTCGGCAGCTACCGCAGCGGTGACGAATGGACCGTCATCCTGGCCAAGGCGGCGCCGCCGCTGCCTTCCGATACCTTTCCGGACTGGCACGAGGCCGGCAAGGCCATCCTGGCCGGCGTGAATGCGGCGCGCGCCAGCGCCCGCAGCTGCGGCAGGCAGCAGTTCGCGGCCGCGCCGCCGGTCAGCTGGAATCCGCGGCTGGGTGAAGCCGCGCTGGCGCACAGCCGCGACATGGCGGCGCGCCGCTACTTCAGCCACCGGGCCAAGGACGGCAGCCAGCCGGCCGACCGCGCCGCGCGCGCCGGTTATGCCTGGCAGCGGGTTGGCGAGAACATCGCCTTCGGCCAGAGCACGCCCGACGAGGCCGTGGCCGGCTGGCTCGACAGTCCAGGGCACTGCGCCAACATCATGAATCCCAGCTTTACCGAGATGGGCGCGGCCTACGGCGTGGCTGCAGAAAAGCGCAGCGGCATCGTGTACTGGACCCAGGTGTTCGGCCGCCCGCGCTGATCTACGCGCCCTGCAAGGGAAGCAAGCTCAGGAAGTGGACGCACCGCCCCCGCCGCCCTGTTTGCCGGGGTTCGGCTTTGCACCACTGCTGGGGTCGCCGCCAGCCACCGACGTGCCGTGCCCCGAGGAGGTGCCGATTCCGGTCCGGGTGTCGTCCGCCGAGGCGGCTTCACCCATCGCATTGCCGCCGGCCGAGGCGCCCGCCGCCGGGCTGCCGCCGCCACCGAAGGAGCCGCCCGGCGAGCCCGGCATGCCTTGCGCTCCCCCCTGCTCCCGCATGCCGGCGCCGCCCGGTCCCCGGCTTCCGGACTGCGCCGCCGCTGCCGAGGCATCGGTGCCGCCGGCCGCGCCGACGATCTCCGATCCGGTCGGTCCGCCCTGTGCGCCCACCGGCCGGGCGCCGCCCTCCGCCAGCGTGTCGCTGCGCGTGGCCTGCCGGCTGCTTCCCTGTGTGGACTGCCCACCCTGTCCCTGCTTGTCGCGTTCCTGGTCGGTCATCGATTCCTCCTGTTGAGCATTGGTGTTTCCGATGGCGCGGACGGCCGGTCCGGCCGCCCGCCGGTCGGAATATTCTGCCCAAGTTCCGGGTTCAAGGGCGTCCGCAAGGATGTCCCATTCCTGTCCCGGCAGCGTGGGCCTGGAGCGGCGAAGCGGACGCACGGGAAAACCCGGTTTGGATAGACTGGCGCGGCAGTCCGCGCGCGGCGGACCTGCTTAAGCACAGGGAACCCATGCAACCGAACCTCGGCCTCGTCTGCATTACCGCGTCGAAAGACGTCCGCTACCGCACGGTCACGCGCAAGCGCCTGCTCGAGCATAGCCTCGACGCCCAGCGCAAGCTGCTCGAAGACCTGTACCGCGACAACATCCAGACCCTGGACAAGGCGCTGCGCTACTGCGAGGCCGAGGGCATCCGCCTGTACCGCCTGCCCTCCTCGATCTTTCCGTTTGCCGACGAGGACATCGGCCGCGAGGTGCTGGCGCCCTTTGCCGCGACCCTGGGACGCTCGGGCCGGCGTGCGACCGAACGCGGCATCCGGCTGGTGATGCACCCGGACCAGTTCGTGGTGCTGAGTTCGGATTCGGAAGGGGTGGTGGCGAACAGCGTCAAGATCCTGCAAATGCACGCCGACATCATGGACCTGCTCGAGCAGCCACGTTCTTCCTGGGCCCTGCTCGAGATCCACGGCGGCAAGGGCAATCGCGCCGACGCGCTGGTCGAGCGCATCGCCCTGCTTCCCGACGCCATCCGCTGCCGCCTGGGGCTGGAGAATGACGAGTATGCCTATGGCGCGGAAGAGATCTACGAGATCTGCATGCGCGCCGGCGTGCCGATGGTGTTCGACGCCCACCACCACGTGGTACATGACAAGCTGTCGAGCTACGAGGATCCCAGCGTGGGAGACATGCTGCTGAAGGCGCGCGCCACCTGGGCCAATCCCGCGCATCAGCTGGTGCACATTTCGAACGGACGCGAAGGTTTCAATGACCGCCAACATGCCGACCTGATCGAGGTGATGCCCTCGTCCTACCTGAGCGCGCCCTATATCGAGATCGAGGCCAAGCTCAAGGAAGAAGCAATCCGTGGATTGCGCGCCTGGTCGGCATCCGCCGCTATTTAAGCTTGGACGTGACCCTGTCGAGCCAGGGCTCGATCACCGCGAGCAGCGCTTGCGGCGCCTCGATCGGCAGCATGTGGCCACTGTCCTCGATCAGGGCGAACTCCGCACCCGGGATCCCGGCATGCATCTCTTCCGCCTCCTCGCGCGAACGCAGCCGGTCCTGTCCCGCCGCGACGACCAGGGTCGGGCAGCGGATCTCGTGCAGCCGCTCGCGGTCACTGGTGCGCACGATCGCGGACTGGCGGCGGAACACCTCGCCGCCCAGGCGCACGCCCATGGCGCGCACGCGTTCGATCAAGGCCTCGTTGGCGGCCTCTTTCGGGTGCAGCGAGGTGGCGATCGCGGTCTTGCTCAGGCCCGAGAACGAGACCGACGCCGCGGCCTTGCCGACCGTGCCGCGGCTCTGCCGCAACGATGGGGTATCGGCGCGGGTCGAGGTGGCGATCAGGACCAGCGCGCGCACGCGCTCGGGCGCCAGGCGTGCGATCTCGCGGGCGACGTAGCCGCCCATCGAAAAGCCGACCAGGATGAAGTGGGAGGGAGCGTCGGCCAGCGCGCGGCTGGCCATCGCTTCGATGGAGGAATCGTGGCGCAGGTCCGCGTGCGTGACCGGTCCGAACTTGCCGAGCGGCTGGAGCACGTCGTCCCAGAGCGTTTCGTCGGCCATGTAGCCGGGTACGAGCAGGATAGACATCGCGCCATGATAACGCAGCCGTTCCGTCACCCTGCGTCAGGTGTTGCGCGACTGGGCCTGCGAAACGTTGCTGCCCGGCGGGACGCTTTGCGTCAGCCATACGTTGCCGCCGATGGTCGAGCCGGCTCCCACCGTGATCCGTCCCAGTACCGTGGCGCCGGCGTAGATCACCACGTCGTCCTCGACGATCGGATGGCGCGGCGCGCCCTTGACCAGTGCGCCGCTGGCGTCCACCGGGAAGCGCTTGGCGCCCAGCGTTACCGCCTGGTACAGGCGCACGCGCTCGCCGATGATGGCGGTCTCGCCGATGACGACACCGGTGCCGTGATCGATGAAGAAGCTGCCGCCTATCCTGGCCGCCGGGTGGATGTCGATGCCGGTCAGCGAGTGCCCGATGTCGGCGACCAGGCGCGCCAGGAAAGGCACGCCGAGCCGGTGCAGGCAATGCGCCAGGCGGTGGTAGAGGATGGCGAGGGTGCCCGGATAGCACAGCATGATCTCGGCCACCGAACTGGCGGCCGGATCGCCCGCCAGCGCGGCCTGCACGTCCGACACCAGCAAGGCCCGGATCGCCGGCAGGCTGGCGGCAAACTCGCGCGTGATCGCGCGCGCCTGTTCGGACAGCGCCGCCTCGTCGGCATCCTCGAACTGGGGCGCAAAGCGCAGGGCGCGCCGCACTTGCCCGACCAACCGGTCGAGCGTGACGTTGAGCGTGTCGCCGACGAAGTAATCGATGCTTTCGTCGTTCAGGTCGGGCCGCCCGTAATGGGTCGGAAACAGCGCCGCCGAGACGCCGTTCACCACCTGGGCAAGGACTTCGCGCGAAGGCAGCTCGCGCACCCGGCCCTGGTGGCGGATGTTATGGGTCGATTCGCGCGAGGTGCGCAGCGCATCGATGATCGGGCCCAGGTGCCATTGCACGGAGCCGGAGGAGGTCGGGAAATCGCTGTTCATGTGCCGAGCCTACCCGCTTTGGCGGCACTGGCCAACGACATAAATCAGGGATCGATATGCGGAAACCGTTGTGAAATAGTGGTCACGCATAAGTTGAGGAACTTCATTACTTCTGGTCCATATTTTGCTTTATGTTAACGAACTGCGGTCTGACCAAGCAGTCCAGCAGTCGATGTGCCGCCGGCTGCCCCATTTTGGGGCGGGCTGCACCAGCATGAACCCCTCTACCCACCCGGGAGCCGAAGTGTCCAGTGTCCGAGCCCAGCTGCGAACCGTGTTTGCGTTCGTCATCATCATTTCCTTTCTATCGACGGCGCTTGCCATCTGGCGCCTGCAGGTGATGTCCCAGGAAACCGAAGCGCTCACCCAGCGCCCGCTGGCAAAGGAGCGCCTGGCCTCGCAATGGCTGCTCAACACCTCGGTATCGGCCAAGCGCACCGCCGCGGTCGCGCGTTCGAGCGATGCCGAACTGGCCAAGGCCTTTGCGGCCGAGAGCACGGAATCGAGCCGGCGCACCAGCGCACTGCAGAACAGGATCGGCGAACTGCTCGACACGCCGGAAGAACAGGCACTGTTCGCCGCCATCGGCGAGGCGCGCGGGCGCTACATCGACACCCGCGACCGGGTCATGAAGCTGAAGACGGACGGCCAGGCTGCCGAGGCCATGGCTCAGTATGAACGCGAGTTCGTGCCGGCCACCCAGCACTACCTGGACCAGGTCTCCGCGCTGCAGGCCCTGCAGCACCATGCCATCGACGCCATGGCGAAGCAGGTGCTGGAGGGCGCGCACGCCAGCACCACCATGCTGGTCACCCTGTGCCTGCTGACCCTCGCCGGCAGCATCGCCGCCTCCATGCTGTTTGCGCGCGCGCTGTTCCGGCGCCTGGGCGGCGAACCGGCGGAGGCGGCGCGCGTGGCCGGCGAAATCGCCGCCGGCAAGCTCGACGTCCGGATCGCGCTGCGGCCGGGCGACCAGGGCAGCCTGCTGCATGCCCTGCAAGGCATGCGCGACAGCCTGGCGCAGATCGTCGGCCAGGTGCGCGACGGCACCGCCACCATCGGCGCCTCGGTGGAGGCGATGGCGAGCGAAGCGCAGGAGCTGTCGCGCCGCACCGAGAGCCAGGCCGCCGCGCTGGAACAGACCGCGTCCTCGATGAACGAGCTGGCACACGCGGTCCAGCACAGCGCGGCCAGCGCCGACGAAGCGAACGGGCTCGCGGTGGCCGCATCGACGGTGGCCCAGCAGGGCGGCGCGATGGTGGGGCAACTGGTGCAGACCATGGGTTCGATCAACGCCTCGTCGGCGCGCATCGTCGACATCACCGGCGTCATCGACGGCATCGCCTTCCAGACCAATATCCTGGCCCTGAACGCCGCGGTGGAAGCGGCGCGCGCCGGCGAGCAGGGCCGCGGCTTCGCCGTGGTGGCCGGCGAAGTGCGCAACCTGGCGCAGCGTTCGGCGGCTGCGGCCAAGGAAATCAAGGAACTGATCGACGATTCGACCCGCCGCGTCTCGCAGGGCGCCGACCTGGCCGGCCGCGCCGGTGCGACCATGACCGGCATCGTCGAGAGCATCGGCCGGGTGACCGCGATCATGGGCGAGATCGTCGATTCGAGCAAGGAACAGGCCAGCGGCATCCAGCAGGTACACCGCGCAGTGGCGGACATGGACCAGGGCACCCAGCAGAACGCGACCCTGGTGGAAGAATCGGCGGCTGCGACCGAGTCGATGAAGGAGCAGGCGGCGCGCCTGAGCCAGCTGGTGGCGGTCTTCAGGCTCGCCGAGCGGCCGCTGCGCAAGCCCACGGCGCCTTCCGTCAGGCGCGCAGTCCCGGCAGTGACGGAAAGGCGCGTCCAGCCGGCTCGCCCTGCCCCGTCCACGCCCGTCGAGCGCAAGGCGGCCGAAGAAGCTTGGGAAGAGTTCTAGGCCTGCTTGCCGGCCCGGCGATTCTGAAGCACCATGACATACCCCTACCTTTCTTGAGTCCTGCATGAACCTGCCTTCCCACCAGCTGTCGATGACGGTCCTGATGACCCCGGACACGGCCAACTTCTCCGGTAACGTCCACGGCGGCACCATTCTCAAGCTGCTCGACCAGGTCGCCTATGCCTGCGCCAGCCGCTATGCCGGCCGCTACGTGGTGACGATGAGCGTGGACCAGGTCACCTTCCGCCAGCCGATCCACGTCGGCGAGCTGGTGACCTTCCTCGCCTCGGTGAACTACGCGGGGCGCAGCTCCATGGAAATCGGCATCAAGGTGATCGCCGAGGACATCCGCTCGCAGGCGGTGCGCCACGTGAACAGCTGCTTCTTCACGATGGTCGCGGTGGACGACGACCGCAAGCCGGTCGCGGTGCCGCCGCTGCAGCCGTCGACGGAAGAGGAGCAGCGCCGCTTCGAGGAAGCCAAGGGCCGCAAGGACGCCCGGCTGGCGCTCGAACGCCGGCATGCCGAGCGCGCCGCCGCGCGTTCCTGATCGCGGCGACAGCATTCCTGCCGTGCGTCGGCATGCGCCGGGCGCGGCTACCATCTGGGCTCGACCATTTCCGGAAGCGCGCATGAAGACCGTCCTGCTTGCATCCTTGTTGCCCCTGCTGCTGTTATCAGCGCCGCCGTCCCGCGCGGCCGGCCAGGAAGCTGGCGGCGCCAGGCCGCTTGCCACCATCCCCTCGCTCGACGCCAAGCGCTACATGGGAACGTGGTACGAGATCGCGAAGTTCCCCAACGATTTCCAGAAGAAGTGTGCCGGCTTCACGACCGCCACCTACAGCCTGCGCGAGGACGGCCGCGTCGACGTGGTGAACCGCTGCCGGCGCGCCGACGGCAGTACCGACACGGCCAGTGGCGTGGCGCGCCAGCTGGGCGGCGCCACCTCGCCGAAGCTGGAAGTGCGCTTCGCACCGGCCATCCTGTCCTGGCTGCCGATGGTCTGGGGCGACTACTGGGTGATCGACCTCGATCCGGCGTATCAGCTGGCCGCCGTCAGCGAGCCGAAGCGCGAATACCTGTGGATCCTGTCGCGCACCCCGAAGGTCGATCCGGCCGCCTATGACGCCCTGCTGGGCCGGCTGCGGGCCCAGGGCCTGGACATGAACCGGCTGGCGCCGACAAAACAGGCAGAGTGAACAGCGCCGGCCGGTTCAGAGCGTCTAACAAAACCCCGAGGGCAAGGCGCATCGCCGCAGCGGCGGACCGCGAAGACAGTACGCTAGTACGGCGAGACGATGCAACGCAGCCATCGGGGAATTGTCAGGCGCTCTTAGCGGAAGCACTACCGCAGAGCCAAGCCTTGTGCTAGAATGCGAGCCCTTGGCCTGGTAGCTCAGTTGGTAGAGCAGAGGATTGAAAATCCTTGTGTCGGTGGTTCGATTCCGCCCCGGGCCACCAAGAACATAGTTCACGCAACGCCAACCATCACAGGTTGGTGTTTTCGTTTGTGGATTTCACAGTTCTCGGCTCCGGTCTATTTCCGGTACGCCGCACCCCGCAAAAACAAGCCCGCAAACTCGCGACCAAATCGTCCGAGCGACCGCGCTCCCCGACGCGCCTGACATGTGGACGCACCGACCACTACCAATCGCTCGATTTGTCAAAGTCATCTTCCGATTGCCTTTGGTACCGGCAACGGCTGCCATGGCGACCTCGCCAGCACAAAGGAATTTAAGGGATGGCGTGCTCATTCGGCGGTCTAGTCGGCGATCAATGCTAGAAGTGGATGGTCTCGACAAACGCCTTGATCACGGCATCACAGGATGTAAGCGCTACGTCGCACTGGCTGTTGTGACGCGCAACATCCATCACATTCGGGAACATCCTGGCCGCTTCCCTACCGCGACTCAACTTTTTAATCTTCTTATCCAAGCCTTCAGATATTTTTTCACCCCATACCGCTCTAACAACCGGCCTATTGCGCCGCTAATGAGTAGCAAGTAGTAATGAGCACTTACTAAAATTCTATGACGAACTGTATCACGCAATAAATAGAGATCGACGAACTCTTTGCGATGGGTTGAGAACATCGACTTGTATTGCGCTTCTCCTGGTCCAAAATCGATTTCCTTGTAATTGCCAGACGAAAAAACATCCTCAATAATATGATAGAGCAGCACAGTTCCCGCAGATAAATTGGAGAACTCTGGTAGATATCCAACCGTATCATAAATTAATCGATCACCTTGCTGGCGACACCATGCAAAAGCGATAGCTCTACCAGAGTCCCGAAGGAGATATCCGCGTGCTTGCCCATTCCGTGCTAAATTTTTCATATGTTCAAGGAAGGCCTCGCTATCTGCCAACCCGGCATGAAGTAATTTTGTCTGGTATGTCTGCTTCGAAATGCGCAAAGCTTCTGAATAGAATTCAGAAATCGTCTCATAATCAACATATACTTCCCAACTAGGGAGTCCCTGTTGACGCTCCGCAAAACGTCGAACCGAGCGAGTCAAATTTTGACGAGACTTCGTAGAAAATTTATTCAAATACTCAGTGAAACTTCCACTCACCGATACATAATAAAGTACATCACGATACGGCACGTAACTGAGGAAAGATCCGTATTTTCCTAAGCCTGGCTCAAAGTTCTCAGCTGGTACTTTCCTGCAAAATGCACCATCATTCTCATCCCCCAACATTTCAGCAAGTACTTCGGGTGCCAAGGGCCAGCCTTCTTGCTCAAACCTTCTGGGGGTAAGTACTAATAGTTCAGGATACCAATTTCCAAGGACCAATTCTCCTAATAAGTACTTTAGACGGACTTTGGCTTTCCTCACCGACTCAAATTGAATTTCATTCACTTCTACACATTCCTAAAATCTTTAACAAAATGAGCGGCATATCATATTGATTGCTCGCTGCATCGGCCGGCAGCAGCGCTGCCGGATCTGAGGGATTTACAGGGTGGTCGAGAAAGCCATTCCGAGAAGCACAAAACGCGGTTTTTCGCCTGCAGTTTAAGGACAGGCGATTCAAGCGCACGAGCCGTCATATCGCGTCGGTGAACACGCCGTCGCGCCACGAAAATGAAGCATGGCGTGGCAACAAGCTGAAAAGACCTGAAAACCTTCCCCATGCGGCCACAATATCATGCCCCGTGCTGCCAGGAATTGTCAACACGTCAATCATTTCGGACCATCTGGTTCGCGGTTGCGTGCTGGCCGGCATGAGCGGAACTGACGGCGCTCGGCCGGGCCGTAAGTGCAGCTTGCGCGTAGTGAGCATCGTTGCGTGCTTCGTGATGGACCGGCCAATCTTGGTGAAGTCAGGGGCAATGCCCCCGGTGATCCACGTGCAGCCGAGATCAGGACGGGCCAAGCGCCCAGCTCACACAGCGAATGCACGCCCTGCATCACACCTTAAAGAATGAAGCCCGTCATCTGACGCGACAAACAACGTAAACTGCTGATCGTCGGGAGTGCCCGACTTCTTGGAAGCTGTACCCATCGCTGAAATCACGATATTGTTGAAAACAATATTGCAAACAGGGATGGCTTTACTATACCCTCGACCGGCGCGGCGACGCGAGCTTGTTCTCCGAGGTGGCCTGAGGCGGGCGTATCGGGGCGACGAGTGTTGAGCGTACTTGTAAAAAATGTAGGATAATTCTTGACTATTATTCAACGGGGTATCCGTCTCTTCATGCAAGCTCACTTTACATACGATGTCGAGATCTTGGTTGATGCCCGACCAGGGCTTGCCAGCGGCAACGCTGGTGTCGCGCAACTTCGAACTGCCGGGTATCGCGCGCCGGCCGGTGCACTGAGAAAGCGGCAAGGATGAGTCCCTGGCAAGTGCGCGACGTGCCGTTCAAGTTTCAGCTGAGCGACTGTACCTTGTTCCAAGTCAATGAAGGCGGCCTGCGCTACTTTGATTTCATCGAAGGCCAGTCCGATCGCAAGCGCCTGTTGGCCACCCACCAGCGCCAGTGCGCCCACATGTTTTTGGCACGGGCCACGCTGCGCAATGCCGCTATCGTGCGCAGTCACGCGTTGATGGACCGGTTCTCCGGCTGGGCCGGTGGCTTGCTGGACCATTACGGCGTCAAGGCGAAAGTACGCCGACTGATCCGCAGACATGGTTGAGGAGCGCGACCTGTCGTCCAATGCGCTGGCGCGGCGCGGTTTCGTGCGCGCGCATACCTCCGAGGCATGGGAACATGCCTACTTGCCCGACAACGGCTGGCGCGGCCCGCTGACGGTGGTCCGCGTCCCGGGCGCAGAAGTCGCGTTCGCGCGCAAGCGCACGGGCAAGCTGGACCTATGGGCGCTGGGCGGCTACTACTGGCCGTGGCGCGGCGTGGCCGTCGAGCCGGGCGGCGGCGAGCCTGCGCTGGCCGGGCTCGCCGCTGAACTGACCCGGCGGCCACGCGGCGCCGTGCTGCGCATGGGACCGCTCATCGACGGCGATACCGATACCCAGCGCTTCGTTACCCTGCTGCGCGCGCGCGGCTGGCGTGGCCTGAAGCAGGTGAGCGGGCAGGTGTTCGAACTGGCCTTGCCGGCGTCGGCGCAGGCGCTTCAGGCGCAAGTGAGCGCGTCGCTGTGGAAAAACATCGCCTACTTGCGGCGCCGCCTCGACAAGCAGGGCCCGGTGACCACGGAACGACATCGGCTCACCGTGGCGCAAGCGGGCGCGCTGCTGCAGCGCGCGGCGCTGGTCGAACAGGCGTCCTGGGTTGCGCAACAGGGAGGCGACGTCAAGCTCGTGGGCGCGCCGAATCAAGCCTACTGGTCACGACTGACGCAACACGGCGACGGGCCGGAGGTCGTGCTTTGGCTGCTCTCTTGCGGCGCACGCGACATCGCCTATTCGCTGCACCTCGAACACGGGCAGACGATGTGCATCGTGGCCAACGGCTATGACGAAGAGTTCAAGGCGTCGAGCCCGGGCTCGCTGCTCTCGCTCGACATTTTCCGCGACGCGATCGGGCGCGGCCTGCGCCTGGTCGACTGGGGCCAGGGCGACTCCGGTTACAAGCAGCGCTGGGGCGCGCTGCCGGGCGCGCGGATGATGAACCTGATCCTGTTCCGGCCGGGGCTAGTCGGCGCAGCCGGGTATCGGCTGCTGAAAACCGCCTTGTCCAGTTGGGAGCCGCTGTAGCATGCGCGCGCTCTGGAACCACGAGCGGGTGGAGCTGCTGCGGGAACGCGGCGGCCCGCGCAGTCTGGGCTTCTGGTTGCTGCGCAAGGCGCTGGCACTCGATGTGTACATGCTGTTCGCGGCGCCGCTGCGCGACGAGGGTACGGCATGCCCGCCGGGCTGTATGCTGCTGCGGCTGGCCTCCGAGGACGACTTGGCGCGCTGTCCCGACGGCCTGCTCGACCAGATTAACCCGCATACCGGGGCCGGGGTGCGTAAGGTGCTCGCGCAAGGTGGGCGGATCTACGCGCTGGTCGAGGACGGCGCTGTGCGATCGCAGATCCGGATCGACGTTGGCGCCGCCCGCACCGATACGCCGTGCCCGCTCAAGTGCGAGATGGGATCGCGTAATGCGTTCCTGAGCTTTTTGTACACGCACCCCGCAAGCCGGCGAGGCGGCTGGGCCAAGAAGCTGCTGGTGGCGACTGCGTCCAGCATGGCGCAAGAAGAGCTGCAGATGTGCTTCTCGCATGTGCAGGCGACCAACCTGCGCTCCGTGAACACCTTCCTCAGCCTGGGCTGGCAGCATGCAGGATGGCTGCTGGCCAGCCGGGGGGGGCGCTACCTCGGAACCGTCGGCGCCCATCGCGACCTGCGCATAGGGCGCTGAACACGCCTGATTCGCTCGCGCGGCACGCCAGTTCGCTGTGGTCGATCCAGGCTTTCGGGCGCGTTTCCCGTGCGTGCGGACCAGTATCCAGTGACCGAATTAATGATGGGCCACGTGGGCCGCCATGCGCGTCAGGGTGTGCCACAGCACGCCTTTGAGCAGCATGTTCCACGGCGCCATTTGTGCCGGCAACTCGAGCGTGGCCCCGGGCCACCCAGAATACCGCTCACGAAACGCCCACTCATGCAAGTGGGCGTTTTGGTTTCCGGGATCGTCTTTTCCCTGTGTCGGTCGATCTCCGCCCCCTCCTCAGACAGCGGCTCTTGATGCCGACTCCCCGTGTTGTCGTGCCGACCTTCCCAAGTTCAGGCAAGCATCCCGCTCCACTACCTGTTGTCTGGCCTTCAACGCCATAGCAATCGCCGGCATAGTTGCGCACTATTGAATACGGGGAATCCACAATTAATCATATTTGCCTAGGTAAATATAATTCTTATCTTTTCAGAATTATGGCTGTATTTGAAGAATCAAAAAATGAACAGTTTGGTTACCTGATCAGCCAAGCTCGCAACGCGTTGTTTGCAGCACTTGATAAAGAAATGCTGCCGCTGGACCTGACCGCGTCGCAGTTTGTCGTGGTCATCAGTGCGATGCGCAATCACGCGCGGACCGTCAACGAGTTTTGCCAGCTGGCCGGGATCGAGCCTGGCCCAATGTCGCGTCTGCTGGACCGTCTGGAAGCCAAGGGGATCGTCCGCAGGGTGCGCGACCTGGAAGACCGTCGCCAGGTCAATGTTGCCCTGACCGATAAAGGCGTCGCGCTCTGCCCACAGATCAACGCGGCGCTCCATAAGGTCTACGGGCAGTTGCTCAATGGATTCAGCGAACAGGAAGCGCAAGCTTTCAAGCATGCGCTGGAAAGAATTCTGCTCAATGCCAGACAGTAGTTTGCGCCATTGGTAGAAAAGTAATTCTTGAATACATCAGCTCGCGTCTGCGCACCGTTTTTTTTAAACAACGGCTGCCTGTCGCGTTCAATTTTTCTTAGGAGGACTCATCGCATGAGTCAAGAAACCAGCAAGAATCCAGCAGCGCCCGCCAGCGGCAAGCGCTTCTCCCGACGCAAGTTTATCGGAACCACTGTCGGCGCCGCAGCCGTGGTCGGCGGCTACTCGCTTGCATTCGGGGGCCAGTTCCGTGCTGCCAAGGCAGATCGCACGGTTGACGTGCTGCTGATCGGCGGTGGCATCATGAGCGCGACGCTGGGTGTTTATCTGTCCGAGCTCGAGCCGAAATGGACCTTCGAAGTATTCGAACGTCTGGACAAAGTTGCCGAGGAAAGTTCCAACGGCTGGAACAACGCGGGCACAGGTCATTCGGCGCTCTGCGAACTGAACTACACCCCGGTGGACGATAAAGGGCAAGTACAGATCACCAAGGCGATCGAGATCAACGAGAACTTCCAGATCTCTCGCCAATTCTGGGCGCATCAGGTGCGCAAGGGCGTGCTGGGCAATCCGCGCGAATTCATCAATTCGACGCCGCACATGAATCTGGTGTTTGGCAAGGAGAACCGGGACTTCATGCACAAGCGCGTTGCGGCGCTACAGGCATCACCGCTGTTCGCCGGCATGGAATTGACGACCGATCCGGCCACGATTACCGAATGGATTCCGCTCATGATGGAAGGCCGCAAACCGGACGAGATGCTTACCGCCACCCGTTCGCCGCTCGGCACCGACGTCAACCTGGGCGCGATTACCCGCCAGTTCTACAAGCATCTCAGCCAGACTGGCAGCAAGATCTCGACCGGGTATGAGGTCCGCTCGATCACGCGCAACGAGGATGGATCCTGGCGCGTGTCGGCGTTCGACGTCAACGACAGTTCCAAAGTCCAGACGGTTGATGCGCGCCACGTTTTCATCGGTGCAGGTGGCGCCGCATTGCCGCTGCTGCAGTTGTCGGGCATTCCTGAAGCGAAACAGTATGCCGGCTTCCCGGTCGGTGGCGAGTTCCTGGTCACCGAGAATCCGGCAATCGCCTCGCGCCATCTGGCCAAAGTGTACGGCCTGGCGGATACGGGTTCGCCACCGATGTCGGTGCCGCATCTGGACACCCGCGTGCTGGATGGTAAAACGGTATTGCTGTTCGGGCCATTCGCCACCTGGTCCACCCGATTCCTCAAGAATGGGGCTTATTCCGATATCGTGAAGGCAAGCACGCCCTCCAATATCATTCCGCAACTTCAAGTCGGCGCCCATGAGTTTGCACTTGTAAAATATCTCGCGCAGCAATTGCAGCTGTCCAAGGAAGAAAAAATGGCAGCGCTGCGCCGCTACATGCCCGAGGCAAAGGATGAAGATTGGCGTTTGTGGCAAGCTGGCCAGCGTGTGCAGATCATCAAGAACGTGCCCGACAAGGGCGGCGTACTGAAGCTTGGTACGGAAGTGGTGGTTTCCGAAGATCGCTCGGTGTCTGCGTTGTTGGGGGCGTCCCCAGGTGGCTCTACCTCGCCAGCGATCATGCTGTCGCTGCTGGAGAGAGTTTTCCCGGATCAAATGAAGACAGCCGCCTGGCAGGAAAAAATTCGCGAAATCGTTCCGTCCTATGGAAAAAAGCTGAATGAAAATGTACAGCTGCTGGCGGCCACCTGGGCAAGCACCGCTGAAACACTGCAGCTGACGATCGCGTCGCCAAGCCTGGAGAACTTCGCTCCAAGCGCGGCTGCAATCGTTCAACCTGGGCAAGTGAAAAGAGTGCCTGACATCGCGCTGTAGTGCCGCCTGGAACTCTCGGGTTCCCGGAACAATCCAGGGATTTCCCTAACCCATGCGCTGACGGGCGTCAGACCAAGACTCGGCTGACGCCCACGTCATTGTCGGCGCGGCGGTCACGAAACGCCAACCCATGCAGCTTGGCGTTGTCGCATTTAGTCGCCCAGCTGCTGCAATCCCTTCCCGCTAGCAGTTTCCTCGTGTTGCAGATCAACATCGAACAGCAGGTCTAAGCGCTGCTTTGTATTTACTGCTGGTCCGCATCCGATCAAGCCGCGTTGATAGCGCCAAGTTTTTGCGGTAAGCTCGCCCTTTACTTTTTTTATTTCCACGCGGATACGGTTAATGCTTTGCGACCTCTCCCAAAGCTACTCCAGGCATGACATGCCAGTGCCGTATCCGACCACATGGACCGCATGAGCCCCTCTCTGCCTGTCAGCGAATCCGACCAAGCCCATGCGCGTGCCACAGGTTTTTCGGAATGTGTGATTGCGCTGCGCCGCGCGCTGACCACCACGCCCGTCGGCTGGCTGCTTGCGGTGTGGTTTTGCTGGGGCATTGTTCCCCAAACTTCGATGATGTCTTGGCTGGGTACGGCTGCTGTCGTGTGGGCGTCCAGCTTGTGGGCGTTGCAGGGCGTGATCAAGGACGGCTCGCGTTATGAGCGTTATGCCAGGCGCGTCCACTGGGTCGCAGGTCTGGATGGCTTTGCCTGGGGTCTCATGATCTGGTTTCTGATGGGACACGACCCCATCCTGGACGCTACCCTTATCGCGCTGCTGTGTGGCGTCATCGCGGTCAATGCACAGGTCTATGCAACCTATACGATGGCCTTTTATCGGCAAATCGGCACGATCTGGATTGTTTCGCTCTTCGGCTTTTTGCTGCATGTTACTGACCAAAAGAGTGCTACCGATTATGCGGCCGGCATCACCGTTTTTATCGCGCTCATTGTGTATTACACGCGCGAAATTTCTAAACGCCTACTCGAAGGCATCCGCCTGCAACGCGCCAATGCTTCACTCGCCGAACGACTGCGTGTGGCGCTGCAAAAGGTCGAGTTGGACGCCGCCACCGACGCGTTGACAGGACAGGGTAACCGCAGGGCACTCGACGAACTCCTCAAACAACAAGCGGAGCTTTTCATTTCTAGTGGAAAATCTTTTTCCATCCTGATGCTGGACATCGACTTTTTTAAAACCATCAACGATAGATTCGGTCACATGATTGGCGACGATGTCCTGCGGGCCTTTGTCCAACGGGTGCGCGAATACCTGCGCCCAGGGGATGTTTGCGCGCGTTTTGGCGGTGAGGAGTTCGTCGTTGTCCTGCCCAGGACAAGCCTGGAAGAGGCTCGGGAAGTGGCAGAGCGTTTGCGCCTGGGTGTGGCACAGTCGCCCCTTCTCCAGGACCCGAGCTTGCACGTTACGGTATCGATCGGCGTTGCCAGCTTGGCGCCCAACCAGACTGTGGGTGATTTGCTTGCCACTGCGGACGCTTCAGTATATGCCGCAAAAAACGCGGGGCGCAACCAGGTACATCCGTGAAGACGGGACACACCTGGCAATCAATCTTTCTTTTCCCTGAATTCACCCTCGATCACCCTGTCGTCGGCGCTGTCGGAAGGGCTTCGGCCAGCGAACTTGAAGACCGACGATAACATTCGATCGAACATGGCTCGCCTCAACCAAGGGAAGGTGAGAAGAAAAGCCGTAACGAAACCTGTAAATGCCGCGGGCTCGTATTCGCCTCGCGACAGGAAGTACAGCAAGCAGAGTGCGAGTATGCTGACGATGAGTGGTCGACGTACAGGTTTGGGCAATAGACCGACAATGCGCAGCTTGCCTTTTCTTATCCACGGAAATCGTGCAAAAAGAGCGCCAAGCAGCAGTCCTGCCATGACCCGACCCGTGCCGAGATGATCGGCCAAGACCCCAATGACAAGGAAACCGGTGTAGGTCATCGTGCTGGCCAAAACTGCCAGCACCACGAATGCTACAGCGACCGTTAGCTTTGGCATACGTATCGCCGCTCTGACGAGAAAACCCAGAATTTTGTACTCCGGCAAATGGGAATCGGAATTTATCGCAAAGTTTAACAGCACTCTCTTGCGACGGTGGTTCGATCACGATGCGAATCCGCGGCCTTGCAATCGACCGAACATCCCCAAGATCAGGCTTGTCACACCCCGGTTTCGTTTCACTGACAAGGAGTACTGACATGGGCGCAAAAACAGGTTCCGGCAGTAAAGGCACGGCAAACGACACAGGCAAGTCCGGCAATGCCTCGGGCAGCAGGGTCGAGGAAGCAAGAGGCAAATCCTACGAGCATCGGCAAGGGGAAAACCCATCCGACAAAAGCGAACAGCACCAGGGCAAGCATCCGCCCAATACGATCTACAAGGGTCCCAAGGATTTGCACCAGTCCGGTGACCCGGACCGTGGGAACCGCCAGTCGGACAAAGGCTGAGCGCATTTCCCCAGGCACAGAACGACAACGCCAACCCAGCAGGTTGGCGTTGTCGTTTCCGGCATCTCTAATGCCTGTGTCTGGTTTGTCCGGTTCTAGATCGTTCCCTCCCTGCCACCGGTTTTGCCTGGGATGACCACATCATCCAGATCGATGTTCTCGTGCTCAAACAAGGCAGGGGAATTCTGGAAAGCCAGCTTTTTACGCTGACATCCAGCTTGTTTGCATTGCTCGCCATTACGCAATTCCATAAAGGCGGGACAATTCTTATAGTCATGATCAACGCAGGGCATATAACCTCCCAATAGGTTGATGGTTTAAGAGCTTGTCTCAGTTAACAGGCTATACCACAACGCGGAGGTTTGCCGAAAATATGTGCGTCTATTTTCAGCGTCCGCTCTGCGCCTGCGCCATCTCGAGTGCAGGCAAGGTGACCGTCAGGAAGGAAGAGACTTGCGCGATCAGGTCTGCGGCTTGCTGGCGCACCTGCCCCATCTGCAGAATCGACAGTTCGGCCTGGCGAACCGCTTGCTGGATCAGCGTACGGCGCTGCGTCAGCGCATCCAGCAGGGTCGCGTCCGCCGCGCCGCCGGCCAGTGTCGCCACGACGGCAAGCACAGCCCCGTGCAGGCTCAGGTTCTGCGCCGACTCTTCCAGCTTGCGGGTCGCTCCCTCGCTGTCCGCCATCAGCTGCAGGAGCTGGGCACGGGATGCGGTCAACGCCGGCTTGTACTGGGCAGGCGGCATCGGGCGGTGGAACAGCTTGCCGAACACGCCGGTCGGCGCCCTGGTGCTCTCGAGCGCGGCGTCGAGCAAGGCAGGCACTGCCATCTGCGTGAATCTCAACACCAGGTCGGTCATGGGCTGGAGCAGCGCGGCCTGTTCCATCAAAGGCCCCTCCGCCCATTCGGTGACCAATGACAGCCTGACCGGCAGGATGCGGCGGAACAGGGCGGCGAGGCGCTGTTCCGCGTGGTCGAACAGGCGTGGATAGTCGGCCCTGGCGATCGCCAGGGCGTCGCGTACCGCCGGATGGTCTTCGCTCTCGAACAGCGCCTTCGGTCCGGCTTTCGGGCTTGCCGGCGCCGGCGCTGCGGGAAGTTCGCCGAAGTCGAAGGCCCGCGGCAGCGCCGGACGCTCGGCCGGATCAGGGGCCGGCGCCGGCTCCCCGCCGAAATCGAATGCCTTGGGTGTCTGGTGTGTCATCGCTCGCGCGGCGTCGGGAAAGGCGGGAGCGCCCGGTTCTCAGACAGTGCCGCCCAGCTTGCGGATGAAGGTCGCCAGGTTCAGCTTGAAACCGGCGCCGACGGCCTGGAAGCGCCATTCGCCCTCCTTGCGGTACAGCGAGCCGAACTGCAGCGCGGTCTTGTCCGAGTAGTCTTCGTCGAGGTCATACTCCGCGATCGTTTCGCCGGTCTCGTCGTTATACACCTTCACGTAGGCGTCAGTGACACGGCCGAAGGTCTGCTTGCGGGCTTCGGCGTCGTGGATGGTGACCACGATCGGCATCTCCACGACCTCCGCCTCGACCCTGGCCAGGTCGACGGTGATGACTTCGTCGTCGCCATCCTTGTCGCCCGTGCGGTTGTCGCCCGAGTGCACCACGGCCCCATCCGGCGAGGTGGTGTGGTTGTAATAGACGAAGTGGGCATTGCTGATCATGACCGGATGGTCGCTCGCATCTTTCCTGCACAGGAAGACCGAGGAGTCGAGGTCGAAGGGCTGGCCGTCGGCCGCATTGACCTTCCAGCCGAGGCCGATACGGACGCGCTTCAAGCCCGGAGCGGTCTTTTCGAGGTTGATGCGATGGCCGGTTGCAAGCGTCGTCGACATGGTGCTCCTTGTATGGTGAGAATGGTTGGTTCGGGATCAGGCCGCGGTCGAGAACCGGGCAATCAGCTCGCGCTCCAGTTCCTGCAGTTTCGGCAGCTCGTCCTTGCGGCGCTGCTGGCCTTCGTTCGAGATTTGCTCGAGCTTGTCGAAAGCGGTCACCAGCTGGGTCTGGACGTGCTGGGCGGTTTCAAGGCTGACCAGGGAACGCTGCTTGGTGCGGGCCACCGTCTCGGTATTTTCCAACAACATGTCGGCCTGGGCGCGGAATGCCGCATCGGTGGCGTCGTAGGCAGCGTTGGCGACCGCCGCGCTCTGCTTGGCCTCCAGTTGCAGCAGGTAGAGCGAGAATACGTTGCGCCAGGCCGGAATCGACACGTTGACGATATCCGTGAAGGTATCCGTCAGCGCCCTGGCATTGTCTTGCGACAGGCGAATCTGCGGCACCATCTGCGTGGCCATCAGCATGGCGCGGCGCAGGTCGTCGATGCGCTTTTCGAGACGCTCGAGACGGCGCTTGAGCTCGGTGGCCTGCTGTGCTTCGAAGGCGTTAACCGGCGCAGCTTGCTGCGCGACCGCCTGCCTGAGCTTTTCCGCCCAGGCTTCGCCCTTCTTCACATCCGTATCCAGGCCCTGATAGTAGGTCTCCAGGCCTTTATACATCTCGTCGAAATCCTGGATGCGCGCCCGGTGCACGTTGGCGTGACGCGTCATCTCCCCGATCAAGGTGTCCATGCGCGATTCGACCATCTGGTACTGCGACAGCATCTTTTCCTTGACCGAGCCGAACATGTTCGTGACGCGCGACAGCAGGCCACCAGAGCGGAGCTTGGCCGGATCCAGGCCCTTGGAGGTCGCAATCAGTTCATTCAGCTGCGTTCCGAACACATCCGCATCCGACGCACGTACGGTGCCAAGCAACTTGGCGGACACCTTCGCCACGCCCGCGCCGGTGGAGCCGCCCAGGGCCTCGATGGCCTTGTCGTCGATACCGGAAATATCGACACGTACCAGGGGCGCCGCACTCGTCTCCGGACGCAAGGCCGGCAGCACGTCCGGCGTAGCGGCTGGATTCAGTAAGGGCGCCATCGCGGGTGCGGGCGTCGTGGATGCTGCGTTCGCTTCTTCGTCGGAGGAGAACAGCGGTTTCATAACATTCCTTCAGGTTGAAGTGACAACATGAATAGCTTACCACCGGACAATTCGGCCGAGCGAGTAGCAGGGATTCGATCAGTATAACTAAGCCCAAATTGCTGAGTCGGCAATGCTTTGTGAAATATCTGCGGCGCCTGCGCAACAGAGCGCGAACATTGTTGCCCACGGGCATTGACACAGGTATTCTGCTTACAGGATTTAGTTCTACTTAGCAATAATAATTATCTTCGAGATAAGGCCGAAAGCCTGGGGATTGACCAAGCATGTCCGATAATTTCAATATACCAATAGATCAGCTACAGGTCGGGCTGTATATCCACCTCGACCTGAAATGGTTCGAGCATCCCTTCGCTTTCAGCCATTTCAAGATCAAGAATGAAGAACAGCTCAGGACCATACGGAGCCTGGGCCTGAAGACCGTCCGCTACGACCCGGCACTCAGCGACGTCGGCCCTGCCGCCGGCGCGACGGATACGCCGCCGGCAAGCCCGGCGCCGGCGGTGGAAAACCAGCCCGAGGTCTCACCCGAACTGCAAGCCAAGCGCGCGATGATGGAACGGATCAAGGCGCAGCGCCAGGATGCCGCACGCGTCGAACATGCCTTCATCAATACTGCCAAGGCGTTTCGCGAGATCGACAAGAACCTGTTTGCCCAGCCGGCCGAGAGCTTGAGCAAGGCCAACCAGTTGATCACGCAGATGGTCGATTCGATCCTGAGCGCACCCGAGCTGGCCATCCACGTCATGGGGGACAAGACGGGTGGCGAAGAAATCTACAACCATTCCCTGAACGTGACCACGCTGTCGATGATGATCGCGCGCGACATCAAGTTGCCGCAAGAGGTGGCCGGTCCGCTGGCCATGGGCGCGCTCTTCCACGACGTCGGGCACAAGAACATCTCCGACAAGGTTCTCTCGAAGATGGACCCGCTGACCCAGGCCGAGAAGAACCTCTACGAACTGCACTGCCACTATGGAACCGAGATCGGCGAGCGCCTGGGTTTTCCGCGCGCCTGCATGTCCGTCATCGCCGACCATCACGAGGCCTTCGATGGCAGCGGCTACCCGCGCAAGCTCAAGGGCGAGGCGATCGGCGTACTCCCACGCATCGTCGCCATCGCCAACTGCTACGACGAATTGTGCAACCCCGTGCATGGTGCCGCCGCCCTGACGCCGCATGAGACCCTGTCGATCATGTTCACCAAGCTGCGCAGCAAGTTCGACCCCAAGCTGCTGCAGGTCTTCATCCGTTGTCTCGGCGTCTATCCGCCGGGCACCATCGTCCAGCTTTCCAACGGCGTGATCGGCATGGTGGCCACCGTTAACATGAAGCGGCCGATGAAGCCGGTCGTCGTCATCTACGATGCGGGAGTTTCCCGGGATGAGGCGATCCTGGTCGACATGGATCGCGAACCGGACCTGAATATCGTGAAGTCGATCCGGCCGGCGCAAGTCCCGCAGGAGATCTATCACTACCTGAGCCCGCGCAAACGTGTCAGCTACTACTTCGATGCGAGCACACCGGGGGCCGCCCTGTCATGAAAAACCTGCAGCAACTGATGCTCGATCACAGCCCGAGCATGATCCTGCTCGTTGAGCCGAACGATCTGCGCATCGTCCAGCTCAACCAGGTTGCTGCGCAGGTGCTCGGCTACGGCGAAGAGCAACTGCTGGGCATGCAGATCACCGATATCGAGAGTTCCTTGCAGGACGTTTTCTATTGGGAAGATGTCCGCAACGGGCAATACCTTGCCGTCGATGCCCAGCGCGGAGAATATCAACGCGCCGACGGCTCACTGCTGGCGGTCACGAAATCCATCCGCGTCCTGCATCACGAGGACACGCCCCTGCTGCTGGTGCAGGCCCGCGATGCCCAGCACGAGCAACAGGTCGAAGACGTGCTCGAGCAAACCCTGTCGCAGCTGCGGGCCACCCTGGAATCGACCGGCAACGGCATCCTGGTGCTGGACTGGCACGGCAACATCACCAGCATGAACCGCCTCTGCAGCACGATGTGGAATATTCCCGAAAACTTGCTGCTGGCGCGCGACGATGCCGCCATCTTTGAATTCCTGTCCGCCAGCGTGCTGGAATCCGACCGCTGCCGCAGCAGCCTGCGCGAGGTCGTCGACCGGAACGAGGCCGAGGACCTGTTCCGGCTCAAGGATGGCCGGGTCTTCGAGTGCAAGTCGCGGCCCCAGTATCTGCACGAACGCATCATCGGGCGGGTGTTCGGTTACACCGACATCACCGAGCGCCAACTGGCCGAGGAAGCGCTGCGGCAATCCCGCGACCAGCTCGAGGAAAGAGTGCTCGAGCGCACGGCTGACCTGCAAAGGGCAAACGAAACCCTGCAGACCGAAAAGGCACGCCAGGAAGAATTGATCAAGAAACTGGGCGAGGCCCAGAGCCAACTCTTGCAATCGGAAAAGATGGCGTCGATCGGCGTGCTGGCCGCCGGGGTGGCGCACGAGATCAACAATCCGATCGGCTTCATCAACTCCAACATGGGCAGCCTGCAGCGGTATACGCAAGACATGCTGAGGCTGCTCGATGCCTACGAAGCGCATGAAGCGAGCCTGAGCCCGGCCGACCGCCAGGAGATCGAGCGTCTCAAGGAAGAAATCGATGCGGCGTACTTGCGTGAAGACCTGGGCAGTCTCCTGTCGGAATCGCTCGAAGGCCTGGACCGCGTCAAACGCATCGTGAAAGACATGAAGGACTTCTCGCACGTGGATGGGGGCGAGCGCCAGCATGCCGACCTGGAGGCCGGACTCGACAGCACGCTCAACGTGGTCTGGAACGAAGTCAAGTACAAGGCCGAGGTGATCAAGGAGTATGGGCGTATCCCCTCGGTCGAGTGCTTCCCGTCCCAGCTGAACCAGGTGTTCATGAATTTGCTGATCAATGCGGCGCATGCGATCGAAGAGCGCGGCCGCATTACCATCCGCACCGGCCATGACGAGTACCAGGTATGGGTCGAGGTCGAGGACACCGGCAAGGGCATCCAGCCTGCCCACCTGAGCCGGATCTTCGAACCCTTCTTTACCACCAAACCGGTGGGCCAGGGCACCGGGCTCGGACTCTCGCTGTCCTACGGAATCCTGCAAAAGCACGGCGGACTCATCGACGTTAAAAGCAAACCGGGCGTCGGCACCGTGTTCAAGGTCATCCTGCCACGGCAGGCTCAAGCCGGCAGCGCCCCTCCGGCGGCCTGACGGAAGCAATTTCGGCCTGCCCGCTTGGCGTCGTACATGGCCTGGTCGGCCGCCTTCACGAGCATTTCCGGGGTCATCCCGGCTTCGAAACAGGCCACGCCGATGCTGGTGCTGACCTGCAGCGCCCTGCCGCCGACATGAAACACCGGCACCATGGCCTCGACGATCTTGCGGGCGATCACCGCCGCATCGTTCGGGTGATGCAGTCCTTCCGCGAACAGGACGAATTCGTCGCCGCCGAGCCGCGCCATGAAATCGGACTCGCGTAGCACCTGGCGCACCCGCTGGGCGAACATGCGGATGACCTCGTCGCCCGCATCGTGGCCGTAGGTGTCGTTGATCTGCTTGAAGCGGTCGATATCGAAGTACATCAGCACCAGCCCCGGGCGCCGCTGGGCGCGCTTGACGGCGTCTTCCAGCTGGTTCTGGAAATAGCCCCGGTTTGGCAGCCCGGTCAGGACGTCGTAGTTGGCACGCCGGAACAGCTCCTGTTCCATGTACTTGCGCGCCGTAATATCCTCTGTCACGACCAGCACGCCCATCGCCTGGCCCTGCTCGTCCCGTAGCGGAATCTTGCTGGTCTCGATCCAGCATTCCGTGCCGTCCTTGCGCAGGTCGGTGGCCTGCATGTGCATCCGCGCCACCCCCGACTGCATCACGTCCTGGTCCACCTTCCGGTAATGCTCCGCCATCTCCTTCCAGCGGGCGAAATCGGCATCGGTCTTGCCGATCAGTTCATCGGGACTGTCCAGTCCGGCCTCGACCAGCAGGGAGCGATTACTCCCCTGGAAGACACCGTCCAGATCTTTCCAGAACACGCTCTGCGGAATATTGTCGATAATGAGCTGGAGCATTTGCCGGGACTCATAAAGTGCCTGCTCGGCTTGCTTGCGGTCGGTGATGTTCTCGGCAAATCCAAGCACATGGGTCACCTTGCCGCCGGCGCTCATCGGGACCAGTACGACCGACACGTCCGAACGGCGCCCGCCGGCGTCGATGATCTTGTTGGTGTACGCAACAGTTTTCCCATCAAGTACTTCTTTGAAATGCTGCGCCACCATGCCGCGCTGCTCCTCTGCGATGAAGGCCTGGACCGGCGTCCCGATCAGGGCATCACAGCTGACGCCCAGCTCCTTGGCCAGTTGCTGGTTGGCGTGGATGAAGCGCTGCTCAGCGTCAACCGCATAGACCGCGAACGGATGCTTCTCGAAGAAGCCGGCAAAGCGCTGGCTGAAGTCGCGCATCGAGCGCTTGTGCGACAGGTAGCGCGGCCAGGCCGACGCGGCATAACCCGCAATCAGGGTCAGCAGCAGGCCGAGCGCCAGCACCGCCGCTCCCGTCCACGCCGCCTTTGCCTCGAGCGAAGCTTTCTTCGCGTAGAAGTGGACTAGCCAGGTCCGGTTGGCAAACCCGATGTCGGCACGGTGGGCAAGCAAATGGGCGGAATCCTTCGCCAGTGCATGGGCTTTGCCATCGGCGTCGAAAATCAGGTTGCTGCGGGCCCGAGTGCCGTCGAAAACCTCGACGTCGAACAGGCTGGCCAGGCGCCCGTTATCGAAGCGCAGGAAGAGCTTGTCGACATACATGGCAGAAAAAATGAAGCCCGTCAGCCCACCCTGCTGTCGCGCGCGCGCGGCGGACGAGCCGGCATGCATGCTGCGCACCGGCGAAAACACCAGCACGACCGGGCGTTTCGACGGGTGCTTGATATCCGCGTGCACCCGTGTCGCCACCGGCTCGTCGCGCTCCTCGGCTTCCTGCATTGCGGCCCATCGTTCAGGAATGGACGAGAAGTCGATACCGCGCAGCCGCGCCGCCCGCGTCGGATCGGTCGCATCCACCGCGTAGAGCAGCGGGTAGTTCACGCCGGTGTCGGGCCGCAGGCCCGAGATACGGTAGCCGGGGAAGGTCTTGCCGGCCTCGGCCTCGAAGCGCGCGGCGCGCCCCTCCGGCACCCTGGGAAGATAGCCGAAGGAACTCGCGCCATCCAGCCGTTCGAACACCCGGCTGGCCCCGATGTAATTGTCGAACTCCTCGGCGCGGATGCCATACGATGCGCTGAAGAAGGCGGCGAGGGCATTGTCCGCGCCCTCGTACAGCGCCAGCCGGTTACGCAGCAGATGGGCGTAATTTTCGGCCGTTTCCTGCAGCTGGGCGAGCTGTTCCGCCTCGCTGTGGCGGACGCCGGCAAAATAGCCGTAGGCCGAGGCGGCCAGGCCGGCTGCGAAAACCACGACGGGAAGCCCGATACGGCGGACCGAGCTCGTGATGGTGGCGGCGAATGAAGGCATGGTTCCCCGTGCAGGTGCTGATGCCGTGCGTGTCAGGCTGGCGCCACGCTGTTGCCATGGATGAGCCAGTGATAGCGGAAGGCTTCTGCGATACTGTTGCGTAAGGCGTCGTCGTCCCAGGGCTTGGCATGGAAGCGGAACACCGCGCCGCTGTTGGTGGCGGCGATGATCGCGTCGACCGCGGTATAGCCCGACAACATGATGCGGATGGTGTCCGGGTACATGGCCTTGACCCGCGACAGGAACTCGGTGCCGTTCATGCCGGGCATGCGTTCGTCCGACAACACCACCTGCACCTCGTGCATGGCCAGCAGCGCCAGCCCCTCCTGACCCGACTTGGCGCGCAGGATCCGGTAGCCGTCGCGCCGCAGCAGCCGGTACAGCGCCGCGCTCACGTTTTCCTCGTCGTCGACGATGAGGAGGGTCCGCTGGCCGGATACCGCAGCCTCGGCCTGCGGCTGCGCCCTGTCCTCGAGCAGCAGGCGTTCGAAGTCGGCCGCTGCCAGCGGGCGGCTGAACAAATAGCCCTGGATCTGGTCGCAGCGATGCCGCTGCAGGTAGGCGAACTGCTCCTCGGTCTCGACGCCTTCGGCGATCACCTGCAGCTGCAGGCTCTGGCCAAGCGTGATGATCGAGCGCGCGATCACGGCATCGTCAGGGTCGGTCGCCAGGTTGCGCACGAAGGATTTGTCGATCTTCAGGACATCGATCGGGAAACGCTTGAGATAGGAAAGGCTGGAGTAACCGGTGCCGAAGTCGTCCAGCGACAGCTTGACGCCGATCGCCTTCAGGCGCTGCATGACGCCCAGCGCGTGCTCGACATCGGCCATGACCTGGCTTTCCGTCAGTTCGATGTCCAGACACTCGGCCGCGAGTCCGGTTTCACTGAGCGTCCTGCCGACCAGGCCGACCAGGTCATCGTGGTAGAGCTGGCTTGCCGCGAGGTTCACGGCTACCCGCAGTTTTCCGGACACCAGGCTCTGCCATTGCTTGGCGTGGGCACAGGCGGTGCGCATGACCCAGGCGCCGATCGGCACGATCAGTCCGGTTTCCTCGGCGATGCGGATGAAGCGGTCGGGCGCCACCATGCCGAGTTCCGGATGCTGCCAGCGCAGCAGGGCTTCCATGCCGACGATGCGGCGGTCGCTCGCATTGACCTGCGGCTGGAAGTGCAGCAGCAGCTGGCCGCGCTCGAGCGCATGGCGCAGGTCGCGCTCGAGGCGCAGCCGGTCGCCCGCGCGCTCGTTCATCGCTGGGGTAAAGAATTCCAGGTGATTGCTGCGTACTGCCTTCGCCTGCCCCATCGCCACATGGGCGTTCCTCATCAGCGTTTCGGCATCGTCGCCGTCCTTCGGACCGGAGGCGATGCCCATGCTCGAACCCAGGAAGTGCTCGTGCCCGTTGACCTGCAGCGGCGCGGCGATCGCTTCCTTGATGCGCTGCAGCCTGGCCACCACGGCATGCTCGTCAATCCCGTCGGCGAACAGCAGCATGAGCTCGTCGCCCCCGACGCGCGCCGCCGTGTCGCCGGCGCCGAGCAGGCCCTGCACGCGCTGGGCAAGCAGCTGCAGCACCATGTCGCCGGCCTGGTGGCCCACTGTTTCGTTGACGAGCTTGAAGCGGTCGATATTGATGCTGGCGATCCAGACCTGGCTGGCCTGGGCCAGGGCCTTGCCAATGGCGGCGCCGGTCCGGCCGACCAGCAGCGAACGGCTGGCAAGCCCGGTCACCGCATCGTAGTGGGCCTGGTACTCCAGTTCCGCCTGGTACTGCTTGGCGGCGCTGATGTCGTACATGACGTTCAGGAAGTGGGTCACGCTGCCGCTGCCATCCCGTACCGGCGAGCAGTAGCATTCCAGCCAGACCAGGCTGCCGTCCGGGCGGTAGCTGCGGACCGCCGCGTGGCCTTCGCGCTGCTGCGCCAGTGCGCCGTCCAGCTCGGCGATGGCAGCTTGCCCGCAGTCCTCGCCGAACAGCAGCATCAGCGGCTTGCCGAGCACCTCGGCGGCCGGATAGCCGGTGACGCGCTCGAAGGCCGGGTTGACGTACTCGACCGGATAATCGGGCCCCCGGGCGCTCCGGATGACGATCGGATTGGCGCTCGCTTCGATCGCGCGGCGCAGCAGGCGCAGCCGTTCTTCGCTCTGGCGTGCGTTCTGCCCGGCACGCTCGCGTTCGATGGCGATGCTGATCGTATGGGCGCAGGAGCCGAGGATCTCGAGCTCGACCGGGACCGGCGGGCGCGCCCCCCGGGTATATACGTCGATGGTGCCGAACACTTCACCGCCGTTGCCCAGGATCGGGTAAGACCAGCAGGCCCCTACCGAGGACGCGCGGGCGGCCAGGCCGGCCTCGTCCCATGCAGGTTCGGCGCGCAGGTCGGCGACGATCACGGGACGGCGCGACAGCACGGCACGCCCGCATGGCAGTCCCTCCTCGCGGACGGCGGCGCCATCGAGTGCCTGTTCCAGGCCGTCGGGCAGGCCGGACGCGACCGCCCGGCGCAGGCCGTCCCCACTGTCGCCGAGGAGCATGACGGCGCAGCCGGCCAGCGGATCGGAGGCGGCGATGATATGGGTTGCCGCCTTGAGGACGTCCAGCAGTGTGGCGCCGGCCGCGATGTTCTCCAGCAGCCGGGTCTGCTCGTCCTTGAACACGCGCAGGCGGCGGCGCTCGGTGATATCGTCGAAATAGACGGTCACGCCCTCGCTCGACGGCGACACCCGGATCGTGAACCAGTAAGCGCTCGCGGCATGGAAAAACTCGAAGGACTCGGTGCTGCCCTGCTCAGACGCGCGCCGGTATTCGTGTTCGAGCGCGGACCCGACCAGCTCCGGATACTCGTCCCACAGGCATTTGCCGAGCATGGTTTCGCGGCTGCGGCACAGCAGCCGCTCGGCTTCCTTGTTCACATAGGTAAAGCGCCAGTCGGCATCGAGCGAATAATAGGCGTCGGTGATGGACTCGAGAATGGTGCCCAGGCTGGTGGCCAGGCGGCTGATCCGGTCGTTCGCCAGCTTGCTGTCGTGGTGGTCGGTGGCGCTGCCATACCATTTGACGATGCTGCCGTGGTCGTCCCGGATCGGCAGGGCGCGCACCTGGTGCCAGCGGTAGCTGCTGTCGGCGGCCCGGAAGATGCGGTATTCGGTCTCGAACACCTCGCCTTTGGCTACCGCGCCGCGCCATGCGGCCAGGGTGGGCGGGACGTCGTCCGGATGCAGGATCCGGGTCCATCCTTGCCCGGGGCCGAACAGGTCATCCACACCCGCATAGGTGCGCGCCAGGTCGTTGGCGTAATCGACACTGCCGTCCGGCTCCGCGGTCCACACGATCTGCGGCATCGCATCGGCCAGCTGGCGGAAACGCTGGTCGCTGCGGAACAGGCTCTCGGCGGCCTGCGCTTCGCGCGCAGCCTGGTCCGCCGCCCGGCGCGCCGCGTCACGCTCGCGGGTTCCCTTGAACATCACCCAGGCGCTCCAGGCGAGCAGCAGCGTCAGGATGCCGGTGCTCCACATTGCCGCCTGGCGTACCCGCCGGTAGGGCGCCAGCACGGCCTCGATCGAGCGGCCGATCGTGATCGTCAGGCTGTGCTGGGGCAAGGTATGCCAGGCGTACTGGCGGTCGATGCCATCGATCGGCGACAGCATGCGGAAGACCCCGGAGACCTCGGCGCCCTGCCTGGCAAAGGGCGCATCGTGCAGGACGTGCCGGCGGGCGCCGGACGCTTCGGGCGAGCGCGCCAGGATCTGGCCGCCCGCCCGCACCAGCATGATCACCGGATCGCGCCCCAGCACGATCTTGTGCGAAAAGCGCAGGAAATAGTCAGGCGCCACCGACAGCACGATGACGCCGGCAAAGCGTCCGTCCTTGAGCAGGGGCCGGGAAAACACGATGCCGCGCAGCCCGGACACGCGCCCAGTGACGGGTTCGCTGATGAACAGCTGATCGCGCCCGGCGTCGCGCAGGACGCTGAAATAGTCACGGTCGCTCAGGTCGACCTGCCCTGCCTCGGCACGGTTCGTGAACACGAGCCTGCCGTCCGCATCGAGGATGCTGACCCAGGCGGCCGCCGTGTCGCTGAGTTGCGACTGGCGCAGGCGCAGCTTGCCGGCGAAATTGTGGGGTTCTTCCAGCCATCGCTCGCGCAGGTCGAGCAGGCTCTGTTCCACCGCGCGCACCGAGGTCTGCGCTTCTTCAGCCATCACCCTGGTCAGGTTGCCGGTCTCCGTTCCCGCATTCTCGAGCGTCCTGTCGTGCACATGCTGCAGGAAAGCCGCAGCCACCAGCCACAGCGCCGGCAGCAGAGCGGCCAGCAGCATTGCCGGCTGGCCCGCAACCGGGCGGCCGAGGCCATGGGCAAGCCTGGCCCTGATGGCACGGACGATGGATGTGCGCCGGTGCTGGTCCTGGGACAGGCCGTCAACGCGCAGCGCGGCCTCGTAGCTGGGGCCTTCCCCACTGTCGATACAATTGTTTTGTCGTGTGTCGGCCACGTGCGGCTCCCTGTGAAATCACGTCCAGCATGAACAGCGTCCCATGGACGGGCCCATGCTGTGTCGTAGGTGTTCCTTCAGGGTTGCAGAAGGTAAAGCAAGCCGATGGACTGCTGGAAGACCACCATGGATGCAGCGCCTGGCGCAGGAAACGCGCTGCACCATGCGACAAATGTTACCACGGGGATACTTTTAGTTCTCATGGGAACTAAGATTATTGAACGAATGTTGTATGTGCGCGTCGCCGCCCAGCCATAAGGAGTCAATCAGGCAAGCTCGCCTGCCTTGCCGCCCGCGTCACGCATCATGCGCCGGATCGTCATGAGGTTCACCGCGGCGATCACGACTTCCAGGGCGGTGCCGCCGACCGAGCCGGCGATCACGTTGTTGACGATCCAGAGCACGGTCCCGCACAGCATCGCGACGCGCATCCGGACACCTTCCATCAGGAACAGGGCCAGCGTGCCGATGCAGGAGGCAGCCAGCGGCAGCCAGTCGCTGGCGCGCGTGGCGAAGGCCAGGCCCAGGGCCAGGTTGGCCGCGATGACGAGCAGGGCCACCCATTTCGAGCGCGTGTACAGCGACAGCACCGAGCGCAGCAGCGACATGGTGGAACTGGCGACCGCCGTCGGCCTGCCGAGCAGGGCGAAATGGATGATGTAGGCAAGGCACTCGGCCGCCATGAACAGCTTGAAGCGGCGGTCGTCCTTCTGCATGAAGGAAGAGACGCCGAGTACGAACGCAGCGTAGCCGACGCACTGCGCCGGGGAAAACCAATCGATTGTCATTGAGCAGGGAGTTTACCAGGCCTCAGGTCTTCTTGAGCGCGTCCGCCTTGTGTTCCGCCTCGGCACCTGCTCAGGCCGGTTTGTCCGGCATCGGCAAGCCTTCCGCCAGCGCCAGCCTTTCCATCGCCGCTTCCAGCACCATGCGGGCGCGGCCCGAGGCCAGCTCGAGCTCGCGGTGCAGGCGCGCATCTTCCTGATTGCGCGAGGCACACTGCGCGCTGTAACGCTCGAAGCTCCCGACCATCATCAGGATGTCCGACAGGTGGCGCGGGCATTCGCAGGACAGGCGGTTGCCGGCCGCGGTGATGGCTGCCAGCGCCTGGTCGTCGAAGCGGCGCGGTGCCACCGGCTCGGCTTGCGGCTCGGGCGCGGGGAGGCCCTGCCCCGCCAGCGCCGACCGGCACAGCAGTACCAGTTCGCCGATCTCGGCCGGCACGCGCGCCACCAGGCATCCCTCGGCGCGCAGCGCGCGGATGGTGGCGCTGCCGCAGAAGCGGTACAGCACCACGGTCGCCGCCGGGCGCACGATGGCGCGCGCCGCCACGATCTGCGCGACCGCGGCCTCGTCGAGTTCGGAGGATTCGATCAGCAGCACGTCCAGCGCCATCCCGCCCGGGAGCGCGCCCAGCTGGTCGAGCCGGGCGCAGTGCTGCTGCACCTGCAATGCACGCCCGTCGCGGCCGCTGGCGGCAATCCGGCGTACCAGGCCGTCGCCCACCACCAGCGTGCGCATCGGCCCGCTGACGTCGGCAGCGCGCGCCGCGTTCGGCGCGAGCATTTCTTCCAGGCGTTCGACCGGCAGGCCGGTCAGGACGCCGATCGGGTGTCCCAGGTCGACCAGCTGCTTCAGCAGGCCCAGGCGGCGCACCTGCTCGGCCGTGTAGAGACGCTGGCCGTGCGCCGAACGCTGGGTATCCGACAGTGCATAGCGCCGCTCCCAGACCCGCAAGGTCTCCACGGGCAAACCTGCCAGGCGCGCGGCGACGCCGCTGCGGTAAGTCACTTCGCGGCTCTCGCCCCGTTGTTCATCCATTCTGTCATTCATTTGACCCGCCACTGAACAGTTATTTGATGAGTTTCCCGCTACAAATGCGAGACATCGCAAGTGTAACTCAAATTCATCAAAAATAGCTGTTCAATATCGATGCACCTCCCTTTACCAGGTGAAGTCGTCCGGAATCTTGAAGTCGGCATAGGGATCGTCCGCATCGACCTCGGTACTGGTCTGCTTGACCTGGATGACGCTGCCCGGATCGCGCTCCGCGATCTTCTCGCCGATGACCTTCGGTACCAGCTCGTAATTCCCTTTCAGGAACACGATCACCAGCCGGCCCGCCACCAGGTGTTGCTGCACCTGCTCCGACACGTAGATGCGCTCGATCTTGCTGCCGTGCGTGAAGTTGTAGGCGATATCGCCCTTGCCGGACTTGGCGCGCGGCTGGCGGTTCTGTTCCACCAGCTGGGCGATCTGGGCCTTCACCGCCTTCTCGGCGGCGGCGGCGTCGCGCTGCGCGTTCAGTTCGCGCGCCCGCTCGGCGTTCTTGCGCTGCATTTCCAGCGCAGCCTCGCGCGATTCGTTGACCGACTCCTGGCCGGTGCGGCGCTCGATCTTCTTCTGCTTGCTCTTGTCCTGGTTGACCAGCTTGACCTTTTTCTTGTCGACCAGCCCGGCCTTCAGCAACTGCTCTTGCAGCGACACCATGTTCTGCTCCTTACTCGCATGAGGTGGCCGGGCGGCACGGCGCCGCCCGGCGAAGCCGCTAGCATAGCAAACCGGGCACGCAAGGGGACCGGCTGGCAAGGCCAGGCCGAAAGGACCTCTGCATGTGTTGCACAAGTAGCACATAGTTCGCCGCGACAAGGCTTTTAGCCGCATAATCGCTGTAATAACAGCAAGCTCGTCACGCGATGTCCTGTCGTTCTTCCCTGCTGCGCACTTCGCGCCTGTACGAAGTCATGGACCTGATGCTCGACTCGGTCGGCGAACCGCTCGCCCTCGAGGGCCTGGCGGCGTCGGCCAGCTATTCCAGCTACCACTTCGACCGCATCTTCCGCGAACTGACCGGCTTCTCGGCCGTGGAATACCAGCGCAAGCGACGCCTGCGCCGCGCCGCCCACCAGCTGCGCCACGAACCCGACGTGCCGATCGTGCGCATCGCCCAGGACTGCGGCTTTCCCTCGAACGCGGCCTTCGCCAAGGCCTTCAAGCAGCAGTTCGCGATGTCGGCCAAGGCCTGGCGCGAAGGCGGCTGGCGCGCCTACATGGACCAGCAGGTCGGGCGCGAGAGCGACGTCAGCTTCTTCGTCGCCGAGCCCAGCAACCTGGAAGCGATCCTGGCGCCCTACTGCCCGCCCGAGCCGGGCAGCATCGCCGCCCGCATCGCCGTGCGCAGTCTGCCGGCCGTGACGCTGCGCTACCAGCGCTTCTTCGGCCAGTCCGGCGCCGCGCTGTCGATCGCCTGCAATACCTTCATCTGCGAGCGCGAACGCCTGGATGGCATCGCCCACGGCGCGCCCTGGTACGGGGTGTTCGACGAGGATCCCGGCTTCACCGGCGAGAGCGAGTACTGCTACGACTTCGGCCATACCGCAGAAGCATCGGATGGCGCACTGGGCATGCGCGTGCTCCCGGCCGGCACCTATGCCTGCCTGGATTTCCGCCACGAGTGGCCGCGCTTCCGCTCGATGTACGAGGACTGGCTCGACAAGCAGTCGGTGTGGCGCTTCGACAGCACGCGCCCGCACATCCAGCAGGTCGAGCGGGACGGGGTCACAGATGATCCTTCCGGCAAATGGCGCGGCCTGCTGGCGCTGCCGATCAAGAAGCGCTAGCTCCGGGCGCGGCGCGCCAGACGAAGCGGCTCAGCACCAGCACCGGCAAGGCCGCCACCAGCACCCACAGGAAGAAGTCGCGGTAGCCGAGCGCCGCCTGGATGTCGCCGCTGATCATCTTGAACAGCACGAAGCCGAGCTGCATGAAGCCGGTGCCCAGCGCATAGTGCGCGGTCTGGTAAGCCCCGGCCGCCACCACCTGCATGATGAACAGGATCACGCCGACGAAGCCGAAGCCGTAGCCGAACATCTCCACGCCGAGGCCCAGCGCGATGACGCCGAGCGACTCCGGCTGCGCCACGCTCAGGTACCAGAACACGGCGTTCGGCAGATTCATGGCGACGATCAGGAAAGGCATCGCGCGCCGCAAGCCGAGGGCGGCGGTGAAGTAGCCGCCGGCGATGCTGCCGGCCAAAAAGGCCACCGTTCCGGCGCTGCCGTACACGGCGCCCACCTGGGCCGTCGTCAAACCCAGGCCGCCGAGCGCGCGGGAGTCGCGCAGGAACAGCGGGCCGATGGTCTGGATCTGGCCCTCGGCGGCGCGGAACAGGATGATGAACAGGATCGCCATCCAGATGCCCGGCTTGGCGAAGAAGGCGCGAATCACGTCGAGCAGGGTGCCGGCCACGCCGCGCGCCCCGCCCTGCGGCCGCACGCTTGCCGGCGTCGCGGGCAATGCCCACAGGTGATACAGGCCGAGGCCCGCCATCAGGGCGCCGAGCAGCCCGAACACCGTGGCCCAGGCCGGGCCCGGCCCCATGCGATCCTCAAGGAAGCCGGCCAGCATCACCAGGCCGCCCATCGACAGGAACTTGGCGGCATTGAAGAAGGCGCCCTGCCAGCCCGCGTAGGCGGCCTGCTGGCGCTCGTTCAGGCTGGCGATGTAGATGCCGTCGGCGCAGATGTCGTGGGTGCTCGAGGCCAGCGCCACCACTGCGAACAGGATGATCGATGCGGCGAACCAGGCCGGCAGCTGCAGGACCAGCGCCATCGCCGCCATGGCCAGGCCGCCCGCCAGCTGGAAGCACACCACCACGCCGCGCTTGCTGCGCGCCAGTTCGAGGAAGGGGCTCCACAGGGCCTTGAACACCCAGGCCAGGCCGAGCAGGCCGGTCCAGCGCGCGATCTGCTCGTTGGGTACGCCCATCGACTTGTACATCAGGCCGGCCACCAGGGCCACCGCGTAGAACGGCAGTCCCTGGGCCAGGTAGAGGGTGGGCACCCAGGCCAGCGGATGGCGGGTGGCCGGCGCGGCGCTACGCAGCTCGTTCATGGCGGTCATGGCGATTCCAGTGTCAAGGTCACGATTCTGCTGGCGCGGCCGCGGGTATCGACGCTCGCGAGCTTCACCTCGCGCGCATCGTCCACCGCCACCGGCCCCGCGTAGCGCGGGCTGCGGGACGTGGGTTCCAGTCCGTCCAGAGTGTAATGCACGGCCAGGCCCGGCAGGGCCACATTCGCATGCAGCACGCCATCGCGCACAATGGCGCCGGGCGGCGGCAGACGGTAGTCCCAGGGACGGCGCGCGCGGTCCAGGCGCGGCAGTTCGCGCTGGCCGAGGCGGTTGGCGAATTCGTTCCAGTCGCGCAGGGCCACAGCGGCGCGCTCATGAAGGTCTTCGATGTCCTGCCAGCCCGGGTCCGGCGTCCAGGCCCGTTCGGCCAGCCCGATCAGGCGCGGCAGCGCCAGGTACTCGAGGCGCGCGCGTGAACGCGCGTTCTCGCCCCACAGCTGGCCCTGCAGGCCGGCGATGCGGCCGCGGGCGCCGGCGTCGAGCGGCTGCAGCGTGGCTGCGGGCGTGCGCCCCATCGGATCGGTGCCCGCCATCGCGCCGATGTCCAGTGGGCAGAAACCGAAGGCATTGCGGGTGCCGACGAAGCCGGCCCAGTAATAGCCCGGCTCCTGCGGATGCTTGGCGTAGGCCAGGTCGAAGTACAGGTTGGCGGCGTTCGACAGCACCACGTCGTAGCCGGCGTTCGCCAGGCGGTAGGCGCAGTCTTCCTGGCCCGAGCCCCAGGCGTTGTTCCAGACGTAGACATGGAAGCCGGCACCGGCGAAGCGCGGATTGGGCAGCATCCTGTCGCCCTCGCGCACCAGTGCGGTTTCGTCCCAGCCGGCGAATTCGACACCGTGGCGCGCAAGGATGCTGCGGCAGCGTTCGACGAAGTCGTCGTGCAGCTGCTGCACGCTCCAACCCCGCTCCTGCATGCGCGCGCGGCACACGGGCGATCCGAGCCAGGCCCCCACCGGCACCTCGTCGCCGCCGGTGTGGATCACGCGCAGCGGGACCCCGGCCTCGCGGTACAGCATGCACACCTCGCCCACCACGGTGTCGATGAAGCGGTCTACCGAAGGCAGGGCGATGCAGATCACGTTGTCGTGCCACAGCTGCACCGATTCGTAGCGCGAGGCGTCGTCCGGATCGTCCAGCAGGTATTCGCCGGCCGCCTCGATGTCGCCGGCGGCGCGCAGGCGCCGGCAGCGCTCGCGCATCGCCACCACGGCGGCACGCGCGTGGCCCGGCATGTTGAACTCCGGGATGACCTCGATGTGGCGCGCATGGGCATGGCGCAGGATGGTGATGAACTCCGAGGCCGTGTAGAAGCCGCTGCCTGCGGAGCCGTCGATGCCGGCGCCCGAGCCGAAGGACGGCGGCAGGCAGGGGCTGCCATCCAGCGAGACCCCGCGGCGGGCGCCGATCGCGGTCAGTTCCGGCAGCGCGCCGATCGCCAGGCGCCAGCCCTCGTCGTCGGTCAGGTGGAAATGGAAGCGGTTCAGCTTGTAGCCGGCCATGCAGTCGAGCAGGCGCAGCACCGTGCTCACGCCGGCGAAATGGCGCGCGACGTCGAGCATCATGCCGCGGTAGCCGAAGCGCGGCGCATCGAGCACGCGCCCGGCGGGCAGCACGCCGTCCGGCGCCATCAGCTGGCACAGGGTCTGGAGTCCGTTGAACACGCCATGCGGGCTGGCGCCGCGGATGCGCACCCGGCCCGGCTCGATCTCGAGCAGGTAGGCTTCCGGCCCTTCCATGCCTTCCACTTCCCCCAACTCGAGCTGCACGTCGGCCGACCCGCCGGGCACCAGTCCCGGCAGGCTGCCGAGCATGGAGGCCAGCAGCGAGGCTTCGTTCCAGAGGGCGCGCTCGTAGCCCAGCGGCGCGTGGCGCGACAGCACGCAGCGGCGGCCGTCGAAGTGGGCGAAGCGCGGACGCGGCGTGATGCGCCCCACCGCCTCATCCGGCAGCAGGTGCAGCGCGGCGTTCTGCCCGAAGCGCCAGGCCGCGTCGGCGGTCGGCAGCGCGTCGCCGCGCATGCGGTGGCGCTGTTCGGGACGCGCGAACGGGGCGATCTCCGGGTCGCCCAGGTCGCTAGGGGCGCCGCCCTCGCCCGGCAGCAGGTAGAAGCCCAGCGGCGCATCGGTGATGCTGATCGCCCAGTGCAGGGCCTCGTAGTCCACCGTGTGGGTGACGCCGGGCAGCCAGGGTCCGCCGCCCGGCATGCTCAAGGAGAACAGGTCGCCGTTCAGGTGCGCGATCGCATAGCCCTCGCTGACGCTGTCGGCCAGCACCTTGCGGCAGGTATTGAAGCAGATCGCCCAGCCGGACGCGATCGGCTCGCCCGAATCGTTGCGCAATGTGAAGCGTGCACTGAAGGCGTCGTCGCGCGTGTAGTTGCTCAGGCATTCCCAGGCGATCGCAATCGCCGGGGCTTGCCGGTCCATGGTCGGGATCATGTGTGTGTTCCGCTGCCGGCGGCCGGAGCGATCCCGGCCGCCGTGTTGGGCGATTACAGCTTGCCGCGCAGGCCGATGTAGAAGGTACGGCCGTTCGAGTAGAAGGCGCGCGGGCGGTCCTCGTTCTCGGCGTACATCTTGATCGTCTCGTTGCTCAGGTTGAGCGCGTCGAAAGTCAGGGTCAGCTGCTCGGTGAGCTTGACGTTGAGCGAGGCCGCCAGCGAAGGCTGGCTGTCCACGTGCTGGCTGGCGCCGCGGTCGACCCCTGCCTTGTACTTCGAACGGTAGTTGTAGGCCAGGCGCGCGGAGAAGCGCTCGTTCTCGAAGTAGCCGGTGACATTCCAGGTGTTCTTCGAGGAGTTCAGCAGCTCGCCGCCGTCATCCAGTTCGCCGTCGGCGTGGGTGTAGTTCACCAGGGTGCCGAAGTTGTTCCACAGCGGTTGCTGCCAGCTCAACTCGATGCCCTTGTTGCTGCCGGTGGTATTGAAGGGCGAGGTGATCTGGTAAGTGGTCTGGGTGCCGCGCTTGTTGTTGTAATAGGTCCCGCTCGAAGTGCCCTGGGCCACGATCGAACGGAAGTCCATGTAGAAGAAGCCGGCCGACAGCAGGGCCTTCGGCGCGTAGTACCACTCCATGCCGAGGTCGAAGTTGGTGGCGCGCACCGGATCGAGATTGACGTTGCCACCGCTGCCGCTCAGGGCGTCGTCGTTGAGCGAGACCGAGCCGCCCAGTGCGGAATAGTCCGGACGGGCGATGGTCTTGGCCAGCGCGGTGCGCAGCACCAGTTGCGGCGACACTTCGTACTTCAGGTTGGCGCTCGGCAGGTAGTCGCGGTAGCTGCGCTTGAAGCTGGTCGGGGTATAGGGGCCGAAGGCCGAACCGGTGATGGCGTTCGGGCCGCCCGCCAGGTTCACCACCGTGGTCTGACGCGTCTCGATGGCGCGCAGGCCGATGTTGCCACTCCAGTTGTCGCCGCCGAAGTCGGCCATCGCGTACAAAGCGAAGGTCTTTTCGCCGACCTGGAATTCGTCCATCCAGTTGTGGCGCAGGGTGTAGTCGAGCAGGCGGTTGCCCGGGACCGCGCCCCAGGCGCCGAGGGCCGCGCCGTCGTACTTGAAGTAGTTCGACGAGACATTGCCGCCCAGGTCCTTGCCGAAATCGGACGGATACATCTGGCCGCTCCAGGCCGGGCCGGGCGCGCTGAATCCGGTCGCGCCGGGACGGGTCTCGAGCGGGTGCTCGGCGGTGCGGGTATGGTCGGTCCAGCGCGCGCCGAAGCGGATCGCCTGCACGCTGGCGTCCTGCAGGCGCCATTCGCCGTCGACCTGGGCGTATTTTTCCTGGTCGACCGACTGCGCCTCGCCGCCGCCGGCCCAGGCGGTGCTGCCCGGCACGGCGGTGTTCCCGCCGGGGTAGCTGACGCTCGCCGGCGACAGGCCGTTCAAGGCAAAGACCATGCCGCCGTCCACGTTGTTCTGGTAGTAGACGTCGTCGCGGTCCCAGCCCACGCCATGGGTCTTGCCGGCTTTGCCCGAAAGCGTCAGCTGGTCGTTGACGCGGTGCTTGCCGTTCAGGTCGAGGTACCAGGATTCGCCGCCGGCGTCCGGACGGTAGATGTTGTCGACCTCGCCCGCGTTGCGGGTGAAGGCGGCGCCGACCAGGGTGCCGTTCCTGATGACCGGGTTCTGCGGGACCAGGTCCAGGCTGTTGATCGAGTTGGCCGGCGCGGCCAGCCAGTTGGTGTTCTGGTGCGGGGCCTCGAGCTTGGAATAGAAGCCGTTCAGGTCGATGCTGGTGCCGCGCGCCGGACGCAGTTCGACGTCGAAGGCGCCGCCCTGGCGCTTCTTGGTCTGCTCGAACAGCGCGGCGCCGATGAAGGTCGGGATGACCACGCCGCGCAGCGCCGGATTGGCGGCGACGGCCGCGCTGGTCGGGCTGATCGGGGTGTAGCCGAGGATCTCCTGGCCGTCGCGGCGCACGCTGGCCTTCTCGGAGAAGCCCTGCAGCAGTACGCCGAAGGTATTCGCAGGATTCTTCCAGCTCACCAGGGCGGACAGGTGCGGCTCGGTTTTCTCCGACAGGTCGTTGTAGTTGGCCTGGATCGAGCCTTCCACGGTCAGCGGGTTGCGGAAGTCGAGCGGGCGGCGGGTGATGACGTTGATGGCGCCGGAGACGCCGCCTTCGACCAGGTCGGCGGTCGGGCTTTTCTGCACCACGATCGAGCCCACCAGTTCGGACGGCAGCAGCGAGAAGCTGCTTGAGCGGCCCACGTTGCCGCCGATCTGGTTCAGCACGAACCAGTCGCCGGTGCTGATCGCGTGGCCGTTGAACAGGGTCTGCTGCAGGCTCGGGCTGGTGCCGCGAAGGCTGACGCGGTCGTTCTCGCCGAAGCCGCCTTCGCCGCCGGCCGAGGATTGGGTATTCACGCCCGGCAGGCGCTGGATGGCATCGGCGACGTTCTTGTCGGGCATCTTGCCGATGTCTTCGGCGGTGACCACCTCGACCACCGCGTCGGCATTGCGCTTCTGGCGCAGCGACTGTTCCAGGGCGGCGCGCACGCCGGTCACCACCACGGTCTGGGGCTCGACCGGCTCCTGCGCCGCGGCCTGCCCGGCCATCCCCATCACCAATACCGTCACTGCCGCCGCGATCGCGGTGCGCCTGACCTGCTGCCCTGCCGTCTTCTCGTTCATGTCATCTCCCAAACTTGTGTGGTGGTTCCGCTGACCGCCGGAACCGCTCGTTCTTGATGTGTGGGAGGCATTGTGTCGTTACTTAAACGACCATGTTTGTCAAATCTTGCTATGACGAACAGAATTCCTGATTTACGGGAAGGGCACCCTGGCGACGGCAGCCTTCAAGGCCGCGAAGCAGGCCGGGTCGAGCGCGCTGCCCACCGTCTTTTCCATCATGGCCAGCGCCTGCTCGACCGGAATCGCGCCGCGGTAGGGCCGCTCTGCCGTGATGGCGTCGAAGATGTCGGCGGTGGTGATGATGCGGGTTTCGAGGCCGATCGCATCGCCCTGCAGGCCACGCGGGTAGCCGCTGCCGTCGAGGCGCTCGTGGTGGGCGCCGGCGATCGCCGCCAGTTCGGCGAAGGCGTTGATGCGGCCCAGGATGGTCTCGGTGTAGGCCGCATGCAGGCGCACCGCCTCCCATTCCTCGCGGTCGAGCGCGCCCGCCTTGTCCAGCACGCTGTTGCTGACGCCCAGCTTGCCGACGTCATGCAGCAGCGCGCCGCGCTTGAGCCAGCGCCGGCGCTGCGGGTCCAGGCCCAGCGCCTCGCCGATCATGTCGGTGTACAGCGCCACCCGCGCACTGTGCCCGCTCGTGTAGGGGCTCTTGGCGTCCACCACCTGGCCGAAGGCCATCGCGATGTCGTCCAGGTAGTCGTCGTCGAGCGTGATGTCGCGCCCGGCCGGTTCAAGTTCGGCCACGGCGCGGTCGACGCCGGGCGAGGCCAGCACGTCCCAGAAGGCCGGATTCGCCGCCACCTCCTCGAAGACGCGCACCAGGCGCGGATCGAACCAGGTACCGGCGCGGGAGCGCGCTTCGCGCAGGGCACTGTCGCGCCCCGCCGCGGTGTGGAACACGTCGATCACCTGGGCCAGCAGCGCGATGCGCGCGTAGATGGAAATCGCCTCGCCCGCCCGGCGGTCGGGCTTGCCCTTGCCGTCGTAGTGTTCGTCGAGCGAGTAGATGCCGCAGGCGACACCGGTGGGGAAACGCAGCAGGCGCGCGATCTCGGCGCCGCGCTGGCAGCGCGTGGCGATCAGGTCCTGGGCGATCGCGGGACCGTCGCGCAGGATCGTCATCACGCTGCGGAAGCGCTCGGCCAAGCCGGCCTTCAGCCCGGTGTGGGACAGCACGAAGGACAGCACCTGCGGCAGGCTGTCGCCGACGGTCTTGAAGTCGCGCTTGAAGCCCAGGTCATCGGTCAGGTAGAGCTCGCAGATACGCGCGGCATTGCTGCTGCAGCCGAGGTCCTTGAGCAAGAGGGTGTAGTACAGCTCCCACAGATGCTCCTCCGGCAGCCCGACCGCGCGGCCGATGTGCATGCCGATCCAGCACACGCGCACGCAATGGCCGGGCGGCTGGCCTTCGGTGATGTCGAGCGCGTAGCTGAGTGCGCCGATGAGTTCGGACAGCTTCATGGCGCCCGGTGCGCGCACTTCGGAGGGAACGGCGAGATCCATGTTCGGCTTTCGTGGAGCGTAGTTCTTGTCAGCAATCTAAATTGATTCTACGCCACATAAAGGGCTTTGCAACGAGAAATTGACGGCTTTGCCGACGGGTGCGGCGCCCTTGCCACAGCCGGCCCGGCGCCATCGTGCTCCCGGCTTTTGCGCGCCACAGTAGACTATCTCCAGCTTCGATGCTCATAAAGGAGTGCGACATGACAGCTTCCACCAATGGCGCTTCGGTATCGGTCTGGATGGATACCGCTGAAGTCCCCACCTGTCCTCCCCTGCCCGGTGACCTCGACACCGAGATCTGCGTGATCGGCGCCGGCATCGCCGGCCTCACCACCGCCTACCTGCTCGCCAGGGAGGGCCGCAAGGTCGCGGTGATCGACGCCCTCGGCATCGGCGCCGGCGAGACCGGGCGCACCACCGCCCACCTGTTCCCGCCGGACGAGTGGTACGGCTTCATCCACGACAAGTTCGGCGCCGCCAGCGCGCGCCTGGTGGCCGACAGCTTTGCCCGCGCCATCGACCTGGTCGAATCGACTGCCGCCAGTATCAAGGCCGAGGACGGCATCGACTGCGAATTCGAGCGCCTCGACGGCTACCTGTATGCCTTGCCCGGCAACGGCTTCAAGGACCTCGAGAAGGAATACCAGAGCGCGGCCCGGGCCGGCGTGGCGGTGGAATTCCTGCCGGGGGTGCCCGGCCTGCCCTTCGACACCGGACCCGCCGTGCGCTATGCGAACCAGGCCCAGTTCCATCCGCTGAAGTACCTGACCGGCCTGGCGCGCGCCATCGAGCGCCACGGCGGACGCATCTTCGGGTCCACCCATGCGCACCGCGTGCGCGGCGACCACGAGCAGCAGACCGTCTCCACCGACCATGGCGAGATCCGCGCCCGCCACGTGGTGCTGGCCACCCACACGCCCTTCAACGACCGCGTCGTGATGCATACCAAGCAGGCCGGCTACCGCACCTACGTGGTCGGCCTGCGGGTGCCGCGCGGCGCGCTGCCGCGCATCCTGCTGTGGGATACCGGCGACCCTTACTACTACGTGCGCCTGGAGACTCCCGATGCCGCACTCGATCACGAGATCCTGGTGGTCGGCGGCGCCGACCACAAGACCGGCCAGGACGACCACCCCGAGCACCGCTACGACGAAATCGAGCGCTGGGCCCGCGAGCACTTCCCGATGGCCGGCGCGGTCGCCTACCGCTGGTCGGGCGAGGTGATGGAGCCCTCCGACGGCCTGGCCTACCTGGGCCGCAATCCGATGGACGACGACAACGTCTACCTGATCACTGGCGATTCCGGCAACGGCATGACCCACTGTACCATCGGCGCCATGCTGGTGAGCGACCTGGTGGCGCGCCGCGACAACCCGTGGGAAGCGCTGTACGACCCTTCGCGCAAGCCGGTGCACGGGCTGGCCGATTTCGCCTCGGAACAGGCCAAGACCTTGGCGCGCTACGGCGAATGGCTGACCGGGGGCGACGTCGACTCGGTCCACGAGATCGCCGCCGGCGAAGGCGCGGTGGTGCGCGACGGCCTGCGCAAGATCGCCGTTTACCGCGACGCCCAGGGCGGCCTGCACGCGGTGTCGGCCAAGTGCACCCACCTGGGCTGCGCCGTGCACTGGAACTCGGCCGAGCGCTCCTGGGACTGTCCCTGCCATGCCTCGCGTTTCGACATCGAGGGCAATGTGCTGCACGGGCCGGCGCCCGAGCCGCTCGAAAAGCTCGAGCTGGCCGACGAGACGCCGCCGCCGCGCACGCCGCGTCCCGGCACGCGCGGGCGCAGCGTGCGTTGACGGAGCGCTAACGAACCGTTGTATTTGTCACAGCTCGGCCATGTCCACCTTGCAAAAATGTGGAAATACGTGGACATGCTGTGTGGAAACTTCATACTCGTCAAGACGGGCAGCGCGCTTGCTCCCGGCGCGCGTACGCGCTTTGACCCCGATTCGACGAGAAAAATATGAAGCTCGAGACAATGAAGATCCGCAGCCTGCTGGCCCTCGGTTTCGGCGCGGTGCTGGCCCTGATGCTGGCACTGACCGGCGTAGCGCTGTCCACCATGCACACCGCCAACGAGATGACGCACGAACTCACCCGTGACGGCATCCGCAGATCCAACCTGCTGCAGGAATGGAAGGCGGTCATCGAAGTCAACGCGGCACGCACCATCGCCATCGCCAAGTTGAACGACCCGGCGACTGAACAGTTCTTCCTGGACGCCGTCGCCAAGTCCTCCGAGCGCGCCAACGAACTGCAGAAGCAGGTCCAGGATGCGGTTAAGGACGATGCCGAAGGCAAGCGCCTGTTCGAGCGCATCGTCGCCAGCCGCGAAGCCTACCGCAAGGCGCGCGCCGAAGCCTTCAAGCAGAAGAAGGAAGGCCAGCTTGAGTCGGCCGCGCGCTTCTTCGAGACCGACATGCTGCCGAAGGTGAATGCCTACGTCGGCAGCCTGGAAGCGATGGTCGCCTACCAGAAGCGCGCGCTCGCCGCTCAGGGTGAATCCATCGACAGCTACGTCGACAACAGCCGCAACGTCCAGCTCGCACTGAGCGCGGTCGCCGTCGCCACCGGCCTGGCCTTAGCCTGGCTGATCATGCGCGCCATCACCGGGCCGCTGCAACGGGCGCTGGGCGTGGCGCAGCAGGTCGCGCGCGGCGACCTGACCGGGCGCATCGAGGCCGAGGCCCGCAACGAGACCGGCCAGCTGATGACGGCCCTGAAAGACATGCGCGACAGCCTGCGCGGCATCGTGAGCGAAGTAAGGCGCGGCACCGACACCATCGCCACGGCCTCGCACCAGATCTCCGGCGGCAACCTGGAACTGTCGGCGCGCACCGAAGAGCAGGCCAGCTCGCTGGAAGAAACCGCGGCCTCGATGGAGGAACTCACGTCGACCGTGCGCCAGAACGCCGACAACGCGCAGCAGGCCAATACGCTGGCACGCAGCGCCTCCGGCAGCGCCGCGCGCGGCGGCGAGACGGTGGGCGAGGTGGTGCGCACCATGGCCGACATCAGCGGCGCCTCGCAGAAGATCGGCGAGATCGTCGGCGTCATCGACGGCATCGCTTTCCAGACCAACATCCTCGCGCTGAACGCGGCGGTGGAAGCCGCGCGCGCCGGCGAACAGGGACGCGGCTTCGCGGTCGTGGCCTCGGAAGTGCGCGCCCTGGCGCAGCGCTCCGCCACCGCAGCCAAAGAGATCAAGACCCTGATCGCCGATTCGGCCGGCAAGGTCGAGCAAGGCAGCCGACTGGTCGCCCAGGCCGGCGCCACCATGGAAGAAATCGTGGCCGGCATCGCCGGGGTTTCGACCATCATGGCGGAGATCGCGTCCGCCAGCGGCGAGCAGTCGCTGGGCATCGAGCAGATCAACCAGGCGGTCACCCAGATGGACCAGGTCACGCAGGAAAACGCTGCGCTGGTCGAGGAAGCGGCGGCAGCTTCCGACTCGCTGCGCGAACAGGCGCAGGCCCTGTCGCAGCTGGTGGCCACCTTCCGTCTCGACGAGCGCGAGGCCGCGGCAGGCCTGCGCCGCGCGCCGCAGGCCAGGCCGGCCCTCGCCGGCTGAACACGAGGCCGTAAACGACGACACCAGCCCGAAGGCTGGTGCCGCAGCATGCAGCCCGTCAGGACTGCATCGAGGTGGCTGCGGATCAGTAGCCGCGGCCGCTGCTGCCGGTGGGAGGCGTGGTGTTGGTAGTGCCGGTGCCGGTGGTGCCCGTCGTGCCGGTGGTGCCCGTAGTTCCGGTAGTGCCGGAGGTGCCGGAGGTGCCGGAGGTGCCGGTAGTACCCGTCGTGCCGGTGGTGCCGCTGCGGCCGGTAGCGTCCATGGTGCCGGTCGAACCGCTGGTGCCCATGCTGCCGGAGGTGCCGGTACCCATCGAGCCGCTGGTCGTGCCGGTGGCACCGGTGCCCATCGAGCTGCTGCCGGTGGTGCCGGTGGTGCCGGTGGTGCCCGATGCACCGCTGGTGCCCATCGAACCACTGGTGCCCGATGCACCGCTGGTGCCCATCGAACCGCTGCTGCCGCTGGTCGAGCTGCGGGTTTCCGGCTCGCTCGAACGGCCGGTGCTGGTGCGGCCGGCTTCGACGCCCGAGCTGCCCGAGCTCCAGTCGCTGGTGCCGCTGGTGCCACTGGTGCCACTGGTGCCGCTGGTGCCGCTGGTGCCACTGGTGCCACTGGTGCCGCTGGTGCCGCTGGTGCCGCTGGTGCCGCTCGAACCGCTGGTGCCGCTCATGCTGCCCGAGCTGCTCGAACCGCTCGAGTTCATGCTGCCGCTCTGGCTCGAACCGCTGGTGCTGTGGTCCTTGTGCTTCTTGCTGCGTTTCTTGTCTTGCTTCTGCGAGCTGCCGGTAGCGCTGGCCGACGAGCTGCCGTGGCTCTGGTCGTTCATGCTGCTCTGGTCATTCGCGTTGGCGCTCTGGCTGTTGCTAGCAGTACCGGCGCCGCGCGTGTTCTGGGTGCCGTCCGACGACTGCGCGTGGACGGTGGTGGCGCCAAACATGGCGGCGGCAACGGAAGCGCCGAGCAGGCCTTTCAACAGCTTATTCATCTTCATATCGATCTCCTAAAATTTGTCTTCGGGGCAAAATACTCAACAATATCAATAAGATATTGAATTTAGGCTTCCGAGTTTAGAGAGGCGACATGGAGGGAGGCGCACGGTAGCCTCCCGGAAAAAGAATCCTTACTACTAAAAGTCTGCTCAGCGCGGTGCAGCCGCCGCGCTTGCGGCCGCAGCCGCTGCTGCGACACCGGCCGCCTGGGCCGACAGGGTCCCGAGCTGGGTGTACAGCGCCAGCACGTTGCTCTTGTCGTCCGGGTAGACGCGGTTCGACAGGAACACGTAGAAGCTGCGCGATTGCGGATCGACCCACAGGATGCAGCCGGTGAAACCGGTATGCCCGTAGGAGCCGACCGGGAACACGCTGCCGCGCGGGCGCTGCGCATAGGGCGAATCGATGTCCATGCCCATGCCGCGCAGGGCCAGGCCGGGCGGCGACTGCACGGTGGTGAGCAGGCGCACGCTTTCCTCCCTCAATACGCGCACGCCATCGAGCTCGCCGCCATTTGCCAGCATGCGGCCGAAGCGCGCCACGTCGCGTGCGGTGGAGAACACGCCGGCCGAACCGGCCACGCCGCCCATGCGGCGCACGGTGGGGTCATGCACCACGCCTGCCAGCAACTGGCCCGGCGCCAGATCGCCGTGCAGGGCCGTGCCGGCGACGGCATCGGCGCCGCGCTGGGTCGGCGCGATGCGCGCGGCCGCCATGCGCTCCAGTGGACGGTAGCCGGTGTCGCGCATGCCGAGCGGCGTGAAGATGCGCTGCTGCGCGAAGCGGTCGAGCGGCATGCCTGCTGCCCGTTCGACCAGCTGCCCGAGCAAAATATAGTTGATGTCCGAGTAGCGGAAGAAGCTGCCCGGCGCGTGCGTCACGGCCTGGCTGCAGGCCAGCGCGTGGGCCGACTCCTTGCCCGCCCAGGCCGGCCTGGCCGGCAGGCCCGCCGGCAGCCCGGACGAATGCGTCAACAGCTGGCGCACGGTGATCGCCTCCTTGCCCCCGCCGGTGCATTCCGGGAAGTAGCGCACCAACGGCGCCTCCAGGTCGAGCTTTCCTTCCTCGGCCAGCAACAGCACCGAGGTCGCCGTCGACAGCACCTTGGACAGCGAGGCGGCATCGAACACCGTGTCCGGCGTGACGGGCGGCGCGCCTTCATCGTAGGTGAAGCGCCCGTAGGCTTTTTCGTAGACCGCGCCCTCGCGCTCCAGGTGGAACACGGCGCCGGGCAGCTTGCGCGCGGCGATGTTTTCCAGGATGGCGTGGTCGATCCCGGCCAGCTTCACCCCATCGAGGCGCAGTTCAGCGCGCATAACGCTCCCCTGCCCCGGCAGCTGCGCGCAGCCGGCGCCCAGCAGGGCTGCACTCAGGGTGGCAAGGATGGCGGCGCGGCGGCATGGCGAAGTCGGGATTCTGGACATTGGACAGGGATAATGGTGGCTCGGATTGTCGCCTGATCATAAGGACGGGTCTGCCACGGGTCAATCTTTACGATGAGCAATTTCCCAGTAGCCGCGCACGCGAAAAATCGCATCGGCGTATGATTTATGGATGATTCCATTTTCCATCCTCGACCTCTCGCCCATCGTCGAAGCCAGCGATGCGGCAACTTCTTTCCACCGTTCACTAGATCTCGCCCAGCACGGCGAGCGCTGGGGCTACCAGCGCTTCTGGCTGGCGGAGCACCACGGCATGCCGGGCATCGCCAGTGCGGCCACCGCCGTGCTGATCGGCCACGTGGCGGCCGGCACCTCGACCATTCGCGTCGGCGCCGGCGGCATCATGCTGCCGAATCATTCGCCGCTGGTGATCGCCGAGCAGTTCGGCACGCTCGAATCGCTGTACCCGGGACGCATCGACCTCGGCCTGGGCCGCGCGCCCGGCTCGGACCACACCACGGCACGCGCGCTGCGCCGCAACCTGGCCTCGGATGCCGACGAGTTCCCACAGGACGTCGTCGAGCTGCTGGATTATTTCGCCGACTCGCCGCGCCGCCAGGTACGCGCGGTGCCGGGCGCGGGCCTGGACGTGCCGGTGTGGATCCTCGGCTCCAGCCTGTTCGGCGCCCAGCTGGCGGCGGCGCTCGGCCTGCCCTATGCGTTTGCCTCGCACTTCGCGCCGCAGATGATGCTGCAAGCGATCGAGCTCTACCGCTCGACCTTCCGGCCCTCGAAGCAGCTCGACAAGCCCTACATCATGCTCGGCTATAACGTGTTCGCGGCCGATACCGACGAGGAAGCACAAGTGCTGGCGACCTCGATGCAGCAGGCCTTCGTCAATCTGCGCAGCGGCCGCCCCAGCAAGCTGCAGCCGCCCGTGCCGGGTTATCTCGAAAGCCTGGGCACGGCAGAACGCATGATGCTCGACAGCGTACTGTCCTGTACCGCGATCGGCGCGCCGGCCACGGTGGAAAGCCAGCTGCGCAGCTTCATCGCCCGCACCAGGCCGGACGAGCTGATGATCACCTCGCAGGTCTACGACCACGCGGCGCGCCTGCGCGCTTACGAGATCACGGCCGAGATCCACAAAAAGGGCTAAGGCCCTTTACGCATCTCCCGTCCCGGCCTGCAGCATGTCGATCACGGCGCGGGTCGACCTCACCCTGCCCATGCGCCGGAAGATGTGCTTGCATGCGAAGTGGTGCGCTTCCGCATCCATGCTGGTCATCGCATCTTCCGCGAACACCAGCTTATAGCTGCGGTCGAAGGCCGCGCGTGCCGTCGACTCGACCCCGAAGTTGGTGGCGATGCCGCCAAGGATCAGGGTATCGATCCCGCGCCGCCGCAGCAGCTGGTCCAGCTCGGTGCCGTAGAACGCGCCCCACTGGCGCTTGGTCACGACCAGATCGGTCGCCTCCACGCCGGCCATGGCAGCCAGTTCCGAAGCATCATAGGGCGGCGCGGCGGCCCCCGGCGGGCGCATCGGCGCGTCGGCCAGCGGCGTCGGCAGCTCGTTCACCAGCACCCGCACATACACCACCATCGCCCCGCGGCCGCGTATTTCCTGGGCCAGCAGCACGCAGTTGCCGACGGCTTGCTCGGCGGTATAGGGCGCCAGCTCGCGGCCGACATTGCTGTTCTGCAGGTCGATCAGCACCAGGGCCGTGCGCGCCATGTTGAGGGATTGTTCGTCCATGGTTTCCTCCTTGGCGCAGTATTGCCGATTCGTGTACGGCACGGCGCACGCCGGCATGCGGCTACAATGCCCCGACCCACTCTATCTGGAGCAAGCATGCAACGTCGCCAGTTCATCCAACTTTCATCGCTCGCCGCAAGCCTCGTCCTGCTGCCCGGCTGCGCCGCCGTGGCCAACCTGACAACCGGACCGCTGATCGATCGTCATGTACCGACGGACTACAGCGGCGTGGTGGCCGTGCGCAAGCATGCCGGCGCGACGCTGGCGGTGCATGCCAGCGGCCTGGCGCTGCGCGAGGAAAAGCAGCCCATCACCAAGGACACGCGCTTCCTGGTCGGTTCGATGACGAAATGGATCACCGCCGTCACCGTGCTGCGCCTGGCCGACATGGGCACGCTCGACCTCGACGCGCCGATCTCGCGCCACCTGCCGGAACTGCCGGCGCCCAATGGCGCGGTCACGCTGCGCCAGCTCATGTCGAACCGCAGCGGCATCCCGAATGGCCTGCTTGACGCCCTGAAAAAAGACCGGGCGGTCGAGAAGCTCGAGATCGGCCCGGTCGAGGCGGCCCTGCGCTTCGGCACGGGTACGCCGTCCTCGCCCCCGGGAGAACACTGGGATTACTCGTACACGAACTGGATCCTGGTTGCGGCCGTCGTCGAGCGCGCCCGCAAGGAGCCGTTCACGGAAACGGTGGAAGAACTGGTGCTGGCCCCGAGCGGCGTGCGCGACACGAGTTTCGCCGCCACCGGCTACGAGGATGAAGTCGGCATGGCGGTCGCCTACAACGCCGCGGGCCAGCGCAAGACCTCGCCGGTGCCACCGATGATCGCGGCCAGCGGCACGCTGTACAGCACGGCCAGCGACCTGGTGAAGATCGCCGATACGGTCTACCTTGGCAAACTGCTGTCGGATAAGGCGCGCAAGGAGCTGCACACCGTGGTGGTCGCGTCCGAAGACTACGCGCTGGGCGGGAAGGTGAAAACCGTCACCACGAAAAAAGGCGCCCGCTCCCTTGCGTGGGAAGCGGGCGCCATCGGGGCCTACAAGACTTTGCTTGCCTACGACCCGGCGGATGGCCGGGCCGTGGTCTTGCTGAACAACACCGACATGCCGCAATCGGAGCAGGCGAAGATCGCGACGGCGCTGTTCGAAGACATGTAGGGTGGGCGGGTTTCCCGCCCACGCGGTGATAGTAAGACGCGAGATCATCCGGCGCGACAGCGGAGCCGATAGCGATCGCCGCGTGGGCGGACAAGCCGCCCACCCTACGGATTACTGGACAGGCTTCCCGTCGGCGTCGATCTTGCGGACTTCGCCGATGTTCAGCGCACGGATGCCCGACTCGATCTTGCTCATGTCGCCCACCACGACCCACACCAGGCGGTCCGGCGTGAAGCTGCGCGCCGCCAGCACGTTGGCCTGCTCCGGGGACAGCGACAAGACCTTCTGGGTGTAGGTGTTGTAGTAGTCGTCCGGCAGACCGTACTGCACGATGTTGGTGTAGGCGCCGGTCAGCTGGCCGGCCGTCTCGAAACCGCCCGGCAGGCCGAGCGTGTTGTTGTCGACCGCGGCCTTCAGCTCTTCCGCCGTGATCGGCTTGCCGCCCGCGATGTCGCGGTACTCGCGCACCAGTTCCTGCATCGCTTCACGGGTCTTGTCGGTCTGCACCGGCGAGACGCTCATGAACGGACGCTGGCCGAGGGCCGCCTGCAGCGAGCTGCGCACGCCGTAGGACCAGTGCTTGTCTTCGCGCAGGTTCATGTTGATGCGCGAGTTGAAGGAGCCGCCGAACAGGTGGTTGACGATTTCCAGCGGCAGCGCGTCCGCGTGCTTGCGCGGCACCGCCAGCTGGGCGCCGACGATCACGCTCTGCAACGCGCCCGGACGGTCGAGCAGGTAGACCACGCTCTTCGCGGGCGCCGCGACCTCAGCCAGCACCTTCTTCGGCACCTCGCCCGCCTTCCATCCCGCGAAGGCTTTCTCCAGCATCGGCTTGACCTCGGCCAGCGTGGTGTCGCCCACCACCAGCAGGGTGGCGTTGTTCGGCTTGAACCAGGTGGCGTGGTACTTGACCAGGTCGTCGCGGGTCATGCGCTGCACGGCCGCTTCGGTGCCGGTGCCGGTGAAGGGCTTGGCATACGGGTGATCCTGGCCGTACAGGATGCTCGGCAGGACACGCAGCGCCATCGTCTGCGGCACGGTCTTCTCGCGCGCGATCGCGGCCAGGCGGTCCTTCTGCAGGCGCTCGAACTCGTTCTGCGGGAAGGACGGGTTCAGGACCAGGTCCGAGTACAGGTTCAGCGCCTGCGGCATGGTCGCCTTGAGCGCGTTCATGTACACGATGCCGCTGTCGAGGTTGGCGCCGGCGCCGAACTGCGCACCGAGGCTCTCGAAAGCTTCGCCGATCTCCAGCGACTTGCGGGTCCGGGTGCCCTCTTCGAGCATGCGCATCGCCAGGCTGGCGACGCCCGGCTTGTCCGCCGCGTCCGAGGCGTAGCCGCTGTCCACCAGCAGCTGGAAGTTCACCACCGGTGCGTCATGGCGCTCGGCCAGCACGACCTTCAGGCCGTTCGACAGCGTCATCTTCTGCATTTCCGGCAGCTTGAGCGCCATCGGCTTGCCGGTCGCCGGCTCCTTGCTGCGGTCCACGCCCGGCTTGCCGGCGGCCAGGCCGGTCGGGTACGGGTCGACCTGCAGCACGAAGTCGCCGGTGCTGAGCCAGTCGTTCATGGCCTTCTTCACGGATGCCGGGGTGGCGTCCTTGATGCGCTGCAGGTAGACCTTGTAGCAGTCCGGGTTGCCGGTGTAGGTCTGGCACGAGGCCAGCAGGTCGCTCTTGCCGCCGAAGCCGCCGACGCGCTCGATCATGCGGGTGTAGCGGGCCAGGATCGTGGTCTTGGCCAGGCGCAGTTCGGCCTCGCTCGGACCACTCTTCATCAGCGCCTTGAGTTCTTCATCGGCGATGCGTTCCATCTTCGCCACGTCGGCGCCCGGACGCGCGGTCATGGTCAGGTCGAACTGGCCGCCGATTTCCGAGCTGTCGTTGCTGCCGACCGCGCTGGTGGCCAGCTGGTCCTTGTACACCAGGCGCTTGTACAGGCGCGAGGTCTTGCCGCCGCCCAGCACCAGGGCCGCCAGGTCGAGTTCCGCTTCTTCCTGGGTGTTCGCGCCCGGCACGTTCCAGGTGCGGTAGATGCGCGACTGCGTCACGCGGTCCTGCACGGTGGTGCGGTGGGTGCCGGTGCGCTTGGCGATCCAGGCTTCATGCTTGGCCAGCGGCGGACCCGGAGGAATGTGGCCGTAGTACTGCTCGACCTTCTGACGCGCCACTTCCGGGGTGATGTCGCCGGACAGCACCAGCACGGTGTTGTTCGGACCGTAGTTGGTCTTGAACCAGTCCTGCACGTCGGTCATCGAGGCCGCGTCCAGGTCTTCCATCTTGCCGATCACGGTCCAGGAGTACGGGTGGCCGACCGGGTAGGTATTGTTCACCAGCAGTTCGTAAGCCACGCCATACGGCTGGTTCTCGCCCTGGCGCTTCTCGTTCTGCACCACGCCGCGCTGCAGGTCGAGCGTCTTCTTGTCGACGGTGCCGAGCAGGTGGCCCATGCGGTCGCTCTCGGCGAACAGCGCATAGTCCAGCATCGAGGTCGGCACGTTCTGGAAGTAGTTGGTGCGGTCCTGGTTGGTGGTGCCGTTCAGGTCGGTGGCGCCGATGCCCTGCAGCGCGCTCAGGTAGGTCTTCTTGAAGTTGTCGCTGCCGCCGAACATCAGGTGTTCGAACAGGTGCGCAAAGCCGGTCTTGCCCGGCTTTTCATTCTTGGACCCGACGTGGTACCAGGTGTTGATCGCCACCACCGGGGTCTTGTGGTCTTCGTGGACCAGCACCGTCAGTCCGTTCTTCAGGGTGAACTTGGTGTACTTGACGTCGGGGATGGGGATGTCGGGCGTGCTGGCCTGTTTGGCCGGGGCCGCGCTGACGGCGGATACGCCAGTGGCGAGCGCGAGCGCTGCTGCCAGCTGGAGACTGCGACGGATGCTTACTGCCATGCTGCTCCTCCAAAGGATCATCCGGATAGGATGGATAACGGCGGATTGCCGTGATCCTTGCATTCTAGGCAGCTTTTGTTGTTGCAACAAAGAATAGTTTGCGCATGGAGGAGGAATCCATGCGCCGTGCATCGAACTGTTGCGTGGGCTGCTTATTGCGGCACGATCCGCAGCAGGCTGCCCCTGGCTTCGTCGGTAATGGCATACAGGTGCCCGTCCGGTCCCTGGCGCACGTCGCGCACCCGCTTGCCGATGTCCAGGCGCTCCTGCTTCACCACCTTGCCGCCGGCGTCGAAGGCCACGCGGCGGATGTCCTCGGTCGCCAGCCCGCCCGAGAACAGGCTGCCGCGCCAGGCCGGGAAGGCCGAGCCGGTGTACCACGCGAGGCCCGAGGCGCCGGTCGACGGGGTCCACACGACCAGCGGCTGCACCATGCCGGCGACCACCCGCTTGCCGATCGGCTCGCGGGTCTGGTAATCCAGGCCATAGCTCTGCAGCGGCCAGCCATAGTTCTTGCCGCCTTCGATCACATTGATCTCGTCGCCGCCGCGCGGGCCGTGCTCGCTGGCCCATACGCGGCCGTTCGGGTCGAGCACCATGCCCTGGATGTTGCGGTGGCCAATGCTCCACAATTCCGGCAGCGCGCCCTTCTGCCCCGCCAGCGGATTGCCGGGCGCTGCCTTGCCCTCGGCCGTCAGGCGCAGGATCGCCCCATTGTGGCTGCCGACGTTCTGCGCCTGGTCGCGCGCCAGCATATTGCCCACGCGGGCAGGCGGATTGCCGCCGTCGCCGATGCTCATCAAGAGCGTGCCGTCCTTCAGGAACACGATGCGCGAGCCGAAGTGCTGGCCGCCGCTCTTCGCGGGCGAGGCCGTGAACAGGGTCTTGATGCCGTGCACGCGCTTGCCGTCGAAGACGCCCTGTACCAGTACCGTGCGGTTCTCTTCCTGGGTGCCGCTGGCCATCGTCATGTAGATGCGCGGGTTCGGTCCCTTGTCCGCCGGATGCACGGCGATGTCGAGCAGGCCGCCCTGGCCGCTGGTGAACAGCGACGGCAGGCCCTCGAGCGCGACCTCTTGCACGCGCTTGCCCTCGACGAGGTGCAGCGTGCCCTTCTTGCCGGTGACCAGCATGCGGCCGTCGGCCAGCCAGCTCATGCCCCAGGGCTGCGGCAGATCGTCGGCGACGGTTTCAAGTTTCCATCCCTTGGCTGCGGGCGGCTCGGCCACCGGTTCGATGCCCTGCGCCATGGCAGTCGCGCTTGACAGCATGATCAAGCTGGCAACGGACACGGCAATCTCTTGATAACTCGTCATGAAATATCTCCTGGGATTGATCAAAGCATTAACAAAGTGGTGTTTTTACCGCATTTTCCAGCATTTTCTCTGCACGTTTAACACAAGCGGCGTAGAATTCACATTTGAGCGAACCAGCCATAAGGATCCCATCCGATGATGCAACGCCGAGCTTTCTTGAAGTCCTCCCTCCTCCTCGCAACGCCCACCCTCAGCATCCCAGCACTTGCCAAAACGGCACAAGCCGCTCCCGGCGAGCGTACCCTGCGCCTGTATAACACGCATACCGGCGAGAAGCTGAACACGACGTTCTGGGCCGAGGGCGATTTCATCCCTGATGCGATGAAGGACATCAACAAGGTGCTGCGCGACCACCGCACCAACAAGGTTGCGCAGATGGACCCTGAACTCCTGCTGCTGCTGACCCAGCTGAACGAAAAGCTGGAGAACAAGCACGAACTGCACATCATTTCCGGTTACCGCGCACCGGAGTCGAACGCCAAGCTGCACGCGGCCAGCGGCGGTGTCGCCAAGCGCAGCCTGCACATGGAAGCCAAGGCGATCGACATCCGGCTGCCGGGCAAGGACCTGAAGATGCTGCACAAGGCAGCCATGTCCCTCAAGGGCGGCGGCGTGGGCTACTACGACAGCTCGCAGTTCGTCCACATGGACACCGGCCGCGTCCGTTACTGGTGATCCCATGACGCGGCTTCCGGTCCGCGTCATCCTCAGCCTGGCCGTTCTGGCCGGGCCGGCGGCTGCCCTCGCCCAAGGGGCCGGGCAGCCCGCGACCGTCAAGGTGCAATCCACCCGCGACCCGGTCGACAAATCCTACAGAAAAATGATCAAGGGCATGGAACGCTTCGAACGCGAGCGTGCCCTGGCGCCCAATGCGCCGCTGCGCTTCCAGTTGCTGCCGCGCCTTCCCACCGTCGACATGACGGGGATTACGCTGCGCATCGCGGCTGATTCCGTCAGCGTCCCGGTGCCGGTGGCGCAGGACAACAGCTTCGTCCTGCCGCGCAACGACATCGCGCTGCGCGAAGACGCCGCCGTCGTTGCCAACCGCAAGACCACCAGCATGACCTGGCGCGCCCAGATCCTCACGCCCGGACTGCCCACGGGCACGCGGCGCCTGGGCGACATGCGCCTGGAGTGCCTGGTCGGCGTCGAAGCCGGCCTGGTGTCCAACAGTTCCCCGATCTTCGGCTGGATCTCGAACGCGCTGACCACGCCCGAGCAGGTGTGCGGCAGCCCGAACGGCAACTACCTGTTCTTCGCCGAGCGCCCGATCTTCGCGGTGCGCCTGCGTGCCGGCGAGCGGGTCGAGACCCTGCCCTTCAACATGCTGTACGCGGGTGGAGAGCAGACCAGGGCCGACCTGCAGTTCTGCGATTGCCAGGTCATGCTCGACCGCACCTTCTACGCGCCGATCTGGGACAAGTCCTGGCCGAACGACACCCTGGTCGAATTCGATTACATGGAGGACGCGCCATGAAGCGCATCCTGTTCACTGCACTGCTGCTGGCCGGCTGCGCCACGAGCTCCGCGCCGCCCGGCGCCCAGGTGGCGGCCGAGCGCCTGCAGCAGGCCGTCGTTCCCGGCACGACCACCAAGGCGCAGTTGCTGGCGGCCTTCGGGCCTACCAAAAACGTGGTGTTCGACAGCGGCTACGAGGCCTGGGTGTACCAGTCCCCGGCCGGCGGCGGGCGCTTCGCCGAATTCGTCGTGCTGATCAACCCTGCCGGCATCGTCACCAGGACGCGCACTCGCGCGGCTGCTCAACCCTGAGTGCTTGCAGCAGCATCACCAGTGTCAACACGATGCCGCACGCAATACAGACTGACCATAAGCTGTGCGTCAGGAAGTGAGCACCTCGCATTTGCTGCAGCCATCCAAGCATCAGGCCAAGCCCGGCGGCGGCACAAGCCGCGCGCCACGCCTTGCGCCGCTGTCCCGGCAGCCACAAGACGGCCAGCGAGATCAGCCAGAGCGCACTCGAGGCATGCCCGGCCGGCAAGCAGTGACCGGGGTGCGCCCCGGGCGGCAGCATCGCGAACAGCCTGACATAGGGCTGGCTTCCGCCGTAGCGCGTCACATCCCAGGGACAATGCGCATTGCTGTGTTGCTTGAGCAGGCTGATGACGAGCGGCACCACCACTGCGGAGCAGGCAATCACCTGCAACTGCAGCCTGCGCAGCGGGGACATGGTTTCCGGCCAGATAGCACCGCGCATGGCGGCGGCGATGAGCAGCAAGGCGAGCGCGACCAGCACTGCCTTCAGTATCCGGTGGCCGACGATGTCGGTCAGCCAGGCGTCGCGCCAGGGAAAGCTGCCGGTGGCGCCATCGTAGAAGGCGTCGGCCAGAACCAGATCCACATCGGTGAATCGTCCCAGGGCGAAGACCAGCACAGCTGCAAGGCACAACAGGGCGCCAGCCCACATGCCATCCCTGGTGCTCAATAACATCAAGGCCTCGCCCTGCGCCTCGCTGAGCTCAGCCGTTTCGAACGCAGGCATGGAACAGGTCGAGTTTCGGATTCAGGATGGCGGTCTGGACATCGAGCATGCCCAGCACCGAATGAAACACGTTGTCGTGCGACAGCGCCTGATCCCGGCGCGCCCGCAGGCAGACGCGGTCGATGCGGAAGCGGTCGGCAAAACCATCGGACAGCCATAACATCATCGGCACGTGGGTCTGCTCCTGGGGCGCGACGATGTAGGGCGCGCCGTGCAGGTACATATTGCCCTCGCCGAGCGATTCACCGTGGTCGGAAAAATACAGCATGGCGGTATCCACGCCATCTTCCCGCGCGGCGACACGCAGCATGTCGATCGTCTTCGACAGGACATAATCGGTATAGAGGATCGTGTTGTCGTAGGCCGCCGCGATCGACTCGCGCGTGCAGGTCTCGAATTCGCTGCTCTCGCATACGGGGCCGAAACGGCCGAAACCGGCCGGATAGCGCCGGGCATAGGCCGGTCCATGGCTGCCTTTCTGGTGCAGGACGATGACCAGATCCTTGCCGGATCCGCGTATCAATGCGGGCAAGCCTTCCAGCAGACCTTCGTCGTAGCATTCGTCCCCGGCGCAGTAGTGATTGCCGGCCTGTGGCGTGGACAGGTCGGTGAACGCGATACGGTCGCAGACGCCTTTGCAGCCGGAGTTGTTGTCGCGCCAAAGTACCTCGAAGCCGGCATGCGACAGGACATCCAGCAAGCCTTCCTGGCGCCTGGCGCGGTCCTCGTCGTAGTGCTCGCGTCCGAACACCGAGAAGACACAGGGCACCGACACCGCCGTCGCCGTACCGCAGGACTGCACGTTGGCGAAGTTGATCAGGCCCTCTTCCCGGGTCAGCCGCGGGTTGGTGTCCCGTGCATAGGCGTTCAGTGAAAAATTCTGTGCGCGCGCGGTCTCGCCCACCACGATGACGGTCACCGTGCGGCGCGCCTGTCCGGCCCAATGACTGCCCTTTACGGCGTCGCGGCCGAGTGGCGCAACGACGACCGGGATCCGCGACCTGCCGCGCACGTACGCATGCAGCGCTTGCGCGGCGTTCGTCGGCGTCAGCAGGTAGCGCAGTTCGCGATGCTCGCGTACGACCGGCGCCAGTGACTTGAACAGCATCACCAGCAGCAGTGCGGCCAGCGCCAGCGCGCCGGCGGCGATGCCGGCGCGCTGCGCAAGGCCGCGCGCGCCGGTGGGAAACCGGACCCGCGCCCGGGCCACCAGCATCGCCGGCAGGCCGCCCGTCATCACGACGAACAGCACCAGGCGCCAGTTGAGCAGCTCGACAGCTTCGCGCGGATCGGTTTCAAAGATGCTCTGGATGATCGCCTTGTCGATGACGATACCGTATTCGTTAATGAACCAGGCCGCTGCCGAAGCACTCAGCACGACGAGCATCAGGGCCGGCTTGACGACGAAGCGGAAGCTCGCCAGCGTGAGCAGTCCATGGAACAGCAGGACCACGATGGCAAAGCTGCCCAGCAACACGGGCAGGCGCGCCAGGGTCGCGCCGCCGAGTGCGTCGATCAGGGTGGACCAGAAATGCAGGTTGGCGACGGACGCCAGCAGCAGCGATACGGAAAAGACGAGCGAATTGACGTGGATACGCCGGGAGAGAAAATCAGGCACTTCGTTTCACCAGGGAGACTGTGACCGGTGAAGCTTAGTGTGACGGCCGTGATCGCTCCGTCAGCGCGGCGTTAAGTTTTCGTCAGGGCCTTGGGAAAGCTGATGGTAAAGCGGCTGCCGCCGCCCTCGCGTTCCGCGTAGGCGAAGCCGGCATCCAGGAACTCGCAGATGCGGCGCACCAGGGCAAGGCCCAGGCCAGTGCCCGATGATCCGGTCGACGGGCTGGCACCGCCGCGGCCGAGGGTCGCGACGACGGCGGGCGGCAGGCCCGGCCCGGTGTCCTCGACGACGACCGCACCCGGCAGCAGCACGACCCTGACTTCCCCCTGGTCGGTGTACTGGCAGGCATTACGCACCAGGTTGCCGATCGCGGCGGCGCACAGTTCGCGTGGCGCGCGCACCGCCAGCGCGGGGCCATCGGCAAAATGGAGCGAGACCGGCTTGCCCGCGACCAGCGGCCGGTATTTCTCGACTTCGTCCTCCGCGATGTCGTCGATGGCAACGGGAGCCTGGTCGCCGAGTTCCGGCGCACGGGCCAGCAGGAGCAGCACGGTGATGCATTCAGCCGCTTCACGCGCTGCCCGATAGATACGCTCGGCCGGTGCGCTCACTGCGGGGGAGTCGGCTCCCTGCATCAGGATCTCGGCGGCGCCCATGATGACGGTCAGCGGGCTGCGCAATTCGTGGCTGACGTCCCCGGTGAAATAGCGTTCGCGATCGAGAAAGGCACGCAGCTCGCTGGTATGCGCCTCGAGGGCGCGCGCCAGCACACCCAGCTCATCCTTGCGCCCCGTGAGGGCGGCCGACGCCGTGTCGTTGCCGACCGACTGCGCCAGCTCGCGGATGGGTGTCACCACCCGCCTGCCCAGGAAGCGGCCCAGCATGGCGGCCAGCAGCAGGAAGCCGGCGAAGGCTGCGGCAAACATCGAATACACCACCACTTCGATCTTGTCGTAATCGCTCTCGTGGTCGACCAGCACCCAGCTTCCGCGCGCATCCTGCCCGGCCAGGACGTGCAGGCGCGTATCGCCGACGTCGACCTTGTGCACGCCGTCCGCCAGATTGCGCAGCGTCTGGGGAATCGCCGCACCCCGGTGGAAGCGCAGGCCGGCCGGCATGTCGACGTCGAGTCCCGCCGCCTGCCGCGGCGCGGCCCAGGCAACGGCGGCCTCGAGGCGCTTGTCCACCAGCTCCACCTCGATGCCTTCCACCGCCAGGGCGGCGATCAGTGCAAAGCACACCGAGGCGCCGATGCCGAACAACAGGAAGGCGACGATGATGCGCCGCTGCAGCGAATCAGCGCTTTTCATCGCGCGCCGCGACGGAGTCCTCGCCAGCCGGCGCATCCGGCTGCACCAGCTTGTAACCGACGCCGGCAACCGTCTTCAGCATGGGCGTGGCGAAGGGTTTGTCGATCGCCTGGCGCAGGGCGTGGATATGCGTGCGCAGCGCATCGCTGTCGGGCCGGTTGTCGCCCCACACCGCATGTTCGAGCGACTCGCGCGTCACGATGCGCGGGGCGGCGGCGAGCAGGCAGCGCAGCAAGGTGTAGCCGGTTTTCGTCAGCACCACGGGAACGCCGGCGCGCGAGGCTTCCTGGGTATCGGGCTCGAAGCTGAGTTCACCGAAGCGCATGGCCGCGTGGACCGTATGGCTGGCTGCGGAACGGCGTACCAGCGCCTTCAGGCGCACTTCCAGTTCGACCAGCGAGAACGGCTTGACCAGGTAGTCGTCGGCACCGCTGTCGAAACCCGCGACCTTGTCGGACAAGGTGTCGCGCGCCGTCAGCATCAGCACCGGCGTCAGCTTGCCGAGTTCCGTGCGCAGCTTCTGGCACAGCTCCAGCCCGTTCAGGCCGGGCAGCATGACGTCGAGGACGATCACATCGTAATCGTGTTCGGAGGCGAGCGCGAGTCCGCCATAGCCGTTGCGGGCGGAGTCGAGCTGGTAGCCCTTCGGTTCCAGGAAACCGTAGAGATTGGCGAGGATATCGGGGTGATCTTCGACGATGAGGACGCGCATGCGGCTATTCTAGAGCAATCAGGCGGGACACCGGTTCAACGCGGCAAACGGTAGCGTTGCTCGCGGTAGAGCAGCGACGGCAGCATCACATGCGCCATCGCCTTCGCGACCCGCTGCTGGTCCGGGGTGCCCATATTTGGATCCAGTATACCGGTAGCGGCATGGTAGTCCGCCTGCAGCGGCGACTGTCCCGGACGCAGGATGGTCGCCGATCCACCCTCCAGCCAGGCATAGTAATTGTTGAACTGCATGAGGGCACGGCCGGGGGCTGTGCTGTCACGGACGAAATCCCGGCCGATCATCGGATGCTCGCTCGACACACCGAGCAGCGACAGCAGGGTCGGAGCAAGATCGATCTGGCTTGCAATGCTGTCGATGCGCTTCGACTGGACATCGGCACCGAGGATCAGCGCCGGGATATGAAATTTCTTGATCGGCACCAGGCTATTGCCATAGACCCGATTATCGTGATCGGCAACGATCAGGAAGACCGTGTCTTTCCAGTACGCTTCCTTCTTTGCTTGTCGAATAAATTTTCCGAGGGCGAAATCGGCATACTTGACTGCGTTGTTCACCGTCTGCTTGACCGGATCGTGCAGTGCGATTTTCCCGTCCGGGAATTCGAAGGGTTCGTGGTTGGACGAGGTAAAAATCAGGCTGAAGAAGGGCTTCTTTTCAGCGTGCAGCTGCGCGAGGCGTTCCAGCGATTTGTCGAACAGGTCTTCATCCGATGCGCCCCAGCTTCCGATAAAGGCAGGCCGCATTTCCTTCATGTCGACGATATTCTGGAAGCCGTTTCCGGTAAAGAAGCTGCGCATATTGTCGAAATGCGCTTCTCCGCCATACACGAACTCGGTGTGATAACCCTGCTGCCCCAGTCCGGCCGCCAGCGTATAAAAATTCTGCTGGGCCAGTGACAGCTTGACGACGCTGCGTGCCGGCGTGGGCGCGTAGCCGGCGACCACCGCCTCGATGCCGCGCACCGAGCGCGTGCCCGTCGCGTACATTTGCTCGAACCACCATCCTTCATGCTTGAGCTTCTCGAGCTCGGGCGTGACAGGCAAGCCGCCGAGCGATTCGACGAAGGTCGCGCCCAGGCTTTCCTGCAGGATGATTACCAGATTGAGCGGGCGTGGACGCGCGATCGCGGCTTCCTGCCGGTGCATCGTGGGAAGCGCGCTGTTGTCGAAGCGCGCGTCGCGCAGCCAGGGTGCTGCCCTCACTTCCGCGAGTACCCGCTCGCGTGGCATATCGCCATAGATCTCGGAGGAAACCGCCTCATTCTGCATCGAGCGCCAGGCCGTCAGGACCGACCACCCCGAATTGATGATCAGGGAATTCACCATGGCGTCGCCGGTGAGGGCGAACATCGCCGGGTTGGCCGGGCGATGCCCGGTCGTCGAGCGTACTTGCATGAATACGACGAGGCATGCCAGCGGCCAGACCAGGAGCAGCTTACGCGCGGGCCACATGACCGACTGCGTCGACGCGCGGCGCAGCAGGACGACGATTGCCGCCCCGAGAAGGAGGGTCATGCAGACGCCGCCGATCAGCGCCACCCGGAAGCCCTTCCACAGGGTGGCGAACACCTCGCGCGGGTAGGCCAGGTATTCGATGAACAGGCGGTTGGGGCGGACATCGTACTGCATGATGAACTGCGGCGACGACAGTTCCATGAAGAGGATGAAGATGAGGGCGAAGGTCCCCCAGTACGCGACAAAGGCGTTCCAGAAGCGTGCGGAAGACCGGTGCGCGGTGAAGGGTGCGATCAATAGCGGAATTGCCGCGAAATAGCCCAGCAGAATCAGGTCGGCACGTACGCCCTGTATCAACATCAGGCTGGACATGCCTGTGGCCTGCACCCTCTCCCACTGCCAGATCACGAGCGCGATGCGCGACAGGGACAGGAGGGCGAGCCCGATCATCAGCATCTGCAGGATCCCGGCATAGGGCCCGGCCCATCTGGTGATGCGCGCGAGCCGCTCCCCGCATGATTGAATTTTGCTGCGGATACCTGAGGTTCGAACGACCATTTCTACCGATCTAAAGCTGCTTGAATGAGCAGGAGCGCAAGCCCCTGGCTGGCGCGTTATCCTGGACAGCTCAGCATTATCCAGACGTTAGCGGCGCGTTAAGAAAGCGTTAAACCGGAAAAACCTGATCAGCTTCGTGATTCTTTCTTCAAGCTGCTCCGCCAGGATTGACTGGTCCGGGCGTGCATGCAGATACTAGGCCTCTGCCCTGCTCCTTACCCCACCCATGCCAATGACACCCCTGCTGCGCTGCCTCGTTTGTGCTTCCATGCTCGCCAGTGCGCTCGCGGCTGCGCAATCCGGACCGGCCGCTCCGGTCCAGCAGGCCGTGCCTGAACGCGGCAAGCTCGCCGCCAAGCCGCTGTTCCGCGATCCGGTATTCGACGGCGCCGCCGATCCCGTCGTCATCCGCAATGCCGCACGCGGCAGCTGGTGGATGTTCTACACCAACCGCCGCGCCACGGCCACGGGTCTTCCGGGGGTATCGTGGATCCACGGCACCCGGATCGGCATCGCCGAATCGCGCGACGAGGGCGCCAGCTGGAGCTACCTCGGCACCGCCGACATCGAACTGCCGGCGGCGCTGGCCGGCGCCGAGCCGACCCATTGGGCGCCCGACGTGGTGCGCGCCGACGACGGCAGCTACCACATGTTCCTGACCGTGGTGCCGGGCGTGTTCACGGACTGGAACCACCCGCGCCGCATCGTCCACCTCACCAGCAGCGACCTGCGCACCTGGCGCAATGCGCGCGAGATCCCGCTCGCTTCCGACCGCGTCATCGATGCCGGCCTCGCCCGCCTGCCCGGCGGCGGCTGGCGCATGTGGTACAACAACGAGCGCGATCACAAGTCGATCTATTACGCCGACAGCCCGGACCTGATCAGCTGGACCGACCGCGGCAAGGTGGTGGCCGACCAGGCAGGCGAAGGGCCGAAAGTATTCCAGTGGCGCGGCGCATGGTGGATGATCACCGACGTCTGGCGTGGACTGGCCGTGTACCGCTCGCCGGATGCGCGCACCTGGACGCGCCAGCCGGCCAATCTGCTGCAACAGCCGGGAACGGGAATCGACGACGGCGTCATCGGCGGGCATTGCGACGTCGTGGTCAGGGGCGACCGGGCGTGGCTGTTCTACTTTACCCATCCGGGACGCCATGGGTCGGATGCGAAGAAAGATGGGGTCGAGCAGCGGCGCAGCACGATCCAGGTCACGGAGCTGATGCTGGAGGGCGAGACGCTGCGGGTGGAGCGGGATGCGCCGACGCGCGTTGCGCTAGGCAGCGACTGAAAGCAGGAAACGAGGGTTCAGGGCAGCTCGCTGGAATAACCCAGCCACTCGACGCATTTGCCGCGCAAGCCAGGAAAGCGGAAGGCGATGCCGGCCAGCCCCTCCTCCAGTTGCCGCCTGGTGTTGAACGGGAAAACGTCGTTCATCGACAGGGCCACCGCGATCCTGTATTCGTCTCCCGACTGCAACCAGTTATCCCGCACCTCGAGAATTTTCTCTCCATTGTCGGCGACACACCAGATCAGCCTGTCCAGCACTTCCGCAATGGCCTCCGCCGGTACGCCTGGCGCCCGTTCGTCAACGAGAAATTCCATGAATGCAGGTATTTCAGTCATAGCGCCACAAGATCGATAGCGGTTGAATAGAATCGCTCGCGCGGTTTCTCCAGTGCGAGCGATCGGATCCAGTCTAGGGGATATCTTATGAATAATGCAAGCAGAAAGTTCCATTAGTTATAGCGGTGCGTGCCCGTTCGTCCACACCGTAACGAGCAACACATCGCTGGCTGTTGGACCTGGGCTCAGTTATGAATGTACTTCGCGAACACGTCACTGAAATCGCGCCTGGTATGCGTCTCGAACATCGCCGTGTTCAAGGCCTCCAGCAGATCGCTGTACAGGGTAACCAGACCGCCTTCGCCATGCGCGACATTCAGCTTGTGCACCGAAGCCGTGGCATCCAGCGCACGCAGCGCATTGTCGCGTGAGGCCGCATCGCGCTTCTGCTGCTTGCCGATCGAGATCAGCGCCTTGTAGATATCCTTGAGCTGTTCGATGAAGGTCTTCTTCACGTCGATCGAGAACACCGTGTTGTCGACATTGAACTTGAGTTCGACATCCATGTCCAGCGTTCCCGCCGTCTCGATGCTGACCGCGGAGATCTGGTGCGTCGCGTAGTCATAGCGCTTGATCGAGCGCTTCGAGGACACGGCCGAGTCGCCGTCCACGTGGATCAGCGCGAGGTTGGTGAAGCAGTACTCGTCCTTCTTGCTCTTGATGAGGAAGAAGATCTGTTCGCCGTCTTCGTTGAACAGGTAATCGTCGGCATCGACCTTGCTGTAGTCCGCAGGCCCGACGATGACGCCGATATCGCTGATGCCCAGTGCTTCCGCCGCCAGTTTCTTGAACATGATCGCCCTCGCGTGATGAAAGGATTTAGCTTAGCACTATTTGAATCCCGTAAATATCCTTCCATCAAGCCATGGTCAGGCGGGAACGTAGCGCAGCCTGATCACATCCTCGTCGATCCGGTCGTGTGCCAGCAGGCGCAGCCTTGGCCGCGGTCCGGCGAAATAAGGCTTGCCCTGCCCGAGCACGACCGGGTGCAGGTAGATGCGATACTCGTCGATCAGGCCCAGCTCGGTGAGGCTGCGCGCCAGGTCCGGTCCGGCGACTTCGATTTCTCCGTCGTGTTCGGCTTTCAGCTTGCTGATCGCGCCTGCCAGATCGCCTTCGAGAAGCTGGGCATTCGGGCCGACCGGTGCCTGCGAGTGCGACACCACCCACTTCGGCTGCCTGCGCCACGCCGCCGCGAAGGCTTGTTCGTCCGCATTCCACTCTGGATGCTCTTCGTCCCAGTAGCGCATGATCTCGTAGATCCGGCGGCCGTACAGGCTGCCCGTCTGCGCCCGCGCCTCCTCGATGAAGTGGCGGAACAGCTGCGGGCTGGGCGCAAACGCCATGTGGTCGACGTAGCCGTCCAGCGACTGGTTCATTCCGAATACGAGCTTGGCCATGGCAAACCTTTCGCGATGAGACTTTGCAGTGTGCATCAGAGCGAGAAGCTAGTAAAGTTGCATATCTTCATCACACAGGATGCCGACATGCCGCGCAAGCTCGCTCTCTCCTTCGTATTGACCGCCCTGCTCGCCACGGCCGCACAGGCGCAGGGCCTGGCGCCCACCGAGCAGCGCATCGCCGACGAGGTCAGGGCCTGGCACCCTGAGGCGATCAATCTGCTCGAGCGCAGCGCGCGCATCAACAGCGGCACCTTCAACCTGGCGGGCGTACGCGCCGTCGGCGAAGTCTATCGGAAAGAGCTGGAAGCGCTCGGCTTCAAGACCGTGTGGATCGACATGCCGCGCGACATGAAACGCGCCGGCCACCTCGTCGCCAACCGCATGGGCAAGCAAGGCAAACGCCTGCTGCTGCTCGGCCACCTCGACACCGTGTTCGAGCAGGACGCCCCCGGTCCGCTGTGGGAACGCGAGGGCGACAGTGCGCGCGGCCAGGGCGTCGGCGACATGAAGGGCGGGAACGTGGTCGTGATCGCCGCCCTGCGCGCCCTGCACCGTGCCGGCGCGCTGGACAATGCCACCGTCACCGTGATGTTCACCGGCGACGAGGAAGATGCCGGCCACCCGCGCGAGGTCTCGCGCCGCGACATGGTCGAACTGGCGAAACTCAGCGACGTCGCGCTCAGCTTCGAAGGGGCCGTCACCGGGCCGGAGGGCCAGCCCATGGCCACGGTGGGACGGCGCGCCACCGCCACCTTCGACCTCGACGTCAAGGGACGCCAGGGCCATTCGCAGGGCGTGTTCGGCCCCGGCGGTTTTGGCGCCGTGTACGAGGCCGCGCGCATCCTCGACGGCTTCCGCCAGCAGGTAGTCGAGCCGGGCCTGACCTTCAACCCGGGCGTGATCCTGGGCGGCACCGACGTCGCCTTCGACGAAGCCAATGCGAAGGGGGCGGCGGCCGGCAAGACCAACGTCATCGCCAACACGGTGACCGTGCGCGGCGACCTGCGCTACCTCGACTACGCACAGCGCGACCGCGCCCACGCGCGCATGCGCGAGATCGTCGCGCACAGCCTGCCGGGCGCCAGCGCCAGCATCACTTTCCGCGATTCCTATCCGCCGATGGCGGTCACGCCGGGCAACCTGAAGCTGCTCGACCTGTATTCACAGGCCAGCCTGGATGCCGGCCTGGGCGCAGTGGGGACGGTGCCGCCGACGGCGCGCGGCGCCGGCGACATCCAGTTCATCGCCCCCATCATCGACAGCCTCGACGGCCTGGGCGCCAGCGGCGGCGGGGCGCACTCGCCGAACGAGCGGGTCGACCTGGGCTCGCTGGAGCGTTCGGCGATCCGCGCCGCACTGTTGATGTACCGCCTGACGCGTTAGCAGGCGCGCACGGCAGGCGAATTTCAATGGCATAGCTTGCCGCTTCGCTGCACAATGAGGTACCGATATGCCGCTTCCCGGAGGCTGTCATGCGTGCCTGGACCACCTTGTTGATCGTCATTTGCTTCTGCCTGACAGCCTGCGGCGGAGGCGGCGGCAGCCCCGGCACCCCCGGCCCGACCCCGAATCCGAACCCGCCGCCGACGGCCACCACCGGCACCCTGGCCGTCACCGCCAGCGGCCTGCCCGCAGGCACCAACGCTTCGGTGCGCGTCAACGGCCCCAGCAATTTCCAGCAAGACCTGACCGGCTCGCAGACCCTGACCGGCCTGGCGCCCGGCAGCTACACCGTCACCGCCGCGCCCGTCACCGCCGGTGGCGTCACCTACACGGCCTCGCCCACCACCCAGAGCGCGGTCGTCACGGCCGGCGCCACCGCCAGCGTCACGGTGGCCTATGGCGGTGCGCCGGTGAACATCGCGCTGAGCCAGGTGGCGTCCAATCTCGACAACCCGACCTTCCTTACCGCCCCGGCAGGCGACGCACGCCTGTTCGTGGTCGAACGGGCTGGCCGCATCCGCATCGTCGACAACGGCAACACCCTGAGCGCGCCCTTCCTCGACATCAGCGGCCGCGTCTTCACCGGCGGCGAAGGCGGCTTGCTGTCGATGGCCTTCGACCCCCAGTTCGCCGGCAACCGCTACTTCTACATCTACTACACCGACCCGCAGCAGAACATCGTGATCGAGCGCTTCAGCGCCGCCAGCAATCCCAACCTCGCCGACCCGACCTCGGGCCTGGTCATCCTGCGCATTCCGCACCCCGGCTTCACCAACCATTTCGGCGGCCAGGTCGCCTTCGGCCCGGACGGCTACCTCTACCTGGGCACCGGCGACGGCGGCGGCGCGGGCGACCCCAACCGCAACGGCCAGAACCTGAATTCTCTGCTGGGCAAGCTGCTGCGAATCGACGTGCGCAACGCCAGCGCCGCCCAGCCGTATGCGATCCCGGCCGGCAATCCCTACCTCAACCAGGCAGGGCGGCGTGCCGAGATCTGGGCCGCCGGGCTGCGCAACCCATGGCGCTTCAGCTTCGACGGGAACCAGCTCTACCTGAGCGACGTCGGCCAGGACCGGCGCGAAGAGGTCAACATCGGCGCGGCCGACGCGGCCGGCCTGAACTACGGCTGGAACACGATGGAAGGCACGCTGTGCTACAACGCCGCCACCTGCGACCGCACGGGCCTGACCCTGCCCGTTTTCGAGTACGACCACGGGACCAACGACGCCAACGGCTGCTCGATCACGGGCGGCTTCGTCTACCGCGGCAGCGCGATCCCCGGGCTGCAGGGACGCTATTTCTATTCCGATTTCTGCCGCGGTTTCCTCAAGAGCTTCCTGGCCGGCGGCGGCAACGTCGGCGAGCAGCGCGACTGGAGCGTGGGCGACATCGGCAACGTGGTCTCTTTCGGGCAGGATGGCCAGGGCGAGTTGTATCTCATGACGTCGCGCGGCATCGTCTATAGAATTGTACGTTCGACCACTCCGTGAGCTTACAATAGAGTAATGGCACGATTACAACTTTCCTTCCCCGAAGACCAGTTCTACTACTCCACCCCGATGTCGGTACGCGTCACCGACATCAATGCCGGCAACCACCTCGGGAATGATTCGATGATCTCGATGATTTCCGAGGCGCGGGCGCGCTTCCTGTTCGAATTCGGCGTCGCCGAGACCGAGCGCGACGGCACCGGCATCATCGTCACCGACCTGGCCACGACCTACCGCGCCGAGGCGCATGCGCGCGACCAGCTGCTGTTCGAGGTGGGGGTCATGGACTTCAACAAGTACGGCGGCGACATCATCTTCCGCATCACCCGCCCGCGCGACCGCAAGCTGATCGCCATGGCCAAGTCAGGCTTCGTCTTCTTCAACTACAAGACCAGCGAGGTCGTCGCCATGCCGGAAGAGTTCCGCGGCAAGTTCGACCGGGTGAACTGGGTCGACTGAGCCGGATCGATGGCCCGGCAGTCCTCGAGCCTGTCCTGACCGGCACCCGCCGGGCCATGCTACTCGCGCATGCCGCGAGCATGTTTAGCCAAGCTTTCTCGTCGTTTCCAAAATAGTTGGAACTTTCCTGCCCCGTCGACGGAATACAGGTAAAGATGACGACCATGACCGCCCTCACCTCCGACACCGCCGACCACGAACTGCTGCGCCAGACGCATGCGGGCCGCGCCGACGCCTTCACGGCGCTGTACCGGCGCCACCAGGGGCCGCTGTACCGCTACGCACTGATGCGCTGCGGTTCCGCGGACATGGCGGCCGACGTGGTGCAGGAAGCCTTCATGGGCCTGCTGACCCGGCGCTTCGGTTTCGATCCGCTGCGCGGCCAGCTGCAGCACTTCCTGTTCGGGGTGGCGCGCAATCTCATCCTGAAGATGGAGGAAGCGCGCCGGCGCCAGGTGGCGCTGCCCGAGCCCCGGGGGGAAGAGGATCAGGATGGCGAGCTGGATCTGGATATCGCCTGCGAAGGCGCCGAGCCGCTCGCCCGCCTGCTGGGCAACGAGGCGGCCGAGGAAGTGCGGCGCGCGCTGGGCCTGCTGCCGGCGCACTACCGCGACGTGGTCATCCTGTTTGAACTGCATGAACTGTCGTACCAGGAGATCGCCATGGTCTGCCAGGTCGACATCGGCACCGTCCGCTCGCGCCTGTCGCGCGGCAGGGCGGCCCTGGCCAGGCGCCTCCAGGCGCACGCGCCGGCAAGCCACACGAATTGATGGAGCATGAGATGGACATGAATTTCAGGGACACGAACGAGAAGCCGGAAGCCGGGCTTGACGCCGCCTTCGCTGCCCTGCGCGGCGAACTGGCGGGCATCGACACCCCGCGCTGCGTGGAAAAAGAGCTGCTGCAGGCCTTCGCGCAGCACCACGCACCGAAGCGCCGCTGGTACCAGGCCCTGAGCCTGCCGCAATGGGGAACGGCCGGCGCCCTGTGCTCGCTCACGGCGGTGGTCCTGCTGCTGGCGCAGTCGCCGCACCAGGCGGTGAGCGTGGACAGCCCGCCGCTGGTCAGCTTCGACAACGGCGGCGCCTTCGTCGCCCTCGATTCGCTCGAGCGGATCGAAGCCGAACCCGATGCCCAGCTGGTCGAGGCCGAGATGCCGCGCACCGCGCTGGCGCCGCTCGGCGTGACCGTCAGCCCGGACAACGCGGCCGACACCGTGCGCGCCGAAATGCTGATTGCCGCCGACGGCCATCCGCTGGCCGTGCGGCTCACTTCCGCCAACTAGGCCTTAATCAATCACCCACAAGAGGAAACGATGAAAACCACGAAGATCTTGATTGCAGCACTGCTGGCCTGCGCCTTCGCGCCGGCCCTGGCCGGGGAAATGGGCTTCGAGGACGACCCGCGCGTCGAGCGCCGCATCGTGACCCGCGGCGCCGGCGACGCACACGCCGCCGCCGGCGGCGCGACGATGGTGCATATGGCCAATCCCCGCATGGTCAAGAACGCGCCGTACAGCGCCGAGATGGTGTCGGAACGCATCCAGACCCTGGGCGACGGCAACCAGATCGTCCGCAAGACCAGCACGATGAGCTACCGCGACAGCGCCGGCCGCACCCGCACCGACGTGCGCAACGAAGACGGCGCAGTGAGCCTCGTGACGATCCACGACCCGGTGGAAGGCGTGCGCTACGTCCTGCGCCCGCATGACAAGACCGCGCTCAAGATCAAGACACCCGATACCACGGCGCTCGCCGCGCGCCAACTGGCCCGTGCCGCCGCCGCCGAAGCACGCGCATCGGCCACCGAGGCGCGCGTCGCCGGCGCCGAGGCCCGCATCGCCGCCGACCAGGCACGCATCAGGATCGAAGAACTGCGCCGCGAAGGCAGGCTGCCCGAGGGCGAGCGCGTCATCATCAAGCAGGTCGAGCGCTCCGCCGGCGCCGCGGGCGAGCACAAGGACGTGCAGATCCGTATCGCCCAGGTGGCGGGCGCGCACGCTGCTGCGCGGGTGGCGCCGATGATCGCCGGCGCGCTCGACGAGCATAAATGGGCCTCGAAGGCCGACACCAGGGACCTCGGCACCCGCGAATTCAGCGGCGTGAAGGCGACCGGCGTCCAGCGCAGCTATGAGATCCCGGCCGGCGAGATCGGCAACCGCAACCCGATCGTGGTCAGCACCGAGACCTGGACCTCGCCGGAACTGAAGGCCGTGGTATACCAGAAGCGCAGCGACCCGCGCAGCGGCGACTTCGTTTTCCGCGCCGAGAGCCTGAAGCGCGAAGAACCGGCGGCCGCCCTGTTCACCGTGCCCTCTGATTACACCGTGAAGGATACGGCGGCGATCGTCAAGGCCGCGGCCGAGAAGGCGGCGGCGGTCCGGGCCAGAGTCGAGAAGAACGGCTGATCGCAGGCAGAAAAGGAAAACGGCGCCGCGGCGCCGTTTTTCATGCAGGTTAAAGGCCGCTCAGGACTTCTTTTGCAGGATGGTCTTGTTGAACCAGTCCTCGATCATGCGCTTTTCGTAGCGCAGGCGGTCGCCGTCGGACATGCGGTTGACGCGGCCCAGGTAATTCATGTCGGTCAGCTTGGCATTGCCGCTGGTGAGCACCTGGCCGTTGGCGCTCAGGGTGTAGCGCAGCTCCATGATGGGCCAGTCCGCGCCGCCCTTCAGGATGCGCAGGTCGCGCGCGCCGCGCGAATTCGGGTACTCGCGTCCGGCGAGGTCGATCTCGGTCACGTCCACCGTCAGGTCCTGGCCGGCGGGCAGCGACTTGCCCAGTTCGGCAAAGAAGCTCGCCAGGTCGTCCAGCACTTCCTTCCGTTCCCAAGGCGCGAACGGCAGGTCCGCGAACTTGTCGGACTCCACGTAATTGACGGTCACGCCCGCCGAGGCGGCGCCGGCACCCAGCGCGAGGACTGCCGCGAGGGCCGTCTTGCCGATCAAGGCTTTCATTGCAATTCCTTTCTTTGTTTCATATGCATCCGTATCTTGAATATACGCCCTTTGCGCCGGCTTTCCAGTCCCCGGTTTGTCGAAGTTTTGTATCCAGATGTTAGGGGCAGAAGGCAGGCGAAAAAAAACGGCGCCGCGGCGCCGTTCTTCCATCCGGCCGCTTCAACCGGGCTTTTTGTCCAGGAAAGTCTTCTTGAACCAGGCTTGCAGCATGCGCTTCTCGTAGCGCAGGCGGTCGGTTTCCTGGGAACGCTTCATCATGCGGTTCATGTAGCTCACGTCGTTGATCTGGGCGGTGCCGCTGTCGATCACCTGGCCGTTGGCGCTCAGGCTGTATTGCAGCTCGATCAGCGGCCAGTCGGACTTGCCTTCGAGGACGCGCATGTCGCCGCTGGCACGGTTGCCTGGATATTCGCGGCCGGCCAGGTCGACGTTGTAGATGTTGATGGTCAGGTCCTGTCCGGCCGGCAGGTCTGCGCCGAGTTTCTTGATGTAGTCGGCCAGGCCCTTCAGCACCTCTTCGCGCTCCCAGTCGGTGCTCGGCAGGTCCGCGAACTGGTCCATGTTGACGTAATTGACGGTCACGGCCGCGGAGGCGGCGCCCGCGCCCAGGGCGAATACGGCTGCAATAGCTGCTTTAGCGATCAAGGACTTCATCTTCATCTCTCTCCGTTTCGTTGTTCAATATTTTTACCCATCAATAAATATACGCGCTTTCCGCTGCTTTTCCATGCCCCTTTTGTGGAAGTTTTGTATCTGAAGGTTAGCTTACGCACAGGGCATATTTCGGACTCGGCCGACAATGGCGGAGAGGAGGCCGAGCATGCCGGAAGGACCGTCACTGTATATTTTGAAAGAACTGGTCAAGGACTTCAGCGGCCAGGAAATCGTCCGCGCCGACGGCAACGTCCGCGCCATCGATCCGGCGCGCCTGATCGGCCAGCGCATCGAGGCGATCCATACCTGGGGCAAGCACCTGCTGATCGAGACGCCGGCCATGGTCGTCCGGGTCCACTTTTTGCTGTTCGGCACCTACCGCATCAACGAGGGGCGCGAAGGCAAGACCCCGCGCCTGTCGATCGAAACCGCCAACGGCAATGAACTAAACCTCTACGCCTGCCAGGTCAGGGAGATCGACCGCGCCACCTACGAGGCCTATGACTTCAGTGCCGACGTCATGTCGGACGCCTGGGACCCGAAGAAGGCGCGCAAGAAGCTGCGGGCGCAGCCCGACATGCTGGCCTGCGACGCCCTGCTCGACCAGGACATTTTTTCCGGCGTCGGCAACATCATCAAGAATGAAGTACTGTTCCGCATCCGGGTCCATCCGCTGTCGACGGTCGGCGCCCTGCCCGCCCCGAAGCTGCGGCTTCTCGTCGACGAGGCACGCCAGTACTCCTTCGACTTTCTTGCCTGGAAACGCCAGTACGTACTCAAGCAGCACTGGCTCGCGCATGCCAAACGCATCTGCCCGCGCTGTGACATTCCCTTCCTGAAGGCCAATCTCGGCCGCAGCAACCGCCGCAGTTTCTACTGCGAGCGCTGCCAGAAACGCTACGTTTGAGCGGTGTTTTGATGCTCTGTGACATCGTTAACCAACACTTTTAATGTTGCCTGTTGTTAAGGGCTGATGGTCGTACTACAATCGTTTTGACTTGCGGCTATGTCTTATTTAATTTTTTGCCGCTTGATTGTGCGATCGATCAACCCAAAGCAAACGGTAAGCTTATGTCCTTCCTCTCCAACGCGGCGCCAAAGCTGGCTCCATGGAAAGTCCTGCTGGTCGACGACGAGCCGGACATCCATGACATCACCAAGCTGACCCTGTCCCGCTTCCGCCTCGACGGCCGTGCGCTGAGCTTCGTGCACGCCTACAGCGGCGCCGAAGCCAAGGAAGTGCTGGCGCGCGAGCAGGACATCGCGCTGGTCTTCCTCGACGTGGTCATGGAGAACGAGGACAGCGGCCTCGAGGTCGCGCGCTGGATGCGCCAGGACCTGGACAACCAGTTCACCCGCATCGTGCTGCGCACCGGCCAGCCTGGCCAGGCGCCGGAAGAGCGCGTGATCGTCGACTACGACATCAACGATTACAAGGAAAAGACCGAGCTCGATCGCACCAAGCTGTTCACGACCACCTTCGCCGCCCTGCGCGCCTACCGCGACATCATGAAGGTCGAGGAAGCGCGCCGCGCCCAGCAGACCTACCGCGAAGGCCTGGAGCGCGTGATCGCCGCCTCGACCCACATCTTCCAGCAGCGTAACCTGAAGGATTTCGCCAACGGCCTGCTGCAGCAGGTGGTGGCGCTGCTGCGCCTGGAGCAGAGCATGCTGCTGCGCCTGAAAGGTGCGAGCGTGATCACCGGCGAAAGCCAGTACGAGGTGCTGGCCAGGATCGGCGACATGGAAGGCGACGAGATCGGCCCGGAACTGGTGGCCCAGCTGGACGACGCGCGCCACAACCGCATCTCGCGCCTGCATGGCGACACCTACGTCGGCTACTTCCCGAACCGCACCGGCAAGGCCTCGCTGCTGGTGCTCAAGGGTGTGGAAGAGATCGCGGAAATCGACGCCCAGCTGCTCGAGGTGTTCTGCTCGGGCGTGGCGATCGCCTTCGACAACATCCTGCTGAACCAGGAGATCACGGATACCCAGGCGGAGCTGATCCTGCGCCTCGGCGACGTGGTGGAATCGCGCTCCAACGAAGCCGGCAACCACGTGCGCCGCATGGCCCAGGTCTGCCACCTGCTGGCCCAGGCGGCCGGCATGCCGGAGGACGAGACCGCGACCCTGATGCACGCCGCGCCGATGCACGACGTGGGCAAGATCGCCACGCCGGACGCGGTGCTGCTCAAGCCGGGCAAGCTGACCGAGGAAGAGTGGGAAGTGATGAAGCAGCACCCGACCGTGGGCCTGCAGATCCTCGACGGCTCCCAGCGTCCGATCCTCAAGGCCGCAGCCGTGATCGCCCACCAGCACCACGAGAAGTTCGACGGCAGCGGCTATCCGCAGGGCCTGAAGGGCGAGGCCATCCACCCCTATGCCCGCATCGTGGCGGTGGCCGACGTATTCGACGCCCTGAGCCACAAGCGCTGCTACAAGGACGCCTGGCCGGCCGCCAAGGTGACCGAACACCTGCGCGAGGTGGCGGGACACCACCTGGATCCGCATTACGTGGATTTGCTGATCAAGAATATGGACGCGGCGCTGGAGATCAATGCGCAGTGGCCGGACTAAGCTGTCACCACCGCCCTGAAGACCGTCATCCCGGCGTAGGCGAGAATAATGCCACCGGCATTATTCTCTCCAATTCCGTCGCGTACAACTAGCGTAACCGCATTCACCAAGCACACAAACTTGGATCCCGGCCTTGAACTGCCACACAAAAGCTGGACACTGATTTTAAGCTACTTGAGCGTGCCTGGCCCTGCATTGTGATGGGGTCAGGCCGCCCAAGACGGTACTAATGCGCTGCGTGTTGTAGTACTGGATGTACTCGTCGATGGCGCTGCGCAACGCATCCATGCTGTCGAATTTCTGCTTGTGAAAACATTCGGTCTTGAACACTGCAAAGAAGCTTTCCATCGCTGCGTTATCAAGGCAGTTACCCTTACGGGACATACTCTGCAACACGTTGCGGTCGCTCAGAAGCTTACGGAAATCGGGCATCTGGTAGTGCCATCCCTGATCCGAGTGCAGGATTGGCGTCTCTCCTGACCTAAGCGTAGACAAGGCCTTCTTCATCATCGACATCACCATGTCCATCGTCGGACGTAAGCTCTGTTCATAAGCTACGATTTCACGTGTGCACAGATCTTTGACGGTCGACAGGTAACCCTTTTCGTCACCGACCTTCACCTCGGTCACGTCGGTTACCCATTTTTGATTTGGTGCCTCGGCCTTGAAATCGCGCTGCAGTCGGTCAGGCGCGACAATGCCGACATGTCCCTTGAACGATCTGTATCGTTTAATCCGTTGTGTTGATTTCAGCTCGAGCTTAGCCATCAGGCGCTGCACCGTATTTGCGTGCAGATGGATGTCGTGCGCGCGTAGTGCGATTGCGATACGACGATAGCCATAGCGCCCCTTGTGATCTTCGTAGATCTGCTTGATCAGCTCTTTGGCCTTCGCGTACTTGTCCGGCATCTTGCGCGCCGCATCCCAAGCGTAGAACGTACTACGAGCCAGTTTCACAACCTTCAGCAGCGCCACAACGGGGTAGGACTGCCTTAACTCGTGCACTACTTGCGCTTTTTCTGCGCAGCAGCTTTCTTCGCTTGAGTTAAGGCTTCCAGCTTTTTTAGGACGGCAACCTCCATCTGCAAGTACTCGACGCGCTTGAGCAGCTCTTCGCGCGTGAGTTCGTGCACGGGTTTATCGTCGGGTGGCGGCAGTCGAGTCGGCATAGCTGGAACAGCGGTTTCTATACGGCCCAGTGCTTCGCTACCTCCCTCGTCGTATCGCTTCGCCCAGGTGCGAATACTGTCCGGATGAGGAATATTGAAGAACGCAGCCGTCTGATTGATCGTGGCTCCATTGTCCCACATGTGCTGAAGCACCAACAGCTTGAACTCGGCAGGGTAATGGTCCCGGCGCCTCTCGAACGATTCATCGCCGTGCAACCGATACGCATCTACCCAACGCCGGATCGTGAAGGCGGGTATGCCGAGCTTGACTGACAGCCGGTGATATCCGAGCTGCCCATCCAAATACTGCTTGATGACCTTGAGCTTGGTCTTCTTCGTGTACTTAACCATCTACCCCTCGAAAGTGAACATTTGCTGTCCAACTTTCTAGTGGCAGTTCACCTTCGCCGGGATGGCGGTTCATAGGATGCAGGTGAAGTGAGGCGTCATCGCGACGGCCACACCGCACCTCTCACTTCTTCTGCGAACGCGGGAAGCGCAGGTGATACTGCAAGCCCTTCCCCGGCGCGCTTTCCACCTTCACCGTCCCGCCCAGCGCCCCCGTCACCAAGTTGTACAGGATGTGCGCCCCCAGCCCACTGCCCCCGGTGCCGCGCTTGGTGGTGAAGAAGGGGTCGAACAGCTTGTCCAGCGTGTCCTGGTCCATCCCCGCGCCGTCGTCGCCGTAGTCGAACACCACCTCGTCCCCCTCCTGCGCCACGCGGATCGCGATGGTTCCCGCCTGGTCGCGCTCGAAGCCGTGCACCAGCGAGTTCATGAGCATGTTGGTCACGATCTGCGACACCGCGCCCGGGAAGCTGTCCATCACCAGGTCCTTCGGGCAGTCCACCTCGACCTTGACCGGCCGTCCCTTGAACTTGGGCTGGAGCGACAGCAGCACTTCGTTCAGGTAGCTGCACAGGTTGAAGTTGCGGATGTCGTCGGACGACTGGTCGACCGCCACCTGCTTGAAGCTGCGCACCAGCGCCGCCGCACGCTGGGTGTTGGTGGTCATGATGCGCAGCGACTGGTCGACGATGTCGAGGAAGCTGTTCAGGCTGTCCTCGGTCATCTCGCCGGCGGCCAGCTCCTCGCGCGTGAGCTTGAGCTCCTGCACCAGGTGGCTGGTCGCGGTCACGCAGATGCCCAGCGGGGTATTGATCTCGTGCGCCACGCCGGCCACCAGGCGGCCCAGCGAGGCCAGCTTCTCCTGGCGCACCAGCTCCGACTGCGCCTCCTGCAGCTTGTGCAGTGCTTCGTTCAGCGCCGCGTTCTGCAGTTCCAGCGTTTCCTTGGTCTTGCGGATCTTGCGGTCGGCCTGCATGCGTGCCAGCGCCACCGCGACGTGGCTGGCCATGAAGGCGAGCAGGTCGAGGTCGGCCTTGGTGTAGACCGTCGACGGGTCGTAGCTCTGCACGATCAGCACGCCGTAGGGCTGGTCGTGCACCAGCATCGGCGCACCCATCCAGCTGGCGATGTCGTGGTTCCCCAGCGGTTCCTGCACCAGGCCGTTGGCGACCAGGTGGCGGAAGCTGGTGGCGTCGTGGAGCTGCGCCTGCTTGCTCGACAGGACGTAGGAGCACATGGCTTTCCCGAATGGGAAGCGGGTCACCGGCGCCGTGCTGTCCTTTTCATCCACGAAGTAGGGAATGCTGATTTCCTGCGTATCCGGATGATAGAGGCCGATCAGGAAGTTCTTCGCCACCATCAGCTCGCCGATGATGTGGTGCAGGCTGGCGGTGAGGGTGGCGGTATCCAGCGCCTGCGCCGACAGGCTGGCGATCTGGTACAGCGCGTGCTGCACCTGCTCGGCGCGGCGGCGCTCGGCCACCTCGACTGCCAGCGCCGCGGTACGCTCGTGCACCGCGCGCTCGAGCCGGTCCATGCTCTGCAGGCCCTGCAACGCATTCGACACGTGGTTGGCGATCTCCGAGAACAGCGCCTGGTCTTCCTCGCTGTAGGTGACACCCTTGGTATAGCTCTGGATGACCATCGCGCCCAGCGCCTGCTGGTGGCGGTCGAGCAGCGGCGCCCCCATCCAGTGCTCGGCGGCGGAGCCGTGGCCCCACTGCATGCCTTCGCGCTCGCGCGCGTGGAAATCGTCGGCGGTGATCATCAGGCGGCGCTTGTTCACCACCACCCAGGAAGTCGGCGAATCTTCCGGGGCCGCCAGCGCCACCTTCTGGCCGGCCACCGGCACTTCGTCGTCGGCTTCGTCGACGAAATACGGGAACCAGATGGTCCCCTCCTCACGGTCGCACAGCGCCACATAGAAGTTGGCCGCATACATGATGCGGCCGAGCGCGCGGTGCACCGCGCCGATGAAGTCGACGATGTCGCTGCACGAGGTCGAAAGTTCCCCGATCTCCAGCAGCATCGACTGGACCGCTTCCAGTCGGGCAAGACGTTCCATGCTATTCCTTGGTAATTAATTCCCAAGGGAAATATTAGCAGGAGATCGTTCCGGCAGACAGCCTTGGCGGCCTGGCCGCGCCCCGGCAAGGCCAAAAGACAACAGTCCGGGCAGGGATTGCGCTGCCCGACGCGCCGTTCCTTATCCGCGCGGAGCGCGGAAGTCGTTCTCGATCCAGGCGTAGGCCGAGGCCGGGGTCAGCTTGAAGCTGGCCGGCACCCGCACCTTGGCCACCTGCTCGCCCATCTCGTCGGTGGCGGCCAGGATGGCGTAGGGGTCGTCGTCGTCCGGCACGATGTCGAGCGTCACCTTCAGCTCGCCGTTCTCGGTGGAGACCACGGTGTTCTTGTGCAGGATGGCGTGCAGGTGCTGCTCGTGGCGGCGGATGACTTCCGACGCGGTCTTGACCAGGGTGTTGAAGGCGTTGACGTCGAGCGGCTTCGGGTTTTTCTTGTCGCGTCCCATGGTCCAGGGACCGACCAGCGCCGGTTCCGGCTCGCCGTCCTTGTACATGGCGACGGCCCAGCCTTCGTCGTCTTCGTTCTTGATCACGCGCGCGGTCCAGCCGTTGGCCTGCCACAGGCGGGCTTCCTGCACGAGGGCGTTCTCGTCGGAACCTTCGTGCTCGTGTTCAATGTTGTCGTTCATGCTCGTGTTTCCTCAGCTGCAAAGTACAGATCATAGAGGAAACCAGCCCCATGAAGAAGCCCGATTGGCTTAAACCTTACGCATAACGGGGGCAGCGCCAATCCGGGCCGCGCGGAGGCCGCACCGGTGGGCGGTCAGGGGTCCGGCGTGGATCGACTGCGGGAGGCGGCGCCTCCTGTTTGAACGGATTGATGATGATCGGCGGGATGGTCGGCGGCGCCGATGGCGGGCCCTTGGGACCTCCGTTGGCCAACGCGGGATGCAGAACGGCCAGGTGGTCCCCCATCGTGTGGATGACTGCGTGCATAGGATCCCCCTGTTGCGGAACAGGCTGTCAGTATAGGAAAGGATTCGTTCATTGCAAGGCCAAATCGACCACGTTTGTTGCCTCGTGGTTGCTGCCTCTAGGCACTGCAATCTGCTCCGCAGTCCTTGCCATTCATCGCGTCTGCACGCGTCCCGACGCGCTGAATTTGCAGCCTGTCGCAAAGCCGTAGCCGCACATGCGGGCTGCGCTTACAGTTCAACCATGCCGCAGCGAAATGCGCACCGAACCAACACTTAACCCAAGAGGACCGCCATGAAAAACTTCGCCAAGATCGCCATCCTGTTCCTGTTTGCCGTGCTGTTGCTGGACATTGCCTTCGATGCCGCCGACTTCATGAGTTTCAACATCGACGGCGAGCACATCGACGGGCCGCTGGGCGCCCTGCTGGCCGTGGTCTTCGCGGGTGGCGGCCTGGTGATCGCCGGCGTGGTGCTGCTGGTGGTAGGCCTGGTGCTGGCGGTGGTGTTCGCCGGCGTCGGCGTGATCGTGGTCGGTGCGCTGGGCTTTGCCGCGGTCGCCGTCGCGCTGGCGCTCTCGCCGCTGCTGCTGCCGCTGCTGATCCCGGTCGCGATCGTCTGGTACCTGGTCAGCCGCAACCGCAAGGACCGCGTGATACAACCGGCCGCCTGAGTCCTCGGCGCGCACCGATACGGCCGGGTCTTCCCGGCCGTTTTCACGTTTGGCGCGGCTTGTCATAGTGAACAGGTAGAATCGCGGAACATAACCCTGGAACCGCTGCGAACATGCCCTTCCCGCACCCGCCACGCGCGCAACCGGTCCGGCCCTACCCGCTGTCGAGGCTCGTGATCGTCACGGCCGGACTGATCGCTGCGCTCGGCCTGATCACCGCTGCGATGCTGTACGCCAGCTACCAGGACGCGTTGCGCGAAGAGCAGGTCACCCTGCGCAACGTGGCGATCGCCTTCTCCGCCCAGACGGCGGGCGTGGCCCAGGCGATCGACAGTGCCGCGCAGCAGACCGCGCGCATGGTGCTGGCGGGCGAAGGACCGCCCTCGCCGGGCCTGGCCGACGGGCAGGATGGCCTGGCCCATCCCTACCTGCTGCGCATCGTCCTGTTCGACACCGCCGGGAAAACGGTCGGCAGCATCATGCCGGGCCAGAGTTCGCGCGACTTGCCCGCCATCAAACCACCCGTCGGCGAGGTCGGGCGCCAGATCACGATCACCGACGTCGACCGCGTCACCGGACGCGGCATCCTGAACTTCGTGCGCCCGGTGCGCGACCGCAGCGGCCGGCGCATCGGCACCGTGGTGGCGCAGGTCGACTCGGTGCGTTTCGAGCGCCTCTACAACCTGGTCGAACTCGGCACCGGCGGCTCGGTCACCCTGCTGCACCGCGACGGCACCATGCTGGTGCGCGGGCCCGGCTTTCCGGCCGGGATCGGCCGCTCATTCGCCGATACCGCGCTGTTCCGCGAACAGCTTCCGCGCGCCAGCCGCGGCAGCTTCCAGACATACAGCCCGATCAACGGCGCGGCGGGCCTGTACGGTTACGACACGGTCGAGGGTTCCGACCTGGTGATCATCACCGGCATGGCGCGCCATGTGGCGCTCGACGCCTGGTACGGCCGGCTCTGGACCGCCCTCGTCTTCTACCTGCTGCTGGCGGTGGTGCTGTCGCTGCTGGCCTGGCGCGTGGCGCGCGATTCGCGCCGCCAGTTCGGCCTGATCGACATGGTCTCGGCCAGCGAGGCGCGCCTGGCCAAGAGCTTCGACTACCTGGCCTCGATCGTGAACGCGGTGGGCGCCCCGATCTGGGTGCTGGACGGGGCGCGCCGCATCGTGCTGGCGAACGAGGCCTTCGCGCGCCTGGTCGGCCGGCCGCGCGAAACCCTGCCGGGCCTGGACGAGCGCGCAGTGCTCGACAGCACCAACGCCGAGCGCGAGCGCCGCTACGAGGCCGTACTGGCGCACGGCGGCACCGTGGATGCGACCGGCACCATGCACGACGGCAGCGGCGAGAGCCGCACGGTCATCCAGCTGACTTCCCGCCTCACCGGCGACGACGGCACCGCCCACCTGGTGAACGTCCTGACCGACATCACCGAGCGCGAACGGGCCGAGGCGCGCCTGGCATGGCTGGCCGAGTTCGACGCCATTACCGGGCTGCCGAACCAGGCCCAGTTCTGGCGCCTGCTGGAGGCACGCATGACGATGGCGGCGTCGGGCGGGCGCGAACTGGCCGCCGTCGCGCTGCTGCTCGAGCGCCTGCACGAAATCGTGGACCTGCTCGGGCACGACGCCGGCGACCGCGCGCTGCGCCAGGTGGCCGACCTGCTGCGCGATGCCTGCGGCACCGGTGGCGACGGGGCGGTGGCGGCACGCATTCGCGGCGGCGAATTCGCCTTCGTGCTCGACGCCAGCGACGGGCGCGAGGGCGTGGAGCGCTTCGCCCTGCAATTGCACGGATTGATGTCGGCACCCTTGCACGTGGACGGGCGCGACTTCTTCCTCAACCCGGTGCTGGGGGTCGCCCTGTATCCGCAGGACGGCCGTAGCGCGGACGAGCTGTACCGCAGCGCGCAAGGCGCGGCCAGCGGTGCCGGCGTCGAAGTGGACCAGGCCGTGCACTTCTTCTCGGCCAGCCGGCACACCGAACTGGGCCTGCGCCTGAGCGTCGAGGCCAAGCTGCGCCGTGCGGTCGAACGCGGCGAGCTGCGCCTGGTGTACCAGCCCAAGGTCACGGTGCGCGAGCAGCGCGTGGTGGGCTTCGAAGCCCTGCTGCGCTGGAGTAATCCCGAACTGGGCAGCGTGTCGCCGGCCGAATTCGTGCCGATCGCCGAGCGCAGCGGCCTGATCATCCCGATCGGCGCCTGGGTGCTGGAAGAAGCCTGCCGCCAGATGGAGGACTGGGCGTCCCGGCTGGGCCGGCCGGTGAAGGTGGCGGTCAACCTGTCGCCGCGCCAGTTCCACCAGAAGTCCCTGCTCGACACGATCCGGCGCTGCCTCGCGCAGTACCGGGTCACCGAAGGCTGCCTGGAGCTGGAAATCACCGAGACCGCCCTGATGAGCCGCGAGAAGGAAGTGGACCTGCTCATGCACGAGATCCGCAAGCTGGGCGTGGACCTGGCGATCGACGATTTCGGCACCGGCTATTCCAGCCTGGCCTACCTGAAGCGTTTCCCGGTCTCGCGCCTGAAGGTGGACCGCGCTTTTGTCCGTGACCTCGGCCGCGACGAGGACAGTGCCGCGATCGCGCGCTCGATCGTCAACCTGGCGCGCGGCCTCAAGCTGCAGGTGGTGGCCGAAGGCGTCGAGACCGAGGTCCAGCTGGCGGTGCTGCGCGAGATGGCCTGCGACGAGTACCAGGGTTTCCTGTTCAGCCAGCCGCTGGAACGCGATGCGGTGGAGGCGCTGCTGGCGCGCGGCGGCTGAACGCAGCTTTTCGGGATCAGACCCGTTCGATCATCAGGGCGATACCCTGGCCGACGCCGACGCACATGGTGCACAGCGCGAAACGGCCTTGCGTGCGCTGCAGCTGGTAAGTCGCCGTCGTCACCAGGCGCGCGCCCGACATGCCGAGCGGATGGCCGAGCGCGATGGCGCCGCCGTAGGGATTCACGCGCGGGTCGTCGTCGGCGATGCCCAGTTCACGCAGCACGGCCAGGCCCTGGGAGGCGAAGGCCTCGTTCAGTTCGATCAGGTCGACCTGGTCGAGCGTCATGCCGAGTTGGCGCAGCAGTTTTTGCGTCGCCGGCGCCGGACCGATGCCCATGACGCGCGGCGCCACGCCGCCGGTCGCCATGCCGACGATGCGGGCGCGCGGCACCAGGCCATAGGCTTGCGCGGCCTCCGCGTTGGCCAGCAGCAGCGCGCAGGCGCCGTCATTGACGCCGGAGGCGTTGCCGGCGGTGACGCTGCCGTCCGCACGCACCACGCCCTTCAGTTTGGCCAAGGCCTCGAGGCTGGTTTCGCGCAGGTGCTCGTCGCGCGCGAAGCTGAGCGGCTCCCCTTTCTTCTGGGGCAGCAGCACCGGGACGATCTCGTCGTCGAACAGCCCGTCGCGCTGCGCCTGCGCCGCCTTCTGCTGGCTCCGCAGGGCGAACAGGTCCTGGTCGGCACGTGAAATGCGGTAGTCGGCGGCGACGTTTTCCGCCGTCTCCGGCATCGCATCGAGGCCGTGCAGCTCTTTCATGCGGGGATTCGGGAAACGCCAGCCGATGGTGGTGTCATAGATCGCCGCATTGCGTGAGAAGGCGCTGTCGGCCTTGCCCATCACAAAAGGCGCGCGCGTCATCGATTCGACGCCGCCGGCGATCATCAGGCGCGCCTCGCCGCTGCGGATGGCGCGTGCGGCACTGCCGACCGCGTCCAGGCCCGAACCGCACAGGCGGTTGACGGTCGAACCGGGCACCTCGTGCGGCAAGCCGGCCAGCAGTGCCGACATGCGCGCCACGTTGCGGTTGTCTTCGCCGGCCTGGTTGGCGCAGCCGTAGATCACGTCGTCGACGGCGCGCCAGTCCACGTCCGGGTTACGGCGCATCAGCTCGCGGATCGGCACGGCGCCGAGGTCGTCGGCGCGCAGGTCCTTCAGGGCGCCGCCGTAGCGGCCGATGGGGGTGCGGATGGCATCGCAGATGTAGGCGTCGTTCATGCTGGTTCTCCCAGGGCAGGCAGCAGCCGGGCCTGAGTGACCGCCTGCAGATCGTTGAAGGTCAGGCCGGGCGCCATCTCGCGCACGCGCAGCCCGTCCGGTGTGACGTCGAGCACCGCCAGGTCGGTGTAGATGCGGCTGACACACTGGATACCGGTCAGCGGATAGGTGCAGGCCTCGACAATTTTCGATTCCGCGGTCTTGGTCTGATGCTCCATCATGACGAACACCTGCTTGGCGCCGATGGCGAGATCCATCGCGCCGCCCACGGCCGGAATCGCATCGGGTGCGCCGGTATGCCAGTTGGCCAGGTCGCCGTTCGCAGCCACCTGGAAGGCGCCCAGCACGCAGATGTCGAGGTGGCCGCCGCGCATCATTGCAAAGGAATCGGCATGGTGGAAGTAGGCGCCGCCGGCCAGCAGGGTCACCGGCTGCTTGCCGGCGTTGATCAGGTCTTCGTCTTCCTCGCCCGGCGCCGGAGCCGGTCCCATGCCGAGCAGGCCGTTCTCACTGTGCAGGAAGACTTCGCGCTCGGGCGGCAGGTAGTTGGCTACCTTGGTCGGCAGGCCGATGCCGAGGTTGACGTAGGCGCCTTCGGGGATGTCGCGCGCGACGCGCTCGGCCATCTGGTCACGACTGTATCGGCTCATGCTGCCTCCTTGACGACGCGTTGAACGAAGATGCCCGGGGTGACCACGGTTTCCGGATCGAGCTCTCCGAGTTCCACCACCTCCGCCACCTGGGCGATGGTGGTCTTGGCGGCCATCGCCATGATCGGCCCGAAGTTGCGTGCCGTCTTGCGGTACACCAGGTTGCCCCAGCGGTCGCCGCGCAATGCCTTGATCAGGGCGAAGTCGGCGCGGATCGGGGTCTCGAGCACGTAATGGCGGCCGTCGATGACGCGGGTTTCCTTGCCCTCGGCCAGCAGGGTGCCGTAGCCGGTCGGCGTGAAGAAGCCGCCGATCCCCGCACCCGCCGCGCGGATGCGCTCGGCCAGGTTGCCTTGCGGCGTCAGCTCGAGCTCGACGTCACCGGCGCGGTACAGCGCATCGAAGTGGTGGGAATCGTGCTGGCGCGGGAAGGAGCAGATCATCTTGCGCACGCGCCGCTCGCGGATCAGGGCCGCCAGCCCGGTCTCGCCGTTGCCGGCGTTGTTGTTGACGATGGTGAGTTCGCGCGCGCCCTGCGCCAGCAGGGCATCGATCAGCGCGGCCGGCATGCCGGCATTGCCGAAGCCGCCGATCATGATGGTGGCGCCGTCCAGGATGCCGGCAACCGCCTGCTCCAGCGATGCGCATGTCTTGTCGATCATGGTGTCCTCTATCAGTTGGCAAGGAAGCGGCGCAGGCAGGCGCTGAAATCCTCGGGGCATTCAATGTTGGAGAGATGCGAGGCCGCCAGTTCCTCGACCCGGGCGTCCTGCGCCTGCGCCGCCAGCCATCGGGCGTCGTCCGCGGTCGTGACAGGATCGTCACGGCCGGCGATCACGAGCGTCGGGTTCGCGATGGCCGAAACCTCCGCGCGCAGGTCGGCCCCGGCCAGCGCTTCGCAGCAGGCGGCATAGCCGTCCGGCGCGGTGGCGCGCAGCCCCTGCACCAGGCGGTCCACCGCGGCCGGCTCGCGTGCGATGAAGCCAGGTGTGAACCAGCGCCCGGCGGCGCCGTCGGCCACGCCTTTCATGCCTTCGGCGCGCACCTGGGCGGCACGCTCCAGCCAGGCCTCGGGCCTGCCGATGCGCGCGGCGGTATTCGCCAGCACCAGCCTGCCGATCCGGCTCGGGGCGTAGGCGCCCAGCCACTGCCCGGTCAGGCCGCCCATCGAGATCCCGCAGAAGTGCGCGCGCTGGATATCGAGGTGATCCAGCAAGTCCAGTACGTCCTGGCCGAGCCGGGAGATCGTGACCGGGCCGGCGCTGCCGGAGCGGCCGTGTCCGCGGGTGTCGTAGCGCAGGACAAAGAAATGCGCTGCCAGGGCCGCCGCCTGGCGGTCCCACATGCCCAGGTCGGTGCCGAGGGAATTGGACAGCACCAGGCAGGGTTTGCTGCGGCTGCCGTCCGTCTGGTAGTACAGCTGGATATCGTCGAGATGTGCGAATGCCATGATTGTCCTCAGCCCTCAGCCCTGATCCCCGCCGCCGACCGGCAGCACGGTTCCCGTGATGTACGAAGCCTCGCGCGAGGCCAGGAACAGGATCGCGCCGACCTGCTCATCGATCGTCCCGTAGCGGTGCATAGGGCTGCTGGACCGGGTCTGCTCGACGATACCGGCATACCAGGCCTGTTCCTGCTCGCTCAGCGGCTGCGGATTGCGCGGGACCTTGCGCGGCGGCGCCTCGGTGCCGCCGGTCGCCACCGCATTCACGCGGATGCCATGCTCGGCATGCTCGAAGGCCAGGCTGGCGGTCAGGGCATTGACGCCTCCCTTGGCCGCCGAGTACGGAATGCGGTAGATGCCGCGCGTGGCCACCGAAGAGACGTTGACGATCGCGCCCGCGCCCTGCGCCAGCATGGCCGGCAGGACCGCCCGGCAGCCCCACAGGGTCGGGAACAGCGAGCGCCGGATCTCGGCCTCGATCTGCGCCTCCTCGTATTCCTGGTAGGGCTTGGCCCAGATGGTGCCGCCGACGTTGTTGACCAGGATGTCGATGCGGCCGTAATCCTCGATCGCCCGGGCCGCCATGCCGCTTGCCCCGGCCCAGGTTTCGAGGTCGGCCTCGACCACCACCACCTGGGCGCCGAGCCCGACGGCCTCCTGCGCCACCTCGTGCACCAGGGCCGAGCGGTCGGCCAGCACCAGCTGGGCGCCTTCGCGCGCCGCGCCGAGGGCGACGCCGCGGCCGATGCCCTGGGCCGCCCCCGTCACGACCATGACCTGGTCCTTGAAACGCTCAGGATGCATCATGCCGCGCCTCCGCTGCTGGCCGAGAATTTCTCGAAGTAGAAATTGGCCGGCTTGACGCCCGTGCTGTCCAGCCATCCGCGCACCGCCTCCACCATCGGCACCGGGCCGCACAGGTAGACGTCGACCTCACCCCCATTTACCCAGGCCGGCTCGACGTGAGCGGTGGCATAGCCCTTGCGCTGGTGGCAGCTGGCATCGCTCGAAACGCAGGTGACATACTCGAACTGCGGGTGGGCCGCCGCGATACGCTCGAGCTGTTCCAGTTCGACCAGGTCGTGGTCGTTGGTCACGGCATACACCATCTTGACCGGCTGGCTGAAGCCCTGGCGGTCGAGCACGTCGAGCATGGACAGGAAGGGCGCGATGCCGGTGCCGCCCGCCAGCAGCAGGAGCGGACGCTGGAGCGGACGCAGGTAGAAGCTGCCGAAGGGACCGGCGAAGCTGACCGCGTCGCCCGGCTTTGCCTGGGCAAGATAGCCGCTCATCAGGCCCCCGGGCACGTTGCGCACCACGAAGCTGGCCTGCGCCGCGCCCGGCGCGGAACTGAAGGAGTACGAACGGGTCTGGTCCGTGCCCGGCACGGTGACGTTCACGTACTGCCCGGGCAGGAAGTCCAGCGCGTCCGGGGCGTCCAGCGCCACCGAGAAGCGGAAGCTCGACGGCGACAGCGCCGTCACTTCGGCGATCTTGCCGTCGAAGCTGTGCACGCCGGTCTTGCAGGCGCTCGAGGTGGCCGGAATCCGCACCACGCAGTCCGAGGTGGGACGCATCTGGCAGGCCAGCACGTAGCCGGCCGCCGCATCCTGTGGCTCGAGCGCGTCCTCGATATAGCTTTCCGGCGGCATCTCGTACTGCCCCGATTCGCACAGCCCGCGGCAGGTGCCGCAGGCGCCGTCGCGGCAGTCGAGGGGAATGTTCACTTTCTGGCGATAGGCGGCATCCGCCAGTTTTTCGTTGACATTACAGCTGATGAAACGGGTCACGCCGTCCTCGAACTGCAGTGCGATCGTATGGCTCATCGTCGTCTCCTGCGATGCATTGGTGCTGCTTAAATGTGATAAATGTCGATGACCTGGCTGATGTAGTCGTTCTTCAGGACCACGTACTTGTCCAGGATCTTGAAATCCGGCCCGGCGGTGTCGATCACGTAGCGCGACATGCCGAAATGGCTGTAGGTCGTCTTGTAGCGGTGGCTCAGGGTGTGCCAGTTGAAGCGCAGCGTCACCCGGCTCCCCTCAAGCTTCTCGACTTCCACGTTCGCGATGTTGTGGCTGGTGCGGGTATCCGGCATGGTGGCGCTGGAGCGCTCGGTCTTGATGCGGAACACGCGGTCCTCCAGGCCCTGGCGGCTCGGGTAGTAGATCAGCGAGATCTCGCGCTGCGGGTCGGATACCAGCTTGCCGTCGTCGTCCCAGGCCGGCATCCAGAACTGCGCATCCGGGTCATAGCATTCCAGCCAGTCGTCCCACTGCTCGTCGTCGAGCAGGCGCGCCTCGCGGTACAGGAAGGCGCACAGCGCCTGCATGGTCGGTTCGCTCATTTCGAACCTCCTTCCGCGGCCAGGGCACGCTTCATCACGTCCAGCCAGTAGCGGTGCTGCACCGTGTACAGGCCCTCGTCTTCGGTGCGCACGCCGCTCATCACGGGATTGAGGCCGATCTCCTGCGCCGCCTCGTCCGGGCCCTTGACCCAATGGGTGGCGCCGCGGCACATGTCGTTCCACTGCATGGCGCCGCCGGCATAGCCTTCCTGGCAGGCGCGGAACTCTTCCAGGTCGTCCGGCGTCGCCATGCCGCTGACGTTGAAGAAGTCTTCGTACTGGCGGATGCGGCGCGCACGCGCTTCGTCCGGCTCGCCCTTGGGCGCGATGCAGTAGATCGTGACTTCGGTCTTGTTCACGGCCAGGGGGCGCAGCAGGCGGATCTGCGATCCGAACTGGTCCATCAGGTAGACGTTCGGGTACAGGCAGAGGTTGCGCGAGCGCTCGACCATCCAGTCGGCGGTGGCCTTGCCGTACTGCGCCGCGTATTCGGCGTGGCGCGGGTAGTTGGGACGGTCTTCCGGATTCGCCCACTTGGTCCACAGCAGCATGTGGCCGTGGTCGAAGGCATAGAAGCCGCCGCCCTGGCGGCCCCACTTGCCGGCGTCCATGGCGCGGATCTTGTCTTCGCGCGCCGCCTGCTCTTCCTTGCGGCGGTTGGTGGTGGCCGCGTAGTTCCAGTGCACGGCGCTCACGTGGTAGCCGTCGGCGCCGTTCTCGGCCTGCAGCTTCCAGTTGCCTTCATAGGTATAGGTCGAGGAACCGCGCAGCACTTCCAGGCCGTCCGGCGACTGGTCGACGATCATGTCGATGATCTTGCCGGCGTCGCCGAGGAATTCCTCGAGCGAAGGCACGTCCGGATTCAGGCTGCCGAACAGGAAGCCCTTGTAGTTGCCGAAGCGCGCCAGCTTCTTGAGGTCGTGCGAGCCTTCCTTGTTGAAGCACTCCGGATAGCCGGCGTCTTCCGGGTCCTTCACCTTGAGCAGCTTGCCGCTGTTGTTGAAGGTCCAGCCATGGAAGGGGCAGGTATAGGTCGCCTTGTTGCCGCGCTTGTGGCGGCACAGCTGGGCGCCGCGGTGGCTGCAGGCATTGATGAAGGCGTTCAGCTCGCCCTGGCGGTTACGCGCGATGAATACCGGCTGGCGGCCGATGTGGGTCGTGTAGTAGTCGTTGACGTTCGGGACCTGGCTTTCGTGGGCCAGGTAGACCCAGTTGCCCTCGAAGATGTGCTTCATCTCGAGCTCGAACAGGGCTTCGTCGGTGAAGGCGTTGCGGTGCAGGCGGTAGTCGCCGCTGGCTTCGTCTTCGATCAGGTAGTCGTCGATGCGCTTCGGTGCGAAGGCGCTGACGGGACGGATCGGAATCATCGTGTTCTCCTCAGGCGGCGGCGCGCGGACGTTCCACCAGCGGGCTCGGGGCTGCCGCGGTGTCGCGGTACAGGCGGAAGTCGAAATCGATCGAGGCAAAGGGTGCGCTCACGCGTTTCGCGTCCAGCTGGGCCGGGTCGTCGATGCGGGTCACGGGCGGCACCAGGCCTTCGCGGCTGGCAAAGGCGAAGTCGTCCCACAGGTACTCGTCGCCGTCGATGTTGATCTGGGTGGTGAGCTTGCGGTGGCCGGGCGCCGACACGAAGAAGTGGATGTGCGCCGGGCGCTGGCCGTGGCGGCCCAGCTTGTCGAGCAGCTGCTGGGTGGTGCCGTTCGGCGGGCAGCCATAGCCCTTGGGCAGGATGCTGCGGAAGGCATAGCGGCCGTTCTTGTCGGTGACGATGCTGCGGCGCAGGTTGAAGTCCGACTGGGTACGGTCGAAGAAGGAGTAGTTGCCCATCAGGTTGGCGTGCCAGACCTCGACCTTGGCGCCGGCCAGCGGCTGGCCGTCCCCGTCGAACACGGTGCCCTGCATGAACAGGACTTCGGCCTGCTCGCTCTCGCTGCCGTCGTCGAGGCGGGCGAAGCCGGTGCTTTCCGGGGCGCCGGCCACGTACAGCGGGCCTTCGATGGTGCGCGGGGTGCCGCCTTCCAGGCCGGCTTTCGCCTCGGCCTCGTCGGCGCGGATGTCGAGGAAGCGCTCCAGGCCCAGGCCGGCGGCCAGCAGGCCCAGCTCGTTGGCGGCGCCGGCGGCGGACATGTAGGACACGCCGCTCCAGAATTCGCTCGGGCTGATGTCGAGGTCTTCGATGGCCTTGCACAGGTCGCCCAGCAGGCGCACGACAACTTGCTGCACTCGGGCGTCGGCCGGCTTCGAGGCGGCGTCCACGACCCAGTTCTTTGCCAGGGTTTCGATGTCTGCGTGATTCATTTCAGTCTCCTTGTAGTGGGTGGTGGGTTCAGCGGTCATCCAGCCGGATGGAAGAAGGGTGCCGGCACAAGGGCGTCACCTCGATCTGCATGTAGGGGAACAGCGGCAGTGACATCAGAAGCGCGTGCAGCGCCTCGTTGCTCTCGACGTCGAAGATGCTGACGTTGGCGTACTGGCCGGCGATGCGCCACAGGTGGCGCCAGGCGCCCTCTTCCTGCAGGCGCTGGGCCAGCGCCTTCTCGTCGGCCTTGAGGCGCGCCGCATCGTCTGGCGGCATCGTGGGCGGCAGTTGAACGTTCATGCGGACGTGGAACAGCATCTTTGTCTCCTCGTGTGTTCTTTAGCGGCGCTGCATCGCGTGCAGCTTGTCCAGGTCGGGCTCGACCCCGAGTCCAGGCCCGGTCGGCACCTGCAGCATGAAGTCGCGGTAGACCAGGGGTTCGGCCAGGATTTCCTGGGTCAGCAGCAAGGGGCCGAACAGTTCGGTGCCCCAGGCCAGGTCGGCGAAGGTGGCGCAGACGTGGGCGGTGGCGGCGGTGCCGATGCCGCCTTCCAGCATGGTGCCGCCGTACAGGCCGATGCCGGCCAGGCGCGCGACGGTCGCCACTTCGAGTGCCGGGGTCAATCCGCCGGACTGGGTGATCTTGACCGCATAGACGTCGGCGCCGTCGGCGCGGGCAATCGCCATCGCATCGTCCGGGCCGTGCAGGGCCTCGTCGGCCATGATGGCGACGTCGAAGCGCGCCTTCAGGCGGGCCAGGGCGGCGACGTTGCCGGCCTTGACCGGCTGTTCGATCAGGTCGACGCCGCCGGCTTCGAGGGCCGCAATGCCGCGCATCGCATCGAGTTCGCTCCAGGCCTGGTTGACGTCCACCCGCACGCTGGCGCGGTCGCCCAGGGCGCGCTTGATGGCCAGCACGTGGTCGACGTCCTGGTCGACGCTGCGCAGGCCGATCTTCAGCTTGAAGATGCGGTGGCGGCGCAGCTCGAGCATCTGCTCGGCTTCCTGGATGTCGCGGCTGGTGTCGCCGCTGGCCAGGGTCCAGGCCACCGGCAGCGCGTCGCGCACCCGGCCGCCGAGCAGCTCGGACAGCGGCACGCCAAGGCGGCGTGCCTGGGCGTCGAGCAGCGCGGTCTCGATCGCGCATTTCGCGAAGCGGTTGCCCTGGACTGCCTTGCGCACTTTCGCCATTGCCTTGGCCACTGCGGAGGCTTCCATACCGACCAGCAGCGGGGCGATATGGGTGTCGATATTGGTCTTGATGCTTTCCGGACTCTCTTCGCCGTAGGCCAGTCCACCGATGGTGGTGGCCTCGCCCCAGCCATGGATGCCGTCCTCGCAGCGCACCCGCACTAGCACCAGGGTCTGGGTGTTCATGGTGGCCACCGACAGCTTGTGGGGGCGGATCGTCGGGACGTCGACCAGGAAAGTTTCGATGTTGGTTATCATATTCAGCGCGTATAATTCTGTCGGTAGAAACACGATAATCCCCCTTAAAAGCCCCGTCCAAGACTGTATTAGTATCGTTTCGATACCTGGGAGGTATGATGTTGGAACTGCGTCATCTGCGCTATTTCGTCGCCGTGGCGGAAGAACGCAACTTCACGCGGGCGGCCGAACGCCTGCATATCGCGCAGCCGCCGCTGAGCCGCCAGATCCAGCAACTCGAGGAATACTTGGGCGTGGCCCTGATCGAGAAAGGCACGCGTCCGCTGCGCCTGACCGAGGCCGGCCAGTTCTTCCTGGCGCATGCCAAACCCCTGCTCGACCAGGTGCGCGACCTCAAGAGCATGACCCAGCGCGTGGGCAAGCTGGAACGCACCATCAACGCCGGCTTCGTCGCCTCGACCCTGTACGGCCTGCTGCCGGACATCATCCGGCGCTACCGCGCGGCCTATCCCGAGGTCGAAGTGGTGCTGCACGAGATGACCACCGTCGAGCAGATGAAGGCCTTAAAGGAGGGGCGGATCGACGTCGGCTTCGGGCGCCTGAAGAGCGAGGACCCGAGCATCCGCCGCATCCTGCTGCGCGAGGAGCGCATGGTGGTGGCGCTGTTCCCCGGCCACCGCCTGGCCGCGAACGAAGCGCCGCTGCGCCTGGTCGACCTGGTGCAGGAGCCGCTGCTGGTCTACCCGAGCACGCCGCGCCCCAGCTTCGCCGACCAGGTGCTCGGGCTGTTCAACGAAGCCAACCTGCGGCCCGACCACGTGGTGGAAGTGCGCGAGCTGCAGATCGCGATGGGCCTGGTGGCGGCCGAACAGGGCCTGTCGATCGTGCCGGCCAGCGTGCAGGGCATGCACCACCGGAACGTGGTGTACCGCCAGATCGAAGACAAGCACGCGTTCTCGCCGATCTTCTTCAGCGTGCGCCACATGGACCGCACGCCCGAGCTGGAGCAGATGCTGGCGGTGATCTACGCCATTTACGACGACTACGGGCTGCCGCACACCAAGGAGACGTTGTAGGGTGGACGGCTTCGCCGTCCGCGCGTCCAGCTCCCGGTTGCGTTGTGGCGACACATGCTTTAGTTGAACGCGCGGACGGCATAGCCGTCCACCCTACGCTCAAAACATGTGGCGCAAGCCCGCCATGACGCCGTTCTGCGCCCGCCCCGGCGCCACCGTGCCGCCGGCATCGAGAGCAACGGCGGCCAGGCCCTCGTTGTCCATCCGCCCCACCGCCCCGTACACCGCGGTACGCTTCGATAACGCATAGGTCAGGCGCGCCACCGCCATCTTGGTATCGTCCGCTGAACGCCTCACGTCCTTGCGCGCCACCTGCGCATCCAGGGTCAGGCCCGGGGCCAGCGGATGGCTGATGCCGACGTAGACCAGATCGGACTCGGTGATGCCGGTGACGGCGTCGGTTTTGCGGTCGATGATGCCCGCGCCGAGCTTGGTCGCGCCCAGCATGGCATAGCCGTTGACGGTGACGCGCCGGTCGAAACGATCGCTGCTGGTGAGCCCTCCGGCCGCACCGACATTCCCGTACAGCTTGTCGTAGCTCGCGTTGATCCCGTACGCCGCATTGTCATAGCCGAGCAGCGCCGTCACCTGGCGGCAAGCCTTGCTGTTGCCCGCCACTTCGCCGCCGCAGTTGGTGGCCGCGGGCCCGCCGGCCGCGGACGCGTCGCGTCCCAGGCTGTAGGTGGCGCCCACGGTGACGCCCTTGAAACTGCCCAGGTAGCCGACCGCGTTATCGCTGCGCGCATTCGGCAGGTAGAGGTCGATGCTGTTGATCGAGAACAGGTTCGGCCCCAGCACGTCGCTCTTCGCGGTGGCGAGGAAAGTCATGTTGAGGATGCGCCCGACCTGCAGCGTGCCCCAGTTCCCCTTCAGGCCGATCCAGGCCTGGCGCCCGAACAGGCGCCCGCCCTGCCCCGAGACGCCGGTGTCGGGATTGAAGCCGCTTTCCAGCGCAAACACGGCGGACAGGCCGCCGCCCAAGTCTTCGCTGCCGCGAAAACCGATCCGTGACGGCAGGCTGCCGGACAAGGAAGAAACCTTGGTGACGGCGTTGCCGGCCGCGTCGGCATTGGTGGTGCGGGCCACGGCGGCATCGACGATGCCGTACACCGTGACCTGGGCCTGGGCCATGGCGGCACCGCTGCACAGGATGGCGGCGAGGGGAAGTGTTGCTGCTGCTTTCATGCATGTCTCCTGTTTATTTGTAGATGGCTCAGGCCTTGCTGGCTTCCGCGAGCGGGGCGCTGCGCAGTGCCGGCAGCGCCGAGGCCGAGCGGCCGTGGCGGATGCAGGCCACGGCGACGGCGGCGATCGCGGCGGGAATCGCAATGGCGAGGAAGTTCTGCTGCAGCGGCAGCGACATGCCGACCAGGGTGCCGATCACGATCGGCGCCAGGATCGCGCCGCTGCGGCCGACGCCCGAGGCCCAGCCGATGCCGGTGGAGCGCACCGCCATCGGGTAGAACTGGCCCGCATAGGCATAGGTGACGATCTGGGTGCCGATGGTGGAGGCGCCGGCCAGGCCGACCAGCAGGAACAGCACCGGGGTCGAGACCTTGACGCCCAGCAGCGTGATCGACACGGCGGCCAGCAGGTACATCCCCACCAGCACGTACTTGATGTGGAAGCGGTCCGCCAGCCAGCCGCCGCCGACCGCGCCGATCACGGCGCCGAAGTTCAGCACCAGCACGAAGGTCAGGGCCGAGCCCAGGCTGTAGCCGGCGCCGGCCATCAGCTTGGCGAGCCAGGAGCTGAGCGCGTACACCATGAACAGGCACATGAAGAAGGCGACCCAGAACATGACGGTGCTGAAACCGCGCCCTTCCTGGAACAGCTTGCCGATCGGCGCGCCTTCGGCCCGGTCGGCCGCCGGCAGCGTATAGCTGTCGTCCTTCTGCACACGATAGGTCGGATCCATCCGCACCAGGATGCTTTGCAGCTCGGCCTGGCGGCCCTGGCGGATCAGGAAGGGCATCGACTCCGGCATGCCCTTCAGGATGAAGGGGATCAGGATCACCGGCACGCCGGCCGCCAGGAACACCGATTGCCAGCCGTAGGCTTCGATCATGCCCTTGCCCAGAAGGGCGGCCAGCATGCCGCCGACCGCATAGCCGCTGAACATGAGCGTCACCATGGTGGAGCGGATGCGCTTGGGCGAGTACTCCGTCATCTGGGCGACCACGTTCGGCATCACGCCGCCGATGCCCAGGCCGGCCAGGAAGCGCATCACGCTGAAGGTATAGGGATCGCCGGCGAAACCGGCGGCGGCCGTGAAGACGCTGAACAGCGCGAGGCAGATGACGATCGCCAGGCGGCGCCCGATCTTGTCCGCGATCGTGCCCAGGAAGATGGCGCCGAACATCATGCCGAACAGGGCCGAGCTGACCATGAAGCCCGCGTTCTGGGCGGTGACGCCCATCTCCTGCATGATCGAAGGCAGCGCGATCCCGGCCACGGCCAGGTCATAGCCGTCGCAGATGATGATGATCGCGCACCAGGCGAGGATGCCCATGTGGAAGCGGTTGAAGCGGGCCCCGTCGGCCAGCTTGTGTACGTCGATGTGTCGCATGTTGTCGTCTCCTGTCGTTTGAATAGTCTTATGTCGTTTTCCAGGGGCCGTGCAGCACCCTGCAGGCCAGCATCCCGATGACGATGCCCCAGAAGGCGGAACCGAGCCCGAGGAAGCTGGTGCCCGATGCGGTGGCCACGAAGGCGATCACCGAGGCTTCGCGGTGGTCCTGCGCGGCCACGATGCCGCCCAGGTTGGCCAGGATCGGCCCGAGCAGGGCCAGCCCGGCCAGGGTCATCACCAGTTCCTTCGGAAAGGCCGCGAACAGCATCACGATCGAGCCGCCGAACAGGCCCGCCACCAGGTAGAAGGCGCCGTTGGCGATGCCGGCGATGTAGCGGCGGCGCGGATCCTCGTGCGCCTCGCGCCCGGTGCACATGGCGGCGGTGATGGCGGCGATGGCGATCGTGATCCCGCCGGCAAACGCCACCAGCAGCGACACCAGGCTGCTGGTGGCAATGATCGGGCGCACCGGACTGTCGTAGCCCGAGGTCTTCAGCACCGTCATGCCCGGCAGGTACTGGCCGGTGAGGGTGACCAGCACCAGCGGCAGGGCCAGGCTGAAGGTGCTGGACCAGGACCAGGCCGGCGGAATGAATTGCGGTACTGCGAGTTCGAGTGCGAGTCCGCCGAAATGGGTGGCGCCGCCGGCCCAGGCGATGGCGGCGCCGGTGGCCAGCAGCAGCGCGACGCAGTAGCGGGGCGTCAGGCGCTTGAAGACCAGGTAGGCGGCGAGCATGCCCAGCACCAGCACCGGCATGGTCTGCAGGCCCGTGAATGCCTTGAAGCCGAAGGGGATCAGGATGCCCGCCATCATGCCGCTGGCGACACCGGGCGGCACCCAGGCGGCGACGCGCTCGACCCAGCCCGACAGGCCGATCACGAGCAGGATGGTGGCGGCCGTCAGGTAGGCGCCGACCGCCTCGTTCAGCGACAGTTCGGGGAACAGTGTGATCAGGAGCGCGGTGCCCGGCGCCGACCAGGCGGTGATGACGGGGATCTTGAGGCGCCAGCTCAGGAAGATGCCGGCGACGGCCGCGCCGACCGAGATGCCCCAGACCCAGGACGCGAACATCTCGTTCGAGATGCGGGCGGCCTGGGCGGCCTGGAAGAAGATGGCCAGCGGGCCGGAAAAGGAGACGAGGACGGCGAGGAAGCCGGCCACGATGGCGGGCAGCATGGCGCTTGCCCTCTCCTGCTGCGCACCGGACAGCGCGGGAATGGCTTCGCCCGCGCCATGGCTGTGATGGCCCTGACCTTGCATGCTGTCTCCATGGATGTTTTTTAACGAGGCGCCGTCGTGGGCGCTTCCTGCAATGCAGAGTAGATAAGCCCGGGAATGCAGTCCAACACTGATTTGGTATGCAATCGATACCTCTGGGGTATCAGTTCCGCCGCGCGTGGCAGAAAAACGCGGATTTTTGTCATTGTGGGGCGAGTCGATGCAGCACTACCATTTGCTTATGTATTTGGCAAACAAGGGGAAGCTCATGAAAATCGTCGTCATCGGCGGCACTGGCCTGATCGGCAGCAAACTGGTCGCCATCCTGCGCGAGCGCGGCCATGAAGCGGTCGCGGCATCGCCCAATTCGGGCGTCAACACCATCACCGGCGAGGGGCTCGACGAGGCGCTGGCCAACACCGACGTCGTCGTGGACGTGGCGAATTCGCCCTCGTTCGCGGACGAGGCCGTGATGGAATTCTTCACGACCTCCGGACGCAACTTGCTGGCCGCCGCGGCCAGGGCGGGCGTGAGACACCACGTGGCGCTGTCGGTCGTCGGTACCGACCGCCTGGCCGACAGCGGCTACTTCCGCGGCAAGATCGCGCAGGAGAAGCTGATCCGGGAGTCCGGCCTGCCCTACACCATCGTGCATTCCACCCAGTTCTTCGAATTCCTGGGCGGTATCGCCGCATCGGCGGGGCAAGGCGACAGCATCGCCCTCTCGCCTGCCTTCGTGCAGCCGATCTCGTCGGACGACGTGGCCCTGGCGATGGCCGACGCCACCCTCGGCGCGCCGGTGAACGGCATCGTCGAGATCGCCGGCCCCGAGCGCTTCCGTCTCGCCGAACTGGTGCAGCAATACCTGGTGGCCAGGAAGGACCCGCGCACCGTGCGTGCCGACGTCCACGCCCCCTACTTCGGCGCGGAGCTGCAGGAAGACACGCTGGTGCCGCACGGGAAGGCACGGCTGGGCGCTGTCCATCTGCAGGGCTGGCTGCAGGCGCAGGCACGCTGAACCCCAGATGCACATCGGGAAATCCTACGGCCTGGCCGAATTCGTCTACTGGACGCGGCGCAGGATCTACGTGGTCGCGGCGGCCGCCGGCGCGGTCGCGGCGCTGTACCAGCTGGGCGGCTGGCGCTGGCCGGCCTTGCCCTGGCCGGTGCTCGCGCTGCTGGGAACCGCGGCGTCCTTCATCGTCGGATTCAAGAACGTCCAGAGCCATCACCGCACCGTCGAAGCGCAACAGATCTGGTCGTCGATCACGGCGTCCAGCCGTTATTGGGGCCTGATCAGCCGCGACTTCCCGGCCGACGACAACGCCGTCCGCGATCTGATTCCCAGGCACCTGGCCTGGCTCACCGCGGTCCGCTACCAGTTGCGCACTCCCCGTGTCTGGGAGGCGGCAGCCACCGCCCCGAATGCCGAATACCGGGAGCGCAGCTTCGTGGTGGCGGAACGCAGCATTCCGCTCGAGACCGAACTGGCCAAATACCTGCCGCCGGCTACCGTCGCGGAACTGCTGGCGGGCGGCGACATCCCTGCTGCGCTGATGTCCATGCAGAGCCGCGCCATCCGCGGTCTCTACCTCGCCCAAGGACTGCCGGTGCTGCATCACACCGAGATGCAGAAGACCCTCAAGGACCTGATCGACCAGCATGCGCGTGCGCAGCGGATCAAGAATTTCCCTTATCCGCGCCAGTACACCATCGTCAATTCATTGTTCGTGTGGCTGTTTGCCCTGCTGCTGCCCCTCGGGATGGTGCGCGAGTTCGCCCAGCTGCCCGCACCCGCCCTGCTGGAGGGCCAGATGGGCTGGTTCGCCGTGCCGTTCAGCGTCCTGGTCGCCTGGATGTACCTGGCGCTCGACCAGGTCGGCGAAAGTACCGAGAATCCCTTCGAAGGCGGCGCCAACGACGTCCCCATCACCCATATGTCGCGCGCGATCGAGCAGGAATTGCTGGCGCTGCTGGGATCGGCGCCCGACCGCAGCGCGCCGCCGTCCGACGGGCACATCCTTCTCTAGGCGCGCCCGCTCACACCTTTGCCAGCTGGCGCCGGTATTCCGAGGGTGTGAGGCCCAGGTTGCGCTGGAAGCTGACGCGCATCCGGTCTTCGTCGCCGAAACCGCATTGCAGGGCGATCTGGTCCAGCTTGCGCTGCGATTGTTCCAGCATCCGCCGCGCCGCTTCGACCCGGAACAGTTCGACCGCCTTGCCCGGCGAACGGCCGGTCCTGCTTTTGTAGACCCGGGAAAAATTGCGGGCGCTCATGCGCGCGCGTTCGGCCAGCAGCTCGACGCTCAGGTCGGCATTGTGGAGGTTGTCGAGGATCCAGGCATGCAGCACGTCAAAACCGGCGCTGTCGCGCGCCTGCGCCCGCAGCAGCTCGCTGTGCTGCGACTGTCCGCCGGGACGCTTCATGAACACCACCAGGTCGCGCGCCAGGTCCATGGCGACGGCCCTGCCGCAATCCTCCTCGACCAGGGCGAGCGCCAGGTCGATGCCCGCGGTCACGCCGGCCGAGGTCCAGACCCGGTCCTGGCGGATGAAGATGGCATCCCGGTCGACCGTGAGGGAGGCGAAGCGCTGCTCCAGCAGGTCCGACATGGCCCAGTGCGTGGCGGCGCGCCTGCCGTCCAGCAGTCCGGCTTCGGCCAGCAGAAAGGCGCCGGTGCATACCGATGCGGTGCGCCGCGCACGCGGCGCTGCCTGCCGCAGCCAGGCGATGCTCGCATCCAGCTGGTCCAGCAGGCCGGCGATCCCGGAGGATCCGGGCACGACGATGGTGTCGATGGCGCGCTGGTCGAATGCGGAGACCGGCAGCGTATCGATCACGACGCCTTCTTCCGTGCGCACCGGGCCGCCGTGCAGGCTCACCGTCTGCAATTCGTAGGGAAGCAGCTCACGCCCGCCCAGGTGGCGTTGCGCGGCCCAGAACACGGTCTGCGGACCGGTCAGGTCGAGCAGCCCCGTCCCGGGAAAGGCAAGGAACAGGATGAGCGGGGGCTGGCGGGTGGGTAGCATGGCGAAGGAGAATGCGGCATCGACCCCGGCATCTTACCGGATCGTGAAGGCGACCTGCACCTCCGGCTTGCGCCCCGAAATGATATCGGCCAGCGCCCGCCCGGAGCCGCAGGCCATGGTCCAGCCCAGCGTGCCGTGCCCGGTATTCAGGTACAGGTTCGGATACCGCGTCGCGCCGATGTAGGGGACGTTCGATGGCGTCAGGGGCCGCAGGCCAGCCCAGTAACGCGCACGCTCGTAAGCGCAGGCGCCGGGAAAGAGTTCGCGCACGCGCCGGGTAATCGCCTCGCAGCGCACCATGTTCAGCGCACGCGAATAGCCGTCAAGCTCGCAGGTTCCGGCGACGCGCAGGCGCGCTCCGAGCCGCGATAGCACCAGTTTGTGGCCGTCGTCGGTGAGCGACACCGTCGGCGCCGCGGCCGCGTCGATGACCGGATAGGTCGCCGAGTAGCCCTTGCCGGGATAGATCATCAGCCGGATGCCCAGCGGCGCCAGCAACGCGGGCGAAAAACTGCCGAGTGCGACGACGAAGGCGTCGGCATCCAGCACCCCGTGCCGGCCTTCGCCGTCGATGAGCTCCACGCCGCTGATCTTTCCCGCCTCGGCCAGCAGGCGCGTCACGCTCGTGTTGTAGCGGAAGCGGATGCCCGCGGCTTCGCCCCTGGCTGCCAGTTGCTTCGTGAAGGCGTGCACGTCGCCCGACTCGTCGCTGGCGGTAAAGTCGCCGCCCACCAGCCGGACACGCGCTCCCGCCAGCGCGGGTTCGATGCGCAGCACCTCATCGGCGTCGATCGTCATGCGCGGGCAGCCCAGTTCGCGCATCGCCGCCGCGGCGCGGCAGGCACGGTCGAACTCGCGCTGGTCGGTATACACATGCAGGATGCCGCGCGCCAGGTGATCGTAGTCGATCCCGGTCTCGGCCCGCAGGGCCTGCAGGCTGCGGCGGCTGTAATCGGCGATGGCGACGATCCGGCGCAGATTGGCGGCCACCCGCGCCGGCCGGCATTCGCGCACGAACTGCAGGCACCAGCGCCATTGCAGCGGATCGGCGCGCAGGCGGAACAGCAGCGGTGCGTCTTCGCGGCCGAGCGAGCGCAGGACCTTGAGCAGGCCGGCAGGGTTGGCCCAGGGCTCGGCATGCGACACCGAAATCTGGCAACCATTCGCAAAGCTCGTTTCCTGCGCCGGTCCCGGCTGGCGATCGAGCACGGTGACCTCATGCCCTGCCTGCCGCAAGTACCATGCGCAGGCGGTGCCGACCACGCCGGCTCCCAGCACAATGACTTTCATCGGATCCTTGTGTGCGTCTCGGGCGCCTGGGCAGGATCGGGCAAGGGAGTGGTTGGATGCGGCATGACCGGCATCGCCACGCTTCCCTTCGCTGGCATTATCCAGATCAGGTTCCGAGGGTATGTCTCACCCACGGCGCGCGTTCGCGCGGCGCAGGACCCCTAGCGTTTGCCCTTGTAGGGCGCAAGTATTCTATCTCGTTCCAAATGTGTCTGCGGAGAACGACGCGCAAATACTTCTGCCGATTCGTCCCGTGCGCGCCAAATGGGGCGCATAGTGTCCTGTGTTCGCTCGATGCTTTCCCGATCCTGCATCTTCGCAGCAATCCGCTGCCTCCCCCTCGACCCGCCCTTCTGCCGCTCCCGATCCATCGGGACCGTGCCCTCATGCGGCTCGACACCGACAAGGACTTCCATGTTCCCTTATTCCCCTTCCAGCAATCCCGCCCTCCGCTCCCATGTGGATTCCCAGCTCGCCTGGTTCAATGACCTGAACAAGACCCTGACAGGGTCCTTCCAGGCCGTGTGCGAAGCCAACCTCAAGCTCGGCCAGAGCATGATCGAAGAAACCATGAGCGCCAGCAAGCGCATGCTGTCGAGCGAGCGTCCTTTCGACGCCATGGGTGCGGCCGCGGCCCATGCCCAGCCGGCTTCCGACAAGCTGCGCGCCTACCAGCAGCATCTCTCGCGCCTGGCGGCCGAGGTCCACGTCGAACTGGCCCGCGTCGCCGAGCAGCACGGTCCGGAAACCTCGCGCACCGCCCACGCCCTGGCGGACGACGTGACGCGTGCCGCCACCGAAGAAAGCGCGCGCAGCATGCGCCAGCAGGAAGAAGTACTGAAGACCTTCCGCGATCCCTTCCAGCCGGCGGATGCGCAACGCGGCAACGGCGGTGGCAACGGCCATGCCCATGCCGCGGCGAACCTGCATGCCGAGCGCGCCAACGCGAGCGCCGGCAGCGGCGCCAGCATGCAGTTCGACGGACTTGCCGACAACGGTTCCGTGCAGGGCCACGTCCAGGGACCGGCCGTGCAGCCGGCCCCGCAGGCGGGCAACAAGCCGCCGCGCAAACCGGGCTGAGTGGGTACGACGAGGCGCTTGCCGGGGCGAAGCGCGCCGCTGTGAACTTCCGCGCATTTTCCGCCGCGCGGATCGGGCATGATGGCGGCATCGACACTCTGCCTCCATCGCTCCCATGACGCTTCCGGCAAAGACCCTCCTCGCAGCACTGTTCCTCCTGGCCGGCGCCGCAACTGCCATCCCAGCCTCGGCATGCCGGATATACACGCCGGAGGAAGCCGCCCGCAGGCAGCAGGAAGCTGTGGCCGAGACGAAGGCGCAGTTGCTGGCGCTGAAGGACGAGGCGGACCTGGTCTTCGTCGGGCGCATTGCCATGCTCACGTCCCAGGAAGAGACCCTGCCCTCAAGCTCGCCGATCCCCCACCTTGTGCAGGTCTACGGCGCCACCTTCGACCTGGTCGAGGACATCAAGGGAAAGTACGCGGCCCAGCAGGTGCTGAGCTTCACCAGGGACAAGACCCGGGTCGTCATCGGCTGCACGAGGGACATCCGCGACAGCCTGCCGCGCGCGAACGGCACCGGCGATATGTACCTGGTGTATGCCAGGGCCGGCAAGATCCTGCGGGCCAACCGCATGCCGGAGTGGGAACTGATGAACGGGCGCCAGGAAGCCGAGTTCCTGCGCACCGCGAAATAGGAAGGGCCGCTCAGGCGGCCTTGTTCGCCACGTACTGCTCGTAACCACGCGCCCGCAGCGCACAGGCCGGGCAGCTGCCGCAGCCATGGCCCCATGGATGCGCGGCGCCGCGCTCGCCCAGGTAGCAGGTGTGGGTGTCGAAGCGGATCAGGTCCACCAGCGCCTCGCCGCCGCAATCCTGGGCCAACTGCCAGGTCTCGGCCTTGTCGATCCACATCAGGGGGGTCTCGACCTTCAGCCGCGTGGCCATGCCGAGATTCAGCGCCACCTGCAGCGCCTTCATGGTGTCGTCGCGGCAGTCCGGATAGCCCGAGAAGTCGGTCTCGCACATGCCGCCCACCAGCACGGTCAGGCCGCGGCGGTAGGCCACCGTGGCCGCCACCGTCATGAACAGCAGGTTCCGGCCCGGCACGAAAGTGTTCGGCAGGCCGTTCTCCTGCATCGCGATGGCCACGTTGCTGGTCAGGGCCGTGTCCGAGATCTTGGAGATCAGGGACAGGTCGATCATGTGGTCCTCGCCCAGCCTGGCATCCCAGTCCGGATTGAGTGCGCGCATTTTGGACAGCAGGGTCGGGCGCACTTCCAGCTCGATGGCGTGGCGCTGGCCGTAGTCGAAGCCGATGGTCTCCACGCGCGCATAGCGCTGCAGGGCCCAGGCGAGGCAAGTGGTGGAATCCTGGCCGCCGCTGAAGAGGACGAGCGCGGTGTCGTTGGTAGGCATGATCGGGTTCGTGGACAGAGGAAACCGCGAATTCTGGCATAAAACAGGGCGCTACGTCAGCTCCGCAAACCCCGCACCGCTGGGCTTAGCGTCCGTCACCGTTTTTGCCAATCCGTTAAGATTGCCATGAACTTACCCTACGGAGCGCCATGTTTCCTGCAAGATCGAATTCCCGCCGCCTGCGTCCCCTGCCCCGCCTCTTCATGGGAATGGGCGCCCTGGTATTTGCGACCGCAGTCTACGCACAGGAAAGCACACGGGGAATCGACTACCAGGTACGCATCGACGCCCCGCGCCAGATCGAGAACATGCTCGAGGATAACCTCGACCTGATGCGCTGGCGCGGCAACCCGCGCGTCGACATGGAACAGCTGCAGCGCCTGGTCAAGGAAGCACCGGCCCAGGCCAAGACCTTCATCGCCACCGAGGGCTATTACTCGCCCAAGATTTCGGCCGGCCTCGATACCGGCGGCGGCCGTCCGGTGGCGCGCGTGATCGTCGATCCGGGCCAGCCGACCGTGGTCGGCGACATCGACCTGGTGCTGCAGGGCTTCGTCCAGCTCGACAAGGGCGCCGCGCCCTTCGACGCCGCCGCCCTGCGCCAGCGCTGGCAGCTGCCGATCGGTGCACGCTTCCGCCAGGCCGACTGGGAAGCGGCCAAGCGCGAGCTGCTGCGCGACGTGGCCCAGACCCGCTTCCCGCGCGCCCGCCTGGTCGAGACCAGCGCCACCGTCGATCCGGAAGTGCGCCGCGCCCTGCTGCGCGTGGTCATCGACAGCGGCCCGGAGATGCGCTTCGGCGAGCTGCGCATCCGCGGCCTGAAGCGCTATCCGCGCGAGGTGATCACCAACCTGAACAAGATCAAGCCGGGCGACGAGTACAGCGAGGCGGCCCTGCAGGCCCTCCAGTCGCGCCTCCAGGACACCGGCTATTTCAGCAGCGTCGAAGTGAGCGCCGACATGCGCGCCGTCCTCAACGCCGAGCTGAAGGAACTGAAGGAAGGCGACGACGACACCGACGCCAACCCCGCCACGCCGGAACCGCCCACCGGCCCCACCGTGCTGCCGGTGCTGGTACGCGTCACCGAAAACCTGCGCAAGAACGTCGAGGTCGGCGTCGGCTTCTCGACCGATACCGGCGGACGCCTGCAGGCCAGCTACGACGACCTGAACGTGCTCGGCAAGCGCATGAAGAGCGACCTGATCTACGAACAGAAGCGCCAGACCGCGCGCGTCGACTTCTACTGGCCGACCACGCCCAAGGGCTACAACGACAGCGTCGGCGCCGGCATCGAACGCAACGACGTGCGCGGCGAGATCACCACCCTGGCCACGGTCGCGGCACGGCGCCAGTGGGGCACGCCGCTGCTGGAACGCAGCCTGACCCTGGAGGCGCTGGTCGAGAAGCGCGAAGTGCCGCCGCAGCCCTCCACCAACACGCGCAGCCTGCCGCTCACCTACAGCATCACCCGCCGCAAGCTCGACAGCCTGATCCAGCCGACCAACGGCTACGTGCTGCAGGGCCAGCTGGGCGGCGCCCTGCTGCCGATCCTGACCGACGAAAAATTCCTGCGCCTGTATTTGCGCGGCCAGATGTTCAAGCCACTCGGCGAGAGCGGCACCCTGGTGCTGCGCGGCGAATTCGGCGCGGTGGCGGCCAAGGACAAGATCGGCGTGCCGTCTACCTTCCTGTTCCGCGCCGGCGGCGACCAGTCGGTGCGCGGCTACGGCTACCGCGAACTGGGCGTGCGCGAGAACGGCGCCATCGTCGGCGGCAAGTACCTGGCCACGGCCAGCGCCGAGTACCAGTACTGGTTCCGCCCACCCTGGGGCGTGGCCTTCTTCTATGACGTCGGCAATGCCGCCGACAAGGTCGGTGACCTGCAGCCCAAATCCGGCTTCGGCGTCGGCGCGCGCTGGCGCAGCCCGGTGGGCCCGATCAACGTCGACGTCGCCTATGGCCACGCCGTGAAAAAGGCGCGCCTGCACTTCTCCCTGGGATTCACCTTCTGATGGACACGAACGACAACTCCACGGATCAGGCGCCAGCGCCTGTGCACAAGCGCCGCTGGCCGCGCCGCGTCGCCATCGGCGTGGTCGTGACCGGCGTGATCGTCGGCGGCACGCTCTGGTACCTGGGCCGCGAGACCACGCTGCAGATGATCGCGCAGAAGGTCGCCGCCTCCACCGGCGGCAAGCTCACGCTCACCGGCGTGCGCGGCTCCCTGTACGGCGCCATGTATATCGAACGCATCGTCTGGCGCACCGACGAGCAGCTGGTCGTCGCCAACAAGATCAATCTGCGCTGGTCGCCCGGACAGATCGTCTCGCGCGGCATCCTGGTAGACACCCTGCATGCGGCCAATATGCGGGTCGAGACGCTCAAGGAAACCGAAGAACCCTCGACCATGCCGGTCAAGCTGGCGCCGCCCTTCACGGTCTCGATCGACGATGCGCGCCTGAACCGCGCCACCTTCGTGAACAAGGGCGCCGAGACCCACATCGACAATATCCGCCTGCGCCTGGAAGGCAACAAGCAGCGCTGGCAGGTACGCGACGCCGCCGCCGTGACGCCATGGGGCGACGTGGCGGCAAACGGCACGATCGGCGCCCAGCGTCCCTTCAAGCTGGACGCCACCGCCAGCCTGACGCAGTCGCAGGCCAAGGCCGGCGCCAGGGCCGCCCAGCTGCGCCTGAAGGTCGGCGGCGACCTGGAAACGACCCTGGTCGACGCGAACGGACAGGCCGGCCGCGCGGTGGGCGACGCCCGTTTCGTGCTCTCGCCCTATGCCGAGATCCCGCTGCGCGAGATGCGCATCAATGGCCGCAACGTCGACCCGGGCTTCTTCAACCCGGCGCTGCCGACGGCCGACCTGACGTTTTCCGTCACAGGCAAGCTGGACGACAAGCGCAACATCAGCGGCCGCGTCGACATCAGCAACGACGGCCCGGAAGGCACGATCGACAAACAGCGCCTGCCGCTGCGGGTGATGCGCGGCCAGCTGGGCGGTAGCCTCAGCGCCCTGCAGGTGTCCGACGTGTTGCTGGACTTCGGCGACGCCGGCCGCTTCACCGGCACTGGCGGCGTCCAGCGCGAAAAAGACCAGGAAGGCATCGGCACCGCGCGCTTCACCCTGCATACCGAGCGCTTCGATTTAAAAGGCATCTACTCCACCATGAAGCCGACCGCGATCCGCGGCGACATCCAGGTGACCAATGCCGGCACCACCCAGACCCTGCAGGCGAACCTGGCCGACAAGGCCCTGCGCCTGGCCGCGCTGGCGACGCTGGAAAACAATGTGGTGACGGTGCGCGAGGCGCGCCTGGCGGCCGGCAGCAGCCGGGTGGATGTCGCGGGCACGATGAACCTGCTCGACGATAAAGCCTTCAAGGCCAGCGCCAGCGCGAGCCGCTTCAACCCGGCCGATTTCGGCGACTTCCCGCAGGCCGACATCAATGCCAGCGTCAACGCGGCCGGCGCCCTCGCCCCCGCATGGCGCGTCGACGCCGACTTCACCGTGCGCCGCAGCCGCGTGCTGAACCAGCCGCTGTCGGGCGCGGGCAAGCTGCGCGCCGACGCCAAGCGCATCAGCGGCATCGATGCCGACCTGGCGCTGGGCCAGAACACGGTGGCCCTCAACGGCGCCTTCGGCGGCGCCGGCGACAAGCTCCAATGGCGCGTCGATGGCCACCAGCTGTCGGCGCTGCGCAGCGATCTGTACGGCGCCGTGACGGCGACCGGCGTCGCCACCGGCACCATGGCTGCTCCGCGCACCAGCTTCGAAGTAAATGCGAATGGCCTCGGCTGGGTCGCCGCCCAGCGCAAGAATGCGGGCGGCAGCCTGCGCGCCAGCGGCGATGCCTGGCTGGCCGGCGCTGAAGGCGCGCGCTTCGTGGAAGCGAAAATGAGCGGTGCGATGCAGCGCTTCAATCCGGCCGCCTTCGGCTCGCCGCTGGCCGGCTCGATCAACGGCGCCTTCGATGCCAACGGCCGCAGCGGCGCCGACTGGCGCGGCGCCCTCGACCTGCGGGTGCAGGACTCGACCCTGTCGAGTTCTCCGCTGTGGGGCCACGCCAGACTCACGGCCGACCGCCGCCACATATCGAATGCCGACGTCGACCTGCACGTGGGCGCCAACGTGGTCGCGGCCAAGGGCAGCTTCGGCGCCGGCAGCGACCAGCTGGCCTGGCGCATCGACGCGCCGCAACTGGCCGCGCTCGGCCCGGACTTCGCCGGCGTGCTTCGCGGCCAGGGCCTTCTTTCCGGCACCATGGACGCACCGTCCTTCAGCGCCGCGCTGGAAGGCCAGAACCTGCGCCTGCTCGGCACCCACAACATCCGCGCGCTGCGCGCGAACGCCACCCTCGGTTCCGGCCGCGGCGCGCGCGATGCGCTGGCGAGCGATATCCAGGTCACCGAATACGTGAGCGGCGAAACCCGCGTCGCTTCGGCCAGCCTGAAGACCGAAGGCACGCGCGGCGCCCATACCCTGCGTGCGGCCGCCGTCGGCGATGCCTTCGACGCCAATCTCGAGGTGCGCGGCGGCTGGACGCGCGACACCTGGAGCGGCACCCTGGCCGCGCTGCAGAACCGTGGCCGTTACGCGATGTCGCTGCAGGCGCCGGTCCCGCTGCGCATCGGCGGCGCGCCGGGCAGCGGCGTGATGGGCCTGGCCAAGCCGCAGATCATCGCTTTCAACGGCGCCGTCGTCAGGCTGCCGGCCGGCAGCATCACGATCGATTCGCTGGTCAAGAACGGCCCCCGCTGGGCTAGCCGCGGCCACGCCGACAACGTGCCGCTGACCTACCTGGCGCAGTTCTCGCCGGCGATCCGCGACAATGCGCGCGGCGACCTGACCCTGGGCGCGCAGTGGGCGCTCGACCTGCGCACCGCCACTGCCACCGGCGCCGCCCCGGCGCTGGACGGCATGGTCCACGTATTCCGCGAAAAGGGCGACCTGATCGCCGGCAGCGACCAGCCGGTGCCGCTCGGCCTGCGTACCCTGGATGCACGCGCCGACGTCGTCGGCAGCTCGCTGCGCGTGCGGATGAACCTGGACGGCGCCCGCACCGGCAACGCCAAGGTCGATGCCACGGCCCAGCTGCTGCAGGGCCGCCTCGATCGCGACAGCCCGATGCGTATGACGGCCAATGCCAACATGGCCTCGATCGGCTGGCTGGCCTCGTTCGCGGGGCAGTCGGGACTGGAACTGGACGGCGCGCTGCGCCTGGCCCTGACCGGCAGCGGCACGATCGGCACCCCGCGCCTGGACGGCAGCGTCCAGGGCGACAAACTGTCGGTGCGCTGGCCGGAGCAAGGCGTGCGCCTGCAGAACGGCGAGCTGCGCGCAGGCCTGGCCGGCGACCAGCTGCAGCTGCAGCGCCTGTTCTTCCAGGGCCGCCAGGGCAGCGCCTCGGCCGAAGGTTTCCTGCGCTTCTCGAGCGGCCTGGCCGCGGCCGACCTGCGCCTGACGCTCGACAAGCTCGAAGCGCTGTCGCGCCCGGACCGCACCGTGGTCCTGAGCGGCAAAGCCTCGCTGGTGCGCGATGCCGAGCGCTTCGCACTGGAGGGCAATGTGCGCGCCGACCGCGCACTGATCGAATTCGCGCCCCAGGGCCGTCCGACGATGTCGGATGACGTCATCGTGCTGGGCCAGGGCGGCGCCAAGCCGGTCCCCTCGAACAAGAAAGAAGAACTGCCGCTCACGATCGACCTGCGCGCCAACCTCGGTGAAGAGTTCCGCCTGCGCGGCCTCGGCATCGACGCCACGCTGGCCGGCAACGTCCGCGTGCGCAAGGTCGGCGCCGGCGCGCCGCGCGTCAACGGCACCATCCGCGCGGTCGAAGGCGATTACGCGGCTTACGGCCAGAAGCTGGAGATCCGCCGCGCCGTGATCACCTTCAGCGGGCCCTACGACAACCCGGCCCTCGACGTCCTCGCGGTGCGCGCCCAGCCCGAGGGCGAACAGCTGTCGGAGACCAATGTGGAAGCCGGCGTACAGGTGCGCGGCACGGCGCAGTCGCCCGATGCCCGCCTGGTGTCGACGCCGAACGTGCCGGACAGCGAGAAGCTGTCCTGGCTGGTGCTCGGCCACGGCATGGAGGGCACGAGCGGCAACGAGAAGGACGTGCTGGCGGCCGCTGCGGGCGCCCTGCTCGGCGGCAAGGGCGGCACCGGCGGCATCACCCAGAAACTCGCGACCTCGCTCGGTGTAGACGAACTGGGGCTGAAGCAGGCGGAAGGCGGCGGCGGCCTGGAGGGTACGGTGGTGACCGTAGGCAAGCGCATCTCCTCGCGCACCTACCTCAGCTTCGAGCAGGGCGCGACCACGGCTTCGAGCCTGGTGCGCCTGCGCTACAAGTGGACCCCGAAGATCACGCTGCAGTTCCAGACCGGCACCAATACCGCGCTGGACGTGCTGTACTCCTGGGCCTTCGATTGATTAAGCGAAATTAATAAGCGAAATTAATGCAAGACGCTGGGCTTGTGATCGGGCACCGGGTCTTCGTTTTGCGGCGTATGCGGATGGCCGGGCTGGTGGTGCGGATGCGGCGCGTCGAAGGGTTCGGGCGCCGGTTCTTCGACGGGGGCCGGGTCCGGTGCGCGGTGCGCTTCCACGGGGAAAACAGCATTCATGGCAGGGATCTCCTCGAGACAGGCGGAGCAGACACCTTATCATGATGCGCAAGGGCGGCGCGCCCGGCTCCATTACAATAGCGGCCTCATTACATTCAGCCCACCATGGACCTTTCGATCACCACCCTCGCCCTGCTCGTCCTGACCCCGCTGCTGGTCTGGCGGGTCTACAACCGCATCAAGGCGCGGATGACGCGCCAGCGCTCGATCGTGTCGCGCCACTACACCGGCGTGCTGGTGTTCGGCGCCATGATCCTGGTGCCGATGACGCAGCTGTTCGATAACCCGACCAACCTGGCCGCGCTGCTGGTCGGGGCGGCGTTCGGCACCGGCTGGAGCATGTGGGCGCTGAAGCGCACGCGCTTCGAGGACACCGAGCAGGGCTACTTCTTCACGCCCCCGGCGCGCCTGGGCATCCTGATGGCGATGATCCTGGTGGCGCGCATCCTCTACCTCGGGGTGGAGATCTATGCGAACCAGGGCAAGGGTATCCCGGCGCCGAAGCTGACGGACGATATGCTCACTATGCTGTGCGTCGGGCTGACGGCGGGCTACTTCGAATGGTATTCGGCGGGACTGCTGCAGTGGCGCCGCAAGCTGCGCAAGGCGGTCGACTTCGAATGAAAGCGCGCATGCAACGCTGGAACTGGGTCTTGTCAGCCGACATGGGCGGCCGCTGGATCACCACGCAGGGCTACGCCGAGGTCACGCTGGATGCGAACAGCCTGCGCGCGACGCTGCGTTTCCATGCGGAAGACGGGGGTATCTACCACTGGGTCGACGCGACCCTGGCCGAGGACGGCGTGGAAGCGACCGTGCGCTCTCCCGATCCGGCCACCGCCCCCTTCCACCTGGGCGGGACGATCTTCACCGGCGAGCCGCACGACGGCGTCGAGCCCATGATGATGCTGCTGACGGACGGGACGACCGTGCTCAGCCTGGCGTATGGCCCGCATTCGGACCAAGGGAATCTGTAAATCCGCGTGAGCAGGCCTAGCGCCGCAGCATGAAAGCCAGGACCATCACCGCGGTATTCACCGCCGACGTCGCGCGCGAAATCCTTCTGGGCCATGTCCTGAAACTGCCGGTGAACACGGAACTGGCATTCGCGCGGGACCGGCAGTAAGCTCCATTCGAGCCGGCAGGCCCTTGCGTCACCGGGGCGTGACCGGCGCGTACTTGACCACCAGCTCGCTATACAGGCCCATCAGCTTGTTGAACGCCGCACTCGCCCCCAGACCGCAGGTCTGGCCGCCCGGAATCGCGAAATTGTAGGGAATGTTGTTCCTGACGATCGTGATCTCGTAGCCCAGGTGCCGGCATGGCGCATAGACACCGGTGTTCTCGCCCAGCGTGCGCGTCAGGTCGGCCGATTCGACCAGCGCCGCCATGCGCTCGAAATCGGCCGCGGCGATCGCGACGTCGACCTGCTGGTAGGGTATGTCGGCGACCTTCGTGGAATGGACGAAGCGGGTGGGCGTGATCTCCGTCACGCCGCTGCCCTGCGATGCCAGGCTGCCGAGATCGACGAGCTTCACGCTCTGCAGCGTCGCCACCGGTGCGACCTGGACCGGAGGCGCAGCCGCATCGCCGCTGCCGCCGCAGGCCGACAGCCCCACCATCATGGAAAACACGGCCGCAGCGGGCCAAGCCAAACGTTTCATCATCCATATCCTCATGTAACGTTCACAGGATAACAGTCCGGACGCCCGCAAAAAATCGCAGTTTGTCACGCAAGGGGCGAAGCATGAAAAAAGGGGCCAGCGGCCCCTTTGTCTTACGCGGCTTTCGCCTCTTCTTTTCGCCTCTGCAGCACGAAGATCGGCTGCGCCCACTGCACGTCCTTCTTCTTCTTGCTGGTAATGAGCGTCAGCTCCGACGGATCGTACACGTCCGTGTTGTGCGTCAGCGGCGTCGTCATCAGGTACTGCGCGTCGGTGTTCTTGAGGAACTCGCCCACCAGCTGGATGTTACGGATGTCCAGGTGCGCGAATGGTTCGTCGATGAACACGAAGCCGCCCGAGCCTTCTTCCGATTTCAGCAGGCCGATCAGCAGCACCAGCGACTTCATCACCTGCTGGCCGCCCGAGGCTTCGCCGTCGTTCATGCCGATCTGGTCCTTGCCGTCGAACTTGAAGCGCACGTGCAGGCCGGCCTGGGCCAGTTGCACGTCGTCGTTCTCCAGGCGCACCGGGTCGGCCTGGACGTCGATGCCGGCCAGCTCGCCCAGCTCCTTGATGTTCTTGGAGTAGGTCTTGATCGTATAACGCAGGCGCTCGATGTAGGCGCCGCGCGCATTGGCGGTGGCCTCGATCGCGCGGTTGTTCTGGTAGCGGCGCTCCTCGGTCTCGCTCTGGCGGCCGGACAGCTGGTCGTTCAGGCGCGCGTACTGGTCGATGACCGTCGCGTCCTGTTCCCAGTCCTCGCGTCCCAGCGCATGCTCGAGCGAGGACAGGCGCAGGTTGACCTGGTGCGCGTTCTGGTGCTTGGCCACGATGGCGCCGCGCCAGCCGGCGTTCTTCCAGTTCTTCGGCACCTGGCGCCAGCCCTTGCGCAAATCCAGCAGTGCCTTCGCGTGCTCGGCGCGCTGCTCGATGGTGCGGCGGTTGTTCAGGCGCATGCCGGCTTCCGCTTCGGACAGGGCCATGCGCGCGTTCTGCCACACGGTGTCGGCACGGGTGCGCGCCACCGTCGCGTTCTTGGTCAGCATCGACAGCTCGCCCAGGCGTGCACCCACTTCGAGGCGCTCGGCCTTGAGCGGCGCCAGCGCGCGTGCGGCTTCCTCGAACTCGGCCTGGCGCGCCGACAGTTCCTTGGCGGCGTCGACACCGGCGATGCGGCCCTTCAGTGCGCCCACTTCGGCGGCCAGCTTGCTGATGGCCAGGGTCAGCGCGTCTTCCTGCGCTTCCAGGCTAGGCAGCAGCTTCTGGATCGCTTCCAGGCGCTGGGTCTTGCCGGCGGAGCCGAAGCGGTAGCGCGAAGGCTCGACGAACAGCGAGCGGCCGCCGCGGCGTTCACGGTGGTAGGCGTCCGGCGTGATCCATTCGTCGGCCTTGGCCTTGAAGCCGGCGTCCACCGAATCCACGCGCTCGATGCGCTCCAGCTGGTCGATCAGCCAGCCCGGCGCCTTGCCCGAGAAGCGCACCACCGACAGCAGGCTGTCATCCTTGACCACCGGCGCTTCCACGCAGTCGGGCACGATGAAGTGGCGGTAGCGCTCCTTCTCGGCCAGGCGGTAGGCCGCCGGCGCATCTTTCGCTTTTTCGAGCAACACCACCGAGGCGTAACCGCCCAGTACACCCTCGACCGCGCCCTGCCACTTCGGATCGGTCACTTCGACGATGTCCGACAGCATGGCGTGCGGGATGCCCTCGTCGCGCAGCGCGCGGCGCATCTGGCGCTGGGCTTCCGGCTCCGGCATCGCGCTCTTGCCCTGCAGCGCGGAGATGGTCGCCATCTCGCCGGCGATCTTGGCGGCGATGTTGTCGCGCGCCGCCTTCTGCTTGGCCAGCTCGGCTTCTTTTTCGTTCAGCTGGTTGGCCACGGCGGCCAGGTCGGCGCCGGCATCCGCCGACAGCTTCTGCAGGCGCTCCTTCTGCTCGGCCAGGCTTTCCAGCGGCTTGAGCTTCTGGTTGACCTGCGTGAGGCGGCTGGCCAGCTCGGTGGCTTCCTGTTCCAGCTGGGTTTCCAGCTTCTGCGCCTCGGTCAGGGCGCGCTGCTGGGCGGCCAGCTGCTGGCGCTTCTCGGCCAGGATGGAATCGGCCTGCAGCAGGGGCTTGCGCGCCTCCTTCAGGTTGCGGCTGATGGCCGCCGCCTTTTCACGGGCCTCGTGGTATTCGAGCGCCGGCAGCACCTCTTCCTGCAGCGCGCGCTTTTCCTTGTGCAGGTCTTCCCACTGGTGGTAATTGGCCACGCGCAGGCGCAGGCCCTCGAGGTTGATGCGCGAGGTTTCCAGTTCCGCCTCGAAGCGCTTCAGCTCCGTCTCGGTGTCGCGCTGGTGGCGCTTGGCTTCGTCGTAGGCGTCCAGCACTTCCTTGTCGCCGAAGACCTGGAACACCAGGTCCAGCAGCTGGCGCGGCGCGTATTCGCACAGTTTATCGGTCTCGCCCTGCTCCAGCGCCAGCACTTTCGACATCGCCGGCGACAGGCCGGCCGAGGCGAGGCGCTTCTTGTAGTTCTCGACGCCCAGCCAGTCGGTGGCTTCGGTGACTTCCTCGATCTCGACGTTCCCCGGGCGCATCAGGTACTGGCGCTTCCAGTCGCCGCCGTTCTTCTGCACCTGGCAGAACAGGGTCACTTCGTCGTCGGCGAAGAAGCCGGAATGGCGGAAGGGGCGGTTGGACAGCTGCTTGCCGACCGGCTTGTTGTCGACCACGGCGCGCAGCCAGGCGCTCTGCTGGCCCGAGTGGCGCGCATAGTGTTTATAGGTGCGGCCCATCGAGCAGTCCAGGCCGAACAGGGTACGCAGCGCGTCCAGCAGCGTGGTCTTGCCGGAGCCGTTCTGGCCGGCGATCGTGATGATTTTGGCGTCCAGCGGGATGTTCTTGATCCGCTGCCAGTAATCCCAGTGGACCAGTTCGAGTGATTTGATGTGGAACATGGGCTACCTCAGGTCGGGGTTTCTTCGTCAGCGGCTTCGACGACGGCATCGTTGGCGGCGTCGATCTTGCGCGGGGCTGCGGCCAGCGGTGCGCGCTTGAACACGTCGGCCAGCGCGCCATTGATGATGCGTTCCTTCAGCAGGTCGGTGTCCATCATCAGGTCCAGCAGCGGGCCTTCCAGGATCACGTCGCCGCGGCGCTCGATGAAGCCGAGCTTCGAGAGCACGCCCAGGTTCATGTCCATGCGGGTCTTCTTGCCCAGCTTGTCGCCGAAGTCGGACAGCAGCGCGGTGTAGGAGATGCCGATCGAGGTGTCCTCGGCGCGCGGGATCGGCGCGTCCTTTTCGAACATGTCGGTCTGGTCGTCCGCCACCGTGACGTGGGTTTCCTGGCGCTCGCGCTTGGGCAGGATGATCTGCGCCCACAGCACCACCAGCAGGGCCACGCCGTCGCGGGTCAGGCCGAAGTTATTGTTCTGCCAGATGTCCTTGGCGCCGAAGATCTTCGGCTCGACGTTGCGGTGCAGGGCGATCGTGACGTGGTCGGCATAGACGTTGTCGAGCAGCTTCAGGCCGCATTCCAGCAGGCGCTTGTCGACTTCGATGCGGAACTGCTCGTCCGACAGCGCGCGCTTGACCATCTTGTCGTCGCGGCGCAGGGTCTGGTGCGTCAGCAGGCGCGCGATCAGGATTTGTGCGTCGTCATTCATCGGGGTTACCGCTTTCAGGATTCAGTGAGAGGGTGGCGATCGACATCGCCGCCACTTCCGGGTCGTCGAGCTGGATCATCTCGTCGGTCGGTTCGAATTTCACGGGCAGGCGCGCCAGCTCGGCGGTCGCGCCCTGCAGGCTGGCCTCGGCGGCGTCGCCCAGCAGCGGCAGCAGCGAGGCGCGATAAGAAGCAACAGCGAAGCTGGCCGGCAGCAGGGATTCGTGCAGCGCCACCTTCTTCGGGCCGCTCTCCGAGAATTCCGGGAAGTTGCCGAGGTTGGCGAAGTCGGCCAGCTTGTTGATCCAGTCGTTCAGTTCGGCCTGCATGGCCGGGTTGTCGTTGACCGTCAGCGGCGCGTCGGTACCGGTCGGCAGGCCCTTGGGGCCGGTCGACACCACGCGCTCGAGCAGCAGTTCGGTCTCGGCCACGTCGATCATCTCGGCCGGGGTGCCGAACAGCGGCACCACCGGGCGGTCGATCGCTTCCTCGGCCAGGCTGGCCAGGTCTTCGTGGGCCAGCAGCCAGCGCTTCACGTCGGTGGTCGACAGGCCGGACTGGCCCAGGTGCACGCGCTGGCGCTCGATCTGGTTCAGGGCGCGCGAGAACATGCCCTGCATGTTCAGCAGCGCGCTCTGGGCGCGGCCGATGGCCTGCGCCGCCTTGTGGGTGGCCGAATCGGCGTTCGGATCCATCGTGATCGCACGCAGGATGACGGAACCCTTCTCGACCCAGTCGCAGGCCATGTGCCACTTGGCCTGCGAGGTGCGCAGGCGGAATTCGGAACCCGAGGCGATGGCGTCGCGGAATTCCTCGGTCAGCTCCACCAGGCGGCCCAGCAGGTGGCGCAGCTGCTCCACGGTGACGCCGCCCACGGCCTGGGCGCCGGCCACCTGCGACAGCAGGAAGCCCATCTCGGCGTCGTCTTCTTCCGGCTTGGCCAGCGCGATCAGGGTGTCCAGGGCGGACAGCACGTTGCGCGCCAGCGGCGTGATGCGGTAGACGGAGGCCGGGGCATCCCAGGCCAGCAGGCCGTGGCCACGCAGGCGGTTCAGCACCGTCTCCAGGCTTTCCGCGGTCAGGTAGGCCAGCTTGTTGTTGATGTCGGCGCGCGAGAAGGCCGAGCTGCCGGTGTCGCTGGCCAGCTCGCGCAGGACCAGCAGACGCACCAGGACGCCGTCCTGGGTGCCGTGGAACAGCGCCGTGAAGGCCGACAGCATGGGCTGGGCGCGCTTGAGGTGGTAGACCTGCTCGATCTCGTCGGGCGCGACACCGTTCTGGAAGTGCGCCTGCAAGGGGTCGTCTTCCAGCGGAGTCGAAAGGGAATCTACGGCGAGCGCCGCGCCGGCAAGGTGGTCGATCATATAAGTACCGTTCTCTGGCGCGGACAGGCTCAACCGGTCCGCGGGGGCGCCAGTATAACAGTTTAGGATCGGCAACTAGCAGCCGTGGAGGCCTGCCATTGCAGGAAAGACACACCAATCCATTGTCTTGAAAACAAGACAATGTTGCAAATATGTGAAGCCGGGTTCACTGTTTCGTAACAGTGTTCAGGGTCTGCTCGATCTGTTCCTTGTCGCCGTCGGCATAACGCAGCTTGACCGGATACCACTCGTGCCTGGGCGCCAGCCAGACTTCCAGCACCTGGTCCTTCTTGTCGGCCACCGGCTGGCGCGCCACCAGCACGGCCTCGACCTCGCCCAGGCCGGTGCGCACTTTTTCGCGCTTCACGACCTTGAACACCCAGGTTTCGGCGTCATTGCGGCCGGCCACGAAAAACGGCCATAGCGAACCCGGCTTGAACTTCGCGCCGGCGCCGCGCGCCACCGCCGCCAGCTGCCAGGTGATCGATGCGCGGTCCTGTTCCCCGCCCTTGAGCGGATAGACCTGCCTGCCGTCGCTGAAGCGCAGCTGCTTTGCCTCGCGGTCGAAGCTGGTCGTGGTCGGGTCCTTGCGCATGCGCTTTTCGTGGAATTCGGCCGGCGCGAGCCCGAAGGCATCGATCGCCCCGCTGCTGCGGTTGTCCGTGATGGTGCCCAGCACCGGCACCCGCGATTCGGCGGTGACGGCGTATTGCCCGCCGCCGGCGCGCCAGGTGACGACGGCCTCGCCCTTCAGGCCGAAGCCGCGATGGCGGGCCTGCAGTTCGTAGTTCAGGTCGGCCGAGGGCGGCAGGTCGAAGGGGCGCTTGACGGCGGCCGGCGCATCCTGCGCCATAGCAGAGCCTACCGCCGTGCCCAGGGCCAGCGCCAGCAGCAGGCCGCAGCCGCTGTGTCCTACGGTGAGTCTTTGCATGTGTTTACAGTCCTGGTTGGGTCATGGCGATGTGATTCACCGTTTGCGTCGTTACCGCGCCGTTGGCTTCGCTGCTGCGGATCTGCACCGGCAGCCAGCCGTGCGCCGGCGACAGCCAGATATCCAGCCGCGACTTGTACGAGCCCTGCTTGGGCGGACGCGCCACGCGCACGGTCTGCAGGCGGCCCACCGGCGTATCGATCTCCTCCGGTCCCATGACGTTAAAGGTATAAACGCTGCCCCAGCGGTCTTCGCCGACAAACATGTCGATATCGCCGCTCAGCTGCTTCTCGTCGCCGCGCGCGATGGCCGTCAACTGCAGCGGCACCGTGGCCTTGTCCTGGGCGCCGGGCAGCAGCGCGTAGTGGTTTTGCGAGGCCGAGAAGCTCACTTTGTTGGCGGGCCAGTCGAAATGGGTGGCCGTCAACGCGCGGCCGCGCCGCTTTTCCGTCATCTTCACCGGCGCCAGGCCGGTGTTGCCGAGGTGGCCTTCGCTGGTGAGCACCGCCAGGTTCACGCGCGCGAACACGATCCTGATGCCGGCTTCGAAGCGCACCCGGTAGGCCTGCTCGTTCCGTTTCCACGACAGCAGGGCCTGGCCGGACCAGCGGGTGCCGTCGGCGTCCGTGCGCGCGACCTCATAGGTGAGCTCGGCCGGCGGCGGCACGTCGACCTTGTAGCGGCGGATCGTATGCACGACCGGCGCCGGGCCGGGTTCGGGTACGGCCGGAGCGGGTTCTGCGGCAGCGACCTGGGGCGCAGGCGCAGGTTCAGCCGGGGGCGTGGTGGCCTGCGCCGGCGGACCCGGCGGGACCGGCTCGCCGACCGCATCCTCCTTGATCGCGATGGTCGGCAGCGGAACGAAGTCCGGCAGCGGCGGCTGCACGATCTTCGGCGCGGGCGGCGGCACCGGTTCGGTGACGGGCGCGTCAGGCGGCGTCGACGGCAGCAGCCGCGCGAGGCTGAGCATGGCTTCGCCCTCGCGCCCCGGCAGCGCGATGCCCTGCGTACCTGCCGTGAGCCAGCCCAGCACCAGCCAGTGCAGCAGCACGATCAGCGTGCCCAGCACCACCGCGCGGAGCCGCTGAGGATGAAAAGCGGAACTCATTCCGCTAGTGTAGCCTGAGCACGGCCGCGGCGCAGACCGCTGCCCGCATGACGCTTTAACGCACGGGCTTTGACCCGTGTTAGTTATCTGCTACGCTTAGCTTTCCATTAAGGAGACACCGATGCTCAAGCCACCCATGCCGAACGCTGCCGGAATGACCGATACACTGGAATTCGTGAAGAACCTCTGGGGGGGCATGAACATCCCCGGCGTCGGCATGCCGGGCATGCCGGGCATGACCGGCTCCAGCCTGTCCGTGGACGACCTCGACAAGAAGATCGCCGACCTCAAGGCGGTCGAATCCTGGCTGAACCTGAACCTCGGCATGCTGCGCGGGACCATCCAGGCGCTCGAGGTCCAGCGCGGCACCCTGGCGACGCTCAAGGCCATGGGCGACAGCATGGCCCAGGCCATGCAGCGCGCCGGCAACGACCCGGCCATGACGGCACCCTTCGCCCAGTTCTTCGCCCAAGCTGCGGCAGCGCCGACCCCTCCCCCACCGCCCGCTCCGAATCCGGCTTCCACTCCGCAGGCCGACAGTGCCAAGGCCGCCTCCAGCCAGCCCGCCGATGCCGGAGGCCCGCCGAACGCCAGCAGTGCGATGCCGGCCGCGGTCGCATGGTGGAATTTGCTTCAAGATCAGTTTCGCCAGGCGGTGAGCAGCGCCATGCCGCCGGCCGGCGGCGCGCCGGAAACGGGCGACAAGTCCGATGGCGCGGCCAAGGCGGCGCCTGCCGAACCGAAGGCGGGCGGCTCGCCGCTGGACGTGTCCGGCGGGGCGCCGGAAACGGCTCCCGGCGGCGGCAACGGTTCCGGGCGCGTGGGACGCAATCCGCGCGTCAAGGCCGACAAGGGCTGAACCGAATGGATGGCTTCAACGGCGGTTGCCTGTGCGGCGACGTCCGCCTCCTGGCGACGGGGCGGCCCGACCGGGTCGGCCTGTGCCACTGTCTCGACTGCCGCAAGCACCATGGCGCGCTGTTCTATGCCGCAGCGATCTTTCCGCAGGCTGCGGTGAGTGTCAGCGGCGAGACCCGCGAGTACGCCGGGCGGCATTTCTGTCCGCGCTGCGGTTCCTCGGTGTTTGCGCGCAGCGGGGATGAAGTCGAGGTGCACCTGGGTGCGCTCGATGCGCCGGACCAGTTCATGCCGACCTATGAGAACTGGATCCTGCGGCGCGAATCCTGGTTGCCGCCGTTTCCGCTCGAGAAGCACTACGAGCGAAACCGTGGCGATGCCCCACCTCTTGCGTGAGCGCTCACGCGCTCACAGCACGAAGCGATCCAGTCCCACGATTGCCGTCACCGCCAGGGATGCCACCAAGTAACACAGGACCTGGTCTTTCCAGCCCAGTCCCAGGCGCTTGCTTGCCGCCACGACCAGGGCGATCAAGCCGCCGGCCACCAACACCGGCAAAGTCCATTTACCCAAGCCAAAATACAGACTGACACGCGCTTCGTCGTTCGGATGGAGAAAGCTGACCAGGCCGGCGGTCAGGCGCGAGAAGGCCGCCGCATACAGGAAAGCGAAGGCCGTCGATGAGGCGCTGCGCCGGACCAGGACGTATGCCACCAGGCCCTGCAGGATGGTATAGGCCGGGCCGGAGATATCCGCCAGCATCCGCTGCCAGGGCTCGGCCGGCGTGAGGTAGCGGACCGCGTTCAGGCCGAAGCGCATCTCGAAGCCGAGCGCCGCCCCCATCAGCCAGTGTGCCGATTCGTGCAGGAGATTGGTGATGAAGAAGACGACGACGAGCCAGGGGAAGAACGCGGGTTTCAGCTTCATGGACATACCGGTTGGTACAGCGATCGGGACAGCTGCCTTGTCATGCGCCTGCACTGTACTGTAAGTACCGGATGTTTTCCAGTTTTCAATTACTCTCGAATAAGTGAGCGATCGAGCATGGGCAGGAAGCCGGCTGCGATCAGGCGTGCGCCATCGAATGCGGGTGGCCGGTCCCCGAACTGCATGCGGGGATCGGCCGTCAGCTTTTCCATGCCTGCATCACGGGTCGGCTTGTCGGGCCATTCGACCCAGGACATCACGACGGTCTCGTCCTTCCCGGCGCCGGCAGCGGCATGGAAGCTCCCATAGTTGTCCGCCGGCTGGCGGGCGTCGACGCCATGGTAGGTGGCAGCGTCCGGGCCCGACTCGTCGAGCCAGCACTCGACGACGCGCAAGGCGCCATGGTCGCGCAATACTTCCCACGACAGCTTCGCCAGTTGCTCGTACTGCGCCCGGTTGGCGCGCGGCACCGGGGCGAGGAAACAATCGATATAGCGCATGGATGACTCTCCAGGTCCCGCGGCAGGACGAAGCCGCGAGCAAAGATTACCAGACCTGCTCATCTACGTACTCTTGATGCAATCGGTAGCGTAGGCTTCATTGGCGTGCTGAACTGACCCGGCGGGACAGGTCTTTGCCATCCCGCCCACGTCTTCAGCAGGAGTGCGCGTGCCCACTTTCGACCCTGCCAACCTGGCCCCGGCGCAAATCGCCGACCTGCGCCGCAAACTGGAGGCGGCCGCCTGCCGCCCGCCGGCGCATGCCTGCACGCTGGGCGAGCTGGCCGAGGCGATCGTCGAGTTCCGCCGGCGCGAGGGCATCGCCGGCCGCGGCGTCCTTGACGAAGCGACCTTGCAGCGCCTCGACGAGGTCAGCGGAGCCACCTTCCACGATGTCTTCCTCGACGAACTCGCGCTGCTGCGCCCGGATCCCGACAGCGCCCCCGACACCGACATCACAGCGCGTGCCCACCAGGCCGGGATGGTCGGGCTGGCGCTGTCCGGCGGCGGCGTGCGCAGCGCCACCTTCGGGCTCGGCGTGCTGCAGGCGCTGGCGGCGCAGGGGCTGCTGCGCCACCTCGACTACCTGTCCACCGTTTCCGGTGGCGGCTTCATCGGCGGCTGGCTGTCCAAGTGCATCCATGAACAGGGCGGCGACGTGCGCAAGGTGGAGGAGATGCTGGCGCAAGGAATTGGCAATGCAAGCGGCAGCGCCGAGGCGCCGGCGATCCGCTTCCTGCGCCAGTACAGCAACTACCTGTCGCCGCGCGGCGGCATGTTCAGTGCCGACACCTGGACCCTGATCGGCACCTACATCCGCAATACCGGCCTGAACCTGACCATGCTGGTCGCCTGGCTGTGCGCCCTGCTCCTGCTGCCGCGCGTCGCTGTCTGGGCGGTGCACCGCATCGTCGACCCGGGCGGGGCCTGGGCCAGGTATGCCGACCTGGCCTGGATGGCCGGTGTGCTGCTGTTCCTGTTCGCCGTGTTCTGCATCGCCCTGAGCATCTCCAGCAAGCCCAGCGGCTCGCGCGGGCGGCGCCGCTTTCCGCTGTCGCAGGGGGCGGTGCTCTGGTGGATCAACCTGCCGCTGCTGCTGGCGGGCTTCCTCGGCAGCGTGGGCCTGTGGCGGCACGGCGGCGAAGTGCCGTTCTGGGAGTCGGGCATGCTGCCGGCCCAGCTGCAGGGGCGCGCCTGGTGGCTGCTGGCGCCCGGCTTCGTGTACTTCGTGGTGTGGGCCATCGGCTGGTACCTGGCGCACGATCGCACCAGCGTCTACCGGCGCGCCGGCTACACCTTCTGCGCCGCGGCCTTCGTGGCGGTGATGGCGGTGCTGTGCGCGGCGGCGCGCGCCTTCGCGCCCGAAACCATGCTGCGGCTGATGGCGCCGGACACCGGCTTCCATGTGGTGATCGGCCTGTCGGTGCTGTGCATGGTGCTGGTGCTGCTGGCCGTCGCCCTCGTCGTGCAGCAGCGGCTGCTGCAGCCGCATCCACCCTCGGCCGACGTGACCCGCATCGAAGTGGTCGAGGGCGTGTCGCACCTGCTGTGCGCCCTCGGCGCGCTCACCATCGGCACGGTGCTGCTGCTGGTCGGGCTGTCGCTGCTGCCCGACCCGAGCACGCACCCGGTGCTGAACAACGCGATCGCCCTTACCAGCTTCGGCATGCCGCTCATGATGGCGCTGTTCGCCGGCACCATGACCTTGATGATCGGCCTGATCGGCCGCATGTACAGCGACGCCAGCCGCGAATGGTGGAGCCGGCAAGGCGCCTGGACCTGGATCTTCGCGCTGGCCTGGGCCGCGATGTTCGGCGTGGCCTTCTTCCTGGCGCCGCTGCTGCACTGGGCCTGGCTGACCTACGACCCATGGTCGCATGCCGGCACGGTGCTGGGCTGGCTGGCCATGACCTGGTTCGGCCTGAAGGCGGGCAGCGGCAGCGCCACCGGCATCCGCGCCACAGACTCCCGGCTCGACCTGGCGGCAAGGCTGGCGCCCTACGTGTTCACCGCCGGCGTATTCGCACTCCTCAGTGCACTGGTGCAGGTGACGGTGGCGCCGCCGCGCATCGACTGCCCCGGCGTCATCACCCTGGCCTGCGTCTACGGCGCCCACACCAGCGCCACCCTCGCGACCGACGGCGACAAGCTGGCGATCGCCTTCGCGGGATTCCTCGGCGCCGCCCTGCTGCTCGGCTGGCGTGTCGACATCAACAAGTTCTCGCTGTATATGCTGTATCGGAACCGCCTGGTGCGCGCCTACTTCGGCGCCAGCAGCCGCGCGCGCAAGCCGCATCCCTTCACCGGCTTCGACCCGGGCGACGACCCGCTGCTGGCGGACCTGAAGCAGCAGCGGCCCTGCCACATCATCAATACCTCGCTCAACCTGGTCGGCGGCGAGGAACTGGCCTGGCGCACCCGCAAGGCGGCCTCCTTCACCTTCACGCCGCGCTACTGCGGCTTCGAACTGCCGGTGGGATCGGTCAGCGGCTGCTACCGCCCGACCGACGCCTACGGCTCGCGCTCGGGCGCCGGAGCCGACGACGATGCCGGCGTGCGGCTCGGGATGGCGATCGCCGTTTCGGGCGCGGCGGCCAGCCCGAACATGGGTGCGCATTCGTCGCCGCCGCTGAACTTCCTGATGACGATGTTTAACGTGCGCCTCGGCCGCTGGTGTCCCAATCCGCGCAAGGCGGCCTGGCAGCAGTCCTCGCCGCCGGTCGGGTTGTTCAGCCTCCTGGCCGAGCTGTTCGGCCTGACCAATGCCGACGCCAGCTATGTCTACCTGTCCGACGGCGGGCACTTCGACAACCTCGGCATCTACGAACTGGTGCGGCGGCGCTGCCGCCTGATCATCGCGGTGGACGTGGCCAGCGACGGCCGCCTGGCCTTCGAGGACCTGGGCAATGCGATCCGCAAGTGCGCCACCGACCTGCACGTGCGGATCGACCTCGATGTCTCGCAGCTGGCGCAGCTGGGCGATGAAGGCCTGTGCGGGTCCAGCTGCGCGCTGGGCACGGTGCGCTACAGCGGGGTGGACCAGGGCGGCGTCGACGGCACGCTGCTGTACCTGAAACCGGCCATCGTCGGCAAGGAAAACGCCGACCTGCTCAACTACCGCAAGGTGCACCCGGCGTATCCGCACGAAAGCTCGGTGGACCAGTGGTTCGACGAGACGCAGTTCGAGAGTTACCGGGCGCTGGGGCAGTACGTCGGGGAGTGCGCGCTGGGCAGGGCGGCGGCGGCGGCGCGCAGACAGGATGGTGGGCTCGATGTCGCCGCCTTATGCGCGGCGCTCACTCAAGTAGCGGCAGCCTCCGCCACCGCCGGCACCTCTTCCACCTTGGGCACCAGCCCCATCAGCTGCTCCATCAGCTGCGCGAATCGCTGCTGCCCCGGCTGCACCCGGTCCACGTGCCCCAGCACGCCGTGCGCTTCCTCGTGCAGCTCCACGCTGTAGCCGCGCTGCTGCAGGTGCGAGATCAGGATCTGCGCGGAGTTGAACAGGATGCGCACGTTGTGCGGCAGCGCCGCGCGTGCGTTGCGCATCCATTCGACCGCCTCGGCCAGCTTGCCGGTCTTCCACAGCAGCACGCCCTGGTTCATCAGGTCGATCGCTTCCTTGCGCGCGCCGCGGATCAGCTTTTCGCCTTCCTCGCCCATGCGCGCCTTCTCGAAGATCTGCTGCACCTCGTCCTGCAGCAGGGTGTTGTCGTGGTTGTTGCGGATCACGTAGCACAGCAGGTCGGCCGGCGCTTCCTTGACCCCGACCGCGAACAGCAGGGTCGCCATCTCGAGGCAGGTCGGCACGTCGGGGCGTTCCGGGGTCGCCTGCAGCAGCGCTTCCAGCTCGTCGCCGGCCTTGCGCGCACGGCGGTAGTCGCCGCTCTCGTGGTACACCAGGCCCTCGGTGATCTTGGTGCGCAGCTCCATGTCCGGATGGTCCGCACCAAACTCGCGCTGAGCCGCGATCAGCAGCTGCAGCGCTTCCTTCGGGTCGTTCTTCAGGCCGCACACGCGCGCCAGGCCGAGGTAGGCGTCCGGCGTCTTGCGGATCGAGTACTCGCCGATCGCGATGCACTTGCGGAAGGCCTTCTCCGCCATGCCGACGTTCCCCAGCTTCAGGCAGGCCTGGCCGAGGTTGCGCTGGCGCGGCACCGAATTGGGCGACAGCTTGGCGGCGCGCTCGAGGATGTTCAGGGCTTCTTCATGCTTGCCCATGTTCTGCCAGGCCAGCGCCAGCTGGTCGTAGGCGTCGATGTAGTAGCGGTTCTCGGCGATCACGGTCTGGAACATCTGGCGTGCCTGCTCGAAGTCGCCGTCGGCCATGCGGATCTTGGCCAGGCCCGCGCGCGCCCACTGGTACTCGCGCTGGGCCAGCACGCGTTCGTAGGTCTCGCGCGCCTTGGCCGGTTCCCCGCTCTTTTCCATCAGCCGCGCCTTCATGCGCAGCAGGTCGATCTCGTGCGGCTTGTTGCCCGCGATCTGCTCGTCGCACAGGCGCGCGGCGCGCAGGTAGTCCTTCTCGGCATAGGCCTGGTCGATCAGGCTGAACACCTGCTTCTTGCGCCATACGCGATTCAGGCGCGTGAGCAGCACGCCTTCGGTGATCGGCTTGACCAGGTAGGCGTCCGGCTGGTGCTCGGCCGCGCCCATCACCGACTCGACGCTTTTTTCGGCCGACACCATCAGGAACACGCTCGAGGGCAGCAGCAGGTTGCGCATGCGCGCCTCTTCCAGCACCTGCTGGCCGTTCTTGCCCTCGCCGAGGTTGAAATCGCACAGCACCACGTCGTAGCGGGTCTTGTTCAGCAGGCCCATGGCCTCGCCGCCGCTGGACGCCTGGTCGATGTTGCGCGCGCCCAGGCTGCGCAGGGCTTCACGCAGCAGCTGGCGCACGCCGATGAAGTCGTCGACCACGAGGTAGGTTTTGGATGCCCAGTCGACCTGGTCCGCCGTGGGCGAGGCGAAAGCGCTTGTGACCGCGTTCATGGCAGCGTCAGGATGAAGCAGCCGCCACCGAGCCGGCCGCCGTTTTCGAGACGCACCATACCGCTGCGTTCACGGTGGCGGTGCATGCGCGCCACCTCGCGCGAGAAATGCAGGCCCAGGCCGGCGCTGTTGGTCAGGAAGTTGACGCCGAAGGCCGTGCCGCTCATCGCCTCGCTCCCCGCCTCCAGCAGGGTGGCGGGGAAGCCGGCGCCGTTGTCCTCGACGCGGATCTCGAGCCAGCCGTCGCGTTCGCGCGCCACCAGCAGGATGCGGTCCTGGGTGTAGTGCACGGCATTGTTGACCGCATGCGACACCACCCCGACGATCAGGTCTTCATCGAAGTGCCACACCAGCTCCGGATCGAGGTCGAGGTCGAGCCGGATGCCGCGCGATTCCAGCAGCACGCGTTCGAGCGCGACCACCTGCTCGGCCAGCTGGCCGACCTCGAGCGGCTGCACGTCGAACGGATACTCGGGGGTGCCCACGTGCTTGTACAGCGCCAGCAGCTGCATGAGGTTGTCGTTCAGGCGGCGCGTCTGGTACAGCATCTGCGCCATCTGCGGATACGCCTTCTCGGTCTCGGGCGAGGCGTCGACGAGCAGGCGCTCGAGCGTGCCGGACAGGACGCTGATCGAATTCTTCATGTCGTGCGCAGTCGACGCGAGGAACATGGACAGGGGCGAGTGTGGATCTTCCATCGAGGTGGCCGGGCTTCGGCCGAAAATTACCTTACGTCAATTATACCGCCCGCGATTTGACAGTTTATGGTGGAATGTAACGTTTTGCGTCAAAGCAACACAGCGCGGCGGCGGGCGCGCAGCACGAAGCGTGCGGGATCGAGCGCGTCGACCAGGGCCGTCTCCAGCGGCAGCGGTTCGCCCTCCAGCTGCGCGGCCAGCAGTTCGGCGGCCAGGGGCGCCCAGATCAGGCCGCGCGAGGCATAGCCGAGCAGCGCATGCAGGCCGGGATGGCGCGGCAGGTCGCGCAGGCGCTCGGTGGCGCCGGCGGCGGCAAAATCCGGCAGGCGGCCGACCAGCGGCAGCCGGTCCGGGGCCACGCAGCGGAAGCCCACGCGGCCGGCCAGCGGCGCACCCGCGGCCGCTGCGGGGTCGGACACGAGGCCGCGCAGGCGTTCGAGGTTCTCTTCGTGGCTGGCGATGCGCAGCTGCGGGTCGGCATCCAGGTCATAGGTGGCGCCGGCGCAGGCGATGCCGCCGGCAGCCGGGGTCAGGTAGGCTTCGCGGCACAGCACCAGCGGCAAGGCGGGCAGGCTGCCGTTGTCCAGGTGGCTCACCTGCCCGCGCAGCGCGGCCAGCGGCAGCGCGCGCGATTGCGCCAGGCTGCGCGCACCGGCGCCGGTGGCCAGCACCACGGTCGGTGCGCGGGCGACGGTGGCGCCGTCCTCGCTCTTGGCCAGCCAGTCCTCGCCCTCGCGCACCAGCTCCACCGTGCCGGCGCCGAAACGGCGTTCGAGACGATCGCCGCACGACTGCAGCATCGCCTCGCACACGCTGCCGGGGCGTGCCCAGCCGCCCTGCGGGAACAGCCAGCCGCCATCCGGTGCGGGCAGCCCGAGCAGCGCTTCGGCCTCGGGGCGCTCCAGCCAGCGTGCGAAGTCCGCCGGATAGTGCGCTTCACGTGCGATCGCGCGCGAGACTTCGGCGTGGCCGGCGTCGCGCGCCAGTTGCAGCACGCCGCAGGCCTCGCCTTCGATGGCGCCGCCGACGCCGCCCAGCTGGCGCCAGGTGCGCAGCGCATACAGGTAGGCCGCGCGCGTCAGGCGGGTCGGGATATTGTCGTCGCGCGACAGCAGCGGCATGAAGATGCCGGCCAGGTTGCCCGAGGCTTCCATGGCCGGCGCCGGGTGGCGCTCGACCAGGCTCACCTGCCAGCCGCGCGCGCACAGGCTGGCGCAGGCGGCGGAACCGGCCAGTCCCGCGCCGAGGACGATGGCGCGCTTCTGCGCTGCCGGCAGCACCGGCGGGACCGGGAGGCGCGGCTTGCGGCTGGCGAAGCTCGCGCTGCCGCTGTCGCCATCGAAGACGAAGCCCTGCGCCTGCAGCGCCACGCGCTGTTCGCCGTCCAGGCCCTCGGCATGCAGGCGCGCGCCTGCCGCCGCGATGCGTGCCAGCGGCCGTGCGAAGCCGGTTCCGGCGATGCCTTGCAGGTGGAAGTAGTCGGGCTGCGCGCCCAGCTGCGCCAGCGCCTCGTCGAGCGGCGCGGCGAGCAGGGTCAGCGTCAGGCCCGGGTCGTCCTGCGGAATGCGGTGGAAGCCCGGCAGCAAGCCTTCGGTGAGGGCCACGACGTGCAGCCGCGCCGGACGCTCCGGATCGGCACGCCAGGCGTCCTGCAGCGCGCGCACCCGGGCGCCGCCGCCATACGCGGTGTCGAACACCGTATAGCGTTCGCGCCCGCGCCAGTGTGCGCCCAGGTCCATGTCAAGATCCCGCGTAGCAGAAGCAGGCCTTGTCATGGTCGTTCACCACGCCGATGCCCTGCAGGTAGGCATAGATGATGGTCGAGCCGACGAACTTGAAGCCGCGCCTGGACAGGTCTTTCGAGATGCGGTCGGACAAGTCGGTCTTGGCGGGACGCGCGCCGTCCGGCCAGACGTTGACGAGCGGCTTGCCGTCGACCCAGCCCCACAGGTAGGCGTCCAGCGTCAGTCCCTGCTCGCGCATCGCCAGGTAGGCTTTCGCATTGGTGATGGCGGCGGCCACCTTCAGGCGGTTGCGCACGATACCCGGGTTGGCCAGCAGCCCGGCCACCTTGGCCTCGTCGTAGCGCGCGATGGTCGACGCGTCCCAGTTGTCAAAGGCAGCGCGGTAGCTGTCGCGCTTGTTCAGGATGGTTTCCCAGGACAGGCCGGCCTGCGCCCCTTCGAGGTTGAGCATCTCGAACAGCGTGGTCTCGTCGTGGCAGGGAACGCCCCACTCGTGATCGTGGTAGGCGAGGTAGCGCGGGTTGGCCATATTGGCCCAGGAGCAGCGGGTGGGAGAGGTCGCGGTAGTCATCGCGGAAGTATAAATCAGGCCGTCCGCTCCAGCACCGCGGCTAGCTGCTCCACGCCGCGGCGGATGTCCGCGGGGCCGACGGCCGAGAAGCCGAGCACCAGGCCGGGATCGACCGCGCAGGCGGGCCCCGCTTGCGGGTTGGCGTAGTAGGCGAGCGGACGCAGCTCGATGCCGGTGTCGAGCGCCGCCTGCGCCACCCGGGCCTCGTCCGGGAAGCGCCCATCGGCGCCGGGACGGAAATGCAGGCACAGGTCGAGCCCCGCGTCCGAGGGACCGCAGCGCAGGCGCTCGCCAAGGCGGGCACCGATCGCATCCAGCAACGCCGCGCGCCGCTCGGCATAGGCGTCGCGGGTGCGCCGGATGTGGCGCGCGAAGTGGCCTTCGGCGATGAAATCCGCCAGCACCATCTGCGGCAGGATGGCGCTGTGGCGGTCGACCACCGCCTTCGCATGGGCCAGCGGTTCGGCCAGCGCCGGCGGCGCCACCACGTAGCCCAGGCGCAGGGCGGGGAACAGTACCTTCGACAGCGTGCCGGTGTAGATCACGCAGCCGGCGCGGTCCAGGCTTTGCAGCGAAGCCAGCGGCGGCCCGGTATAGCGGTATTCGCTGTCGTAGTCGTCTTCGATGATCCAGGCCTTGTTGGCGCCGGCCCAGCGCAGCAGCGCGAGGCGCCGGGCCAGGCTCATGGTGACGCCGAGCGGCAGCTGGTGCGAAGGCGTGGCGAACACCATGCGCGCATCGGGATGGTGCGCGGCGGCCCAGGCCACGTCCATGCCCTCGGCATCGACCGGCACGGTGCAGATGCGTGCGCCCGCCACCGTCATCGGCGCGCAGGCGCCCTGGTAGCCCGGCGACTCGACCCAGACACCGTCGCCCGGCGCCAGCAGCAGGTGCGCGAGCAGGTACAGGGCCTGCTGCGAACCCGAGGTGATGATCACCTGCTCCGGGGTGCAGTCGACGCCGCGCGAGGCGCGCAGGTAGGCGCACAGCAGTTCGCGCAGGCGCAGGTCGCCGCGCGGGGCGCCGTAGCCGAGGTGCGGCCCGGGACGGCGCAGCGCACGCATCTCCAGCTTGCGCCAGACCTCGAAGGGAAACAGGTCCAGTCCCGGCATGCTGGGCCGGAAGGCGCGCACCGGGCCGTCGTGATAGCGCACGCGCGCCATGCTGGCGGCCATCGCGGCGCCCCGCTCCGGCAGCGGACGCAGCAGGCCGGCCGCTACCGACGGCGCGGCCGGCGCCTGGCGCGCCACCGGCAGTGCGGCATCCACGAACGTGCCCTGCCCGACCCCGCCGCGCAGGTAGCCCTCGGCCGTCAGCTGGTCGTAGGCGGCGAGCACGGTCTGGCGCGACACCTGCAGCTGCTGCGCCAGCTCGCGCGTGGCGGGCAGGCGCGCGCCCGGCGCCAGCCTGCCGTGCAGGATGGCGTCCTTGAGCCGGGCATAGAGCTGGCGGAACAGGGGCATGGCCGCGCTGCGCTCGAGCGGCACGGAAGCAAACAGGTCGTGGATGTGCATGATTGGTACGCCCATCTTCGCGCGGATTGGCACTTTGGGCAAGCCAAAGGCAGACTTAAGATCATGGCTTCACCAGCATGGAGGAGCGATGAAGGAGTTCGAAGCACATGTGGCCTGGCAGCGCGCCGGCCAGGATTTCCTGGATGGGCGCTACAGCCGCGCCCATGACTGGCGGTTCGACGGCGGCCTGCAGGTGCCGGCCTCGTCCTCGCCGCTGTCGGTGCCGCTGCCGATGTCCGACCCGGCGGCCGTGGATCCGGAAGAAGCGCTGGTGGCCGCGGCCGCGAGCTGCCACATGCTGTTTTTCCTCTCGCTGGCGGCCCAGCGCGGCTTCACGGTCGACAGCTATGTGGACAATGCCATCGGCTGCCTGGGCGAGGATGGCGACGGCCGCGTCGCGATGACGCGCATCGAACTGCGCCCTGCGATCGCCTTCGCAGGCGAGCGCCAGCCCTCCCGTGAAGAACTGGACGCCCTTCATCACGCAGCCCATGCGCGCTGCTATATCGCCAATTCGCTGAAGACCGAGGTTCTCGTCGTGGGGGAGCGCTGATGTACCTGCCGACCCGCCACCGCCAGCAGGACCCGCAAGCCATGCGGGAGCTCATCAGGCAGCATGCGCTGGGCATGCTCGTCACGCAGGACGACGGGCGGCCGGATGCCGACCATCTCCCCTTCGAATTCGTGGAGACGCCGGGCGACGGCCTCGGCCTGCTGCGTGCCCACGTGGCGCGCGCAAACCCGGTCTGGCGCCGCGCCGGCCAGCAGGTGCTGGCCGTGTTCCGCGGCCCCGCCGCCTACGTGCCGCCCGACCAGCAGGAAAAGCGGGACACCGGCGGACGGGTGGTGCCGACCTGGGATTACCACGTCGTGCACGTGCACGGACGGCTGCGCACAGTCGATGATCCGGCCTGGCTGCTGGAGGTCCTGCACGGGCAGACCCGGCATCACGAAGCGGCGCAGCCGCAGCCGTGGTCGGTGGCGGATGCGCCGCCGGACTATATCAAGGGCATGCTCAAGGCGATCGTCGGCATCGAGATCGCCATCGAGCGCATCGAAGGGAAATGGAAGGGCCTCGCCCCGGGAAGCTGAACCGTCCCTACTTCTTCATCGGCGTCGGTTCCTTGCCGGTCGCGGTGCTGGTGTCGTTGCCCGGCGTGCCCGCCGTGCCGGTGGCGCCGCGCGCGGTCTTGGCGATCAGTTCCTCCGCCGCCAGCAGGTGCTGCTCGACGACCGGCCGCATCTTCATGGCCAGGGCCTTGATGTCCGGGTCCTTGATCTTGTCCATGTTGTCGTTCAGCTGCTCGTGCGTGACGCGGTGGTCGCGCCGGCCCGACTGCTTGATGTAGGTGCGGTCGAAAATGTCGCCGTTCAGGGCCTCGAGCATCGCCCCCTTGGCTTTGTGCTTGACGTTCGGCTCCTTCGGCAACTCGACGCCCTTGGCCTGGGCCAGCGCCTGCACTTCGGCCAGGGCCTTGGTGTGCTCGTCGACCATGCGCTGGGCGTAAGCCTTGACCTCGGGATTGCTCGCCTTGGACAGCGCCAGCTTGCCGGCGGTGATTTCCGCGATATTGGCCTCGGCCATCCGGGTCAGGGCCTTGCGGTCCGAGCGGTCCAGCTTGGCTGCGGGAGCGGTGGCCGACGCGGCAGCCGGCGCCGTCTTCGCTGCCGCGGCGGCGGCGGTCGTGCCCTGTGCCGTCGCCTGGGCCTGCACGGCGCCCGCGGCGAACATCGCGCCGGCCAAGGACAGCGCGAGAACATGGTGAAGCCGCAGTGTCTTCTGCATTGGAATTCTCCTTATAGCCTGCGTGCGGGCCGGCCCACTTATTTACCCGAAGTTGTGCCGGACTTCGCGGACGACATCTGCTGGGCCGCCTTCAGGTGCTGCTCGACCGTCGGGATGGTCTTGTCGGCCGCGGCCTTCACGTCGGCATCCCTGGCGCTCTTGCTGATCTTCTGCAGCTTGGCATGGGTGGCCTTGTGGTCTTTCAGGCCGGCCTGCTTCATGTATTCCTTGTCGAAAGCGTCGCCGGTGAGTTTTTCCAGCTTGGCCGCCATCGCCTTGTGCTTGGCGTCGAGTTCGGTCGGCAGGGTCACGCCCTTGGTCTGGGCCAGGGTCTGCAGTTCGGACAGGGCCTTGCCGTGGTCGTCGATCATCTGCTGGGCGAAGGTCTTCACCTCGGCATTCTGGCTCTTGCTCAGCGCCAGCTTGCCGGTTTCGACCTCGGCCATGTTGGCGATCGCCATGTCCATCATCGCCTTCTTGTCGGCGGCGCCCAGCTTGGCCGCGCCGGACGCGGTGGCGCCGGCGGCGCCCGATGCGCCCGAGGTGGACTGCATGGTGTCGGCGGTGTGCGACTTCGCGCCCTCGGCGCGGGTGGTGCCCTTGCTGCCGGATGCGCCCACCTGCGCGCTGCGGTCTTCCATGCCCTGGCTGCTGGTGTTGTTGACGGTGCCGTCGGCGGCGGTCTTGCCGGTCAGGTTGGGCTTGCCGGCCGCGCTCTGGTTCGTCATCGACTGGGCGCTCTGGCCGCTGGTCTGGGCCTGCACGCCGAAGGCGCTGAACATGGCGGCCACGGCGCCGATTGCGAGCAACTGCTTGACGACCTGGTTTTTCTGCATGATCTTCTCCTGTCTTTCGATGGTATGGGCGGCCTTTCCGGGATCGCCGGACGGCGTCTCAATCGTTCTGACATCGGGTGATGTCGGGCGTTTTCGAGTGTAGCGCCGGGTATGTCGGACCAGCGCACGTTAGCCGTATTGCAACACCACTCCCACGCCCTTTCGTGCGCTGCATGACACTGTGCGGCGTATAGTTGGAACAACGCGGCAGACAGCCGCGAAGCGAGGTAGAAAATGAAAACCGAATTGTCTCCGGGGCAGACCTGGCAGGGACTTCCACTGAGCCCGGCACAGAACCGCGAAGTGCTCAACTACATCGAGCGCTGCGAGCGGGCCGGTGCCGATTGGAATACCCCTGAACTGCGGGCCATGCTCGCCGACATGCTCAGTCCGCCGGAAATCGACGAGGACAGCCTCGAGGACATGGAGCAGTCCACCGAAAGCGCGATTTTCGCCGCAACCCACGAGGAGCCGGGCGACCGGCCGGCCGACGACGTTCCCTGACAGGCGTATTCGGTCAAACGCCTGTCACAATCGGCAGGCAGAATGGCCTTGTCCTTGGGAAGGGATGCTGGCGGCGCAAGCCGCCCTACCGGCGCCGGCGGTCGGGAAATATACCGGCACCATATTCGTGGGCTGCGCACGCGCGCAGCCCACTCACAGCAGCGGGATCAGGATGTCGTAGGCGTTGTCCGGACGGTTGCCATCGTGGAGCGCCGGCGTGTAGCGGCGGTCGTAGCGTTCGATGCGCCAACCTTCCTCGTCCTGCACCATGCCCAGCTGCTCGATCGCGGCGTAGCCGGTCAGGTAGGTGGCCTGCACCCGCGTCACCGGACCGCGGTGGGTCAGCATCGCGTAGCGGCGCTCCGGGATGCGGATCCCGATCATGCCCGGCGGCAGATTGTTGAGGTCGCTCACCTCGGCGGCGACGCACTCGATGTGCACCCCGTCCTTGTCTTGCAGGCTCACGCCGTAGCGCAGCCCATTGGTTTCGCCCAGTTCGCTTTCGCGCTCCAGGAAGCTGCTCCAGATGTCCGGCATGTCCGCCTCCAGAACCGAGAACGGACCTGCCAGCGGCAGTCCGGCGAGCTTCATTTCAGGTAGGGTAACGGTAGAGATGTGCATGGTATCGGCGACAAAGTGGACAGGAAAATTATAGCCTTAACTCCTCGACAATATTGTCACGCCGCCAATCGTGCGCACGGTTTTTTCACGATCTGGCAGGACAAATGTGCAACAGCGCACACAGTCGTATTGACGCTGTGACCATTCCGCCTTCGCAACCGTCCACCCTCGCATTTTTGCAGTTCGTCGCAAACGCCACCCCGGCCTGCGCCGTCTCCCTACAATGGATTCATACCACTTACCGGAGACCACCATGCAACGCCTGATCCTTGCCGCCGTCCTGTCCCTCACGTCGATCTGCGCTCATGCTGACGAGCAACTCCGCAGCGTCACGCCGTTCAAGGATATCGCCGTGCATGGCCCGGTGAGCCTGGTGGTGGAAGCCGGCAAATCCTTCTCGCTCAAGGTCCAGGGGGACCCGCGCTTCATCGAGCGCGTGACCAGCGAAGTGGTCGATGGCGAACTGCGCCTCGACATGAAGGACAGCACCCGCAACAGCCTGCAGAACAGCGACCGCGTGATCGTCACGCTGCCGGCGCTGCAGACCTTCAAGGGGGAAGGCGCCGGCGTGATGCGCCTGAGTAATATCCGTGGCGAGCGCCTGGATGTGAACTACCGCGGCGCCGGCCGCCTGGTCATCGACGGCGAAGTGCGCGACCTGCGCCTGCGCGCCCAGGGCGTGGGCGAAGTCGACACCAAGGGCCTGGTCGCGCAGGACGCCAACGTCAGCTTCGAAGGCATCGGCTCGGTGAGCATCTACGCCAAGGACAAGCTCAACGCCAACGTGCGCGGCATGGGCGACCTCACCTACTACGGCAATCCGCGTGTGGTGAACAAGTCGGTGTCGGGCATCGGCAGCGTGGTCGCGGCCAAGTAAGCTTAGCGGTTGGCGATGTCGAGCAAGACTTCGGCGTGGCAGGGACCGTCGAGCGGGCACCAGCAGGCCAGGTTCTTGCCGCGCAGTGTCTCGCGCGCTTCCGCGGCCAGCCGCTGCCCTTCCGGACTGTCCTCGACCCAGCGCCGGAAAGCGGCGACCGCCTCCGCCACGCTCGGCATGGCGGTGTAGCGCGTGCCCACCGGCGTGCCCGGCGCGGCATCCGGCACCACCGAGAACGGATTGCCCCAGCGGCCGGGACGCGCCACCGACACCGTGTTCGGCGGCAGCTTCCAGCCCTTCTTCCTGCTCAGTTGGACGCGGTGCGGCTTCATCCTGCCTCCTATAGGCGCGCGATCTGCGCGTCGATCTTGCGCAGTGCGCGCTCGCTGCGCTCACTATACCGGTCGGTCAGGTAATCGCTGCGTCCGCGCATGAGGAGGGTGATCTTGAAGAGTTCTTCCATCACGTCCACCACACGGTCGTAATACGCCGACGGGCGCATCCGGCCGGCCTCGTCGAACTCCTTGTAGGCCATCGGCACCGAGGACTGGTTGGGGATCGTGAACATGCGCATCCAGCGTCCCAGCAGCCGCATCGTGTTCACCACGTTGAAGGATTGCGAGCCGCCGCAGACCTGCATCACGGCGAGGGTGCGGCCCTGGCTCGGGCGCAGCGCGCCCTGCTCCAGCGGAATCCAGTCGATCTGGTTCTTCATTACCGCCGTGATCGCGCCATGGCGTTCAGGGCTGCACCACACCTGCCCTTCCGACCACAGCGACAGTTCGCGCAGCTCGACCACCTTCGGGTGGGTCTCGGGCACGCTGCCGGCCATCGGCAATTCCATCGGGTCGAAGATCTTCACCTCGGCGCCGAAATGCTCGAGGATGCGCGCCGCCTCATAAGTGAGGAAGCGGCTGAAGGAGCGCTCGCGCAGCGAGCCGTACAGCATCAGGATGCGCGGCGGGTGATTCAGCTCGCCTACCGGTTCCAGCTTCTCGAGCGTCGGCATGTCGAGCAGCTCAGGCTTGATGTTGGGCAGCTCAGCCATGCTTGATCTCCTGGGTTTGTTCCGCGCCGGCGAAGTCGCTCTGCGCTACCGTGCCGGCCACTGTCGCCTCGCGGTGTGCCGCCGGATACAGCCAGCAGAACAGCGGTGTCGCGGCGGCGGCACCCAGCAGCTGCGCCACGATGAAGCCGAATGCATCGTCGGGACGGATGCCGGCGAAGGTATCGGTGGCGCTGCGCGCCAGGGTCACCGCAGGGTTGGCGAACGAGGTCGACGCGGTGAACCAGTAGGCGGCCGTGATGTAGGCCGCGACCGCGAACGGCGTGAGGCCCGGCCGGCTGCGCGAACAGCCGATGATGACGGCGATGAGGCCGAAGGTGGCCACGAATTCGCTCCACCATTGTGCGGCGCCGGTGCGCACGTGTTCCGATGCCACGAACACGGGGACGTCGAACATCAGGTGCGCGGCAGCCACGCCCGCGAAGGCGCCGGCAATCTGGACCGCGATGTAGGGGATGACCTCCGCGGCCGGCATGTTTTTCTGCCATGCCTCCGACAGGGTGACGACCGGATTGAAGTGCGCGCCCGAGATCGTTCCGAACATCAGGATCAGGGCGATGAGGCCGGCGCCGGTCGCTATCGCATTGGCCAGCAGGGCGATCGCCACATTGCCGCCCGCCAGCCGTTCGGCCATGATGCCCGACCCCACGACTACGGCCAGCAGGAGCGCCGTGCCGAGCCCCTCGGCGACGATTCGTCTGGCAAATGTCATGGCAGCAGGGTCCCGATGCGATCCAGCTCCGCCTTCAGGCGGGGCTTGTCGTTCTTGAGCGCGTCGAGGGGCAAGGCCAGGAAGGCTTCAATGCGCGCGCGCAGGATCGCATAAGCAGTCTCGAAGGCGGCGGCGATCTCTTCCTCGGTGCCGACCACATGGCTCGGATCTTCCACGCCCCAGTGCGTACGCAACACCGGGCCAAGATAGGCCGGGCAGGTTTCGCCGGCGGCGCTGGCGCACACGGTGACGACGATGTCCGGCGTAACCGGCAGGTCATCCCAGGACTTGCTGTAGTAGCCCTCGGTAGAGATGCCTTTGCTGGCCAGCAGGGCAAGCGCTTTCTCGTTCAGCTTGCCGGTCGGCTGGCTGCCGGCACTGATTGCACGCCAGCCCTCCGGTGCCAGATGGTTAAAGACGGCTTCGCTGATGAGCGAGCGGCAGGAGTTGCCGGTGCAAAGAAACAATACGTTCACGTCAGGCCTTTCGAAGATGGTGAGGAATCAATTGGTAGTACTGGTGCAAGCGGCTTTCGGATGTGGCGTGCACGGATTGCCGCCACAGCATTTCTCGGTGAGGAAGCCCAACAAGGCGTTCATCGTGTCGAAATTCGCCGAGTAGATGATGAAACGTCCGGACTGGCGTGGAACGACCAGACCGGCATGCGTGAGCTCCTTGAGGTGGAAGGACAGCGACGACGGCGGTACGTCCAGCGCCTCGGCGATCCTGGTCGCAGGCAGGCCTTCCGGACCCGACTGCACCAGCAGGCGAAATGTGGCCAGCCGCGACTCCTGGGCCAGCGCGGCAAGGGCGGCGATTGCCGGTTTGGTGTCCATGGCATCCATCCTTATATTCGATATTTCCACAATATTGGAATTAATTATAGCGCACCGGGCCCGCCCGGTGCCATCAGGGCGTCCTTGCCGCGATCGCCCGTACCGCTTCGCGCCGGACCGCATCGTCTTCCAGCCAGTCCAGCGGCAATGCGATGAACTGCTCTACCCGTTTGCGGATCTGCCTGAAGACCAGTTCGAAGGCCTCCTGTCTGGCGCGCTCCCCGCCACCAGCTTGGGCCGGGTCGGGATAGCCCCAGTGAGCCGTGGTCGGCCGCCCCGGCCAGTGCGGACATGCTTCGCCGGCCGCGCTGTCGCACACGGTGATGATGAAGTCCATGTGCGGGGACGCCGGCTGCGCGAAATCCGCCCAGCCCTTGCTGTGCAGCCCGGCGACCGGGAATGCGGGATCGAAGCGCCTGATCTGTTCGATCGCAAGGGGATTCACGTTACCGGCCGGACGGCTTCCCGCGGAATACGCGATGAAGCGCCCCCTCCCCAGCACCGCCAGCAAGGCTTCCGACATGATGCTGCGCGCCGAATTGCCGGTACAGAGAAAGAGCACGCGATAAACCTGGTTCCTCATGCGCGGCGCCTCAGGACAGAGGGTTCGCAGGGCCAGCTTCGGACCGGGCCAGCGTGCCCAACTCCTCCTCGATCGCCATGCGCGACAGCTTTTCGAACGGCAGCATGGCGAAGATGTCGAGGCGGCTCTTCAACTCCCGGCTGACCCTGGCAAATGCCTTGCGCCGCACTTCCTCGCTGCCCGCACACGCGGCGGGATCCTCGAAGCTCCAGTGGGCCGTGATGGGATGTCCCGGCCAGCGCGGACATGCTTCGCCAGCCGCCTTGTCGCACACGGTGATCACGAAGTGCATATGGGGAGCGTCGGCGCCGCTGAACTCGTCCCAGCTCTTGCTGCGCGGCTCACCCAGCGGGAAGCGCAGGCGCGCGATCGCCTCGATCGCCATCGGGTGGACGGTGCCCGCAGGGTGACTCCCCGCACTGAAGGCATGGAAGCGGCCGCCGCCGATCGCATTCAGGATGGCTTCGGCAATGATGCTGCGTGACGTGTTTCCCGTGCAAAGGAAAAGTACATTGAAGGTGGCATGACCAGTCATCGCAGGCTCCGGATTGTTGAGTAATCTTTACGATAATTCCAAATATATCGAAGTTTTTTGACGGCTTGATGACATGATCGCAATCAGTATCGCTACCTGGGCCGCACAGTGCGCCGCGGCTAACGGACGCAATCCTCGATACCAGCCTTGCAGCAGTTCTCGGTCAAAAACCCCACCAGTCCATTCATGATATCGAAGCGCGCGGAGTAGATGAGCAAACGGCCTGCCTGGCGTGATCCGATCAGACCGGCATGACTCAGTTCTTTCAGGTGGAAAGAAAGGGAAGAGGCAAGCATGCCGAGCGCTGCTGCAATCTGGCTGGCCGCCATGCCGGCGGGGCCCGCCCGCACCAGCAGGCGAAAGGTGGCCAGTCGCGATCCCTGTGCCAATGCCGCAAGTGCGGCAATCGCTGTCCTGCTGTCCATGTCGGCGTCATTGAGCATTTCCATTCTTTTCCATCCGTCAGCGGCAAGCGTCACGCTTCGAATCCTATCGAAATAATTTGACAGAACGATGACAAGCGTTTTATTCTTTATTCGTCAAACGACGAATGACGAATAACTAACCGAGACCATTACGAGGAGAACCGCCATGAACCAGATCGCCGCCACCCTTCCTGTCGCCGTGCTTGGCGCCGGCCCCGTCGGCCTTGCCGCCGCCGCCCACCTGTTCGAACGTGGCATGACGCCCCTGGTGCTGGAAGCCGGTGCCGGCGTGGGCGCGAACCTCGCCAGCTTCCGCCACGTGCAGCTGTTCTCGCCATGGCAGTACAACGTCGACAAGGCCGCCCTCCGGCTGCTCGAGGGCGCGGCTTGGCGCATGCCGGCAGCGGACGCGCTGCCAAGCGCCGGCGAACTGCTCACCCGCTACCTGGAGCCGCTGGCTGCCCTCCCCGCCCTGGCCGGCGCCCTGCGCCTGCGCCACCGCGTCACGGCCATCTCGCGCGAGGGCACCGACAAGGTCAAGACCCGCGGCCGCGGCGAGGCGCCCTTCCTCATCCGCGCCGACACGCCGGACGGTCCGCGCGAATACCTGGCGCGCGCCGTGATCGACGCCACCGGCACCTGGTCGCAGCCGAATCCGCTGGGCGCGAACGGCATCCCGGCGATCGGTGAAGCGGCGCTGGCCGCGCGCATCGCCTACGGCATGCCGGACGTGCTGGGCAGCCAGCTGGCGCGCTATGCGGGCAAGCGCGTGCTGGTCGTCGGCGCCGGCCATTCCGCCGCCGGCACCCTGCTGGCGCTGGCGCAGCTGGCCACGGATCATCCGGGCACGCAGCTGGTCTGGGCCACCCGCGGCAGCCAGCTGGCGCGCGTGTTCGGCGGCGGCGATGCCGACGGGCTGCCTGCACGCGGCCGCCTGGGACAGCGCCTGCAAGCCTTGCGCGACAACGAACAGCTCGAGCTGCGCCAGGAGTTCCCGATCGTGAGCCTGAAGGAGGTGGACGGCCGCATTCTGGTGATCGACGCGGTCGGCCATACCATCGACGGGATCGATGAAATCGTCTGCGCCACCGGCGCCCGGCCCGACCTGGCGCTGACGCGCGAGCTGCGCGTGCGCCTCGACCCATGGCTGGAGAGCACCGATGCGCTGGCCCCGCTGATCGATCCGAACGAACACAGCTGCGGCAGCGTGCGCCCGCACGGCCACCGCGAGCTGGCCCATCCCGAGACCGGCTATTACGCGGTCGGCGCCAAGAGCTACGGCCGGGCGCCGAACTTCCTGCTGGCCACCGGCTACGAGCAGGTGCGCTCGGTGGTGGCGGCGCTCGCGGGCGACCTGGAGTCGGCCGACGACGTCCAGCTCGACCTGCCGGAAACGGGCGTCTGCAATACCCGCAGGGTCTACCAGCAGAAGGCGCCGGCCTGCTGTACAGTAAAGGCTGCCGACGCCACCTGCTGCTGAGCGTCGCCGTTCGCTCCAGGAGAATATTTTGTCGCCCGCCCGCAAGACCATCGGCATCCTCGCCTTCACGCAGATCGCATCATGGGGATCGCTGTACTACGCCTTCGCCGTCCTCGCGCCGGCGATCCAGCGCGAGCTCGGCATCTCCGCCGAAACCGCCTTCGCCGCATTTTCCTGGAGCCTGCTGGTGGCCGGCGTCGCCGCGACGCCGGTGGGCGCCCTGGTCGACCGGCACGGCGGGCGCTACGTAATGGCGGCCGGCTCCGTTGCCAGCGCCCTCGGCCTGGCCTGGATGGCGCGCTGCACGACGGCCGCCGCCTACTTCGGCGCCTGGACCGTCATCGGCCTGGCGATGGCGCTGACCCTGTACGAGGCGGCCTTCGCGACCATCAACCGCAAGATCGAGGTCGGCGCGCCGCGCGCCATCTCGAACCTGACCCTGTTCGCCGGCTTCGCCAGCACCATCTTCTGGCCGATGACCCTGGCCGTCGCCTCGCAGCTGGGCTGGCGCGACACCTACCTGGCCTACGCGGCGCTGCAACTGGCCGTGTGCCTGCCCCTGCATCTGTGGCTGGGGCGCGATGCGCCGCGTCCTCCGGCCTGCGTCAACGCGCCGCGCGACAGCCACACGCTGGGCGAGGCGGTACGCCACCCGGCATTCTGGAAGCTGGCGCTGGCCTTCTCCGCCAACGTCTTCATCTTTTCCGCGCTGGCGGTGCACCTGATCCCGCTGCTGCAGTCGCTCGGCCACAGCGCCGCCACCGCCGTGCTGCTGGCCGCCCTGGTGGGGCCGATGCAGGTGGCCGGCCGCATCGGCGAACGCACGCTGGCGCGCGACAAGGCGCCGCAGGCGGTGGGACGTTTCGTGTTCGCGACCCTGCCCTTCGGCCTGCTGGCGCTGGCGCTGCTGGGCACGCGGGCCTGGGCGGTCGCGCTGTTCTGCATGCTGTACGGGATGAGCAACGGCGTCCTGACGATCATCCGCGGCACCCTGCCGCGCGCGCTGTTCGGGCCGCGCCACTACGGCGCGATCAGCGGCGCGCTGGCGGCGCCCTCGCTGCTGTCGAAGGCGGCCGGTCCGCTGATCGCGGCGGCGATCCTGTCGGGCGCATCCGGGAAAGTCCTGCTGCCGCTGGTGCTGTTCGGCTGCGGGCTGGCCTCGCTGCTGCTCTACCTGTCGGCGGTCAAGCCGGCGACGATGGCGGGAGCGCAGCACGTCGCGGGAACTTGACGGCGCGGCGGCAGCTTCCTATCCTCGCAGCTCAACCAGATCGAAAGCAACCATGACCAGTTCCTGCTGCGGCCCGGCGACGGCATCGTCCGACATCGACACCGACGACCTCGCCGCCCTGTGCAAGGCCATCGGCCACCCCGCGCGCCTGCAGCTGCTGCGCCACCTGATCAGCCACGGCGACTGCTACTTCGGCAGCCTGGCCGACGTGCTGCCGCTGGCGCCATCGACCATCTCGAAGCATGTCTCGATCCTCAGGGAGGCGGGGCTGATCGAAGGCTCGTCCGACGTACAGCGCGTGTGCTACTGCGTCCGGCCGGAACGGCTTGCGCAGCTCAAGGCGATGATCGGCACGCTGTAACAGCTTAGTCCTGCAGGCGCAGTTCCCAGTAAGCGACGTCGACCCAGCGCCCGAACTTGCGTCCCACCTCGCTGAAGTGGGCCACCTTGCGAAAGCCCAGACGCTCATGCAGCACGACACTGCGTTCGTTCGGCTGGGCGATCCCGCCGATCACCATGTGCACTTCGCGGGTTCGCAGCGCATCGAGCAGCGCGCGGTACAGGGCCGTGCCGATCCCGCGGCCGGCCGCTGCCCCATCCACGTAGACCGAGCTTTCCACCGAAGTGCGATAGGCCGGACGGGCGCGCCATTTGGTGGCGTAGGCATAGCCGATCAGCTTCCCGCCCGATTCCGCGACCAGCCAGGGCAGGCCTGCCGCCCCCACGTCGGCAATGCGCTGCGCCATGTCGGCGGCAAGCACCGGCGCTTCCTCAAAGCTGATGGTGGTGGTGGCGACGTAAGGGTTATAGATGGCGCAGATGGCGGCTGCGTCATCGAGCGTGGCGGGACGGATCTGGATGGCGGACATGGCTGGGCTGGTCGGTGGCGTTTGCTTGCCCGGCCATTATAGGCAGGCTAGCGGCGCGGCGTCTCGGTGCGCGGCAACAGCACCGCCAGAATACCCAGCAGCGGTAAGTAGGACGCGATCCGGTACACGTACTCGATGCCGGCCGTATCGGCGATCGCCCCCATCGCCGCCGCGCCGATGCCGCTGATGCCGAACATCAGCCCGAAGAACAGCCCGGCGATCATGCCCACATTGTTCGGCACCAGCTCCTGCGCGAACACGACGATGGCCGAGAAGGCCGAGGACATCACCAGTCCGATCACCACCGACAGCACGGCGGTCCAGAACAGGTCCGCGTAGGGCAGCGCCAGCGCGAACGGCGCGGCCCCCAGGATCGAGAACCAGATCACGCGCTTGCGGCCGATGCGGTCGCCGATCGGGCCACCCGCGAAGGTGCCCGCCGCCACCGCCGCCAGGAACAGGAACAGATACATCTGCGCCGACTCCACCGACACCCGGAACTTCTCGATTAGGAAGAAGGTGTAATAGCTCGACAGGCTCGACATGTAGATGTATTTCGAGAATACCAGCAGGGCCAGTACCGTGAGCGCCCACAGCACGCGTCCGCGCGACAGTCCCGGTCCGGCATGGACGGCCAGCTTGCGCGTCACGCTGCGCAGGTGTCCCGCATACCAGCGGCTGACCTTGAACAGCACCGCGACCGCCAGCAGCACCAGCAGCATTAGCCAGGCGATCCTGCCCTGCCCGCTGCCGACGATGATGGCCGCCGCCAGCAGCGGTCCGAAAGCCGAGCCGAGGTTGCCGCCCACCTGGAACAGCGACTGGGCGAAGCCGAAGCGCCCGCCCGAGGCCAGCCGCGCGACGCGCGAGGCTTCGGGGTGGAAGGTCGAGGAGCCGATGCCGATCAGGCCCGCCGCAAGCAGCAGCATGGCGAAGCTGCCGGCGGTGGCCAGCAGGGCGACGCCGAACAGCGTGACGCACATCCCGGCGGGCAGCAGGAATGGGATCGGGCGCTTGTCGGTGTAGAGGCCGATCCAGGGCTGCAGCAGCGAGGCGGTGCACTGGAAGGTCAGCGTGATCAGGCCGATCTGGGTGAAGCTGAGCGCGAACTCCTGCTTGAGCAGCGGGTAGATGGCGGGCAGCACGGCCTGCACGCAATCGTTCAGCAGGTGGACGAAGGCGACCGAGAACAGGATCTGCATTACCGTGCCGGAATGCGCGGCAGGCGTGGACGATGCGGCGGCGGGCGGCCGCGAAGCTGGTGTGGACATGGGGCGAGGCAAGGTGGAAAGCCCTGCCAGTCTACTATGCGTGGCCGGAACGCGTCGCCGGCCGCTTCAGGCAGGCTGCCCGAGCGCGCCCGCCAGCAGCGGCTGCCAAGTCCTGAATCCCTCGGGCGCGTCCGGCTCCCACGGGAACACCCCGGCGGTGTTGGGGTAGACGATCTGCCATGCGCGGAAGTCGTCGCCGTCGTACAGCCATCGGGCCCAGCCCATGTAGTCGCGGAAGCGTTCGGGCGGCACCTCGCCGATCACGCACTCGAAGCCGCCGCCGAGCAGGTCCTTGAGCCGGGTGCCGGGCGCGATGGCAGCGCCGGCCTGCATCTGCCGATAGCCTTCATTGATGGCCGCATGCGCGACCTCGTGCCGCAATCCGATCACGATCAGCTCGGGCATGCCGAGCGACTTGCCGATCCCGATCGAGTACGAGAACGGCGCCAGCTCGCCCTCTTCGCGCACGTGGATGATGTGCAGCCCGTATTCCTCGATGTCGGCCAGGGCCTTGCGCTCGGCGGCCTCGCCATTGCACGCGTGCTCGTCGTGCTCGTCCTGCCCTTCGTCTTCGTCGTCGTATTCCTTTTCCCAGCGCTCCCACGCGCCGCCTGATTCGTCGCGCCAGGCGCGCCAGCCCTGCGGCAGGTCGGCGATCGCCGCCAGCGAAGGATCCTGCTCGAAGACGCATCCGAGGCACACCAGCACGGGCCGGCCCGGTTCGTCGCTGGTCCCGTCGAGGAACTGCCAGTCGCCATCCCGGTCATGCGTCACCGCCAGCGCCGGCAGGCGCCGCTGCGCCACGGCCTCGGTGCAGTAGGTCAGCGTGTCGACCGGGTCGTCGAAGGGCCAGTGGCCAAAGCTGTGGGTATGGGTCGGCATCGGATCTCCTGGAAAACCTCGTCCAAGCATAGCGCCATTGAAATATTCGTAGGCATTTATCTGCCTCGACGGGCCTTTGCGCTGAAGCAGAAGCGCTCCTATCCACAGTACCTAAGCTGGAGCGAGTGCGCGGTCTACCACTTATTCCCGCGTGGCATGTTGACGGCGCGCACAAACTGATCAGGAGGAACGAATGCATTAAACACCTTTCAGTGCGCCGCTTAGTTTGCAGTGGTTGTCCGCCATCAGCCAGGCTCTACCAGCTTGCAGTGAACCTACTCGGGGGCGGGCGGTCTAATGCAATATGACCAATTTACCCGCCGTGTCGGCATGGATGTGACGGAGATTCAATGTTCGTAGCCCACCGCATCCGGCTTGATCCGAACAAGCTGCAGGCCACGTACTTGGGGCGCGCGGCCGGCACCGCACGGTTCGCCTACAACTGGGCGCTGGCCGAGTGGCAGCGGCAGTACGAGGCGTGCAAGGTCGACCCGTCGCTGCCCAAGCCGAATGAGGCTGCACTGCGGCGCCAACTGAATGCCGTCAAGCGCCAGCAATTCCCGTGGATGCTCGAGGTGACCAAGAACGCCCCCCAGATGGCGATCATGCAACTGGGCGAGGCCTTCAAGAACTTCTTTGCCCGCCGGGCACGCTACCCAAGGTTCCGCAGGAAAGGACAGCACGACCGTATTACGCTCAGCAACGACCAGTTCCAAGTCGAGGGTAGAAGACTCCGCGTCCCCAAACTTGGGTGGGTGCGCATGCGCGAGGCCCTGCGCTTTACGGGCCGGATCGTTTCGGCCACCGTCTCACGCATTGCGGACCACTGGTACGCCAGCATTACCGTCGATACCCCTGATCTGCCCCTGCCGCCTGCCGAGAACCAAGGCGCGGTCGGGGTCGACCTGGGTGTGTCGTCGCTAGCGACGCTGTCGACTGGAGAGACGATTGCAGGCCCGAAGGCGCTGCGCTCACTGCTGGGGCGCCTGCGCCGACTGTCGCGCAGCCTGTCGCGCAAGGTCAAGAACTCGCGCAACCGGCACAAGGCGAAGATGAGGCTGGCAAGGCTGCACGCCAGGATCGCCAGCGTGCGGCGCGAGGGCCTGCACCAGCTCACCACCAGCATCACGCGACGCTTCCACACGATTGGCATTGAGAACCTGCATGTAAAAGGCATGCTGGCCAACAGGAGGCTGTCACGCGCCATCGCCGACATGGGTTTTTATGAGTTCCGGCGCCAACTGGAATACAAGGCAGTCTGGCGTGGTGCGCAGGTGGTCGTGGCGGACCGCTGGTACCCGAGCAGCAAACTATGCTGCAGCTGCGCGCACCGGCTCGACACTCTCGGACTGGACGTCCGGCACTGGACCTGTCCGGGCTGCGGCGCGAAACACGACCGCGACGTGAATGCGGCCATCAACCTGAAAGATATGGCGGTGAGTTCCACCGCGTCTGCCTGTGGAGGGGAAGGCGCTGGCCTGGCGCGCAAGCGCGAGGCGAAACCGGCCCTGGCGAAGCAGGAATCCAGCGGCAAAGTTAACGATGGATAGCTTTGCATAAGTCTGGAGGAGCGGACACTCGGCGGTCCCGGCACGGCCGTTGCGGCAATCAACGACGGCGGGCAGATCATGGGGACGTCCCAACCCGTACCGAGGGCATCAGCCATGCCTTCCACTGGAGTCGCGCCACGGGCATGAGCGACGGAAGGGTGCAATACAGCGCTAGCGGCACCGTGAACGGAAGCGGCAGCTATCGCCTCACGCTGGCGGCAAGCTTCGGGGCAGGTTCACGCGACGGCAGGCACCGCTTCGGCATCCGCATCTCGCACCTCTATCCGGTCACGCAAGCGGAAGTCGTCGACTACGACAACCTGGCCGCCAACAGCGAAGGAAGTGCGGTGAACGCTGCGGGCACGATGCTGATCGGCGCAGAGTAAAGCCGGCAAGGGTGCGGAGCCTGAGGTCTCCGCACCCTTTTTCAGTAATTCACCGGATAGTCTTTCGGGAAGCTGCGGCCGCCAAAGGCCTTCTTCTGGGTCCAGTCCTGCGCCGGCGCGGTCCAGAACGAGTCGCTTGCGGGCAGCCCAAGGGCCAGCAGGCTGCTCGATGCGATATACATGCTGCCGTTGTTCGAGTACCAGTCCCCCAGCTCGGGCTGGTGGCCGCGGAAGCCGATGGTCAGGAAGCCATCTTCCGTGAAGTTGCCCGGCGCATCCCAGAGCGCCTTGTGCACCGCATGCAGGGCGGCGCGTACCTGCCCTTCCGGCAGCGAAGCGGGCAGCTGTTTGCGCCAGGCCAGCAGTGCCAGCGGCTGGAAGGCGGCCGTGCGGTAGGTGAGCGAACGGCCGATCGGCGGATAGCTGCCGTCGGGGCCGACGAAGCGCTCCAGGTGTTCGCCATAGCGCTGCGCGCGCCTGACGGCCTGCGCCAGCAGCTCCTGCGGCTTGGCCTGCCAGAACGGTCCCTTCTTCGCCGCCAGTACGTCGAGCACCTCCAGCAGCATCGGATACATGACGTAGGAGTTGTAGTAATCGAAGTGGAAGTCCTTGCCGTCCTTGATCCAGCCGTCGCCGATGTACCACTCGTTGATCTTGCGGATCGCCCCGTTCATGCGCATCGGATCGAACTCTTCGCCGATCGACAGCAGCCAGGCTTCGTTCATCGCGGCGAACAGCAGCCAATTGGTATACGGAGGCTCGACCCGGCGCAGCCCCTTGATTTCCGCAATGATGCGCGCCTTGGTCGCGGCGTCGAGCGGTTCCCACAGGACCTTGGGAGCACGCAGCAGGGCATTGGTGAAATAGGCGGAATCGACCAGGGCCTGGCCTTCGCCGCGCCATTTCAGGTAGTCCGGGCTTTCCGGATCGACCGCGTGGGTATAGCTTTGCAGCGCCATCTGCTGCAGGCGCCGGCGCAAGCGTCCTTCCGGGCTGTCGTCCACCGGCAGGGCCAGCCACGGGGCGATGCCCGACATGAGGCGGCCGAAGCACTCGAGATAGGCCACCGAGCGGTCGCGTCCATCCCAGCTCGGGCTCAGTTCGAGCGGGAACTTCTTTTTCAGCTCGCCCTTCGACATCAGGCTCAGGACCGGCTCGGCCATCCGTTGCAGCAGGCGCAGCAGGTAGGCGTGCTCGCTGCCCGCTGGTGCCGCACCGAAGGCCTGGCCTGCGGCGAGCATGCCGGGCAGGGTCGGAGCCGCGGCCAGCCCGCGCATGAAGTGTCGTCGTTCCATGGTTTTTTCTCTTGTTATCGGTCGGCCAGGCGCGCCATCTCGGCCGCCGCCAGCAGGACGGCGCCGACGCCGAAGGGCGCCGTCGAGTTCTGGTTGACGACCTGTCCCGGAATCGCACGCTCGCCGATCGGCTGGACGTAGCCGACCTTGCCGTCCGCCTGCAGCGCGACCGTGCTCAGGTAGCGCCAGCCGCGCTGCGCCGCCGGCAGGTACCCGGCACGCGGCAGCAGGCCATTGTTGACACCCCAGAGCAGGCCATAGGTGAAGAAGGCGGTGCCGCTGGTCTCCGGTCCCGGTGCGTGCGCCGGGTCGAGCATGCTGCGGGTCCAGTAACCCTCCGGCTGCTGGCTGCGCACGATGGCGGCAGCCATCGACCGGAAGCGCTCGACATACCGGGCGCGATACGGATCGTCTTGCGGCAGTTCAGCCAGCACCTTGGCCAGTCCCGCAAACACCCAGCCATCGCCGCGCGCCCAGAAATCCTTCTTGCCGCTGACGCTCTTGTGCTTCGGATAGACGTACTTGGCGTCGCGGTAGTACAGCGTTTCTTCGGCGTCGTACATGATGCTGTTCGCGTACGCGTAGTACTCGTGCAGCTTCTCCAGGTACTGGCGGTTGCCGGTGATCTTGTACATCTTCGTCATGACCGGCATGACCATGTAGAGGCCATCGGCCCACCACCAGTAATCCTTGTTGGGGGTGCTCATCTGGTATTCCATGACCTCGCGGGCGCGGGCGATCTTGCGCGGGTCTTTGTCCAGCTGATAGAGGTCGGCATAGGTCTGGAAGCAGATCTGCCAGTCGCCGAACAGCACGTGCTCCGGGGTCTCTCCGTAGTTGTACTTCCAGGCCGCCTTGTTGCTTGATGTCGCGCCCTGCCATCCATTATGTTCGGCCCACTCCTCGGAATAGCGCCGGTAAGCTTCGTTGCCGGTCACGCGGTAAGCCTCGATATTGCCGGTGTGGTAGGCGGCGACGTCCCAGAACGCCCACTGCTTCGCAGGGGTCTTCGCCTGCCAGTAGCTGTTGACCTTGTCGATGACGGCGATCGCTTCGCTGCGCTCGACGCCGACGCCGGATGGCGTCGCACAGCCGCCCAGCACGAAGCTCAGTGCGACAAGGATAAGGGTCAGGTAGTGTTTGGCGTTCATGGTTTGCCTGGACAGGTCGGGGTCCACTCCAGTACACCGACCCTGGTCGGCCTGGTGGACAGGACGCCTTCGGCATCGGCCTGGTGGACGGTTTGGACGTAGAGGTTGAGTTGGCCGACGGTGCGCCACAATTCGGTGTCGAAGCTCGGTTCCCACGCTCCCATGGCGCGGTCATCGAGGTCGGACACCTGCCAGCCGCCACGGCGCAGGTCGGCCGTGCAGGCTACCGACACCTTGTGGCCCCGCTCCGCATCACGGAACACAAGCCAGGCAGCGCCGGCGCGATCGACCAGGATCTGCGGACGCGAGATCGGGATCGCCTTGGTTCCCAGGCCGGACAGCGAGAATGGCGCCCGCCTGAAGGCCAGGTCATGCGAACGCCAGACTTTGCCGTCGTGGGCCACCACGCGGTATTGCGGGACAGCGCTGCCGGCGTCGCGCCAGTAGCTCGCGATGACGGGATGACCGTTGCGGTCGGCGGCCATCGCCGTCTGGTTGATCAGTTCACTCTTTTGCGGAATATGCGCCGCGATTTCCGCGCTGCCGGCCGTGATCGGCAGGCGGTAAGACTCGCCATTGCTGCGCTCCCAGGTCCGGCCGCCATCGCGCGAACGGGCATAGGCCAGGTCATGGTTGCTGGCGACGTCGGGCGACTCGCGCCACACCCAGGACAGGTGCAGCGTGCCCGCCCCGTCCACGAAGGCCTGCCAGTAGGCGTTGCGCCGCCCTTCCCCGCTGAGGAGATTGTCCTGCAGCCGCTGCCAGCTGCGGCTGGCCGGGTCGTACTGGTTGAGCACCAGGTTGCCGCGGCCGGAGCCGCCGTCGCGGTAGAGGAACAGCAGACCGCCCTGGGGCGTGCGGTAGAACTCCGGGTAGGACACGGATTTCTCGTTCCGTCCGGTCATCGCCTCTTGCGGGCCGAGGGTCAGCGCGCCGGGCGCCGTGCCGCGGGCGTAGCGCAAGGGGCCGTTGTGGTGGTCCCAGGCCACGTGCAGGGTGCCGGAACCATCGACCATGATGCTGATGCTGTTGTGCGCATCCCTGGCATTGCCCAGGTACTGGGTGGGCGCCAGCTGCCACTGTGCGGCGCCGGATCCGCGCTTGCCCAGCACCACCCTGCCGGTGGCGTCGTAGAAGGCGATGTACTGGCTGCCCTCATGCGTGACGAGCGAGTTCTTGCGGAACACCACCGCATTGACCGAGTTGGCCGCCCAGCCGTCCGCCACCTCGGTGATGCGCACGCCCTGCTGTTTCACCGGCCCCGCGCATGCGCACAGCAAGAGGGGCAGCGCCAGACCCCGGATCCTGCGGTTCCATCTCATGATCTCTCCAAGCGAATCCGGCTACCTTACTATGCAAATCACCGGGTCCGGAATCAAGCTGATGATCATTGTGCGGGAGCCCCTGCTCGGGCATGCAGACTTCCTCTACCATGAAGGGCACCAGCCTCTCGATCAGGAACCGCCATGCCCCTTCACCCTTCGCGCCGCAGCTTCCTCGGCGCCGCCGCCGGAACGGCCCTGGCACTGAACCTGCCTGCGGCGACAGCCGCGGCGCCACGCTTTGCCATCGGCGACAAGGACTTCCTGCTCGACGGGAAGCCCCTGCAGATCCGCTGCGGCGAGATGCATTTCGCCCGCGTGCCGCGCGAATACTGGGGCCATCGCCTGAAGGCGATCAAGGCCATGGGCCTGAATACGGTCTGCGCCTACCTGTTCTGGAACTACCACGAGTGGCGCGAAGGCCAGTACCGCTGGGACGGACAGCGCGACGCCGCGGAATTCTGCCGGCTGGCGCAGGCGGAAGGCCTGTGGGTGATCCTGCGTCCCGGTCCCTACGCCTGCGCCGAATGGGAGATGGGCGGCCTGCCCTGGTGGCTGCTGAAGCAGCCGGGCGACGCTTTTCTCCGCAGCCGCGCCCCTGCTTTCGTCCAGCCGGCGCAGCGCTGGCTGAAGGAAGTCGGCCGGACCCTGGGGCCGATGCAGGTGACGCAGGGCGGTCCCATCCTGATGGTGCAGGTCGAGAACGAATATGGCTTTTTCGGCGAAGACCGTGACTATATGCGGCTGATGCGCCAGGCCGTGCTCGATGCGGGTTTCGATGTCCCGCTATTCCAGTGCAACCCGACCAATGCGGTCCCCAAGACCCATATCCCGGAACTGCTGTCGGTGGCGAATTTCGGCAGCGATCCGGAACGCGGTTTCAAGGCCCTGGCCGCCGTGCAGCAAGGCCCCCTGATGTGCGGCGAATACTATTCGGGCTGGTTCGATACCTGGGGCACTCCGCACAAGCGCGGCGACAATACCCGTGCCATCCGGGACATCGACGCCATGCTGAAGGCGAACGGCTCGTTCAGCCTGTACATGGCGCATGGCGGCACCACCTTCGGCCTGTGGGGCGGCTGCGACCGTCCCTTCCGCCCCGATACGACGAGCTACGACTACGACGCCCCGATCAGCGAGGCCGGATGGCTGGGCGAGAAATTCTCTACCTACCGCGAATGCCTGAGCCGGCACCTGGCGCCCGGCGAGACCCTGCCTGCCGCGCCGGCCCACCTGCCGGTGATGGCGCTTCCCGCCTTCGCGCTGAGCGAGACCGCCCCTGTTTTCGCGAACCTGCCGAAGGCGGTCATCAAGGACACATCCCCGCGCAACATCGAACAATACGACATCAGCCGCGGCCTGGTCGCCTACAGCATCACCTTGCCGCCCGGCCCGGCGGGCAAGCTGGAAGCCGCGAACGCGCGCGACCTGGCCTGGGTCTACGCCGGCGGGAAGCTGGTGGGGACGATGGATACGCGGCGGCGCCGCTTCAGCGTCGACCTGCCGGCGCGGACGCAGCCGACCAGAGTCGAGATCCTGCTGTACACGATCGCGCGCGTCAATTTCGGCGTCGAGATCCACGACCGCAAGGGACTGCAAGGCCCGGTGGTGTTCCGCACCAGGGACAGCATGGCCGAAGAGCTCACCGGCTGGGAAATCCGCGCCATCGACTTTGGCGCCGACGGCGACTTGCCACCCCTGCGCTGGCAGGCCAAACGGCTTGACGGCCCGGCCTTTTGGCGCGGCAGCTTCGAGGTTCAAGAACGGGCCGACACCTTCCTCGACATGTCCAGCTGGGGCCAGGGCATCGTCTGGATCAACGGCCGCTGCCTGGGCCGTTACTGGAGCATCGGGCCGACCCAGACCATGTATCTGCCGGGTCCCTGGATCAAGGTCGGCCGCAATGAAGTCATCGTGCTCGACCTCACCGGGCCGCGCGCCAGCCGCATCGCGGGACGCACCACGCCCATCCTCGATGAACTGCATCCCGAGCGCGACCTTGCGCGTCCGGCCAGCACTGCGCGTCCGCGGCTGACCGGTCTGGAGCCGGTGCACGCCGGGCAGTTCGCCGGTGGAGCCACGACCCAGGACGTCAAGTTCGAACAGCCGGCACGCGGGCGCCAGCTATGTCTCGAGGTGGTCGACAGCTTCGACGGCAAGCCGCATGCGGCCGTGGCCGAACTTGCCCTGCTCGGCGCCAATGGAAAGCCCATGAACCAGTCGACCTGGACGATCGCCTACGCCAGCAGCGAGGAAGCGCGCAAGGAAGACGGCAGCGCCCTGAACGCCATCAACGGCCAGGCCAGCGATTACTGGCATACGGCCTACAGCGACGGGCTTCCCACGTCAGGACCGGCACGCCTGATCATCGACCTGGGTGCGGTGGTCGACATCACGGGCTTGCGCTACACGCCGCGCCAGGGTCCGGACACCGTGACGGGCCGGATCCGGCGCTATCGCGTGTATGTGGGCGACTGGCTGGTCGAGCAGCTTTAAGGCCGCGCGACGCCCTGCGGTACCAGGCGATACGTCAGCGCCCAGAACAGCAGGGCGAGAAAGCTGATGGCGGCACCGAGAACACACACGCCGGTCCACCCGGCGTACGCATAGGCCATCGTTGTTCCAATGGCTCCTGCACCGCTTCCAGCTGCGTAGAAAAGCATGTATGCGCCGACGAGACGGCTGTGGTCGCCGCGGCTACCGCGGAAAATCATTCCCTGGTTCGTGACGTGAATCGCCTGCCCGCCCAAGTCGAGCAACACGATACCGATGACCAGGGCCCACAGCGAACTATTCATCAGTGACAGCGGCAGCCATGCCAGGGTCAGGAGCAACAGTGCTACCAGGCTGCTTGTGCGCTCAAGGCCGCGATCAGTCAATTGACCTGCATAGGTCGCCGCCAAAGCGCCCAAGGCCCCCACCAGGCCGAAGGCGCCGATGACAGTGTGCGAATAGTTAAATGGTGGCTGACTGAGAGGCAGCACCAGGGCGCTCCAGAAAACGTTGAATGCCGCGAACATCAGCAAGGCAAGGATGCCGCGAACCTGAAGTATTCGATGCTTCCCTAAAAGCATGAACATGGAAGCAAGAAGATTTCGGTAAGTCATGCCGACAGGGGTATTGGCGAGTGGTGGCAGGGCCCGCCACATCAAGGCCGTGAGCATCAGCATCGCTGCCGAAGAACAAACGTAGACGCCGCGCCAACTCGAGATATCGCTGATGGCGCCCGCCAGCACGCGTGCCAGGAGCAGGCCAAGGAAGACGCCCCCTTGCGTCGCACCCACTACCCTTCCACGCTCGTCATCGTCCGACGCACTGGCAGCGTAGGCGATCAAGCCTTGGGTCATCGCCGTTCCGAGCAAACCTGTCGCGAACATGGCCGCCAGGAGCATTGCCGATGACTGCGCAACGGAAACGCCGATCAGTGTCAAAGCAAGCATGAGTGCCTGTACCAGCATCAGCTGACGGCGCTGGACAAGGTCTCCCAGGGGTACCAAGAGCAGCAGCGCCAGCGCGCATCCGATCTGGGTGGCGGTAACAACGCCGCCGATGGCAGCGTGTGGGATCGAAAATTCGCGTGCCAGGCTGTCGAGTAATGGTTGGGCGTAATACACGTTCGCCACACTCATTCCCGCAGCAGCCGCAAAAAGCGCAACTGCGCCCCGTGACATGGCAGGACGCCTTGCGGCCGGGCCGGGAGCAACAAAACCGGGGCTGGATGCTTGCATGGGACTCTCCTCAACTGGTTTCAAAACAAAACCATTTGAAGATTAGGCGATGTGGTTTTAAAATGCAACCACACTACGTGGAACTTGATGGTATTTCGATGACAAACTCAGCACACAGCAGCGATGAGCCTTGCCCGGTGGCCCGGTCAATCGGCGTGATCGGCGATCGATGGTCGCTGCTCATCGTGCGCGATGCGTTCGATGGGATCCATCGGTTCAGTGATTTCCAACGTAGCCTGGGGGTGGCGCGCAATATTCTTGCCGACCGATTGCGGCGACTGGTGGAAGCGGGCATCCTCGTTGCCCGCCCCACCAGAGAAGGTGGCGCTTACCAGGAATACGTCCTGACAGAGGCTGGTAAAAACCTGTTCCCGGTTGTGCTGGCACTGCGCCAGTGGGGTGAGCGGCAGTTGTTTACGCCGGGCGAGCCTCATTCGGAACTGATCGAGACGAAAACCGGCAAACCGGTGCAAAGAATGGTGCCCCGGAACGAGGACGGCGAGGTCCTCCTGCCTGATGACACCAAGGTGCGCAAGCTTTCCTAGCCAATCAGTCGAACTTGCTGAAATCCGGCTTGCGCTTCTCGAAGAACGCCGTAAAGGCTTCCTTCGCTTCCGGCGCCAGCAGCATGGCGGTCAGCAGCCCGTCGGCCTTGGTGATCAGCATGGCCATGGCACACGGCCTACAGCGACGGCCTTCCCCGCGCCAGGGTCCGGACACCGTCACGGGCCGGATCCGGCGCTACCGCGTGTATGTCGGCGACAGGCTGGTGCAGCAACACGAATAAAAACCAGGGGGCATAGCGCAAAACGCCGTCACGTGGACGGCGCTGGTAGTTCGTATGTCGATCCTGGTCAGGGTGTCATCGCCCCAGGCCGCACTGCCAGCTGGGCGCGCGATTGCCGCTGCGGCGCGTGCTGTCGGTGTCGAAAGCGATCGTGATCTCCGGCGTGCTGCCGTCCAGGCCATAACTGGCAACCCCACCCCGGGCCGCGATGTCGCCACCGTTCAAGTCCATGCGATAGGTCGCCGGGTTGTAGCGGTAGCTGCCTACGGCCCCGCCTTCGTAGAGACGATAGCGCCCGCCCGGCAGCAATGTCAGCGGTGCGCGGTACTGGTCGCGAAACTGTGGATTAGCTCCTGGCCCTTGCCATACGCTTTCGTGGCAGAGGTAAGTGCCCAGCGGAGGCGGCGCGACCGGTGGGCAGTTCGGATTGCTGCCTCCGCATTCGGCACGTGGCGCTGCCACGCCGGTGGGCGCGCGCACGCTTTTGCAGCCATAGCCGAGGTTGGAAGGATTGCCATTGCCGTAAGCATCGGCCCGGACACGATAGTAGGCACAGGCGCCGGGGTCGGCTGCGGTAACGATGCCGGGGATCCAAAAACCTTCACGGTACTCCACCTCGACCGCGTCGCCAGGCTGAAAGGGACCGTTGCGGACCGCTTCAGGGGCACGCTCCGGCGTTGGCCGCGCCGCGGGGCGCGGTGGTTCCGGCATGGGCTGCGGCGGCTGCGGCGCGGCGGCTGCCGCTGCAGGGCGCGCCGGGCGCGCATTCGCCAGCCAGGCGTCCACCTGTGGCTGGAGCGACGGGTCGAGCTGCAGCGCCTTCGCGAAAAATTCGCGTGCCTCGTCGGGGCGCCGGTCGGACATCAGCGCTGCGGCCAGCAGGAACTGGTACTCGGCGTTATCGGGCCGCAGTGTCGCGGCCTGGCGGAAGTTTGTGGCAGCCATGCCATACGACTGGGCAGCGTAGGCCTCCCTGCCATAGCGCACATAACTTTCCGGCGTGCCCGGCGCCTGCGCCCAGAGCGGCCCGGACGCCAGAGCCAACAGCACTTCTGCAGCCAGGAAGATAGCACGGGCCCGTGGTCGATTGTTATCGCTCATAGCGTATGGATGAGGAAGTGGAGGTCGACCGGATTGTAACAGCAGCGCTAAAAAAAATGAGTCAAAGCCTGCGCGCCTGGCGCGCAGGCACGATCAGTCGAACTTCGAAAAGTCCGGCTTGCGCTTCTCGAAGAAGGCCGTAAAGGCTTCCTTCGCTTCCGGCGCCAGCAGCATGGCGGCGAAGCGCTCGTTCTCGGCGGCGATCGCGCCCTGGATCGCATCGATGCGCGGACGCTTCATCAGCGCCTTGGTGGTGCGGATCGAGGCAGCCGGCAGGGCCACCAGCTTGGCGGCCTGCTGTTCGGCGAAGGCGCGCAGCTCTAGAGCCGGCAGCACGCGGGTGATCAGGCCCATCTCGAAGGCTTCCTGGGCGCCGAAGGCTTCGCCCAGCAGCAGCTTCTCTGCCGCGCGCGGATAGCCGGCCAGTTGCGGCAGCAGCAGCGAGGAGCCGAATTCCGGGCACAGGCCGAGCTGGGTGAAGGGCACCGAGAACTTGGCGTTGTCGGCGCAATAGACCAGGTCGCAGTGCATCAGCATGGTGGTGCCGATGCCGATGGCGGCGCCGGCGACGGCGGCGATCACCGGCTTGGTCGAGCCGTGCAGCGCGCGCATGAACTGGAAGACCGGGCGGTTCTCCGCCGGCACGCCAGGGACCGGGGCCGAGTTCTTCATGAAGTCGTCGAGGTCGTTACCGGCGGTGAAGATTTCCGGCTTGCCGGCGATGAGGATAGCGCGCACGGCGCTGTCCTGCTCGGCCTCGACCAGCGCGTCGGCCATCGACTGGTACATCACGGCGGTGATCGCGTTCTTGCGTTCGAGGCGGTTGAATTCGATGGTCAGCAGGCCGTTGGCCTTGGTGATCAGCATGTCCATGGTTCTGGAGTCTCCCGTTTATTCTGAGTCTGGTTGGACGCGTGGGCGGGAGACCCGCCCACCCTACGAAGGGCAAACGGCTCTCCCGCCCACGCGGTCATTGCTTACTTAGTGCTTATACGCGCTCGATAATACCGGCCGCGCCCATGCCGGCGCCGACGCACATCGTCACCATGCCGTACTTCAGGTTATTGCGGCGCAGTGCGTGCACGACAGTCGCGGCGCGGATCGCACCGGTGGCGCCCAGCGGGTGACCCAGGGCGATCGCGCCACCCATCGGGTTGACCTTGCTGGTGTCCAGGCCGAGGTCGCGGATCACGGCCAGCGCCTGGGCGGCGAAGGCTTCGTTCAGCTCGATCCAGTCCAGCTGGTCCTGGGTGATGCCGGCGGCAGCCAGCGCCGCAGGGATGGCGACCTTCGGGCCGATGCCCATGATCTCCGGCGGCACGCCGCGCACGGCGAACGACGAGAACTTGGCCAGCGGGGTCAGGTTGTGCTCGCGCAGGATCTTTTCGCTGACGACGATCAGCGCACCGGCGCCGTCCGACATCTGCGACGAGGTCGCGGCGGTGACCGAGCCCTTGGCGGCGAACACCGGCTTCAGCTTGGCCATGCCTTCCGGGCTGGCGTCGGCGCGCGGGCCTTCGTCCAGGTCCACGGTGCGGCGCTTGACAGTGATTTCACCGGTGGCCAGGTTCGGCGTGCGGGTGATGATTTCGACCGGGGTGATCTCGTCCTTGAAGAAACCGGCCTGCTGGGCGGCGATGGCGCGGCGGTGCGATTCCAGGCCGAAGGCGTCCTGGTCTTCGCGCGACACCTTCCACTGCTCGGCCACCTTCTCGGCGGTCAGGCCCATGCCGTAGGCCAGGCCCACGTTCTCGTCCCTGAAAGTCTCCATGTTGATCGACGGGTGGTGGCCCATCATCGGGACCATCGACATCGATTCGACGCCGCCGGCGATCATCACGTCGGCTTCACCCACGCGGATGCGGTCGGCCGCCATGGCCAGGGCGGTGATGCCCGAGGCGCAGTAGCGGTTGACGGTGACGCCGCCGACGGTGTTCGGCAGGCCTGCCAGCACCACGGCGTTACGCGCCACGTTGAAGCCCTGCTCCGCTTCCGGGAACGAGCAGCCGACGATGGCGTCGACGATCAGGGCCGGGTCCAGGTTCGGCACGGCGGCCATGGCGCCGCGGATCGCGTGCACCAGCAGGTCGTCCGGGCGGGTCTTGTTGAAGAAGCCGCGTGGCGCCTTGCCGATCGGGGTGCGGGTGGCCGCGACGATGTATGCGTCTTGAAGTTGTTTGCTCATGTCAGTAGTCCTGTTCTGTTCGCGGCTTAGTTGCGCACTGGCTTACCGGTCTGCATCATGCCCATGATGCGTTCCTGGGTTTTCGGATTGCCCAGCAGCTCGATGAAGGCCTTGCGCTCCATGTCGAGCAGCCACTGCTCGGACACCACGCTGCCCTGGTCGACGTCACCGCCGGTCACGATCTCGGCGATCATGTCGCCCAGCTTGTAGTCGTGGGCCGAGATGAAGCCACCGTCGCGCATGTTGACCAGCTGGCCGCGGATCGTCGCCCAGCCGTAGCGGCCGGTGACGGTGATCGGACGGCGCGCCGGGGCGCGGTAGCCGGCGTCGAACATGGCGCGCGCGGTGGTCTTCGCCACGTGCAGCAGTTCGTAGGGGTTGAAGACGATGACGTCGTCTTCCTTCAGGTAGCCCATGGCCTTCGCTTCCAGGGCCGACTTCGACACCTGGGCGGTGGCCGCGTTGGTGAAGCCGGTCTTCAGGAATTGCAGGATGTCGTTGCCTTTGGCTTCGGTGAAGGCGCGCACTGCCGCTTCCTTCAGGCCGCCGCCGGCCGGCACCAGGCCGACGCCGACTTCGACCAGGCCGATGTAGGACTCGATCGAGGCCACGCGCTTCGATGCGTGCAGCATCATCTCGCAACCGCCGCCCAGCGCCAGGCCCGCGACAGCGGCGACCACCGGGATGTTCGAGTACTTCATCTGCATGAAGACGTTCTGCAGGTCGCGGACCATCGGGTCCATCGCCTTGGCGCCGCCCATCATGAAGGCCGGCATGGCCGACTGCAGGTCGGCGCCGGCCGAGAAGGCGCCGCCCTCGGCCGCGTCGGTATTCCAGATCACCAGGCCCTTGTAGCCCTTCTCCGCTTCCGCCATGCCGCGCTGCAGGCCCTTCACCACGCCTTCGCCGATGACGTGCATCTTGGTCTTGAGCGAGATGATCAGGACCTCGTCGCCCGAGTGCCACAGGCGCACCGAGTCATCCTCGAACACGGTGGTGCCGAAGGTCTTGGCATCCGTGGTGGTCGAGCCGAGCACCGGCGCACGGAACTGCTGGCGCTGGTAGACCGGCAGGTCGGACACCGGCACGTAGGCGTTCTTCGATGCCGAGTACGAACCCTCGGCGGTGTGCACGCCCTTCTCGGCGACCTGGCCTTCGAACACCCAGGCTGGCAGCGGTGCGTTGGTCAGCGCCTTGCCGCTGTCGATGTCTTCCTTGACCCATTGTGCGATCTGGGTCCAGCCGGCGGCCTGCCAGGTTTCGAACGGGCCGACGCTCCAGCCGAAGCCCCAGCGCATCGCGAAGTCGACATCGCGCGCGTTGTCGGCGATGGTGTCGAGGTGGACCGCGATGTAGTGGAAAGCGTCGCGGAAGATCGCCCACAGGAACTGCGCCTGCGGGTTGGTCGATTCACGCATGGCCTTGAACTTCTTGACCGGGTCCTTTTCTTTCAGGATGCGGGCAACGATGTCGGCCGCCTTGGCGCCGCTCGGCACGTAGTCGCCGGTGGCGAAGTCGAGGCGCTGGATCTCCTTGCCGACCTTCTTGTAGAAGCCGCCGCCGGCCTTCTGGCCCAGCGCGCCCTTCTCGATCAGCTTGGCCAGCACGTCCGGCGTCTTGTACAGGCTGAAGAAAGGATCGTCCTGCAGGGTGTCCTGCATGGTCTTGATCACGTGGCCCATGGTGTCCAGGCCCACGACGTCGGCGGTACGGAAGGTGCCCGACTTGGCGCGGCCCAGCTTGGCGCCGGTCAGGTCGTCGACCACGTCCACCGACAGGCCGAACTTCTCGGCTTCGTGGATGGTGGCCAGCATGCCGAAGATACCGACGCGGTTGGCGATGAAGTTCGGGGTGTCTTTGGCACGCACCACGCCCTTGCCCAGGGTCGAGGTCAGGAAGGTCTCGAGCTGGTCGAGGATTTCAGGACGGGTGCTGGTGGTCGGGATCAGCTCGACCAGGTGCATGTAGCGCGGCGGGTTGAAGAAGTGGACGCCGCAGAAGCGCGCCTTCAGTTCTTCGTCGAAGCCTTCGGCCAACGTATTGATCGAAAGACCCGAAGTGTTAGACGCGAAGATCGCGTTCGGGGCGATGTGCGGAGCGACCTTCTTGTACAGGTCGTGTTTCCAGTCCATGCGCTCGGCGATGGCTTCGATAATCAGGTCGCAGCCCGCCAGCACGTCGAGGTTGTCCTCGTAGTTGGCGACTTCGATCAGGGCCGCGTCATCCTTGTTGCCCAGCGGGGCCGGCGACAGTTTTTTGAGGTTCTCGATGGCGCGCAGGACGATGCCGTTCTTCGGGCCTTCCTTGGCGGGCAGGTCGAACAGCACGACCGGCACCTTGGCGTTCACGCAGTGCGCAGCGATCTGCGCGCCCATCACGCCGGCGCCCAGCACGGCGACTTTCTTGACGATGAAATTGGACATCTCTTATTCCTTAGTGTGCGTGATGAGTGGTTAGAACAGGTCAGCGTCCATGGCCAGCAGGTTCGATGCGCCCGAACGTGCCTGGCGGATCAGCATCGCGGTTTCCGGGTACAGGCGGGCGAAGTAGAAGCGTGCAGTGTGCAGCTTGGCTTCGTAGAACTTGTCGCCGGAATCCTGCTTGGCCAGCGCGATCTTCGCCATCTGCGCGAAGAAGTAGCTGAACACCAGGTGGCCCACGACGCGCAGGTAAGGCACGGCGGCGGCGCCGACTTCGTCCTGGTTCTGGAAGGCCTTCATGCCGATTTCCATGGTCAGCTTGCCGACCTTGTCGCCCAGCTCACCCAGCGGGGTCACGAATTCCGACATCGACTCGTCCAGGCCGTTCTCCTCGACGAAGTTCTTGATTTTTTCGCCGAAGGCGCGCAGCTTGGCACCGTTGTCCATCAGGATCTTACGGCCCAGCAGGTCGAGCGACTGCACGGTGTTGGTGCCTTCGTAGATCATGTTGATGCGGGCGTCGCGCACGTACTGCTCCATGCCCCACTCGCTGATGTAGCCGTGGCCGCCGTAGACCTGCATCGCTTCCGAGGTGGCGATCCAGCCGTTGTCGGTGATGAAGGCCTTGACGATCGGGGTCAGCAGCGCGACTTCGCCGGCGGCTTCCTTGCGCACTTCTTCGTCCGGGTGGTTCAGTTCACGGTCGATCTGCAGCGCGATGTACGAGGTCAGGGCGCGCGCGCCTTCGGCGTAGGCCTTGGCGGTCAGCAGCATGCGGCGCACGTCCGGGTGCACGATGATCGGGTCGGCCGGCTTGTCCAGCGCCTTCGGGCCCGACAGGCTGCGCATCTGGATGCGTTCCTTGGCGTAGACCAGGGCGTTCTGGTAGGCGACTTCGGTCAGGCCCAGCGACTGCATGCCGACGCCCAGGCGGGCGGCGTTCATGAACACGAACATCGCCTGCAGGCCCTTGTGCGGCTGGCCGATCAGGGTGCCGATCGCGCCGTCCAGGTTCATCTGGCAGGTGGAGTTACCGTGGATGCCCATCTTCTCTTCGATGGCGCCGCAGGCGATGCCGTTGCGCTCACCGACCGAACCGTCGGCATTCACCTTGAATTTCGGGACCAGGAACAGCGAGATGCCCTTCGAGCCTTCCGGTGCGTCCGGCAGGCGCGCCAGCACCAGGTGGACGATGTTCTCGGACATGTCATGTTCGCCGGCCGAGATGAAGATCTTGGAACCGGTGATGCTGTAGGTACCGTCGGCTTGCGGCTCGGCCTTGGTGCGCAACAGGCCCAGGTCGGTGCCGCAGTGCGCTTCGGTCAGGCACATGGTGCCGGTCCATTCGCCCGAGACCAGCTTCGGCAGGAACAGCTTCTTCTGCTCGTCGCTGCCGTGTTCCAGCAGGCACTCGTAGGCGCCGTGTGACAGGCCTGGGTACATGGTCCAGGCCTGGTTGGCCGAGTTCAGCATCTCGTAGAAGGAGTTGTTCAGCGAAATAGGCAGGCCCTGGCCGCCGTACTCTGGATCGCAGCCGAGAGCCGCCCAGCCGCCTTCGACATACTGTTTATACGCTTCCTTGAAGCCCTTCGGGGTGGTGACGGCCTTGGTGGCCGGGTCGAAGTGGCAGCCTTCGCGGTCGCCCGAGTGGTTCAGCGGGAACAGCACTTCCTGCGTGAATTTCGCACCTTCTTCGAGCACCTGGTTGATGATGTCGGCGTCGATTTCCTGGTAGGCAGGCAGGTTCTTGAACTCTTCGCTGACATTGAGGAATTCGTGCAGAACGAACTGCATATCCCGGATTGGCGCGACGTACTGACCCATGGTTTTCTCCTGAACGAAGGTAAAGTGTTTGTTTGATTTATCGGCGCTTACTGGGCCGGCATGGATGGATTGCGATAGTTTTCGATCAGCCGCTCGAAGCCGCGACGGGCCCGCTCGACGGAGCCGGGCATGCGCAGGAAGCGCGCGTCGTGGTGCAGGGCCAGGATCAGCCCGTACATCTCGTACACCAGCTGCTCGGCATCGGCGTCGGGACGCAGGTGGCCGACCTCGATCGCCTGGCGCGCGCTGCGCTGCAGGGCGCCCTGCCAGGCCTGCACCATCTTGACCAGTTCCTCGCGGATCGGGCCCGGACGGTCGTCGTACTCGACGGCGCCGCTGATGTAGATGCAGCCGGATGCGATCTCGACCGACACGCGCTCGAGCCAGCGGTCGAACATCGACTGCAGGCGCGGCAGGCCGCGCGGCTCGCGCACGCTGGGGAAGAACACTTCCTGCTCGAAGCGGTGGTGGTACAGCTTGACGACTTCAAGCTGCAGGTCCTCGCGCGAACCGAAGTGGGCGAACACGCCGGATTTGCTCATGTTCATCCGGTCGGCCAGCAGGCCGATGGTCAGGCCTTCGAGGCCGTCGCGGCTCGACAGCTCGAGCGCCACGTCGAGAATCGCTGCCCGCGTAAGTTCGCCCTTGCGCATGAATTTTGCTGAAGTAGTGATAGCTGCCCCTGAATCGAAAAAAATCCGAACGCTCGTACTATTATCTACCAGAGATGAAATGTCAAACGGGAACTTAGAGGCGAGATTCTATTGATGCAAAACAACGGCAGGAGGAGAAACCGCCTGCAGGACGCTCCCGCCGAGATATGACCGGAACAACGTTGTCGCAGATGTAAAGGTACCGCATTTTGCACGGTCGTGCGCTGATTTTCGTACACCGGGGTCAGGTCTGACATTTGGACACGGCCTCAACAGCTATTTGCCAGCAGCGGCCGAGATATCTATCAGACGCTATCCGGAACGTGGAAAAACCATATGGCTCAGCACTGAGCAATCTCAGCTTCCACCGAGCTTTCTTCAGTACCGTTACCGACATGACACGACCTCTTCGACTCGAATTCCCTGGCGCTCTTTACCACGTCACCTCTCGGGGCAACCGGAAAAATCCGATCTACCGTCATGACCTTGATCGACGTCAATGGCTGGAAGTCCTTGCTCACGTGTGCGAACGGTACAACTTTGTCATCCATAGTTTTTGTCAGATGACAAATCACTATCATCTTCTGGTCGAAACCGTCGAAGGGAATCTTTCCAGAGGAATGCGCCAGCTCAATGGCTTGTATTCGCAGAAGTTCAACCGGCGACATGAGCTGGTCGGGCACCTCTTCCAAGGGCGGTATAAGGCAATTTTGGTCCAGAGAGAAAATTACCTTTTGGAGGTAAGCCGCTACATCGTCCTGAATCCTCTACGGGCGAACATGGTGAACTCACTAGACGAATGGCAATGGAGCAGTCACCACTTTCTCGTCAACGCAAACCATCCGCCGTCCTGGTTCCAGCGCGATTGGCTGCTTAGCCATTTCGGCAGCACCCCTACGGCAGCCGTGTCCGCATATCAGGCGTTTGTCCTGGCCGGAATCGGCCTGGACAGCCCGCTCACTGCTACCCGTCACGGTGTGGTTCTGGGAGACGATGACTTCGTCTCAACTCACCAGCAATTGCAACGAGCTGAAGAGTTCGTGGAGGCTGTCAGGATCGAACGGCGCGCTGTGGCCCTCTCACTGGCTGAATATCAGGACAGATACCCCAGTAGGGACGAAGCGATGGCGCGCGCTTACCGATCGACGGCGTTCACGATGCCGCAGATTGCAACATTTTTTGGCGTATCGAGCAAAACCGTGAGTCGAGCAGTAGCTGCTTTTGAAAACCTTCTCCTGCAGGGCTAAGGTAGAGCTCGTGTCCGAATGTCAGACCTGACCCCGGTTCGGGAGAGCTTAGCCTATTCCTCGCCGACGCGGGTCATGGCCCGCCGGTCACGCTTGGTAGGCCGCCCCTTGATCTCGGCACTCGGTTCCGGGAACAGCCGGCGCGCCGTCTTGTCGTTCTCGCGCTTGGCGATGCTTTCGTCGGTCTCGAAGTACAGGGTGCGGGCCACCGGGGCCGGGCCGCGCGTGCCCGAGATGGCGGCCACGATCACTTCCCAGCGGTCCGAGCCGTTATCGATAAAAATCTTGTCATTGATCTTGACGTTGCGCGCCGGCTTGATGGGCTCGCCGTCGATGCGCACCCGGCCGCGATCGATCGCGTCGGTTGCCATCGAGCGTGTCTTGAAGAAGCGCGCGGCCCACAGCCACTTGTCGATACGTACGTTGTTGTCTTCCATAAATCACCTATGCCCGTCATGCGTAGCCGATCGCAAAGATCCGCATGACCAGTTTATACAACATATAGGCCAAGCCATAGCTCGCACGGCGAATCCAGCCGATGTGGGCGAATTCCTCGGCGCGGATCGTCACGCCGTCAGCAATGCCGCGCTCGATGTGGGCACGCATGGTGGCGGCGAAGCGCTCATCCAGCACCACCACATTGGCTTCCTGGTTCAGGAACAGCGACAGCCCGTCGCAGTTGCTCGACCCGACCGTGGCCCAGTCGTCGTCCACCACCGCGACCTTGGCGTGCAGCTGGGTCTTGCGGTACTCGACCACCTTGATGCCGTCGGCCAGCAGCTTCGGGTAGAAGGAGTGCGCGACCATGTCCTGGATGACGAACTCCCCTACCCCGATCAGGAGCGTGACCTGCACGCCGCGCTGCGCCGCATGGGCCAGCGCCTTGCGAAACTTCCGGCCGGGGGCGAAATACGGCGTGGCCAGCAGCACGCTGTGCTTCGCGCGCCCCAGGGCCTGCAGGTAGGCGCGCTGGATCGTGGAACGGTTGCGCAGGTTGTCGCGCACCACGAAGGCGGCGCGCGCCGGGTATTTGCAGGACTGCTCCGGCTCCTTGCGCATTTCCTTGAACAGTTCGATGCGCTGCCTGAGCTTCAGGCGTCCCGCGCGCAGCCACTGGCCTTGCGCCTCGTCGTGGATCTGCGCCACCAGCGGCCCGCGCACCTGCACCGTGAAATCCCAGCGCGGCGCGGGCAGGCGATGCTTGTCGGCGTGGTCGCAGCGCCAGTCATCGTTGACGTTGATCCCGCCGACGAATGCGAGCGCGCGGTCGATCACGACGATCTTGCGGTGCGAACGCGCGATGCCGCGCCTGCACCAGGGATTGAAGACGCGGTACTGCACGCCCGCCGCCGTCAATGCCTCGCCCAGCCGTGCCGCGGGCCGGTGCTCGGTGCCGATCCAGTCGACCAGTACGCGTACCTTGACGCCCCGGCGTTCGGCGCGGATCAGGGCATCGCGCACCGCGTGCCCGACTTCGTCCTCGGCGAAGATATAGGTTTCGAACAGGACGTCGTACTGGGCCGCATCGATGGCCGCGATCAGGGCCGGGAAAAAGGCGGTGCCGCTTTCCAGCAGGGTGACGTCGTTGTTGTCTACGAAGCTGACGTGGCGCATGGCGCGCTAGGAGGTGCTGAGCTGCAGTTCCGCCACGATCGGTGCGTGGTCGGACAGCTTGGCCCACAGCGGGCCGTGCATCACCTGCGCATTGTCCACCTTGAAGCCGCGCACGTAGATGCGGTCGAGGCGGAACCAGGGCAGCATGGCCGGGAAGGTGCGCGCCGGCGCCAGGCGCGGCTGGCGGCCGGCCCAGCTGCGCACCATGTCGCCCAAGGGGGACTTCGGTCCCAGCTCGTCGAAGACTTCGGCCACGCCGAGGGCGTTGCGCAGGCGCTCGCTGAGCGTATTGCGCCAGTCGTTGAAGTCGCCGGCGATGATCACCGGCTCGCCGTGCGAGGAAGCGTCGACGTGCTCGATCAGGGCCTCGGTCTGGCGCCCGCGGCTGCCCTCGAACAGGCCCAGGTGCACCACGTAGCAATGGACCTTGCCGCTCGGGGTCTCCAGTACGCAGTGCAGGATGCCGCGCTGCTCGTAGGCGTGGTCGGAGACGTCGTGGTTGTGCGAGTTCTCGATCGGGAAAGCGCTCAGCAGCGCATTGCCATGGTGGCCGTGGTCGTAGACGGCATTCATGCCGTAGGCCGTATGGTGCTGCTCACCCGCAAAATATTCGTGTTGCGGATCTTCCGGCCAGTGGTGGTGGGCAAGAGCTTCCTTGCCATAGCGCGCCTGGAAGCGGTCGTGCCTGCCCTGCACTTCCTGCAGGAAGACGACGTCGGCATGGAATTCGGCAATCGCTTTCTTCAGCGCGATCACGCGCGGCTGGCTGCGCAGCGAGCTCACGCCTTTGTGGATGTTGTAGGTGGCCACACGAATCTTCATGGGAACATTCTAACAACAACGCGGTCCGCCACCCTTGGCGCCCGCCCCAATCGTGCGCTTGGCTAAGAATCTACCGGGAAATATGCCTGGGCAACTGAAGGATGGCCTCGGCATTCGAGGACGAGAAGCAGCGGTCGGCGGCTTCCAGCCAAGGCAGCCAGGCGTACTGCGTGTGTTCGCGCGGGCTCAGGGTGATCGCGATGTCGCGCGGGACGCAGACCGAGAACACGTGCTCGGTATTGTGGGTGACGCCGGGGGCGTAGCGGTGACGCCAGACCGGGTAGATCTCGTAGATGTTGGAGAGCTGCCAGTCGTGCAGGACGATGTGCTCGCCGTCGGCGACGATGCCGGTTTCCTCGAACAGTTCGCGGGCGGCGGTCTGCAGCAGCGGTTCGTCGTGGGCGTCGAGCGAGCCGGTGACGGATTGCCAGAACCCCGGACGGTCGGCGCGTTCGATCAGGAGTACCTCCATGGCGGAGGTGTGAATGAGGACCAGGACCGATTCGGGGATTTTGTGGGGCATAGACAAATAAAAGCGCCAAATAAAAAACGCGGGCGCAGCCATTATATGGCCGCGCCCGCGTTTGTCGAACGCATGGTCCGTTTACGCGACTTTCGGCTCGTTACGCAGACGGATGTGCAGTTCCTTGAGCTGCTTCTCGTCGACTTCCGACGGCGCGTTGGTCAGCAGATCCTGCGCGCGCTGGGTCTTCGGGAAGGCGATCACGTCGCGGATCGACTCGGAGCCGGTCATCAGGGTGATCAGGCGGTCCAGGCCGAAGGCCAGGCCACCGTGCGGCGGCGCGCCGTACTGCAGGGCGTCGAGCAGGAAGCCGAACTTCAGCTGGGCTTCTTCGGCGTCGATCTTCAGGGCGCGGAACACCTTGCTCTGGACTTCTTCGCGGTGGATACGGATCGAGCCGCCGCCCAGTTCCCAGCCGTTCAGGACCATGTCGTAGGCCTTGGCGACGCAGGCGCCCGGATTGGTCTCGAGCATGTCTTCGTGGCCGTCCTTCGGGGCGGTGAACGGGTGGTGGGTGGCGTTCCAGCGATCGCCGTCTTCGTCGTACTCGAACATCGGGAAGTCGATGACCCACAGCGGGGCCCAGACGTCGTCGAACAGGCCGGCCTTCTTGCCGAATTCCGAGTGGCCGATCTTCACGCGCAGCGCGCCGATGGCGTCGTTGACGACCTTGGCCTTGTCCGCACCGAAGAAGATCAGGTCACCGTCTTCGGCGCCGGTCAGTTCCAGGATCTGGGTCAGGACTTCGTCCGAGATGTTCTTGACGATCGGCGACTGCAGGCCGTCACGGCCCTTGGCCTTCTCATTGACCTTGATGTAGGCCAGGCCCTTGGCGCCGTAGATGGCGACGAACTGGGTGTAGGCGTCGATTTCCGAACGCGGCATCGACGCGCCCTGCGGCACGCGCATGCCGACCACGCGGCCACCAACCATGTTCGCGGCGCTGTTGAAGACCTTGAACTCGACCGACTTCATCAGCTCGGTCAGTTCGGTGAACTGCAGCTTGACGCGCATGTCCGGCTTGTCCGAACCGTAGGAGCCCATGGCGGTGGCGAAGTCCATCACCGGGAAAGGGTTCGGCAGGTCGATGCCGGCCGCGTTCTTGAACACGACGCGCATCATGTCTTCGAACAGGTCACGGATTTCCTGTTCGGTCAGGAACGAGGTTTCGCAGTCGATCTGGGTGAATTCCGGCTGGCGGTCGGCGCGCAGGTCTTCGTCGCGGAAGCACTTGGTGATCTGGTAGTAGCGGTCGAAGTTGGCGACCATCAGCAGCTGCTTGAACAGCTGCGGCGACTGCGGCAGCGCGAAGAAGTTGCCCGGGTTGACGCGCGAAGGCACCAGGTAGTCGCGCGCGCCTTCCGGGGTCGACTTGGTCAGCATCGGGGTTTCGATGTCGATGAAGCCCAGGTTGTCGAGGTACTTGCGCACTTCCATCGATACCTTGTAGCGCAGGCGCAGGTTGTGCTGCATCTGGTTGCGGCGCAGGTCGAGCACGCGGTGGGTCAGGCGGGTGGTTTCCGACAGGTTGTCGTCATCCAGCTGGAAGGGCACCGGCACCGATGCGTTCAGCACTTCCAGCTTGGTGGTGTTGATCTCGATCTTGCCCGACTTCAGGTTGGCGTTGGCAGTGCCTTCCAGGCGGTTCACCACGGTGCCGGTGATGCGCAGGCAGTACTCGTTGCGCACGTGTTCCGCAGCCTTGAACACCTCGGCGTTATCCGGGTGGCAGACCACCTGCACCAGGCCTTCGCGGTCGCGCAGGTCGATGAAGATCACGCCGCCGTGGTCGCGGCGACGGTGCACCCAGCCGCACAGGCTGACGGTTTGGCCCAGCAGTTCCTCGGTGACGAGGCCGCAGTAGTGAGTACGCATGGAGGACATAATTTTCGTTCCAGGTTGATTGATTCGTTTGTTTTTACTCGGGAGCGACGACGCCCATCGAGACGATGTGCTTCAGGGCCGCGTCCACGGACATGTTCAGTTCCACGACCTTGCTGCGTTCCATCATCAGGAAGAAGCCCGAGGTCGGGTTCGGGGTGGTCGGCACGTACACGCTGACGTAGTCGCCCACCAGGTGGTTCTTGACGTCGCCGCCCGGCACACCGGTCAGGAAGGCGATGGTATAGGAATCCGCATGCGGGTACGGGATCAGGACAGGCGTGCGGAAGGCGTTACCCGAGGACGAGAACAGCGTGTCCGACACCTGCTTGACGCTGCCGTACAGCGAGCTGACCACCGGGATGCGCTTCATCACGCGGTCGCCCAGGCGCACCACGTAGCCGCCGACCAGGTTGTTGGTCAGCAGGCCGGTAATGAAAATGACGGCGAGGGTCAGGACCGCGCCAACGCCCGGAATGTCGCGCCCGAACAGCGTATGCGGCTGCCAGGCTTCCGGGACGAACAGCAGCGACTGGTCCAGGGTGCTGATGATCATGCTCAGCACCCAGGCCGTGATCACCAGGGGCACCAGCACCAGCAAGCCAGTCAGGAAATATTTACGCATCGAATTCTCTTGTCAGGTACTGCTCTTGTCGCCGCCCGTGGCTGGTGCCGGGGATGCGGCAGGCGTGCTGCTTGCGCTGCCGCTGTCGGACGCAGGCGCAGCCGGGGCCGCAGCGCCCGCAGCGGTGCCGGTCGCCGGCGGGGTGCCGCCGCGGAAGTCGGTCACGTACCACCCCGTACCCTTCAGCTGGAAGCCGGCAGCGGTCACCTGTTTTTTGAAGGCTTCCTTGCTGCAGGACGGGCAGACGGTCAGTACCGGGTCGGAAATCTTTTGCAGTACATCTTTGGTAAAACCGCATTCATCGCAGCGGTAAGCGTAAATCGGCATCTGATACTCCGCAAAAATCTTCAAAACCCTGAATTATAAAGCTTTTACGGGATGGTTTGCCCGTTTTGGCTGCAGCAGCCGGGCTGGGGCGGTGTCGGCGGACGGCTTGGCGCACGCAGGGTGTTGTTTTTCTTCATCGTCGAGCATCGTTTCATTTGCTCAACAACAGGTCCGGGTGATTAAATAGCATCTTTCTTGGAAACATGATGGCAGCAGGCAAGCTCTGCTGCTCACAGTTAAGAAGAAACAGAAGATTTTGCGCGGTGCCACACCGCCGCTGGTCCGTAAAAGAATGCTGTACTTATGAAGCCCGCTGATGCGGGCTTTTCTTTTGGCGTCAGCGGCGGCGCCAGGCCATCCAGCGCTCCTTGCCCGCGAAGACAGGAATCGAGTCCGACACCGGCTCATCCTCGATGCAATCGAAGTACGGCGCCATCAAGGCATCCAGTCCTGCCCGGTCGATACCGAAGGGCGGACCTTTGACGGCCTGGTCGAAAAAGAAGAAACCGGCCACCCTGGCCCCAGGGGCCAGCAGCCCGGCCCAGCGCGCCGCCACTTGCGGCCGCATGGCGGGCGGCAGCGCGCACAGGAAGGCGCATTCATAGATGAGTTCAAGCGGGCGCGGCGGCTGCCAGGCGAAGAAGTCCGCCTCCACCACCCTCTTCTCCCACTGCCCCGCCAGCGCCTTGCCGCGCGCCACCGCCTCCGGCGCAAAGTCGATTGCCGTGGCGTCCCAGCCGGCCGCGCACAGGACCACCAGCTCGTAGGCGCTGCCGCAGCCGGGAATCAAGGTCGTCAGCGGACGCGGGCTGCGCGCCACGAAATCGCGCAGCGCCTGCGGCACGCCGCCGCGGTCCCAGGGCGTGAAGGATTGTGCAAAGCGCTCGTCCCAGAACTGCGGGCTGAGCGGGTCGCGGCTGGCGAAGCTGGGCGGTTCAGCCACCGGTATAGAAGAACCAGCCGATCACCGCCATGCCCAGCGCGCCCGTGGTCAAGCCCAGGAAGGTCATGATGCCCAGCAGCCGGTTGGTGCGGCGCTGCTCGACCAGCACCATCGCCAGCAGCTCGGCCTGGGCCAGCGGATGGCCGTTGTGGGTGGCCATGCCCGAGTGCGCGTGGCGCTCGAGGGTCTGGTGAAGCAGGCGCGGCAGTTGAGGGAAGATGTGGGCATAGCGCGGCGCCTCGGCGCGCAGGCGCTCGACCATGCCGCGCCAGCCCACCTGCTCGCCCATCCAGCGCTCCAGGTAGGGCTTGGCGGTCTTCCACAGGTCGAGGTCGGGGTCGAGCTGGCGGCCCAGGCCTTCGATGTTGAGCAGGGTCTTCTGCAGCAGCACCAGCTGGGGCTGCACCTCGACGTTGAAGCGGCGCGAGGTCTGGAACAGGCGCAGCAGGATCTGGCCGAAGGAAATGTCTTTCAGCGGGCGGTCGAAGATCGGCTCGCAGCAGGCGCGCACCGCCGATTCCAGTTCGTCGACGCGGGTGTCGCGCGGCGCCCAGCCGGATTCGATGTGGGCCTCGGCCACGCGCTTGTAGTCGCGGCGGAAGAAGGCCAGGAAGTTCTGCGACAGGTAATCCTTGTCGAAGTCGTTCAGGGTGCCGACGATGCCGAAGTCGAGCGCGATGTAGCGGCCGAAGGTTTCCTTCTCCACCGAGACCAGGATGTTCCCCGGGTGCATATCGGCGTGGAAGAAACCGTCGCGAAACACCTGGGTGAAGAAGATCTCCACGCCATCGCTGGACAGCTTCTTGAGATCCACGCCCTCGGCAGCCAGGCGGTCGATCTGCGACACCGGGATGCCGCGCATGCGTTCCATGACGATCACGCTGCTGGAGCAATAGTCCCAGTACATCTCCGGCACCATCAGCAGGTTCGAGTTGGCGAAGTTGCGGCGCAGCTGGCTGGCGTTGGCGGCCTCGCGCATCAGGTCGAGCTCGTCGTGCAGGTATTTGTCGAACTCGGCAACCACTTCGCGCGGCTTCAGGCGGCGGCTTTCGGCCCACACCCGCTCGATCAGCCGGGCAGCCATGTCCATCAGCGCCAGGTCTTCGTCGATGGTCTTGCGCATGCCGGGACGCAGCACCTTCACCGCCACTTCCAGGCCGTTCTTCAGGGTCGCGAAGTGCACCTGGGCGATCGAGGCCGAGGCCACGGGCACCCGCTCGAAGCTGGCGAACAGCTGGTCGGGGTGGGCGCCGAGCGATTCGGTGATCTGGGCAATCGCCAGGTCGGAGTCGAAGGGCGGCACCCGGTCCTGCAGCAGCGACAGCTCGTCGGCAATATCTTGCGGCATCAGGTCGCGCCGGGTCGACAGCACCTGGCCGAACTTGATGAAGATCGGCCCCAGTTCCTCGAGCGCCTGGCGCAGGCGGATGGCGCGCGGCGAGGTGATGCGGCGCCAGAAAAACAGGGTACTCATGACACGCGCGGTACGGGGAGCGTGCAGGCTCGTGACCGCGATTTCGTCGAGACCATACTTGGTCGCGACGGTAAGGATTTTCAGCAGGCGCAGGAATTTCAATATCATCAGTTATCCGGACTCAGTATCACGCTCGTCGGTGCGGCGCTCTGCGCGAGGCGCTGCTCCAGTTTGGCAATGCGCTTGGCGCTGCGCTCGACGTCGTCGCGCAGGCGCACCACGTCGGCCGCGAATTCTCCCACCGCGCCCGGCCGCACCAGCACCGGCCGCTCTTCCAGCAGGAATTCGGCGAGGTTCTCGGCCAGCCGGCGGCCGGCGCCCAGCACACCCTTGGTAGCGCCGCGCGTGCCCTGCACCAGGCGGCGCGCGCCGAGCGGGCCGAGGATGCGCTCGAGGTCATGCTCGGCATCCCAGCGCAGTCCCTTCGACAGCGAAGAGATGGTGTTGGCGAATTCGGCGTCGCCCTCAATCTTCACATAGGAAAAGGCGCGGTCGCGGTTCTGCGCGATCAGGGGCAGGTCGCTCAGCTTGACGCGGATGGTCACGTTCGCCGGGGCCTCGGCAATGCCGGGCTCGAGCATACCGTCGCGCGCCACGCGCAGGCGCAGCTCGAGATGGCCGGTATCGATGCAGGCTTCCTTGCCGGCGTGGCGCAGCAGGGCTTCGCGCGCCCAGGGCTCTTGGGCCAGCAGATGGTTGATCGTGGCGACGGCAGGCGTCGCCAGCATGGCGGAACTCGGGAACATGGCAGAAAACGTCGTCAATAAAAACACCAAAAAAAACCGCCCGGTGTTAGCGGGCGGCTTCGATCTTACCAGTTTGCCGGGCACAAACCCGGCAGCACGGAACTTTACTTAAAAATAATTACGATACCTGCTGGATGCCGGCCAGTACCCAGCCGCCGGATCCCGACAGCGGCTTGGACATGTTCCACACTTCCACGAAGGGCTCGGCCGGCGCGTTCGGGGCGGTACGGATCATGCCGTTGAACTGCACGCTGGCCAGGTAGTCGGTGGCGGTGGTCTCGATGCCCAGCAGCTGGCCGTCGATCGTCACCACGTCGGTGAAGTCGGTGGCGCCGTTGCGCTCCTGGATCTGCATCTTCAGCTCGGCGAACACTTCCGGCGAGGTGAACTCGCGCAGGTCATTGGTGTCGCCGCGGTCCCAGGCGGCCTGCATGCGGATGAACGAGGCTTTTGCGTGGCGCAGGAAGGCGTCCTGGTCGAAGTCGGCCGGCACGCCCCACTGGCTGTGCATGGCCGGGGCCGCGCTGCCGGGTTTACCCAGCGACACGCCCGACTGGCCCTGGAAGGCCGCCGGCTGGCGCAGGCCCGAGCCGATTTCCGGGGTCGAGACCGCGCCCGCCGAAGCATGCGGCGCGGCGCCGGCCGGCACCGGGTTGGTGTAGCCGCCGCCGAAGGCCGGGTTGGCCGGCGTGTCCTTGCGGCGGAACATGCGGACCACGAACAGCACTGCCAGCGCCAGCAGGCCGATCATCAGGATTGCCGAGATCGCGCTGGCCAGCGCGCCGCCGATGCCGAGGTGCGACAGCAGCGCGCCCAGGCCGAGGCCCAGCAGTGCGCCGCCGAGGATGCCCTTCCACATGCTCGGGCGCTTGGCCTGGGCCGCGGCGGCGCCGGCGGCACCGGCGGCCGGCACGGCGGCCGGTGCGCGTTGCTGCTGGAAACCAGGGGTCGGTGCCGGCGCCGGAGCCGGCATCCGCTGCACCGCCTGCGACTGGCGGCCGATCGAGCGCTTGCCGCCCATCGGGCGCGCGCTCGCTTCCGCAATCATCGAGACGGCGGTCAGCGCCAATACCATCGTTGCCACGAATTTCTTCATTATCGACTTCCTTACAGTTTGATACCGGTGTGGAGTGCGGCCACACCCGCCGTCAGGTTGTGATACTGGACCCGCTCCAGTCCCGCATCCAGCATCATGCCTTTCAGGGTTTCCTGGTCGGGATGCATGCGGATCGATTCGGCCAGGTAGCGGTAGCTCTCGGCATCGCCCGCGATCTTCTGGCCCAGCCACGGCAGCACCGAGAACGAATACACGTCGTAGGGCTTCTGCAGCGGCGCGATGACCTTCGAGAACTCCAGCACCAGCAGCTTGCCGCCCGGCTTGAGCACGCGGCGCATTTCGGCCAGGGCCTGGTCCTTGTGCGTCATGTTGCGCAGGCCGAAGGCCACGCTGACCCGGTCGAAATAATTGTCCGGGAAAGGCAGCTTCTCGGCGTCGCACAACAGAGTTGGGGTCACCAGACCCTTATTCAATAGTCTATCCCGGCCCACACGCAGCATCGACTCGTTGATGTCGGTGAGCCAGACCTCGCCGGTACGGCCGGCCTGCTTCGCGAAGGCCTTGGCCAGGTCGCCGGTGCCGCCGGCAATGTCGAGCACCTTGAAGCCGGGACGCACGCCCGCCTGTGCAATGGTGAACAGCTTCCAGGCACGGTGCAGGCCGGCCGACATCAGGTCGTTCATGACGTCGTATTTGGAGGCGACCGAATGGAAGACCTTGGCGACTTCCTGGACCTTCTGGTCCTCGGCGACGGTCTTGTAGCCGAAGTGGGTGGTATTCGTCATTATTTACCTGCGGATGTGGGTTGCCACATTATACAAGCTGGCTGGACAGGCCTTGCAGCACCGCGCCGGGCGAGCCCACCAACAAGCGAAGTTACAGGCAGATAAGTACCAATAATCACAAACAACAATTGCCCCTAAGCTATTGATTCCTGTAGGAATTTGCGCGGTGCAGATTACCAACTCAACAATATTCGTGCGCCGGACAGTGTCGGTTTCTGGTTAAATAACGGTCAATATGATGTCGGACGAATTTGACATTCCTTGCCCGGTGTTTTCTTACAAAGCATTTGGGTGTCTGGCCGACAATAGCGCCAGCTTGACCAGTAATAACGAATAAAAACGAGGTTAACGTGTCGGTCAAACGACTCTTATGCATTACGACTGAGGGGAATGCAGGCGTGCGTGCTGCCTGCGGGCAATTGCAGGGCTGGGACGTGTGCACGGTCGATGGCGTCGGCGCCGCGCGCAAGGTGCTGGCACAGCAACATTACGCGGTCGGCCTGCTGCTCGACGGCGACGGCAGCCTCGAACATGACGATACCGAACGCTTCCTGCAGCAGCACCACCACACCCGCTGGATCGGCGTGTTCGGTCCCGACCTGCTGCACCGTCCGCTGCTGCGCCAGGCCATCGCCACCCACCTGTTCGACTTCCATACCCGTCCAGTCGATACCACCCGCCTGCACCATTCGCTCGGCCACGCCCACGGCATGGCCATGCTCGCCAAGTCCACACCGCCGCACAAACGCGCTTCCGGCGCACGCCACATCGACGGCCAGTCGGTGGCGATCCGGCGCCTGCGCGCCCATATCGACAAGATCGCGGCGGTCGATGCGCCGGTACTGATCTCGGGCGAGAGCGGCAGCGGCAAGGAACTGGCGGCCCAGGAAATCCATGCGCAGTCGCCGCGCGCCGGCGGGCCTTTCATCGCCATCAATTGCGCGGCCATTCCGCCTTCGCTGATCCACTCCGAACTGTTCGGCTACGAGCGCGGCGCCTTTACCGGCGCGGCCAAGGACAAGCCGGGCCTCATCGAGGCAGCCTCCGGCGGCAGCATCTTCCTGGACGAGATCGGCGACCTGCCGCTCGACCTGCAGGCCAGCCTGCTGCGCTTTTTGCAGGAACGCACCATCTACCGCGTCGGCGGCACCCGTACGGTGGCGGTCGATGCGCGCGTGATCACCGCTACCCACGTCGACCTGCCCAGGGCGGTGGCCGAGGGACGCTTCCGCGAAGACCTGTTCTACCGCCTGAGCGTGTTCCCGATCCGCGTGCCGCCGCTGCGCGAGCGCAAGGACGACCTGCCCTTGCTTACCGAAATCATTTTTAATAAATTTGCTGACGAGAAGAGTCCGCAGCTCAAGGGCGTGAGCAAGCAGGCCCTGCGCGCCATGGCCCAGCACCACTGGCCGGGCAATATCCGCGAGCTGATCAACCGCATGCGGCGCGCCATGGTGCTGGCCGAGAACCGCCTGATCATGCCGGAAGACCTCGAGCTGGCGCCGCACGACGACGCCATCATCCTGCGCGACGGACTCGACAATTCGCGCGGCAGCGCCGAACGCACCGCCATCTCGAACAGCCTGGCGAAGTGCGGGAACAATATCAGCCAGGCTGCACGTGAGCTCGGTGTCTCACGCATGACGCTGTACCGGCTGATGGCCAAGCACTCGATCGCGCCCTGAGCGGCGGTGACAATTCTCTGCCCACTGTCACAGCTTTGCGACAGCACTTTTGCGGCATATTGAACTGCCCCATCAATTCAGTCCTACATTCTTTCCTGCCATAAAAATTCGCAGTCTAATCAATGACTTGCCGAAGAATTCGCGCTTGGCACGCAACGTGCTACGGCTTGCATGACCGGTGGGATCGAACGCCGGACATCTCAATTTCCGTTACACACAAAGGGGAGTAACCGATGAAGCGCACACTTCTGGCGACCGCGATCGCACTGGCATTTGGCATGGCCCAAGCACAAGATGGCAACACGGCGGGTGAAGTCCGCCAAGGCAATAACCAAACTCAAACCACTGACCAGAGCAATAACTCGGACAATCGCAACTCCTCGGGCCAGAACCGCAGCAGCGGCGACGCCAGGGCGACCGCTGTCGGTGCCGCGTCGGCCAACAACAACAGCACTGCCAACGCCACGGCGACCGATTCCTTCAACACCTCGAACGCAGACGCGATCAGCACGCTGCAGGGCCGTGCGGCAAACAACTCCGTCAACAACATCGGTAACGCTGCCGAAAACGGCGGTAACGCCAACGGCGCCGCCGGCACCGGCTCGGCAGGCGGCAGTGCCAACGGCGGCAATGCCAATGGCGGCAACGGCGGCGACAGCGGTGCGGCACGCGGCGGCAACGGCGGCGCGGGCGGTGACGGCGCCGGCGCCACCAGCGGCGCGGCACGCAGCGGCACCGCCTCGACCGGCGCGGCACGCGGCGGCGAAGGCGGCGCCGGCGGCGACGGCGAATGCCCGCACCGGCGCCGGCGGCGACGGCGCCGCGGCGGCGCCGGCGGCGCCGGCGGCGGCGCCCGCGGCGCCATGGGCGGTGCCGGCGGCACTGGCGGCGGCGGCAACCTGGGCGGCGACGGCGCCGCCGGCGGTGACGGTGGCCGCGGCGGCAACGGCGACGCGACCGGCGGCCGTGGCGGCAACGCGGATGCGACCGGCGGCCGTGGCGGCAATGCCGGCGCGAGCGGCGGCAGCGGTGGCGCAGGCGGCGCAGGCGGCGAAGCGACCGGCGGCGCAGGTGGCGACGGCACCGGCGGCGCAGGCGGCGCCACCGGCCGCATCGCCGGCGGCAACGGCGGCGACAACGGCCGTATCGACGCCGGCGCAGGCGGCGCAGGCGGCCGCTCGACGGCCACCGGCGGCGATGGCGCACGCGGCGGCGAAGGCGGTGCCGGCGGCGACAGCGGCACGGCCGCAGGCTCGGGCCAGGGCGTAACCAGCACCACCACCAGCGGCGCAGCGGGCAGCGGCGCCAACACCGCAAGCGGCGGCGACGGCGGTACCGGCGCAGGCGGCAATGCCGATGCCAACAGCGGCGCCGCCACCTCGGGTGGCGCTACCGGCGGCGCAGCCACCAACACGGCAGGTGCGTCTTCGTCGGGTGACGGCGGCGCAGGCGCGGCTGGCGGCGCAGGCGGTTCGGGCGCTGAAGCCGGCTCGACCGGCGGCGCAGGCGCGGCGGGCGGCACCGCCACCGGCGGCACGGCCGGCGCAGGCGCAGGCCTGACCGGCACCGGCGGCGCAGGTGCTGCCGGCAGCGGCGGCGCAGGCGCGGAAGGCAGCGGCGCTGCAGGCGCGGCAGGCGGCGCAGGTGCTGAAGGCAGCGCCACCGCAGGCGCCGGCGCAGCAGGCACCTCGACCGCAGGCGCAGGCGCAGCCGGCACCTCGACCGGCGGTACCGGTGCGGCAGGCGCCGCCGGCGGTGCCGGTGCTGAAGGCGGTACCGGAGCCGCAGGCGCCGAAGGCGCCGCAGGCGGCTCCGGCGCGGCGGGCGGCGCAGGCGGCGCCGGTGCAGCGGGCGGCGCAGGTGGCGCGGGCGGTGCCAGCGGCGCTGCTTCGAACACCGGCGGCGCAGGCGCGGCCGGCGGCGAAGCCGGCGGCGGCGAATCGACCAGCGGCTCGGCCACGTCGGGTGGCGCAAGCGGCGGTAACGGCGCTGCCGGCGGCATGGGCGGCAGCAACACCTCGGGCGCCGGCGGCGCAGGCGGCACCAACACCGGCGGCGCAGCGACCGGCGGCGCAGGTGCTGCGGGCACCGGCGGCAACGGCGGCAGCCAGGAAGTGAGCACCGGCGACTTCAACATGTCGAACAGCATGTCGACCGTCTCGCAAGCGGCGGCCGGTGTGTCGGTGATCAGCCAGAACGGCGGCTTCTCGTCGCTGGTACAGCAGAGCGTCAACGTCCAGTCGAACATGAACGTCGGCCAGTAAGCCTGGTAGTGACCGCCGCGCGGCATCGGCCGCGCGGCGGTTTTTTCCCTCTGTATTTCCCCCTCATTTTTTCCTACACATACGCGGCAATCAACGCAGGGCTTGGCCATGGCCCGCCGGGCACCGCTGTTACAGCCTGATACAGTCTCGTGACCATTCCGTTACAACTGTCACAGATCTGCGACAGACGTTTCCCGACTTGTTGAACTGCCCCATCAATCCGCTCCTACAAGCTTGCTCAGCATAAAAATTTGCAGACGAATCAAAGACTTGCAAGACGATCAAACGCTGGCATGCAAACTGCTAAGAAGGAGATGGACCGGTGCCATGGAGCGCCGGGCACATCAACTTTTTCCGTGACACACAAAGGGGAGTATCAGATGAAGCGCACTATTCTGGCGACCGCGATCGCACTGGCATTCGGCATGGCTCAAGCACAAGCACAAGACGGCAACACCGCAGGCGACGTCCGCGGCGGCAATACCCAGACACAGACCACTGACCAGAGCAACAACTCTGATAACCGCAACTCCTCGGGCCAGAATCGCAGCACCGGCAACGCAAACGCCGCCGAGATCGGCGCGGCCGCTGCCAACAACAACGGCACCTCGACCTCGAACGTGGCGAGCTCCTTCAACAACTCGAGCGCTACCGCCACCAGCAACCTCACCGGCACCGTGACCGGCAATGACATCCGCAACATCGGCAACAGCGCCGTCAACAGCGGCAACGCCAACGGCGCAGCCGGCAACGGCGCGGCTGGCGGCGATGCCACCGGTGGCGCCGCACGCGGCGGCGACGGCGGCGCCAGCGGCGCAGCACGCGGCGCCAACGGCGCCATGGGCGGCGCAGGCGCCAACGGCAGCAGCGGCAACGCCACCAGCGGCGCAGCCGACACCGGCGCTTCCAACGGCGGCGCAGGCGGCGCAGGCGGCCTGACCGGCACTGCCCGCAGCGGCGACGGCGGCGCAGGCGCCATGGGCGGTGCCGGCGGCAACGGCGCGGCCGGCGGCGACGGCGGCCGCGGCGCGGCAGGCGGCATCGGCGGCGCGGGCGGCGGCGGCAACACCGGCGGCGCCGGCGCCATGGGCGGCAATGGCGGCAACGGCGGCACTGCCGACGCCATCGGCGGCCGCGGCGGCAATGCCGACGCAGTTGGCGGCCGTGGCGGCAACGGCGACGCGATCGGCGGCAACGGCGCCCGCGGCGCCGAAGGCGGCGCCGGCACCGGCGGCGCCGGCGGCATGGCCAGCGGCGGTGACGGTGGCCGCACTGGTCAACTGAACGGCGGCAATGGCGGCAGCAACGGCGCCGTGAGCGGCGGCATCGGCGGCAATGGCGGCGGCTCGGATGCCAGCGGCGGCAGCGGTGCTGCAGGCGGCGCAGGCGGCATGGGCGGCGCCAGCGGCAACGCGAGCGGCTCGGGCCAGGGCGCAACCGGCACCGCGACCAGCGGCAACGCCGGCAGCGGCGGCAACATGGCCACCGCAGGCATGGGCGGCACCTCGGGCGACGACACCGCAGCGGGTGCGGGTGGCGCGGCCACTGCCAACAGCGGCGAAGCGATGTCGGGCGCGGCCAGCACCGGCACCGTGTCGAACACCGCGGGTGATTCGAGCTCCGGCGCAGGCGGCGCAGGCGCATCGGGCGGCGCAGGCGGCGCGGGCGCTGCCGGCACCTCGACCGGCGGCGCAGGCGCAGCCGGCGGCGCAGGCACCGGCGGCACCGCCGGTAACGGCGCAGCCCTGAGCGGCACCGGCGGTGCTGCAGGCGCAGGTACCGGCGGCGCGGGCGCTTCCGGCACCGGCGGCGCAGGCGGTGCAGGCGGCGCAGGTGCTGCCGGCACTGCAACCGGCGGCGCCGGCGCGGAAGGCAGCTCGACCGGCGGCGCAGGCGCTTCGGGCAGCTCGACCGGCGGCGCCGGCGCAGCAGGCGGTGAAGGCGGCATGGGCGGTGCAGGCGGCGCCGGCGGCGCGGGCGCAGCAGGCGGCGCGGGCGGTGCCGGCGCAGCAGGCGGCGCAGGCGGTGCCGGTGCGGCTGGCGGCGCAGGCGGCTCGGGCGCAGCGAGCGGCGAAGCATCGAACGCCGGCGGCGCAGGTGCGGCAGGCGGCGCAGCCACCGGCGGCAGCTCGACCAGCGGTGCGGCCACCTCGGGTGAAGCCACCGGCGGCGCCGGCGGCGAAGGCGGCGCAGGCGGCACCAACACCTCGGGCGCCGGCGGCTCAGGCGGCACCAACACCGGCGGCGCAGCCACCGGTGGCGCAGGCGGTGCAGGTACCGGCGGCAACGGCGGCACCCAGAGCGTAAGCACCGGCACCTTCGACATGTCCAACACCATGTCGAACATCGCCCAGTCGGCTGCCGGCGTCTCGGTGATCAGCCAGAACAACGGCTTCTCCTCGCTGATCCAGCAGAGCGTCAACGTTCAGTCGAACATGAACGTCGGCACCGGCCAGTAATCTCAGCCCAGCAGTGACCGCCGCGCGGCATCGGCCGCGCGGCGGTTTTCCGAATTGAGAGGAATGTTATGAAACCTGTGAACCGATTCGTGCTGGCGGCGCTGGTCGCGCTACCGCTGGCGGTCCAGGCCGCCGATCCGGAGAAGCTGCCGGTCAAGATCGACTTCCTGCACGACGTGAAGGTGGCGCCTGCCGCCGACAGCAGCTTCGGCGAAGCCGTCACGGCCGACCGCCTGGGGCATACCACCGGCAAGGACGATACCGTCCATACGGAAGCCGTCCTGGGCGGCACGGTGGGCAATAATACCGCGGTCAACACCGTCAGCGGCAACAACGTCATCGACAGCGGCTCCTTCGCCAATGCGCAAGGCCTGCCGATGGTGATCCAGAACAGCGGCTCGAACGTGCTGATCCAGAACGCCACCGTCATCAACCTCCGGCTGCAATAGGCATGACGGCTTTATGAAGAAATTGCTCGCCATCTCCGCCGCCCTCAGCGGCATCTTGCTGGCGCCCCTGTGCCCGGCATCGACCATCGAGCTGGCCGTCGGCCAGCGCGCCACGGTGCCGGTCACCTCTTTAAAAGACATCAAGTTCCGCAAGACCACTCGCCAGCAATTCGATTTCAGCTGCGGGTCGGCCGCCCTGGCCACCCTGCTGACCTACCACTACAACACCCCGGTCGGCGAAAAGGAAGTCTTCGAGAAGATGTTCCTGAGCGGCGACCAGGCCAGGATCCGCCAGCAGGGCTTTTCGATGCTCGACATGAAGCGCTACCTGGCCACCCGCGGTTTCGTCGGCGACGGCTTCCAGCAGCCGCTCGACAAGCTGCTCGAAGCCAGTCTGCCGGCGATCGTCCTGATCAGCGACCGCGGCTACAACCATTTCGTCGTCATCAAGGGCGCCGAGGATGGCCGCATCCTGCTGGGCGACCCGTCCAGCGGCACCCGTTCCGTGACGCGCGAGCGCTTCATGGAACTGTGGGCCAACAAACTGCTGTTCGTCGTACACAAATTCCCCGGCAAGGTGGCCTTCAACGGCGCCGACGACTGGCGTGCCGCTCCGCGCGCGCCGCTCGGCACCGGCATCAACCAGGAACAATACAGCCAGAGCCTGCCGAAGTTCGGCCCTGGCGATTTTTGAAAGGATTGCCATGCACTGGCTCACACACGCATGCCGGGCCCTCGCGGCCACGCTGCTGGCCCTAGCCTGCGGCGCGGCCCTGGCCCAGGAAGCCGCCGGCAGGCAGACCGCCGTGATCGGCGCCGATGAATGGGCGCCGGTGGCTACCGCCACCCTCGACGGCGCCCGCGGCGGCTTCGACGTGCCGGGCGGCCTCAACATCTCGCTCGGCATCGAGCGGGTAGTGTCCGTCAACGGCGAGGTGCTGTCGCGCACCAATGTCAGCATTCCGGACGTCGCCTCGATGAACGCCGACCAGCTGTTGCAGGCGCGCGACGCGCTCGGCACGGCCCGCCTGATCCAGATCGGCGGCAGCAATTACGCGCCCAAGGATATCGCCCTGGGCAGCGGCGCCACCCTGGTCCAGAACAGCCTGGACCACCAGGCCATCCTGTCCCGGACGACCATCTCCTCGACCGTCAACAGCATGGCGCTCATCAAGGACATTAATTTTCACGGCACCATTCGTGACGCAATCGTGCGCTCGGCAGGAAGCCTGTAACATTGCAATATTATTAACCTGCCGATGGAGAAACGAATGCCCACTCACGTCGCGCGCCTCGGCGCCGCCGGGCTGGCGGCGATGCTGCTGGCTCCGGTCGCCCATGCGCAGCAGCAGCCTGCTGCCGAGACTGACAAGAGCGCCGAACTGGCCACGCTGAAGGCCGAACTGGCGGCGCAACGCGAACTCGTCGACAAGCTGATGCGCGAACTGCAGGCGCAGCGCGCCAAGATCGACCGCATCGAGGAAAGGCGCGACGAGGCACGGCCGGTCCTGGCCGATAAGCTGGAACTGCCGCCGCGCGCCGACGACCTGCTGCTGTCCGAGCAACGCGGCACCGGCGGCCAGAACAGCGGCGCGCCGAACAACAGCCGGCCGCCGTCGACCCCGGCGCCGGCCGCTCCCGGCCCGGCCCCGGCCCAGACCGCGGCGCGTACCCCTGCCCAGGCGCAGCAGACCAGCGTGAACCGCAACCAGAAGGACCAGCGCCCGCCCGAAGTGGCGCCGCTGTTCGAAGCCCCGGGCGTGCTGACGCCGCGCGGCAAGTACATCCTCGAGCCTGCGATCCAGTTCGGCTACTCCTCGAGCAACCGGGTGGCGCTGGTCGGCTATACCGTGATCCCGGCGCTCCTGATCGGCCTGGTGGACGTGCGCGAGGTCAAGCGCAACACCTTCACCGGCTCGCTCACGGCCCGTACCGGCCTGAACAACCGGATGGAAGTCGAGGTCAAGCTGCCCTACGTGTACCGCTCGGACGCCACCGTCAGCCGCGAGATCTTCACCGGCACGGCGGTCGAGCGCGTGTTCAACACCAGCGGCAAGGACATGGGCGACGTCGAAGTGGCCGGCCGCTACCAGTTGAACAACGGCGGTGCGGACAAGCCCTATTACATCGGCGGCCTGCGCTACAAGTCGGTCACCGGCAAGGATCCCTTCGAAGTCGTGACCGATTGCCAGACCCGTTGCATCGGCGAGAACGTGACCGGCACCGGCCTGCCGCTGTCGCTGCCGACCGGTTCGGGCTTCCATTCGCTGCAGGGCAGCCTGACCTGGCTGTTCCCGTCCGACCCGGCGGTGTTCTTCGGTAACCTGAGCTACCTGCACAACTTCAAGCGCAGCAACGTGCAGCGCCTGGTGCGCAACAACATCCGCGAACCGCTGGGCGAGCTGGAACCGGGCGCGATCATCGGCTTCAACTTCGGCATGGGCCTGGCGCTGAACGACAAGGCGTCGCTCAGCCTGGGCTATGACCACAGCACCGTGGGACGCATGAAACAGAATGGCAAGAACGTGCCGGGATCGGTGCGGACCCAGCTCGGCACCCTGCTGCTGGGCTATTCGTACCGCTTCAACGACAAGCGTTCGCTGAGCATCGCGGTGGGCGCCGGCGTCACGCGCGACACCCCGGACGTGTCGCTGACGGTGCGGATGCCGCTGAGTTTCTGAGCCCTTGCCTCCGCTGTCGGAGTCCAGCGGAGGCCATTTACGAAAAGAAGGGCGCACGATTGAAAAACGTGCTTCACTTTTAAAAAATTGTCTCTATAATCATTTTTGCAATGTTGAGCACGCCGCTGGTTCCAACCTCCTGGACGGCCGACAACGCGATAAAACAAATAAACTTCAAGAGGGAATTACCATGGCGACTGGCACTGTAAAGTGGTTCAATGATGCAAAAGGTTTCGGCTTCATCACTCCGGACGGCGGCGGCGAAGACGTCTTTGCACACTTCTCGGCCATCAACACCCAAGGCTTCAAATCGCTGGCGGAAAACCAGCGCGTGATCTTCGACATCACTGCCGGCCCAAAAGGCAAGCAGGCAGCGAACATCCAGCCGCAGGCGTAATCCGCCGCTGCCCGCGGCGCAGGCCCGGGCAGGCAAAGCAAAAGAGCACGTCGATGGACGTGCTCTTCGTGTTTCAGGCCCAGCCTTGCAATACCGTGAGCAGGGCCGCAGCAAGCAGCACCGCGCCGACCGCGCGCGCCGCCGCCAGTCCCGCGCGCGGGTTCCCCGCCAGCCAGCCATGCGCACGCACGGCGCCGACTGCCACCGCCCCGTAGACCGCCGCCTGCGTGAAGCTCGTGATCAGCCCCAGCGCGGCAGCCTGCGCCCACAGCTGGCCGCGTTCCGGACGCAGGAACTGCGGAAAGATCGCCAGCATGAACACATAGGCCTTGGGGTTGAGCAGGCAGGTGAGCATCCCCTGCAGGAAGACCGAACGGCCGCGCGGGACGCTTCCCGCTGCCGGCAGCGCGACGCCCTCGCGCGTGCGCAGCAGGGTCCAGCCGATCCAGCCGACGTAGAGCGCGCCCGCGAGCAGCACCGCATTGAACAGCGGCGGCCACAGCGCCAGGATCGCCGCCACGCCGAGCACGCCCATCACGATATGGGCAGCGCCACCCAGCATGATGCCGCCGACCGCGGCCAGGCCGGCGCCGTGCCCGCCGCGCAGCGCGCTGGCCAGCACGAAGGCCATGTCCAGCCCGGGAAGCGCGATCACGCCGAAGACCACCACGAAGAACAGGCCCAGATGGGCGAAGTCAGCCATTTCCTTTTCCTTTCCCTGAATAGCAAAACAGCACGGTAAAGGCAAATCAGGACATAATCTGCCCTGATTAAGGAGAGGCCCATGACGAAACCGGCGGCACGCGTGTTGGCCATGCTCGAACTGCTGCAGGCCCACGGCCAGCTCAGCGGCGCCGAACTGGCGGCGCGGCTGGAGGTGGATGAACGCACCGTGCGGCGCTACATCGCGACCCTGGAAGAAATGGGCATCCCGGTGACGGCCGAGCGCGGACGCGCCGGCGGCTATGCGCTGGTGGCCGGCTTCAAGCTGCCGCCGATGATGTTCAGCGAGGACGAAGCGTTGGCGCTGTCGGTCGGCCTGCTGGCGGCGCGCAGCCTGGGACTGGAGCGCGCGGCGCCGGCCATCGCCGGCGTGCAGGCCAAGCTGGAACGCAGCATGCCAGCGAACCTGCGCCAGCGCGTGCGCGCCATCGATGAAACCGTGCAGCTCGACCTGCGGCGCGCAGGGACGGCGACCGGCCATGCGGTGCTGGCGGCCCTGTCGGTGGCGGCGCGTGCCGGCCGGCGGCTGCGGCTGGGCTATGTCGATGCGGCCGGCAAGCCGTCGGAACGCGAAGTGGACATCCATGGGCTGGCCTTCCACGACGGCTGCTGGTATGCGGTAGGCTGGTGCCACCTGCGCGCCGGCGTGCGCTCGTTCCGGCTCGACCGCATCGGCTCACTCGCGGCATGCGAGGAAGGATTCACGCGGCCTGCGAACTTTGACGCACTGGGCTACCTGCTGCGCTCGGTCGCCACCCTGCCCCGCGCCTGGACGGTCGAGGTGCTGCTGAAGACCACGCTGGCGCGGGCGCAGGCGCAGTTCTTCGATACGATCGGGGTGTTCGAGCAGGCCGAGGACGGTGTGGTGATGCACAACCAGTCGGACGATATCGCCTGGTTTGCCAGGCAGCTGGCGAGCCTGCCCTTCGGCTTCGAGATACGGCGGCCGCCGGAGCTTCGCGATGCAGTCAGGGAGTGTGCGGAGGAACTGTTGAGGCAGTTGTAGGGTGTGCGGCTTTGCCGCACACGCGTTCAGCTAGTGCAAGCGTCGGGGCAATTCATCCGTGAGTTGAACTTAATGCTGATGTCCGCAGCCCGACTTCGGCGCCGCGCCCGGCAGTTCGGTGCCTGGTTCGCGGCCGCTGTCGCCTGCGAAGCCGGCCGCGTGCAGGCGGCCCAGGTATTGCTGCCACAGCGCGTCATGCTCGCTGCCCAGCTTGTAAAGGTAATCCCAGGTGAAGATGCCGCTGCCGTGGCCATCGTCGAACAGCGGCTTGATCGCGTAGTTCCCGACCGGCTCGACGCCGGTGATGCCGACCTCGCGCTTGCCGAGCTGGAGCACTTCCTGGCCCGGGCCGTGGCCCTTCACTTCGGCCGAGGGCGAGTACACGCGCATCAGTTCGAACGGGATCGAAAAGCTGCTGCCATCGTCGAAGGCGATTTCCAGCACGCGCGATTTCTGGCGCACGGCGATATCTAGCGGATTGTGCATGGCCTACCCTTTTATTGCTTGAAGCGTTTTTCGATCGCGGCCGCGAGTCCAGGCAGCAGCGCACGGCGCGCAGCCAGGATCGCTTCATCCGTCTGGCGCGCAGCCTGCGTCCACACCGGCGCCGGGAAATGCGCATCGTCCGCATAACGCGGAATGATATGCCAGTGCAGGTGCGGCACCACGTTGCCGAGGCTGGCCACGTTGACCTTCAGCGGCTGCATCACCTCGCGCACCGCCAGCTCGACCTGGTAGACTGCCTCGTTCAGCTGCAGGCGGTCTTCACGCGACAGCTCGCTCATCTCGCGCACGTGCTCGCGCCAGATCACGCGGCAGAAGCCGGGATAGTTCGCGTCATCGACGATGATGACGCTGAACTTTTCGCCCTGCCATACCTCGGGCGCAGCCAGTTCGCACAGCTCGCATCCGGCCAGCTTGGTCATACCAGCACCCTTTCGATGCCGCCGTTGTTGGCGCGCGCGACGTAGTCGGGCATCCAGTTCTCGCCCAGCAAGTGACGCGCCATCTCGACCACGATGTAGTCGGCGGTGGTGCCGGAATCATGGTTGTAGCGCGACAGGCCCTGCAGGCAGGACGGGCAGCTGGTCAGGATCTTGACCTCGCCCTTGAAACCGTCGTCGCGCAGCTTGTCGGCGCCCTTCTCCATCTCGCCCTGCTTGCGCGAGCGCACCTGGGTCGCGATGTCCGGACGGCTGACGGCGAAGGTGCCCGACTCGCCGCAGCAGCGGTCGTTCTTCTCGATCTTGACGTTGTCGACGGTCGACACCAGCGCGTTCACGGTCTTGAGCGAGTCCTGCATCTTCATCGGCGTGTGGCAGGGGTCGTGGTACATGTAGCGGGTACCGGTGACGCCTTCCAGCTTCACGCCCTTCTCCATCAGGTATTCGTGGATGTCGATGAGGCGGCAGCCCGGGAAGATCTTGTCGAACTCGTAGTTCGCCAGCGAGTCGTAGCAGGTACCGCAGGACACCACGACCGTCTTGATGTCGAGGTAGTTCAGCGTGTTGGCCATGCGGTGGAACAGCACGCGGTTGTCCGTCACCATCTTGTCAGCCTTGTCGTACTGGCCGGCGCCGCGCTGGGGATAGCCGCAGCACAGGTAGCCCGGCGGCAGCACGGTCTGCACGCCCACTTCCCACAGCATCGCCTGGGTCGCCAGGCCCACCTGCGAGAACAGGCGCTCCGAACCGCAGCCCGGGAAGTAGAACACGGCTTCGGTGTCGGCGTTGGTCGCCTTCGGGTTGCGGATGATCGGGATGACCTTGTCGTCCTCGATGTCGAGCAGCGCGCGCGCGGTCTTCTTCGGCAGGTTGCCCGGCATTTTCTTGTTGATGAAGTGGATCACCTGCTCGCGCACCGGCGCCTTGCCGGTGGTCGGGGGCGGCGCTTCCACCTGCGGCTTGGCCAGGCCGCGCAGCATCTGGTTGCCCAGGCGCTGGGCCTTGTAACCCCAGTCGACCATCACCTTGCGGGTGGCGTTGATGGTGGTCGGATCGGTCGCGTTCAGGAAGAACATGGCGGCGCGGTTGGCCGGCTTGAAGCTGCGCTTGTCCATCTTGCGCAGCAGGTTACGCATGTTCATCGAGACGTCGCCGAAGTCGATGTTGACCGGGCACGGCGTCACGCACTTGTGGCACACGGTACAGTGGTCGGACACGTCCTCGAATTCTTCCCAGTGTCTGATCGAGACGCCGCGGCGGGTCTGCTCTTCATACAGGAAGGCTTCGATCAGGGCCGAGGTGGCGAGGATCTTGTCGCGCGGCGAGTACAGCAGGTTCGCCTGCGGCACGTGGGTGGTGCAGACCGGCTTGCACTTCCCGCAGCGCAGGCAGTCCTTGATGCTGTTGGCAATTTCGCCGATGTCGCTCTGCTGCATGATGAGCGACTCGTGGCCCATCAGGCCGAAGGACGGCGTGTAGGCGTTACGCAGGTCGGCATGCGCGCCGTCGAGGTTCAGCAGCTTGCCGCGGTTGAAGCGGCCTTCCGGGTCCACGCGCAGCTTGTAGTCGCGGAATTCCTGGATCTCGGAGTCGAGCAGGAATTCCAGCTTGGTGATGCCGATGCCGTGCTCGCCCGAGATCACGCCGTCCAGCGAGCGCGCCAGCGCCATGATGCGCTCGACGGCCTGGTGGGCGTCCTGCAGCATCGCGTAGTCGTCCGAGTTCACCGGCAGGTTGGTGTGCACGTTGCCGTCGCCGGCGTGCATGTGCAGGGCCACGAACACGCGCGAGCGCAGCACGCGCTTGTGGATGGCCGAGCACTCGTCGAGGATGCACTTGTAGGCCGCGCCGTTGAAGATCTGGCGCAGCGGCGCGCGCAGCTCCTGCTTCCAGGAGACGCGGATGCTGTGGTCCTGCACCACGTCGAACAGCAGCGCGTCCGGCTGCTTGCCGATGCGCTGGTCCAGCGTCGACGACAGGTGGTCGAGGCCCAGCTCGTCGAGCTTGCCGCGCACGTCGCCCAGTCGGGCGTCGAGGTTGGCCAGGATGAAGGCCCAGCGCGCCGTGACCTGTTCCACCAGCGCCACCGCCTGCTGCGGACGGTCGCCCAGGATCTCGTTGCGGTCGACGGTGTCGCCGGTGGCGTCGTCGCTCTTCTCGATCGGCAGGTGCTCGTTCGACAGGTACTGGTGCAGCTCGTCGGCCAGCTTCAGCTTGTTCTTGATCGACAGCTCGACGTTGATGCGCTCGATGCCGTCGGTGTACTCGCCCATGCGGTTCAGCGGGATCACCACGTCTTCGTTGATCTTGAAGGCGTTGGTGTGGCGCGCGATGGCCGCGGTACGGGCGCGATCGAGCCAGAATTTCTTGCGCGCTTCCGCGCTCACGGCGACAAAACCTTCGCCGACCCGGGTGTTCGCCAGGCGCACCACTTCCGAGGCGGCGATGGCGACGGCATTCTCGTCGTCGCCGACGATGTCGCCGAACAGCGCCATCTTCGGCAGCACGCCGCGCTTCGATTTGGTGGCATAGCCGACCGCGCGCAGGTAGCGCTCGTCCAGGTGCTCCAGGCCCGCCAGGCGCAGCGTGGCGAAGGCCGGGTCGCCGTTCTTCGGCAGGCTGTCGAGGTAGTCCTTGATCTCGACGATCGACGGGATCGCATCGCGCGCCTGGCCGAAGAACTCCAGCGCCACGGTGCGGGTGAACTTCGGCATCTTGTGCAGGATCCAGCGCGCCGAGGTGATCAGGCCGTCGGTGCCCTCTTTCTGGATGCCCGGCAGGCCGGCCAGGAATTTGTCGGTAACGTCCTTGCCCAGGCCTTCCTTGCGGAAGCGGCGGCCTTCGATGGCCAGGGTCTCGACCCGGAACGGCTCGCCCTTGGCGGCGCCGCGCGGGGTCGGATGGGTCCATTCAAGCTTGAAGGTGGCGACCGGTGCGTCGTGGATCTTCGACAGGTTGTGGTCCATGCGCGTGACTTCGAGCCAGTCGCCGTTCGGGTCGACCATGCGCCAGGAAGCCAGGTTGTCGAGCGCGGTGCCCCACAGGACGGCCTTCTTGCCGCCCGCGTTCATGGCGATGTTCCCGCCGATGCAGGAGGCGTGGGCCGAGGTCGGGTCGACCGCGAACACGAAGCCGGCCTTTTCGGCCGCCTGCGAGACGCGCTGGGTGACCACGCCGGCATAGGTGTGGATGGTCGCGTAGTCGCGGTCCACGCCCGGCAGGCGCTTCAATTCGACTTCGCCCAGACCGATCAGTTTTTCGGTGTTGATCACGGCCGACATCGGCGTGAGCGGAATCGCGCCGCCGGTGTAGCCGGTGCCGCCGCCGCGCGGGATGATGGTCAGGCCCAGTTCGATACAGCCCTTGACCAGGCCGGCCATCTCTTCCTCGCTGTCCGGCAGCAGGACCAGGAACGGGTATTCGACGCGCCAGTCGGTGGCGTCGGTGACGTGCGAGACGCGGTGCATGCCGTCGAAACGGATGTTGCGCTTGTCGGTGTAGGCGCCGAGCACGCGCTGGGCGCGCTTGCGCAGGTCGTAGGTTTCGCGGAACTCGCGCGCGAAATCGTCGACCGCCTTGCTTGCGGCGGCCAGCAGCTGTCCGACGGCGGCGCTGCGCGCGGCGGCTGCCTGTGCATCGCCCTCTTCGGCGACGTCCACGCTGGTACGGCGCTTGTCGACTTCGCCCAGGCGGTGATGCAGCGCGTCGATCAGTTTCTGGCGGCGCTTCGGGTTGTCGAGCAGGTCGTCCTGCAGGTAGGGATTACGGCGTACTACCCAGATATCGCCCAGCACCTCGTACAGCATGCGCGCCGAGCGGCCGGTCTGGCGCGCACCGCGCAGCTCGTCGAGCAGGCGCCACGAGGACTCCCCCAACAGGCGGATCACGATCTCGCGGTCGGAGAACGAGGTGTAGTTGTAGGGGATCTCGCGCAGGCGTGCAGGAGCATTGTCGGCGAGCAGGGTATGGATGTGTGCGGGCGCGTTCATGGAGTGCTTGACGTCGGTCGGACGAGTCCGAAGGACATTCATTCTAGCTTATTGCGGTGCACCACGCTGAGGAGCAGTCAAAAAGCTTGAAAGTCGATGCGCAAGGAAATGCCAACGAAGCGCTATCAGTTCAAATTTCGTTTGCAAAATGCGGTTCTCGACCGCCATTTCTTTGCACGCAGGCAAAAAATGGCTGATTGCATAAGCTTGAAGGCATCGATCATGCACACAGTCCGCAATGAAAAACACCTCGCAGGCTTGCGCCGTGCGAGGTGTTTCGAAGGCCCGCTACAGGCTTGTCACGCCTGCAGCTTGTGTTCAGGCGCGGGGCTTGCGGCGTACGCTTGCGATACCAGCCAGGGCGATGCCGAACAGCGCCAGCGACGCCGGTTCCGGCACATTACCAACTGGCGGCGTCACGGTCTCGGTGAAATTCACATCCAGGGTCGCACCGGTCAGGAACAGGTCGCCGGTCAGGTCGAAACTGAAGTTCAGTACCTTGTCCTGCAGAAGGCTGGCGAGCACCGAATTGCCGATCGTGAAGCCGCCGGTATAGTCGGTCGTCGTCGTCGTGGTCGCGGTTGCCTCGACGGTTTGATGAGGGACGTCCTTGCACGAACTACCCTGACTAAGTTCTTGCGGAGTGCAAACCGTGGTACTGCCGTTTTTCGCTTTTACGATCCCGGCTGCAACCGGATTTGTGTATGTGGGTACCGGCCCCGAAACCTGATCAGTTCCTTTCGCAGTCTGGCCACTGAAGAAGTTCACGTTATCAAACGTCAGCGTGATCGATTCTTTCTCACCTGTTTTGCTTGCGGCTACCTGATAGCTAGTCGTCGTAGTTGCAACCCTGGGGTCGCCCGCGATGGTGGTCGAGGTGCCAACGTACGTCTTGTTGCCGACCTCGGTCGTAAACGGATCGGTAGCATCGTCCAGGAAGGTGAACGAGAAAGTCAGGCTGTTGATGGTATAGGCGCTTGGCAGGCCCAGGAGGCCGTTCAGGTTGAAGCTGCCTTGATAGGCGCCGGCCGTCATCAGGGTGGTGGCTGCAGGCAGGCCGCTCGCGTTAACCTGGATCACGTCCGCCATGGCGTGGGAGGTGCCGCCGAGCAGGACTGCAACAATGGCTGCCTTGAGGGATTGACGAATGTTCATGGTGCTGTTCTTTCAGGAATAGTTGCAATTGACTAGGCTTTGTTAAATTCGTCGATTTTTCTACGGAAACTCACCAACAGTAAAAGTTCCGCAATCAAACCGTTACTCAATTAACGCAAATTCCATGCCAGAGAATTTATCCCTATGGAATCATAGGTTTAGAATTTGGAACAAATTGCAGTGTAAAAATTCTCGACAGATAACAGATATTGCCAAGAGAAAACAACGTGTCACTTAATTTTCTTCGCAGCACTATTGCAAGCGGCTTCGCCATGTGATGTCTGCTTCTGGGCCAGCCGCCGGGCGGCCTGCACGGGCGGCGTATCGCCCAGCGGCAGCAGCGCGGCGCCACGGGCCAGCGCACGCAGCAGCGCCGCTTCGCCGAACCGCAGGCCGTGGCGGCGCAACTGCGGCAGCGAACGCACCGGCTCGGGCGTGATGTCGACGGCGGCGCGCACCAGCAGGTGCTGGAGCCGGCGCAGCGGCGCCGGAAGCAGCGGCGCCGCTGCTACGATGCGCATGAATTCCGCCAGCGTGCCGGAGCCTTCCAGGCCGGGCGCGGTTGCGGCGAGCAGTTCTTCCCACGCCGCCCACGAGGACGGCGCACCGAGCGCGCCATACAGCCGCGCGGCGGGTCCGCCTTCGGCGAAGGCGGCATCCTTGTCGAGCGGCGACAGCGCGCGCACGTAGCGGTGATAGGCCTCGGTGAAGCCGAAGGTGGCGGTCGCATGCACCCAGTCGAGCAGACGCGGATCGTTGGCGCGGTAGATGCGGCCGTCGGGCGTGCTGCCCTGCACCCGGTCGTGCATTCGCACCACCTGGGCGATCAACTGTTCCGCATGCGAGCGCGGGCCGTAGACGGTCATCATGGCGGCGAAGCCGGTGCGGCGCAGGCGCAGCACCGGATCGCGCCGGAAACCGCCCTGCTCCCACACGCCCGCGCGTACCGAGGGCTCGGCCAGCTCGAGCAGCACCGCCGCCACCCCACCGATGAACAGCGAGACCGGGTTGGCGAACACCCGCCAGCACACGCCGTCCGCCGGGGCCAGCGCCGGCTCGCCGGGCGGCTGGCTGAAGTCGAAGGCCATGCCCGGCGGTGGACGCATCAGTTCCTGTAGCGCATCCAGCATCGGCGACCTCCTTAACGACATGCAATCAAGCTCGGGGTTTCATGATTCGTGACTAGAATGGGGCGATCCGGCGGCGACGCTGAATGGTTTCGGCTGAACATGACTTCTCATCATACGATCGAATCATCCCGTCTGAAAGCGCTGCAATCCTTCGAGATTCTCGACACGGATACCGAGCTGGTCTTCGATCGCCTGGTGCGCCTGGCGGCGACGCTGTGCAGCGCCCCCATGGCGGCGCTCGGTTTCGTGGACGCAGCCCGTGAATGGCGCAAGGCCGCCGTCGGACTGGTCGCCATGGAAGTGACGCGCCAGGACTCGCTCGGCGCCCGGGTCGTGGAAAACCGGACCGAGCTCGTGATTGCCGACCTGCAGGCCCTGCCGCGCGGCGAGACGCCCCAGGAATGGCATGCCTGGCGATCCTACGCCGGCGTGCCGCTGGTGAGCGCCGACGGTGCCGTCCTGGGCGCCCTGTCGGTCATGCACGATGCGCCCTTCACGCCCACGCCTGCCCAGCTGGAAGGCTTGCACACCCTGGCACAGGCAGCCATGGCGCAGCTCGAGCTGCGCCGCCGCATGCGCGCCGAGCCCGAGCCGCAGCGCGACCGGCTCCGCCACCTGGCCGACTCGATGCCTCACGTCGTCTGGTCGGCGACCCCGGACGGCATGATCGATTATGCGAACCGGGCGATCATCGACTATGCGGGCCTTCCCGATGTGACCAACATCGGCGAAGAATGGATCGGCCTGCTGCATCCCGACGACGTCGAGCGCACGCTGAGCGTCTGGGCGGAGTCGGTGCAGACCGGCGCGGTGTTCTCGGCCGAATACCGTTTGCGCCGCGCCGACGGCAGCTACCGCTGGCACCTGGCCAAGGGCATGCCGATCCGGGACGGGCAAGGAAAGATCAGCAAGTGGTACGGCACCACGACCGATATCCACGACATGAAGCTGGCCCATGAAGAGATCGGCAGGCTTGCCTTCTACGATCCGCTCACCGGCCTGCCGAACCGGCAGCTGCTCATGGACCGCCTCTCGCATGCCGTGACCCTGCATGCACGCCTCGGACGCGTCGGCGCGGTACTCCTGCTCGACCTGGACAATTTCAAGAACATCAATGACACGCTCGGCCACGACAATGGCGACCTGCTGCTCGACCTGGTCGCAAGGCGGCTGGTCGCCAGCATCGCCGAGCGCGATACGGTGGCCAGGCTCGGCGGCGACGAATTCGTCATCGTCCTGGAAGATATCGGCGTATGCAGGGAGGCTGCGGCGCGCCACGCCGCCGGCGTCGCACGGCGTATCCTGGATGCCCTGAACGGCTCCTACCAGCTGGACGGACACGAGCGCCAGGTCACGCCGAGCCTGGGTGTCGCCCTGTTCGGCCCCGGTACGGCCACGCTGTCCGAATTGCTCAAACGCGCCGACCTGGCGATGTACCAAGCCAAGGCGGCTGGACGGAATACCGTGTGTTTCTTCGATCCGAAGATCCAGGCGAATGCGCTGGCGCGCGCCGAACTCGAGGCCGAACTGCGCCAGGGCCTGCAACGCGGCGAACTCGTGCTCCACTACCAGCCCCAGCTGGACAGCGAAGGCCGCGTCACGGGCGTCGAGGCGCTGGTACGCTGGCAAAGCCCACAACGCGGCCTGGTCCCGCCCGGCAGCTTCATTCCCCTTGCGGAGGATACCGGCCTGATCCTGCCGATCGGACGCTGGGTGCTGGAAGAAGCCTGCGCGCAACTGGTCAGGCTGGCAGCCGATCCGGGGACGGCGGCCCTGTCGGTGTCGGTCAACGTCAGCGCGCTGCAGTTTCGCCAGCCGGATTTCGTCGCCGACGTGCTCAGCGTGCTGGCGGCTTCAGGGGCCGATCCCCACAAACTGAAAATCGAGCTGACCGAGTCGCTGCTGGTCGAGGACATCGACAGTGCGATCGGCAAGATCGAGCGGCTCAAGGAACACGGGGTCTGTTTCTCGCTGGACGATTTCGGCACCGGTTACTCGTCGCTCACCTACCTGAAACGGCTCCCGCTCGACCAGCTCAAGATCGACCAGTCCTTCGTGCATCACCTGCTGGACGATCACTACGACCTGGCCATCGTCAAGGCCATCATCGCGCTCGGACAGGCGGTGGGACTGTCCGTCATTGCCGAGGGCGTCGAGACGGGCGAGCAGCGCGACCTGCTGGTGTGCTGCGGCTGTACGTCCTTCCAGGGTTACCTGTACAGCAAGCCGCTGCCGGCTGCGCAGCTGCATGCCTTCCTGTCACAGCGCATCAGCGCGGCTGGGCGGCAGGCGGCGCCTCCTGGATGAGGCGGTCCAGCCGTTGGTTCGCTCCCGGCTGCATCTGCGCGGTGGTGGAACGCAGGCAGTCGATGACCTCGGCACGCACCGGCTGGCGGGCCACCACGTTGCAGGTCAGGGCAAGTTCGACGAGGAAGGCGCGTTCCTGCGCCGGCATGCCGGCGATATTGGGCCAGACGATGGCGAGCTGGTCCGTCGTGGACGCCGAATGCTTGCCCAGCATGTACTTGGCGCCGAAGACGCCGAAGATCGCCAGCAGGACGAGAAACAGGATCAGTGAGCGGATGCTTGGAGGCTTGTTCATGGCTTCGCATCATACTCGCCAGGGGCGAGATCTGGCAGACAGGCCAGCACCTCCTGGTAGCTGCCGCAGCGCTCCAGGACCTCGGTAACCACCGGCAAAGGCTCGGCGTGGATCCCGGGCAGGTCGCCCTCACCCGGCCCGTGCGCCGCGAAGGCCAGCGCCTCGCGCGGCGGATCGAAGCGTGCATCCACGCCGGCCTTGTTGCCGCGCGGGTCGAGCCGGTACCAGCCGACATCAGCCAGGTAGACCGCATTCAGTCCGTGCAGGCAATAGGGAGCGGTGCTGTCGCCGGTCGCCAGGCGCTGGTAGCACAAGCCTGCCGGGATGCCGTTAGCCCTGAGCAGGCCCGCCAGCAGGTGGCTCTTGGCGTAGCAGAAGCCTGTCCGGTGGCGCAACACATCCGATGCGCGGCAGGTGACCGGATTGCGCCGGTAATCCGCGCTGTGCGCGATCTCGTCGCGCACGAAGGCGAAGCAGGCGCGCACGATGTCGGCTTTCGAACCGGCGCCGGCCGCCAGGCGGTGCGCCGTAGCCAGTACCTCCGGATGGTCGAAGTCGATGATGCTGCTGGCGGAAAGATAGTCGTGCACGCGCAGGAAGGACTCAGCCGATCAGCCGCTCGAAGAAGGCGCCCACGCTCTTCCAGAACCCGTCCGGGATGTACAGCAGGATCGCCGTCATGCTCACGTAGCGCGCGAACTTCCCGATCGCCATGTACATCACGCTCGGCCAGAACGGCAGGTGCAGCCAGCCGGCCAGGGTGCACAGCGGGTCGCCCACGCCCGGTACCCAGGACAGCAGCATGGTCTTGGCGCCGTATTTCTTGAGCCAGCCGAACCAGCGGCTCTGGCGCTCCTTGGCGAAGGCGATCTTGGCGCGGTAGCCGACGAAGTAATCGACCGCTCCGCCCAGGGTATTGCCCAGGGTGCCCACGAAGACGGCCGGCCAGAACATGGCCGGGTTGGCCTTCACCACGGCGAACACGGCCGGTTCCGAGCCGAGCGGCAGCAATGTTGCCGAGATAAAGCTGATGACGAAGATAGAGGTCAGCCCGACGGTCGGCGCGGCAAGGACGTTCAGCAGCCAGAGAACGGCGTTTTCGATCATCGGGAAGAAGGGCCTCGAGCATTTGCGATAGGTGTCCATTATAATGAGGATCACTTAACGTAACGACACGATACGCCGCGCCTGATATCCAGACCCTGTTATCGTCACTACACGCCCCGGTCACCCTCCGAGCAAAACAGTGTGCGTCGTCCGGACCCGCCGGCCCATCCCCGCCGGCATTGCATCACTCCCGATTGCCGACCATGACTACCGACTACCTCAAGAGAATCCTGACCGCCCGCGTCTACGACGTCGCTCAAGAAACCCCGCTCGAGTACGCGCCGACCCTGTCCGGCCGCATGGGCAACCGCATTTACTTCAAGCGCGAAGACATGCAGAGCGTGTTCAGCTTCAAGCTGCGCGGCGCCTACAACAAGATGGCCAACCTGACGTCGGAGCAGATCAAGCGCGGCGTGATCTGCGCCTCGGCCGGCAACCACGCGCAAGGCGTGGCCCTGTCGGCGGCGCGCCTCGGCTGCCGTGCCCTGATCGTGATGCCGACCACGACGCCCCAGGTGAAGATCGATGCGGTCAAGGCGCGCGGCGGTGCCAGCGTGGAGGTGGTCCTGCACGGCGATTCCTATACCGACGCCTACAACCACGCGCTGCTGCTGGAGAAGGAACAGCGCCTGACCTTCGTCCACCCCTTCGACGACCCGGACGTCATCGCCGGCCAGGGCACCATCGGCATGGAGATCCTGCGCCAGCACTCGGGCCCGATCCACGCGATCTTCGTGGCGATCGGCGGCGGCGGCCTGGTCGCGGGCGTGGGCGCCTACGTCAAGGCGGTGCGGCCGGACATCAAGGTGATCGGCGTGCAGACCATCGATTCGGACGCGATGGCCAAGAGCCTGAAGGCCGGCCAGCGTGTAACGCTCACCGACGTCGGCCTGTTCTCGGACGGCACCGCGGTGCGTCTGGTGGGCGAAGAGACCTTCCGCGTGGCGCAGCAGGTGGTGGACGAGATCATCATCGTCGACACCGACGCGATCTGCGCCGCGATCCAGGACGTGTTCCAGGACACCCGCAGCATCCTCGAGCCGGCCGGCGCGCTGGCCGTGGCGGGCGCCAAGGCGTATATCGAACGCTCGCAAATGGCGCGCAACCCGGTCAAGGGCGAGACCCTGGTGGCGGTGGCCTGCGGCGCCAACATGAACTTCGACCGCCTGCGCTTCGTCGCCGAACGCGCGGAGCTGGGCGAATCGCGCGAGGCCGTGTTCGCGGTGACCATCCCCGAGCAGCGCGGCAGCTTCCGGCGCTTCTGCGCGCTGGTCGGCCCACGCAACGTCACCGAGTTCAACTACCGCATCAGCGACGCGCGCGAAGCGCACATCTTCGTCGGCGTGCAGGTGGGCAGCCGCAGCGAATCCGGCCTGCTGGCGCGTACCTTCGAGGAGCACGATTTCCGCACCCTCGACCTGACCCACGACGAGATGGCCAAGCTGCACATCCGCCACCTGGTGGGCGGAAAAAGCGCGCTGGCGCAGGACGAATTGCTGTATCGTTTCGAATTCCCCGAGCGGCCCGGTGCGCTGATGCGCTTCCTGGACAGCATGGCGCCGAACTGGAACATCTCGCTGTTCCACTACCGCAACCAGGGCGGCGACGTGGGCCGCATCCTGGTCGGCCTGCAGGTGCCGGCGGCGGAGATGGACGAGTTCCGCCAGTTCCTGGCCACGCTGGGCTACCGGTACTGGGACGAGAGTGCCAATCCGGTCTACAAACTGTTTTTGGGGACATGATCCCCCTACGCGATCCGGCGCTGCACACAATGCAGGCCGGATCCGCAATCGATGAATGATGAATACTCCTGACCAATCGCCTCTTGGCAAATCCTCCGCGTACCAGAGCCAGTACGCCCCCGAGCTCCTGTTCCCGATCCCGCGCCTGCAAAAGCGCGAAGAGATCGGCCTGGGCAGCGGCACCCTGCCCTTCTTCGGCGTCGACATCTGGAACGCCTACGAGCTGTCCTGGCTGAACATGCGCGGCAAGCCGCAGGTGGCGATCGCCACCATCACGGCGCCCGCCGATTCGCCCAACATCGTCGAATCGAAGTCATTCAAGCTCTATTTGAACTCCTTCAACCAGACCCGCGTGGCCGGCGTCGATGCACTGGGCGAGCTGCTGCGCCAGGATTTATCAAGCGCCTTCGGCGCCCCGGTCCACGTGAGCATCACTACCCCGGATGCCTTCGGCAGCCTGAAGATGGGCGAGCTCGAGGGTACCCTGCTCGACCGCCTCGACGTCGAGATCGACCAGTACGTCCCGTCGCCGGCGCTGCTGTCGGCCAGTCACGCGGAAGGCCCGGTCGAAGAGACCCTGGTGTCGCACCTGCTGAAATCGAACTGCCTGGTCACCGGCCAGCCGGACTGGGGCACCGTGCAGATCCGCTACGTCGGCCCGCAGATCGACCAGGAAGGCCTGCTCAAGTACCTGATCGGCTTCCGCGAGCACAACGAATTCCATGAGCAATGCGTCGAGCGCATCTTCATGGACGTGCTGCGCCAGTGCAAGCCGACCAAGCTCGCGGTCTATGCGCGCTATACCCGCCGCGGCGGCCTCGACATCAACCCCTGGCGCGCGAATTTCAGCACTGGCAAGCCGGGCAACCTGCGCACCGCGCGTCAATAACAGGCCGCAAGGGCGGCTGTGCGTTTTCAGCCACACCGGAACACATCTTTTCGTGCCAAAATGGCACGAAACCGGCTGCTTAAAATAAGGGCAACATACGTCTAAAAGATGGCGACAGGGCCGCGTTGCGCCCGTTTTGCGGTGCTTTCCGGACGTTTTCGCTTAGGAAATTGCGTTTTGTTGCGAGGCAGATTTCATAACAAAACCCTAGGCTTTTGCCGAGTCGTCCCCATCTTGTCGACTGTATGCCCGTACAGATGCGAAATCGAATGTCACTGCTCTGAAACAGGCCTATAATTCCGCCTCGCAAGCAGCTACCCTGTGCATCGCACACTAGTCATGACGAACCTTAGCAAAATCCTCTCGCTCGAGAACGTGCAGCTGGACCTGGAAGTTTCCAGCAAAAAGCGCGCATTCGAGCAGGCCGGCCTGATCTTCGAAAACAATTGCGGCATCGCCCGCTCGACCGTGTCGGACAACCTGTTCGCGCGCGAGCGTCTCGGCTCCACCGGCCTCGGCCATGGTGTCGCCGTGCCGCACGGACGGGTCAAGGGCTCCAAGAGCCTGAAGTCGCCGCTGGCCGCCTTCGTGCGCCTGAAGGAGCCGATTCCTTTCGAGTCGCCGGACGGCCAGCCGGTCAACCTGCTGTTCTTCCTCCTGATTCCGGACCACGTGACCCAGCAGCACCTCGAGATCCTGTCGGAAATCGCCGAGCTGTTCTCGGACGAAGCCGTGCGCAATGCGCTGGCCACCGACCCGGATCCGAAATCGGTCTACGAGCGCATCATCAACTGGCAACCCAGCCTGCAGGCTTTGGGCTAAACTGTCTACGCGGCAATTCGCCGCGACCTTGATGACATGCCCATGCTGCAAACTCCGCTGACCATCCAACGGCTGTACGACGACAACCGCGACAGCCTCCAGCTCGGCTGGTTCGCCGGTTTCCCCGGCGGCGAGCGGCAGATCGCGGGCGACGCGGCCTCGGCCGCCGACCAGGTCGGCCACCTGAACCTGATCCACCCGGGCCGCATCCAGGTCTTCGGTCACCAGGAACTGAATTACTACCACCGCCTGAAATCCAGCTCGCGCACCCACGTGATCGGCGAGCTGATCGGCGGCGGCCCGCCGGCCCTGATCATCGCGCAGGGCCTCGAAACCCCGCCCGACATCCTCGCCATCTGCGACGAGCAGAACATCCCCCTGTTCTCGACCCCGCTGCCGGCGGCGCAGGTGATCGACTTCCTGCGCGTCTACCTGTCCAAGAAGCTGGCGCAGCGCGTGATCATGCACGGCGTGTTCATGGACGTGCTGGGCGTGGGCGTCCTGATCACGGGCGACTCGGGCCTCGGCAAGAGCGAGCTGGGCCTGGAACTGATCTCGCGTTCGCACGGCCTGGTGGCCGACGACGCGGTGGAGTTCTCGCGCATTGCGCCGAACATGATCGAGGGCCGCTGCCCACCGCTGCTGCAGAACCTGCTGGAAGTGCGCGGCCTGGGCCTGCTGGACATCAAGGCGATCTTCGGCGAGACCGCGGTGCGCCGCAAGATGCGCCTGAAGCTGATCGTCCACCTGGTCAAGCGCGGCGCGCTCGACGAGGAAGTCGAGCGCCTGCCCTTCCACTTCCCGACCGAAGACGTGCTCGGCCTGCCGGTGCGCAAGGTGGTGATCCCGGTGGCGGCCGGCCGCAACATCGCGGTGCTGCTGGAGGCCGCGGTACGCAACACCATCCTGCAGCTGCGCGGCATCGACACGCTGCAGGAGTTCATGGAGCGGCAGCGCCAGGCCATGAGCGGCGACTGACCCGGCCAACTACCCGTTTGGGGTATCATTGCCACATGCACATCGTCCTCATTACCGGTATTTCCGGCTCGGGCAAGTCGGTTGCCCTTAACGTCCTGGAAGACGCAGGCTATTACTGCGTCGACAACCTGCCGCCGGCCCTGCTGCCGGCCCTGGTCTACGCGGTCAGTGAAAAAGGCACGGAAAAGATCGCCGTCGCGGTCGATGCGCGCAGCGCCGAATCGCTGGTGGAGCTGCCGGTGAGCGTGCGCCACCTGAAGGAAGAAGGCCACAAGGTCAAGGTGATGTTCCTGACGTCCAGCACCCATTCGCTGGTCGCGCGTTTTTCCGAAACCCGGCGCAGCCACCCGCTGTCGCACGAACTGCGCCCGGGCGAAAACCCGGCTTCGCGCCGCACCCTGATCGAATGCATCGCCGAGGAACGCGAGCGCCTGTCGGCGATCGAGAACCTGGGTCACGTGATCGACACCTCGGAACTCTCGGCCAACAAGCTGCGCGCCTGGGTGAAGGAACTGACCGACATCGAACAGGCGCCGCTGACCTTGTTCTTCGAATCCTTCGCCTTCAAGGTGGGCGTGCCGCTGGATGCCGACTTCGTGTTCGACGTGCGCGCGATTCCCAACCCCTACTACGACCTGGCGTTGCGTCCCCTCACCGGCAAGGATGCGCCCGTGATCGCCTTCCTCGACGCGCAGCAGAGCGCCCTGGACATGCTGGAAGACATCCGCGCTTTCGTGGAAAAGTGGCTGCCCTCGTTCAAGACGGACAACCGTTCCTATCTCACCGTGGCGGTGGGGTGTACCGGCGGGCAGCACCGCTCGGTGTACATGGCGGAAAGGCTGGGGGCTTACTTCGGGAAGAGCGAGCGGGTGATCGTTCGGCATCGGGAGCAGCCCAAGCACGCTACGGTGTAATTAGCACCACCAGCTTTCAAACCGTCGTTCCGGCGAAGGCCGGAACCCAAGTTCGTTGCGTGCCTTTATCGTCCAGCGTAGCCGCTGCGCACGCAAACTTGGATCCCGGCCTGCGCCGGGATGACGGATCGAGCGTTAGCTTAGGAAAGATGCCGCAGCGGGTGCGCGTATTCAGGCCACACCGGCTCGAAGAACCTTGCCACCATCTCCGGCGTCACCTCGTCCAGCGTCGCCGGATTCCATTTCGGCTGGTTGTCCTTGTCGATCACCAGCGCCCGCACACCCTCCAGCACTTCACCGTGCTCGAAGTTGCGGCGCACCAGGTTGCGTTCCATGCGCAGGCAGTCCGCCACGTCCAGCGCGGCCCCGCGCAGCAGCAGTTCGCGCGTCACGCACATCATCAAGGGCGAGCGCTGGCGCATCGCCTTCAAGGCCTTCTGCGCGAACGGGTTCTCGTCGCGCGCCAGCGATGCCATGATCGCGCCCACCGTGGCGGCGCCGAAATGCGCGTCGATGACGGCGCGCTGGGCCTGCAGCTCGCTCGCACCCGCTTGCGCGGCAAACTGTGACGCGAAGCTGCGGATCGACGCCGGCAGCTGCGCGCCCGGGGTCGACTCCACCAGCGCCATCAGGCCGGCCAGCTCGGCGCCCGGCACGAACACGTCCGCCAGCCCCACGTAGAGCGCGTCGGCCGCGCCGATCGTCAGGCCAGTCAGGCCCAGGTACTGGCCCAGCTGGCCCGGCGCGTGCGACAGGAAGTGGCTGCCGCCGACGTCCGGGAACAGGCCGATGTTCACCTCGGGCATGGCCATCTTGGTGCGCTCGGTCACGATGCGCAGGCCGCAGTCCGGGCCGCCCTGGGCGATGCCCATGCCGCCGCCCATCACCACGCCGTCCATCACGGCAATGTAGGGTTTCGGGTAGAAATGGATCAGGTGGTTGAGCGCGTATTCTTCGGTGAAGAAATCTTCCAGCAGGGCGCTGCCGCCAGTCGGGCCGACCTGGCCCATCTCGTGGAAGAAGCGGATGTCGCCGCCGGCGCACAAGGCCTTCTCGCTGCTGCTGGTGATGACCACCGCCTCGATGCCCGCATCATCCTTCCACTGCAGCAAAATGGCGGTCAGGGCGCGCACCATGTCGAGCGAGAGGGAGTTCAGGGCTTTCGGCCGGTCGAGCGTGATGACGCCGGTGCGGTTGGCGACGCGGGTCAGGACGGTATCGGTCATGATGGTGTGCTGTGGTCGAAAAGACATGCATTCTACAGAACACCTGCGTAAAACTGGAAGCGTCGAAAAGTAACAAGCGCAGTAAACGCAAAAAGGGCGTCCCCTCAGACGCCCTTGCTGGTGTGCGGTCGCCCGTTATTTACGCGGCGGCGGCTTCTCCGTTGTCCGGAAGGCGCTTGTGCGCCACGTGGTTATGGTCTTGAAGCATGGATTTGTGTTTCAGAACCTGCCTGTCCAGCCTGTCCATCAGCGTGTCGATCGCTGCGTACAGATCCTGCGCCGCGCTTGCCACATGCAAAATCTTGCCCGATACCTGAAGGTTAATCTCGGCCTTTTGCCGCTTTTCTTTTTCGGTGAGGTTATCGATGGCAAGGAACACGTGGGTGTCGATCACGTGATCAAAATGGCGGGTGATGCGCTCGAGCTTATTCTGAACGTATTCACGGATGGCGGGGGTGACTTCGAGATGGTGGCCGCTGATTGTGAGGTTCATACACACTCCTTAGGGAAGGTGCCCTGCCCGCGCCACAAGGTGAGAGTGGGCAGTAGCTTTACAGGGATTTGCGGAGGCTGACGGGCGGAATCTTGAGCGCTTCACGGTACTTGGCAACCGTCCTGCGCGCGATGACCATACCTTGTTCCCCGAGCATCTCCGCGATCTTGCTGTCGGATAATGGGTTCCTAGGGTCTTCTGCTCCTGTCAATTGCGCAATGAGTGCGCGGATCGCCGTCGAGGAGGCTTCTCCCCCCGCTTCGGTGGCGACGTGGCTTCCGAAGAAGTACTTCAGCTCGAACATGCCGTGCGGGGTCAGCATGTATTTCTGCGTGGTTACACGTGAGATCGTGCTCTCGTGTAGGCCTAGTGTATCAGCTATCTCACGCAAAACAAGAGGGCGCATGGCAACCGCGCCGTGGCTGAAAAAGTTGCGCTGGCGCTCGACAATTGCCTCGGCGACACGCAGGATCGTGTCGAAACGCTGGCGCATATTCTTGATCAGCCACTTGGCTTCCTGCAGCTGTGCGCCCATCTGGCTTTCGCTCTTTCCCTGCTTGAGCAGGTTGGCGTACAGGGAGTTCACGCGCAGCTTCGGCATCACGTCCGGATTCAGCGACACCGCCCAGCCGCTCTTGGCGCGCCGCACGATCACGTCCGGCACCACGTAGTCGGACACGCCCGCGCCGAAGGCCGCGCCGGGGTGCGGATTGCACTGGCGGACCACGGCCTGCACTTCGCGCAGGTCTTCGTCGTCGCAGTCGAGCGCCTTCTTCAGCTTGGTGTACTCGCGCTGGGCGAACCAGGTCAAATACCCCTCGACGATCTTCAGGGCCAGGCGCCGCGTTACCATGGGCACGCCCGGCATACGGCGGATCTGCAGCGCCAGGCACTCGGCCGCGCTGCGCGCGCCGACGCCGACCGGATCGAGGCTCTGCACCAGCGCCAGCGCGCAGCGCAGCTCGTCCATCTCGATCTCGAGTTCTTCCGGCAGGCGCGCATGGATCTCGTCGAGCGGCTCTTCCAGGTAGCCGTTGTCGTCGAGCGCGTCGATCACCAGCTCGGCCAATGCGCGGTCGCGCTGGGTGCAAGCGCACATGCGGATCTGTTCGGCCAGGTGTTCGCGCAAGCTGATGCTCCCGGCTTCCAGCTGCGGGCGGCCATCCTCGTCGTCGCCGCTGCGGGCGCCGCCGCCCTCGCCGCCCCAGTCGCTGTCGGCCTCGCCGCGCTCGCCCTCGCTGCCGCCCTCATCGAAGCCCTCGCCTTCCGCCTTGGCGCCTTCTTCGGCCGCCGGCTGCGGCGCCGGCGCTTCGCCACTCGCCGGCGCGCTGTTGATGGCGCCGTCGGCCAGCAGGCGCACCGAGCGGTCGAGCGGATCGTCGAGCCGCTCGAGCAAGGGGTTGTCGTGCAGGATCTGCTCGATCTCCTGGTGCAGTTCGAGCGTGGACAGCTGCAGCAGCCGGATCGACTGCTGCAGCTGCGGCGTGAGCGCCAGGTGCTGCGAGGTGCGGAGCTGCAGGGATTGTTTCATTACATCCTGAAGTGTTCGCCGAGGTAGACGCGCCGCACGTTTTCGTTGGCGATGATGTCGTCAGGCCGGCCCGAGGCCAGCACCGCGCCCTGGTTGATGATGTAGGCGCGGTCGCAGATGCCGAGCGTCTCGCGCACATTGTGGTCGGTGATCAGGACGCCGATGTTGCGCTCTTTCAGAAAGCGCACGATGCGCTGGATCTCGATCACCGCGATCGGGTCGACCCCGGCGAATGGCTCGTCCAGCAGCACGAAGCGCGGATTGGTCGCCAGCGCGCGCGCGATCTCGACGCGGCGCCGTTCGCCGCCCGACAGCGACAGCGCCGGGTTCTCGCGCAGCTTCTCGATCTGCAGCTCGGCCAGCAGGGTGTCGAGGCGCTCGTTGATCTGGTCCTTGCTGAGCGGCTTGCCGTCCATGCGCTGCAGTTCCAGCACGGCGCGGATGTTGTCTTCCACCGTCAGCTTGCGGAACACCGAGGCTTCCTGCGGCAGGTAGGACAGGCCCAGCACCGCGCGCCGGTGGATCGGCAGGCTCGAGATGTCGGTGCCGTTGATGTCGATGGTGCCGGCGTCCGAGGGCACCAGGCCGACGATCATGTAGAAGGAGGTGGTCTTGCCGGCGCCGTTGGGGCCGAGCAGGCCGACCACTTCGCCGCACTCCACCTGCAGCGACACGTCGCGCACCACCAGGCGCTTGCCGTAGCTCTTCTGCAGGCCCTTGACGATCAGGGTGCTGCAGCCCTCGCCCGCCGAGGTCATCGCCGCCGTCATGGATGCCGTCATTGCTTGGCACCTTCTGCCGGCGCCGTGGTGCGGCGCGGCGCGATGATCAGGGTGCCGCGGCCGCCGCCCACCTTGCTGGCGCCGCTGGCGTCGTTGCGCACCTGCGCGACTTCGCGGCGGTTGTCGTAGGAGATGAAGGGGCCCTTGATCTCGTTGGTCATGCGGCCGCTCTCCAGCTCGCGCACTTCGGCGGCGGTGAACAGCTTCACCAGTTCGGCGCGCTCGTCGTATTCGATGCGCTGGGCCTGGCCCTCGACCCACAGGTCGGGACCGCCGTCGCGCTTCTGGCGGAAGGTGGCGGTCTTGCCGTTGTTCGCGGTAAGGGTCACGCTCATGTAGCCTTCCGGCGTTTCCTTGACCAGGGCGCGGTCGGATTTCAGCACCAGCGTGCCGCGCGTGAGCACGACGTTGCCGGTCAGGATGCGGGTCTGGGTGACCTCGTCCACGTCGAGCGAATCGAAGTTGATCACGGCCTGCTTGAGCGAATCGGCGCGCTCCGCCGAGGCGCCGAAGGCGGCCAGGGTGAGGCAGGCGGCTGCGATGAGTTTTTTCATGTTGCTTGTCCTGGGTTGCACGCGGCGCCGCTTATTCGCGGCGCTGGCGTGGCGGATAGATGATCTGGCCGCGGCTGGCCAGGTGCAGCTTCTGGGTCGCGTTGTTGGCGACCATGCCGGTGCCGGTCACGGTCGCGGCGCCGAGCTGCATCTCGATCGGCTTGTCGGTCTTGAGGATTTCCTCGTCGGGCAGCACGGTCAGCGCCTGGGTCCGCACGCGCAGCGCTTCGCTGGTCGGCGTGCCCGGACGCCGGATATCGACGTTGCCGAGCAGTTCGACGCGGTGTTCCTCGTGGTGGATGCGGGCGCGCTGGGCGACGATGTCGGTGCGCGGACGGCCCGGCGTCATGCCCTGCATGGCCGGCTGCTCGACCACGGAGACGTCGCCCTCCGGCGTATGCGCCAGGCGCTTGCCCGTCACCACGTAGCTCGGCTTGCCCTCTTCCGTCATGCGCACGAAGGAGAAATTCTCGACGATGTAGTCGGGCTCGCTCAGCGGACCGCCGAGGCGGCCGTCAGGGTCCTCGCTCTCCATCAGCTGCACCAGCCAGAAGCTGCCGAAGGCGCAGAAGACCGCGATCATCATGACCGTCAGGAGCTTCCAGCGGTGGGCGGTGCGCTTGTAGTTGACCATGCTGGGTCGTTATGCAAAGTACGGCGCGAGCGCCTGTTCATAAGTGCCCTGCGCACGCATGACGAGGTCGCAGACCTCGCGCACGGCGCCGCGGCCGCCCGCATTTTTCGTGACGTAGTGGGCGCGGTGCTGCACTTCCGGATGGCCCGAGGGCACGGTGACGGCGAAGCCGACACGGGTGAACAGCGGCAGGTCGATCACGTCGTCGCCGATGTAGCCGCACTCCTCGGGAGTGACTCCGGTTGCCGCCAGAAGTTCAGTGAAGCCGACGCGCTTGTCGTGGATGCCCTGGTAGACGTGGGAAATGCCCAGGTCGGCTGCGCGCTTGACCACGATCGGCGACTTGCGCGCGCTGATGATGGCGGTCTTGACGCCGGTCTTGTTCAGCAGCTGGATGCCGAGGCCGTCGAGCACGTTGAAGGTCTTGGTGACCTCGCCGTCCGGGCCATAGGTCAGGCTGCCGTCGGTGAGCACGCCGTCGACGTCGAAGATCATCACTTTCACGCGCGCCGCGCGCTGCATGTATTCCAACGGAGTCATCAAATCACCTTGGCGCGAGTCAGGTCGTGGATGTGGAGCGCGCCGACCAGGCGGTCATCTTGATCGACGACCAGCATCTGGTTGATGCGGAACTCTTCCATGACGGCGACGGCATCGACCGCCAGCTGTTCCGGATAGATGCGGCGCGGGTTCGCGTGCATCACGTCGCGGATCGTGATGTTCGAGAAGTCCTGCACGCGCTCGATCAGGCGGCGCAGGTCGCCGTCGGTGAACACGCCGACCGGGCGGCGTTCAGCGTCGACGACGGCTGTCATGCCCATGCCCTTCTGGCTGATTTCCAGCAGGGCGCGGGCCAGCGGGGTGTCGGGCGACACCGCGGGAATCGCGTCGCCGCTGCGCATCACGTCGCGCACGTGGGTCAGCAGGCGGCGGCCCAGGGCCCCGCCCGGGTGCGACATCGCGAAGTCTTCCTCGCGGAAGCCGCGCGCATCCAGCAGCGCCACGGCCAGGGCATCGCCCATCGCCAGGGTGACGGTGGTGCTGGTGGTCGGCGCCAGGTTCAGGGTGCAGGCTTCCTTGGCCACCGAGATGTCGAGGTGGATTTCGGACAGCTTGGCCAGGCGCGAATGCGGCTTGCCGGTCATCGAGATGACGTGCGTGCCCATGCGCCTGATGGCCGGCAGGATTTCCAGCAGCTCGGACGATTCGCCGGAATTCGAAATGGCGATGAAGACGTCGTGCGAGGTCACCATGCCGAGGTCGCCGTGGGCGGCTTCGCCCGGGTGCACGAACATGGCCGGGGTGCCGGTCGAGGCCAAGGTGGCGGCGATCTTGCGGGCGATGTGGCCGGATTTACCCATGCCCGAGACCACCACGCGGCCGCTGCAGCCGTACAGCAGCTGGACGGCGCGCACGAAATTGTCGTCGTCGCCGAGGCGCGCGTGCAGGGCGCGAATGGCGTCGGCTTCGATGGCCAGGGTCTCGCGGCCCAGCTCCAGCACACGGCGGGCCTGGTCCGCGTCAAAACTTTTCAGCATTATTTTTTCATGGGTTACACTCATGTTGGCAGTATAAACGAATTGGGTAAGCAAAAAACTTGCCAGTCGTAACAAACCACTACAACGATAACGAAAAAACAACTGGGGATAATGCATTCCGGACTTGAACTGACCCTGCTCCTGCTGGGCTGCGCCGTGCTCGGCGTGGTCGCCTTCCGGATGCTTCACCTCCCGCCGATGCTCGGCTATCTGGCCGCCGGCGTATTGATCGGTCCCCATGCGCTAGCCCTTGCCGACGAAAGCCCGGCCACCCATGCGCTGGCCGAGTTCGGCATTGTGTTCCTGATGTTTTCCATCGGACTCGAATTCTCCCTGGCCCAGCTCAAATCGATGCGGCGCATCGTATTCGGGCTGGGTATGGCTCAAGTCGTATTGACAATCCTGGCCGCCATGGTGTTCGGCCTGTTCATTTCCTGGTGGGCCCCTGCCCTGCACGTAAGCTGGCAGGCCGCGTTCGCCCTGGGCGGGGCGCTGGCCATGTCGTCGACCGCGATCGTGGTCAAGATGCTGACCGAGCGCCTGGAACTGGAAAGCGAACACGGACGGCGCATCATCGGCATCCTGCTGTTCCAGGATCTGGCGGTGGTGCCGCTCCTGATCCTCATCCCCTCGCTGGCGCGGCCGGCCGAGGAACTGGCGATCACGCTCGGCTGGGCGGCGCTGAAGGCCGCCTTCGTGCTGGCCCTGCTCCTGAAGTTCGGCCAGAAGCTGATGCGCAACTGGTTCACCATCGTCGCCAAGCGCCGCTCGCAGGAGCTGTTCATGCTCAACCTGCTCTTGGTGACGCTCGGCCTGGCCTGGGTCACCGAGCAGGCTGGCCTGTCGCTGGCGCTGGGGGCCTTCGTGGCCGGCATGCTGATTTCCGAGACCCAGTACAAGCACCAGGTGGAAGAAGACATCAAGCCCTTCCGCGACGTGCTGCTCGGGCTATTCTTCATCACGGTCGGCATGCTGCTCAACCTCGGGCTGGTGCTGGAGCACTGGTGGCTGGTGCTGGCGCTGGTGATCTTCCCGGTGCTGCTCAAGTTCGCCATCATCGCGGCCCTCGCCAAGGCCTTCGGCTCGAGCGACGGCGTGGCGATGCGCACCGGCCTGGCACTGGCGCAGGCGGGCGAATTCGGTTTCGTGCTGCTGAACCTGGCCATGGGTTCGAAGCTGGTCGATCCCTTCCTTCTACAACTGGTGCTGGCCTCGATGGTGCTGTCGATGCTGGTCGCGCCCTTCGTCATCGACAACATGGACCGCGTCGTGATGAAGCTCTCCTCCAACGAATGGATGATGCAGTCGCTGCAGCTGACCCAGATCGCCAGCCGCGCCATGAAGACCCAGAAGCACGTGATCATCGCCGGCTTCGGGCGCAGCGGCCAGAGCCTGGCGACCTTGCTGACCGAAGAGAAGCTGCCCTGGTACGCGCTCGACCTGGACCCGGAGCGGGTGCAGGAAGCGCAGTCGGCCGGCGCCAGTGTGTCCTACGGCGACGCGGCGCGGCGCGAAAGCCTGATCGCGGCCGGCATCAACCGCGCCAGCGCCCTGGTGATCACCTTCGCCGACACCCGCCTGGCGCTCAAGGTGCTGCACCTGGTACACGAGCTGGCGCCGAACCTGGCCGTCATCGTGCGCAGCCACGACGACAGCGACCTCGATGTGCTCAAAAAAGCCGGCGCCACCGAGGTGGTGCCGGAAGCGCTGGAGAGCAGCCTGATGCTGGCCTCGCATGCACTGGTGACGATGGGCGTGCCGCTGCGCCGCGTGGTGCACCGCGTGCAGGCGGCGCGCGACGAGCGCTACGCCTCGCTGCGCGGCTACTTCCACGGCGCGAGCGACGTCTCGGACGACCTGGAACACACCTACGTGCGCCTGCATTCGGTGACGCTGCATAGCGGCGCCATCGGCATCGGCAAGCGCATCGGGGAGCTGGCGCTGGAGGAAGTGGGCGCCGAGGTGACGACCGTTCGGCGCAATGGACAGAGCCTGGGCTTCGATCCGGAGACGATCCTGCTGGCGGGCGATGTGCTGGTGCTGCGCGGCGAAGGCGAAGCGGTCAGCCGCGCCGAAAGCCGGTTGCTCTGATCTTCGTAGGGTGGACGGGTCTCCCGTCCGCGCGTTCAGATCACGTATGAATTGACGCGTTACGCTTCCATTGGCGACGGTTGAACGCGCGGACGGCGAAGCCGTCCACCCTACGACAGCGAAACCACGCGATTGCGGCCCTTGGCCTTGGCCTGATACAGCGCCGTATCCGCCTGCGCCACCAGATCCTGGGCCACGCCCTCGATCGCATGGTCGCGCTCGAAATCGTCGAGCGTCGCCACCCCGATCGACACCGTCACGGAGACTTGCTCGCCCGTGCTCAGGTCGACCGGGTTCAGGGCCACGCTGTTACGGATGCGCTGCGCCACCATGCTGGCGCTTTCCAGGTCGGCATCGATCAGCAGCACCACGAATTCCTCGCCGCCGAAGCGTCCCAGCGCGTCCGAGATGCGCAGTTCGGCCTTGATGCGTTGCGCCACCTCGCGCAGCACGTCGTCGCCGCCCTGGTGGCCGACGCTGTCGTTGACCTGCTTGAAGTGATCGATGTCGATGTACATGCAGGAGATGCGGTAACCCTGGCGGCGCGCCCGCGCGATCTCTTCCACCAGGCGGCGGTCGATGTAGCGGCGGTTGTAGACGCCGGTGAGCGAATCGGTCAGTCCGATAAACTTGAGCATCTCATTGCTGATCACGTTCTCGAGGCAGATCGCGACGATCGATCCCATGTGCTCGATGAAATCGGTGCCGAGGGCCGGGGTGAAACGGTTCGGGTCCGAGCTGCCCAGGTTCAGGCTACCGATCAGGCGCGTATTGCGCAGCAGCGGCACCAGGGCCACGCTCTGCAGGCCCTTGGGCGGATGCGGGAACATCGCGCCATGGCGCGACGGTGCATACGGCCCCAGCACCGCACGCGGAGGCCGTCCCTCCGCCGCCTTGAACCCGAGTTCGTCCGCCTGCTCGCAGAACAGCAGGTTGGGCAGCTCTTCGTAGTCGACGCCCAGCTTGTGCATGACGGTGTAGATGTCGGCGTCCGGGTCCACCAGCGCCAGGGTCACGGTGTCCAGCTCGGAGATGAGCGGCAGCGTGCCGAAGATGGTTGACACCAGTTCCTGGAACGAGCCGGCGCCCACGATCTGCAGGTCGAAGGCCTGGTGGCGGGTCATGATCGAGTGGTTGCGCTCGGCCTGCTCGAGCAAGTACGCCATGCGGGAACGCAGGGTTTCGTTCTCCAGCATCAGTTCTCGCGTCTGCGCGTCCGGCTCGTGCATTGAAAATTCCTTTCAGCAATAACCGTAACATTACGCCATCTTTACAGGCTTGCAAACGAAAAATCGCCCAAGGTGGGCGATTTAGCGACACTCAGGCTGCATACCGGGGCTCAAAATGCGATGGCGGTTTCCAGTTGTTGGCCGACATACAGGGAGCTTCCCGCGCCCGTCGTGACGATGCAGTTCATGCCCATGCAGACGGCGCCTTCCATGCGCGGGTTGGCGCGGTAGGACTGCAGGATGTCGAGCGGATCCGGGCCAGGAATGCCGGTGGCCTGGTCGATGGCCGGGATCGGGCAGCGCGCGCAGGGTTTCACTGGACGCAGCGCCAGGCCGTCGGCCGCGAAGGATTCGACGTAGTCTTCCTCGAAGGCTTCGAGGCCGTCGACCACCAGGTTCGGGCGGAAGCGGTTCATCGGCAGCGGCGCGCGGCCGGCTGCTTGTAATCTTGCGTTGAGATCGTCGAGCGAGGCCTGGCCGATGACCAGGATCGGGTAGCCGTCAGCGAAACGGGTTTCGGCGGGCGCGCCGCCGGTCCACTTGGTGCTGGTAGGACGGTGCACGTCGGGGCGGAAGCGCACCAGGCGGCAAGGCCCTTGAATGGCGTCGGCGAACCAGGCAGAGGCGGCGTCGCCGCAGTCGGCGGCGTCCACGCTGTGGTCCCAGATCTGGACATGCATGCTGCGCGCGGCGGCGTCGTGCGCCAGCGGCAGGCGCAGCGGCGGCATGCCGGGGGCCGTCACCTCGACGGCGTCGCCATCGATCCGCGGGCTGACCAGCGCCATGCGCGGGTACTCGCGCTGGGTCAGGAACTGGCCCTCATGGGTGACCAGCATCCACTCGCGGTCGTGCACGCCCTCGGCCACCAGGCCCGAGACGTGGAACTGCGCCTCGGGAACGGAAATCGCGGCGCAGGACTTGATCGGGTAGATGAGGAGTTCGGTAACGGTGGCCATACTAAGAGTATGGCAGGGATTGCCCTGCCCTGTCAGCCGCCGGCAGCCGCCTTGGCCTTCTCCTCGCGCTCGCGCTGCAGGCGCGCCTCGAGGGTCTTGCCCGCGCCCGCGGCCAGCTTGCGGCAACCGTCCGGATCGATGAAGGGGTTCGATTGTGCGGACTTGCGCGCCGCCTTGCCGAAGGCGTCGGTGGCGGACGGATGGGCGGCGATCACGATGTCGCACTTCAGGCCGGCGATCCTGTCGATGGTCTTGCGGAAGCTGGCGGAGCGGTCCGGGTAGCCGGGGCCGCCGCTGTAGTGGAAGCCGTCGGTGGACACCGGGGTCAGGCTGTCGGCATAGACCATGTCGAGGCACTTGCCGGCTTCGCAGGACTGCCAGGCCCAGGTGGTGCCGCCGGGCGTGTGGCCGGGGGTGTAGTGGACGGTGAAGCGCAGCGGGCCAACCGCCAGGGTTTCGCCGTCCGCGACTTCCTGCACCTGCGCGACCTTGGGGATATAGGCGCGTTCCTTCGGGTCGTATTGCGGGTCGTCCGTGCCCGGCGTGCCGTCGCGCAGCACCTGGGCGCCGTGCGGGCTGTGGGCGACCGTGGCGCCGCTGGCCTTCTGCAGCGCGGCGATGCCGCCGGCGTGGTCGAAGTGGGCGTGCGAGTTCAGGATCAGCTTCACGTCCTTCATCTTGAAGCCGAGGGACTCGATGTTCTTCTGGATCAGGGGGGCGGACTGCGGCAGCGCGCCGTCGAGCAGGACGTGGCCCTGGGGGCCTGTGACCAGGATGGCGGACAGGCCGGCGGTGCCGACGTACCAGGTGTTGCCGTGGACGTTGAAGGGCGCCACCGGCTTGTTCCACTCGGCGCAGGAACCGCAGTTGATCGCATCCTGCGCTAGCGCGCCGTTCGCGGCCAGCAGGAGGGCGGCAGTGACCAGGCTTGTTTTCATGATTCGCTCGCTTGTAGGGGTGTTGGGGAACGGCTTGCTCGAGCTAGTTAAGCATGGAAGATGCGGCCGGAAAAGTACTGTGGGACGAACTGGCGCCGATGCGGGACGAACTGGAACTCATAACGAAAAGCCCCGCTCGATGGCGGGGCTTTTCAGTCAGGCGCTTGGCAGCTTAGACGTTGAACAGGAAGTTCAGCACATCCCCATCCTTGACGATGTATTCCTTACCCTCGGCGCGCATCTTGCCCGCTTCCTTGGCGCCGGCTTCACCCTTGTAGGCGATGTAGTCGTCGTATGCAATGGTCTGGGCGCGGATGAAGCCGCGTTCGAAGTCGGTGTGGATCACGCCGGCTGCCTGCGGGGCGGTGGCGCCGACTTTGACGGTCCAGGCACGCACTTCCTTCACGCCGGCGGTGAAATAGGTCTGCAGGCCGAGCAGGTTGTAGGCGGCGCGGATCAGGCGGTCCAGGCCCGGCTCTTCCATGCCCATGTCGGCCAGGAAGTCCTTCTTGTCGGCGTCGTCCATCTCGGCGATTTCCGATTCGATGGCGGCGGAAATCGCCACGATCGGCGCGTTCTGCTTCTTGGCGAACTCGGTCAGCTGGTCCAGCAGCGGGTTGTTGGTGAAACCGGTGTCGGACACGTTGGCCACGTACATCGCCGGCTTCGCGGTGATCAGGTGCAGTTCGCGGATCATGGCCCGCTCGTCGGCGTCCAGGCCCATGGTGCGCACCGGCTGGCCTTCGTTCAGGTGCGGCAGCATGCGTTCGCAGAGCGCGACCAGCTTGGCGGCGTCCTTGTCGCCCGAACGCGCTTTCTTGTTCTCGCGGTGGATCGCCTTCTCGACGGCGCCCAGGTCGGCCAGCGCCAGCTCGGTCTGGATCACTTCGATGTCGTCGATCGGGCTGACCTTGCCGGAGACGTGCACGACGTTGTCGTCTTCGAAGCAGCGCACCACGTTGACGATGGCGTCGGTCTCGCGAATGTGCGACAGGAACTGGTTGCCCAGGCCCTCGCCCTTCGACGCGCCGGCCACCAGGCCCGCGATGTCGACGAATTCGACGATGGCCGGCACGATGCGCTCAGGCTTGACGATCTCGGCCAGCGCCTGCATGCGCGGATCCGGCACCTCGACCACGCCGACGTTCGGCTCGATGGTGCAGAACGGGTAGTTCTCGGCCGGGATGCCGGCCTTGGTCAGGGCGTTGAACAGGGTGGACTTGCCGACGTTCGGCAGGCCGACGATGCCGCATTGGAGGCTCATGGGAATTCTTTCTCTCGTGTAGATGCGGAGCGGAAGAAGCCCGGCTCCAAAACCCCACATTGTAACCGGGGACGCTGTGGGTTGCCGAAAAAAACGGCGCAACACGGACGCGACGTTGCAGGATGGCGCTGCTTGCCGGCCATTCAAGGTGAATAGACTGGGGATCCGATGTTTTCCGACAAAGAGTTATTGATAAGATAGCCGATCCGACGCTCTTCCAAGGCACCATGCTCCAGCACGAGTACCAGCGCATCGCCGACTACGTGATGCCGCCCTTCCCGCCCTGCCCTTCCGACCTCGGCTTCCTGTTCGGGACGCGCCACGGTGTCGCGCAGTTTTGCGAGACCGCGCACGCGCTCTGGCGCGACGGCATGTTCCAGCGCCTGCTCGTATCGGGCGGGAAGACCGGCGGCCAGCCCAGGGCCGAAGCCGACATCATCGGCGAGCGCCTGGTGAAACTCGGCATGCCCGCGTCGGCACTGATCCTTGAAACCGCCGCGACCAATACCGGTGAAAACGTCCGCTTCGGGCGCGCCAGGGTGGCTGAGACGATGGATTTGGCTGCCGTGCGCAGCGTCGTGCTCATCGGGAAGGTATGTTCGACGCGGCGCTATCTGATGACCCTGCAGCGGCACTGGCCCGGCCTGCGCATGTCTGTCGCACCAGTCAATTATTTCGGCGTACCGGCCGAGCGCTGGCATGAGCACGAGGAGTTCCGTCGCCGCGTGCTGGGCGAATTCGGCAAGATTCCCGGCTACCTGGCGCAGGGATTTTTGCAGGAAATCGAAGGCTGCACGCCCTATCCATCGCCAGCGGCGCCGGAGGGCCGGTGAAGCGCCTGCGCCGCGTCGCCCTCCTCGTGCCGGCCGTCCTGCTGGCCTACCTGGCGCTGGCCGCTGTCTGGGCCTGGACGTCCTTCGACGATGCGCTCGCATCAGCACCGGCAGGCGAGCAGGTCGAGCTCTCCGCCAGGCAGGCCGCGATCCTGGTGCGGGTCGAAGACCCGAGCTTCTACGATCACGCCGGCCTGAGCATCGCATCCGGCCAGGGCGTCGCCACCATTTCGTCAGCGCTTGCGCGCGAGGTCTTCCTTGGCGAGGGTCGGATCGGGGGCATGCGCGGCGCCGTCCAGGCCTTCTACCGCGGGGTCTTCGACTGCTGCAAACGGATCGATCTTGGCCGTGACGTGATGGCCCTGGTGCTGGACGCCAGGATGTCCAAGCGCGAGCAGCTGGCGCGCTACACGGCGTCGGTCTACATGGGCACACATGCGGGGAAGCAGGTGAAGGGCTTGGCGCAGGCGGCGCGCAATTATCTCGGCAAACCGCTTGCGGCGGCGAGCGAGGAAGAGTTCATCCGGCTGGCGGCGATGATCAAGGCGCCCAATCACTATCACCCTGTGTGCAACCCGGAAGCGCTCGCACAACGCGCCGCCCGCATCCGCGCCCTGTTGTCCGGGCAATGCGAACCGGACGGCTGGTTCGATACCGACTTCAGGACTTGCCCGGCCTGACAAGCAGCTTCAATCCAGTGTTCAGATCGGCTTGACCAGGGACAGGTCCGGTTTCTCCACGAAGGCCGCCAACTCGTCACGCAGGCGCTGCCCTTCCCCGATCGCGCGCTGCCAGTTGCGGACGCGCTCGTCATGATCGAGGCCGTAGAACTTGAAGTCGGCCCGGTCCGGCAGCTTGGCACGCGGCAGCGTGCGCAGGAATTCATCGGACGGTGAGACGATCAGCACGTTGTCGAGCCAGCCTCGGTGGGCGCGCGCCGCGCGGCGCCACGGGAAACCCTTGTCGAGCCAGCCCGGCACGATGTGCTGGGTGAAATGCGGGTAGAGCACCAGGTCGCCTTTTGCCTCCCCCGCTGCCCGCGCATACGGCAGGGCCAGGTGGTAATCGATGAGGCCGCCATCCCAGTAGCTGCCCGGCGGCAGGTCTTCGATGCCCGTGACCGGCTTCATGATGAGCGGCAGCGTGCCCGAAGCCAGCAGGCCGGCGGCAAGATTCTTGCGCGTGAGCGTGGAGAAGTGGGTGGTGAAGGCATCGAAGCGCTCGCGCAGCCACGGCGCCTGGGCACGGGCGTCGCCGATCACGACACGTTCCATGCAGCGGCCGAGCCAGGCGCGCGAGCAGGCGTTATGCAGCGCCGCCGTCGCAAAACCGCGCAGCTCGGCCCGCGGATGCCCCGGTGCGGCGAGGCCGCCTTTGCCGCGGACGGCCAGCAGGTGCAGGCGGTGGTGCGGATGGCTCACGATGTCGTCCTCGTGGCCGCGCACGAATTCACCGAGCAGTCCCTGCACGACCTTGTCGATCTCGTGCTGGGTCGGCTTGCGGCTGGTGTAGCGCTGGCCCGCATACAGTTCGCCCAGGCGTGCGAATGCCTTGGCCGGGTCGCGCTGGCAGGCGGCGGCCATGCGCCAGGCGCCGATCGAGGAACCGATGAGCACGCGCTCGCGCGGCGCACTGGGGAGCCATTCGCCGAAGGTCCACTGGTCGAGCGCCTGGAAGATCAGCCCCTTGGGACCGCCGGCTGCGGCCGGCACGATGGCGATGTCCTGGGCGCGCAAGCCCTGCGCGCCGATCTGGGCCAGGGCCAGCGGCCCGGCGTGGAATGTAAGTGCCTTCATGGCGCGAAATTATCGCAGGAAGGAGGCGCTTGTGCTGGCTCAAGGGTGGCTGCGGGGTGCTGCGTAACATGGGTCGATCGCTTTCGTGGAGCTTGCCCATGCCCTTCCGACTTGCATTGTGTCTGTTGCTGTTGCTCGCCTGCGGCCGGCTGGTGGCGGCCGACAGCGGCACCGACCATTCGGTGGTGATCGAGCGCCACTGGCAGCATTTCACGGTCGATGCCGATGGCGCCTACACGCTCGAGGTCGAACTGGTAAAGCGCATTGCCAGTCCCGCCGCGCTCGCACGGCAAGCCGAACAGGCCGTCAGCTTCAACGGTTCGCTCGACCGGGTCGTGGCCATCGAGGCCTGGACCACCAAACCCGATGGGCGGCGCGTGCCGGTCGCCCCGCAGCAGATCCGCGACCAGCACGAAACCGCCTCCCTCGATGCGCCGATGTTCCAGGATACGCGCCTGAAAGTCGTCATCTTTCCCGACGTCGCAGTGGGCGATACGCTCAGCCTGCGCTACACCGTGCGCCGCCACACGCCGCTGTTCCCCGGCCAGTTCGAAGACTTCACGGTGCCCGGCTTCTTCCGCCACAAGGATTTCCGGCTGAGCTACGACCTGCCCGCCTCGATGACGCTGCATGCGGACGCTGCCGGCTTCGTGCCGGTGGCCGGCGCGAGTCCGCCCGGCCGCCGCCGTCATGGCTGGCGCTATGTCGACGGCGACAACGAACGCATCGAACAGGGGTCGGTGAGCTACCTCGACTATGGCCGGCGGCTGGCGGTCTCGACCTTTCCGGACTATGCGGCCTTCGCCCGTGCCTATCACGCGCGCTCGGCCACGGCGGCAGTGCCCGACGATGCCATTGCCAGGCTCGCGGCCCGGCTCACGCAGGGACTGGACGACCCGCGTGCACGGGCGATCGCGCTGTCGGACTGGGTAAGGCACAACATCCGCTATGTCGCGGTCTACCTCGGACCGGGCGGCGTGGTGCCGCATCCTGCTTCCTCGGTGCTGGCGAACCGCTACGGCGACTGCAAGGACCACGTCGTATTGTTACAGGCCCTGCTGGCGGCGGCCGGCATCCCGTCCAGCGCCGCGCTGGTCAACGGCGACGATGCCTACCGCCTGCCCGTGGTGCCGACGCTGGGCGTGCTGAACCACGTGATCGTCTACCTGCCGCAGCTGCAACTCTTCCTCGACCCGACCGCCGGAACGGTCGCGGGCGGTTTCCTGCCGCCTGCCCTGCTCGGCAAACCAGTGGTGCTGGCCGATTCCGGCCAGTTCGCCGTGACGCCCGCCTTTCAAGCGGCACACAGCCGCACTGCGACCCGCTTCGACATCGCTCGCGACGGTAGCAGCCGCTTCCACGTCAGGCGCAGCAACGGTGGCGCCATGGCCGAACCCACCCGCCAGGTCATCCGCGCCACGCCGCAGGCCGAGCGCGACGGTTTTGTGCGGCGCATGCTGGCCGGACTCGGGCAAACCGGTGATGGGCTGCTCGAGCCGGGCGACGCGCTAACCGACGACTACACGCTGGCCTTCTCGGGCGCGACCGACGGTTTCGTCCGGCTGCCGGGGCCGGTGGCCCTGGCCACGACCTACAATTTCTGGGGCGGGCTGGGCGATGCGGTATTCGAACTCGGGCGCGAGCCGGAGCGGCGCCAGGAATTCGTCTGCCCCGCCATCGATGCCGAGGACGAGCTGCGCTATGCGCTGCCGCCGCGCACCCGCGTGCTGGCCTTGCCCAAGGGGGTGGTGGTGGATGACGGCAGCTTCTTCTACCGCTCGCAGTATGCGCGGCAGGGAGATGCGGTGGTGGTGAAGCGCCGCCTGCAGTTCCGGCATACGGCGGCCACCTGCACGCCAGAGGATTACCGCCGGATGCGGCCGGCGCTGGAGCGCATGATGGGCGACCTGCGTGGGCAGGTGGTCGTGCAGGGACGCTAGCGCCTCAGGCGCTGTGCAACTGCATCATCGCCACGTCCATCTTGCCCTCGCAGGCAAGCGGGATGATGCGCAGGGCCTTGTCGATCGATTCCTCGATCAGGGTCTGCTCTTCGCGGCGCGGGCGGTGCAGCACGAAGTCGGCCACGCCCTGCTGCAGGTTGAGGCTGCGCGGATGGCCGATGCCGAGGCGCAGGCGCCAGTAGTCCTGGGTGCCGAGCGCCGAGGTGATGTCCTTCAGTCCGTTGTGCCCGCCCGAAGAGCCGCCCTTTTTCAGCTTGGCTACGCCCGGCAGTATGTCGAGTTCGTCATGCACGACCAGCACCTCGTCCGGATTGACCTTGTAGAAACGCGCCAGCGCGCCGACCGACTGCCCGGAACGGTTCATATAGGTCAGCGGCTCCAGCAGCCAGACTTCATTGCCTGCGATCCGGGTCTTCGCCACCATGGCATTGAAGCGCGATTCGCGCTGCAGGCGGCAGCCCGGCAGCGAATTTGCGAGATTGTCGACCAGCCAGAAGCCGGCATTGTGGCGGGTTTGTTCGTATTCCGGGCCCGGGTTGCCGAGGCCGACGATCAGACGGATGGACATGCTCTGTCTACTTTGATTCTGGGAAAAACAGGATTATCGCTGAAAACCGCAGCCCCACGTGCCGGTGATGCGCACGAGCTTTGTGGGGCGGCGTTTGCCAACAAAAAACCCGCCGGGCTGGGCCACGGCGGGTTTCGTTTCCGACGGGCCGCCGCAGCGGCCCGACAGAAGGGTATTACTCGGCAGCTGCTTCAGCCGACGCTGCGCCACGCGGGATCGACGAGGTGACGATGGTCAGGTTCTGGCCGTGGGTCAGCGCGGTCACGCCTTCCGGCAGGGTCAGGTCGTTCACGTGGATCGACTGGCCGGCTTCCAGCTTGCTCAGGTCGACTTCGATGAACTCCGGCAGTTTGCCCGGCAGGCAAGCCACTTCCAGTTCGTTCGCAACGTGCGAGATGACAGCGCTGCTCAGCTTGACGGCTGGCGAGATCTCGGCGTTGATGAAGTGCAGGGTGACCTTGGTGTGGATCGGCTTCGATGCGTCGACGCGTTGGAAGTCAGCGTGCAGGACCAGTTGCTTGTATGCGTGCATCTGGAAGTCGCGCAGCAGGACTTGCTGGGTCTTGCCTTCGATTTCGAGGTCCAGGACCGAACCGTGGAAAGCTTCTTTCTTGAGCGCGTGGTACAGGGCGTTGCCGTCCAGGGCGATCAGTTCCGGGGTAGCAGCGCCACCGTAGATGATGCCTGGGGTCTGGCCAGCCTTGCGCAGGCGGCGGCTCGCTCCGGTCCCCTGCTGAGTGCGGTTGAATGCGACTACTTTCATGTGATACTCCAAAAATAAATGGGTCCGAATGCCGGAGCACATGCTCCAACCCGGTAACCCAGTGGTGACCGCCCCCGCGACCAGGGGCAATCGTGAACAAGCGCCAGAATGCGCGCTCAAGAATGCGGGAAACCCAAGATGTTACAACGGCGCGCCGGCTATGTCAGCCGGCGCGCCGCGAAAAACGGTGTGTTGTTGCTTATTCGGCGAACAGCGAGATGACCGAGTCACCCTTCACGATCCGCTTGAAGGTCTCGGCCAGCAGCGGTGCGCTGGTCAGCTGGCGGATCTTGCTGCAGGCGGCGCCGGCTGCGCTCAGCGGGATCGTGTCGGTGACGACCAGCTCGTCGAGCGGCGAATTCTGGATGCGGTCGATGGCCGGACCCGACAGGACTGGGTGCGTGCAGTAGGCGACGACTTTCTTGGCGCCGCGCTCTTTCAGCACTTCGGCGGCCTTGCACAGCGTGCCGGCGGTGTCGACCATGTCGTCCATGATCACGCAGTTGCGGCCTTCGACTTCACCGATGATGTTCATGACTTCCGACACGTTCGCCTTCGGGCGGCGCTTGTCGATGATCGCCAGGTCGCAGCCGAGGCGCTTGGCCAGCGCACGGGCGCGCACCACGCCGCCGACGTCCGGCGACACGACCAGCAGGTCGTCGTAGTTGCGCTTCTGCAGGTCACCCAGCAGGATCGGCGATGCGTAGATGTTGTCGACCGGGATGTCGAAGAAGCCCTGGATCTGGTCGGCGTGCAGGTCCATGATCAGGACGCGCTCGACGCCGGCTTCTTCCAGCATGTTGGCGACGACCTTGGCCGAGATCGCGACACGTGCCGAGCGCGGGCGGCGGTCCTGGCGGGCGTAGCCGAAGTAGGGAATAGCGGCGGTGATGCGGCCGGCCGATGCGCGCTTGAGCGCGTCAACCATCAGGATGATTTCCATCAGGTTGTCATTGGTCGGTGCGCAGGTCGATTGCAGGACGAAGACATCCTTGCCGCGCACGTTCTCGTTGATCTCGACCATGACTTCGCCGTCCGAGAATTTCGAAACGACTGCTTTGCCGAGTGGAATGCCGAGGTTCTTAGCGACCCCCTCTGCCAGTGCCGGATTGGCGTTGCCGGTAAAAACCATCAGGTTTTCGTAAGCCATGGAGGAAGTCCCAAGAGTATGAAGTTGAATCTGGAAAAACAATCAGCCGGATGTACCGGCTGATTAGCTTGTGGATGCAGGCGGAACGCTACACCGCTGTTTATCCCGCCGGAGGCATCCGCTTCGACGGCCGGGAAAACTTTGGCAGGGGAACAAGGATTCGAACCTTGGTATGCCGGAATCAAAATCCGGTGCCTTAACCAGCTTGGCGATTCCCCTACACGACTGAACTGCTTGCCGTTACATTCTGCGTATTTTAACGCCTAACGTCGCGACAGGCAAAATTTTATTCCATAACTGCTTGATTTTGCAAGAGCGATTTCATCGGGTGACTCACCAGCGAATGCGCTTTCCATGCTTTCCAGTGGCTTGGCACCTGTGCCAGGACCTGGTCCGCTTCACGCTCGCCGGAGAAGGCACAGAACACACATGCCCCCGAGCCAGTCATCCTGGCATCGCCGTAGTTGCCCAACCATGCCACCGCCTCTGCTACCGGCGGGAACAGGCGTTCAGCCACGTCCTGCAAATCATTTTTCCCGAAGCCTAACTGCTTGCCTGAAACAGCGAGGCTGCTGGAAAAGTCCGCTATTGTAACGGGCTTAGTGTCCCGCGTCAAATCGGTTGCAGAAAAAATTGCCGGGGTCGGTACGGCCACGCCCGGCTCAACCACCACATACCAGCAATCCGGACCGGGCACGGCCTGCAGGGCCTCGCCCACGCCCTCGGCAAACGCGGTCTCGCCGAACAGGAAGAAGGGGATGTCGGCGCCGAGCGGCAAGCCGAGATCCATCAGTTCCTGTTGGGTCAAACCAGCCTGCCACAGGTGGTTGGCCGCCATCAGCGTGGTGGCGGCGTCCGAGGAACCGCCGCCCAGTCCGCCACCCATGGGCAGGATCTTCTCGATCGCGACCTCGATGCCCGGCGGCACGCGTCCATGGCGGCGCGCGTACTCCGCCTGGAGCAAGCGCAGCGCGCGCACGATCAGGTCCTGGTCTTGCGGTACGCCCGGCACGTCCGTGCTGCGCAAGATCTGGTCATCGTCGCGCAGGTCGAAATGCAGGGTGTCGCCGTGGTCGATCAGCTGGAAAACGCTTTGCAGAAGGTGGTAGCCGTCGGCACGGCGGCCGACCACGTGCAGGAACAGGTTGAGCTTGGCCGGAGCCGGGCAATGGTGCAGCGAACGCATGAAATCCTCAGCCCTGCCCTGCCGGATCGATGACGATGCGAATCGCCAGCTCCTGGATGTCCCCTGCCGCGGCGCGCTCGGCGTGGATCACGCGCGGCGCCGGCTGGGCGGCGTTCGGGTCTTGCCACTCGACGAAGCGCAGGCGCCAGCCGTCGCGCGTGGTCACGGTATTGTTTGCCGGCGAGGCGGCGAAGCGCTGTCCCTGCGCGTCCACGGCATAGCCCTGCAGCCAGTCGCGCAAGCCGGCCACCGGCAGCGGCCAGCCGAGCGTGCGCTGGGTCAGCGTGTCGATATCGGCTTCGCTCACCGGCGCGCGGCCGGCCTGGGTCAGGGTGGCGGACTGCGGCGTGACTTCGATGGTGGCGATCGTCTGGCCCAGCGGATTGGCCAGCGTGACGTCCACGCGGCCCGGGCGCTGCGTCCAGTCGTAATTGCCGGTCAGGGATTCCTGCTTGCCATCCTTCTGGTAGTTGACGGACAGGCGGCCGCTCAGGTCGATGCTGTCGCGGTAGCCGGCGACGGTCGCGACATTGGTGCTGGTGGTGGCGCAGCCGGCCAGGACGGCAGCGCAGGCAAGGAGGGTCAGGCGTCGGGAAATCGGCATCGGCTTCAGCGGAATCAAAAGCTGGATTATTTCACAAGCTCTGGCGCAGGCGCGCCAGCGTATTGCGCAGGGTGTCGTTCTGCGGGTCCTTGGCGCGCGCCTCGCGCCACAGTTCCTGGGCAGCGGCCAGCTGTCCCTTCTGGAACAGCACCTCGCCCAGGTGCACGGCGATTTCCGGGTCGCGCCGCAGCGTATAGGCGTTGCGCAGCTGCTTCTCGGCTTCGTCGAGGTTGCCCAGGCGGTACTGGACCCAGCCCATGCTGTCCATGATGAAGGGGTCTCCCGGTGCCATCTCGAGGGCCTTGGCGACGAGGGTGTGGGCTTCCTGCAGGCGGATATTGCGCTCGGCCAGCGAATAGCCGAGGGCGTTGTAGGCGTGGTGGTTGTCCGGCGCCAGCACCATCACTTCGCGCAGCGCCTTTTCCATCGTCTCGACGCGGCCGATCTTCTCGGCCAGCAAGGCGAAGTCGTACAGCAGGTCAGGGTTCTTCGGGAAGCGCTTGGCGGCCGCTTCCATCAGCGTGAAGGCTTCGAGCGTACGGCCGGCGTCGCGCAGCAGCTGCGATTCGGCCACCGCCACCTGGGCCTGCTGCGCCGGCTCGGTCGGTTTCAGGCCGGCCAGCAGCTTGCGTCCGCCTGCCAGGTCGCCCTGGCGGCCCAGCAGCTGGGCGCGGCGCAGCTGGGCGCTGAGCATGAGCTGGGGTTCGGTCCCTGCGGGCACTTTCTCGAGCCAGGCCTGGGCGCCCGGATAATCGCCGCGCTCTTCCGCGATCTGCGCCAGGATCAGGAGCGCGCGGGTCGGGTCACGCTCGTCTTCGGGGTTGCGGCCGAGCACCTCGACGAAGCGGGTGAAATAGCCTTCGGCAGCCTTGACGTCGTTCATCTGGGTCGCCAGCACGCCCAGCGCATACAGGTTGCCGGCATCCTCGGGGCGCCCCTTGAGCAGGGCTTCGAACTGGGCGCGCGCCTGGGGGTACTGCTTCTGGTTGACCAGCACCTTGGCATGGGCGGCGCGCACTTCACGCGCCTCCGGATGGGTCTTCAGGAAGCTTTCCAGGAAGGCGCCGACCTTGGCGTCGTCCTCGAGCACCTGGGCCATCATCAGCACCGCGATTTCGGAATCGGGCTTGGCGGCAATGGCGGCCTGCGCCGCGGCACGGGCCGCCTCGCGCTCGCCGCGCGCCAGCGCCGCGTGGGCGCGCACGATGTGCGCTTCGAACGTACCGTTGTAGGGCGCGATGACGCGCTCGAGCATCGCGCCGGCGGCTTCCTTGTCCTTGGCGCGGCCCAGCAGCTGCTGGATCTGGAACAGCAACATGCCGCGCGCGTCGGCCGGCGCCTTGCGCAGGCGCTCCACGAAGATCGGCTCGACGTCGGCGATGTTGTCGGACGTGACCACCATGCCGACGAAGTACTGGGTCGCCTCGTCCGACTCCGGATCGAGCTCGCGCCACAGGCGCACGGCGGCCAGGGTGTCGTCGCCCTGGCGCGCGGCCACCGCCATCTCGGCCGCGCGGCGTGCCAGGCGCGGGTCACGGGTCTGTTTCGCCAGCGACAGCATGGTCAGATAGGGGCCCTGCCAATCGCCCTTGCGGAATGCAAACTCGGCCTTAAGTAGCTGGTTCAGCATGCTGCTGGTCAGTTCGACCTTCGGCAGCCGCGCCTCGACTTCGGCCCGGACCTTGGCTTCCAGCTCTTCCTCGCTAGGCGCTTCCGCCACGGTTTCCTGCTCGGCGGCAGCCAATGGCGTGTCCGACGGGGCGGCCACGGGCTGCTGCGCAGTTTGCTGTTCCGGCGCGACAGCGCACGCCGCCAGGATGCTGGAGAGGGTTACAATGACGAAAGCGTTTTTCAAGGCAAGTCCGGGTTCTGAGATGTTGTCTGATTCTACGCTCAAGCATGCGCCCGCGTGCACTGCAGCGCGTTTACTTAATGGCTGCCTAAGACTTTACACGACTCTCCCCCATGCCTGAACTGCCAGAAGTAGAAGTCACCCGGCGCGGTGTCGCGCCCCATATCGAAGGCCGCGTCGTCGAGGGGGTGGTATGCCGCCGCGAAGGCCTGCGCTGGCCCTTCCCGCCCGGTTTATCCGAACTGCTGGCCGGCCGCCGCATCCTGGCAACCGGCCGCCGCGGCAAATACCTCCTGATCGCATTCGAGCACGGCACCCTGATCGTCCACCTCGGCATGTCCGGCCACCTGCGCGTACTGCCGCCGGGGATCGAGCCGCGCAAGCACGACCACTTCGACCTCATCGTGAATGGCCCTGAAGGCAAACAGGTGCTGCGCCTGCACGACCCGCGCCGCTTCGGCGCCGTGCTCTGGCACGCCAAGGACGACGGCGAACTCGACGAGCACCTGCTGCTGCGCGGCCTCGGCGTGGAACCGCTGGACGAAGGCTTTTCCGGCGAACTCCTATGGCGCGCGACCCGCAAGCGCAGTGCCCCGATCAAGCAGGTGCTGCTGGCGGGCGACATCGTCGTCGGGGTCGGCAACATCTACGCCTGCGAAAGCCTGTTCCGCGCCGGGATCAACCCGAAGACGCCGGCCGCGCGCATCAGCCGCGCCCGCTACGACCGGCTGGCAGAGGCCATCAAGGACATCCTTGCCGCCGCGATCGTCCAGGGCGGCAGCACCTTGAAAGACTTTATTGCAGTAAACGGACAATCAGGGTATTTCCAGCAGACATATTTCGTCTATGATCGTGCTGGAGTGCCCTGCCGCAACTGTGGGTCGCCGGTCCGCCAGATCAAACAGGGCCAGCGGTCGACCTTCTACTGCGTGCAGTGCCAGCGCTAAAGGCCGCGCGGATCACCCTGGCCGAACACGGGCATAGAAACATGCAGGATTTTCAACAGTATGGCGCCTGGCGCGCCGCCGTCGCGGAAGCACTGGATGCTTACGGCGCCGCGCTGCGCGAAACGGCGCTGATCGACGGCGCCGGCGAGCAGCAACTCGCGCGTGCGCTGGCGCGCCTGCGCGACGACCGCCTGTCGGTGGCCTTCGTTGCCGAGTTCTCGCGCGGGAAAACCGAGCTGATCAACGCGATCTTCTTCGCCGACTACGGCCAGCGCATCCTGCCGTCCAGCGCCGGACGTACCACCATGTGCCCGACCGAGCTGCTGTACGACCCGGCGCTGCCGCCCTGCATCCGCCTGCTGCCGATCGAGACCCGCAGCCAGCACCTGTCCACCAGCGATTACCGTGACGACGCCGCCGCCTGGACCGTGCTGCCGCTCGAACTCGCCGCGCCGGAACGCATGGGCGACGCCCTGCGCCAGGTGAGCCAGACCCGCCGCGTGCCCGCCGCCGAGGCGCAGCAGTACGGACTGTGGGACCCGGAAGATCCGGACACCGTCACCAGCCTGGGACCGGACGGCACGGTCGAGATCCCGCAGTGGCGCCACGCCATCATCAACCTGCCCCACCCGCTGCTGAAGCAGGGCCTGGTGATCCTCGATACCCCGGGCCTGAACGCGATCGGCACCGAGCCCGAGCTGACCCTCAAGCTGATCCCGAACGCGCACGCGGTGCTGTTCGTCCTGGCCGCCGAGACCGGGGTGACCAAGAGCGACATCGACGTCTGGCGCACCCACATCGGCGCCGGACCGGGACGCCTGGCGGTGCTGAACAAGATCGACGCCATGTGGGACGAGCTGCGCACGCCGCAGGAAAACGAGGCCGAGATCACGCGCCAGCAGCAGCACGCGGCCCAGCTGCTGGGCCTGGACAGCACGCGCGTGTACCCGGTGTCGGCCCAGAAGGCCCTGGTCGGCAAGATCAATGGCGACATGGCCCTGTTCGAGAAGAGCCGCCTGGGCGCACTCGAAGCGGCGCTGTTCCGCGACCTGATCCCGGCGCGCCGCGAGATCGTGCAGCGCCAGCTGCGCACCGACCTCGAACTGCTCGCCGCCGGCCAGCAGGCCCAGGGCATGGCGCGCATGCGCGACCTGGTCGAGCAGCTGCAGGAGCTGAAAAGCCTGCGCGGCAAGAACCAGGGCGTGATCGCGCACATGGTGCGCCGCGTCGAGGCCGAGAAAAAGGAATTCGACGCCAGCCTGTTCAAGCTGCAGGGCACGCGCGCGGTGTTCGCGCGCCTGTCGACCGAGCTGTATTCGACACTGGGCATGGACACCGTGCAGGAACAGACCGATGCGGTGCGCGCCGCCATGCAGGCCGCGCGCTTCGCGACCGGCATGCGCGGCCCGGTACGCAGCTACTTCGAGGCGATGCGCGCGAACCTCGACGCATCGGCCGGCAAGGTGGCCGAGATCGGCGCCATGATGGACAGCATGATCCGCAAGTTCTCGGCCGAGCACGGCCTGTCCCTCAGCAGCCCGATGTCGCTGTCGCTCGATCGCTACCGGAACGAGCTCGACGAGATCGAGGAGCTGTTCCTGAAGCAGTTCGGCACCGCCACCCTGCTCATGACCAGCCGCGCCACCCTGCTCGAACGCTTCTTCGATTCGATCGCCTCGCGCGTGCGCCACGTCTTCCGTGCCGCCAATACCGACGCCGAAGCCTGGCTGAAGGTGATCATGGCGCCGCTCGAGACGGCGATCCGCCAGCACCGCGACCAGCTGCGCCACCGCCAGGCCTCGATCCAGCGCATCTTCGAGGCCACCGACAGCCTGGAGCAGAAGATCGCCGCCTTCGAGGCCAGCCAGGGGGAGCTGGAAGGCACGCGCACCCAGCTGGCCGGCATGGCCGACCGGGTGCTGGCCACCCTGGAGGCGCAAGCATGAAACGCCTCACCGAATTCGACCAGCTGGCCGATCCCACCTTCTCGCAGGCGGTGATCGACTGGCAGCGCAGCCACGGCCGCCATACCCTGCCGTGGCAGAACACGCTTGATGCCTACCGCATCTGGCTGTCCGAGATCATGCTGCAGCAGACCCAGGTGGCTGCGGTGCTGGGCTATTACGCGCGCTTCCTGGAACGCTTCCCGACCGTCCAGGCCCTGGCCGAAGCGCCGGGCGAGGACGTGATGGCGCACTGGAGCGGCCTGGGCTACTACACCCGGGCGCGCAACCTGCACGCCTGCGCCAAGCGCGTGGTGCAGGAGTACGGCGGCGTGTTCCCGGGCGACCCGGCGCTGCTGGCCGAGCTGCCCGGCATCGGCCGCTCGACCGCCGCCGCGATCGCGGCTTTTTCCGTTGGCGCGCGCGCCGCGATCCTGGACGGGAACGTCAAGCGCGTGTTCGCGCGGGTGTTCGGCATCGACCAGTATCCGGGCGAGAAGCGGGTCGAGGACGCGCTGTGGCGCCGCGCCGACGCGCTGCTGCCGGAGCAAGGGATCGAATCCTATACCCAGGGCCTGATGGACCTGGGCGCGACCCTGTGCACCCGCAGCCGGCCGGATTGCCAGCGCTGCCCGCTGCAGGCGCGCTGCGTGGCCTATGCCAGCGACCGCACGGCCGAGCTCCCGGTACGCAAGCCGAAGAAAGCCACGCCGGAAAAGCGCGCCGCGTTGCTGGTGCTGATCGACCGCGGACAGGTGCTGCTGGAGCAGCGCCCGGGCACCGGAATCTGGGGCGGGCTGCTGTCGCTGCCGGAAGTGGATGGGCATCTTGGCGTGGACGTGGCTGCCGTCTCCTCGGCCGAGGTGGCGGCCGCGGCGGCGCAGTTCGGGACGGTGGACGAGGTACAGGCGCTCAGGCCGCTGGTGCACGTGTTCACGCACTACAAGCTGCACATCGCACCCTGGCAGCTGCGGCTGTCGGCGCGCGGCGGCGCGACCGGCAGGCATTTGTGGTGGGACCTGCACACGATCGCGGAGGCGCCGTTGCCGGCGCCGGTCAAGAAGCTGCTGGTGGAGTTGGGGACGCCGGGGTTGTTTGACTGAGTAGGCAGCATTGCGCTACCGCTTGATTTCCCATCACCCTCAAGACCGTCATTCCGGCGAAGGCCGGAATCCAATTTTTCCCGCAGACCGCTTACGCTTGCGTGCACCCGTCAACGTGACGCAACGAAATTAGGTTCCGGCCTTCGCCGGAACGACGGGCTAACGACTGGCGGTTACGTCAGAAGTGATCCAGCGAGAAGATCCTGCGATGCTCGCGGATCGCATACCGGTCCGTCATCCCCGCAATGTAATCCGCAATCTTCCTCGCCTGCCCCATCGGATCCCCCTCCACCTGGTAATCGTTCGGCAGCAGCACCGGGTCGGTCATGAAGGCGTCGAACAGCTCGCGCACGATGCGGCTGGCCTTTACCCGCATGCGGTTCACCTGGAAATGCCGGTACAGGTTCGCGTACAGGAAGCGCTTCAGGGCCGTGGTTTCCGCCCGCATCTGCGGCGAGAACCGGATCAGCGGCGGCGCGGCGCGCACGTCGTCGATGCTCTGCGGCGCCGCTTCCTTCAGCAAGGCGGCCGAGGTGTCGACCAGGTCGGCCGTCATCGCCGTGATCATCAGGCGGATCGTCTCGTACAGCGCGCGCCGGCCCGGCAGGCCGGGATATTGCGCCTCCACCGCGTGCCGGTGGCGCGCGAACAGGGGGACCTCGTCCATCTGCGCCATCGTGAGCAGGCCGGAACGCAGGCCGTCGTCGATGTCGTGGTTGTTGTACGCGATCTCGTCGGCCAGGTTGGTCAGCTGGGCTTCCAGGCTGGGCTGGCTGCGGTCGATGAAGCGCTGCCCCAGCTCGCCCAGCTGGCGCGCATTGGTCAGGGAGCAGTGCTTGAGGATGCCCTCGCGCGTCTCGAAGGTGAGATTGAGGCCGTCGAAGGCGCCGTAGTGCTCCTCCAGCTTGTCGACCACGCGCAGGCTCTGCAGGTTGTGCTCGAAGCCGCCGTAGTCCTTCATGCACTCGTTGAGCACGTCCTGGCCCACGTGGCCGAAGGGCGTGTGCCCGAGGTCGTGGGCCAGCGCGGTGGCCTCGACCAGGTCTTCGTTCAGGCCGAGGCTGCGCGCCAGCGTGCGGCCGATCTGCGCCACCTCGATGCTGTGGGTGAGCCGGGTGCGGAACAGGTCGCCCTCGTGGTTCAGGAAGACCTGGGTCTTGTACTCGAGCCGGCGGAAGGCGGTCGAGTGGATGATGCGGTCGCGGTCGCGCTGGAACTCGCTGCGTGAACCTGCCGGCGGTTCCGGATGTTGCCGGCCGCGCGACTTCGACGAATGGGCTGCATAGGGGGCAAGGCGTGCGTCGAAGTCCATGGTGTTCATTCCTCCGGGGCGGTCACGCAGGCGGCCAGGGTGGCCTTCAGGACCTCCGGCGGCACCGTCGTGATCGACGGGCTGCCCAGCGGCTTGAGCAGGATGAACTTGATCTCCCCGCCCTCGTTCTTCTTGTCCACCGCCATCAGCTCGATCCAGCGTTCCGCGCCCAGGTTGGGCGCCACGACCGGCAGGCCGGCCGCCTGCACCAGCTTGCGCACGCGCTTGACGGTCGCCGCATCGATCAGGCCGAGGCGCGCCGACAGGTCGGCCGCCATCACCATGCCGCAGCCGACGGCTTCGCCGTGCAGCCAGGTGCCGAAGCCCAGGCCGGCCTCGATCGCGTGGCCGAAGGTGTGGCCGAAGTTGAGCACGGCGCGCAGGCCGCCTTCGCGTTCGTCCTTGCGCACCACCTCGGCCTTGATCTCGCAGGAGCGCGCGATCGCATAGGCCATCGCTTCCGGCTCGCGCGCCACCAGCTTGTCGATGTTGGCCTCGATCCAGTCGAAGTAGGCGGCGTCGAGGATGGCGCCGTGCTTGATCACCTCGGCCAGGCCGGCCGCCAGCTCGCGCGGCGGCAGGGTGTCGAGGGTGGCGGTGTCGGTAATCACGGCGCGTGGCTGGTAGAAGGCGCCGATCATGTTCTTGCCGAGCGGGTGGTTGATGCCGGTCTTGCCGCCCACCGAGGAATCGACCTGCGACAGCAGCGTGGTCGGCACCTGCACGAAGGGCACGCCGCGCATGTAGCTGGAGGCGGCGAAGCCGGCCAGGTCGCCGATCACGCCGCCGCCCAGCGCGACGATGGTGGTCTTGCGGTCGCATTTGGCGGCCAGCAGCGCGTCGTACACCAGGTTCAGCGACTGCCAGTTCTTGTGCTCCTCGCCGTCCGGCAGGATGATCTCGACCACCTCGCGGCCGGCCGCGCGCAGGGCGCCGGCGACCCGCGCCAGGTACAGCGGCGCGACGGTGGTATTGGTGACGATGGCGGCCTTGCCGCCGTCGATGTGGCGCTCGAGCAGCGTGGCGTCGGCCAGGAGGTTCGGGCCGATCGTGATGGGGTAGCTGCGCTCGCCCAGTTCGACGTTGAGGGTAGTTGGTGCCGGTTGATTCATCGCGTTCATCGGGTCGCTTGCCAGTTGCTGCGCACGCGTGGAGGCGAGCGCATCGAGCTGGTCCAAAATGGTCTGTACCATCGATTGTACGTTAGGTCGGCCGGTGTCGATGACGAGGTCCGCAATCTCGCGGTACAGCGGGTCGCGCTGGGCCAGCAATTCCTCGAGCTTGGCGCGCGGGTCGGCGGTCTGCAGCAGCGGGCGGTTCTTGTCGTGCGAGGTGCGCTGCAGGATGCTGCCGATGGTCGCGCGCAGGTAGATCACGGTGCCGCGGCTGGCCAGCAGCGCGCGGCTGGCCGGATTCAGCACCGCGCCGCCGCCGGTGGCCAGCACCAGGCCCTCCTGCGCGCTCAGTTCGCGGATCATGTCCGCTTCGCGCCGGCGGAAACTGGCTTCGCCCTCGATCTCGAAGATCCAGGGGATCGTGGCGCCGGTGCGGGCTTCGATCTCGTGGTCGGAATCGACGAAGCGCATGTCGAGCTTGCGCGCCAGCTGGCGCCCGATGGTGGTCTTCCCGGCCCCCATCAGGCCGACCAGGAAGATATTGTTGTTCTTGGGATGAGGCACTGCCAGGTCCGCAGAAATAAAAAAAAAGACGGCCAGTATAGACTGGCCGCCTTCGGTTACGCCAACAAAAACGCCAGCGGTGTCAGTTCGACCGGAAGTTGTAGCCGGTCACGTTGCCCCTCGGCGTCGCCACGCGCAGCATGAAACTGCCCGAAGCGCAGGCGCTGTCCGGCTTGACCGTGACGTGGTGGATGGTGCCGCCGATGGCATTGGTCGAGGGGACCGCCTCCGGCAGGATGACCGACAGCGAGAGCTTGGTGGCATCCGCGCCCGTCACCGCGGTACCGGCCGGCATCGGGTTGTTCTTGACGTCGTACAGGCGGAACGACAGGGTCTGCGGCGTGCAGTTGGCGCCGGCCACACCCTGGATCACGGCCGCGTCGCCGTCGGCGGTGGTCCAGTCGCGGCAGACCTCGCCGGTGCAGACCTGGCGCGCCAGGTTAGCCTGGGAACCGCTGAACACCACCTCGATCGAGCGGCGGATGTAGTTCAGGCCCCACTTGGCGTCGCCGGCGGCGCTGTAGCTGCTGCGGTTGAACGGGAACGGCAGGTCGCCCTTGGGCGCCTCGTAGATGCCGTCCAGGCTGTGCTTGGTCGCCGGCTGGCCGCTCACGATGGCGTGGTTGCCGGTGTCGAGGAAGGGGTCGGCCAGGTCGACGTGGGGTTCGCCACCCGACGGGCAGACGTCGACCAGCGGACGGTAAGGCGTGCTGCCGGTGTAGCCGGTGCAGGAATACTGGCCATCGCCGTTGCTGTCGGTGAAGTCCTCGATGCCCTGCAGGTAGGCCAGCACCGTGACGCGGCCGTTCTCCGGGCGGAAGGCCTGGCTGCGAAGCGCGACCGTGCAGCCGCCGTCCTTGGTCACGCAGGCGCCCTGGGCCGAGCTGCCGACCGCGCCGCCTTCGGTGACGAAGTTGACGGCGGTGTTGTCCGACACCGGGTTGCCGTACTGGTCGGCCAGCAGCACCGTGATGTTGGTGGTCTCGCTGTCGTAGTTGAGGCCTTCGATGTTGTACTTCTCGGCGCTCATCGACATGAAGCGCTGCATCGGCAGGCCGGTCGAGATGGTCAGGGTGTCCGACAGGCCGCTGATCTTCACGCCGTTGCGGGTCGCTTCGGCGACCACGCGCACCGGGGTCGGCACCGTGCCCGACGAGACCATGGTCATGACCGAACCGGTCGCATCGGTGGTGGCACGGCTTGGGGACACGGTGAGGCCGCCGGTATTGGTGGTGGCGCTGAAGTTGACGTCCACGCCCGGCAAGCCGTTGCCGTGCTGGTCGACCACGCGGAAGCTGATCTGGGCCGCTTCGGTGCGGCCCTGGCCGCCCGAGCCCTTCAGCACGATCGAGCTGCCGGACACGCTGCTGCCCGAGAACTGGATCGCGCCGATGTTGGCGGCGCCCACGTCCAGGCTGATGGTCTGGGTCGAGTTGCCGATCGAGACGCTGAGGGTGTCGCGGCCGCGCAGGCAACCGTTGTTGGTGTAGGTGGCAGTCTGGATGCCGTTGGCGAAGGCGCCCGGCACCAGGGTGGCGGTGCCGTCGCCCACGCACAGCGAGCTCATGTTCAGGCCCGACACCGAGGTGGCCGGCTGGCCGCCGCTGGTGACCGGGATGCTCAGCGAGACGGTGCTGAAGGCAGGCAGGGTGCCGGACGGGGCCGGCGAGAAGGCCAAGCTGCCGACGGTCAGCGGAGCGGCGCCGACCGCGATATTGCTGCTGGCCGTGGCGGTCTTGCCTTCCACCACCGAGGTCGCGGTGATCGCGGTGGCGCCGGCCGAGGTCACGCCGGCCGGCTTGACCGACACCACGGCCACGCCGTTCGCATCGGTCAGGGCCGAGCCGGTCTCCGGGGTGAAGCTCACCAGGGTGCCGGCGCTCGCGGTGAACTGCACGATGGCGTTCGCGGCCGGCTTGCCGGCGGCGGTCAGCACGGTCGCCTTGACCGTGGCGCTCTGGCCGCCGGACAGCGAGGTGATGGTGGCGCCGCTGCCGTCGGTCAGGGCAAGGGTGATCTTGGGATCGCTGGCGACCGGGGTGGTGGTGCCGCCGCCGGTGCCGGTGCCGGTGCCGCCGCCACTGACCGGGCCGGTGCTGCCCGGGTTGCCGCCGCCGCCGCCGCAGGCGGCCAGGGTTGCCGCCAGCAGCAATGCGATGCCGGCCTGGATGGTATTCGTATTCTTGTTCATGTGACGTTCGTTGTTGTGTTTATTGGTCAGCTGGCGCGTCTCAGCGTCCGGCGGCGGCGTCCGTCACGATTTTCGGCGTGATGAACACCAGCAGTTCGGTCTTGGTGCTTTCGCGGCCGGTCGTCTTGAACAGGTAGCCGACCACCGGCACGTCGCCCAGCAGCGGGACCTTTTGCTCGTTGTTGCGCTCGGTCTGCTGGTAGATCCCGCCCAGCACCACCGTGCCGCCGTTCTCGACCATCACCTTGGTCTTCACGTGCTGGGTGTTGATCGCCGGGCCGGCGCGGGTTTCCTCGCCTTTCGAGTCCTTGTTGACGTCGACTTCGAGCACGACGTTGCCGTCCGGGGTGATCTGCGGGGTCACTTCCAGGCGCAGGTTGGCCTTCTTGAAGGTGATCGAGGTCGCGCCGCTGCTGGTGGCGACCTGGTACGGCAGTTCGATACCCTGCTCGATCACGGCGATCTGCTTGTCTTCGGTGACCACGCGCGGGCTCGAGATGATCTTGCCCTTGCCGTCGGCTTCCAGGGCCGACAGTTCCAGGTTGAGGAAGCGGTTGGCCGCCGAGGAGAACAGGCTGAAGGCCAGCGAGGAGGCCGGCGTGCCGCCGATCGCCGCGGCCGGCAGGTTCACCATCGTGGTGTTGGTGTAGCCGTCGCCGTTGTCCGGGGTCTGGCCGGTGACCTGGCCGACGCCGGTCAGGTTGCCGCCGATGGCAACCCGCTCGTTGCCCCTGACTTGCCAGCCCGAATCGCCGCCGCGCAGGGTGCGCAGGTCGGCGAAGCCCAGCTTGGCGCCGAGGTTGCGCGAGAAGCCGTCGTTGGCTTCGACCAGGCGCGCCTCGATCAGCACCTGCTTGGAGGCGACGTCGGTCTTCTGGATCAGCTTGCGGATATCCTCGATCTTGGACGCGATGTCGGTCACGAACAGCTGGTTGGTGCGCGGGTCGATGATGGCGCTGCCGCGCTTGGACAGCACGCGGTTCCTGCCGCCGCCGTCGGCGGAAGCGCCGCCTTCCGTATCCAGGCCGAACACGTTACGGAAGGACTCGACCTTCTGGTAGTTCAGCTGGAAAATCTCGGAGCGCAGCGGCTCGAGGTCGGCGATCTGGGCACGCTGCTCGAGCTCGAGCTTTTCCTTGGTCAGCAGTTCTTCCTTCGGCGCGATCCACAGCACGTTGCCGTTCTTGCGCATGTCCAGGCCCTTGGCCTGCAGCACCACGTCGAGGGCCTGGTCCCAGGGCACGTCGCGCAGGCGCAGGGTCAGGTTGCCGGTGACCGAATCGCTGGTGATGATGTTCAGGCCCGAGATGTCGGCGATCGCCTGCAGCGCGGCGCGCACTTCCACACTCTGGAAATTGAAGGACAGCTTTTCGCCGCGGTAGCCGGTGGCGGTGCCGCCCGGGCGGTTCGGGTCTTCGCGGACCGGACGCACGTCAACGATCAGCTGGGTGTCGCTCTGGTAGACCGACTGTTCCCATGCGCCCTTCGCATCGATCACCATGCGCACGTTCTCGCCCTGGGTGCTGGTGGTGACGCGCGACACCGGGGTGCCGAAGTCGGTCACGTCGAGGCGGCGGCGCAGCGATTCCGGCAGGCCGGTGCGCAGGAAGTCGACGATCACCTGGTTGCCGGCCTGGCGCACGTCGACGCCGACCTGGCCGTTCGGCAGGTCGACCACGACCCGGCCTTCGCCGTTGTTGCCGCGGCGGAAGTCGAGGTCGCGCAACATCTGACGGGTGGCCGGGGCAGGCTGGCTGCTGGCGACCGGCAGGCCGGACGCGTTCACGGCCTGGGCCACGCCGCCCGAACCTTCGACCGTGACGATCACCGACTTGCCGTCGATGGCGGTGGCGTAGTTCAGTGCGCGCGCCATGTTCAGCACCAGGCGGGTGCGCTCGCCGGCCTGCACCAGGTTCAGGCTGCGCACGTCGCCGAGGTTGATGTCCTGTGAAGCCTTGCCGGTGGCGTTGCTGGTGGCGCCGAAGTCGAGCGCGATGCGTGCCGGATTGGTGATCGAGAAGCCGATCGGCGGCTTGGCCGGGGCCTGGCGCATGGCGATGTTCAGGACCACGTTGGCGCCCTGCTGGTTGGCCGTGATCGATTCGATGGCATTTCCCTGCGCCGCGGCTGCACCCGCGCCGAGCGCGAGCAGAACGGCAGCCCCGCAGCGCGCCAGCCAGGCCGGCACGGTGATGCGGAGGGTGCGAATGTGTTGCGTGTTGATGCCTGGGCTCATTTCCCGCTCTCCTTGCTTTCCGCCAACTCGATCGTCGCCTTGCGCTCGACCCAGTCGCCGGTGGCGTCCTGCACTACTTCCCTGATGTCGATCGCGCCTTCGCTGATGCGCGTGACCAACCCGTGATTCTGTCCGATGCGCTGGCCGGCCTTCACCTGGAAGATCGACGCATCGATCTGTACCAGCGCGTAGCTGACGCCGCCCTTCTGCAGCGTGCCGACCATGCGCATGACGTCGAGCGGGTAGTTCTCGAGCACCTCGCGCGGACGGGTGTCGTCCGGCTGCAGCGGGTTGCTGCTGGTGCCTCCCACCCGCGCCATGTCGTTGCGCAGCTTGGCCTCGCTGAAGGGCTCGATCGCTTCGCCCGGATTGTAGGCGTAGGGGACGAATTCCTTCGGTTCCGGCAGCGGCTTCACGGCCGGCACGGTCTCGCGCTCGACCTGCTTCATCCAGTCGCGCACCTCCTGCACGTCGCCGTCGCCGCAGCCGGCGAGGAGCGCCAGCACGCCGGCCATGCAGGCCTTTCGCATCATGTCGCGCATCATTTCGCCGCTCCTTCCTTGGCCTTCTTCTCCTTGCGCGCCTTTTTCTGGGCGCCGATCTCGTCGGCGTCGAGGTAGCGGAAGGTCTTGGCCACTGCGTCCAGCTGCAGGGTGCCGTCCTTCGTGCTCAGCACCATGTTGTTGAGCGTGACGATGCGCGGCAGGTTGGCCATGTCGGCGGCAAAGGCGCCGACGTCGTTGTACTTGCCGCTCACCTTGATGTCGATCGGCAGTTCGGCGTAGTAGTCGCGGATCACTTCCTGGCCCGGCTTGAACAGCTCGAAGGACAGGCCGCGGCCGACGCCGGCCTGGTTGATGTCGGACAGCAGGTCCGCCATCTCCGACTTGCTCGGCAGCTGCTTCTCGAGGCGGACCACGTACTGGTCGACCTGGGCCTTCTGGGCCTGCAGGGCATCGAGGTTGATGGCCTGGGCCATCTTGATCCGGTATTCGTCGCGCAGCTGGGCTTCCTGGGCGGCGCCCGCTTCCTGTTCGGTGAACTGGCCGTCCCAGTAGAAGAAGTAGCCGAGGCCGATGACGGCCGCCATCACGCCGGCCGCGCACAGCAGGCGCGGGGCCAGCGGCCACTGGCCGGGCTGGCGGCCCTGCAGGTCCTGGAATTGCGCCGCCAGCTGGGCGCCGAGGTCTTTGAGATCGATATTCATGGTGTGCCAGTCCCGGTCGGCGCCTTGGCCACGGCTTCGGCCGCGGCCGGGTCCTGTTCGCGCGGACGCTTGATCGCCACGTCCAGCTGGAACTCGACGACCTTGCGGCCGGTCGTGCCCTGGCCCAGGGTGGCGACCTTCACTTCGGTCAGGTTCGGGCGCTCCAGCCAGGGCGAGGCGCCGGACACGTTGCGCAGCAGTTCGGCGACCCGCTCCTGCGACTGGGCGTAGCCGTTCAGGGTGACGCGCTGGCCGTCCTGCCTGAACGACTTCAGGTACACGCCGTCCGGCGTCTGGCGCACCAGTTCGTCCAGCACGTAGACCGGCTGGTTGCGGTCGCTCTGCAGGTCTTCGACGGCCTGCTGGCGCGCCTTCAGGGCCTCGATTTCTTCCTTGAGGGTCTTGATCTGGCCGATCTTCTTGTCCAGTTCCGCGCTGGCCTGCTTGAGCACCAGGTTGCGTTCGTTCTGGACCGAGATGCGGCTGGCGTTCCAGGCGCCGACCAGCAGCACCACGGCGGCGCCGGCGACGCCGCCCGCGGCCAGCAGCGCGACGAAGGCCGCCTGCTTCTGCTTGCGCTTCGCTTCGCGGTGGGGTAAGAGGTTAATCCGGATCATCAGCCGAACCTCCGCAGGGCCAGGCCGCAGGCGACCAGGTAGGCGGAGCCTTCCTGGCGCAGCTGCTGTTCGCGCACCAGCGGGCCGTAGGACATGCCGTTGAAGGGCGCCACGATGCTGCTCGGGATGCGGGTGCGTCCGCCGATCAGCTCGAGCAATCCCGGCAGCGCGGCGCAGCCGCCGGCCAGGTAGAGCTGGTCGATCCGGGTATAGGGCGTGGACGTGAAGAAGAACTGGATCGCGCGCGTGACTTCCAGCGCGGCGCTTTCCAGGAAGGGCGTGAGCAGCTCGGCGCGGTAGTTCTCCGGCAGGTCGTCGGCGCGCTTGCGGGTTTCCGCTTCCTCGAACGAGAGGCCGTAGGCGCGCACGATGTCCTGGGTCAGCTGGTTGCCGCCGAAAGGCTGCTCGCGCTCGTAGATGGTCTCGCCGTTCTGCAGCACCGACACGTGGGTGGCCTGGGCGCCGATCTGGAACAGCGCGACGATCTGGTCCGGCTTGGCGCCCGCGGCCCGGTCCAGGGCGGCGCGCGCGGCATAGGATTCGATGTCCATCACGGTGGCGGTGAGGCCGGCCGCTTCGGCGATCGCCACGCGGTCCTCGACCTTCTCGCGGCGCGCGGCGGCCAGCATGACTTCCATGTCTTCCTGCGAGTTCGGGGCCTGGCCGATCACGTCGAAGTCGAGGCTGACCTCGTCGAGCGCGAAGGGAATGTACTGGCTGGCTTCCGACTCCACCTGCACTTCCAGCTGGTCTTCCGACAGGCCGGCCGGCAGGATGATTTTCTTGGTGATGACCGCGGCCGGCGGCATGCCCAGCGCCACGTGCCTGGCCTTGGTGCCGCTCTTTTTCCAGACGCGGCGCACGGCCTCGGCCACCTGTTCGATGTTTTCGATGTTGCCGTCCACGACCGCGCCACGCGGCAGCGGTTCGGCGGCATAGCGCTCCAGGCGCAGTTCACCCTTGCCGGCGTCTTCCAGCTCGACCAGGCGAACGCCCGAGGTGCTGATGTCGAGCCCTGCCAATGGCGGACTGGACTTTCCGAACAAGGAACCTAGATTGATCACGAGCGTACTCCTCGGCTGCCCTTCCCGCTTCAAAGCAGGATCTTGTGTTGAACGCCCGCTGGGGGATATGTCCTGTTAAATCACTGAGTTGGTGCATATTTATGAGGCACCGCGTTAGATCGTACTGAAAAGGATGCACCCAGACAAGATATTTCTATGAGGGAACACATCAATCCGGCGCATGCGCGCCACACTCTGGCAGAGAGTGTTATCACCGCTGCCACGACCGTTTCCTGCTTGCCATTGTTCTGCTTGCTTTCGCTTAAGTTCGTACTCAGCAGGGAGTGTGTCACCGTTGAAACGCGTGACTTATAATGGGACGGTTCAAGGGAGTGAAAACAAGCATGAAAGAGAAACAATCGTCCAACCAGGGCGCGTCGAAGTACAGCCCGAAGCGCCTGGTCCTGCTGGCGCTCGGCGCCCTCACCGGCCTGGCCGCCATCGGCGTGCTGGTGCTCGTGTTCGCGCTCGCGATGGCCTATCCGAACCTGCCCGCGCTCGACACCATCACCGACTACCGGCCCAAGATGCCGCTGCGGATCTTCACCGCCGATAACGTCCTGATCGGCGAGTTCGGCGAAGAGCGCCGCACCCTGGTGCGCTTCAAGGACATCCCGGACGTCATGAAGAAGGCGGTGCTGTCGATCGAGGACGACCGCTTCTACGAGCACAGCGGCATCGACTACTGGGGCATCCTGCGCGCGGTCTTCCGCAACGCCACCGGCAGCACGCGCCAGGGCGCCTCGACCATCACCCAGCAGGTGGCGCGCAACTTCTTCCTGTCGTCCGAGCAGACCTTCAAGCGCAAGGCCTATGAAGCGATGCTGGCCTGGAAGATCGAGAAGAACCTGAGCAAGGACCAGATCCTCGAGCTCTACATGAACCAGATCTACCTGGGCCAGCGCGCCTTCGGCTTCCAGTCGGCGGCCCAGATCTATTTCGGCAAGGACCTGCGCGACATCAGCGTGGCCGAAGCCGCGATGCTGGCCGGCCTGCCGAAGGCGCCGTCCGCCTACAATCCTGTCGTCAACCCGACCCGCGCCAAGACCCGCCAGCAGTACATCCTGCAGCGCATGCATTCGCTCGGCTACATCACCGACGCCCAGTACGCGCAGGCCAAGGACGAACGGCTCATCATCAAGACCGACAGCACCGCCTTCGGCGTGCATGCCGAGTACGTGGCCGAGATGGCGCGCCAGCTGGTCTACGAGCAGTTCAAGGAAGACACCTATACCCGCGGCCTGAACGTGTTCACCACCATCACCAAGGCCGACCAGGACGCGGCCTACCTGGCGGTGCGCCGCGGTGTGATGGAGTACGAGCGCCGCCATCCCTACCGCGGCCCGGAATCCTATATCGAGATCCCGCGCGAGAAAGGCGAAGCCGAGGAAGCGATCGAGGCCGAACTGGCCGAGCATCCGGACAGCGACAACATCGTCGCCGCCATCGTGCTGCAAGCTTCGCCGGCCAAGGTGAGCGCCACCATCGCCTCGGGCGAGACCATCGAGATGACCGGTCCGGGCCTGTCCTTCGCCAAGGCCTGGCTGTCCGAGAAGGCCGCGCCGAACCGCCGCCTGCGCCGCGGCGCCGTAATCCGCGTGATGCAGGACGACGAATCGAAGTGGGTCATTACCCAGATGCCGGAAGTGGAATCGGCCTTCGTGGCGGCCAGCACCGAGGACGGCGCGATCCGCGCGCTGGTGGGCGGCTTCGACTTCAACCGCAACAAGTTCAACCACGTGACCCAGGCCTGGCGCCAGCCGGGTTCCTCGTTCAAGCCCTTCATCTATTCGGCCTCGCTCGAGCGCGGCCTGTCGCCGGCGACCGTCGTCAACGACGCCCCGATCTCGTTCGACGCCGGCCAGACCGGCGGCCAGGCCTGGGAGCCGAAGAACTACGACAACAAGTACGAAGGCCCGATGACCATGCGACGCGGCCTGACCCAGTCGAAGAACATGGTTTCGATCCGCATCCTGAACAAGATCGGCGCGCGCTACGGCCAGGAATTCGCGACCCGCTTCGGCTTCGACCCGGACCGCAACCCGGCCTACCTGACCCTGGCGCTGGGCGCCGGCTCGACCACGCCGCTGCAGATGGCCGGCGCCTACGCCGTGTTCGCGAACGGCGGCTACCGCATCAGTCCCTACATCATCTCGAAGGTGACCGACAGCGACGGCAAGGTGCTGTCGGAAGCGCGTCCCGAGCGCGCCGGCGTCGAAGCGAACCGCGTGATCGACGCCCGCAACGCCTTCCTGGTCGACAGCATGCTGAAGGACGTGGTGCGCTACGGTACCGCGGCCAAGGCGATGTCGCTCAAGCGCAGCGACCTGGCCGGCAAGACCGGCACCACCAACGACTCGGTCGACGCCTGGTTCGCCGGCTACCACCCGAAGCTGGTGGGCATCGCCTGGATCGGCTACGACCAGCCGAAGAACCTCGGCAACCGCGAGACCGGCGGCGGCCTGGCCCTGCCGATCTGGATCGGCTACATGGGCAAGGCGCTCAAGGGCGAGGAGATGGCCGAGCGCGAAGTACCGTCCGGCCTGGTGCTGGCCAACGGCGAGTACTACTACGCCGAGACGCCGCCGGGCACCGGGGTGCAGGCGCTGGACGTCGGCCCGCCGCCGGCGCCGGCCGAGCAGAAACAGCGCGACGCGGTCAGGAACGAGCTGTTCTGATTATTGACCAGCCGTAAAAAATGGCAGCCCACGGGCTGCCATTTTTGCTCCTGCCGCACAAATCAGCCCAGCGCCACCGGCGCCCCACCCTGCTCCGTCACGTACTGCGACAGCGAGGCGAACAGCTCGGTATCGTCGCGCGTATTGCGCCACTCGTCGCCCACGCGCTTGTAGTGGAAACCGCCCGAGCGCGCCGCTACCCACATTTCCTGCAGCGGGGCCTGGCTGTTGATGATGATCTTCGACGCGTTGTCGAGGAACTCCACCTCCAGCACGTTGCCGCTGCGCTTGCACTCGACGTCGACCACGTCGTCGTCGTTCAGCTTGTCGAGGCAGGCCTCGATGCGGTCCAGGGTGCTTTCGGCCAGCGCCAAAAATTCGGATTCGGTCATGCTACACTCCAAAGTCTGCTAATCAAACCACCATTCTAATCGTGAAGTCCAGCATCGCACTTCTTTCCAGCGCGGCCGTGCTTGCCGCCCTGGCCGGCTGTGGCCAGACGGGTCCGCTCTACATGCCGAATCCGCCCGCCAAGCCCGCCCCTGCAGCTACCGCCGCAGCGAATCCGCAGCCTGCACAACCCGTTCCTTCCAATAACGCCTCCACCCCGGCCCCTACCAAGTAAAGCCTTTTTCATGTCGCACTTCCAGTACCAGAACGGCGTCCTGCACGCCGACAGCGTCGCCCTGTCCGCCATCGCCGACCAATTCGGCACGCCGACCTACGTCTATTCGAAAACCGCCCTGCTGGACAACTTCGGCGCCTACGCCGATGCCTGCCGCGGCCGCGACGCACTGGTGTGCTACGCGATGAAGGCCAATTCGAACCTGGCCATCCTCGACCTGCTGGCGCGCCAGGGCGCGGGCTTCGACATCGTCTCGGGCGGCGAACTGCTGCGCGTGATCGCGGCCGGCGGCGACCCGCGCAAGACCATCTTCTCGGGCGTCGGCAAGACCGTCGACGAAATGAAGCTGGCGCTGGAAAAGAACATCCTGTGCTTCAACGTGGAATCCATTCCCGAGCTGCACCGCCTCAACGAGGTGGCCGGCAGCATGGGCAGGCGCGCGCCGGTGTCGCTGCGCGTGAACCCGAACGTGGACGCCAAAACCCATCCCTACATCGCGACCGGCCTGAAGGCCAACAAGTTCGGCGTGGCCTTCGACGACGCGCTCGACACCTACCGCACCGCTGCCTCGCTGCCGAACCTGGACGTGGTCGGCATCGACTGCCACATCGGCTCGCAGCTGCTGGACGATGCGCCGCTGCTGGAAGCGCTGGACAAGCTGATCGAGCTGATCGATACGCTGGCCGCTGAAGGCGTCAATCTGCACCATCTCGACATCGGCGGCGGCCTGGGCGTGAACTACGGCGCCGAAGGCGACAAGCCGCCGGTGCCGGTGGGCGACTACCTGGGCCGCCTGTTCGCCCGCATCGACGCCTGGCGCGCCGACAAGTACGAGGGCAAGCCGGTCAAGGTGATCTTCGAGCCGGGCCGCTCGATCGTGGCCGATACCGGCGTGCTGCTGACCAAAATCGAATACCTGAAGCCGGGCGTGGAAAAGAACTTCGCCATCGTCGACGCGGCCATGAACGACCTGATGCGTCCGACCCTGTACCAGGCCTGGATGGGCGTGCAGCCGGTGGTGCCGCGCGAAGGCGACAAGCTGACCTATGACGTGGTGGGTCCGGTATGCGAGTCGGGCGACTGGCTGGCGCGCGAGCGCGACCTCGCGGTGGAGCCGGGCGACCTGCTGGCGATCATGACGGCCGGCGCCTATGGCATGACCATGGCCTCGAACTACAACACCCGCGGCCGCGCGGCCGAGGTGGTCGTCGATGGCGACAAGGTCCACGTGATTCGCCAGCGCGAGAATCCGGCCGAGCTGTTTGGGCTGGAATCGATGCTGAAGTAAAAACCAAGGCCTGCAACAGCAGGCCTTTTTTTCAGGCGCGCGCCGCCTGCGTTTTCTTGGCGTAGCGCCAGTACACGCGCAATCCCAGCAGCAGCGCCACGACCAGGCCGACAATGATCGGCTCCTGGAAATCGTTCTTCCCCGCCTTCATCCACCAGAAATGCAGGATGCCCAGCGGCGCGATGAGGTAGATCAGCCGGTGCAGCCACTGCCAGCGCTTGCCGCCCAGGCGCCTGACCATCGCATTGGTGCTGGTCGCCGCCAGCGGGATGAGCAGGACGAAGGCGATGAAGCCGACCGTGATGAAGGGCCGCTTCACCACATCCTTCAGCATCGCGGCGATGTCGAAGAAATGGTCGAACCAGAAGAAGCAGGTGAAGTGCAGCAGCGCGTAGAAGAAGGCGAACAGCCCCAGCATGCGGCGCAGCTTGATCACCCAGTTCCAACCGCTCAGGCGCCGCAGCGGCGTCACCGCCAGCGTGATGCACAGGAAGTACAGGGTCCAGTCGCCGGTGCCGCGCGTGAGGAACTCGAGCGGCTCGACCGGCACCTGCTGCGCCACCAGCCAGGCCATGCGCAGGAAAGGCAGCAGCGCCAGCACGAACACGGCCGCCTTGATGGCCGTGAGCTGTTTGGGCGACGGATTGAACGCCATCAGAAGAATTTTTTGAGGTCCATGCCGCTGTACAGCGAGGCGACCTGGTCGTAGCCGTTGAACATCAGGGTCTTGCGCTTGGCCTTGAAGAAGCCGTCCTCGCCGATGCGGCGCTCGCTGGCCTGCGACCAGCGCGGATGGTCCACGTTCGGGTTCACGTTGGAATAAAAGCCGTATTCGTTCGGCGCCGAATCGTTCCACGCGGTGCGCGGCTGACGGCTCACCAGCCGGATTTTGACGATCGACTTGGCCGACTTGAAGCCATACTTCCATGGCACAATCAAACGCACCGGCGCGCCGTTCTGGTTCGGCAGCACCTGGCCGTACATCCCGACCGTGAGCAGGGTGAGCGGATGCATGGCCTCGTCCATGCGCAGGCCCTCGACGTAGGGCCAGTCGAGCACCGGGCTGCGCAGGCCCGGCATCTGCTTGTTGTCGGCCAGGGTGATGAATTCGACGTACTTGGCGTTGGCAGTGGGCTCGACCTGCTTCAGCAGGTTCGACAGCGAATAGCCGACCCAGGGAATTACCATCGACCAGCCTTCGACACAGCGCAGGCGGTAGATGCGTTCTTCCAGCGGCGCCAGCTTGGTGATGCGGTCGATGTCGAGCGTGAGCGGCTTCTTCACCTCACCCTCGATCGTCACCGTCCACGGCCGGGTACGCAGCGTGTGCGCGTTCTCGACCGGGTCGCCCTTGTCGGTGCCGAATTCATAGTAGTTGTTGTAGGAGCTGGCGTCCTTGAAGGAGGTCTGCTGTTCTTGCGTGGACAGGGCCGCGTTGCGGGTAGCGGCGAGCTTCGCTCCCTGGGCGAAGGCTTCGCGGTTGGCCATCTCCCAGATGCCGGTGCCGACCGCGGCCGTGGCGGCGATGCGGGCGATGAATTGGCGGCGGCCTTCGTAGACCTCGCGCGGCGTGATCTCGGAGGGAAGGATGATCCCGCCCTCGCCAGGTTTCTTGATCAACATGACAAACCTCACGGAGTGTGTGAGGTTTTACATTACACCACTTTCCCTTAAGGCTGCGTTAGACGGGCCGGGACGATCACAGTTCGCCGTAGGAATGCAGCCCCGACAGGAACATGTTCACGCCCAGGAAGGCGAAGGTGGTCACCAGCAAGCCCACCACCGACCACCAGGCCGCCACGCGGCCGCGCAGGCCCGACATCAGGCGCATGTGCAGCCAGGCCGCGTAGTTGAGCCAGACGATCAGCGCCCAGGTTTCCTTCGGGTCCCAGGACCAGTAGCCACCCCAGGCTTCGGCCGCCCACAGGGCGCCCAGGATGGTCGCGACCGTGAAGAAGGCGAAGCCGACCGAGATCGACTTGTACATGACGTCGTCCAGCACTTCCAGCGCCGGCAGACGGTCGGCCAGGATGCCGTGGGATTTCAGCAGGTAGGCGGTGCCGACCATCGCAGCCAGGGCGAAGGTGCCGTAGCCGATGAAGTTGGCCGGCACGTGAATCTTCATCCACCAGCTCTGCAGGGCCGGCACCAGCGGCTGGATCTGGGCGGCGTCGCGCGACACCGTGTACCACAGCAGGAAGCCGACTGCGGCCGAGATGATCAGCAGCACGAAGGGGCCCAGCTGGCGGGTGGCGTAGCGCTGCTCGTAATACAGGTAGAACAGCGCGGTGATCAGCGAGAACAGGATGAATACTTCATACAGGTTCGACACCGGGATGTGACCCACGTCCGGCCCCAGCAAGTAGGACTCGTACCAGCGCACCATCATGCCGGTGGCACCCAGCACCACGCCCGCCCAGCACAGCTTGCTGCCGATCGAGCCGCCGAATGCCGAACGGCTGACCAGGCCCAGCCAGTAGAACACGGTCGAGAACACGAACAGCGCGCTCATCCACAGGATGGCGGACTGGCTCGACAGCATGTATTTCAGGAAGAATTTCTGGTTGGCGGCATCGATGGCGCCGCCGTACTGCGAGATCGCCCACAGCGACAGCACGGCGACCAGCGGCAGCAGCCAGCGCATCGGCTTCCAGTGCCAGCCCAGCAGCGCGAAGGTCGGCGCGGTGAGGACCAGGATCACCTGCTCGTAGATGTCCATGTGGTGGGCGTAGCGGTTCAGCGCGAACAGCGCGGCCGCCAGCAGGGCGGCGCCGTACAGCCAGTCGATCGCGTTCAGGCTGCGGAAAAATCCCGGCTGCTGGACATAGGCCTTGGTCTGGCCGGCTTGTGTTTGCGACAGTTCCATCGTGGTCTCCTTGCCGCGGCTTCAAGCCGGCTGCGGCAGTTTTTCTTTCAAATCGTCGAATTCGCGCTCGAAGTCGAGCGTCTTGCGCTGGGTGCTCATGGCCATCAGCGCATGGGCGCCACCCTCAGTATCGCGCAGCCACACCCAGATGCGCCGTTCACGAATATAAAACATTGCGAACACGCCCGCCACCAGCAGCAGGCAGCCAAAGTAGACGATGTTCTTGCCCGGCGAACGCGTCATCTGCAGCACGGAGGCCTTGACCTCGACAAACTCTTCCAGCTGCAGGTAGACCGGGGCGCCGTAGAACACGCTGTCCGACAGGGCATTCGTGGCCAGCTGCAGGAAGCGGCCGTTGGCTTCGGTCGGCTCGACCGGCGCCAGGCCGGCGCGCGCATTGGCGGCCTGCCACAGCTCCCACAGGGCGCCGTTGAGCATCTTCATGAAGATGGTGGCGGCCTTTTCCTGCTCCGCCTGCGGAATCTTTTCCAGGAATTGCGACACGCCGATGAAACCGCCACGGCCGCCCTCGCCGGAGAAGATCGCCAGCGTGCGGCCGGCGGATTCTTCCAGCTGCGCCGCCAGCCCGCCCTGCGCAAGCTGCTCCGGCGCCAGCGCCCGCGCCGCATAGCGCCTGGCCGCCTCGCTGCGCAGCGCCGGGTCGGCCAGCGCGGCGCGCAGGCGCATCCAGGTGCGCACGCTGTACTCGCTGTCGGCCGGAATGCGCAAGAAGCTGAAGTTTTCCGAAGGATTGCTGCGCACGCCGGCCAGGTAGACCTGGGCGCCCTCGAGGGTCAGCGGCTGCATGTAGTTCATGAACTCGCGCGCCTGGCCGGTCTTGTCGCGCAGCTTGTACTGCACGCTCGGGCCGACGTTCTTGAGATCCTTGGCGCCATCGTTCTTCGCCGCCGAGCCGGAGGCCTTGCCCAGTGTGCTGGCGAACTGCTCGTTGAACGAGGTGTTTTTCGCGACCGCGCGGGCGTCCTGATTCGCGGCAATGTTCTCGACGTTGAACGGACGGAAGCCCGACCATTCGACCGACCAGGTCTCGCCGCCCTGCTTCAGTTCGGTGGCCGAGCCGACCGTGCCCTCGATCTGGAAAGCCTTGTCGGCCGTGCCGCTCATCGGGAAACCGGTGAGCTTGAGCTTGCTGCCGCCATCGTCGAAGCTCGACTGGTAGACGGCGATGCCCTTGTAGATCAGCGGATGGTTGACCTTGATCGTGGCCGGGAAGGTCTTGCCGGTCTCGCTGTCGCGCACCAGCACGTCGCTGGCGAACAGCTTGGGCATGCCGGTCGAGTAGAAATCGATGTGGAACTTTTCCAGCTTGATCGAGAACGGCAGCTCCTGCACCAGCACGCCCGCGGCCTGGGGCAGCAGCGCCGTATTGCTGGTCTGGCCTTCGGCGATCAGGGTATTGCCGCGGAAGCTGGGGTTCGACGTGCCCAGGCGGTGCTGGGCCGGGATGTCGGCGATCACGCCGCTGCCGCCGAAGGGCGTCTTGCCGAGGAACCACTGCTGGAACTTGACCGGGAGTTCCGAGTCGAGCATGCCGCCCAGCAGGATCACGATGATGGCGCTATGCGCGAAGATGTAGCCGAACTTGTTGCCGGCGCCCTTCTTGGCCGCCACCAGCAGGCCGCCGTCCTTCTCGACCAGCTTGACGGCATAGCCGGCATGGCGCAGGCGTTCGGCGGTCTGGGCGGCAAGAAGGGTGCGGGCCAGCGGCGCGCTCCACTCGGCTTTGTGGTGGAAGTTGCGCAGCGATTCTTCGCGCACGTGCTCGCGCCAGCTGCGCATGTCGCGCACCATCTTCGGCGCATTGCGCACCACGCACAGGGCGGTGGAGAGGATCAGGACGACCAGGATCAGCAGGAACCACCAGCTCGAGTACACGCTGTACAGGCCGAGCTTGGCGAACACCTCGAACCAGAACGGCCCGAACTGGTTCACGTAGTTCGGCATCGGCTCGTTCTGCTTGAGGACGGTGCCGATGACCGAGGCGATGGCGACGATCGTCAGCAGGCTGATGGCGAAGCGCATCGAGGACACCAGCTCGACCGCTTCGGCGAACCCGCGGCGGCGGGTGTTCAGTTCAATTCCGGTGGTACGCATGTTCCACTACTTCCGTAAAGCGCCAGCAAATCCGACGAGCATACAGCAAAAAGGGCAGCCAGCTCAGCGCCGCCGCCCTTCGTTCTTACGTTCCTGCGCTGCTTATTTGAGGCCTGCGATATAGTCGGATACCGCCTTCATTTCTTCCGGCGACATGCGCTGTGCGAGCGTGGTCATCTGGATGCTGTTCTTGCGGGTGCCGTTCTTGAAGGCGTCCAGCTGGGCGTAGGTATAGTCCTGGTGCTGGCCCGACAGGCGCGGGTACTGGGCCGGGATGCCGCCGGCGGTGGCGCCGTGGCAGCTGGCGCAGGCGGCGACGCCCTTCTCGGCGATGCCGCCGCGGTAGATCTTGCGGCCCAGCTCGACGGTGTCCTTGTTCTTGGCGGCGCCCGGCTTGACCTTCTGGGTGGCGAGGTAGGCGGCGATGTGACGCTTCTCGTCCTCGGTCAGCATCTTGGCATAGGTCGTCATGACCGGGTTCTGGCGGTTCGGGGTGGTGAAGTCGACCAGCTGCTTGTGGGTGTAGTCTGCGATCTGGCCCGAGAGTTTCGGGTTGGCGACGATGGTCGAGTTGCCGGCGGCGCCATGGCAGGACATGCAGGCAGGCAGGCCGCGCGCGGCGTCGCCCGCATCGTAGAGGGTTCCGCCCTTGGCCGGGTCGGCCTTGGCGACGGCGGTTGGCGTAGCCGCGGAGGCACTATTGCACAGGACCAGGCTTGCAACCAACAAGGACTTCAAAAGCGGAAACGTCAAACGATTCATTCAAGCACCCTGAAAAAGTCAAAAACAGAATTTTGGATTTACAGTGAAACAGTGCAGCAGCCTTCTTGGTACTCCCCCGGAGCGGAGCATGGTTCAACCCCTTATTGTACAATAGCTTTGTTTCCTCATCGCCATTTCGTTGTCATTTACACCTTCCCTTATGTCCAGACTTTGGCAGGCCCGGTTCTTTACGACCGTTAATCAGTTGCGCGATCTCCCTGGCACGGAAGTGCCCGAAATCGCCTTCGCCGGCCGCTCGAATGCGGGCAAATCCACGGCGATCAACATTCTCACCAACCAGAAGGGCCTGGCGTTCGCCTCGAAGACGCCCGGCCGCACCCAGCACATCAATTACTTTTCGATCGGCGGCGCTCACGTGGGCCAGCACCGCAAGGACGCGGTCCGGGTCGACGAGATCGAAGCGCTGCTGGTCGACCTGCCGGGCTACGGCTACGCCGAAGTGTCCGGCAACGCCAAGCTGCACTGGCAGAAGCTGCTGGGCGACTACGTCCAGCGCCGCGAGCAGCTGGCCGCGCTGGTCCTGATCATGGATTCGCGCCGTCCCTTCACCGACCTCGACATCCAGATGCTCGAATGGTTCGCCCCTACCGGCAAGCCGATCCACTGCATCCTGACCAAGGCGGACAAGCTCAACCAGAACGAAAAGACCAACGCCCTGCGCCAGGCGCGGCAAATCCTCGACAGCTACGTCGACGAGGAAGGCGAAGGCTTCCCCTTCACGGTGCAGCTGTTCTCGGCGCTCAAGCGCATCGGCATCGAGGAAGCGGACGCCAAGATCCTCGAACTGCTGGGGCTGGACGGCGAAGCGCCGGAAGCCGGCGGCACCGACGAGGATTCGGCAGCCGCTCCTGATTCGGATTCGGATTCGGAATAATCCTTCAGACTCAGCACTGGACCGCATTGGATTGATATGACCATCATCACCCCCGCCACCTACCCTGCCGCCCGCATGCGCCGCATGCGCCGCGATCCCTTCTCGCGCGCCCTGATGCGCGAGAACGTCGTCACCGCCTCGGACCTGATCTATCCGGTCTTCATCCTCGAGGGCGAGAACCAGCGCCAGCAGGTGGCCTCGATGCCGGGCGTGGAGCGGGTGTCGGTGGACCTGCTGCTGAAGGTGGCCGAGGAATGCGTGGCCCTGGGCATCCCGATGCTGGCCCTGTTCCCGGTCTGCGATCCCGCGCTCAAGACCTATGACGGCATTGAAGCGACCAACCCGGAAGGCCTGGTGCCGCGCGCCGTGCGCGAACTGAAGCGTCGGTTCCCGGAACTGGGCATCATGACCGACGTGGCGCTCGATCCCTACACGACCCACGGCCAGGACGGCCTGCCGGACGAGAACGGCTACATCGTCAACGAGAAGACCATCGAGATGCTGATTCGCCAGGCGCTGGCGCAGGCCGAGGCCGGCGTCGACGTGGTGGCGCCCTCGGACATGATGGATGGCCGGATCGGAGCAATCCGCAACGCCCTGGAAGCGAACGGCCACATCCACACCCGCATCATGGCCTATTCGGCCAAGTACGCATCGAGCTTCTATGGCCCCTTCCGCGACGCGGTCGGCTCGGCCGCCAACCTGGGCAAGGCCGACAAGAACACCTACCAGATGGACCCGGCCAACAGCGACGAAGCCCTGCGCGAAGTCGCGCTCGACCTGGCCGAAGGCGCCGACATGGTGATGGTCAAGCCGGGCATGCCCTACCTGGACGTGGTGCGCCGCGTGAAGGACGAGTTCAAGGTGCCGACCTTCGCCTACCAGGTCAGCGGCGAGTACGCGATGATCAAGGCGGCGGCGCAGAACGGCTGGCTGGACCATGACAAGGTCATGATGGAATCGATGATGGCCTTCAAGCGCGCCGGTGCCGACGGCGTGCTGACCTACTTCGCGCTGGACGTGGCGCGCAAGCTGAAGGCGCAGGGCTGAGCAGCTCCCCTCTCACGAGAAACCGCGCTCGGTTCACACTCAGCGCGGTTTTTTCTTGCCCCGTCAGTAAGCCTGGACGTTCACCGCCAGCAGCTCCACCGCCTCGCCATGGGCCGTATCGTGATGATGATGGTCATGGCCATCCTCATGGCAATCCGGCCCGCACATCGGCACGATGCGCAGCTGGATGCTGCCGTCCGCCGGCATCGATTGGCGCAGCTTGTCGCTTAGCGGCAAGGTATAGGTCAGGGCGCCGTGGGTGCCGCGGTGGCCGAACATCATGATGGTTGCCAGGTAATGGGGGCTGGACGCATCCACGTGCGACAAATCGTCCGGCCCATTGAGGATCACCATGTAGGCGTCGTGCGACATCTGGGGGAAGTTCAGGGTGACGTTGGCCACCAGCACCTGGCCGCTCGTCCTGACCGCATCGACCATGGTGCCGGGCAAGCGCACGTTCGCCGTGGCCGGTTGCGCCCTGTCGACCCGCCGCCTGAGCACGCTGCCCTCGACGACCTGCCCGCGCATCGCTTTCCCGCGCGGGACGGCCACCGCCGCCGGAACCGCGTCGTCGCCGGAACCCTGCTCGTAGCCATAGTCGAAGGCGCTCATCGCGGTGTAGTCCTCGGTCCGGGTCCTGGTCACGGGCCTGCCTTCCTTGTCAACGAAGAACAGGAAGTTCTGACGCGCCCAGCGGTAGTAATCGGTCGCGCGTTCCGCCGCCGATTTCTCTGCGTCCGGCAAATCGGTGCGCAGCTCGGCACCGGCCGGCAGGTGCGGCAGGCCAAGGCGCATCTGGCGGCGGGCCCAGACTTCCCACAGCCGGTCGATGTTGCCGTGGTGGAGGAAGAAGATCGGATCCACCGGGGACAGCATGCTGGCCATGAAGCCGCGCGTCTCGACGAAATTGCAGTCGCGCGAACCCACACAGCGGTGAATCGAATTGTGGGGCCGGGCTTCCAGGATGCCGAAACCGGCCGAGGTGCTGTGATTCGCTGTCTTCGGGCTGCCGAAGGTGGGGAAATCGGGCGCCGCCAGCGCGGCCTGGATCGTGGCCGGGGAGCAGGCGTCGGCCGTGGCCAGCGAGAAGCCGGGCTGCTCGCGCCGGATGCCGCGCGCGCCCGGCTGGTCGAAGAACATGCGGCCGCGCGGATCGGTCACCATGTCGAACATCACGTCCTGCTCGAAGCGGATGCGGCGCGTCAGCAGCTGGCTGAGCTGCGAACGGGGATTGAAGCTCCCGCCGGGCAGCGACCAGTAGCCGGCGCCTTCGAGCACGCCGCTCAGGGCGCGCTGGAAATCGCCGGCGGTCGCCGTGTAGGCCGCGTGGTTGGGGTCGAGCACGTCGTCGAACATGCCGGCCGGGACTTTCTGCTCCGCGGTCCAGTCCCAGTACGGCAGGGCGAATTGCGGATCGCCGCTCAGGTCGCGGCAGATCTGTTCGAACCAGCCGAGGTAGGCGCGGTGCCATGGCAGGAACCACCAGTTGCCGTGCGGGCAGTCCAGCGTGTGGATGATGGCCTGGCGGTACCAGTTGCGCGGATCCTCGGGCGGCAGGGCCAGCATGGCGCGCACGGCCTTGGCATAGCTTTTCAGCATGCGCGCACCATGCGGGCCCGACGCATTGTAGCGGCGGTAGCGTGGCGCCGGTGTGTTGGCAAGGGCCACGCCGCCAAGCGGCAGCATGCTGGTGCAGAGGGCGAGGCTGGCCGCTTTCAGGGTGGCGCGGCGCGACTGATTGCACACCTCGTATGGCTTGTCGATCATGACGTGCTCTCCGGTAGAGTGTGAACGATGCCCGGAGGCAGTCCCCGGACATGGCTGGCCTATCCGGATCGGTAGGCGTAAATACAGCCTAAGCGCTTCAGTTCGCTTGTCATATGGGCAAGCACAACAGTCCTTAGCGCCGGACTATTGCGCCAGATTGAACGCGTTTCTTGAGTGCAGGTATGCGAGGAGAACCGGCCTGTCTTCACGGCCGCTTGGGTCTGCTACGAGGAATGCTGCTTAGCGCCACTGCGGTGGCGGCTTGTACTCCGGGAACATTTCCTTGAACAGGAAAGTCATCAGGGCATCGGTATCCTGGGGCCGCGCGCTCAGCTTGACGATGCGTCCCAGCCGGTGCGAGTCCCATTCGAAGTCGCCGGTCTTTTCGCGGCGGATCAGTTCGATCATCTTCTTGACCACGGCGATCTCGACGTCCGGCTCGCTGCCCTGCTCCACCGTCACCTGCGTCAGCCAGCGGCGCTGGAAGTTCGGGTTCCAGCCGCGGAACTTCAGGTCCATGCTGTGGAAAGTCTTGTTCGAGATCGAGAACACGCCGCCGCTCTCGTTGCGGTCTTCGCGGCCGCGGCCGTTGATGGCGGCGACGTTGGCCAGTGCATTGCGCATGCCCTTCGCCGCGTCGCTTTCCTCGGCCGCCGGCTGCTCGCTGCCGGTTGCCGCGCCGCGCTGGCGGCGGCGCGCATTGATGAAGTCCTGCATGTCGACCGGCTTTTGCTCGTCGAACTTCTGCGGCGGCTTCGTTTCCTTGACCGGCTCTTCCGGCGGCGTGGTGATGGTGTCCGGCAAGCGGGCGATCTCGATCCGCTCCTGGCGCGGCACCGGGATGGAGGGCATCGGCAAGGGTTTCGGCGCCTGCGCTCGCGGCGCCTCCGCCGGTTTTTGTTGCATTGGTGCGACGTAGACCACCTTGCCCTCGTCGCCCGAGGCCGGCTTGGCCTGCTTCGCATCCTTGTCAGGCTGGAACAACCAGATCACGACCAGCAGGACGTGCAGCAGGATCGTGCCGACCAGCGCCGGGCGGTTCAGTCCCTTGCGGCCGTACGTGAGCACCGGGCGGCCCCGCATCGGCAGTGGCTGGCCGCAGTGGGCGCACACGTCGCTGTGCTCTTCGTAGATGTGGGAATGGTCACGCAAGGTCGAACGGGTTCCTGGCTGTCAATAAAGCTGCACGAGAGCCGCAGTCTAACCGTTTTATGGCAGCGGCGCAGCTTAGGGGAAGCTTAGCGTTGCCGGAAAACGGCAGGCGAAGTAGTCCGCCTGCAGGTTTCCATCAGTGTGCCGCTTCCAGCTTGGCCAGTTGCCGGTCCGTCATCGGGCCGGTACCGCTGTACTTGTCGAGGTACAAATAGATCACCGGGGTGATGTACAGGGTGATCACCTGCGAGAAGATCAGGCCGCCCACCACCGCCAGGCCGAGCGGCTGGCGCAGCTCGGCGCCGGCGCCGATGCCCAGCGCGATCGGCAGCGCGCCCATCATCGCCGCCAGGGTCGTCATCAGGATCGGGCGGAAGCGCAGGATGCAGGCCTCGCGGATCGCGTCCTGCGGCTTCATGCCCTGGTTACGCTGGGCGTCGAGGGCGAAGTCGATCATCATGATCGCGTTCTTCTTGACGATACCGATCAGCATCAGGATGCCGATCATGGCGATCAGGGTCAGGTCCATGTCGAAGATCCACAAGGTCAGCAGCGCCCCCACCGCCGCCGACGGCAGGCCGGCCAGGATGGTGAGCGGGTGGATGTAGCTCTCGTAGAGCACGCCCAGCAGCACGTAGATCACGCCGATGGCGGCGATGATCAGGATGAGCTGGCTCGACTGGGTGTCCTTGAACACCGCCGCGTCGCCGCCGTAGTTGGTGATGATCGAGGCCGGCAGCTTCATGTCGCGGCCCATCTGCTCGATGGCGGCGGTGGCGTCGCCCAGCGGCACATCCGGCGCCAGGTTGAACGCCAGCGTGATCGCCTGCAGCTGGCCCTGGTGGTTGACCGCCAGCGGGCCGACCGTGCGCTTGACGGTGGCGAAGCTCGACAGTTTCACCAGGTCGCCGTTCTTGGAACGCACCGAGACCCGCGACAGCGCTTCGTCGTAGTAGCGGTCGACGGCCGCCGCTTCCAGGATCACGTAGTAGCTGGCCGCGGTCGAGTAGATGGTCGAGACCTGGCGTTCGCCGAAGGAGGCATACAGCACGGTGCGGATGTCGGCCATCTCCACGCCCAGCAGCGCCGCCTTGTCGCGGTCGATGTCGATGGTGGCCTGCAGCGCCTTGTTCTGCGAGTCGCTGGTGACGTCGCGGAAGCGCTGGTCGGCGCGCATGCGCTCGAGGAACTGGTCGGCCCAGCCGCCGATTTCGCCGCCCGACACGCTCTGCAGCGTGTACTGGTAGCGGCTCTTGGATTGGCGGCCGCCCAGCTGCAGGTTCTGCACCGGCGACAGGAAGACCTGCACGCCGGCAACTTGGCGCGTGGCCTTGCGCAGCTCGTCCACGACGAGCGACATCGGCGGGCGCTCGGCGCGCGGCTTCAGCACCAGGAACATGCGGCCGGTGTTGCCGCCGCCGCTGAAGGAGGTGACGTTCTGCACGTGGGGATTGGCGCGCACGATGTCCACCACCTGGGCCTGCAGCTTCATCAGCGCCAGCGAGGACGTGTCTTCGGAAGCCTCGACCGTCACGCGGAGCTGGCCGATGTCTTCTTCCGGGAAGAAGCCTTTCGGCATGGTCGTGTACAGCACGGCGGTCAGCACCACGGTGCCGAGTGCCAGCATCAAGACCAGGAAGCGGTGGCGCAGCGCCATGTCGAGGGTGCGGGCGTAGCCGTCGCGCACGTTGGTGAACATCGCCTCGAAGCGGCGGCCGACCCAGGACATTTCCTTGGGGTCGACGTGGCCGCCATGCTTGATCAGGCGCGAGCACAGCATCGGCACCAGGGTCAGCGAGACCACGGCCGAGACCAGCACCGCCAGGCCGACGATCACCGCGAACTCGCGGAACAGCAGGCCGATTACGCCCGGCATGAAGAAGATCGGAATGAACACCGCCACCAGCGAGATCGAGATCGAAATGATGGTAAAGCCCATCTCGCGCGAACCGACCAGGGCCGCCTGCATCGGCTTCTTGCCCATCTCCATGTGGCGCACGATGTTCTCCAGCACCACGATGGCGTCGTCGACCACCAGGCCGACCGCCAGGGTGATGCCGAGCAGCGAGATGTTGTCGAGGCTGTAGCCGAAGGCGTACAGCAGGGACAGCGCGCCCAGCAGCGAGATCGGCACGGTGACGGCCGGGATGAAGGTCGCGGTCAGGCGATGCAGGAACAGGAAGATCACCAGGATGACCAGCACGATGGTGCCGGCCAGGGTCAGGTTGACGTCGTGGATCGCTTCGCGGATCGAGACCGAACGGTCGTTGACAAGGTGGATCTTGATCGACTGCGGCAGCTGGGTCTCGAAGCGCGGCATCAGCTCGCGCACGGAGTCGACCACCTGCACGGTATTCGCGTTCGGCTGGCGCTGCACCATCAGCACGATCGAGCGTTCGCCGTTCAGGCTGCCCGTGGCCTTGACCGACTGGTAGCTGTCCTCGACCTCGGCGATGTCACGCAGGCGCACCGGCAGGCCGTCGCGGGTGGCGACGATCAGGCCGGCGAAGTCGGCGGCGCGCATCAGCTGGCCGCCGCCCTGGATGGTCAGGGTCTGGGTCGGACCGTCCAGGATGCCGAGCGGGGTGATCGAATTCGCCGAACGCAGCGCCGTGGCCAGCTCGGACATCGAGATGTTGCGCGCATTCATCAGATCGTGTTTCGCGCGCACCCGCACCGCGAAGCGCTTGCCGCCGTTGACCGTCACCTGGGCGATGCCCGGCAGGGTCGAAATCGCCGGCGAGACCAGGTTTTCCGCGTAGTCATTCAGCTCCGACAAGTCCATCGACGGCGAGGTCATGTGCATGAACAGGATCGGGGCGTCGGCCGGATTGATCTTGCGGTAGGACGGCAGGTCGGTCATTTCCTGCGGCAGCTGGCGCTGGACCTGCAGCAGCGCGGCCTGCACGTCCACGGCGGCCTGGTTGACGTCGATCGATTCGTCGAACTCGAGCGTCAGCGAGGTGTTGCCCTGGGTGTTGGTCGAGCTGATCATCTTGATGCCGGCGATGGTCGCGAACTGCTTTTCCAGCGGCAGCGCGACCGACGAGGCCATGTTCTCCGGGCTGGCGCCCGCGAGGTTGGCGTTGACGTTGATGACCGGCGTGTTATAGCTCGGCAGCGCCGCGACCGGGATGTGCATGTAGGCCAGGACGCCGACCAGGATCAGGCTGATCGACATCAGGACCACCATCACGGGACGGCGGATACATAGTTCCGACAGGTTCATGCCTTGTCACCCTTCTTGGCACCGGCGAGGCGTACCTTGCCGCCCGGACGCAGGTTCTGCTTGCCCTCGGTAATGACCTTCTCGCTCCCTTGCAGACCGGTCACGGCAGCATACTCGCCGAAGCCGTGCAGGCGCGCCACCTTGACCTGTTTCGCTTCGTTGCCCTCGCCCACCACGTAGACGAAGGTGCCCTGGGTGCTGGTGATGATCGCGTTCTGCGGAATCACGACGGCGTCGCGGATGGTCTGGACCGTGACGCGGGTGCTCACGTACTGGCCCGGCCACAGGCTGGATTCCGGATTGGCGAACTGGGCTTTCACGCGGATGGTGCCGGCGGCCGGGTCGACCGCGTTGTCGACGAACTTCAGCTCGCCGATGACCGGCTTGGCGTCGCCGCCGGTCGAGGCCTGGACCGCCACCTTGCCTGCGCGCTGCGCCGTCAGCAGTGCGCCGAGCGCGGATTCCGGCATGTTGAACGAGACGTCGATCGGATCCAGCTGGGTGATGGTGGTCAGCGAGGTGGCCGGCTGCACCAGGGCGCCGGGATGGATGTCGATGGCGCCGACGCGGCCCGACATCGGGGCGCGGATGCTGGTGTAGCTGGCGCTGACCTGGCTGGCGCGCGAGGCTGCGGTATTGCTCTGCACAAGGGCACGGGCCGCGTCGACCTGGCTCTTGAGGGAGTCGACGGCGCTCTGGGACAGGAAACCCTGGGAGGACAGTTCCTGGCTGCGCTTGTACTGGCGCTCGAGGTCGGCCAGGGTGGCGCGGTTCTGCGCCACTTGCGCTTCGGCACGGGCGACGTTGGCGCGGTCGGCGCGGTCGTCGAGCGAGAACATGAGCTGGCCTTCCTTGACGAACTGGCCTTCGCGGATATGCACCTGGCGGATGGTGGCGGTGGTCTGCGGATGCAGGTCGACGGTGCGCACCGGGGTCACGGTGCCGTTCGCGGACAGCTCGACGCCGACGTCCTGGCGCTGCGGCGCGATCACGTTGACGGTGGTCGGCGGCATGCCGCCCTTGCCGCCCGGGCCTTTGCCGCCCTGGCCATTGTCGGCGTGGGCGCCGTCACCCTTGTTCAGGTACCAGGCACCGGCGACGGCCAGCGCCACGACACCCACGATGAATCCCGCGTTCTTCTTTTTCATGTTCGTCCCTTGCCGCCAGTCCCTGCGGCTCTTTCTCTTGTGTTAAGCGCCCTGCGCCGCGCTGCATTCTCGCACGGCCATGTATCAGGATTGTGTATTCAGTATGATTACTTGTTCGGGTAATACTCGGGCAGCACCAGCGTCACTTCCAGGCCGCCTTCCGGATGGTTGGCCAGCGCGATGCTGCCGCCATGCTGTTCGGCGATGTTGCGGGCGATGGTCAGGCCGAGGCCGGTACCACCCGACTCGCGCGAGCGCGAGGTTTCGACGCGGTAGAACGGGTCGAACACCCGGCCCAGCTCGCCCGCCGGGATGCCGGGGCCGCTGTCGCGGATGCGCACGCGCGCCGCGCCGCCCATACGCTCGACGCAGACGCGTGCATCGCGGCCGTACTTCACCGCGTTGTCGATCAGGTTGCCGAGGCAGCGGCGCAGGTCCAGCGGTCGGCCCAGCAGGGCAATGCCGGCCTGCCCCTTCAGTGCCACCTGCTGGCCGGCATCGACGGCATCGGCGCACACGGCCTCGAGCAGCGAATCGAGGTCGAGCATCTGCATGTTCTCGGTGGTGTCCATGCTGCGCGCCAGCACCAGGCCTTCGCGCACCATTTCCTGCATGGCCGACAGGTCGCCGATCAGGCGTTCCTGCAATTCCGTGTCCGACACCTTCTCCAGGCGCAGGCGCATGCGGGTCAGCGGCGTCTGCAGGTCATGCGTGATCGCCGCCAGCATCTGGGTACGCTGGAAGATGTACTGGCGGATCCGCGCCTGCATCGCATTGAAGGCGGCGCTGGCCTGGCGGATCTCGCTGGCGCCGGTCAGTTCGAGCGGCGCGCGGTTGATGTCATGGCCCAGGTCCTGGGCGGCCCGCGCCAGCACCTTGAGCGGGCGGGTGGTCATGCGCGCCACCACGTAGGCCAGCGCGGCAATACTGAACAGGAACAGGCCGATGGTGGTGCGGTAGTCGGTCTCGGGACCGGTGATGGCGGTGCGCGGGGGCAGTACCGACAGGCGCAGTTCCTCGCCGTCGCGCAGGCGCACGTTGAGCATCTCGCAGGCGCCGCGCCACTGCACGCTCAGCAGGCCGTACAGCACCGGCAACTGGTGCGGCATCTCGCACGAGGCCGGGCGGCTGGCCGCCGAGGTGATGCCGTAGCCGTCGCCCAGGCGCGCCGCCAGCGCGCGGGCGAAGCCGGTCGGCACGCCGGCCAGCGGCTCGGGCGCCCCGACTTCCAGGCGCAGGCCGGGACGGTTGGCCACCGACAGGTAGACCGAACGCGCCGAGGTCGGCACGATTTCGGTGGCCATCACCAGTTGTTCGGCGCGCTCGAGCACGTGCTGGTCGCGCTGCTGCTGGACCACCCGCTGGCGCTCGAGGTCGGCGGCCAGCTGGGTCAGTGCTGCCGAGATCAGGATACCGAGCAACAGCGTGATGAATACGCGCCCCGTCATCGATCCGAGGAAAGCTTTCACGCGGACGGCTCCACCGTCACCTGGCCGGCCAGCACGTAGCCGCCGTTGCGCACGGTCTTGATGATCTGCGGCATGCGTGCGTCTTCGCCCAGCTTCTGGCGCAGGCGGCTGATCTGGATGTCGATCGAGCGGTCGAAGGGGTCGGCGTCGCGGCCCTGGGTGAGGTTGAGCAGCTGGTCACGGTTGAGCACGCGGTTCGGGTGCTCCAGGAAGACGCGCAGCAGGCGGAACTCGGCGCCCGACAGCATGATGACCACGCCCTGCGGGTTGAGCAGGTGGCGCGCGGTGAGGTCGAGGGTCCAGCCGGAGAAACGCATCTGCTGCACGCTCTCGGACGGGGCATTGGACGGCATCGCGTGCGAGCGGCGCAGCACGCTGCGGATGCGCGCCAGCAGTTCGCGCGGCTCGAAGGGTTTCGGCAGGTAGTCGTCGGCGCCCATCTCGAGGCCGAGGATGCGGTCGAGCGGCTCGCTGCGGGCGGTCAGCATGATGACCGGCAGGCTGGAGGTGGCGCGCAGCTTGCGGCACAGGGTCAGGCCATCGTCGCCCGGCATGTTCAGGTCGAGCACGATGAGGTCGGGGCGGGCGTCGTCGAGGGCCTTCCACATGCCGGTGCCGTCGGCGGCCGACATGGTGCGGTAGCCGTTCGATTCCAGGTAGTCGGCGAGCAGGGTGCGGATGTCGCGGTCGTCGTCGACGATCAAGATCGTAGAGGGATTGTCCATAACCGCAATTATCCGCATCTATGGGAAGCATGGACAGCGGTTTTGTATCGGCTTGTATATGCCGATAGGCCCGAAACATATTGATACAAAGTATCGGACAGGGGAAATTCCTCGGTTACAGTTTAGGTCGATGATGGGAACCGTGCAGCGAGCAGTCCGGATGCAAAGTGCACACCCACCAGACTCTCACCAAGGAAAACACAATGAACACCGTCCGCAAAAACATCGTCATCGTCCTCGCCGCATTCGGCATCGCCGGCGCTTCGCTGGGCGTCCAAGCCCAGACCGGCGCGCCTGCTGAAGGCCGCCACGGCCACGCCATCAGCAAGGAAGAGCGTCAGGCCAAGCGCGCTGAATTCCGCGCCCTGTCGCCCGAACAACGCCAGGCGAAGATGGCCGAGCGCCACGCCAAGCGCGCCGAAATGCATGCTGCCCGCCAGGCCAAGCTGGCCGATGCACTGAAGCTGACCCCGGCCCAGCAGCCGGTGTGGCAGGCCTTCGTGGCCAGCATGACCCCGCCGCAACAGGGTGAACGTGCCGGCCAGCGCCTGAGCAAGGAGCAGCGTGCCGCCCTCACCGCGCCGCAGCGCCTGGAGCGCCGCATCGCGATGCAGAAGCAGCGCACCGCCCGCATGGAAGCCCGCCTGTCGGCCCTGAACAGCCTGTACGCGGCCCTGAGCCCGGAACAGCGCAAGGTCTTCGACGAGCAGCAGCAGCGCCGCGGCGGCCGTCATCATCGCGGCCATGGCGGCCACGGCATGATGCAGGGCTGAGCGCGCGACGCCTGAATGACGAAGGACGCCCTCAGGCGTCCTTTTTTTGTTGCTCAGGCCTCGGCGCTGGCGGGGGGAAGCATGGGCAGGCGAACCGTGAAGGTGGTGCCCGCATCGACTTCCGACTCGACATCGATGCGTCCGCCGTGTTTGCTGACCGTGCTATAGGAAAGCGACAGGCCCAGGCCGGTACCGCTGCCGACGGGCTTGGTCGTGAAGAAGGGCTCGAAGATGCGATTCATGTTCTGCGGCGGGATGCCGCAGCCGGTGTCGCTGACGGCTACCCACACCCAGTCGCCATCGACGCCGGTGGTGATGGTAATGACGCCGCGCTCGCGGATCGCGTGGGCGGCATTGACCAGCAGGTTCATGAAGACCTGGTTCAGCTGCGACGGCAGGCAGGTGACGAAAGGCAGGCTGCCATAGCGCTTCTCGACCGTCGCCTTGTACCTGATCTCATTGGCGACGATATTCAATGTGCTGTCGAGACCGGCGTGCAGGTCGGCGCTCTGCCAGTCGGTGTCGCCCATGTGCGAAAAATCCTTGAGCGCCTGGACGATTTCGCGCACCCGCTTCAGGCCTTCGAGCGACTCCGCCACCAGGGCGGCCACCTCCTCCTGCAGGAAGGCCAGGTCCGTTTCGCGCGCGATGGCGTCGAAGCGCGCCTCCAGCACGCTGCCCGGCGCCGCCTGCCTGACCGCCCTGCCATGGGCCGCCACCACCGCCAGCAGCGTGTTGAGGTACCTTTTCAGCGACCCCATGTTGCTGTTGACGAAGCCCAGGGGGTTGTTGATTTCGTGAGCGACGCCGGCGGCCAGCTGGCCGATGGACGCCATCTTTTCGGACTGCAGCAGCTGCTCGTGTGCTTCGCGCAGGCGGGCGATCAGGCCTTCCTGCTCCTGTTCCATGCGCTTGCGCGCACTGATGTCGCTGAGCGAGCCGATCACCTCGATGGGCGTCCCGTGCTCGTCGCGGATCAGGCGCAGCTGGTCGCGCATCCACAGGTACTCTCCACTGGCCGAGCGAAACCGGTATTCGTAGGTCCGCTCGCCCTCGACGAACAGCAAGGCCAGGCTGGAGAAGATATTCGGTGCATCTTCCGGGTGGATATGGTCGAACCAGAAGTTCGGATCGGCCAGCATGTCCTCCGTCCGGTGGCCGAGCACGCGGTAGGCATTCTTGCTGACAAAGGTCAGCTTGAAGTCGCCGGTGGGTACCGCACTGTAGACAATCGCCGGGGTGTTGTCGATCAGGTATTGCAGGCGAACCAGGGGCGAGGTTTGCGCAACCGGCCGCGGCGGCGGGCTCGAATCGAAAGACTCGAATTCTTCAAACATCGTTTCCATGGCGAGCTCGACGGGGGAGATATGCTGACTTCATTATCCCGACGAATATGCCCGCATGGACATTTTCTTTGTCTAAAGGAAACAGTTAATTTTTGCCGATATGGCGTCGCTGCAACAAGCCGGCCAGCTCAGCGATCCAGTTTTTGCAGCGAGACGAGGAATTTGCGCGCGTCCTGGTAGCCGATCACCCGGCTGTCCGGGATTTCCTGCCCTTCCCTGTCGAACAGGATGATCCCGGGCGGCCCGAACAGCTTGAAGCGTTTCAGCATTGCCTTGTCCTGGGCATCGTTGGCGGTGACGTCCACCTGCAGCAGGATGGTATTGGCGAGCTTCGCCTGCACTGCAGGGTCGATAAAGGTCAGCTTCTCCATCTCCTTGCAGGACACGCACCAGTCGGCATAGAAGTCGAGCATGACGCTCTTGCCGCCGGTATTGGCCAGCTCACGGTCGAGCTCGTCCACGGTCTTGATGCGCTTGAACACCAGGCCCTGGTGGGCTCCGCCCGTCAGGTGGGCCAGCGGCGCCAGCGCGTCGCGTCCGCCGGTGGCGGCGCCGACCAGCTGCACCGCCCCCAGCACGGCGAAGGCCGCGCCGGCGGCCATCGAAGCCCAGTGGCGGTGCCGGCGCATCAGGTAGAAGCCGTAGCCAAGCAGCAGCGCGGCCCAGCCCAGCATTTGCACCAGCGGCGGCAGCACCGGCGACACCAGCCACAAGGCCATTGCCAGCATCAGCACGCCGAACAGGCGCTTGACCGATTCCATCCAGGCGCCTGCGCGCGGCAGCAGCGAGCCGGCCGACACGCCGACCAGCAGCAGCGGAATGCTCATGCCGACCGCCATCGCGAACAGCGCGGCACCGCCGATGACCACGTCGCGCGTCTGGCTGATGTAGACCAGGGCACCGGCCAGCGGCGCCGCTACGCAGGGACCGACGATCAGGGCCGAGATGGCGCCCATCGCGAACACGCCGGCCAGCTTGCCGCCGGACTGGCGGCCGGAAGCGCCGGCCAGGCGCGTCTGCAGCGCGGCCGGCATCTGCAGCTCGTAGAAGCCGAACATCGACATCGCCATCGCCACGATCAGCACGGCGAAGGCGCCCAGCACCCAGGGATTTTGCAGGGCGGCGGCCAGCCCCTCCCCGGCCAGGCCGGCGGCGACGCCGAGCGCCGTGTAGACGATCGCCATGCCGAGCGAGTAGGTCGCCGACAGGATGAAGCCGCGCGCGCGGCCGGCCTGGCGGCCCTCGCCGACGATGATCGAGGACAGGATCGGCACCATCGGCAGCACGCAGGGCGTGAAGGCCAGGCCCAGGCCGAGCAGGACGAAGGCCGGGACGATGGCCAGCAGGCGGCCGCCTTCGAGGATGCCGGCAATGCCGGCCATCTCGGAGGGCTGGGCCGCGGCGGCGGGCGCCTGGACCGGGGGCGCCGTCGACATCTGCGGTGCATTGGCGCCGATCGGCAGCACAGGCGCCGACGCGGCGCCATCACCGGCCGCCAGCTGGGCACTGTGTTCCTGCGGCGGATAGCACAGGCCCGCATCGGCGCAGCCCTGGCTGGCTGCCGTCAGCGTGAACGGCCCACTGCCCTCGACCGAGATGCGAATGAGCAGTTCACCCTTGTAGGTCTCGACATCTTTCTGGAAGGTCTCGTCGAACTTCACCTTCCCCGGCGGGATCTCCGGCGGTCCGAGCTTGATGCCATTCGCACGGAAGGCGAAGCGCTCGCGGTACATGTAGTAGCCCTCGGCGATCTGGTAGCGCACTTCGACTGTCTGCGGATCGGCCATGCGCGCCTCGAAACGGAAGGCGATCGCGGGGTCGAGGAAGTCGTCCGCGGCGCGCACGCTGCCGGCGCCTGCGATCAGGACGGAGAACAGGGACAGGCAGGCGATCAGGAAGCGGGCAAGGCGGTGGAGCGAGTCGGACATGGTGTCAGGGAGTTGTTTCAGCGCACCGGCATGGTACACCGTTTTCGCAGGCGAAAAAAAACCAGGCACGAGGCCTGGTTCTTTTGACGCGGGAAGCGATTACTCGGCGGTCGGTGCTTCTTCAGCCGAGGTGACTTCCGGACGGTCCAGCAGTTCGACGTAGGCCATAGGCGCGTTGTCGCCCACGCGGAAACCCATTTTCAGGATGCGCAGGTAGCCGCCGTTACGGTTGGCGTAACGTGGGCCGAGTTCAGCGAACAGCTTCTGCACCATTTCGCGATCGCGCAGGCGAGCGAATGCCAGGCGCTTGTTGGCCAGGGTGTCGGTCTTGCCCAGGGTCAGGATCGGTTCGATGACGCGACGCAGTTCCTTGGCTTTCGGCACGGTGGTCTTGATGGCTTCATGACGCAGCAGCGAGACGGTCATGTTGCGCAGCATTGCCAGGCGGTGGGACGAGGTACGGTTCAGCTTACGGAGGCCGTGACGGTGACGCATGGTACTTCCTTTCGAGTGTTTAATTCCAGTTCTTCGATCGTCCATGCTTGCGCATGTCCGCGGACCGGTTCTACGGGTTTAAAACTGCCCGGACAACATTGTCCGGGCAGGTACAGCAATTACTTCTCCAGGCCTGCAGGCGGCCAGTTTTCCAGCTTCATACCCAGGGTCAGGCCGCGCGAAGCAAGGACTTCCTTGATTTCGTTGAGCGACTTGCGGCCCAGGTTCGGCGTCTTCAGCAGTTCATTTTCCGAACGCTGGATCAGGTCGCCGATGTAGTAGATGTTTTCGGCCTTCAGGCAGTTTGCCGAACGGACGGTCAGTTCCAGGTCGTCGACCGGACGCAGCAGGATCGGATCGACCAGCGGAGCACGCGACGGTGCTTCGGCGGCGGCTTCGGTGCCTTCCAGGGCGGCGAACACGTTCAGCTGGTCCACCAGGACGCGTGCCGACTGGCGGATCGCTTCTTCCGGGGTGATGACGCCGTTGGTTTCGATGTTGATGATCAGCTTGTCCAGGTCGGTACGCTGTTCGACACGGGCCGATTCCACGGCGTAGGACACGCGGCGCACTGGCGAGAACGATGCGTCCAGGATGATGCGGCCGATGGTCTTGTTGGTGTCTTCCGACAGGCGACGCACGTTACCAGGAACGTAGCCGCGGCCCTTCTCGACCTTGATCTGCATGTCCAGCTTGCCGCCGGCGGTCAGGTGAGCGATCACGTGATCCGGGTTGATCAGTTCCACGTCATGCGGCAGGTCGATGTCCGACGCCAGCACGGCGCCTTCGCCTTCCTTCTTCAGGGTCAGGGTGACGGAGTCACGGTTGTGGACTTTGAAGACCACGCCCTTCAGGTTCAGCAGCAGGTCGACGACGTCTTCCTGCACGCCGTCCAGCGACGAGTACTCGTGCACGACACCGGCAATCGTCACTTCGGTCGGCGCGTAGCCAACCATCGACGACAGCAGCACGCGACGCAGCGCGTTGCCCAGGGTGTGACCATAACCACGCTCGAACGGCTCCATCACGACTTTTGCGTGGCCGGCACCGAGTGCTTCGACATCGATGATACGTGGTTTCAACAGACTGTTTTGCATGAAATGTCCTTTTCAATACCCTCGGCTCGTTACACCGATAAGGCTGATGGCATTAAAGATAAAGCGCCTGCTCGGCGAGCAGGCGGTGAGACGAATTCGGAGATGACGGAGAGATGGGAAGCTGTTCCTGTGCGATGCCAACCCTAGGTTGCTGCGCTCGCACACCACTCCGTCATCCCGGCGAAGGCCGGGATCCAAGTTCGCAGCATAGCCACCAAACTTGGGCCCCGGCCTGCGCCGGGGTGACTTTTTGAACGACTTGCGTCGTCCAAAAAGTCAATTAACGCGAGTACAGTTCGACGATCAGCGCTTCGTTGACGTCAGCAGCGATCTCGTTACGTTCCGGGAACGAACGGAAGGTGCCTTCCATCTTCTTGCTGTCGACCGACACCCAGCTCGGCATGCCGACTTGTTCAGCCAGCGACAGGGCTTCCTGGATACGCACTTGCTTCTTGGCCTTTTCGCGCACAGCGATCACGTCGCCGGTCTTGACCTGGTACGAAGCGATGTTCACGACGTTGCCGTTCACGGTGAAGGCCTTGTGGCTCACCAGCTGGCGTGCTTCGGCGCGGGTCGAGCCGAAGCCCATGCGGTAAGCGACGTTGTCCAGGCGGGCTTCCAGCAGCTTCAGCAGGGTTTCGCCGGTGTTGCCCTTCTTGCGCGATGCTTCAGCGAAGTAGCGGCGGAACTGACGCTCGAGGACGCCGTACATGCGCTTGACCTTCTGCTTTTCACGCAGCTGGTTGCCGTAGTCCGAGGTGCGGGCACCCGACTTGACGCCGTGCTGGCCTGGCTTGACGTCCAGTTTGCACTTCGAATCGAGCGAGCGGCGTGCGCTCTTCAGGAATAGGTCAGTGCCTTCACGGCGCGACAGTTTTGCTTTTGGTCCGATATAACGTGCCACGTTGAATACCTTTTAAAATTAATCACGCCCCAGAGGCATCGCAAGCGATGCGGCAGGCGCTAGTCCGCTTCTGCATGAGAGCGGACGTGGCTTAAAAAACCGCCCGCCGTGAATACGGCAGACGACAAGAGCCGGGCAGTATAACCCATTTTCAGGGCACTGCACCGGCCAATCTCATAAAACACAACGAGCGTGTGAAAAATTCGTCCATGGCTGCGTTGCTTCGTCTCGCCGTACTCGCGTACTGTCTTCGACGAAGCGCCTTGCCCTGGCCGCTTTTTCACACGCTCTTTGGGGGCGCGAGGCCCCGTCGTTGGCATTCCGCGACGCAGGACGGTCCGGAGACCGCCCTACCTCAGCGTCAGCGACCTCGTATTAGATACGACGACGCTTCGGCGGACGGCAGCCGTTGTGCGGAACCGGGGTAACGTCCTGGATCTCGGTGATCTTGATGCCCAGGTTGTTCAGTGCGCGCACAGCCGATTCACGGCCTGGGCCTGGGCCCTTGATACGCACTTCCAGGTTCTTCACGCCCGATTCCTGAGCAACCTTGCCGGCGGCTTCGGCAGCAACCTGCGCTGCGAACGGGGTCGATTTGCGCGAACCCTTGAAGCCTGCGCCGCCCGAGGTTGCCCACGACAGAGCATTGCCCTGACGGTCGGTGATCGTGATGATGGTGTTGTTGAAGGACGCGTGGACGTGGGCGATGCCCTCGGCGACGTTCTTCTTGACTTTCTTGCGCACGCGGGCTGCTGCTGCGCTGCTCTGTTGCTTGGCCATGGTCGGTTCCTAGATTATTTCTTCAGCGATTGTGCGGCCTTGCGCGGGCCCTTGCGGGTACGTGCATTGGTACGGGTACGCTGACCGCGCACTGGCAGGCCCTTACGGTGACGCATGCCGCGGTAGCAGCCCAGGTCCATCAGACGCTTGATGTTCATGGACAGTTCGCGGCGCAGGTCGCCTTCCACGACAAACTTCGCGACTTCGTCACGCAGCTTCTCGAGTTCGTTGTCGTCCAGGTCCTTGACCTTCTTGTTGGTCGCGATACCGGTTGCGTCGCAGATCTTCTGCGAACGTGGACGGCCAACACCGTAGATCGCCGTCAGGCCGATAACAGTGTGCTGATGATTTGGGATGTTAACCCCTGCAATACGTGCCATTCGTTATTCCTCTTAACCTTGACGCTGCTTGTGACGCGGCTCGACGCAGATCACACGGACCACGCCCTTGCGCTTGATGATCTTGCAGTTGCGGCAGATCCGCTTGACTGAAGCGTTAACTTTCATTTTGCACTCTCTTCGGTTCGTTTACTTTAATGATTTTTACTTGGTGCGGAACACAATGCGAGCCCGGGACAGGTCGTACGGAGTCAACTCCACCGTCACCTTGTCACCCGGGAGAATGCGGATGTAATTCATGCGCATTTTACCCGAGATATGTCCCAGTACCACGTGCCCGTTTTCCAGCTTCACGCGAAATGTTGCGTTCGGGAGATTCTCGAGAATCTCCCCTTGCATTTGGATGACGTCGTCTTTTGCCATTCGGTCTATGCCTTCCTCGCTTATCGCGACGGAATTCCGCCCTTGAAATTCGCCTTCCGCAACAGTGATTCATATTGTTGCGACATGACGTAGTTCTGCACTTGTGCCATGAAGTCCATCGTCACCACTACAACGATCAGGAGCGACGTGCCACCGAAGTAGAAAGGAACTTTCCACTGCGAGGTCATGAACTCCGGCACCAGGCACACCAGGGTGATATAGACTGCACCGGCCAGGGTCAGGCGCATCAGGATCTTGTCGATGTAGCGTGCGGTCTGCTCGCCCGGACGGATGCCCGGAACAAACGCGCCGCTCTTCTTCAAGTTGTCCGCCGTTTCCTTGCTGTTGAATACCAGCGCGGTGTAGAAGAAGCAGAAGAACACAATCGCCACCGCATACAGCAACGCGTGGATCGGCTCACCGGTAGTCAGCGAAGCGGCCAGGTCTTTCAGGAACCCGACGAACGGGCCGCTGGCGTCCTTGCCTCGCGTGTACCAGTCGACGATCGTCGCCGGGAACAGGATGATCGACGAGGCGAAGATCGGTGGGATCACGCCGGCCATGTTCAGCTTCAAGGGCAGGTGGCTGGTTTGGCCACCGTAGATCTTGTTGCCGACTTGACGTTTAGCGTAATTCACCAGGATCTTGCGCTGCCCGCGTTCCACGAACACGACGGCATACGTCACGAGCACCACCAGTGCAACGATGATGATCGCGGCGATGCTGCTGATCGAACCGTTCGAGACCAGGGTGAACAGGCCACCCAGGGCCGACGGCAGACCTGCTGCGATACCGGCAAAAATGATGATCGAAATACCGTTGCCAAGACCACGCTCGGTAATCTGCTCGCCCAGCCACATGAGGAACATGGTGCCGGTCAGGAGCGTCGTCACCGTGACGAAGCGGAAGCCCATGCCCGGATCGAGCACGAGGCCAGGCTGCGCTTCGAGCGCGACCGCGATACCGAACGCCTGGAACAGCGCCAGTGCCACCGTGAAGTAACGGGTGTACTGGGTGATCTTGCGGCGGCCGGATTCGCCCTCTTTCTTCAGCGCCTCGAGTTGCGGCGAGACGATCGATGCAAGCTGCATGATGATCGAAGCCGAAATGTAAGGCATGATGCCGAGGGCGAACACGGTAAAGCGGGACAGGGCGCCACCCGAGAACATGTTGAACATGCCCAGGATGCCGCCTTCGTTCTGCTTGAACAGCGCTGCCAGCTGCACCGGGTCAATCCCGGGGACCGGGATGTGAGCACCGATGCGGTACACGACCAATGCGCCAAGCAAAAACCACAGCCGACCCCAGGGGAAGCCGGAAGCGGCGCTTTTACCAAGTTGTGAATTAGTCGCCAATTTTTGCTCCGATCAGGCAGGGCCGCAATTAAGCGACCGAACCGCCAGCTGCTTCGATCGCCGCTTTCGCGCCGGCAGTTGCCTTCAGGCCTTTGAGGGTCACCGCTTTGGTGATCTCGCCCGACAGGATGACGCGCACGTCGCGTGCCACCACCGGCAGGATGCCTGCTGCTTTGAGCACCAGGATGTCGATGTCGCCGACAGCCAGGTTGTTCAGGTCCGACAGACGGACTTCAGCCTTGAACGTTGCGTTCAGCGACTTGAAGCCACGCTTCGGCAGACGGCGCTGCAGAGGCATCTGACCGCCTTCGAAGCCGACTTTGTGGAAGCCGCCCGAACGCGATTTCTGACCCTTGTGACCGCGGCCGGCAGTCTTGCCCAGGCCCGAGCCGATACCGCGACCAACGCGACGCTTCGCGTGCTTGGCGCCTTCAGCTGGTTGAATGGTATTGAGTTCCATTGATTTCTCCGTACGTAAGCCGCGGCTTACGAAACAACTTTAACGAGGTACGCGACTTTGTTGATCATGCCACGCACGGACGGGGTGTCCTGCAGCTCGGAGACCGAGTTGACACGACGCAGACCCAGACCGCGGACGGTAGCACGGTGATCCTGACGGGTACCGATCAAGCCCTTGACGAGCTGAACTTTGACAGTGTTTGCCATGTGTGTTCCCCTTAACCCAGGATGTCTTCAACCGACTTGCCGCGCTTGGCAGCGATGTCGGATGCAGTGCTCATTTTCGACAGACCGTCGAGGGTCGCGCGAACCAGGTTGTACGGGTTCGACGAACCGGTCGACTTGGCGACCACGTCGGTCACGCCCATCACCTCGAAGATAGCGCGCATTGCGCCACCAGCGATCACGCCGGTACCAGGCTTGGCCGGCATCATCATGACGCGCGAGGCGCCGTGACGGCCCGACACCATGTGATGCAGCGTACCGTTCTTGAGGGGCACCTTGATCAGGTTGCGGCGGGCTTCTTCCATCGCTTTTTGCACGCCGACAGGAACTTCCTTCGACTTGCCCTTGCCCATGCCGATGCGGCCATCGCCGTCACCGACAACGGTCAGCGCTGCAAAACCCATGATACGACCACCCTTCACCACTTTGGTGACGCGGTTGATCGCGATCATTTTCTCGCGCATGCCATCATCCGGCTTGTCGCTTTGCATTTTTGCTTGCATTTTTGCCATGACGATTCTTCCTTAGAACTTCAGACCGGCTTCACGCGCGGCTTCCGCCAGCGCCTTCACACGGCCGTGGTAACGGAAACCCGAGCGGTCGAACGCAACTTCGGTGATTCCTGCTTTCAGTGCTTTTTCAGCGACGCGCTTGCCGACCAGGGCAGCAGCGGCAGCGTTGCCGCCGGCGCCGGTCTTGCCAGCCAGTTCAGCGCGGACTTCTGCTTCCAGCGTCGAGGCCGACACCAGCACCTTTGCGTCCGGGCTGATCAGGTTCGCATAGATGTGCAGGTTGGTGCGGTGAACCGACAGACGGTTCACGCCCAGCTGGGCGATCTTGATGCGGGTTTGACGTCCGCGACGCAGACGCGATTGTTTCTTGTCCATGTCAGCTCCGATTATTTCTTCTTGGTTTCTTTAAGCTTCACCACTTCGTCCGAATAACGGACACCCTTGCCCTTGTAAGGCTCAGGCGAGCGGTAAGCGCGCACTTCAGCAGCCACTTGGCCGACCTTTTGACGATCGATACCCTTGATCAGGATTTCGGTCGGGGTCGGGGTGGTTGCAGTGATGCCTTCCGGCATCGCGTGCAGCACCGGGTGCGAGAAGCCCAGCGACAGGTTCAGGGCGTTGCCCTGCACTGCTGCCTTGTAGCCCACGCCCACCAGGTTCAGCTTCTTTTCGAAGCCCTTGGTGACGCCGGTAACCATGTTGTTGACCAGGGCGCGCAGGGTACCCGACATGGCGTTCGATTCACGCGAATCGTTCACCACGTCGAAAGTCAGCGTGCCGTTGTTGTTTTCCACTTTGACCAGGCCGTTCAGCGGCTGGGTCAGGGTGCCGAGCGGGCCCTTGACGGTGATCGACGACGCGTTGATCGCGACATCGGTACCTGCCGGGACGGCGATTGGCATCTTAGCTACTCGAGACATGTCTACTCCTTAAGCCACGTAGCACAGCACTTCGCCACCGACGCCGGTAGCACGTGCTTTGCGGTCAGTCATGACGCCTTGCGGGGTCGAGACGATTGCCACGCCCAGGCCATTCATGACCGACGGGATTTCGTTCTTGCCCTTGTAGACGCGCAGGCCAGGACGGGACACGCGCTCGATGCGCTCGATGACCGGACGGCCGGTGTAATACTTCAAACCGATTTTCAGTTCCGACTTGCCACCTTCGGTGGTCACGGCGAAATCTTCAATGTAACCCTCGTCCTTCAGGACGTTGGCAATGGCAACCTTGACTTTCGACGACGGCATTGCAACCGTGGTTTTCTGGACAACTTGTGCGTTGCGAATGCGGGTCAGCATATCGGCGATAGGATCGCTCATACTCATTGCTTATTCTCCTATTACCAGCTAGCTTTGGTCATACCCGGGATTTCGCCTTTCATGGCGAACTCACGGACTTTGGTACGGGCAAGACCGAATTTACGGAAGGTGCCACGTGGACGGCCGGTGATGGCGCAGCGGTTACGCTGGCGGGTCGGGGCCGAGTTGCGCGGCAGTGCCTGCAGTTTCAGGCGCGCTTCGTAACGCTCTTCTTCCGACTTCGACTGGTCGTTGATGATCGCTTTCAGAGCTGCACGCTTTGCGGCGAATTTCTCCACCAGGTCTGCACGCTTCTGTTCGCGGTTAATCAGTGCAAGTTTTGCCATGCTCTTAGTTCCTGAACGGGAATTTGAAGGCGGCGAGCAGCGCTTTGGCTTCTTCGTCGGTCTTAGCGGTCGTGGTGATCGAGATGTTCATGCCACGCAGCGCATCGATCTTGTCGTAATCGATTTCCGGGAAGATGATCTGCTCTTTGACGCCGATGTTGTAGTTACCACGGCCATCGAAAGATTTGCCGTTGACACCACGGAAGTCACGCACGCGCGGCAGGGCCACGGTGATGAAACGGTCCAGGAATTCGTACATGCGGTTACCGCGCAGGGTCACCATCGTACCGATCGGGTAGCCTTCGCGGATCTTGAAACCTGCGATTGCCTTGCGAGCTTTGGTAACGACCGGCTTCTGGCCAGCGATCTTGGTCAGGTCGCCAGTTGCGTGCTCGATGATCTTCTTGTCAGCGACTGCTTCCGACAGACCCATGTTGAGGGTGATCTTGGTCAGGCGCGGGACTTCCATGATCGACTTGTAACCGAATTTCTCGGTCAGCTCGGCGACGACTTTGTCTTTGTAAATTTGTTGGAGACGGGCCATTTATCTTACCCCTTCACTACTTCGCCGTTCGACTTGAAGACGCGGACTTTTTTGCCGTCCTGGTCTTTGAAGCCAACGCGATCTGCCTTGCCGGTCGCAGCATTGAACAGCGCGACGTTCGACACGTGAATCGGCATAGTCTTGTCGACGATACCACCAGTAACACCGGTCATCGGGTTAGGCTTGGTCGCTTTTTTAGCGACGTTGACGCCTTCAACGATGACGTGTTCAGCGTCTACACGCTTTTGAACGACGCCACGCTTGCCCTTGTCTTTACCGGCCAAAACGATGACTTCGTCGTTTTTACGAATCTTATCCATGTCGACTCCTTACAGAACTTCAGGTGCCAGCGACACGATCTTCATGAACTTCTCGGTACGCAGTTCGCGCGTGACCGGTCCGAAGATACGGGTGCCGATCGGCTCCAGCTTGGCGTTCAGCAGGACAGCGGCATTGCCGTCGAACTTGACCAGGGAACCGTCCTGGCGGCGCACACCTTTAGCGGTACGCACAACCACGGCGTTGTAAATTTCGCCCTTCTTGACGCGACCACGCGGCGCAGCCACCTTGACGGTGACCTTGATGATGTCGCCAATGCTCGCATAACGGCGCTTCGAGCCGCCCAACACCTTGATGCACAGAACTTCCTTAGCACCGGTGTTGTCGGCTACTTCGAGCCGGCTTTCGGTTTGAATCATAGTATTTTCTTTCCCAACTTAAGCCGTAGAAAACCCCACGGAGAACCGTGGGCCTGCGGTCAGTCTTGGTCCCGCCGCACCGCCCCTGCTGGAGCAATACGTTTGGGTGATGGACTTTCCATTCGTTACAGGCCGCGGCGTCCGCGGGGGACAAACTGCGGCAACACATGAACGAAGCCCGCTAGTATCACAGATACCAGCGGGCCACGCAAGACAAATTTTAAGGCTTAGATGACCTGTGCTTGTTGCACAACACGGGTCACGGTCCAGGCCTTCGTCTTCGAGATCGGGCGACCTTCCGTGATCTCGACCGTGTCACCGGCTTTGACCTGGTTGGTCTCGTCGTGCGCGTGGTACTTGTTCGAGCGCACGATGATCTTGCCGTACAGCGGGTGCTTCACGTGACGCTCGATCAGTACGGTCACCGTCTTGTCCATCTTGTCGGACACGACTTTGCCGACCAGCGTACGCTTCAGCGCCGTTTTAGTGGTGTCGTTCATTTGGCTTCCTTCGAGTTCATCACAGTCTTCACACGCGCGATGTCGCGACGTACTTTCTTGAGCTGCGCGGTGTTGCCCAGCTGCTGGGTAGCGATTTGCATGCGCAGGCCGAACTGGGCCTTCAGCAGCTCATTCAGCTCCTTTTGCAGCGCTTCCTGGTCCTTGCCGCGGAGTTCCGATGCTTTCATATTCAACTCCTGTTATTGGCCGACTTGACGGACCACGAAAGTGGTCGCCAGCGGCAGTTTGGCAGCGGCCAGGCGGAACGCTTCGCGCGCCAGTTCTTCTGCGACGCCGTCCATCTCGTACAGGACTTTGCCTGGCTGGATTTCAGCGACGTAGTACTCCGGGTTACCCTTACCGTTACCCATACGGACTTCGGCCGGCTTGTTCGAAATCGGCTTGTCCGGGAAGATACGGATCCAGATACGGCCGCCACGCTTGATGTGACGGGTCATGGCGCGACGTGCCGCTTCGATCTGGCGTGCGGTGATACGGCCACGGGCAACTGCCTTCAGGCCGAACTCGCCGAACGAGACCGCGGTGCCGCGGGTGTGCGAAATGCCGGTGTTACGGCCTTTCTGCTCTTTACGATACTTCCTGCGCGATGGTTGCAGCATGCTTATTCTCCTGCTTTCTCAGCTGGCGCAGCGGCGGCCGGGGCGGCAGGCTTCACAGCCGGACGTGCACGGACGGTTGGTGCTGCAGTGCCAGGACGTGCGCCGCCAGCCGGGCGTGGGCCGCGCGACGGCTTGCCGTCGTCGCGACGCGGGCCGCGTGGCTTCTTCTCATCCGGCGGGGTGTCGATGACTGGAGCTTCGCCGGTGACCGAACGGTCGCCCTTGTAGACCCAGACCTTGACGCCGATGATGCCGTAGGTGGTCGATGCTTCGCTGGTGCCGTAGTCGATATCGGCGCGCAGGGTGTGCAGAGGCACACGGCCTTCGCGGTACCATTCGGTACGTGCGATTTCGATGCCGTTCAGGCGGCCCGACGACATGATCTTGATGCCGACAGCGCCCAGGCGCATGGCGTTCTGCATCGCACGCTTCATTGCGCGACGGAACATGATGCGCTTTTCGAGCTGCTGCGAGATCGAGTCGGCGATCAGCTGCGAATCGATCTCAGGCTTGCGGATCTCTTCGATATTGACGTGCACAGGCACGCCCATGATCTTCGCCAGCGAAGTCTTCAGCACTTCGATGTCTTCGCCCTTCTTGCCGATCACGACACCAGGACGCGACGAGTAGATGGTGAAGCGCGCGTTCTTGGCAGGACGCTCGATGACGATGCGGCCGACCGAGGCGTTCTTCAGCTTCTTCTTCAGGAAAGCGCGTGCTTCCAGGTCTTCCTTCAGCATGTCGGCGAAGTTGCCGTTGCCAGCGTACCAGCGCGATGCCCAGTTACGGGTGACCGCCAGGCGGAAGCCGGTTGGGTGGATTTTCTGACCCATTCTGTGACCCCTTAGTTACCGACAGTCACGTAAATGTGACAGGATTGTTTAGAAATGCGATCACCGCGGCCTTTGGCGCGAGCCGTAAAGCGCTTCAGGATCGGGCCCTTTTCAACGTAGATCTGGACGACCTTCAGTTCGTCGATGTCCGCGCCATCGTTGTGTTCCGCGTTGGCGATTGCCGACTCGAGAACCTTCTTGATGATGGTCGCGCCCTTCTTCGGGCTGAACTGCAGAATGTTGAGTGCTGCGTCAACTTTCTTGCCGCGGATCAGGTCAGCAACGAGGCGACCTTTTTGTTCCGACAGGCGAACGCCTTTGAGGATTGCTTTAGTTTCCATTATCGTTTCGCCTTCTTGTCAGCAGCGTGGCCCTTGAACGTACGGGTCAGCGCGAATTCGCCGAGCTTGTGGCCGACCATGTTCTCCGACACGTACACCGGCACGTGGACCTTGCCGTTGTGCACGGCAATGGTCAGACCGATGAAGTCAGGAGAGATCGTCGAGCGGCGCGACCAGGTTTTGACTGGCTTCTTGTCTTTGGTCGCTTGCGCGGCTTCGACTTTTTTCACCAGGTGGGCGTCAATGAACGGCCCTTTTTTCAATGAACGAGTCATGTTTTATCCCTTATTTCTTGCCGCGGCGCGAGACGATCATCGACGAAGTGCGCTTGTTCGAACGCGTCTTCTTGCCCTTGGTCTGCTGGCCCCATGGCGACACCGGATGGCGACCTGCTGCCGTACGGCCTTCACCACCACCGTGCGGGTGGTCGATCGGGTTCATGACGACACCACGGACGGTCGGACGCACACCGCGCCAACGCATCGCACCGGCTTTACCGATCTTGCGCAGGCTGTGTTCGGCATTGCCGACTTCACCCACGGTTGCACGGCACTCGATGTGCACGCGACGGACTTCACCCGAGCGCAGGCGGACCTGAGCGTAGGTGCCTTCACGGGCCATCAGGACGACAGCGGCGCCAGCGGTGCGGGCCATCTGTGCGCCTTTGCCAGGCAGCATTTCGACGCAGTGCATCACGGTACCAACCGGGATGTTGCGGATCGGCAGGCAGTTACCGGCCTTGATCGGTGCTTCCGAACCGTTCATCAGGGTATCGCCGACAGCGACGCCCTTCGGAGCGATGATGTACGCACGTGCGCCGTCCGCGTAGCACAGCAGAGCGATGTGCGCGGTACGGTTCGGGTCGTATTCAATACGCTCGACCTTGGCAGGGATACCATCCTTCTGGCGCTTGAAGTCGACCAGACGGTAGTGCTGCTTGTGGCCACCGCCGATGTGACGGGTGGTGATGTGACCGTTGTTGTTACGGCCAGCAGTCTTCGATTTCTTCTCAACCAGGGCTGCGAGCGGACGGCCTTTGTACAGGCCTTCGGTCACAACTTTCACCATGCCGCGACGGCCTGGGGAGGTTGGCTTCATCTTAACGAGTGCCATTATTTAGCCTCCTCGACAAAATTGATTTCCTGACCCGGCTTGAGGGCCACGAAAGCGCGCTTGGTGTGGTTGCGGCGACCGGTGAAACGGCCCGAACGCTTGACCTTGCCTTCGCGGTTGACGGTTTGCACCGATTCCACTTCGACCTTGAACAGCAGTTCGACGGCAGCCTTGATTTCCGGCTTGGTTGCATCCGGCAGAACCTTGAACACGATCTGTTCGTTCTTTTCAGCGACGAAGGTCGCCTTTTCGGAAATAACCGGAGCCAGCAGCACCTTCATCAGGCGCTCTTCGCTGAATTTGATAGCGGTGCTCATGCGTACATCTCCTCGATCTTGGCCAGAGCAGCTTTGGTGACCAGGACTTTCTTGTAGAACACCAGCGACATCGGGTCAGCTGCTTTCGGCTCGACGACGAGCACGTGCGGCAGGTTACGCGATGCCAGTTCCAGGTTTTCATCGATGGTGTCGGTGATCACCAGGACCGATTCCAGGCCCATGCTCTGCAGCTTTTGCGACAGCAGCTTGGTTTTCGGAGCTTCGATCGACAGGTTTTCGACAACGTTCAGACGGCCTTCGCGGGCCAGCTGCGAGAAGATCGAGCAGATACCTGCACGGAACATCTTCTTGTTGACCTTGTGCGAGAAGTTCTCGTCCGGGGTGTTCGGGAAGATACGGCCACCGCCGCGCCACAGAGGCGACGACGACATACCAGCACGAGCGCGGCCGGTGCCTTTTTGGCGCCATGGCTTCTTCGTGGTGTGGCTGACTTCTTCACGGTCTTTCTGCTTGCGGTTGCCGCTGCGCGCGTTGGCGGCGTAGGCGACCACGACCTGGTGGATCAGGGCTTCGTTGTATTCACGGCCGAACACGGTGTCGGCAGCTGCAACGCCGGCGCCAGCTTGACCTTGCTCATTCAGGAGCTGGAGTTCCATACTTAGGCTCCTTTCTTGGCTTTGGTTTTGACAGCCGGCTTGACGATCACTTGGCCGTTCTTGGCGCCAGGAACGGCACCCTTCACGAGCAGCAGTTGACGGTCAGCGTCGATGCGTGCGATTTCCAGGTTCTGGGTGGTGACGGTAACGTCGCCCATGTGACCGGTCATGCGCTTGCCTGGGAACACGCGGCCCGGATCCTGCGCCATACCGATGGAGCCAGGAACGTTGTGCGAACGCGAGTTACCGTGGGTCTGACGACCCGAGGCGAAGTTGTGACGCTTGATGGTACCGGCGTAGCCCTTACCGATCGAGGTGCCTTGCACGTCGATTTTCTGGCCCACTTCGAACATCGAAGCATTGATGGTGTCGCCGGCTTTGAGTTCAGCGGCTTTTGCGGAATCGATGATGAATTCACGCAGCATCGTGCCAGCTTCCACGCCAGCTTTGGCGTAGTGACCGGCAGCGGCCTTGTTCACGCGCGAGGCGCGACGTTGACCGAAGACGACCTGAACTGCAGTGTAGCCATCAGTTTCAGGGGTTTTGACTTGCGCAACACGGTTGTTGGACACGTCCAGCACAGTGACAGGGATCGAATCGCCGTCATCCGTGAAGATACGCATCATGCCAACCTTGCGACCGAGGAGGCCCAGGCTCATTTTTTCTCCATTCCCACCTACGATTGGGCGGGGCTAATTAAACTACTAGGAAAAGGTACAGGCGAAAAAGAGATACCCATACCGAAGCCGGCTAGTATAGCGCGCAAAAAGGCTTGACGCAACAAGAGAATCGGGGGTATGTCGACCCTGTTGCGTATTCCGCAGTGCTTGGAGAAAGAGAGGAATCTGACCTGGCTGGTCAGCACAGAAAAGACGGTCGAACCATCTTTTCTCTGCAAGCTCGAGGCTTGCGATCTGGAAGTCTGGTGGGCGGTGCAGGATTCGAACCTGCGACCCCTTGGATGTCGACCAAGTATTCTAACCAGCTGAACTAACCGCCCGGGGAGCCGCATTATACGTGTGGCTTTCCGGTTTTTGCAATAGCTGTGTTGTGCAATCGTGCAAACAGGTTTTTCCGGCGCCAGGATCCGGGAGCGTCCTGTACAGACATTGTGAAATCCTACACATGTACAATTGGACAATTAACGCCTATATTGGCAGGTGGCCGGCGCCGGCCCTCCCCATCCTCTTACTTATAAGGAGTACGTATGGCAATCAGTCTGCAGAAAGGCGGCAACGTCAACCTGAGCAAGGAAGCGCCCGGCCTGACCAAGGTGATCATCGGGCTGGGCTGGGATCCGCGTTCCACCGACGGCGCCGCCTTCGACCTGGACGGCAGCGCCTTCCTGCTGAAGGCGGATGCCAAGGTCCGCGGCGACACCGACTTCATCTTCTATAACAACCTGAAATCGAGCGATGGCTCGGTGGAGCACGCCGGCGACAACACCACCGGCCAGGGCGCCGGCGACGACGAGAAGATCATGGTCGACCTGGCGCGCGTTCCGGCCGACATCGACAAGGTCTCGTTCTGCGTGACCATCCACGACGCCGACGCGCGCCGCCAGAACTTCGGCATGGTGGCCAAGGCCTATATCCGCTGCCTGAACGCCGCCGGCGAAGCCGAGATCGCGCGCTACGACCTGTCCGAGGACAGCTCGACGGAAACGGCCATGATCTTCGGCGAACTGTACCGCCACGGCGGCGAATGGAAATTCCGCGCCGTCGGCCAGGGCTTCAAGGGCGGCCTGGGTCCGCTGGCGCGCTCGTTCGGCGTCAACGTCTGACCATATAAAAGGGCGCCCACGCCGCCTGCATTCCCGCGCCCGCCTCGTGCGGGCGCACGTCCACCTGTCTTGAAAGAATTCATGCGCGTCTGGTACAACAGGACGTTTTCGTCCGTCTACGCCGCCATCCGGCTGATCCGCGAAGCCGACACCGCCGGCCGTTTCACCATCATCCACAGCAATGCCAACCGCCACACGGCGGCGGCGCGCCTGGCCCATGAATTCCACGGCGAGCCGACCGGGCTCGAGCCGGCCGCCTACGTCGACTGGTGCCTGGAGTTCTGCCGCAAGCAGCGCATCGACATCTTCGTGCCGGGCCGCGAAGCGACCACGCTGGCGGCGCACCATGCGCGCTTCCTGGAAGCTGGCACACGCGTGCTGAGCGCGGCCACGCCCCAGAAGCTGCAGCTCATCCACGACAAGGCCGGCTTCTATGCCGAGACGCACTTGCCGCAGGCGCCGGTGGCCGAGTTCCGCCGCTTCGAAGACCTCGCCGGCTTCGACGCCGCCTGGACCGAACTGCGCCCGCGCCATACCAAACTGTGCATCAAGCCTTCGCGCGGCATCTACGGCATCGGCTTCGCCATCGTCGACGAGGAGCGCAGCGCCGCCGCCCTGCTGCTGGGCGGCGTCGAGTACCACATCGGCTACCAGGACCTGCGCCGCGGCCTGGGCGAACTCGGCGAGTTCCGCACCATGCTGCTGATGGAATACCTCGAGGGAAGCGAATACAGCGTCGACTGCGTGGGCGACCAGGGCCGCCTGGTGGCGGCGGTGGCACGGCGCAAGCTGGCCCAGGCCGGCAGCGGCCAGCTGATCGACATGCGTCCGGAGATCATCGAGGCGACCACGAAGCTGGCCGCCGACTATGGCCTGAACGGCATCTTCAACGTGCAGTTCCGCGAAGCTGCCGGCAAACCACGCCTGCTGGAGATCAACCCGCGCATGTCGGGCGGGATCGGCATGGCCTGCGCTGCCGGACCGAACTTGCCGTGGATCGCCCTGAAGGGCTTTGCCGACGGCTTCGACATGGTCGCCGTGCCGGAAGTCGCCGACGGCATGCGCGTGGCCGAGATCGCCGAAGCCGTGGAGCTGCCATGAACGCCAAGTCGGACGCGGCCCAGCTGCTCCGGCGCAGCGTGGCGCTGCCGACCGGGACGCTCGAAGTCACGCTGGCGGACGGCGCCGACGAGCTCGAATCCCTGCTCGGCTTCGCAGCGCGCGCCAACGCCAAGCGCGGCTTCCTGTTCCTGAGCAAGGTGCTGGGCAAGCACTGGCCGGTAAAGCCTGCCGACATGATCGCCGTGCACGACCGGATCGCCGCCACCGTGCCGGCAGCCGATGGCCCGGTCGTCTTCATCGCGATGGCCGAAACCGCGATCGGCCTGGGCCAGGGCGTGTTCGAAGCCTGGCTGCGCGCCCATCCCGGGCGCGACGCACTGTTCATCCACACCACGCGCTACCGCGTCGGCACCGGTCCCCTGATCGAATTCGAAGAAGCGCACAGCCACGCGCCGCGCCAGTTCCTGCACCTGCCGGAAGACCCGGCCCTGCGCGCCCTGCTGCTGCAGGCCGGCACCCTGGTACTGGTGGACGACGAGGCCAGCACCGGCAACACCTTCCTGAACCTGACCGGGGCCTGCCGCCGCCTGAATCCGGACATCGCGCGCGTGCACCTCGCGACCATCACCAACTTCATGGGGCCGGAAGCCACGGCCGGCCTGTCCGCGCGCTTCGGCCTGCCGGTGACGATGGGTGCGCTGGTGAGCGGGGAATACCGCTTCACGCCGGGCGACTACGTGGCCCCGGCCACCCCGGCCCAGCGCTTCGACCCGGACGCGGACCGCGGCGCCAGCATGCGCTTCGGCCGCCTGGGCCTGCAGCGGGCCTTGCCTGCGCCCGCGGTCCTGGCGGAGCGCCTCGCGCCGGGCTTCGCTCCCGGCGCCAGAGTCGCAGTGCTGGGCACCGGCGAATTCATGCACGCCGCCATGCTGCTCGGCAGGGAGCTCGAAGAGCGCGGCGTCGACGTCAGGGTGCAGTCGACCACGCGCTCGCCGATCCTCGGCTGGGGCGCGGTCGGCCATGCGCTCAGCTTCCCCGACAACTACGGTGAAGGCATCGCCAACTTCATCTACAACATCGCGCCCGGCCAGTACGACCACGTGCTGGTCTGCCACGAGACCGCGCCGAATGCCGCCGTGCGCGAGCTCGCCACGCTGCTGGACGCGCGCCTGTTCCACTTCCTGTCCGAGGACCATGTTGAAGAAGTTCCTGTTCGCTGACCTGGACGATACCCTGTTCCAGACCTTCGAGAAGTGCGCCGCCGCGGACGCGCTCGAGCCGGCCGCCTATTACAAGGACGGCAGCATCTGCTCATACACCACGCGCGCCCAGCGCGCCTTTCTCAGCTTCGTGCAGGACGGGATGACCGTGATCCCCACCACGGCGCGCGACCATGACGGCCTGCGCCGCGTGCACCTGCCCTTCGACAGCTACGCCATCATCAACTACGGCGGCGTGGTGCTGGAGCCGGGCGGCAGCGCCGACCGCGCCTGGCTGGAAGGGATGCGCACGGCCATGCATGCCGCCCTCCCCGGCCTGCACGAGCTGACCCGCCACATCGACGACTACGCCGCGCGCACAGGCTTCGGCGGTCGCACGCGCATGATCGAGGATTTCGCCACGCCCTTCTTCCTGGTCGTGAAGGATCCGGACAAGCGCCACGAGCGCCTGGCGCCGATCGAGGCGGAAGTCGTACGGCCCTGGATCGCGGACGGCAACCGCGACTACGTCGTTCACCGCAACGGCAACAACCTGGCGATCCTGCCGAAGGCGCTCGACAAGGCCAATGCCGTGGCCCACGTCACGGCACGGCTGCGCGCGGAGCATGGCGACATCGTCACCTTCGGCATGGGCGACAGCCGCTCGGACGCGCGCTTCATGGCGGCCTGCGACTACGCCATCGTCCCGCGCGCCACCCAGCTGGCGCGCCTGACCGTGGAGGCCCTGTGAGCTTCCCGGGGAGCTACCGCGAAGGCGAAGTGAACTTCCTGCTGACCCGCCTGCAGGCGCAGGAATTCACCGACGTCGCGGACAAGGAGCGCCTGATCCAGTCGGGCCGGCGCCACTACAGCCAGATGCTGTCGCCCGAGTCGGTGCCCTCGGCACGCTACCTGGGCGTGTTCGAGGACGCCTGCCGCGCCAACAATGCGCGCATGGCGGCCGACTGCCTGCGGCTGGCGGCGCTGGTCGCCGCACGGCGCAGCGGCCCCATCACCTTGGTCTCGCTGGCACGCGCCGGCACGCCGGTGGGCGTGGTGCTGGCGCGCCTGCTGCGCGAGGTCTTTCAGCGCGAGGCGACGCATTATTCGGTGTCGATCGTGCGCGACCGCGGCATCGACGCGGCGGCGCTGCGCCACATCCTGGCCAGCGGCCACGCAGCGGAATCGATCGTGTTCGTCGACGGCTGGACCGGCAAGGGCGTGATCGCGCGCGAGCTGGCGCTGTCGGTGTCCGCCTTCAACGCCGCGCAGTCGACCAGCATCGACAATGGCCTGTACGTGCTGTCGGACCTGGCCGGCGCGGCCGCCTGCGCGGCGTCCGGCGACGACTACCTGATCCCGTCGAGCATCCTGAATGCGACGGTGTCGGGACTGGTCAGCCGCACGGTGCTGGACGAACGGATCGGTCCCGAGGACTTTCACGGCTGCGTCTACTACGGCGAGTTCGCCGGGTTCGCCGCAGCCGACCAGTCGCAGCGCTTCGCCGATGCGCTGGTGGCCCTGGCGCTGGCGCAGGCGGATGGCGGCCTTCCGCCGGCCACGCCGCTCGACGCGCAGGCGGCCGCGGAACGCTCGCGCAGCTACCTCGCCGGCGCGATGGCGCGCTACGACATCCTTGATGTCAATCTCATCAAGCCCGGCATCGGCGAGGCGACCCGGGTGCTGCTGCGCCGCGCGCCGCGCCTGCTGGTGCTGCGTCGTCCGGGTACGCCGGATGTCAGGCATCTGGAAGTGCTGGCCGAAGAAAAACAGGTGCCGGTCGCGATCGACCCGGCCCTGCCCTACCACGCGGTTTCCCTGATCAGGAGTGCATCGGATGCTTAAGTCTATGGGCGCGTCGCTGTACGTGCCTGCCAATCACAAGGACCTGGCACAGATCGCAAACGGCGACAAGCTGCCGGGTGCGCGCTCGCTCATCTTCTGCACGGAAGATGCCATCGCCGACCGTGAACTGAGCTGGTCGCTGTTCAACCTGTCCGTGGTGCTGGCGAATATGCGCAGCGAGGTCGCGGCCGAGCGCTTCGTCCGGGTGCGCAATCCGGACGTGATGGCGCGGGTGCTGGCCATGCCGGGCGTCGAGAAGCTGACCGGCTTCGTGCTGCCCAAGATCACGCGGCACAATTTCGAGACCTATTTCCGCCTGGTGCGCGACACGGGCCACGTCCTGATGCCGACGCTGGAGACGGCGGAAGTCTTCAGCGACAGCGAGATGCAGCAGCTGCGCGCCGTGTTCGAAGCCCCGGGCGTGCGCCACCGCATCCTGGCGCTGCGCATCGGCGGCAACGACCTGCTTGCCTTGCTGGGCCTGCGCCGGCCGCGCGGCATGACGATCTACCGCACGCCGCTGGGCCCGGTCATCGCACGCCTGGTGACGACCTTCCGTCCCTACGGCTTCGCCCTGACCGCCCCGGTGTTCGAATACCTCGACCTGCCGGCGCTGCTCGACCAGGAGGTACTGGAAGATCTCGCCCACGGCATGGTCGGCAAGACCGCGATCCACCCGACCCAGATCGGCCCCATCGAGCAGCACTACCAGGTACGCCCGCAAGACCTCGCGGTGGCGCGCGCCATCCTCGACGAGGCCAGCCCCGCGGTGTTCCGCATGGACGACGCCATGTGCGAAGTGGCCACGCACCGGGCCTGGGCCGAACGCCTGGTGGAGCAGTCGCACCGTTTCGGCCCGACATCGATGGAAGGAGAACCTTCATGAACCTGTTTTCGCGTGGCCAGAAGGGCAAGCTGGCGGACCTCGGCACCGGCAACGCGTTCACCGTCGAGCTGGATATCCAGGCGCCCGGCATGTCGGTCGACGTGTCCTGCTTCGGACTGGATGCGGCAGACCGCCTGTCGGACGAGCGCTACATGGTGTTCTACAACCAGCTGGCCAGTCCGGAAGGCGCGGTGCGGCTCGAACTGGCAGGATCGGGCGCGCGCTTCGCGGTAAATCTCGACCAGCTGCCGGCGGCGATCGCCAAGCTGGTCTTCGTCGCTGCGATCGACGGCGCGCAAACCATGCGCGCGCTCGGCGCCTGCGCCCTGAACCTCGGCAGCACGCTGCGCTTCCCCTGGTCGGGCGCCGACTTCGGCGACGAGAAGGCGGTCATCGTGGCGGAGCTGTACCGGCGCGACGGGTCCTGGCGTTTCGGCGCGGTCGGACAAGGTTTCAACGGCGGGCTGGCGGCGCTGCTGGCGCATTTCGGCGGAACGGAAGCGGCGCCCGCCCCTGCTCCCGCCCCCACCCCTGCACCACCCCCCAAAGTCTCGCTGTCGAAAGTCACGCTGGAAAAGCGTGGCGACAAGGTCTCGCTCGACAAGCGCGCCGGCCGCGGCTTCGGCCGCATCCACGTGAACCTGAACTGGAACCAATCGGCCACCGCCGCCCCGCCGCAGCCGAAGGCCGGTTTCTTCGACAAGCTGATCGGCGGCACCGGCGGCCGCAAGGGCCGCGGCGGCATCGACCTCGACCTCGGCTGCATGTACGAGCTGGCCGATGGCCGGCGCGGACTGGTGCAGGCGCTCGGCAATGCCTGGGGCGACTTGGAGCGCGAACCCTTCATCCGCCTGGACGCCGACGACCGCACCGGTGCAGTCAGCGGCGGCGAGAATTTATACCTGAACGGCGAGTGCTTCGATCAGATCCGCCGCGCCCTGATCTTCTCCTTCATCTACGAAGGTGTGCCCAACTGGGCGGCGACCGACGGCGTGGTGACGATCGCCGCGCCTGAGCAGGCGCCGATCGAGGTCCGCCTGGACGGCGGCGGCAACCAGATGATGTGCGCGATCGCCCTGATCGAAAATCGCAATGGCAGCCTGCAGGTCACCAAGCTGGCCGAGTACTTCCAGCAGCAGGGCGGCACCAGCGCGCACGAGCTGATGGACCGCCACTTCGGATTCGGGCTGCGCTGGAAGACCGGGTCGAAAGCCTAGTCTGCGCTGCGGGTGATGCGCGAGGCCAGCAGCTCCGGACGATCGAGGTAGAGCAGCAGGTAGCGCGGCACGCTGCGGCGCACCTGCCAGTGCAGCAGCGTGAGGCCGGCGTCCGGCTTCATGCGCAGCACGCAGTTCGGTTTGTCGACGGGCGTCACGAGCAAGGTATCGGCGCGGTGGATGCCGTGGCGGCGGCGCCAGCGCTCAGGCGCTTCCGCCAGCGCATCGACGCGCTCGATGGCTGCCAGCGGGATGCTGCCCTCGGTGCGCACGCCGACGCTCAGGTGCAGCACCCCGTCCACCAGCACGTGGGCGCCGCCCTTGAGGTACCAGCGGTCGGCCAGCACCCAGACGAAGGAATACAGGGCCAGGATGGCGCCCGCCACGTGGATCGCCAGGCGCGCGTCCGCATCCTTCACCATCATGTTGATGACCACGACATTCGCCGGTAGCTCGAGGAAGAGCGCGACCATGACGATGCCAACCGCGGTGCCGTAGGCGCCGCGCTGCAGGTAGCTGAGCGTGAGGCCCTGCGGCACGGGCGCCGGCGCACGGCGGCGCAGCCATTGCCCGAAACCGGTCCACATCAGGCGCTCGAGCCGGAACATGCCGAGCAGTTCCGGCGGCAGCAATGCCGTGACGCGGCTGCGCCAGCCGGTCGCGTCGCGCAGGCGCTGCAGCGCGTCCGGCAGGTGCGCCAGGTCTTTCGCCGCCAGCAGGAACAGCGGCAGCAGCCACGCGAGCCGGCGCAGCGCCGGCCCAATGTCCGCCGGCGCCGCCAGCCGCGCCAGCATCAGCACGAAGAAGACAAGATAGGCGTAGCCGGCCAGCTGCAGCCAGGAGGTGCGGCGCAGGTCGTCGGCGGCGGAATGGAGGCGGTCGAGAGCGGGCATGCGTTCGTCTCATGGTTGTGATCACTTCGATTACAACATGGCGACGAGCCCGGGACAATGTGTGAGGCATAAAGCGCAGGCCTTGCGGCAGCACAAGCCGGCCGGCGAAAGCGCGCTCGACAATGGGCTTTTGCACGGAGCCCCTATGTCGAATTTCGATCATCTTCCAGACGATGCCACGCGCCTGACGCCTGCCAGCCTGCGCGCGCATTTCACCGGGCACCCGACCCTGATCGGCTGGATCGCCCGTTCCGTGCTGCTGGTGCTGCTGCTGGGCGGGGGGTTGGTCATGGGCACCCTGCTTGGGCCGGTGGTGTATGCACTCCTGAACTGAAGCCACAATGACAAAGGCCGGGAATCCTTGCGGATCCCCGGCCTTTGCTGCCGCGGCGGATCGCTCCGCCTGCGGCTCATCAGCTTAATACAGGTATTACTGCAGCTTGATTTCGACGTCGACGCCAGCCGGCAGGTCGAGCTTCATCAGTGCGTCAACGGTCTTGTCGGTCGGATCCACGATGTCCATCAGACGCTGGTGCGTACGGATTTCGAACTGGTCGCGCGAGGTCTTGTTGACGTGCGGCGAACGCAGGATGTCGAAACGCTGGATGCGGGTCGGCAGCGGGACCGGGCCCTTGACGACTGCGCCGGTGCGCTTGGCGGTATCCACGATTTCCAGGGCCGACTGGTCGATCAGCTTGTAGTCGAAGGCTTTCAGGCGGATGCGGATTTTTTGGTTCGACATGCTATTTCCTTTAAAAGAACGTTCCGGCACGTGGCCGGCAATGTGTGAAAGGTCCTACGGTACTGCTCAAGAGGCGGGAGTATAACATCCTTCCCTCTCATAAAGATGGGGGCAGACCAAAAAGTCTGCCCCCATCTGTTGTCAGGGCGGGACGAACCCGCCCTTAGATCAGGCTAACCGAAATTAGGCCAGGATCTTGGCAACCACGCCGGCGCCGACGGTACGGCCGCCTTCGCGGATTGCGAAGCGCAGACCTTCTTCCATCGCGATCGGAGCGATCAGCTTGACGGTGATCGACACGTTGTCGCCTGGCATGACCATTTCTTTGTCTGCCGGCAGCTCGATCGAACCGGTCACGTCAGTCGTACGGAAGTAGAACTGAGGACGGTAGTTGTTGAAGAACGGGGTGTGACGGCCGCCTTCGTCTTTCGACAGGACGTAGATCTCACCGGTGAAGTGGTTGTGCGGCTTGATCGAGCCCGGCTTGGCCAGAACCTGGCCACGCTGGACGTCTTCACGCTTGGTGCCGCGCAGCAGCAGGCCGACGTTGTCGCCAGCTTGACCCTGGTCCAGCAGCTTGCGGAACATTTCCACGCCGGTGCAGGTGGTCTTCACGGTGTCGATGATACCGACGATTTCGATTTCTTCGCCGACCTTGATGATGCCGCGCTCGACACGACCGGTCACCACGGTACCGCGGCCCGAGATCGAGAACACGTCTTCAACCGGCATCAGGAAGGCGCCGTCAACGGCACGTTCCGGGGTCGGGATGTAAGTGTCCAGGGCTTCAGCCAGACGGATGATGCAGTCTTCGCCCATTTCGCCCGGCTGGCCTTCCAGCGCCATACGTGCCGAACCCTTGATGATTGGCAGGTCGTCGCCTGGGAACTCGTACTTCGAGAGGAGCTCGCGGACTTCCATTTCGACCAGTTCCAGCAGTTCTGCGTCGTCGACCAGGTCGCACTTGTTCAGGAACACGATGATGTACGGAACGCCAACCTGACGCGCCAGCAGGATGTGCTCGCGGGTCTGTGGCATTGGGCCGTCAGCGGCCGAGCACACCAGGATCGCGCCGTCCATCTGCGCAGCACCGGTAATCATGTTCTTGATGTAGTCGGCGTGGCCTGGGCAGTCAACGTGTGCGTAGTGACGGTTTTCGGTTTCGTACTCGACGTGCGCGGTGTTGATGGTGATGCCGCGTGCTTTTTCTTCCGGAGCCGCGTCGATCTGGTCGTAGGCCTTGGCTTCGCCGCCGAACTTCTTCGACAGGACAGTTGCGATTGCAGCCGTCAGGGTGGTTTTGCCGTGGTCAACGTGACCGATGGTGCCGACGTTGACGTGCGGCTTGGTCCGTTCGAATTTACCTTTTGCCATTTTTAGATCTTCCTTTAAATGAACTGATTGTCTGTTTTTCTTGAAGGGGCAGGCCTCGCCTCCTGCCCCTGTATTACTGAATTACTTGGACTTCGCGGTGACGATGGCGTCGATCACGTGCTTCGGAGCTTCCGAATAGTGCTTGAATTCCATCGTGTAGGTCGCACGGCCCTGGGTCGCCGAACGCAGCGAGGTCGAGTAACCGAACATTTCCGACAGCGGGACTTCGGCCTTGATGATCTTGCCGCCGCCGCCCGGGATTTCGTCCATGCCCTGCACCATACCGCGGCGGGACGACAGGTCGCCCATCACGGAACCGGCGTAGTCTTCCGGCGTTTCCACTTCCACGGCCATCATCGGCTCGAGGATGACCGGCGATGCCTTACGGCAGCCGTCCTTGAATGCCATCGAACCTGCCATACGGAACGCGTTCTCGTTCGAGTCGACGTCGTGGTACGAACCGAAGGTCACGGTGACTTTCACGTCAACGACCGGATAGCCAGCCAGCACGCCGCTGGTCAGGGTCTCGCGCACACCCTTCTCGACTGCCGGGATGTATTCGCGAGGAATGACACCGCCCTTGATGGCGTCGACGAATTCGAAGCCCTTGCCCGGCTCTTGCGGCTCGATCGACAGGACAGCGTGGCCGTACTGGCCGCGACCGCCCGACTGCTTGACGAACTTGCCTTCGACGTCGGTGACTGCCTTGCGGATGGTCTCGCGGTAGGCAACCTGCGGCTTGCCGACGGTTGCTTCCACGCCGAATTCGCGCTTCATGCGGTCAACGATAATTTCCAGGTGCAGCTCGCCCATACCACCGATGATGGTCTGGCCCGATTCTTCGTCGGTACGCACGCGGAACGACGGGTCTTCCTGAGCCAGACGGTTCAGTGCCAGGCCCATCTTTTCCTGGTCAGCCTTGGTCTTCGGCTCGACTGCCTGCTGAATGACCGGCTCCGGGAACACCATCTTTTCCAGGGTGATGACAGCCGAAGGATCGCACAGGGTTTCGCCGGTGGTCGCTTCTTTCAGGCCGACTGCAGCGGCGATGTCGCCGGCGCGGACTTCCTTGATTTCTTCACGCTGGTTCGCGTGCATCTGCAGGATGCGGCCCAGACGTTCCTTCTTGCCCTTGACCGGGTTGTAGACGGTATCGCCCGAATTGACCATGCCCGAGTAGACGCGGAAGAAGATCAGCTGGCCGACGAACGGGTCGGTCATGATCTTGAATGCCAGCGCAGCGAATTTCTCGTTGTCGTCGGCCTTACGGGTGGTCGGCTGGTCATCTTCGTCGGTACCGGCGACTGGCGGAATGTCGACTGGCGACGGCAGGTATTCGATCACGGCGTCGAGCATCGCTTGCACGCCCTTGTTCTTGAACGCGGTGCCGCACATCATCGGGACGATTTCCGACGCGATGGTACGCTGGCGCAGGGCTTGCTTGATCTCTTCTTCCGACAGATCGCCTTCTTCCAGGTACTTGTTCATCAGCTCTTCCGACGCTTCAGCAGCGGTCTCGACCAGCTTTTCACGCCATTCGTTGGCTTGATCAACCAGTTCCGCCGGGATGTCGCGGTAGTCGAACTTCATGCCCTGCGAAGCGTCGTCCCAGATGATTGCTTTCATCTTGACCAGGTCGACCACGCCCAGGAAGTTCTCTTCCGCGCCGATCGGGATCTGCAGCGGAATCGGGTTTGCCTTCAGGCGAGCGCGCATCTGCTCGTAGACCTTGAAGAAGTTCGCACCGGTACGGTCCATCTTGTTGACGAAGGCCAGACGCGGGACTTTGTACTTGTTAGCCTGACGCCACACGGTTTCCGACTGTGGCTGCACGCCGCCGACTGCGCAGTAGACCATGCAGGCGCCATCCAGCACGCGCATCGAGCGCTCGACTTCAATGGTGAAGTCGACGTGGCCCGGGGTGTCGATGATGTTGATGTGGTGCGGCTCGAAGTTGTTGGCCATACCCTTCCAGAAGCAGGTCGTCGCTGCCGAGGTAATGGTAATGCCGCGTTCCTGCTCCTGCTCCATCCAGTCCATCGTCGCAGCGCCATCGTGCACTTCGCCGATCTTGTGGTTCACGCCCGTGTAGAACAGAACGCGTTCGGTGGTGGTCGTCTTACCAGCATCGATGTGAGCGGAAATACCGATATTGCGGTAGCGCTCAATGGGGGTCTTGCGTGCCATAATTTTTCCTAAATCTTTGAATGGACAAAACCGGGCGGCATCTTGGTGTCAAAATGTGCCCGGCCTGAACAACAGATACTGCTTTGGCCGCGCCCCCTGGAGGGTCTGGCCATGTGCTTAGAAGCGGAAGTGCGAGAACGCCTTGTTCGCTTCTGCCATGCGGTGAACTTCGTCACGACGCTTCATCGCGCCGCCGCGCATTTCTGCGGCTTCCATCAGTTCACCACCGAGGCGTTGTGGCATGGATTTTTCGCTGCGCTTGTTTGCGGCTTCGCGCAACCAACGCATGGACAGCGCCATACGACGAACCGGACGAACTTCCACTGGCACCTGGTAGTTGGCGCCGCCGACACGGCGGGACTTGACTTCCACCAGCGGCTTGGCGTTGTTGATCGCGGCCACGAACACTTCCAGCGGGTCTTTGCCCGACTTGGTCTGGATGTATTCGAACGCACCGTAGATGATGTTTTCAGCGACCGATTTCTTACCGGACAGCATCAGAACGTTGACGAACTTGGCGACATCGGTGTTGCCGAATTTTGGATCCGGCAGGATTTCGCGCTTGGGTACTTCACGACGACGTGGCATTTCAATTCCTTCCTATCTTCAGTTGAGTGCGGGATCCGCACTCGCGAAAGACCCTCATGATCTTTCACTTACTCGGCCTTCCGGCCGGCTCAACTTAACTTTTTAATGTGACCTGTATGTGACAGGGCGTGGAGAATTACTTCTTCGCAGCCTTGGCACGCTTGGCGCCGTACTTCGAACGCGCCTGCTTACGGTCTTTCACGCCCTGGGTATCCAGTGCGCCGCGGACCATGTGGTAACGCACACCCGGCAAGTCTTTCACACGGCCGCCGCGGATCAGGACGACGCTGTGCTCTTGCAGGTTGTGGCCTTCACCGCCGATGTACGAAATGACTTCGAAACCGTTGGTCAGGCGAACTTTAGCGACCTTACGCAGTGCCGAGTTCGGCTTCTTCGGGGTCGTGGTGTAGACACGGGTGCAAACGCCGCGCTTCTGCGGGCAGTTTTCCAGTGCCGGGGACTTGCTCTTCACAACCGCGGCTTCACGCGGCTTGCGAATCAGTTGATTGATGGTTGGCATCGTTCAAAAATCCAACAAAATTACTACGTTGATGACCCGGGCCTGTCTTTCCTTGGCCCGGGGACTGAAACCTAGTCCCGGATCGAACTGGACAACGGAGGCGACGAAAGCCACTCACCGAAGGAGCGGCTGCGAATGCGTATACGATGTGCAGAATAAATTCGAGAACTCGCGAGTATAGACCCGATGTGCAAGTGGGTCAACCGCTTTGCCGGTCGGCCGGCCCGGCGGGCCGGGTAAACCGTGGTTTACCCTATGAATGTGGCAAGGCTGCTACAAAATCACGCAAATCATTTCTAGGCGGCTCTATATATAGGTAGCGGCGCAGCTCATCCGTCGCATATCGATATTCGCATGCCGCCTCAGGCGTTTTCCGCATGGTCTAGCGCGAAGAGATTCGTTCCCTTCGCCCGGCCTCGACCATACCATTCTTGCAAGATCATTACCTGTCATGACAGGCCAGCGAGACTTGCACATGCCTTCTTTCCGCGCCCTTGAACCCTCCCCGCTGCCGCTGTATTCCCAGGTGCGCCAGCGCCTGCGCGAACGCATCCTCGACGGCACCTACGGCCGCGACGCGCGCCTGCCGGCCGAGAGCGAGATGGGCGCCATCTTCGGCGTCAGCCGCATCACGGTGCGCCAGGCGCTCGGCGACCTGCAGAAGGAAGGCCTGATCGTCAAGGTCGCCGGCAAGGGCAGTTTCGTGGCCGGGCCGCGTCCGAGCCAGGACCTGGGCCGGCTGGAAGGCTTCGGCGAGGCGATGTCGCGCAAGGGCCACCGCATCGTCAACCGGGTGCTGTCGCACCTGGAATTGCCGGCATCCCCGGCGGTAGCGGCCCGGCTCGGGACCGGCGCCGGCGAACCGGTCGCCGAGCTGCGCCGCGTGCGCTTCCTCGACCGGCAGCCGGTCTCGTACGAAGTCAGCTACCTGCCTGCGGCCCTGGGCCGGCGCCTGCGCGGCGAGAACCTGGCCGAGCGCGACATCTTCCTGATCCTCGAAGGCGACTACGGCATCGCGCTGGGCCATGCCGACATCCAGATCGGCGCCGTCAATGCCGATCCGGCGCTGGCCGCGGCGCTGACGGTGGAACCCGGAACCGCCCTGCTGCGCATCGAACGCCTGACCTGCGCGCCGGACGGCACCCCGCTCGACTTCGAATACCTGTACGTGCGCGGCGAAGCCTTCCAGTACGCACTGCGCCTGGCGCGCCACCCCTCACCCTCTCAAGGAAGCTGATATGCAAACCCATGTGCAAACTGTCGACGTGCTCGTCATCGGCGGCGGCACCGCCGGCCCGATGGCGGCCGCCAAGGCCAAGGAAGCCGACCCTGGCTTGCGCGTCCTGCTGCTGGAAAAAGCCAACGTCAAGCGCAGCGGCGCCATCTCGATGGGCATGGATGGCCTGAACAACGCCGTCGTGCCGGGCTTCGCCACACCCGAGCAGTACGTCAAGGAGATCACCATCGCCAACGACGGCATCGTCGACCAGAGCACCGTGATGACCTATGCCCGCAACAGCTACGCGATGATCGAAGAGCTGGACAGCTGGGGCGTGAAGTTCGAGAAGGACGAAACCGGCGACTACGCGATGCGCAAGGTGCACCACATGGGCACCTACGTGCTGCCGATGCCGGAAGGGCACGACATCAAGAAGGTGCTGTACCGGCGCCTGAAGCGCGCGCGGGTCGAGATCACCAACCGCCTGGTCGCCACCCGCCTGCTCACGGCGGAAGACGGCGCGGTGGCCGGGGCGATGGCCTTCGACTGCCGCAGCGGCGACTTCCACGTGATCCGCGCCAAGTCCGTGGTGCTGGCCACGGGTGCCGCCGGCCGTTTGGGACTGCCCGCCTCGGGCTACCTGTTCGGCACCTACGAAAACCCGACCAATGCCGGTGACGGCTACAGCATGGCCTACCACGCGGGCGCCGAGCTGTCGGGCATCGAATGCTTCCAGATCAATCCCCTGATCAAGGACTACAACGGCCCCGCCTGCGCCTACGTCACCGGTCCTTTCGGCGGCCACACGACCAACGGCAAGGGCGAGCGCTTCATCGAGTGCGACTACTGGAGCGGGCAGATGATGCAGGAGTTCTACAACGAGCTCCAGGGCGGCAACGGCCCGGTGTTCCTGAAGATGAATCACCTGGCCGAGGAAACCATCCAGACCATCGAGACCATCCTGCACACCAACGAGCGCCCCAGCCGCGGGCGCTTCCACGCCGGCCGCGGGCTCGATTACCGCAGCCAGATGGTCGAGATGCACATCTCGGAGATCGGCCTGTGCAGCGGCCACTCGGCTTCCGGCGTCTGGGTCGACGCCCAGGCCCGCACCACCGTCGCCGGCCTGCACGCCGCCGGCGACCTGGCCTGCGTGCCGCACAACTACATGCTGGGCGCCTTCGTCTACGGCCGCCTGGCGGGCGAAAGCGCGGCGCGCTACTGCGCGGAGAACGCCCTGCCCGCACTCGACGATGCCCAGGTCGAGCGCGAGCGCGCCCGCGTGTGGGCGCCCTTGCAACGCGAGGACGGCCTGCCGCCCGCCCAGGTGGAATACAAGCTGCGGCGCATGGTCAACGACTACCTGCAGCCGCCCAAGGTCACGCGCAAGATGGAGATCGGCCTGCAGCGCTTCGAGGCCATCGGCCAGGACCTGGAGCGCCTGCAGGCACGCAACCCGCACGAGCTGATGCGGGCCATGGAAGTGCACGCGATCCGCGACTGCGCCGAGATGGCGGCGCGCGCCTCCCTGTACCGCACCGAGAGCCGCTGGGGCCTGTACCACAACCGGGTCGACTACCCGGAGCGCAACGATGCCGAGTGGTTCGTCCACGTCCAGCTGCAGAAGCAGAACGGCCGCATGGCCTGCTTCAAGCGCCCGGTCGCGCCCTACATCGTGCCGCTCGACGCCGCCGAGAAGGACGTCTACCGGCGCCTGCGGGTGCAGCCGGAAGCCCATTTGAACGCCGCCTGAGGACCACCATGCCGACCACCATCAACATCACCAGCGTCCCCGTCACCGTGGACGAGGACAAATGCATCGCCCACAAGGGCTGCACCGTCTGCGTCGACGTCTGCCCGCTCGACGTGCTCGCGATCGACTTCAGCAAGGGCAAGGCCTACATGAAGTTCGACGAATGCTGGTACTGCATGCCCTGCGAAAAAGACTGCCCGACCGGCGCCGTGCACGTCGATATCCCCTACCTCTTGCGCTAACCAAGGAGAACAACAGATGAAGCTGCACCACACACTGATCGGCCTGTCGCTGCTGCTGGCGCTGGGCAGCGCCCAGTCCGCGGAAACCATCCGGGTTGCCATCGGCACCCAGGACACGACCATCAACTGCGCCACCGGCGGCTTGCTGATCCGCGAGCTCGGCCTGCTGGAAAAATACCTGCCGCGCGCCGGCAAGTACAAGGACGTGAAATACGACATCCAGTGGAAGAACTTCACCTCCGGCGCCCCATTGACCAACGAGATGGTGGCCGGCAAGCTGGACATCGGCGCGATGGCCGACTTCCCCGGCTCCTTCAACGGCGCGGCCCATGCCAAGGCCGGCAAGCAGAGCCTCTTCATCAGCGTCCTGTCGGGCAGCACCCTTGGTTCGGGCAACGGCATCGTGGTGCCGAAGGCCTCCGGCGTGCAGTCGCTGGCGGAACTGAAGGGCAAGACCATCTCGGTGCCGTTCGCCTCCACCGCCCACGGCATGCTGCTGCGCGCCGTCAAGGCCCAGGGCTGGGACCCGGAACGCGACGTCAACATCACCACCCAGGCCCCGGAAGTGGCCGGATCCGCCCTGCAAAGCAACAAGGTCGAAGCCCACGCCGACTTCGTGCCCTTCGCCGAGCTGTTCCCGCACCGCGGCTTCGCCCGCAAGATCTTCGACGGCTCCCAGGCCAAGGCGCCGACCCTGCACGGCAGCCTGGTCGATGCCGCCTACGCGAAGAAATACCCCGAAGTCGTGACCGCCTACCTGCGCGCCGCGCTGGAAGCCGACCGCCTGATCGCGGCCGAACCGGAGAAGTACAGTGAATTGATCGCCAAGGTGACCGGCATCGAGGCCGAGGTCAACTACCTGTTCCACGGCCCGCTGGGGCTGCAGACGCGCGACTTCAGCTGGAAGCCGGAGTACCGCCAGGCGGTCAAGACCTCGATCGAGACCCTGCGCCTGCTCAAGCGCACCGACAGCGACATCGACGCCGCCAGCTTCATCGACGACAGCTACATCCGCGCCGCCTACAAGCAGGCCGGTCTCGATTACGAGCGCCAGCTGAAGAACTACGCCAAGCTGCCGCTCAAGGCGAAGGATGCGGCCACCGGCAAGCCGATCGCGGACGTGAAGCGCCTGACCCAGATCTGGGTGCAGGGCGAAGCGCTGGTGCGCCATTACGCCAGCGCCGATACCGCCTTCGCCGAACTGCGCAAGCTCGAGGCCTCCGGCAAGAAGCTGCGGTCCGTCTACGCCCACGACCAGCTGAGCGGCCTGAAGCTGCTGGCGGGCGATGCCTGGTTCGTCGTCAAGGGCAAGGAGATCAGCGCCTTCCTGCTGAAGGCCGATGCCGAGGCCTATGCCCGCCAGCACCAGGGCAAGGTGCTCGACTTCGACGCGCTCAAGGCCGGCCAGGTCGCGGCCTGATCCCGTATGGACGCGCTCACTTCCTCCCCCTTCGATCCCGCCGCGCTGCGCCGGCTGGGACGCCTGCTGCTGCGCGTGCTGTCGGTGCTGGCCTGCGTCGCGGCCTGGCAGTGGGCGTCGACGCGGCACGCCGACCTGGGCCTGCTCACCTTCCAGAACGTGCCCGCGCCGGGCGAGGTGCTGGAGGCCGCCCGCGCCCTGCTGGAATCGCCCAGGCTGGAGCAGCACCTCAAGGCCAGCGTCTGGCGCGTGTTCGCCGGCTTCGCGGCGGCAGCCGCCGCCGGCATCGCGCTGGGCCTCGTCATCGGCCGCTCGCGCCTGCTGGAAGACCTGTTGCTGCCGCCGCTGGAAGTGCTGCGCCCGATTCCCGCGGTGGCCTGGATCCCGCTGGCGATCCTGATGTTCCCATCCTCCGAGATGTCGATGGTCTACATCACCTTCATCGGCGCGCTGTTCCCGATCCTGCTCAACACCATCCACGGCGTGGAAGGGGTCGATCCGCGCCTGGTCGCGTCCGCGCGCAGCCTGGGCGCGGGCCGCTGGACCATCTTCACCGAGGTGATCCTGCCGGCCGCCGCGCCCAGCATCGTCACTGGCCTGTCGATCGGCATGGGCACGGCCTGGTTCTGCCTGGTGACGGCCGAGATGATCTCGGGCCAGTTCGGGATCGGCTACTACACCTGGGCCTCGTACACGATCCAGAACTATCCGGAAATCGTGGTCGGCATGCTGTTCATCGGGGTGATCGGCATGGGCAGCAGCGTACTGGTGAGAAAAATCGGCAACCTGTTCCTCCCGTGGTACCTCATGCAAAGGACAAAGCGATGAACCAGAGCTCGACCCTGGAACACAGCCGCCTCGCGCCCGCCGCCGCCGGCGGGATCGAGATCGACGATCTCGCGATCCGCCTGGGCGAAGGACGCCAGGCCTTCGACGCGGTACAGGACATCTCGCTGACGATCGCGCCCGGCGAATTCGTGTGCGTGCTCGGCCCCTCCGGCTGCGGCAAGTCCACCCTGCTCGGTGCGCTGGCCGGCCACTGGACGCCCAGCCGCGGCGCCATCCGCGTCGACGGCAAGGCGGTTGAGGGACCCCATCCGGACCGCGGCCTGGTGTTCCAGCACCACACGCTGTTCCCGTGGAAGCGCGTCCTCGACAATGTCGCCTTCGGCCTCAAGATGCAGGGCGTGGGGCGGCGCGAGCGGCACCGGCGCGCCCGCGAGCTGCTGCAGCTGGTGGGACTGGAAGGCTTCGGCGACCGTTATCCCATCCAGCTGTCGGGCGGCATGCAGCAGCGTGTCGAGATCGCGCGCGTCCTGATCAACCAGCCGCGCGTGATGCTAATGGACGAGCCCTTCGGCGCACTCGACGCCCAGACCCGGCTCAAGATGCAGGAACTGCTGCTCGAGGTCTGGGCGCGGGTGCGCACCACGGTCGTGTTCATCACCCACGACATCGACGAAGCCCTGTTCCTGGCCGACCGCATCCTGGTGATGAGCCCGCGTCCGGGCCGCATCATCGACGAGATCCGGCTCGACTTCGCGCGCCCGCGCCATCCCGACCTCATGACTTCCGCGCACTTCACCCGGCTCAAGCGCCACTGCCTGTCGCTGCTGCATCCCCAGGCCAGCGTCAATCCGCTGGCGCGGCTCAGCGCCCTCGGGCCGCAGGCCGCTGCCCACTCCCACGCATAAGGATTATTCGTGACTATCGATCTTCATGACGACCCCGACATCGCCGCCATCGTGCCGCGCCTGCGGGACCCGGACGCCACCGTACGCCGGATCGCCGTGCTCGACCTGGCGGACCTGGACGGGGACGCCCATGTGCCGCTGCTGGTCGAGGCGCTTGGCGACACGTCGAACCAGGTGCGCCTGGAAGCCGCCCGTGCACTGGAAGCCTTCGAGGCGCCCGCCACGGTGCAGGCCCTGGCGCGCCTGCTGCTGGATGCCGACGACGCGGTGCGCGCAGCCGCGGCCCAGGGCCTGTCCGAACTCAAGCAGCCGGCATCGGCCGCCCACCTGGTCGGCTACATCGCCAGCGGCGACAGCTTCGTGCGCGCCGCCGCCCTGCGCGGGGTGCGCGAGCTGCGCGTGGCCGAGAGCTTTGCGCCGGCCCTGGCGGCGCTCGACGATGCCGATGCCCTGGTACGGCGCGAAGCGGTCGCGGTGCTCGGCTACCTCAAGCGCCCGGACGCCCTGCCGGCCCTGATGCGCCTGGCGAGCCAGGACCCGGCGCCGGAAGTGCGCCGCGCCGCCGCGGGCGCGCTCGGCTATGCCGACACGGGCGCCGTCCTGCCTGCGCTGCTGGCGGGGTTGAACGACGCTGCCTGGCAGGTCCGCGAGGAAGCAGCCAGCACGCTCGGCAAGCTGCGCCTGGCACAGACGCCCGCCGCCCTGGTCGCCGCGCTCGACGACCCCTACTGGCAGGTGCGCTTGCGTGCCGCACGCAGCCTCGGGCGCCTGCGCAGCCGCGAGGCCCTGCCCGGTCTGCTCGCCGCCCTCGAACACAGCATCAGCAACCTGCGCAAGGAAGCGGCACTGGCGCTGGGCGAGATCGGCTCGCCGGACGCGCTCGGGGCCCTGCATGCCGCCGCCGGCGATCCCGATCCGGAAGTGCGCAAGTCGGCGCGCCTGGCGATCCAGCAGATCGGGCAGGCCGCATGAGGGCCTTGCCCGAAGCGATCGAGAACCACGCATTGGAGGGCGTGCTGGCGCTGCGCTGGCCCGACGGCAGCGTGCTGCGCTGGACCCACGGGGAGTTGCGTGCGGCCTGTCCCTGCGCCGAATGCCGGGCGCGGCGCCGCGCCGGACTGGCCGTCGGGGCGGCCGCCGGCCTGCGGATCGCGGCCATCGAAGCGGTCGGCGCCTACGCGCTCAACCTGGCCTTCGACGACGGCCACGGGCGCGGCATTTTTCCGTTCTCGATGCTCGCGCGGTCGGACTGAAGCGCTGCGCCAGGTGTGGCCAGGTGGCTGCTCAGCCAGCGCGCCACCTCGGCCGCCCGCTCCTCGATCCGGGCGCCGAAGCCCTGGGTCGCCAGCAGCGCGATGCCGTTCGGCTCGCGCAATACGCCCGGCTGCAAGACCGGGCAGCCGCCCGCCGTATCGATGCGGAAGGGTTCGAGCTCGCCGGCCAGAATACGCGCCAGCACCAGGTTATGCGACGACACCAGCACCAGGTCGCGTTCGCACAGGGTTTCCAGCACCGCGCTGGCGGCCGACACCGATTCCAGATGGTTGGTGCCGCGGAAGACCTCGTCGATCAGGCAGATCCCCGCTGGCTCCCCGCTGGACGCCAGGAGTTCGCGTGCCCGGCGCAGCTCAGACATATATAAGCTCTCGCCGCCCAGCAGCGAATCCTCGTTCTGCATGCTGGCGCGGACCGGCGCTGCCGGCAAGCGCGCCTGCCGCGCGTAGCAGAAGCCGAAGGCGCGCGCCGCGACCAGGTTCAGGCCCACCATGCGCAGGAAGGTGCTCTTGCCGGACGCGTTCTGCCCAGAGATGAAGGCGCCCTGCCCGTCCAGGGCCAGCGACAGCGGGCTCGGGGCGTCCATCAGCGGATGCACGCCGCCCTCCAGTTCCAGCGTGCGCGGTCCACTGCGCTCGGCCCAGCACCAATGTTCCTGCCGGCGCAGGTGGCGGGCCAACGCCACGTCGGCTTCCAGCCCGGCGCTGCGCAGGTAGCAGGCGCGCAGGAAGTCCCGCGCCCGGTGTACGGCGCGGGTGGTTTTCCAGTAATGACTGATGTTATAGGCGCCGAACCAGTTGGCGTAGGCCATAGCGGCCGGGATCATGCGCAGCGCCAGCGAGTGTCCGATCCGTTTGTGCAGGCGCGCCGCTTCCGAACGCGCTTCGACGAAGGGCTCCAGCAGCGGGCCGCCCAGTTCCGCCAACGCGTGGCTGCCGGCCAGCAGCGCGTTCAGGCTGCCCAGTGTGTTGTTCCACGACTCGAGGCGGCGGTGGTAGCTGACCTGCAGCGCCATCAGCGGGGCCAGCGCGGCGAGCGTCGCCATCCAGCCCAGCGGCTGGGTCGCCAGCAGGCCGAGCGACAGCAGGAGCATGAGCGGCAGCACCCAGAGGAAGCGGCTCCAGGCCGGCGGCTGGGGCAGTTCTTCGCTGAACAGCAGGCCCGCAAGCTCGGTCCCGGCGTAGCGCAGCAGGCGCAGGGCCGTGGTCAGCGCATCCACGCGGCCCGGGTCGGCCAGCAGGGCGCGCAGGCGCTGCGTCAATGCCGCACAGTCGGCATCCTGCAAGCCGGCACGCAGGCGGCGATGCAGCATCTGGCGACCGAAGATGCTGGTGTCCTGCGCCAGCCGTTCTTCCCAGGATTCCAGCAGCAGGTCGTGCCAGGTCTGGTCGTCGAGCGCGCTGCGCGCGTCTCGGTCCGTGCGGTGCAGGCGGCCGATTTCCTCGGGCGTGAAAAAGGGGGACGGCGGTTCCCGGTCGGCTGGATGGAAGAAGTCGGAGACAGAGCGGCGAAGCGAAGCGAGTAAGGCAGGCATCCGTCGATCTTAACAGCGTGTTTACATTCCAATGTTCAAGCATTGTCACGCAGCGGCGCCACCCGGGTGTCCGGCCAACTGTCCGCAGCGCGTATTGACGGACACCGCGGACACCGGACACTGCAGCAGCTTTCCTGCCAAATCAAGCACTTGCCTGATTGGCACGGATCGTGCATTGACAACGCCATCCAACGTTGTCACCAGAAGATGCCATGATCCGCGATACATCAGAACAAGACGCCGTCCTCAGCCCGGCCCCGGTCCACAAGCTCAAGCGCCGCGCCTTGTGGGTGGGCGGCGCCGTCGCCATCCTCGCCGTCAGCGCCGCCGTGCTGGGTGCCTGGACCAGCAGTGAGCACTCCGTCAACGTCGACCGCCTGCGCATCGCCGAAGTCAGCCGCGGCACCCTGGTGCGTGACGCCTCGGTCAATGGCCGCGTGGTCGCCGCCGTCAGTCCGACCCTGTACTCGACCTCGCCCGCCACCGTCAACCTGAAGGTCGCCGCCGGCGATACCGTGAAAAAAGGCGACGTGCTGGCGGTGCTCGAGTCGCCCGACCTGACCGATGAGCTCAAGCGCGAAGTGTCGAGCTACGAGCAGCTGAAAGCCGAAGTGGCGCGCCAGCAGATCCTGGCGCGCAAGCAGAAGCTGCTGGCGCAAAGGGAGGCCGACACCGCCGAGATCGACCGCCTGTCGGCCCAGCGCACCCTGGAGCGCTACGAAAGCGTGGCCCAGGTCGGCGTCATCGCCAAGATCGACTACCAGAAGGCCAAGGACGCGCTGAACTCGGCCCAGATCCGCGCACGCCACGCCACGCAGGCTGCCGCCCTCGAAAGCGACGACGTGCAACTGGCCCTGAAGACCAAGATCAACGAGCTGGAACGCCAGCGCCTGTCGATGGCCAATGCCCAGCGCCGCGTCGACGAGCTGACGGTGCGTGCGCCGGTGGACGGCTTCATCGGCACCCTCAACGTGCAGAACCGCATGGTGGTCGCCGCCAATGCGCCCCTGATGACCCTGGTCGACCTGTCCAAGCTCGAAGTCGAACTCGAGGTGCCGGAATCCTATATGACCGACATCGGCCTGGGCATGAGCGCCGAGATCACCCTCCCGGGCGGCAAGGCCACCGGCAAGCTGTCGGCGCTGTCGCCCGAGGTCGTGAAGAACCAGGTGCTGGCGCGCGTGCGCTTCGACGGCGCGCAGCCCACCGGCCTGCGCCAGAGCCAGCGCGTGACGGCCCGCCTGCTGATCGAGGAACGCCCGAACGTGGTGATGCTGCCGCGTGGCCCCTTCGTCGAGAACGATGGCGGCCGCTTCGCCTACCGCGTGGAGGACGGCATCGCCGTGCGCACCCCGGTGCAGCTGGGCGCCACCAGCATTTCCGCCGTCGAGATCCTGTCCGGCCTGAAGCCCGGCGACAAGGTCGTCATTTCCGGCACCGACACGTTCAACAACGCCCAACGCGTTTCGATCAACCGCTAAGACCAATACCAACGAGGAGAATCCCATGCTGCGCATGACCAACCTGAGCAAGGTGTACCGCACCCACATGATCGAGACCCACGCGCTGCGCGGTTTCGAGATCGAAGTCAAGCAGGGCGAGTTCGTGACCGTGACCGGCCCCTCCGGCTCCGGCAAGACCAGCTTCCTGAACATCGCCGGCCTGCTGGAGGAATTCACCTCGGGCGAGTACATCCTCGACGGCGTCAACGTCAAGGGCCTTGACGACTCGTCCCGCTCGCGCCTGCGCAACGAGAAGCTCGGCTTCATCTTCCAGGGCTTCAACCTGATTCCCGACCTGAACCTGTTCGACAACGTCGACGTGCCGCTGCGCTACCGCGGCTTCAACAAGACCGAGCGCAAGGAGCGCATCGAGGACGCGCTGGCCAAGGTCGGCCTGGCCTCGCGCATGAAGCACTATCCGGCCGAGCTGTCCGGCGGCCAGCAGCAGCGCGTGGCGATCGCGCGCGCGCTGGCCGGTTCGCCCAAGCTGCTGCTGGCCGACGAACCGACCGGGAACCTGGATACGCAGATGGCGCGCGGCGTGATGGAGCTGCTGGAAGAGATCAACGCGGCCGGCACCACCATCCTGATGGTGACCCACGACCCGGAACTGGCGGTGCGCACCACCCGCAACGTCCACATCATCGACGGCCAGGTCTCGGACCTGGTGCGCAAGGGCCCGACCCTGGTCGACAAGACCGCCGTGTCGGCATAAGGAGCGCGACGCCATGTTTGCCTATTACTTCAAGTTGGGCCTGCGCAGCCTGCGCCGCAACCCCGCGCTGACCGCCCTGATGGTGCTGACCCTGGCCATCGGCGTGGCCGCCAGCGTCTCGACCCTGACCATCCTGCACATGATGTCGGGCGACCCGATTCCCCACAAGAGCGACCGCCTGTTCGTGCCGCAGCTCGACAACGGCCCGGTCGAGGGCTGGGTCCCGAGCGATGGCCCGAACGACATGCAGATGAGCTATCCGGACGCCGCCAACCTGCTCAAGAGCGGCCAGGGCGAGCGCCGCACCGCGATGTACGGCATCGAGCTGCCGGTCGAGCCGCCGCGCAGCGACATCCCGGCCTTCAATTCGCGCGGCCTGGCGCCGACCCGCGACTTCTTCACCATGTTCGACGTCCCCTTCCTGCACGGCCAGCCCTGGACCGAGGCCGATGACACGCGCGGCGCCGACGTCGTCGTGCTGAGCCGCGAGATCGCGGAGAAGCTGTTCGGCAGCGTCAACCCGGTCGGCAAGCAGCTCATGATGAAGGGCTTCCCCTTCACCGTGGTCGGCGTGACCGATACCTGGGCGCCGCTGCCGCGCTTCTACAAGCTGATCGGCGGCAGCCGTTTCGGCAAGGGCGAGGAGTTCTTCATTCCCTTCTCGAGCGCGATCCGCCACGAGCAGGGCCACAGCGGCAGCATGAACTGCAGCGCCAACCGCGAGCCCGGCTTCGCCAACCTGCTGACTTCCGAGTGCACCTGGATCCAGTTCTGGTTCGAAGCCCGTTCGGCATCGGACCGCGCCGACCTGCAGAGCTTCCTGAACAACTATGCGAGCGAGCAGCGCAAGCTGGGCCGCCTGAAGCGCAATGCGCCGAACGAGTTGTACAACGTGATGGAGTGGATGGAAGAACTGAAGGTGGTCGGCAACGACAGCAAGCTGTCGGCCTGGCTGGCCTTCGGCTTCCTGATCCTGTGCCTGGTGAACACCATCGGCCTGCTGCTGGCGAAGTTCTCGGTGCGCGCCTCCGAAATCGGCGTCCGCCGTGCACTGGGCGCCTCGCGCCGCGACGTGTTCAAGCAGTTCCTGATCGAGACCGGCGTGGTCGGCCTGGCGGGCGGCGTGCTGGGGCTGGTGCTGGCCTTCGGTGCGCTGGCCCTGATCGGCATGCAGAGCAAGGGCATGGCGACGATCGCGCGCATGGACTGGCAGATGCTGATCCTGACCTTCGTGATGTCGGTGCTGGCCGCCCTGGTCGCGGGCCTGCTGCCGACCTGGCGCGCCTGCCAGGTGACGCCGGCGATCCAGCTGAAATCCCAATAAGCGAGAGAGACCATCATGGAAATCCGTCCCATCCTGTCCGCGCTGATGCGCAATAAGACCGGCCCGATCCTGGTCGCCCTGCAGGTCGCCCTCAGCCTGGCGATCCTTGCCAACGCCCTGCACATCGTGAACGAGCGGCGCGAAACCGCCGCCCGCCCCTCGGGCCTGAGCGACGAGGCCGCGACCTTCTACTTCACCGTCCGCAACCTGAACAAGGACGGTCCCGAGCAGCAGCTCGCCACCATGAAGCGCGAAGCCGAGGTGCTGCGCGCGGTCCCGGGCGTGCTGTCGGTGGCGAACGTGTCGCAGATGCCGATGTCGCGCGACGGCAGCACCAGCAGCGTCGCCATCGACCGGCGCCAGGAACGCGAGAGCGCGCTGGCCGGCATGTACATCTCCGGCGACTCGCTGGTCAAGACCTTCGGCCTGAAGGTGGTCGACGGCCGCGACTTCCTGCCGCAGGATTTCGTCGAGATCAACGAGAACGAAAACCGCGAGCTGCCCAAGACCATCATGATCACCAAGCCGCTGGCCGACAAGCTGTGGCCGGGCCAGTCGGCGGTCGGCAAGACGATGTACTTCGGCACCGGCGACGAGGCGCAGGGCGTCCAGGTGGTCGGCGTGGTCGAGCGCCTGCAGACCGCGCACACCGAAGTGGGCGAGCGCGGCGGGTTCTCGGTGCACGTCCCGGCGCGCCTGTACGGCAACCCGGGCGCCCTGTATGCGATCCGCACCGAACCGGGCCAGCGCGACCGCGTCATCAAGGAAGCCGAGGCGGCGCTGCGCAAGTCCTCCGCCACGCCGATGATCCTGCAGACCAAGACCACCGAGGAAGACCGCAAGGACCGTTACCGCGCCGACGTCGCGCTGTCGTGGATGCTGATCACCGTGAGCGTGCTGCTGCTCCTGATCACCTGCTCGGGCATCGTCGGCATGGCCAGCCTGTGGGTGACCCAGCGCCGCAAGCAGATCGGCGTGCGCCGCGCCCTGGGTGCGCGCAAGATCGACATCCTGCGCTACTTCATCATGGAGAACTTCATGATTACCAGCGCCGGCGTGTTCGGCGGCGTGATGCTCGGCCTGGGCCTGAACCACCTGCTGGTGACGAAGCTCGAGATGGCGCGCCTGCCGGCGCACTACCTGGTGGGCGGCGCGATCGTGTTCTGGGCGCTCGGCATCCTGGCGGCCTATGGCCCGGCTTGGCGCGCGGCCAGCATCTCGCCGGCCACCGCGACCCGCAGTGCCTGAGGGTAAGCAAGCAATGCTAAACTTGCCGTCATGCCAACCGTACTGATCATCGACGACAACGCCGCGGTCGCCATCGCGCTCGACGTCCTGTTCTCCCTCCACGACATCGCGTCGCTGCGCGCGGGCTCGCCGGAGGAAGGACTGGCCATCCTCGGGCGCGAGCCGGTGGACCTGGTCATCCAGGACATGAACTTCACGGCCGACACCACCTCCGGCGAGGAAGGCGTGGCGCTGTTCCGCGAGATCCGCCGGCGCCACCCGGACCTGCCGGTGATCCTGCTGACCGCCTGGACCCACCTCGACGCCGCGGTGGAACTGATCAAGGCCGGCGCCGCCGACTACCTGTCCAAGCCCTGGAACGACGAGCGCCTGCTCACCACGGTGACCAACCTGATCGAGCTGGGCCAGGCCAACCGCGCCCTGAACCAGCGCCTGCAGCGCGAGCGCAAGGCCAAGCGCGAGCTGGAACAGAACTTCGACCTGCGCGGCCTGGTGTGGCAGGACCCGGCCACCGAACGCGTGCTGACCCTGGCCTGCCAGGTGGCGCGCGCCGACGTGCCGGTGCTCATCACCGGCCCGAACGGCACCGGCAAGGAACGCATCGCCGAGATCATCCAGGCCAACTCGCAGGTGGCCGACGGCCCCTTCGTGGTGCTGAACTGCGGCGCCCTGCCCTCGGAGCTGATCGAGGCCGAGCTGTTCGGGGCCGACGCCGGCGCCTATACCGGCGCGTCGAAAGCGCGCGAAGGCAAGTTCGAGGCGGCCGACGGCGGCACCCTGTTCCTCGATGAGATCGGCAACCTGCCGCTGGCCGGGCAGATGAAACTGCTGCGCGTGCTGGAAACCGGGCGCTTCGAGCGCCTCGGCTCCAACCGCGAGCGCCAGGTCAAGGTGCGCGTGATCAGCGCCACCAATGCGGACCTCGGCGCCATGATCCGCGCCGGGAGCTTCCGCGAAGACCTGTTCTACCGCCTCAACGTGATCGAGCTGCGCCTGCCGCCGCTCGCCGCGCGTCCGGGCGACATCCTGCCGCTGGCCCTCAGCTTCCTGCGCGGGAAGACCCTGCACCCCTCGGCCGAAGCGGCGCTGCAGGCCCATACCTGGCCCGGCAACGTGCGCGAACTGAAGAACGTGATGGCGCGCGCCAGCCTGCTGGCCCAGGGCGACGTGATCAAGGCGCCCGATCTCGGGCTGCCGGTGGCGGTGGCGCAGGTGGCGGATGCGGAACCCGACCGCGAGGCCATCGTGCAGGCGCTGGCGCGCGCCGGCGGCGTGGTGGCCCAGGCCTCCGCCGAGCTGGGCCTGTCGCGCCAGGCCCTGTACCGGCGCATGGAGCGGCTCGGCATCGCCAGGCCGGCATGAAGCGGCCGGGCCTCCGGCTCTCGCTGGTGACGCGCTGGTCGGCGCTGGTCGGCACGCTGCTGGCCCTCGGCATGCTGATCGCGCTCGGGCTGGACCATCTCTTCCCCGGTCACCCGGTGCTGGTCTTCTTCGCCTGCCTGGTGGCGATCGTCCCGATCGCCATCATCACCATCCGCTCCCAGATCCAGCCGATCCTGTCGCTGTTCCGCGCCCTCGAGGGCACGGTGACGAGCTACCGCGACGGCGACTTTTCCTTCAGCCTGCACTGGCCGCAGAACGACGAGCTGGCCGACCTGATCGCCGCCCACAACGAGCTCGGCCAGGTGCTGCGCGAACAGCGCCTCGGCCTGGTGCAGCGCGAACTGCTGCTCGACACCATGGTGCAGAACACGCCCGTCGCCATGCTGCTGGTAACCGACTTCGCCGCGAATACGGGCACCATCGTCTACGCCAACCTGGCGGCGCGCCAGCTGCTGTCCGAGGGCCGCAAGCTCGAAGGGCACGGGCTGGGCGACATCCTGGACAGCGCCACTCCGGCCTTGAAAGAGGTGCTGGCGCGCGGCGGCGACGGCCTGTTCACCGCCGGCGAGTCGGAAGAAGAAGAGGTCTACCACCTGGCACGCAGCGCCTTCACGCTCAACGGCCGCCGCCACGAACTGCTGCTGCTGCGTCATCTCACCACCGAGCTGCGGCGCCAGGAGGTGCAGACCTGGAAGAAGGTGATCCGCGTGATCAGCCATGAGCTGAACAATTCGCTGGCGCCCCTCACCTCGCTCGCGCACTCGGGCGCGGAGCTGGTGCGGCGCGGCCAGACCGAGCGCCTGCCGCAGATCCTGCAGACCATCGGCGAGCGCACCCGCCACCTCGAGACCTTCATCCTCGGCTACGCGCGCTTCGCCAAGCTGCCTACCCCGCGCCTCGAAGCCCGCCCCTGGGGCGTCTTCATCGACCGGCTGGCCGACCAGGTGCCTTTCCGCGTGGTGGGTGAATTGCCGCAGGAGCCGGCCTGGATCGATGCCGCCCAGATGGAACAGGCCCTGCTTAACCTGCTCAAGAATGCCCACGAATCCGGATCGCGGCCGGAAGCCGTCGAGCTGCAGGTACGCCGCGTACAGGATGTCCTGCGCATCGACGTGCTGGACCGCGGCGCCGGCATGAGCGACACCGTGCTGGCCAACGCGCTGGTGCCCTTCTACTCGACCAAGCGCAGCGGCACCGGCCTCGGACTGGCGCTGGCGCGCGAGATCGCCGAAGCCCACGGCGGCCGCATTTCGCTGTCGAACCGCGAGGGCGGCGGCCTGGCCGTCACCCTGATTTTGCCGGCAATGCCTACCCCATGACCATGAAAGGACGCTTATGCTGAAGATCATCGGAAAGGACAGCTCGATCAATGTCCGCAAAGTGCTGTGGACCAGTCTCGAACTCGGACTGCCCTTCGCGCGCGAGGACTGGAGCGCGGAACATGCGGGCCTCAACCCGAACGGCCTGGTGCCGGTGCTGGTCGACGATGGCTTCGTGCTGTGGGAATCGAACACGATCTGCCGCTACCTGTGCACCAACTACGGCGAGCAGGGAGAGGGAGCCCTTCTCCCCGCCGGCGCGCGTGAGCGCGCCCGCGTCGAGCAGTGGATGGACTGGCAGGCCACCGACCTGAACACGGCTTGGCGCTACGCTTTCATGGCGCTGGTGCGCAACAGCCCCGCGTTCCAGGACCCGGCCCAAGTCGAGGCCAGCATCGCGTCCTGGAACCGCCACATCGGCATCCTGGACGCCCAGCTGCGCGCCACCGGCGCCTACGCCGCGGGCAGCGCCTTCACGCTGGCCGACGTCGTGCTGGGCCTGTCGGTGAACCGCTGGATGATGACGCCGATGGACAAGCCGGATTTCCGCCACGTGGCGGCCTATTACGACCGCCTGACCGAGCGGCCGGGCTTCCGCGAGTTCGGGCGCAACGGCATCGCCTGAGCTGCGCCGGCGGGTGGTCTGGTAAGATCGGGCTTCACAGCCGTTCCTCTGCCATGCCACCTTCGTACGCCCACATCGATCCCCGCTTCGCCCAACCGGGCCACCCGCCCGCCACCATCGACGAGTTCGAGGGCGTGCGCTTTCTCCACCTCGGCACCTCCTGGGTGCAGGGCGCGATGCGGCTGTCCAAGCCGGATGCGATCGAACTCGAATACGTCCAGATGATGATGATGTGGACGCTGTTCAAGGAGGCGCCGCGCCGCATCGTCCAGCTGGGCCTCGGCAGCGCGGCGCTCACCAAGTTCTGCTACCGCCGCTTCCCCGGCGCCCGCGTGACCGCGGCCGAGCTCAATCCAAACGTGATCGCCATCTGCCGCGCCCTGTTCGGCCTGCCCGAGAACGACGCGCGCCTGGACGTGCGCGAAATGAATGCGCTCGACTTCGTGCTCGATGCCGACAACCATGGCCAGGTCGACGTGCTGCAGGTGGACCTGTACGACCACGACGCGCGCGGCCCGGTGCTCGATTCGCCGGACTTCTACCAGGGCTGCTACGACTGCCTGACGGAAGACGGCATCATGACCGCCAACGTGTTCGGCGACGTCAACAGCTACGACAAGAACCTGCTCACCATGCAGCAGGTCTTCGACGCGGTGGTCTGGCTGCCCGAGGTGCACGATGCAAACATCGTGGTGCTGGCCTTCAAGCATGCGCCCCAGCTCGATTTTTCGGTGCTGTACGAGCGCGCCGGCGAGATCCGGCGCCATCTCAACCTGCCGGCGAAGAAGTGGGTCGATGGGTTGAAGGAGTGGATGCAGGACCACGCCTGAGAGTCAGTTCTCAGCGCGCCAGCGCCCCTTCGGCCTTGGCCAGGTTGGCGCGGTAACCCGCCAGCACCTTCTCATTTTTGCCCTGCGCCTCGGCCAGCGTGATCGCCCGCATGAACTGCAGCTTGGCCTCGAGCGGCTTGCCGGCCGCCAGCAGCACTTCGCCGTAGCTGTCCTGCACGTTGTCGGACGTGCTGTACCTGCCGGCGCTTGCCTTCATGAGCCGTTCGGCGAGCAGGGGCTGCTTGCGTGGCCCGAGCAGTTCATAGCCGAGCTGGTTGATGTCCGCCTCGCCGAAGCCGCTCGCCTCCAGCACCTGCGCCATCTGCGCATCGCTACCGCCCTGCTCCAGGCGGCGCAGCAGCTCGGCCCGCGCCGCGTCGCGCACGCGCTTGATGCGCGCGCTCTCCGCTGCGGCGATCACGCCCTCGACTGCGGCGACAACGAGCTGCGGCTGCTCCTGGTGGATGTTATGGCCGCTTTCGGCGGTCACGATGTGGCTGCCGTTGCTGAAGCCGCGGAAGAAGCGCTCGTGCAGCGTGCGCCACACCTGCACCGCGGCCGGCGTCTCGAGGAAGAGCTGCGGCTGTTCGCGCTTCTGCACCGAGGTCAATACCGCCACCGGCACGTCGGGCAAGGCGCCGGTGAAGGGCAGCTTGCCGCTGTCGAGCACTGCCTGCACGCTGCGCAGCTCGGCGTGGAATTTCGGCGGCATGAACTGCTCCGTCAGTTTGCTGTCCTTGTCCACGGCGGCGGCGTCGAGCTTGCGCAGCTCCACGTTGAATTGTTCGTCGCTTGGATCGACGAAGACCATGCCGGCCACCTGTTCCGGATGGCGCGCGGCAAAGCTGCGGATCAGGAAACCGCCGTAGGAATGCCCGACCAGCACAAAGGGAGGTTTCAGTCCTGCCGTGGCGATCAGCTGTTCCAGCTCGCCCGTGCGCGCCGCGATGGTCGGCGCCTCCGGGCGCGGATCCGACTTGCCGTGTCCGGCGCGCGAGTAGGCCACCACCTTGGCCGATGTGGCCAGCGCCGGCGCGACCTTGCGCCACACGCCCAGGTCGCGCCCGAAGCCTGCTTCCAGGATCACCGTGTAATTACCGGAACCGAGGGTCGCCATCTGCACGCTGTAGTCGCCGACTTTGATGGTGTCCGGTGCGGATGCCGGCGTGGCGGCCTGGAGCGTGCCAGACAGCGCAAGCGCCAGCATGGCGGCGGCAAGGCGGCCGCGGTAAGGAAGTAAACGATTCAACAGACTCTCCTGGAAATGGTGCTGGCTATTGTAAACACGACAAGCCGATAAAACTCAGCCTTTGCAGGATTACCCACTCCGGATAGTCCACTGAACGCACTCCAGTCCAACCAATCAACAAATTGGTCTTGCCAATTCTCCTTCTTGCGGCCACCATATGCACAGCTGTAAAAACAAGACTTGGAGACAGAAATGATGGAAAAGGATTCTGGCGGCATCGACCGCCGCACCGTGCTGAAGACCGCCGGGGCTGCAGGCCTGATGCTTGCCACCGGCGGCGTCTTTGCTGCGACCGCGCGCAAGCGCTATGCGGTGGTGGGCGTGGGTTCACGTGCGCGCATGTTCACCAATGCCATGACCGGCAAGTTCCGCGACACCTCCGAAGTGGTGGCCGTCTGCGACAGGAATGCCGGGCGCCTCGCGCGTGCCGTGAAGCTCATCACCGAGACCGGCGCCAGCCAGCCGCGCGGCTACGCCGCGGCCGATTTCGACCGCATGATCCGTGAAACGAAGCCGCAGTTCGTGATCGTCACTACCACCGACGCCAGCCACGACGACTACATCGTGCGCGCGCTCGACGCCGGCTGCGACGTGATCACCGAAAAGCCGATGACGACCACCGCCGAAAAAGCGCAGCGCATCCTCGATGCCGTCAAGCGCAGCGGCCGCCAGGTGCGCGTTACCTTCAACTACCGCTACTCTCCGCCGCGCACCCAGATCAAGGAGCTCTTGATGTCGGGCGAGATCGGCGACGTCATTTCGGTCGACTTCACCTGGCTGCTCAACACCGTGCACGGCGCCGATTACTTCCGCCGCTGGCACGGCAACAAGGCGAATTCGGGCGGCCTGATGGTGCACAAGTCGACCCACCACTTCGACCTGGTCAACTGGTGGCTCGGCGCCCAGCCGGAGACCGTGCACGCCTTCGGCTCGCGCCAGTTCTACACGCCGGAAACCGCGCGCCGCTCGGGCCTGTCCGGTCCGCACGAGCGCTGCCTCACCTGCCCCGAAAAACAGAAGTGCAACTTCTATTTCGACCTGGCCTCGGACCCGGGCCTGAAAGCCCTCTACCTCGACAACGAGAAGTACGATGGCTACTACCGCGACCAGTGCGTCTGGCGCCCGAGCATCGACATCGAAGACACGATGAACGTGATGGTCCGCTACGACAATGGGGCGCACCTGAACTACGCGCTGTCGGCGTATGACGCCTGGGAGGGTTACCACATCGCCTTCAACGGCACCAAGGGACGCATCGAACACCGCATCGTCGAATCCGGCGGCGCAGCCGGCGCGGCCAAGGTCCAGAGCGGCAGCGAGAGCGTGTCGATCCGCGTCATCCCGATGCGCGGCCAGCCGCGCGACATCGAGCCGATCATCGGCAAGGGCAGCCATGGCGGCGGCGACGACGTCATGCTCACCGAAATCTTCGGCGACGGCCCGGCCGACAAGTACAAGCGCGCATCGGACGAGCGTGCCGGGGCCTGGTCGGCCCTGGTCGGGATTGCGGCCAACAAATGCTTCGAGACCGGGCAGACAGTGCGCGTCGCCGACCTGGTGACCGGCCTCACCCCGCCGGACCGCGCACCGATGCCGGACCGCCGCGCACCGGTGTCAATGCCGATCCGGATCAAGATTCCCTGACGCGGTACACCCGGATCTCGGGAAACATCGAACCCCATTCCAGCGCAAGCGGAATGGGGTTTTTCCATTCATGCTGGATCACTTGCTCATCTTGTAGGCAATCCCTTCCCCGTAAATAGAGCGAATCACCTAAAAGTGTTGTGTCTTGCACAGTTCACACTTGTACTTACGTAAATATTTGCTCAAAATCAAGTAGCCGTCTTTATAAGAGACGTAGTTTTTGTGATGGCGTAAATCAAACTCAACAAGGGGACAAGATGGTGAATCAACCGCAGAAACGGGTATTGCTGGCAACCGCACTGGTATCGGCCATGGCATCGGCGTTCGCGCAGGAAGCAGCGGACAGCCAGAAGGAGCCGGCCACCGTGGTGGTGCTGGGTTCGCGTACCCAGGCCAAGACCGCACTCGACACCGCGGTGCCGGTAGGCCTGATCAGCGCGAAAGACCTGCAGTCGGCCGGCTCGCTCGAACTCGGCAAGGTGCTGCAGGATCTCGACCCGTCGTTCAACTTCACGACGACCTTCATCAGCGACGGCACCGACATCATCCGCCCCGCCACGCTGCGCGGCCTCGGCCCCGACCAGCTGCTGGTGCTGGTGAACGGCAAGCGCCGCCACCAGCAGGCCCTGGTCAACGTGCAGCAGACCATCGGTCGCGGCTCGGCCGGCACCGACATCAATGCGATTCCCCTGTCCGCCATCCAGTCGATCGAAGTGCTGCGTGACGGCGCGGCCGCGCAGTACGGCTCGGATGCGATCGCCGGCGTGATCAACATCGTGCTGAAGAAAGGCGCCACCGATACCCTGTTCAGCGCCAGCGCCGGCACCACCAGCGAAGGCGACGGCGACACCTATACCGCCAGCGCGCACAAGGGCTTCGCCCTCGGTACGGATGGCGGCTACATGAACCTGTCGGTCGAAGGCCGGCGCCGCAACGAGACCAACCGCGCCGGCCCGGACTCGCTGCGCGTCAACCCGCCGCGCGTGACCCAGCGCATCGGCGACAGCCTGGCCAAGGACGGCTACCTGTGGCTGAACGCCTCGCTGCCGATGGGCGGCGGCGAACTGTACACCTTCGGCGGCGCATCGAAGCGCACCGGCGATTCCTCGGGCTTCTTCCGCTCGGCGGGCGATGCGCGCAACGTGCCGGCGGTGTACCCGAACGGCTTCCTGCCGAACATCATCACCACCGTCAAGGATGCCTCGCTCGGCCTCGGCTACAAGCACGACCTGGCCGGCGACTGGAGCGTGGACCTGAGCGTCAACCACGGCCGCAGCGAACTCGGTTTCCACGAGCGCAATTCGATCAACGTCAGCTACTACTACGAGACCGGCAGCTCGCCGTTAGAGGCCGACACCGGCAAGCTGAAGTTCGACCAGACTACCCTCAACCTCGACTTCAAGGGTTCGGTGGACTTCGCCGGCGCCCCGCTCTACATCGGCACCGGCTTCGAATGGCGCCAGGATAACTACCAGATCGTGGCGGGCGACCCGGTGTCCTACCAGTACGGCCGCACCAACGATCCGCGCAAGATCATCCGCGACCAGACCGGCGGCATCGCGGCTTCCGGCATCCAGGGCTTCCCGGGCTATACCCCGGGCACCGAAGTGGACGACGGCCGCCACAACACCGCCTACTACGTCGACCTCGAACGCAAGATCGGCGACACGCTCTCGCTCGGCGCCGCCCTGCGTCACGAACGCTACTCGGACTTCGGCAACACCACCATCGGCAAGCTGAGCTTCCGCTACGACCCGTCGCGCACGCTCGGCCTGCGCGCCAGCGCCTCGACCGGCTTCCGTGCGCCGGGCGTGCAGCAGAAGTTCTACAGCTCGGTGTCGACCAACCTGAACGCCGCCGGCGTGCTGACCGAAACCCTGACCGCGCGCGAGAACAGCGCCGTGACCCGTGCCTTCGGCATTGCACCGCTGCAGGAAGAAACCTCGAAGAGCGCCAGCATCGGCGCGATCCTGCGTCCGACGCAGAACTTCTCGGTGACGGCCGACCTGTACCGCACCAACATCGACGACCGCATCGTGTTCTCGTCGAACATCGCGCCGGAATCGGGCGCCTGTGCGACCGCGGCCGCCTGCCCGATCAAGGCCATCCTCGATCCGCTGCGCGTGGGCCAGGCCCAGTTCTTCACCAACGCGATCGACACCACGACGACCGGCTTCGACCTGGTGGCCCAGCACACCACGCGCGGCCAGGGCTCGACCCTGGTGCTGTCCGGCCAGCTCGGCTTCAACCGCACCAAGGTGAAGGATCGCCATTCGCAGTCCTCGGTGCTGACCGGCGCCCAGCTGTTCGACGACACCCAGGTGACGCTGATCGAAAAAGGCCAGCCGCGCCAGCACCACGTGGTGGCGGCCGACTACACCATCGGACAGTGGAATGCGACGGCACGCGCGAATTACTTCGGCGAAGTGGAAGGCCAGGGCTTCACCCCGGGCTTCATCCAGACCTGGTCGGCGAAGTGGATCCTCGACCTGACCGGCCGCTACAACTTCAACAAGAAGCTGAGCCTGAGCGCGGGTATCAACAACGTGTTCGACACCTATCCGACCAAGTGGGATCCGGTCAAGGCGGCGCCGTTCCCGCAGCTGGGCTTTACCCATTGCTGGGAAACCTGCCCGTTCGGGATCAATGGGCGGTCGATGTACGCGAAGGTGGATTACGCGTTTTAAGGAAGTCCGTTGGGTGGACGGCTCTACCGCCACCCAACAGGGCCAGGGTCCGGGCCAGGGTCAAGGGTCCGGGCCAGGGTCAGGTCTGACATTCGAACACAGGGCCAGGGTCAGGTCTGACATTCGAACACAGGGCCAGGGTCAGGTCTGACATTCGAACACGAGCTCTTCCATACTACTGTTGAGTTCGTGTCTGAAAGTCAGACCTGACCCCGGTGTACGTGACCCCGGTGTACGGTGTAAAACGATTCAGCTGTGCCGCTTTGCCATCAAGGCGCCGATACCAACGCCAATTCCAATCCCGGGTCCAATACCCAAAGCAAGATTGCCGATCGCGACGCCAATTGCGCATCCAATCGCTACGCCGAAGCACAGGCCCATGCCTATATATTTGCGCTTCTTCTGGTCGTTAGCAGCTGACATTGAATCTCCTTTGTAGTCCGGCAAATGACGATCTTTTTCACCTAGCGCCGCTCGCGCCACCAGAGCAGCAGCATCGCCAGGGTGAACGTGGGCGCGAAGGGCCAAGCCGGGAAGGCCTGTGCCGCACCCTCCAGCGCCTTTGCCGGCGTACGGGCCGCATAGCGCGCGGTGGCATCTCGGCGCTGCGCCGCCTGCCATTGCGGCCAATCGGCCGGCGCGTAGACATAGACCGCATGCGCGCCCGCCTTCGCATCCTTGACCTGCAGCCAGCCCGATTTCTCCGGCCACACGGCCACGCAAGCCGCATCGGTGCGCGCCGACCAGCTACGCACCAGCTTCAGGTCCGGGAACCTTACCTCGCCGTTCACGCCGCGTGCGCATAGTTCCATGCGCTGGCCCGGCAAGGGCAGCTCTTCCGGCTCCAGCCATTCGACGTCCTTGGGAAGCTCGACGCCCACGCGGTCCAGCACACCCTGCCACCACAGCGCCAGCGCCTGCGGTTCGGCGATCGCGTGGCGGTGCCATTCGCTGGCGCCCAGCCAGGCGATGCGGCCCTTCTGCCAGCTGCGGGTCCAGACCAGGTTGTCCGTGCCCGTCCATTCGCCGGCCTCGCGCGATGCGGGATTGAGCGGCGCCACCGGGAGCTCCAGCGGCGTATCGATCTTCTTGTCCGCGGGCTGCGCTTTCAAGGACAGCCCCAGCGTGCGTGACCAGACACCGGGGTCGTTGGCGTTCGCACCCAGTACCAGCAGCGGCAGGCCACCGGCCACCCGCCCCAGCAGCGCGGCACGTTCGGCCCCGCTCGCGCGCTCGAACCAGGCGGCGTCGATGACCAGCAGGTTGGGCGCCTTCATTTCGTCCAGCGGCAGTTCGGTGCGCGTGATGGCGCGGCCCAGCACCACCTGCCAGTCGAGCAGCGCACCGCTGCCGGCCAGCAGTTCGTTGAGCGTGCGCAGGTCGAACGAGGGCGCGCCGAAGCGTCCTTGCACCTGCAGGATGTTCGGCTCGATGACGGTCAGCGGCACCGGTCCTTCGGCCAGCGTCTTGCCGGCGCCATCCAGCAGGCGGGCCTTGAGCACGACCCGCTCGGCCAGCGGCGGCATCCAGTTCACCACCAGGTCGCCCGTGCCGCGCGCATCCGCGATGACCTGGCCGTTCTCCCCCAGCAGCTGCAGGCGTGCGTCTGTCTTGTCGTCGCGCTGCACGCGCAGCGTGAACGTGCGGCCGAGCGCGAGCTGGCGCGGGTAGTGCAAGCGCAGGCTGCCGCCCTCGGGGCGCTGCCATTGCAGCGGCAGCGCGGGCAGGTCGTTCCATTGCGCTGCGCGCAGGCCGTCGCCCTTGACCGCGAAGGCACGTACCCCTTCCAGCGTCGGCGCCGGCGCGGCCGCGTCGAGCGTCAGGGTCCGTCCGGTGTCGCCAGGCAGGCGGATACCGGCCGCGAACAGGCCGAGCGCTGCGGCGGCAACCAGCACCAGCAGCGCGTCGATGAATGTGCGGCGCCAGGCGTAGATGCCGGCGCTGGCAATGCCGGCGGCGCCAATCAAGGCCAGCATCAGGTTCGTGCTCATCATGGCTTCACTCCCTCACGCCACGCGCGCACGAAAGGCGTTTCCACCGTGGGCCTTGCCTGCAACAGCACCTGTCCCTGACCTGCCGCCTGGCGCAGCCAGGCGCGCAGCACCGGGCGGCACGCCAGGCAACCATCAGCCACGTCCTGGATCGCCTTCTGCGCCGACAGGCGCTGGTCGTCGTCCTGCAGGCGGTTGCGTACCCAGTCGTGCGCGCTGCGGGTCCACAGCGCCGGCAGCGGACCGTCGCCCGACAGCGCCTGCACCAGCAGGCTTACGTCTTCCGGCACGCGCTTCTCGGCCCCGCCCTGCTCGCGACGGTAGCTGGCGGTGCCGTCCATGTCGCCGCTCATGCGCTTCTCTTCCTTGATCGGCGGCGGCACGAAGGCGGTCTTGTGCAGGTAGATGCGTTCGGCCTGCTGCAATTCCTTGATCGCCTCGAGCGCCTTGTGCTCGGGCGGCAGCGCGACCTTCGGCGTGATCGCGCGCAGCGCCTTCTCGGCATCCCACATCGCCATCAGCGCGCGGCGCAGCACCTTTTTCGTCTCTTCGTCGAACAGGGTGGCGTTCTCGGCTTCGTCGTGGGCATGGCCGTACTGGTGCAGGATGTCCTGGTTGCCGCCACCTTCAGCGCCGCCGTGATCGTCGTGATCGTCCTCGCCGTCAGAGAACAGCGACGACTCTTCGCCCAGGAACTGGCCGTAGCGGCGGCGCAGAGCGCCCTGGTCGTTGGCGATCTTCTGGCTGCGCTCGAGCACCGCCTCCGTGCTCATCTTCGTCGTGCGCATGTCGGCCACCAGCTGCTCGGTATCGATGATGATCTGGCGCTGGCTGCGCAGGCTCTGCGGCTTGACCAGCATCGGCATCGCGGCGCTCTCTTCTTCCGCTTCTCCCGGCGGGGCCGGCAGGCGCAAGGTATAGGTCGGCGACTGCACCGTATGCGGGCGCGCCGCGTTGTCGCTCGCGCGTACGAAGAAGTACAGCTCGTCGCCCGGCTCCATGCCCAGCTCGGCCAGCGACCAGTTCTTCGACCAGTTGCGCTGCTTCGGGTCCGGGGAGCTTGGCAGAGGCATTTCGCGGTCGGTGAAGCGGATGTTCTCGCCGCTGCCGCGCGCCAGGGTCATGTGCAGGGTGGCGCGCGTCACGACATAGTCGTCGCGCACCTTCACGCCCATGGCGGCGCTGGTCGCCGTTTCGGAAAGCTCCTGCACCATCTGGGTCGGCGCGGTGACCGTGATCTCCGGCGGCTGGTCGGGGATGACCTTGACCGTGTAGCGGTTGCCGCGCCAGCGCCAGAACACCGATTCGGTGGCGGTCCAGCGCGCACACTCCTTGCCCGGCTTGAGCAGCTCGCCGGTGCTGAGTTCAATGCTTTCCTCCGCGGCCGACGGGTCTTTCAGGCACCAGCTCATGACGGTCTGTTCGGGCACCTGCAAGTCCTTCGGCGCCGACTCGACCGAAGCAGCCTTGGTGTAGGCCGGCGGTGCGGTGCGCACCACCAGCTGGCTCGCGACCGGGGCAGCGACCGCCACCGGCGCCTTGCCCGGGGCGCTTGCGCTGCCCTGCGGTGTGGCGCTGGTCGCGAACCACACGGCAGCAGCCGCGACCACGCTCCCCAGCAGCCAGGGCGCGCCGGTTTTCACGCGGCCGCGCGCGATGCTCCGCAACTGCTGCCCGGAGACGGCGGCATCGAGGCGGTCGAGGATGCGGCGGCGCTGCAGCTGGGCCACGGGCGTCGGCGCATGCTCGATCAGCGCGCTGCTGTCTTCCATCTCGGGCACGGCGCCGTCCAGCCAGGACGTCCATTCGATACCGACGCGGCGCCGCAGGACGGCCCAGTCCCAGGCGCACCACATGGTCCAGGCGATCAGGCCGGGGGCCGAGCGGATGACCAGCCATGGCAGGGCCCCGGCGATCCAGAGCGGCAGCCGGCGCAGCTGGGCGGCGCGCCAGACGCGGCGGGTAATCTCAGCGCCGTCTTGCATGCGTCAGGATCCTTTCGAGTACGAACAAGGCCACCAAGGCGGCCATCAGCATGTCGCGCAGCGCGCCGCTCGGCTCCGGCGCACGGGCAGCGCTCGATGCCTCGAACACGCGCGAGGGAGCCGTATAGGCAGGAGGACCCGCATGCAGGCGCTGCCAGTTGTCCAGCAGGGCGCGCGCGGCATCGGCGGTTTGTGGCGGCCAGGCGTCCGAATGCCACAGGCGGCCGCGCGGGCTGTCGGCGTAGCGCAGGCCGTCCACCTGTGGCGCCTTGCCCAGTTCAGGGAAGGCGGCGGTGTCGGTCACCAGCCACAGCGGCGCGCGCAGCGATGGCGGCGGCGTATCCTTGCGATCCCAGACGATGAGGGCGGTCTTCGCACTTGGAGTGGCGTCGATCGTCACCCCTTCCGCAGCGAAGACGCGGCGCCACTGTTCCGGGCGCTCGCTCACGATATGGACGTGGCGCTCCGTCTTTTCCGGCCGGCGCGCCAGCGTGCGCAGTTCGATCCTGCGCCCGAATTCCGGCAGCAGTGCCGGCATCGGCAGGTCGCCCACCACCAGCAGGCGCGCCTCCGGGCGCCATTCGCGCTGGTGGGCGCGCAGCCAGGTGATCGTCTGCGCAGCCGGCATGCTCAGGCGGTCGGCCTTGGCCAGCCCGGCCTGTGCCGCCTGTTGTTCGACCCATTTGGGGTCGGTGCCGATGGCGACGACCACGGTATCGCCGCGCCAGGGCATGACCGGATCGGCCAGCCAGGCGATGGCGGTGGCCAGCATCAGGCAGCGCACCAATAAGAGAATGACATCGTTCCAGCGCCAGGCACGCGTCTGGCGCGGCTCGGCGCGCGGCAGGAAGCGGGCCGTGGCCAGCAGCTCGGCCTTGTGCTGCTCGCGCTTGCGCCGGTGCCACCAGATCGGCAGCAGCAGGATGGGCAGCGTGAACCACCAGAGTTGATTCATGGGCGGCTCCCCGGTCGGCGCAGCCATAGGCGCAGGACCTCGCCCGGTGGCTGTTCGATGCGCGCGGCCACCAGCGGGATGTCGCTCTTGCGGCAGGCCGCCTTGACGGTGGCGAAGTGCGCCTCACGGTTCTGGCGATAGCCTTCCTTCAGGTCGGAACCGAAGCGGTAAACACCGGTCCCCTGCTCCGGGTCGCGATAAGCCAGCGCCGACGAGAAACTGGCGTCGACTTCCGCCTGCGTCTGCAGGCACAGCACGCGCACGTCGTGGCGCATGCCGCGCAGGCGCGTCAAGGCCTGCGACAGCGGCGAAGGCCAGTCGAGCAGGTCGCTGGCCGCGAAGATGACGCTGGGAGATTGGGCAAAGTGCAGGCTGGCGCGCAGGGTATCGGCATCCGGCAGTTCGCCGTCCGCCTGCACGCGACTGAGCTGCAGCAGCACGCGCTGCAGCTGGCGCGGACCACGCAGGGCCGGCGTGAACTGCACCTTGCCGCCATTGAGTACGACGAGCCCGAAAGCGTCGCCCTGGCGCTGGGCGATGGCCGCCACGCAGCCGAGCACGGTGCGGGCATAGGCCAGCTTGTCGACGCCCTCGACTTCGCGGCTGGGCTCGAGCATCGAGGCGCTGGCGTCCAGCACCAGCCAGACCGCCACGTGGCTGTCGCGCTCCGCTTCGCGCACGAAGTAACGGTCGGCGCGCGCCAGCAGCTTCCAGTCGACGCGCCGCCACTCATCCCCGGGCGCATAGGCCCGGTATTCCGAGAATTCGACGCCCGCCCCGCGCTCGCGCCCGGCGTGGATGCCATGGCCGAGGCCCGCCAGCACGTGGCGGATCACGAGGTCGAGCTTCTGCGTGTGCGCGATCAGCGCGGTCTTCGCCAGCGACAAGATTAATCGACCCGGATCTCGTTACGCAGGGATTGCAGGATGTCGGCGATGGCGATGCCATCGGCCTCCGCCTCGAAGTTGCGCAGCACGCGGTGCGCCAGTACCGGCAGCAGCATGGCCTGGATGTCGTCGCGCGTGACCGCCAGGCGGCCCTGCATCAGGGCGCGCGCCTTCGAGGCCAGCACCAGGGCCTGGCCGGCGCGCGGGCCCGCGCCCCAACCGACGTGCTGCTTCACCGCGGCCACGGTGGTCAAGGCCGGACGGGTGTTACGCACCAGGCGCGTCGCGTAGCGCAGCAGGTGTTCGCCGATCTCGATGTCGCGTACCAGCTGCTGCATGCGCAGCAGGGTCTCGACCGTCATCGCCGGCTCGGCGTCGTCCAGGCCCGCGTGGGTGGTGCGCGAGACCATCAGCACTTCTTCGTCCTCGGTCGGGTAGACCACGTCGATGCGCAGCAGGAAGCGGTCGAGCTGGGCTTCCGGCAGCGGATAGGTGCCGGCCTGCTCGATCGGGTTCTGCGTCGCCAGCACGAAGAAGGGACGCGGCAGCTTGTGGGTGTGGCCGGCGAAGGTGACGGCGCGCTCCTGCATCGCTTCCAGCAGCGCCGACTGGGTCTTGGGCGGCGCGCGGTTGATCTCGTCCGCCAGCAGCACCTGGGTGAACACAGGACCTTGCTGGAAGCGGAACACGCGCTGGCGCGTCGTGGTGTCTTCTTCCAGGATCTCGGTGCCGACGATATCCGAGGGCATCAGGTCCGGGGTGAACTGCACGCGGCGGAACTGCATGTCGGTGGCCTGTGCCAGCGATTTCACCAGCAGGGTCTTGCCCAGTCCCGGTACGCCTTCGACCAGGGCGTGGCCGCCGGCCAGCAGGCAGGTGACCAGCAGGTCGACCACTTCTTCCTGGCCGATGATCACGCGCGCCATGCTTGCCTTCAGCTCGCCCACCTTCGCCGTCAAGTCGGCGATTTCCTGTTCACTCCACGCTACCGCATCACGTTCCGCCACCACTTACGCTCCCAACGCATATTGAATGATATTGACTGCGAAGCGGGTGTTGTCGACCGCGAGGAACCGCTTGTTGCGGAAGTCGTAGTCCCACTCGCATCCGTAGTCCTTGTTCGAGTACAGCAGGCGGATGCGCCCGCCGAACTCGATCGCCTTCAGGTACTCGTGCACCAGGTCGTCGCCCCAGCCATTGAGTTCCCCGCCGGTGGTCGGCGGCCCGTCGAACTTGAAGAAGCAGGAATACAGCGGGTGCGTATTCGGGATTTTCTTCAGTGCGGAGGCGCCGAAAATCTTGACCATCTCGGCCTCGAAGGATTTCGCGAACAGGCCGTCGATGTCGTGGTTGCAGTCGTCCACGAAGACGAAGCCGCCGCCACGCACGTACTTCTCCAGGTTGCGCCGTTCCGCCGGGGTGAACTGCACCAGCTTGTGGCCCGCGAAGTAGCAGAACGGCGCCTGCAGCATCTTCGGATCCGACAGAGCGACGATGCGCTCCGCCGGATCCACCCGCAGCGTGGTGTACTCGACCAGCGAGTTCAGCACGTTGCTGGGCATACGGATATCCACGTCCCAGTCGCCCGACTCGTAGCTCAGGCGCGTGAAGTAGAAATCGAAGTTCGCCATTACGCCATTTACACCGCGTCGGACAGCGAGGTGAAGTTGAAGTCGCGGACCTTCATCGGCGGCAGCACCATCTGAAACGGCACCTCGTCGCCACCGATGATCTCGGGCTTGCCCAGTTCATCGATGTTGTTGAGGATGGTGACCGGGCTTTCATTGAAGCGGAAGTTCTTCACCGGATGCTTGATCTTGCCGTTCTCGACGTAGAAGGTGCCGTCGCGGGTCAGGCCCGTGATCAGCAGCGACTGCGGGTCGACCATGCGGATGTACCAGGTGCGGGTGACCACGATGCCCTTCTTGGTGCCGGCGATCAGCTCTTCCAGCGACTTGGTGCCGCCGGCCATGATCATGTTGCCGTGGCCCGCCGTGGCCTGGTTGCCGGTCTTCTGCGCCCAGTAGGGCGAATAGCCGAGCGAGGCGACACGGCCGTCCTTGATGATGTCGGTGCGCTTGCGGGCGATCATGGTCTGGTTGTCCCACGGCGCCACCGGCACGTCCGGATTCCACGGGTCGGCCCAGATGTTGACCTGCTGGTCGAACAGCTTCTCGCCCAGGCGGTTGCCGCCGCCCTTCTTGGCCAGGAAGCTGCGGCCTTCGTCCGCGGCGCGTGCGCCGAAGGAGCTGAACATGTTGCCGAGGATTTCCGAAGTCGCCGCCGGTTCCAGGATCACGGTGTAGCGGCCCGGCTCCAGCGCTTTCGCATCGACCGAACGCAGGGCCTTGTCGATCGCAATCTCGGCCGCTTCGGCCGCGTTGAAGCGGCGCGCATCGACTGCCGAGCGGGTCACCCAGCCCGAACCGCGGCCGTCTTCGGTGCGCGCGGTGCAGGTGAAGGACAGGTCGGTGAATTCCTGGAAGCCGAACACGCCCTTCGAGTTGGCGATGCAGGCGAAGCGGTTGCTGTCGGTGAAGAATCCCGCGGTGACCAGCTTCTTGGCGCGCGCCCGGCTGATCGAGGCGGCCGCCACTTCGGCGCGGTAGTCCGGATCGATGGCCGCGGTCGACGACATGAAGGTCTTGGTGTTCAGGTATTCCTGCTTGCCGACGCTTGGGACGAATTCCGGATTCTCCGGCGCCAGGCGCGCCAGTTCCTCGGCGCGGCGCACGGCCTTTTCCAGCGACTTGTCGTCGAACTCGTTGATGACGGCGGTGCCCACGCGCTTGCCGAAGGCGACGCGCACGGCCAGTTCAGTGTCTTCGGTCAGGCCGGCGGTCGACACGCTGTTGCGCGCGAAGCGGATGTTACCGGTGGTGTTGCCCTCGATCGACACGTTGCACTCGTCGGCTTTCGAGAAACCGATCACGCGGTCGGCGATGCGTTTTGCTTGTTCCTGGTTCAGCTGTTTCATATTGTCTTCTCCTCAACCGATCTTGCGTGCGGTGTTGATGACGTTGATGCCATTGAAGCGCGCGGTGCTCGAGCCATGCGAGACTGCGCTGACCTGGCTCGGCTGGCCTTTGCCGTCGAAGAACGAGCCGCCCATGCGCCAGTCGCGCTCGTCGCAGATGGCCGAGCAGGCGTTCCAGAATTCCTGGGTATTGGTCTGGTAGGCCACGTCTTCCAGCTGGCCGGTGATCTTGCCGTTCTTGATCTCGTAGAACAGCGTGCCGCCGAACTGGGAGTTGTAGCGCTGCTGGTCGATCGAGTAGGAACCGCGGCCGAGGATGTAGATGCCCTTCTTGACGTCCTTGACCATCTCGTCCGGGGTCAGGCGTTGCTTGCCCGCCTCCAGCGAGATGTTCGGCATGCGCTGGAACTGGATGGTGCTCCAGCTGTCGGCGTAGGAGCAGCCGTGCGATTCCTTCTCGCCGATGATGTGGGCCTGGTCGCGCGTGGCCTGGTAGTTGACCAGGATGCCGTTGCGGATGATGTCCCACTTCTTGGCGCGCACGCCTTCGTCGTCGTAGCCGATCAGGCCGAGCGAACCCGGGGTGGTGCGGTCCGCGACGAAGTTCACGCGCTCGGAACCGTACTTGAATTTCTTCGATTCCCACTTGTCCAGGCCCACGAAGCTGGTGCCGGCGTAGTTGGCCTCGTAGCCGAGCACGCGGTCCAGTTCCGTCGGGTGGCCGACGTTTTCGTGGATGGTCAGGAACAGGTGCTCAGGGCTCAGCACCAGGTCGTACTTGCCCGGCTCGACCGATTTGGCGCTCAGCTTCTCGCGTGCCTGCTTGCCGGCCAGGCGGGCGTCCTCGATGATGTCGTAGGAATTGGTGTACAGCGTGGTCACGCCGCCGGCGGCCTGCACCTTGTCGCTGGCTTTCGCGTCGAAATACTCGTAGCCCATGCTCACCGGTGAGCTGAGGCCCGCGCGCGAGCGGAACTTGCCGCTGGCCTTGTCGACGGCGGTCGCATTGATCGGGGCCCACAAGCGGTGGATGTCCTGGTCGATGTAGGAGCCGTCGGTGGAAGCGAAGTACTTCTGCTGGTTGATCTGGAACAGCGAGGCGGTCATGAAGCTCGCGCCCGCGTCCATGCCCGCCTTGTTGGCGGCGATCAGCATGTCGGCCTTGTCCTTGACCGGGATGCTGCGCCAGTCCTTCTTGACCGGGGTGGCCCAGGCCACCTCGCCCACGCCCTTCACCGGGGCGAGGCGCACCGGCTCGGCCTGCAGCCGGGCGTTGGCCTTGGCAATGGCCACCGCCTGGCGCGCCGCATTGGCGATACCGTCCGGGGTCATGTTATTGGTCGAGGCGAAGCCGTAGGCGCCGTTGGCGATCACGCGCACGCCGACGCCGCTCGACTCTGTGTTGCTGATGTTCTCGACGTTCAGGTCGCGCGTGATGATGAACTGGTTCAGGTAGCGGCCAATGCGCACGTCGCAATAGGACGCGCCGGCCTTGGTGGCGGCGTTCAGTGCGGTGTCGGCAAGAAGCTTCTTGGCGCTGGCAGGCATGGCGCTCATCAGCTCATCGGCGGCGATGGCATTGCCGAAGACCGGGATGAGCATGGCGCCGGCGGTGCCGGCGCCGATCTGGAGGAATTTACGACGTTCCATGTATGTTTTTCCGTGTGCTTTCACCCGCAACTCCAAGACCGTCATTCCCGCCACTGGCGGAACTGACTCCCGGCGCAGGCCGGGATCCAAGTTTGACGCCGACACTACTCAGCGGAATTGGATTCCGGCCTTCGCCGGAATGACGGATCAACAGGTACGGGTTTCGTTTGACGTGCTTACACCGCGTCCGAGAGCGAGGTAAAGTTGAAATCGCGGATCTTCATCGACGGGATCAGCATGGAGTAGTTCGCCTCGTCGCCGCCGATCACCAGCGGCTTGCCGATTTCCTCGATGTTGTTCAGCATCGTCACCGGGCTCTCGTTGAAGCGGAAGTTCTTGATCGGGTACTTGACCTTGCCGTTCTCGATGTAGAAGGTGCCGTCGCGGGTCAGGCCGGTGACCAGCACCGACTGCGGGTCCACCATGCGGATGTACCAGGTGCGGGTCACCAGCACGCCCTTCTTGGTGTTGGCGATCAGCTCTGCGGTGCTCTTGTCGGTGCCGGCCATGATGATGTTGCCGGCGCCGCCGGTGGCGCGCTGGTTCTTCTTCTGGGCCCAGTAGCGCGAGTAGTTCAGCGCATTGATGCGGCCGTCCTTCACCAGGTGGGTGCGTTCGCGCGGCAGCATGTTGCCGTCCCACGGCAGCACCGGCACGTCCTTGTCCCACGGGTCGGACCAGATGTTGACCTGCTGGTCGAACAGCTTGTCGCCCAGGCGGTTGGCGCCGCCCTTCTTCGACAGGAAGCTGCGTCCTTCGTCGGCCATGCGGGCGTTGAAGCCGCCGATCATGAAGGTCAGCAGGTCGCTGGTGGCGCTCGGCTCCATCACCACGGTGTAGCGGCCCGGCTCGAGCGCCTTGGCGTCCACCGAGCGCAGTGCCTTCTCGATGGCCACGTCGGCCGCTTCGCGCGGGTCGAACTTGGCCACGTCGCGCGCCGAGCGCTTGACCCAGCCCGAACCGCGGCCGTCTTCGGTGCGCACGGTGCAGGTGAAGTCGAGCGAAGTGGCGACCTGGTGGCCGAACACGCCGTTCGAGTTGGCGATGGTTTCAAAGCTCTCGCGGTCGGTGAAGAAGCCGGCGGCGACCAGGCCCTTCTTGCGGCAGGCTTCCATCGCATAGGCGGCGGCCTGGGCGCGGAACTCCGGGTCGATGGCGGCGGTGCGCTGGACATAGGTCTCGGACGACTGGTAGGCGGTCTTGCCGATCGTCGGCATGAACTCCGGATTCTCCGGCGCCAGGCGCGCCAGGTCTTCGGCGCGGCGCACGGCCTTTTCCAGCGACTTGTCGTCGAACTCGTTGATGGTGGCGGTGCCCTGGCGCTTGCCGAAGGCGACCTGCACCTGGATCTGGGTGTCGTCGGCCAGGCCGGCGGTCGACACGGCATTGCGGGCGAAGCGGATGTTGCCGATGCGGCTGCCTTCGACGTTGACGATGCACTCGTCGGCTTTCGAGAGCGACAGCACGCGGTCGGTGATGCGCTTGGTCTGTTCCTGGGTCAGGATGCTCATGGGGTCCTCTGCCTTAGCCGATCTTGCGGGCGGTGTTGATCACGTTGATGCCGTTGAAGCGCGTGGTCGACGAACCGTGCGAAACGATACTGATCTGCGGCGGCTGACCTTTACCGTCGAAGAAGGAACCGCCCATGCGCCAGTCGCGCTCGTCGCAGATGGCCGAGCAGGCATTCCAGAATTCCTGGGTGTTGGCCTGGTAGGCGACGTCTTCGAGCATCGGGCCGATCTTGCCGTCCTTGATCTCGTAGAACAGCTGGCCGCCGAACTGGAAGTTGTAGCGCTGCTGGTCGATCGAGAAGGAGCCGTCGCCGACGATGTAGATACCCTTCTTGATGTCCTTGACCATCTCGTCCGGGGTCAGCTTCTTCTTGCCCGCGGCGAGCGAGACGTTCGGCATGCGCTGGAACTGCACCGAGTTCCAGGAATCGGCGTAGGAGCAGCCGTGCGATTCCTTTTCGCCGATGATGTGGGCCTGGTCGCGGGTGGCCTGGTAGTTGACCAGGACGCCGTCCTTGATGATGTCCCACTTCTTGGTCTTGACGCCTTCGTCGTCGTAGCCCACGCAGCCGAGCGAGCCCGGGGTGATCTTGTCGGCGTACAGGTTGACCATCGGGTTACCGTACTTGAATTTCTTGGTTTCCCACTTGTCGAGGGTGGCGAAGCTGGTGCCGGCGTAGTTGGCTTCGTAGCCGAGCACGCGGTCCAGTTCCGTCGGGTGCCCGACGTTCTCGTGGATGGTCAGCCACAGGTGCTCCGGCGACAGCATCAGGTCGTACTTGCCCGGGGTGACCGACTTGGCGGTCAGCTTGGTCTTGGCGTCGCGGCCGGCGGCGCGCGCATCCTCGATCAGGTCATACGAACCGGTGTACAGGGTGGCGACGCCGCCCGCGGCCTTGATCTTGTGCTCGGGGCGCGCATCCAGGTATTCGTAACCCATGCCGACCGGCGCACCCAAGCCGGACCGCGAGCGGAACTTGCCGGTGGTCTTGTCCACGGCGGTAGCCTGGAACGGGGCCCACAGGCGGTGCACGTCCTGCTCGATATAGGAGCCGTCGGTGGACGCGAAGTACTTCTGCTGGTTCACCTGGAACAGCATCGAATTCATGAAGGTCGCGCCGCCGTCCATGCCGGCCTTGTTGGCGGCGATCAGCAGATCCGCCTTCTCCTTGATCGGCACCGTGCGCCAATCCTTCTTGATCGGCGTGGCCCAGGATACCTCTCCCACGCCCTTCACCGGTGCAAGACGCACCGGTTCGGACTGCAGCTTGGCATTGGCCTTGGCGATCGCCACCGCCTGGCGCGCCGCGTTGGCGATGCCGTCGTTCGACATGTCCGAGGTGGCGGCGAAGCCGTAGGCGCCGTTCGCGATCACGCGCACGCCGATGCCGGCCGACTCGGTATTCGCCACGTTCTCGACATTCAGGTCGCGGGTCGTGATGAACTGGTTCAGGTAGCGGCCGATGCGCACGTCGGCGTAGCTGGCGCCGGCCTTGGTGGCGGCGTTCAGCGCGACGTCGGCCAGCGCTTTCTTGGCGGCCGTGGGCATCGAGCTGAGCAGTTCTTCCGCGGCGATCGCACGGCTGAAGGGGACGAGCGTGGTAGCAAGCGCCAGGCTGCTGAAATTGAGAAAGGTACGGCGTTCCATAGAGTCTCCTGAAATCAAGCTACTTCTGGGCAGCGGTCCCGCCTTGTGGTGCGGTCCGCTATTCGTATTTACGGCGCAAATGAAGGGTCTTCACCGGACCGATGCAGCCTCGGCAAACTTGTCAACCTTAGCAGCAACTTGAGCTTTTGAATAGGCAATTGTTGTGCCATGACAAAGCGTCTTTTAAGTGCATGATTTGGTGGGTGTCCGCTGTCCGGCGCGAGTGTCCGCGGGAGTGTCCGGGTGTCCGCTGCGGACACATTTAAGAACGAAACGTATGCATATACAGGCAGTGCTTGACTGTCCGCCAAGTGTGGCCGATCATCAGCGCGGCGGCGGCGTCCCGCCCGGCCGCGCACAACACGATGGAGACTTCACACCGATGAAACGACTGATCCTGACCGCGATGCTGGCCACCGGCCTCGCCGGCGCCGCCGGTACCGTCCTGGCGGACGACGCCCTGAAAGCCGCCATCGCGGGTGAACACCGCAGCGCCGCCAACAAGGCGCGCGACGCGGCGCGCCACCCCTACGAAACCCTGAGCTTCTTCGGCATCAAGCCGAACATGACGGTGGTGGAGCTGGCGCCCTCGGGCGGCTGGTACACCGAGATCCTGGCTCCCTACCTGCGCCAGAACGGCAAGCTGATCGGCGCTGGCGAAGAGATCGCTCCGGAGAAGCGCTACGGCATGGCCTTCAAGAAGAAGCTCGATTCAAACGCGGCGATCTACGACAAGGTGGTCCCGAGCATCTTCGAACCGCCTGCGCGCTACCAGATCGCGGCGCCGAACAGCGTCGACATGGTGCTCACCTTCCGCAACCTGCACAACTGGGTCGGCGGCGGTGAAGACGCGCTGAAGACCACCTTCAAGGAGATCCACAAGGTCCTGAAGCCGGGCGGCGTGCTGGGCATCGTCGACCACCGCCTGCCTGCCTCGATGACCCAGGATGCCAAGGCCTCGAGCGGCTACGTGCACGAAGCCTGGGTGATCAAGCAGGTCGAAAGCGCGGGCTTCAAGCTGGCGGGTAAATCCGAGGTGAATGCCAATCCGAAGGACACCGCCAACCACGAAAAAGGCGTGTGGACCCTGCCGCCGGTGCTGGCCAACAAGGACAAGGACCGCGAGAAGTACATGGCGATCGGCGAGAGCGACCGCATGACGCTCAAGTTCGTGAAACAATAAGCTTCACACCGGGGGGCGGCGCCTCCCGGTGACGATTCGTGTATTTCCTTAGGCGGCGAGCGTGTATATTCTTGCGATTCGTACCATTCGCAACATTATTCGCACGTTTGAGCCACCGAAGGAATCCATGAAAACCGCACGCCTCGCAGCCGCCGTGGCATTCGCCCTGGCAGGCCTCGTCCACGCACAGGACACCACCCTTCCTCCAGCCCCCACGCCCGAGACGCCCCCCTCGCAGGCGGTCGCGACCCCGTCGGCCACCAAGGCGCCGGCCTTGCCGGCCATCGAGAACTCGGTGGTCAAGATCTTCGCCACCGTGCGCCGTCCCGACCCGTACAAGCCCTGGGCCAAGCAGTCGCCGGCCAACGTCACCGGCTCGGGCGTCATCATCGAGGGCAAGCGCATCCTGACCAATGCCCACGTGGTCGGCTATGCCAGCCAGGTCGAGGTGCAGGCCAGCCAGTCGGGCGACAAGGTGTCGGCCAAGGTGATCGCGCTGGCGCGCGGCCTGGACCTCGCGGTGCTCGAATTGGAAGACCCGTCCTTCTTCGACAAGCGTCCGCCGGTACAGCGCGCGGCCGTGCTGCCGGACGTGCGCGAGGCGGTGTTCGCCTACGGCTATCCGGTCGGCGGCAATTCGCTCTCGACCACCCGCGGCATCGTCTCGCGCGTGGAGTTCGTCGGCTACGGTTCGTTCAGCTCCGGCCTGCGCATCCAGATCGACGCGCCGATCAACCCGGGCAACAGCGGCGGCCCGGTGATCGCCGGCGACAAGATGATCGGCCTGGCCTTCTCGATGGCAGCCAACGCCCAGAACATCGGCTACGTGATCCCGAACGAAGAGATCGAGTTGTTCCTGAAGGACGTGGCGGACGGCCGCTACGACGGCAAGCCGCTGCTGCACGACAGCGTCCAGACGCTCGAGAACCCGGCGCTGCGCCAATACCTGAAGCTCGACAAGTCGGTGGAAGGCGCGCTGGTGCACCGCCCGTACAAGCTTGATGCGAGCTGGCCGCTGAAGGAAGGCGACATCATCACCCATATCGGCGAGTACCCGATCGACAACCAGGGCATGGTGCAGCTGGGATCGAACCTGCGCGTGCGTTTCCAGTACCGCATCCAGCAGGTGGCCAGGAACGGCAAGCTGCCGATGACCATCGTCCGCGGCGGCAAGTCGATGAAGGTCGAGGTACCGTCCAGCGGCCCGCGTCCGCTGCTGATCCCGGACCTGAACGGCGCCTATCCGTCCTATTTCGTGTACGGCCCGGTGGCCTTCACCCGCGCGACCAGTGAATTCCTGGCCTTCCTGGTGATGAATGCGGCGGCGGCCAACGCCTATGCCTTCAACGACAGCCCCCTGATCACGCAGCGCGGCGACTCGCCGGACCCGGCACGCGAGGAGCTGGTGGTGATCAGCGGTCCGTTCTTCCCGCACAAGCTGGTGAGCGGCTACAGCAACCGCTTCGGTTCGGTGGTCGATACGGTCAACGGCGTCAAGATCCGCAGCCTGGCCCACCTGGTCTCGACGCTGCGCGACCTGAAGGACGAGCACGTGGTGTTCAAGTTCGACCAGCGCTATGGCGAGACCATGATCCTGCCGCGCAAGGCGGTCATGGATGCGACCGAGGGGATCCTGTCGGATAACGGGATTCGCACGCAGGGGTCGGAGGACATGATGAAGGTGTGGGGCGGGAAGTAATCCCGCGCTGCAGAATGAAAAACCGCAGCCTCGGCTGCGGTTTTTTTATTTACTTCGCCTTCTTCACCGGCACAAACAGCAGATCCTGGAAGTCATAGCTGAAGTCCGTCTCCGTCGACACCGGCTTCATGCGCACCCGCTCGATGCTGCCGTCGTGGTCCAGCGAGAAGGTGACGTAGGCATCCGCATTGAAGTTACGCTCCTTCCAGCGCACGATGAAGGTGTCGTGCTGGAAGTGCTCCATCTCCCCGGTCAGGTCCGGCGTCTTCGCGAAGGACAGCACCAGCCGGTTCCCGTTGCGGCGGATCGACGCCTTGCCGTACCACGCGTCCTCATACTCACCCTCGTACGAAGCCAGCGGCAGCGAGGGCTTCGACGACGCCGCGCGCGCCGCCGCTTCGCCCTTCACCCGGGCCGCTTCCTTGGCCTGGTTCTCGCGGTCGATGTCGGCGATGCGGCCGATCCAGTCGGTCGGCGCCGCGCCCAGGTGCTGGTCGAGCAGGCGGTACTGCAGCGCGTTCAGCGAGGGGCCGCTCTCGGCATTGGTGAAGATCGCGATGCCCAGCTTCGATTCCGGCACCAGCAGCACGCGGGTGTAGAAGCCCTGCAGGGCGCCGCCGTGCATCGCCACCATCTTGCCCTGGTAGTCGCGCAGCTGGAAGCCGAGGCCGTAGGCGTAGAAGTTCGGCTTGGTCGCCGCCAGCGGCGGACGCGGCTCGCTGATCTTCATCGGCGTCTGCGGGGTCCACATCTCGCGCGACTGCTTGTCCGACCACAGGCGCACTTCCTTGCCGGCGGCGTCCTTGCCCACCTTGCCGCCGTCGAGCAGCACCTGCATCCAGCGCGCGATGTCTTCCGCGCTGGTATTGATGCCCACCGCGCCGTCGGCATTCGCCACCGGCATTGGCTTCACCGGTACGGCCTTGCCGTTGATCTTGCTGTGCGGCGCCGAGACGTTGGCGAACTTCGCGTTCTCGGCCAGGCTGGTGGTGGTGTTGGCCATGCCGACCGGCTTGAGGATCCACTCGTGCATGGTCTCGCCCCAGGTCTTGCCCGACTTGCTGGCGATGATCTTGCCGGCCACGATGTACAGCAGGTTGTCGTAGGCGTAGGCGCTGCGGAAGCTGGTCGCCGGCTTGATGTAGCGGAGGTTGTGGATGATCTCGTCGGTGGTGAAGCTGGTGGTCGGCCACCACATCAGGTCACCCGCGCCCAGCCCCAGGCCGCTGCGGTGGACCAGCAGGTCGCGCACGGTCATCTCGGAGGTGACGTAGGCGTCGTACATGCGGAAGTCCGGCAGGTGCTTGATCACCGGGTCGTCCCAGGCCAGCTTGCCCTGGTCGACCAGCATGGCCAGCGCCGCGGCGGTGAAGGCCTTGGAGTTCGAGGCGATCTCGAAGATGGTCTTGCCGTCCACCTTGGCCGGCTCGCCGCGCTTGCGCACGCCGAAGCCCTCGGCGGCCAGGACCTTGCCGTCCTTGACCACGGCGATGGCGATGCCCGGCACATCGAATTCCTTCATGACGCGCTCGACGTCGGCCTTCAGGTTGTAGGCCGAGGCCTGGACGGCGGTGGCGGGCGCCGCTTCTTGTGCGAACACCGCACCGGTGGTGGAAAACGCGATCAGGACCGCGGCTGCAAGTCGATTCATGGAAAACACGCTGTTCATTCCTTTATTGTTTGTTCATCTGCTTGTCGACGCTGCCCTGCGTCTCCGGGTGGTAGCGCTCGCGCGCGGCCTTGTACACGCGCTCGGCCCAGGCCCGGTCCTCGGCATTGGCGCGCAGCGCGCCATACAGCGGCACCACGAACTTCTGGCGGCCCACGCTCATCAGGAAGGCTTCCAGGTTCGGGCGGATGCCGCGGTAACCGGCATGCACCGATGCGCGGTAGAAGCGAAAGGCGACCTCATTGTTGCCGGTCTTGGCCAGGCCGAAGGCCTTGTCCAGTTCTTCCAGCTTGGCCGCATTCGCCTTGCTGTCGATATCGTTCAGGAACTTCATCCATTCGGCGGCGTTCCAGTTCTTCGTATCGAGCTGCGCGGTCTTGATGTCGCCCTTGAGCCAGCGCGCGGTGGTGTCGTTCAGCTTCGCCAGGCGGGTCGAGACGGCCTTCCTGGCGCTGGCCGGGATGCCCGGGCCGTACAGCCATTCGTCGAGTTCCGCGTCGCTCATGATCTTCGGATTCTTCGACAGCAGGTTCGCGCGCAGGTATTGCACGAACTGCTCGGTGGTCACGCTCTGGAAGGCGTGCTGGTCGAACCAGCCGCGCAGGAAGGGATCGAAGGTCGCGCGTCCGGCACGCTGTTCCAGCGTGCGGAGGAACCAGGCCCCCTTCGGATAGGCCAGGCCTTCGTCGGTGTAGTGCTGCGAACTCGTGTCCGGGTCGCGCGTGAGCAGGGCCTGCTTGGCTTTCGGGATGTCCTTGAGCGAGTCGAGCGCTTCTTCCTGTTCCAGCTGCAGATTCATGGTCGCCACTTCCTCGCCGTACATCTTCTCGAGGATGCGGGTGGTGACGTAGGTGGTGAAGCCCTCGTTGAGCCACCAGTGCTTCCAGGAGGCGTTGGTCACCAGGTTGCCCGACCAGCTGTGCGCCAGCTCGTGCGAGACCAGGTCGACCAGGCTGCGGTCGCCGGCGATCATGGTCGGGGTCAGGAAGGTCAGGCGCGGGTTTTCCATGCCGCCGATCGGGAAGGACGGCGGCAGCACCAGCATGTCGTAACGCCCCCAGCGATAGGGCCCGAACAGCGCTTCGGCCGCGGCCACCATCTTCTCGGTATCGGCCAGTTCGTACTCGGCGGCCTTGATGCGCATCGGTTCTGCGTAGACGCCGGTGCGCCCGCCCAGGGTGCGCGCTTCCAGCTCGCCGATGCCGATCGCGATCAGGTAGGACGGCACCGGCTGCGGCATGGTGAACTTCCAGCCGCCCTTCCCCAGGGCTTTCGGGTCGTTATCGGCGCTCATCACGACGCGCATGCCTTGCGGCGCCTGGATGCGCGCGGTGTAGGTGAAGCGCACCGCCGGCGTGTCCTGGATCGGCACGAAGGAGCGCGCATTGATCGGCTGCGACTGGCTGAACATGAACGGATACTTGCCCGACATGGTCTGCTTCGGCGTCAGCCACTGCAGCGCGGGCGCGGTCGGCGCGGTCTGGTAATGGATGCGCACCTTGGCCGGCTGGCCCGGGAGGGCGACGTGCAGCGCCCGGCCCTTCTCGGCATCCAGCTTGTCGAGGGTGTACTTGACCGGGCGCCAGGCGCCTGCCGCATCCTGTGCCTCGATCTTCGAGATGCTCAGTTCGCGGGTATCGAGATCGAGCGTGGTGGCTTTCTTGTCGATCCAGTTCAGCGTCAGGTCGGCGTAGCCGGCCAGGGTCTTGCGCGTGAAGTCGGCCTTCAGGTCCAGGTGCAGGGCCGTGGTCTTGACCTGGTCGTATTTGGCGTAGCTGAGGGGGTCGAGTGCGAACGCATACGCGCTCCATTGGCAGATAAAGGCGCAGGCCGAGGCGCGCAGCAGGGTGCTTGTCTTCATGATCTCTCGCGTGGAAGGGATGAAGCCGGACAGCCCGGGTAGGGCCGGAGGCGCAGGCAGGATAGCATCTTCAATCCTGGCCGGAAAGCACCCGCGCCGGCTACCCTACTCCTGCGTCACCCACACCGGTGCCGACCACAAGACGTTGCCGTCATCCTGCGTCACCCGCGCATAATAAAAATGTTTGCCCGGCGCCGGCGTGAAGCTGGTCGTGGCAAGGTTCGAGACCTCGGTGACGCTGCCGTTCCGCCCCGGCACGCCCTCCATGATCGCCACCGCCGCCACCTTCTTGCCCGCAGCCGAGGCGAAATTCGCGCTGAGCGTCAGCGGACCGCGGTTGCTGAAGCGCGCCCCCATCAATTTGCCGTTCGCGGTGAAGATCAGCTGCGAGCCCTTGTCCATGGTGGCGAACACGCGCCGCGCCTTGAGCGCCTCGACGAAGCTGTCGCGCGTGAGGGCCGCCCCCGTGGGCAGCAGCACGCCGGTGCGATTGGTGTAGGACGCGCCCCAGTTGGCGCAATGGTTGTCCTGGTTGGTGCTGAAGGCCAGATGGTAGCCGGCTTCCAGCAGCCGGTTGCAGGCCTGCTCGAAGTTGCTGCGGCGGGTTTCGGTCTCGGTGTCGTTGGTCGAGAAGGCGGTGCTGTTCATCACCTCGCACAGCGCCATCGCCTCGTCGCCGTCCTCGGTATACCCGAGCGGCACGCCGTTCACCTTGAACTGGCCGCTGTGCGAGGGATGGTTGAACTGCCCCACCCAGCCGCGCCGGCGCATCAAGGTGTAGAGCGCGGCGTAGTCGTTGCGCGCGGTCGCCGTATCGGCCAGCAGTTCGCCCAGGGCGTTGGTCTCCCAGCCCAGCAACTCGTCGCTGTTGAAGATGTTGACGTGGCCGCCGTTGTTGATGACGCCCCACTCCATGCCGTACAGCGCCAGGAAGCCGGGCTTGGTGGCGTTGAAGGCGGCCGCGCTGGCCAGGCCGGCCTTGTACAGGTCCTTCGCCCTGACCGGGTCGGCGCTGGCGTCGGTGCCGTCCGAGCCGTCGTACATGTGGTTGTGCTCCGAGACGGCCAGGATGTCGAGGCCGCGCCCGCGGGCATAGGCGAAGGCCGCTTCCGGTCCGTACCTGGCCTTGAGCGGGTCCTGGGCGCCCTTGCAGTCGTCGAGGGCCGCGCCGCCGTCGCTGTGGTTGCTCTGGCTGTGCAGGTTGGCCAGGTAGACCGTGTAGGGCAGCGCGCCGGTTGCCGGCGCCATCGCCGTGCCGGCGGCGGCGTCGCGGATACCCGGCAGCGGCGCGAAGCGCGGCATGCGCTGGGCCGGACGGGCGCCGACCGCGATCTGCCAGTCCTGCTCGACAGCGCCATGGTGCTCGTCATGGTGGACGCCGCGCAGGATGGCGCGCATGCGCACCCGGTACAAGCCGCTCGCTGCGGGCGCGCCCTTGATGCGGCCGTCCCATGCGACCTGCAGGGGGACGTCCTGGCCGGCGATGGGAAGGCTGCCGCGCCAGCGCTGGACGACGCGCCCTTGCGGGTTCACCAGTTCCAGCTTCCAGTAGACGGTCCCGGGCTGTTCCAGGCCGGGGTAGCTGAAGTTCAGGCTGAAGGTCCGGCGCGCATCCGCCGCGGCCTGAAAGGGCGCGTGCAGGGTGGCTTCGAATTCCTTGTGCTCGGCCGGGGCCGCGACAGCGCCGTTGCAGGACAGGGCCAGCAGCAGCGCACCGAAGGTGGGGGGCAGGATGATCGTTTTCATAATGCAATTTTGACAATTGCATCGAACTCGACCTTGCGCTTCCCTGCCCTCGAAGTTGCAAATTTATCTACATCATTTGAGAGGATTCAATTGTTCCGCGAGGAAGTCGATGAAGGCCCGGGCGCGGATGGTCTGATTCCGCTGGCTGGGGTAATACACGAACAGGTCCGCATCCGGCAGCACGAACTCGGGCAGCACGATTTTCAAACGACCACTGTCGAGGTACCTGGCCAGGTCCCATTCCGACCTGATCAGGATGCCGTGGCCGTCCAGCGCCCAGCCAAGCACGATGTCGCCGTCATTGCTCGACAACATGCCGTGCACCTTCACGACTTCGGTATGGTCGTGATGCTGGAAACGCCAGATACCGTAGGCATCGTCGTTTTGCCGGTGGATGATGCAACGGTGCCTGGCGAGATCCTCCAGCTTCGCAGGCGTCCCGTGCCGTTCCAGATAGGCCGGCGAGGCGCACAGGAAGCGCCGGTTCGACATGATGCGCCGCGCATTCAGGCGCTTGTCGGGCAAGGCACCGAAGCGTATCGCCAGGTCGAAGCCGCTGTCGACCAGATCGATGGGCCGGTCGGTCACCTCCATCTGCAGTTCGACTTCCGGATAGCGCAGCGCGAAAGCGGATACCAGCGGGGCGATCGTGGTGCGTCCGAAGCCGAGCGTCGCGTTCACGCGCAACAGGCCGCGCGGGGTCGCACGCCCCTGCGATACCACGTCTTCCATTTCCCGTATCTCGGCCAGGATGCGCGTCGCATGCTGCAGGTAGGTTTCGCCTTCGCTCGTCAGGCTGAGGCTGCGCGTGGTCCGGTTGAGGAGCCGTACGCCCAGGCGGCTCTCCAGGGCCGCCAGACGCTTGGTGGCAGCGGGAGGCGTCAGGTCGATCGCGCGCGCCGCCGCGGCCAGGCTGCCGTGCCGGGCAACCAGGGCGAAGAAATGCATGTCGGAGGTCGGGTCAGTCTTCACTTGCACTCACTTGATAATTGAATTTCAGTGAATTATAAGGCGATTTTTTGCGATTAAGCTCCAGGCATTCCTTCACACAATCGCATCCACGCCATGCGATTTTTCCCCAGGAGACTCCCGTGAAAATTGTAGAAATCCGTGAAAAAACCGTCCCCATCAGCTCGCCGATCCGCAATGCCTACATCGACTTCAGCAAGATGACCCTGAGCCTGGTGGCCGTGATCACCGACGTGATCCGTGACGGCAAGCCCGTCGTCGGCTACGGGTTCAACTCCAACGGCCGCTACGGCCAGGGCAAGCTGATGCGCGAACGCTTCATCCCGCGCATCCTGGAAGCGGACCCGGCCTCGCTGGTCGACGATGCCGGCACCAACCTGGATCCGCACAAGATCTGGAACTGCATGTTCACCAACGAAAAGCCGGGCGGCCATGGCGAGCGCTCGGTGGCGATCGGCACCATCGACATGGCGATCTGGGATGCCGTCGCCAAGATCGAAGGCAAGCCGCTGTTCCAGCTGCTGGCCGATCGCTACGGCAATGGCAAACCCGACCGCAAGATCTTCGTCTACGCCGCCGGCGGCTATTACTACCCGGGCCAGGACCACGAGAAGCTGAAGGACGAGATGCGCAGCTACATCGACCGTGGCTACACGGTCGTGAAGAAGAAGATCGGCGGCGCGTCGCTGGACGAAGACCTGCGCCGCATCGACAGCATCCTGTCGGTGCTGCAGGATGGCCAGAAGCTGGCAGTGGACGCCAATGGCCGCTTCGACCTCGACACGGCCATCCAGTATGCGAAAGCGCTGTCGCAGTACGACCTGTTCTGGTACGAGGAACCGGGCGATCCGCTCGACTTCGAGCTGCAGGCGACCCTGCGCAATTACTACAAGAACCCGATGGCGACCGGCGAAGACCTGTTCTCGATGCAGGATGCACGCAACCTGATCCGTTATGGCGGCATGCGCGCCGACCGCGACTGGCTGCAGTTCGACTGCGCGCTGTCCTACGGCCTGGTCGAATACCTGCGCACCCTCGACATGCTGCGCGAGCACGGCTGGTCGCCGAAGCGCTGCATTCCCCACGGCGGCCACCAGATGTCGCTGAACATCGCTGCCGGCCTCGGCCTGGGTGGCAACGAGTCCTACCCTGACCTGTTCCAGCCCTACGGCGGCTTCCCGGACGGCGTCACGGTCGACAACGGCTACATCACCATGCCGGACTTGCCCGGCATCGGCTTCGAAGGCAAGGCAGACCTGTACGCCGAGATGCAGAAGCTGTCGGCTTAAGCGCCACAAGACCGTCAACGCCCAGCGACAAGAGGCGCGGTCACCAATCCAGTCAACAGGTAGTGGTCACAGCAGCGGCCCCAACGGGCGTGCCTGCTGCGGCCCTTCCTGTCCATCAGCAGGCCGGAAACATATTCGCACGAGGAGACAGCCATGCGATCCACATTCGTCGGGAAATACCTTTCCAAGCTTTACGTCCAGGTCTTGATTGCCATCGTCGTCGGCATCCTGCTCGGCCATTTCATGCCCGAGCTCGGCACTAAACTCAAGCCACTAGGCGACCTCTTCATCAAACTGATCAAGATGTTGCTGGCACCAATCATCTTTGCCTCGATCGTCGTCGGCATCGCCCGCATGAACAATGTGCATGAGGCAGGTCGCGTCGGGCTGAAAGCAGTGCTCTACTTTGAAGTCGTATCAACGCTTGCACTCGTCATCGGTCTCGTGGTCGTGAACCTGTTCAAGCCAGGTGAAGGCATGAACGTCGACCCTGCACTCATCGATGGGTCGACGGTGGCGACCTATACGCAGAAGGCGCAGCAGCAGGGCGGCGCACTCGATTTCATCCTGAATATCGTACCGAACAGCGTCGTCGGGGCGTTCGCGAACGGCGACATGCTGCCGATCATCTTCTTCTCCTTGCTGTTCGCGATTGCCCTTGCACGTGCCGGCAAGACAGTCGAGCCCTTTGTCGACATGCTGGACCAGTTCCTGCACGGTATGTTCGGCGTTGTCCGCATCGCCATGTACGTTGCACCACTGGGCGCTTTTGGCGGCATGGCCTTCACCGTGGGCAAATACGGGATCGGCACGCTGCTGTCCTATGGCCAGCTGATTCTCTGCCTATACCTGACCTCCGCCATCTTCATCGTGCTCGTCCTGGGCATCGTGATGCAGGCCTGCGGGCTGTCCTTGTTCAAGTTCATGCGTTACATCAAGGATGAGCTGTTCGTCACGCTCGGTACCGCGTCGACGGAAGCGGTCCTGCCGCAGATGCTGGTCAAGCTCGAAAAGCTGGGAATTCCGAAGCCGGTGGTGGGCCTGGTGCTGCCGACCGGCTACGCGTTCAACGCGGACGGGACGGCGATCTACCTGACCATGGCAGCCATTTTCATTGCCCAGGCGATGAATATCGACCTGACGCTGTGGGACCAACTGATCCTGCTCGGCGTCCTGCTGTTCACCTCGAAGGGATCGGCCGGTGTCGCCGGAGCGGGCTTCGTGGCCTTGGCTGCGACGCTGGCGTCCATGCACAAGATTCCTGTCGAAGGACTGGTCCTGCTGTTGGGCGTGGACCGCTTCCTGAACGAGGCGCGTGCCTTCACGAACCTGGTCGGCAACGGTGTGGCAACGGTCGTCGTGGCGCGCTGGGAGAAGACCATCGACATGAAGCAGGCCCGGGCCGTCCTCGAACGCGGGTCGGCGCTGCCGGACGAAAGCCTGACAGACGCCGCGTCAGGCACCGACAGCATTCCAGTAGGCGTGCTGAGCAAGCGCCACGCATAGCGCGATGCGCTGCCATACCCAACACACACGAGATCGATCATGACATCCGAAGCATCTTTGCTGCGTCAGGCAGCACTCGACTATCACGAGTTCCCCAAGCCGGGCAAGCTTGCCACCGTTCCGACCAAGCAGATGATCAACCAACGGGACTTGTCCCTGGCGTATTCGCCAGGTGTCGCATTCCCCTGCGAGGAGATCGTGGCCGATCCGGTTGCCGCGGCACGCTATACTGCGCGCGGCAACCTGGTCGGGGTCGTTACCAATGGAACGGCGGTACTGGGTCTCGGCGACATCGGCCCACTGGCTGCCAAGCCGGTGATGGAAGGGAAAGCGGTACTGTTCAAGAAATTCGCGGGTATCGACGTCTTTGACATCGAGCTCAACGAAAAGGACCCGCAAAAACTGGTCGACATCATCACGGCGCTCGAGCCGACCTTCGGGGGCATCAACCTCGAAGACATCAAGGCGCCGGACTGCTTCGCGGTCGAAAGCCAGTGCCGGGCGCGCATGAACATCCCGGTATTCCACGACGACCAGCACGGCACGGCCATCGTGGTGGCCGCGGCGATCATCAATGGACTGAAGGTCGTCGGCAAGCCGATCAGCGAAGTGAAGCTGGTCGCATCCGGCGCCGGCGCTGCCGCGCTTGCGTGCCTGGACCTGCTGGTCGACCTGGGCCTGGACCTGCGCAACATCTATGTGACGGACCTGGCCGGCGTTGTCTACCAGGGCAGGACCGAACTGATGGATCCGAAGAAGGAGCGCTATGCCCGCGCTACCAGCGCGCGCAGCCTGGGTGAAGTCATCGAGGGCGCCGACATCTTCCTCGGGCTCTCGGCCGGGAACGTGCTAAAGCCCGAGATGGTGAAGCGCATGGGAAGGCGGCCGCTGATCATGGCGCTCGCCAATCCCACGCCCGAGATCCTGCCTCAACTTGCCCTGGAAGTGCGTCCCGACGCGATTCTGGCGACCGGGCGCGCGGACTATCCAAACCAGGTCAACAATGTCCTGTGCTTTCCCTATATCTTCCGCGGCGCGCTCGATGTGGGAGCGACGACGATCACGCGCGAGATGGAAATCGCCGCGGTCAATGCGATTGCGGACCTCGCACGGCAGGAGCAGAGCGACGTCGTGGCAACGGCCTACGGCACCAGCAATCTCTCGTTCGGCCCCAACTACCTGATCCCGACGCCCTTCGATCCCCGCCTGATCGTCAAGATCGCACCGGCGGTCGCCAGGGCCGCGATGGACTCCGGCGTGGCGACCCGCCCGCTGGACGACCTGGATGCCTATGCACAGCACCTGCAGCAGTTCGTCTATCACAGCGGCAGCATGATGCGGCCGGTATTCCAGGCCGCACGCGCCGCCACGCCCGACAGGAAGCGGATCGTCTTCGCCGAAGGTGAAGAGGAACGCGTGCTGCGCGCTGTCCAGATCGTTGTCGACGAAGGCATTGCCCAGCCGATCCTGGTTGGCCGTCCGGCCGTGATCGAGCAGCGCATTACGAAGCTTGGCCTGCGTCTGCAAGCCGATCAGGACTTCACGGTGGTGAATACCGATCACGATGCCCGCTACCGGGACTACTGGACGGAATACCTGGATCTCATGTCCCGGCGTGGCGTCACCGAGCAGATGGCAAAACTGGAAATGCGCCGGCGTACGACGCTGATCGGGGCGATGATGGTGCGCAAGGGGGAAGCCGACGGCATGATGTGCGGGACGGTCAGCACGACACATCGCCATCTCCATTTCATCGATCAGGTCATCGGGAAGAAGGACGGCTCGACCGTCTACGCGGCGATGAATGCCTTGATCCTGCCAGGCAGGCAGGTCTTCATTGCGGATACCCACGTGAACATCGATCCGACTGCAGCCGAGCTTGCCGAGATCAGCTTGCAGGCAGCTGCGGAAGTAAGGCGCTTCGGCATTGTCCCGAAGCTGGCACTGCTTTCACACTCCAATTTCGGGTCCAGCGATGCGCCTTCGGCCCGGAAAATGCGTGAAGTGCTGGCCATCTTGAAGCAGCGCGCGCCCGAGCTGGACGTGGACGGCGAGATGCATGGCGATGTGGCCCTCGACGCCGGCCTGCGCCAGAAGTTTTTGCCCTCGTCGACGCTGGAGGGCGACGCGAACCTGCTGATCCTGCCCGATATCGACGCTGCGAATATCTCTTACAACCTGCTCAAGGTTGCTGCCGGCAATAACGTTGCCATTGGCCCGATCCTGCTTGGCGCAGCAAAGCCGGTGCAGGTACTGACGCCTTCCGCGACCGTCCGCCGGATCGTGAACATGACGGCGGTGCTGGTCGGGGCCGTGGTCGCGATCAAGCCTACTGCCCAACAATAAAAGGGGCTTTGTCCCGACAAGGAGGAGACATGGAAGTGAAAATCATCGCAGCAGCCATCCTGGCTGTCAGTTCCGCTGCAGCGCAAGCCCAGACCGGACTGACGATCTATGGCATCGCCGACGCCGGCTTCGTCCACGAAAGCGGTGGCACGGCCGGTAGCGTCAACAAGATCAGCAGCGGCGTCGGCTCGGCCTCGCGCATCGGTTTCCGCGGCACGGAAGACCTCGGAGGCGGAACCTCGGTCCTCTTCCTGCTCGAGAACGGTCATCGCCTGGACACGGGCGCGGTTGACGCAGAGGGCACGATCTTCAACCGCCAGGCGTATGTTGGCATCAAGGGCAGGGCCGGCCAGCTGACGATCGGCCGCCAGCATACGCCCTGGCACCAGGCCCTGGTACAGGTGGGCGATCCCTTCTCGACCGGCTATGCGGGCAGTGCGAAGAACCTGTTCCCGGATTTCGGCGCCAATGTTCGCACCAGCAATACGGTGCTGTACGCGACGCCGGCCATCCAGGGCTTCACGGCGGAGGTGGCATACAGCGCCGGCGAACAGGCCGGCAGTACGGCATCCGGCCGCCAGATGGGCGCTTCGCTGGGCTATTCTGCAGGCCCGCTGAATGTACGCCTTGCGTACAACCACAAGAATGCCGACGTCGCCGCTGCACCCGGCGTCACCGGGGCCACCCGCGGCAATGGCAGCAACAAGCTGCTGGCGGCGAACTACGACTTCAAGATACTCAAGGCCTACCTTGCCCTCAGTGTCGATCAGGGCTTCAACAGCGCGCCTTTGGGCAATAACAACAACCCGTATGGCGGCGTCGCCCCGACCGCGTCAACCGGCGGCAACGAGATCCTGCTCGGCGCCGTGGTGCCGGCCGGCCCCGGCAAGCTGGTGGTGACGCTGCAGCGCAAGGACGACAAGACCCTGCGGAACCAGGATGCACGCTCGCTGGGTATTGGTTACCTGTATCAGTTATCCAAACGCTCGACGCTATATTCGGTATATGGCGCAATCGATAACGAGAACGGGGCGGGATATACCGTTGCCAACAATTCGGAAGCCGGTTCGGGCGATCGTGCCTTCAACCTTGGCATTCGACACACATTCTGATTCGACACAGTTGCCTTGCCTAGTGCGCAGGTGGCGTGACGCTGCCCTCGACGATGTACACGCGCGAGCTCGACGATCGATGGCGGATCGACATCAGCTTCCGGTAAGCGGGAGAGTCGTACCAGGCCTGCGCCTGTTCCTTGCTGTCGAACTCGATGACGACCATCCCTCCCTTGGGACCGTCTCCTTCGAGCGCGCTGATGTTCCCGCCGCGCACGATGTAGCGGCCGCCGAACGGCCGGAAGGTCGATTCGACCTGGGCGCTGTAGGGCTTCATGCCTTCACGGTCGGTCACCACGAATTCGGAGACGTAGAACGCACGCGGCGTGCCTGCCGGCGCCGCTGCGTGCAGAGCGGTGGCCGCGCTGAGGCCAATGAGGGCCGTGGCGATCCAGCGCCGCATGCCGGGTTTCATCTTCATAGTGTTTCCTTCTGACCAGTTTCGAACTGCGTTTTCGGCAGGTACGAGCATCATGTGGGCAGCAGGCTTCAGGCGGTATCCTCATCCTGCCGATTTGTTGCCTGATCCTCTGACTAAGTAACAATTGCATAGGCATCGATCCGATTCCGCCTTATTCTTGTGATGGAAATGGAGACCGCTACCGTGCACCTGCTTGCCCCCACCCCGCCGCCCTCGTCTTCGGCCCGTCGCCGCGAAGAATTGCGGGCGCAACTGGCCGGCCGTACTGCATCCTTGATCGGCTCCGCAGCGAGCCTCGCGACCTCGATTCCCAACCTGACCTTGTATCGCTACACCGCCCCGTCAGTGCCGGACTGGGTAAGCTACGAACCGAGCATTGCCCTGGTCGTCCAGGGAAAAAAGCGCGTCATCCTGGGCGGCACGCACTTCGACTATGGTCCTTCGCGTTTCCTCCTGACCTCGCTCGATCTGCCGGTCACCAGCCAGGTCATCGGGGCAAGCCCTGAAGCGCCCTACCTGTGCTTGCGGCTGAAGCTGGACATTGCCGTGGTCGGGGAACTGCTCAGCCGCGACCCTGATCCGGCCCCGTGGCCCCGCAAAAGCGAACCCGCGATGGCGACCGCGGAGACGACTGCCGAACTTCTCGACGCTTTCTGCCGCTTGATGGACCTGCACCATGCTCCGCAAGACATCGGCTTCATGAGTGGACTGATCCAGCGCGAAATCATCTATCGGATCCTTCAAAGCGCCGAAGGGCAACGCCTCCGCGCGATCGCGACCCTGGGAGACAGCAACCAACGGACGGCCAGGGCCATCGAATGGATCAGGGAACACTACACACAGCCGCTGCGCATGGAAACGCTGGCCCGGATCGCCTGCAGGGGGGTGTCGACACTGCATCACCACTTCCGGGCGCTCACGTCCATGACGCCGCTCCAGTATCAAAAGCAGCTTCGCTTGTATGAAGCGCGGCGGCGCATGCTCGTGGACGGCCTCGATGCCGCGAGTGCCGCCTTCGAGGTCGGCTATGAAAGTGCCAGCCAGTTCAACCGCGAATACTGCCGTGTCTTTGGCCAACCGCCCATGCGCGACGTGCGCGCATTGCGCGTGGTGGGCGAAGGCGCCTAGCGGCGCCCACTGGCTATGTTGTGAACACTACAGGAGTCAAGAATGACAGGCTGGAAAACCGAAGGTATGGAGAAGCTGATCCGTCAATGCTTTGCACTGGCGATCCCTGCGTGGCTGCTGTTCAGCTTTCACCCGGCTCACGCCCAAGAGCAGCAGATGATGGTCCGGATTTCGGAGATACAGGTACACGCGGAGCATCTCGATCAGTACAAGGCAATTCTCAAGGAGGAGGCCGAAGCCTCGGTGAGGCTGGAACCGGGCGTGATCGCCATATTCCCGATGGTCCAGCGAGAAAACGCCACCGAGTTCCGGATTCTCGAGATGTATGCCGACCGCCAGGCCTATGAGGCCCACCTCAAGACGCCGCATTTCCAAAAATACAAAACCACGACGCTTCACATGGTCAAATCGCTGAAGCTGGTGGACATGCAGACCCTGGATGCAGCCACCATGACCAGCATGTTCAAGAAGATGAAGCGCCGGTAGCCGTCCTCAGAAATGGAAGTCCGCCCGCAGCATCGGCGTGCTGGCGCGCTGCCCCGCCCCGCCCGTGGTCCGGCGCGAATTGCCGAACTTGTTGTTCCAGAACTGGTAGCCAACCCCGACCCGGATTTTCTTCTTCGCGTAGCCCAGGCGCGGGCCGATGTCAACCATCAGCGCCATGTCGAGGTTGGTCTCGGCGCTGGTGGGAGCCCCGGTCTCGTCCAGGCCCTTGGCGGCGATGAAGTTCAGGAAGCCCTCGAAGGACCAGCCCTCGGCCACCGGGATACCCCAGCTGGCGCCGAACATCGGGTGGGTGTCGTAGGTGTAGCGCCCGCGCACGTTGGCGATCGGCGGGAAGGGCCCGCTCGGCGCATTCGATTCGCGCAGCCACAGGATGCTGGTATTCAGGAAGCCCGGCACGTCCCAGAACAGGGTCGGGCCGGCGACCAGCATGCGCTTGCGCGAGTTGTAGCCGACGTCGTCCTTGTGGTTGACGTCGAAGCCGACCGTCAGCCCCATGCCCTTGACCTTGCCGAAGCGGATCTCGGAGCCGCGCAGCGCGCCGATGTCGAGCGTGTGGCGGTACAGCAAGTAGGCTTCGCGCGCGCCGCTGTCGCTGCCGAGCGAGCGCGGATCGGTACTGTCTGATTTGAGAATATCGAGATTGAGGTAGTTGCTGCCGTACTTGTAGCCGCTGGCGTGGGTGAAGGCCACGATGTGCTTCTTGATGTGCTCCGGATTGAAGGGTTCGGCGAAGCGGGTGCCGTAGCGGTAGCTGATGGCGTTGTCGCTCCAGTCCACCGCCTTGGCGGGCAGCGCGCAGATCAGCAAGGCGGCGCAGGCCGCTCCAGTCGCTTTTTTTCTCATGTTGTCGTCCCTGGCTGGTTGTCGTGATGGCCGGCGAGCGCATCTCCCGGCCTGCGTTCCACATACAGTTCTAGCTTATGCTCGCGGCCGTCGTCAACGAGCTCGATCGCCGTGCCCTGCTGCGGCTCGCCGTCGAGCACGAGCAGTTCGCCCACCGTGGCCGGCAACACCGTGACCTGGTAGCCGGTCCGCCCGCTGCGGTAACGGAAGCGCAGGCTGTCCCAGCCGACGGGCAGCAGCGGCGCCAGCGCCATGCGGTCGACCGACCGGCCAAGGCCGAGCAGCGCGTCGGTCAGCAGCACATAGGTCCAGCCGGCCACCGGTCCGGCGTGCGCGCCATCCATCATGAAGCAAGGCGCAGCGCCGCAGCGCACGGATGCCTCGGGCTTGTCCCGGCCGCCAAGCGGATTCAGGCTGCAGGCAAGCTCCCAGGCGCTCGTGCCGGCGCCCTCGCCGGCCAGGGCCAGCGCCGTCCAGGCCGCCGAACGCCCATCCTGAGCATCGGCAGCGGCGAGCGCGCCCAGCGCCGCCTTGACGCGCTCGGGATCGGCGCCGGCCATGGCGGCCCAGGCCTGGGCCGCCGGGTCGCCCCCTGCATCGCCATAAGCGGCGCCGTTCCAGCCATATTCCTCGGCCTGGGCCTTGAGCGCAAGCGCGGCGCCGCGGCAGGTGGTGGCGAAGCCGAAATCGGCGCGGCGGTCGGCCACCTCGGCGAAGCGCTGCAGCACCGTGGCGAGCAGGAAGGCCAGGCCCGCGTTCTCGGGCCGGGCATCCAGCTCCTGCTCGTCCTCGTGCATGCGCGCATCCTGCAGCGGCATGCCGTGCAGCCCGAAGCGCAGGCAACCGCGCAGGCCGTGCACGCAGTACTGGTAGAGGTCGTCGCGGGCCAGGCGGGTGCCGCTGGACGGGTCGCCGCCGGCCGGCTCGCGCAGGATGCCGTAGTCACCGGTCACGCTGACGTAGCGCTGCAGGGCGTAGGGCAGCCACAGGAAGTCCTCGACCGGTGCACCGGCCGCGCCGATGTCTTCGCGCGCGGCACGCAGCAGGGCGTCGCGCAACAGTTCCGGGCCGCCATGCACCGCCGCCATCGCCCCCTGCAACTGCTGGGCCGGGGTGCCGCCCATGCTGCCGGCCAGCGCAGCATAAGGCAGCCAGCCATTGGCGAACAGGTCGAAGGCCGCGTCCGGCGTGGACACGCGCACGCTGCCGAGCAGTTCATCCCACAGCGCATGCACCTGGCGCAGCGCCCGCGCCGCCGCTTTCGCGCCGCCGTGCTCCTGCACGCTGCGGCTGGCCGCCAGGCTATCGGGCCCGGCGACGCCAAGCACGAACACCAGTTCGGTCTCGGCGCCCGGCGCCAGCTCGATCCGGGTCTGCAGGGCCGCACAAGGATCGAGCCCGGCGCCGGCCGTGCCCGCCAGCCCATTGCGTTCCAGCGCCGCCGGCCGTGCCAGGCTGCGGTGGCGGCCGACGAATTCATCCCGGTCGCAGGTCGAGGCCACCTGGGGTGCATCGAGGTGGAAGAAGCCGACCTTGTCGCCAAAGCCCTCGCCGAAGGCATTGCGTGCGACCAGCGCGCCACTGGCCACGTCGACGCCGGTGACGATCTGCAGCCCGGGTGCCGATTCGGCATCGTCCATCCACCACTGGACATAGCCCGTCACCGACAGGCGGCGCGGCGCGCTGGAGGCGTTGCGCAGCCTGAGCACCGCATATTTCAGCGGCGCGCCGGGCGCCACGTAGCAGCGCAGTTCGGAACGGATGCCCTGCGCCACATGCTCGAATTGGGTGTAGCCGAAACCGTGGCGGGTCAGGTAAGGCGCGCCGGACGGCATCGGCCAGGGTGTCGGCGACCATGCCGCGCCGCTGTCATCGTCACGCAGGTAGAAGGCTTCTCCCTGGGTCGCGCTCAAGAGCTGGGTGCGGCGGCCGCACCAGGTGCTGCCCGGGCCGGATTCCGGCAGCACGGCACCAAAAACGCCATTGGCCAGGGCATTCTCGCAGGCCGCCGCGCTGCTGCGGATGAGGGCTTCGCGCCCGTCTTGCGAGAAGCCGCTGCTGCCTTCGTCGGCCGGCAAGGCGGCGTCGCTGTCCCAGGACGGCGGCTCGGCCTCCGGAACAAAGGGCGTCGGCAGCGCGCGCAGCACCGGCGCCGCACGGCCCAGCTGTTCGGCCAGGCTGCCGCGCTCCTCCAGCAACAGCACGTGCGCCGCCGCACGCAAGAGGATGCGGTCTTCCTGCGGCAGGTCCGCCAGCAGGTGAAGGTGGATGCCTTCCGGATCGCCGGACGCGAGCGCCCTCACCTGCTCGAGGATCGCGCGGTCCTCGCACAGCACCAGCAGATCGGCCGCGAAGCCGCGCGCACGCCAGTAGGCATGCGCCTGCAGGATCTCGCGCGCCAGGCCGCTGTCCGGACCGGGCTGCAGCACCAGCAGCGGACGGCTGCCGTCCACGCCATAGGGCCGCAGGGCCGCGCGGCCGCGCACGTTGCGTTCGATGACGCCGGCTTCGGCCCGCAAGCCTGGCAGCGGGTCGAGCAGGCAGCCGGCCAGCCGGTTGTAGAGCTGGGCCTGGGCTTCGCCGAGGCCGGACGCGCGCAGGAAGGCCTGGCCATGCGTCCATGCCGCTTCCACGGCCTGCCCCACCGCCTGGGTTCCGGCATAACGCGCGGCCAGTTCGCGCGCCGCGGCGGGCGTCGGCGCCGCGCCCAGCACCAGGTCGATGCTGACTTCCTGGCCCGGCGCCAGCGTGATGCCGCGGCGGATCGCCAGCGCCGCAGCAGGATGCGGCGTGCCATCCAGGGGCGGCAGCGGACCGGCAGGATCGAGGCAGCTGCTGCTGAAGTCCGGCGCACCCGCTTCGCCGCGCACCGCCATCAGGTGCAGGACGGTCGGCGCGCCCGGCCCGAAGGCGCACAGCATGGCCTGCGCGGCCTCGTCGATGCGCACCGTCGCCGGCGCGGCCAGGATGACGTGGCTGGTCAGCTCCAGCGTGCGCGGCGCATCGAGGGTATTGCGGATGCGGATGCGGCGCAGCTCGACGTCATCCTCGGGCGCCACCACCACGTCGCTCATGAGCGACAAGCCGCGCTCTTCGCGGCGGAAACTGGCGCGGCCCTCGGCGAACACCGCTTCGTAGCGTTCCGGCGTGCCGAAGACCGGCGCCAGCGTGGCCGACCACAGCCCGCCGGAGCCGGTATCGCGCAGCACGCAGGCAAGGCCGCCGCGGGCGCCGAGCGGATCCGGCTTCCAGTCGGTCAGCGGCAAGTCTCCCCAGCGGCTGCGGCTGCTGCCGTCGCTGTTCACCATCAGGTGGTAGCTGCCGTTCGACAGCAGCTGGATGTCCGGCGCCGCCGTGTCCAGCCGGTCGATCAGCCGTCCCTGGGCGGGGCCGGCGTGCCGTGCCGCCGTGTCGTAGGGCGCGGGCCGCGATGCGCCGCTGGCCGGCGGCGGCTCCTGCAGCAGCGGCAGCGCCGCACGCAGTTCGGCGTCACGCTGGAGGCGGCGCTGCATCGGCGCGTCGTGCAGCAGTTGCAGCAGCGCGAGCAGGCCCATGCCCTGGTGGCGGGTGGCGACCGCGCGCACCACGTGGCGCTGCTCGCCATGCGGCAGCCGGCCCGGGGTATGGTCGACCGCATCGAAGAATCCATAGTCGCCGAGCAGGCCTTCCTGCGCCATGCGCTCGAGGTTGGCCAGCGCCGGGGCCGGCGCGGCCGGCAGGGCCAGCATGGCCGCATAGGGCGCGGCGACCAGGCCGGCATCCGGGCTGCGCGCCAGGCTGGCGGCGGGAATGCCGAACTGGCTGAACTGGAAGCGCAGCTGCGCATCGACCGCGTTGCAGGCCGATTCCGAAAAACCCCATGGCATGCCGTGGCGGGCGCCATGCGCCACTTGCGCACGCACGGCGGCCCGGCCCGCGTGGTCGAGCAGGGTCTCGCGCCACACCGGCAGCAGCAGCTGCGGCGCCAGGTAGTCCGACAAGGCCCCGCTGCGCGACAGCAGCAGCTGCTCCGATTCGGCGATGCGCAGCGGCCGTCCGAGCGCCCACCAGTGGCGCTGCCCGAGCTGGCCCTGGGCCACCGCCAGGAAGCTGGCCATGCGCGCCTCGGAGGCCAGCAGGTCGCAGCTGCCGGCATCCAGGCGCTCCTCGCGCACGTTGCAGCCGGCCGCCAGCAGGCCGGTCTCGCGGTCGAGCAGCGCGGAGAAGTCCATCTCGGCAAAGCCGCGCGCCTGTCCCGCCAGCCGTGCGCACTCGGACAGCAGGCCTTGCGCATGCTGGCGCCCGTCGCGCACCAGCCGCGCCAGCCCATGGTGGCTGCCCGCCGGGGCCTCGAGGGCCGCCAGCTCGCGCAGCGTGGGGATGCGCGTCAGGCTGGCGTCGAGCACGTATTCCTGTTCGGCGCGCATCCACGGCGCCAGCGCCAGCAGGTCGTCCTGCACCGCGTGGCATTGCGTGGCGAGGCGCGCGGCCCAGTCACGCAGGGCGGCGTCGGCCGTGCCGGGCAGGCCAGCCGCCAGGGCATCGGCGGCGGCCGCGACGTGACGCAGGCAGTCGGACAGGCCGGGCAGCGTGTCGGCCGCGCGGCAGCGCTGCGGATCGAGCGCGCCCCACACGGCGGCCACCAGTGCGCGCACGCCATGCGCCTGATGCTGCGCCAGTTCGTCCACGACGTGCAGCGCGCCGCGGATGCCGTCCAGCGCCTGCGGCCCGGTGACCGGCGCGTCCGGCAGCTCGTCCAGGCCGGAGGCCAGGGTGCGCAGGCCGAGCGCCAGCCAGCCGCTGTCGCGGGCGGATACATAGGCCGGTTCGCCCGGCGCCAGGGTGGCGCTGTCGTAGGAAGCCAGGAAGTGGCCTTTCCAGCGCTCGAGCAGGGCCATCGAGGCCAGCGAGGCGTCCAGGCGCCGGAGCAGCTCGCCCGCCGGCACATAGCCGAAGTCGCGTGCCGCCAGGGTGGACAGCAGGAAGACCGCCATGCCGGACGGCGTGGTGCGGGCGTCGAGCATGGGGTGCGGATGCTCCTGCATGCTTTCCGGCGGCAGCCAGTTGCTGGCCGGGCCGGCGTGGTCTTCGAAGAAGCTCCAGCTGCGGCGTGCCAGGCGCTGCAGGAAGGCGTGGCGCGCCGTGGACAGGCGCGGCAGCTGGAAGCGCAGCGGCAGGCTGGTCCACCATGCCAGCAGCGGCGACAGGAACCACACCAGCAGGACCGGCGCGGCCGTGAACAGCGAATACGGATTGGCGAAAGTCAGCAGCAACGCCGTCGCCACCGCCAGGGCCGGCGCGAACCACATCGTCAGCCAGTTGTTGGCTACCACGAGGGCGGAGCGCGCCAGTCCCGCCGCGCGCCACTCCAGCTGGCGCCGGCGCGACACGTGGCGGCGCCACACCGCCCGCAGCACCGCGTCGAGCTGGCACCAGGCCGCATGCGGCAAGAAGCTGGTCGCCAGCGCGGCGCGCACCAGCGGTACGCGGGCGCCGCGCATCCAGCTGTCGAGGTGCTGGCGCCAGGGCGCGTCGTGCGGGCGGTCGACCAGCGCCACCAGGCCGCCCAGCAGGGCCGGCAGGAAGAATACCGACAGCACCATGGCGGTCCAGAACGCGGGCGCCGCCAGCGTGCTCCAGCACAGCACCAGCAGCGTGGCCAGCGCCGGCGCCACCAGGCTGTCGCGCAGGGTGTCGAACAACTGCCAGCGGGAGCCCGCCGTCATCGGATTGGATTCACGCCTGCCTTTGCCGTGGTCGATATGAGGACGCAGCCAGCCCGCCGCCTGCCAAGCCGCGCGCACCGCGCGATGGCGGCGCACCGCGTGTTCGCCATAGCTGGCGGGGAGTGCTTCCTCGAGCCGCACTTCGCAGTCGTTGGCCGCATGCAGGCAGCCCTCTTCGACCGCCCCCGGCAAGGGCAGCGCGTCCTCGGGCAGGCGGCCGCGCAGCACCCGTTCGTAGGCATCGACGTCGTAGATGGCGGACCAGCCGACCATGCCCTGCGCTTCGCATTCGGGTCCGGCCAGGCCGGCGGCCCAGGTGCCGCGGGCTTCGAGCCACATGCGCTGGTAGCGGCAGGCCTGGGGACCTGGAAGCGCGGCGCCGACGGCGGGACGCAGCATCGCGTGTCCCTCGGCCACGCGGGTGCCGCCGGCATCGAGCGCGGGCTGGTTGAGCGGGTGGGCCATGGCGCCGGCCAGGCGCCGCGCGGCATCGCGCGGCAGGTCGGTGGCGGCGTCGAGGGCGATCACGTAGCGCATTTCGGCCAGCCCGGCCGTGTTCCCGGCGACGGTCGCGAACCGCTCGCGTCCGGTGCCGGCCAGGAAGGCATTCAGGTCGGCCAGCTGGCCGCGGCGGCGCGCGCGCCCGATCCATTCCTGCTCGCCGCTGTTCCAGGTGCGCGGGCGCTGCAGCAGCAGGAAGGGTTCGACCAGCAGCGTGCTGGTGGCGGTCTGGCCGTCCTCGTCGAGCGTGGCAAGGCTGTGCCGGCGCGCATGCCGGCGATTGAGGGCGTCGATGGCGGCGACGGCATGCGCCACCAGCGCTTCGTCACCCGGCAGGTGTTCGGCCGGCGCATCGTGCAGGTCGGCCAGCAGGCAGAAACGCAGGCGCGGATCGCGGTTGGCGAGATGGCGCACTTCGAGGTCGCGGCACAGGGCGTCGACCTGGCCGGGGCTGGCCAGGCGCGCCGACACGGCCACCAGGGTCTGCGCTTCCGGCGGAATACCGTCGCCGAAATCCATCCGCACACTGGCTGCCGGCGACGCCAGCCAGCCCGCCATCATGTCCACCAGCGCGCGCGCCAGGCCGCTCGCACCGAGCAGCGCCAGCAAGCCGATGAGCGCCTGCAGCCACGAACCGGCACCCTGCTGGCGCGCGCAGACCAGGACCGCCGCCGCGAACAGCAGCGTGAGCAGCGCCATCGCGAGGATGCGCGCCGCCAATGGCGCGTGATGCAGGCGCCGCCTGAAACGGGTAGCCAGGGCCGGTTTCGGCTGCAGCCGCGCTTCCAGCGCCGGCCGGCCGGGACCGAGCAGGTAGTAGCCGATATGGCGGCGGCGCGCATCGAGCCCGCCTTCGCTCGGGGCGCGGTGCACGCCTGCCAGGCCAAGTGCCTCCTGCGCCACCTCGGCTTCGTTGCGGCCGCTGCGCCGCGCCAGCTTTTCAACGGCAAGGCGATAGAGGTCGCGCGTCGCGCCGTCCATGCGCGGGTAGCTGCCGTCCGGGTCGGCCCGCAACAAGACCTCGACCGCACTGGCGCCTTCGGCGAGCAGGCGCCAGTCGATCCCGCCCAGCAGGCGCAGGCTGGCCAGACTGTGCGCAGCCCTGCTGCCGTCGGCCGCCATGGTGTCGCGCTCGTGCTGCACCTGCTGGCCGATGCTGGAGCCGGCGTCCGCCAGGCGTGCGTCGATCCAGGTGAGCGCCTGCGCGACGGCGGCGCCCTGCCCCTGCAGGCGGCGCGCCAGCTCCGCCACGAAGCTGCTGCCCAGCGGCTGTACGGCGCGCGCCATGTCGGCCACCAGCAGCACCAGGTCGCCGGATCGGTGTGTGGCGGTGTCGAGCATCCGGCCGGCCCAGTCGGCGGCGAGGATCCGCTCTTCGCAGGCGCGGGCGCAGCGCACGGCGATCTGGCGCAGTCCGTCGAGCAGCGCGACCCGCAGCGCCGCCGGGAACAGGCGCAGTTCGGCCAGCCGCAGCGGCGCGTCCTTCTGGCAGTCGGCGAGGAAGCGCGCCAGGCCTTCGCGTTCGATGCGGCCGTCGTCCCGCTCCACCGCGTCGCGCGCAAGCGCCAGGATGCGGGCGCCGCCCCCGGCCTGCAAGGGCAGCACGCCGCGGTCGTGCAGCAGCTGGCCGCGCGCCTGCCGCAGCTGGGCATCGATCAGGGGAGAGTTGTCGAGGATGAGGCCGGCGGCAGGCGGAAGATCGCTGCCGCGCCGGCGTGCGCCATCGAGCGCATCGCATGCGGCGTCGAGCGCATCGGCCAGTTCGGCCAGTTGCGCCCGCAGGCCCGGCGCACCGTCGTCGTCAGCAGGAGTTCGCGTTGCTGCGGCGCCGGATTCGGCCTTCGGATTCTTCACTTGCTTCAAAACAGGGACCTCGACACAGAGGCGCGCGCTGTCGACCGCCGGCACACAGTGCGCCCGAAGCAGGTCGATGGGAAGGGAAACGCAGGGCGCGCACGGCCACCGTCATGCTAGAAGAAGCCGGCCGTGCTTACTGTGCGGTGGCGTACACAGGCGGCAGATGCGCCCGTGGTTTCAGGCCTGGATCAGCCGGCCAGGGCCAGGCCGCCGGCCACGTGCCAGGCTTGGGCATGGCCGAGGCGGCGCAGCAGACGCGCGGCGCGTGCGCTGCGGTTGCCGCTGCGGCACAGGAACACCAGCGGACGCGGTTCACGCAGCCACTGCGCGGCCTGGCCGGCCAGCTGCGACAGCGGTACGTGCTGCGCCCTGCGCCCGCGCAGCTGGGCGCAGGCTGCCGCATGTTCGGGCAGCTCGCGCACGTCGACCAGCAGGGCGTCGGGGTGGGCCGCCAGGTAGGCGGCGGCCGAGGCCGGGTCGAGATCGATGTCCTCGTCCGGCAGCGCAGCGGCCCCGGGACGCGACACGGCGGGTTCGCCGATGCGGTGACAGCACAGCGCGGCATCGAGGGCGGCATCGGCCGGCGCGGCGCCGAACACGAAGCGCACGCCCTGCGGCGCCAGCATGCCGTTCTCCGCGCGGCCCAGCAGCCAGGCGTCGCCGGCGTTCGCGAGCACGTCCTGGCCGAGCGCGATGGCGTCGATCATGGCCCCGGCGAAAACCACGTGCTGCGCCCCGCCCGGCCAGCCCGGCTTCACGCCCAGGATCTCGCACAGTGCGTCGGCGCCGCCGGCCCCGTGGCTGGTGTCGAAACAGGCCAGCAGGCGGCAGCCGCGCGCGCCCAGGTCGGCGGCGATGCGCTGCGCCAGCGCCGCCGGGGGATCGATCGCGATGCAGTGGTGGCCGGCGTCGTCGAACAGCAGCCAGCCGCTGGCGCCGCAGGATTCGAGCTGCTGCAGCCGCGCCGCGGGTTTGGCCACCCCGAGTGCGCGGCCACAGTGCAGGATGCGGGCGCAGGCGTCCTCGATGAAGCCCTCGTCCGCCAGCGGTCCGAAGGACAGGCGCACGGCGGATGCGCTGCGCACCGCCGGCACGCCCATCGCATCCAGCACGTAGCTCGGCGCCGCCTTGGCGGCCGAACAGGCGGAACCCGCGCTGACGCGCACACCGGCGGCATCGAACAGGTCGAGCAGCTCCTTGCTGCTCATGCCCGGCACCGAGAAGTTCAGCGTGGTCGGCAGCGCATGCGCGAGCGGCGCATTGAACACCAGGCCGGGGAAGGCTTCGCGCAGTGCCGCCGCGAGGCGGTCGCGCCAGGCGTGCAGCTGCGCATGGGAGCGGAACGTGCCGCCTTCTTCCAGCGCGCCGAGCACGGCGCCCAGGGCGGCGATGCCGGCCATGTTCTCGGTGCCGGAACGCTGCCCCGCTTCCTGGCCGCCGCCGCACATCAGCGGCGTGTAGGGCGCGCCTTCGCGCACGTAGAGCAGGCCGACGCCCTTCGGGGCATACAGCTTGTGGCCGGAGAACGGCGCATAGTCGATGCGGGTGGCGTCGAGGGCGAGGGGCAGCTTGCCGAGGGCCTGCACGCAGTCGACCATCCACAGCGCCGGACTGTCGGTCTCGGCGAGTACGCGGGCGATGCCGTCGAGGTCGGACACGACGCCGGTCTCATTGTTCGCGGCCATGGTGCACACGAAGGCGGCGCGCGGCGCCAGCTCGCGCAGCACGTCCAGGCGGTGGCGGCCGTCGCCGTCGACCGGCAGCACGCGCAGCTCCAGTCCGGTGCCGAGCAGGCGGTTCCAGTGCGCCAGGCTTTCCGGCACGGCCTTGTGCTCGGTCGCGCCCACCACCAGCAGGTCGCCGCAGGCCGCGCCGCGCCGGCGCCTTTCCTGCACTGCGCACAGCGCCGACAGTACCGCGGTCTGGATGCCTTCGGTGGCGCCGCTCGTGAACATCACCCGTCCGCTGGCGGCGCCCAGCACCCGGCGCGCCCGCGCCCGCGTGGCGTCGAGCAGGGCCTTGGCGCGCAGGCCGCAGGCATGGCTGCTGCTCGGGTTGCCGAAGCAGGCCTGCATGGCCGCCGTCGCCGCTTCGATGGCCGCCGGGAGGACCGGCGAAGTGGCGTTGGCGTCGAGGTAAAGTTCAGTGTTCATATTCATAATTACAAAAAAGTAATTAGTTGTTGCGGATCGTGTTATCGTTAGCGAATATGTTACGGAGTCGTGCCGGTAAACATATCCTAATTTTTCCGCTTTATGGCGCGGAATTGGCATATACGTTCTCCATATATCGATATAGGGAAAATGAATTCACTCGACAAGTTTGATTGCGCTATTCTTGCCGCATTACAGGCGGACGCAACCCTCTCCATTTCCGGCCTCAGCGAAAAGGTCGGCCTGTCCAGCACACCTTGCTGGAAGCGCGTCAAGCGCCTCGAGGAAGAGGGCTACATCGAGAGCCGGGTCAGCATCGTCAACCGCGACAAAGTGGGTCTGCCGGTGACCGTGTTCGTCAGCGTGCGTACCAGCGAACACGATGAAAAATGGCTGGCGCGCTTCGCCTCGGCCGTGGTGGCGCTGCCGGAAGTGCTCGAGTTCCATCGCATGAGCGGCGACGTCGACTACCTGCTCAAGGTCGTCACCACCGACATCGCGGGCTACGACCGCTTCTACAAGAAGCTGATCAAGGCCGCGCGCCTGACCGGGGTCTCGTCCGCCTTCTCGATGGAGCAGATCAAGTGCACCACCGCGCTGCCGCTGGAGCTGATCTCGCACGGGATTCCGGCTTAACCACTGGCGGGTTTCGTGCGATGATGGCGTCCGTTTGATTGAACATAACGGAGACCCAGGAATGCCATCCAAACTGCACATGGCGCCGCTGGCGCTGGCCGCGCTGCTCGTCGCAACCGGCGCCAACGCCGCCGAACAAGTCGTCAAGATCGGCATCAGCGGCCCGCTGTCCGGTTCCAATGCCTTCGCCGGCAAGGACAACGAGAACGGCGTGCGCCTCGCCATCGAAGAACTGAACAAGCAGAAGCTCCAGGTGGGCGGCAATACGCTGCGCTTCGAGCTGCAGTCCGAAGACGACCAGGGCGACCCGAAACAGGGCGTGAACGTGGCGCAGAAGTTCGCCGACGCCAAGGTGAAGTTCGTGCTCGGCCCCTACAACTCGGGCGTGGCCATTCCCGCTTCGCGCGTCTACAACGACAACGGCATCCTGATGTCGACCGTCGGCACCAACCCCAAGATCACCCAGTCCGGCTACCCGACCGTGTTCCGCATCGTCGCCAGCGACACCCAGGTGGGCGGCTCGATGGCGGCCTACGCGGCCAAGGAACTGAAGGTCAAGAACGTCGGCGTGATCGACGACCGCACCGCCTTCGGCCAGGGTATCGCGATGGAATTCAAGCGCCAGGCCCAGGGCAAGGGCATGAAGGTCGCCGGCCACGAATACACCACCGACAAGGCGACCGACTTCGCTGCCATCCTCACCGCCCTGAAAGCCAAGCGCGTCGATGCGGTGTTCTTCGGCGGCTACGCGCCGCAGGGCGCCCCGATGGCGCGCCAGATGAAGGCGCTCGGCCTGAACGTGCCGCTGCTGGGCGGCGACACCCTGTGCAGCCCGGAGATGGCGAAACTCGGCGGCGCGGCCGTCGGCGAGAACGTGCGCTGCGCCCAGGCCGGCGCCATCGTCGCCAAGCAGCCGGGCGGCCAGGCCTTCATCGACGCCTACAAGGCGCGCTTCAAGCGCGACCCGGACGTGTATGCGCCTTCGTTCTACGACCAGACCAGGTTCATCGCCCAGGCCATGAAGTCGGCCAATTCCGTCGATGCCGCCAAGGTCGGCGCCGCGATGCGCACGATCAGCTACCAGGGCGTGGTGGGCAATTATGGCTATGACCCGAAGGGCAACCTGAAGAAGACGACCGTCACGGTCTACACCTTCAGGAACGGCGCCCTGACGCCGCTGGCCAGCTATTGATTCGCAAGGAAACGCCATGAAAGCCATGTTCAAGCTGGCGGCCCTGTCCGCCGCCGCGCTGCTGGTGTGCGCGCCTGCTTCGGCCGCACAGACCGATGCCCCCAAGCCCGCCGCTGCAGCGGCAACGCCGGAAAGCCGCGCGATCAACGCCCTGGCCGACGAATACTACGAATCGCTGGCGCGTTTCGAGCCGGTGTGGGCCACCGAGAACGGCGACAGCCGCTTCAACGACAAACTGGGCCTGTCGATCTCGCCCAAGCTGCGCGAGCAACAGTTCGCGCGCTACCGCAGCTATCTCAAGCGCTTATCAAACATTCCGCGCGAGCGCCTCGGCAGCCGCGACCAGACCAGCTACGACATCCTCAAGTTCGAGCTGGACAGCGCGTTGCGCCTGGCCGCCTACCCGGAACACCTGATCCCGATCGACCAGATGGTCAGCATGCCGGTGATCCTGGCGAACTACGCGGGCGGACAGGGCGCCCAGCCGCTGAACACGGTGCGCGACTACCGCGCCTACCTGAGCCGCCTGGCCCAACTGGTGCCCCACATCGACCAGTCGATCGTCAACATGCGCGAAGGGGTCCGGCGCGGCGTGGTGCAGCCGCGCGAGCCGATGCAGTCCGCCCTGCCCCAGTTCAAGCAGCTGGTGACCAAGAAGACCCAGGACAGCATTTTCTACACGCCGGTCAAGAACATGCCGGCCAGCTTTTCCAAGGCCGAGAAGCGCAGCCTGAGGGAAGCCTACCGCAAGACCATCGGTGACAAGCTCAATCCGGCCCTGGCCCGCCTGGCGACCTACCTGGAGAAGGACTACCTGCCGAAGACGCGCAGCAGCGCCGGCTGGAACGCGCTGCCGAACGGCGCCGCCTGGTATGCGGCGCGCGCCGCGGCGATGACGACCACCGACCTGACGCCTGAACAGATCCACGAGATCGGCCTGAAGGAAGTGGCGCGCATCCAGGGCGAATACGCCGTCACCGGTCCGAAGATGGGCTATAACGGCCCGGCCGCCGGCCTGCCGCGCTGGGTGTCGGAGCAGCCGAAGTTCAAGCCCTTCACCTCGGACCAGCAGGTGATCGACGTCTACCGCGACCTGGACGCCAAGGTGCGCGCCAAGCTGCCGGCGCTGTTCACCCTGATGCCGAAGGCGCCGCTCGATCTGCGCCTGGAGCCGGAACTGTCGCGCGCCACCGCCTCGGACCACTACACCCCGCCGGCCGCGGACGGCTCGCGTCCGGGCGTGTTCTGGTCGGTGGTGAACGATCCGAAGCTGTACGGCAGCACCGGCATGGTCACGCTCTACCTGCACGAAGGCCAGCCGGGCCACCACTTCCACATCGCGCTGGTGCAGGAGCTGGGCCTGCCGAACTTCCGCAAGTTCGGCGGCAACAATGCCTTCACCGAGGGCTGGGCGCTGTATGCCGAGACCCTGGGCAAGGAGATGGGCCTGTTCGAGAAGCCGGAAGACTATTTCGGCCACCTGAACGACGAGATGCTGCGTGCGGCGCGCCTGGTGGTGGATACCGGGCTGCATGCGAAGGGCTGGAGCCGCGACCGCGCCATCAAGTATTTCCAGGATACGCTGGGCTATTCGGAAGCCGAGGCGCGCGCGCAGATCGAGCGCTACATGGTGTGGCCGGGCCAGGCGCTGGGGTACAAGATCGGGTCGCTGAAGATCATGGAGCTACGCAAGCGCGCGCAAGACGCGCTGGGCAGCAAGTTCAGCCTGCCGAAGTTCCACGAGATCGTGCTGGGCGAAGGCACGCTGCCGCTGGCGGTGCTGGAGGCGAAGGTGGACCGGTGGATTGCGGAGTCGAAGTAAGCGACATCTTACGGGCGGCGTGAGAAACCGGGACAGCATCCCGGTTTCTTTATTGCGCTGGCTCGTCATTCACGCTACATTAATAGCGCTCAGGTCCGCAACCCTGACCGCACTCGGGTGAGCCGGTGCATAGCCGATACGGATGACCGCCGGCGCCCGAAGTAGCTCGAGGCTCATCGGGGATTTGCTTATTTATTTAAGTGATTCCTATGAGCCAAAAGACCCTGGTCCACCTGCGTCAGCAGGCATGCAAGCGGCAGCGTGGCCGCTGCTATTACTGCGAACTCCCTCTCCACTCCGGCAATGCTGCTTCATCGCGCGAGCTTGCATTGTGCAGGCTTCTGCAATGTACTGCCGAACACCTGCTTCCGCGACAGGATGGGGGACGGGATACCGCTGAAAACATCGTTGCCGCCTGCCTCTACTGCAATAGGCGACGTCACAACCGTCCAGTTGATCGGGTTTTGCCGCCTGCCGAATTCCAGTCCTATGTCGCAAAACGTATGGCACGCGGCAAGTGGCATCCCGCCATATGTAGCGAAACAGGTCGTCAGCTGATCGCCTTGTTGACCCGGCAGAAGTGCCGGGCTTCCGCCACGCCTGAATCATCGATGTCATGATGCACCACCGCTTTGCCGCAAGGCGTGCACGGGTCGGCGCATTCCACTGGACCGCCGTCCGGCCGCCGCCTAAGGTGGGGACTTTCCAAACTCGGGAGTTCCCATGCGCGCCCTGCTTTCTTTCATCCTTTTCGCCATGTGCCTGGCCGGCCCGGCCCACGCCGCCGACCAGGCGGCCACCGGCGCCCGTGTGGCCGACGTGGCGGCGATCCACGCGGTCGTCGAGCAATTCAAGGCCGCCATTATCGCCCATGACGGCAAGACCCTCGGCAGCCTGTTCCTGCAGGATCACAACAGCTGGCTGTCGGTCGCCGACGAGGCGGCCTGGGCGCAGGTCAAGGCGCGCAACCCGAAGGCGCGCAAGGTGTTCCCCTCCACCTGGAAGTCCTTCGCCGAATTCGTCCAGACTTCCAATAAACCGATCGAGGAACGCTTCTACAACGTGCGCATCGACACCAACGGCGCCGTCGCCTCGGTCTGGTTCGATTTCGATTTCCTGGAAGACGGCAAGGTGACCAACCGCGGCAGCGAGAGCTGGCAGATGGTGCGTGCCGAAGACGGCTGGAAGATCAGCTCGATGCTGTTCTCGATGGGCGACTGAGGCGATAGAATCGCACGATGACAGTTCCGGAATCCAGCATGAAAGTCGAAACGCCCCTGCTCGTCCCCGTGCTGGCCGCCTTGCCGGTCTGCGCCTGCATGGCCATCCTCGGGCTGCCGGCTTTCGGCCACGGCTATGCCGCCGCCTTCCGCACGCTGTACTTCATCGCCTGCCTGGCGTGGCTGATTCCGCTGGCGCTGCTGCAGCGCGCCATGTGGCGCCGCGACTGGCCCTGGCTGCGGATGGCGCTGGTACTGCTGGTGGCCAGCTACGCGATGTCGATCCTGAACGCCGTGCTGGGACAGCGCCTCGCGATCTCGCTCGGGCTGGAAACGGGCTACCAGTGGGGTGAGCTGGTTCAGGGCCTGGACGGCTGCTGGCTGGCCCTGATCGCGTTCTGCGCGGTGCATGCGGTGGCGGCCTATTACCTGTCGCTGCAGCAGGTCCACCTGCGCCTCGCCCAGGCCCAGGCCGCGGCGCGCGACGCCGAGCTGCGCGCGCTGCGCCTGCAGGTCAACCCGCACTTCCTGTTCAACTCCCTGAACGCGGTCTCCGCGCTGGTGTCGGCCCAGTCCAACCGCGAGGCCAAGCGCATGCTCGCCTGCGTGTCCGACTTCCTGCGCGCCACCCTTGCGCACGACGGCCGCCACGAGCATTCGCTCGCCGAAGAACTGGCCCTGCTCGATGCCTACCTCGAAATCGAAAAGGCGCGGCTCGGCGAGCGCCTGCGCCTGACGATGAAGGCCGGCCCCGACCTGCTGGACAGCGTCGTGCCCTACCTCATGCTGCAGCCGCTGGTCGAGAACGCGATCCGCCATGGCATCGCGCCGCTGGCCGTTCCCGGCCGGCTCGACATCCGTCTCGAGCGTGCCGGGACCCACCTGCTGGTCGACGTGCAGAACGACGGCTGCCAGCCGATGCAGGCCGGAAGCGGCATCGGCCTGGCCAACGTGCGGGAACGCCTGCGCCACCTGTATGGCGACGATCATCAGGTCGACGCGGGATGGGGCCGCGATGGCCGCTTCGGCGTGCGCATCGCACTGCCGCTGCGCTGCATGGAGGCGGCGGCATGAACATCCGGGTCGTGGTTGTCGACGACGAACCGCTGGCCAGGCTGGCGGTCAAGCTCAGGCTGGCGCGACGCAGCGGCTTCGAGCTGGTTGGCGAATTCGCCGACGGCGACAGCGCGTACGAGGGGATCGCGGCGCTGCGGCCCGACCTGGTCTTCGTCGACGTCGCGATGCCGGGCAAGACCGGGCTCGAGGTGCTGGCCGCGCTGCCGCCGGCGCAGCGGCCGATGGCGATCCTGCTGACCGCCTACGACGGCTTCGCCCTGCAAGCCTTCGAGCTGGCCGCCCTGGATTACCTGCTCAAGCCCGTCGATGACGACCGCCTGGACGAAGCCCTGGACCGCGCACAACAGGCCTTTCCCTACCGCGGCCAGGGCCGTAGCGCGCCGCCTGCCGCGCCGACGACGCGCAGCTTCAGCGTGCGGGTCGGGACACGCACCGTGCTGGTGCCGGTTGCGGAAGTCGAGCGCATCGAGGCCGACGGCGACTATGCCACCCTGCACGCGAACGGCAAGACCTGGCTGGTGCGCGAACGCCTGCACAAGCTTGCCACGCAACTCGATCCGCGCCAGTTCCACCGCGTGCACCGCTCGACCATCGTGCGGCTGGACATGATCGCCGAACTGCGCTCGCTCACCAACCGCGATGCCCTGCTGCGCCTGCGCGACGGCAGCGTGCTGCGCGCCAGCCGCAGCTATATGCCCGCCCTGGCGGAAGCACTACAACACCTCAACAAACAATCCGCATGATGCAGCCTGAATCGAAACCCGCCCGGCTCGCCGGGCTGGACACCCTGCGCGCGCTCGCCATCGCGCTGGTCCTGATGTCTCACTACAACAGCTTCGTCAGCCAGGCGCCGACCTTCGGCGTCATCGGCAGCATCGGCTGGGCCGGTGTCGACCTGTTCTTCGTTCTGAGCGGCTACCTGATCGGCAACCAGCTGCTGGCGCCGGCCGCGCGCGGCGAGAGCCTGGATGTGAAGAGCTTTTTCGCACGCCGTTTGCTGCGCACGCTGCCGAACTACTATGCGGTGCTGACGATCTACCTGCTGCTGCCGGATAGCCCGATCGCCGGCAAGAGCATGGCGCCGGCCTGGCGCTTTCTCACCTTCACGCAGAACTTCGGGCTGAACTACGGGGAGACGTTTACGCACTCGTGGTCGCTGTGCATCGAGGAGCAGTTCTACCTGGTGCTGCCGCTGGCGGTGCTGGCGCTGGTCGGCAACCGGCGCTCGCCGCACCTGCTGTGGTGCGCCCTGTTTGCCGCCATCGGCGCCGGCATGATGGCGCGTGGCGCCGCCTTCATGGACGGCAAGGATGTCTTCGCGGCGCCGGTGTACTACTCGAGCTTCTGCCGCTTCGACGAATTGCTGCCGGGTGTGGCGATTGCCATGCTGAAGAACTTTCACCCTGCTGCGTTTGCGCGCATTTTGCGCCACGGGAACGCGCTCTTGGTAGCGGGCTTGGCGATGGCTTCTGCGGTCCTCTACGGTGTGATGAACGAGGCGCCGAGCGCCTTCATGGCGTCCACCTTCGGGTTTTCGCTGGTCGCTGCGAGTTTCGCGCTGCTGACCTGCGCTGCGCTCAGCCCCGGCTCGCTGCTGAACCGCCTGCGCATTCCCGGCGCGGGCAGTCTGGCGCTGTGGTCCTATGCGGTCTACCTGGTGCACAAGCCGGTGTTCATGGCGCTGCGGCCGGAACTGGCAAGCAGGGGCATTGATCCTAGTGCGCCTTTGAACATTGCGGCGATCATGGGGGCCGGCGTCCTGGGTGGCTGGGTATTGTATCGGGTGGTGGAGATGCCGTTCATGCGGCTGCGGGCGCGCTGGTATCCGGCGGGGGCATTGAAGACGTGTCACACGGCTGCGGCCCCTGCGGCTGGGAATGCGATCAGCGGCTAAGCAAATGCATGTTTCCGATCACGTGAAATGCCAAGCCCATAGCCCCACCCAGCAGCACAGGTGGGGTCAGGTCTGACAATCAGACACGCACTCATCAATATGGATTTTCATTTGGGTCCAGGTGGGGTCAGGTCTGACAATCAGACAGGGGTCCAGGTGGGGTCAGGTCTGACAATCAGACACGCACTCATCAATATGGATTTTCATTTGCACTGTAGGAAACGTTCGCCTGCGGATGAGTTTGTGTCTGAATGTCAGACCTGACCCCAGCCGGGACCTCAGCCGGGACCCCAGCCTGTAATCCAGCGAATCAATCGATGCGCTGCCTCGATCAACCGATCATGACCACCGGATACCGCCGCCACTCCGGCTCGCGATAGCGCTCGCAATTCGCGAAGATGAAATCCAGCACCGCTTCCTGATTCCCCAGCAGCCCCGGATTCGCCTCCTTCCACGCCTCGAACTTCGCCGCCAGCGCCGCCTCGTCGTTCAGCAGCTCGGCCGCGTGGTCCTCGAACACATAATCCGAATACGCTTCCTTCTTTTCCAGCACGCTGTTGAAGAAACCCCAGCGGAAGAAGCTGTCGTGGCCCAGTGGCTCGAGCGTCTCGACCGCATAACGCGCATTGTCCTGGTCGAGCGGCACGATGTAGTCACCCTCACGCAGCAGCACCGATGCGCGGCGCTTTTCCAGCACCACGTCGTCATGGAACATGTGGCCCTCGTAGGCGTTCGGGCGCGAGCTGACCGACACCACGTGGTAGTAGTCCACCTCTTCCATGCGATCGGCTTCCACGCATTCCAGATGCACACCGTTCCACTGCAGGCGCTCGATCGCTTCGCGCCACTGCTGCGGCACCACGTAGGCGCGCGGCGCCGAAACATGGATGTCGGCCGGGAAGCGGTTGTACCAGGCGATGTCGCGCTCCCATGGCTTGCTGCGGTCGTACCACAGGCGCGAATAGGTGCCCAGCACGCTCGGCTTGTACCCGGCCTCGTAGCCCTTGAAGCGGAAGGTCGACGGATTCGCCGCATCCATCGCCCAGTGGACCGGCCATTCGCGGCGCGTACGGCCGGCCTGCTTGGCGGCGCGGCGGAGCGCCTGGATCTGCTCTGCGTTCTGCACCGTGAATGAAAGCGCAGTCTCGACCAGCGCGCGCATCGACTCATAGCGGTCCTTGAACGGCTTGAGCATGTGCGTCTCCGGCATGAAGCCGATCGTGTGGTGCAGGGCCGCGTAGCCGGTCGAGAAGCGTGCCGTCTCGAGGAAGTCGGCGATGCCGTGGTCCGGACTGTCCTTGACCGGGTTCACGTAGGGGCAGGTCGGCCAGCCGCGCGCTTCCATGTCGGCGTACATCGCCGGCAGCATGGTGTCGCGCAGGAAGTCGCCCAGCTCGCCGCCCAGCTTGTCCGGCTGGGTGTGGATCAGGGTCATGGTGTAGCTGTAGTCGGCGCCGTTCGAGGTGTGGGTGTCGACCATCACGTCCGGGTCCCAGGCGGTGAACAGCTTGTTGAACACCTGCGCGGTGAGCGAGTCGCACTTGATGAAGTCGCGGTTCAGGTCGAGGTGGCGGCTCATGCCGCGGAAGCCGAACTGCTCGGGGCCGTCCTGGTTCACGCGCGAGGTGTCGGCGCGATTCAGGCTGCCGTCCACGTTGTACAGCGGGACGAACAGGAACACGGTCTTGCCCAGCGCCGCCAGGCGCTCCGGCTGGGTGCAGAAATCGCGCACCAGCGCCATGCAGCCATCGACGCCTTCCGGTTCGCCCGGATGGATGCCGTTGTTGTTGAAGAAGACCGAGCGGCCGGCGCGCTTGATCTCGTCGCGCTCGAACACGCCGTCGCTGCTCACCACACCGGCGTGGATCGGCACGCCCGCATCCGACACGCCCACCTGGTAAAAGCGCAGCACGCCCGGATAACGGCGCGCCAGGTCTTCATACCAGGCGATGCACTCGGCGTGCGTGGTGGTCTGGTTCAGGTTGCCCTTCTCATAGGGCGTCAGCAGTTCAATGGACATGGTAGATGTATGTTGGGTTAAACCGAGGGGACGGGCATGACGGTCACCGGGGCGTGCAGCGGCAGCGTGATCGCCACCACGGTGCCGCCGCCTGGGCTGGAACGCACGTCCATCACGCCGTGCACGGCATACACGCGCTCGCGCATGCCGATGATGCCGATGCCTTCCGAGGCGCTGGCCGGGTCGAAGCCGTTGCCGTCGTCCGCGACCACGATGCGCAGGGTCTGGGCGCCTTCGTCCAGCACCAGGCGCACCTGGGCCGAGGTGGCGTGGGCGTGCTTCATCACGTTCGACAGGGCTTCCTGCACGATGCGGTAGGCGGAGATCGCCAGCTCGTTCGACAGGCGCGAGAAATCGCCCTCGCCGTGGAATTCGAAACCGCAGCCCGCGCTGCCGTCGTAGTGGCGCACCATCTCTTCCACCGCGCCGTGCAGTCCCAGCATGTCGAGCACCTCGGGACGCAGGCGCCGCACCAGGCGGCGGCCGTTGGCGTACAGGTCGAGCGCGAGCTTGGTGATGGCCTGCGACTTGCGCCCGATTTCCTCGATCTCCGGGGTCGGCGGGACCTTGGCGGCGAGCGCGCCGATCGACTGGGCTTCGAGGCGCGCGGCGATCAGGGAGGCGTTCAGTTCGTCGTGGATCTCGACCGCGATGCTCTTGCGCTCGTCCTCGATGATCGAGTTTACCTTCTGGATCAGCTTGCGCTTGTCGGCGTCGGCGCGCAGCGCCTCGTTGCGCGAGGCAAGCAGGTCGCGGGTACGCTCGGCCACCTTGTTTTCGAGGTCGCGCTTGGATTCGTCGAGCGCCAGCGACATCTCGCCGATCGAGGCCTGCAGCTCGCCGACCTCGCCGCCGGAATTGACCGGCAGGTGCACGCGGAAGTCGCCGTTGCGGATGCGGCTCAGCGCGCCCATCGCCTCGCGCAGCGGTACCGTGAGCGAGCGCGCCAGCACCCAGGCCAGCACGCCGCTGACCACCAGCGCCAGCGCGGCGATGCTCACCTCGAAGCGGAAGCGGCGGGTCTGCTTGGCCATCATGTTCGAGGGCGACATCGTCACCCGCACCCAGCCGACGATCTCGGTGGTGAGGGTGGGCGGACGCAGGTCGCTCGAGGCCGAGACGTGCGGCGTGCCGTTGTCGGTGAACAGGTTGATCCACACCACCTGCTTCTTGATCGGCGCCTCGTAGTGGTGGGGTTGGGCGTCGATGGCCGATTCGGAATCGACCCGGACCGCCTGGGTGCCGTCGGTGCCCACCACCTCGATGCGGTAGATGCTGCTGTCGGACTGCACCAGGCCGTTGATGGTCAGGCGCAGGTCGGACAGGTTGCCCGAGATGACGTTGTATTCGCTGGTCTCGGCCAGCGCGCGCGCCAGGGTGCGCCCGCGCTCGGCCAGCTCCTCGGCCACCTGCGCGCGATGCGAGTAATACGAGTACCACACGAAGGCGGTGAACAGGAAGGTCACCGGCAGCATGGTGATGAAGGCCATGCGCCGGCCGATGCTCCAGCCGCGCCAGAAGCGCAGGTTCATGGCTTGGCCGCCGGCCGCACGGGCAGTTTCGCCGGCAGGTGCGCAAAGCGGCGCGCGCCGTCGGTCACGCGCACGTCGAGCGAGCGCGCCACGCCTTCGTTGACCACGGTGCGGAAGTAGCGCGGGAACTGCGGCGGCGGCAGGTTGCCGGTGACGACGAAGGCGGCCGCGATCTCGGCCACCTGGGTGTTGATGTCCTCGATCTCGGAATAGGTGGTGGCCAGCGCGCCGACCTTGACCATGTCGGCCGAGAAGCCGATCACGCCCTGCTTGCGGCGGTAGGTCGAGAGCAGGATGTTGCGCACGTTCTCGGGGTTGTAGACGTCGCCGTCGGGCATCGCCAGCAGCACCTCGGAGCGCGTCATGCGGTTGAGCGTGTGGTTGATGTCGTCGCCGGCGGCGAAGGGCTGCACATCGACCTCGGCCTCCAGCGCCGGGCGCAGGAAGGTGGTGTCTTCGCCGAGGATGGCGCCGACCCGCACCGGCCGTCCGTACAGCAGCGCGGCCAGGCGCAGCTGGTCGGCCGGCGCCGGCTCGGCATACACGGCGGTGGTCAGGCCGGCGCGCACGCCCGGGGTCTTGTCGGTGAGCGCGCGCCAGACCTGGCTGGAGGTGAAGGCGGAAATGATCACGCAGTCGCAGCGGCGCGCCACGGCGTCGCGCAGCGCGGCCGGGCCGATTGCCACGTACAGCATGCGGCGGCGCTGGCCCAGTTCGGTGCGGAAGGCGGCGAAGGTGGGCACCAGGCGCTTGTACAGGTCTTCGGCGATGCGGCGCGTGACCTCGCTGTCGTCGCCGGTCAGGATCTGAAAGCGGAAGCCGGTGACTTCCTCGTCCTTGCGCCCCTGGTCGGCAGGCTGGGCCCCCACGGGCTGGGCCACGCCGGCAAGGAGCGCAAGCGCGGCCACGGCCGCGCACAAGGACGTCGGGAGGCGCATCGCTGTCTTAAGGCTCGATCAGGCCGTGCTTCACGGCCAGCAGGGTGATGTTGGCCTGGCGGTGCACGCCCAGCTTTTCCTTGATCGACTGGCTGATGTTGCTGATGGTCTTGGTCGACAGGTCGAGCTTTTCGGCGATCTCGGCGTTGGTCATGCCTTCGGCCATCAGCTTGAAGATCTCGAGGCCGCGCTCGTCCAGCTGCGACTGCGGCGTCACGTCGCCGCGCACCGCCATGCTGGCCAGGCGCGAGGCGATCTGCGGCAGGAAGTACAGCTTGCCGTCGTTCGCGTGGCGCACCGCGGTCACCAGGTCGGACGGATCGCAATCCTTGGTGACGAAGGCGTGCGCGCCCATGCGGTAAGTTTCCTTGATCAGGCTGTCCTGGTCGAACTGGCTCAGGAAGATGATCCTGGCGCGCGGGTCGTCCTTCAAGATGCTCTGCGCGGCATCCAGGCCGGTCAGCTCGGTGCCGAAACGCATGTCGAGGATGACGACGTCGGGCTGCTGGGCCGCATACAGCGCCACCGCCTCGCTCGGGGTCTTGGCCTGACCCACCACCTGCATGCCGGCCGCTTCCAGGGACATCGCAAACCCGGTCATCACGATCGGGTGGTCGTCCGCAAGCATCACGCGGATCGGGTTTTTCTGTTCGGACACGACTTTCACTCCTGTGTATCACCCGCCGTTTGGCGCACTCATTTGCACATTTACATTCGCTTACCAATCTCTGGCAGAACTGTGTGCCAAGCGACAGAAAGCATGCGGGTTATAAGAGGATTATTTCATACAACGGGCCGTGACGCGAGTACCCATCCATTATCGCCTCCCGGCCCAAGCAGTCTTACAACCGGAAGTAAAATTACCAAGAAAGCGCTTTACATATTGCTAGGCTCTAGCATATATTGATTCCATCAGCTGTCAGATGCATATCTTTCCTTAAGCAAAAAGTTCTGCGACCCCGTCGCCGGACCCAACAAGAAGAGGAGAACACCATGCACTTCACGCAACTTAATGATGGAACCGGCGGCAAAGCCGGCAAGTTCGCGGTCATCACCGGCCTGCACGTGCTGGTGGCCATGGGCCTCATCAATGTGATGAACTCCAAGAGCATCACCCTGCCGAAGCTGATCGAGGACGCCACGGTCTGGATCCAGCCCAAAGTGCCGCCGCCGCCCCCGCCGCAACCGCCTCAGCCCCAGCAGCGGGTGGTCAAGCCGAAGATCACGGTACCGAAAACGGAAGTCGAGCTGCCGCCGCCGCCGGTCGAAGAACAGGTGCAGGCCAGCACCGAGCCCGACCCGGCGCCGGAACAGGCGCTGCCCTCCGCCAACGACGCGCCGCCCGCCCCGCCGGCGCCCGCCAACAGCAATCCGGGCCAGATGCGCAGTGCCGTGCTGGCCAACGCCGATGGCTGTGCCACGCCGGCCTATCCGGTCAGTGCGGCGCGCAACGGCGACACCGGCACCGTGACCTTGGCGCTGCTGGTCGGCGCCGATGGCCGGGTACAGGATGCACGGGTCCAGAAGTCGAGCGGCCACCGCGAACTGGACCGCGCCGCCCTGAGCGCCCTGAGCCTGTGCCAGTTCAAGCCCGCCATGAACAATGGCGTCGCTGAAGCCGGCTGGGGACAGATCGCCTACGTCTGGACACTGGAATAAACACACCGGTTCCCTTCTTCGCCCGCTTTCATCGCGGGCTTTTTTTCGCCCGAGGAGACAGAAGCAATGCTTACCGCTGGAATACCGACGGCGCCGACGCGCGTCCCGAGCCTGGCCGCGCTGGCGGCCGGCCTGCTTGCCCTGCTGGTGCTGGCCGTCCTGGCCTGGACCGCCATTGGCCCCGCCGCCCCATCCGCACCGACGGCGCCGCCGCCCCTCGACCGCATGATGGGCCACGTGTCGGTACTGGCGGCGGCGCCACGGCCGATCGCCACCCGCGCCAATGCCGAGGCGCGCGACTACATCCTGGCGCAGCTGCGCGATATGGGTGTGGCAGCGTCGGTGCAGCGGACCACGGTCCAGAAGACCACCATCCGCTACTGGGGCGGCACCAGCGTGACGCTCGGCGTGGTGCACAACATCGTCGCGCGCCTGCCCGGCAGCGCGCCCGAAGGGCAGCGCCGTCCGGCCCTGCTGCTGGCCAGCCATTACGACAGCGGCAATGCGACCCCGGGTGCGGCACGCGGGGCGGCGCAGGTGGCAGCCATGCTCGAGACCGCACGGGCGCTGCGTTCCGGCCCGGCGCATGCCAACGATATCGTGATGCTGTTCGCGGACGGCGACGACGTCGGCGGCCTGGGCGCCAAGGGCTTCGCCGAGCAGCATGCGCTGGCGCGCCAGGTCGGGCTCACGCTCAGGTTCGACGCCGCCGGCAGCGCCGGGCCGCTGGTGCTGGCCGACGCCAGCGGCGCGGGCGGCGACGCGCTGCGCGGCTGGGCCCGGGCGGCGCCCGAGGTGGCGGGATCGTCGCTGATGACGCGGCTGTACAAGCTGCTGCCGGACATGCCGCGCGTCGGCCCACTGGCCGCGATCGATGCCCCTGCCCTGCTGTTCGCCAACACCGGGCGGCGCTTCGAGGGCCGCAGTCTCGATACCGTGGAGCGCCTCGATCCGGCCATGCTGGCCCAGCTGGGCGGCAGCATGCTGCGCCTGGCCCGCCATTTCGGCGATGCGCCGCTGGCGCGCGGCGCCTACCGGCCGCGCGCGTATTTCAGCCTGCCGCTGGCGGGCAAGGTCCAGCATCCGGCCATCCTGTCCTGGGGCCTGGGCGCGCTGGCCTGCCTGATGCTGGTGCACGGCTACCGCCAGGCGCTGGAGCGGTCCGGCGACACGGTGGCGCCGCTGGTGCAGGGTTTCTTCGGCATGGCGCTGATCCTGCTGGCGACGCGCATGCTGCTGTGGGAGCGGCGCGAAGAGCTGGCCACGCTGACGCTGGCACAGGACAGCGCGGCGGCGCTGGTGTTCCTGGTGGCGAGCGCCTGCCTGTTCGTCGGCGCGCTCTACCTGCTGCGCAGGGCGACCGGCGCGGCTTCCGTGTTCCTGGGGGCGATGACCTGGCTGGCCGTAGCCCTGCTGCTCACCCTCCTGTCAGCGCCCGACGCCGCCTGGCTGCTGGCCTGGCCGCTGGCCGCGGCGCTCGCGGCCTTCACGGCGCTGCAGGCGCCGCGCCCGCCCGCGCCGCGCCTGGCCATCCTTGCCGCCGGCCTCGCCCCGGTGCTGCTGCTGTTCGTACCGGTGCTGCGCGACGCGTGGATGGCCTTCGCCCCACACGGGCTGTACCTGCCGGCCCTGCTGGTGGCGGTCCTGATGCTGTGCTTTGCCAGCCTGTTCCTGCTGCTGCCGCTCGGGCGCGTCGTCATCGGCGCGTCGGCGCTGGCCTTCGCCGGCTGCCTGGCGCTGCCGGGCCAGGCCTCCGCGCCGCTGCCGCCGCCGGAGCGTGCAGGGCTCGAGCCGAACCGCCTGGTCTATTTCAAGGACATGAACAGCTGGCGCGCCTACTGGCTGCTTCCTCCCGAGCCGCTCGACGCCTGGTCGAAACAGCTGTTCCCGAACCTGGACAAGCCGTCGATCTACGTCGACGTGTTCGGCTGGCACAGCCCGCGCCAGTGGTTCGCGATCGCGCCGCGCGAGGACCGGATCGCCTTCCCGGAAGCCTACATGCTCAAAAACCCGGCGCTGGCCATGTCGTCCATCAACCCCGGCATGCGGCAGGTGGAATTCACACTGCGCTCGAAGAACCGCGCGCCGCACATCAAGATGTGGGTGGCCGGCACCAAGCCCCATCGCTCGACCCTCAACGGACGCGTGCTGACGTCGAAGGAAAGCCCGTGGTCGCTGTCGCTGTACGGGATGGAAGACGGGCTGCTGCATTTCACGATCGACGCCCCGGCGGACGACATCCTGGCGGTGATCGTCGAGGAACGCATGCCCGGCCTGCCCGAGCACCTGCTGCCGCCCGGCGCGCCGGCGCGGATGCCGGGCACCGGCACGACGGTGTCCTCGGATGTGTTGCGGTTTTACTGAGCAGTTGGCATACAATGGCCGACGCACACCGTGCACCATCCAATCAACCCAAGCAGCAGGAAGCCATGCACAAGATCGTCTCCTCCGTTGTCCTTACCGCCCTCGCAAGCAGCCTGGCGCTGGCCTACCCGGCCTTTGCAGCCGATGCACCGCAGCCAGCACAGGCCGCGACCGTCAAGGAAGCGCCGCTGCGCGCCCACCTCGCCTTCCTGTCGTCCGACGCCGTCGAAGGACGCGGCACCGGCCAGCGCGGCGGCGAACTGACCGTCACCTACCTTGAAACCCAGGCTGCCGCAGCCGGCCTGCTGCCCGTCAACAACGGCAGCTTCCGCCAGCCGGTGAAGATCGCCGGCGTGCGCTCGCTGCCGCAGAAGAGCAATATCGCCCTCGTCGCCGGCGGCAAGAAGCTGCCGCTGCAGTTCGGCACCGACTGGGTCTGGGGTCCGGGCGATGCGAAGGCCGACCACGCGCTCGACGCCGAGATGGTCTTCGTGGGCTACGGCATCAATGCGCCGGAAGAAGGCTGGGACGACTTCAAGGGCCAGGACTTCAAGGGCAAGGTGCTGGTGATGATGGTGAACGATCCCAAGCCGACCGCCGCCGAGCCGAAGCGCTTCAACGGCGACGGCCTGACCTACTACGGCCGCTGGACCTATAAACTGGAAGAAGCGGCGCGCCAGGGCGCGGCCGGCGTCCTGCTGATCCACACCGATGCCTCGGCCTCCTACGGCTGGAGCGTGGTGCAGAACAGCTGGGCCAGTGCGGAGCGCTTCCAGCTGGCCGAGGGCAAGCTGGGCACCGGCCTGCAGGGCTGGATGACCGACGCCACCGCGCGCAAGCTGTTCGCCGCCGGCGGCCAGGACCTCGACAAGCTGCGCGCCGCGGCCGAGGAAAAAGGCTTCAAGCCGGTTGCGCTGAAGGCCCGCGTGAAGGGCCAGGCGCGCGCCGAAGTGCGCACCCTGAACGAATTCAACGTGGCCGGCATCGTGCCGGGCACCGACCCGGCGCTCAAGGACGAGCTGGTGGTGTACAGCGCGCACTGGGACCACATGGGCAAGCAGGGCACCGAGGGTGACACCATCTTCAACGGCGCGGTCGACAATGCCTCCGGCACCGCCGCCCTGCTGGCGATGGCGCAGGAAGCCGTGCGCAACCCGGCCAAGCGCAGCCAGATGTTCCTGTGGGTCGCGGCCGAGGAACAGGGCCTGCTGGGCAGCGCGGCCTATGCCGCCAAGCCGCTGTGGCCGATCGAGAAGACGGTCGCCAACCTGAACCTGGACAGCCTGAACTTCGTCGGCCTGGTCAAGGACGTCAACACCCCGGGCAGCGAGCGCACCGACCTGGGCGCGATGGCGGCCGCCACCGCGCAGAGCATGGGCCTGAGCATCGCCCCGGCCAAACCCGACCTCGGCGGCGGCTACTTCCGCAGCGACCACTTCAGCTTCGCCAAGGCCGGCGTGCCGGCATTCTCGGTGGGCGCGGGCCACGGCTGGGTGAAGGATGTCGAAGCCAGCAACGCCAAGCAGCAGGCCTACCGTGCGCGCTACCACCAGGTGACGGATGAATACGATCCGAGCTGGGACCTGTCGGGCATGGTGCAGCAGGCGCAGTTCACGCTGAACCTGGGCCGCATGGTGGCGGATGCACCGAAGGCGCCGGCGTGGAAGGAAGGGGATCCGTTCGGGAAGGCGCGTACGGCGGCGAAGTAATTTTTCCGGTGCTGCCGCTACGCCGGCAGCATCGACCCCGTCTCCCGATACCGCACGTGCCACGAGAACGCCTTCTCCAGCACGTGCGGCGTCTGCCCTCCTCCCCGGTTCGCCTCTTCCACATACTCCCGCAGCATCCCCTTGTACGGCTCGGCCACGCAGTTGTCGATGATGCGTTGCGCCCGTTCGCGCGGCGCCAGCCCGCGCAGGTCGGCCAGGCCGATCTCGGTGACGACGATGTCGACGTCGTGCTCGTTGTGATCGACGTGCGAGACCATCGGCACGATGCTCGAGATCTTGCCGCCCTTGGCCACCGACTTGGTGGCGAATACCGACAAGTAGGCGTTGCGCGCGAAGTCGCCCGAGCCGCCGATCCCGTTCATCATGTGGGTGCCCGACACGTGGGTCGAGTTCACGTTGCCGTAGATGTCGAATTCCAGCGCGGTGTTGATGGCGATGATGCCGAGGCGCCGGATCACTTCCGGGTGGTTGCTCACCTCCTGCGGGCGCAGCACCAGCCTGTCCTTGTAGCGCTCGATGTCGCCGAACACCTCGCGCCCCTTGGCCTCGGACAGCGTGATCGAGGAGCCGGAGGCGAAATCGAGCTTGCCGGCGTCGAACAGCTCGAAGGTCGAATCCTGCAGCACTTCCGAATACATCGTCAGGTTCTTGAACGGGCCGTCGATCAGCCCCGAGACCACGGCATTGGCGATGGTGCCGATGCCGGCCTGGAGCGGCATCAGGCGTTCGGTCAGGCGACCTTGCGCGATCTCGTCGACGAAGAAACCGGTCAGGTGCGCGGCGATCGCCGCCGTTTCGGCGTCCGGCGGAAGGATGGTGGAGGCGCTGTCGTGCTTCTCGGTCATGACGATGGCGACGATCTTCTCCGGCGGGATGTCGATCGTGGTGCTGCCGATGCGGTCGCTCACGTTCATGAGCGGCATCGGCTGGCGTTGCGGACGATGCCGCGGGATGAAGATGTCGTGCAGGCCTTCCAGCGCCGGCGACTGGCTCAGGTTGATCTCGACGATCACCTTCTCGGCCAGGATGGCGAAGCTGGCGCTGTTGCCGACCGAGGTGGTCGGGATGATGGCGCCGGTCTCGGTGATCGCGACCGCTTCGATGACGGCGACGTCGACCGGCGCGATCTGGCGCGTGCGCAGCAGCTCCACCGTCTCGGACAGGTGCTGGTCGACGAACATGACCTCACCACGGTTGATCGCCGCGCGCAGGGCCGGATCGGCCTGGAAGGGCATGCGGCGCGCCAGCACGCCGGATTCCGCCAGCGTCTTGTCGACGTCGCTGCCGAGCGAGGCGCCGGTCATCAGGGTGATCTTCAGCGGTTCGCGGCGCGCGCGCTCGGCCAGCGCCAGCGGCACCGCCTTGGCGTCACCGGCGCGGGTGAAGCCGCTCATCCCGACGGTCATGCCGTCGCGGATCCACTCGGCCGCCTTGTCGGCGCTGGTGACGCGCTCGCGCAGCAGCGGCAGGCGGATGCGGTCGGTCTGGATGTGTTCATCGTGGTGCATGGGTTCCTCGGTGGGTCTACTTAATCGGCTCTACTACATCAGGCAAAAATCGACCGCCTCCAGCGGCGGCGGGACGTGTTCGTCGCCCAGGGCGCTGCGCAGGTCGATCTCGATCGCGCGGCAGATGGCGTCCAGCGGCAGGTCGTTGGCCTCCATCCCGAAGGGCTCTTCGAGCTCGTCGCCGAGGGCGTCGAGGCCGAAGAAGGTATAGGCCACGATCGCCACCACCACCGGCGTCATGAAACCGATGGTGTCGACCAGGCCGAAAGGCAGCAGGAAGCAGTACAGGTAGGCGGTGCGGTGCAGCAGCACCGAGTACGAGAACGGGATCGGCGTGTTCTTGATGCGCTCGCACGAGGCCGCGGCGGCCGTCATCGCCGACAGGGTGTGGTCGACGTTCGCGGCCAGGCAGGGATCGATGCGGCGGTCGCGGATGCACTGGCCGAGGTCCTGGCCCATTTGCCGCATCAGGACATCCGGCTGGTTGCGCTGCCCTTCCAGCTGCGCGAAATCCTGGGGCTGCAGCAGGCCGGCCAGCTGCGGGTCGAGCGGACGGTGGCGCAGCATGTCGCGCAACGCGCAGCTATAAGCGATGGCGCGCATGACCATGCGCACGCGTACATCTTGCAGGCCCTTACGGGCCAGGGCCGGCCCGTCCCCCTCAATGAGGCCCGTGCACTGGCGCGCCAGGTTGCGGCTGCGCAGCAGCAGCTCGCCCCACAGCTTGCGCCCTTCCCAGAAGCGGTCGTAGGCCGAGTTGTTGCGGAAGCCAAGGAAGATCGCGATCGGCAGGCCGATCAGCGTGAAGGGAATGGTGGTGAGCGTGATCTTGAGGTCCCACAGGTCGCCATGCGACCAGGTGACCAGGGTGGCGATCGCCACGTTGACGGCGAGCGTGGGCAGGATGCGCGGCAGCACGGAACCGCGCAGCAGCAGGAACAGCTTGAGGCCGGAGGGCCTGTCTCGGATAATCACGGTCGTCCGCTTGAAAAAAGATACCGGCGCAGGCCGATATTCGCTAACATGTTCGTAAGTTAATCACTAATATGTTAGCGAGTCAAGCTCATCAAACCAAAGAATGGAGTCTTCCCCTTGTTCCCCCACCGCCGTCAACGCCGCATCACCAACCGCGACCTGCCGCAGCAGCTATTGATGGCGCGCGATGCGCTGATGTCGCATTTCCGCCCGGTGCTGAACCATTTCGGCGTGACCGAGCAGCAGTGGCGCATCCTGCGCGCACTGGACGCGCACGAACAACTGGAGCCGCGCGAGCTGTGCGAACTGTGCCAGATCCTGAGCCCGAGCATGGCGGGCGTGCTGGCGCGCATGGAAGAAATGGAGCTGGTGCGGCGCGAACGCGTGGCGGCGGATGCGCGCCGGGTGATGGTGAGGCTGGCGCCGAAGGGCGACCGCCTGTTCGACGAGATCGCGCCCCTGATCGAGCGCCAGTACCGGCTGATGGAAAAGGCCTGGGGCAAGCCGGTGCTCGACGATCTGTCGAATGCGCTGAGTGGCTTCATCGCGGCGCAGGCGACGCCGGTGCCCCAGGTGGAGCTGCCGCCTCGTTCAGTCCAGCCAGCACAGGGCGGGCCAGGGCAGTAGCTCGATGCTTACTGGATGACGCCGCAGGCCATCCGCCCGCCTCCGCCGCCGAGCGGCGCCGGGTGGTCGGCGTGGTTGTCGCCGCCGGCGTGAACCATCAGGGCCTTGCCCTTGACGTCCGCCAGCTTCAGGCGCGGCGCCAGCACCGGGTTGGTGGCCGCACCCTTGTCGTCGACGCTCAAGGCCGGCAGGTCGCCGAGGTGGCCCTCGCCCCAAGGCAGGCCGTGCTTGCCGGTCTTGTTGGGATCGAGGTGGCCGCCGGCGGCGCCCGCGGGCACCGTCTTGCCGTCTTTCTGGTTCGGACCGCAGCTGCCGTTTTCATGCACGTGGAAGCCATGCAGGCCAGCCGGCAGCCCGGTGAGCGCCGGCGTGAACACGAGGCCATGGCGCGTCTCGCTGATGGTCACGGTGCCGACCTCAGCGCCCGCTCCTTTGTCGGTCGCCATCTTCATGGTGACCTTCATGTCGGCGGCATTGGCAACGGCGCAGGTGGCGCCCAGCAGGACGGCGCACATCCATCGAATGTTCATGTCAAACCCCTTTGTGTAGTTGAGATGATAAGCAGTCCCGCAAGTGTATTCCATCCCCTTGGATGGGGGATGTTCCGGAGCGGCTCCTTATGCGGCGCACTGCCGGCGGCGGCGCGTCCAGCCGAGCAGCGCCAGGCCGGCGCCGAGCAGGCCGACCGATGCCGGTTCCGGCACGTCGGCGGAACCGAGCGCGGCGACCTCCTGCTTCGTCAGCGCGTTGTCGTAGAGGTGGATGAAGTCGACCGAGCCGGTGGCGTATTCGCCGGCGCCGTTGTCCTTGAAGAAGCTCAGCTTGCGGTCGCCAGCCAGATTGGCTTGGCCGATGCCGCTGCTGTCGTCGAAGCTGAACATCTCCGCACCGTTGTAGTAGGCAGTCACCAGCGCGTTGCTGTCGCGGGTGAGGGTCAGGCGCATGCTCTGCTGCGGCGCGAAGGTCGCGCCGTTGAGGCAGCTGCCCCGGTAGAAGCAGAAGTGGTCGGTCGAGACGTACATGCCGTCGTCCGGTGTCGTCGCATACTGGAAATTCAGCAGGCGCTGGTAGTTGAGATCATTCCTGGAAAGCTTGAAGACCATGTCGATCGTATATACCGAGCCGAGCGCATACTGCAGCGCCAGCCCCTTGTTCTCGGTGAACGCATAGCCGCTCGGGCCCAGGGTGCCGCCGAGCGCAATCAAGGGGTCGCCGTTCTTCGCGTCGTTCAGCTTGCCATTCAGCTCGTATTGGTGGATCAGCCCGGCGTGGCTGGCGCCAGCGGCTGCCAGCAGCGCCGCGGCGATCAGGGAATGCGGTTTCATATCGTGTCGTCCTCATGTGGGTATGGACGGTATGATAAAAAATGAAACAACTGCATTCCACCCCCTGTCGTGGGGGATGTCCACCGGGAACGGGGACGCAGCCCAAAGCAAATGCCCCGGCACGGGCCGGGGCATTTGCTTCCTGCGCAAGCGTGCGTGGCGAATCAGGCGCGGCGGCGGCGGCGTAGCCCGCCGCACAGCGCGAGGCCGGCGCCCATCAGGGCCAGCGACGTCGGCTCGGGCACCTGGGCGGGTGCATTGCCGGCCAGCTGGATCGAGTCGATTTCTTCCCAATCGCCGGACAGCGAGGTGTTCACGTACACCTTCAGGCCATTGACGAGGAAGGCGGTGGCATCCCACGAGATCGAAAAATCGTAGGGCGCGCCAGCGGTGCTGGGGTCGACGCCGCTCCAGACCTGGTGCAGGTTGCCGAGGGTATCGATGAGGTCGACCTGGTACACGAAACCGTTACCCCAGGTTTCGCGAATGGTGGCGCCGGTGGCGAAGACGGCGGTGTCGAAGCCGACCGAGATGTACTCCAGCGTGCCGTCACGCGGCCGCGGCGCCCACGAGGTGCCGATGTCGCCATAGCCGAAGGTGTTCGGCGCGCCCAGCACCTGGCGCGAGCTCCAGCTGTTGTCGCCGGTGCCGTATTCCGAGCTGAACCCCTTGACCGTGCTGGCATACTGCAGCAACGGCGCGGCGGAGGCGCTGCCGGCTGCGGCAAGAAGGACAGTTGCAAAAGTGGACATCAGCAGACGCTTGATCGACATGGATCTCTCCTCAGGTTTTTATTGATGAGCAGAGGGATAGCAAAATCAATGCCAGCAATAAATATTTCTATACTTTCAGCCACTTGCGCCTGCGGCGGGCCAGCCCGGCGGCCAGGGTGTTAAATTTACCGACAGTGGAGCCAGCCAGCCGGCTTACATGCGCGAGACTACGGGACGCAGAATGGCCAGCAGCCCGGCTTCTGACGTGCAGCCGAACTTCTCGTAGACCGCCTTGACGCAGTCGCGCAGCACGGCGTCGCTGACGTCCATGCGGCTCCTGGCCGCTTCGCGTCCGCCGCCGAGGCCCATCCAGAAGGCCACTTCCATCTGCTGCGGCGACAATTCGACGCTGCCCAGCGCACGCCAGATCCGCAGCGGCATCGGCACCACGAACTTCAGGAAGATGCCGACGGTGCGGCTATGGATGGCGTCATAGGAACCGGCACTCATCCACTGCGCGCGCGCTTCCAGCACGCCGCCGGCCAGCTCCAGGGTGCCCGCCGGCAGGCGCCACGGATAGCGCTCGCCGTACACCACCGACTCCACCAGACGCAGGCAGAACGGCGGCAGGCTGCGGCGGTCGAACACCTGCTGCTCCTGCGAGGCCAGCTGGCCGAGCAGCGCGCCGGCCGAATCGCTCAGGAACAGGATGTCGCCATTGGTGGTGGCCAGCAGCATGGCCTCGTCCTCGATCACCCCTGACAAGCCGTTGCCGGCCACGGCCGCATTGCGCAGCGCATGGTCGAAGTAATTGGCGACGCGTCCCAGGTCTTCCTCGTCGTCCATGTCGAAGGGCGGACCGTCGTCGCGCAGCAGGGTCAGGGTGCCGACCGGATTCGCGGCCGGCCCGAGGCGCGCTTCGAGCACGTGGGCCGCGCGTGCGCGCGCCTCCGCCGGGGGCATGCCGAAGTCCACCGAGTCGCCATAGAAGTAGCCGTTGGGCGGCGGCAGCACGCCCAGTACGTTGGCCTCGTGCAGGTCTTCGGGCGACTGCTGGGCGAGCAGGAACAGCTGGGACGCGCTGTTGGGAATCAGCTCGCGCACCAGGTCCAGCGCATCGGGGATGAGGGTCATCAGGTGCAGGCCGCCGGAACACAGGATTCGCAGGCGCGCCCACTGGCGACTGTTCTTTTTACGGGACACAGCTCAGGTAAAGATGTCGAAGATTCAACAATATTGCTGAGTTATAGCAACAAAGTCAAACGCAATCAGCTTATGCCTGCAATATCCGCTTCCTGCGCCACAGCTTTTTGTTCCTCGTCAAGCGCCGGCCGGCACTGCGGCAGCTGGGCCAGGATGTCGGCCAGTGCCCGGAATTCCACCGGTTTGACCAGGTGGTGGTCGAAGCCGGCCTGCTTCGACAGGTCGCGGTCGCGCGCCTGGCCGTAGCCGGTAAGTGCGATGAAACTGGCGCCCGGATGGTCGCGGCGCAGGCGGCGCGCCAGTTCGTAGCCGGTCATGTCGGGCAGGCCGATGTCGAGGATGAAGGCCTGGGTATGCGCGATCTCGCTGGAGGCGAGCGTGCGCATGGCGCCGTCGAAGACGTGCACGGTATGCCCCTGCTCGCGCAGCAGCACCGCCAGCGACTGGGCCGCATCGACGTTGTCGTCGACGATGGTGAGCGTGCACGGCGCGACCTGCTGCGTGCGGGTATGCAGGTGCAGCGGCGCAGGCGCGGCGGCGCCATCCAGCGCGGTGGCCAGCGGCAGCAGCACCGATACCGAGGCGCCGAGGTTGGGGCCGTCGCTGTGCGCCTCGACCTGCCCGCCGTGCATGTGGACGATGGTTTTCACCAGGGCCAGGCCGATCCCGAGGCCGCCCTGCGAGCGGTCCGGCGTGCGCTCGGCCTGGGTGAACAGGTCGAACACGTGCGGCAGCAGCTTGGCGTCGATGCCGGCGCCGTTGTCGATCACGGTCAGGCGCGCCTGCTCTGGACCGGACTCCAGGCGCAGCGTGACCTGTCCGCCCGCCGGCGTGTACTTGGCCGCGTTGTTGAGCAGGTTGACCAGCACCTGCACCAGGCGCGTGCGGTCGCCCCGGACCAGCACCGGATGCAGCGGCGCCTCCACGCTCAAGACATGGTTCTTGGCTTCGATGTGCGGGCGCGCCTGCTCGACGGCGGAGCGCAGCATGGTGTTCAGCTCCAGCGTCTCGGTCTCCAGCTTGACCAGGCCGCGAGTGACGCGCGAGACGTCCAGCAGGTCGTCCACCAGCTCCGTCATGTGGCGCACCTGGCGCGAGATGATGTTGCCGGCCTTGAGGCGCAGGTTCTCGTCCACGGTCGGCATCCTGAGCAGCTGGGCCGCATTGGTGATCGGCGCCAGCGGATTTCGCAGCTCGTGCGCCAGCATGGCGAGGAACTCGTCCTTCATCTTGCTGTGGCGCTCGGCCTCGGCGCGCGCGGCGCGCTCGCTGGCCAGGATGCCTTCGCGCTCCTTCGCCGCGCGCTGGGCGAGGTCGTACAGGCGCGCGTTGTCGATCGCCACCGCGGCCTGGGACACGAAGCCGGTGATCAGCTGTTCGGTGCGTTCGTCGAACATCTTCGGCTGCGAATGGCCAAAAAACAGGCCGCCCAGTACGTCGCCTGAACGCGAGCAGACCGAGGCAGCCAGATAACTGCGCACCGGCAGATGCCCTTTCGGCATGCCATGGTGCGGGCCCATGCGACCGTAGCGCGGGTCCTTGGTGATGTCGTCGCTGCGGATCGGCGCGGCGCCTTCGAAGGTCGGACTGAAGACGGCCGTCGGACGCGGGTGGCCGAACTGCTCGAAAGCTTCGCGCGGCGCACCGCTCAGCGTGTAGAGCAGGTAGGCGTCGCCGTTGGCGTCCTTGCCGTTGTAGAAGAAGGCGCCGAATTCGGCGCCGGTCAGTTCGGTGGCGGCGTCGGTGATCGCCTGCAGCAGCGTGTCGATGTCGAGCGTGGAGGCCAGCACCTTGCCGGCCCGGTTCAGGAGTTCGAGCATGCGCGTCTCTTCACGCAGGGCTTCCTCGGCGCGGATGCGGCGCAGGGCCTCCCAGGTACGGCGCGCCAGGTCTTCGGCCAGGGTCCGGTCGTCCTCGTTCCAGCGGTAGGCAAGGTCCTTGTACAGGAAGCCGGCGCCATGCAGGCGGTCGCCATCCTTGAGCGGGATGACGATCACCGAACGGATGCCGAGCATCAGGCAGGGCTTGGCGACGGCCGCGCAGTCCGGATCGGTCGAGACGTCGTCGATGCAGATGGTGGTGCCGGCGCGCAGCGCGTCGAGCTGGCTTGGGGACAGCATGTCGATCGGCAGCGTGCCCTGGGCGCCACCGGTTTCGACGCCGTCCTTCCATTCTTCCTTGACGGTGAAGGTGCGCTTTTGCTCGTCCAGCTCGACGTAGGCGACGTTGGAGCCGCTGAAGTATTCGCTGGTCAGGCGAATGGTCGCCTTCAGCATCGGGCCGAATTCGGTTTCGCGGCGCAGGGTGTCGGCCAGCTTCACCTGGTAGTCCCGGCGTCGTTCGCCCAGCACGGCCTTGGTTGTCTCGGCGAAGGTAACCAGCACACCCTCGACGGTGCCGGCGTCGCCGTAAATCGGGCTGTACGAGTAGCTGAAGTAGCAGGTCTCGAAATAGCCGAAGCGGTTGATCGTCAGCGGCATCCCTTCGGAGCCTAGCGCCTCGCCCTTCCGCACCTGCTGCCACATCGGGCCGATCGTCGGCCAGATCTCGGCCCAGGTAGCACGCGAATCCTTGCCGAGGGCCTCGTCGTTCTTGTCCCCGAGGATGGGTACATAAGCATCGTTGAAGAACTGGACGTAGGAATCGCCCCAAGCGAGATAGGCTGGCAGGCGCAGGTCGAGCACGGTGCGGACGGCCTGTTTCAGGCTGTGCGGCCAGCCGCCGACCGGACCGACGGCGGTGGTCTCCCAAGGAAAGGCGCGCATGCGGCGCTCCATCTCCGTCAAGTGGCTCGATGCGCTTGCGGCGTCCGGGGTTGCATCAAAGGGCCAAGGCATATTGCTCGTGTGGCAAGAAGTGTGATGGATCGTTAACTCAGCGGTGCATCATAGCAGTCATTACACGGAGGGGGCGTACGGCTGAGTTAGATGGCCAACATTGTGCGGGACGCATCGCTTCCTACCCTCGGAGGATAAGTTGCGCTGACCCGGTCTTCGGATGAACTATTGAGGCGTCGAGTCGATTTAGAATGCTTGTGGTACTTCAGGCATTGCATTGAAAAGCTGCTTCGTCAGCGAAAGGAATCCAGGTGAACCCTTCTATTCTGCTCGTCGCCCTGCTCGGCGTCATGGCGGCCCCTCTGGCCCAGGCTGAGGAAGCCTCGGTGTGCACATCGGTGTGTACGTCTGAAAAGGAACAATGCACGAAGCGCGCAGGCAGGCTGACCGAACTCGATACCTTGCCCAAGCTGGAAGAGAAGAACCCGTTTGCGCGGACTGCGGACGGAGCAGGCCAGGTGTGGTCCGAGTCGGCGCGGGCGAACGATCGCCGTGCGGCGCAACGGCGGAACAGCGAACGGGTCGATGCCTGCAATGCGAGCTTCAAGCGCTGCACCAATGCGTGTGCGCCGGCGGCAGCGCCTGCTGCGTCACATGGATGAGGCCAGCAAGCGACGCAACTGCTCGAAATCGATCGGCTTGGTCAGGTGGTGATTGAACCCGGCACCGAACGCCATTTCACGATCCTTTTCCTGCCCCCATCCGGTCGTGGCAATGAGAACGGCTTGCGCCATGGCGGGCATGCCTCGCAGGCGCCGGGCCAGTTCGTAGCCGTTCATGTCGGGCAGACCGATATCGAGCAAGGCGACCTGCGGTGTGAAGCGGGCTGCGATATCCAGTGCGGCCTCCGCAGAGTGTGCCACCCTGACCTCGCAACCGAACATTCCTAACGCCATAGTCAACGTCTCGGCAGCATCCTGATTATCGTCGACAACCATGACGCGCAGTCCGGCAGCCGCCGGCCCATCGGACTGTGGGCTTTGCTCGCGTACGGTTTCCGCCACGAGCGGTAATCGCAGGGTAAATTCACTGCCCTTCCCTGGCCCGGCGCTGTCTGCGCGGATGGTGCCGCCGTGGAGTTTGACGATGCCGCGCACCAGGGCCAGGCCGATACCCAGTCCGCCCTGGGCCCGCTCGAGCGCCGGCTCGAGCTGGGAAAACATGTTGAACACGCTGCCCAGGGCTTCGGCGGGAATGCCGATGCCGTTGTCGCGGACCCGGATCTCGGCATGTCCTTCCTTGCACGACAAGGATAGATCGATCAGGCCGCCGTCCGGCGTGTACTTTGCGGCATTGGTCAGGAGGTTCAAAATCACCTGCGCAAGGCGCGTGGCATCGCCATTGACGACCACAGGCGGCGGTAGCGCCGACACGCGCAGCGTATGGCCGGCGGCCTGCATCAATGGCGTGACGTCCTGGGCGGCACTCTGCACCAGTGCGGTGAGCTCGACAGGTTCCTGCTGTAGCTGCATGCGCCCCTGGGTGATACGGGACACTTCCATCAGGTCGTCGACCAGCCGGGTCAGGTGGCGGAGCTGGCGGTCGAAGGCCGACAGGAGGCGTTCGTCTGCCACCCCCTTCAACTTCATCGTCAGGACGTCGAGGGCGCTGCGCATCGGCGCGAGCGGATTGCGCAATTCATGCGACAGGGTCGCAAGGAACTCATCCTTGCGGCGGTCGGCGGCGGACAGCTGCTCGTTCAGGGCTTTCAGCTGCGCTTCCGCGCCCTGGCGTGCCTCAAGTGCGGCTTCGGCCGTCTTGCGCGCGATAAGCAGCTCACGCTCGTATGCCCTGCGATCGGACGCCTTGAACAGCGCCCACTGGTCGAACACCCGTCCCTCGTCCACCACGCGCATGATGTTGATGAGCATGGGGATGCGCTCGCCTTGCCGGTTGCGCAAGTCAACCTGTATCTCCGCCACCGAGCCCATGACCTGGAGGATAGGCAGGCAATGCGTGTGGTGAAACAGGCGTGCGCCGATCGGCAACAGGTCCGGCATGCGCAGCCTGCCGACCAGTTCATCGTTGTCGTAGCCGAGCCAGCGGCAGGCCGTTGCATTCGCTCTCAGGATCAGTCCATCGGCGTTCGTCACCGCCAGTGCGCAAGCGGCCTGCGCGAAAAACAGCTGGTCCGAAGGCAGCCCGTCGCTGCCTGGGTCAGCGGAGGGTGTTGGCAAGGAAGGCATCGATCGCCCGCGAACTTTCGGTAGGCGCGCTCATATGTGGACAGTGGCCGACATTCTCGATGATATGAAGGGTGCTTTTGGGCAGGTGGCGGTGCAGGTAGTCGCCGACGGCACGGGGTGCGATCAGGTCGTCGCTGCACTGGAGGATGAGTGCGGGCACCTGCGATTGGGGCAGATCGGCACGGTGGTCCGACAGGAAGGTGACACGCGCAAAATGTTTGGCAATGTCGGGATCATTGCGGCAGAAACTGTTCTTCAGTTCCTCGCGCAGCTCGGGCCGGTCCGGTGCGCCCATGATGACGGGCGCCAGGCTGCTCGACCACCCCAGATAGTTGGCATCGAGTGTCTCGAGCAGTTCTTCGATGTCTTCCCGCTTGAATCCGCCGATATAGTCGCCGTCGTTGATGTAGCAGGGCGATGGACCGACCATGACCTGGGCAACGAAGCGCTCGGGCGCCTTGATGGTCGCCAGCAGGCCGATCATCGTACTGACCGAATGTCCCACGAAGACGACCGGTCCTGTGGCGCACTCGTCCAGGATCTCGAGCAGGTCGTCGGCATAGCCATGCAGCGTGCCGTACTTCGTCTTGTCGTAGGCGCTGAGATCGGAGCGCCCGCTGCCGACAAGGTCAAATGCAATCGTGCGGAAACGTTCGCCGAACGCAGGAGTAATGAAACGCCACATGGTCTGGTCGCAGCCGAAACCGTGCGCAAATACCATGGTGGCGGCCCCATTGCCGGCAACCTGGACGTTATTTCTCGTTAAAACAGACATCGCAAACCCCATCCAAAAACACGTCGTCAACAATGTTAATTTTTCATTCTACCGTGAAACTCTTAAAAGCGTCGTACGTTTGTATTGCAGCGTAAGCGCCCCGGTAGTCTGATGCCGGAAAAAAAACGGCACCCTTCTGGGTGCCGTCCTCATTTCAGCTAGCTAGAACGATCACTCGCCCTCACCATGATGCTGCTCCGCCGGAGCCGCAGCATTCTGCTGGTCTTCCATCGCCTGCAGTTCGGCAGCCATGTTGGCCTTCTCCTGCTGCAGCAGTGCCTGGCGCTCTTCCGCCTCCCACACTTCCTTCTCCTTGCGGGCGCGGTGGAATGCCAGACCGGTACCGCCAGGAATCAAGCGGCCGACGATGACGTTTTCCTTCAGGCCGCGCAGACCGTCGCGCTTGCCCATGATCGCCGCTTCGGTCAGCACGCGGGTGGTTTCCTGGAACGATGCGGCCGAGATGAACGAGTCGGTCGACAGCGATGCCTTGGTAATACCCAGCAGCACGTTTTCGTAGGTTGCCGGCAGCTTGCCAGCAGCGACGACCTTGTCGTTCTCTTCCAGCAGCTCCGAACGCTCCACCTGCTCGCCGACGATGTAGTCGGTGTCGCCGGCTTCGACGATCTGCACGCGGCGCAGCATCTGGCGAACGATCACCTCGATGTGCTTGTCGTTGATCTTCACGCCCTGCAGACGGTACACGTCCTGCACTTCGTCGACGATGTAACGTGCCAGCGCTTCGATACCCAGCAGACGCAGGATGTCCTGCGGATCGGCCGGACCATCGACGATCATCTCGCCCTTGTTCACCACTTGGCCGTCGTGCACCAGCACTTGCTTGTCCTTGGTGATCAGGAACTCGTGCTTGGCGCCGTCCATGTCGGTGATTTCCAGGCGCTGCTTGCCCTTGGTCTCTTTACCGAACGCGACGGTACCGGTGACTTCCGCCAGCATGCCCGCGTCTTTCGGCGAACGTGCTTCGAACAGTTCGGCAACGCGCGGCAGACCACCGGTAATGTCACGGGTCTTCTGCGATTCGGTCGGGATACGTGCCAGCACTTCACCCACCGTTGCCTGCTGACCGTCCTTGACCATGATCAGTGCGCCGACCTGGAAGCCGATCGTCACGGCGTGTTCGGTGCCGGCGATCTTCACTTCCTGGCCTTCTTCGTTCAGCAGCTTGACCTGCGGACGCAGGACCTTGCCCGAACCGCGGCGCTTCGGATCGATTGCCACCAGGGTCGACAGGCCGGTCACTTCGTCCACCTGGCGAGCGACGGTAACGCCCTCTTCCACGTTTTCGAACTTGATGGTACCTGCGTACTCGGTGATGATCGGACGGGTCAGCGGATCCCAGGTCGCCAGCGCGGTACCGGCCTTGACTACCTGGCCGTCCTTGACGATCAGGGTCGCGCCGTACGGCACCTTGTGACGCTCACGCTCACGGCCGTGGTCGTCGGTGATCAGGACTTCGCCCGAACGCGAGATGACGATCTGCGCGCCCTTGCCGTTGGTGACGTAACGCATGGTCGCGGTGAAGCGGACCGTGCCGTTCGACTTGGCTTCGACCGACGATGCCACTGCTGCACGCGATGCCGCACCACCGATGTGGAAGGTACGCATGGTCAGCTGGGTACCCGGCTCACCGATCGACTGTGCTGCAACCACCCCGACTGCTTCGCCGCTGTTCACCAGCATGCCGCGGCCGAGGTCACGGCCGTAGCACATTGCGCACAGGCCGAAGCGCGTGTCGCAGTTCAGCGGGGTGCGGACCTTCACTTCGTCGATACCGAGACGTTCGATCTCTTCGACCATGTCTTCGTCCAGCAGGGTGCCGGCTTCGAACACGGTTTCCTGGGTTTCCGGGTTGACGACATCGGTGCCGGTCACGCGGCCGAGGATACGGTCGCGCAGGGCTTCGATGACTTCACCACCTTCGACCATCGCCTTCATGTGGGTACCGTTGCTGGTGCCGCAATCGTCTTCGGTCACCACCAGATCCTGGGTCACATCGACGAGTCGACGGGTCAGGTAACCCGAGTTCGCGGTCTTCAGTGCCGTATCCGCCAGACCCTTACGGGCGCCGTGGGTCGAAATGAAGTACTGCAGAACGTTCAGGCCTTCGCGGAAGTTCGCGGTAATCGGCGTTTCGATAATCGAACCGTCCGGCTTGGCCATCAGGCCTCGCATACCGGCCAGCTGGCGGATCTGGGCTGCCGAACCACGGGCGCCCGAGTCGGCCATCATGTAAATCGCGTTGAACGATTCCTGGGTGCCTTCGGTGCCGTCACGCTTGATGACCGGCTCCACTTTCAGCTGGTCCATCATCGCCTTGCCGACTTCATCCGAGGTCTTGCCCCAGATGTCGACGACCTTGTTGTAACGCTCGCCGGCGGTGACCAGACCCGAAGCGTACTGCTGCTCGATCTGCTTCACTTCCGCTTCGGCGGTCGCGATCATGCCCTTCTTGACGTCCGGGATCAGCATGTCGTCGACGGCGATCGAGATGCCGGCGCGGGTCGCCAGGCGGAAGCCCGACTGCATCAGCTTGTCCGCGAAGACGACGGTCGCACGCAGGCCGCACTTGCGGAACGACGTGTTGATCAGTTTCGAGATTTCCTTCTTCTTCAGCGCGCGGTTCAGCACCGAGAACGGCAGGCCTTTCGGCAGGATCTCGGACAGGATCGCACGACCGACGGTGGTCTCGTAGCGGGTCAGGGTCTGCACGAATTCGCCGGTGACCGGGTCCTTCGGGTTCTCGACGATACGCACGGTGATGCGGGTCGCCAGTTCGACTTCCTTGTTGTCGTACGCGCGGATGACTTCCGACACGTCCGGGAACAGCATGCCCTCGCCCTTGGCGTTGATCGCCTCGCGCGACGCGTAGTACAGACCCAGCACGATATCCTGGGACGGCACGATCGACGGTTCGCCGTTCGACGGGAACAGGATGTTGTTCGACGCCAGCATCAGGGTGCGCGCTTCCATCTGCGCTTCGATCGACAGCGGCACGTGGACTGCCATCTGGTCACCGTCGAAGTCGGCGTTGAACGCCGCGCAGACCAGCGGGTGCAGCTGGATGGCTTTACCTTCGATCAGGACCGGCTCGAACGCCTGGATACCGAGACGGTGCAGGGTTGGTGCACGGTTCAGCATGACCGGGTGTTCCTTGATGACTTCTTCCAGGATGTCCCAGACCACCGGTTCCTGGATTTCGACCAGCTTCTTCGCCGCCTTGATGGTGGTCGCGAGACCCATCAGTTCCAGCTTGTTGAAGATGAAAGGCTTGAACAGTTCCAGGGCCATCAGCTTCGGCAGACCGCACTGGTGCAGTTTCAGCTGCGGACCGACCACGATGACCGAACGGCCCGAGTAGTCGACGCGCTTGCCCAGCAGGTTCTGACGGAAACGGCCGCCCTTACCCTTGATCATTTCAGCCAGCGACTTCAGCGGACGCTTGTTGGCGCCGGTCATCGCTTTGCCGCGACGGCCGTTGTCCAGCAGCGAGTCGACCGCTTCCTGCAGCATGCGCTTTTCGTTACGCGTAATGATTTCCGGAGCGCGCAGTTCCATCAGGCGCTTCAGGCGGTTGTTACGGTTGATGACGCGGCGGTACAGGTCGTTCAGGTCGGAGGTCGCGAAACGGCCACCATCCAGCGGGACGAGCGGACGCAGCTCCGGCGGCAGGACCGGGAGCACTTCCATGATCATCCACTCAGGCTTGATGCCCGAGCGCTGGAACGCCTCGAGCACTTTCAGGCGCTTGGCGTATTTCTTGATCTTCGCTTCGGACTTCGATTCCTTCAGCTCGACGCGCAGGGCTTCGGCATCGCGGTGGATGTCGATCGAGCGCAGCAGTTCACGGATGCCTTCGGCGCCCATGAATGCGGTGAAGTCGTCGCCGTACTCTTCGTACTTGGCGGCGTAGTCGTCTTCCGACATGATCTGGCACTTCTTCAGCGGGGTCATGCCAGGATCGGTCACGACGTATGCTTCGAAGTACAGCACGCGTTCGATATCGCGCAGGGTCATGTCCAGGACCATGCCCAGACGCGACGGCAGCGACTTCAGGAACCAGATGTGCGCGGTCGGCGAGGCCAGCTCGATGTGGCCCATGCGCTCACGGCGCACCTTGGCCAGCGTGACTTCGACGCCGCACTTCTCGCAGATGACGCCGCGGTGCTTCAGGCGCTTGTACTTGCCGCACAGGCATTCGTAGTCCTTGATCGGGCCAAAGATCTTGGCGCAGAACAGACCGTCGCGCTCAGGCTTGAAGGTGCGGTAGTTGATGGTTTCCGGCTTCTTGACTTCGCCGTAGGACCACGAACGGATTTTCTCGGGCGACGCCAGGCCAATCTTGATGGCGTCGAAGCTCTCGTTTTGCTGAACTTGCTTGAATAGATCGAGCAGTGCTTTCATGTATCACTCCAGGTGATTGAATTCTTTACTGAGTACTACTACCGCCGCTTCTCACCGATTTTCGCCGGTGCTTGCTGAGCCCGCTACCCTTGAAAACGTCATCCCGGCGCAGGCCGGGATCCAAGTTTGCCGGCTATTCACCGGACTTAGGCCCCGGCCTGCGCCGGGGCGACGACTCGAAGGTCGCGGACCAGCCCGAAGGCTGGCGGCCATGCGGCCCTGCTTAGTTGCGCTCGAGATCGATGTCGATACCCAGCGAACGGATTTCCTTCACCAGCACGTTGAACGATTCCGGCATGCCGGCGTCGATCACGTGATCGCCCTTGACCAGGTTCTCGTACACCTTGGTACGGCCGTTCACGTCGTCCGACTTCACGGTCAGCATTTCCTGCAGCACGTACGATGCGCCGTACGCCTCCAGTGCCCACACCTCCATCTCACCGAAGCGCTGGCCGCCGAACTGGGCTTTACCACCCAGCGGCTGCTGCGTCACCAGCGAGTACGGACCGGTCGAACGGGCGTGCATCTTGTCGTCGACCAGGTGGTGCAGCTTCAGCATGTGCATGAAGCCGACGGTGACCTTGCGCTCGAATGCTTCGCCGGTGCGGCCGTCGAACATCGTGACCTGGTTCTTCGACGGGGTCATGCCCAGGTGGTTCGCGATCTCGTCCGGGAAGGCCAGGTCCAGCATGCGGCGGATTTCCGACTCATGCGCACCGTCGAACACCGGGGTAGCGAACGGCACGCCGTTCTTCAGGTTGTTCGCCAGGGTCAGGATCTCTTCATCGCTGAAGCTGTCGAGGTCTTCCTTGCGGCCGGTCTCGTTGTAGATCTTGCCCAGGAAGCCGCGGACTTCTTCTGCCTTCGCTTGAGCGCGCAACATGTCGCCGATACGCAGGCCCAGGCCCTTCGCCGCCCAACCGAGGTGGGTTTCGAGGATCTGACCGACGTTCATACGCGACGGGACGCCCAGCGGGTTCAGCACGACGTCGGCCGGGGTACCATCTGCCATGAACGGCATGTCTTCCACCGGCACGATACGCGAGACCACACCCTTGTTACCGTGGCGGCCTGCCATCTTGTCGCCCGACTGCAGGCGGCGCTTGACGGCCAGGTAGACCTTGACCATCTTCTGCACGCCAGGCTGCAGCTCGTCGCCTTGCGTCAGCTTCTTGCGCTTCTCTTCGAAGGCCAGGTCGAACTGGTGGCGCTTCTCGTTGATCGATTCCTTGATCGCTTCGAGGGCGTTCGCAGTGTCGTCGTCGGCCGGACGGATGTCGAACCAGTGGAACTTGTCCAGGTCCGCCAGGTATTCGGCGGTGATCGCGGCACCCTTCGCCAGCTTCTTCGGACCGCCGTTGACCACTTTACCGATCAGCATGCGCTCCAGACGCTGGAAGGCGTCGCCTTCCACGATACGCATCTGGTCGTTCAGGTCCAGGCGGTAGCGCTTCAGCTCGTCGTCGATGATCTGCTGGGCGCGCTTGTCGCGCTGGATGCCTTCGCGGGTGAACACTTGCACGTCGATGACGGTGCCGACCATGCCCGAAGGCACGCGCAGCGAGGTGTCCTTCACGTCCGAGGCTTTTTCGCCGAAGATCGCGCGCAGCAGCTTCTCTTCCGGGGTCAGCTGGGTCTCGCCCTTCGGGGTGACCTTACCGACCAGCACGTCGCCAGCCTGCACTTCGGCGCCGATGTAGACGATGCCCGACTCGTCCAGGCGAGCCAGCTGGTTCTCGGCCAGGTTCGAGATGTCGCGGGTGATTTCTTCCGCGCCCAGCTTGGTGTCACGTGCGACGACGCTCAGTTCCTCGATGTGGATCGAGGTGTAGCGGTCGTCCTTGACCACGTTTTCCGAGATCAGGATCGAGTCTTCGAAGTTCAGGCCGTTCCACGGCATGAAGGCCACCAGCATGTTCTGGCCCAGTGCCAGCTCGCCCAGGTCGGTCGAGGCGCCGTCGGCGATGACGTCGCCGCGTGCCACGCGATCGCCCACTTGCACGATCGGACGCTGGTTGATGTTGGTGTTCTGGTTCGAACGGGTGTACTTGATCAGGTTGTAGATGTCGACACCGACTTCGCCCGCGGTTGCTTCGTCGTCGTTGACGCGAATCACCACACGGCCTGCATCGATGTAGTCCACCACACCGCCGCGCAGGGCCTGCACGGTGGTGCCCGAGTCGACCGCCACGGTGCGCTCGATACCGGTACCGACGAAGGCTTTCTCCGGACGCAGGCAAGGCACGGCCTGGCGCTGCATGTTGGCGCCCATCAGTGCACGGTTCGCGTCATCGTGCTCGAGGAACGGAATCAGCGAAGCTGCAACCGACACGATCTGGCCCGGGGCCACGTCCATGTACTGGATGCGTTCCGGCGAGACCAGGATGGTTTCGCCTGCTTCACGTGCCGACACCAGTTCGTCGACCAGCTGGCCTTCTTCGTTGATGGCAGCATTCGCCTGGGCGATGATGTAGCGGCCTTCTTCGATCGCGGACAGGTAGTGGATCTGCTCGGTGACCTTCGAACCTTCGACCTTGCGGTACGGGGTTTCCAGGAAGCCGTATTCGTTCAGGCGGGCGTACAGTGCCAGCGAGTTGATCAGGCCGATGTTCGGGCCTTCAGGCGTTTCGATCGGGCACACGCGGCCGTAGTGGGTCGGGTGCACGTCGCGCACCTCGAAGCCTGCACGTTCGCGGGTCAGACCGCCCGGGCCAAGGGCCGAGACGCGGCGCTTGTGGGTGACTTCCGACAGCGGGTTGGTCTGGTCCATGAACTGCGACAGCTGCGACGAACCGAAGAATTCACGGATCGCGGCCGAGATCGGCTTGCTGTTGATCAGGTCATGCGGCATCAGGTTATCCGCTTCGGCCTGGCCGAGGCGTTCCTTGACGGCGCGTTCCACGCGCACCAGGCCGGCACGGAACTGGTTCTCAGCCAGTTCGCCGACGCAACGCACGCGGCGGTTACCCAGGTGATCGATGTCGTCGACTTCGCCGCGGCCATTGCGCAGCTCGACCAGGATCTTGATCACGGCCAGGATGTCTTCGTTCGACAGGGTCATGTCGCCCACGAGTTCGTCACGGCCGATACGGCGGTTGAACTTCATGCGGCCGACAGCCGACAGGTCGTAGCGTTCCGGGCTGTAGAACAGGCCGTTGAACAGGGCTTCCACCGATTCTTCGGTCGGCGGTTCGCCAGGACGCATCATGCGATAGATCGCCACGCGAGCGGCGGTCTGGTCGGCGGTGTCGTCGGTGCGCAGGGTCTGCGAGATGTAGCCGCCCTGGTCCAGGTCGTTCGTGTAGAGCGTCTGGATGTCGGTCACGCTGGCGTCGCGCAGCTTGCCCAGCAGTTCTTCGGTCAGCTCGTCGTTGGCGACGGCGATGACTTCGCCGGTGTCCTGGTCGACGATGTTCTTGGCCAGCACGCGGCCCAGCAGGTAGTCTTCCGGCACCGAGATGCTCTTGATGCCGGCGGCTTCGATGTCACGGACGTGCTTGGCGTTGATACGCTTGTCCTTGGTGACGATGGTCTTGCCCGACTTCGGATCGACGATGTCGAAGCGCGCGACTTCGCCGCGCAGGCGTTCGGACACGAACTCCAGCTCGCCGCCTTCGTTGCGGAGGGTGAAATTGTCGAAGACGAAGAAGTTCGCCAGGATCTGCTCCGGCGTCATGCCGATGGCTTTCAGCAGGATCGTGACCGGCATCTTGCGGCGGCGGTCGACGCGGAAGAACAGGATGTCTTTCGGATCGAATTCGAAGTCCAGCCACGAGCCGCGGTAAGGAATGATACGAGCCGAGAACAGCAGCTTGCCCGACGAGTGGGTCTTGCCGCGGTCGTGTTCGAAGAACACGCCAGGCGAGCGGTGCAGCTGCGAGACGATGACGCGCTCGGTACCGTTGATGACGAACGAACCGTTCGTGGTCATCAGCGGCAGTTCGCCCATGTACACTTCCTGCTCTTTCATTTCCTTCACGACCGGCTTGGTCGGCGATTCCTTATCCAGGATCACCAGACGCACCTTGGCGCGCAGCGGCGACGCGAAGGTCAGGCCACGCTGCTGGCACTCTTTCACGTCAAACGCGGGGTCGCCCAGCACATAGGACAGGAACTCGAGGCGCGCAAAACCATTGTGCGACACGATAGGGAAGATGGAGCTGAAGGCCGACTGCAGGCCCTCGTTCTTGCGCACGGAGGGAACGGCGTCCGCTTGCAGGAAATTCTCGTAGGATTCGAGCTGGGTAGCCAGAAGATAAGGAACGTTGTGAACGTTGGCGCGCTTCGCGAACGACTTGCGAATGCGCTTCTTCTCAGTAAATGAGTAGTGCATGGACACTCCGTGAGTGACAGAAAGGATGAGAATTCAGGAATTGCCAGTGGTGGTCACACCACACGCAAGGCCTGAAGCCTCTGCTTTCCCGCCAAGTGATTAAGACAGCCGTACTGCTGTGTTACGATATTTCTGAACCCGGTACTGCTTACTGCTGATGTTGCTTATCGGCACCTGACGCGGACGTTTGCTGCAGGGACGACAAAAGAGCCAAAGCCGCATCCCCTCCCTTTCGGCAGGTTCCGCAAGCTTTGACTCCCGCGCTGGGCACTGCGAGAGTGCCCAATGCATATGTATTACTTCAGCTCGGCCTTGGCGCCAGCTTCTTCCAGCTTCTTCTTAGCGGCTTCAGCGTCAGCTTTCGGCAGGGCTTCTTTCACGGTCTTCGGTGCGCCGTCGACGACGTCTTTGGCTTCCTTCAGGCCCAGGCCGGTGATTTCACGGACGGCTTTGATGACGCCGACCTTGTTCGCGCCGACTTCGGTCAGCACGACGTTGAATTCGGTCTGCTCTTCAGCAGCAGCTGCAGCAGCGCCGCCGCCAGCTGCCGGTGCCGACATTGCAGCTGCCGACACGCCGAACTTCTCTTCGAAAGCCTTGACCAGGTCGTTCAGTTCCATGACCGACATTGCGCCAACTGCGTCCAGGAACTCTTCTTTGCTAATTGCCATTTGAAACTCCAAATATTGTGTGTGTGTAGTACAGGATTGGTTCTACTTGAACAAAAAGTCGCGAAGCGATTACGCTTCGGCGGCTTCCGCTGCCGGAGCAGGGGCGCCTTCGCCTTTTTGTGCTGCGACTGCAGCCAGAACTCGTGCAAAGCCAGACACCGGTGCCTGCATGACGCCCAGCAGCTGGGCGATGAGGACTTCGCGGCTCGGGATGCTTGCCAGCGCGGTCACGCCAGCCACATCGAGCTGCTTGCCAGCGTAGTTACCGGCTTTCACAACCAGCTTGTCGTTGGTTTTGGCGAAGTCGTTGATGACTTTCGCTGCTGCAACGGCGTCGTCCGAGATCGAGTAGATCAGCGGGCCGGTCATGGAATCGGCAAGCGCGGCAAACTGGGTGCCTTCCACAGAGCGACGTGCCAGCGTGTTCTTCAGAACACGCAGGTAGACGCCCTGGGCGCGTGCGGTTGCACGGAGTTTGGTCAAGTGAGCAACCTGGATGCCACGGTACTCAGCCACGACGATGGTTTGCGCGGTCGAAACCTTAGCGCTCACCTCTTCGACGACGGCCTTTTTGTCATTCAGATTAAGACCCACGGTCAATCTCCTTAAATGATGCGGACAACATGTCTGCATCGGTTCGAACACGGCGTCCGAAGTTAAGAAGTCAAAACTAACGCGGATGAATTCACGCAGCGTGGACTACAAAACTTGTTCGGGTACACCATCTGCGTTGGGTGGTCTATTAACCTCCGGCTCAACCTCTGCCATCGGCCCAACGGTCTTTGATTGCCTGCCGGAGCGCTGATCTGCCCCGACAGCCCAAAGATGCGCCCCGCGATGTTCAGCGGGGACTTAAACTTTTACCGCCCTTGGATCCCGGCCTTCGCCGGGAGTCATTCCCGGCAGTGCCGGGAATGACAAGGGCAAGCCCTTGTCGATTAAGCAGCGATCGAAGCGTGATCGACACGGACGCCAGCGCCCATGGTCGACGACAGGGCGACCTTACGCAGGTACACGCCCTTCGAGGTTGCCGGCTTGGCCTTGTTCAGGGCATCGATCAACGCGACCAGGTTGGTCTTCAGCTGTTCGTCCGAGAACGACTTGCGACCGATGGTAGCGTGGACGATACCAGCCTTGTCGGTACGGTACTGGACCTGACCGGCTTTGGCGTTCTTGACGGCGGTAGCGACGTCCGGGGTCACGGTGCCGACCTTCGGGTTCGGCATCAGGCCGCGCGGGCCCAGGATCTGGCCCAGGGTACCGACGATACGCATGGTGTCCGGCGAAGCGATCACGATGTCGAACGGCATGTCGCCGGCCTTCACGCGCTCTGCCAGGTCTTCCATACCGACGATGTCGGCGCCGGCTGCTTTAGCAGCTTCAGCCTTGTCGCCCGATGCGAAGACAGCGACGCGCACGGTCTTGCCGGTGCCAGCTGGCAGCACGACCGAACCGCGGACCACTTGGTCCGACTTCTTCGGATCCACGCCCAGTTGCACGGCGACGTCGATCGACTCGTTGAACTTGGCGGTTGCGAATTCCTTGATGATCGACACAGCGTTGTCGAACGCGTAGACCTTGTTACGATCCACTTTTGCTTTCATTTCTTTGACGCGCTTGGACAGCTTAGCCATTACACACCCTCCACCGTGATGCCCATCGAACGTGCCGAGCCGGCGATGATACGCACTGCGGCGTCCATGTCGGCGGCGGTCAGGTCCGGCTGCTTGGTTTTTGCGATTTCTTCAGCCTGGGCACGGGTCAGCGTGCCAACCTTGTCGGTATGTGGCTTCGGCGAACCTTTGGTGATGCCAGCGGCTTTCTTGATCAGGTAGGTTGCCGGCGGGGTCTTCATCACGAAGGTGAAGGACTTGTCGGCGAACGCGGTGATCACGACAGGGATCGGCATGCCCGGCTCGAAACCTTGGGTCTGGGCGTTGAACGCCTTGCAGAATTCCATGATGTTCAGGCCGCGCTGACCCAGTGCTGGGCCGATCGGTGGGGATGGGTTTGCCTTACCGGCTGCGACTTGCAGCTTGATAAAGCCAATAATCTTCTTTGCCATGTCTGGCTCCTAAGTTGGCATTGAGTAGTAGCGCCCCACCGCTACTACTCTTCGGCGGGGCTCCTCTTTCCGGATTCCGCCTTGCTGCTGCGACGCTCCGTAATGGCGTTTTAGACTTTCTCTACCTGCCCGAACTCCAGCTCCACCGGAGTTGCGCGGCCGAAGATGGTGACAGACACACGCACCTTCGATTTTTCGTAGTTGACTTCCTCGACGTTGCCGTTGAAGTCGGTGAACGGGCCTTCCTTGATACGCACCTGCTCGCCCACTTCGTACAGCACTTTCGGACGCGGCTTTTCGACGCCTTCCTGGACTTGCTGCATGATCTTGTCGATCTCGCGCGCCGGGATCGGCGTCGGCTTGTTCGACTTGCCGCCAATGAAGCCGGTGACCTTGGACGTGTTCTTGACCAGGTGCCAGGTCTCGTCCGTCATTTCCATCTCAACCAGGACATAGCCCGGGAAGAAACGACGCTCGGAGACGGCCTTGGTGCCGTTGCGCATTTCGACGACTTCCTCGGTCGGAACCAGGATCTGGCCGAACTGCTGCTGCATGCCGGCGCGCTCGATGCGCTCGGTCAGCGCGCGCATCACGCTCTTTTCCATGCCCGAGTAGACATGGACGACGTACCAGCGCTTGTTGTTGACCGGGACACTCACAGGAGCCGCACCAGCGTCTTGCGCCGGGTCTTGGCCCGGCGCGTTGTCTTGCACGTTATCGCTCATCAGTTTTTCCACCCCAGGACCAGGTCGTACAACAGGAATTCAAGAACCTTATCCGTGCCCCACAGGAAAATCGCCGTCACGACCACGAAGGCGAACACGATGCCGGTGATCTGGGTGGCTTCCCGACGGGTCGGCCAAACAACTTTCTTGGTCTCGCGCACCGACTCCTTGGCGAAGCTCAGGAAATCACGGCCGGTGGTGGAGGTCCACAAAAGCAGGACAGCAAAAACTAAACCAGCCAAGAGGGCGCCGGCGGCGACCAAGGCTGGTTTGTTCTGGCCAGTCAGGTAGAAGAACCCGACGACGCCTGCAATCACAGCAACCACCGCCAGTGCGACCTTGAACTTGTCATTCGAGGTGCTGACAGTTTGCACGGATTGATTAGACATTCTTTTTTACTTTCGGTGCTGCGCACCAGAATTCGGTGGCAGGGGCGGAGGGAATCGAACCCGCGACCTTCGGTTTTGGAGACCGACGCTCTGCCAATTGAGCTACACCCCTACGAAAACTTCTCGCTGAATCCAGCATTATACATGGTACGCGCGTACCAGACAATGCTGTTCGAGGGAAGCGTTGTTCTGCTTCCCTCTACCTTGGCTATTAAGCCAGGATCTTGGCAACCACGCCGGCGCCGACGGTACGGCCACCTTCGCGGATTGCGAAGCGCAGACCTTCTTCCATCGCGATCGGAGCGATCAGCTTGACGGTGATCGACACGTTGTCGCCTGGCATGACCATTTCTTTGTCTGCCGGCAGCTCGATCGAACCGGTCACGTCAGTCGTACGGAAGTAGAACTGAGGACGGTAGTTGTTGAAGAACGGGGTGTGACGGCCGCCTTCGTCTTTCGACAGGACGTAGATCTCACCGGTGAAGTGGTTGTGCGGCTTGATCGAGCCCGGCTTGGCCAGAACCTGGCCACGCTGGACGTCTTCACGCTTGGTGCCGCGCAGCAGCAGGCCGACGTTGTCGCCAGCTTGACCCTGGTCCAGCAGCTTGCGGAACATTTCCACGCCGGTGCAGGTGGTCTTCACGGTGTCGATGATACCGACGATTTCGATTTCTTCGCCGACCTTGATGATGCCGCGCTCGACACGACCGGTCACCACGGTACCGCGGCCCGAGATCGAGAACACGTCTTCCACCGGCATCAGGAAGGCGCCGTCAACGGCACGTTCCGGGGTCGGGATGTAGGTGTCCAGGGCTTCAGCCAGACGGATGATGCAGTCTTCGCCCATTTCGCCCGGCTGGCCTTCCAGCGCCATACGTGCCGAACCCTTGATGATTGGCAGGTCGTCGCCTGGGAACTCGTACTTCGAGAGGAGCTCGCGGACTTCCATTTCAACCAGTTCCAGCAGTTCTGCGTCGTCGACCAGGTCGCACTTGTTTAGGAACACGATGATGTACGGAACGCCAACCTGACGCGCCAGCAGGATGTGCTCGCGGGTCTGTGGCATCGGGCCGTCAGCGGCCGAGCACACCAGGATCGCGCCGTCCATCTGCGCG